>NZ_CP109046.1:0-4800000 GCF_045161545.1 Streptomyces sp. NBC_00637 | reverse complement strand
GCGCCCGGTTCGCGCTGCACCTCACGGTCGAGGACGGTCTCGTCACCCGGCACCACGTGTACGAGGACAGCCTCGCCGTCGCCCGGGCGTTCGGTTCGGAGCCGGACCGCACGACGTTTTAGACGATCGCCGTCTCCTCCTCCGCCAGGTCCGCTACCACCGCCGCGTGGTCCGAGGGCCAGACGCCGTCGACGGGGCCGAGGCCCGCCCGGCCGACGTGCCGGACGTGGCCCTCGCCGATCGGGCCGGGTGGACCCACGTGGATGTAGTCGATGCGGGCGGCGGGTTCCAGCAGGCGGGCCGCGTAGGGGTTCTCGGGGAGCCAGGTGGCGCCGGGGGCGGTCGGGTCGGCGTAGTCCCAGGCGTCGAGGAGGACCTGGCCGGGGACGGCCGGCGCGGTCCTCGTCCCGCCGAGGAGGCGCACCTCGTCGGAGTCCGGCCGGGCGTTGAGGTCACCCGTGACGACGGGCGGGAACGGCGTGCCGTGGCGGTGCCGGGCGACGAGTTCCGCGAGGGCGGTGACCTGGGCGCGGCGCACGGCCGAGGCGTGCGCGGCCGAGGTGAGGTGGGTGGTGAAGAACGGGATGTCGAAGGAGGGGGCGGCCACGCGCGCGTAGAGGGCCGCGCGGCCGTCGGCCAGGTCGGGGGGCGCGGGCAGCAGCAGCGTCTCCCGTTCCACCACCGGCCAGCGGCTCAGGACGGCGTTGCCGATGTCGACCGAGCCGGCGTCGGGGTCGGCGATCCGCCGGCGCCAGCGTTCGGGGGCCGGTGAGGGGGCCCAGGCGCAGTACAGGCCGAGTTCGTCGGCCAGCCACTCGGCGAGGTTTTCTGCGCCGGCCGCCCACACCTCCTGGAGGCCGACCACGTCGGGGTCCAGCTCGCGCAGGACGGCCAGGACGGCCTTCTGACGTTCCCGCCACGGGCCGAACCGCCACCACAGGTTCCAGGTCACCACTCGCACGTGCAGCCACCCGCTCTCGTCACGCCGACGGCGTCGGGGACCATTGAAGCAACAAACCCGTGCGCGAAGGAGCCCCCGGATCATGGCCCGTTCCAGCGACCTCCGTTTCCGCGCGACCACCGCCGTCCAGCGGTACGTCGCGAACCCGCTCATGCGCCGTCTGCCGTTCCACACCCTCCTGGAGACCACCGGCCGGGTCTCCGGCCTGCCCCGGCGCACCCCGCTGGGCGGCCGCCGGGTCGGCGACACGTTCTGGCTGGTCTCGGAGTTCGGGGAGCGGTCGCAGTACGTCCGCAACATCCGGGCCGATCCGCGGGTGCGGGTCCGTGTGGGCGGCCGGTGGCACTCCGGTACGGCCCACCTGATGCCCGACGACGACCCGGTGGCGCGCCTGCGCACCCTGCCCAAGGGCAACAGCGCGGCGGTTCGGGCTCTGGGGACGGGACTGCTCACCGTGCGGGTGGACCTGACGGACTGACGTCCGTCCTACGCTCGGCAGGACTGGCCGGGCAGGCCTAGCCCGGCCAGACGATCGACTGCACCTCGCTGTACGCGTGCAGCGCGTACGAGCCGACGTCCCGGCCGACGCCGCTGCGCTTGAAGCCGCCGAACGGGGCCTCCATGTTGCGGCCCACGGTGTTGATCCCCACGCCGCCGGCCCGCAGCTGCCTCGCCACCCGGAAGGCGCGGGCCACATCGGCCGACCAGACGTAGTCGATCAGGCCGTAGTCGCTGTCGTTGGCCAGGGCGATGCCCTCTTCCTCCTCGTCGAAGGGGACGACCGTGACCACCGGGCCGAAGATCTCCTCGCGCGCCACCCGCATGTCGTTCGTGCAGTCGGCGAGGAGCGTGGGGGCGACGTAGAAGCCCCGCTCCAGGGGCGGGCGTTCGCCGCCCGCGACGACCACCGCGCCTTCCTTGCGGCCGAGTTCGACGTACGCCTCGACCCGGTCCCGGTGGGCGGCCGAGATCACCGGGCCGACCACCGTGTCCCGCGCCCGGGGATCGCCCACGGTCAAGCGGCCCGCGTACGCGGCGAGTTGCTCCACCAGGCGGTCGTAGACCGGGCGCTGCGCAAGGACCCGCGTCGGGGCGGTGCAGATCTGGCCGCTGTAGAAGGAGAAGGTGGTGCCGATGCCGGCCACCGCCGAGGCGAGGTCCGCGTCGTCGAGGACGACCGCCGCGCCCTTTCCGCCCAGTTCCATCAGCTGGCGTCGCATGTCCCGGCCGCACACCTCGGCGATGCGCTGCCCGACGACCGTCGAGCCGGTGAAGCTCACCATGTCGACGTCCGGCGACGACACCGCCGTCTCGCCGATCCCGACGGCACGTCCGGAGACGACGTTCACGACCCCGCGCGGCACACCCGCCGCCTCCAGCGCCTCCGCCATCCGGTAGACGGACAGGGGGTCCTGCGGGGCCGGTTTCACGACCACGGTGTTGCCCATGGCGAGGGCGGGGGCGACCTTTCCGGCCGGGTTCGCCCACGGGTTGTTGTAGGAGGTGACGCAGGTGACGACGCCGACCGGCTGCCGTACGGCGACGGCGCCCATCACCCCCGCCCGCCCCATCGGCCCGGCCTCGTTGACCTGCGGCGGGATCGGCCACTCGGCGGGCTCCACGCGCGCGTAGCGCCGGAAGCGGGCCACCCCCACCCCGACCTGCATCCCGCGCGCGGTCCCGATCGTGGCGCCGGTCTCCGCCTGGGCCAGCTCGGCGTACGGCAGCAGCCGGGCGCGCATGATGTCGGCCGCCCGGGCGAGGATCGCGGCCCTTTCCTCGGGCGGGGTGCGCGACCAGGGCCCGAAAGCCTCCCGGGCCGCCGCGCAGGCGGCGCGCACCTGCTCCCGGGAGGCCTCCGGAGCCAGACCGACGGTCCCCTCGGTCGCCGGGTCGACGACCTCGTAGTGCCCGCCGTCGGGCTCCACCCAGGCGCCACCGACGAACAGTCTCTGCCCGTCGCCGCCGCCGTGGCCGCCGCCGCTGTCGTCGATCGCGTCGGTCACCTGGTGCTCACCGTCCTGGTGTCCCGGCCCGAGCGCAGCACCCGGCCCGGTACGGCGCCCGTCACGACGTCGTCCCGGATGGCCGCCACGCCGTTGACCCAGACCGCCCGTACGCCGATCGCCTTGGAGTCCAGCCGCGGACTGTCGCCCGGCAGGTCGTGCACCAGGGTGGCCTTGCCCGCGTCGATCCGCTCCGGATCGAACAGGACGAGGTCCGCGTGCCAGCCCTCCCGGATCCGGCCCCGTTCCCTCAGGCCGAAGAGCCGCGCCGGGTCGTCCGTCAGCATCTTCACCGCCTGTTCCAGGCCCGCCAGCTTGCGGCCGCGCAGACAGTCGCCGAGGAAGCGCGTGGTGTACGGCGCCCCGCACATCCGGTCCAGGTGCGCGCCCGCGTCGGAGCCGCCGAGCAGGACGTCCTCGTGGCTCCAGGTGTCCGCGCGCAGGGCCCAGGAGTCCGGGTCGTTGTCCGTCGGCATGGGCCACAGGACCGTACGCAGTTCGTCGGCGGCGCAGATCTCGACCAGGCAGGCGAAGGGGTCCAGGCCGCGTTCGGCGGCGATGTCGCGGACGACCCGCCCGGTGAGGCCCTCGTTGGCGGCGCTGTAGGTGTCGCCGATGACGTACCGCCCGAAGTTCACCAGCCGCCGGAAGACGCCCGCCTCCTTGGAGTTGGCCCGCCGCAGCAGCTCCGCCCGCACCTCCGGGTCCCGCAGCCGCTCGATCCGCTCCGGGACCGGCAGGCCGAGGACGGGCCCCCACCCCGGGATCAGGTTCAGCGCGCAGAACGTGCCCAGGGACATGTTCATCGGCGTGAGGATCGGCATGGTCAGCGCGACGACCCGGCCGCCGGCCTTCCGCGCCCGTTCGCTCGCCATGAGCTGCCGGGGCACGCGTTCCGGAACGGCCGCGTCGACGGTGAGGACGTTCCAGTTCAGAGGGCGTCCGGCGGCCGCGCTCATCTCCACGAACAGATCGATCTCGGCGTCGCTGAACTGGTCCAGGCAGCCCGCCACGATGGCCTCGATCTGGGTGCCCTCGTGTTCGCCGACGGCCCGGGACAGCGCGAGCAGCTCCTCCGGCCGGGCGTGCCGGGAGGCGACCGGCTGCCCGTCCCCGTCGGAGTGGGTCGAGGACTGTGTGGTGGAGAAGCCCCACGCGCCCGCGTCCATGGCCTCGTGCAGCAGCCGGACGATCTCGGCCAGCTGCTCCTCGCTGGGCTGCCCGCCCACCGCGTCCGCGCCCATCACGTACCGGCGCAGCGCGCAGTGCCCCACCATGAATCCGGCGTTGACGGCGATCCGCCCCTCCAGCGCGTCCAGGTACTCCCCGAAGCCGTGCCAGCTCCAGGGCGCCCCCTCCTCCAGCGCGACCAGGGACATGCCCTCCACCTTGGACATCATCCGGCGCGTGTAGTCGGCGTCCTCGGGGCGGTCCGGGTTCAGCGGCGCGAGGGTGAACCCGCAGTTCCCGGCCGCGACCGTGGTCACCCCGTGGTTCAGGGACGGGGTGGCGTACGGGTCCCAGAAGAGCTGGGCGTCGTAGTGGGTGTGCGGATCGACGAACCCGGGGGTCAGGACGAGGCCGTGGGCGTCCTCGGTCGTCCGCGCCTCCTCGGTGACCGACCCGACGACGGCGATCCGCCCGTCGCGGATACCGACGTCGGCGGTGAAAGCAGGCGCACCGGTCCCGTCGACGACGGTCGCGCCTTTGATGACGTGATCGAGCATGAGGGCTCCTTCTCGGTTCCGATGCGGTGGGCGCCCCGAAGGGGCGCGGGGCTGTGTCGATGTGCGGCTGCGCCGCGTGGGCGCGACCGGCCACGACGGACCCGCGGTCGCCCGGACCGCCCACCCCTCAGGGCGACGCGACGCCCGCGAGTCCGCTACAGCGGCTACGCGCCCTGGCGGAACCGCGTGGTCCGGTGGACGGGGTCCGTGTCGATCTTCGGGATCACATGCTCACCGATGAGCCGGATCGTCTGGAGCGTCTCCTCCTTCGGCACGCCGACCGGCAGTCCGAAGGACAGCTGGTCGGCCCCCGCCTGCTCCCACCGCTTGCACTGCCGGGTCACCTCGTCCGGGTCGCCGCAGATCAGCAGCTCCTCCTCGACGAGGAGTTCGACGAACTCGGCGTTGTACTCGGGCAGCGTCTCCGGCCAGACCGGGAAGCCCTCGGGCCGCGGGAAGGTGTCGTGGTACCGGAACACCAGCGAGGGCAGATAGTGCAGCCCGCCCTCGACGGCGATCCGGATCGCCTCGTCGTGTGTCGGCGCGCAGATCGCCGTCGTCGTCACCATCACGTTGTCGTTGACGAAGTCGCCGATCGGCTCGGCGTTCACCACGGCCGTCTTGTACTGCTCCAGCGCCCACTCCATGTCGGACACCTTCTGGATGCTGAAGCCCAGCACCCCGAGGCCCTTGCGGGCGGCCATCGCGTACGAGGGCGGTGAGCCGGCCGCGTACCACATCGCCGGGTGCGACTTCCCGTGCGGCTTCGGCAGGATCTTGCGCGGCGGCAGCTGCCAGTGCTTGCCCTGGAAGCCGACGTACTCGTCCTGGAGCCACATCTTCGGGAACTCGGCGATCGTCTCCTCCCAGATCTCCTTCGTGAAGTTCATGTCGGTGATGCCGGGGAGGAAGCCGAGGATCTCGTGCGAGCCGGCGCCGCGACCGCTGCCGAACTCGAAGCGGTTCTCGGTGAGATGGTCGAGCATGGCGACCTTCTCGGCGACCTTCACCGGGTGGTTGACCTGGGCGAGCGGGTTGAAGATGCCCGAGCCGAGGTGGATGCGGTCGGTCGCGTGGGCGAGGTAGCCGAGGAAGACGTCGTTGGCGGAGAGGTGCGAGTACTCCTCCAGGAAATGGTGCTCGGACGCCCAGGCGTACTTGAAGCCGGACTTGTCCGCCTGGATGACGTACTCGGTCTCCTCCATCAGCGCCTTGTGCTCGGCGAGCGGATCGGTCTCGGCGCGCTTGCCCACGTATCCCTGTACAAAGAGCCCGAATTCCACGGAGGTTCACCGTCCCGGTTCCTGGATCGCGATTAACTGACGGTTCGTCAGATTCAGCGGATGCCGCCGACTGTGGCACCGGGCCCCCGGATGGTCAATAGCCGACGAACGGTCAGATGACCGAAACGCCCGCCAGCCATCCCCCGTCGATCACGAACGGCTGCCCGGTGATGTACGACGAGTCCCGCGAGGTGAGGAAGAGGGCGAGCCGGGCCACCTCGTCCGCGCGGCCGATCCGGCCCAGGGGGACGAGCTTGCGGTAGAGGGAGTCGAGGGCGCGGGTCGTCTCCTCGGGGTCGGAGTCCGGCTCCAGCCGGGACGGGTTGGACATCGCGGTGTCGATCGCCCCGGGACAGACCGCGTTGACCCGGATACGGCGGGGCGCCAGCTCCAGGGCGGCGACCCGGGTGAGGCCGAGTACGGCGTGCTTGGTCGCCGCGTAGGCGCCGACCGCCGCCATGCCGGTGAGCCCGGTGTAGGAGGCGGTGTTGACGATGGTGCCGCCGTCGGACAGCTCCGGCGCGGCGGTCCGGATGCCCAGGAAGCAGCCGACCTGGTTGACCCGCACGACCTGCATGAACTCGTCGAGGGGGGTGTCGACGAGGGCGTTGAACCGCAGGATGCCGGCGTTGTTGACGAGCCCGTCCAGATGGCCGTACGCCTGCTTGGCCTCCCGCACCGCCGCGGTCCACTCCTCCTCCACCCCCACGTCGAGGTGGACGTACAGCGCGCCGATCTCGTCGGCGAGCGCCTTCCCCTGCTCGTCGAGCACGTCGGCGACGACCACCTCGGCGCCCTCCTGCCGGAACAGCCGCGCCTCCTGCTCGCCCTGGCCACGCGCCGATCCGGTGACGAGGACCACCCGTCCGTCGAGCTTGCCCATGCCGGCTCCCTTCGCATCGGTGGAGCTCGGCATCGTATCGCCGTATCTGACGAAGCGTCAGATACGTGCGCGGGGGAAGATGGCCCCCGTGTCAGCCGGCGCCGTCGAGCAGGGGCCCCACCTCGGCTCCGAACAGGGCGATCTGGTCGGTGAGTTCGGTACGGCCGCGGCAGCGGAAGCGCACCTGGATCTGGTGGACGCCCATCGCCCCGTAGGCCCGCAGCGACTCGGCGAGGGCCTCCGGCGGCCCG
Source organism: Streptomyces sp. NBC_00637 (assembly GCF_045161545.1). Classification (NCBI taxonomy): domain Bacteria; kingdom Bacillati; phylum Actinomycetota; class Actinomycetes; order Kitasatosporales; family Streptomycetaceae; genus Streptomyces; species Streptomyces sp. NBC_00637. The sequence goes on along the minus strand of NZ_CP109046.1, from coordinate 4,792,889 downwards.
GTGAGGGTGCGGCGGCCCACCTCCCAGCCGGGGGCGCCGACGTACAGCGGCTCGGTGATCGCGCCGACGGTGAGGGGGGCGCCGTCCCCCCGGCCTTCCTCCCGCAGCCGTCGCAGCGTCTCGATCCGCGCGGGCAGCCGGTCCCTCGGATCGCCCTGCGGCAGCCAGCCGTCGCCCTTGAGCGCGGCCCGGCGCACGGCGGCCGGGGAGGATCCGCCGACCCAGATCGGCACCCGCGCCTGGACCGGCCGGGGCCGCTGCCCGAGCCCCTCGAAGTCGTACGACTTGCCGTGGTGGGAGGGGAACTCGTCCGGCCCGAGCGCGGCGCGCAGCGCGTCGATCGTCTCGTCGAGCACGGCGCCCCGCCGCTCGAAGTCCACCCCCAGCGCCTCGAACTCCTCGCGCACGTGACCGGCGCCGACGCCGAGGATGAGCCGGCCGCCGCTGAGGTGGTCGAGGGTCGCGTACTGCTTGGCGGTGAGCAGGGGGTGACGCAGGCCGACGACGGCGACGTGCGCGAGCAACCGGACCCGTTCGGTCACGGCGGCCAGGTGGGCGAGGGTGGCCACGGGGTCGTACCAGACGGTGCTCATGGCCCCGGCCAGCCGGCGCGGGATCGCCACGTGGTCGCAGGCGGCGACGTAGGCGAATCCGGCGCGGTCGGCGGCACGGGCGACCTCGACGAGGTCGGCGGGGCCCGCGTCCGCCTCCCAGGGCTCGGCGTAGAGCGTGGACTGGGACTGGACCGGGAGCTGGATGCCGTAGTCGAGGCTCACCGCGGGCTCCAGAGTCCGTCCGGGGTCAGCCCCAGCAGGTCGATCGCGTTGCCTCGCACGATCCGCTCCACCACGTCCGGCGCCAGGTGGCCCATCTGCGCCTCGCCGACCTCGCGCGACTTCGGCCAGGTGGAGTCGGAGTGCGGGTAGTCGGTCTCGTACAGGACGTTCCCGACGCCGATGGAGTCGAGGTTGCGCAAGCCGAAGGCGTCGTCGAAGAAGCAGCCGTAGACATGGTCGGCGAACAGCTCGGACGGGGGACGGTGGACCTTGTCCGCGACCCCGCCCCAGCCCCGGTTCTCCTCCCACACCACGTCGGCGCGCTCCAGGATGTACGGGATCCAGCCGATCTGGCCCTCCGCGTACATCACCTTCAGGTTCGGGAAGCGCTCGAACTTGCCGCTCATCAGCCAGTCGACCATCGAGAAGCAGCAGTTGGCGAAGGTGATGGTGGAGCCGACGGCCGGCGGGGCGTCGGCGGAGGTGGACGGCATCCGGCTCGACGAGCCGATGTGCATGGCCACGACCGTGCCGGTCTCGTCGCAGGCGGCGAGGAAGGGGTCCCAGTCGTCGGTGTGGACGGAGGGCAGGCCCAGGTGCGGGGGTATCTCGGAGAAGGCGACCGCGCGGACCCCGCGGGCGGCGTTGCGCCGGACCTCCGCCGCCGCCAGTTCGGCGTCCCAGAGCGGGATGAGGGTGAGCGGGATCAGCCGGCCCCGCGCCTGCGGGCCGCACCACTCCTCCACCATCCAGTCGTTGTAGGCGCGCACACACAGCAGGCCCAGGTCGTGGTCGGCGGCCTCGGTGAAGGTCTGGCCGCAGAAGCGGGGGAAGGTGGGGAAGCAGACGGCGGACTGGACGTGGTTGACGTCCATGTCGGCGAGGCGGGACGGAACGTCGAAGGACCCCGGGCGCATCTGCTCGTAGGTGATGACCTCCAGCTTGATCTCGTCCCGGCTGAAGCCGACGGCCGTGTCCAAGCGGGTGAGGGGACGGTGCAGGTCCTCGTAGATCCACCAGTCGCCGATCGGGCCGTCGTCGCCGGGCTCGCCCATGACGGGCTTGAAGCGGCCGCCGAGGAAGGTCATCTCCTTCAGCGGGGCCCGCACGACCCGGGGCCCGGTGTCGAGGTACTTCTTCGGGAGGCGGTCCTGCCAGACGGTGCTCGGCTCCACGGTGTGGTCGTCGACGGAGATGATCAGCGGGAGGTTCTCCGTGGCCTTCGCGTTCTCCGATGCGTTCTCCAGTGCGTTCTCCATGGGGGCACGGTAGCGCCGATCTGACGGATCGTCAGCTAGCGGGTGCGAAGCCGGAGTCGATCGGCTCTGTGGGGATGTGTGCGCATCGGATGTGTGGGGCGTGTGGACTCCCGTGCACCTCCCGGGCAAGCTGACGGTTCCGGCATGGACAGGGCAAACTGGGCCCGGTAACACGGATGCCTAAAGGGAGCCCTGATGGACGACCGGGTAGGACACCGCGACCCGCGTGTGCCGGAGCAGAGACGTCCCGGTTCCCCCGAGGAACCGGCGACACTGCACTTCGACGTTCTCGGCCCGGTGCGCGCACGTCGCGGCGACGAGCGGCTGGCCACCGGTTCACCACAGCAACGAGCCCTGCTGGCAGCCCTGTTGCTGCGCGAGGGCCGTACGGCGACGGCCGCCGAGCTGATCGACGCGCTGTGGGGCGAGGAACCTCCGTCACAGGCGCTGGCGGCGGTAAGGACCTACGCCTCCCGGCTGCGCAAGGTGCTCGACCCGGGCGTCCTGGTGAGCGAGTCGGGCGGCTACGCGGTGCGCGTGCCGGCCGAGGGCGCGCTGGACCTGGCGGTGGCGCAGGAGTGGGCGGCGGAGGCGGAGAAGGCCCGGACCGCCGGCGATCTCTCCCACGCGCGTGAGGTGCTGAACCGGACGCTCGGGCTGTGGGACGGGGAGGCGCTGGCCGGCGTCCCCGGGCCGTACGCGGAGGCCCAGCGCGTCCGGCTGGAGGAGTGGCGGCTGGGGCTGCTGGAGTCCCGGCTGGACATGGACCTGGAGCAGGGCTGCCACGCGGAGGCCGTCTCCGAACTCACCGCGCTCACCGCGGCGTACCCGCTGCGCGAGCGGCTGCGCGAACTGCTGATGCTGGCGCTGTACCGCAGCGGCCGGCAGGCGGAGGCGCTCGCGGTGTACGCGGACACCCGGCGGCTGCTCGCGGAGGAACTCGGGGTGGATCCGCGGGCCGGGCTGCGGCAGTTGCAGCGCCGCATCCTTCAGGCCGACCCGGAACTGGCGGAGCCGTCGGCACCCGCGGCCCAACCGGCCGTGGTACGCGTACGGCCCGCCCAGCTCCCCGCCACCGTGCCCGACTTCACCGGCCGCTCCGCCTTCGTGCGGGAACTGGGCGAGGTACTGGCGCGGGCCGGTGACGGCACCGGTGGGGGCGGCCGGGTGATGGCGGTGTCCGCGCTCGCGGGCATCGGGGGCGTGGGCAAGACGACCCTCGCCGTGCACGTGGCCCACCAGGCCCGGCCGGCCTTCCCCGACGGGCAGCTGTACGTCGACCTCCAGGGCGCGGGACCGCGGTCGGCGGAGCCGGAGACGGTCCTCGGATCGTTCCTGCGCGCCCTGGGCACGGCGGACTCGGCGATCCCCGACTCCCTGGAGGAACGGGCCGCGCTCTACCGCTCGGTGCTGGACGGCCGCCGGGTGCTGGTGCTGCTGGACAACGCGAAGGACGCGGCCCAGATACGCCCGCTGCTGCCGGGCACGGAGGGCTGCGCGGCGCTGGTCACCTCGCGGGTGCGGATGGTGGACCTGGCGGGAGCGCATCTCGTCGACCTGGACGTGATGTCCCCCGAGGAGGCCCTCGCCCTCTTCACCCGGATCGTCGGCGAGGAGCGGGTGGCGGCGGAACGCAAGGCCGCGCTGGACGTGGTGGCCGCGTGCGGTTTCCTGCCGCTCGCCATCCGGATCGCGGCCTCCCGGCTGGCCGCCCGCCGCACCTGGACGGTGTCCGTCCTCGCCGCCAAGCTGGCCGACGAACGACGCCGGCTGGACGAGCTCCAGGCGGGCGACCTGGCGGTGAAGGCGACCTTCGAACTCGGCTACGGCGCCCTGGAACCCGCCCAGGCCCGCGCGTTCCGGCTGCTCGGCCTGGCGGACGGCCCGGACACCTCCCTGGCCGCGGCGGCGGCGGTGCTGGACCTGCCGGTGGAGGACACCGAGGACCTGCTGGAGTCCCTCGTCGACACCTCCCTGCTGGAATCGGCGGCCCCGGGCCGCTACCGGTTCCACGACCTGGTCCGGCTCTACGCGCGTGCGTGCGCCGACCGCGACGAGCCGCCCGGCGAACGCGACGGGGCGCTGTCACGGTTGCTGGACTTCTACCTGGCGACGGCGGCGGGGGTCTACGCGATCGAGCGGCCCGGCGACCGCACCGTCGTCCACCTGGAACCCACCTCGTACCGGGGGCTCTCCTTCGGCGAGCGGACGCAGGCCCTCGACTGGCTCTTCGCGGAGGCGCAGTGCCTGCTGGCGTGCGCACGGCAGCAGCAGACGGGCAGCGGGCTGCGCCGTGCCGTCGATCTTCTCTGGGCCGCCAAGGACCTGGCGGAGTCGGGGGCCAACGCGAAGCAGTACGAGTGGGCGGCGACAGCCCTGCGGGACGCCGCGCAGGACGCCGCCGACATCCGCGCGGAGAGCCGTGCCCGCACGGCGCTGTCCAACGTCCACCTGGCCGCCGGACGGTACTACGAGGCCGACGAGGAGGCCGGGCGCGCGATCGAACTCGCCACGGCGGCGGACGACGCGACACCGGTCAGCTGGGCGGCGACGGACCGGGGGATCATCGCCCTCAACCAGGGACGGTACGAGGAGGCGGAGCGGCTTCTGACGACGGCTCGGGACGGCTATCGCGCCGACGGCAACCGTCCGGGAGAGGCCAGCGCGCTCTGCAACCTCGCTCAGCTGCACCAGCGCATGAACCGTGCCGACAGCGCCGTCTCGCTGGCGCAGCAGGGCGTCGAGATCTTCCAGCAGCTCGGTCTCAGCCTGCGCCTCGCGAACGGCCGCTACTCCCTGGGAGTGGCGCTCACCCGCGCCGGCCGGCTGCCGGAAGGCCTGGCCCAGCTCACGGACGCCATGCTGATCTTCGCCTCCAACCGGCAACGGCTGTGGGAAGGCACCACACATCTGCGCATCGCCCAGTTGCACCTGGCCGCCCATCGCCCCGCACAGGCCGCTCAGCACGCGGAGCAGTCCCTCGCCATCGGGGTCATCGGGGGCGACCTGATCCGGGGCAGCGTCCTGAACACGCTGGGCAAGAGTCTGCGCGCGCTGGGCCAGTCGGACCGGGCGCGCGCCTGTTGGCACGAGTCCCTGCTCCTGCTGGAGAATGCGGGAGCGCCCGAGGCCGCGGAGGTGCGCCGGCTGCTGAGCCCGCTGGACGCGTCTTAGCGGGCCGCGGACGGCGTTCATCAAACGTTTATGCCCGGTCGGCAGAATCGACTCAACGGTCCGTCGCGTCGGGGGGCAAGCGGGCCGGGGAGTCCATGGGGGTGGGCTCCGGTCCACGTCTCTGTCCGGCGATACTCGGGGGAATCGCCGGTCAGAGGCGTCCCATTCACTTGAACACCATTCACAGGGGAAGCGTGAACATGAGCAGCACCGAGAAGCAGACGCCGGACATCACCACGCTGGAGAACCACTCGCCCGTGCCGCCGGCCCTCAAGGACGCGGTCACGCAGCCGCCCACGCCGACGCCGACGACCACCACGTCCACCGCGTCGGTCGGCGACGAGATCACCACGCTCGAGAACCACTCGCCCGCCCCGCCCGCCCTGGACCTGGACGGCGGCAAGTAGGCACCGGCTCACGGGGATCGGCCGCGGTGGCGCGGAGGGGAAGCCGCCGCGGCCGAGGCGTGTCCGGGAGGACGCGCGGTCACCGGGAGCGCAGTTCGCCCTTCACCACCTTGCCGCTCGCGTTGCGGGGCAGTTCGGCGACGAACTCCACCGCCCTGGGCACCTTGTAGTTGGCCATCTCGCGGCGGGCCCAGGCGATCAGGTCGTCGGCCGTGGAGACCGCGCCGGGCCGCCGGACCACGTACGCCCTGCCCACCTCGCCCAGGCGCGGATCCGGGACGCCGATCACGGCCACGTCGGCCACGTCCGGGTGCAGGCCGAGGCGCTGCTCTATCTCCGCCGGGTAGGCGTTGAAGCCGCCGACGATGAACATGTCCTTGAGGCGGTCGGTGATCCTCAGGTTGCCGGCGGCGTCCAGGACGCCCACGTCGCCGGTGCGCAGCCAGCCGTCCTCCGTGAGGGCCTCCGCCGTCGCCGTCTCGTCCTCGTAGTAGCCGCGCATCACGTTGAAGCCGCGGACCAGGATCTCCCCGGGCCGGCCCGGGGCGGCGTCCACCCGTACCTCGGTGCCGGGGATCGCGCGGCCCGACGTCGAGGCGATGACCGTGGGATCGTCCCCGCGGCGGCACATGGTGACGACTCCGCTCGCCTCCGAGAGCCCGTACGCGGTCAGGACGGTCTCCACGCCCAGTTCGCCCCGCAGGCGTTCGACGAGCCGCAGCGGCACCACGGCCGCGCCCGTGACCACCAGCCTCAGCGCGGACAGGTCGTGCTTGTCCCGGGACGCGTGGTCGAGGAGCGACTGGTGCAGGGTCGGCGGCCCGGGCAGGACCGACACCCGTTCCGACGCCACGTTCGCGAGGACCGTGTCCACGTTGAACACCGGCTGGGGGATCATCGTCGCCCCCCGCATCAGACAGGCGATCACGCCCGCCTTGTAGCCGAAGGTGTGGAAGAAGGGGTTCACGATCAGGTAGCGGTCGCCCTGCCGCAGCCCGGCCAGGTCGGTCCAGATTTCGTACGCCCGCAGCGTCTGCGCGTGGGTGATCACCGCGCCCTTGGGGCGGCCCGTGGTGCCCGAGGTGAAGACGATGTCCGAGGGCCACTCCCCCGCGACCCGGTCCGCCCGCGCCCGGACCTCCGCCGCGCCGACGCCCTCCCCGCCCGCCAGGAAGTCCTTCCAGGTCAGGAAGTCCGCCGGGGCGTCGTCCGAGAGCACGACCACCCGCTCCAGCGCGGGCAGCCCCGGCAGCGGGCCGTCGCCGGGGCCGTCCGCCGCCGCCCGCCGCAGCGACGCCACGTACGACGTTCCCAGGAAGGTGCCCGTCACGAACAGCAGACGCGTGCCGCTGCGGCGCAGTACGTCCGCCGCCTCGATGCCCTTGAAGCGGGTGTTCAGCGGCACGAGCACCGCGCCCGCGCTCACCGCGCCCAGCGCCGCCACCATCCAGTCGAGGGAGTTCGGGGCCCAGAGGGCGACGCGGTCGCCCGCCCGCACCCCGTGCGCCAGACAGGCCGCCGCCGCGCGTTCGACGCGGGCGCCGAGTTCGCCGTAGGAGATCCGGGTGCGGCCCTCCACCACCGCCTCGGTCGTCGCGTACCGCTCGGCCGCCCAGCGGACCAGGCCGGGGATCGTCCCCCACTCCATGTCACCACGCATGAGCGGTCTCCCCACTAGCCCAGGGCCCAGTAGCTGACTGACCGTCAGATTAGCGGTAACCTGACGGACTGTCAGCAGCACTGTCGCCGTGTGGAGGTGCGTGCAGCATGCCCGCAGTGACCGGAATCAAGGACGCCACGGCCATCGTCGGAATCGGGCAGACGGCCTTCGCCAAACACCTCCCCGAGGACGAGCGGACCCTCGCCTGCCGGGCCGTCCTGGCCGCCCTCGACGACGCCGGGATCGCCCCCGGAGAGGTCGACGCGCTCGCCTCCTACACCATGGAGGAGACGGACGAGGTCGAGCTCGCGAAGGCCGTCGGCTTCGGCGACCTGAGCTTCTTCGGCAAGATCGGGTTCGGCGGCGGCGGTTCCTGCGCCACCGTCGCCCACCTCGCCACCGCCATCGCCTCCGGGCAGGCCACGGTGGGCGTCGCCTGGCGGTCGCGGAAGAGGGGCTCCGGGCCGCGCCCCTGGACCAGCACGGCCGTCCAGCTCCCCACCCCCGCCCAGTGGACCCGGCCCTTCGGGCTGCTGCGGCCCGCCGACGAGATAGCCATGCTCGCCCGCCGCTACCTGCACGAGTACGGCGCCACCCGCGACCACCTCTTCAACGTCGCCCTCGCCTGCCGCAACCGCGCCAACCAGAACCCGGCCGCCGTGATGTACGAACGGCCCCTCACCCGCGAGATGTACATGTCGTCCCGGTGGATCAGCGAGCCCCTGTGCCTGTACGACAACTGCCTGGAGACGGACGGGGCGTTGGCGTGCGTGGTCGTGAGCGCCGAACGGGCCCGGGACTGCCGCCGGGCACCGGTGTACGTCCACTCCGCCGCTCAGGGCCTGCCCGCCCAGCACCACGGCATGGTCAACTACTGGAACGACGACCCGCTCACCGGCCCCGCCTGGGCGGCCGCCCGGCACCTGTGGAAGCACGCCGACTTCACCCCGGCGGACGTCGACGTCGCGCAGATCTACGACGCCTTCACGCCGCTCGTGCCGCTCTCCCTGGAGGGGTACGGGTTCTGCGGCCGGGGCGAGGGCGGGGCGTTCACCGAGGGAGGCGCCCTGGAGACCGGCGGACGGCTGCCCCTCAACACCGGCGGCGGCGGGCTCAGCGAGGCCTACGTCCACGGCTTCAACCTCATCAACGAGGGCGTCAAACAGCTGCGCGGCACCAGCACCGCCCAGGTGCCGGGCGCCGCGACCTGCCTGGTCACCGCCGGCGAGGGCGTCCCGACCTCCGCCCTGCTGCTCCGGAACTGAACGCCCCGAGGAGTTGATCCGCGATGCTCACCCCCGTCACCGACGCCGACGGCGCCCCCTTCTGGCGGTACGCCGTCCAGGGCGAACTCCGCGTCCAGGCCTGCGCCGACTGCGGCGAACCCCGCTTCCCGCCCCGCCCCTGCTGCCCGCACTGCCAGTCCTTCGCGAGCGAGTGGCGGCGGATGTCGGGACGCGGCCGCATCTGGTCCTACGTCGTCCCGCACCCACCCCTGCTGCCCGACTACGCCGCGCTCGTCCCCTACAACGTGATCCTCGTCGAGCTGGCCGAGGCACCCCGCATCCGGATGGTGGGCAACCTGGTGACCGAACCGGGGGCCCCGCTCGGCTCGTTCCCCGCCGACCGCATCCGGATCGGCGCCCGCGTCCAGGTCGTCCTCGACGGCGACAGGCTTCCGCAGTGGGTCCTGGAGCGGCCGTGAGCGTGCGCCTGGACGCCGACAAGGACACCGGGGTCGCCGTCGTCACCCTCGACCGGCCGGCCCGGCTGAACGCCCTCGACCTCGACGCCGTCCGTGAACTCAAGGACATCTGGCGCGAGTTGCGCTTCGACGACTCGGTGCGGGCCGTCGTCCTCACCGGGGCCGGGCAGCGGGCGTTCTGCACCGGCCTCGACCGGGACGCCGTCGTGCCGCAGCCCGGCTCCCCGTACATGCAGGACGACCCGCTGCTCACCGTCGGCCCCAAGGCGAACGACCTGTGGAAGCCGGTCGTCGCCGCCGTGGAGGGGATGGCCTGCGGGGGCGCCTTCTACCTGCTCGGCGAGTGCGAGTTCATCGTCGCGGGCGCCGACGCCGTGTTCTTCGACCCGCACACCACGTACGGGATGGTCAGCGCGTACGAGTCGGTGCTGCTGGCGCAGCGGATGCCGTACGGGGAGGTCGCCCGGATGATGCTCATGGGGACGGCCGAACGGATCTCCGCCGGGCGCGCCTTCGGCATCGGGCTGGTCTCCGAACTCACCGGCACCGGGGAGGCGTCGCGGGCCGCCGTCGCCTGCGCCACCGTCATCGCCGGATACCCCGCCGCCGGGATCCAGGGCACGGTACGGGCCCTGTGGGCGGCGAAGGAGACGGCCCGCACGACGGGCTTCGCACAGGCGCCGCACCTCATCTCGCTGGGAAACCTGCCGAGCGAGGAACAGGCGCGCCTGTTCACGGGACGGTCGGCCGCCCGCCCGCGAACGCGCTGAACCTGCCGCGGTCCGGGGCGCTGCCGCCCTTCGCACTCGCCGGGTCCGCCACGCGGGGCTCACGGCGACCCGCCTCCTCCCGCATGGGATGACGCGGACGTCAGGCCGCCAGGCGGGTGCCGCGGCGCCAGACGGCGCGGGTGTTGAGGGTGTCGCCGATGGTGCTCGTCGGGTCTCCGTCGACCAGCAGCAGGTCGGCGCGGAGGCCCTCGGCGATGCGGCCCCGGTCGCCGAGGCGGAAGCGGCGGGCCGTGGTCGCGGTGGCCGCGCGCAGGGCCCGCGCGGGGGTGAGGCCGGCGGCCACGAGGTACTGCAGTTCGTGATGGAGGCTCGCTCCGTGCGCCAAGCCGCCGAAGAACGTCTCGGGCATGGAGACGTCGGACCCGGCCAGCACGTCGACACCGGCGGCGTCCAGAGCGCGCACGGTGTCGTACACGTCGTCGAGCCTGCCCTGCGGGTGGCGGTTGTAGCTGGAGCGCAAGGTCCGGTCCCACTCGCTGTCGAGGCGTGCGGCGACCCGGGGGTCGTCGGCGAGTGCGCTGCCGGTGATCCCCATCATCGAGGCGTTGAGAGTGATGCAGGGAATGACGAACATGCCCGCGTCCTTGATGATGCCGATGATCTCGACGGTGTGCGGCTGGTCCATGAACACGTGGGTGAGGCCGTCGACGCCTGCTTCGGCGGCCATCAAGGTGGCCTCCACGGTCAGTGCGTGGGCCACGGTCAGCGCGCCGTACTTCTTGGCCTCGGCCACACCGGCGTTCACGGTGGCCTGGTCGAGCGAGGGCAGTCCGGGGTGCCCCTCCACGCTGCCGTCGTCGATCATGAACTTGATGAAGTCGGATCCCCGGGCGAGGAGCTGGGGCACGAAGCGGGCCGCTTCCTCGGGGGTGGTGGAGAACGGCATCAGGGGCATCACGGGCGGGAGATCCCACTTCGGCCGGAACCCTTCGGGCATCAGCTCGCTCGGGTGACCACCGGGCGGTGTGATGGCGAAGCCGGAGGAGCGCACGTCGGCCTGGGTGTCGTCGTCGGCGATGAGCCCCCGGTTCTCCCGGGTGTTCATCCCCTGCATCTCCAGTTCGGTCGTCACCCCGAACCGCAGGGCGAGCGCCAGGGAACCCGGGGCGGAATGGACATGGGCGTCGATCAGTCCCGGCAGGAGTGTGGCACCGGCGCCGTCGACGATCTCGCTGTCGCGGGGGGCGTCGCCACCGACACGCGCGATCCTTCCGCCGTCGATGACCACGGTCTGCACACCTGTCGCCTTCTCTCCGTCGAAGATCTGCGCGCCGGTGATCGCGGTGAGGGTCATAGCGGTCCGCCTCGTTCTCTCAGGTGCCGTTTTACATACCTAATGCTATGCAGTTACCTGGCATCATGCAAATGCCGGATGGTATGCAAGTGCGCGCATCGGCCCTAGACTCGGTCCCATGAGCCGCGTGTCCTTCCCCGAACCCTCCGACGACACGGCGCTGGACCAGATCGGCCCGGCGCTGTCACGGCTGCGCCGACGCGCACCGGCATCGAGGAAGGACCTCTCCCGCAATCTCGTGCTCAACGTGATCACCGACGCGCCGGGCGAGATGACCGTCGGCAGCCTCGCCGCCGAGATGGGCGTCGCCCAGCCGGTGGCCAGCCGGACCGTGGCCGCCTGCATCGAGGACGGACTGCTGCGCCGGGCCGCCTCCCAGTCCGACGGACGCCGTACCGTGCTCGAACTCACCGAGCACGGCGAGGCCGTACGCGACCGCTTCGCCGCCGAACAGCGAAAGGCGTTCCTCGAGATCACCGCCGCCTGGTCGCCGGAGGAGCAGCTCCAGTTCGCGCGGCTCCTGGCCCGATACGGAGCCGACGCCACAGCGTGGTCCAGGAGACAGGCCACGAGCCCCGAGTGAACGGGCGCGTCCCGACCTCGGGTCACGGCCGGGAGTGCGGGCATCGGCCGCGCCGACGCGCCGGGAACCTCATCGCGCCTCCCGCCCGCGGGCGGGCCGCGCGCCCGGCCGTCGGGGCCCTCGGCTCAGCCGGCTGCGAGGAGCCGCTCCCGGGCCCGGCAGTCGCGGCAGCGGCCGGGTTCCGTCGTACGGAATCCGCGGTCGCAGCCGTCGCAGTTCCGCATGCGCACGACCGCTGGGCTTACGGCGGCCTCCAGCTCCCTCAAGGCTCGCGAGATCAGGATCTTGCCCTCGCTGAAGTGCTCACACAGTGCGGTGATGGTCACGAGGGAGCCGTCGGGCAGGGAGGAGATGTACGCCGCGACGCCGACCGTGACCGCGCTGCCGCGTCGCTGGGCGAGGGCGTTGGAGATCACCGCGAAGTCGGCGGTGAGTCGGGTGCGGACATGGATCACGCCGGAGGACGGAGCTCCGGCGTCGGCGCGCAGGGGCGCGTTAGACTGCGATTCAGCCATTGGGAAGGTTGACGCTTCCTGATCGGTCAGGCCCTCGTTCGGGATGCCAGTCCCGGCCGGGGGCCGTCCTCTGTCTGCGGTTGTCGCGGCGAACGTAGCCGCCCGTATCCCGCGCCTGCAAGCCGGTCACTCGGACGGGTGACGCGGGCTTCGCGGCCGGGGAGGGTGGGTGGGCGGGTAGTTCTTTCCCCCGGTTCTTTCAGGAGGTCAGTGGCCCGCCGGACCCTCGCGAACAAGGGTCCGGTGAGCCCGGAACGCGGACGGCGTCCGGGACCCGGCGGCCTCAGGAACGGCGGCCCGCGCAGGCCGCCGCCGCGTCGGGCGGCCGCACCGACCGCCTCCCGCGTGCCCGTGATCAGGGCGGTGTGGGCGGAGGTGCCCGTGGTGGCGTCGGTCCGCCGCGGGGCGTCCGGTCAGCGCGCCGGGGCGTACGGCTGCGGGTCGCAGTGGTCGACCTTCGTCGCGCCGGCCGGGGCGGACAGGTCGACGCGGACCGTCGCCGTGCCGTTGCCCTCGACGTACGTTTCCTCGTTCTGCTCCTCCACGCGGCCGGAACCGGCGTCGAGGAAGTCGACCGTGACGGTGAAATAGCCGCCGGTCGCGTTGGGATTGGTGACCTCGACCGTCGCGTACGGCTCGCTCGGCGTCGCGCAGTCGACCAGCTCCACCGTGGCGTCCCGCAGCGTGGTGGACGTGCTCGACGAGCCGCCGTCGCCGTAGGTGTCGTCCGTGTAGTCGTCATCGTCGTCGTAGTCGTGGTACGTGCTGCCGGACGAGCCGCCGGACGTCGAACCCGACGTCGACGACGAGCTGTCGTGGTTCTGGCTGGAGCTGCTGCACCCGCCGCCCCCGCCGCTGTGACCGCTGCTGTGGCCGCGCCCCTTGCTCGTCGTCGAGAAACCGGTCAGCGCCAGCACGACGAACACGGCCACCGCTGCGAACTTGAGTTTCTGCCCCCGTCGATCCATACCGCCAGCCTAGGCAGTGCCTGTCACGACCATGTCACCGCGTGGCGACCGGCCGGTCCCCGGCGTAGCGTCGGCGGTGGCGGCCGCCGTCCGGACCCTTCCGTGCCCCCGGCACGACGGCCGTCCCGGCGCGCGGGCCACTGCGGACGGCGGCGGCCGGCGGGCGCGCCGACCGTGGGCGGGCATGACGGCCGTCCCGTGGGCGGCCGTCCGGGCGGTGGGCGACCGGCTCAGGCCGTCCGCGCCGTGCCCGTGCCCTTCTCCGCGTCCAGCGCGTACACGCAGCGGTCCTTGCTGGAGGCGTACACGACGCCGTCGCGGACCACCGGGGAGCCGGTGATCTCGCCACCGGTCGCCAGCTTCCAGCGCAACCGGCCGTCGTCTGCCTTCAGGGTGTACAGCAGGTGGTCCGTCGAACCGAAGTGGATACGGCCCTCGGCGACCGCCGGGGCGCCCACGATGTCGCCGCCCGCCTGGAAGCGCCACTTGGGCGTGCCGGTGACCGCGTCCAGCGTGTAGAGCCCCTTGCCGCTGCCGACGTGGACATGGCCGGCGGCCACCAGCACCGGGTCGACGGACGCCCTGGCCTCGGTGGCGATGCGCCAGCGGTCGCGCCCGTCGGTGGCGTCGATGGCGTACACCGTGCCGAGGTAGTCGGCGAGGTAGACGCCGCCGCCGGTCACCGCCGGGCCGGGCACGAAGGTCGGCGGGGACAGGAACACGGCCGGAGCCTCGAAGTGCCAGCGCACCATGCCGCTCGCCACGTCGACGGCCAGGACGCGGGTACCGGCGGACAGGTAGACATAGCCGTCCGGAGCGGGGGTGACGCGGACCGGGACACCGCCGCAGGAGGCGGTGTCGCCGATCGGGTACGACCAGCGTTCCTCGCCGGTGCGGGCGTCCAGGGCTCTGAGCCGGGCGTCCTGCCAGACGTAGACCGTGCCCTCGTGCAGCACCGGGCCGGCCTCCGGGGACTCGAAGTCGGTCTGGCAGCCGCTGATCTCCCACAGCTTCTGCCCGGCCGAGGCCTCCCAGGCCTGGACCCCGCCGCCGCGCGTGCCGGTGACGACCGTGCCCCGGTCGGCCTTGAGCGAGTACACCCAGGCGTCCGTCGACAGCCGCCACAGATCGCCGCCCTCACGGGCGTCCAGGGCGAACAGGGTGGGGCCGTCGGAGGCGTGCACCCTGCCGTCGGCGACCGCCATCGACCAGGCCACGTCCCGCGTCTTGAAGCGTCGGCGGCCGGTGGCCACATCCAGGGCGTGTACCTCGAAGGAGGTGACGTAGACGAGGTCCCCGGCGACGGACGGCGTCCCCCACACATCGTTCGACATGCGGAACCGCCAGGGCCGCCAGCCCGCCGGGGTCTCCGAGGGCGCGCTCTGCGGGGCCGGCACGGTCGTGTCGGCCCCGTTGACGCCGGGCTGCGGCCGCGACCAGTTGGCGACCAGGCCGGGCTCGGCCACCGGCGCCTTCACGGCGGCCGTGGCACGGACGTCGGCGACGCGCGGACCCGGCCCGATCGGCACGGCGGCGCCCGCCAGCCGGACGGGACCGATGTCGGGGGCGCCGACGGCCGCGGGCGCGGGGCGGGAGAGGACCACCGGGGCGTGGGACGGCGGGGGCGGTACGGCCGGCACGGCGGGCCGGGCCATGCCCACGCCGCCTCCGCCGCCGCTGCGGGGGCTCGGGGGCGCCGGTTTCGCCGGACGGCCGCCTCGGCGCGTCTCGATGAGGGTGACCGCCTTCTCGGGCAGCCACGCCGACGCCGTACCGCTGTCGTCGGAGCCGGAACCGAAGAGGTGGGGGGCGAGCTGGGCCTGGAGGTCGGCCGGGTTGGGCCGGGCCGTGGCGTCCATCTGCATACAGGACTCGATGAGCGGGCGCAGCTCGTCGGGCAGGCCCTCCAGGTCCGGTCCCTCACGCAGCAGCATGAAGACCGTCTCGACCGGGTTGGCGCCGTGGAAGGGCGGGTGCCCGGTGGCGGCGAAGACCAGCATCGAGCCGAGCGAGAAGACGTCGCTCGCGCCGGTCACGCTCCGCGAGTCCTTCGCCTGCTCGGGGGACATGTAGGCGGGGGTGCCGACGGCCACGTTCGTCATCGTCAAACGCGTGTTCGAGACACCGGACGCGATGCCGAAGTCGATCACCCGGGGGCCGTCCTCGACGACCAGCACGTTGGACGGCTTGAGGTCACGGTGGACCAGCCCCGCGCCGTGGATCGACTGGAGCGCCTCGGCGACGCCCGCCGCCAGCCAGCGCACGGCCTGGGCCGGCATCGGCCCGCAGTCGTTCACTATCTCCTCGAGGGAGGGCGCGGGAACGTACGCGGTGGCCAGCCAGGGCACGGCGGCGCGGGGATCGGCGTCGACGACGGCGGCCGTGTAGAAGCCGGAGACCGCCCGGGCCGCCTCCACCTCGCGCGTGAAACGCACCCGGAAGAGCTGGTCCTCGGCGAGTTCGGTCCGGACCGTCTTGATCGCCACGCGCCGGCCCGAGGCCGAACGGGCCAGATAGACCAGCCCCATGCCGCCGGCCCCCAGCCGTCCCAGCACCTCGAACGGCCCGATCCGCCGCGGATCGTGCTGCGTCAGCTGATCCACCACTTGCCTGCCACCTCCCCGTACGAACCGCGTCACCCGCTTGTGCACACGGCCCCGTGCAGCGTCTCACCACCGCACCGCCATGGCGGCACGCACCCTGATTCTTCCTGGCCGGACGGCCGGTTGCGAACCCGGGGGCAATCGGGGTGTCTCATTTCATATCCGCGCATACAGCACGGGTACGGCACCGATCAGCGCTGGAGAAGCGCGAACGACGCCCCTTGATTGTCCGTGACGACCGCCACGATTCCGTACGAGGCGGTGAACGGACCCGCCTGGACCCGCCCGCCGAGCCGGGCCACCGCGCCGAGCGCCGCCTCACAGTCCCGCACGCCGAAGTGGACGAGGAAGTGCGGCGGCATCATCTCCGGGAAGACATCGCCGACCGGCGCCCGCCCGAAGTCGGGTTCGGCGCCCGGCCCGAACAGCGCCTCGTGGAAGAGATGGCCGTAGAAGGTGTTGGCGGCCGCGGTGTCCCGGGCGTAGAGCTGCGCCCAGGCGAAGGTGCCGGGGCGGTGCCGTACACCGAAACCGGGGTGGTCCGCCGGCTGCCACAGGCCGAAGACCGCGCCCTCGGGATCGGCGGCGAGCACCGCGGTGCCCGCCCCACCGACCGGCAGCGGCCCCATGACGACCTGCCCACCGGCGTCGCGGACGCGGCCGACGGTCCTCTGCGCGTCCGGGGTCGCGAAGTACACCGTCCAGACGGTGGGCATCCTGCCGTCCGTCTTGTGGGCGAGCGCGGCCACCGGGGCGCCCTCCAGCCGGGCCCACACCGAGGAGCCGTACGCCTCCTCGAAATCCCACCCGAAGAGCTCCCCGTAGAACCGCCTGCCCGCGTCCACGTCGGGGAGCTGCGCGTCCACCCAGCAGGGGACGCCCTCTGCGTACACCGATGCCCTGTTTTCGGCCATGCAGCCAAACTAACGGCGCCGCACGCAAGCCGCAGACCAGGCACACCCGCCTCCGCACCCCCTCGCACCCCATTTGCAGTCGGCCGAATCGCGCTCCGATCACCCCTCGGTAAGCTGACGGCATGACAGGACAAGTGCGTACCGTCGACGGCCGCGTGGCCGGTCGGCGCGGGCAGGCGACGCGGCAGAAGCTGCTCGAGTGCCTCAGCGAGATGCTCAGCTCCTCTCCGTACCGCGACGTCAAGGTCATCGACGTCGCCCGGAAGGCAGGCACTTCGCCCGCGACCTTCTACCAGTACTTCCCGGACGTCGAAGGCGCCGTCCTGGAGATCGCCGAGCAAATGGCCACCGAGGGAGCCGAGTTGACCGGCCTCGTCGCGGGTCGTTCGTGGGTCGGCAAGGCGGGCTGGCAGACGGCGCAGGAACTCGTGGACGGCTTCCTGGAGTTCTGGCGGCGCAACGACGCGATCCTCCGGGTCGTCGATCTCGGCGCCGCGGAGGGGGACAAGCGCTTCTACAAACTCCGCATGAAGATCCTCAACTCGGTGAACAACTCCCTTTCGGACGCGGTCGCCGAGTTGCAGTCCAAGGGCAAGGTCGACAAGGACGTGAACCCGGCCGCGGTCGCGGGCGCCCTCGTCGCGATGCTCGCGGCGGTCGCCTCGCACCAGAAGGGCTTCCAGACGTGGGGCGTCAAGCAGGCTGAACTCAAGCCGAATCTCGCCCTGTTGGTACACCTCGGCATCACCGGCAGGAAGCCGACGAAGTAGCCCGGCCTCCCACGGTCCTTACGGTCACGTCCTGTCTGTCAGGCGGCAGCTCACCCCGGTGAGCTGCCGCCTGCCGCGCTGTCGGCCTCAGGCGGGCAGCGCCCGGTCCTTCACCACGTGCTTCATCACCAGCGTCGACGTCAGCCGCTGCACCCCCGGCAGGGTGGCCAGGCGCTCGTCGTACAGCCGCTGGAAGGCCGCGAGGTCGGCGGTGGCCACCCGCAGCAGATAGTCGGGCTCCCCGAACAACCGCTGCGCTTCCAGGACGTGTTCCACCTCGCCCACCGCCCGCTCGAACCCGGCGACCGTGTCCCGGTCCTCCTGCCGCATCGAGACGAAGACCAGCGCCTCGAAGGTCAGCCCGACGGCGGCCGGGTCCACGACCGCCCGATAGCCGCTGATCGCCCCGGACCGCTCCAGCTCCCGCAGCCGCCGGTGACAGGGCGAGACGCTCAGCCGCACCCGCGCGGCCAGCTCGGTCACGGTCAGCCGCCCGTCCTGCTGGAGCTCGGCAAGAATCTTCCGGTCCACGTCATCCATGGGGTAGATCTTCCCCCGGATACCCGCGATCCGCGAAAACTTCGGGAACACTTTCGACCGCATCGCGCCTAATGTCCCCGGTATGGACTCGGGAACGCTGATTTCTTTCCTCGCCGTCGACCTGCTGCTGGTCTGCGTGCCGGGCGCCGACTGGGCGTACGTGATCTCCGCCGGGCTGCGCGGCCGGTCGGTGGGCGCGGCGGTGGGCGGCCTGGTCAGCGGGTACGCCCTGCACACGGTGCTGGCCGCGGCGGGCCTCGCCGTGCTGGTCGCGGGGTCGCCGGCGCTGCTCACCGGGCTGACGGTGGCGGGCGCGGCGTACCTGGTGTGGCTGGGGTGGGCCGTGCTGCGGCGGCCGGGGATCCAGGGCGCCGGGGAGGAGATCACCGCGGGCGGGACGCGGGTGTTCCTGCGCGGGGCCACGATCAGCGGCCTGAACCCCAAGGGCCTGCTGCTCTACCTGTCGATCCTGCCGCAGTTCCTCACCACGGGCGACGGGCAGCCACCGGTGGCCGTGCGGACGGCCGTCCTCGGGCTGCTGCACATGGCGTGCTGCGCCGCCGTCTATCTGACGGTGGGCGTCACGGCCCGCAGGCTGCTGGGCGCCCGCCCGGCGGCGGCCCGCGCGGTGACCCGCACCTCCGGGGCGGCGATGCTGGGAATCGGCACGTTCCTGCTGATCCAGCGCGCGTTCTAGTCCTTCGGGGTGAGCCGGAACAGCCGGATCTCCCGTTCCACCCGTGCCTGGTAGGTGGCGTACGGCGGCCAGAACGCCAGCAGCGCCTTCCAGACGGCCGCCCGCTCCTCCCCCGTCAGCAGCACGGCCGTGACGGCGATGTCCGTACCCTTCCAGCTGATCTCGGCGTCCGGGTGGGCCAGGAGGTTTCCGGTCCAGGCGGGGTGCCCGGCGCGGCCGAAGTTGGAGCCGATCAGGATCCAGCTCCCGCCGCCCTCCTCGGGCATGCAGGCCAGCGGCGCACGGCGCGGCAGCCCGCTTCTCGCGCCGGTGGACGTCAGGACCACACCGGGCAGCATCTGGGCGCTGAGCAGCACCTTTCCCCGGGTGAGCCGGTGCACGGCGCGGTCGAGGGCGGGGACGACATGCGGCGCGACCTTCGCGAAGGCCCGCGTCGAGGAGACCTTCTGCACCATCCGGACGCCGATCACACCGAGACCTCCGTCCGCTCGAAGAGCCCGGCTCCGGCGGCCGCGTGCGCCCGCAGCCGGTGCACGGGCCCGAACAGCAGTTCGTCGCCGGCGGCCCGCTTGAAGAACAGGTGCGCCTCGTGTTCCCAGGTGAAGCCGATACCACCGTGCAACTGGATCCCCTCGGCGGCGGCCCGCCGCAGCGCCTCCAGCGCTTGTGCGAGAGCCAGCCCGCCGGCCCGCTCCCCGCGACGCCCGGAGCCGATCCGGCCACCCGTATCGTCCGCACCCTCGGGACCGCCGGGACCGCCGGGACCGACTGCACCGACCGGAGCGACTGCGGCCTGCGGGCCGCTTCCGGCGCCGTGACCGCCCGCCGCCCAGGCGGCGTAGTACGCGGCGGATCGGGCCGCCTGGAGCTGCACGTACACGTCGGCCAGCCGGTGCTGGACCGCCTGGAAGGAGCCGATCACCCGCCCGAACTGCTGCCGGCGGCCGAGGTACTCGACGGTCCGTTCCAGCACCCGGTCGGCGGCGCCGACGGCCTCGCAGGCGAGGAAGGCGGCCGCGAAGTCACCGGCGTGGGCGAGGGCCTGCGGTACGCCCGTCTCCTCGTCGCCGAGCAACTCGGCCCGCACGTCACGAAGTTGGATCCGGGCCTGCGGGCGGGTCGCGTCCAGTGCCGTCTGCCGGGTGCGGACGAGCCCGACGGCGTCCCCGGCCACGACGAACAGCAGGGTGCGCGACCGCACGAACCCCCCGGCGTGGGCGGCGACCACCAGCGTCCCCGCACTGTGCCCGTCGAGCACCTGCGCGGCCTCGCCGTACAGCCGCCAGGCCCCTTCGGCCCGCCGGGCCTGGATACCGCCCGCGCGTCCGCCGCCGGCCCAGTCGCCGTCCTGGGCGCCGGTCAGGGCGAGGGCGGTGGCCAGGGCGGGCGCGGGCACGGCGAGGGCGGCGGTCAGGGTGCCTTCGGAGATCCGCGGCAGCAGGCCCGCGCGCTGGGCGTCGGTGCCGAGGGCGAGGATCAGCGGCGCGGCCAGCACCGAGGTCGCGAGGAGCGGGGAGGGGGCGAGCGCACGGCCGGTCTCCTCGGCGGCGAGGGCGAGGTCGGTGACCGGGCAGCCGACACCGCCGTACGTCTCGGGGAGCGCGAGGCCGGGCAGCCCGAGCTGCTCGGCGAGGGCCGCCCAGAGGGCGGGATCGTGCCCGCGGGGGGTGTCCAGGGCGGCACGCAGCTCGTCGGGGCCGCAGCGTTTGTGGAGCAGGTCGCGCAACGTGCGGCGGATCCCGTCCTGTTCGGCGGTGAAGCCGGGGTTCATGGCCACCCCTCTCATCCGGATCTGACGGTGCGTCATGTTAGGGCGGGGGAACGTGAATGCCCAGAGAGACGGCACCTGTCAGGGCACCGGTTATCTGATGTACCGTCAGATCCATGGCATCCGGCACCCGGAAAGTGGCCGTGGTCGGCGTCGCCCTCTCCGACTGCGGCCGAGTGGACGACGCCACCCCCTACGCCCTGCACGCCCAGGCCGCCCGGCGGGCGCTGGCGGACGCGGGGCTCGACCGGTCGCGGGTGGACGGCTTCGCCTCCGCCGGGCTCGGCACGCTGGCCCCCGTCGAGGTGGCGGACTATCTGGGCCTGCGGCCCACCTGGGTCGACTCCACCTCCGTGGGCGGCGCGACCTGGGAGGTCATGGCGGCGCACGCGGCCGACGCGATCGCCGCCGGCCACGCGAACGCGGTCCTGCTGGCGTACGGCTCGACGGCCCGCGCCGACGTGAAGGCGGGCCGCCGCACCGGCACCTTCGCCTTCGGCGGGCGCGGTCCGCTCCAGTTCGAGGTCCCCTACGGCCACACCCTGATCGCCAAGTACGCGATGGCCGCCCGCCGGCACATGCTCCAGTACGGCACGACGATCGAGCAGTTGGCGGAGGTGGCGGTCCAGGCGAGGGCGAACGCGGCCCCGAACCCCGACGCGATGTTCCGCGACCCCGTGACGGTGGACGACGTCCTGTCCGGCCCGATGATCGCCGACCCCTTCACGAAACTGCACTGCTGTCTGCGCTCCGACGGCGGCGCGGCGGTGCTCCTGGCGGCCGAGGAGTACGTACGCGACTGCCGCACGGCGCCGGTGTGGATCCTCGGGACGGGGGAGCACGTCTCGCACGCCTCGATGTCCGAGTGGGACGACTTCACGGTCTCCCCGGCGGCGGTCAGCGGCCGGCTGGCATTCGAGCGGGCGGGACTGCGTCCGGCGGAGATGGACTTCGCCGAGATCTACGACGCGTTCACCTACATGACGCTGGTGACCCTGGAGGACCTGGGCTTCTGCGCCAAGGGCGAGGGCGGCGCGTTCGTGGAGAAGGGACGGCTGACCTTGTCCGGCGCCCTGCCGGTGAACACCGACGGAGGCGGACTCTCGGCCCAGCATCCGGGCATGCGGGGACTGTTCCTGCTGGTCGAGGCGGTACGGCAGCTGCGGGGCGAGGCCGGGGAGCGACAGGTGAGGGCGCCGGACGGCGGCCTGCCCCGGCTGGGCGTCGCCTCCGGGACCGGCGGGTGGTTCTGCTCCTCGGGGACGGTGGTCCTGGGCCGGGAGTGACGGCGGGCACGGCAACCTTTCCGGACGCGGCGGTCACTGAGAAGTCGGAGGCTCTTCCGCCTCCTGGAGCCGCGTTCGCCGGACGTGCTCCGCCGAACCGCGTAAGGATTCATCCGTGGCATCCTCCTCGCACCGCCGATCCCGCCCCGAGAGGCGCGGGGGCCGTGTCCCCGTCGTCACCGTGGTCGCGGTGGCGGCCGTCGCCCTCGTCGTGTCCCTGGTCGTCGCCTTCCGTCCCGACGGCGGGGCGGCGGACGGCGGGGCGCGCGCGGTCGAGCCCGCGGCCGGCGCCCCGGTGAGCGGCTCGCCGACGGCGAGCGGGACCACCGTGTCGCCGTCGCCGAAGCCGAAGCCGTCCTCGGCGTCCCCGAGCGCGACGGCCGGTGCGACGGCCACCGCCCGGGCCACCGCGAAGGGCTCGTCGGGCACCTCGGGCACGTCGGGCGGCTCCTCGGCCGGGTCCGCCGCGCGGGCCGCGTCCGGCACGGCGCCGCAGGCGGGACGGATCCGGCCCGGGGCCGCGTACCAGGGGGTCGCCACCTCCTACGACATCGGCAACGGCGACGGCGCCTGCTCCTACGGCCCGACCTCCGACGTCATGACCGCGGCGATGAACACCGCCGACTACGAGACGTCCAAGGCGTGCGGCGCGTACGTCCTCGTCCGGGCCGGCAGCGGAACGTCGATCACGGTCCGGATCACCAACGAGTGCCCGGCGCCCTGCGAGCCCGGTCAACTCGACCTCAGCCGACAGGCCTTCGCCAAGCTCGCGCCCCTTTCGGCGGGCCGGATCGCGATCACCTGGAGCCTGCTGAGCCCCGCCACCTCCGACACGGTCTCGATCCGCTACAAGACCGGCTCCAGCCAGTACTGGTGCGGGATCCAGGCGATCGGCCACCGCAACCCGCTGGCCCGCCTCGAGGTCCGCACCGGCGCCGGCTGGACCCGCCTGGCGCGCACCGGATACAACTACTTCCTCTCCGAGCAGGGCACCGGCTGCGGCGCCGCGATCCGCCTCACCGACATCTACGGGGAGCGGGTGACGGTCGAGGGGATCGCGGTCCGGGCGAACGTGACGCAGTCGACGCAGGTCCAGTTCGCCCGGCACTGACCGCCCGGGTGACCGCATACTCGCTGCATGGCCAAGGATCTTCATGAGCTGCTGAGATCGCTGCGGGTCTGGGACCCGGAGGTGACCGACCTGCCCCCCTTCGACCCGGAGACGGCGCCCGCCGAACCGCTGTCCCTCTTCACCGACTGGTTCGCGCGGGCGGTGGCGGCGGGCGAGCGGGAGCCGCACACGATGACGCTGTCGACCTCGGACGAGGAGGGCCTGCCCGACGCCCGCATCGTGATGCTGCACGGCGCGGACGCGGACGGCTGGGCCTTCGCGACGCACGCCACCAGCCGCAAGGGCCGCCAGCTCGCCGCCCGCCCGTACGCGGCCCTCACCTTCTACTGGCCGGTGCTCGGCCGCCAGGTCCGGGTACGCGGCCCGGTCACCTCCGCCCCCTCCGAGGAGGCCCAGGCCGACCTGCACGCCCGCTCGACGGGCGCCCTGGCGGCCGCGCTGACGGGACGCCAGAGCGAGATCCTGTCCTCGGCGCAGGACCTGGCGAGGGCGTCGGAGGCCGCCTGGGAACACGCCCGCGAGCACCCGACGGCCGCGTCACCGACCTGGACGCTGTACCGACTGCGCCCGGACGAGGTGGAGTTCTTCCAGGGCGACGCCCGGCGCCGGCACGCACGCCTCAGGTACCGGCGGGGAGCCGGGGCGTGGGACAGGGAGCAACTGTGGCCGTGAGAGCGCCTTGCAGGGGGATCCCTCACGCGTAGGAGGGGGCGGCACTCAGGTGGACGTCGGGCGGCGGCGCTCCTCGCCCGTGCCCTGCCACCTCCCTGCCCCTCCCTGCCCTCACGGCCGCACCCGGGCCGGTGAGCGCCTCCGCGGCACACGACGTTCACGGCGCCTTCGGCTCCGGGTCCGTCGTCAGCCGTCCGTGCAGGTGGACGTCCCGGAAGGCGTCCCGGCGGCCCTCCTCCCACATCGCGCCGCGCAGGGTCCCCTCGTACCGGAATCCGCAGCGCTCGGCGATCCGGCAGGAGGCGTCGTGGCCGAGTGCGTGGCCCAGTTCCAGCCGGTGCAACCCGACGTCGGTGAACGCCCAGTGCGAGGCCAGGAGCAGGGAGCGGGTGGCGACATGCCGGCCGCGCGCCTCCGGGAGGACCCAGTAGCCGACCCTGGCGAAGCTGAGCACGCGGTCGATCATGTTGACGGAGATCTGCCCGAGGACCGTGCCGTCGGCGGTGTCCGTCACGCAGAACGTCCTGGAGCTCCCGGCCGTCGTGTCCGCGGCCCTGGCCGCCAGCGACGCCCGGGCGCCGGCGGTGTCGGTGATCGTCCGCAGCGGGGTGTTCCAGCGCCGGAAGCCGGGGTCGGTGTGTCCGCGCAGCCAGGCGTCCACGTCGGTGGCGGACTCCGGGTCCCAGGGTCGCAGGGTCAGTCCGTGGCCCTGGAGACCGGTGGCGGCAGGCGCCGGGTCCGGCTCGCGTATGTCGGTCATCCGGCCATTGAACACCGCCGGTCTTTCAGGGCGCGGGCCGGAACACCGGGACCCCTTCCCGGAACGCGACCGCGAGCTCCAGCCCGGCCCGCAGTCCTGCCCGCGGGTCCTCCCCCGGCTCCCCGGGGGCGGCGCCCACCACCTCCGTCGACATCCGCGGCCCCTCCGCCAGGTCGACCACCGCCGCGACGTACGGCGTCCGTTCCCCGAAGGGCGGCAGGTCGTTGCGGTGGACGACGGACCAGGTGTAGAGGGTGGCCAGGCCGCTCGCGTCCTCCCAGGCCACGTCCTCGCTCCAGCAGTGCGGGCAGAACTCGCGGGGGTAGTGGTGGGCCCGCCCGCAGGCCCCGCAGCGCCGGATCAGCAGCCGGCCCCCGGCGGCCGCGTCCCAGTACGTGCGGGTGAAGGCGTCGGCCTCGGGGATGTCATAGCGCTTCGCGGACATGAATCTGACGGTACGTCAGCGAATCGATTCCGGGAACCCCGTGCATTTCGCATGAGAGAAGACTGTGCGGCCGCCATGAACCTGTGCGCCGCCCGTGAATGCCCCGCAGATTGTTGACGATTTTGTCGGCCACACCTTACGTTCGCAACCGCAAGCCGGACGACACGCGGCGGCCGACCCCGGCAGTCGGCACCTCGTCGTCGGCGCGCACCGTCGGCTCGCAGTCAGCACGCCATCCGCGAAGGGGCAGCATCGTGAAGCACAGGGCAGTCAAGCGCAGGTCGGTCGTCTTGGGGCTCGGCGCCACCGCCGGCGTCGCGGCAGTGGGCGGCATCGCCCTGAGCGCGCAGGCCTCCAGCGACACGTCGAAGTCCTCGACCTCGGACGCGGGCGCCCTGGCCTTCGACCCGGACGCCTACACGAAGCTCACGACGACCGTCACGGACACCGCCGGCGTCGAGCACTCCGTGACGTACCACTTCTGGAAGGCGATCACCTACGTCACCAAGCCGGTGGACGCCGCCTACCAGTCCCTCGTCGTCAGCGTCCCGGTCGAGATCGACGGCACGGCGGTCGACGCGAGCAACGCGCCGATCCTGTTCGCGAACTCCGTCGGCGGCTACATGCCGTCCTCCGTGGCGGACGCCACCGGGATCGGCGCGGGGGGCATGGGCGGCGGCGGGGGGGCTCCCAGCGGTGCGCCCTCCTCGAGCGCGTCGGCCGGTGCGTCGGCCGCCGCCTCCGCCCCCGGCGCCAACGGCAACACCAACGCCACCGGCGGCGCCCTGGCGAGCAACCAGCTGCTGGCCCTGGCCGCCGGGTACGTCGTCGTCGAGCCCGGCGCGCGTGGCCGTACGAACAAGAACGCGGCCGGCGAGTACTACGGCGTGGCACCCGCCGCGATCGTCGACCTCAAGGCCGCCGTGCGGTACGTGCGGGCCAACAAGGGAGTCATCCCCGGCGACACCGACCGCATCGTGTCCGCCGGCACCAGCGCGGGCGGCGCGCTCTCCTCGCTGCTCGGCGCGTCCGGCGACAGCCCGCTCTACGCCGAGTACCTCGAGGAGCTCGGCGCGGCCGACGCCTCCGACGCGATCTTCGCGACCGGCGCCTGGTGCCCGATCACCGACCTGGAGCACGCCGACGGCTCCTATGAGTGGAACTGGGGCGGCAACGCCCTCAGCACCGGCAAGCAGGTCGACCAGACGGTGTCGAAGACGCTCCGGTCGCAGTTCGCCGAGTACCAGGCCGGGCTGAAGCTCAAGGGCCTCGGCGGCTTCGGCACGCTCAACGCCCGCAACTACGACGAGTACCTGGTCAAGCAGTACCTGGAGCCGTCGGCCACCACCTACCTGGCGGCCCTCTCCGACACCGACCGCGCGACCTACCTCGCCGCCAACACCTTCATCACCTGGAAGAACGGCAAGGCCACCTTCACCTGGGCCGACTTCCTCACCCACGTCGGCGCCCGCAAGAAGGACACCCCGGCGTTCGACCCCTTCGACCTGTCGTCGGGCGAGAACAACGAGTTCGGCACGGGCACGACCCTCGCCCGTCACTTCACGGCGTTCGGCCAGAAGAACGACACCACCGGGCTCACCTCCACGCGGCTCGACAGCGACATCCCCGAGTTGCTGCGGCTGATGAACCCGATGTACCACCTGGTCGACAAGCCCAACCAGGGCCGCACCAAGCACTGGTGGATCCGCCTCGGCACCAAGGACTCCGACACCTCGCTGACGGTCGCCGCCAACCTGGCCGCCGCCGCGGCCGGCCTCGGCGACGACGTCAACCACCTCTACTACTGGGACCAGGGCCACGGCGCCAACACCGACCCGGGCGACTTCATCACCTGGATCGCCAAGGTGACGGGCCACAGGACCAAGGTCGAGAAGTAGGTTTCCGCGCGCCTCCCCGCCCGTCCGGGAGGCACCCCGAACGCGGCGGTGCCGGTTTCCCGTCACAAGTGACCGGCACCACCGCACGCGACGACGTCCGTTTCCCGTCATGAGTCACCGACGCCGTTCGCACGCGACGCCCGACCCCAGCGCACCTGGGCCGGGCGTCGCACCGTTTTCCCACGGCATCCGCGCCGCCGCCCCACCCGGGGCCCTCGCCACGATTCCCCACCGCCTCGCCCCGTCGCACACAACCAAGTGGCCTACGTCACCGGTCCTCCCCGCACTTCCCCCATGCGTGATCGATCCGCAACCAATTCCGGTCTTGACCGAGACCCATCAACGGTCCGCGTGATTACGCTCGCGCTCATGGAAGACTCCGCACCCCGCCCGACCCCTCAGGCGATCACCACCGCGAACCCCGCCGACCGCCCCGTCTACGTCATCGGCGGCGGTCCCGGTGGTCTCGCCACCGCGTACGCGCTGCGTGCCCAGGGCATACGGGCCGTCGTCGTGGAGAAGTCCGACGGGGTCGGCGCGTCCTGGCGGCGCCATTACGACCGGCTGCATCTGCACACCACCCGGCGCCTTTCGGCCCTGCCCGGGCTGTCGATGCCCCGCCGGTTCGGCCGGTGGGTGGCACGCGACGACATGGTGCGCTACCTGGAGAAGTACGCCGAGGTGCACGAGCTGGAGATCGTCACCGGCGTCGAGGTCTCCCGCGTCGAGCGCACCCCGGACGGCACCGGCTGGCTGCTGCACGCCACCGGGGGACGGGAACTCGCGGGCTCGGCGGTGGTCGTCGCCACCGGCTACAACCACACCCCGCACCTGCCCGACTGGCCGGGGCGCGAGGCGTTCACGGGCGAGCTGGTGCACGCCGCCGCCTACCGCAGCGGCAAGGAGTACGCCGACCGGGACGTCCTCGTCGTCGGCGTCGGCAACACCGGCGCCGAGATCGCCGTTGACCTGGTGGAGAGCGGTGCGGCCCGGGTGCGGCTGTCCGTGCGCACCGCCCCGCACATCGTGCGCCGTTCGACGGCCGGCTGGGCCGCGCAGTACACGGCCGTGCTGGTCCGGCGGCTGCCGGTCCGGCTCGTGGACCGGCTCGCGCGGCCGATGGCCAGGCTCAGCGTGCCGGACCTGTCGGCGCACGGTCTGCCCCGCCCCGACAGCGGCCTCTACTCCCGCGTCAGGGAGGGGGCCATCCCGGTGCAGGACGTCGGCCTGATCGACGCCGTGCGCAAGGGCAGGGTGGAGGTCGTGGCCGCCGTGGCGGGCTTCGGGGAAAGCGGCGGGATCGTCCTCGCCGACGGCTCGCGGATCACCCCGGAGGCGGTCGTCGCCGCCACCGGTTACGTCCGCGCCCTGGAGGACCTGGTCGGCCACCTCGGGGTGCTCGACGACCGCGGCAGACCCGTCGGCCACGGCGCCCGCGCCCCGAAGGACACCCCCGGCCTGTACTTCACGGGCTTCACCACCCCCATCAGCGGCACGCTCCGCGAGCTGGCGATCGACGCGGAGAAGATCGCGAAGGCCGTACGCCGCCACCTCCGGTAGTCCGGCCCGGCAGGCCGGGGCACCGGCTCCCGCCTGCCGGCTTCCCCCGGCCTGTCCTTCCGCTCTCCTCAACTCCCGTCATCTCGCTGCCCGTTACACCTGTGTCGGATGTGGCGAGAACGTTGTCCCGTGCCCTCTCACGGAGCCAGAATGTGAGCCCTGTTCATCTTTCTGGTTCCACCCCCGCTCGCTCCCGAAGCTCGACGGAGGACGCACGTGGCAAGTGAAAGACAGCACCCCCGCCGGTCCGGTGAAGGCGGCCTGTCCCGCCGTTCCCTGCTCGGCCGCACCGCCGCCGTGGCCGCCGGCGCCACCGCTCTGACGGCGACCGCCGCCGGGACGGCCGCCGCGGCCACCACCCGGGACGTGGACGTCGCGATCGTCGGCGGCGGACTCGCCGGCCTCACCGCGGCCCGCGACCTCGTGGCCGCCGGCCGGACGGTCACCGTCCTGGAGGCCCGCGACCGCGTGGGCGGCCGGGTCGTCAACCTGCCCCTGGCGGGCGGCGGAGTCACCGAGGGCGGCGGTGAGTTCATCGGCCCCACCCAGGACCGCATCAAGGCGCTCGCCGACTCCCTGGGCGTGGCCACCTTCGCCACCTACAACACCGGCAAGAACCTCCTCTACAAGGACGGCAAGAAGACCCCGTACGCCACCGACGGCCTCCTCGGCTCGGTCCCGCCCGTCGATGTGGCCGGCCTCGCCAACGCCGCGATCGTGCAGGCCTCGCTGGACGACATGGCCAAGCAGGTGCCGGTCGACGCGCCCTGGACCGCCGCCAAGGCCGCCGAGTGGGACAAGCAGACCTTCGAGAGCTGGCTGAACGCCAACGCGGTGGTCCCGTCGGCGAAGTTCCTCCTCGACGTGGCCTGCACCTCGATCTTCTCGGCCGAGCCCCGCGAACTCTCGCTCCTCTTCGTCCTCTTCTACATCGCGGCCGCCGGCAACGCCTCGACCCCCGGCACCCTGGAACGCCTCACCGAGACCGCGAACGGCGCCCAGGAACAGCGCTTCGTCGGCGGCTCCCAGCTGGTGCCGATCAAGCTCGCCGCCACCCTCGGCGACCGGGTGGTGGTGAACGCCCCGGTGCGCACGATCACCCGCTCCGGCGGCAAGTACGTCGTCACCGCCGACGGCATCACCGTCACCGCCCGGCGGGTGGTCGTCGCCGTGCCCCCGCCGCTCGCCGCCCGCATCCAGTACGACCCGCTGCTGCCCGCCGCCCGCGACCAGCTCACCCAGCGCCTGCCGATGGCCTCGGTCGGCAAGGCGATCGCGATCTACGACACCCCCTTCTGGCGGGCGGACGGCCTGAACGGCCAGGTCGTCAGCGACACCGGGGTGATCAGCTCCACCTTCGACAACTCCCCGCCCGACGCCTCGTACGGCGCGCTGATGGGCTTCATCGAGGCCGACGAGGCCCGCAAGCTGGACGCCGCGAGCGAGGCGGAGGTCAGGGCGGCCGTACTGAAGGACTACGTGACGTACTTCGGCGAGAAAGCCGCCTCCCCTTCCTCCTTCGTCCTGCAACGCTGGAACAACGAGGCCTACACCCGCGGCGGCCCCGTCTCGATCGCCGCGCCGGGTGTCCTGACGCAGTACGGCCCGGCCCTGCGCGCACCGGTCGGCGGGATCCACTGGGCCGGGACGGAGACCTCCGTCTACTGGATGGGCTTCATGGACGGAGCCGTACGGTCGGGCGAGCGGGTGGCGAAGGAGGTGCTGGCGGCGCTGTAGTCGCGGTCCGCGTCCGCGGGCCGTCCGCTCCTTTCTGTGTGCACGACCATTCCTGACACTCCGTCAGGTATGTAATCTGACAGAGCGTCAGTTACTTGGCGGTCACTCATGACGGCCACATCCATGGCAGTCACACATGGCAGTCACACAGGAGCGGGCGGACCGATGCTTGGATCAACCCACGGCACCCTCACCACCGACTCCCGCCGGGCCCGGGTCATCGCGTGCGGCGAGCACCCCGGGCCCGCCGTCCACGGCCGGCCGGCCGAGGCGGACGACCTCGACGTCAGCGGCCGTCCGCTGTACGCGGACGTCCCCGATCTGGACCGGTTCTTCCGGCCGGAGTCGGTCGCGGTCATCGGCGCCTCGGACGCCGAAGGACGCCCGAACACCGGTGTCACCCGGCAACTGGTGGACTGGGCGGAGCGGGTGGGGGCGCGGCTGCATCCCGTGCACCCCACCCGCGCGAGCGTCTTCGGCCTGCCCTGCTCGCCGTCCGTGGCCGACCTGCCCGAACAGGTCGACCTGGCCGTCCTGCTGGTCGCCGACCCGCTGCCGGTCATCGAGCGGCTCGCCGAGACGAAGGTGAGGTTCGCCGTCGTCTTCGCCTCCGGATTCGCCGAGACCGGCGAGGAGGGCGCGGCCGCGCAGGCCCGGCTCGCGGCGGCGGTGGCCCGCTCGGGCATCCGTCTGCTCGGCCCCAACACCAACCTCAACGCCTTCGAGCGGTTCCGCGACGATCTCCCGGGCCCGTCGATCGCGCTGATCACCCAGTCCGGCCACCAGGGCCGCCCGGTCTTCGCCCTCCAGGAACTCGGCATCCGCCTCTCCCATTGGGCGCCGACCGGCAACGAGGCCGACCTGGAGACCGCCGACTTCCTCTCCTACTTCGCCGAGCGTCCCGAGGTCGGCGCGATCGCCTGTTACGTGGAGGGGCTGAAGGACGGCCGGTCCTTCCTCCTCGCCGCCGACCGGGCCGCCCGGCGCGGGGTCCCGGTCGTCGCGGTCAAGGTCGGCCGCACCGAGACCGGCGCCCGGACCGCCGCCTCCCACACCGGCAAGCTGACCGGCGCGGACGAGGTCGTCGACGCGGCGATGCGCCAGTACGGCGTGATCCGGGTGGACGGTCTCGACGAACTCCAGGACACCGCGGCCCTGTTGGCCCGCGCCCGGCCGCCGCAGGCCGACGGCGTCGTCGTCTACTCGATCTCGGGCGGCACCGGCGCCCACGCGGCCGACCTGGCGACGGCGGCGGGCCTGAGCCTGCCGACCCTGTCGGCGGACCGGCAGGCGCGGCTGCACCAGTGGATCCCCGGGTACCTGAACGTGGCCAACCCGATCGACAACGGCGGGCACCCGGTGGGCGACGAGCGCGGCCGGAAGATCATCGACGCGATCCTCGACGACCCGGCCGTCGGCGTCCTGATCTGCCCGATCACCGGCCCGTTCCCCCCGTTGAGCGACCGCCTGGTCCAGGACCTGGTGGACGCGGCGGAACGGACGGACAAGCTGGTGTGCGTGGTCTGGGGCTCGCCGGTGGGCACCGAACCGGCCTACCGCGAGGTCCTGCTGGGCTCCTCCCGGGTGGCGACCTTCCGCACCCTCGCCAACTGCGTCTCGGCCGTCCGCGCGCACCTCGCACACCACCGCTTCGTGAACGACTACCACTCCCCCTTCGACCAGGCCCCGCGCACCCTGTCCCCGTCCTTCCGCAAGGCACAGCTGCTGATGCGGCCGGGACAGCAGCTGAGCGAGCACGCGGCGAAGCAGCTGCTGCGGGCCTACGGCATCCGGGTCCCGCGCGAGCAGCTGGTGACCAGCGCGGCGGCCTCGGTGCGGGCGGCGGGGCTGGTCGGCTACCCGGTGGTGATGAAGGCGTCCGGCGGGCAGATCGCCCACAAGACCGAGCTGGGCCTGGTGAAGGTCGGCCTGACCTCGGCCAGCCAGGTCCGGGACGCCTACCGCGAACTGACCGACATCGCGCGCTACGAGGGGGTCGCGCTGGACGGCGTCCTGGTGTGCCAGATGGTCGAGCGGGGCGTGGAGATGGTGGTCGGCGTGACCCACGACGAGCTGTTCGGCCCGACGGTGACGGTGGGCCTCGGCGGGGTCCTGGTGGAGGTCCTGCGGGACGCCGCCGTACGTGTGCCGCCGTTCGGCGAGGACCAGGCCCGCGACATGCTGGCCGAACTGCGCGGAAGGGCACTGCTGGACGGCGTGCGGGGCCGTCCTCCGGCCGATCTGGACGCCCTTGTCGAGGTGATCCTGCGCGTGCAGCGGATGGCGCTGGAGCTGGGCGACGACCTCGCCGAACTCGACATCAACCCGCTGGTCGTCCTGCCCTGCGGACAGGGCGCGGTGGCGCTGGACGCGCTGGCGGTGTGCCGGTGAGGACCCTGTCACCGCCGAGAGCCGGAAACGGAGCGTGACCGTGCCCGAGTCCGATCCCGAGCCGTCGATCCTTCACCGGTCCGACGACCACGTCACCCACCTCACCCTCGACCGTCCCGCATCCCTCAACGCCCTCACCCCCGGCATGCGGGACCAGCTGATCGACCTCCTCGCGCGGGCCTCGGCCGACCCGGACGTCCGGGCCGTGGTCCTCACCGGCACCGGTCGCGGCTTCTGCGCGGGAGCGGATCTGCGGGGCGGCTCCGCGGGCGGCGAACGGGTCGCCGGGGACGTGAGCCGGACGCTGCGTCTCGGCGCGCAGCGGCTGATCTGCGCCGTGCTCGACTGCGAGAAGCCGGTGATCGCCGCGGTGAACGGCACGGCGGCCGGCCTGGGCGCGCACCTCGCGTTCGCCTGCGACCTGGTGCTGGCGGCGGAATCGGCCAGGTTCATCGAGGTGTTCGTCCGCCGGGGTCTGGTCCCGGACGGCGGCGGCGCCTATCTCCTCCCCCGGCTGATCGGCCCCCGGCGGGCCAAGGAGCTGATGTTCTTCGGCGACGCGCTCACCGCGCCGGACGCCGAACGCCTGGGCCTGGTCAACCGGGTGGTCGCGGACGCCGAACTGGACAAGACCGCCCGCGCGTGGGCGGCCCGCCTGGCCGCCGGCCCCACCCGTGCCCTGTCGCTCACCAAGCAGCTGGTCAACGCCTCCCTGGACGCCGACCGGGCCGGCGCCTTCGCCGCCGAGGCCGCCGCGCAGGAGATCAACATGACGACGGCGGACGCCCGGGAGGGCCTCACGAGCTTCGTGGAGCGACGCGAGCCCGGGTTCCGGGGCCGCTGACGTGGTCCCGGCTGCCGCGACCCTTCCTATCTGACATGCCGTCAGTTTCAATGGAACACATGATGGGACATGTGGGCATGGCGGCCGCGGCCGTCCGTTACCTCAGGGCCGACCACCCGGTCGAGGCACTGCCGCGCCCGGAGCTGCGCTGTGTCCGCGAGGACGAACGCGCACCGGTGGACCCGGGCGAGTTCCGGCGGGTGCTGGGCAGCTTCGCGTCGGGCGTGACGGTCGTGACGGCACCGGCCGTCGAGGGCGAGGACGTCGGCGTGGGCGGAGGCGCGGGTCCCGCCGGCTTCGCCTGCCAGTCCTTCTCCTCCCTCTCCCTCGATCCGCCGCTGGTCGCGTTCATGGTCGGCCGCACCTCCACGACCTGGCCGCGCATCGCCCGCGCGGGCGTCTTCTGCGTCAACGTGCTGAGCGCCCGCCAGGCCGGTCTGTGCCGGGCCTTCGCGGCGAGCGGCACCGACAAGTTCGCCGGTGTCGCCCACGACGCGGCCCCGGTCTCGGGGGCGCCCCGCCTCACCGGCACCCTCGCCTGGATCGACTGCGCGGTCCACGCCGTCCACACCGGCGGCGACCACCTCGTCGTCGTGGGCCGGGTGAACGCCCTGGGGACGGGCGAGGGGGCGGACGAACCGCCCCTGCTGTTCCACAAGGGCCGCTTCCTCTGAGCGGTGGCGGCCGGTACGCCCCGCTCGCCGCACGTCAGCTCACGTAGTCGACGATCTGCATCATGCCCTCGTCTCCGTGCTGGAGCTGATGGCAGTGCAGCATGGAGCGGCCGGTGAAGTCCTCGGCGCGCAGCCGGAAGGTGACCGAGCCGTTCGGCGGGATGCCGACGGTGTCGTGCCAGACCGGCGTGGCCAGCCGGCGGTTGTCGACCGCAGTGACGAGGAAGTGGTTGGTGTGCAGGTGGAAGGGGTGATGGCTGTGGGCGTGGGAGTCGTTGACGACGGTCCACTCCTCGACCTCGCCCAGCCGGACGCGCTGGTTGACGAAGTCAACCGCCATGCGGCCCCAGGCGAGGTCGCGGCGGCCGGCCGCCGGATCGGCGGGCGGGGTCTCGCCGTCGCCCAGGATGCGGTAGGCGTTCGGGAAGGCGCCTGAGAAGACGTTCTCGTAGCTGCGGAAGATCAGGGTCCGGCTACGGGTGGGCTCGGGCAGGCTGGTGGGCCTGCCCGGCAGGCGGGCCGGCAGCGACATCTCGCGGGGCTCTCCGGTGACGACGAGCGTCAGCAGGGTCTGCGAGGGGCCGCCGCCGGACAGCTTGTAGGTGCCGGGCTCGCCCCCGCGGACCAGCAGGTCGACCCGCCCGCCCATCGGCAGCGTCACTCCGGTGCTGGCGACCGGTTCCATGAAGGTGATGCCGTCGCAGGCGATCTGGTACAGCTCGTGCCCGCGCAGGCTCAGGAAGTGAGCGGTGATCGCTCCGGCGTTGACGACCCGCCAGCGCTGGACCTCCCCCGGCGCGATGGTCAGCACGGGATTCTTCGCGCCGTTGACCAGGAACGTCGAGACGATGCCCTCGTAGGCGCCGTGTGACGTCAGGTCCGGCACCCGGCCGTCGGCCAGCTTGAGCTCGTTGATGCAGACGACGACGTCCTTGGCGGCGGCGATCTCGGGCACCTCGTCGACGTCCCCCTCGACGACGAGGACACCTCCCATGCCGTTCAGCAACTGGGTCGCCGTGGAGCCGTGATGGTGCGGGTGGTACCAGAACGTACCGGCCGGATGATCCGGCGGAACGTCGACAGCGCTGCGGTGGGTGGTGGTCTTCCCCGCCGTGTCGGAGGGCTCGAACACGCGGTAGATGTTGTCCGACTCGCCCGTGGGGTCCACGTGCATGCCGTGGGTGTGCAGGTTGAAGGTGTTGAAGTGATGCGGGAGGTTCATGTCCTGGTGCGCCGCCGCCGCGGCGTCGTTCGGCGGCAGCGCGTTGACGTGCGTGATCTCGAGCGAGTCTCCCGGACGCACCCGCAGCGTCGGCCCGGGGATCGTCCCTTCGTAGGTGCGCGTGGTGACCGTGCCGACCCCGGGGATCATCCGTTCGGTGAACCCGACGGTCAGACGGGTCTCCAGCCGCCCGGTGTCCGGCGCCGTGCCGCGGATCTCCGGCTGCGGGAAGGAAGCGGCGGTCTCCTGTCGTGCCACCGCTCGCGGACTCGCCGCCAGGCCGGTCATGACCGCCCCGGCAGCGACCGGCAGGCACTTGAGCACGCCACGACGGGCCAGAGAAGTCACGTATCGCCTCCATGGGCAGAGAGCAGCGGAGAACAGCGGACGGCAACGAACGGCAAGGAACGGCAGAGCGACGACACGGAGGCCGCACGACGCAGCCATCCGTGTCGAAATGCACCCATATCGTACGTAAAGGAGCTCCGAAACCGCCTTCGCCTCACCGGCCCCGCCGCCGGTCCTCGGCTCAAACGGCCACCGGGACGGGGAGCACCGGCCGCCGCCGGATCACCAGCGCCATCAGCGCCGCCGCGGCGCACAGCGCCCCCGACGCGTACCAGACCATGTCGTACGAGCCGAACGCGTCCCGCGCCAGACCGCCCAGGAAGGCCACCAGAGCCGCGCCCACCTGGTGGGATGCCAGGACCCAGCCGAAGACGATGGCGCTGTCGTCGCCGTACTGCTCGCGGCACAGGGCCAGGGTCGGCGGGACCGTGGCGACCCAGTCGAGGCCGTAGAACACGATGAAGAAGAGCATCGGCGGGTGCACGGAAGGGGCCATCAGCATCGGCAGGAACAGCAGCGAGACACCCCGCAGCGCGTAGTACACAGCCAGCAGGCGGCGCGGCTCGAAGCGGTCGGTGAACCAGCCGGAGGCGATCGTGCCGACCACGTCGAAGACACCGATGACCGCGAGCAGCGAGGCAGCCGCCGTGATCGGCATGCCGTGGTCGTGGGCGGCGGGCACGAAGTGGGTCTGGATCAGGCCGTTCGTGGAGGCGCCGCAGATCGCGAAGGTCCCGGCCAGCAGCCAGAACGGACCCGTGCGGACCGCCGAGGAGAGCACCCGCAGGGTGCGGCGCGCCGCGCCCTGCACGGGGGCCGGCTTCGGGACGAACTCCGTCGCGCCGTACGGCTTCTGGTCCACGTCCGCCGGATGGTCCCGCAGCAGCAGCCACACGAAGGGGACGACGGCCAGCGCGGCCAGGGCGACCGTGACCGCCGCGGGGCGCCAGTCGTACCGCGTGATCAGCCAGGACAGCAGCGGCAGGAAGATCAGCTGGCCGGAGGCGGAGGCCGCGGTCAGGATGCCGGTGACCAGACCCCGGCGCTCGGTGAACCAGCGGTTGGTGACCGTCGCGGCGAAGGCGAGCGCCATCGAGCCCGAGCCGAGGCCCACCAGCAGGCCCCAGTACAGCAGCAGCTGCCAGGCCGCCGTCATCCAGACCGTCAGGAGTGAGCCGGCCGAGATCACGGTGAGGGCCACCGCGACGACCCGCCGGATCCCGAACCGGTCCATCAACGCCGCCGCGAACGGGGCGGTGAGGCCGTACAGCGCCAGGTTGACCGAGACCGCGGCACCGATCGTGCCGCGTGACCAGCCGAACTCCTGGTGCAGCGGGTCGATGAGCAGGCCTGGCAGCGAACGGAAGGCCGCCGCGCCGATGATCGTGACGAAGGTGACGGCGGCGACGAACCAGGCGCGATGGATCCGGCCGCGGCGGCGGCCGGCGACACGGTCGGAGAGGGGCTGCTGGTCCTCGGCGGACGCCGGGGTTTCGGTTGTCTGGGTCACGTCACAGAGCCTCCGATACCGGGCCCCGGCAGGCGAGTGGCCCGAGGGACAGCATTCGCTAGGATCGGGCCATGGCCGCACCGCACGCAGTCTCCCGCCATCGCGTCGTCGTCCTCGCCCTGGACGGGCTGATGCCCTTCGAGCTGGGCATTCCGCAGCGCATCTTCGGCAAGGCGCGCGACGCCGCGGGCCGCCGCCTGTACGACGTCGTCACCTGCTCCGTCCGGCCGCCGGGCCCCGTCGAGACGGACGCCGACTACGCCGTCCTGGTCGGCAACGGCCCCGAGGCACTGGCCACCGCCGACACCGTCGTCGTCCCCACCTCCTACGAGCTGGGCCCCGTCTACGAGCAGGGCGTGCTCACCCCCGAACTGGCCGCCGCCCTCGCCCACGTGCGCCCCGGCACCCGCCTCGTGTCGATCTGCACCGGCGGATACGTCCTCGCCGCCGCGGGCCACCTGGACGGCCGCCCGGCCACCACGCACTGGATGCACGCCGAGCACTTCCAACGGCTCTTCCCGAAGATCCGGGTCGACGCGGACGTGCTGTTCATCGACGACGGCGACGTCCTCACCTCCGCCAGCGTGGCGGCCGGGATCGACCTCTGCCTCCATCTCCTGCGCCGTGACCACGGCGCGGCGGTCGCCAACGACGTGGCCCGCCGTACGGTCGTACCGCCGCACCGCGACGGCGGCCAGGCGCAGTACATCGAGCGCCCCGTGCCCGACCCGCAGCAGGCGACCACGACCGCCGCCCGCGCCTGGGCGCTGGGCCGCCTGCACGAGCCGATCCAGCTGCGCGACATGGCCGAGCAGGAGGCCATGTCGGTACGGACGTTCACCCGCCGCTTCCGCGAGGAGGTCGGCATCAGTCCCGGCCAGTGGCTCACCCAGCAACGGGTCGAACGGGCCCGGCACCTGCTGGAGTCCAGCGAGCGGTCCGTCGACCAGATCGCGCGGGACGCCGGTTTCGGTACCGCCCAGTCGATGCGGCAGCACCTACAGGCGGCCCTCGGGGTCACACCGACCGCGTATCGCCGCACCTTCCGCACCGTCCGCACCGGGAGCGGCGAGCCCGGCGAGAGCGGTGGTCACGGCGTCTTCGGCGCCGCCCTGCGGTGACGTCCCGGCGGTGCGCGCCTCGCCCCACCAGCCGACCGCCGTGAGCAGCATGGTCACCCCGACGCCGGCCAGCATCGCCGTCGACGGGGCGACCACTCTCAGCAGCGCCCCGGCGAGGGAGCCCGTCACCGCGTACCCGGCGCCCGCGGCCGCGTACATGACGGAGTACCCCGCGGCCAGGGCATCGGGCGGCAGCGCCTCGCGCAGGGACAGGTTGCGGGTGAGCATCGCGCCGGACTGGAGCGTGCCTCCCACGGTCAGCGCCACGGCGATCCCCGCCGCGCCCGGGGCCAGCGCGGCGGACGTCACGCAGACCGAGGTCCCCGCCATCAGCACCACGCTGCGGGTGCGCAGCCGTCCCGGCCAGGCCCGCAGACCGTAGGCGAACGCGCCGAGCCCGCCGCCCACCGCCATCCCGGTCAGCAGCGGACCCGACCAGCCGACGCCCACGCCGCGCTGTTCGAGCAGCGCGGGAAGGACGAGTTCGGCGAGCCCAAGCAGGGTGAGGCTGGCCGCCCCGGTCACGTACACCGGCCAGGCACCGGCCAGGAGGCTCAGCGACGACGCGCCCGCGCGTTTCCCGCCCCGCGGGTCGCCGGGGTCCCCCGCGTCCCCCGTGCCGGGCGCGCCCCAGGCCGCCGGGAGCAGCCACAGGCCCGCGACCGACCCGGCCATCAGGGCGGCCGCGAGGAGCAGCGGGACGCGCGGTGCGACGCCGAGGGCCAGACCGGCGACCGCCGCCGGGGAGACGGCCCACACCCCGGCCGTCAGCATCGACTCGACGGACAGCGCCTGTGCCGCGGCCCGCTCCGGAACCAGCGCGGTGAGCAGGGTGCGCAGCCCTCCGGTGGCGGCGGCCGGGGCGGCACCGGCCACGGCCGCGAACCCGCCGAGAACCAGCGGATGCGCGGCCGGGAACGCCCCGAGCCCCGCGAATCCGGCCGCCCCGGCCGCCAGCCCGGCGGCCAGCTGGACGCGGGCCCGCTCGGGGCGCAGCCGCATCCCGAGGACGGGGGCGCCCACGATCTCACCGACGACGTAGGCGGCCGCGAGGATCGCGCCCCACGAATAGCCGCCGGGACGCTCGCGCACCAGGAACACCAGCGCGAGCGGCGCCATGGCGACCGGCATACGGGCGCCGACCGCGGTGCAGCACCAGACCAGCACCTGTCTGTTGGCGACGTCGCGGTAGGTCATGCGAGAACCGTAGGGTGCGGCACCGACACCGCCCCAAGGGTTTTCCGGTCAGCCGGACGCGGCTTTGCGGAGGACTGACGGGCTGTCCGGTCAGAACGTGAGCACCGCTCGCGCCACCCTCCCCGCCTCCGCGTCCGCCGCGGCCT
This sequence comes from Streptomyces sp. NBC_00637, assembly GCF_045161545.1. Classification (NCBI taxonomy): domain Bacteria; kingdom Bacillati; phylum Actinomycetota; class Actinomycetes; order Kitasatosporales; family Streptomycetaceae; genus Streptomyces; species Streptomyces sp. NBC_00637. The sequence continues at coordinate 4,753,522 of NZ_CP109046.1, read as the reverse complement.
TGGCGAAGTCCTCCACCGGGTAGGTGTCCGTCACCAGTTCGTCGAGCAGCAGGCGACCGGCCCGGTACAGGTCGGCGTACAGCGCGATGTCCCGCTGCGGGCGCGACGAGCCGTACCGGCAGCCCATGATCGACTTGTCCAGGTACATCGACGAGACCAGGAAGGAGGCCTCGGCGGTGGCCGGCGGGACCCCGAGGAGGACCGCCTGGCCGTGCCGGTCCAGCAGGTCGATCGCCTGCCGGATCAGCTCGATCCGGCCGACGCACTCGAAAACGTGGTCGGCGCCCGTGGGCAGCGACTCCCGCACCGCGTCCGTCGAGGTCAGGAAGTCGGTGGCGCCGAACTGCCGGGCCACCGCCTCCTTCGCCGGGTTCGCGTCCACCGCGACGATCCTCGACGCGCCCGCGATCCGCGCCCCCTGCACCACGTTCAGCCCGATCCCGCCCGTCCCGATGACGACGACGCTCTCCCCCTGCCCCACCCGCGCGCGGTTGAGCACGGCCCCGACCCCGGTCAGCACCCCGCACCCGATCAGCGCGGCGGACGTGAGCGGGAGGTCCTTCGGGATCCGGACCGCCTGGACGGCCTTCACCACCGTGCGCTCGGCGAAGGCGGAGTTGGACGCGAACTGGTACACCGCGCCTCCCGCGCGCGTGAAGGGCTTGCGCGGGCGCCCGATGGCCTGCCGGCACATCGTCGGGCGGCCGCGGTCGCACTGCGCGCACGTACCGCAGTTGGCGAGCGTGGACAGCGCGACATGGTCCCCCGGCACCACATGGGCGACCCCCGCGCCGACCGCCTCGACGACCCCCGCGCCCTCGTGCCCGAGGACGACGGGCGCCGGGAAGGGAATCGTCCCGTCGACGACCGAGAGGTCGCTGTGACACAGCCCGGCCGCCGCGATCGCGACGAGCACCTCACCCGGCCCCGGATCGCGGACGGCCAGATCGTCGACGACCTCGGCCCGCTTACCGTCGAACACCACGCCTCGCATCGCGTTCCCTCCGTCCCGTCCGCTATCCCTTGGGCTGCCGGGGCAGGCCCAGCACCCGCTCGGCGATGATCGTGCGCTGGATCTGGTCCGAGCCGCCGTAGATGGTGTCGGCCCGGGAGAACAGGAACAGGTGCTGCGCGTCGTCGAGTTCGTACGGCGAGGACGGTGACCAGTCGGCGGGCCCGGCACTCGCCGCCGCCCCCCGCACCTGCACCGCCAGCTCCCCCAGCCGCTGGTGCCAGCCCGCCCACAGCAGCTTCGCCACGCTGGGCGCGCCCGGCCCGCCGGAGCCCCCCAGCGTCCGCAACGCGTTCCACCGCATGGTGCGCAGCTCGGCCCACAGCCGCACCAGCCGCTCGCGTACGACGGGGTCGTCGGCCGCGCCGGTCCGCACCGCCGTCCGCACGACCCGCTCCAGTTCCTGCGCGAAGCCGATCTGCTGGGCGAGGGTCGACACCCCGCGTTCGAAGCCGAGGAGGCTCATCGCCACCCGCCAGCCGTCGCCCGCCGCGCCGACGACGTGCTCCACGCGCGCGTGCGCCCCGTCGAAGAAGACCTCGTTGAAGTCGCTGGTGCCGGTCAGTTGCCGGATGGGCCGTACCTCGATCCGTCCCGGCTGGTCCATGGGCAGCAGGAGAAAGGTCAGCCCGTGGTGCCGTCCGGACTCCGGCTCGGAGCGGGCGAGCACGAAGCACCAGTCGGCCTCGTGGGCGAGGGAGGTCCAGATCTTCTGTCCGGTGACGCGGTACGACCGCCCGTCGGGGCCGGGTTCGGCCTTGGTACGGATTCCGGCGAGGTCGGACCCTGCGCCCGGCTCGCTGTACCCCTGGCACCACAGTTCGGTGCCGGCGGCGATCGGCGGCAGGAAGCGCGCCTTCTGCTCCGCCGTGCCGTGCACGAGGAGGGTCGGCGCGAGCAGGTTCTCCCCGATGTGGCCGGAGCGGGCCGGGGCCCCCGACCGCGCGTACTCCTCGGCCCACGCGACCTGTTGGGTGAGGGTCGCGCTCCGGTTGCCGTACCCGCCTTCCCCCCACCCGAGTCCGATCCACCCGGCCGCACCGAGCGCCCGCTCCCAGGACCGCCGGTCGCCGGCTCGCGGAGCGTGCTCGGCAAGCCAGTTCCGCGCCTCGGCCCGGAACGAGTCGTCCGCCGCCGTGAATCCGAAATCCACGTTCCCCTCCTCGAGTCAGGGCCGACCGATGCTCCCCAGGGGCGCGGGGAACTGCGCGACCAGCCACCACGCACGCACCGCACCCGCACCCGCACCGCCGAACCACGCGTCCGCGAGCTACTGGGCGTTGGGCCGACTCCCGTCCCGCGCGGCCCGCGCCATCTCGTCCAACCGCGCGAGCATCGGCATCGGATCCACCCCGACGGTCCCCGGCAGCGCATCGGCGATGGTCTCCGGCGTCCAACCGCCGGAGGCGTACGCCGAACGCAGTTCCCTCGGCTGTGCCCACACCGCGATCTTCGGCCCCGCGACGGTGTACACCTGCCCGGTGACCTGGGCGTCCCGCGCCCGGTCCGACAGCAGATACACCACGAACGCCGCCACGTCCTCGGGCTCACCGATCTCCGCCAGCTCCGTGGGCACGCCCGCGGACATCCGCGTACGGGCCACGGGGGCCACCGCGTTGGCCGTCACGCCGTACTTGTGCAGGCCCAGTGCGGCGCTTCGCACGAGCGAGATGATCCCGCCCTTGGCGGCGCTGTAGTTGGCCTGCGAGACCGAGCCCTGGTGGTTGCCGCTCGTGAAGCCGATCAGGGTGCCGGAGCGCTGTCCGCGCATCACCGCCGAGGCGGCCCGGAACACGGTGAAGGTGCCCTTGAGATGGGTGGCGACGACGGGGTCCCACTCCTCCTCGGACATGTTGAACAGCATCCGCTCCCGCAGGATCCCGGCCACGCACACGACGCCGTCGAGCCGTCCGTACGAGGTCAGCGCGGTGTCGACGACCCGCTGTCCACCGGCCATCGTCGAGATGTCGTCGGCGACGGCGACCGCCTCCCCGCCCGCCGCCTCGATCTCCTTGACGACGGTTTCGGCGATCTCGCTGGTGGGCGAGGCGCCGTCCACCGAGACCCCGTAGTCGTTGACGACGACCAGGGCGCCCTCGGCCGCGGCCGCGAGCGCCACCGCCCGCCCGATGCCTCGTCCCGCCCCGGTGACGGCGACGACCTTGCCGGTCAGGAAGTTCCCCACGTCCGGCCCCCTCCCGCAGTTTCTGACGGACCGTTAGATTTGAGATTCGAGGTCTAGATTGACCCGTCCGTCGGTCGGGGACAAGCCCCGGGGAGGCACGGAATGACACTGCCGGTCGAGTTCCACGACATCGCCAAGCGCGTCAACAACTGGGGGCGCTGGGGGGCCGACGACGAGATCGGCACCCTGAATTTCATCACCGACGACGTCGTCCGCGCGGCCGCCGCCGAGATCCGCACCGGCCGCCGCGTGCCGCTCGCGCTGCCCCTGCGCGAGGACGGCGTGCAGACCGGGCTGATCCCGGGGCGGGTCAACCCCCTGCACGCCATGGTGCAGATCAACCAGGAGATCTTCGGTCCGGGCACGGTGGCGTGCAGCGACGACTCCGTGACCATGGGCCTCCAGGCCGGCACCCACTGGGACGCGCTGACCCACGTCTCGCACTCGGGGAAGCTCTACAACGGCCGGCCGGCCGGCACCGTCACCGCGCACGGCGGCGCCGAGTTCAGCGGCATCGACAAGGCGCGGCACGTGGTCTCGCGCGGGGTGCTGCTGGACGTGGCACGCGTGCGTGGCGTCGACCGGCTGGACGGCGGGCACGCGGTCACCCCGCAGGACCTGGCGGCGGCCGAGGAGCTGGCCGGCACCAAGGTGCGCGCCGGCGACATCGTGCTCGTACGGACCGGGCAGATGCAGGTCTACCTGGCGGGCGACAAGCAGGGGTACGGCTACCCGTCACCGGGGCTTTCGGTCCGTACGCCGGAGTGGTTCCACGCGCGCGAGGTGGCGGCGGTCGCCAACGACACCCTCACGTTCGAGATCTTCCCGCCCGAGATCGACGACCTGTGGCTGCCGGTGCACGCGCTCCACCTGGTGGAGATGGGCATGCTCCAGGGCCAGAACTGGAATCTCGAAGAGTTGTCCACAGCCTGTGGACAAACCGGCCGCTACGCGTTCCTGCTGTCGGCGATGCCCGAGCCGTTCGTCGGCGGGACGGGGACTCCGGTGGCCCCCGTGGCGGTGCTGTAGAACGGGCGCCCCCCTCACGTCGGCTGGCGGCGCGCGGCTGTCCGCCCCGAGCACGGCACCGCGCACCGCCATCCGACTCCGGCGCACCCTCCCCCACTCCCGGCATCGCCCGAGCGGGAGGGACCCCCACCGACTCCCCTCGGCCCTGAGGGAACCGGCGCCGAATCACGACCCACACTCGCCGAGAGCCTCCGTCACCGAAGCCCTCGCCGTCCCCTCACGGCGAATCGCTGACCACAAGCGTGATCAAATGGACACGCCTCGTCAACACCTGAACGGCGATTTATTACGTACGTCCCCTTTGCGATGGGCGCGCACGGAAGCACAGCCGGGCGCACCGATGCCGATCGGGACCGTTCGCGACAGCGCTTTCTGCGCCCCTGCACCGCGGCCCACGGGGCGCTCCACACCCGTGCGCCCTGGCCCGCCGCCCCCGTCGCCGGTCAGGCGACCTCGTACGCGAGCCCTCCGTAAGCCGGTTCGGGCGTCACCGGGCCCGCGCTCCGGCACTCTTCCGCGCCCCCGTGGTCCGTCTCGGCCCCACCGGGCCGCGCACAGCGGTCCAGTTCGCACCAGATGCGCTTGCCCGCACCCTCGACGCTCCAGCCCCAGCGGTCCGCCAGGCAGTCGACGAGGGCCAGACCACGGCCTCCGGTCGCCTCGTCGCCGGCACACCGGGGCACGGGGGCCCGGTCGCTGGTGTCGGCCACCTCCAGGCGGACGGTGGACGGCTCGGCCGTCCCGCCCGGCAGGGAGAGCCGCAGCACGGCCGGACAGCCGGTGTGCACCACGGCGTTGGTGACCAGTTCCGAGACGAGCAGGATCAGCGTCTCGGCGAGCGGCTCCTCGTCCCCTATCCCGGACCCGGCGAGGCGCGAACGGGCCCACCTGCGGGCGCGCCCCACCTCAGCGGGGTCGGGCCGGATCTCCAGCTGCACTTGAAGCACCTGCACCGCTCACACCATCCGAACCGGCGGACACATGGCCGTGCGCCACGCAAGCCACGCGAGCCGCGTGTGCACCATGACGACGGGGGCCACGATCGTAGCCATTTTCTGCATGGCCAGAACAACAGCCAGAGGCAGGGTGACGGAACGTGAATCCCTTACGAGACAGCTTGGTTGACATACAGTCACCTCAACAAGCGCTTCGGGCATATTCCAGCGCGAAGGAGTACCCGTGCGGCATACTGTGCGACGCTCGTTGCGGGGAGTCGAACAGGCGGGCGCGAGAAGCCCGTCCGCCCTGCGAGCGGCGGCGCGCACCGCCGGATCCGGCACCGCCCCAGGGGCACCGCCGGCATGGCTCATGCTCGGAACCACTCGCATCCCACAGAAGGTACCGGAGAGGTCCGCCGACTCCGGGCCGTGACGGGTCACGCATCGGACACAACCCGGTCTCAACGCTCCGTGATTCCGGTATGCCACAATCCGCGACAGCCGTGCGGCCGTGCGCGCGGCACGCACGCCGTCACCGCAGGCGCGTGCCGCTAACGCCCCGCTCCCGACAGCAGGTCGGCCGCGAGCAGCTCCTCACTCTCCGTGCCGCCGCCCGCACGCCGGGTGCGCAGCCAGGCCCGCTTGAGCAGCAGATGCACGTCCGCCTCCCAGGTGAAACCCATCCCGCCGTGCACCTGGAGGCAGTCGCGCGCGCCGCGCACGGCGGCCTCGTCGGCGAGCAGCCGGGCGGCCGCGATGTCGGCCGGGTCGGCGGTGACGGCGGCGGCGTAGACCGCCGCGCGGGCCACCTCGACCCGCACCAGCAGTTCCGCGCACAGATGCTTGACCGCCTGGAAGGCCCCGATCGGCTGCCCGAACTGCTCGCGCGCCCGGGCGTGTTGCACGGCCAGCTCGCACGCGCGCGTGGCGGTGCCGAGCTGCTCCGCCGCGGTGAGGAGGACGGCGACCGGATCGGCGGCGGCCGAGACGCCCGGTACGCGGTGCAGCGGCGTCAGCGGGTCCACCGACCGCAGCGGCACGGCCCCGCCGGTCTCCCCGCACACGACGTCCGCCTCCGTCATCCACTCCACCAGCCCGCCGGCGTCCACGGCCGCCACGACGGTCTCGCCCTCGGCCGCGCCGGGCACGTGGCCCGCCGCGAGGTGGGTGGCCACGAGCGGCCCCGGCAGCAGGGCCCGGCCGGCCTCCTCGAAGGCCAACACGGTCTCGGGCAGCCCGAGTCCGACCCCGCCGTCCGCCTCGGGCAGCCGCAGGGCGAAGAACCCGGCCGCCCCCAGCTCCCGCCACAGCGCCCGGTCCAGCCGCCCCGGCCGGTCCACCGCGGCCCGCAGCGCCGCCCGGTCGAAGCGGCGCGTCAGCAGAGCGCGCACCCCGTCCCGCAGCGCCCGCTGGTCCTGCGTCGGTCGAAAACGCATGGCGGCCGTTCACCGTCCCTTCGGCAGGCCGAGGATCCGCTCGGCCACGATGTTCCGCTGGATCTGCGAGGTGCCGGCCGCGATGGTGTACGAGAGGGAGGAGAGCCGGTCGTGGACCCACGGGTGGTCGAGATCCAGGGAGTCGTCGCCCAGGACGTCCGCGGCCACGTCGTACAGCTCCTGGCGGGCCTGCGAGTACCTCAGTTTGAAAACCGAACCCCCGACGCCCGGCAGACCGCCCTTGGCCTCCGCCTCGCTCACGTTCCACTGCGTCAGCCGCCACAGGGCCCGGAACCCGGCGTTGAGGGCGCCCAGCCGCCGCCGCAGGACGGGATCGTCCCAGCGTCCGTTCCTCCGTGCCTCCACGGCGAGTTCGCCCAGCACGCGCCGGCAGGCGACGACCTCGCCCACGAAGGCGGTGCCGCGCTCGAAGGACAGGGTCACCATCGTGACCCGCCAGCCATCGTTCTCGTCCCCCACCCGATGGCCGGCAGGCACCCGCACCTCGTCGAGGAACATCTCGGCGAACTCGGCGGACCCGGCCAGGGTGCGCAGCGGCCGTACGGTGATGCCCGGGGCGTCCATGGGCATGGCCAGCCAGGTGATGCCCCGGTGTCTGGGTGCCGCCGGGTCCGTGCGGACCAGCAACTCGCACCAGTCGGCGACCTCCGCGTGCGAGGTCCAGATCTTGGACCCGCTCACCACGTAGTCGTCGCCGTCGCGCCACGCGCGCGTGCGCAGCGCCGCGAGGTCCGACCCGGCGTCCGGCTCGCTGAAGCCCTGGCACCACACCTCCTCGCCGCGCAGGATGGGCGGCAGCCAGCGTTCGCGCTGGCGCGCCGTTCCCTCGGCGGCGATCGTCGGCCCGGCGTGCAGCAGCCCGACGAAGCCGGCCCCCACATAGGGCGCGCCCGCCCTCTCCGTCTCCTCCAGGAAGATCAGGCGGACGCCCGGCGGGGCCTGCCAGTGCACGTCGGCGTAGCCCGCGTCGTGCAGCGTCCGCTGCCAGCCGAGGTCGTAGGCGCGGCGGCCGGGCCAGTCGTCCGGGGACGGCTTCGGCGGGAGCGTGGGCAGCACCTTGCCGAGCCACTCGCGCAGCCGGGCCCGGTACTCCGCGTCCTCGGGGCTGTCCGCGAGGTCCATGGTCGTGATCCCCCCTGCCCTGGTCCCGGCCCGGCTACTTGTCGAGGTCCAGGTCCAGCATGCGGATCGCGTTGCCCCGCATGAGCTTGTAGACCGTCTCGTCGTCGAGGCCCTTGACGTGGTCCAGGGCGACCTCCTTGGTGTGCGGGAAGGTCGAGTCGACGTGCGGGTAGTCGGTCTCGAAGGTCGCGTTGTCGCGCCCCACCACGTCCAGGGACGCCACCCCGTGCTTGTCGCGGAAGAAGCAGCAGAAGATCTGCCGGTAGTAGTACGTGGACGGCGGCTCGGGGATGAGGTCCCTGACCCCGCCCCACGCGCGGTGCTCCTCCCAGACGTCGTCGGCACGCTCCAGGGCGTACGGGATCCAGCCCATCTGGCCCTCGGAGTAGGCGAGTGTGAGGCGCGGGAACCTCACCAGCACCCCGCTGAAGAGGAAGTCCATCATCGAGGCCATCGCATTGTTGAACGACAGGGACGCCTGGACGGCCGGCGGCGCGTCCGGCGAGGCGGCCGGCATCTGCGAGGACGAACCGATGTGCATGTTGACGACGGTCCCGGTCTCCTCGCACACCGCGAAGAACGGATCCCAGTAGCCCGAGTGGATCGACGGCAGCCCGAGGTGGCTGGGGATCTCGGAGAAGGTCACCGCGCGCACCCCGCGGGCCGCGTTGCGCCGGATCTCGGCGACCGCCAGGTCGATGTCCCACAGGGGGATCAGACAGAGCGGGATGAGCCGCCCGCCGCTGTCCCCGCACCACTCCTGGACCATCCAGTCGTTGTAGGCGCGCACACAGGCCAGCGCGACCTCCTTGTCGTGCGCCTCGGCGAAGGTCTGCCCGCAGAAGCGGGGGAACGACGGGAAGCAGAGCGAGGCCTCGACATGGTTGAGGTCCATGTCCGCCAACCGGGCCTTCGGGTCCCAGCAGCCGCGCCGCATCTCCTCCCGGGTGATGCCCTCCAGCGTCATCTCGTCCCGGTCGAAGCCGACGGCGGCGATGTTGCGCTTGTACGGGAACTTCAGGTCCTCGTAGATCCACCAGTCGGTGGGCTGGCCGTCCGGGTCCATCGTGATCTGGTACTTCCCGGCGACGTAGGCGAGCTCGCCGATGCCGGCGGTGAGCGGCTGCGGCCCCCGGTCTTGGTACTTCCGCGGCAGCCAGGTCGCGAAGAGGTGCGCGGGCTCGATCACATGGTCGTCGACGCTGACGATGCGCGGCAGTTCGGTGCTCATGGCTTCCCCTCCGCCTGGCGGAACGCCAGTTGTCCGATGGACGTGTCCGGTGCGCTGGTCCGACGGGCCGGCCCCACCGGCCGCCCGGCTTGCCGACGGGTCGCCCGCGGCCCGCTCGGCGATCCGGCCCGCCCGCCGGCCCGGCGACCGGCCTGCCGCCAGGCGGCTATCTGATGACCCGTCAGATTGACTCTCCCCAGCAGGCTAGCCCCCGCCCCCTGGACCGACAAGGCGACCAGCCCTACGCTCTGCCAAAATCTGACAGTCCGTCAGTTACGTCAGGGGGCCGACGTGAACGACACCGCCACCGCCACCGCCCACGAGCTGAGCGCGTCCCGCACCCTCTGGGACCTGCTCGCCCGCCGCGCCGGCCTCACCCCCGGCCGCCGGGTCCTCCTCCAGGACGACCGGGCCCTGACCTTCGGCGAGCTGCGCGAGCGCGCCGAGCGGGTCGCGGCCGGGCTGCACGACATGGGCGTACGCCCCGGCACGGTCGTCGCCTGGCAGCTGCCCACCCGCCTCGAGACGGCCGTCCTGTCCTTCGCGCTGGCCCGCCTGGGGGCCGTGCAGTCGCCCGTCATCCCCTTCTACCGCGACCGCGAGGTCGGCTTCGCCCTGCGCGAGTCGAAGGCGGAGTTCTTCGCGGTGCCGGGCGTCTGGCGCGGCTTCGACCACACCGAGATGGCACGGCGGCTTGGTGCGAAGGGCGTCTTCGAGGCCTACGACGAGCTGCCGGAGGGCGACCCGGCCGTGCTTCCGCCGCCCCCCGCCGAAGGCACCTCGGTGCGCTGGATCTACTGGACCTCGGGCACCACCTCCGATCCCAAGGGCGTGCTGCACACCGACCGTTCACTGATCGCGGGCGGCTCCTGCCTCGCCCACGCGCTGCGCCTCACCGCGGACGACGTCGGCTCGATGGCGTTCCCGTACGCCCACATCGCCGGCCCCGACTACACCGTCATGCTGCTGCTCTACGGCTTCCCGGCGGTGATGTTCGAGCACTTCGCGCTGCCGGACGCGCTGGAGGGGTACCGGCGGCACGGGGTGACGGTCGCGGGCGGGTCGACGGCGTTCTACTCGATGTTCCTCGCCGAGCAGCGCAAGCGGCCGGGCGCGCCGCTGATCCCCTCTCTGCGGCTGCTGGCGGGCGGCGGAGCGCCCAAGCCGCCCGAGGTGTACCACGCCGTCGTGCGCGAGATGGGGGTGCAGCTGACACACGGGTACGGGATGACCGAGGTGCCGATGATCACCATGGGGGCGCCCGACGACAGTGCGGAGAACCTCGCGACGACGGAGGGCCGGCCGCCGGAAGGCATGCGCATACGCGTGGTGGAGGGCGAGGTGCGGCTGCGCGGCGAGGCCGTGTGCCAGGGGTATCTGGATCCCGCCCAGACGGCCGAGGCGTTCGACGCGGAGGGGTTCCTGCGCACCGGCGACCTGGGGCACGTGACCGGCAGCGGGCATCTGGTCCTCACCGGGCGGCTGAAGGACGTCATCATCCGCAAGGGGGAGAACGTGTCGGCCAAGGAGATCGAGGATCTGCTCGCCGCGCACCCGGCCCTCGGGGACGTGGCGGTGATCGGCCTGCCCGACGCGGAGCGCGGGGAGCTGGTGTGCGCGGTGGTGGAACAGGCGCCGGGCACCGGGGAGCCGTTGACGCTCGCCGCGATGACCTCGTATCTGCGCGCGGGCGGCCTGTCGGTCCACAAGCTGCCTGAGCGGCTTGAGGTGGTGGACGCCCTGCCGCGCAACGAGACGCTGCGCAAGGTACTGAAGTACAAGCTGCGCGAGCGGTTCTCCCGGTGAGCGATGCTCGGCCGGAAACCGCCTGCCCGAGGGCTGACGACCGAGGACCGGCCGACCTGGGGCTGTGACCGACCGGGGGCTGACCGACCGAAGAACGACCGAAGCAGATCCGGGCGTCGCAGGACCGGGCGTTACTCGGCGACGGTGAAGTAGCGGGCGAAGGCGGGGACGATCTCCGCCTCGCCGACCTTGCCGTCCGCGTCGGCGTCGAGGACGGCGGCGGCCCCCCGGGCGACCTCTTCGGGCGCTCCCAGCGCCCTGAGCACCCGTACGGTGTCCGCGACCGTCGCCCGGCCGTCGCTGTCGGTGTCGGCGATGTCCAGGGCCGCGTGCAGGAAGGGGCGGGCGATCTCGGCGAACCGCTCAGGGCTGTCGCGCAGCCGCTTGACCGCGCCGTTCACGAACTCGTCCCGGGTGATGCGCTGGTCGCCGTCCCGGTCGGCGATGCCGGCCATGCCCTGCCAGAACGCCTCGGCGCCCGCGTACAGCGCCTGCCCCTTGTCGGACCGGGCCGCGGTGCCGAACTCGGCGAGCAGCGCCTTGGCCGCCGCGGCGAAGTCCGCCCGGTCGATGTAGCCGTTGCCGTCCTGGTCGAAGGTGGCGAACCGGGCGGCGATCCTGCGTTCGTACTCGCTGCTGACCATGTCTTCTCGGGCCGCCTTACGTCGTCGCGTGGAGCTGCTGCTGGGAGTGGTTCCGGCAGGGAGCGTACGACGCCGGCGACTCCCGGGCAGCGGGAAAGCGACGCCTGTGCCCAGACCGGGGGAATTCCGGGACGAGGATGTAGCGCGGCGGGCCCCCGTCGGGCCCGGGCGGAGCTACGCCGAGAGCGGTTCCGTCCCGTCGTCGACGGCGGCCGCGAGGTCACCGTAGACGTCGAAGAGACGGCGGACGCCCAGTGCGCCCAGCACCCGGTTGACGTGGGAGCCCTCCGCCGCGCCCCGCGCGGGGAGTATCAGGCGCAGGCGGCCCCGGCAGGAGCGGATGAGGCGGCGCGAGGCGATGAGGACGCCGACGCCGCTGGAGTCGCAGAAGTACACCTCGGAGAGGTCCAGGACGAGACTGTGGCGCCCCTCGGCCACCTCGTCGTGCACCTTCTGGCGCAGTACCGGCGACGTCACCAGGTCCAGCTCGCCCGACACATGGAGCACGGCCCATCCGCCCTGCTCCCCGCCGGTCACTTTGAAGGCCACCACCACGCCCTTCGCTCGCTGTAGCTCGCGGAAAAAACGGAAGCCGTCCCTTCGCTTCCTTGCAGCGCGGCTGCCCAGCGGCCGTGCCCCGAAACTCCGAGGGAAAAACAGAAAGAGAGAGAAAGAGGCTTGTTTCAGTCACATACCGTCCGGTTCGATCCTTCTCTGTCGGGTAGGCACCGCCCATACCACCCTCTCGCGGACAGGGGGCGCACATTGAAACAAAGGGGCGTGCGTTGTCGGACGTGCCGACTACATTCGAGGTGACGGTGGACGCAGGCTGGACACACGCACAGGCAGAGGCACGCGCAGGGGTGAGGGGGCCGCATGGCGAAGCAGGACGCACCGCCCCGCTGGGACCGCAAGATGCAGCAACGGCTCGCGCGCGGTGAGGCGGCCGCCCTCGGCGAGCTCTATGACCGGTTCGCTTCGCTCGTGCACGGTCTCGCCCATCGCGTGCTCGGAGACGAACGGGCGGCCGACGGCATCACCCGCGAGGTCTTCGCCCATGTCTGGGAGCACCCCGACACCTACGACCCGAAGCAGGGCCCGTTGCGTACCTGGGTCGCCGCCTTGACCCACCGCCTCGCCGTGCAGCGCCTGCGCGCCACCGAGACCGCCGCGCTGGCCGAGGCCGGTTCCGGTTCCGGCTCGGCCGAGGCGACCGCGGAGCTGGAACGCAGGGTGCGGCACGCCTCCGTCGCCGCCCGTGCCGACTACATCGTCCAGGCCATGCCCGCCCCGCTGCGCGCCGCCCTGGAACTGGCCTACTTCCAGCGGCGCGACTACCGCCAGACCGCGGCAGACCTCGGCGTCACCGAGGACGAGGCCCGCCGCCGGCTCCGCCTCGGCCTCCAGCTCCTGTCCACCGCCCACGACTCCGCGGCCCCCGGGGCACCTCCCGGGTACGGGGGTGCGGCATGAGCGGCGAGAGCGGGTTCCGGCCGCCCGAAGACGGCGAAGACGAAGAGGACATGAACAGCGACAACGGCGACAACGGCGACGTCCCGGGCGGCGCCGGCCGTCCGCCGCGCATCCCGCTCCCGCGCGTCTCCGTGGAGGACGGCGGCCTGCCGCTGCCGCCCGTGGAGCCCGCCGCCCCGGGACCGCTCGCGCTCGAGCACCCGGTGCTCAAGTCCCTGCTCGGGGCATGGGCGCTGGCGGCCTGCTCGGCCGAGGAGACGGCGGCCGTCGAGGACCACCTCGGCGACTGCGGAGCCTGCGCGGACGAGGCACGGCGGCTGCGCGAGGCGGTCGGCCTGCTCCAGCGCCCGGAGAGCCTCGACCTCGACCCGGGCCTGCGCACCCGCGTCCTCGACGGCTGCCTCGACCGGCGTCCGCCCCGCATCCCGGTACCCGTCTGGGCGGCGTCGTACGACGCCGAGACCGCGCGGCTCGACGCCCTGCTCCAGGACTTCGGTGACGCCGAGTGGCACGCGCCGGTACGGCTGCGCTGGTTCCGCGGCGAGGGCGCCACGAGCCGCCGGACCACCGTCGCCGGAGTCATCGCCCACCTGCTCGCCGTGGACGGGCTGGTGGCCGTCGCCCTGGGGCTGGACGACCCGCTGGACCCGCTCGCGCCCGGCGACGGGCCGGGCAGGGCCCTCAACACCGGCGCCACCGGCGATCAGGACAAGGAGGGCGAGCCGGACGGGTCCGACGGGCGGGGCGGGTCGCCCCGGGCGAGCGGTCCGGTGGACACGCCGGCCCGGCGTACCGAGTCGTTCTGGGCGGGCTCGCACTTCCCGCCCACCCGTTCCGTGCGCGGCCCCTGGCGTGAACAGACCCACGCCCTCGTACGGACGGTGTCCTTCACCGGCGGGGGTACCTCCGGCGCGGGCGAAGCCGAGCGTGGGGGAGGCCCCGGCACCAGGCCGGTGTCGTACGGCGGCTTCGAACTGCCCCTGCGGGACGCGATGCTGGACCGGGCCTTCGAATGCTGGGTGCACGCCGAGGACATCGCCGACGCGGTCGACTACCCCTACGCGCCGCCCGCCCCACGCCATCTGCACGGCATGATCGACCTGGCCGCGCGGATGCTGCCCGAGACCCTCGCGGCCCGCCGCCGCGCGGGGCTCGCCGCTCCCGCGCGCACCCGCCATCTGGTGACCGCCGGCCGCCCCGGCCGCAGCCTGCGCCTGGAGATCGAGGGCTCGGGCGGCGGCCAGTGGCTGATCCCGCTGGACTCGCCGGGCGCGGTGGGCTCCGCCGACCACGAGGTGGCCCATGTCGCCCTGGACGACGTGGAGTTCTGCCGGCTGGCCGCCGGGCACGTCTCCCCTGAGGAGGCGGCGGCGGGCCAGCTGGGCGACCGCGACGCGATCAGGGACGTACTGTTCGCGGCGGCGTCGCTGAGCCGGATGTAGGGCCCGGACGGACCGTCAGGGCTACGCGAAGACGACCGTACGGCGCCCGTTGAGCAGGATCCGCCGCTCCGCGTGCCACTTCACGGCCCGCGCCAGCGCCTGGCACTCCACATCCCGCCCGACGGCGACGAGCTGGTCCGGCGTGACGCCGTGCCCCACGCGCTCGACCTCCTGCTCGATGATCGGTCCCTCGTCGAGGTCGGCCGTCACGTAGTGCGCCGTCGCCCCGATCAGCTTCACGCCCCGCGCGTGCGCCTGGTGGTACGGCTTGGCACCCTTGAAGCTCGGCAGGAAGGAGTGGTGGATGTTGATGATCCGGCCGCTGAGCTGCTTGCACAGGTCGTCGGAGAGGACCTGCATGTAGCGGGCGAGGACGACGAGCTCGACGTCCTCCTCCCGGACCAGTTCGAGCAGCTCCGCCTCGGCCTGCGCCTTGTTCTCCCTCGTCACCGGGATGTGGCGGAAGGGGATGTTGTACGAGCCCACCAGCTCGGCGAAGTCGGTGTGGTTGGACACCACGGCCGCGATCTCCACCGGCAGCGCGCCGATGCTGGCGCGGAACAGCAGGTCGTTCAGGCAGTGCCCGAACTTGCTGACCATCAGGACGACGCGCATCTTCTCGTCGGCCCGGTTGATCTGCCAGTCCATGTGGAAGGAGTCGCCGATCGCCGCGAAGCTCGCCCGGAGCTTGTCCACGGTGACCGGGGGCTCGGCCGAGAAGTGGACGCGCAGGAAGAACAGACCCGTGTCGTGGTCGCCGAACTGCTGACTGTCCTCGATGTTGCAGCCGGTCATGAAGAGATAGCTCGACACGGCGTGCACGATGCCCTGCTTGTCGGGGCAGGAAAGGGTGAGGACGTACTGGTCGGCGGCGGTCGCCGCGGCTCGGGTGGGCTGCGCGTTCATGCCCGACAGGGTCGCACACCGGCCACCGCCGTGGGCAATCGTCCCGCAGGACGGAACACGCCGTCCGGCCCGCTCCCCCCAGCCCCGCAGCCCGGCCCCGCCCGCGGGTTACGCGGCCCGCGTCATGATGCGCAGCACCTCGAGGGTGCGCGGCGGCGCGTCGGCGTCGTCACCGTCGCTCGCCGCCATCCGCACGTGCGCGTCCCGGGCCGCCCGCACCGCCTCCGGCCACGCCTCGTGGTCGACGTACGCGGAGACCTGGGCGTCCGGCCCGACCTGGTGCATGATCCGCAGCACCCGCAGCACGGCGGTGTCCACCAGGGCCGCCTCCTGCGAGTCGCGGAAGATCGTGCCGACGTACTTCTCGGCGGACCAGTTGTCGAGCCAGGTGTCCTCGACGAGGCGGTACACGGCGTCGGTGACGTCCCCGTACCCCTCGACGCCGGCCAGCCAGACGTTCTGCTGGAACACCGGGTCGGAGAGCATGTGCAGCGCGGAGCGCACATTGCTGCGCCAGCGCCACCACGGCATGTCGTTGAGTGGCATGTCGCCCATGGTGGAGGAGCGACGGCCGCGACGGGAAGAGTTCTCCGAACCTTGCACGGTCATAGATCGTACGTTTCCCCCTCCCCCGCGCCTCGGGTGCCCCCGCAATTCACCTTGCCGTCACCACCCGTCGACCGTGCGTCACCTCCAGGTTGGTGATGTGACGGAATCGTGCGTGTCCATGACCGGCAAGCGACGCACACCCACGCGAAGCACCTTCCTCCCCAGGTCCTTCCGCTTCACCAGGTCCGTCAGAGCGACCGCCGTCTCGGCGGGTGCCCTGGCCGCCTGCGCGTCACTCGCCGTCGGCTGTGGGGTCGTCCCCGGTGTCCCGGGGGGTTCCGGGGACGACTCGATCGTCGTCATGACGTGGGCGCCCGAGGGGACGTCCGCCACCAACAAGCCGGGCATGCCGGCCTTCGCCCTCGCCTACGCCCGCTGGATCAACGCGAACGGCGGCCTCGACGGCCGCAAGCTCAAGGTACTGACCTGCAACGACCACAACGAGACCGTGTCCGCCGCGGCGTGCGCCCGGCGCGCGGTCAAGGAGGACGCGGTCGCCGTGCTCGGCTCCTACAGCCAGCACTCCGCCTCCTTCTTCCCCTACCTGGAAGGCGCCGGCATCCCCTACATAGGCGGCTACGGCGTCACGAACGCGGAGTTCACCAGCCCGCTGTCCTACCCCGTCAACGGCGGCCAGCCCACGCTGCTGGCCGGTCTCGGCAAGGAGCTCGGCGCCAGCTGCGGCCCGGTCTCGCTCGTCCGCCCCGACACCATCGCCGGCGACGCGCTGCCCCCGATGCTCGACGCCGGACTGACCGCGGGCGGGCACGGCACGGCCACTGACCAGCTGGCGCCGGAGGACGCCACCGAGTACGGGACGCAGGCCGAGGCCGCCCTGGAGAACGCCACCGGCGACAAGCCCGGGGACGGGAAGGGGTGCGTGGTGACCGCGCTCGGGGACCGCACCGCCACCTTCATGGACTCCTTCCGGCGCACCCGCGAGGACTACCCCGGGGTGCGCACCGGCACCGTCCTCGGCAGCGTCGACCAGACGGTGATCGACGCCGCCGGCGCCGCCTCCGGACCGTTCGAGGGGGCGTACGTCACCGGCTGGTACCCGGTGACGAGCGACCCCGCCTGGGCGGCGATGAAGACGGTGATCAGCGAGGAGGCGTTCTCCGACACCCGGATCGACCCGACCGACACCGGCGTGCAGACCACCTGGATCGCCTACACGGTGTTCCGGCAGGCGGTGGAGTCTCTGGACGGCGGCGAGGTGAGCGCCGACTCCGTCCGGGGCGCCCTGGACGACGGCCTTCAGGTCACCACGGGCGGACTCACGCCGACGCTCCGCTGGGGATTCACCAACCGGCTCGCCTCCATCGGCTTCCCCCGCCTGGTCAACGCCGACGTCACCCTCCAGGCCGTGCGCAAGGGCCGGCTGGTGGCCGCCAGGAAGGGCTTCGTGGACGTGACCAAGACCCTGGAGAAGGCCGACGTCGACTGACCCCGCCCGACCGGCCCGGCGCTGCCGCCCGCTCGCGTGACGGCGTCGGCCGGCCCGCCCGCCACCCTCGCATGGGTGGCGACCGGCCGGCCCGCGTCCACTCCGTCTACAGCTGGGTGGGCTGGCGCTCCGTCAGTCCGTAGGTCCGCGCGATCTTGTTCCACAACTTCGCGGCCTGCGTCTTCTGGCCGCTGGCGGTGCCGCTCGCGCGGTTGCCGGCCTGGGTCTCGGAGGTGGTGCGGGCCGAGCCCTTCTTGCAGCTCTTGTTCTTGCCGGCGGCGACCTGGTCGGCCCAGGCCGCGTAGTGGTCGTCGGCGGACGCGGACGCCTGCCACGCCTTGGTGAGGGCGGTGGTCAGCGCCGTGTGGTCCGGCAGCTGGTCGACCTTCAGCGCGGCCAGCCTGGTGACCAGCTCGCCGCGCTGTTTCGCCGCGTCCCGCAGGTCCGTGGCCGCCTGGGCGAGGTTGCCGCACGCCTTCACGTCGGCCACCGCGCTGATCACACTGGCCCGGCTGCTGCCGCTGTCCGCGAGCAGCTTGTCGAGTTCGACGGCCTGCTGCTCGGCCGCGCCCGTGGACGCCGACGCGGATCCCTCGGTCGCGGGGGCCGACGCGGCGACGGTCTGGTTGTCGTCACCCTCGCCGCCGCCCCCGCCCGCGAGCATCGCGCCCGCGCCGACGCCGACGACCGCGAGAGCGACACCGACCGCCGCGAACAACGGCAGCCGCGAGCCGGTACGGCCTCCCCGGCCGCCGCCGTCGTCACGCGCCCCACGCCGCCCGCCCGCCGCCGGGTCACCGGGCGGGGTGTAGGCGGCCTGCGGGGAACGGGCGGCGGGTCCGGCGCCGTAGCCCGGCGCGCCGCCGTGCCCGCCCGGGCCGCCGTGGCCGCGCCCGGGGCCGTCCGGCTCGGAGAAGCGCGGGAGCTGCTGTGTGGATCCCGCCGGGCTTCCGCTGCCCGGCCCGCTGCGGAAGAGGTTCTCGAACTCGGCGGGCGGCTGCCGGTCCCCGCCGTCCTGCGCGGCGACGGGCGGGATGTACTGCGTGGGCTCGGAGTCGGAGTACGCGCCCGGCTGCGGTCCCGGGGCCGGCATCGGACCCGGGCCGCTCTGCGGGGTACGGCCCAGGTACTGGGTCGACTCGGCCGGAACCTCGGGCGGCAGCGCGCCCGGTGCGACGGGCGGTATGTACTGCGTCGCGCCTTCGTCGACCGGCGCGGCGGGGACGGGCGGCAGGTACTGGGTGGCGCCCTCGTCGGCGGCACCGGGCGCGGCGAACGGCGGGGGGTAGTGGCCACGGCCGTCGGCGGTCGGATCGGCCGGGACCGGCGGTATGTACTGCGTCGCGCCTTCGTCGACCGCAGGGGCAACCGGCGGCAGGGGTGCGCCCGGCGCCGGTGCGCTCTCCGGCGGAAGCGGACCCGCGCCCGCCGGGGCGCCGCCGTTCCAGGGAGCCGACTGCCCGCCGTTCCACTGGTCCTGCTGTTGGTGCGGGTGCTGTGGCTGGTGCGGGTGCTGCGGCTCGTGCTGCCGGTGCCCCTGGTCCGCCGGGAGCGGCCAGCCCTGGGCGTCCTGCTGCGGGGCGGACGCCTGGCCGCCGGGACCCCAGGGGTCCCCCCAGGTCTGTCCGCCGGCCGGCCCCTGCTGCCCGTACTCGGGCTGCCCCTGGGGCGCGTGCTGCCCGTGGCCGCCCTGCTGCCCGTAGTCCGGTTGCCCGTACTGCTGCTGCCCGTATTCGTCCTGTCCGTACTGCTGCTGCCCGTACTGCTGAGCGCCGTACCGGCCGGACTCGTGGCCCGGCGGCGGTCCGGGCGGCGGTCCCTGGCGGGGCGCCTGCCGCGGTGCGTTCGTCGTCATTCCCGGCAGCAGGGGTTCCCCGCCGTCGGAGGGCAGCACGATGCCTTCGCGCGCGGGTTGCGCCGAGGGCTCCTCGCCCTGTCCACTCTGCGTCACCGGGACTCCTACGAATGGGGGACCTTCGGAATCATCGGCTCACGCTACCGGGTCCCCGGAACCCCGTGCCACGCAGCTCAGAACGTGATCTCCCTCCCACCGGATTCGGCGGTGACATAGGTGACGGATCCGGAGCGCCGTGCGCTGTATCCGTGACTCCTTCCGCGTGACCACGCCGTTCGCCGCGTGTTCACGCCACGGCGCCCCGTCCGTTCACGCCGCGGTCTGCAGCTCCAGCCGCGCGCCGAACTCCCTTACCACCGACTCCTCCCGGAACGGATCCAGGCGCTGCTGAAGGTCCTCCAGATACTCCGCGCCCCGGTTGGAGCGGAGCGACTCCAGGAGCTCGACCGCCTTCAGCCCCGTGTGGCAGGCCTGTTCGATCTCGCGCTGCTGCACCTGGGCGGTGGCCAGCAGGACGTACCCGATCGCGCGCCGGCGCGCCCGGCTCTCCGGGTGCCCGGCCAGCGACTGTTCGGCGCAGCGCGCCGCCGCCTCGGCCTGGCCCAGGTCGCGGTGGCAGTGCGCCAACTCGTCGGCCAGATAGGCCTCGTCGAAGTGCGCGATCCACGCGGGGTCGTCCCCGGCGGACGGATCGGCCGCCTCCAGCGCCGCCACCGCGCGTCCGGACGCCGCCTGTGCCCCGCGCGCGTCCCCGAGCAGCGCGTGGCCGCGCGCCTCCGCCGCGAGGAACATCGCCTCCGCGCGCGGCGTCACCCGCCCCCGCGCCCCCTCCTGCGCCGCGCGCGCCAACTGCGCGATCTCCCGCGGGTTTCCGAGCTGCGCGGCCAGGTGGCTCATGGACGCGGCGAGGACGTATCCGCCGTACCCTCTGTCGCCCGCCGCCTGGGCGAGCCGCAGGGCCTGGATGTAGTAGCGCTGGGCGAGGCCGGGTTGGCCGGTGTCGACGGCCATGTAACCGGCGAGTTCCGTCAACCGGGCCACGGAAGCGAAGAGTTCCCGGCCCACCGCCTCCCGGTAGGAGCCGGCCAGCAGCCCCGAGACGACGCTGTTGAGGTAGTGCACGACGACCGGGCGCACATGTCCGCTGCCGTACTGGTGGTCCAGGTCGACGAGCGCCTGGGTCATCGCCTTGACGGCCGCGACGTCGGAGAGCCCCACCCGTGGCCCGGCCGACCGCGCCACCTGCGCGTCGGGGGAGGAGATCAGCCAGTCGCGGCTCGGCTCGACCAACGCCGAGGCGGCCACGGACGACCCGGAGAGGAAGTCGCGTCGGCCCACGTCACTGCGCCACAGTTCGCAGACCTGCTCGATGGCCCCCAGTACCGTCGGCGAGAACTGGAGACCCACGCCCGAGGCGAGGTTCTTGCCGTTGGCCATGCCGATCTCGTCGATCGTGACCGTACGGCCGAGCTTGCGGCCCAGCGCCTCCGCGATGATCGCCGGGGCGCGGCCCCGCGGCTGCTGTCCACGCAGCCAACGGGCCACGGAGGTCTTGTCGTAGCGCAGGTCGAGACCGTGCTCGGCGCCGCACATGTTGACGCGGCGGGCGAGCCCGGCGTTCGAGCACCCCGCCTCCTGGATGAGCGCCTGCAACCGTTCGTTCGGCTGTCGCGCGACTAGCGGCCTTGCGGCCATGGGCACTACCCCCTGTGGCTGCGGTGACCGGGACGGCGGGTGCCCGTCCACACACCGAGTTGACGTGTCTTCCACCGAAAAGTTCCGGCCGGAAGTTCCGGCCGAGAAGATCAATGCCCCACAGCCACAGTGAAAATGCGAGGCATGTGAGGATTGCCGAGACTTACCGAGGAATACAGAGAATTGCCGGGTTACCGACGGATGCCCGCCCCCTCTACCTGGTTACCCGCTCCCGCGCCCGTTCCTCCCGCGCGCCCCCGCCCGTGCACCCATGCGCCCCGGACGCGGAATCGATGCTCCTCCCCCGCGCAATGTGACGGGCGTAACCCCTGGTGACGGCTAGAGTTGTGTTCATCGTGGAAGAGACCATCGCTAGCGCCGAAGCCACCCAAATCCCGAAGCAGCGCGGGGAATCGCTGCTCGAGACCGCTGTTCGTTACGCCGAGGAACGTCATTGGGACGTGTTCCCCGGCACCTGGCTGGAACCCGTCGACGGAACGCAGCGCTGTTCCTGCGGCGACGGCGCGTGTGCGGCGCCGGGCGCGCACCCCGCGCGCCCCGACTGGGCGTCCCAGGCCACCGGCAGCGCGACGGTCGCGCGACGGATGTGGCAGAAGCAACCGACCGCCTCGATCCTGCTGCCGACCGGGCGTACGTTCGACGCGATCTCCGTTCCGGAGACGGCCGGGTTCCTCGCGCTTGCGCGGATGGAGCGGATGGAGTTGACGCTCGGTCCCGTCACGTTGACGCCGGACCGGCGGATGCAGTTCTTCGTGCTGCCGGGGGCGTCGGCGAAGGTGCCGGACCTGGTGCGCAAGCTGGGCTGGTCGCTGGACGCGCTCGATCTCCTGACGCTCGGCGAGGGCACGTACGTCGCCGCGCCGCCCACGCGGTTCGGCTCCCGGGGGGCCGTGCAGTGGGCCTGCCGCCCCACCGCCGCGAACCGGTGGCTGCCGGACGCGGAGGAGTTGATCTCGCCGCTCGCCTACGCCTGCGGCCGAGACCGCTGACGAGGCCCCCGTGGGCCGCTTCCCCCGGCCGTAGAGTTCATCCATGACGTCCGTACGCGTGCGCAACCTCTGGAAGCGGTTCGGGCAGCAGGTCGCCGTCGCCGGTATCGATCTCGACCTGCCGTCCGGGAAGTTCATCGGGCTCGTCGGGCCGAACGGAGCCGGGAAGACCACGACCCTGTCGATGGTGACCGGGCTGCTGCGGCCCGATCAGGGTTCCGTCGAGGTCGTCGGGCACGACGTGTGGCGCGATCCCGTCGAGGTGAAGGCGCGGATCGGGGTGCTGCCTGAGGGGCTGCGGCTGTTCGAACGGCTGTCGGGGCGTGAACTCCTCGTCTACAGCGGACGGTTGCGGGGGCTGCCGGGCCCCGAGGTCGACAAACGGGCCACGCAGCTGCTCGACGTCCTCGATCTGGCGGGGGCGCAGCACAAGCTCGTCGTCGACTACTCGACCGGCATGCGGAAGAAGATCGGGCTCGCGGCCGCGCTGCTGCACAACCCCGAAGTGCTTTTCCTCGACGAGCCGTTCGAGGGTGTCGACCCGGTGTCCGCGCAGATCATCCGGGGGGTGCTGGAGCGGTACACCGCGTCCGGGGCGACGGTCGTCTTCTCCTCGCACGTCATGGAGCTCGTCGAGTCGCTGTGCGACTGGGTGGCGGTGCTGGCGGCGGGGCGGATCCGGGCGCACGGGACGCTGGAGGAAGTGCGCGGCTCGGCACCCTCCTTGCAGCAGGCGTTTCTCGAACTCGTCGGGGCGCAGGGGCGGGACACCGGCTCCGACCTCGACTGGCTGGGCGGCGGGGCGGCCCGGTGAGCGAGCCGACCTCCCCGCAGGGCCTCGTCCGCACCTTCGTACGGCTGAAGTTGTCGCTGCTGCGCAACGGGCTGCGGCAGTCGGGTGGGCGACGGGCCGCGTACGTCGCCTCCGCCGTCGTCGCGCTGCTGTTCGCCGCGCTTCAGCTGCTCGGGCTGATCGCCCTGCGCGGGCACGACCACGCGGTGTCGCTGGTGGTGCTGCTCGCGGCGGTCCTGGGGCTGGGCTGGGCGGTGATGCCGCTGTTCTTCCCCAGCGGTGACGAGACCCTCGACCCGACCCGGCTGGTGATGCTGCCGCTGCGGCCCCGGCCGCTGGTGCGGGCGCTGCTGGCGGCCTCGCTGGTGGGCATCGGGCCGCTGTTCACCCTGCTGATGTTCGTGGGGTCGGTGGTGTCCGTGGCGCACGGGGCCGCCGCGTGGGCGGTGGGCGTGCTCGCCGTCGCCCTCGGGCTGCTGGTGTGCGTGGCACTCGCCCGGGCCGTGGCCGCCGCCAACATCCGGCTGCTGAGCAGCCGTAAGGGACGCGATCTCGCGGTGCTGAGCGGGCTGGTCGTCGCGATCGGCGCGCAGTTCGTCAACTTCGGGGTGCAACGGCTCGGGTCGTCCGGTCTCGGGCAGCTCGATCCGGCGGCGGACGTCCTGCGCTGGCTGCCGCCGGCCTCGGCGATCGGCGCGGTGGACTCGGTGAGCGAGGGCGCGTACGGGACGGCCGCGGCGCAGATCGCCGTCAGCGCGGGCGCTCTGGTGCTGCTGGTGCGGGTGTGGACGCGGAGCCTGACCCGGCTGATGATCTCGCCCGACGGTTCCACCCTCCAGGCGGCCGAGCCGGCCCCGCGGGAACGGCGGAGCTCGGCGGGGCTCGGGCGGCTGCTGCCGGGCGGGCGCACCGGCACCGTCATGGAGCGCGTCCTGCGCTACATCTGGCGCGACCCGAAGACGAAGGCGGCCTGGGTGACGTCGCTGGCCATCGGGCTGATCGTGCCCGTCTTCAACGCCTTGCAGGGCACCGGTTCGATCTACTTCGCCTGCTTCGCCGCCGGGATGCTCGGCATCCAGATGTACAACCAGTTCGGGCAGGACACGTCCGCGTTCTGGATGGTCGCGATGACGATCTCCTCGCCCCGGGACGCGTATGACGAGCTGCGGGCGCGGGCGCTGGCCCTGCTGCTGATCACCCTGCCGTACGCGACGCTGGTGACCGTGCTGACGACGGCGATGCTCGGCGACTGGCCGAAGCTGCCCGAGGCGCTGGGACTGTCCCTCGCACTGCTCGGCGCGATGCTGGGGACGGGCGCCTGGACCTCGGCCCGCTTCCCCTACTCGGTTCCGCAGGAGGGCTACAAGAACGTCGCCCCGGGCCAGGCGGGCCTCGCCTGGATCGCGGTCTTCGGCGGGATGGTCTCGGCGGCCCTGCTGTGCGCGCCCGTCATCGCGGTGACGATCTGGCTGCACGTCACCGAGGGCGGCGACTCCTGGACCTGGCTGCTGCTGCCGGGCGGCGCGGCCTACGGCGCGGCGCTCGCGCTGCTGGGACTGCGCCTGGCGGCTCCCCGGACGGCGGCACGCCTCCCGGAGATCCTGACGGCGGTGAGCAAGGGCTGACGCCCCGCCGCGCCACCGCGAGCCGTCCCACCGCCCTGCCGTCCGCCGCCATGCCGTCCCGCCGCCCTGCCGCCCCCGGCCCGGTGAGGTCTCCTGGGGGCGGTCGGGGCTCCTGAGCCGCCCCGGGGCCTCAGGGGGCTTCGGGGGCGAGTACGGCGTCGAGGAACGGTTCGATCGCCGTACGCCATCCCTCCGGCTGGTCGTAGTGCACGAGGTGCCCGGCGTCGGCGACCTCCGCGTACGCGCCGCGCGGCAGGACCCGCACCATCTCCTGGGCCTCGGCGCGGCCGAGCTCGCCGTCCAGACCACGCACCACGAGCGCGGGGCACTGGACCTGGGTGAGCTCCTCCCAGTGCGCGTCGTAGACCCAGGTCTCGCGGGACTTGAGCATCTGCTCGGGCTCGAAAACGGGACGCCAGCCGTCCGGCGACTCCTGCATCACCTCGGCGTAGAACTCGCCCCGGGACGGGTTCGGGCGCTCCACCCAGGGGTCGTCCTCGCCGAACCACTTGCGGACGTCGGCGAGCGTGGCGAAGGGGGCCGGCCAGGACCGGAACCAGTCGCCCCACTCGCGCTGCGAGGCCGCTCCCAGTGCGGAGGCCCGCATGTCGCAGACGATCAGGCCCTGGACCAGGTCGGGGCGCTTGGCGGCCAGCTGCCAGGCGGTGAGCGCGCCCATGGCGTGGCCGATGAGCACGGCGGGGGCGAGGCCGAGCTGCTCCAGGGCGGCCTCCGCGTCCTCGACATAGGCCTCGCGGGTGAAGGCCGCCTCGGGCAGCTTCGCGCTCTGGCCGTGCCCTCGCTGGTCGAGGGCGACCGCGCGGTGCCGCTCGGAGAGCCAGCGGGCGGTGGACGCCCAGTGCGAGGCCCGGCCCATCAGACCGTGCAGTAACAGGACACCCGGCCTGCTTCCGGCGCCGTCGTCGATGGGCTCGGCGGGCCGGCTCCCCTTCCGCTTCCGCCCGGGCTGGGACGGGATCGCGGGTTCCGTCACCGCTTTCGCCGGGTCACCCTTGGGCGGGTCACCGAACTCCCAGGCCGCCAGGCGTACGCCGCCCGCCCCGGTCACGTCGATGCGTCGCGCCATAGGTCCTGGCACCCCCTAGCCGTCGTACCACTGCGCTTCCGATGCCTTCGTACTGCCTTCAATCACCCGCAGGCTATCGAATGGCCTTTCGAGAAATGCACTCTCCGCGCACAACACCCCTCGTTCGAGTGACCACGCTCAAGGAATGATCGCCGCTGCCGAGGGGAGACCTTCAGCGGGAGGCGGACCGCTCGGGGAAATCGGTCCGAGGGGAATGACCCTGAGAGCTCGGGGCTCCGGGTCAGTACAGGGGAGGACAGGCCCCGGTGCCGTACGGCACCGGGGCTCTCCACTGCTCCGCGGCATGGCATCCGGCCCCCCTCAGGTCATATGCCCACGCGACAGCCTGGCACGTGAAGCGCCGGAGCGCTGCGATTCGACACAGGGAATCTGCGATTCGACGAGATCGACGGGACACCTCAACTTCCCCGTGTTCCCCAGGAGTTGAGCAATACTCAGCGTTTCGGCGACGACCTGCGGTCGCCCTCGAAAACGTCCCGTGCCCGAGGAGAACTCAGCGCTTCGCGACGAACACGTGGGACGCGACGTCCGACTCCAGCTCGGCCGCCTCGCCGCCGCTGCCCACCAGGACACCGCCCGCCGACTCCGTCACGCTGACCACCGAGCCGGGCTGCACGCCCGCGCGGCGCAGCGTGTACATCAGCTGCGCGTCCGTCTGGATCGGCTCGCCGATCCGGCGCACGACGACCGTCTTGCCCTCCAGACCCGGGTCGAGGTCGGCCAGCGAGACCATGCCCTCGTCCAGGAACGGGTCGGCGCCGTCCTTCTCGCCCAGCTCCTCCAGGCCCGGGATCGGGTTGCCGTACGGCGACTCGGTCGGGTGCCGCAGCAGCTCCAGGACGCGACGCTCGACGGCCTCGCTCATCACGTGCTCCCAGCGACAGGCCTCGGCGTGCACCTGCTCCCACTCCAGGCCGATCACGTCGACGAGGAGACACTCGGCGAGGCGGTGCTTGCGCATGACACGCGTGGCCAGCCGGCGGCCCTCGTCGGTGAGCTCGAGGTGCCGGTCGCTGGCCACGGAGACCAGACCGTCGCGCTCCATGCGCGCCACCGTCTGGCTGACCGTCGGCCCGCTCTGGTCGAGGCGTTCGGCGATCCGGGCACGCATGGGCACCACGCCTTCCTCTTCCAGCTCGAGGATGGTGCGGAGATACATCTCCGTGGTGTCGATCAGTCCGGACATGTGTGCCCCTCGATTAGCTCTGCTGGCTCTGCCGAAGGCTGGACGGCTCTCCGGCACGTGCGCTGGCCCTGGACTCAATTCTGCCGGATACCACTGACAAGCGTGCCGCGCCGTCCGAACGAGGCGGTCACATCGGGGCCCGCACCCCGCCGCGAGGCCGGCCCGCGCCCCGGGCGCCCCACCGTCACCGGGCATGTTGACAGCGCACTGGTCCAGACCGCACGGTGATCCGCGACACGGACACCCGCTACGGCAAAGGGGCCCCACGGATGAGCGACCGCAAGCTCGCCGCCCAGTTCTTCGACGCCGCGATCGCCCTGCTCCAGCGGGCCCGCGACGAGGAGGCCGGCTCCGTCGACGCGGCCGGCACGCTCCTCGCCGACACAGTGGCCGCCGGCGGCCGCCTCTTCGCCTTCGGCGCCGGTCACTCCTCGCTCGCCGCCCAGGACGTCGTCTACCGCGCGGGCGGCCTCGCCCTGATGAACCTGCTGGCGGTCCCGGGCGTCGTCGGCGTCGACGTCACCCCCGCCACCCTCGGCTCCGCCCTGGAGCGCGTCGACGGCCTCGCGAGCGCCGTCCTGGAGACCTCGCCGCTGCGCGCGGGCGACGCCCTCGTCATCGTCTCGCTGTCCGGCCGCAACGCCCTGCCGGTGGAGATGGCCCAGAAGGCCCGCGCCCTGGGCGTCCGGGTCATCGGCCTGACGTCGGTGGCCTACGCCTCGCAGACGACGTCCCGGCACGTCTCCGGCACGTTCCTCAAGGACCACTGCGACGTCGTCCTCGACTCGAAGATCGCGGTGGGCGACGCCGAACTCACCCTGGACACCGTCCCCGCGCCGTTCGCGCCCGCCTCCACGGTCGTCACCTCGGCCCTCCTCCAGGCCGTGATGGCCACCGCGGCCGGTGTCCTCGCCGAGCGCGGTGTCGAGCCCCCGCTGCTGCGCTCCGGCAACGTCGACGGCGGCCACGACTGGAACGGGCGGATCATGGAGGAGTACCGGGACCGGATCTTCTACCGCCACTGACCCCGCGGGTTCAGGCGTCGTCGCCCCGGCCCGCCGCGTCGGCCGCTCCGGTCAGATCGGCGAGGTCCAGGGCCGCGGCCATCCGGACGGCGACGTCCTCGGCGTAGGTCGCGTCGGAACGCTCGAAGGCCGTGCGGCCGGCGCCGCGGAGGAACGTCACGACCCCCAGGGTGCGGCCCCGGCTGCGCAGCACCGCGCACAAGGCGTGCACGGTGTCGTCCGGCCACAGGCGCGCCCTGGCCCACTCCCGTGCCTCGTCGGCCGACGCGGAGCCCACCCCGGCCCGCACCGAACCGGCCCGTGCCACGCACTGGAGCGCCGGATGCGCCTCGCCGTAGCGGACGGGCAGGCCGCGGTGCCCGGTGAGCGCGCTGGGCCCCGGCCCGCCCGACGGGGTGGCCGCGATCCGCATCAGCCGCGCGGGGCCGGCCCCCTCCGCGTCGGCCGAGGCGCTTCCCATCACCCGGTCGACCAGGGCGTGGTCGGCGAATCCGGCGAGCGCGAAGTCGAGGTGCACGGTGGCCGCCTCGGCCGGGTCCTCGCACTCGGCGGCCGCACGGGCCGCCCGGTGCAGCTGGTTGGCGCGGAAGCGCAGCAGCGAGGCCTCCTGCTCGCCCTGCTTGGCCTCGGTGACGTCCTGGAAGATCCAGCCGACCCCGAGGGGCACCGGCTCCTCCGCGAGCGGCGAGGCCAGCCTCAGGAAGCCGCTGCGCCAGCAGCGCCGCTTCTCGCCCTCCGGGGTGCGCACCCCGACCCACAACTCGGCGGGGGCCGGCGGGGCGCCCTCGGCGAGGACGTGCGTCAGCGCGTTCTCCAGCTCTTCGACGCCCCGCGTGAGCAGATCGCCCAGAGGGCGGCCCAGGGCGGCCGTACGGCCCGTGCCGAGCGCGCGGGCGGCGTGCGCGTTGACGACGGCGGGACGCAGGTCGGCGTCGACCAGGACGACCCCCCAGGAGGCGTCGTCGAAGAGGGCCTCGCTGAGCGCGATGGAGCGTTCGAGGTCGATCTGCGCGTGCACCTCGCTGAACGCGAAGTACAGCCCCGCGGGTTTGCCGTCGGGCCCGCGCACGGCGGCGGACTGGCTGCGCACCAGGACGCGGCCGCCGTCCTTGGTCAGCAGCGCGAACTCGTGCACCTGGCGGCCCGGGGCGTGCATGGCGGACATCAGCCGCGCCTCGATGTCCTCGGCGTCGGCCTCGCGCACGGCCCAGCCCGCGAAGCCGTGCCGGCCGACCGCCTCGGCGCCGGTCCAGCCGAGGATCCGCTCGGCCTCGCGGTTCCAGTGCGTGACGATGCCGTCGCCGTCGAACGCGCAGAGCGCCGCGTCCATGCCGTCGAGCAGCGCGGCGAGCAGATCGGTGCCGTCCGGGCCGACCGGGCCGACCGCCGGTTCCGCGCCTTCCGGGGGCGTGGGGCCGTCGCCGCCCGGCCGCTCGGGCTCGTCCGGCCCCAGCTCGTCGGTGGTCCCACTACGTCGGGAAGCACTCACCTGGACCCCCTGCAGGTTCGCTCACTTGCCCTCATTCAACTCGAACGTGACGCAGCCCACATATGGTTCCCGCAAGATTGCAGAGGAATCGTTGTACCGCGCCCCGGTCATGCCGGGGCAGGAGCCCGCAGGTCGACCCATTCCGCCGTTTCGCCGTCGAGCACGTACCGCTCGACCTCGGCGAATCCGCGTGCCCGCGCGAACCGCAGCCCGTCCTCGTTGACGGCCAGTACGCAGGTCTCGATCACGCGGGCGCCGAGCACGCGCGCGTGGGCGAGAGCGTGGTCGTACAGGGCGGCGCCGTGGCCCCGCCCCCGGTGACCGGGCAGCACGCGCGCGATGACGGTCGCCACCGCCCGCTCGCCCTCGGGCGGCCGCACGGTCGAGCAGCCGACGAGGACGTCACCGGCGTAGGCGTTCTCCAGCCGGTAGCGCCCCGCGCGCTCCCGCACCTCGTCGAGGGACAGCGCGGCCGGCGGCACGATCGTGTTGTGGACGTGCCGCCACTGTTCGAGCGCGGGCTCACCGGCCACCACCTCGATGCGCAGTCGAAGATCGGTCACGCCAGCAGGGAATCGTCTCGGGGTCCGCCGAGTCAACATCCGAAAAAAAGACTTGAGCGACCGGAGACGGGTTCCTAGTGTGTGACGTACCGAAGGAAAGGAGGTGGTCCGCAGCATGTATGCACACCGGACGTCGGAGGTGGCTGCGGGCTAGTGGCCCGTCGCCCACTGAGTGCGGTGCCGGACCGGCGTGTGTGAGTTGCACGCAACCGGCCAATTCAACGCAGTCACCCGACCCGCGAGTCGCCGGTACGTCCGGCCGGCCCTCCTGAGCGAGGACCAGACTCGCGGGTCGCCTGCTTTTCCGGCCCGTCCCTTCCGATCGCCCGCTTCCCGGCCCTCCGTCCGCAGGGTTTGCGGGGAGTGATCCGCGCCACGTACGGATCTTTCGTCAGGGCGTACCCTGGGCGCATGCTTTCGCTCGTTCGACGCCGCCACGTGGACTACGTCCGCGTCACGAGCATGGGCTGTCGACGCTCCCTCTGAGCCTCCGGCCCCTCCCGCGGTTCACCTCCGCCCGCGTTCTCTCCCTTTTGCCCACTTGGCACCCGTGCGCCGCCCCACCCACGGCGGCGGCCGGGCCCCGTACACCTGCGGACACACCATGACGAACCCGTCGTACCAGCAACTGCCGATCATCGATCTCTCCGCCGCCGACCGTGGTACCCAGGCGCGGGCGCTGCTGCACGCGCAACTGCACAGCGCCGCGCACGACGTCGGGTTCTTCCAGCTCGTCGGGCACGGGGTCGGTGAGCGGGAGACCGGCGCGCTGCTGTCCGCCATGCGGGCCTTCTTCGCGCTGCCCGAGGCCGAGCGGCTCGCCATCGACAACGTGAACTCGCCGCACTTCCGCGGCTACACGCGCACCGGTGACGAGCGGACCGGCGGGCGGCAGGACTGGCGGGACCAGCTCGACATAGGCGCCGAGCGGCCCGCCCGGATCCCCGGCCCCGGCGAACCCGCCTACTGGTGGCTGGAGGGGCCCAACCAGTGGCCCGCCGGGCTGCCGGAGCTGCGGGCAGCCGCGCTGGCGTGGGTCGAGCGGCTGAGCGCCGTCGCCGAGAAGCTCCTGCACGAGCTGCTCGCCTCGATCGGGGCGCCCGTCGACTTCTACGACCGGGCTTTCGGCGAGCGGGCGCATCCGCATCTGAAGCTCGTGCGGTATCCGGGGAGCGCGGGCGACGGCGCCGCCCAAGGTGTCGGGGCGCACAAGGACTACGGGTTCCTGACGCTGCTGCTCCAGGACGAGGTCGGCGGGCTCCAGGTGCAGCGCGCGGACGGACTCTTCCACGACGTCCCGCCGCTGCCGGGCGCCTTCGTCGTCAACCTGGGCGAGCTGCTGGAGGTGGCGACCGACGGATACCTCGTGGCCACCAACCACCGGGTCGTCTCACCGCCCAGCGCCGTCGAGCGGTTCTCCGTGCCCTTCTTCTACAACCCCCGCCTGGACGCCCGCGTCGAACCGCTGCCCTTCCCGCACGCCTCGGCCGCGCCCGGCGTGACCGACGACCCGGCCAACCCGCTCTTCGCCGAGTACGGCTTCAACGAGCTGAAGGGCAAGCTGCGGGCCCACCCGCTGGTGGCCGAACGGCATCACGCGGAGCTGCTCAGCCCCGCGTGACGCCGTGTGGACGCCACCGGTGACGAGGTGTCCTCGTCGTCCGGGGTCGTCCTAGCCGCTGATGTCCCCGTAGCCCTCGATCTCCCGGGGGCTGCGGGAGCCCGGGCCGATGTAGCGGGCCGACGGGCGGACCAGGCGGCCGGTGCGCTTCTGCTCCAGGATGTGCGCCGACCAGCCCGCGGTGCGGGCGCAGGTGAACATCGAGGTGAACATGTGCGCCGGGACCTCGGCGAAGTCCAGCATGATGGCCGCCCAGAACTCGACGTTCGTCGCCAGGACCCGGTCGGGACGGCGGGCGTGCAGTTCCGCGAGGGCCGCCTTCTCCAGTGCTTCGGCGATCTCGAAACGGGGCGCGCCCAGCTCGCGGGCCGTACGGCGCAGCACGCGCGCGCGTGGGTCCTCGGCGCGGTAGACGCGGTGTCCGAAGCCCATGAGCCGCTCGCCCTTGTCGAGGGCCTGCTTGACGTACGCCTCCGCGTCCCCGGTCCGCTCGATCTCCTCGATCATGCCGAGGACGCGGGAGGGGGCGCCGCCGTGCAGCGGGCCCGACATGGCTCCCACCGCGCCGGACAGGGCGGCGGCGACGTCGGCGCCCGTGGAGGCGATCACCCGGGCCGTGAACGTGGACGCGTTCATGCCGTGCTCGGCGGCCGACGTCCAGTAGGCGTCGACCGCGGCCACGTGCCGGGGGTCCGGCTCGCCCCGCCAGCGGATCATGAACCGTTCGACGACGGACTGCGCCTTGTCGATCTCCCGCTGCGGGACCATGGGCCGGCCCTGGCCGCGCGCGGACTGGGCGACGTAGGAGAGGGCCATGACGGCGGCGCGGGCCAGGTCCGCGCGGGCCTGCTCGGCATCGATGTCGAGCAGGGGCTTGAGGCCCCAGACGGGCGCGAGCATGGCGAGCGCGGACTGCACGTCGACGCGGATGTCACCGGAGTGGACGGGGATCGGGAACGGCTCGGCGGGCGGCAGGCCGGGGTTGAAGGCGCCGTCGACGAGCAGGCCCCAGACGTTGCCGAAGGAGACATGGCCGACCAGGTCCTCGATGTCGACGCCCCGGTACCGCAGGGCGCCGCCCTCCTTGTCGGGTTCGGCGATCTCCGTCTCGAACGCGACGACTCCTTCGAGTCCGGGTACGAAGTCGGACATCGGGCGGCTCCTCGTGATGTGTGCGACGGGATGTGCGGGACGGAAGGTACGGAAAGGGAGGTGCGGGAGGTGCGGAACGGACGGTACGGCCGTCGGGTGAGGGACTGCGGCTGAGGGGGTGAGGGGGTGCGGCGGTCGTGGGTGGCGGCGGGTGTGCGACGGGCGGCGCCGGAGGTTCCGCGGTCCTGTGCACCTGGGGTGCGAAGACTCGCGGTCCTGGGCGGTACTCCAGTCATGCCCCGTACGGCCGTCGGTCACCCGACCGGCACCCCACCGGGGACGGGACGGCGGCTACGGGTGCCTCTGCACCATATCCCCGAGTGCCACCTTTGGGGAGTGGTTGCGGCACTCAGTGCCACCTTTGGTGGGTCGGTCTGCGGTGGCGGGCCATGCGGCAAGATGACCACGTGACCGACGCAGACGCCGTCTCCCCCGGCCCCGCCCCCGATCCCGCCGCCATGCGCAAGCAGTACCGGGCCGAGGGGCTCTCCGAGGCGGACCTGGCCGCCACGCCCGTGGAGCAGTTCGCCCGCTGGTTCAAGGACGCGGCCGTCGAGGCCCACCTCTTCGAGCCGAACGCCATGGTCGTCTCCACCGCGGACGCCGAGGGCCGGCCCGGCTCCCGCACCGTGCTGCTCAAGCACTTCGACGAACAGGGCTTCGTCTTCTACACCAACTACGACTCCCACAAGGCCCGCGACCTCGCCGAGAACCCGTACGTCTCGCTGCTCTTCCCCTGGCATCCGATGGCCCGGCAGGTCATCGTGCGGGGCGTGGCCCGGCGCACCGGGCGTGACGAGACCGCCGCCTACTTCCGGACCAGGCCGCACGGCTCCCAGCTCGGCGCCTGGGCCAGCGCCCAGTCCTCGGTGATCGCCACCCGCGCCGAGCTCGACGCCTCCTACGCCGAGCTGGCGGCCCGCTACCCCGAGGGCGAGCAGGTACCGGTGCCGCCGCACTGGGGCGGCTTCCGGGTTGCTCCGCAGTCCGTGGAGTTCTGGCAGGGCCGCCTGAACCGGCTGCACGACCGGCTGCGGTACGCGGCGGAGGCGGACGGGAGCTGGCGGGTGGAGCGGCTCGGCCCGTGACGGGACCGCCGCGTCACTGACAGCGGGGCCACTGACAGCAGGGCGGGAGGCGTCGGGGCGGTGGCGTCGCCGGATGGCGGGCGCGGGGCGCGGGCGGACGCGCGGGCGGGCGGGCGGGCGGGCCGTCGACGGTGGGTTCAGCCGAGCGTGTCGTCCAGCAGCCCCGCCCACTGCGTCACCACGCGCTCGCGGCGTCCCGCGTCGTCGGTGAGGAGGTTGGCGAGGCCGAGGCCGCGGGCCATGTCCAGCAGGCCCTGGACGGTCTCGCGGACGCCGGGCGCGGACTCGTCGGCGCCCAGGAGCTCGACGGCTATGCGGTGGCTCTCGCGGCCCACGCGGGCCTCCAGCTCGGTCACGCGGGGGCGCAGCTGCTCCTCGTTGGAGGCGGCCACCCACAGGTGCAGGGCGGCGCGGAAGAGGGGGCCGGTGTAGAGGCCCACGAGGGCACCGACGACCGCGCGCCGGTCGCCGGCCGCGCCCTGCGGGAACAGCGCGCGCAGCGCTTGCGAGCGTTCCTCGGC
This sequence comes from Streptomyces sp. NBC_00637, assembly GCF_045161545.1. Classification (NCBI taxonomy): domain Bacteria; kingdom Bacillati; phylum Actinomycetota; class Actinomycetes; order Kitasatosporales; family Streptomycetaceae; genus Streptomyces; species Streptomyces sp. NBC_00637. The sequence continues at coordinate 4,719,490 of NZ_CP109046.1, read as the reverse complement.
GACGTACTCGACCGCGGCGGTGAAGAGGTCCTCCCGGGTGGGGAAGTGGTGCTGGGCCGCCCCCCGGGAGACGCCCGCGCGTTCGGCGACGACGGAGACCGTGGAGCCCGCCCAGCCGCGTTCGGCGAGGCAGGCCACGGCGGCCGCCAGGAGCCGCTGCCGGGTGGCCCGGCTGCGGTCCTGCTTGGGCACCCGGTCACCGGGCCCCCGGTCTGCCGGGGCGCGGTCGTCCGGGGTGTGGTCGTCCGTGGTCACAACACCCATGGAGGGTCCCGTCGTTCGAGGAAGGCCGTCAGTCCCTCGCGGGCGTCGGGGCCGGCGAACAACGAGGCCGAGAGCCTGGTCATCTCGCCCGCGTCCTCGACGAAGGCCTCCAGCACCCTAGCCGTGAGCAGCTCCTTCGTCCTGGCCAGGGCCGTGGGTGCGGCCCGGCGCAGACCGTCCAGGACGGGTGCGAGGGTCTCGTCCAGGTCGTTGTCGCCGGCCGACCGGGTGACGAGGCCGATCCGGGCCGCCTCGGCCGCGCCGAAGGTCTCGCCGGTGAGGCAGTAGCGGGCGAGGGCGCGCGGCTCGACGCGGGGCAGCAGCGGCAGCGAGATGACGGCGGGCGCGACCCCGATGCGCACCTCCGTGAACGCGAAGGTCGCCGTCCCGGAGGCGACCGCGATGTCGCAGGCGCCGAGCACGCCCAGGCCGCCCGCCCGCACATGCCCGTCGACCCGGGCCACCACCGGTTTGCGCAGTTCCAGGATCCGCCGGAGCAGCGCGGGCACCGCGTCGGGCGGCGGCGGGTCCTTCAGGTCGGCGCCGGCGCTGAAGGTGTTGCCGGTGTGGGTGAGGACGACGGCGCGTACGTCGTCGTCCTTCTCGCAGCTCCCGAGCGCGTCCGTCAGCTCGCTCACGAGGGCGCGCGAGAGGGCGTTGCGGGTGGCGGGCGAGTCGAGACCGAGGGTCTCGACTCCTCGGACGCGGGTCCGTCCGACCAGGGCGGTCGTCATGCACGCTCCCTCAGTTGGCGGCGCAGGATCTTCCCGGAGGCGGCGCGCGGCACGGCGTCGATGAAGGTGACCCGGCGGACGCGCTTGTAGGGGGCGACCCGCTCGGCGACGTACATCGCGATCTCTCCTTCGGAGAGGCCGGGTGACGTGGGCTGCCGGACCACGTACGCGTGCGGGACCTCGTTGCCGTCGTCGTCGTAGGCGCCGATGACGGCCGCGTCCGCTATGCCGGGATGGGTGAGCAGGAGGGCTTCGAGCTCGGCGGGGGCCACCTGGAAGCCCTTGTACTTGATCAGTTCCTTGACCCGGTCGACGACGAACAGCCAGCCGTCCTCGTCGACCCGGCCGACGTCGCCGGTGTGCAGCCAGCCGTCGCCGTCGATCATGTCGGCGGTGGCGTCGGGACGCCCCAGGTAGCCCTTCATGATCTGCGGGCCCCGGATGAGGATCTCGCCGGGCTCGCCGGCGTCGAGGTCCTTGTCGGGGTCGTCGAGGGAGACGATCCGCATCTCGGTGCCGGCGATGAGCTTGCCGACGGTACCGGCGGGGGCCTCCCGCATGGCGTCGAGCGGGACGACATGGGTGCCCGGGGACAGTTCCGTCATGCCGTAGGCCTGGCCGACCGGGGGCAGGCCCAGGCGCTCGGCGCAGGCGGCGGCGAGGCCGGCGTCCAGGGGCGCGGCCGCGCTGACGACATACCGCAGGGACGACAGGTCGTACTGTGCCACCGCCGGGTGCTTGGCGAGGGCGAGGACGATGGGCGGGGCCACGTACAGGCCGGTGATGCGGTGGTTCTGGATGGCCGCGAGGAAGGTCTCCAGGTCGAAGCGGGGCAGCACCACGACGGTGGCACCCTGCCGCAGCGGCGCGTTCATCAGGGCGGTCAGGCCGTAGATGTGGAAGAAGGGCAGCACGGCGAGGATGCGGTCGCCGGGGCCGGCGGACATCGCCGGATGGAGCTGCGCGAGGTTCGTCGCGATCTGCCGGTGCGTGAGCATCACGCCCTTGGGGACGCCGGTGGTGCCGGAGGAGTACGGCAGGGCCGCCACGTCTTCCACCGGGTCGATGTCCACCTGCGGTTCGGGGGCCGCCGAGGCGAGCATGTCGACGAGCGAGCGGTGCCCGGTGGCGGTGTCGCAGACGAAGATCTCCGCGATGCCGCCCGCGAGTTCGGCCGCCCGCCGGGCCGTCCCGAGCAGCGGCGAGACGGTGACGATCCAGCGGGCGGCGGAGTCGCGGAGCTGTTTGCCGAACTCCTCTGCGGTGGCGAGCGGGTGCACGGTGGTGACCGTGGCGCCCGCGCGGGTGGCCGCATAGAACGCGAGCGGGAAGGCGACGGTGTTGGGGCTGTGCAGGGCCAGTACGTCGCCCTTGCGGACCCCGGCCTCGGCGAGCGCCGCGGCGACCCGCCGGTGGAACCGGTCCACCTGGTCGTACGTGAGGGTGGTGCCGTCCGTGCCGTCGACCAGCGCCGGCAGTTCGCCGAACTCGGCGGCACGGCCCAGCACGGCGTCGTGGATCGGCAGTTCTACGGGCGGGACGTCTGCGAACTCGCTGCGGAACATGGTTCCTCCTCGCGCGCCGGACACGACGGTTGCCGGCTGCGGTCAGTACGACTTGGGCAGGCCCAGGGTCTGATGGGAGACGTAGTTGAGAATCATCTCCCGGCTCACCGGGGCGATACGAGCCACCCGGGAGGCGGTTATCAGCGAGGCGAGGCCGAACTCGCGCGTGAGGCCGTTGCCGCCGAGGGTGTGCACGGCCTGGTCGACCGCCTTCACACAGGCCTCCCCGGCCGCGTACTTGGCCATGTTGGCGGCCTCGCCCGCGCCGACGTCGTCCCCCGCGTCGTACAGGTGGGCCGCCTTCTGCATCATCAGGCGGGCCAGTTCGAGGTCGATGTGGGCCTGCGCGAGGGGGTGGGCGATGGCCTGGTGGGCGCCGATCGGGCTCTTCCAGACGGTGCGCTCGCGCGCGTACGCGATCGCCTTGGAGAGCGCGTGACGCCCCATGCCGATCGCGAAGGCGGCCGTCATGACGCGCTCGGGGTTGAGTCCGGCGAAGAGCTGGAGCAGGCCCGCGTCCTCGTCCCCGACGAGCGCCTCCGCCGGGAGCCGTACGTCGTCCAGGACGAGCTCGAACTGCTTCTCGACGCTGTTCAGTTCCATGTCGATGCGGCGGCGGGAGAAGCCTTCGGCGTCGCGCGGGACGATGAACAGGCAGGGCTTGAGACTGCCGGTGCGGGCATCCTCGGTCCGGCCGACGATCAGGGTGGCGTCGGCGATGTCGACGCCCGAGACGAAGACCTTGCGGCCGGTCAGCAGCCAGTCGCCGCTCGCCGGGTCGCGGCGGGCGGTGGTGGTGATGCGGTGGCTGTTGGATCCGGCGTCGGGTTCGGTGATACCGAACGCCATGAGACGGCTGCCGTCGGCCAGCGCGGGCAGCCACTCCCGCTTCTGGGCCTCGGTGCCGAACCGGGCGATGACCGTGCCGCAGATCGCCGGGGAGACGATCATCATCAGCAGCGGGGCCCCCGCGGCGCCGAGCTCCTCGAGGACCAGGGAGAGCTCGGCGATGCCGCCGCCCCCGCCGCCGTACGCCTCCGGCAGGTTGACGCCGATGTAGCCGAGCTTGGCGGCCTCCTGCCAGAGGCCGCTCTTCTCCGCGTCGGAGTCGTCGACGTGGCTCTTGGCGAAGGACGAGACCGCCTTGCGGAGGGCCTTGTGCTCGTCGGATTCGATCAGCGTGCTCACTGTGTCTCCTTCGTCTGCGGATGCGTCGTGGCCGGTAGCGCCCACGCGGCGGAGCCCCAAAGACGGGGCGCCTGCGTCCCTCAGGGCCCGCTTCCCTCGACGACGGCCAAGAGGGTGCCGAGCTCCACTTGCTGTCCTGTCGTGACCGGCAACACGGTCACCGTCCCCTCCACCGGCGCCGCGATGACGTGTTGCATCTTCATCGCTTCGAGCCACAGCAGCGGTTCACCGGCCCGGACACTCGATCCGGTGATCAGACCGTCCGCGAGCTTGACGACCGTGCCGGGCATCGGCGCGAGCAGGGAGCCGGGGGCGTGCTGGGCCTCCGGGTCGGGGAAGCGGGGCAGCGCCGTGAGGACCTCGCCGTTGACGTGCACGCGGTCGCCGTAGCGGGCGACCTCGAAGCGGCGCCGTACGCCGTCGATCTCCAGGACGACCAGGCCGGGTTCGGCGCGCACCACCTGTACGCCCTCGGCCGTGAGGCCGGTCCGGGTGCGGTGGTAGCGGACCTCCGTCTCCGCGCCCGCCGCCGCGTACCGCTTCGTCTGCGGCTGCGACGGCAGGTTGCGCCAGCCGCCCAGCGGCGAGCGGGTGGACGCGTCCGCGAGGGCGGCGGCCAGCGGGGCATAGGGGTCGGGGGCCGGGACGGTGAGGTCGCCGAGATGCCGGTCGTAGAAGCCGGTGTCCATGCGGGCGGAGGTGAACTCCGGGTGGCGCAGGGAGCGGACGAGCAGGTCGCGGTTGGTGACCGGGCCGTGCAGGACCGTGCGTTCCAGGGCGCCCGCGAGCTTGCGGATCGCCTCCGCGCGCGTGGGGGCGTGGACGACGACCTTGGCGAGCATGGGGTCGTAGTGGACGCCGATGTCGTCGCCGTCGCCGAAGCCGGTGTCCAGGCGGACGCCCTCGGGGACGGTCAGGCGGTGCAGGGTGCCGGTCTGCGGGGTCCAGTCGTTCGCGGGGTCCTCGGCGTAGAGACGGGCCTCGACGGCGTGGCCACGCGCGCGTGGCGGCTCGACGTCCAGGGCGGCGCCCTCCGCGATCCGGATCTGTTCGGCCACCAGGTCGAGACCGAAGACGGCCTCCGTGACGGGGTGTTCGACCTGGAGGCGGGTGTTCATCTCCAGGAAGTGCGCGCGGCCGTCGGCGACGAGGAACTCGACGGTGCCGGCGCCGACGTACGAGACGGCCCGCGCGGCGCGCACGGCGAGGGCGCGCAGTTCCTCCGCCGACCGCTCGGACAGGCCCGGCGCCGGCGCCTCCTCGATCACCTTCTGGTGGCGTCGCTGGAGGGAGCAGTCGCGGGTGCCGAGCGCCCAGACCGTGCCGTGCGTGTCGGCGAGGATCTGCACCTCGACATGGCGGCCGTTCTCGACGTACGGCTCGACGAACACCTCGCCGTCGCCGAACGCGCTCGCGGCCTCGGCTCGGGCCCCCTCCAGGGCGGCGCCCAGCTCCGCCAGGCGGCGCACGACGCGCATGCCGCGACCGCCACCACCGGCGGCCGCCTTCACCAGCACCGGCAGGTCGGCCTCGGTCACCTCGTCCGAGGCGAGCGGGGCGAGTCCCATGAGCTGTTTGGCCCGGGTCTTGGACGCCATCGCCTCGATCGCCTCGGGTGGCGGCCCGATCCAGACGAGCCCCGCGTCCAGGACGGCGCGCGCGAAGCCGGCGTTCTCGGACAGGAAGCCGTAGCCGGGGTGCACGGCGTCCGCGCCGGCGCCGACGGCGGCCTTCACCACGAGGTCGGCGCGCAGGTAGGTGTCCGCGGGCGAGCTGCCCGGCAGCCGTACGGCCGTGTCGGCCACGCGCGCGTGGAGGGCGGTCGCGTCGGCGTCCGAGTGCACGGCGACGGTGCGGATGCCCGCCTCGCGGCAGGTGCGGAAGACGCGGCAGGCGATCTCGCCGCGGTTGGCCACCAGAACGGAAGTAATCATGAGCCTCACATCCGGAAGACGCCGAAGCCACCCCGCGCACCCTCGAAGGGCGCGGTGTGGACGGCCGACAGGCACAGGCCGAGAACGGTGCGGGTGTCGCGCGGGTCGATGACACCGTCGTCGTACAGCCGCCCGGACAGGAACATCGGCAGCGACTCGGACTCGATCTGCTGCTCCACCATGGCGCGCAGGGCGGCGTCCGCGTCGTCGTCGTAGGGGTGGCCCTTCGCGGCAGCCGACTGCCGGGCGACGATCGACAGGACCCCGGCGAGCTGCTGCGGGCCCATCACCGCCGACTTGGCGCTCGGCCACGCGAAGAGGAACCGCGGGTCGTAGGCGCGCCCGCACATGCCGTAGTGGCCGGCCCCGTACGAGGCGCCCATGAGGACGGACAGGTGCGGGACCTTCGAGTTGGCGACCGCGTTGATCATCATCGCGCCGTGCTTGATGATGCCGCCCTGCTCGTACTCCTTGCCGACCATGTAGCCGGTGGTGTTGTGCAGGAAGAGGAGCGGGATGTCGCGCTGGTTGGCGAGCTGGATGAACTGGGCGGCCTTCTGGGACTCCGCGCTGAAGAGCACGCCCTGGGCGTTGGCCAGGATCCCGACCGGGTAGCCGTGCAGATCGGCCCAGCCGGTGACGAGGCTCGTCCCGTAGAGCGGCTTGAACTCGTCGAAGTCGGAGCCGTCGACGATCCGCGCGATGACCTCGCGCGGGTCGAAGGGGGTGCGCAGATCCCCGGGGACGATGCCCAGGAGTTCGTCCTCGTCGTACTTGGGAGGGACGGCCGGGCCCGGATCCGGGTACGCCTTGCGGTGGTTGAGGCGGGCGACCACGCGGCGTGCCTGCCGCAGCGCGTCCAGCTCGTCGACGGCGAAGTGGTCGGCGAGGCCGGACACGCGCGCGTGCATCTCCGCGCCGCCCAGCGACTCGTCGTCGCTCTCCTCGCCGGTCGCCATCTTCACCAGCGGCGGCCCGCCGAGGAACACCTTCGCGCGCTCCTTGACCATGATCGCGTGGTCGGACATGCCGGGGATGTACGCGCCGCCCGCGGTCGAGTTCCCGAAGACGACGGCGACGGTCGGGATCCCGGCGGCGGAGAGCCGGGTCAGGTCGCGGAAGACGGCCCCGCCCGGGATGAAGATCTCCTTCTGCGACGGCAGGTCGGCGCCGCCCGACTCGACCAGGCTGACGCAGGGCAGCCGGTTGGCCAGGGCGATGTCGTTGGCGCGCAGGGCCTTCTTCAGGGACCAGGGGTTGCTGGCGCCGCCGCGCACGGTCGGATCGTTGGCGGTGATCAGGCACTCCACGCCCTCGATGATCCCGATGCCGGTGACGAGCGAGGCGCCCACCGTGTATTCGCTGCCCCAGGCGGCCAGCGGCGACAGCTCCAGGAACGGCGTGTCGGGGTCGACGAGCAGCTCGATGCGCTCGCGGGCGAGGAGCTTGCCGCGGCCACGGTGCCTGGCGACGTATTTCTCGCCGCCCCCCGCCAGCGCCTTCGCGTGCTCGGTGTCCAGGTCGGAGAGCTTGGCGAGCATCGCCTCGCGGTGCGCGCGGTAGTCGGGGCCCTGGGTGTCCAGGGCGGACGTCAGAGCCGTCACAGGAGGGCCTCCGGGATGTCCAGGTGTCGGGAGCGCAGCCATTCGCCGAGTGCCTTGGCCTGCGGGTCGAAGCGGTGCTGGGCGGCGACCCCGGCGCCGAGGACGCCCTCGACCACGAAGTTCAGGGCGCGCAGCCGGGGCAGGGCGTGACGGGTGACGGTCAGCTCACGGCTCTCGGGGACGAGCTCCCGGAACCTGTCGGCCGTCAGTTCGTGGGCGAGCCAGCGCCAGGCGTCGTCGGTCCGCGCCCACACGCCCACGTTGGCGTCGCCGCCCTTGTCGCCGCTGCGGGCGCCGGCGACGAGACCGAGCGGCGCGCGCCGGACCGGGCCGGGGGGCGGCGGATCCGGCAGCTCCGGTTCCGGCAGCTCATCGAGGGCGAGGGTGCCGGCGGCCGGGGGCGGGGCGATGGGCAGGCGGCGGCCGTCGTCGAGGACGGCGAGGTGCTCGACGTCCTCCTGCGGCACGTACGCGGCCTCGAACACCCCGTAGGGGGAACCCCTCCCGGGCGGCGCGAGCACATGGAAGCCGGGGTAGCTCGCCAGCGCCAGCTCCACGGCGGCCCCGCTCAACGCCCGTCCCACGGCGTCCTGTTCGGGGTCGCGCACGACGAGCCGCAGCAGTGCGCTCGCGGTCTCCTCGGTGTCGGCGTCGGGCCGGTCGGTACGCACCAGATCCCACCGCACTTCCGCCGGACGGGACTTGAGGAACACCTGCGCCATCTGTTCGCGCACGAGGGCCGCCTTGGCCTCGATGTCCAGGCCGGTGAGCACGAAGACGACCTCGTTGCGGAAGCCGCCGAGCCGGGTCCGGCCGACCTTGAGGGTCGGGGGCGGGGCCTCCCCTCGCACGCCGTCGATCCGTACCCGGTCGGGGCCGTCCTGGGTGAGCCGTACGGTGTCCAGACGGGCGGTGACGTCGGGGCCGGCGTACCGGGCGCCCGTCGTCTCGTACAGCAGCTGGGCGGTCACCGTGCCGACGTCGACGAAGCCGCCGGTGCCGGGGTGCTTGGTGATGACGCAGCTGCCGTCCTCGTGGATCTCGGCGAGCGGGAAGCCGGGCCGCCGCAGGTCACGGCCGCCCTCGGCGAAGAAGGCGTAGTTGCCGCCGGTGGCCTGCGTCCCGCACTCCAGGACGTGTCCGGCGACGACGGCGCCCGCGAGCCGGTCGTACTCCCCGGGCCCCCAGCCGAAGTGGGCGGCGGCGGGGCCGGTGACGAGGGCCGCGTCGGTGACCCGTCCGGTGACGACGATCTCCGCGCCCTCGCGCAGGCACGCGGCGATACCGGAGCCGCCGAGATACGCGTGGGCGGTGAGGCTGCCCGGATACCGGGCGCCGAGGTCGTCGCCCTCGACGTGCGCGACGCGTACCGGGATACCGAGCCGGTCCGCCAACTGCCGTACGGCATCGGCGAGTCCGGCCGGGTTGAGGCCTCCCGCGTTGGTGACGACACGTATGCCGCGGTCGTGGGCGAGGCCGAGGGACTCCTCCAGCTGCCGCAGGAAGGTGCGGGCGTATCCGGCGGCGGGGTTCTTCAGCCGGTCGCGGCCGAGGATCAGCATGGTCAGCTCGGCGAGGTAGTCGCCGGTGACGACGTCGAGTTCGCCGCCGGTGAGCATGTCGCGCAGGGCGTCGAAACGGTCGCCGTAGAAGCCGGACGCGTTGCCTATCCGCAGGACCGTCACCGGACGGCGCCCTTCGGCGGACGGCCGCCGCCGGGCGGGCCCGCGAAGGCCTGGGCGATGTCCAGCCAGCGGTCGGCGTCGGGCCCCTCGGCGCGCAGGGCGAGGTCGGCTCGGTGGGCACGCTGGGTGACCAGGAGACAGAAGTCGAGGGCGGAGCCCGTCACGCGGTCCGCGGCGTCCTCGGGGCCGTACGTCCACAGCTCGCCGGACGGGCCGTGCAGTTCCACGCGGAACTCCTCGAACGGCGTGGGCAGTCCGTGGACGCCGAAGGCGAAGTCCCGGGTGCGGACACCGAGGCGGACGATGTGCCGGAGCCGGTCGGTGGGTGCGAGTGTCTCGCCCAGCGCGTCCGCCACGTCCTGGCCGTGGGCCCAGGTCTCCATGAGCCGGGCGGTGGCCATCGAGGCGGCCGACATGGGCGGGCCGTACCAGGGGAAACGCGCTCCCGCCGGGGCCGCGCGCAGGGCGTCCGCGAGCGCCTCGCGCCCGGCCCGCCAGTCCGCGAGCAGCCGCTCGGGCTGCTTCTCGGCCCCCTCCCGCGCGCCGTTGTCGACGAAGTCCCCGGGCGCGGCGAGCGCCTTCTCGACCTCGCGGGTGAACGCGTCCTGATCGGTCACGGCCAGCGTGGAGGAGCGGTCGGTCCAGGCGAGATGCGCGATCTGGTGGGCGACGGTCCAGCCGGGGGCGGGCGTCGGGAGCGTCCACCGCTCGGGGCTCAACTCGGCTACCAGCCGGTCGAGTTCGTCGCTTTCGGCACGGAGATCGTCGAGCACGGGCGTCGGGTCGGCCATGGGGTGGAGCATGGCAGCGAGGCCAGAAACAATCAAGCATGCTTGCATGAATTTCCGCGCGGGCCCCGCTCCGGCCGACCCGGGGGGGCGGGGGGCGGTCGGGGTCACGGGGGCGGTCGGGGCGGTCGGGCGGTCGGGGTCACCGGGGCGGCCGGGAGCCGAGGTAGCCAGGGCGGCCAGGGTGGTCCGGGCCGCACGGCGGACTCAAGCCGCCGTCAGGTCTGACTCGACGCCCGCGCCCCGGTCCGGCAACGCCTGTGCGTCCCGCTCACGCAACGCCCGCGCGGCCCTGGCAACGCCCGCGCGAGCGCTTCACGCAACGCCCAGGCGCCCCCTCACGCAACGCCCGCGCGAGCGCTCCCGTGAGGCCTCCGTGTTCGGCTCACGCCTCCGGGACGGCCCGTTTCGGCCGGCCGACCTGGGTCCGGACCGCGCCCATGCTCGCCGCGACGACGAGGGCGATCGCGGCCGCCTGGATCGCGGTCAGGGCCTGGTCGAGGATGAGGAAGCCCGCGGTGGCGGCGACGGCCGGCTCCAGGCTCATCAGGATCGCGAAGGTGGAGGCGGGCAGGCGGCGCAGGGCGAGGAGTTCGAGGGTGTAGGGGAGGACCGAGGAGAGCATGGCCACGGCCGCGCCCAGGCCCAGCGTCACCGGGTCGGCCAGTTTCGCGCCCGACTCGACGAGGCCGAGGGGGAGGAAGAGCAGCGCGCCCACCGCCATCGCCAACGCCAGTCCGTCCGCCTGGGGGAAACGCCGGCCGGTGCGAGCGCTGAAGACGATGTACGCCGCCCACATCACCCCCGCACCCAGGGCGAACGCGACACCCGCCGGGTCGAGGCCACCGCCGAACCCTCCACCGTCCCCGCCGCTCCCGCTGAGCAGGAACACCCCCGCGAGAGCCAGGGCGGCCCAGACGAGGTTCAGCGCGCGGCGCGAGACCACGACCGACAGCGCGAGGGGGCCGAGGACCTCCAGCGTCACCGCCGCACCGAGCGGAATGCGGTCGACCGACTGGTAGAAGAGGCCGTTCATCGCGGCCATCGTGACCCCGAAGACGACGACCGTGCCCCAGTCGGCGCGGGAGTGGCCCCGCAGCCGTGGCCGGCAGACCACCAGCAGGACCAGCGCCGCCACCAGCAGCCGCAGCGCCACCACGCCCAGCGCGCCCGCCCTGGGCATCAGCGTCACCGCCAGCGCGCCGCCGAACTGCACCGAGATGCCTCCGGCGAGCACGAGGCCGACCGGGCCGAGTGCACCCAGGCGGCCGGCGGCCCCGGGGGCGCCGGTCGCCGTGGCACCGGGGGCGAGCTGAGGTGTGGTGGTGTCGGGGGCAGTCACGGGCGGTCCTGGTCTCGACTCGAGGTCTGTACATCACGCTGCACTGTCAAGTTCAGGGTAATGGACTTCGTCAGGTGTGTGAACCCGTTATGCCGCTGTCTCGGGCTGTGAGACGTCAACTGCCCGACGGCGCCCCGTACTCCTCGTCGCGAAAGAGCGGGCGGCCGTAGGCGAGGGTCGTCGGGACGGTCCCGTACATCCCGGAGGCGGTCGGCCGCACGGCCCAGGCGGCGGCGTACGCCGGCGGGGCGTAGGCCTCCTGGGCGGGCCCGTACGCACAGGCCTGCGCGTGTCCGACCCCGACATCGACCCCGGCCCCGGCCGGCCCGGCCGCGAGACCGTAGTCGTGCCCGTAGGGGGCAGCGAGGTCCGCCTGCTCGGCGTATCCGTGGTCGACGGCTCCGGAAGGGGCGGCGTATCGGGGATCGGATCCGTTGCCGTACCCGTACGACTCGTACCCGTACGACTGGTCCGCGTACGGCCGGCCCCCATGCGGCTGGTATCCGTACGCCTGGCCCCCGTAGGGCTGGTCCCCGTACGACCCGCCCCCGTACGGCTGCGCTGCCACAGGCGCCGCTGCCGCCGTGGCCGCTGACGCCGGTTCCGCCAGGAACAGGGGCAACCGCAGTTCGCCCGTGTCCATCACCGCGTTGTTCTGTGAGCGGTGCAGCCGGGCGTAGGCGCCGCCGCGGGTCAGGAGGTCCTCGTGGCGGCCCGCCTCCACGACCCGGCCGCCGTCCACGACGAGGATGCGGTCGGCGTCGGGAGCGAGGTTGAGGTCGTGGGTGATCATGATCGTGGTGCGGCCCGCCATCAGCCGGCGCAGGGGCTTCACGACCCGGCGGGCGGCCATCGCGTCCAGGCCCGTCGTCGGCTCGTCCAGGACCAGGACCGGGGCGTCGCGCAGGATCGCCCGGGCGATCGCCAGTCGTTGCAGCTGACCGCCGGACAGGCGGGCGGAGTTGGGGTCGACCTTCGTGTCGTAGCCGTCGGGGAGCGCGGTGATGAAGCCGTGCGCGTCGGCCGCCCGGGCCGCCTCCTCGATCGCCCGGTCGCTGGCGCCGGGCCGGCCGCAGGCGATGTTCGCGCGGACGGTGTCGTGCAGGACGAGCGTCTCCTGCGGGAGCAGCGTCACGTACTCGCGCAGCCGGGCCAGGGGGAAGTCCCGTAGGGGGACGCCGTCGAGCAGGACGTCGCCCGCGTCGGGGTCGTAGAAGCGCAGCAGCAGCTTGGAGACGGTGGACTTGCCCGCGCCGCTCGGGCCGGTGATGATCACCAGCTCGCCCGGGCGCACGGCGAACGACAGCCCCTCCAGGGCGTGCCGGTCCGCGCCGGGGTAGCGGAAGCCGACGTCCCTGACCTCGACCGTGCCGTCCGGGCGGCCCACCTCCACGCCGCCCGCGGGATCGCCGACCGAGGGTTCGACGTCGAGGATCTCGATCAGCCGTTCCGCGCCGGCCGTGGCCGCGGTGACGGTCAGGCCGAGCTGGGCCAGGCCCTGGACGGGCGGGTAGAGGTAGCCGAGGAAGGCGGCGAAGGCGAGGAGCTGGCCCAGGGTCATCCGGCCGGTGGAGATCTCCCAGGCGCCGATGCCGATCACCGCGAGCACGCAGACCGTCTCGATGACCTGCACCAGCTGCTCGTACGCCTCGTTCAGCCGGGTCGACCGGACGGAGGCGCGGAACCAGGCCGTCGCCTCCTCGTGCAGGCGCCGGCGTTCGGCGTCGCGACGGTCGTAGGCCTGGGTGAGGACGATGTTGCCGAGGGACTCCTCGACGACGGAGGTGATCGCGCCGTCCGCCACCCGGCCCGCCCTCGACACGTCCTTGATGGACCCGGAGAAGCGGCGGGCGACCAGCCAGAAGAGGGGTGCCAGGACGAAGGTGGCGGCGGCCAGGTCCCAGCGCAGCCAGAAGGCGGCGGCCGCGTAGAAGAGCGCGCTGAAGAGCGCCGAGGCCGCGCCCACCAGCCCGGACACGACCAGCGTCTCGATCGCCTCGACATCACTCGTCAGACGGGACAACAGGTCGCCCTGGCGGTGGCTTTGGAAGAAGTGGGGCGGCAACCGCTGTACGTGGTCGAAGACATGCTCGCGCAGCCGCATCACGAAGCGTTCGGTGGCCCATGCGGCCAGGGAGTTGCCCGCGTAGGCGACGAGCGCCCCGACGACGGCGACGCCCAGCCACTTCGCGGCCGGCGTCCAGAACGCGCCGAGCGAGCCCTCGCGCAGGGCGTTGTCCGTGAGTTCGCCGAAGAGCAGGATCGCCTCGGTCTCGGCGAGCGCGGCGAGGACCGTGCACACCCAGACGATCACCAGCCATTTCCGCAGGCCTCTGGTCAGCGGAAAGAAACGACGGAATGCGGTGCGGGCCGGAATGGTGGGGGTTTCGTATTCGAATTCATCGCCCTCCGCACCCTCCCCCCCTTCCTCATATTCCTTGCCCATTTCGCCTCCAGCTCAGGGACAATAAAACAAGAAGGGGCCGATGGTGCACCATCGGCCCTTTCTGCAGCTGCTCAGTTGTCCCGGCCGGGCAGCGGCGGCTGCGGCTGGAGCTTCTTCTTGGGCTTGGGCTTCGGCGGCGGCGGAAGCTGCTTCGACTTGGGCTTGGGGGGCAGCGGGGCCAGCTTCTTGAAGCTCATTACGACTCCTATGGGGGAGATGGCGCTTTACTTTCGTCCACTGTCCGGAATTCCGCGTCCGGTTCCCGACATCCAGAAACTTACACGGTTCTCATTCGGGCGAACAGCGAAACAAGCAAAGCCCTCCTGTGAATACCCTTGGAGAAGCTGGGAGTTGGCGACGGCAGCTATCTGCGGGCCATGTAAAGGTCCAGCACCCTGTGCAGAAGCTTGTTGAGCGGGAAGTCCCACTCACCCAGGTATTCCACGGCCTGTCCGCCTGTGCCCACCTTGAAGCGGAGCAGGCCGAGCAGGTGGTTGGACTCCTCAAGGGTGTCGGTGATGCCCCTCAAGTCGTAGACGGCGGCGCCGAGTTCATGAGCGTCGGTCATCATGCGCCACTGCATGGCGTTGTTCGGCTGGACCTCGCGCCTTCGGCTGGTGGAGGCGCCGTAGGAGTACCAGACGTGCTCGCCGACGGTCAGCATGGTCGCCGCGGCGAGGACCTCGCCGTCGTGGTGGGCGAGGTAGAGCCGCATCCGGTCGGGGTGTTCGGCGTTCAGCGCGCTCCACATGCGCTGGAAGTAGGCGAGGGGACGCGGCAGGAAACGGTCGCGCTCGGCGGTCTCGGTATACAACCCGTAGAACGCCGGAAGGTCCTCCGCGCCACCCCGGACGACCTTCACGCCCGCCTTCTCGGCCTTCTTGATGTTGCGCCGCCACTGCTGGTTGAGGCCTCCGTGGACGTCCTCCAGCGTGCGTCCGGCGAACGGGACCTGGAAGACGTAGCGGGGCTGGCCGGCCGCGAAGCCGTCCTCTCCGCCCGGCTCGGTCTGCTGCCAGCCGGCCCGGCGCAGCCGTTCGGCGATCTCCAGGGCGCCCGGCTCGTACGAGCTCGGCTCGGCGTCCCGCAGCCGGTGGGCGCCCGGGTCGGCGACGGCCGCCTTGACCGCGTCGGCGCTCCAACGCCGTACGACGACGGGCGGGCCCATCTTCACCGAGAACGCCCCGCGCGCCTTCAGCCACGCGAGCATCGGTTCCAGCCAGCTTTCGACGAGGTCCGGCGCGTGCCAGTCGACGAGCGGCCCCTCGGGCAGATACGCCAGGTACTTCCGCAGCCTCGGCAGCGGCCGCAGCAGCACCAGCCCGACGCCCACGAGCGCACCCGTCCCGTCGGTCCAGCCCAGGCTCTCCGCCCGCCAGTCCGGCTTCACGTCGCCCCACGACGGGACCTGCATATGGCTGGCGGAAGGGCGGGCCGCGACGAAGGCCAGATGCTCGTCACGGGTGATGGACTGGACACGCAGGCTCATGCGCGAGACTCCTTCGAATGGACGTTCGCATCACGGGGGCGGATCGTGGTGCGCCGGACGACCGTCCCGGCCAGCGTAGGAGTCGGCCCCGC
Organism: Streptomyces sp. NBC_00637; assembly: GCF_045161545.1. Lineage (NCBI taxonomy): Bacteria > Bacillati > Actinomycetota > Actinomycetes > Kitasatosporales > Streptomycetaceae > Streptomyces > Streptomyces sp. NBC_00637. The sequence continues at coordinate 4,704,359 of NZ_CP109046.1, read as the reverse complement.
CCATCCCGGCCTCAGCCACGCCCACCACCGCCCGCGCGGATCACCGTCTCTCAGTGCTCGCGCCCGTCGTCGTCCAGGCCCTCGGTCAGGCCCTCCGCCAAGCCCTCCGCCAGTACCTCCGCGAGGTGTTTCCCGCGGGTCCCCGCCAGTTGCTCCAGTTGGGTGCGGCACGAGAAGCCGTCCGCCAGGACCACGGCCGTCCCGGGGGCGTCCCGCACGGCCGGCAGGAGCTGCTCCCGCGCGCATGCCGCCGACACCTCGAAGTGGCCCTTCTCGAAGCCGAAGTTGCCGGCGAGGCCGCAGCACCCGCCGCTCAGGTCGCCGGTGAGACCCGCGGCCTCGCGCAGCCGCCGCTCGGCCGCGTCGCCCAGGACCGCGTGCTGGTGGCAGTGGGTCTGGCCGACCGCCGGACGGTCCAGGCGGGGCGGGGTCCAGTCGGGCGCGTGCCGCTCCAGCGCCTCCGCGAAGGTGAGGACACGGGCGGCGAGGCGGGCCGCGCGCGGGTCGTCGGACATCAGCTCGGGCAGGTCGGTGCGCAGGGTCGCCGCACAGCTCGGCTCCAGGACGACGACCGGCGCGGCCGTCTCCAGCACCGGTTCCATCAGGTCGAGCGTGCGGCGCAGCACCACGCGCGCGTGGTCGAGCTGGCCGGTGGAGACGTACGTCAGCCCACAGCAGACCCGGCCCCGGCGGGCGGAGAGCAGCCCGGCCGCGCTCCTCGACCGGCCGTCGCCCACCGGCCTGCCCCGCATCCGCAGGGTCGGCGGCAGCGCCACCCGCAGCCCCGCGGCCTCCAGGACCCGCACGGCGGCCCGGCCCACGGAGGGTGAGAGATGCTCGGTGAAGGTGTCGGGCCACAGGACGACCAGCTCGCCGCCCTGTTCCGCCCCGGGTGCGGCCCCGGGTGCGGCCCCGGGTGCGGCCCCGGGCGCGGGCCTCCTGCGCCGCCACCACCCGCTGAACGTCTGCCGCGCCAGCCGCGGGAGGTCCCGCTCGGCCGCGATCCCGCCCAGCCGCTTGGCGACGCCCGCCAGGGGGCCGACGGAGGCGAGCGCGTTGAGCGGGGCGGCCGCCCGCAGCCGGCTCGCCCACCGCAGCCACACCGGCAGCCACCCCATGCTGTAGTGCGCGGCCGGGCGCCGGCGGCCCGCGTAGTGGTGGTGGAGGAACTCCGCCTTGTAGGTGGCCATGTCGACCTCGACGGGGCAGTCGGAACGGCAGCCCTTGCAGGACAGGCACAGGTCGAGCGCGTCCCGGACCTCCGTGGAGCGCCAGCCGTCGGTCACCAGCTCACCGGCCAGCATCTCGTGCAGCAGCCGGGCACGCCCGCGCGTGGAGTGCTCCTCCCGCCCCGTGACCCGGAACGACGGACACATCACTCCCGCCCCCGGCCCCGCTCCGGCACCCGCCCCGGCCTCCGGCGCGGCCGTCGTACGGCACTTCGCGACGCCGACGCAGCGGCGCACCGCCGCCGAGAAGTCGCCGCCGTCGGACGGGTAGCCGAAGGCCACGTCGACCGGCTCGCGCGGCAGCACGGCGAAGCGCAGACCGGCGTCGAGGGGCGCGGGACGCACCAGCATCCCCGGGTTGAGGAGGTCGTCCGGGTCCCACACCCCCTTGGCCCGCTCGAACAGCGCGACCATCTCCGGCCCGTACATCCTCGGCAGCAGCTCGGCCCGGGCCTGTCCGTCGCCGTGTTCGCCGGAGAGCGAGCCGCCGTGGGACACGACCAGGCCGGCCAGTTCCTCGGAGAAGCGACGGAAACGGGCGATCCCCGGCGCCGTCAGCAGGTCGAAGTCGATGCGGACGTGGATGCAGCCGTCCCCGAAGTGCCCGTACGGCGTGCCGCGCAGGCCGTGCTCGGCGAGCAGCGCCCGGAAGTCCCGCAGGTACGCGCCGAGCCGGGCCGGCGGTACCGCGCAGTCCTCCCAGCCGGGCCAGGCCTCCTTGCCGCGCCCGGCCCCAGGGGGCTGGGAGGTGCCCCCGGGCATGCGGGTCGCCCTCCCGCTCGCGTCCTCCCGGATCCGCCACAGGGCCCGCTGCCCGGCGGGGTCCCGTACGACCCGCGCGTCCAGGACGTCCGCCGCGCGCACGATCGCGTCCGCACGCGCGCGTGCCTCGCTCTCAGACTCCCCGCCCGTCTCCACGAACAGCCAGGCCCCGCCGCGCGGCAGCCCGGCCGCCGCGCCCGGCGGCACCAGGTCGGCCGCCATCCCCTCCACCGTCAGCGGCCCGTACGGCAGCAGCCCGGCCGCGGCCTCGGCGGCCGCGCCCTCGTCGGCGTACCCGAGCACGGCGAGCACGCGCGCGCGTGGCGCCTCGACGAGCCGAACGACGGCCTCGGTGAGCAGGCCCAGGGTGCCTTCGCTGCCGCAGAAGGAACGGGCGACGTCGGCGCCGTTCTCCGGCAGCAGCGCGTCCAGCGCGTACCCCGAGATACGTCGGGGCAGCTCGGGAAAGCCGGTCCGCAGCCGGGCGAGCTCCCCGTCCACCAGCGCGCGCAGCCCGTCCGGCGCCCCCGCCCACCCCCGTCCGAGCCGCAGCCGCCGGCCGCGCGCGGTGACGACCGCCAGCTCGCGCACACCGTCCGCCGTCGTCCCCCATGCCACCGAGTGGGAACCGCAGGCGTTGTTGCCGATCATCCCGCCGAGCGTGCAGCGGCTGTGGGTGGAGGGGTCGGGACCGAAGCGCAGTCCGTGCGGGGCGGCGGCCTCCTGGAGCCGGTCGAGCACCAGACCCGGCTGCACGACGGCCGTCCGCGCCTCCGGATCCAGGGCGACCAACCGGTTCATGTGGCGGGTGAAGTCCAGCACCACGCCGGTGCCCGTGGCCTGCCCCGCGATGGACGTACCCCCACCGCGCGCGACGACCGGCACCCCGTGCGACCGGCACACCGCGAGCACCGCCACCACGTCGTCGGCGTCCCGGGGCGCCACCACCCCGAGCGGGACACGCCGGTAGTTGGACGCGTCCATGGTGGTGAGCGCCCGGGAGGTCACGTCGAACGCGACCTCGCCCCGGACGGCCTTGCGCAGATCGGCTTCGAGGTCCGTCATGGGGTCCACCCAATCAGGAGAGGGGGGAACAGGGCAGTCCGGGCCGGTGCGGGCCAGGGACCCCGGCCCCCGGCGCCCCACCGGGAACCCGTCTCACCCGACGGACCACGTTTCACCCAGGTTTCCCCCACCGGCTAACCTCGCCTTCGTGGCTGAGATCCGGATTCCTGCTGACATCAAGCCCGCCGACGGTCGATTCGGCGCGGGCCCCTCCAAGGTGCGGGTGGAGGCGCTGGACGCCCTGGCCGCCACCGGCACGTCCCTCCTCGGCACCTCCCATCGTCAGGCCCCGGTCAAGAACCTGGTCGGCCAGGTACGCGAGGGCATCTCCGAGCTGTTCTCCCTCCCCGAGGGGTACGAGGTCGTCCTCGGCAACGGTGGCTCCACCGCGTTCTGGGACATCGCGACCCATGGTCTGATCGAGAACAAGTCGCAGCACCTCACGTTCGGCGAGTTCTCGTCCAAGTTCGCGAAGGCCGCCAAGCTGGCCCCGTGGCTGGCGGAGCCGACGGTCGTCTCCTCCGACCCGGGCACGCACCCCGAGCCCGCGGCCGAGGCGGGCGTCGACGTCTACGCCTTCACCCACAACGAGACCTCCACCGGTGTCGCCGCCCCGATCAGGCGGGTGGCGGGCGCCGACGAGGGCTCCCTCGTCCTGGTGGACGCCACGTCCGGCGCCGGCGGCCTCCCGGTCGACATCGCCGAGACGGACGTCTACTACTTCGCCCCGCAGAAGTCCTTCGCCTCCGACGGCGGCCTGTGGATCGGCGTGTTCTCCCCGGCCGCGATCGAGCGCGCCGAGCGGATCCACGCGTCCGGCCGGCACATCCCCGAGTTCTTCAGCCTGCCGACGGCGATCGACAACTCCCGCAAGAACCAGACGTACAACACCCCGGCCCTCTCCACCCTCTTCCTGCTGAACCAGCAGCTGGAGTGGATCAACGGCCAGGGCGGCCTGGACTGGTCGGTGCGCCGCACCGCCACCTCCGCGCGCACGCTGTACGGCTGGGCCGAGGACGTCAAGTACGCGAACCCGTTCGTCGCCGACCCGGCCAAGCGCTCCCAGGTCATCGGCACGATCGACTTCTCCGACGACGTGGACGCGGCCGCCGTCGCCAAGGTGTTGCGCGCCAACGGCATCGTCGACACCGAGCCGTACCGCAAGCTCGGCCGCAACCAGCTGCGGGTCGCGATGTTCCCGGCGGTCGACCCGGCCGACGTCGAGGCGCTCACGAAGAGCATCGACTACGTGATCGAGAAGCTCTGACCGCTGCGGTACCGCATGAGCACCCCTCAGGTATGAGGACGAAGGGCGCCCGGTGCACACCGGGCGCCCTTCGTCGCTTTCTCACGCCGCGGCGCAGCTCACGCTCGGCACACCCCCGCCCCCGGGTGCGCCACCGAACCCGAAGCTCGCCGAACCGCCCGCCGGGAGCGCCCCGTTGTGCGCGGCGTTGACCGCGGTGACCGCGGCCCCGCTCTGGGTGTACGAGGCGTTCCACATGCTGGTGATCTGCTGCGCGCCGCCGAAGGTCCAGGTCACCTTCCAGGAACCGATCGCCGTGGTACCGGTGTTGGTGACCTTCACCTCGGCGTTGAAGCCGCCGCCCCAGTCGCTGCTGACGGTGTAGGCGGCGGCGCAGGAGGCCGTGCCGCCACCGCCGCTCCCGCCGTCTCCCCCGCCGCTCCCGCCGGTCGCTGGGAAGCCCGGCGCCTTGACGCTCGCCAGGTAGCCGTCCTTCACGGTGTCGACGCTCTGCCAGTCGTCCTTCAGGATGCCGCCGGTGTCACCGGAGTTGGGGTTCCAGGACCAGAAGGTCCAGTGGAAGGAGTCGGCGCCGTACGTCGACGTCGGCCGGAGGTAACTCACCAGTGCCGCCAGCCACTTCTGGTCCACCGTCGACTGGAGCGTGGTGCCGAACTCGCCCACCCACACGGGAGCGATGTTCTGCTTGAAGATGTAGCCCCAGTACTTGTCCCAGATCCCCGGCATGTTCGCGGGGAACGCCGGGTCGCTGAACCAGCTCTGCTGGGCGACGCTCGTCGCGTAGTCGTGGGCCGAGTACACGACCCGGTTCGCCACGTCGAGCTGCACCGGGTACTGGCCGACGCCCATCAGGTTGCCGCCCCACCAGCCCGAGACGCCGTTGAAGGACTGCACGCCCTCGACGAAGATCAGCAGGGCGGGGTTGACGGACAGGACGGCGTTGCCGCCGCGCTGGGCGGCCAGCCGCCAGTCGGTCGCGGTGTCCCCGCAGCCCCAGCAGGCGGGATCGTGGGGCTCGTTGTGCAGGTCGATGCCGACGACCGTGTCCTGGCCCTTGTAACGGGCCGCGAGGGCCTTGAGGTTGGTGATCCACGTCGACTCGGGGACCGCGGCCGTGTACCAGAGCGCCGACTGCCCGCCCGCGTCCGGCCGGTGCCGGTCGAGGATGACCTTCAGACCGTCCTGACCGGCGTACGAGACGATCCTGTCCAGGATCTGGAGGGAGTTCAGGCCCTGGAGGTCGGCGTTCTTGCCGCTGCTGAAGTCGATGCTGTTGGGGACGGTCGTGCTCTTGAAGATGTCGTCGCTGTAGGGGATGCGGATGGTGTTGTAGCCCAGCGACCTCATCTGGTCGATCATGCTCTTGTAGTCCCGGGACCAGAGTCCGTGGACGACGTAGTTGCCGGTCTCGAAGCCGAACCAGTTGATCCCGGCGACCCGGACCGGCTGTCCGGCCGCGTCCAGGATCTGGCGGCCGCTGGTGTGCCAGTAACCGGCTCCGGCCGCGGCGGCGGCCGCCACGTCGTGGGCCGCTTCCGCCGCGAGGGCCGTCTGCGCACCGGCTCCCAGCGGTATCAGAAGCGCGGCGGCAACACCGCACAGCATTCTTCGCAAGCTGCGGAACATCTCGCTGCTTCCTCTCGGGAGGCGCGGGCCCGGAACGTATGGGAGCGCTCCCATACACCGCGCACCCCCCAGGAAACCGACAGGCCATGACCACGTCAATACAAGCGGCGGTGGCGGCTCCGCGCGAAGGCGGTCGGTTCTCCGCGCGAAGGCGGTCATCTCCGCGCGAAGGAGCTCGGCTCTCCGCGCGAAGACGCTCAGTCGCGGCGCAGCAGCCGACGCAGACCGAAGACGGCGACGCAGACCGCGGCGACCGCCAGCGCGCCGATCTTGACGCTGCCACCGGCCGAGGAACCGCCGTCCTCCCCCGAGGCGCTCGAACTCCCGCCCCCGGACGAGGACCCGGAACCCGAGGCGGTACCCCCGGGCGCGTCCTCCGCCACCACGGAGCTCCCGGAACCCTCGCTCCCGTACAGGAGCTCGGTGCCGTCGGCGGAGTAGCTGACGGACTCCCCCTGCCGTTGCAGCGGCACGTCGAGCCGCCCCTCGCGCTTGATCTTCCCGCCGTTCCAGGCGTAGGAGATGCCGCCGAAGTAGCCGCGGACGGCGATCCGGGTGCCGTCCGGGGAGAACGCGGCGTCGGTGGCCCAGAGGTCGACGGCGGCGACGGGCTTGAAGACGTTCGCCCCGGAGGCGGAGAGGTTCGCCGGCCCCTCGTAGAGGTGCCCGCCGTCCTCCTTCTTGTCGATGATGTAGACCCGCCCGGTCCTGGGGTGCACCAGGAGCGACTCGGCGTCGCGCGCGCCGTCGGAGTACTTCACGACGTACTGCGTGGCCTTGACGGTCCGGTCGACGAGCTTCGCCGGCTCGGGCAGCCGGTAGATCCACACGTACGGCCAGGTCCCGCCGAGGTTGTCGCCGATGTCGCCGACCCAGATCTCGTTGTCCGGGCCGATGGAGATCGCCTCGACGTCCCGGGGCGTGCCGACGCCGGTCAGGGTGAGCCGGGCGACGGTCTTCCCGGTCGCGCCGTCCACGGCGTAGAGGTAGGGGCCGTCGTCGCTGTCGTTGTGGGTCCAGTAGACGCCCGGGTGCTGCCGCGAGGCGGCGAGACCGCTGGACTCGGTGATACGCGGATCCTCGATGGTGAATCCCTTGTCGCCGTCGGCCGCGTGGGCGGCGGGCGCGGTGGACGCGGCGAGCACGGTGAAGGCCCCCGACAGGAGGACTCCGGCGAGAAGGGCTCCGGCTCGGACGGCGAAAGATCGGCGCATGCCCACAAGCCTGCCATCCCGCCCTCCCGTTCACGGATTCGTGGCCGGTCTCACACGTCCCCGGCGGGAGTGATCCTTTCCCGATCCCTCATCATGAGCGGATGCTCAGGTTCATGCCCGTAGGCGACTCGATGACGATCGGCAGCGCGGGCGAGCACACCTGGCGCTATCGGATGTGGCGGCACCTGTGCGCCACCTACGGCGGCCCGTTCACGCTGTGCGGCCCCCGCGAGGCGCTCTACGACAAGGCGACGGACTCCGCCACGTCGCACGCCTACGCCGACCCCGACTTCCCCCGCGGTCACCTGGCCGGCTGGGGCGAGGGCTGGCTGCACATGGCGCCGCTGATCGGCGAGGCGGTCCGCGCGTCGGGGGCGGACATCCTGCTGGTCTCGCTCGGCCTGATCGACCTGGGCTTCTACACGAACGCCGAGCAGACCGCGGAGAACGCGCGCGCCTTCGCCGCCGAGGCCCGCGCGGCGAACCCGCGGATCGCCATGGTGTGGCTGCCGGTCATCCCCAACATCCGCGCCGCGAACGACGAGCCCTTCGCCGCCCAGGTCGCCCGCTTCAACGAACTCCTGGCGAAGACGGCCGCCGACCTGGACGAGCCGGGCTCCCCCATCCTGCTGGCCTCGGTCCCGCGTACCTGGGACATCGGGACCGACACCTACGACGGCACCCACCCGAACGCGACCGGCGAACACCGGCTGGCCTCGGCCTTCGCGGAGGCGATGTACCAGGGGTGGGAACTGGGCGGGGAGTACGCGGGCTGAGGTTCACACCGCGCCCGCGTTCTGACATATGCGCCCCGCGCCGTGAACTGGTCACCGTGCGCATCGTGGTACCGCGCGGCGGCACGACTACGGGCCGAGGAAGCTCGCCTACGACACGGCCGAGGTTCCGGCGTACCTCATCGCCGACCCCTACAAGGGCCGGTGCCACCTCTACAGCCAGCCCGAGGAGGGGGACTACGTCACACGGACGAAGGTCGACTTCGGCGACGACATCGACCTCCCCGGGACCGTGGTGGGCCTCACCCTCGAGACCGACGAGTTCCCCCGCGACCGACCCGGTGCCCGGCCGGTCCCCCTTGCGTGGAGCGCACTCCAAGTCGTTGGCTTGTACTCCATGAAGTACACGCAGCTCGGACGTACCGGACTCAAGGTCAGCCGCCTCGTCCTCGGCACCATGAACTTCGGCCCGCAGACCGACGAGACCGACAGCCACGCGATCATGGACGCGGCGCTCGGCGCGGGCATCAACTTCTTCGACACGGCGAACGTGTACGGCTGGGGTGAGAACAAGGGCCGTACCGAGGAGATCATCGGCAGCTGGTTCGCGAAGGGCGGCGGGCGCCGTGACCAGGTGGTCCTCGCCACCAAGGTGTACGGCAACATGGCCGACGGCGACGCCTGGCCGAACCACGACAAGCTGTCCGCGCTGAACATCCGGCGGGCCGTGGACGCCAGCCTCAAGCGGCTCGGCACCGACCACATCGACCTGTACCAGTTCCACCACGTCGACCGCAGCACTCCCTTCGAGGAGATCTGGCAGGCCATCGACGTCCTGGTGCAGCAGGGCAAGATCCTCTACGCGGGATCGTCCAACTTCCCCGGCTACAAGATCGCCCAGGCCAACGAGATCGCCGCCCGGCGCGGCGGCACCATCGGGCTCGTCAGCGAGCAGTGCCTGTACAACCTGGCCGAGCGGCGCGCCGAGATGGAGGTCATCCCGGCCGCGCAGGAGTACGGGCTCGGGGTCATCCCGTGGTCGCCGCTCCAGGGAGGTCTCCTCGGCGGTGTGATCAAGAAGGAGGTCACGGGCGGGCGCCGGGCCTCGGGCCGGGCCGCCGACACCCTCGCCGACCCCGCCGCACGCGCCCGGATCCAGGCCTACGAGGATCTCCTGGAGAAGCACGGCGTGGAGCCCGGCGAAGCCGCTCTGGCCTGGCTGCTCACCCGGCCCGGTGTGACCGGCCCGATCGTCGGCCCGCGCACCGCCGGGCAGCTCGACTCCGCCCTGCGCGCGGTCGAACTCGAACTGGGCGAGGACCTGCTGTCCGGCCTGGACGAGATCTTCCCGGGCCCGGGACCCTCCCCGGAGGCCTTCGCCTGGTAGCCGCGGGGCGGCGGGGCACCCGACAGACGCGCCGCCGCCACGCCCGGGCAGGGCGGGGCGGCGGCGGTCGGTCGGTCGGTCGGCGGCTTCGGCCGCCTGCCGAAGGCGGTGACGTCTGCTATCTGCCGACCGCCGCCGCCACGGCCACCACGACGAACATCAGCACAAGCGCACCGGCCATGATCCGGTTCCGGGTCTTCGGGTCCACGCGTCGAGCCTAACCGGCCCCGCCGAGCGCCCAGCGCCCGACCGGCTCGTAACGGGGCTGCTCGCCGGGAACCCCGGACCTCGGCAGACTGCTGCGGACCAGCACCAGCTCCTCCACCGTCCAGGTCCGGCCCTCGAAGGCGTCCAGCGCCTCGACGTACGCCTGCACGTCCACCGCCTCGCGACTGCGGGCCAGTGTGAGATGGGCCTTGTAGCGGCGGTGCTCCCCCATCCCGACGCCCGCCTTGCGGCCCGCCGCCTCCGCCCGGTCGGCCAGCAGCCGCAGCGCGGGCACGTCCCCCGCCGCTCCGGCCCACAGCGCCCGGCCGTGCCCGAACTGCCCTCCGCCCCGCACGGCCAGCGCGAAGGGCGCGCCGCGGTGCGCGGCCCGCCCCAGCCGTGCCGACAGCTCCGGTACGAGGTCGTCGTCGACCTCGCCGTAGAAGGCGAGGGTGAAGTGCCAGCCGGGGCGGCCCGTCCAGCGCAGCGCGTCCGCCCCGGGCAGGGTGCGCAACCGGGCGGCCTCGGTGGCGAGTTCGTCGGCGATGTCGTCCGGGGGCAGCACGGCGGCGAAGAGTCTCATGCCCCCGATTTTCCCGGCCGGCGGGAGCGACCGCCCGGCATGATGGCGTCATGCGGATCACCATCAGAGAAGGCGGACCCGACGACGTCCCCGTGATACTCGCCATGCTCGACAGCAGCGTGGAGTGGCTGGCCGGGCAGGGGCGCTCCCGTCAGTGGGGGACGAGGCCCCTGTCGGAGAACCCGAAGACGGTGGAGTCGGTCGTCCGGTACATGGACGAGGGCTGGGCGTTCGTCGCCGAGGCCGACGGTGTGCCGGCCGCCGCCCTCACCCTCACCGACTCGCCCGGCGCGTACCTGGCCCACCTCCCGCCGCCCGGGGAGCCGGAGCGGTACATCCACTGGCTCGCCTCCGACCGCCGTTTCAAGGGCCACGGCGTGGGCAGCGCGCTGCTCGCGCACGCCGCCGAGGAGACCCTGCGGGCGGGCGTCGGCCTGCTGCGGGTGGACTGCTACGCGGGCGACGACCGCAAGCTCGTCGCCTATTACGAGGCCAACGGCTTCACCGCGACCGAGGCGTACACCGTCGGCGAACACGCGTGGCCGGGCCAGGTGCTGGCCCGGAGGGTGCGGCCCCCCGCCGCGTCCCCCGGGTGACCTCGTCCGGCGTCACGCCACCGCGGCCAGTTCCCGGTTCTCGCGGGGCACGAACCGCACGCTCGGGTGGCCGCGGTGCCAGCCCACCGACAGACGCAGGTTGCCCATCCGGGCCAGGACCAGCCCGATGGTGACCGCCACCGCGGCCGAGACGGCGCCGCCCGCCGCCAGGCCCGCCCGGACGCCGTACGCGTCGGTGATCCAGCCGGCGATCGGCGCGCCGATCGGGGCGCCGCCCATGAACACCATCATGTAGAGGGCCATCACCCGGCCGCGCATGGCCGGGTCGGTGGACATCTGGACACTGCTGTTGGCGGTGACGTTGACCGTCATGCCGAACATGCCGATCGGGGCCATGAGCAGGGCGAACAGCCACAGCGAGGGGGCCATGGAGGCCACGATCTCCATGGTGCCGAAGGCCACCGCTCCGGCGACCAGCACCCGCATCCGGGCCGTGCCGCGCCGGGCCGCGAGCAGGGCGCCCGCCAGGGAGCCCACCGCCATCAGCGTGTTGAACAGGCTGTAGGAGCCGGCGCCCGCGTGGAAGACGTCGTCGGCGAAGGCGGAGAGGTAGACGGGGAAGTTGAAACCGAAGGTGCTGACGAAGCCGACCAGGACGATCGTCCAGATCAGGTCGGGGCGCCCGGCGACATAGTGGAGTCCCTCGCGCAGCTGGCCCTTGCCCCGCGGGGCGCGATGGACGGCGTGCAGGTCGCGCGAGCGCATCAGCAGCAGGCCGGCGAGGGGGGCGACGAAGGACAGCCCGTTGAAGAGGAACGCCCAGCCGGTCCCGACGCCGGTGATCATCACGCCGGCCACGGCGGGGCCGACCAGCCGGGCCGACTGGAAGTTGGCGGAGTTGAGGCTGACCGCGTTCTGGAGCTGGTCGGGGCCGACCATCTCGGAGACGAAGGTCTGGCGGGCCGGGTTGTCCAGGACGGTCGCGAGACCCACGGCGAAGGCGGCGACATAGACGTGCCAGACCTGGACGTGGCCCGAGAGGGTGAGGACGGCGAGCGCGATGCCGGTGAGGGCCATCGCGGACTGGGTGAACAGCAGCGTCCGGCGCTTGGGCAGCCGGTCTACGAGCACGCCGCCGTAGAGGCCGAAGAGCAGCATCGGCAGGAACTGCAGGGCCGTCGTGACGCCGACGGCGGTCGCGGAGCCGGTGAGGCCGAGGACCAGCCAGTCCTGGGCGATGCGCTGCATCCAGGTGCCGATGTTGGACACGACCTGGCCCATGAAGAACAGGCGGTAGTTCCTGACCTTCAGCGAGCTGAACATGGATGACTTGCGGGCGCCCGCGGCGGGCGCCTCGGCAAGGGTCTCGTGGGTGGTCGGTGCGGGGGCGGAGTCTGCTCCGGATCCCGAACTCAAAAGGGTCGCCTCCTCGTGGTCTGACGGCTGTCTACAGGTGTGCGAGCTTCTCCAGCACGGGGGCGGCGGCGCGCAGTTTCGCCCACTCGTCCTCGTCGAGGCCGTCGACCAGGGTGGCCAGGAAGGCGTTCCGCTTGGCGCGGCTCTCCGCGAGCATGGCCTCGGCCTGCTCGGTCTTGGTGACGACCTTCTGGCGCCGGTCCTCGGGATGCGGCTCGAGCCGGACCAGACCCTTGGCTTCGAGCAGCGCCACGATGCGGGTCATCGAGGGCGGCTGCACGTGCTCCTTGCGGGCGAGCTCGCCCGGGGTGGCACTGCCGCAGAGGGACAGGGTGCCGAGCACCGACATCTCGGTGGGGCTCAGCGATTCGTCGACCCGCTGGTGCTTGAGCCGACGGGACAGCCGCATCACGGCCGAGCGAAGGGAGTTCACGGCGGCAGCGTTGTCGCCATGGGTGAGGTCAGGCATCTCTTTAGGGTAACTCATTACTCTGGCTAAACAAGCTGGGGGGTGACGGGATTCCCCGTGAGCCCGGCCAAGGAAACCTCTTCATCACTCGATCGAGTGATTAGGCAGCGGAAGTGACCGGAGTGCGGTACGCGCCCGCGACCCTCGTCTCATGGGGACCAGTGTGCTCAGCCTGCGGATAGACGGGGAGCTGCTCGAACGGCTCCGGCAGCATGCCGCGAAAAGGGGAATGAGCGTCCAGGACTATGTCGTCCAGACGCTCATTCGCGACGACTTCGACGAGCGGTTCCAGACCGCCGTCGAGGAGACGGAGAAGTTCTACGGGCTCACCTGAGCCGGCGCCGCGGGTCGGCGGGCGGCCGGCATCAGGTGAGGCCGAGGACCGGCATCAGGTGAGACCGAGGGCCGGCATCAGGTAGTAGAAGGTGAAGACGGCGGAGACCACGTACATCGGCGCCGGGACCTCCCGGCCGCGCCCGGCCGCCAGGCGCAGCAGCACGAAGGTGATGAAGCCCATGCCGATGCCGTTGGTGATCGAGTAGGTGAACGGCATCATCACCATGGTGATGAAGGCCGGGATGGCGATGGTGTGGTCGGCCCAGTCGATCTCCTTGACCGAGCCGGCCAGGATCAGGAAGCCCACCGCGAGCAGGGCCGGAGTGGCGGCCTGGGACGGGACCATCGTGGCGACCGGCGTGAGGAACAGCGCGACGGTGAAGAGACCGCCGGTGACGATGTTCGCGAAGCCGGTGCGGGCACCCTCGCCGACGCCGGCCGTGGACTCCACGAAGGCGGTGGTGGCGGAGGAGGAGCTGGCACCGCCCGCGGCGACCGCGAGGCCGTCGACGAAGAGGACCTTGTTGATGCCGGGCATCTCGCCCTTGGCGTTGGTCAGCCTGGCCTCGTCGCTGACGCCCATGATCGTGCCCATCGCGTCGAAGAAGCACGACAGCAGGACCGTGAAGACGAAGAGGATGCCGGTCAGGACGCCGACCTTGCCGAAGCCGCCGAACAGGCTGAACTCGCCGATGAGCCCGAAGTCCGGGGTGGCGACGGGGTTGCCGGGCCACTCGGGGGTGGTGAGGCCCCAGGACGGGATGGTCGCCACGGCGTTGATGATCAGCGCGAGGACCGTCATCGCGACGATCGAGATCAGGATCGCGCCGGGCACCTTGCGGGTGATCAGGGCCAGCGTCAGCAGGGCGCCCAGGATGAAGACGAGGACCGGCCAGCCGTTCAGGTGACCGTCGGCGCCCAGCTGGAGCGGGACGGTGGTGTGGGCGGCGTCCGGGATACGGCTGACGAAGCCGGAGTCGACGAGCCCGATCAGCATGATGAACAGGCCGATACCGATGCTGATCGCCTTGCGCAGGCCGAAGGGCACCGCGTTCATGACGCGCTCCCGCAGCCCGGTGGCGACCAGGAGCATGACCACGAAGCCGGCGAGCACGACCATGCCCATGGCGTCCGCCCAGGACATCCGGGGCGCGAGCTGGAGCGCGACCACCGAGTTCACGCCGAGGCCGGCGGCCAGCGCGATGGGCACGTTGCCGATCACGCCCATGAGGAGCGTGGTGAAGGCGGCCGTCACACAGGTGGCGGTGACCAGCTGACCGTTGTCCAGCTGGTGGCCGTACATGTCCTTCGCGCTGCCGAGAATGATCGGGTTCAGCACGATGATGTACGCCATCGCGAAGAAGGTGGCGAAACCACCCCGGATCTCGCGGGGCAGGGTGCTGCCCCGTTCGGTGATCCTGAAGTAACGGTCGAGGGCGCCGAAGAGGGGCGTGGCTCCCGGCTGTTCAGGGGCGGGGACCTTGGCGGGGGCCGACGTGGGCATCTTTTGGCGTTTCCTACGAAGAGAAGTGGTCAGTACCAAACCGTTTCAGTATGAACATATAACGTTCGGATCGGCCATCTCCGCGCGTAGACCCGACCGCCTCGTAAGCTGAGCACCATGAAGAAGTGGATCCCTGAACACGAGGCGCCGGAACCCCTGGAGGGCCCCGTGGTCGCCACCGTCACCGGCGGCACGATCCTCTGGTTCGTCCTCTTCCTCGTCCAGCTCCCCTTCTACGGCTGGTACGACGACCACGGCCACCTGTGGTGGATCTGGACCTGCCTGGCCGGCGCCGGACTCGGCCTCATCGGCATCTGGTACGTCCGCGGGCGGGACGCCGCGATCAAACGGGACGCGGCGAACGAGCCGCCCACCGAGCCCGTGCACCCCGCCACCGACTAGGGGCTGTCCCCCACGCGGATCCCGGCCGCGCTACGACCGCGGTACCGGACGGCACCGCGCCCGTCCTCCCGAGGTCGGATCTTCGGCGTCCCCAGGGGGTGAACCCCCTGATCCGCACGTACCGTCGATCCCATGGCCCACACCGACGCACCCGCAACCGCGCCGACGGCGACCGGCCTCACCGCCGCCGAGGTCGCGGACCGGGTCGCGCGCGGCCAGGTGAACGACGTACCCGTCCGCAGCAGCCGCTCCATCGGCGAGATCGTCCGGGCGAACGTCTTCACCCGGTTCAACGCGATCATCGGTGTCCTCTGGGTGGTCATGCTGTTCGTCGCGCCCATCCAGGACGGCCTGTTCGGCTTCGTGATCCTCGCCAACACCGGTATCGGCATCATCCAGGAGTGGCGGGCGAAGCAGACCCTGGACTCCCTCGCGGTCGTCGGCGAGGCCCGGCCCACCGTCCGCCGCGACCGTACGGCCGTCGAGGTCTCCACCTCCGAACTCGTCCTGGACGACCTCATCGAGATCGGCCCCGGGGACAAGGCCGCCGTGGACGGGGTGTGCGTCGAGGCCGACGGGCTGGAGATCGACGAGTCCCTGCTCACCGGCGAGGCCGACCCCGTCGTCAAGCGGCCGGGCGACCAGATCATGTCGGGCAGCTTCGTGGTGGCCGGCGGCGGCGCCTTCCAGGCCACGAAGGTCGGCCGGGAGGCCTACGCCGCCCAGCTCGCCGAGGAGGCCTCCCGCTTCACGCTCGTCCACTCCGAGCTACGCTCCGGCATCTCCACGATCCTCAAGTACGTGACCTGGATGATGGTCCCGGCCGCGATCGGCCTGGTCGTCACCCAGCTCTTCGTCAAGGACCACGACCTCAAGGAGTCCATCGCCCGCACCGTCGGCGGCATCGTCCCGATGGTCCCCGAGGGGCTCGTCCTGCTCACCTCCGTCGCCTTCGCGATCGGCGTCATCCGGCTCGGCCGAAAACAGTGCCTGGTGCAGGAGCTGCCGGCCATCGAGGGCCTCGCCCGCGTCGACACCGTCTGCCTCGACAAGACCGGCACGCTCACCGAGGGTGGCATGGACGTCACCGGACTCAGCACCCTCGACGGCTACGACGAGTCGTACGTACGCCGGGTGCTCGGCGCCCTCGGCGAGTCCGACCCGCGGCCGAACGCCTCCCTCCAGGCGATCATCGACGCCTACCCGGACGCCGAGGACTGGCGCTGCACCGAGTCCCTGCCCTTCTCCTCGGCCCGCAAGTACAGCGGCGCCAGCCTCAGCGAGGGCAACGGGGAGAACGGCACCTGGCTGCTGGGGGCGCCGGACGTGCTGCTGGACGACGACGATCCCGCCCTCGCCGAGACCGAGCGGCTCAACGAACAGGGCCTGCGGGTGCTGCTGCTGGCTCGCGCCGCCCGCGACCTCGACGACCCCGAACCCGCACGCGGCGCCAAGCCCGCCGCACTCGTCGTCCTCGAACAGCGGCTGCGGCCCGACGCCGCCGAGACCCTGCGCTACTTCGCCGAGCAGGACGTCCGCGCCATGGTCATCTCCGGCGACAACGCCGTGTCGGTGGGGGCGGTGGCCGCGAAGCTCGGGCTGGACGGCCGTACGGTCGACGCGCGCCGGCTGCCCGCCGAACCGGAGGGCATGGGCCGGGCGCTGGACGAGGGCACGGTGTTCGGCCGGGTGACCCCGCAGCAGAAGCGGGACATGGTCGGCGCGCTCCAGTCGCGCGGGCACACGGTCGCGATGACCGGGGACGGCGTCAACGACGTCCTCGCGCTGAAGGACGCCGACATCGGCGTGGCGATGGGCTCCGGATCCGAGGCCACCCGGGCGGTCGCGCAGATCGTGCTGCTGAACAACAGCTTCGCGACCCTGCCGTCCGTGGTGGCCGAGGGCCGGCGGGTCATCGGCAACATCACCCGCGTGGCGACGCTGTTCCTGGTGAAGACGGTCTACTCGGTGCTGCTGGCCCTGCTGGTGGTGTGCTGGCAGGTCGAATACCCCTTCCTGCCCAGGCATCTGACGCTGCTGTCCACCCTGACCATCGGCATCCCGGCCTTCTTCCTCGCCCTCGCCCCCAACACCGAACGGGCCCGGCCGCACTTCGTGAGACGGGTGATGCGGTACTCGGTCCCGGGCGGGGCGGTGGCAGGGGTGGCGACCTTCGCCACCTATCTGGTCGCCCGCCACCACTACACCGGCACCGGCTCCCTGGAGGCCGAGACCAGCGCGGCGACCCTCACCCTGTTCCTGATCTCGATGTGGGTGCTGGCGATCATCGCCCGGCCCTACACCTGGTGGCGGGTGCTCCTGGTGGCCTCGATGGGCGCGGCCTTCGTCCTGGTGCTGGTGGTCCCGTGGCTTCAGGACTTCTTCGCGCTGAAGCTGGTCGGGATGACCATGCCGTGGATCGCGGTGGGGGTGGCGGCGGTGGCTGCGGCCGCCCTGGAGTTCTCCTGGAGATGGGTCGACCGCCGCTTCCCGGCGTAAGACGTCCACTTCACGGACGTCTACTTCACGGACGTCGGCGGGAGGTGAGAGCTGCGAAAGAACGGCGAACCAGCCGCGCGGGTACGGCGAACGGCCGGCCCCGGAGACCCGGAGCCGGCCGTTCGCGTCACGGCGTCCTACTTGACGTCGACGAAGTCGCCCGCGGCCTTGACCGCCGGGGCGGTCGTGGTGCCGACGAAGCTGTAGCGGTAGTAGCCGTCCACGCTCGCCTTGACGGTGGTCTTCAGACCGCCGGTCGAGGTCGTCTTGACCGACTTCACCGTGGTGTAGGTGGTGGAGTTCTTCTTGCGGAACTGGAGCTGGGCGTAGACACCGGCGTAGCCGCTGTACTTGGCGGTGTCCCAGTTGGCACGGGTCAGGCTGCCCGTGACGGTGATGGTCGCGCCCTTCTTCACCGGCTCCGGCGCCGCGTTGACCGTCAGCCGGGACAGCCGCTGGAGCTTGGTGGTGGCCAGGGCGTCGCCCTCGGCGTAACCGACCTTCGTCCAGTCGATGTCGGCGTCGGAGTACGGGTCGACGTCGTTCCAGTCGATGACGTAGCCGAGCGCCTTCCAGGTGGTGGCGTCGGCGTTGGCCAGCTCCTCACCCGGGTAGAGGTCGATCGTGCCCTTGCAACTGGCGACCGTGGCCGAGGTGTTGGTGCAGGACGGCCAGTCGTCGCCGACGAGCATGTTGACCGGGTTGTCGTACGCGCCGCGGTAGATGACCAGGTCCAGCTCGGTGTCGTCCGCGGTGACGTCGACGCCCTCGCCGTGCGTGACCGTGAAGGTGACCGGGGCGGTGACCTTGGCGCTCGTGCCGGCGACGATCGGCTTGCCGCCGTTGATGCGCACGTTGCCGAACTTGGCGTCCAGCGCGTACGGGGTGCCGGTGTCGCCGGTGGTGCCGGTGAAGGCGCTCTTGCCGGAGGTGGCCGCGTGGAGGGCCTTCAGGGTGTCGACCGGGTTGTGCGTGTCGCTGCCGGTGGCCTGAGCGGCCGGCACGGCGAAGGCGGACAGGGCCAGGGCGCCGGTGACGGCGGCCACGGTGGCTCGTATGCGCATAATGCGTTTCCCCCTGGGGAGAGGGGCCCGGACGGTGGCCGCTCGCACGGCTCGTCGTAGCATCCGGGGCCCGAAGTGATGGTGGAGTCTGTTGACTCAAGTGATCAGATACCTGCCGGGGGCGGATGGTTGTACGACCGGTGTGAGATTCGTGGAAAAAATCTTCACACCCGCCACGACCCGCCCCCCGACCGGTCGCCGGCCGCCCCCCGCGGCCGGTCCCGCGTCAGTCGAACCAGCGGTCGCGGGCCAGTTCCGCGGTCCGTGACGGGTCCTCCAGCAGAGCGGCGACCTCGAAGCGGCGCGGCCACTGCCTCGCCGCCCAGGCGAGCCCCGCGGCGACGCCCTCCAGCGTCGCGGCGTGCAGGACGCCGTCGTCGGTCAGCCGCCAGTCGATCTCCACGCCGTCCACGACGAGCTCCTCGTGCTCGACGTACGTGCCGGGCGTGAGCGGGCCGAGCAGCACCCGCACCGAGTCCGGTACGTCGTGCTCGGCGCCCTCGGAGTCCACCCGCCCGGTCACGGACTCGCTCAGCCGCCGCACCTGGAACAGTTCGGCCAGTTCGGCGGCCCGCGACGGCCGCACCGGAAGCAGCGCCACGCCCTCGGTGAAGGGCAGCAGATCGGGCGAGTCGACCACCACCGCGTCGGCCGCGTCCACGACCTCGGTCCGCCCGTCGACGACCGCGCGCAACTCGTCCGGGAGAGTCACCTGTTCGGGATCCAGGTCGGCCAGAGCACCGTAGAGGCCGTGCAGTTGGGCGGCCGTGACGGGGCGCTCCGGGTCGGCCAGGCGGTCGAGGAGTTCGGCGGCGCCACCGGGCTCGTCGAGAAGCGCGGCCACGGAGGTCCGCACGCCGAGGGCGCGCAGCACCTGCTCGTCGTCGAAGCCGGCCGCGTCGGCCTCCTCGTACAGGCCGTGCAGCAGCGGGTCCCCGCCGGCCGCCAGCAGACCGGCCGGACGGCGGCCGTCGAGCACCGGGTTCCCGCGCAACCACCAGGCGGTGTACGGCCGGACCACCTCGTGGGTGCCGTCGGGCAGCAGGATCCGGACCGGTTGCGTGAGGGCGTCCCGCAGAGGCGGCTGGGCGAGCAGCGCGAGGGCCTGGGGCCAGCGGTCCTCGTCGACGAGGTCGAGGTCGCGGACGGCGACCAGTTCGGTGGCGACGGGGGGCACCGGGCTGTCCGGGAAACGGTCGAGGATGTCCTCGCACCACACGTCGACGGCGTCCAGCAGACCCGCGTCGTCGGGCTCGGCGAAGTCACCCTCGCGGGGCTCCAGTTCGTCCGGGTCGAGGACGACGTCCGTGGCGCGGACCAGCGCGAAGTTCGCGAGGACGCCCACGGCCGCGAGGGGCCGTTCGCCCCACCGGTCCGCCAGCTCGGCGTCGACGAAGGCGAGTTCGTCCTCCCGGATGACGGCGGCGAACGGGCTGCCCGGCAGCACCAGTTCACCGGCGGGAACGAGTTCCCCCTCCTCGTCGGGCAGCGCGAGGGCGCCGAGCCAGGGCTCGTCGCCGGGTTCCAGTCCGGCGTCCCGGACCAACGCCAGCACGGTGTCGGCGAGTTCCTCGGCGTCCGGCGTGTCCTGGTCGTCCCAGGCACCACCGTCGTCGTCCAGGGACGCGGCCACGGCGGCCCGCACCTGCGGGGTCGTCAGGACGGCACGGGGCGTGGCCGGCAGCGCGCCCAGCTTCTCCAGAAGGGGGTGCGCGGCGGCCTGGTGGGCGACCTTGAGACCGAGGCGGGCGAGGATCTCCGGGTCGGGACCGACCGCCTCCGGCGTGGGCAGCAGCACCTGGCGGGGACCGATGGTGGTCCGCCCGTCGGCAAGGGGCACCGGGAGCCCGGACAGCCGGTCCGGGTCGACACCGGCCAGGCTGTCGTAGAGCCGGTACCACCACTCCGGGTCCTTCTCCAGGCCCGCCAGCCGGTCCACGGCGTCGGCGAGCGGGATCCGGGCGACGCCCAGCGTCCGCAGCTCGACGCGCCGCTCCAGCCCGGCGGGCAGCAGGGTGGGCAGCACCTCCGCCAGCACCCGTACGGTCTCGGCGCCCGCGCCCTCGACGACCTCGGCGTCCCGGGGGCGGAGCGCCTCCGGGAACTCGACCACGTCCACGTCCACGCCCGGGTCCTGGGCGTCCTCGGGGACGGGCCGGACGGCGGGCGGCAGGAAGGCGGTCCGCGGCAGCCGCTCCAGGATCGCCTGACGCAGCGCCCCGTCGAGCTCCCCCTTGCCCAGCGGGCCGGGCACGAGATCGATGATCCCGGCGCCCACCGGCCGCCAGCCGGCGAGGAGTTCGGCGTACGCGTCCGCCGCGCACCGCACCAGATGGTCGGTGAGCGGACCGGGCGCGGCGTGCCGGCGGGTGGTGTCGAGCGGGAAGGACGCGATGAGCAGGGCGGGGACGCCGAGGGGCTCGTCACTGGGGGTGGGGGCATGCACGACGGGGGTGGTCCGGGGCCGGACGGGCGCACCGTCGTCGTCGACCGGTACGGCCCAGGTGACCGACCAGTGGGGGCGCAGCCGCTCCTCCACCGGGCGGTCGACGAGGAGGTCGGGCGCGAGCGGGCCGTGCGCGGCGGCGACCCGCCAGCGGGTGGTCCCGTCCCGCGTGTCCGCAACCACGGTGAGGGCGTCGTCGCCGGCGTCGGTGTCCCGGCGCAGGACGCGGGGCGCGTCGTCGCCGATCTCGATCACGACCTCTTCCAGGCCCGGGAGGGCGAGGAGGAGGGCATCGTCGACGGCGGTCAGGAGCCGTTCGGCGAGGTCGGCGGCGGCGGTGTCCCGCAGCGGCAGGATGACGGCCGTGTCGTACGGGTCGGGAGCGGTGCCCTGGGCGGCGAAGGGGAGCCGGAGCAGGGGCACGTGCCCGTCCCGGCGCCGGACCTCGTCGCCGAGCCCCGGGCTGTGCCGGGCGGTCTCGGAGGCGAGCGCGCGGGCCTCGGCCAGGTCCCAGCGGACGCCGCCGTGCCGCCCCACGACGGCCGGCTCGTCGGTGACGGCGAGCACGGCGGCGAAGCCGACACCGAACCGCCCGACGGCCACGGCCGACTGCCGGGCCTCGCGCTTGGCGGAGGCGCGCAGGGTGGCGAGGGACTCCACCCCGGTGGCGTCCAGGGGTGCGCCGGTGTTGGCGGCGACGAGAACACCGTCCCGCAGGGTGAGCCGCAGCCGCCCCGGCACGCCGGCCCGGGCCGCGGCGTCGGCGGCGTTCTGAGCAAGCTCGACGACGAGCCGGTCCCGGTACCCGCCGAGGACGAGGTCCTCCTCGGCGTTGGCGTCCTCCCGGAAACGGGCGGGGCTCGTCGCCCAGGCGTCCAGGACTCCGCGACGCAGGCGGGCCGTGCCGAAGGGGTCCGCGCCCTCGGGTGCCGGCCGCACGAACTTGCTCACGTTCACTCTCCTCATCGGCGTGGGCTCGAAGGTACCGCGCGGCGGAGTGACGACAGAACGCCCCGCGAGACCGTGCCCTTACCCCGGACACCTCCCACATCACAATCACACAACGACTGCGGACCGGACGGCGAGCAAGGCGGGACGAACCCCACCTGGACCACCCGGGAACCACGGAAACGTCCGGAGGCGCCCTCGGCGCCGGTGGCGGCGCCGCAGGCTCCGGGAGTCCCGGGCGACGGCTCGGCTCCGGCGAACAGTCGAGGGCGCCGGCCGCCGGCCGCGCTGGTCAACCCGCTAGTCAACCCGTTGGCCAACCCGTTGGCCAACAAGCGTGGGCACACGCCCGTTGGCACGAGTGCGGCCGGAGGACGCGAAGGGCCCGGGAACACCAGGGGCCGCAGAACCAGGGGCCCAGAACACGGAGGCCCGAGAACACCCGAAGCCAAAGGACTCCGGAAGCCGGAGGACCAGCGGAGGACTCAGAGGGTCCAAGCCCCAGGCGGCCCAAGCCCCAGGCGACCCCTGGCACCAGGCGGCCCGACGCCCCGAGGGCGTGCCCTACGAGTGGCCCAGTTCCGCCGTGTCCTCGTCCGTCGTGTCCGGCACCGACCCCGAATCCGGGGCCGGGCGCAGGGGGAACGGGTCGACCCGGGTCTCGTCGATCACCGGCGGCGCGGGCCGCGGGGGCGTCGGCATGACCGCCGCCTCCGAGTGACCGCCGCAGCCGTAGGCCAGCGAGACCACCCGGCCGTCCGCCGGGGAGAACTCGTTGGCGCACACGCCGAAGGCCTGACCGAGGGAGCCGCCGATGGGCGTGAGGAAACCGCAGCTCACACAGGACGCGGGGGCCGCCTGGGCCATGGGGGTCTTGGGGCCGAAGCCGTCCTCCCAGCGGTCCGCCGCGGTGTGCAGACCGTAGCGGGAGAGGACCCGGGCGCGCCGCAGGCCCAGCTCCTCGGCGACCGCGGCGATGGTGCCCCGGCGCGGGGCCGCCGGAAGCGCCGCGGGCGGGGCCGGCGTCACCTCCGCGTCCTCCGCCTCCACCAGCTCGGCCATCTCCTCGGAGAGGGGCGAGTTCGGCGTCGGCTCGTCCGAGTCGAAGTAACCCGGCTGCAGACGCGGATCGTCCTCACCGGTGTAGCCGGGCTCCAGACGCAGGTCCTCCGCGTCCGTGGGCAGCAGGTCGCCGGGGCCCATGTCACCCGGACGCAGCCGGTCGCTCCACGGAACCCACTCGGGGGCCAGGACCGCGTCCGGACCGGGCAGCAGCACCACCTCGTCGAGCGTGACGACCTTGGCGCGCGACGCCCGTGCCACCGTCGCCGCCCAACGCCAGCCGCGGTAGCCCAGCTCCTTGCACTCGAAATAGTGGGTGACCACCCGGTCGCCCTCGGAGACCATCCCCGCATGCTCGCCGACCACGCCGGGGGCGGCAGCCTCCTCGGCTGCGGCGCGTGCGAGGTCGACGGCCTCGGCGCACAGGCGGTCGGGGGTGCGGCTTCGCGTGGTCGCTGCGCTCACAGGTATCGCTTCTCTCCTACGCCGTCTCTCGGTGCGCCGGCCTGAAGGCGGCGGGTGCGAACGGAGCGGCTGGAGGTACCTCCCAGGCTCAGAGGCACTGGGGGAGGGCCGCGTCGACGTTCGCGCCCGATCGCGCTCGGGCGCGCCTGCTGTCATCCATTCTGCGGGATGGCCGGGAGGCGCGCGGCCGAGAACAATCGCCACGGCGCGCTACGCACGCTACCTGCTCGCGGACGCTCGGCCTACACCGACGGGACGTTTACCGCTCACAGAAGCCGTCGAACCACCGCCGAACGACCCCCGAACCACCTCCTGGGCGGCCCGGCGCGGGGACGATCACACGCCCATACGCGCGGTAACCGCACTACGTACCGCTTTTCCGGGGCACTATGACGGGGTGGCAGCCGCAAGGACACCCCAGGGCGCCACCGGGATCGGTGCGACGAAGGGGAACAAGGGGAGGAGCCGGGTGAGCGGTTCGGGCCGGATGAGCGGGTCCGTCCGCGCGGTGGGCCGTGCCCTGCACTTCCCGTTCACCGGCACCGCCCGCGGAATCCGGAAGGCCACCCACGCGCACGGCGCCGGCGAGTCCGGCCTCGGCAAGCTGATCGAGCTGCACGGCGTGAACGGCGCCGGCGACGTCATGATCACCATCGCGCTGGCCTCCACCGTGTTCTTCTCGGTCCCCACGGACGAGGCCCGCGGACGCGTCGCGCTCTACCTCGCCATCACCATGGCCCCCTTCACCGTCCTCGCCCCCGTCATCGGCCCCCTGCTCGAC
This sequence comes from Streptomyces sp. NBC_00637, assembly GCF_045161545.1. Taxonomy (NCBI): domain Bacteria; kingdom Bacillati; phylum Actinomycetota; class Actinomycetes; order Kitasatosporales; family Streptomycetaceae; genus Streptomyces; species Streptomyces sp. NBC_00637. The sequence continues at coordinate 4,680,336 of NZ_CP109046.1, read as the reverse complement.
CGGATCCCGCACGGCCGGCGCGCCGCCATGGCCGGCGCCATGCTGGCCCGGGCGCTCCTCGCGCTCATCCTGTCCGGCGCCGTCGTCACCGGCAGTATCGAGCTGTACCCGGCCGCGCTCGGCGTGCTCGTCGCCTCCAAGGCGTACGGGGTGGTCCGAAGCGCCGTGGTGCCCCGGCTGCTGCCACCCCGGTTCTCCCTGGTCAAGGCCAACTCACGGGTCACCCTCGGCGGCCTCCTCGCCACCGGGATCGCCGCGCCCGTCGGGGCGGGACTCCAGGCCCTCGGCCCGCGCTACCCGCTCTACGGCGCCTTCCTGATCTTCGTGGCCGGCACGTTCCTGTCCTTCTCCCTGCCCCGCAAGGTCGACTCCGCCAAGGGCGAGGCCGTCGCCCTGCTCGCCGCCGACGAGCAGCACCTGCACGGTCCACACCGGCAGCCGGTGAAACGGCCGGGCCTCAGGACCGTCGGCATCGCCGTCACGCACGCCCTCGGCGCCAACGCCGCCCTGCGGTGGCTGTCCGGATTCCTCACCTTCTTCCTGGCGTTCCTGCTGCGCGAACACCCGCTGACCGGACAGAGCGCGGCCGTGTCGCTCGGCATGGTGGCGGTCTCGGCCGGCGTGGGCAACGCGCTCGGGACCGCCGTGGGGGCCTGGCTGCGCTCCAAGGCCCCGGAGCTGATCATCGTGACCGTCGTCGCCGTCGTGCTCGGCGCCGCGATCACCGCCGCGGTGTTCTTCGGGGCGTTCCTGGTGGCCTGCATGGCGGCGGTCGCCGGGTTCTCACAGGCCCTCGCCAAGCTGTCGCTGGACGCGCTGATCCAGCGGGACGTGCCCGAGCTGGTGCGCACCTCGGCGTTCGCCCGCTCGGAGACGCTGCTCCAGGTGTGCTGGGTGTTCGGCGGCGCGGTCGGCATCGTGATGCCCCTCAACGGCGCGCTCGGCCTGTCGGTGGCCGCCGCCGTGGTCGCGCTGGGCTGGCTGACCACGGTCCGCGGCCTGCTGTCCTCGGTGCGGCACGGGGGCGGCGCGCAACCCCGCGTGGCGTAACCGCGTGGCGCAACACACAGCCACGCGGCCCCCCACGTAAAGAGACGGCTGGACGTGCCCGATAGCCTTCCGCCATGACCACGATGCCCCGCGGCGGAGCCGCTGATGTACCTGGCGTCGCGCGACGCCGCCGCGTCGTCGCCGCCGCCGGCGCCGTTTCCGCCGGACTGCTCGTCCTGTCGGCCTGCGACAAGCCGACGCCGCTGTCCACGATCACCGTCGGCCGCACCTCGGTCAGCGCCGAGGCCACCTGTGGCGGGGAGGGCGACACCCTCCAGGCCGCCGCGCTGACCAAGTGCCTCGCCGACAAGGACATCAAGTCGATCACCGTCGACCCGGACGAGACCGTCCGCTTCGGCGTCGACCCCGACGTGGCCGACAAGCGCTGGACGATCCTGATGAACGGTCAGCCGCTCACCGAGGACAGCGACAAGACCTACCGCACGATCCCGGGCAGCGTGTTCTTCAACGCCCAGTACGGCGCCCAGGGCGACTCCACCCTCGTCTCCATCAAGGCCGGCGACGGGAAGAAGGACAGCCAGGCGGTCACCGGCCTGTGGTCGTTCAAGCTCAAGAAGGACGACTGACCACGTCCCGCATCCGCGTCCTCGTGGCCACCGCGGTCCCCGCCGAACGGGACGCGGTGGCCCGGGCGCTGCCCGGCCCCGGCACACAGGCGCGCCTGCCGGGTGTCACCCTGCACCGCACGGGCGAGACCCTCGACCTCCTCGCCGCCGGGGTCGGCCCGGCCCTGGCCGCCGCCTCCGTCTCCGCCGCCCTCACGGCCGCCGCGCTGAGCGGCGACCCCTACGGCCTCGTCGTCTCGACGGGCATCGCCGGCGGCTTCGCGCCCGCCGCCCCCGTCGGCTCCCTGGTCCTCGCCGACGAGATCACCGCCGCCGACCTGGGCGCCGAGACCGCCGACGGCTTCCTGCCCGTCACCGACCTGGGCTTCGGCGCCGTCACCCACCGTCCGCCCGAATCCCTCGTAAGGGAGGCCGCGGCCGCAACCGGGGCGCTGACCGGCGCCGTCCTGACCGTCTCCACGGTCACCGGCAGCGCCGCCCGGGCCGCCGTCCTGCGCGAGACGCACCCCCGTGCCCTGGCCGAGGCCATGGAGGGCTTCGGGGTCGCCGAGGCCGCCGCCGCGCACGGCGTACCCGTGCTGGAGATCCGCGCGGTCTCCAACCCCGTCGGCCCGCGCGACCGCGACACCTGGCGCATCGGCGCGGCGCTCGCCGCCCTGACCACGGCCTTCGGGAAGCTCACCCCCGTCCTGGAGAGTTGGAACCCACATGACCGGTGACCATCTGAAGATCGCGTACTCGCCCTGCCCGAACGACACGTTCGTCTTCGACGCCCTCGCCCACGGCCGGGTGCCGGGCGCGCCCGGGTTCGACGTGACGTTCGCGGACATCGACATCACCAACGGCATGGCCGAGCGCGGCGAGTTCGACGTGCTGAAGGTGTCGTACGCCGTGCTGCCGTACGTCCTCGACGAGTACGCGCTGCTGCCGTGCGGTGGCGCGCTGGGCCGGGGCTGCGGGCCGCTGGTGCTGACCCGCGAGGCCGGGGCCGGGGGCGCCTCCCCCGCCGTCGGCGCCGGGGGCCTGGCCGGGCGCACGGTCGCCGTGCCGAGCGAGACGTCGACGGCGTACCTGCTGTTCCGGCTCTGGGCGGCGGAGACGGTCCCGGGGGGCGTCGGCGAGATCGTCGTCATGCCGTTCCACGAGATCATGCCGGCCGTGCGGGACGGAAAGGTCGACGCGGGGCTGGTGATCCACGAGGCCCGCTTCACCTACCGCGACTACGGGCTGCGCAAGCTCGCGGACATGGGCGAGCACTGGGAGTCCGTGACCGGTCTGCCGATCCCGCTCGGCGCCATCATCGCCAAGCGCTCACTGGGCGGCCAGACCCTCACCCGGCTCGCCGACTCGATCCGCGCGTCCGTACGCGCCGCCTGGGACGCCCCCGAGGTCTCCCGCCCGTACGTCATGGAACACGCCCAGGAAATGGACCCGTCCGTCGCGGACCGGCACATCGGTCTGTACGTCAACGAGTTCACGGCGGACCTGGGCGAGGACGGCTATGCCGCGGTCCGGGGATTGCTGACGCGCGCGGCGGCCGAGGGGCTGTTGCCGCCCCTCGGTCCGGACGCGCTCGATTTCCCGTGACACCCACACCCACACCCTCGCCGGATACGGAATTCCCGTCGGCCGGTACCGGTCAGACGTCCAACTGGTCGGCGACCGCACGCAGCAGACCGGCGATCTGCTTGCCGGAGGTCTTCTCCGGGTAACGGCCCCTCTCGAGCATCGGCGTGATGTTCTCGAGGAGCGTGGTCAGATCCTGGACGATGGAGGCCAGTTCGTCGGGCTTCTTGCGCTGTGCGGCGGCGACCGAGGGGGTCGGGTCGAGAATGACGACGGAGAGCGCCTGGTCGCCGCGCTGTCCGGCGACGACGCCGAACTCCACTCGCTGGCCCGGCTTCAGTGCCTCGACTCCGGCAGGCAGGACGGAGGAATGGACGAAGACGTCACCGCCGTCGTCACGGGAGAGAAAGCCGAAGCCCTTCTCGGTGTTGAACCACTTGACCTTGCCAGTCGGCAAAGCACACACTCCCTCGATCACTCCCGGACTGACCCGGACGCCGTTGAACTAGCCGTCGTGCAACCTTACCGGGGGTCTCTCCACCTCGACATGCCTTAAAACGAGGCTGAGCCTCCGCCTGCGTCGACAGAGGCTCAAAGTGACGGGGAGCGCCGGTAAGCCACGAACGGTTCTCCAGACGGCTCTGGACGCCGTCGAGGACGCGTGCCTGGATCGTGTCCCACTCGGCCTCGGCGAAGACGGCTGTCATGCGAGCCGTCGTCTTTCCCTGAGGGGTGGACAGGTCGAAACCCCCTTCCACGCACACGACGTACTGCCGTCGGAGTCGGCGGACAGGCGCAGACAGGCGAGGTGACCCAGGCCGGGTGTCATGAGAGAAGGCTGGCCGGAACCACATGCCTGACCGACCGGTACACCTTTGCCGGTAGGCACGTCGCGCAGCTGCCCGAAGCTGCTTCTCGACTCTTCGGGCAGGGAACTACCCTGGTCCGGTGCGTGACAAAACCCAAACGAATTCCGCCGCTCCCGGTGACCGACTGATCCGTGCCGGCGCCATCGTCTTCTTCGTCGGCGCCGTGGCCACACTGGTCACTGTCGCCCCGCTTTTCTTCGACGCCTCGCCTTTTCCGACGTACATGTTCGGAATGAGCATGCTCATGGGCGTCGGTTTCCTCGTCGCGGGCGCCGGTGTCCTGCGGTCGATCGCCGCGGGCCGGCGTCAGGCGCGGGGTGCGGCGGGGTAGTCGGCCAGGTGGCCGGAGAGCCAGGCCGGGAATTCGGTGAGGTCGGTGAGCACGACATCCGCACCGGCCGTCCGCAGTTCCTCCGCACCGACCGGCCCGGTCGGCACGGTGACCGACAGCGCCCCGGCGGCACGCGCGCCGCGCACGTCGCCCACGTGGTCGCCGACGTAGACGCTCGCGCCGTGCTCGCGCAGCGCCTGCGCCTTCTGCTCGGCCCACAGGTCGCCGATGACCGCGTCGGGGCCGAGGCGCAGGTGCTCCACCTGGAGCTTGGCGTTGGGCTCGTGCTTGGCGGTGACGATGATCGCGCGCCCGCCGGCCGCCCGTACCGCCTCGATCGACTCGCGGGCGCCGGGCAGCGCGGTCGCGCCGGTGACGCCGTGCTCGGGGTACAGCGAGCGGTACAGGTCGGCCACGGCCGCGATCCGCTCCGCCGGGTACCAGTGGGCGAGTTCCGTCTCGGGCGGTGGCCCGAGACGGGTGACCACCAGGTCGGCGTCGATGTACGTCCCCGTCCGCTCGGCGAGCGCCAGGTAGGTGGCGCGGATGCCGGGCCGGGAGTCGATGAGGGTCATGTCGAGGTCGAAGCCGACGGTGAGCGCGGGTGACGTCATGCGGCCCATTCTGCCTGGCCGGTACACGCTTCCTACCTCGGTTTCTGTGACCGCCAGACCAGGAACAGCGCCGACGCGACGGCCGCACCCCGGATCACCCACGGCCAGGTCTGGGCGACGGCGTCGTTCATGTGCCCGTCCGCGATGGGGTCGCCCCAGCGCCCCTCGGACCGTCCCCACAGCCAGACGAGTCCGGCCGTGAGCGCCAGCCCCGGCAGCCCCATCACGGCGAACTTCGTCTCGCGTTCGGTCAGCCGGCGCGAGGCGTAGGCGATGAGCCACCCCAGGATCAGCCCGAACCAGTTCCCGAGGACCGCGCCGACGACGAGACAGGCGGCGGCGATCAGCAGCAGGGGGTTGCTCCAGCGGGCCCGCTCCCCGGCGGGCGGGCGGCGAAGCAGCCGAAGCCGGCGCCGGCGCGGCCGACCGCCGTCCTCGTCCGCACCCGGCTCCCCCGCGGCCTCCTCCCGCTTCTCCCGCTCCTCCCGCTCCTCTTCCAATTTCCTGGGCCGTGGGGGCTTGAGCAGGTCCGGGATCTCCACTCCGCCGACGAACCCGGGCACGTCCTCGCCGATGCCCAGCGGGGTCGGCTCGTTCAGCCACCAGTCGGGCGTCTCGCGGCTGTCCCCCAGCTCGTGCGCGGGCGCGCGGTGCGGCGGGGACGCGACGTCGGAGGGGGCGGCGGGGGGCGGCGCGCCGGTCCGGGGCCGCGGCACGCGCCTGATTCTCTTCGGCGGCTCCGGCTCCTCCTCGCGGTCACGCTGTACGGGTACGGAGGGCGCCGGCGTCTGCGGCGCGTCGCCGCCCCGGTCGACAGCGGCCGCGACGATGTCGTCCGGGCTGCCGAGGCGGTCGATGATGCGGCGGACGGCGGCGGGCGAGTCGACGGCCGCCTTCGCCCGGCGCCGGTCGATCTCGTTGCGCAGCTCGGAGACGAGCCGCATCCGCGTGGCCGACGACAACTGCCGCTGCTGCGCGACATCCCCGACCCGGCTCAGATACTCGTAGACGACTTGGTCGCTCTCGATCCCCACGGGAAGACGCTATCGCGCACCCCCGCCCGAACCAGCCCACGGGACACCGCCGATCCGCAGCGCCTCACATCGCGCGACGTGTGCGAGGCCGGCGATCGAGTGCCGCTCACGCCACGCAGCCCCCGGGAACGCCGAAGGTCGAGCGCCGGTCCGCGTCACCCGCCCGGTGCGCGGCCGGCGGTCGGAACGTCGGCGGTCGGGTGCCGGTCGCACCGTTCATCCCGTCCGGCGATCGAGGACAAGGCCCTTTCAGGGCCGAAGCGGGGGTCCGGGGGCGCAGCCCCCGGGGGACGCCAACCGCTACCGTGGGCAAGATGAGCACCGAGGACCAGCGGGCCCCCCGCTCCCTAGCGGCAGCGCTCCGCGCCCGGGACGACGCGTCCCTTGCCGCACTCCTGCGCGCCCGCCCCGACCTCATCACCCCGGTCCCCACCGACCTCACCCAGCTCGCCACCCGCGCAGCGACCCGCGCCTCCGTCGTCCGCGCGCTGGAGCGGCTCGACCGTTTCGCCCTCCAGACCGCGGAGGCGCTGGCCGTGGCCGGTGATCCGGCGACGTACGCCGAGCTGCTCGGGCTGATGGCGGGCGACGCCGGTGACCAGGCAGTCGCCGACGCCCTGCCCGGCGCCCTGGCGGCCCTGCGCGAACAGGCCCTGGTCTGGGGTGACGAAGGCAGCCTCCGTCTCGTGCGCACCGCCCGGGAGCTGCTCGCGCCGTCCGCGCAGCACCCGTCGCCGACGGGGCTGGGGCCGAGCGTGCGGGAGGCGACGGCGGGCATGTCGCCGGGCCGGATCCAGGAGCTGGTGGCGACGGCGGGGCTGCCGTCCACGCATGACTCGGTGTCCGCCGTCGGGGCGCTCACCGCCCTGTTCAGCCACCGCAAGAAGATGAGCGCCCTGCTGGCGAAGGCGCCGGCCGACTCCGTCGACGTCCTGAAGCGGCTGATGTGGGGGCCGCCGTACGGACAGGTCACGGCCGATCCGGCGGCGCGGCTGCGCTGGCTGCTCGATCGTGGGCTGCTGCTGCCGACGGCGCCCGGGACCGTCGTGCTGCCTCGGGAGGTCGCCCTGCATCTGCGCGGGGGCCGGGCCCACCGCACGGCCGAGCCGGTGCCGCCGGCCGTCGAGGCGGGCGCCACGCATCGTCCCCAGGTGGTGGACGCGACGGCGGCCGGGCAGGCCTACACGGCGCTGGCGACCGTGGAGGAGCTGCTGAAGGACTGGCACGAGGGCGGTCCCGCGGTGCTGCGGGCCGGCGGGCTGAGCGTGCGGGACCTCAAGCGGACGGCCGTCGCTCTCGACGTGTCGGAGCCGATGGCCGCGTTCTGGGTGGAGCTGGCGTACGCGGCCGGGCTGCTCGCCTCCGACGGGGAGGCCGACGAGCGGTACGCGGCCACGCCGGAGTACGACGAGTGGCTGGAACGGCCGCCCGCCGACCGGTGGGCCCAGCTGGCGCAGGCGTGGCTGGCGGCGACCCGGACGTCCGGGGTGGTCGGCGGCCGGGATCTGAAGGAGCGGGCGCTGTCGGCGCTGGGGCCGGGCCTGGACCGGTCCGCCGCGCCGGAGGTGCGTCATCGGGTGCTGGCCTTGCTGGCCGGGCTGCCGGAGGGCGCCGCACCGGATCCGGAGGCGGTGCTGGCCCGGTTGCGCTGGGAGCGCCCGTTGCGCGGAGCGCAGGGGCAGCAGAGCGCACCGGGTCACCAGGGTGCGCAGGGCTCGCAAGGTTCGCCGGGTGCTCAGGGTTCGCCGGGTGACGACGATCTGCGGTCCCGGCTGGCCCGTTGGACGCTGACCGAGGCCGAGCTGCTGGGCGTGACCGGCCGGGGTGCGCTGTCGGCGCACGGGCGGGCCCTGCTGGGGGCACGTTCCGCGGCCGGATCGGCCCCGTCCCCCACCACCGCCGCCGGTCTCACCACCGCCACGGCCGGCGCTGCCGCCGCCCCGAGCGGCCCCGGCGACAAGCTGCCCGTCCCGCACCGCGCGAGCGCCGCCGGTGCCCCGGCCGCGCCCCTCTCGCCCGCCGAGCAGGCCGTGGCCACCGCGGCCGCCGCCCGGCTGCTCGCGCCGCTGCTCCCCGAGCCCCTGGACCACGTCCTGCTCCAGGCGGATCTGACCGCGGTCGCCCCCGGCCCGCTGCGGCGCCCGCTGGCCGATGTGCTGAGCGTTCTCGCGGACGTCGAGTCGAAGGGCGGTGCGACGGTCTACCGCTTCACCCCGGGTTCGGTGCGCCGCGCCCTGGACGCCGGCCGCAGTGCCTCCGACCTTCAGGCCTTCCTCACCGAGCACTCCCGTACGCCGGTGCCGCAGCCGTTGGCGTACCTGATCGACGACGTGGCCCGGCGGCACGGCCATCTGCGGGTGGGCGCGGCCTCGGCCTACGTCCGCTGCGACGACGACGCCCTGCTGAACGAGATCCTCGCCGACAAGCGTGCCGCCGCGTTGCGTCTGCGCCGCCTGGCCCCGACGGTGCTCGCCACCCAGGCCGACCCTGCGGCCCTCCTCGAGGGCCTGCGGGCGATGGGTTTCGCGCCCGCCGCCGAGTCGGCCGAGGGGGACGTCCTGATCACTCGGGCGCATGCCCACCGCACGCCGCCCCGTACGGCTCCGGAGCCGGTGCCGGACGGGCCGCCGGTTCCCGACACCACGCTGCTCACCGCGGCGATCCGCGCGATCCGGGCCGGTGACCTGGCCGCCACCGCCCCCCGCAAGGCGACCGACGACGCCGCCCCGCTCGCCCCCGGCGAACTTCCCCGGACCAGCTCGGCCGAGACCCTCGCGACCATGCAGGCCGCCGTCCTGACCGGTGAGGCCCTGTGGGTCGGCTACGTCAACGCCGAGGGCACCGCCAGCCAGCGCGTCATCGCGCCGGTGCGGGTGGAGGGCGGCTTCGTGACGGCGTACGACCACACGGCGGACGAGGTCCGCACGTATCCGCTGCACCGGATCACGGGGGTCGCGGAACTGGCGGACGACTGACGTCCGTCCGCGCTCGCCGTGGCCGCCGCGACCCCCGGAGCCTTCCGCGAGGTCGCGGGGAGCCGAGCGAGCGGGCGCGGTGCCGAGCGAGGGCAGGCGGTGCCGAGCCAGGTCGCGCGAAAGTCAGTCGGTATCGGGCGAGGTCGGTCGGGGCCGGGCGGAGTCAGTCGGGGGCCGGGCCTGGCCGGGCCTGGCCGGGCCTGGCCGGGCGGGGGCGGGGGCGGGCAGTCGGCCGTCCGGTCAGCATTCCCCGACCGTGGCGTCCACGGGCAGGCCGAAGTGGGCGCGGGCGGTGGCCTCCAGGGTGCGGGAGGACATCGGGTCCTGGAGGGAGGACCTGGTGAAGACCCCGAAGTGGGACTCCGTCCACCGCGCGTACCCGGCGCCGTCCGGCGGTTCCTCCCGGGCGACGACCCGGTAGCCCCCGGCGGCCGTCTCGTCCCGCTCCAGCCGGACCACCTGCGGGTACTGTCCGGCGCCGCACTCGACCAGGTTGTCGTCCTGTACCCCGTACTCGACGCACAGCGTGTTGACGCCGGCCCGCACCTCGCCCGCGTGTTCCTCCAGTTCGAGTGCCTCGGCGCGGCAGAACCAGCGTGTGTCGAGCGCGGGCACCGTCTCGCCCTCGCGGCCGCCCCGTGACTCCGCCGCGATCCTGGCCTCGATCACCGGCCGCACCTCGCTCCACAGCCTTCCGTCGATGGCCGCGGGCCACATCACCCAGGTGCCCGTGGCCGCCAGGACCGCCGCGGCTCCCACGCCGACCGCGCCTCTGCGGAACGACAGGACCGACATACCGTGACTCCCCACCGCGTCGCGTACATCGCGCTGCTCCCCCGGTCAGACCCACGAACGCAGGTCAGGGTTGCGCGGGGCCGCCGGGAAGAAGCGGACCCCCGCTCCGGCGCGTCGTACGGCACACTGGAGGTTTGGCCCGTGCGGAAGGGCCGCGCGAAGGGATGGCGTACGTGAACGGACCGCTGATCGTCCAGTCGGACAAGACTCTGCTCCTGGAGGTCGACCACGAGCAGGCGGACGACTGCCGCCGTGCCATCGCGCCGTTCGCGGAGCTGGAGCGGGCGCCGGAGCACATCCACACCTACCGGCTGACGCCGCTGGGGCTGTGGAACGCGCGGGCCGCCGGGCACGACGCCGAGCAGGTCGTGGACGCGCTCGTGCAGTACAGCCGCTACCCGGTGCCGCACGCGCTGCTCGTCGACATCGCCGAGACGATGGACCGCTACGGCCGTCTGACCCTGAGCAAGCACCCGGCGCACGGGCTCGTGCTCACCACCACCGACCGGCCGGTGCTGGAGGAGATCCTGCGCTCCAAGCGGGTCGCTCCGCTGGTGGGTGTGCGGATCGACCCGGACAGCGTGGCCGTGCATCCCTCCGAGCGCGGGCAGATCAAGCAGACGCTGCTGAAGCTGGGCTGGCCGGCCGAGGACCTCGCGGGGTACGTCGACGGCGAGGCGCACCCGATCGAGCTGGCCGAGGACGGCTGGGCGCTGCGGCCCTACCAGAAGCAGGCGGTGGAGAACTTCTGGCACGGCGGCAGCGGGGTCGTGGTCCTGCCGTGCGGTGCGGGCAAGACCCTCGTCGGCGCCGGGGCGATGGCCCAGGCGAAGTCGACGACGCTGATCCTGGTGACGAACACCGTCTCCGCGCGGCAATGGAAGCACGAGCTGGTGAAGCGGACGTCGCTGACCGAGGAGGAGATCGGCGAGTACAGCGGGACGAGGAAGGAGATCCGGCCCGTCACCATCGCCACGTACCAGGTGCTGACGACCCGGCGGAAGGGCGTCTACCCGCACCTGGAGCTGTTCGACTCCCGGGACTGGGGGCTCATCCTCTACGACGAGGTGCACCTGCTGCCGGCGCCGGTCTTCAAGTTCACGGCGGATCTCCAGGCGCGCCGCCGGCTCGGGCTGACCGCGACCCTCGTCCGCGAGGACGGCCGTGAGTCCGACGTGTTCTCCCTGATCGGACCGAAGCGCTTCGACGCGCCGTGGAAGGAGATCGAGGCGCAGGGCTACATCGCGCCCGCGGACTGTGTGGAGGTCCGGGTCAATCTGACGGACTCCGAGCGGCTGGCGTACGCGACCGCCGAGACGGAGGAGAAGTACCGCTTCTGCGCGACGACGGCGACGAAGCGGAAGGTGACGGAGGCGCTCGTCCGCCGCTTCGCGGGGCAGCAGATCCTGGTCATCGGCCAGTACATCGACCAGCTGGACGAGCTGGGCGAGCATCTGAACGCCCCGGTGATCAAGGGCGAGACCTCGAACGCGCAGCGCGAGAAGCTCTTCAACGCCTTCCGGGAGGGCGAGATCAGCGTGCTGGTGGTGTCCAAGGTCGCGAACTTCTCGATCGACCTGCCGGAGGCGACGGTCGCCATCCAGGTGTCGGGCACCTTCGGCTCCCGGCAGGAGGAAGCCCAGCGTCTGGGCCGTGTGCTGCGCCCGAAGGCGGACGGCCACCAGGCCCACTTCTACTCGGTGGTGGCCCGGGACACCCTGGACCAGGACTTCGCGGCGCACCGCCAGCGCTTCCTGGCGGAACAGGGATACGCGTACCGGATCATGGACGCGGACGAGCTGCTCGCGGGTGAGGCCTGAGGGGCTCTGGTCACCTACGGCGGCGGATGCCCGCCTCCTCGCCGTACTCGCCGTACTCGCCGAGGATGATCACGTCGAAGGCGGCGCTCGCGAAGACCTTCACGGCGCGCAGGGCGTCGCCGAGTCGGTGGCGGTGCAGGTCGGGCGTATCGGACAGGGAGGTCGCGCCGGACGGGCGACCGGGGGCCGGGGTGAGGGTCGCAGCACTCATGTCTCCATGATGCGACCCGGGGCATAAAGGGGGCATCGGTCGCAGGTCCCCATTCGGGGTAGTCCCCGGGTACACCTTTCGGCGGGGTGGTCCCCTACGGGACGGGGGGCCGTCCTCGGGGTGCGGGGCGGGGGCCCGGATTAATGCGTTGGCCCGCCCCTCCCCGGTTCACCTACAATCTCCGCTCTTGCCCGCCTCCCTTCCCGGAGTGCCGCCGTCCGGACGGAAACCGGACGGACTCACCGCAGCGCCCCCCTCAGCCGGTCCGGAGGCACCCCCTTGTCCACGCCGTCCACGCCGTCCACATCGCCCGCAGCGCCCGCAGCGCCCACGTCTGTCGACGGCGATCCGCTCGCCCGCGAACGCGCCCACCTCGCCTCCTCCCGGGGCGCCCTGCGTGCCATGCGCGAGGACGCGGAGTCCCTCGACATCCGCGACGTCACCGCGAACTGGGTCAACGCCCAGATCCTGGAGCGTCAGATCGGCGAGCGGATCAAGGCGCTGGCCGACCTCAGCGACACCCCGCTGTTCTTCGGCCGGCTGGACTACCTGCACGCTCCCGGCGCCGAGCGGGCCGAGGGCGCGGAGGGGGAGCAGTTCTACATCGGGCGCCGGCACGTGCACGACGCCGGCGGGGACCCGATGGTCATCGACTGGCGGGCGCCGGTCTCGCAGCCGTTCTACCGGGCCTCGAAGAAGGACCCGATGGACGTCGGGCTGCGCCGCCGCTTCGGTTACACCGGCGGCGACCTCACCGCCTACGAGGACGAGCACCTCTCCGACCCGGCGGAGGCGGCGCACACCAGCAAGCTGCTCCAGCGCGAGATCGAGCGCCCGCGTGTCGGACCGATGCGTGACATCGTCGCCACCATCCAGCCCGAGCAGGACGAGATCGTGCGCAGCGGGCTGGGCGGGTCGGTCTGCGTCCAGGGAGGGCCGGGGACCGGTAAGACGGCCGTCGGTCTGCACCGGGTGGCGTATCTGCTGTACGCCCACCGTGAGCGGCTCGCCCGTACCGGCACGCTGGTCATCGGGCCGAACCGGTCCTTCCTCCACTACATCGAGCAAGTGCTGCCCGCGCTGGGCGAGTTGACGGTGCGACAGGGAACGGTCGACGACCTGGTGGCCCATGTCGAGGTTCGGGGCACGGACGACGCGGCGGCGGCGGTCGTCAAGGGCGACGCGAGGATGGCGGAGGTGCTGCGGCGGGCCGTGTACGCGCACGTCACCCTGCCGCACGAACCGCTCGTCGTCGTGCGCGGCTCGCGGCGATGGCGGCTTCCGGCGTACGAACTCGAGGAGATGGTGCGTGAGTTGCTGGAGCGGGACATCCGCTACGGCGCCGCCCGCGAGGCGCTGCCGCAGCGCATCGCGCACGCGATCCTGGTGCAGATGGAACGCTCGGGCGAGGCCCCGGACGACCGGGTGCAGGACGCCGTCGCCCGCAACAGCGCGGTGAAGGCGGCCGTGAAGGCGGTCTGGCCGGCCGTCGATCCCGTGAAGCTGGTGCTGCGTCTGCTCACGGACGCGGATTTCCTCGCCGAGCACGCGCAGGGCGTGCTGAGCGAGGACGAACAGAAGACCATCCTGTGGGCGTCGTCGGGATCCGGCGGCAGGCCGGTGCGGTCCGTGAAGGCGGCCAGGTGGTCGGCGGCGGACGCGGTGCTGATCGACGAGGCGACCGACATCGTCGAGCGCACCCACTCCCTCGGTCATGTGGTCCTGGACGAGGCGCAGGACCTGTCCCCCATGCAGTACCGGGCGGTCGGCCGCCGCTGCACGACGGGGTCGGCGACCGTGCTGGGCGACCTGGCGCAGGGCACCACCCCGTGGGCGACCCGGAGCTGGGAGGAGGCGCTCGGCCACCTGGGCAAGGCGGACGCGGTGATCGAGGAACTGACGGCGGGTTTCCGCGTGCCGACGGACGTCATCACCTACGCCTCACGCCTGCTCCCGCACATCGCGCCGGGACTGACGCCCGTCGCCTCGGTCCGCGAGAACCCCGGCTTCTTCGACCTCCGGCCGGTCGCCGGCACCGCCGAAGTCGTCGCGGCCTGCGAGGAGTTGCTGCGCAACGAGGGCTCCACGGGCCTGATCGCGGCCGACGCCCGGATCCCGGCGCTGGCCGAGGCGCTGACCGCGTCGGGCATCGGCCATCTCACCCCCGGTGAGGAGACCACGGCCGAGACCCGTCTCACCCTGGTCCCGGCCTCCCTGGCGAAGGGGCTGGAGTACGACTACGTCGTCCTGGACGAACCCCGGGCGGTGGTCGACGGCGAACCGGACGAGCGGACGGGCCTTCGGCGGCTGTACGTGGCGCTGACCCGAGCGGTGTCGGGCCTGATCGTGACGCACGCGGCCCCACTGCCGCCCCAGCTCGACTGACCGGCCCCGGGGCCGGACGCGACCCCTGCGGCCCCGCCCCGGCCCCAGCCGTCAGGTCAGCCGGTTCCGTACGCCCCGCACGCCTACTCGTCCCGCACGCCGTCCACCGCCCGTCGCCACTCGCCCACGGCCGCGGCCGAGACCGGCCCGGTCCAGCCGTCGGGCCGGGCCGCGCCGCCGATGTGGAAGGCGTCGATGCCGCCGGCCCTGAGCGCCGGCACATGGTCGAGGCGCAGCCCGCCGCCGACGAGGAGCTGCTGCTCGTAGCCCTGCTCGCCGTGCCGTGCCGCCTCCGCGAGCAGGGTGGGCAGGCCGGTGTCGACGCCGGTGGGGGAACCGGCCGTGAGGTAGGTGTCCAGGCCGGGCAGGCCGTCCAGCTGCTTGCGCAGGGCGTCGCGGTCGCCGGCGTGGTCGAGGGCGCGGTGGAAGGTCCAGCGGCAGCCGTCCAGCTCGGCGACGACCCGTTCCACGGCGGCCAGGTCGACCCCGCCCTCCGCGTCGAGGAACCCGAGCACGAACTCGTCCGCGCCGGCCGTTCGCAGCTCTCCGGCGATCCGGACGAGGGTGTCGACCTCCTCGGCGGGTCCGGCGGCGAAGCCTTCGGAGCGCCTGAGCATCACGCGCAGGGAGAGGTCGACGGCGGCCCGGATCCCGGCGAAGACCGCGACCGGCGGGGTGAGCCCGTCGGCGGCCATGTCGGTGACCAGCTCGAGGCGGTCCGCGCCTCCGGTCTGGGCGGCGACCGCGTCCTCGACGTCGAGGGCGATCACCTCCAGAACTGCACGCTTGCTCATGGCACCCCATTCATCGGCTACTCGGCTGCATCGGGCGACTACAGGTCTAGTCCAATTCAAGAATACGCCGGAGAACCCCGCCCGCACGCGCGACAATGGGGCCATGGCCGATCTCGACGCCCTGCGCACCCGTTTCAGCCACACCCTGGACAGGACCCGGGGCCCGGCCGACGGCCCCGACCCGGCGCCGTACTGCGACGATCTCCTCGCCCGCTGGCAGGAGCCGCAGCGCCGCTACCACACGCTCACCCACCTCACCGAGGTCCTCGACCGCATCGACGTACTCGCGGAGCACGCCGCCGACCCGGACGTCGTCCGGCTGGCCGCCTGGTTCCACGACGCCGTCTATCTGCCCGACCGGTCCGAGAACGAGGAACGGTCCGCCCGCCTCGCCGAGCGCGCCCTGCCCGAGGCGGGGGTGTCGCCGGAGCGGACCGCCGAGGTCGCGAGGCTCGTCCGGCTCACCGTCACCCACGATCCGGCCGACGACGACCTCGACGGCCAGGTCCTGTGCGACGCCGACCTCGCGATCCTCGCCGCGCCGCCGACCGCGTACGCCGCCTACACCGCGGCCGTCCGCGAGGAATACCACTTCGTCCCGAACGACGCCTTCCGGGCCGGGCGGGCGGACATCCTGCGCCGGCTCCTCGACCTGCCCCGGCTGTTCAGGACGCCGTACGGGAGCGAGCGGTGGGAGGCCACGGCCCGCTACAACCTGCGGGGCGAACTGGACCTGCTCGCCTCGTGACCGTCCCGCGCATCCCCACCGAACGCCTCACCCTCGAAGGCGTCACGCCCAGCGCCGCCGCCGGACTGCGGGCGGGCGGCGGCGGAGGCTTCGTATGGGTCGGGGGCGGACCGTTCGAGGGGACGCGGGACGCCGCCGGGATGATGGCGAAGGCGTTCGTGTCCGGTGTGCTCCGGCCGGAGTTCGGCCTCTACGTCCTCGTACGGCGGGCGGACGGCCGGGCCGTCGGCAGCATGGGCTTCCACGCGGCTCCCGACGAGGACGGCCGCACGGAGATCGGCTACGACCTGGTCGAGGCCGCCCGCGGCCACGGTTACGCGACCGAGGCACTGCGCGCGCTGGCCGGCTGGGCGCTGGCACGGGACGACGTACGGCGGCTGTTCGCGATCGTCGAGCACGCCAACGCCCCCTCCCGTGGCGTGCTCGAACGGGCCGGGTTCGTCAGGGTCGCCGCGGGCGACACGGAGGACGCGTACGAGCTGCGCGGGCGCCGGCACCCGACGTAGCACCGCCTGCGCGCCCCCTGCCCGCACTGCCGCCCGCCCTGCCCTGCCGTCGCCGCGCTCGTCGGCCCTGCCCGCGCCGCCGCGCCCGCCGGCCTTACGTGTTGCCGCCCCGCCCCACCTCTCGGCCGCCCTTGCGTCTGCGCAGGCCGGCCGCCGTCAGCAGGCGCACCACCTCGCGGCTGCTCACCTCGACGGCGCCCGCGGCCACCACGTCGGCGTAGCGATGCGACGGGATGTCGTAGTGATCGCGCTCGAAGGCGCGCCGCGGGACGCCCAACCCCTCGGCGAAGAGGTGCAGTTCGCCGTACGAGACATCGCTGACGAGGTGGGACCACATCCGGCCGTGCCCCGGCCAGTCGGGCGGGTCGATGTAGACGGTCACGGGTGCCTCACGAGGACGGCTCGCCTCCCAGGGCCGGCCCCAGCGAGCCCACCGAGGCGACCTTCACGCCCGCCTTGTGGCACACCCAGTGCGGGTCGGGACCGAGTTCGGGCTCGACCTCGAGGGCGTGCGGGTCGCCGGAGCCGCAGACCGGGCAGATGGGCCAGCGCCCGTGCCGCTCCAGCAGCGCGTCCTGCACGTCCTGCGCCACCAGTCCCGCCACGTACGCCACGCCGTCCGGCCACTGCTCGACCCACCAGCGGCGCTGCACGACGGAGTCCTCGACCAGCGACACCACATCCGCCGCGGCGACCTCGCCCGAGGCCAGATCGGCCAGCACGAGGGCGCGTGCCGTGTGCAACGCCTGTTCCAGGGGGCTGATGGGGTCCATGCCCCCATTGTGCGCACTCTTGACCCCCAGCCCGAACAGAAAATAGTTTTCAGAGGTGACCAAGGCCGTGAAGGAAACCTTCAGTCCCGATCCCGCCGCCCTCGCCGCCAAGGTCCGTACGCTGGCCCCTTCGCTGACCCGCTCCATGCGGCGCGTCGCCGAAGCCGTCGCGAAGGACCCGGCAGGCTGCGCCGCCCTCACCGTCACCGGCCTCGCCGGACTTACCGGCACCAGCGAGGCGACCGTCGTGCGCACCGCCCGACTCCTCGGCTACCCCGGCTACCGCGACCTGCGGCTCGCCCTCGCCGGACTGGCGGCGCAGCAGCGGTCGGGGCGGGCGCCCGCCCTGACCACCGACATCGCGGTCGACGATCCGCTGGCGGACGTGGTCGCCAAACTCGCCCACGACGAGCGGCAGACCCTCGCCGACACCGCCGCCGCGCTCGACACCGGCCAGCTGGAGGCGGCCGTCACCGCCGCGGCGGCCGCGCGGCGGGTCGACGTGTACGGCGTCGGGGCGTCCGGGCTCGTCGCCCAGGACCTCACCCAGAAGCTGCTGCGGATCGGGCTCATCGCGCACGCCCACAGCGACACCCACCTCGCGGTGACGAACGCGGTCCAGCTGGCCGCCGGCGACCTCGCGATCGCCATCACGCACTCCGGTGCGACACGCGACGTCATCGAGCCGCTGCGGGTGGCGTTCGAGCACGGGGCCACCACCGTCGCCATCACCGGGCGTCCCAAGAGCGCGGTGACGCAGTACGCCGATCACGTGCTGGCCACGTCGACCGCGCGGGAGAGCGAACTGCGCCCGGCGGCGATGTCGTCCCGGACGAGTCAGCTGCTGGTGGTCGACTGCCTGTTCGTGGGCGTGGCCCAGCGGACCTACGCGACGGCCGCGCCGGCGTTGGCCGCGTCGTACGAGGCGTTGGCCCACCGGCACCGGTAGACCGTGGAGGTGCAGACAGTTGCGCAGACACACGCGCAGCGGTTGTTGTGCAGACAGTTGCGCAGACGGTTGTCCGATCCGCACCGGAAAGAGCTCTCGCCGATGACCTCCCAGCCCGACCCCAGTGAGCTGCGCGCCGCGCTCGAAACCCTCACCACCGAGGCGTTCCGCTCCGATCTCGCCGAGATCGACCGCCTCGCCACCCTCGACATCGCCCGGCTCATGAACGGGGAGGACGCCGAGGTCCCCACCGCCGTCGAGGCGCGGCTTCCGCAGATCGCCGCCGTCATCGACGCCGTCGCCGCCCGCATGGCCCGCGGGGGCCGGCTGATCTACGCCGGCGCCGGTACCGCCGGGCGGCTCGGGGTGCTCGACGCCTCCGAGTGCCCGCCGACCTTCAACACCGCGCCCGGCCAGGTCGTCGGGCTGATCGCGGGCGGGCCGTCCGCCATGGTCACCTCCGTCGAGGGCGCCGAGGACTCCGCGGAGCTCGCCGAAGCGGATCTGGCCACCCTCGCGCTCACCCCCGACGACACCGTGGTCGGCGTCTCCGCCTCCGGTCGCACCCCGTACGCCGTCGGCGCCGTGCGGTACGCGCGGGCCCGGGGCGCGCTGACCGTCGGGCTGGCGTGCAACGCGGACAGCGCGCTGGCGGCCGCCGCCGAGCACGGGATCGAGGTGGTCGTCGGGGCCGAGCTGCTCACCGGCTCCACCCGGCTGAAGGCGGGCACGGCCCAGAAGCTGGTGCTGAACATGATCTCGACGATCACGATGATCCGGCTGGGCAAGACCTACGGGAACCTGATGGTCGACGTCCGCGCCTCGAACGAGAAGCTGCGCGCCCGTTCACGGCGGATCGTGGCGCTGGCGACCGGGGCGGACGGACCGGAGATCGAGGCCGCCCTCGCGGCCACCGACGGAGAGGTGAAGAACGCGATCCTCGCCCTGCTGGCCGGGGTGGACGGGCCCGCGGCAGCCCGCCTTCTGGAGGAGTCCGGGGGACATCTGCGCGCCGCGCTCGGTGCGGCGCGCGGCTGAGCCGCACGCTCGGGGGGTGCGTATCGACTCCTCCTCCACAGCCGCCGCGATCCTGCCCCTGGTGGGCGGCCCGGCGAACGTCCTGTCCGTCGCCCACTGCATGACCCGGCTGCGGCTGGGCCTCGCCGATCCGTCCCTCGCCGACGAGGAGGCGCTGCGGGCGGTGCCCGGGGTGCTGGGGGTCGTCGTGGACGACGGCTCGTACCAGGTGGTCCTCGGGCCCGGCGTGGTGACGCGGGTGACGGCCGACTTCGAGCGCCTGCTCGCCCGCCCGTCCACCGCCGGCGAACCCGCCGAACCGGCCGAACCCGCCGGCGGACTCACCGGTGAACTCACCGGGCGGCCCCTCGCCGACAACGGGGGCGGGCCGACCACCGCCGACGAACTGGGCGCGCGCGGGGCCGGGTTGCGGGAGGGCCGGCGCAGGGCCAACGCGACTCCGTTCAAGGCCGCTCTGCGCCGGCTGGCCGCCGTGTTCGTCCCTCTGATCCCCGCCCTCGTCGGCTGCGGGATCCTCGCCGGGATCAACGGTCTGCTGCTGAACGCCGGATGGCTGCCCGGCCTCAGCCCCGCCCTGGCCGCCGTCGCCTCCGCCTTCCTGGCGCTGATCGCCGTCTTCGTCGGGCACAACACGGCGAAGGAGTTCGGCGGCACCCCGATCCTGGGCGCCGCGGTCGCGGCGATCGTCGTGTACCCGGGGGTCGCGAAGGTGACGGCGTTCGGGGTGACCCTCGCCCCCGGCCAGGGCGGGGTCCTCGGCGCGCTGGCGGCCGCGCTTCTGGCGACGCGCGTCGAGAAGTGGTGCCGGGGCCGGGTCCCGGAGGCGCTGGACGTACTCCTCACCCCGGCCCTGACCATCCTCGTCGCCGGCCTCGGCACGCTGTACGGCCTGATGTACGCGGCGGGAGCGGTGTCCTCGGCCATCGGTACGGCGGCGAACTGGCTGCTGGCGACGACGGGCGCCTTCGCGGGCCTGGTGCTCGGCGGCCTCTTCCTGCCCCTGGTGATGCTCGGCCTGCACCAGGCCCTCATCCCCATCCACACCACCCTCATCGACCAACAGGGCTACACGGTGCTGCTGCCCGTCCTGGCGATGGCGGGCGCGGGCCAGGTCGGCGCCGCGATGGCGGTGTACGTCCGGCTGCGCCACGACACGTCGATCCGGACGACGATCAGGTCGGCGCTCCCCGCCGGGCTGCTGGGCGTCGGGGAGCCCCTGATCTACGGCGTGTCGCTCCCGCTCGGCCGCCCCTTCCTCACCGCCTGCGCGGGCGGGGCGGCCGGCGGCGCCTTCGTCGGCTTCTTCGCGATGCTCGGCGACAAGGTGGGGGCGACGGCGATCGGCCCGTCCGGCTGGGCCCTGTTCCCGCTGCTGGCGGGCAACCGGGGGCTGGGCCTGACGGCGGCGGTCTACGCGGGCGGGCTGCTGACGGGGTACGCGGTCGGCTTCGCGGCGACCTACGCCTTCGGCGTCACCGACCGCGTGGTGGCCGCCGCCACGTCCCGCGGGAGCGGGAAGCCGCAGAAGGTGAAGTGATGCTGATGGTCTGCCCGGTGCAGGCGGCGAGGTCGAGGACCGGTGAGGCGTCAGCCGCCGCCCCGGCGCCCGCGAAAGCCGCGGCAACCCCGCCCTGCCTTGCCCTGCCCCCGCCCGACCCGACCCGGCCCGGCCCGGCCCGCCCGGCCCGGCCCCAGGGCCCCGGAGGCTTCCGCAGCAGCCTGGGGGGCGTACCCGAGGGCGGGGGCGGAGCCTGCCGCGGTGAGCGGTGCCCTGCCATAGCCCCTTGCCATCGCCCGCCCGCCCGGATCATCACCGAAGTCGTCCCCCCTCCCCGTCGGGGGCGCCGCAGATCGGCCGAGCGCAACCGCCCGCCGCGCCGCCCTACCCTGGAGCCATGAACCACGCGCAGCTCACCGCGCTCGGCCGTGCCCTCCGACTCCTCGGCGAACACGGCGACGCGCTCACCGCCGACACCCCGGACACCCGGCTGCACGAGGTCAAGGCCGATCTGCGGCGCGCCCTGGACCTGCTGGACGAGAGCGTCGTCGGCGCCACGCCCACCACGCGCTGCGCCGAGCACCCGCACGGCCCGGTCGACGAGGCGGCCCCCGACCTGTGCCTGCTCTGCGAGACCCGCCGCCGCGCGGCCCGCCGCGCCGAGTTCAACGGCCCCGCCCCGCAGGCGCCCTACACCGCCCCCACCCCCTCCACCTCCCGCTACGGAACCCGGGCCGACCGCCCGCAGCCCCAGCAGCGCTGGCTGGCGGAGCTGTGGACCGGTCAGGAGTGGCAGCTCTGCGGGACGCCGCGCAGGGACCGCCGGGAGGCGGAGCTCTACATCGCCGCACTGCGCCGCGGATCCCGGCCCGCGATGGCCTACCGTCTGGTGCACGAGTTCACCGACTACGAGGTGCTGCGGATCTGGGGCACCCCGGTGAAGGTCGACATCGAACCCCTCGGCAACCTCTAGGCGCCGCGAAGTCTCTCGGCCTCGGCCTCCCCGGACTTCCCCGGGCCTCCCCGGCCTCCTCGGACTTTCAGGCTTCCCCGGACCGGCAGGACCCGTCCCCGTCCCCGGCCCCGGCCCCCTTGTCCACCAGCGGCAGCGGCAGCGGCGGGAAGCCGTGGCCCTCCCACAGCCGGCGGGACGCCTCCTCCGGGTACGGCCGCACCTCCGGTTGCGCGTCCAGCACCTGCACCAGCCGCCGCTGCGCGTCGTAGGCCGGCCAGCCCGGGTCTCCCGTCCGCGCGAAGGACGTCCACGACCGCTGGAAGAGCGCCGTCAGGGCCCGGGCCTCGTCCGTCACCTCCGCCCCCGCGAACAGCAGGTTCCCGAGGTCCGCCGCGTAGGTGCCGAACAGCAGCGGGATGTCCAGGCCGTGGCACGCGCCCAGGGTGCCGCCGGCTCCCGGGGCCGGCCAGGTCAGCTCGTAGACATGGGCCCGGCCACCGCCGGCCACCTGCGCCTCGGCCAGGTGCAGGGAGGGTATGTGGAACAGCCAGTCCGACTGCACCCTCTCGTACAGCTCGCCGGCATCCGCGTCCGGGAAGGCCGACCGGTAGGCCTCTTCGCCCTCCGCTCCGCCCCCCGGGGCGAACAGCCGCAGCACGGCCGTCGCCTGTTCCTCGGTCACCTTGCCCCGCAGACCGCCGAGGACGGGGAACAGCCGGTACTCCTGCGCGTTGTGTCCGACGATCAGCTCGACGTCCCGAGCGGCGCCCGCCGCCAGCGCCTCCCACGGCGTCGTCGGCAGGATCTCGCCGTCGACCACCGGAGAGAACGGGGTGACCGTGGGCGCGACCTGACCCCACCGGTCCACCCGCCGCGCCATCTTCGCGCTCAGCGCCGCACCGGCCTCGGGCAGCGTGCGCGGGTCCACCGCGGCCAGGTCGGCGGCGGTCGGGCGCAGGCCCGCCTCCGCGGCGATCGCGCTCGCCAGGTCGCGGGCCAGCTCCTCGGAGAAGTAGGTGCCGGGCACGCTCTGCGCGATGGCCCGCCCGAACAGGCCCCGGGCACTCGGCATGACCAGCAGCGCGGCCACCGATCCCGCGCCCGCCGACTCGCCGAACACGGTCACCCGGCCGGGGTCGCCGCCGAACGCCGTGATGTTGTCCCGCACCCACTCCAGCGCGGCGACCTGGTCCAGCAGTCCCCGGTTGGCGGGCGCCCCCTCGATCCGCGCGAACCCCTCTATGCCGACGCGGTAGTTGAGGGTGACGACGACCAGGTCGCCGGCGCGGGCCAGGTGCTGCGCGTCGTAGCCGGGGCTGCCGGAGTGACCGAGCTTGTAGGCGCCGCCGTGGATCCACACCATCACCGGCCGCGCGGCCGACGGGTCCGGCTCCGTGTCCGGGGTCCAGACGTTGACGGTCAGCCAGTCGTCCCCGGTCGGGGCGTCCAGGATCCCCGCCCGGCCCTGGAAGCCCGCCTCCTGCGGCGGCGGCGGGCCGAAGGCGTACGCGTCCCGTATCCCGTCCCACGGGTGGGGTGGGCGGGGAGCCTGGAAGCGGGCGTCACCGACCGGCGGCGCGGCGAAGGGGATACCGCGGAAGACCGTCAGGTCCTGCTCGCGGCGGCCTCGTACGGCACCGGCGGTGGTGCGGGCGACGAGCCGGTCGGTGGTGTCGGTGGCGGCGGGTGTCGTCATAAATCGCTCCTGAAATGGCGGCTGTTCGTGGAACGGGCGGTGATCGGCGAAAGTGCCGGAGGCGGCTGTCTCCCCTCGTGTGGGTGACAGCCGCCTCCGGTACGTCGGTCGGCGCGGCGGACCGGTCGGTGCCGCCCGTCAGCAGGCCCTCACGCCGTGACCGGACTTCATGCCGTGACCCGTGTGGCCTCCTCGGCGTCCTCCGCCACCGGGGGCCCGGCCGGGGCCTTGCGCTTCGGGATGAAGGTGGCGAGCAGGAAGGCGGCCAGGGCCGCGCCGGCGCCGATGGCCATGACGACCTTGAAGCCGTTCTCCGAGGGGAGGGCGTAGCCGCCGAAGTCGGTGGTCATCTGGGCGAGGATCACACCGGCGATGGCGCTGGCGAAGCTGGTGCCCAGGGATCGCATCAGGGTGTTGAGGCTGTTGGCCGCGCCCGTCTGGGAGGGGTCCACCGCGCCCATGATGAGGGCCGGGAGCGCGCCGTAGGTGAAGCCGACGCCGGCGCCGATGATGCAGGACACCAGGATCAGGTGCCACACCTCGGACATGAGCGCGATGTTCAGGCCGTAGCCGGAGGCGACGATCAGCGCGCCGATCATCAGGGTGACCTTGGGCCCCTTGGCCTTCGTGACCTTGGCGGACAGGGCGGACATCACCATCATGACCAGGCCCTGCGGGGCCAGCACCAGGCCCACGGTCATCATCGACCTGCCGAGCCCGTAGCCGGTCTGCTCGGGCAGTTGGAGCAGTTGGGGCAGGACCAGCGACATCGCGAACATCGAGAAGCCGAGGGCGATCGAGGCGAGGTTGGTGAAGAGCACCTGGGGCTTGGCGGTGGTGCGCAGGTCGACCAGCGGCTGCCCGGTCTTCAGCTCCCAACGGCCCCAGGCGGTCAGGATCAGGACGGCGGCGGCGCCCAGGCCCAGGGTCGTGCCGGAGGTCCAGCCCCAGTCGGCGCCCTTGGACACGGCCAGCAGCAGGGAGACCAGACCGGCCGACAGACCGAGCGAGCCGACGAGGTCGAAGCGGCCGCCGACGCGGTTGCGGGATTCGGGCACGAACGCGAGCACGAGCAGGAAGGAGACGACGCCGAGGGAGGCGGAGGTCCAGAAGAGAATGTGCCAGTCCCAGTTGTCCGCGATGAACGCGGCGGTGGGCAGCCCGAGCGCGCCGCCGACGCCGAGGGAGGCGCTCATCACCGCCGTCGAACCGGCGAGCTTCTCGGCGGCGACCGTGTCCCGCAGGATGCTGATGCCCAGTGGCACGACGGCGGCCGACAGACCCTGGAGCGCACGGCCGACGATCATCGGGACGAGCGAGTCGGCGAGAGCGCAGACCACCGAGCCGGACACCAGCAGCACGATGCTGGTGAGCAGCATCCGCCGCTTGCCGACCATGTCACCGAGCCGCCCCACGACCGGGGTGGCGACGGCGGCGGCGAGCAGCGTGGCGGTGACCGCCCAGGCGGTGTCGGAGGCGGGCGCGTCCAGCAGCTTGGGCAGCTCGGGGACGATCGGGATGACCAGGGTCTGCATCAGCGAGACGACGATCCCGGCCAGGGCCAGCACCGCCACCACGGCGTTCGACCTCGGTGGGGCGGGTGTTACCGCCGCAGCGGGTCGGGCAAGGGCGTCGGACATGACAGGGCCTCCGTCGAATGCACGGGTGAACTGCTTGACTCAAGCAAGCTTATGCAGATTGATTGAGTTAAGCAAGCTAAATCTCCGTGCTTGCCCCCACATCCCCCGGCCCGCACTTCCCCCCACGCCCAGGCCCCCACCGCCGGATCTCAGCCGTGCCGCGCGATGATCTCCCGGGTCCGCTCCTCGTCCAGCTCGTAGACCGTCTCGTGGGCACGCGGATCCCGCGCGTGCAGGGTGTGGAACATCGGGCCGGTCGCGCCGCCCAGCTCCACCAGGGAGGCGGACGCCCCTCGCACCGCCCGCTCGGTGCCGGGCGCGGTGGTCAGGTCGATGCGGTTGACGACCCCGGGCGTCACCCATACCGGCACGGCGGCCAGCAGCCCGAACAGCTGGAGATGGAAGTGCCCGGTGAGCAGCACGCGGACGTCACTCCCCCGGATCACCTCCGCCAGCCCCTCGGGGTCGCGCAGCCCGAAGACGCGCTGGGTCGCCGAGATGTCGAGGCTGATCGGGGGGTGGTGGAAGGCGATGACGGTACCCAGCTCGGCCGGGGTGCTCAACACTTCCCGCAGCCACTCCAGTTGGTCGGCGCCGAGCCGGCCGTACACCTCTCCCGGCACCAGGGAGTCCAGGGTGACGAGCCGCCGGCCGCCCACCATGCTGACGGCGGCCCGCTCCGCGCCGGGGAAGGCGAGGACGGCGTCCGGGTGCCCGCTGCCCAGCACCTCGGTGAACGCGGACCGCTCGTCGTGGTTGCCCGTGGTGTAGAAGACGGGCGCGCCGAGGGAGCGCGCGAAGCCGCCGATCAGCTCCCGTACGGTCGTGTACGCCTCCACCGAGCCGTCGTCGGCCAGGTCACCGGTGACGACGACCGCGTCCACGTCCCGCTGGTGGCGGAGTTCGCCGAGCAGGAGCCGCAGGGAGTCGGTGGCGTCGACCCGACGGCCGGGGGGCCCGTCGACGCGGCCGATATGGGTGTCCGAGAGATGCAGGATTCTCATCTCCCGGACCATACCCGCGAGTTGACGCTCAGCTCAGGGTGCGCAGCGCGGCGGCGTCGTAGGGCTTCAGCTCGTCGAGACGGCCGTCGAGCACCTTGGCGGCCCACTCCGGGTCCTGGAGCAGCGCCCGCCCGATGGCCACCATGTCGAACTCGTCGCGCTCCAGCCGGTCGAGGAGGTCGTCGATGCCCTTGACCGGGGAGCCCTCGCCGGCGAAGGCCCTGATGAAGTCGCCGTCCAGGCCGACCGAGCCGACCGTGATGGTGGGCTTGCCGGTGAGCTTCTTCGTCCAGCCCGCCAGGTTGAGGTCCGAACCCTCGAACTCCGGGAGCCAGTAGCGGCGGGTGGAGGCGTGGAAGGCGTCGACACCGGCGGTGGCGAGCGGGGCGAGGATCGCCTCCAGCTCCTCGGGCGTCTCGGCGAGGCGGGCGTCGTAGGCCTCCGACTTCCACTGCGAGTAGCGGAAGACGACCGGGAACTCGGGCGAGACGGTCTCGCGTACGGCGGCCACGATCTCGGCGGCGAACTTCGTACGGGCGACCGGGTCGCCACCGTAGGCGTCCGTGCGGCGGTTGGTGTTCGCCCACAGGAACTGGTCGAGCAGGTAACCGTGGGCGCCGTGCAGTTCGACACCGTCGAAGCCGATGCGCTCGGCGGCGGCCGCGGCCTCCGCGAACGCGCCGATGACGTCGTCCAGGTCGCGCTGGGTCATCGCCCGGCCGCCACCCTCGGTGCCGTCGAGCCGGATACCGGAGGGCCCGACGGCGGGCGCGTCCGCGAACGGCGGCTCACCCTGGTTGCGCACCATCCCGAGGTGCCACAGCTGCGGCATGATCTTCCCGCCGCCCGCGTGCACGGCCTCCGCGACCTTCGCCCAGCCCGCGAGCTGCTCCGCACCGTGGAACCGGGGCACCCGGTCGCTCTGCCCGGCGGATTCGTGCCCCACGTAGGTCCCCTCGGTGACGATGAGGCCGACCCCGGCGGCGGCCCGACGGCCGTAGTACGACACGACGTCCTCGCCGGGAATGCCGTCCGGGGAGAACTTGCGCGTCATGGGCGCCATGGCGATGCGGTTCGGGACGGTGAGCCCGCCCAGGGACACCGGACGGGAAAGGATCTCGGCGGCGCGCGAAGCGGCGGGCGGGGTGGTGCTCACGTGGGGGGCTCCTCGGGACGGTGGACCAGTGGGTATGTGCACATGCATTGAGTGCCTCTCCCACTGAAACCTCACGCCGCTCCAGCCCATTCCGGGCCCCGGGCGACAGCCCCTGTGATCCCGGCCACGCGTCGCCCACGGGAGTGGAGAACCGCCCCCGGCCCGAGGCTCGCGTTCCGGGCGGAGGCGTGGTCCGCGTTCGCGGAGAACCCCGAGGTCGAGTGATCCACACCCGCCCCGAAGCTCAAGCGCCCCGTTCGGAAGGTCGCTCACCGCCTCCGGCGCACCCCGGAAACGCCCGAGGGCGGCACCCCCCGTTTCCGGGAAGTGCCGCCCTCGGTCGAAGGACAGGCGATCAACCGTCAGGTCGATCAGAAGTCCATGTCACCGCCCGGCATGCCGCCGCCGGCCGGCGCGGACGCCTTCTCCGGCTTGTCGGCGATGACGGCCTCGGTGGTGAGGAACAGCGCGGCGATGGAGGCGGCGTTCTGCAGGGCAGAGCGCGTGACCTTCGCCGGGTCGATGATGCCTTCGGCGATCATGTCGACGTAGTCACCGGTCGCGGCGTTCAGGCCGTGGCCGATGGGCAGGTTGCGGACCTTCTCGACGACGACGCCACCCTCGAGACCACCGTTGACGGCGATCTGCTTCAGCGGGGCCTCGAGCGCGATGCGCACGGCGTTGGCACCGGTCGCCTCGTCACCCTCGAGGTCCAGCTTCTCGAAGACGGAGGACGCCTGGATGAGGGCCACGCCACCACCGGCGACGATGCCCTCCTCGACGGCGGCCTTCGCGTTGCGGACGGCGTCCTCGATGCGGTGCTTGCGCTCCTTGAGCTCCACCTCGGTGGCGGCGCCGGCCTTGATGACCGCGACACCGCCGGCGAGCTTCGCCAGGCGTTCCTGCAGCTTCTCGCGGTCGTAGTCCGAGTCGCTGTTCTCGATCTCGGCGCGGATCTGGTTGACCCGCCCGGCGACCTGGTCGGAGGAGCCGGCACCGTCGACGATGGTGGTCTCGTCCTTGGTGATGACGACCTTGCGGGCCTTGCCCAGCAGGTCGATGGTCGTGTTCTCGAGCTTGAGACCGACCTCCTCGGAGATGACCTCGCCACCGGTGAGGATGGCGATGTCGTTCAGCATCGCCTTGCGGCGGTCGCCGAAGCCCGGGGCCTTGACCGCGACGGACTTGAAGGTGCCGCGGATCTTGTTGACGACCAGCGTCGACAGCGCCTCGCCCTCGACGTCCTCGGCGATGATCAGCAGCGGCTTGCCGCCCTGCATGACCTTCTCGAGGAGCGGGAGCAGGTCCTTGACGTTGGCGATCTTGGAGTTCGCGATCAGGATGTACGGGTCGTCGAGGACGGCCTCCATACGCTCCATGTCGGTGGCGAAGTACGCCGAGATGTAGCCCTTGTCGAAGCGCATACCCTCGGTGAGCTCCAGTTCCAGACCGAAGGTCTGGGACTCCTCGACGGTGATGACGCCTTCCTTGCCGACCTTGTCCATCGCCTCGGCGATGAGCTCGCCGATCTGGGTGTCGGCGGCGGAGATGGAGGCCGTGGAAGCGATCTGCTCCTTGGTCTCGACATCCTTGGCCTGCTCGAGCAGGGCACCGGAGACGGCCTCGACGGCCTTCTCGATACCGCGCTTGAGGGCCATCGGGTTGGCGCCGGCGGCTACGTTGCGCAGGCCTTCCTTGACGAGGGCCTGGGCGAGGACGGTCGCGGTGGTCGTACCGTCACCGGCGACGTCGTCCGTCTTCTTGGCGACTTCCTTGACCAGCTCTGCGCCGATCTTCTCGTACGGGTCCTCGAGCTCGATCTCCTTGGCGATGGAGACACCATCGTTGGTGATCGTGGGGGCGCCCCACTTCTTCTCGAGGACGACGTTGCGGCCCTTGGGGCCGAGCGTCACCTTCACGGCGTCCGCGAGCTGGTTCATGCCGCGCTCGAGGCCGCGCCGTGCCTCCTCGTCGAACGCGATGATCTTGGCCATGTGAAGTGGTCCTCCCGGACAGGGGGTGGATTTCTCCGGACCGCGCTGGCGCCCGCGACGGACGGCTCGCCGGCCTCGTGGTTCCTTGCCCCACCTGGCCTGCGGGCCTCACCGACCCGGTCCTCGTTGTCACTCTCACGTGCAGAGTGCTAACGCCAATGATTAGCACTCGACCCATGAGAGTGCAAGCGCCTCCGCCGGACCCGTGCCCTTCCGGACACCGATCGCGGACGTCCCGGCCACGGCTCGCGCACGCCCCCGGACATGACGAAGGGCTCGCACCCGGTGGAGGTGCGAGCCCTTCGTCAGATGTACAGAAGAACGACGCTTTCAGTCGGCGCGTGCTTCAGCCGGTCGCGAGCCGGACCATGTCCGCCTGCGGCCCCTTCTGACCCTGCGAGATCTCGAAATCGACCCGCTGACCCTCTTCCAGGGTGCGGTAGCCGTCCATCTGAATCGCGCTGTAGTGGACGAAAACATCCGCACCACCGTCGACCGCGATGAAGCCGTACCCCTTCTCCGCGTTGAACCATTTGACGGTGCCCTGAGCCATGCCTAACTCCCCTATTACTGGCCCTTGCACGGACCCGCACTTCGCGGATCCGGGTCAGACCTCACCCCCCGGTTGGCTTGGGGGCGTGCGCCGGAACGCGTCGACCGCGGCTGAATGTATCTGCCCAACTGCCGTCTGCAACAGGTCAGTCGGACGAGAATTCCGGACGCACGGGATCCGGAATGTAGCGAGAATTCGCCTGAATTGAGGGCAAGTCGGGCCCTATAAAAGCCGCAAAAGCCACGAAAGAGGCGCACACATTGGCTGCTTCTTGTCGGGCGCGGGGCAGAAATCAAAGCCTCCGGATCCGGTGATCCGGACCGGGTTCCCCAACTGTACCGCGCTCAACCACACTGAATTGCCCCCTCCGCTTCTATCGCGGAGAGGGCAATTCGATGAACGCTCGGTAATAACTGTTACCGACGGTTACTACCGATGGGTACTGAACAACGGTCAGTCACCGCCCGGACCATCGTTCGGACCATCACCCGGGCCATCGCCCGAACGTCCTCCGGAGCCGCCGTCTCAGCCGCCGGCGACGGCCGGGATGATCGAGACGCCGGCGCCGTCCGGGGTCGCCGTCTCCAGACCCTGCTCGAAGCGGACGTCGTCGTCGTTCACGTACACGTTGACGAACCGCCGCAGCTTGCCCTGGTCGTCCAGGACGCGGGCGGCGATACCCGTGTGGTTCTTCTCCAGGTCGGCGATGACCTCGCCGAGGGTGGCCCCCTCGGCCTTCACCTCGGCGCTGCCGCCGGTGTAGGTGCGCAGGATGGTGGGGATGCGGACGGTAACGCTCATGACGCGAGGCCAGCCTCTCGGAAGGAGTCGAGGTTCGGACGGATGGTCGCGGTCAGCCCGGTGCCGGCCACCGCGTCCAGGGTCTTCAGCCCGTCGCCCGTGTTGAGGACGACGGTCGTCTTGGTCGGGTCCAGCAGACCGTTCTCGATCAGCTTGCGCGTCACACCCACCGTCACCCCACCGGCGGTCTCCGCGAAGATGCCCTCGGTCCGGGCCAGCAGCTTGATCGCGTCGACGATCTGCTCGTCGTCCACGTCCTCCACCGCGCCGCCCGTCCGCCGCGCGATGTCGAGGACGTACGGACCGTCCGCCGGGTTGCCGATGGCCAGCGACTTGGCGATGGTGTCCGGCTTCTGCGGGCGGACGACGTCGTGCCCGGCCTTGTAGGCCACGGACACCGGGGAGCAGCCCTCGGCCTGCGCGCCGAAGATCTTGTACGGCCTGTCCTCGACCAGCCCGAGCTTGATCAGCTCCTGAAGGCCCTTGTCGATCTTCGTCAGCTGCGAACCGGAGGCGATCGGCACGACCAGCTGGTCCGGCAGCCGCCAGCCGAGCTGCTCGCAGATCTCGTACGCCAGCGTCTTGGAACCCTCGGCGTAGTACGGCCGCAGGTTGACGTTGACGAAGCCCCAGCCCTCGCCGGCCGAGTCGCCGATGAGCTCGGAGCAGAAGCGGTTGACGTCGTCGTAGTTGCCCTCGATGCCGACGAGTTCGCCGCCGTAGATCGCGGCCATGACGACCTTGCCCTGCTCCAGGTCGTGCGGGATGAACACGCAGGACCGGAAGCCGGCCCGGGCGGCGGCGGCGCCGACGGCACCGGCCAGGTTGCCCGTGGAGGAGCAGGACAGGGTGGTGAAGCCGAACGCGCGGGCGGCCTCGATGGCCTGGGCGACGACGCGGTCCTTGAAGGAGTGCGTCGGGTTGCCGGAGTCGTCCTTGACGAACAGCTTGCCGGCGTCGACGCCCAGCTCACGGGCGAGGTTGTCGGCCTGGACGAGCTTGGTCCAACCGGGGTTGATGTTGGGCTTGTCGGCCACGTCCGCGGGGACGGGCAGCAGCGGCGCGTAGCGCCAGATGTTCGCGGGTCCCGCCTCGATGCGCTTGCGGAGCTCCTCCGTGTCGTAGGAGGAGAAGTCGTAGGCGATCTCGAGCGGGCCGAAACACTCCTCGCAGGCGAAGACCGGGCCGAGGGGCACGCGGTGACCGCACTCGCGGCAGTTCAACGCCGCGGCCGGACCGAGGTCGACGGCAGAGGACGTCGTAGAGTCGGTGGTGCTTGCAACAGTCTGCGCAGCCATGTGAGGCGAGGCCCTTTCTCCTCATCTTCCTCACGACGCATCTCGCCGTGAGACGGATTTGGCACCTTCCCGAGCCGGGAGCCTCGCGGGGAGATCACCACATGAATCGGTGATCGTCACGAGACCGGCTGGAGGGTTGCCGGGGCTTCATCGGGCCGTATCCCTCTGCCCCTCTGGATGAGCGGTATGAAGTTGTGGACGGGGGCGACCTCGGACATGCGATGGTCACCCGCGTTGTTCAAGACTGTAACCGAAGGCCAGGACAGTTGAGATAGTCGTCCGAACCGCGAGATGGATCACACGGTCACCTTCCGTGCACCCGGTGTGATCACGACAGTGAGGAGCCGCAGACTGTGCTTCCAGAGACCGAGCGCTGGCTGGCCACCCGCTCCTGGGCCGTGACCGATCGTCCGCTCCACCGGATCCTGGCCGCCAAGCGCGCCACGAACCAGTCGGTGTCCGTCGTCCTGCCCGCGCTGAACGAGGAGGAGACGGTCGGTGACATCGTCGCGATCATCCGCCACGACCTGATGCACCAGGTCCCGCTCGTCGACGAGATCGTCGTCGTCGACTCGGGATCGACCGACCGTACGTCCGAGGTGGCCGCGGCGGCCGGCGCGCGGGTCGTCCACCGGGACGACATCCTGCCGCGCATACCGGCCGTGCCCGGCAAGGGCGAGGTCCTGTGGCGCTCCCTGCTGGTCACCACCGGGGACATCGTCTGTTTCATCGACGCCGATCTCAGGGAGTTCTCCTCCGACTTCGTCTCGGGGATCGTCGGCCCGCTGCTCACCGACCACGGCGTGGACCTGGTCAAGGGCATGTACGACCGTCCGCTGGGCGGCGCGGCCGGCCAGGGCGGGAGGGTCACCGAGCTGATGGCCCGCCCGCTGCTCAACATGCACTGGCCGCAGCTGGCCGGCTTCGTGCAGCCGCTCGGCGGCGAGTACGCGGCCCGCCGCAGCCTGCTGGAGCAGCTGCCGTTCCCCGTCGGCTACGGCGTGGAGCTGGGCATGCTGGTCGACGCCCTGCACCTGGTGGGCCTGGACGCCCTCGCCCAGGTCGACATCGGCGTGCGCAAGCACCGGCATCAGGACGGGCAGGCCCTGGGCCGGATGGCGGCGGCCATCTACCGCACCGCCCAGCTGCGGCTGGCCCGCGGGCACCTGATCCGCCCATCGCTCACCCAGTTCGAGCGGAGCTCGGACGGCTTCGAGCCGCGTACCTACTCCGTGGACACCGAGGAACGGCCGCCGATGGCGGAGATCGCGGAGTACGCGACCCGCAAGGTCGCGTGACCGCGGGACGGGCCGTATACGGCATGCCACCGACCGTGGCGACACGGCCGGACACGGCCCGTCCACGCAGCGCGACCGTACGTTTGAGTGTTTCCCGACCGGGCTAGGTTGAGGCGTATGGCTTCCACCCACGACACTGCCGCCCGGGCCGCCGAGGTGCTGGTCGCGTCCAACCGCGGCCCCGTCTCCTACGAGGTGAGCGAGGACGGCTCGCTGCACGCCAAACGCGGCGGCGGCGGGCTGGTCTCCGGCCTGTCGGCCATCGGACCCGACGCCGGCGCCCTCTGGGTGTGCTCGGCGCTCTCCGACGGCGACCGGGAGGCGGTCCGGCGCGGGGTCGGCGAGGAGGGCGTGCGCATGCTGGACGTCCCGGCCGACGTTCACGCCGACGCGTACAACGGCGTCGCCAACTCCGTGCTCTGGTTCGTCCACCACCTGCTCTACCAGACGCCGCTGGAACCGGCCTTCGACGCGGAGTTCCGCCGCCAGTGGGCGTCGTACGAGACCTACAACCGGGCGTTCGCGCAGGCGCTGGCCGAGGAGGCGGCGGACGGCGCGGCGGTCCTCGTCCAGGACTACCACCTGTGCCTGGTCCCCGGGATGCTCCGCGAGCTCCGCCCCGACCTGCGCATCGGACACTTCTCGCACACGCCGTGGGCGCCGGTGGACTACTTCGCGCTGCTGCCGGGAGACATCCGCGAGCAGTTGCTGCACGGGATGCTCGGCGCGGACCGCCTGGGGTTCCTCACCCGGCGCTGGGCGGACGCGTTCACCTCGTGCTGTACGGAGTTCGCCGGCGGACCGGGCAAGACCCGGATCGGCGTGCACGGTCTCGGCGCGGACGCCGACTTCCTGCGCGAGCGCTCGCACCGGCCGGACGTCGACGAGCGGATGGCAGCGCTGCGTGCGGAGATCGGCGAGGGCCGCAAGGCGATCGTCCGCGTCGACCGCACCGAGCTGTCCAAGAACATCGTGCGCGGGCTGCTGGCCTACCGGCAGCTGCTCGACGACCACCCGGAATGGCGCGAACGGGTCGTGCACGTGGCCTTCGCCTACCCCTCCCGCCAGGACCTCGCCGTCTACCGCGACTACATGGCCGAGGTCCAGCGCCTGTCCGAGGAGATCAACGCCGCGTACGGCACGCCCGGCTGGACGCCGGTCCTGCTGAACCTCAAGGACGACTTCGCCCGCTCCCTCGCCGCCTACCGGCTGGCCGACGTGGCTCTGGTGAACCCGATCCGCGACGGCATGAACCTGGTCGCCAAGGAGGTGCCGGTCGTCTCCGACGAGGGCTGCGCGCTGGTCCTCTCCCGGGAGGCGGGGGCCTACTGGGAGCTGCGCGAGGACGCGATCACCGTGAACCCGTACGACGTGCTGGAGACCGCCCGCGCCCTGCACGAGGGACTCGTCATGAAGCCGGAGGAGCGGGCCGAGCGCACGAAGCGGCTGTCCGCCGCGGCGACCGCGCTTCCCCCGGCCCGCTGGTTCCTGGACCAGCTGAACGCACTGCGGGAGATTCAGCCGAGCTGAGCGGCGAGCTGCCGCAGCAGCCGTACGACGCCGGCGGGCCCGTCGACGACGAGGTCCGCGCGCTCCGCAAGTTCGCCGACCTCGGTGCTGCCGCTGCACACCAGCAGCCCGGGGACGCCGTCCGCGCGGAGCTTCTCCACGGCGGCGAAGGCGGGCAGGTCGCCGAGGTCGTCACCGGCGTAGAGGACGGACCGCGCGCCGGTCTCGCGGACGTGCTCCAGCAGGGCGACGCCCTTGTCCATGCCCGGCGGGCGCAGCTCCAGGACCATCCGGCCGGGTTCGACGATCAGGCCGTGCCGGGCGGCCAGGTCGGTGAGCGGGGCCCGCAGGGCTTCGAAGGCGGCCCGCGGATCGTCGGCGCGGCGGGTGTGGACGGCGACGGCCCGGCCGCCCTTCTCCTCGACCGAGACGCCCGGCCGGTCACCGGCGGCGGCCAGGACCCGCGGCAGTTCGGCACGGACGGCGGCCACTCCCGGGTGCGGTGGCGGGGCGCTCAGGGCGCCGGTGCGGGCGTCCCAGCGTTCCGCGCCGTAGTGGCCGAGGACGGAGAGGTGCTCCAGCCCTTCGGCCCCGGCGAATCCGCCGTGCCGTACGGCGACCTCGGCGGGCCGCCCCGTGATGACGGCCACGGCGGCGATCTTCGGGGCCAGGGCCGTGAGCGCGGGAACGGCGTCGGGGTGCGCGCGGGCGTCCTCCGGGTTCTCGACGATCGGGGCGAGGGTGCCGTCGAAGTCGAGCGCGACGAGAGTGGTGGAGGGCCGGCCGACGATCGCGTCGAGCGCGGCACGGCCCGCCGGGGTGACCGGAACGGGGAGCGGGAGGGGTCGGGGGTCCGTGGAGTGCGTCTCGTGGGTGCCCATACGCCGACGATAACCAACGCCCGTCCGCTACTGGCGCTCCCCCCGCCTCGCCTCGCGCACCCTGCGCAGCCTGTTCACCGTGACCGGGTCGTGGGCCAGGGCGCGGGGGTCGTCCAGGAGGGCGTTGAGGAGTTGGTAGTAGCGGACCGGGGACAGGTCCAGTTCCTCGCGTATCGCCCGCTCCTTCGCGCCGGGGCCGGAGAACCCGCGCCGCTCCAGGGCGAGGATGTCCCGCCCCTCCGTCCCCAGCCCGTCCGTTTCCGTTCGCCGCTCCATGCCCGCACGGTAACGCCCGGCACCGACAGCGGCCCAGCGGCCGGACGGCGGACCGGTGGACGGGCGGCTCAGCCCTCGGAGCCGGCGTCCAGTGTGGTGGCCGTGGTCTGGAGTTCGCCCAGGACGCCGGCCGGGTCGCCGCCCGGGGTCACGGCCTGGCCGATCCGCTTCTTGATCTCCGCGCTGACCTTCGCCCAGGAGGTCCGCCCGACGGGGTAGGTCTCGGAGAGGACGAGCTGGTCGAGGAACGGCTTGAGGTCGGCGTCCTCCTCGGCCGCGCCCATCACCTGGGAGGCCGAGCTGGTGACCGGCAGAAGGTCGTACTCGCGGGAGAAGTCCAGCACGTTCTTCTCGCTGTAGACGTAGTCGAGGAAGTCGCCCACCTGCTCGGCGTGCCCGTTCTGCTTGAAGGCGGTCATCCAGTCGGCGACGCCCATCGAGACCTTGGTCGGGCCGGCGACGCCGGGCATCGGCACCATGCCGAACTTCACGCCCTTGCCGGCGGCGGCCTTCATCAGCGAGGGGTGCCCGTTGAGCATGCCCACGTCGCCGGCGGCGAACGCGGCGAACGCGGCGGCCCGGTTCAGCTTGTCCGGCGCGACCGGGCCGGTGAGTCCCTTGCCGACCAGGTCGTCCTTCAGCCAGTCGAAGGTCTCGACGTTCTCGGTGGAGTCGATGCTGTAGGCGCTGGCGGTCTGGGTGTAGCCGCCCCCGCCGCTGAGCAGCCACTGAAGGGTCTCGGCCTGCGCCTCCTCGGGCCCGAGGGGCAGTGCGTACGGGTACTTCACGCCCTTGTCCTTGAGCGCCTTCGCGTCCTCGGCGAGCTCGGCCCAGGTGGTCGGCGGGGTCAGGCCGGCCTCGGCGAACAGGGTCTTGTTGTAGAACAGCAGCCGTGTGGAGGAGGCGAAGGGCATGCCGTACTGCAGTCCGCGCACCTCGCCGGCGTCGGCGAGCTGGGAGACGAAGTCGGCCTCGACGGGGATGGAGAGCACATCGCTCACCTTGTAGAGCTGGTCGGCGGCCGCGTAGTCGGCGTACGCGCCGATCTGGGCCATGTCGGGGGCCTTGCCCGCGTCGACCATCGCCTTGACCTTGGCGTCCACGTCGTTCCAGGAGTAGACGCTCACGTCGACGGTGACGCCGGGGTGGTCCTTCTCGTACGCCTCGACGAGCTTGTCCCAGTACTTCTTCGAGCTGTTGGCGTCGCTGTCGCCGTAGTCGGCGGCGACGAGTCTCAGGGTGACGTCGTCGTCGGAGTCTCCGGACAGTCCGCAGCCGGTGAGGACCGCGGCCATGCCGAGGGCGGACACCCCCGCGACCGTTCCCGTGATCGTTCCTGACTTCCGTACCCGCCGCTGCACCGTGGTGCTCCCAACTGATTGATCAGACCAATGGACCGTTATCCGGAACAAGGTCTACACCACCCGTGTGGACTAGACCTCTTTCGGGCCTTCGGGGCGGCACGGTACTCCCTGAAGCGCGAGTGGACTAGACCTCTTGCGGGTACTCGGTCCACACTGTCCTCGTGAGACATGTCATCGCCCTGGACGTGGGCGGCACCGGGATGAAGGCCGCCCTGGTCGGCGCGGACGGCGCACTGCTGCACCGGGCCCGCCGGCCCACCGGCCGCGAGCGCGGACCCGACGCGGTCGTCGCCGGCATCCTCGACTTCGCCGCCGAGCTGCGCGAGCACGGCGTCCGGCGGTTCGGCGGACCGGCCGCCGCGGCGGGCGTCGCCGTGCCCGGCATCGTCGACGAGAGGAACGGTGTCGCCACCTACGCGGCCAACCTGGGCTGGCGGGACGTGCCCCTGCGGGCACTGCTCGCCGACCGTCTCGGCGTCCCCGTCGCCCTCGGGCACGACGTGCGCACCGGCGGCCTCGCCGAGGGCCGGATCGGCGCGGGCCGGGGCGCGGACCGGTTCCTGTTCGTGGCGCTGGGCACCGGCATCGCCGGCGCGATCGGCGTCGACGGCCGGGTGGAGGCGGGGGCCCACGGCTTCGCGGGCGAGATCGGCCACATCGTCGTACGGCCCGGCGGAACCCCGTGCCCGTGCGGACAGCACGGCTGTCTGGAGCGCTTCGCCTCGGCGGCGGCGGTCGGCGAGGCATGGGCGGCGGCCTGCGGAGACCCCGAGGCGGACGCCGCGGACTGCGCGAAGGCCGTCACGTCCGGCGCCCCGGACGCCACCCGGATCTGGCGGACGGCCGTGGACGCGCTCGCCGACGGCCTGGTCACCGCCCTCACCCTGCTGGACCCCCGCACGCTCGTCATCGGTGGCGGTCTCGCCGAGGCGGGGGAAACCTTGTTCACACCACTACGGGACGCGGTCCGCCGACGGGTGACCTTCCAGAAACTGCCGGAGATCGTCCCGGCCGCCCTGGGCGACACCGCCGGCTGCCTGGGCGCGGGCCTCCTGGCCTGGGATCTCCTCGACACAACCGACGGTATGGAGGTAACACCCTGATGGCCACCCCCCTAGGGACGCGGGGAACTGCGCAACGACCCACCACGCGCCCGCAGGTACTCGCCGGCGCCAGGGTGGTCCTGCCGACGGGCACGGTCCCCGACGGCCGCGTCACGATCGACGGCACGAAGATCGCCGCCGAAGCCCCGCCCGGGACCCCGCAGGGAACGGCGACGGTGATCGACGTGACCGGCCACTGGCTGGTCCCCGGCTTCATCGACCTGCACAACCACGGCGGCGGCGGAGCCTCCTTCTCCGGCACGGCCGAGGATGTCCAGAAGGCCATCCACACCCACCGTCTGCACGGCACCACCACCCTCGTCGCCTCGACCGTCACCGACGACATGGACTTCCTGGTCCGTCAGGCCGGCCTGCTGAGCGAGCTGGCCGAACAGGGCGACCTGGCCGGCATCCACTTCGAGGGCCCCTTCATCTCGCCGTGCCGCAAGGGCGCGCACTCCGAGGCACTGCTGCGCGACCCGGACCCGGCCGACGTACGCAAGCTGATCGACGCGGCGCGCGGCCGGGCCAGCATGGTCACCCTCGCGACCGAACTCCCCGGCGGCCTGGACTCCGTACGCCTGCTCGCCGAGCACGGTGTGATCGCCGCCGTCGGGCACACGGACGCGACGTACGAGCAGACGGTCCAGGCCATCGAGGCCGGAGCCACCGTCGCCACCCACCTCTTCAACGCGATGCCGCCGCTCGGCCACCGCGCCCCCGGCCCGATCGCCGCGCTCCTGGAGGACGAGCGGGTGACGGTCGAGCTCATCAACGACGGCACGCACCTGCACCCGGCCGCCCTGGAGCTGGCGTTCCGTCACGCGGGCGCGTGCCGGGTGGCGTTCATCACCGACGCGATGGACGCGGCCGGCATCGGTGACGGCCGCTATCTGCTCGGCCCGCTGGAGGTCGAGGTCAGCGAGGGCGTGGCCCGGCTGGTGGAGGGCGGCTCGATCGCGGGCTCCACCCTCACCCAGGACCGCGCCTTCCAGCGGGCGGTGACGATCGACCGGCTGCCGGTCGAGGACGTGGTCGCCGCGCTGTCCGCCAACCCGGCCCGGCTGCTGGGCATCGCCGACACGGTGGGTTCGCTGGAGCCGGGCAAGGACGCCGACCTGGTCCTGCTGGACGAGAACTTCGAGCTCAAGGGCGTGATGCGTAAGGGGATTTGGGTGGTGGATCCCCGACTGGCCTGAATCATCCCCCCGCACGGCGACGGTGACCGGCCCGCGCACTGGGCCGGTCGCCGTCTCTTTGGCATGATCAGGCCTCCGGAGACCGGAACGTTCCGGGACCGTTCATCCTGCACACATGCCATCGGGGGGAGGCCCGCCCAGGTGATCCTCACCGTCACCCTGAACACCGCTCTCGACCTCACCTATCGCGTGCCCGCGCTCCGGCCGCACACCTCGCACCGGGTGACCGACCTGCGGGAACGGCCTGGCGGCAAGGGGCTGAACGTCGCTCGGGTGCTGGCCGCCCTCGGCCACGAGGTGACGGTGACCGGTTTCGCGGGCGGCCCCACCGGCCGGGTCGTCCAGGACCTGCTCACCGGTACGGCGGGGGTACGGGACGCGCTCGTCCCGGTCGCCGGGGCCACCCGCCGCACGGTCGCGGTGGTCGACGACCGCACCGGCGACACGACCCAGCTGAACGAACCCGGCCCGGTGATCGCACCGGCCGAGTGGTCCGCCTTCCAGGAGGCGTACGAGGAACTGCTGGGCGGCGCCGACGCGGTGGCCCTGTGCGGCAGCCTGCCGCCGGGGGTGCCGGTGGGCGCGTACGCGCTCCTCATACGACGGGCCCGCGCCGCGGGTGTCCCCGTCCTGCTGGACACGAGCGGCGAACCGCTGCGCCGGGGCGTCGCCGCCCGCCCGGACATCGTCAAGCCGAACGCCGAAGAACTGGCCGAACTCACCGGCTCCCACGAGCCGCCCGGTGCCGTCCAGGACGCCCGTCGGCGGGGAGCCGGGTCCGTGGTGGCCTCGCTGGGCCCCGGCGGCCTGATCGCGGCGACCCCGGAAGGCCGTTGGCGGGCCGTCCCGCCCGCCCGGATCCGCGGAAACCCGACCGGCGCCGGCGACTCCGCGTCCGCCGGGCTGCTCTCCGCCCTCGTGGAACGCCTGCCCTGGCCGGAGCGCCTGACCCGCGCGCTCGCCCTGTCCGCGGCGACCGTACCGGCCCCGACAGCGGGCGAGTTCGACCGTGCGGTCTACGAGCGGCTGCTCGGCCGGATCACGGTGACCGCAGAGGTCGCCGCGGCCTGAACCCGGGGGCTCACCTCTTGACCTGACCCTCCTTCACCCACAACTGGTCCAGCAGGACGTTGCACTTGTCGCCGTCCTGGCAGGAGAGGGTGAGGGTGTTGGTGCCCTTGGTGAGCGTGGGATACGTGTAGCTCGTTGTCCAGCCCTTGACGAAGTCTCCCGCGGGCGCCTTCGCGTAGTTCTTCAGCGGGAACTTGCTGCCGAAGGTCTTGCCGTTGACCGTGAGCGTCATCGCCTGGTCCTCACCCGGCACGCTGTAGTGCGCGAACAGGGTGTAAGTGCCGTCCGACGGGATGCCGTTGACCGTCCAGGTGACGGAGTTGCCCACCTGGTTGAGGCCGACGTATACACCGCCGTCCGCCTGCGCGCCCTCGACGTCCGAGGCCAGCGCGGCGCTGCCGCCGAGATTCAGTGCCTTCGCGTCGACCGGCGGGATCTCCTTGCCGTCCGCGTCGTCGGCGCCCGACTCGCTGGGCGAGGGACTCGCGGACGCGGAGGTCGACTCGGAGACCTGGTCGCTCGCCTTGTCGTCGTCGGAACCGCCGTCGCCGTTCGCCATGGCCACCGCGATGCCGATGACGACCGCGGCGACCACCGCGACCGCGCCGATCAGCAGACCCTTGGTGTTGGGGCCGCGGCCACGACCGCCGCCGCCCTGCGCGGGCTGCCGGCCGGTGGAGGGGCCGCCGCCGCCGAAGTTCTCGGGCGCCGAGTAGTGCGCGTTCGGCTGGCCGTATCCGCCCTGCTGCTGAGGGACCGTCGACTGCTGACCGTACTGCCCGTACTGCGCGGTCTGCTGCTGCGACTGCGCTCCGTTGCGGCGCTCGCCGACCGCGCGCACTCTGTTGACGGAGTTGGGGTAGCCGTAGCCACCGCCGGAGGGCGGCTGCGCGCCGTTGGCCTGGCCGTCGGCGTAGAGGTAGCCGAACGGGTCGTCGTCCTCGGGCGTACTCGCGCCGTTGTTGCCGGACGTCATCCCTTGGTACTCCTCAGCAGGTGCGGGTCGGATGCGATGGTGCGGTCAGACTGGCGAGCCTACCCGCTCCGGATGGCCCAAACAGGTGACTCTGCTCGCACCCACTCGCTGACCTGGTGATCATCCCGCTCGACGATGCTGTTTGGGACGAGATCGTTTCTCGACGTACATCCGCTCGTCGGCGGACTTCAGCACTTCGTCCGCGGTCATCCCGCAATGTGCCCAGCCGATGCCGAAGCTCGCGCCCACCCGCACGGCCCGGCCCTCGGCGCGGATCGGCTGGATGATCTCGTTGCGCAGCCGTACGGCCAGGTCGGCCGCGTCGGCGCGGCCGAGGCCGTCGGCGAGGATGACGAACTCGTCGCCGCCGAGCCGGGCGACCGTGTCGCCGTCGCGGACCTGGCGGGAGAGCCGGCGGGCGACCTCGATGAGGACCGCGTCGCCGGCGTTGTGGCCGAACCGGTCGTTGATCGACTTGAAGCCGTCGAGGTCGCAGAAGAGGACGGCGAGCCCCTTCGTGCCGTCGTCGTGGCCCTCCTCGGGAGCGGCGCTGTGCACATGGTGGTCGTAACCGTCGAAGGACTCGGCGCCGCCGGGCCGGTAGTCGAAGCCGTGCCCGTTGGCGTCGAAGGCCGCGTGGCCGTAGGTCGTGTCCATCGCGTCGAGGGCCGCAGGGTGGGTGGACTGGGGGCGCTGACAGAGCCGGGCGGAGAGCCGCGAGCGCAGTTCGGCGGAGTTCGGCAGTCCGGTGAGGGAGTCGTGCGAGGCGCGGTGGGCGAGCTGGAGCTCGCGGCGCTTGCGGTCCTCTATGTCCTCGACGTGGGTGAGGAGAAAACGGGGCCCGTCGGCGGCGTCGGCGACGACGGAGTTGCGCAGGCTGACCCAGAGGTAGGTGCCGTCCCGGCGGCCCAGTCGGAGTTCGGCGCGCCCGCCCTCGGCGGAGGTGCGGAGCAGCGTGCCTATGTCCTCCGGGTGGACGAGGTCGGAGAAGGAGTAGCGGCGCATCGCGGAGGCGGGGCGGCCCAGCAGCCGGCACAGGGCGTCGTTCGTCCGGAGTATCCGCCCGTGCTGGTCGCCGCCCATCTCGGCTATCGCCATGCCGGAGGGGGCGTACTCGAAGGCCTGGCGGAAGCTTTCCTCACTTGCGCGCAGGGCCTGCTGCTCGCGTTCGAGCCGGACCAGTGCCCGCTGCATATTCGCGCGTAGACGTGCGTTGCTCACGGCGATGGCGGCCTGGAAGGCGTACATCTGGAGGGCTTCGCGCCCCCACGCGCCGGGCCGTCGGCCGTTGCGCGGCCGGTCCACGGACAGGACGCCTATGAGCTCGCCGCAGGTGCCCCCGCTGCCGGGGGCGGCGGGCATGTACATCGGGGCGAAGAGGCGGTCCGAGGGGTGCCACTCGTCCTCGAACCGGGGCGCGGGTCCGTCGGTGTACCACTGCGGTACGTCGTCGTCGTCGAGGACCCAGCCCTCGGTGTGGGGTATGAAGATCAGGTCGCCCCAGGTCTCCCCCATGGCGAGGCGCCGGTCCCAGGAGTCGCGCGAGCCGACCCGGCCGGTGATGAGGGCCTCGGCGGCCGGGTTGCCGGCGAAGGCGGCGACCACGAGATCGCCGTCGGGGCGCACGAGGTTGACGCACGCCAGCTCGTACCCGAGTGCCGTGACCACGCCGTCGGCGACGGTCTGCAAGGTGTCGGCCAGGCTGCGGGCCGTGTTCATGTCGGCCATGACCTGGTGCAGCTGTCGCAGGGACGCAAGGCGGACGTAAGGCTCCGACTCGGTCTCCATGTGTTTCGCCCTCCCCCCGAGACTTCGCAGCGAATCAAGGGTTGTCTTCGGCGTAACGTCTTTTCTGGTGCTCTGTTGTCGGTGTGTGTCTCAATGTGACGCCTCCGCCACTGAATCACAGCGCGCTGCCCACTCGGTACACAGGGTCAACAATTAATGCCCCTTGTGACTCAAGTCACAGATGAAGATGAACATTTGAGTGGAGTTTCCGCGTTTTCCTGTGTGTTTCCTGAACACGCACAGGCACGAACAGCCCCCGCCGGGCACCCGGATCGGAGCCGGACCACCTCGGTCCACGGTCCTACGACCCTACTCGGGCGGAGGTCCGATGCGGCGCGCACCGACCGGACACTAGCGTTTCGGGCATGCCCCCAGACGTACTCGAGCCGACCGCGCTCGCGACCGTGTCCGAGACCCACTCCAGGCATGCTGAGGGAGTGAGCAACGACGAGTTCCGTGCCGCCATGTCCCGGCTCGCCGACGGCGTGGTCCTGGTGACCGCCCGGGAACCGTCCCTCGACCCGGACGACCCCGGGGCGCCGGACGGCGAGGACGTCGGCATGACCGCGACGGCGTTCCTGTCCGTCTCCCTGGATCCGCCGCTGGTCCTGGTCAGCCTCCGCACGGGCTCCCGGATGGACGACCTGCTCGACGAGCAGCCCCTGTGGGCGGTGTCGGTGCTGTCCGAGAGCCAGCGGCACATCGCGGGCCGTTTCGCCATGAAGGGCCGCATCAGCGACCGGCTGCTCTTCGAGGACATCCCGTACACCCGCGGCGCGATCGCCGGCGCCCCCATGGTCGGCGGCGCCCTGGCGACCCTGGAGTGCCGCACCGAGCAGCGGGTCGTGGCCGGCGACCACACCCTGGTGATCGGCCGCGTGCTCACCGCGTCGGCACCGACCTCGGAGGGCGGCCCGCTGATGTATTTCCGGGGCCGTTACCGGCAGCTGGGGTGACGCCGGAAATACCGTGGCCCGCCGGCGAACAGCCCGCCTAGGGTGCCCGCATGACGACTTCAGGGCCGCGCCTCGAGAAAATCACCCCCTCGAACTTCGAGGCCGCCACCGGCATCCGGGTCCGCCCCGACCAGGAGTTCGCGGTCTCTCCGGTGATGCGGTCGCTCGCGGAGGCTCATGTCCATCCCGCGGGCCTCGCCTGGCCGCGCCTGATCATGGACGGTGACCGGCCCGTCGGCTTTCTGATGGCCTTTCTCGACATCGACTGGAACGGGCGCGGAGACGGCGGCCCGATCCGCTCCGGACTGTGGCGGCTGAACATCGCCGCCGGCGAACAGGGCCGCGGTTACGGCCGGTTCGCCGTGGAGTCCGTCGCCGCGGAACTGCGCCGCCGGGGCACCGAGGAGATGTACGTGACCTGGCACGAGGGCGAGAACGGTCCCGCGGACTTCTATCGCAGGCTGGGCTTCCGCACGAACGGCGAGACCAGCGAGGGAGAGACGGTCGGCGTCCTCGCACTGGCCTGACGACGCCCCCCGGCCCACCTGTGGCCCCTGGCCCGCCTGCGGCACCCGCCCGTCTGCGGCACCCGCCCGTCTGCGGCTCCCGGCGCCTAGAGAAGGACCACGTCCGTTTCGGAGATGCGGTCGGGGTCGGTCTCGACGTCGATCACGGCGATCCGGCCGCCACGTACGAACGAGAAGCGGATCGTCCGCTCCACCCGGCCGCCGCACAGCACCGCCAGTCCGGTCGCGCCGTCGACGAGGGCGGGCCGGGCCACTGCCC
This sequence comes from Streptomyces sp. NBC_00637, assembly GCF_045161545.1. NCBI lineage: Bacteria > Bacillati > Actinomycetota > Actinomycetes > Kitasatosporales > Streptomycetaceae > Streptomyces > Streptomyces sp. NBC_00637. Next base: position 4,635,489 of record NZ_CP109046.1, on the reverse strand, counting down.
CGACGAAGGTGAAGCGCGACGCGCCCGCCGCGACCGCCGGCGCGCCCGCGACCACCCCGGCCTCGGAACGGGCCACGACGTCCGGGTCGAGCACCGCGAGCACCTTGACGAAGTCCCCGTCCCGGGCGGCGGCCAGGAAGGCGTCGACGACCTTCCGCTGCCGGGTGAGATCGACGTCCGGCTCGTGGGCGCCCCGCACCCGGCGCCGGGCCCGGCCGGCGAGCTGCCGGGCGGCTCCCGGAGTCCGGTCGGTGATGCTCGCGACCTCCTCGTAGGACACGCCGAACAGGTCGTGCAGCACGAACGCCAGTCGCTCACCGGGGGTGAGGGTGTCCAGGACGACGAGGAGCGCGACGCCCACGGAGTCGGCGAGCAGCGCGTCCTGCGCCGGATCGGCCTCCTCGTGCGGCGCGGCGGGTGCCCGGTTCTCCGGCGGTTCCTCGGCGCCGGAGCGGCGCGAGCGCAGCATGTCCAGGCAGACCCGGCCGACGACGGTCGTCAGCCAGCCCGCCAGGTCGTCGATCTCCTTGCCCGCGCTCTCGCCACTGCTCCGGCTGAGCCGTACCCACGCCTCCCGCACGGCGTCGTCGGCCTCGGCGGCGGACCCGAGCATGCGGCGGGCGACGGCACTCAGGCGGCTGCGGTGCGCCTCGAATCGTTCGGCGAGGAAGTCGTCGTCGCCTGTTGCCATCGTTGCTCACATCCCTGCTCGCGATTGACTGTCATGTAACTGACGTCTCTCGGGGCCGAAATGTGACACGCGTACGCAAGATGCCGGGAAATCGAGCAGAACGAGTCAGGAGCGGTCCGGTGCGGTCATCCCCAATCCCGCCCGTCACGGCCCCGCTTCGTCTGCGACCGCTGCTTCTTCTCCCGCAGCCGGCGCTCGTTGATCCCGCGCGGGATCCGGGTCGGCCGGCGCGGCTTGGGCGGCGGGGCGGTGGCCTCGGCGAGGAGGGTGGCGAGGCGTACGGCGGCGGTCTCGCGGTTGCGCCACTGGGAGCGGTGCTCGGAGGCGCGGACGGTGACGACACCGTCGACGAGCCGGCCGGCCAGCCGCTCGAGCGCCCGCGCCTTCCACACCTCGGGCAACGCCTCGGTGCGCGCGAGGTCGAAGCGGAGCTCCACCTGCGAGTCGCTGGTGTTGACGTGCTGCCCGCCCGGTCCCGAAGACCGCGAGAAACGCCACATGAGCTCGGCCTCGGGAAGCGAGACGGAGCCGCGGACGACATAGGGACCAGACATGCCGACCATGTTCCCGCTCCCGACGCCCCCACGTCACGCGAATATCCCCGCAACCCGCCATGAGACCGACTTGGTAAAGAAAGTAAAGAAACTCGGAGTGGCGGGGAACCTTGAGCACCCTTCGCTGCGTTCATAGGGATAGCTGTAGCTTCGTGCCCGTACGAAGCCCGTACGAAGCCGTACGCAACGAGGGAAGGACTCCCAACCATGGCTGTAAGCCTGTCCAAGGGTGGCAACGTCTCGCTCACCAAGGAGGCTCCGGGCCTGACCGCCGTCACCGTGGGCCTCGGCTGGGACGTCCGCACCACCACCGGAACGGACTTCGACCTCGACGCCTCGGCGATCGCGGTCAACCTCCAGGGCAAGGTCTACTCCGACGGCCACTTCGTCTTCTTCAACAACAAGCAGACGCCGGACCAGACCATCGTCCACACCGGCGACAACCGCACCGGCGAGGGCCAGGGCGACGACGAGGCGATCAACGTCAACCTCGCCGGTCTCCCGGCCGACATCGACAAGATCGTCTTCCCGGTCTCGATCTACGACGCGGAGAACCGCTCGCAGAACTTCGGCCAGGTCCGCAATGCCTACATCCGCATCGTGAACCAGGCCGGCGGCGCCGAGATCGCCCGCTACGACCTCTCGGAGGACGCGGCCACCGAGACGGCCATGGTCTTCGGCGAGCTGTACCGCAACGGCGCGGAGTGGAAGTTCCGCGCGGTCGGCCAGGGCTACGCGTCCGGCCTCGTGGGGATCGCCCAGGACTTCGGCGTCAGCGTCTGAGTCCCGCGCCCACGCGCACGCCTCGCGGAGCCCCCGGCCGGTCGGCCGGGGGCTCCGCGGTCTACCTGGCGAGTTCGGCCGGTTCGTCCAGCCGGGTCAGCTTCCGCGGGTTCCTCATCAGATAGATCCGGGTGACCAGCCCGTTCTCCACCACGACGCTCACCGCGGTCGTCTCGCCGTCGATCTCGAACCGGCCCGCGGGCGCGCCGTTGAGCCACACGGTCGTCGTCTCGAACGCGGCCGCCGCCGGCCGGTCGGCACGCGCGAGCACCCTCGCCACCCTTCCGGCCCCGTGGATCGGAGCCAGTGCCGCGGCCGCGAACCCGCCGCCGTCGGCGATCAGCACCACGTCCGGCGCCATCACCTCCAGCAACTCGTGCAATCGCCCGGTGCGCAAGGAGGCCAGGAACCGCTCCACCACGGCCCGCTGCTCCGCCCGGCTCACCTGCATCCGCGGCCGCCGGGCCGCCACGTGCTCGCGGGCCCGCCGCGCGATCTGCCGCACCGCGGCCGTGGACTTGCCCGTCGCCTCGGCGATCTCGGCGTACGCCATGTCGAAGACCTCGCGGAGCACGAACACCGCCCGCTCCGTCGGCCCGAGCGTCTCCAGCACGGTCAGCATCGCGATCGAGACGCTCTCCGCGAGCTCGACGTCCTCGGCGACATCAGGACTGGTCAGCAGCGGCTCCGGCAGCCACTCGCCGACGTACTCCTCGCGGCTGCGCGACAGCGTGCGCAACCGGTTGAGGGCCTGCCGCGTGACGATCCGGACGAGATACGCCCGCGGGTCGCGCACCTGGTCGTGGTCGACGTCGGCCCACCGCAGCCAGGACTCCTGCAGCACGTCCTCGGCGTCGGCGGCCGACCCGAGCAACTCGTAGGCGACCGTGAAGAGCAGGTTGCGATGGATGACGAAAGGGGATCCGGTCATGCCGTCGACGCTGCCCGGGACTTCGCGGGGCGCGCGGCGAACGGAAGCTCGCACACGTCGGAGTAGCCCTGCGAGGTGATCCCGTGCGCCGTGTTGCTCCTGGTCGACAGGTTGGCGAAGCCGATGAACACGGTGAGTTCGACCAGCGCCGCCGGGCCGAGCCGCTCCAGCAGCCGCGCCGACAGCTCGTCGGTGACGGTCGTCGGCGTGTGCGTCATCGCTTCGGCGTACTCCAGCACGTCCCGCTCCAGCGGGGAGAAGACGTCGGCCTCCCGCCAGCGCGGCACCCGACTCGCCTTGGTCAGGTCCAGGTTCTGGTTCAGCGCCAGGAAGTAGTTGATGTCGAGGCACCAGCTGCACCCGACCAGCGCGGCGACGGCGATGTGCGCGAACGTCTTGAGGCTCTCGTCGGCCGCGCTCCACGAGCCCACCCCCGCCGAGAACTCCTGGGAGGACAGGGCCACGTCGGGGTTGTTGAACACCACTTCGAGGGGCTCGGGCACGGATCCGAGCTGCTTGATCAGGTTCTCCCGCAACTCGGCGGGAAGCTCGGCCTTCGGGATACGCGGTGTCATGTTCTTCTCCTTGTCCGGCGGCGGCCTGTCCGGCCTCTTCGGCGTGTTCGGCCTGTCCGGCCTCTTCGGCGTGTTCGGCATCAAGACACCGCCGGGCTCTCGGATGTGACATCCGGTCGGACCACGTGATCCGGGGTTGCCCGACTAGCGTGCTCCTCATGCTTCTCAGCCCGCTCCCCCGTACCGCCGACCACGACATCCCCGCGCCCCTGCTCACCGAACTCACCGCGCTCTACGCCTCGCAGCACGCGTTCCACGCCCTCGGCGGTGACTTCCCGGACCCGGACGACATCAGGCCGGAGCAGGTGGCGGCGGCGCTCGCCCGGGAGCGGGCGCACGAGGGTGCGCGGGTGCTGCTCGCCCGCAGCGAGGGCCGGCTGGTCGGGGTCGTGGTCACGCTCGACCGGCACCCCGACCCGGCCGATCCCGATCCGTGGGTGGGGTTGCTGATGGTGGACGCGGCCGCGCAGGGGCGGGGCCACGGCAGGCGGATCGTCCAGCAGGTCGAGGATCGCTTCCGGGAGGCCGGCCGCGACGCCCTGCGGCTCGCCGTGCTCGACGCCAACAGCGCGGGGCTCGCCTTCTGGACCGCCCTCGGGTACCAGGTCGTCGGGCACCGGCCCGACCTCCGGTCCGGCCGGCCCTGTGCCGTGTTGCGCAAGCCGCTGCGCCGGTCCCGCCGCGCCGCGCGGGTCGCCGTGGTCGATCCGCGGGGCGCGGTCCTCCTCTTCCGGTACCGGAACCCCGACGCAGGCACGCACTGGGCCCTGCCCGGCGGGGGTCTGGAGGAGGGCGAGTCGCCGCGCGAGGGGGCGCTGCGGGAGCTGCGCGAGGAGACCGGGTGGGCGGACCTGGAGCCGGGACCGCTGCTGTGCACCTGGGAACACGACTTCATCCGCAGGGGCACCCTCGTCAGCCAGCACGAGCAGATCTACGTCTGCGCCGGCCCGCGCCGCGAACCCGGCGGGCCCGACCTCGCCGCCTCCCATGCCACGGACGGCATCCTCGGCTGGCGCTGGTGGACGCGTGACGAGCTCGCGCGGGAGGCGGATCCCGTGTGGCCTCCCGGCCTCGCCCCGCTGCTCGACGTCTGGGAGGCGGAGAGCGGCCGCCGTCGCCCGGGACCGGCGTGACGGCTCACGGGCGTGCGGGCCTGCCCTCCCCGTACAGCCAGTCCGCCCAGATCTCGTCGAAGTCCTCGTCCGGCGCCCGCTTCTCCACGTAGGCCGTGAAGTCGTCGGTGCGGGCGCCGCCGTGGCGGTGGGCGGCGGCCCAGCCCTGGACGATGTCGTAGAAGGTGTCGTCGCCGACGGTCTGACGGATGCGGTGGATCACCATCGCGCCGCGCTGGTAGACGGGGGTGTCGGAGATGTGTGCCGCGCTCGTCGGCTTCGCGGGCGGAAACGCCCACAGGTCCTCGTACTCGTCCTCGCCGTGGTCGTACAGCTCCGTGAACGTCTCCTGTGCCGTGGCGCCGCCCTCGTCCTCCGTCCACAGCCACTCGGCGTAGGTCGCCAGGCTCTCGTTGAGCCACATGTCCTGCCAGCTCTTCGGCGTGACGGAGTCGCCGAACCACTGGTGGGCGGTCTCGTGGACGAGGGTCGCGATGTCGGGGGCGCCGGGGTGGACGGGACGGTTCTGGGTCTCCAGGGCGTATTCGACGTCCTCGGGACGGTCGACGATCGCGCCGGTGGAGGAGAACGGGTAGGGACCGAAGTTGTACTCCGCCCATTCCATGACCTCGGGGAGCCGGGCGAGCACCTTGCGGCTCGCGGCCACCTGGGAGGGGTCCACGGCGGTGTACACCGGCAGACCGCCCTTCGCCCCCGAGGCGGTGGAGCGGGGGAGGGTGGAGCGGGTGACCGTGTAGCGGCCGATCGCGACGGTCGCCACATAGCTCGCCATCGGTTCGGCGGTGTGCCAGCGGAAGGTGGTCCGGCCGTCGTCCGCCGTCGTCGTGCCGCGCAACTCTCCGTTGGAGACGGCCGTCAGGCCCTTCGGGACGCTGACGGCGATGTCGTACGACGCCTTGTCGGAGGGGTGGTGGTTGCCGGGGAACCAGGCCATGGACCCGGTCGGCTCACCGAGGGCGAGCGCTCCGTCCGCGGTGCGCAGCCAGCCCTCCTTCGAGCCGTCCGGGTCGGTGATCGTCCGCGGGCTGCCGGAGTAGCGGACCCGTACCTCGAAGGTCTCCCCGTCGGACAGGGCGCCGGGCGGCCGGACGATCAGTTCCTGGCCGTCCCTGCGGAACTCCGCCGTGTCGCCCCCGACGGTCACCTCCTCGACCTTCATGCCCAGGAGGTCCAGGTCGAAGGCGGCGAGGTCCTCGGTCGCCCGGGCGGTGACCACGGCGGTGCCGGTGAGCCGGTTGCCGTCGGGGGTGTAGGCGAGGGTGAGGCCGTAATGGGAGACGTCGTAGCCGCCGTTGCCCGCCTTCGGGAAGTACGGATCACCGACGCCCGGGGCACCCGAGGCGTCCCGGGCCCGGGCGCCCGCGGTGTCCGGCGCCACCTCGTCGTCGCACGCGGTCAGGGCGAGCACGAGCGTCACGGCGGCCACCGCCGGGGCAAGGCGTACGGATCGGGACATGTCAGTGATCCTATGGGGCCGACCGGCTCCGGCGCGGGGGCGTGACACCATCGCCTACGTGCTCGACATCGGCTACGCCCTCTCCAACCGCTTCCCGGACCCGCCGCAGAAGGACTACCGGCGCGCGGACGTCCACAGCCTCCGCCACGACCTGTTCTGCGGCGACGTGTACCTCGCCGACACCAAGGCCGACCGTGAGGTGTCCACAGCCTGGGGATGGGTGCCGGTGCTGGACTTCGCGTGGGCACTGTGCGACATCGTGGAGCTGATCGACCGGGATCCGGCCGGCTCCCGCGCCTCCCGCCCGCAGTACGCGGAACTGGATTTCACCGAGTCGACCGACCGCATGCTGTTCGAGCGCCGCTTCGGCTGGGTGGACATCGCGGCCGACTGGATGCCCGCGGACGAGCCGCCGCTCAGCTTCTCGCACTCCGAACTCCGCCGTGAGGCCCGCGACTTCCTGCACGACCTCCTCGCCGACCTGACCGACCTGCACGAGGACCTGGCCGAGAACCCGGCGATCTGGACACTTCAGGCCCGCTTCCCCCGGGTGAGCTAGGCCCTACCGGGTTCGGGGCTCTGGCCTCGAACCCCGACCGACCCCCGACCCCTGCCCCTGACCGCGAGCCCCGGACCCCGAGCCGCCGGCCCCGAGCCGATGACCGCCCCGGGCCCCTGGCCCGGCCTGGGCCATCGGCCCCTCCCGCGCCCTCCCTCAGCCCTCCACCCTGATGCCCAGCTCGGCCGCCAGTACCGGTGCCAGATCCAGCAGTTGGGCCGCGCTGATCACCGCGCCCGACAGACGGTCCACGCCGCCCGCCAGGCCCAGTTCCACCGCTCCGCGCAGGTCCACGTCCGTCAGGGTCGCCGCGGTGAAGTCGGCGGACTTCAGGGCGCAGTCGACGAACTCCACCCGTTCGAGCCGGGCACCGCCGAAGTCCGGCTCCACCAGGACGCACGACTCGAAGACCACGTCTCTCAACCGGGCCTGACGCAGGTTCAGGTAATCGATCTTGCCGCCGCGGATCACCACCCGTTCCAGGACGGCGCCGTACATCTGGGTACCGCCCAGGCGGGCGTCGAGCAGCTCGACATCGCGCAGGGTCGCCTCCGCCAGGTCGGTGCCGACGCCCCGGATGCCGCTGAGGACCGAGTCGAGGAAGCGGGTGTGGCGCAGCCGCGTCTCGTCCAGCGCGCAGCCCCTCAGGGCGCAGTCCATGAAACGGGCGCCCCCGCCGTCCTGCCCGGCGAGGTCCAGCTCGCGCAGCTCCACGCCGTCGTAGTCCCCGTCGGGCTCCAGCTCCCCGCCTGCGTACGGCTCCAGCGGCGGCAGCCGCACCTCCGGACGCCGCGCGCCCTTCACCACCGCACTGGTCCCACCGCCGGTCCCGCCGGTTCTCCCGGTCCCTGTCCTCGCCATGCCCCCATGCTGCACCCCGCCACCGACAATCCCGCAGCCCGCCCTCCGGCAGCCGGAACGCCCTTGACCTCGACCAAGGTTCAGGTTGAAGGCTGGGAGCAGCGACGGGGACGGCCCGTCCCCGACCCACCCCCGCAGCGGCGAGCTGGTGACGAACGACTACCAGCAGCTCACCCTGCACCACACCCGGCCCCCACACCCACACCCGACGTCCACGACCACCGCCCACCACCCGCCACCCATCGGGGGATCCCTGTGCACGCCATCCGCCTCCACGCCTTCGGCCCCGCCGAGAACCTCCACTACGAGGAGGTCGCCGACCCGGTGCCCGGCCCCGGCCAGGTCCGCGTCCTCGTCGAGGCCGCGGGCGTCCATCTCCTGGACACCAGCCTGCGCGAGGGCTTCCAGGGCCCCGCCCCCGCGCCGACGGCCCTCCCCACCGTCCCCGGCCGGGAGATCGCCGGCGTCGTCGAGGCGCTCGGCGAAGGCACCCCCGACAGCTTGCTCGGCAGGCGCGTCGTCGCCCACCTGGGATTCGCGCCCGGCGGGTACGCCGAACGCGCCGTCACCGACGTCGACCGTGTGCACGAGATCCCGCCGGACCTGGACCCCGCCCGGGCCGTCGCCATGATCGGCACGGGCCGCACGGCACTGGGGATCCTCCTGTTCGCCGAGCTCGGACCCGCGTCCGTCGCCGTGGTCCCCGCGGCCGCGGGCGGCATCGGCACGCTCCTCGTGCAGTACGCCAAGAACGCCGGCGCGACGGTCGTCGGGCTGGCCGGCGGGCCGGAGAAAGTGGCCCGGGTCGCGGCGAACGGCGCCGATCTCGCCGTCGACTACACGGACACCGCCTGGCCCGCCAAGGTCCGCGCCCACCTGGGCGGCCGGACGGCCGACGTCGTCTTCGACGGGGTGGGCGGTGACGTCGCCCGCGCTGCCGTCGCCCTGCTCGGCCCCACGGGCAGGCACCTCGTCTTCGGCTGGTCCGCCGAAGGCATCCGCGACGGCGAGGGGTACTTCGTCGAGGGGGTCTCGCGGCCGGTCCTGGGGCCCGTGATGATCGAGAAGGCGGGCGGTCTGCGGGCCCTGGAGGTCCGCGCCCTCGCCGAGGCGGCGGCCGGCCGGCTGAACCCGGCGGTGCAGACGTTCCCGCTCGCCGAGGCCGCCGCCGCGCACCGGGCGCTGGAGAACCGCGGAACGGTCGGGAAGGTCGTCCTGGTGCCGTGACCGGCCCCGACCGGCCCCGACCGGCCGCGAGCAGCCCCACGGGCGGCACGGCAACCGGCCGCGAGCAGCCCCACGGGCGGCACGGCAACCGGCCGCGAGCAGCCCCGCACCCGGCCGGCAACCGGTTCAGCAACCGTTTCGGTCACCGCTTCAGGGATGCGATACGACCCGATTCATGGTGTTCTGGCTGGATGAGTGTCACCCGAACAGGTGAATCCTCCGCCGACACCGCACCCGATCCCCGCCGCTGGTGGGGCCTGGTGATCATCGCCCTCGCCCAGCTCATGGTGGTCCTCGACGCGACCATCGTGAACATCGCGCTGCCTTCCGCACAGCGGGACCTGGGCATCTCCGACGGCGACCGCCAGTGGGTGATCACCGCGTACACCCTGGCCTTCGGCGGCCTGTTGCTGCTCGGCGGCCGCATCGCCGACCTGGTGGGCCGCAAACGCACGTTCGTCATCGGGCTCGTCGGTTTCGCCGCCGCCTCCGCGCTGGGCGGGGCGGCCACCGGCTCGGCCATGCTGTTCGGCGCCCGCGCCCTCCAGGGCGTCTTCGCGGCCGTACTCGCCCCTTCCGCGCTCAGCCTCCTGACGACGACGTTCACCGACCCCAAGGAACGCGGCAAGGCCTTCGGCATCTACGGCGCCCTCGCCGGCAGCGGGGCCGCGATCGGCTTCATCGTCGGCGGCCTGCTCACCGAGTACCTCGACTGGCGCTGGTGCCTGTACGTCAACGTGCCCATCGCCGTCGTCGCCGTGCTCGGCGCCCTCGCGCTGCTCCATGACCGCCCCGGCCACGCGGGCGCCCGTCTCGACGTGCCCGGCGCGGTGCTGGGCTGCGGCGGCCTGGTCGCGATCGTCTACGGCTTCAGCGAGGCCGAACCGCGCGGCTGGACCGACCCGCTGGTGCTGGGGCTCTTCGCGGGCGGGATCGTCCTGCTCACGGTGTTCGTGTGGTGGCAGACGAAGGCGCGGGTACCGCTGCTGCCCCTGCACATCATCAAGGACCGCAACCGCGCGGGCTGCTTCCTGACCATGGGCCTGGCCATCATCGGGATGTTCGGCCTGTTCCTGTTCATGACCTACTACCTCCAGGTCATCCTCGGCTACTCGCCCCTGAAGACGGGCCTCGCCTTCCTCCCGCTCACCGTGGCGATCATCATCGGCTCGACCCAGATCTCCGCCCGGCTGATGAGCCGGGTGCCGCCGCGCATGCTGATGGTCCCCGGCATGCTGCTGGCCGCGGGCGGCATGGTGATCCTGACCCAGCTGACGGTGGACTCCTCCTACTCCAGCGAGATCCTGCCCGCCCTGCTCCTGATGGGCCTCGGCATGGGCCTGACCTTCATGCCGGTCTTCTCCACGGCCACCGCCGGGGTGGCCCCGCAGGACTCCGGCGTCACCTCCGCCACCGTCAACACCTCGCAGCAGGTGGGCGGCTCCATCGGCACCGCGCTGCTCAACACGATCGCCACCACCAGCACCACCGCGTACATCTCGGCCCATCTGACCGACCCCGCCCGCAAGGCGCAGGTCGCGGCGGAGGGCACGGTGCACGGTTACACCGTGGCCATCTGGTGGGCCGCCGGGATCATGCTGCTGGCCGGCCTGGTGGCGGGCCTGATGGTCACCACCGGCCCCCAGCGGCACGCCCCGACGGAGACAGCGGTACCGGAGTCGGTCGGCTGACCGCCCCGGCGTGGTCACCGCTCCGGGCGGGCTGACCCACCCGATCCCCCGACCGTCCGATCCCCCGACGGCACGATCCCCGGCCCCCCTGTTCCCCGGACGTCCCGGTCCCCCCGACCGTCCCTGTCCGCCCGGCCGTCCTTGTCCCCCGGCCGTCCACGTCCGTGGCGTCAGTGGCGTCCCGCCACCCGGTCCGCGAGCCGTGCCAGTCGCGAGGACCCCGCCGCGTGGCGTTCCGTCTCCCGCCGGTCCGCCGCCCGGTAGGTCGCGTACATGCCCCGCACCCCCAGCCAGCGCAGCGGCTCCGGCTCCCACCTGCGCACCCGGTGCCCGACCCAGGGGAGGTCGGTGAGGCCGGTGCGGCCGTCCTGCCCGGAGTCGAGCCGCACCAGGTCCCGGAGGGTCCGCGCGGCCAGGTTCGCGGTGGCGACGCCGGAGCCGACGTAACCGCCCGCCCAGCCGATGCCCGTGGCCCGGTCCAGCGTCACCGTCGCGCACCAGTCGCGGGGCACCCCCAGCACCCCGGACCAGGCGTGCCGCACCCGCACCCCGGCCAGCGCCGGGAAGAACTGGACCAGGATCTCGCGCAGCGCCGCGGCGGTCTCGAGCTGCGTGCGTCCGTCGTCGTCCGTCCGCGAGCCGAAGCGGTAGGGCACCCCGCGCCCGCCGAGTGCGATCCGGCCGTCCGCCGTGCGCTGGGCGTACATGTAGGCGTGCGCCATGTCGCCGAGCGCCTCCCGCCCCGACCAGCCGACCGCCGCCCACTGCTCGTCGGTCAGCGGCTCGGTGGCGATCATCGAGGAGTTCATGGGCAGCCAGGTCCGCCGCTCGCCCTTCAGCGCGGCCGTGAACCCCTCCGTGCAGCGCAGCACGTACGGCGCGCGCACGGTCCCGTACGGCGTCACCGCGCGCCCCGGGAGGATCGACGTCACCGGGGTCGACTCCCTGATCTCCACCCCCAGCGCCTCCACGGCCGCCGCGAGCCCCTTGACCAGCTTCACCGGGTGCACCCGCGCCCCGTGCGGGGTCCAGCTCGACCCCACGGCGCCCGCCACCCGCACCCGCTCGGCCGTCTCCCGGGCGCCGTACAGCTCGCGGTCCCGCTCCCCGTACGACAGCTCGTGCGCGTGGAAGTCCTTCAGCCGCGCGAGTTGCGCGGGGGTCCGGGCCACCTCCAGCACCCCGCCCTGGTGGACCCCGGCGTCGAAGCCCTCCTCCGCCACCGCCCGGACGACCTCGTCGACGGTGTCGTTCATCGCCCGCTGGAGCCGTACGGCGGCCTCGTGGCCGTGCAGCTTCGCGTATCTGTCCCGGCCCGCGATGCCGTTGTACAGCCAGCCGCCGTTGCGGCCCGAGGCGCCGTAGCCGCAGAACCTCTGCTCCAGGACGGTGATCCGCAGGAAGGGCGCCGCCTTCTTGAGGTAATACGCCGTCCACAGCCCCGTGTACCCGCCGCCTACGATCACGACGTCGGCGGAGGCGTCGCCGGCCAGCGGCTCCCGTACCGCCGGAAGGCCGTCGTCCGCGTACCAGAAGGAGATGCCGCCGTTGACGACACCGTCCACGCCACCGCTCGCCGAGCTGTTCATGGCCGGACGTTAACCCGGCGGCACCTGGTGTGCGGAGGCGCGGTACGAAAAGAGCGGACACGGGTGCTGCTCACGAGGAGGGACATCATTCCCCCGTCCCCGTGTCGGTGCCGTCGGCCCGGAAGATCCGGTCCAGGTGATGGCGCAGAACCGTGGTGGCCGATTCCGGGCTGCGCTGGCCGACGAGGATGCCGGTGCCGAGTCCCGCGGACATGGCGAGCAGGCTCACCGCTTCCAGTCGCACGTCCACACCGGGCTGAACGAGGTCGCTCTCCTCCGCCTGGCGCAGGAGAGCGACGACGGCGCTCTCGGCGGCGTCCGGGTTCGTGAGGAAGGGCTGGGCGGCGAGCACCTCGTCGGTGACGGACAGAACGGCGTACGAGGTGTAGACGAGGTGGAAGGCGCGGCTCTCCTCGTCGATCGGCAGTGCCGCCGTCAGCATCGCCTCGATCATCGCGCGCGGTCCCGGATCGTGGCCGGCGGCCCGGATCCGGGCGGCGACGCGCTTCCCGAATTTCCCGGCCAAGTGCTGAAGCCCGTAGAGCAGCAGTTTCTCCTTGGTCTCGAAGTAGTACTGCACCAGCCGCAGCGAGACGCCCGCCTCCGCCGCCACGTCGCGCATCCCCGCGGCGTGCAACCCGCGTCGCGCCGCCACGCGCAGGAGCGCCTCGGCGATCTCGGTACGCCGCTCCGCGTGGTCCACACGCCTGGGCATCGACCGCTCCTCCGCTCGCCGTGTCCACCGGCCGGGTTCGCCCCGCCACGTTGATGATACATCCGTACCATCAACGTGATACGTTCGTACCACGAAGAATCGACACCCGGACCGGCACACACCCGGACAGACGCCGGGACCGAGAGCCGAGCCGATTCCCGTCCCGACACCCGACCGCTACCCGGAGGTGACCGTGTCCCAGACCGAGACCCGCACCCAGGCCGACGTCGGCCGCTATGTGAGCGACACCCTGCGCGACCGCTACTTCGCGGCCTGCGACGCCGTCTACGCGCTGGGAGCGACCGCCCACGCGGAGACGGACGTGGCGACCTCGTTCGGCACCACGCACGTCTACGAGTACGGCCCCGAGGACCCGGCCGCCCGCGCACGCACCCCCATCGTCCTGGTGCACGGGGCGGGCTCCTGCTCCGCCATGTGGTACCCGAACACCCCCGCCCTCAGCGCCGCCCGCACGGTCTACGCCATCGACACCCCGGGCGATCCGGGACGGAGCGTCCAGCGCGAACCCCTCCACCGACCCGAGCGCGCCGCACAGTGGCTGGACGAGACACTCGCCGGGCTCGGGCTCGACCGCGTGCACCTGGTCGGCACCTCCTACGGCGGCTGGCTCGCCCTGAACCAGGCGCACCGCCGGCCCGACCGGCTCGCCTCGGTCACCCTCCTCGACCCCGGCGGCCTGGAGAAGGTGGGCCTGCGCTTCTTCGTATGGATCTTCGTCAGCCTGTTCGCGACCTTCGCGCCCAAGGCGCTGGGCCCCCGGCTGGCGGCGTGGCTGGAACAGCCGGTCCTGGTCATGCCCGAGCTGCGCACCATGGTCAGGCGGAGCGCCCGGGCCTACCGCGTACGCCGTCCCGCCCCACTGCCCCTGTCCGAGGAGGAACTGACCACCATCCGCACCCCGCTCTACCTGGTGCTCGGCAGGCGAAGCCTCCTCCTGCACCCGCACCGGCAGGTCGAGCGCGTTCCACGCCTGATCCCCGGCGCCCGGGCCGAGATCGTCTCCGGCACCGGCCACGGACCCCAGATCGACCACGCGGACGAGGTCGATCGGCGGATGCTGGCCTTCATGGACTCCAGCGACTGACGGGCACGGTGTCCTTCGGGTCCCGCGCTCCTTCGCGCCCTCTGACCAGCGGATAACACGCCAGCCCGACGAGGACGGAGACGAAGTGGCCGAAGTCGGTGAAGGTCGGTTCGGCGGTGAGCGGGAAGCCGTAGAAGACGAGGACGGCCGCGAGGTACCCGTACCGCCAGGGCGGCCGGAGCCGGTAGACGAGTACCGCCACCACGCCCGACAGCGCGTAACTCACCCCGACGTCCAGGGTGTTGACCGCCGACCGGGGCGCGAGCCCGTCGCGGATCGCGTCCGCCAGCGCGCCCTCGCTGATCAGCGTCGCCAGCACATGCGCGGCCACGCACACCGCCAGCCACCGCGCGGTCCCCAGCCAGCGCTCGGCCTGGGCGTGGAAGACGGTGTAGAGCGCCGCGTACGGCAGCCAGTACCCGCCGTCGATCCACATCGCGCTCGCCACCAGCACCCGCACCGGGTGCCGGGACAGCTCGTGGATGTTGGTGGACCGCTGCCGCAGGAACTCCTGCTCGAACTCCGGTGACATGTGGTGCAGGGCCACCGTGGTGACGAACAGGACGGCCAGCCACACATAGGTGCCGGGCGCGCCGCGGACGTACGCCCACACCGCCCGCCCGACGCCGGATATCCCGCTGAGCCGTCCCACCCGGCCCAGTATCGGCGAAACACCGGCCGACGGCAGGGGGAGCGGGCAGCGGAAAGCCCAGGTCGCACAAGAGGTGACCTGGGCTTTCCATGGAGCCCCCTGTCGGATTCGAACCGACGACCTGCTCATTACAAGTGAGCTGCTCTGGCCATCTGAGCTAAGGAGGCACCGCGCACCACCTCGCGCACGCGAGGGCGGGTCCACTGTACACAGCCGGGCTTTCCGCGAGCCACGGACTTCCGGGGCCCGCGCGCCTCCGACCAGCGGGCGGCCGTACCCTCCTCGAAAGTTTCCGCGAAGTTCACATGCCTGCGGGTACTGACAGACCGGGAAACGCCAGGTACCGTCCTGACCCAGTTCGCTCATGTGGACTACACCAACCACCTTCCTACAACGGATCGTCCGGCACGTTCCTGCCGGTAGAAGGGGGCCTAGCACCATGGCCACTGTCACGTTCGACAAGGCGACCCGGATCTACCCGGGTTCCACCAAGCCCGCCGTCGACGCACTCGAGATCGACATCGCGGACGGCGAGTTCCTCGTCCTGGTCGGGCCGTCCGGCTGCGGCAAGTCCACCTCGCTCCGCATGCTCGCGGGGCTCGAGGACGTCAACGGCGGTGCGATCCGCATCGGCGACCGCGACGTCACGCACCTGCCGCCCAAGGACCGGGACATCGCCATGGTGTTCCAGAACTACGCCCTCTACCCGCACATGTCGGTCGCCGACAACATGGGCTTCGCGCTCAAGATCGCCGGCGTCAACAAGGCGGAGATCCGGCAGAAGGTCGAGGAGGCCGCGAAGATCCTCGACCTCACCGAGTACCTGGACCGCAAGCCGAAGGCCCTCTCGGGTGGTCAGCGCCAGCGTGTGGCGATGGGCCGCGCCATCGTGCGTGAGCCGCAGGTCTTCCTCATGGACGAGCCGCTGTCCAACCTGGACGCCAAGCTCCGCGTCTCGACGCGTACGCAGATCGCCTCGCTCCAGCGCCGCCTCGGCATCACCACCGTCTACGTCACCCACGACCAGGTCGAGGCCCTGACCATGGGCGACCGCGTCGCGGTCCTCAAGGACGGTCTGCTCCAGCAGGTCGACACCCCGCGCAACATGTACGACCGGCCCGCGAACCTCTTCGTGGCCGGCTTCATCGGCTCCCCGGCGATGAACCTCGTCGAGGTGCCGATCGCCGACGGCGGCGTGAAGTTCGGCAACTCGGTGGTGCCGGTCCAGCGCGACGCGCTCGCCGCCGCCACCGACAAGACGGTCACCGTCGGTGTCCGCCCCGAGCACTTCGACGTGGCCGGCGCCGACGCCGACACGGGCCTCGCGGTCGTCGTGAACGTCGTCGAGGAGCTCGGCTCCGACGCCTTCGTCTACGGCACCGCCAAGGTCGGCGGCGAGTCGAAGGACCTCGTGGTCCGCGTCGGCGGCCGCGACGTCCCGGAGAAGGGCAGCACGCTGCACGTCGTCCCGCGCGCGGGCGAGACCCACGTCTTCTCGACGTCGACGGGCGCGCGTCTCTCCGACTGAAACCCGGTTTGAACCCGGGTGATTCACCCGGGTTGACGAAAAGGGCCCCGCAGCCTGCTGCGGGGCCCTTTTCCGTACCCGTCCCCCGTCCGCGAAATACCCCGGCACAGCGGACATTTCGACTGGGGGCCGTCAACCCCTTACCCAAAAGGGAGCACGGCTTCATCCCCCGTCCGGGTGACTAAATGTCGCCATATAACTACTGCACGCTACCCTCTCACGCGTGAAGCACTCCGCGAACCACTCCACCACCCAGCGCACGCGCCGCGGCCAGGGCGGCCCAGCCCGCCGTATCGGCCGCTCGCTCGCCCTCGTCCTGCCCGTCGTCATGGTGCTCTCCGGGACCCTCGCGGTCACCCGGGTCAACTGGTCGGGGAACCCCTCGGATTCGGTGCTCACCGCCTCCGACGTCTCCGCCGCGCAGCAGTCCTCGCACCAGGCCGCCAAGGCCCCGCAGGACGTCCTGCGCGACCAGTTGCTGACCGAGCTCCAGGAGAAGGATCCGGGCGTCGCCCTGACCCACCTCCAGGCCGCCGTGAACGGCAAGCCGTCGCTCGCCAGGCACTGCTCGTCCATCGCCCGCGCCCTCGGCCGCGCCGCCGTCCGCATGTACGGCGCCTCGCGCGCCCAGTCGTACTCCCGCCCGGTGTGCGACACGGCCTTCGCCTCGGGCGTCCTGGCGGCCCGGGGCTGAGCCCCCGGGGCCCAGGCCGGCCCGTACCGACCGCGGCGTGCGGTTCCCTCCCGCCGGGGGACCCGCACGCCCCGAAACAAGCGGCACGTACAGTGCGGGCATGACCGATCCGCACGCCGCGTCCCGCCCCACGCAAGCCGTCATCCTGGCCGGTGGCCAGGGGTCCCGGCTGCGTCCGTACACCGACGACCGGCCCAAGCCGATGGTCGAGATCCCCGGCACGGGGACGCCGATCATCGGCCATCAGCTCGGCTGGCTCGCCGAGGAGGGCGTCACCGACGTCGTCATCTCCTGCGGCCACCTCGCCGAGGTCCTCCAGGACTGGCTGAAGTCGGCCGACCTGCCCGTCGAGGTCACCACCGTCGTGGAGACCGAGCCGCTGGGCCGTGGCGGCGGTCTGAAGTACGCGGCCGCCCACCTGCCCCACCCCGACCGGCCCTGGTACGCCACCAACGGCGACATCTGGACCCGCTTCTCGCTGCGCGAGATGGCCGACTTCCACACGGAGCGCGACGCCATAGCGACCCTCGCGCTGGCCCGTCCGCGCATTCCGTGGGGTGCCGTGCAGACCGACGGGTTCGGCCACATCACGGACTTCATCGAGGCGCCCCCCACCACGTACGAGATCAACGCGGGCGTCTACGTCTTCTCCCCCGCGTTCGCCGGGCTCCTCCCCGAGCGGGGGGACCACGAGCGGACGACGTTCCCGCACCTCGCCCGCGAACGACGGCTGGCCGGCTTCCCGCTCCCGCAGGGGGCGTACTGGCGGGCCATCGACACCGCGAAGGACCTCAGGGAGGCGGCGAAGGAACTGGCGGCGCTCAGCCGCTGACCGCTAGCCCCTAGCCGCCGGCCGTTCCGCGGGCGTTGCGGTGCGTTGCGGGTGGAGCGGTTCGTTGTCGACTGCCGGTCCGGTGGGGGCTGGTCACGCGGTTCCCCGCGCCCCTGAGGACGCGCGGGGGCCGCCTCCCTGCGAAGGCTCGCGGGGTCCGTGGCTCGGAAAAAACTCGAGGGTGCCGCGCGCTTCTCAGCGTGCGGCACCCTCTGTTCTTCGGGATCCGTCCTACCCGAGCAGGCCACCCACCAGGCCCGGCTGGCCGGAGGACGACGAGCCGCCGTCCGAGCCGCCACCGCCGCCGCTCGTCGAACCACCCGAGGTGGCCGAGCCGCCGGACGAGGGCCCCGAGCTGGTCGAAGGGGCTTGCTCCACCGGATCGGACTGCTCCGGCGGGGCCTCGCCCGCGGTGCCCTGGGTCTGGCTGGGCGCTCCGGCGTCGCCGTTGCCGGTGGTGCCGGAGTCCTGGGCCTGCGACGGCTCGCTGTCCGTGCCCGCCGTCGGGGCCGCCGAAGTGGCGTCCTGGGTGGGCGAACTGGACGCGGCGGGCTCGCGCGACGCCTTGCGCGTGCCGGACTTCTCCGGCAGCGGCGAGCCCGGCAGCTCGTTGCGCGGGGGCTCGCCCGGGCCGGGGACGACCACCCGGTCGGCGTCACGGACCGCACCGCCGAGCAGCGAACCGACGAGCAGCGTGAGCCCGACGGCGATCGCAGTGACCAGGGCCCCGCGCCGCAGCACGTAACGGCGCAGCTCCCACAGGTCGGAACGCGGACCGAGCCGGCGCCACGCCCCGGCGGCGAGCCGGCCGTCCACCGAGTAGACGGGGGCGCCGGCGATGATCAGCGGCGACCAGGCGGCGAGATAGATGATGTCGGGGGTGTCGTAGACCGGGACGGTCTTCCAGCTGACGGTGACGATGAGCGCCGCCGACAGTCCGGCGCCGACGACCGCGGCGACCCGCTGCCAGCAGCCCAGGACCGTGAGGACGCCCACGACGACCTGGAGGAAGGCGATGACGAGGCCTGAGCCGACCGGGTGGTGCAGGGCGAACTGACGCAGCGGCTCGGCGACTTCCCACGGGTGCAGGGTGTTGAGCCACTTCACCATGGAGCCGCGCTTGCCGCCGTCGAAGTAGACGGGGTCGCACAGCTTGCCCATGCCGGCGTACATGGAGATGAAGCCGAGGAAGACGCGCAGCGGGAGCAGCACCACGCCGAGGTTCATCCGGCGGCCCGGGTAGTAGGCGTGGCGGGCGGGGTCGTCGCCCTGCCGCCGTCCGCGCGGCGCCGGCTCCGGGTCGGTGTCGTCGTCCCCGAAGTCCTCGAACTGGGCGTCGTCGTAGCCGGGTTCGTCGTAGGCGCTGCCGACGCCGCGCATGTTCGGCAGGATCCGCTGCTCGCCGTCGACGGGCGTCCGCTGGGCGCCGACGATCGGGGTCTCGAGGGTCTGCGCGGCGAGGTCGCCGTCGTAACCCCGGCCGCCCGTGCCGACGCGGGGGATGACCTGGGTGGCTCCGGCGTCCGCACCCGGCGGTTCGCCGTGGCCGACGCTGCCTGCCCGCACGGCCTGCAGCAGTCGGTGGGCGCCGGTGTCGTCCGGGGCGGACTTGCCGCTCCAGACGACGGCGCGCCGACGCCCACCGGAAGCGGCGCCCGCTCTGCTTACCGCCCCGACGGCGGCCATGCGCGCGGTGTCATCGATGGCGCTCACGTGCCGGGCGATCCGCGGGGATTGGTTACGCCGCGCCGACGCTCCCAGCTGCACGCGGAAGCTCGCGTGGCTGACGATGATCTGCGCCGGATCGCTCGGCACCTTCACCATGCTCAGCGCGGGAGCGTCGTCGAATCCCGACGAGCGGTCCCCCGTGGGTGTGCGGGGTGTTCTGGTGTCCACACTCATCTAACCGAGTGACGTGTGTTTAGGACACTGCTTTGACCCGCCGGATCTGTCCGGACTCCGTCAAGGTTGCACTACTCGCCGGGATTAACCCGTCCGAGTGAACCTTCGCAGGCTCACCGGGCGGGCTTCAGCCCTCCGTCAGCTCCTGCGCCGAGCCGCCTCGTACAGCACGATCCCCGCCGCCACACCGGCGTTGAGGGACTCCGCGCCACCCGGCATCGGGATCCTCACCCGGAAGTCGCAGGTCTCGCCGACCAGGCGGGAGAGGCCCTTGCCCTCGCTGCCGACGACGATGACGACCGGACCGTCCAGGGCCTTCAGCGTGCCGACCTCGTGCTCGCCGTCGGCGGCCAGGCCGACGACCGCGATACCGGCCTTCTTGTAGGCCTCGAGCGCGCGGGTGAGGTTGGTCGCGCGGGCGACCGGGGTACGGGCGGCCGCACCGGCGGACGTCTTCCAGGCACCGGCCGTCATACCGGCCGCGCGCCGCTCGGGGACGACGACGCCGTGACCGCCGAAGGCGGAGACGGAGCGGACGACGGCACCCAGGTTGCGCGGGTCGGTCACACCGTCGAGGGCCACGATCAGCGGGTCCTCGCCGTTGTCGTAGGCGGCCGACACCAGGTCCTCGGGGTGCGCGTACTCGTACGGCGGGACCTGGAGGACCAGGCCCTGGTGGTTGAGGCCGTTGGTCATGCGGTCCAGCTCGGGGCGCGGGGCCTCCATGAGGTGGATGCCGCCGCGCTCGGCGGCGAGCTGGAGCGCCTCGCGCACCCGCTCGTCGTTGTCGATGAACTGCTGCACGTAGAGCATCGTCGCGGGCACGCCCTCGCGCAGCGCCTCGACGACGGAGTTACGGCCGACGACCATCTCGGACGTGCCCTTGCCGCCTCGGCCGCGCGCCGTCGGCCGGCGTACGGCCTGCTTCGCCTTGGCGGTCGCGATGCGGTTCGCCTTGTGCTTCTTGCGCATCTCGGCGGGCGGGGTCGGTCCCTTGCCTTCCAGGCCCCGGCGCCGCTGGCCGCCACTGCCGACCTGCGCGCCCTTCTTGCCGGACATGCGGCGGTTGTTGGCTGCCATGAGTCTCTCGTCTCCGTGAGCTTTTCGTACGTACGTCTTATGCAGTGTGCCGCCCGGGAGGCCGGGCGGCACAGTCGATCAAGGGCGGCCCTGGGCCGTCCTACCGCGGACCGAGGCTCCAGCGCGGCCCCTGCGGGCCGTCCTCGATGGACAGACCGGACTGGGCGAGCTGGTCACGGATGGCGTCCGCGGTGGCCCAGTCCTTGCGCCCGCGGGCCGACTCGCGCTGGTCGAGGACGAGTCGTACGAGGCTGTCGACCACGCCGTGCAGGTCCTCACCCCGGCTCTCGTCGCCGGCCCAGTGCGCGTCGAGCGGGTCCAGACCGAGGACGCCGAGCATGGCGCGGACCTCGGCGAGGCGGGCCACGGCGGCTTCCTTGTCGTCGGCGGCGAGGGCCGAGTTCCCCTGCCGGACCGTCGTGTGCACGATGGCCAGCGCCTGCGGAACGCCCAGGTCGTCGTCCATCGCCTCGGCGAAGGCCGGCGGCACCTCGGCCGCCGGTTCGACGACTCCCCCGGCCTTCTCGACGACGCGCTGCACGAAGCCCTCGATCCGCGCGAACGCCGACTCGGCCTCGCGCAGCGCCTCCACGCTGTACTCGATCATCGAGCGGTAGTGGGGCGTGCCGAGGTAGTAGCGCAGCACGATCGGCCGCCACTGCTTCACCATCGTGGAGACGAGGACGCTGTTGCCCAGGGACTTCGACATCTTCTCGCCCGCCTTGGTGACCCAGGCGTTGTGCACCCAGTACCGCGCGAACTCGTCGCCGTAGGCCTTGGCCTGGGCGATCTCGTTCTCGTGGTGCGGGAAGATGAGGTCGAGGCCGCCGCCGTGGATGTCGAAGACGGGGCCCAGGTACTTGTGCGCCATCGCCGAGCACTCGAGGTGCCAGCCGGGACGCCCGCGGCCCCAGGGGGTCTCCCAGCTCGGCTCGCCCGGCTTGACGGACTTCCACAGGGCGAAGTCACGCGGGTCGCGCTTGCCGGCCTCGGCGTCGCCGGAGGGCTGGAGCAGGTTGTCCAGCTCCTGGTTGGACAGCTGGAGGTACTCCGGGAACGACCGCACGTCGAAGTAGACGTTCCCCTCGGCCTCGTAGGCGTGACCGCGCTCGATCAGCCCGCGCATCATCTCGATCATCTCGGGGACGTGCCCGGTGGCGCGGGGTTCGTAGGTCGGCGGCAGGCAACCCAGCGCCTGGTAGCCGTCGTTGAACGCGCGCTCGTTCTCGTACCCGATCGACCACCAGGGGCGGTCCTGGTCGTGCGACTTGGCGATGATCTTGTCGTCGATGTCGGTGACGTTGCGGATGAAGGTGACGTCGTAGCCGCGGTGGGCGAACCACCGGCGCATGATGTCGAAGTTCAGGCCCGACCGGATGTGCCCGATGTGCGGGGCCGCCTGCACGGTGGCGCCACAGAGGTAGATCGAGACACAACCCGGCTGGAGCGGGGCGAAGTCACGGATCTGCCGGGCACTGGTGTCGTACAGGCGAATGGTCACCACACCAGGGTAGTGGGCGCGAGGCGATGCCCCGAGCCCGTTCCGCCCAAGGGCCACACATTCGTGACATGCCATGGCATATGTCGGCCGGCACGCTCGGCACCGGCTCAGTCGGCGGGTGTACCGGTGCGTGCCACCAGCGCCGTCGCGATCGCCATCAGGCCCTCGTCGCGGCCCGGGAAGCCGAGCCCGTCCGTGGTCGCACCCGACACCGACACCGGCGCGCCCGCAGCCTCGGAGAGGATCTTCTGCGCCTCGTCGCGCCGCTTGCCGATCTTGGGGCGGGGCCCGACGACCTGTACGGCGACGTTGCCGATGACGAAGCCGGCCGCCCGGACGATCCGGGCCGCCTCCGTGAGCAGGGTGACGCCCGAGGCGCCGGACCACTCGGGGCGCCCGGTGCCGAAGTGCTGCCCCAGGTCACCGAGGCCGGCCGCGGAGAAGAGCGCGTTGCAGGCGGCGTGCGCGACCACGTCCGCGTCGGAGTGCCCGGCCAGGCCGGGGCCCTCCCCTTCCCACCTCAGGCCCGCGCACCACAGGTCGCGGCCCTCTTCGAAGGCGTGGATGTCGGTGCCGATGCCGACCTGGGGAAGCACGGGCCACGTCTCAGAAGCCATCGTTGAGCCTCCTGCGGGCCAGGACCGCCTCCGCGAGGACCAGGTCGAGCGGCCGGGTGACCTTGAAGGCCTCCTCGTGGCCGGGGACGACCACGACCGTCAGCCCCAGCTGCTCGACCATGCTCGCGTCGTCGGTGACGTTGTCAGTGACCGTCTCGTGGGCGCGGACCAGAGTGGCCCGGTCGAAGCCCTGCGGGGTCTGCACCGCACGGAGGCGGGCGCGCTCGGGGGTCGCGACGACCGGCTCGGGATCGCCGGCGGTCCCGGCCGGCTCGACCTCTTTGACGGTGTCCGCCAGCGGCAGTGCCGGGACGACGGCGGGGGCGCCGTCCCGTACGGCCTCGATCACGGCGTCGACCGTGTCGACGGGGACGAGGGGCCGCGCGGCGTCGTGCACGAGGACGATCTCGTGGCCGGGCGGCAGCGCGTCCAGGCCGAGCTTCACGGACTCCTGGCGGGATTCACCGCCGGGCACGACCAGGAAGTCGGTGCGGTCGGGCAGGGCGTGCGCGTCGAGCAGGGACTTCACCTCGGCGGTGCCGTCCGGCGGCGCCACGACGACGACCAGGGAGACGGCCCGGGAGGCGGCGAGGGCGCGTACCGCGTGGATCAGCATGGGCGTGCCGCCCAGCGTGCGGAGTGCCTTGGGGGCGCCCGGACCGAGGCGGACACCCCGCCCGGCGGCCGGAATCACCGCGGCCGTGCGGGTGGGCGCGGGGGAGGGACGCGAATCGTCAGACATCGGTTCCTGTCAGGTTTGTGTTCCGGCCCGGCGTGGGTATGGCCCTGGAAGTGCCGGGCGCGACGCCTTGACCGGACCCTTCCGTGACGTGCCGGTCGAGGCAGCTGCCCGGGCCCGGCACACCAAGTATCGAAGCATCGGTCGCATTATCGGGGGCGGTTCGGCGCGGTACCGACCGATCACCCCCGTGGGGCAGGCGGACGGCGGTTGTCCGGGCGCGAACATGCCGCAGCGCCCGGCGACGGGAATTCGTCATCGGGCACCGCGGCATTTCAGTGTTCTACAACGCGCATGGTCCTCAGCGCGCATGTTCTTCACTGCGCGTGTTCTTCAGCGTGCCGAAGCCGGTCTCGGGCCGGCGTCAGCACGCGAAAAACGCGTCGAGCTCAGGACGCGAGCACCTCGTCGAGCAGGGCTTCGGCCTTGTCCTCGTTGGTGTTCTCCGCGAGAGCGAGCTCGCTCACCAGGATCTGGCGGGCCTTGGCGAGCATGCGCTTCTCACCGGCGGAGAGTCCGCGCTCGCGCTCACGACGCCACAGGTCACGCACGACTTCCGCGACCTTGATGACATCGCCGGAGGCGAGCTTCTCCAGATTTGCCTTGTAACGACGCGACCAGTTCGTGGGCTCCTCGGCGTACGGCGCGCGCAGCACCTCGAAGACCCGGTCCAGCCCGTCCTGACCGACCACATCACGTACGCCGACGAACTCCGCATTGTCCGCTGGCACACGTACCGTCAGGTCACCCTGGGCGACCTTCAGCACCAAGTAGGTCTTGTCCACGCCTTTGATCTGGCGAGTTTCGATAGCCTCGATCAGCGCGGCCCCGTGATGGGGATAGACCACGGTGTCGCCAACCTTGAACGTCATGTGACAGGTACCCCTTCCGTGGCTATCCAGGGTAACACGGAAACTGCGGGTTCTGAATGGCGTTTTCGCAGGTCAGGGCATATCTCGGGGCTTGACAACAGCAACTGGAACGTGCTGCGGAGGGTCGGCGGAAGCAGGTATTCGCAGGTCGGAGGCGCTCTCCGAGGGGGGAGAAACGCGCACGTTACACGCATCCGGAGCTCCACCCGAAGGGGCGAACGTCCACAAATGTCCGCTTCCATGAGTGCGACTTACGCTACTCCGTTCGGTTCACCTGGCCTGATACGAGCCGTTTCCGGAATTGATCATCGACCCCTGGACCCGAGCCGTGATCAATTCCGGGGGCGACCTCGCATTCCTTCACCGAAAATCCGCGAGCGGACGTCCGGCGCGATTATGCGAATGCGCCGGTGAGACGGAAGAGCGCGGGAAGAGAGCGGCAGGAACACGGGCGAGAAGAGAAGAGGGGGAGGAGAAGGAGAGGGGACGACGGGAAGACGGGCGGGAAGACGACGGGTGAAGCCGATGTGACTCGTGGGTCGCTTGGGACGGTCGGGACGGGTGGTGACGGAGGGCGTTCCGCGCGTCCGTCGAGGCATGGGATCGCTCTAGAGGCGGGTCGGGTGCGGTGGCGCGAGAACGGCTCGGTAACCTAAGGCCGCTGACAGACCCTTAGGACGGCTTTATCCAAAGGAAAGCCGCCCGCGTGTACAAGGAGTTGCCGCCGCCGTGAGCAGCAGCCTTCGACGCGGCGCCCTCGCCGCTTCCGCCATCGCGTTCTCGATCGCCTCGCTCGCCGCCTGTGGGGCCGGCAACGACTCCCAGACCCTGGAGATCAAGCCGGACAACGCCGCCACCAGCGTCGGTGACATCAAGCTTCAGAACGTCATCGTCATCACCCAGCCCGACCTGGAGTCGACCGGTCCCGCCGTGATCTCGGCGACCGTCTTCAACAGCGGCAGCAAGGCGCAGACGCTGGATTCCATCACCCTCGACGGCGGCAAGTCCGCCGAGCTCTCGCCCGCCAAGGGCAAGGGCGCGCTGACCGTCCCGGCCGGCGGCTCCGTCGTCATCGGCGGCGCGAACAACGCGTCCGCCGTCCTGTCGAGCAGCCGGGAGGCCGTCAAGGACGGCGACGCGCAGAAGGTGACCTTCACCTTCAGCGAGACCGGCGAGGTGAGCCTGCGCGCCTTCGTCGTCCCCGCCGAGAGCTACTTCTCGAAGTGGGGCCCGAGCGACATCCCGAGCGCCTCGGCGTCCCCCTCCGGCAGCGCGTCGGCGTCCCCCTCCGGTTCGGCCTCCGGCGCCGCCGAGACCGGATCGGCGTCCCCGTCGGACTCGGCCTCCGCGTCGACGTCGGCCTCCGCGTCCGAGTCGGCGGCCGGTAGCTGACCCGCGCGCACACCGGCACACAGGAAGGGCGGCACCCCACACGGGGTGCCGCCCTTCCTGCCTGTTCAACCCTCCCCGACGCACCCCTCACCCCGCTCCGCGGGCATCAGGGCGCCGGGCCGGCCTACGGCTCGAACTTGTAGCCCAGGCCGCGGACCGTCACCAGGTACCGCGGGGCGCCCGGGTCGGGCTCGATCTTGGCGCGCAGGCGCTTGACGTGGACGTCGAGGGTCTTGGTGTCGCCCACGTAGTCGGCGCCCCAGACCCGGTCGATCAGCTGCATACGGGTCAGGACGCGGCCGGCGTTGCGCAGCAGCATCTCCAGGAGGTCGAACTCCTTGAGGGGCAGGTCGACCTTGGAGCCGGAGACCGTCACGACGTGGCGGTCGACGTCCATGCGGACCGGGCCGGCCTCCAGGGCCGCCGGGGTCACCTCCTCCGGCTCGCCCCGGCGACGCAGGACGGCCCGGATACGGGCGACCAGCTCGCGCGAGGAGAAGGGCTTGGTGACGTAGTCGTCGGCTCCTATCTCCAGGCCGACGACCTTGTCGATCTCGCTGTCCTTAGCGGTCACCATGATCACGGGGACGTTGGAGCGGCCGCGCAGCTGACGGCACACCTCCGTACCGGGCAGGCCCGGCAGCATCAGGTCGAGCAGTACGAGGTCGGCGCCGTTGCGCTCGAACTCGTCGAGTCCGTCGGGCCCGGTGGCCGCGATGGCGACCTCGAAGCCCTCTTTGCGGAGCATGTAGGACAGGGCGTCGGAGAAGGACTCCTCGTCCTCGACGACGAGCACTCGGGTCACGGAAGGACCTCCGGGGCGGAAAGCGTCCGGTACGCGGACGAATCGGGGGATGAGGCGCGGGGTGGTGTGTGGGTGGAGCGGTGAGGGGAGGAGTGACCGACCTCGTCGACGTCACCGAGGTCGTCGACGTCGTCGACCTCGTCCGGGTCGGGGTGCTGCTGCGCGCGGTCGCGGGCCACGCCCGCCTCCGGGAGACGCAGGGTGAACGTGGAGCCCTGGTTCTCGGCGCTCCACACCGTGACCTCCCCGCCGTGCGAGGCGGCCACGTGCTTGACGATCGCCAGCCCGAGACCCGTACCGCCCGTCTGGCGGGAGCGGGCCGGGTCGACGCGGTAGAAGCGCTCGAAGATGCGTTCCTTGTCCTTGTCGGAGATGCCGATGCCCTGGTCGGTCACGGCGATCTCGATCAGGTCGCCGCCCGGCGCGCTCACCCGGCGGGCGGCTATACCGACGCGGGTCCGGGCGGGCGAGTAGTTGACGGCGTTCTCGACCAGGTTGCCGAGGGCCGCGGCCAGCTGGCCCCGGTTCCCGAAGACGCGTAGGTCGGCGGTGCCGCCCGCGGCCATGGTGATCTGCTTGGTGCCGGCCTGGTGCCGGCAGCGGTCGACGGCCTCGGCGACCAGCTCGTCGATCCCGACCGGCTCGGCGTCCTCCAGAGGATCGTCGTTCTGGACCCTCGACAGGTCGATGAGTTCCTGCACGAGGCTGGTCAGCCGGGTGGCCTCGATCTGCATACGGCCGGCGAACCGCTCCACCGCCTCCGGATCTTCCGAGGCGTCCATGACGGCCTCGGAGAGAAGGGAGAGCGCGCCGACCGGGGTCTTCAGTTCATGGCTGACGTTCGCCACGAAGTCCCGCCGGACCGCCTCGATACGACGGGCCTCGGTGAGGTCCTCCACGAGCAGGAGCACCAGCCGGGAACCCAGCGGGGCCACTCTGGCGGACACGGCGAGAGCCTCGCCGCGCCCGGTCCCACGCCGGGGAAGGTCCAGCTCGACCTGGCGTATCTCTCCGTCGCGTCTGGTGTCCCGGGCCATCTTGAGCATCGGCTCGACGCTGAGCCGGCCGCCGCGCACCAGCCCGAGGGCGTAGGCGGCGGAGCTGGCCTTCACCACGGCGTCGGCCTCGTCGAGCACGACGGCCGAGGAGCGAAGCACGGAGAGGACGGTGTCCACACCCGGCGGAAGCACCGGGTCCGTGTGCAGGGAGGTGCGCGTGGGGCGCTTCTGTTCCCGCTCGCTCCAGCGGAACGCCAGCATGGCGATGACACCGGTGAGCACCCCGGCGATCGCTGCCGCTGCGGCGACCGCCGCGTTCACGTCCATGCCACCAGGTTAGGCACGCGATCGGTCCTGGCCACAGCTGTCGAGGTGCGACCTCGAACACTCGTCGCCCAGAGTTCACCTTGGAGCCAGTGGTGGTTCATTTGGGGTGCCGGAAATCGACGCGTACGGGGCGGAGCGTGGCACCGTGGGGTTCGCAGCACCGGTTCCACGGCCGGTCGGCGTCGGTGCAGCAGCCGGTTCCGACCTGGTTCGCGGCCGGTTCTGGCCCCCGGAACCGAACCCGAACCCCAAGCACGACGTACGAGAGGGAACCCTGATGCGGGACGCGTACCACGAGGAACTGGACTCGATCGGCGACAGCCTGGTGGAGATGGCCCGGCTGGTCGGGTCGGCGATCGGACGCGCCACGACCGCCATTCTCGACGCCGACCTGAAGCTCGCCGAGAGCGTCATCGAGGCCGACAAGAGGGTCGACGAGCTTCAGCACGACCTGGAGGCACGGGCGATAGCGCTGCTGGCCCGGCAGCAGCCGGTGGCGACGGACCTGCGGATCGTGGTCACCTCGCTGCGGATGTCGGCCGACCTGGAGCGCTCGGGCGACCTGGCCCAGCACGTGGCGAAGCTGGCGCGGCTGCGCTTCCCGAACCGCGCGGTCCCGCAGGACCTGCACGCCACGATCCTGGAGATGGGTCAGCTCGCCCAGCGCCTGATGGCGAAGGCGGCGGAGGTCGTCGTCACCAAGGACGTCGACCTCGCCCTCCAGCTGGAGTCGGACGACGACGCGATGGACCTCCTGCACCGCACGCTCTTCCAGCACCTGCTGGACGACCGCTGGAAGCACGGCATCGAGACGGCCGTCGACGTCACCCTGCTGGGCCGCTACTACGAGCGCTTCGCCGACCACGCGGTGGCCGTCGCCAAGCGCGTGGTGTTCCTGGTGACGGGCGAGCACGCGGACGAGCTCCAGCCGGAGATCCAGCCGGACATCCAGCCGGCGACCGGAGCGGGAAAGCGAACCGCGACAGGGACCGGGACGGGGACGGCGGCCGAGGGGGTCTGACCCCGACGGCGGTCCGGCCCGGGTCCCGGTCCCGGTCCCGGCGGGTGACCGCGGTCCGGCCGGGGCGGGCCGACCGTGGATCCGGCCGGGGCGGGTCGACCCGGGTCCGGCCGGGGCGGGTGATCGCGGGGTCGTCCGCCGGGGGCGTACCGGGTCCCCGCAGGGCGTGTGCAGGCCCCTGTGCGCCGTTGAGCCGTTGATGCGCCCAGCGGAACGGGCATGCAATGGGCACAGGTCCAACGCCTCCGGGAGGAACCCATGGCCGAGTCCCCCACCACTCCCACGCCCGACCCCGCACAGGAACGCCCGACCGAGCAGCCCGCCGAGATCAGGAACCTGATGCTCATCGGCGCGTGCGGCTGCGGTTCCGGGTGCGGCTGCGGGTGCCAGTCGGGCAACCCCTGCCAGTGCGGCTGAAGCCCACCGACGAACGTGTGGGAACGAGGGGCCCGGCGCCGTCATCGGCACCGGGCCCCTCGCCATGCCCTCGCCATGCACGCTCACCCCGCGTCCGGTCGCAACGCGGGGAGCGCGAGCGCAGCATGGAGGTACAGGCCCGCGGGCACAGGCAGGTACACGGGCACGGCGAAGACCGGAAGGGGGCGGGCAGTCATGACCCGCTTCATGGACGTCCACCACGGCATGCAGGGCATCACCGCCGACCAGCTCCTCGAAGCCCACCAGGCGGACCTCGCCGTCGAGGGCGAAGAGGGCGTGCACTTCGACCGGGCCTGGGCGGACCCGGAGTCCGGAACCGTCTACTGCCTCTCCGAGGCACCCTCGGCGGAGGCCGTTCTCCGCGTGCACGAGCGCACCGGCCACAGGGCGGACGAGATCCACCCGGTGCCGTTGACGGTGTGACAGCGCTCGGAACCTCCGCCGGGGGCGACAGGGGCGAGGACGGGGACGGTGACAGGGCCGGGGACGCGGATGGCCCGGACCGGCCTCAGGAAGGCTCGACCGCCGATACGGCGGTGACGGTCACCGTGTTGTCGCACTCGGCGAACTGACCGTCGTCCAGGGCCACTTGGTGCTTCCCGGCGCCCGGCAGTCCGACGACGATCGTGGGGTACACCCTGGGCTCCGCACCGGATTCGCAGTACCCGTCGGCCTCTCCCTGCACCTGCACGAACGTCAGCTTCACCCATGCGCTGCCCCCGGGAGCCAGCTTCACCGGCGAGGCGGAGCCCGTGGTCGTGACGGTGAGCGGGAAGTTCTTCTCGGGAGAGCCGTTGCCTGCCCCCGCGACGGTCGGGTGGCCCTTCAGGACACACGCCTTGGCCGAGGTGTTGGTGAACTCGACGACCGCCGCCCCCGTCCCCGTACCGTCGGGCCGATCGGCGGCCTGCCGGGCGGCGGCCTTCAGGCTGCCCGCGGAACAGCCCGGCGTGGTCCCGGCCGAGCTGTCCACGGCGGGCGTCACGACAACGGTGCTCGCGGCGGGCGGCGCGCCGGAAGGAGACGTCACGTGGGCGGGAGTCGCGGAGACGGGACTGCCGGACGCGGGACTGACGGACGGACCGGCGGACGCGGAAGAGGCGGACGCGGGGGTGCCGGACGCGGGAGTGGCCGAAGCGCTGGGGGACTTCCCCGCGTCGCATCCCGTCGTCATCAGAGCGGCGGAGGCCACGACGGCCGTCATCACGGCGGCCCGCATCCCGAACCTGTTCCAGCGCATGTGCCCGCTCCCGTGCCTGTTCGCGTTCCTGTTCGCGTTCTCGTTCGTGTTCGCGTCCGTGGTGGTGTTCTCGTCCGTGGTCGTGGTCGTGTTCTCGTCCCGCATGCTGCTGCCCCCGATTCCGAATCGCCGAGGGCGTCGGCCCCCGGCGACCATCCGCCTGCGTGTCATCCGTCAGGACCGACAGAACGGGCAGCTCAGGGGTTCTCCCGCGGACCGACCTGTGACGCACCGGTGACGATAACCAGCCAGATCGACCGAACCCCGCACCTTTGAACCCCCGGTGAAGGTGGCGTCGGCCTGCCCGCCTCGCCGCCCGGCCGCCACCGGGTGACCCGGGGCCCCGCATCCGACCCCGAGGAACCGCGCACCGTACTGCTCCGGGAAGCCCGACTCCTCGTCGGCTACCGCGACGGCCCCCTCGCTCGCACCTCGGACGGCGCCCCCGGAACACCCCGGCCGGGCGCTCACGAAGCGAACGCTCTCCCCGAACCACCCCGGCCGGGCGGCCCCACCCCGCACGCGGCCCCCGCCTCACCCCGCCCCGGCGACCGCGCCCGGACCGCGCCGGCCTGACCGCCTCCGTCATCCGCCCCGAAATTGTTTCCCGAGGGGTGTGAATCCCCTCAAACCAGTCACTCGATTACATAACGGACCGGAAAGTACACGGTCGTGAGGAGGAGTGGCTGATGAGCGAGGCAGTGCAGGGCGACACGACGAGGTTGCGGCAGGCAGGAGAGACGGCCAAGACGGAGGCATCCGCCACCGCCGATCAGGCCCGGCAGGCCGCGGGACAGGTCACGGACACCGCCGTGGATCAGGCCAAGGCCGTGGCGGGTGAGGCACGACAGCAGGTGGGCGCGGTCGCCCACGATCTGCGGAGCCGTGCGATGGACGAGGCCGACGAACAGGCCAAGCGGGCCGCCGGCTCACTGCGCCAGTGGGCGGACGACCTGAACGGGCTGGCGGAGAACGCCCGGAGCGACTCGCCCGCCCGTAGCCTCGCGGCCCAGGCGGCCGCGGGCGGACACCGGGCGGCCGACTATCTGGACCGGCAGGGAGTCGACGGCGCCCTCACCGACGTACAGGACTTCGCCCGCCGACGTCCCGGCATGTTCCTGGGCGGCGCGCTGCTGGCAGGGCTGGCCGTCGGGCGGCTCGTGAAGGTGGCGTCGAAGTCCGACGGGGCCGCCGAGAAGCGGAGAGAGCAGCCCGCGGCGACGGCCGAGGGACGCCCCACGGCGCTCCCGTCCGGTCCTCCGCCGGAGATGCAGCCGGCCGCCGGCATGCCCCCGGGCGGTGCTTCGGCTCGCCCGTATCCGGAGGTGTGACAGATGTCCTCGCTCTTGTCCCGCCAGATGGCGGCGCATCGGGAGGACACCTCGGTGGGTGAACTCCTGTCCGCCGTGACCTCCGACGTCCAGACCCTGTTCCGGCAGGAGCTCGAACTCGCCAGGACCGAGGTCAAACAGGAGGCGACCAAGGCCGGTAAGGCGGCCGGCATGTACGGCGGCGCGGGATTCGCCGGCTACATGGTGCTGCTGTTCCTGTCCCTGGCCGCCGTGCTGGGCCTGTCCAACGTGATGGACGGCGGCTGGGCCGCCCTGATCGTCACCGCGGTGTGGGCCGTGGTCGGCGCGGTGCTGTACCAGAAGGGCCGCGCCCGGATGCGCACCGTGGAACCGAAGCCCGAGCAGACCGTCGAGACGCTGAAGGAGAATGCGCAATGGGCACGTCACCCGATCAGATGAGGGCCGAGATCACCGCCACCCGGGATCGGCTGTCCGCCGACGTGGACCGGCTCGCCGACCGTGCCAACCCGCGCCGTATGGCCCGTCGCCGCACCCGCAGGATGCGCGGCGCGGTCTCGGGCATGCGGGAACGGGTCATGGGATCCGCCTCCCAGGCCGCCCAAGAGGTCGGCGGCGGCGCGCAGTCGATGGCCGGGTCGCTGCAGGAGGGCACCCAGCAGGCGGTCGGCACCGCGCGTGAGGCGGCCGGCCAAGCCGGTGAAGCCGTACGGCAGGCCCCGGAACAGGCGATGCGCCAGACCCAGGGCAACCCGCTGGCCGCCAGTCTCATCGCGTTCGGCGCCGGCATGCTGGCGGCCTCGATGCTGCCCGCGTCCCAGCTGGAGCAGGAGAAGGCCGCCGACCTGATGGAACGCGGCGGCGACATGCTGGAACCGGTCAAGCAGGCCGCCCTCGACTCCGCGCAGAACCTCAAGGAAGGCGCCAAGGAGACCGCACAGGGAGCGGCGCAGGAGATCAAGGACACCGCCGCGGAGGCCGCGCGCACCACGCAGGACGAGGCCCGCGACCAGACCACCCAGGTGACCGACCAGGCACGTGCATCAGGAACCCAGATAGCCGACAAGTCCCGGCAACAACCCGGCCAAGGCTGAACCCACCGCCCCAGCACCACCGCCCCACCCCTACAGACCCATCACCACGCAGGTCCCACAGCGGGGACCACATCGACGAGCCTGCCGACCCGCGGCAGACCACGGAGGCCGCAGCCGCGTCTTCGCGATGTGGTCCCCGCTCTGTTCGCGCTGTTGCCCGTGATTCCGGGTGACCCGGGTGACCCCCATGCCTCTCACAGGCGTGACGTCGGTAGGCCCTGAATGACGTGAACGACTGAGCAGATCGATTCGCCGAGGTTCGGCAGTGAGCGCCCGGGTACGCGCCCGTTGGTGTCGGACGGTGGCGACGGTCATCGCGGGCGGCTGTGACGGGCACCCCGTCCTCTTGCCCGTGTCGGATGGCGCAGGAAATCGAACACATGATTGAATTTCGTCATGCGACGGTTCCCCGACGATCTCGTCCAAGCGCAGCAGGAGTGGTGCGCCACCTACCGGCAGCTCGCTGCCCGGCCGGGTCGCACAGAGCTTCGGCGGCGTCTGCTTCGGCTGTCCACCCAGGTGTTCTTCCACCCCTACTGGCAACAAGGGCGCCCCAGCCCCACGGCGTGGTGGGAACTGCGGCACCCGGAAGGCGCGGCAGCGGATGTACGCGAGCGGCTGACCGGATGACGGGCCGGGACGCAGGGCCACATGCCTCGGACGACCCCGAAGACATGCCCGGACCGAGCCGCGTGATCGTGGACCCGCCCTCCCCCAAGGGCGGCCGGCGCGTTCGCGTGGACGGCGAGATCCTCGGACTGGCTCACCACGTCGCCGACGTCGCGGAGTTCCTCCGCCGCGCCGGGCTGGAGATCGACCCGGCGGAGATAGCGGGTTCACCCTGGATCGACTGGCGCGGCACCGGGCCCGAGCACTGGGACCCCGAGCCGAACGACCGACGTCCATAAGGCCGCGCATCGCGCAAGCCAAGTCGCGGCAGCCTCAGCGATCGGTCCGCCGTCGGCGGCCTGACGCAGGTTCCTGCCGTGATTCCCACCTCCGTGTCCGAGGAGGACGCGGCGGCAGCCGTCTCAGCCCTCCGCGATGCCGGGGCCGGGCAGAGGCGAGAGAACAGCGGCGAGAGAACAGCCGGAGCCGTACTTTCTGAAGCACTGAGCGGTTCCGAACAACCGGCTGACGGCCCGAGGGTCGGCCCAGCCCCACCAAAAAGCCCCCGCCCCGCGAGGAACTCGCAGGTCGGGGGCCCAAAGGGTGTTGCCTACTTCTTCTTGCCCTGGTTCTTGACCGCTTCGATCGCTGCTGCTGCCGCGTCCGGGTCGAGGTAGGTGCCGCCCGGGGTGAGCGGGTTGAAGTCGGCGTCGAGTTCGTAGGCGAGCGGGATGCCCGT
The DNA here is from genome assembly GCF_045161545.1 of Streptomyces sp. NBC_00637. Classification (NCBI taxonomy): domain Bacteria; kingdom Bacillati; phylum Actinomycetota; class Actinomycetes; order Kitasatosporales; family Streptomycetaceae; genus Streptomyces; species Streptomyces sp. NBC_00637. The sequence continues at coordinate 4,601,229 of NZ_CP109046.1, read as the reverse complement.
CGGGATGTTCAGGCCGGCGATGTCGGCGTCGGAGATGCCGTCCAGGTGCTTGACGAGGGCTCGGAGCGAGTTGCCGTGGGCGGCGACCAGGACCGTGCGGCCCGTCAGGAGGTCCGGGACGATGCCGTCGTACCAGTACGGGAGCATGCGGACGACGACGTCCTTCAGGCACTCCGTGCGGGGGCGGAGCTCCGGCGGGATGGTCGCGTAGCGGGCATCGGAGGCCTGGGAGAACTCGGAGTCGTCCGAGAGCGGCGGGGGCGGGGTGTCGTAGGAGCGGCGCCAGAGCATGAACTGCTCCTCGCCGAACTCCGCGAGGGTCTGCGCCTTGTCCTTGCCCTGGAGGGCGCCGTAGTGGCGTTCGTTCAGGCGCCAGGAGCGGTGGACCGGGATCCAGTGGCGGTCGGCGGATTCGAGGGCCAGCTGGGCCGTGCGGATCGCGCGCTTCTGGAGCGACGTGTGGACCACGTCGGGGAGGAGGTCGGCATCCTTCAGGAGTTCGCCACCGCGGACCGCCTCCTTCTCGCCCTTCTCGTTGAGGTTGACGTCCACCCAGCCGGTGAACAGGTTCTTCGCGTTCCACTCGCTCTCGCCGTGACGGAGGAGGATCAGCTTGTACGGTGCGTCGGCCATGCGTATGAGCGTAATCCACCGCTCCGATCCGTTGTGCGCCCGCTCGTACCGCGGACAGGCCGCGGACAGGCCCTCTGACGGTTGACGGGATCTGTTAATCGAGTGGCCTCCGACGCTTCGCCTCTCGTAAGTTCTGAGCGCTGCCTGAGCCACTTACATGCGCCGGCTACGAAGCCGCTTGCCTCCGGGGGATCCGTCATGTCCGTCGCCGTCCTGAGACGTGCCGCCCGCGAGACCCTCTCCGGGCTGCCCCGCGAGTTCTGGTGGCTGTGGACCAGCACCCTCGTCAACCGGCTCGGCGGCTTCGTCGCCACCTTCATGGCGCTGTACCTGACACTCGACCGCGGATACTCCGCCTCCTACGCCGGGCTCGTCGCCTCGCTGCTCGGGCTGGGCGGGGTCGTCTCGTCGCTCGGCGGCGGGATGATGGCGGACCGGCTCGGACGGCGGCCCACACTGCTGGTCGCCCAGACCGCGACGGCCGCCTCGGTGGCGCTGCTCGGGTTCGTGGAGCATCCCGTCGCCATCGCCGGCGTCGCCTTCCTGGTCGGGATGGCCTCCAACGCCTCCCGGCCGGCCGTGCAGGCGATGATGGCCGACATCGTGCGACCCGAGGACCGGGTCCGCGCCTTCTCGCTCAACTACTGGGCCATCAACCTCGGATTCGCCGTCTCCTCCATGGGCGCCGGTTTCATCGCCGAGGTCAGCTACCGCGCCGGGTTCCTCCTGGAGGCCGGCATGACCCTCGTCTGCGCGCTCGTCGTCTTCCTCAAGCTGCCCGAGTCCCGGCCCGAACGGGAGGAGAAGGCAGTACGGGAGGACGGCGTCGGGCTGGGGGCCGTGGTGCGGGACGGACGGTTCATGAGCGTCGTCGGGCTGTCCTTCCTCGTCGCGCTCGTCTTCCAGCAGGGGGCCGTGGGGCTGCCTGTGGCGATGGGCGCGGCCGGGTTCACGTCGGCCGACTACGGCATGGCGATCGCCGTCAACGGCGTGCTCATCGTCGCGTTGCAGATCCCCGTCACCCGGTTCATCGAGCACCGGGACCCGCGCCGGCTGCTGGTCGTCTCCTCGGTGCTCGCGGGGTACGGCTTCGGGCTCACCGCCTTCGCCGGGTCGGTCGGCGTCTTCGCGCTCACCGTCTGCGTGTGGACCCTGGCGGAGATCGTCAACGCGCCGACCCAGACCGGGCTGGTCGTCCGCCTCTCCCCGACCCACGGGCGCGGGCGCTACCAGGGCATGTACACGCTCTCCTGGGCCGTGGCCTCGCTGATCGCCCCGGTGATGTCCGGTTTCGTCATCGACCGGTTCGGGGCGGAGTGGCTGTGGGCGCTGTGCGCGGTCGTGGGGACGGCGGCGGGAGTCGGCTACGCCGTGCTGATGCGGCGCCTTCCGGGGAGGGACGAGGGCCGGATCGACAGCCGGGTCGACAGCCCTGCCGACCGGGTCGGCCGGGACGAGCGGGTCGGCCGGGTCGCGGAGACCGTCCTCGGTGAGAAGACCGTCCTCGGTGAGAAGACCGTCCTCGGTGAGAAGACCGTCCTCGGCCGTGACAAGGCCGTCCTCGCCGGCGAGCCCGCGGCCGACGCCGTATGAGCGACGGGCGCCGCGCGGGCGGTGGACGCCGGTGTCAGGGGTGCATTCGTGCGCCCTTCAGGACCTTGTCCACCGCGTTCCTCGGGCCGTAGACCGCCAGACCCACGACATCCAGCCCGGCCGTCGGCACGGCGCGCACCGCCGCGCGGTTGTCGCGGTCGTTGCCGGTCGCGAAGAGGTCGCTCGTGAACACCGCGCGCGGGAGGGACCGGGAGAGCACGCGCGCGTGAGCGGCGGTCAGCGTCTCCTTCGTCCCCTCGAAGACGAGCACCGGCTGGCGGAACATCGACTGGTATCGCACGCCGTCCGCGTCCTCGTACGGCTCCCCGATCACCTCGGGGAGGGCCGTGCCGAGGCCGCTGACCAGGAACGCGGTGACGTTCAGGCGCTGCCAGGTCTCCAGGTCCTCGCGCAGCAGGACGGCGATCTTCGTGTCGAAGCGGACGGGGCCGGCGGCCGTGCCCGTGCTGACGCCTGTGCCTTCGGCCGTGGTCATGCTCGTGGCGGTGGCGGTGGCGGCGCTCGTGCCCGTGACGGTGCTCGTGGTCGTGTTCGTGCTCGTGGTCATACGGCGAGACTGCCGATCGTCGTACGACTTCGTCTTGTACGTTCTTTGCATGGCACCCCGGCAGGAAGTCTCCGCCTGGCGCCCCTCCGTCCCGGGCGTCGTGGAGGTCTTCCACGCCCACTTCACCGAGTACGCGTACCCGATGCACGTGCACGAGGCGTGGACGCTGCTGATCGTCGACGACGGCGCCGTACGGTACGACCTCGACCGGCACGAGCACGGCACCCCGCACGACACGGTGTCCTTGCTGCCGCCGCACGTCCCGCACAACGGTTCACCGGCCACCGCGGACGGTTTCCGCAAACGGGTGCTGTACCTGGACTCCGACGTGCTCGGCGTCGACCTCATCGGGGCCGCCGTCGACGCGCCCGACCTGCGTGATCCCGTGCTGCGCCGACGGGTCGGCCAGCTGCACTCCGCCCTCGTCCGGCCCGGCGACGAGCTGGAGGCCGGCAGCCGGCTGACGCTGATCGGCGAGCGGCTGCGGACCCATCTGCGAGCGGGGCCGCGCACCGCTGCCCCGCACCGCGACCCGGGCCTCGCCCGCCGCCTGCGTGAGCTGCTCGACGAACATGTCGTCCAAGGTCTGACGCTGGACGAGGCCGCCGGGCTCGTGTCGGCCCATCCGGCCCACCTGGTAAGGGCGTTCAGCGCGGCGTACGGCATCGCGCCGCACCGGTACCTCACCGCCCGCCGGGTCGACCTCGCCCGCCGGCTGCTGCTGGACGGGCGGCCGCCGGGTGAGGTCGCGGCTGCGGCCGGGTTCTACGACCAGGCTCATCTCACCCGGCATTTCCGGAAGTTGGTGGGGGTCACGCCCGGGCGCTACGGGGATCGCCGGACATGAGCGGTTCCGGGGTCAGTCGGCCGGGCGTTGCGTCAGATGCGCGAACGCGTCCAGGTTGCGCGTCGGTTCGCCCCGGGAGACCCGCCACTCGTACTCCCGGCGGATAGCACTCGCGAAGCCCAGCTCCAGGAGCGTGTTGAAGGCGCCGTCGGCGGCCTCCAGCGTCTGGCCCATGAGGCGGTCGATCTCGTCGGCGGTGACCGAGGCGAGGGGGAGGCGGGCGGTCACATAGACGTCGCCGAGCCGGTCGACGGCGTAACTCACGCCGTACAGCTTGAGGTTGCGCTCCAGGAGCCAGCGGTGCACGCCGGACTCGTTCTCGTCGGGGTGCCGGACGACGAAGGCGTTCAGGGAGAGGGAGTGGCGACCGACGATGAGGGAGACGGTCGTCCTGAGTTTGCGGGTGCCGGGCAGCTGGACCACGAAGGTGCCGGGGGCCGGGGTCTCCCACTCCAGCTCCGCGTCCTTCAGGAAACCCTCGATGACCTGTGCGGCCGTCTTCTCCACGTCACCCATGCTCGGAGCGTACGCGACGGCGGTGGGACTGGGCCGCGGCCGTGTAGACGTCGGCGGTGGCGGCGGCCGCGGTGTCCCAGCCGAAGGACTGGGCGTGCGCGGAGGCGGCCGCGCCCATCCGGTGGGCGAGGTCGGGGGCGTCGGCGAAACGCGCGAGCACGCGCGCGTAGGCGGCTGGATCGTGGCCCTGTACGAGGAAGCCCGTCTCGCCGTCCCGCACGGCCACCGGGAGCCCGCCGACGGAGGCCGCGAGCACCGGGGTGCCGGCCGCCTGCGCCTCTATGGCGACCAGCCCGAAGGACTCGCTGTAGGAGGGCACGACCAGCACCGAGGCCGCCCGGAACCAGTCCGCGAGCTGGTCCTGGCCGACCGGCGGACGGAACCGTACGACGTCGGCGATGCCGAGCCGGGCGGCCAGCTTCTGCAGGCCCTCCGGCTTGGCGAGGCCACTGCCGCTGGGGCCGCCGACGACCGGGACGACGATGCGGGAGCGCAGCTCGGGGCGCTCGTCGAGCAGGACCGCCACCGCGCGCAGGAGCACGTCGGGAGCCTTCAGGGGCTGGATGCGGCCGGCGAAGAGGGGGACGAGCGCGTCCTGGGGCAGGTCCAGACGGGCGCGGGCGGCGGCCCGGCCGTCCGCCGGGGTGAAGCGCTGGAGGTTGACGCCGGGGTGCACCACCGCGACCTTGCCGGGGCCGGCGTGGTAGTGCCGTACGAGTTCGTCGGCCTCCTCCGCCGTGTTGGCGATGAGGCGGTCGGCGGCGGCGACGATCTGGGTCTCCCCGATGACGCGGGCGGCGGGCTCGGGGGTGTCGCCGTCGGCCAGGTTGGCGTTCTTGACCTTGGCCATGGTGTGCATGGCGTGCACCAGGGGGGCGCCCCAGCGCTGGGCGGCCAGCCAGCCGACGTGGCCGGAGAGCCAGTAGTGCGAGTGCACGAGGTCGTAGTAGCCGGGGCGGTGACCGGCCCAGGCCTGCATCACCCCGTGCGTGAAGGCGCACAGCTGGGCCGGGAGGTCTTCCTTGGCGAGGCCCTCGTAGGGGCCGGCGTCGACATGCCGGACGAGGACCCCGGGGGTCAGCTCGACCGTGGGCGGGAGGCCGCCGGTGGTAGCGCGCGTGAAGATCTCGACCTCGATGTTGATCGCGGCGAGGCGCTGCGCGAGCTCGACGATGTAGACGTTCATGCCGCCCGCGTCGCCGGTGCCGGGCTGGTGGAGCGGAGAGGTGTGCACGGAGAGCATCGCGACGCGGCGGGGGCGGCGGTGGAGCCTGAGCCGCGAGGGTGCCGCCGAAGAGCGACGCCCGAGCCTGTTGGTGTACTGGCTCACGGGGCGTTCCTCCTTGCTGCGGGCATGCCGGAAAGAGGGTTTCGGGGCCCTCCAAGGGGGAGCAACACCGAAGCGAGGCGTTCCCATTCCGTACAGGTTTCGGAAAGGAGCGTTTTTTGCACAGTCATTACCGCATATCGCTCAACCGTTCGAGGGCGGTATGCGTTGCGGCTGCCGGCGCGGGGCCCGCGATTCCCCGCCCCGCCCCGCCCCGCCCCGCCCCCCCTTCCCGTACTTCCCTTACTTCCTTGCCTCCTCTCCCCTCCCCTCCCCTCCCGAGCGAAGGGGGACTCCGGGCGGGCCGAGGGCGGGGCCGCACTACCCTCGTAGGCATGACCTCCCGCGCCCCCGCCCGCCCTGTGGGCACGGTCACGCGCGGGACGACGAACCCCAACCGGCTGCGCCGCATGGACCGCTGGATCGCCGCGACGCACGGCGCCGAGCTGCGCCGCGCCGCCGAGCCGCTCGCCGTCGACCTCGGGTACGGGGCGGCGCCCTGGACGGCCGTCGAGTTGCTCAGGCGACTGCGTTCCGTCGCGCCCCGCACGCGGGTCGTGGGCGTCGAGATCGAACCCGCCCGGGTGGCGGCCGCCAAGCCGTACGCGTGCGACGGGCTGGACTTCCGGCACGGCGGTTTCGAGATCCCGGTGTCCCGGCGGCCGCACCTCGTACGTGCCGCCAATGTGCTGCGGCAGTACGACGAGGACGAGGTCGCCGCGGTCTGGCAGCGGCTGTGCGCGCGGCTCGCTCCGGCCGATCCGGTGACCGGGTCCCACGGCGGTCTGCTCGTCGAAGGGACCTGCGACGAGATCGGACGCCGGCACGTATGGGTCGCGCTCGGTCCGGAAGGGCCGCGCACGGTCACCTTCGCGGCCCGGCTGGGTTCCCTGGACCGGCCCTCGGACCTGGCGGAGCGGCTGCCCAAGGCCCTGATCCACCGCAACGTCCCGGGTGAACCGGTGCACGCCTTCCTGCGCGACTTCGACCGCGCCTGGGCAGCCGCCGCGCCCTACGCCTCGTACGGCGCGCGTCAGCGGTGGATCCGCGCGGTGCGGGATCTGACGGCCCACTGGCCGGTGACGGACGGACCGGCGCGGTGGCGGCAGGGGGAAGTGACGGTGCGGTGGGGGGCGTTGGCTCCCCGAGCCTGAGCCGACCCGTGACCGAGCCGAGGCCGCCCCCCCCCGGTGCCGGATCCCCGCCTCTACCCGGATCGCCGGGAACGATCTCCGTGAGTCGTTCGTCACACTGACGGGGAGATCGTCATGGCGGGGTGGCGAAGAGGGGAAGGACTGCTTCGGTCGCCGTACCGCTCCCGCGTTCCGTCGTCACCTCTGTCGTTTTCGGCCGTGACGTGGCACGATCCCCCGGGCACCGTAAGTTACTGACGGTTAATCAGGGGTTGGGGGACGGGGTATGGGGACGGGCAAGCGCGGCCTGCTCGCGGCGGCTGTGACGGTGGTCTGCGCGGTCACCGTGCTGGGCGCACCCGGCACCGCGTTCGCCGACCCGGACCCCACACCGTCGCCGTCGGCGAGTTCCACGGCCCCGCCGCTACCCTCCACCGCGTCCAACAAGGATCTCGAGGCCGTCCGCACCCAGCTCGAGGCGCTCTACCACGACGCCGCGGTCGCCACCGACGCCTACAACGCGGCCGAGGAAGCGGCGAAGAAGCAGTCCGCGGAGATCGTCGAGCTGGCCAAGAAGATCGTCGCGGGCCAGGAGAAGCTGGACGACCTCAAGGACCGCGCGGGTGCGGCGGCGCGCGCCCAGTACCGCACCGGCGGCCTGCCGGACGAGGCCCGGTTGATGCTGACCGAGGACCCGTCGGAGTTCCTCGACGGCGCGGGCCGGGTGCTCCAGGGGCAGCGCGCCACCAAGGGCCTGATCAGCGAACTCACCCGTACCCAGCAGGACTTGGAGCAGTACGCCAAGGACGCCTCCACCCAGTGGCAGAAGCTGGAGGCCGGCCGCAAGACGAAGGCGGCCGCCCAGAAGAGGATCGAGAAGCAGATCGCGGCGGCCGAGAAGCTCGAGTCCCGGCTGGAGAAGAAGGAGAAGGAGCGCCTCGAACAACTGGAGGCGCAGGTCGCGCTCGAGGCGCAGACCGCCTGGCTGGACACCGGAATTCTCCAGGAGATCGACAGCGCGGCGTCCGTCCAGGGCAAGAAGGCGGTGCAGTTCGCCACCGCCCAGATCGACAAGCCGTATGTATGGGGCGCGGAGGGGCCGGACAGCTTCGACTGCTCCGGACTGACCTCCGAGGCCTGGAAGAGCGCCGGGCAGCCGATACCGCGCACCTCGCAGGAGCAGTGGAAGCAGTTGCCGCACATCGCCGTCGCGGACATGCGCCCCGGCGACCTGATCATCTACTTCGCCGACGCGAGCCACGTCGCGATGTACGTGGGCGACGGCGCGATCATCCACGCCCCGCGACCGGGCCGTACGGTCACGCTCGCGGGGGCGGGCTCGATGCCGATACTCGGGGTGGTCCGGCCCGACGCGTGAGGCGGGGCGCGCAGTGCCGGGCGGCCGGGTGCCGGGCGGCTCCTCGCGAAGCCGCTCTTCACGTGACCCAGGCCACCTTCGCCCCGTCACCAAACCCCGCGCCGACGTGACGTTCGTCATCCCCGCACCACACCCGCCCTGCCCAAATGCGGGACAGAACGCGGCATATGACAGTGGCCAGAGATCAAGCGGCCTGCTTCACACCATTCCGTTGCGGCACCTTCTGCCGCTATGGTCCCCGTCGGTGGGTCGAGGTCCCTCGTCCCCGCCATGCCCTCGGGGGGAGGGAAGGAACTCGAGACGATGCCCGTACCCGTACCGCGGCAGAGAGCGATCCCGGCCGTGGAAAGTGGTCAGGCGCAGGCCGCGCCCGCAGTCGGCGGCCCTTCCAAGGAAACCGTTCGCAACGAGGCGACCACGGCCGAGAACCGGAACAACGCCGCGCACCACCACAGCGCGCTCAACGCCACGCCCGCCGACGGCGTCCACCCAGGCGTGAGCACGACCAGCGTGAGCACCACCGGCATGAGCACCACCGGCATGAGCACCACCGGCAGCACGAGCACGACCGGCAGCGTGAGCGCCACGAGCGTCAGCGCCACCGGTGCGGGCCCCGCTGTGGGTACCGCGCACACGACCCTCACCCTGCTGCTGATCGAGGACGACCCCACGGCCGCGCCGATCGTCCACGACCTGCTCGACGCGGACGGCAAGCCGATCCGGGTACGCACCGCCCGCAACCTCACCGAGGCCGAGCGGTTGCTGACCCATGACGTGCACTGCATCCTGCTGGACCTGGCGCTCCCGGCGCCCGGCAAGGCGGGCGAGACCGACGACGAGCTCACCGTCCTGCGGCACGTGCTGCGGCTCGCCCCCCGGCACGCCGTGCTCGCGCTCACCGCGTCCGGCGACGCCGAGCGCGGCGCCGAGGCGGTTCGCGTGGGCGCCCAGGACTACCTCTACAAGGACGAGCTGGACGGCCGGCTGCTGAGCCGCGCGATCCGCTACGCCGTGGAGAGGAAACGTTCCGACACGGCCGAGCGACGGCTGGCCGAGGGCAAGCTGCGCGCGCAGGAGAACGCCCGGCTGGAGCGCGGGCTGCTGCCCACACCCCTCCTGGAGGGCTCCCCGCTGCGCTTCGCCGCCCGCTACCGCCCCGGCCGCTCACGCGCGCTGCTCGGCGGCGACTTCTACGACACCGTGCGCACGCCGGACGGCACCGTGCACGCCATGATCGGCGACGTCTGCGGGCACGGCCCGGACGAGGCGGCGCTCGGCGTGGAGCTGCGCATCGCCTGGCGGGCGCTGACGCTGGCGGGCCTGTGCGGGGACGAACTGCTGAACACGCTTCAGCAGGTGCTGGAACACGAGCGCGACGACGACGAGATCTTCGCGACGCTGTGCACGGTGGACATCGCGCCCGACGGCCGCCGGGCGGGCCTGTGCCTGGCCGGCCACCCGGCACCGCTGATCGCCCGCCCGAACCGGCCCGCGCGGCTGCTGCCGTACGACAACAACGGCCCCGCCCTCGGCCTGCTGCCGGGCGCCCGCTGGCCGCGGATGCAGGTCGAGCTGGGCGCCGAGTGGAGCCTGATGCTGTACACCGACGGCCTGATCGAGGGGCGGATCGGCGAAGGCCGGGAACGGCTGGGCCAGGACGGCATGGTGGAGATGATCCGCCGCCAGCTCGCCGAGGGCCTGAGCGGCGAGGCGCTGCTGCGGGCCGCGGTCAACGAGGTCCGCCAGCTCAACGGCGGCGAGCTGACGGACGACGTGGCAGTGGTCCTGCTGGACCGCGTCCCGACGCCGACCGCGTAACCCGACGCCGCACCAGTACCCCGACGCCGACCCCGAGACAGCGCCCTGCCGCTCGTAACGGTCGCCGGTCGCGGGACGGACTCGTACCGGTCGCCGTTCGCCGGACAGAGCTGTGCCGCCCGTCCAGTTGATCGGGATCCCGCCGCGGAGCCCCCGTACGCGCGGCGCCCCGCACCCCGGGGTAGGGGCTGCGGGGCGCGGAAGGCTCTTGTGGGTCAGCGGCCGCCGTTGTACGGGCCGTACGGGCCGTCGCTGCTGCTGCCGCCGCGCCTGCGGCCCCAGCCGCCGCCACCGCCGGCCTGCCGGAGGGCGGGCCGTACGTCCACGAAGAAGACGATCGTGGCGACGAGTCCCGCGAGCTGGAGGAAGAGCATCGGCACCAGGAGGTTCACCGCCACCGCGATGCCCAGGATGATCAGCCAGAAACCCTTGTTCTGCTTGTCGGCGGCCCGGTAGGCGTCGTCACGGAACAGAGCGGCCATCACCAGCGCCACCACCGCGAGGACCAGCATGGCGAGGTAGAGCAGCCACAGCAGCCCGGCGAAGCCTTGGATCAGCACAACGTCCACCACCCGACTCGACGCGATTCGACTCGCTCGTCCGTCCTTACGCGGTCACCGTACCCGCAACCGCGCTTCCGCTACCCGTACAACGGGCCGGGCACCACCTGAGTGCCCGGCCCGTGCCTGTATGTCCTTGTCCGCCGTGTCCGTCCCGGCCGTCGGTCTCACTTGGCCGGCGGCGTGGTCTTCTTCGTCGCGACGGGCTTGCGGACCGGAGCCTTCTTGGCGGCGGCGGCCTTCTTCGCCTCGGCGGACTCGGACGGCGTCGCGGCCGCGGCGGGCTTCGGCGCCTCCTTGACCGCGACCGGCTGGACCACGGGCGCCGGCTTGGGCTCCGACTTCGGCTCGACCGCGATGGCGAGCTCCTCGATCTCCTCGGCGGCCTCGCCGCGCCAGGTCTTCACGGCCTGCTCGCCGTGCTCGGCGACCTTCTCGTACGTCTCACGGGCCTTGACGGCGTACTCGGCGGCGACGCCGACCCCGCGCAGCGCGAAGTCCTGGGCGGACTCGCCGAACTTCTTCAGGTCGGCGTCGAGCGTGCTGCCGATCTTCTTGAGGTCCCCGTCGAGGCTGCTGATGAAGTCGGTGACCTTGGTCTGGAGGGTCTCCTGCGCCTCCTTGGCCTTGGCGGTCGCCTCCTTGGCGCGGGCGCCGGCCTTCTCCTGCACGGTCTTGGGGTCGGTGTTGCGGACGGCCTCGAAACGGGCCGGGGCCTCGGTGCGCAGCTGCTCCACCAGACCCGGCACCTTCTTCGCCTGCTGGAGGGCCAGATCGGCGGTGCCCGCGGCGAAGTAGAACGGGGTGGGGTCGCTGAAGGTCTTGCGCAGGTCGTCGGTGATGGCCATGGTGAAGGTCCTCCCGGATTCACATACGTCGTATTCGGCTGAGGGTCGTGCAGGTCCGCAGCTCGGCGGCCGGTCCCCTGGTCCGGTCAACCGGCCGTCTGCTGCGGGTCGGCGTCGCTCTCGTGGTTCCGTGTGCCCGCCGCGCCGTCGCCGTCCGCGAATCCGTTCTCCTTGCGGAAGGACTCGTAGATCTGGAGCAGCACCTGCTTCTGCTGCTCGGTCAGCGTGGGGTCGGCGAGGACGACGGCACGGGTCGCCCCGTCCCGGTACTCCTCACCGTCCCGCTCCGCGTCGAGGATGCCGGCCCGCACGTACAGCGTCTCGGCGGAGATCCGCAGCGCCTTGGCGACCTGCTGGAGCACCTCCGCGCTCGGCTTGCGCAGCCCGCGCTCGATCTGGCTCAGGTACGGATTGGACACGCCGGCGGCTTCGGCGAGTTGCCGCAGCGACAGCTGCGCGTTGCGCCGCTGCTCGCGCAGGTACTCACCGAGATTGCCGACGTTGAGCGATGCCATGGCTCCACTGTGCACCAGTCTTGCTAACTATTGCAAGCACCTGCTTGCAATAGTGTGTCGCGCCACTCGTACGCCCCACTCCCGGCCTCAGCCTGATGTGGGCGGCTTCCGTCCGTCGGCACGAAACCGTCCGCGCGCCGTACAAGGAGACGGCCCTGCCGACCATCCCTCTCGCGGACGTCGCGTCGGTGGCACGGGTGGCGCTGACCGCGCCCGGCCATCAGGGGCGCACGTATGCCCTGACCGGTCCGGAGCCGGTGACACCCCGCCGGCAGATCGAGGCCATCGTCGCGGCGCCGGGCCGGGAGGTGTCCTTCGCCTCACATCCCTCCTTCTCACGTCTCCTTCCTCACGTCTCCCTCCCCACACCCCTTCCTCACGTCTCCCACGGCAACTCCCGTTCGTGCACCACCTCAAGTCGCGAGACCGCGCGGGTCAGCACCACGTAGAGCCGGTTCAGGCCGCGCTGCTCCGACTGTGCGATGGCCGCCGGTTCGACGGCGACGACGTGGTCGTACTCGAGGCCCTTGACGAGGGTCGCCGGGACCACCGTCACCCGGGCGGCCGCTCCCTCCGGGCCGTCCGGGGCGGCGGTCGGGATGCCGGCCCCGGTCAGGGCCGCGCGGACCTCGTCGGCCTGGGGGTCCGCGGCGATGACGCCGATCGAGCCCTCGTGCTCAAGCGCGTCGCGTACGGCGGCGACCACCGCGCGGGGCAGATCGCCGTCGGCCCGCCGGACGCGCAGTTCACCGTCCCTGCGCAGGGAGTCGGCGCGTGGCACGTCGACGTCGAGGAGGTCGAGGAGGCGGCCCGCGAGGGCGAGGACGGCGGCCGGGACACGGAAGCCCGTGGTCAGCGGGACGATCGTCGCGCCCGGCTTGCCCAGGTGGGCCATCTGCACCGGCCAGGAGTCCGCCGCCCAGGGGGTGGTGCCCTGCGCCAGGTCGCCGAGGACCGTGAGCGAGCCGAAGCGGACCCGGCGGGCGACCACCCGGCACTCCATCGGGGAGAGGTCCTGGGCCTCGTCGACGACGACATGGCCGTAACCCTGGGGACGGTCGAGGAGGCCGGCGATCTCGTCCAGCAGGACGAGGTCGGCGGACGACCAGCGCGCCGACCTCGGCGAACGGGGCGGGCGCGGCCGGCGCAGGGCCCGCTGCTCCGCGGCGTCCAGGAGGCCGTCCGCGGCCCGTGCCAACTCCTCGCCGTCCGTGAGGAGTTGTGCCAGGACCTCCTCCGGACGCGCCTTGGGCCACAGCGCTTCCACGCAGGCGCTCACCGGCCGGGCGCGTTCGATGCGGCGCGTCCAGGAGGCCGGACGCGGCCCGCTCCGGCGTTCCACCAGCTCCTGGATCCGGCGCACGATCCGGCTGCGCACCCGCTCGCGCCCGATCTCGTACGGCGGCTCCTCGGCGAGCACCCCGCTGACGATCTCCGCCAGCCGGTCGCCCGCGATCCGCCAGCGGTAGGAGCCGTCGGGGACGAAGAGGTCCTCGGCGCGGCCGGCCGCCACCCGTCCGTACACCGCCCTGCGCAGCACCTCGGCCATCCGGGCGTCGTGCTTGACGGCGGCGGTCCGGTCGGGGTCGGTCCCGGTGACCGGCCGGCGGGCGATCTCGTCGTGCAGGGTCGACTGCCGTACGCCGGTCTCGCCGAGGGAGGGCAGCACTTCGGCGATGTAGGAGAGGAAGGTGCGGTTGGGGCCGAGGATCAGCAGTCCGCCGCGCCGGATGCGCCGCGGGTGGGTGTAGAGGAGGTAGGCGGCCCGGTGCAGGCCCACGGCGGTCTTGCCGGTGCCGGGAGCGCCCTGCACGCACACGGACTCGGCGAGGTCCCCGCGGACGAGTTCGTCCTGCTCGGGCTGGATGGTCGCGGCGATGTCCCGCATCGGGCCGACCCGGGGCCGTTCGATCTCGCGGGCGACGATCCCGTCCGGGCGTCCCGCCCCGTCCCGCCCGTGCCGTCCGGCCCGCTCCACGTCGTCGAGGCGGCCGCCCGCGTCGAGGCGCTCGTCCTCCAGGCCGGTGAGGTCGGCGGATGCGCCCCGGCTGCCGGGGGCCCAGCCGAACCGCCGCCGGACGGCCACGCCCTGGGGGTCGCGGGTGCTCGCCTGGTAGAAGGCGCGGGAGACAGGGGCGCGCCAGTCGACGACGAGGGGCGGGGCGGCCGGGTGCTCGCTGATGCGGAGCCGGCCGATGTGGTGGGCGAGGCCCTCGTGCTCGCCGCCCGTGCCGTGCGCGAAGTCCAGCCGGCCGAAGAACAGGGGGCCGTCGGGCAGTTCGTGCAGGGCCTTGGCGTGGCTGCGCAGCCGGTAGCCGAGGACCTCGGCGTCGGCGCCGGAGGCGGAGACGTCCTCGCCGGTGACGACCTGGAGGTCGGCGCCGTCGACCATCGCGGTGAGAGCGGCCCGGCAGAGGTCGTGGTGGGCGCGTTCGTCGCGCAGCGCGGTGCCGAGATCCGGAGGGCTCTTCGGGTCGCCCTCGGGGGCCGGCTCGGGTGTCGTCATACAGCCAGGATAACGAATAACGTTACCTAGTAACGTTTTTTACCAGGTACCACCGAGCCGGGTCAGCCGGCGAGCTGCGGCAAACCCGCCGCCAGCGCCGCGAACGCCCGCTCCACCGCCGCCTCCGCGTCGCCCCGCACGTCCTCCAGCCGCTCCCCCTCCGCGATCCGCCGCCAGTTCTCCTCGGCGAGGATCCGCCGGACGGCGACGATCTGGCCGGCGGCCAGCCGGGCGTCGAGAGCGTCGGGCAGCTCGTCCGCCAGGGCGCCGGCGAGGGCGCCCTCCGAACGCTCCAGGTAGCCGTGGAGCCGCGCGACCAGGGAGGGCGTGCCGTAGAGCATGGCGTAGAAGGCACGCACGTGCGGGTGGTCGTTGAGGCCGGTGACGGGGTCGTCGGCGGCCAGTCCGGCGAGGAAGTGCCGGCGCAGGGCGGGCAGCGGTGCGACCCCCTCGGCCCGCGCCGCCGTGACGACCCGGGCCGACTCCTGCTCGTGGTCGGCGATCCGGTGCAGGACGAGGTCCTCCTTGGCCGGGAAGTACCGGAAGAGGGTCGGCTTGGAGATCTCGGCCGCCGCGGCGATCTCGGCGACGGACACCGCGTCGAAGCCGCGCTCGACGAAGAGCCGGACGGCGATGTCCGACACGGCCTGGTACATCCGCTGCCTCTTGCGCTCGCGCAGCCCGGTCTCGCTCATGGGCCGAGCCTACGGGGACCCCTGTCGCCCGACCCCGCTTCGTCCGGCCGCGTCGGGTTCACGTTCCGGCCGCGGGTCAGGTGCGGCCGCGGGTCAGGTGCGGCCGCGGGTCAGGGCCAGTTCGAGGTAGGGGTTGGTGGCCCGGGGGGACGGGAGGCCGAGGGAGGCGGTGGCCGCGGCCAGTGTCTCGGCGTAGGAGTCCACGGCCCGGCGGACGTTGGGGGCGTCCAGACCGGCCCCGGTGGTCAGGCGGACGAGGTCGATGTACGCCGAGCGGATGATCTCGATCCAGCGGTAGACCGACCAGTCCGTGCGCCAGTCCTCCGTGTACTGCTTCGGCAGCTTCTCCTCCCACCGCCGGAACATCCGGGCCCGGATCTCCGGCCGGGTCGGCGTCAGGTGCATGTGCCGGACCAGGTCGTAGAGCGGGTCGCCGACCAGGGCCATCTCCCAGTCGATGATGGTCAGCGCCCGGTCGTCGTCGCGGCGCACCAGATTCCACGGGTTGAGGTCGCCGTGCAGCAGGGCCGGGGTCCGCAGGCTCACCCGGTGCCGGGACAGGATCTCCCGCAGCCGCCGCTCGTCGGGAAGACCGAGCAGGCGGGCCAGTTGCAGCGACTCCTTCGGCAGGTCCCGTACGAGCCCGATCAGTTGTTCCTTGAGCCACTCGCAGAACTCGGTGACCCGGACACCCGTGTCGAGCAGCCTCTCGTCCACGCGGGTCAGCTCGCACAGTTGGTCGACCAGTGCGTCCGCCTCGTGCGGGAGCAGCCCGTTCACCGGGTGGACGGGCGGCTGGTCGATGCGGGTGCCGACGTACGTGTGAATGCTGAAGGCGTCGTTCGGGTAGCTCCTGCCCAGCGCCAGCACCTTCGGCGCCGCCACCCGCACCCCCGACTCCTGGATCGCCCGCAGGACGGCGTGCTCGCTGAGGTAGCTCGGCTCCAGCCGCGAGACGTTGGGCCGTTTGCGCCGTACGACCAGGGGGGTCGGCCAGCCGTCCACGCAGACCACGGAGTTGAGGTGCGCGGTCCCCTTGAACACCCGGCCCGCCGGAGCGGCTCCCTCGGCGAGCAGGGCCTCGCGCACGGCCGACCGCGGGAAGCGGGGGTGTTCGGGAAGGCGGTGGTCCGGCTCCCAGGCGGGGGCCTTCGTCACCCAGTCCGGGCCTCTGACACCCCGGTCCTCACGCGAGGCCAGCCAGCGGAAGAGCGCGCGGGCGATCTCGTCGTTGGCCGGAACGTCTCCGAGCCGCAGCGGCTCGGCGGCGGTCTCCAGGGCCCGGCGTACCTCCGCGGTGGCCTCGTCCATCGTCTTGCGCGTGGACGACCCCTGCAACGACCGCGCGGCTCGCATCACGTCCGGATAGACGGACTGCGCCCGCTCGAACGCGACGTAGTGGGGAAGGTCCTTGTGCAGGCCCTTGACCGCGGCGGGCCGGTACCGCCGCATGGCGGCGGCCCACGCCTCGATCACCTCGTCCCACTGGTGGTGCGGGTACCGCATGCGCACCAGGTGGGTGGCGAGGTCGTGCAGCGGGTCGCCGAAGGTGGCCAGTTCCCAGTCGACGCAGATGAGCGGCGGGTCGCCGGCGTAGGACACGATCAGGTTGTCGCGGTGCAGGTCCGCGTGCAGGAGGCTGTACGGCCGGCGGGTCATCGCGGGCACGCCCGCGGCCAGCCTCGGCAGAGCGTCGTCGGAGATGCCCAGCGCCTTGAACAGACCGCCGAACTCGTGCCAGTTGGGCCGGCGGATCTGTTCGTCCGCGCACAGGGCCAGGGTCTTCAGGAAAGCCTGGCTGTCGCTGTGGTTGGCGGGCCAGGAGCCGGGCAGCGGCGGCAGTGCCTGGCGACGCACCAGGGTCATCCGGGCCAGCAGCTCGGCCAGCGCCTTCACCAGCAGGGTGTCGACAGGCTTACCGTTTCCGCAGATGGTCGAGAGCGGTACGCCGTCCACATGGCTGTGGACGGCGTAACCCGGCGTCTTGACCAGGCACGCGGGTGCGTGTGACAGGGCGCCGTGGAGGGCGTCGAGGATCGCGGCCTCGTCGTGCCAGGTCCTGATCACCACGGGCAGCGCGTCCGATCGCCTGACGCGCACTATCACCGAGGTCCCCGGTGCCAGGCCGACCAGGGGCGCGACGTCCTCCGTCAGCGGCAGCACGTAGTTGCGGTTGTGATGGCCGCTGGACTCCTGGGTCGACGCGGCGGCCTCGAGGAAGGCCCGCAGCACTCCGGGCACGTCCTCGGTGGTCCGTTTCCCCAGGTGACGAGGGGAAACAAGGTGGTCGACCACTGGCCGCTCCGGTACTCGCGCTGGGCAGGGTAGGGCAAACGGTAAACGCGCCGCACGACCGGAGTGAGGATCAGCTGAGCCGAATGGTGGTTTTGCCACGCACTCACGTCGAGTCGTTCGAGACCGGCTTGTTCGCCGTCTCATACGTACGGACGGGAGCGATTGCTCGCGCGATTGAGGCATGCTAACGCAGCCGGACCGGCTATTCGGCGAGAAGGTTCCAGACGGAGTCGAACCACGCCTGCCAGGCGCCCACGAAGACGCTGCCCGGCGAGCTCGGGTCCTCGTCCTTCACCAGGTGGGTGAGCGTGGCCCCGAGCCCCAGCACGTCGAGAGCGGCGATCTGCTCGTCCTCGTCGTCCGCGCCCACGTCGATCTGCCGTTGGATCACCTCGTACGGACCGAGCAGCGCCTCGGTCTTGTTGACGAGGTAGAGCTTGAAGGCGGGGGTCAGGGGGGCGTGCCGGATCTCGACGTCGACCTCGACCCCCGGCATCTGGGACCGCACGAGTCCCAGCACCCCGCGCAGCGACTCCGTGTGGCGGTTCGTGATGTCGTGCAGACGTGTGCGCAGCCGGTCGTCGTCCTTGTCGCCCTTGGCCCTCGGGTAGGGCAGCGCCAGCTTCTCGGAGGGCAGCAGCATCCGCAGACCGATGTGCCGGGGGGCGATGGACCCCTGGAAGATCCGCTCGGCCTGCAACCGGATGTGCGCGTCCAGCGACTCGGACGTCAACGTGTAGACGTCCAGCGTGACCTCCGGTTGCTCGAAGGCCTCGCTGAGCACCGGTCCCAGCGTGGCCCCCCGCCCCTGCCGGAGGACTTTCGGTGGGGAGGACTCGGCCTTCCGCGTCTTGATCACCCGGGACCCACTGCCCTGACGGGACTCGATCCAGCCCTCGTTGACGAGTTCCCGCATCACGCGGGAAATGGTGTCGCGGGAGACGCCGAACTCCTCGGCGAGGTTCCGCTGGGGCGGCAGGAAGGAGCGCAGCGAATACGTCCCGTCCGTCATCCGGGCACGTAGTTTGTCGGCGACCCGGTGGAACTCCCGGCCGCCACTGTCACCACCCTGCTGCGCTTCCACACACCGACCGTACCGCCACCCGTCCAATGGCAAACCAATCTCAGTCAAGTCCCGCACAGAGCAGGCCGATTAAGGATCAATCAGGCAGGGGAAATCCATTCCAAGTCAAGCAGTCCAATTGGACCGGGACTTGCATGGTTCACCGAATCTGGCAGGAAGGCGGAAGGCCATGCTCCTGTTATCGGCACTCTGGGAACTCCTGGCGTTCTGCGCGGGGTTGACGGTGCAGGCGAAGCTGGGGGCGGTGGGCGTGATGCTGCTCTGCACCGTGGCCGTGGGCGTGCGGGCCCGGCACGACGTGCTCGCCTTCGGGGCGGCCGTCGTGCTCGTCCTGCTGCTGTTCAGAGCTCCCTGACCGCCTTCAGGACCGTCCCCAGCGAGTTCACCACCACCGTGGCACCCGCCTCCCTGAGCATCTTCTCCTTGCGCTCGTTACGCGCGTAGCCCAGGAAGGGCACGCCGGCCTCGCCGGCGGCCTCGAAGTCGGAGGGGGCGTCGCCGATCATCAGGGCGGTGTCGGGTGCCGATCCCATGGCGCGCAGGGCACGGTTCAGGCAGTGCGGGTGGGGCTTGAGGAGACACAGTTCCCGGCTGCGGCCGTAGATGTGCGGCGCGAAGCAGGAGGTGAGCCCGCGGCTCGCCAGGTAGGCGGTCGCCGCCTGCGGGGAGTTGTTCGTGGTGATGGCCAGCCGCAGCTTCCGTGCGACCAGCGTGCGTATCAGGGGGTCCGCCCATGCCGTGGGCATCGCCGTGGACGTCGCCTTCAGTTCCTCCTGGGTGAGGCGCTCCTCCAGCTCCGCGAGCAGGTCGCTGCCCGGATGCCTGCGGTCCACCGCGTGCAACACGACGTGCGGATCCGGCGACTCCCGCTCGGACTCCCGCAGCAGGCCGCGCAGACCCCGCCCTTCGAGCCATTCCACGAGGCCGTCGGCCACCTCGTGCGCCGGGTGACCGGCGAAGAGCCGGCAGATCGGCCCGTCGAAGTCCCACAGGACAACCCTCGCGCGGGTGATCAACTCCCGCACTTCCTCGATCCCGTCGCCCGTGTCTTCGTTTCCGGTGTCGGCTGCCACCTGCTCAGTCTGCGTCGTATCAGAGGTCACTAGAAGAGTGTCAGGTCCGTCGTGATGGTTTCCCAGAGGGCGTCGAACCACTTCTGGGATTCCTCCACGAACGCGGCGTCGCGCTGACCGGTGGCCTTCTCGAAGGAGAAGAGGAGCGACTCGGTGCCCCGCACGTCGTACATGTCGAGGGTTCCGCTGTCGGTGGTCTCCTCCGTGCGCGCGACCATGTAGTACGCGATCAGCGCTTCCTGCCCGTTGAGGAGGTACAGCTTCACCGGCGGGGTGAACGGCAGCGCGCGGAAGGTGATGTTGACGTCCACGCCGTGCGAGCGCAGCGCCCGGAGGTTGTAACTCAGCACCTGTCCCTGCGCGTTGCGCATCGCCAGCCAGCGCTGGTGGACCGGATCCTCGTCGTCGCCGCGGTCCTCGACCGAGACCGGGAAGGCCAGACTGATGTCCCGCGACGGCAGCAGGATGCGGACGTCGACCTTCCGGGGCCGGATGCTGCCGGCGTGGATCAGCCGCAGGGGCTCCCCCAGGGCCGGGATCAGGCTCTCGGCGGTGAGGCAGGCCGCGTCTATCCGCACATGCGGGACTCCGAAGGCCGCGGTCAGCCGCGGGGCCAGGCCGACCATCGTGGGCTGCGGCTCACCGCGGTCCGGCGCCGGCGGCTCCGCGATCCGCGGCGGGCTGCCCTTGCTCACGTTGGTGAGCAGCCCGTCGTCCTGGAGTGCCCGCAGGGCCTGGCGGACGGTGCCGCGTTCCACGCCGAACTCGTCGGCGAGCTCGGCCTGGGTGGGCAACCGGTCGCCGGCCCTGAGATCCCCGACGCGGATGCGTTCGCGCAGGACATCGGCGATCTCACGGGGTGAGAGCCTGCTGCCGTTCACTGCCACGTTCTCCTGGGTCACGACCAAACGCTACAACTTACATCCATCTGGCGGGAGTTGTTTGAAAGTTGTTTAGCAGTCGCCACCAAGTGGGGACAACATAGTCATAGTTGGCAACCAACTTGAGTGAGTTGGCGGAAGGCTTGCCTCCCACTCCCGTCTCGGAAGGGGGAACCACCATGCCCGTCCTCGTCCTCCTCTGTGCCGCCTTCGTCGTCGGTGTCGAACAGACCATCCAGTGGAAGTACGGCACCACCGGTGCCCTCGGCCTGCTCCTGCTCAGCGTCGGCATCAAGGCCAAGAGCCCGGTCATCAGTTCCGCCGGCGCCGTGATCCTGGCCCTCCTCGCCACCGGGCCCGCCGTCAGCTCGTGAGCACCAGCTCCGAGCTGATCGTCTCCCACAGCGCGTCGAACCACAGGTGGGACTGTTCCACGAACGTCGTGTCACGCGGTCCGGCGCCCTGCTCGAAGGCGAACAGCACCGACCGCGTGCCTTCGGCGTCGTACATCTCCAGGTGCTCGTGGTCGATGGTCTGCTCACGCCGCTTGACCATGTAGTAGGCGAACAGCGCTTCCGTCCCGTTGAGGAGATACAGCTTGACGGGCGGGGTGAAGGGCAGTGCGCGGAAGGTGACGCGTACATCGATGCCGTGTGTGGAACGCAGGGTGAGCAGGTTGTGCCGCAGCACCTGGCCCTGCGCGTTGCGGTGGGCCAGCCAGCGGCGCTGGAGCCGCCCGGTGTCCGCGAGGTCCACCGCCGCCGGGAAGGCGAGGTCGATGTTCCGGGACGGCAACAGGACGCGGACGTCGATCTTGGCCGGTTTCAGTCGCCCCGCGTGGATCTGCCGCAGGGGCTCGCCGATCGCGGCCGTCAGCGAGACGGCCGTCAGGCACAGGGCGTCGACCTCGACGTGGTCGGCCGCGAAGGCCTCGGTGATGCGCGGCGGGAGCGCCACCATCGCGGGCTGCGGCGTCGCCGCGGGACCCACAGGGAAGCCGACCGCACCCGGCCGCGCCGCGACCGTCGCCGGGCTTCCCTTGGAGACGTTGGTGAGGAGCTGCTCGGACTGGAGAATGCGCAGCGCCTGCCGTACGGCACCCCGCTCGACGCCGAACTCGTCCGCCAGCTTGGCCTGCGTCGGCATGCGTTCACCCGGCCGCAGCACTCCGGTCCTGATCCGGGTGCGCAACTCGTCGGCCACCTCGCGATGTGACCGCTGCGGCCGCACCGCCGCCCTCCGCCCATTGACGGAGGCATGTTCCGGCTCCACGTCCGCACACTACAACTTCTCGCCATCTTTGGGCAGTTCAAAGATAGATGGTTATAGGACGCTTCCAAGCGGACATAGTTACAGTGAAGTTGGCTGCCAACTTCAACAACATGGTCAAACTTCCAGACGGTTGGCCGGTCGGGCTCCCTTCCGGAGGGGAGCCGGGAGCCCGAGCAGTCGGCACCGACGTACAGCCACAACTGAACATCGTTCGCACAGCCACAACTTCAGAGGGATCGCACAGCCACAACTGAACAGCACGACCGAACAGCTACGGATACCCGCGTCCGAGGACGCACGAGCACCACGGCACCACGGCAAACAGCACCACGCGGCCACACGGCCACAGAGCCGCTCAGGCCCCAGGCCGCTCAGGCACCAGGGCACTCAGGGCGCACAGTCACGCGGAAAGGAGCCGTCAGAACATGTCCGGGCACCAAGGCCGCCCGGACGTTCGCAGCAGGGCGTCGGCCCCTCGGGCGGCGCCCGCTCGTTCTTCCCGGAGCCGGCCCAGCGCCGCCAGCCGCCCCGCGGACTCGTCGCCCAGCCACAGCGTCGCCAGCTCGGCCACGTCCAGGGTGAGGTCGGCGCTGCGGGTGGTCGGCGTACAGGAGGCGCCGTCGGGGGTCGCGTCCAGCAGGAAGCGGCCTCCGGTCAGGCCCGCCCGGTCGACGATCTCGAGGACCATCGCGCCGGACCCGTCGTACGTCCGCGCCTCCAGGGCCCGTACGACGTCCAGGATCCGCACCCACAGCCAGTCCGCCTGGGTGGTGATGCGCGCGGCGCGCGGATCCGGCAGATACAGCGGGAGCAGGTCGTCCGGGGAACGCCAGCCCGTCTTCACCCGGGTGATCCAGTCGATGGAACAGAGGTAGTGCCACAGGGCACGCTCCGCGGCCGGGGTCACCGCGCTCAGCCAGTTCACCTTCGCCGTGTTCAGCGGCTGCTTGCCGTCGCTCCACTCGTCGTCGGTCCGGTAGGAGGCCATGCCCTCGACCACGCCGTCCGCCGAGCGGTACACCACGAAGAACGGCTCGACCCACGCATCGCCGTGCAGCCACAGCTGCCCGGTCCGCGCCGCCCACCAGTGCTCGTCCCGGTCGATCGCGCCCGGCTGGCCGCGACGCAGCCGTTCATGCAGGTCGGGGCCGATCCGGCGGATCTCCTCGCCGTCGGCGAAGTCGATCCGGCCGCCGTCCTGCGGGACCGACCGGTTCGGGTCGAGGCCGGCGCGGGGTACGTCGATCGACCATTCGGTCATCGTGGTCGCCGGGCCGAAGCCGTACCGGCCGTAGATCCGGTACTCGGCGGCTATCAGGGTGGCCACGACGTCTCCGCGGTCCTTCGCGGCCGTCAGGTCGTCGGCCATCAGCCGGGTGAGGAGTCCGCGGCGGCGGTGTGTGGGCGCGACGGTGACGTTGGAGATGGCGTCGGCGGGGACGGCGGCGCCGCCCACCGCCGTGAGCTCCTGGTCGAACGAGCGGAACGTCGCCACGCACCGGCCCGCGTCGAAGGCGCCGGAGACACGGGAGTCCGCGAACGCGAGACGGCGGTCGGCGAGCATCTGGTCGGGGACGGTGGGCGGGCGCAGAAAGCCCGTGTTCACGGCACGGGTCCAGTCGGGTAGCTCCCCGTCGGTGATCGGACGGACGTCGAGGGACTGCTTGGCTCGGCGGGTCATGGGATCACCGTAGGCAGGGCCGGCCGGGTGGGGCGAAGACTTTTCCCGCCCCCGCCCCCGCCCCCGCCTCCCGGTCCCGGTCCCGGTGGGACCCTCCGCCCCGGCCCGGTGGGACCCGCTGCCCGACCCCGGGGGACACTCGGCCCTGCCCCGGTGGGCACTCGCCCCTGTCCCGGTGGGGCTCGCCGGAGTCAGACCAGGAGGTCCTCCACCTGCGCCTCTCCCTCCCGGTACCGCCTCGTGATCTCCGCGCCCGACTCGTCGGCCGTGCGCTGGAGACGCTGGCGGCGGCTCGAGACCTGCTGCTCGTAGCGGACCAGGCAGCCCATCGCGTCGTTGAGCTCGGGATCGGTGCGTGCGCCGAGGTCGGAGAGTTCGACGTCGGAGAGCATGTCGGCGGCCAGCCGCCGGTACTCCTCGCTGTGCGGGGTGCCCAGGGTGACGTGGCGGGCCGAGGAGCGGTGGCGGGCCGGGGCGTCGGTGAGGATCTCCGACAGCCGCTCCACCACGGAGGCCGCGCCCGACGGGGAGCGGCGGGCCAGTTCGGCGCGCAGGATGTCGATACGGCCCTGGAGCAGCCGTCGTACGTAGCTGAGGTCGGCCTCGTCGCGCTGGGCGTCGCGGCGCAGGGTGCGCAGTTCGGGCAGGCTCAGCCGGGTCAGGTCGTGCTGGGGTGGTTCCGCGGGCAGCACGGGGCTGTCGCTGCGCTGTGTCGGCGGCCGGTGTGTGGCGGGCCGCCGGGTATTCGGTGTGTTCATGTCCTTCGACCGTCCCCTCGACCGGCGTGTGGGAAGCATCGTGCCACTCCGATCGGCCGCCGGGTTACCGAGTCCCCCCGAACGGCCCCAGATGGGGGCTTAAGGATCAAAAATGGGCCCCTCGCGGGCCGGTGCGGGGCACCCGGCATCATGGTCCGCATGCGAGCGGTGGTGCAGAGGGTGGACGGCGCGAGCGTCGTCGTGGACGGCGAGACGGTCGGGGAGATCGAAGGCGAGGGACTGTGCGTCCTGGTCGGGGTCACCCACGAGGACACCGAGGAGAAGGCGGCTCGACTCGCCCGCAAGCTCTGGTCGGTCCGCATGCTGCACGACGAGAAGTCGTGCAGCGACATCGACGCCCCGCTGCTGGTGATCAGCCAGTTCACGCTGTACGGGGACGCGCGCAAGGGGCGCCGCCCCACCTGGAACGCGGCCGCCCCCGGCGAGGTCGCCGAACCGCTCGTCGACGCGGTCGTCGCGCGGCTGCGGGAGCTGGGCGCGACGGTGGCGACGGGCCGGTTCGGCGCGCAGATGCGCGTGTCACTGACGAACGACGGCCCGTTCACCGCGCTGATCGAGATCTAGGGCTCCACGACCACTTCCTGGGCGGCGGCGGTCGTCCCGGCCAGCAGGGGCGCGTCCAGCGGCACGTTCCGCTTCACCAGGGCCAGGGCCACCGGGCCGAGCTCGTGGTGGCGTACGGACGTGGTGATGAAGCCGATCTTGCGCCCGTCGGGGGCGTCGTCGGCGACCCGGAGTTCGGTGCCGGCGACCGGCAGGTGGACCTCGCTGCCGTCGAGGTGCAGGAAGACGAGCCGGCGGGGCGGCTTGCCGAGGTTCTGCACCCGGGCCACCGTCTCCTGGCCGCGGTAGCAGCCCTTCTGGAGGTGCACGGCGGTGCCGATCCAGCCGAGCTCGTGCGGGATGGTGCGGTGGTCGGTCTCGAAGCCGAGCCGCGGGCGGTGGTGCTCGACGCGGAGGGCTTCGTGGGCGAGGATCCCGGCCGGCGGGCCCGCCTGCCCGGCGTAGGCCTCCAGGTCGGCGCGCGGCAGGAAGAGATCGCGGCCGTACGCGGTCTCCCGGACGACGACACCCGGCGGGACGGGGGCGATGGAACCCGCGGGGAGATGGACGACCGCGAACTCGGCGGTGCGGTCCGCGACCTCGACCCGGTAGAAGAACTTCATCGACTCCAGGTACGCGATCAGCGCCTCCTGGGTGCCGGGTTCGACGTGCAGCCAGACCGTCAGACCGTCGTCCACCAGGTAGAGCGCGTGTTCGATGTGGCCGTTCGCGGAGAGGATCAGCGCTTCGGTGGCCTCGCCGACGCGGAGGTCGGTGAGGTGCTGGGTGAGGAGGAGGTGCAGCCAGCTCAGCCGGTCCTCGCCGGAGACGGCGACGACCCCGCGGTGCGAGAGGTCGACGAATCCGGTGCCGTCGGCGAGGGCGCGCTGCTCGCGGAACAGGTCGCCGTAGTGACCGGCGACGCCTTCGTCCACACCCTCGGCGGGGACGGCGCCGGGCAGGGACAGCAGAGGGCTCTTCATGACCCCAAGCCTACGACTTGGTAATTGAACCCTTGAGCGTGCAGTCCCCACAGCGCCCGAAGATCGCGAAGTGCTTCATGTCCGTGTCGAAGCCGAAGGTCTCGCGCAGCTTGTCCCGGAACTCCGCGGCCACCTGCACGTCCGCCTCGATGACATTGCCGCAGTCCCGGCAGACGAGGTGGAGGTGATGGTGCCGGTCCGCCAGGTGGTAGGTCGGCGCCCCGTGCCCCAGGTGCGCGTGGCTGACCAGCTCCAGCTCCTCCAAGAGCTCCAGGGTCCGGTACACGGTGGAAATGTTGACCCCCGACGCCGTCTTCCTCACTTCCACGAGGATGTCGTCGGGGGTCGCGTGCTCCAGGGTGTCCACGGCTTCGAGGACAAGCTGGCGCTGCGGCGTCAGCCGGTAACCGCGCTGCCGCAGGCCGCTCTTCCAGTCGGTGCTCTCAGTGCTCACCACACCGAAGAGTCTAGAACTACTTGAAGAAGGCGATCCCGTCGTCCGGCATGTCGTCGGGCAGGGCCTTCGCCCAGCGCTCGACGTCCTCCGGGGTGACGACCTTCTTCAGGTGCGCCGACATGTAGGGGCGCAGCTCGACCTCGGGGGTCTGCTTCTCGCCGACCCACATGAGGTCGCTCTTGACGTAGCCGTACAGGCGCTTGCCGCCGGTGTAGGGGCCGGAGGCGGCCGTGCGGGCCACCGCGTCGGTGACGAGGTCGATCTGCGGCTTCTTGTCGGCGATCTCGCCGTACCAGATCTCGACCACGCCGTCGTCGCGGACCATGGTCACCTCGACCTTGCGGTCGGCGTCGACGCGCCAGAAGCCGGACTCCGACTCCAGGGGCCGGACCTTGTTGCCCTCACCGTCCAGGACCCAGGTGTGGGAGTGGTACTCCAGGAAGTCCCGGCCGTCGTGGCCGAAGGTGACCTCCTGCCCGAAGTTGCACTTCTCCGAACCGGGGAAGTCGTGCACGCCCGCGCCCGCCCAGCTGCCCAGCAGGAAAGCGAGGGGGACGAGGTCCTTGTGGAGGTCGGACGGAATCTCGATCATGGGTGACAGTTCCTGGACGTCGTCGGTCAGCGCTGGCCCTGGTACAGCTTCTTCACGGTCAGACCGGCGAAGGCGAGGACGCCGACGCAGACCAGGACCAGCAGGGCTTCGAAGAAGATCTCCACGGGGTGCTCCTCGGATGAGCGTGCTTTGAGACGTACGACAGGGCCGGCCCCCAGCTTACGCGGCCGGGGGGCGGCCCTCCGTGTGAGGTACTCCCTCGCGGGGGTCAGCCCAGCAGCTGCGTCTGCAGGGCGACGGTCTGCTGGAAGGGGATGGCCGCGGCGGTGCCCTTACGGGACTGGAGCACCAGGGCGACGACGTCGCCCGCGCGGAGGTAGGCCTGCCGCACCTGCTCCTCGCCGTACGGCTTCGCCTCGTCGTACGCGTAACGCTGGATGTCGGAGAGGTCGCCGGCGGTGGGATACGCCTCGTCGAACATCGCCGCGGTGGCGCCGTCGACGGTGTGCAGGGGAGCGTTGTAGGAGGTGAGCCCGCCGAAGACGACGTCGGACACCGTCTCCGTGTCGAACTGGAGCAGGTAGACGCGGGTGCGGGTGCCGTCCGGGGTGGTCCAGCCACGGGCCGCCGTGTGCCGCAGCCCGTTGTCGGTGAGCAGCTGGCCGACGACGTCCCGGTCCGACTCCGTCTCGAACACGGTCAGGAAGTCCTTCGTGGGCAGCCAGCCGTCGGCGCCCCGCAGCGTCTTGTCGTCCGTCGCCCCCTCGGGCGCGGGCAGCAGCAGCGCGCGCAGGTCCGCGTAGTGGGCCTGCGCCCAGTTGTCGGTGTCGAACGGGGCGGGACTGCCCGAGGGCAGCGGCGGCCTGATGAGCTCCGGGTACGCCCAGCGCCCGTCCGACTCGGTGGCGAGACCGGGTACGTCCGTGCGCTCCATGCGCGTGATCCCGTAGGCCGTCCCCGCCCCGAGCGCGGCGAACACCGTGACGACGGCGGTCCAGCGCGCGAGCGCCCGCAGGACTCGCCGGTCCTTCGGAGCGACGGGGCCCTGCGGGACGGCCGGTTCCTGCGGGCCTGCGGGGCCCTCAGGCGTGGCCGGGTCCTGCGGGGTGGGCGGGTCCTGCGGGGCGGGTGTCGACGCGGCCGTCGCACCGGCTGCCTCGGGGCGCGCCACGTCCGCCGTCGCGACGGTCGTTGCGTCAGTCGTCGCGACGGGCGGTGCGGCGGTGGCCGGCGTCTGCTGTTGCTCGGTCATACGGCCTGTCCCGGGTCGTCGATGCGGTCGAGTTGCGCGGTGAAGAAGTTGGTCACGAACTTCGCGTCGAGCGCGCCGGGGGCGTTGGCACTGACGCTGACCAGCACGTCTCCCACGCTCGCGGTGCAGAGCGCGACGCCCAGTTCCTTGTCCTTGTCCTTGACCTTGGGTGTCAGGAAGCACTGGGCGTCCTCGTGGCCCGCGATCTTCGGGCCCTTGCGGAAGACGTCCGTGGCGGCGAGGAAGCCGTTGAAGGACGCCGCCGCCTCACGCACCGCGGTGCGGTTCGCCATCCGCGACAGGTTGACGTCGACGGAGAGCGCGTCCGTCGTGTTGTAGTCCAGCCGGCCGACGGCGTAGCTGCGCATCGCCACGCCCTTGATGCGCTCCTTGTCGATCAGCTTCTCCAGCTGCCGGCGCGACTTGCTGGGCAGGCCCTTGATCGACTCCTTGCGCATGGCCGTGGCCTGGGCTCCGCTGAACTCGGCGTCCGCGCCGAACTCGCCGAGGTCGGGGCCGCGCTCGAAGCCGTCGGTGCCGAAGGGCACGAGCAGGGCGCTCAGCCCCGTCGCCACGTCCTTCTTGGTCTTCTCGTCGTCCTGGGCGGCCGGCGGCGGGAACTTCCACGTCGGCTTGCCGGGGTCGCGGTCGGCGTCCTGGACGGTCACGACGGTGTAGCCGACACCGCCGAGGAGCGCGCAGGCCAGCAGCGCCGCTCCCGCCACGGCCGCGATCCGGCCGGGACGGAGGACCCTGCGGGCGGGCTTCACGACGGCGGGCTCGGCGCCCACGCCGACACCTTCGACGACCTCGGAGCGCTCGGGGCCGACCCCGGAGCTGATCTCGGGACCGTTCTCGGGGGTGTTCTCCGGGGTGACCTCGGGAGTGTTCTTCGGGGTGACCTCGGGAGTGTTCTCCGGGGTGGCCTCGGAAGTGTTCTCCGGGGTGGTCTCGGAGTTGAGGTCCGGGTTGTCGCTCACAGCTTCCCCACCTGCCGCTGGGCCAGGTCCATGATCTTCGCCTTGGAGATCGGCTTGGTGTCGTAGACCTGGATCTCCACGCAGATGTCACCGCGCCACGCGTACGCCTCGGCCGAGTACATCGGGAGGTAGCCCGCCTCCTCTTCGGGTGTGTCGTGCACGTACGCCGTCCCGTTGTCCTCACCCGTGCCGGGGATGGGCCAGCTGCGCGTGTCGTCCTCTTCATCGGCCCAGTAGGAGCCGTTCTCGGCCCACTCGGACGCGGCCGCCTTGCTCTCCTGGTGGAACTGCACGAGGGCGATCTCGACGTTGTACGTCTCTCCCACGCGCCACGAGACCATGGCCGCGCGGCGGAACTCGTCGTCGACGAGGGTGTTGAACGTGGCGCCCGGCTTCGTGTACTCCTCCGCGTACGTGGCCAGATCGGCCCAGCCGTCGCTGTCCACCGCGAAATCGGCGTCCTTGGCCCCCTTGGGGCGCGTGATCAGCAGCTTGCGCAGATCGCCGTCCGTCTTGACCCGCCGGTCCTGCGCCGCCGACAGCGGCTCGACCTCGCCCTTGCCCTGGGCGAGCACGGGCTGGGAGAGCGGCGGCAGCGCGGTCGGTTCGCGGTCGGCCTGCACGAGGAAGCCGGCGCAGGCGCCCGCGACGACACCGAGCACGGCGGCTCCGGCGATCATCAGCGTCGTACGGCCGCGCCGACGACGGGGGCCCGGAAGCGGCGGTTCGGCCTGTTCGGCCTGTTCGCCCGCGACGGCCGCGACCGATCCTGCCTCGACGGCCCCATCCGTCCCGCCCACCTGGGCGTTCGCCTCGACATCCGCCTCGACGATCCCGATTTCACCTATTACCTCTTCGGCCCTTTCAGGACCTTCCACAACATCCCCCTCAGAAGCGTGAAGCGCGTATTCCGTATCGCGCTTCACAGGAGACCCATGGTCAACTCCAGGAGTTGTAGTCGAGTTGATTACGATTCAGGCATGGCGAAGAAGCTCGTGATCAAGGTGACGGCAGGGGCCGATGCGCCCGAGCGGTGCTCTCAGGCGTTCACGGTCGCGGCCGTCGCCGTGGCCAGCGGGGTCGAGGTCTCGCTCTGGCTGACCGGGGAGTCCGCCTGGTTCGCGCTGCCGGGCCGGGCGGCCGGGTTCGAGCTGCCGCACGCGGCCCCGCTGCCCGGTCTGCTCGACGCGATCCTGGCCGGTGGCCGCATCACGCTGTGCACCCAGTGCGCGGCCCGCCGGGACATCACGGAGAAGGACGTCATCGAGGGCGTACGGATCGCGGGAGCGCAGGTGTTCGTGCAGGAGGCGCTGACCGACGGCGTCCAGGCGCTCGTCTACTAGGGCCTGTCCTGGGGGCGGCGCTTCTTGCCGTCCAGCTCGTCCCACCACTCGTCGGACTTCGGGTCGCCGGAGGGGTCGTCCCACCAGCGGTCCTCGGGGCCGCGCCGGTTCGCGACCATGGCGGCGAGCGGCGGGATGACCATGGCCACCACGCACATCCCGACGGCCACGGGCATCGACCAGAGCCGCACGACTCCCCAGGCCAGGACGAACAGTGCGATACAGCTGCCCATCATGGCGAAGTAGACGTGCCTGCGGCGGGCGTACATGTCTCCAGGGTAGAACCGCGGCGCCGGATCGGGGCGGGGCCGGGCACGTGGAAGGGCCGTGCCCCCGGGTGTTCGACCCGGGGGCACGGCCCTTGCGTCAGCGGTGTCGGAGCCGGGGCTCAGACCGCGATCGCGACCTCCGCGAGGCCGCCCTGCTGGGCGACGACCGTGCGGTCGGCGGTACCGCCGGGAACGAGGGCGCGAACGGTCCAGGTGCCCTCGGCCGCGTAGAAGCGGAACTGTCCGGTGGCGGAGGTCGGGACCTCCGCGGTGAACTCGCCGGTCGAGTCCAGCAGGCGGACATAGCCCGTCACCGGCTCGCCGTCGCGGGTCACCTGACCCTGGATCGTGGTCTCACCGGGCTTGATCGTCGAGGCGTCCGGGCCGCCGGCCTTCGCTCCACACATATGCGTCTCCAGAGGTCGTTCAGGTCGGTCTTCGGATGGTTACTTGTTGGCGCCGAGCTCGATCGGGACACCGACGAGGGAGCCGTACTCGGTCCAGGAGCCGTCGTAGTTCTTGACGTTCTCCACGCCCAGCAGCTCGTGCAGCACGAACCAGGTCAGGGCCGAGCGCTCGCCGATACGGCAGTACGCGATGGTGTCCTTGGCCAGGTCGACCTGCTCGTCGGCGTAGAGCTCCTTGAGCGCGTCGTCCGACTTGAAGGTGCCGTCGTCGTTGGCGTTCTTCGACCACGGGATGTTGCGGGCGGACGGGACGTGGCCCGGACGCTGCGACTGCTCCTGCGGAAGGTGCGCGGGGGCGAGCAGCTTGCCGCTGAACTCGTCGGGCGAGCGGACGTCGACCAGGTTCTGCGAGCCGATGGCCGCCACGACGTCGTCGCGGAAGGCGCGGATCGACTTGTTCTGCGGCTTGGCCTGGTAGGAGGTCTCGGGGCGCTCGGGCACCTCTTCGACCAGCTCGCGGGCGTCCAGCTCCCACTTCTTGCGGCCACCGTCGAGGAGCTTGACGTTCTCGTGGCCGTAGAGCTTGAAGTACCAGTAGGCGTAGGACGCGAACCAGTTGTTGTTGCCGCCGTAGAGGATCACCAGCGTGTCGTTGGCGATGCCCTTGGCCGACAGGAGCTTCTCGAAGCCCTCCTGGTCGACGAAGTCACGGCGGACCGGGTCCTGGAGGTCCTTGGTCCAGTCGATCCGGATGGCGTTCCGGATGTGGTTCTTCTCGTACGCGGACGTGTCCTCGTCGACCTCGACGATGGCGATGTCGGCGTTGTCGAGGTTGGCCTCGACCCAGTCGGCGTCGACCAGGACGTCACTGCGGCTCATGCTCGTTCTCCTCCGGGGCAGGTGCGGCGGGGGTGTGCAAGAAAGAGGGTGCGCGGCCGGGTCTCGCCGGCGGCCGACGCACGGATGCCCTCGAACGAGGGCGCCGGGAGGCGCGGAAGGCCGGCGGCGCTTCCGCTCAGAAAGTGCGACAGAGCATGGCGGCGACGCGGCACAGGTCTACTGCCCGCCGCTTCGTGAGGTCCGCCTGTCGCTGCATCATGTCGACGATCGTAGGGACGGACAGGTGGGCATGTCACCAGCATGCCGAATAGTGAGATGCGATCGTCCGAATAGTGGGACAAGGGAAGCGCCCGGGCCGTCGTGGCACGGCTTCCGGGCGCTTGTGTCCGTCGTCACCTCTGCCGAACGGACGACGCCGTCTCGCCTGTCGGACGTCCGCCGTCCACCGCACGCCGGACCGGAGGACCCGGTCCGGGAGCAGCCCTACCCGGCCAGCTTGACGTTCGAACCCTTCACCGAGATGTCCACACCGTTCGTCCCCGCCTGGACCTTGTCGAGCTGGATCCCGCCGGGCAGGTCGTCGATCTTCTGCTCGAAGTCGGTGATCGAGCGCACCTCGCTCTCGGCGGCCCGCACCCCGCCGAAGCTGGGCAGCGAGTCGGCGTGCACGCGCACGGTGTCGCCCTCGACGGTGACCGTGCTGAGGACGTACACGGGCTGCGGCAGCTTGGTGCCGAGCACGGTGGCCTCGACGGCGACCTTGATCTTGCCGTTGCCGCCGTCCGAGAGACCGACCACGTTCGCGGTGACGCCCTGCATCACCTGCGTGGGCTCGGACTTCGCCGTCTTCAGCAGCTCGGCGTAGGTGATGGACGCGGTACCGGTGGCGCTGGAGGCGGTGGCGGAGCTGTAGTCGCCGGAGAACTCGACGCCCTTCATGTCCGCCTGGAGGTCGTCGATCCGGATCGACCGACCGCTGGTGCCGGTCGCCGCCTCGTAGTCCTTCATGCCGACCTCGACGTCGTCCAGCGAGCCGCCGACGACCTGGGTGAGGAACGGGAAGCCCTTGATGGATACGTCCGGGGTGGTGGC
Source organism: Streptomyces sp. NBC_00637 (assembly GCF_045161545.1). Classification (NCBI taxonomy): domain Bacteria; kingdom Bacillati; phylum Actinomycetota; class Actinomycetes; order Kitasatosporales; family Streptomycetaceae; genus Streptomyces; species Streptomyces sp. NBC_00637. The sequence goes on along the minus strand of NZ_CP109046.1, from coordinate 4,568,508 downwards.
GAGGCCCTCGTGGGCCTTCAGCTTGTCGGCCACCTCACCCTCCGCGAAGTTCACGGCCAGGCGGTCCGCGAGCACGAACAGGCCGCCCAGGACCACGACGACGACCAGCAGTATTCGAAGCGCACGCATGCGGTAGTTCCCCCACCCGGATGACCTGAACGGTTCATTGACAACGGTTCAAGGTAACCCCGCGCGGAAGGGGCACCGGCGATTTGTCGATCACCTGTGACAGACCATCACCGCTCTTCACCCCTTACTCCGGCGCCACTCCCCGCGCAGGCCTCACGCCAGCGCCCGCCCGAGCACGTAGATCGCCGGTGCGGCCGCGGCCAGCGGCAGGGCCACGCCCGCCGTGAGGTGGACGAAGCGGGAGGGGTAGTCGTAGCTCGCGACCCGGTGGCCGATCAGCGCGCAGACCGCCGCGCCCGCGCCGAGCAGCGCGCCCTTGGCGCCCAGGCCGGTCATCCCGCCGACCGCGATGCCCGCACCCGCCGCCGCGAGCAGGGCCACCACGACGGAGGCCGGGGTGGGCAGCGGCAGCGCCCGGGCCAGGACGGCCACCGCCACCGCGGCCGCGCCGACCGTCACCGCGTCCGGCTCGGCGCCGAGGTGCCCGGTGGCGAGGACGGCCAGCGCGGAGGAGGCGACGGTCGCCATCAGTCCGTACATGCGCTCGTCGGGGTCGGCGTGCGAACGCAGCTGGAGCACCAGACAGAGCAGGACCCAGACGCCGAGGGTGCCGAAGATCGCGGCGGGCGCGTTCTCCCGGCCCGCCGCGAGGAGCGCCGCGTCCGAGACCAGTGCGCCCAGGAAGGCGAGCGCGATGCCCTGGCGGGCCGGCCACATGCCGTTCAGCCGGAACCAGCCGGCCGCCGTGACGGCCTGGAGCACGACGAGCGGGACGAGGAGGGCGTACGAGCCGACGGCCGCCGCGCCGGACAGGAGCAGACCGAGGAGAGCGGTGAGCGCGGCGGGCTGCATCCCCGGCTCGATGATCGGCGAACGCCCCTCCAGGCGGGCCCGCTGGGCGTCGGTGACGCGGGCGTTGCCGGCCAGGGTGGCGGGTCCGTAGGTCATGCCGGTGTCTCCGGTCGCGGGTTCCGGCACCGGCGCGGAAGCAAGGGGGGCGGCAGACGCCGAGGGCAGGTGGGAGGCCTGCTGCGGGGCCGGGGCCACCTGCCGGTCCCCCGCATGGGCGTGATGCTGCTGGGCCTGGTGGTGCGGCTGGGCGTGGTGCGGCTGGGCCTGGTTCTCCGGCGGCAGGGCCGCACGCGCCCCGGGGCCGCCGCCGTACGACGGGGTGTCGCCGTACCCGGGGCGGTCGCCGTACGCGGAGGAGTCGCCGTAGCCAGGGGTGTCGCCGTACGCGGAGGAGTCGCCGTAGCCAGGGGTGTCGCCGTACGCGGAGGAGTCGCCGTACCCAGGGGCGGTGCCATACGCGGCGGAGTCGCCGTACGCGGACTGCCGGCTGCCGTGGATCGGTGTCTCGCCGGTCTGCGGCGGCAGATAGGCGGTCTGGGCCGGGTCGGCCGGGGTGATCGGCGCCTGGACGCTCGTCTCCCAGGTCTGGCCCTGCCACTGCTGCGTGTGCTGGAGGTGGGCCTGCGGGTCCTCGTAGCCCTGCTGCTGCCCCGGCCAGGCCTGCTGCTGGGCGTGCCGGGGCTGGTGAGCCTGCTGGGGCTGATGAGCCTGCTGGGACTGCTGCTGGGCGTAGGGGTCGTCGTAACCCTCGTAGCCCTCGCGCCCCTGATAGCCCTGCTGGTCGTACGGCTGGTCGGTCATCTCACCCTCCTGCGAACGGCGGGAGCACCTCGACCGTGCCGCCGTCGGCCAGCCGTACCGTCTCATGTGCGCGGGTGCCCACGGGGTCACCGTCGACGAGGAACGAGCATCGCTGCAGGACACGCACGAGTTCACCGGGGTGTCGCGCGCGTGCGGCGTCGAGCGCCTCGGCGAGCGTGGCCGCGTCGTGCGGCTCCTCGGCGACCCCGGCCGCGGCCTTGGCGGCCGCCCAGTAGCGCACCGTGACCTTGGGCATCAGGTTCCTCTGTCGATCGGCTGTGTACACGGTCAGGCTAGCCCGCCCGCGCGACGGCCCAGTCCCCGATGCGGGCCAGCAGGCCGTCGTCGGCCGCGTGCTCGGCGTGGCCCATGCCGTGCTCCAGCCAGAGTTCGCCGTGACCGGCGGCCGCCTCGGCCAGCATCCGGGGGTGGTCGAGGGGGAAGTAACCGTCCTGGTCGCCGTGCACGATCAGCAGCGGGGTGGGCGCGATCCTCGGGACCGCCTCGACCGGGGAGAGCGGGACGGGGTCCCAGTCCCGGCGGTGGATCCGGGTGCGGAAGCCGTAGCGGCCGACCAGCCGGCCCTCGGGACGCGTGACCATCCAGTGCAGCCGGCGCATCGGGGCGGTGCCGCGGTAGTACCAGCGGGCGGGGGCGCTCACGGACACGACGGCGTCCACCGTCCCCTCGTACAGCGCCGCGTGCCGCAGGACCACGGAGCCGCCCATCGAGAACCCGACGGTCACCACGCGCGTGTGCCCGAGCGAGCGTGCCCACTCCACCGCGGCGGCCAGGTCGAGGACCTCGCGGTCGCCGACCGTCGAGTGTCCGCCGGAGCGGCCGTGCCCCCGGAAGGAGAAGGTGACGACGGCGCCGTGCCGGGCGAGGGCGGACGCCACGCGCCGCACGTGCGGACGGTCCACGTCCCCGGTGAACCCGTGGGCGACGACGAACACCGGGTGACGGGTGGATGGCGCGGAGGCGTCGTATACGGCCGCACCCGGTTCGTATACGGAATCGACGGCAATCCCGTCGGCGGTGGGCAGAAACGTCCGCAAAGGTGCGTGCGTGCCCGTCTCGGAATTCGGACGAACGGTGGAACGTGCCACATGACCTGCCGGACCGCTGCTCATGTGGGCTATTCTGCTGGACAGAGGACTCGGGCAGCGTAGCCCCCGGGTCCTTTTGTGCTTTCGGAAGCGTTGTATACGAAATGGGAACCGGGCGGGAAACGCCAGGTGACCGTAGGTGTACGGCCCCGCCGGGATCGCAGAGCAGTGCCGCAAAAGCCGCAGTGCCGCAATGTCCTCGCAGGGACCGAGGAGGAACCAGACGTATGAGTTCTCTGCTGCTCCTGACCAACGCTCTCCAGCCGTCGACGGAGGTGCTTCCGGCCCTCGGACTGCTGCTGCACAACGTGCGAGTGGCGCCGGCCGAAGGCCCCGCGCTCGTCGACACCCCCGGTGCCGACGTCATCCTGATCGACGGCCGCCGCGACCTGCCCCAGGTCCGCAGCCTCTGCCAGCTGCTGCGCTCCACCGGACCCGGCTGTCCGCTCATCCTCGTCGTGACCGAGGGCGGCCTCGCCGCCGTCACCGCCGACTGGGGCATCGACGACGTGCTGCTGGACACCGCGGGACCGGCCGAGGTCGAGGCCCGGCTGCGACTGGCCATGGGCCGCCAGCAGATCGTCAACGACGACTCCCCGATGGAGATCCGCAACGGCGACCTGTCGGTCGACGAGGCGACCTACAGCGCGAAGCTGAAGGGACGGGTCCTGGACCTCACCTTCAAGGAGTTCGAGCTGCTGAAGTACCTGGCCCAGCACCCGGGCCGGGTGTTCACCCGCGCACAGCTGCTCCAGGAGGTCTGGGGCTACGACTACTTCGGCGGCACCCGTACCGTCGACGTCCACGTACGACGGCTGCGCGCCAAGCTCGGCCCCGAGCACGAGTCGCTGATCGGAACCGTCCGCAACGTCGGTTATCGATTCGTTACCCCCGAGAAGGGGGAGCGCGCGAGTGACGACGCGAAGGCCAAGACGGACCGGTCGGAGCGGTCGAACGCGGACGATACGGACAACCGGGACGCCCTGGATGCCACCGAGGTCTCGGCGGAGGCGTAGTACCCGCCGGTAAGCCCGGCACCTGCTCGGGAAGGGCGTTGCTCGCGCACAGGGAAGCTCCTGTACGCCCTGCCCGGAGCAGGTCCATCCGCGTAGACTCCGCGCGTGGCCAAGGTGACTCGGGATGATGTGGCGCGACTGGCGGGGACTTCGACCGCCGTCGTCAGCTATGTCATCAACAACGGACCCCGGCCGGTCGCCCCGGCCACGCGCGAGCGTGTACTCGCCGCCATCAAGGAACTGGGGTACCGGCCCGACCGGGTCGCCCAGGCGATGGCGTCCCGGCGCACCGACCTCATAGGCCTGATCATCCCGGACGCCCGTCAGCCGTTCTTCGGCGAGATGGCGCACGCGGTCGAGCAGGCCGCCTCCGAGCGCGGAAAGATGGTGCTGGTCGGCAACACCGACTACGTCGCCGAGCGCGAGGTCCACTATCTGCGGGCGTTCCTCGGGATGCGCGTCTCGGGCCTCATCCTCGTCAGCCACGCGCTGAACGATCTGGCGGCCGCGGAGATCGACGCCTGGGACGCCCGGGTGGTGCTGCTGCACGAACGCCCCGAAGCCATCGACGACGTCGCCGTCGTCACCGACGACCTGGGCGGCGCCCAGCTCGCCGTACGCCACCTCCTGGAGCACGGCTACGAGTACGTGGCCTGTGTCGGCGGCACCGCGGACACCCCTTCCGTCGGCGACCCGGTCTCCGACCACGTCGAGGGCTGGCGGCGCGCGATGGACGAGGCCGGCGTCAGCACCGAGGGCCGGCTCTTCGAAGCGCCGTACAACCGCTACGACGCCTACCGCGTCTCCCTGGAACTGCTGGCGGGGCCGGACCGGCCGCCGGCCGTCTTCTGCTCCACCGACGACCAGGCGATCGGCCTGCTGCGCGCCGCGCGCGAGCTGCGCATCGACGTGCCCGGCGAACTGGCGGTCATCGGCTTCGACGACATCAAGGAAGCGGCCCTGGCCGACCCGCCCATGACAACGATCGCATCGGACCGTTCGGCGATGGCCCGCGCGGCGGTCGACCTCGTCCTGGACGACGGTCTGCGGGTCGCGGGGTCGCGGCGCGAGCGGCTGAAGGTGTTCCCGTCGCAGCTGGTGGTACGGCGGTCCTGCGGCTGCGAGTAGCCGCTCGGCCTCGGGCAACTGCGCGGGGTGCCCGCGCGGGCCTCGATGAGCCGTGCATGACTCGATGAGCCGTGTATGAGACGTCTCTGAGAGGCTTCCGCCTTCTCGGGGATCGCTCTTTATTTCGGGCATACGAGGTTCTGGCGGGCTTCTCAGGGAGCGCTCAGGGAGCTCTCATGGTCGGGCGAGAAGCTTCCTTCCATGACCGAGAGCATCCGCCGCAGCGGCGAGTACGAGAACTTCGAGAACCCGTACCAGGCCCCGTACGAGGGCGCCCAGCAGCACGCCTCCGCCCCCGTGGGCTCCTCCCCGGTGAACCCGGAGTGGCCGCCCCCGCCGGCGTACGAGCCGGTCGCGCAGCCCGCACCGCACCAGCCGGTACAGCAGTCGGCGCACCAGCAGCCGGCGGTCGAGCCCACCGCGGTGTGGCAGACCCAGGCGGCGGCCGACGGCGCCGACCACGGCGGCTACGGCGGCAACGGCGGCGGAACCGCTCTCCTCACCCCCGTGGCCTCCGAGCCCGCGCCCGCCGGGAAGAAGCGCGCCCGCGGCCCGCTCGCCCTGCTCGCCGCCGTGGCGATCGTCGCGGCGGCCATAGGCGGCGGCACGGCCTACGGCATCCAGGAGCTGACCGGCAAGGACCAGGTGGTCAACTCGTCCACCACGACCAGCGTGGTGCCCTCCAGCAAGACCGGTGACGTGGCCACCATCGCGGCGGCGGTCAGCCCGAGCGTCGTCGAGGTCAGCGCCACGCTCAGCAACGGGACGTCCACCGGCTCCGGGGTGATCATCACCAGTGGCGGCGAGATCGTCACCAACAACCACGTCATCTCCGGCGCCACCTCGATCAAGGTGTCGACGAGCGACGGGAAGTCGTACACCGCCAAGGTCGTCGGCACGGACAGCAAGAAGGACCTCGCGCTCATCAAGCTGGAGAACGCGTCCGGCCTGAAGCCCGCGACCCTCGGCAACTCCGACGGCGTCAAGGTCGGCGACACGGTCGTGGCGATCGGCTCCCCCGAGGGCCTGACCGGCACCGTCACCAGCGGCATCGTCTCCGCGCTCAGCCGGGACGTGACCGTCTCGACCGACGAGAGCCAGAGCCAGGGCGGCCAGAACGGCCAGGGCGGCGACGGCAACTGGCCCTTCCAGTTCGGCGGCCAGCAGTTCAACGGCGACACGGGTACGTCCACGACGACGTACAAGGCGCTCCAGACGGACGCCTCCCTCAACCCCGGCAACTCCGGCGGGGCGCTCATCGACGCCGGCGGCAACATCATCGGCATCAACTCCGCGATGTACTCCGCCGCGACGGACTCCTCGTCCTCCGCCGACGCCGGCAGCGTCGGCCTCGGCTTCGCCATCCCGATCAACACCGTCAAGGCCGACCTCGCCACCCTGCGGGCCGGCGGCTCCGACAGCTGACCACCCACCATCGAGCCAGGGAGTACGTCATGATCAAGCAGGTTTCGCACACGGTGACCGGTTGTGGTGCGGCCGACCTCGGCCTGGCCCTCGACGTGGCGTACGAGCTGCACCCGCCCGTCGCGCCGACCCGCGCGCCGGAGGTGGCGGCCCCCCAGTTGATGGGTCTGCGCACCACCGCGGCCCGCCCGCACCAGCGCAAGGTCCCGCTCAACCGGCTCGCGGCCATACACGGCTGATCTCACCCCAACCCACTCTTTACGCGGGCACCGGGAACCGTGCGAGGCTGAGGACACTCAGCACGTTCAGCAGGTCCAGCCTCCCGTCGTCCCACCGCACCCCCGAGGAATCCACGCCCATGAGCCCCGCCGAAGGCGACCGTGACACCCAGCGCATCCTGATCGTCGACGACGAGCCGGCGGTGCGTGAAGCACTCCAGCGCAGCCTCGCCTTCGAGGGCTACGACACGGAGGTCGCCGTGGACGGCGCGGACGCGCTGGAGAAGGCGTCGGCCTACCGGCCCGACCTGGTGGTGCTGGACATCCAGATGCCGCGCATGGACGGTCTCACCGCCGCGCGCCGCATCCGCGGGGCCGGCGACACCACGCCGATCCTGATGCTGACGGCCCGCGACACGGTCGGCGACCGGGTCACGGGACTGGACGCCGGCGCGGACGACTACCTGGTCAAGCCCTTCGAGCTGGACGAACTGTTCGCCCGCGTACGGGCTCTGCTGCGGCGCAGCTCCTACGCCGCGGCGGCCGGCGCGGCCGTGGAGGAGGACGAGGCCCTCACCTTCGCCGACCTGCGCATGGACCTCGCGACCCGCGAGGTCACCCGCGGCGGACGCCCCGTGGAACTGACCCGCACGGAGTTCACCCTCCTGGAGATGTTCATGGCACACCCGCGTCAGGTGCTCACCCGTGAGCAGATCCTGAAGGCGGTCTGGGGCTTCGACTTCGAACCGTCGTCCAACTCGCTGGACGTGTACGTGATGTACCTGCGCCGCAAGACGGAGGCGGGCAAGGAGCCGCGACTCGTGCACACCGTGCGGGGCGTCGGGTACGTGTTGCGACAGGGCGGCGCGGAGTGAGCAAGGTCATGCGGCGGTTCCGGACCCTGCCCATCCGGGCCCGGCTGTCGATGCTCGTGGCCGCCGCCGTGGCCTTCGCGGTGGCGGCGGTCTCGGTGACCTGCTGGTTCATCGTGCAGGGGAAGTTGTACGACCAGCTGGACAGTGATCTGAGCAAGTCGGCGCAGCGGCCGGTGAGCCCCACCCAGTTGCAGGCCATCCTCACCGCCTGTCCGCAGGAACCCACGGAGACGACCTTCAACGGCCTGCGGTCCCACGACAACTTCTACTCCCAGATCGTCAAGGCCGATGGGACGGCGTGCGTCTCCTCGGACTCCGCCGGCACCGTGAAGACGACGTCCGACGACAAGGACGTCATCGAGAACGCCGCCACCGGCGAAGGCATCTACCGCAACGGCACCGACACCGACGGCGACGACGTCCGGGTCCTGACCAGGCCTGTGATGGTCAGCCAGGGTATGGGCGCGCCCCAGCTGTACCCCGATGCCGCCCTGCTCGTCGCCGTCCCGCTCAAGAGCACCCAGGACACCCTGAACGACCTGGCCCTGGTCCTTCTCCTCGTCTCCGGCATCGGGGTCCTCGGCGCGGGAGCCGCCGGGCTCGCGGTGGCCCGCGCCGGACTGCGGCCCGTCGACAAGCTCACCGAAGCCGTCGAACACGTGGCCCGGACGGAGGACTTGAGCATCCGCATCCCCGTCGAGGACGACAGCGACGACGAAGTCGCCCGGCTCTCGCGTTCGTTCAACTCGATGACCGCCTCCCTCGCCAACTCCCGCGAGCTCCAGCAGCAGCTGATCGCGGACGCCGGGCACGAGCTGCGCACCCCCCTCACCTCCCTCCGCACCAACATCGAGCTCCTCACCCGCAGCGAGGAGACGGGCCGTCCGATCCCGCCGGCGGACCGCAAGGCGCTGCTCGCCTCGGTGAAGGCGCAGATGACCGAGCTGGCGTCGCTCATCGGCGATCTCCAGGAACTGTCCCGTTCGGAGGGTCAGCGCGGCGAACGCGTGCAGGTGGTCTCGCTGGAGGACGCGGTGGAGTCGGCGCTGCGCCGGGCCCGCCTGCGCGGTCCGGAGCTGACCATCACGGCGTCGCTGGAGCCCTGGTACACCCGGGCGGAGCCGGCCGCGCTGGAGCGGGCGGTGGTCAACATCCTGGACAACGCGGTGAAGTTCAGTCCCGAGGGCGGGACGATCGACGTCCGGCTGAGCCACGGGACGCTGACCGTCCGCGACCACGGTCCCGGCATCCCCACCGAGGAACTCCCGCACGTCTTCGACCGCTTCTGGCGCTCCCCCAGCGCGCGTGCCCTGCCGGGTTCGGGCCTCGGTCTCTCGATCGTCGCCCGTACCGTGGAGCAGGCCGGCGGCCAGGTCGGACTGGCCCGGGCGGACGGCGGCGGCACGGTGGCGACGGTCCGGCTGCCGGGGGCACCGACCCCTCCGCCGGAGGATCCCGCCATCACCTCGTAGCCGGCGGACGCATTTCTCCCACGTTTTTCCGTGAGGTCGGCAACCTTACCGATCCGGGCGGCGACCCAGCAGGGCACCAACTCCCCCCGCCCCGCACGGAACGGATGTCGTATGAGCGCGCACCGCAGCAGAGGCACCAGCAGGCCCCGACACCGCAGGCGCGGTACCACCCTCGCGATCGCCGTACCCCTCGCCCTCACCGCCGCCGGCACCCTCGCCTACGGCACGGACCTCGGGCTCTTCGGAGCCGACGCGCAGGCGAGTGCCTCGGCGGCGACCGCCGCCACGCCCGCCTGGGCGACCGCCACCGCCGACGGCTTCGCCTCCGTCGACGCCCTGGGCCAGAACGGTACGTACGGCGGCCGGGACGGCAAGACCGTCACCGTGAAGACGCTCGCCGACCTCGAGAAGTACGCGACCGCCGCCGAGCCGTACGTCATCGTCGTCGCCGCGACGATCACCATGGATCCGGTCGGGAAAGAGATCAAGGTCCAGTCGGACAAGACGATCGTGGGATCCGGGACCGCCGGGCACATCGTCGGCGGCGGCTTCTTCCTCGGGCAGGGCGTCCACAACGTCATCATCCGGAACCTGACGATCCGGGACGCCTACCAGGGCGTCTGGAACGACAAGGAACACGACTACGACGGCATCCAGATGGACGGCGCGCACCACGTCTGGATCGATCACAACGACATCCGGCACATGGCCGACGGGCTCATCGACAGCCGCAAGGACACGACCCACCTGACGGTGTCCTGGAACAAGCTGAGCCAGGACAACAAGGCGTTCGGCATCGGCTGGACCGACAACGTCACCGCCGACATCACGATCCACCACAACTGGATCCGCGAGACCGAGCAGCGCAACCCGTCCACGGACAACGTCGCCCACGCGCACCTGTACAACAACTTCCTGGAGGACGTGGCGGGGACGGACATCAACTCCTCGTACGGCAACTACTCGCGCGGCGCGACGAACATGGTCCTGGAGAACTCCTACTTCCAGGGTCTGACCAACCCCGTCGTCCGGGACGCCACCGCCACCCTCGTCCAGCGCGGCAACGTCTTCTCCGGCACGACCGGCAAGAACGAGAGCGGCGGTACGGGCGCCGCCTGGGACCCGAAGACGTACTACGCGTACACCCTCGACAAGACGGCCGACGTCCCGGCGCTGCTCAAGTCGGGCGCGGGCCCGCGGAGTTCGATCGGCACGACGGCGTCCACCGCGACGACGGCCACCCCGAAGGCGGCCGCCGCCACCACGCTCACCGTCGCCAAGGACGGCAGCGGGCAGTACACGACCGTGCAGGCCGCCGTGAACGCCGTACCGGCGAACAACCCCTCGCGCGTGGTGATCGCCGTCAAGCCGGGCACCTACCGCGAGCTGGTCAAGGTCCCGTCGAACAAGCCGCACGTCACCATCCAGGGCACCGGCGGCAGCCGCAAGGACACCACGATCGTCTACGACAACGCGTCCGGTACGCCGAAGCCCGACGGTTCCGGCACGTACGGCACCGGCGGCAGCGCGACCGTCGCCGTCGACGCGGACGACTTCCAGGCCCGTAACCTGACCATCTCCAACGACTTCGACGAGGCCGCCCACCAGGACATCGCCAACCAGGCGGTCGCCCTGCGCACCTCCGCCGACAAGGTGTTCCTCGACAGCGTCATCATCAGCGGCGACCAGGACACCCTGCTGGTGGACACCGCGGCCAAGGCGAAGCTCGGGCGCGTCTACGTCACCAACTCCTATGTCGTCGGCAACACCGACTTCATCTTCGGCCGTGCCACCGCGGTGATCGACAAGTCCGTCATCACCCTGAAGAAGCGCTGGAACGGCACCTCGGCCGGCTATGTCACGGCCCCCAGCACGGCCGCCGACCGCAAGGGCATCCTGATCGCCAACTCCACCGTGACCGGTGACGTGTCCGACCGGAGCTTCTTCCTCGGCCGCAACTGGCACGCGGGCGGCGACGCGACGCTCGACCCGCAGGCAACCGTCCGCAACACCTCCCTCAGCGCCGCGATCAAGACGACCCCCTGGTCCGACATGAGCGGCTTCTCCTGGAAGGACGACCGGTTCGCGGAGTACAAGAACACCGGCGCGGGCTCGGGCGCCGCGAGCACCGACCGTCCCCAGCTGACCGACGCCCAGGCCGCCGCCCAGGAGGTCGCGGACTGGCTGGGCGACTGGACCCCCACGGCCTCCTGACATCCCGCTGCCAGCCCCGCCACAGCCCCTCGCTCCACCGTGAGGGAATGGTGATACGCACGGTGAAGGAGACGGCGGCGGGGACGGCAATGGGGACGTCGGCCGAAGGAGCGGCCGGGGGGACGCGCACAGCGGGGGGAGCGGGTTCGGCGGGGAGGATCCTGCTGGCCGACTACGACGCGGACGTCCGCGAGGGACTCGGCCGGCTACTCCGCTTCGAGGGCTACGAGACCGTCCTCGCCGGAGACGGACGGCTCGCCCTCGACCTCGCCCTCGACCTCGTCGGAGCCCCCGGCAACGCCCCCGACCTGGTCCTGATGGACGTCACCATGCCGGGCCTCGACGGTCTGGCCGCGACCCGGCGGATCCGGGCCTCCGGTTCCACCGTCCCGATCCTGATGATCACCGGCCGGGACGCGGTGGGCGACCGTATCGTCGCCCTCGACCACGGCGCGGACGACTACCTGATGAAACCGTTCGCCGTGGAGGAGCTGCTGGCCCGGGTGCGGGCCCTGCTGCGCCGGGGCACGCGCTGGGTGTCCCCCGCCGCCCGGGCGGCCGCTCCCCGGCCGGCCTTCCACGACATCGCGATGGACCTGTCCTCGCGTACGGTCACCCGCGCCGCCCGCCCGCTCGACCTCACCCCCACCGAGTACTCCCTCCTGGAGTACTTCCTCCGCCATCCGGCGAAGGTCCTCAGCCGCGCCCAGATCCACAAGGACGTCTGGGGCTTCGACTTCGAACCGACGTCCAACACGCTCGACGTGTACGTCATGTACCTGCGGCGCAAGCTGGAGCAGTACGGCGAACCCCGGATCATCCAGACGGCGCGAGGGCTGGGGTACATGCTCCGGGTGGCGTGACGCCGGCGCCGCACGGCCTGCCGACGCCGCACGGCCTGCCGGTGCCGACCGTGTTGCCCGGGGGGCCGGTACCGCCGGTCGACCGGTGCTCTCTCACAGCCGCAGCACCAGCGTGTCGTCGGTGAACCGGTCACGTGGGCGGGTGGGCCGGCGCGCCGTCTCCGACCACGGTTCGACCAGCCTGGTGTAGGCCTCGCAGCGGGCCATCAGCTCGTCGTGCGTTCCCGCGTCCAGCAGCCGCCCCTCGTCCACGACCAGGATGCGGTCGGCGTCGGGGGCGAGGCTCAGATCGTGGGTGATCATGATCGTGGTGCGCCCGGACATGAGGCGGCGCAGGGGTTGGACGATCTGCCGGGCCGCCACCGAGTCGAGGCCCGCGGTGGGTTCGTCGAGGACCAGGACCGGGGCCGCGCGCAGCATCGCGCGGGCGATGGCGATCCGCTGGAGCTGGCCGCCGGAGAGGGCCGCGGTGCCGGGGGCGATGTGGGTGTCGTAGCCGTCGGGGAGAACGGCGATGAACTCGTGGGCCGCGGCCGACCTGGCCGCCCGCTCGATCTCCTGGTCCGTGGCGCCCGGACGGCCGCACTCGATGTTCTCCCGGATCGTGCCGTTGAGGACGAGGGTCTGCTGGGGAAGCAGCGCCGTGTTCTCGCGGACGAACTCCAGTGGGACGTCCGTGAGCGGGACTCCGTCCAGGCAGACGACGCCCGCGTCCGGGTCGTAGAAGCGGGTGAGGAGTTTGGAGAGGGTGGACTTGCCGGCCCCGCTCGCGCCCGTGACCAGGACCAGTTCGCCGGGACCCACGGTGAAGGTCACGTCCCGCAGCGACGCGCGGGCCGCGTCGGGGTAGCGGAAGGAGACGCCGTGCAGGCTGACCCAGCCCCGGACCGGCCAGGCGGGGACGGGAACGTCCGGGTCCTTCACCGCCGGCTCCGCGTCCAGGAGTTCCGCGATGCGTTCCGCGCCCGCCGTGGCCGCGGTGACCGTCAGGCCCAGCTGGCCGAGGCTGCGGACCGGGGGATAGAGGTAGCCGATGAACGCGGCGAAGGCGAGCAGGGCGCCGAGGGTCATCCGGCCGGCCGAGATCTCCCAGACGCCCAGGCCGATCACCGACAGGACACAGAGGGTCTCGACCACCTCGACGAACTGCTCGTACATCTCGCTCAGCCGGGCCCCGCGCACGCTGGCCCGCATCCACGCGCGGGCCTCCTTGTCGAGGCGCCGCTCCTCGTCGCGGCGGCGGTTGTACGCCTGGGTGAGCACGACGTTGCCCAGCGACTCCTCCACCACCGAGGTGATCGCGCCGTCGGCGACGCGTTCGTCCTGTGAGGCCTGCTTGATCCGGCCGGAGAAGCGGCGGGCGGCGAGGAGGAAGAGCGGGGCGAGGATGAAGGTGGCGAGGGCCAGGTCCCAGCGCAGCCACAGGGCCGCCACCGCGTAGAAGACGGCCGAGAAGCCCGCCGAGATCGTGCCGACCACGCCCGACACGACCAGCTGTTCGATGGCCTCCACGTCTCCCGTCAGCCGTTCCACCAGGTCACCGCGGCGGTGCCGCTGGAAGAAGTGGGGCGGGAGCTCCTGGACGTGACCGAAGACGTTCGCGCGCAGCCGGAGGACGAAGCGTTCCGCCGTCCAGGTGGCGAGCGAGTTGCCGAGGTAGCCGACGAGCGCGCCCAGCGCGGCGACGCCCAGCCAGGCTCCGGCCGGACCCCAGAAGGCGGCGAGCGAGCCGGCCTCGAGGGCGTTGTCGGTGAGTTCGGCGAACAGCAGGATGGACGCCGTCTCGGTGAGCGCGGACACCACCACGCACGCCACGATCACCAGCATCCATCCGCGGTCGCCGCGCGTCAGCGGCCAGAAGCGGCGGAAGGCCTCACGGGCTTCCCTCATGTCAGCAACTCCCTCGACTCCCTGTGTGTGGAGGCACGACCGAGGCGGGGCCCCGGCGCTCGCCGGTGACCCCGCCTCGTGGTGTGCCGTCAGCCCTTGTGCGAGACCGGGCGTCGCTTCGGAGCGACCTTCTTCGCGGCCTTCTTCTTGGCCGCGGGCTTCGGAGCCGGGGCGGCGGCGGTCTTGCGGGCCTTCTTGACGGGGGTGATCTTGTGGAAGCTCATGGGAAATACCTCTTCGATTATCAGGTGCCGACTATGGTGGTTTTACGCGTGGCTTATTTGTCGCGAGTTTGCAACAGCGCCGACTGTGGCATCAGCCCTTATGGGAGACCGGGCGTCGCTTCGGAGCGACCTTCTTCGCGGCCTTCTTCTTGGCCACCGGCTTCGGAGCCGGGGCGGCAGCGGTCTTGCGGGCCTTCTTGACGGGGGTGATCTTGTGGAAGCTCATGATGTTCTCCTGATGTCGTCGATGCTTTCGTTCCCTGCGTCGTTCGCTCTCTTCGCTTTCGCGTCGTTCGCTTTCGACATGGAAAACACTACGGGACGACGGAAGAAGAAAAAGCCGATTCCGCTGAGACCTCGATGAATTGAAGCTGAGACGAGTTTTCAGACGGGCGCGGGAACCAATGGCGGACTCACACAGGTTTTAATACGAAGAGGCGGCCGCGTCACCGACGCGGCCGCCTCTTGGCTGTCTTGCCGAAAGGGTTACTGCACGATCGCGATCCGGTTGGCCACCGGCGGGGCGATCGGGCCCGTGGCCGAGGAGTTGGCGAGCAGGTACTGCTCCAGGGCGGTCAGGTCGTCGGCGCCGACCAGGTCGTTCGTGCCCTGGCCCAGCGTGGTGAAGCCGTCGCCGCCGCCCGCGAGGAAGTTGTTCGTGGAGACGCGGTAGGTGGCGGCCGGGTCGATCGCCGCGCCGTTCAGCTTGATGGAGTCCGTGACGACGCGGTCGGCGCCGCTCTTCGTCAGGTCCAGGGTGTACGTCAGGTTGGCGGACGGCTGAAGGATCTTCGGTGCGCTCGCGTTCGTCCCGCTGACCTGCTCCTTGAGGACCTGGATCAGCTGAGCGCCGGTGAAGTCCTGGAGGTTCACGGTGTTGGAGAACGGCTGGACCGTGAAGCCCTCGGCGTAGGTCACCACGCCGTCGCCCTCACTGCCCTTGGCGGCGTAGGTGAAGCCCGCCCGGACGCCGCCCGGGTTCATCAGCGCGAGGTCCGTCTGCGGGTCGAGCTCCTTGCCGTACCAGAGCTGGGCGTCCGCGATCAGGTCGCCCATCGGGGACTCGGTGCCGGTGTTGGGCACGTCCGCGGAGATGTAGCCGATCGCCCGGTTGCCGACAGGAGCCGCCAGGGTGTTCCACTTGGTGATCAGCTCGGTCATGTCGGGCGCCTTGGCGACGGTCCGGGTGACCACGTGGTTCGCCGACTTGACCGCCGTACGCGCGATGTCACCGGTGAAGCGGTCGTACGTCAGCGTGGTGTCCGTGTACAGACGGCCGAAGGACGCGGCCGAGGTGACCGTGCGCGGCTTGCCCGACGGGTCCGGGATCGTGCACGCGTACGCGGCGTGCGTGTGTCCCGTCACCAGCGCGTCCACCGACGGCGTGATGTTCTTCGCGATGTCGACGATCGGGCCGGAGATGCCGGCGCCCGCGCCCGGGGAGTCACAGTTGTAGTTGTAGGAGCCCGAGGCCGGCAGACCGCCCTCGTGGATCAGCGCCACGATCGACTTCACGCCCTGCTTCTGGAGCACCTTGGCGTACTTGTTGATCGTCTCGACCTCGTCCTGGAACTTCAGGCCCTTGACGCCCTCGGCGGACACCACGCCCGGGGTGTCCTCCAGCGTCACGCCGATGAAGCCGATCTTGACGTCCTTCTTCTTCCAGACGAAGTACGGCTTGAGGATCGGCTTGCCGGTCTTCTCGGACAGGACGTTGGCCGCCAGGTACGGGAAGTCGGCCCCCTTGAACCTCTTGTCCGTGTAGCAGCCGGCCGTCGGGTGGCAGCCGCCGTTCTGGAGCCGGGCCAGCTCCTTGGCGCCCTCGTCGAACTCGTGGTTGCCGACCGACGTGACATCCAGGTCGAGCTTGTTCAGCGCCTCGATGGTGGGCTCGTCGTGGAACAGACCCGAGATCAGCGGCGAGGCGCCGACCATGTCACCGCCGGCCGCGGTGACCGAGTACGCGTTGCCCTCGCGGGCCTCGCGCAGGTGCGTGGCGAGGTACTCCACTCCGCCCGCGTCGATCGTCTTCGTCGTGCCGTCCGCCTGGAGTTCGGTGACCCGGCCGGAGGAACCGGACGGGGGCTCGAGGTTGCCGTGCAGGTCGTTGAAGGACAGCAGCTGCACATCCTGGTAGCGGCTCGGCAGCGGCTTGGAGTGCTTGGCGTCGTGGGCGTCCGCCGGGAGCGCGGCGGCCATCGCACCCACGGTGGCGAGCCCGGCGGCGGCCGCGAGAAGACGGTACGTACGACGTCTGCCGTTCGGATGCGGCTGGGAAGTGGCTGGCATGCGCCCCCCTGAGGTGTCTGCCTGTGGCGTCTGCGTCCCCCGGGCCCGACCGGCCCTGAGAGACGTGTGAGGAAGTGGCCCCGTCCGGCGCAGCCTAGGGTCAACGCGCGTAGCGCGACAGGGGGTTCTTGGTTACATCCTGGTTTCCCTTTGTCCTGCGCTTACCCTCCGCTTTGCCTTTCCGGACCGCCGTCTTCCGCCTTTCCTCCTGCCGCCACTTTGTGCGGCCCGCCCCTTACCCTCGTACGCATGACCAGCGACGACATCGCACGGATCCCCGGCTCCCGATCCATCGAGACCCACGCCGAGCTCTCCCCCGAACAGACCGAGGCCGTCCTCGAACTGCTCGCGGAGGCCGCCCGGACGGACGGCCAGCAGGCGGTGTCCGAACAGGGCCGCCTTCAGCTGCGCGGAGGCGCCCGGGAAGGCGTCTCGCACCTGGTCCTCACCCTCGGCGACGAACTCGTCGGCTACGCCCAGCTGGAGGACACCGATCCGGTCGAGGCACCCGCAGCCGAACTGGTCGTCCACCCCTCGCACCGCGGCCACGGACACGGCCGGGCGCTCGGCTCCGCCCTGCTCGCCGCCTCCGGCAAGCGGCTTCGGGTCTGGGCCCACGGCGGTCACTCCGCCGCCCGGCACCTCGCCCAGGTCCTGGGCCTCTCCCTGTTCCGTGAACTGCGCCAGATGCGACGGCCGTTGACCGATCTCGAACTGCCCGATCCGGTACTGCCCGACGGGGTGAGCGTCCGCACCTTCGTCCCCGGGAAGGACGACACCGCCTGGCTCGCCGTCAACGCCGCCTCCTTCGCCCACCATCCCGAGCAGGGCTCCCTCACCCAGCGCGACCTCGACGCCCGCAGGTCCGAGCCCTGGTTCGACCCGGCCGGCTTCTTCCTCGCCTTCCGCGGCGAGCGGCTCGTCGGCTTCCACTGGACGAAGACGCACGCCGAGGAGCGGCTCGGTGAGGTGTACGTCCTCGGCGTCGCCCCCGGCGAGCAGGGGGGTGGCCTCGGCAAGTCCCTCACCACGATCGGCCTGCGGCACCTCGCGGCGCAGGGCCTGCCGACGGCGATGCTGTACGTCGACGCCGACAACAAGGCCGCGGTGTCCGTGTACGAACGGCTGGGCTTCATCACCCACGAGACGGACCTGATGTACCGCACGGAGACGTGAGCCGCGCGGGGGAAGACGGCGAGGTGAGCCGCGCGGGGGAAGACGGCGAGGTGAACCGCGCGGGGGAAGACGGCGAGGTGAACCGCGCGGGGGAAGACGGCGAGGTGAACCGCGCGGGGAGGGTCCGGGCCTCATCGGCGGCGGGTGCCTCACCCGCGGCGACCGCGACCGCCCCCGGTCGGGCCGACCCGGCCTGACCCGGGTCTCCGGGGTCGCCCGCGCAGCGGTTCCGGTGTCCACAGCACGCTCAGCACGACCGTCGCCGCCAGCATCACCGCCCATCTCGCCTGCGTCGCCGCCCAGTAGGGATCCTGGGACGTGCCCAGCAGGCCCCACCGGTTCGGGACCAGCACCGCCACCGCGGCCGCCGACCCCAGCCAGATCGCCGCGCCTCTGCCCACCTCCGCCGCCTGTGTGCAGCGGACGGCGATCGTCGCGAGGGCGAGCGCGGCGCCGGCCATCCCCGCCGCCTCCAGCGTGGCCGGGCCGAGCGCGGGGCGGGTGGGAGCGGGGGTCAGGAGCAGGGCCGCCGCCCACCACAGGGCGGGCAGGGGGGCGATGACGGCCAGCCGCAGCAGGGTGCGCAGCGGGCGGCCCACCGGTGTCGTCGCCGTGGTGTTGCGGGCCGGGTCGTCCAGCAGGAAGGCCAGGCCCAGTGCGCCGGTGAGCGCGGTGAGGCGCAGCACCAGCCGCCCCAGTTCGGCGTCCGGAGGGTGGCCCGGCAGCCGGGTGGTCCCGGCGAGCAGCAGGCCCAGTCCGCCGGCCGTGGTCAGCGCCCGCCAGGGAAGGCCGCGCCACACCGGCGGCACCAGGGACCGCAGCAGGTCCGGTGGGACCCTCGTCGCTTCCGCTCGCCCTAGTCCCCGCACGGGTCCGCCTCCTTCGGCACCGCGACGCCCAGCAGCTTCGCGGCCTGGACGGTCGTCGTCCTCGCGGACGTCAGTTCCGCCCAGTGGGCCTTCACACGGGCCGTCATCGCGGCGCGTGGCCGGTCCAGCAGTTCCCCGATCACCGTGGTCTGCGCGCTCGACAGGCCCAGTCCGTCGGTCGGCGTCAGGACCACGCCCGAGCCGGTGGTGCTGTCGTCCAGCCGCACGTCCCGGAAGGTGGCCATCGGGGTGGGGTCGTTGCCCAGGACCAGCCACATGACGGTGACCGCGCGGGCGTCGCACATCGGCTCGGTCGTCACGTCCTCCGTGCCGCCCACCAGGACCGACGCGACCCCGACCGCGAACTCGGGGACGCGGTTGCCGCCCCAGCGCGTACCGACCGTCACCTCGCCGGGCGTGGTGGACGCCTCCAGCGCGCCGTCGACCTCCGCCTCGCCGTCGGACCAGATGCGCTGGCGGATCGTCAGGGGGGTCTCCGCCGCCGCGCCGCCCGCCCCGGACCGGACCCGGTCGACGACCTCGGCCCACTCGGACCGCACCCCGCTCCACTCGGGGTACGAGCAGTACGTCGAGCCGTCGTACGTCGTGCACGACTGGACCTTCTCCGGCGAGCCGGACGCCGTCCTGCGGGCCGCTTCCAGCGCCGCCGTGTCGCGCGGGACCTGGCCGATCACACCCACCGCGGTGACCGCGAGGGCGAGAGCGGTCGCCGCCTTGACGGCGCGCGTGCGGCCGCCGGCGACCAACAGGGCCGCGCAGGTCAGCACCGCGCACAGGCCCGCCACGTACAGGGCGTGCCAGCCGGCCGGGCGGCCCAGCAGGTCGGAGGGGACCGGGTCGCCGCCGCTCGACTGGAAGAACTGGATCGGGTCGAGCCAGACCAGCCCGTCGCGCCCGGAGCCGATGAGTCCGGAGACCAGGACGCCGAGCACATACACGGCGATGACGAACAGTATGGGCACGAAGGAGGAGGGCAGCAGCCGGGCCAGCAGCACACCCGTGACGCCTGCCAGCAGGACGCTCAAGGGTCCGACGGCCAGTTCCCCGAAGGAGCCGTGGCCGATCGCGCCGGGCTTCAGCGCCTCCCGGGTGTACTCGGCCGCGACGACCAGCGCGGTGAGTCCCGCGTAGGGGATCACGGACAGCACATGGGCGAGGGTGCGCCGCCAGGGCTCCATGGCCAGTACCCCGAACTGCTGCGCCGTGCCGTGCTTGCGCGAGCGCAGCGTGGCCGCGTTGGCGCAGATGAACAGGGCGAGGGCGAACAGCAGGGGCGCCGCCTGGGTGCGCCGGTCGACCGTGTTGAGCACGGGGAAGTCGTCCATGCCGTCCTTGCTCATCAGCCGCAGGACGACGAGGACGACGTACAGGGCGAAGAAGAACAGCACCGGGATCTGCCGGAGCAGCTCGCGGGCCTCGAAGCGGGCGAGGGCGAGGACGGCCCCGGCGCGGCGGGCCTCGGGCGGCGGCTCGGGGAGCGTGCCGGCGGGTTCCGTGATTGTGGGCGTGGCGGTGCTCATGCCGCCACCTCCGCGCTCTCGCCGTCGAGGGCCAGCAGGTAGCCGTCCTCCAACGTGGGCTCGAGCAGCTCGGCGCCGGTCGGGGGATCGCCGATGTTGCGGAAGCTGCCGGTGCCGGTGCGCCAGCCCGCCAGGGCGTTCGGGTCACGTTCCGTGCTGCTCCAGACCCGGCCGTCCGCGCGGGCGGTCAGCTCGGCCGGGGTGCCCTCGAAGCGGACGCGGCCCTGGGCCAGCACCACGACACGGTGGCAGAGCATCGCCACGTCCTCCGTCTGGTGGGTGGACAGCAGTACCGTGCGGCCCTCGCCGGCCTGCGCGATCAACTCGCGGAACCGCATGCGCTGTTCGGGGTCGAGGCCGACCGTCGGCTCGTCCAGCACCAGGAATCCGGGCTCGCCGACGAGCGCGGCGGCGAGGGCGACGCGCTGCCGCATGCCACCGGACAGCCGCTTGATCCGCGTACCGCGCACCTCCGAGACGTCGACGGCCTCCAGCACGCGCCGCACCTCGCGCAGCCGGGCGCCGCGGTCGGTCAGCTCCTTCAGGATGGCGACGTAGTCGACGAACTCGAAGGCCGTGAAGTCCGGGTGGAAGCCGGGGGTCTGGGGCAGATAGCCGAGCGTGCGGCGCAGGGCGAGGCGGCCGGACGCGGTGCCGGGGTCGTGCCCGAGCGCCGTGAACGCCCCGCCGTCGGGCGGCACGGCCGTGGCCAGCACCCGCAGCAGGGTGGTCTTGCCCGCGCCGTTGGGCCCGAGCAGCCCGGTGACACCACGCGTCAGGCGCAGCGAGACCCCGTCGAGGGCACGGGTCCCGCCGAAGCGCAGGGAGAGGTCGGTGGCCGTCAGGGTGGCGGGGCCGGGGGCAGCGGTGGTCATGTGGAGCTCCTGGAAGTCCGGTGGGCGGGCGGGGCCGGGGCGGGGGCCGTGGGGGCGGTCGGCCGCGTCACACGGTGCCGCCGTCCGGGAAGCCGCCCGGCGGGCGCGCGTCGAAGCGGTCACGGGCCTGGTAGAGCAGGAGGGCGGCGAGCGCCGCCACGGCCGCCGCCGCCGACTGGCCGGCCACCGTGAACGGGGCGAGCGTGTCGTGGGCGTGCACCTGGCTCTTCGCCACCACCAGCAGCGCCACCCACACGCCGCCGACCAGGGCGGGCGCGACGACCGGACCGAGCCGGGCGGTCAGCGCGAGTCCCGCCGCGGTGAGGGCGAGCGCCGGGAGCAGCCAGGCCAGGGCCAGCAGCCCGTACCCGGGCAGCGCCAGCGTCGCCAGCCCGTTGAACGCCAGGCCCGCGGTGAGGACCGCGACCGTGCGGATCATCAGCAGCCGGAAGCCGTGCAGCGGGGCGACGACGGCCATCTCGTACGTCGGGTCCAGGGACGGCCCGTACGACAGGGCGACCCCGGCGAGCGGAAGCAGCGGGGCGAGCGCGAGGAACAGCGCGGGCTGGTCCGCCACCCGCACCGCCAGCACCGTCATGACCAGGAGGAACAGCACCGAAAGGAGCCAGGACCGGCGCAGCACCGGCGTCGCCGTGAGCAGCCGCGCGGTGTGGTCGGCCACGCCGAGCCGTACCAGCAGCCGTTCGAGCAGGCCCTGCCGCGGCGCGTCCAGCTCGGCGTCCAGCCGCTCCCAGCCGGCGTCCAGCGCGACGGGGTCGGTGGTGTCCGCGAGCCGGGCCCGGCACGACGCGCACCCGGTGAGGTGGGTGTCGGCGGACCACAGCAACGGCGGCGCCAACTCGCCGTGCGCGTACGCCCGCAGATCCTCTTCAGCCACATGCCACGTCATGCCACGACCTCCCTCGACTGTCCGTCACCCACGCGCCCGCGCGGGTCCGTTCCGCACACGTACCGCCTCATGCCAGCGCCTCCCGCAGTTGCTTGCGGGCGCGCAGAGCCCGCGTCTTGACGGTGCCGGGCGGGATGCCGAGCAGGACGGCCGCCTCCCGGGTGGTGAGCCCGTCGATGACGGTCGCCTGGAGGACGGCCCGCAGCTCCGGCGAGAGGCGGGTGAGGGCCCCGGCGAGGTCCCCGTGCTCCACCCCCGCGAGCACGCGTTCCTCCGCCGAGGCCTCGTCGCGGTGGCGCAGCCGGTACAGCGCCTGGCGCATCCGGCCTCGCGCCCCGTCGCCGCGGACGGCGTCGATCAGCCGCCGGGAGCCGATGCGCCACAGCCAGCCGGCGGCGTCGTCGGAGTGGCCCTCCTGGCGGTGACGGGCGGTGCCGCGCCACACCGCGAGGAAGGTCTCCTGCACGACGTCGTCGACTATCCCGGCGTCCACGCAGCGGCCGCGCAGACGCGCGGTCAGCCAGGGCGCGTACCGCCGGTACAGCTCCTCGAAGGCGTGACGGTCCCGGTCCGCCGCGATGGCCCGCAACAGCTCCCCGTCGCTTCTCGTTTCGCTCACATCCCCTCATCGGACGGGCCCCGCCCATCGGTTCACGGTTCGCCGCACGATTTTTTCTTGACTTCGCACACCACCTTCCACCACCCTTTCACTACTCAATTAGTGAAAGGGTGGTTGTCCAGTGGTCGAATACCGCATCGACCGGCACAGCGGCGTGGCCACCTACGTCCAGATCGTCCAGCAGACCAAGCAGGCCCTGCGCCTGGGCGTGCTGCGGGCCGGCGACAAGCTGCCCACCGCCCGCGAGGTCGTCGAGGCGACCGCCATCAACCCGAACACCGTGCTGAAGGCGTACCGCGAGCTGGAGCGCGACGGACTGGTGGAGGCCAGGCGCGGCATCGGCACCTTCGTGCGGCGCGGGCTGAGCACCGCCCCGGCCGACTCGCCCCTGCGCGCCGAACTGGACGCCTGGGCCGTCCGGGCCCGCGAGGCCGCACTGGACCGCGACGACGTGGCGGCACTCTTCACCGCCGTACTCGACGAGCACTTCGCCGCACCGACCCCCACCGACCGGACCGACCGCACCGACGGGGCCGGCCGGCACAGCCGAACCGACGTGCACGAGCCACGCAACCCGCACGACCGGCACGACCGGCACGACATCAATCCTGGAGACCCCTCATGACCGACACCGCCATGGCGGCAACCGCGCTCGGCAAGCGCTTCGGCCGACGCGGGGGCTGGGCGCTGCGCGACTGCACGTTCCGCCTCCCCGCCGGGCGCGTCTGTGCCGTCGTCGGCCCCAACGGCGCGGGCAAGTCCACGCTGCTCGCCCTCGCCGCGGGCCTGCTGGCGCCCACCGAGGGCGGGGTCACCGTCCTCGGCACGGATCCGGCGTCCGCACGCGCGCGTGTCGGTTACGTCGCCCAGGACAAGCCGCTGTACCCCCAGCTCTCCGTCGCCGAGACACTGCGCGTGGGCGCCGATCTCAACCCGGGGCGCTGGGACGCCGAGACCGCCGAGCGGATCGTCTCCGCGGGCGATCTCGACCCCGGGAAGAAGATCCGCGCCCTCTCCGGCGGCCAGCGCACCCGGGTGGCGCTCGCTCTGGCCCTCGGCAAGCGGCCCGAGCTGCTCCTCCTCGACGAGCCGATGGCCGACCTCGACCCGCTGGCCCGGCACGAACTGATGGGCACCCTGATGGCGCGCGCGGCGCAGTACGGCACGACGATCGTCATGTCGTCGCACGTGGTCGCCGAACTGGAGGACTCCTGCGACCACCTGCTGCTGGTCGGCGGCGGTCGGGTGCGCCTCGCCGGTGAGATCGACGACCTCCTCGCCGCCCACGCGCGCGTGAGCACCACCGCGGGCTCCACCGGGCTCCCCGAGCCCACCGCGGACGGCTCCCCGGGCGGCCCGCCGGAACTGGCCCCGCACATCGTCGTCGAGTCCCGGATCACCGGCCGCCAGCTCACCGCCCTGGTGCGCCCCGCCGGCCCCCTCGCCGACGACTGGCGCACGTCGACGCCCTCCCTGGAGGAACTCGTCCTCGCCTACCTGCGCAACCCGCACGCCGCCCCGCTCACCCCGGCCCAGCCCGAGGAGGCCGCCGTATGACCGCCCTCGCCCCGTCGCCGACCCTCTCGGAGACCAGCAGGACCACCCCCGGAGCGGGCTGGCTGCTCCGCCTGCACCGGCCCGCCCTGTACCTGTGGATCGGTGCCGTCGCCATCCTCGCCGTCGTCCTTCTGTGGCTGGGGGGCCCGCTGACCGATACGGCGGCCACGGCCTGGCGGGAGTACGACAAGGCCTGCAGCAACGGCGGTTCCTGCCGCTACGACCAGGATTCGATCGTCCGCTACAAGGACGTGTACGCGTACACGACCGCCGCGCTGACCGCGCTCCCCTTCGTCGTCGCCGCCTGGGCGGGCGCCGCGCTGTTCGGCCGCGAACTGGAGCACGGCACCGCGCAGCTCGCCTGGACGCAGAGCCTGTCCCCGACCCGCTGGCTGACCACCAAGCTGATCGTGCCCGCGGTCCTGGTCACCGCGGGCACCGGCCTGCTGGTCGCGCTGCACCGCGTGATGTGGACGGCGGGCAGCGGCCGGATCAACACCGCCGACGCCTGGTACGCCAACCTCACCCTGCACACCAACGGCCCCACCACCGTCGCCTTCGCCCTGACCGGCCTGGCCGGCGGCGCCCTCGCGGGCGTGCTGCTGCGCCGTACCCTGCCCGCGCTCGTGCTCGCGCTCGCCTGCGTCGCCGCCCTGCGGTTCCTGGCCGACCGGCTCATGCCGCACCTGTGGCCGGCGGTCACCCAGGTCAGCAGCCTCGCCGACGGCTACCGGGGCTCGGGCCTCGGCGTGGACTCGGGCCTGGTCACCGCCACCGGCGCGCACATCGCCGACCCCGGCTGCGGGCCGACCTTCGTCGCCGGCTGCAAGACGGTGTACGCCGACCTCGACGCCACCGGCTTCTACACCACGTACCACCCCGAGTCCCACTACTGGCCACTCCAGCTGACCACGACCGCCCTGCTGCTGGCCGCGACCGCCGCTCTCACCGTCGCCACGTTCGTCCTGCTCAGGCGCTCGACGGCCACCGTCCCGCGCGCGGACGACAAGGCCGCCCCCACGGCCTGATACCCCTCCCGATCCCGGGGTGTGCGGGTCCCACCACGGGGGGAGGGACCCGCACACCCCGTAGCCCTCCCCGCACCGCACCCCGGCGGAAATCCCCGCGACCGGCGCCCGCACACAACCCTTCAGACACCCTTGGTCAGCCTCGTACACAGCCGCTCCACGACATCGACCCCCGCGAGCCGCCCCCCGATATCCCGCACGCCATGTCTTGGTAACCAGTGGTTAAGACGACCTTGCGACGCTCGGCGAATGACGCCCGCCGTGCCCGAGCCCTCGCCGCCTCCGGGGAGAAATCGCCCCCACGGAGAATCCGCCGCGATCCCGCCCGCACGCTCCGACGCGCCTGTCACGCTCCTGGCGCGGAAGAATGGGTCCATGAGCCAGTCAGACGCCCAGGCCGAGGTCCAGCACGCGCAGCCCTCCGTGGGCTCCATAGCAGCGCACCGCCCGCACACCGTCTCCGCCGTGGTCTCCGATCTCGAGCCCGACATCGACGCCGACCTCGACACCTACGAGGAGGCGCCGTACGACGGCCCGCAGCTGCCCCAGGGCCGCTTCCTCGACCGGGAACGCAGCTGGCTCGCGTTCAACGAGCGCGTTCTGGAACTCGCCGAGGATCCGAACACGCCCCTCCTCGAGCGGGCCAACTTCCTGGCGATCTTCGCCAGCAACCTGGACGAGTTCTTCATGGTCCGGGTGGCCGGTCTGAAGCGCCGGATCGCCACCGGGGTCGCCACCCGTTCGGCCTCAGGCCTCCAGCCGCGCGAGGTGCTGGAGATGATCTGGGCCCGCTCCCGCGAACTCATGGCCCGGCACGCGGCGACGTACCACGAGGACATCGCCCCCGCCCTCGCGGAGGAGGGCATCCACCTGGTGCGCTGGGGCGAGCTGACGGAGAAGGAACAGGCACGCCTGTTCACGCTCTTCCGGCACCAGATCTTCCCGGTGCTGACCCCGCTCGCCGTCGACCCCGCGCACCCCTTCCCGTACATCTCGGGTCTCTCGCTCAACCTCGCGGTCGTCGTGCGCAACCCGGTCAGCGGCCACAAGCACTTCGCGCGCGTCAAGGTGCCGCCGCTGCTGTCCCGCTTCCTGGAGAGCTCCCCCGGCCGCTACGTCCCCATCGAGGACGTCATCGGCGCCCACCTGGAGGAGCTCTTCCCGGGCATGGAGGTGCTGGAGCACCACGCCTTCCGGCTCACCCGCAACGAGGACCTCGAGGTCGAGGAGGACGACGCCGAGAACCTCCTCCAGGCCCTGGAGAAGGAGCTCATGCGGCGCCGCTTCGGGCCGCCGGTGCGCCTGGAGGTCGAGGAGTCCATCGACCGTGAGGTGCTCGACCTGCTGGTGCGCGAGCTGAAGATCGGCGAGGCCGAGGTCTACCCGCTGCCGGGCCCGCTCGACCTCACCGGTCTCTTCCGCATCCACGGCCTCGACCGGCCCGAGCTGAAGTACAAGAAGTTCATCGCCGGCACCCACCGCGATCTCGCCGAGGTCGAGTCGTCGTCCCCGCCGGACATCTTCGCGGCGCTGCGCAGCCGGGACGTCCTGCTGCACCACCCCTACGACTCCTTCTCGACGTCCGTGCAGGCCTTCCTGGAACAGGCGGCGCTGGACCCGGACGTCCTCGCCATCAAGCAGACCCTGTACCGGACCTCGGGCGACTCCCCGATAGTCGACGCGCTCATCGAGGCCGCCGAGTCCGGCAAGCAGGTCCTCGTCCTGGTCGAGATCAAGGCCCGCTTCGACGAGCACGCCAACATCAAGTGGGCGCGCAAGCTGGAGGAGGCCGGCTGCCACGTCGTCTACGGCCTCGTAGGCCTCAAGACGCACTGCAAGCTGTCGCTGGTGGTCCGTCAGGAGGGCGACACGCTGCGGCGCTACTGCCACGTCGGCACCGGCAACTACCACCCGAAGACGGCCCGGCTCTACGAGGACCTCGGTCTGCTCACCGCCGACCCGCAGGTCGGCGCGGACCTCTCCGACCTCTTCAACCGGCTCTCCGGCTACTCCCGCCGCGAGACCTACCGCCGTCTCCTCGTCGCCCCCAAGTCCCTGCGGGACGGCCTGATCGCCCGCATCGACAAGGAGATCCAGCACCACCGCGCCGGACGGCCCGCGCACGTCCGCATCAAGGTCAACTCGATCGTCGACGAAGCCCTCATCGACTCGCTCTACCGCGCGTCCCAGGCGGGCGTCCAGGTCGACGTGTGGGTGCGCGGCATCTGCGCGGTGCGCCCGGGCGTGCCGGGCCTGTCGGACAACATCCGGGTCCGTTCCATCCTCGGCCGTTTCCTGGAGCACTCCCGGGTCTTCGGATTCGGCAACGGCGGGGAGCCCGAGGTGTGGATCGGCAGCGCCGACATGATGCACCGCAACCTCGACCGCCGTATCGAGGCCCTGGTCAGGGTGACCGACCCGGCCCACCGGGCGTCCCTGAACCGGTTCCTGGAAACGGGCATGTCCGACTCCACCGCCTCCTGGCACCTCGGCCCGGACGGCGAGTGGATCCGGCACTCGCACGACGCGGACGGCGCGCCCCTGCGCAACATCCAGGAGACGCTCATAGACGCCCGGAGGCGCCGGCGTGGCACAGCGACACCATGACCTGACGGACCCCGCGGCCGGGCCCGCGACCACCGGGGACGCCCTCGCGGGCTATCTCCGGGGCCAGGCCACGGAGTTCCTCCGCGCGCTGCGCCTGCACCGGGAGACGGGCGGCGCGGCGTCGAACGGCTCCTCGGGCGCCTCGGCGGGCGGTCCGGCGGGCGCGCAGGTGCGCGTGGACGCGGTGCGCGCCCTGCGCCGCTCGGCCCGTCGGATCAGCGGCAGCCTGCACACCTTCCGACCGCTCCTGGAGCCCGAGTGGTCGGAGGGCATCCGCCCCGAACTGGCGTGGCTGTCCGGCACCCTGGCCCTGGAGCACGCGTACGGGGCCCGTCTGGAGCGGCTGCTGCTGGCGCTGAACCGGCTGTCGGGCGCGGCGCCGGTACCCGGCCAGCCGACCGGCCCGACCGGCCCGCTCGGTTCAGCAGGAACGATCAACTCAGCAGGCACGCTCGGCTCGGCAGGGCCGAAAGCGGACGACCGGACCGTCGCCCACCCCGCGACCCCGGACCGCGGCAATCTGACCGTGGGCGCGGCGAAGGCGGGCGCCCTGCTGGACCGCCAGCTCACCCTCGCCCGCACCCGGGCCCACTCCACCGCCCTCCAGGCCCTCGGCTCCTCCCGCTTCCACGCCGTCGCGGACAAGGTCGCCGTCCTCGCCAGCGAGGTCCCGCTCACCCCCGCCGCCGCGGCCACCGCTCTGCGCCCGCTGGCCGCGGCGGCCGAGGAACGCCTCGCCGACGCGGTCACCGCGCTGCCGCTCGTCACCGCGGGCAGCCCGTACAACGCGGCGGCCCTGGTCCACGGCCTCTCCCCGGACCCGGCCCCGCACCCGCAGGACGCGCCCTGGCACCAGGTCCGCCTCCTGCTGCGGCTGCACCGCTACGCCTGCGAGGTCGTGCACGGCAGGAGTGCGCCGCCGGACGTCCGCCTGTTCGCGGCGGGCGAGGCCCTCGACCGGCACCGCGACGCCTCGGAGGCGTCCTCCGCCGCGGCCCAGGCGGCCCGCACCCCCCGGATAGCGCCGGCGACGGCGTACGCGCTCGGCGTGCTGCACGCGGATCAGCGGCTCGAGGTGGAGGCCGCGCGGTACGCGTTCCAGCGGTCGTGGCAGAAGCAGACCATCGGCGCACCCTGACCGGACAGGTGGTGAGGACCAGGTGAGCAGCGCGGACAACCCCGACGCCATCCCCGACGCCGACCCTGACGCGGGCCCTGACGGCATCCCGGCCGCCGACCCGGACACCGCCCCCGTCGCCGGCCCCGACGCCCTCCCCGTCCAGGCGGCGGGCTGTGTGCTGTGGCGGCGCTCCCCTGCGGACGGCGGACTGGAGCTCTGTCTCGTCCACCGCCCCAAGTACGACGACTGGTCGCACCCCAAGGGCAAGCTGAAACGTGGCGAGGACCCGCTCGCGGGCGCCCTGCGGGAGGTCCACGAGGAGACGGGCTACCGGGCCGCGCCCGGCACCCGGCTGCCGACCGTGGGCTACGAGGCGAACGGCCGCCCCAAGCAGGTCCGCTACTGGGCGGCCGAGGCGGTGTCCGGCGCGTTCACCCCGAACGACGAGGTGGACCGCCTCCTCTGGCTCCCCGCGCCGGCCGCCCGCGACCGGCTCACCCAGCCGAGGGACCGCACGCTCGTGGACGCCCTGCTGCACGTCCTGCACCTGGCCTGACGGGTCGCGGACCACCGGTCGCCGGAATCGCTCCGTGTCCTCGACGTAAGCGTTCCGTGACCTAACCGCACCGCCGCCAGGGGTTCACCCCCCGTTCACCCGCGCCCGTAGGCGCCTTCACCTGTTCTGCCTAATTTCGGCCTTACGCGGTGCGGTGCGGGACCCGGGTGGTCACGTCTGCGCCGAGCAGACTTCTGCATACTCCGCACGCCGCTGGATTCAGGACGGCGGCTCCTGGAAGGATCTTCCCCAAGTGAAGCTTCAGCGCATGAACCGGCGGGCTCTCTCCCTCGGTGCTCTCGCCGTCTCCGGCGCCCTGGCCCTCACGGCGTGCGGCTCCGACGACACCGGCTCCAGCAGCGACGGCAGCACCTCGTCCGCCACCGCGGCCGCCGGATCCATCAAGTGCGACGACGCCAAGGGCCAGCTCCTCGCCGACGGCTCCTCCGCGCAGAAGAACGCGATCGACGCCTGGGTCAAGAACTTCACCCAGGCCTGCTCGGGCGTCCAGGTGAACTACAAGGGCTCCGGCTCCGGCGCCGGTGTCACCGCGTTCACGCAGGGCCAGGTCGCCTTCGCCGGCTCGGACTCCGCGCTCAAGCCCGAGGACGTCACCGCCTCCAAGTCGGTCTGCTCCGGCGGTCAGGGCATCGACCTGCCGATGGTGGCCGGGCCGATCGCCGTCGCCTACAACGTCGCCGGCGTGGACAACCTGGTCCTCGACGCCGCGACGATCGCGAAGATCTTCGACGGCAAGATCACCAACTGGAACGACGCCGCGATCGCCAAGCTCAACCCCGACGCGAAGCTGCCCGACCTGAAGATCCAGCCGTACCACCGCTCGGACGAGTCCGGCACCACGGACAACTTCACCAAGTACCTGATCGCCGCCGCCCCGGACAACTGGAAGTACGAGGGCGGCAAGGCCTGGCAGGCCAAGGGCGGGCAGGCCGCGGCCGGCTCCTCCGGTGTCGCCCAGGGCGTCAAGCAGACCAACGGCGCCATCGGCTACATGGAGCTGTCGTACGCCAAGGACGGTCTGGGCACCGTCGCCGTCGACACCGGTGCCTCGGCCCCGGTCAAGGCCTCCTCCGACGGCGCCACCAAGGCCGTCGCCGCCGCGCAGGTCGTCGGCACCGGCAGCGACCTGTCGCTGAAGCTGGACTACAACACCAAGGCCGAGGGCGCCTACCCGCTCACCCTGGTCACGTACGAGATCGCCTGCGACAAGGGCAACAAGGCCGCCACCCTGCCGGCCACCAAGGCGTTCCTGCGCTACATCGCCAGCGAGGACGGCCAGGGCATTCTCTCGGGCATCGACTACGCGCCGATCCCCGACGCCATCATCTCCAAGGTCCGCACCACCATCGAGGGCCTGAGCTGATCCCAGTGGTGCGGTCCGGCTCCCGGGGAAACCCGGTCCGGACCGCACCCGTCCGGTGCACCGCCGCCAGGGGCCGTCCGTAACCCGGCCCCACCCGAGCCGCCCCCACCACCGCAGGCGGCTCCGCAGACCGGAGACCTCCATGAACATATCGACACAGCACACAGACACGGACGACGCCCCTCCGCCCACCGCCCCGCCGGCCGAGAGCGCCGAGTGGAAGCGCGCGGCACGTGGTGCCACCCGACCCGGTGACCGGATCTTCCTCGCCCTCTCCCGCGGCTCGGGCATCTTCCTGCTGGTGATCATGGCCGCGATCGCGGTCTTCCTCGCCTACCGGGCCTACCTCGCCATCAGCAAGGACGACGCCAACTTCCTGACCACCTTCGAGTGGAACACCGGCCTCGTGCCGCCGAAGTTCGGCATCGCGGTCCTGGCCTTCGGCACCGTCGTCTCGTCGGTCATCGCGATGGTCATCGCGGTCCCGATCGCCGTCGCGATCGCCCTGTTCATCACGCACTACGCCCCGCGCCGCATGAGCGGCCCCGTCGCGTACGTGATCGACCTGCTCGCCGCCGTCCCGTCCATCGTGTACGGCCTCTGGGGCGCCCTGGTCCTCGTACCGCACATGGACGGCCTGTTCGGCTGGCTGAACGACTACCTGGGCTGGACCGGCGTCTTCTCCTGGGACGACGGCGCCCCGCGCTCGATGCTCACGGTGGGCATCCTGCTGGCCGTGATGATCCTTCCGGTGATCACCAACGTCAGCCGCGAGGTGTTCCGCCAGGTCCCGCAGATGCACGAGGAGGCGGCCCTCGCGCTGGGCGCCACCCGCTGGGAGGTCATCCGCATGTCGGTGCTCCCCTTCGGCCGCTCCGGAGTCATCTCCGCCTCGATGCTCGGCCTCGGCCGCGCGCTGGGCGAGACGATGGCGGTGGCCACCGTCCTCTCCCCCGACTTCGACATCCACGCCAGCCTCCTCAACCCCGGCGGCGGCACCTTCGCCCAGAACATCGCCAGCAAGTTCAACGAGGCGACGGAGTTCGGCCGGGACGCGCTCATCGCCTCCGGT
This sequence comes from Streptomyces sp. NBC_00637, assembly GCF_045161545.1. Lineage (NCBI taxonomy): Bacteria > Bacillati > Actinomycetota > Actinomycetes > Kitasatosporales > Streptomycetaceae > Streptomyces > Streptomyces sp. NBC_00637. The sequence goes on along the minus strand of NZ_CP109046.1, from coordinate 4,536,689 downwards.
CTGGTCCTGTTCGTCATCACCCTGCTGGTCAACGGCGCGGCACGCATGATCATCGCCCGCCGCAGCGAGTACTCGGGGGCCAACGCATGAGCCACGCAGCAGTAGCGGACAAGTCCCCGAGCACGCTCCAGGGCGCGAGCCTCCCCCGCTGGTCCCCCTGGGCCATCGCGGCCGGTTCGATCGTCCTCGCGCTCGTCATCGGCCTCGTCGGCAGCCTGGACAGCAAGGTCCAGCTGGGCCTGATCGCCGGCCTCCTCTTCGTCTTCGGCACCTTCGGCATCGCCGCGAAGGTGGAAGGCCGCCGCCAGGCGAAGGACAGGGTGGCGACAAGCCTGGTCTGGGTCGCCTTCGTCCTGGCCGTGGTCCCGCTGGTCTCCCTCCTCTGGACGACGATCCAGCGCGGCGTGAAGGTCCTGGACGTCTACTTCCTCACCCACTCCATGGGCGTGGTGGCGGACAGCGAGCCCGGCGGCGGTATCTACCACGCGATCCTCGGCAGCCTGGAGCAGGTCGGTCTGGCGACCGCGATCGGCGCCCCGATCGGCATCCTGACGGCGATCTACCTGGTGGAGTACGGCCGGGGCGCCCTCGCCAAGTCCGTCACGTTCTTCGTCGACGTCATGACGGGTATCCCGTCGATCGTCGCGGGCCTGTTCATCCTCAGCCTGATGCTGATGTTCGACATGCAGCCCTTCGGCTTCGCGGGCTCCCTCGCCCTGGCGATCCTGATGATGCCGGTCGTCGTACGCTCAACAGAGGAAATGCTGAAGCTGGTCCCGAACGAGCTGCGCGAGGCGTCCCTCGCCCTGGGCGTCCCGAAGTGGCGCACGATCCTCAAGGTGGTAGTCCCGACCTCGATCGGCGGCATCATCACGGGAGTGATGCTGGCGATCGCCCGTATCGCGGGCGAAACGGCGCCGGTCCTCCTCCTCGTCTTCGGAAACCCGTTCATCAACGCGAACCCCTTCGAGGGTGCGCAGGCGTCGCTGCCTCTGTACATCTACCAGCAGTACTCACAGAGCGCGGGGTCGACGGCGGCCTACGACCGCGCCTGGGCGGCGTCGCTCACACTGATCGCCTTCGTGATGATCCTCAACCTCGTGGCCCGCGGCATCGCCCGCTGGAAGGCCCCGAAGACCGGTCGCTGACACAGCGATCCGCGGCCACCGCCGCGCACGGGCCCCCTCAGCGACCGACTGGAAGTGAAGTAGAAAACATGGCGAAGCGAATCGACGTAAGCGGTCTGACCGCCTACTACGGATCCCACAAGGCGATCGAGGACATCTCGATGACGGTCGAACCGCGCTCGGTGACGGCCTTCATCGGCCCCTCCGGCTGCGGCAAGTCGACGTTCCTGCGCACGCTGAACCGTATGCACGAGGTGACGTCGGGCGGCCGCGTCGAGGGCAAGGTGCTGCTGGACGACGAGGACCTGTACGCCGCGGGCGTGGACCCCGTCTCGGTCCGCCGCGAGGTCGGCATGGTCTTCCAGCGCCCGAACCCGTTCCCCACCATGTCGATCTTCGACAACGTGGCGGCGGGCCTGCGCCTCAACGGCAGCTACAAGAAGTCGGAACTGGCGGACGTCGTCGAGAAGTCCCTCAAGGGCGCGAACCTCTGGAACGAGGTCAAGGACCGTCTGAACAAGCCCGGCTCGGGCCTGTCCGGCGGCCAGCAGCAGCGGCTGTGCATCGCCCGCGCCATCGCGGTGGAGCCGAAGGTCCTGCTCATGGACGAGCCCTGCTCGGCTCTGGACCCGATCTCCACCCTGGCGATCGAGGACCTGATCGGTGAACTCAAGGCACGGTTCACGATCGTCATCGTGACGCACAACATGCAGCAGGCGGCGCGCGTCTCGGACCGCACGGCCTTCTTCAACCTGTCCGCCGTCGGCCGGCCCGGCCGGCTGATCGAGATCGACGACACGGAGCGCATCTTCTCCAACCCGTCGGTCCAGGCAACCGAGGACTACATCTCAGGCCGCTTCGGCTGACCCGCCCCGGCCTCCCCAACCCCTCGCGGTGCTGCATGGCGGTGCCACCGCGAGGACGCAAAGGGCCCGCCCTCCGATCGGAGGGCGGGCCCACGCATGTGCCTGCGGCGGCTGAGCCGGGACGCGACGAAGGCCCCACCGGGGGGCGACGGTCCCACGCCCGGAAGGCCGGCAGGGGTGTAGGGACGCAGTCCCGCAGGGATGCGGGGCGGAGCCCCCGCCAGGGTGTACGGGACGACCCCCGCAGGGGCGCAGGGGACGCAGTCCCCGCCCGGGGTCCGGGGCAGAGCCCCGTGACGGGGACGCTCTCCCCACCGAGCCGGGCGGGTGGGTGGGCAAAAACCCCCTACAGAAACGCCACGTTCACGATCCAGAACGCACACGCGGCGACAAACCCCGCCGCCGGCATCGTGATGAACCACCCCAGGACGATGTTCTTGGCGACACCCCACCGCACGGCATTGATCCGCTTGGTCGCCCCGACCCCCATGATCGCCGAAGTGATCACATGCGTCGTGGAGATCGGCGCCTTGAACAGGAACGCCGTGGTGAACATGATCGACGCCCCGGTCGTCTCCGCGGCGAACCCCTGCGGCGGATCAAGCTCGATGATCTTCCGCCCGAGCGTCCGCATGATGCGCCACCCACCGGCGTACGTCCCCAGCGAGAGCATCACCGCACAGGCGATCTTCACCCACACGGGAATCGGATCGTCGGCCCCCTGCACATCGCCGATGACGAGCGCCATCACCACGATGCCCATCGTCTTCTGCGCGTCCTGGAGACCGTGCCCCAGCGCCATCCCCGCGGCCGAAACCGTCTGGGCGATCCGGAAGCCCCGCTTGGCCTTGTGCGGGTTGGACCTGCGGAACAGCCACAGGATGGCCGTCATCACCAGGTATCCGGCGATCAGCCCGACGACCGGTGAGAGGAACATCGGGATGACGACCTTCTCGAGGACGCCGGACCAGATGACCTCCGTACCACCGGCGAGCGCCGCGCCCACCATGCCACCGAACAGCGCGTGCGAGGACGACGAGGGCAGCCCGAAGTACCAGGTGACCAGGTTCCAGACGATCGCCCCGACGAGCGCGGCGAAGAGGATCCCCATCCCCTTGGACCCGTCGGGCGTCTCGATGAGCCCCTTGCTGACGGTGTGCGCGACCCCGCTCCCGAGGAACGCCCCGGCGAGGTTCATGACCGCCGCCATGGCCAGCGCCGCCCGTGGCGTCAGCGCCCGGGTCGAAACCGATGTGGCGATGGCGTTGGCGGAGTCGTGAAAGCCGTTGGTGTAAGTGAATCCGAGCGCGACGCCGATGGTCACGATCAGAGCAAAGGTGTCCATTAAGGGCTCAGGACTCCTTGACCGCGATGGTCTCCACCGTGTTGGCCACGTGCTCGAAGGCGTCGGCGGCCTCCTCCAGCACATCCACGATCTGCTTCAGCTTGAGCACCTCGATGGCCTCGTACTTGCCGTTGAAGAGGTGCGCGAGCAGCTTGCGGTGGATCTGGTCGGCCTGGTTCTCGAGCCGGTTGACCTCGATCCAGTACTCGGTGAGGTTCTGCATGGTCCGCAGGTTCGGCATGGCCTCGGCCGTCAGCTCGGCGGCCCGTGCCAGAACCTCGATCTGCTGCTCGACGCCCTTGGGCAGCTCTTCGACGTTGTAGAGGACGACCAGGTCGACGGCCTCCTCCATGAAGTCCATGATGTCGTCGAGGGAGGACGCGAGGTTGTAGATGTCCTCACGGTCGAACGGCGTGATGAACGAGGAGTTCAGCTGGTGGAAGATCGCATGCGTGGCGTCGTCACCTGCGTGTTCCGCGGCCCGCATACGCTCTGCGATCTCGGCCCGGCCGGCGGGGTCCGCCCCGAGCAGTTCCATCAGGAGTTTCGAGCCCGTGACGATGTTGTCCGCGGATGCGGCGAACATGTCGTAGAAGCTCGTCTCCCTGGGGGTCAGACGAAAGCGCACGTGGGGTCCTCAGGATGCATCGGTTTCGGTCAGGCTGATGCTAGGCGCATCATCCGGCCACGGCTAATGGGCCGTCCACCAGTGTCGCTCATCGGACAGAGCGACCGGGAGGGGGGCGACCGGCAGGTGGGACACCGGCGAAGTCCCTGCTCGGGCCGCATACCCACCGAGGTTCGGTACGATATACCCGGTAGGGGTATATGTGCGGAGCCGGAGCGCTGGAGGACACGATGACGACCACAGAGGCCGGCGAGCCCATCGCCGAACCCGGCGCCGGGCCGGACCACGCACCGGGGACGGTTCACGCGCCGGGGACGGTCCACGGCTACCACAAGCAGAAGGACGAGCACCTCAAACGACTGCGCCGTATCGAGGGCCAGATCCGCGGCCTTCAGCGCATGGTCGACGAGGACACCTACTGCATCGACATACTCACCCAGGTGTCCGCCTCCACCAAGGCCCTCCAGTCGTTCGCGCTCCAGCTGCTGGAGGAACACCTGCGCCACTGCGTCGCCGACGCGGCCCTCAGGGGCGGCGACGAGATCGACGCCAAGGTGGAAGAGGCGACGAAGGCCATCGGCCGGCTCCTGCGCACCTGATCAGCGCCCGGCGCCGGCCCCCGTCCCGGGGTCGCCGCCCGTCCGCTCCTCCCCCACGCGCAGCACCTGGTCGATGCTCTCGAGACTGAGCCGTTCCTCCCCGGCCGCCGAGGCGGCGATGATCAGCTCCCCGCACAGCTCGATCTCGGCGAGGGCCTCGTGGTCCTGAACTGCCGTACCGCCGCCCGGAGCCACGCGCATCACCTCGTCCCTGCCGTCACCGACTTCCTAGAGTAGGGAGCGCTGTACACCGCGCGCATGGCACGGACGGGCTAGTCCTTGTGTCCACCCTGTGGCCGAAAACACGCGTTCCGGTCAGCACGGCGGGGGCTCAGTCCTCCGCGATCCGCCCCGCGTAGATGTCACCGGCGGCGGGCAGCCGCACCTCGACGGGCGCCCCGAAGTCGTACAACAGGGTCGTGGAGGCCACCGCGACGGCCTCCTTGCGCTGCCCGTTCACGAAGCTGAACCGGTGCCGGACCTTACGGATGCGCCCGTCGTCGTCGAGGTAGACGTCGAACGGCACCCGCGCCGTGGCGAACCCCTTCGCCGCCGCCCGCAGCGCGTCCCGGCCGCCCGCCGACGCGTGGTCGGCGGCCACCGTCAGATCGGCAGTGCCGCGGTAGTGCCGTACCGCCGTCCCGGCCACCTCGGTCCGTCCCACGTACGTCGCCGTACGCGTCCCCCGCAGCACCTCGGCGGCGGCGAACGGATCGGTGGCCCCGCCGGTCACGAGGTTCCCGTCGGACAGGCCGGCCGTCTCCACCCGCACCCACTTGTCGTCCGGCACCCCGGCGCCCCGGTTCTTCATGAACAGGGCTCCGGGCGCGAGCAGTTCGGTGATCGGACGATGCTCGATGGTCCCGGCCGGATCCTGCGGCAGCAGCACCTTCAGCTCACCGCGCTGCGTGCGGTAGTCGTACACGCCCTGACCCCGGATGGTGACCCTCGTCCCGCCGGTCGCCATCTCCATCGACGTACGGGCCCTGGACGTGCCCGCCTCGACGAGGGTGTCGGCGGCCCGGTGCAGCGTCTCGACGGGGTCGGCCGCCCGGCCGTCCTCCGCGGCGGCCCCGCCCGCGGAGCATCCGGCGGCCCCCGCGCAGGCCCCCGCCACGAGCCCCGAAAGGACCATCGCGCCCATCAGCCCGCGCCGCCGCTCCGCCATGGCCCTGTGCACCCCCAGCCGGTACGTCCGTCACGGGCTTCCTGTCGTTCCGGTTAACGACGGGTAAGTGCCGCCGTCACGCCGGTGCACGGGCCTGCGACCGCCATACGGTTTCACCGCCGATCCTGGGTACGGTTGTCTTCGTGACGCAGCAGGACGGATCGCCCCATCCCCGCACCGACGGGGAACACAGCACCACGACCGTCGAACAGGGCAGGTTCTGCCTGGCCCACTGCACCTGCGGCTGGCGCGGCCCGGCCCGCAGAGCGAGAAGCATGGCGAGAACGGACGCGGAGCGGCACACGGGCAACTGACCGCCCGCCCCGGCCCGACCGCACGACACCGGCCGTCCGACCGAGACCGACCGGTGAACCGAGACCGACTGTCCGACCGAGACCGGCTGCCCGACCGGCTGACGTCACTGTTGCGTCACCGCCGGCGCCCGCTGGAACCTGTGGTCCCATGACCCCGTCTCGCTCCATGAGGCCGCAGGAAGCCGCGGGAGGCCGCGGGAAGCGGCAGGAGCCGACAGGCTGCCGAGGGAAGGCGCAAGAACATGGAACGGCGTACGTTCATCGCGGGCGGCACGGCCGCGGTCGCGGCGGCAGCGACCGCGTGCAAGGCGACCGGCGACAGCGCGGGCGCCTCCGCGTCCGCCACCGCGTCGGCCACCGGGAGCAGCACCACGACCCCCCTGACCACGACCAGCGTCGCCGCCCCCGCCAACTGGGCCGCGCTCGCCCGTGACCTGGACGGCACCCTGGTCCGCCCCGGCGAAGCGTCCTGGGCCGCGGCCCGCCAGCTCTACAACACCCGCTTCGACAACCTCAAGCCGGCGGCGGTGGCGTACGTCGCCCACGCCGACGACATCCGCACGGTGCTCGCGTACGCCCGTGCCCACAAGATCAAGGCCGCGATCCGCAACGGCGGCCACTCCTACGGCGGCTGGTCCTCGGGCGACGGCCGGCTGATCGTCGACGTCTCCAAGCTGAACCGGGTCCGGGCGAGCGGCACTTCGGCCGTGGTCGGCGCGGGGTCGAAGCTGATCGACGTCTACCGGGCGCTGGCCGCGAAAGGCGTGACGATCCCGGCGGGGTCCTGCCCGACGGTCGGTGTCTCCGGCCTGGTGCTGGGCGGCGGCCACGGCGTCGTCTCCCGCGCCTACGGTCTGACCTGCGACAGCCTCACCCGGGCCACGATCATCACCGCGGACGGCAAGCAGCTCACCGCCGACGCGAAGACGAACAAGGACCTGTTCTGGGCGCTGCGCGGAGCCGGCAACGGCAACTTCGGCATCGTCACGGAGCTGGAGTTCACCACCCACCCCGCGCCCCAGGCGGTGACCGGCTACCTCACCTGGCCCTGGTCGAAGGCGGCGGCGGTGGTGAAGGCCTGGCAGGAGTGGGGCCCGTCCCAGCCCGACGAGATCTGGTCCTCCCTCCACCTGGCCAACGCCACCGGCGGCACCCCCACCATCTCCGTGGCCGCGTTCTGCATCGGCACGTACGGCCAGCTCCAGAACGCGGTCGACCGTCTCGCGGACCGGGTGGGCGCCCCCGCCACGAACGTCTCCCTCCGCCGCCGTACTTACGAGGCGGCGATGGAGATCTACGCCGGCTGCTCGTCCTTCTCCTCCGACGCCCAGTGCCATCTGCCGGGTTCGACGCCGGGCCGCTCCCCGCAGGGCGCGCTGGGCCGGGAGACGTACGCGGCCCGCTCGGACTTCTTCGACGTCTCGCTCCCGGCGGCGGGCATCCGGACCCTCCTCAAGCAGATGGGTTCGGTGCAGGGCGGCTCGGGCAGCATCGCTCTCACCGCGCTGGGCGGCGCGGTGAACCGGGTCTCGCCGACGGCCACGGCGTTCGTCCACCGGCGCTCGCGCATGCTGGCGCAGTACATCGGGGCGTGGCGGGCCGGCACGGCGGGGACTGCGGCCCAGTCCTGGCTGAACACGGCCCACAAGGCGATGGCCCCGTACGCCTCGGGCGCGGCGTACCAGAACTACGCGGACCCGACCCTCACCAACTGGCGCAAGGCGTACTACGGCGACGCGCTGCCGCGCCTGACCCAGCTGAAGAAGCAGTACGACCCGAACGGCTTCTTCAGCTACCCGCAAGCCCTCTGACGGACTGCCCTAGGCGGCGAGGTCGCGCTCCTCGGCGGCGACCTCGGTCCGCGCGCCGGGGATGAACCCGTCCCGCTGTCCGGCCCGTGCGGCCCGGCTGCGCACCACCCGTCCGAGCCGGGGCGACCGGTCGACGGCCCTCAGCACGGGGGTGAGCAGCATGGAGGCGACGGGCGACAGCAGCAGGGCCACCGCGGTCCCGAGCGCGAACCCGCCGACGACGTCCGTCGGATAGTGCACACCCATGTAGATCCGGCAGAACCCCTCGAGCAGGGCGATCCCTATCCCGACGAGCCCGAACCTGCGGTGGGCGACGAACAGCCCGACGGCCATGGCCATCGTGAGGGTGGCGTGGTCGCTCACGAAGGAGTAGTCGGTCTTGCCGGAGACGAGCACCTCCAGCCCCTGATGGTCGAGGAAGGGCCGCGGCCGTTCGACGAATCCGCGTATGGGGACGTTCACCAGTACGGCGATGCCGGCGGCGAGCGGCGCCCAGATCAGGGCGGCGATGGAGGAGGCGGCCTCCTCGGCCCCGCCGGGCCGCCGCCGGACGCCCCACCAGCACCACATGATCAGCAGCACCATGACGAGCAGCAGCCCGTACTCGCCCACGAACTCGACGGTCCGGTCGAGCCAGTGCGGAGCGTCCTTGGCCAGCCCGTTGATGTCATAGAGCAGGTCGACGTCGGGGTTCGACCCGGATTCGGCGAGTCCAGCCATGGTGCTGCGGCCCCTTCGTCGTGTTCTGCTCGGCGCACCTCACATGTGCCCGCTCCAACAGGAACGCACGGCCCCGGTTGATACGTTCCACTCTCCACTGAATGATCACTCAGACGTTATCGAAGAGAGACAGATCCGCGCAGCTCAGGGGCCGGGTGCGGAGATCGTTCAGACGGTCGTGGGGAGCGCTTTCGCGCCATCTTCGGTGACGCGGGTGGCCCCGAAGTACTCGCCCGTGTCGATGGGGTCGAACCGGATGACGGCCCCCGTGTAGGGCGCGTCGATCATGTACCCGCCGCCCACGTAGATCCCCACGTGGTGGATGGCCCGCGAGTTGTTCGGATCGGTGGAGAAGAACACCAGGTCCCCCGGCAGCAGCTCGCTGCGCCGCGGGTGCGGCCCCGCGTTGTACTGGTCGTTGGCGACCCGCGGCAGCGTGATCCCGACGCTCTCGTAGGAGGCCTTGGTCAGCCCGGAGCAGTCGAACCGTCCGCCCTGGTCAGCCGTGCCGTTGCCACCCCAGAGATAGGGCGTGCCGAGCTTCTTCTGGGCGTAGTAGATGGCCCCCGCGGCCTGCTCGGACGGATCCACCCGGCTGACGGGCGCGGCGAAGGACTCCTCCAGGGTCGTGATCGTCTTCACGTAGTTCCGGGTCTCGCTGTACGGCGGTACGCCCCCGTACTTGATGACCGCGTAGGCCCCCGCGTTGTAGGCGGCGAGCATGTTGTGCGTGACGTCCCCGGGGACGTCCTTCACGTACGAGGCGAGCTGGCAGTCGTACGACGCGGCCGACGGAATCGCGTCATTCGGGTCCCAGACGTCGCGGTCGCCGTCGCCGTCGCCGTCGACGCCGTGCGTGGCCCAGGTGCCCGGGATGAACTGCGCTATCCCCTGCGCGGCGGCGGCGCTCTGCGCCCTCGGGTTGAACCCGCTCTCCTGGTAGAGCTGGGCGGCGAGCAGCGCGGGGTTGATGGCGGAGCACAGATTGCCCCACTTCTGCACGAGCGCCTGGTAGGCGGCCGGCACGGCGCCCTTGGCCAGGGCTCTGCCCGCACCGCCGGCCCCGCTGGTGGCGCTCCCGCCGATGAGGTACACCCCGATGACGAGCGCCATCATGAAGGCGACGCCGGCACCGACGGCAGCGGTCGCCACGATCCACGCCTTACGCACCGTCAACCGCCCCTCGCCGCCCAGGAGTCCGCCCCGGACAGTGTAGAGGCGGCTCCCGCGCAGCGGGGTGATCACGAACGGCGTCGGGCCCGACTTCTCGTCAGGTCACCGTCGGGTCGGCGGTCGAATCACTGTCGGACGCATCGTCGGCATCACGTCGCAATCACCGCGTCGCGTAAAGGGCGGCCCGGGCGCAGCCCAAGCACCCACCATCGACGGGCCTCGGATTCCCCATCCGTGGCCATGATCGGGCAAGGTGGGCGCCGGGTTCGGGGCTCGGACATACGTTCCACCCCGTGATCACCGAAGACACCTCCCCCACAACCGCCCGACGCGCCCTGCTCCGCGGCGGCGTGGCCGGCGCCGTGGCCCTGGGCGGCGCGGCCCTCGCCGCCGTCCCCGCGTCCGCCGCGCCCGGCGCCGGCCCCCGCTCCGCGTCCCGCCCCGGCACGGCCGAAGCGGCCCTGCGGGAACTGGCGGCCGGCAACCGCCGCTGGCGCGCCTTCCGCGAGCGGCACCCGGACGAATCGCCGTCCGTCCGGACAAGCCTGACGTCCGGTCAGCAGCCCTTCGCCCTCGTCCTCGGCTGCATCGACTCACGGGTGCCGCCCGAGCTGGTCTTCGACCAGGGCCTGGGCGACCTGATGACCGTCCGGAGCGCCGGCGAGGTCCTGGACGAGGCCGTGCTCGGCAGCGTCGCGTACGGGGTGCTGGAGCTGGACATACCCCTGGTCGTGGTCCTGGGCCACCAGTCGTGCGGTGCCGTGAAGGCGGCCGTCCAGGCGGACCTCACGGGCGCGGCGCTCCCCCGCCACATCCAGTACCTGGCCGACGAGATCGCCCCGTACATAGACCGCGCGAAGGAGGGTGACGCCCGCGTCGACGCGACCATCGACGCCAACATACGGGCCGTCCGCTCCCGCCTCGCCGCCGAGCCCGACCTCGCCGCGAAGATCTCCGCAGGCGAGCTGGCCGTGGTCGGCGCACGCTACGAACTGACCACCCAGCTCGTCCACCGCCTCGCCTGACGCCCGGTTAGGAGTCGGAGGCCGCGTCCCGGTAGAGCTCCGCGGCTTCCGTCCCCAGGACGACGCTGTACGAGATGTCGGGCGTGGCCCCGCCCTGTTCGTGCCCGCCGAGGACACCGACCACCTCCCCGTCACCGTTCACCCAGGGGCTGCCGCTGGTTCCGCCGGTGAAGTCGGGGCAGTCGACGCGCTGCTGGGTGGCGTTGTGGGCGGTGGGCCGGTTCGTGCAGCGGACCGGCACCTCCAGGGAGTCCGGGTACCCGGTGACGGTCACGGCGGTCGCCCCGGTGGTGGTATGCGTCGCGAACCGGTTGCCGCCGACCACGTCCTCGACATCCTTGCCGTCCTGCCCGGCCAGGACGGCGAACGCCACATCGCTGTCCTCGTCCTGTCCCTGCGCCCATCCGTCGGGAAGGAAGGCCCGTTCGACCCGCCAGATCCCGTAGGGGGCCCGGCCGTCCCGGTATCCGGGGGCGAAGACCAGGTCACCCGCTTCGCCGAGGCAGTGCGCGGCGGTGACGACGAGGTCGCGGTGCGGACTGTGCACCACCGAGGCGGTGCAGAAGTGCTCACCGGCGAGCTTCCCGGCGTCGGCGTCGGCCGCGGTGAACAGCACGCCGACCCGCGCGGACTGCGCCGTGGCCGCCGCGACGGCCGTCACCCCCAGGGGGCCGGGCCCACCGTCGGCGGCCGCCTCGGAGGCGGAGGTGACGGCCAGCAGGACGACCGCACCGAGCAGGGCGTTTCGCTTCATCGGGTTCACTGTGTCCCACGAAGGTGAGAGAAACCTCAGACGCATGCTTCTCCTACGACGCTACCCGCACTCCGCCCACAGCACCTTTCCGCCGGCGCGGGGTTACCGTGAGCGGGTGGCTGACATTCCCTGTGACCTCATCTGGACCCGCGCCGCGCCGCCGGACGCGACCGGCCCCGGCCCGTGGATCGAGATCGCCTTCGGCGAGGGAGACGACGGCGAGGCCCCCGTCTACCTCCGCGAGACAAGTGCCCCGGAGAACGTCGTCACCACAAACCGCAGAAAGTGGGACGCGTTCGTCCTGGGCGTCCAGGCAGGCGAATTCGACCATTTCGTCGAGGGCGTACTGGAAAGCGACCGGACCGAATAGCGGAGCGGCGTGAGCCGCACACCGAAGGGCCCCGCGGGCAATGGCCGACGGGGCCCTTCGTACCGGTGTTTTCTCTACCAGCGGTACCAGCGGCCCTTGCGGCCGCCGTGCCCGGCGGGACGGACCACGAAGCCCACCAGCCAGACAGCCAGAACGATGACGGCGATCCACCACAGTGCCTTGAGAGCGAAACCGGCACCGAAAAGGATCAGGGCGAGAAGCAGAACAACAAGCAGGGGAACCATGATTATCAACCTCCGCAGAATCATGTGCCCTGCGAAATCCCCTTCATGCCCTCAAATGTTGAATGCATATGCGCGGGATTCCCGGGAACACGGTTCGCCCGAAATCGCGGTCGCCGGAATCACAGGAAACGCCGGATGGGCATGACGGCGGCCTCGCGCGCCCGCTGCAACGCCGAGCGCCGCTTCCAGCGGCCCTCTTGGATCAGCGCGGCGGCCTTCAGGTCGTCGTCGAAGTGAGCGTCGAGCGTGGCGGTGAACTCCTGGTCCAGCACGGCGAGCATGATCTCCTCGTCGTGGTCGAGGGAGCGGCGGTTGAAGTTGGTGGAGCCCACCAGCGCGGCGACGCCGTCGACGGTGATGACCTTGGCGTGCATCATCGTCGGCTGGTACTGGTGGATCTTCACGCCGCAGGCGGTGAGGTCCTCGTAGTAGTGCTGGCCGGCCAGCTGGCAGACCCGTTTGTCGGTGTGCGGGCCGGGCAGCAGGATCTCCACCTCGATGCCCCGCCGGGCGGTGGCGCACAACAGTTCGATGAAGAAGACGTCCGGTGAGAAGTACGCGGTGGCCAGCCGGAAGCGTTCCTCGGCCGACTCCAGCATCACCCGGATCAGGGTCTGCATGTCCTGCCAGCCGAAGCTGGCCGACCCGCGTACCACCTGCACCACCGCGTCGCCCTGCGGGCGGTGCGGGACGAACCGGTCGCAGTCGTCGAAGAGCTCGTCGTGGCACTCGGCCCAGTTCTGCGCGAAGGCGGCGGCGATGCCGTCCACGGCCGGCCCGCGCACCTCCACATGCGTGTCACGCCATTCCCGCTCGTTGCGGGCGTCGCCGCACCACTCCTCGGCGATGCCGACCCCGCCGGTGAAGGCCGTCTGCTCGTCCACGACGAGGACCTTGCGGTGGCAGCGGTGGTTCTGCTTGAACGGCGAGAGGGTCAGGGGTCTGCGGAACCAGGCCACCTGCACCCCGGCCCGTTCCATCTCCTCCAGCAGTTCCTTCTCGATCAGCCGGCTGCCGAAGCCGTCCAGCAGCAGTCGCACCCGCACGCCCGCCCGGGCCCGGTCGGCCAGCGCCCGCGCGAACTCGCGGGCGATGTCCCCCCTCCAGTAGACGAACGTCATCATGTCCACGGTGTGCTCGGCGGACCGGATGGCCGTCAGCATCGCCGGAAAGATCTCGTCCCCGTTGCGCAGGGCGGTGAGGGCGTTGCCCTCGGTCGCCGCGATGCCGATCAGCCGCTCCAGGCGCCGGCGTATCCGCACGGCACGCTCCTGGACCCGCTCCGTCTCCGTCTGCGGCGACCCGGCGCCGGTCACGGTCAGCTCGGGGCGGTCCTGCGTACTGGTCATTTCGTCACCTGGCCGGCACCACAGAGGACAAGGGAGCCGCGCGGCCCGGTCCGGCACGGGGCGCGGCCAGCAGACTGTACTCCCGCACGTCTGCCCGCCCGGCGGGGACGGCACCCTCCCGGCCGCCCTCCTCACCCTCCGCGACACACCGCACGTCCGGCGTGAGGCAGGGGCTCTCGCCGTGTCGACCGCGAAGGAGACGCTCTGCGAGAATGTGTCGTATGGCTTGTCGTATGGCTGTAGGTCGTATGACCGTGCGGGGCAGGGCCCATCTGACGGCGCCCTGCCACACGGAGGGCCCGATCGCGACGGCTTCCCCGCAGGTGGGGCCCCGCGCGCGGCCCCACGGTCCCGGAAGTCGGCCGGCCGCCCGGATCGTGACCGGCCACCGCCCCCCGTTCGCCGCGCCGAGGGCGACGGCTGCTGCCGCGATCACCTCCTCCGCCCCGTCCGCGCGATGACGCACGGCCCCGGCGACGGCGTGCACGGCGGCCCCCCGCCGCCCGACGAGCAGCCCGACGCCCAGCCCCGCCGACAGCCCGACGAACAGCCCCGCGAACGGCCCGGCGAGCAGCCAGGCGACAGCGGGGCCGCGCTCTCCGCGCTCGTGGAGGACAGCGCCGAGGACCTGTACGAGCACGCGCCCTGCGGCTTCCTCTCCACCCTGCTGGACGGCACGATCGCGAAGATCAACACGACCCTGCTGGACTGGCTCGGCTACGCCCGCGGCGACCTGGTGGGCCGCAGGACGTTCTCCGACCTGCTGACCGTGGGGGGCCGCCTCTACCACGAGACGCACTTCGGCCCGCTGCTGCGCATGCAGGGCGAGATCAGGGGCATCGCCCTGGAACTCGCGACCGCCGACGGCAGTCGTCTGCCCGTGCTCGTCACCTCCACGATCAAGTCCGGCAGCGACGGGCAGCCGATACTGATCCGCACCACCGTCTTCGACGCCCACGACCGACGCGCCTACGAGACCGAACTGCTGCGCGCCCGGCAGCAGGCGGAGAAGGAACGCGAAGAGCTCAAGCGCCTCAACGCCACCCTGCAAGAGACCCTGCTGCCTCCGACGCTGGTGAGTGTGCCCGGGCTGGACGTGGCCGCGCACTACCACATCGCCTCCGTCGACAAGGTCGGCGGCGACTTCTACGATCTCTTCCCGCTCGGCGCGGGGACGTGGGGGCTGTTCATGGGAGACGTCTGCGGCAAGGGCGCCGCCGCCGCGGCCGTCACCTCCCTGGCCCGCTACACCCTGCGCGCCGCCGCCGTCTACGACCCCGACCCGGTCGCCGTCCTGCGCAACCTCAACACGGTCCTCAACCACGAGTACAACGGCGACGACCCCCGGTTCTGCACCGTCATCTTCGGGCTGCTCACCCCCGACACCCTCCACGGCGGCTTCCGCATCACCCTGGCCGGCGGCGGCCACCCCCCGGCACTGCTCCTGCGGGCGGACGGCAGCGCCGACACCCTTGACACCCCCGGCGGACAGCTCATCGGCGTCCTGCCCGACCCCGACATCGCCACCGCCACCGTCCACCTGGAGGCGGGCGACACCCTGCTGCTGCACACCGACGGGCTCACCGAAGCGCACACGGCCGCGAACAGCGACGACGACCGCTACGGGGACGAGGCGCTCCTCGACTTCGTCCAGGCCCTGGCGCCCACCACCGCGACCGCCGCCGTCGCCGCGATCCGGGAGCTGCTCGACACCTTCGGCACCGGCGTCGACGACGACACCGCCGTCCTCGCCGTCAGCGTGCCCCGGCCCACCGGCGAACAGCGGCGATAGCCCGCCCCGCCCCGCGGCACCCGAGCGCCCGCGCGACAGCCACCACGTAAAAGTCACCACGTAAAAGTCACCACGCAAGCGGCCGAAGCCGCCACGACACCCCGGCCCCGGGCCCTGTCCTGGGCTCGGCCCCACCCCCTGCCCTGTGCCTGGCCCGGCCCTCGGCCCCGGGCCTCCGCCCCGGGCCACGGACCGCTGTGAGCCTCCCCGCCGAAGAGGAGCGCCCTCGGGCCTCACAAGGCCTCGAGGTCAAGCACCGGCCATCGCGGCACCATCCGCCCGCCATTGATCAGCAATCCCCGAACCCCCTTGAGTAAGGCGGAAGTCAGGATTCCGCCACCCTTCTTGTTGTCGCGTACTCAACAAGGGAACAGTCGTCGGCGGGCCGCCGCCCGCCACCGGGGACCACGTACCGGTGGCACGCACCACCCCCCACCCGCACCGCCCCTGTCACCCCATCATCAGGAGCTGTCGGTTGCGTACGACGACTTCCCCCAACTCCTCCGCCATATCCGGCAGATGGCGCCGCATCGGCGCCTCGGCCCTCGGCACCGCCGCCCTCGTGCTCGCCGGCGTCGGCACCGCGGCCCACGCGAACGCGGCCCCCACCACCCCCACCCGGACCTCGCCCGCCCACGTCACCTGGGCGGCCACCCCCTGCGCCACCCCCAAGCACCAGGGCGACCTGGCCTGCAATTCCTTCCGCGTGACCGGCGGCACCACGGCCTTCCAGAAGGAACGCGCCGCCGAGACCGGCAAGACCGCCAAGGTCACCCCGAAGGCCGCCGCCGCGAGCCCCACCGGCTACGGCCCGTCCGACCTCCAGGACGCCTACGGCCTGACCGACGCGGCCGCCGCCGACGGCTCCGGCGAGACCATCGCCGTCGTCGACGCCTACGACGACCCCAACGCCGCCGCCGACCTCGCCAAGTACCGCACGTACTACGGCCTCCCCGCCTGCACGGTCGCCAACGGCTGCTTCAAGAAGGTGAGCCAGAGCGGCTCCACCACCTCCCTGCCCGGCGCCGACAGCGGCTGGGCCGAAGAGGAGTCCCTCGACCTCGACATGGCGAGCGCGGTCTGCCCGAACTGCAAGATCCTGCTCGTCGAGGCCACCTCGGCGTCCATGGCCAACCTCGGCAAGGCCGTGAACGAGGCCGTGACCCTGGGCGCGAAGTTCGTCTCCAACAGCTACGGCGGCTCCGAGTCCTCCTCCGACACCTCGTACGACACCTCGTACTTCAAGCACGCGGGCGTCGCCATCACCGTCAGCGCGGGCGACGAGGGCTACGGCGCCGAATACCCGGCCGCCTCCAAGTACGTGACGTCCGTCGGCGGCACCGCCCTGTCCACCTCGTCCACGACCCGCGGCTGGACCGAGAAGGTCTGGAACACCAGCTCCGCCGAGGGCACCGGCTCCGGCTGCTCCGCCTACGACACCAAGCCGACCTGGCAGACCGACACCGGCTGCGCCAAGCGCACCGTCTCCGACGTCTCGGCCGTGGCCGACCCCGCCACCGGCGTCTCGGTCTACGACTCCTACGGCGTCACCGCCGGCTGGTACACCTTCGGCGGTACCAGCGCCTCCGCGCCGATCATCGCCGCGGTCTACGCCCTCGCCGGCACCCCGGGCAGCACCGACTACCCGGCCGCCTACCCCTACGCGGCCGCCGGCACCTCCGCCCTGAACGACGTCACCAGCGGCAGCAACGGCACCTGCTCCTCCACCGCCGCCTACCTCTGCACCGCCAAGTCGGGCTACGACGGCCCCACCGGCCTCGGCACCCCGCAGGGCACGGACGCCTTCACCGGCTGACTCCGCGTCATACCCGGCCACAACAGAACAGCCACCGTGGGCCGTGGGGGCCACACGTGGTGAAGGGACGGACGGGCCCCGGCATCCAGCCGTGGCCCGTTCGCCATGCCCGGTGTGCGCCACGTCATGAGAACATCGAAACGTACGCTCACCCGACCAGCCGTCAGAAACGGTGCAGGGCCGTGAAGTGGGCTAACGACGGAACCACACCACAGGTTCCGCTCCGGCCTCATTGCCCGGCGTGACCTGCCGTGATACACAGAGTGACCATACGAGCTATTCGTACGAATCCCGCCCGTCAATGACGCCAAGTCGACATACGGCGGCGACATTGTCGGCGAGAATGAGGCGTGACCTCTGCACACCCGCAGAGGAACTGCGGAACTACCCACCAGGGGCGGTGACTTACATGCTGTTTGCGGCCGACAAGGGCGACATCAACACCATCATCGGTGGGATCGCTCCGGACTGGGGGCCCTTCGGCAGCCTGGGCAACGAGGCCAAGGTGATGATCGAGGTCGTGATGGCGGTCGCCATCCTCCTCTGCCTCGGCATCGCCATCTGGGGCGCGGCCAAGCAGCGCATCGGCGCGACCGCCCTACGGGACACCTTCAGTGCGGAACAGGGCAAGGGCCTCATCATCGCCGGGCTGACGGGGGTCTTCATCATCGGCTCCCTCGGGACGCTGTTCACCATCGTGTACGGCATGGCCGTGTAGCCGCGGCCTCCGCACCACCCCCAGTCCCGTCCGGGCACGCCCGGCCCGCCACCCCCACCCACCTGTCGTGCCCACCGGCTGAGGTTGCGTTTCCCTGATGTCCCTGATGTCGAGTCACCACACCGCGCCCGCGCGGGAACCAGCGCGGCTACCGTCGTACCTGTACGCGTCCCGGTACGGCAGCGAGGGGGCCTACGCGGCATGACTCCCGGCGACGAACACGACTACGGCGAATCCACGCGAGCCGACGAGGGGCACGGGTACGGCCGGACCCGCCTCCGGCTCCCCGAGAACGACCCCTACGGCGGTGCCCGCAAGGGCGGCCGCTCCTCCTCGCGGAGCCTGGTCACGGTGGTCGGCGTCGTCGTCCTCCTCATCGCGGCGATCGCTTTCGCGAACCGCGGAGGAGACGATTCCTCTTCCACCTCGGCCAACGGCTCCACCGGCGACAAGCCGGACGCCACCAGCACGGCGGCCACCGGCACGAAGCCGGTGGAATCGAAGAGCGGCACGATTCCCACCGGGTACGCGCACGACGCGCAGGGTGCGCAGAGCGCTGCCGCCAACTACGGCATCGCGCTGGGTTCGGCGGACATGTTCAACACGGACCTGCGACACGAGATCGTCAACACCGTGTACGCGCCGGACGTCGCCGCGAACAAACAGTCGGCGCTGGACACCGCGTATTCGAGCGCCACGTTCCTGAGCAACATCGGGCTCGACAAGGACGGCTCAGCACCGGCCGGCCAGTCCTTCGTCTCCCGTGTCATCCCCGTAGGCACCAAGGTCACCGCCTCCACGGGCAGCAAGGCCACGGTCGAACTCTGGTACACGTCGCTGTTCGGTCTGTCGGGCGAGGCATCGACCAACCCGGTGTCCGAGAGCTGGTTCACCACCACTTACCAGCTCGACTGGGTCAACGGCGACTGGAAGGTCACCGACTTCCAGCAGAAGGACGGACCCGTCCCGGTGGGTCGCGATCAGCAGGCCTCCACCGCCGACGACATGACGAAGGCCGTCGAGGAGTTCGGAGGGTTCACCTATGCGCGCTAAGCACCTCTCCCTCAAGGTGACGGCCGCCCTGGCCGCCGTTCAGACGACCGCGGTGCTGACGGCCACCCGTGCCTTCGCCGCGCCGACGCCCAGCCCGTCACCGTCCCCCTCCACGTCCTCGAGCACGAGCGCGTGCAGCGAACTCATCCGAGGCCCCGCCAGGGACTACTGCGAGAAGGGCAACGCGGGCTCGGGCACCACCACGAACCCCGGCGTCTCCGACACCCTCGACCCCCTCTCCTCGCTCGCCAAGGGCTGTGCCGACGCCGCGTCCTGGACCGTCGACAAGCTCAGCGAGGCCGTCAAGGACACCGCGAACGTCGACTTCACCAACGAGCGGTTCCTCCAGCAGTACGCCGTCGTCTTCGCCGCCTCGACCGTCCTGACGCTCCTGCTGTGGCTGCTGGCCGTCGCCAAGCGCGCGGTGCGCGGGGTGCCCCTCACCACCGCCATCGGCGAGGCCGTCGGTTTCCTCTGGCTGACCGTCCTGGCCTCCGCCTTCACCCCGCTCATCCTCTACACGGTCGTATCCGCCACGGACGGCATCACCGACGTCCTCGCGAAGACCACCGGCAACCAGACCGACACGTTCTTCGGCACCTTCTCCGCGGCCCTGTCCAAGGGCGAGGACATCGGCGGCGGCCCGATCATGCTGATCGTGGTCTCCCTGGTGTCGATCCTCGCGGCCGGAGTGCTCTGGCTGGAGCTCGTCATCCGGGCCGCCCTCCTCTACGTGGGCGCCCTGCTCGGCACGGTCGTCTACGCGGGCCTGGTCGACAAGAACCTGTGGAGCCACGTCCGCCGCTGGGCCGGCATCATGATCGCCGTCATCCTGGTCAAGCCGGTCATCGTGATAGTGCTAGGCCTCGCCGGGGCGCTGTCCTCCGCCGACGGCCCGAACGCGTTCTCCGCCGTCGTCTCCGGCCTCTCCATCATCCTGCTCGCCATCTTCGCCAGCGCGATGATCTACCGCTTCGTCCCCGGCTTCGGCGACGAGATCGCGGGCTCCCGCAACAACCGCATCATGCAGGGCGCCGAGGGCAAGGCGGCGGCCGTCATCAGCTCCCCGGCGACCCTCGTCGCCCAGGGCATCAAGACGCACAGCACCCGTGCGGACAACAACGGCGGCGGCCAGTCCGGCTCCTCCGGCGCCCGCCCCTCCAACCCCGCCTCCGGCGGAGTCGCCGCGCACAGTTCGCGCACCTCGAGCGGGGGCGGCGGATCTGTCCCCTCCGCCGCACCCGCACCCCGCGCTAGCAGCCCGGTCAACACCCCGCACGCGAGCAACACCCGCAACAGCAGCAACAACCGCACGGGAGGTGAAGGGCGTTGACGACCGAGTCCCACGTGTCCCACGCGATCACGCCCCGCCGGACATATCTGATCGGCCGCGCCCGGCCGAACGCGATCGTCGGCCGCAACCGCGAGACCGGCGAGATCGCGCTCATCGTCGTCGGCGCGTTCCTCGGCATGATGTGCGGTCTCCTCGTCCCCGTCCTCGCGCTGCGGATCGTGCTGCTGAGCGGCTTCCCGATGATCGCGCTGGCCGCCGTCTACGTGCCGTACAAGCACCGCACGTTCTACAAGTGGTTCGAGATCAACCGCAGCTACAAGCGCACCCTCCGCCAGGGCACGGCCTACCGCTCGACCGTCATGGAGGCGGGCACCCGGATCGACGGCCAGGAGATCGAGATCGGCCCGCCCCCGGGCATCGGCCGCATCAACTGGCTGGCGGCCCCCTTCGGCCCCGACGAGATCGCCGTGCTCCTGCACGCCGACCGCCGTACGGTGACGGCCGCCATCGAGATCGAGGGCCCGGGCGTCGGTCTGCGCGACAGCGAGGACCAGGAGGCCCTCGTCGACCGCTTCGGCACCCTCCTCAAGCACGTGGCGAACGGCGACGGCTTCGTCACCCGCCTCCAGATGCTCGCCCGCACCCTCCCCGCCGACCCCGACGCCCACGCCAAGGACGTCGCCGTCCGCGGGGACGAGCGCTCTCCCGACTGGCTGGCCCGCTCCTACGACCAGCTCCAGTCCATGGTGTCCACGAGCAGCGAGCAGCACCGCGCCTACCTCGTCGCCTGTATGCACTACACCCGCGAACTGTCCGCCGAGGCCCACGCCATGGCCCGCGCGGCCCGCCCCCGGTCGGGCCGCAAACTGGACCGCGACGCGGGTCTCGCGGTCGTCATGGCCCGCGAGCTGACGGACATCTGCTCCCGCCTCCAGGAGGCGGACATCCGCGTCCGCCAGCCCCTGGGCCAGGGCCGGCTGTCCTCCCTCGTGCACTCCATGTACGACCCGGACCACCCCATCGACCACATCCAGGCGATGACCAAGCGCAACGCCTGGCCGGCCGAGCTGGACGCCATGGAGCCGACGTACCTCCAGGCGAAGACCCGCGAGTCGTCCACCCGGGCCCCCTGGTGCCATGCCACGGCCTGGGTGAAGGAGTGGCCGATGACCCCGGTGGGCGTCAACTTCCTGGCACCGCTCCTCGTCCACACCCCGGACGTCATCCGCACCGTCGCCGTGACCATGGACCTCGAACCCACCGAGGTCGCCATCGAACGCATGCTGACGGAGAAGACGAACGACGACGCCGAGGCGAGCCGGGCCGCCAAGATGAACCGCACCGTCGACCCACGCGACGTGGCGGCCCACTCCCGGCTGGACCAGCGCGGCGAGGACCTGGCGTCCGGCGCGGCCGGCGTGAACCTGGTCGGCTACATCACCGTCTCCTCCCGCAATCCCGAGGCCCTCGCCCGCGACAAGCGGACGATAAGGGCGTCGGCCGGCAAGTCGTACCTCAAGCTCGAATGGTGCGACCGAGAGCACCACCGGGCGTTCGTGAACACCCTTCCGTTCGCCACCGGAATCCGACGGTAGGGGCTGATGAGCTGATGCGGGATCCGCTGTCCGTCCTCACGGACGCCTTCACGTCCTTCCTTTTCGGCAAGGTCGAGACGACCCGGTTGCCGGTGCGCACCTCCACGGGCCAGGCCCAGGCGGTGTACCTGCCGACGGCCGCCCCCGGTCTGGGCGACTCCGGCGTCATCATCGGCCGCGAGGTCTACTCCGGAAAGGGCTACATCTACGACCCCTTCCAGCTGTACGGCCAGCAGCTCCCCGCCCCGCACTGGCTGGTCCTCGGCGAGTCCGGGAACGGCAAGTCGGCGCTGGAGAAGACGTACGTCATGCGTCAGCTGCGCTTCCGCGACCGCCAGGTCGTCGTCCTGGACGCACAGGGCGAGGACGGCGTCGGCGAATGGAACCTCATCGCGCAGGCGCTGGGAATAACTCCAGTCCGCCTGGACCCGACGGCCGCCCTGGACCACGGCATCCGCCTCAACCCCCTGGACCCGTCGATCACCACGACCGGCCAGCTCGCGCTGCTGCGCACCATCATCGAGGTGGCGATGGGCCACGGCCTGGACGAGCGCGCCGGCTTCGCGCTCAAGGTCGCCCACGCCTACGTCAACGAGACGATCGTGGAGCGCCAGCCGGTCCTGACCGACATCGTCGAGCAACTGCGCCACCCCGAACCGGAGTCGGCGGAGGCGATGAACGTCGCCATAGACGATGTACGGGCCTGGGGCCTGGACGTGGCACTGGTCCTGGACCGCCTGGTCGACGGTGACCTCCGGGGGATGTTCGACGGCCCCACGACGGTCGGCATCGACCTGGACGCTCCGCTGATCGTGTTCGATTTGTCCCACATCGACCGCAACTCGATCGCGATGCCGATCCTGATGGCGATCGTCGGGGTCTGGCTCGAACACACCTGGATCCGCCCCGACCGGAAGAAGCGCATCTTCCTGGTCGAGGAGGCCTGGCACATCATCAACAGCCCGTTCGTGGCCCAGCTGTTCCAGCGGCTGCTGAAGTTCGGCCGTCGCCTCGGCCTGTCGTTCGTGGCGGTCGTCCACCACCTGTCCGACGTCGTGGACGGAGCGGCGGCGAAGGAGGCGGCGGCCATCCTGAAGATGGCGTCGACCCGGACCATCTACGCCCAGAAAGCGGACGAGGCGAGGGCGACGGGCCGGGTCATCGGCCTGCCGCGGTGGGCGGTGGAGATCATCCCCACCCTCACCCCGGGTATCGCGGTCTGGGACGTCAACGGCAATGTGCAGGTGGTGAAACACCTGGTCACCGAGACGGAACGGCCACTGGTCTTCACCGACCGGGCAATGACCGAGTCCTCCACCGACCGCACGATGTCCGACGACGACGCACTGCTCGCCGCCGAACTCGAACAGGAACGCCGAGCGGCGGCCTTCATGGAACAGCACCTGGCCGACCTGGACGGTTCGTCCGAGTCGACGGTGGCGTAGCGCGGGAGAGGGGGGTCGTCATGAGACCGGGAGACGAGCGGCGCCACGACATCCCCGGCCACGGCCAGGGAGGCATCCCCGACGGTCTGCTGGTCGGCATACTCGCCTTCCTGCTCGGCATGACCCTGCTGGTCTGGTCGGCGACCGGCCTGGCCGCCCTCTTCGCCCACGGCTCCTGGCCGGCGGGCGTCACCTTCACCCGCACCCCGCTGGCCATGCGGCACCTCATCGCCAGGCCCCACGACATCCCCGGCGCCTGGCCCGAGGCCGAGGCGGCGGACTTCTCCGGCTACGGGCTGTTCTGGGGCCTGTTCATCGGCCAGGTGATGATCCTGCTGGTCCTCACGGTGTTCGTGATGGGGACACTCGCCCGGTGGCGCGCGGTACGAGCGAGGAAGCGAGCGGACCTCGGACCGGCGCCCGCGCCCGCCCAGGAACCCGTGACCTCCCCCACGCACCACGAGGTGCCCACCCAACGCGTCGAGACCGGACCGGGACCGGACGTCGAGCACCCGACGCCCACGCCCACCCAGCCGCTCCAGCCGGCACCGCCCGCGCACCACGCGCACGGGTCGCTCTCACCCTCCCCGCAGCCACAACCGCAGCCGTCGGCATCCGCCGCCACCGCTGCCCTGCTCCCGGCCGTGACAGCGGAAGGGGCGGTCGGCTGGGAAGCCAACCGCTTCGAGGGCGCGGCCCACTACGCCCCGCCGGCAACCCGCCACGCGACCGCGGCCCAGGCCATCCGGGACGCCGAGGGCCCCGCCCTCATCCTCACCTCCAGCCCCGCCCTCTGGCAGGAGACCAAGGACGCCAGAGCCAAGCTGGGCCCGGTTCACCTCTACGACCCCGGTCACCTCTGCGACACCCCGGCCCGCCTCCACTGGTCCCCCACCACGGGCTGCGAGAACCGGCAGACCGCGACCTCCCGAGCGGCGGCGCTGCTCGCCCCCGTGCGCCCCGCCTCGCGGCTCGACCAGGCGGTCAGCGACACCGCCGAAACCCTCCTGCGCAGCTACCTGCACGCCGCGGCCATCGACGGCCGCACCATCCGTCACGTCCACCGCTGGTCCCAGGGCACCGGCATCCAGGAAGCCGTCCGCACCCTGCGGACCAACCCCAAGGCCGCCCCGGGCGCGGCAGGCGAACTCGAAGCCGCCCTCACCGCGCACCCCGAACGCCGGGACATCGCCCAGGAACTGACGTCCCGTGCCCTGTCCGCCCTCTCCACGGTGAACATCCGCGAGGCGTGCACTCCCAACCGAACTGACGCTCTCGCCTTGGATTCCTTCGTGGACGAAGGGGGAACGCTCTATGTGCTAGGTGAATCAATCGAGGACCCCAGGACCAGCCCCGGCGCGATGCCGCTGCTGACGGCCCTCGTCTCCAGCGTGGTCGAGCGCGGCCGGCGCATGGCCGAACGGTCATCCTCCGGTCGCCTCGACCCACCAATGTCCCTCGTCCTGGACGACGTGGCCGCCGTGGCCCCGATCCCCCAGCTCCCGGACCTCCTGGCCACCGGCGCCGACCGCGGCCTGCCCACCCTGGCCCTGCTCCGCTCCCGCGAACAGGCCAAGGCCCGCTGGCCGCACCACGACCTACCGGTCTGACACCCCGGGGCGCTCGAGGACGTATTCGTACTCGGCCTCGCCGTCCCCGTCCTCCACGGCCCCTTCTTTCAAGGCCACGGTCCGCCCGCTCGGTAGGAACCCCGCCTTGCGGTACGCCCCCTGCGCCCGCAGGTTCTTCTCGTGGACGATGAGCCGCACCCGCTCGAGCCCCAGCTGCCACGCCCAGTCCACGGCGGCGTCGAGAAGCGCGCGCGTCGTCCCGCCGCCACGCCATTCGTCCCGCACATAGACGCCGACGACGTGCCCCTGACGCCGCTCCACGGGGAAACCGGCCCAGTCGAGGGTTCCCGGCTCCTCCACGAGCAGGGTGACCGTCCCCGCCCACTTCCCGTCCTCCGCCTCGGCGACGAACTGCCGTACGCCGGCATTGCCCTCCGCGGCGCCGGCCGCACGTTCCTGCCAGAAGGAGTCGGGTCGCGCCTCGGCCACCTCGTAGGTCTCCATGAAGGCGATCGACGCCGCCGGGTCCTTCAGAGCACGCAACCGCAAGGCCTTCACGGCGGCCCATTCATCGGCCCGTACGGCCCGCACCACATACGTGTACATGAAAAGCACCGTAACGCAGAAAACCCCCGCACCGTGAGGTGCGGGGGTCTCCCGTAATATTTGTTCGGCGGTGTCCTACTCTCCCACAGGGTCCCCCCTGCAGTACCATCGGCGCTGTAAGGCTTAGCTTCCGGGTTCGGAATGTAACCGGGCGTTTCCCTCACGCTATGACCACCGAAACACTGTGAAACACATGCAGCCGCACCACACCGTGACCATGGCATGGGGCTGTTCGTGGTTTCAGAACCAACACAGTGGACGCGAGCAACTGAGGACAAGCCCTCGGCCTATTAGTACCAGTCAGCTTCACCCATTACTGGGCTTCCACATCCGGCCTATCAACCCAGTCGTCTACTGGGAGCCTTAACCCCTCAAGGGGGTGGGAATACTCATCTCGAAGCAGGCTTCCCGCTTAGATGCTTTCAGCGGTTATCCCTCCCGAACGTAGCCAACCAGCCATGCCCTTGGCAGAACAACTGGCACACCAGAGGTTCGTCCGTCCCGGTCCTCTCGTACTAGGGACAGCCCTTCTCAATATTCCTGCGCGCGCAGCGGATAGGGACCGAACTGTCTCACGACGTTCTAAACCCAGCTCGCGTACCGCTTTAATGGGCGAACAGCCCAACCCTTGGGACCGACTCCAGCCCCAGGATGCGACGAGCCGACATCGAGGTGCCAAACCATCCCGTCGATATGGACTCTTGGGGAAGATCAGCCTGTTATCCCCGGGGTACCTTTTATCCGTTGAGCGACGGCGCTTCCACAAGCCACCGCCGGATCACTAGTCCCGACTTTCGTCCCTGCTCGACCCGTCGGTCTCACAGTCAAGCTCCCTTGTGCACTTACACTCAACACCTGATTGCCAACCAGGCTGAGGGAACCTTTGGGCGCCTCCGTTACTCTTTAGGAGGCAACCGCCCCAGTTAAACTACCCATCAGACACTGTCCCTGATCCGGATCACGGACCCAGGTTAGACATCCAGCACGACCAGAGTGGTATTTCAACGACGACTCCACAACCACTGGCGTGGCCGCTTCAAAGTCTCCCACCTATCCTACACAAGCCGAACCGAACACCAATATCAAACTGTAGTAAAGGTCCCGGGGTCTTTCCGTCCTGCTGCGCGAAACGAGCATCTTTACTCGTAGTGCAATTTCACCGGGCCTATGGTTGAGACAGTCGAGAAGTCGTTACGCCATTCGTGCAGGTCGGAACTTACCCGACAAGGAATTTCGCTACCTTAGGATGGTTATAGTTACCACCGCCGTTTACTGGCGCTTAAGTTCTCAGCTTCGCCACCCCGAAGAGTGACTAACCGGTCCCCTTAACGTTCCAGCACCGGGCAGGCGTCAGTCCGTATACATCGCCTTACGGCTTCGCACGGACCTGTGTTTTTAGTAAACAGTCGCTTCTCGCTGGTCTCTGCGGCCACCCCCAGCTCGAGGAGCAAGTCCTCTCACCAGTGATGGCCCCCCTTCTCCCGAAGTTACGGGGGCATTTTGCCGAGTTCCTTAACCATAGTTCACCCGAACGCCTCGGTATTCTCTACCTGACCACCTGAGTCGGTTTAGGGTACGGGCCGCCATGAAACTCGCTAGAGGCTTTTCTCGACAGCATAGGATCATCCACTTCGCCACAATCGGCTCGGCATCAGGTCTCAGACTATGTGAACGGCGGATTTGCCTACCGTTCGTCCTACACCCTTACCCCGGGACAACCACCGCCCGGGATGGACTACCTTCCTGCGTCACCCCATCACTCACCTACTGCAAGTCTGGTTCGTCGGCTCCACCACTTTCCTTTCCCCGAAGGGTCCGGAACGGCTTCACGGACTTAGCATCGCCTGGTTCGATGTTTGACGCTTCACAGCGGGTACCGGAATATCAACCGGTTATCCATCGACTACGCCTGTCGGCCTCGCCTTAGGTCCCGACTTACCCTGGGCAGATCAGCTTGACCCAGGAACCCTTAGTCAATCGGCGCACACGTTTCTCACGTGTGTATCGCTACTCATGCCTGCATTCTCACTCGTGAACCGTCCACAACTCGCTTCCGCGGCTGCTTCACCCGGCACACGACGCTCCCCTACCCATCCATACAGGCGTTGGCCCTATTGTATGAATGACACGACTTCGGCGGTACGCTTGAGCCCCGCTACATTGTCGGCGCGGAATCACTAGACCAGTGAGCTATTACGCACTCTTTCAAGGGTGGCTGCTTCTAAGCCAACCTCCTGGTTGTCTGTGCGACTCCACATCCTTTCCCACTTAGCGTACGCTTAGGGGCCTTAGTCGATGCTCTGGGCTGTTTCCCTCTCGACCATGGAGCTTATCCCCCACAGTCTCACTGCCGCGCTCTCACTTACCGGCATTCGGAGTTTGGCTAAGGTCAGTAACCCGGTAGGGCCCATCGCCTATCCAGTGCTCTACCTCCGGCAAGAAACACACGACGCTGCACCTAAATGCATTTCGGGGAGAACCAGCTATCACGGAGTTTGATTGGCCTTTCACCCCTAACCACAGGTCATCCCCCAGGTTTTCAACCCTGGTGGGTTCGGTCCTCCACGAAGTCTTACCTCCGCTTCAACCTGCCCATGGCTAGATCACTCCGCTTCGGGTCTTGAGCGTGCTACTGAAACGCCCTATTCGGACTCGCTTTCGCTACGGCTGCCCCACTCGGGTTAACCTCGCAACACACCGCAAACTCGCAGGCTCATTCTTCAAAAGGCACGCAGTCACGAGACGAAGAGCAAGCTCTCCGTCCGACGCTCCCACGGCTTGTAGGCACACGGTTTCAGGTACTATTTCACTCCGCTCCCGCGGTACTTTTCACCATTCCCTCACGGTACTATCCGCTATCGGTCACCAGGGAATATTTAGGCTTAGCGGGTGGTCCCGCCAGATTCACACGGGATTTCTCGGGCCCCGTGCTACTTGGGTGTCTCTCAAACGAGCCGTTGATGTTTCGACTACGGGGGTCTTACCCTCTACGCCGGACCTTTCGCATGTCCTTCGCCTACATCAACGGTTTCTGACTCGTCTCACAGCCGGCAGACTGTGAAAGAGAGATCCCACAACCCCGCACACGCAACCCCTGCCGGGTCTCACACGTATACGGTTTGGCCTCATCCGGTTTCGCTCGCCACTACTCCCGGAATCACGGTTGTTTTCTCTTCCTGCGGGTACTGAGATGTTTCACTTCCCCGCGTTCCCTCCACACTGCCTATGTGTTCAGCAGCGGGTGACAGCCCATGACGACTGCCGGGTTTCCCCATTCGGAAACCCCCGGATCAAAGCCTGGTTGACGACTCCCCGGGGACTATCGTGGCCTCCCACGTCCTTCATCGGTTCCTGGTGCCAAGGCATCCACCGTGCGCCCTTAAAAACTTGGCCACAGATGCTCGCGTCCACTGTGCAGTTCTCAAACAACGACCAGCCACCCATCACCCCGCCACACTCGGCGAGTTCACTGGGGCCGGCACTGAAGGCAGCCATACGGCCATACCCTCAGATACCCAACAGCGTGCCCGGCACCCTCGCCACTCATGATCATGCTTTCCACGCTCCGAAGAACAGTACTTGCAGCCCGAGATGACTGAGAATGCCGAATAATCAACGTTCCACCCATGAGCAACCAGCATCGGACGTACGCCGATGTACTGGCCTCTGACCTCACCCCGAAGGGATCGGTAAGAAGTGCTCCTTAGAAAGGAGGTGATCCAGCCGCACCTTCCGGTACGGCTACCTTGTTACGACTTCGTCCCAATCGCCAGTCCCACCTTCGACAGCTCCCTCCCACAAGGGGTTGGGCCACCGGCTTCGGGTGTTACCGACTTTCGTGACGTGACGGGCGGTGTGTACAAGGCCCGGGAACGTATTCACCGCAGCAATGCTGATCTGCGATTACTAGCAACTCCGACTTCATGGGGTCGAGTTGCAGACCCCAATCCGAACTGAGACCGGCTTTTTGAGATTCGCTCCACCTCACGGTTTCGCAGCTCTTTGTACCGGCCATTGTAGCACGTGTGCAGCCCAAGACATAAGGGGCATGATGACTTGACGTCGTCCCCACCTTCCTCCGAGTTGACCCCGGCAGTCTCCTGTGAGTCCCCATCACCCCGAAGGGCATGCTGGCAACACAGAACAAGGGTTGCGCTCGTTGCGGGACTTAACCCAACATCTCACGACACGAGCTGACGACAGCCATGCACCACCTGTACACCGACCACAAGGGGGCACTATCTCTAATGCTTTCCGGTGTATGTCAAGCCTTGGTAAGGTTCTTCGCGTTGCGTCGAATTAAGCCACATGCTCCGCTGCTTGTGCGGGCCCCCGTCAATTCCTTTGAGTTTTAGCCTTGCGGCCGTACTCCCCAGGCGGGGAACTTAATGCGTTAGCTGCGGCACCGACGACGTGGAATGTCGCCAACACCTAGTTCCCACCGTTTACGGCGTGGACTACCAGGGTATCTAATCCTGTTCGCTCCCCACGCTTTCGCTCCTCAGCGTCAGTAATGGCCCAGAGATCCGCCTTCGCCACCGGTGTTCCTCCTGATATCTGCGCATTTCACCGCTACACCAGGAATTCCGATCTCCCCTACCACACTCTAGTCTGCCCGTATCGAATGCAGACCCGGGGTTAAGCCCCGGGCTTTCACATCCGACGTGACAGACCGCCTACGAGCTCTTTACGCCCAATAATTCCGGACAACGCTTGCGCCCTACGTATTACCGCGGCTGCTGGCACGTAGTTAGCCGGCGCTTCTTCTGCAGGTACCGTCACTTTCGCTTCTTCCCTGCTGAAAGAGGTTTACAACCCGAAGGCCGTCATCCCTCACGCGGCGTCGCTGCATCAGGCTTTCGCCCATTGTGCAATATTCCCCACTGCTGCCTCCCGTAGGAGTCTGGGCCGTGTCTCAGTCCCAGTGTGGCCGGTCGCCCTCTCAGGCCGGCTACCCGTCGTCGCCTTGGTGAGCCATTACCTCACCAACAAGCTGATAGGCCGCGGGCTCATCCTTCACCGCCGGAGCTTTTAACCTCCACCCATGCGAGTGGAAGTGTTATCCGGTATTAGACCCCGTTTCCAGGGCTTGTCCCAGAGTGAAGGGCAGATTGCCCACGTGTTACTCACCCGTTCGCCACTAATCCCCACCGAAGTGGTTCATCGTTCGACTTGCATGTGTTAAGCACGCCGCCAGCGTTCGTCCTGAGCCAGGATCAAACTCTCCGTGAATGTTTTCCCGTAATCGGGACGACACCACGAGAGCGGAACAGCCAGGCGGAATAAGCCCGGCCGTTCACAGCGTCCTCGCTGTGTTTTGTTTCAAAGGAACCTCATCTCCGGCTATCACTGCCGGGGACGGGGTATCAACATATCTGGCGTTGATTTTTGGCACGCTGTTGAGTTCTCAAGGAACGGACGCTTCCTTTGTACTCACCCGAGAGACTCTCTCAGGCTTTCCTCCGGGCGCTTCCCTTCGGTCTTGCGTTTCCGACTCTATCAGATCTTTTTTCGACCCGATTTCCTCGGTGCTTTCCAGGTTTTCGCTTTCGCGTTTCCCTTTCCGGCGGTTCCGACTCTATCAGATCCTTTCGGGCCTGATTCCCAGTCAGAGGGGGCTTGTCTTCCCGGCTGTTGGGCCGTTCCGACGTCTCAAACCTTAGCGGATCCGCTCGGCAGTTCCTAATCGGGCTGCCGGCCCCAAATCGAATTGAATTCGGGCACGCCGAATTCGATCCCGTTGGGAGATCTTGCTGGTGGTTTGTGGTGCCGCTACTGCGGCGGAGGTGCTGTCGAAGAACCGTTACGGCTCCCCGGCAACCCGAAGAACTCTACGGACCCTGGAGGGGGGATGTCAACCACCCCTGTCAAGATCTTTTCGAGCGACCGGGATCGGCTGCTCAGTCGAGGTCGCTGAGGCGGCCGCCGGCGTCGGGCTGGGCGTGCTCCACCCTGCGCAGCAGTCTGGTCAGGACCTCGCCCAGAACCGTCCGCTCGTCCGCGGAGAGGTCCTGGAGGAGATCCTCCTCGAAGACCGTGGCCATGCGCATCGCCTCCAGCCACTTCTCGCGACCCTCGGGCGTCAGCTCGACGATCACGCGTACCCGGTTGGACTCGTCCCGCTCCCGGGTCACCAGTCCTTCGGCGAGCATGCGGTCGATGCGGTGGGTCATCGCGGCCGGTGTCAGGCCCAGGCGCTTGGCCAGATCGCTCGGCCCCAGGCGATACGGGGCGCCGGAGAGGACCAGGGCCTTGAGGACCTCCCACTCGGCGTTGCTGATGCCGAGGTCCGCGGTCTGGCGACCGTAGGCGACGTTCATCCGGCGGTTGAGGCGGGAGAGCGCCGAGACGATCTTCTCGACCTGGGGGTCGAGGTCCTGGAATTCGCGCTGATAGGCCGCGATCTGCTCTTCGAGGGTCGGCTCGCCGCCGCTGCCGGTGCCGACCGTGCCGGGGGTGTCGCCCATGCACGTAAGTATCGCACGTGGCTCGTTCGCATTGAAGTTCTTGGAGGTGTACAGTTTAGCTTCTAACTTTAGCTTCGAAGTCTTCGGTTCTAAGTACTGAGGCAGCGGAAGTACCCCGCTCTCCCTCTCCCCTTGGTGCCGACGACGACTACCTGAGAGAGGTGAACGTGACCAGGGCGAGGGGCGCAGCGATGCGCCGGATCCACGTGGGCAACGCACTCAGCGCGTTCGGACTGGGCTTCACGGTCCCCTACCTGTACGTCTATGTGGCGCAGGTGCGGGGGCTGGGTGGCATGACGGCGGGGCTCGTCCTCGCCGTCTTCGCCGTGGCCGCGTTGATCGTGCTGCCGTTCGCCGGTAGGGCGATCGTGCGACGCGGCCCGCTGCCGGTCCTGCTCGCCGCCCTGGTCACCGCCGCGCTGGGCGCGCTGAGCCTGGGGCTCGCCGGCAGCGCCACCGCCGTACTGCTCGCCGCGGCCGCGCTCGGTGCCGGGCAGGCGGTGATGCAGCCGGCGCTGGCGACGATGATCGTGGACTGCTCGACCGCGGAGACCCGGTCGCGGGCGTTCGCGACGCAGTTCTTCCTGCAGAACCTCGGGCTCGGGGTGGGTGGGCTGATCGGCGGGCATCTCGTCGACACCTCGCGCGTGTCCTCGTTCACCCTGCTGTTCGCCATCGAGGCGGCGATGTTCCTGCTGCTGGCCGGGGTGCTGTCGACCGTGCGTCTGCCGCATGCCCCGCGTGTCGAGGACGCCCCGAGGGCCATCGGGGGCAGTTGGAAGCAGTTGCTCGGCAACCGGGCCATGGTGCAGCTGAGTGTGCTGGGCTTCGTGTTGTTCTTCGCCTGCTACGGGCAGTTCGAGTCGGGGCTGAGCGCCTACGGCGTCGAGGCCGCCGGGATCTCGACGTCCGCGCTCGGGACCGCGCTCGCCGCCAACACCGCGATGATCGTGGTCGCGCAGTTCGCCGTGCTGAAGTTCGTCGAGCGGCAGAAGCGGTCCCGGGTGATCGCGGCCGTGGGGCTGGTCTGGGCTCTCGCGTGGGTCGTCGCCGGGTACGCCGGGCTCGGCCACGGCAGCCAGGAGATGGCTACGGCCGCGTTCGTGTCGACGTACGCGCTGTTCGGGCTGGGTGAGGCGATGCTGTCGCCGACGCTCGCGCCGCTGGTGGCCGATCTGGCGCCGGCCGGTCTGGTGGGGCAGTACAACTCGGCGTTCGCCCTGGTGAAGCAGCTCGCACTGGCTGTCGGGCCGGCGGTGGGCGGTCCGATGGGGGCCTCGCTGCACGCGCCGTACATCGTGACGTTCCTGCTGTTCTCGCTGGGGATCACCGGTCTGGCGCTGCGGCTGGGGCGGCAGCTGACCGCCGTCCAGGATCAGCCGTGGCTGATGCGGAAGCGCGTGGTCGCGCGAGGCGGCGCGGTGGCGGAGCCGGTGGCCGCCGAAGCGTGAGGCGGGTGGGAGAGGCGGTCGTCGTCCGGGAGGGCGGCGGCCGCCTTTCGTGTCGGCGGGGGCTGTGGTCCGTGGTCCGGCCGAGGCGTACCGCCTGCCGCCGCGCCGGGCCCCGCCGGTTGCCCGCCTGCTGTCACTCCGCGGGCTTCGGCAGGACGAACTCGCACCACACGGCCTTTCCACCGCCCGGGGTGCGGCGGCTGCCCCAGTGGGTGGCGATCGTGGCGACGATGGCGATGCCTCGGCCGGACTCGTCACCCGGTTCGGCGCGGCGGCGGCGCGGGAGATGGTCGTCGCCGTCGGTGACCTCGATGATCAGGCGGCGGTCGGTGCGGCGCAGCCGCAGTCGCATGGGCGGGGTGCCGTGCTGGAGGGAGTTGGCGACGAGTTCGCTGGCGGCGAGGACGCCGAGGTCGTGCAGGTCGGGCGGGAAGCGCCAGCTGGTCAGGACGCCGGAGGCGAAGGCACGCGCGCGTGGGGCCGCCTCGACGCCGCCGAGCAGCTCCAGGGCCGCGTTGCGGAACAGCTCGCCGGCGGGGCCGGTGCGGGCCGGCTGCTGGAGGACCAGGACGGCGACGTCGTCGTCGTGGTCGGCGGTGACGCCGGCCGAGCGGACGAGGCGGTCGCAGACGACCTGGGGGGTGCCGGTCGCGCCGGACAGGGCGCGTTCCAGGGACGCGATGCCTTCGTCGAGGTCTTCGTTCCTGCGTTCGACCAGGCCGTCCGTGTAGAGGACGGCCGTCGAGCCGGGACCGAGGGGGATCGAGCCGGAGGCGTGCATCCAGCCGCCGGTGCCCAGGGGCGGTCCGGTGGGTTCGTCGGCGCGCAGGACGGTGCCGCTGTCGTCGCGGACCAGGATGGGCAGGTGGCCCGCGGAGGCGTACACCAGTCGGCCCTCGTTGGGGTCGTGGATGGCGTACGCGCACGTGGCGATCTGGTTGGCGTCGATCTCCGTGGCGAGGCCGTCGAGGAGCTGGAGGATCTCGTGCGGGGGCAGGTCGAGGCGGGCGTAGGCCCGGACCGCCGTGCGGAGCTGGCCCATGACGGCTGCCGCTCGGACGCCTCGGCCCATGACGTCGCCGATGACGAGGGCGGTGCGGCCGCCGCCGAGGGTGATGACGTCGTACCAGTCGCCGCCGACCGCCGCTTCGGTGCCGCCGGGCTGGTAGGTGGCGGCGATGCGCAGGTCGTCGGGTTCTTCGAGCTCCTGGGGGAGCAGGGAGCGCTGGAGGGTGACGGCGGTCTCGCGCTGGCGGCGTTCGCTGGTTCTCAGGCGTTCGGCGGCCTCGGCGTGGTCGGTGACGTCGGTGGCGAAGATCAGGACCGTCCCCTTGCCGTTGTCCTCGGCGGCCGGGGTGCAGGTGAAGGTGTAGGAACGGCCGTCGGGGGCCTTGCGGGACTTCAGGGTGCGGGGCTTGCCGCTGCGCAGGGCCTGGTCGAGCAGGGGCATGAGGCCGAGGTCGCGGAGCTCGGGGAGCGCCTCGGCGGCGGGCCGGCCGCAGGAGCGGACGCCGAAGGCCGCCGCGTAGGCGTCGTTGACGTAGGCGAGACGGTGGTCGGGGCCGTGGACGAGGGCGACGAGGGCCGGAACGCGGTCGAGGACCTCACGGACCGGGAGTTCGTCGACGGCGGGCACCGGGGGCGGTTCGTCGGTGAGCCGTTCGGCGCGGGCCGCGGGTACGGAGCCTTCGCTCCGCCGGTCCGTGGTGGTGACCGGGTGCTCGGCTCGCGCGGCGGCGCGGCGCTGCGTTCCGGGGAGCCGGGCGCTCCAGCGCGTGAAGTTCACGAATCCTTGCCTCGTGTAGTCGTCGGCGGCCCGGCTCCGGGCCCGGCCTGGGCTGCGGGGCCGCGCGGCGGTGGCCGCACATTGTTACAGCACCGGGGGTGGAGCACGTGGAACGGCCTCGTGGGTCGGGGGGCGGGTGGTGGCCCGCCGGGAAGCTCGGGAGGGACTGGAGCAGGGAGCAGTCTGGCAGTGTGGCCGCCGTCCGGGCCGACATTCGTCAGACGTGGGGGCGGTCGGTGGAGTTCCTGGATCCGGTCAGGACGACCCCTTCGGGTCGCCGGAGGACTCGTCAGAAGGCTTTCCACCGGCAGCGAGTTCGAACTCAGCGCGGGGATGTTCGAGTGATCCGAGGGAGACGATCTCCCGTTTGAAGAGCCCGGAGAGGGTCCATTCGGCGAGCACGCGTGCCTTGCGGTTGAAGGTGGGCACGCGGCTGAGGTGGTACGCGCGGTGCATGAACCAGGCCGGGTAGCCCTTGAGCTTGCGTCCGTAGACGTGGGCGACGCCCTTGTGGAGGCCGAGCGAGGCGACCGAGCCGACGTACTTGTGGGAGTACGGGCGGAGGGGTTCGCCGTGCAGCGAGCGCACGATGTTGTCGGCGAGGGCTTTGGCCTGGCGGACGGCGTGCTGGGCGTTCGGCGCCGTCTCCTTGCCGGGCTCGTCGGCCGTCACGTCGGGAACGGCGGCGGCGTCCCCGGCCGCCCACGCGTGCGTGACGCCGTCGATGGTCAGCTCGGGGGTGCATTTCAGCCGACCTCGTGCGTTCAGCGGGAGGTCGGTGGCGGCGAGGAGCGGGTGGGGTTTCACGCCGGCGGTCCACACGACCGTACGGGTCGGGAAGCGGGCGCCGTCGCTGAGGACGGCGATCCGGTCGGCGCAGGACTCCAGGCGGGTGTCGAGGCGTACGTCGATGTTGCGACGGCGCAGCTCACTGACGGTGTAGCGGCCCATGTCGGCGCCCACCTCCGGCAGGATCCGGTCGGAGGCCTCGACCAGGATCCACTTCATGTCCTCGGGCTTGACGTTGTGGTAGTAGCGCGTGGTGTAGCGGGCCATGTCCTCCAGCTCGCCGAGCGCCTCCACGCCCGCGTAGCCGCCGCCGACGAAGACGTAGGTGAGGGCGGCGTCGCGGATCGCGGGGTCGCGCGTGGAGGAGGCGATGTCCATCTGTTCGATGACGTGGTTGCGCAGCCCGATGGCCTCTTCGACGGTCTTGAAGCCGATGGCGTGGTCGGCCAGGCCGGGGATCGGCAGCGTGCGGGAGACGGAACCGGGCGCGAGGACGAGTTCGTCGTACGTCAGCTGTCGGGGGCCGGTGCCCTCTTCGTCGGTGGCGAGGGTGGTGAGGGTGGCGCTGCGTTTGGCGTGGTCGACGGCGGTGACCTCGCCGACCACGACCCGGCAGTGCGGCAGGACGCGGCGCAGGGGCACGACGACGTGCCGGGGTGAGATGGAGCCCGCGGCGGCCTCGGGGAGGAAGGGCTGGTAGGTCATGTACGGGTCGGGTGTGACGACCGTGATCTCGGCCTCGCCCCGGCCGAGTTCCTGTTTCAGCTTCTGCTGGAGCCGCAGGGCCGTGTACATCCCGACGTAGCCGCCGCCGACAACGAGAATGCGCGCACGTTCCTTCACCATCCCATGACGCACCGGCCGCCGGAGTTTGTCCACAGCCCCGACAATTTGTGTGACCGCGAGTCGGGTGTGCGCAGGGTTGGCCGAAACACCGGAGTGCGTGGCAGAAGCGCAGGTCAGGGGTGGTGCGCCGGGGTGCACGAAGGGGTGTAATCGGGACGTATACCGCCCGTACTCCGATCGGGGGGCGCTCCGTGCGGAACCTGCCCCTTCTGAATTGACTCCCTCTCAACTATGTTCGTGTGTCGACGGGGTGTCAGGGGGAAGTGCTCTGCGGGTCTGCGACGGGTGGGCCCGGGGAGGCCGCCCCCTGTGTTCCACGCCCCCGACTTTCTATGGCGGGGAGAGTCTCCGGGGGGAGACGTCATTACCGGGGGAACATTCATGCACACTCACAACTCGCATTGGTCGTCCGCGTCGGCCCTGTCACCAGGCGGCGCGGTCGGTACGGCAGTGGGCGGCGGACGCGGCGAAAGCGCGCGGACGGCACCCCTGCGGGTGGATGCACAGCGCAATCTCGAGCACGTACTGCGGGCGGCGCGCGAAGTCTTCGGCGAGCTGGGTTACGGCGCGCCGATGGAGGACGTGGCGCGGCGCGCGCGGGTCGGGGTCGGCACGGTCTACCGGCGTTTCCCGAGCAAGGACGTCCTGGTGCGGCGGATAGCCGAGGAGGAGACGTCCCGGCTGACCGACCAGGCGCGGACGGCGCTCGGCCAGGAGGACGAGCCGTGGTCGGCGCTGTCGCGCTTCCTGCGGACGTCCGTGGCGTCCGGTGCCGGGCGGCTGCTGCCACCGCAGGTGCTGCGGGTCGGCGTCGCGGAGGACGGCGCCGAGGCGGCGCCGGCCGAAGAGGCGCGGGTGCCGCAGCAGCGGACCCAGTCGGGCGGTGGCGAACTGCGGCTCGTCGCGGGCGACGGCACGACGGCCGCCGTCGACGACGCCGGGGCGGCGGCACTGCTCGACGTCGTGGGCCTGCTGGTGGAGCGGGCGCGGGAGGCGGGCGAGCTGCGCGCCGACGTGTCGGTGTCGGACGTGCTGCTGGTCATCGCGACGGCGGCGCCCTCGCTGCCGGATCCGGCTCAGCAGGCGGCGGCGTCGGCGCGGCTGCTGGACATCCTGCTGGAGGGCCTGCGGTCGCGTCCCTCCTCGTGAGGGCCGGGGCCGACGGCGCCGGCGGTGCCGGCGGCTTCCGGTCGGGTGGCTCGAAAGGGTGACGGTGGGGCGGGAGTGCCGCGGGACTCCCGCCCTCGTCCACCGCGCCGGAAATCCGGGACACGCCCGCCGGGAAACACAACTGACGCCTACGGCACGGGAGTTGCGTCTTCCCGGTACGGGTGGAAGCCGGTACCGGATGGGGTCGGGTCTCCACAGACGAGTGGACGTTCCGTCCGACGGGGTTCTGACCAAAAGCCAATATGGCACTCTGACCCGGTGGTCAGGACTGGATGGGCCAACGGCGGGGGCGTTCCGCGATGAGTGTTGACGGTGGGGACGAGTCGCTCGGTCCGGCCGGTGACGGTGACACGGAGGCCGACGGCCTGACCTCACCGCAGGTGCCGAGCCAGGGCGGACGCGCGAGCGGGCCCCTGGGCGGTCCGACGGTCGGCCGTCCGGCCGATCCGATGGCCCGTCCGCCGGTACGACCGGCGGTACCTCCGCTCGACGACCCGTCCGAGGGCACCGTGCCGGCCCAGCGCGAGCGGCGTGCCGAGGTGGCCCTGCCGCCGCCGCGGGACCTGCCGCCGGCCGACACCGACCTGATCGGCCGGATGCGCTCGGGCGACGACACGGCGTACGAGGAGCTGTACCGGCGGCACGCCGACGCCGTGCGCCGCTACGCCCGCACCTGCTGCCGGGACGCGTACACCGCCGACGACCTCACGGCCGAGGTGTTCGCCCGCATGCTCCAGGCGGTGCGCGGCGGCTCGGGACCCGAGTACGCCGTCCGCGCCTACCTCCTCACCTGCGTCCGGCGGGTGGCCGCGGGCTGGACGCAGACGGCGAAGCGGGAGCAACTCGTCGACGACTTCGCGGTGTTCGCCACTCAGTCCGCCCGCTCCGGCGAAGGCGCCGGCGGCGGCACGGTGTCCGACGGCTCCTTCGGAGCGGGCCTGGAACTGGGCGCCGACGTCCGCGCCATGCACGAGGCCGAACAGTCCATGGCCATGCAGGCCTTCCGCTCTCTGCCCGAGCGCTGGCAGGCGGTGCTGTGGCACACCGAGGTCGAGGACGAGTCGCCGAGCGAGGTCGCCATGCTCTTCGGCCTCGACGCCAACGGCACGCGCGTGCTCGCCAGCCGCGCCCGGGAAGGCCTCAAGCAGGCCTACCTCCAGGCGCATGTCAGCGCCACCCTCACCAGCGACGAGGAATGCGCCGGCTACGCCGACCAGCTCGGCACCTACGCCCGCCGCAGGCTGCGCACCCGCGCCGAACGGGGGCTGCGCAAGCACCTGGAGGAGTGCGCCAAATGCCGGCTGGCCGCCCTCCAGATCGAGGAGGTCGCCGGCAGCATCCCCGCCGTCGTGCCCCTCGCGGTCATCGGCTGGTTCGGTGCCGCCGGGTACGCCAAGGCGGTGGCGCTCATCACCGGCGGTGCCGGAGCGGGGGCGGCGGGCGTCGCGGGCGCGGCCGCCGCGGCGAGCGGTTCCTCGGGTGGTGCGGGCACCGGTGGCGGCGCGCTGGCCTCGGAGGGGCTGGGCGCCCCCGTGAAGGCCGGGATCGCCGCCGGGGTGGTCGCGGTGGCGGCCGCCGCCGTGGCCCTCGCGCTCGTCGGCGGCCAGGGCGGTCCCGCCGCTCAGCGGCCCGAGGCCGCCGCACCCCCGGCGTCCGCGCCGGCCCCGGTCGCCCGGCCCGAGGAGCCGACGCCCACTCCCACGCCCACGAAGGAGCGCGGGCCGCAGCCTGCGGCGATCGTCCCGGCGGACGCCCCGACACCGGCCCGCGCCGTCGAGTCGACGCCCGCCCCGGAACCGACGCCCACGCCCAGCCCGACACCGACCCCCGTCGCGACTGCGACCCCCACCGCGACCCCCACGCCCACGCCGACTCCGGCACCCACGCCGCCGCCCGGCCCGGCCGTCTATCCCCTGGGCGGGCTGTCCTTCGACGTCACCGGTGACGGAGCCGGACCCGAGATCCGGCTCGGCGGCAGCAGCTGGGTGTGGCAGCGGTACGGGCTGTCCATCGCGGACCGGTGGTACGAGCGTGGGGTGACCGTGCACGGCGACTCCTCCGTGACCGTCGACCTCAACCGGGCGTGCACCTCCTACGACGCGTTCGTCGGCGTCGACGACCTGACGATGAAGCTCGGCAAGGTCTCCTTCGCCGTCTACGCCGACGGACGCCGGGTCTGGGCGTCCGGTGCGATCAAGGGCGGCGACCCGGCGGTGCCCGTCCACGTGAACCTCACCGGCCGCACCACGGTGCGTCTGGTGGTCGAGCCGCACAACGGCCTCGACTCGGTGGCGCTCGCGGACTGGGCGGACTCCGGGTTCACCTGCTCGTAGGCGTCTGCGCCGTCGCGGCCGGCGGTCCGGCCGGGTGGTCGTGCACGCTGTCCGTGAGCTCGCGCAGGACGTCGGTCACCGTCAGCGGCATGCCCAGGGCGCGCTCCGCCGCCCAGCGCTCGGTGCCCAGGGCCTCGCGGGCCGCCGTCTCGGCGAGCTCGGCGCGGGCCTGCTGCGGGGCGGGCCGCGGGTGGGGGCCGCGCAGGGTGTCGGCGGCCGCCAGGAGACGGGTCGCGCGCGGGTGGTCCCCGAGCCGGGTCAGCAGATCCGCCGCGCCGTCCAGGATCGCCGCCGTGACCGTCTCGGCGCACTGGTCGGCCACCGACCGGCGCAGCGTGTCGGCGAGCATCGGCAGGCCGTGCGCGGGGCCGCGTTCGGCGGCGGTGAGATCCGCGTCGAGCATGTTCAGTGCCGCGAGGAACTGGGGCGGCGGGGTGCCCGCCGCGGCCGCCACGCGGACCTCGTCGCAGAGCACGCGCGCGTGTGCCACCTCGCCCTCCTGCAACGCGATGTGGGAGCGCAGCAGGAGGACGAACGCCCGGACGTCGGGCACGCCGTAGCGGTCGGCGGCACCGTCCGCCTCGTCCAGCGTGGCCAGGGCGCCCTCGACGTCACCCGAGCGGTAGGCGATCTCCGCGAGCCGGGCGATCAGGAACGGCGACTCGGCGTATGCCCCGACCTCGTAGGCGAGGCGCAGCGCCTCGCGATACTCGCTCTCCGCCTCCACGAAACGGCCGCGCGCCATCTCCGCCTCGCCGGCCGCGCCGCACACCTGGGCCCGCATCCAGCGGTCGCCGACGCGCAGGCTGAGCTCGCGCAGCTCCGCCAGGTCGTCGTCCACGCCGTGCAGTCCGCCGGGCGAGTCGACGACCATGTGGGTGCGGAACATCAGGGCGCAGCCGAGCTCCCAGTCGCCGCCGTGG
This sequence comes from Streptomyces sp. NBC_00637, assembly GCF_045161545.1. NCBI lineage: Bacteria > Bacillati > Actinomycetota > Actinomycetes > Kitasatosporales > Streptomycetaceae > Streptomyces > Streptomyces sp. NBC_00637. The sequence goes on along the minus strand of NZ_CP109046.1, from coordinate 4,495,540 downwards.
ACCCGGCAGTTGGCGACGGCGCGGTCCAGGACCGCGCGGACGTCCACCATGTCCCTCATCTGGAAGGCCGTCAGCGGCCACAGCAGGCCCGGCATACGCGCCGCCCGGGGGCCGCCCGGCTCGTAGTCGGCGCGCAGGCGGACCAGGTACTCCTGGTAGCGCGGGTCCGCCACGAAGTCCCTCGGCTCGGACTCCGACAGCAGGAACAGGTTCAGCATCCGCAGGTTCATCCGCTGGGTGTGCCGGGGGTGGGCGGTCTCCGTGGCGGCCTCGGTGCCGAGCAGGGCGTCGACGGGGTCGAGGGCGGCCATGCGGGCGGTGAGATCGGCGGGCAGGGGCGACGGCACGCCGGACGAGGCTTCCTCAGGGGTGCCCTCGGTGCCCTCGGTGTCCTGGGCGCCCTGAGTGTTCTGGGCGCCCTGGGTGTGCGGGAGGTCCAAAGTGTCGAGGACGGCGCTCAGGCGCATGGTCCGGTCGGTCCACTCGGCGCCCTCGCGACGGTAGTTGCGCAGCCACCAGAACCAGCCCGTGGCGAGGCAGAGGGCGATGGCCTCCTCCTCGTCGCCCGCCGTGAGCGCGCGCTGGAGGGCCACCCGGATGTTGTCCAGTTCGGTCTCCAGGCGGGAGATCCAGGGAAGTTGCCCGGCGGAGCGCAGCAGCGGGTCGGCCCGTTCGACGAGGGCGCGCACCCACGCGCGGTGGCGCCGTCGGGCCGCCGCGCGGCAGCGGGGTAGCTCGGCGGCGCGTTCGGTCGCGTACTCGTGGATCGTCTCCAGCATGCGGTAGCGCATGCCGCCCCCGCCGTCGCGCTCGCACGGGGCGGCCACGACCAGGGACTTGTCGACGAGCGCGCCGACGAGGTCCGCGACCGGGCCGGTGCACACGGCTTCCGCCGCCTCCAGGTCCCAGCCGCCCGCGAACACGGACAGCTCGCGCAGCAGTGTGCGCTCGGGTTCGTCGAGCAGGTCCCACGACCAGTCGACGACGGCACGCAGGGTCTGCTGGCGGGGCAGGACCGTGCGGCTGCCGGAGGTGAGGAGGCGGAAGCGGTCGTCGAGGCGGTCGGCGATCTGGCGCGGGGTGAGCATCCGCAGCCGGGCGGCGGACAGTTCGATGGCGAGCGGCAGTCCGTCCAGCCGCCGGCAGATCTCCGCGATCGCCCGCTCGTCCCGCAGCAGGGCGGCTGTCGCGTCGGGGCGGACGGCGGTCGCGCGCTCGGTGAAGAGACGGTGCGCCTGGTCGGGGAGGAGAGGCTCGACCGGACGGACCGACTCGCCCGGGACGCCCAGGGGTTCACGGCTGGTGGCGAGGATCGTGAGCCCGGGGCAGCGGGTGAGGAGGGTCTCGGCGAGGGCGGCGGCCGCGCCGATGACGTGTTCGCAGTTGTCAAGGATCAGGAGTTGGCTGCGCGGGGCGCAGTACTCGACGAGCAGGGCGACCGGGTCGTCCTGCGGGGACGCCAGCTCGGTGGTCATCAGGGCGGTCTCGCGCAGACCGAGGGCACTGACCACCGCGCCCGGCACCGCCTCCGGCCGGTCGAGCGGCGCCAGCTCGGCCAGCCACGCCTGGGGGAGCCCGGCGGCGGCCTCCTCGGCGAGACGGGTCTTTCCGGAGCCGCCCGGTCCGGTGAGGGTGACGAGACGGGCCCTGTGCAATGCGGAACGGATGGCGTGCAGCTCGGGTTCCCGGCCCACGAAGGAGGTAAGCCGCGGACGGATGTTGCCGGTGCGTTCGGGGAGCCGGAGCGGGCTGCGGGACGCCGGCGGTGTCACCGGTTCGGGGTGGTGGGTCGCAGGGGTGCCCTGGGCCGCCGGGGTGCCGGGGGCCGGTTCCGGGCGGTGGAGGAGCTCGGTGTGCAGGGCGCGCAGGTGCGGGCCCGGGTCGGTGCCGAGTCCGTCGGCGAGGGTACGGCGGGCGGTCTCGTACGCGGCGAGGGCGTCGGCTTCGCGGCCGGTGTCGCGCAGGGCGCGGATGAGGAGGACGTGCAGCGGCTCGTCGTACGGGTGCGCCGCGGCCAGTTCGGTCAGGCGCGGTACGGCTTCGCGGGCGCGGCCGAGGAGGAGGTCCGCCTCGGCACGACCGCGGGTGGCCTCCAGACGGAGGGCCTCGGGGCGGGTGGCCGCGGTGCGGTCGGGAAGGTCGGCCAGGGCGGGGCCGCGCCACAGGGCGAGGGCGTCGTCCAGGGTGCGGGCGGCGGTGGGCGCGTCACCTCGCCGCAGCGCCTCGTCGCCCTCGCGCACGAGCCGTTCGAAGACGAAGAGGTCGACGTCGTCCTCGGTCGCGGCGAGGCGGTATCCGCCCGGGGCGGAGGTGACGCCGTCCTTGCCGACGGCCCGGCGGAGACGGCCGATCAGTGCCTGGAGGGCGGCCGGGGCGTCCTGGGGCGGGTTCTCGGCCCACACCTCGTCGATGAGGGTCTCCGGGGCGGTGAGGCGGCCCGGACGGAGGGCCAGGGCCGTCAGGAGGGCGCGAAGCCGGCGACCGGGGACGGGTACGGCGGTGCCCTGGTCGTCCGTTGTCTGGGTGACGCCCAGAATTCTGTACCGCACCCGCCCATTGTCACCGGGGGTGAGGCGTGGGGCACGGGGTTTGTGGCCGGTGGGTGGTCGGTGGGTCGTGGGGTGGGTGGTCGGTGGGGCTCACCCCCCGGAGGAGACCGCCCGTCTCTGGGGAGCGATGCCCGCCGGTACGGCACGCGCGCGTGCCGGTGTGCCCGTCCAGCAGGTGCCCCGGCGGGACAGCAGGCGGCGCAGCCAGAGTTCCAGGGAGATGAGGTCGGCCAGGCCGTCCAGGGGGAGGGGCTCGCCCGCCGCCGCGGCCCGGAGGGCCTTGCGGACGACTCTCGCCTCGATCAGACCCGCCTCCGCGAGGAGGGGCGCCTCGAAGAGGGTGAGCAGGGGGTCCATGGCCATGCGCAGGCCCGCCCGGGCCGCCGCGGTGGCGGACGCCTGGGAGGGGGCGCCCCAGCCGGGCGGGAGGTCGGTGACGCCGGCGCCCTTCAGGACGGTGCGCAGGATCGCGGCACGCGCCCCCGGTTGCACGCGCAGGGTCTCGGGGAGCGCGCGGCACGCGCGGACGACCTGGTTGTCGAGGAACGGTGCGTGCAGTCGCTGGGAGCGGATCTCGGCGGCCTGCTCCAGGACGCGCAGGTCCATGGCGTGCCGGGCGAGGGCCGCACGGGCCCGGTAGTCGCCCGGCCGCTGGCCGGGACCCACGCCCGAACGGTGCGCGGCCCCTTGGAGGCGAACCGATACTTCAGCCAGCGCCTCCCCCGTCAGCCAGCGCGCGGCCGGGCCCGCTCCACCCCAGGTGAGGGCGGCGAGCGACGCCCCTACGGCGCCTGTGGGGTCGTCGGAGCCGAAGGTTCGGTGCATGAGGCGTTCGGCCAGGCCCTCCAGGCCGGCGCGGTACGGCATGCGGGCCAGCCGGCGGGCCGCGCCGTACACGCGCGCGGGGACGAGCACCGAGCCGTCGGCCTTCGTCAGGGCCGCCACCGGGCGCACCAGATGACGGCGTTTGCGGTCCATCAACAGGTCCGCGAGGCGGGCCGGGTGGGCGTCCAGCACCTGCCGGGCGCCGTAGCCCGTGAAGTGGTCCGCGCTGCCGGCCGCGAGGCGCGCGCGGTGCCGGGCGGCCGTGACCAGGCTGGGGCCGGGTTCGTCGGTCAGCGGGCCGTCCAGGTCGGCGTAGGGCAGGGCCTCCTCGCCGCCGGCCACCACGACGTGGTGCAGGCGCGGGTTGGCCGCGAGGGTGCCGGCCCGTTCCAGTTCGGCCTCGCGGCCGCCGACGGCCAGGTCGTTGAAGGTGACGGCCAGCAGCCGCTCCCCCGCGCCCGTACCGTGGCCCAGCAGCGTGCCCGGCATGCCGGGCAGGCCCGCCGCGAGGAGCGCCAGCGTGCCCGAGGCCGGACCGCCGGAGAGGTCGGCGCCGATGCCGGGAACGGGCATCCCGCGCGCGGCACGCCGTTCCGCGGGCCCCATGCCGGGCACCGGGCCGGGGTCGATGTCGGGGACGTGCCGGGGCGCGGCCAGCCGTGTGCGGACCGCCTCGATGAGGGCGTCGCGTACGGCGCCGACCGCGCTCTCCGGGTCGGCGGGGGGCGCCGCGACGGCGAGCGAGGCGACCGGCTCGTATCCGGCGATCTCCCGGGCCCCGGCGCGAAGGATCAGCGCGTGCCCCGGCGGAATGCGGTGCACGCCGTCGTACGGGGTGGAGTCGTGCAGCGCGGCCGGTACGTCGGGGGCGGCCAGGAGCGCCGCCAGGTGGCCGAAGTCGAGGTTGGCCTCGATGAGGTCGGCCAGCGGGAGCGCGGCCGTCGCGTACGCCGTGCCACCGGCCCAGGGCGTGTGGAACACCGGGCGCGCGCCCGCCAGATCGCCGCAGACCGTGATGCGCCGGTCGACCTGGACGATCGCCGTGTAGCTGCCCGGCCAGGCCGTCAGATGCCGAAGTGCCCCTCCGCGCGCGGCGAACAGTCCGACGCGCAGCTGTTCGTCCGTCGCGCCGCAGGTGCCGAGGACCGCGACCCGGGTCCGGGCGTCGGCCTTCACGATCCGCACCTCGTCGGGGCGCCAGTCGCCGACGGCCCACAGCGGATCGGGGTCGCCCCACAGGAGTTGGGAGCCGACCGGGTGCAGGGTCTCGCCGTCGTGCCCGACCCGGCCTCCGTACGCGGCGTCGTCGTGACGGCCGTCGTAGCCGCCGGATCCGCCCAGCGCGCCCGTGGCGGTGCTGCTCCATCCCACCAACCACCGCATGGACGCCTCCACAGGCTGTGGACAACCGAGTGCACCGTACGAACGGTTCACCATGCTGCCACGAAGAACGCGCCGTAGAAGGAGGCGGCGCCGCTCGCGATCCGGGGACTGTACCCGCGTCAACACGTCGGCGCTTGCGGGGGAGTCGTTGAGCACCCCGGCGTCTGCGACGTGAATGCGCCCCCGGTACGCTCCCCCAAGACGCCCTGCGCGCCCTCGATTTCCATGGTGGGAGGCGTTGTCCCCCACAGAACAGAGGGTCGATTTTCGGCCAAATCCCCGTGGTGCGACGCGCGTCGAGAACGTCCCGCGCAGGCCTCGCACACGCTCCGTACACACGCGCGTGCCGCCAAGGGCTCGCGCCGGCCCGGGAGGCGGACGCCGCCTCCCGGACCGCTCCGCCGCCCGCGGGGATGAAGGCGGCGGTGTCCCCCAGCCCACTGGATCCAGTACAGCGGGCCGACCCACGCACGGCCCATGGAACCGCTCCCGCGGTGGCCGGAGAAGAGCGCACGGCCGGGCGCACGGCCACACGGCGGGGGCACGACGCGACGATCCGTACCGGCGCCCCGACATTCGTACGGACCACAATCCCGCCAACCGGAAGAATGCCCCTTAACGCTTGGGATGCGGCGAACTACGCTGGGTTTACGAATGCCGCATGGTTATGCCAGCGCGGCAGCCGTCTGTGTCGAGGGGTGGCGCAATGTCCAGGGAGCAACGCGGGCCGAACGAAAAACTCGGCACCGTTCTCGCCCTCGCGGGAATCAGCAACGCAGGACTCGCGCGACGCGTCAACGATCTTGGCGCTCAACGCGGGTTGACTCTTCGCTACGACAAGACGTCGGTGGCGCGCTGGGTGTCGAAGGGCATGGTGCCGCAGGGCGCCGCGCCCCACCTCATCGCGGCCGCCATCGGCCAGAAGCTCGGCCGTCCGGTGCCGCTCCACGAGATCGGCCTGGCGGACGCGGATCCCGCACCAGAGGTGGGCCTCGCCTTCCCCAGGGACGTCAACCAGGCCGTGCGCTCGGCCACGGAGCTCTACCGCCTCGACCTCGCCGGCCGCCGGGCCGGTTCCGGGGGCATCTGGCAGTCGCTGGCGGGATCGTTCGCAGTAAGCGCGTACGCGACGCCCGCCTCACGGTGGCTGATAACCCCGGCCGACAGTTCGGTGGCGCGCGAGGTACACCTCGTGGAGGAGTCCGGCGCACCGCTCAAAGTCGGCCACAGCGATGTGCAGAAGCTGCGGGAGGCCGCCGAGGACGCCAGACGCTGGGACTCCAAGTACGGCGGCGGCGACTGGCGTTCGTCCATGGTGCCGGAGTGCCTGCGGGTGGAGGCGGCTCCGCTGCTGCTCGGCTCGTACTCCGACGAGGTCGGCCGGGCCCTGTTCGGGGCGAGCGCCGAACTGACGCGCCTCGCGGGGTGGATGGCGTTCGACACCGGTCAGCAGGAGGCCGCGCAGCGCTACTACATCCAGGCGCTGCGGCTCGCCCGCGCGGCGGCCGACGTGCCCCTCGGGGGCTATGTCCTGGCCTCCATGTCCCTCCAGGCCACGTACCGCGGCTTCGGCGACGAGGGCGTCGATCTCGCGCAGGCGGCACTGGAGCGCAACCGGGGGCTGGCCACGGCCCGCACGATGAGCTTCTTCCGGCTCGTCGAGGCACGCGCGCACGCACGCGCCGGGGACGCGCAGGCCGCCGGCGCGGCGCTGAAGGCCGCCGAGGGCTGGCTGGAGCGGTCCCGTGACGGAGATCACGACCCGACCTGGCTCGGCTTCTACTCCTACGACCGCTTCGCCGCCGACGCCGCCGAGTGCTACCGCGACCTGAAGGCGCCGCGGCAGGTGCGCAGGTTCACCGAGCAGGCGCTGTCGCAGCCGACGGAGGAGTTCGTCCGGTCGCACGGGCTGCGGCTCGTCGTCTCTGCGGTCGCCGAACTGGAGTCGGGCAACCTGGACGCCGCCTGCGCGCAGGGCGTGCGGGCCGTGGAGGTGGCCGGGCGTATCTCCTCCGCCCGCACCACGGAGTACGTCAAGGATCTCCTGCACCGGCTGGAGCCCTACGGCGACGAGCCGCGGGTGGTGGAACTGCGGGAGCGGGCCCGGCCCCTGCTGATGACTCCGGCCTGACGGCCCCGGGCCACGGACCGGCAGGACGCCCGCCCCGGGTTTGAAGCCACTGTCAGTGGCGCAGTGCACTATCGAAGCCGGGAGGTGGTGCACGTGCCGAGGATCGCTTACGACTGTGACGTGCTCGTGGTCGGCGGGGGCATCGTGGGGCTGTCCACGGCGTACGCGATCACGCGTGCCGCCCCGGGTACCCGCGTGACGGTGCTGGAGAAGGAGCCCGGGGTGGCGCGCCACCAGACCGGGCGCAACAGCGGGGTCGTGCACAGCGGGATCTACTACCGGCCGGGATCGCTGAAGGCGCGGTACGCGGTGCGGGGCGCGGCGGAGATGACGAAGTTCTGCGCCGAGTACGGCATCCCGCACTCCGTCACCGGCAAGCTGATCGTCGCCACGAGCCGGGAGGAGCTGCCCCGGCTGCACGCGCTGGTGCAGCGCGGCCGGGAGAACGGGATTCCGGTCCGGGAACTGGGCGCCGCCCAGATCGCCGAGTACGAGCCGGAGGTCCGGGGGCTCGCCGCGATACGGGTGCGGACGACGGGCATCTGCGACTACTCGGCCGTCGCACGGCAGCTGGGCCGGGCCTCCGGGGCGGACATCCGGTACGGCGCCCGGGTCGTGCGGATCGACCGGCGGCCGGAGCACGGGGTGGCGGTGCTCACCGCGCGCGGGGACGTCGTCCGGGGTCGGGTGCTGGTGAACTGCGCCGGGCTGTACTCCGACGAGGTGGCCCGGCTGACCGGGGACGAGCCCGACGTGCGGATCGTGCCGTTCCGGGGCGAGTACTACGAGCTGGCGCGGCCCGAGCTGGTGCGCGGGCTGGTGTACCCGGTGCCCGATCCGGCGTTCCCCTTCCTGGGCGTGCACCTGACCAGGGGGATCGACGGGGGTGTGCACGTCGGCCCCAACGCCGTGCCGGCGCTGGCCCGGGAGGGGTACGGCTGGGGCGTCGTACGGCCCCGCGAGGCGATGGCCACGGCGGCCTGGCCCGGGGCGTGGCGGATGGGCCGGCAGCACTGGCGGTACGGGATGGGGGAGCTGCGGCGGTCGGTGTCGAAGAGGGCGTTCGTGGACGCGGTGCGCCGGCTGCTGCCGGCGGTGGAGGAGGGCGACCTGGTGCGGGCGTCGGCCGGGGTACGGGCGCAGGCGGTGCTGCGGGACGGCACTCTGGTGGACGACTTCCTCATACGGGAGGCGCCACGGGTGGTCCACGTGCTGAACGCGCCCTCGCCGGCGGCCACCGCCTCCCTCCCGATCGGACGAGAGGTGGCCCGCCGGGCCCTGGCGGCTCTGGCCGACGCGTGAGCGGTCGGGTGCCGTGCCGCACCGATGCCCGGCCGGACGCGGTACCGCCCGTGTGCGCGGTCGCGGGTGCCGTCGGCATGCCGGGCTCGCGGCCACCCCACGGGCGCCGTCGGCACCTGGAGCCGACCCGTAAAATCGACCTCACTGTGTCTGATTCCGTGAGTACCCCCGAAGCCCCCCAGCCCTTTCCCGGTGGCGAGCACCACCCGGGCGAGTCCGTTCGGCACACCCGCGCCAAGGGAGAGCCCCGGTTCCCCGACGGGCCCAAGGCCGATCCCGCCGGGTCGCACTTCGAGCGGCGGATCCGCAGCTTCCAGCCCCGGCGCAGCCGGGTGACCGCAGGGCAGGCGGACGCCTTGCAGCGTCTGTGGGCCAAGTGGGGGCTCGACATCGACGGGCACCACGTCGACCTCGCCGAGCTGTTCGGCGACGAGCGCCCCGTCGTGCTGGAGATCGGCTTCGGCATGGGCGAGGCGACCGCGCAGATGGCGGCCGCCGACCCGGAGACCGGCATCCTCGCGGTGGACGTGCACACGCCCGGCCAGGGGAATCTGCTCAACCTCGCGGACCGCACCGGGCTGACCAACGTCCGGGTGGCCAACGGCGACGCGATCATCCTGCTGCGCGAGATGCTGCCGGCGGACTCGCTGGACGGGCTGCGCGTCTACTTCCCCGACCCCTGGCCGAAGAAGCGCCACCACAAGCGGCGCCTCATCCAGCCCGAGTTCCTCGACCTGGCCGCGACGCGGCTGAAACCGGGGGCGACCGTGCACTGCGCCACGGACTGGGAGCCGTACGCCGAGCAGATGCTCGAGGTGCTGAGCGCGCATCCCGGTTTCGAGAACACGCAGGCCGACGGCGGGTTCGCGCCCCGGCCCGAGTTCCGGCCGCTGACCCGTTTCGAGGGACAGGGGCTGGACAAGGGTCACGTCGTGAACGATCTGCTCTTCCGTCGCGTACAGCATCCCGTCCAGCCCGGGGATCGCTGACCGGCCGAGGACCGATCAGGACCGCCCGAGGAATCGGTCGAGGAATCGGTCGGGAAACGAGGTCCCGCCCCACCAGAGGATCACCGACCGACCTGCCCCTCCACCACAGTCCTCTCCCTCGTTAGGGTCGATGCCGTGGCCATCAGTCCTCCGTTTCCGCCCCGTCCGCCGCATCCCGGCGGCGCACCCGAGGACGGTGTGCTCCGGCGCGCTCACCGGTGGCAGCGGTGGGTGTCCCCCCGGGGCGGAGGCGGGCCGAGGACCTGGGGAAAGCTGCGGTACGCGGCCCTGATCACCCTGCTCGCACTGTCCGGCCTGGTCATCCTCGCGCTGGTGCGCGAACAGACCGGCACGGAGGGGTTCCTGGTCGGGCTCGGTCTCGCCGTGCTGCCCGTACCGCTGCTGGTCGCCGCCTTCCGCTGGCTGGACCGGGTCGAGCCCGGACCCTGGCAGAACCTCCTCTTCGCCTTCGCCTGGGGCGCGTGCGCGGCGGCGCTGATAGCCATCATCGCCAACAGCTTCGCGACCCGATGGATAGCCACCGCGACCGCCGACCCGTCCGGCGCGGACACCCTCGGGGCGACCGTCATAGCGCCGATCGTCGAGGAGTCCGCGAAGGCCGCCGCCGTCCTGCTGGTGTTCCTCTTCCGCAGGCGGCACTTCACCGGGATCGTCGACGGCGTGGTCATAGCCGGGCTCACCGCCACCGGCTTCGCGTTCACCGAGAACATCCTCTACCTGGGCACCGCCTTCGGTACCGACCGGCTCACGGGCGACACCGGCGTCGCGTCCGTCACCGCCGCGACCTTCTTCGTACGCGTCGTCATGTCGCCGTTCGCGCACCCGCTGTTCACCGTCCTGACCGGCATCGGCTTCGGCTTCGCCGCGTTCTCCGGGGACCGCCGGCAGCTGCGGCGCGTGCTGCTCCCGCTGGGCGGACTGCTCCTCGCGATGGGCATGCACGCCCTGTGGAACGGCTCCTCGTCGTTCGGCGAGTTCGGGTTCTTCGCCGTGTACGTGGCGTTCATGGTGCCCGCGTTCGGGCTGCTGACCTGGCTGGCGGTGTGGACGCGGCAACGCGAGCTGCGTGCCGTGCGCGAGGAACTGCCCGCCTACGCGGCCGCCGGCTGGCTCGCCCCGGCCGAGCCGTTCGCGCTCGGCTCGATGCGGGCCCGCCGACTGGCCCGGGAGTACGCCGGCCTGCACCTCGGCAAGCCGGCGGCGCGCGAGGTGGCGCGGTACGAGGCGTACGCGACGGCCCTCGCGTTTCTGCGGTACCGCAGCCGACGGGGGCAGGCCGACGCCGACTTCCTCGTCCGGGAGCGGGAGTTGCTCGACGAGCTGTGGCGGCGCAAGGACCTCGCCCGGCCCGCGCTGGACCACGCGGCCCGCGTGACGGCCCCGCCGGTGAGGGTGACCGCGCCGCCCTGGCCGGTGTACGGGGTGTACGGGTACGGCCAGGGTCCCGCGGCCCACGGGCAGGGCCACAGCGCCGGGTTCGGACACCCGGCGGGGCCGATGTACGGAAGTCCGGCGGGGCCGATGTACGGGTACGGCTACGGGGGCCCGGCGGCGCACGGTCCCGGACCGGGGCACGGACCGGCGTACGGCCCCCGCTCGCACCGGTAGGTCAGGCCGAGGCCCGGTTCAGCCGGGTGATCTCCTGTGCCGTCAGTTCCAGCTCCGCCACCCCCAGCAGCGCGGGCAGCTGCTCGACCGTTCGCGCGGAGGCGATCGGCGCGGCGACCGTCGGCTGCGCGGCGAGCCACGCCAGGGCGACCGTGGGGATGTGGGTGCCGTGGGCCTGGGCGACCTCGTCCAGGGCCGTGAGGACGTTCCGGCCCCGCTCCGTGTCGAGGTGCTTGGCGGCGCCGGCGGCGCGGGCGCTCTCCACCGTCGTACCGGGCCGGTACTTGCCGGTGAGGAAGCCGGCGGCCAGCGCGAAGTACGGGACGGCGGCGAGGCCGAAGCGGCCGGCGAGGTCCTGGAGGCGGCCCTCGTAGGTGTCGCGGGAGACCAGGTTGTAGTGGGGCTGGAGGGCGACGTAGCGGGCCAGGCCCTCGCGGTCGGAGAACTCCAGGGACTCCTGGAGCCGCTCGGGCGAGATGTTGGAAGCCGCGATGTGCCGCACCTTGCCCGCCCGCACCAGCTCGTCGAGCGCGCCGATGATCTCCTCGACGGGCACCTCGGGCTTGTCGAAGTGCGTGTAGTAGAGGTCGATGTGGTCGGTGCCCAGGCGGCGGAGCGAGGCGTCGGCGGCTGCCTTGATGTTGTCGGCGGACAGGCCGGGGAACTCGGGGTGCTGGCTCACCTTGGTGGCGATCACGACGTCGTCGCGGTTGCCCCGGGCCTTCACCCACCTGCCGATGACGGTCTCGGACTCACCACCGCTGTTGCCGTCGATCCATGCCGAGTAGGAGTCGGCGGTGTCGACGAAGTTCCCGCCCGCGGCCGCGTAGGCGTCGAGAACGGCGAAGGAGGCCGTCTCGTCGGCGGTCCAGCCGAAGACGTTGCCGCCCAGGGAGAGCGGGAAGACCTCGAGGTCGGAGGAGCCGAGTCGGCGAAGAGCAGTCATGCTTCGTGTCAACGGACGAGGACCGTCCGCCCATTCCGGGCGTGACGCGAAGAACAGATGAACGGCCCCTGTGCACGGCGCCCGCACACCGCACAGATCGGCGGCCCCGACGCGGAGGGCGTCGGGGCTGCCGGGGTGGCTCAGGGCTGCGGGGCTGGATCAGGTGTCCGCGGGACGGGTTCCGCCCGGGGAGCGACCGAGGGGTGCCGTCGGAGGTTGCCGTTCAGGGGCGCCGGAGGGTGCCGCTCAGGGGGTGAGGCCCTTGTCGCGCAGCCAGGCGGCCGGGTCGATGCCCTCGGCGCTGCCGCCGGGGTGGACCTCGAGGTGGAGGTGGGCCCCGGTGACGTTCCCGGTCGCGCCCACCCGGCCGATGACGTCACCGGTGGCGACCTTCTGGCCGACACTGACGCTGATCGACGACTGGTGGCAGAACCAGAGCTCGGTGCCGTCGTCCAGGGTCAGGATGGTGCGGTAGCCGTAGGAACCAGCCCAGCCCGCCTCGGTGATGGTGCCGCTGTGGACGGCCTTGATGAGCGTGCCCGTCGGCGCGGCGAAGTCGAGACCCGTGTGGTAGCCGGAGGACCAGAGCGAACCGGCCTGCCCGAAGGTCGAGGTGATGGTGTACGAGGAGGTCGGCAGCGTGTACTGCTTGGCCAGCTCGGCCAGGCGCGCGGTCTCGGCCTTCGCGGCGGCTTCCTCGGCGGCCTTCTTCTTCGCGGCGGCGGCCTTGGCCTCCGCCTCCTTCTCGGCCTTGGCGGCGGCGTCCGACTCGGCCTTGGCCGCCGCGGCGAGCGCCTTGACCTCGACCTGGGACTGCTGCGACTCGGCCTGCGCCATGATCCGGCTGCGCAGCGCCTCGCCGGCGTCGGCGGCGCTCTCGTCGGTGTCGACGGCGGCTTCGGAGCCGAAGCTCGCGAGGGCCGGCGCGGCTTCCGGGGCGGGCTCGTCGTCGGAGATGAGGGAGCCCACGTTGGGCAGGTCCGGCATCGAGATGGAGACAGGCGCCTTGCCGGTGTTGGCGCTGGCCATGCCACCGGCGCTGACCGCGGCTATGACGCCGACGCCGAGAACGGTGGAGCTGCGGGCGAATCCGCCGCCGCGCTGCTTGGCGACGCGGTGCTTGCCGCGCACCGGGCGAGTGGACTCCGCGGTGGGGTTCCACTCCTCCCAAGGTCCCTCGTCGGGGCGGTAACCGCCGAAGCCGAAGGTCTCGGTGGACCCCTGGCCGGGCGCGTACGGGGCCTCGGGGGCAGGCGGGTTGGACGCCACGCGGGCGCACTCCTTTCCTTCCGTCGCCTACCGGGTTAGCTGACGGGTTCGGAGCGGGAAGGTCTCCTACGCGCGTAAACCCCTTGTGGACTCAGCGAGTTCACAACGGCTTCCGCGTGATTCACCCCATGGTGGTGGTTCCCCGGTTCCCTTGCGGGATTCGGCACGTGCCGCACGGAGCCGACTCTGGTGCCGGCTGGGACGACCGCGCTGCGTTATCGAACGTTAATAGACCCGGGGGTGCGTTTCCAAGCCGTTCCTCTTGATCAACAACATTTCTGGCCTGGACTTTTGGGCTGGCAGCGGTGAAAAACGGGCGAGTTGACCGCGCGAGGCGATGCCCCGAAAACGCTTCATCAGTCACAGGAGCTTTGATGGTGACTCAGTTGTTATGCGCAGGGCGGTCGTCCGGTCACCCGGAGTGAGGGACGCGTCGGGGAACGCACCGAAGGCCGGAACCCTTTCGGATTCCGGCCTTCGACTTATCAGTAGCGGGGACAGGATTTGAACCTGCGACCTCTGGGTTATGAGCCCAGCGAGCTACCGAGCTGCTCCACCCCGCGGCGATGAACACAACTGTACGCCATCAGCGGGACGGAAAGCACATCGGTTGATCCACGGCGCCCCGGCGGCCTCAGAGGAGGTGCCGGTTCGGCCCCTTCGCCCGCTCCTCGTACTCGGGGAGCACGAGGACGTCGACGCCCTGGGCCGTCAGCAGACCGGTGCCGTCCGCCTCCGTGACGAAGGTGTCCGGCTCGCGCCAGGCCGTGACCACCCGGCGCACTCCCGCGTCGAGGATGAGGCGGGCGCAGGGGGCCGGACGGGAGGAGCGGCGGGCGCACGGTTCGAGGCTGCTGTAGACGGTGGCCGTGGGCAGCCGGGGGTCGGCGGGGTCGAGCTTCGCGAGGGCTGCCTCCTCGGCGTGCACGACCGGGTCGCCGGCCTCGCGGGAGTGGCCGCGCGCCAGTTCGGTGCCGTCGGAGGCCACGATCACGGCGCCGACGCTGAAAGCGGTCCGCGACGGTGGACAGTCGGCCGCGAGCGCGCAGGCGAGCGCCAGCCAGTGCCGGTCGGCCGCGGCCGGCAGCGGCCCGGCGCCGGGGGCGGTGGGCTCGTAGCGGTTCAGGACGACGTCCTCGATGCGCCGGGTCTCCACCAGGCGCAGCCGTCCGCCCTGGTAGCCGCCCGGGCCGAAGAGGCGGGGCGCGGCCGGGTCGCCGACGAACAGCGGGGCGAGGACCAGCTGGAGTTCGTCGGCGAGACCCTGCCGGAGCAGCTGGGTGTGGACGGTTCCCCCGCCCTCGACCATGAGCCGCCGTACGCCGCGCACGTCGTGGAGGTGTTCGAGGAGGCGGCGCCAGTCCAGTGCGGGGCCGAGCGGGACGGCGTCCGCGGCGATACCGAGCGCGCGCACCCGCTCGGCGCCCTTGTCCGTCGTGTACACGACCTTCTCGCCACCCGTGTGCCAGAAGTTCGCCGCCGGGTCCAGTTCGCCGGAGCCGCTGACGGTGACCTTGAGGGGGTACGGCGGCAGCCCGGCGGCCACCCGGGCGGCGCGGCGCTCGGGGGAGTTCACGAGGAGCCGGGGGTTGTCGGCGCGGATGGTGCCGGCGCCGATGAGAATGGCGTCGACGGAGGCCCGTACCTCGTCGACACGGTCGAAGTCGGCGCGGCCGGAGAGGAGCAGGCGCTCGGGCGTGGTGTCGTCCAGGTAGCCGTCGAGGGAGACGGCGGCGGACAGCAGGACGTACGGGTACGGCATCGACGCGGCTCCCCGGGCTCGGTCCGACGGCGGTTGGTCGGCGTCGGAACGATGGTTGGACGACGGTTGGACGGCGGTCCGACAACGGTTCGACAGCGGCCTGGCGGCCGGACTTGGTTCAAGTTTGAAACAAACCTACACTGGGTGTATGACGACTCGCTGGCTCACCCCCGAGGAGCAACGCGCCTGGCGCGCGTTTGTCGCCGGTTACCTCCTCCTCGACGACGCGATCGACCGGCAGCTCCAGCAGGAGGCCGGCATGCCCCATCTGTACTACTCCATCCTCGCCAACCTCTCCGACCTGCCCGAACGGCGGCTGCGGATGACCGACCTCGCGGAGCGGCTGAAGATCACCCGCAGCCGGCTGACCTACGCGGTGTCCCGGCTGGAGAAGGACGGGCTGGTGCGGCGCGAGGACTGCGCGTGGGACAAGCGCGGCAGCGTCGCGGTCCTGACGGACGAGGGTATGACGGTGCTGGAGAACGTGGCGCCCGGCCATGTCGAGACGGTCCGCACGGCCCTGTTCGACCGGCTCACCCCCGAGCAGGTGGGACAGCTGGAGGAGATCTTCACGCAGGTCGCACGCGGGTTCCAGGGGGACGACGGCGGCGAGACGGCCCCGGAGGACCTCCCGTGGCGCCGACGCTCGTCACCCTGCTCCGGAACCCCGTGACCACGAGCCCCCCGTGACCGCGAATCCGTAAACCCATGGGCCCCTGAGCCGATGAGCCCATGCGCCGGTGAGCCCCCCGAGTCCGTGAGCGGCGAGCAGTGAGGGGGCATGTGGGGCATCGCAAACCAGTTGCTTCAAATTTAAAGCATGGGGTAGGGTCTCGACTCGTTGGATCTGCTTCAAATCTGAAGCACAAGGTGGCCCGGCGCCGCCTTGTCACCGTCCTCCGGACCCGGGAGCCCGCATGCCCGACACCCCCGCCGCCACCCCGCGCGCCCGCGTCCGGGTACCGCTGCGCTTCCCCGACGGCTACTCCGTCGACGCCGAACTGGTCACCTTCCACGGCCTCTCCGACGGCCAGGAGCACGTCGCCGTCGTCCTCGGCGAGCCGGCGCCCGGCGCCACCCCCCTGGTCCGGCTGCACTCCGAGTGCCTGACCGGCGACGTCTTCGGCTCCGCCCGCTGCGACTGCGGGCCCCAACTGCGCGAGGCCGTCGAGCGCATCGCCGGGACCGGCGGCGTCCTGCTCTACCTCCGCCAGGAGGGCCGCGGCATCGGCCTCTACAACAAGCTCGACGCGTACGCCCTCCAGGACCAGGGCCTGGACACCTACGAGGCGAACGCCGCGCTCGGCCTGCCCGAGGACGACCGGGACTACACGGCCGCCGCCCAGATGCTGCGCGCCCTGGGCGTCACGAGCCTGGACCTGCTGTCCAACAACCCCGACAAGGCGGACCAGTTGCGGGGCCTGGGCATCGACGTCCAGAACCGTGTCCCGACCGGCGTCTTCACGACCCCGCACAACGTCCGCTACCTGCGCGCGAAGGTCCTCCAGACCCAGCACACGCTGCCGCTCGCCGACCTCACCGAGCTGAGCGTGGGCTGACCGCCGACGCCCCGAACGGGCCGTCCAGCGCGGCCCATTGGAGCAGCATGATGGTCTTCGCGTCCGCGATCGCGCCGGAGCGGACGAGGTCGAGGGCCTCGGCGAAGGGGAGTTCGACGACGGCGATGTCCTCGCCCTCGGCCGCCACGCCCGCCGTGTCAGCGCCGGGGACGGAGGCGTCGTAGGGGGCGGCGAAGAAGGCGAGGCGCTCGGTGACCGAACCGGGGCTCATGAACGCGTCGAAGACGTGCTCGACGTCGTGCACCGCCCGTCCGGTCTCCTCGGCCGCCTCGCGGCGGATCGCCTCGCGCGGGTCGTCGCCGTCCAGCAGCCCGGCGGCCGTCTCCAGCAGCATGCCGTCCGGATGCCCGTTGACGTATGCGGGCAGCCGGAACTGCCGGGTGAGCAGGACGGTACGGCGCTCGGCGTCGTAGAGCAGGATCGTGGCGCCGTCGCCCCTGTCGTACGTCTCGCGCTGTTCGCGGCTCCAGTGGCCGTCGCTGTGCCGGTAGTCGAAGGTGGTGCGGCGCAGGACGGACCAGTCGCAGGCGAGGACCTCGACGTCCACGACGCGGACCCGGTCGTTGCCGGTGAGGTCGCGTCCGTGGCGGTCCAGTCCGGTACGGCCGCGGGGGTCGGGGACGTCGATGCCGGGGATGCCGGGAGTGCCGGGCGCGGGGGCGGGCGGGGTGTCGACGTGCTCGGTCATCGGCGGCCTTCGGGGAGGGGGTCGGTGGCGTCGGCGGTGCGGGCGTCGGGAACGTCGGCGAGGTCGGCGTAGACCGGTTTGCCCTGGGCCCGGGCCCGCTCGGCCATCCGGTCCGCACCCGGTGACGGACCGCCGACGCGCAGGACCGCGTCGCAGCGGTCCAGCAGGCGTTCGGCGACGGGGTGGAAGAGCTCGTCGAAGAGCGGGTCGCCGGGGGCGGCGCCGCCCGCCGTCTCCAGCAGGGGCAGCGCGAGCGCCTCACCGGTGACGGGCAGGTGCCCGGCGCGGAAGAGGACGAGGGCGGTCTCGTTCATGGCCCTCACGTTGGCCGCGAGCTTCGCGGGGTCGTCGCCGGTGCCCGAACGGTACGGGCCGGCGACGAGGATCATCAGCGGTTTCACGGGGTCTCCTGGGGCGGTTCGGGCCGGGGCGGGTTCAGGCCAGCCGGGTCTCGACGCCGGCGTCGCGCAGGGCGTCCAGGGTCTGCGGGCCGCCCGGATGGGTGGCGGGGTCCGCCGCGGCGGCGTCGGTGACGAAGGAGTGCACGGCGTCGAGGGGGGCGACCTGGCTGAACGCGCGCACGCCCAGCTTGGTGGCGTCGGCGACGGCGACCGTACGGGCCGCCTGGCCGAGCCCGACCTGCTTCACTGCCGCGTCCTCGAGGGAGAACTCCGACCAGCCGTGCGTGGCGTGCACCCCGCCGATCGACATCACGAACACGTCGAAGGCCAGAGACTCGAGGGTGCGCAGGGCCAGCGGTCCGACGAGGGACCGCTCACCCGGGCGGGACCGGCCGCCGACGACCAGCAGGTCGATGCCGGGCCGGTCGGCCAGCCGCAGCGCCGCCTGGAGACTGAGCACGGCGACGGTCAACGGGCCCCGCGCGGCGAGGTGTTCCGCCACGTGCACGGTCGTGGTCCCGGCGTCCAGCAGCACCCGTGACCCCGGCTCGACGAGTCCGGCGACGGCCGCGCCGAGCCGGTCCTTCGTCGCCGTCTGCCATGCCTGCCGGGCCTCGAAGCCGCCACCCTCCTCGCGCGGGCGCCCGGGGACGGCCCCACCGTGCACCCGCCGCACCAGCCCCTGCCGCTCCAGCACGTCCAGGTCCCGGCGCACGGTCATCTCCGAGACCCCGAGCCGCTGCGCGAGCTCGGCGACGGAGACCCGCGCCTGTCCTTGGTCCTGGCCGTGCCCCTGGACGAGGCGGAGGGTCAGGTCGAGACGGTCTGCGACATCCATGACGACATTTCTACCACGCCCATGTTCGAATGAACATCGATCTGTTCACTCGCCTCGTCTCCGCACACGTCAGGGGCCCCGGTGTCCTACGACACCGGGGCCCCTGAGGAATCGCACCACCGCCCGCCGGTCCTGGCGCTGCACCGGCTGCGGCACTGCGGGTACTGCCACCGCGTCGACCGCGGTTCCACTCGCGGCGTCCCCTCATCACTGCGGGCCGCCCGGCCCGGCCGTCAGTCCCGTCGCCGTCCTGCAACCACCTGGCTTCGACACTCCACCGCCGTAGCGTCATGCACCTGCTGTGCCCGGCAGTTCGTGTCTGCCCGGCCTTGGTCGATCTCCGTTACGAGAGAAACCATAGGCGGAGGAGCTCCCAATGTCTACTCTGACAAGAACAGATTTTGGGGTGCTCGGCGATGAGGTATCCCCGTCGCTCGGCCCAGGACGGGTCGGTGCATAGAATCCGATCTCATGCCGAAGCCTGACGAGCTGATCGTTGACATCGCCGCCCTCGTGGAATCCGAGCAGAGCAATCAGATGCCCCTGACCGTCGTCACCGGTGGTGCTGTCATCACCGGTCGACTGGCTCCCGAAGCCACGTGGCGGCAGCGCGTGTCGGAGGTGCTGACGGACTCCGCCCGCCTGGGCGAGTTCTCCGCCGTCTTCGACACCCCCGTGAAGAGGGACGGGCCGCCCACACATCTGCACTTCCATGTCGCCCGGATCCTCCAGGGCACGGTGGGGATCCCCGAGACGGGCGGGATGTACCGCGTCGCGATCGAGGACGTCAGCGCCTGGACCGTCGGGGACTTCAGCTACTCCGACCACTGACGCCCCGCACGCCCCCTCACGCGCGAAACGGAAGCAGCGCCCGGGTCGACCGAAGTCGACCGGGCGCTGCTTCACAGGCCGGAACGGGATGTCCCCCGCCCCGTCACCGGTAGGCCCTGTGGGACTCGAACCCACAACCAATGGATTAAAAGTCCACTGCTCTGCCAATTGAGCTAAGGGCCCAGGCGATGTTGCCTCCCCGAGCATAGCCGGACGTGGCCGTGTCTCCGATCGGGTATCGGAGACACGGGCGCGCCGGACGACGTGAAGCGATCGAGTTCGGTCACGGGTCGGGCAGTTCGGCGGGCGCCCCCGCCCGTGACGCCTCGCGGGCGATGGTCCGTTCGTGCTCGGGGTTGAGGAACCAGTTCCGTGCGGAGACCTGCCACCACACCCCCGCGAATCCCAGCACCACGAGGACGGCGACCGGGGCGTAGTTGAAGGTCTCCCAGGTGACCGGGGAGACCTGGGGCAGCATGAACAGGACGGTGATGACGACCACCCACGCCACCGACACCACGCCGATCACCTTCGACCAGCGGCCCAGGTGCCACGGTCCCCGCGCGAAGGACTCGCCCTTGCGCACGCGCAGCAGGGTCGGGATGACGTACGCGATGTAGAGACCGATGACAGCGATCGAGGTGACGGCCGCGTACGCGGTCACGTTGATCAGGTACGGCAGGCCCAGCACCAGCGCGCCGCCGGCGGCCAGCCAGACCGCCGCGACGGGCGTGCGGGTGCGCGGGCTGACCGTGTGCCAGATGTGCGAGTACGGCAGCGCGCCGTCCCTCGAGAAGGCGTAGATCATGCGGCTGTTGGCGGTCACCGACGCCATCCCGCAGAACAGCTGGGCGCCGATCACCACGAGCAGCAGCAGCTTGCCGGCGGTCGCGCCGAGCGCGTCGAGCAGGATCTGGGCGGGCGGCGCGCCGGTCGGGGAGGCGAGCGCGGCGTCGTAGGACTGGATGGCGTACGTGAAGCCGAGCAGCAGGACGAAGCCCGCGATCCACGAGGTCCAGATGGACTGCACGATGCCCTTCGGGCCCGCGGTGGACGCGTCGTGCGTCTCCTCGGTCATGTGGGCGGAAGCGTCGTACCCGGTGAAGGTGTACTGGGCCATCAGCAGGCCCAGCAGGACGACGTACACCCCGCTGCCCCAGCCGGTGTTGTTCACGAACTCGCCGAACACGAAGGACGTCGACTGGTGCTTGTCGGGGACGAAGGCCAGCGCCCCGACGATGACGCCCACGCCCAGCACGTGCCACCACACGCTCACGCTGTTGAGGAGGGCGACGATCCGCACCCCGAAGGTGTTCAGCAGGCCGTGCAGCACCAGGATCCCGGCGAAGAGCAGGACCGTCCGGCCGGGTGTCACCTCGAAGTCGAACTGGAGGTTCAGGTAGGCGCCGAGGAAGGACGCGGCCCCGAAGTCGATTCCCGCGGTCACCGCCACCTGGCCCAGCACGTTGAACCAGCCCGTGAACCAGGCCCAGGCCGCCGCCGATCGCGGGGGCGCCAGCCGGTGCGCCCAGAAGTACAGGCCCGCCGACGTCGGGTAGGCCGAACAGATCTCGGCCATGGACAGGCCGACGAACAGGGTCATCAGCCCCACGGCGACCCAGCCCCAGATCATCACCGCCGGGCCGCCCGTGTTCATGCCGAACAGGTACAGCGTCAGGCAGCCCGACAGGACCGAGATGATCGTGAAGGAGACCGCGTAGTTGGAGAACGCCGACATGCGGCGGGCGAGGACCTGGGTGTAACCGAGCTGGGCCAGCAGCTCTTCGTCCGAGAGTTTCCCGGGAGCCGGCCGACCCACTGTGCCGTCATCTGTCATGCCCCCAGCAATTCCCATGCCGAGGGCGTGACACACGTCACAACTTGGCCAGAAAGTGCCCTTGCCGCTCCGGCGACCGACGTCGGCGGGTGCGGACGCACGAAAACGCCGTGGCCCCCACCGGTGTTCGGTGGGGGCCACGGCGTTCACTCACATGAGGTGACGTCAGCCGTTGCGCTTCCAGCGCGGCTTGTCGTCACGACGACCGGCCGTGCCGGAGCCGGAGCCGGTGCCACGGTGGTCGTCGCGACGGCCGAACGGGCGGTCGTGGCCGCCGGAGCGGAAGCCCGGGCGGTCGTCACGGCGGTCACGGTTGAACGGACGGTCGCTGCCACGGTGGGTGGAGGGACGCTCGTCGCGACGGTCGCGGTTGAAACCGCCGCCCGAGGGACGGTCGTCGCGGTTGAACCCGCCCGAGGGACGGTCGTCGCGGCGGAAACCACCGGAGGGACGCTCGTCACGACGGTCACGGTTGAAGCCGCCGCCCGAGGGACGGTCGTCGCGGCGGAAACCACCGGAGGGACGCTCGTCACGACGGTCACGGTTGAAACCGCCGCCCGAGGGACGGTCGTCACGGCGCTCGAAGGAGCGGCCGCCACGGTCGTCACGGCCGGCGCCGCCACGGTCGTCACGACGGTCGCGGTTGAAGCCACCGCGGTCGTCACGACGCTCGAAGGAGCGGCCACCGCGGTCGTCACGGCGGTCGTCGCGACGGAACCCGCCGCGCTCTCCGTCCCGACGGTCGCGGTTGAAGCCGCCACGGTCGTTGTCACGGCGCTCGAAGGAGCGGCCGCCACGGTCGTCGCGACGGTCGTCACGGCGCTCGTAGTTGCCCCGCTCGTCACGGCGCTGCCGCGGCTGCTCGTACGCGGGCTGCTCGGAGACCGCGGCCTCGGCCGGCGCCTCCGTCACGGTGTTCTGCTCGACGACCGCCTCGGCGGCCGCGACGACGGCCGCCTCCGGGTCCTCGCCACGCTCGCGCGCCACGCGGGCCACCAGACGGTCGGCCTCCTCGCGCAGCTCGGTCGCGCGCCGCTGCGCACGCTCCAGCTCCTTGGTGAGCTCGGAGACCTCACGCTCGGCCTGCTGCGCCGCGTTGCCCGCGGACTCGGCCTGGACCTCGGTCATCGACCGGGCGCCGGTGATCTCGGCGACCTCCGGCTCGAAGGCGGCGCCGCCCTGGATGATGTGACGCCCGGCGTCGACGCCCGCGTCCTCCATCAGCCGGAAGATCTGGCGGCGCTGGTGCGGCAGCGACAGGGAGACGACCGTGCCGGTGCGGCCGGCCCGGGCGGTGCGGCCCGCGCGGTGCAGGTAGTCCTTGTGGTCGCCGGCCGGGTCGACGTTGAGCACCAGGTCGATGCCGTCGACGTGGATGCCGCGGGCGGCCACGTCGGTCGCGACGAGCGCGTTGACGTAGCCCTTCTTGAAGTCCTCGAGCACGCGGGTGCGCGCGCCCTGCGTCATACCGCCGTGCAGCGCGTCGGCCTTCACACCGGAGTCGCAGAGCTGCTCGGCGATACGGTCGGCGCCGAGCTGGGTGCGGACGAAGATGATCGTGCGGCCCTTGCGGGAGGCGATCGCGGCGGTGACCGGCGCCTTGTCCTTGGGCTTCACGATCAGGATGTGGTGCGACATGGTCGTCACGTTGCCCTGGGCGCTGTCGACCTCGTGCGTGACGGGGTTGCTCAGGTAGCGCTTGACCAGCGTGGAGATCTCGTTCTCCATCGTGGCCGAGAACAGCATGCGCTGGCCGCCGCCGGGGATCTGGTCGAGCAGCTCGGTGACCTCGGGCAGGAAGCCCAGGTCGGACATCTGGTCGGCCTCGTCGAGGACGGCGACCTGGACGTTCTCGAGCGAGCAGGCGCCGCGGTTGATGAGGTCACGCAGGCGGCCCGGGGTGGCGACGAGGACGTCGACGCCGCGCTCCAGGGCGTACATCTGGTTGCTCATGGACGTACCGCCGCAGACGACCTTCATCTTCAGGCCGAGGACGTCGCCGTAGGGCTGAAGCGCGTCCGCGACCTGCATCGCGAGCTCACGCGTCGGCGTGAGGATGATGCCGCGGGGCTTCTTCTTGTCGGTGTGGCCGCCGGACAGCGACGACAGCAGCGGCAGACCGAAGGAGAGGGTCTTGCCGGAGCCGGTGCGGCCACGGCCGAGGATGTCCTTGCCGGCCAGGGCGTCCGGGATGGTCGCGGCCTGGATCGGGAAGGGGGCGGTCACGCCGTTCTGCGCGAGCTTGCGCACGACGCCCTCGGGCAGCCCGAGGTCGGCGAAGGTGAGTTCGGGGGCCTCGGGCGTCTCGATGACGGCCTCGACGGCCTCGACGACGGCCTCTGCGGCCTCGACGGTCTCGGTGACCGCGATCGCCTCGAGGGTGATCGGCTCGTCGTTGTTCTCGGACACGACGGAGTGATCAGTACTGGAAATGGACATGCGAATGCGAAACCTTCCGGAGTCTCAAGTCGGCACGCGCCCGTCAACTCCGTGTTCGCATTGCGCTACGACCGCCTCTATGCGGTCAGCCACGGCAAGGGAGAGAACGCGCCACACGGCGCGCTCTGCGGTGGCGCCGGGCAAATGGGATCAAACGATCTACCACTATAAGCACCCTGGCCACCGAAGGCAAACCGGGCCTCATCACCCCAGCTCAGCAGCCTCTTCGGACCCGAGCCGGAGGGTTTCCTAGGCGGGCTCGCCCGCCTCCGGCTCAGGTTCCGGTTCCCGGTCCGCCAGCTGCGCCGCCGCCCCGCCGTCGTCCTCGTGCGCCGAGGCCGACGGCTCGGCGACCGTCGGCTCCGGCGTGGGCGACGGCGGCTCCGGCGTGGGCGCGGGCGGTTCCGGATCCGGCGAGCGCGTGGGCGCGGGCGGCTGTGCCCCGGTGGGCGTCGGCGCCCCCGGCCGCTCGCTCTTCCCCGGCCGTACCGCCCCCGCCGAGGCCGGCGCGCTCCCGCCCGCCGACGGCGGAGCCGAGGCCGACGCCGAGGCGCTCGCGCCGGCCTTGCCGCCCTTCCCGTGCGCGTGCTTGCCGTCGCCGCCCGCCGCGCCCGGCCCGGAGCCGCCCCCCGCGCCCGCGGAGACGCCACCGGGGGCCTCACCGCCCCGCTGCCCCGCCGAGTGAGACGGTTCGGCCCGGCCGCCCTTCTCGTGCCCCACGCTCATACAGCCGGCGGCCGCGGCGACGGCCATGACCGTCGCGGCCAGACGAACGGGTACGTACAAGGGGCGCACGGGGCCACCTCCGGGGCAGACACAGGGAGTCGACCTGTCCAACTCCCGGCGCCCGCAAGAGGACACGCGCCGACGCGCGCTCCTGTGCCGTACGGCTCAGCCGTAGCCGAGGGCGTGCAGCCGCGCGTCGTCGATGCCGAAGTGGTGGGCGATCTCGTGCACCACCGTGACCTCCGTCTCCGCGACGACCTCCTCCCGCGTCTTGCACATCCGCAGGGTCGGCCCCCGGTAGATCGTGATCCGGTCCGGCAGCACACCGGCGTACCACTCCCCGCGGTCCGTCAGCGGGGTCCCCTCGTACAGCCCGAGCAGCTCGGGATCGTCCGCCGCCGGCTCGTCCTCGACGAACACCGCGACGTTGTCCATCAGCCGCGTCAACTCCGGCGGAATCCGGTCCAGCGCCTCGGCGACCAGTTCCTCGAACTCCTCGCGCGTCATCTCCAGCACAGGCCCATTGTCCGGTACGACGCGGCCGGGGGAGGTCACGAACCGACCGCATACCGAAGCCCGGACCGGGGCATAGGGCACCAATGGTCCGCGCCCGTCTCCCCACCGCAGTCCTGACAGTCCTCAAGCGTCCCCGGCCCGCCGGGCGCGGCAACCCGGTCCCCGAACTCGCCGCCCGGCCCAACCCCTGGATCCGCGCTCTCGGCCTCACCGGAGTCGTCCTCATCGGCGCCTGGCTCGGCCTGCTGATCGTCGGGGACGTCCGCGTGTCCGTCGGCCCCATGAACACGACGATGACCCTGCGCCCGTCCGTCACCGGCGGCACGAAGATCAACATCTCCCCGCTCGGCGCGCTCAGCCTGGACAGCCACATCGCCCCGGTCCGCCTCGACGTGAACGTCGACCAGCTCGACCCCGAGCGCTCCCAGGCCCTCGTCGACCACCCCGAACGTCTCTCCGGCCTCCAGGACGAGGTCGCCCGTGACATCGAGCACGGCACTCTCGACCTCGCGCTCCGCTCCTGCGTGGCCGTCGTCTCCGGCGCCACCGCGCTGGGCCTCGCCGTCTACCGCCGCCCCCGCCGCGCGCTGGCCGCCGGCGGTCTCGCCTTCGCCCTGCTGGCCGCCTCGGGCGCGACCGCGTACGCCACCTGGAACCCCAAGTCGGTGCTGGAACCACGGTTCTCGGGCCTGCTGTCCTCCGCGCCCTCGCTCGTCGGCAACGCGCGCAGCATCGTCACCGAGTTCGACGTCTACCAGCAGGAACTCGCCCGCCTGGTCACCAACGTGACCAAGCTCTACGACGTCACCTCCACGCTCCCCGCGTTCCAGCCGGACCCGACCACGGTCCGCGTCCTGCACGTGTCCGACATCCACCTGAACCCCGCGAGCTGGAAGATCATCGCCTCGCTCGTGGAGCAGTACAAGGTCGATGTCATCGTCGACTCCGGCGACACGATGGACCACGGTTCGGCGGCGGAGAACGGCTTCCTGGACCCCATCGCCACGCTGGGCGCGCCGTACGTCTGGGTCAGGGGCAACCACGACTCGCTCGTCACCCAGCGCTATCTGGAGGGCATGAAGAACGTGCACGTCCTCGACGACGGCCGCGCGGTCACCCTCGCCGGGCTGCGCTTCGCGGGTGTCGGCGACCCCCAGTTCACCCCCGACCGCTCCTCCGCGCCGGGCGCCGAGGAGTCCCAGGAGGCGGCGGGCGCCCGGCTGGC
Organism: Streptomyces sp. NBC_00637; assembly: GCF_045161545.1. Taxonomy (NCBI): domain Bacteria; kingdom Bacillati; phylum Actinomycetota; class Actinomycetes; order Kitasatosporales; family Streptomycetaceae; genus Streptomyces; species Streptomyces sp. NBC_00637. Next base: position 4,469,674 of record NZ_CP109046.1, on the reverse strand, counting down.
CGAGGCCCTGCGCGCGCAGCGGACCGCCGGCACCCCGGCGGACGTGGCCATCGCCCACGAGCCCTCCGCCGCCCGGGGAACGGACGGCGAGGTGCCTCTCGTCCTGGCCGGCCATCTCCACCACGAGGACATGGAGGTCATGAAGAAGGGCACCCGGCTGCGCGTCGAAGGCTCGACGGGCGGCAGCGGTCTGCGTGCCGTCGAGGGCAAGTACCCGGACCCCATCGAGGCGTCGATCCTGTACTTCGACCGCGACACCCGCCGCCTCCAGGCCTGGGACGAGATCAAACTCGGCGGCCTGGGCCTGACGACGGCCGAGGTCAGCCGCCATCTGCCGAAGGAGAACCTGCCCGGAGCCGTACCGTCCCCGAGCCCCTCCCCGACTCCCTCCCCCAGCCCGCCGCTCGGCCCGTCCGTCGGCCCCTCCGCGAGTCCCTCCGGAACCCCCTCCAGGACGGGCCCGTAAACCGTTTTGGCGATACCCCCCGCCATCCCATATGCTCATGACGTCCCCGACGCGCTGAGAAGCGCCCAGGCGGGCCGATAGCCCTCATCGTCTAGCGGCCTAGGACGCCGCCCTTTCAAGGCGGTAGCACGGGTTCGAATCCCGTTGGGGGCACGCAACACCGTGTGCGACACTGTCGTACACAACAGCTTGGTCCTGTGGAGCAGTTTGGAGTGCTCGCCACCCTGTCAAGGTGGAGGCCGCGGGTTCAAATCCCGTCAGGACCGCTGAGGTTTCACGTGAAACCTCGTGGCTGGGTAGCTCAGTTGGTACGAGCGATCGCCTGAAAAGCGATAGGTCGCCGGTTCGACCCCGGCCCCAGCCACAAGAACGAAAAACCCCCTCCGGGTGACCGGTGGGGGTTTTCGTCGCTGCGCGGAGGACGAGGCGGTCCAAAAGCACTCGCCCCTTCTTTCGCCGAGATGAGATCCTGGATCGCGTATGTCTACGCACCCCACTCCCGGCGCCTCCGCTCCGGGCACTCCCGCCCTCGGCGACCTCGCCCCCCGCCTGACCGAGCTGTCACTGCGCGACGCGCACCGGCTCGGGCGCAGGCTCGAAGGCGCGCGCAAGATCCGCAAGCCGGAGGCCCGTGCCGCCGTGCTCTCCGAGATCGAGGCGGAGGTCGCGCAGGTCGAGGAGCGCATGGCGCTGCGACGCGGCCGGGTACCGGTCGTCTCGTACCCCGAGCAGCTCCCGGTCAGCCAGAAGAAGGACGAGATCGCGGCCGCCATCCGTGATCACCAGGTCGTCATCGTCGCCGGTGAGACCGGGTCCGGCAAGACCACCCAGATCCCCAAGATCTGTCTCGAGCTGGGGCGTGGCGTCCGCGGCATGATCGGGCACACGCAGCCCCGGCGGATCGCCGCCCGCACCGTCGCCGAGCGGGTCGCGGAGGAACTCGCCACGCCCCTGGGCGAGGCCGTGGGCTGGAAGGTGCGGTTCACCGACCAGGTGAACCCGGACGCCACCTTCGTGAAGCTGATGACGGACGGCATCCTCCTCGCGGAGATCCAGACCGACCGTGAGCTGCGCGCGTACGACACGATCATCATCGACGAGGCCCACGAGCGGTCCCTCAACATCGACTTCCTGCTCGGCTACCTCGCCCAGCTGCTGCCGCGCCGCCCGGACCTCAAGGTCGTCATCACCTCGGCGACCATCGATCCGGAGCGCTTCTCCCGGCACTTCGGCGAAGCGCCGATCGTCGAGGTCAGCGGGCGGACGTACCCGGTGGAGGTCCGTTACCGGCCCCTCCTGGAAGAGGACTCCGAGGACGTCGACCGCGACCAGATCACCGCGATCACCGACGCCGTGGAAGAGCTGATGGGCGAGGGCAAGGGCGACATCCTCGTCTTCCTCTCCGGTGAGCGGGAGATCCGGGACACGGCCGACGCGCTGGAGAAGAAGAAGTACCGCTTCACGGAAGTGCTGCCCCTCTACGCCCGGCTCTCGCACGCCGAGCAGCACCGGGTCTTCCAGCAGCACACGGGCCGCAGGATCGTTCTGGCGACGAACGTGGCCGAGACGTCCCTGACCGTCCCGGGCATCAAGTACGTCATCGACCCCGGCTTCGCCCGCATCAGCCGCTACAGCCACCGCACCAAGGTCCAGCGTCTGCCCATCGAGGCGATCTCGCAGGCCAGCGCCAACCAGCGCAAAGGCCGCTGCGGCCGGACCAGCGACGGCATCTGCATCCGGCTGTACGACGAGGACGACTTCCTCGCGCGCCCGGAGTTCACGGACGCGGAGATCCTCCGTACGAACCTGGCGAGCGTCATCCTCCAGATGACCGCGGCCGGCCTCGGCGACATCGAGAAGTTCCCCTTCATCGACCCGCCGGACCACCGCAACATCCGCGACGGCGTGCAGCTGCTCCAGGAACTGAACGCGCTGGACCCGTCCGAGAAGGACCCCCGCCGCCGGCTCACCCAGACCGGCCGCAAGCTGGCCCAGCTGCCCGTCGACCCGCGCCTCGCCCGGATGGTCCTGGAGGCCGACAAGAACGGCTGTGTGCGCGAGGTCATGGTGATAGCCGCCGCGCTGTCCATCCAGGACCCGCGCGAGCGCCCGGCCGACAAGCAGACCCAGGCCGACCAGCAGCACGCCCGCTTCAAGGACGAGACCAGCGACTTCCTCGCCTATCTCAACCTCTGGCGGTACGTCCGCGAGCAGCAGCGCGAGCGCGGCTCGTCGTCCTTCCGCCGGATGTGCAAGCAGGAGTACCTGAACTTCCTGCGCATCCGCGAGTGGCAGGACATCTACACACAGCTCCGCACGGTCGCCAAGCAGATGGGCATCCATCTGAACGAGGACGACGCGCCCGAGCAGAGTGTCCATGTCTCGCTCCTCGCCGGTCTGCTGTCGCACATCGGCATGAAGGATGTGAAGGACGGCAACAAGAACGAGTATCTGGGCGCGCGCAGCGCCAAGTTCGCGATCTTCCCGGGGTCGTCCCTCTTCAAGAAGCAGCCGCGCTTCGTGATGTCCGCCGAACTGGTGGAGACGAGCCGTCTGTGGGCCCGCGTCAACGCGAAGATCGAACCGGAGTGGGTCGAGCCGCTCGCCGGGCACCTGCTCAAGCGGACGTACAGCGAGCCGCGCTGGGAGAAGGACCAGGCCGCCGTGATGGCGGACGAGAAGGTGACGTTGTACGGCGTCCCGATCATCGCCCAGCGGAAGGTCAACTACGGCCGGATCGACCCGGAGACCTCCCGCGACCTGTTCATCCGCAACGCGCTGGTCGAGGGCGACTGGCGCACCCACCACAAGTTCTTCGCCGACAACCGCCGGCTCCTCGGCGAGGTCGAGGCGCTGGAGCACCGTGCCCGGCGCCGGGACATCGTGGTGGACGACGAGACGCTGTTCGACTTCTACGACCAGCGGGTGCCCGAACACGTCGTGTCCGGCGCGCACTTCGACTCGTGGTGGAAGCACAAGCGGCACGAGCAGCCCGACCACCTGGACTTCGAGCGGGAGATGCTCATCCGGGAGTCGGCGGAGGCGGTCACCAAGGCCGACTATCCGGACTCCTGGCGGCAGGGTCAGCTGAAGTTCCGGGTGACCTACCAGTTCGAGCCGGGCGCGGACGCGGACGGTGTGACCGTCCACATCCCGCTCCAGGTCCTCAACCAGGTCACGGACGAGGGCTTCGACTGGCAGATCCCGGGTCTGCGCGAGGAGGTCGTCACGGAGCTGATCCGTTCCCTCCCCAAGCCGATCCGCCGCCACTACGTACCGGCGCCGAACTTCGCGAAGCGTTTCCTGGACCAGGCGGGGCCCCTCCAGGAGCCGCTCACCACGACCATGGCGCGTGAGCTGAAGCGCATGGTCGGCGTCCCGTTCGAGGCCGACGACTTCGACTGGTCGCGGCTCCCCGACCACCTGCGGATCACCTTCCGGATCGTCGACGAGCGGCGCCGCAAGCTGGCCGAGGACAAGGACCTGGAGACCCTGAAGCTCCGGCTGAAACCGAAGGCGCGGCAGGCCATCTCGCAGGCGGCCGCTGCCATCGCCGAACGGCAGGGCGGCGAGTCCCTGGAGCGTTCGGGCCTGACGGACTGGACGATCGGCACGCTCGCCCGGGTCTTCGAGACCCGCCGCGCGGGCCAGCCGGTGAAGGCCTATCCGGCGCTCGTCGACGACGGGGACACGGTGTCCGTGCGCCTGTTCGACACGGAGGCGGAGCAGGCGGAGGCGATGTGGAAGGGCACGCGCCGGCTGATCCTGCGCACCATCCCGGTCAACCCGGCAAAGTTCGCATCCGAGAAGCTGACGAACGCCCAGAAGCTCGCGCTGTCCGCGAATCCGCACGGTTCGATCCAGGCGCTGTTCGACGACTGCGCGATGGCGGCGGCGGACCGGCTCATCGCCGACTTCGGCGGTCCGGCCTGGGACGAGGAGTCGTACCGGAAGCTCTACGACAAGGTCCGCGCGGAGATCGTCGACACGACGGTGCGGACGGTCGGACAGGTGCAGCAGGTATTGGCCGCCTGGCAGGCCTGTGAGCGCCGTCTGAAGGGCGTGCGCAGCCCCGTGCTGCTCGCGAACCTGGCGGACGTACGGAAACAGCTGGACGCCCTCGTGAAGCCCGGCTTCGTGACGTGGGCGGGGCTGCGCCGGCTGCCCGACCTCATGCGCTACCTGGTGGCCGCGGACCGACGACTCCAGCAGATGCCGACCGGCGTCCAGCGGGACACCAGCCGCATGGAGAAGGTCCACGAGATGCAGGACGAGTACGCGTGGCTGCTGGAGCAGCTGCCGCCGGGCCGGCCGGTTCCCCAGCAGGTCCTGGACGTCCGCTGGATGATCGAGGAGCTCCGGGTCAGCTATTTCGCCCACGCGTTGGGCACGGCGTACCCCGTCTCCGACAAGCGGATCGTGAAGGCGATCGACGCGCTGGCGCCGTAACGGCACCCGCACGGAGGGTGAGTTCGACCGGCGGGCTCACCCTCCTGTACAGTCCTTCTCGCAGCGCAACGCAACATCAAGTGCCGCAAAACCTGGTCCTGTGGAGCAGTTTGGAGTGCTCGCCACCCTGTCAAGGTGGAGGCCGCGGGTTCAAATCCCGTCAGGACCGCAGTGAACGAGTGAGGCCCGCTTCCCGTCGAGGGACGCGGGCCTCACTCGTTCCCCGACCGGAGCCCGGATCCTCGGATCCGGGCTCTTCGCGTCGGTCTGTGGACGTTGTCCGCCGGTCTCTTGACGCCGCCACGTTCCGCCGGTACCCCAGAAGCCAGGGCCCGTTCCCGCGCGGCCCGGACGGAGGTGGGGCATGGCGGCATCGGTCAGGCACGAGACGCGGGCTCTGCTTCGCGCACACCTGTCGGCCGCGACCCCTTACCGGCATCTGACCCGCCACTGCCCGATCTGCCACCGCTTACTGCGCCTGGCGATGGACGGCGCCCCACGGGGCACACAGGCCCCCGAGGGGGCCGCGGAGGGCGAGAGCCCCTCGACGGCGTGAACCGCGCCCTCACGTCCGCCGGCCGCACCCGCGCTCGCGTTCGTACGCGCGCCCGCACTCGACGGCACCCCGACCGCCAACGGCCGTACCCGCGTGGGGCGCTGGAACGCGAGCCTCCTCTAGCGCACACGAGTCAGGGGCAACAAGGCCCCTGGCATGTGACGGGTGTCACGGCATGAGTTTTCAAAACCCGGGTTCTTACCAGGCTCCTACAACTGGTCAATTTTATATGTGCAATTGCACCACTCCGGAGGATGCCCCCAGGAACCCTCCCAGAGCCTCCCCAGACTCCGACAAGCCCGCTCACAGAGCCACCTGATACGACTCGCCGAGCGCTCCCGAGCCGTCTCAAGCGCACAAAAAAGATCGCGCCGGACTCGGCGGAGTCCAGCGCGATCGACGACGTTCCCGGTGGGCGAGGGGCCTGTTGGGGCAGGACCCACGTCGCTTGCAGCTAGGTTTCGGGCGTCCGAACAGGTTGGGGGACCTGACGTGTTGCCCGGTTATTCACTTGTCAGGCCTCGCTGCGCTGCTGCGGGATACCCGCAAGCAGTGCGCGAACCTCGGCCTCGCGATAACGGCGGTGTCCGCCGAGCGTACGAATCGACGTGAGCTTGCCGGCCTTCGCCCACCGCGTGACCGTCTTAGGGTCGACGCGGAACATGGTGGCGACCTCAGCCGGGGTCAGCAGCGGCTCAGCATCAGGGGTGCGAGCGGTCATGAGCGGCCTCCTCGGGAGAACCGAACCTTCTCGGTTCTTTCCTCTAAATTCTGCACCTTGACCCGCGTTGCCCGAAATGGCGGACGCGAGTCGAGTCGGTTATAGGACGAACGGCTTGTCCTCGGCACTACAACTACACCATCTGTCCAGCCGCGTCGGCCAAACCGATGGAATTGCCCCCCAGGTGTTCATCGGCGACGGAAGCCGATGGACCATGCCATAGCGGACAGTCACGCCACTGTGACGATCAGTCACAGGACGATCAGGAGGCACCAGACCCCCCAAAGCGCTGCAATGCTGAGATTTCCCCCCACAGTGGAACATAAGCAGGCGGACGGAGCCCTCCCCGGACTCCTTGTCCTATTTTGGCACGAGGAGGGGCAAGCGACGCAAGGGCCGTGTACGTGCGTTCCATCACCCTTGCGACATAAGCCCGGATCGGGACCTACGTCCCGTCAGTTCCGTGAAGTGCGGTTGACCGTACGCTGTTCCACTGCTTCACGGCCGTGACGTACGTCACTAATGAAAGCGCTGTCGCGTCTGTCACATCGTCAGTTCACAGCGAGTCCGCGGCGCCGACGGCTCGCGGACCTGCGGCGGCCGTCAGTTCGCCGAACGCCGCTCGCGTGCCGACCGCCACCGCTCCACGAGCCGCCCATAGGCCTCGCCCGCCGCCGCGCCGTCCCCGATCCGCAGCGCCTCGATGCCCTCGGCCACGTCCCTGGCCGAGTGATCGTCCTCGAGATCACCGGCGGGCAGCACGTGCACCAGACCGCCGTAATCCAGTTCCACCAGCGAACGCGGGTGGAATTCCTCGAGCCAGCGCCCCACGTCCAGCAGGCCCTCGATGAGGGGCCCCTCGTCCATGGCGTCCTTCAGCGTCCGCAGCGACCGGGCCACCCGCCGCCGCGCCTGCACCATCGGTGTGCGGTAGCGCAGCACGGGCGCCACCTCCGCCGTCCCCTTCTCGTACTCCCGCTCCTCGTCGGAGACGAGGACGAACCAGTTCAGCGGCACCTGCCAGACGGCCGTACGGATCCAGGGGCGGGCGTCGGGGTGGCTTTCCAGCCACCGCTCGTGGTCCTTGGCGGCCTCAAGACGCACTACCTCGGGCAGCGCCGCGTCCAGGACCGGCCGGGGCAGCTCCTCGTCCAGGTCCGCCAGGGCCAGCCAGCCGCGCAGCCGGGTGCGCCAGGGGCAGACGCAGAGCGCCCCGTCCACCCGGGCCAGGAAAGCGTCACCGCTCTCGTGCACCGGCACCGCGACCGGTGGGGTGGGCAGCAGGTCGGCCAGGGAACGGCGCAGTTCGTCCTGGTAGGAGGGGAGGTCGGAGCGGTCGGCGTAGCGCGCCCAGTGGGTGCGCTCGGGCTCGGGGAAGGCGGCCAGCGGCTCGTACACGCGCAGATAGACCGCGTACGGAACGATCACCGAGGACACCTTGGGCACGCCTGCTCCCTCCCCCTTCGGCCGATCGGGAAACCCCGTGAATCGTCCCACGGCGGTACTCCGGGAGAAGGTGATCCCCCACACCACGGGATCGGCGCGCCACGCAGGCTCTACTCTCAGTCCACAGGCCCCGCCACCCTTACGGTGCCTGCGTCCCGATCGCCGCTCGATACCCGGGAGTCACCACAGTGACCGACGTTTCCGGCGCACCTGCTGATGTACTGCACACCCTGTTCCACTCGGATCAGGGCGGTCATGAGCAAGTCGTGCTCTGCCAGGACCGCGCCAGCGGCCTCAAGGCCGTCATCGCCCTCCACTCCACCGCGCTGGGCCCCGCCCTCGGCGGTACCCGCTTCTACCCGTACGCGACCGAGGCGGAGGCCGTCGCCGACGCGCTGAACCTCGCGCGCGGGATGTCGTACAAGAACGCCATGGCCGGTCTGGACCACGGCGGCGGCAAGGCCGTGATCATCGGCGATCCCGACACCATCAAGACCGAAGCGCTGCTGCTCGCGTACGGCCGGTTCGTGGCCTCGCTCGGCGGGCGGTACGTGACCGCCTGCGACGTCGGCACCTACGTCGCCGACATGGACGTCGTGGCGCGCGAGTGCCGCTGGACGACCGGGCGCTCGCCGGAGAACGGCGGGGCGGGCGACTCGTCCGTGCTGACCGCCTTCGGCGTCTACCAGGGCATGCGGGCCTCCGCCCAGCATCTGTGGGGCGACCCGTCGCTGCGGGGCCGTACGGTCGGGATCGCGGGCGTCGGCAAGGTCGGCCACCACCTGGTGGAACACCTGCTGGCGGAAGGCGCCCGGGTCGTGATCACGGACGTGCGCCGGGAAGCCGTCCGGCGGATCGCCGACAAGCACCCCTCGGTGGGCGTGGTCGCCGATACCGAGCGGCTGATCCGGACCGACGGGCTCGACATCTACGCGCCGTGCGCGCTCGGCGGTGCGCTGAGCGACGACTCCGTGCCGGTGCTGACGGCCAAGATCGTCTGCGGCGCGGCCAACAACCAGCTCGCCCACCCGGGTGTGGAGAAGGACCTCGCCGACCGCGGGATCCTCTACGCGCCGGACTACGTGGTGAACGCCGGCGGCGTCATCCAGGTCGCCGACGAACTGCACGGCTTCGACTTCGAGCGGTGCAAGGCGAAGGCGGCGAAGATCTTCGACACCACGCTCGCCATCTTCGCTCGTGCGAAGGCGGACGGGATTCCGCCGGCCGCTGCGGCCGACAGGATCGCCGAGCAGCGGATGCATGAGGCCGCTCAGGCGCGCGGCTGGTGACCCTCGCGTAGGGCTCCGCGGCGACCCGTCCGCGGGTTTCGGCGGTACCGCCGGGTGGAAAGTTGGAGAGAACTCTCACCCTTCCCGGCGGGTCGGCCGCCGATAAGTGGTTAAAATCGCCACTGACCAGCGAGGACGGGGCAACCCCAAGGTGCTGCGCACACGCGCGTGCTACGGGCGACGTACCGTACGGGCGTGGGCTCAGGTACCGTGGGAGCCCTACGGCGGGCTCTCCACGGAGAGGCCGTTCTGGATCATGAACGCGTGTCAACCTGGGGCCGTCGAGCCCCGTCGTTGAGGGGGTCGAGCCATGGGGCGCGGCCGGGCCAAGGCCAAGCAAGCGAAGGTCGCCCGCCAGCTGAAGTACAACAGCGGCGGGACAGATCTCTCACGCCTGGCCGAAGAGCTGGGCGCATCGCCATCGAATATTCCGCCGAATGGTGAGCCATTCGAGGACGATGACGATGACGATGAGCAAGACGACGACCCGTACGCACGGTACGCCGAGCTGTACGGGGACGACGACGAGGATGACGGCGAGGACTCCTCGCAACACCGTCGCGGCGCTTGACCTTGTACTGAGCACCCGCCCGGTCGGTGACTTCGGTCACCGACCGGGTCTTGTGCTGTCCGTACGGTCACGGGCCCGTCCGGTGCCGGGCCCGCCCGGTTCTCAGCCGGCGTAGTCCCCGACCAGCTCCGCGCCGGTCGGGTGCTCGCCGCGTTCGGTGATCTCACCGGCGACCCAGGCCTCCACGCCGCGGTCCGCGAGCGTCGCCAGGGCCACGTCCGTCGACTCCTCGGGCACGATCGCCATCATGCCGACGCCCATGTTCAGCGTCTTCTCCAGCTCCAGGCGCTCCACGGAGCCGGTCCTGCCGACCAGGTCGAAGATCGGGGCCGGGGTCCAGGTGGAGCGCTCCACGACGGCGTGCAGCCCGTCCGGGATCACCCGGGCCAGGTTGGCCGCGAGGCCTCCGCCGGTGATGTGCGAGAAGGCGTGGACGTCCGTCGTGCGGGTGAGCGCCAGACAGTCCAGCGAGTAGATCTTGGTGGGCTCCAAGAGCTCTTCGCCGAGGGTGCGGCCCAGTTCGTCGATCCGCGCCTCCAGGGACAGCCCGGCCTGCTTGAGCAGGACGTGCCGGACCAGGGAGTACCCGTTCGAGTGGAGGCCGGAGGCCGCCATGGCGATCACCGTGTCACCCGTGCGGATACGATCCGGGCCGAGCAGCCGGTCGGCCTCCACGACGCCCGTACCGGCGCCGGCCACGTCGAAGTCGTCCTCGCCCAGCAGACCCGGGTGCTCGGCCGTCTCGCCGCCGACCAGGGCGCAGCCGGCGAGCACACAGCCCTCGGCGATGCCCTTGACGATGGCGGCGACCCGCTCGGGGTGGACCTTGCCGACGCAGATGTAGTCGGTCATGAACAGCGGTTCGGCGCCGCACACCACGATGTCGTCCATGACCATGGCGACCAGGTCGTGACCGATGGTGTCGTACACACCGAGCTGACGGGCGACGTCGACCTTGGTGCCGACGCCGTCCGTGGCGGAGGCGAGCAGCGGGCGCTCGAAACGCTTGAGGGCGGAGGCGTCGAAGAGGCCGGCGAAGCCGCCGAGGCCGCCGAGGACCTCGGGGCGCTGCGTCTTCCTCACCCACTCCTTCATCAGCTCGACGGCGCGGTCGCCCGCCTCGATGTCGACTCCGGCGGCCGCGTAGGACGCACCGGAAGCACTGCCCGTCGCCGTAGGGGACTGATCAGACACAGAAGACATTGCCTGGGATCTTTCGGGTTGGTGAAACGGGGCTCTGCGGCGTTACGGGCGACGGATGGCGTCAGCCGCGGCCGTGGCTGCGGGACCCGCGGCCAGCTCGGTCTCCAGGAGCTGCTTGCCGAGCAGCTCGGGGTCCGGGAGATCCATCGGGTACTCGCCGTCGAAGCAGGCGCGGCAGAGGTTCGGCTTGGCGATGGTGGTCGCCTCGATCATGCCGTCGATGGAGATATAGGAGAGGGAGTCGGCGCCCAGGGAGGTGCCGATCTCGTCGATGGTCATGCCGTTGGCGATGAGCTCCGCGCGCGTGGCGAAGTCGATGCCGAAGAAGCAGGGCCACTTGACGGGCGGCGAGGAGATCCGGATGTGGACCTCGGCCGCGCCGGCCTCCCGGAGCATGCGGACCAGGGCCCGCTGGGTGTTGCCGCGCACGATCGAGTCGTCGACCACGACCAGCCGCTTGCCCTTGATGACTTCCTTCAGCGGGTTCAGCTTCAGGCGGATACCGAGCTGGCGGATGGTCTGCGAGGGCTGGATGAACGTCCGGCCGACGTAGGCGTTCTTCACGAGGCCGGCGCCGAAGGGGATGCCGGAGGCCTCCGCGTAACCGATGGCGGCGGGGGTGCCGGACTCCGGGGTCGCTATCACCAGGTCGGCGTCGACCGGCGCTTCCTTGGCCAGCTTGCGGCCCATCTCCACGCGGGAGAGGTACACGTTCCGGCCGGCGATGTCGGTGTCCGGGCGCGCCAGGTACACGTACTCGAAGACGCAGCCCTTGGGCTTCGCTTCCGCGAACCGGGAGGTCCGCAGTCCGTTCTCGTCGATGGCGATGAACTCGCCCGGCTCGATCTCACGGACGTAGGCGGCGCCGCAGATGTCGAGGGCGGCGGACTCGGAGGCGACCACCCAGCCGCGCTCCAGGCGGCCGAGGACCAGCGGGCGGATGCCCTGCGGGTCGCGGCCCGCGTAGAGGGTGTGCTCGTCCATGAAGACGAGCGAGAAGGCGCCCTTGACCTGCGGGAGGACCTGGTGGGCCGCCTCCTCGATGGTCAGCGGCTTGCCGTCCTCGTCGACCTGGGCCGCGAGCAGCGCGGTGAGCAGGTCGGTGTCGTTGGTCGCCGCGACGCGCGGACTGCGGCCTTCCTGCTTGGGCAGGTCGGCGACCATCTCGGCGAGCTGGGCGGTGTTGACGAGGTTGCCGTTGTGGCCGAGCGCGATCGAGCCGTGCGCGGTGGCACGGAACGTCGGCTGGGCGTTCTCCCACACGGAGGCGCCGGTGGTCGAGTAGCGGGCGTGTCCGACCGCGATATGACCCTGGAGCGAACCGAGCGAGGTCTCGTCGAAGACCTGGGACACGAGGCCCATGTCCTTGAAGACGAGGATCTGGGAGCCGTTGCTTACCGCGATCCCCGCGGATTCCTGACCCCGATGCTGGAGGGCGTAGAGCCCGAAGTAAGTGAGCTTGGCGACCTCTTCACCGGGGGCCCAGACCCCGAAGACGCCGCAAGCGTCCTGTGGGCCTTTCTCGCCGGGGAGCAGATCATGACTGAGTCGACCGTCACCACGTGGCACGCCTCCGAGTGTAGGCGAGATCGACCACTGGTCCGAATTGGGGATACCCGCCGGTAACTCGATCACCCGCCGTTCACATACGTCATGATCGACTTATTTTCGCAGGTCAGTGGCTGGATATGGTGATCCACCAGACGGTTGGGCGGCCTCCGGGCGCGACCGCCCCGGCGCCCGCCCGGTCCGCGCGAGTGAGGTGTCGCACACCGTTGGGGCCGATGGGCGCGCTCCCCCGGGGTCGGGGGAGCGGCCGGAGGTCATTTCCTGCTCAGCAGGACCTGATCGCCGTCGGCCGTGGCGAGCGTCAGCGTGCTGCCGTCGACCTCGGTGCTGAGAGCGCCCTCGGCGAGGGTGCCGGCCAGCGTGCGCTCGAAGTCCATGGGCTGGGCGGCGCAGGCCATCCTGGTCGACCGGGCGTCGCTGAACCGGATGCTGTCGCCCTCGACGGCGGCCTTGGCGGTGAAGTTGTTGCAGCCGTAACTGCCCGCCGCCTTGCCGTCCCGGATCTCGACGTGCGCGCCGTCCGGGGCGCGATGGGTGGTGCCGTCCACGGTCACGCTGTCGACGTTCCAGCGGACACCGGTGACGGGCTGCTCGGCGCTGACCGCCCCGCTGCCGGGCTGCTCACCGTCCGCCCGCTCACTGCCGCAGGCCGCGGCGAGCGGGAGGAGCAGGACGGCCGCGGTCAGCGTCAGGCGCTGCCTGTGCGTCGTGTACGTGTGCGTAGGGCTGTGCCTCTGCCTGTACATGCCGGTTCGACGGGACAGGTGGGGCGGTCGGTTCCACCTGGGGTCGGATTCAGGACATCAGGGGCAGCAGCGCCGTGAGGTCGGCCCGCTCGCCGCTCGCCGCGACCTTCGCCTGTGCGACGGCGTCCTGCCAGGTCAGACGGCCGGTCGCCAGCCGGATCCAGGTCAGCGGGTCCGTCTCGACGACATTGGGCGGGGTGCCCCGGGTATGCCGGGGTCCCTCGACGCACTGGACCACGGCGAACGGCGGGATCCGCACTTCCGTCGCGCCGCCGGGCGCCCGGGCGGCGAGGGCGTCGGCGAGGAGCCGGGTGGCGGCGGCGAGCGCCTGCCGGTCGTAGGGGATGTCCAGGCCGGGGACGGCGGCGTTCAGGTCGTCGGTGTGGACGACGAGTTCGACGGTCCGGGTGACGAGATAGTCGGCGAGGGTCATCGCGCCGGTGCGGGTGGCGAGGAGGCGGTTGCCGGGGGCGGTGGCGAGGTCCTCGGCGACGCGCTCCTCGGTACGGGCGAACAGGGCGTTCAGATCGGGGTGCGCCGCGGCCAGGTCCCGGGTGCCGTCGGAGATGTCGGCGGCCCGGGACGCGGTGGCGAACGGCCACTCGAGGAGCGTGAGCGCCGCCTTCGGCGGCTCGTCCCGGTCCAGGTTGCGGCTGACGGTGGCCACCGCCATGGTCACGTGCGCGGCCAGGTCCCGCACGCTCCAGCCCGCGAGCCGGGTGGGCAGCGCGAGCTGCTCGGGGCCGAGACCGGCCACCGCCCGCCGCACGTTCGCGAACTGCGCGGCGACCGCCGCACGGATCTTGGCGGGGTCGTACGCGCGCGTGCGTTTCCTGGCCGGAGGCATGGCGGTGAGCCTAGTGGCCGCCTGTGACAACCGGGGCCCTGCCCGTCCGGCGCGTACTGGCGCGCGGGGCCCTGCGCGGACCCTTGTGCGCGCGACCTGGTGCGCGGCCTCGCGACGGTACGACGAAGGCCCCGCCCGGGGGAACGGGCGGGGCCTTCACCGGCGGACAGGTGCCGCCGCACTTACGCGAGCAGCGCCGGGATGGTCTCCTCGTGAGCCTTGCGCAGCTCCTCGAGGGACAGCTCGAACTCGCCCTGGAGCTCGACCGAGTCACCGTCCACGACACCGATGCGGGTGACGGGCAGGCCGCGCGCCCCGCACATGTCGTTGAAGCGGAGCTCCTCGGAGCGCGGGACGGCCACCACGGCACGGCCCGCCGACTCGGAGAAGAGCAGGGTGAAGGCGTCGAGCCCGTCCGGTACGACCAGCCGCGCGCCCTTGCCGCCGAGCAGCGCCGACTCGACGACCGCCTGGATCAGACCGCCGTCGGACAGGTCGTGCGCGGCGTCGATCATGCCGTCGCGGGAGGCGGAGATCAGGATCTCGCCGAGCAGCCGCTCGCGCTCCAGGTCGACCTTCGGGGGCAGCCCGCCGAGGTGGTCGTGGACGACCTGCGACCAGGCCGAACCGCCGAACTCCTCACGGGTGTCGCCGAGGAGGTAGAGCAGCTGGCCCTCCTCCTGGAAGGCGACGGGCGTGCGGCGCGCGACATCGTCGATCACACCGAGCACGGCCACCACGGGGGTGGGATGGATGGCCACGTCACCGGTCTGGTTGTAGAGGGAGACGTTGCCGCCGGTCACCGGGGTGCCCAGCTGTTGGCAGGCGTCGGCCAGACCGCGGATGGCCTCCGCGAACTGCCACATCACCGCCGGGTCCTCGGGCGAACCGAAGTTCAGGCAGTCGGAGACGGCGAGCGGCTTGGCGCCGGTCGTCGCCACGTTCCGGTAGGCCTCGGAGAGGGCCAGCTGCGCGCCCGCGTACGGGTCGAGCTTGGCGTACCGGCCGTTGCCGTCGGTCGCGATGGCGACGCCGAGGCCGGTCTCCTCGTCGATCCGGATCATGCCGGAGTCCTCGGGCTGGGCGAGGACGGTGTTGCCCTGCACGAAGTGGTCGTACTGCGAGGTGATCCACTTCTTGGACGCCTGGTTGGGCGAGGCGACCAGCTTGAGCACCTGGTCCTTGAGCTCGGCGCCGGTGGTGGGCCGGGCGAGCTTGTTGGCGTCGTCCGCCTGGAGGGCGTCCTGCCACTCCGGGCGGGCGTAGGGGCGCTCGTAGACCGGGCCGTCGTGGGCCACGGTCCGCGGGTCGACGTCGACGATCTTGCCGCCGTGCCAGAAGATCTCGAGGCGGTCGCCGTCGGTCACCTCACCGATCACGGTCGCGATGACGTCCCACTTGTCGCAGATCTCCAGGAACCGGTCGACCTTCGACGGCTCGACGACCGCGCACATGCGCTCCTGCGACTCGCTCATGAGGATTTCCTCGGGCGAGAGCGTGGAGTCGCGCAGCGGTACGTCGTCCAGGGTGACCCGCATGCCGCCTGAGCCGTTGGAGGCCAGCTCGGACGTGGCGCAGGACAGCCCGGCCGCGCCGAGGTCCTGGATGCCGACGACCAGCTTCTCCTTGAAGGCCTCCAGGGTGCACTCGATGAGGAGCTTCTCCTGGAAGGGGTCGCCGACCTGCACGGCCGGACGCTTCGACGGCTTGGCGTCGTCGAAGGTCTCGGAGGCGAGGATCGACGCGCCGCCGATGCCGTCGCCGCCGGTCCGGGCTCCGTAGAGGATGACCTTGTTGCCGGTGCCCGAGGCCTTCGCGAGGTGGATGTCCTCGTGCCGCATCACGCCGATCGCACCGGCGTTGACCAGCGGGTTGCCCTGGTAGCAGGCGTCGAAGACGACCTCGCCGCCGATGTTCGGCAGGCCCAGGCAGTTGCCGTAGCCGCCGATGCCGGCGACGACGCCCGGCAGGACGCGCTTGGTGTCGGGGTGGTCGGCGGCGCCGAAGCGCAGTGGGTCCACGACCGCGACCGGACGCGCGCCCATCGCGATGATGTCGCGGACGATGCCGCCCACGCCCGTGGCCGCGCCCTGGTAGGGCTCGACGTACGAGGGGTGGTTGTGCGACTCGACCTTGAAGGTGACCGCGTAGCCCTGGCCGACGTCGACGACGCCCGCGTTCTCACCGATGCCGACGAGCAGGGCGTCGGACTGGGGGGCCTTCTCGCCGAACTGGCGGAGGTGGACCTTGGAGGACTTGTACGAGCAGTGCTCGGACCACATGACGGAGTACATGGCGAGCTCGGCGCCGGTGGGACGGCGGCCGAGGATCTCGACGACGCGCTCGTACTCGTCCTTCTTCAGACCGAGTTCGGCCCAGGGCAGCTCGACGTCGGGGGTCTCGGCCGCGTGCTCGACCGTGTCCAGAGGCGTCCGGCTCATGCGTTGACCAGCTTCTTGAGGATCGAGGTGAAGAACGGGAGACCGTCGGTGCGGCCCGACCCGACGAGGGGCTCGACGGCGTGCTCCGGGTGCGGCATGAGGCCCACGACGTTGCCCGCCGCGTTGGTGATGCCGGCGATGTCACGGAGGCTGCCGTTGGGGTTGACGTCCAGGTAGCGGAAGACGACCCGGCCCTCGGCCTCGAGCTGGTCGAGGGTGTACTCGTCGGCCACGTACCGGCCGTCCATGTTCTTCAGCGGGATGTGGATCTCCTGGCCCGCCTCGTAGTCGGCGGTCCAGGCGGTGTCCGCGTTCTCCACCCGCAGCTTCTGGTCGCGGCAGATGAAGTGGAGGTGGTCGTTGCCGAGCATCCCGCCGGGAAGCAGGTGGGCCTCCGTGAGGATCTGGAAGCCGTTGCAGATACCGAGGACCGGAAGACCGGCCTTCGCCTGCTCGATGACGGTCTCCATCACCGGCGAGAAGCGGGAGATGGCTCCGGCGCGCAGATAGTCGCCGTAGGAGAAACCGCCGGGCAGCACCACGGCGTCCACCTGATGGAGGTTCTTGTCCTTGTGCCAGAGAGCGACCGGTTCGGCACCCGCGAGCCTGATCGCACGCTGAGTGTCCCGATCGTCGAGGCTGCCCGGGAAAGTGACGACGCCAATACGAGCGGTCACTTCGCGGCCCCCGCGACGGCTTCTTCCGACTCGACCTTGACGGTGAAGTCCTCGATCACGGTGTTCGCGAGGAAGGATTCCGCAAGATCGTGGATGCGGGCGAGGGCGGCCTCGTCGACCGGCCCGTCAACTTCCAGTTCGAATCGCTTTCCCTGACGTACGTCGGAGATGCCTTCGAAACCCAGCCGCGGCAGTGCGCGCTGCACCGCCTGGCCCTGGGGGTCGAGGATCTCCGGCTTGAGCATGACGTCGACTACGACGCGTGCCACTGGCACTCCCGGTGGTGTGGTGCTGAGCAGGTGCCTGCGGGTGTCTCCAACAGGTGTCTTCAGACTACCCGTACAAAATTTCTACGCGGGTAGAGTTGTAGGAAACTACGTGAGCGCCATCACGATCAGGTATCGGACCAGTGCCTTCGCGAAAATTTCAGGGAAAGATCCGGGGTGCGCCAACGTTCCCTATTGCCCTGGGACACGCGGGCAGATTTAGTCGAGCTTCACATTGCAATGCCGGGCACTGTACAAATGAAATAGCAATAGCCGATACTTTGCCCCATAACAGGCGGACAGTCGACATCTCCGTGACGTCTTGGCACGTCATCGCAGAGCTGTCGCACGAAGGGACCGATATTCGTGGCGCAGAAGGTCGTGGTCACTCTCTTTGACGACATCGACGGCTCGGAAGCGGCGGAAACGATCGCCTTCGGGCTCGACGGCAAGTCGTACGAGATCGACCTGAATGAAGCCAATGCCAAGAAACTGCGTAAGGCTCTCGCGCCCTACGTCGACGCCGGCCGCAAGCGGTCGAGGTCCGGCAAGGCATACCGCCAGACGGAGGTCGCCCCCGACCCCGCGGCCGTCCGGGCCTGGGCCCAGGCCAACAAGCTGGACGTACCGGCGCGCGGCCGTATCCCCAAGAAGGTCTACGAGGCGTTCACCGACGCGCAGTGAGCCGCGCCGGGTGAGCGGCTCCCCGTGAGCCGCGGTCCGACGGCCGGTCACCGGCCCCTCGAACGTACCGACTTGCGCTGCACCCCTCCTGGTCAGCTAGAGTCTGGAGCACGCCGAGGGGCAAGGCCGAAAAGCCCAGCTCACGGAGTACATGCGGGTGTAGTTCAGTAGTAGAACATCCCCCTTCCAGGGGGAAGGCGCAGTGTGCGATCCCTGTCACCCGCTCTGCATGACCTGTCTGGCCACTGTCGTGGATCAGGTAGGGTGGTGCTCGCGCCGATCGGTGAAAGCCGGTCGGAGGCAATGCGGACGTAGCTCAGTTGGTAGAGCGCAACCTTGCCAAGGTTGAGGTCGCGAGTTCGAGCCTCGTCGTCCGCTCGGGAATCAGACCCCGGTCCAATGGACCGGGGTCTTTTCGTGTGCCCAGGGCGGGTTCTCCAGCGTGTTCCCCGAGCATGCGTCCCGGGCCGGGTGCGCGAGGCGGGCGGGTACGTGACGCGGGTGTCCGTCTGACATTTGTCATTGGGAGTGGTGACACCTCGCACTGCTGCCGGCCCCCGCCCGCGGGGAGGCTTGAGGCATGGACACGAATGAACACGTGATTGAGGTCACCGACCTCCGGCGTGTGTACGGGGGCGGGTTCGAAGCGGTCCGTGGGGTCTCCTTCCACGTCGACCGCGGTGAGATCTTCGCGCTGCTCGGCACCAACGGCGCCGGAAAGACATCGACGGTCGAGTTGCTGGAGGGGCTCGCGCGCCCCGACGGCGGCCGGATCAGAGTCCTGGGCCACGATCCGTACTCCGAGCGGGCCGCCGTGCGGCCGCGGACCGGCGTGATGCTCCAGGAGGGCGGCTTCCCCTCCGAGCTGACCGTCGCCGAGACCGCACGGATGTGGGCCGGCTGCGTGAGCGGCGCCCGCCCGGTCGAGGAGGCGCTGGCCCTGGTCGGGCTGACCCGACGGGCCGACGTCCGGGTCAAGCAGCTGTCGGGGGGCGAGCGGCGGCGCCTGGACCTGGCGCTCGCGGTCCTCGGGGAGCCCGAGGTGCTGTTCCTGGACGAGCCGACCACCGGCCTGGACGCCGAGGGCCGCCGGGACACCTGGGACCTGGTGCGCGCCCTGCGCGACGCCGGTACGACGGTGCTGCTGACCACCCATTACCTGGAGGAGGCGGAGAACCTCGCCGACCGGCTGGCCATCCTCCACGAGGGCCGTACAGCGGCCGC
Organism: Streptomyces sp. NBC_00637; assembly: GCF_045161545.1. Lineage (NCBI taxonomy): Bacteria > Bacillati > Actinomycetota > Actinomycetes > Kitasatosporales > Streptomycetaceae > Streptomyces > Streptomyces sp. NBC_00637. Next base: position 4,450,519 of record NZ_CP109046.1, on the reverse strand, counting down.
CGGGACCCCGGCCGAGGTGACCGGCGCCCAGCCGTCACGCATCACCTTCGAACTGCCCGAGGGGTACTTCGTGGGCGATCTGCCCCCGCTGGGCGAACTCGGTGTGTGTGGTCACGAGGTCGACGGGCGCGTCATACGGCTGCGCACCCGGGAGCTCCAGCGGGCGGCGACCGGGCTCCTGGTGTGGGCCGAGCGGAACCAGGTCGCGCTGCGGAGGCTGGACGTGCGGTCGGCCTCGTTGGAGGAGGCGTTCCTGGGAATCGCCCGGGAGGCGTCGGACAGCGACGAGATCGAGGAGGTCGCGGCATGAGCGGGGCGACGGTGAAGGACGCGGCCACCCGTGCGGGCGGCCGTCCGGTCACGACTCCCGCGAGCCGGATGGCCGCCCTCGCACGCGCCGAGCTGACGCTGCTCGGGCGGAGCAAGAGCACGATCATCGCGGCCGTGTTCGTGCCGCTGGTGCTGCCGGTGAGCCTGGCGTCGGTGGTCGAGGACATGAACGTGGAGGACGAGGGGCTCGGCGTCGGCCTGGTGCTGCTGCCCGCCGCGATCGGCTTCTCGCTGCTGTTCGGGGTGTACTCGGCGCTGGCGGCCATCTACACCGCCCGGCGCGAGGAGCTCGTGCTGAAGCGGCTGCGTACCGGTGAGCTGCGGGACCCGGAGATCCTCGGCGGGGCGGCGCTGCCCGTCGTCGTCACGGGGCTGGTGCAGTCCCTGGTGCTGGTGGCCGGCACCACCCTCCTGCTCGACGTACCGGCTCCCGAGGCGCCCTATCTCGCCGTCCTGGGGCTGCTGTTGGGCCTGGCGATGTGTGCGGCCCTCGCCGCCGTCACGGCGACGGTGACCCGGACCGTGGAGAGCGCGCAGGTCACCACGATGCCCATGGTGCTCGTGTCGATGATGGGCTCCGGCGTGACCGTCCCGCTGGAGCTGCTGCCCGACCGGCTCGCCTCGTTCTGTGAACTGCTGCCGCTCACCCCGGTGATCACCCTGATACGCGGCGGCTGGACCGGAAGCCTGTCGGTGTACGAGGCCCTGGGAGCTCTGGCGACCGCACTGGCCTGGACCCTGCTGGCGGTGTTTGCTGTACGGCGGTGGTTCCGATGGGAGCCCCGGCGCTGACCCGCCCGGAGGGGACCGGGACGAGCGGGGATCGTGGTGGGCCGAACGGTAGGGGGACAAGGATGTTGGGCCTCATTCGGGGGTGGCAGCGGCGTCACTGGCGGGACCGCAGCAAGGCCGAGCGGGTCGAGCTGCAGACCCTGGGCACCTGGTACTTCACCACCTGGTTCTTCTCCTTCGCCTGGCTCGCGCTGCCCTTGGTGGGCGGGTTGGAGCGACGCCCCGGGTCGCTGCTCGTCGGAGGGCTGCTCCTGCTGGTGGGCGCCCTGCAGTGCGCCGAGGCGAACCGGCTGACGCGGCCCGTTCTGGACCACTATCTGCGCCGGACCGGGCTCCCGCCCCGCGCCCTGTATCCGGCGGGCGTGCTGCTGGCCCTCGGACTGGCGCTGGCCCTGGTGCTCACCGCGGTGGGCGGCGCCGATCCGGTGACGACCAGGCTCTGTATAGGAGCCATGCTGCTGCCCTTCGGGATGCTCTACGGACTCGTGGTGTCCATCCGGCGGTTCCTGCGGCACTCCGCTCTGCTCGCGGTGGTTCTCATGGCGGCGTTCGGCTGGGCGGAACCCGGTGCGGCGGGGATCTTCATGGTCGGATTCCTGACCGCCTTCGCGACCTGCTTCTCGCTGTTCGCCTGCCGTTGCAGCGCCTGGAACCTGGCGGTGCTGTGGGAGGCGGACCGGGCCGGGGAGGTCGAGGCCCGGCTCGCCGTCGCCGAGGAGCGGCTGCGGTTCGGACGGGATCTGCACGACGTGATGGGGCGGAACCTGGCGGTGATCGCCCTGAAGAGCGAGCTGGCCGTGCAGCTCGCCAGGCGTGGCCGGCCCGAGGCCGTGGAGCAGATGATCGAGGTCCAGCGGATAGCGCAGGATTCGCAGCGGGAGGTGCGCGCTGTCGTGCGGGGCTACCGCGAGGTGGACCTCGGGGTCGAACTGGCGGGGGCGCAAGGGGTGCTGAGGGCGGCCGGGATCGCCTGCGAGGTGAGCGGGGAGACCGGTGGCCTGCCCGCTCAGGTGCAGTCGGCGCTCGGCTGGGTGGTGCGGGAGACCACCACCAACGTGCTGCGGCACGGAGACGCCGGGCGTTGCTCGGTGGTGTTGCGGATGCCGGAGGGACGCGTGGTGCTGACGGTGGAGAACGACGGCGCCGGATCCCCCGCCACCGACGCCGGCGACGGGTCGGGACTGACCGGGCTGCGGGAGCGGCTGCGGGGCGTCGACGGGACGCTGGAGGCCGGGTTCGTCGGAGCGGGTGTCTTCCGGGTCGTCGCCGAGGTTCCGTTGAGCGCAAACGCTGCTGTGAGAGAGGTCGCTTCATGACCGTGCGGGTACTGCTCGCCGACGACGAACATCTCATCCGGGGTGCGCTGGCCGCGCTGCTCTCCCTGGAGGACGACCTGGTGATCGTCGCCGAGGCGGCCACCGGACCGGAGGCGCTGGCGATGGCGATGGCGCACCGGCCGGACGTCGCCGTCCTGGATCTGCAGATGCCGGGCACCGACGGTGTGAACGTCGCCACATCCCTGCGCGTCGAACTGCCCGACTGCCAGGCACTGATCGTCACCAGCCACGGCCGGCCCGGACATCTCAAGCGGGCGCTCGCGGCGGGTGTGCGGGGGTTCGTCCCGAAGACGGTGAGCGCGCAGCGGCTCGCGGAGATCATCCGCACCGTGCACGCCGGGAACCGTTACGTCGACCCGGAGTTGGCCGCCGACGCGATCGCCGCCGGTGACTCGCCGCTGACCTCGCGTGAGACGGAGGTGCTCGAACTCGCCGCCGACGGGGCGCCCGTCGCGGAGATCGCCGAGCGGGCCGCGCTGTCCCAGGGGACGGTGCGGAACTATCTGTCGTCGGCCGTATCCAAACTCGGGGCGGAGAACCGGCACGCGGCGGTGCGGCTCGCCCGGGAGCGGGGTTGGGTATAGTTGGCCTCGCGCCACGGCGCAGTGCGGACGTAGCTCAGTTGGTAGAGCGCAACCTTGCCAAGGTTGAGGTCGCGAGTTCGAGCCTCGTCGTCCGCTCCATCGCAAAGGCCCCGGTCATCGACCGGGGCCTTTCGCGTCAGGTCCAGCTGGTACCCGTCAGGCGCTCGTAGGCCTCGATGTACTTCGCACGGGTCGCGTCCACGATGGGCTGCGGCAGGGGCGGCGGGGGCTGCTCACTCGCCCGGTCCCAGCCGGACTCGGCCGAGGTCAGCCAGTCACGCACGAACTGCTTGTCGTACGAGGGCTGCGCGCGGCCGGGCTGCCACTGGTCGGCAGGCCAGAAGCGGGAGGAGTCCGGGGTGAGGACCTCGTCGGCGATGACCAGGTTCTCGCCCTCGAAGCCGAACTCGAACTTGGTGTCGGCGAGGATGATGCCCCGGTCGCGGGCGATGTCGCGGGCGCGGCCGTAGACCGCGAGGGTCGCCTGGCGGAGCTGGGCGGCGGTGTCGGCGCCGACCTGGCGGGCCACCTCCTCGTAGGAGACGTTCTCGTCGTGCTCGCCGACGGCGGCCTTGGTGGCCGGGGTGAAGATCGGCGCGGGTAGTTCGCTGCCGTCGACCAGACCCTCGGGCAGGGCGAGGCCGCAGACCGTGCGGGACTCCTTGTACTCGGCGAGGCCCGAGCCGGTCAGGTAGCCGCGGGCCACGCACTCGACCGGGACCATCTGGAGCGACTTGCAGATCAGGGTGCGGCCGGCCCAGTCGGCGGGGGCGCCGGCCGGCAGTTCCGTGCTCAGGACGTGGTTCGGGACCAGGTCACGGAGTTGGTCGAACCACCACAGGGAGAGCTGGGTGAGCACCCGGCCCTTGTCGGGGATCTCGGTCGGCAGCACCCAGTCGAAGGCGGAAGTGCGGTCGCTGGCGACCATCACGAGGTCGCCCGCCTCGTTCTGGTACAGCTCGCGCACCTTGCCGGTGTGCAGATGTACCAGGCCCGGCACCTGAAGGGGCTCGGGCTTTTCTACGAATCCGGACACGGTTCCTCCCCGTGGTTCTGTCCTGGTGGGGTTGATTGTCCCGTACATCGGGATCGATCAAGGACAGCGGGTGGTGCGAGCGGGCGTACGGGCGTCGATCGGCAGGCGTACGGGCCTCGGTCGGCAGACGTACGGATGTCGGTCGCGGTGTCAGTCGCGCTTGCAGATCCGGTCCAGGAGGTTGGCCGTGGCGCGCTGGACGCGGGCGTCCACATGGCCGGGCCGGTCCAGGGCCGGGGACCAGGCGAAGGTGCCGGAGGCGAAGACCAGGGCGCCGGAGGGGGCCCGGTACAGGGAGGTCTCCTGGTGGCGGAGCACGCCCTCGCTGTCGGTGTACGGGGAGTGGGCGAGGAGTATGCGGTCCTCGTGGGGCGGGAGCGGCGTGCGCGGGAAGTAACGGTCCGCCTCGCCGGCGACCAGGTCCTCGATGCCGTCGCCGTCGCCCGCGCCGGTCGCCTCCCACAGCCAGTGGTCGGCGTTGCGGACGATCAGCGGATGCGGCTCGGGCACCCGGCCCGCGTACTGGATGCCGACCAGCTGCTGTTCGGCGCGGTCGATCTCCCGCCAGAGAACGGACTTGCCGGGTCCCTTGCGCTTGCGGCAGGTCAGCAGACGGCCCGGGACGCCGGACGGGGAGGGACCCAACTCCACCTGCCAGTAGAGGGAGTTGGCGGACAGGAAGACCAGTGAGGTGCCGCTGTCGCGGGCGAGTTCCACGGTCCGGCGCATGCTCGTCGACCAGTACTCGTCGTGGCCGGGGAAGACCAGGCCGCGGTAGCGGGTGGGGTCGATGTGACCGGCGTGCAGGTCGCGGGCGTCGGCGTAGGCGAGGTCGTAGCCGTAGCGCTCGGCCCAGCGGATGAAGTCGTAGGCGTGGCCGACGTGGAGCGGCAGGCCCGCGCCGGCGTACGGGCGGTCGAAGGAGACCGTGGTCGCGGCATCGGCCTCGCCGAGGAGCCGGCCGTCGTCGTCCCACGCGTGGTAAAGGCTGGCGCCGCTGCGGCCGTCCTCGGGGTAGAGGTTGTAGGCCTGCCAGGTCACGTCGGGGAGCAGCAGGAGCAGATCGGCCGGATGCTGGTCGCGGACCGTGAAGGGCACGTGGGAGCGGTAGCCGTCGACGGTGGTGAGGACGGCCACGTAGGCGCCGACGTTCCAGTACGACGGCACCTGTAAGCGCCAGGACAGCCACCAGTGGTGGCAGGAGACCGTACGGTCGGCGGTCAACGGCGGGGGCTGGACTATGCCGGAGAGCCGCGGGCTGGTGGTGATCTTGGCGGCGCCGTCACCGTCGTAGTGGCCGATGCGGTAGACGTCGACGCTGAATTCCTGGGGCGGGTCGACCGTGATGTGGAAGTCGACGGCCTCGCCGGGGGCGACCGCGCCGGTGGAGACGAAGCCCTTGATCTGGCGGCGCACGTCGTCGGCCGAGCGGGGGCCGCCGGTCGAGGGGGCGGTGCGGGGGGTCGGGATGCGCGGGCCGCCCCGGGTGCCGGCGGGGGCCGCGTCCACGTACCAGGGGACGACGTGCCCGGTGTCGTCGAAGTACGTCTCGCTGCCGCGCAGCCAGGGGACGGGGCCCTGTCCGAAGGGGTCCGTCACGGCGTGGGCCAGTGCTCCCGACTCCCATCGGCGGATGTGTTCCGGTCCTGGTCCGGGTCCCATGGTGCTCCCCTCCCTGTGCCCCCGCGGTGATGCGTGCGTACGCCGTACGTGACCGCCCTGCGCGTTTGTCCTATGTCGCAAGCCCTTGCCATGGGCCCGATCGGTCCCAGCACATCACATAACGCGCGCAGGCAGTCACTATTCGTTGCGAATTGGCCGAAAGTGGAATGGGGAGCTCCGTTAGGGCTTGGGGGTGCGGTGCCGGGCGTTGCGGGGGCCCTTGCCGGGGTGGCCGGGGGAGGACGGCGCGGATGACGTCGGGCATGGTCGGCGTCGGGTGATGCGGCGCGCTCAGCCGAGCCGTACCGGCTTCTCCGGGCGTATGCCGAGCTCCACGAGCCAGGTGCGCAGGGGGACCGCGTCACCGTCCTCGACGAGGCTGAGTACCCGGGGAGCCAGGTCCGCCACGCGTTCACCGTCGACCAGGAGGGTCGGGCCGTCGAGCCAGTCGAGCCCCGGAACTGCCCCTACGGTGTCCATCGCGGCGCAGCAGACCATCGCCGTGACGTGATCGGCCAGGAGCTCCCGGTCGGTGCGCGGCGGCTGGAGCGGGAACAGGGGGAGCGCGTCCTCGTCCCAGAGGGCCATGTCGGGGCCCTGGCCGGGCGCCGGGGGGCCGGCCGGAGCAGGGGGCGCCGCCGCCGCGGCAGCGGCTTCCTCCCGCCCCAGCTCGGCCCCGAGCCCGGCGGCGAGCGCCGCGCTGCGGGGGTTCGGAGGCAGGAGGTCCTCGTCATCGGCGAGGAAGACGGGCTCGGGGGCAGGGACGGGGGACGGGACAGAGGCCGCGGCGGGGCTGGTGCCGGGGGTGCCCGGGGCAGGGCTGGTGTCCGAGGGGTCCGCGGCGAGGTCGAGGCTCCGATCCAGGTCGGCACTGGTGCCGGGGGCGGGATGCTCGACGGGTGTCGATACGGCCGGGAGGCCGGTGAGGTCGGTGGGTCCCGTCGAGCCGGTCAGGCTGGTGGGCTCGGCCGGGTCGACGGGGTTCGTGAGGTCGGCGGGGCCAGCGGGACCGACGGGGTCACTGAGGCCGGCGGGCTCGGTCGGGCCGACAGAGCCTGTGGAGCCGACGGCGTCCGTGAGACCGACCGGGTCGGTCGGGCTGGCCGGGACGGCCGGATCCGCGTCGGTCAGGCCGACCTGGTCGGTCGGGCCGACAGAGCCGACGGCGTCCCTGAGGCCGACCGGGTCGGTCAGGTCGGCGGGAGTGGCGGGATCCGTGTCGGTCAGGCCGACCAGGTCGGCCGGGGCGGCGGGATCCGTGTCGGTCAGGCCGACCAGGTCGGCCGGGGCGGCGGGATCCGTGTCGGGTCGGTCTGTCGGTCTGTCGGTCAGGTGGTCCAGGACTCGGGCCAGCGTGGGGCCGCTGTGGGCGCCGGGGTGGTGGCCGCCGCGGTGGGCGGTGCCGGTCGGGTCGCCGGTGCGGCGGACGCCGAGGGTGTCGAGTACGCGGTGGAGCCGTGCCGCGTCGGTACGCCACTTGCGGTCGACCACCTCGTCCGGGTAGTCGTCCCAGGCCACTGGCGACCAGTCCGGCCCGGGGTCCGCGGGGCCGCCGTGGAAGAGGCGGGCGGCGAGCAGCGAGGCGGCCTCGTCGATCGTGCCGGGCTCTTCGAGCAGGTCACAGGCGGGGCGCTCGCCGAGGCGGGAGGTGAATCCCTCGGCCAGCCGGTCGCGCCGGGACAGCTCGGTGAGGGCGGCGACGACACCCGCGTCCAGCCGGGAGGGCCAGCGGCCCATCCGCCAGGCGGGCAGCGCCACCCGCGTCAGCAGGCGGTCCCAGCCCGCGTACGCCAGGCCCACCTGCTCCTGGGCGACGATGCGCAGCCCGTAGTCCACCGTCTGGGCCCGCTCGGAGGCCGCGGCGGCGACGCCCCGCTCCATCTCGCCGGCGTGGATCTGACAGCCGCGCAGCATCAGGCGGGCGATCCGGCCGATGCCCGAGCAGGCCGGGCGCAGCACGGGATACCGGTCTCCGCGGTAGGCGCAGACGGCCACCGCGGCGTCCAGCCCGCGCACGAAGCGCCGGGCCGCGGCTATGTCGGGGTGGGCCGAGGGTCCCGTACCGGCGACGACGGGGGCCAGCACGGCGCGCAGCTCGCCGACGCGCATCCACCACAGGAACGGGGAGCCGATGACGAGGACGGGTGCCGCCGCCGTACGGCGGTGCAGGGGGCCGTGGGAGCCGCCCGGGCCGGCTATCTCGTCTCCGCCGCGGGACGGGGCCGGGCCGTGGGCCCGGTGGGTGCGGTCCTCCAGCCAGCTGTCGCAGTCCGGCGTGAGCGCTATCGCGGAGGGCGCGGGGACGTCGAGGCGGTCGGCGAGGTCGCGGACCAGCCGGTACAGGTCGGGGGCCGCCTCCTCGGCGACGGCGACCGTGGGGCTGACCGCCGGGCGGGCGCGGGCGACGACCAGGCCGATGACGCCGGCGGCCAGCAGGACGACGAGCGCGACGGCGGACACCGCCCAGCGGGCGGCATCCCACCCCGGGCCCACGAACTGCCCGGTGGAACCGCCCGCCAGCAGGATCACCGCGGCGGCCGCGGGCAGCAGCGCGACGGCGAGCGCCCGGCTGCGGATGCGCAGCACCGCCAGTGCCCGGGCCCGCGCTGCCTGCGCGCCCATCTCCACTCCCGTACCGGTCACGACCGGACCTCACCCCCTCCCTACGGTCCTGTTTCCCCCGGCTGTCTTCGCAGTGGTCACTCCCCCACTGTGGCACCGACCACCGACATCGCAATGCCGGTGGGCCAAGTGCCGGAACGAGCACCGGAACGCTTGCGCCGCACCCTAGTTGGCGCTCCGGCCCACGTCAGCCGGATAGCTCAGCGCTCACACGATGGAATGGCTTTGGGGAAAGGTGGGCGACGGTGGGCAACGATCAGGCCCCGGGTTCCACGGGTCCTCCGTGCGGAGTTCCGTGGTGGCCCGGGGCCTGAAAGTTCCCTGCTGATACCTGCCGCCGATACCTGCCGCGGCGTGTGCCTACGCGTCTGCCGCCGCCTTCGCGGCGATGTCCCTGCGGTGCTGCGAACCGTCGAGCCCGATGCGCCCGACCGCCTTGTACGCGCGCTCGCGGGCCTCGGTGAGGTCCGTACCGGTCGCGGTGACGGTCAGCACGCGGCCGCCGGCGCTGACGACCGTGCCGCGGTCCTCACCCGCGTACTTCGTCCCGGCGTGCAGGACGTACGCGTGCGGGGCGTCCTCGGCGGCCACCTCGGCGAGCCCGGTGATCGGGTCGCCGGTGCGCGGGGCGCCGGGGTAGTTGTGCGAGGCGATGACGACGGTGACGGCCGCCTCGTCGCTCCAGCGCAGGTCCGGCAGGTCGGCGAGGTCGCCGGTGGCGGCCGCCTTCAGGACGCCGGCCAGCGGGGTCTTCAGACGGGCCAGGACGACCTGCGTCTCGGGGTCGCCGAACCGGGCGTTGAACTCGATGACCCGGACACCGCGGCTGGTGATCGCCAGGCCCGCGTAGAGCAGTCCGGAGAAGGGGGTGCCGCGGTGGCGCATCTCGTCGACGGTCGGCTGCAGAACGGTCTCCAGGACCTCCTCCACCAGCTTCGGGTCGGCCCACGGCAGCGGCGAGTAGGCGCCCATGCCGCCCGTGTTGGGGCCCTCGTCGCCGTCGAGCGCGCGCTTGAAGTCCTGGGCGGGCTGGAGCGGCACGACGCTTACGCCGTCGGTGATCGCGAAGAGGGAGACCTCCGGGCCGTCGAGGAACTCCTCGATGACGACGCGGTCGCAGCCGGCCGCGTGGGCCACGGCGGTCTCCAGGTCGTCGGTCACGACGACGCCCTTGCCGGCGGCCAGACCGTCGTCCTTGACGACGTAGGGCGCGCCGAAGGCGTCGAGGGCCTCGGCGACCTCCTCGGGGGTGGTGCAGACGTAGGAGCGCGAGGTCGGTACGCCGGCCGCGGCCATCACGTCCTTGGCGAACGCCTTGGAGCCCTCGAGCTGCGCGGCCGCCTTCGAGGGGCCGAACACCAGGATGCCCGCGGCGCGCACGGCGTCGGCGACCCCGGCGACCAGCGGCGCCTCCGGGCCTACGACGACCAGCTCGGCGCCGAGTTCGACGGCCAGCGCGGCCACGGCCTCGCCGTCCAGGGCGTCGACCCGGTGCAGCTCGGCGACCTCGGCGATGCCGGCGTTGCCGGGGGCGCAGTGCAGCGCCGTGACGGCGGGGTCGAGGGACAGGGAGCGGCACAGGGCGTGTTCGCGGGCGCCGCTGCCGATGACGAGGACGTTCACGGGGCTCAGCCTAACCGGCGGGGGCGGGGGCGTTCTGTGCGGGCTTCCGAAAGCCGGGGGGTGCCGCCCTTGTGCGTTCCTCCAAGCGACAGGCGCCGGGAAGGGCCGGAGTCGGGGGCGCGTCCGGGTCTCGCCCTACCGGCCCCTACTCGTTGGTGAACTCCTCCACGACCGTCGCTCCGAGCTCGCGCACGATCAGCTCGTAGCCGGAGAGGGCCGACTCGTTGAGGTCGGGGTCGTCGTCCTCGGGGGTGTCGTCCTCGGGGGCCACCGGCTCCGGGGCGGACGGACGGGACGGTGCCGGGGCGGGGGCCGGATAGGCGGCGCCCGCCGCCGGTCTCGACGGCGACGCGTGCTGGGCCGGGGCGGCGGGACCCGCCGGCGCCTGGGTCGGGGCCGTGCCCGAAGGGGCCGTCGACCCGCCGCCACCGCCGTAGCCACCGGGGCCGGTGTGACCCCCGGGGCCGCCGTAGCCGCCGGCCGCACCGCCGCCTCCGCCGCCTCCGCCGCCGAAGCCGCCGGTCGGCGGGGGCCCCGAGCCGCCGGACGGGTCGACGACCGCGTCGATCTTCCACTGGACGCTGAACTGCTCGGCCAGCGCCTGCCGCAGCACGTCCTCGCTGCCGCTGCTCGTGAAGTTGTCGCGGGCGCCGGCGTTGACGAAGCCGAGCTGGAGGGTCGTGCCGTCGAAGCCCGCCACATGGGCGTTCTGGCTGAGCAGGATCCAGGTGAAGCGACGGCGGTTCTTGACCGCCTCCAGGATGTTCGGCCAGAGCATGCGGGGGTCGGGGCCGCCGGAGGGGGGCGCGTACGCGCCGGACACGGGAGCGGGGGCGGGAGCGGCTGCCGGAGCCGAGGCGGGGGCCGGGGAACCGGTCGGGGCGGCGGCCGCGGAAGCGGGGGGCGGAGTCGCCGGAGGGCGCCCGCCGCCGCCCGCGGGAGCGGCCGTGGGCCAGCCGCCGGGACGGCGCCCGCTGCCCGCCGCGGTGGCGGTGGGCCAGGCGCCGGGGGCGGACGGGGCAGGAGCCTGGGGGCTCGCGGCCGGCGCCTCCTCCACCGGCGGCGCGGAGGCCGCCACGGGGGCGGGAGCGGGAGCCTGCGGGTGGGCCGGTGCGCTCGCGGGCGGGGCGGCCGGAGGCTGGGCGAACGCGGGCTCGGCCGGCGCGGGCGCGGCCGGCCGGCCGGGCGCCTGACCCGGCGCCTGACCGGGACCCGGGCCCCGGACCGCGGCGCGGGCGGCCGCCGCCCCGCTCCCGGACGGGATCGGCGCGCCTCCGGCCGGAACGCCCCCGGTCGGGGCGGCCCCGCCGTGCGCCTCCGGACCGGGCACGTAACCCATCGTCAGCATCGCGGGCGCGCCGTGCGCCGCCGCCTGCGGGGCGCCGCCCGCCGAGAGGTTCACGCCGCGCTCGATGCGGTCGAGACGGGCCATGACCGAGCGTTCGTCGCCGTAGGCGGCGGGCAGCATCACGCGCGCGCAGATCAGCTCGAGCTGGAGCCGGGGCGAGGTGGCGCCCCGCATCTCGGTGAGCCCCTCGTTGACGAGGTCGGCGGCGCGGCTCAGCTCCGCGGCGCCGAAGACGCCGGCCTGGGCCTGCATGCGCTCGATCACGTCGGCGGGGGCGTCGATCAGCCCCTTGTCCGCGGCGTCCGGGACGGCGGCGAGGATGACGAGGTCCCGCAGCCGCTCCAGCAGGTCGGCGACGAAGCGGCGGGGGTCGTTGCCGCCCTCGATGATCCGGTCGACCACCTCGAAGGCGGCGGCGCCGTCACCGGTGGCGAAGGCCTCGACGACGGAGTCGAGCAGCGAACCCTCCGTGTACCCGAGCAGGGAGGTGGCCATGGCGTACGTCACACCCGCGTCGCTCGCGCCGGCGAGCAGCTGGTCCATGACGGACATGGAGTCACGTACGGAACCCGCGCCGGAGCGCACGACGAGCGGCAGCACACCCTCCTCGACGGGGATGGCCTCCTGCCCGCAGACCTCGGCGAGGTAGTCCCGCAGGGTCCCCGGCGGCACGAGCCGGAACGGGTAGTGGTGGGTACGCGAGCGGATGGTCCCGATGACCTTCTCCGGCTCGGTGGTCGCGAAGATGAACTTCAGATGCTCCGGCGGCTCCTCGACGACCTTGAGGAGTGCGTTGAAACCTGCCGACGTGACCATGTGGGCCTCGTCGATGATGTAGATCTTGTAGCGGCTGCGGGCGGGCCCGAAGAAAGCCTTCTCGCGCAGGTCACGGGCGTCGTCCACACCACCGTGCGAAGCCGCGTCGATCTCGATGACGTCGATGGACCCCGGGCCGTTCCTGGCGAGGTCCTTGCAGGACTCGCACTCCCCGCACGGGGTGGGAGTGGGCCCCTGCTCGCAGTTCAGGCACCTGGCCAGGATCCGCGCGCTGGTCGTCTTCCCGCAGCCGCGCGGCCCGCTGAACAGGTACGCGTGATTGACCCGGTTGTTCCGTAGCGCCTGCTGCAACGGGCCGGTGACATGCTCCTGCCCGATGACCTCGGCGAACGACTCGGGGCGATAGCGGCGGTACAGCGCGAGAGACGACACGCATACGAGGTTATAGGCGACCGCTGACATCGGGTCCCCGCGCGGACCGGCCCCGGATCCGCCCCGGATCCACCCGGGAACGCAAGCGCCCCCCACGCACCCGCCAGAGCCGACCTACCCTTGCTGCCTTCCGGCCCTGGGGGAGTTCAGTCAGATAGCGCCGCGTGAGGGGCTGCGCACAGGCTACAGGATCTGAGCGGGGGGAACGAGTTCGCGAGCACTCCTCAACGTCTTGTATTGTTTGCCGCGGAGGATTCGCCTAGTGGCCTAGGGCGCACGCTTGGAAAGCGTGTTGGGGGCAACCCCTCACGAGTTCGAATCTCGTATCCTCCGCCAGTGCCTCACCGGGCACGATGTCGAAGGGCCCCACCGTTCGCGGTGGGGCCCTTCGTCGTGCGTGGTTGCAGTTTTGGTTGCAGTTCCGATGATCCGAGCGCCGACCGCAAGAGATCATGCTCCGGAGCAGCCGGCCCGACCGGGAGGCGCAGACAGCCGCACGAGGAGAAGGCGATGCCCGCTGACGGAGTCACCCTGCACGGTCCCCTCGGAGAGTTCGCACGTGAGCTGAGCCCGTCAGACGATCTGCACGCCGAGGAGATCTACGCCGCAGCCCTCTCTGTGTGGTCGACCGCGATCGCACCCACCGTGAAGGTTCAGTCGTACCTTCCAGGGTTGCGACCGCCTCTGGTGTGGACCGCCTTTGTGGGGGACAGCTGGAACCCGCCTCAAGGCCCTGAATTGTCTGTGGTTCGTGCACTGCGGCTGCGGGAGAACTTCACCTCAGTTGCAGGTCGCGACCCGGTCACCAGCGTGGCGCACCTCTTCGCGGCAGTGGACTCAGCACGCCGGTATCCATCCAGGCACACTTCCGCCTTGCGTAGCACGTTGCTGAACAGTTCACCGTTCCGCTGGACCCGGGAAGGGAAGCCCCAACTCCAGAGTGAGCTCAACCACGCCCTGCGTCAGGCTTGGGACGGCAGCAACTTCTTGAGGGCTGGCACGAAGAAGCGGACGCCCGTCCAGAGAGAACAGGACCGCATACCTCCCATGGTGGGGGCCCTCTGGAGCGTCGACGAGGGGGCCTGGAACCAGCGGCCCTACTCGCCCGGAGACGACGCCTTCTACTCCCGCTTCCTTCCGCTCAAACTCCGCGGTCGCCCTCGTGCCGGCCGTCCGGTACTGGCTGGACCGCCTACTGCATTGGTCGACGCGTACGGCTGGGCGGTCGGTGGTCAACGCCAAGTGCAACTGAGTGACGCCGCTGCGGAGAAGTGGGGTGCGGTCAGATCTCTGGAGTCAGATCTGTCTGACACCCTCGACGAGGAGCAGGCCGCCTTCACACTCCGTGTGGGTGAACACACTCTTCGCATTGCGGCTGGGCTCGCCGTCGCGGAAATGTCAGACATCATCCACGCCGACTTGATCGAAGCCGCCTGGTCTCTCGTGCGACGCTCCATTCTTGACGCCTCGGACCTCTCCAAAGCGGGCACCAGCCAGTTTGAGGAGCCCATAGCTAAGGTCGGCATCGCCATGCGGGCCGCTGCAAGCTTGGACAGCGCTCCAGTGACATCGCCTTGGCATACCGAGGAACCCATCGCCGACTTGCCCGATGCACCGGTTCAGCGAAGAACGTCCGTCGTCCAGACTCAAGATCGCGATACCCGCGTCACCCGGCAGGTCAAGGACTGGTACGACGACACCTGCCAGTTCTGCGGCACCATCCTCGAACTGCCAATGCCTCCGTACGCATACAGCGAGGCAGCGCACATCCAGGCTCTCGGGGCTCCGCACAACGGTCCCGACCGGATCGAGAACGTCCTCTGCCTGTGTCCGAATTGCCACATCCTCTTTGACAGAGGTGCTCGGTTCCTCACGGACGATCTTCGAGTCATCAACGCCGTGACAGGCGAAAGCATCGGCGCCTTGACTATCCAGTCACAGCACCGCATCCGACTCTCCTACGTCCAGCAACACCGATCTCGTTGGAAGCTTTGACAGCGGCTCGGTCGAGGATGGTTCGACCCCACCACCACTCATTAGGGCACATCGACTCCGACCGGAATTGTCCCTAGTAGGGTCTTGGACGTGGCCACTCCTCTGTTCCCTGACACCGATCTCCACGGTCTCCCTGCTCTTCCCGCGGAAGCCGTGGAGCACGGCGAGGTCTTCACGCGACGCTGGGTGGTCGACCTGATCCTCGACCTTCTCGGCTACACGGCCGACAAGGATCTCTGCGACGTAAAGCTCGTCGAGCCGGCCTGCGGCTCGGGTGCATTCCTGGTGGCTGTGGCATCGCGAATCAGTGCCTCCTGCCGTGCACACAATCGACCGATCACAGACGCGCTCGCGGCGGTTCGTGCTCTGGACCTGCTGGAGCGCAACGTGAAGCAGAGCCGTGCGGTCATCGAGAAGCAGCTGGTGGATGAGGGATGGCAGGCCGAGGAAGCTCAGCGGGTGGCAGCAGCATGGGTCGAAGAAGGCGACTACCTACTGCAGTCCGACGCCGATCACCGTGCCGACTACGTGGTGGGCAACCCTCCGTACATTCGCCTTGAAGACGTCCCCGACCATCGGATGGCCGCCTATCGCAGCGCCTGTCCCACGATGGGCGGCCGAGCAGACATTTACGTCGGCTTCTATGAGATCGCGCTGCACAGCCTCAAGCCCGGAGGCCGGCTGGGTTTCATCTGCGCGGACCGCTGGATGCGGAACCAGTACGGCAGTCGGCTCCGGCAGCTGGTGAAGCGTCGCTTCAGCATGGATCTGGCACTCGTCATGCACGACGTGGACGCCTTCGATGATCAAGTTTCGGCCTATCCGGCGATCACGATCATCTCGAACCGTTCCCAAGGCGAGGCGGTTGCAGCGGACACCACCCGCGCGTTCGGCAGCACCCAGGCCCACGACTTCGCCGACTGGTACACGAAGGGCACGTCGGAGTCGATCACTACCCCGGCCTTCCAGGCCGCGCGTATGCCGCACTGGTTCCCGGACGAGGACTCGTGGCCGGCCGCGTCACCAGCCAGGCTGGCAGTCCTGGAGGAGCTGACCGAACGTTTCCGGCTGCTGGAGGACGACAAGACCGGCACACGCGTCGGCATCGGCATCGCCACCGGCGCCGACAAGGTCTTCCTCACGGACGACGACACCCTCGTCGAACGTGACCGGCTGTTGCCGATGGCCATGGTCCGTGACACCACCAGCGGCACTCTGAACTGGCACGGCACCTACTTGGTCAACCCGTGGACTGCCGAAGGCGACCTCGTAGACCTCACCGCACACCCCCGGCTCTTCAAGTACTTCGAAGAGCACGGTGCCGCCCTGCGTAAGCGCTACATCGCGGTCAAGCAGCCCCAACGCTGGTACAAGACGATCGACAAGGTCGACCACCGTCTGACCGAGCGCCCCAAGCTGCTGTTTCCGGACATGAAGCTGACGATCCATCCGGTCCTCGATGAAGGCGGCCTGTACCCTCACCACAACCTGTACTTCATCGTCTCGGACGTCTGGGACATGCGCGTACTCGGTGGTCTGCTGCTCTCCAAGGTCGCGGAAGCGTTCGTGGAGGCGTACGCGGTCAAGATGCGAGGGGGGACTCTCCGGTTCCAGGCGCAGTACCTCCGCAAGATCCGCGTGCCCGACCCCGCAGCGATCAGCGAGAGCGACCGGGTTGCCCTTGCAGAGGCTTTCGACAAGCGCGACGTGAAGGCCGCCACGGAGGCCGCGCTTCGCGTCTACGGACTCGCCGAGCTGCCTGACTAGGGAGGGACGGATCTTGACGGTCACCCGCCAAGACTTCGAAGACGCCATTGCGGCCTACTGGGGTGCGAAACAGCTCCAGAACGAGCAGTCCGCGATCAAAGCCGCGGTTGGCGCCGGCACAGCCGGATCGGTACGCGGTGGCAAGCACTTCGATGTGATCGCGACCCTCTTGGCGAAGTTCTTCCTGGATGCAGGCTTCCCGCCTGAGAGCATCCGCGTCAGCAAGTCCCAGGGCCTGGAGCTGCCCGGCTACTACCGGCCGCAGAAACAGTGGGACCTCGTAGTCGTTCACCAGGGCGTACTCGTCGCGGCCTTCGAGATGAAGGCGCTCGGAGGGCCGTCCTTCGGCAACAACTACAACAACCGGGTAGAGGAAGCACTCGGCAGCGCGGTGGACCTCCGCCGCGCAGCGCTCGCCGAGTTGTACCCGAAGGAGAAGCCCTGGCTCGGCTACTTCTTCATAATGCAGGACGGCGAAGGCTCCCGGCGGCCGGTCAAGACCGCGAAGGGCGCCCTGCCCTCCGACGAGATCTGGCACGGCACCTCGTACCAGGATCGGTTCGGGATCTTCTGCGAGCGCCTCATGGCCGAACAGCTCTACGACGCCGCGTGCTACGTCACGTCCTCGGCCGAGAACCCCAAGCCCATCGAGCTGGTGGAAAGCCTTGACTGGCGGCACTTCTCAGCGGCGATAAACGCCCGTCTCACCTACCTGAAGGACCTTGGCATTCCTGGCTAGGACATCAGCCTCGGCGATCGGCGGAACACCGCCTGCTACAGGCAGTCGACTCATGCGTGGAGGGGCCTCGACCCGATCGGTCGAGGCCCCGCTCTGCCGTCCCCCTCAGGACTCGGTGGACATCAGCCCTGTGTATCGCCGTACTTGCCGGGGTTCTTCGCGCGATCCACAGCCTGTGCACAAGCCTCGGCGTAGGCCGTAGAGACGGCGTCCGCGTCCGTGCCTCGCACCTGGGCCTCGACCTCCTGACCGGGACGGCGGGTGGTGTGCCAGCGGACCGGTAGGTCCGTGTAGAGGTCGGTCTCGAACTCCCAGGCCATCACGGACCATTGGGCATCGCGGCCGATGTTGAGCCGGTCGCCGCCGGACAAGTACACCGCGTGGGCGTGGTGGACGATCCGGCGGTCGGGCATCTTGTCGCGGATGGCCCGCGCGCCGCCGGGGCCCTTGTCCTCCCACTTCTCCCGGTCCCATTCCTCCACCTCTGCCGCATGGTTGGGATGGTCAGCGCCCCACTGCACGGCCATCACGTCCGCGTGCTCGCGGTGCAGGAACGGGATGAGGCGTTCGCCGAGTCGGGCGACGTACACCGTCGGGTCCGCTGGGACGGGGGCCGGGCTCGGGCCGGGCTCGGGGCTTCCGGAGGCCGATGCGGGCGTAGAGGTCGTCGGCCCCCACAGCAGGGCGCCGACCTTCGCGGCGGTCTGCTGGAGCACAGTGCCGGTGAGGTGCTGGTAGCGGCGGCGCATCCGGGCGGACTTGCCGGGCTCCCAGCCCATGATGCGGTCGACGACCGCCTCGGGGACACCGAGGATCAGCAGCACGGTAGCGGCGGTGTGGCGGGCGTCGTGGAGTCGCCCCTCGCGGACGCCGGCGGCCTTCAACAGGTCCTTCCACCTGTGGTGGTCGGTGTTGGGGTTGAGCGGCTCGCCGGTCGGCGACGTGAACACGTACCCCTTCTCCACCCACAGGTCACGGGCTAGGGTCCGCTCGCGGTCCTGCTCCTCCTTGTGCCGTCGCAGCAGGGTCAGCAGTTGCTCCGGTACGCCGATCGAGCGCTTGCCGGCGCGGGTCTTGGTGTCCTTCGTCTCGCGCCGGGTGTTGATCTTCTGGGGGCAGTAACCGGGCTTGCGGCCGCACTTGTTGCCACAGCCGTGGTTGTAGCGAGGCCGCAGGCGGCCCCGGCGTACGACGAGCACCCCTTCCTCGAAGTGCACGTCCTCCCATTTCAGACCGAGGGCCTCGCCCTGGCGCAGGCCGAGCGCGAGCGCGATGACCCAGCGAGCGTGGTTGCGGTACTTGCCCGCTTCGAGGAGGAGGCGCTGGATCTCCTCAAGGGTGTACGGCTCGACCTCCTCCTCTTCGACCTTGGGGGCCTTGGCAACGGAAGCCGGGTTGATGGTGAGATGGCGGCGGCGTACGGCCTCGTTGAGCGCCGTCTTGACCGTGCGGTGCGCCTGGTGAGCGGTTCCGGCAGCGCTGCCGTTCGCCTGCATCTTCCGGTAGAGACGCTCCAGGTGCTCGGGCTCCATCTTCTCCAGGCGGTGGGCGCCCAGGCCGGGTATGAGGTGGTGGTAGACCGCCACGCGGTAGCCGTCGATGGTGTTCTCGCCGACGTTGGGCGCGGCGATGTTCTCCACCCAGTGGGTCAGCCACGTCTCGACCGTCCAGGTCTGGCCGACCTTGCGGACGCCCGTGGAGTCGCGCTGCTTCTCCAGGTCGCGTACGGCCTTGGTGATCTCGGGGCGGGTCTTGCGGCTGACGTGGCGGCGATCCGGACTGCCGTCGTCCTTGACGCCGACACTGACGTAGCCGTGCCAGCGGCCGTCCTTGCCGAGGAAGATGGTGGAGGCACCGTTGGGCTGGCGGGACTTCGGGGACTTGGTCATTCCGCCCCCTTCAGGCCGCGGTCGTGTAATCCGCCGAGTCCGGGCGCCTGGCTAGGAAGTCGTTCAGCGCCTCGGCAGGTATGCGGCGCAGCCGGCCGATCTTCACGGAGGAGATCTCGCCGGAGGAGACGTACTCGTACAGCTTGGTGCGGCCGATGCCTATCCGCCGTGCGGCTTCGGCGACGGTGAGGCCGACGAGGGTGGCATCGCCGTGGGAGGCGTCGCGCTGGTTCATCAGAGCGCGCAGCTCAGTCTCGGAGACGCCGAGGAGCTGGGCGATCTGGGTGATGGGCACGGCGTTTTCGGGCAAGGAGAAGTCCGTTTCCTGGCAGGCGATGGGGCGGCAACCCCGGCCTGGCCGGTTGATCTCGGGATGTGTGCGGTGGGTTCCGCGCCTGGGGGTTTGCGGGGCCCAGGTCGGGCGGCGGAGGCGCTACGCGTCGGGAGCGGAGTCCGCGTGCTCAGGGTCGGATTGCGTGTCGGGCGGGGGCCCGTAGATCTCCGCGTTCATCTTCATGAGGCTTTCGGCGATTGCATTGGAGACCATCGCTTCCGCCTCTTCGCGGATGTCGGGGTGTTCAGCGATGTAGGCGTCGAAGTCGTCACGAGCGCGGGTGAACACGTGCTGGGCGCGCTGGGTCTCCTGGTGGGCGGCGACGACCTTGTCGATGAGTTCCATGGCGCGGCCCTTCGCAGCGAGCTGCGGAGGGCCGGCAAGGTTTCGGAGGTCAACGCCGAAGATCTCGGCGAACCCGATCGCCTCATCGAGATTGATGCGTCGCTTGCGGTTCTCGATTCGCCAGACCGCGGACGGGTTCATTTCGAAGCCAGCCTCGTTCAGGCGGTCGGACAGAGCCGTCGTGCTCCAGCCGCGCCGCTCGCGTTCGAGCTTGATCCGTACAGCGGCGTTCTCCTCGCCGCTGAGCAAGATCCCCTCGGGGGTCTCGTCGTCTGCCATCCATCCCCTCCTTCCTGTCGCAGGGCGCCCCTGCGATATGCAGGGAGCTGAAACTGTACCACACGCTCTGCGCATGGCAGGGGATCAATGCGATACGCATAGGTAGTGATCATCGACACTCTCTGCACTAAGCAGAGATGTATTGCATTTCGCAGATCACGTGGCATCCTGGTAGTCCTGCCCAGACACCGACCGGAGACCCGAGACACAGAAAACCCCTCGGCGCGACACCGAGGGGTTCAAAGCGCAAACCTCTAAAACCGCCATCCCTAGCGATCAACCTGCCTGGCCGGGATTGCCGTCCCATATGGCCCGCAGGAGAGGAGCTTCATGTCCCAGGGTACGCCCCTGACTCCGCAGCCGCCATCCCCCGCCGTCTCCGCTGACGCCGAGCCGCCGACGGACATGCTCCACGCCCCGTTCAACATCGACGCCGAGCGTGCGGTCCTGGGCGCCTGCATGCACAGCGCCGACGTGATCGACACTGTCCGGTCCGTACTCGGCGACGCCGCCTTCTACCGGCCCGCGCACGAGACCATCTGGCGTGCCCTGCTCAGCCAGCACCGCGAGGACAAGCCGACCGACCCGATCGCCCTCACCGAGCTACTCGAAAGGCAGGGTGATCTGCATCGAGTCGGTGGCAACGCCTACGTGTTCCAGCTCGCCGACGTGCACTACGGCACCGGCGGCGCAGAGCATCACGCGGAGATCATCCGTGAGAAGGCCAATCTGCGCCGGCTGCTTGCCTCTGCGATACGCACTGTCCAGCGCGCCCAGGAGCCGGGCGCCGATCCCGAGGCGATACGCAGCGAGGTCGAGGCGGAGATGCGAGCCGAGCGTGAGCGGGCGCTGGCCTCGGGCCAGGGGCGCCTTAACCGCTTCGCCACGGACGGATGGTCCTTCGTCAAGGAGTCCGGCGCGGATGCCGAGCCTCTTTGGGGAACACGTGACAAGACCGTCTGGGCCCCCGGCGAAAGCCTGATGATCGTCGGCGCTCCGGGCGTCGGCAAGACCACCCTGGCCCACCAGGTGATCTTCGCCCGCCTCGGCCTGTCGGAGACGGTCCTGGAGATGCCGGTCGCGCCCAGCAGGCGGGTGCTCTACCTGGCCATGGACCGACCCAAGCAGATCGCCAAGGCCATGGCCCGCCGGGTCTTCGACACCGACGAAGCGATCCTTCGCGACCGACTCGTCGTCTGGGAAGGGCCACTGCCCGCCACCCTCGACAAGGAACCCGACCTCCTCGCCGACCTCGCCGCCGCACACCAGGCCGACACGATCGTGATCGACAGCCTCAAGGACGCCGTCAGCACGATGGTCGACGACAGCCTCGCCGTCGCCTTCCACAACGCCCGCATGCGCGCCCTGCGAGGCGGCGTGGAGATCCTGGAGCTGCACCACCAGCGAAAGGCCACCGCCGACGCACCGCGCGGCCAGCGCCCCAGCCTGGACCAGGTCTACGGCTCAACGTGGATCACCGCCGGCGCGGGCAGCGTCCTGTTCGTCACCGGCAGGGCAGGCGACCCTGCCGTCACCCTGCACCACCTCAAGACCCCCACCGGCGAGGTTGGCCCGCTGGACGTCACTCACGACCACAAGCGCGGCACCACCACGGTCGACCCGACCAAGGATCCCGCCGTCCTGCTGCGCAACGCCCCAGGCGGCCTGACCGCGCGCGACCTGGCGGCCATCCTGATCGGCGGCGGCGACCCAGAGCGCGCCGACGTCGAAAAGGCACGGCGCCACCTCGCCCGCCTCGTCGACAGCGGCCTGGCCACCAGGGCCGACGGCGCCGCCGGAGGAGCCGGAGGCGGGCAGCAGACCCGCTACTACGCCTCCGCACGCCACCTCACCGCCGTCGGCTGAACCCCCTGTCGGTCGGCGCGAAGCGATCACGCGACCGTACACGCGGCCCTCACGCGAACCCCCCACCGTGAACCGCTCACAGCGTCCACGCTCACCGCAAAACCGCAGGTCAATCGATCACGTGAGCGTCCACGCCGTACACGCGCCCAAGCGATCACGCGCGGGGCCCCCTTTAGAAGGGGGCCCGCGTGAACGCCCCCTCCGTGAGCGCCCCTCACCCCTGCACCACAAGCCTCACTTCCCCGCCCTGGAGCCCGCCCTTGCACTCCCCTGCCCCGAGCGCCCCGGCTGCCATACGCGGCAGCCGCAGCATCCGCTCCGGCATCGCCCTGCTCCCGCCCGCCCCGACCACCGTGCACTCACACCCGCTGGGGGTCGTCGCGTGAACCGCCTGGGACGCATCACCCTCGTCGTCGGCCTGTTGGCCGTCGTCCTCATGGCCTTCCGGGTCTCGTGGAACGCGCTGTCCGACGTGGCCCGCGCCATCGGCGCCGACTCCACCGCAGCCCTGCTCTACCCGATCGTTGTCGACGGGCTGATGGCCCTCGCGCTGGTCGCCACGCTTGTGCTGACCGGTACTGACCGGACGTTCGCGCTGCGGGTCCTGGCGACCTACACGATCGCCAGCCTCCTCCTGAACTACGTGCACGGCCTCATTCCGGCCCTGCACACCACGTCGATCCAGTGGGGCCGACTGGCCGACTGGGCCCCTGCGAACTGGGCTCTCGTACTGCTGGCGACCTCGCTCCCGGTCGGGTCGATCTACTTCGGGTCGGACCTCGTGGCGAAGGTGCTGCACCACAACCCCGAGTCGGCCGGCTCTGCCGAAGCAGCCTGTGCCGAGTCGGGGGGTCAGCAAGCTGACGAGCAGGCGACACGGTCGAGGTCTGACCAGGCCGCATCGGCCCCCAAGCAGCTGACCGAGTCGCCCTCCGTGAAGGTCGCCGAGGCGCCCGAGACGAGGCCGACTGTGGCCGGCGGGTCGGTCACCGCCCCCCGACCGCCCCGGTCTGCCGCTGCGGCGGCGTCGACCGGAGCCGCCCCGCGTCGGGCGACCGGTCGGGTCCCCGCCACCGCCAAGTCGACCGCCGACCGCACCCGCACCGATGCCGAAGTCCTCGATGAGGCCCGGCGCCTGACCGCCGACTGGAGCGACGACCGGCTAAGCGCCGAGCGTCTGCGCAGCGCACTACGGATCGGGCAGAACCGCGCCCGTGCCCTGCGCGACCAACTACAGGCCGAGCGCACTGGCCAGGCCGAGCCTCTCCACGGACTCGACGAAGCCACCTCGCAGCGGCAGAGGGAGCTCGACACAGCCCCCGTCGGCACCGCCTGACCTGCCGCAAACGCACCGATCGCCTCACCCCTCCAGATCCCCCGTGCCCCGCGCAGAACAGCGCACAGGGCAAGGGGGCCGCGCGCAGCGAAGCACCCGGCACCAGCACCCCAACGGAGAACGGATCCATGCACGACCCGCACCACGGAACCCCCGACGCCCAGCAGGCATCAACAACCACTCCAGCCCCAGACAGCACAGCAAGTTGGAGGTTCGGACACTCCCCCGCAGGGGGAGCGCCCGAACCCGACCCCGCCCCGGGGGTGGCGGGGCCCACCCGGCGCCAGGGGGCGCCGGCCGGGGAGGCTGCGACCGAGGGCGGATCGCAGCCAGGAAAGGCCGGCCATACACGCCGGACCAAGATCAAGGGGAAGGCGCGTCTGCGCGAGAAGAAGCAGCGTCCCGCTCACAGCGTCCGCCTCAGCGATCACGAGCACGCCCTCATCCAGACCGGCGCCGATGCCGTCGGCATGAGTGTGGCCGGCTTCCTCGCGCACTCCGCGCTGGCCGCCGCCCGCGACCAGTCCCGCACCGCCGTCACCATTGCCACCGAACGCGATGTGCTCACCGAGCTGTTCGCCATGCGCCGGCAGCTCGGCTGGGCCGGCAGCAACCTCAACCAGGTGGCCAAGGCGCTCAACTCCGGCGGCGAAGTGCCCTATCTCAAGGAGGTACTCACCGACGTCCACCGCGCGGCCAATGCTGCGAAGAAGGCCGTCGACCGGGTCGCCAACCGCCAGGAGCAGGAGGGTGAGGCCGCTTGATCCCCAGCATCCACGGGCAGGGCAGCAGCACCCTCGGCCTGCTCCACTACCTCTACGGCAAGGGCACCCACGAGGAGCACGTCGACCCGCACCTGGTCGCCTCCTTCGACCACCTGGCCCCTGACCCCGGCCGCGACCCCTCGGCCACGAAGAAGGACCTCGCTCACCTCCTCGACCAGCCCCTCCACCTCCTCGACCAAGACCAGCGACCCGAGAAGCACGTGTGGCACTGCTCGGTGCGCGCCGCCCCCGACGACCGGATCCTGGCCGACGACCAGTGGGCCGACATCGCCCGCCGCATCGTCGCGTCCACCGGCATCGACCCCGGCGACGGCGCCGGCTGCCGCTGGGCCGCCGTCCGCCACGCGGACGACCACATCCACATCATCGCCACCCTCGTCCGCGAAGACGGCCGCCGCCCTGACCACCACCGCTCCGGCAAACGCGCCCAGGCCGAAGCCCGCCTCATCGAAGCCGACTACGACCTCCACCGCGTCACCCCCGGCGACGGCACCGCGGCGAAGCGCACCACCAGCGCCGAGCGGCACAAGGCCGATCGCCTGGGCTGGGACCGCGCTGCGCGCGAGGAGCTGCGCGAGACCGTGCGCCGCGCGGTGGCCGGTGCCGCCTCCACGGACGAGTTCCTCGAACGACTCAAGGACGCCGGGCTGCTCGTACGCACCAAAGTGCTGCCCTCCGGCGACCTGAAGGGCTACACGGTCGCCTTGCCCGGTGACCGCAACGGGGAGAACGAGCCGATCTTCTACGCCGGTTCCACGCTCGCCCCGGACCTGTCCCTGCCCCGCATCCAGGCACGATTCACCACCGACTCCATCCCACCGGGGACCGCCGACAGCGAGCGGCCGGAACGCTCTACCGCGTCCTCGGCACCCGCAACGGCACGGCGCACCACCGCCCACGCGGCCTGGGCGGCAGTAACCCTCCTCGACCACAGCACCGATGACGGCGCGGCTGCCGCCCAGATCGCCGCCGCCGGCGAGGTCCTCGATGCCCTCGCCAAGACTTCGGCCCTCCACACCCGCGGCGAACTGCGGCAGGCGGCCTGGGAGTTCGAGCGGGCCTCCCGCTCCCACACCCGAGCCGAGTTCCGCCACGCGCAGGACCTGCGCCGTGCAGCCCGCGACCTGGTGTACAGCGGGCCCGCGTTCGGACGGGGTGAGGACGGAGCCGGCACCGCCATGGTCCTGGACACACTGGTCTTCCTCGCCATCGCGGCGGCCCACTGGCACGCCCAACGTCAGCACGCCCAGCAGGCCGAAGCCGCGCGCCGGGCCGCCGCGCACCTGCGGGCCGCCTACCAGCAGGCAGCCGCCGAACCCCTCGCCGTGCTGCGCGAGCGTGGCCGCTATAGCGCCCCGTCCCTGCGCCGCCACCACGCCACCACCCTGCGCGCCGCCCTGCCCGAACTAGCCGAGACCGTCCTGGCCGAGCCCGGCTGGGACGCCCTGGCCGCAACCCTCGCCGACGCCGAGCTCGTCGGCCACAATCCCCGCGCCCTGCTCGCCGAGGCCGCCGTCGGCCGGGAACTGGACACCGCCGATTCCGTCAGCGACGTTCTCGTCTGGCGTCTGCGCCGCACCGCGGATCTCCCGTTGTACGCCCCAGCCCAGGAAGCCACCCGGGTCAACCGCCCCAACGATCACATGTCTGCCTCGCGGACAATGCCGGTATCACCGGCATCGCGGGCACGGCGCCGTTGATCACGGCACGACGAACGCGTTGAGCGTGCCTGAAACAGATGACGGGCCCGACTGCACCATGGTCGGGCCCGTCACCACCTGCGCACTCCGCTCCTTGCTCCCACCTCCAGCCAGACGTCAACGTCGGGTTTGTCGGATGTGGTTGATGAGAGCGGCGTCCTTCTGGCAGACGCACCCAGGGGTGGGAAGCCGGTGATCGATCATCTGGTCGGGCCGGGGGCCGAAGCGGGTGTCGTACTCGATGCGTCGTGGAGGCCCGCTGACCAGGCCCGTGCTGCGTGCGATCCAGGCACCGACGACCAAGCAGGCGGCCTGCTGGGCTACGAACGCGGCCGAAGGACGGAACCCGTCGTTCGTTCTACCGGTCAGCTCAGCCGAGTTGATCAGCCCGCACACCGGTCGTCCGAGGAACTGCCCGACGAGCTCCCGCTGTTGATTGTCCAGGCATTCCAGGTCCCGTTCGGTCAACGGCTCCTGCCCGCGGGCGATTCGGGACAGCGGGAGCCCGGTCAGTTCATGCAGGCGTTGCTCCGCGCTCTTCACGGTGTGGTTGGCCTTGAAGTAGCAGCGCAGGCAGGGGCCGGTGGGCAGCGCCTCGTGCAGGGCGACAGTGGTGCCGACCGGGCCGCCGGTGCTGCCGTCCAGGGTGAGATCGGCCTGCAGCCGCTGCAGGTCGTGCCGGGCCTCGACGCTGTCCAGTCCCCCGAGGACGATCCGGGGCCACGGCAGGGTGCCCGCATCGACGGCCTCGATGGAAGCCTGGATCGTCCCGTGGAACGGGGTCACCTCGATCCGTCGTAGGCGTGCGTCGATCAACTGCACCTTCGGCAGGCCCGCAGTCGCGTCGGCCAGGGTGCCGATGCTGTATGAGGTGACGTTCGGTTTCTCGAAGACCTCCTTGTCCACCACCGTCAACTCGCCGGAGACCTGCAGCAGGTCCAGGACCAGGGCGATGCCAGTGCCG
Source organism: Streptomyces sp. NBC_00637 (assembly GCF_045161545.1). NCBI lineage: Bacteria > Bacillati > Actinomycetota > Actinomycetes > Kitasatosporales > Streptomycetaceae > Streptomyces > Streptomyces sp. NBC_00637. The sequence continues at coordinate 4,423,977 of NZ_CP109046.1, read as the reverse complement.
ATCGCACCGCCCCCGCCCAGCAGCACCTGCTCCAGCGCAGGCAGCGGGGCGACGGCGATCCCAGGTTGCTCACCTGGGAGGACTGGGCAGAAGTCCACCACCGGGGTCTCCTGGAACTTCCCCTCCGGCAGCCCGGCAACGACCTTGAACGCCTCGCCGGCCAGCATCGCCGCAGTGAGGACCGCGCCCAGCCCGGTGCCGGGCGCGTTGAGCCGAGGGAAAGGATGACCGGTGTGCCGCAGACGGACCCCGTGTCCGTCCGGCGCACCGGCCACCGCAGTACCCAGCGGTGGTGCGGTTCCCACGTGCAGATGCAGAAGCGCCCTGCTCTGGGCCTCACCGATGCGAAGCGTCCGGTCCGGATCGATCCCGGCCGCCGTGTCCACCAGCCTGCGGATGAGTTCGTCGTCGAGCCGTCCCGGTCCGCGGCCGGGGTCCAGACTCAGCCGGACCGGCCACCGGCGCAGGTCCGCCACCAGTACTTCGAGAGTCTCCGCGGCCGCGGGCAGGCGCCCGTCCGCCGTCAGGTGGATCAGGATGCCCTCCATCCGCTCCCGCAGGGTGGTCTCTTCCACGCCGGCGGCCAGGCCGCCCAGGCGGACGCTGCGGCTGTAGTCAGTACTCACGGACACCCTCCTCGTCGAACATCACCGTGCGCGCCAGGGGCAGCGCCGGGTCGACCCGCGAAGCGGTGCAGGGCACCCAGTCCTGCTCGAAACGCCACCACCCCCACGACGCCGGGTCGGCGGGCGGCGCCGCGTAGGTCGGGACGACAGCACTGATGAACCCCGGCACCCGCAACGAGTACGCGCGGTCGGTCCGCGACAGGAAAGCCTGCTCGGGGTGCGAGTGGATCATCGCCCGCACCCGGTAGGACCGTTCCTCGGCAAAGGTGAACAGCCGGTCGTACGCGACCGCGCTCACCGTGAACAGACCCGGACCCCGCACGATCCCAGCCCTCCCGGCCACCGCCACGACCAGCACGCGCATGTCCGACTGCCCGGTCAGCAGCAGCGCTCCGGTCTCCTGGTCGGCCAGCCCGTGGCGCCGAATCTCCTGGAGCACCGGGTCGACCGCGCCGGCCGGCAGCACCAGCTTCCTCATGTCGGTGGTCATCCGGCACGCCTCCCGTCAATGCGATCGATGTCGTCCTGCACGTTCTCCACCACGTACAGGAAGGGATTGCCGGAGCTCCGCCAGGAGTGCGGCCCGCTGCTCCACTCAGGGTGGAGCCCCTGGCCTTCGGCGGTGAACGGCTTGCACACGTCGTTGGAGCCGTAGCGGTAGCCGTTCGCTTCCGGCCAGGCACTGGGCGCTCCGACTCCGGAGGCGCCGATCGACTCGACGAAGACGAGGGAGGGCGGCCGGTCCGGGTAGACCGTCCACTCGATCCGGGCGATGAACGCTGCGCGCTCACCGTTGTTCGGTTGCACCTCGGCCCAGAACAGGCCGTCGGGGTCCTGGTCGCGGTGGTGAAGGCGGCCGGCGGTCGAGGAGAGGAACTCCTCGACCGCCGGGACGTCGCCCGCCAGCCGCAGACGGCTCTCGAGATCCACGACTGACTCCCGGGCTCTAGCCGTTGGTTGTCTCGGTGCGCAGCTTCAGGTGGAGGGCCTTGGCGTGCCCGGCCAGCTCGCCCACCGTTGCCTCGGGCGGGACCTCGTGCCCGTCGTGGAACAGGTAGTAGCGGGTGGTGCCGTCGCTGGCGAAGCCGAAGGCGGTGAGGGTGTCGGACAGGATGCTCGTGGCGGTTGCCTGCGGGTCGTAGTCGTGCTGGTACGGGTGCTCGGCGAGGGCGGAGGTCACCGTGATCTTGATCTCGTGGGGCTGGGGCATACCGATCTCCTAAGTCGTTCGGGGGTGGTACAGGAACACTCTGCTGATTCAGCAAAGCGTCAGTGAGTCCAGTGTGATCACCTCGGGTCGATGCAGTCAAGCTTCATCGCCGTATTGCTGCGCGCTACGCTGCCCGTATGAGCCCCGACCGGAGCCAGCTCCCCCTCCCGGACCCCGAAACGCCAGGACCGGACGCTGTCGAACAGTTCGACATCGCCGAACTCGGACGCCTCCTGAAGGAACACCGCGGCCCCCTCTCTCTCCGGCAGGCCGCCGTCGAAGCCGGCGTCAGCTTCAGCACCCTCACCCGGGTCGAAGCCGGCGCCCAGCCCGACCTCGCCACCTTCACCCGCCTCTGCGCCTGGCTGCGCGTCTCCCCGAGCCGCTTCTTCACCCCGACCGCCACCCGCCAGACCTCACCACTCGACGAGGCCATCACCCACCTCCACGCAGACCCTCGGCTCACCGACGATGCGGCGAACAAGATCAGCTCTGTTCTGCGCGACCTCTACGACGCCCTCGCGAAGGAGGCGGTCCCCGCCGTACCCGCCCTTGCCTGCCACCTCCGGGCTGCCTCGGTGCTGCGTCCTGGCGTCCCCCAGCGGCTCGCCGACCTGCTCACCGACATGAACACCGAACTCGAACGACTCGTCGAAGCAGGCGAACTGTGACCCTCCCCCGAGGCTTCAAGGCCAACGCCGAACGCGAAGCCCTCCGACTTCGCCGCGAACTCGATCTCAGCGACACCGATGCCCTGAACGTCGACGACCTCGCCGACCACCTCAAGGTCAAGATTGTCAGCGCCGAGAAGCTCGTCAGCCACACACGCCTCGAAGAACTCGAACGAGTCCAGGCGTACGCCTTCTCCGCCGCGACCTTCCAGGTCTCCGGCAGGAACATCGTCGTCACCAACCCGCTCCGAACCCCGGGGCGCAGGGCCAGCGACGTGGCCCACGAGCTCTCCCACCTCGTCCTGGAGCATGACCTCACCGAGATCCGCGAAGTCAATGGCATGCCCTTCAGGACCTGCCGCCCCGACGAGGAAGAACAAGCCACTGCCTTTGGCGGAACACTCATGCTTCCCCGCCCCCTGCTGCTCGGCGCAGTCCGCCGCCAGTGGGGGCCGGCGCAGATCGCCGAGCACTACGGAGTGACCGAGGAGATGGCCCGGTACCGATACAACACCACTGGGGTGGCAAAACAGGTCCGAGGCCACTGACGGTGCCGGAGGTAGGCGCTGTCGGTCTGTCGCCTACCGCCGGGACGTTGGTGCTCGATTCCCCCACGCGCCCGCCGGTCTCAACAACTGCCGAGGCCAGCTTGGACGACGTACACGCTCGGGGGTGCGAGGACGAGCGCCCTTCGCCCGCTCCGCCGGAAGCGTCGCCCGCCAGCCTGCCCGGCTCACCCGTAGTGGTAGCGGACCACACTGCGCAGCGGTGCCGTCAGATCCGAAGATTCGGATACGACCGGGAGGCTACGTAGCCGGGACACCGCGTGAGACACCAGGCACAACCACAGGTTGCGCCGAGGGCAGCGAATAATGGCGGTCATGATGCGTCGAATTCCTGCTGCCAAGGTCGGCAGCGAAGGAGTCACTCACACCCAGCTCGCTGTCCAGGATGAGCTGGGGTGGCTGTTTCGAGAGCAGCCGACCGAGGACTACGGGATCGACGCCCACGTCGAAATCGTGGACACGGAAGAGGTGCTGGGTAGGCTGCTCGCGCTGCAGATCAAGAGCGGCGAGAGCTGGTTCAAGGAGACCACTCAAGGCGGCTGGTGGTTCCGGCCTGATGCCGAACACGTCCAGTACTGGCTCAACCATTCCCTGCCGGTCGTAGTGGTCCTTTACGAGCCGAAGATCCAGGTCTGCTACTGGCAACTCGTCAACCGCGAGACTTTGCAAAGATCCCGCCGGGGCGGTTGGAAGCTGCTCGTTCCCCGCAACCAGATCCTTGACAAGGAAGCTGCTTCGGTGTTGCGTGAGGCCGCCGAGGGCGACCCATATGTACTACGCATCCGTGATCTGCAGCTGGCCCGGCCGTGGATGGAGCGACTCGCAGCTGGCGAGCGCCTCGTCATCGACATCGAGGAATGGGTCAACAAGACCTCTGGGCGAGGCGAGATCATCCTCGGCGTCGACAACGAGGACGGCCAACCGCCCACCGAGCTCGCGAGCTGGCCCATCATGCTAGGACTCTCCAGCTACGCCGATGTCGTACCGACACTGTTCGCCTGGGCCGAAGTCGGTCTCCACGAGGAGACCTACGACGAAGCCGACTGGGACCAGTACGACACCGAATGCCGCGTTTGGGACAGCGAGATCACCTTTTATTCGGAGAAGTACAGCGATTGGAAACAGGGCCGGTTTTCCGGGCTGCGTCCCTATACCGACGACGGCGAGGTCGCGTTGTGGCGTCTGGAACTAACTCTTAACGAGCTGGGCACTGCCTTCATGGTGGTCGACCGATTCGGAGCCACAGGCAAGCGTCAGCTTGTGCAGTAATCCGCGCCCCGACCTAGTGATGTCCAGGAGGCGTCCTGTGCCGGTTAGACGACCACGAGATTGGTGAGCTCGCATGTCTACCCAGGTCAGTAGGCGATGACGAGCCGCACGGAAGGGCGGTCGATCACGGCTCCGTCGGCGAGGTCACTGTCTGGTGCGTCCGCAGGGTACGCCGTGACCACGGGTTCGGCGGTTCGGGCCGGGCTCCAGGCGCGGATCTGTGCGCAGATCCGCTCGGCGAGATCGGCGCCGTCCGGGCCATAGCCGACGGCTCCCAGCCGGAACCGGGGTTCTGTCTCGGGGTCTTCCGCGGTCCGCTCCAGGGTGAGGTACGCGATTGAGACCCCCTCGACGAGGGCGGGGCTCAGGGCAGGTGAGGCGGGCCGGTGGAGGCCGGCCGCCACCGCAGCGGGCTTCGCGGTGATGCGGCAGGTCACTCGCTCGGTGGCGCTCAACCGCAGCCAGACGCCGTCGAACGACTCGACGGGGCCGACCGTCACATCGGTCCAGACGACCGACTTCGGTCGGGTGAGCGCGTCGCGAAGGAGTTCCGGGGCGATGGACTGGTCCTCGTCCCAGTAGAGCCTGACGAGCCGGTCGTCGTCGATGTAGTCGTTCCGCTCTCCGTCCTGGCCGATCACCGGGAGGAAGCCGCACATCTTGACGGAGTCGGACCGCATCCGCCCCTCCTCGCGTTGGAAGGCCACGGCCCTGGAGAGCCCGCGCCACCGCAGTGGGACCACGAGGCGTCCGCCGACGGCGAGCTGGTCCCACCAGGCGCCGGGCAGGTCCCACATGCCGACCGTGGCGATCATTCGGTCGTACGGGCTGAACTCCGGGGCGCCGAGGGCGCCGTCCCTCGTGACGACGCGAACGTCTTCGTATCCGTAGGCGTCCAGCGTCCGGCGGGCGTAGGCGGTCACGTCGGGGTCGATGTCGCATGTGGTGACCTGTCCGGACTTCCCGGTGAGGTGCTTGAGCAGGGCGGCGTTGTAGCCAGTGCCGGCCCCGATCTCGAAGACGTTGTCGCCTTCGCGGACGGCGAGCTGGACCAGCATGAAGTGCACGACGTCGGGCTGGGAGGCGCAGCTCAGCGGGAGTGCGTCCTCGTCGGGGTTCTCCTTGATCGTCACGCTCTTGTTGGCGTACGCCTCCTCGATGGGTGCGCCGGGGAGGAAGGCGTGGCGGGGTACGGTCCGCATAGCGGTCTCGACGCGTGCGTCGCGGAGGCCGGAAAGGCCCTCTTTGAGGATGGCGTCGACCAGGCGGTTGCGCAGGTCCTCGGGGGAGGCGCCAGTGGTGGTGTTCATCGCGTCCTTTCGGAAGGTGCCCGGCTGTGCGTACGGCAGGGGTAGATCGTTCTCATTTGTTCTGGTGTGCGGATGCGGTTCGCGGCGTCACCCTGTCAGGAGCAGGCAGCCGTCCCAGGGGGCGGTGATCGCCGTGTTGACGGGGTCGGTGAGACGGACCAGGTGGATACCTGCCGTGCCGTCCATCAGGCCGACGCCGTCCGGCAGTCCGTGGTGGTCCAGGTGCTTGTTGAGCCAGACGTTCAGGCGGCGTACATGCGACGCGAGTCCGTCGTCGAGGGCGTCGGCGGCGGCACGGGCAACGGTCTGTATGAGCCCCGCCCAACCGTGGCAGAGGGATGCGTCGGTGAGCTGGGCGAGCTGCTGATCGTCGGCCAGACATCCGGCCAGGGCCTGCTCGGCTTGCCGTTGCCGGTCACGGTCGCCGAGGGCGAGGCCGGCGAGTTGCTGGGCGCGGGCGATGCCGGGGATGCCGTAGCACCAGGACGGGCGCCTCGGTCCTGGGCGCTGGAGTTCGCCGCGTCGGTGTTCGTCTCGGGTGATCAGGTCCGGCCACCAGGCGCGCGAGCCGGTGCCGTTGCGCCACCGGTCGAGCCAGTCGCAGATCCGGGTGATGGCTTGCGTTTGTCCGGGCACAGTGTGGCCGTGTCGCAGGGCTGTGGCCAGCAGCGCAAGCGGTCCGGTGATGCCGTGGGCGAGGCCGAAGTTGCCGTGTCCGCCGGGCCATCGCGGCGTCGGTCGCAGATCGGGGCTGTCTCCCGTCCACCAGCCGGGCAGACGTTGCGCTTCGATGGTGATCGGTTCCGTCAGCCGCACCAGGTAGGCGAGGACGTCCTGAAGCTCCGTCTTGTGGCCGCGGTGCAGGTGGTACACGCCCAGCCCGGTCAGTCCGCTGATGAGGTCGTACTCACCCAGGGTGGGCAACTCGCCGTGATCGATGCGGGCGTGTGCCCGCTGGAGTCGTTGGCGTGTGACGTCGGCGAGGTGTGTGTCCAGGGTCGCCAGGGCGCGAGTGGCGGTGTTCGTGTGCGTGAAGCTGAGGACGTACGCGACGGCCGGGGCGCCCTCGTACAGACCGCATGCTTCGGGGGCGGCCTGGATCGGGCCCTTGAGCATTGCGGCGGCCCATGGCCGGAGCGCGTCCTTGTCGTCTTCGCCGGTGTGGGCCCTGACTGCGTGCAGCAGGGCGACTCCCGCCGCGCCGGAGTACAGCGACTGGCCCCAGCCGGGCCCGGTGGGTGTGGGCGGCGCGTCGTAGTTCATCAGCGGCTCTCCCCCGGCCAGGCGGCCCATGCAACGGCGGACTGACGGGCAAGGCGGCGGCAGATCCTCTCGTCCTCCCGGTCCAGGCCACGCAGGCGGTTGTGGTGCATGTGCAGCAAGGATTCCAGGACGGAGTCGAGGTCCATGCTCTCGGCGAGGCCCTCGCGATACAGCGCCAGGGCTACGGCGCGACGGTGCCACGCTTGGGCAAGCTCGTCGCCCCAGCCCCGGGCATGAGGCGTAGTGCGGCGAACGAGTTCGATGGCTCGGTCGCTGACGCCTCGCTCGACGCGAGCCGGAGGCGCGGGCCGGTTCGCCAGCCACCGCATGCCCTCGTCGGGGCCGAGCAAGCCGCAGGCGATGTCCACCATGCCGACCGCGGCCAGCGCACGTCCGCCGACGCCGTCGACTCCGGGGCCCTGCAAGGCTGTGAGGGCGTAGGCCGAGTCGGCCGTGAACACCGCCTCGGCACAGCGCATGGCGGCGCCTGCACCGTAACGGCCGATCTCGGGGGTGTACGTGTCGAACACTAGCCTGCTGCTGAGTCCCTCTCGGCGCAGCCCGGTGGCCCATCCGGCGACGAGCTCAGTGCAGGCGGCGTACTGCCCGGGGCTGCGCGTGCGGATGCGTAGGCGCAGGTGGTCGCGGTCGTGCGGGGTGCGGTAGCGGACGAACCACCACTCGGGTGTGCCCGGGAGTTGGGCAACGAGGCCCGCAAGGTGGGTGCCGATCAGCTCATCGAGCTGATCGGGGTGGCTGTAGATCTTGGCGTTCAGCCAGGGTGCCTGTACCGCCCCCGGTACCGGGCCGAGGGTGCTGTTGGTGAGCACGGGGAGGAAGCCGGAGAGCGGGTCGGGTATCGGTCGGCGGGTGCTGGTCATCGGCAGGGCGATCTCGTGGACGTGGCGGCCGATCCAGCCGTAGGTCTCCTCGGCCGGCGCCTCCGTCAGCACGGCATGGTCTTCCCGGTCCAGGTGGGCGCGTAGGACGGTGGCGTGTGCGGGCACGTCGAGTTGGAGCCGAGTTGTCCGGTCGTCCTCCCGCAGCTCGACGGCACCGTGGCAGTGCCACCGCTTCCGCCACCGGCCGAGGGCGTCGGTCCACTCCCGCATGTCCGCGCCGCGGCTTGGAAGGTCGTCGGCGGTCAGGTTCCAGCGACTGGGAGACAGGATTACGCGCCCGTAGCGGACGCGCGGCAGGAACGGCAACCGTGCGCCGTGCGGCCCCCAGTCGAAGCTGGTCCAGGCAGGGTCGAAGGAGCGGGTCAGGTGCGCCAGGAACCTGGCCAGGGGCGGGGGTTGCTTGTCCAGGGCCATGGCGTGGAAGACCTGCGGGTCCACCAAGCGACGGCGGGAGATGCTGACCAGGTACAGCCGGGTGTGCGTGGCCGTCACCGCGAGGTCGTCGACGTCGATGACCGTCGGCGCGGTGTCATCCGGGCTGCGGTGCTCGCCCAACGGGATCACGTGTGGAAGATAAGCGGGGATGCGGGCGACGTTCTCTGTGTGCGGGTACAGCGGCGGGAAGGAGAGCTGCGCGGTCAGCGCGTTCTCGACGCCCGTGGGAACTTGACGGTAGACCTCGTCGAGTCCCGTGCCGGTGGCGACCGGAGTGAACCGGGACGTGAGCGTGCCCGCGGCACGGGCCGGTGTCACCGTGAGCGTGAAGTCCCCGTCCTCCAGGGCAGACAGGCTGTCGGCGTGCAGGCGCGCGCACATCTCCACGTGGGGCGGTGCCTCCTGCCCGGTCGGCGCATCGCCGGCCAGGCGGTCGATCAGGTCGTCGGTGAGGACGATCTCCCTGCTGCCGTCAGCCAGTGCCTGCCAGGCCAGGGCCAGCAGCCGCTCGTCCCGCTCGGAGACTGTCGTGGGTGGAGCGGTCATGCGGCTGCCGGGGTACTCGGCTGGATAGCCGAGCCCGGACGCCGGGTCGACGACCTCCTTCACCGGCACGAGCGTGCCGGTGCCATACCGCTCCCAGAACGCGACCTGGTACTCCTTCCACACACCCTGGCCCGCCGGTCGGCGCGTGAGCCGCAGTAGGGCATCGGCAGCCCTCTCCATCTCCTGCGCGACGCTCTCGGGGATCCGTACCTCGACGTCCAGTCTCAGGTCGACGGCCAAGGGGCTTCGGCCCGCGTCGGAGAGCCGACGCAATCGACCCGTGAGTTCCTCCCGAGCCAGCCCTTGCGCGCTCGCCGGGCGCCGGTTGTGCTCGTGTACGGCGCGTTGCACCGCTTCCAGCTCGTGCAGAACCTGCGCGACTTCCGGCATCGTGCCCGCGTCCGCGTCGTGCAGCCGCTCGATCAGGTGGGACAGCGGATCGGTGTTGGTCATCGGCGCGCGCAAACTGGTGATCAGGAACTTCTCGCGCACCAGCACACCGAGCAGTGTGCGGATGTTCTGCGGCTCGGTTCGGGGGAAGGAGGCGGCCAACTGCTCAGCGAGGGCGGCGAAGTGGACCGGCCGGCGTGCCAGGTCCTCGATCACGCGTACCGCGCTGGTGCGCCGGATGGTGGCGCCCATCGGTCCGCCGTGGGGAACGTGAAGGCGTCCGCCGCGGCGCGCCGACAGGTTGTTCAGGACGAGATCCAGGCGCTCCAGCAGGGCCGGGCACGCCTCCAAGCGGACGATGACGTCGTCCAGCCACTCGGTATCCACCCGCGCCACGGCCTGGTGTGCATCTCCCCACCTCACGTGTGGCGTCGAACCCACGCTGGCCGCAGTGACTCCCGCGAAGAGGCCGAACGGGGTCGGTCGCCCGGTGGCGCGCAACAAGTAGCGGACGGTGGCCATGGCGGCGCGCCGGACCTGCTTGGAGCGTGTCGGCTGCCCAGCGCAGATCGCGTCGACCCGAGAGGCGAGATCGCCGCTTGCCTGCCGTACGGCGTCGGCGAACCGCGCATCGGCCCACACCTGCTTCAGCCACTTGCCGCACGCCTCCGTGTCGGACGAATCAGGCCACCATGTCGGCAGACCCGTCAGCGGCATCGCGGCGGCCCGGAGCAGCGCCGCGCCTGTGTGCTGGTAGAGCTTTTCGTCGCTTCCCATCCCCATGCCTCCGCCGTCAGTGCTGTGAACGAGCGGGGTCGGGGGCGGCAGCGCCCCCGACCCCGTGCACGGGCCGTCGTCAGACGGCGCTGGCGCAGGACGAGGCGCAGGAGGCCGCGCACCCGTCACCGGTGCCGCACGCCTTGGGGAGCAGGTCGGCGCCGATCTCCGTGACGATGGTCAGGTCGACGTCGAACGGGTCGGCGGGCGCCTCGGGGGCGGCCGCCGCAGCGGACGCCCCGATGGTGGCCATCATGATCGGGCTGAGCATGGTTGCGGTCATCGCACTTCCTCTTCTGTCGGAAGGTTCCGAACGGTTCGTCGTGCCGCCCGGCCTGCGTATGGATTGCCGCAGGGCCGGGTTTCTCCATTCGCACCTTGGGTGCGGCCCCTCTCCGGTTGATCGGATTCCGTGGGGGACATGGATTCGGAGCATCCGGAGAGGGGGGTCGAGGACACGGGCCGGGGCTACCGGAACTGGCCCGCGTAGAGCGTGGTCAACGTTGTGCCGGTCACCAGGACGGGCAGGAACAGCACCTGGAAGGTGCCGAAGCCGAACCGACCGACGTATGTCGCCGGATGCCGCAGCACCCATCCGACCTGGTCGAGCAGCCGCACGAGCGGCCGTTGCCGCCTCCGGGCCATCACGCCGCCGACCTCCGGGCGCCCGCGGAGCCGACGGCATCGACGACCGCCCACGGCGTCGTGATCAGCGCTCCGGTCCGAGCCTGCCAGGCAGCGAGGTTGGCCCTGTCCTCCTCCAGATGCCCCAGCATCACGAGCAGAGGGGTGACGATCCCGGCCGCCTTCCCCTGCTCGACCGCGGCCAGAGCGTTGTGCCAGCCCTCGCACAGGGCGCGGCTTTCGAACGGTGCCGCCCGGTCGACGTACGTCTCGACCGCCTCCCAGCCGGCATCGGCAACGTACCGTCGTGCGCTGGCCACGCTGTGGTCGGCGGCCTCACCGAGTGACGCGGGCAGACAGGCGTACAGCACCAGGCGCGTGCCCGGGGGCACCTCGTGTGGTGCGGTCTGCCTCGCACTGCTGCTCATTCCGCGTTACCTCCAGCCAGGTGAGCCGAGACGCCAAGGACCGGCGCCTCGACGAAGAGCCTCGTCGGGGGCAGTCGGCGGCGGTACGCCGTCAGCACGCCGTTCGTCCGCCGTCCAGCGGCGCGCGAAGCGGCGGAGCCGCGGCGTACCGCTGCGGCTCCGCCGCAGCGAGGCTGATCGGTCCAGTGCCAAGCGGAAACGAGAAGCGGCGATGGACGCGGTGGACGAAGAGCACCTCTGCGGGCGGACGCCGGTACGGCGTCATTGGGTGAAGCTGGCCTATTGCACCGAGCCTTCGGGCCTCGCGCGCAGACACGTACGAAAGCTCCTCGAGGGCCATGCCGCGCCGGAGCGGGTCGACGACGCCGTTCTGATCACCTCGGAGCTCGTGGGCAACGCGCTCAGGCACACAGCCGGCGGACCGGACTGCATGTGCGTGGAGGTCTACCGGAACGTGGCGGTAGTGCGGGTCCATGACGCGGGACGAAATGTCTCCAGGGTCCGGGCACGCTCCGTGGAGGAGTCGGTGGAGGAGTTGACGGGCAGTGGTCTCGGACTGCTGCTCGTCGGGGAGTTGGCCTCCGCATGGTCCGTCCGGCCGACCGCGATCGGCAAGGAAGTGGTCGTGGTTATCGCCTTGGGTGCCAGCGGGCTACCCGAGTGTGACGTTCCTCCGCACATCCCAGCGGTACGTCCGCCCCTCACGGCGGAGCTCCACCAACTGGACGGCGGACACGGAGAGTTCGACAGCCGGTAGAGCGCGAAGCCCTGAGACCGCCTCCACAACGGGCGCGGCGGGGCGCCGGCGGTTGTTGTACGCGAGGCTCAGGTGCGGCCGAAATGCGGACGTCGGCTTCTTCGGGGCCAGACCGACGCTGCTCCCTGCCTTGGCCAGCGCGTGGTGCAGCCGGAGCAGGGGTTCCCAGGGACCGAGGGACAGGCGGACGGCGCCTCGGGAGCCGGCCAGCGGCATGGCGCATATGGAGAACGCGGAGGGCAGCAGCGCCTCGGCGTCCCGCGCCAGGCTGTCCAGCTGGCCGGGGGTGACGACGCCGGGAGTTCCGACTCGGGCGAGGGTGATGTGCAAGCCGTCCGTCGGCACCGGGTCGAGGCCGAGGGGCGCCAGCTCCTCCTGGCAGTGCCCGGCGAGAGTCGCGAGCCGCTGATCGTCCGGGAAGGTCAGCATCCAGTAGTACGCACGGCTGCCGTCCGACCAGCCGGGGCGTGCCCAGTGGTCGGTCATCTCGTCGAGTGCGCTGAACGCCGCCCAGTCGTGGGCCGCGGTGACCGCCGGGTCGTGCGTGTCGGCGGGGGGCTCGGCGGGGAACGCGGCGGGATCGGCGCTGAGCAGGGGCACCCGACGTACTCCTTCGGCTTCACACTGCCCCGGAGTACGACGACACCGACGGCGCCTACGACGCGGATGACGCCATGGCCAGGGCCGCTGGCTGCGAGCTCCAGGTTTGGAACTCGTCGCCATAATCGCGCACCGCCGGGTGATCACGCCACGGCCCGGCCTGCTCATGCAGGTCACGGGAGCGTTGGTAGACGGAGCTGATCGGTGTGTCTCCGCACAGCCGCAGGGCCTCACGGCCCAGCGCCATCGCGTGGTCGATGTCGGGCGTGCGCTGCTGCAGCAGCGCGGTGGCGACGTCGAGGCGTACGAGCGAACGGCTCCAGGAGGAGGTCGAGTGCTCCACCAGGTCGTCGATGTGCTCGGCGTCGCGCAGTACCTGGGCCGTGTTGCGCAGCGCCACATGTGACGTGACGGCGTTGGCCAGCGTCCTTGCCCGTCCGTACGGCTCGAAGGAGATGCAGGAGGTCAGCCCGACGGGTACCTCGTGGAGGTTGGAGAGGCGGAGTGCCTGTCCGACGGCCTGCTCGACGGCACGCCGGTCGCCGGTCTTGCCGAGGGCCCGGGCCCGGCCGTTGGCGAGCAGGCGGATGGACTGGGCGTGGCGCGGGGCCCGCTCGACAGCCGCAGCGGCGCAGGCGTCCGCTTCGTCGTACCGGCCGGCGTAGTAGAGGCTGAAAGACAGGGTGCCGCACGCCCAGAGGTCGGTGTCCAGGTCGCCGATCTCACGGCTGAGTTCCCGGGCTTCGGTGCAGTACGCCTCCGAGAGCGCGAAGTCGCCCGTGTTCACCGCCATGTAGCCGAGCAGGCCGGAGGCGCGGGCGGCGAGGCGGAAGAGGTCCCGGCGCGTGCGTGGGGGCTGGCGGCCGTCGAGGAGGGTGTGGGCGAGCTGCCGCACCTGGCGGGCCTGGGGGCGGAGGATGTACGGCCCGTCCTGTTCGTACCGGCTGGCGATGCACTCCAGCGAGGAGTCAAGGAAGGCGAGCGTCGCGTCGTCGGCGTTGCTGGCCGTGAGTTGCCGGGTCCGGGTGACGATGTCCAGTGGGTTCTCGTCCTCCTCTCGTGGCGGAGGCGCACTCGTCGCCTGCTGGGCCGTGCTCGACTCCTCGTCGCGGTCGTGCGCGGAGTCGTCGTCGTACGCCGTGGAGAACAGCTGGGACACGGGTCTGCCCAGCATGTGCTCCAGAACTCGGCAGGCGTCAGGACGGGGCAGAGTCAACAACTCCCCGCCGTACCAGCGGTCGAACTGACGTGGAGAGACCTGGAGGGACGCCAGGCGGGGGTCTCGGTCGAGCTCTGCCAACCGGGCGGCGGCCCGCTCGTACTGGGCGGCGAAAGCCTCGTGCGTCGTCAGGTGCCGTTGCTGGAGCAGCCGCCGGAGCAGCGTTGTCCGTGGCATGGCCCACCCTCCTGGTGCGGCGTGCAGGACCGACGCGGAGGCGCGTGCCGGTAGCGAGGTCGTGGTCATGCTCGCCCATCGGTCGGCTGCGGCGCCCGCCCGTACGAACGCGCGCCGTGACTCCTGACAGCATGCCGACGCAACCACCAACTAGGCAATATGTCTGGTGAAGTTGACCCGTATGGGTTGTAGAGGCGTCGCCGGTACGGAGAGACTTTCGCCATGGCCTTGAAGAGAAGCCTGGTCCCGCAGTCGGTGTACCGGCGACAGCTCGCGGCACGGCTGAAGGAACTACGTGACGCGACCGGGCTCACCCTCACCGCGGTCGCCGACCAACTGGAGGTCAACCAGGGGTCGCTGAGCCGGATCGAGAACGGCGAACGCGGCACGACGCCGGTTCTCGTCCGGGCACTGCTGGACCTGTACGGCGTCAAGGACGAAGACCGGCGCGCCGACGTGCTCGACCTCGTGCGAGCGGACAAGGAACAGCAAAAGCCCTGGTGGCGGAAGTACTCGACGGTGCTCACCCCGACGCACTACGACGGGTACCTCGCGCTGGAGGCCGGCGCGACGCACCTCGCCAGCTACCAGCCGATGCTCGTGCCGGGGCTGCTCCAGACCGAGGACTACGCGCGTGCCGTGATCTCCCAGATGAGGAAGGACCTGTCCCCGCCGCAGGTCGAGTCCCTGGTCAGGGTCCGCATGGAGCGGCAGAACAGCCGCTTGGGTGGTGAGACCCCAGCCAGGTTCTGGGCAATCCTCGACGAAGCCGTGCTGCGGAGGACGGTCGGCTCCGTCGAAGTGATGCGCGACCAGGCGCGGAAGTTGGTGGAGGCGAGCGAGCAGCCGAACGTCACGGTACAGCTGCTGCCGTTCTCGCTCGGCGCGCACCCCGGGCTGTACGGCCCGTTCGTCATCCTGACGTTCCCGCATCCCACGCCGAACTTGGTGTGGCTGGAAAATCCCAAGAACTCTGTGTATCTCGAGTCCACGGAAGACGTGGACAACTACACGGACATATTCGATCAGTTGAGGGGCACCGCTCTCGACCCGTCGGAGACCCGCACCCGCATCGCGCGCATCAGCAAGGAGCTCGAAGAGTGAGCACGCCCAGCACGACTGCCCCGCACGACGTCGATCTCGCGCAAGTGCGGTGGCGGAAGAGCTCGTACAGCGGGGGTGCGAACGACTGCGTGGAAGTCGCGGAAGTGGGCGAACACGCCGCAGTGCGCGACTCAAAGGACATCAGCGGGGGGCCGTTGCTCTTCCCGAAGGCGGCGATGCGCGCGCTGGTTGGCGGAATCGCCAGCGGGGCAATCGGTGAGCATCGGAACTGAGCAGAGAGCCTTGACGGTCGTCGTCGTGGGCGTAGGCGTCTCGGGTCTCACGACCGGCGTGGCGCTAACTGAGGCCGCCTGCAAAACGTCCGACATGACCGGCCTACCTAGCGCACCCGCGACGCCGGTCATCTCCCGTACGCGCGCTTCCAGCGTGCCGAGTGCCGGGAGTCTCCTTGGTCCACGGCCGTTCACCTCGCTTAGGGGGAGCAGGGAGGCTCCGTGGTTCCACAAGCCGAGGTGGTCGCGATGCACGGCGAGGATGCCGTGCTGCACCGCGAACCGCTCAGAGGGACGGCTGAAGCGCGTGGTCGTCACGAACACCGCCAGGTCCGCCCCGAAGTGCACCTTGGCACCCAGCAGATCGCGTGAAAGCCAAGGGGTGCGGCTCCGGCCGGGGCATGCAGGGCGTGGCGCTGGACGTCGGGCGGCAGGGTGCCGTACGTGATGGTGCGGCGGGCCGCTTGTCGCCGATCAGCGTCGGCACCTTCACGCTCATGGCGACCTCGCGGTTGGGCTGGCCTGGGTGGGCTGCTACCTGAGCGAGGACTGTCGGCGCGAACTGCCGCCACGCCACTGATGCTGGTGGTCCGCGCTTGTGTCAGACGGCCACGGGGGTGCGGTGCGCGCCGAGGCGCTCGAGGACCTGGTGGTGGGCGGTGACTCCGTCGACCTGCGGTTCGGGCTCTCCGATGATCAGGTCGGTGTTGTCAGGGTGCTCGAGCAGGATGTCGGCGGTCCCGGCGCGGCCGACAACGACGCAGGCGTGCCGGTGCCGCGACAGCATCACGCACATGCGGCCCGGGTCGAGGTGAAACTCGGTCGCGTCGACCCGCCCGGCGAGCGGGTGCCAGGCGATGGTGAGCGCGAACTCGCGGCCCTGGATCTTGTTCGCGGTGGTGATGGTCAGCGCGCTGGTATCAACGCCGGCGTCTTCCAGGCCGGTCACGACGAGGTTCGCCTGGGCGGTGTGCGTGGTGACCACGGCCAGGTCGGCGGCGGTCAGCAGCCGACCGTCGCGTTCGTGGCCGAGTTCGGAGACGACGGTGCCTTGCCGGTTGAGGGCGGTGATGACCAGGTCGACGATCGTCTGCGCGGTCTGGCTGTCCGCGCGGGCGGTGTGCCGGCCGGGCAGCTCCAGATACGTCCAGCCGGTCGCAGCGGCCTGCTCGAGGGCGTCGTCGGCGACGGTCGCGCCGATGCGCGGGCGGGTGAAGGTCAGCGTTCGCGCGGCCGGAGTGCTCCCGGCGATGAACGACACATCGGGGTAGAAGCAGTCGGCGACGAGCCCGGCCGCGGATGGCGGCAGCCGCCACGACACCCTCATCGCATATTCGGGCAGGCCCGCGCGGTTGGTGGTGAGCACGTCCATCGCCGGGCGGATCGGTGAGTGCGGCAGAGCCTGCCATCGGTCCGTGTCCAGGACCGTGAACGGCGACAGCTGGCCGGGGTCCCCGATCAGCAGCATCCGGCGGGCTTTCGGGGCGATGCGCTGCAGCATATCGGCGCGCATCTGGAAACACTCGTCGACAATCAGCCACGGGAACGGCTCACCGGTCTGGATGTGCGCCCACTTGGCGGCCGGGGCGACGATGATGCGGGCGCCGTCGTCGACGAGGTCGCCGTACTTGCTGGCGGCCAGTAGCATCCCGCGGCTGATGGCCGCAGCGTCGGCGATCTGGTCGGCGGGGGTGTCACCGGCGAACAGGCGGGCGACCCGCAGGGTCGGGTTCTCGGCGTGCAGCTGCAGGACGAGCTGATCGGCCTGGGCGTTGGTTTGCGTCGCGATCGGGACGAGCCCGTCGGCTTCCAGCGCCCGGGCCACCCCGCGGACCAGCGTCGATTTCCCGGCGCCCGGGGGTGCTTTGACGATGACGGCCGAGTCGTCGGTCGGCAGCTGGTTGAGCAGTCCGAGGATGTTGTTGAGGTCGGCGGCGGCGACGGCCGCGTACGACAGCAGCGGCTGCGGGCTGCTCATGCGGGCACTCCCTGTCGTTCGTGCGTCCAGGAGCTTGGGATCGGACCGGTCGCGAACCGGCCGGAGGATTCGGGGGAACTGGTCGCGAAGGTGACGCACTGCCCTTCGGCCGGCAGCGGCTGGGCGCGCCACTTCGCCAGGAAGGCGAGCTCGACGAGGTAGGGCCGGTCGTCGGGGTGGTCGCCGGGCTGGCGCTGGTCGGGTTGGGTCGAGCGGATCTCGGCGACCATGCCCGGGTGTGCCGCCCACCGGACTCGGGTGCCGTGCGGGTACGCGGGCCGGTCCGGGGTGCGTACCACGATCATCGGCACCTTGACCCGGTTGCGTTTGCGGCGTTCGCGATTCTCCTCGTCGAGGTAGACGACTTCGCCGGTGAACGCGGCGCCGGTGTCCTCGGCGACGGCCATGACCAGCGGGTCGTCGTAGGCCATCTGCGCGGGCACGACGTTCGCGGCGTCTTCGAGTGCGGCGGCGTTGACCGGTGCCCAGCCGACAGAGTCACGGGCGGAGAAGCGCGGCACCCCGTCGGTGCACCGCTTGGCGTAATACGCCCAGTTACTGCGATCCGTGCTGGCTCGGGCGGCGGCGGAGGGGGCGAGTTCGAGGGTGCGAAGCAGCTGCATCGCCCGGTGGGTGCCGGAGTAGGCGTGGCGCAGCTCCGGCATGACCGCGTCGATGATGCGGCGGGCGGCGAAGTCGCGGGCCCGGCCGGGCCGGGCGCGGCCGTGGGCGATAACCAGGGTCATGAGGTCCCGGTCGGCGGCAGGGTCGCGCAGCGGCCCCCAGGCGTGTTTCTCGGCGGCGGCGATCGCGGCGATCCGCTGCGCGCGGCTGGTGTGTGCCGGGTCCGGGTCGATCCAGGCGAGCAACGCGGCGAGATTCTCGTCCTCGACGCCGGCCTGCCCGGTGACCCAGTGGGTGCGCAGTGCGGTGGTCGCGGGCACAAGCATTGCCTGCCCAGCCCGGCCGTACTCCAGGCCGAGGAACGTCAGGTGCGCGGCGGCCCACTGCGCGGCGATCGGCGCGCCGGGCGAGTAGCGCACACCGCGGCCGGCCATCTGCACGAGCGCGTCGGCGGCAGCGGCGTTCGGGACGACAATCTGCGGGGCGGCGGCGGCCTGCGGCTGGCCCCGGCCGTCGTAGCTGATCTGCAGGTAGGGGGCCACGTGGTCGTTGAGGGCCTGCGCGAACGCTTCCAGGCCGGCGTACCGCAGGTCCCGGTTGCGGGGTTCGGCGACCACGGCGTACCCAGCGGGCCGGGCCGGTTCGGTGCCCCAGGTGATGCCGAGCAGGGCGAACGGTTCCCCGGCGAGGACGTGGAACGCGACGACGAACGGGTTCTGCTCGACGTGCAGGTGCCGCAGCGCGGCGGCCGGGACGGCCCGGCCGGTATCGAACGCTTCGGCGTGGCGCAGCGCGGTCAGGCTCATGCGACTCCTCCGGCCTGGCGGGCCGCGACGCGGGCGCGGGCAGCGTCTTCGATACGGCGGGCGCGGCGGAGCGCCAGGGACGTATCGGCGGGCGCATCGGTGTCAGCGGGCAGCGGCTGCCCGGCGGCAATGCGGGTGGCCTGGCGCAGGTCGCGAATGCCGGCGAGGTCGTCGCGTACGCTCGGGCCGATCAGCACGGGGTTGCCAGCGGTGACGGCTTCGAGGTGGCAGAACTCGCCGAGCCCGCACGCGGACCGGCAGCCCGGCACGTAGTTCGAGGGGACCTGTCGCAGCTTGTCGGCGAGTGCGTCCTGACGGGCGTCGTCGTCGAGGCCGACCAGGTCGGCGGCCTGCGGGTCGAGGGTGAACCCGGACGGCAGCTCGTCGAGGATGTTGCTGATGCTGGTGATGCGCTGCAGCTGCCGCTGCAGGTGGATGAGCCGGTCAGCCGTTGGCAGCCGGCTGCCGACGGCTTTGCTGGTGGTGGTGTTCTCCGGGGTGATCAGGACCGCGTCGGTGGAGATGACGTTCGGGTCGTGGCCAAGATCGGCGACGACCTGGCGCAACGCGTGCACGTAGACGGCGACCTGCCGGGCTGCGGCGGCGGCTTTGGCTTTGTCGATGACCTGGTCGACCGACGGGAACGACTTGATCTCGACGAGGACGAACTTGCCGTCGACGGCAACCAGCGCAAGCGCGTCGGGTTCGACGTAGACGGTTTCACCGGCGACCACGAGGGTGAGCACCGGGTGATCGAGCAGGGCGGGGGCGTCGGGGTCACCGGAGAGGATCCAGCGCAGTTTCTGCACGGTGGTGTACGCGCGGCGTTGCACCGCGGCCAGGCCGATCGGGCCGTCCTCGCCGAGATCTTCGACGCTGTACCGTTCCGGTGGCAGGCCGATCGCCTGGGTGAGCGCGGCGAAGAGCATGTCGTAGTTCGTGTCACGTTTGAGGCGCCGCTCGAACGCGTTGCCGCGGGTGATCGCGAACGGCGACTGACCGTACGGGGCGGGCACGCCAGCGGACTCGGAGGTCTTCTCGAGGCTGATGCGGGCCAGGTCGGCGACCGTGCGCAGCCGGCAGCCGGGGTTGTCGGCGATACCGGCGACCCGGCGGGCGTTGAGCCGGACCGCCTTCTGAGTGCCGCGGACCGCGTCGAGACGCGGGTCAACGGCCGGTCCGGTGTTGGCGCGATGGTTCACTTGTCGCCTCCCACGACCCGCAGGGTCCTCTTCTTGCCGAACAACTGCGCGGTGATGTCGGGCTCCTTGGCGAGACGTTCGGCGGCGGACTCGCGGTCGGCGCGGTCTTTGCCCTCGATGAGGGCCAGCTGATGGTCGACGGTCGCGCGGGCAGCTGCGACGTCGATGCCGGCGAAGCTGAGCCCGTCGATGCTCTGCCCGAAGTTCAGCAGCACACTGGTGATCGCTGCGCGGTGCTGCTCGTCGGCCGCGGGCAGGTTCTGCAGGTAGTCGAGCATCCGACGTACGGCGTGCAGGTGGTTGACCCGTTCGCTGTACACGCCGGTGATGCGCAGCCATCCGGGCCAGGTCGACAGGGCGAACAGGCCGCGGGCGGGCGCGAGCTGGGGGGTGAGGGTCGGTACGACCAGTACCGGGGTGGAGCTCCTGCTGTCCAGCGTCCGGGCTTCGTCGCGGCGGAGCGAGGTCAGCCCGCGCGGGTGCAGCTCGGAGTCGAACACGGCGCGGTGGTAGGCGGCGATGAGGGCGGCGCTGGTCGGCACGCCGAGGTCGGTGAGCGCTTCGATGACCTGGCTACGCACGCTGGCCTTACCGATCCTGGTGCCGGTCCCGGCGGGACGGGCCAGTTCACGGACCGTGTTGCGGGCTTCGGTGAGGCTGGTGTCGACCGCACCGAGCAGGGTCGCGTCGATGTCCTGCCCGCGGGCGCGGGCCAGGGCGCGCTGCAGCTCCTCGACCGCTCGGGCGAGGTCAGCAGAGGTGGAGTGTTCTTCAGGCACCACCCGAGAGTACCCGCCTCTCCCAGCATTGCCAATATCCCCTGGGTCTCCCAGTTTTTTCCAGCTTTAGGATGACTCTCGTCGGAGAGGGGATGGATGTAGCAAAACTGCACCCACGGACGCCGGCTGATCTCCGCGCGGGAGCTCGTCGCCAATGCCCTCTCATACGCTTCGTGACCGTCGCTGATCAGGGGCAACGCGGCCACCTCTGGTCTCAGTTTTGGTCTCATTCACCCCCGTCCGACTCCGTCCGAAGCCCCCACGAGAACCCGCTCCCTCGTAGGTCAGAACGTCCCCGGCCCTCGCCGAAAACCCCCAGACGAACACCAGTGCCCCACCAAGCACGACGAAGGGCCCCACCGTTCGCGGTGGGGCCCTTCGTCGTGCTTGATCTCAGTTGCGGTGATCGGACGGGGTCGGACCTCGGCGAGCTGTGAGGCTGAGCATCTTTGCCGATGGTGCCACCCAGGACGTGGGGCCGTACATCGGTGCCGGTGAAAGGTTCGGCGATCCGGTTGGCCTGCTTGCTGGAGCCGGAGATAGAGCGTCGGGTACCTGCCGCCCACCAGAGGCGATCCGACCACAACGGCATCGATGACCGGCACCGGGTCCAAATGGTCGGCGATGCGCTGCACGCGCGACTGTGAGACGGCGCTCGCTTCGATGTAGATCGTGCCTGCGCCGACCATGCCGAGTTCGGCTACCGGGGCGGCAGTCTCCTCCGCGGCGGCGGGAGGGCACAGGGAGAGCAGCACGTCGGAGCGGGAGACGAGCTCGGGCAGTGCCTCAGGTTCGAGGCACGCCCGCTCGGCCCGGCGACGGGTTGTGTCGCTGCGTCCGTCGGGGCACCACAGCACGATGTAGCCGCGGGCGCTCAGTTGGGCGCCGAAGGCAGAGCCCATGCTGCCGGGGTGTAACAGCCCGATCGTGTCTGTCATGCCGTGGTCTTCGTGTGGCCGGCGGAGTGCAGAAGCAGCAGGCCGATGGCGGCGCGTGCATGCGGCACCGTGTGGTCCGGCCCGGCGTCGTCCGGCGGCCAGGAGCGGTCGTTGCCGATCCAGATGGTGCTCAGCCCTGCGGAGCGTCCGCCGCCTACGTCGTTGACCGGGTTGTCGCCGACCATCCAACAGCCGTCGCCCAGCACGGTGCCGCAGCGGGCCGCTGCCAGGACGAAGTGCCGGGTCTGCGGTTTGCGCGCGTCGGCCTCCTCGGAGACGAAGACGCCGTCCACACTCTCGGCGATATCGTGGCCCGCAGCATGGCGCGCTGGATGTCCACCGCGCCGTTGGTCGCCACCCCCACTCGCCAGTCGGCCCCACGCAGCTCGTCCAAGCCGTCGAGGACCTCGGCTGGGCACGACACCAAGGCCGAGATGTCGTTGCAGTACGCACGCCACAACTCCGCCGTCGACATGGGCAGCCGGTACCGGTCCGGATCATGTCAAAGGTAGACAGATAGGCCCGCTCGGCCGCCATGCCTAGGACGTGCGCCTGCTCCTCGTCCTCCAGACCGTGCTCGGTGGTGAACTCGGCGGCCCAGTCGGCGAGCGTTCCCCGCCGGTCCGCGAGTGTGTTGTCGAGGTCGAAGAGAACCAGGGGCTGCAGCACATCCCGCACCCCAGTGCGCGAGCGTCAGCTCCGGATCCACCCCACTGAGCAGGCTCCATGTCCTGCCATCGCTGACCGCCGAAGCACAGCGCCAAGAAATTATCGGCAGGGCCAGAAAAAAGTCGCAGCAAAGTGTGGGGTCTCGAGTCTTCGCATCCATATGAGTCGCCAGATCTATAACTACGGTACGAGGACTGGTGTTGCCCAAAATGATCAGCAGTGGCGATGAGGCCGAGCTGAAGGTGAAGATCCCATTCGAGGACGGAGACGATCCGCCTCCCCCGACCCTCGTTCAGGACCGGAGGCTGTACGACGAGTTGCTGCGGGTGGAGTTCCGCGGCCCCCGCTACGACGTCTTTGCCCAGGAGCTGTGGACCTACGGCATCCGCACCCTGACGGCATGGATGCGCACGGGCGCCATCTCCCATCACTGCCACCGCTACAACGTGGCCTTCGACGCCTCGGAGGTCGAACTGTCCATCCTCGCCCGGACCTCAGAGGTACGCGAAGCCCTGGCCGTGGACAGCGTGACGGCGGCCGCACCCCGCTTCCTGGAGCGCTCGCTGCGCGGCGGCGAATGGAACCCGGACAAGGGCGCCAGCATGTTCACCTTCTTCGTGGGCGGATGCGTCATGGCCTTCGGCGACGTCTTCAAGACCTGGTCCCGGAAGCGGCGCCGGGAAGTGAAGGTGATGGCTTACGGGCTCCTCAACCTCACCGAGACCGACGCCGTGTTCCCCGGTCAACTCAGCCTGTTCGACGACCCCGCCGAAACGGTCGCCTCGCGTGACACGCTGCGGCGGATACTGAGCGAGGCCACCCCGGAGGCTGCTGCCATCTGCACGCTGATGCTGCGCCGCCCGGAGCTGAACCAGCGCGAAATCGGCGCTCTGCTGGGCGGTATGAGCGCCCGCGCGGTCGAGGGACAGCTGCGCCGGCTCCGCGGAACCGCTCGCGTGCTCGCGGCGAGCGGGAAGATCAGTCGGCCGCAGTTCTTCGAGGCAGGCCAGCGATGACCGTACAGATCTCCTCCGAAGCCGTGATGCTCCTCGTCATTGGCTGCGTCGTCGGGCTCGCCGTCTACAAGCACACCACGCGGACCCATACCGGTGCCTCCACCCGAGGAGACCTGGTGGGCGCGATCGGAGCGGCAGTGGGCGTCATGACCATCCTGGCGCTTCTCTTCAGCCTAGGGGACGCCGGCGAGACGTTGCAGCGGCCAGGCCCGGCATCCGGGCCGACGACGATGACGAGCGCGGAAACCCGAGCTCCGTGAAGCACACGGTCTCCGCTGCCTGTCCGGCGTGCATGGTGGCGATCAGGTAGCCCCTTGCCGAGGGATTCTGGATGACGGTGAGCACGGCGGTACAGCCGTGCTCTACCTACGCGGCCCGGAGGCGTACGGCACCAAAGTGGCCGAGGATCGTGATCCGGCCTCGCTCTACCCGAGGCCGGTTACTTCTCGTACGCCTGCTTCCAGCGCGCTCGGTGACGGGAGTCGCCCTGCCCCTGGCCGTTCACCTCACTCAGGGACAGCAGAGAGGCCCCGTTGTTCCACAGCCCGAGGTGATCCCGGTGCACGGCAAGGATTCCGTGCTGCAGCGCAAACTTCTCTGAGTGGCGGCTGAACCGCGTGGTCGTGACGAACACGGCGAGGTCAGCCGCGAAGTGCACCTTGGCGCCCAGCAGATCGCGCAGTTCACGGCTCGCGATCGTGCTGGTCGGCGCGTAGCGCTTGCACTGGATCACCACGCTCCGGCCGTCCGGGAGGCGGCCGACGACGTCAGCGCCGTTGTCGTTCGCACCGCCCACCCGCCGGACCTCCATGCACCCGTCCCGCCGACAGAGTTCCGCGACCAGCTCCTCGAACTCGGTGCCGGTCATCGCATCCACCTCCGCGAGCGTCCGGTGACCGGCCTTCACCGCCTCTTCTTGCCGCCACAGACGGTCCCGCCCGCGCACGAGCCGATCCGTACGCCACAGCCACCAGCCAGTCGCCGCGACTCCGCCAAGGATCAACACCCCGACGAGGTACGGCCACACGACCGACCAGAAGACAACCAGCAGGACCAGTGCCAGCCCACCGCCGACCGCCGCCGACTTCAGCCGCGCTGCTCGCCGCCTGCGAGCAGCCGCACCTTGTCTACGCCCAGCCATGATTGAAGCCCTTTCCCCAGGTCCTGAACGGCAGTCTGGGCAGCCTCTGGCAGCGTGAGAAGGGCGCGAGTCGGCCATGGCCAGATCGAGATGGCCGGGCCTATACCTAACGTCAGGCGTCGACTCGAGCGCATCGATGACCTACCAGGTGGCCTGTCTCAGCAATCGCCAGTCGCACGCAGTATCGCGCAACTACTGTGGGTCACATGCGCCCTTCCGATGTGCCTATGCCTCCTGCAATTGCTGCTCGGCCACGTGACCCTCGCGGCTACCCCATCCCGGCGATCACACCGTGGGAAGGAGGCATACCCCAGTTCGCCTCACTGAGCATGAGACGTGTGTTCCTTTGTCTGACGCAGCGCAGATGCACCGTATGCGGCCGGGAGATGCCGCCCGGCCCGGTGTGGCGGGTTGTGGATACCGAAGAAACCGAGATGTTGGCGGAAGTGCTCTCACGCGGAGTCGGTGACAAGTTCCTCAACATGGCACCAACCCAGGAGGGCCCGGGGCACCGGTCATGCATGATCTACAGCGCGATGGTCTGCCCCTTCCTCGGAGGGCCGGAAGCCCGCCGCGGACAAGGCGCCAACTCCTATGGCGAAGAGATACCGTCTGGCGAAGCCCGCGGGCATAAGGGCGGCATCGTCGCTTACGACTCCTGCGAGTTCCGGGAGACGCCGGTCGGTTCCGGCTGCGTGTACGGCCATCCCCTCGAACTGCTGGAGTACGAACGCGGCGAGGACCTGCTGGACGCGTTGAAGGAAGCCGTGGACGCAGACACCGAAGCCCTGACCGGCACGTGTCCTCCATGGCTACTGGACGACGAGACAGCAGTAGAGGCTGCGTTCCTCCTCGCGATGCGCACTCCCGAAGAGACTGCAAGGCTCAAAGCCCAGCGACGGATGGCGGAAGCGCGGCGCAAGCGGCAGAAGCAAGCCAAGGCATCTCGCCGACGCAATCGCTGATTCCGCAAAGCAAACTTGAGAACCCGAAAGCACGCGCCCTGGCCGTGCCCTTCAGGAGCGGCGGCCGAACTAGGCAAAGCGCAAAGTGCCGTTGCCAGTCGGCCACTGTCACTGCTCACCCTTACCCTCAATTGCACACACCCGACGACGCGCGAGAGGCCGCCTGGCATGGCTAACGACGACGGCATGTCCCCTGAGGTGCAGCGCATGATTCAAGAAGCGCAGGCCATGATGACCGACGAGGTCATGGAGGAGACCCTTCGCAGCAAGGCCGGCGTTGACCCCAGCCACCTGGCCACGTTGCTGGATCTCGTGGCGATCGGCATCACCAACGGCGCCTGGCGGAACAGCTGCATCGAGAATTGGCACGCCGAAGGCCGACTGTCGGACGGCGACATGATGCGCATCAACAGCTACACCACGGATGCCGTGCGTCGACGTCTGAAGGGTTGGTGCATCGAGTCCGGAATCATTTCGGCGAGCAGCAGCGCGCTGGAAGGGACCGACGTGGAGGATATGGACGTCCTTGTCGGTCGTATCTTCCGATGGCTGACGAATGCTGAGCGCAGGCTCCCCACCGGGATGACTCTCGGCGAGTTGGCTCGCTCCAGGGAAGACCTCGAAGAGTACGAGGACCACGCGGATCGGGCCCTCAGCGGCTTTACCGGACAGATGGAGGACAAGGGCGTCCGATTCGGCCTCCTCCGCACCGCCTGCCACGGTGCCCTGGCCTGCTCCCAGTGGTGGGCGCATCCCACATGGCCCGACCGCGTCGAACGCTTCATTCGCGTCCTTGACGATGCGACCGAGCCCCATTGGGGTTCTAACGGGGAGCGCAGGGAGAGACTGGGCGTCGAGCCGCCCTCCGTGGAGGACCGCGATATTCTGCGTTCCACGCTGTTGGAGAGCCCGTGGAAACTCGATGCCACGGCTGCCGAGTGGATCGTGGATGCCGGGATCGGCTACCTGACGCCCGAAACAGGGCTGTCGGCCGCAACCGCGTCCGATCAGAAGTAGCCAGTAGGAAGTGACCCGGTCACTGCGCTCACCGCTGCCTGGTCTCAGAGCGGGGAGTAAAGGCGATTCCCCGCTGACCAGGAACCACGAGCAGAAGCTGGCACGCTCACGCTGCTCCACTTCCGTGGTTGCAGTTCTGGTTGCATTCACCGGCGTACAGCACCGTTCAGGACCCCCGACCGGACCAGCTGCACCGCAGGTCAGGACATCCCCGCACATCCCCGAACCCCCAGACGAACATTTGGAAAGCGTGTTGGGGGCAACCCCTCACGAGTTCGAATCTCGTATCCTCCGCCAGTGCCTCACCGGGCACGATGTCGAAGGGCCCCACCGTTCGCGGTGGGGCCCTTCGTCGTCCGCCGTCACGGATGCCGTCCCGGGCGGGTGCGACCCTCGTGATCGGCGGAGGCCGATCCCCGAGCGACCGGACGCGGAGAGTCGGGGCACCGCGTACCGGATGTCACCACGTGCCCGGGGTCCGGGGCGCGAAGTGGACTTGTGAAGGTAACGGTCTGTGCCGGGGTCCGGCGGGCGCTTTCGCCGACCTGTCGGCGAAGGCCCAGGTCAGGGGCGCATGGTCGGCCGCTTTGCGGCCGGAGCGGTGATCGCTGTCCGGGTCTGTGACGAACAGCGGGGAAAGACGGCCGCTCCGAGCGGCGCATCCAGGCCCATACTGGAGGCAATGACAAAGCCAACGGCACCGAAGCGTTACTTGCCCACCAGTCCCTTCAAGGCCCCGGCCGCGCCGTCCCCCAAGCACTTCGAGGTGGGCGACCAGGTCACGCACGACATGTACGGCCTCGGCCGCGTGATCGGCATCGAGGACGGAATCGCGGCACTCGTGGATTTCGGTTCGGCGCAGATGCGGATCTTGAGCCCGTACACCAAGATGAGCAAGCTGTAGAACCGCTGTGCCCGGTCACGGCACCGCAGGTCCCTCTACGGCCCTGTAACGAATGGGAGACCTCTCATCGAACCGACCTCGCTGTTCTCCGCTCCGGAAGGGGCGACTCGCTATGCCACCGCGGCATCGCCGCCTCCGACGACCAACCCCTTCCAGGCCCCGGACTTCGGGGAGGACGAGTTCCTCCTGAGCGAGGATGCGCAGGCATCCTTCTCCGGCACGGGTGCGGCTCGACGCCAGGCGAGCTAGTCCCGGCCGGTGACAGTGGCCTCGCAGTCGGCGGCCACGGGCCGTACCGGTTCCACGCACGCCGAAGGGCCCCATCGTGAACGGTGGGGCCCTTCGACATGCGCGGTCCCGCCGGGTCAGCCGGCCCCCTCGGCGAGCAGCGTCAGCTCGTCGAGGAACGCCTCCGCCAGCAGGCCCGCGTCCTGGCTGCCCGAGTTGGTGGCGACGCTCAGCGTGTGGCCCTTGGCGCAGCCGCCCAGCGCGAAGGTGACCGTGTCCGCCGGGGGCACCATCGGGACGATGGTGAGCCGGCGCAGCGGCCGTCCGGCCAGGGTCTGGCTCTGCTCGCGCAGATGGACGTAGGAGCAGGCCGCCGGCGCGTAGGCGGGGGCGAAGATCTTTCCGCCGGCCAGCGCCAGGGTCGCCCCGGGGACCGCCGCGAGCGTGCCCTCGACCAGTTTCTCGGCGGTGCGGCGGGGCCGGGTGACGGTGGTCAGCAGGCCGGTGCAGGCGGTCAGCCGGGCCGCCGGGTCGGAGAGCGTCACCGGCGCGGGGACCCGGACGTTGGCGAACGCGTTGCCGAGGAACTCACCGCAGTCGTCGGGCCGTTCGTCGACCGGGACCGACAGCCACACCTGCCGTGCGTCGGCGGCCGGGCCACCGTCGGCTGACGCGGCGGCGAACGCGGAGTCCGTGGCCGACAGGCGGGCGCGCAGGACTCCGGAGACCGTCGCCAGGAACACCTCGTTGGTGGTCGCCGGGCGCGGTGAGCCGCCGTCCGTCCCCACCGAGACGGCCGCGCGGGCGGCCCGCAGGACGTCGGCGCGCAGCCGTACGACGGTGTACGCGGGCTCCCGCGGTCCCCGGTGCGGCAGCGGCACCGCGCGGCCCGTGGTCAGCAGGCCCGGCGGACCTCCCCCCGCCGGTCCCGGGCGGACCGTCCGTCGCCGGGGGCCGGGCACGGCCAGGGACGCGGCGCCGTCCAGCGGGCCTCCGTCGTCGAAGAGGGCGCGCAGCAGGGTCGTCAGGGAACGGCCGTCGAGCAGGCTGTGGTGCATCCGGAAGAGCAGGGAGAACTCCCCCTCCGCCGCCCCGCGCAGCAGGTGGAGGCTCCACGGCGGCCGGTCGGCGGGGAACGGCGTGTGGAACCACAGCCGGACCGCGTCGCGGAGGGTGAGGTCCGCGCTGTCGACCTGCCGGCCCAGGCCGTGGCCGTCCCGCCGCGCCCAGCGGTGCCGGCCGGTCCACCAGGCCAGGCCGGTCCGGGCGCCGCCGGGTGCGACCAGGGTCTGGGTGAGCCTGGGCAGCGCCTTCCAGCGTTCCTCCACCAACGCCCGCAGCTCGTCCAACGACGGTGGGGCGCCCGCGAGGTCCAGGGCGATCCCGGCGTTGGGCGGGCCGAACGGCCAGCGGGCCATCCCCTCTTCCATCAAGGGCAGATGCGATCCGGGCATGAGACTGCTCCTGTCGTGGGCCGTCCGTGGCGTGGGCCGGTCCTGTCGTGGGCCGGCTGCTGGGGGACGACGTCCTGTACCCCCAACGGCCGATCGGACCGGCGGTCACGTGTGCCGCGTCATCAGCCGTGCCGCCAGGTACCCCTCAGGTGTTCCGCAGGTGTCAACGCGCGGCCGTGGAGGCTCCCTGATGGGGTGACACTGCCGCAGGTTTGCGGTCAGGAACGGTGTCGGAGCGCCTTTAATCGGGACTCCGCGTCCGCCGTTCGGGCGCCCCCTTCCCGAGTCCCCCGCCCCGGCTCCGTGCCGGACAGGAGTGGTGTGTCGTGCCTGGTACTCATCCGAATCCCGCGCACATCCCCGCGCACATCGCCGTGTTCAACGTTCCGATGCACGGGCATGTGAATCCGACCCTGGGGGTCGTCGAGGAGCTCGTGCGGCGTGGGCACCGGGTCAGTTACGCCGTCACCGAGGACTTCATGCACCAGGTGAAGGCGGCCGGGGCCGAGCCCGTGCTGTACCCGGACGCGGGCGACGGCTCGGACGCGCCGGAGGACATGGGCGAGGGGTTCGCGCGGGTCGTCGAGGTGGCGCTGGCGGCCCTGCCCGCCCTGACCCGGGCGTTCGACAAGGACCGTCCCGACCTGGTGCTCTGCGACATCTACGCCTTCGCGGGCCTGCTGCTGGGAGCGCGCTGGCAGGTGCCGACCGTCGTGGCGTCGCCCACCCACCTCGCCTACGACGGCATCGTCCCCGAGTTCTTCGGTGTGCCCGGCCTCCCGCAGCTGCCGGGCTTCGCGCGACTGGCGGCGGCCTTCGCCGACCAGGGGATCGAGGCCGCGCGGATCCTGGACCTCGTACGGCCCGCGCACGCCGTCGCGTTCTTCCCGCGGAGCTTCCAGCGCAGGGCGGACACCGTCGCGGCACAGCGCGTCGCCTATGTCGGGCCGGCGCTCGGGGACCGCTCCTACCAGGGCTCCTGGCAGCCGCCGCGGCCCGACGTGCCCGTCCTGCTGGTCTCGCTGGGCTCCCAGTTCACCCGGCGGCCGGAGTTCTACCGGTCCTGCGTCCAGGCGTTCGCCGAGCTGCCCTGGCATGTGGTCATGTCCGTCGGCGCCGTCCCGCCGGACGGGCTCGGGCCGCTGCCCGCCAACGTCGAGGTCCATCCCCACGTGCCCCAGCTGGCCGTGCTCGCGCACGCGGACGCCTTCGTCACCCACGCCGGGATGGGCGGCACGATGGAGGCCCTGCACTACGGCGTCCCGCTGGTCGCGGTCCCGCAGATGGCCGAGCAGCGGGTCAACGCCGACCGGATCGAACGCCTCCGGCTGGGTGTGCACCTGCCGCGCGAGAGCGTCACCCCCGAGGCGCTGCGCGAGGCCGTCCTGCGGGTCTCGTCCGACCGGGACATCCGCGCGGGCGTGTCCGCCATGCGCCGGGAGATCGCGGCGGCCGGCGGGGCGGGAGCCGCGGCCGACCTGATCGAGCGGGCCCTGTAGCCCCGCAGTCCCTGTAGCCCCGGCACCGGTACCGCGTACCGGCCAGGCGGCCGGGACCCCTGTTCCGCTGTTCCGAGGAGTGACACCGTGACCCTGACCGACACCCTGACGTCCGACACCCTGACGTCCGACATCCGCCGTACCGGCACCGGGCGCACGCCCCCCGAGGTGCCGGAGTCCCGGCCCCATCTCTATCTCCGCCAGGTACGCATGAGCGACCTGGACTCGATGCACCACGTGAACAACGTCCGGCTGCTGGAGATGATCCAGGACGCCCATATCGACATGTTCTATCTGCGCCCCGGCCTGCCCGGACAGGAGATCCGCCCGAGGTTCGTCTACGCACGCCACGAACTCGACTACACGGAACCCCTCGTCCTCCAGCCGGAGCCGGTCACCATCACCACGACCATCGGTGACCTGCGCCGCTCGACGTTCCGCGTCACCAGCCGCGTCACCCGCGACGCCCGGGTGTTCTGCACCTGTGTGAGCACGGCGGTCGCCTACGACCCGGACGCCCGGTGCTCCCGCCGGCTCGAGGAGGAGGAACGTGCCCTCGCGGCCCGTCACGCCACTCCCGAGCCGGTGCGCTGACCGGCCCGGCCCGCGTGGGGCGGCTCCGGCTCAGCGCACGATCTCCACCGGCTTCGACTCGCTCACCTGGTCGGTCTCCGTCACCCGTACGGTCACCTTCATCTCCCAGGTGCCGGGCAGCGGCAGATTGACCGCGGCGGCGCCCCAGTAGCCGCCCCGGTCGGTGACCTTGGCGTCGAGGGGGCCGATGTCCTGGCCGGGCAGGCTGAAGGAGACACGCAGTTCGGGGATGCTGACGAAGCCGCCGTCGGGGCCGTAGACCACGGCCTGGAGGCCGTTGTCGCCGACCCGGCCCGGGTCGAGGGTGACCTGCACCTTTCCGCTGGCCCCCCGAACGCCGGGATCGCCGGTGCCGATGCTGAAGGGGATGGTGGTCACGGAGGCCACGGGCAGTCCGGCGGACTGTTCCGCCGTCGCCGCCTCGGCGGCCGCCCGGCCCGGCAGGGTGCCCGTCAGCACGGTGGTGAAGACGAGGACGACGACGGAGACGACGACCTCGGCCAGCACGGAACGGCGCAGCGCCCGGCGTTGGGCGTCCTCGGCCGGCGTGAGGGCCCCACCGGCCGGTGGCCGGGGCTTGTCGGGCAGCGGCGGGCCGCCCACCGGGGCGTCGGCCGCGGCGTCCGGCCCGTCTCCCGCCGGGCCGTCGACCGTACCGTCCACCCGGTGTCCCGCCAGGCCGTCCGCCGCGCCTTCGGCCCGGCCGCCCACCGGCTCCGGCACCCGCGCGTCCCGCGTCCCGGCAGCAGTCTCACCTGTCCCGGCAGCCTCACGGGTCTCGGCAGTCTCCACCGTCACGCTCCTCGCCGTCCTTTCCCTTGTCACCGTCCGCCGCGACCGGGCCCCCGCGAGCAGCAGCAGCGTCACCGCGGCCAGCTTGGCCAGCAGGACCCGCCCGTAGGTGGTGTCCGTCAGGGCGGACATCGAGCCGAGGCCACGCCAGGACTGGTAGACGCCCGTCACCACCAGGACGCTCACCGACAGGCCCGCCAGCTGTGAGAAGCGGCCGACCACGCGCGACGGTACGGACGCCCGGTGGAACAGGGTGAGCAGGGCCGCCAGGCCGCCCAGCCACACCGCCATCGCCAGCAGGTGCAGCACCGTGGACGTCATCGCCGCCGGGACCTGGATACCGGCCGACGCGTGTTCGGCGGCGGCCCAGGTCAGCGCCAGGCCCAGGGCCAGCGCGACGCCGGTCGGCAGCACCGCGCGGGACGAGCGCCCGCTTTTCCGGAGGGCCTTGCGCCGCCACAGGAGAAGAGCCGCGACCGCCGCGAGCAGCACGAGGCGCGCCACCAGGGCCAGTCCCGGCCGGGTGCCCAGCGTGCGGGTCAGGTTCGACGGGTCCAGGGCCCGCGCGGGGCCGCTGCCGGTCTCGTAGGGGCCGCGGAGCAGCAGCAGGAACACCGTCGATCCGGCCAGCGCCCACCAGCCGGCCGCCAGCAGCCCGCGCAGCGGCCGCACGTCGGGCGGGCGGCAGACGGCGATGAAGGCGGCGGTGCCGATGAGGAGCGCCGCGGCGAGGTAGGCGACGTAGCGGCCGATGTTGAAGAGGCCGCCGGTGACGGGGTTCTCCACCGAGGTGCTGGGCAGGAGCGGCGGGGTCGCGGACGGCGTGCCCACCGAGAAGGTGAAGGCGCCGGCGATCGGGTGGCTGTCCGCCGAGACCACGCGCCAGGCCACCGTGAACGTGCCGGTGCCGAGCTTCGCGGGGAGCTCGACCCGTGCCGTGTCGGCGCGGCCGTCCGCGTGACCCGCCTCGCCCGTGTCGATCCGCCGGTTGTCGGGGTCGAACACGCGGAAGGAGTCGTCGAGCAGTCCTACGGACTCGGTGAAGGTGAGGGTGATGGCGTCGGGGGCCGTCCGGACGACGCTTCCGTCCGCGGGGTCGGCACCCCGGAGGGCTGCGTGCGCAGAGGCCGGCGCGCCGCCGAGGAGGAGCAGGACCAGCACGGTGCCCAGCAGCACCAGCCCCTGAAGCCGCCGCCGGCCGCCGCCGTGTCCCCGGCTGTCGTGTCCCCGGCTGTCGTGCCGCCCGCCTTCGTGTCGTCCGCCATCTCGCCCTTCGCTCACGTCACCGCTCCGCCTTGCCTGGGACTCGACACTCGTGTGCTCGGAGATACGTACGCATGCACGGGGCATCCGGTTCACCAGGTGGGCCGCGCCGACACCCCGCCGTCCACCACCAGATCGTGTCCGGTGATCCAGGACGCGAGCGGCGAGGCCAGGAAGACGCAGGCGTCGCCGACGTCCTCCGGGCGCCCCAGCCGGCCGACCGCGACCGCCTCCCGCCACCGCCGCACCCCGTCGGGCCACGCCTCGGCCAGTCCTTCCCGGTCGATCAGCCCGGGCGAGACCGTGTTCACGCGGATGCCGGACGCCCCGTACTCCTGTGCCGCCGCCCGCGCGTGCATCACGACCGCGGCCTTGGAGGCGGCGTAGTGGGCGTGCCCGGGAGCGGGTCTCGCCGCTTCGACGGAGGCGATGTGGGTGATGCTCCCACCGCGCTCCCGCATCACCTCCGCCGCCGCCTGCGTACAGGCGAACACGCTGGTCAGGTTGGTGTCGACGACCGCCCGCCAGTCGGCCGCCGTCATCGAGGGCAGATCCTGCACCGGCTGTACGCCGACGTTGTTCACCAACGCGTCGAGCCGTCCGCCGCCCCACTCGGCGGCCTGGGCCACCACCTCGCGGCACTCCGCCTCGACGGTCAGATCGGCGCCGGCCAGGACGACGGCCCGCGCCCCGGTCCCGTCGGCGATCTCCCCGGCGAGGGCGTGGGCCGCCTCGGTCCCCGTACGGCAGTGGAGCGCCACCGCCGCGCCCTCCTGGGCGAACCGCAGCGCGATGCCGCGCCCGATCCCTCCGCCCGCACCCGTGATCAGGGCCACCCGGCCCGCCAGCAACGTCATGGACGGCACAGTTCCGTGATGAGGGCGGCCCGGTCCGGGTGCCGCGCCGCGAGGTCGGCCGCGTCGCCGTGTTCGTAGTCCCCGTAGGTGAAGCCGGGGGCCATCGTGCAGCCGAAGAAGGTCCAGGCACCCCCGGCGGCCACCCGCGCGCCCATCCAGGTGCGCGCGGGCACGGTGAGCTGCGGCTGCTGCCCGCCGAGGACGTCCGGGCCGAGCACCGCCGTACGGGAGGTGCCGTCGGGGGCGAGGAGCAGCAGCGTGAGCGGGTCGCCGAGGTAGAAGTGCCAGACCTCGTCGGTGGGCAGGCGGTGCAGGGCCGAGAAATCGTCGGCGGTGAGCAGCGCGACGATCGCGGAGCCGGCCGGGCGGCCGTCCGGCCCCTCCGGACCCGCCCAGGTACGGCGGAACAGGCCGCCCTCACGGGGGATCGGCTCCAGGCCGTACCGCGCGACGAGGTCTTCGGGGGTGAGCGGTGAGGTCACCCGGGGAACGCTACCTCCCGGCGCAGGAACGCCAGTTGCGCCTTCTTCTCCGGCAGGTACACGTCCGGCAGGTCGATCTCGGGCAGGGTGACGACCGGCCCCTCCTCGAAGCCCTGCCGGAGGAAGCGGACCACCGCCTTCTCGTTGCGCACGTCGGGGTCCACCACGACGCGCGACCGGTCCAGGCCGACCAGCACGTACGACGCGAACGCGCCCATCAGGGCCGCCGACCAGCCCGGCCGCGCCCCGCGCCCGCCGGCCGGCGCGATGAGGACGTGGACGCCGATGTCCCCGGGTTCGACCGGGTAGCACGCGCCCACCCGGTCCTCGCTCGGTTCGTACGTCTGGAGGAGGGCGACGGGTTCGCCGTCCAGCTCGGTCAGGAAGGCGTGATGGGTGTCGAGGCCGGCCATGTGGGTGTAGATCTCGGCGACCTGGTCCCGCGTCAGTCCGTTCATGCCCCAGAACGCGGCCCGCTCCTCGTCCACCCAGCCGTGGACGACGTCCGCGTCGCCCTCGGCGTCGAGCGGCCGGATCGCGACGGTCCCGAACCCGTCGATCACCTGCTCGTGCACATAGGCACCCCGGAGGTCCCGGGCGTCGCTGCCGTCCCGGCTGTCCCGGCCGTCCCGGGCGTCCCGGCGGTCACTCATCGTCGCTCTCCTTCGTCAGCAGTGCCCAGTCGGTGACGACCGGGGCCAGTTCGCCCCTGAGCCACAGGGGGAGCTGGTCGTGGTGGTGGGGGTGGCCGGGGAGGCCGGACGCGCCGTACGGGACGACCCACAGGCTGTCCTCGCGGCGGGCCAGGTCCCACACGTAACGGGCGGCCGGGCCGCGCGCGGCGAGGTCGGTCCAGCCGGGCACGGACGAGGTGCACAGCACGCAGTCGTGGTCACCGGCGAGGGCCGGGGCGTGCCGTCCGGCGTCCGGCAGCGCCTGCCAGGGGGCCAGCCGGTGGGTGTCGCCCCAGCGGGCGGCGGGCCGGCCGGCGACCTCCTCGACGGCCTCCCGTACGAGCGCCGTCCGGTCGACGCCGTACAGCCGCTCGGCGCGCAGGAGGTGTTCGAGGGCGAATCCGATCCGCGGGAGGAGGGCCAGCCAGGGGAGGAACACCTCCGGGTAGGCGGGCGGGGTGGCGAGGGCCGCGAACGCCGGGTGGGCGGCGAGGCGGCGGACCAGGGCGCCGCGCAGGGCCGCGAACCGCGCCGCGTCCTGGCTGTCGGCGTCCATCCGGCGGTCCCAGCGCAGCAGGCGGTCGCGGAACCCGGCGGCCGGCCCGGTCAGGTCCTCGAGCGCGGCCAGCCGTTCCAGCAGTGGCGCGGCGGAGGCCAGGTAGGTGTCGGTGTGGACGGCCGGCATGTCGGACGCGGACCATCGCCGACGCCCGCCGAGCAGCGCCCGGATGCGGTCGGCGCGGTGCGGCGGGGCGAACTCGACGCCCAGCGTCCCGGCGGGGCCCCGCTGGTTGGCCATCACCGCCACACCGTCGGCCAGTCCCGCGCGGGGCATCTC
Source organism: Streptomyces sp. NBC_00637 (assembly GCF_045161545.1). NCBI lineage: Bacteria > Bacillati > Actinomycetota > Actinomycetes > Kitasatosporales > Streptomycetaceae > Streptomyces > Streptomyces sp. NBC_00637. The sequence goes on along the minus strand of NZ_CP109046.1, from coordinate 4,388,150 downwards.
GTGCCAGCCGGTCCACTCGTGGCCGGGTTCCCAGGCGGGCACCAGCCGGGTGCCGTTCTCCTCGGCGCGCAGCGGAACCCGGCCCGCGACCCGGTGCAGCAGGCCGCCCTCGGTGTCGGCGGCCTGGACGACGTTGACGGGCTCGACCCAGAGGTCGAAGGCGCGGTCCACGTCGGCGACCCGGCGGGCCCGGAGCAGCGGGAGGAGGGCCCGGAAGCCCAGGTCGGCGGTGACGCGGGGCGGATGGCGCAGGGCGAGCGCGAGCGGGGTGCCGTCGTCGAGGCCTTCCGGGCCGCCCGCGATCACCGGGCCCCGCTCGGTCTCCAGCACCTCCACCTCGACGGTCTCCTCACCCGCCACCCGCACGAGTTCGGTGTGCCGGGCGACCCGTCGCCAGGTGCCGTCCGGGCCGAGCGCCTCGACGCCCGCGCCGGTGCGGCGCAGCCGTTCGCGGTAGAGGTCCTGGTAGTCGGCCATGGCGTTGGTGATGGCCCAGGCGACCGTGGTGGTGTGGCCGAAGTGGGCGATGCCGGGGATGCCGGGCACGGCGAGTCCGACAACGTCGAACTCGTCGCAGGCCAGGCGGATCTGCTGGTAGACGCCGGGATCCTCGATGAAGCGGTGCGGGTCGCCGGCGATGACCGCCTGCCCGGTGACCGTCCGCGCCCCGTCGACGAGCCAGCCGTTGCTGCCGGAGGTGCCGGGCCCGTCGGTGGCGAACAGGCCGACCGCCTCGGGGCCGAGGTGCCGGACGGCCTCCTCGCGCCACAGTTTGGCGGGGAATCCGGCGAACAGGATGTGTGTGGCCAGCCAGACGGCGAGCGGGGTCCAGGGTTCCCAGCGGCCGGGCGCGAGGCCGACGCGGGTGAACTCGGGGGCGTCGCAGGCAGCCAGTCCCTCGTTGACGCCGTCCACGTAGGCCCGGACCCAGTCGGCCGTCTCCAGGTCCTGTCTCTCCAGCTCGTCGAAGCAGCGTCTGGCCGTGTCGTCGAGGCGGGCGCGGCGCACGAACCGGTCCCAGGGGAGGGCCTCGGAGCCGAGGAAGGACGCCGACGTGCCGCGTGCCCGGTGCCGTTCGACCTCCAGTTGCCAGGCGCGGTCGCGGGCGGTGACGGTTCCCTGGAGGCGGGCGAGGGCGTGGGCGCTGCCGGCGCGCAGATGCGGAACGCCCCAAGCGTCACGGTAGATCTCGGTGGTCACCCTCGGGCCCCTTTGCTTTAGGTTAGGCTTGCCTAAGTAGGTTGTGCCGAAATCGTACGCGAGGGGTGAACGGGCCATGGCGCAGGGGCGGGGCTGGGAGGGCACGGTCCTCAGATTGATGCGTGCGAAGGACTTCACGCTCACGGTCACGGGCGTGGAGGAGGTCACCGGCGAGTACCGCCGGCTGCGCCTCACGGACGGCGGGCTGCTCGCCGCCACCGGCGTCCACCCGACGATCTGGATCCGGCTCTGGTTCGAGAACGCGGGGCGGCCGCACCAGCGCGCCTACACCCTGGTCGATCCCGACCCGGCGGCCGGCACCTTCGCCCTGGAGTTCGCGCTGCACGAGGGCGCGGCCAGCGACTGGGCGCGGGCGGCCGGGCCCGGCGCGACCATCGAGGCGACCGTCCAGGGCACCGGCTTCGAGACGCCCGCCCCGGCCCCGTCGCACGTCCTCGTGATCGGCGACCCGGCCTCCCTGCCCGCCATCAACTCCCTGCTCGGCGAGGGCGAGGGGACGCTCGGCGCCGCCCCGGCGACCGTCTGGTTCGAGGGCCCGCCCGACGGCCCGGACGGACTTCCCTTCCGGACCGACCCCGCACGCCACGAGATACGCCACGTGCCCCGGGTGGACGCGGGCGGCCGTCTCGTCGAGCGGGTCAAGGCCGAACTGCCCGCGCTGCTGACGGCCACCCCCGACCCGTACGTCTGGATCGCCTGCGACACCCGCACCACCAGGACGCTGTCGGCCTACGTACGCAAGGAGCTGGGCGTCCCCAGGGAACGGCTGCACGCGCTGGGGTACTGGCGCGCGAGCTGACGGCCCAGGCGGGATCATCGACGCATGGACGTCACCCTTCACCTCTCCCAGGACCCCGAGGCCGACGAGCTCCTCGGGCGGTCCCCGCTCGCCGCGCTGGTCGGGATGCTGCTGGACCAGCAGGTTCCGATGGAGTGGGCGTTCAAGGGACCCCGGACGATCGCCGACCGGCTCGGCGCCGACGACCTGGACGCGCACGACATCGCCGCCCAGGACCCGGAGGCCTTCGCCGCACTGCTCGCCGAGAAGCCGGCCGTGCACCGCTACCCCGGGTCCATGGCCAAGCGCGTCCAGCAGCTCTGCCAGTACCTCGTCGACCACTACGACGGGGACGCCGGTGCCGTCTGGAAGGAGGTGGGCAGCGGCGGCGAACTGCTCGGGCGGCTCCAGGAACTGCCGGGATTCGGCAGGCAGAAGGCGCAGATCTTCCTCGCCCTGCTGGGCAAGCAGCTCGGTGTGCGGCCCACGGGCTGGCGCGAGGCGGCCGGCGCCTACGGCGAACCGAAGTCCTTCCGGTCCGTCGCCGACATCACCGGCCCGGAGTCGCTGACGAAGGTCCGGGCGCACAAACAGGAGATGAAGGCGGCGGCGAAGGCGGAAAAGGCGGACAAGGCCGGTAAGGGCGACAGGGCGGACGGGGCCGCGAGGAAGTAGCGACGCGGGTCGGGTGGCCCGCCCGACCGACGGCCCACCGCCGCCCGGCCCCGGCCCGTACGCCGTGGGAGCCGGCTGTCCGCCGAACGGGCGGATCCGGCCCCCGGCATGCTGAATCCAGGGCGTGTCGCGGGGAGATGACCTCTCATGAGCCCCGCAGCACGCCTCCCCCGCAGCCGCACCTGGCTGCGGACGCTCGTGCTGCTGCTCGTCCTGCTGGTGCCGGGCGTGGCCGCCGACGTCCCGGCGGCACCCGTCGCCGCCGCCGAGCTCGCCGAGTACGACGTCCTCGACACGGCGCTGCGACCGGCACCCTGCGCCCACCGCCCCGTCGCCCTGCGGCGCCCCGCGCCCCTCCCTGCCCCCGCGCCCGAAGTCCCCGCGGACCGGCCGCGCCCGGCGCCGCACCGGCCGTCATACACCCTGCACGTCCTGCGCACCGTGGTCCTGCGCTGCTGACGGACGCCGTTCCCAGGCCCGCCGACGATCAGCCGCCCGGCGATCACGCTCACGCGAGGAACAAGCGAGGGAAAGAGTCATGCCCACGGACCCGTACGCGATTCTGCGCGCCCTGCTGCGCGCCGAAGCCGCCCGCAGCACACCGAAACCGCAGGTGAAGGAAGCGAAACCGCGGCAGGCCCCGGAACACCGGGACCGCTGACCGGTCGGCGGAGGCGGACTACCGCCTCCGCCGGGCCGTACCGAAGAGCGAGCGGGTGATCTCCCGGCCGATCTGCGTGCCGACGGACCGCGCCAGGGACGTGAACATGCCGCTGCCGACGACCTGCTCGACGACGGACCGGTCCTCCCCGGACCGCTTCGGCCCGGACTCCCGCGTCCGGGAACTCTCCGGCTGCTCCTGCGGCCCCCGCGGCTCCGGTCGCCCGGCGGGCCGGGCCGCCAGCTTCTCGAACGCGGATTCTCTGTCCACAGCCTGTGCATATCGCTCGTGGAGCGGAGATTCGCGCGCCGCCCGGTCGAGGACGGCGGCGTCGACCGGCCCCATCAGGGACTCGGGGGCGCGCAGCCGGGTCGCGGCCACCGGCGTCGGGGCGCCTTTCTCGCCGAGGACCGTGACGACGGCCTCGCCGGTACCGAGCCCGGTGAGCAGTTCCTCCAGGTCGTAGGGGGAGTTCGGGAACGTCTTCACCGTGGCCTTCAGGGCCTTCTGGTCGTCCGGTGTGAAGGCCCGCAGCGCGTGCTGGACCCGGTTGCCGAGCTGGGCGAGGACGTCGCGGGGTACGTCCTTCGGGGTCTGCGTGACGAAGAACACGCCGACCCCCTTCGAGCGAATCAGCCGGACGGTCTGCGTGATGGAGTCGAGGAACGCCTTCGAAGCGTCGTGGAAGAGCAGGTGCGCCTCGTCGAAGAAGAAGACGAGCTTGGGCCGGTCGGCGTCGCCGACCTCGGGCAGGTCGTGGAAGAGGTCGGCCAGCAGCCACATCAGGAAGGTCGAGAAGAGCTGCGGCTTCTCCTGGACGGCGGGCAGCTCCAGGACCGAGACGACACCGCGGCCGTCGGCGGCCGTACGCAGGAACTCGGCCGTGTCGAACTCCGGCTCACCGAAGAAGCTCGCCATGCCCTGGGCCTCGAAGGCGGTCAGCGAGCGCAGGATCACCCCGGCCGTGGCCGTCGACAACCCGCCGATGCCCTTCAGCTCCGGCCTGCCCTCGTCCGAGGTGAGGAAGGCGACGACCGACCGCAGATCCTTGAGGTCGAGAAGCTCCAGACCCTTCTGGTCGGCGTAGTGGAAGATCAGGCCGAGGGACTGTTCCTGGGTGTGGTTGAGCTGGAGCACCTTGGCGAGGAGCACCGGGCCGAAGCTGGTGATCGTGGCCCGCAGCGGGATGCCGTGCCCGAGGCCGCCGAGGGCGTAGAACTCGGCCGGGAAGCCGGTCGCCGTCCATTTCTGGCCGACTTCGGCCGCCCGCCCCCGCACCCGGTCGTTCGCCGCTCCCGGCGCCGAGACGCCGGACAGATCTCCCTTGACGTCGGCGAGGAAGACCGGCACGCCCTGCGCCGAGAGCTGCTCGGCGATCAGCTGGAGCGTCTTGGTCTTACCGGTGCCGGTGGCGCCCGCGACCAGACCGTGCCTGTTCAGCATGGGAAGGGGGACGCGGACGGGGGCCTCGGGACGGCACTTCCCGTCCCACACCAGTGCGCCGAGGTCGAGGGCGGGCCCGGTGAAGGCGTACCCGGCGGCGATGTCAGCGGCGCTCGTCGACCCACTCATCGGCAGACCCTCGTTCCGTTTTACCCCCGTTCATCACGTCTTTTCCAGCGTCGCACTCCGTCTCCATGGCTGCGCCCGGAACGTCTGGACCGGTAGGCTTTCCGTGTGATCTTCAAGCGCATCGGAAACGGCCGGCCGTACCCCGACCACGGCCGGGAAAGCACCCGGCAGTGGGCGGACGTCGCGCCGCGCCCGGTCCGCCTCGATCAGCTGGTGACCACCAAGCAGCAGCTCGACCTGGAAACCCTGCTCGCGGAGGACTCCACGTTCTACGGCGACCTCTTCGCGCATGTCGTGAAGTGGCAGGGCGACCTGTACCTGGAGGACGGGCTGCACCGCGCCGTGCGGGCGGCACTCCAGCAGCGACAGGTGCTGCACGCGCGCGTGCTCGAGCTGGACTGACCCTCCGCCCGACGCCGTTCCCGCCCCGGCCGACCCTTCCCCGTTGACCCTTTCGGGTGCTTTCCCGCACCTCGAACGGTGTCGGATGATCGTTTATTCGTCACGGCCGCCCGGGCGCACTACGCTGCGCCCATGAGCATGCTGACTCCCCCCGGCATGGGCGGCAAGTACCGGATCACGGGGGACAAATACCCCCGCATGCGCCCCCACCGACGACGCGGCCGACTGGTCGTCGTGGTCGTCGCCTGCGGCGCCGTGCTGGGCGTGGCCGGCTGGGGCACCCTTCAGCTCATCGACGTCTTCACGGGCGGCGGAGGGACGGCCACGGCCGCCGGAACCGGCTGCTCGACGAAGGCGACCAAGGCGAGCCCCGCGGCTTCCCCGGCCGCCGCGTCGGCAGCCGTGGCGGGCGCGGCGCCCAAGCCCGCGCAGATCACCGTGAACGTCTTCAACGCCACCACCCGCAGCGGCCTCGCCAAGACCACCGCGGACGAGCTGAAGAAGCGCGGCTTCCGGATCGGCGAGGTGGGCAACGCCACCAAGCAGTACGACAAGAAGGTCACCGGGACCGGGATACTGCTCGGCCCCGCGTCCTCGCTGAACACCTCGCTGCCGGTACTCGCCACCCAGCTCACCACCGCCGAACGCCGCACCGACGCCGCCCGTGCGGGCACGACCGTCGACCTGATCATCGGCAACCAGTTCAAGGCGCTGACCAGCCCGGCGGCCTCGGTCAAGGCACTGACCGCCCTGGCCGCGCCACAGCCGACGGCCACCACGAAAAAGGGCTGCTGAGGCCGCTTCACGGCCCGCCCGGGCACTGCCCGAGGACCGTGGGCGTCACGGCCCGCACGGCCCGCACGGTCTGGTCGACCGCGCGGGCGGGGCGGACCGCTCGCCCTATTCGGCCGCGCCGTACAGCCGGTCGCCCGCGTCGCCCAGGCCCGGGACGATGTAGCCGTGCTCGTTGAGGTGGTCGTCGACCGCCGCCGTGACGACGGTGACCGGGGTGCCCGCGAGCTCGCGCTCCATGAGCTCCACGCCCTCCGGGGCCGCGAGCAGCACCACGGCCGTCACGTCGTCGGCGCCCCGCCGGATCAGCTCGCGGATGGCGGCGACCAGCGTGCCGCCGGTGGCCAGCATCGGGTCCAGGACGTACACCTGACGGCCGAGAAGGTTTTCCGGCATGCGCGTGGCGTACGTGGACGCCTCGAGCGTCTCCTCGTTGCGGATCATGCCGAGGAAGCCCACCTCGGCCGTCGGCAGCAGCCGGACCATGCCGTCCAGCATGCCGAGGCCCGCGCGCAGGATCGGCACGACCAGGGGGCGCGGGTACGAGAGCTTCACGCCGGTGGTCGGGGAGACCGGCGTCTTGATGTCGACCTGCTCGGTACGCACGTCACGCGTGGCCTCGTAGGCGAGCAGGGTGACCAGTTCGTCGGCCAGCCGGCGGAAGGTCGCGGAGTCCGTGCGCTGGTCGCGCAGCGTGGTGAGTTTGTGAGCGACCAGAGGGTGGTCGACGACGTGGAGACGCATGTCCACAACAGTAACCGGGCCGAACCCGCCCGGCGCCCCCACTCACAGTGAACCCCTCCCCCTCGACTTGCCCTCGGGTTGGGCCGATGGCTGGCGTCAAACCCCCCGTCGGAGGGAAAGTGGGAGCAAGGTAAGGAGACGGACCGGGGTACCCGGAGTGGTGTGCTGATGCCTGAGCTGCCCAACCTGCCCGACAACGACTCGCCGCGAAAGGCGCGGCCGGACGAGACCGACGCCGAACGGCGCCGGCGCCGCGCCCGGTTCCTTCGCGAGCTGGCCGAGGCCCGCGAACTGCGCGACCGGGTCCAGCCGCGCCGCGCCAAGACCGCCCGGCTGCGCCACGCGATGCGCATGCGCACCTTCCGCTGGTAGCCACGGCCGCAGGGGTCTTGGGGCATATGGGGAAGATCGCCACCGTCACGGGTGCCGCGTGGAGCGGGCGTGCGTGGGCGTGCGTGGGCGCACGGGAAAGCCGCGTACGATCCGCTCGTGGCGGCAACGAGAGCGCCGGCGAGTCACTCACGGACATCGCGCGTACGTGCTCATGGGCGTACGCGCGGGCATGCGATCAAAACCACCGGACACAGGGAGCCGAAGACGTCCCCTGGGCGCCTTGTTTCTGCCACGATTCCGAGTGGGTGGGGCTCGGAGCCTCAGCTCTCTCCGCCCGCAACCTCCGCCGGGGGGACCCCCAACCGGCACGCCTAAGACCAGTGGGAGAGTCACGGTGTACTTCGCCGCACTGCTCGCGCGCACCGAAGACGGGTGGGAAGCGAGCGACACAGAGCTCGACGATGTGGAAACCCTGTCGGATCTGGCCGACCTGGCCCGGGAGGCCTCTCCCGACGACGACACGGTGATCGTGCTGATCGAGCAGGAGGACTCCTGGTTCGGGGTCGTCCGCATCGACGGCGAGGAAGACCCCCGCATCTTCGTCTCCGACGCCGCCGCCGCCGCCCGCAGCTCGTACGGCGAGATCCTGCTCACCGACGAACTGCTCGGAAGAGATCCGGGTGACGACGACGACCTGGACGCCCTCGACCTCGACGGCACCGAGGACGGTGAGAACGAGGACGAGGCCGATGACGCCGACGACACCGTGGACGCGGGTGCCGTCGCCGTCGTGAACGGCAGCTCGGCCGAGGCCGTGCCGCACGGCCCGGTCGGCGACGCCGGCATCCTCGACGACCTCGGCATCGGCGAGAAGGAACTGAGGTCGCTGTCCTCGGACGCGGTCACCGAGATCGCCGACGCCCTCGGCGCCTCGGAGGTCCTGGAGACCGTCCGCTGACCGGACCGGGGACGGCGCCTGATCCCGTACGCGACCGCTGGCGGGTCGCGATGCGGCTCGCCCTGGACGAGGCACGCCTGGCCGCCCGGGGCGGAGACGTCCCGGTCGGCGCCGTCGTGCTGGCTCCGGACGGTACGACGGTCCTCGCCAGGGGCCACAACGAACGTGAGGCGGGCGGCGATCCGACAGCCCACGCGGAGGTGCTCGCCGTCCGGCGGGCGGCCACCGCGCTGGGCGAGTGGCGGCTGTCCGGCTGCACGCTCGTCGTGACCCTCGAACCGTGCACGATGTGCGCGGGCGCACTCGTGCAGTCCCGGGTGGACCGGGTCGTCTACGGCGCCCGCGACGACAAGGCGGGCGCGGCCGGCTCCCTGTGGGACGTGGTCCGCGACCGACGGCTCAACCACCGCCCCGAGGTCGTCGAAGGCGTCCTCGCCGACGAGTGCGCGGGACTCCTCACGGAGTTCTTCCGCGACCGGTGATCCACCCCCGAATACCGATTTCAAACCGGGGCTCGCCTTGCTGTAAGGTCTCCCTCGGTAGCGTGTCCGAGCGGCCGAAGGAGCTCGCCTCGAAAGCGAGTGTGGCGCAAGTCACCGAGGGTTCAAATCCCTCCGCTACCGCTGGTGGACGAAGGGTCCGGCTCGACGAGCCGGGCCCTTCGTCGTGTTCCGCGGTCTTCACGCGGCTCGGGGCCCTTGCCCAGGTAGATCCAGGCGAGGCCGCCGACGATCGGGGCGCCGAGCATGAAGAACAGCCAGAGCGCCTTGGGCACGTGCCGGACGCGCTCGGCGGGGGTGCGGACACAGTCGAGCAGCGCCCCCAGGCACAGCACCGTCACGAGCACCATCGGGGCCATGGCCAGCGGTTCCAGCAGACCCAGCATGTTTCTCCCCTTGCCTTCACTTCCACTCCGCCCGGCACGCACCGGCGTTCACCCCCTCATCGGACGAGGACCCCCGAACGGTTCACGAACGCGCCGTGGACGTTCAAAAGCGGTGTGTAAATCGCACTTACGGTTACACTCGCCGCCGTCAACAGGGCCCGGGTGGGCTCGTACAGGGGAGGCCAGGTGGCGGTGAACGCCAAGAAGATCGCCGTCTACGTACTCGTGGTCTTCGTGCTCTACGTGATCATCACGGACCCGGCGAAGGCGGCGGACTACGTCCAGATAGGCTTCCAGGGCATATCGGACGCCGCCAAAGCCGTCGGCGACTTCTTCACCTGGCTCGCGGACGGGGCCGATTAGTAGCTCACCCGGGGAGTGCCCATGATCCGCCACCTGGTCCTTTTCAAGCTCGACGAAGGTGTCGGGCGCGACGACCCCCGGGTGGTGCGGGGCGAAGCGGCCTTCCGGGCCCTCGGCGGCCGGATCGAGGAGCTGCGCTTCTGGGAGCTGGGCTGGAACATCAGCGACCGGCCCATCGCCTACGACTTCGCGATCAACTCGGCGGTCGAGGACGCGGACGCCCTGAAGCGGTACATCGAGCATCCGGCCCACCAGGAGGGCGTCGCCCTGTGGCGCGAGTTCGCCACCTGGGTGGTCGCCGACTACGAGTTCTGAACCGCCCTCCCGGCGGTTCGTGCCGGCAGTACGGAGCCCTCCGTCGGAACAGCGGGGGGCTTTCGCACGTCCGGAACCAGGGCGATCGGCCGCACTTCACCCTCAACACGGCGTTATGGGGTGCTTGCACACAGTGCACATGTCTTGTGATGCTATGACCGCTTTTGACGGATGAGTTGACCGATGTTGACCTGACGAAGAGGTGGCGTTGACCGTGTCGGCCAGTACTGCGCCGCCTCAGCAAGAGGCACCCCCGGCACCCGCCCCCGCGCCTGCCCTGGAAGCCGTCCCGGAAGCCCCCACGGAGATCCTCACGGAGCCCGTCCAGCCGCCCGAGCGGCGTCGGGGCGCCGACACCCGGGCACTGACCCAGCTGCTCTTCGGCGAGCTCAAGGAGCTCCAGCCGGGCACGCCGGAGCACAACCGGGTGCGCGGGGCGCTCATCGAGGCCAACCTCCCGCTCGTGCGCTACGCGGCCGCCCGCTTCCGCTCCCGCAACGAACCGATGGAGGACGTCGTCCAGGTCGGCACCATCGGGCTGATCAACGCCATCGACCGCTTCGACCCGGACCGGGGCGTGCAGTTCCCGACGTTCGCCATGCCGACGGTCATCGGGGAGATCAAGCGGTACTTCCGCGACAACGTCCGCACGGTCCACGTACCGCGCCGGCTGCACGAGTTGTGGGTGCAGGTCAACAGCGCGACCGAGGACCTGACGACGGCCTTCGGCCGCACGCCGACGACGGCCGAGATCGCCGAGCGGCTGCGCATCGGCGAGGACGAGGTGCTCTCCTGCATCGAGGCGGGCCGCTCGTACCACGCCACGTCGCTGGAGGCGGCCCAGGAGGGCGACGGCCTGCCGGGCCTGCTGGACCGCCTCGGCTACGAGGACCCCGCGCTGGACGGCGTGGAGCACCGCGACCTCGTGCGCCACCTCCTGGTCCAGCTCCCCGAGCGCGAGCAGCGCATCCTCCTCCTGCGCTACTACAGCAACCTCACCCAGTCGCAGATCAGCGCGGAGCTCGGCGTCTCCCAGATGCACGTGTCCCGGCTACTCGCGCGTAGCTTCCAGCGGCTCCGTTCGGCGAACCGCATCGAGGCGTGACGCGGGACCCGGCCGACACGTCACTCGATCAGGGCTCGGAAGCGTGAGCGAGTCGTCACCTCGGAGAGCGAATCGCTCATCCGGTCTTTTCCCTGCGGATCTGCGCTGAAATGCCGTCAGACCCCCTCTTTCCAGGGCCGATTCGTCACTCACATGTCGACATGTCACTACAGCGTGTTGCCGACATGTGACATTCTGCCGGAAGCGCGTTTGCCGGGGCTTCGGCTCCGGTATTCAGGTGAAGGCTGACGTTCCTCAAGCGGGAATGTTCGCCGCGACCGTCCCGCGACCCAAAGGGGGTGGCATGTCCGCAGATCAGGGCAGCTCGAAGGTGCTCATGCTCACAAAGAGCGAGTCCGCGCCCAGCGCGCCCGTCGAGCCCGCAGTGCTCGACGTGCTCGACGACGTCACGGCCCCCGAGGCCGCTCCGGCTCCGGTTCCCACGACCACAGGGGCCATCGACACCCGCACCCTGTCCCGCTCCCTGTTCCTGCGACTGGCCACCCTCGCCGAGGACAGCCCCGAGCGCATGTACGTCCGGGACACCCTCATCGAGCTCAACCTCCCCCTCGTGCGCTACGCGGCGGCCCGCTTCCGCTCGCGCAACGAACCGATGGAGGACATCGTCCAGGTCGGCACCATCGGCCTGATCAAGGCGATCGACCGCTTCGACTGCGAACGGGGCGTGGAGTTCCCGACGTTCGCCATGCCGACGGTCGTGGGCGAGATCAAGCGCTTCTTCCGCGACACCTCGTGGTCGGTGCGCGTCCCGCGCCGCCTCCAGGAGCTGCGCCTGGCCCTCACCAAGGCCAGCGACGAGCTCTCCCAGAAGCTGGACCGTTCTCCGACGGTCGCCGAACTCGCCGCGGTGCTGGGCGTGTCCGAGGAGGACGTCGTCGACGGCCTCGCGGTCGGCAACGCCTACACGGCCTCCTCGCTGGACTCACCGGCCCCGGAGGACGACGGCGGCGAGGGCTCCCTGGCCGACCGCCTCGGCTACGAGGACACGGCCCTGGAGGGCGTGGAGTACCGCGAGTCGCTGAAGCCCCTGCTGGCCAAGCTCCCGCCCCGTGAGCGCCGCATCATCATGCTGCGCTTCTTCGCCAACATGACCCAGTCCCAGATCGGCGAGGAGGTCGGCATCTCCCAGATGCACGTCTCCCGGCTGCTGACCCGGACCCTGGCGCAGCTGCGCGAGGGCCTGATCTCCGACTAGCCGGACTCGAACCGAGGGCTTCCTTCCTGACGGAGCGTCAGCGACACTGACGCGATGCGAAGTCCGACACGGGCACGTGGCCGCCGGGGCGCCTTGTGGGGCGCGTCGGCGGCCGCCGTCGTGGTGGCGGCGGCGGGTCTGCTGGGCGGCTGCGGGGGAGACGGGCCCGGTGGCGGCTACGTCGCCATCGGCGGAGCGGGCGACACGACGCTCCCGGGCTCCCGCACGGGCGGCTCGGCCGATCCGACCGGCGGGGTGCGGCTCGTCCCGCTGGACGGGGAGAGCGGCGCTCCGGCCGGGCAGGCCGGGCCGACGATCCCGGCGGGCGAGACGACCGGACACGGGCCGGGAGACACCACGGAAGACGGCGCCGGACTCGGCGCGCCACAGACGGCCCTGCCGGGCGTCCCAGGCGCCCCGGACGTCCCGGGCGGCTCAGGCACCCCAGGCGGCTCAAGCACCCCGGGCGCCGAGGGGGGCTCCTCCTCCCCGGGCGGCACGCCCGCGCCCGCACCGACGCCCACGGCCCCGCCGAGCACCGCGCCGGCCGGACCGGCCTCGCTCGCGGTGAGTGATCCCGTCCGCGCGAGTACGGACCAGCGGTGGTGCGAGGACGTGACCCTCGCCCTGCGCAACTCGGGCGGCAGCGCGGTGCGTTCCGGCACGGTCACCTTCGGGACCCATGTCATCGACGCGCTCGGCATCGACTGGGCGACACGCGAGTCGACGGTCGCGCTCCCGGTGCCGATCGCCGCGGGGGCGCGCAAGGAGAAGACCTGGACGGTCTGCGTCGACGCGTGGCGCGTACCGCTGGGCATGCACATCGAGACACGGGACGTGTCGGTGCGGTGGGAGTGAGCGGGCGGCGCCGGACGTACAGATACCGGACACCCGCCGCGGCCGGAGTGTGCGCCGGAGGCATGGCTGTGCGCGCCAACCCCGCTGTGACACGCGGCGGTTGACGCGCCCGTTCGTCCCGTCACCCGGTCCGGTGCGGGCCGACGGCTACTTCAGCGCCAGCCAGGCGACCGCCGCGACGATCACGACCGCGGCGACGATGCCGACGATCAGGCCGATGCGGGGCCCGGACTGTGTGGGGGCCGGCTGGGCGGCGCGGGGGGCGCCGTCGTCGACGAACGCGCGGAACATCTGGGTGCTGCCGGCGGGGTCGTGGTTGCCCTGGGGGCCCTGGGTGTTAGCCATGGGCCGAGACACTAGCGAAAATGCGCGGGGCGACCCAAGTGGGGGTGGGGAGCCGGACGGCCGGAAGCCTCCGCCGGGGACCGGCCACTTGACCTCCGAGGCGCCCCCGCCGACCTCGTCGACCGCATCACCGCCCGTATCGCCGAACGCATCACCGCCCGCCGGGACGGCACCGTCGAGCGCCGGGGCCGTCTCCCGACCGCCTTGCCGACCGCCTCCCCGGCCGTCTCCCCGACCGCCTCCCCGGCCGCCTGGTCAAAGGCTCCCTGCCCAGCCGTCCGCCCCCCCAGCCGACCGCCCAGCCGGTGGCAGCTGCGGTGACGGGCCCACCGGATCGACCTCCGCGCCGCCCTCACCTGCACATTTACCGCCGCAATACTTGTCTTTGCCAACTTTTTGCGGGCTTCACGGCCTTTTTATTTGCCTGTAGCAACCAACCGCTCTTATGGTTGCCCTAAGCAACAACTTGGGAGGTGTGATGGCAGGGCAGGCGCAGTACGAGGAGCTGGCGCGTCAGCTCAGTGCCGTCGGGGCGGTGAAGCGGGACCTCGGGCGCATCCTGCCGCCCGACTGTTCCGCGGGCTCGGCCGGCGTGCTGGCGCTCCTCGGCCGCCACGGCGACATGCGCATGAGCGCTCTGTCCGAGCTGCTCGCCGTCGACATGTCCGTGACCAGCCGACACGCCGCGCACCTCGCCGACCGGGGCTGGATCGAACGCGCCCCCGACCCCGCGGACAAGCGCTCCCGCATCCTGCACCTCACGCCCGAGGGGCACGCGATGCTCGTCGAGCTGTCACGCCGGAGCAGCGAGCTGCTGGCGGAACGGCTGGGCGACTGGACCGACGCCGAGGTCGGCCGGCTCATCGCCCTGCTGACCCGGCTGCGCGCCAGCTTCGGCGACTGCCGCACGGTCACGCACCGGCCGCCGGCCCCGCCCGCGACGCCGCCTCCCGTTCCCGTAAGCGAACAGACACAGACCACCCGTACACCCGCACAAGCAACATAGGAAAAGGAAGCCCATGGCAACGACCACACCAGCCGGTGTGCGGGCTCACGCGAAGCACGGCGGAGGGTCCCACGGCTCCGCCGAGGCCGCTCCGATGACCCACCGGCAGATCATGGAGGCCCTCTCCGGGCTGCTGCTCGGGATGTTCGTGGCGATCCTCTCGTCCACGATCGTCTCGAACGCCCTGCCGGAGATCATCGGCGACCTCGGCGGCGGCCAGTCCGCCTACACCTGGGTCGTGACCGCCACCCTGCTGTCGATGACGGCCACCACCCCGCTCTGGGGCAAGCTCGCCGACCTGTACCCCAAGAAGGCGCTCGTCCAGATAGCGCTCGTCATCTACGTGCTCGGGTCCGCGGCCGCCGGTCTCTCGCAGAACCCCGGCATGCTGATCGCCTGCCGTGTCGTGCAGGGCGTCGGCGTCGGCGGTCTGTCCGCCCTCGCGCAGATCGTCATGGCGGCGATGATCTCGCCGCGTGAGCGCGGCCGTTACTCCGGCTACCTCGGCGCGACCTTCGCCGTCGCCACCGTCGGCGGTCCGCTGCTCGGCGGTGTCATCACCGACACCAGCTGGCTCGGCTGGCGCTGGTGCTTCTACGTCGGCGTCCCCTTCGCCGTCATCGCGCTGATCGTGCTCCAGAAGACCCTGCACCTGCCCACCGTGAAGCGGGACGTGAAGGTCGACTGGGCCGGCGCGTTCTTCATCTCCGCCGCGGTCTCCCTGCTGCTGGTCTGGGTCACCTTCGCCGGTGACAAGTACGACTGGGTTTCCTGGCAGACGGCCGTGATGGTCGCGGGCTCGATCCTGCTCGGGCTGATCTTCGTGCTCGTCGAGTCGAAGGCCTCCGAGCCGATCATCCCGCTGCGTCTCTTCCGCAACCGCACCATCACCCTGTCCTCCATCGCGTCGATGTTCGTCGGCGTCGCGATGTTCTCCGGCACGGTGTTCTTCGCCCAGTACTTCCAGCTGGCCCGGGACAAGTCCCCGACCATGTCGGGCGTCATGACGATCCCGATGATCGGTGGCCTGTTCATCTCCTCCACCGTCTCCGGGCAGTTCATCACCAAGACCGGCAAGTGGAAGGCCTGGCTGGTCAGCGGGGGTGTGCTCATCACGGCCGGCCTCGGTCTGCTGGGCACCATCCGCTACGACACGGCCTACTGGAAGACCGCGGTCTTCATGGCCCTGGTGGGTCTCGGCGTCGGCATGATGATGCAGAACCTGGTGCTCTCCACGCAGAACCAGGTCGACCCGAAGGACCTCGGCTCCGCCAGCTCCACGGTCACCTTCTTCCGCTCCCTGGGCGGTGCGATGGGCGTCTCGGCGCTGGGCGCCGTCATGGCCAGCCGCATCACCGACTACGCCCAGGACGGCATCGCCGACCTCGGACCCAAGTACGCCTCCCTCGCCTCCGGTTCGAGCTCCTCCAGCTCGATCCCGGACATGGACAAGCTGCCCGCGCCGCTGCGTACCGTCATGGAGAGCGCGTACGGCCACGGCATCGCGGACGTCTTCATGATCGCGTCCGGCCTGGCGCTGCTGGCCTTCCTGATCACCCTGTTCATCAAGGAGGTCCCGCTGCGCACCAAGGGCGCGCTGGCGCAGACCGCCACCGCGGACGCCGAGACCCCGGCCGCGGACACCGCCGCGGCTGGGGCTCCCGCCGCGGTCACGGCCGGCGCCGCGGCTCCCGCCGAGGAGCACGTCCCCAGCTGGGCGGTCGCCGAGTCGGCTGCCGGGCCCGGCCGGGAGGACGGCGTCCAGGGCACGCAGCGGCTCGCCGCCGTCGCCACCGCCGAACCCCTCCAGGCGCCCTCCGGCGGCATCCCGGTGCACGGCTTCGTGCGCGGCGCCGAGAGCGCGCCCGTCCCGCAGGCCGCCGTCACGCTGATCTCGCTCGCCGGACGCCAGCTCGGCCGTTCGGTCGCGCAGGCCGACGGTTCCTACGGACTGGACGCGCCGGGCACGGGCTCGTACGTGCTGATCGCCTCCGCCGACGGCTTCCAGCCGCAGGCCTCCACGATCGTCGTGAACGGCGAGCCGGTCGCGTACGACATCCTGCTCAGCGGGACCAGCGGACTCAGCGGTGTCGTGCGCGCCGCCGAGTCGGGCGAGATCGTCAAGGACGCCATGGTGATCGTCACCGATGTGCGCGGCGATCTGCTGGCCACCGCGGCCACCGGTGAGCAGGGCGAGTTCTCCTTCGCCGAGCTGGTGCCGGGTGCCGTGACCGTCGCGGTCAACGCCGTCGGGTTCCGGCCGCGCGCCCTGCCCGTCGAGATCGGCGCGACGGGCGTGACCCGCGCGGAGGTCGTCCTCGAAGCGGGCGCCCAGCTCCAGGGCGTCGTCCGCGCGCCGTACGGGCCGCTCGCCGACGCGCGCGTGACGCTCGTCGACGCGGCGGGCAACGTGGTCGGCACCGCCACCACCGGTGCGGACGGGGCGTACGCCTTCGCCGACCTCGACGGCGGCGAGTACACGGTCATCGCGACCGGCTACCCGCCGGTGGCCACCGCCCTGACCGTGGCGGGCGCAGGCGTCGACGGCCACGACATCGAACTCGCCCACCCCGGCGAGTAGTTCCGACAGTTATCGGCTCCGGCCCGGTGCGGGGGTTTCGCCCGCACCGGGCCGGTTCCAGTTCGAGGAGTACATGCAATGGGACTGACCGCGAAGATCCGCACGCGGGACGGGTGGGCCGTGTCGCACGCGGTCGTCACGGTGACCGACATGGCGGGCGGCCAGGTGCTGCGCGCCGAGGCGGACGGTGAAGGAGCCGTACGGGACGCGACCGCGCTCGCTCCCGGGGCGTACACCGTCATCGTCACGGCCGTCGGGTACGCGCCCACGGCGTCCAGCGCGATCGTGACGGCGAGCGGACGCGCCGAGGTGGGGACCGTGACCCTGGCCCGGCAGGGCGGCACGGAACTGCCCCCGCCCGGCCCCTGGACCGTCGACCCGGCGCACTCCACCGTCGGCGCGGTCGCCCAGCACCTGGGCATCTCCAGTGTGCGCGGACGGTTCACGGAGTTCTCGGCGGCGATCGAGGTCGCCCCGGACGACGTCGCCAAGTCCCGCGTGGAGGCGGTGATCCGGGCGGCCTCCATCGACACCGGCAACGCCCTGCGCGACACCCACCTGCGCTCGCCGGACTTCCTGGACGTCGAGACGTACCCGGAGATCACCTACCGCTCCGGCGGCCTGACCCCGGCGGGCCCGGACCGCTGGACCGTCCACGGCGAGCTGTCGCTGCACGGTGTCGCCCGCCCCGCCGACCTGGACCTCGCCTACCTGGGCACCGGCTCGGACCCCTGGGGCGGCACCCGCGCCGCCTTCCGCGCCACGACGGAACTGCGCCGTGAGGACTTCGCGATGAACTACAACCAGGTCGTCCAGGCGGGCATCGCGGCCATCGGCACCACCCTGAAGGTGGAGCTGGACGTCCAGGCGGTACAGGGCGACGCACTGCCCCAGGCGTAGGCGCGGGCAGGGCGACGCACCACCCCGCGCGCAGGCACGGCAGGGTCGGCCGGAACGGGTGCCGCTGCGCCTAGGCTGACTCCATGGCACCGAACATCGCGACGAACACCAAGGTCTCCCTGGACGAGTTGCTGGACTTCGTACGGCCCCGGCACCGCGCGATCCTGCTGACGCGGCGCGCCGACGGCAGCCCCCAGGCCTCGCCGCTGACCTGCGGGGTCGACGACTCGGGGCGGATCGTCGTCTCCACCTACCCCGAGCGGGCCAAGACGCGCAACGCCAAGCGGGACGAGCGGGTCGGCGTCCTCGTGCTCAGCGACGACTGGAACGGCCCGTGGGTCCAGATCGACGGCACGGCCGAGGTCATCGACACGCCCGACTCCGTCGAGCCGCTGGTGGAGTACTACCGCAACATCGCCGGGGAGCACCCGGACTGGGACGAGTACCGGCAGGCCATGCTGAAGCAGGGCAAGTCGATCATCCGGCTCACCCCTCGGCGGTGGGGCCCGATCGCGACCGGCGGCTTCCCGGCCCGCCTGGTCGCCGACCAGTAGACCGGAGGCCGCCGCACCACCACGGTGCCGGACCGGACGGCGGGACGATCAGCCGCGTTTCACCATCGCCTCGATACCCGCGATCAGCAGGTCCAGGGCGAAGGTGAAGTCGCGGCTCATCATCTCCTCGACCGTGTCGCCGCCACGGGCCGCCATGAGCGTCTTCGACTCCTCGATGATCTCGGCGGTCTGCGGGGCGCCCGCGGTCGCGGTCATGGCCTGCCGGAAGTACTCGTCCGGGGTCAGACCGGTGTCCGCGACCCGCTCGAAGAAGTGGCCCTCGATCGTGCCGTAGCCGTACACGAACTGGAAGACGGCCGAGATCGCGCCGGTGATGCCGTGCGCGGGCAGGCCGGTACGCAGCACGACCCGCTGGACCGCACGGGAGAACACCAGCGAGTTCGGGCCGATGTTGAGGTAGCGGCCGGCCAGCGGGGACAGCCACGGGTGGCGGACCAGCAGCCCGCGGTACTCCGTGGCCAGCGCGCGCAGTTGCTCACGCCAGTCCGCGTCCTCGTCCGTCGGGTCGGGCAGCGCCGCCAGCTCGCCGAAAGCCCTGTCCAGGGCGAGTTCGAGCAGGTCGTCCTTGGTGTCGACGTACCAGTAGACGGACATCGCCGTCACGTTCAGCTCGGCCGCGAGCCGCCGCATGGAGAACTTGGCGAGCCCTTCCGCGTCCAGCAGCCGCACGGTGACCTCGGTGATGCGCTCGCGGTCCAGTCCCGAGGGCTGCCCCCCGCCGCGGCCACGCCGACGCGCCCTGCCCTCCAGCCACACACTGCGATGCGCGGCGCCCTCGGCGGTCTCGGACATGGCGAGGCACCTTCCTTCCGGTCACTGGAGAAGATGCTAGGCCGAGGCCCGCCGCCGTGGCGCGGGGGACCGCCCTGACATGCGGTCCGTCGGGCAGTGGGCCGCCCCGGCTCTGCGGGCCGGGAGCCGCTGCCCTCAGCGGGCGGCGGCCGGCACCGCCGACGCCTGCGCGCGGTCCGCCCGGGCCAGCAGAGCCGCGGCCACCACGCCGCCCAGCAGCACGGCGGCTGCCCCGATCAGGAGGCTGACCTCCAGCCCGGACGAGAACGAGTCGATCACCCGCGCCTTCTCCGCCACCGAGTTCGCCGCCGCCAGCGCCACCGGCAGCGACACCGCCGCGAACCGCGCGTTCAGCACCGCGCCGAGCACGGCGACGCCCAGCCCGCTGCCGAACTCCGCCAGCGTCCCGTTGACCCCCGCGCCCACGCCCGCCTTCGCCGGCGGGATCGAGCTCATGATCGCGTACGCCATCGCCGGGCTGGCGACCGACGTTCCCGCGCCGATGAGCAGCAGCCCGACCAGCATCCCCGGGTAGCCGCCGGAGGCCAGCGTGGCGACGGCCGTCAGGCCCCCCGCCACCAGCGCCATCCCCGTCAGCACCGACACCGGGCCGCCGAGCCGGGTCATCACCTTCGCCGACAGTCCGGTGAAGTTGAGGGCCACCACGGTCAGCGCCAGCGGCGCGGTGCGCAGGCCCGCCTCCAGGGGGCCGTAGCCGAGGACGAACTGAAGCTGCTGGGTCAGCAGGAACAGCGCGCCGCCCATTCCGAAGGTGACCAGCACCGCGCCGGCGACCGCGCCCGTGAACCGGCGGTCGCGGAAGAACGCCGGGTCGAGCATGGGGTACGGGATCCTCGTCTCCCAGTACGCGAAGAGCGCGAGGACGACGACCGCCAGCCCCGCGCTCACCAGGACCCGTGCCGACGTCCAGCCGTGCGAGGGGCCGGAGATGATCGCGAAGACCAGCGTGGTCATGCCGACGGTCGACAGGAACGCGCCGAGCAGGTCGGGACGGTCGCCCTGCGGGTTCTTCGTCTCGGGGACCAGGAGCACGACGGCCACCAGGCCCAGCGCCGCCACCGGCAGGTTGATCAGGAAGATCGCGCCCCACCGGAAGTGGTCGAGCACGAAGCCGCCGATGAGCGGCCCGGTCGCGAAGCCCAGCGAGTTCACCGCGGCCCAGATGCCGATCGCCTTCGGCTGCTCCTCGGTGACGAAGACCTGCATCACCACGGCCAGGGTGGTGGTGAACAGCAGCGCCCCGCCCACCCCCATGCCGGCCCGCGCCGCGATCAGCTCGCCCGTGGTGTCCGCCAGGCCCGCCGCCAGGG
This sequence comes from Streptomyces sp. NBC_00637, assembly GCF_045161545.1. NCBI lineage: Bacteria > Bacillati > Actinomycetota > Actinomycetes > Kitasatosporales > Streptomycetaceae > Streptomyces > Streptomyces sp. NBC_00637. Next base: position 4,367,741 of record NZ_CP109046.1, on the reverse strand, counting down.
AACCCAAGCCGAACAGTGCCAGGCCCGCGACCAGCATCTTCTTCCGGCCGTAACGGTCGGCGGCGCTGCCTGCGGTGAGCAGCAGACCGGACTGCACCAGCGAGTACGCGTTGATCATCCACTGGATGTCGGCGGTGGCAGCGTCCAGCTCCCGGGTGAGCGAGGGGATCGCGACGTTCAGGACGGTGTTGTCGAGCAGCACGGTGAGCTGGGCGAGGCAGATGACGCCGAGGATCAACCAGCGTCGGGGATGCCCTGGGGAGCTGCCCGGGAGGGACGAGGGCGACGGGGGCGTGGTCATGTTCTACACCGTAGAGCTATTCCCATACGCCGTACAACAAGATTGTTCGGGGCAAGGACAGGGTGCCGGGCAGCGGACACGGGGAAGGGCGGCGACCGTGGTCACCGCCCTTCCTCACCTGCTCGCGCTCAGGTCTCACGCACTCACCTGCGGCAGGTCAGCCGCTCGCCTTCTGCGTCAGGTCGTAGAAGGTGGCCGAACCGACCGTCACCTTCTTGAAGTTGGCCTCGACCCAGGAGCTGATCTGCGAGGACGTGCCGCTGCTGCTGCCGCTCATGCCGCCGCCGGAGCCACTGCTGATGAAGTAGTGGATCTTCCCGTCGGTCACGTACTGCTTGAACTGCGCCAGCGTCGGCGACGGGTCGGTTCCGTTGAAGCCACCGATCGCCATCACCGCGTCACCCGTGGCGAGTTGGTAGCTCGCGGCGTTCTGCGCGCCGATCGCGGCCGCCGCCCAGGTGTACTCGCCGGAGTCGGCCTCCAGCAGCTTCTCGGCCTCGTCGGTGACCGAGGCGCCGTTGAGCAGGCCGCCGACGCCGCCACCGCCGCCCATGCCGCCGCCGTCGCCGGTCAGGCCCCCGGGACCGCCCTGCTGGGTCTGGCCCTGGCCCTGCGTACCGCCGGTGCCGTTCTGCTGGTTCTGGCCGGGCATGCCCCCGCCGGGGAAGCCGCCGGTGCCGCCACCCTGCTGGTTCTGGCCCTGACCCTGGTTCTGCGTGGTGCCGTTCTGGTTCTGGCCGCCGCCGAAGCCGCCTCGGCCACCGCCACCGCCGCCACCCGGACCCCCGCCGCCCATCGCACTCGCGCCGGACGGGCCGGCGGTCACGATGGAGCCGGTGTGGCCCTCCTGCACCGTGCTGATGGTGTACGCCGTCGGGCCGGCCAGCGCGGCCACCAGGCCCACGGAGGCCGCAGCGAGGGCGAGCTGACGGTTGATCCGGCCCGCGAAGGTCAGGCCGAGCGCGGCCACCAGGCCGCCGACGAGCACCAGCCACTTCAGCCAGGGCAGGTAGTCGGGGGTGCGGTTGAGCAGCACGTACGACCAGGACGCCGCCGCGACGACCGAGGCCGCGAGGGTGATCGAGGCCCACAGCTCGGACCGCTTCTCCCACACCAGACCCGCGCCCATGCCGATCACGGCCGCCAGGTAGGGGGCGAGGGCCACCGTGTAGTACTGGTGGAAGATGCCCGCCATGTAGCTGAAGACGAGCGTGGTCATCAGCAGCGAGCCGCCCCACACCAGGAACAGGCCGCGGGTCGTCGACGTCCGCCTCAGCTTCCGCGTGGCCACCAGACCGCCGGCCAGCAGGATCAGCGCGGCCGGCAGCAGCCAGGAGATCTGGCCGCCGATCTCGGAGTTGAACATCCGGTCCCAGCCGGTCTCACCCCACTGACCGGTGCCTCCGGTGCCCCCGCCGCCGCCGACACTGCCGGTCTCCTCGCCGTTCAGACGGCCCAGACCGTTGTAGCCGAAGGTCAGTTCCAGGAAGGAGTTGTTCTGCGAGCCGCCGATGTACGGGCGGGAGGACGCCGGCCACAGTTCGACGATCGCCACCCACCAGCCGCCGGACACGACCAGCGCGCCGGTGGCGACGGCCAGCTGGCCGAACCGCTTCTTCAGGCCCACCGGGGCGCACACCGCGTACACGATCGCCAGCGGCGGCAGGATGAGGAAGGCCTGGAGGGTCTTGGCGAGGAACGCGAAACCGATCGCGACCCCGGCCCACACCAGCCACTTCGTCCGGCCGTCCTCCAGCGCACGGGCCACCATGTAGCAGGCCACGGCCATCAGCAGGGCCAGCATCGCGTCCGGGTTGTTGAACCGGAACATCAGCGCGGCGACCGGGGTCAGCGCCAGCACGGCGCCCGCGATCAGACCGGCCGCGGGACTGAACCGGCGGCGCACCGAGGCGTAGACGACGGCGACCGAGCCGACGCCCATCAGCACCTCGGGGACGAGGATCGCCCATGTGTTCAGGCCGAAGAGCCTGACCGACAGCGCCATCGGCCACAGCGAGGCCGGGGGCTTGTCGACGGTGATGGCGTTGCCCGCGTCCAGCGAGCCGAAGAACAGGGCCTTCCAGCTCTGGCTGCCGGCCTGGACGGCCGCGGAGTAGAAGGAGTTGGCGTAGTCCGAGGCGCTCAGGTTGTACAGGTAGAGCAGGAGGGTGGCGGCCAGCAGGCCGAGGAAGGCCGGGCGGACCCAGCGGGGATCCTCGGGACGGCCGCGCCACAGTCTGCGCTGCCAGGGCTGCTTCGGCTCACCGGACCCGGGGGCCGGGACGGCCGTCTCCCGGGCGTCGGGATCCGTGTCGGCCGGCGCCGCGGTGGGCGGCGGGCCCCAGCTCGTCGTCTGGTCGAGGTCGGTGGTCATCGGGCGTCCCCCGCGTCGGTGTCTCGGGGGCGGCGCACCGGCAGCATGTGCAGGGGCGCGTCCCTCCAGGTGCCGTCCGCGGCTTCGCCGGCGCGGAACCGAGTGGTCGTGTCGTGGTCCTGCGGGTGCACGACGTGCCGCTGCGGCAATGGCGCGGCCGGGCCGCCGGCCTGCGGAGCACCGGTCTGCGGGCCGCCGGTCTGGGGAGAGCCGGCCGGGTACGTCGGTGAGGAGGCGTGGGGGAAGGAGACGCCGGGGGCCGGGGCGGAGGCGCGGGAGGCGGTCGTCACGCCGTTGTTCGGCTCGTCGCCCTCGCGCCGGTCGGAGAACACCCAGACGCGGAAGAGCAGGAAGCGCAGCACGGTCGCCGCGAGGTTGGCGGCGACGAGCACCGCCAGCTCGGTGGAGTGCGCGGGGCTGGACGTCGCCGTGTTCAGGGCGAAGAGCGAGCCGCTGGTCAGCGCGAGGCCGATACCGAAGACGACCAGCCCCTGGGCCTGGTGCTTGACCGCCCCGCCACGGCCGCGCACCCCGAAGGTGAGCCGGCGGTTGGCGGCGGTGTTGGCGACGGCCGAGACCAGCAGCGCCAGCGCGTTGGCGACCTGGGATCCGCCGAACTGGCGGAACGCGGTGTAGAGCACCAGGTAGAAGAGGGTGGACAGACCACCCACGACACAGAAGCCGACAAGCTGGCGGGCCAGGCCCTTGGGTACGTCCATGATGTCGCGGTCGCGGGGATCGTCGCCGAACGGCCTGGTCAGCCGGTCCAGGGAGAGCGAACCGGTGGCCAGCGCCCGGCCCACGCGCCATACCCCCTTCAGGTCGTCCGTCGCCGTCTTCACGATGTGCACCGTGGAATCCGGGTCGTCGACCCAGTCGACCGGCACCTCGTGGATACGGAGGCCGGCACGTTCGGCGAGCACCAGCATCTCAGTGTCGAAGAACCAGCCGGTGTCTTCCACCAGGGGGAGCAGGATCTGTGCCACATCACGCCGGATCGCCTTGAAGCCGCACTGCGCGTCCGAGAAGCGGGCCTGGAGCGAGCCGCGCAGGATGAGGTTGTAGGCGCGGCTGATGAACTCCCGCTTCGGCCCGCGCACCACACGGGAGCTACGGGCCAGCCGGGAGCCGATCGCCAGGTCCGAGTGGCCGGAGATCAGCGGCGCCACCAGCGGCAGCAGCGCGTTGAGGTCGGTGGACAGGTCCACGTCCATGTACGCGAGGATCGGGGCGTCCGAAGCCGACCAGACGGTCCGCAGCGCACGGCCGCGGCCCTTCTGCTCGAGCCGGAAGTTCCTGACCTCCGGGATGCGCGCCGCCAGCCGCTGCGCCACCGCGGGGGTGGTGTCCGTCGACGCGTTGTCCGCGATCGTGATGCGGAAGGAGTACGGGAACGTACGCGTCAGATGGTCGTGCAGTCTGCGGACGCACGGCAGGAGGTCCTTCTCCTCGTTGTAGACGGGGATCACTACGTCCAGGACAGGCGTACCGGCTGTGGCGGCCGGGAGGTGCTCCCGCGCCGGCAGGGTGCCGGGAGAAGAGTCGGTTCGCATGACATCGACTTTCGTCAGGCGCCCTGTTGCACCCATGTGGTGGCACTGTGGTCGACCTGTGAGTCGAGTTGCCAGTTCGTTTCGGGGGACGGCTGGGGAACGGCGGGGGCGAGCGCGGGCAAATGAACGGTGAAGACCGTCTGTCCGGGCACGCTGTCCACCGTCACGGCGCCGCCGTGCGCGGTCGCCACGGCCTGCACGATGGCGAGGCCGAGTCCGGTCGAACCGGTGGTGCGGGAGCGCGCCGTGTCGCCGCGGGCGAACCGTTCGAAGACGTGCGGGAGCAGATCGGCCGGGATGCCCTGACCGTTGTCCTGGACGTCCACGCACAGCCACGGCCCGCGGTGCTGCACGCGCGCGGTGACCGTCGTACCGGGCGGGGTGTGCGTCCGGGCGTTGGCGAGCAGGTTGACGAGGACCTGCTGAAGGCGTGCCGCGTCGGCGGAGACGAGCGCGGGCTCGTCGGGAAGTTCGAGGCGCCAGACGTGGTCACGTCCGGCGGCGCGGGCGTCGCTGATGGTGTCGATGACGAGGGGGACCAGGTCGGTCTGCTCGAACTGCAGGGGCCGGCCCGCGTCGAGCCGGGCGAGCAGGAGCAGATCCTCGACGAGGAAGGTCATCCGGCCGGCCTCGGACTCGATACGCCCGAGGGCGTGCCGGGTGTCGGGCCCGACCTCCTCCCGGCCGCGCCGGGTCAGCTCGGCGTAGCCCCTGATGGAGGCGAGCGGCGTACGGAGCTCGTGACTGGCGTCCGCGACGAACTGGCGGACCCGCATCTCGCTCTCCTGGCGGGCGTGCAGGGCGCCGTGGACGTGGTTCAGCATCCGGTTGAGCGCGGCCCCGACCTGTCCGACCTCGGTGTGCGGATCGGTCTCGGACTCCGCGACCCGCTCGCTGAGGTTGACCTCGCCGGTGTGCAGCGGGAGTTCGGAGACCCGGGTGGCGGTGGCGGCGACCCTGCGCAGGGGGCGGGTGGCCACTCCGACGAGGACGTAGCCGGCGATACCCGCGGCCACCAGGCCCGCTGCGGTGACGCTGAGCTCGACGATGACGAGGGTGTTGATCGTGTTGCTGACGTCGGTGGTCGGGACGGCGACGTAGTAGCTTCCCTTGTCACCGCTCTTGTACTCGACGCGGTACTCGCCGTACCCGGGGAGGTCCACCGTGTGCGCGTCACCGTCCTGGGAGACGGAGCCGAGCGCCGCGATCGCGGAGTCGGAGAGGTCCGCGGGGCTCATCTCCAGGTCGTCCGAGGACTTCTTGCCGACCTTGGCGGAGGTGATGGAGCCGTTCTCGACCTTGGCGGCGACCGTGCCCTGCGGCTGCGGGCCCCGAGCCACGAACTCGCCGATGTCGGTCGTCTGCTCCAACTGCTGGGTGTCGCCGGTGCCGGCCCCCTTGGCAGCCTGGTCGCCGCCCACCTTGCTCGGGCCGCCGGGCGGCCCGAACTGGCCGGAGGCACGCATCGCGACCTCGTTCAACTGGCCGTCCAACTGGTCGTACAGATGGGAGCGCAGCGCCAGGGTCGTCACCGTACCGATCACCGCGCATACGACGGCGATCAGCGCGACGGACGCGACGACGAGCCGCGTCCGCAGGGTGCGCGGCTGTCCCGCTCGTCGCTTCTGCGCACGTGGTCGCCGTCGCCCGCTCATGAGACGGCGGGCTTGATCAGGTACCCGGCGCCGCGCCGGGTGTGGATCATCGGTTCGCGTCCCGCGTCGATCTTCCGCCGCAGGTAGGAGATGTACAGCTCGACGACGTTGGCCTGACCGCCGAAGTCGTACGACCACACGCGGTCGAGTATCTGGGCCTTGCTGAGCACGCGCCGCGGGTTGCGCATCAGGAAGCGCAGCAGCTCGAACTCGGTGGCGGTCAGGTGGATGTTGTCCCCGGCCCGCGACACCTCGTGACTGTCCTCGTCGAGGGTGAGGTCCCCGACCACGAGCACCGAGTCGGAGCGCCGGTCGGCGGCACCCGAGCGCCGGATGAGTCCACGCAGCCGCGCCACGACCTCTTCGAGGCTGAACGGCTTGGTGACGTAGTCGTCGCCGCCCGCGGTGAGGCCGGCGATCCGGTCCTCGACCGCGTCCTTGGCCGTCAGGAAGAGCACCGGCACCTCGGGCAGCTCACGACGCAGCCGCCCCAGGACGGTCAGCCCGTCCATGTCGGGAAGCATCATGTCGAGGACGACGGCGTCGGGGCGGAACTCCCGGGCGGTCTGGATGGCACCCGTGCCGTCTCCCGCACTCCGGATCTGCCATCCCTCATAGCGCAGGGCCATGGACAGCAGTTCGGTGATCGACAGCTCGTCGTCCACCACAAGCACTCGGACGGGGCTCCCGTCCGGCCTCAGCAGTTCGGTGCGCCCCTGGGGCGAGGTCGTGGTCATGGTGAACACCTTGGCCGGGTCCCCTGAGAGCACTCTTTCACTAATCTGTGATTTACCTGAGAAACGCACAGGCACCTCTCAGGCAACACCTGGGAACCGCTTGCTCCCCGTCGACTCCGGGGTGCGGTATGCCTGGTACGACCTGTTGTGCGGCCCTCGGGGCACCCGTTCCGTGAGAGTCACCTGGGTGGTCCGCGTGAACCCGTGGCTGTGCTCCAGCTGAGGTTCGCCAGAACAGGCCGCCAGGAGACAGGCCGCCAGGACAGACCGCCGGAACAGGCCATCGGGACGGACCGTCAGAACAGTCCGTCCTGACGATGGTCGGCCGCGGCCTCGAAGTGCCGTACCGGAAAGGCCGGTTCACCGCCCGCCACCGGCACCAGCCGCCACCCCCGCATCAACCGCGTGTCGAGCACGACCACTCCGCCCGGAGTGGCGAGATGCAGATCGGGCCCGGCGGCCGCCACGAGCTCCCCGCCCACCGCTCCCCCGGGGACGAGCTCGACCACCGCCCCGAGCGCGGCCGGCGCCCCGGCCAGCCCGAACGCCCGCACGTGATCGACGGGGTGGAAGGGCGCGCGCTCCAACGACTCGGGCCAGCCGCCCAGTCGCACGGCGCGCGCGTACACCTCGCCCATCTCCTCGGCCCGTTCCGCCTCCGAGTCCGGCAGCGCGGCCCGCACCGCACGTTTCTCGGCGTACGGAATCCGGTCCGGCACCCGCAGAGCGGCCCGCAGCAACTCCTCCGTGCGCCGGGCGGCCATCAGCGGCCCGCTGCCGAGCCAGCTGAAGCAGACGGCGCCCTGCTCCAGCAACCGCACCGAGCCCCGCTCGACCGCCGTGATCCCGACCTTGACCAGACCGGGCCCGAACCAGGCGAGGTACACGCGGTACGGTCGCGGATCGTCGGCAACCCGGTCCGCGGCGACGGAGTGCGCCCGGTCCAGCCGCGCACACTCCTCACACCGCCCGCCCGCGCTCCTCCCCGGCACGACCACCCGCCGGGGACACGCGTGCCCCCGAGCCCCCGCACACTCCCGCACGCCCCCGTCCGCCACGCCGAAGGAGACCCGCCTCCCCCAGGACAGCGGGCTACGACGCCCCCCGTCCCACCTCAGCTCCGGCCCCTCCGCCGACCACCGCAGCCCCGCGCACTTCCATGCCTGTGCCATCACCCACCACGGTAGGCCCAGGCACTGACACCACGGCCAGGGTCGCGGGCGCGCGCCCCGCGAGCCGGCATCCGACGCATCCCGGATGCCCGTCCCGGGCCCACGGGTCGCGGACCCGCATCCCCCACTCCGCCTTCGGCCGCACCCCCGGCGGCTTGCCCCACCCGGTCAGATGCAGCCCCCAGGTGACCAGCGCGCTCAGGACGACGATCACGAGCCCGACGGTCAGGAGGACCCCGGAGACGGCACACACCCCCACCCCCACCACGGCGGTCCCGACGGTCGCGATGCCGACGCCGGTCCAGCCGGCGACCGTGTGTCCCTCGTCGTACAGATGCCCCGCCATGTTTCCCTCACCTTCTAAGAAGTTGCTGTACTTAACCTCTTAGAGGGTAAGAGAAACCGAAACCAGATAACAAGGACCCAGCAGAAACCGACGTCCCGCGAACCCGCGGACTCCTCAGCCAGGAAACAAGAGAGCGCAGAGAGCCCGAGATGCCAGCCGAGCCGACACCGCCGCACCACGGCCGCCCCGCCGCCACCCCCGCGCAAGCGCTTGCGGCGATGGACGACCTCATCGCTGCCAGCATGGTCGGCCAGCAGGAGATGGCCCAGCGCCTGGGCCTGAACGTCACCGACCTGACCTGCTTCGGCTACGTCATCCAGGCCGGCGAGGACCTCCTCACCGCCGGCGAACTCGCGGCCCGCGTGCACGTCACGACGGGCGCGGTGACCGGCATCCTCAACCGCCTGGAACGCGCCGGCTATGTCACCCGCCGCCCCGACCCCGGGGACCGCCGCAGGGTCCGCGTCGCCGCGGTGCCTGCCGCGGTCGCTCGCGCCCACGCCCTCTACGAGCCGTACTACGCCCGTCTCCACGCCCTCTTCGCGGACTACTCCCCCGAGGAGACCGCCGTCCTGACGGACTGGTTCACCCGCGCCACGACCCTGGCCAACACCTACCGGGACGAACTCCGCCGCCACGACAGCTGACGCTCGGCTACCGAACGAGGTTCTTCTTCGGACGGACCACGCAGAATTCGTTCCCCTCCGGATCTGCCAGCACGGTCCACGACTCGTCGCCGCTCTGCCCGACGTCCGCCCTGCGGGCGCCGAGCGCGAGGATGCGCTCGATCTCGGCCTCCCGGTCCTCCACCGCGGACGTCAGATCGAGGTGCAGCCGGTTCTTGACGACCTTGCGATCCGACACCGGCATGAAGCAGATCCCCACCGGAGCGTTCTCGTCCGTCCCGATCACCACCTCCCGCTCCCGCTCGGACAGCACCCGCCAGCCCAACACCTCAGCCCAGAAGCGCGCCAGACCGGGCAGATCATGAGCGTCGATCACGATGTGATGCAACGAAACAGGCATGCCGGACAGTGTCCCTCTCCTCGAAGCCCACGAACAGACGCGAACGAACAGGCGCGTACAGAGAGGAGACGACGCGACCGGTGCCGGTGGCCCGACAGGTGTCCGGCGCGAACGGGCGAAGGTGCGGACGGGCGAAGGTGCGGACGGCGGCGGGCCGTTCGAAGCGGGGCCGGGACATCACGCCCCGCCTCTCCCTCACCACCCACCACCCACTCGACGGGCTCAGTCGGATCGCCGGCCGAGAAGGCAGAACTCGTTGCCCTCGGGATCCGCCAGGACGACCCACGACTGATCACCCTGGCCGATGTCGACCCGCTGCGCGCCGAGCGCCACCAGGCGAGCCACCTCGGCGTCCTGGTCGTCGGGGACGAAGTCGAGATGCAGCCGGCTCTTGCCCTGCTTCGGCTCGTCGAGCCTGACGAACTCCATCCCCGGCAGACGACCCGACGCCGGGGCGATCGCGAACTCCACGTCGGAGGTGTGGACGACCACCCACCCGAGGGCCTCGGCCCACCACTGCCCCAAGGCCGCCGGATCAGCCGAGTGGACGATGACATGCCGCCATTCCAAGGTCATCCGGCGAGTCTAGTCCGCTCCCCAAGACGGTCACCGGCGAGAAAGGGCGCCACCCCGCCATGGTGGGTTGCGGTCGCGGCGCCGGGGAATCGCGGTGATCCTGGCAGGGGAGGGCGGCCGGCGTCGCACGGGCGTTGCGCTTCGGTGACCGCGCTGTACAGGAAGGTGACGGCCATGGCAGCAGTGCCGAACGAGTCACGGCGAGGGCACGTGGGGCCGGACAGCGGCGACCGGCTCAGCGGCGCGTCCGTGTTCGCCGGGTCCGCGATGATGCTCAGCGGGCCGCTCAGCATTCTCATGGGTGCCTCCGGCATCGCGGAGGACAACCTGTTCGCCGCGTCCCAGTACGCCTACCGCTTCGACCTGACCGCCTGGGGCTGGATTCACATCGTGGTCGGACTGGCACTCGTCATCGCCGGTCTGGGGGTCGTGGGCAACAAGAGCTGGGGTCGCGGGGCCGGTGCGGCGGTGGCAGGGATCAGCCTGATCACCCAGTTCATGTTCGTTCCGTACTACCCGCTGTGGGCCATCCCCGTGATGACGATCGACCTTCTGATCATCTTCGCGCTGACGAGGATCCACATCGACACCGACGGCGTCCGGTGACACACCTCGCCCACCCCTCTCCCCGGCGCCCGTCCCGGCCCGCGGTCTCGCAACGCCAAGCGCGCCGCGGTTGAGGTCGGTCGGGGACTCGGGGATTCGGCGGCGCTTCGGCTTCCGCCGGCGGTTGCCGTCAATCACTGCCGTCGATGAAAAAACCAGAGGCCCTAAGGAGTGATCCTTAGGGCCTCTGGCTCAGCTGTGCACTCGGCAGGATTCGAACCTGCAACCTTCTGATCCGTAGTCAGATGCTCTATCCGTTAAGCTACGAGTGCTTGTTGTTCGGTTTTTCTGTCTTCGCTCTCGGCTCTTGCGACCCGCTCGCGGCGACAGGAAGAACATTACATGACTGCCGCCGACATGTGAAATCCGTTTGCCATACCGCTTGTGAGCTGCGGAAACGCCTGTCCGGGGGCTTCTGCGGAACGACGAAGCCCCGGTCCTCGGGACCGGGGCTTCGGTGATCGCGCGGAGGCGGAGGGATTTGAACCCTCGATGGGATTGAAGTCCCAAACCGCATTAGCAGTGCGGCGCCATAGACCGGACTAGGCGACGCCTCCAGCACAACCGCTCGCGTGTGGGCGAGTGGTGCGTGCAGATGATGACACAGTCGAGCGGCGTGTCACCAATCGCCGTCCACGGTACTAGGCCGGTGGGTCGCAGGGCAAAGCGGTTGGCGGGGTGCAACGTCGTCCGTGGCGTCGCGTTAGTCCTGTCATGTTCCAGGTCACCCCCCTGCGACGGCTCGCCGTCGCCGCATCCGCCGCCTGTGCCGTCGTGGGCGCCGCGTCCGCCGCCGGGACAGCCGAGGCCGTCACCGGCGTCACCGCCGTCAGCGCCGTCGCCGAGGTCGTCCCGCTCGCGCCCCCGCCCGTCCGGGAGGAGGACCGGGTCTCCGGCGATCACCTCACGGTCACCGTCCGGCAGGCCGGCGGGCGGGCCGACGGGACGTTCGAGCTGTACTGCCACCCGGGAGGCGGCAGTCACCCGGACGTGGAGAACGCCTGTCGCGCCGTGGACCGCAACGCGAGGTGGGGCAGGGACACCTTCGCGCCCGCGCCGGCCGACGGCATCTGCACCATGCGGTACGGCGGGCCGGCCACCGCCCATGTCACGGGCCGCTGGGCCGGGCGTCCGGTCGACGCGACGTACGACCGCAGCAACGGCTGCCAGATCGAGCGGTGGGACCGGCTGGTGCCGCTGCTGCCCGACCTGCGCCCCGCCACGCGCTGACGCATGCCCGCGGGGGCGTGCCCGGCTATACCCACAGCCGCATGCCCCGGTGGGAGTGTCGGTGACCGTGTCCGGTGGCCGATGCGCCCCTCCCCTTCATCCTTCGCGGGTACAGGTGACGCGTGGCGGAAGCACCGGTTCCGTAAAGGTCGCGCGAAGGTACCGCGAAGTCCGGGCAGCCGGCGGGGCGGGCGCGGGAGGGGTCGGCCCCGCGCAGGGACAGGCCACGACGGGTGGGGACACACGTTCTGTGTCACTTCGTCGTGCGAGCTCCCTCTCATCCGGCGCCGCCGACGGGACCCCAGCCCTTAGACTCCCTCGCGTGACACGGTGAGGGCCGGTTGGCAAGATGGCCCGAACGGTCGGCAAGGTGCGGTAACAGGGAGGAAGCGACTCGTGAGCAGCAGGCCATCCCGAGGCGCTGCTCGCCTCGCAGCCATACTCGACGCGCTCCCGGATGCGTTGGTGTTGGTCAACGCCAACGGGACCGTCGTCAACGCGAACACCATCGCGCTCGAGGCGTTCGAGACTCCGGGCACCGCGCTGGTGGGCCGCGGGCTCCTCGATCTGCTGCCGCAGTTCGACTCCAAGCTCATCCCGGGGTCCATGCGGCGGCCCGATCACATGGACCCGCGCGGGCGGACCAAGCCGACCCGGATGGTCGCGCGCCGCACCGACGGCAGCGAGTTCCCGGTCGAGGTCACCAGCGCCAATCTGGAGAACGGCCAGCAGGCCTACGACGGCTACGGCTACTCCTCCGCCTCCGACGAACTGCTGATGCTCGTCGTACGCGACCTGTCCGGGACCGTCGACACCGAGGCCGAACTGGCGCGTTCGCAGCGGCAGACCGAGATGATCCTGCGGGCCGCGTCCGAGGGCGTCGTGGGCACCGACACCGACGGGCGGATCGTCCTCGTCAACCCGGCCGCCGCCCAGATACTGGGGTACCGGGCCGGCGACCTCGGCGCCAAGGAGCTGCACACCCTCGTGCTGCACTCCCGGGCCGACGGCTCGCCGTTCCCGTACGACGAGTCGCCGCTCGCCGACACCCTGCGGTCCGGGCGCAAGCACCGGGTGCGCGGGCAGGTGCTGTGGTCCAAGAGCGGGGACAGGGTCGCGGTCGATCTGACGACCGCGCCCGTGCGCGACGGCGACCAGCTCGTCGGCGCCGTCATGACCTTCACCGACCGGCGGCCCTACGACGCGCTCGCCGAGGAGAAGGACGGGGTCGAGAAGCGGCACGCGGAGGAGTTGGAGAAGCTCTCCGAGGAGCACGCCTCCGACCTCACCGCGCTGCGCCAGCAGCACGTCACCGAGCTCGAGGAACTGCGCGAGCGGCACGCGGAGGAACTCGCCGCCGGTGAGGAGCGCTACGCCTCGCTCGGCGAACGCGAGAAGGACCGGTACGAGGCGCTCGCCGGCCGGCACGAGCAGTTGCTCACCCTGCTCGGCGGGTCCCTGCGCGGCCCCCTCGACGAACTGCGCCGCGAGCTGGCGGCACTCGCCGCGGACGACGCCGGTCAGCTCTGGCCCGAGGCCAACCAGGTGCTCCACCATCTGTCGGCGGGCTACTCGCGGATCACCACCCTCATCGACAACGTGCTCGGCTACCAGCGTCTCGACACCGGGTCGGAGGTCATCGCCCGGACGAAGGTGATGCTCGACGCCGTCGTCGCCGCCGGGGTCGACGGCGCGGTGGATCTCATCGGACCGGGACGGGTGCAGTTCGCCGTGCACGCGCCGCCCATCGAGGCCGAGGTCGACGCGCGGCTCCTCGCGACCGCGCTCGCACACCTCGTGGCCGACGTCGCGGGCGTCGACGCCACCGGCAACGCGCCCGTCTCGGCGGGCGGTTACATGGACAACACGGTCGTGGTGGCGGCCGCCCAGCGCGGCGAGGTCGTACGCATCGAGGTGCGCGGGCCGTACGCCGGCGGCGACCCGGTGCACGAACCGATCGTGCGCGGGATCGTGCGGGCGCACGGTGGCGTGCTCCAGACGCACGAGGTGCCGGGGATGAGCGGCAGCGCGTACGTGCTGGAGGTGCCGTTGGGCGGTGGCGCGGGGGCCATGGCGGCTCCCGCGGCCATGGCGCTGCCCGCCCTCGCGTCCGGTGACGGCGCCGCCTCGCCGGCCCCCGCGACCGCCATGGCCCCGGAGGAGGACGTCGCGGGCGAGTACGGCGTCGGTGGGCGCCGGCGGGCCCGGCGGTCCTCCGTGGACGCGTTCCTGGAGGGTGACGTCCCGGCCGTCGAGGGCGGCGCCGAAGCGGAGGCGACCATTCCGACCGGTCGGCGGCGCAGGCGGGCCGGGGCCCCGGCCGCCGAGGAGATGCCGGCCGAGGTGGCGCCCGTCGCGGACGAGGCCGAGGGCCCGGAGGGCTCCGGCGGCACCGGGCGGCGGCGTGGCCGGTCGGCCGAGGTCGCCGTCGTGGGAGCCGACCCCGGGTCCGGCGCGGGCATGCCCGACGCGGGTACGGCCGTGGCGATCGACGGCGGGGTGAGCGAGGGCGCCGTCGTCACCGCCGCCGAGCACGCGGCGGGGACCGCGGCCTCGGGTACGGGACTCGGCGGCACCGTTCCGCCGCAGGGTGTACCGGTGCCTGCCGGGCAGCGGGCCCCCCAAGTACCGGACGGCCGGCAGCCGCAGAACGCGTTGCCGTCCGCGTTGCCGGCGCTCGCGGGCGCATCGGCCGAGGCCCCGGGGACGGGTCCGGGAGCCATGACGCCGGCGGGGGCGGAGGACGGTCAGCCGACGGGCAGGCGACGGCGTGCCCTGGCCGCCGCGAACGAGCGTGCCGCCGCGCAGGAGGCGGGACCTCGCTCGGTGTTCGCCCTGCCGCCGGCGGAGGCCGACCGGGTGCCGGACGGCTCCGTCGGCGCGGGTGCGGCCGCCCAGGTTCCCCAGATCCCCCAGGCTCCTCAGACTCCCCAGGTTCCCCAGGTTCCCCAGGTCGCGCGGCCGGTCGGACCGATGCCGGCTCCCGGTTCGGCGCCCGGGCCGGTGCAGGCGTTGGGAGCGATCCAGGTCCCGGCCCAGGCACCCGTCGCCGCTCAGGCTCAGGTCTCCGGACAGGCACCCGTGGCCGACCAGACACCGGTTGCCGCCCAGGCACCCGTTGCCGCCCCGGCCCAAGCGCCGGCGCAGGTTCCTGTTCAGGCTCAGGTTCCCCTTCAGGCTCAGGCGCCCGTTCAGGCGCAGTCGCCCGTTCCGAGTGCCGCCGAGAATTCCGCACTCGACCACGGGCGGCACGACGCCGTCCCGCACGACCAGGCCGCCGATCACACCCCGCCCCAGCCGCACCCCACGAGCGCGCCCACGGGTCGCCGTCGCCGGGCCGCCGCTCAGGCCCCGGAGGTCGCCGCCCCGGCACCGGCGCAGGCCCAGCTCCCCTCTCCACCGCAGCAGAGGGGACAGGCCGCCGTCGCGCAGCCCGGGCCGGCAGCCGTGCCCGCCCCTGGGCAGCCGGCCGCAGGTCAGCCGTTGCCCGCGCAGGCGGCCCCCGGCCAGGCGGTCCCCGCACCCGCCCCCGTGCCGAACGCGGCCGGGCACGGTCAGCCGCTCCCGGCCGAAGCGGCCCCGGCCGCCGCCCCTGCCCCTGCCCCTGCGGCGGCGCAGCCCGCGCCGGCGACGACGACGCCCGGCGGTGGCACCCCGCTTCCGCCCGAGGCCGTCGGCGGACAGCCTCGGGCCGCGCAGCCGTTGCCCGCCGAGGCCGCGACGGGCCGGCCGATGGACCCCCACTCGACGCAGGGACGGGCGATCAGCGTCCGGACGCTGGGTCAGGGCGTGCCGTTCACCCGGCAGGCCGCGCAGGTGCAGCAGGCCCAGCAGTTGCAGCAGGCACAACAGGTCCAGCACGCGCAACAGGCGCAGCAGGCTCAGGTGATGCGTTCCTCGCAGGCGGGACTGCCGTCGGCGCAGTCCACGGCCACCCCGGCTCCGCACGCCCCCGGCGGTTCCGGGCGGCGCCGCAAGCTGGGGACTCCGCCCGACCCGACGACGCGCCCGGAGCAGACGGCCCGTCCGCACCCGTCGGGCGAGCAGCCCGTCGGGGCGCAGGCCCCGGCACCGTCGCCCGGCGCGACGCCCACGCCCGCGCCCGCCCCGCCGCCCGTCCCGCATCCCTCCCTCGCGGGCCAGGCGCGGCTCGTGCCCGGTGGGCCGGGGACCGAAGGTGCCGGACGGTCGTACGCCATAGGGGCTCCGGACGAGAACGCCGCCGAGGGACCCGAGCCGCTGGACGGGCCCGGTGGAGCCGTCGAGGTGGCGGATCCGCCTCGGCCGCAGCCCCTGGACGACGAGCTGCCGCCTGAGCCGCTGGACAACCCGCGTCGGCTGCTGGTGTGGCCGGCGCCGGACGTCAGTACGCAGCAGGCACTCAGCGACCGCGGCTATCGGCCGGTCATCGTGCACTCGCGCGAGGAGGTCGACGCGCAGATCGCCGCCTTCCCGGCCGCGCTGTTCGTGGACCCGCTGACCGGGCCGATCACCCGTACCGCGTTGCAGTCGCTGCGTACGGCCGCGGTGGCCGCCGAGGTTCCCGTGCTGGTCACGGCGGGGCTCGGGCAGGCGACGCGCGAGGCGGCGTACGGCGCCGATCCTGCCGTCCTGCTGAAGGCGCTCGCGCCGCGCGACAGCGAGCAGCATCCGCCGCGGGTGCTGCTCATCGAGGAGCACGCCGAGATCGCCCTCGCCCTGACCTCGACGCTGGAGCGGCGCGGGATGCAGGTGGCACGGGCGGCGAGCGACGCGGACGCGGTCACGCTCGCCGGGCAGCTGCGGCCGAACCTGGTCGTGATGGACCTGATGCAGATGTCCCGGCGCCATGCCGGGATCCTGGACTGGCTGCGCGCGAACGGCCAGCTCAACCGCACTCCGCTGGTCGTCTACACGGCCGCCGTCGACCAGGCCGACCTGCCGCGGCTGGCGTCGGGGGAGACGGTCCTCTTCCTCGCCGAGCGGTCGACGAGCGCCGAGGTGCAGAGCAGGATCGTGGATCTGCTGGCCCGGATCGGCACCAACTAGACCCGTCCGATCCGGCCTACCGGGCGACCATCCGCCGCGCCGCCTCCTTGATGGAGGCGCGCAGGCGGTCGCGGTCGGCGTCCTCGGAGCCCGCCAGGATGCGGCTCATCTGGGGGACGAAGGCGGCCCAGTTGGCCATCGCGATCAGCAGGAAGAAGAGGTCGCGGGCCGGGATCGCGTCGGAGATCACTCCCCGGTCCTGCGCCTCCCGCACGGCGGAGACCTTGAGCGCGTAGTGCTTCTGGCGTTGCGCCTCGTCGGGCAGCAGCTCGGTGCTGCCGTACTCGATGCCTTCCCAGTACAGGAGGCGGAGCAGTTCGGGGTGGGCGGCGTGGTAGTCCATCAGCCGGTCGAGCCAGCCCTCGATGTCGTCGGGGTCGACGGGGACGGCCGAGGCGAGGTCCACCATGGAGCGGCCGAGGACCTGGGAGAACAGTTCGGCCTTGTTGCCGAAGTAGGCGTAGATGAGCTGCTTGTTCGCCTTGGCTTCGGCTGCGATGCGGTCGATGCGGGCGCCCGCGATGCCGTAGCGGGCGAACTCCGCGACGGCGGCGTCGAAGATCCGGGCCCGGGTGGCCTCGGGATCCCTGGTGGTTGCCATGGGGCCATCGTAGCGAGGACCTAACCAACTAGTTGGTTGACAGGGAATTCCCGCTCATCGCAGACTGTTCCCCCTCCGTTCCAACCAACTGGTTGGTTGCCGGTCGGTCAGACGCCAGATGTCGGAGTGGGAGCACCGCGCCATGTCGCCCGAAACCACAGAAGCCCGCACAGAAGCCCGAGCACCCCGAGCACCCCGAGCACCCCGAGCACCCCGAGCACCCCGAGCACCCCGAGCACCCCGAGCACCCCGGGAGACGAACGAGACGAACGAGACGAGCGAGACGAGCGAGTCCAGGGAGACCCCGGAGAGCAGGGAGACCCGGGGGACGAGCAGGACCCAGGAGACGAACGAGACCCGGGAGAAGAACGAGACCCGGGAGGCCGTGCACTCGGCGGCCACGGGTCGCCGCAGGGAGTTGCTCCTCGTCCTCATCGCCCTCTGCACCGCCGTCACGGCCGGCAACATCTACCTCGCGGCCCCGCTGCTCCCCCTCATCGCCCACGACTTCGGCTCGGCGCCGTCGGCCGTGGCCTGGATCGCCTCGGTCGCCCAGTTCGGCTACGCGGCCGGCCTGCTCGTCTTCGCCCCGCTCGGCGACCGCGTGAACCGGCGCCGACTGGTCGCCGTCCTCTCCCTGGTCACCGCGGGAGCCCTGGCCGTCGCGGCCACGGCCGCCGGGACCGGCACGCTCGCGGCCGCCGTGTTCGTCGCCTCGGCCGCGACCGTCGTCCCGCAGCTCCTCGTGCCACTGGTCGCCGCCCGCGCCCCCGCCGACCGGCGCGCCCGGCACGTGGCCGCCGTCATCGCCGGGCTGTTCACCGGCATCGTCGCGGCCCGCGTCCTCGGCGGGCTCGCCGGGCAGGCCTTCGGCTGGCGGGCGGTGTTCGTCGGCGCGGCCGTCCTCACCACGATCCTGGGCCTGCTGACCGCGGCCGCCCTGCCCTCCGAACGCCACCACCCCCGCGAGGGCCACCTCTTCGCGGGCCTCACCGCGATGCCGGGCCTGGTGCGGCGCTCGCCCGAGCTGTGGCGGGCCTGCGTGCGGCAGGCCGGGATGTACGGCGCCTGGAGCGCCTTGTGGACCTCGCTGGCCCTGCTGCTGACGGGCGAGGGCGAGGGGTCCTACGGCCTGTCGACCGCGACCGCCGGCCTCTTCGGCCTCTTCGGACTGACGGCCAGCGTCGTCGCACCGCTGGCGGGCGGCCTGGTCGACCGTTTCGGGGCGGCGAAGGTCGTACGCAACGCGTACCTTCTCGCCGCCGTCTCGGTCCCGCTGTTCTGGCTGGGCGGCCAGGTGCTCGTGGCGCTCTTCGTGGCCGCGATCGTGATCCACGCGGCTCTCGTCGCGTCCCACGTCGCCAACCAGACCCTCGCCCTGACGACGACCTCGGCCCCGGCCACCGCCAACAGCGCCTACGTCGTCGCGGGCTTCGCCGGCGGCGCGACCGCCTCGGCCCTGGCCGGCCTCGCCTTCACACGGTTCGGCTGGGGTGGAGTCGTCGCGGTGGCGGGCGCGTGGCTGATCCTGGGCTGGACGACGACGACCGTACGACGGTGACGGCCGTACGACGACCGGCGCCGACGACCGTACGACGGTGACGGCCGTACGACGACCGGCGCCGGCGACCGTACGACGGTGAAGGCCGTACGCCGATGACGGCCGGCGTACGGCGATGAGGCCGGCCTACGGCGGTGAAGTCGGCCCACGGGGGTGAAGTCGGCCTACGACGGTGAAGCGGCGTGCGCCGGGCAGGGGCCGTGAGGTGCCTGCCCGGCGTGTGCCGCCGTACCGGTTGCCGCGTCACGCGGCGCGGGTGGGTTCAGAGCCGGGTGACGTCCAGCTCGCCCTCCGCGTACTGCCTGCGCAGCACCTTCTTGTCGAACTTGCCCACGCTCGTCTTCGGGACCGCCCCGATGATCGTCCAGCGCTCCGGGAGCTGCCACTTGGCGATCTGCCCCTCGGCGGCGAGGAAGGCGCGCAGGGCCTCGAAGTCCGTGCTGGCGCCCTCCCTGAGGACGACCGTGGCCAGCGGGCGCTCGCCCCACTTGTCGTCCGGGACGGCGACGACGGCGGCCTCGGCGACGTCCGGGTGGGACATCAGCGCGTTCTCCAGGTCCACCGACGAGATCCACTCGCCGCCGGACTTGATGACGTCCTTGGCGCGGTCGGTGAGGGTGAGGAAGCCGTCGGGGGAGATCGTGCCGACGTCGCCGGTCTTCAGCCAGCCGTCGTCGCTGAACTTGTCGGCGGGTCGCAGGGGCTCGCCGTCGGGGCCGTTGTAATAGGCGCCGGCGATCCACGCGCCGCGCACCTCCAGCTCGCCCGCGGACTCGCCGTCCCAGGGGAGGCGTTCGCCGCCGGGGCCGGTGAGGCGGCCTTCGACACCGGCCGGGAAGCGGCCCTGGGTGAGGCGGTAGCCGAACTCCTCGTCGGTGCCGACCGCGTGGGCCGGCGGGCGGGCGATGGTCCCGAGCGGGGAGGTCTCCGTCATGCCCCAGGCGTGGCAGACCCGCATGCCCAGCTCGTCGAAGGCGGCCATGAGGGAGGGCGGACACGCCGATCCGCCGATGGTGACCTGGGTGAGGGAGGAGACGTCGCGCGGCTTGGCGGTGAGCTCGGCCAGCAGACCCTGCCAGATGGTGGGGACGGCGGCGGCGTGGGTCGGCTTCTCGCTCTCGATCATCTCGGCGAGGGGCGCGGGCTGGAGGAAGCGGTCCGGCATCAGCATGTTGATGCCGGTCATGAAGGTGGCGTGCGGCAGTCCCCAGGCGTTGACGTGGAACTGCGGGACGACGACGAGCGTGGTGTCCTGGTCGGTCAGGCCCATCGACTCGGCCATGTTCACCTGCATGGAGTGCAGGTAGATCGAACGGTGGCTGTAGACCACGCCCTTGGGGTCGCCCGTGGTCCCGGATGTGTAGCACATGGCGGCGGCCTGGCGTTCGTCCAGCTCGGGCCAGTCGAAGCTCTTCGGCTTGTCCGCGATCAGCTCCTCGTACTCGTGCACGCGCGCGTGGGCGCCCTCGAGGAGCGAGCGGTCGCCCGGGCCGGAGACGACGACGTGTTCGACCGTGGGCAGCTTCGGCAGCAGAGGCGCGAGCAGCGGAAGCAGCGAGCCGTTGACTATGACGACCTTGTCGGCGGCGTGGTTGACGATCCACACCAGCTGCTCGGCCGGGAGGCGCAGGTTGAGGGTGTGCAGCACCGCGCCCATGGAGGGGATCGCGAAGTACGCCTCGACGTGCTCGGCGTTGTTCCACATCAGCGTCGCCACCCGGTCGTCGTCACGGACGCCGAGGTCGTCGCGCAGGGCGTTCGCCAGCTGCACCGCCCGGGTGCCCGCCTCGGCGAAACTGCGTCGCTGTGGTTCGCTCTCACCTGTCCAGGTGATGATCTGGGACCGGCCGTGCACCAGCACACCGTGCTCGAGGATGCGGGTCACGGTCAGCGGTACGTCCTGCATGGTGCTCAGCACGGCGTCCTCCCAGGGCGGCGACATTGCCTGCGCGGTGGTAACGGTTGTGCTGATTCTGCGCACATACCGCGCGGTATGTCACTAGGGAACGGTGATCGATCAGGTCACGCCGGGCCCCGGGTCGCGGCGCGGGCCCCGATAACGGGCCTCGTCAGCGGACGAGAACCAGCTCAGGGTCCTCGCGCAGCTTGCCCAGCGCCCGCGACACCGCCGACTTCACCGTGCCCACCGAGACCCCGAGCACCTCGGCCGTCTGGACCTCACTGAGATCCTCGTAGTACCTGAGGACCACCATCGCCCGCTGCCGCGCGGGCAGCTTCAGGATCGCCCGCCACATGGCGTCGTGCAGCGCCTGCCGCTCCGCCGGGTCGTCCGCGGAGACCACCGGATCCGGCTCCGGCAGCTCGTCGCACACGAACTCGTCGACCTTGCGCTTGCGCCACTGCGACGTACGGGTGTTCAGCAGGGCCCTGCGGACATAGCCGTCCAGCGCCCGGTGGTCCTCGATCCGCTCCCACGCGACGTACGTCTTGGTGAGCGCGGTCTGCAGCAGGTCCTCCGCGTCGCTCGGGTTCGCGGTCAGCGACCGCGCGGTGCGCAGCAGCACCGGCTGACGGGCCCTGACGTACGACGCGAAGGACGGGTACGGGGAAGGCCGCGTCATGCCGTTCGAAGCGCGGGTGCAGACGGGATTGGTCATGGCTCCACGCTAGGTTCGCGGCCCGCTCCGGCGGATCGGCCGCAGGTCCCGAAGGCGGATCCCTCTCAGGTTGTAGGGGTGGTGCCCGCCCCACCTCCTGAAGGTGGACGAGACGACGGCGACTACTACGGGATGACCCCTGGGTGCTCATCCCTCCGCGGCCCGTCCCCGGCTTCCTCCACAGCTCCCTCCACGGCATCCGCCGGGCTTCCGCCGGGCCTCCTCCGCGACTCCCTCAGGGGCTTCCTCCGGGGCTTCATCCGGGCTCCTCCCAGGGCTCTTTGTGCGGCTCGGTCCGCCGCTCAGGCCGCCGCTCCGTCCGCCGTCAGGACCAGGCCCGACGTCGGTACGCCGGTCCCCGCCGTCACCAGGGTCCGGGCGGCCCCCGGGACCTGGTTCACGGAGGTGCCGCGCAGCTGCCGTACCGCTTCCGCCACACCGTTCATCCCGTGGAGGTAGGCCTCGCCGAGCTGACCGCCGTGGGTGTTCAGCGGCAGCCGGTCCTCCGAGACGAAGGCCGGGGCCTCGCCCGGGGCGCAGAAACCGAACTCCTCCAGCTGCATCAGCACGAACGGCGTGAAGTGGTCGTACAGGATCCCCACGTCGATGTCGGCCGGCGCCAGGCCGGAGCCGCGCCACAGCTGGCGGGCGACCACGGACATCTCCGGCAGGCCCGTCAGGTCGTCGCGGTAGAAGCTGGTCATCTGCTCCTGGGCCCGGCCGGCGCCCTGGGCGGCCGCGGTGATCACGGCGGGCGGCTGCGGCAGGCCCCGGGCCCGTTCCACCGAGGTGACGACCAGTGCCTGGCCGCCGTCCGTCTCCTGGCAGCAGTCCAGCAGCCTGAGCGGCTCGGCGATCCACCGCGAGGCCGCGTGGTCGGCGCGGGTGATCGGCCGTCGGTGGAAGTACGCCGCCGGGTTCGCCGCCGCGTGCCGACGGGCCGTGACGGCGACCGGCCCGAATGCGTCCTCCGGGGTCAGCCCGTACGTGTGCAGATAGCGCTGCGCCGCCATCGCCACCCAGGAGGCGGGCGTCAGCAGCCCGAACGGCAGCGTCCAGCCGAGCGCCGTCCCCTCCGCCGACGGTTCGCGGTGCCGCACACCCGAACCGAAGCGACGCCCCGACCGCTCGTTGAACGCCCGGTAGCAGACCACGACGTCGGCCACCCCGGCCGCGACGGCGAGCGCCGCCTGCTGCACGGTCGCGCAGGCCGCCCCGCCGCCGTAGTGGACCCGCGAGAAGAAGGACAGCTCCCCCATGCCGCAGGCCTGCGCCACGGTGATCTCCGGGCTGGTGTCCATCGTGAACGTCACCAGCCCGTCCACGTCGGTGGGCGTGAGTCCCGCGTCGGCGAGAGCCGCCCGCACGGACTCCACCGCCAGCCGCAGTTCGCTGCGCCCCGAGTCCTTGGAGAACTCGGTCGCCCCGATGCCGACGATCGCCGCCCGGCCGCCGAGGGAGTCCCGCGTCCGCACGCTCATCCCGCGCCTCCCGGCGGGACGACGACGACAGCAGCGGTCTCGGTGTCAGCAGCGGCGACGGAAGAGGAGGAAGGGGAGGAAGGGGAGGAGGAAGAGGAAGCGGGCACGGTGAGGGTCACCGTGCCGGTGACGTGTCTGCCGATCCCGTTGTCCCCGGCGACCCGCACCACGGCCGTCTCCCCGTCGAACTCCTCGACCCTGCCTCGTAACACCATGGTGTCTCCCGGGTAGTTGGGGGCCCCGAGCCGGATGGCGACCTTGCGGAGCACGGCCGTCGGACCGAAGTGGTCGGTGACGTACCGGCCGACCAGCCCGTTGGTGGTGAGGATGTTCATGAAGATGTCGGGCGATCCCTTCCGCCGGGCCGATTCAGGGTCGTGGTGGACGTCCTGGTAGTCCCGCGAGGCGAGGGCGCCGGCGACGATCAGGGTCGGGGTGATCCCGATCTCCAGCGGCGGCAGCTCGTCACCGGCCTTCATGCGACCGCCTCCCCGGCGCGCGGGCGGAACACGGGCAGCACCAGTTCGCCGTCCGCGTCGTCGTAACCCCGGAACTCCAGCTCCACCGGCATACCGATCCGCACCTTGTCGTACGGCACGTCGACCACGTTGCTGATGATGCGGACGCCCTCGGCGAGCTCGATCAGGCCGATCGCGTAGGGCGGGGAGAAGGCCGGGAAAGGCGGGTGGTGCATCACGACGTACGAGAAGACCGTGCCCTCGCCGCTCGCCTCGACGGTGTCCCACTCCGCCGAGCCGCAGGCGTTGCAGCCGGGGAGCCAGGGGAAGCGGAGCCCGGCGCAGGCGGTGCAGCGCTGGACGAGGAGGCGGTGGCGCCGGACGCCCTCCCAGAAACCGGCGTTGTCCCGGTTGACGACGGGCCGCGGTCGCCGCGGCGCTTCTTCCCGGCCCCGCCCCTCCCGGCCCCGAACCTCCTGGCCCCGCGCTTCCTGTGCTCGCCTGTTCGGTGCGTCGGTGCTCGGCACCTTCGTGCTCGCTGCGTGCGTGCTCGGTGCGTGCGCGCTCGGCGCGTACTTGAGGATGCGGAAGCGGTGGGTGCCGACCAGCACCTCACCCACCCGCACGTCCGTCCGGGTCGTGACGAAGTACCCGGTGCCCAGCTTGGTGGTCTTCCGCGGCGAGACGGACTCGATCACGGTGTCGAAGACGACCTCGTCCCCCGGCCGCAGTGGACGCAGGTACTCCTGCTCGCAGTCGGTGGCGACGACCGAGGTACAGCCCGCCTCGTCCAGGAGCGAGAGCAGCTCGCCGTAGGCCTGCGCGCGCCCCTCGTGGCCGTTCAGGCCGCCCATGATCCAGGCCTGGAGCATGGTGGGCGGGGCGATCGCGCCGGCGCCGGTGTACGCGGGGTTCCGGTCGCCCATCGCCTCGCACCAGTGCCGGATCATGGGCGCGTTGACCGGGTCCCGGCCCGCGCCCGCGACCGCCGCGGAGCGGCCCTCGTAGGCCTCGAGCCGCGCGTGGAGCTCGTCGTCCACGGCCGTTCTCCTTCCGGCGGAAAGGCTTGCCAGGACTTACCGGGAACGGTTTCTGACTGTCCGTCAGAAACCGGCCTCTGTCAAGGTCACTTCCGCGTACACAAACGCCTGCGCGGCGGCACCGAAGCACCGCCGCGCAGACGCGTCCCCCTACCCCCTTCACCCCTCGCGGCCCCCACAGCCCCTGCCCCGGACCACCCCCGGGCTTCTGCCACCCCCCGGCCCCCCACAGCTCCCCACTGCCCCTGCCCCTGGGCCACCCCTGGCCCCCTCCCCAGCCCCCCGGCACAAAGACCCCCTCCGGTACCGGGATCGGGACCGCGGGCCTCCACCGCGGCCGCCGCCGCAGCCGCCGCCACCGGCCGCTGGGCGCCGACCCCCTCAGGTCACCACCACAACGGGGTGAAGGTGAGCGCGACGTTGCTGTTGCCCTGGTTGACCGCGGTGAACGGGGACCTGTTGACCTGCGCGGTATTGCTCTGATTCGAGGCACCCGAACCTACGGCGTTCTGCTGTGTGGTGGCCGAGTTGCCGCTGTTGTCGCGCCCGACCCCGCTGCCGGTGACGCTCGCGACACCCGCGTTCGATCCGTCGTCCGCGAAGCCACCGTTGTCCGCCACCGCGACGCCGCCGAAGAGGGCGGCTGCCAGCGGGAGGGCGGAGACGGCGGCGATGGCGCGGACGGTACGGATGCTTGCCATGGTGTTCCTCCAGAACGGAAGTACGTGAGTACCCGAAGGGCATGAAATACGGCTTCGACCTGGGCAGTTGGCCGACCGCCCCGGCGCTTGTGACGACGTCGCGAGACCAGAGTTGCCCACCGAATCCCCGGCGAACCACCCCGGAAGCCCCAATTCGCACGCAAGCGTGATGACATGTCGATAAACCCGAGCGCCACTTTTCTTTCCCATGACGTCATAACCCCCGACAATTCGGACGCCTACTCTCCGGACCCCACAAGGGGCGAAGCGTTCCCGCACTTTTCCGCCCCGGCCGGCCTCCTTCGGGCGCGTCGCGGCCCACCCTCTTCCCATTATCGAACGTATGTACGACACTACTTCCATGGCCACCACCGACCGGTACTCCCGGCAGGCCACCACGCTGGCCCTCGCCCACGCCCTGTCGGCCGCCGAACGCGGCCTGGCCGTCATCCCCCTGTCCCGGACGAAACTCCCGGCCCTGCGCTCCCCCCACCGCGACGCCCCCGAGCCGGCGGGACCGCCCTGCCACGGCGAGTGCGGCCGCTTCGGCCACGGCGTGTACGACGCCTCCACCGACCCGGCCCGCATCCGCGCGCTGTTCGCCGCCGCACCCTGGGCCACCGGCTACGGCATCGCCTGTGGCCTGCCCCCGCACCACCTGATCGGCGTCGACCTGGACACCAAGTCGGACACGGACTCCACGGCCACCCTGCGCGAACTGGCCCTGCGCCACCTCTTCACCATCCCGCCCACGATCGTCGTCCTCACCCCCTCCGGCGGGCGGCACCTGTGGCTCACCGGGCCGCCGGACGTCGTCGTCCCCAACTCGGCCGGCCGTCTCGCCCCCGGCATCGACATCCGGGGCGCCGGCGGCTACCTGGTCGGCCCCGGCTCCCGCACCGCCCACGGCGTCTACGCCACCGCCCCCGGCACCGCCCACCTCACCCCCGCACCCTGCCCGCGCTCCCTCCTGCGCCTGCTGCTGCCACCGCCGCGCTCCCCACGCACGGGGCCCGGCTCGCCGGCGGGCGGCGCACACGGCCGGGGCCTGGTCCAGTTCGTCCTGGCCGCTCACGAAGGGCAACGCAACACGCGGCTGTTCTGGGCGGCCTGCCGGGCCTACGAGGACGGCATCGGCCCGGAGTTGACGGAGGACCTGGTCGAGGCGGCCGTACGGATCGGCCTCACGGCACGGGAGGCACGGGGCACGATCACATCGGCGGCCCGCATGACCACCCACCGCCCCGAACCGTGACAGCCCCCGACGCTCCACGGTCAGCACAAGCGCCGTGCCGGGTCGTCGGCCGCGTGGGCTGGTCACCGAGGGGCCGGTGAACCCTGGCCGCAGGTCGGCCGCGCGCCGGTCAGAGGTGGGACACCGGCGGACCGGGGCGAGCCAAGGCCACGCAGAAGGGGCACCACTCCGGAGAGTGGCACCCCTTCTGACCTGCAAGTCTCTGACCTGCCAAGCGGTGGGTGTGGGATTTGAACCCACGGTGACATCGCTGCCACGACGGTTTTCAAGACCGTTCCCTTAGGCCGCTCGGGCAACCCACCTGCGCCCCTGCCCACCTGGGGCGGAGCGGATACAGACTACCGGGCGTGGACTCCGATCGGGGAGCATGGTCCACACGGGGCCCACTGGCGCACGTTCCGGGCTCCGGCGCCGCCTGTCTCGCACCGGTCCCTGGTCCCACGCCGGCCCGTAGTAAGCCTCTGCTCGGCGCGGCCAGGCCCATCCTCTTGGAACACGACCCTCTGGTCCGGAGGCTCGGGCGACACGCCGCGCCATGGGGGTCGAGGCTGAAGCCTGCTGGGCGAACGGCGCGAGGTGATCGGCGGCCCTCGATGACCCAGAGGCGGGGCGAGGAGAAGCAACCTCGTTGCCTGGCAATCACGTTGGCCATGTCACGGGTACGTGACGGCGCCGTCCGGGAACAAGGACCGACGCATCCGATCTGGTCCTGAGCCCCTCATAGTGATCAAGCACGGACTGAGGAACCGACCGCACCTCAGCCTCAAACAATCGATCACGCAGGGGAATTGACCCATGATCCGCAACCGTCGCAAGGCCTTCCTCGTCTCCGCCGCACTCCTGGGCAGCACCCTGCTGATGACGGCCTGCAACCAGGGCGACGACGCCGCCGACAGCTCCTCCGGCAAGGCCGACACGTCCGCGACGGCGAGCAAGTCCGGCACCAAGGGCGCCGGCGGGACCTCCGCGTCCCCCTCCGGTTCCGGTTCCGGGAACACGTCCGGCAGTGGCAGCACGTCCGGCTCCGGTAGCACGTCCGGTGGCAGCAGTACGTCGGGCGGCAGCAGCGCGTCCGGTTCCGGGAGCACGTCCGGCTCCGGCGAGACCGTCGTGGAGGGCCTCGACAAGGGCAAGGGCGTCAGCGGCACCTGGTACGGCATCGTGCGGTACGTGGCGCCCGGCAAGTACCTGGTCGACGGTCCTGCGGCCCAGGGCTCCGGCGGTGAGCAGCAGGCCTTCTACCTCGCCGAGGACACCGTGATCCTGGGCGGGGGCCAGATCTGCGGCACCGCCGGCTCGAAGGTGGACGCCCCGTGCGAGGAGGCCGACCTGGAGAAGGCCGCCAAGAAGGGCGTGGAGGCCGAGGTCGTCATCGCGAACGGCACAGCCACTCAGATCACCGACGGTGCGCTTCTCTGATGCCGTAGCCCGCAACGCGTAGAGGCGGTCTGCTCCGGACGTATGACTTCCGGGGCGGACCGCCTCACTCATTGCTGTGGGAGCCGGACGTACTCCTGCGTGGCTCGGGGTGGGGTGGTGTCAGCTGTCGCCCTTGCGGGAGCCGAGGGTGAGGTCGACGGTGTGGGACTTGCCGTCGCGCTCGTAGGTGATCGTGACCTTGTCGCCGGGCTGGTGGGTCCAGATCTCGCCGATGAGGGTCGGGCCGCTGTCGATCACCATGTCGTCGAGCTTGACGATGACGTCGCCGGGCTTGAGGCCGGCCTGGGCCGCCGGGCCGCCCGACTCGACCGCGGAGGCGCCGCCCTCGGCCGTGTCGGTGATCTTCGCGCCCTCCGTGGAGTCCGCCAGGGAGACGGACGCGCCGATCTTGGCGTACACCGGCTCGCCGGTCTTGATCAGCTGCTGGGCGACGTATTTGGCCTGGTTGATCGGGATGGCGAAGCCGAGGCCGATCGAGCCGGACTGGGTGGTGCCGCCCAGGCCACCGCTGCCGGTGGACTGGATCGCGGAGTTGATGCCGATGACGTTGCCCGAGGCGTCCAGCAGCGGGCCGCCGGAGTTGCCCGGGTTGATCGAGGCGTCCGTCTGGAGGGCGCTCATGTAGGAGGCGGCGCTGCTGGTGCCGTCGCTGGAGGCCACCGGGCGGTTCTTCGCGCTGATGATGCCCGTGGTGACCGTGTTGGAGAGGCCGAAGGGGGCGCCGATCGCGATCGTGGAGTCGCCGACCGCCACCTTGTCGGAGTCGCCGAGGGCGAGCGGCTTCAGGTCCGAGGGGGCGTTCTTGAGCTTGATGACGGCGACGTCGTAGCCCTGGGCGTGCCCGACGACCTCGGCGTCGTACTTCTTGCCGTCCGGGAAGGTGGCCGTCACCTTGCCGCCGTCGACCGCGTCCGCGACGACATGGTTGTTGGTGACGATGTGACCCTGGGTGTCGAAGACGAAGCCCGTACCGGTGCCGCCCTCGCCGCTGCTGGACTCGGCCTCGATGGTGACCGTGCTGGGCAGCGCCGTGGCGGCCACCCCGGCGACCGTGCCCGGGTCGCGCTTGACGTCGCCGCTGTTGGTGGAGGCGGCGACGGTCGTCGAGCCGGTGTCGTCGTCGTTCTTGGCCAGCGTGTAGCCGAGTCCGCCGCCCAGGCCGCCCGCGACCAGCGCGGCGACCAGGATGGCGGCGACGAGCCCGCCGCGGCCACGGCCCGACTTGGGCGCGGGCTGCTGGTAGGAGGCACCCCAGACGGTCCCGTCGTGGCCACCGGGGCCGCCCGGTCCGCCGACCCCGGCGTGACCGCCGGCGGCGACGTCGCCGGAGCCGGGGGCGCCGTACGCGTGCGTGCCCGCGCCGGCGTCGGCGTAGAGGGGCGTCGTCGGGGCCGGGTTCGGCCAGTCGTCGACGGCGGCCGGGGCTGCCTGCGGCGCAGGGGCGGCCTGCGGGGCGGTCGGCGGCGGCCAGTCGCCCTCGGTCGGGGCAGACGCCCCCTGGGGCGCGGTGGGCGGCGGCCAGTGGCCCTCGGGCGCACCCGCGGGGGCGTGGCCGGCTTCCGGAGCCTGCGCGGGCGCCGCCGGGAGCGGAGTCGTGGGCGCGCCGGCATCGGGCGCGGGCGCCTGCGGGGAGGCCGAGGGAGAATCCACCGGCACGGGGGGTGCGGACGGGGCCGGGGGTACCTGGGTGCCCTCGTTCTTGCCCTCGTTCTCGGTGCTCACAGCTCTTCTCCTCGATCCACGGCTGTTGTCGTCGGTCGCACTAGGTCGGACTCGTCGGCACTCGTCACGCTTTCGCGCGCTTTGTCGTCGACCCGGCGCGCTGAAGCTGTGCATGTGCTTTCGTACGTCTCAGCTTTTCCCACGGGCCGTCAGAGCACCATAAGCGGTGGCTGTGGGTCCTTGGCCATTCCTTATATAGGTCATTACGCACAATAAGTGCGCATCATCGAAACATCTCAGAGGGTTCTCAGACGACCGGGTGCCGATGGCACCATGACGCGGTGACCCACGCACGGCAGCACCACATTCAAGTCGTCGCCCACCGCGGGGCTTCCGAGGAGGCCCCCGAGCACACCCTGGCCGCGTACAAGAAGGCGATCGAGGACGGTGCGGACGCCCTCGAATGCGACGTACGGCTGACCGCGGACGGCCATCTCGTCTGCGTGCACGACCGTCGCGTCAACCGTACGTCCAACGGCCGCGGGGCGGTCTCCGCCCTGGAGCTCGCCGACCTCTCGGCGCTGGACTTCGGCTCCTGGAAGACACGGGAGGCCCGCGAGGCCTGGCACGCGCGCGTGGAGGACCCCGACTGGGAGGTCCGGCCCGAGGACCGCGAGGAGACCTCCGTCCTGACCCTGGAGCGGCTGCTGGAGCTCGTCTCCGACGCGGGGCGCCGGGTGGAACTGGCCATCGAGACCAAGCATCCGACGCGCTGGGCCGGACAGGTGGAGGAGCGGCTGCTGGTGCTGCTGAAGCGGTTCGGCCTGGACGCGCCGGCCTCGGCGGCCGAGTCCCCGGTGCGGATCATGAGTTTCTCGGCCCGCTCGCTGCATCGCGTGCGTGCCGCCGCGCCCACGGTGCCGACGGTCTACCTCATGCAGTTCGTCTCGCCCCGGCTGCGCGACGGGCGGCTGCCCGCGGGGGTCGGGATCGCCGGCCCCTCGATCCGGATCGTGCGCAACCATCCGGCGTACATCGAGCGCCTGAAGGCGGCCGGCCACCAGGTGCACGTGTGGACGGTGAACGAGCCGGAGGACGTCGATCTCTGCGTCGAGCTGGGCATCGACGCCATCATCACCAACCGCCCGCGCGAGGTGCTGCGCCGACTGGGCCGCTGAGCTGCCGGGCCGCCAAGCTTCTCAGCCGCCGAACCGCTGCGCTGCCCAGCCGCCGAGTGCCCGAGTTACGGCACAGAGGTCACAGAGGTCACAGAAGTCACACAAGCCCCGTCCACCCCGTCCATACCTCTTGACCGCACAGCGGCGTTACAGCATCCTCCGTTCTCAGCCATACCGTCCAAATTCAGCCACTCACTGACAGGCCCCTCACAGGGAGTGCTCCGGCGCGTTCGGTCCGTGTTCGACCAAGCCGAATGCGTCGCAGAGGCCGCATTGGCCGGTTTCCGGTACAGGCCAATGGGGCATCCACACCGTGGCGTGGGGCGAAGGAGGTCTCGGGGGTGGCGTTGGTGGTGGCACAGGAGGTGCCCGCGTCGTCGAGCATGGCCGTATCCCATGGCCCGGCGGGCGTGGGGAACGCGCGACACCGCATGCGCGATCAGCTGCGCAGGGGCGGGGTGTCGGAAACGGTCATCGACGACGCCGTACTGATCCTTTCCGAACTTTTGAGCAACGCGTGCAAGCACGGCAGACCGCTGGGCGACGCCCTGGCCGGGGACGGCGACGTCCGGGCGGCGTGGCGCGTCGATCCGGGAGGCCGGCTGGTGGTCGAGGTGACCGACGGCGGCGGTCCGACCCGTCCGGCCCCGGCCACCCCCTCCGTCACCGCGCACGGTGGCCGCGGACTCAACATCATCACGGCGCTGGCCGACGACTGGGGCGTGCGGGACGACGCCCGTGGCGAGGTCACCGTGTGGGTCGTCGTCCACGCCGACGTGTACGACCCGGACGCGGGCTGCCGGCGCGACGACTTCGCGTCCCGGGTCGCGGCCCCGTCGGTGGCGTCGATGCCCGGCCTGGACTTCGCGGACGCCTTCGACGACCTGGACTAGACCGGAAGCGGTCGCAAGCGGTTCGGAAGCAGTGCGAAGCGGTCGAGGTCGGCCGGGGTGGCCCGGAGCCGGGGCCCGAGACGGGGCCGGAGAAACGCGCGGGGCGGGGCGCGGTGATCGTTGTCCACAGCCCCCGCGTCGTCCACAGGTTCCCGTGACGGAGCGTACGAACGGCTAGGCTCCCGCCGTACCAGACGAGCCGTAGCCGGGAGACACCCAGATGGCCAAGAAGCGACCCCAGACGAAGGCCAAGCGGCCGCAGCCCACCGACGCGGACATCCCGGTCGTCGGCGCGCGGGAGCCCTGCCCCTGCGGCAGCGGCCGCCGCTACAAGGCCTGTCACGGCCGGGCCGCCGCACATGCCGTGACCGAGTTGGTGCAGCGTCCCTTCGAGGGCCTGCCGGGCGAGGGCGACTGGGTGGCGCTGCGCGAGCTGGTGCCGGCCGCCACGGTCGAGCTGACGCTGAAGGACGGTCTGCCCGAGGGCGTCCCGTCCGTCACGCTCGCCACCGTGCTGCCGATGGCCTGGCCCGCCCTGCGCCGCGACGACGGCTCGGTGCTGCTCGGTCTGCAGAACGACACGCCGTCGGGCGACATCAGCCGCGACCTGGCCGACACCTTGCGGCGGGCGCTGGAGGCGGACCCCGGCACTCCGGTGCAGGCGCGCCGCGCCCCGGCCGACGGTCCGCGGATGCAGGATCTGCTCGCCGCCGAAGGCGCGTTCGAGCCAGTTGTGCACAGCGGCTTCGAATTCTGGGTCCCGGACCCGGAGAACGCCGCGCCGGAGGTGGCCGCCTCCCTGGAGCGCGCCAACGCGGCGGCGATCCCGACCGTGAAGCTGACCGGAGTGGACGCCGCGTACTGGTGCGAGACGCCGGACAAGAACCACCTGCGCTGGGTCATGCCGCACCCGGAGGAGCGGCTTTTGGACGCCCTCGCGCGGCTGCACGCGGCGGGCCGTTCGAGCCTCGGCGAGGGCACGCGCCTGGTCGGCTCCTTCCGGGCGCACGGTCTGACGGTGCCGGTCTGGGACCTGCCGAGCGCGGTCACGGCGGACGACGTGGAGAAGCCGGCCACCGAGTTCGCCGAGCGGCTCGCCGCCGCCCTGGCCTCGGACGCACCGCTCACCGCCGAAGAGCGGCGCGCGCGGGGCGGCCTGACCAACCGACAGGTGACGCTCAGCTGACACACGGGTACGGACCCCGGCCGGACTGACCGACCGGTCAGCATCGCGCCCGTCGGCGGGTGGCGTGACTCCGCTCACAACTGCCGCCCGCTCAGGGTGAGTCGGCGCGAGAAAGGCCGATTCGCCGGTGTCCGGAATACCGATGAAAACAAGAGATCGAATTTGCTTGGAGCAGATCTCTTGTTACCGTTCGAGTTGCCCGGTTGCTGATGCATCCCCCGTCGTCAGCAACCGGGTTTTTTCCTGCCCGGCGCCGTTTACAGGCTGCGGTCGAACGTCAACTGCCCGTATCAGCGCGGGAGTTGCTCCCGGAGCGCAGGAGCAGTGGCCCGTCGTCGGTCGCTCGCGCGAATTCCGCGATCGCTGTGTACGCCGCCAGTTCGCCGCGGGTCCGTTCATGCGGTGTCTCGCAGGATTCCGGCTCGTCCTCGGCGCCCACCGCGCAGCGCGTCCGCACGGTGCGCCCCTCGGGCCCCATGAGGCTCAGGAAAGCGTCCAGGGCGCGTCCGGTGGCGTTGCGGTAGTAGGTGCGCGCCCAGCTGTCCTCGCCCTGGGACAGCACGCAGGTCTGCGCCTCCACGCCGTCGGGGGAGGTGAGTTCGGGGCCGCAGCGGGCGGCGGTGGCCAGCCCCAGGCCGAGCAGCAGCGGGGACCGGGAGGGCGCGACGGGCGGCGCCTTCGGATCCGTACCGCCGGTCGCGCGTGCGTCGGACACGTCGACGGCGTCGGCCGTACGCCCTTCGTCGCCGGCCGGCCCCGCGGACGCCATGGCCAGAGGCAGCGCGATCGCGCCTGCCACGGCGCCCCCGAGGGCGAGGAGACGAAGGTTCATGTAGCGGAAGATAGAGGGCGAACGCCGGTGTCCTGTCCGGCGCGCGCCCGACACCCCTACAACTCGGGCGCGCTCACACCCGTACGAGTGAGGGCGTCGACGACGGCGTCCACCACGGCCTCGACGTCGGGCACCCAGGGCGAGGCCGAACCGGGGAGCGGCGCGCGCTCCCACCGGATGTCGCCGCGGCCCGTCTCGGACGGAGGCAGGGCGATGTAGCCGCCCTCGCCGTGGAACCGCAGGGAGCCGGGCACGAAGTCCTTGGCGTAGAGCAGCTCACCCAGCTGCTCCATCGTGTAGGGCCGGACGAGGAACGACCAGCGGGTGGGCGAGGCCACGACCGGGCCGAGGCGGATGCCCTGCCGGTCGAGCGCCACGAGCGCGCGCGAGGCCGCGAGGGCGGGGAGGCTGACCGCGCAGGGAGCCGTACCCCCGGTGGCCAGGATGATCGGTGCGGTCGGCCGGTTGGTCCACCACCAGCGCACCATGCGCGCTTCGGTGGTGGCCGCGAGAAGGCCGGGGTCGAAGGGGTGAGCACCGGGGACCGTGCACTCCGGGTCGGGACAGCCGCAGCGGGAACGCCCCTGCGGGTCCGCCGTCACGCCCGGGAGGACGGGCCACTGCCATTCCGTCGCGAAGGTCAGGGCCGAGTCGATCAACTCAGGTCCGCTGTCGCTGGACTGGGACAGGAGCCTGCGTCGCTTTCCGAGGATCTCGCGCATGAGCGCTCGTTCCTTTCCGTTGCACCGCTGGCAACACCGTGGGCCACATCACATCATGTGTCGATCACTTCACTGTGCGTACCTGTTGGCGCATCACACCCCTGTACGAGACAGGGGGAACCCCTCAGGGTCGAGCGGTGGCTGCTTCCGCGGCCACTCCGTCCGACTTGCATCCATCTAATGCCTGGGCGTGGCGTGGGGTGGCGAAGTCTGGCGTTTAACGTCGCGCGTATTTCTCTCCGCCTCCGCCACGGGAGGATGGGGCACGGTCGTCGATGACTATGACGCCCGGGCCGGTCACCAGGTTCCGGAAGGCTCCCAACGAGCTCCCGACGACACCTGGTCCCTACCGAGTACGTACCCATCACGACCGCTGTGACGCTCCGTGGAGCAAGCCCAGTCGACCGCAATCGCCCGTTACCCGAGGCATTTTTAAGCCAACTTTACAATTCCGCAAGGGAGCCGGAAGAACTGTGCCCGATTCTCCCAAAGACCCCACGGACACCAGCAATCCCAACAGGACAATGCTGGACATCCCCTCACGAGTGCGTGTACATGTGGAGACACCGCTAGCGGCGCAGAATGACATGGGGGTTTGCGATGCTTTTGAGCAATACGCTCCGGTCCGAGAGCCGGACACCATGAACGCCCCTCACCCTCCGAAAGTGGCTGGAATCGATTCAACGGTTCCCTCACCCGCACACACTGTCGCGCCCGCGCCCGTCACCCCGGGCGTTGCGACGGTCCCCGCGGCCCCCTCCGGCGCACCCGGCTCCACCGGCCCGGGCGCCCTTCTGACGGACCGGCTGGCCGGCTGGGTCTCCGACCTCACCACCCTCCACGAACTCACCGAACGCCTCGCCCGCACGGACTCCCTGCCGACGGCCCTCCAGGAATTGCTGCACGCCGGAGCCGCTCTCGTGGGCGCCCGGCGCGGTCTTCTCGTCCTCGAGCCCGCCGACGGTCTGGGGCCGGACACCATGATCGGACTGGGCCTCGGCCGCGCCGACCTCGGCCACATCGAGACCGTGCCGCGCAGCGCCCTGTCCTACGGCCGCATCCTCGAAGGACTGCCGGGCGGAGAGGGGGAGATCGCCGAGCCCGACCTGTTCGCCGAGGACGGCATGGACCCCCGCCACCGGGAGGTGGCCGCCCGCCTCGGCTACGCCGCCAGCTACGCACTGCCCCTGGAGACGGACGACGCGCCGGGACGCCTGGGCGCGGCCGTATGGCTCTACGACGAACCCGCCGAGCCGGACGAGCGTCAGCGCCACCTGATCGGCCTCTACGTCCGGTACGCCGCCGAGCACCTGGCGCGGCTCCTGGAACTCGAACGCACGCGCGTGTGCATGAAGACGATGGCCGAGGAGCTGCTGCCCTCCCGGCTGCCGCGCGTGCCCGGCGTCCAGCTCGCCGCCCGGCATCACACGGGGCCGCGCGGGGGCGGTGACTGGTACGACGCGCTGCCGCTGCCGGACGCCGCGCTGGGCCTCGCCGTCGGGTCCGTCACCGGGTCCGGGCCGAGCGCGGTCGCCGCGATGGGCCGGCTGCGGGCCTCCTTGCGGGCATACGCCGTGATGGAGGGCGAGGACCCCGTCGCCGTCCTGTCCGACCTGGAGCTGCTGCTGCGGCTGACCGAGCCCGCCCGCTCCGCCACCGCCCTGTTCGCCTACTGCGAACCCGCCCTGCGCAAGATCACTCTGGCCGGCGCCGGGCACTGTCCGCCGCTGCTGGTCGGCGAACGGCGCACGGAGTTCGTCGAGACGTCCGTCTCCGCCCCGCTGGGCATGCTGGCCTGCTGGGAGGCGCCGAGCGTCGAACTGGAGGCCGAGCCCGGCGAGACGGTTCTGCTCTACACGGACGGTCTGCTGCGCCGCACCGGCGACCCCACCGACCGCGCCTTCGCCCGGCTGCACGCGGCCGCCGCCGGGATCCCGAAGCCGCTGCGGCACGACCCCGGCGCGATCGCCGACCACGTACTGCGCACGCTGCTGCCCGACGGAGCGGCCGAGCGGGACGGCGACGAGGACGTGGTGCTGCTGGCGGCCCGCTTCGAGTAGCGCGGCGGTGACATCGGGTGACCGGCCCGGTAACAGGTGCATCCGGCCTGGACCCCCTTACGTACGTCCGTACGATGGAGGGGGTCCAGTGCCGTATCAAGGAGGATGACCGTGGCCGACGAGCTCACCCCGGCAGTGCCGGATGAAGCTGCTACCGCAGCGGGCCCGGAGACTGAGTCCGAGGAGCCCATCAAGCAGCGGAAGAACGGCCTGTACCCAGGCGTCTCCGACGAGCTGGCCGAGAGCATGAAGTCCGGCTGGGCCGACACGGAGCTGCGTGACCTGGAGCCGATCGCCCAGGCCGCCGAGACGGCCGCCCGCCGCGCCGCGCTCTCCGCGCGCTTCCCCGGCGAGCGCCTGGTGATCCCCGCGGGCAACCTGAAGACCCGCTCGAACGACACGGAATACGCCTTCCGCGCCTCCGTCGAGTACGCGTATCTCACCGGCAACCAGACGGAGGACGGCGTCCTCGTCCTGGAACCCGTCGCCGACGGCCACAAGGCCACGATCTACCTGCTGCCGCGCTCCGACCGTGAGAACGGCGAGTTCTGGCTGTCCGGTCAGGGCGAGCTGTGGGTCGGTCGCCGGCACTCGCTCACCGAGGCGGCGAAGCTGTACGGCATCCCGGCCTCCGACGTGCGCGAACTGGCGGACCGGCTGCGCGAGGCCACCGGCCCGGTGCGGGTCGTGCGCGGCCACGACGCGGGCATCGAGGCGGCCCTGACCGACAAGATCACCGCCGAGCGCGACGAGGAACTGCGCACCTTCCTCTCGGAGGCCCGACTCGTCAAGGACGACTTCGAGATCGGCGAGCTCCAGAAGGCCGTCGACTCGACGGTGCGCGGCTTCGAGGACGTCGTGAAGGTCCTCGACAAGGCCGAGGCGACGAGCGAGCGCTACATCGAGGGCACGTTCTTCCTGCGCGCGCGGGTGGAGGGCAACGACATCGGCTACGGCACCATCGCCGCCGCCGGACCGCACGCCTGCACGCTGCACTGGGTGCGCAAC
The DNA here is from genome assembly GCF_045161545.1 of Streptomyces sp. NBC_00637. Classification (NCBI taxonomy): domain Bacteria; kingdom Bacillati; phylum Actinomycetota; class Actinomycetes; order Kitasatosporales; family Streptomycetaceae; genus Streptomyces; species Streptomyces sp. NBC_00637. Next base: position 4,330,441 of record NZ_CP109046.1, on the reverse strand, counting down.
GACGGCCCGGTCCGCTCGGGCGATCTGCTGCTGCTCGACGCGGGCGTGGAGACCCACACGTACTACACCGCCGACGTCACGCGCACGCTGCCGGTCAACGGCCGCTACAGCGAGATCCAGAAGAAGATCTACGACGCCGTGTACGACGCCCAGGAGGCCGGCATCGAGGCCGTCAGGCCCGGCGGCAAGTACCGCGACTTCCACGACGCCGCGCAGCGCGTGCTGACCGAACGGCTCGTCGAGTGGGGCCTGGTCGAGGGGCCGGTCGAGCGGGTCCTGGAGCTCGGTCTCCAGCGCCGCTGGACGCTGCACGGCACCGGTCACATGCTCGGCATGGACGTCCACGACTGCGCCGCCGCGCGCGTGGAGTCGTACGTCGACGGAACGCTGGAGCCCGGCATGGTGCTGACGGTCGAGCCCGGACTGTACTTCCAGGCCGACGACCTGACGGTGCCCGAGGAGTACCGGGGGATCGGCGTCCGGATCGAGGACGACATCCTCGTCACGCAGGACGGCAACCGGAACCTGTCGGACGGCCTGCCGCGCCGCTCCGACGAGGTCGAGGCGTGGATGGCTTCGCTGAAGGGCTGACACATCGCCGACCGATGGCCGGGTACTGGTGGGTGCCCGGCCATTCGCCTGTCCAGGGGCGCTTCTGTCCAGGGGGACCGTGTGAACGACTTCTTGTCCGGTGTCGGAGTCGACCTGCATCTGGAACCGGATGCCGCCGAAGGGCGGCGGACGGGGCTGGAACGGGCTCTGCGGGACGCCGTGCGTGAGGGGCGGCTGGCGCCCGGCAGCCGGCTGCCGGCCACCCGGCGGCTCGCGGCCGAGGCCGGCATCTCACGCAACACGGTGAAGGCCGCCTACGACCAGCTGGTCGCCGAGGGCTATCTGACGGCGCGGCAGGGCTCGGGCACCCGGGTCGCGGCCCTGCCGTCCGACGCCGCCGAACCACTCGGCGCCGCCGCACGCGCGCGTGAGCCGCGTTTCGACCTGCGGCCCGGCAGCCCCGACGTCGGGACGTTCCCGGCCGCGGCCTGGCTGCGCGCGCTGCGCCGGGCCATCGCGACGGCGCCCTCCCTGGCGTACGACTACGGCGACCCGCGCGGCCGCATCGAGCTGCGCACCGCCCTCTCGGGGTACCTGGGGCGGGCGCGGGGCGTCATCGCGCCGCCCGAGCGGATCGTGATCACGTCCGGATACGTGCAGGGTCTCGCGCTCCTCACGCGCGTGCTGGGCGGCGGCGGGATCGCGATGGAGGACCCCGGGCTGCCCTTCCACCGCGAGGTCGTACGACGCAACGGCGGGACCGTGACGCCGGTGCCGGTGGACGAGCGCGGGGTACGGGTCGATGAACTGGGCGACGCCGCGGCCGTGGTCGTCACGCCCGCGCACCAGTACCCGACCGGCGTGACGCTGCACCCGGGGCGGCGACGCGCGCTGACCGAGTGGGCACGCGCGCGTGACGCGCTGATCGTCGAGGACGACTACGACGGGGAGTTCCGCTACGACCGGCAGCCGGTCGGCGCGCTCCAGGGCATGGCACCGGGGCAGGTCGTCTATCTCGGCACCGCCTCCAAGACGCTCGGGCCCGCGCTGCGGCTCGGCTGGATGGTGCTGCCGCCGCACCTGGTGGACGCGGTCGCCGACGCCAAGCTGCACAGCGACCACCACACCGAGTCCATCGGACAGCTCGCGCTCACCGAGCTGATCCACAGCCACGCCTACGACCGGCACGTACGCGCGTGCCGGTTGCGCTACCGCCGCCGCAGGGACCTGCTTCTCGAACGGGTGGGCGCGCGCCGGGGTGTACGCGGGATCGCGGCCGGGCTGCACGCCCTGGTGGAGGTCGACGACGAGGCGGAGGTGCTGGCGCGCGCGGACGCGGAGGGCCTCGCGGTGGGCCGTCTCGGCGAGCACTGGCACACACCCGGCGCGGGACGTCCCCAGGGCCTGGTCGTGGGGTACGGGACGCCCCGGGAGCGGCTGTATCCGGAGGCGCTGGACGCGCTGGCGAAGATCCTGGGCCGGGCCTGATCGGACCCGGGCCGGCGAATCGGCCAGGACGGAGGCGGGATCCGGGAGGGACCGGGGCACGATCCGGGAGGGATCCGGGACGCATGCGGGCAGGGTCGGGGCGGGATCCGGACAGGACCGGGGCCCGGATTGGACCAGTTTCGCGGCCTGTGATTGGTGCTGTCGGGCGGTCCACTGCGCCTCTAGCGTCATCGGTATGTCGAAGACTCGCCCACGGCGGCTGCTCGCTCTCGCGCAGTTGAGCAACTCGGTCGGGGACGGCGCGTACTACACGACGTCGGCCCTCTACTTCACCCAGGTGATCGGTCTCGCCCCCGCGCGCGTGGGCCTCGGGCTCACCCTCGGGTGGGCGTTCGGCTCGCTGGCCGGGGTGCCGCTGGGGCGACTGGCCGACCGGCGCGGGGCGCGCGGGACGGCGGTGCTGCTGGCCCTCGCGACCGGGCTCGCGGTGGCGTCCTTCACCCTCGTGAGCGGCTTCGTGCCGTTCGTGCTCGTGGCGTGCGGGTACGCGGCAGCCCAGTCGGGGCTCGCGGCGGCCCGGCAGGCCCTGCTGGCCGGGCTGGTGCCCGTCGGTGAGCGGACGGGGCTGCTCGCGCGGCTCCAGGCGACCCTCAACGCGGGTCTGGCCGTCGGCGCCGGGCTCGGTGGGCTCGCGCTGCACGCCGGGACACGAGAGGCGTATCTCGCGGTGTTCGTGGTCGACGCGGCGAGCTTCCTGGTGTGCGCGTCGCTGCTCGCCCGGCTGCCCCGGGTGGCTCCCGCGGCCGTCCGTCCGCGCGGGAGCGGCCTGGGTGTGCTGCGGGACCGGCCGTACGCCCTGGTGGCGCTCCTGAACACCGTGCTGCTGCTGCGGATGCCGCTCCTCAGCCTGGTGCTGCCGCTGTGGATCACCGAGCGGACCGGGGCCCCCGCCTGGCTGGTCTCCGCGCTGTTCGTGCTCAACACCGCCGTGGTGACGGTGTTCCAGGTGCGGGCGGCGCGGGGCGTGACGGGGCCGGCGAGCGCCACGCGCGCGCTGCGCCGGGCGGGTTGGGTGATGTGCGCCGCGTGCGCGGTGTTCGCCCTGTCCTCGGGTGCCTCGCCGTGGGTGGCGGCGGGCGTGCTGGTGCTGGGGTCGGTGCTTCAGGTGATCGCGGAGATGGGGCAGTCTGCGGGCTCCTGGCAGCTCTCCTTCGACCTGGCGCCGGCCGACCGCGTGGGCGAGTACCAGGGCTTGTTCGGCACCGGTGTCACGGTGGCCCGCACCCTCGGCCCGCTGGTCCTGACCTGGCTGCTGGTCGGGTGGGGCACCCCGGGCTGGCTGCTGCTGGGCGCGGCGATGGTCGCGGCGTCGTACGCGATGGGCCCGGCGGCCCGTCGGGCCCAGGCCGGCCGGACCACCGAGCCGCGGGGCGCGCTGATCCCGGTGAGCTGAGGGCGGCGCGGTCCCGAGCCCACCAGGGGCCCGTCATGGCCTCCTCGGACCCGCCCGGAGGTGGCCCTGGGTGGCCCGAGACCGCGGCCGCCGTCTCCCGTCATCCGTCATCCGTCATCTTGCGTCGCCATCCGGCGCCCTCCGGCGGGTTCCGTCGGCTTTCGGCGTCGTCCGGCGTCGTCCGGCTCAGGTCGCGTGGCCGGGTGCGGTCACCGGCAGGGAGTCCACGAAGAGTGCGCCCGCCAGAAGGCCCGCGCTTCCGCGAGGGCTCCACGCGCGTGTGTGGAGGTCGGCGTCGAGGTCGCCGAGCGCCGCTCGGCCTGCCGGGGTCGCCGTGCCGCCCGCCTCCAGGACACCGCGGGCGCCGGCCTGCACATGACGCAAGCCCAGAGGGCCCGCGGTGTGCAGGAGTTCGGTGTCCTGGAGGGTGGACATGACGGTGAGCAGGGCGTCGAGTCGTGCCTCGGGTTCGTCCGCGCCGGCCGCGCGGGCCGTGGCGAGCGCGTCGAGGGCCCGCCGCACGTGCGGGAAACCGGCGCGCGCCTCGCCGCGGGCGCCGGCCGCGCCGTACGTCGCCGAGATCGTCGCGCCCCGCGAGGGCCGCCGTGGGGCGGCCCGGTCGGGGTGGGCGGCGATCCGCTTCGCGGTCGCGGCGACCTCGACGCCCCGCGCGCGGGTGTCGAGGGCGGCCGCCGCCACCAGCAGACCGAGCGTCCACAGCGCACCCCGGTGCCCGCCGCCGGCGAGGCCCACCGAATGCTCGGTGCACCTCCCGATCGCGCCCAGCTCCGCGCGGAGCCGGGGCGTGGGTTCGCCGGTGCGGCGGGCGGCCGCGGCCATCGCCGCGAGGCCGGGTGCGAGCGCCTTCGCCGACCAGCGCAGCCCGCGGTGGTCCTTGCGGGTGACGCGGGCGGCCAGGTCACGTGGGTCGGGCAGGCCCGGCTTGGGGGCCAGGGCCAGTTGACCCGTCAGCGCGGCCACGGCGGCCTGCGCGAGCGCCTCGTCCTCGCGGCTTGTCATGTACCGACTCTACGAGGAGGCGGACGCCGACGGGGCGTCGCTGGGCGGAGTTCCCGTCGGGGCTTCGCCGCTCGGGGGCGTGCCGCCGCCTCCGCCGCCCGCGCCGGTGTTCTCGGCGTCGGGGTCGACACCCAGGGTGATGGATCCCTTGTAGCCCTTGGAGGGGTCGGCCTTGTGCACGGCCTTCAGGGTCAGCAGACCGCTGGAGGTGCCACCGCCGTCGTAGACCATGTCGTTGTCGAGGGTGGTGTAGCTGCCGGAGTGCTTCGCGTAGGGCTCCAGGGTGAAGATCTCCTCGGCGATGTCGTCGGGGAAGAAGAGCTGGCCGGTGTAGTTGACCTTGCCGCCCTCGTAGGTGCCGTCCTCCTTCTGGCCACCCGTGTGCACCTTGAGGTGGATGTGGCAGGTGCGCGGGGTGTACCAGCCCGGGAAGATCGTCTCGAACTTGACGACCCCGTTGGCGTTGGCGATCTGATAGCCACGCAGGTAGGTGTCGTCGTCGGCGGTGGAGCCGTCCTCGCTCTCCGCGGGGGCCGAACCGCCGGGGTTGGCCGTCGTGTAGCCGGAGTAGTAGCCCCAGGCGTCGCAGTGCCAGATCTCGACAGCGGCCCCGGAGACCGGCGTGCAGCCGTCGGTGGCGTCGACGACGGTGAGACGCAGGGTCAGGGGCACGCCGCTCTTGCCCTCGGTGATGTCCTTGCGCACCAAGGCACCGTCGAGGTAGTAGGGCCCTTCCGTGACGCTCGTCATCAGCGTCATACAGCTGCTGCTCGTGGAGGTCGAGGTGGCGGACGCCGACGCGCTCGCCGCGGTGACCGTGGCCGTGTCGGCGAAGGCCGACTGGTATCCGGCGACGGCGAGTCCGCCGGCCGCGACCGTGCCGCCGGTCACCGCGAGGGCGCGGCGCCGGGTGAGGGTGGAGTCTTTGTGGTTTCCCGTCATGAACATGAACGTAGGAAGGGCCCCCGTCAGTGGCGTGAGCGAGCGCTGAGAGGAACCTGAGAGTGCCGAGAAAACGCCGAGAACGGGGCGGGCGCTCCAGCGGGCGCTCCTGTCGCGCCTGAAAAACGGTCAGACGGCCATGAGGGGAGCGTCCTTGCGCCACTTGAGGATCTTGTCGAAGCTCACCACCGCGCCGCTGCGCCCCGGCTTGTTGCCGATGTGGACATGGTCGGCGAGTTCCTGGATGAGATAGAGGCCGCGACCGTGCTCGAGAGAGGTGTCGCCGGGAAGGGAGCGGTCGACGCGGGGGGTGCGCCCACCGACGAAACCCGGTCCCGAGTCGGCGACTTCGATGCGGCACTTCTCACCGTCGAGGTAGGCGGTGACGCGGTACGCCTCCGAACAGCCGCCGCGCGCGGCGCCCCCGCCGTGCTCGACGGCGTTGGCACAGGCCTCGCTCAGGGCGACGGAAAGGTCGTAACTGACGTCGGGATCGACGCCCGCCGTCTCCATGGTGCCGAGCAGCAGGCGGCGGGCGAGCGGAACGCTCGCGGCGTCGCGCCGCAGATGGAGTGACCACCAGATGCTCATGCTCCAGCCTCCAGGCCGCGGCTCGACATACCGATACGTATTGCCCCCTCAAGGCCCTGTGTAAGCGCGAATTCCACGTGATGCCGCCCATATGGGGGATGCCCGCGGTCCTGAAATCGGTGTATGTGGGACTCAGGGCCATCAGTCGTACCAGTCATTACAGAAGCTGATCTTCCGCATCGTACGGAATCTTGTGGACCTGCCGTATGACCGCGGTAAGGCCAGTGCGATGATGAGCCCGCCATGACTGCCCCCCACAGCGAGCGCTCCGGCAGCGATCTACGGCTGCTGCGGGCCGCGGTGTTCGCCGCGGTCTGCGTCGTGCTGGCCGGGGCCGGGCACACCATGGCCTCCTGCGCGACGGTTCCGCTGTGGACGCTGGGCGCGGGATTCCTGGGCGCCCTCGCGGTCGTGGCGCCGCTCGCCGGACGCGAACGGTCGCTGCCGGGCATGGCGGTGCTCCTCGCGGTCGGGCAGACCGTGCTGCACACCCTGTTCGGACTCGGCCAGCACGCCGCCTCCGCCTCCGCCTCCGCCTCGACCACGGTGTCGGCCATGTCCGACGCCACGCTCGTCGAACGGGCGGCCCGGCTGGTGTGCGGGGCCACGGCGGCGGCGATCAGCCCCGCCCAGGCCCGACGGATCCTCGTCGACGCGCGGCTCTACACGAGCGGCGGCGACACCCACGCCGCCGGGGGCGGTACGCGGATGAGCGGCATGAGCGGGATGGGGGCCGCGCATCATCCCGCGGACGCCCTGACCACCGCCGGCACCTCGATGTCCCTGCTGCCGTCCCTGCCCATGCTGCTCGGCCACGTCCTCGCGGCCGTCGCCGCCGGATGGCTGCTGCGCCGCGGTGACAGCGCCCTGCTGCGGCTGCTCGCGCTGTCGGCTCACGGCGTCACCGAGGCGGCGCTCGTCCGCTCCCTGCGCGGGGCGCTCGCGCTGGTGCGCGCCCTGCTCGCCGGGCTGCCCGCCGCTCCCGGAGCGCAACCGCGCGTCCCGCGCACGGCGTTGCTCGCTGCGGCGCCCGCACCCCGGACGACCGCACTCCAGCACTCGGTGATCAGGCGCGGCCCGCCGGCCGTATCCCTTCTCGTCCTCGCTGCCTGACGCGACACGACCCGCACTCCACATCGGGGGGAACGGCCGCCGTCGTGCGGCACGCGCGCGTGCGCACATCCCTGCCCACGCCTCTCCCACCCGCAGATTCACTCAGAGTGGAGTGCTCGCTGTCATGAAGGCCTCTCGTATCGCCTCCCGCGTCGCCGCCGCCGCTGCCGTCGCCGGTTCCGCCGTTCTGGTCCTGTCCTCGCCCGCCTTCGCGCACGTCAGCGTCGCCGCCGAGGGCACCGCCGCCAAGGGCGGTTACGCGGTCGTCGACTTCAAGGTTCCCAACGAGCGGGACAACGCCTCGACCACCAAGCTCGAGGTCACCTTCCCGACCGACCACCCGCTGGCCTCCGCGATGCCGGAGCCGATCAACGGCTGGACGATCGCGGTCACCAAGTCGAAGCTCGCCAAGCCCATCGAGCTGCACGGCAAGCAGATCTCCGAGGCCGTCTCCAAGATCACCTGGACGGCCACCGGCAAGGGCATCGAGGCCGGCTACTTCCAGAAGTTCCCGGTCTCCGTGGGCGCGCTCCCCGAGGACGCCGACGAACTCGTCTTCAAGGCGATCCAGACGTACTCCAACAAGGAGGTCGTGCGGTGGATCGAGGTCCAGGAGGACGGCGCGGAGGAGCCGGAGAACCCGGCCCCGGTGCTCACCCTGGCCGCCGCCTCCGAGGACGAACACTCCCACGGCACGACCGCCGAGGACGCCTCCGACGAGACCTCCGACGACGCCAAGGCGGCCGCCTCGACGACCGAGGCGGCCTCCGACTCCGACAGCAGTGACACCACCGCCCGGGTCCTCGGCGTGGTCGGCATCGTCGTCGGCGCCGCCGGTGTGGCGTACGGGGTGCTCGCCGGCCGCCGTCGGACCACGACCGAGGCCTGAGCCCACCCCCGCGTCGGGCGGCCGCCGCCGCCCGGCGCCTGCTCCTCGACGGTGCGCACCGGGGGCCGTACGCCCTGTCGTACATCCCGGTACACCTGCCCCGTACACCCCGGTGCGCGCCGGAGTTCACACATCTGGGACATTTCTCTATGCGCAAGAAGACGTTCGCCGTGGCCGCGCTGCTCGCCGCCGCCACCCTCACCCTCTCCGCCTGCGGCAGCGGCGACAGCGGCAGCAGCCCCGTCGCCGTCGTCTCCGAGGACGGCAAGCAGCAGGCCGCGACCGTGCTCGACCAGCCCTTCACCAAGCCCGCCCTGGTCCTCACCGACACCCAGGGCAAGAGCTACGACCTCCGCAAGGAGACCGCGGGCCACCCGACGCTGATCTACTTCGGCTACACCAACTGCCCGGACGTCTGCCCGCTGACGATGAACAACATCGCCGTCGCCAAGAAGCAGCTGTCCAAGGCCGAGCAGGACGAACTGCGCGTCGTGTTCGTCACCACCGACCCGGACCGCGACACCCCGGCCGCGCTCGGCACGTGGCTCAAGGGCATCGACCCGCAGGTCGTCGGCCTGACCGGGAAGTTCGCGACCATCCAGGCCGCCGCCCGCACCGTCGGCATCTCCGTCGAGGCGCCGCACAAGGACAAGAACGGCAAGATCGTCTCCACCCACGGCACCCAGGTCGTCGCCTTCTCCCCGAAGACCGACGCGGGATACCTGCTGTACGGCGAGGACGCCACCGTCGACGACTACACCAAGGACCTCCCCAAGATCGTCAAGGGTGCCAACCCGTGAGCCGCGTGAAGCCCGCCCGGCCCGCGCGGCTGCTCGCCGTACCGACCGCCGTGATCACCGGGGCGCTGCTGCTCGCGGGGTGCGGGTCGGACTCCGACGGGCGGGCCGACCTGTCCGTCCGGGACGCCTACATCCCGCAGCCCGTCTCCGACACCATGGCCGCCGGTTTCCTGACCATCGTCAACAAGGGCGGTGCGAAGGACGAGCTGACCTCCGTCACCAGCACCGCGGCGGGAAGCGTCACCCTCCACAAGACCGTCGGGTCGTCGATGGAGGAGGTCGCGTCCCTGGACGTGCCCGCACACGGTCAACTCGTGTTCAAGAGCGGCGGAAACCATCTGATGTTCGAGAAGCTGAAGAACAAGCCGGTACAGGGCGGGACGGTGAACGTCGAACTGCACTTCGCCGCGTCCGACCCCGTCGAGGTCGAGATTCCGGTGGAGTCCGCCACGTACGACCCGAAGACCGGCCACTGAGGGAGGGACCACCTTGACGCAGACCATCGCCCCCCGCGTCCGGATGCTCGTGCTGCTGTTCCTGGCGGTCACCGGTGCGCTCCTGGCCGGCGCCGGGCCCGCATCCGCGCACGCCGCGCTGACCGGCAGCGACCCCGCGCAGGGGGTGGTGGTCGACAAGGCGCCCACGCAGGTGACGCTGACCTTCTCCGAGACCGTCTCGATGAACGACGACTCGCTGCGTGTCCTCGACCCCAAGGGCACCCGAGTCGACACCGGCAAACCGTCCGAGGTCAGCGGCACGACCTACGCCGTCCCCCTGCACTCGGGGCTGCCCGACGGCACCTACACGGTGACCTACCAGGTGGTGTCCGCCGACAGCCATCCCGTCGCCGGCGCCTACACCTTCTCCATCGGCTCCCCCTCCGAGACCAGCGTCTCGGTGTCCGACCAGGAGGCCGGCGGAGGCGTCGTCGGCTGGCTCTACGGCTTCGGCCGGTACGTGTCGTACGCCGGGTTCATCGTCCTGACCGGCGGGGCCGCCTTCGTCCTCGCCTGCTGGCAGCGCGGCACCGGGGTGCGGGCCGTCCAGCGGTTCGTCGTCTCCGGCTGGGTCGCGATGACCGCGGCCACCCTGTTCCTGCTGCTCCTGCGCGGCTCCTACACCACCTCCGGCAACTTCGGCGACGTCTTCGACCTCGACCTCCTCGGGGAGGTCCTCCAGACCAAGACCGGCGCGGCCCTGGTGTCGCGGCTGCTGCTGCTCGCCGCGGCCGCGCTGTTCATCGCCGTGCTCTTCGGCGCGTACGACAAGCGCGAGGGCGAGGAGAAGCGGGACCTGACCTTCGGGCTCGCCATCGGCGGAACGGTCGTGGCCGCCGGCCTCGCGGCGAGCTGGGCCATGGCCGAGCACGCCTCGACGGGGCTGCAGCCGGGCATCGCGATGCCGGTCGACGTGCTGCACCTGCTGGCGGTCGCGACCTGGCTCGGCGGCCTCACCGCACTCCTCGTCGCCTTGTACCGGGCGCCCGCCGACCGGCCCGTCGAGGCGCCCGCCGCGCGCCGCTTCTCCCGGCTGGCCTTCGGCAGCGTGCTCGTCGTGGTCGCCACCGGCACCTACCAGTCCTGGCGCCAGCTCGGCTCCTGGTCCGCCTTCACCGACACCCGCTACGGCCAGCTGCTGCTCGTCAAGATCGGCCTCGTGGCGCTGCTCGTCGGCGTCGCGTGGATCTCGCGACGGTGGACGGCCCGCCTCGCGGACACGAGGGCCGAGGGCACGGTAGGCGAGTCCGCGCCCGAGAAGGAGCGCGTGACGGCCGCACCGGGGAAGGAGCGCGTCGCGGCCGCATCCAAGCAGGAGGGCGTCACGGCGGCGGCCGGGACCGGCGACACCGCCGAGCAGACGTCCGGCGATGCCGAGTCCGGCTCCGCGAGCGCCGAACGGGCCGCGCAGCTGGCCCGGCAGCAGGCCGCCGTCGACGCGACCCGGCAGAAGCGGCTGCGGGACTCCGACGCCCACCGCTTCGGGCTGCGCCGCTCGGTGCTCGCCGAGGCCGGCGTCGCCGTCGTCGTGCTCGCCGTCACCACCGTCCTGACGTCGACCGAACCCGGTCGCACCGAGCAGGACGCCGCCGCGGCCGGCCGGGCCTCCTCCTCGGCCTCGTCCTCCGCGGGGGACTCCGCTTCGGGTGCGCTGACGCTGGACATGTCGTTCGACACCGGCGGCACGGACGGCAAGGGCGTGGTCAGCGTCGACCTCGACCCCGCGCGCACCGGCGCCAACGAGATGCACGTCTATGTGACCCGGCCCAACGGCCGGGCCTTCGACGTGCCCGAGGTCAAGGTCGCCTTCACCCTCGAGGCCAAGGACATCGGGCCGCTGCCCGTCGTCCCCGACCACATCACCACCGGCCACTGGTCGGCGAACGGCGTGCAGATTCCCGTGGCCGGCGAGTGGCAGATCTCCGTGACCGTGCGGACCTCCGACATCGACCAGACGACCGTCTCCAAGAACGCGCAGATCGGCTGAACCGCACCATGCCCGACCAGTCCATTCCGCAGTCCCTCCCCGAGGCCCGTACACCGGCGGCAGCATCAGATGGTGTCCAGGTCGTCCCGTCGGAACCCTCCTCCCCCGAGGGGGTCTCCGAAGGGCTGACGCGGCGCAGGCTGCTCGGCACCGCCGGTGCCACCGGGCTCGTGCTCGGCGCGGCCGGCGGGGCCGCCGGGTACACGGCCGCGCCCTCGCAGGCGACACCGCTGTCGTCGATCGGCGCGGGCGAGGCGATGTTCCACGTGAAACATCAGCCGGGGATCACCCAGGGCCTCCAGGCCCGCGGGCATCTCGTCGCCTTCGACCTCGCGGCCGGGGCGGGCCGCAAGGAGGCCGCCGCGTTGCTGCGCCGCTGGTCGGAGACGGCCCGGCGGTTGATGGCGGGCGAGGCCACCGCTTCCGACGACACCGACGTGGCGCGGGACGCCGGACCCTCCTCGCTGACGGTCACCTTCGGCTTCGGCAACAGCTTCTTCACCCGCACCGGCCTGGAGAAGCAGCGCCCGGTCGCCCTGGACCCGCTCCCCGACTTCTCCTCCGACCACCTCGACAAGACGCGCAGCAACGGCGACCTCTGGGTGCAGATCGGCGCGAACGACGCCCTGGTCGCCTTTCACGCCCTGCGCGCGATCCAGAAGGACGCGGGCGGAGCGGCCAAGGTCCGCTGGCAGATGAACGGCTTCAACCGGACGCCCGGCGCCACCGCCCACCCCATGACGGCCCGCAACCTGATGGGTCAGATGGACGGCACGCGCAATCCCAAGCCGGCCGACGCGGACTTCGACCAGCGCATCTTCGTGCCGGCGGACAGCACCAAGGACCCCGCCTGGATGGCCGACGGCTCCTACGCCGTCGTACGCCGTATCCGCATGCTCCTCGACGACTGGGAGAAGCTCTCGGTCACGGCGCAGGAGCAGGTCATCGGGCGCCGCAAGGCCGACGGAGCCGCGTTGTCCGGAGGCACCGAGACGACCCCGATGGACCTGGAGAAGACCGACGCGAACGGCGATCTGGTCGTCCCCATCAACGCGCACGCCCGTATCACCCGCCCCGACCAGAACGGCGGAGCGGCCATGCTGCGGCGGCCCTTCTCCTACCACGACGGCATCGACCCGGACGGCACTCCGGACGCCGGTCTGCTGTTCGTCTGCTGGCAGGCGGACCCGCTGCGCGGCTTCGTCACCGTGCAGCGCAAGCTGGACCGCGGCGACGCCCTGTCGAAGTACATCCGCCACGAGGCGAGCGGCCTGTTCGCGGTGCCGGGCGGGGCGGCGAAGGGCGAGTACGTGGGCCAGCGCCTGCTGGAGGCGTGAAATCCGGGGACCTCACGCCCGCCGGTGTGACGGCCGGGTGTGTCGAGCAGAGGCGGGAAGTTACGCCTCGGCGGGCGGATTCATTCCTGCGTGGGGCGGTCGTGAGACACGTACGCCTGCTCAGGCAAGGGCCATTAGGGTGAGGTCATGCCAGCGAGCTATGCGTATCTCGGCCCCGAGGGCACCTTCACGGAGGTCGCCCTGCGCACGCTTCCGGAGGCGGCGACTCGCCAGCTGATCCCGTATGTGTCGGTGCAGTCGGCGCTGGACGCGGTGCGCACCGGTGAGGCCGAGGCCGCCTTCGTGCCGATCGAGAACTCCGTCGAGGGCGGGATCACCACGACCCTGGACGAGCTGGTCGCGGGCACGCCGCTGATGATCTACCGCGAGGTGCTGCTGTCGATCACCTTCGCGCTGCTGGTCCGGCCGGGTACGCAGCTCACGGACATCAAGACGGTGTCCGCGCATCCTGCCGCGCAGCCGCAGGTGCGCAACTGGCTGAAGGCGAACCTGCCGGAAGCCGCCTGGGAGTCGGCCGCCTCGAACGCGGACGCGGCCCGGCTGGTCCAGGAAGGCCGTTACGACGCCGCCTTCGCGGGCGAGTTCGCGGCCGCCCGGTACGGGCTCACCGCCCTGGAGACCGAAATCCACGACGCCGAGAACGCGCAGACCCGGTTCGTGCTGGTGGGCAGGCCCGCCCGGCCGGCGGCACCGACCGGCGCGGACAAGACGTCCGTCGTCCTGTGGCAGCGCGACGACCACCCCGGTGGCCTGCGCGACCTGCTGGGCGAGTTCGCCACCCGGGGCGTCAACCTCATGCTGCTCCAGTCCCGCCCGACCGGCGCCGGTATCGGGAACTACTGCTTCTGCATCGACGCCGAAGGGCACATCTCCGACCGCCGGATGGCCGAGGCCCTCATGGGGCTCAAGCGGATCTGCCGTGAGGTGCGTTTCCTGGGCTCTTACCCGCGGGCGGAAGTGAACGTGGCGGATGTGGCCGCTCCGCTGCCCGGGACCTCCGACGGGGAGTTCGTGGCGGCGGCGGACTGGGTGGCGCGCTGCCAGGACGGCAGGTTCTAGGAGCCCTTCCGGCCTGTCTTATCTGCACATCTTCGTTATCCACAGAAGTTATCCACAGGCTCGCTTCTCGACCTGGGGACAAGTCGACAACGAAGTGCCATCCAGTCGACAAATCGCCCTAGAGCACCCCACCACGACTCCCACCCGCCGGTTCACCCTTCGTCCACCTGTCTCCTTCGATGAATCCTTTGAGGCGACCCATTTCCACCCGAAAGAGGGTGGGGGCAGGGTTTGGGCAAGGAATTACCCACCCGGCCCGGCGGTATCGGAATGATCAATTCCGATGTCCACAGATCTTTCGCACACCCTGTGGATAACCCTTTCGGGAGGGTGGGCTCCTGTGGACAACACCTCTCTCAAGTCCCCGCTTCCGCAAGGGAATCGGGTCAACGAGACGCCCGCCCCTTGCCCCGTCCCAGGGAGTGAGACACCTTTTATTGACACGCTGGGCAATTCGCCCATAACTAACCGTATGCCATTATTCGTCACGGGGCGTGCGCGGTACGGAATGGTGTCGTGAGCCGCAACCCCACCCGGGTAGCCTTGGCCGCGTGATTGACCTTCGCCTGCTTCGTGAGGACCCCGACCGTGCGCGCGCCTCCCAGCGTGCCCGTGGAGAGGACGTCGCGCTCGTCGACTCCCTCCTGTCCGCCGACGAGCGGCGCAGGTCGTCCGGCGTCCGCTTCGACGAGTTGCGCGCCGAGCAGCGATCGCTCGGCAAGCTCATCCCCAAGGCCTCCCCGGACGAGAAGGCCGAGCTGCTGAAGAAGGCGAGCCAGCTCGCCGCCGACGTCAAGGCCGCCGACGCCGAGCGCGACGCGGCCGTCGCCGAGACCCAGGAGCTCCTCCAGCGCCTCGGCAACCTCGTGCACCCCGACGTGCCCGTGGGCGGCGAGGAGGACTTCGTCACCCTCGAGACGCACGGCACGATCCGCGACTTCGGCGCCGAGGGCTTCGAGCCCAAGGACCACCTCGAGCTCGGTCAGATCCTCGGCGCGATCGACGTCGAGCGCGGCGCGAAGGTCTCCGGCTCCCGCTTCTACTTCCTCACCGGCGTCGGCGCCCTGCTCGAGCTGGCCCTGGTCAACGCGGCGATCGCCCAGGCCACGGCCGCCGGCTTCACACCGATGCTCACCCCGGCGCTGGTCCGCCCCCAGTCCATGGCGGGCACCGGCTTCCTCGGGCAGGCCGCCCAGGACGTCTACCACCTCGACAAGGACGACCTCTACCTGGTCGGTACCTCCGAGGTCCCCCTCGCCGCGTACCACATGGACGAGATCATCGACGCGGACAAGCTCCCGCTGCGCTACGCGGGCTTCTCGCCCTGCTTCCGCCGCGAGGCCGGCTCGCACGGCAAGGACACCAAGGGCATCTTCCGCGTCCACCAGTTCGACAAGGTCGAGATGTTCTCGTACGTCACGCCCGAGGACTCGCAGGCCGAGCACCAGCGTCTGCTGGCGTGGGAGAAGCAGTGGCTGTCCGCGCTGGAGCTGCCGTTCCGGGTCATCGACGTCGCCTCCGGTGACCTCGGCTCCTCGGCCGCCCGCAAGTTCGACTGCGAGGCGTGGATCCCGACGCAGGGCAAGTACCGCGAGCTGACCTCGACGTCGGACTGCACCGAGTTCCAGTCCCGCCGGCTGTCGATCCGCGTCCGCGAGGGCAAGCAGGTCCGCCCGCTGGCCACGCTCAACGGCACGCTGTGCGCCGTCCCGCGCACGATCGTCGCGATCCTGGAGAACCACCAGCAGGCCGACGGTTCCGTGTACGTGCCCGAGGTGCTGCGCCCGTACCTCGGCGGCCGGGAGAGCCTGGAGCCGGTGGCCAAGTGACCGCCGCGTTCCCCTACCGCCTGATCGCGACCGACCTCGACGGGACGCTGCTGCGCTCCGACGACACGATCTCGCGGCGCACCCGTGAGGCCCTCGCCGCGGCCACCGCGGCGGGGGCCGCGCACATCGTGGTCACGGGCCGCGGGGTCCGGTGGACCCGGCACATCCTCGACGACCTCGGCTACGACGGCCTCGCGGTCTGCGGCCAGGGCGCCCAGGTCTACGACGCCGGCGAGCACCGCCTGCTGACCTCGGTGACCCTGGACCGGCAGTTGGCCGCGGTGGCGCTGGCCAAGATCGAGGCGGAGGTCGGACCGCTGTACCTGGCGGCCAGCCGTGGCGGCCTGGACGGGGACGTGCTGGTAGGCCCGGGTTACGCGCTCACCGGCGCCCTGCCCTCGAAGCCCTTCACGGACGTGTCCGACCTCTGGTCCGAGCCGCTGGGCAAGCTCTACATCCAGCACCCCGAGCTGTCGGACGACGCGCTGGCCGCGGCGGCCCGGAGGGCCGCGGGCGGCTTCGTCACGGTCGCGCTGGCCGGTGCGGGCATCGTGGAGCTGCTCCCCCTGGGCCTCTCCAAGGCCACGGGCCTGTCCCTGGCGGCCCGCCGCCTGGGCCTGAAGGCCGCCGACACGATCGCCTTCGGCGACATGCCCAACGACATCCCCATGTTCGCCTGGGCGTCCCGCGGCGTGGCCATGGCCAACGCCCACGAGGAACTGAAGGCCGTGGCCGACGAGGTCACCACTTCCAACGACGACGACGGCATCGCCGTAGCCCTGGAAAACCTGCAGCCCGCCTAGCCCCGACCTCAGGCACCGCACGGGCGCCCGAGGCGGCCAAAGACCCCACGAACACCGCGCGGGTTCCCCCGAAGGCGTTCAGAGATGTCGAAGCCGCGACACAGGCGGACCGCTCCGATCACCGCAGGCGACCAGAAACCTTGAAACCAGTGGGCCGACGCACCGCACCGGCCGCTCAGATCGCCGCAGGCGATCAGAACCCTGAAAGCAGTGGGCCGACACACCGCACGGCCGCCCAGATCGCCGCAGGCGATCAGAAACCCTGAAACCAGCCGGCCGACACACCGCACCGGCCGCTGGATCGCCGCAGGCGATCAGGGGCCGCGGGGAACTGCGCGACCAGCCACGACGGACCCGCACCCGCATTCCAACCCAAGCCCCGCAGCCTCACCGGCACCAGCACCAGCACCAGGCTCACGCGACGGCGCCAAGCCACGCCCCCCGCACAACTCCCGCCCAGTCCCAGCGACAACGCCCCGCGGAGGATGCACGGATCGAACGTGCGCGGGGATGTCCCCGACCACGGCTTAGCAAGCCGGTGCCTTGCCTCTCGGCCAATCCTCCGGGTGGGCGGCCCACGCGAGAGCGACAATCGCGTGCTCGAAGCGGCCGCCCCGGGCAGCTCCCCTGTACGGGACGGGTTCGACGGAGGAGTGACTACTCCGGAACCCGGCCCTGGCTGCCCTGAAAGGAACTCGACGGACTGTCGTGCATCGACATCGCCGAGCTCCTCCCGGTCTGTGGTACCGGATCCCTTCCGGCCCTGCGGGTACAACCACTGTGCCCGGGGGACGAGTTGGGCGCCATCGAATAAAACGCCTGTGCGAGGGCGGGGTGGGCGCGACGGCTACCGGCGACGCCATCTGCGTCGACGTGCCTTGCTGAAGAACCAGCCCGCGGGCGGGTCGTCGGAGCGCCAGGGCTGCGGCTCGGGCTCCTCCGCCCGCCAGCGTGCGGCCAGCATCCGGGCCCGGGCGGACGGTTCGGACGTCTCGGCGGCCCGTATGAAGTCCTCGTCCAGCACGAGGTCGTTCCCGACCTCGCCCTCGGACGGCTCTCGACCGCCGCTCCGCGCATCGTCGTCCGCCATCCCCGTCCCCCCTGTTCCGGTCCGTTACGCCCAGTGTGCCGGGGTGCGGGTGAAGCCACCGTCAAGAGAACGGCCGCTCCGCGCGCGCCCCGGCAGGGACGGTCACTCCTCGCCGGCGAGTTTCAGCGACCGCAGCTTCTGGCCCGCGTACCAGGTGGCCAGCACGGTCACCACGACCAACAGCACCGTCGCCGTGGTCAGTCCGACGTCCGAGGTGACGAGGTCTCCGCCCGCGACCTTGTGGGCGACGGCCAGCGACCACTGCTGGACGCTGAGCGTGCGCGCGCCCGGTACCAGGGAGCCGAACAGGGCCTCCCAGACGAGGGCGTAGACCAGGCCGAAGACCACCGCGTGCCGGGACACCGTGCCCAGCAGCAGGAAGACCGCCGCGTAGGCGATGGACGAGACCAGCGCGGCCACCGTGTAGGCGACGGCGATCTGCTGGCCGTTGCCGTTGAGGATGAAACCGGCGATGAGCGTGGGCAGCGCCGAGAACACCATCGTGACCGCGATCGCCACGATCAGCTTGGTGAAGATGATCGTCGGCCGCTTCAGCGGCTTGGACAGCAGGTACACCACGGAGCCGTCGTCGATCTCCGGGCCGATCGCACCCGTGCCCGCGATGACACCGATGATCGGCACCATCGTGGCGAGCGCGAGCCCGCCGAGCAGGTCGGACGCCGTCTGGTCGTCGGCGCCGGCGAGGCCGCGCACCACCACGGAGATGGCGATCAGCAGCAGGGGCAGGGCGCCCAGGATGAGGGCCCGGCGACGGCCGAGCAGGGCCCGGTAAGTGAGCCGGGCGACTGTGGGGTCGTACATCAGGGCCTCCTACGCCGCGACCAGGTAAGAGAACACGGACTCGAGGGACTCGTCGGACGGCGAGACCGTCAGCAGCCGGATGCCGTGGTCCCTGGCGACCCTCGGCAACAGCGCGGTGAAACGGCCGAAGTCGACGGCCTGGATCCGCAACGCGCCCTCGGCGAGGTCGACTTCGATGCCGGACGTCGACGGGTCGGCGATCAGCGCGGCCGCGAGCGCGCGGTCGTCGCTGGAACGCACGAGGTAGCGGTGCGGGCGGTCGGTCATCAGACGGCGGATCTTGCGGAAGTCGCCGCTGGCCGCGTGCCGGCCCGCGACGACGACCTCGATGTGCCAGGCGAGTTGCTCGACCTCTTCGAGGATGTGCGAGGAGAACAGCACGGTGCGGCCCTCGTCGCCCATGCGCCGCAGCAGGTCCATGAGCTGCATGCGCTGGCGCGGGTCCATGCCGTTGAAGGGCTCGTCGAGCAGCAGCAGCGACGGGTCGTGGACCAGGGCGGACGCCATTTTCACGCGTTGGCGCATGCCCTTGGAGTACGTGGAGATCTTGCGGTCCTGCGCGTACTCCATCTCGACCGTGGCCAGCGCCTTCTGTGCGGCCTTGGCGCCCAGGCCGTGCAACTCGGCGTTGGCGACGACGAATTCGCGGCCGGTGAGGAAGTCGTACATCGCCTCGCGCTCGGGGACGATGCCGATGTGCTGGTAGATCGCCTCGTTGCGCCAGACCGGGCGGCCGTCGAGGGTGACCGTGCCGGTGGAGGGGGCCAGGAAGCCTCCCATCATGTTGATGAGGGTGGACTTGCCGGCGCCGTTGGGGCCGAGCAGGCCGGTGACGCCGGGGCCGATGGTCATGGTGATGTCGTTGACGGCGACCACGTTGCCGAACCAGCGGGAGACGTGGTCGATGCTGAGCGTGGTCACAGTCCGACCCTTCGGTAGCGGCGCATCAGGAGGCCGTAGCTCGCGGCGATCAGGCCGAGGAGGACGAGGACGTAGACGACGCCCTCCCCGTGGGAGGGGCCGACCCCGCCCGGGAAGGCGGAGGTGGCGCCCAGGAACGCGGACTGCACTCCGTCGACGAGGGTGACGGGCGAGAACAGGCCGATCCAGGGAATGGAACCGGTGCTGTTCTGCGCGTCGGCGATGGCCTGGAGCGTGGAGACCGCGCCGTAGGAGATGGTCAGGACGGCGATGACGGCGGCGATGCCGAAGCCGCGCCGCGGGGTCAACGAGGCGATGACCAGGCCGAGGCCGGCGAAGAGCAGCGAGAGCAGGGCCACGGAGGCGAGTCCTTGGGCGAATCCCTTGGTCTGGTCGGCGAAGTCCAGCTTGGCCAGCAGCGCGCCGATGTACAGCACCAGCAGCGGTGCGGCGGTGAGGGCGAAGAGGGCCGAGGCCAGCGCCGCGAACTTGGCGCGTACGTAGTCCGACGTCTCGATGGGCCGCGAGAAGTACAGCGGCACGGTCTTGAAGCGGAGGTCGCGCGAGACGGACTGGGGCGCCTGCGAGGCGACGTACAGGCTGATGACGGCCTGCATGACGATCGCGTACCGCGTGTAGTCCACGGGGAGTTCGTCGGCCTTGGTGGCGACCGCGACGGCGACCATGATGGCCGCCGGCACGCACATCACCACGAAGAGCAGCATCGGCAGCACCTTGGACTTCACCGAGCGGCCGAGGCCGTAGGCGCCGCGCAGGGACTGCGAGTAGAGGGAGCGGCGGGCGTAGGCGCGGCCCAGACGGGGGCCGTCGTAGCTGCGGTAGCCGATGTTGTGGATGCGGGTCTGGTCACCCGAGGGGGCGGTGACCGGGTGCTCAACTGCCATGGCCGACGGCCTCCTTCCGCTGCTGGTCGTTGGTGGCGTCGCCGTCGGTGAAGACCTCGGAGATGTGGTGCCTGCGCTGTTCCATGCGCACCAGGCCGAGTCCGAGGTCGGCGACCACGTCCCGGACGACGTCGTAGGTGTCCTCGCCCTGCGCGGTCAGCAGCAGCACATGGCCGGCGCCCGGCAGGCCGTTGTCGCCGTCCAGGACGTCCACCCCGCGCGCGTGGAGCGCCTGGCGGACCGCGCGGGTGCCGTCCGGGTGGTCGTCGGTGTCGGTGACCTCGATCGCGAGGGTGGTCGTGGTCTGGGTGAAGTCGGTGGTGGAGCTGGAGCGCAGGAGTTTGCCTCCGTCGACGACCACGACGTGGTCGCAGGTGCGCTCCAGTTCGCCCAGGAGATGGGAGGTGACCAGGACCGAGATGCCGAAGTCGGTGTGGATGCGACGGATGAGGCCCAGCATCTCGTCCCGGCCGACCGGGTCGAGGCCGTTGGTCGGCTCGTCCAGGAAGACCAGCTGCGGGTCGTGGACGAGGGCCTGGGCGAGTTTCACCCGCTGCTTCATGCCGGTTGAGTAGCCGCCGATGGGCCGGTAGCGCTCCTCGTACAGCCCGACATGGCGCAGGGTGTCCGCGGTGCGCTCTCGCGCGGCGGTGGGCGGCAGGCCGGACATGCGGGCCATGTGCACGACGAACTCGGTGGCCGAGACGTCGGGCGGCAGGCAGTCGTGTTCCGGCATGTAGCCGACCCGCTCGCGGATGTCGGCGCCCTTGGTCGCGACGTCGAGGCCGAGCACCTCGGCTCGGCCCTCCGTGGCGGGCGACAGACCCAGCAGGATCTTGATCAATGTGGACTTGCCGGCTCCGTTGGCTCCGACGAGGCCGGTCACACCGGGCCCGACGTCCACAGAGAGCCGGTCAAGAGCGGTCACCCGGGGGAACCGCTTGCTCAGGCTTTCGGTCGCGATCACAGTCACGTCATCGAAATTAGTGACGCACGCCACGAAAATCGTCAGACCTCAGAGCCGTCTTCGCCTCAGACCTCAGATGTACGGGTCCGTAGGGGATGCCATGCCTGAGAGCTACGGGGGCGCCGACGGCGGGTTTTCCACAGGCCTCGAACCCGCCTATTGACGCTGCCTCTAACAACTGTCACATTCGGTTATGTCACGTTACGGACACGTAGCGCAGTCGACGGGGACCGGGTGGGACGGGGTGACATGACGACGCCACCGAGGGCCACGCCGGGGAAGGCGGAGGAGAAGTGGCGTTGCCAGAGGGTGCGCGTGAGCGGCGGGTGCGGACCGGCGGGATCGAGCTGTGCGTGGCCGAGCTGGGGGACCCCGGGCGACCGACGGTCGTCCTGGTGCACGGCTATCCGGACAGCAAGGAGGTGTGGTCCGAGGTCGCGTCCCGTCTGGTGGAGCACCACGGGTTCCACGTGGTGCTGTACGACGTCCGCGGGCACGGCCGTTCCGGCACGCCGAAGCCGTTGCGGGGCGGGTTCACCCTGGAGAAGCTCACGGACGACTTCCTGGCGGTCGCGGACGCGGTCAGCCCGGACCGGCCGGTGCACCTCGTGGGGCACGACTGGGGCTCGGTGCAGTCCTGGGAGTTCGTGACCGTCGAACGCACCAAGGGCCGCATCGCATCCTTCACGTCGATGTCCGGACCGTCTCTCGACCATTTCGGCCACTGGATCAACAAGCGGCTGACCAGGCCGACTCCACGCCGGGTCGGCCAACTCCTCGGCCAGGGTGCCAAGTCCTGGTACGTGTATCTGCTGCACACCCCGGTCCTGCCCGAACTGGCCTGGCGCGGCCCCCTCGGCAAACGCTGGCCGGGCATCCTGCGGCGGATCGAGAAGGTTCCCACCGGCGACTACCCGACGCCGTCGCTGAGCTCGGACGCGGCGCACGGAGCCTGGCTGTACCGGGACAACGTCCGTCCCCGTCTGCGCCGCCCGCGCGCGGACGCGTACGCCCACGCGCCCGTGCAGCTCATCACGCCTTCGGGGGACCGGTTCCTGTCGGAGCGGCTGTACGACGAGCTGGACGAATGGGTACCGCGGTTGACCCGGCGGACCCTCCCGGCCGGGCACTGGATCCCGCGCACCCGGCCCGACCGGCTGGCCTCCTGGATCGACGACTTCGTCCGGTCGGTCGAGAAGGAGCGGGAGGCCGAGGCGTCGGGAGAGGCCCGGGAAGACGGCGCGGGCAGACCGGTACGCAAGGCCGCCACCGGTCGCTACGCCGAGCGCTTCGGCGGTCAGCTGGTACTGGTCACCGGGGCGGCCAGCGGCATCGGGCGGGCCACCGCGCTCGCGTTCGCCGAGGCGGGCGCCCGGGTGATCGCCGTCGACCGGGACGCCGAGGGTGCGGCCCGCACCGCCGAGCTGTC
Source organism: Streptomyces sp. NBC_00637 (assembly GCF_045161545.1). Lineage (NCBI taxonomy): Bacteria > Bacillati > Actinomycetota > Actinomycetes > Kitasatosporales > Streptomycetaceae > Streptomyces > Streptomyces sp. NBC_00637. The sequence continues at coordinate 4,307,965 of NZ_CP109046.1, read as the reverse complement.
GCTCCTGGCCGGCGCGCCCGAGGCCTGGGCGGAGGCGGTGGACGTCTCCGACGAGCAGGCGATGGAGAAGCTCGCGGCGAAGGTGCACGCGGAACACGGCGTGCTGGACGTGCTGGTGAACAACGCGGGCATCGGGCTGTCGGGCTCGTTCTTCGACACGACGCCCGAGGACTGGCGCAGAGCCCTGGACGTCAACCTGTGGGGCGTCATCCACGGTTGCCGTCTCTTCGGCCGGCAGATGGCCGAGCGCGGGCAGGGCGGCCACATCGTCAACACCGCCTCGGCGGCCGCCTACCAGCCGTCCAAAGCGCTGCCCGCCTACAGCACCTCCAAGGCGGCGGTCCTGATGCTGAGCGAGTGTCTGCGCGCGGAGCTGGCCGACCAGGACATCGGCGTCACCGCGATATGCCCCGGCCTGGTGAACACCAACATCACCGCCACGGCGACGTTCGTGGGGGTGGACGCGCAGGAGGAGCGGCGCCGCCAGAAACGCTCCACGCGCGTGTACGGGCTGCGGAACTACCCGCCGGAGAAGGTCGCGGACGCGATTCTGCGGGCGGTCGTACTCAACAAGCCGATGGTTCCGGTCACTCCGGAGGCGCGGGTCTCGTATGCGCTGTCGCGTTTCCTGCCGAGGGCGTTGCGGGCGCTGGCGCGGGTGGGACCGCCGCTGTGAGCCGCCGCACGGCCCCGCCGCGCCGTCGGCGAGCACGGCACACGCCAGGGCAACGCCCCTGCGGAGGCGGATGACTTGACCACCGACCCGGCGGCTCGGCCCCCGTACCGCATAGAGACGCTCGCTCATCTCACCGGCACCACGGTTCGCACCATCCGCGCCTACCAGGACCGTGGTCTGCTCCCCCGCCCCGAGCGTCAGGGGCGGGCCAACCACTACTCCGACACCCATCGCACGCGCCTGCACCAGATCGCCGACCTCCTCGACCGCGGCTACACCCTCGCCTCCATCAAGGAGCTTCTGGACGCCCACGACACCGGCCGTGGCCTGGGCGGTGTCCTGGGGCTGGTCGCCGAGGTCGACGGTCCGTGGACCGACGAGGAGCCCTCCCGTGTCTCCCGCGCCGACCTGACCGCCCGCTTCGGCGGTACCGCCGACGACAGGGCGATCGCCGAAGCAGTGGCACTCGGTGTGCTCGAACCCGTCCCCGGCGGCGGCGACGGGGACGAGGACGTCTTTCTCGTGCCCAGCCCCCAAGAGCTGGCCGTGGCGGTGGAGTTGCACGCGGCCGGTGTTCCCCTGGGCGCGATCACCACGCATCTGCGGGAGTTGAGGAGTCAGGTCGAGCAGATAGCGGCCCGTTTTCTGGAGTTCACCACCGAGCATGTCTTCGCGCGCTACCTCGACGGAGCGCACCATCCGACCGACGCGGACGTGGCCGAAGCGGCCTCGCTCGTCCGACGGCTGCGCCCGCTCGCCCGGCAGACGGTGGACGCCGAACTGGCCCGGGCCATGCGCCTGTTCGCCGGTCATCACCTGCGCCGGCACCTCGGCTCGGGCGATGTGCCACCACCCCCGTCGGGTGCGCGGGCGGTCCCTGTTCCGGTGGAGACGATGCGGGCCGTGGAGGCCCTGGTTGGCGCCGATCACGCGGCCGGATTCTTCGCTCTCGCCGCCGAACGCGAGGTGCGCGCCCGGACGTTGGACCGGCTCGTCTCAAGTCACGGCCCATCAGATGACCTTGGTGAAGGGGACTGAGAGGACGGCCCGTTGTCCACAGAAACGCCAACTTACCTGTGGATAACTAGAGTTGGCTGTGGACCAAACCTGCGCCCCAAAACAAAGTGCGTGATCTGCGTCTCTCGCGTCATGCTGAGTGGATGAACGAAATGGACAGGGACGAGAGACGCACCGTGAAGGTGTCGAAATATCTCTCGAAGCACCTGCGGCACCAGCCCGAGCGGATCGGCCTCACGCTCGACGAGGCCGGCTGGGTGGAGATCGACGCACTGATCGCGGCCTGCGCCGCGCACGGCTTCCGCTTCACCCGTGACGAGCTGGAGCACGTCGTCGCCGCCAACGACAAGAAACGCTTCGCGATCGACGGCACCCGGATCCGCGCGAGCCAGGGCCACAGCGTCGAGGTCGACCTCGGACTGCCTCCGGCGATCCCGCCGTCGTACCTCTACCACGGCACCGTGGCCCGCTCCCTGGACCCGATCCGCGCCGAGGGGCTGCGGCCCATGAACCGGCACGACGTGCACCTCTCGGCCGACCGGGAGACCGCGACGCGGGTCGGAGCACGGCGGGGCCGTCCGGTGGTCCTCGCCGTCGACGCGGAAGCCATGCACCGCGACGGCCACGTCTTCCACGTCAGCGCGAACGGGGTATGGCTGACGAAGGCCGTGCCCCCGCGATACCTGCGCTTCCCGGAGCGGCACTGAGGCGTGTCCTCGACTGCCGTGCGACGCCTTCCTTCGGCATGATCACAGGTATGGACCACCTCCCCACCACCGAGGCCGCCATCGCCGCCCTCCGGTCGATCGCCGACCACTACGCGCTCGAGATCGAGGTCACCCACGACATCGGCGCCGATCAGACCTCCCGCCGCACCTCCGCCGGCGTCGGCGTCACCACCGATCCGGACGGCTCGCTGCCGCACGAGGCCTACGTCGAGCTCGGCGGCCGCCCCAGCGTGAGCGTGCGGCTCTACCCCGACGACGACGCTCTGATCACCGTCGACGGAGTGGAGTGCCCCGACGTCGACCGCGACGACGTACCGGCCTTTCTCCGTTCCCTCTACGACGGGCACGCGTGGGTGAAGATCCGGCGCTTCCCGCCCGCGCACTTCCTGATGGTGCCGCTGCCGCACGACCGCGTGCACAAGGAGTTCATCCTGATCGGGCTCAGTCCGTGGCTGGGCGGACGCGCACGGTGACGGTTTCACGTGAAACATGCTCGTCCGCATACGCTCGATGACATGAGTCTGCGTCTGAGCACCGTGATCCTCCCGTACCTGCGTTGGCACGAGGGAGGCCGCTCCACCTGGACACGGGCCGAGCAGCTCGGTTTCCACACCGCGTACACCTACGACCACCTGTCCTGGCGCACCTTCCGGGACGGCCCGTGGTTCGGCGCCCTCCCGACGCTGACCGCCGCCGCGGCCGTCACCGACCGCCTGCGTCTGGGCACGCTGGTGACCTCGCCGAACTTCCGGCACCCGGTGACCCTCGCCAAGGAACTGATCTCCCTGGACGACGTGTCCGCCGGCCGGGTGACCCTGGGGATCGGCGCGGGCGGCACCGGCTTCGACGCCACCGCCCTCGGCCAGGAACCGTGGACCCCGCGCGAGCGGGCCGACCGCCTCGCCGAGTTCGTACCGCTGCTGGACCGGCTGCTCACCGAGGACTGCGTGTCGTACGAGGGCGATCACTACTCCGCGCACGAGGCACGCAACATCCCCGGCTGCGTCCAGCGCCCCCGGCTGCCCTTCGCGGTCGCCGCGACCGGCCCCCGCGGGCTGCGCCTCGCCGCACGCTACGGACGGGCCTGGGTGACCACGGGCGACCCGAAGCTCTACGAGAACGGCACCCCCGAGCAGTCGGTTCAGGCCATTCGCGGCCAGGTGGAGAAGCTCACCGACGCCTGTGCCGAGATCGGGCGTGACGTGCAGGAACTGGACAAGGTCCTGCTCAGCGGGTTCACCCCGGACCGCGGGCGCCCGCTGGAGTCCCTCGACGCCTTCGTCGATTTCGCGGGCCGGCACCGGGAGCTCGGCTTCACGGAGATCGTGGTCCACTGGCCCATCGCCGACTCCGTCTTCGCCGCGGACGAGAAGGTCTTCGAGCAGATCGCCATGGAGGCCCCGGCGCAGCTGCGCTGACCTCGGCGTCAGGTCCTCAGCACCCCGGTGGTGTCTCATGTGTGCGGGCTCCCGCCCGACCGTGCGGGCATATGCGCGAGAATAGGCCGGTGACCTCAGCGACTCGACAGCCCGAGACCCCGGCCGCCGCCCTCCCGCCCCGACTGATCGCCACCGATCTCGACGGCACCCTGCTGCGCGACGACAAGTCGGTGTCCCCCCGCACGGTCGCCGCCCTCGCCGCCGCCGAGGAGGCGGGCATCGAGGTCTTCTTCGTCACCGGCCGCCCGGCCCGCTGGATGGACGTGGTCAGCGAGCACGTCCACGGGCACGGCCTGGCGATCTGCGGCAACGGCGCAGCCGTGGTCGACCTGCACGGCGGCCCCGGCGCCCACCGGTTCGTGAAGGTGCGCGAGCTGGCGCGGGAGAACGCCCTGGACGCCGTACGGCTGCTACGGGAGGCGGCGCCCGGCACCCTGTACGCCATCGAGCAGACGTACGGCTTCTACCAGGAGCCGGAGTATCCCAAGATGCATCTGGAGATACCCGACACCCTGGCCCCGGCCGAGCGACTGCTGGCGCCGGACGCGCCCGGGGCCGGCGAGCCGGTGCTGAAGATCCTCGCGTTCCACCCCACGCTCGACCCCGACGCCTTCCTCACCCTCGCCCGGCTGGCCATCGGCGACCGCGCCAACGTCACCCGCTCCAGCCCGAGCGCCCTGCTGGAGATCAGCGGCCCCGAAGTCTCCAAGGCCAGCACGCTCGCCCTGTGCTGTGCGGAACGGGGCATCTCCCACGAGGAGGTCGTCGCGTTCGGCGACATGCCGAACGACGTCGAGATGCTCACCTGGGCCGGCCGGTCCTACGCGATGGGCAACGCGCATCCGGACGTACTCGCGGCGGCCTCCGGACAGACCGTCGCCAACAACGAGGACGGCGTCGCCGTGGTCATCGAGCGGCTGATCGCCGAGCGGAAGTAGTCCCAGGGGGGTCAGCCCTGTTCCCGCTCCACCGGCAGCCACAGTTCGGCGTCGGCCTCGGTCCCGTCCGGTGACAGCCGGGTGCGCAGGATCTCCGGGCCGGGGCGGCTGCGGTACGGGTTGGACGGGAACCACTGCGTGAACACATCCCGCCACAGCTCCTGGATGGCCTGCGGCGCCGGCCCGGAGGTGGTGAAGACCGCCCAGGTGCCGGCCGGCACCGCCAGGGCGGCCGTGCCCTCGGGAGCGGCCGCGGACGTGACCACCCCTTGGTAGTAGTCGAGTTCGGTGCCCTCGGCCCGGCTCGGATCCAGGTCGTCGCAGACCGAGACGACGCCCTGGGGTTCCTGGTCGGACAGCTTCCCCAGGCGCTCCATGACCTGCGGGTCGATCCCGCGGACGAAGTCGATGATCGCCTGGTTCGGCCCCGTGTGCACCAAGGGCACCCGGGCCTTGAAGCCGGCGACGGTGAAGGCCGGCCGGTCCGCTACGCGATAGCGCATGCTGCTGTTCCCTTCGATGGTGAGGCGGAAGGCCAGCCGGGGCTGGGAGACGAGCGCGGCGCCGGTTCGGCGGGCCTCGCCGGGCCCGACGCCGTGCACGGCACGGAACGCCCGCGCGAACGCCTCACCCGAGCCGTAGCCGTAGCGCACCGCGATCTCCAGCAGTGAATCCTCACCCGCGAGCACCTCGGCGCCCGCGACGGTGAGCCGCCTGCGCCGGATGTACTCCGACAGAGGCATGCCGGCGAGCGCGGAGAACATCCGCCGCAGGTGGTACTCCGAGGTGGCCGCGCCGTGCGCCAGCGCCGCCACGTCGATCGTCCCGGCGAGGTGGTCCTCGATCCGCTCCATGGCCTGGTTGAGCCGCTCCAGCACGTTCGGTCTCCTTCCGCTGTTGCGATCGTCACGCTAGGCGGCGGAGGTCGGGCCCGACCCGACATCTCGTGCCCGATCGGGTCGGGTGCGCGGCAGGAGCCTCAGCCGACGGGCGCTCCACGTGCCGCCAGCCAGGGCACCGGGTCGAGCGCCGAGCCCGCGTCGGGCGTGACCCGCACCTCGAAGTGCAGGTGCGGGCCGGTCGAGTTGCCCGAGGTGCCCGACTGCCCGACCCACTGCCCGGTGGTCACGGCGTCCCCCTGGTCGACGGTGACGGCGGCGAGGTGGGCGTACTGCGTGTAGTAGCCGTCGGAATGCCGCACCACGACCTCGATCCCGAACGGGCCCCCGCACGAAACCCGCACCACGCGACCCGCGCCGACCGCCCGCACCGGCGTCCCGATCGGCACCGCGAAGTCCTGGCCGGTGTGCCGGTTCGCCCAGCGCGTGCCGCCGCTGCCGAAAGCCGCCGACAGGGCGTACGTCTCGACCGGCGTGACCCAGTCGGCCACGAAGTGCGTCGGTGGCTGGTCCAGGCGCACGGCACCGCGGCAGGAACCCGCCGCCACCGACGCGTCCGCCCGGCCCTGCAACTCCCCTCGCGCCTGTTCGAGCTTGTCGTCGATGTCCTTCTTCAGCCGCGCGAGTTCCTGGGCGCACCGCTCCACCGCCTGCCAGGCCTTCACGGCCTTCTCCTCGTCGGCGGCCAGCCGCGCCTCCGCCCGCCGGTTCTTGCCGATCGCGTTGTCGACGGCCAGGTTCACCTGTGAGAAGACGTGCTGTCCGCGCATCAGCTTGTCGGGGCTGCCCGCCAGGACCATCTGCGCGACGACCGGCAGACCGCCACCTCCTCGGTACTGGGCCCGGGCGATACGGCCCAGGTCCTCGCGCAGCACGGTGATCTCCCGCCGCTCACGGGTGAGGAGTTCCTCCACGTGCCGGGCCCGCCCCCGCTGTTCCTCGGCCTCGCGGCGCCTCTCCTCGTAGCGCTGGGTCGCCACCGCGGCGTCCGCGTACAGCCGCGCCACCCGTGCGCTCACGTGGGTGTCCGAACCGTCGCCGGGTTCCCCCTCGGCGGCCGTGGGCCGGGTCGCGAGCAGCCCGGACACGCACAGCACAACCGGAACGAGCAGGACACGACGGCGAGGTGAGCGCATGTCAGCGATCGTGACCCGGCTGCCGTGTCCCGGTCCTGTTCAAGTCGTACGCCTGGGGGACACCCTGCCTCTGATGGCTCAGTAACGACATCGTCCGCCCCGGTTCGGCTCCAGCCCGGTGCGCACCTTTCGGCACGGAAGGCCGGGCCGGATCCGGCGATCACGGCGCCGCCGTCAGCAGCTCCGTGGCTTCCTCCCGTTCGGCCATCCTCCGCAACGGCCCGTCCACGACCGCCAACGCCGCGTAGGAACCTCGCTGCACCACTCGTCCGCTGTCCAGCACGACCACTTCGTCGACCGCTTCGAGGCCGGCCAGCCGGTGGGTGATGAGCAGTGTCGTACGGCCCTCCGTGGCGGCCAGCAGATCCCGGGTGAGCGCGTCGGCGGTCGGCAGGTCCAGATGCTCGGCGGGCTCGTCGAGTACCAGGACGGGGAAGTCGGCGAGCAGCGCCCGGGCCAGCGCGAGCCGCTGCCGCTGCCCGCCGGACAGACGGGCGCCGTGCTCACCGACGAGCGTGTCGAGCCCTTCGGGCAGGCCGTCGGCCCACTCCAGCAGCCGGGCTCGCGCCAGCGCGTCCCTCAACTCCTCCTCGTTCGCCCCCTTCTTCGCGAGCAGGAGGTTCTCGCGGACCGAGCTGTCGAAGAGGTGCGCGTCCTGCGCGCACAGCCCGACGAGCCGGCGTACGTCATCGCCGTCCAGGGCGTTCGCGTCCACCCCGCCGAGCGTGTAGGAGCCCGCGCCCGCGTCCAGGAACCGCAGCAGCACCTGCGCGAGCGTGGTCTTGCCGGAGCCGGAGGGCCCGACGACGGCGATCCGGCGTCCTCGCGTCAGGTCGAGGTCGACCCCGGCGAGTGCGTCCCGGCCCTGCCCGGCATGCCGGGCGGCCAGGCTCCTGAGGACCAGCGGGAAGGGCGACCCGGGTGCCTGACGGGGCTGCTCCGGCTCACGCACGGGCTCGGCGGAGTCCAGGACCTCGAAGACCCGCTCGGCGCTCCTGCGCACCCGCTGGCGGTACTGCACGGCAAGAGGCAGGCCCAGGACGGCTTCGAAGGCGGCCAGCGGGGTGAGGACGACCACGGCCATCGTCACGCCGCTCAGCCGTCCGTCGGCGACCGCCTGGGCCCCCACGAGGGCGGCGGCCGTGACGGTCAGCCCGGAGACGAGTGCGGTCAGCCCGTCGCCGAGGGCGGTGGCGGTCGCCGCGCGTGAGGCGATCCGGGTCAGTACGGAGTCGGCCGCACGCATCCCCGCGGTACGGACGGGCAACGCGCCCGCGACGGTCAGCTCGGCGGTACCGGTGAGCAGGTCGGCCGTGCGGGTGGCGAGCACCCCTCGGGCGGGGGCCAGCCGGCGCTCGGCCCGGCGCGCCACGGCGCCGGTGACCAGGGGAACTCCGACCCCGGCCGTCAGCAGCCCCGCGGCGAGCACCGCCCCGGCCTCGGGCAGCAGCCATGCCGTGAAGGCGACGGACCCGGCCGAGACGACGACGGCGGAACCAGCGGGCAGCAGCCAGCGCAGCCAGTAGTCCTGGAGAGCGTCCACATCGGCGACCAGCCGCGACAACAGATCGCCCCGCCGGGTCGTGCGCAGCCCCGCCGGCGCCAGCCGCTCCAGCCGGCGCCAGACGGCGACCCGGGTGTCGGCCAGCATCCGCAGCACGGCGTCGTGCGACACGAGCCGCTCCGCGTACCGGAACACCGCCCGCCCGATACCGAAGGTGCGGGTCGCGGTCACGGCCACCATCAGGTACAGCACCGGCGGCTGCTGCGAGGCCCGCGAGATGAGCCATCCGGAGGTGGCCATGAGGCCCACGGCACTGCCGAGGGCAAGGCTGCCGAGCAGCAGCGCGAGGGCGAGCCGGCCGCGTCGGGCGCCGGCCATGGCGCGGATCCGGGCGAGGACGCCACCGCCGGTCACGGCCATCCCCGCCCCGGCCTCACCGCTGCCGGGCAGGGCAGCGGTCTCTTCCAGGGGAGCAGCAGCCGTGTTGCCGGGCGTGGTCTCCGCGGGCGCGGGTGTCTCGGCCTCGGCCAGCCGCACCACACGGTCCGCCACGGCCAGCAGCGCCGGCCGGTGCACGACCAGCAGGACCGTCCGCCCGGCCGCGAGGCGCCGTACGGCCGCCACCACCTCCGCCTCGGTCTCCCCGTCGAGCGCGGCCGTCGGCTCGTCCAGCAGGAGCACGGGCCGGTCCGCGAGGAACGCCCTGGCCAGCGCCAGCCGCTGCCGCTGTCCTGCGGACAGGCCGGCGCCGTCCTCGCCGAGCACCGTGTCGGCCCCGGCGGGCAGCGCCTCGACGAACTCCAGCGCCCCCGCGTCCGCCAGCGCCCGGCGCACCGCCGCGTCGTCGGCGTCGGGACGCGCCAGCCGTACGTTCTCGTCGATCGTTCCGGCATAGAGGTGCGGGCGCTGCGGGACCCAGGCGATCCGGGAGCGCCACTGTTCCAGGTCCGCCGCCGCGAGGTCGACTCCCCCGGCCAGCACCCGGCCCTCGGTCGGCGGTACGAACCCCAGCAGCGCGTTGACCAGGGTCGACTTGCCCGCCCCGCTCGGTCCGACCAGCGCCACCGTCTCGCCGGGTTCGACGGTGAACGACACGTCCGTGACGGCGTCGGCGGAGCGGCCGGGGTAGCGGACGGTCACTCCCTCGAAGGCCACCCCGCCCTCGGTGACCGCGACCGTGCCCGACGCCGGCGCCGGCGTCTCCAGCACCTCGAAGATCTCCTCGGCGGCGGCCAGTCCCTCGGCGGCCGCGTGGTACTGCGCGCCGACCTGCCGCAGCGGGAGATACGCCTCCGGCGCCAGCACGAGGATCACCAGGCCGATGTACAGGTCCATCTCGCCGTGCACGAGCCGCATGCCGATCGTCACGGCCACCAGGGCCACCGAGAGCGTCGACAGCAACTCCAGCGCGAAGGAGGAGATGAAGGCGATCCGCAGCGTCCGCATGGTCGCCTGCCGGTACTCGCCGGTGATGCGCCGGATCGACTCGGCCTGTACCTTGGCCCGTCCGAACACCTTGAGCGTGGGCAGCCCGGCGACCACGTCCAGGAAGTGCCCGGACAGCCGGGACAGCAGCCGCCACTGACGGTCCATCCGCGCCTGCGTGGCCCAGCCGATCAGCACCATGAAGACGGGGATCAGGGGCAGGGTGCCGACGATGATCGCGGCGGACACCCAGTCCTCGGTGACAATGCGCGCGAGGACCGCGACCGGCACGACGACCGCCAGCCCCAGCTGTGGCAGATAGCGCGAGAAGTAGTCGTCGAGGGCGTCCACGCCCCGCGTGGCGAGAGCGACCAGTGAACCGGTGCGCCGGCCACTGAGCCAGTTCGGCCCCAACGCGGTGGCCCGCTCCAGCAATCGCCCCCGCAGCTCGGACTTCACGGCGGCACTCGCGCGGTGCGCGGCGAGTTCGGTGAGCCAGGCCACCAGTGCCCGGCCGGCCGCCACAGCCACCAACAGCAGCAGGGGAGTGCGCAGTTCGGCGAGGGACAGGCCGTGCTGGAAGGCCCCCACTACGACCTCTGCGATGAGCATCGCCTGCGCGATGACCAGGGCCGCTCCGACGGTACCCAGAACGACGACCGCCACCAGGAAGAGGCGGGTCGCGCGGGCGTACCGGAGGAGACGCGGGTCGATCGGTTTCACGTGAAACACCCTCTTCTCAAAGAGCGTGTTTCACGTGAAACACGCTCTCTTCTCATGGGGTGTGTTTCACGTGAAACACACCCCACAGCAGACTCAGTGCACGGCCTCGGCGATGTGCTGCGTCCCGATCCGCTTACGGAACACCCAGTACGTCCAGCCCTGGTAGAGCAGCACGACCGGGGTGGCGATCCCCGCACACCAGGTCATGATTTTCAGGGTGTACGGGCTCGACGAGGCGTTGGTCACCGTGAGGCTCCAACTCTCGTCGAGCGAGGACGGCATGACGTTCGGGAAGAGCGTCAGGAAGAGCATCGCCACGGCGGCCACGATGGTGACGCCCGAGAGTGCGAACGACCAGCCCTCGCGTCCCGCCTGATTCGCCACGAGCGCCGCGACCAGGGCGCCGACAGCCACGACCAGGGCGACCAGGCTCTTGGCGTCGCCACTGTCGATCTGCGTCCACAGCAGGAAGATCGAAGCGAAGACGGCGGTCGCGAGCCCCACCTTCAGCGCCAGCTTCCGGGCTCGTTCGCGGATCTCGCCGACGGTCTTGAGGGCTGTGAACACCGCACCGTGGAAGGTGAACAGCGTCAGGGTCACCAGACCGCCGAGCAGCGCATGCGGGTTGAGCAGATCCCAGACGGTGCCCACGTACTCGAAGTCCCGGTCGATCTTGACGCCCCCCACGATGTTCCCGAAGGCGACGCCCCACAGGAACGCGGGAAGGAGCGAGGTCCAGAAGATCGCGGTCTCCCAGTTGCGCTGCCAGTTCTCCTCGGGCCGCTTCGCCCGGTACTCGAAGGCGACGCCCCGCACGATCAGACAGACCAGGATGAGCAGCAGGGGCAGGTAGAAGCCGGAGAAGAGCGTGGCGTACCACTCGGGGAAGGCGGCGAAGGTCGCCCCGCCCGCCGTGAGCAGCCACACCTCGTTGCCGTCCCAGACGGGCCCGATGGTGTTGATGAGAACCCGCCGCTCGGGCCGGTCGCGGGCGAGCAGCTTGGTGAGGATGCCGACCCCGAAGTCGAAGCCCTCCAGGAAGAAGTAGCCGGTCCACAGGACGGCGATCAGGACGAACCAGACGTCGTGCAGTTCCATGTCTGTGCAGCTCCCTCGGCCTAGTAGGAGAAGGCCATCGGCTTGTCGGCGTCCCGGGAGTCGCCGCCGATCTTCGTGGGCGGGTTGAGGTCGGCCTCGGTGAGCTCGGGCGGGCCGGCCTTCAGGTACTTCACCAGCAGCTTGACCTCGATGACGGCGAGGACCGCGTAGAGCGCCGTGAAGACGATCATCGATGTGAGGATCTCGCCCTGGGAGACCCCGGGGGAGACCGCGTCACGGGTCTGGAGGACGCCGTAGACGACCCAGGGCTGGCGGCCCATCTCGGTGAAGATCCAGCCCCAGGAGTTGGCGATCAGCGGGAAGCCCAGGGTCCAGATCGCCGCCAGCCAGTAGAGCCTGGTGAGCTTGGGGCTGAGCGCCTTGTTCTTGAACAGCACCACATGTGGCACCTCGTCCTCGCCGACCCTGAGGTGCTGCGGCAGCAGGAACTTCTTGCGGGTGAGCCAGAGTCCTGCCAGACCGATCGCGAAGGACGTCATGCCGAAGCCGATCATCCAGCGGAAGCCCCAGTAGGCGACGGGGATGTTGGGCCGGTAGTCGCCGGGGCCGTACTTCTCCTGCTCGGCCTTGTTCACGTCGTTGATGCCGGGGACGTACGAGCTGAAGTCGTCGTTCGCGAGGAAGGACAGCAGGCCCGGGATCTCTATGGCGACCTTGTTGTGCCCCTCCTCGACGTCGCCGTAGGCGAAGACCGAGAACGGCGCGGGCGCCTCGCCGTCCCACAGGGCCTCGGCGGCGGCCATCTTCATGGGCTGCTGCTTGAACATCACCTTGCCCAGGACGTCACCGCTGACGGCCGTGAGCAGGCCGGCTATGACCACGGTGACCAGGCCCAGTCGCAGCGAGGTCTTCATCACCGGGATGTGCTTCTTGCGGTACAGATGGAAGGCGGCGATGCCGACCATGAAGGCGCCACCGGTGAGGAAGGCCGCGGACATGGTGTGGAAGACCTGGCTGAGCGCGGTGTTCTGGGTGAGCACGGCCCAGAAGTCGGTGAGCTCCGCGCGCCCCTTCTCCTTGTTGATCCGGTAGCCGACGGGGTGCTGCATCCACGAGTTGGCCGCGAGGATGAAGTACGCCGACAGGATGGTGCCGATCGAGACCATCCAGATGCAGGCCAGGTGGATCTTCTTGGGCAGCTTGTCCCAGCCGAAGATCCACAGGCCGATGAAGGTGGACTCGAAGAAGAAGGCGATCAGTGCCTCGAAGGCGAGCGGGGCGCCGAAGACGTCTCCGACGAAGCGCGAGTAGTCGGACCAGTTCATGCCGAACTGGAACTCCTGCACGATGCCGGTGACAACACCCATCGCGATGTTGATCAGGAAGAGCTTGCCCCAGAACTTCGTCGCCCTGAGGTACTTCTCGTTCTCCGTCCGCACCCAGGCGGTCTGCAGCCCGGCGGTGAGGGCCGCGAGGGAGATCGTCAGGGGCACGAAGAGGAAGTGGTAGACGGTGGTGATGCCGAACTGCCAGCGCGCCAGTGTCTCCGGCGCCAAAGCCAGGTCCACGTCGTCACTCCTTACCTCACGCTCGTGGATCACGCTTGTGAAAGCGTTCACATTCACAAGCTAGTATGCCGCACCGATTTTCGATAAGCCAAGGGGGGTCCCCGCCCACTCGCGGAGACCCCCCTCAACCCCTGCTGACCAGCGGAAACCGGTGCAGGCGACAGCTACATGTCCTTGCGGAACCCTTCCGCCACTTTCAGGAAGATGTCGTTCGCCTCGTTCTCCCCGATCGTCACCCGAACACCCTCGCCCGCGAACGGCCGCACCACGACGCCGGCCTGCTCACACGCGGCCGCGAAGGGAACCGTGTGCTCGCCGAGCCGCAACCACACGAAGTTGGCCTGGGTCTCCGGCACCGTCCAGCCCTGCGCGCGCAACCCCTCGACCACCCGGAGGCGCTCGCACACCAGGGAGCCGACCCGGCCGAGCAGCGCGTCCTCGGCCCGCAGCGAGGCGATCGCGGCCTCCTGCGCGAGCTGGCTCACCCCGAACGGCACCGCCGTCTTGCGCAGGGCCTCCGCCACCGGCTCGTGGGCGATGGCGAAGCCGACGCGCAGGCCGGCGAGGCCGTAGGCCTTGGAGAAGGTCCGCAGGACGCAGACGTTGGGCCGCTTCCGGTACAGCTCCACGCCGTCCGGCACCTCGGGGTCGCGGATGAACTCCCGGTACGCCTCGTCGAGCACGACCAGGACGTCCCGCGGCACCCGGTCGAGGAACCGTTCCAGCTCGGCCCGCTTCACGACGGTGCCCGTGGGGTTGTTGGGGTTGCAGACGAAGATCAGCCGGGTCCGCTCGGTGATCGCCTCGGCCATCGCGTCCAGGTCGTGCACATCCCCCGGCGTCAGCGGCACCTGGACCGCCTTCGCGCCGCTGATCTGCGTGATGATCGGGTAGGCCTCGAAGGACCGCCAGGCGTAGATCACCTCGTCGCCGGGGCCCGAAGTGGCCTGGACGAGCTGCTGGGCGACCCCGACCGATCCGGTTCCCGCGGCCAGGTGGGACGCGGGGACACCGAACCGCTCGGACAACTCGTTGATCAGAAGCGTGCAGGCCAGGTCCGGATACCGGTTGAAGGAGGCGGCCGCCGCCGTCACCGTCTCCATCACGCCCGGCAGCGGCGGATAGGGGTTCTCGTTGGAGGACAGCTTGTAGGCCACCGGACCGCCACCCGCGGCCGGCTTGCCCGGCTTGTAGGTGGGAATCCCCTCCAGCTCGGCGCGCAGCTTGGGGCTCGTCTCGCTCACCGCAGTCCTCCTCGTGACCACCAGCTTCAATACTGCTCACCTTATGAGGATTCGGCGCCGGTGCGTACAGGTGAGCAGGGACCGACGTATCAAGCGGAGGGACCTCTGCGACTTCTGCGGACGAAGCCGCACGAAGGCGTACGCCCCAGGGGGCGCGCTCCACATATATCTACGCGCCGGTGGTGCGCTCCGTGGCGCGCATCCCTCGTGCAGGTGAGTTGAGACCTCTTCGAAACATCGGTGCGTTGGCAGGCTCATCCGTGCCGACACGTCACGTCCTGGCATTGGGTGGGTCAACTGCCTTACGTTCCATGGCACTTGACCCCTTCCAGCCTTGCAGAAACGTGCCTGTCAACGCGTGCATATGCGTCCGCCCTACCCCACCGAATGAGCCCTACTATCGGCTCGCCATGACAGCAGCAGGGAAGCACCAGGTGAGCCGCGCGGAAACCTCACGCCGAGGCAGCCGGCCGGGCCGAGCGGGCATCAGGGACGTGGCCGCCGCCGCCGGAGTCTCCATCACGACCGTCTCCGACGCCCTCAACGGCAAGGGCAGGCTCCCGGACGCCACCCGACGCCATGTCCGCGAGGTCGCCGACCGACTCGGCTACCGCCCCTCGGCGGCGGCCCGAACCCTCCGTACCGGCAAGTCGGGCCTCATCGGCCTGACCGTGACGACGTACGGGGATGAACCTTTCACCTTCACCGAGTTCGCGTACTTCGCGGAGATGGCGCGCGCCGCCACCTCCGCCGCGCTCGCCCGCGGCTACGCGCTCGTCATCCTCCCCGCGACCTCACGCCACGACGTCTGGTCCAATGTCGCCCTGGACGGCACGGTCGTCATCGACCCGTCCGACCAGGATCCGGTGGTCAGCGAGCTGGTCCGGCAGGGCTTACCGGTCGTCTCCGACGGCCGCCCGGCCGGCGCACTCCCGGTCACCGCATGGGTGGACAACGACCACGAGGCCGCCGTCCTCGACATCCTCGACCATCTGGCCGACGCCGGCGCCCGCCGCATCGGCCTGCTCACCGGCACCTCCACGGACACCTACACCCACCTGTCGACCAGCGCGTACCTGCGGTGGTGCGAGCGGGTGGGTCAGGATCCGGTCTACGAGGCCTACCCCGCACACGACCCGTGCGCGGGTGCGGTGGCCGCCGACCGGCTGCTGGCCCGCCCGGACCGCCCCGACGCCGTGTACGGCCTGTTCGACCCCAACGGCACCGACCTGCTCGCCGCGGCCCGCCGCTACGGCCTGCGGGTTCCCGAGGACCTGCTGATCGTGTGTTGCAGCGAGTCCACGGTGTACGCCAACACCGAACCGCCCGTCACGACCCTCTCGCTGAAACCGCGCCGCATCGGCACGGCGGTGGTCCAACTCCTCATCGACGCCATCGAGGGCGAGGAGACGGACCGTCCGGTCGAGCAGGTGATACCGACCGAACTGTTCGTACGCACCTCGTCGCAGCGACGCTCCCCTCGGACCACGGTCAGCCCGCCTCGGGCGCCGGAGGAGAAGTAACCCGCCGCCGCTCCCCACGCCCGACGCCATGGCGCGGATCGGGGGGAGCGGCGGCTTGTTCGGGGCAGGGGGCGATGGTGCGGTCCGTTCGCGGCGGCTGGGGTGCGGGCCGTCCGCGGCGGCTTGGACGGCCGCTCGGGCAGTCCGGTCGGGCAGTCCGGATCAGGCCGTCGGGGGCAAGCGGTCCGGGGCGGGCGCTCCGGGGGTGAGGCGCGTGCGGTTCGGGACCTGGACGCGTCAACGAAAGTTGGCGGGAGGCACGTACGGGCGATTTTCGGCGGTCTCGGCAACATCGGTCTCCGCTTCGGCCACAACGGCCTCGTCGTCCTCACTCCGGCCGCAGAAATCACCCTCGCCCGGCCCTTCCCGTCCCCCGGTCCGTCCGACGGGGCAGCCCGCGGGGGTGGGGCGCGGGTGCGGGCACGGTGCGCGCCGGGCGAGAGCGGACTGCCGAAGCCCGGCCCAATCGGGGCGAAAGCCGCGATGAACTGGAGCCTTGCTCCGATTCACCACCCCTGGGTCATCACACGGCACGATCCGCATTCCTATGATGGACGCACGGCACCGCGGGCCGCTGCGACCAGGCAGCCCGAAGGGTGCAGATGCGGCGCGATGGTGGAGGGGTCTGATGACTCAGGGGGCCGGTCAGGGACCCGAGGTGGAGCGGACGGCGACGTTGCGCGACTTCCGGGTGCCCGCTTACGTCCACGAGACCGGTCCGTACGACCCCGGCACGGAGCCGGGCAACGCCGCGCCGCCTCTCGAAGAGCCGCTGGAGCATCCCGACGGCTACACGCCCACCCAGCGCGACCTGCCCGTCATCAACCGGCGCGGCGACACCCTCCAGGTGGCCGTGGACCCGGCGGTCGTCCAGGCCCCGCAGCCCGCGACCGGTCCGGGACCGCTGTTCGTCGTCGGCGACGTCCACGGCTACCTCGACGAACTGGTGGCCGCGCTCCAGGAGAAGGGCCTCGTCGACTCCGCAGGCAACTGGTGCGCGGGCACCGCCCGGCTGTGGTTCCTCGGTGACTTCACCGACCGCGGCCCGGACGGCATCGGCGTCATCGACCTCGTCATGCGGCTGTCCGCCGAGGCCGCCGCGGCCGGCGGGTACTGCAAGGCCCTCATGGGCAACCACGAACTGCTGCTGCTCGGCGCCAAGCGCTTCGGCGACACGCCCGTCAACTCCGGTGCCGGCACCGCCACCTTCCAGGCGGCCTGGCTGCTCAACGGCGGCCAGAAGTACGACATGGACCGCCTCCAGGACCACCACCTCCAGTGGATGGCCCGCCTCGACGCGGTCGAGGAGGTCGACGGCCACCTGCTCGTGCACTCCGACACCACCGCCTACCTCGACTACGGCGACTCGATCGAGGCGGTCAACGACACCGTCCGCGAGACGATCACGCGCAATGACGCGGACGAGGTGTGGGACCTGTTCCGCAAGTTCACCAAGCGCTTCTCCTTCCGCGACGAGGGCGGCGCCGACGCCGTGCGCTCCCTGCTCGATACGTACGGCGGCACCCGCATCGTTCACGGCCACAGCCCGATTCCCTACCTGCTGGGCGAAGTCGGCTCCGAGGACGGCGAGGACAACGGCGGTCCGCACGTCGAGGGACCGCACCTGTACGCGGACGGGCTGGCCATCGCGATGGACGGCGGCGTGACGATGGCCGGAAAACTGCTGGTCCAGCAACTGCCCCTGGAAATCTGAGCGTTCCGGGGCGGCCCCCGGGCCGGTATCGGGGGCGGTTCCCGGGGCGGGAGTGCCCCCCTGTCGACCTGCCGGCGACATCGCAGGTCGGGGGCCAATTTCGGCAAACCCCCTGTCACCCCATGCCGTCACCGCTCTACCATCGGGTTATCCGTAGCAGGCTCCCCTCCGTTTCTGCCCGACGGCTCGTTGGCATGCGAGCCCCAAGCCCTACGGAGCATCGGGGGATGCAGATGAACAGCGTTCCGCAGCACCTGAACAGCGAGGACCGCCAAGAGTACGAGCGGATCCTCGACGAGGCGCTGCGCTCCGCCCCATATCACCCGGAACTGGCCGCGGTCGGACAGCGGCTCAACCCCGAACAGCTGCGCACCATGGCGCTCAACGCCTCCGCACTCATCACGGTGGCCGCGGCGGCCGAGTACCAGCACTACGTGAAGGTCCGCGAGGAACTGCGCCACCCCGCGCCGTCCACCCCGTCGTCCACGTCCGAGGCAGGCTCCGCGGAGCCGGGCGCGGCCGCGATGGGGCTCGCCACCACCATGGGGGAGGCGGCTCAGGCCGCCGAAGCGGCCGGCGCGGGCGCCGTCGCCGCCGTCCTGACCCCGGTACTCGCCGGGGCCGCCGCGGTGATCTTCCTGCTCGTCGGCTACCTCCTCAGGGCGCTCGACCCCGAGCAGGCGTTCGCCCGGACCATGGTCGCCGCCGGCTGGACGTTCGGGGCCGTGGCCGTGGCCGCGATCCTCGTCGCCACCGTCGCGCTGCTGCTCACCGCCCTGCGCAACCGGCCCTCCCTGGAGGCCGGACCGTACGGCGAACTGAGCGAGGAAGTCGACCAGGCCAGAGAAGCCTGGCGAGAAGCCCTGCTGCAACGCGGCATCCTGCCGTTCCTCCGGGAGGCCCTCACCGCTCCCGGCACGACGGCCGCCCTGCACACCGAACCGGCCCCACCGGCTCCCACCGGCCGTCTCCCGAAGATCGGCTACGACCGCCCCGGCTTCAGCAGCCCGGACGACGGCCGCTCGACCGGCCCGCGCCCGAGCTTCAGCAGCCCGGACTACACCAGCCCGGACTTCGGAGGCCCGGAGCACCAGCCGGAATAGGCACCCGGCTTGCGCCCCCGCCGCCCCGCCGAGGGGAGCGCAAGCCGTACGCCGGGCGCCGGACAGTCGGCGCCGTACAGCCGACGGCAGACGCCGGTGGCGGGCGGCGGGCGATCTGCGGGTCGTGGGTGGCTCCGGTGGAGAGCCGGCCAAGGGACCGATGGCCGGTGCTGCCTGCGGTGCTCAGCGCTGCCCTGTGCCGGACGGAGTCACGGGCGCGGGCACCCGTGAGCCGGACGTCCGGTCACCCCGTCAGAGGATGCCCGCCCGGCGGGCCGCGGTGATCCAGCTGGGGAACTCCGACAGCAGCCGGTCGTAGAGCTCCTGGTCCGGGACGGTGCTGATGTCGTCCACGGAGAAGAACCCCACGTTGTCGACGCGGCGTCCGGCCAGCGTGTCGAACCGCTCCAGAATCCCGTAGTCGGACCGGCCGAGCCCCACGAACTGCCAGAAGATCGGCTCCTCGACCGCAGCCCGCAGCTCCCGCTCGATCGCCGCGTCGCGGTGGACCCCTCCGTCGGAGAAGAAGAGCACCAAGGTCGGTGCAGCAGCCGGATTCTCCCGGACATAGGACCTGACCTGGGCAATCGCCTTCTGTTCCTCGTTCTGGATGCCGATCGAGCGCATGTCGACCTGACCCGGCTCCATCCCCTTGCGGGGTTTCCTGCCGCGCCGGAACAGACTGATCTCGCCCACCCTCACATGCAGCCGCAGCCACTCGGGGAGCTCGCCCAACCGCAGGTCCGGAAGGCGCGCGGCCTCGCTGGCGAAGGTCCAGGCCTGCATTTCGCCGTCGTCGTCCAGTTCCGCCGCCACCGCCGCCATGCGCTCCACGACGTCGGCCACCACGCCACGTGAATACAGGAACGCCATGGACCCCGAGGCATCGAGGACGAGCACGATCCGCGCGCTGATCCCCAGCGCCCCTTGCTTGCGCAGACTGACGGCGACCTGCTCCTTGCGCAGGGACAACCGCTTACGCATGTCGACGGGAAGCCGCTCCTCCCCCTTGCTCGGACGAGGTCCGCCGGGCGGTGTGCCTGCCGAGAGGGTGCTCGGCGCTGGGGGGTCTGCCGGCGGGGTGTGTGTCGGGGGCGTACCTGTCGGTGCGGTGGGCGCGGGGGTGACGCTCCATGGAGTCACCGCAGGTGGAGCGGCCGCTGGCGGGTTGAGCGGGGTGGCAGCCGGGCGGTTGAGCGGGGTGGCCGTCGGCTCCGGCTCTTCGTCGACCGTGATCCCGAAGTCCGTGGCAACCCCCGCCAGCCCGGAGGCGTACCCCTGCCCGACGGCCCGGAACTTCCAGCGCCCTTCGCGCCGGTACAGCTCACCCGCGATGAACGCGGTCTCCGTCTCGGCCCGCATCTCGAACCGGGCCACCTCCGTTCGCCCGTCGCCGCCGAGCAGCCTCAAGGTCAGGCCGGTCACCTGACCGAAGGAGCCGCCGTCGGCCGATGCGCACAGCACCACACGCGTGATGGCGCCTTCCAGCGAGCGCAGGTCCACCTGGACGGTGTCGGTCAGCACACCGGCATCGCTCCGCTTGCCGACGTGCCGCACGGCGCCGGACGCGTGCACGGGCTGGTTGTAGAAGACGAAGTCCCCGTCGTCACGTACCCGTCCGTCCTGCGCCAGCAGCAGCGCCGAAGCATCGATGTCCGGCCCACCGGCGCTTTCGGCCCAGCTGAGTTCGACCCGTACGTCCGCCTCGTCGACCGGCAGATTGGCACCCTTGCTCAGGAATCGCGCTGTCATGGACGCAAGTGTGCCGAGCCGGCGCCCCGAGGCAACCGGACGAACGCGATGCTTTCCTCCTGGGCGACCGCCAGGAGCGTGCCGTCGGGACGCATGGCCGCGACGGGTGTCGGTATGTGGGTGACTCCGTAGGCTCCGTCACGGCGGGACACCTTCACCTCGGGCCATTCCGCCGGCACTTCACCGGTCATGACGTCGATCAGCCGAGGGTGCCCGTGCAGCGAGACGACACGGCCACCACCCGCCATCAACGTGCCGACCTCGAAGTCGACGGAACTCCGACGCAGCCACGCGCGTCGGGACAGGGACCACACTCCTATCCGGCCAGGTCCGAGGTCGGGGCCGTCGTCGTCCTGGTCCTCGTCATCGTCATCGTCGTCGTCGTCGTCGAGATGCTCGCCTCCGGTAGCCACAGCCAGCAGGTCGTCGTCGAGCCAGCAGGCCGAGACCACCTCCGCATCGATCCCGGGCCGCGTCGGCAGCACCCCGTGCCCATCCAGTACGGCAGGGTCTGCCAGGGCTCTCTCCAGATCGAAGACCTCGACGATTCCGTACGGGTGCCACAACCAGCCGGCCACCAGCAGGTGCCTGCCGTCCCCGGTCACCGACAGCCGGGAATGGAACACGTCCTTCGCCTCGCGGGCGCCGGTGGTGAGCCGCTACCCGGACGCCACGTCCTCGATCTGGAGCACGTTGCACTCCTCCGGGCAGTGGATCAGGACCTCCCGGCCGTCCCTCAGAATCCCCAGGGCCACCGGGTAGTCGTAGTCCTCGGCATGGTCCGGGCTGCGCGTCAGTTCACGGAGGAGATGTGTCCCCTCCAACAAGCGCGCCTCGGTCCCCCGTTCCGCGTAGACGACGCTGTAGCGGCCCGACGGCGAGACGGCACCTCTGTCGAAGGCGGGACCGTGATCGACGGCCGTGCGGCGCTCCACACCGTCGCTGCTCCATACCCGGCCGCCGACCACGTCGACCAGCTCATCGCCCCGCCAGGCCAATGACCGGACCGGCGCCGTCGACTTCACCCATTCCAACAACGTCGTCTCTCCCCCTCGGTGACGACCCCTCCTGGCGCTGCCCCCAGGCCCGACCTCAGGTCCCCGCCCGAGCTCAGGTGTCGGACCTCGGAGGACAGCGCCGATCCAGGTACGTCAGTCAGCCAGCGGCAGGTACACCCGGTTCCCGCTCGCCGCGAACTCCTTCGACTTCTCCAGCATGCCCTCGGCGATCTCCTCCGGTGAGGCCCCGTCGGCCGCCCCGGCGCCGAACCGTTCGTTGATGCTCTGGCTGATCTTCATCGAGCAGAACTTCGGCCCGCACATCGAGCAGAAGTGCGCCGTCTTCGCCGGCTCCGCGGGGAGTGTCTCGTCGTGGAACTCCCGTGCGGTGTCCGGGTCGAGGGCGAGGTTGAACTGGTCTTCCCAGCGGAACTCGAAACGGGCGTCGGACAGCGCGTCGTCCCATTCCTGCGCACCCGGGTGCCCCTTGGCGAGGTCGGCTGCGTGGGCGGCGATCTTGTAGGTGATGACGCCGGTCTTGACGTCGTCACGGTTGGGCAGGCCCAGATGCTCCTTGGGCGTGACATAGCAGAGCATGGCCGTGCCCCACCAGGCGATCATCGCCGCACCGATGCCGGAGGTGATGTGGTCGTACGCGGGCGCGACGTCCGTCGTCAGCGGGCCGAGCGTATAGAACGGAGCTTCATCACAGATCTCCTGTTGAAGGTCGATGTTCTCCTTGATCTTGTGCATCGGGACATGGCCCGGGCCTTCGATCATCGTCTGAACATGGAAACGCTTCGCGATCCGGTTGAGTTCCCCGAGTGTCCTCAACTCGGCGAACTGCGCAGCGTCGTTGGCGTCCGCGATGGAACCGGGCCGCAATCCGTCGCCCAGCGAATAGGTGACGTCGTAGGCGGCGAGGATCTCGCAGAGCTCCTCGAAGTTCTCGTAGAGGAACGACTCCTTGTGGTGCGCGAGGCACCAGGCCGCCATGATCGAACCGCCGCGCGAGACGATGCCGGTCTTGCGGTTCGCGGTGAGCGGGACGTACGGGAGGCGGACGCCGGCGTGGACGGTCATGTAGTCCACCCCCTGCTCCGCCTGCTCGACGACCGTGTCCTTGTAGATCTCCCAGGTGAGCTCTTCCGCGCGGCCGTCGACCTTCTCCAGCGCCTGGTACAGCGGCACCGTGCCGATGGGGACCGGGGAGTTGCGCAGCACCCACTCGCGGGTGGTGTGGATGTTGCGGCCGGTCGACAGGTCCATGACCGTGTCGGCGCCCCACCGGGTCGCCCAGGTCATCTTCTCGACCTCCTCCTCGATGGAGGACGTCACCGCCGAGTTGCCGATGTTGGCGTTGACCTTCACCAGGAACCGCTTGCCGATGATCATCGGCTCGATCTCCGGATGGTTGACGTTGGCCGGCAGTACGGCGCGGCCCGCCGCGATCTCCTCGCGAACCACCTCGGGAGAAACGTTCTCCCGGATGGCCACGAACTCCATCTCGGGTGTGACCTCCCCCCGGCGCGCATAGGCGAGCTGAGTGACCGCCTCACCGTCCCTGCCCCGGCGCGGCAGGCGCGGCCGACCCGGGAAGACCGCGTCGAGGTTGCGCAGACCGCCGCGTGGCGAGGTGTGCTTGATGCCGTCGTCCTCGGGGCGGACCGGACGGCCCGCGTACTCCTCGGTGTCGCCCCGGGCGATGATCCAGTTCTCCCGCAACGGCGACAGGCCCCTGCGGACGTCGGTCTCGACGAGTGGATCGGTGTACGGGCCGGACGTGTCGTACAGGGTGACCGATTCTCCGTTGGTGAGATGCACCTGACGAACCGGCACCCGGAGATCGGGGCGAGCGCCCTCGATGAACCCCTTGTGCCAGCCGATGGACTTCCCGGCCTCCGAGGCGTTCACGTCGACCGTGCTCTCGCTGGTCGCGTTCTGCGTGAAGGCAGGCGTGCGTGCGTCCTTGTTGGTCATAAGACCTACTCCCTACGCCGGCATTACCCGGTAACAGGTTCGGCGGTCGACGCAGCGGCTACCGCCTGCCGATGTTTCATGTGAAACATCACTCGATTCGAGAGACGTTCCACGTGAAACATCGCGAAGACGGAGGTCAGCGCCCTCTCAGCCCGGTGCTCCGAGCTCCCGCGTGTGCAAAGGTTGCCTCCACGCTAGCGTCAATTCTGGCGCGGTGAACAGAGGGCCCGTGTCGTTCTTGCGATGATCGGTCGGTGACCACGACACACCAGCCCCCGTACCCGCCGCCCGAGCCGCCCCGCCGACCGGGCGCCGGCAGCGGCCCCGGCAATGGCTCGGGCAATGGCTCCGGCAACGGTTCCGTCGGCGGCCCCAGAGGCGACCGCGACTTCGGCGACGGTCACGACCACCCGCACAACCCCGACCGCGGCCCGGGATACGCCGGCGGGCTCGGCGGGCTGAGACGCGCCGCGGCTCCTGGCGGGCAAGGACCCGGCTACGGCAACGGCCAGGGATACGGGGACCGTCAGGGCCACGGGGACAGCCAGGAGTACGGAAACAGGCCCGTGCCCGGCCAGGAGTACGGCCCCGGCCACGGCGCCGGTCCTCGTCCGGGCCAGGGCCCTCGTCCTGATCCCGGTCACGGCTCTGCTCCGGGTGACGGATACGGCTTCGACCGCGAGCACGGTCATGGGCAGAGCCTCGACGGCGGTCATGGTGGCGGCACCGGGAGCGGTCACAGCGCGGGCGACGGCGGTGGTCACGGCCATGGCCCGGGCGACGGGCACGGCTCCGGTTCCGGCGGTGGGCACGGGCATTCGCACAGCCACAGTCACGGCCCGGCCGCTCCCGTCTCCCAGCACCTGCGCAAGGTCATCGCGGCCATCCTCATCCCGTTCGGCGCCGCGGTCCTGGTGGGCCTCGTGGTGTTGTGGCCCGGCGGGGCCCCGGCCCACGAGCGCACCGGAGTCGGCTTCGACCGGCAGACCCAACAGGCCACGGTCACCAAGGTCGTGAGCGTGAGCTGCGCGTCGGTGAACGCCTCGGGCGAGACCCCGACCGGCGACACCTCCACCGCCGAGGGCTCCTCCGCGCAGCAGCAGGCGAGCGGCGCCTGCAAGCGGGCCACGATCCGGGTGGACACGGGCGACGACAAGGGCCGTACGTTCACCGAGATCGTCCAGCCTGACCAGTCACGGCAGTTGGAGCAGGGCGAGAAGGTCGTGGTCGCCTACGAGCCCTCCGCGCCGAAGGACCTCCAGTACTCGGTCACCGACGTGAACCGCCGCATCCCCATGGCCGTCCTGGCCATCATCTTCGCGGTCGCCGTCGTGGTCGTCGGACGGCTGCGGGGCGTCATGGCGTTGGTCGCCCTGGCCATCAGCTTCATGGTGCTGAACTTCTTCGTCCTGCCCGCGATCCTTCAGGGGTCGAACCCGCTGGTGGTGGCGGTGGTGGGATCGAGTGCCATCATGCTGATCGCGCTGTATCTCTGTCACGGGCTCTCGGCCCGTACGTCCGTCGCCGTGCTCGGCACCCTGATCTCACTGCTGCTGATCGGCGTCCTCGGTTCGCTGTTCATCGACTGGGCCGCGCTGACCGGCAACACGGACGACAACACCGGCCTGATCCACGGCCTGTACCCGTCGATCGACATGAGTGGTCTGCTGCTGGCCGGCATCATCATCGGCTCGCTCGGCGTGCTCGACGACGTGACGGTCACCCAGACCTCGGCGGTCTGGGAACTGCACGAGGCCAACCCCGCGATGGGCTGGCGCGGCCTGTACCGGGCCGGTATCCGCATCGGCCGTGACCACATCGCGTCCGTGGTGAACACGCTCGTTCTCGCCTACGCCGGTGCCGCGCTACCGCTGTTGCTGCTCTTCTCGATCGCGCAGAGCAGCGTGGGCGCCGTCGCCAACAGCGAGCTGGTCGCCGAGGAGATCGTGCGCACCCTGGTCGGCTCGATCGGCCTGGTCGCCTCCGTGCCCGTCACGACGGTTCTGGCGGCCCTGGTGGTCTCCGCGGACCGGCCAGGCTCGGGCAAGGCACCCGGGACGGCTACGGAAGCGGCTCCGGCGATTCCGGCTGCGGCGACGGCCACGGGCGCGGGCACGGGCATGAGCAGCGCCCAGGTCCGGGGCGGCCGGGGCAGGCGGCGCAAGCGCTGAGGCGGGAGAGCGCCCGAGTGCCGACACCATCGGCCTGCTCCGGGCGCGCCACGCGTGCCCGGCACAGCCGTTCAGCGCCTGCGTCCCGCCGTGAAGAAGCGTTCCTGCACAACACCGATCGCTGTGCGGCACGCGGCACCCTTCGTCGCTTCGCCATCACGTCAGCCGGCGCTCTGCTCCTCCGCCAGGATCCGGTCCAGCGCCTCGTCCAAATGCGTGTCGAAATCGGCGAGAGCACCCTCCTGGCCCAACGGAACCAGCTTGTCGGTGCGGTCGAGGAACGCCACCAACGGGGCCGCCGACGAGCGGAACAGCGCCTGGTCGCCGCCTACCTGAAGACGGATCAGGACCTCCCCCAGCACATCGGGATCCACCGGCGAGACACGGACATCCCCCTCGCCGCACGGCCTGCCCACCCCGTCGATGAGCAACTCGCGCCCGAAGGCCCAGGTCACCGGGGCATCACCGGGCAGATGGAAGGTCAGTCGCACGGCATAGGGATCGCACGACTCGTAACCCAGCTCCACCGGAATGCGGAACGAGAGCTCCTCGGAGACGAGGAAGCTCATCATGACCTCTGCCTGTACTGCCTGTACCGACTCGCGCATCGCCTAACCCCGTCACTTACCGCCGACTGGCCGGGAATGGACCTTCTGACACTGCACGCATCTTGCAGAAAGTACACAACAGATCACAAGGAGTGAGTTTTCAGATACTGATAGAGATCGCCAGCGACCCCATCAGCCGTCCGACCTCGCTCTGAAGTTGCCGAGCCGCGGGCAGCAAACGGTCCGCCTGATGGGCGGGCAGAGAGATCGCCATCGTGGCCGCCGTGGTGCCCACGGTGATCGGAATGGCGGCGCACACGGTACCCAGCGCGTACTCCTGCCGTTCGACGACCGGCTCCATCCGCCGCATCCGCTCCAGGCGCCGCAACAGACTGTGGTTGTCACGCACCGTGTACGGGGTGATCGACTGCGCGGGATAGCGCTGCAGGTGGTCGCGGCGGGCGTCCTCGTCCAACTGGGCGAGCAGGCACTGGCCGATGGCGTGCGCGTGTCCGGTCTCGCCGAAGTCGGCCCACTCCTCGACCGCCGGATTGCCCGGGGTGTCGGAAACGCACATGATCTCGATCTCGCCGTCGCGGTACCTGGCGTAGTACACGGGAACACCGATCGAATCGCGCCACTGGGCGAGCGTGTCGGCGACCGTGCTGCGACGTTTCTGCGCCGCTCCGCTCCTGCCGAGCCGTTCAGCCGCCTCACCGAGGAAGAACAGCCCTTTGTCCCGTCGCAGATAGCCCTCGTGCACAAGGGTTCGCAGCAGGTGGTAGGCCGTGGGCAGCGCGAGCCCGGTCTCGCGGGCGAGTTGTTTGGCCGGAGCCCCGTACTCGTGCTCCGCGACGGATTCCAGCAGTCGCATGGCGCGCTGGACGGAGCCGATGAGGGTGGCGGCGGAGTGTGGGTGCTCGGGGGTGGTCGTGTTCGGTGGGCGTTGCAGCGGGGGCGCGGCGGAACGCGGCCGGGCGGGGGGTGCGAACGGTTCTGCCGATGCGGTGTCAACCATGACCAAGGGTCACTTCCGAAGCGCGAGGGGGGAGGCCCGTGCGGGGGGACACGGGAGGGGGGTGTGCGCCACTCGCGGGTTCGTTCCCCGCGACGAGTTCCGGACTTTAACCGTCTGCCACCGCTCACAGACGGGCTGTCAGGGAAACTTCCCCCGGCCGAGGGAACAGGCGAATCCTGTTACCGCCCATCGGCCCCCACACCGCTCACCAGTCGCTGCGTGACGAGGAACTCGACGTGAACTTCCTTACGACGTAGATCAGTCCGCCGACCAGGGCCACGAAAACCAGCAGCTTGAAGAGCAGGCCGATCACGAACCCGACGACGCTGGCTATCAGACCGCCGAACACGACCAGGGCGATGACCGGCACCGCGACCCACTTCACCCACCACGGCATTCCCGCGAAGATCTCTCGCATCGCCCTTGTCCTCATCCTCTTCGGTCGATACCCGGCACCCCTGTCGGGCCGGAGCGTTTCGATGTCCTGCTGCCGATGCTAGGTCCGAAGGGGGTGCCGACGGGGGCTCCGCATCCCTTGTCCTCCCCTGACCGAACCCTGAGGGAACCCCGAGGCCGCCGGTCGACCGGCAGAAGGACACGCTCAGGACGGGCACCAGGAGAAGCGGCTCGGTCTCGGGCGGGAACGGCTCAGGCCTCGGGTGGTGAGAAGACGACCATCACGCGCAGGTCCTCGCTGATGTGATGGAACTTGTGGGCGACCCCCGCCGGGACGTACACCACACTGCCTCGCGCCACCTGCGTGGTCTCCAGGCCGACCGTGATCGAGGCGCGTCCGCTCACGACGAAGTACACCTCGTCCTGGTGGTGCGGATTCTGCGGATCATGCGCACCGGCGTCGAGCGCGTACAGTCCGACCGACATGTTCCGTTCGCGCAGAAACTGCAGATAGGCACCGTCGTTGGCGGCTCGCTCCGCCTCCAGTTCATCCAACCGGAATGCCTTCATCGACCTTGTCCGCCCTCGTCCGGTGCTCGTTCTCGATCTCTCTGCCACGATCAGACACATGAAGAATTTCGTAGTCAAGACGATCGCCAACGCAGGCGCCCTGGCGGTCGCCGTCTGGCTGCTCGAGAAGATCACTCTGACCGGTGACAGCACGGGCAAGAAGACCGGCACGCTCATAGTCGTCGCACTGCTTTTCGGCCTGGTGAACTTCCTCGTCAAGCCGATCGTGAAGGTCCTGACCTTCCCCCTGTTCATCCTCACGCTCGGCCTGATCACCCTGGTGGTCAACGCGCTGATGCTGCTGCTGACCTCGTGGCTGGCCGACAAGCTCGACCTGAGCTTCCACGTGGAGGGCTTCTGGACCGCCGTCCTGGGCGGCCTGATCATTTCCGTCGTCTCCTGGGCCCTCAACGTCGTCATGCCCGACGGAGACTGAGCCGGCGATGACCTACCGCGTCTGTTTCGTCTGCACCGGCAACATCTGCCGCTCGCCGATGGCCGAGTCGGTCTTTCGCGCGCGCGTGGACGACGCCGGTCTCGAGGGACTGATCGAGGCCGAGAGCGCCGGCACCGGCGACTGGCACGAGGGCGAGAACGCCGACCCGCGTGCCCTGTCCGTCCTGGAGGAGCACGGATACGCCCTCGACCACACGGCCCGGCGCTTCGAACCGTCCTGGTTCACCCGCCTCGACCTCGTCATAGCCCTCGACTCCGGCCATCTCAAGGCCCTGCGCCTCCTGGCACCCACGAAGGAGGACGCGGCGAAGATACGGCTGCTTCGGTTCTACGACCCCGCGGCGGCCGACGACCTCGACGTCCCCGACCCCTACTACGGGGGCCTGAGCGGCTTCGAGGAATGCCTTGAGATGGTGGAGGAGGCGAGCACCGGTCTGCTCGCCGCCGTACGAGACGACGTGGAAGGACGAGTGGCATGAGCGGATCCGCTACCGAGGGAGAGCTCCCCAGAGGCCCCGGCGAGGGCACGCGCGCGGTGCGGGCGGGGCTGCCCGAGCCGGTGAAGTACGAGCCGACCCTTCCCGGGCCGGTGTTCGCGGCGCACTTCCACCTGCCGGGCGAGCCCACCGGGCCGTACACCTACGGCCGTGACGAGAACCCGACCTGGACCCACCTGGAACACGCGATCGGCGAGCTCGAGGCGCCGGGCCAGGACGACGTGGAAACGCTCGTCTTCGCCTCCGGCATGGCCGCGATCTCGTCGGTGCTGTTCTCCCAGCTGAGGGCCGGCGACACCGTCGTACTGCCCGCCGACGGCTACCAGGTGCTGCCCCTGGTGCGCGCGCAGCTGGAGGCGTACGGCATCGAGGTACACACCGCGCCGACCGCCGACGATGCCCAGCTGGACGTCATGGACGGCGCGAAGCTGCTGTGGATCGAGTCCCCCTCGAACCCCGGGCTCGACGTGTGCGACATCCGGCGGCTCGTCGAGGCGGCACACGCGCGTGGCGCTCTGGTGGCCGTGGACAACACACTCGCCACCCCGCTCGGGCAGCGCCCGCTGGAACTCGGCGCCGACTTCTCGGTGGCCAGCGGCACCAAGCAGCTCACGGGCCACGGCGACGTCCTCCTCGGCTACGTCACCGGGCGGGCCGGTGCGCCGATGACGGCCGTACGGCGCTGGCGCAAGATCGTCGGAGCGATCCCGGGGCCCATGGAGGCCTGGCTCGCGCACCGGTCGATCGCCACCCTCGAGTTGCGTGTCGAGCGGCAGAACACCACCGCCATGGCCGTGGCCGAGGCTCTGCGGGGCAGGCCCGAGGTGAGCGGGCTGCGGTATCCGGGGCTGCCGGACGACCCGTCCCACAAGGTGGCCTCGCGGCAGATGCGTCGCTACGGGTGCGTGATCTCCTTCACGCTGTCCACGCGCGCGCGGGCCGAGCGTTTCCTCGACGCCCTGCGACTCGTGGACGACGCGACGAGCTTCGGCGGCGTGCGCTCCACCGCGGAGCGGCGCGGGCGCTGGGGCGGGGACGCGGTGCCGGAGGGCTTCATCCGGCTGTCCGTCGGTGCCGAGGATCCCGCGGACCTGGTGGCGGATGTGCTGCGCGCGCTGGAGGAGTCGGCGCGGTGACCGCCTTACGGACGCCCCACCGGGCCCCGCTACGCGCAACGGACGGTCCGAGCCTCCCCCCTCGTGGCTCGGACCGTCCTCGGTTCTGTATACGAAGAACCGCGCGAACAAGGCTAGTTGACTCTGTGTCAGTGTCCAATCACAGTAGCGACAGAGACCTATCGACTTATTTATAGTTGAGCCCTGCCTGAGAGCTGGAGGAAGGCCGGGAAAAGGGAGGACGCTCCGTGGATCTGGCCTTGCTGCGCACCTTCGTTACCGTGCACCGGGCCGGTTCCTTCACTCGCGCCGCCGCTCTGCTGGGACTGTCCCAGCCGGCCGTCACCTCCCAGATCCGCACCCTGGAACGGCAGCTGGGCCGCCCCCTGTTCCTGCGGCGGGCCCGCGGCGTGACGCCGACGAGCATCGGCGACGAGCTCGCCCACAAGGCCGCTCCCCACCTCGACGCCTTGGTGGAGATCGCCGGGACCGGCCCCGAGGACGAGTCCGCCGTGCGGACGCTGCATCTCGCCGGTCCGCCCGAGTTCACCGCCGAGCGGGCTCTTCCCGCGCTCACCGGACTGTCCGGCGACGACGGCCAGGGGTTCGCCCTGCGTGCCTCGTTCGGAAACGCCGAGGAGGTCCTGGAAGGCCTGGCTGCCGGACATCACGACCTGGCCATCAGCACGGCTCGACCACGCGGGGCACTGCTCACGGCCACTGCGCTGTGCGACGAGGAACACGTCCTGGTCGCCGCCCCGCAGTGGAACGAACGGATCGACGTCGGGAGGCTGTACCGCAAGGGCGCGCCCGCCCTGGAGAACCTGCCGGTCGTCGAGGTCCACGAGTCGCTGCCCCTGGTCTCCCGCTACTGGGCCTCCGTCTTCGACTCGCGCCCCGCCGCTTCGGGCACCGTCATCGTGCCCGACCTGCGCGCGGTCCTCGCGTGCGCCGCCGCGGGGGCCGGTCTGGCGGTCCTGCCCCGCTATCTGTGCGCGGCCGCCCTGGAGCGTGGGGACATCGTCGCGCTGCACGAGCCGGCGGTGCCACCGCTACGGACCTACCTTCTCGTGGCGCGCACCGGAACGCTGGCGACGCCGCATATCGCGCGGGCCCACGAGTGGCTGCTGGGCGCCGCCACCGCCTGGTACTGACCCGGTTTTCGGGTCGCGACGGCTAAAGAACCTGCCCGGTGACCTCTCACGATGTTTCACGTGGAACCAGCCGGGCCACATTTCTCCCATGACCGTCCGACCCGTGGTCAAGCGCACCGCACGAGCCGTTCTGCTGGACGGCGACAACCTGATCCTGATCAAGCGCACCAAGCCCGGTGTGGATCCCTACTGGGTCACGCCCGGTGGCGGAGTCGAACCGGATGACGCGACCGTGGTGGACGCCCTGCACCGCGAGGTGCACGAGGAGCTCGGCGCCAAGATCACCGACGTGGTGCCCTGCTTCGTCGACACCGTCGAGCACATCGGTGATGACGGGGGTGCCACCGGAGTCAAGGTGCAGCACTTCTTCGTCTGCCGTCTGGAGTCCATGGACCTTTCCCAGCGACACGGCCCCGAGATCGAGGAACCGGCCGGCGAGTACGAGATCGTCCGCGTGCCGTTCACGCGGGTCGGGATCGCCTCCGTCCACCTCGTGCCGCTGTCGCTGCGGCACTACCTCGACGGCAACATCGAGGGTGTCCGCGCCATGCACGCACCCGACCTCGGCTGAGCGCCCCGAGCCCGGCCCAGCGTCCTGCCGGGCGCCGGGTCAGCTTCCGGCTGCGACGAGCTCCTCGACGGAGTCGTGGCGTATGCGCTCGGGGGGCATGCCGACGCCACGCAGGGCGTCCACCCCGCTGCGGATCATCCCGGGCGGGCCGGAGACATAGGCGTCGTGCCCGGCCCAGGGTCCGAAGGTACGGATCGCGTGGGGCAACTGGAGCAGGCCGGGCCGGTCGACCACCGGGCGGACCTCCAGCCAGGGATGGGACCGCTGGAGCCGGAGCATCGTGTCGATGTCGTACAGGTCATGGTCGCTGCGCGCGCCGTAGAACACCTCCACCGGGCGCCGGGTGCCGTGCTCGGCCACATCCTCGACCAAGGCCTTGATGGGGGCTATACCGGTGCCGCCTCCCAGGCAGAGCAGCCCGCTGTTCCTGCTGTGGTCGACGGTCATCGAACCGGCCGGGGGACCGAGCCGGATGACGTCGCCGGGCCGGGCGCGGTGCACGAGGGCGCTGGAGACCCAGCCTGCGGGCACGGCCTTCACATGGAACGCCAGCAGACCGTCGGAGCGGGGCGCCGAAGCGAAGGAGTAGTGCCGCCAGATCCGCGGCCACCAGGGCGTCTCCAGGCTCGCGTACTGCCCGGCGAGGAAGGGATAGGGCTGGTGGGGGCGGACGGTGAGGACCGCCACATCCGGTGTTCGGAGGTCGTGCGTGACGACCTCCGCGTACCACCAGGGCGGCGCGCGCAGTTCGTCACCGGCCGCCGCGTCGATCATGATCTGCGACATCGTGGTGTAGGTCCGGACCCAGGCCGCCTCCGTCTCGGCGTTCCACACGGCTCCGGCGTACTGGCTCAGCGCGCCGATGAGGCACTCGCCGACGGCCGGATAGTGCTCGGCCCTGGTGCCGTACTTGCGGTGCCCACGGCCCAGGTTCTGGAGGTATGCGACAAGGACCGCTCGGTTGTCCATGTGCTCGGCGGCGGTGAGCAGCGCCTTGAGGAGCCGGTCCCGCTGGGCGTCCATCGCGGGCGGGAACAACGAGCGCAGGTCGGGATGGCGGACGAACAGCAGCGCATAGAAGTAGGACGTGACCTTGTCGGCCACCGGGGCCACCTCGGCCATCGTGCGCCGGACGAGAACGGCGTCCGGTGACGCGTCGCCGACGGGCGTCGCCCGCCGAGCGGGCAGCAGGGAATCGACCGACGAGGCGGCGAACCGCAGCACGGTCGAACGGGCCTCGGCAGGGCCGGCCTGGATCGGGGAGGCCGACGCCGACGGCTGCTGCGGCTCCGGCAACTGCTGCTGCTGCGGAGCCGGGTCCGGCTGCTTGTCCGAGGTGAACCATCCGTCCCCGCCGCCGGGCGGGCCGTTGTCGGCGGACCTGTCGGCCGGAGCGTCCATGATGTGCCTCGCCTCGAACATCTGTCGGTAGGTCTGCGCAATTCCTGTTTCGGAAAGTGTCTGCTTCCCTTGCGGACGGCTTGTCGCAGACGGCTTGCATTTCTGTTCGGTTCCACGACCGGGAACCTCACGGGCCACGGGTATTTCCCTTCGCAGCCGCGCGTGAGGCGAGTGCGCGAAGAGGGTGGCGCTCTTACCGCAGCTTCCCATCCCGCCCGGACGCCTCGGTCACTTCACCGGAAAGGCGGGTCTTCGATCTCTCCGTCCCGTTAAGCTGCGTTGCCCTGTTCTCGGCTCGCGCCACATCCATGCGTCACGTCGTGCGCACCTCTTTCCGGAAGCGAACCCGAGTCGACCATACCGGCCGCCGTCCGCCACGCAAGTCGCCCCTTCCGCCCCCGGGATGCGTTGGGCCCGCGACCCGCGGGTTTCTCCTCAATCAGCCGTCTCCGCGCACCAATTCATAGGCGCCCCACAGATCTTTCCCCACGTAGGAGTGGGTCGCGAGGCCCGACAGACGACGGTCCGAGTTGACCGCCACGGACACCGGCACGGCCCCGAACAGATCCATGTCGGAGAGCGAATCTCCATAAGCGACACAGTCGTCCCGCGTCACTCCGAACTCCGCGCAGAGCCGGTCGGCGATCGCCACCTTCGCCGCCGCACTGAGCACTCCCGCCGTGTCCATGGGCTCGATGAACGGGAGCGCCGGGAAGCGGGATCCATAAGCCGCGTGCGCGCCCCAACCGGTGAGTCTTTCCACGAAGAAGGAAGGCGAGAGCGACACGACCGCGCAGTACTCCCCCCTGCGCCTGATCTCGGCCCAGACCTCGCGAATGCGTGCCAACCACGGTGCCCCTTCGAAAGCAGCCGTCACATGCTCCTCGGTGAGCTGCGCCCAAAGGTCGTACACCTGCGTCGCGTACTCCGGCGGCTCGATCAACCCCGCCGAGATCGACCGCTCCAGCAGCACCGTCTCGGCCTCCAGGCCGAGTTGGCGTGAGATCTCCAACGGGGCGGACGTCCCGTGCAGCAGCGTGCCGTCAAGGTCGAAGAGGTGAAGTCTCGCCATGGCCCGAGGCTAACGGGCCGGCTTGACACCCCGGTCGGAGTTCTCGGACTGCTGTTCGCCGCTGTTTCACGTGAAACACTCCCGCGCCGCCGTCGCGCCGGCGTGGGCGGTGGTGTCCCATGACATGGCCTGAAGCACGTACGTCCCAGGGGAATCAGGTGGACGCCGACAGCACGGGTCGGACAGCCTGACCTGCGTGCCGACTCCCTCCCTCACGCCGCTCCCCATCCGCCGCCTGACGCACCGCGATCTCGCCGACTGCGCCGACCTGTCCGAGGACCGGGGGTGGCCACGCGAGGATCACAAGTGGGGCCTGCTCCTCTCGGCCGGAACTGGTTACGGCATCGACGACCCCGAAGGCGGACTCGTCAGCGCCTGTGTCGTCACCGAGTACGGCCCGCACGGCCGCCCCACCCTCGGAGCCATCGGCATGGTGCTGGTGGCCGAGCGGCACGCCCGGCAGGGCATCGGCCGACGGCTGATGCGGCACGCGGTCTCCGTGATGGGCACCACGCCACTGACCCTTCACGCCACACCGAACGGCCGTCCGCTCTACGAGGAGCTGGGCTTCAAGACCACAGGCCGGGCGGAAATGGTGCGGGGGTATCTCACGCCGGACGGGACGGCGTCGGACGTCGTCACCCGTGCCGCCACGGCGGAGGACCTCACCGCGATCCTCCGGCTCGACGAGGTGGTCTTCGGCGCCGATCGGACGCATGTGATCGCTCGGCTGCCCGCCTTCGCGGACCGATTGCGGGTCGCCGAGGACGGTGGCCGGATCATCGGTTACGCGGCCGCATGGCCCAACATGGACACCCAGGTCGTGGGCCCGCTGATCGCCAGGGACACGAAGACCGCGAAGGCCCTGCTGGCCTCGCTGGCGGCCTTCACTGATCGCCCTCTGCGCACCGACATCGACGTCCGGCACGAGGAACTGCTGGAGTGGGTGAAGGAACGAGGCCTGGAACCCGTCGCCTTCAACGCCGTGATGACCCACGGGATCGCGGAGTTGCCGGGCGACTGGCGCCGCCGGTTCGCTCCGCTGACCGTGGCGGCCGGCTGAGGCCGCGAGCACGACAGAACGCCGGTTGCCGCGATGGTCGGGAACCGGCGTTCTTCGTGGACGCGGCAGGTCAGGCGAGCGTCTCCACGGCTGCCGTGGCGAAGCCGTGGTCCTGCTCCGGGGCGCCGCCTCCGACGCCGATGGCGCCGATCAGACGGCCGTCGCGGCGCACCGGCACGCCACCCGCGATGAACAGCAGCGGCCGGTCGAGCGCGGTGGGCAGGGTGTGGAAGAGGCCGCCGGGCTGCACGGCGTCGACGAGGTCGGCGGTGGGCGCGTTCAGCTGAAGCGCCGTGTACGCCTTACGCGTGCTCGTCTCCCCGGAGATCAGTACGGCCCGGTCATCGCGCCGGAAGGCCAGCAGATGGCCGCCGGCGTCGAGAACGGTGACGCTGACCGTGACCCCGGCGCCCTCGGCGGCACGGCGAGCGGCCGAGACCAGGGCTTCGGCGTCGTGAATGGTCAGGGGCGCGGCGGTGGTGGTGCTCATGAGGGGACTTCTCCTTGCGATGCTGTCGAGGCTGAGCGAGGTTCGGCCTGACCGCGATCTCGGCGATGCCGAGGGCCGATGCGGTCGAGGTGTGGGCCGTGGAGGATGAGGGATGAACGCCGGTCGCGGTCTCGGCATGGGCGGCGGGTGCCCGGCAGGGCTTCACCTCTGGCGGCGGGCATCCTGCCAGCCGTCAGGCTTCGCCGCTGGACAGCGGGCTCCCGCTGGCGCCGGGCTTTACCGCTGGACGGCCGTCTGCCGCTCGGCGGGCGATCCACCGGCGACCACGGCACTGGGGGCGCCGGCATCGCCACGGGCGTTGTCGCGGCGTTCCAGCGCGGCCGAGGCGACGGCGAGGAGCAGGGCGCCCGCGGCGAGGGCGGCGCCGACCCAGTTCGGGGCGGTGTAGCCCATGCCTGCCGCGATGACGAGGCCACCGAGCCAGGCGGACAGCGCGTTGCCGAGGTTGAAGGCACCGATGTTCACCGCCGAGGCCAGCGTCGGCGCGCCGTGGGCCTGGTCCAGGACGCGCTTCTGGAGCGGCGGGACGGTGGCGAAGCCCAGGGCGCCGATCAGGACGATCGTGACGGCCGCCAGGACCTTGTTGTGGGCGGTGAGCGTGAAGAGCGCCAGGACGACGGCCAGGGCGCCCAGAGACACGTACAGCATCGGCATCAGCGCGCGGTCGGCGTACTTGCCGCCGACGAGGTTGCCGCCGACCATGCCGAGCCCGAAGAGCACCAGCAGCCAGGCGACGGATCCGTCGGCGAAGCCGGCCACGTGCGTCATCATCGGCGCGATGTAGGTGACGGCCGCGAAGACACCGCCGAAGCCGAGGACGGTCATCGCCATGGCGAGCACCACCTGGGTGTTCTTGAAGGCCGCCAGCTCGTGCCGCAGGCGGACCCCCTCGGCCCGCGGCATCTCGGGGACGAGTTTGGCGATGCCGACCAGCCCCACGACCCCGAGCACGGCGACGATGGCGAAGGTGACGCGCCACCCGACGCTCTGTCCGACGAGTGTGCCCAGGGGAACACCCACGACGTTGGCGACGGTGAGCCCGGTGAACATCATCGCGATAGCCCCGGCCTTCTTGTCCGGAGCGACCAGGTCCGCGGCGACGACCGCGCCGATGCCGAAGAAGGCTCCGTGGGCGAGTGAGGCGACCACACGGCCGATCAGCATCACGGCGAACGAGGGGGCGACGGCGGAGAGCAGGTTGCCGGCGATGAACAGGCCCATGAGCAGCATCAGCATCCGCTTGCGGGGGACCTTGGTGCCGAGAACCGTCATGAGCGGGGCACCGAACACGACGCCGAGCGCGTAGCCCGTCACGAGGAAGCCGGCCGTGGGGATGGAGACTCCGAAGTCGCTCGCGACCTCGGGCAGCAGGCCCATGATCACGAACTCGGTCGTTCCGATTCCGAAGGCCCCGATCGCGAGGGCCAGAAGCGCGAGAGGCATAGAGGGTGACACCTTCCCAGACGATTGCAGATGCGCTTTGCGTGCGTCCACAATAGTTGCAGACGCGGGTTATCTGCAACCGCCGTATTTTGCGGGATTGCTCTATCCTGGTGTCAGCCGCTCCGGGACGGAGGAGACCCCATGACTGCCACGGACCCCGCGCTCACCGCTCTCGCCCAGGGCTGGTGCGCCCTCTCCCTGCTGCACGGGAGAATCGAGGCCCACATCGAGCGCGCGCTACAGACCCGGCACGACCTGAGCGTGCGCGAGTACTCCCTGCTCGACGTGCTCAGCCGACAGCACGACGGCGCCGGGGGACATCTGCAGATGAAGCAGGTGGCCGACGCGGTCGTCCTCAGCCAGAGCGCGACCACCCGGCTGGTGACCCGGCTCGAGGACCGCGGGCTGCTCGAGCGCTACCTGTGCCCCACCGACCGCCGTGGCATCTACACCAACGTCACCGAAGCCGGCCTGAAGCTGCTCTCCGAAGCCCGTCCGACCAACGACGCCGCCCTGCGCGAGGCACTCGACGAAGCCGCCGAGAACGCGGAACTGGCCCCGTTGGTACGGGTCGTGGAGTCACTGAAAGCGCCGGTCGCCGCCTTGGGCACATAGGGTTGCGCGCATGGGAGATCTTGAAATACGGGCCGCTGTCGCCGCCGACATCCCGGCGATCGTCGGCATGCTCGCGGATGACGCCCTGGGTGCACAGCGCGAGTCGCCGGACGATCTCGGTCCCTATCTGACCGCGTGGGAACGGCTGGCCGCCGACCCGAACCAGCGTCTGGTCGTCGCGGTCCGCGAGGGGCGAGTCGTCGGGACGCTCCAGCTGACGATCGTTCCGGGCCTGTCCCGGCGCGGCTCGACCAGGTCGATCATCGAAGGCGTGCGGGTGCACGCCGACGAGCGCGGCAGCGGCCTCGGCACACGGTTCATCGAGTGGGCGATCGAGGAATCCCGGCGCGAGAACTGCCAGTTGGTGCAGCTCACCTCCGACAGCACGCGCACCGACGCCCACCGCTTCTACGAGCGCCTGGGCTTCGTCGCCTCACATGTGGGCTTCAAGCTCCAGCTCTGAAAATGGCGAGCCCGAAGAAGGAAGCGCCTTGTTTCACGTGAAACAAGGCGCTTCCTTCTCGTGCGCGCCTAGGCGATGCCCCGCCAGCCCTCCGGGTCGATGCCACCGGGCACAGCGGCCCCCTCCTCGTACGGCTGACGCGTGAACACGAAGGACCCGAGGTCCAGGTGGTCCACGCTCCCGTCCTGCCGCCGTACGGCCCGCAGGAGCTCTCCGGCGTAGTAGCCCTCCAGCCCGGTCCAGGTGCCGTCTCCGTTCGGCCTGAAGCGGGAGCGCCTGCCGGCACCGGACAACGGCCCCAGGGAGACCAGCCCGTCGGCCGTCACCCGCAGGGCGAAGGAACTCGTTCCCCAGTGCCACTGACCGGCCAACTCCAGGACCGCGGGGTCCACCTCCCGCAACGGACGCCACGGTTCGGGGATGCGCGGCTCGGCTTCGGCGACGATCCGTACGAGATCGGCGGCCACCTGGGACGTCATAAGGCCGGACGTGCAGTTGGCGAGCACCACCGCGGCCACGTCGTCGGCCACCCCGACGGTGAGGGTGGCCAGGAAGCCCGGCACCGAGCCGGAGTGGCCCACGAGCAACCGGCCGTCCCGATGCTGGACCTGTAGCCCGAGTCCGTAGGCGGCTCCGTCCGCCACATCCGGCAGCCCGGCCGGTGCCGCGGGCGTCCACATCTCGCGCAGGGTCTCGGCGCTCAGGACGCGGTCGTCGCCCCGGGCCAGGAAGGCGGCGAATCGCGCGAGGTCGCCGGCCGTGGACCACAGCTGGCCTGCCGCCGCCATCCGTCCGAAGTCCTCAACGGGTTCGGGCAGCAGCACGTCGGCCCAGGGATGAACCGCCCAGCCGCCGGCGGCCGGAGCCTGCGAACGGACCGTCGTACGGTCGAGACCCAGAGGCTCGAGCACTTCCCGTCGCAGCACCTCTTCCCAGGGCGCCCCACGAAGCTTCTCCACCAGAGCACCCAGGAGCGCGTAACCGGGGTTCGAGTAGTGGTGGCGTCGGCCGACCGGAAACAGGGCCGCCTCCTCGCCGAGGACGTCGGCGAGCCCCGGCCGCAGCGAGCCCGGAGTCCGCTCCCACCAGGGGCCGGGCGACTCAGCCGCCAACCCACCGGTGTGGGCGAGCAGTTGAGCAATTGTGGCCTCGCCCGCACCGGTTCCGGGCAGATGTTTCTCCAGCGGGTCCTCGAGGTCGAGCACGCCCTCGTCGCGCAGTCGCAGTACGAGCACGGCGGTGAAGGTCTTGGTGATCGAGCCGATCCGGTACTGCACGTTCTCGTCCGGTGCGTGCCCGTCGACCGAGGTCCGCGCCCCGTGCCACACGGCCCGCCCGTCCCGTACGACCGCCGCGACGAGCGACGGGGCCCGCCCCTCGGTCTGGGCCACGGCGATCCGGTGCAGCAGCGCCCGCCGGGTGCCGGGAAGCAGCTCTTCCTGAGGTGTTGTCATGGGCTCAGTCCACCCGCCCGCACGGCCGGCGTCGAGCTCATTTCGCCCGGGACACCGGATCAGGTCTGCGCCATGTCCACGAAGCGGGAGTAGTGGCCCTGGAACGCGACGGTGATCGTGGCCGTCGGGCCGTTACGGTGCTTGCCCACGATGATGTCCGCCTCGCCCGCGCGCGGAGATTCCTTCTCGTAGGCGTCCTCACGGTGCAGCAGGATCACCATGTCGGCGTCCTGCTCGATGGAGCCGGACTCACGCAGGTCGGACACCATCGGCTTCTTGTCCGTGCGCTGTTCGGGACCACGGTTGAGCTGCGACAGCGCGATCACCGGGACTTCCAGCTCCTTGGCCAGCAGCTTGAGGTTTCGGGACATGTCCGAGACCTCCTGCTGACGGCTTTCGGAGCGCTTGGAGCCACCGGCCTGCATCAGCTGGAGATAGTCGATGATCACGAGCTTGATGTCGTTGCGCTGTTTCAGCCGGCGGCACTTGGCCCGGATCTCCATCATCGACAGGTTCGGGGAGTCGTCGATGTACAGCGGTGCGGAGGAGACCTCGGGCATCCGGCGCGCCAGACGGGTCCAGTCCTCGTCCGTCATGGTGCCGGAACGCATGTGGTGCAGGGCGACGCGTGCCTCGGCCGACAGCAGGCGCATCGCGATCTCGTTGCGCCCCATTTCCAGGGAGAAGATGACGCTGGGCAGGTTGTGCTTGATCGACGCCGCGCGCGCGAAGTCCAGCGCGAGCGTCGACTTGCCCATGGCCGGTCGTGCCGCGATGACGATCATCTGGCCCGGGTGCAGACCGTTGGTGAGCGAGTCGAGGTCGGTGAACCCGGTGGGCACACCCGTCATCTCGCCGCTGCGTGAGCCGATCGCCTCGATCTCGTCGAGGGCGCCCTCCATGATGTCGCCGAGGGGGAGGTAGTCCTCGCTGGTGCGCTGCTCGGTGACCGCGTAGATCTCGGCCTGGGCGCGGTTGACGATCTCGTCGACGTCGTCGTCGCCCGCGTATCCCATCTGCGTGATGCGGGTGCCGGCCTCGACCAGACGCCGCAGCACGGCCCGCTCGTGGACGATCTCCGCGTAGTACTCGGCGTTGGCGGCTGTCGGCACCGTCTGCACGAGCGTGTGCAGATAGGACGCGCCGCCGACCTTGTTGATCTCGCCGCGCTTGGTGAGCTCGGCGGCGATCGTGATGGGGTCGGCCGGCTCGCC
The DNA here is from genome assembly GCF_045161545.1 of Streptomyces sp. NBC_00637. Lineage (NCBI taxonomy): Bacteria > Bacillati > Actinomycetota > Actinomycetes > Kitasatosporales > Streptomycetaceae > Streptomyces > Streptomyces sp. NBC_00637. The sequence goes on along the minus strand of NZ_CP109046.1, from coordinate 4,266,807 downwards.
CTTGGCATAGACGTCCAGGACGGCCTGGAAGATCGTCTCGTGCGCGGGCTTGTAGAAGTCGTGGCCCTTGAGGACCTCGACCACGTCCGCGATGGCGTCCTTGGACAGCAGCATGCCGCCGAGGACGGACTGTTCGGCGTCGAGGTCCTGCGGCGGTACCCGCTCGAAGGCGGTACCCCCGCCTTCCCACTCCCCGCTGTCCCGGCCGCGATCGTGCTGTTCGTCACGACCGCGCCCCCCTTCGCCACGCCGCCGGGCCGGAGGCAGACGATCGCTGGGCCCGCTGTCGGCCCACGGGTCGTCCAAGGGCTCGGAAATGCTCACCGAGCCACCTCCTCCCGTCCGCCGAGCGGACCTCGCCATGCCTTTCTTTCTACGGCACGGCACTGACAATTGAGAGCGCCAACTCCGGTTGTGGAGCGTCGGTTTTATGAGGGTTTCCTCGGCCGACGGACGGAGCGGGCGCCGAACCACGGTAGGCCCGTCTGCACCGTCAGCCAATCTGGTTATCCACAGGCCATGTGGACGACGGCCCCGATGCTGTGGGTAACTCCGCAAAACCTGTGCACGACCCGGTGGACAGCCCTGTGAACAAGCCCTCGACTTTTCTTGCCAGACCTCTCTGACCTGCACTTTCCCCATCCACCGGCTGTGCAGAAGAAAAAGTTGCCCGGTCGGACCAAGATCTCGTCGAACGACGCGCGAGAGGATACGCGACACAAGGAGAGGTAAGGGTCACACCAGGACTGGATCTCTTACCTGTGGACGATTAGATTGGTGCTCATGACACAGGCTCCCGCGCCCCCCGAGGCGGTCCGCCGGAAGCACGATCGCGAGATCGTCGCACTGGCCGTCCCGGCCTTCGGCGCACTCGTCGCCGAGCCGCTCTTCGTCCTCGCCGACAGTGCGATCGTCGGCCATCTGGGCACACCCCAACTGGCCGGACTCGGCATCGCCTCCGCGCTTCTCACGACAGCCGTCAGCGTCTTCGTCTTCCTCGCCTACGCCACCACCGCCGCCGTCGCACGCCGCGTGGGCGCGGGCGACCTGCCGGCAGCCATCCGGCAGGGCATGGACGGCATCTGGCTGGCGCTGCTGCTCGGCGTCGCCGTGATCGCGGCCACCCTGCCCACGGCCCCGGCACTCGTGGACCTCTTCGGGGCCTCGGACAGCGCCGCCCCGTTCGCCACCACCTATCTGCGCATATCGGCTCTCGGGATCCCGGCCATGCTGGTCGTGCTGGCCTCGACCGGCGTCCTGCGCGGACTGCAGGACACAAGGACACCGCTGTACGTCGCCGTCGCGGGCTTCGTCGCCAACGCCGTACTGAACGTCGGCCTCGTCTACGGCGCAGGTCTCGGCATCGCCGGCTCCGCCTGGGGCACCGTGATCGCCCAGTGGGGCATGGCCGTCGTCTACCTTGCTGTGGTGGTCCGAGGAGCCCGGCGCCATGGCGCCTCTCTGCGCCCCGACGCCGCCGGCATCAGAGCCTCCGCCCAGGCGGGGGTTCCCCTGTTGGTCCGCACGCTCTCGCTGCGGGCCATTCTGATGATCGCCACCGCCGTGGCCGCCCGCCTCGGGGACGACGACATCGCGGCGCACCAGATCGCTCTGGGCTTGTGGAGCCTGCTCGCCTTCGCGCTGGACGCCATCGCCATAGCCGGTCAGGCCATCATCGGGCGCTACCTCGGTGCCGAGGACGCCCAAGGCGCCCGTGCCGTCTGCCGCCGCATGGTCCAGTGGGGCATCGCCGTGGGTGTCGTACTCGGCCTGCTGGTCGTGATCACCCGACCTCTGTTCCTGCCGCTCTTCACCGGCGACCCCGCGGTGAAGGAGGCCGCGCTGCCCGCTCTTCTCGTGGTGGCGCTCTCCCAGCCCGTCTGCGGCATCGTCTTCGTACTCGACGGCGTGCTGATGGGTGCGGGAGACGGCCCCTACCTCGCCTGGGCGATGGTGCTCACCCTGGCGATCTTCACTCCGGTGGCCCTGCTGGTGCCGGTTCTCGGCGGCGGTCTCACCGCGGTGTGGGGAGCGATGACGCTGATGATGACAGTCCGGATGCTGACCCTCTGGATGCGCGCCCGCTCCGGCCGCTGGGTCATCACCGGCGCCACCCGCTGACCGTTTCACGTGAAACCGGCGGTCACGTGCATCTGCGGTCGTGTGAAACCGCCGATCGCACAGGGCCCGACGTTTCACGTGAAACAAGCAAGCGGAAGGGGCCGCACCCGAGGGTGCGGCCCCTTCTCGGCTCTTCGAGCCAAACGCGGCGATCAGGCCGCGACGACCTCGATGTTGACCTTGGCGGCAACCTCGGGGTGCAGACGCACGGACGTCTCGTGGGCGCCCAGGGTCTTGATCGCCGAGCCGAGCTCGATGCGGCGCTTGTCGACCTCGGGGCCACCGGCAGCCTTGATCGCGGACGCGATGTCGGCCGGGGTGACGGAACCGAAGAGACGACCGGCGTCGCCGGAGCGCACGGCCAGACGGACCTTCACGCCCTCGAGCTGGGCCTTCACAGAGTTGGCCTGCTCGATGGTCTGGATCTCGTGGATCTTGCGAGCGCGACGGATCTGCTCGACGTCCTTCTCGCCACCCTTGGTCCAGCGGATAGCGAAATTCCGCGGGATCAGGTAGTTGCGAGCGTAACCGTCCTTGACGTCGACGACATCGCCGGCGGCACCGAGGCCAGAGACCTCGTGAGTGAGGATGATCTTCATTAGTCGGTCACCCTTCCCTTATCGCGCCTGGGCGGTGTACGGCAGCAGCGCCATCTCACGGCTGTTCTTCACGGCCGTGGCGACGTCACGCTGGTGCTGCGTGCAGTTGCCGGTCACGCGGCGGGCACGAATCTTGCCGCGGTCGGAAATGAACTTCCGCAGCATGTTCGTGTCCTTGTAGTCCACGTACTTGACCTTGTCCTTGCAGAAAGCGCAGACCTTCTTCTTAGGCTTGCGCACAGGCGGCTTCGCCATGGTGTTTCTCCTGTGTGATCAAGAAGTTGGGATTCGACCCACCCTCGACCCGGACGCGCCCGGAGACCCGGGCGTGAACGGTCTAGAAGGGGGGTTCGTCCGAGTAGCCGCCGCCGGAACCGCTGGTGCCGCCGCCGGAGTTTCCACCCCAGCCGCCGCCACCGCTGCCGCCCTGCTGACCGCCGGCGGGAGCGCCGGTGGCCCACGGGTCGTCTGCGGGAGCGCTGCCGCCCTGCTGGCCGGCGCCGGAGTTTCCACCCCAGCCGCCACCCTGCTGGCCGCCACCGCCACCGCCGCCGTAACCACCCTGGCCGCCCTGGCCACCGCGGCCGGAGGCCTTGGTGACCTTGGCCGTGGCACTGCGCAGGCTGGCGCCGACTTCCTCGACGTCCAGTTCGTAGACCGTGCGCTTGACGCCCTCACGGTCCTCGTAGGACCGCTGCTTCAGCCGGCCCTGCACGATGACGCGCATGCCTCGCTGGAGCGACTCCGCGACGTTCTCCGCCGCCTGACGCCAGACCGAGCAGGTCAGGAACAGGCTCTCGCCGTCCTTCCACTCGTTCGTCTGACGGTCGAAGGTGCGGGGAGTGGACGCGACACGGAACTTCGCGACCGCCGCACCGGAGGGGGTGAAGCGCAGCTCGGGGTCGTCGACAAGATTGCCGACGACCGTGATGACGGTCTCGCCTGCCATGGGGGAACCTCTCGGCGGGTTTGCTGCTGGCTGCTAGTGCTGCTACTCAGAATCCCGAGATCAGCTGAGCGGGAGAGCTCAGTGGGTCTCGGGACGGAGGACCTTGGTCCGGAGGACCGACTCGTTCAGGTTCATCTGGCGGTCGAGCTCCTTGACGACCGCAGGCTCGGCCTGCAGGTCGATGACCGAGTAGATGCCCTCGGGCTTCTTCTTGATCTCGTACGAGAGACGACGGCGGCCCCAGGTGTCGACCTTCTCGACCTTTCCGTTGCCCTCACGGACGACGGAGAGGAAGTTCTCGATCAGCGGGGAGACAGCGCGCTCCTCGAGATCGGGGTCGAGGATGACCATCACTTCGTAGTGACGCATGTGGAACCCACCTCCTTTGGACTCAGCGGCCACGGTCGATCCGTGGCAGGAGGGTTGTGATGCGTACGCAACGGTATCGGCCGCCACTGACAATCGGGGGTCGGCAGGCGACTTCCCCACTCTCAGCTGGGCGGACTCCCTGGCAATGCCAGGACAGACACCGGTGCAGACGGTACAGACTACCTGCACCCACGCTTCCGGTTGAAATCCGGCGTGGATGACCGTCAGTCTGTACACGTCGGGTGTGTATGGCGCTACGATGCGCCGCTTCCGCAGGAGGTGCCCCATGGCACAGGCATTGCGACCCAATACCGCCGGATCTCTCTTCGCCACCGACGGGAGAGCCCATCCAGTGCAGGACACCTTGCTGGCGGTCACGCTGGTGCTCGGTGTGACGGCCTTCATCACGTCGTTCTTCCACAGCCTCCATCTGCTCAGCTCCTGGGCCGGCCTGGTGGGCATCCTGACCGGCGCGTACGGACAGTGGATCTCCGAGACCACCCGTGAGCGCTTTGGTCTGATCCTGGGTCTCGGTGCCGCGGCCCTCGGCTTCTTCATCGGAATGGCCCACGGCGGCCTCTTCGGCGGAATCTGGTGACCGGACCGGTGCGGACGGTGCCCGCACCACGGACACCGTCCGCACCGCAAACCACGTAGGACACCTACGAATCAGGACGGAACGCCCCGGCCGAGCACGGGCCGGGGCGCAGGTTCCGTACGCCCAGTCGGGCCGCTCGAAAGGCGCAGTAGGCTTCGGCGCGAGAGCCGGAGCCCCTGTACCCATGGGGACACACCAGCCCGAGGAGCGCCCGGAATGAGCCTGACCCTGAGGACGATCAGCCGCGAGCAGCATCTGGCATACATCCAGAGTCTGCCGTCGGCGAGCCACATGCAGGTTCCGGCCTGGGCCGACGTCAAGGCCGAGTGGCGTTCGGAGAGCCTGGGCTGGTTCGACGAGCGCAACGGTGAACTGGTCGGCGTGGGCCTCGTCCTCTACCGCCAACTGCCCAAGATCAAGCGCTACCTGGCCTACCTTCCCGAGGGCCCGGTCATCAACTGGTACGCGCCGAATCTGACCGACTGGCTGGAACCGATGCTCGCGCACCTCAAGCAGCAGGGCGCCTTCTCGGTGAAGATGGGCCCGCCGGTGATCATCCGGCGCTGGGAGGCCGTGTCCATCAAGGCGGGCATCCAGAGCCCGGACGTGAAGCGACTGCGCGACATCGAGGCCGACTTCATCGAGCCGCGCGCCTTCGAGGTGGCCGACAAGCTGCGCCGCATGGGCTGGCAGCAGGGCGAGGACGGTGGCGCCGGCTTCGGCGACGTCCAGCCGCGCTACGTCTACCAGGTGCCGCTGGCCAATCGTTCCCTCGAAGAGGTCCACAAGAACTTCAACCAGCTGTGGCGCCGCAACATCAAGAAGGCCGAGAAGGCCGGCGTCGAGGTCGTCCAGGGCGGCTACCACGACCTCGAGGAGTGGCAGCGGCTGTACGAGATCACGGCCGTGCGGGACCACTTCCGGCCGCGCCCGCTGTCCTACTTCCAGCGCATGTGGTCGGCCCTCAACACCGAGGACCCCAACCGCATGCGGCTGTACTTCGCCCGCCACAACGGTGTGAACCTCTCGGCGGCGACGATGCTGATCGTCGGCGGCCATGTCTGGTACTCCTACGGCGCGTCCGACAACATCGGCCGTGAGTTCCGGCCGTCGAACGCGATGCAGTGGCGCATGCTGCGCGACGCCTACGCGCTCGGTGCGACCGTGTACGACCTGCGCGGCATCTCCGACTCGCTGGACGAGACGGACCACCTGTTCGGCCTGATCCAGTTCAAGGTCGGCACCGGCGGACAGGCCGCGGAGTACCTCGGCGAATGGGACTTCCCGCTGAACAAGCTGCTCCACAAGGCCCTCGACATCTACATGTCGCGCCGCTGACGTCACGTTCAGTGATTCCATACCTCTGACACCTCTGACGCGTTTCCCCACACCGCAGCCACGAGAAAGGTCCCAGGTCCGGCCATGGCGCTCACCCTCTACGTCGACACCGCGCGCTGGCGGGCGCATCACAAGCACGTGCAGGAGCAGTTCCCGGGACTCGTCCCGGTCTGCAAGGGCAACGGCTACGGCTTCGGGCACGACCGGCTGGCCGAGGAGGCCACCCGGCTCGGTTCGGACGTCCTCGCCGTCGGCACGACGTACGAGGCCGCGCGCATCAAGGACTTCTTCGGTGGCGACCTGCTCGTGCTGACGCCCTACCGGCGCGGTGAGGAGCCCGTCCCGCTGCCCGACCGCGTCGTGCGCTCGGTGTCGTCGATCGACGGCGTGTACGGCCTCGTGGGTGCCCGGGTGGTCATCGAGGTGATGTCGTCGATGAAGCGGCACGGCATCAGCGAGCAGGACCTGCCGCAGCTGCACGCCGCGATCGAGAACGTCAGGCTCGAGGGCTTCGCCATCCACCTCCCGCTGGACCGCACCGACGGCTCCGACGCCGTCGAGGAGGTCATCGGCTGGATGGACCGGCTGCGCGCGGCCCGGCTGCCGCTGCACACGATGTTCGTCAGCCACCTCAAGGCCGACGAACTCGCCCGGCTGCGGCAGCAGTTCCCGCAGACCCGCTTCCGCGCCCGTATCGGCACGCGGCTGTGGCTGGGGGACCACGAGGCCACCGAGTACCGCGGCGCCGTCCTCGACGTCACGCGGGTCTCCAAGGGGGACCGCTTCGGCTACCGGCAGCAGAAGGCGGCCTCCGACGGCTTCTTGGTGGTCGTGGCGGGCGGTACGTCGCACGGGGTGGGTCTGGAGGCCCCCAAGGCCCTGCACGGCGTCATGCCGCGCGCCAAGGGCGTCGCCCGGGCCGGCCTCGCCACGGTGAACCGGAACCTCTCCCCGTTCGTCTGGGGCGGCAAGCAGCGCTGGTTCGCCGAGCCGCCGCACATGCAGGTGTCCATCCTGTTCGTGCCCTCGGACGCGCCGGAGCCGCACGTCGGCGACGAACTGGTGGCCCATCTGCGGCACACCACCACACAGTTCGACCGGATCGTGGACCGCTGAGGCGCGAACGCCGAGCAGACGCGGCAAGGGGAAGGGCCGTACACGGAGTTCCGTGTACGGCCCTTCCCCTTGTCCTGCTTCCGGGCTCTGAAGCCTCGGCCGCTGCTCTGCTGCCCGGGGCCCTGAGTCCTTGACCGAGCCCTGTTCGCTCAGAGCGAACTGTCGGGAGTGGCCTTCTGCTTGCCCCAGTCGACCTGGGGACCGTCGAAGTGGGAGGCGTGCCGGGGCGGATGCGCCGCGGCGCCGAGAACGAAGACGTCCTCCGCCCCGTCGAGCACTCCGCCGGAGGGATCGTCGTCGCCCGCCTGCCGCACCACGTCCCGCTCCGGCATCAGGATGTCGCGCACGATCACGCCGCACAGGTAGAGCGTTCCCAGCAGGTGCACGCCGATGGCCCAGTGGTAGCCGTCGGTCGGCAGTCCCTTGTGGGCGTCTCCGCTCGTCGTGTACGCGAGGTACATCCAGATGCCCAGGAAGTAGGCGACCTCGCACGCCTGCCAGATCAGGAAGTCCCGCCACTTAGGCCGGGCCAGCACCGCCAGCGGCACCAGCCACAGGACGTACTGCGGCGAGTAGACCTTGTTGGTGAGGATGAAGGCGGCCACGATCAGAAAGGCCAGCTGGGCGAAGCGGGGCCGACGGGGCGCGGTCAGTGTCAGGACGACGATGCCCGCGGCGCACACCACGACGAGAAGCGTGGCGAGGGTGTTGACGCTGTCGGTGGTGAGGGGATCGCTGGAGTTCTGCGCCATGATCAGCCAGAAGGAGCCGAAGTCGACGCCCCGCTCCTGGCTGAAGCGGTAGAACTTCGACCACCCCTCGAAGGCGAAGAGCATGACGGGCAGGTTCACCACCAGCCAGGCGACGACCGCACCCCCCAGGGCCTTGCCGAAGTCCCGCCACTTCCCCGCGCGCCAGCACAGCACGAACAGGGGACCGAGGAGGAACACGGGATAGAGCTTGGCGGCCGTGGCGAGCCCCAGCAGGATGCCAAAGGCGAGGGGCCGGCTCCGCGACCACATGAGCATCGCCGCGGCCGTCAGGGCGACCGCCAGCAGGTCCCAGTTGATGGTCGCGGTCAACGCGAAGGCGGGCGCCAGGGCGACCAGCAGGCCGTCCCAGGGGCGCCGGGCGTGCGTCCGGGCCACGCAGACGGCGATGACGGCCGCGCAGGCCATCAGCATCCCTGCGTTGACCATCCAGTACCACTGCTCCTGGTCCTGGATGCTGCCGCTGCCCGGCGTCAGCCAGTTGGCCACCTCCATGAACACGCCGGTCAGCACCGGGTACTCGAGGTAGTCCATGTCGCCGGGGAGCTTGTCGAAGTACGGCACGAGTCCGTCGGCGAAACCGCGCCCTTGGTAGAGGTGCGGGATGTCCGAATAGCAGGCGTGCGTGTACTGGGTGGTGGCCCCGAAGAACCAGCCGCCGTTGTAGCAGGGCGCCTTCTGGATGAGTCCTAGGGCGAACATCCCGATCGCCACGAGCGCGATGATCCGTACGGGGGTCCACCAGGACGTCCCGAGCAGGGCCCGGCGACCGAGGGGACCGCCGATCAGCTCACTGCCGGCTGCGGCCACCGGGTCATCGCTGGTCGGCTTCACCGGATCCGGCTCGTGCACGCGCGTCGGCGTCGATTCTGCACTGGGCATGAGCGCCATCCTGCCGTACGGACCTAGGAAAAAGCCGAGGGCCGCCCCACCTCGTTCGGTGGAGCGGCCCTCGTTTCACGTGAAACATACGCATGTTTCACGTGAAACGCCCAAGAAGGACGACAGCGCGACTAGCCGCCTGGGCCTCCGAAGAAGCCGCCGTTTCCGTTGCCTCTGCTGTTCCCGTCCGATTCCGTGGCCGTCGGTGTCGGAGTGGTCTCCCCTGTCCCGCCGTTCTCGTTTCCGTTGGTCGTCCCGGCGCTGTCGTCCTGGCAGTCGAAGAAGTTCGAGCAGGTCTCGGACTCCGAAGGCGAGGGCTGGACCTGCGTCCTGCTGGGAGACGGGGACGGCGACGGCGACTCCTCTTCGGTCTCGGTGACCGAGGGCGTCGGAGTCGGAGACGGTTCCGCGTTCACGACCTCGCCGATCGGCTGGGGCTCGGGGAAGTCCTCCGCCTTCGTGCCCTTCAGCGCCTCGGCCATGTAGTCGTGCCAGATCTGCGCCGGGAACGAGGCGCCGTGGATCTTCTCCTGGCCACCCGTTCCGAACATCTTCAGGAACGTGCGGTTCTTGTTCGACTCGTCGTCGTCGTAGCGGAACATCGTGACCGCGGTCGACAGCTGCGGGGTGTAGCCCACGAACCAGGCCGACTTGTTGCCGTCGGTGGTGCCGGTCTTGCCGGCCACCTCTCGGCCGGGCAGCTGGGCGTTGGTACCGGTGCCCTTCTCGACGACCGTCTTCAGGACGTCCGTGACGTTGTCGGCGACCTTCGCGGTGAACGCCTGGTCCGTCTTGGTCTCGTGCGTGAAGATCTGGCCCTTCTCGCTCGTCACCTTCTCCACGGAGTAGGGATCACGCTGCTTGCCGCTGGCGGCGAAAGTCCCGTACGCGCCCGCCATGCGGATCGCGCTCGGGTCGGAGATGCCGATCGAGAACGACGGGAAGCCGCTGTTGGTCAGGCTGGACTCCTTCAGGCCCGCGCTGACTGCGGAATCCTTCACCTTGTCCAGACCGACGTCCATGCCGAGCTGCACGAAGGCGGAGTTCACCGACTCGCGCATCGCCTCCCGGAGGTCGATCTTGTACTTGGGCGGAGACCCCAGAGAGACGTTGCCGTCATTCGTCTGAAGCCACTCCTCGCCCTTCTCGTTCTTCCAGACCGAACCGTCGTAGTTCTCGATCTTGAGCTTGTTCTTGCCGCTGAAGAGGCTCTCGGGCGACACGATGGTGCGTTCGTCCTGCGCCTGCGAGGACCCCAGATCCGGATCCCGCACGCCCCACGTCATCGCGGCGGCCAGCACGAACGGCTTGAACGTCGACCCGACCTGGGCACCGGTCTGGTCGGCGTTGTCGGTGAAGTGCTTGGTGGCGTCCTCGCCGCCGTAGATGGCGCGGATGGCACCGGTGTCCGGTTCCACGGACGCTCCGCCGAACTGGACGTGCGTGTCCGTCTCCGGCCGTTCCTTCGGCTTGATGTTGGCCTTCTGGACCTTCGTGACCGCCTCGTCGAGCTCCTTGACCTTGTTCTTGTCGAAGGTCGTGTAGATCGAGTAGCCGCCCTGCTGGAGCAGGTCCTGGGTGATCCCGGTGTCCTTGCTGTTGGTGACCAGGTAACCGTTGGCGAGGTCGACGAGGTAGCCGATCTGGCCCTTCAGGTCGGTGTTCGAGCGCGGGTTCTGCCACCTGGGGAGGCTCGTGTACTCGGCGCGTACCGCCGCCTTCAAATGGCCGTACTCGACCATCTTGTCGAGGGTGTCCTGCATCTGGAGCAGGGCCCGCTTGCTGTTGGCAGCGGAGGTGGCGCCGACCGGGTCGACGGACGTCGTGCCGGCGGGGTCGTAGTACGTGGCGCCCTTCAGCATGGCGGCCAGGAACGCGCACTCGCCGGGGTTGAGCTTGATCGCGTCCTTGTTGAAGTAGGCGCGTGAGGCGGCCTGGATCCCGTAGGCGTTGCGCCCGTAGTACGCGGAGTTCAGGTAGCCGGCCATGATCTGGTCCTTGTCGACCTCGGCGCCCACCTTGATGGACACGAAGATCTCCTTGAACTTCCGGGAGATCGTCTGCGACTGGTCGTTCAGCATGGCGTTCTTGACGTACTGCTGGGTGATCGTCGATCCACCCTGCGTCTGGCCGCCCCGGGCCATGTTGAACACGGCACGGGCGATGCCCTTGGGGTCGATGCCGCTGTCGTCGTAGAAGGTCTTGTTCTCCTGCGAGATCACCGCCCAGCGCATCTCCTCGGGGATCTGCGAGAGGTCGATGTTCTGACGGTTCGTCTCACCACCGGTGGCAACCATCTGGCTGCCGTCCTTCCAGTAGTAGACGTTGTTCTGCGCCGTCGCCGTCTTGGCGACGTCCGGGATACCCACCATGGCGTAGCCGATGCCGGCCACGGCCACCAGACTGCCCACGAAGCCGACGAACAGACCCCCGACGAGCTTCCAGGACGGCATCCAGCGCTGCCAGCCGTACTTGCCGGCGCGCGGGTAGTCGATCAGGCGCTTGCTGTCGGGCGCCGGTCGCCCTCTGCCCCGTCCGGGGCCGGCCGGGGCTCCCCGACGGCCTCCTGTGGGCTCGGCCGCTCTACGCCGCCCGCCCGGGTCTCTCTGGGACGCGCGCCGGGCGTCGGCGCGGCTGCCTTGTGACGGCTCCTCGCCTCCGGCCCCGAGACCCAACCCGTAGTCGGAAGGAGATCCGGTGGCGCCTCGCGGTGCCGCGCGGCGGCCGGAGGACGGACCGGACTGGCCGCGTCGGGCCGCGGCACGTCCGCCTCCCTGCGGCTGCGGCGGTTTGCGACGGTGCTCGCTCATCGAACGATTACTCCTCGGGCAGGCGCATCCGTGCGCGCCTGGAAAGGGCGGCTGGTTTCCTGTCCCCCCGAAGTACGGATGCGGTCGGTCGCGCATTCACCCGTACTGCACCGAGGACCTCGACGCCCCCCGGCGTCTCATGGGTCCCGGTGGTGTGCATGGCGCACAGACTACGCACCGCCAAAACCCGCCTAGCCCCGAAGTTCATCCCAAACCAGGCAACTTGCCCTCAATGAATCGGTGATGTGACCCCGTTCACCCTCTTCCCTCTTGTCGCATCCGGAAGGCCGTTCTATCGTGCTGATGTATCGAGTCGATACATCAGCGCGACATAAGGCCGAGAGGAGGCGACGATGAGCCGGCGTGCCGGGATCCTCGAGTTCGCTGTCCTGGGCCTTCTCCGCGAGTCTCCGATGCACGGCTATGAGCTGCGCAAACGGCTCAATACGTCACTGGGTGTGTTCCGTGCCTTCAGTTACGGCACGCTCTACCCCTGCCTCAAGACGCTGGTCACCAACGGCTGGTTGATCGAGGAGCCGGGAAGCACCCACGAAGACGCCCTCGCCGCTCCACTCGCAGGGCGTCGCGCCAAGATCGTCTACCGATTGACGGCGGAGGGTAAGGAGCACTTCGAGGAGCTGCTCTCACAGACGGGTCCCGACGCGTACGAGGACGAGCACTTCGCCGCTCGTTTCGCGTTCTTCGGGCAGACGTCGCGCGATGTCCGCATGCGCGTACTAGAGGGCCGCCGCAGCCGGCTGGAGGAGCGCCTCGAGAAGATGCGCGCCTCCCTGGCGCGCACCCGGGAGCGCCTCGACGACTACACGCTTGAGCTCCAGCGCCACGGTATGGAGTCCGTGGAGCGCGAAGTGCGCTGGCTGAACGAGCTCATCGAGAGCGAGCGGGCCGGACGGGACCTGACAGGTTCCGCCTCCGGGGAGCCCGCTCAACAGAACACCACATCTGGATCGACGGGCGGCCTGCCCCGTCCCGGGGACACTCCCGGGACGGATCTGCCCGACGAAACCGCCACGTGAGCGCCCATGCAGGGCCTCACTCGTACACACAGGGAGCAACCGGAATGGGTTCGGTTCGCGTAGCCATCGTCGGCGTGGGCAACTGCGCCGCCTCGCTGGTGCAGGGCGTCGAGTACTACAAGGACGCCGACCCGGCGTCCAAGGTCCCGGGTCTGATGCACGTGCAGTTCGGCGACTACCACGTCGGTGACGTCGAGTTCGTCGCCGCCTTCGACGTCGACGCGAAGAAGGTCGGCCTCGACCTCTCGGACGCCATCGGTGCCAGCGAGAACAACACCATCAAGATCTGCGACGTTCCGAACAAGGGCGTCACGGTCCAGCGTGGCCACACCCTGGACGGTCTCGGCAAGTACTACCGCGAGACCATCGAGGAGTCCACCGAGGCCCCGGTCGACATCGTCCAGGTCCTCAAGGACAAGCAGGTCGACGTTCTGATCTGCTACCTGCCCGTCGGCTCCGAGAGCGCGGCGAAGTTCTACGCCCAGGCCGCCATCGACGCCAAGGTCGCCTTCGTCAACGCTCTTCCGGTCTTCATCGCCGGCACCAAGGAGTGGGCTGACAAGTTCACCGAGGCGGGCGTCCCGATCGTCGGCGACGACATCAAGTCCCAGGTCGGCGCCACCATCACCCACCGTGTGATGGCGAAGCTGTTCGAGGACCGCGGTGTCCGGCTCGAGCGCACCATGCAGCTCAACGTCGGCGGCAACATGGACTTCAAGAACATGCTGGAGCGCGACCGCCTCGAGTCCAAGAAGATCTCGAAGACGCAGGCCGTCACCTCGCAGATCCCCGACCGCGACATGGGCGAGAAGAACGTCCACATCGGTCCCTCGGACTACGTGGCCTGGCTGGACGACCGCAAGTGGGCGTACGTCCGCCTCGAGGGCCGTGCCTTCGGTGACGTCCCGCTGAACCTCGAGTACAAGCTCGAGGTCTGGGACTCCCCGAACTCCGCGGGTGTCATCATCGACGCCCTGCGCGCCGCGAAGATCGCCAAGGACCGCGGCATCGGCGGCCCGATCCTGTCGGCGTCCTCCTACTTCATGAAGTCCCCGCCGGTCCAGTACTTCGACGACGAGGCCTACACCAACGTCGAGAAGTTCATCCGCGGTGAGGTCGAGCGCTAACTCGACCCGCACGGAAAATCGCTCCTGCCAGGGCTGAGAAGGGTCCCCGGGTCCATGACCCGGGGACCCTCCCCGTATGTGAGGCTGTGCCGCATGGCCGTCGTCCGTGATCTGCGCGTTCTGCTGCGCTTCAAGAACTTCCGGCGACTGCTCGCGGTACGGCTGCTCTCCCAGTGCGCGGACGGCGTGTACCAGATCGCGCTCGCCACCTACGTCGTCTTCTCCCCGGAGAAGCAGACCTCGGCCGGCGCCATCGCCTCCGCCATGGCGGTCCTGCTGCTGCCGTACTCTCTCGTCGGCCCCTTCGCGGGTGTTCTGCTGGACCGCTGGCGTCGCCGGCAGGTCTTCCTCCACGGCAACCTGTTGCGCGCTCTGCTGGCCTCCGTGACGGCCGTCCTGATGATCGGCCAGGTCCCCGACTGGCTCTTCTACGTCTCCGCTCTGTGCGTCACCGCCGTCAACCGCTTCGTCCTCGCGGGCCTTTCCGCGGCTCTGCCACGCGTCGTCGACGGTGAGCGCCTGGTCATGGCCAACTCCCTCTCCCCGACCGCCGGGACCCTGGCCGCGGTCGCGGGAGGCGGTCTCGCCTTCGTCGTCCGGCTGGTGGCCGACTCCGACGCCGCGGTGGTGCTGCTGGGTTGCGCGCTGTACCTGTCCGCAGCGCTCGCCTCCCTGACCATGGCGGCGGATCTGCTCGGACCTGACCGTGATCTGGTCCGGCCCCGGCTGACGAGCGCGCTCAGGGGCACCGCCCGCGGTCTGTCGGCGGGCCTGCGCCACCTGGCCGAGCCGAAGCGCAGGGAGGCTGCCTGGGCGCTCGGCTCGATCTCACTGATGCGGTTCTCCTACGGCGCCCTGACCGTCATGGTGCTGATGCTGTGCCGGTACGCCTGGTCGTCCGACCCGGACGACGGGCTGGCCCTGCTGGGGTTGGCGGTAGGGGTCTCCGGCGTGGGCTTCTTCGTCGCCGCGGTCATCACCCCGTCGGCGGCCGGACGGCTGGGCCCGGCCCGCTGGATCGTCGCCTGCTCCGCGGCCGCCGCGGTCCTGGTACTCGCCCTCATGCTGCCGTTCACGCAGGTCACCACGTTCGTCGCGGCCTTCGTGCTGGGGGTGGTCACACAGGGCGCCAAGATCGCCACCGACACCATCGTCCAGTCGTCCGTGCAGGACGGCTTCCGCGGCCGGATCTTCTCCCTCTACGACGTCCTGTTCAACGTCGCCTTTGTCGGGGCCGCCGCTGTCGCCGCCCTGATGCTGCCACCTGACGGACGTTCCACCGCATTGGTGGTCACGGTCGCCGTTATCTACGGGGCGGTTGCTACCGCTATGGGCAGATTCGAGCGGCGGTAAGTGTCACATCAATGACACAGACTCCCCCTCCGGCTACAGGGTTGTCAGTGGGGGCCGGTAACTTACGTGCGTCTTACTTCGCGAGTGATTTCGCGCCACACGTCCATTGTTTTCTAGGGGGACCCACCAGTGTCGACTCCGCCGCCCCAGGGCCAGAACCCGTTCGCGCAGCAGGGCCAGCAGCCCTACGGCCAGCCCCAGGGCCAGGCGCCGTACCCGCCGCAGCCCGGCTACCCGCAGCCCGGCGCCGCGCCCTACGGCGCGGTGCCGCCGGAGCAGCCCCGCCGCAAGGTCGGCTTCAAGCTGATCAAGAACGTCGTCATCGTTCTCGCTGTCATCGGTGTGGGCATCGGCGTCTACATATCCAACAAGGACGACGCCAACACGGCGGCGGTCGGCGACTGCATGCACCGCGGCAGCACCAACGACAACGACCCCGACCTCGAGGTCGTCAAGTGCGACTCCTCGCAGGCCCAGTTCGTCGTGCTGGCGAAGATCGAAGGCACGTACACGCAGGTCACGGCCGACAGCAAGTGCGCCGAGAAGGCCAAGGACTACCAGTACCAGTACACCGAGAGCGGTGACGGCAGTGACTTCCTGCTCTGCCTGAAGGACTACAAGAAGTAGGACAGCAGCTGAAAGGGGCGGTGTTTCACGTGAAACACCGCCCCTTCGCATGTGCGCCTGTCGCGTCCGCCGCATCACCGGTCATGTTTCACGTGAAACATGACCCCGTTTCACGGCCTCAGTCCTGCGCGGCCCACCACTCCTTGAGCGCGGCGACCGCCGCGTCGTGCTCCATCGGCCCGTTCTCCAGACGCAGTTCCAGCAGATGCTTGTACGCCTTACCGATGGCAGGTCCGGGGCCGACGCCCAGGATCTCCATGATCTGGTTGCCGTCGAGGTCGGGGCGGATCGCGTCCAGCTCCTCCCGCTCCTTCAGCTGGGAGATGCGCTCCTCGAGCCCGTCGTACGCCCGCGAGAGCGCGGCCGCCCTGCGCTTGTTCCGCGTCGTGCAGTCCGAGCGGGTCAGCTTGTGCAGGCGGTCGAGGAGCGGCCCCGCGTCCCGCACATAGCGACGCACCGCGGAGTCCGTCCACTCACCGGTCCCGTACCCGTGGAAGCGCAAGTGGAGTTCGACCAGTCGGGAGACGTCCTTCACCAGCTCGTTGGAGTACTTCAGAGCCGTCATGCGCTTCTTCGTCATCTTCATGCCGACCACCTCGTGGTGGTGGAACGAGACGCGACCGTCGTTCTCGAAGCGACGGGTGCGCGGCTTGCCGATGTCATGCAGCAGCGCGGCCAGCCGCAGCGTGAGATCAGGACCGTTCTCCTCCAGGGCGATGGCCTGCTCGAGGACGATCAGGGTGTGTTCGTAGACGTCCTTGTGCCGGTGATGCTCGTCGCTCTCCAGCCGCAGGGCGGGAAGCTCGGGCAGCACATGGTCGGCGATGCCGGTGTCGACCAGCAGCGACAGCCCCTTGCGCGGGGACGCGGACAGGATCAGCTTGTTCAGCTCGTCCCGTACCCGCTCGGCGGAAACGATCTCGATACGGCCGGCCATCTCCTTCATCGCCGTGATGACCTCGGGGTCGACCTCGAAGTCGAGCTGAGCGGCGAAGCGGGCGGCGCGCATCATGCGCAGCGGGTCGTCCGAGAACGACTCCTCCGGCGTACCCGGGGTGCGCAGCACACGCGCCGCGAGGTCCTCGAGGCCACCGTGCGGGTCGATGAACTCCTTCTCCGGAAGCGCCACGGCCATGGCGTTCACGGTGAAGTCGCGCCGGACCAGGTCCTGCTCGATGGAGTCGCCGTACGACACCTCAGGCTTGCGCGAGGTGCGGTCGTACGCTTCCGAGCGATAGGTGGTGACCTCGATCTCAAAGCAACGATCCACGCCTTCGACCCGGGCGTCCTTCTGGACCCCGACGGTGCCGAACGCGATCCCGACCTCCCACACGGCGTCCGCCCAGGGCCGGACGATCTTCAGAACGTCCTCGGGTCGGGCGTCCGTCGTGAAGTCCAGGTCGTTGCCGAGTCGGCCGAGCAGCGCGTCCCGGACCGAGCCGCCGACCAGGGCGAGAGAGAACCCGGCCTCCTGGAAGCGGCGGGCGAGGTCGTCGGCGACAGGGGCGACCCGCAGCAGTTCGCTGACCGCGCGGTGCTGCACCTGGCTCAGGACGCTGAGATTGTCTTCGTTGGCGTTCGGCACAACAGAAGAGGGTACGTGGCCCGGCCGACCGGGGGCGCCCCGATTTGGGCGAGCGGACATCGCCTCCGATAGCCGGGCAAGACAGCTTCTTGCTCTCTACCTGGCCACTTCTTCCCATACACAGAGATAGCGGACGATCCGGTCGGCTTCCACGATCTTGTGGAGCAGTCCGCGGCACTTCCCCTCAGCGCGCATCGTTACCATGCGTGGACGCACATTCCGACGACCACTGACGACGACGAGGGACGGGCGAACGCGTGGCCGAGGCGGCAGACTTTCCGGGGATGACTCCCTCACCTGCCCGTCGGTGGCTGCGGCGCACCGGCGCACTGCTCGCCGGGGCGCCCCTGCTGGCCGGTCTGCTCCAGCTGCCCGCCACCCCCGCGCAGGCCGCCGGCCGGACTTCCGCCAAGGAGGCCTCCGACGCCGGCACGGTGGCCGTCACCGTCGACTCGCTCAGCCCCGCCGCTCCCACCGACGGGGACACCCTGACGGTCTCCGGCACGGTCACCAACAAGGGCAAGCAGGCCGTCACCCACGCGCACGTGGGCCTGCGGGTGGGTTCCGCTCTCACCACCCGCTCGGCGATCGACAGCGCCGCCAAGCGGTCGGACGCCCTCTCCGGCGACGACGGCTCCGAGGTGGGCGGCAAGTACGTCACCGAGTTCGCCAAGCTCACACCGGGCGTGTCCGAGCACTTCAGCATCTCCGTCCCGGTCGACAAGCTCGACCTGGACGACGACGGCGTCTACCCGCTCGGTGTCTCCCTCGCGGGCGAGACGTCGGCGCAGCCGTGGGAGCAGGTGCTGGGCGTCCAGCGGACCTTCCTGCCGTGGCAGCCCGAAGAGGCGGACACCCCGACCAGGACGACGGTGCTGTGGCCGCTGGTCTCCACCGTCCACATGTCGGCGGAGACCGGTTCGAACGCGCAGCAGACGCCGGTCTTCCTCAACGACGACCTGGCCGAGGAGCTCTCGCCCGGCGGCCGCCTGGAGCAGCTCCTGAGCCTGGGCAGGGAGCTCGACGTCACCTGGGTGATCGACCCGGACCTGCTGGCGTCCGTCGACGCCATGACCGGCAGCTACCGGGTCCGGGGCGACGGAGACACCACCACGGCCGGCACCCACCAGGCGGTCGCCAAGCAGTGGCTCGACGAACTCCAGG
Organism: Streptomyces sp. NBC_00637; assembly: GCF_045161545.1. NCBI lineage: Bacteria > Bacillati > Actinomycetota > Actinomycetes > Kitasatosporales > Streptomycetaceae > Streptomyces > Streptomyces sp. NBC_00637. The sequence continues at coordinate 4,248,362 of NZ_CP109046.1, read as the reverse complement.
ACGCGGTGCTCGGCAAGGAGGTCGTCGCGCTGCCCTTCGCCGATCCCGATCTTGCCTCGCTCGCCCACAACGGCACCGGTGTCGCCGGCTCGCTGAGCCAGCTCAAGGCGGCCACCGATGTCGCCGCCACCACCGTGGAGACCGTTCTCCATGTGACTCCGAACACCGACTTCGCCTGGCCGGTGGACGGCGCCGTCGACCCGTCGATCGTCAAGGTCGCCACCTCGGCTGGCGCCGACAAGGTGATCGCGCGCAGCGACAGCCTGACGGAGAGCGGTGATCTCACCTACACCCCCTCCGCGGCCCGGCCCATCGGCGGCGGCACCACGGCGGTGGTCGCGGACGCGCGGCTGTCGACGGCCTTCAAGGGCGATCAGACGAAGGCCTCCACGTCCACGCTCGCCCTGCAGGAGTTCCTCGCGCAGAGCCTGGAGCTGACCCTTCAGACGGGCAAGCAGCGCAGCGTCGTCGTGGCCCCGCAGCGCATGCCGACCGCGAGCCAGGCCCGGGCGCTGGCACGGGCCGTCACCACGCTCCAGGGCGGCACCTGGTCGCAGTCCCAGCAGCTCGCGGCGGCCGCCAAGGCCAAGCCCGACCCGGGCGCCGCCACGAAGGTGCAGCCGAAATCGGCGTACCCCTCCTCGCTGCGCAAGCAGGAGCTGCCCCGATCGGCTTTCGAGCAGATCGCGTACACGCAGGACAAACTCGACAACTTCAAGGTGATCCTCGCCAACGAGGCCCGGGTGGTGACTCCTTTCGGGCGGGCCATAAACCGTGAGATGTCCACGTCCTGGCGGGGTCGGAGCACCGCCGCGAGCTCGTTCCGGCAGGGTGTGCAGGCCTACCTCGACACCCTGACCGGCCAGGTCAAGCTGATCGACAAGTCGGAGACCAAGCTCTCCGGGCGCAGCGCCACGATCCCGGTGACCGTGCAGAACAACCTGGTGCAGGGCGTCGACCACCTGATCCTGCGGCTCACCTCGAAGAACCCGACCCGTCTCGAGATCTCCGACGAGGCCTACGCCGAGCAGTCGGTGACGGTGTCCGGCGGCCACACCTCGACGGTGAAGTTCAGCACGTCCGCCAAGGTCAACGGCCAGACGACGGTGGTCGCCCAGCTGTACACCGAGGACGGCCAGAAGTACGGCCAAGAGGTCACCTTCGACGTGCGCGTCACCGAGATCACGGCCACGGTGATGCTGGTCATCGGCGGCGGCGTCCTGCTCCTCGTGCTGGCCGGCTTCCGCATGTACACCCAGCGCAAGCGTGCCGCGGCCCGTGAAGCCGCGGAGACCGACGACGAGACCGAAGAAGTAGGCGAGGACGGTGCCGGCGAGGCGGGCGAGCCCGCCGACGGCCCCGAGAACGCCGGAAACGACGAGAACCGTCCCGAGAAAGAGTCCGGCGGCCGAGCAGGGGCAGCCGACCCGGAGCAGCCGAGTGACGAGACATCGGACACCGCAGTGGAAAGCGCCGACCCGTCCGGCACGGGTGAGAGAGTGGACCGTTGAGGATGCCGTGGCCGGTGGGCCGGGGACGATGAGGTGGGGTAACCATGAACGCGCCGTACGACGGTGACCGCGGCCAGGCCGCGGGCGGCTCGGGCCACCCCGAGGGCCCGCCGCCCGAGCACGGCCAGGTGCCGCCGCAGCACCCGGCGGACATGTACCTCCAGGACGCCTACGACCAGGACCCCTACCGGGCCCAGGACCTCACCGCGCAGGACCCGGTCGCCGAGGCGCTCTACGATCGTGCCGCACACCCGCCGCCCCCGCCGGGCATGCAACAGCCGCAGCAGCCGCTCTACGGCCGGCCCCCGCAGTCCCCGTACGCCCCCGACCCGCGGGTGTGGGCCCAGACCCCGGCGCCCGAGCCGGAGGGCCCCACGCAGTATCTGCCGTACGGCGACGACCCCCGCACGACGCAGTTCGTGGGCGTGGACGACTTGATGACGCACTCGGGTGAGGAGCAGCACCAGCCCGACGCCTTCGCCCACCTGTTCCGGGACCAGCAGCAGAGCGGCGTCCGCTCGGCCGAGTCCGCGTCGGTACCCGGTCCGACGCCCGCCCCGGGCGGGCAGGGCGGCGTGCCGGCGTACCAGGCCCCGATGGGACCGCCGTCGAACGCGGACCAGACCATGAACCTCACGGCCACACCGGCCGCGCCCCCCGCCGCGGCCGCCCCCGCCGCGAAGAAGGGCGGACGCGCCGGCGGCCTGCTGAAGTCCAGTGCCGTCATGGCCGCGGGCACGATGGTGTCCCGCCTCACCGGCTTCGTCCGCTCCGCGCTGATCGTCTCGGCGCTGGGCGTCGGGCTGCTGGGCGACACCTTCCAGGTCGCCTACCAGCTGCCCACGATGATCTACATCCTGACGGTCGGCGGCGGCCTCAACTCCGTCTTCGTGCCGCAGCTCGTGCGGGCGATGAAGGAGGACGAGGACGGCGGCGAGGCGTACGCCAACCGCCTGCTCACGCTGGTCATGGTGGCGCTGGGCCTGCTCACGGTCGCTGCGGTCGCCGCCGCGCCGGTCCTGATCCGTCTCCTGTCCGCCCCGGTCGCCGGCGACCCGGCGGCCAACGAGGTCGGCATCACCTTCGTCCGCTACTTCCTGCCCTCGATCTTCTTCATGGGCGTCCACGTGGTGATGGGGCAGATCCTCAACGCCCGCGGCAAGTTCGGCGCGATGATGTGGACGCCGGTCCTCAACAACATCGTCATCATCGTGACGCTGGGCATGTTCATCTGGGTCTACGGCACCGCCGCCGACTCCGGCATGAAGGTCACCACGATCCCGCCGGAAGGTGAGCGGCTCCTCGGCATCGGGATCCTGCTCGGCCTCGTCGTGCAGGCCCTCGCCATGATCCCGTACCTGCGCGAGACCGGGTTCCGGCTGCGGTTGCGCTTCGACTGGCGGGGCCACGGCCTCGGCAAGGCCGCGACCCTCGCCAAGTGGACCGTCCTGTTCGTCCTGGCCAACCAGGCCGGCGCGCTCGTCGTCACCCAGCTCTCCACGTCGGCGGGCAAGGACTCGCCGCTCGACGGCACCGGGTTCTCCGCCTACGCCAACGCCCAGCTGATCTGGGGACTGCCGCAGGCCATCATCACCGTCTCCCTGATGGCCGCCCTGCTGCCCCGGATCTCCCGCTCGGCCGCCGAGGGCGACGCCGGCGCGGTCCGCGACGACATCTCCCAGGGCCTGCGCACCACGGCCGTCGCGATCGTCCCGATCGCCTTCGGCTTCCTCGCGCTCGGCATCCCGATGTGCACGCTGATCTTCGGCTCCTCCGGTATCAGCGAGGCCACGAACATGGGCTTCATGCTGATGGCCTTCGGCCTCGGCCTGATCCCCTACTCCGTCCAGTACGTCGTCCTGCGCGCGTTCTACGCCTACGAGGACACCCGGACGCCCTTCTACAACACCGTCATCGTGGCCGCGGTCAACGCGAGTGCCTCGGCGATCTGTTACTTCGTCCTTCCCGCGCGCTGGGCCGTGGTCGGCATGGCGGCCTCCTACGGCCTGGCGTACGCGATCGGCGTCGGCGTCGCGTGGAACAGGCTGCGCAAGCGGCTCGGGGGCGACCTCGACGGCTCCCATGTCCTGCGGACCTACGCCCGGCTGTGCATCGCCTCCGTTCCGGCGGCCCTGATCAGCGGCGCGGCCTGCTACGGCATCGGCCACAGCGTGGGCCAGGGCGTTCTGGGTTCCTTCGCCGCGCTGCTGGCCGGCGGGGTCCTGTTGCTCGGCATCTTCTTCGTCGCCGCCCGCCGCATGCGCATCGAGGAGCTCAATTCGCTCGTCGGCATGGTCCGCGGACGCCTGGGTCGCTGAGACAGGGGGTAGGCGCACAACCATCGTCCGCCGCCGTGTGTCGTGCATAGCGCCGGACTGTGGGCACAATTGGGTTCGGCGTCGCACGGCGCGCACGGGGTCGGACGGCGCGCACTGAATGGGGAGGCAGGAACGACGGTGGCGGAACGGAGCACAGCTGCCGTCGACGTGGCAGACAACAGCGGTGACAAGCCGCTGACCGCACAAGCGGACCAGTCCACGGCCGACGGGGTGGTCACGAATCTGGAGCAGGACACGGACAGCGACGAGGCACAGGGGAGCGGCGGGGCGGAGCGTCCCGGGAAGGCCTCACCGCCGGAACTGCACAGCGGTCACAAGCTCGCCAGGCGCTATCGCCTCGAAGAGTGCGTCACCCGTCTGGACGGTTTCAGCAGTTGGCGTGCGGTCGACGAGAAACTCCGTCGTGCCGTGGGCGTCCACATCCTGCCCGCGGACCACACCCGGGCCCGTTCGGTGCTGGCGGCGGCCCGCTCGTCCGCCCTGCTCGGCGACCCCCGCTTCGTCCAAGTACTGGACGCTGTCGAGGAGAACGACCTCGTCTACGTGGTCCACGAATGGCTGCCCGACGCCACCGAGCTGACCGCGTTGCTCGCGGCCGGCCCCTTGGAGCCGCACGACGCCTACCAGATGGTGAGTCAGATCGCCTCCGCCATGGCCGCCGCCCACCGCGAAGGCCTGGCACATCTGCGTCTGAACCCCAACGCCGTTCTGCGTACCTCCTCGGGCCAGTGGCGCGTCCGCGGTCTCGCGGTGAACGCCGCCCTGCGCGGTGTCACCACCGACACCCCTCAGCGCACCGACACCGAGGCGATCGGCGCTCTGCTGTACGCGGCGCTGACCCAGCGCTGGCCGTACGAGAACGACGCCTACGGCCTCTCGGGGCTGCCCAAGGACGTCGGTCTGATCGCCCCCGACCAGGTGCGCGCCGGTGTCCACCGGGGTCTGTCGGAACTGGCGATGCGGGCCCTCGTCAACGACGGCGCGACCGCGTCCCGGCACGAGGCTGCCTGCACGACGCCGGAGGAGCTGGTGAAGGCGATCGGGGAGATGCCCCGCATCCGCCCGCCGGAGCCCGCGTTCACCGCCCCGCCCGAGTACCAGCGCACGACGTACCAGCAGGGCACCTACGGCCGTCCCGCGCCGCACCCAGGCGTCACCCAGCAGGTGGCGACCCCGCCGCCCCCGCTGCAGAGCCGCACCGGGAAGGCGCTGAAGTGGGCGGTCTCCGCGCTCCTCATCGCCGCCCTCGGCCTGGGCAGCTGGCAGCTGGCGGACGCGCTGATGGACCAGAGCCAGTCCGAGGACACGAACCAGACCCAGACGACGGACGAGGGCGACAAGAACAGCACCGCGCCCAAGCCGGTCACCACACTCAAGATCCACGATGCCGCCGAGTACTACCCGGACGGCAAGCCCCAGCACCCCGATGACGCGAAGCTGACCTACGACAACGACAGCTCCACGTACTGGCGGTCGTACTCCTTCGACGGCGGGCCCGTGCTCGCGCCGTACAAGCAGGGTGTGGGCATCGTCTACGATCTCGGCTCCGAGCAGAGCGTTTCGGCTGCCTCGATAGGGCTTCGCTACGACGGCGACCACACCGCCGTGAGCCTCTACGCGGCCGATTCGCTCTCGTCCTCGGCGTCCCTCAAGTCCATGACGAAGATCGCCGAGGCCAAGACGTCCGGTCTGGAACTGAAGATCCCCGCCAAGACACCGGTGAAGACGCGATACGTTCTCGTATGGATCACCGCCGCGCCCTATGCGTCGGGTGATCAGTACAGCGACTCCGGCTTCAAGCAGGCCATCACCGACGTGAAGTTCACGGGCTGACGTCTCACCGAAGGGGGAGGGGGTCCGATGGCGGAAAGCGCCGGATACGACGGAGTTGGCGACCAGGACCTCCTCACCCGCCACGTAGAGGGCGACCCCGACGCCTTCGGTGAGCTCGTACGGCGCCACCGCGACCGCCTCTGGGCAGTGGCCCTGCGCACGCTGGGAGACCGCGAGGAGGCCGCTGACGCCGTCCAGGACGCCCTCGTGTCCGCCTACCGGGCCGCCCACACCTTCCGCGGCCAGTCCGCCGTGACGACCTGGCTGCACCGCATCACCGTGAACGCCTGTCTGGACCGCGCCCGCAAAGCGGCGTCCCGCAAGACCTCGCCGGTGGACGACACCGAGCGACTGGAGCAGCTGCTCGAGCCGCACGAGTCGGCGTCCGCTCCCGCCGAACGCAAGGATTTGCACCGCCAGCTCCTCGAAGCGCTCGGCACCCTCCCTCCCGACCAGCGCGCCGCCCTCGTTCTCGTGGACATGCAGGGCTACCCGGTCGCCGAGGCCGCCCGCGTGCTCGACGTGCCGACCGGGACGGTGAAGAGCCGCTGCGCCCGGGGCAGAGCCAGACTCCTGCCGCTTCTCACCCATCTGCGACCGGAGGGCACCGGCGGCGACAGAGAAAACGGCACAGGACGGAACCGGGCGCAGGGGACATCCGTCCCACCGACAGCGGAACCTCGGGACGAGGGGCCGGGCAACGCCGGGACAGGCGATTCAGCTGCTGTGAAGGGCGGAGGTGGGCGAGCGTGACCTCGACGACGGACACGACCGGGCACCCGGACGTCGCGGAGATCTCCGACCTCACCGAGGGCATGCTCACTCCCTCCCGAAGCGCCGACGTGCGCCGGCATCTGGACACCTGCGAACTCTGCGCGGACGTCCACGCGTCGCTCGAGGAGATCCGTGGCCTCCTGGGCGCCCTCCCCGAGCCACCGCACATGCCGGACGATGTCGCCCACCGCATCGAGGCCGCACTCGCCGCCGAGGCACTGTCGAACGCGACGGCGCCGGAGGGCGCAGACGTCTCACCGGCGATCGGCGTCGCGGCGATGGCGACGACCGACACCGACGCGCTCCATGTTTCACGTGAAACAACGACGGCGACCGACCGGCCCGCCGGGCACGCCCAAGCCACCACCGGTCCGGGCCGCAAGGACCGCAAGCGGCGTGGCCGCCGCAAGATCGCTGTGCTGGGAGCGGTACTCACGGCCGCGGCGCTGGGACTCGGTTCCGTCCTGGTGTCCTCGCTCATGGACGGCGGAGGGTCGGGTGGTTCGGCCCATCAGTCGACGGGGCCGGACACCTTCTCCGCAAGCCGGCTGGAGGGACAGGTCATCGACCTCCTCGCCAAATCCACGGACACCCGTAGTTCGCACAGCCTGGGCATCCAAGGGCAATCCGACGCCGCGTCGCCCGGCGACGCCTCACCCAAGATCCTCCGGATGCCTGTGGTGCCTTCGTGTGTACAGCAGGGCATCGGCCGCAGCGATGCGGCACTCGCCGTCGAGGACGGCACCTACCAGGGGACGGACTCCCTGCTGGTCGTCCTTCCGAACGCATCCGACAGCACGCGGATCGACGCCTACATCATGGACAAGACCTGTGTGGATCACCCGGCATCAGGTCCGGCGAAGGTTCTGCTGAAGAACTCCTACACGCGACGCTGACGACCGACGTCCCGTCTCGCCGCAGCTTCGCGTCTCCCCCGCATCCCCTACGGTGTCGTCCCTTCGTGTGCCCGGACACACCGGGAATGCACGCCCCTTAGGATCCGTTGGGTGGGGTGAGAGTCCAAGTAGCTCCCACCGCTCAACCGATGTAGTCCAGAGACGAGGAAACAAGCCGTGAGCGACGTCCGTAACGTGATCATCATCGGCTCCGGGCCCGCCGGCTACACCGCGGCGCTGTACACCGCGCGCGCGTCGCTGAAGCCGCTCGTGTTCGAAGGCGCCGTCACCGCGGGCGGCGCTCTGATGAACACCACCGAGGTGGAGAACTTCCCCGGCTTCCAGGACGGCATCATGGGCCCCGAGCTCATGGACAACATGCGCGCCCAGGCCGAGCGCTTCGGTGCCGAGCTGATCCCCGACGACATCGTTTCCGTCGACCTCACGGGTGAGATCAAGACCGTCACGGACACCGCGGGCACGATCCACCGGGCCAAGGCCGTCATCGTGACCACCGGCTCCCAGCACCGCAAGCTCGGTCTGCCGAACGAGGACGCCCTCTCCGGCCGTGGTGTCTCCTGGTGTGCCACCTGTGACGGGTTCTTCTTCAAGGACCAGGACATCGCCGTCATCGGCGGCGGGGACACCGCGATGGAGGAGGCCACCTTCCTCTCCCGCTTCGCCAAGTCCGTGACGATCGTCCACCGCCGGGACACCCTGCGCGCCTCCAAGGCGATGCAGGAGCGCGCCTTCGCCGACCCGAAGATCAAGTTCGTCTGGGACAGCGAGGTCGCCGAGATCGAGGGCGACCCGAAGCTGGCCGGGCTGAAGCTGCGCAACCTCAAGACGGGTGAGCTCTCGGACCTCCCGGTCACCGGCCTGTTCATCGCGATCGGCCACGACCCGCGCACCGAGCTCTTCAAGGGTCAGCTCGACCTGGACGAGGAGGGCTACCTGAAGGTCGCCGCGCCCTCCACCCGGACCAACCTGACCGGTGTCTTCGCCGCCGGCGACGTGGTCGACCACACCTACCGCCAGGCGATCACCGCGGCCGGCACCGGCTGCTCCTCCGCTCTCGACGCCGAGCGCTACCTCGCCGCCCTCGCGGACGAGGAGCAGGCCGAGCCCGAGAAGACCTCCGTCTGACCCTCTCCCGCCCCCACCGCGCAGAATTAAGGAGCCCCCTGTGGCCGGCACCCTGAAGAATGTGACCGACGCCGACTTCGAAGAGGTCGTCCTCAAGAGCGACAAGCCCGTCCTGGTGGACTTCTGGGCCGCATGGTGCGGCCCGTGCCGTCAGATCGCCCCCTCCCTCGAGGCCATCGCCGCCGAGCACGGCGACAAGATCGAGGTCGTCAAGCTCAACATCGACGAGAACCCGGGCACGGCTGCCAAGTACGGCGTCATGTCCATCCCGACGCTGAACGTGTACCAGGGTGGCGAGGTCGCCAAGACCATCGTCGGTGCCAAGCCGAAGGCCGCGCTCGTCCGCGACCTGGAGACCTTCATCTCCGAGTGACACGCTGAGCCGTCCCGCCGACGGCCGATGTTTCACGTGAAACACCAATGGGCCAGCCCTCAGGGGCTGGCCCATTGCTCTACCGGAATCTTCAGAGCGGGCGCAGCGCCGGCTCCTTCTGGACGGCTCCCAGCAACCGGTCGAGCGCCATCTCCACGTCTTCCTTCCAGGAGAGCGTCGTCCGCAGCTCCAGCCTCATCCGAGGATGAGCGGGATGAGGACGCACCGTCTTGAAGCCCACCGCCAGCAGATGATCGGCGGGGAGCACACAGGCCGGCTCCTTCCAGCGGGCGTCGCCGAATGCCTCGATCGCTTTGAAGCCCCGCCGCAGCAGATCCTTGGCGACCGTCTGGACCATCACGCGACCGAGCCCCTGGCCCTGGTAACCCGGCATGATGAACGCGGTCATCAGCTGCACAGCGTCCGGCGACACAGGGCTCGTGGGAAACGCCGTCGAGCGAGGAACGTAGGCGGGCGGCGCGTAGAGCACGAACCCCACGGGCACGTCGTCCACGTAGACGACCCGGCCGCACGATCCCCAGTCCAGCAGGACAGCGGAGATCCAGGACTCCTTCTCCAGAGCGGGCGTGCCCGCTCTTACCGCGGCCGCACTGCTGACGGGGTCCAGCTCCCAGAAGACACACGCCCGACAGCGCTTGGGAAGGTCTTGAAGGTTGTCCAGCGTGAGCGGTACGAGCCGACGCCCCATGAAGGCTGTTCCTCGCTTCCTTCGCTCGCAGCGTCGCGGGCGGCTGTCAGCGCGCCCCGTTCCCTGAGTAGGCTGCCGACGAAGCCGCCGACCGCGCCCAGTCCGAGCCCGGCGCTCACCAGTCCGGTTCGGCTCATCGTTCGCATGGCCCCCGCCTCCTGCTCCGAGGTACTGCCAGGTGGATGCGCCACAACCCCACTCGCATCGTATCCACGATGCGATTCCATCGATACCGCCTGAAAGCAAAGAGCGAGCCGTGTTCCGGGGCACACCGGACACGGCTCGCTCACAGGTCCCACGGCCGACACATCCTCGACCACGCCGCAGCTCAGTCTTCCGACTCCTCGGCGTCGCCGTCCACGAGACCCTTCTGCAGGACGGGGCCTTCGCCAGGCGCGAGCGAGTCGAGGATGCGCTCCAGGTCCTCCATGGAGGCGAACTCGACGGTGATCTTGCCCTTCTTCTGGCCCAGGTCGACCTTCACCCGGGTTTCGAAGCGGTCCGAGAGCCGGCTCGCGAGATCGGTCAGCGCCGGGGAGACCCGACCGCCGGCCCTCGGCCCCTTGGCACGCTGAGCCGCCTGCGGACGCGAGCCCATGAGGGTCACGATCTCCTCGACGGCCCGGACCGAAAGCCCCTCAGCCACGATGCGGTGGGCCAGCCGGTCCTGCTCCTCCGAGTCATCGACCGAGAGGAGGGCCCGAGCATGACCGGCGGAGAGCACTCCGGCCGCGACCCGGCGCTGAACCGCCGGCGAGAGCTTCAGCAGACGCAGCGTGTTGGAAACCTGCGGACGGGATCGGCCAATGCGATCCGCCAGCTGGTCATGCGTGCAGTTGAAGTCCTTGAGCAATTGGTCGTAGGCGGCTGCCTCTTCCAGCGGGTTCAGCTGGGCCCGGTGGAGGTTCTCCAGAAGGGCGTCCAGGAGAAGCTTCTCGTCGTCCGTGGCCCGCACGATCGCCGGGATCGCCTCCAGGCCGGCCTCACGACAGGCCCGGAAGCGCCGCTCACCCATGATGAGTTCGTAGCGCGCGGGGCCCAGCTGGCGTACGACGACCGGCTGGAGCAGACCGACCTCCTTGATGGAGGTGATGAGCTCGTGCAGCGCGTCCTCGTCGAAGACCTCGCGGGGCTGACGCGGGTTGGGCGCGATGTGGTCCAGGGGAATCTCGGCGAAGTGCGCGCCGATGGGCGGCGCGGGCATCTCCACGGAGCCGTTCGCCGACACTTCCTCTGTTTCACGTGAAACAGGCAGCAGCGCGGCCACCTTCGCCGCGGCGACCCCGCGGTCGGTCGTCAGAACCGGTACGGCCGCGGGGGACATGGATCCTCCACCGCCCATCGCGGCCTGCGCCGGCGTCTTCTCCGTCGGGGCAGCAGGGATCAGTGCGCCAAGACCGCGGCCCAGCCCCCTCCGTCGTTCACTCACTGAATGCCCTCCACCATGTTCGCGTTGTTCTGGGCCCCGATATGGGCGTGTGTCGCGTCGTAGCTGATCCCGACACCCCTCAGGGCCAGCTCTCGTGCTGCCTCAAGGTAGGAGAGAGCACCACTCGATCCCGGATCGTAGGTCAGCACCGTCTGTCCATAGCTCGGCGCCTCGGAGATGCGGACCGAGCGGGGAATGCTCGTCCGCAGCACCTCCTCCACGAAGTGGGTGCGCACCTCCTCCGCGACCTGCGACGCAAGGCGCGTCCGGCCGTCGTACATGGTGAGGAGAATCGTCGACACATGCAGGGTGGGGTTGAGGTGTCCCCGCACCAGGTCGACGTTGCGCAGCAACTGCCCCAGACCTTCCAGAGCGTAGTACTCGCACTGGATCGGGATGAGGACTTCGGCACCGGCCACCATCGCGTTGACCGTCAGCAGGCCGAGAGACGGCGGGCAGTCGATGAGAATGTAGTCCAGCGGCTGCTCGTAGGCCTGGATCGCTCGCTGGAGGCGGCTCTCACGTGCCACCAGGGATACCAACTCGATCTCCGCGCCGGCGAGATCGATCGTGGCGGGAGCGCAGAAGAGGCCTTCTACATCGGGGACGGGCTGAACGACTTCCGCGAGGGGGCGACTGTCCACCAACACGTCATAGATGGACGGGACCTCGGCATGGTGGTCGATTCCCAGGGCGGTGGACGCGTTGCCCTGGGGGTCGAGGTCGACCACCAGGACCCGGCCTCCGTGCAGGGCCAGGGACGCGGCAAGGTTGACGGTCGTCGTCGTCTTGCCCACCCCACCCTTCTGGTTGGCGACGACGATCACACGGGTCTGCTCAGGACGTGGCAGACCCTCGCCGGCGCGGCCCAGAGCCTCCACAGCGAGTTGGGCAGCACGACCGATCGGGGTGTCGTCCATGGGGGGCGGTGTTTCACGTGAAACATCCTCCCCAAACGACTCGGTACGGGGACCGGGGACCGGATCGGTCATCGGTCCCGCGATGTTGGCGTCGGACCGCAAGGATTCACTCTCCTCGACTTCAGGCTCGCAATGAACAGAGCCTCCCATGTCTTCGGGGTCGCGAACCAGTGAGGCCTGGTCCTCTGTGGAGAAATCCACCACTGTGGACAACTCCCGTCCCTCATCGAGTGAACCGAGAGGCTTACGGTCGCGGGGTTCGGCTGCGGCGCGGCCGCGGCTGATGATGCCGTGGAGCAAGGAGCGACGTTTCACGTGAAACACGATGCACAGCGTCGGCGGCCGGACCCCTCGCGACACTCCGTGATGCGTTGGTTTGGCAGCTTGTGTGGAGTACGACTCAGCGGCGTCGGCGCGTTCGACTGGTACGGGCCGCCTTGGCGCGCTTGGCGGCGAACCTCACACCGCCCGGGCTCTCCCCGACCTCGACCCGCACCACCGTGGACAGCGGATCCACCACGCCCTCACCCACATGCAGGATCGAGGTGCCCACCGCTCCGAGCTTGCTCAGAGCCGTGGACGCGCTCTTCAGCTCCTCCTCGGCGGTGTCGCCCTTGAGGGCGAGCATCTCGCCGTAAGGACGCAGCAGCGGGATGCCCCAGGTGGCCAGACGGTCCAGAGGCGCCACCGCACGGGCGGTGACCACGTGCACCGGGTGCATCGTGCCCATGACCTCCTCGGCACGGCCACGCGCGACCGTCACATGGTCCAGGCCCAGGAGCTCGACGACCTCGGCGAGGAAGTTGGTGCGTCGCAGAAGCGGCTCCAGCAGGGTGATCTTCAGGTCCTCCCGCACGAGCGCCAGGGGAATGCCGGGCAGACCGGCACCCGAACCGACGTCGCACACGGTCACGCCCTCGGGCACGACCTCGGAGAGCACCGCGCAGTTCAGCATGTGCCTCTCCCAGAGGCGGGGTACCTCTCGTGGGCCGATGAGCCCACGCTGCACGCCTGCCTCGGCCAGGAGCTCGGCGTATCGGACCGCATCGCCGAAGCGATCGCCGAACACCTCTCGTGCCACCTCAGGCGCAGGGGGGAGCTCCGCTGCCTCCGTCACGGGGACCGTCCTTCCGTACCGCATCAGCGCTGCGAGCGCCGACCACCAGAAACTACCGGGCTGACAAAGATCGGCCCCGTCTGCGCGACAGACGGGGCCGGGAACACGTACGTACCGAATCAGTTGGGCAGGACGACGACGAAGCGCTGCGGCTCCTCGCCCTCGGACTCGCTGCGCAGTCCGGCGGCCTTGACCGCGTCGTGAACGACCTTGCGCTCGAAGGGCGTCATCGGGTCCAGCTTGACCGGCTCGCCGCTGTTCTTCGCGTCGGTGGCGGCCTTGGCGCCCAGCTCGGAGAGCTCCGTACGCTTCTGGGCTCGGTACCCCGCGATGTCCAGCATCAGGCGGCTGCGGTCACCGGTCTCGCGGTGTACGGCCAGGCGCGTGAGTTCCTGGAGCGCCTCCAACACCTCGCCGTCCCGGCCGACCAGCTTCAGCAGGTCACGGGGGCCCGCGTCGCTGATGATCGACACAGAGGCGCGATCGGCCTCGACGTCCATGTCGATGTCGCCGTCGAGATCGGCGATGTCCAACAGACCCTCGAGGTAGTCCGCCGCGATCTCACCCTCCTGCTCCAGGTGGGACAGGGTGTCTGCACCCTCGGCAGCAGCGGAGGTGGTGCCTTCCGTCACGGGATGGGCTCCTTCTTACTTCTTGGACGGGGACTTGGGGCGCTGCGGGCCGCCCTTGCGCTGCCCGGACTGGGCCTTGCTGCGGCTTCCGCCACTGGGCTTGGGACCGGCCTGCTTGGCCGTGCCGGCGGCTCCGGAGGGCTTGGCGTCCTCCGGTTCGTCGGACTTGGTCAGCGAGATGCTCTCGCCGCCGTCCTTCGTCGGGGCCGTGGACTGACGCTGGGACTTCGACTGCCGCTTGGGCTGCTGGCGCTTGGCGGCGGCCGCGCTCGTCGGCGTGCCGTCCTCGGCCTGAGCCGCGGCCTGGGCCTCGCTCTTGATCACGGTGCCGTCGGCGTGGGCGGCGAAGCCCGCCTTGGTGAGACCGTTGATGAACTTGCGTTCGGCGTCGTTGCGCTCGCGGCCCTTGGCCACGATGGCCTTGACGATGGCCTTCTCGCCGCGGCTGCGGGTCTTGCCGTGGTGCGTGACGTGCTTGTACAGACGCTCCAGGTACGCGGCCTGCGCCTTGGAACCCGGGGTCGGGTTGTTGCGGATCACGTACATCTGCTGGCCCATGGTCCACACGTTGGTGGTCAGCCAGTAGACGAGGACACCGACGGGGAAGTTGATGCCGAAGACGGCGAACATGACGGGGAAGACGTACATCAGCATCTTCTGCTGCTGCATGAACGGGGTCTTCACCGAGGTGTCGACGTTCTTCGTCATCAGCTGGCGCTGCGTGAAGAACTGCGACGCCGACATCATGACGATCATGATCGCGGTCACGATGCGGACGTTGGTCAGCGAGGCGTCGAAGGGCACCAGGTCCGCGGCGCTGTCCGTGAACTTCGCGGCCAGCGGGGCCCCGAAGATGTGCGCCTTCTGCGCGCTCGCCAGCAGGCTCTCGTTGATCACGCCAATGGTGTCACCGTTGGCGATGCCGTTGAGCACGTGGTAGAGGGCGAAGAAGAACGGGGACTGCGCCAGGATGGGAAGGCACGAGGAGAGCGGGTTGGTACCCGTCTCCTTGTACAGCTTCATCATCTCTTCGGACTGACGCTGCTTGTCGTTCTTGTAGCGCTCCTGGATCTTCTTCATCTCGGGCTGCAGCGTCTGCATGGCCCGCGTCGCCTTGATCTGCTTCACGAAGAGCGGGATCAGGCAGATACGAATCAGAATCACCAGGGACACGATGGACAGGCCCCAGGCCCACCCGGTGTCAGGTCCGAAGATGGACCCGTACACCTTGTGGAACTGGACGATGACCCAGGAGACAGGTGTCGTGATGAAGCTGAAGAGGCTGGCAATCGTGTCCACTAATCATGCTCCTTGGGCATGGGACGGTGTCTCTGCGGCCGGGCTCGAAGGAGAAGGCGACTTCTCTTCGGTGGCCGTTTCGGCGGCGGAGGTCCCGCCCCTGCGTGCACGCCAGGCGTCACGCAACATTTCGTGCCACCGCGGGCGCTTGCGCGGCGGAACATGGTCCACGCCGCCGAGCGACCACGGATTGCACCGCAGGATCCGCCAGGCGGTAAGTGCCGTTCCCTTGATCGCACCGTGCCGGTCGATGGCCGTGTAGCCGTAATGGGAGCACGACGGGTAGTACTTGCACACCGGCCCGAGCAGCGGACTGATCGTCCACTGGTAGAGCTTGATCAGAGCCAGCAGCGGGTACTTCATCGCGCGCCCCCTCCCAGTAGCCGTTGAAGGGCGGCATCCAGGTCTTGGGCCAGCTGTGCGTGGTCGGCGTCGCCCGCCCCGGGCAGCGCCCGTACGACTACCAGGCTACCGGGGGGGAACAGGGTGACTCGATCGCGCATCAGATGACGCAGTCTGCGCTTCACCTTGTTGCGCACCACCGCGCCACCCACGGCCTTGCTCACGACGAAACCCGCACGCGTCGGGGGAGCGCTCTCCCCAGGCGCGTGCGGGTCCGTGGCACCGCTTCGAAAATGGACCACGAGGGTCGGGCGGCCGGCCCGACGACCTCGTCGTACCGCGGTCGCGAAGTCCTCGCGCCGCCTCAGCCGATGCTCGGTAGGCAGCACGACGTCATGACCTGATCAGGCTCAGGCGGACAGGTTGGTGCGACCCTTGCTGCGGCGGTTCGCGAGAATCGCGCGACCGGCGCGGGTGCGCATCCGCAGGCGGAAGCCGTGGGTCTTGGCGCGACGACGGTTGTTCGGCTGGAAGGTGCGCTTGCTCACTCGGGGGCTCCAGAAATCAATCGGTGGTGGCGGGGTGCCGTCCTGGCTGTCACCGTGCGCCCACGAGGTAGCTCGCGGTAAACGCCCGAGTGCACCGCTTCCCGATCACCTGACGTGATCTGTGCCCATCGGAGGCAGGCGGCAGCAGCCATCGACAACTCGACCTGGTTACGGTACGCGCGGCTGCGCCATTCGGTCAAACCGGCGGTCGCGGGAGACACTATCCACAGCCTGGGGACAACAACTTGAACCGCAGCCGTCGCCCTGACTACCGTGGCTGAACTCCGATTCGTTCCTTTGTCCCTGCCCCCACCCGATATGAATCCCGACCGTCCCGCAACCACACGTTCGTGGGACCCACGAGAGAGCGTGCCCTGTGGCTGACGTGCCTGCCGATCTTGCCGCAGTGTGGCCACGAGTACTGGAGCAGCTCCTCGGGGAGGGCCGCGGCCAGGGCGTAGAGGTGAAGGACGAGCACTGGATCCGGCGCTGCCAGCCGCTGGCGCTGGTCGCCGACACCGCCCTGCTCGCCGTACCGAACGAGTTCGCGAAGGGCGTCCTCGAAGGCCGCCTCGCCCCGATCGTGAGCGAGACGCTGAGCCGTGAGTGCGGGCGGCCCATCCGCATCGCGATCACCGTCGACGACTCCGTGGGCGAGCCGTCGGCCCCGTCGGCACCCTCCGCGCAGCAGCAGTCGCGCTACGAGGAGGCGGAGCTGCCCACCGGCCCCTACGAGGGCCAGGACAACCGGTACGAGGGTCAGGGGGACGGCCGGTACGACACCGGTTACGACACGTCGCGCGAAGGCCAGTACGAGGGCTACGGCCGGCACCGCGCCGAGCCGCTGCCCCCGACGCCGGGCGACCAGCTCCCCGGCTCGCGCCCGGACCAGATGCCCACCGCGCGGCCCGCGTACCCGTCGGAGTACCAGCGTCCGGAGCCCGGCGCCTGGCCGCGGCCGCAGCAGGACGAGCACAGCTGGCAGCAGCAGCGGCTCGGCTTCCCGGAACGGGACCCCTACGCGTCGCCGTCGTCGCAGGACTCGTACGGCGGGCCCGCGTCCCAGGCCCCGTACGGCGCCCCGTCGCAGCAGGACTCCTACGGCCCGCCGTCGCAGGACTACCGTCCCCAGTCGATGGAGCGGCCGCCGTACGATCCGTCGCCGTACCGGCAGAAGCGCCCGGAGTACGAGCAGTCCCGCTCCGACTACGAGCAGCGCGACTCCGGCCGGCGCGACCTGTCCGACCCGTCGGGCGGTTCCGGTCATCCGCACCGCGGCGGTCCGGGCGGTCCCGGCCAGCCCGGCGCGGGCGGACCCGGGCAGTCGGCCAAGTCCTCGCCGACACCCGGTCCCGGTGAGCCGACCGCGCGCCTGAACCCGAAGTACCTCTTCGACACCTTCGTCATCGGCGCCTCCAACCGGTTCGCGCACGCGGCCGCCGTCGCCGTCGCCGAGGCGCCCGCGAAGGCCTACAACCCCCTCTTCATCTACGGGGAGTCGGGTCTCGGCAAGACGCACCTGCTGCACGCCATCGGGCATTACGCGCGGAGCCTCTACCCGGGCACACGCGTGCGGTACGTGAGCTCCGAGGAGTTCACCAACGAGTTCATCAACTCGATCCGCGACGGCAAGGGCGACAGCTTCCGCAAGCGGTACCGCGAGATGGACATCCTGCTCGTCGACGACATCCAGTTCCTGGCGGACAAGGAGTCGACGCAGGAGGAGTTCTTCCACACCTTCAACACGCTCCACAACGCCAACAAGCAGATCGTGCTGTCCAGCGACCGGCCGCCGAAGCAGCTGGTCACGCTGGAGGACCGGCTGCGGAACCGTTTCGAGTGGGGCCTGATCACCGATGTGCAGCCGCCCGAGCTGGAGACGCGGATCGCGATCCTCCGCAAGAAGGCGGTCCAGGAGCAGCTCAACGCCCCGCCGGAGGTGCTGGAGTTCATCGCGTCCCGGATCTCACGCAACATCCGCGAGCTGGAGGGCGCGCTGATCCGGGTGACGGCGTTCGCGTCGCTCAACCGGCAGCCGGTGGACCTGGGGCTGACGGAGATCGTCCTGAAGGACCTGATCCCCGGTGGCGAGGACTCCGCCCCCGAGATCACCTCGACGGCCATCATGGGCGCCACCGCCGACTACTTCGGGCTGACGGTCGAGGACCTGTGCGGCACCTCGCGCGGACGCGCGCTGGTGACGGCCCGCCAGATCGCCATGTACCTGTGCCGCGAGCTGACGGACCTTTCGCTCCCGAAGATCGGCGCGCTGTTCGGCGGCCGCGACCACACGACGGTCATGCACGCGGACCGCAAGATCCGCAATCTGATGGCCGAGCGGCGCTCCATCTACAACCAGGTGACCGAGCTGACCAACCGCATCAAGAACGGCTGACGGCACCGCGGAACGCCGTACGACCACTGCTGAGGGCGCCCCCCGGAGAGAGTTCCGGGGGCGCCCTACGTCGTTCGGGGAGCGGCCGGGGCGCCAAGCCGGGTAGGGCGTGGCCGGACCGGGCCGGACCGGGCCGGACCGGGCAGCTCCGGGCGCCGAGAGAACGCGAGGGGTGACGCGGGCGCCGGGGCGCGGCACTCGCCGGGGCGGCGTGGGGAACATGCCGACCTACGACGGCGGCCGCAGCCGGGCTTGATTCCGGGCCGGTCCCGAGCCCGTCCCGAGCCGGTCGGAGCTGGTTTCGAGCCGTTCACCAGCCGGTTTCGGGCCGTTCCCGCGCCGTTCCCGAGGCGTTCCCGAGGCGTTCCCGAGGCGCTCCCGCCCCGATCCCGGGGTGATCCAGGCCGATCCGAGCCCCGAACCGCGTCGATCCGGCGCCGGATCCGGGCCGAACCCCGGCCGGCAGCCGTCGTCCACCGCTCACCCGGTGTTCGATTAACGGCCGGGTTACGGCCACTCTCCACAGATTCGGTGACTTTTTCCCGTCCACACCCTGGGGACTGGGAAGTTGTCCAGACTGTGTCCACAGGCGCTCCGGGTGCGGGACCATCGGACCAGGTCACCTGGCTGTGGATTCGTGGACGAAGGATCTCCACAGCCTGTGGATAACAAATTGATCCACAGGCTGTGCACGAAGTTGTCCACCGGCAACCCACAGGCTGGGACCTCTTGTCCCCAGCGATCTCGGGCTTCTCCACACGTCTGTCCACTGTTCGGCAACGTGACGCGCCTCCTCACCGGGTCGAGTGAAAGGCGTCACACGAAGGTGCCGGGTTGCCCTGTGGGAAAGGTGGGAAAACCTGGGGACGCCGCTGGGGAGAACTCGCCCCCTCCTGTGCACGGAGTGTGCAGAACTTTCTGTTCTCCACAGAAGGCCCCGGTTGTCCACCGGCTCCGCCCACAGGCACGGTGGATAAAATTCCGCCTCTGAGCTGCGAAAACAGGGTTATCCACTGTATCCACAGCCCCTACTACTACTCCCAACTAGAGAGAGCGAGAAAACCGTTTAGAAGGGGGTCCTGTGCACAACTCGCTCCTCGGTGCCCGACTGCCCCTCGTCACGACTTGACCCCGAGGGGCACCGACTGTCAGTGCGGTGCGTCAGACTGGACCCCGTTGGTCCTGCCCCTCGCCGGGGCCGACCACACCGAGACAGACGACGAAGGCCAGGCAGGGCGAGAAGCGCCGGCAACAGCAGGAGGCGGCAAGAGTGAAGATCCGGGTGGAACGCGACGTACTCGCGGAGGCCGTGGCCTGGGCGGCACGCAGCCTCCCGGCCCGTCCGCCGGCGCCTGTCCTCGCCGGCCTGCTGCTGAAGGCGGAAAACGGCCAGCTGAGCCTGTCCAGCTTCGACTACGAGGTCTCCGCACGGGTCTCCGTGGACACCGAGGTCGAGGAGGAGGGCACGGTCCTCGTCTCCGGCCGGCTGCTCGCGGACATCTGCCGCGCCCTGCCCAACCGTCCGGTGGAGATCTCCACAGACGGTGTACGGGCGACGGTGGTCTGCGGTTCCTCGCGCTTCACCCTCCACACACTGCCTGTGGAGGAGTACCCGTCCCTGCCGCAGATGCCGAACGCGACGGGCACGGTCCCCGGCGAGGTCTTCGCCTCCGCAGCCGCCCAGGTCGCCATCGCCGCCGGCCGTGACGACACGCTGCCGGTCCTGACCGGTGTGCGCATCGAGATCGAGGGCGACACGGTCACGCTGGCCTCCACCGACCGCTACCGCTTCGCGGTCCGCGAGTTCCTGTGGAAGCCGGAGAACCCGGAGGCCTCCGCGGTCGCCCTGGTGCCCGCCAAGACGCTCCTGGACACCGCCAAGGCGCTCACGAGCGGCGACAGCGTCATCCTGGCGCTGTCCGGATCCGGTTCGGGTGAGGGCCTGATCGGTTTCGAGGGCGCGGGCCGGCGGACCACGACCCGCCTCCTGGAGGGCGACCTCCCGAAGTACCGCACGCTGTTCCCGACGGAGTTCAACTCCGTCGCCGTGATCGAGACCGCCCCCTTCGTGGAGGCCGTCAAGCGCGTCGCCCTGGTCGCCGAGCGCAACACCCCGGTGCGGCTCAGCTTCGAGCAGGGCGTGCTCATCCTGGAGGCCGGCTCCAGCGACGACGCACAGGCTGTGGAGCGGGTCGACGCCCAGCTCGAGGGCGACGACATCTCGATCGCCTTCAACCCGACCTTCCTGCTGGACGGCCTGAGCGCCATCGACTCCCCGGTCGCCCAGCTGTCCTTCACGACGTCCACCAAGCCCGCGCTGCTCAGCGGCAAGCCCGCGCTGGACGCGGAGGCGGACGAGGCCTACAAGTACCTGATCATGCCGGTGCGGCTCAGCGGCTGACGCCGGGCGCCGTGATCCGACCGGTCGTCCACAGGCGGTGGACGACCGGGGCGGTCCCTGGGGAGAAGCCATCGGCGAACCCCCAGGTGGAGTCGTACGTCTGAGCGCGTATGCCCACAGGTGTGCGTGAGGGTCCGGGTTTAGGCTCGGACATGGGTACGAAGGTGCCCCACACGCCACACAGCGACCTAAGGAACAACTGATGGAGCTCGGTCTCGTCGGCCTCGGCAAGATGGGCGGCAACATGCGCGAGCGGATCCGCCGCGCCGGCCACACCGTCGTCGGATTCGACCGCAACCCGGACCTCGCCGATGTCCACAGCCTCGAAGAGCTTGTGGGCAAGCTCAAGGGCCCGCGCGTGGTCTGGGTGATGGTCCCGGCCGGTGCCGCCACCCAGTCGACCGTCGACGAGCTCGCCGAGCTGCTGGAGCCGGGCGACGTCGTCGTGGACGGCGGCAACTCACGCTGGACGGACGACGAGAAGCACGCCGGGGAACTGGCCGCCAAGGGCATCGGCTTCGTCGACTGCGGTGTCTCCGGCGGCGTCTGGGGCCTGGAGAACGGCTACGCGCTGATGTACGGCGGCGACGCGGAGCACGTGGCCAAGGTGCAGCCGGTCTTCGACGCGCTCAAGCCCGAGGGCGACTTCGGCGCGGTGCACGCCGGCAAGGTCGGCGCCGGCCACTTCGCGAAGATGGTCCACAACGGCATCGAGTACGCCATGATGCAGGCCTACGCCGAGGGCTGGGAGCTGCTGGAGAAGGTCGACTCCGTCACGGACGTGCGCGAGGTCTTCCGGTCCTGGCAGGAGGGCACGGTCATCCGGTCCTGGCTGCTCGACCTGGCCGTCAACGCCCTCGACGAGGACGAGCACCTCGACAAGCTGCGCGGCTTCGCGCAGGACTCCGGCGAGGGCCGCTGGACGGTCGAGGCCGCCATCGACAACGCCGTGCCGCTGCCCGCCATCACGGCCTCGCTGTTCGCGCGGTTCGCCTCCCGTCAGGAGGACTCGCCGCAGATGAAGATGATCGCGGCGCTGCGCAACCAGTTCGGCGGCCACGCGGTCGAGAAGAAGTAGTCCACAGGGTCGCCCCGCGATCCACAACCCTGGGGGAGGTCGGCGAACGACCATGCACGTCACGCATCTGTCGCTGGCCGACTTCCGCTCGTACGCCCGGGTCGAGGTTCCGCTCGACCCGGGCGTCACCTCTTTCGTGGGCCCCAACGGGCAGGGCAAGACGAACCTCGTCGAGGCCGTCGGCTATCTCGCCACCCTCGGCAGCCACCGGGTCGCCTCGGACGCGCCCCTGGTCCGCATGGGTGCCGACCGGGCGATCATCCGGGCCCAGATCAGGCAGGGCGAGCGGCAGCAGCTGGTCGAGCTGGAGCTGAATCCCGGCAAGGCCAACCGCGCCCGCATCAACAGGTCCTCGCAGGTCAGGCCGCGTGACGTGCTGGGCATCGTACGGACCGTGCTGTTCGCGCCCGAGGATCTCGCGCTGATCAAGGGCGACCCCGGTGAACGGCGCCGCTTCCTCGACGAGCTGATCACCGCGCGCTCCCCGCGGATGGCGGGCGTGCGCTCGGACTACGAGCGGGTGCTCAAGCAGCGCAACACGCTCCTGAAGTCGGCCGCGCTCGCCCGGCGGCACGGCGGCCGTTCCATGGACCTGTCGACCCTCGACGTGTGGGACCAGCACCTCGCGCGCGTGGGCGCCGAGCTGCTCGCCCAGCGCCTCGACCTGATCGCCGCGATCCAGCCGCTCGCCGACAAGGCGTACGAGCAGCTGGCGCCCGGCGGCGGTCCGGTGGCGCTGGAGTACAAGTCGTCGGCGCCCGGTGAGGCACACACGCGTGAGGACCTCTACGGGCAGCTGATGGCCGCGCTCGCGGACGTCCGCAAGCAGGAGATCGAACGCGGCGTGACCCTGGTGGGCCCGCACCGGGACGACGTGGTGCTCAAGCTCGGTCAGCTGCCCGCCAAGGGGTATGCCTCGCACGGTGAGTCCTGGTCGTACGCGCTGGCCCTGCGGCTGGCCTCGTACGACCTGCTGCGGGCGGAGGGCAACGAGCCGGTGCTGGTGCTGGACGACGTCTTCGCCGAGCTGGACGTCCGCCGGCGGGAACGGCTGGCCGAGCTGGTGGCGCCCGGCGAGCAGGTGCTGGTGACGGCGGCGGTCGACGACGACGTACCGCACGCGCTCGCGGGCGCCAGGTACGCCGTCAGCGAGGGGACGGTGGAGCGCGTATGACCGCCGACGAGCCCGCGAAGCGGGTTCCCGAGCCGTCCGGTGTCGACCTCGCGCGGGTGGCGCTCAGGGCGGCCCGCGAACAGGCACGCGCGCGTGGGGACGCGGCTCAGCAGAAGAAGCAGGCGCGGCGTGGCGGCGGTCTGCGCTCCGGCGCGCGCGCGGACGGACGCGACCCCATGGCGCTGGGCGCGGCGATCAACCGCTTGCTCAACGAGCGGGGGTGGGAGGCACCGGCGGCGGTGGGCGGTGTGATGGGCCGGTGGCCGCAGATCGTCGGTGAGGACGTGGCCAAGCACTGCGTGCCCGAGAAGTACGACGAGGACGAGCGGACGCTGATCGTGCGCTGCGACTCGACGGCCTGGGCGACGAACCTGCGACTGCTCGCGCCGACGTTGGTCGCGCGCCTCAACGAGGATCTGGGGCACGGGACGGTGCGGCAGATCAAGGTGCTCGGTCCCAACGGCCCCGCACGCCGCTACGGCCCCCTCAGAGCCCCTGGGAGCACGGGTCCCGGGGATACCTACGGGTGACGTGCGTCACGCTTTGCCAGGCCGGGAGGGTCCCGTGGGGACCGCCCGGCCTTCGTTTCGTGTGACCGCGTGCGGGTGCGAATCCGGACCTGACTCCCAAGTAGCCAAGGGTTGACGCCCGAAAGCGCTGAGTGCCTCCGTGAGCCTCTTGGAGCCCCCTTCCGTATATCGGGACCCGGAAGAGACCGGTTGAGGGCGGCACATGCGGACTCAGGTACCGGCAAACCCCCATCAGTGTCAGTGCTACCGGTAGACTGGAAGCCAATCCCGCCCCGAACGTGGGGACCGCCCGGGAGAAGCTGAGCAACGCTGATCAAGGCTTACCAACGCAACATGCCGCAGCCGCTCCGGCAACCTGCCGACGAGCCTGGCTGGTGCTGTGCCAGAAAGGGCGCTTCGTGGCCGATTCCGGCAACCCCAACGAGAACATCCCGTCCACCGACGCCGGCGCGAGCGGCGGGGCAGCCGCCTCGACCAGCGAGGTCACCACCTCGTACGACGCCAGCGCCATTACCGTCCTCGAGGGTCTGGACGCGGTCCGCAAGCGACCCGGTATGTACATCGGCTCGACCGGCGAGCGCGGCCTGCACCACCTCGTGTACGAGGTCGTCGACAACTCGGTCGACGAGGCGCTGGCCGGCCACGCGGACACCATCGACGTGACGATCCTCGCCGACGGCGGTGTCCGCGTCATCGACAACGGCCGCGGCATCCCGGTGGGCATCGTGGCGTCCGAGGGCAAGCCCGCCCTCGAGGTCGTGCTGACCGTGCTGCACGCGGGCGGCAAGTTCGGCGGCGGCGGCTACGCGGTCTCCGGTGGTCTGCACGGCGTCGGCGTCTCGGTCGTGAACGCCCTGTCGAGCAAGGTCGCGGTCGAGGTGAAGACCGACGGCCACCGCCACACGCAGGACTACAAGATGGGCGTTCCGACGGCCCCCCTCGTCAAGCACGAGGCCACGGACGAGACGGGCACGTCGGTCACCTTCTGGGCCGACGCGGACATCTTCGAGACCACGGAGTACTCCTTCGAGACGCTCTCGCGGCGCTTCCAGGAGATGGCGTTCCTCAACAAGGGTCTGACGCTCAAACTCACCGACGAGCGCGAGTCGGCGAAGGCCACCGCCGGTGCGGACGAGGCGGGTGCGGACGAGAAGGACGAGGTCAAGACCGTCACGTACCACTACGAGGGCGGCATCGTCGACTTCGTGAAGTACCTCAACTCCCGCAAGGGCGACGTGGTGCACCCGACGGTGATCGACCTCGAGGCGGAGGACAAGGAGAAGAGCCTCTCCCTCGAAGTCGCCATGCAGTGGAACAGCGGTTACAGCGAGGGCGTGTACTCCTTCGCCAACATCATCCACACGCATGAGGGCGGCACGCACGAGGAGGGCTTCCGCTCGGCGTTGACGAACCTGGTCAACAAGTACGCGCGGGACAAGAAGCTGCTGCGCGAGAAGGACGACAACCTCACGGGTGACGACATCCGCGAGGGTCTGACCGCGATCATCTCCGTCAAGCTGAGCGAGCCCCAGTTCGAGGGCCAGACGAAGACCAAGCTGGGCAACACGGAGGCGAAGACCTTCGTCCAGAAGGCGGTCTACGAGCACCTCAACGACTGGCTGGACCGCAACCCGGTGGAGGCGGCGGACATCGTCCGCAAGGGCATCCAGGCGGCCACCGCGCGCGTGGCGGCCCGCAAGGCCCGCGACCTCACCCGTCGCAAGGGCCTGCTGGAGTCGGCGTCCCTGCCGGGCAAGCTCTCCGACTGTCAGTCGAACGATCCCATTAAGTGCGAGATCTTCATCGTCGAGGGTGACTCCGCCGGCGGCTCGGCCAAGTCCGGCCGCAACCCGCAGTACCAGGCGATCCTCCCGATCCGAGGCAAGATCCTCAACGTCGAGAAGGCGCGGATCGACAAGATCCTGCAGAACCAGGAGATCCAGGCGCTGATCTCCGCCTTCGGCACCGGTGTGCACGAGGACTTCGACATCTCCAAGCTCCGCTATCACAAGATCATTCTGATGGCGGACGCCGACGTCGACGGCCAGCACATCAACACCCTGCTGCTGACCTTCCTGTTCCGCTTCATGCGGCCGCTGGTCGAGGCCGGGCACGTGTTCCTGTCCCGCCCCCCGCTCTACAAGATCAAGTGGGGTCGGGAGGACATCGAGTACGCGTACTCCGACCGTGAGCGCGACGCGCTGCTCGAGATGGGCCGCCAGCGCGGCAAGCGCGTGCGCGAGGACTCGATCCAGCGCTTCAAGGGCCTCGGTGAGATGAACGCCGAGGAGCTGCGCATCACGACCATGGACCAGGAGCACCGCGTACTCGGCCAGGTCACCCTCGACGACGCCGCCCAGGCCGACGACCTGTTCTCGGTCCTGATGGGCGAGGACGTCGAAGCGCGCCGCGCCTTCATCCAGCGCAACGCCAAGGACGTCCGGTTCCTCGACATCTGAGTCGGTCTCAGCTGACCGCGTCAGAAAGGATTCTCACCAGCAATGACCGACGAGAACACTCCCGTCACCCCTGAAGAGGGCGGCGACGTCGTGATGCGTATCGAGCCCGTCGGGCTCGAGACGGAGATGCAGCGTTCGTATCTCGACTACGCGATGTCCGTCATCGTCTCCCGCGCGCTGCCGGACGTCCGGGACGGCCTCAAGCCCGTCCACCGGCGCGTCCTGTACGCCATGTACGACGGCGGCTACCGGCCCGAGAAGGGCTTCTACAAGTGCGCCCGCGTCGTCGGCGACGTGATGGGCAACTACCACCCGCACGGCGACTCCTCGATCTACGACGCGCTGGTCCGTCTCGCACAGCCGTGGTCGATGCGGATGCCGCTGGTGGACTCCAACGGCAACTTCGGATCTCCCGGCAACGACCCGGCGGCCGCCATGCGGTACACCGAGTGCAAGATGATGCCGCTGTCCATGGAGATGGTCCGCGACATCGACGAGGAGACCGTCGACTTCACGGACAACTACGACGGCCGCTCCCAGGAGCCGACCGTCCTGCCGGCCCGCTTCCCGAACCTGCTGATCAACGGTTCGGCCGGTATCGCGGTCGGCATGGCGACCAACATCCCCTCGCACAACCTGCGCGAGGTCGCGGCCGGCGCCCAGTGGTACCTGGAGAACCCCGAGGCCTCGCACGAGGAGCTGCTGGACGCCCTCCTCGAGCGCATCAAGGGACCGGACTTCCCGACCGGCGCCCTCGTCGTCGGGCGCAAGGGCATCGAGGAGGCGTACCGCACGGGTCGCGGCTCCATCACGATGCGCGCGGTCGTCGAGGTCGAGGAGATCCAGAACCGCCAGTGCCTGGTGGTCACGGAACTGCCGTTCCAGGTGAACCCGGACAACCTCGCGCAGAAGATCGCCGACCTGGTGAAGGACGCCAAGATCGGCGGCATCGCCGACGTCCGTGACGAGACGTCGTCGCGTACGGGCCAGCGTCTGGTCATCGTCCTGAAGCGGGACGCGGTCGCCAAGGTCGTGCTCAACAACCTGTACAAGCACACGGACCTCCAGTCGAACTTCGGCGCCAACATGCTGGCCCTGGTCGACGGGGTCCCGCGCACCCTCTCCCTGGACGCGTTCATCCGTCACTGGGTGGCGCACCAGATCGAGGTCATCGTCCGCCGTACGCGCTTCCGGCTGCGCAAGGCCGAGGAGCGGGCGCACATCCTGCGCGGCCTGCTGAAGGCCCTGGACGCCATCGACGAGGTCATCGCGCTGATCCGGCGCAGCGACACCGTCGACATCGCGCGCACGGGCCTGATGGAGCTCCTGGAGATCGACGAGATCCAGGCCAACGCCATCCTCGAGATGCAGTTGCGCCGGCTGGCCGCCCTGGAGCGCCAGAAGATCATCCAGGAGCACGACGAACTCCAGGCGAAGATCACCGAGTACAACGCGATCCTGGCCTCGCCGGTCCGCCAGCGCGGCATCGTGAGCGAGGAACTGGCGGCGATCGTCGAGAAGTACGGCGACGACCGCAAGACGATGCTGGTGCCCTACGACGGTGACATGTCCATCGAGGACCTGATCGCCGAAGAGGACATCGTCGTCACCATCTCGCGCGGTGGCTACGTCAAGCGCACGAAGACGGACGACTACCGCTCCCAGAAGCGCGGCGGCAAGGGCGTACGCGGGGCGAAGCTCAAGGAAGACGACATCGTCGACCACTTCTTCGTCTCCACCACGCACCACTGGCTGCTGTTCTTCACCAACAAGGGCCGGGTGTACCGGGCGAAGGCGTACGAGCTTCCCGACGCCGGCCGCGACGCGCGTGGCCAGCACGTGGCGAACCTGCTGGCCTTCCAGCCGGACGAGGCGATCGCCGAGATCCTCGCGATCCGCGACTACGAGGCGGCGCCCTACCTGGTGCTGGCCACCAAGGGCGGCCTGGTCAAGAAGACGCCTCTGAAGGATTACGATTCGCCGCGTGCCGGTGGTGTCATCGCGATCAACCTCCGTGAGACGGAGGACGGTTCCGACGACGAACTGATCGGAGCCGAACTCGTCTCGGCCGACGACGATCTGCTTCTGATCAGCAAGAAGGCGCAGTCGATCCGGTTCACCGCCACGGACGAATCCCTGCGGCCCATGGGCCGTGCCACCTCGGGTGTCAAGGGCATGAGCTTCCGTGAGGGAGACCAGCTGCTCTCGATGAATGTTGTTCGACCCGGTACGTTCGTGTTCACTGCCACAGACGGCGGGTACGCGAAGCGGACCGCCGTCGACGAGTACCGCGTCCAGGGTCGCGGCGGCCTGGGTATCAAGGCCGCCAAGATCGTCGAGGACCGCGGTTCTCTCGTCGGCGCGCTGGTGGTCGAGGAGACCGACGAGATCCTCGCCATCACGCTGTCCGGCGGTGTGATTCGTACGCGAGTCAACGAGGTCAGGGAGACGGGCCGTGACACCATGGGCGTCCAACTGATCAACCTGGGCAAGCGCGATGCCGTCGTCGGTATCGCACGTAACGCCGAGGCGGGGCGCGAGGCGGAGGAGGTCGACGGCGAGGTCGCCGTGGACGAGACCGCCGAGGCAGCCACGACCACCGGCACGGACGAGGGTGAGTCGCCCTCCTCCGAGTAGCACGAGGAGAGAGTCATCGTGAGCGGAGCCACGGGCGCCGGTACGTCTGCCGGTACGGGCAAGAACGGCGGCGGCCGTGGCTCCGCCGCGCCGACGGGGGACGCGCGTACGACCGACGCGCGGGGCGCGGGGGCCGACGGGCGTGCGGCGGACACCCACACGACCCAGTTGAAGGCCATCAAGCCCCCTGCGGCCGACTCGCCCTCACCCTCGACCGACACGCAAGGATCGAAGGGATCCCAGGGGGGAACCGTGACGGACACCAGAGGCACGCAGGCCCAGCAGGAGGCGTCGCCGCTCCCCGGTGAGCGGCAGCCGCCGCAGCAGGCCGCCGGGCCCTACCACCCGCCGCAGGCCTACCCGGCGCAGGCGTCCGCGGCACCTGCCGCGGCCGGCGCCGCCGTACGGCGGCCGCGGACCGGCGCCCGCACCACGCCTCGGGTGCGCAAGGCGCGGCTGCGCGTGGCGAAGGCCGACCCCTGGTCGGTGATGAAGGTCAGCTTCCTGCTCTCCATCGCGCTGGGCATCTGCACGATCGTCGCGGCCGCCGTGCTGTGGATGGTCATGGACGCGATGGGCGTCTTCTCGACGGTCGGCGGCACGGTCTCGGAGGCGACCGGCTCGAACGAGTCGAACGGCTTCGACCTCCAGTCGTTCCTGTCGCTCTCCCACGTCCTGATGTTCACGGCGATCATCGCGGTCATCGACGTAGTCCTCGCGACCGCGCTGGCGACCCTCGGCGCGTTCATCTACAACCTGTCCGCGGGCTTCGTCGGCGGCGTCGAGCTGACGCTCGCCGAGGACGAGTGACCTTTGCCGTCATAGCGGTTCCAAACCCTGCTGTGCGTCCCGCGACTATCGATTTTGGGACTGCGCACGTCGTGCGCTAATCTTCAGGAGTCAGCGCGCGGGACACACACCGCAAAGCGCGGCGGGGCTATAGCTCAGTTGGTTAGAGCGCATCCCTGATAAGGATGAGGCCACAGGTTCAAATCCTGTTAGCCCCACATACGAGAAGGCCCCCGGACCATCGGTCCGGGGGTCTTTTTGACGTCACCGGGGCCGGGCCGAGGGCTCGAGGGCGAGTGGGACGGGCTACGTACGGTCGGGGGCGTCACCGTCGGGCTGCTCGTCCGGGGTGTGCTCACCGTGGTGGGGCTGGCGGCTGTGCCGGCCGCGTCCGCCACCGCCTGCACGGCGGTCACGCCGGCCGGTGCCGCCCACCTGGCCTTCCTCGGCACCTACGTGCTGTTGCTGGCCAAGGCCCGCGCGTTCTTCCAGAGGCCCGTCGTGCGGCGGGTCATCGACAGGGTCACCGGCGTCGTTCTGATCGGATTCGGCATCAAGGTTGCCGCGACGCAGCCCTGACCGTTCCGTCATGGTGGCGGGGCATGGCGAAGGCCCGGTTGCTCCTGGGGAGCTGCCGGGCCTGCTCGTGCGGCTGTACGCGAGTTCGCCGTTACGTCGGGGGAGAGGTGGCACATGGCGTGCCGGGGGCTCAGCGCTGGAGCGGGGTGGCCGGCTCGGCGGGGTCCACGGGGTCTGCGGGGTCGCAGGAAGCGGTGGTGTGCTCGGCCGCTTCCGTGTCCGGGAGGCCGCGGTGGCGGCAGCTGGGGGACTTGCCGTGTGCCTCGGCGTGGATGCGCTGCTTCATCGTGGGGGGCAGGGAGCGGGCTTGGGCCCACACCCAGGGAGCCGCGACCGTGGGCCACGCCGTGGTGTCCGCGGTGGTGACGCTCTCGCTGCGGCGCGTCGGAGCGGTCTGTGCCGTCGCCGTGGCGGCGGTCGTCGTGATGAGTCCGAGCGCCGTGCACAGCGCGAGGAAGGCGGTGACGATGGCGGTCCACAGCTTCATGACCCGGTTCTCGGGCATGGCCCCTCACTTTCGGGTTGGGCGATTTGCGTACTTTCCTCATGATGTGTATGGGCGGCTCGAAGTGGTGGACCGACGCTCGCGGCGTGGCGTTGTTCTGATGAACACCACCCGGATGGGCGCAAGGAGCTCTAAAAGCGGAGAAGTGAGGATCAGATGGGATGAGTACGGGCAAATGTCACCGTCCGTACGGGTGTGATCACCCTCCGGCCCGAGTGCCGCGATGCGCTTCTACTGCGCTGCCGAGGGCGGGAGTTGAGGGGCGGACGCAGGTCACCGATCGGTCTCGGTCGGTGTGTATAGTCGGGCGCCAGAGGTCCCTCACGTCAAGGAAAGACGAGGTCGCGCGGTGAAGAAGCTTCTCCTGGTCGCACTGGCCGCCATCGGCGGGCTCCTCGTGTACCGCCAGATCCAGGCGGATCGCGCCGAGCAGGATCTGTGGACGGAGGCGACTGACTCCGTGCCCACGGGTTCGTGAGTATCGATACCGAAGACTGAACAGACCCCGGCCGCCGCTCGCGGTCGGGGTTTTGTGTTGCGGATCCTCCGGCCCGCGATTATAGGCGGGCTTTTCGGACGCCCGTACGGAATGCGGGGGTGGCACGCGCGCGTGCGGGGGAGGATGGCCCACGTTCGGTCCAAGGCGAGGGGGCGGGGTCGATGACCCGGCGAACGGGGCGTGCGGAGCGTATGGGGCGTGGAGCGGCCGTGTGGCGAGCCGGAGTGCGGGCCGTGATGCGGAGCACGGTCGTGGGAGCGGTGCTCTGTGTGTCGTCGGCGGTGCTGCCCGCGGGGATCGCCGTGGCCGCGCCGGACGTCCCTTCTTACGCCTTCGCCGACGACGTCCGCAGCGCCCCCGCGGCGACGGGAACCACCGGTGCCGCCCGGCTGGAACCCGGCGCGACGTACCGGAGCGCCCTTCAGGGCGAGGACAGGGCCTACTACCGCCTCGAACTCGACGGCACGTCGAACGTGTACGTCTCCGTCACGGCGATCCCGCGCGCGGAAGCCACGCTCCTGGCCGGGGACGGGATCAGCGTCTCCGTACAGGACGCCGACAGCACCACGTGCTCCTCCGACTCCGTGACCGTCGGAACCGCCAGGAGTCCCCAGCCGCTCACCGCCTGGGGGGCGCGCGAGCTCATGCCCGGCAAGGGACTGTGTCGGCAGGCCGGTACGTACTACGTCGTCGTCGAGCGCACCGGCACCGGCGGTGGTGAAGAGGAGACGGACCTCTCGGACGCCCTGCCCTGGGACCTGGAGCTCGCGCCCGTCTCCGAGGCGCCCCTGGCGAAGGCGGCCGCCACGCGCGTGCCCGAGGCGTGGGACTCCGCCACGCCCCCGCCACCGGTGGACGAACCCGTCTCCGTACGGGGCGGGGCGGGCTTCGCCGAGGCGACCGCCGTGAAACAGGGTGTGCGGAGCGACGAGATCGTCCCCGGGCAGACCCTCTTCTACAAGGTCCCCGTCGACTGGGGGCAGCAACTGTCCGCCAGCGTCGACCTGGGCAGCGCGGACAAGAACTCCGGGTATGTGGTCGACGCCCTGGACCTGACGCTCTACAACCCCGTGCGCGCCTCGGTCAAGGACACCGGCATCGGCTACGGCGGCAGCCAGAAGTCGGCCTCGCTGCCACCGGTCCCGCCGGTCAGATACGTCAACCGGTACGCGCCGACCGACCCCACGAAGTCCCTTCGGTTCGCCGGCTCCTACTACCTGGTGGTGCACCTCGCCGCGCAGGTCGCCGAGAGTTTCGGCGAGGGGCCCTACGGGCTGACCCTGCGGGTCCGTCTCGGCGGCAGCACCCAGGCCGGTCCGGGATACGCGCAGCAGTCGGTGCCCCGCGGGTTCTTCGACGTGGGTGCGCCGGACCCCGTGCCCTCGACGGTCGGGAGTGTGGTGGGCGCCGACGCGCCGGGTGACGGTGCCTCGGGCGGCGACCCCGCGATGAAGGCGGTCGCCGTGGGCGGCATCGGCACCGGAAGCCTGCTGCTGACGGTGCTCGGGGTGTGGACACTCACCGCCCGGCGCAGAGCGGCGGCTCAGATCCGCGTCAACGCCCAGAACCCCACGGCGTAGCAGGCCAGCGCGAGCAACAGCAGCGGCAGCGCGACCTTGGCGGGCGGCCCCGGACGCCCACGGCGGGCGGCACGGTGCCCTCGGCGACGGCCCTGCGGCGAGACAGCCTGCGGGGCGGACGCGACCATCGGGCCGTGTGGGCTGTGTGGGCGCTGAGGGTCCTGAGGGTCCTGACGGTCCTGAGCGGTGTACGAGGCGGTGGAGACCTCGCCGTGCCGCCCACGCGTGGGCAGCACGAAGGTGGGGTCGTACGGGGGCGCGGCCATGGGGCCGGGCGTCGGTGCGTAGGCGGGGGGATGCGGAGTGGAGGGCTCCGGGGGTACCGAGCCGGAAAAGGTGCCGATCGCCGCTTGCGGGGGCGGGAGGTGGAAGCTGCCGGTGTCCGACATGGATGCAGGAGCGGGCGCCGGGGCGGGCGCCGGGGGGTGGGCGGCCGACCCTGATGTCGGTCGCGTGGGGCGACGCGGATCGGTGGGCACGGAGTCCGGGTGCCGCCGTGGGTCGCTTACCGAGCCCGTCCCCGAGTCCCTGCCTGATCTCGTACCCGTACCCGTACCCGTACCCGTGTCGGGGCGGCCGGGATCAGGTGCTTCGTCGGGCCGGGAGGGCAGGCCGCTTGTGCCCGGATGGGCAGGAGTGAAGGGCGCCGCCGGGCCGGAAGGCCGGGATCCGGTGCCCGCGGGGCCCGCACCGGGGGGCAGTCCCGGACGTGCGGGCAGCGAACCGGTGTCGCGGCCGGCCTGGCGGGGCGCACCGTCCGACGGATCCGGACCGGAAGCGGAGCCGGGCCCGGCCGCCTCGGGTGCGGTGCCCGGATGACCCGTATCGGATGCGCTGTGCGGGGAGTTCGGGTCGGGTGCGGTGGCTTGACGGCCCTGCTCGGGGGCGGTGTGGGGGGCCAGGGGCAGGACGGTGGAGTGCCTCGCTGGGCTTGAGGGGTTGGGGGGCTTGGGGAGATGTGGTGGGCCGTCGGGGCCGAAACCCGGTGGCAGGGGCCCGAGTTGGTCGAATATCTCGATCAGTTCGTCGTCCGGGCCGGGTTCGGGCAGGAGCTCGACGGCCGCCGCGAGCGCCTTGCGCGCCCCCGTCGCCGTACGGAAGCGCGCCTGCGGGTCTGGCTGGAGCAGGGTGGCGACCACCTGCCACAGCGGCTCCGGAACGCTCTTGGGGGCGCCCGGCGTCCCGTGCTCCGCGAAGTACTGGACGAGTGCCTTGGCGTCCGGCTTGGCGCCCTCCAGCAGATACAGCGCGACCAGGCCGACGGCGAACAGGTCGGCGGGGAAGTCCGGTTCGGCGCCCAGCATCTGCTCGGGCGCGAGGTAACCAGGCGTTCCGACCACGAGATTGGTCTCGGTCAGCCGGGGCTCGCCCAGCCGCATCGCGATGCCGAAGTCGGAGAGTCTGAGGCGCGGCCGGGCCGTACCGGTGGCCTCCAGCAGGATGTTGGCGGGTTTGATGTCGCGGTGCACGACGCCTTCCGCGTGGACCGCGGTGAGCCCGGAGAGCAACTGGTCGAGCAACGTGCACACGAAGACCGGGGGCAACGGGCCGTAGTCGCCGACGAGATGGACCAGTGAACCGCCGGCCACCAGATCCATGGTGAACAGGACCTTGTCGTCGTCGGCGGCCCAGCTGGCGGGCGCGAGCACATGGGGGTGGTCGATCCGCAGTGCCTGCTCGCGGACGAAACGCAGCAGCGCGTGCGCGTCGCGCTGCTGGAGCACCTTGGCGGCCACATAGCGGCGGCGGCGGTGGTCCCAGGCACGCCAGACCGCGCCGACCCCTCCGCGACCGATCGGGTCGGCCAGTTCGTACCGTCCGGCGAAGACCTCACCCATGGCTGTGCGTCGCTCCTCCCCCTGGTCCCGCTCGGGTCTCCCCCTCTGCTTCCCCCGCGATGAGCGATACGACCCCCGTCCGCCCCGCCGCTTCCCGATCCCCTGGGTTGCCGACCGCCCGGCTGCCGAACCCCCTTCGGCTGCCGGGCCGAGGGCTCAGCTCTGGTGGGACTGGTAGTGCGTGACCGCGTCGGAGGTACGGCCGGCGCCGTACACCCGGAGGAACTCTGCCAGTTCCGGGTGGGTCGGGGCGAGAGTGTCGGCGGCGTCGATGATGTCGCCGGCGGCGGCCACCGAGCGCAGCAGGGACTGGATCTCGCGGACGACCCGCTTGACCGTGGGCGCGCCCGAACCACTCGTCGTTTGTGTGGTGTTGCTGAGCACCGAGCCCCCCTGCGACCGCTTGATCTCGTCCATGCGTTCCGTCGCCTCGGCGGCGCTGACGCTGCCGTCCGCGACCTGCGCCGCCAACTCCTGGAGCAGCTGCACCCGCTGCACCACCGCCGGGTTGCCGATCTTCGCCCGCTGACCGCTCATCAGCTGCGACAGCATCGGCGCCGAGAGTCCCAGCACCCCGGCGAGACGGGCCTGGTTGAGGCCGAGATCGTCGATGAGCTTACGGAAGAGCGCCCCCAGCGGCTCTCCGTACCAGTTCCGCTGAAGTTCCCGCGCTCTCGCGGTCGCTTCCTGCTGTGCGGCGTCCATTGCGTCTCCCCATCGCTTCCCCAGAAACCGCGGTTCGCTGTAGCGAACCGCGTCCGAGCATCTTACGGAGAGTGGTCATCCGCGGGGACCCCCCATCTTTTTGCGAGATACCCCGGGTGACCCGGTACTCTGGTCTGCGGCGCCCGCCGGTTCGAGGTTTTCCGGCCGGACGTCTCTTGCGGGGCCTTAGCTCAGTTGGTAGAGCGCTGTCTTTGCATGGCAGATGTCAGGGGTTCGACTCCCCTAGGCTCCACACACAAGACCCCGCCCACCTGCGCAAACGCAGGTGGGCGGGGTCTTTTTGGTGAGGCGGGGTGCGGTGCGGACGCCGACGGCTCAGCTGCGGTCGTCGCGGTTCGCGGCCTCCTCGTCGGCTTCCTTGGCCTGCACCTCGGGGTCGAGGACCGAGGGGTCGACGCTGCCGTCCACCGCGGCCAGGCCGCCCGAGGCGGGGACCTCCGTGGCGGCCGGCGGCTCGACCAGCCAGTCCGGGTTGGCCTGCTTGTCCCACCACGCCCAGGCCGCGTAGGCGCCGCCGGCGACGGCGCCGAGGACGAGCAGCGCCTTGGCGAGCTTGCCCGCCTTGGCCCGCCGCCGGTGCTTGCGCATCAGCTTCTCGATCTCCCTCGGCGTCACCTGGCCGCGCAGCGCGGCCAGCGCGGCGATGCCTCGGGCGGCGGCCTCGTCCTTCACCGGTCCGGCCGCGGCCACGGCCTGTTCGATCTTCGGACGGGAGTAGTCGGCGGCCTGTCGTGCGGCCAGCCGGGTACGGGCGGCCGCTTCCTGCGCGGCCAGGTCTACCTTCGGCGGGACATGGGTCTTCGCCTGCTCCAGACGCGGGACGACGTGGGCGTCGTACTGCACGCGGGCCTGTTCTGCGGCGAGCGACACCTTGGGCGCGAGCCGTACACGAGCCTCGTGCGCGTAGAGCGCGGCCCGTTCCTTGGCCGTGTCGGCGTAGGGCGCCACCACTTCCGCGGCGTGCAGCACGCTGTCCTTCGCCGAGCCGGTCGCGGCGCGCACGCTGTCGATGCGGGTCACGGGTTCCTCCTCCTCGGTGGCGTACGGTATTTCGACTTTCCACCCTTTTACGGATCATGCCTGTCAATGGCCGTCCCGGCATGCGTGGACGGGCATATGGGTACTGATCACATGCGATAGGGGACGGATCGGGGGCAATGTCAATAGAGGGGTCGACAGGGCGACAAAGCCGACGATGCCACGGATCGGCGCCGCCCGCTCCCGTCCCGGACGAGTCGGATGCTTTTCTGTACCCGGTCCGCGGGTTCCGATGCCGGAACGGGCCGTCGGGCTCCGTGCGCGCCGGGCCGTGCGAGGATCTGGGGGTCACAGAGAGACAACGGAAGGCAGACCGTGGCCGAGCACCTGTACGCCACCCTGAAGACCAACCACGGCGACATCGAGATCCGGCTCTACCCGGACCACGCCCCGAAGACGGTCAAGAACTTCGTCGATCTCGCCACCGGCGAGCGTGAGTGGGTCAACCCGGAGACCGGCGTGCGGTCCAAGGACAGGCTGTACGACGGCACGGTCTTCCACCGGGTGATCAGCGGATTCATGATCCAGGGCGGCGACCCGCTGGGCAACGGCACCGGCGGCCCCGGCTACCAGTTCGAGGACGAGTTCCACCCGGACCTGCGCTTCGACAGGCCCTACCTGCTGGCCATGGCGAACGCCGGCCCGGGCACCAACGGCTCGCAGTTCTTCCTCACGGTCTCCCCGACGGCCTGGCTGACCCGCAAGCACACCATCTTCGGCGAGGTCGTGGACCCGGCGGGGCAGAAGGTCGTGGACGCCATCGCGGCCGCCCAGACCAACCCGCGCACCGACCGTCCGCTGAAGGACGTCGTCATCGAGTCGGTCGTCGTCGAGAGCCGCAAGAGCTGAGGCGACGCCGCGGGGCACCGGCGGGAACCAAACGCCCTGCTCGTCCGTAAGGATGAGCAGGGCGGTTCCTTTCCGGCTATGCCGACGACGCCGACTGCTCGGATACCCGGACACTCCGACAACGACGACTCGGACGACACACTTGGGGGAGCCCATGGACCAGGCGCCTGGCAGCCGGCAGGACGACGCGCAGAGCGGCCTGCCCGTCTGCTACCGGCACCCCGACCGGGAGACCGGTATTCGCTGCACCCGCTGCGAGCGCCCGATCTGCCCCGAGTGCATGGTCAGCGCCTCAGTCGGTTTCCAGTGCCCCACCTGCGTCCGCGAGGGCTCCGGCACCGGGCACGCGCCCGGGGCGTCACAGCCCCGCACACTGGCGGGCGGCGTCGTCACCGCCGATCCCCGGTTGCTCACCAAGATCCTCATCGGGATCAACGTGGCGGTGTTCTTCGCCGTGCACGTGCGGTCCTCGCTGCTGGAGAACCTGGTGCTGCTCGGCCAGTGGCCGCCGGCCCCGTTCAACCCGACGGAGGGCGTGGCCGAGGGCGAGTGGTACCGCATGGTCACCTCGATGTTCACGCATCGGGAGATCTGGCACATCGCCTTCAACATGCTGAGCCTGTGGTGGCTCGGCGGTCCACTGGAGCAGGCGCTCGGCCGGGCCCGCTATCTCTCGCTGTACATGGTCTCCGGCCTCGCGGGCAGTGCGCTGGTCTATCTGCTCGTCTCGCCCGGCACCGCGACTCTGGGCGCCTCCGGCGCGATCTTCGGTCTGTTCGGCGCCATGGCCGTCCTCATGCGTCGGCTGCGGCAGGACATGCGGCCCATCATCGCCATGCTGGTGATTCAGCTGATCATCACCTTCGGGTGGAGCGGTATCTCCTGGCAGGCTCACATCGGCGGCCTGATCGCCGGTGTCGTCATGGGCGTCGGCATGGTGTACGCACCCCGCGAGCGCCGGGCCCTCGTCCAGTTCGGGACCTGCGCGTTGGTGCTGGTGGTCGTCCTGGCGGTGACGCTCCTGAGGACCGTCCAGCTCACCTGAGCGCGGTGTTGTCCACAGTCTGTGGCGAATCTTGTGCACAACGTGCGGGAACAGCTGCGCCCCCTGCCTTCGACCTGCGTTTGCACAGGTCAGACAGGGGGCGAACACGCTTTCGAGTGAGGGTGCCAGCCGGTAGTTACGTCACACCGGCGTCAACCTCCGATGAGTTATCCACAGATCGTCTTTCTTTTCCCCATGTGGAAAACTGCTGTGGATAACTCAGGGGATAGTCGTGGGCAGAGCTACTTCCACTGCGTGGAGACGCCGAATCCGGCCGCGATGAACCCGAAGCCCACGACGATGTTCCAGTTGTCCAGCTTGTCGATGGGCAGAGAGCCGTCGGTGACGTAGAAGACCACGATCCAGGCGAGCCCGACGAGGAACATGGCCAGCATCACCGGCGCGACCCAGGCACGGCTGTTCAGCTTGATGGCGGTCGCCTGCTTCGCCGGGGGCGGCGTGTAGTCGGCCTTCTTGCGGATACGTGACTTCGGCACGAGGGTCTCTCCTGTCGATGCGCTGCGTGGCCGCGCAGGTGCTGGATCGGGCTCGGGGGCTGCGTGCTAGGGGACTGAAGGGCTCCCCCGGGCGTCCGTTAGCGTAGTGCTTCTACGGCGCCGAAGGAGATAAGGGTACGTTGAGCAATTCTGCCGACTCCCCCGGGACGGGTACAACGGGTTCAGCCCCCGAGTCCGCCGGAGACTCCTCCTCGGCTTCCGACCGGCGGGGTGGTTTCCGGCCCGTGCGGGTGCTCACCGTGGGTGTCTTCGCCCTCGCCGGCCTCCTCTTCTTCACCAGCTTCAACACGGCCAAGGGCACCAACATCCGCACGGACGCCTCGCTGCTGAAGCTGTCCGACCTCATCCAGGAGCGCAGCCAGAAGAACGGCGAGCTGGACGAGACGAACGGGGTCCTGCGCGACGACGTGGAGTCGCTGGCCGAGGCCGACGACGGCAGCACCCAGGCCCAGGACGACAAGCTCGCGGGACTGGAGAAGGACGCCGGGACCCAGAAGGTCAAGGGCGAGGCCATCACGGTCACCCTCGACGACGCCCCGCCGAACGCCACCGCCAAGCTCCCCGGCTACCCGGAGCCGCAGCCCGACTACCTGGTCATCCACCAGCAGGACCTCCAGGCCGTGGTGAACGCGCTCTGGCAGGGCGGCGCCCAGGGCATCAAGGTCATGGACCAGCGGCTGATCTCCACGAGCGCCGTGCGCTGCGTCGGCAACACCCTGATCCTCCAGGGCCGCGTCTACTCGCCGCCGTACAAGATCCAGGCGGTCGGCGACCCGGAGAAGCTCCAGCAGGCGCTCGCCGACGCCCCGGCGATCCAGAACTACATGGTCTACGTGAACGTCTACGGCCTCGGCTGGAAAGTCACCGAGGACGGAGCGGTGACTCTGCCCGGGTACTCGGGCACAGTGGATCTGCACTACGCCAAGCCTGTGGAGTAGGCAGCAGCGGCCGCCGGGGGGCGCCTGTGTCGGTGCGGGTGATCGTCAGGACGTTCAGCGAGCTGTGCATCACCGCCGGCAGCGTCATCGTCCTCTTCGTCGTCTACGTGCTCTTCTGGACCGGTGTGCGGGCCGACCGCGTCATGGGCGACCAGATCGACGACCTCCACGACCAGTGGGCGCGGCAGAGCGCGGCCCCCGCTCCGAGCGCGAGCCCCACGCCGGCCCCGGCGCCGTACCGCAGCGGCAAGCCCTTCGCGGTGATGTACATCCCGCGCCTTGGTTTCACGTGGAACAAGCCGGTGCTCGAGGGCACGGCGACCGGCACCCTGAAGAAGGGGCTGGGGCACTACGCGGGCACCACGCGGCTCGGGGAGACCGGAAACTTCTCCGTCGCGGGTCACCGCCGTACGTACGGCGACCCGTTCAAGGACTTTCCCCAGCTCAGGCGGGGGGACGCGGTGGTCCTGACGGACGGGACGACCTGGTTCACCTATCGGATCGACAAAGGGCCCTACAAAACCGTTCCCTCGGACGTCGAGGTGATCGACGCTGTGCCACGTAAGTCGGGGTACACGGGTCCGGGCCGGTACCTGACGTTGACCACGTGCGATCCGGAATGGGGGCACAGTCACCGGCTGATCGTCTGGGCCCACCTGGACTCCACACAGCCCGTGGAGGCAGGCGAACCGAAGGCCCTGCGCCGTTAGTCTGGTGGCGTACGGCGTGAGTCAGGTGCCGTGATGCGACGGAAGGGACGGCATGTACGGCTGGATCTGGCGGCATCTGCCGGGAAACGCGTGGGCCAAGGCGCTGATCTCGATCATGCTGATCGTCGCCGTCGTGTACGCGCTGTTCCAGTACGTCTTCCCGTGGGCCGAACCGCTGCTTCCCTTCAACGATGTGACGGTGGACAACCAGTGAGCGCGCGCATTCTCGTCGTCGACAACTACGACAGCTTCGTCTTCAACCTGGTCCAGTACCTGTACCAGCTGGGTGCCGAGTGCGAGGTCCTGCGCAACGACGAGGTCTCCACGGCCCACGCCCAGGACCGCTTCGACGGTGTGCTGCTCTCCCCCGGGCCCGGTACGCCCGAGGAGGCCGGCGTCTGTGTCGAGATGGTCCGGCACTGCGCGGCCACCGGTGTCCCCGTCTTCGGCGTCTGCCTCGGAATGCAGTCGATGCAGGTGGCGTACGGCGGTGTCGTGAACCGGGCGCCGGAGCTGCTGCACGGCAAGACCTCGCTGGTGGAGCACGAGGGCAGGGGCGTGTTCGCCGGCCTGCCGACCCCCTTCACGGCGACCCGCTACCACTCGCTGGCCGCCGAGCCCACGACGGTCCCGGCCGCGCTCGAGGTGACGGCCCGGACGCACGACGGGATCATCATGGGCCTGCGCCACCGTGAACTGCCCGTCGAGGGAGTCCAGTTCCACCCCGAATCGGTGCTGACCGAGCACGGGCACCGGATGCTGGCCAACTGGCTGGTGGAGTGCGGCGACCAGGGCGCGGTGGCGAGGTCGGCGGGGCTCGCCCCGGTGGTGGGCAGGGCCACGGCGTGACCGCGCTGCGCCCCGAACGCGAGGACTCGTACGGCACCGCGTCGTACGAGTCGTTCGGCGGTGATGCCCGCGGTCGGGCCCACGGGGCCGGCGCCTACGCCGGGGAGCCGTACCAGCCGCCCGTCGACGAGGAGACGGTGGCGCTGCGGATACCGCCGGCGTCCATGTTCGGCGGCAGTCCCCTGTCCGCTTCTGGCGCCCCGGCAGCCTCTCCCGCCGCTGGAACCCCGGCGGGCGGTCGAGCGGCCCGCAGAAAGGCCGCCAAGGGCCGTCGTGGCCGTCATGGCGGCCCTGGCGAGGTATCCGAGTCGTACAACGGTGCCGACGCGCCGGCCCGGGGCGAGCGGCCGCTGTCCCGCGTCGAGGCACGCCGTCGGGAGCGGGCCCGCAAGCCGAGCGCCGCCGTGGTCGTCAGCCGGGCGGTCGGCGAGGTCTTCATCACGACCGGCGTGCTGATGCTGCTCTTCGTCACCTACCAGCTGTGGTGGACGAACGTGCGGGCGCACGCGCAGGCGGACCGGGAGGCCAGCAGCCTCCAGGACGACTGGGCGAACGGCAAGGGTGCCCCCGGGGTGTTCTCGCCGGGGCAGGGCTTCGCCATCCTGCACATCCCGAAGCTGGACGTGGTGGTGCCGATCGCCGAGGGCGTCAGCAACAAGAAGGTGCTCGACAAGGGCATGGTCGGGCACTACGGCGAGAGCCCGCTCACGACGGCGATGCCCGACGCGAAGACCGGCAACTTCGGGCTCGCGGGCCACCGCAACACGCACGGCGAGCCGTTCCGCTACATCAACAGGCTCCAAGCGGGCGACGACATCGTCGTCGAGACGCAGGACGAGTACTTCGTCTACAAGATGACGTCCTCGCTGCCGGTGACCGCGCCCAGCAACACGAGCGTCCTCGACCCCGTGCCGCCGGAGTCCGGATTCACCGGGCCGGGCCGGTACATCACCCTCACCACCTGCACCCCGGAGTTCACCAGCAAGTACCGCCTGATCGTCTGGGGCAAGATGGTCGAGGAACGGCCGCGCAGCAAGGGAAAGCCGGATGCGCTCGTCGAGTAGGCGTGCAGTCGAGTAGGGGCAGATGAACGTGGCAGCGACCACCGGCGACACCGAGCACGAAGAGCACGCGCGCGTGGACGCGCCCGAACCCGGACCCCGGCGCCGCGGGGGCGGCCGGATCGCGTTGGCCGTCAGCGTCTTCGGCGAACTCCTCATCACGGCCGGACTGGTGCTCGGTCTGTTCGTCGTCTACTCCCTGTGGTGGACGAACGTCGTGGCCGACCGGCACGCGAACCGCCAAGGCGACAAGGTGCGCGACAACTGGGCCCAGCAGGAAGGCGGTCCGGGGGCGCTCGACACCAAGGACGGCATCGGCTTCCTCCACGTCCCCGCGATGAGGAACGGCGAGGTGCTGGTCGAGAAGGGCACCTCGTCGAAGATCCTCAACGAGGGCGTCGCGGGCTACTACACCGACCCCTTCAAGGCCGTTCTCCCGTCGAGCGGCAAGGAGGGCAACTTCACGCTCGCCGCGCACCGCGACGGCCACGGCGCGAAGTTCCACAACATCGACAAGCTGGAGAAGGGCGACCCGATCGTCTTCGAGACGAAGGACGACTGGTACGTCTACAAGGTGTTCGCGGTTCTCCCCGAGACCTCGAAGTACAACGTCGAGGTCCTCGGCCGGATCCCCAAGGAGTCCGGCAGGAAGAAGGCCGGCCACTACATCACCCTGACGACCTGCACGCCGGTGTACACGAGCCGGTACCGGTACGTGGTGTGGGGGGAGTTGGAGCGCGTGGAGAAGGTGGACGCGGACCGCACACCGCCGAAGGAACTGAGCTGAGCCAGACCGGGGCTCGGACCCACCGAGCGCGCACCACGAAAGCGGGGGCCCCACCGGATGCGTTCCGGTGGGGCCCCCGCTCTTGCCACGTGCGGTCGACCGCTTCGGGTCAGCCGCGTGCGGTCAACCGCCGGTGCCTCCGAAGAAGTTGACGCCGCCGTTGTTGCCGCCGTTGTTGTTGTCGCCGTTCTTGAAGGCGACCAGGTTGACCGTCTGCCCCTTGTTGACGGTGCTGCCGGGGGCCGGGTCCGAGCTGATGACCTGGGCGTCGTCGTCCTGGGAGCCGGTGACGTTGCCGACGTTCAGGCCCGCGTCCTGGATGGCCTTCTTGGCGTCCTTCAGGCTCAGGCCCTGGAGGTTGCCCGGGACCTGGGTCTGCGTGCTCTTGCCGATCTGGATCTGGACCGTGGAGTCCTTGTCGGCCTGGGAGCCGATCGCCGGGACGGTCCGGATGACCTTGTCGACCTGGTTCTGGTCCTGGGTGTCGACCTCGACGCAGTTGCCCTTGAGGTTGTTCTGCTCCATCTGCGCCTTGGCCTCGTCGCAGCTCTTGTTGGAGACGTCCGGGACGGTGGCCTTCTCCTCGGCCTTGGCGATCTCGAGGGTGACCGTCGAGCCCTTCTCCAGCTCCGTGGCCGGGTCGGGGTTCTGGCTGAGGACCGTGCCGGCCTCCTGGGAGGACTCCGTCTGCTTGGTCTCCACCTCGAAGCCCTTGTCCTCGAGCTGCTTCGTCGCGGCCTCGACGTCCTTGTCGATCACGTTCGGCACCGCCACCTTCGGCGCGCCCGTGGAGACCACCAGGTTGACGGTGGAGTCCTTGTCGACCTTGGTCGCGGGATCGGGGTCCTGATCGCAGATCTTGCCCTTGGGCTGGTCCTCGCAGGCCTTCTGCGTGACCGTTCCCAGCTTGAGATCGCTGTTGGTCAGCTGTTTCTCGGCGTCCGCCTGGACCTGGCCGAGCAGGCTGGGCACCGCCACCGTCTCGTTGTTCACACCGCCGCTGAACACCCACTTGCCGATCAGCACCGCGCCGACGAGCACCAGCACCGCGGCGACGACCAGCAGGATCGTCGAGACGTTGGACTTCTTCTGGCGGCGCCGGTCGGGACGGTCGTCGTAGCCGTAGCCGCCGTCGTCCGGGTTCATCGGCGGCAGCATCGACGTGGCACCGGCGTCCGCGGAGCGCAGGGCCGTGGTCGCCTGGTCGTCGCCGTAGCCGCCGTAACCGACCGAGCCCATGGCCGCCGTCGCGCCGACCGGCTGGCCGTCGAGGCAGGCCTCGATGTCCAGGCGCATCTCGTCGGCGGACTGGTAGCGGTAGTTCGGGTCCTTGACCAGCGCCTTCAGGACGATGGCGTCCATCTCGGGGGTGATCTCGGGGTCGAAGACGCTCGGGGGCTGCGGCTCCTCCCGGACGTGCTGGTAGGCCACGGCCACCGGGGAGTCACCGACGAACGGCGGGCGGACCGTCAGCAGCTCGTAGAGCAGACAGCCCGAGGAGTACAGGTCGGAGCGTGCGTCGACCTGCTCGCCCTTGGCCTGCTCCGGCGAGAGGTACTGGGCGGTGCCGATGACCGCGGAGGTCT
Source organism: Streptomyces sp. NBC_00637 (assembly GCF_045161545.1). Taxonomy (NCBI): domain Bacteria; kingdom Bacillati; phylum Actinomycetota; class Actinomycetes; order Kitasatosporales; family Streptomycetaceae; genus Streptomyces; species Streptomyces sp. NBC_00637. The sequence continues at coordinate 4,203,923 of NZ_CP109046.1, read as the reverse complement.
GGGTCATCGTCATGCCGGAGTCGCCCATGGCGCGGGCGATGCCGAAGTCCATGACCTTGACCTGGCCGTTGCGCGTCAGCATGACGTTCGCCGGCTTGATGTCCCGGTGGACGATGCCGGCTCGGTGCGAGTACTCCAGGGCCTGGAGGATGCCGATGGTCATCTCCAGCGTCCGCTCCGGCAGCAGCTTGCGGCCGGAGTGGAGGAGCTCACGGAGCGTGGAGCCGTCGACGTACTCCATGACGATGTACGGGATCGAGACCCCGTCGATGTAGTCCTCGCCCGTGTCGTAGACCGCGACGATCGCGGGGTGGTTGAGCGAGGCGGCAGACTGGGCTTCCCGGCGGAACCGGGCCTGGAAGGAAGGGTCGCGCGCGAGGTCCGCGCGCAGCGTCTTCACCGCCACGGTGCGGCCGAGGCGGGTGTCATGCGCGAGATAGACCTCGGCCATGCCACCACGGCCGAGCACATGGCCCAGCTCGTACCGGCCGCCGAGGCGACGCGGCTCTTCCATAGCTACCTACCAGCCCTCTCCGTCGGTCCCGACCGGCACACGTGTGCGGCCGGAGGCTACCGTCCGGGCATACCGTACCCGGACGGCGCTGTGTGACCTGGCCAAGCCCGTCACCCGATACAGGACCGGTATCGCAACGTGCACCGATGTGTAGGCGACGTGATGGGGGTCACTTCTTGCTGTCGATGACTGCCTTCATCACGTCCCTTGCGATCGGGCCGGCGAGACCGCCGCCGGTGATGTCACCACGGTCGGCGGCGCCGTCCTCGACGACGACGGCGACCGCCACCGGCGCACTGCCGTCGGACAGCTTCGCGTAGGAGATGAACCAGGCGTACGGCTTCTCCTTGTTGTCGACGCCGTGCTGGGCGGTACCGGTCTTGCCGCCGACGGTGACGCCGTCGATCTTGGCCTTGCCGCCGGTGCCCTGCGCGTCGTTGACGACCGACTCCATCATTTCCTGGAGGGCCTGCGCCGTCTTGGAGGAGACGGCCTGGGACAGCTGCTGGGGCTCGGTCGTCTCCAGGGTGTCCAGATTGGGGGCCTTGAGCTGGTCGACCATGTACGGCTTCATCAGCTTGCCGTCGTTGGCGACCGCCGAGGCGACCATGGCCATCTGGAGCGGGGTGGCCGCGTTGGAGCCCTGGCCGATGCCGTCCAGGGAGTTCTGCGGCCGGTTGTCCTCGGGGTAGGTCGACTTGGCGGCGCGCACCGGGGTGTCCAGCTCGGTCTCGTTGAAGCCGAACTTCTCCGCCTGCTCGATCATCTTCTCGTTGCCGACGTTGTCGGCCATCTTCGCGAAGACGGTGTTGCAGGACACGGTGAGCGCGTAGCGCAGCGTGGCGTCCTTGCAGGCGCCGTGCTCGTTGGTGAGCTTGCTCGAGGACTGCGGCAGCGGGAACGGGTCCGGGGTGTCGGTCTTGTCGTCGACGCCGGAGACCTCGCCGTTCTCCAGCGCGGCGGCGGCCGTGACGACCTTGAACGTGGAGCCCGGCGGGTAGGTCTCGCGCAGTGCGCGGTTGAGCATCGGGTCGTCGGCGTCGTTCTTCTTCTGGACCGCGTTCCACGCCTCCTGGTCCGTGTCGGAGGACCCGGCGAACTTCGACGGGTCGTACGACGGGGTGGAGACCAGCGCCAGGATCTTGCCGGTGGACGGCTCGATCGCGGCGACCGCGCCCTTCTTGTCACCGAGGCCCTGGTAAGCGGCCTTCTGCGCGGCGGCGTTGAGGGTGGTGACGACGCTGCCGCCCTCCTTCTCCTTGCCCGTGATCATGTCCAGGGTGTTGCGGAAGAAGAGCCGGTCGTCGTTGCCGCTGAGGATGCCGTCCTCGAGCTTCTCCAGCTGGTTGGCGCCGAAGGCCTGCGACGAGTAGCCGGTGACCGGCGCCCACATCGCCCCGTTGGACCAGGTCCGCTTGTACTTGTAGTCGCCGGTGGTCTCGACCGAGCCGGTGATGGCCTTGCCGTCGACGATGATGTTGCCGCGCGGGGTCGAGTAGCGCGTGATGTTGACGCGGCGGTTCTTGGTGTCGCCGGCGAGGCTGTCCGCCTTGACGTACTGCAGGTAGTTGTCCCGCAGCAGCAGGGTGAGGACCAGGAGGCCGCAGAAGATCGCGATCCGGCGCAGGGGCTTGTTCATGACGGGCGGACCACCTGGGTCATCTCGGCGTCGGGGTTCGAGGCGGGGGCGGGCGCGGGGCGGCGCGCGGTGTCGCTGATGCGGATCAGGATGCCGATCAGTGCCCAGTTGGCGATGACGGAGGAACCGCCGTAGGCCAGGAACGGCATCGTCATACCGGTGAGCGGGATGAGGCCCATCACACCGCCGGCGACGACGAACACCTGGAGCGCGAAGGCGCCGGAGAGGCCGATGGCCAGCAGTTTGCCGAACGGGTCGCGGGCGGCGAGGGCGGTGCGCACACCGCGCTCGACGATCAGGCCGTACAGCAGCAGGAGCGCCATGATGCCGGCCAGGCCGAGCTCCTCGCCGAAGGTGGCGAGGATGAAGTCGGAGTTGGCGGCGAACTTGATCAGCTCGGAGTGGCCCTGGCCCCAGCCGGTGCCGAGGGTGCCGCCGGAGCCGAACGCCCACAGGGCTTGCATGGCCTGCTCGGAGTGGCCGCCGACGCCCTGCTGGGAGAGCGTGTACTCCTTCATCGGGTCGAGCCAGGCCTGGACGCGCTGCTGGACGTGGCTCTCGAACTGGGCCACACCGACCGCGCCGGCCGCGGACATCAGCATGCCGAAGACGATCCAGCTGGTCCGCTCGGTGGCGACGTACAGCATGATGACGAACATTCCGAAGAACAGCAGCGAGGTGCCGAGGTCCGTCTCGAAGACCAGGATCAGGATCGAGATGATCCAGACGACGATGATCGGGCCGAGGTCGCGGCCGCGCGGCAGGTACAGGCCGAGGACGCGGCGGCTGGCCAGGGCGAGCGCGTCGCGCTTCACCATCAGGTAGCCGGCGAAGAAGATCGCCAGCACGATCTTGGCGAACTCACCGGGCTGGATGGAGAAACCGGCCACCGAGATCCAGATCTTGGCGCCGTAGATGTTCTGCCCGAGGCCCGGCACGAGCGGCAGCAGCAGCAGGAAGATCGCGCCGACCATGGAGATGTAGGTGTAGCGCTGCAGGACGCGGTGGTCCTTGAGGAAGACCAGCACCACGACGAACAGCGCGATGCCCATCGCCGTGTACAGCAGCTGCCGCGGCGCGGCCGTACCGGCCTGCTCGATCCGCTGGAGCAGCTTGGACTGGTCGAGCCGCCAGATGGCGACGAGGCCGAGCCCGTTCAGCAGCGTGGCCACCGGCAGCAGCAGCGGGTCCGCGTACGGCGCGAACTTGCGCACCACGAGGTGCGCGACGCCGGCCAGCAGGCCGAGGCCGAGGCCGTAGCTCAGGAGGCCGGACGGCACCTGCTCGTTGATGGCGAGGCCCACGTTGGCGTAGGCGAAGACCGGGATCACGACGGCGAACACCAGGAGCGCGAGCTCGGTGTTGCGCCGGCTCGGAGTGCCGATCGAGCCGATCGTGGACGTGTGGTGCGTCGGCGAGTTGGTAGTACTGCTCATCGTGTGACGGGGCCTCTCACGGCTTGCCTACTGCTCACCGCACCGCGAGACGACCTTCTGCTCTTCCTCCGAAAGGCTGGGGCCGGGGGTGGGAGTAGTGGTCGCGGGTGCGGACGGGGACGCGGTTGCCGAGGGGCTCGGCGATGCCTTGGACGTGACGGAGACGGGCGTGGTTCCCGTGGTGCCGCCGGCCTGGCCTTCACCGGTCTTCGAACCGGTCTTGCTCGCCGTGGCGGTCTCGGCGTGCTTCTTGCACGCGGAGGCCTGCACGGCCAGCTCGTCGATCTTCTTCTGGGCGGTGGAAAGGTTGCCCTCGGCGATCGTCGCCTCGACCAGCTTCTGCTGGTAGTCCGGGAGGTACTTGAGTTCGATCTCGGGGTGGTCCTTCTCCACCTTCGAGAGCGACACCCATGCCAGGTCCTGACTGATGCCCTGGTAGAGCGCGACGTGCTCGCCCTTGGTGCCGACGTAGTACTGCGTCTGCGTCCAGCGCCAGCCGCCGTACAGGCCGCCGCCGATCACGGCGAGCGCGAGCACGCCGTAGAAGGATCTCTTCAGCCACCTGCGGCCCTTGCGGGGCTTGACGAAGTCGTCGTCGGTGTAGTCGCCGAAGCCGTCGGTGGGGATGAAACCGGTGATGTCGCCGCCGGAGCCGGGCGGGCCGAACTCGCCGCCCCCGCCGCGCCCCTGCTGCCTGCGGCCGAGGCCGGAGGCGCGTCCCGCCGGGGTCTGCATGATGTTGTTGTCGTGCAGCTGGAGCTGGTTCTCGGCGACCGCGCCGACCACGACCGGGACGTCGGACAGCTGCCCGGCTAGGGTGTCGCCGGTGTCCAGGTCGAGGACGTCGGCGACGATGACCGTGATGTTGTCGGGGCCGCCGCCGCGCAGCGCGAGCTGGATCAGCTCCTGCACGGTCTCCTGGGGGCCCTGGTAGCTGGCGAGGGTGTCCTCGAGCGTCTGGTGGGAGACGACGCCGGACAGGCCGTCGGAGCAGATCAGATAGCGGTCGCCGGCCCGGACCTCGCGGATCGACAGATCCGGTTCGACATGCTCACCGCTGCCCAAGGCGCGCATCAGCAGCGACCGTTGGGGGTGGGTGGTGGCCTCTTCCTCGGTGATGCGGCCCTCGTCGACGAGGCGCTGCACCCAGGTGTGGTCCTGCGTGATCTGGGTCAGTACGCCGTCCCGCAGCAGGTACGCGCGCGAGTCGCCGACGTGCACCAGTCCGAGGCGCTGGCCGGTCCACAGCAGCGCGGTCAGGGTGGTCCCCATGCCTTCGAGCTGGGGGTCCTCCTCGACCAGCGAGCGCAGCTGGTCGTTGGCACGCTGGACGGCGGTGCCGAGCGAGGTGAGGACGTCGGAGCCGGGGACGTCGTCGTCGAGGGCGACGATGGTGGAGATGGCCTCGGAGGAGGCGACCTCACCGGCGGCGGCGCCGCCCATGCCGTCGGCGATGGCGAGCAGACGAGGGCCGGCGTAACCGGAGTCCTCGTTGCCCTCCCGGATCATGCCCTTGTGCGATCCGGCGGCGAAACGCAGTGACAGACTCATGCGCACCTCGCCCGTCGGCCCCGGGTACAGCCGGTCGTGTCGAGCCACACTGCCCACCCTCCGGTCGGGAGCACAACGGGGCCATGGGTGCCGGCCGCCGCCGCGTGCTCGCTCCGCTCGCGCTCACTCATGATGCAGCACTACTTCCGAAGCTCGATGACGGTCTTGCCGATACGGATCGGCGCGCCCAGCGGGATCGGTGTGGGAGTCGTCAGCCGCGATCGGTCGAGATACGTGCCGTTGGTGGAGCCCAGGTCCTCGACGATCCACTGGCCGTCGCGGTCCGGGTAGATCCTGGCATGACGGCTGGAGGCGTAGTCGTCGTCCAGCACGATCGTGCTGTCGTGCGCCCGGCCCAGCGTGATGGTCTGGCCCTGGAGCGCGACGGTCGTGCCGGTGAGGGTGCCCTCGGACACGACCAGCTTGGTAGGTGCGTTGCGACGCGTGCGGCCGGCGGCCGCGGGCTGCTGGCGCTGCTGCGGGGGCGCCTGCTGGCGCTGGGCCTGCTGCGCCCGCCCGGCCTCCCGGCGCGAACCGCGCTGTGTGACACGCGTACCGAAGAGGTCGCTGCGGATGACCTGCACGGCCACGATGACGAACAGCCACAGTACGGCCAGAAAACCCAGCCGCATGACCGTAAGGGTCAGCTCTGACATTGCCCCCGCTTCACCCTTCGGCTTGCCGATAAATGATGGTGGTGCTGCCCACGACGATCCGCGAGCCGTCGCGGAGCGTAGCGCGGGTGGTGTGCTGCCCGTCCACCACGATGCCGTTGGTGGAGCCGAGATCCTGGATCGTCGAGGGCGAACCGGTCCGGATCTCACAGTGCCGGCGGGAGACGCCGGGGTCGTCGATCCGTACGTCGGCCTCGGTGCTGCGGCCCATCACGAGCGTCCCACGGGAGATCTGGTGGCGGGTGCCGTTGATCTCGATCCAGTGGCGGGCGCGTGACCCGGGCTGCGGGGCACCGGCCAGGCCGCCGCCCGCCGCACCGGGGCGCTGGGCGCCGGCGGCGGGCGGATAACCGTAGCCGCCGGCCCGGGCGCCGGGCGGCGGAGCGGCGGGCATGGGAGGAGCGGCGGCGCCGGCTCCGGCTCCGGGATAGGCGGGCCCGCCCGGTCCGCCGGGGCGCTGCCGGCCGCCCGCGGGCGGCTGCTCGGGCGCCTGGCTGGTGGAGGAGGCGAGCGTGCGGCTGCGCACCCGGTACAGGCCGGTGTCGAGGTCGTCCGCCTTCTCCAGGTTGACCTTGATCGGGCCCATGAAGGTGTAGCGCTGCTGCTTGGCGTAGTCGCGCACCATCCCGGCGAGCTCGTCGCCGAGCTGGCCGGAGTAGGGGCTGAGCCGCTCGTAGTCCGGCGTGCTCAGTTCCACGATGAAGTCGTTGGGGACGACGGTCCGGTCCCGGTTCCAGATGGTCGCGTTGTTGTCGCACTCGCGCTGGAGCGCACCGGCGATCTCCACGGGCTGGACCTCGGACTTGAACACCTTCGCGAAGGTGCCGTTGACCAGACCCTCGAGACGCTGCTCGAACTTCTTCAGGACTCCCATGGGGCACCTCCTCCGTAGTGGCTGCTGTCCCGTGCCGTGCTGCCTACCTGGTACTGCTTACTGATCGTATCCACGCGCCGGTGAATCGGCTGGTTCCCCCTGTCGGCCCCGTCGACGGGTGTCGACGCCCTCGTGCGCACCTGCTGCTGCCCAGGATCGTAGAGGCGGCCGAGGACCAGTGTCCCGCACCTGACTGTGGTCCTTGTCCGGCTCCCGGGGAGACGGCCGCCTTAGGTACGAGGTTGATACGTGAACCAGTCACCGCCGAGACGTACGGGGGCCGCTGATGGCCTCCCACCTGCTCCCTGCCCCCGTAGAAGGGATGTGAACGCACCCTGGACCGCGTGCTAATGTTCTGCGTGTCGGAAGGCGCCAGGCCGCAAGGCCCACAAGCCCGAAGACACACCCAATGCGCGGGTGGCGGAATAGGCAGACGCGCTGGATTCAGGTTCCAGTGCCCGAAAGGGCGTGGGGGTTCAACTCCCCCCTCGCGCACAGCTGAAAGCCCCGCAGGTCTCGGACCTGCGGGGCTTTCACGTATCTCCGGGCCGTACTCTCCGGCGCGAGCGAGCCCGGGCCACGGTTGCTCACCGTGTGTGAGGAACATCTCAGGGTCGTGGGCGGTGCCGGACCCGGTGCGGGTCACCGCCCGTCGGCGGGGGTCTCGCGAGGTGTAGCGGGCTACACCGCGTGCACGCCGGGTGCGGCCTAGCGTGGGGTGTATGGCGCAAAGGGTCCCGATGACGACGACGGTCCGGCAGGCGGGACGCGCCACGGGTCGGCTGCTCATCGCCGCGGGGATGACCTTCGGCACCTATCTCTTCGTCACCGTGCTGCTCATCGCCGCCATCGGCACGCTCGTGGTCGTCGGCGCGTGGCTGCTGCCCGAGGCGGTGCTGCTGATCCGCCGGATCGCCGGGGCCGAACGCCGTCGGGTCGCCGGCTGGACGGGCCGCGAGATCCCCGAGGCGTACGAGCCGCTCACCGGCACCCTGCGCGAGCGTCTGCGCACGGCTGTCCGCGACCCCGGCACCCTCGCCGACCTGCGCTGGATGGTCGCCCACTACGTCTACGGCTGGCTGGTGCTGCTCGCGCTACCGCTGTGGCCGGTGGGGCTGGTCGTCGACGGGGTGTGGTCCGGGCTGCTGCGCAGGGACGCGGTCGTCCTGCCGGCGGTCGTCCGGCTGGCCGACGTCGAGGCCCGCTGGTCGGCGGCCCTGCTCAAGCCGTCACCCCAGGCGCTTCTCGCCGCGCGGGTGCGGGCGCTGACCGAGACCCGCGCCGACGCGATCGCCGCGCACGGTGCCGAACTGCGTCGCATCGAACGCGACCTGCACGACGGCGCCCAGGCCCGGCTGGTCGCCCTGTCCCTGCGGATCGGTCTCGCCCAGCGGGCCTTCGACCGCGATCCGGACACCGCGCGCACGCTCATGGCGGACGCGCAGGACCAGGCCGAACAGGCGCTCACGGAACTGCGGCACGTCGTCCGCGGCATCCATCCGCCGATCCTCACCGATCGCGGCCTCGCGGGAGCGGTACGGGCACTGGCCGCCGGCAGCGGGCTGGAGGTGACCGTGCGGGTGGAGGGACTCGTGGACAGCGGGGGCGGTGCCGCTGACGGGGGCGCCGGCGGGGTCGGCGCGGGCGTCGACGGTGGCGATGGCGGTGGGCCGGCCGGCCTGTTCGGTGGGCCCGGCGGCGCCTCCGGTGCCCGCGGATACCGGGCGCCCGCCGCCGTGGAGGCAGCCGCCTACTTCGCGGTGGCGGAGGCGCTCACCAACGTCGTCAAGCACAGCGGGTCGCCGCGGGCCTCCGTCGAGCTGGTGCGGTTGCGGAACGGGCTGCGGGCGGTCGTGCGGGACGAGGGTCTCGGCGGCGCGGACGAGGGGGCGGGGTCCGGTCTGCTGGGGATCCGGCGCCGGGTCGCCGCGCTGGACGGCGTGGTGGACCTGGACAGCCCCGCCGGGGGACCGACCACGATCGCTGTGGAGCTGCCTTGTGTGTGGTGAGACCTCTGGGCGGAGAGTGCGGTGTGGGGGGTTTGGTCCGAGGAGCGTGTTTCACGTGAAACATGCCTGCCGTCGGGGACCCGCACCTCGTGGACCCGCCCCTCGTGGAGCGACCGCCCAGGGCAGGCCCCCGGCATGCCCACGGCGGGGGTGTGCACCGGGTGGACTGTCCTGTCCATGCCCTACGGGGACGGACGAGGGGGTTCTACAGGGAAGGAGAAGGGATTTTCCACAGGCGGGAGGTTGTCCACAGGGGCTGCCGCCGTCCCGTCGTCGGGCTGTACGGTCGGCACGACTTGATGATCGGCTCGTCGAGCCGACGGATGTATGTGTGCGGGAGAGGCGGTCATGGTGACCGAGGCCGGTGGTGTGGGAACGGAGATGGGTGGGCCGCACAGGCTTCCCCGGGTGCGGGGGTTCGCCGAGTGGCCCGCCGCGCGACCCGCCGCGGGGCCGGAGGCGGCTTCGGGGTCGCCCGGACCGGGATCGCCCAAGGAGGCGGGCAAGGCGCTGCGCGGCCGGGTGCCGCGTTCGGCGCACGCCGCGTTCGACCCGGACCCCTCCCGGCCGGACGCGGTGGCGGCGGTCGAGGAGTCCAGCCGGGGCCGCATCCCGGAGCTGGCCCCGATCCGGGTCGGCCGGATGGCGGCGACGCCGTTCGCGTTCCTGCGCGGCTCGGCCGGACTCATGGCGTACGACCTGGCCCGCACCGCGATGACCGGGATCCGCGCCCAGATCTGCGGTGACGCCCACGCCGCGAACTTCGGTCTGTACGGCGACGCGCGGGGCGGTCTGGTCATCGACCTGAACGACTTCGACGAGACCGTCGACGGCCCCTGGGAGTGGGATCTCAAGCGTCTCGCCGCCTCCCTGGTGCTCGCGGGCCGCGAGGCCGGCGCGGACGAGGACACCTGCCGCCGGGCGGCGCACGGCGCGACCGGCTCCTACCGCCGCACCATGCGGCTGCTGGCCAAGCTGCCCGTGCTGGACGCGTGGAACGCCATCGCCGACGAGGAACTGGTCTCCCACACCGACGCGCACGACCTGCTGGGCACCCTGGAGCGGGTCTCGGAGAAGGCGCGGGCCAACACCAGCGGGCGGTTCGCGGCGAAGTCGACCGAACCGACGGAGAACGGCGGCCGCCGCTTCGTCGACGCGGCGCCGGTGCTGCGCCGCGTCCCGGACGCGGAGGCCCACGCGGTGGCCTCGTCCCTGGAGCACTACCTGACCACCCTGTCCGAGGACCGCCACCCGGTGCTGGCCCGCCACGCGGTGCACGACGTCGCCTTCCGCATCGTCGGCACGGGCAGCGTGGGGACGAGGTCGTACGTGGTGCTGCTGCTCGACCACCGGGGCGAACCGCTGATCCTCCAGGTGAAGGAGGCCCGCGCCTCGGCCCTGGTCCCGCACCTGCTGACCGCCGGCTTCGAGGTGCCGGAGGTGGAGCACGAGGGACGTCGGGTGGTCATCGGCCAGAAGCGCATGCAGGTGGTCAGCGACATGCTGCTGGGCTGGACGACGGTCGACGGACTCCCCTTCCAGGTACGGCAGTTCCGCAACCGCAAGGGCAGTGTCGACCCGGCCGCGCTCGCCGCCGACCAGGTCGACGACTACGGCCGGATGACCGGCGCGCTTCTCGCCCGCGCCCACTCCCACAGCGCCGACCCCCGCCTCATCGCCGGCTACTGCGGCAAGAACGAGGAACTCGACGAGGCGATCGCCACCTTCGCCGTCGCCTACGCCGACCGCACCGAGGCGGACCACTCGGACCTCGTTGCGGCGGTGCGGGCGGGCCGGATCGCGGCGGAGACGGGTGTGTGAGGCGCGGTCGAGTGGAGTCGGAGCAGGGGAGCTCAGGCAGGGGGCCCGGGCGGGAGAAACCCGGGCATGGACCCTGCGGGCCGGTGGTCCGGGTGGGGCCGGGGGAGCGTTGGCCTAGGCTGGTCGGGTGACGACCCCCGAAGCTGAGCAGCCCCGGCCCGAGGCACGGCTGGAGCAGGCCGTACGGGCCGCCGAGCAGGCGTTGATCGAGTTCGAGATCGCGGTGGAGACCTTCCGCGTCGAGGTCGAGAACTTCTCGCGGCTCCACCATCAGAAACTCGGCCCGATGTACGCCCGGCTCGACGAACTGGACGCCCAGATCGCCGAGGCCAAAGCGACGCGCACCGGTGATCCCGAGGACCGGCGCAAGGCCGCCGAGGCGCGGGCCAGGGTGATGCCCATGCCCGGGGTCGAGGAACTGTTCCACGGCTGGATGGACGGCGAAGGGCTGTTCCCGGAGGCCGAGGCGATGCTCACGGACCAGTCGGTCCGGCCCCCGCAGCGGGTGCGGCCCAGCGAGGAGGCCCGCAAGCTGTACCGCGAGCTGGCCCGCAAGGCGCACCCGGACCTCGCGCAGGAGGACGCCGAGCGGGCCCGGCGCGAGGAGTTCATCACCCGCGTCAACGCGGCCTACGCCCGGGGCGAGGAAGCGCTGCTGCGCGAGCTGGCCGAGGAGTGGGCGGCCGGTCCGGCGCCCGAGGAGCGGAGCCCGAGCCCCAGCGAGGAGCTCTACGCCCGTCTCGAGTGGCTCGCCCAGCGCAAGGAGATGCTCGCGCTGGTCGCCCGGGAGCTGGAGGACAGCGCGATCGGCTCGATGCTCCGCATGGCGCCGGAGGACCCCGACCGGCTGCTGGACGAGATCGCCGACAAACTCCTCGCGGACGTCGCCGCCCGCGAGGCGGAGCTGGACGAGCTGGTGGGCTAGCGGGCCGGACGTGTCGTACGCCCGGTCGGGTAGCGTCGGGCGTATGAGTTTCGGAGCTGGTGTGCCCACGGTCGAGGTCGGCGACCTCAAGGACGACGACTTCCTGCTGGACGTCCGCGAGGACGACGAGTGGCAGGCGGGTCACGCCGAAGGGGCACTGCACATCCCCATCAGCGAGTTCGTCGCCCGGTACGGCGAACTGACCGAGGCGGCTCCGCAGGACGGTCGGGTCCATGTGATCTGCCGCTCCGGTGGCCGTTCGGCCCAGGTCACCATGTACCTCGTCCAGCAGGGCATCGAGGCCGTGAACGTCGACGGCGGCATGCAGAGCTGGGCGGCCACGGGCCGCCCGGTCGTCACGAACGAGGGCAACCCGGGCTTCGTCCTGTAAGTCGTCGGGGCGGCGCCGGGGCGGCCTGTTGGTCCCGCCGGGGCCGGGGTCCGCCGAGGTTCGCCCCGCCGGGGCGGGGGTCGGCCGAGGGAGCGGGCGTCAGCCGAGGGGGTGGGCGGCGAGCAGGTCGCCCAGCGCCTCCTCGTGTGCCGCGGCCGGGCCGAGCGACAGTTCCAGGTGCTTGGCCCAGGCGTGATACCGGTGCAGTGGGTAGTCGACGTCGGCGCCGAAGCCCCCGTGCAGGTGCTGAGCGGTCTGCACGACCCGCCGTACGCCCTCCGAAGCCCAGATCTTGGCCACGGCGACATCCCCGGAGGCCGGCAGCGCGCCCGGCGCTCCGGAGGCGATCCGCCAGGCGGCCTGCCACAGCGTGACCTCCATCGCGCGCAGGTCGATGTAACGGTCGGCGGCCTGCACGGCGACGGCCTGGAACGTGGCGATGGGGTGGCCGAACTGCTCCCGCTTGCCGGCGTACTCGCCAGTCATCGCGAGCACACGCTCGCCCAGACCGAGCGCCTGCGCGCAGGTCCCCGTGGTCAGCAGGGCGAGCAGCCACTCCCAGGCGCCGTCGGCGGTGATGACGTCCCGGTCGGCGATCCTCGCCGCTTCGAGGCGCAGTTCGCCGAGCCGCTCACCGGTGGTGGAGATCTGTTCGGCGAGCACGACTCCTTCGTGCCCTCGTGCGACGACGGCGAGAACGCTCCGGTCGTCCCCGGTCCGCGCCGGTACGACGACGTAGTCGGCGTCGTACGCCCACGGCACCATCGTCTGTACCCCGTCCAGCACCCACTCGCCGTCGCCGTCGCCGTCGTCGCCGTCGTCGGCGTCGGCGGTGCCGTCCTGCCGTGCGGTCACGGCGAGTTCGGCCGGGTCGTGGCCGGTGCGGCCGTTCGCGGCGACGGTGAGGACGATCTCGCCCCGGCCGGCCCGGGCGAGCAGGGACGACTTCAACTCCGGGCCGCCGTAGGCCTGTAGGGCGGCCGCGGCCGCGCTGCTCTCCAGCAACGGCACCCGTGCCAGCACCTTCGACGCCTCGCGCAGCACCAGGCAGAGCGCGATCGCGTCGAGGCCGGCCCCGCCGTACTCCTCGTCCAGCAGCAGGCTCAGGAGGTCCGCGGAGGCGAGCCTGGCCCACAGCGCGCGGTCGAAGTCGTCGGCCACGGCGCCCCTGGTGAGCGCGGGGCTCGGCACGTCGTCGGGAGCGACCCCGGCGAGCACCCCCCGCGCCGCCTCCGCCGCTGCCTGCTGCTCCTCGGTGAAGGTGAAGTCCACGTCCTGTCCTCCCGACGGGTCAGCTGATCTGACGGAGCGTCAAGATAGAACAGGTTCTAGAAGAAGGGAACGGCCGGCGGGAGGGGAACGGTCGAGGAGATGGGGAACGGTCCGCGGGAGGGGAACGGTCGAGCAGATGGGGAACGGTCGGCGGGAGGAGAACGGTCGGCGGGAGGGGGCAGGGGGGCGGGGGCGCCCCCTCGCCGCGGGACCGGGCTCCTCACCGGTCGAAGTCGACCTCCACCGTCTCCGTCAGCGGATGCGACTGGCAGGCCAGCACATAGCCGGACTCCGTCTCCTCGGGTTCCAGCGCGAAGTTGCGGTCCATCCGCACCTCGCCGGACACCAGGAACGTCCGGCAGGTCCCGCACACCCCGCCCTTGCAGGCGTAGGGCGCGTCCGGCCGGTTGCGCAGCACCGTCTCCAGGACCGACTCGCCGTCCTGCACAGGCCAGCTGCCGCCCCGGCCGTCGAGCCGGGCGGTCACGGTGCTGTGGGCGGGAGCCGCCCCGCGCACCGGGGCCGCCGTGACCTCGACGTGGAAGATCTCCTCGTGGATGCGGGACCGCGCGACGCCGATCTCCCGCAGCGCCTGCTCCGCGCCCTGGACGAGTCCCAGCGGCCCGCACAGGAACCACCCCGCGACCTCCGCCACCGGCAGCAGCGACGGCAGCAGCCCCGTCAGCCGTTCCCGGTCCAGCCGCCCGGACGGCAGCCCGGCCTGCTGCTCCTCCCGGGAGAGCACGGTGACCAGCTGGAACCGCTCGGGGTATCTGTCCTTGAGGTCGGCGACCTCCTCCAGGAACATCGTCGAGGCGGCGGTCCGGTCGCTGCGGATGAGGCAGAACCGGGCGGCGGGCTCGCGGGCCAGCAGTGTCGAGACGATCGACAGCACCGGCGTGATCCCGCTGCCGCCGACGATCGCCGCGTACCGGCCGGGAGCGGGGGCCAGGGTGAACCGGCCGGCCGGCGTCATCACGTCCAGCTCGTCGCCGACGGCGATCTCCTTCAGCGCGTACGTGGAGAAGGCTCCGCCCTCGACCAGTCGCACGCCCACCCGCAGTGTGCGGGGTCCCGCGCCGTCGGGATCCGGCGCGGGCGAGCAGATCGAGTACGTCCGCCTGACCTCGGTCCCGTCGGCCATGCGGCGCAGGGCGAGATGCTGGCCGGGCGCGTGCCGGTACTCCTCGCGCAGCGCCTCGGGGACGGTGAGGGTGAGGGTGACGGAGTCGTCGGTGAGGTGGCCCACCGCGGCCACCTGGAGCGGGTGGAAGCGGGCCATCACAACTCCTTGAAGTGGTCGAAGGGTTCACGGCAGGCGAGGCAGCGACGCAGCGCCTTGCAGGCGGTGGAGGAGAAGCGGCTGAGCAGCTCGGTGTCGGCGGAGCCGCAGTGCGGGCAGCGGATCGGTTCCAGGGCCGCGTCCATGCCCGTCGGGGCGAGGGTCCGGGTGGGGCCCAGGGTGACGCCGACCGGTTCGGCCGTCCCCTGCCGCACGCGGGGCGGCGCGATGCCGAACTCCCGGAGTTTGCGGCGCCCTTCGGCGGAGATGTCGTCGGTCGACCAGGCGGGGGACAGCACCGTGCGCACGGTGACCTCCCGGATCCCGTGCTCGTGCAGCGCCCGTTCGATGTCCAGGGACATCGCCTCCACCGCCGGACAGCCGGTGTAGGTGGGGGTCAGCTCGACCTCGACGGCGTCCCCGTCGCGCACGTGCACCGCGCGCAGGACGCCGAGTTCGCGAAGGGTGACCACGGGCAGTTCGGGGTCGAGCACCGAACCGGCGACCGCGAGGAGTTCCGTCTCCAGCGGGGTGAGCGTCACCATGACGCACCCGGGTGGCTGCGGTGCAGGTGCTGCATCTCGGCGAGCATCCGGCCGAAGGACTCGGTGTGCAGGCCCTCGCGGCCCGCGCCGGCGGTCCAGGCCCCGGTGCGCGGCCCCTCGGGCACGGTCAGGCCGGCCCGCCCCAGCACGCTCCGTACCGACTCCAGCCAGGCCGCTTCCAGCTCCGGGACGTCGAGGTCGAGGCCGTCCACGGGGCGGAACATCTCCCCGGTGAACCGCCACAGGGCCGTGCAGGCCCGCTGCATCCGCTCGTGGCTCTCCTCGGTGCCGTCACCGAGCCGCAGCGTCCACTGTTCGGCGTGGTCGCGGTGGTAGGCGACCTCCTTGACGGCCTTCGCCGCCAGCCCCGCGAACGGGCCCTCCACGGCCGCCAGCCGCGCGTACAGCAGGTGCTGACAGGTGGAGAAGTACAGCTGGCGGGCGATGGTGTGGGCGAAGTCGCCGTTGGGCTGCTCGACCAACTGCAGGTTGCGGAAGGCGCGTTCCTCGCGCAGGTACGCCAGCTCGTCCTCGTCGCCGGCCATCGACAGCAGGATCCGGGCCTGGCCCAGCAGGTCGAGGGCGATGTTGGCGAGGGCGACCTCCTCCTCGAGGACGGGCGCGTGGCCCATCCACTCCCCCAGCCGGTGGGAGAGCACCAGGGCGTCGTCGCCGAGGGCGAGGGCGGCGGTGTGGGTGTGCGTCGTCGTGGTCACAGGTGCTTCACCCCGTCCGGGATCTCGTAGAACGTCGGGTGCCGGTACGGCTTGTCGGCGGCCGGTTCGAAGAACGGGTCCTTCTCGTCCGGCGAGGAGGCCGTGACCGAGGAGGACGGCACGACCCAGATCGAGACGCCCTCGCCGCGCCGGGTGTACAGATCGCGCGCGTTGCGCAGGGCGAACTCGGCGTCCGGCGCGTGCAGGCTGCCGGCGTGGGTGTGGGAGAGGCCGCGCCGGGAGCGCACGAAGACCTCCCACAGGGGCCAGTCGGTGTTCGTCATGCCTGCTCCACTTCCGTCCCAGAGCTGTGTTTGGCCGCGTGGGCCGCGGCCGCCTCTCGTACCCACGCGCCCTCGTCGTGCGCGCGTCTGCGCTGCGTTATCCGCTGCTCGTTGCAAGGGCCGTTGCCCTTGAGGATCTCCTTGAACTCGGTCCAGTCGATGGGGCCGAAGTCGTGGTGTCCCCGCTCCTCGTTCCACTTCAGGTCCGGGTCCGGGAGCGTGAGGCCGAGCGAGGCCGCCTGGGGGACACAGATGTCGACGAAGCGCCGGCGCAGTTCGTCGTTCGAGTGGCGCTTGATCTTCCAGGCCATCGACTGCGCGGAGTGCGCGGACTCGTCGTCGGGCGGGCCGAACATCATCAGGGACGGCCACCACCAGCGGTCCACCGCGTCCTGCGCCATCGCGTGCTGCTCCGGGGTGCCTCGGCTGAGGGCCAGCAGCAGCTCGTACCCCTGGCGCTGGTGGAAGGACTCCTCCTTGCAGACGCGGACCATCGCGCGTGCGTACGGGCCGTAGGAGCAGCGGCACAGCGGCACCTGGTTGGTGATCGCGGCGCCGTCCACCAGCCAGCCGATCGCGCCGACGTCCGCCCAGGTCAGCGTGGGGTAGTTGAAGATCGAGGAGTACTTCTGACGGCCGGAGTGGAGCTTGTCGAGCAGTTCCTCGCGGCCGACGCCGAGGGTTTCGGCCGCGCTGTACAGATAGAGCCCGTGGCCCGCCTCGTCCTGGACCTTCGCCATGAGGATGGCCTTGCGGCGCAGGGAGGGCGCGCGGGTGATCCAGTTGGCCTCCGGCTGCATGCCGATGATCTCGGAGTGGGCGTGCTGGGCGATCTGGCGCACCAGCGTCGCGCGGTAGGCGTCGGGCATCCAGTCGCGTGGCTCGATGCGTTCGTCGGCGGCCACGGTGGCGTCGAAGGCGCGCGCGTACGCCTCGTCGGCGCCGGCTTCGCCGTCCTGCCCGGTGTGCGGCTGTGTGCGGGCCGTCTGGTGCGCGGCTGCTGTCGCCATGCGGTCCCCCTTGACCTTGGGCCTCGGCTGGGTGCCTTGGCCTCGGCTCTGCCCGAGCCTTCTCCCGACCGATCGTTCGGTCCGTGCGATTCCATGGTGGGACGGCCGTCGTAAGGTGTCAACCGCT
This sequence comes from Streptomyces sp. NBC_00637, assembly GCF_045161545.1. NCBI lineage: Bacteria > Bacillati > Actinomycetota > Actinomycetes > Kitasatosporales > Streptomycetaceae > Streptomyces > Streptomyces sp. NBC_00637. The sequence goes on along the minus strand of NZ_CP109046.1, from coordinate 4,186,853 downwards.
GTGGATAACCTGCGGGCATCCCCTGTGGACAACCTGCCCCGGCCTTCGCCGGCCCGGGTGTCGCGGGGAGGGGGCTGCGCCGAACGGGTGAGGCTGAGTACCGTTCGCGATTGCGCGACGCAGCGCGAGGACGACCGGCATCGGGGAACGGGGCGGAATGGACGTGCACGACGGAGGGCCCGGCTCTCCACAGGGGCGGAACACGTCAGGGGAGGCGGGGGCGGACACGGAGACGTCACCCGCCCGGGACGCCGTCCCCCGCCCCCGAGCCGAACTTCCGAGCCCTGAACCCGAACCCGAATCCGCCTCCCCCCGGGCCGAACACGGCGACCTCGGCGAGGACGCCTTGGGCGAGTCCGTCGATGCTCCCACCGGTGCTCCCGTCGGCGAGCCTGACGGTGGTCCGGTCGGTGATCAGGCAGGTGACAGCCATCCCGTCGGCGACCCGGACGCCGTTCTCGTCGGTGAGTCCCGACCGCCGGAAGGCCGGACCGGCGTGGCCGCCCTCTCCCTGCGCTATCAGGTCGGCGCCGCGCTGGCGCTGGCCGTCGTCGCGGTGACCGTCTGTGTGCACGTCGGGATGGTGTTCCTGCACGTCGCACCGTCGAACACCGTCAGCAAGGCGCACGGCAAGGCGATCGACGACTGGATCTACCCGGAGTTCGAGCAGAACTGGAAACTGTTCGCGCCGAACCCGCTCCAGCAGAACATCGCCGTCCAGGTCCGTGCCCAGGTACGGACCGCGGACGGTGGGTCGCGGACCACCGGCTGGTACGACCTGTCGGCGCAGGACGGCCGGGCCATCGACGGCAATCTGGTGCCGAGCCACACCCAGCAGAACGAGCTGCGCCGCGCCTGGGACTTCTTCACCGCCACGCACGACAACGACAACCACCCCGTCGGCCTGCGCGGAGCCCTCTCCGAGACGTACCTGCGCCACATCGTGGTGCTGCGTCTGGAGCGCGGCGGCGCGGCCGGTGACGGCGGCGTCGTCGAGCGGATACAGGTCCGTTCGCAGACCACCAATGTGGCCCCGCCGAAATGGAGCACCGAGAAGGTGTCGACGAGCCCGGTGTACCGCGTGCTGTCCTGGTGGTCGGCGCCGGACGGCGAGACCGAGGGAGGCACGAGGTGAACCGGTTCTCCCTGACGGTGTCCGCCGTCATCGCCCGTGTCACCGAGCCGGCGCTCGCGCCGTACCAGAGCGCGGTGGTCCGGATCGGCTTCAGCGCGACATGGCTGCTGTTCCTGCTGCGCGAGTTCCCGCACCGGCACGAGCTCTACGGCCCCGACGGGCCCTGGGACTGGGAGCTGGCCCGGCAGCTGATCGACACCAACGGCGCGTTCACGGCCCTGATGTGGTCGGACGGGCGGGGCTGGTTCGAGGCGGTGTACCTGCTCGCGCTGCTCTCCGCCGCGCTGCTGCTCCTCGGCTGGCGCACCCGCGCGATGTCGGTGCTGTTCATGGTCGGCGTGCTGTCGCTCCAGAACCGCAGCGTCTTCGTGGGGGACGGCGGGGACAACGTCCTGCACCTGATGTCGATCTACCTCGTGTTCATGCGGTGCGGCCGGGTGTGGTCGCTGGACGCGCGGCGGGCACGGCGGGCGCACGAGGCACGCGCGCGTGGGGAGCGGGTCACCGACCGGGTGGGCCCCGGTCTGTGGGCCGTGGCCGGGTTCGTCCTGGTCACGGTGACCGTGGCGGGCCGCTTCCACAGCGCCTGGACCATTCCCGCGCTGCTCTGGGCGGCGTGGACCGTGCAGGGCCTGTGGTGGGCCGTCGACCGGCGCACGAAGTCGGCGGAGCCCCGGATCCTGCTCGACGTGATCGGCAACATCCTGCACAACGGCGCCCTGGTCGTGATCATGGCCGAGGCCTGTCTGATCTACGCGACGGCCGGCTGGTACAAGATCCAGGGCTCGCGCTGGCAGGACGGCACCGCCGCGTACTACCCCCTGCACCTGGACTACTTCTCGCCCTGGCCCGCGCTCGCCGACCTGCTGGCCGCCAGCGGCACGATGGTCCTGCTGGCCACCTACGGCACCGTCATCGTGCAGGTCGCCTTCCCGTTCACGCTCGCCAACCGGCGGCTGAAGAACATCCTGCTGGCCCTGATGATGACGGAGCACACGGTGATCGCCCTGCTGCTGGGGCTGCCGTTCTTCTCGCTGGCGATGATCGCGACGGACGCCGTGTTCCTGCCGACGGGCTTCCTGCGGCGGGTGGGCGGATGGGCGGCACGCGCGCGTGAACTGCTGTCCTCCGGCGGCGGTCGCAAGGCGGCGCCGGAGACGTCGGCCCAGGAGAACCCCGAGCACACGCGCGTAGGGTTCACGGCATGACCGACCCCATGACCGCGGGCTCCGATCCGCTCGGCCGGTGGCGGCGGCTCGCCGACGCCTGCGTCCTGCTCGACGGCTTCCACGCCCTCAAGCACGCCGTGCGCTTCGGGGCCGAGGTCCCGGTGGCGGTCGCTGCCGACCGGCGGGCGACGCTCGCCCTCGCCGACGAACTCGCCCCGGACGTGCGCGACGCACTGGACGCCTTGCTGACGGAGGTCCCGGAGGCGACGTACACCTCCCTGGTGCCGCGCCCGCATCCCACCGCGGTCGCCTCCCTGGCCGTACGGCCCTCCCGCGAGGCCGGCCTGGAGCGGCTCGGGCACGTGCCCCGCGTGGCTCCCGTCGTGGTCCTGGACAACCCGCGCAACCTCGGCAACGCGGGCGCGGTGATCCGGCTGGCCGCCGGTTTCGGGGCCACCGGGGTGGTCACCACCGGCACGCTCGACCCCTGGCATCCGACCGTGGTGCGCGGCGGGGCGGGGCTGCACTTCGCGACCGCCGTGGAGCGGCTGACCGTCGACGAGCTGCCCGCCGGCCCGGTCTTCGCCCTCGACCCGGAGGGTGACGACATCCGGGGCGTCAAGCTGCCGGACGACGCCCTGCTGGCCTTCGGCTCGGAGCGCAGCGGGCTCTCCGCCGAGCTGCGCGCGCGTGCCGACCACCTTCTCGCCCTGCCGATGCGCCCCCAGGTCTCCAGCTACAACCTCGCGACCAGTGTGGCCATGACGCTGTACCACTGGAGTGCCACCGGGGGCGCACCGCACGTTCCCTAGGTGTGCGTGCCTAGGCGTCCCTGCGGACCTCCACCACCCGGAAGCGGTTCGCGACGAACGCGCCGTCGGTGAGGGCCGCGTTGGCCGCCGGATTGCCGCCCGAGCCGTGGAAGTCGGAGAACGCGGCCGTCTGGTTGACGTAGACCCCGCCGGTGAGGTTGAGGGAGAGCTGGGCGGCCTCCTCCAGGCAGAGCTCCTCGATCGCCCGCTCGACCTCCGCGTCGGTGGTGTACGCGCCGACCGTCATCGCGCCCTTCTCGCGCACCGTGCGCCGCAGCAGGGCGATCGCGTCGGCCGCGGAGTCGACGGCGACGGCGAAGGAGACCGGGCCGAAGCACTCGTCCAGGTAGGCGGCCTCGTCGTCCGCCCCGTCCCAGTACTTCCGCGCCCCGTCGAGCTTGACGAGCACCGGGGTGCGCACGATGGCGTCCGGGAACTCCGGGTTGCCGACCTCGCGCGAGGCGAGGGCGACCTCGCCCAGGCCGGCGGCGGCCTCCAGGCGGGCCTTGACGTCCGGGTTGACGATCGCGCCGAGCAGCGCGTTCGCGCGCGCGTCGTCGCCGAGGAGGCCGTCGACCGCGCGGGCGAGGTCGGCGACGACCTCGTCGAAGGTCTTCGCGCCGTCTTCGGTGCGGATGCCGTCGCGGGGGATCAGCAGGTTCTGCGGGGTCGTGCACATCTGGCCGCTGTACAGGGAGAGCGAGAACGCCAGGTTGGCGAGCATGCCCTTGTAGTCGGCGGTCGACTCCACGATCACCGTGTTGACGCCGGCCTTCTCGGTGTAGACCTGCGCCTGGCGGGCGTTGGCCTCCAGCCAGTCGCCGAAGGCGGTCGAGCCCGTGTAGTCGACGATCCTGATCTCGGGGCGGGTGGCCAGGGTCTTGGCGATGCCCTCGCCGGGACGCTCGGCGGCCAGCGCGACCAGGTTCGGGTCGAAGCCGGCCTCGGTGAGCACCTCGCGGGCGACGCCCACGGTCAGCGCGAGCGGCAGCACCGCGCGCGGGTGGGGCTTGACCAGGACCGCGTTGCCGGTGGCCAGGGAGGCGAACAGGCCCGGGTAGCCGTTCCACGTCGGGAAGGTGTTGCAGCCGATGAGCAGGGCGATCCCGCGCGGGACGGGTGTGAAGGTCTTGGTCATCGCGAGCGGGTCGCGCTTGCCCTGGGGCTTGCTCCACTCCGCCGTGCCGGGCGTGCGGACCTGCTCCGCGTACGCGTACGCCACCGCCTCCAGGCCGCGGTCCTGCGCGTGCGGGCCGCCCGCCTGGAACGCCATCATGAAGGCCTGGCCGGAGGTGTGCATGACCGCGTGCGCGAACTCGTGCGTCCGGTCGCTGATCCGCTTGAGGATCTCCAGACAGACCACCGCGCGCACTTCCGGGCCCGCGTCCCGCCAGGCGCCCTGTCCGGCCCGCATGGCGGGCAGCAGCGTGTCCACGTCCGCGTGCGGGTAGGTCACGCCCAGTTCGACGCCGTAGGGCGAGATCTCGCCGCCCACCCAGTCGTCGGTGCCGGGCTGGCCGAGGTCCAGGCGGGTGTGCAGCACGGCGTCGAAGGCGGCCTTGCCGGCCGCGGCGTCCAGGCTGCCGTTCTCCCCGTAGGCCTTGGGGTGTTCCGGGTGCGGGGACCAGTACGCGCGGGTGCGGATCGCTTCCAGGGCCTGGTCGAGGGTGGGCCGGTGCTGGGCGATCAGAGCGTGCGCGGTCGGTTCGGCGGCGGCCATGCGGGACCAACTCCTCGTCTTGAGAACTCTCCGTCGAGCTCATGACCTGGCGGAAACCTGGGCAGGAACAGCCAGTCAGGGTTAGAGTAACCGAACGATCGGTCGGGACAAGGGGGCCTGCCGCATCTGTGGAAAACCCAGTGCGGGAGGATCGCGCACATGACAGCACTCGACCTCAGCAGCCCCGTGGCCGTCGTCGGCACCGGCACCATGGGCCAGGGCATCGCCCAGGTCGCGCTCGTCGCCGGCCACCCCGTTCGGCTGTACGACACCGTGCCCGGCCGCGCCCGGGAGGCGGCCGCCGCGATCGGCGCCCGGCTGGACCGGCTCGTCGAGAAGGACCGCCTCGCCGCCACCGACCGGGACGAGGCACGTGCCCGTCTGCGGCCGGCGGAGAGCCTCTCCGACCTCGCCGACTGCTCCCTCGTCGTCGAGGCCGTCGTAGAGCTCCTGGATGCCAAGCAGGAGCTGTTCCGGCAGCTGGAGGACGTCGTCGGCGAGGACTGTCTGCTCGCCACCAACACCTCGTCCCTGTCGGTGACCGCCGTCGGGGGCGCCCTGCGCAACCCGGGTCGTCTGGTGGGCCTGCACTTCTTCAACCCGGCGCCGCTGCTGCCGCTGGTCGAGGTCGTCTCCGGGTACGCCACCGACGTCACGTCGGCCACGCGCGCGTACGAGACAGCCCGCTCCTGGGGCAAGACGCCGGTCGCATGCGCCGACACCCCCGGCTTCATCGTCAACCGCATCGCGCGGCCCTTCTACGCCGAGGCGTTCGCCGTCTACGAGGCGCAGGGTGCCGACCCGGCCACCATCGACGCGATCCTGCGCGAGTCGGGCGGCTTCAGGATGGGCGCCTTCGAGCTGACCGACCTGATCGGCCAGGACGTCAACGAGTCGGTCACGCACTCCGTGTGGCGGTCCTTCTTCCAGGACGTGCGCTTCACGCCCTCGCTCGCCCAGCGCCGCCTCGTCGAGTCGGGCCGCCTCGGCCGCAAGACCGGCCAGGGCTGGTACGACTACTCCGCCGGCAGCGGGGCCGCCGAGTCGGCCGAACCGCACACCGCGGAGAAGGCCCGGCCGCCCGCCTACGTCGTTGCCGAGGGCAACCTGGGCCCCGCCTCCGAGCTGCTCGCGCTGATCCGCGAGGCGGGCATCCAGGTCCGCGAGGAGGAGGAGGACCACGGCACCCGCCTGGTGCTGCCCGGCGACGGCCAGCTCGCCCTCGCCGACGGCCAGACCTCCGTGGAGTTCCGCGACGTCGTCTACTTCGACCTCGCCCTGGACTACCGCAAGGCCACCCGCATCGCCCTGTCCGCCTCCCAGGACACCTCCACGCAGACGATGTCCGAGGCGATCGGCCTGTTCCAGGCGCTCGGCAAGGACGTCAGCGTCATCGGCGACGTCCCCGGCATGATCGTCGCCCGTACGGTCGCGCGGATCGTCGACCTCGCGCACGACGCCGTGGCCAAGGGCGTCGCCACCGAGGAGGACATCGACACCGCGATGCGCCTGGGCGTGAACTACCCCCTCGGCCCCTTCGAGTGGAGCCGCAGGCTGGGCCGCACCTGGGCCTGCTCCCTCCTGGACGACCTGCACGAGCGCGACCCCTCGGGCCGCTACGCGCCGTCCCTCGCGCTCTACCGGCACTCCTACGCCACCGAGAAGCGGGAGGGCACCTCGTGACCACCGCCAAGCGCGACACGTACACCCCGGAGACGCTGCTCTCCGTCGCCGTCCAGGTCTTCATCGAACGCGGCTACGACGGCACCTCCATGGAGCACCTCTCCAAGGCTGCCGGTATCTCCAAGTCGTCGATCTACCATCACGTCGCCGGCAAGGAGGAACTGCTGCGGCGGGCCGTCAGCCGGGCGCTGGACAACCTCTTCGGGATTCTCGAGGAGGAGCACGCGCGCGTGGGGGACGCCTCGGAGCGCCTGGAGTACGTCGTGCGGCGGATGGTCGAGGTGCTCATCGGCGAACTGCCCTACGTGACACTGCTGCTGCGCGTGCGCGGCAACACCGACACCGAGCGGTGGGCCCTGGAGCGGCGCCGCGACTTCGACCACCGGGTCGCCGAACTGCTGAAGGCGGCCGCCGCCGACGGGGACATCCGCGGTGACATGGAAGTGCGGCTCGCGACCCGACTGGTCTTCGGGATGATCAACTCGATCGTCGAGTGGTACCGGCCGGGCGGCCGCGGGATGGTCGAGAGCGAGGTCGCCGACGCCGTCGTGCGGCTGGTCTTCGAGGGGCTGCGCACGGCCCCGTAGGGCTCAGCCCCGCGGTTCCCTGGGTGGCCCCTGCCCCTGATGGCTCAGCCGCGGTGCCGCCGGTCCCGCCCGGCCGAGGCTCAGCCCTGCGGTTCCAGGTCCTCCTCCTCGAAGACCAGCAGCGTGCGCGTGCTGAGCACCTCGGGGATCGCCTGGAGCCGGGTGAGCACCACCTCGCGCAGCGCCCTGTTGTCGGGCGTGTGCACCAGGAGCAGGACGTCGAAATCGCCCCCGACGAGGGCGATGTGCGAGGCGCCGGGCAGCAGTCTGAGCTGCTCGCGCACCGTCCGCCAGGAGTTCTGCACGATCTTCAGCGTGATGTAGGCGCTCGTGCCCTGACCGGCGCGTTCGTGGTCGACCCGGGCGCCGAAGCCGCGGATGACGCCGTCCTCGATGAGCCGGTTGATCCGCGCGTAGGCGTTGGCGCGCGAGACGTGGACCCGCTCGGCGACCGACCGTATCGAGGCGCGGCCGTCCGCCTGGAGCATCTGGAGGATGTCCTGGTCGATGGCGTCCAGCGGACGCGGCGGCGGCAGCGGGGCGTTGCCCTGCGACGGGGCGCTGGGCGGCGACGGGGCACCGGTCGGCGACGGAGGGCTGCCCGGGGGCGGCGTGGTGCCGCTCTCCGGCCCTTCGGCCATTTGTTCAGGTGCCATGTCCCCCTGCCTCCCTGCCATGGACGTCCTGCACCCATCTCAGGTTGTGGAGAACCGTTTGTCCACAGCCTGAGGGGCGCTGTAGCCAAAATGTGCCGACGACCGAACAATCGGTAGGTGAGGCGCATCACAACCGGCGCGCCTCCCGTAGCCGCTTCCACGAGGAGGTGCCGTCATGACGGTCATGGAGCAACGGGGCGCTTACCGGCCGACTCCGCCGCCGGCCTGGCAGCCCCGTACCGACCCCGCGCCGCTGCTGCCCGACGCGGAGCCGTACCGCGTCCTCGGCACCGACGCGGCCGCGCAGGCCGACCCGGAGCTGCTGCGCCGGCTGTACGCACAGCTGGTGCGCGGCCGTCGCTACAACGTCCAGGCCACCGCCCTCACCAAGCAGGGCAGACTCGCCGTCTATCCCTCCAGCACCGGCCAGGAGGCCTGCGAGGTCGCCGCCGCGCTAGCCCTCCAGGAGCGGGACTGGCTCTTCCCCAGCTACCGCGACACCCTCGCCGTCGTCGCCCGCGGTGTGGACCCCGTCGAGGCCCTCACCCTGCTGCGCGGCGACTGGCACACCGGCTACGACCCCTACGAGCACCGTGTGGCGCCCCTGAGCACCCCGCTGGCCACCCAGCTGCCGCACGCCGTGGGTCTCGCGCACGCCGCCCGCCTCAAGGGCGACGACGTGGTCGCGCTGGCCATGGTCGGCGACGGCGGCACCAGCGAGGGCGACTTCCACGAGGCGCTGAACTTCGCCGCCGTCTGGCAGGCCCCGGTCGTCTTCCTCGTGCAGAACAACGGCTTCGCCATCTCCGTACCGCTCGCCAAGCAGACCGCCGCCCCCTCGCTGGCCCACAAGGCCGTCGGGTACGGCATGCCGGGCCGCCTGGTGGACGGCAACGACGCGGCCGCCGTGCACGAGGTGCTGACCGACGCCGTACGCCGCGCGCGCGAAGGCGGCGGCCCCACCCTCGTGGAGGCGGTGACCTACCGCATCGAGGCCCACACCAACGCCGACGACGCGACCCGCTACCGCGGTGACGCCGAGGTCGAGACCTGGCGCGAACACGACCCGATCCAGTTGCTGGAGCGCGAACTCACCACGCGCGGGCTGCTCGACGACGACGCGAAGCAGTCCGCGCGGGACGCCGCCGAGGCGATGGCCGCCGACCTGCGCGCCCGCATGAACCAGGACGCCGTCCTCGACCCCATGGAACTGTTCGCCCACGTGTACGCCGAACCCACCCCCCAACTGCGGGAACAGCAGGCCCTGCTGCGGGCGGAGCTCGAGGCCGAGCACGCCGACCAGGAGGGTACGCACCGATGACCACCGTCGCCCTCAAGCCCGCCACCATGGCGCAGGCGCTCACCCGCGCGCTGCGGGACGCGATGGCCGCCGACCCGTCCGTGCACGTCCTGGGCGAGGACGTGGGCACCCTCGGCGGCGTCTTCCGGGTCACCGACGGGCTCGCCGCCGAGTTCGGCGAGGACCGCTGCACGGACACCCCGCTCGCCGAGGCGGGCATCCTCGGCACGGCCGTCGGCATGGCGATGTACGGACTGCGGCCGGTCGTGGAGATGCAGTTCGACGCCTTCGCGTACCCGGCGTTCGAGCAGCTCATCAGCCATGTCGCCCGGATGCGCAACCGCACCCGCGGCCGTATGCCCCTGCCGATCACCGTCCGGGTGCCCTACGGCGGTGGCATCGGAGGCGTCGAGCACCACAGCGACTCCTCCGAGGCGTACTACATGGCGACCCCCGGCCTCCATGTCGTCACGCCCGCCACGGTCGCCGACGCCTACGGTCTGCTGCGCGCCGCCATCGCCTCCGACGACCCGGTCATCGTCCTCGAACCCAAGCGCCTGTACTGGTCCAAGGACTCGTGGAACCCGGAGGAGCCGCAGAGTGTCGAACCGATCGGCCGCGCGGTGGTGCGGCGCCCGGGCCGGAGCGCCACGCTGATCACCTACGGTCCTTCGGTGCCGGTCTGCCTCGAAGCCGCCGAGGCCGCGCGCGCCGAGGGTTGGGACCTCGAGGTCGTCGACCTGCGTTCCCTGGTGCCCTTCGACGACGAGACCGTCTGCGCCTCGGTGCGGCGGACCGGCCGCGCCGTCGTCGTGCACGAGTCGGGCTCCTTCGGGGGCCCCGGCGGGGAGATCGCGGCCCGCGTCACGGAGCGCTGCTTCCACCATCTGGAGGCACCGGTGCTGCGCGTCGCCGGGTTCGACCTCCCGTACCCGCCGCCGATGCTGGAGCGCCACCACCTGCCCGGTGTCGACCGCATCCTGGACGCCGTCGCGCGGTTGCAGTGGGAGGCGGAGAACTGATGGCACAGGTCCTGGAGTTCAAGCTCCCCGACCTCGGGGAGGGACTCACCGAGGCGGAGATCGTCCGCTGGCTGGTCCAGGTCGGCGACGTCGTCGCCGTCGACCAGCCGGTCGTCGAGGTCGAGACGGCCAAGGCGATGGTCGAGGTGCCCTGCCCCTACGGCGGTGTGGTCACCGCCCGCTTCGGCGAGGAGGGCGCCGAACTGCCCGTCGGCGCCCCTCTGATCACGGTCGCGGTCGGTGCTCCGGCCACCGGCGGCCCGGACGTTCTCGCCGGGGACGCCGAGGGGTCGGGCAACGTGCTCGTCGGTTACGGCACCTCGGAGGCACCCGCGCGCAGGCGCCGCGTCCGGTCTGCGCGACCGGAACCCGTCGCTTCCGTGCCCGTCGCGGCTGCTCCGGCCGCCCCGGCTGTCCCGGCCGCCCCGGTTCTCCCCGGCGTCCCGGCCGAGGGGACCGACCGCTCCACCGGCCCCGTTCCCGTGATCTCCCCCCTGGTGCGCAGACTCGCCCGGGAGAACAACCTGGACCTGCGCGAGCTCACGGGCTCAGGGCCCCAGGGGCTCATCCTGCGGGCGGACGTGGAGAACGCGTTGCGGGGGGCCGTTCCTGGTCCCCTGGAGCAGGCGGCACAGCTGCCGCCCGGGTCCTCCGCTCCCTCGGACAGCCGCCGCGTTCCGCTCAAGGGCGTTCGGGGCGCCGTCGCCGACAAGCTCTCCCGCAGCCGGCGCGAGATTCCCGACGCGACCTGCTGGGTGGACGCCGACGCCACGGAGCTGATGCGGGCCAGGGCGGCGATGAACGCGTCCGGCGGGCCGAAGATCTCGCTCCTCGCGCTGCTCGCGCGTATCTGCACCGCGGCGCTGGCCCGCTTCCCGGAGCTCAACTCCACCGTCGACCTGGCGGCCCGGGAGATCGTCCGGTTCGACCACGTCCACCTGGGCTTCGCCGCGCAGACCGAGCGGGGACTCGTCGTGCCCGTCGTCCGCGACGCGCACGCCCGGGACGCCGAGGGGCTCACCGCGGAGTTCGCCCGGCTCACCGAGGCGGGCCGGGACGGCCGCCTCACCCCCGCCGACCTGACCGGCGGCACCTTCACCCTGAACAACTACGGGGTGTTCGGAGTCGACGGCTCCACGCCGATCATCAACCACCCCGAGGCGGCCATGCTCGGGATCGGCCGCATCGTCCCCAAGCCGTGGGTGCACGAGGGCGAGCTGGCGGTGCGCCAGGTCGTCCAGCTCTCGCTCACCTTCGACCACCGGGTGTGCGACGGCGGCACGGCGGGAGGCTTCCTGCGCTACGTGGCGGACTGCGTGGAGCGGCCGGCGGTGCTGTTGCGCACCCTGTGATTGCGGGCGGGCCCCGGCGATTCGGGCGTTTCCCGTGATCGGACGGGCCCGCATCCCCAGGGCGGCCCGCATACTCGGGGGGTGACCCCGAACGAGCCCGCCGCCCACGACGCCGTCGTACTCGCCGGTGGCGGCGCCCGCCGGCTCGGCGGCGCCGACAAGCCGGGCGTGCGGGTGGGCGGGCGCGCGCTGCTCGACCGGGTGCTCGGCGCCTGTGCGGGCGCGCGCACCACCGTCGTCGTCGCCGACCCCCGCCCCACCGCCCGGCCCGTGCGCTGGGCACGCGAGGACCCGCCCGGCGCGGGACCCGTCGCCGCGCTCGAAGCCGGCCTGCGCCACACCGCGGCGGACGACGTCCTCGTCCTCTCCGCCGATCTGCCCTTCCTCGGGGCGGACACCGTACGGCGGCTGCTGAGCGCCCTGCGCGCCGGCCCGGCCGAGGGCGTGCTGCTCACCGACGCCGACGACCGTGACCAGCCGCTCGTCGCCGCGTACCGCACGGCTGCCCTGCGCCGCGAACTGGCGGTGCTCACCGCCCGCGAGGGCGGCCTCACCGGACTGCCGCTGCGCCGGCTGACCGCCGGACTCCACCTCACCCGCGTCCCCGACCCGCTCGCGTCGTTCGACTGCGACACCTGGGACGACATCGCCGCCGCCAGGGCACGTATCAGGGAGCATGACCACGTGTTGGATGAATGGATTTCCGCAGTCAAGGACGAGCTGGGCATCGACCTCGACGTCGACACCGGCGCCCTCCTCGACCTCGCCCGCGACGCCGCCCACGGGGTGGCCAGGCCCGCAGCGCCGCTGACCACCTTCCTGGTCGGCTATGCGGCCGCGCAGGCCCGGGGAGGCCCCGAAGCCGTCGCCGAGGCGGCCCGCAAGGCCGCCGCGCTGGCGCTGCGCTGGGCCCGGGAGGCCGAGCAGGAGGACGCCGGGCAGGAGAAGAAGGCCGGGCGAGGGGAGGCCGAGGTGCGGCAGGCCGACGAGCCCGGCGGCTCCGGACCGGACGCCGGATGACCGCCCGCGGTACCGGGCAGGGCCTCGACGCCGAGGACCTCGACGTCGAGGAGGCGCTCGCCCTCGTGAAGGACGGCAACGGCACCGCCCGCCCGGCCGGCGGCCCTCGCCCCGCTCAGGGCGAGGGAGGCGACCGCGGCGCTTCGCCTTCCGCCTCCCCCTCCGCCCCGGCCCGGGCCCCCGAGACCGGTCACCGGGGCGACGCCGGCGAGCACGGCCACCGGGCGACCTCCTGGCCCGAGGCCCGCACGATCGCCGCCCGCGCCGCACGGTCCGGTGCCGCCCGCCTGGCCCCCGTGTCCGTGACCCTCGACGACGCGCTCGGCCTCGTGCTGGCCGCCCCGCTGACGGCCCTCACCGACCTGCCCTCCTTCGACACCTCGGCGATGGACGGGTGGGCGGTCGCCGGCCCCGGGCCCTGGCGCGTACGCGAGGAGGGTGTGCTGGCCGGCAGTGCGGCGCCCGCGCGCCTGGCCGACGGCGAGGCCGCGCGGATCGCCACCGGCGCGCGGATCCCCCCGGACACCACCGGGGTACTGCGCAGCGAGCACGGCCGGACCGACGACAACGGCCGACTGCACCCGACCCGCGAGATGCAGCACGGCCACGACATCCGGTCACGGGGTCAGGAGTGCCGCAGCGGGGACCAGCTGCTGCGTGCCGGCGCGATGGTGACCCCGGCCGTCCTCGGCCTCGCCGCCGCCGCCGGGTACGACACGCTGGCCGCCGTCCCCCGGCCCCGGGTCGAGGTGCTCGTGCTGGGCGACGAGCTGCTCACCGAGGGCCGTCCGCACGACGGCCTCATCCGGGACGCGCTCGGCCCGATGCTGCCCCCGTGGCTGCGGGCGCTGGGCGCCGAGGTCATCGCCGTACGCCGGCTCGGTGACGACGCGCAGGCCCTGCACAAGGCGATCACCGCATCCGGCGCCGATCTCGTCGTCACCACCGGGGGCACCGCCTCGGGACCGGTCGACCACGTGCACCCCACCCTGCGCCGACTCGACGCCGAACTCCTCGTCGACGGCGTCAAGGTGCGGCCGGGCCACCCCATGCTGCTGGCCCGCCTCAAGGAGGACCAGCACCTCGTCGGCCTGCCCGGCAACCCGCTCGCGGCCGTCTCCGGGCTGCTGACGCTCGCCGAGCCGCTGCTGCGCACCCTGGCCGCCCGGCCGGCTCCCGAGCCGTACACGCTGCCGCTGCGGCAATCGGCGCACGGTCACCCGTACGACACCCGGCTCATCCCGGTCGTCCTGCGGGGTGATCATGCCGTGCCGCTGCACTACAACGGCCCGGCCATGCTGCGGGGCATCGCGGCGGCCGACGCCCTCGCCGTCGTACCGCCGGGCGGCGCCCGCGCGGGTCAGGAGACGGAACTTCTCGACCTGCCGTGGGCGGCGGCCGGGATCGACGCCTGTTTCACGTGAAACAGCCCTGATTCACCGTGTTTCACGTGAAACAGTCTCGGCCCGTCCCCATCTCCAGGCGGGCCGCGCGTTCCTCGCGCCCTGTTTCACGTGAAACAGCGTCATGCCTGCTCGTGGGCCGGGACGGCTCGGCTGACGGTGATCACACGGTCCCCCAGTTGGAGTCGGGTGAGCCGGGGGTCGGTGTAGTCCAGCAGTTCCTTGCCCCGGACCACGGCCACGACCAGGTCTGCGCAGCTGCGGGGTGCCTTGCCGACCTCCGCCTGGCTGACCGACCGCTCGATGAGATCCAGGCCGTTGCCGAGGGTCATCAGGTTCTCCAGGGTCCTGGCCACGGTCGGGCTGACCATCGAGACGCCGAGCAGCCGGCCGGCGGAGCTGGAACTGGTGATCACGGTGTCCGCGCCGCTCTGCTTGAGCAGCGGCACGTTCTCGTCCTCGCGGGCGGCCGCGACGATCGTCGCGCGCCGGTTCAGCTGCCGGGCGGTGAGGGTGACGAGGGCGGCCGTGTCGTCGCGTTGCGGGGCGACGATCACCCGGGAGGCGTTCTGGACCTCGGCCTTGAGGAGCGTCTCGGAGCGGGTGGCGTCGCCGGTCACCGACACCAGCCCGTCGTCGCCGGCGGCGAGCGCGGACTTGCGCTGGGCGTCCACGATGACGATCCGGTCCTTGGCGATGCCCTGCCCGACGAGGGTCTCCACCGCGTGGCGGCCCTTCGTGCCGTATCCGACGACCACGACGTGGTCGGTGGTGCGGGCCCGCCAGCGGTGGACGCGGACCTGCTGACGGGTGCGCTCGGTGAGCACCTCCAGGGTGGTGCCGACCAGGATGATCAGGAACACCACGCGCAGCGGTGTGATGACGAGGATGTTGATGAGCCGGGCCGTGCTGCTGACCGGGGTGATGTCGCCGTAGCCGGTGGTGGAGAGCGTGACGGTGGCGTAGTACGCGGCGTCGAGGAGGTCTACGGACCCGTCCGAGTTGTCGTTGTAGCCGTCGCGGTCGGCGTAGACGATGAGCGTGGTGAGGGCCAGCACCAGCAGGCCCATGGCGAGACGTCGCAGCACCTGCTGGAGCGGGGGGACGGCGATGCGCATGGGCATCGTGATGGAACGGCCCGCCTCCGCGTCGTCGCGTGCCTCGCTGCGGGAGCGGTACCAGAGGGACCTGAAGAGGGTGAGTCTGGCCGGGCCGGCCGGCTGTCGTTCGTGGTCCTTCATCGTGTGCCCCCTGTGACGGTGATCCGATCGGTGGGCACCATGGTTCCCGGCGGGCTCGTACCCGTCATGAAGCAACACGTGTCCATGAGCCACAGATATCCATGATCCCGGAGGTCCCCTTGCGCGACCACACTGTCGTCGTCGGCTTCGGTACGAAGGGGCGGTCCGCGATCCGGACGGCCTGCGCGGCGGGCCTGCGCAAGGAGCAGGTCGTGGTGATCGACCCCAGCGCCAAGGTGATCGACGCGGCGAAGGCCGAGGGCTACGAGGGCGTGGTCGGGGACGCCACCCGCAATGATGTGCTGTGGCGGGCCGAGGTGCAGCGTGCCGGACGGATCGTCATCGCGACCCAGCGCGACGACACGGCCGTCCTCGTGGCGCTGACGGCCCGCCAGCTCAACCCCGGGGCGAAGATCGTGGCGGCGGTCCGCGAGGAGGAGAACGCACCGCTGCTCAAGCAGTCGGGCGCCGACGAGGTCATCACCAGCGCCGGAGCGGCCGGCCGGCTCCTCGGCCTGTCCGTGCTCAGTCCGGCGGCGGGCAGGGTCATGGAGGACCTCATCCAGCAGGGCGACGGACTCGACCTCGTGGAACGGCCCGTCACCAAGGCCGAGGCGGGCCGCGGACCACGGGAGACGGACGACCTGGTGGTGAGTGTCGTCCGCGGGCACCGCGTCCTCGCCTACGACGACCCGGCGATCGGCATGCTGGAACCGACGGACCGGGTGGTCACGATCGTGCGGGTGGGCCCGGACCGCACCCGGGCCCCGCTCGGGACGCCCGGCATGCCCGGGGTCCCGCCGCTCCCGCCGGCCTGAGACGCAGCCGTCGGGCCCTGTGCGTCGGGGCTACTTGCGGTTGTAGAGCCGCATCGTCACCGGCCCGAAGACCAGCACGAACAGCCCCGCCCACCCCAGCGACCAGGCGATCTCCGCGCCGAGCCAGTCGCCCGCCATCAGTCCCCGCACCGCCGAGGCCACATGGGTGACCGGGCTGTTGTTGACGAACGCCTGGAGCCAGCCCGGCATGGTGCGGGGGTCGACGAACACGTTGGACAGGAAGGTGAGCGGGAAGATCACCATCATGCTGACGCCCATCACCGACTTCTCGGTGCGCAGCAGCAGCCCGAACATCGTCCAGATCCACGAGAAGGCGAACGAGAAGACGACCAGCAGGGCGATTCCGGCGACCACCCCCGCGAGCCCGCCGTCCGGCCGGTAGCCGAGGACCATGCCCACGGTGAGCATGACGACGGACGCGATCGTGTAGCGCAGCGCGTCGCCCAGCAGATAGCCGACCATCGTCGACGGCCGCCAGATCGGCAGCGACCGGAAGCGGTCGAAGACGCCCTTCTCGATGTCGGTGTTCACCGAGACACCCGTGTACATCGTGATCATCACGACCGACATCACGAGGATGCCCGGCAACAGGAACTGGATGTACTCCTCCGGGGACCCGGCCAGGGCGCCCCCGAACAGGTACGTGTACATCAGCACCATCATGATCGGGAACGCGGTGACGTCGAAGAGCTGCTCAGGCACGTGCTTGATCTTGAGGATCGCCCGCCAGCCGAAGGTGAGGGAGGCCGAGAGCGCGCTCGGGCGCGGCGGCCGCTCCTGCGCGACGAGCAGCGCGGCCAGCGACTCGGCGCTGACGGGGGCGAGTTCCTGGACGTCCGTGCCGGTCACGGTGCTCATGCCGCCACCTCGCCCCTCCGGCCGCGGGCCGGTGTACCGGCAGCGGCCGCCGTGTCGGGGCCGTCCGGTGTCCCGGGGCCGGCTTCGGTCTTCGTGTCGTGTCCGGTGAGGGCGAGGAACACCTCGTCCAGGCTGGGCTGGCCCAGGGAGAAGTTGTCGACGACGACCCCGGCCCGGGCCAGTTCCCCGAGGGCGCGGGCGGCCTGGGCGGCGGCGGTGTCGCCGACCGCCGCGTCGAGCCGGGCGGTCAGCGCGACCGGGTCCGGCTCCCGCTGGACGTTCGCGTCCAGGGCCAGCCGCAGCACCTGCTCGGCCGTCGGCCGCTGCTCGGCGTCGCGCAGCCGCAGATGGACGGAACCGGCGCCGACGGATGCCTTCAGTTCGCCCTTCGTGCCCTCGGCGATGACCCGGCCCCGGTCGATGACGGCGATCCGGGACGCCAGCTGGTCGGCCTCGTCCAGATACTGCGTGGTCAGCAGCACGGTGGTGCCCTGGGCGACCACCGCCCGCACGATGTCCCACACCTGGTTGCGGCTGCGCGGGTCGAGCCCCGTGGTCGGCTCGTCGAGGAAGAGCAGGTCGGGCGTGCCGAGGATGGACGCGGCGATGTCGATCCGGCGCCGCATGCCTCCCGAGTAGTGCTTGACCTGCTTTCCGGCCGCGTCGGTCAGCCCGAACGCGGCGAGGAGCTGCGCGGACCGCTCCCGGGCGGCCTTCTTGCCGTGCCCGAGGAGCCGGCCGAGCAGCACCAGGTTCTCGGTACCGGTGAGGTCCTCGTCCACGGACGCGTACTAGCCGGTGAGGCTCACCCGGCCGCGTACCGTGTCGGCCTCCCGGACGACGTCGTGGCCGAAGACGCGGGCCTGGCCGCCGTCCGGACGCAGCAGAGTGGCGAGCATCTTCACGGTGGTCGTCTTGCCCGCGCCGTTCGGGCCGAGGACGCCGTAGACCGTGCCGGCGGGGACGGCGAGGTCGACGCCGTCCACGGCCCTGGTCTCGCCGAACGTCTTCACCAGGCCCGCTGTCTCGATCGCCAGGCCGGCGGTGTGCTGGCTCATGGGGGTTCCTTCCGCGTACTTGGGCTACGCATGGGGAGACCTTTACCGTCGCCCGAACTCATCGGTGATCGCATCTCGTTTTCCCTCGCGCTTCACCCGGTCCCGTTTCCCGGGCCCGCCGATTCCGCCGGGCAGCATGATCGAGAGTGAGGAGAGGGGAGGAGTAGCGTCCCCTCCATGCATGCGATCACGATTTCCGAACCTGGTGGTCCCGAGGCGCTGGTGTGGGACGAGGTCCCCGATCCCGTACCCGGCGCGGGCGAGGTCCTGGTCGAGGTGGTGGCCGGCGCCGTCAACCGGGCCGACATCCTTCAGCGGCAGGGCTTCTACGAGCCGCCGCCCGGCGCCTCCCGCTACCCCGGTCTGGAGTGCTCCGGCCGGATCGTCGAGGTCGGCACCGGCGTCTCCGGCTGGACCGTCGGCGACGAGGTGTGCGCACTGCTCTCGGGCGGCGGATACGCCGAGAAGGTCGCCGTGCCGGCCGGGCAGCTGCTGCCGGTGCCGGACGGCATCGATCTCCGGCGGGCCGCCGCGCTCCCCGAGGTGACCAGCACCGTCTGGTCGAACGTCTTCATGATCTCCCACCTGCGGCCCGGTGAGACGCTGCTCGTGCACGGCGGTTCCAGCGGTATCGGGACCATGGCGATCCAGCTGGCCAAGGCCGTCGGCGCCCGGGTCGCCGTCACCGCGGGCACCAAGGAGAAGCTGGACCAGTGCGCCGAGCTGGGCGCGGACATCCTGATCAACTACCGCGAGCAGGACTTCGTCGCCGAGCTGAAGCAGGCCACGGACGGCGCGGGCGCCGACGTCATCCTCGACAACATGGGCGCGAAGTACCTGGACCGCAACGTCCAGGCACTCGCCGTCAACGGCCGTCTCGCGATCATCGGTATGCAGGGCGGCCTCAAGGCCGAGCTGAACATCGGCGCCCTCCTCGGCAAACGGGCCGCGATCAGCGCCACCTCGCTGCGGGCCCGCCCCCTGGAGGAGAAGGCGGCCATCGTGGCGGCCGTGCGCGAACACGTCTGGCCGCTGCTCGCCGCCGGCCATGTCCGCCCCGTCGTCGACCGTGAGGTCCCGATGAGCGACGCGGCCGAGGCCCACCGGATCGTCGAGGCCAGCGGCCACATCGGCAAGGTGCTGCTGGTCACGCCCTGATCGCGGCGGCGGTCTCAGGTGCGGCGCAGTCGCAGAGCGGCCAGGGCGAGGGCGATGCCCAGGCCGATGAGGACGAGACCGCTGCCCAGCGGCAGGATCTGAAGCACCGGGCCGGTGGCGCGCTCCGGCTGTGCCACGGCCTGCGGCGCGGCGTCCCGTGGCGGGGCCGAGGACACGGGTGCGGCGGCCTGCGGCGACTCGGACGAGCCGGTGCCCTCGGAGAGGTCGCCGTCGTCGCCCGCGCTGTCCTCGCCCTCCGTGTCCTCCGCGTCCGCTTCCTCGTCGGTCTCCTCCTCCACGCGCTCGCCCACCCGGCCGGGCCGCTGGCGTCCCTCGCCCGCCCGGCTGCCGGCCCGGTCCGGCCCGGAGGAGGAGGGGGCCGGGGTGGCGGACGCCGACGCGGGGGCGTACGGCGCGGCGGCGGCGTATGTCGAGACGCCCCCGTAGGGCAGCGCGAGTACGCCCAGCACGCCCGCTCCGACGCCCATGCCGGTCCGCATCGCGCACCACGCCTGCTGCCTTGGAGTCACGTCCGTGACCCCCTCCCGGTGGCCGATCGCCTGGAAAAGACGCGACAAGCCTCACATCGGGGAACTGTCGTCGCATTCCGGACTGCGCCGAACGGAAACAGTGGATCAGCTTTCCCGGGGGGTGCCACGGTGATGAGGTGGGGACGTGCGAGAGAATGACGGCATGGAGATGCCGAGGAACGAAAGGTCGCCGGAGAACGCCCAGAAGATCCTGGTCGTAGGCCAGGACGGCATGGCGCTCGGTGACATCGACGCAGACGACGACTCCCGTGAGATCCCGGTGACCGAGCAGGTCGAGCAGCCGGCGAAGGTCATGCGGATCGGCAGCATGATCAAGCAGCTGCTCGAGGAGGTGCGCGCGGCTCCTCTGGACGAGGCGAGCCGGGTCAGGCTGAAGGAGATCCACTCGAGCTCGGTGAAGGAGCTGGAGGACGGCCTGGCGCCGGAGCTGGTCGAGGAGCTGGAGCGGCTCTCCCTGCCGTTCAACGAGGAATCGACTCCGAGCGACGCGGAACTGCGTATCGCCCAGGCCCAGTTGGTCGGCTGGCTGGAGGGCCTCTTCCACGGTATCCAGACCACCCTCTTCGCCCAGCAGATGGCCGCGCGCGCCCAGTTGGAGCAGATGCGCCGGGCGCTGCCGCCCGGGGTGAGCCACGAGGGCATCGACGACCCGCGCGCGGGCGGCCGTTCGGGCGGCCCGTACCTCTAGAGCGCGAGAAGGGCCCGGCGTTCCCGCGCCGGGCCCTTCTCCATGACGTCAGGCGGTCACGACGCCGGGTTGCCCGTGGAGACCTTGATCTCGATCTCGGGCATGTCCTTCGGGTCGACGTCCGTCCCGGCGGAGGGGAACTGGTCCATGACCGCCCCGTCGCCGTACGTGTTCTCGTCCACCTTCGTGATCTTGTACTGCCAGCCGGCGGTCTGGAAGCACTCCTTGACCGAGCCGATGTACTTGAACTTGAAGTTCGGCACCCGGATCTTGTCGGGGTCGTTGTACGACTCCTGCGGCTCGGAGCACTCCGTCGACTCGATCGTCTTGGAGGTGTCCGGCGCCCGGTAGTCCGCCGCCTTCGTCGCCGACGGCGAGGAGCTGGTCGTACCGCCCTTGGCGTCGTCGTCATCGCCCGCGCCCACCGCGAGGCTGGCGAGGAGGCCGCCGACCGCCACCACGGCGACCACGGCCGAGCCGACGAGCACCGCCTTCGTGTTCCTGCGGTTGCCGCCACCGCCCGAGGACACCGAGGTGGACGGCTGCGGGCTGAGGTTGTACGCGGGCGGGGTGTGCGGGGCCTGCTGGTGGCCGTAGGCCGGAGCGGGCGTCTGGTAGCCCTGCTGGGGATAGCCGTAGGAGGCGGGCGTCGGAGTGCCGTACGGGTTCGGGGTCGGGGCGGGCTGGTACGGCGACTGGACGCCGCCCTGGGGCGCCGGGGTGCCCTGGCCGATCGGCGGGAACACCGCGGAACCGACGCCCGCGCCGCTCGACGTCTGCGCGCCCGGGACGATGCTCGGCGGGGCCGGCTGGAAGGAGGCGGCGACCCGCAGGCACTCGTCGCGCATGGCGACAGCGGTCGGAAAGCGCTCGTTCGGGTTCTTCTTCAGCGCGCGGGCGATCAGCGCGTCGACGGCCGGCGGCAGCGCCCGGTTGATCGAGGAGGGAGCCACCGGCTCCTCCTGCACGTGCGCGTACGCGATCGCAAGCGGCGAATCGGCCTCGAACGGCAGCCGCCCGGTGACCAGTTGGAACAGCATGATGCCGACCGAGTACAGGTCGGACCGGGCGTCCACCGCACGCCCCAGGGCCTGTTCGGGCGAGAGGTACTGCGGGGTGCCGACGACCATGCCGGTCTGCGTCATCGAGGTGACCCCGGACTGCATCGCACGAGCGATGCCGAAGTCCATCACCTTGACGACACCGCGCTTGGTCATCATCACGTTGCCGGGCTTGATGTCGCGGTGGACGAGCCCCATCTCGTGGCTGATCTCCAGCGCCGCCAGCACGTCGGCGGTGATCTTCAGCGCCTTGTCGGCGGGCATCGCGCCCTGCTGCCGTACGTCCTCGTCGAGCACCGAGCCGAGCGGGCGGCCCTCGATGTACTCCATGACGATGTACGGCGTCGTCAACCCCTCGACGTCGTCCTCGCCGGTGTCGAAGACGGAGACGATGTTGGTGTGCGTGAGCTTGGCCACGGCCTGGGCCTCGCGGCGGAAACGCTCGCGGAAGGCCTGCTCGCGGCCCAGTTCGGTGTGCAGGGTCTTCACCGCGACCTGACGGTCGAGCACGGCGTCGTACGCGAGGTGCACCGAGGCCATGCCGCCCTCGCCGAGCAAGTCGCGCAGCTGATACCGGCCGGCGGCGAGCGCCCGCCCCGTGTACCGGCCCTGCGCGCCGTCCTGGCTCATCTTCTGCGTCCCCCGTAGGCCCTCGAGCGCCGTTGACTGTCGTTGATCGAAAGTGCTATTCCCGGCCAGTCTGCCGTAGGCCACTGACACGTCAAGCTCGGTGCCCGTTCCGTGACCCTACGAGAAAGAAGCGTCGCGGAAGCGTTACAGGTGCCGTACGGCCGGTACACGGAATTTGCACGTCGGTACGGAGTACAGGTTTGATGCGCCGGTCCGTCCCGGACCGGCGCCCGGGCCCTCCCGGGACCATGTCGCGGGGATCGGCCGGGGCCGGAGGCTTGCGCGGAGGCTGTAGCGTGGCCGACGGAGACCGTAACAACACCGCGCGTTCCGCGGGCAGAAACGACGGCGAGGACTGATGGCACAGCAGCGCGCTCAGGGCCCGTCCGACCCCGAGGCGACTGGCGGCGGTATGTCAGATGCGCCGGAGAACTGGGGCAACGGCGGGCTGGTCGGGGACGGCCGGTACCGGCTCACCCGCAGACTCGGCCGAGGTGGCATGGCCGAGGTGTTCGCGGCCGAGGACGTACGTCTCGGACGTACCGTCGCGGTGAAACTGCTGCGCGCCGATCTCGCCGAGGACCCCGTGTCCAAGGCCCGCTTCACGCGCGAGGCCCAGTCGGTGGCCGGCCTCAACCACCATGCGATCGTCGCCGTGTACGACTCCGGCGAGGACTTCGTGGGCGGCCAGAGCGTGCCGTACATCGTGATGGAGATCGTCGAGGGACGCACCATCCGCGATCTCCTCCTCAACGCCGAGGCGCCCGGGCCCGAGCAGGCCCTGATCATCACCTCGGGTGTGCTGGAGGCGCTCGCCTACTCGCACCAGCACGGCATCGTGCACCGTGACATCAAGCCGGCGAACGTGATCATCACGCACAACGGCGCGGTCAAGGTGATGGACTTCGGCATCGCGCGCGCCCTGCACGGGGCGTCCACGACGATGACGCAGACCGGCATGGTCATGGGCACCCCGCAGTACCTCTCCCCGGAGCAGGCGCTCGGCAAGGCCGTCGACTACCGCTCCGACCTGTACGCCACGGGCTGTCTGCTGTACGAACTCCTCGCGCTGCGGCCGCCGTTCACCGGCGAGACGCCGCTGTCGGTGGTCTACCAGCACGTGCAGGACATCCCGGTGCCGCCGTCGCAGACCTCGGACGGCCAGTGCCCGCCGGAACTCGACGGTCTCGTCATGCGGTCCCTGGCCAAGGACCCCGACGACCGGTTCCAGACGGCGGAGGAGATGCGCGGTCTGGTCCAGTACGGGCTCCAGATGCTCTACGACCAGGGCGGCCACACCGGCACCTGGAACACCGGCCCGGTCGGCGTGCCCGACGGCCGCGGCACGCCCGCGGGCGGCTTCGCGAGCACGACCACGCCGATGCACGGCGCCGACGGCTCCAGCACCTCGCAGATCCCGCAGCCGATCCTGCCCACCGGCTACGGCGGCGGTGACGACGGCGGCTTCGAGGGGCACGGCAACAAGGGCAGCGGCCGCGGCAAGCTGTGGATCCTCGCCGTCTTCGCGGTGATCGCCATCGCCGCGGGCGTCGCGCTCGCGCTGAACGGCCAGGGCAAGGGCAGCGGCGACGCCGACACCTCGCCGTCGCCGTCCACCTCGCAGTCCGCGACGGACGACACCTCCAGCGAGACGCCGAGCGACCAGGCGACCGAGTCGTCCTCGGACGACACCTCGGACGACAACTCCGGCTCGAACTCCGATTCGAACTGGACGCCGTCGTACACGCCCTCGGACACGCCGCAGTACACCCCCTCCGAGTCGGCCAGCAGCGAGCCGACCGACGAGGAGACGGAGACCCAGCCCTCGGACGAGCCGACCGACACGGAGACCGAGCCGAGCGACCAGCCCACGGACACCGAGACCGGCGGCGCCGACCAGGGCGGCACCACGCTCGGCAGCCTCGGCTGACCCGGCGGCGTACGTAACGACCCCTCACGCGCGCGTGGACCCCGTCACGGGGCTCCACGCGCGCGTGCCGCGTCCACAGGGCATCACGCGCGCGTGCCGGGTGGGGGGAGCCCGGGTCAGTCCGCGAACGTGCCGCACACCGCGTCGTACTCCCGGGTCCACCACACGACGAGGGCCGAGGCGGCCGGGAACTGGGAGTCCGCGCGGGTGTCGCCGCGCTCGTAGTGCCAGCGCAGCATCCAGAAGTCGTTGAGGCGCTCCCACCACACCCGGTGCACGGCCGCCGCGAGTTCCGAGGGCGTGGCCCCGGCCGCGTGTCGGTACGCGCGGGCGTACTGCCGCGCCTTCGGCAGGTCGAGGGTGCCGTCGGGCCGGACGAAGAAGATCGCGGCGGCGCGCACGGCCTCCTCGGCGCGGGGCTGCACGCCCAGCCGGTCCCAGTCGACGATGGCGGCGGGGGCGTCCCCGCGGTAGAGCAGGTTGAACGGGTGGAAGTCCCCGTGCACCCAGCCGACCGGGCCGCCGTGCGGTGGGCGCCGGTCCGCGTGCCGTTCGAGCAGCGTGCGCCGTTCCAGGAGGCGGTGGCGGGCGAGTTCGTCGAAGGAGTCGGCGGGGCGGTGGCGGCGCACGCGCGCGAGGAGATCGTCGATGAGGGCGAAGGTGTCGGCGGCTTCGGGGCTCGCCGAGGCGACGGCGGCCTCGCCGGGCGGGGTGCGTTCGGCGGGCGTGGTGCGCTCGGCCGCGGTGGGCGGCTCCACGGGCGCACCGGCCCCGGCTCGGGCGGCGGGCTCGGGCGGGGCGGTGCGGCGGGCAGGGGCGGGCTCCGGGCCGCGCGGCGGGGGTACTGGGCCCCGCCCTCGGGATCCGTGGGCCGTCCGCATCACGTGTTCCAGGCTGGCGTGCACCACCCCCAGCAGCGCTCCCAGGCGGCCGCACTGGCCGGGGGTGAGCTGCGCGCCGTGGCGGTGGCGGCCGTCGATCCACGGGTGGAGGGCGTAGGCGTGGCCGCCGACGACGGCGACCGTACGCCCGTCGCGGCCGGGCAGCGGGGGAGCGACCGGGACGCCGAGGTCGGCCAGGCGTTCGGTGGCCCGGTGCTGGCGGGCGATGGAGGCGGGGTCGGCGGTGTCCGGGTCGAAATGGTGCTTGAGGAAATAGCGGCCCCGGGTGGTGCGCAGCCGGTAGCCGCGGTTCAGCAGCCCCTCGTCGACGGGCTCACAGGTGAGCGCGGTGCCGGCGGCGTACCGGCGGAGCAGGGCGCCCAGAGGGGGCGCATGAAGTACTAAGGGGGGTACACAGGAGCGCGGCACGCGCCCGATGCTAGGGCACGATCCGAGGCTGTGAGCTGGGCGTTGTCACAGAAAGTCACTAAGGATCAACAACTGTCACAGGCGGCCACTTCGGATCGCTCCGGGCGACGTGAAGGCGTGCCGCGAGCCGTACGCCGGGCAGCGCGACGGCGGGCCGGGTGGCCGGGGATGCGCGCCCGCCACGGGGGTCGGCGCGTGGAAAAAAGATGATTTCTCCTTCTTCGTGTACGCGGTCCGTGTCACAAACTGACTCTTCCCGTGGACTGGGTGGCCGGGATAACGTGCCGTTGCTCCGGCCTCCTGCAAGGCTGTGACCAGGCTCTCTCCCGACTTTGCCGATTTACTTGGAAATCCAAGCAAAAACGCAGGTCAAGAGGGGTTTCACAGAAATGTGAAGCACTGGGTAACGTGATGACCGCAGGGCGCTCGCCGGGGCACCTGTCACGCCTGTTCCGACCGAGTGACACCCACCCCGTGCACGGGTGCCGGAACAGGTGAGCCGCTCCCCCAGGCTCTTGCGGAGCCGGGGGGACCCCCAGCCACCCGGCGACCCCGGGGGCCGGACCGACGGAGGAGCACACGTGACCGTGGAGAGCACTGCCGCGCGCAAGCCGCGACGCAGCGCCGGAAGCAAGGCCGGCACCACCGGCACCGAGCGCACCACCCGCACCACCGCCAGGAAGTCCGCCGAGCCCGAGCTCGTGCAGCTGCTGACGCCGGAGGGCAAGCGGGTCAAGAACGCGAAGAACGCCGAGTACGCCAAGTACGTCGCCGACGTCACCCCCGAGGAGCTCCGCGGCCTCTACCGGGACATGGTGCTCACCCGCCGCTTCGACGCCGAGGCCACCTCCCTCCAGCGCCAGGGCGAGCTCGGTCTGTGGGCCTCGCTGCTCGGCCAGGAGGCCGCCCAGATCGGCTCCGGCCGGGCCCTGCGCGACGACGACTACGTCTTCCCGACCTACCGCGAGCACGGCGTCGCCTGGTGCCGCGGGGTCGACCCGACCAACCTGCTCGGCATGTTCCGGGGGGTGAACAACGGTGGCTGGGACCCCAACGGCAACAACTTCCACCTCTACACGATCGTCATCGGCTCCCAGACGCTGCACGCCACCGGCTACGCCATGGGCGTCGCCAAGGACGGCGCGGACAGCGCGGTGATCGCCTACTTCGGCGACGGCGCCAGCAGCCAGGGCGATGTCGCGGAGTCCTTCACCTTCTCCGCCGTCTACAACGCGCCGGTCGTGTTCTTCTGCCAGAACAACCAGTGGGCGATCTCCGAGCCCACCGAGAAGCAGACCCGGGTGCCGCTGTACCAGCGCGCGCAGGGCTACGGCTTCCCCGGCGTCCGCGTCGACGGCAACGACGTCCTGGCCTGCCTCGCGGTCACCCGGTGGGCGCTGGACCGGGCCCGCGACGGCGAGGGACCCACCCTCGTCGAGGCGTACACGTACCGCATGGGCGCCCACACCACCTCCGACGATCCGACGAAGTACCGGGCCGACGAGGAGCGCGAGGCCTGGGAGGCGAAGGACCCGATCCTGCGCCTGCGCCGCCACCTGGAGGCGTCAAACCACACGGACGAGGGATTCTTCGCGGAACTCGAGGCGGAGAGCGAGGCGTTGGGCAGGCGAGTGCGCGAAGCGGTCCGCGCCATGCCGGACCCGGACCGATTCGCCATCTTCGAGAACGTGTACGCGGACGGACACGCGCTCGTCGACGAGGAGCGGGCCCAGTTCGCGGCCTACCAGGCATCGTTCGCGACGGAATCCGACAGCGGCTTCGCCGCGGGTGCGGGGGGAAACTGAGATGGCCGAAACCGTGACGTCCAAGAACCTGGCCCTGGCCAAGGCGATCAACGAGTCGCTGCGCCGCGCCCTGGAGGCCGACCCCAAGGTCCTGATCATGGGCGAGGACGTCGGCAAACTCGGCGGCGTCTTCCGGGTGACGGACGGCCTGCAGAAGGACTTCGGCGAGAGCCGGGTCATCGACACGCCGCTCGCCGAGTCCGGCATCGTCGGCACCGCGATCGGGCTGGCCCTGCGCGGCTACCGCCCGGTGGTGGAGATCCAGTTCGACGGCTTCGTGTTCCCGGCCTACGACCAGATCGTCACGCAGCTCGCGAAGATGCACGCGCGCTCGCTCGGCAAGGTCAAGCTGCCGGTCGTCGTCCGCATCCCCTACGGCGGTGGCATCGGCGCGGTCGAGCACCACTCGGAGTCGCCGGAAGCGCTCTTCGCGCACGTGTCGGGCCTCAAGATCGTCTCTCCGTCCAACGCGTCCGACGCGTACTGGATGATGCAGCAGGCCATCCAGAGCGACGACCCGGTGATCTTCTTCGAGCCGAAGCGGCGCTACTGGGACAAGGGCGAGGTCAATCCCGAGGCGATCCCCGGCCCGCTGCACAAGGCCCAGGTCGTGCGCGAGGGCACGGACCTGACCCTCGTCGCCTACGGTCCGATGGTGAAGCTCTGCCAGGAGGTCGCCGCGGCGGCCGCCGAGGAGGGCAAGAACCTGGAGGTCCTGGACCTGCGTTCGGTGTCCCCGCTGGACTTCGACGCGATCCAGACGTCGGTCGAGAAGACCCGCCGCCTGGTCGTCGTGCACGAGGCTCCGGTGTTCTTCGGTTCGGGCGCGGAGATCGCGGCCCGGATCACCGAGCGCTGCTTCTACCACCTGGAGGCCCCGGTGCTCCGGGTCGGCGGCTACCACGCCCCGTACCCGCCGGCGCGCCTGGAGGACGAGTACCTGCCGGGCCTGGACCGGGTGCTCGACGCCGTCGACCGTGCCCTGGCGTACTGAGGAGAGGGTCGTGACGACGATGACGGAAGCGTCCGTACGCGAGTTCAAGATGCCCGACGTGGGTGAGGGACTCACCGAGGCCGAGATCCTCAAGTGGTACGTCCAGCCCGGCGACACGGTGACGGACGGCCAGGTGGTGTGCGAGGTCGAGACGGCCAAGGCCGCCGTCGAACTGCCCATCCCCTACGACGGGGTGGTCCGCGCGCTGCACTTCGCCGAGGGCACCACGGTCGACGTGGGCATGTCCATCATTGCGATCGACGTGGCGGGCGGGGCGGGCGATGCCCCGGTCGCCGCCCCGGTCGCCGAGGTCCCGGCGCAGGCGGCCGTGCAGACGCCCGCGCAGGCCCCGGCCGCCCCGGCCACCGCGGAGAGCAAGCCGGAGGCGGCGCAGGCCGAGGAGGCGAAGCCGGCGGGATCCGGCCGCCAGCCGGTCCTCGTCGGATACGGAGTGGCCGCCTCCTCCACCAAGCGCCGGCCGCGCAAGGGCCCGGAGATCACGGTCTCCCAGGTCCCGGCCACGATCCCGGCGGAGCTGAACGGCCACGGCGGCGCGCCCGCCGGGCGCGAGCGCCCGCTGGCCAAGCCGCCGGTGCGCAAGCTGGCCAAGGACCTCGGCGTCGATCTCGCCACGGTGGTCCCGTCCGGCCCGGACGGCATCATCACCCGCGAGGACGTCCACGCGGCGGCGGCCCCGGCAGCCCCGGCGACCCAGGCCGCCCCGGTGGCCGAGCCGGTGCCGCAGGTGACGCAGGCTCCGGTCACGACCCCCGCGGCCGTGCCCGTGCCGTCGTACGACACGGCCCGCGAGACGCGGATCCCGGTCAAGGGCGTCCGCAAGGCGACGGCGGCGGCGATGGTCGGTTCGGCGTTCACCGCGCCGCATGTCACGGAGTTCGTGACGATCGACGTGACGCGCACGCTGAAGCTGGTCGAGGAGCTCAAGCAGGACAAGGACATGCAGGGCCTGCGGGTCAACCCGCTCCTGCTGATCGCCAGGGCCCTGCTGGTCGCCGTCAAGCGCAACCCCGAGATCAACGCGTCCTGGGACGAGGCGGCGCAGGAGATCGTGGTCAAGCACTACGTCAACCTGGGCATCGCGGCCGCGACGCCCAGGGGCCTGCTGGTCCCGAACATCAAGGACGCCCACGCCAAGACGCTGCCGCAGCTGGCGGAGTCCCTGGGTGAGCTGGTCTCGACGGCGAGGGACGGCAAGACCTCC
Organism: Streptomyces sp. NBC_00637; assembly: GCF_045161545.1. NCBI lineage: Bacteria > Bacillati > Actinomycetota > Actinomycetes > Kitasatosporales > Streptomycetaceae > Streptomyces > Streptomyces sp. NBC_00637. The sequence goes on along the minus strand of NZ_CP109046.1, from coordinate 4,157,649 downwards.
CCGGCGGCCATGCAGGGCGGCACGGTGACGATCACCAACGTCGGCGTCTTCGGCGTCGACACCGGCACCCCGATCCTCAACCCCGGCGAGTCCGCGATCCTCGCGATCGGCGCGATCAAGCTCCAGCCGTGGGTCCACAAGGGCAAGGTGAAGCCACGTCAGGTGACGACGCTGGCCCTGAGCTTCGACCACCGGCTGGTGGACGGGCAGCTGGGCTCCAAGGTGCTGGCGGATGTGGCGGCGATCCTGGAACAGCCCAGGAAGCTGATCACCTGGGGTTAGAAGCGACCGCGCCCTCAGGGCCGCGCATCCCTGAGGGCCGCGCACCCTGGGGCGCGGCCCGGGGCCCGGTTCTCTCCGCCTGGCTGCCTCCCCCTGGCTGCCTCCGCCTGGCTGCCTCCGCGTGGCAGCCTCAGCCCGGCCGTCCCAGCGCGGCGGTTCAGCGCAGCGGCATACCCCGGCCGTCCCTCAGCCCGGCGGTCTCAGCGCGCCCCGGTCGGGTCCGCCGCCGTCGGGTCCGCCGCCCTCGGGCCTGCTCAAGTCGGGTCCGCTTACGTCGGGTCCGCTCACGTCGGGTCCGTCGCGGTCGGGTCCTGGCGCAGCCAGTGTTCGTCCGTGGTCCAGCCGAGGAGCAGCCGGCCGGTGCCCTCGTCCGCCCGGCCGCCCTCGGCTACCTGGTACAGGCCGGTCAGGGCCGGGGCCAGCCGGCCCGCCACATGGGCGGGGTGCCGGGTCAGCTCCTCAGGCAGCCAGGACAGGGCGCGGGCCCGTTCGCCCGGGGTGCAGAGGGACAGGTGGAACACCAGCTGCCGCCAGGCGTAGGCCACGTCCTTGATCGTGCTCAGCGGGCGCGGGTTGCCGTGCACGCGGCCGGTCAGCCTGCACACGGTGACGAAGCAGCGGCGGGCCAGGTCCGCCCAGCCCGCGGCCGGCGCGATGCCGACCCGGTGGACCAGGGTGGCCAGGTTGTGCGTGGTGAGGATCTGCGCCTGCTCGATCACCTTGCCGTTCGCGGCCACCGATCCGCTCCTCCGCCGGGACCGGGGCGAACCGGCCTCGGCCCGCTGGACACACAGCTTCGCGAACCCGGGGGACGTCCTGGCCCCGTACGACCTGGCCGACGCCTCGCCCGCCTCGACGATCGCCAGATTGCGGACGGCCCGGTAGTCGATGGCGTAGTAGCGCTCGTAGAGCGAACCGCCGCCGAGCAGCTCCGCCGCTATCCGGGCCGAGGCGAGGAACTTCGGCGTGAACGTGCCCATGAAGATGTCCGCCGCCAGCTCCTCGACCAGGGGAGCGCCCAGCTCGGCCTGGCGGGCCAGCAGGGACAGCTCACGGATCAGGGGGTTGGGCAGGATCGTGGCGGGGAAGCCCCGCACGGCCAGTTCGCCGAGGCGGCGCAGCGCGAGGGCCGAGACCGCGCCCACCTCGTCGTCCGTGCGCTGCCCGGCCACGGCCCGCACCCACGGCAGCTCCTCCGCCCGTACCTGCCGCTGGAGGTTGAGCAGCAGCAGTGAACGGCGGCCCGCGAACGCCCGGTGGTGGGCGGCCGCCAGCGTGCGCAGGGCCGGGTCGGGGTAGGCCTGCGCGGTGGTGGCGGCGACGAGCTGCGGTACGAGCTCGGCCAGCACCTCGGCCGAGGGCACGACGCCGCGCTCCACGAGGGTGCTCAGGGGCGCGCTCAGCGCGGCCTCGACGGGCCGCCGGACGCCGGCCGGGACCGCCGTGCCGGCGGGCAGCCCCGTCTCCCGCGCCTCGTCCTCGCCGACCGGGGCGACGAGCGGCGCGACGTCGGCCACGCCCGCCCGCTGGTCGAGCCCGGACAGCCGGCGCAGCACCAGCCGGGCCAGCGCGTGGTGCGAGGGCAGCGCCGCCTGCGCGGCCTGCTCCCGGCGCAGCGCGGTGAGCGGCGCGGAGCCGGGCAGTCCGCGCCGCCGCACCATGGACGTGACGGCGTGCCGCAGCAGCCCGATCCGGCGGGCGTCCAGTTCCCGTCCGGCGACGGTCTCCTCCAGCGCCCCGCGCAGGATGCCCAGGTTCTCCTTGGGCTTGAGGTGCTTGGTGCAGTGCGGGTGACGGTCGGCCAGGTCGCGGTAGCGGCGCAGCAGTTCGGTGCCGTGGCCGTGCCAGGCCGCGTCGGGGGCGCGCGTCAGCACCCGGGTGGGCTGTCCGGCGTCGGCCGTCTCCAGCCAGTGGGCGAGCAGCTCGTCGCCGAACGGCTGCCACACGGCCAGCGCCTCCCGCTGGGTCTCCACCGCCGTACTGGCCCGCCGTCGGGCCAGGCTCTCGCCGGCCTCGGCGACGGTCCGCCGGTGCACCGTGCCGGCGTCGGGCGCCGGGCGGGCGGACGGGCGGGGCGTGAACCGCAGCCGTCCCGCGAACGGGGCGAGTTCCTCGACGAGTGCGAGCGCCGCGTCCGTCTCCCCGGCCCGGGCCAGCCAGGCCACGGTGAGCAGGGCGGCCTCCTCGGGGACGGTCACCTCGTACCGTCCGCTGTCGAGGAGGCCGCAGAGCCGGGCCAGCCCGTCCTCGGACAGCCAGTACGTGAACAGCGCCTGCCGGTCCGGCGGCACCCCGGCCCGGCGCGCGGCCTCGGACTCGTACTCCGTCAGGGGTCCGCCGGCGCTCGGCGCGCCGGTGGCGAAGCCGCCCCGGAGCACCTCGGGCGTCACCCACGCGGGCAGATCCCGTACCGGGGTGCGGGAGCCGATGGTGAGCAGCCCGTTCGTCATGCCGGCCAGCACGGAACGCCAGGCACGCCGCCGTTCCCCGGCGCGCCGGCGGGTGTCCGGGTCTTCGTGGGTCTGCGCGGTCCTGAGCGCCCCGGCCAGTTGGCCGTAGGCGTAGCCCGGGTTGGCCTCTGCGAGGTGCTGCTGGTCAGCGTCGTCGTTCATAAGCCGACGTGGCGGGTGCCGCCCCCGCGCCCTCCGGGTGAAGAGCCCGGTGCTCTGGCTGCTGAGCTACACGTCGATGAGCCGACGTGGCAGGTTCCGCCCCTGCGCCCTCCGGGTCTGCAGCCCGGCGCTCTGGCTACTGAGCTACACGTCGACGAGGCCCGACGGTAGACGTCGAACGGCCGTCCGGACAACTGGGTTTCGCCGTCGGGAGGAAGCCCCGGACAGCGCGTACGCGGCGCCGGCGACCACACGGGCCACGCCGCCTGGACCGCCTACGCCCTCCGTGCCGCCCACGCCGTCCATGGCATTTACGGCATCCGTGGCGGCTATGCCGTCTGCGCCGGCACGTGCACCGTCTCCACCCGGCTCGCGACCAGCCGCTCCCGCTCGCGTCGGGCCGCCCGGCCGCGCAGCCGCAGGATCTGGCTGACGCCGACGGCCTGGAGGACGAAGACGCAGGAGAACGCGATCGTGTAGTCGTCGCCGGTCGCGTCCAGCAGCACGCCGACCGCGAAGAGCGTCGTCATCGACGCCACGAAACCGCCCATGTTGGTGATGCCGGAGGCCGTTCCCTGACGCTCGGGCGGGTTGGCCGGGCGGGCGAAGTCGAAGCCGAGCATGGAGGCGGGGCCGCACGCGCCCAGGACCGCGCAGAGCGTCACGAGCAGCCACATCGGGGCCCGGTCGCCGGGGTAGGCGAGCGTGGCCGCCCACATCAGGGCGGTCGCGCCGACCGTGCTCAGGGCCAGCGGCAGCCGGGCTTCGTGGTGGCGGGCGACGACCTGGCCGTAGACCAGGCCCACGACCATGTTGCTCAGCACCACCAGGGTCAGGAGTTCGCCGGCCGTCGCCCGCGACAGGCCCTGTGCCTGCACCAGGAACGGCAGGCCCCACAGGAGCAGGAACACCATCGCGGGGAACTGCGTGGTGAAGTGCACCCACAGGCCGAGGCGGGTGCCCGGCTCGCGCCAGGACGCGGCGATCTGACGGCGGACGTACGCCGCGCCCTGATGCGGGAACGGCGTGGGCTCGTGGCCCTCGGGGTGGTCCTTCAGGAAGAGCAGCAGGAGGACGAGGACGACCACGCCCGCCAGGGAGCTGCCCGCGAAGGCCGCCGTCCAGCCGATGCCGTGCAGGAGGCGGGCCAGGACGAGGGTGGAGACCAGGTTGCCCGCCATCCCCGCCAGCCCCGCCAGCTGCGCGACCATCGGTCCGCGGCGTGCCGGGAACCACCTGCTGCCGAGCCGCAGGACGCTGATGAACGTCATCGCGTCCCCGCAGCCGAGCAGCGCGCGTGAGGCCAGGGCCGTGCCGTAGGACGGGGAGAAGGCGAAACCGAGCTGGCCGGCGGTGAACAGCACGACGCCGATGGTCAGCACCTTCTTCGTGCCGAGCCGGTCGACGAGCAGGCCCACCGGTATCTGCATGCTCGCGTAGACCAGCAGCTGGAGGATCGAGAAGGTGGACAGGGCCGAGGCGTTCACGTGGAAGCGTTCGGCGGCGTCGAGGCCGGCCACTCCCAGGGAGGTGCGGAAGATGACCGCGACGAAGTAGACCGACACGCCGATGCCCCAGACGGCCATCGCGCGCCGTCCGCCCGGCGGATCACCCGCAAGGGTGGAGTTCACCCGGCGCGGGCCGGCGCTCATCGGACCTCCCCGCGGGCCAGGTGCGAGAACCAGCCGACGTGCCGGTGCACGATCTCGACGGCGGCCTCGGCGTCACCGGAACGCAGCGCGCGCAGGATCTCCTCGTGCTCGCCCAGCGTCTTGGCTATCCGGTCGGGGTGGGAGTGCATCACGGCGACGCCCATCCGCAGCTGACGGTCGCGGAGCTGGTCGTACAGCCTCGACAGGATGTCGTTGCCGCCGCTGCGGACGATCTCCGCGTGGAAACAGCGGTCCGTCACGGCGGCCGCGGCCAGGTCGCCCGCCGCGGCCTGCGCCTTCTGCTGGGCGAGCAGCTCCTCCAGCCGCTCGATCAGCGCGGCCGACGCGGGGACCGCCTTGCGTGCCGCGTGCTCCTCCACCAGCAGCCGGGTCTCCACCACGTCCGCGATCTCCTGTGCGGAGACCGGCAGGACCAGGGCGCCCTTCTTCGGGTAGAGCTTGATCAGCCCCTCCACCTCCAGCCGCAGCAGCGCTTCGCGCACCGGAGTGCGGGAGACACCCACGGCCTCGGCGAGCTCGCCCTCGGTGAGGAGGGTGCCGCCCTGGTAACGACGGTCGAGGACACCCTGTTTGACGTGGGCGTACACCCGGTCGGCGGCGGGCGGTTGCTTCACGGGGACGGGGGCGGGCGGGGCTGAGGACGGCATGCCCACAGGATAGATACAACACGTACGCAACGGGTGGCCGGTCCAGAATGCGGACCCGTGGCGGACCTGCGGCTGTCCCGTGGCCGACCCCGTGGCGGACCGCCGGCGGAGGCGGGAAGAGGTGCGGGAGGCGGGACGGGTGCAGGGCCTGGGCGGCGGGGTGGACGGCGGAGTGGGCGGGGTCCGGGTAAGAGCCGGGTCAAGTAATCGGAAATTCGGCCCAGCAGGCGCACAACTTTCTGTGCTACTTACGTGTCACACACATGCGGCCCTCTTCTTTCTTCCCCCTTCAACTTGGCCGCATCGCAGGGGCATTCGACGTAATCGGGGTATTTCAGTTGATAACCGCCACCAAGGGCATCCGAGTCCGCAGGGCCGCGTCCGTCGCCGTAACCGTCGGCGCAGTGCTCGCGACCGGAGCCCTCACCGCGGCACCCGCACAAGCCGTCACGACGCCCACGATCGCCGCCAAGGCCGGCTACGTGATGAACAACGCGAACAGCGCCGCGCTCTACAGCAAGGCCGGGACGACGAAGCTGTCCACCGGCTCCACCACGAAGATCATGACCGCCAAGGTCGTGCTGGCCCAGGCGAACCTCAACCTGGACGCCAAGGTCACCATCCAGAAGGCCTACAGCGACTACATAGTGGCCAAGGGCGCCTCGTCCGCGCGCCTGATCGTCGGCGACAAGGTCACGGTCCGTCAGCTGCTCTACGGGCTGATGCTGCCGTCGGGCTGCGACGCCGCGTACGCGCTGGCCGACAAGTTCGGCACGGGCACCACCCGCGCCGCTCGCGTGAAGTCGTTCATCGGCAAGATGAACACCAAGGCGAAGCAGCTCGGCATGACGAGCACGCACTTCGACTCGTTCGACGGCATCGGCAACGGGTCGAACTACTCGACCGCCAAGGACCTGACGAAGCTCGCCAGCAACGCGCTGAAGAGCGCCAACTTCCGTGCGATCGTCAAGACCAAGTCGTACACCGCCAAGACCGTCACCAAGACCGGCTCCACCCGCACCATGGCGGCCTGGACCAACACCAACACGCTGCTGAGCAGCTACAGCGGCGCCATCGGCGTGAAGACGGGCTCCGGCCCGGAGGCGAAGTACTGCCTCGTCTTCGCCGCCACCCGTAACGGCAAGACCGTCGTGGGTACGGTGCTGGCCTCGACCAACGCGACGGTGCGCGCCGCCGACGCGACGAAGCTGCTGAACTACGGCTTCGCCAAGCTGGGCTGACACCCGCTCGACCGGTGACGCTCTCGGAAAGGGCCCGTCGTGATCTCACGACGGGCCCTTTCTGCCGCGTTCTGCCGAGGGGGGCTGCCGCCGGCTACCGGGTGACCGCGAAGTTCCGCAGGATCGCGGCCGTCAGCTCCGGCTCGCCCTCCGCCTTCACCCGGTCGGCCGCCGCCTCCGCCGTCACCCGCCCGCAGGCCAGCCGTACGAACGTCTCCCAGTCGAGGGTGAACGCGGCGGCCGGGCCGAGCGCCGGAGCCGTCTCCAGGGTGCCGCGGCCCTGGATGTCGACGCGGATGGTGCGCAGGAACTCGATCGGCCCGTGCACGTCGATGACGACCGCGGAGCTGCGCGGGGCGTCGGCCTTCTCGGCGACGACCGCCGGGAGTTCGGCGAGGAGCACGTCGCGGGCGATGTGCGCGCCGGGCGAGTCGAGGTTGCCGGGGCGGCCGAGGGCGGCGCGCAGGTCCTGCTCGTGCGCCCACACGTTGAAAGCGTGCTTGCGCATGGACTCCTCGAGCGTGAGCTCGGTGCCGAGCGGGCCGCGCACCATCGTGGTGGGCTGGCGCGACTCGTTGCGCAGCTGGCGGTTGCGGCGGATGACCGTGTACTCCAGCTCGGACGTCATCTCGGGCGCCGTGTGGTGGCGGCGGACGTCGACCTGCATCTCCATGTAGCGCTGGATGTCGTTGGTGACGTGGTACAGGTCGCGCGGGAGGGTGTGGATGGGGCGCGGGTCGCCGTACATCTCACAGTCCAGCCCGATGACGTGCGACACGATGTCGCGCACCGACCAGCCGGGGCACGGCGTCCGGCGGTTCCAGTCCGCCTCCACCAGCGGCAGCACCAGCTCGGATATCGCTTCGATGGAGTGGGTCCAGGCGTCGGCGTAGGGCTGGAGGGTGGGATGCAGACTCACGGAAACGGGACCCCTCGGCGGTCGGTACTCGGGCGGGTTGTGGCGGCGTTGCCAGCGGGAGGTGGCGGTGTCGGCAGTGTCGGCGGGTGTCTCGGACCCCCCCCGGTTCTCGGCTGCGCTCGAGACTGGAGGGACCCCCAAGTTACGCTGCTGTGAGGCACCCCGGCAGTGCTTTCGTGTGACGATCGTAGGCCCGTGTGAACGACTCGAATGCCAGGACGGTGGTAGTGTGCGCGCCTCGCTGATCCAGATCGCTGTAGAAGAGGGCGAATCGGTCGAAGCGCGACGGGTGCGGGTCGCCGCGCTGGTGCGGGAACAGGCAGGTCGGGCCGACCTCGTGGTGCTGCCCGAGCTGTGGACCACCGGAGCGTTCGCCTACGAGGAGTTCGGCGGCGCGGCCGAGCCCCTGGAAGGGCCGACGTACGAGGCCATGGCCAAGGCGGCGAGCGACGCGGGCGTGTGGCTGCACGCGGGTTCGATCCCGGAGCGGGCTCCGTCGGGCGACGGTTCCGCCGGGGGCGAGGGCGCCCTCTACAACACGTCTGTCGTCTTCTCCCCCTCCGGTGAGCCGGCCGCCGTCTACCGCAAGATCCACCGCTTCGGCTTCGACAAGGGTGAAGCCGTGCTGATGGGCGCGGGCGACGAACTGGTGACGGTCCGCCTCCCCGGGACGACCGTCGGTGTCGCCACCTGCTACGACCTCCGTTTCCCCGAACTCTTCCGCGGTCTCGTCGACGCCGGCGCCGAGACCCTGGTGATCCCCGCGGGCTGGCCGGAGCGCCGCCGGGCGCACTGGACGCTGCTGGCCCGGGCGCGGGCGGTCGAGAACCAGGCGTTCGTGCTCGCGTGTGGAACGGCCGGGACGCATGCCGGAGTTCCGCAGGCGGGTCACTCGATCGTGGTGGACCCGTGGGGCGAGGTGCTCGCGGAGGCCGGTTCCGGCGAGGAGATCCTGACGGTCGAGTTCGACCCGTCCAGGGTCGCCACGACCCGGGAGCAGTTCCCGGCCCTGAAGGACCGGGTGCTCGGCCTGCCCACGCCCGCACGTCGGCCCTGACGCCCGCCGCTCCCCGCCGCGCGTCCCGCCGCACGGGCCGGTCGAGCCGGTCCTAGTCCTCGCGCTCCTTGTCGGCGAGGTGGATCACGCACACCGCCACCGCGATCAGCAGCGCCGGGTCCGCGTCCTCCCGTACGACGTCGACGCCGTACGTCTCGCGCACGTGCAGCCACCGCCGCGAGACGACGGCCAGCAGCTCGCCGTCGTACTCGACCGCGAACTCCCGGTCGAGGATCTTGCCGCTGACGTCGAGTTCGGTGCGGCCGTCCGCCAGGGCCACCCGGTAGTGGTTGCGCAGCAGCGACAGCCGCTTGCGGCGGATCGTGGCCAGCGGCTCGCCGTCCCGTTCGATCACCATCGTGTCGCGCAGGGCGAACATCTTCTGGTGGATGTCGATCAGGACCCGCCCACGGGCGTCCTTCAGCTCGAAGGTGTCCCGCAGCCGCATGGCCTTGCCGTCGACGAGGTAGACCTTGTTGCCGTGGTCGTCCTCGATCCAGTAGTCGTCACCGATGCCGAGGAGCCGGTCGCGCACGAGGAATCTCATGCGGTTACGGCTTCCCCGGCGGCCGGCCCGAAACGCCGCCGGTAGGCCGATGGGCTGAGTCCGGTCCCGGACCTCACCCGCGCGCGCAGGTTCGCGGCGCTGCCCAGCCCGCTTCTGGCCGCCACCACGTCGAGCCGCATCTCACCCCGCTCGATCAGCCGGCAGGCGAGGGCCACCCGCTCTCCCGTCAGCCATGCCAGCGGGGTCGTCCCGAGCTGCGCCCGGAACCGCCGGTGCAGGGTCGCCGGGCTCACCGCCGCCCGCGCCGCCAGCTCCGCCACCGTCAGTGGGTCCCCCAGCCGCGCCCGCGCCCACGCGAGCAGCGGCGCCAGCGACTCGTCGGGCACGTCCGGCACCGGGCGTTCCACGAACTGGCGCTGGCCGCCGTCGCGGTGCGCGGCGAACACCAGCCGGCGGGAGACGGCGTTGGTGATCTCCGCGCCGTGGTCGCGCCGTACGACGTAGAGCCCGAGGTCGAGCGCGGCGGCGCTGCCCGCGGCGGTGAGGATGCCGCCCTCGTCGACGAAGAGGACGTCGGACTCCAGCCGCACCTTCGGGTGCAGCGCGCGGAACGTCTCGGCCCACATCCAGTGGGTGGTGGCCCGGCGCCCGTCGAGCAGGCCGGCCTCGGCGAGCGCGAAGGTGCCGGTGCAGAAACTCATGATCCGCGCCCCGCGCGCGTGGGTGCGCCGGATGGCGTCGAGGACGTCGGGGCCGCGCGGGACGACGTTGTCGGGCCGGCCCGGCACCACGAGGGTGTCCGCCGAGTCCACCGCCTCCAGACCACGCCCGCCGGTCAGGGTGAAGAACCCGTGGTTCATCCGCACCTCGCGCGCGGGCGTGCACAGCACGACCTCGTACAGCGGTCGGTCCAGGCCGAGTTCCGGCCGGGGCAGCCCGAACAGTTCGGTGGCGACACCCACCTCGAAGGGGTTGGTTCCCTCGTCCACGATCACGGCGACCCGGTGCGGCGCGCTCACGGCCGGTTGAGAGGAATCTTGCGGCATGTGCGATTCCTAGCACTCGCGGGGCCGCCGACGCATCCCGCACGCTGGGCGCATGAGCACCGAACCCGTCTCCCTGGCCGCCGCCCTCGCCTCCTTCACCCAGCGCTGGAGCCCGCGCATCGTCACCGCCGTCAACGACTACGACGTCCGCGTCGCGAAGGTCGAGGGCGAGCATGTGTGGCACGCGCACGAGCACACCGACGAGTTCTTCCTCGTGCTGGACGGTGAGCTGCACATCGCGTTGCGGGAAGCGGGCGGCGAACGCACTGTCGTCCTGCCCAAGGGGTCGGTGTACACCGTCCCGCGCGGTACGGAGCACAAGCCGTTCGCGCCGGTTCCCACGGAGATCCTCGTCTTCGAGCCGACCGGCACCCTCACGGTGGGCGACCGCCACGACGACGTGCCGGACCACGTGGACGCCACCACAGGGCACGCGCTGACCTAGTCACTGACGGCCGGCGGCCGGTGGCCCGCCCGCCCTGTCGACCGGCGGGGCCGGGGTGGGTGTTCCGGTCCGCCTCACCGAGGGCGGGGCGGACCGGCTGCCGTAGGTCCCGGCCGGACGGGACGCCTGACCCGGGTCACGCTCAGACGCCGTAGCCGCCGTTGTAGCCGTCACGCTGGTGACGTTCCGTCTCGACCACCGTGGTCGAGGCCGGAGGCACCATCACGCGGCGGCGCCGGGCGATGCTGCTGAAGGTCGTCACGCCGATCAGACCGACGATCATCAGGATGACGCCGACCAGATCGAGGTTGACGCCCTGCATGTCCCAGTCGGTCGCGAACGTGAGGATGGCTCCCACGGCGATGAGGATGATGCATCCGCCGAGGCCCATGATGTTGCCTCCTGTCCGGTGTACCGGCCGCTCCGGTTCACCACCGGATCCGGGTACCCCGCGGGCCGACTCCCATGCGCGGCGCCGGACTTGCTACCCCTCCAGGAACGCCACCAGCGCGTTGGCCAGCAGGTACGGGTCGGCGTCGCCGCACAACTCCCGCGCGCTGTGCATCGACAGGATGGCCACGCCGATGTCGACCGTGCGGATTCCGTGCCGGGCGGCGGTGATCGGGCCGATGGTCGTGCCGCAGGGCATGGAGTTGTTGGAGACGAAGTTCTGGAACGGCACGCCGGCCTTCTCGCAGGCGGCGGCGAAGATCGCCCGGCCGGAACCGTCCGTCGCGTAGCGGTTGTTGACGTTGACCTTGAGGATCGGCCCGCCGTTGACCCGCGGGTGATGCGTGGGATCGTGCCGCTCCGCGTAGTTGGGGTGGACGGCGTGACCGGTGTCGGAGGACAGACAGACGGTGCCCGCGAAGGCTCTCGCCCGGTCCTCGTACGACCCTCCGCGCGCGAACACGGAACGCTCCAGCACGCTGCCCAGCAGCGGCCCGTCCGCGCCGGTGTCCGACTGCGAGCCGTTCTCCTCGTGGTCGAAGGCGGCTAGCACCGGGATGTACGGCGGACTCTCGCCGCCGGTCGCCACGGCCGTCAGCGCCGCCGTACCGGCGTGCACGGAGAGCAGGTTGTCCATCCGGGGGCCGGCCATCAGCTCCTCGTCGCGGCCCAGGTAGGCGGGCGGCTCCACGGAGTGCGCCATCAGGTCCCAGCCGGTGACCTGGCCCGCGGTCAGGCCGGCCTCCTGTTCCAGGAAGGCGATCAGGTCGCCGTCGCGCACGTCGTTCGCCAGGCCCCAGACGGGCTGGAGGTGGCGCTGCTTGTCGAGTTTGAGGCCGTCGGTGTTGACCGCCCGGTCCAGGTGGATGGCGAGCTGGGGGACCCGCAGCAGCGGGCGGCCCACGTCGACCAGGCGCGTCGAGCCGTCCCGCAGGGTCAGCCGGCCCGCCAGACCCAGGTCGCGGTCGAGCCAGGAGTTGAGCAGCGGACCGCCGTAGATCTCCACCGCCACCTGGCGCCAGCCGTGCGCGCCGGTGTCGGGCAGCGGCTTGACGCGCAGGTTGGGGGAGTCGGTGTGTGCGCCGATGATCCGGAACGGTGTGTGCGGCGCGGCGCCCTCGGGCACGTACCACGCCACGATCGCGCCGCCGCGCAGCACATACCTGCCACCGGTCCCCGCCGCGGAGACCGAGGTCCCGGCGGCCCCCGAGGTCTCCGCGTCCCAGGCGTCCGTCTCCGAGACCTGCCGGAATCCGGCCTTCTCCAGGCGCTCGGCCGCGTTCGCCACGGCGTGGTACGGCGTTGGGCTCGCCGTCAGGAACGTCATGAGGTCGTCGGTGTGGCCGCGGTCGAAGCGGGAGGGTGCGCTCATGGGGTTCACCTTAACGACGTACGAGAGCCCGCTCCCGGCGATGGGGAGCGGGCCCTCGTGAGGACAATGTGGAGTGCTGCGCGGTTGTGCGGATGCGTCCTGGAACGCGGCCTCTGAGTGTTAGAAGGCGGCCTCGTCCAGCTCCATCAGGTCGAGCTCGACACCCGCGGCGATCTTGCGGGCCAGGGTGACGCCCGGCAGGACGTCGGCCGCGAAGAACTTCGCCGCGGCGATCTTGCCGGTGTAGAACGCCACGTCCTTCGCCGAGAGGGCCTTGGTGGCGGCCGACTCCAGCTTCTCGGCGGCGATCGCGGCACCCTTGAGCAGCAGGTAGCCGACGATGACGTCACCGGAGGCGAGCAGCAGGCGGGTGGTGTTCAGGCCCACCTTGTAGATGTTCTTGACGTCCTGCTCGGTGGCCGCGAGGTCGGTCAGCATCAGGCCGACGATGGCCTCCAGCTCGACGGCGGCCTTGGCCAGGTGCTCGCGGGCGCCGGCCAGCTCCTCGCCGCCGGTGCCCAGCGCCAGGAACTTCTTGATGTCCTCGGCGAGGGAGTTCAGCGCGGCGCCCTGGTTGCGGACGATCTTCCGGAAGAAGAAGTCCTGGCCCTGGATCGCCGTGGTGCCCTCGTACAGGGTGTCGATCTTGGCGTCGCGGATGTACTGCTCGATCGGGTACTCCTGGAGGAACCCGGAGCCGCCGAAGGTCTGGAGCGACTGGGCGAGCTGCTCGTAGCCCTTCTCGGAGCCGTAGCCCTTGACGATCGGCAGGAGCAGGTCGTTGAGCGCGTGCTCCGACTTCGCGTCCTCGCCGTTCGCCTCCTTCACGGCGATCGCGTCCTGGACGGAGGCCGTGTAGAGGACGAGGGCGCGCATGCCCTCCGCGTACGCCTTCTGCGTGATCAGCGAGCGGCGCACGTCGGGGTGGTGGGTGATGGTGACCTTCGGCGCGGCCTTGTCCATGAAGTTCGCCAGGTCGGGACCCTGGACGCGCTCCTTGGCGTACTCCAGGGCGTTGAGGTAGCCGGTGGAGAGCGTGGAGATCGCCTTCGTGCCGACCATCATGCGGGCGAACTCGATGATGCGGAACATCTGGCGGATGCCGTCGTGCTTGTCGCCGATCAGCCAGCCCTTGGCCGGGTGGCGGTCGCCGAACGTCATCTCGCAGGTGTTGGAGGCCTTCAGGCCCATCTTGTGCTCGACGTTGGTGGCGTAGACGCCGTTGCGCTCGCCCAGTTCACCGGTCTCGAAGTCGAAGAGCGTCTTCGGGACCATGAAGAGGGACAGGCCCTTGGTGCCGGGTCCGGCGCCCTCGGGGCGGGCCAGCACGTAGTGGAGGATGTTCTCCGACATGTCGTGCTCGCCGGACGTGATGAAGCGCTTCACGCCCTCGATGTGCCAGGAGCCGTCCTCCTGCTGGACCGCCTTGGTGCGGCCGGCGCCCACGTCCGAGCCGGCGTCCGGCTCGGTGAGGACCATCGTGGAGCCCCACTGCCGGTCGACGGCGATCTGGGCGATCTTCTTCTGGACGTCGTTGCCCTCGTCGAAGAGGATGCCGGCGAAGGCCGGGCCGGAGGAGTACATCCACACGGCCGGGTTCGCGCCGAGGATCAGCTCCGCGTACGCCCAGATCAGCGACGGAGGGGCGGTGGTCCCGCCGATCTCCTCGGGCAGTCCCAGACGCCAGTACTCGGAGTCCATGAAGGCCTGGTAGCTCTTCTTGAAGGACGCGGGCACCGGCGCGGTGTTGGTCTCGGGGTCGAAGACCGGCGGGTTGCGGTCGGCGTCGGTGAAGGACTCCGCCAGCTCGTTCTCCGCGAGGCGGGTCAGCTCCTCGAGGATGCTCTTCGCGGTCTCGGTGTCCATCTCCCCGAACGGGCCGGTGCCGTACAGCTTGTCGCGCCCGAGTACCTCGAAGAGGTTGAACTCGATGTCGCGGAGATTCGACTTGTAGTGCCCCATGGCGACGGCTCCGTAAAAAGAGAGATCGGCGAGGGACTGGGATCCTCGCACTAGTTTACGTACCAACAAGTAGCTACCGATGATGCTACCCGTCGGTAATAAGCCGCAACCCCGAACCGGCCATCTGTGACGCGGAACGCGTCCCGTGCGCCCCGGAAGGGGCCCCCGTACCGCCCCGTCGGCCGGGCGCGCTCGGTACGCTTGCGCCCATGTACGGATACGGCCAGCCCATGGACGGCGGTGCTGCGCAGCAGCAGTACGCCCCGCCGCAGCAGCAGATGCCCGGCGGCCACGGCGGGTACGGTCAGCAGCCGCCGCTCTACCCGGAGCCGTCCCCGCCGTCCCTCGCGGACGCGGTGCGGGCCTTCACCACCGGGCAGCTCGCCGCGGAGGACTTCCAGCAGGTCTTCGCGACCTCCAAGGTCTACTGCCCGCGCGGCGACAACCCCGGTTTCCTCGCCCTGCACAACACCCAGCAGCCGGTGATCCCGATGTTCACCTCGCTCAAGGAGCTGCGCCGGTACGCGGGCAAGGAGTCCAAGTACTTCGTGATCACCGGCTCCGAGATGATCGACCTGCTGCCCACCGGGTACGGCTTCGTCCTCGACATGGAGGGTGAGCACCGGATGGTGTTCGACGCGAAGGCGGTCGAGCAGATGGTCGAGTTCGCGATGCGCCGGATGTACGGCTGAGGGGTTCTTTCCCTCGCCCTCCCTTCTTCTCCCCCTTCTCCCTTCCGATCCCCGGCCGGCCCTCGGGCGTCCGGGGATCGGCTCTGTCGGTTCACAGCCATGCCATAGGGTTCCCCCGCGCCACAGCCGCCGCGCCACCGCCCTCGCTCGGTCCCTCTCCACGGGAATGTCCTGCGGACTTCCCGCGTTACGGGTGGCAGAAAGTTCAACGCTCAACTAAACTGGGACGCACGTCGCCCAAGGAGGTACGGACATGCCCGCAGTGACCGTCGAGAACCCGCTGACCCTGCCGCGCGTCACCGCATCGGCCGACGCGGTCGCGCGTCCCGTGCTCACCGTCACGACCGCGCCCAGCGGTTTCGAGGGCGAGGGCTTCCCGGTGCGCCGTGCGTTCGCCGGGATCAACTACCGCCACCTCGACCCGTTCATCATGATGGACCAGATGGGCGAGGTGGAATACGCGCCGGGCGAGCCGAAGGGCACCCCCTGGCACCCGCACCGCGGCTTCGAGACCGTCACCTACATCATCGACGGGATCTTCGACCACCAGGACAGCCAGGGCGGCGGCGGCACCATCACCAACGGTGACACCCAGTGGATGACGGCCGGTTCGGGCCTGCTCCACATCGAGGCGCCGCCGGAGTCGCTGGTCATGTCCGGCGGTCTCTTCCACGGTCTCCAGCTGTGGGTGAACCTGCCGGCCAAGGACAAGATGATGGCGCCGCGGTACCAGGACATCCGAGGCGGCCACGTACAGCTCCTGACCAGCCCGGACGGCGGCTCGCTCCTGCGGGTCATCGCGGGCGAGCTGGACGGCCACGCCGGACCCGGCATCACCCACACCCCCATCACGATGGTCCACGCGACCCTCGCCCCGGGCGCGGAACTCACTCTTCCGTGGCGTGAGGACTTCAACGGTCTCGCGTACGTCATGGCGGGGCGCGGTTCGGTCGGTGCCGAGCGCCGGCCGATCCACCTGGGCCAGACGGCGGTCTTCGGCGCGGGCTCCTCGCTGACGGTCCGCGCGGACGAGAAGCAGGACTCCCACACGCCCGACCTGGAGGTCGTGCTGCTGGGCGGACAGCCGATCCGTGAGCCGATGGCGCACTACGGCCCGTTCGTGATGAACACCAAGGACGAGCTCCAGCAGGCCTTCGACGACTTCCAGAAGGGCCGGCTGGGCACGATTCCGGCGGTGCACGGGATGACGGCCGAGGGCATCTAGCCCTCCGGCCGGCCGAAAACCGGTTACGGTGTGACAAGGCCCGAAGCCGCAACTTTGGTTTGCGACTTCGGGCCTTTCTCAGTCCGGTTCCGTTACGGCGTTACGTGAGTACGCAGATCGGGCTTCCGTCCGGTGCGTGACCCGCGTGCCGCACACACCCCTGCTCGAACAGCAGCTCCAAGCAGTCGTGTACGCGCTTGTGCGACAGGCCCGTACGGGCGCTGATCTCCTCCACGCGATACGTGGCCCCGCCGTGCAGCAGCGCTGGGACCAGGTAGGCGGCCACCGTGTGCACGTCCTCGGTGATGGCGAGGTTGTCCGCCCTCCACTTGGCGAGCAGTTGCCGCGGCGTCAGCTCCGGAGCCGGTGAGGGCCGGGAGCGGTCGTCGGGGCGGTTGAGGGCGGCCGCGATGTCCAGCAGGCTGTGGTTGATCTGCCGCAGCAGGTCGTTCCGCTCGCCGGCGAAGGCGGCCAGGTTCTCGTCCATCTGCATGTTGCGCTCTTCGAGGCGCACGAGGGCGTCGACGACCTGCTCGGGCATGACGTACGCGTTGCCGCCTGCCGGGACGGGGCGGACGGGGGCCGGTTCCAGGGTGTAGGAGCCGTCGCGCTGGAGGGCGGCGATGACTCCGGCGACCCAGGTTTTGAAGGGCTGGGCCTCCGGTTTGGTGCAGTGGTTGACCATGAGGATCAGGCCCTGAAGGTTGATGAGTTTCATGTCTCGGCGCCACTCTCGACCTGCGGGAATGTCGAGAGTGTGCTTCAGGAGCACACTCTCGACACTGTCGACGTTGGCTGTGTCGGCAATGTTGCGCAGAGTGGAACCGACGTGCGTGTAGCCCAGGTTCTTGCACACGTCGACCGCGGGGAACCAGTGCGTCCCGTCCGGCGTGGTGAGCCGGCGCACCCGCGCGCCGGTCGCCGCGTAGACGAAGTCACTGATCTCGATCGCGTCCTGCCGTGCCGCCGTCTGGTCCGGCGGCGGTGTGTTGTTCTGCTCGTACATCGAGCATCACCTCCGTCTCGGACGGTAGGCATATGCCACGACAACAAGCTGATACAGCAAGGTTGTTCACCCTTTAGAAGCGAATGTTCGAATCTGAGCCCGGGTCATGCCCCGTCACCCGGGCGGTCGTCCGGCCAGGACAACCCGGTGTCTCCGTGATCCGCTGGAGCCGTGCACCTGCTCCCCGTTCCCGCGCGCCGCTTCGCGGCCTGGTGCGCTGTCGTGCTGCTTGCGTCGGGCGTCGGGTACGTGGGGATCAGGCTCTGCTCGGAACTGCGTACCGCCGTCACGCCCGTGTTGCTCGCGTTGCTGGGGACCGCGCTGCTCAGGCCCCTGTACCGGCGGCTGGTGGAGGTGGGGGTGCCCCGGTCGGTGTCGGCGGGGCTGACGTGTGTCGCCGTCGTCGCGGTGGTCGGCGGGGCCGTGTACATCGTCGTCGCCGCGCTGATCGACAGCGGGGATCAGATCGTCGCCGCGCTCAGATCGGCGGCGCGGGGTGTGGCCGAGCACTTCGGCGCCGCCGGGACCTCGCTCGACGACCTCGCGTCCAACGCGAAGGAGCTGCTCACCAAGTTCGGGGGGACGGCCGCGTCCAATGTCATCAGCGGGGTGGGTGTCGTCGGCGAGAGCATCGCCATGGCCGTCCTCGCGCTGCTGCTCGTCTTCTTCTTTCTGCGTGACTCGCACCGGGCGATCGGCGCGCTGCGCTCCATCGCTCCCCGCGGTACCGGCGACACGCTGGAGGCCATGGCCCGGCGGGCCTTCCGGGCCGTGGAGGGGTTCATGCGGGGGACGACCTTCATCGCGTTCATCGACGCCGTGTGCATCACCGTCGGGCTGCTCGTCCTCGATGTGCCGGGGGCGGTGGGGCTGGGCGCGCTCGTCTTGGTCGGGGCGTACATCCCCTATCTCGGCGCTTTCCTCTCGGGGGCCGTCGCCGTGCTGGTCGCGCTCGCCGACCGGGGTTTCGTCATCGCGCTGTGGGCGCTCGGGGTGGTACTGGCGGTGCAGTTGCTGGAGGGGCATGTGCTGCAGCCGGTGATCCAGAGCCGGACCGTCCAGATGCACCCGGCGGTGGTCATGGTGGCCATCACGGCCGGGGCGTCCGTGGCCGGGATCCTGGGCATGCTGCTCGCCGTGCCCGTGACGGCCGCCGCCTTCGGGGTCCTGCACGAACTGCGGAGCCGTTACGGGGCCTCAGCCGAGGGCTCGGAGGGCTCGGAGGGCCTGTAAGCCTCGTAGGACTCGTGGAGCTCGAACCAGATGCTCTTGCCTTCACCGCGCGGCGCCACTCCCCAGGTGGCCGCGAGCAGTTCGATCAGGACCAGGCCGCGACCCGAGGAGGCCAGTTCGCCGGGGCGGCGCATGTGGGGGAGGTCGTCGCCGGCGTCGGTGACCTCGATGCGGAGCCGGCGTTCGCCGGGGGTGCCGGTGACCTCGGCGACGAGCAGGGCGTCCGCGTCGGTGTGGACGAGGACGTTCGTCAGCGTCTCGGAGACGAGCAGCACCGCCGAGTCGACCTGGTCCTCGCAGGTCCAGTCGTGCAGCAGCTCGCGCACCTGCTGCCGGGCCACGGCGATCCGTTCGGGCTCGGCCTGCGCCACCGTCAGCATCGAGCGGCGCACGGGCGTCCGGACCGGCGCGGGAGTGGCGCCGGGGCCGCAGCCGCCCTCGCCCTGACGGCACAGGAGCAGCACGGCGATGTCGTCCTCGCGGCGGTCCGCGAGGGGACCCGTGGTGTGGTGGGAGGACGGCCCGTGCACCGCCTGGACCAGGGCGTCGGCCAGTTCCTCCAGATCGCCCTCGTGTGCTTCCAGGATCTTGCGGACGCGCCGCCAACCGGTGTCGAGGTCGTGGCCGCCGGTCTCCAGCAGGCCGTCGGTGCACAGCATCAGCGCCTCGCCGGGTTCCAGGACGAGACGGGTGGTGGGGTAGTCGGCGTCGGGGTCGATGCCCAGGGGCAGGCCACCGGCGGTGGCGCGGACCAGCACGGTGCCGTCCGACATCCGGATCGCGGGGTCCAGATGCCCGGCCCGGGCGGTCTCCAGGACGCCGGTCACCGGGTCGACCTCCAGGTACAGGCAGGTGGCGAAGCGCGGGTCGGCCTTGGAGGTGCCGTCCGGGTCCGTGAGGCCGTGGAAGAAGCCGGAGGCGCGGGAGAGGACGGCGTCGGGACGGTGGCCCTCGGCCGCGTACGCCCGTACCGCTATGCGCAGCTGGCCCATGAGCCCCGCGGCGCGCACGTCGTGACCCTGGACGTCGCCGATGACCAGGGCGAAACGGCCCCTGGGCAGCGGGATCATGTCGTACCAGTCGCCGCCGACCTGGAGGCCGCCGCCGGTCGGTATGTAGCGGGCGGCGAGGGTCATGCCCGGTATCTCGGGGCCGAGGGTGGGGAGCATGGAGCGCTGGAGCCCCTCGGTCAGCTCGCGCTGGGTCTCCGCCGCGCCGGCACGGGTGAGGGCCTGGGCGAGCATGCGCGCGACCGTCGTCAGCACGGACCGCTCGTCCGGGGTGAACGCCACCGGGTACGCGAAGCCGGCCATCCAGGCGCCCATCGTGCGGCCGGCCACCGTCAGCGGCAGGAACGCCCACGAGTGCCGGCCGAAGTTCGCGGCCAGCGGCCAGGTGAGCGGGTAGCGCTCCTTGTACTGCTCGGGGGAGGACAGGTACACGGCCCGTCCGGTGCGCACGACCTCGGCGGCCGGATAGTCCGTATGGATGGACATCTGGGTGAAGGGATCCTCGTCGCCGGACTGGTGTCCGTGATGGCCGATGATCGTCAGCCGTTCGCCCTCCACGCCGAAGACGGCGAGTCCGTCCGGTGAGAAGCCCGGCATGGACAGGGCCGCCGCCACCCTCAGCACCTCCTCGGTGGACCGCGCCTCCGCGAGGGCCCGGCCGGCGTCCAGCAGGAAGGCCTCGCGCGAGCGGCGCCAGTCACCGGTGACGGCGGTCCGCCCGGCGGGGGTGCCCGGCGTCGGCTCGGTCACCTCCTGGAGAGTGCCGATCAGCTCGTACGCCTTCTTCACCGGGTCGAAGGACGGCTTGGAGCGGCTGCGGACGACCCGGACGACCCGCCCCCGGTTGTCCATGATCCGGATGCGCACCTCGGCGAGGGTGCCCTCGGCGACGGCGAGCTGGATCACCCCGGTGATCTCGTTCCAGTCGACGGGGTGCAGGCGCGCCCGGGTCTGGGCCTCGGTGAGGACCGCCTCCTTCGGGGGCAGCCCGAGCAGCCGGGCGGCCTCGGCGTCGACCGTGACCAGCCCGGTGGCGGTGTCCCAGTGCCACAGGCCGGTCGCGAGGGAGGCGAGGACCTCCCCCACGGCGGGCAACGGCTCGCCAGTGCGCATTGCCCCACTTTAGGAAGATGAGAGGGAGAAGTGCCACTGATCGCCGCACCGGTATTGCGGGGAGGTGATCAGTGGCTGCCCGGTACCCTGGGGGTTGTTTCACGTGAAACATGCCCCCGACCGCGAAGACTGGATGAACGACGATGCATCGGTACAGGTCCCACACCTGCGGCGAGCTCCGCGCCTCTGACGTCGGCACCGACGTCCGGCTGAGCGGCTGGCTGCACAATCGGCGCGACCTGGGCGGCATCCTCTTCATCGATCTGCGTGACCACTACGGCATCACGCAGCTCGTCGCCCGGCCGGGCACGCCCGCGTACGAGGCCCTCGACCGCACGACCAAGGAGTCGACGGTCCGCATCGACGGCAAGGTCGTCTCGCGCGGCACGGAGAACGTCAACG
Organism: Streptomyces sp. NBC_00637; assembly: GCF_045161545.1. Lineage (NCBI taxonomy): Bacteria > Bacillati > Actinomycetota > Actinomycetes > Kitasatosporales > Streptomycetaceae > Streptomyces > Streptomyces sp. NBC_00637. The sequence continues at coordinate 4,136,754 of NZ_CP109046.1, read as the reverse complement.
CGGATCTGCCGACCGGCGAGGTCGAGGTCGAGGTCGGCGAGGTCGAGCTGCTCGGCGCCGCCCAGCCGCTGCCCTTCACGATCAACGCCGAGGACGGGGTCAACGAGGAGCGGCGCCTCGAGTACCGCTTCCTGGACCTGCGCCGTGAGCGCATGCACCGCAACATCATGCTGCGGACGTCGGTCATCTCGGCGATGCGGCACAAGATGACGGCGCTGGGCTTCAATGAGATGGCGACGCCGATCCTGTCCGCGACCTCCCCCGAGGGCGCCCGTGACTTCGTCGTCCCGTCCCGTCTGCACGCGGGCCGGTTCTACGCCCTGCCGCAGGCCCCGCAGCAGTTCAAGCAGCTGCTGATGATCTCGGGCTTCGACCGCTACTTCCAGATCGCCCCCTGCTTCCGTGACGAGGACGCGCGCGCGGACCGTTCGCCGGGCGAGTTCTACCAGCTCGACGTCGAGATGAGCTTCGTCGAGCAGGAGGACGTCTTCCAGCCGATCGAGAAGCTCATGACGGAGCTGTTCGAGGAGTTCGGCGGCGGCCGTCATGTCACCTCGCCCTTCCCGCGCATCCCGTTCCGCGAGTCGATGCTGAAGTACGGCTCCGACAAGCCGGACCTGCGGGCGCAGCTGGAACTCGTCGACATCACCGACGTCTTCGAGGGCTCGGAGTTCAAGGCCTTCGCGGGCAAGCACGTCCGCGCGCTGCCGGTGCCGGACGTCGCCACGCAGTCCCGCAAGTTCTTCGACCAGCTCGGCGACTTCGCGGTGACGCTGGGCGCGAAGGGTCTGGCCTGGGTGCGGGTGGCCGAGGACGGCTCGCTGACCGGCCCGATCGCGAAGTTCCTGACCGAGGAGAACGTCGCCGAGCTGACCAAGCGCCTGTCGCTGGCCGCCGGTCACGCGGTGTTCTTCGGCGCGGGCGAGTTCGACGAGGTCTCGAAGATCATGGGCGCGGTGCGGGTCGAGGCCGCCAAGCGTGCCGGGCACTTCGAGGAGAACGTCTTCCGCTTCTGCTGGATCGTCGACTTCCCGATGTACGAGAAGGACGAGGAGACCGGCAAGATCGACTTCTCGCACAACCCGTTCTCGATGCCGCAGGGCGGTCTGGAGGCCCTGGAGAACCAGGACCCGCTGGACATCCTGGGCTGGCAGTACGACATCGTCTGCAACGGCGTCGAGCTGTCCTCCGGTGCGATCCGGAACCACGAGCCGGAGATCATGCTCAAGGCGTTCGAGATCGCGGGCTACGACCGCGACACCGTCGAGGACAAGTTCGCCGGCATGCTGCGCGCGTTCCGCTTCGGCGCCCCGCCGCACGGCGGCATCGCCCCGGGCGTCGACCGCATCGTCATGCTGCTGGCCGATGAGCCGAACATCCGCGAGACCATCGCCTTCCCGCTCAACGGCAACGCCCAGGACCTGATGATGGGCGCGCCGACGGAGCTGGAGGAGGCGCGGCTGAGGGAGCTGCACCTGTCGGTGCGCAAGCCGCAGCCGAAGTAGCGGAAGTCGGCTGACGTCGGCGGAAGCGGCGAAGCAGGCGGTACGCACGACAGTGGCCCGGAACCGACGTCGGTTCCGGGCCACTCTCGTTTTCCCCGGGAACTGACAGCCCTTCCCTATGCTGCTGACAGGGTTCGTCCCTAGCCTCCCGGCCTCATGACGGGAACTCAGGAACCACACAGCGCACAGGACTTATCGCGTCGGAGAGTCGTGGCCGTGGCCGCGGGCGGCATCGCGGCGGCGGGTCTGGGCGGCACCGCCTTCGCGGCGAGCGCCGCCGACGGGTCCGGCGGACCGGCTCCGACCGGCGCCGGCGCCGACGGTGAGGTCTGCTACCGGCTGACCTCGGAGGCGGTCGAGGGCCCCTACTACATCGACGCGGACAAGATCCGCAGGGACGTCACGGAGGACCGGGAGGGCATCCCGCTCCTCCTCGGCCTGAAGGTGATCGACTCGGAGACGTGCCGACCGGTCCGGAACGCGGCCGTCGACATCTGGCACTGTGATGCGGCGGGGGTGTACTCGGGCTACGAGAACCAGGGCAACGGCGGTGGCGGCGGCCCCGCTCCCACCGGCGAACCCCCCACCGGCGAACCCCCGACGGGTGCGCCCACCGGGGCGCCTCCGGGCGGCGGCCACCAGGAGCCCACGGACGACAGCCGCTACCTGCGCGGCACCTGGCGAACGGACCGGCACGGGCAGGTGACCTTCCGGACGGTCTTCCCGGGCTGGTACCGGGGCCGGTGTGTCCACATCCACGTCAAGGTGCACGTGGACGGCACGTGGACGGACGCCGGTTACGAGGGCGGCCACACCTGTCACACCGGCCAGTTCTTCTTCGACGAGGAGGCCGTGCTCGCCTCGGCGGTGGTGGAGCCGTACGCGAGCAACCCCGCGGAGCGCACCACCCTCACCGAGGACACGATCTACGACCAGAGCGGCACCCAGGGCGGTCTGCTGAAGCTGCGCTACGACAAGCGGGACATCGACAGGGGCGTCCACGCGTCGATCACGGTCGGCGTCGACCCGGACGCGACGGAGGACGGCCAGGGCTCACCGCCGCAGCCGAGTGCGTCCGCGTCGGCCTCGCCCTCGGCCTCCGACAGCTGACGGATCTCTCCCGGCCACGCCCCCCGACCTGCGCGTCGGGGGGCGCGATCCGCTCCTGGAAACCTCACCGGAGGCGCACAGGGACCCCGAGGGGGAAGCACAGCGGCGCGTCGTCTCATGGCAGTACGCCGGCACGGGCCGACGGGGCAAGGGAGGAAGCCAGCCATGGGATCCACGGGGTTCATGATCACGCTGTCGGCGCTGCTGATCGTCGGCGCGGCGGCGGGGGTGGTGGCCCAGCGCCGCGCGAGTCGTACCCGACGTCCGGCCGGGCGGTCCGGGAGATCCGGGCGGTCCGGTGCATCGGGTCCGTCCGGGCTTTCCGACCTGGATGCGGAGGCCGAGGCCAACCACTGGCTGATCCGGCTGGGCGGTGGCCTCGTCCCGCCGGACGCGCGTTCCTGGGCGGGGGCGGAGGAGACGGCGGGCCGGGCGCTGACCAGCGCGGCCGAGTGCCATCGCGCGGCGCGGGAGCGGCTGACCGGGGCCCGTACGGCCGGGGAGTACGAGGAGGTCACGCGGGTGGCGAAGCAAGGGCTGGAGCATCTTCGGGCGGCCCGCGCGGCACTGGGACAACCGGCCCCGGCCCCGACTTTGTCTCCGGCTCCGGCCTCGGCTCTGGCTTCGGCCTCGGCTCCGACCTGGGGCGCAGGGACGCCCGATGTCCCCCGTGCCGCCCGTGTCCCGGCGGTCGGCGGGACCTGCGCGGTCACGTCTCGCTAGGCGGCTCCCGCCGTGGCCGCCTCGGCGTTCTCCCTCGGCGCCGACGCGCGAACGGCCGCGGGGCGGCGTGCGCCGACGGGGTGTCGGGGTACGCCGCCTCGGGGTGGGCGGGTGGTGGGGGGTGTTCCGCGTTGTGGTCATGGTGGTCTATCGGGGTTCGCGGTCGAACAGGGTGGTGGACCAGCGGTAGCCGAGGGTGGTGAGGGCCAGGCACCAGGCGAGGGTGAGCCAGCCGTTGTGGCCGATGCTGGTGCCGAGCAGGAGTCCGCGCAGGGTTTCGATGGCGGGGGTGAAGGGCTGGTATTGGGCGATGGGCTGGAACCAGCCGGGCATGGCGTCGACGGGGACGAAGGCGCTGGAGATGAGGGGGAGGAAGATCAGCGGCATGGCGTTGTTGCTCGCGGCCTCGGCGTTGGGGCTGGACAGGCCCATGCCGACGGCGATCCAGGTCAGGGCGAGGGCGAACAGGGTGAGCAGGCCGAGGGCGGCGAGCCATTCCAGGGCGGTGGCGTCGGTGGAGCGGAAGCCGATGGCGACGGCGACGGCGCCGACGAGGAGGACGCTTGTGACGCATTGCAGGACGCCGCCGACGACGTGGCCGATCAGGACGGAGCCGCGGTGGATGGCCAGGGTGCGGAAGCGGGCGATGATCCCTTCGGTCATGTCCATGGAGACGGAGACGGCGGTGCCGATGGTGGTGGAGCCGATGGTCATCAGCAGCAGGCCCGGTACGAGGTAGGCGATGTACTGGGAGCGGTCCGCGCCGGCGCCGGTGATGCCGGCGCTCATCGCGCCGCCGAAGACGTAGACGAAGAGCAGGAGCAGCATGACCGGGGTGAGGAGCAGGTTCAGGGTGAGGGAGGGGTAGCGCCGGGCGTGCAGGAGGTTGCGGCGCAGCATGGTGCGGGAGTCGCGCAGGGCGAGGGGGAGGGAGCTCATCGGACGGTCTCCTTGCCGGGGACGGGGGTGGTGGCGCCGGGGTCGGTTCCGGGGTTGGTTCCGGGGTTGGGGTTGGGGTTGGGGTCGGTGGTGGTGAGGGCGAAGAAGACGTCGTCGAGGTCGGGGGTGTGCACGGTGAGTTCGTCGGCTTCGATGCCGGCGGTGTCGAGCCGGTCGAGGAGGGTGCGCAGGGTGCGCTGGCTGCCGTCGCCGGGGACCTGCAGGGTGAGGGTCTCGTCGTCGCGGGTGGCGTGCGGGAGGGCGGTGGCGGCGCGCTGGTGGGCGGCCGGGTCGCTGAAGCGGAGCCGGACGTGTCCGCCGGGCACGAGCCGTTTCAGTTCCCCGGCGCTGCCCTGGGCGGCGATGGTGCCGTGGTGCAGGACCGCGATGCGGTCGGCGAGTTCGTCGGCTTCCTGCAGATACTGGGTGGTGAGGAAGACGGTGACGCCGTCGGCGACCAGTTCGCGGATGATGCCCCACATGGTGTGCCGTGAGCGCGGGTCGAGGCCGGTGGTGGGCTCGTCGAGGAAGATGATCCGCGGGCTGCCGACCAGCGTCATGGCGATGTCCAGGCGGCGTTTCATGCCGCCGGAGTAGGTGGAGGCGGGCTTCTTCGCCGCCTCCACCAGGTCGAATCGCTCCAGCAGCGCGGCACTGACCCGCCGCCCCTGCGCCCTGGACAGGTGGTGCAGGTCCGCCATGAGGAGCATGTTCTCCTCACCGGTGATCAGCCCGTCCACCGCCGAGAACTGACCCGTCACACCGATCGCGGCACGCACCGCCTGCGGATCGGCGGCGAGATCGTGACCGGCGACCTGGGCCTGCCCGCCGTCGGCGGCGATGAGCGTGGAGAGGATCTTGACGACGGTGGTCTTGCCGGCGCCGTTCGGCCCGAGCAGCGCGAACACGGATCCGGCCGGGATGCGCAGGTCGATGCCGTCGAGCACGAGCTTGTCGCCGTAGGACTTGCGCAGGCCGAGGGCGGAGACGGCGACAGGGGACGGACGACGGCCATCGGTCTGACTGGACGTGGGCATGACAGAAGAAGGCATGGAGCCCTCCGTTTCGAAGGCTGAAGTGGCGGGGGACGGGCCGGACGGGTGCGGGCCGGACGGGTACGGGCCGGACGGGTACGGGCCGGGGGGATGGGCCGCGTGGAGGAGCCGGGCCGGATGGCCGGGGCGGTGCTCAGGCCTTGGCGCGACGGATGTGGATGTTGCCGAACCGGGTGCGGGCGCGGATCTTGACCGTCTCCTCGGTCTTCTCCGGGGACTCGGACGCGGTGAGCGTGTTGCGCACCTGGCCGGAGTCGGAGCTGACGTCGAGCCAGGCGGCGGTGCCCTCGCGGATGGCGACGTCGATGGCGCCGTAGGAGGTCTCCAACTGGACGGTGCCGCGCACCACTTCGCCCACCCGCACGGTGCCGTGGGCGGTGGTGGCGGTGACCGAGTCCTCGGCACGCGTGACGTCGATGTCGCCGTTGGCGCCGCTCACGCGCAGTTCGCCGGTCACGGCGCCGACGGTGGTGCTGCCGTGCGAGTTCTTCAGGACGGCGGGGCCGTCGACGAAGCCGATGCGCATGCTGCCGGAGCTGGCGGTGATCTCGGCCGAGCCCTCGACGCGGTCCACCGTGATCGTGCCGTGCGACGCGGTCAGTTCCAGCGGGCCCGTGGTGTCGAGACGGACGTCGCCGGACGAGTTCTTGACCCGGACCTCGCCGAGCCTGCCCTCGCCGATCACCTGGGTCCAGGCGCCGGTCGTGTCGATCCGCGAGCCGGTCGGCAGGTCGACCGTCACGTCGACGGTGCCGGTACGGCCGAGGCCGAACAGCGTGGGCTTGGGTGTCCTGATGGTCAGAACGCCGCTCGCGTACGTGACCTCGGTCTGGGCGGCTGCCCGGGTGTCCAGGTCCTTCTCCGGGTCGCGGGGCCGCACCTCGACGACGGTGTCGGCGCGGTCGCCGGCGGTGAACTGGAGGGATCCGGCGTCCACTCGCGCGGTGACCGAGATCGCTTCGGGGGTGTCGAAAGAAGGCATGACTGTCCCGTCCTCTTGGGTCTACAGGGCGTCCCCGCTGGTGGGACGTGGTGTGGGTGAAGTGGTGCGGGTGCGGGTGGTGCGAGAGGTGGTGCGGGTGCAGGGGTGTCGGCGGCGGTGCGGTGCGGTCAGCGCACCCAGCCCGTGAAGCTCTGTCCGAGGGCCTGGGTCTTCTCCGTGCGCGGTGGCCTGGTGCCGCCCTCGACCGCGGCGGACACGGCGCGCACCAGCCACGCGTTGACCGACAGGCCCTCGCGGGTCGCCGCCTCCTCGGCGCGGGCCTTGAGGTGGGCCGGCAGCCGCAGGTTGACGCGGGCGGTGCCGCCCTCGTCGCCGTCGGCCGGTGCCTTGAGCGGTTCGGTGGGCGCGACCGGCTCCGCCGTGGCGCCGTCGTCGTGCGGCGGGAGGGTCACCACGAAGTGGGGGTCGAGCCCGCGCAGCCGTACGTCGACCGAGCCGGGGGCGAGATCGCGGGTGATCTCGTCCATCGCGGCGGAAAGCACATGGAGCATGGTCAGCCGGGTCGCCGACTCCAGCGGAGCGGTGAGCCTCTCCGCCAGTTCACGGGCTTCGTCACCGCCGGCCTCGGCGGCCACCGCGAGTTCGCGGCGGAGGGTGTCGACATACGGGGTGAGGTCCATGACGCCATCATGGCACCACAATGGCGCCACACGCAAGCCATGTGGTGGCATTCTGCGGCTTCCCCTCCAGGAGAACGCTCTGACCTGCGGAGATGGCATGGCGCCTGGCGATGCGACTGTGGCGTCATGGGTGCTCGTCGCGCCGCGATGGCACCGGAATGGCACCCCATGGCATCACCTGGCACCTGGGTGGCGCACGATGGCGCCCGAGGGGGTCCCCATGGCGCCGGGTGGCGTCGGCGGCTGGGGCATCGTCCCGTCACTCGTCCGGGGAGGCCCCCTCCTCCAGCAGCCGTTCCGCGATGTCCGTCGACCAGCTCTGGGCCCATGCCCGCAGGTCCGTGAGCTGGTCGACGGTGAGGCCGTACGCCGTGAACGCCGAGTCCGGGTAGTGGTCCGTGCCCGTCAGCCGGGTCTGGAGGGTGGGCAGGTCGAAGTCGTCCCGGGCGTGACGGCGGGCCAGCTCCTCCAGGTCCGGGTGGGTGAAGCGGGCCGATGCCGCCCTCGCGTCGATCAGGTCGACGGCCAGACCGCGGTCGTAGAGCGCCCTCACCTTCGTGCCCACCGCGTCCGGGAGAGAGAGCGCCGGACCGTACGGGGTCGGGACGGGCGGACTCCAGAAGGTTTCCTTGTGCAGGGCCAACCGGAGGACCGTGTCCGAGGTGCGGTCCAGCACGGCCAGGTGCGCGGACAGCGGGTCCGTGTCCTGGACCGTCGCCTCGTGGGCGCCCCGGGAGGTGAGCGCCGCGCCCAGCGCCTCGGCGAGCCGGGGCATCGGCTCCGCACTCTCCGTCGCCAAGTCCACGTTCGCGTGCGGGCGTTGGAGCAGCTCGTGCGCTTGGAGCGCGTAGCCGCCGGCCAGGGCCCAGGGGGCGCCGGGAGCGGCCGGGTCGAAGACCTCGGCGAGGAGCCGGAGGTGGGGTTCGAGAAGGTCCACCGAGTAGTCGTACCAGGTGCGGTGACCGTCGCGGGGTGCGGCGGGACGGGGGTCGGCCGGGTGAGGGCGACCGAGGCGGCGTCCGTCGTGCGAGCGGCCGTCCATGTTCATGACTGTCTCTGTTTTTCCCCCGTACTTCTCAAAGTCGCTTAAGGAATCTCCAAGGGGCGGCACAGGGAGTGAACTCATCGTCATGTCATGAGCACCCAACCGGTCCTGGTGGCCACGGACCTCGTCGCCGTCTCCGTGCTGGCCTTCGCCGTCTACTTTCCCCGCCATCACCGCCGGGAACTGATCACGGCGTTCCTCGGCATGAACGTCGGCGTCCTCGCCGTGGCGATGACGCTGAGTTCGTCCTCGGTGGGGATCGGGCTGGGGATGGGCCTGTTCGGGGTGCTGTCGATCATCCGGCTCCGGTCCTACGAGATCGCGCAGCACGAGATCGCCTACTACTTCTCGGCGCTCGCGATCGGGCTGCTGAACGGCATTCCCGAAGAGACGTCGGTGCTGCCGGTCTCTCTCACGGCGCTGATCGTCGCCACGCTGTACGTCGCCGACCACCCGCGCCTCTTCGCCCGGCACCGCACGCGCGGCCTGCGCCTCGACACCGCGTACATCGACGAGGACGCCCTGCGCGCCCACCTCGAGGAACTGCTCGGCGGGCGGGTCGTGAACCTGTCCGTCAAGAGCATCGACCTCGTCAACGACATCACCCAGGTCGAGGTCCGGTACGTGGTGCCGGGCAGGGCGACGGCCACACCGGCGGTCCCCGATCCCGTACGGCGGCCGGAGGTGCGGGCGTGACCGCGCTCGACTCCCTCGGCGTGGCCGTCGGCGCCCTGCGACCCGTGGGGCTCGCCGAACTCGTCTCCCGCGCCGAGCTGTTGACGCGCGTCGACCGCAAGTACGTCCTGCCGCCCGCCGACCTGCCCTTCGTGCTCGGCGGCCTCGACACCGGCGCGCGGGTCCTGGAGATCGACGGGGCACGGGACTTCGGCTACCGGTCCCTGTACTTCGACACCCCGCGTCTCGACGCCTACCTGGGCGCGGTCCGCGGCCGCCGGCGCCGGTTCAAGGTGCGGATCCGCAGCTATCTCGACTCCGGGACCGACTTCCTGGAGGTCAAGACGCGAGGCCCGCGCGGCACGACCGTCAAGCACCGCATCCCCTACGAGGACGGGCCCCAAGACCTCCGGGACCTCGGGGGCCTCCGGCTGGACGCGCGCTGCCGTGCCTACGTCGACACGGTTCTCGCCGGAGCGGGCATCGACTCCCGGGGCTTCGGCTTCCGGCCCACGCTGACGACGACGTACCGGCGCACGACGCTGCTCCTGCCCGACGACGGCAGCAGGCTGACCGTCGACACCGGCCTGGTCTGGCGTCTGCCCGACGGCAGCGAGAACAGCGAGAACAGCAAGAACACCGGGAACAGCGAGACCAGCGTGAGCAGCGACGGCAGCCGGGCGCTGGCCGTTCCCGGCCGGGCCGTCGTCGAGACGAAGTCCGGGCGGGCCGGTTCCGGCGCCGACCGACTGCTGTGGTCGCTCGGGCACCGGCCCTGCACGGTCTCCAAGTACGGCACCGGGCTCGCCGCCCTGCGTCCCGAACTGCCCGCCCACCGCTGGCTGCCGGTCCTGCGGCGCCACTTCCCCACCGCACTCGACGGGAGCCTCGCATGAGCAGAAGAACGGCACGGCCGCTGCGGCACCGGGCGGCGGCGGCGCTCGCCTGCGCCGCCCTCGTCTCCGCCACGCTGTCCGGATGCTCCTCGGACTCGTCCGACGAGGCCGACAGCGGTTCCGCCGCGTCGGCCTCGACCTCGCCCGGCGTCGAGGTCGACGGCACGCAGACCGCCGCCGCCGTCCTCGCCGCCGACCGGAAGGCCCACGACGCCGACACCGGCGAGGACGTCTCCGACGCCGTGACCATCGCGCTCGACGGCGACTCGGCCACCGTCGACGGCGAGGGGGCCGAGGCCGACGGGTCCACGGTGACCATCACCGCCGCCGGCACCTACCGGATCGGCGGCACGCTCTCCGACGGACAGATCGTCGTCGACGCCCCCGACGCGACCGTGAAACTGATACTCGACGGTGCGAAGGTCTCCAGCTCCAAGGGTGCCGCGATCGCCGCCACCGCGGTCGACGCCCTCGTCGTCGTCCTCGCCGGGGGCAGCTCCAACACCCTCTCCGACGCCGACTCCTACGCCGACGACGCCGAGGTGAACGCGGCCCTGTTCAGCGCCGGTGACCTGACCGTCGGCGGGACCGGCTCCCTCACCGTGCGCGGCAACGGCGACGACGGCATCACGAGCAAGGACGGCCTGGTCATCGCCTCCGGCACGGTGACCGTGACGGCAGCCGACGACGCCGTCCGCGGCAAGGACTACCTGGTCGTGCGGGACGGAGAGCTCACCGTCACGGCCGGCGGCGACGGCCTCGAGGCCGACAACGGGGACGACGCGGACGCGGGCTATGTGTCGGTCGCGGGCGGGACGACCCACGTCACCGCCAAGGGGGACGGGATCGACGCGGCGACCGACCTGGTGGTCACGGGCGGCCGGCTGACCGTCTCCAGCGGCGGCGGCAGCGGGAACGAGCCCGACGACGACACCTCCGCCAAGGGACTGAAGGCCGGGGTCATCATCGTGCCGGCGGGCGGAACGGTCTCGGTCGACGCCGCCGACGACGCCGTGCACAGCGACGGCGCCGTCCACTTCGCCGGGGCCACCGTGTCGGCCGCGAGCGGCGACGACGGCGTGCACGCGGAGGGCGACCTGGTCGTGGACGAGGGCACGCTGAAGGTGACGAAGGCGTCCGAGGGGCTGGAGGGCTTCGACATCGCCGTGAAGGGCGGCTCGGTCTCGATCGTCTCCGGCGACGACGGCATCAACGCGTCCGGCGGCAGCGGGAGTTCGGCGCAGCAGGGCGGCGGCCCGGGCGGCGGTGGCGGCGAGAGTGCCGGCGCGTACAAGCTGACCGTCTCCGGCGGCACCCTGCTCGTCGACTCCGAGGGCGACGGCCTCGACTCCAACGGCACCGCCGAGATCACCGGCGGCACGGTCGTCGTCAACGGCCCCCAGCAGGGCGGCAACGGCGCCCTCGACGTCAACGGGACCTTCACCGTCAGCGGCGGCACGCTGCTCGCCGCCGGCAGTTCGGGCATGGCCGTCGCCCCCGCCGAGGACTCCCCGCAGGGCTGGCTGTCGGCGACCCTCGACTCCTCCGTCCCGGCGGGCACGACCCTGCACGTGGTCGACGCCGCCGGGAAGGTGGTGGCCACGTACGTCACGTCCAAGCAGATCCAGAACGTCGTCTACTCGTCGTCCGCGATCCAGTCCGGGAAGGAGTACCGCGTCTACTCCGGCGGCACCGCGTCGGCCGGCGGCACGGGCGGCCTGACGGCGAAGCCGGGCACCCTCGGCTCGGCACGGCAGGTCGGGACGGCGAGGGCCGGGGAGGCACCGGCGGGCGGCGGCTTCGGCGGGGGTGGCGGCCGGCGCGGCTGACCACGGGCGTGCCACCGGGCCGGACGGGGGAGGGCGTGAAGGCGCGAAAAAAAAAGATCTCGGCGGGCGGCAACTCTTCACACGGCGGCGACCACTGACAGGACGTACGTCCGCTCCTCCCCCGTAAGGATCCCCCGTGGCAGCTCCCTCCCACCGCCGGTCCCTCCGCTCGCGCCGCGCCCTCGTCGTCTCCGCCGCCGCCGTGGCCGCGGCTGTCGGCGCGGGTGTCGTCGTGATGAACGCGAACGCCGGGACCGTCGACCTGTACCACCAGACGCTCGCCGCCAAGGACGGCTGGGCCTCCTCGGGCACGGGCACCACCGGTGGTACGAAGGCCGACGCCGCGCACACCTTCACCGTCTCCACCCGCGCGCAGCTGGTGAAGGCGCTGGGTTCCGCCACCGACACCACCCCCCGGATCATCAAGATCAAGGGCACGATCGACGCCAACACCGACGACGCGGGCAAGAAGCTGACCTGCGCCTCCTACGCGTCGGGCACGGGCTACTCGCTCTCCGCCTACCTGAAGGCGTACGACCCCTCCTCCTACGGCACGTCGAAGCTGCCCTCCGGCACCCAGGAGAAGGCCCGCGCCGCCGCCCAGGCCAAGCAGGCGAAGAACATCGTCTTCAAGGTGCCCGCCAACACCAGTGTCGTCGGGGTGCCGGGCACCGACGCGGGGATCTCCGGCGGCATGCTCCAGATCCAGAACGTGGACAACGTCGTCGTCCGCAACCTGACCTTCGCCGCCACCGAGGACTGCTTCCCGCAGTGGGACCCGACCGACGGCGACGACGGCAACTGGAACTCCAACTACGACTCCGTCACCCTGCGCGGCGCGACCCACGTGTGGGCCGACCACAACACGTTCACCGACGCGCCCCACCTCGACAGCGCCAACCCGAAGTACTACGGGCGCGAGTACCAGATCCACGACGGCGCCCTGGACATCACCAAGAGCTCGGACCTGGTGACCGTCTCGCGCAACCAGTTCACCAATCACGACAAGACGATGCTGATCGGCAGCAGCGACAGCGAGCCCAGCGGCAAGCTGCGCGTCTCGATCCACCACAACATCTGGAAGGGCATCGTCCAGCGCGCCCCGCTGGCCCGGGTCGGCCAGGTGCACATCTACGACAACCTCTACGACGTCACGACCCTCAACGGCTACGCGACGCAGTACAGCATCAACTCCCGCGCCAAGGCCCAGGTCGTCGCCGAGAACAACTACTGGAAGGTCCCGGCCGGCGGCAAGGTCGCCAAGCTTCTCAGCGGCGACGGAACCGGCGCGGTCAAGGGCTCCGGCAACCTCGTCAACGGCACGGTCACCGACGTCGTCGCCGCGTACAACGCAGCCGCGTCGAAGAAGCTGAAGACGACCGTCAACTGGACCCCGACCCTGACGGCGGGCCTGGAGACGTCCGCGAAGAACCTGCCCACCACCCTCGCGACGACCACCGGCGCGAGCGTCCTGAAGTAACACCCAGACTCGCGAGGGCCGGGTGACCACGAGCCCCCGGCCCTCGCGACCTCCCCCGGCGGCGCCCCGGCCCGTCAGGTGTCGTACGTGCCGTCCCACGGCTCGGCGAAGGCCAGGCGGTCCGGGTAGAGCTCCGCCCAGGTCTCGGGGACGCCGTCCTCGTCCTTGTCCTCACGGATCACCAGGCCGAACAGCACGCCCTCGTAGGTGAGTCGGAAGGGACGGATGGAGATGTCCGTGTAGGAGCGGCGGGGCAGGCTGCGCAGGAGGGTGGCCAGGCGGACGCGGGCCCGGGTGAGGACCGAGTCGTCGCCGTACGGGTCGCGCTGCTGCTCCGCCCAGGTGCCGGCACACCAGATGTCCGAGTCGCGGTAGGTGCCGTCCGCGTCGAAGGTGTGCAGCACGGTGTAGAGGCGTTTGTGCTCTTCCCAGCCGTCGTCGAGACGGAACCCTTCGGGGAAGGCGTAGGTGACCGACGCGAGGAACTGGCCGTCCGCGTACCGCCCGATGGACTCGGTGCGGTGCTTCGGCTCGTAGGCGACCGGGATGACGTTGGGGACTGCCATGGCGGAAACCATACGGCTTGGCGGGAAGGCGCCGGAGCCGGGGGAACCTCCGCGGCCCTTCCTCTGCATCTTCCGACCAGGGGCCCGGAGGAGTGTGTCCCCGGACCCCCTGGTCGGTGGTCGACGCGCTACGCGGTCGGCTTCTCCTCCAGGCGCGGGAAGAGGACCGCTCCCTTGGTGACCGTCGTACCGGCCGGGAGCGTGCCCCAGGTGCCGGCCTCCTGGACCCGCTGGTCCGCGAGAGCACCCAGGACCGCCTCGGCGCCCAGCGAGTCCCAGAGCTTCTGGGAGGTGTCCGGCATGACGGGGTTCAGCAGGACGGCGACGGCGCGCAGGGACTCCGCGGCGGTGTAGAGGATGGTCGCGAGACGGGCCCGGCCCTCGGCCGAGTCGTCCTTCGCGACCTTCCACGGCTCCTGCTCCGTGATGTAGCCGTTGACCTGCTTGACGAAGTCGAACACGGCCAGGATGCCGCCCTGGAAGTCCAGCTCCTCGCCGATCTTCCGGTCCGCCACCGCGACCGCCTTCGCCAGGCCGTCGTGCAGCGCCTTCTCGGCCTCGCTGTCGGCGGCGGCCGCGGGCAGGACGCCGTCGAAGTACTTGCCGACCATCGCGGCCACGCGGGAGGCGAGGTTGCCGTAGTCGTTCGCCAGCTCGCTCGTGTAGCGGGCGGAGAAGTCCTCCCACGAGAACGAGCCGTCCTGGCCGAAGGCGATGGCGCGCAGGAAGTACCAGCGGTACGCGTCCACGCCGAAGTGCGAGGTCAGGTCCTGCGGCTTGATGCCGGTCAGGTTCGACTTCGACATCTTCTCGCCGCCGACCATCAGCCAGCCGTTCGCGGCGATCTTCCCGGGCAGCGGGAGGCCCTGCGCCATCAGCATCGCGGGCCAGATCACCGCGTGGAAGCGGAGGATGTCCTTGCCGACCAGGTGGACGTCGGCCGGGAAGGTCTCTTCGAACTTCTGCTGGTTCTCGTTGTAACCGACCGCCGTGGCGTAGTTCAGCAGCGCGTCGACCCACACGTAGATCACGTGCTTCTGGTCCCACGGGATCGGGATGCCCCAGTCGAAGGTGGAGCGCGAGATGGAAAGGTCCTGCAGACCCTGCCGGACGAAGTTCACGACCTCGTTGCGCGCGGACTCGGGCTGGATGAAGCCCGGATTCGCCTCGTAGAGGGCGAGGAGCTTGTCGCCGTACTCGCTCAGCTTGAAGAAGTAGTTCTCCTCGCTGAGGATCTCCACGGGCTTCTTGTGGATGGGGCACAGCTTCTGACCTGCGAAGTCACCCTCGCCGTCGAGCAGCTCGCCGGGGAGCTTGTACTCCTCGCAGCCGACGCAGTACGGGCCCTCGTAGCCGCCCTTGTAGATCTCGCCCTTGTCGTACAGGTCCTGCACGAACTCCTGGACGCGGTCGGTGTGCCGCTGCTGCGTGGTGCGGATGAAGTCGTCGTTCGCGATCTCCAGGTGCTCCCACAGGGGGCGCCAGGCCTCGTCGACGAGCTTGTCGGCCCACTGCTGCGGGCTGACGCCGTTCGCCTCCGCGGTGCGCATGATCTTCTGACCGTGCTCGTCCGTGCCGGTGAGGTACCACACCTTCTCGCCACGCTGGCGGTGCCAGCGGGTGAGCACGTCGCCTGCGACGGTCGTATAGGCGTGGCCCAGGTGAGGAGCGTCGTTGACGTAGTAAATGGGGGTGGAGACGTAGAACGCCTTGCCACCCTGCTTCTCGGTTCCAGTGGCCGCCATGCCCGAAATCCTACTGGGCCCGCGAAGATCCACTCACATGCGTTTCGGGGGGTGGACGTGTCGCTCCACCCCCCGAAGGGTCACAGGGCCTACGGGCGCCAGGTGGCGAGTACGCCTTCGTAGAGCTCGGCGTCCGTCAGCTCGCGCGGGGCCGGGCCCGCGTGGAAGAAGGACGTGTTCGGGGTCTTCAGCTTGCGCAGGTAGTCGAAGGCCTTGTTGTCGTGCTCGCCGAAGGCGACGAACGAGAAGAAGACGCCGGAGTGGGTCTTCGCCGCGTCGGTGAGGGACTGGGTGGCCGGGGTCTTCGCGTCCGGGGCGCCGTCCGTCTGGAAGACCACCAGCGCGGGGGTGTCCGCGGCTTCCTTCTCGTGGTGGGTGAGGACCGCTTCGACCGCCGCGTGGTAGCTGGTACGGCCCATGCGGCCGAGCCCTGCGTGCAGGTCGTCGATCTTGTTCTCGTGGTCGGTGAGGGTCAGCTCGCCGGTGCCGTCCACTTCCGTGGAGAAGAAGACGACGTGGACCTTGGCCTCGGGGTCGAGATGCGCGGCGAGGGCCAGGGTCTGCTCGGCGAGGGCCTGCGCGGAGCCGTCCTTGTAGTACGGGCGCATGCTCGCGGAGCGGTCCAGCACGAGGTAGAGCTTCGCTCGGGTGCCGGTGAGGTGGGTTGCCTCCAGGGCGGTGGCGGCCGCGGCGTAGGCCGTGGCGAGGCCGGCGGGGAGGTCCGGGGCGGGGTGGGTCCCGGCGGCGACCGGCTCGGCTTCGGCCTTGGCGGCGACGGGCGCGGGCTTGGCCTCCGGCTCGGCTTCGGCCTTGGCGGCGACCGGCTCGGGCTTGGCCTCCGGCTCGGCTTCCGCCTTGGCGGCGACCGGCGCGGGCTTGGCCTCCGGCTCGGCCTCGGCCTTGGCGGCGACCGGCTTGGCCTTGGCCATGGCGGTGACCGGCTTGGTCTTGGCGGCGGCCGGCTTGGCCTTGGTCTTCGCGGGGACCGGCTCGGGCTTGGTCTCGTCCTCGGCTTCGCCTTCGGCCGAGCCGTTCCCACCCGCACCACCCTTCGTCGCCGGCGGGGCAGCGATCTCGGGCTCGGCGTGGGCCTTCGCCGCAGGCTCGGCGGCCTTGGGCTTCTCGGCCTTCGCCGCAGGCTCTGCGGCCTCTGGCTCGTCGGCGACAGCGGTCGGCGCAGCGGCCTCGGTCTTGTCCTCGGCGGCCTTGGGCTTCTCGGCCTTCGCCGCAGGCTCTGCGGCCTCCGGCTCGTCGGCGACAGCGGTCGTCTCCGGCTCCGGCGCGGCCGTGGGCTCGTCTGCCGTTTCCGGTGCGGGCTCCTCCGCCACCGGCTGGTTCTCCGGCTGATCCGCCGCAGGCTCCGTGGCGGCCGTCGTCGGCGTCGGCTCCTCGGCTTCCGCGACCACCGTCGGCTTGTCCACGTCGGCCTCGGCCTGGGGTGCTGCCTCGGCCTCTGCGGCTTCCGCCGCCTCTGCGGCCTCTGCGGCTTCCGCAGCCTCCCTCGTCGGCTCCACGTCCGCCCTGGTCTCGGCGGCCTCGGCCTCCAGGGCCTTGGCGGCCCTCGCGGGCGGCTCGGGTGTCTCCGCCGTCGCCGCGGGGAGGTCTTCGGTCGACTGGGTCGGCTTGGGGACCGAGACGTTGTCGAAGGCTGCCGAGACGAGGTCGTGCTCGTCCTGGGATGCCGGGCGGGGTTCCGGGACCTGGGCCGTGGGGGTGGCCTTCGGGGTGGCCTTCGGGGTGGGTTCGGGGGAGGGGGACGGGACCGTCGGTTCGGGCGCCGGGGTCGGCGCGGCCGTCGACGTGGGGGTAGCCCCGGTCGACTCCTGGTCCCGCTCCTCGGAGGCGGTCTGTTCCTGCGAAGGAACCTGTTCCGCACCCTCTGCCTCGGCGGCCCGCTCTTTGCGTGACCGTCCGAACGCGTTCCGCAGGAGAGTGAGAATGCCCATGTGCGCAACCCTTCGCGTGAGTTGAAGCCCGTCAATCCCTGGCCAGGACGGACACGTAAGGTTAGCGGCCCGGGATGGTGATCTTGGGCAGGGGTGAGTGTAAGGAATCCGGGTGTGTCAATACCGCCTCGGCACCCCCTCCGCGCAAGTCCAACACCCCTTTGGGTACCGGGGCTTCACTCTCCGTACATCGCGCGGCAGCGCCTCCGCACATACGTGCCCCTGACGTCACGGTCACGTCACGGGCATGCAAGGGGGGAGCAAAGGTGCTCAAGCTTCTGCCGCTGATCGTCGAGCTCGATCCGTACGACCCGGCCTCCAGGATCGTCCGCCCGGCGGTCGTGGGCGTGTGGCGCAAGGACGGCGAGGACATCGGCGTCTAGGCGCCGGACCCGGCGCCCCCGCCCCCGCCTCGGCCCCCGCCTCGGCCTTCGCTCCCGGCTCGGCCTTCGCTCCCGCTGCCGCCGAGGAGCTCCGGCGGCGGGTCCTGGTCGGCCGCGTGCGGTGAGGCGATCGCCCTCGCCGCCGCGACCTCCTGGCGCAGTGGCTCCAGGATGCTGCCGGGCGGTCCGGTCAGGTCGGTGCGGACGGGGTACAGCACGTCCGTGTCGCGCAGCCCCTCGGCCAGTTCCCTCAGCTGCATCGCCACATGGGCGACCTCCCGCCCGGACGGCGGCCCGGCTCCGTGCTTCACCCGGACCCGGGCCGCCGTCGTCGCGTCCACGATGCGTTCCACCGCGACGACCAGCGGCCACCAGGCCGCGGCCCGCCGTCCGGTCGGCGGGGGCTCGGTCAGGGCGCGCTGGAACTCCGTACGGATGACGGACAGGTCACGGTAGAGACGACGGCGCTTGCGGGCGCGCTCGGCGGGGTCGACGTCCGGGCCGAAGGCCGCGTCGACGTAACGGGCGGTGTCCGCGACGGCGTCCGCCAGCCGGTCGCCGACCCTGGTGTGCCAGCTCTCCGGCCACAGCAGGTAGCCCGCCACGAGCGCGATGCCGCAGCCGATCAGCGAGTCCACCAGGCGGGGGAGCAGCAGTGCCGTGCCCTGGTGGTTGAGGATGTCCGACAGCAGCAGGATCACCGGGGTGATCGCCGCCGTCTGGTAGCCGTACCCGCGGGGCGTCAGGGCCGGGATCAGCGAGGCCAGCAGCAGCATGGCCGGTACGTCCCAGTAGCCGCGCGGCACCTGGGACAGCACGGCGGCCGCGACCACCAGCCCGGCCACCGTGCCCAGCGCGCGCAGCAGCGCCCGCGAGAACACCGAGCCGAAGTCGGGCTTCATCACGAAGGTGATGGTCAGGGCCACCCAGTACGAGCGCGGCACCGGCACGATCGAGACCAGCACCTGGGCGAGACCGATGCACAGGGCGAGCCGCAGGCCGTAGCGCCAGGACGCGGCGGACAGGGCGACGTCACGGGTCGCGCGGGCGGCCCGTACCCGCAGGGCGGCCGGACGGCCGAGCCGGTCGTCGATGCCCCGGGGGTCGACGTCGGGGGCGGCCACCACCTCGGCGGCGTGCCGCAGGGCGTGGTCGACGGCGCGCGCGGTCTCCGAGTCGGGGTCGGGCAGCCGGAGCCCGATCGGTCCGGTGAAGCCGGTCTCCACGGCCCGCGCGAGGTGGAGCACGGCCCCCGGGACCTCCGCCGGGAGCGGGCGGCCGGCCAGATGGGCCGCGGGGGCCGCCTCCACCACCGGCGTGATGGCGTTCAACTCGGCCACCAGGCGGGTCAGTTCGGGGCTTCGGCCGTGCTGTCCCGTGCGTCGGGCGAGGACCAGGTCGTAGGACTGGTTGAGGGACTGGGTGACGGTGTGCCGGGCGTCCTCGTACGCGCCGGGGACCTCGCTGCCGCAGGCGGCCAGCAGATCGGCGACCGCGCGGTAGGCGGCGGCGACCGCCGTGCGCTCCGGCACCCCGGAGCGCAGCGGCCAGGCCAGCAGGGCGAGCAGGAGCACGAGCAGCCCGCCGCCGGTCATCAGCAGCGGTGCCAGCCACCACTCCCCCGGCATCGACAGTCCGGCCCCCACCACGGAGTTGAGCAGGAGCAGCAGCCCGGACACGGACGCCACGGCCCCGATCGTCGAGATCATCCCGGAGACCAGTGCCACGCCGGTGACGGCGGCCACCGCGTACCACCCGTGTCCGTACACGGCGGACCCCAGGGTGACGCCCACCGCTCCGAAGAGCTGCGGGATCGCGATGTTCATGATCCGCATGCGGTAGGCGTCGGCGGTGTCGCCGATGACGCCGGACAGGGCGCCCATGGAGGCGAGCGCGCCGTACGCGGGCTGTCCGGCGGCGAGGCCGATCAGCAGCGGCAGCGTCATGGCGAGCGCGGCGCGGGCGACGGCGGGCCGGTTGACGGCGGACTGCTGGGAGCGCAGGTTCCGGACCAGCCAGTCGGGAGGGGTGAGGCCGATGGGGAACGCGCGGGACATGCGCCCATTATGGGCACCCCGCCCCGGCGGCCGGCCCTCGGCCACGAGCATCCCGCCCGGGCGGCCGGCCCTCGGCCACGAGCATCCCGCCCCGGCGCCCGGCTCTCGGCTGTCAGTCCTGGTGGAGGGTGACGTCCACGACCAGCGCGCGGTGGTCGGTGCCGTCGAGGTGGAGGAAGCGGGCGTCGCTCGCGGAGAAGTCCCGGGACACGAGCACATGGTCGATCTGCGCGCCGAAGGCGGGCGCGGTGCGGCTGGGCCAGCTCGGCTCGCGGTCCTCGCCGGCGAGCCGGGCCGCGTCGCGCAGCCCGGTGCCGAGGATGCGGCGGAAGGCGGCGTGGTCCTGGGAGGCGTTGAAGTCCCCGGCGAGGACGAGCGGCCCGTCGTCGTGCCGGGCGGCGAAGTCCCGCAGCCGCCCCAGCTCGCGTTTCCACAGGGACACCTGGCGGGGCAGCGGGGGCTTGGGGTGCGCGAGCTGGAGCCGTACGGCCTGCCCGTGGACGTCGGCCACCGCGCCGGGCATGCCCATGCTGCCGGGCACGCCCGCGGCGGCCGTCAGCGGGAACCGGCTGAGGACGACGGACCCGACGGAGCCCTCACCCGCGACGGCCCTGCGGTACGGATAGCGGGTCCCGAGCTCCTCGGCCACCGCCGCCTGGCAGGTGTACTCGCACTCCTCCACGAACACGATGTCCGGCCGCTCGCGCCGCACGACCGGGATCAGGGCCTCGGTCGCCCACCCGAACTCCACGTTCGACGTCAGTACCCGCAGCCGCGCGAGCACCGGCCCGTCCGGCTGCACGCCCGTTCCGTGCGGCTCGGCGAACCGGGCGAGCAGTCCGAGCACGACCGCTCCCCAGATCAGTCCGCTCGGCCACCGGGCGAGCAGCGAGAGGGCGATGGCCGCCGCGGTGGGCACGGCCAGCCACGGCAGGAAGGCGAGTAGTTGGGGTACGGGGGTCACGGCGTCGATGTCGGCGACCCGGCAGCCGACGACCACGCTCACCCCGGCCAGCGACAGCCCGGCACACCAGGCGCCGAGGAGCCGTCCGCGCTTCGACCTCATCCCGCCGAAGGCTACGCCCCGGTCTTCGCCAGGAACTCCGCCAACACCCTGTTGAACTCGCCCGCCCGCTCCAGGTTCGGCAGGTGGGCCGCGCCGGCCACGATCCGCAGCTCGCCGTGCGGGAGTGCCGCGTGCATCGCCTCCGCGTCCGAGACCGGGGTGTAGGTGTCGTCCTCGCCGACCACGACCAGGGCGGGGACGCCGACACGGGTCAACACGGGCCGGTAGTCGGGGCGTTCGGCCCGGCCGCGCAGTGCGGCGGCGGCGCCCTCGGGGGACGTCGACGTCATCATGCGGTGGACGTGGGCCTTGACCTCGGGGGTCGCGTAGGGGGCGACCATCTTCTCCAGGACCTCGTCGGCGTAGCCTCGCATGCCCTCCGCGAGCAGCCGGTCGGCCATCTCGTCGCGCGCCAGTCTGCCGTCGGGGGTCTCCGGGGCGGGGAAGGTGTCGGCGAGGACCAGGCCCCGGACGCGGTCGGGGAACTGCCGGTAGACGTCCATCGCGATCTGGCCGCCCATCGACAGCCCGGCCAGGACGAAGTTCTCCACCTTCAGCTCGTCCAGGAGCGCCACGATGTCGCGGGCGAAGTCGGAGAGCAGGGTGATGCCGGGGACCACCGGGGACGCGCCGTAGCCGCGCAGGTCGGGGGCGATCACCCGGCGGGTGGGGGAGAACGCCTCGATCTGCGGGGCCCACATGGTGCGGTCGAAGGGGTGGCCGTGGACGAGGACGAGGGGGAGCGCCGGGGGCGAATCCACACCTTTGTCCTCGAATGCGAGGAAGGGTGCCATGGGGCGACGGTAGGGCGGCCCGACCTGTCGGTGCAATAAGATCTTTGCTCTCGGTGCAATCTCGACCAGGGGCATCGCGGGTATCGCGGGTGACGCGGGCACCCCGTACCCGCAGGCACCCGTACCCGCAGGCACCGCAGGCACCCCAAGGGCACCGCAGGCGTCGCGGCAACGAGGGAAAGGTTGCGACACCCCTATGGCCGACTTCCGGCTCATCGCCGACCGCATCGCCGGTGACATCGCCGCCGGGCGGCTCCGCCCGGGCCAACAGCTGCCCCCGCAGCGGTGGTTCGCCCGGCGGCACCGCATCGCGCCCTCGACGGCCGGACGGGTCTACGGCGAACTCGTGCGGAGGGGGCTCGTGGTGGGCGAGGTGGGGCGCGGGACCTTCGTGCGGGCCGCGCCGGCCGTCGCGCAGGGGCGGGCGCTCGTCGAGACGGCCACCTCCGCGCCCGTCAACCTGGAGCTCAACTACCCCTCGGCGGCCGGGCAGTCGGAGCTCCTCGCGGCCTCCCTCGCACCGCTGCTGCGGACCGATGTGCTGACCCAGGCCATGCGTCCGGGCGCCGCCGACGGGACGGCGGCCGCCCGCGAGAGTGCCGCCCGGCTGCTCGCCCTGCCCGGCTGGCGGCCGGAGCCCGCGCAGCTGCTGTTCACCGGCAACGCCCGGCAGGCCATCACCGCCGCCCTCGCCTCCCTGGTCCGGCCGGGCGGCCGGGTCGGGGTGGAGGAACTGACGTATCCGCTGGTCAAGGAGATGGCCGGCCGGCTGGGGGTGGTGCTCGTCCCGCTCGCGGGCGACGCGGAAGGAGTACGGCCGGACGCCGTGGCCGCCGCCCATCGCACGGCCCCGCTCGCCGCCCTCTACCTTCAGCCGACGCTGCACAATCCGACGTCCTCGACCATGAGCGAGCGGCGGCGGCACGAACTGGGCCGTCTGGTCGTCGCGTCGGCGCTGCCGGTCGTCGAGGACCGCATCTGGTCCTTCCTCCGTCCGGACGCCGCGGCGTTCGCCGCGCACGCGCCCGGGCTCACCCACGTCGTCGACGGGTTGTCCAAACGGGTCGCGCCGGGGCTGACCGTCGGCTTTCTCGTCGTACCGCGCGACCGGGTGGACGCCGTGGCGGCGGCTGTGCGGTCCGGTGGGTGGAGCGCGGGACGGTTCGCGCTGGAGGCGGCCGTGCGGTGGGCGGAGGACGGGGTGGTGCGGCGGCTCGTCGAGGCGAAGCGGGCGGACGCGGCCCGCCGGCAGGCGATCCTCACCGAGCACCTCACCGAGCACCTCACCGAGCACGTCACCGGGCACCTCACCGCGAACCTCGGCGGGCGGCTCGCGGGGGGCGCGGTCCGGACCGCTCCGGGCGCCTACTTCGCCTGGTGGGAGCTGCCCGCGCCGTGGCGGGCCGACACCTTCACCGCGGCCGCCGCCGCGCACGGCATCGCCGTGACCCCGGGGACGGCGTTCGCCGTCGACCCGCACCGCACCCCGAACGCCGTCAGGCTCGGACTCGCGTCGGCTCCGGAGGGGGAGTTGGCACGGGCGTTGCGCACACTCGCCGCCGTCGCAGCAGCCGGGCCGCCGGGGAGGACCGGCGGATGAGCCAGCTCGCGGCCGCCACCGTCAGGCCCAGCGCGAGCAGCAGCCAGGACGCCGTCCGCAGGGTGGCGGTGAGGGCGTCGTACACCGCGCCCGCGGCCGGACGGTGGGCCTCGTCGGGGAGGTCGGAGAGGGTCAGGCGGCGGGCGAGCGCGACGGCGAGACCCAGCAACGCGCCGCCCAGGGCGGTGCCGAGGGCCGTCGCCGTGACGGCCCGGCGGCGGGAGACCGCCACGGAGATGCCGGCCACCGCGAACACGACGGCTGCCAGGGGCAGCCAGAAACCGGCTACGTCGAGCACGTGGTAGCCCTTCCGGAGAGCGGCCAGTCCAGCTGGCGGGAGGAGTGCGACGCGGGTGTGCTCCACCGGCACGCGGTCGGCGAACGGCACGTGGTCGGCGGTCAGTTGACGCTTGAGCGGGGTGGTGACGGTCGCGAGGTCCACGGTCACCGGGCGGGAGTCGCGGTCGGCGCTGTCGTCGTTCAGCGCTCTCATCACGGCCGTGTGGGCCGCCTCGTTGCCCGCGTCCCAGGCCGTGCGGTAGGCGCGGGTCGCGGTGAAGGAGCGGACCGCGTCCCGCAGGAAGAGCGGGTTCATCCCGGCCTCGCGTGCCACGCCGTCACCCACCGTGTCCGCGACGGCGTTCCGTACGGCGGGGTCGGAGGCGAGCGGCGCCATCGTGGCGACGTAGCCGCGGGTGTCGGTCAGGCCGTACGCCGCCCAGGCCGCGAGCGTGCCGAACGGCACGAGCAGGCAGGACAGCGCGACGAGGACGGCCGAGACGGCGGTCCGCAGGCTTGGGGACACCCTTCCAGGCAACGGGGTCGGGGCCGGGAACGCGAGCCCATGACGGCCGTCCGGGTGGCGCCCCATCAGCGCCCCGGAGAGGCCCGCGCGGCGCCCTCGCGGCCTCCTCCGGTGGAGGGTTCACCCGAACGGGTGTTTCCTGGAGCTGGGGAGAAGGAGGTCGATCATGCGCACCACTTTGGCCCTGCGGACTCTGGCCGCAGCCCTGCTCACCGGTGGCACCCTCGCCGGCACGGCACTGGGAACCACGGCGGCCGCGGCCCCTCCGACCAGCGGCGGCGACGGCAACGGCTCGATCCGGGGCACCGTCGTCTCCCGCTCCGAGCTGAGTGTGCGACAGGAACCCACCACCCGCTCGTCCGTCGTCGCGACCCTCGCGCCCGGCAGCCATGACCGTGTGCAGTGCGTGGTCAAGGGGCAGAGCGTCGACGGCAACCCGGACTGGTACTGGCTCTTCGGCGCCCAGGGCTGGGCCAGTGCCGCCTTCGTGGACACCGGCGGCGTGCGCGTGCCCGACTGCGCCGATCCGTGCCCGCGGTGGAAGAACGGCGACTGGACCAACTGGGACGACCCCTTCACCAACAGCGCGTTCGGCGTCTCGGCCTCCGGGACGTTCAGCTTCTCCGGCTCCTGGAGCTTCAGTGCCACCGGGACATCAGGAACCTCGTCGGGCGACTGGGAGTGGGTCCCGGTCGGCCGGTGAGTGGAGGGATGAGGGAAAGCACGGGCCCCGGCGTACAACGCCGGGGCCCGTGTACGTCCTGAGGCGGACGCTGTCGGTGGCTGTCGGTTCAGCGGATACGGTGTCCCTCCGCGTCCTCGTGCGTGTAGAAGCGGTAGAAGAGCGTCACGAAGACGCCCGCCGCGACCGCCAGCGACATCCCCACGGAGCGCAGGATGCTCTCGCCGGTCACGCTGTACATGAAGCCGAAGGCGCAGCCGGCGAACGCCGTCCACAGCAGGGCGTGCAGCTCGCGCCGCATGTGGGGGGCCAGGGCGTGGATGCCCCTCCACAGCAGCGCGAACACGAGCGCGCTCACGAAGCCGAGCAGAAGGTTCCAGCCGGTGATGGGGCCTCCGGAGCGGCTGTTGGCCGCGACCCAGTAGCCGTAGACGAGCCCGAGTGCCACGGGGGCCGCCCACGCCGCGGTCCGGTGGGCGCGTTCGCTGAAGACGTCGGGTGTACGGGTCCGTACGGACGGGGTCCGTACGCCTGACGCGGGTGCCGCATGAGCCATGAGAGGACTCCTCTCTCCTCGCCCCCGTCTTCCAGGGCACACCTGGGCGGGGACGGTGGCAAGTCGGGTGCACCGGGTTTCGCGCTCGGGATCACCGCGGGCGGATCCGTGCGCGGGTTCCCGGATGCGGAGGGTGGGCCCCCGTGTTTCGCTGACCTCATGGAGTCCGGCGGTCACGGCCTGCTCGACCGCTATCCGCGGGCCCGGCGCCGGGATGTCCTGCAACGGCACCAACTGCTCCAGATCCGGGGCCGCAGCGTCACCTGGCTGGTGCCGCTGGTGATGCTCGTCGCCATCACCTACGCCGACTTCAACACCACCGGCGAGTTCCGCATCGTCTCCTGGTGCGTCTTCGTCGCCGCCATCGCCGCCGCGCTCTGCGGGGTGTGGACGACGGCGCTCTTCGCGGCGCTCGCCCTGCTCACGTACACCCTGAGCGACGCCGCCTGGCCGTCCGAGTACCGCGAGGGCGCGGCCGACTTCGTGCTGGTGCTCGTCGGCGGGGTGCTGTCCGTGCTCGCCGCGTCGGTGCGGGTGCGCGGCGAGCGGCGGATGGTGCACATGATGGACATCGCCGAGACGACGCGCCGTACGGTGCTGCGTCCGCTGCCGCCGCGCTGGGGCGGCCTCGACCACGCGGCGGTCTATCTGGCCGCCGACGCCGAGGCCCGGGTGGGCGGCGACTTCTACGACATCCAGCCCGGCCCGCACGGCACCCGGATCCTCCTCGGCGACGTCCAGGGCAAGGGGCTGGGCGCGGTGGAGGCGGCCGCCGCGCTGCTGGGCACCTTTCGCGAGGCCGCGTACCACGAGGCGGATCTGGCGGCCGTGGCCGACCGGCTGGAGACCCGGATGCGACGGCACCGTGCGCACACGGCGGCCCTCGGGTGGGCGGACGGCGACCGCTTCGCCACGGCCGTACTGATCGCGTTCCCCCGGCGCGGGAACGGGGACGGGGACGGGCGCGGGCGCGGGGACGGCGACAGCGACAGGGGCGTGGGCGCAAGCGGGACCGAGGGAGTGCGGGACGGCCGGACGGCCGTGGGGGAGCGGGGCGTGGTGGAGATCGTCGGATTCGGGCACGAGCCGGCGCTCGCGGTCGGCGGCCCGGAGGGGGTGCGAACCCTGCCGAACGGCGAGGGACTGCCCCTCGGACTCGGTGAACTCGTCGCCCGGGACGACGGGCTCCCGCCGGTGCTGCGGGTGGCCGTGGCGCCCGACGAGACGTTGCTGCTGGTCACCGACGGGGTGACGGAGGCGCGGGACCGCGCCGGTGCGTTCTATCCGCTGGCCGAGGAGGTCGCCGCGGCCCTCGAACGCGATCCGCGGACGGCGCAGCCGGGCCGGCTGGTGGCCTTCGTCCGGGACGGCACGCTGCGGCACTGCCGGGGGCGTCTCGCCGACGACACGACGGTCTTCGCGGTGCGGCCCGTGCCGCCCGGGACGCCCGGGCCGCCTGTACCGCCCGTACCGCCCGGGACGGCGTCCGACGAAGGCCCCGTGGAGGGACGTTTGCAGGGCTGAGGCTCCCCTTTGCACCCGCAGCGGTTACGGTGCTGAGGTACGTGATCGACAGGGGAGGGCACCATGCGGGAGGGGACCATGCCCGGGACCGTGCTGCTGCTCGCGGCCTCGCCCATGGGCAAGGGATGTCTGGTGGACGCGGCCTCCGTGCTCCCCGTGCTCGCCGCCGTGCCGCCTCCCGTGCTGGCCGGCACCGACACCGCGAACGTCGTCGAACTCGCCGATCCGCTGGATCCCCAGGCCGTCCTCACCCGGCTGCGGGCCGCCGCGGTGGCCCCCGGCCCGCTCACCCTGTTCGTCACGGGCCAGCTCCAGCTCGACCGGCGGCAGCGGCTGCCCCACCTGGCGCTCGCCCGTACGACTCCCCCGACCGTGCGGTACACGGCGTTCCCGTGGCACTGGTTCCGCGAGGAGCTGCGCCTGCGGGCGCCGGGTTCCACGACCGTGGTGCTCGATCTGCGCGCGGACCCCGAGACGTGGGACTGGCTGCGGGCGAACGCCCTGGACTGCGGTCCCGCGGCCGCCGTCTACGGGCGGATCGCGCCGCCGCCGGGCCGCCGGGCCGTCGCCGCGCCGTCGTACATGAGGGCGGTCGCGACGATACTGCGCAGCGGCGGCCGTCCGGCCGTCGACCGCCTGCACCAGGCGGCGCTGGCCCGCATCGCGGGCGACGGCGAGGTGGGCGACCTGGTGCTCACCGCCTCCGGCGGACCTGTCGCCCCGGCGGCGCCCGGCGCCTTCCGCGCCCCTGCCGCGGCCACGGGCGTACCGCTCGCCCGGACGGCCCTTGAAGCCTTCGGCGCGCCCGTCGGCTCGGGTGCGCCTCTCGACCCGGGCGTAGTTCTCGACCCGGCGGTATCCGAAACTTCCGGTATGCCGGCCGGCTCGGCGGCGACCCTGACCCCTGCGGTGGCCGGCGCCTTCGGCGTGCCGGCCGGCTCGGGCGCGCCCCTTGCTCCGGTGCTTCCGGTGGCCGCCGGTGTACCGGTCGGCTCCGCCGCGTGGGCCGCCGCGCCCGCCGTCTCGGACACGTCCCCCGTCTCGGACGCGTCCCCCGTCTCTCACGTGTCCCCCGACTCGGACGTGTCCGCCGTCCCCCTCGCTGCGGAGGCTGCCCGCCCCCGGATTCCCGGGCCGGCGGCTCCGGCGTCCGGGGCGCGTGCGGCCGGGGTGGTCGCGTCCGTGGTGCCCGCGTCAGGGGTGGCCGGTGTGTCCTCGGGCGGGCCGGAAAGACGTGACTCCGATCCGCACGTCGCCATCTCCACGGCCGTGCGGGACGGGCGGCATGCCGAGGCCGACGTGCTGGCCGCGCGGCTTCAGGAGGAGGCCGCCCTCGCGCGCGGAGCCGGGTCGGAGGAGGCGCTGCACTGGGGTGAGGTGCGGGCGGATCTGGCGATGTTCGCGGGGGACGCCGAGCGCAGTTGCCGCACGTGGATGGCGGTCGCCGCCGCCCGGCTGGAGGCCGGGCAGCCGGCCGACGCGCCCGCCGTGGAGGCGGCGGTCGACCGGGCGCACCACCAGTGGGGACGGATCCCCGACGTGCCGCGGGCCCGCGCCCTGGGCCCCGCGATCGCACAGCTGCGCGGCCGGGTGCCGGGCCGCCGCGAGGGCGCGCTCGACCACGTCCGGCAACAGCTGCGGCAGCTCCGGACCCAGGGCTGAGCCGCCCCGGCGGTGGGGGCGTAGCGGACGCGCCGTACCGACGCGCCCGTTCCGACCGAGCACGTGTCGACCGAGCACGTGGCGGCCGGTGTGCGACCGGAAGGTCTCCGGCGGCAGGTTCTAGCGGTGTCCCGGTGTCTCGGGCCGGGCCGACGGGGAGGGCGGGCCGGCGTCCGTCGCTCTGGCCGGGCCCGCGTTGGCCGCGGTGATCAGGGCCGTCACGGCCAGGAGCGCCGCGGCGACGGCCCTGGCATAGGGCGCGGAAGGGCGTGCGGAAGGGCGTGCGGAAGGGCGTCCGTGCACGGCTACCTCGCAACGTCGGCGACTGCGATACTCACGTCAGCCAGCTATTAAGCATGCTTAACTCGCCGTTTAACCTAGGGGCTGCGATAGTCCAACGGCAAGAGGCATAGGGGTCGTTGGGGGAGTCGGACGTGGGAGAGCGGGACGAACCGGAGGTCGTCGGTCGCCGGGTGCAGCGGTTGCGGGTCGAACAGGGTCTGACACAGCGGCAGTTGGCGGAGCCGACGTACACCCCCGCCTATGTCTCCACCCTGGAGGCCGGCCGGGTGCGGCCCTCCGACGAGGCGCTCAAGCACATCGCCGAGCGGCTCGGCGTGGACTTCGAGGAGCTGGCGACCGGCCGGCCCGCCCGTCTCGTCACCGACCTGCGGCTCCGGCTCACCGAGGCCCAGCGGGCGCTGGCCACCGGGGCGGCCGAGGAGGCGGCGCTCCAGTACACCGCGCTGCTCGCGGAGGCGCGGGAGCACGGGCTGGCGGAGGAGGAGGCCACCGCGCTGCTCGGCCTCGGCGAATGCGGGATCGATACCGGGGACCTGGACACGGCCCTGCGCTGCTTCGAGCGGGCCGAGGCCGCTCTCGCGCACGCGCCGCTCCCCGCCCGGGTCCCCGCCCTGCGCGGCCGCGCCGTCGCCCACTACCTCGCCGGTGAACTCCGTTACGCCGTCTACCTGCTGGAGTCCACGCTCGACGAGCTCAACCGGGGCGGCCTGCACGACCCCGACGCGCTGCTCCTCCTCTATGCGTCCGTCATCGGCCCGTACATGGACATGGGCGCCCAGGCCCGCGCCGCGCAGGCCGCCGAGTTCGCCCTCGCCCTCGCGCCCCAGGCCGGCGACCCCGCCCTGGTCGCCCGGATGCACCGGTCGGTCGCCCGCACCCTGCTCGCCGAGGGCCGTCTCGTGGAGGCCGACGCCTCGCTGGCCAAGGCGTCCGAGCTCTACCGGCAGCTCCAGCTCCGTACCGAACTCGCCAACTGTCACTGGATGCGCGGCTACGTCTACGCCCAGAACGGCGAACTGGAGCGCGCCGAGGACGAGTTGAAGCAGGCTCAGGCCATGCTCTCCGCGCAGCGCGCCGCCCTCTACAGCAGCCAGGTCGCGGTCGAGCTGGCCGACGTCCTGCACCGGCGGGGCAAGTCGGAGGAGGCCGCCGCGCTGCTGCACACCGTGCTCGGTGATCTGTCGCCCGAGCGCGGCGCCGTGCACTCGGCGGGGGCGCACCGGCTGCTCGGGATCATCGCCGAGGACGCCCGCGACACGGAAGCGGCGGAGGAGCACTACGTGCGCGCGCTCAGCCTGCTGGAGCGGGCGGGCGCCGCGGGGGACCTCGCCGATCTCTGCCGGATGCTGGGGGACCTGCTGCGGCGTACGGGGCGGGTGGAGGCGGCGCTCGACGCGTACCGGACGGGGCTCGGCCACCGTACGGCGCCGGGGACCACGACGCTGGGCCCGGCGCCCGCCCAGCCGCCGCTCTAGCGTTCCCGCGTCCGTCTCCGTCTCCGTCTCCGCCCCCGCCTCCGCTTCCCGGGCCGTCCGAGGTCACAGCGTCCTCATGGTCAGGGGCGTTAGCGTGCGCCGCGTGGAGAACCAACGGACGGTGGCCGACGGCCTGCGGGTCGTCGTGCGCGCGTCCGTGTACGCCGTGCTCGGCGGTGTCGCGCTCCTCGCCATCGCGACGGTCGTGTCCGTGCTCGGACCGACGCTCGCGCTCGACCTCTACACACCGCCGGTGGCGGCCTGGTGGACGGTGTTCACCGCCGTCGCCGTCCAGGGAGTGCCGTTCCTCCTCCTCGGTACGGTCGTCTCGGCGGCGATCGGCGCGTTCGTGCCGGAGCGGGTGTTCCGGCGGCTCCTGCCGCGCAACCCGGCGCTCGCCGTGCCGGTGGCCGGTATCGCCGGGGCGGTGCTGCCCGGCTGCGAGTGCGCGTCCGTGCCGGTGGCCGGGAGCCTGATGCGGCGCGGGGTCGCCCCGGCGGCCGCCCTCGCCTTCCTGCTCTCCGCGCCGGCGATCAATCCGGTGGTGCTCGTCGCGACCTCGATCGCCTTCCCCGGGCAGCCGGAGATGGTGGCGGCCCGGTTGGTCGCCTCGCTGGGCACCGCCGTGGTGATGGGCTGGCTGTGGGCGCGGTTCGGGAACGAGAAGTGGCTGCGGCTGCCGGGGCGCGGCACCCCGTCGGACCACGCCACCGGGCCGCGCGCCTTCCTCACCGGTCTTCAGCACGACTTCCTGCACGCGGGCGGCTTCCTGGTGCTGGGCGCGGCGGCCGCGGCGACCTTCGACATCGCCGTCCCGCGCTCGGTCCTCGACGTCTTCACCGGGTCGCCCTGGCTCGCGGTGCCGCTGCTGGCCGTCCTGGCCGTGGTGCTGTGCGTGTGCAGCGAGGCCGACGCCTTCGTCGCCGCCTCCCTGAGCGCCTTCCCGGCCACCGCGCGGCTGGCGTTCATGGTGGTGGGTCCGATGGTGGACCTGAAGCTGCTCGCCCTCCAGGCGGGCACCTTCGGCCGGTCCTTCGCCGTCCGGTTCGCGTCGGCGACCTGGGTGGTGGCCGTGGCCGCCAGTGTTCTCGTGGGGTGGTGGCTGCTGTGAGGCGGTTCGGACCGGCGGCGCTGCTTCTCCTGACGGGCGGGGCGGTCCTGCGGATCACCCTCTTCGGCGACCTGTACCTGCGCTACGTCCAGGCGGGCCTGCGGCCCTACCTGATCGTGTCGGGGGTCGCCCTGGTGCTGCTGGGCGTCGTGACGGCGGTCCTGCGTCGCCGCCCGCACGACCCGCACGACCCGCACGAGGACGGCGACCACGCGGACGGCGACCACGCGGACGGCGACCAGGACGCGACCCACCTGGGTGCCGAGCACGAGGACGACGACGGGTACGCCGGTCATGAGGGTCATGAGGGTCATGAGGGTCATGAGGGTCATGAGGGCCTCGAGGGACACGAGGGACACGAGGGACATTCCCACGGTCCCGCCGGGCCCCGCGTTGCCTGGCTGCTCACCCTCCCGGCCCTGGCCCTGCTCCTCTTCCCGCCCCCGGCCCTCGGCTCCTACAGCGCCGGCCGCGAGGCCGCGCAGCGGGCCGCGCAGGGCGTCGGCACCTTCCCGGCGCTCCCGGCGGGGAACCCGGTCCGGCTGACGGTCGCCGAGTTCGGCTCGCGCGCGATCTACGACAGCGGTCGCTCGCTGAAGGGCCGTACGGTCCGTCTGACCGGCTTCGTCACCCACGGCGACGACGGCGCCTGGTACGTCACCCGCCTTCTCGTCACCTGCTGCGCCGCCGACGCCACCACCGGCAAGGTCGAGATCCGGGACGCGGACGACGACGTCCTGCCCGCCGACACCTGGGTCACCGTCACCGGCACCTGGCGCCCGAAGGGCAGCCTCGGTTCCGACGTGGCCTGGCCGCCCGCCCTGGACGCGGCCACGGTCACCCGGGTGAAACAGCCCGCGGATCCGTACGAGAAGCCGTAGTCGAGACCGGTTCCGCCGGTGGGCGAGGGGTACCCGGCGCACCACGAGAGGTGCAGCGGCCCACCGGCGGAGGTGATGGCGGTGATGACCATGGGCCGCCGGGATCGGGACCGGGTCGCCGAGGTCATCGCCGAGGAGACGCGGGGCGCGGGTCCGCGGGAGGTGCCGCAGCGGCTGTGCGACGCCGTGCTGAAGCTGCTGCCGGTGAGCGGGGCCGGCGTGTCGCTGCGCGGCGACGGGATGCCGGTGCCGCTGAGCGCGAGCGGTGAGCAGGCCGCGTCCGTGATGGAGTTGCAGGTCACCCTGGGGCACGGCCCCTGCCTGGAGGCGGCCGAGACGGGTGCGGTGGTCTCCGCCCCGGACCTGATGTCCGGCCGGGACGCCTCCCGCTGGCCGGTGTTCGCCCAGCAGGCGGCGGCCCTGGGGGTGCGGTCGGTGTACGCGTTGCCGCTGGGCGACCGCGCGGTGTGCGTGGGGACCCTCGACCTCTACCGGGACAGGCCGGGCGAGTTCGCCGCCGACGAGGTCCGCACCGCGCGGGCGGTGGCCGAGATCGTGACGGAGGTGCTGGTGGCGCTGCCCCGGGCCTGGTCGGACGACCCGGACGAGGCCGGTCACTGGCTCAGCCCGCTGGCCACCGACCACGACGACGTGTACCGGGCCGTCGGGATGGTCATGGCCCAGCTCGGTGTCGCCGCGGACGAGGCGCTGTCCCTGCTGCGCGGCCACGCCTTCGCCAAGAGCCGTACGGTGCTGGAACTGGCCCACGAGGTGGTCGCCCTGCGCATGCGCCTCGACGACGACCCGCCCCTGTGACGCCTCGGCCCCGTACCCCGCCCGGACCTTCCTCGCCGCCCCTGTGACGCCTCAGACCCGTACCTTCCCCTGCTGTCTGACGTCGGCCAGCCGTCGGACGCCGAGTTGGACGGCCGCCTGGGTCGCCGCGTTCGGCGCGTCGTTGAGCCCGCCGTTGGTGAGGGCGAAGGAGTCCTCGCCGGCCCGGACGGCGGCGACGTCCAGGGTGAGGGCGGTCGGGTCGCCGCCGGGGTTCTTCTCGGCCGTCGCCCAGATCGTCAGGGTCACGCGCAGGCCCTGCCGGGCGTCGCCCACCTCCGGCAGCGGCAGCTCGGAGACCTGCGCGTCCAGCACGGTGTCGCCGGTCGCCTTCGCCGCGAACCGGGCGCACTTCTGCGGCATCGTCTTCAGCCAGGCCAGCTTTGCGTCGACGTCCGCCGGACGGCTGCCGCTGAGCTGGTAGCGCAGCTGGGCGCCGGCGTCCGGATCGTCGAGTCCGACGACCGCGCGGGCGGGGCCGCCGAGCAACTCGTCGGCGTACAGGGCGTCGAGGAGTTTCTGGCAGTCGGGGGTGGAGGTGGTCGCCTTGAGCATGCCGTCCCGCCAGGTGGCGGCCCCGTGGGTCGGGGTCCAGGGCGCGCCGAGGTCGGTCTCGGTGATGAGGGCGGCGCGGGCCTGCGCCTCGGTGAGGACGGGCGAGGTGGTCGGCGCGGTGGGTCGGGCCGAGGACCGCTCGACGGTCGGGGTGGCCGGGGCGGCGGTCGGCGGATGCTCCAGACCGAGGGTGGCGCAGCCGCTGGTGAGGGCGGCGACGGTGACCAGGAGAAGCGTGGAGGCCAGGGCGGTGGGACGAGCCATCGGGGGGTGCCTCCAGGAGTGCGCGCGGGTGCCTCCTCTCACGGCAACACCGGTGCCGCGACCCGACCAGCGCGGCGGGCCGTACGGGTTACCGGCGTTGCTGCGGGCGGGTGGCGCGCTCGGGTGGTGACGGCCGCGCGGGCCCGAGGCGGGGGGCAGGCGCGGGAAAACGCGTCGCCGCGCGCGAGGTGCCGTTGCTACGGTCGTCGGCATGAAGCGCGCCCAGCCGTCCCTCACGACGACGCCGGACCCCGTCCCGGCGCGCTGATCCACGAACTGGATGCCGAAGCCCCGGGGCGAGTGCCCCGGGGCTTCGACATGCCCTGGCCCCTCGCCCCTCCCCGACCGAGGGAGCCCCCGTGAACGACCAAGTCCACAAGCAGGACCGGGACCACGACCAGAAGCGGGACCACGACCAGGACCGGGACCACGACGAGGACCGGAACCATGACCACGCTCCGGAGCCCGGCCACGGCCAGCGCCACGGCCACGGCCACGGCCAGAACCAGAACCAGAACCAGAACCATGACCACCGGCGGCTCGGCCGCGAGCTGGGCCTGTTCGACACCGACCCCCTGATGGGCGCGGGCCTGCCGTACTGGCTGCCCGACGGGGCGGTGGTACGCCACGCGCTGGAGGAGTACGTCCGGCAGGCCGAGCGCGCCGCCGGCTACCGGCACGTCTACTCGCCGGTGCTCGGCAAGCGCGAGCTGTACGAGATCTCGGGTCACCGGGACCACTACGCCGAGGACATGTTCCCGCCGATGGAGCTGGGGGCCGAGCAGGTCGTGCTGCGTCCCAGCCTCTGCCCCCACCACGCGCTCATCTACCGGTCCCGCTCCCGCAGTTACCGCGAACTACCGCTCCGTATCGCCGAGTTGGGTGGCATGTATCGCTCCGAGCCGTCGGGGGTGCTCGGCGGGCTGACCCGTGTACGGGCCATCCAGCTCAACGACGCGCATATCTTCTGCACCCTGGAGCAGGCCGCGGAGGAGGCCGGGGACGCGCTGGAGCTCATCGGCCGCGCCTATGCGGACCTGGGGATCCGCCCGGCCCGCTACCGGCTCTCCCTGCCGGGCGAGGGCGGCAAGTACGTCGCCGATCCGGAGCTGTGGCGGCGGGCCACCGACCTGCTCCGGCAGGTACTCCGGCAGGTGGGCGTCGCCTACGAGGCGGTGGAGGGCGAGGCCGCCTTCTACGGTCCGAAGATCGACGTACAGATCACCGACCGCGCGGGCCGCGAGGCGACCCTCTCCACCGTCCAGATCGACTTCCATCAGCCCGAACGCTTCGACCTGCACTACATCGGCGCCGACGGGGCGAGGCACCGCCCGGTGATGGTGCACCGCAGCGTCATCGGCAGCGTGGAACGGGCCGTGGCCCATCTCCTCGAGGAACACGGCGGCGCGTTCCCCGTGTGGCTGGCGCCGGTCCAGCTGGTCGTGCTGCCGGTGTCGCAGGCGCAGGAGGAACAGGCGGCGGAGCTGGTGCGGAGGGCGCTGGCGGCCGGGCTGCGGGCGGAGTGCGCCGGGCCGGACCGGGGCAGTCTCGGGGCCCGGGTCCGGGCGGCGCGGCTGGTGCCGTACCAGGCGGTGATCGGGGAACGGGAGGCACGGGACGACCTGGCGGCCGTCCGGCTGCGCGACGGCCGCCGCCCGGGGGCGTTGCCCGCCGGGGAACTGCTCCGCCGGATCGGGGAGCGGGCGGCGGCACGCGGGACCGGGCTGTGGGCGTGAACGCGCCCGCGCCCACGGGGACGGTGGCCGGGAACGCGCCCGCATAGGGTCGGGGTGACGGCGACCGTGGTGCGGAAGGAGTCCGAAGGTGACCGAGCAGCCCATCCCCGTGATCATCGACTGCGACACGGGTGTCGACGACGCCCTCGCCCTGCTCTTCGCCGTACGCCATCCCGGCCTGGATGTGCGGGCGGTGACGTGTGTGGCCGGGAACACGGACGTGGACGGCGTGGTCCGCAACACGCTGACCGTGCTGGAGTACGCGGGCGCCGGGGACATCCCGGTCGCCCGGGGTGCCGAGCGGCCGCTGATCGAACCGGTCCGCACGGCGGGGCATGTGCACGGCCAGGACGGCATGGGCGACCTGGGTCTGCCCGCCCCGACCCGCAGGCCGGTCGACGTGGACGCGGTCGAGTTGCTGCGCCGCGAGATCCTGGCCTCTCCGCGCCCGGTCACCCTCATCCCCACCGCCCCGCTGACGAACATCGCCCTGCTGCTGCGCACCCACCCGGAGGTGACCCGCAACATCGAGCGGATCGTCTTCATGGGCGGCGCGGTGACGACCGGGAACGCCACGCCGGTCGCGGAGTTCAACGTGTGGCACGACCCGGAGGCGGCCGCGATCCTGCTCACCGCGGGTGTGCCGATGACCATGTACGGGCTGGACGTCTTCAAGCGGGTCCTGGTGCCCGCGGCGGACGTGGCGCGGCTGCGGGCGAGCGCGGAGCCGCGTCTGCGGCTGGCCGGCGAACTCCTCGCGCACCGCGACCCGGCCACCTCCGGCGACCCCACGCCCACCGGCGGTCTCGGCGACGCGGGCGCGGTCTGCGCGGTGGTCGACCCGGCGGGCCTGACCACCGAGCTCCTCCCGGTGGAGGTCTCGCTGGCCCCCGGCCCGGCCCGCGGCCAGACGGTCGTCGACCGCCGCCCGCGTCCCGGCGAGTCCGAGATCCACGAGGGCGTACGCGAACAGACCCTCGTGGACGTGGCGTTGGACGTGGATGTGGAGCGCTACGTCAAGCTGTGGCTGACGGTGGTGGAGGGCTAGCTCCGGAAGCCGAGGCCTCCTCGGGCGATCGGTCTCCTGAAGCCCCGCGACGGCGAACGCGGGCCTGGGGAGTCTCCCCCGGGCC
This sequence comes from Streptomyces sp. NBC_00637, assembly GCF_045161545.1. Classification (NCBI taxonomy): domain Bacteria; kingdom Bacillati; phylum Actinomycetota; class Actinomycetes; order Kitasatosporales; family Streptomycetaceae; genus Streptomyces; species Streptomyces sp. NBC_00637. The sequence goes on along the minus strand of NZ_CP109046.1, from coordinate 4,100,196 downwards.
CGCGTCGTACAGCCGCATCAGCCGTGCCGGCCGTATCAGCCGTGCCGGCCGTATCAGCCGCGTCGGCCACCTGGGCCGTGTCAGCCGTGCCGGCGTATCAGCCGCGCAGGGCCTTGCGGCGCCGCGTCGCGACGACGATCGCCGCGCCGCCCGCCAGCAGCGCGGCCGCGCCGCCCGCGATCAGCGGGGTGTTGCCGTCCGCGCCGGTCTCGGCGAGGTCACCGCCGCCACCGTTCGGCGTGGGGGCCGGCGCGTCGGTCGACTCGGACGCGGACGGCGTCGGCGTGCCCGACTCCGACTCCGGGGCGGACGGCGACGGAGACGCGCTCTCGGACGCCGACTCGGAGGGCTCCGACGGCTTCGTCGGTTCCGACGGGGTCGAGGCGGACGGCGAGGGCGACGAGCCGCCCCCGGCCGGCGGGGACGACGGCGGCTGCTCGGTGACCGTGCAGTCCTTCGTGCCGCCGTTCCAGGCCGCGATCAGCTTGTCCTTGATGACCGGGCGGTCCGGCCCCTTGGGCAGGTCACCGTGGACGAAGCCGTCCTTCGCGTCGAGCTCGCCGTCGAACTTGACCGCGCCCCGGTAGAGGTCGATCTGCGCGTAGCAGCCCGCGTCGGGCACCGCGATGTCGAGGGTGTCGGTCTGGCCGGGCTTGACCGTCACGCTGTCGAAGTCGACGAAGACCTGCTCGCCGGACGTGTCGAAGCCGGGGCCGTGGGCGAGGTAGGAGGCGAGGGAGGCGGTGCACGTCGACGCGTCGCCGGCCGCGCGGACCGTGACGTGGATCTTGCCGTCCCCGGTCGGCCTGAGGTTCTGGTCGTCGACCCGGACCGAGTCGTAGAAGTGCGTGCCGTCGAGCGAGAACTGGCAGCGGTCGGTGCCCGTCTCGGTGCCCGCGCCCGTCCCCGGCTGGTACTGGCCGCCGGACTTCCAGCCGTCGCCGCCGGGCGTGCCGGTACCGGCGAAGGCGCCGGAGGCGGCGGCGACGGAAGCGGCGCACAGGGTGAGCGAAGCGGCGCCCGTCCCCAGCAGGCGGCGCACGGTGACACGTCTCGCTATGGACATGCGAATCCATTCTTGGCGAATGCCAGGACTCATCGGCCGGGGGTGGAGCGGCCGGGGCTGATTGGTCAGATCAGAAGAAGAAACACCAGGCCCTCCGGTCACAGGGGCCACAGTGTGGGCTCATAGTCATGCGGACCGCCGACCGCTGTCAACCTGCGTCAAACCTCGGGGAGTTCAAGATTCCGTCACTTCTTCACCACGTGTGGAATGATCCACTCCGAACGGCCCGCACGTTCGCTTTCCGGGCACAATGGACAGACTTCCGTTCATGACCGACTTCTCCTCCCACCGCCCCGACTGGTGGCGCCAGGCCGTCGTCTACCAGGTCTATCCGCGCAGTTTCGCGGACGCCGACGGCGACGGGCTCGGGGACCTGCGCGGGGTCACCGACCGGCTGCCGCACCTGGCCGGCCTCGGCGTGGACGCCCTCTGGCTCTCCCCGTTCTACCCGTCCGAGCTCGCCGACGGCGGCTACGACGTCGCCGACCACCGGGACGTGGACCCGCGCCTGGGGTCCCTGGCCGACTTCGACGCGCTGGCCGCCGAGGCCCACCGCCTCGGCCTGAAGGTGATCGTCGACCTCGTCCCCAACCACACCTCCCACCAGCACCTCTGGTTCCGGGAGGCGCTGGCCGCCGGTCCCGGCTCCCCGGCCCGCGGGCGTTACGTCTTCCGCGACGGACGCGGCCCGAGCGGCGAACTCCCGCCCACCGACTGGCAGTCGGTCTTCGGCGGCAGCGCGTGGCAGCGGGTCCCCGACGGCCAGTGGTACCTGCACCTATTCGCCCGTGAGCAGCCCGACCTGAACTGGGACCACGAGGAGGTCCGCGAGGACTTCCGCACCACCCTGCGCTTCTGGTCCGACCGGGGTGTCGACGGCTTCCGCGTGGACGTGGCCCACGCCCTCGCCAAGGACCTCACCGACCCTCTCCGAGACCTGGGCGCGGACCTCGTGGGCGAGGACGCCCTCGCCCATCTGCCCCCCGGCACCCACCCCTTCTACGACCGCGACGAGGTCCACGAGATCTACCGCGACTGGCGCCGCGTCCTCGACTCCTACACCCCGCCCCGCACGGCCGTCGCCGAGGCCTGGGTCCCGGGCGCCCGGCGGGCCCTCTACGCCCGCCCCGAGGAACTGAACCAGGCGTTCAACTTCGAGTATCTCCAGGCGGGCTGGGACGCCGAGACGATCCGTACGGTCGTCACGGACTCGCTGGCCACCGCCCGCGCCGTCGGGGCGTCCGCCACCTGGGTCCTCTCCAACCACGACGTCCTGCGCCACCCCTCCCGTCTGATGCTGCCGCCGGGCACGGACGACAACACCTGGCTCCTCTCGGGCGGTCACGCCCCGCGCGTCGACGAGGCGGCCGGTCTGCGCCGGGCCCGCGCGGCGACCCTGCTGATGCTGGCGCTGCCGGGATCCTCGTACGTCTACCAGGGCGAGGAGCTGGGTCTGCCCGAGGTCGCCGACCTGCCCGTCGAGGTGCTCCAGGACCCGCTCTGGGAGCAGACGGGCCGGGTCCGCAAGGGCCGCGACGGCTGCCGGGTGCCGCTGCCGTGGACGACGACGGGAGCCTCGTACGGCTTCGGCGCGGCCGGGGCCTGGCTGCCGCAGCCGCCGTACTTCGCGCGGTACGCCGTCGAGGCCCAGGAGGGGGTGCAGGGCTCCACCCTGGAGCTCTACCGCACGGCCCTGCGCCTGCGCCGCAAGCTGCTCGACGGCGAGGAGCTCGGCTGGCTGCGGGACGACGTCCCGCCGGGCGTGCTGGCCTTCGCCCGGCACGACGGCTGGCGGTGCGTGACCAACCTGTCGGACGCGCCGGTGCCGTTGCCGCCGGGCGAGGTCCTGCTGAGCAGCGTCCCCCTCGACGGTGACGGGCGGCTGGGTCCCGACACCACGGTCTGGCTGGCCTAGAGGGCCCCTGCCGGGTCCGCAACGCCCACCCGGCGGCCCGGAAATCCGGCCGGGCGCCGAGCGGGTTCCGAACCGGGGCCGAAGGAGAAGTGAAACATTCCGGTCCGCGCACCACGTCTGTCGAGAGTGAGGCACATGATTCCTCGTGTGCCCGAAGTGCCTCTCTGAGGAGGACAGTTGCGCGGAAGACATCATGGTCCCGGCAAGGTCGTCATGGCGGCGGCGCTCGCGCTGGCCGCGGGAACGGCAGGCGCGCTGCCGGCCGCCGCGGCCCCGCCGGCGGCCGGGGCGGCCGCCGCCGCGGGGACGCCCTCCGGCGCCCCCGCCACCCACTGGATCACCCTGATCACGGGTGACCGGGTGGGCGTGAGCGCGGCGGGCGAGCCGGTCCGGATCGTGCCCGGCGAGGGCCGCGAGCACATACCCGTGAGGATCGAGAGAACCAAGGAGCACACCCTGGTGCTCCCGCTCGACGCCCGGCCGCTCCTGGAGGCGGGCCAGGTCGACGAGCGGCTGTTCGACCTCGGGGAACTGGACGCCGCCGCGTACCGCGAGCGCCATGCGGCGGCCACCGGGCTGATCGTGAGCTACCGCGAGTCCTCCGCGGGCACGGCCGCCGTCGGCGCGGCCCGGAGCCTGAAGTCCGCGTTGCGCGCGGACGGCGGGGCGAAGGTCCGCCGCTCCCTGCCCCGGATCGGTGCCGAGGCGCTCACCGTGCCCGACGCCTCGGCGGGAGACGTCTGGAAGACCCTGACCCGGCCTTCTGGCGCGGCCCGGAGCGGACAGCGTGCCGCCGACCCCGGTCTGCGGCGGATCTCCCTCGACGGCGTCCGCCGGGCGAGCCTGGACAAGAGCACGGCGCAGATCGGTGTGCCGGCCGCCCGGCAGGCCGGGTACGACGGCGAGGGCGTGCGGATCGCGGTCCTCGACACGGGGAGTCGACGAGACGCACCCCGACCTCCAGGGCCGGCAGGAGGCCGAGCAGAACTTCTCCGCCTCGCCCGACATGAAGGACCGCTACGGCCACGGCACCCATGTGGCGTCCATCGCGGCCGGTACGGGAGCGAAGTCGGGCGGCACCTACGAGGGTGTCGCCCCCGGTGCCCGCATCCTCGACGGCAAGGTCCTCGGCGACGACGGCTACGGCAGCGATTCCGACATCATCGCCGGTCTGGAGTGGGCGGCCGCCCAGAACGCCGACATCGTCAACCTGAGTCTGAGCGGCGAGGACCGGCCCGGGATCGACCTGATGGAGGAGGCCGTCAACCGGCTCTCGGCCGAGCGCGGCCTCCTCGTCGTGGCCGCCGCGGGCAACGCGGGCCCGGACGCGCGCACGATCGGATCGCCCGGGAGCGCCGAGAAGGCTCTGACGGTGGGCGCGGTCGACGCGGACGACGCCGTCGCCCCGTTCTCCAGTCGCGGTCCGACCGTCGACGGCCTCGTGGCCAAGCCGGACATCACGGCGCCCGGCGTGGACATCACCGCCGCGATCGCGCCCGACAGCGTGATCTCCGGGAGAGTCGGCGAGCAGCCGCCCGGATACGCCACGATCTCGGGCACGTCGATGGCCACCCCGCATGTGGCGGGCGCGGCGGCGCTGCTCAAGCAGCAGCATCCCGGCTGGAAGAGCGCGGAGCTCAAGGCCGCGCTCGTCGCGGGGGCCCGGCCGGTCGGCGCGGGCCCGTTCGCGGAGGGCGCCGGTCGCGTCGACATCGCCGCGGCCATCGCGCAGACGGTCGTCTCCGAGCCCGCCTCGGTGGCGTTCGCCCGCCAGTCCTACCCCCACACGGACGACGCACCCGTGACGAAGCAGCTCACCTACCGCAACCTCGGCGACGAGCCGGTCACCCTCGACCTGTCGGTGGCCGCCGCCGGGCCCGACGGGAAGCCCGGCCCGGCGGACATGTTCACGCTCGACGCGCAGCGGCTGACCGTCCCCGCGAACGGGACGGCCACGGTCGGTCTGACGGCCGACACCCGGCCCGGCGGCGAGGTCAACGGCGTGTACACCGGGACCGTGACGGCCCGCGGGACGGACCAGATCGTCCGGACGAGGGCGGTCGTCGAGCGTGAGGTGGAGACGTACGACGTGACGGTGCGCCACCTCGGCTCCGACGGCGCGCCGGCCACCTTCGTCCGGCCCTCGCTGTACGGGCTCACCGGCCTGGGCACCGCGGGCCACGACTATGCGACGACGGTCCGCGACGGCGCCTACACCGCGCGTCTGCCGAAGGGGGTGTACTTCCTCGACGGGCTGATCACCGACCCGGACGGCACCGACAGCCGGATCACCGCACCGCACTTCGAGGTCACCGGGGACACGACCGTCACGCTGGACGCGCGTTCCGCGAAGCCGATGGACATCACGGGCCCCGACCCCGCCGCGGAACGGGTGTACGCCGAGATGTTCACGGAGCTGAACACCCCCGATTTCGGCATCTCCAGCGGCATCGCCGACGTCTCCTTCGCGAAGTTGCGCAGCGCACAGCTCGGTCCGGACTTCTCCACCGAGGGCACTCTCTACCAGGGGTTCAACGCGCTCGACATCAACGGTACGAAGGAGTACCGCTTCGCCTACGGCGGCAATGTGACCCGTCTGGCCACCGGTTTCGCCCGTACGGCGAAGCTGGACGAGATGGCGAGGATCAGCACCGCGCTGGGGGCCACGGTCGCCGGCAAGCAGGGGATGCTCGTCGCCCGCCCCGTCGTCCCGGACGTCTTCGGCTCCATCGTCACGGCGGGAGTCATGCGCCCGCTGCCCGTGGCCACGACGACGTACGTGACGACGGCGGACACCGGCTGGGTCATCGGGCTGGACCAGTACGACGACACGGGGGACCACCCCGAGCTGTCGCACAGTACGGGGGTGGAGCGCTACGAAGCCGGCCGGTCGTACGACCGTGACCTGGGCGTGGGGGTCTTCGGCCCCGGGCTGGGGACCGGCGAGGGCGTGTCGCGCGACGGTGACACCCTCACGGGATGCCTCACCCCCTTCAGGGACGGCACCGCCAATTGGAGCTACGCGCTGGACGACACCGTCACGGCCACGCTGTACCGGGACGGTGTCGAGGTGGCTTCCTCGCCCGACCTCCTGGGCTGCTGGAGCGGTTTCACCGTCCCGGCGGAGCCCGCCGACTTCCGGCTCACGGCGACCATGACCCGGGGTGGTCCCTCCGCCACGCCCACCGAGGTCTCGTCGGCCTGGACCTTCACGTCCGGCCACACCGGCGCCCCGGAGGCGCTGCCCGTCTCCGTGGTCCGCTTCACGCCGCGGCTCGGCCTCGACTCGACGGCCGAGGCCGGGGCGGTCGTCCGGGTGCCGGTGTCGGTGCTCGGTGCCGCCGCCGGGAGGAACCTCAAGTCGCTGACCGTCGAGGTGAGTTACGACGGCAAGACCTGGAAGAGGGCGAAGGTGGGCAAGGGCGGCTTCCTGGTCCGCAACCCCGCGGCCGGGCAGAGCGTCTCGCTGCGGGCCGTCGTGGTCGACCGGCAGGGCAACACCCTGACCCAGACGATGCGCAACGCCTTCCGGGTCGACTAGGGGCGCCGCTCGTCCGATCCGCCGCACGGTCCGGGGGTGTCCGTGCGGCACCGGGGAGGCCCGGCCGACAGTCGTCGGCCGGGCCTCTTCCCTGTGTACGGCGGCGGGTTATCCGGCGTTGCCCGCCACCGCGGGGCCGAGGTCCAGCGGGGTGGAGGTGGCGGTCGCCGGCGGGGTGAGGACGACCATGGGCTGGCCGGCCGGCGGGGCCGGGGGCGTCAGGTCCGACTTGGGCAGCTTCGGTGCCGTGGTCTGGTTGAACAGCGTGGTGTCGAAGTCGACCAGGCCGGTCTTCTCCATCACCGTGATGTGGTCCAGGACCGTGTCGTTGGCCTGGTCGGCGAGGGCGCGGACCAGCGTGTTCTTGGTGGTGGACCGGATCTTGGCGATCGTGTTGAAGATCGAACCGTGCGTCATCCGCAGGATGTTGGCGAAGTCGGTGTCGAACTGCTTGCCGTTCTCGGCCTTCAACTGGGTGACGAAGCCCTCCTGCTGAGGGCTGGCCACGTTGGGCAGCGTGATGTTCAGCATCGGCGCGATCTTGCGGCAGCTCTCGTCCAGTGCGCCGTGACCGTCGATCAGGTGCTCGCTGGCGGTGAGGACCGCCTTGCTCTGCCCCTTCTGGAGCCCGATCTGGCCCAGCGGGTACTCCCACAGCCCGGCGGCCCGCACCTTCACCACGAAGTCGCGGTCGCCTTCCGTCAGCGGACCCCACTGGGTGTTGGCGATGATCCGGTCGGTGGAGGTCGACACGGTGTCAAGTCCGAGCATCGATGGGTAGGCCAGCGCGCTGAGTGTCAGCGTCAGCGCACCGCCGACGAACAGGGTTCCCATCATGTTTCGCGAAATTGGCACCGTGCCTCCTGCCCGGTCGGGGATTCCGCCGATGTGTAGATGTTCCGTGCCCGGTGGGGGCGGACACGCAGGAGTACGGACGCCGGGCCGATCGTACTCAGCGTCCCGAGTGAAAAGTTGATGGACGGGGCATCCGGGTGCCGGTAAGTTCCCATAGGGAACTGACCGAAGTCCGTGCGGGACGACGAAAGGACCCCTGGTGCAGCAGACCTGGACCGCTGTCGACGACTACTTCAACGGCCTGCTGGTGGAGGAGGACGAGGCCCTGCGGGCGGCCGGGGAGGGCAGCGAGGCGGCAGGCCTGCCGCCGCACCAGGTGGCGCCCAACCAGGGGAAGTTGCTGCACCTGATCGCCCGGATCCAGGGCGCCCGCAGCATCCTGGAGATCGGCACCCTCGGTGGCTACAGCACGCTCTGGCTGGCCCGCGCGCTGCCCTCGGGCGGCCGCCTGGTGACCCTGGAGGCGGACGAGCGGCACGCGGAGGTGGCGGCGGCGAACATCGCGCGGGCGGGCCTGGAGGCAGTGGTGGACCTGCGGGTCGGCAAGGCGTCGGACACCCTGCCGGTGCTGGCGGCGGAACTCGGTGACGAGCGCTTCGACCTGGTCTTCATCGACGCGGACAAGCCCTCCAACCCGCTCTACCTGGAGTGGGCCCTGCGCCTGACCCGCCCCGGCGGTGTCATCGTCGGCGACAACGTGGTCCGCGACGGCGCGGTCACGGACGCCGGCAGTACGGACCCCCGCGTCCAGGGCGTCCGTGACTTCACCGAACTCGTCGCGCACAACCCCCGGTTGACCGCGACGGCCGTGCAGACGGTGGGCGGAAAAGGGTACGACGGTTTCGTACTGGCACTGGTGACGGACTGACGAGGGGGCATGGGGATGACGGTCGCGAGACTGGTCGGGATCACGTACTACCCGGTGAAGGGCTGCGCGGGGACGGAGCTTTCGGAGGCGGTGCTGACCGGCACCGGCCTGCCGCACGACCGCACGTACGCGATCGCCGACGAGAAGGGCGACCTGCGCTGGCAGTGGGGCGACCCCACGCTGGCCCTGATCACACCGGAGCTGACGGCGGGCGAACTGACGCTCCGGGCGCCCGGCCGGGACCCGGTGCGGGCGGACAGCGCCGACGTGCACGACTGGCTCACGGATGTCCTGGGCACCCCGAGCACCCTGGTCCGGTCCCCGGACGGCAACAGCGGCCGCCTGCACCTCGTCTCCCGGGCCAGCCTGGACGCCCTGAACCAGCGCATCGCCGAACGCGGCGCCGACCCCCTTCCGATGAACCGCTTCCGGCCCAACCTGGTGGTCGACGGCTGGGACACCCCGCACACCGAGGACGGCGCCGCCCGGCTCACCATCGGCGGCACGGAGCTGGCCTTCACCGAGGACACGATCCGCTGCGCCATCACGATGGTCGACCAGCGCACCGGCCGCCGCTCGGGCCCGGAACCCCTGCGCACCCTGGCGGACTACCGCCGGGCGGACGACGGCGGGGTCGCCTTCGGCGCCTACTTCGAGGTACGCCGAGCGGGCAAGGTGTCGGTGGGCGACGAGGTGGTGGTGACGTCGGGCGCGAGTACGGGCGCGGACCCGGGCGCGGGTCCGGTTACGACGGTGGGTTCGGCTTCGTAGGGCACGTCCCGCCACAGCGCGCGTACGGCGGAGGTGCCGTCGTCGTGGAGGTGATCGTCCGGCACGGCCCAGACCCGCACCGTCGTGCGGTCGGCGGTGACCGCGGGCCACCCCGGGGCACCGCAGGCGGCGAAGCCGGCCCAGGCGCGGAGCATGCGCCGGGACAGCGCCCGGTCCTGTGCGTCGGGGGCGCCGCCGATGAGGAATTCCGCGCCCGTCGCGTCCAGGTTGCCGAACGCGAAGGGGATGTCGGCGGTGTGCCAGGGCCTGCTCGCGCCGCCGGGACGCGCGCGCCTGCGGGCGAATCGCGACAGGTGGGCCCGTCCGCCTCCTCGCGCGTGCTGCTCGGCGAGCCGGCTGCCGTACTCGCCGAACACCGCGTCGCCGAAGAGCGCCAGGTAGCGGTCCCGCACCGGAGCGCCGGGCATCAGCGCGCGGTATCCGTCGACCAGCCGGGCGGGCAGGGAGAGGGCTCGGGCGAGGTCCGCGAGTTCCGGCTCCGAGGTGACCTCCCGCACCGCGCCGACCTCGTGCAGGAACCAGTACTCCTCCAGGGTGTGGCACACCAGGAGGTCCACCTCGCGGGCGATGCCGGAGGCGAGCACGGCGAGCGGATCCCCGGGGAGCACCCGGCCGTCGATCACCGGCTGGAAGACCACCGGATCGAATGCCTGGACGGGCGTCGCGGGATCGGTCCCGCACCGCCCGGCGACCTCGTCGGCGGCGGCCACCAGGGCGCGCGGCGACGCGGAGAGCAGCCCCGGGCCCGTCGCGGGCACCCCGGCCGCCGCCGCGATCCTCGCCGTGATCGCGGCGGCGGCGTCGACGGTGAAGAAGGCATGGGGCGCGCTGTGGGCGATGACCCGGTGGAACAGTCCGCGCGCCTGTTCCACGACCATCAGGCAGACGGCGGATCCCGCTCCGGCCGAGTGACCGGCGACCGTGACGTTGCCGGGGTCGCCGCCGAACGCGGCGATGTTCTCGCGGACCCAGCGCAGCGCGGCCACCTGGTCGAGCAGCCCACGGTTGTCGGGAAAGCCCGGCACATGGCCGAACCCCTCGAACCCCACCCGGTAGTTGCAGCTGACGACGACCACTCCGGCGCGGGCGAGGGCGGCGCCGTCGAAGTCGGGCTGGGCGGAGGAGCCGAAGGTGTAGGCGCCGCCGTGGATCCAGAAGAGCACCGGCAGCGGGCCGCCGTCCGCCCGGGGCCGCGCCCACACGTTGACGGTGAGCACCTCCTCGTCCCCCGGCCGCCACACCGGTGACCCGGGCAGCTCCGCGGACTGCGGCGCGACCGGTCCGAACTCGGTGCAGTCACGCGACGCGTTCCAGCGGGCGGCGGGCCGCGGCGCGCGGAAGCGGTGCGCGCCGAAGGGCGCGGCGGCGTACGGGATGCCGAGCACGGCGGTGACGCCGTCGGGCGACCGTCTGCCCCGGACCGGGCCGCCGGCCGTCCGGAACCCGGCCTCCGTGCACTGCTGTTCCCCCATACGTCCGAAGCCTGCCACGCGCGGCCCACCTGATCCACCGGATCGTCTCCGGTCCGGCGGGCGGCCCCGGGCTGGTCAGAGGCTGCGCAGGAAGTCCGCGACCACGGCGGTGAACTCCTCGGGCTTCTCCATGTTGGGGTAGTGCGCGGTGCCCTCGATGACCACGGACCGGCCGTGGCGGACCGTGTCGGCCAGGCGCTGCGCCGCGGCGAGTACGTCGGCGGTGTCCAGGGCGCCGTTCAGGGTGAGCACGGGGACCTCGATCCCGGGCAGCCGCGACCAGGTGTCGGTCACCCGGACGAGCCGGTCCTGCTCTCCGGGCGTGTGCTTGGAGAGGGTGTTCAGGGCCATCTCGCTCAGCCGGCGCGGGATGTCCGGGTCCACCTCGTCGAGGGTGCGGTGCGGGCCGGGCACGTAGTTCAGGAACGCCTTCAGCCAGCCCTCGACGTCGCCGGCCGCCAGGGCGCGGGCGGTCTCGGCCTGGATCGTCCGGTGCCAGGGGTCGGAGTCCTGGAACTCACCGGTCGAGGCGCCGCCCACGACGGCCGCGCGGACCAGTTCCGGATGTTCGAGCAGGGTGTCGCTGACGATCAGGCCGCCCATCGAGACGCCGACCAGCACCGCGGGGCCCGCGTCGAGGTGGCGCAGCAGTGCGGCGACGTCGTCGGTCCAGCGGAACGGCCGGGTCGCGTTGGCGGAGGCTCCGTGCCCCCGTACGTCCGCCGCGACCACCCGGTGCGTGGAGGCGAGCGCCGGCATCACGGCGTCGAAGACACGGTGATCGACGAATCCCGAGTGGAGCAGGACCACGAGGTCTCCGGCGCCGGCCTCGCGGTAGGCGAGGTCCCCGTCGGCGGAGGCGAAGTACTTCATGTCCGAAGCAGCAGTCATGACAACCAAGGTGTCATCCTGCCCGGAATTTGGCAACCAAGGTGTCATGTTCTCTCCGGTGCATCATGGGGAGGTGAACGACACCGACCCGCCTCTCCCCGCCGGCGCCCCTCTCCCGCCCGACGAACTCGGCCACCGGCTCACCGAGGTCTTCGACCTGGTCGGCCCCCTCTACCGGCGCGCCCTGCGCAAGGTCGAGCAGGGCGAGGTCGTCGAGGGCGCCTCCGTGGGGGTGCGCTCCGTGCTCGATCTGCTGCGGCGCAAGGGAGACCTGACGGTCCCGCAGCTGAGCCGGATCCAGGCGCTGAGCCGCCAGTTCGTACAGCGCATGGTCAACGACGCGGCGGCGCACGGCTGGGTGGAGACCCTGCCCAACCCCGCACACCAGCGCTCGTCCCTGATCCGGCTCACGGAGGAGGGCCGCAGCCTGATCACCACGGTCCTGGGCCGCGAGCACATGCTGAACCGCCAGGTCGGGGGCGATCTGACCGACGTCGAGGTGCGGGCCTGCGTACGCGTCCTGACGGAGATGCTGCGGACGTTCGACCACGTCGACGTCGACGACTGAGCGGTTCTAGATGCCCTCGATGCGCTTCATGCCCTCCATGGCCTTCAGGTGGCGGCGGGTCTGGAGGGCGCGTCTGATCGTGTAGATGCGGACGACCGTGAACACGGCGACGGCCGCGCCGAGGGCGGCCCCGATCCACTCGCCGTCCCGGATGGCCGCGTAGAAGAGCAGGACGCTGAACGGGACGCCGACGGCGACGAGCAGGGGTTCGCGCACCCAGAACGGGAGGGCGCGCACGATGAGACCGATCATCCGGTCACTTCAGCAGGCGCCGCCCCCTCAGGCTGTGACGGAGGCCACAATTCCGAGAGTTCCTGTGTGTATGGCGTGCAGAAACCCGGCGAGCGGGGCCCGGGTGGTGATGAGGACGGCGCCGGGGGCGTCGGACTCACGGAGATGGAGCGTGGCGGGGGTGGCCGCGAGCTCTACGCAGTCGTTGCCGTCGCCGCCGTCGGAGTAGGTGGACTTCTGCCAGCCGGTGAGAATCATGGCGTGCCTCACAGCTCCTTCACCAGGGTGTGGATGAAGTCACGCGACCGTTCCGGTTCGAATGACGACGCTTCCACCTTACGGAAGCGGGCGCGGTATTCGGCGAGTTGAGCCTCGGAATCGACCAGGGCCGCGCCATGGGGAGCGTCGCGGATCACCGTGTCCAGCCTGGCCACCGGGCCGCCCAGGTAGGTCATGCTGCTGCCACCCCTGGAGAAACCGTCGAGGTCGAGAGGGATGACACGGATGCTGATGTGATCCGCTTCGGAGAGTTCCAGGATGCGTGTGAGCTGGGCTCGTGACGCGGCGCGGTCGCTCACTCTGATGCGCAACGCCGCCTCGTGGATGACCGCCTCGAAGCCGATGGGTGCCGCACGCTCGATGGCCACGCGACGTGCCATGCGGTGCTGGACACGCAACTCAAGTTCTTCTGGCCTGAGTTCAGGGATCCTGTTGGAGAACACGGCACGGGCGTACTCCTCCGTCTGCAACAGGCCAGGCACGAACAGAATGGCCACATTGGCTTGGCTCCGAGCGTGGTGCTCCAACTCCGACAGATCCAGGAACGACGTCGGCAGTAGTCCCCGGTACTCCTCCCACCATCCCCGCGTCCTGTCGGTGGCCATGGTGACCAGCGCGTCGATGAACTGCCCGTCCGTGCAGGCATAGTGCGATGCCAGGCGGCGCAATCGCTCCTCGCTCACACCCGCTAGTGCGGACTCGATGTGGCTGATCTGGACCGGGCTCACGCCGAGCAGTGCAGCCGCTTCGCGAGCGGTGAGCCCGGCCGCATCTCGAAGTCTGCGCAGCTCGGCCGCGAGGCGATGCTGACGTGCGGTGGGTTCGCGCCTCAGCGCCATTGACTGCTCCTCGGACCAACGCGCCCGCGGACGCTACTCGTTCGAGGGCAAGATTACGCGATCCGCTTGCTCGGTATGAAGCTTTAGGCCTACCTTCGGTGACGCAACGCACACGCTGCGGAAGTGCACCGCTCCGTCCTGCCGGGACGGCTGCGGCAATGCCACCGCGCGCTCCACCGACCACCCCCACCGGAGTTGACGCATGTCCGAGCCCTGGGAGTACTCCCTCTACATCCCCAGTGACCCGCGAGCGGTCACCGTCTGCCGCCGCACCCTGCGTCTGATCCTCACCCTGCACGGACTGATCCACCTCGTGGACACCGCCGAGCTGCTCGCCTCGGAGTTGGTGTCCAACGCCGTACTGCACACCAAGGGTCCGGCGTGCCTACGTCTCCGCTTCCGGGACGGGGTCCTCCAGATCGGTGCCTGGGACGCGGACCCCGAGCCGCCCGAGCCCCCGCGTCGGCCGGCGGATCTCGCCGAGATGGGGGCCGACGCGGAGAACGGCCGGGGCCTGGCCCTGGTCCGGGCCTGCTCCGACCTCTGGCACTGGCAACCGCTGTCGCGCATGGGACACAGGGGCAAGCTCGTGTGGTGCGAACTGAACGCGGCGTAGTGCGTGGTGCGGGAACCCCGGCAGAGCTGTCGGCCGCCGGGGTTCACCGCCGCCGCGCGTCAGGCGCCGCTCCGGGAGAGCGAGGGGTCGGCGGTGGCGGAATCCGTGACCTCCTCGGTCGGCGTGGTCGGCGGCAGGTCCGCGTCGGACCGGGCCCGGAGGTGGCGGATCACCGTCCATGCGGTCGCGGCGAGTGCCGTCGCCGCGAGGGCGGCCAGCAGCAGCGTGGTGTGGGTGCCGGCGCTGTCGGCGGCCCGCGCGACGGGGTTGGGCAGGCCCAGGCGGTCGGCCAGCCAACCGACGGCCGCCACCCCCGTCAGCACCGCCCCGGTCAGCCGCAGGGCGGGCTGGATCCGCAGGCGTCCCAGGGCCAGCAGGGAGGGCAGGGCCAGGCAGACCAGCAGGAACTGGACCAGTTCGATGCCGAGGTTGAAGCCGAGGAGGCTGGTCACCAGTTGGCCGGTGGACAGGTGCATCTCGGCGAGCACGAAGGAGAACGCCATGCCGTGGCCGAGACCGAAGACGCCCGCCACGAGCGCCTCCTTGCCCGGGAAGAGCGGGCGGATCGCGTGGACCGCGCCGACGAGGACGCTGAAGGCGATGAACGCCTCGACCGGCCGGCCGGGGATCGAGAGGTCGTTCAGCGCGGTGGTGGCCAGCGCGACGGAGTGACCGACCGTGAAGGCGAGCGTGATGCGGGCGATGCGCGCGAGGGCGGAACGGGCGCCGACGAGACCGTCCCAGCGGCGTCCACGGGCCGCCAGTGGTGCGGGCAGCAGCAGGACGAGCAGGAACAGCAGATGGTCGGTGCCGGTGAGGATGTGGTCGCCGCCGAGTTGGACCATGGCGACGAACCCGCGCCAGGCGCTGCCCGCGCCGAGGTCGACCTTCAGGGCCGGGACGGACATGGTTCCGGTGTCGATGCGGATCGTGCCGACCTGGGTGGTGCCTTCACCGTCGACCTGGCCGCTGGACCAGTCCTGGCGGACCGTCACCAGTGCGGTGTGCGTCACGACCTGGTGGACGATGACGTCGTAGTCGAACGTGAAGTGCCGTACGTCGGCGCCGGCCGGTGGAGTGAGCTCGGCCTGCGCGACCAGCTCGCGGTAGGTGCCGGTGTCGGTCTGTACGGTGCGGCTGAGGGTGAGGCGGCCGATGGCGACCTGCCAGGCCTTGCCCCGGGTGGTGGTCGGGTGGATGTGCGCGCGGAGGTAGGCGCGGATCGCCGTGGCCCGCACGGACAGCGTGGCCGAGGTGGTCTTGGTCAGGTCGATCCCGCTGGCCCGGGAGAAGTCGTCGACGGGCAGCTCCAGCCGTGCGGAGACGGAGGTCTGGTACACGTCGAGCTGGACCACCGAGTGCGGCATCGGATGCGCGGCGGCCGGCGACGCCCCGAGCAGGAGCGTCGCCGGTACCGCGATCGCGATCCCGGCAACCCAGCGGAGCGCTGTGGTCAGCCAGTTTCGCGGTCCGGTCATGAGAAGGAGAACTCGTTGCCGTAGTCGCGGGTACGGTCCCGGTACACCGTGTGGTAGTGGATCTGGTCCCGGTAGACCACGCCGTTCTGACAGACGAACTCGATCCACACGCTCGGGCCGTCGATGCGGACGTAGTCGCCCTGGGTGTCCAGGCCGGTGCCGCCGGAGTAGGCGATGTAGGTCTTGTTCAGCTCACGCTCGTACGTCTTCAGGAGCTGCTTCGCGGTGGCGTCGTCCACGTCGGCGACCCAGGGGTGGATGGCCTCCAGGACCAGCTTCTTCTGCTTGGCCGACAGGGAGCTGACCGGGATGCCTTCCTTGGTCGCCGGGAACTTGCCGTCCTGGTCCGGGCCGAGCAGGACGTCGCTGAAGGACGTCGACAGTTTGGCGGTGGCCAGCTGGGTGTCGCTCAGGCTGCCGGTCAGCTTGAGCAGGCCGTCGCGGAACTTCGCCATCGGCGCGTACGTGGTGCCGTCCTCGGCGGTCCAGCTGGTCGGCTCGACACCGGAGAAGAACGGGCTCGCGCCGGCGACCTTGCCGTCCTTGTACGTGATGTTCACGGCGAGGTGGTGGCCGCCGAAGTGCAGCTGCCAGGTGCCGGTCGCCGACGGGGTGCCCAGGAACGCCAGGAAGTAGACGCCGCTGCCGTAGCCGCCACCGCCGGGGCCACCGCCGGTGCCGCCGGAGGGCGGGGCGCCGGTCGGGACGTCGGTCGGGACCGCGGTGGACGTGGAACCGGCGGTCGCGGACGGGTCGGCCGAGGGCGCGCTGTCCGTCGGCGCGGCGGACGAGGAGCTGCTGCTCCCCGCCGAGTTGAGCACCTCGTCGGCCAGCAGGGTCTGCATGACGTGGTCGTAACCGGTGTCCTTGCCGGACCCCAGGGCCACCTTCAGCACGCTCTCGAGAGCGGTCAGCTGGTCTTCGGTCAGCGAGCCGGTCTGGATGCCTGGGCGGCAGGAGGAGCCGCACGGCAGGTTCGACCACGCGGTGGCGTTCTCCTCGGTGAAGTCCAGCAGCGTCTCCGTCTGCTGGGTCGAGTCGAGGGTGTTGAGGAACGCGTTGGCGGCGCTGACCACGGCCGCGACACCGGCGGCCTTCTTGTTCACCGGGTAGTGGACGCCCGCGGCCGCCTTCTGCGCGTCACCGCTCGTCGAAGCGTTGGCTACCGCAAATCCGCCGCCGACGAGTATGACTCCGGCGGCTACCCCGGCCGCACCTCGCCACGCTCGTCGCCTGCGCGCCTGACTGGTTCTTTCCCTACTCACGAACACTCCCTCGAGACGAAGTCCGGGATGACGTGCCGACCACGCGGGCAGCACCCGTCGACTGGTTTGGGATCGCTGAATCCGCTTCCAACCTGGGTGGTTGGGAGCGGACGGAAATGCGCGGCGGTCCGTGTGCGGCCCGTCCGCGACAGTTAAGGAAATTATCAGCGTCATTGTTGACACCTCAATGCCGGAACTTCGTGGGGAGCCCCTTTTGGGTGCTGTACGTCGCATATTCTGGGAATTTGCTAAGCCAATTGACAGGTTTCGCATATCGCGGCTTCAGCCGCGCGGCGGCACGCGGCCGACGCGGTCCCCGGCCGGTCGCGCCGGGCTGCGGTGGTTGGCGAGCCGTTGACCGGCGCGGCGAAATGTTGACCACTTCGCGGAGGAGTGCGGACGATCGGGAGGGCGAGTCATGAGGATCCCCCGACCTAGATTCGCCGCATGTCCATGCCACAGCGGCCCCACCAGCCCGTACGGGCTGCCGCCACGCTCCCCGTGCTCCCCTACCGCAAGCCCACCAGGGGCCGCGACTACTGGGTGATCGACGACGTCTTCCCCGAGGCAGACATCGCCGCGATCCGGGAGCGCTGCCTCGCCAAGGACGACTGGGTCAGGGGACACCCGTACACCTCGGAGAGCTGGCCCGGCCTGCGCGCCATGCCCGGCCTCGAACCCGGTGAACTCGGGCGCGTGGAAAGGCTGGTGAGGAAGGCGACCGGCGCACCGAAGCTGTGGGTGCAGCGGGCGCCCGGCGGCGGGACGCTCAACCACAACTGCATACAGGTGGTGGGGGCGGGCGAGAGCACTCCCCGGCCGCACTCCGACTCACGGGCGCTGTGCCGGTACGCGGCCGTGCTGTACCTCAACCCGGAGGTCCCCGAGGACTGCGGCACCAGCTTCTACCGGCAGTCCCTGCCCGGCGGCCGGCTCGGCGGCAACGTCGTCCAGGCCCCGCACCACAACCTCGTCGAGGCGCTCGGCACCCGGTTCGTCGCGCCGGACGCCTTCGAGGAGGACGTACGGGTGCCGCACAGGTACAACCGGCTGCTCCTCTACAGCGCCAACCTCGTGCACAGCGCGACCGGTTACTCCGGTACGACCCTGGCGGAGAAGCGGATGACGTCCGTCTTCTTCTGGATGGCCTGAGTCCCTATCGCCGGTGCCGCCGCCACAGCCACACCGCGCCCGTGCCCACCGATCCCGCGGTCAGCGCGATGCCCAGGACCGGCCAGTTGCCGCCCGCGATGCGCAGGTCGGCGACGAGCACGCCGACGACCAGCCCCACCGGCACCAGGAGGGACAGCAGCGCGCGGCCCGCGCCGGCGAGGGACGCCGGGTCGGGGCGGCGCGGGCGGGGCGGTGCTGCCGCGTCGTCGTCCGCCCCGGCCTGCGGGAAGTAGAAGCGGACGGCCCGGTCGTGGAGCCGGGTGGTGGCCCGGTCGTAGGAGTTCGCCATGTAGGGCAGCCAGACGAGCGGGGCGGCCAGGCCGACGACGATCACGGCGGCGAGCAGCAGCCAGCGCGCGGCCTGCACCGAGCGGCGGGGACGGCCGCCGGGGCCGGCCGGGGTGAGGAGGCCGAGCAGGCGGGCCATGCGCACGGTGAGGGTCCACAGGGCGGCCGGGTGGCCTCGCCGACGCGCGGGGCCGGCGGACTTCGAGGGGCTTGCGGGGCCTGTGAGGTCTTGGCTTTCGGGGTCGGGGTCGGGGTCGTCGGGGGTGTCGACGGTGTACGCCGTCAGGCCGGTGCGGGCGGCGGGGACGTCGTCGTACACCCCTTGCAGCACCAGGAGTTCGGCCGCACGATCCCGCTCCGTAGGATTCCGGCCGGTCAGCGCCGCCAGCTCCAGGATCGTGCGGGTCTGGCGGAGCAGGGCGGCACAGAACGCGACCGGGATGAGCACGAGGAACGGGCCGCCCACGAACGCGCCCTCGGTGACCGTGGCGCGGCGGCCCCGGGAGAGCAACAGGGCTCGTGTGGGCGGGGGTTGGGTCGAGGTCGTGCGGTACGCGACCGGGCCCAGGTGGCGCACCGCGAAGAGGGCCAGATGCTCGGGGAGGCGGTGTGGGTCGGTGACGATCTCCCGCAGCAGCCGGCCCGCGACGGACGTCTCCGTGGTCGGCGTCAGTACCGCACCGCCCGGGCCACCTCCGCCTTCACCTGGCCGGACAGCGTGCGGTTGCTGCGGGCCGTCTCCTTGCCGGTCTTGCCCGCGGCCACGTCGGAGACGGTGGTGACGACCGTGTCGAGCCGGTTGCCGGAGGAGTCCGTGAAGTCGACCTGGACGGCGAACGACCTCGACTTGTCGGTGGTGTTGGAGACGGTCACCTCGACGGTGGCCCGCCCGTCCTGATCCGTGTCCGGGGTGCCGAGCTTCACGTCGGACTTCACGTCGACGCCGTCCTTGATCTCGCCGAGCTCGCGGCCCGCCTTCGCCGTCGCCGAAGCGAGCGCCGACGACGCCCCGGAAGCGAGGTCCGAGGCGAAGCCGGAGGCGAGGGAGGACGCGGCCGCCGTGGCTTCCCTGCCCAGCGACTCGGCCGCCGAGGCGGCCTTGCTGGCCGCGGACGACACCGACGAGGGGGTGTCTTCGTCCGAGCAGCCGGTGAGCACGGTGGCGCAGCAGATCGCCGCCACGGTCAGCAGCACGCCCTTGGTGCGTGGCATCTTGTCTCCTCCTGAGGGGTCCGCGGGCCTTCCTCCAGTGAAGGGGCGGTCCCGTCCGTCCGCATGCCGGGTCACCCGTACGGCGCACCCCCGTGGTGACGGGCCTCGTCCGGACGGAGGGTCGGTGGAGCGCACCGGCGCACACCGGTGAGCACGACCAGTGCCGACGAGCACCACCGAGCACCGACGAGCACCGACACAGAGACGGGGCAGCGCCATGAGCGATCAGCCGCACTCCCAGCCGTCACAGGGCCCCCGGGTGTGGGACCCGTCCCATCAGGGCACCGGCACGCCGGGCCCGGCCGTACCCCCGCCGGCCCAAGGGGGGCTGGTCGCCGGAGGGGTCGTGTTCGGCGGCGTGCTCATGTTCGTGAGCGGCTTCCTCGCCGTGTTCCAGGGCATCGCGGCGATCGCGAAGGACGACGTCTACGCCCGGGTCGGCTCCTACGTCTACGAGATGAACCTCACCGGCTGGGGCTGGGTCCTGGTCGTCGTGGGCATCGTGGCCGTGGTGACGGGCTATGGGCTGCTCAGCGGGGGCGAGTGGGCCGGCTGGGCCCGGATCAGCGGCCTCGCGCTGGCCTCCCTGAGCCTGATCCTCCAGTTCCTGTTCCTGCCGTACGCGCCGTTCTGGGCGGTCGTCCAGATCGCCATCGACGTGTTCGTCATCTGGGCGCTGGCCGCCTACCGCCCCCGGCAGGCGTAGTACCTCCCCCGCTCACCGCCCGCGCCCAGGGCGTCGCGGTCGCCCCGGTGACCTGGACGTCCTTGCGGCGCAGCCAGGGCAGCGGCGCTACCGCGGATCCGACGTACGGGGTGATCCGCACCTCGAAGTGCAGGTGCGGGCCGGTGACGTTGCCGGTCGCGCCGGACAGGCCGATGCGCTGACCGGCCGTCACACGGCCGCCCTTGCGTACGTCGATGCGCGACAGGTGGGCGTACTGCGTGAAGTAGCCGTCGCGGTGGCGGATCACGACCTGGTTGCCGAAGCCGTCGCCGCAGGTGGTGGCGCGGACGGTGCCGGAGCCGACGGCGTACACGGGGGTACCGGAGTCCACGGCGAAGTCCTGGCCGGTGTGCCGGTGGGCCCAGCGGGAGCCCTTGGCGGCGTAGCCCGCGGACAGCCAGTAGCGGCGGGTCGGTGCCGTCCAGGGTTGGCCGCTCCGCTCCGGCGGGCGGCTGCGGTCCCCGAACGGACAGCGGCTGTCCCGCCCGGACGGATCGACGGCGACCGGATCGCCGGAGTTGCGCCCGGTGCTCCACAGCAGGTCCCACAGCCCGGAGCGGAGGGCCTGACGGCGGCGTTCGGCGTCCTTGACCTCGGTGGGGGAGGCGTCCGACTCGCGCAGCCGGTCGACCTGCTCGCGGGCCCGCTCGTGCGCGCGGACGGCCCGGGCGGCCTCCTTGCGGAACCCGTCGCCCTCGGCTCCGGCGGGCACGGCGGCGAGCGCGAGCAGCAGGAGGGCCGGGAGAAGGGCAAGGAGGAGGGCCGGGAGGAGGGCCGGCAGGGCGGCCCAGGTCGAGGCTCCGGTCGTGGCCGTGGTCGTGGCATGGAGGCGGGCCCACGTTCGTGGGAGGCGCGCGTGGTGTTCTCGTCCCATCGTGTGATCATCGGACCGGTGGGGCGGCCGCGAACGGCACCCGGCCCGCGTGGCGGCCGGGTTCAGCCGAACGGCCCCCCGACCAGCGACCGGTACACGGCCGACGACCTCGGATTGCCGGAGCACCGCCACACGCCGTGCGGGCAGTAGTCGCTGATGGTCTGGTACAGCGGCCGGTGCTCGGCGAACCAGGTGAGCATGCCCCGCACGTACTCCGGGTTGTCGCCGTTACGGAACAGCCCCCACTCCGGATACGAGACCGGCTTGCCGTGCGCCCGCGCGAACCGCACCTGCGCGGCGAGGCCGTACGGCTCGTCGACCTGCTCCTCGAAGGACATGCCGTGCGGCTGGTCGTAGGCGTCCATGCCGATCACGTCGACGAACCGGTCGCCCGGATAGCACGCGGTCCACGGGACGGCGTCCGCCCCGCGACTGGGCGTGAACTCGAACCGGAACCGCTGCCCGCCGTCCACGGACCGCATGGCGACGACGATCCGCGCCCAGTACCGCTTCCAGGCCTGCGGGTCGGGCCCGCACCGATGGGTGTAGGTGATCCCGTTCATCTCCCACCCCACCACCAGCACGGCGTCGGGCACCCCGAGCGCGACCAGCCGCCGGGCCAGCGCCCGGAAGTGCCCGTCGTAGTCCCCCCGCGCGCCCCTGCGCAGCTCGTCGCGCACGACCCGGTCGGGCACATGCTCCTCGGTGCCCTCCAGCATCGGCACGTTGAGCACGAACATCCGGTCGGCGCGCTCCTGCCGCCACCGCGCCCAGTACTCCAGATACCCCGGCGCCCCCTCGATGTTGCTCCACCGGTCCCCCGGCAGATACGCGTGCCCGACCCGGGGCACGGCCGCCCCGAGCCACCCGTCCAGCTCCGCGATCCGCCGTACACCGGCGTCGTCGTACCCGACGTACGCGCCGAAGGCCCCGGGCGGCGCGCCGACCCCCCGCCCGACCGGAACGGAGGCGGGCCCGGCGAGCAGGACACAGGCGACGAGAAGCGCGGTCAGCGGAGCCCGGAGGGCGCGCAGGGAGCGAAGGAGGCGGAACACCGGCTCATGATGGACGGAAACGGGGCCGGGGACGGGGCTCGCGCACCAGGAACACGTCTACCGGGTCCTCGTGTTCGAACGTGAAGCCGTGCCGTTCGTAAAGCCGGCGGCCCGGATTGCCCCGGAGGACGTCGATACGCAGGCGCGGGGCGCGGACGCCACGGCCGGAAGCGGCAACCTGCTCGCGCCCCGGCGGCAACCACTGGTCGAACGATCGCGGAACCCGCGAAGGCAAGTGAATCCCGTACCCCACACGAGGAGTTCACCATGCGCACCCACCCGCCACGGCCCCCCGCCCGGCATCCGGCACGGCGCCCCGCACGGCCCCTCGCCCGACTGCTCACCGTCCTCGCGGCACTCGCCGCCCTCCTCTTCCACGCGACCGGCGTCGCGGCCCCCCGAGCCGCTGCCGCCGACGAGTGGAACCCGCCCGCCGACCTGGTCCAGCCCCTGAACGAGGTCTGGAACCACGTCTCGACGACCTACCCCGACCTCTACGGCTTCCGCAACTACGGCTGGGACCAGGTCATGGCCAACAAGGGCAGCATCAACTACTGCGTCCGCTGGGAGTCCGACGCCCCCGTCAGCACCGCCCTGCGCGACCAGATCCACGCGGCCCTGAAGAAGCAGTTCGCCAAGTGGATGGCGGCACAGCTGGAGAACGGCCGCGCCTACGACAACTGGCCCTACACCACCGTCCCGGTCAACATCGTCGGCTGGGCGGTGAAGAACCGCGCCACCCTCCAGTGGACCGACAACTCCGTGGACATCTACTCCGGCGTCCTCGACGACGCCGGCGCCCCCCAGTGCGCCCCCGACTGCGGCCGCTTCTTCCACCAGGACGCCAACTACTCCAAGTGCCCCGGCGGCACCGCCCGCCACTACGACCAGTCCCTCTGGCTCACCAAGGGCTTCCAGGGCGGCGCCGGCGGCGACTGGGGCCAGCGCGTCGGCCAGGAGTACTTCACCGGCGTCCTGAACCAGGAGAACATCCACATCTACCTGCACGAAGTCGGCCACACCTTCGGCCTCGACGACTTCTACGACTGGACCCCGACCGGCCAGTGCTGCTTCCTCATGAACGCGGGCAGCGCCACCCAGATCACCGAATTCGACAAGTGGATGCTGCGGGACTTCTGGCGCCACCTGAAACCCCGCTACAACCTCTGACGTTCTTCGGCCGGCCCGGCCCAACAGGCAACCCTGGCACGCCTTTTACCTCTCTCACAGGTAGCTCGAAGCTCTGGCCGGGTCCGTGGGGACGTATCGGTCCCGGCTGGAGATCCGGGCTGTCCAGTCCGATGCCACTGACCATGGCACTCGCAGACGAGGAACCGATGACCAGATCGCAACACCGCAAGGGAATCAAGCGCGGGGCGTTCGCCGCCGGGGCCGCGCTCACCGTCGTGGCCGCCGTCGCCGGGTCCGCACCCGGCGCCGGGGCCGCGCCCGCGAGCCCGGCCGGAACGCCGAAGCTCAAGCTCGTCGCCGCGTCGAAGGCCGTGACCGCCGACCGGTACGAGGGGAACGCCGGGGTCTACCTCGACCTCGGTACGTACGTCACCGTCGACAACGCTCCGCTGGAGCTGAAGGTGACCCGTAAGTCGTACAAGGACCCGATCGTCGCCCAGCAGATCCTGCGCAACGGGTCGAAGGTGACGACGAAGACGCTGCCCGCCGGGCTCGTCAAGGACTTCGGCGGCCTCCCGGACTTCCTGGAGGTCTCCATCAAGAACGCGGCCGGGGTGGAGGTACAGAAGAGCAAGAGCAACTTCTGCCTGAACAACGCCTCCGGCCGGCTGCGCCCGGACGCCCCGGCCACCTCGCACTATCCCGAGAGCTGCTCCACCAACCCCTTCACACTCGGCTCGGTGTGGGGCGTGGAGAAGGGCTGGGCGGCCAACACCTCCGCCTTCGACTACGACAGGCCGCTGGACCTGGCCGCGGGCGAGTACACCGTCAAGGTGGCGGTGGCGAAGAAGTACCGCGACCTGTTCGGGATCCCCGACGACCGGCCGACGATCGCGCTGACCGTCCGGGAGATCAGTGACGGCGAGGAAGGCGGAACAGGGGGCGGCGGGGCCGGCCTCACCCGTTCCGGTGCCCACGGCGCGTCGCACGACATGGCGGGCATGGAAGGCATGGCGAGCATGGCCGGCATGGCGGGCGGGCATCACTACGGCCCCCGGGGCGCCGACGCCCCCACGCCCTCCGCGCTCTCGCACGCCCTGGAGGCCCGCGGTCTCGCCCACCACCTGGGCGACGGCGCCGGTCACACCGACGGCTCCCGGGTCGCGCCCGCGCTGAAGGCCGCCACCGCCCGGCCCACCGGCCGGGCCGGCGCGCCGGCCAACGTGCCCAAGCCGGACCTGCGTTCGCTGCCGGCCTGGGACATCGCGGTCACCGACGGCGAGGACGGCGACGTGGCCGGCAAGGACTACCTCGCCTTCAGCGCCAACGTCTGGAACGCCGGCCCCGCGCCGCTCGTCGTGGACGGCTTCCGCAAGCCGGGCGCGGACCTGATGGACTCGTACCAGTACTTCTACGACGCCAAGGGCAAGCAGGTCGGGTACGCGCCCGCCGGCACCATGGAGTGGGACCCGCGCATCGGTCACGAGCACTGGCACTTCACCGACTTCGCCAGCTACCGGCTGCTCGCCGCCGACCAGAAGGAGATCGTCAAGAGCGGCAAGGAGGCGTTCTGCCTCGCCAACACCGACGCCATCGACTACACGGTGAAGAACGCCAACTGGCACCCGAACAACACCGACCTGTCGACCGCCTGCGGTCAGCAGAACTCGATCTCCGTGCGGGAGGTCCTCGACGTCGGTTCCGGTGACACGTACACCCAGTACCGTCCCGGCCAGTCCTTCGACATCACCGGCCTGCCGAACGGCACCTACTACATCCAGGTCGTCGCCAACCCGGCGAACCGCCTCCAGGAGACCAACACCAAGAACAACGTCTCGCTGCGCAAGGTCGTCCTGGGCGGCACCGAGGGCGCCCGCACGGTGTCCGTCCCGCCGGTGGACCTGGTCAACGCCCCCTGATCGAACGGAGCGTTGGCGGCTCGCCTGCCGGGTTGAAGGGTGTCATGCGGCCCTTCACCACGCTCCCGGGTGCCGCCGCCGACGCCCATGACCGGCCGCCGTACCGCGTCCCCCTGCCCCGGCCCGCCCGAGCGGGCCGGGCGCGTGGGTGGTCGACGTACTGCTGCCCTGGTCCGCGCCGAGGCCGGAGGCCGAACGGACGGCGGGATCGCCCGCGCCGACGTTCGGGCGGCCCCCGTGTCCTCGGGGGCAACCCTGAGGCGGCTCTGTGAGTCTCCTGAGTCATCTGTGCTTTCGGGACGTATTCCTGCACGCGTGTAGGGTTCCGACGTTCGGCGGCGACCAACGCCGACGATCCGAGCACGGTGTACGGGGTGAAACAGCCGAGGCGGAGGGGCGAGCGCCGGTGAGCGGGACGAGGAGGCGCGGACGTACTCCGGTGGAGGCGGCCGGCCACGGCGGCACGGGCAGGACGGGCGGACCCGTCGGCAGGACGGGCGGGGCCGGCAGGACGCGGCTCACTCGGCGGGGGCGGATCCTCGTGTGGGGCGCGGGCGTGACGTCCGTGGTCGTCCTCGGGGTGGGCGGTGTCGGGGCCTGGGTCTACAACGACCTGAACAACAACATCAACTCCGCCGACGTGGACGACAAGCTGGGCGAGAACCGGCCCGAGAACCTCAGCCCCGGCTCGAAGAACATCATGATCGTCGGATCCGACAGCCGTGACGGCGCCAACGCCAAGTACGGCAAGGACCTGACCACCATGCAGTCCGACACGCTGATGGTGCTGCACATCCCGGCCGACCGTGAATGGGCCACGGTGGTGTCCTTCCCGCGCGATTCGTGGGTGGAGATACCCAGCTGTCAGAAGGGCGACGGCAGTTCGTCCTCCCCCCACCACTTCAAGATCAACGAAGCCTTCGCGCTCGGCGGCAGCAACGGCAAGGTCGGCGAGGCCGCCGCGTGCAGCATCAAGACCGTCGAGGCCAACACCGGTCTGCGCATCGACCACTTCATGTCGGTCGACTTCTCCGGCTTCAAGGGCATGGTCGACGCGCTGGAAGGCATCGAGGTCTGCCCCAAGGAGGCCATCCACGACGAGAAGGCCCACCTGGACCTGGACGCCGGCTGTCAGACCGTCAAGGGCGAGAAGGCGCTCGGCTACGTGCGGGCCCGCTACGCCGTCGGGGACGGTTCCGACATCGGACGCATCGGACGCCAGCAGGAGTTCATGGACGCCTTGGCCAAGAAAGCCAAGTCCAAGCTCACCAGCGCCGACGCGATGTACGGCTTCCTCCAGTCGATCACCAAGTCGCTCACCACCGACCCCGACATGGCGGGCATCAAGCCCCTCTACGGGCTCGCCGACGAGCTCAAGGGGATACCG
This sequence comes from Streptomyces sp. NBC_00637, assembly GCF_045161545.1. Lineage (NCBI taxonomy): Bacteria > Bacillati > Actinomycetota > Actinomycetes > Kitasatosporales > Streptomycetaceae > Streptomyces > Streptomyces sp. NBC_00637. The sequence goes on along the minus strand of NZ_CP109046.1, from coordinate 4,073,754 downwards.
AGCGACCGGCTGAGTTTCCTCACCGTGCCCAACTACGGGCGGGAGGCGGACCAGCCCACCGACAAGGCCAACGTGGTCTGGCAGTACCCGCAGGCAGCCGACCTGTTCACCTCCCTGGCCAAGGACAAGGAGGTCACCAAGCCGCAGTTGGAGGCGGCGAAGAAGAACGTGGTGTACGCCTCCACCGTGCGGGTCCAGGTCCTCAACGGCACCGGGGTCTCCGGACGCGCCGCCGCCGTCGCGGAGAAGCTGAAGGACGCCGGCTACACCGTCACCGGCACGGGCAACGCCCCCGCGACGGTGACCAGGACGACCGTCACCTATCCGACGGGCCTCGACAGTCAGGCCGCCGTCCTCGCCTCCCGGTTGCCGGGCCGCAAGGCCACCGCCGACGCCTCGGCCGCCCCGGGCGTCGTCACCCTCGTCGTCGGACCGGAACTGAAGGTCGGCGACGTCGCCTGACGCGGCGTCCGGCCTGACGATGTACACGGTCAAGAACACCCCGGAGATGGGGTAGGCTGGATCTTGAGCCGGTCACCGGGAAAGCGAAACGGTGAACGTCCTCTGCGTTGGTCGTCCAAGGAAAGATGCCCCGCTTCCTGCGGGGAGATGCAGGTGCAAGGCCTGCCCGGCGCTCCATGCGAAAGAGTCCCATCCCGTGTCACACGGGGTGGGACTCTTTCGTTCTCCGCGCCGGGGCATGAGCCTCGCCCTCGCCGACCGGGCGCCGGACGACCTGCGTCGGCTCGCCCCCCGGTCCACCGCCTCGTCGACGACTTCGTCACGCACGCGGAGTCGTACGTTCGCCGGGCGCGGATGTCACAGGCGCAGGCCCCTGTCTCGTCCCAGGAAGCACGGGAAGGACAAGCCTCGATCAAGGAGTGCACGATGGACCTCGCGCTGTGGATCACCGCCGGGCTGCTGGCCGCCCTGGCCCTGGCCGGTGGCGTCACCAAGACGTTCGTGCGCAAGGAGACGCCGGCCGCGTTCCACGGCGGGGGATGGACCGCCGACGTCGGCGCCCCCTTCGTCAAGACCCTCGGCATCCTGGAGCTGCTGGCCGCGGCCGGCCTGATCCTGCCCGCCGCGCTCGGTATCGCGCCGATTCCGGTGCCGGTGACCACCGTCTGCTGGATCTTGCTCATGGCCGGCGCGATGATGGCACACGGCCGCCTGGGCGAGTACGGACTGGTGGTGCTCAACCTGGTCTATCTCGCCTGCGCGGCCTTCGTCGCCGTCGGCCGTTTCGGCCGCTGACCGCGCGGATGACGTCAAGGAGGAGTCGGCATGGGCAGGACCGAGGAGTTCCAGGAACTGCGACCGCTGCTGTTCTCGATCGCCTACCGGATCCTCGGCAGTGTCGGCGAGGCCGAGGACGCCGTCCAGGAGACCTGGCTGCGCTTCGAGACCTCCCCCACCTCACCCGTGTCGACCAAGGCCTACCTCTCGGCCGTGGTGACCCGGCTCTCCATCGACGTGCTGCGCTCGGCCCGCGTCCGGCGGGAGCAGTACGTCGGGCAGTGGCTCCCCGAACCGCTGCTCAGCGACCCCTACCAGGATCCGGCCCGGTCGGCGGAGCTGGCGGACTCGGTGTCGGTGGCGGCGCTGCTGCTGCTCGAACGGCTCAGCCCGCTCGAGCGGGCGGTCTTCGTGCTGCGGGAGGTGTTCGCGTTCGGGTTCCCCGAGGTCGCGGCGGCCGTGGGGCGTTCGGAGGCGGCGTGCCGCCAGCTCGCGGTGCGGGCCCGGCGCCACATGGCCGAGGGCCGGCCCCGCTTCGCGGCGGACCGCCGAGAGCGGGAGGAGCTGGCGTCCGGGTTCTTCGACGCGCTTCGCGAAGGCGACGTCGCCGGCCTCCAGAAACTGCTCGCCGCCGACGTGGCGATGGTCGGCGACGGCGGCGGCAAGGCCCCGCAGCTGGCCAGGGCCGTCGTGGGCGCCGGGAACGTGGCCCGCGTGCTTGCCGCCGCCTCCGTCCTGGTGACCCGGATCGACGTGACGTTCGAGCCGCACGAGATCAACGGCCAGCCCGGCGCGATCTACCGGGACCGGGACGGCAAGGTCCTCCAGACCCTGGTGCTCGACGTGGTCGACGGGCGTATCCAGGCGGTCCGCCTGGTGCTCAACCCCGACAAGCTCGGGCACCTGGGCCCGCTGGCGGACGTCTGGGCGGTCGACCGCGAGGCGAGGGAGGCGCGCCGGTCCGCGCGGTGAGGACAGGGCCCGGGCCACGGTCGGCCCGATCCGCTCGGGCGGGTCGGGGCCTCGGTCGGCCCGGGCGGACCCGGGCCACGGTCAGCTCGGGCTGAGGGCCGCCGTCAGGCGTGCGGCGGGGGCAGGGGTGGGGGCGGTGCTCCGCCGGGGACGGGCGATCGTCGTCGCCCTGATCGGGCTGATGGGGCTGATCGGACTGGCCGCCTTGGCCGCCTTGGCCGCCTTGGTCGTGCCGGTCGTGCCGGGCGTCTTCGGCGTCGCCGTCCCGTGGGCGGCGCCGGTCGCCGCGAAGACGAAGACGCGCAGGATCACGAAGCGGCCTGTGCCCGCGAGGCCCGACGCCGAGAGGTAGACGAGCTGCTCGGTGAGCATGCCGGGGGCGGACACGATCGCGTGCAGGGCGAGCACCGCCCCGGAGGTCGCCGCGTAGGCGGCCGCCGCCGAACCCGCCGACTGCCAGTGCCGGCGCAAGCCCGCGCGGCCGCCGGTGCGGAAGGTGTACCGGGCGTGCAGCTCGGTGCACAGCACGGTCGAGGCGAGGGTGATCAGCGCGTTCGACAGGGCCCACGGCATCAGCGCCGCCAGCAGCGGGACGGCGAGGCTGGAGAGGACTCCGGTGCCGCCGCCGAAGGCCACGAAGCGGGCGAAGGAGGTCAGCGACTTCACGGCGGTTCCCTTCCACGGCGTCCACAGCGGTGAACTAGTTTGCTTAACTCAGGCAACTATAAATAGCTTGCTTGACTTACGCAAGTACATGTCCGAGAGGAAGGGCCCCAGGTGATCGAGGAGGCGTCCCTCCCGATCACCCAGGGCCCTGAAACCACCGGGTCAGGCCACTGGACCGTCAGCCGTGAGCCGTCAGCCGTCAGCCGTCAGCCGTCAGCCGTCAGCCGTCAGCCGTCAGCCGTCAGCCGTGCGTGACGGCAGGCCGTCAGCCGCAGGGCCGTCAGGCCGTCAGGCCGTCAGGCCGTCACGTCATCACGTCGCGTTCGCGCTGGACGGACCGAAGAACTCGATCTCCGCTATCGACACCTGCTTGCTCCCGGAGGCCATGTACGACGACTCGATCGTGAAGCGGACCTTCGTGACCTCGCCCACGCGGAAGGCACGTCGCTGGCCCCCCGCGCTCTGGTCCAGGGTGATCTCCCTGGTCGTCGTCTTGCCGTCCTTCAAGGTGATCGTCGCCTTGATGCGGTGCGGGAGGGCCGACTGGTTGAGCTGGTCGGGGCGGACCGACGTGCCCGAGGTGATGATCAGGTCGAGCAGGCGGGTCGGCTCGTCGAAGCGGGCCTCGATCCACTCGCCCTCGCCCGACTGGGAGACACCGGGACCCCACCAGCTGTTGTTGATCTTGTCGAAGGCCAGCTCCGGCTTGTGGCCCGGGTAGGAGCGCGAGGCCGCGAACGAGTCGGGGGCGACCGGGGCCCGCTTGGCGAAGTGGTCGCGGGTGGCCTGGATCGCGGCCGGTGTGTTCACCCCCGCGATGATCAGCAGGGTGAGGACGAGCGCCGCCACCACCCAGCTGAGGATGCGGTCGAACGTGCGGCGCAGACGCGGGCGGTCGCCTGCCCAGGGGGTCGCGCCGTTGCGGTTGAACAGGCGGCGCCACCAGGGGAGGCGGAGGGAGGAGCGGTCCTCCAGCGTCATCGGCATCGCGCAGCGGACGCAGAAGTGCCGGTCGGGGTTGGTGGGCGTGGCGCACCAGGGGCAGGCGACGCCGAACGGCTCGCCCTGGACCTGACCGGGCGCGCGTACCTGCGGCCGGTCCGCGACCGGCCTGCCCGGCAGGACCGGGGCCACGGACGGGGGCGCGGCGGGGCGGGGCTCCGCGTCGGCGACGGGGACCAGGAGGGAGCGGGCCCGGGCGGCCATCGTGTCGCCGAGGGCGGGAGCGGGGGCGTGCGCCGCCGGTACGGGGGTGGTGGGGGCGGTCCCGTCGGCTACGGGTGCGTGCGCGGGGGTCGGTGCCGTGCCCGACGGAGCGGCGGTGCCGTCTTCCGGCGGGATGACCGGCAGGGGAGTTTCCGTGGTGTCCTCGTCGTCCGGGTCGTGGTCGTCGGTGGCCGGCGCGGCGGCCTGGGGTGTGGTCTCGGGCGTGGCGCGGGGCGCGGCGGGTGCCGGCGCGCTCGCCACCGCCGTACCGGAGGCGGCGGGTGTGGGGGCGGGGACGGGTGCGGGAGCGGAGGGAGCGGTGGTGGCCGGACGGGAGACCGCGACCGCTTCCGGCCCCGCGGCGCCCGACGGCTCCCGCGCACCCTCCGCGGAGCGGTACCCGGCCCCGGAGTCGGCACCCCCGGCCCCGGCCCCGGCGCCGGCCGCCGCCCCGGACGGGTAAGGGGATCCGGCCCCGGAACCGGACCCGGAGCCCGTTCCCGGGCCGATGCCGGAGCCCGCAGCGGACCCGGAGTCCGACCCGGACCCGGTACCGGGGGTCGACCCCGAGCCCGAACCCGCCCCGGAGGCAGGGCCTGCCCCGGCGCCCTCGCTCGACCCGGAGCCCGAGCCCGGGGCGGTGCCCGTGGCGGGGCGGGCCGGGGGGCGGTCCGTCCAGCTCAGTACGGCGCCGCAGGCGTCGCAGAACGACTGGCCGGGCTCGGCCCGCGTGCCGCACTCGGCGCAGTTCTGGGTGGTCATCTCTCCGGGGTCCTTTCGGCGGCGGTCAGGGCGGCGGTCACCTTGACCGTGTACGGCATGTGGGCGGGGCGGGCGGCGGCCACCAGGGTGTCCAGGCGGTGCTCGTCCGACGGGCCGGGGTCGGGCAGGCGGACCGTGACGTGCAGGTGCGGCCGGGGGTCGCCGGGGACCGGGCCGAGCGGCCGGGCGCTCCAGTCGGCGCCGCCGCTCTCGGAGATCTCCGGCTCCACACCGAAGGCCAGCCGGACCGTCTCCGACAGGCCGCGCCGGGTGCCGCGCACCCGGTGCAGGTAGGCGGCCGCCGCGACCGCGGCCCGCAGCCTCGCGTCCGGTTCCGTGCCGTCGGTCTCCGCGCCGACCCAGCCCGCCAGCCAGCGCGTGAAGTCGACCGGGGCGAGTGCCGGGTCGAAGTACGCGGGCAGGCAGTCGAGGACGTTGAGGATGGGGGCCATCACCTCGTCCAGACCCCCCACGAAGCGCTGTGCCAGGTCGTCGTCGGCGAAGACGGCCGGAAGCATCGCGCCGATCGGCACGGAGGAGCCGAGTCCGTCCACAGAGCCCCTCAACGCCCCGCTCCCTTCCGTGCGTTCGCGCCGCTCATGCGCCGTCCCCGATCACGCGCACCCGGTGGTCGTAGGAGAACACCAGGGCCGGGGCCGCCAGGTCGATGCGGTCGGTCGCCTCGCCGCGCTTGCCCGTCAGCGGGTCGGCGGGGTGCAGCATCACCTGGTCGACCAGCTCCACCCCCGGAACGCGTTGCAGGACGGCGAAGACCTCGCCCGACTGCACCGGGCGGCCGAAGGGCCAGCCCTTGCCGTCCGCGCCGCCGATCAGCGGGTCGAGATGCCGGTAGAGGGCGTCGTGGGCCTGCCGGCGGACGCGGTCGGTGTCGACGCCCCGGAACGCGTGGACCGTCGCCACCACCGTCACCCCCTGGTAGTACGGCGGGCCGACGGCCAGCCTGGTGCCGATCAGGCGGCGCTCGTCGAGATGGCGGGTGATGCGGTCCAGCAGGGAGTCCCCGGGCACCAGTTGCTCGAAGCGGAGCCGTCCGCCGGGATCCGGTACGGCCTGCGGGACCACCAGCACCCGCACCGCGTAGGAGCCGTGCTCGTCGGGCTGTCCTTCCAGGCAGGTGATGCGGGCGGTCTCGGGCGCGGCACGGCGGGCGAGTTCCTCGTAGTCGCGCAGGGTCACGGCCCGCTCCTGGGCGCGCAGGGTGATCGGCGCGCGGAGTTTCGCCTCCTCCACCGTCTCGCCGTCGACGCCGCCGCGCGCGGCCTCCCGGTTGACGACCTCCGAGACGTACGGGACGGAGGTGCGCAGGACCTGGACCGCGCCCCTGGCCACGTTGCCGGCGCGGCCGCCGCCGGTGCGGTAGCGGCGGGCTCGGATGACCGAGCCCTTGGGGGCGACGGCGCCGTACTGGCGGAGGGTGCCGTCGGGTTCGCGGACGGACGGGCCGAAGGCGATCTCGCCGGTGGCCGCGTCGAGGGTGACGTGGCGGTCGTCGGGGCCGGAGGCGGCGAAGTGCGGGACGACCTGCCAGTCGGACCAGCCCTCGTGCTCGGCGGTCTGGAGCAGCAGCGGCGGGTCGTCGCCGACGACGGGCGCGTGCGCGAGGGCGAGGTGCTGGCCGGGCAGACCCGTGGACTCGCCGAGGGCCTCGTCGTAGACGGTCTCGGCGTGCACGGCGGGGGCGGTGCCGCCGACCGTGAACACCTCGGCCGAGCGCACGGTCGGCGAGGTCGTGTAGAACGGCTGGCCGGGGAGGGGCTCGGTGACGCGGCAGCGCAGCCAGCCGGCCTCCTGGCCGCCGGAGCGGGACAGGACGTGGGCGCCGGTGATGTGCAGGACGACCTCGCCGGGGCGGTTGAGGCCGCCGGTGCCGTCGCGGTCGATCTCGCACTCCTGCCAGCCGTCCTCGGTCCACGCCTCCCAGACCAGCGGCGGCTGGCGCGGGTCGACGCCGACGCCGTCGACGCGGCTGTCCAGTTCCAGGACCACCGCGCAGTGCGGGACGGCCGCGCTCAGGCCGAACAGCATGCAGTCGCCGGGCTGCGGCGCCTCGGCGAAGCAGAGCAGGTCCTTGCCCTCGGTGAGGTCGCTGGTCCGGTCGGTGACCGGCTCGCCCCGGTGCTGCACCACGAGGTGGCTCAACCGGCTGGGCACGACGTCGAGTTCGCGTTCCGTCGCGAAGACGACCGCTTCCTCGCTCTCCGTGCGGACCGTCGCCACCTCGGTGCCCACCGGCAGGAGCACCGGCTCGTCCTGCGGCGCGGACAGCCAGAAGGTGACCTCGGTGCGGGCGGCGGACGGCGGGAAGAGGCGGATGCCGACCAGGTCCAGGAAGGCGAGGTGGTTCTTGTCGGGGACGCGGTTGAGGCGGTAGACGATCTGGTCGGCCATGTGGGCGACCGTCTCGACGAGCGTCACGCCCGGGTCGGAGACGTTGTGGTCGGTCCACTCCGGTGCGCGCTGCTGGATGTAGCGCTTGGCGTCGTCGACGAACTGCTGGAAACGGCGGTCGTCCAGGTTCGGGGAGGGCAGGGCCATCAGCGGTCGCTTTCGGAAGCCGTACCGGACGGACCGGGAAGACCCGGCTCGTCATGGGACGGAATGACGTAGAAGGGGAAGACGAGACTGCGCGGATTGTTGGTGCCGCGGATCGCGTACTGGACGTCGATGAACAGCACGCCCTGTTCGGCGCCGGCGGTGACCTCGACGTCGGTGACCTCGATGCGCGGCTCCCAGCGGTCCAGGCTGGTGTACACCTCGTGCTGGATCCGCCCGGCGGTCGCCTCGTTGACCGGGGCGAAGACCAGGTCGTGGATGGCGCAGCCGTACTCCGGGCGCATCGGGCGTTCGCCCGGCGCGGTGGCGAGGATCAGCCGGATGGCCTCCTCGATCTCGCGCTCCCCGCTGACCAGGGCGATGCCCCCGGTCGGGCCGATGCGGAGCGGGAACGCCCAGCCCGATCCGACGAATTGCTCGGCCATCAGAGGGCCACCTGCCTTCTTCTGAAACTCTGGAAGAACTGTCTGGCTGTCACGGCAGCGGGTACGGCTTGCTGTTGACCATCACCACGCCCTGGAGCATGAGGGTGGCGGCCCTGATGCCCACGTTGGCGGTTGCGTTGACCTGGACGGTGGCGCCCGAGCTGACGATCGCGGCGCCGAGCGACTTGAGGCTGAGCAGACCGGCCGAGTCCACGGACAGCACCCCCGCCATCGACTTCACGTTGACCGAGCTGCCGCGGATGGTGAGGAGGGCGCCGCTCTTGATGGTGAGGTTGCGGCGGGCGCTCAGCGTGAGGTCGGTGCCGGCCTCGACCGACACCGCCCGGCTGCCCTTGATGCTGACCGTGCCCTTGCTGTCGATGGTGATCTCGGTCTTCGTCCGGTCCAGGTTGATGACGAGCCTGTCGTCGCCGGACGTCACCCGCACGCCCTGCTTCCGGCCGCCGGTCGTCTGGCTGAGCAGGTCGACGCGGTTGCCGTCCCGGTCGGACAGGGTGTGGCGGACGGCACGGCGGCGCGCCCCGTCGTGCAGGGGCACGTCCTTGACCGGGGTCGGCTTGTCCTTGCCGTTGTAGAGGCCGCCGATGACGTACGGGTGGTCGAGGGCGCCCCGGTCGAAGGCGACCAGCACCTCGTCGCCGACGTCCAGCGGGAAGATGGACCCGCCGGCCTTGCCGCCCCACTGCACGACCCGCGTCCAGTCGCTGATGTAGGTGTCGTCGAGCCAGGGGAACTGGAGCTTCACCCGGCCCTGCTTGAGAGGGTCCTGCACGTCGGTGACCAGGGCGTTGGTGGTGCCGGGGAGGTTCAGCCCGTTGGTGCCGCCACCGCCGGAGGAGAGCCCGTACAGGGACCGCCACTGCCGTCCGCTGACCGTGACCCAGGCCTCGTAGTGCTTGCCGTCGCCGAAGACGTGCCGTACGGAGGTGGCGGTGTACTTGCCCTCGAAGGGAGCGCCGACGTCCGCGAGGGTGACGGGCAGCCCGGGGCGGAGCTTCGGCGTGCCGCGCGCGATGACCTCCAGCTCGGCGAAGGAGCCGGTGACGTCGTCGGCCAGGGCCTCGGCGGCGAACTTCACCTCCGACTGGCGGTCGTACGGCGTCTGCGCGTCGACCAGCTTGGCCGGCTTGAACTTGGCGGCGGCCTCACCGGGGGTCGTGCCGATGCTGATGCCGGCGTTGGTCTTGGCGGGCGCGGTCGCGGTGAGCTTCTTCTTCGTCGTCACGTCCCAGCCGCGCGCCTCGACGGTCGCGACCTGCTCGGCGGCGGTGACGGCGGCCCGCAGCCGGAGGATGTCGGTGCCGGCCTCCAGGACGAACGGGCTCTTGTCGCCGGGGGTGGAGGTGGGCGGCGCACCGGACGCCGGGTCGGGCTTGACGAACTGGAACTTGCCCTTGGCGTCCACCGACATGACCATCTCGTTCTCGTCGGCCAGCCGGGCGAGGAAGTCCCAGTCGGTGACGTTGGCCTGGCTGATGAACTCGTAGACGGTCTTGGTGGACTGGATCTTCCCGACCGGGACGCCGTCCTGGGCGGCCAGTTTGCGCGCGATGTCGGAGGCGCTCTGGTTGCGGTAGGCGGCGACGCGGCGCTGGCGCATCAGCCGGTGCCCGAAGTCGTAGCCGCGGATGACGGTGAAGGTGCCGGTGCCGTCGTAGTCCGCCTCCAGACCGCAGACCTCACCGGTGAGAAGCGGGTCGGAGGCGCCCTTGCCGTCGGCGATCGGGGCGAGGACGACGGGGGTGCCGAACCTGACGCCCAGCTTGCCCAGGACCTGCCGGCCGGGGTCGCGGAAGGTGAGCCGGAACGCGGCCGGCACCCCGAGCCCCTGGTCGACCCAGCCGTCGACGAGGAGCGGCGCGATGTCGACGGGGAGGGGGCCGCCACCGAGGGTGACCTGGATGACGCTGGAGAACGCGGACTGGACCACTAGTGGCGCACCTCCTCGGCGGAGGGCAGCACGAGCTCGATGCCGGTCGGCAGGCGGGAGGGGTCGTCGATGCCGTTGGCCTCGGCGATGGACCGCCAGGCGGAGGCGTCACCGTACTCGCGCCAGGCCAGCGACTGGAGGGAGTCACCGGCGACGACCCGGTGCACGCGCTGCGCGGTCAGGGCGCCGGAGGTCGGGTTCTGGCCCTTCGTCTTGCTGGGGATCTCGTTCAGGCGCACCTGGCAGGTGGCGCGGATCGGGACGCCGGTCGTGCCGAAGAGCGAGTACGTGACGTCGATGCTGCTGACGTAGGCGGTGAAACGGGCCGTGGAGAAGGAACCCCACTGGAACACCACCCACGGCGGCGAGGGCTGCTTGGCGGCGATGCTCTTGGTGGTGACCTCGCAGCACTCCAGCAGCGACTCGACCTTCTTCAGGACGGTGTTGCTGCCGGGCTGGTCCGAGGTGTCGAGGAAGATCTCGACGGTCATCTCGCGGGGCTCCGGGCCCATGAACTCCGGTACGGAGCCGTCCCGGACGGCCGCCGTCGGGGTGACCTTCCACTGGGCCCGGCGGCCGAGCTGGAGCTGTGCCGGGTTGAAGTCGAACCCGAAGGATTTGATCAGCCCGCCGGGGGTCGTGCTCGTGCCCACCGGCGGTTCGTGGATCGCGAGGGTGGCACGGACCAGGCTCTTGCCGGCGCCGCCTTTGCTTCCCTTGGCCATGGCTTGTACTCCCTGCCTAGTCCTGGCTGTTCCCGTCCCGGTCCCGCCGCTCAGTCCGTGAAGCCGTGGTGGGTGATCTCCAGGACCTCCGTGGCCACCCCCGGGCTGTCCGGACTGAGGGACGGCCCCTGCCAGCTGACCGGCAGTACGTCGATGAGCCCCCACCGGGCGACCTCCGAACCGTCCGCGCGCAGCGCCGCGATCTGCGCGGTCGGCCGGGTCACCCCCGTGGTGACCGACGAGATCCACTTGGCGACCTTGGTGGTGTCCGGGGTGAGGGGACGGGTCAGCCGGATCGTGGAGAACGTGACCCGGGAGGGCAGCTGCCAGACGAAGCCGTTGTTGCCGCCCTCCTGGCGGTGCTCGATCTCCACCTGGGACGAGAGCCCCTCACACCCGTTGAAGAACCCGAGGCTCTCGCCGTCGATGGTCAGGGTGAAGAAGATGGTGGAGCCCGGGTCGAGATCGGAGGGCATCGGGGCCTGGCCTTTCCGTGAGAGGGGGCGTCGGGAACGCCGGAGGTCGGTGGCGGGTCGGTGGCGGGTCAGTGACGGGGGTCGCGGAGTCTGCCGATGCGCTCACGGTCGAGCCGCAGTTCGGTGCGCAGCAGCCGGGTGATGCGGCCGGTCAGGCGGTGCGTCAGCTCGTCGAGCTGGAAGTCGGTGAGCGCGCGGGGATCGAACCCGGGATGCGCCCGCGCGGGGGCGGGAGCCGGGTCGCCCGCGTCCCGGCTGGCGCCGGACGCCGTTCCGGCGGCGGCGCGCGTGGGGGGCGGCGGGGCGGTACGCCGCTGGACCACCGGGGTGGGTGGCGCGGGAGGCGCGGGCAGCGGCCGGGGGGCGGGTGCCGGGACCGGCACGGACGCCGGCTTCGGGAGAGGCGACGCCTGCCCCGACGGCACGGGCGGTGCGGCGGGGCGTACGGGGGCGGGCAGCGCTCGGCGCTGTACGGCGGGGGCCGGCGGGGCCGAGGGCATGGGCGTGGGCATGGGCATGGACGAGGGCATGTCCGCAGGCAGGGGCGAGGGCGAGGGAGTGGGCGGAAGGCCGGACGTGGGGTACGGGCGGGCCACGGGCCGGCCCACGGCCGCGCCGGGCGCGGTACGGCGCAACGGCACGGGCGCGTTGACGGCGCGGCGCTGCACGGGCGCCGGGGACGCCGGAAGCCCGCCGGTGACGGAGACGGATGCGGAGGCGGGCTGTGCGGGGTGGTGCTGTCCGGCCGTCGCAGGGGGACGGACCGTAGGGGGGAGGGCACCCGCGGGGGCGCTGGGGGCGGTGAGCTGCGGCAGCGGGGCCGGACGATGCGTCGGTGTGCCGGTGCCGGTGCTGATGCCGTGGGTGGACGCGGACGGGGCTGAAGACAACGGGAGTTCGGCGGTGCCGGACGTGCCGGTGCTGCGCTGTACGACGGGGGGCGTGAACGGGGGCAGCGCCGAGGAGACGGCTTCGGGACCGGCCCCCGCACGGGAGGAGCCGCCCCGGGACGCGACGGGAATGCCGCTCGAAGCGTTCAGCGGAGCGGCGTGGGCGGGGCGGGCGGAGAGAGGGGCACCCAGCGCGGGCCGCGCGGACGCCGGGCGCGAGGGCTGCGCGGTGGCCTCGACCGGCAGGGCGGCGCGCTGCACGGGAGCGCCGAGAGGGGTGGCGCGCCGAGGCGGGGGAAGCGGCTCGCTCCGTACGACCGGGTTGCCGGCGGCGGGGGCGGACGCGGCGGCGGGTGACGTGTCGAGGGGGGGCGGCGTCGCGGGAGGCGTCGGCGACGCTGCGGTCGGGCCGAGCGGCGTCGCCGGATGCGGTCGGCCCGTAGGCAGGCTCGTGGGCGCGCCGAGGCCCGCGCGACGCCGGGAGGCGGGCGCACCGGAGGCGGCCCGCTGAACGCTCGTCGCGGAGGGGGGCGCGGGTGCGGCTACCGGCGTGGGCGCGGGAACGGAACCCGTGGTCGGCGCCGGGGAGTTCGTGGCAGAGCGTGCCGGAAGCGCGGGCCCGGCCTGCGTCGGCACCGCACCGCTCGCATCGGCCCGCGCGGGCGGGGCGACCGGGACGGGGGCTGATACGTCACGCCGCCCTGGCCCGTCGGTGGATGCCGTACGAGGACCGCCGGGCGTGGGCGCGGAGGTCGCCGTCGGCCGGGAGGGCGTCGAGGCCGGTGCCGGTGTTGTCGACGTCGCGGCGCGTTGCACGGGGGAGGGGGAGACGCGTGCGGGGCCTGACCGGGGGCCGGTGGCCGAGGCCGGTGCCGTCGCGGCGCGCTGCCCGCTCGGGGTCGACGCACGGTCACCACCGTGCGCGGACGCGGTGGGACGGGCCGCCGGGGCGGACCCCGAACCGGCGGCGCCCCTCGACCCCGCACCGGAACCGGGAACGGAAACCGGGTGGGGTGCCGCCTGTGTCGCGGCGCGCTGCACGCTCGGGGCCGACGGGCGGTCGCTGCCGTGCGTGGACGCGGTGGGGCGGGCCGCCGGGGCGGATCCCGAACCGGCGGCCACGCTCGAATCGGAACCCGAACGGGAACCGGCAGCCGAACCGGGATGGGGCGTCGCGGCGCGCTGCACGCTCGGGGTCGACGGGCGGCCACCGTCGCGCGAGGACGCGATGGGCCCTGACGTCGGGGCGGGGGCGGTCGCGGCGCGTTGCACCTGGGGGGCCGGCGTACGACCACCGTCACCGGAGGCCGAGCCGACCCGTGTGGCGGAACCGGAATCAGCACCGGAACCACGGGGCGCCGACGACCCGGTGGGGGCGTCGGCGGGAGGAGGGCTGCTCGCGTCGGCGGCGGGGCGGCTGCTCACGGGGACCGGCGCGGCCGCGCCCGGACGCGGGGTGCTCGGGGCGGCCGTCGTGGCGGCGGACGGACCCGGCGTGGACGTCGGCGACCCGCCACGTTCCGCGCCGACCGGCCGAGCAGCGGCGGGGCCGCTGCCCGGGGAGCGCATGCCGGTGCCCCCGGGAGACCCGCCGGGGGAGGCGGACGGTGCCGTACGCGCGGGAACGGCACGCTGCACACTGTGTCCGGTGCTCGCCGAAGGAGACGCGGTGCCGGCGGCGCCGGCCGTCGGAGTCGCCGCCCCCGCAGCACCCGGGGACGCCGAACCAGCGGACGGGGCAGTCGACTTGGCCGACGAGGGCAGCGCCGAGCCGGTCGGTACGGCAGGCGTGCCCCCACTCACCGCCGGCGGACCGGAGATCGCCGACCGACCGGGACCCGCCGGACCGGAGACCGTCGGACCCGATACCGCCGGACCGGCGTCACCGGTGCCCGGCACCGCGCGCTGTACTCGCACCGGGACGCCACCGGGCGCCGAACCCCCGTGCGGGGGCATCGCTCGCCGGAGCCCGACGGGCGGGAGCGCTGCTGCCGTACGGGAGTTCCCGGAAGGGGCGCCGCTTCCCGCCGCCGGTGCACTCGGGGCAGCGGCCGGCCGCGGACCCGGCGCGGGTTCCTTGCCGGTCGCCGCGCCTCCGCCGTCGGTGCCCGCATCCCGGCCGGCCGCCTGAGCCGATCCGCTGCCCGAGGACGAGGACGAGGACGGGGACGAGGACGGGGCCGGGGCGGGTGCCGCGGCCGGGGCCGGGGACGCGGACACCGGCCGGGCGGGCAGGCTGCGCCGCTGTACCGGCGCCGACTTGGACCTCGTCAACGGGACCGGGCCCGTCGAAGGGGTCGGGCCGGCCGGGGACACCCGGATGCCCCGCGCCGGGAAGGCGGCGGGAGCGGACGGTTCCGCCGGTCGGGACGGCACCACGGGCACCGCCGCGGGGACCGGCGCCGTGGGCGGCGCGGAGGCCGCCGGATTCGGATACGCGGGAGCCGCCGACCCGGACGGGCGCGCTACCGCACCCGAAGCCGTGGCCCCGGAAGGACTCGTGGCACCCGAACGACCCGTGACGCCCGGACCGGCCGTGGAGCCTGGACCGGCCGGGGTCGGGCGGGGCGCGATCGCCGGGGACGCGGGAACCGCGCGCTGAAGGGGCGTCGGCCGGGGCGGCGCGGCCACCCGCTCGGGTTCGGCGACCGGTGGAGCCGCCCGCAGGCTGCTCATCAGGCCGCCCGGTGCCGCGTCCAGTACCGCGCGGAAGCCGGTGCCGGTGAAGGAGGGGTTCTGCCAGGTGGCCAGCCGCCCGCCGAAACCGGCGTCCGCGACGCCCGAGGGCGCGCCGGCCGCCGCCCGCTGGATGGGCGGAAGCTTCGGCCAGCCGGCCGCGACGACGCGTGGCACCGCACCGGCGTCGCTCACCGCGGCGGTACCGCCGCGGCTCGCGTCCGGCGCACCGGTGCCGGTGCCGCCGTCGGCAGCGGTGGCCGGTGACACGCCCGACCCGTCCACGCGGCCGCTGCCGCGGCCACCCCGGAAGCGTTCCAGGAACCCCATGCGTCAGCCCTCCGCCCCGCCCCGGGTCACCAGGGACGCGATCTGGTCGGCGTAGCGGCGCCGGTCGTGGTGTTCCAGGTCGAGGATCTCGTCCTGGCCCCAGTGGAAGTGGTAGGCGACGTACGCGATCTCCTCGTGCAGCCGGTCGGTCGCGTACGTCACGATTCCCCCAGGCGGCTCCCGCCGAGTTCCACCTCGAAGGGCTCCGAGCAATGGGGGCACTGCACCGAGGCGCGGGTGTGCCCCTCGGCGTTGACCTGGCGGTAGAAGTCCTGGAGGAACGCCAGGTCGGAGGCGAACATGTTCTCCACGACGCCGTCGTGGACCAGCGGCAGGCTGCCGAGCCGGGTGATGACCCGGCCCAGCAGCACGACCGACAGGTACGCCGGGTTCTCCTGGACGCGGATGTCGCGGAGCGGGACCAGTTCGTCCCGCGCCGTCGCCAGCCGCATCACGCCGTCGCGGTGGACCGTGCCCGCCTCGTCGACGTAACCGCGCGGCAGTTCGAAGGGGAACTCCGTCTGGAGCCGGTACGGCGCCGGCGCCGGGGCGGTGGCTCCCCCCGGCGCGGCGAACGCGGACCCGGACCCGGAACCGGGCCCGGAGACGGACGGGGATGCGGACTCGGGCACGGCGGTGGCCGGGAGCGCCTCCTGCGGCTCCCCGCCCGCCGCCGCCCGGACAGCCGTGCGCC
Source organism: Streptomyces sp. NBC_00637 (assembly GCF_045161545.1). Taxonomy (NCBI): domain Bacteria; kingdom Bacillati; phylum Actinomycetota; class Actinomycetes; order Kitasatosporales; family Streptomycetaceae; genus Streptomyces; species Streptomyces sp. NBC_00637. Next base: position 4,058,168 of record NZ_CP109046.1, on the reverse strand, counting down.
GCATTACTCGATGACCAGTTCTTCGAACGTGATCGTCACGGTCTCGGTCAGCGCGGAGGCCTCGCCGGCCTTCACCGAGCTGGTGTCGATCTTGCTGCACCAGGCGTTGCGCATGTTGTACCGCTTGACCGGGTTGTTCTGGTAGTCCATCACCATGATCGTGGCGTTCTTGCGGGCGGTGCCCATCACGCCGTTGATCGACTCGGTGATCCACTGGTTGAACGCCGCGGACTGCGTCATACCGCGCACGACCGTGCAGGTGCCCGCCTTCTTCACACCGGGCAGCTTCTTGGTGACGGGCTTGCCCTGCGCGGAGACCTGCTGGTACTCGATGACGTCCTGTTCGAGGCTGAGGCCGCTGACCTCGGCGAGGTACTCGACCATCACGCCGTCGATCTGGAGGCCGAAATTGTGTGAAGTGAGGGCGTCACCCGGCTGGAGACTCATCTGGCTTTCCTTCTAGGTGTGGTGCGGAGGGCGATTCGAGGGCGGAGCGGAAGGCCTGCTCCGGGCCTACTCCTCCAGCTCTCCGTTGCCGCTGGAGAACTGGGCCAGCCGGAAGATCACGAACTCGGCGGGCTTGACCGGCGCGATGCCGATCTCGCAGATCACGCGGCCGAGGTCCACCGACTCCGGCGGGTTGGACTCCTCGTCACACTTGACGTAGAACGCCTCTTCGGGGCGGGCGCCGAACAGTGCGCCCCCGCGCCACTCGTTGACGAGGAACGCCGAGACGTTGCGCCGGATCCGGGCCCACAGGGCGTGGTCGTTCGGCTCGAACACCACCCACTGGGTGCCGATCAGGATCGACTCCTCCAGGTAGTTGAAGTACCGGCGGACGTTCAGGTAGCGCCAGGCCGGGTCGGAGGAGAGGGTGCGGGCGCCCCAGATGCGGATGCCCCGGCCCGGGAACGCCCGGATGCAGTTCACGCCGATCGGGTTCAGCAGGTCCTGCTCGCCCCGGGTGATCTGGATCTCCAGGTCCACCGCGCCGCGCACGACCTCGTTCGCGGGGGCCTTGTGGACACCGCGCTCGGAGTCGTTGCGGGCCCACACGCCGGCCACGTGGCCGCTCGGCGGGATCAGCCGGGCCTTGCCTGCGGACGGGTCGAAGGACTTGATCCACGGGTAGTACAGGGCGGCGTACTTGGAGTCGTAGCCGGCCGTCTCCTGCCGCCACACCCGGATCTGACGGGCGTTCAGGCCGGGCGGCGGGTCGATGATGGCGACGCGGTCGCCCATCAGCTCGCAGTGCGCGATCAGGCCCAGCTGGACGGCCTTGACCGACTCCAGGTCGATCGCGCCGCGCTGGTAGGCGGCCATCAGGTCGGGCACCGCGACCATGGACACCTCGTCGACGGCCTCCAGGCCGCCGAAGCCGGTGCGGTCGGAGCTGTCGCCCAGGTACTGCGCGGGGCCGACGGGCTGCGCCGCCTCGACCGCGCCGGCCGGCGAGCCGGCGGGCGGCGCGACCAGCGCGACCGTCTGGTTGTCCGGGCGGGCCAGCTGCGCGGCGGGCGCGGCCTCGGCCACGGTGATGAGCTTGGAGCGCTCCTTGACCTGGGTGACGACGTAGGAGCGGTTGCCCTTCTTCGCCGACACGTCGAACGTCTCGACGGCCTTGTCGCCGTCCTTGACGATCAGCTTGAAGCGTTCGGCGGGGCCCTCGCCCTCGGCGTCCGCGACCTCCACGCTCAGCGGGCCGCCGTTCTCGCCCGGCGCCACGGCCGTCACGGTGAACGTGCCGAGCTGCTTGGGCTCACCGGCCGGCAGGGCGGCGGGCGCGGCGCCGGAACCGGTCACCGCGGCGGGCGACGCGGCGTCTCCGGCGGCACCCGCCGGGGAACCGCCGACGCGGACGACGTACGCCGCCGAGCCGCCGTTGTTGAAGAAGCCGTAGACGGAGTGCGCCAGGTAGTAGCCGTCGGTGAAGTCACCGAACGCGGCCACGTACTGGGTCCAGTTGGTCACCAGCGTCGACTCGTTGAGGGGGCCGGTCGGGGCGAGCCCGACGAAGGCCGCCACCGAGGTGCCCACCCCTTCGATCGGGCGGGAGCCGCTGGCCACCTCCTCGACGTATACGCCGGGCGACAGGTAGGACGGCATGCTGTGCTCTCCTCGGGGTACGCGTCAGGACGTCTTTCACCGTCACGCGCGAAGCGCGTCCATCGAAACGGCTTCCGGTGCATGGTCCGGGGCACGGCTGTTGCCCTCGGGGGCAGCACAGGACGCCGTGACCCGCCCGCGTCGCCCCCGCCGCCGCCGCTGCGACGGGATCCCCGGCGCGCGCACGGGCCGGACCCGGCGGCGGCGCCGGTCGTGAGGTCCCCTCGGGCAGCCGGTCGCGGCCCGTCGGGGCACGCACCCTGCCCCGTCGCCTCTGACGCCGCCCGCCGTCCTCCCCGTAGCGTCGGCGCGTGAGCCTGTGGACTTCCCTCGAACCCGCCTCCGTCACCGTCGACCCCGGCAGCCGGGCGACCGTCCGGCTGCGGGTGCGCAACACCGGTGACGTCGTCGACGAGTACCGCTTCGAACCGGTGGGCGCGGTGGCGCCCTGGACGGTGGTGGAGCCGCAGACGCTGCGCCTCTTCCCCGGGACGACGGGCACGGTCGAGCTGACCTTCACCCCGCCGCGCACCCCGGACGCGGCGGCCGGCCCGAACCCCTACGCGGTGCGCATCACGCCGACCGAGCATCCGGAGGCGGTGACCGTCCCCGAGGGCAACCTGACGATCACGCCGTTCACCGAGGTGCGGGCCGAACTGGTGCCGCCGACGGTGAAGGGCCGGTTCAAGGGGCGGCCGCGCCTCGCGATCGACAACATCGGCAACACCAAGCTCACCGCCTCGCTGAGCGGCAGTGACAACGGTGACCGGCTTTCGTACGAGCTCCAGCCGGCCAATGTGCAGATCGAGCCGGGACGCGCGGTGTTCGTGAACACGACGCTGCGCCCGCGCCAGATCATCTGGTTCGGCTCGAAGGAGGAGCAGCGCTACAGCCTGGCCGTGCGCCGGTCGGGCGCGCAGGCGCTGGAGGTGGAGGGCACCTTCGTGCAGCGCGGGTTCCTGCCGCGCTGGCTGGCGACGGCCCTCAGTCTGACGCTGGCTCTGGCGATCGCGTTCGTCATGATCTGGCTGGCGTACAAGCCGCGCGTCGTCACGAGCGCCAACGAGAAGCTCGCGGAGGCCGGTGTCAGCACCCTGGCGCCCAGCCCCTCGGCCGAGCCCAGCGCCCCGGCCCTGGTACCCACGCCGACCGCGCCCGCCGTGGTCGAGGCCCCCGCCGTCACCCCGACCCCGCAGAGCGGCGGCGGCGGGGACGGCGGCGGCAGCGAGTCGAAGGCCCCCGCGAAGCCCAAGCAGGAGACGGCGGCCGACGCCGTGAACAAGCTCGCGGCACGCAGCGACGGGCGGCACATCTGCTACCGCGCCTACATCGAGGACAAGGGCTGGCAGGACCCGGTCTGCGACGGCGCGATCGCCGGCACGACCGGCAAGAACCTGGCCATCAAGGCCCTCAACATCGCCACCGCGCGGACGGGCGGTGTGACGGGCAACGCCGCCCATGTGGACGGCGGTTGGCTGACCGGCGACAAGTGGTCGAAGGCGACCGACGGCGTCAACATGTGGATGGGCTCCAGCAAGCCGGCGGTCGCCGTGATGGAAGGGTTCACGATCAAGACCCTCGAGGGTTCCGTCTGCCAGAACGCGCACGTCAAGGACCGTGGCTGGCTGGGCAACGGCTGCACCAAGGCGGCCGACTGGATCTACGGCGGCAGTCCCATGGAACAGAAGCTCCAGCTGGAGGCGGTCCGTTTCACGGTCTGACGCGCGGTCCGCGACCGTGCGCGGGGGCACCGGCGCTCGTCCCTTTCGGGCAGCGGCAGTGCCCCACGGCCTCCTGACGGGCCCTCGTCGCGCGGCATAGCGTCGACAGGTGACTCTGTGGACTTCTCTGGAACCGGCCGCGGCGACCGTGGATCCCGGCGGCACTACGACCGTACGGCTGCGGGTGCGCAACACCGGTGACGTCGTCGACGAGTACCGCTTCGAGGCGGTGGGCGCGGTGGCGCCCTGGACGGTGGTGGAGCCGCAGATCCTGCGGTTGTACCCGGGGACGACGGGCACGGTCGAGCTGACCTTCGCCCCGCCGCGCACCCCGGACGCGGCGGCCGGCCCGAACCCCTACGCGGTGCGCATCACGCCGACCGAGCATCCGGAGGCGGTGACCGTCCCGGAGGGGAATCTGACGATCACGCCGTTCACCGAGGTGCGGGCCGAACTGGTGCCGCCGACGGTGAAGGGCCGGTTCCGGGGGCGGCCGCGCCTCGCGATCGACAACATCGGCAACACCCGCCTGACGGCGTCCGTCTCGGGCACCGACATGGGCGACCACCTCGGCTACGAGTTCCGGCCGGCCAATGTGCAGGTCGAGCCGGGACGGGCGGTGTTCGTCGACACGACGCTGCGCCCCCGTCAGATCATCTGGTTCGGCTCCAAGGAACTGCGCCCGTACGCGCTGAGCGTGCAGCGGTCGGGCGCGGTGCCGCTCTCAGTGGACGGCACGTTCGTGCAGCGCGGGTTCCTGCCGCGCTGGCTGGCGACGGCCCTCAGCCTCACGGTGGCCCTGGCGATCGCGTTCGTGATGATCTGGCTCGCGTACAAGCCGCAGGTCACCACCAGTGCCGCCGAGAAGCTCGCGGAGGCCGGCAGTACCGCGTTGCCCAGCCCGTCGGTGTCGGCGCCGTCCGCGCCGAAGGCGGACGCCTCCGCCGCACCGCTGCCCGAGCAGCAGACGCCCTCCGCTCCGGCCGCGGAGGAGGACGACGGCGGCGGCTCCGGATCCACCGGCTCCTCGGGGTCGGGCAGCGGCGGCGGGAGCGGGTCCGGCGGTTCGGGCGGCACGAAGACGACGGCCCCGGTGCCCGGCGCCGTGATCATCGGCCAGGCCTCGGACCGGTGCATCGACATCACCGACGCCCAGAACGGCAAGGGCAAGGACGGCACCCCGCTCCAGCTGTGGGACTGCGCCGGGTCGGCGAATCAGAAGTGGGTGTTCAAGAGCGACGGCACGGTGCGCGCGCTCGGCCTGTGCATGGACGTCGCCTGGGGGTCGAAGGACGACGGCGCGGTCATCCAGGTGGCGAACTGCTCCGGCAACCCCGCCCAGCAGTGGGTGCTGAGCCAGTACGGCGACCTGGTCAACCCGCAGGCCGACAAGTGCATCGACGCCAAGGACAACGGCACCGGCAACGGCACCAGGCTCCAGCTGTGGACGTGCTCGGGGACGCCCAACCAGAAGTGGCGCGCGGAGTAGCCCCGGCGGGTGGGTGAGCCCCGCCCGGGGCTCGCCGGCCCGGGCTCACGGGTAGGGGCTCACCGGCCGAAGCTCACCGGTCGGTCACCAGTTGGCTTCGCCCGGCACCAGGCGGCCCGCCTTGCGGTACTCGCGGCGGGCCCCCTCCAGCAGGTCGCCGTCGCCGACCCGCTCGTCGCGCCCGGCGGCGAGGTAGGCGGCGGTGACGACCGCGCTGCGGATCGAACCGCCGGCCAGTTCGAAGTCCTTGGCCAGCGGCCCGGGATCGACGTCGGCGGCGCACGGCACGTGACGCAGCCCGTGCCGCCACAGCGCGAGCCGTTGTCCGGCGTCGGGGAACGGGAAGTCGACCACCAGGTCCAGGCGCCGGGTGAACGCCTCGTCGATGTTGGCGCGCAGGTTGGTGGTGAGCAGCGCGATGCCGTCGAAGGACTCCAGCCGCTGGAGCAGGTAGGCGCTCTCCATGTTGGCGTACTTGTCGTGCGCGTCCTTGACCTCCGACCGCTTCCCGAAGACGGCGTCGGCCTCGTCGAAGAGCAGCACGGCGTCGGTGCGGTCGGCCTCGGAGAAGATGCGCTCCAGGTTCTTCTCGGTCTCGCCGACGTACTTGTCGACGACCGAGGAGAGCTGGACGACGTACATGTCGAGGCCGAGTTCGGCGGCGACGACCTCGGCGGAGAGTGTCTTGCCGGTGCCGGACTCGCCCGCGAACAGGCCGAGCACCCCGCGGCCGCGCCCGCCGCCCGCGCTGAGCCGCCAGTCGCCCAGCACCCGGTCGCGGTGCCGGGCACGCAGGGCGAGTTCGCGCAGCTGGGTCAACGGCCGCTCGGGCAGCACGAGGTCCTCCCAGCCGACGTCCGGCCGGATCCGCCGCGCGTGCCGCTCCAGCCCGGACGCCGACTGCTGCCGTGCGGCCAGCCGCACATGGTCGGCGGTCAGCGGGCCGCCCTCGAATGCGGCCAGGACGGAGGCGGCCCGTGCGGCCCGGGCGACCCGCTCGCCGCCGAGCCGGTAGGGGGCGACGGTGGCGGCGAGGTCGAAGTCGGGGGCGGTGGCGGGGGCGTCGGCGGAGTCCAGCACGGCGGCCCAGGCGGCCGTGCCTCCCGCCCGGCGGCGTGGTGCCTCCAGGACCAGCGGGTCGTGCGTGGACCAGTGCGGGTCGTAGGGGCGCGGGTCCGTGAGGAGGACGGTGACGTCGGGTGCGTCGGCCAGCGCGGCGATCAGCGGCCCCGGCTGGTCCGGCAGCCCGGACAGCACGATCGCCCGGCCGCCGAGCCGGGCCTCGCGCAGCAGGCCGGGCACGCGGTCGTCGGGTCCGGTGAAGCGGAGGGCGCCGACTCCGGCGGCGCGCAGGGCCGACGTGATCGCGGCGAGGCCGTCGCCCTCGCGGTGCTCGCGCAGATAGGCGGTGAGCGGACCACCCTCCCGTATCCGGTGCGCCAGCCGCCGGACGAAGGTCTCGTCGTCGGCGGGCAGCGGCGGGGGCAGCGGGTGCAGGTGTCCGTGCAGGGCGGCGTCCGGGGTGTCGTCGCCGAGCAGGTGGGCGAGCACCCGGTCCGGCACGCGCAACGAGCGGGATAGGAAGGGCCGTTCGGGTTCCTCGACGTCCAGCAGCCCGTAGGCGCGCAGGGGCGCCGAGGAGTGGAAGCGGGCGCGGGCGGCGGCCCGGTGGGCGGGCGCCCCGCACAGTTCGAGGGCGAGCCCCACGGTGGCCCGCCGCCTGCTCACGTCGTCGTTGAGATAGCCGTAGAGCGGCTCGAAGGCGCGGTCCAGATCGGGCGCGAGGGCGATGAGGAGGATCGCGGCGTCGAGCTCGGTGAGCCGGAGCCGGGTGGCGAGCGCGGCGAGCGGGTCGGCACCGGCGGAGTCGCCGGGTGCCGGGCCGTCGGCCGCGGGGCCGCCGGCCGCGGGGTCGGCCGGTGCGGCGCCGGAGTGGGTGACGTCGGCGGGGGCGGCGGCGATGTGGTCGGCGGTGGAGTGCGGGCCGTCGGGAGGTGTGCCGGGTCCGCCGTCGAGCAGGTGGCGTACCGCTTCCTCGGAGAGGTACAGGCCGCGCAGCGGATCGGCGGCCGTGGGATCGACGGCCGCCCGCCGGTCGACGAGCGCGGCGACCCGGTCGCGCAGCGCGCCGAGCCGGACGAGCAGTCCGGCGGCCTCGCCCCGCGGAGCCCGCGCACCGGTCGCGGCCGTCCGGTGTTCGGCCGGGGCGGGTGCGTCACCGACGGCGGCGGGAACCGCGGCGTCCCGGGTCTCGAGGGCGTCGGGCCCGGTGTACGCGCCGCTCACCGCTGGTCCGGGCGACGGGCGGCCTCGCGGGCCTCGCGGGCCGCGGCCACCTGGTGCGGCCGGTGGGCGCGTTCGCCGGACTCCGGGGGGTCGCCGTCCATCCCGCGCAGGCGGACCGCCGCGCCCTCCGTGACCGGCGGCCCGGCGTCGTACTCGGGGTATGCCGGGAAGGGCGCCGTCACCACCAGGTCCAGGGACGGCTTGAGCTCACCGCCCAGGGCGGACCAGATCTCGGCGAGGGAACGCGACTCGGTCTGGATGCCGGCCACCGTCACCGGCATCGCCAGGCCCAACGCACCGAGCGAGCCGGGCAGTTCGGCGGCCGTCAGGATCTCGCGCGGCAGCAGTGTCGCCAACACGGCCGACAGCAGGCGGTGTTCGTCCTGCGGGGTCCGCGTCCAGGCGGTCACCAGATACGACAGCCGGAACCAGCGCGGCGGTTGACGCCGCTTCACTACGACGTCCCGCTCGTCCCGCACCGCCACCTGGCCGCGCTGCCGGCGGGCCACGTCCTCACGGATGTCGTACAAGTAGGTGTTGATCACCGGGGCGTTGCGCCGCGCGGCCCAGTCCCGGGTCGGCGCCTCGAAGGAGACGTCGATGCCGGAGCCCGCCAGCGCGCCGCTCCCGAGCAGCTCTTTGAGGACCTCGTCCACCTCGTGGATCACCGTCGTGCTCCTCAACTTGCCTTGCCGCACCCGCTGTCCGCCGATCGTGCCCCGGACGGCCCCGGATCCGCAGGCGCGACAGGGTCGGCGGCCGGGCAGGGCATGCTGCCCGCGTGTCCGCCTTCGATTGCCCGTTCGGTCAGATGTAGCCTTCTCGGAGGGCATATGCCACCGCGTGCGCCCGGTTGCGCAGATGCAACCGCGTCGTGAGTCCGTGCATGACGTTCTTGACGGTTCGTTCGGAGTAGGACAGCTTGCTGGCGATCTCTCCGGTGTCCAGGCCCTCGGCGACCAGCCGCAGGACGTCCACCTCCCGTGGCGCGAGTCCCAGGGAGGGGGCGCCGGGCCGGCCCGCCGCACCGCGGTGCAGCGTGCCCACCTGGCTGATGAGTCTGCCGAGCAGGTCGGCGGGCAGGTCGCCGTCGCCGCGGTGGGCGGCCACCACCGCCTGCACCAGCCGGTGCGCGGTGGCCTCGCGGCGCCAGACGATGGCCCCGACCCCGCACTCGATGACGTCCAGGAGTTCCGTTTCGCGAATCGTGCCCACGACGAGCACCGCCCGCGCGCCCTCGCTGCGCACGATCCGCCGCAGCCGGCCCAGCGCCGCCTCGTCGAGGGTGTCCTCGATCAGCAGCGCCACCGTGCCGGCGGCCGAGACCTCGTCGCGGACCTCGACCTCGGGGCGTCCGCGCAACTGGCTGACGGCGCCTTCGCGCGAGATCGGGTCCGGTGCCTGGACGGCCACGGGGATCCGCCGCCGGGTGCCGATGCCGGGCACGGCGCCGCTCGGCGCGGCGATACCCGCGACGCCGGTCTCTGGTGTCCGTGATGAGCTGAGCAACCGTTTCCCCCAAGTTCACAGACCCGCCGTCCGGAAGGGACCGGTGACGGGTGGGTCCGGTCCAGACTTCTGGGACCTCCGGGGCACGCGCAATCGTGGAGCACCACGAGGCGGACCACGAGAGCAAGCCCTCCAGTACCACGGTTCACCTTCATCGTCGCAGGTCAGAGCCGTTTCAGCCGCGGTGCGCCGCGCCACCGTGAGCCTCGCCACAAAGGTTGGGCGGACCCGTACCGAACCGCACGACCTCTACGTGTACATGGACAAGTCCGATGTGCCCGACACCAGGAGGCAGGGATGACCGGACCGTTGCGGGAACGCGAGGACGCGCACGCGCTGCTCACGGCCGAGGCGGAACGGGCCCGGGCCGGCGGCGGCCGTCTCGTCCTGCTGCGCGGGGCCACCGGCACCGGCAGGTCCGCCGTCCTGGAAGCCGCCACCGCGCACGCCACCCACCTCGGCCTGCGGGTGCTGCGCGCCCGCTGCTCGCCCGACGACACCGCGCTGCCGTTCTCCTCGGTGCTCCATCTCCTGGGATCCGTGCCGGAGTTCGCGGACGTCGGACCGGGCGACGACGACCGGGGGAGCGCGGCGCGGCTGTGGCGGCTGCTGCGGTCGTACGCCGACGAGACGCCGCTCATGGTGGCCGTGGACGACGTCCACCTCGCCGACGAGGCCTCGCGCCGCTGGTTCGTGGAGGCGGCCCGCCGTATCGACCGATTACCGGTACTCCTGGTGGCCACCGAGCGCAGTCAGTACGACATCGACCCGAGGCCCACCGGTCTCACCCACGCCCTGTCGCCGTCCGTGGTCCGCACCCACACCCTCGCGCCGCTCACCGACCACGCCTCGGCCGAGCTGGTCAGGGCCGTCTTCCCGACGGCCTCCGACCGGTGGACCGCGGACTGTGTGCGGGCCGGCGGGGGCAACCCGCTGCTGCTGCACGCCCTCCTCGACGACCTCGACGGCGCCCCGCCGCCGACGGCCGTCCCGAGGACGTGCGCCGCGCTGTACCCGGGGTCCTACCCGGCGGCCGTCTCCTGGTGGCTGGACAGCGCGGGCCCGGCGACGGCGGAGGTGGCCCGGACCCTCGCCGCCCTGGAACAGGCGGAGCGGACGGACCGTGCGGAGCGCCCCGAAGCCGCCGAGCGCACGGAACCGGCCGAGCGGACGGCACCGGCCGAGCGGACCGGGCGACCCGCGGGCGCCGAACGGGCGGAGGGTGCCGAGGGGACGACGGACGCCGATGCCCGCCACGCGGCCCGCCCCACCCCCGGCTCCCCTCACGAAGCCCTGACCACCACCGGAACCGGAGCCGCAACGGCCACCGCCACCGCAATCTCCACCGAAACCGCCGACGACACCGCAGCCGGGGCCGAAACAGCCGCCGAAGCCGCCACCGACACCCTCGCCGCCCTCGTCGCCGACGCCTCCGGCGCCGACCCGGCCCGGGTCTCCGGCTGGTTCACCGCGATGACGCGGCTCGGCGTGCTGCGCCCCGACCGGGCCGGCCGCCCCCGCTACGCGCACCCGCTCTTGCGGGACGCCGTCCTCGGCGGCTGGTCCACCGCCCGTCGCCAGGACGCGCACCGGGCGCTCGCCCAGGCGATGCTGCGCCGGGGCGACCACCTCGACGCCGTGGCACGGCAGTTGCTGGGCAGCGCGCCCACCGGCCTGACCTGGGCGCTGCGCGTGCTGCGCGACGCCGCCACCGTGGCCGCGCGCGACGCCCGCCCCGGCGACGCCGTCCGCTATCTGCGCCGGGCCCTGCGGGAGCCGCTGCCCGACGACCTGCGCCAGCGGCTGCTCACCGAACTCGGCTCCCTGGAGTACGCCTCCGCGGACACCCCGGCGGGCATCCCCCGGCTGGCCGAGGCGCTCGACCTGCCCGCCGAACCCCGTGACCAGGTCCGTACGGCCATCGCGCTGGGCACCGCGCTCGTGGGCCGGGGGGAGGTCCGTACGGCGGTGGAGGTGCTGCGCCGGCTGGAGTCCCGGCTGGCCGGCCACCCCGACCTGGCGCGTGCCCTGCAGACGGCGTCCGCGCTGCTCTCCGACCAGGACCAGACGGTCCGCCGGGAGGCCTACCGCTGGCTCACCGACACCGCCGAACGTTCCCCGGAACTCGTCGGCGCCTCCGGCCAGGCCCTGTTGGTGCGGTACGCGGCGACCGCCGGCGACCTCCCGGCGCGGGAGGCGATGCGACGGCTGCGCACCCTCCTGACGGAACCCGCCGACCCCCTGGCCGAGCCGTTCCTGCTGGGCACGGCCGCGGCGGTGGCCCAGTGGGCCGACGAACTCGACGAGGCGGAACGCCTGGTCGAACGTGGTCTGGCGGGCCAGCGTCCGACCCTGCTGCACCCGATGGAACAGGCCCTGCTGGACACCAGGTGGGACATCGCGGCGGCGCGGGGCGCGTACGGCACGCTGCTCGCCGCCCTCCCCGACACGGCCCGCGCCCGGCGCACCGGCGGCGGCCCGGTCAACGCCGACGCGCACACCCTGCTCGCGCTGGTCGAGACGGGCCGTACGCCGCAGGCCCGCCGGCTCGCCGACACCTTCGACCTCCGTGACACCCCGGACTCATGGGAGCTGAACCGGTTCCTGTACGCCCGGGGCGTCCTGCGCTTCACCGAGGGGGATGTCGCGGGCGCCCTGCACGACTTCCTGGAGTGCGGCCGCCGGCAGTCCGCCCGTGCCGTGCACAGTCCGGTCGTCACGCCGTGGCGGACGGCGGCCGCGGAGTGCCGGCTGGCGCTGGGCAACCCCCAGGAGGCGCTGGCCCTGGCGACGGAGGAACTGCGACTGGCCCGGGTCTGGAACACCCCGCGCACGACGGGACGGGCGCTGCGGGTCCTGGGCCGGGCGACCCGGGGCCGGCGGGGCCTGGAACTGGGCGCGGAGGCGGTGGCCGTCCTGCGGGACTCCCCGGCCGAGGCGGAGCTCGTGGCCTCGCTCCTGGCACACGGTTGGCAGTTGACCGCCGCCGGCGAACGCGGGCGGGGCCGCGACCATCTGCGCGAGGGCGCCGAACGCGCCGAACGGCTGGGCAGCGTCCGTCTCCTGACCTACGCGGAACAGGCCCTGCGCACCGCGGGCGGCCGCCGCACCACACCCGCCCACACCGGCTCCGGGGCTCTCACCGGCAGTGAACGCCGCATCGCGGAACTCGCGGCGGAAGGCCGCACCAACACCGAGATAGCCGACCTCCTGCATGTGGCGCGCCGTACCGTGGAAACCCACCTGACCAGCACTTACCGCAAGTTGGGGATCCGGCGCAGGGGCGAGTTGCGGGGCGTTCTGGACGACTGAGGCGGGTGCGCGGCAGCGGGTCGCCGTGCGCCGTCGGACCTACGATGATGAGGGCATGGCCGTCGATCTCTTCGCAGGCATCCCCGTCAACGACTACGCAGCGGCCCTCGCCTGGTACGAGCGGCTGCTCGGCGCCCCGCCGGCGTTCCTTCCGAACGACACGGAGGCCGTCTGGGAGCTCGCCGAGCACCGCTACCTCTACATCGAGCTCCGCCCGGGACGCGCGGGCCACGCCCTGCACACCCTCTTCGTCGACGACCTCGACACCCGGGTCACCGCCATGGCCGACCGGGGTCTGACCCCGACCCGCCGTGAGACCTACTCCAACGGCGTACGCAAGGTCACCTATCACGACCCGGACGGCAACGAGATCGGCTTCGGCGGAGCCCCCGTCTGAGACCCGCCGAAACCGCCGGTCGTGCACCCACCGGCGGAGTACGCCGAGGCGCGACCGAGCCCAGCCGGGCCCGGAGGCCCGGCCTCAGCGGCCGTTCGCGGTGTTGCCGTTGCCCTTGGCGGGAGCACGGCGACGGCCCTGGGAGGTGGGTCGTCCGCCCTGGGCGGTGGGACGGCCGCCGCCTTGGCCCGCGGGACGGCCGCGGCGCGAGCGCGCGGTGGACGCCGAGCGCGCGGGACGCTCCTCGGCGGCCGGCGGCGGAGTGAGGACGACGGGCACGCCGGACGGCGCCTGGGCGCCGGTGATGCGGCTCAGCTCGGCCTCGCCGGAGCGGACCCGGGTGGTCCGCGGGGTGATGCCGGCGTCCGCCATCAGACGCGTCATCTCCCGGCGCTGGTGGGGCAGGACCAGCGTGACGACCGTGCCGGACTCGCCGGCGCGTGCCGTACGGCCGCCGCGGTGCAGGTAGTCCTTGTGGTCGCCGGGCGGGTCGACGTTGACGACCAGGTCGAGGTTGTCCACGTGGATGCCGCGGGCCGCGACGTTGGTCGCCACCAGCACCGTGACATGCCCGTCCTTGAACTGGGCCAGGGTCCGGGTCCGCTGGTTCTGGGACTTGCCGCCGTGCAGGGACGCGGCGCGCACCCCGACCGCCAGCAGCTTCTTCGCCAGCCGGTCCGCCGCGTGCTTGGTGTCGAGGAACATGATCACGCGTCCGTCGCGGGCGGCGATCTCCGTCGTCGTGGCGTGCTTGTCCTCGTCCTCCACGTGCAGCACGTGGTGCTCCATCGTGGTGACGGCGCCCGCCGACGGGTCGACCGAGTGCACGACCGGGTCGTGCAGGTAGTTCCGCACCAGCCGGTCGACGTTACGGTCCAGGGTCGCCGAGAACAGCATGCGCTGCCCGCCGGGACGCACCTGGTCGAGCAGCTGCGTGACCTGCGGCATGAAGCCCATGTCGGCCATCTGGTCGGCCTCGTCGAGGACGGTGATGGCGACCCGGTCCAGACGGCAGTCGGCCCGGTCGATGAGGTCCTTGAGGCGGCCGGGCGTGGCCACGACGACCTCGGCGCCGCCGCGCAGGGCACTCGCCTGCCGGCCGATCGACAGACCGCCGACCACCGTGGCGAGCCGCAGCCGCAGCGCGCGGGCGTACGGGGTGAGGGCGTCGGTGACCTGCTGGGCCAGTTCCCGGGTGGGGACGAGGACCAGGGCCAGCGGCTGCCGGGGCTCGGCACGCTGCCCGGCCGTACGGGCCAGCAGCGCGAGGCCGAAGGCGAGGGTCTTGCCGGAACCCGTGCGGCCACGGCCCAGGACGTCCCGGCCGGCCAGCGAGTTCGGCAGCGTCGCGGCCTGGATGGGGAACGGGGTGGTCACACCCTCGGCGGCGAGGGCCGCCAACAGGGGCTCGGGCATGTCGAGTTCGGCGAACGACCCGGCCACCGGCAGACCCGGGGTGAGGGTGACGGGCAGAGCGAATTCACCGCCGGACGCGGCGGGACGACTCCCGCGCCCACTCCGCCCGGGCTTGGCCGAACGGGAGGGGGCGCCCTGGCGCCGATCCGTACGGGAGCCGACGGAGCTGTTGCGGTTCATCCGATACCTTCCTCGAAAGGGCAAAATGCCATGGGCCGGGGCCCGCACTCAGGAGTGCGGGCCCCGGCCACTAGTCCGCGTGATGCGCAGCCGATCGCGTCAGCGTCAGCGTCAGGCGGCGTCAGGCGGTTCAGGCGGGCTGGATGTTCTCCGCCTGCGGGCCCTTCTGGCCCTGAGTGACGTCGAAGGTAACCTTCTGGCCTTCCTGAAGCTCACGGAAGCCGGACGTGGCGATGTTCGAGTAGTGGGCGAACACGTCAGCGCCGCCACCATCCTGCTCGATGAAGCCGAAGCCCTTTTCCGAGTTGAACCACTTCACGGTGCCAGATGCCATGTTGAATCTCCCTATGGGGCAATGCCCGGACTCCGCACCTTGCGGACCCGGGTGCGGCAGGCTCGGGAAAGCCCCAGAAACGAAAAAAGTGCCCGTCGACGGAAGGTCGAAGAGCACTCAAAAGTCTCTGGTAACCGAAACTGCCACTTTTATCACGGTAGCACAGGTCCGGATGCGCGGCCCGGGAGCCGGCGAGCAGGACGCACGTGTGTCGCGGATCTCGTCCCAGGTACAGGCATACCCGTACGCGAGCGGAATACTCCTGCCACCCGCGAGGTGATCGCACCACCGGTCCGGCCGTCGAGCCGGTCGGCCGGTCCGTTGTATAACCGGATCATGATTTACCACGTCGTACCGCTCGACGACTGGAACACCGCCCCCGAGCGGCCCTACGCCCCCGCGTCGCTCGCCGAGGACGGGTTCGTGCACTGCTCGCCCGACGAGGGGACCACCCTCGCCGTCGTCAACGCGTTCTACCGGACCGGCCCCCGGCCGCTGCTCGCGCTCGTGCTCGACGAGAAGCGGCTCACCGCGGCCTGCGCGTGGGAGGCGGCCGCGCCCGCCCCGCCGCCGGGGGTCTCCGAAGACACCCTGTTCCCGCATGTGTGCGGACCGATCGACCGCGACGCCGTGACCCGGGTCCTGGAGGTCCGCTGGGACGAGAGCGGCACGGCGACCGGCCTGACGGACATCGGCTGACGCGGACCCGAGCGGGCGGTGGTCGCGCGGCGAGCGCGGTCCGGCCGCGTCACCGCGCCCACCCCCGGCTCAGATGTCGAACTCGTGCGGCGGCAGGTCGAGGGTGAAGCACGCCTCCCGTACGACGGCCTGCTCGGTCTTGTCGAAGTCGCCGTCGGCGCCGCCGATCACGATGCCGATCTGGATGACGGCCCGTGCCTCGGCCGGCTTCTTCTTCGCCTTGGCGATCTCCTGGAGAACGCTGACCTTGCCGAAGTCGAAGTCGGCGGTCAGCTTGTCGAGGTTGGCGTCGAAGCGCCGCTGGAGATCCGTGGCGTCGAAGTTCTGCAGCACCTCGTTGGAGGCGATCAGCTGCGCCACCCGGCGCCGCTCCGCCGGGTCGATGCTGCCGTCCGCCGCCGCGACCAGGGCGCACATCGCCATGCTCGCGTCGCGGAAGGCGCCGCTCTTGAGGTCGTTCTTCTTCGACACGAGCTGGGTCTGCATCGTCGACGCGGACTCCTTGACGCGGTCCCACAGGGCCATGAGAACTCCAGAAGGTCGGGCGGAGCAAAGGTCTGCACAAGATCTACAGCACCGTGGAAACTCACGACCGCCCCGATAAGTTCCCTCAGCTCAGGCAGATCAGGCCCAGCAGGCAGACGTCCGAAGGCGAGGTCCCCGCGGGCGCGGTGCTCGTCGAGGACGACGACGAAGAGGACGAGGACGTCGAGGAGGACGACGAAGACGAGGAATTCGACGTGGAGTTCGAGGTCGAGTTCCCGTTGGAGGAGTCCGAGCCGGTGCCGGCGGCGGAAGTGGAGGACTGCTGCTCGCTCGTGCCCGCCGTGCCGCTCGTACCGGCCGTGCCCGTCGACCCGGCAAGGCCGGTCGGAGCGGTGACCTTCCCCTCGGAGGACGAGGACGAGGAAGAGGACCCGGTTCGCTGTCGGGGGACCGACGGCGCCGTGGCGGGCGAGGAGGCGAGCGAGTCGGGGTGGGTGTCCGCCGAGGGCCGCGAGGGGGCCCCGGGCGAGGGCGAGGTCCGGTGCGCGTCGGAGCGGCTCACCGTCGGACGGGTGTGCTCCAGAGTCGGTTCCTCGCCGCCCGCCGCGGTCGGCGTCTCCGGCACCGCGGCCGCCTGGGCCCGGTCGCCGGACTGCCGGTCCAGCGCGGCGAAGGTCAGGCCGCCGCCGACGAGGGCGACGGCCGTCGCGACCACGGCCTTGCGCTGGTTCTTCTTCCAGCGGGCCAGTTGCCGTCGCCGGGCAGCCCGCCCCTGCGGCGCGTACGGAACGGACGGCGCGGAGGACTCGCTCCCGGTGCCGGGCGACGGGTCGGCCGGCGGCGCGGTGTCCGCGGACGACGTCGGCGCGGGCGTGGCCATGGGCAGGGGCACGGACATCGACAACGGCGTCGACATCGACGCCGACGGTGTCGGCATCGATCCGGGCAGGGATGTCGCGACCCGGGCCGGGGCGATGCCGCGGTCGACCGTGACGGGCGCGATGTCCGGTGCGTAGGCGCCGCATCCAGGGCACACCAGGGCGCCGTTGAGATGCCGGCGACACGTGGAGCAGTAGTCCATCTGCGGTCTTCCTACGCGGGGGTCCGATGGCGGGCAACGCTAACGACTCGTTCGAAAGACTGTGTGCAGTCTGTGTGACGCTCCTGCACGGATCCCTTGAGGGGATGGAGTGCACGCGGGTACACACACGCGGCGCGTCCATAGATGTGAACGATAAACAGGTACGCGTCTCTTGACGCGGTCACGCCACGCCCCTAACTTCCGGGAGAAAGCGCTTTCTGGTTCGGCCGACCCGCACGCGTCCCGTTCCTGGAGATGAATCATGCAGCTGAGATCCGTCATGGCCTGTATCAGCCTGGTGGCAGGCGCGCTCGTCGCACTGTCCGGCACCACCGCCCAGGCCGCCACCACCACCCGCTACGAGGCCGAGACCTCCCCGGCGGTCTGCGCCGGCACCATCGACTCCGACTGGACCGGCTACTCCGGCAGCGGATTCTGCAACGGCACCAACGCGACCAGCGGTTACGCCCAGTTCACCGTGAACGCGGCCACCGCGGGCACGGCGACGCTGAACGTCCGCTTCGCCAACGGCACCACCGCGGCCCGCCCGGCCTCCCTGGCCGTCAACGGCACGACCGTGCAGACGCCGTCCTTCGAGGCCACCGGCGCCTGGTCGACCTGGGTCACCAAGACGCTCACGGTGACGCTCAACGCGGGCAGCAACACCGTCCGGCTCACCCCCACCGCCGCGGCCGGCCTGCCCAACGTCGACTATCTGGAGGCGACGACGGCCGACAGCACCACACCCCCGGCCGGCGGCGCGCTCTACGTCTCACCGAGCGGCACGGACGGCGCGGCCGGCACCCAGTCGGCCCCGACCACCCTCACCTCGGCGATCAGCCGGGTCACCGCGGGCGGCACGATCTACCTGCGCGGCGGGACCTACGCCCAGGCGTCGACGGTCACCGTCCCGGCGACCAGCAGCGGCACGGCCGGCGCCCTCACCACCCTGTCCGCCTACCCGGGTGAGACGCCGGTCCTCAACTTCTCCGCGCAGAGCGAGAGTTCGTCGAACCGCGGGCTCCAGCTGTTCGGCTCGTACTGGCATGTCTACGGGGTCGTCGTCGAACACGCCGGTGACAACGGGATCTACGTCGGCGGCAGCCACAACGTCATCGAGCGCACCGTCACCCGCTACAACCACGACACCGGGCTCCAGCTCGGCCGCATCGCCTCGACCACGCCGACCGCGCAGTGGCCGTCCGACAACCTGATCCTCTCCGCCGAGTCGCACGACAACGCCGACTCCGACGGCGAGGACGCCGACGGCTTCGCCGCGAAGCTCACCACCGGAACCGGCAACGTCTTCCGCTACGCCGTCTCGCACAACAACATCGACGACGGCTGGGACCTCTACACCAAGACCGACACCGGAGCCATCGGCCCGGTGACCGTCGAGGACTCCCTCTCCTACAACAACGGCACCCTCTCCGACGGCACCGTGAACACCAACGGCGACCGCAACGGCTACAAGCTCGGCGGCGACGACATCGCCGTCAACCACGTCGTACGGCGCAGCATCGCCTACCGCAACGGCCATCACGGGTTCACCTACAACAGCAACCCGGGCTCGATGACCGTGTCGAACAACCTCAGCATCGACAACGCCGAGCGCAACTACTCGTGGGACGCGGGGACCTCGGTGTTCCGCACCAACACGTCCTGCCGGTACAACGTCAGCGGCTCCAACGACAAGACCGTCGGTGACGCCGACGGCACCAACCAGTTCTGGACGGGGACCAACGGCTCCCGGTGCGCCTCCTCCTACGGCGGCGCGCTCGCCTGGTCCTTCGCCTCGAACGGCCAGTTGGTCGTGACCCTGGGCGGCAGCAGGGTGACGCTGTAACAGCGGCCGGTACGGGTACGGGTGCGGGGTCCGCCCTCGCACCCGTACCCGTACCGGCGGGTGCACCGGTACCTGGACCGGCAGGTGTACCGGCCCGCATCCGTACCCGAGGTGTCTAGCCGTCGATGTCGAGCGCCGTCCCGTACAGCCGGTCGACCTTCAGCCGGACGACCACCCGCCGCTCGGCGACCAGCTGTTCCAGGAAAGCGTCCTCGTCCTCGGGCCGTGCGTCCGCCGGGATCATCCCGAGCAGCTCCCGGCCGACGGCGTCGCCGGGGACGGCCGTGACCCCGGAGACCTCGGCTTCGCCCTCGGCGACCGCGAACGTCCACACGTCGTCGCCCGGTACGTGCAGGGCGGCGTGCGGGTCGCGGCGCAGCTGCCGGACCTTGATGCGGTCGGCCGTCGTGGAGAACCGCGCGATCCTGGCGTCGGCGTCCCAGCTGTAGATCATCGTGGTCAGGTGCGGGTGGCCGGTACGCCTGACGGTGGCGAGCGTGCCGAACCGCTGTCGGCCGAGCAGCTCGGAGAGTGCTTCGTCGGACAGCGTGCGAGGTGCGGGACCTTGAGTCATGCTGCGATCAACTCCCCGGCGCCCACAGGTATTTCGGCCTGCGGTCCGACGCGCCGGCCAGGGGTCACCGCGCCGGTCGGGGCGTCGACGCGCCGGTCAGGGAGTCGAGTTCGGCGGCGAAGAGCAGGGCGGGGTCGAAGCCCATTCCGGTGAAGTGGCCCGCGAGTTCCAGGGACAGGACGCCGTGCAGACGGGTCCAGCAGGTCAGGGCCCGCCCGAGGGCGGCCGATGAGGCGGCGGGCCGGTCCGCCCACCGGCCGCCGAGGCCTTCGAGATCCGCGGCGAGCGGGCTCGGCGGACCGTCGGCGGGCAGGTCGGCGCAGGCGTCGAGCAGCGCCGTCATGATCTGCGACGCGAGCGTGGTGACGTCGTCGGGCGCGTGGTAGCCGGGGACGGGCGTGCCGTAGACGAGGAAGTACCGCTGGGGATCCTCCAGGGCCCAGCCGCGCAGGGTGTGGGCCAGGCCGGTCAGGCCGCCGCCGTCGGCCGAGGTGGCCCGGAAGGCGTCGGCGAGGCTCCGGTACGCGTCCCGGACGAGCTCGGTGATCAGTTCGTCGCGGCCGGCGAAGTACCGGTACAGCGCGGGCCCGCTCATCCCCATCTGCTTGGCGATCGCGTTGAGGGAGAGCGCGGACGCCCCCGCCGTGGCGATCTGCTCCCACGCACGCTCCTTGACCTCCGCCCGCACCTGGGCGCGGTAGCGCTCGCGCGGGGTCGTCGTGCCCGTCTCCGCCATGGCCTGCCGCCACCTCTCCGCTCTCACGTCTCACGCACGCGCGTCCTCAGGTAGTCACGCACGGGCGTCTACATGTTCAAGATTCAGTTAGAGGCTATCACGAACGTTATTGACACCCCCCTTGGATATGCGTTACAACTTCTAACGAACGCAAGCGCAAGTAACGCTCACTGGAGGTCGTCATGAACGCCGAGGGACTCGTCGAGGTCGTGCTGCCGGGCAAGGTCGAGCCGGAAGGGCTGCGGATCCGGCACGGAGCCGTCCCCACCCCGGGCGCCGGGCAGGTGCTGATCCGGATGGAGGCGACCGGGGTCTCCTTCGCCGAGCAGCAGATGCGCCGCGGCCGCTACTACGACCAGCCGCCGTTCCCCTTCGTCCCCGGCTACGACCTGGTCGGCACGGTGCTGACGACCGGCGAGGGCGTCGAGCCCGGCCTGGACGGCACCCGGGTGGCCGCCCTGCTCAAGGTCGGCGGCTGGGCCAGCCATGTGCTCGTCGACGCCGCCGACGTGGTGCCGGTGCCCGCCGGGATCGACGCGGCGGAGGCGGAGACCCTGGTGGTCAACGGCATCACCGCCTGGCAGATGCTGCACCGCAAGGCCCGGATCCGCTCGGGCGGGATCATCGTCGTGCACGGCGCCAACGGTGGCGTCGGCTCGGTCCTGGTCCAGCTGGCCCGGGCCGCGGGCGTCCGGGTGATCGGCACGGCGTCCACCCGCCACCACGACGCCCTGCGCCAGGAGGGGGTCACCCCCGTCGACTACCGCGCCGGCGACCTCGCCGCGCGGATCCGCGAACTCGCCCCCGGTGGCGTGGACGCCGTCTTCGACCACGTCGGCGGCCGGGGCATCGTCGACTCCTGGCGGCTCCTCGCCCCCGGCGGCACGCTCGTCTCGTACGGCACCGCCTCCACGCGGGACGACGAGGGGTCCAAGCAGTGGCCCGTGCTGAAGCTGCTCGGCCGGCTGTGGCTGTGGAACGCGCTGCCCAACCGCCGCCGCGCCTACTTCTTCAACGTCTGGGCCGGCCGCGCCCTGGCCAAGGACCGCTTCCGGGCCCGTCTGCGGTCCGACCTCACCGAGGTCTTCGCCGCCCTCCAGCGGGGTGACGTGACGCCCCGGATCGCGGCCCGGCTTCCGCTCGCCGATATCGCCGACGCCCTGCGGCTGGCCGAGTCCGGAACGGTCGCCGGCAAGGTCGTCCTCCACCCGTAGCCGAGGCGCTCCTCGCCCTCCGGCATCCCGCCCGCCAAGCGCCACCAAGCCACCGGATCACCCGCTCACCCGCTCACCGGATCAAGGGACATCGCATGCCCAGCACCAGGTCACTGACGCTCGCACTCCCGCTCGCCCTCGCCTTCGCCGGGTCTGTCGCCACCGGAGCCCTGGCCGCCCCGGCCGCCCCGGCGGCGTCCGTCCCGACCGCGGCCCACCACAGCCGCCCGGCCCAGTGCCGAGGGCAGGGGGTGGACGCCGCGGCACGCATCCGCTACAGCGCCGACGTGGTGATCAAGGCACCGCTGAGCGCCGTCTGGAAGCTCCAGACCGACGTGGCGCGCTGGCCCTCCTGGCAGCCGCCCGTCCTCAGCGCCGAACGCCTCGACGCCGGCCGGCTCACCAAGGGCTCGCGGTTCCGCTGGACCACCCCGGCACCCGCCACGCCGGCCACCCCCGCCACCACCCTCGAGATCACCTCCACCGTGCGGCAACTCCGGCACGGGACCTGCGTGCTGTGGAGCGGGCCCGCGATCGGCCGCGGCCTGCGTGTCGACGAGGGCGTCCACCTGTGGACGTTCACCGAGGTAGGGGGCGGCGTCCGCGTCCACACCGAGGAGACCTGGACCGGCGCCCAGGTCGAGGCCGACGTCCCCACCGCGACCGCGGCGCTCGGCGCCGGTCTCGAAGCCTGGCTCCACGACCTGAAGAGCACCGCCGAACACCACCGGAAGTAGCGGCGGCCGCGTGCGACCCTCTACGCCGGAGCCGCGCGAGGCGGGGGCGAGGGGGGTCGGTGTGACGCAGGTCACGGGAAGCCGGTGTGCGGTGCCGGACAGCTCATTGAGGTGAGCACTCATCTGCGTACCCGGGTACGGGCCGGGGAGCCGAGCGCGTTCGCGGAGTTGTTCGACGACTACGCCCGCGCCGTCTACAACCATGCGTTCCGACTGACCGCCGACTGGTCGACGGCCGAGGACGTGATGGCCGCGACCTTCCTGGAGGCGTGGCGGCTGCGCGACCGGGTCGACCCCGAGGGCGGCTCCCTGAGACCCTGGCTGCTGGGCATCGCCACCAACACCGCCCGCAACCAGCATCGCGGCAACCGGCGGTACCGGGCGGCGGCCGGCGCCGCCGCCGCGGCCGCGGCGTCCGTGCCCGACCACGCCGACGAGGTCGCCGACCGGATCGACGACCGGCGCCGGCTCGCGACGGCCCTCACCGCCCTGGCCACGCTGCGCAGACCGGAGCGCGAGGTCGTGGCGCTCTGCCTGGGGGAGGGTCTGGACTACGAGGCCGCGGCCGAAGCCCTCGGCATCCCGGTCGGCACCGTCGCCTCCCGCCTCTCCCGGGCCCGCGGGAAACTGCGGGCGCTCGCCAAGGACGCCGAAGCGCCCCGCCGCCAGGCACCCGACCGGACTTCCGCCCGCACGTCCGACCGGACCACCAACCGGCCTCCCGACCGGGATTCCGACCGGGATTCCGAGAAAGTCCGCGGAAATCGGGAAGGCGGCCGCACCGGCCGACAGGTAAGAGGCGATCACACCAACGTGGTCCGGCCCGCGCAGGGAGGAAACCGATGAACGCGAACACGTCCCGGCAGAGTCCGGCCGAGGGGGAGGAGAGCGCACAGCTCTTCACCCGGACGGCGCGTGACCTGCCGACGGGCCGTCACCAGTTCCACAAGGAGCGTCTGATGGCCCAGATCCACGAAGCGCGACAGGACGAGCGCACGGCGGCGGCCCCGACCGGAACCCGGCGGCTGCGGCTGCCGCGCCCGGCGATCACCTTGCCCGTGCTGGCCGCCGCGCTGGCAGGGGTGGTCGTCGCCGGGGTCGCGACGACCGGGGGAGGCGGGGTCAGGGACGGCGGTGTCGCCACCGGACCGGGCCTGACCACGACCGTCGGCGTCGCCACCACCAAGGGCCTGCCCCAGCTGCTCGACCAGATCTCGCTGGCGGCCGCCGAGGACGACCATCCGGTGGTCGGCCCCGGTCAGTACATCTACATCGAGTCCAAGTCGGCCGACACGTTCCTGAAGACCGTCGACGACAAGACCACCCTGGCCAGTCACCAGCTGCACACCCGTCAGCTGTGGGACTCCCCGGACGGAACCAAGGGCTGGCTGATCGACCCCGCCGTCAACGACAGCCCCGAGGGCGAGACCCTGAGCCTCCCCGACGAGCAGGGCAACACCCCGAAGGCACACCTGGGCGCCCCGTCGTACGACTACCTGACCAAGCTGACCACCGACCCCGACGAGCTGCTCGCCAAGATCTACAAGGAGACCGAAGGCCAGGGGAACTCCCCGGACCAGCAGGCCTTCACCACCATCGGCGACCTGGTGAGCGAGAGCTATCCGCCGGCGGAGCTCTACTCGGCGCTGTTCAAGGCCGCCGCGAAGATCCCCGGTGTCGTGGTCGTGGACGACGCGGTCGACGCCATAGGCCGGCACGGGGTGGCGGTCGCCCGGCTGGACGAGACCAGCGGGCAGCGCGAAGAGTGGATCTTCAACGCGAAGACCCATGTGTTCCTCGGCGAGCGCTCCGTCCAGGTGAGGCGGCTCAGCGGGACGGACGCTCTGATCAAGCCCGGCACGGTCACCTACACCAGCGCCATCCTGCGCCGGGCGATCGTCGACGGCATCAAGCAGACGCCGTCCCAGGCCGGCTGACCCGGCCGGCCGAACCGGCCGACCGGCCCGCGACCCATTCGTGTGCCGGTCGCCGGTCGCCGCTGCCGGTCGGCCGGCCGGTGAGGTCGAAGACGGTGGCGCGGGACAGGGAACTGCACCCCAGGTAAGAGAACGAAATCCGCCTTCAGCGGGAGGGGGGCCCGCCCACCCGCGGCCTAGCCTGGACCGGCCATGAACCGAACCGACGACCGGCTGCTCCCGGTCCTGCTGATCTGCGCCCAGGCCACCGTGTGGCCGGGCGCGGAGCTGGTGCGCGGGGTCCTTCCGCCCGCGTCCGCCCTGTTGGTGGCGGCCCTGGTGGCCGGTCCGGTCACGGCGGCACTCGCCCTGCGGCGCAGCCGCCCGGTCACGGCCCTCGTCGTGGTCGCCGCGGCCTGCGCGCTGGGCGCGGGGCCGCTGCCCGTCGGGGCGATGGCGGTACTCGGCACGGCCGGGGTCGCGCTGGCCCTGTTCACCGTGGCGACCGAACGCGACACCTTCACCGCCGTGCTGTGCGGGTCGTCGCTCGCCGCCTGGCAACTGCTCCAGAACATCAGCCTGCACGGGTTGAGCGACCGCGACGGACTCGACCTCGTCCTGACCGCGCTGCTGTACGCGGCCGCGTGCGGCGCCGGCCTGCTGGTGCGGCGGACCCGACGCGCACGCCGTGCGGCCGAACGGACGCTGAAGCGGGCCGAGGCCGAACGCCACCGGCTGCCGGAGGCTGAACGCCGCCGCATGGAACGGGAGTTGCACGACGTCAGCGCCCACCATCTGACGGCCGTCGTGGTCACGGCGGGTGCGGCGCTCGGGCTGCGCGACAGCCGCCCCGAACTCACCTACGAGGCACTGGAGTTCGCCGCCGGGACCGGCCGGGAGGTCAGCCGGGCACTCGGCGCGGTGCGAGCGCCGACGCCCGCCCGGGAGGAACTGCCCTCACCCGAGGAGCGGTTGCGCGCTCTGGTGGAGGGGTTCGGCCGACTGGGCCGGCCGGTGGACTGCGAGATCGACGCCCTGCCGGACGGCGTGGTCGCGGACGCCGTGTTCGGCATCGTGCGCGAGGCGCTGACCAACGTGGCACGGCACGCCCCTGGAGCGCACACGACCCTGCGGTGCCGGTACGGCGACACCCGCACGGAGGTCGTGGTCACGAGCGCGGCGCCGCCGGCCGGTTCGGCGGCGCACGGGGCGGACCTGGGCGGTGGCCGCGGCCAGGGTTTCCTGCGCTCCAGGGCCCGGGAGGCGGGTGGCAGGCTGACCAGCGGCCCGACGCCGGACGGTGGCTGGGAGGTGCGTGCCGTCCTGCCCGGCCGGACGGCCGCCCCGGCCGAGCGGGCCGTACCGCGCAACCACCGGCCCGCCCGGCTGGCGGCCGCCGCCGGCCTGGTCGTCCAGCCGCTGTTGCCCGCCCTGGTCGTCCACGCGCAGCCCACGTCGAACGGCACGCGGGTGTCCGCCGGTGTGCTCTTCGCCCTGCTGGCGGCGGCACAGGCGGTCGCGCTGCTGTGGCTGCGCCGGGCGCCGCGCACCGCCCGGGGCGTCCTGCTCGGGCTGGCCGCGCTCTGGCCGGTGGCGATGGCGGAAGGCGACTACACCGGTCCGGTCGCCCTGCCACCCGCCCTGAGCATCCTCGCCACCTGCGCGGCGCTCGCGGTGGACGCGTCCCGGTCCGGCCCCGGTGTGTCCCCGGCGGGCGGGGCTTCCCACGCCGCGGGGGAGCATCGTCACGTGGCCCGGCTCTGGTTGTTTCCCCTGGTGGCCGTGGTCGTGCACACGGCGGCGGTACTGGCCGCCGTGCTGGGCAGGGGGACGGCGGTCCCTCCCTGGGCGGTGGTCGGGTGGGCCACGGCCGGGGTGTCCCTGGCGCTCGGTGCGGCGTGTCGGGGCGGGGCTCTGAGGGGGCGGCGCGCCCGGGCCGTCCGGGGTGCCCGGGACGAACGTCTCGCCGCCTGGACCGAGGAGGCCGTCCGGGACGCGTGGGCCGAACGCCGTCGGATCGCGGCCGGACTGGAGACCACCGTGCTGGCGCGTACCGCCGACATGGTCGCGGAGGCGGAGGCGGGCCGGCTCGACGCGACCGCCGAACGCGCCCGGGAGGCCCTGGCCGCGATGCGCGCCCTGCTCGACACGGTCCGGCAGGGGCGGACCGCCCCCGAACTGCGGCCACAACCCACCCTCCAGGCGCTCGACCTGCTCGCCCGCCAGTGCCGGGCCACCGGCCGCGAGGTCGAGATACGGCTGTCCGACCGGGTGCCGGAGCGGCTGCCCACGGTGGTCGACCTGGCCGCCTACCATGCCGCCGAGACGGTGCTTGCGGCCGGCGGCGAGGAGCCCGCGGTGCTCGAACTCGACGCGGACGGCGCCACGTTGACCCTCGTGGCCACCGGTGTGCCGCGCGCCGCGCGCCCCGCCGTACGGGAACGGCTGGCGGCGCGGGTCGCGGCGCTCGGCGGCACACTGATCACCGGACGGCCGGACACGGTCGCTCTCCGGCTGCCGCTGGCGCCGGTTCCGCAGCGGGGCGACGAGGAGGGGGAGCGATGAGCCTCAGCGTGCTGGTCGTGGACGACCAGGGCATCGTACGGGCGGGGTTCGCCGCGGTGATCGACGCCGAGGAGGATCTGACGGTCGTCGGCGAGGCCGCCGACGGCGTCGCCGCGGTGCGCCTCGCCGAGGAGCTGGCACCCGACGTGGTCCTGATGGACGTCCGGATGCCCGAACTGGACGGCATCGCCGCCACCCGGATCATCACGGGCCGGGAGAACGCGCCCCGGGTCCTGGTGCTGACCACCTTCGACCTCGACGCGTACGTCTTCGACGCGCTGCGCGCGGGCGCCTCCGGTTTCCTGCTCAAGGACGTGCATCCCGCCGAGCTGCTCCACGGCATCCGGGTGGTGGCGGCAGGCGAGAGCGTGCTCGCTCCTTCCGCGACCCGCCGGCTCATCGGCCACTACGCGTCAGGAGCGGGCCCCGGGCAACGGCCGGGAGGCGGCTTCCGCGAGCTGGACGGTCTGACCGCCCGCGAACGGTACGTGCTGACGCTGATCGCGACGGGACTCACCAACGCGGAGGTCGCCGAGGAGCTCGGGATCACCGTCGGGACCGTCAAATCCCATGTGAACGCGCTCCTGCGCAAGCTGGGTCTGCGCGACCGCGTCCAGGCGACGATCCTCGCGTACGACCTCGGCCTCGCCCGTCCGAACCCGCCGGGCGGTCACCGCTGACGGCAGGCACCGCACCGGGACGCCACGCCCCCGGCCGCCCCACGACCCCGACCGCCCCACGCGCCCGACCATCGTGACGATCACCGCAACCGAGGAGTCCACCCCGTGACCGATACCGGATCCGGCCGAACCTTTCCCCGACGCCCGGGTCACCGGCTGCGTCACTTTCTGGGCCACGCCCTCGGTGACGTCTTCGCCCGTGTCTACCTGGCGCTCTGCGCGGGCCTGCTGGTGTGGGCGACCGCCGTGACCGTCGGCGACGCCTCGGACGAGTCCATGGGGGGCGTCGTCCCGCTGCTCGCCACCGCCCCGGCCTCCTTCGTCTTCCTCGCGCTGCCGGACGGTGCCGCGACGTTCTTCGTCGCCGTCGTGTTCGGCGCGCTGGTCAACGCCACGGTGATCGGCTGGTGTGCCCGCGCCCTGCGCCGCGGCGAGCACCCGGACCCGACGCTCTGAGGCTCAGCCGGAGCTGTCGGACGTCCCGTTCGCGGCGTGGCGGCGGTACTCGGCGTTGATGCGCTGGGCTTCCTCGAGCTGGTCCTCGAGGATGACGATGCGGCACGCGGCCTCGATCGGAGTGCCCTTGTCGACGAGCTCGCGGGCGCGGGCGGCGATCCGTAGCTGGTAGCGGGAGTACCGGCGATGTCCGCCCTCCGAGCGGAGGGGCGTGATCAGCCGGGCCTCGCCGATGGCTCGGAGGAAGCCGGGAGTGGTGCCGAGCATCTCTGCTGCCCGGCCCATCGTGTACGCGGGATAGTCGTCGTCTTCCAGACGACCACCGAGCGGGGTATCCGCTGTCATTTCACCTCGTTAGTGCAACGCGTCGAGGGGCCCTGGTGCCGTACGGCACCAGGGCCCCGAGGGAAATTCAACACCATCGGTCGACTGTCCTGCTGTGCCGACCTTCTGTTTTCGCTACCCGGGCCCGTCGTAGGGGCGGGGGCGCGTGGATCGCGACTGCGTGACCGGGGACCACCTTCCAATCCATGGCCTTGCGGTACCCGGACCCGGAAGCTTCCTCGGGCCGGGCGATCCTGATGGCGTATGTGTTTCCTTCCTTCCTCTGAACCGACCACTGCCTGGTCGTGCGTACACGAGAAACGTTACCCAAGCCGTATGCCAATGTCTACTGTGGCAAGGATAGATTTCGCATCTCCGGGAGGTCAGATCCCTCTTCGGGTCGCACCACGCGGTGAGGGCCCCGCCGACGTGTGTCGGCGGGGCCCTCACAGTGCTTCTCGGGTCTTCGGCCCGTCAGGCCTCGTACGTCCCGGGGACGCCGAGCATCGCCGAAGCGCTCTGGAGCGGCGTCAGGCCCTGTACGGGCGTGTCGGGGTGCTCGTGGCAGGTGAAGCCGAGGCGGACCATGGCCCGGACGACCTCGCCGCCGGTGAAGTCGCGGCGGTCCTGGCGGGTGATGATCTCCCCCACCTGCTTGACCGGGTAGCGGCGGCGGCCGATGGTCACGGACTCACCCGTGACGGGCTCGGGTGTGATGCCCTTCATCGAGGCCACGACGCCGTCCTTGGTGAAGTCGAACGGGTACCGGGCGATGACACAGCGCATGTGGTGCCTCCTGCGAAGAATGAGTGAGCCGTTCAGCCGTACGTCCGGCCTCAGGCGGCCGGGTTGACGGCGGGCCGGCTGCCCGAACGGCCGCGGCGGCCACGGTACGAGGAAGACCGGGACGCGGAGGACGAGGACGCCGACGACGAGGTGCGGCGGCGGGGCGTGGCCGCGACCGGCGCGGTGATGACGACCGGCACACCGGACGGCAGGCGGGCACCCGTGACGCGGCTCAGCTCCGCCTCGCCCGAGCGGACCTGGGTGATCTGCGGGGTGATGCCGGCCGAGGACATCAGCCGGCTCATGCCGCGCCGCTGGTCGGGGGTGACCAGGGTCACGACGCTGCCGGACTCGCCGGCCCGTGCGGTACGGCCGCCGCGGTGCAGATAGTCCTTGGGGTCGCTCGGCGGATCCACGTTGACGACCATGTCGAGGTTGTCGACGTGGATGCCGCGGGCCGCGACGTTGGTCGCCACCAGCACGGTGACGTGGCCGTCCTTGAACTGGGCCAGGGTCCGGGTGCGCTGCGGCTGGGACTTGCCGCCGTGCAGGGACGCGGCGCGGACGCCGTTGTGCAGCAGGTGCCTGGTCAGCTGGTCCACCGCGTGCTTGGTGTCCAGGAACATGATCACCCGGCCGTCCCGGGCGGCGATCTCGGTCGTCGTCTGCTGCTTGTCCGTGCCGTGCACGTGGAGGACGTGGTGTTCCATCGTGGTGACGGCGCCCGCGACCGGGTCGACGGAGTGGACCACCGGGTCGACCAGGTAGCGGCGGACCAGCAGGTCCACGTTGCGGTCGAGGGTGGCGGAGAACAGCATTCGCTGGCCGTCCGCCCGCACCTGGTCGAGCAGCGCGGTGACCTGGGGCATGAAGCCCATGTCGGCCATCTGGTCGGCCTCGTCGAGGACCGTGATGTCGACGGCGTCCAGTCGGCAGGCGCCCCGGTCGATCAGGTCCTTGAGCCGCCCCGGCGTGGCCACGACGACCTCCGCGCCGTTGCGCAGCGCGCCGGCCTGCCTGCCGATCGACATCCCGCCGACCACGGTCGCCATGCGCAGCCCCACGGAGCGGGCGTACGGCGTGAGCGCGTCGGTGACCTGCTGGGCGAGTTCACGGGTGGGAACGAGGACGAGCGCGAGCGGCTGTCGCGGCTCGGCGCGCCGGCCCGCCGTACGGGCCAGGACCGGGAGGCCGAAGGCGAGGGTCTTGCCCGAGCCGGTGCGGCCGCGGCCGAGTACGTCGCGTCCCGCGAGCGAGTTCGGCAGGGTCGCCGCCTGGATCGGGAACGGTATGGCCACGCCCGCCTGACCCAGTGCGGCCAGCAGCCGGTCCGGCATGTCCAGTTCGGCGAACGCCTCGACGGCGGGCAGTGCGGGGGTGATCGTCTTCGGCGGCGCGAACTCGCCCTGGGGCGAGATCCGTCGGCGTCCGCCGCCGTCGTTGCCGCGGCGCGGGGCGCCGGAGCGGTCGGGCCGGGAGCGGTGATCCGTGTAGCGGTCGTTCCTGCGGGCGTGCGGGCGTGCGTGGTTCATAGGAACCTTCCTTGATGCGTCGGCGCGTATCAAGGAATTCCCGCGGCACAGGGCGGCGCTGAGAATCGCGAGAACGGGCCAAAGGCGATGCCGTCGAATCAGGTCGACGGCGAAGAATGCGTCGCGGGTTTTACCCGCGGGAATGCAGCGAGCTGGGGCCCGCACCCCAAGGTGCGGGCCCCAGCTGCGAAACTATTGTGTCCGCGTCTGCGGGAGCATCAGGCGGGAACGATGTTCTCGGCCGTCGGGCCCTTCTGGCCCTGGGCGATGTCGAAGTTCACCTTCTGGCCTTCCTGCAGCTCGCGGAAGCCCTGGGCGGCGATGTTCGAGTAGTGGGCGAAGACGTCGGGGCCGCCGCCGTCCTGCTCGATGAAGCCGAAGCCCTTTTCCGCGTTGAACCACTTCACGGTACCAGCAGCCATTTTGAATCTCCTTCGGGAAACGGTGTTCGGAATCCACCCTGTGCGGATCCCGGTCGCCGTGATGATCACCCCGTCGGAAAGAACCTTCTGGAGACCACAACTGCAACTGCTAAAGACAGTAGCATGCCGCGATCGACGGTGCGTGACCGTTAATTACGCTCCGTCGGTCGGCCGAGAAATACTCATCGCGCGTTCCGTCCATTTCTCACTTCGCGACCACAGATAATGCCTCACGGGCGTCGTCGGGCCCTGATGTGGCGCGGCGACCGCGGGTCGCCGCGCCACGGGTGCGGTGTCGCGGGAACGCGGGGTCAGCTCGCGGTGCAGGAGACCGTCGGCCAGGTCCAGGAGCCGTTGGTCTGGATCGTGACGCCGAAGGTGTTGCCGCTGCCGTTGGGCTTGGCGGTGAGTACCTGGGCGCTGGGGTAGGTGGCGGTGGTGTTCCAGGTGGCGATGATCTTCTCGGGGGAGGGGACGTTCATCGTCACGGTCCAGTTGGCGGAGCCGGTGACCGCGACGTTGAGGTTGTACCGGTCGCTCCACTGCGTGCCGGCGGACAGGGTGGCGGTGCAGCCGCCCGTGCCGCCACCACCACCGCTGTCGTCGGGGGCCACGGCCCGGCCGGTCTGCGCGGAGATCCGGCCGGCGCACAGGCCGCGCGCGGACAGGCCCTGCGCGATGCGCGGGATCGCGGCGAGGGTGTTGGCGGGCCAGTCGTGCATGAGGATGACCTGGCCGTTGGTGAGCCGGCCGGCGGCCTGCACGATCGCGTCGGTGCTCGCGTTGTTCCAGTCCTGCGAGTCGACGTCCCAGATGATCTCGGTCAGTCCGTACTTGGCCTCGACCGCCTTCACGGTCGCGTTGGTCTCGCCGTACGGCGGGCGGAACAGCACCGGGGTGCCGCCGCCCGCGGCGGCGACGGCCTGCTGGGTCCGGGAGATCTCGGAGTCGATCTGCGACTGGCCGAGCTGGGTCAGATGCGGGTGGGTGTAGCTGTGGTTGCCGACCCACATACCGGCGTTCACCTGGGCCCGGACCAGGGAGGGGTTGGCGGCGGCGTACTGGCCCTGGTTGAACATCGTGGCCCGCAGCCCGTTCTGCGTGAGGGCGTTGAGCAGGGCTGTCGTGGTGCCGCCCGGGCCGTCGTCGAAGGTGAGCCCGACGTACCCGTTGCAGGTGGCGGCCTGGGCCGGGGCGGCGGCCTGGACGGTGAGGGTGCACGCGGCGGCCGTCGCGACGACGGCCAGCCTGGTGACCAGACCGCGTAAGGAGAGACGTGGTCCGGTGCTCGGGGTGGTGCTCATGGGGAGGGTCCTCCAGCCTGGGGCGGGGTGCGGGGGTCAGCTCGCGGTGCAGGAGACCGTCGGCCAGGTCCAGTTGCCGTTGGGCTGGATGGTGACGCCGAAGGTGTTGCCGCTGCCGTTGGGCTTGGCGGTGAGTACCTGGGCGCTGGGGTAGGTGGCGGTGGTGTTCCAGGTGGAGAGGACCTTCGCCGGGGAGGGGACGTTCATCGTCACGGTCCAGTTGGCGGAGCCGGTGACCGCGACGTTGAGGTTGTACCGGTCGCTCCACTGCGTGCCCGCGGACAGGGTCGCGGCGCAGCCGCCGCTGCCGCCTCCGCCGGTACCGCCGCCCGAACCGGTGCCGTCCACCGTGATGTTCGAGTTGCCGCTGCTCTGGTATCCCTCGGTGGCGAGGATCATGTAGTAGCTGAAACTGCCCAGGGGCATTCCGGCGCGGGCCCAGGCGTCGAAGTGGTTGCCGGTGGTGATGGTGCCGCCCGTCCGCTTCGACTGCCGGACGCTCCAGTACTGGTCGAAGGTGCGTGTGCCCTCGACGGACGGGGCGTTGACCCGGGTCGTCTTGTAGATGTCGTACGTGCCGCCGTCGCTGGTGACGGTGCCCTTGTACGTGCCCGTGGGCCGGTAGGTGCCCCAGTTGTCGACGATGTAGTACTCGACGAGCGGGTTCGACGTCCAGCCGTAGAGGGCCAGGTAGGCGTTGCCGGACGGGTTGAAGGTGCCCGAGTAGGTGACGCTCCGGCGCCCGCCGTTGCTCCAGCCCTTGCCGGCGACGAAGTTCCCGGTGTTGCTCCACGACGTGCCGTAGGTGCCGCCGGAGCCCAGGTTCATGGAGACCGTGCCCTGCGAGTCGGTCCAGAACGAGTAGTAGTAGCCGTTGTTCGTGCCGGTCTGGTTCGTGGTGACGACCGTGTCGGCGTGCGCCGTGCCGGGCAGGGTGAGCGCGGCCACGGCGACCAGCAGCATGGTGCAGACACCGCTGATGAGCAGCCTGAGTCGCTGTGCGGGTGCGGTTCTCATGTGCGTGCTTCCTCCTCGTCCTCTTGCGGCCGATGACGGCGCCAGTGTTGGCCGGGGCACGACAACTGTCAATACTTTCGGTTGTTGCTTCGAAACATTCGAAGCGGACGAAAGGGGTGTGGGGTGTTGTCTTTGCTGCTCATAGGCTGTGCCGACTCGAATGGGTAATTCACCGGACCAAGATCGGCAAAGGCAAGATCAAATACTCGGTCTCGCCGTCTTCGAATGTTTCGAAACTCCACCGATCTTTCTCGGTGCCGGGCGTCCTCTCGGTACCGGGCGCCTCTCGGCGGCGGTGTCTCTCAGACCCGTCCGCGCGACTCCGCGGAGCGCCGGGTCAGCGAGTCGACGACCACCGCGATGAACAGCACCCCACCCGTGATCATGAACTGGGCCGGGGGTTCGACACCCAGCAGTGCCATGCCCGAGCCGATGGACTGGATGATGAGCACCCCCAGCAGCGCCGACCAGGTCGAGCCGCGTCCGCCGAACAGACTGGTGCCGCCGATCACGGCGGCGGCAATGGCGTTGATCAGCAGCACGCCGGAGCCGGAGATCTGGCTCGCCGAGGTGAGCCGCGACACGATGAACAGGCCGCCGACCGCGGCCAGCGTGCCCGACACCATGAACACCGAGATCCGCACGCGCGCCACGTCGACACCGGACCGCCGGGCCGCCTCCGCCCCGCCGCCCAGCGCGAGGAACTGCCGGCCGTAGGGCGTGCGGCGCAGCAGGAGGTCCGAGACGACGATGACCGCCAGGAGGATCAGGAGCGCCAGCGGGAGTCCCTCGAACCGGCTCAGCACATGGACGACCGAGAACGCGACCAGCGCGAGCAGGGCCGTACGCGCCCAGATCGCGCCCTTCGGACGGCAGGGCATGCCGGCGGCGGCACGGCGCCTGCGGTCGTGGAGGGAGACGAGGAGGTAGGCGGCCGTGCAGAGGGCCGGCAGCCCGAGGACGACGACGGCGGAGTCGAAGTAGCGGCTGGTCAGCGAGGCGACCAGGCCGTCCTCGCTGAAGTTGATGGAGCTGTCGGGGCCCAGCAGGTAGAGCGACACGCCGTTCCAGACCAGCAGTCCGGCGAGGGTCACGACGAACGCGGGTACGCCGATCCTGGCGAAGGAGAAGCCGTGCACGGCCCCGGCGGCCGCGCCGCACAGCACCGCGACGAGCACGGCGAGCCACTCCGGCATCCCGAGGTTCACGTTCAGCGCCGCGAACACGGCTCCCGCCAGGCCGGCGAGCGAGCCCACCGACAGGTCGATCTCGCCGATCAGCAGGACGAACACGATGCCGACGGCGACCATGCCGGTGCCGACGATGTCCACGCTGAGGACGGACAGGTTGCGCGGCGAGAGGAAGTGGTCGTTGAGGGCCTGGAAGACGACGCAGGTCACGGCGAGGGCGAGCAGGACCGGGACGGGCCCGAGCCCGCCCTCGCGCAGCCTGCGGCGCATCGCGTCGGCGGGGGCGCCGAGCGGTCCGGCAGGCGCCTTGAGACGTCCGGCGTAGTCACCCAGACGTCCGGCGTACGTCCCGAGGCGTCCGGTGTGCCCCCGGCGACCGTCGTCCTCCGGGTCGGTTTCGGGCGCGTTCTCGGGGGCCGGAGTGGCTTCGGCCGCGGCCGGGGTGGCGTCGGGGGTGTGGTTCCGGTTCCTCCTCCCCCTCAGGGCCATGCTTCCTCCGGGCGACTCGTGCGGTGCGCCACGGCGTTGTCCGACGCACCGGTGATGGAGGAGATGATCTGTTCCTGCGAGGTGGTGGTCACGTCGAAGAAGCCGTTGTTGCGGCCGAGGCGCAGGACGGCGACCCGGTCGGCGACGGCCTTGATGTCCCCCATGTTGTGGCTGATCAGGAGCACTCCGAGGCCCCGGTCGCGCAGCTCCTCGATGAGGTCGAGGAGCTGGCTGGTCTGCTCGATGCCCAGGGAGGCGGTGGGTTCGTCGAGCAGCACGAGCCGGGGCTCGCCGAGGAACGAGCGGGTGATCGCGACGACCTGTCGCTGGCCGCCGGACAGCGTGGCGAGCGGTACGCGCACGTCGGGGATGCGGATGGACAGGGTCGTGAGCAGCTCGCGGGTGCGGCGCTCCATCTCCACCTCGTCGAGGATGCCGAGCCGGTGGATCTCCCGGCCGAGGAAGAGGTTGGCGACGACATCGAGGTTGCCGCACATCGCGAGGTCCTGGTAGACGGTCGCGATCCCCAGTACCTGGGCGTCCTGGGGACGCCTGATCTGGACGGCGCTGCCCTGCCACTCGATGACACCCTTGTCGGCGGGACCCACCCCCGAGATCACCTTGACCAGGGTGGACTTGCCGGCGGCGTTGTCACCCATCAGGGCGACGACCTCCCCGGCCCTGATCTCCAGCTCGACGTCCGCCAGTGCCTGGACGGCGGCGAACCGCTTGGAGACGCCGCGCAACGCCAGCAGGGGCTGACCCGGCACGGGACCACCTCCTTCCGCCTCGGGGAAAACTCATCGGGTGAGTCCGGCCTTGTCGCAGGCGGACCTGAGCGCAGGGGTGCATATCTGGTCGATCGTGTACATACCGTCCTTGACCAGAGTGTCCTTGATGGTGCCGACGGTCACCGGGACCGACGGGAGCAGGACCGCCGGGATGTCCTCGGTGGTGGCGTTGTCGACGGTGCCCGTGGCGAGGGAGCCCACCGACTCGCCGCGTCCCAAAGCGACGGCCATCTTCGCGGCGGCGGCGGCCGCGGGCTCGTACGGCTTGTAGACGGTCATGTACTGGTCGCCCCGGACGATGCGCCGCACGCCCGCGAGGTCGGCGTCCTGGCCGGTGATCGGGGGCAGCGGCCTGACCTCGGCGGCGTTGAGGGCCGCGACCACGGCGCCGGCGAGGCTGTCGTTGGCGGCCAGTACGCCGTCGATGGCGCCCGCGCCCAGGGCGGCGATGGCGTTCGTCATGTTGGCGAAGGCGTTCTCCGGGCGCCAGCCGACGGTGTCGTAGGACTTGCCGACGTCGACCTTGCCGTCGAGGGCGGCGAGCGCGCCGCGCTTGAACCAGCCGGCGTTGGGGTCGGTCGTGGCGCCGTTCATCATGACGATCTGCTCGCCGCGCGCGTCGGCGCCCATGGCCGTCAGGAGCGCCTCGCCCTGGAGCCTGCCGACCGTCGCGCCGTCGAAGGTGACGTACCCGGAGATCGGTCCCTCGGCGAGCCGGTCGTAGGCGACGATCGGGATGCCCGCCCGGTGCGCGGCCTCGACCGACGGGCGCAGCAGCTGGGGGTCGACGGCGGCGAGGATCAGGACGTCCACCTGCCGGGTGATCATGGACTCGATCTGCTGCCGCTGGACGGCCGGGTCGGACGTGGCGGCGACGGTCGGTGCCGGGCAGTCCGGGCAGAGCCGCTCCAGCTGCTGTTCGAGCAGCGGCTTGTCGAACTGCCCGAAGCGTGAGGACCCGCCCCCCGGCAGCAGCACTCCGACGGTGAGGTCGCCGTCACCCTCGCCGTCGCCGTCACCTCCGCCGCAGGCGCCGGTCAGGACGAGACCGGCGGCGACCGCGACCGCCACGGACACGCGGGTGAGGGACCTGCGTTTCACGGCCGGAAGGCCGGCACCGAGACCCATCTTCGGTTCCTTAGGACATTTGTCCGCCATTGCCCCGCAATAGGCGCTTGATGCCAAGCGTAGCCAAGCCGCTCTAGTCGGCGCGTTCTGCGCTCCACGAGATGCGCGGAGGCTCGACGCGTGCGCAGAGGGGGCCGCCCTGTGCGTCGGTCAGGCCGAGACGTCCGACCAGCAGCCCGTCCCGTGCGGCGGCGGCGAGCACGTCGGCGGGGACGGCGTCGAGCATGAGCTTGGCGCGGCGGAACATCGTGAAGACACCGGACTCGTCGACCGTGCCCCACGACAGATAGACGAACCGCCTGCCCAGGCGGTCCTGGACGTAAGGCCCCCGGACCTCGGTGCCGGTCGCCGAGGCGCTCGTCGTGCACTCCAGGGTCCAGGTCGCGGACGGCGCGTCGCCGGGCTGCGGCGCGAGCAGTTCGGCCGGACGGTCGCGGCGCTGCACGGCGACGTGCAGGTTGCCGTAGGCGGGGACCCTGCCGTCGGCGGAGGCCGGTCCGGTACGGCCGGGCAGGTCGACGGCGTCGATGCGGATGCGCATACCGGCCATCATCCCGCTCCGCCCGCGCCGGGCGGACACGGGCCCGGTCCGCTCCGTGCGGAACCTCGGACGTCCGTTCGACATCAAGCAGTGGACAGCTCGGGGCGTACGGACGACATGGGGTGCACGCGATGGACAGGCGGATCAGAGGGGCGGCGCTGGCCTGCGTCCTTCTCGCGACGGGTGTCGCGACGGGCTGCACGGCAAAGTCCCCGGCGGAGTCCCGCCGTCCGGCCGCACCGTCCCACTCCGCATCCCCCACCCCGTCGCCGCGCGGCGAGGCGGGCGCCCGTGCGGGCGTCGAGGCCGCCTACGCGAAGTGGGGCCTCGAGCCGCTGGCCGCCCCGCCCGCCCCGCCGAACGCCAAGCCGATCGCGCTGCCGGCCGCCGGCGGCCGGGTGCCGGTGATCAGCGAGATACCCACCCAGCAGAAGGTCGTCTTTCTCACCTTCGACGACGGGGCGGAGAAGGACCCGGAGTTCGTGACGATGATGCGGGAGTTGAAGGTCCCCTTCACGATGTTCCTCACGGACTCCGCCATCAGCGCCGACTACGGCTACTTCGGCGGACTCCAGGCCCTCGGCGGCGGCGTCCAGAACCACACGCTGACCCACCCGAACCTTCGCACCCTGGGCGCGGCCGCGCAGAAGCAGGAGATCTGCGGCCAGCAGACCAAGCTGAAGAATCGATACGGCACCCTGCCACGGCTGTTCCGTCCGCCCTACGGCAACTGGAACGAGGACACCCGGGCCGCCGCCGCGTCCTGTGGCGTCGAGGCGATCGTCCTGTGGCGCGAGTCCATGCAGATCAAGAACATGCAGTACCAGCGCGGCGACAAGAAGCTGCACCCCGGGGACATCGTGCTGGCGCACTTCCGAGGGCCGTCCGAACTCAAGGGCACGACCATGACCGAGATGACGGCCAACCTGCTGCGGCACATCCGGGAACAGGGCTTCACGGTCGCCCGCCTCGAGGACTACCTCTAGCCGGCATCGAGCCGGGTGCCCTTCCGCCGGAAACGGCCGGGTGCCATACGGCCGAAACGCCACCACTCCCCGTCGGGTCCGGTCGTTGACGCGCCGAGAGGGCGACGGCGGCGGCGGGGACGGCCGTTACTCACTTTCGGGTGACGGCTCGTTTTCGGGTGGGGTGGCGTGACGTGGCGTTCGGACGTCGGAGGCCAACTCCCCCATGGGGTCACACGCTGTCGGAACGTCAACTTTGGTACTTATTCACTTAAATGGACGTTGCAGCCGAGAGTCACAGAGATATGGACAACAGGTAACACACGCCACGTTTCCTACCCATCTCCCGCACTCCGTGGACAGAGTGTGTCTGCGGCCAGCCGACCGCACCCGCACATCGCACCAACCCCCACGGCGTCCGCGAAGGCCGCTGTGGGGAAGGTGCCCGCACATCCCAGGGGAACTCTTTGTCCACTTCCGCTTCTGTCACCGCCCGTCGTCTGACCGCCGCCGCCCTCACGGCCGGCGCCCTGGTCGGCGCGATGGCACTGCCGGCGTCCGCGTCCGACCACGCTCGTCCCCACCTCCCGGAGGTACGGATCAGCGCGGTCCAGTACGACGCCCCGGGACGTGACGACCGCTCCCGGAGCTCGCTGAACAGGGAGTGGGTGGAACTCACCAACACCACGCGCCACACGATCAACCTCGACGGCTGGACCCTCAAGAACGAGGACGGCCGCACCTACACCTTCCACCACTACCGCCTGGAGGGCCGCTCCACGGTCCGCGTCCACACCGGTGAGGGCCGCGACACCCGCCGCGACCTCTTCCAGGACCGCAACCGGGAGGTGTGGGACAACCGCTCCGACACCGCCACCCTGCGCAACGACCACGGCCGCTTCGTCGACGACGAGTCCTGGGGCCGCAACCGTCACCACGACGGCGGCCACGACCGTAACCACGGCGGCAACCACGACCGTGACCACCGCGGCGACCGCCACTGACCGACCCACACCCCGGTGAGCCGATGAGCACCTGACTCGGTACACCGGCGCGCGACAGGCGGCGCGCCCGGCCTCCAAGGCCCGGGCGCGCCGCTCGCATGTGTGGCCCTCCAGGCCACGGGCTGCCGTCAGCCGGTGATCACCTCGTTCTTCGCGAGACTCACGGTCCGGGAGGTGACCGTCGCGCCCAGCGACTTCGCGGTGGCGGCGACCCCGGACGCGTCGGCGCCCGCCCGCTTCGCCTGCGCGGCGAGGGAGTCGAGGGCGTCGAGCGCGTACCCCGAGGCGAAGAACTCCTGGTACAGCTTCTTGTAGGCCGCGTGATACGCGTCGTCGAAGGCGTCCGCCGCCAGGAACCGCTCCTTGAGGAGGTTGCCGCCCATGCCGCCCCCTCCGCCACCGCCCGGCCCGCCGGCCTCGGCCGTGTCCCCGTCGCCGCCCTGCCGGGTGTCCTGCCCACCGTTCCCCGGGGCCTGCGGCATCCCGGACGGCATCCCGGCCGGTGTGTCGGACGCGGCGCCCGCCGCTCCGTCCTGCGTGGTGACACCCGGCATACCGCCGCCGCCACCTCCGCCGCCCATGCTCGTACTGTCGTCGGGCCCGGTGGTGGCGGTGCCGCTGAAGGTCAGGTTGAAGTCCCAGCCGAGGACGGAGAACTTCTCGGTGCCGAGGTCGTACCAGAGCACGTAGTTCTTGCCCGGTCCGGCCATGTCGTCGAAGTTCATGACCAGGTTCTGGGTCGCCACGTACTCCGAGAAGGAGTCCACGTCGACGTACTCGTCGAGGTTCTCGGCGAACTCCTCGTCCGACGCCTGGTTCACCCACTTGAGCAGCTTCATCACCGGCGAGAGGTCCTGGCTGCCCTTGAGGTTGAGCTGCTTGAAGGACTCCTCGTAGTCGGTGGGGTCGTCCCCCACGTAGTCGAAGCTGCTGCCCGCCCGGGCCTTGTACGCCACGCCCGTGCTGCCGAGCTCCGCGTCGGCGTAGTCCTTGCTCGGGTTCTCGACCATGAGCCGGGTCGCGACCGGACGGCTGTTGACCTTCACCGCGGTGAAGGCGAACTTCTCGGCCGCCTGACCGGACTTCTTCATCAGGGACAGCGACAGGGCCTCGTTGAGCGGCAGGGCGTCGTCGACGCCGGGGCGCAGCGAGAGCTCGCGGTGGCCCTCGTAGGCGCGGCCCTCGACGTACTCGTCGATGCTGATGAGCCAGGGCAGTTCCTCGGGCTTGGAGGCGGAGAGGCTGAACTGCGTCATGCCGCCGCCTCCACCGCCACCTGCCGCCATGCCGCCGCCCTGCGGAGCCTGCTGCTGCTCACCGCCGGTCTGCCCGCCGGTCTGCCCCCCGGTCTGGTCGCCGCCGTTCCGGCCCGCGGGGCCGCCCTGGCCGCCGCCTCCCGTGCCGCCGCCGCGCAGGCTCTGGAGCGTGGAGTTGCCCTTGAGGCGGATGCCGACGTCGTTCAGGTACACGCCGTCGACGGTGAGGTCGGCCTTGATGTACTCCTTCTCGCCCTCGTCCTGGTACTTCTCCATCATGTCCGCGAAGTCGGTCTCGCTGTACTCGAGTTGGATCGCATGCGTCCGTGAGTCGTCGAACAGGTCGACCGCCCCCGTGACGTTGTCCGTGATCTCGTCCCCGTCCGCCGTGGAGGCACTGGTGACGAAGGGGGTGACGCGTACGTCCCCGAAGAAGATCAGCAGAACCGAGAGCCCCACGGCGAGGAAGCCGGCCGGCTTCCAGTGGTGGCGGAGCCGCAACGGGATGCGGTGCACCAGCCGCTTGCGGGGGGCGGTCATCAGAGATCCGTCTGGTCGTAACCGGTCAGCACGGTCACGCGCTGCCCCATGGCGCGCTCCTGGAGCGCCGCGACCAGCTCACCCGGCTCATGGCCCTTCTTGATGCGGACCGTGTAGAACACCTCGGTCAGGGTGCCGCCGCGGATCGACTCCGTGCTCACCAGCTCGAACTCGTCGGTGTGGCGCAGCAGGACGTCCTGGATCGCGTGGGTGTGGTCCTCGCCCGCCGGGACCTGGACCTTGACGACCTGACGCTGGACGTTGAGGGCGAACCAGTCGAACTTGCTCATCGCCAGGATGATCAGGGCGATCACGGTGCCGCCGACCGCGGCCAGCGTGTAGAAACGGGCACCGCACGCCATGCCGACGGCCATCGCCAGGAAGATGAAGCCGACGTCCCTGGTCTCCTTGACCGCGTTGCGGAAGCGGACCACCGACAGTGCTCCGACCAGGGAGAAGGCACGGGCCAGGTTGGAGCCGACGACCAGCATGATCAGCGCGACGATCATGCCGACGATGACCAGCGTCTGCACATAGGACTGGCTGTAGGAGACGTTCTTGTGCGTGGCCCGGTAGACGTAGCCGATCATCGCGGAGAGCACGAAGGACAGGGTCATGGCGAGCACGATGTCGGTGACGCTGAACGTGCCGCTCAGGTCCTGAACGTTGAGATTCACGAGTGGGATGCCTCCGTGGGGCGTCGCGTCGTGGGGGACGCGGGCGTGGGGATGAGGGGGACGGCGGCGCGCGCCGGCGGGAGGTCTTCCTCCCGGACGTGGAAGACGGACCGGGGGGCCAGTCCGAACGCCTCGATGCTCTGGACGTACTTGGAGACTCGGACGAGGCTCAGATTGCGCCGGGCCGCCAGGTCGGTGATCCAGTACGGGGTGCGCTCGTTGACCTTCACCTCCATCACCGACAGGTGCGGCGGGACGGTGAACCGGTTCTGGGCGTTCGGTGTGCCGAAGTGGAAGTCGCGGTCGCGGCCGCGGATGCGGCGGTCGAACGTGACACGCAGGCCGGTGTCCTGGTCGCGGCCCACCAGCGCCTCACGCTGGTAGCCGGTGACGGCGGTGGGCTGGAGGTTGAGCCTGACCACCAGTTCGAGGACCTCGTTGACGAAGGCGTTCTCCTTCGCCGAGTGCTCGATCATCTCCCGCTCGTCGCACAGCTTCCGGGCGGTGGCGTAGGACAGGGTGATACGGCGCTTCTGGGTGACCCGGTTGACCCGCTGCTTGATCTCCACACAGACCGGGGAGTCGTCGGTGACCCCGTCCAGGTCTCCGTAGTGGCGGATGCGCAGCTTGCGGCGGAACTTCAGACCCTCGATCTTCTCCCAGTAGAACCGGAGTTGAGGGGTGTCGTAGTACAGGCTCCACACGCCGTAGCCGCCGACGGGGCTGTGCGGGTCGCCGTCCATCCGCTCGCCCAGTTCGTCCCGGATCCGCGCGGCCTGCTCCACCGGCACCAGATACTTGAGCTCGTAGCGGTTGAACGCGTGGAGTCTGCTGGCCACCCGCAGCGCCTCTTCGTCCGCCAGGTGCGGCGGCGGGCCGCCGGGCCGCACGGGAGCCTCGTCGCGGCCCGGGCCGCCGTCGCCGGGGCGACGGCGCTTCAACCAGCCAGTCATGACGTCCCTTCGGATGGTCGGCGATCAGTCACTGCCCTGTAAGAAACAGGTAAGAGATGAAAGGCCGATGAAGGGCGTCTCTGAACGCCGTTAGTACGGACGATGAACGTGCGGTGAACGGGAAAGCGCGGCGCCGGGCGGTGCGATTACTCCGGAAGCTCCCGCTTCTCCAGGGGGTGGGTGGCCGGGCCCTGGAGGATCCGGCCGTCCGGGGCGAAGCGGGAGCCGTGGCACGGGCACTCCCAGGCCTGTTCGCCGTGGTTGAAGGAGACGATGCAGCCGAGGTGGGTGCAGCGCGCCGAGAGCACCTGGAGCGAGCCGCTCTCGTCCCGGTGGACCGCGTACTGCCGTCCGCCCAGGCGCAGCACGGCGCCGTGGCCCGGGGGGATGTCGTCCGGCGCGGGGGCCGTCACGGCCGGCAGCCGGTCGCCGACGAAGTGCCGCGCCACCTGGGCCTGGTGTTTCAGGAACGCGCCCCCCTCGCGGAGCACGGACGTCAGGCGGCGCGGGTCGTAGAGGCCGCTCCACTCCGGCTCGCGACCGTTGACCAGGTCGGCGAGCAGACGGCCCGCCATGATGCCGCCGCTCATACCCCAGCCCCCGAAGCCGGTGGCCACGTAGGTGTGCCGGCTGCCGGGGTGGAGCGGACCGACCAGCGGCACGGAGTCGGTGGAGTCGTTGTCCTGGGTGGCCCAGCGGTGCGTGAAGGTGAGCCCGGCGAAGTGCTCGTCGGCCCAGGCGCACAGCCGGGCGAACCTCTCCTCGGCGTCGGCGGTACCGGGCGTGAAGTGCTCCCCGGTGACGATCAGCAGGCGTTTGCCGTCGCGGTACGGGGCGGTGCGCACGGAGCGGGTGGACCGTTCCGGCGTGATGTACATGTCGCGCGGGGCGCGGTCCTCGTCGATGGGCGCGGCGACGACGAGTTCACGGCGTGAGCTGAGCCGGGTGAACAGCAGCGCCCGGTCGAACACGGGGTAGTGCGTGGCGACCACGACCTCGCGGGCGCGGATCGACACACCGGCGTCGGTGCGCAGCACGCAGGGCTCGCCCTCGGTGAGTCCGACGACCCGCGTTCCCTCGTACACCGTGCCGCCGCGCCGGCGCAGGTCCTCGGTGAGCGCCAGCAGGTACTTGCGGGGATGGAACTGCGCCTGTCCGCTCACCCGGACCGCGCCGGCGACCGGGAAGGGCAGCCCGGTCTCGGTCACGAACTCGGCCGGCAGCCCCGCCTCCCGGGCGGCCTCGGCCTCCGCCCGCAACTCGTCGACGTGCCGCGCGTCCTCGGCGTAGGTGTAGGCCGCCGCCTCCTCCCAGGCGCAGTCGACGCCGAGTTCGTCGACGATCCCGGCGGCGTGCCGGATCGCCTCGCTCTGCGAGCGCGCGTACAGGGCGGCGCCCTCGGGGCCGCGGGTGCGCCGCAGATGGTCGTAGATCAGGGTGTGCTGGGCGGTGAGTTTGGCCGTCGTGTGCCCGGTGACCCCGGCGGCGACCCGGTCGGCCTCCAGCACCGCCACCTCGCGGCCCTGCCGGACCAGCTCCCAGGCGGTGCTCAGGCCGGCGATGCCGCCGCCGATCACGGCGACGTCGACGGTGAGGTCACCGGACGGCGGCGGGGCGGGGGTACCGGGCGGCGCGGTCTCCAGCCAGTAGGAGCCCTGGGTTCCTGTCTCGGCGTTCATGGCGGCCGAGTGCCCGCGCTGGGACGGGATACGCCGCGATACGCCCTCATATGTTGGTCTTCATTCCCCGGCATCCGGGTACCCGGCGTCCTGCGAACGGAACGGCCGGGCACGAACGGCCGGGCACCACGGCCGGACGCGCTCGGCCGAACGGCCGGACGCGCCGGCCGAACGACCGAACGGAACCGTCAGCGAGGAGGAACGATGAGCACGGTGAAGGAAGCGGTGGACGTCGAGGTCCCCGTCCAC
Source organism: Streptomyces sp. NBC_00637 (assembly GCF_045161545.1). NCBI lineage: Bacteria > Bacillati > Actinomycetota > Actinomycetes > Kitasatosporales > Streptomycetaceae > Streptomyces > Streptomyces sp. NBC_00637. The sequence goes on along the minus strand of NZ_CP109046.1, from coordinate 4,013,581 downwards.
ACGGCCTACAACCAGTGGACGCAGTTCGAGGAGTTCCCGAACTTCATGGAGGGCGTCGAGGAGGTGCGCCAGCTCGACGAGCGGCACAACCACTGGACCACCAAGATCGGCGGCGTGCGGCGCGAGTTCGACACCGAGATCGTCGACCAGCTGGCGGACGACCGGATCACCTGGCGGGTCGTCGACGGCGAGTCCCGGCAGCGCGGATCGGTCCGCTTCGAGCGCATCGACGACAGCCACACCCGGGTCGAGCTCACCATGGACGTCGAGCCCACCGGCATGGCCGAGAAGGGCGCGGACATGCTCGGCATGATCGACCGCCGGGTCAAGGGAGACCTGCACCGCTTCAAGGAGTACATCGAGCAGCGCGGCGGCGAGACGGGCGCCTGGCGGGGACGCATCCGGCCCGGGAACCCCGGCTCCACCCTCTGACCGGTCCGCGCCCGTGGACGGCCCGATGGACCGGATCGCCCACCCCTGGGGCAGCCGTACCCCCTGCGGACGGCACGAGCGGTGGCCCACGCGCGTGGACACGTACCTGAAGCCGGGGAGGACTGGTCCCGCACGCACGTCCGCCTGCTGGGCGAAACCGCCCGGGACCGGGACGCCGACCTCACCGTGACCCCCGACAGGGCGATGCTCGCGCAGGTCGCGCAGGCCACCCGGGATGAGGGGCTGCTCGCCGTGGAATCTCGCCGTCCGGATCCTGACGAGGCGATGAGGGAAGTCGGCGCAGGCGGGTGCGTCTCGTCCCTGGTGTGGAACCCGCTGTGCCATGGAGTGGACGCGTAGGGCGACATGGTCCGTACGGCGCTGGGCGGGCTCCGCCGCGGCCGCGGTGCGGCGGGCGGCGGAGGGCCCGGGCCGTGAGCGGGACCTGGCGGTGCAGGCGGGCAAGGCGGCGCTGGCCGCCTGGCTGGTGTGGGCGGTCGTGGGCTGGTGGCTGAAGGCCCCGATGGCCTTCGTGGCGCCGTGGGTCGCGGTCGTGCTGGTGGAATCGACGGTGTACCGGTCCGTCGCGCACGGCCTCCAGCAGCTCGCCGCGATCGCCGTCGGCACGGCGGTGGCCACCGCCGGGGCCCTGCTGCTGGGCAGCACGATGGCCGCGATGGCCCTGGTCCTGCCGGCGGTGCTGTTGCTGGGGCAGTGGCGGCGCCTGGGCAGTCAGGGCGTCTACGGCGCCACCGGCGCGCTGTTCGTGCTGACCGGCGGCCAGGTGAGCGTCGCCGCGTCGGCCGCCCGCATCGGGGAGGCGGTTTTCGGCGCGGTGGTCGGTGTGGCCGTCAACGCGCTGATCCGGCCCCCGGTGTACCTGCGTGATGCCCGCTCGGCGCTGGAGGACGCGGCCCGTGAGGCGCGGGAGATCCTGGACGCGGTGGCCGACGGTCTGGTCGACGGCGAGTGGGACGGGTCGGCGGCCGCGAGCCGGCACGAGCGGGCGCTGCGGCTCGGGCGGCTGGTCGGCCAGGCACGGTCGGCCATCGGCTGGAGCCGGGAGAGCATGCGCGGCAACCCGCGGGGCCGCCGGACACAGCCCGTTTCCTCACGCGGCAAGGCGTACGAGGACGCCCTGGTCGTGCTCGACCATGTCGCCGTCCACACCGTGGAGGTGACCCGGACCGTGTGGGAGATCGCGCAGAGCGGGGAGGAGGCCCGGCCGCCCGCCGACATCACCCGCGCCTACGCGGACTTCCTGCACGACACGGCACGCGCCGTCCGGCTGTACGGTCGCACCCGGTTCGCCCCGGACGGCCCCGACGACCGTGCCGCGGAGCGGCTGCGCGAGGCGGCCGCGGAGCTCCACAGCACCCTCGACGCGTTCCGCCGGCAGCTGCCGGGAGCCGTGCCCGACGACCCGGACGCGCTGGTGACGTACGGAACGCTGCTGGCCCAGGCGCACCGGCTGGCCGATCAGCTCGTCCGGGACTGACACCCCCGACGACGCCGTCGCCTCGGGCCGCCGGGACCCGCACCGCGCAGCGGGAACGGGTGTTCCGCATCGCCGACCTCACCCTGGAGCAGCCGCGCCGGCCCGCCTACACGCCACGGCCGCACGCCCTGGGCGTGGGCAGCATGATGGGCTTCCCGCTGTTCACCGAGGACGAGGCGTTCGACGTCCTGCGCCGCTACGCGCAGGAGGGCAACACCGAACTCCGCGAGGTCGCCCGTCGGGTGGGCGAACGGCGCGGCCTCAGCTGACGGACGGGCGGGCGAAGTCGATCTCCTTCGCCGTCGTGATCCGGGCACCCATGTTGCACTCCATCATCTCCAGGGCGGCGGACTCCAGATGGGCGTGGATGGAGGCGACGGCGTCCCGGGGCACGGTGACCTCCAGGTGGCGGATGTGCGCGTCCAGGGCGGAGTAGAGGACGCACTGCTCGGTGACCTGACCGGTCAGCACCACGTGTCCGACGCCGAGCCGCCCCAGCAGATAGGCGAGCGGCGTCTCGTAGAAGACGGAGTGGCGGGCCTTCACGACGAAGAGGGACTCGTCGTCGGGCCGGATCGGCTCGACCAGGTCGGCGTGCGGCCGGGCCAGCGCGGCCTCCACGAGTTCTCCGTGGTGGGAGCGCCACAGCCCGAAGTTGTCGTTCGCGTAGACGACCGGCACATCCGCCTCGCGGGCCCGGCCGATCAGCTCCGCCAGGACGGGCACGACCGGGCGGACGGACGGCACGAGCAGCTCGGCGTCCTCGTGCTCGTAGGTGTTGATCATGTCGATCACGACGAGGGCGACCCCCGTGGTGTCTTCGTCATCGGTCTGACGCACGCCTTGTGCCGCCCATCCGTCGCTCTCGGACCCGTCTGCCGTGTCTCTCCTGTCGGCCTGTCAGCCGCGCAGTTCCGGCAGGATCTTGGTGCGGTAGAAGTCGAAGAAGCCCTGCTGGTCCTTGCCGATCTGGTTGACGTAGACCGTGTCGAACCCCGCGTCGACGAACGCGGACAGCGCCTCGATGTGCGCGTCGGGATCGTCGCCGCACGGTACGGAGTCCGCCACCTGCTCCTCGGTGACCAACTCGGACGCCTGTTCGAAATGGCGCGGGGTGGGCAGGATCTGCGGGAGTTCGCCGGGCAGTTGCTCGTTGGCCCACAGGTGGTGCGCCGTACGGAGTGCCTCCTGCCGGTCCGTGCCCCAGCACACCTTCAGACCGCCGTACACCGGCTTGGTGCCGCCGCCCCCGCGACGGAAACGCTCGATCAGGGCGGGGTCGGGCATCATCGTGATCAGGCCGTCGCCGATGCGTGCCGCGACCTCGGCGGCCTGCGGGCCGAAGGCGGAGACGTCGATGGGCACCGGCTCGTCGGGCAGCGTGTACAGGCGGGCGTTCTCCACCGTGTAGTGCTTGCCGTAGTGGCTCGTCTGCTCACCGGTGAACAGCTGCCGGATGATCTGGAGTGCCTCCTCCAGCATCTCCAGGCGCACCGACGCCTCCGGCCAGGGCGTGCCCAGGATGTGCTCGTTGAGCGCCTCACCGGTACCGACCCCCAGCCGGAAGCGGCCGCCCAGCTGGGCCGCGCTGGTGGCGGCGGCCTGGGCGATCACGGCGGGATGCGTGCGGACGAGGGGGCAGGTCACCGCCGTCTCGACGGGCAGCGAGACGGCCTGTGACAGGGCGCCGATCACCGTCCATACGAACGGACTCGACCCCTGACGGTCGTTCCACGGGTGGTAGTGGTCCGAGATCCACAGGGAGTCGAAGCCGGCCTGCTCGGCCATCCTGGCCTGTTCGACGAGTTCCGCCGGGCTGTGCTCCTCGCACGACAGGAAGTATCCGAACTCGGGCATCGTCTCTCCCAGGTGAAGCGGGTGATCGCGGTAGCGGGAACGCACCGCCGAGTACCCGGTGCCCCCGGGGCCTAACGAGGACGCGGGCGGCGCCGGGGAGCGGGGAGGGAAACGGCCGTCACGATCGCCCGTCGGCGGGCGGGACCCCTGTGGCGTGACCCCGTGCGGCCGGCATCCGTGTGGCCCGCGCCGGGTCGGTGCCGGGTCGTGAGCGGAAGGTGCGGCGGTAGGTGTCCGGCGGCACGCCGACCGTGCGGTTGAAATGCCGGCGCAGTGTCGTGGCGGTGCCCATGCCGGTGGCCGTCGCGATGACGTCGAGCACGTCGTCGGTGGTCTCCAGCAGCTCCTGGGCGCGACGGATGCGTTGGGTCAGCAGCCATTGCAGCGGGGTGGTGCCGGTCACCGTCCTGAAGTGGCGGCCCAGGGTGCGCGAGCTCGTCCCCGCCCGGCGGGCCAGGTCCTCCACGGTCAGGGGCCGGTCGAGGCGTTCGATCGCCCAGGGCAGCAGCGAGGCGAGCGGGTGGTCGTCCCGGGCGGGCACCGGGGCGGCGACGAACTGGGCCTGACCGCCCGCCCGGTGCGGCGGCACGACCAGGCGGCGGGCGACGGCGTTGGCCACGGACGAGCCGTGGTCGAGACGGACGAGATGCAGACACAGGTCCATCGCGGCGGCCTTGCCCGCGGAGGTGAGCACACTGCCGTTGTCCACGTAGAGCACGTCCGGATCGACCTCGAGCCGCGGATGGCGGGCGGCCAGCACCTCGGTGTGCGCCCAGTGCGTGGTCGCGCGCCTGCCGTCCAGCAGTCCGGCGGCGGCCAGCACGAACGCGCCCGTGCACAGGGAGGCCACGCGCGCACCCGCCTCGTGGGCCGCGCGCACCGCGCCCACGAGTGCGGCGGGCGGCTCCTCGTCGACGTCCGCCCAGCCGGGGACGATCACCGTGTCGCCGCCCCCGAGACGGCCGAGGCGGGCGAGCCCGTGGTCGGGATCCAGCCGGAACCGGCCGACCCGCACGGCGTCCGAGCCGCAGACCTCGACGTCGTACCAGGGGACGGTCACGCCGGCCGGCGCGGCGCCGAACACCTCATAGGCCATGGACAGTTCGAAGTGCAGCATGCCCTCGGTGACGGCCAGCGCGACGGTGGTCATGTCCGAAATTGTACGGGGCATGTCGTTCCGGACACTCACGCGCGGACACCCGCCCTCGCCAGGATGTTCTCGACGGAACACACGATCACGCGGGTCGGGCGATCACACGGACCACACGATCACGCGGATCATTCGAGGGCGGGGGAGAACCATGGGAACGGCATCGGGCGCGGGGCGGAAAGTGACGGTCTACGGCGCGTACGGCCACACCGGGCGCTTCGTGCTGGCACAGCTGCGGAGCCGGGGATTCGTCCCGGTCCTCTCCGGCCGCGACGCCGGGAAACTGCGGGCGATGGCCTCCTCGTCCGCCTACCCGGTCGCTCCCGACGTCCGTCCGGCGTCGGTCGACGACCCCGCGTCGCTCGACCGTGCCCTGGCCGGCGCGGAGGCCGTGATCAACTGCGCCGGGCCCTTCGCCACGACCGCCGCTCCGGTGATCGAGGCGGCCCTGCGCGCCGGGATCCCGTACGTCGACGTGGCGGCCGAGATCGAGGCCAACCTCGACACGTTCGCGCACTTCGCGGACCGGGCCCGCGCGGCGGGAGCGGTGATCGTCCCCGCGATGGCCTTCTACGGCGGTCTCGGCGACCTGCTGGCCACCGCCGCGATGGGCGACTGGACGGCGGCCGACGAGGCGACCGTCGCCTACGGGCTGAGCGGCTGGCACCCGACGCCCGGGACGCGTACCGCCGGTGCGGTCTCCCGGGAGCGGCGCGAGGGCCGGCGCGTCCGCTACACGGGCGGGCGGCTGGAGTACCACGACGACCCGCCGACGCTCCTGAAGTGGGCCTTTCCCGAGCCGCTGGGCACCAGGGAGGTCGTAGGGGAGTTCACGATGGCCGACGTGGTCACCATCCCCAGCCACCTCTCCGTCGCCGCCGTGCGCACCCACATGACGACCGAGGCGGCCACGGACCTCGCGGCCTCGGACACCCCGGCGCCGACGGCGGCCGACGGGAACGGACGGTCCGACCAGACGTTCGTGGTCGACGCCGTCGTGCGCGCCGGCGGCGCCGAGCGGCGTGCCGTGGTGAGCGGCCGTGACATCTACGCCGTCAGCGCGCCGCTCGCGGTGGAGGCGGTCCACCGCATCCTCACCGGCCGGACCCGCACGGTCGGTGTCGCCTCCGCGGGCGAGATCTTCGACGCGCTCGACTTCCTCCGCGCCCTGTCCCCGCATCTGTCCCTCGAACCGCTCCAGCAGCGGACGGCGTCGTCCTGACCGCGCGTGCCGGCCGTGCCGGCCGCCGCCGGACCGGTCAGGACCCGAGGCGGCGGCGGTCCTCCTCGTCCCACTTGCGGGTGTCGCGCGGCTGGACGTACGGCTCCTCGTCGGCCGGATGGCCACCGGCGACAGCGCGCTGGCGGACCAGCTCCGCGTCGAACTCCAGGCCGAGCAGGATGGCCAGATTGGTGATCCACAACCACACCAGGAAGATGATCACGCCGGCCAGCGTGCCGTAGGTCTTGTTGTACGAGCCGAAGTTGGCCACGTACAGCGCGAACCCGGCCGAGGCGGCCATCCAGATCAGCAGGGCCAGGAAACTCCCCGGCGTGATCCAGCGGAAGCCGCGCACGCGCGCGTTCGGGGTGGCCCAGTACAGGACCGCGATCATCACCGTGACCAGGATGACCAGCACCGGCCACTTGGCGATCGACCACACGGTCAGCGCCGTGTCGCCGACCCCGAGGGTGGTGCCGACCTGGCGGGCCAGACTGCCGGTGAACACCACGATCAGCGCGCTGATCACCGCCATGACCATCAGCACCACGGTCACACCGACCCGTACCGGCAGCACCTTCCACACCGGGCGGCCTTCGGGGATGTCGTAGACCGCGTTGGCGCTGCGGATGAACGCGGCGACGTAGCCGGACGCCGACCACACCGCCAGCACCAGGCCCACGATCGCCATGAGCGACCCGACCCCACCCTTGCCCTGCATCTGCTGCACCGCGCTGCGCAGCACGTCCTGAGCCGCGCCCGGCGCGAGCTTCTGGATGTTGTCCAGGACCGTCTGGGTGGCCGACCGTCCGACGATCCCCAGCAGCGACACCAGCGCGAGCAGCGCGGGGAACAGTGCCAGGATCGAGTAATAGGTCAGGGCCGCCGCCCGGTCGGTCAGCTCGTCCTTCTTGAACTCCTTCAGGGTGCCTTTCAGCACCACCCCCCAGGAGCGTTTGGGCAGGTCCGTGGGCTTGTCAGGGGCCTGCCGCTCCACCTGCTCGTCCGGACCGACGGCGGCCGGATCCTGCCCGGTCTCGCCCTCTCGGTCGGCCGTGCGCTCGCCGTGCCGCCTGTGCGGCTTGAGTGTTCGTACCATGTCGTTCGGGTATCCGGCTGAACGCCGCATATGCCTGAAACAGGGAAATATCGGACTTTTCTTGAGTCTCCGCGTTCCCTGCGTCCCCCGCGTCCCGAACAGGATGAGGAGGCCCGGTCCGCCCTCCGACAACACGGCGGCGCCGGGCCGAGGCTGTCCCCCTCGACCCGGCGCCCGCTGCGCGTCCACGGCGGCCGGCCGCCCGCGACCGGCTGCCCACATGATCCGAACGACAGCCCTAGGACACGACCTAGCCGCCCACGTACCAGCTGAAGCCGCCGTTGCTGGCGGCGACGGTCAGGAGGACGAGCCAGAGCACCACGTCGACGATGCCGAGGATGATGCCCGCCTTCGCCATGCCGGCGCCGTTCGCGGCCGTTGCCTGGCGTCGGGCGACGGCACCGAAGATGATGGCCAGCGGCCCCAGGACGATGTTCAGGATGAACAGTCCGACGATGCCGCAGCAGAGACTCGCGATCGCCAGACCGTTGGTGCGAGATCCGGAGGACGCGGTGGAGCTGCCATAACTCGTCATCGTTTACTCCCGGTTGTCGGTTGCACGGACCGAACGGGCCACGCGCTCCTCACTTTCGACTTGCCTCTCCGAATGCCCCTTCGAGGCACTCTCATGTCGAAAGACCGTCAGATACGTTGCGTCCCACGCAACTTCCCTTGCCTACCTCGGGCGACGGTCACGCCGACCGGATCATGACCGGACTCGGTGCACCGGCCGTCCGGCACCATGACCTGGTGACCCGTACCTTCCGCCCTTACGGCGGCGCCGCCGACCCGGGGAGAACCCTGAGGAGAACCCGCCTGGCGGCGGCCGTGGCCGCGGCGTCGACCGTGGCCACGGCGCTGGGGCTCAGAGCCGTGGCGGTGGGGGACGTCGCCAAGTACGGCGGAGACGCGCTGTACACCGTCATGCTTCTCACGCTCGTCGTCCTGGCGGCGCCCCGGGTGACGCCTCCGACCGCCGCCGCCCTTGCGCTGGCCGCCAGTTGGGCCGTCGAGTTCCTCCAGCTCAGCCCCGTGCCGGCCGAACTCTCCGAACGCAGCTCCTTCGCCCGCCTCCTGCTCGGTTCCACCTTCAATCCACCCGACCTGATCTGGTACGTCGTCGGCGCGGCGGCGGGCTGCCTCGTCCACACCTGGCTGCGTTCCACCCCTCCCCCACCGACCTAGGCACCGCACACCCTGCACGCGGGATCCCGTCGGTCGCGCGTGCCTGCGAGCTGCCGGTTTCAGGATCCGGACGGCGACAGCGGGAGGCGGGCGACGAGGTGGGCGCCGTGCGGGTGGGGTTCGGCGCGGAGCGTGCCGTCGTGGTGCTGCGCGATGTCGCGGGCGATGGCCGGCCCGAGACCGGCGCCGCCGAGGTCGCGGCTGCGGGCGTCGTCCAGGCGGGTGAAGCGTTCGAAGATCCGCTCACGGTCGTCATCGGGAATGCCGGGTCCGTCGTCGGTCACCTCCAGTACGGCCAGGCCGGCGTCCGGGTCGCCGCGCAGGACCAGCTCGACGCGGCGATCGGCATGCCGTTGGGCGTTGTCGAGGACGTTGGTGAGGACGTTGGTGAGGAGCCGGACGAGCCGGCCGCGGTTGCCCTCGACGGTGAGCCCGGGTTGCAGCCTGGTGTCGATGACGAGCCGGTCGCCGTGGCGCGCGGCGACGGTCGCACGGCAGAGTTCGGCGCGGCGCGAAACCGACGCGAGCAAAGCCCTGCGACCCGACCATGGGAGGACTGGGGCCCACCTGCCGCAAAGGCTCGGGAATGTCTGCCGGGTCGGGCTCGAGCCGACGACACTTTCCTCACCAGTCCACAAGGTCCCGGCTTGCCTGCGCCGACCGAGGCGCGCCGGTCGGGTGAGCGTGACGGCGTACGCCGGATGCCCCGAACGGCTCGCCAGGGCGCGACAGGTGCCGGGGCAGGGACTTCCATGGAGAACATGTTCCGACTCGACAGTCCATGCCCCCGCTCCCTTCGCTCCGCGGCGGGACTGGGCCTGGTGGCGGCGCTGGCCGTCGGCTGTACCGGGTCCGGTGGCGACACCGCCGCGACCACCACCGCCGCCGGCCGTGCGGCCGCCGCGACGTCGCCGCTGCCCACCGTCCCGCCTGCCCAGCCACCGGCACAGCTCACCCGGGCCGACGTCGAGAAGGCGGTGAGCCGGCTGGACGACGTGGTGCGGGACGCCATGCGCCGCACCGGCGTGCCCGGAGTCGCGGTGGGTGTGGTGCACGACGACGAGGTGGTGTACCTGAAGGGGTTCGGCGTGCGGAAGGCAGGCACGAAGGGCGCGGTGGGAGCGGACACCGTCTTCCAGCTCGCCTCGGTCTCCAAGCCTGTCGCGTCCACCGTGGTCGCCGCGGCCGTGGGCGAGAAGACCGTCGGTTGGGACGACCCGGTCGTCGACCACAGCCCCGGTTTCGCCCTGAAGGACCCATGGGTCACCCGCCATGTCACGCTGGCCGACCTGTTCTCGCATCGCAGCGGACTGCCCGACCACGCCGGAGACATCCTGGAAGACCTCGGCTACGACCGCTCGTACATCCTGGACCACCTCCGCTACGAACCGTTGGCCCCCTTCCGTGCCCACTACGCGTACACCAACTTCGGGCTGACCGAAGCCGGTGTCGCCGCAGCGCGAGCAGCGGGAACCAGCTGGGAGAAGCTGTCCGCCGACAAGCTGTACCGGCCGTTGGGCATGGACTCCACCAGCTCCTCCTTCGCCGACTACGAGAAGGCGGAGAACAAGGCCGCCTTGCATGTGCAGACCGGGGACACCTGGCGCGCCGAGTACGTGCGTGACGCGGACGCCCAGAGCCCGGCGGGCGGGGCCAGCTCCACGGTCCGGGACATGACGAAGTGGCTGCGCCTGCAACTGGGCAACGGCACATTCGAGGGCCGGCAAGTCGTCGACGCCGACGCGCTGGAGGAGACCCACCTGCCGCACATGCTCTCCGAGCCGCCGCACTCGCCTGTGGGCCGCTCCGGGTTCTACGGGCTCGGCTGGAACGTGAGCTACGACGACCAGGGCAGGCTGAAGCTCGGCCACTCCGGCGGCTTCGCGCTGGGGGCGGCCACCAACGTCGCGTTGCTGCCGTCGGAGAAGCTCGGCATCGTCGTCCTGACCAACGGCCAGCCCGTCGGCGTGCCCGAGTCGATCACCGCCACTTTCCTCGACACCGCGCAGACGGGCGGGCCCACCGTCGACTGGCTCGCGTTCTTCGGGCCGATCATCAAGCAGAGTCTGGCGGGGGAACACTCGCCCGTCGACTACGACAAGCCTCCGGCCTCGCCCGCACCCGCCAAGGCGAACAGCGCCTACACCGGAACGTACGCCAACGAGTTCTACGGCCCGATGACCGTCAGCGCCCAGGGGGACCAACTCACCATGCAACTCGGCCCCAAGAAGCAACGGTTCCCCTTGCGCCACTACGCCGGTGACACCTTCAGCTACCGCACCACCGGCGAAAACGCCGTGGGCCTGTCCGGCGTGACCTTCACCGTCGGATCCGGCGGACGCGCCGACAAGGTCCGGGTCGAGAACCTCGACACAACCGGCCTCGGCACCTTCACGAGGAACGACTAGCACCGCGGCGGCCCGGACAACAAACAAACCCCAGGTCACCGACCTGGGGTTTCATCATGGAGCGGGTGACGAGAATCGAACTCGCGCTCTCAGCTTGGGAAGCTGCGGGCATTTGGGGCCGGTTCGGGCGCTGACCTGGGTGAACGTTGTGGGCGCTGCCTCGTCGGTCTCGGTGGCTTCGCCGTTGTTCCCCGCTGTTCCCCGCTCGATCTGGTGCGCCAGTGGTGCGGCCGTGATCCCGCGTTTAGAACCCGATGTCACCTGAACACGCAGACGACGCGCCCGTAGTCTTCTACCTGCTGCTGTTGTTCGTCTGGATGAGGTGCGTGCTCGTCGTCTCCGCACCTGAGGACTGTTCCGTCGTCTCCTTCAAACACGGATACAACGCCTCCGTGATGGCTGCAGGCTCCTTGGCGGCCGATGGAGTCAGACGGCCAACCGTCCGCGCACTCGTAGCCCTGATACGTCCAGTGCACTGGCTTGTATGTGGCCGATGGTGTTCCAGAACTGACGGGCGGATCCTCGGGACCCTCAATAAGCATGATCAGCCCGGCAAGCGCAGCGCTAGCGAGAAACGCCAGCGGGATCAGGAGGAGGCCCTGAAAGGTGAACTCGCTTCGTATCTTCCTGAGGCTCCACATGTGCTACCCCTCCGCATGCCGGCGCTACGAGGCGGTGCGCGCCACTCAATGGCGGCGCTGTCCAGAGTGAGAACGGTACTGCGATGAGTGGGGGCTTCTGTGGTGCTTTGCGAAGGTAGGCAGTCCGGAGCGGCGCTCTGAGCTTGGGAAGCTTGGGTTTCTTGGCGGCGGTTGCTGCGCTGAACTGGTGGCGGAGCGATGTTGGAGCCCTGGTCCCACCCGGGGCAAGTTCCCGCTGTTCCCCGTGATTCCCGCAGGATCTGGCACGCGAATGGCACGGTCTCTTCGCCTCGAAGGTCCCTTGACGGAGCTGGGGCCCCGGAGTGCCTGAGCCTCAGCCGACGACAGTCAGCCACGACGGCGGGCGCGCCGACCAAGCACGCACGCGTGTGCCTCGCTGCACCCCCACCGGCCTCAGCCACGCTGCCATGCCGTCGACCAGAGCAAGCCGCGCCGGCGGAAGCGTGGCGGTGAGACCTTTGGATGAGGACCTCTTCGTCCCGAAGCAACTTGGATCGGAGCGCTCCCTTGGGCTGGTGCGGCTCTCACCTGCGCTGACGGTCCGCCGACGTTCGTGCTCGTCCGCCATCGTTTGTCGCCGTTGTCATGCAGTTAGACACTCACTGGCTGGAGACACCCGATGCCTACCCCTACTCAGGAGCGGGCCCGGTACATCGTCGTACCGACCCGACTCCTGTTCACGACGGAACGACTGCAACCAATCACTGCCGCAGCAGCATGTACAGAGCATGAGGAGACCGCGTTCCTGGAACGTCATCCAAACGCTGCGCGGCGAGCGCAGGCAAGCCAAGCGTGCGAGGACAGCGCTGGATCGGCGGCGAGACGGGGCCCGGCTTCGGCGAGCTGGTCGAAAGTGGGGCGTAGGCGCACTGATCGCAGCTGGCGCGCTGTTCTTGTTGGTAGGGGTGCCTTGGATGCTCTGGCGGGGGCCTTACCTCGTTGACGACAAGTACATCGATACAGGGGAGCTGGCCAAGGGATCAGCGGCTCTGGTCACAGGTCTGCGCACAGCCATGGTGGCCCTCATCGCTGCGCTCGGCGCCGGTATCGCCCTCCTCTACACTGCCCGCACCTATCGACTTACGCGCCGTGGACAGATAACCGACCGTTTCACCAAAGCACTTGAGCGACTCGGTTCGGCGGAGGTTTATGTCCGCATCGGGGGCATCCTTGCCCTGGAACAGATCGTGCAGGATGCGCCGGAACAGGCTGCCACTGACGCCGCACGTGTCCTTAACCACTTCATTCGCGAACGCGCGCCCAAGGCTCGGGTAATCCCAGTGCCCGGAGAGTCGACCCCCGATGTTGAGTCGGACCGTGAGAAGTGGCCTGATGAGCCCTCCCCGGACGTACAAGCCGCACTCACGGCGCTCACCCGCCCCGAATCACGTACTCACGTCGATCCTCGTGAGAGGCTTGACCTGCACGGCCTTCATCTCGTCGGTACCGAACTCAATCATGCTGATCTAACAGGTGCCGATCTGCGGGGAGTGACGCTCACGGACGCCTACTTGGCGGAGGCAACCCTCACGAATGCCAACCTCTGCGGGGCCACCCTCTCGAAAGCTAGCCTGTATCGGGCAACGCTCACCGGAGCCAAGTTGCAGGCGGCTACCCTCGTAAAGGTCGACCTTCGTGAGGCGACGCTAGAGGGAGCCGACCTATCAAGGTCCACACTCACGGGGTCCAACCTCCGCTGGGCCAATCTCACGAACGTCGCCCTGGAACGCGCCATACTCTCAGACGCCAACCTTCGCCAGGCGACGCTCACGGAAACGGACTTGTCCTCGGCAACGCTTACGGGGGCGAGCATGTTCAAAGCCACGCTGACGAATGCCGACCTGTATCAGGCCACACTCACGGACGCCATCCTGGCTAAGGCAACCTTGACGGAGACCTCGCTACGCGGCGCGACACTCAACGGCGCCAGCCTGGTCAAAGCGAAACTTACGAGAGTTAACTTGCGCAGGGCAACGCTCACGAATGCCAAGCTGCGTGGGGCGATCCTAACGGAGTCCGACCTGAGTGAGGCCGCGCTCACTGAGGCAGACCTGGAGGATGCTGATCTGTCGAGCGCTAGGCACCTGACGCAGGAGCAAGCGAACTCAGCCATCACATATAGGAACACCATGTTGCCCGCAACCTTCTGGGAACCGACAAGCTCGTCAGCCCCCACCGGTCGACCTTCACTCGCACGGGCCCGCGAGTCGGAGCCCGATTAAAATCTCGCCCCAAGCCGTTCGACTCTTCCTGGCGCGACGGCGAACGGGATGGGGCCTCTCCGCGCATGCGACGGTAGACGCGCTTCACTGGCGATCCAGCGATTCTGTTAGGTCCTTGAGTCTGGGTACCACTTCGGTTTTCATCCATCGCGGCAGGTGGGCAGCGTGCAGGACATGGGACGCGTAGCGTTCGGTTACGACAATGTCGCAGTAAGGCACTGCGATGCTTAGCGCATCAATATCGAAGATGTCGTTCGGCTCCCATGACTTCTCCCGGTTACGATGTGCCGCTTCCGTGAGGGTCGCATGGATGCCGGCGCTAGGCATGCAGTCCGCGAAGGCCCTGATTGACTCTCTGCCCGTGACTACTTCGGCAAGCGTTCTGCCTCGGTCAAGGAGTGCCTGAGTGAGCATGTCGATGACTTCGAGAGACATGTACCGGGCCTGTACTACGTCGCGCAGGCGGTTCCAATACTGCGGATCATTGTCGAGGCGTTCAGCTAGCTGGCGCTCCGATTCCGCTCGGTTTTCCGCGCTTCTCTTAGCGGATGCCGGGTCCCACCCGTTTGCCTTCAGGTCTGGCACCTCGGCGTCAGTGGGCCCTCGCAGCATGGAGCGCTCAAGCTGTTCACGGGCATTCGCGAGCATCAGATCAAAAGCGGCTGGCCCATCTGGCCAGGCGGCGCGAGTCTCGTCGGTGACATCACCGGAAGGTGAACGGATGGACAAGCCGCCCCGAATACCCATGGCATGACCGATGCCGTGTCCTAGCAATTCGATATCTGCAAGATGCGGTGAATCGGTGTCGAGTGCACGGTCTAGTGCTGCCTCGACCTCCAGCCGCATGATGTGCGTCCGGGAGAGCAAGGTGGTGAAGCCCGAGACCTCTTCCATCACATCGGCGATGTCGGCTCGCTGGCGTGGATCCTGGATCCCTGCCATTTCCATGTAGTGAGTCAGAGACAAGGGGAAGAGATACAGCCCGGAACGGGCAGCATCTTGCACCGCAGTGAGCGCCGGCTGGTAGGGCCCTCCGGATCGGTGTCCCGTAGCGGCCTTGGCCAGGCTGATCCAATGGTTGAGGTCCAGGTAGACGAGGCGCTGTCTCGTCTGACGTCGAACTAGGTGACCGGGCCAGGCGTATGCAGGGGTCTGCCGTCGTACCATGGCGACCATTCTGGCAACCCCAGGGCTGTGGATGCCTCCGAATATGGGTGGCGGCCTTTCCTCGGTGCGCGACGTAGGAGGCCACCGTTCGCGTGTGGCTCACACGCTCGGCCCACACGAACCGTTAGGTGCAGCGAGAAGGGGGCGGGAGCCAAGTGAGACCGACTCCCGCCCCCTTCTGTCTGTCGGCATCCACCGTGGTCAGAGCTTGCTCCTAGCTGTTGACCAGCCCCCGGCAGTTCGATCCTGTGCACACGGCTTCGGAAGCCGCTTGGGTCCTGGACAACGCAGCAGGTTACCGCCCTGCGCGTGGCACATCGGGCGGTACGAGTCCACAGACAGCCACGACCGACTGAGCACCGCTTTAGGAGAGAGGCGGGGCTGTCGTGCCGGTGGCCTGCGGCTCTGACGCCCGGGGAGATGGCCAGCAACTTGACTGCTGGCCCACCTCGTTGACCGTGCCTGACCCCTGCATCTGGCACGGCAGTGGCACGAACCTCAGCTGACGAAAGCCAGCCACGACGGCGGGTGCGCCGGCCGACCAGGCGCGCGTGTGCCTCGCTGTACCCTCACCGGCCGCAGCCACGCTATCGGCTTGTGTCGTAGGGTCATCGGTCGGGTCTGTCTGGCGGGCGGTTCAGTGATGTGTGCCTGTTGAGCCCACGACGGCCTAGGATAACGCTCTCAGTGGCTTCTTCGTAGAGCTCCGGTCCTCCACGGAAATCGGGCTATGACCTTGGAAGGAATCAATGTTTAACCTTTTGGAACCGTTGCGACGCGATGCGCGTTCAGCTTTTCGTAAGACGGTCCAAGAGGGACTATCGTGGGTAGACGATCTGTCTGGAATCGATGACGCGCAACGTCTACTCTTGCGTGAGAGAGTGAGACGTTCTGTTATTCAATCCCGTGCGCGAAGCCGGTACCGTACGGCTTTGTGGATGCCAGTAATTCAGTTGACCTTATTTGCGTTGATGTTCGGGCTTGCTGCTGCAACATCCGCATTCCTTAATCTTTGGAGTGAATCAACGCAGGCTGCCGAAGTATTCGTCGGTCTATTGATCGGAATTATCCTCTTTTTTATTTTTGCCCTTAGCTTGAGGGTGATGAAGGGGAGGGGTAGAAAAAATAGATTCCTAAGGCGGTTCCTCTTTATTTCTTTCGCCGTCTACCCTTCGTTCAGTGCAACCTATTCGGTGGTTAGCGAGTCTTGGGTAGCCTACACTGTCGGGGCGGCCATCGTTCCAATTTCGTTCTTCGCAGCCGTATTTTTCTTTGAGTTGTGGATGTATAAATTCGCTAGGAGGCGAGTGCTGCCTGGTTCGGTCTACAACCGAACAGCTCTCGTGATGCTGGAGACCGCAGCCCTAGTGTCACGCAGCCGACTGGAGTGGCAATCGAGTGGGGTTTCGCGGCGGATCGTTGCAGCTCTGGAAGACCTGGCAGGGGCGTGTCAGGACACGCTAGCCATTAGATCTCGCATTGGCCGGTGGCATGCTGATGTATTTTCACAAACCGCCGTCGAGGCTTTGAAAGTTGCACATGTTGTGAGGCGGCATAAAAAGTTGATCGCCTGCGCCTCAGGCCCTAGCGATTTTGATAGAGTTTCGGTATCCCTCGCTAATGGGGTCAGTGCTCTTCTTGTGAATGATCGGAACAAGCTGTTGGAGAATGCTCCAGAGGTGGTACTCAAGGATCACGTCAGGCAACTGATTCGCCATATTGTTCCTGTTCTCCTATTGATTGCGGCGGCTATCGTTCTTCCATTGGTCCCCCCGATCTCGGACCAAGGTAAGGTGGCCGACAGTATCCGCCTGACGTTTATTGTGGCGGCGGTTTTGGCTTTGGTGGCCCCGCGAAATGAATCCTCGACGCGAATCCTGGACGTTCTTGGTAAGGCCACTTCCCCGAAGTAGGTCCTTTTTGAATTCCGTGAAGCGGGGTGCCGGGTTCCGGCTGTTCGTGCGAGGTTGGTGGAGTCTCAATGGTCGAGTCAAGCGCTGCGGTCCGGGCCTTGGGGCATCAGTTTGGAAGATCGCGTATGAGGGTGGGCGCTGACCTGGCGAGACGCCGACCCGTGCGTTTTTTGCGGTGGTTGCTGCGATTCCCTGCTGTTCCCGGAGGGGTGCTCCAGTGTCGGGCACCTAGAAGTCACGACGGCTAATGCTGCGCTCCCGACGGTGGCCGCCGAACATGTCCGCGGCTCCACGGATGCAGTCGGGCGGCTCCAGGTGCTCAGGGCGCATGCCGCTATCGCTATCTAGAGCAGCCAGATCAATCGGATTGCGCCGCAACGTCCGTGGTAGGCAAATGATTTGAGTCATTACTCACGTTCCGTGATAATTCACTCACGGAATCGCATCTATCAGTGACTCAGGCCACATGCTTCACTGCTGGTACGCGGGAAGATTTCTCGCCCGTAGTCCCGCCGCGAGGCAGGAAGGGGGCGCTTCACCTGAACGCAACCTGGTGGATAGACCTGGTCGTGAGTGTCGCATCGCAAGTGATCCACGACGGGTTCGCGTGGCTGGTGCACGTGATCCAGAGCCGCTGATGGTCCGGCTCTGAGTCCCATGGGGTCCTCTGGCGCGGTGCAACGATCCTTGGCACGGTGGGCGAAAGGCGGTTGAAGTGCGGGTCGGGGAATGAGGTCTGTTCCCCGACCTCTTTGCTGTCTGGGACTGCCTGGCCGGCAGGTGGACATCGGGCTGACTGTTGGTCGGTCTTGGGGTCGTGAAGAGTTGCGGGCGGTGATCGGCTTTGGGACGAGTCATCATGGCTCCGCAAGCTTCCGGCACTTCGGGCAGTCTGTGGAACGACCAGACGACTCCTGACGACGAGTAGCACCACGTGGGCCGCAGCCCGGAGAGGTTCGAGCTGACCGGGATCCAATTGTCCGACGGAGGCTACGTCGCCGAGCCGGCGCCCTGGGTGAGCCAACCCTACGAATGGCTCGCTCATCCCGTCCTCAGAACGTAGGCCAAGCCGTGGAGTCGGCCGTCCCAGCCACGACGTAGCCCTTCTCTGGCGTCAGGTGGCTGATTGCTGTGAGCGCGGCACGGGCGCCGGCCGGGCTGGAGCGGGACGAAGGCAGGAGCGCAGGCCCGGCCGGGGGCCGGGCCGCGCGCGGGGAGCGGAGCGAGCCGCCTTGAACCAGTAGAGAAAGTTTGAATCATGCTCGCAGCGACCTTGATCATCTAGGCTCGCGCGCCTGGTTCGGACTGCCTCGTGGTGTAGAACCCTGCCTATGGGGAGTGAGCGGCGGGAGCGCATGCAAGCGCTTGGGGTGCGTCTTCGGGAGCTTCGTACGCGGGCCGGGTTGACGGGTGCTGTGTTGGCGCAGCGGGCTGGTGTCGGGCAGCCGACTGTGTCCAAGGTGGAGAACGGTCGGATGGTCCCGAGCGCCGACGTTTTGGGCCGCTTGTCGCGTGCCCTCGGTCTCGACGACGCGACCACTCGCGAGGTGCGTGACCTCCTGGCCCTCGTGGAAGCTGCGTCGGACATGGTCGAGGGACCTGAGGATGCAATGTCCGTCGGGGCGGCGCTCGATGATGCGGTGCGGTCCGCTCGGTTGGTGCGCTCGTTCCAGTGTGTCGTTCTGCCGGCCATGCTCCAGAGCGCGGAGTACGCCCGTCACGTCTTCGAAAGTTCGCCGGACTCGACTCCTGAGGCGGTCGGCCGTGCTGTCGCCGACCGGGTGGAGCGACAGAGTCTCCTGTACGAGCCGGGGCGGGAGTCTGTGTTCGTGCTGACTGAGGCGGTGTTGAGGACCTGGCCGGGGAACCCGGCGCTGATGCTTGCACAGTTCGACCGGCTGCTTGCCGTCGAGAGTCTGAGCACGGTACGTCTCGGAGTCATCCCGTGGCGTCGGGCGGTACCCGTCATGCCGCGTCACGGGTTTACGCTGTGCGACCGGCGGGCGGTCGTCGTCGAGGGCTTCCGTGGTGAGCAAGTCGTGGACGACTCGGCCGAGATCGCGATGTATGAGCACACCTTCGCCCGCTTCGAAGAGGCCGCGATCTTCGGCGTCGAGGTGCGGGAACTGCTGCTCCGTGTGATGCGGGAGTTTCAGGAGTTGGAGCACTCCGCCACTCGATAGAGGAATAATTCCTCTAGATGCCTGGCTCATGGGTCATGCATGGGAATACTCTGCTCGCTGTGTCGTCTAGCCCCCTAGACAAAGAGGAGAGTTCGCCATGCTCAAAAGTTGGTGCCGCCTGTTCCCGGGCCTGGCCTGGCAGGTGGCGGAGGCGCGTCACTTCGTCCGGTCCCTGCTCGAGGACGAGGGTTCAGACCTCGTCGACGACGCCGTCCTGATCGTCGGCGAACTCGCGGCCAATGCCGTCCGGCACTCGCGCAGCGGCTGGTACCGCGGATGGTTTCTCGTGGTCGTCGGCTTCGGTGACGACCGGGTGCGTATCCAGGTGATCGACCAGGGGGGCGACGAGGAACCCCAGGTGCGCAGTGTGAGGAGTCCCGTCGAGGAGGGCGGCCGCGGGCTGATGCTGATTGCGGCCTGCGCGAAGGACTGGGGCGTGCAGGACCGGCCGGCCGGTGGGCGGTGTATCTGGGCCGACCTGGCGCGGGTGGGTGCGTGATGCCGTCCGCGTCCTGCTCGGTGGTGGAGCTTGGTCGCCTCGTGGGCAGTGGAGGGTGAGCCCCCGGGGTGTGCCTCGGCGCAGGGCGAGGTTCTACGTGATCGGTGTTCGTAGCGGGCGGCGTCTCCCGCCTGTTCCGTCTAGGGCCCTAGACTCCTGGGTACTTCTAGGAGGTGTGGTCATGTCGGACGAGTTGCAGCGGATCACGGCGATCGATGATCCGTACCTGCTCCTGCGCGAGGTGACGACCAGGTTGGCCGACGCGCAACAGGAGGTGACCGAGCTCGCCCGGCTCCGTCGGCGCGTGGTTCAGGATCTTCACGCCCAAGGGCTCTCGTACGCGCAGATCGCCGAGAAGGCCGGGCTGAGCCGTGGGCGGATTCACCAAATCCGTCATACCGGACCGGCGCCGGAAGGTGCCTTCCTCGGGCGAGGAGCGGTCATCGTCGCGACTCCGCTGCGGCGGGACGACGAGCGCGGCCGTACGGTCGTCGCCGTGGACGACGTCAGCTCGGGCAAGCGTCTCGAAGATCTCGCGCGGTCGTACGGTCTCGACGTCACCTCGGAGCACGTCCCGGTGAGCGGGGAAGTCGACCTCAACCGTGACGGCCTGGTCGTCGTCTGCGGCCCTCGCATGTCTCAGCAGATGTGGGACACCTACGCGCAGGATCCCGTACTGCGCTGGGAGCGCACGGAAGCGGGGCCCTGGACCGTCGTCGACCGGCGGATCGGTACCGCTTACCGGTCGGGACAGGACAGTGATCCGGCCCGCTCGTACGACGTGGGATACGTCGGCAGGCTGCCGCGCCCTGACGGCAACGGCTCGCTCCTCGCCATCGCCGGTATCCATACGCAAGGCTCCCTCGGCGTCGTGCAGCTGCTCGCGTCCGACCTGAACGCGCTGTGGGGCCAGGTGGGCGACCATCGCTTCTCCGCGCTGGTCGGCGTCGACTACGACCCCGAGACCAGCGAACCGCAGTCGGTCGAACTGCTCACCCCCCTCTACCGGCACGACGAGGATCCGTCGGCGTGAGGGTCGCCCTCGACTCACTGCCTGGCGAACCGGGCCGGGAAAACGAGGACTTCGCCGCTGCCGCACCGCGGGCGGCCGTCCTCCTCGACGGTGCCGGAGTGGCCGGAGCGGAGACCGGGTGTGCGCATGGCGTCGCCTGGTTCTCCGCGACGCTGGGCGGGCTGCTGCTGAGCACCATCACGGCGCACCCCACCCGGCCGCTCGCCCAGTGCCTCACCGATGCGATCCGCGCCGTCCGGTCCCTGCACGAGGACACCTGCGATCTGACCTTTCGGGCCAGCCCGACGAGTACGGTCATCGCCGTCCGGATGGACGCGGGAGCTCTGGAGTACCTGGTGCTCGGGGACTCGTCCCTTCTCCTCGCCGAGCGGGACGGCGCTCCGTCCGTCGTCACCGACCGCCGCATGGACGACGTCGGCAAGCGGCTGCGCGGGCCGGTCGACGTGCTGCCCACCGGCTCACCGGAACACTCCGCGGCCCTGGCCGAGTACCGAACCGCCTTGACGGAACTCCGTAACCAGCCGGGCGGCTTCTGGATCGCCGGACCCGAACCGCGCGCGGCTGAACACGCGCTCACCGGGGCGGCGCCGCTGGAGTCCCTGACGTCCGTGACGCTGCTGAGCGACGGCGCAACGCGCCTCGTCGATCGCTTCCAACTGGCCACCTGGCAAGAGACGTTGGACGTACTCACCGCGTCCGGGCCCCGTGAGCTTCTCCGCCGCGTTCGAGAGGTCGAGGCCGACGATCCCGAGGGGCGGCGTTGGCCACGGGGCAAGTCTCGGGACGACGCGACCGCCCTGCACTTGATGCTGCCGTAGCGCGGGCGAGCGTATCGAGACACGCACGTATACCCCCCTAGACAGTTGACGGTCCATCGGGCTATCGTCTTCGTCAACCCCCCTAGACAGTTAGGGCGGACCACTCCCTCTACTGTCTAGGGGGGTATCCAGTTCGGTGCGGCGTCGACACGGCGTCGCCGATCAAGCGAGGTTCACGAAATGCGCGTTATCCCCGTTGACTCCTCGGCTGCGACGCTGCTGGTCACGAAGCTGCCTGAGGTGAAGGTGAGGGACCGTCAGACCGGCGAGATCGCCGTCGACCCGATCACCAACGACCGGCTCATGGTGCTGGAGCTGGTGTTCATCGCGGCGGGCGGTTCGGACATGATCAAGGTCACCGTCCCCGAGAAGGGCGTTGGTGAGGGCCTCGTGATGGGAGCTCCCGTCATCCTGCCCGGCCTCGTGGCCCGGCCGTGGGAGAGCGAGTTCGGCGGACGCATGCGTCACGGCATCGCCTACCGGGCGGACGCCGTCATGGTCAACGCCCCCGCCTCGGTGCAGGGCTGATCGCCATGACGGACACCGTGTGGGCGCTCGCCCTGTGCCTGCTGGCAATCGTCGCGTTGCTGGTTCTGCGCCGTCGGATGCCGGTCGCGTTCTGGTGGCTGGTCGGCTATCCGTTCGTCGCGCTGCGCGTGCTCACGACCTACCGGGCCACGATGGACGCGTGCGGCCTGACGGTCCCGGCCTCGGCCGTCCGTCGGGCCACGGCCCGGATGATCGGACGGGAAGCCACCCCCGTTCCGCCTCGTCGGTCGCTGCCGTGGCCGACCGGGTCCGGGCTCGTGATGCGACTGCGCATGGCGACCGGGCAGGCCCCTGAGGACTTCATGGCCTCGGCCGACCGGCTGCGCCACGCCTGGGCCGCGCACGCCGTACACATCCGCCCGACCAAGCCGGGCTGGCTCGAACTGCGACTGATCGGCTGGGACGTTCTATCCGACGTGCAGCCCGCACGGCGGTGGAAGCAACGCGGGCCGCTCACCCTTCCGCTGGCGCTTCGGGATGACGGACGTTGGCACGTAAGGGACTTCCGTGCCGTGCCGCATGAACTCATCCTCGGCGCGACGCAGTCCGGGAAGTCTGTATACCTGCGGAACCTGGTATGCGGCCTGGCGCGGCAACGGGTCGTGCTCGTCGGGGTCGACTGCAAATGGGGTGTCGAGCTTGCGCCGTTCGCACCCCGGCTGTCCGCCCTCGCCGATACCCCGGACCGGGCGAACGAACTTCTTGACGTCCTGCTGGAAGAGATGGAGGCACGGTTCCGGCTCATCGGTCTCTCGTCCGCTGCGGGCCCGGATGCCGTGCTCACTTCGGACGTGTGGGGGCTGCCCGACGCGGTGCGGCCGGTGCCGGTCGTGGTCGTCGTCGACGAGGTTGCGGAACTCTTCCTCGCCGCGAGCCGCGATGACGAGAAGCGACGTGACGCCATGGTCACCAAGCTGATCCGGATCGCCCAGCTCGGCCGCGCGGCCGGCATCTACTTGGAGGTGTGCGGGCAGCGCTTCGGTTCCGAACTCGGCAAGGGCGCGACCATGCTCCGCGCCCAGCTCACCGGCCGCATCTGCCACCGGGTCAATGACGAGTCCTCGGCGAACATGGCGCTCGCCGACATCTCCCCGGAAGCGGCGCTCGCCGCCACCTCCATCCCGGCTGAACGGCCCGGCGTCGCGATCGTCGGCGACTCCTCCGGCGGCTGGTCCCGTGCCCGCTCGCCGCACCTGTCCCTCGATGAGGCGGCGGCCATCTGCCGCGACACGGCCGCCCTGGTGCCGGAACTGCCCCGCCTCGACGCCTTCCGGCCCGTCGTCGCCGTCGAGTCCTCCAAGGCGTTCGCCCCGGCCGGCGTGCCCACCGCCCGCCCGGTGACCGAGTAGCCGCACCACCCTCCCCACGGTCGGCGTGACCGCCTCGCGCCAACTCCCTACCCCTCCCATGCCTCGAACCGGAAGGAAGCCCATGTCACGCCCCTCCATCGCCGAGGTCAGCGCGCTCATCGCCGACCTGGCCGCGCTGCGCCAGAACCCGAACCGCACCTCCGCCGAGTACGCGGCGCTCATGAACCGCAAGGCAGACCTGTTGGAGCGCATCGCGGCCCGCACGCCTGGCGACGCCGACGTCGCCGAGGTGGCCCGTCTGGCCCGTGAGCGTGCCGACTCACTCAAGTCCGCCAACTGACCGCACGGAAGGAATCGCGAGCCGATGCGTGCCCAGCTCGCCCGCGTAGACGCGGTGATCGTCCAAGCAGTCATCGCGGGTGCCCTGTCCTTCTCGCACCTTCACGACCTCGCCGACGCGGCCGGACAGGGCGGCTGGAAAGCATGGGCCTACCCCGTCTCCGTCGACCTGCTGCTTGTCGCCTCCTGGCGCCGGATGCGCGAACAGCAGCGCGCCGGACAACCGGCCGGGGGGCCGCGGCTGTGGTTCCTGATCGCCCTGGCCGCATCTTTCGGGGCCAACATCGCCACCGCCGGCCTCCTCGACCTGGACGACGTCCCCGCGTCGCTCCGCGTCGTGGTGGCCGGCTGGCCCGCCGTCGCCTTCTTCGGTGGAACCCTGCTCGCCCACACGCCACGCACCCCCGACGTGCCCACGGCCACGGCTACGCCCGAGACGGACACCAAACCGGTCCACGTTCCGGCTGGGGTCGACGCGCCCCGACACGACGCGTTTCCGGCCCTGGTCACCGGCCCGGACTCGGATTCGGAGCTGGCCGCAACCCCCGAACCGGTCGCGGCTGTCCCCGCCCCGACGCCTGCCCCGGCCGTCACCCTCCCGCCCGCCCTCGTCGACCGCGCCCAGGCCCTGGCCGAGGAACACCGCTCCACCACCGGTCTCGCCGCCGACCCCGATGCCGTCCGCGCCCGGCTGGGTCTGCCCCCGTCCATGACGCCCTCTGTCGCCGCCCACCTCTGAGGGGACGAACACCGTGAACCCGCGCTTCCGCAACGTCCGCCGCATCGGCCCCGTACAGGTCGCTTCCTACATCGCCCGCGGCCGCACCCGCCACCTCGCTGCCTGCACCGCACCCCGCTGCGACTTCTCAACCGAGTACGACAGCCGCGCCGCCGCCGAACTCGCCGCCCGCACCCACCGCTGCAAGGCCTGACAGGAGACCGCTGCCATGACTGTCCCGCTCTGGTTCGCCGTGCTCGTCGTCGCCGTCCTCGGCATCCAGCTCGCCCGCCCGCCGTGGTGGCTGGTCGCCCTGCTCCTGCTCGGCGGCTACCTCGTCGCCAACAGCGTTCTCGCCCCCGCCGTCGCCACGCTCCTCGACTGACCACAGAAGGGACCGCCCCGTGTTCACCCCCAAGTACCCCCGCCCGGACACCGCACCAATCCCCACCAACACGCCCACGACGACCTACAGCCCGTCGGTCTACAACCCCACCGGCTATGCCCCGGCCCCGGTCTCGGCGGCCCCCGCCTCCAGCCGGCCGACGGTCCAACTCACCCCGGGCAGCGTGCTCACCCTCGCCGCCGGTGGGGGAGCCCTGGTCCTGGTCGTCGGCGCGGTCCTGGTCTCCATGCTCCTCGCGGTCGCCGTCACTGCCGCTTCCGTGGCCGTCTGCGCGGTCGTCATCCGCTCGATCCTCAAGAGCGACCGCCGCTGACCTCGTCTGCGCAGCATCCCGGCCCGCTCGTGCTGTCTAGCCCCCTATGCAGGCCGGGACGTCCTTCCCCAACTCCCGCCCCTCCAAGGAGGAACCCGCACATGCGTCCCGAGGCTCCCACCGGAGCCATCCGCCAACTGGCCGCCCTCGCCCAGCACGGCGACCTCAGCACCTACGCACACCAGGTTCAGCGCCTCGGCGGCTGCGAGCGGCCCGTACGGATGGAGGGCCACCGCCTGGACGTCCACGCCGCCACCGGCGAAATCGTCCGCGAAGTCGTCGACCGCGACCTTCCCGCCGGGCAGCTCCTCATCCGCTGCAACAACCGCCGCGCGACCCGCTGCGCCGCCTGCGCCGAGGTCTACCGCAAGGACACCTTCCACCTCGTCACGGCCGGCCTGAGCGGCGGCAAGGGGATCGGCCCGACCGTCGCCCAACACCCCCGGGTCTTCGCCACCTTCACCGCTCCGTCCTTCGGGCCCGTCCACAACCGGCCCGGCGGTGGTCGCTGCCGCTGCGGGCGCCTCCACCCGGACGACGACTCCGCCCTCGGGACCCCGCTGAACCCGGAGCGATACGACTACCGCGATGCCGTCCTCTGGAACGCGCACGCCGGTGCTCTGTGGGCCCGGTTCACCACCTACCTACGCCAACAGCTCGCCTCCCGCGGAGGCATCACCCGCTCCGAACTGCGCCACTGCCTCAAGCTCTCGTACGCCAAAGTTGCCGAGTACCAGCGGCGCGGAGCCGTGCACTTCCATGCCGTGATCCGCCTCGACGGCCCCGAAGGCGCCGACGACTCCCCGCCCGTCTGGGCCACGACAGAACTCCTCACCGACGCGATCCGCTCGGCTGCCCGGCTCGCCGAGACCCCCGGTCCCACCCTCGACGGGCGCGCCCACACCTTCCGCTTCGGCGAACAGCTCGACATCCGCCCTATCCGCTCCGCCGACTTCACCGGAACCACTGACCTGACCAGCCGGGCCGTCGCCGCGTACATCGCCAAGTACGCCACCAAGGGAGCGGAGAGCGCGACCGGCACCATCGACCGCCCGATCCGCAACCCCATCACCGACCTGATCGGCACCGACGTCACCGACCACGCCCGCCGGATGATCCTCACCTGCTGGCACCTCGGAGGACTGCCCGAACTCGAAGAGCTTCGGCTGCGCAAGTGGGCCCACATGCTCGGCTTCCGCGGTCACTTCTCGACCAAGTCCCGCGCGTACTCCGTCACCCTGGGCGCCCTTCGCCAGGAACGCGCCGACCACAACGAAGCACTCACCCGCGAACGCGCGACCCTGGCCGGCCACCCACTCCCGGACCCGGACACCGTCCTCGTCCTCTCGCACTGGCGCTTCGCCGGTACCGGGTTGACCGCCGCAGAAGCCCTGTTCGCCGCCTCAAGCACACCTGACGTATCTGACTTGGAAGGAGAACTCACCCCATGACCGACCGCTACCTGTCCGTCGACCAGGTCGCCGAGCTGCTCGGCACGACTCCGCGCTTTCCTAGGCGGCTGATCGAGGAACGGCGCATCCGGTACGTGAAGGTCGGCCGGCATGTCCGCATCCCCGAGAGCGCGGTCGAGGAGTTCATTCAGTCCCGCACCGTCGAGCCGATCCGACTTCGCCGCACCGTCCTTCGGAGGGCTGCCTGATGGCCAACATGAAGGGGAGGCGTCGCCGCTTCGGCGCGGTGCGTCAGTACCGGTCCGGTAAGTGGACGGCGTCGTATCTCGGGCCCGACGGTGAGCGCATCCGCGCGGACGAGACCTTCGACACGAAGAAGGACGCGGAGATCTGGCTGTCCCAGGTCGAAGCGGACCTCAGCCGCGGTGACTGGCGCGCCCCTGATGCCGGGGCGGTCAACTTCCGTGTCTACGCCGAGAAGTGGGTCGAGGAACGGGAGCTGGCCGTTCGGACCGAGGATCTGTACCGGCACCTCCTACGCCTGCACATCCTCCCGACCTTCGGCACGCTCGACCTGGACGAGATCACCGCTCCCCGCGTCCGCGAGTGGCGGGCGGAGCGGCTCCGGACCACCAGGGCCAAGACCACCGTCGCCAAGGCGTACCGCCTCCTCAAAGGCATCCTTGAGACGGCCGTCGACGACGACCTGATCACCCGCAATCCGTGCCGTATCAAGGGAGCGGGCAAGGAGTCCGCCGCCGAACGCCGTATCGCCACGGTCGCCCAGGTGGACACCCTCGCCGACGCGATCGGCATCCGTTGGCGGCTCATGGTCTACCTCGGCGCCTACGGCCCGATGCGTCCCGAGGAGCTGGCCGGCCTTCGTCGCCGGGACGTCGATCTTGACCACATGGTGATCCGCGTCCGCGTCGCCGAACCGGAGCGGACCAACGGCAGGCGCGCCCCCGGCGAGACCAAGTCCGACGCGGGTGTCCGGGCCGTCCTCCTCCCGGCCTTCCTCCACAAGGAGGTACGGCAGCACCTCGCCTGGTTCGCCGAGAAGGGGCCCGACGGCTTGGTGTTCGTGGGCGAGAAGGGCGCTCCCTTCCGGCGCACCTCGTTCGGCCGGAAGTGGCGTCGGGCTCGCATCGCCGCCGGGCTTCCGGACGGCTTCCGCTTCTACGATCTTCGCCACACCGGACACACGCTCTCGACCCGGTCGGGCGCGACCCTCAAGGACACGATGGTCCGGGCCGGCCAGTCGTCCGAGAAGGCCGCGCTGATCTACCAGCACTCCGACGAAGAGCGTCAGCGCGACTTGGCGGCCGGCCTCGACGACCTGGTCCGCGCCGAGCGTGCGAAGCACCACAAGGGAAAGGATCACAACCCCGTGCACCACGACGAGGAGCCCACGGGCAGCTAGTCGCGCCCTTATGGTGCGGATGTGGTGCGCGCCCCGCCTACCGGTCTAGACAACAAAGAACCCCCGGGTCATCGACCTGGGGGTTTCACATGGAGCGGGTGACGAGAATCGAACTCGCGCTCTCAGCTTGGGAAGCTGATGTTCTACCATTAAACTACACCCGCGTAAGACGCCGGTCTGGGACCGGGTCGGAACGCTCCGTAACTCTACCTCATGCCAGGCCCCGGGCGATGAAGCCGTGGGGCCTGAGTGCGCTGCGGGGGAGGGATCCGGCTGCGCCAGGCCGGAGTTGGGGCGTACGGTGTGGCGGTGGAAGTGGGGTCGGGCGGGGTCGGAGTGCCGCCTGGAGGGTCGTCCCGTTCGTCCCGTAATGTGGCTTTCGTTGTCCGGTGAGCAGCAGCCGGACAGGGCTCTTGGGGAAGGGACTCATGGACTTGATGGAGCGCACCGTCGTCCGTTGTGCCGACGGGCACGTGTTCAGTACCGCTTCGTTCCCGATGCAGCAGGCCGAGCGGCTCGGTCCCGGGCGGCTCGTCCGGTGTCCTCGGTGCACGCGGTTGCGGAGTGTCGTACCGGTGACGCTCGAGAAGCGGTAGCGGCAAGCAGGGCCGGAGGCGCCGGTGGCGCCGCCGGACTGGCGCGCGGAGTCGTCCGATGGTGGTCGCTCCGCGCGCTTTGCGTATCCTCGGGGCGTGCTTCTCTCAGACAAGGACATCCGGGCCGAGATCGATGCCGGGCGCGTGCGGATCGATCCCTACGACGAATCCATGGTGCAGCCGTCGAGCATCGACGTGCGGCTCGACCGGCTGTTCCGGGTGTTCGAGAACCATCGGTACCCGCACATCGACCCCGCCGTCGAGCAGGCCGACCTCACCCGGCTCGTGGAGCCCGAGGGCGACGAGCCGTTCATCCTCCACCCGGGGGAGTTCGTGCTCGCGAGCACCTATGAGGTCATCACGCTGCCCGACGATCTCGCGTCACGGCTCGAGGGCAAGAGTTCCCTCGGGCGGCTCGGGCTGGTCACGCACTCCACCGCCGGGTTCATCGACCCCGGATTCTCCGGGCATGTGACGCTCGAGCTGTCCAACCTCGCCACCCTGCCGATCAAGCTCTGGCCCGGTATGAAGATCGGTCAGCTCTGCATGTTCCGGCTCACCTCGCCCGCCGAGTCGCCGTACGGCAGCGAGCGGTACGGGTCCAGGTACCAGGGCCAGCGCGGACCGACGGCCTCCCGGTCCTTCCTCAACTTCCACCGGACCCAGGTGTGAGCAGCGGCGGCGCCACGAGCGGCGACGAGGCCGTGAGCGGCGCGGGCGTACCTCGGGAGAACCTGACCTACGAGCAGTTCGGCACGGCCGTCCGGGAGCTCGCGCAGACCATCGCCGACGACGGCTACGTGCCCGACGTCGTGCTGAGCATCGCCCGCGGCGGTGTGTTCGTCGCCGGCGGGCTCGCCTACGCCCTCGACTGCAAGAACATCTCCCTGGTGAACGTGGAGTTCTACACCGGGGTGGGGACCACGCTCGAGATGCCCGTCATGCTCGCGCCCGTGCCCGACGTCATCGACTTCTCGGACAAGAAGGTCCTGATCACGGACGACGTCGCCGACACGGGCAAGACGCTCAAGCTCGTGCGCGACTTCTGCCTGGACGCCGTCGCAGAGGTGCGCAGCGCCGTCGTCTACGAGAAGTCGCAGTCGCTGGTGAAGTGCGAGTACGTCTGGAAGCGGACCGACGACTGGATCAACTTCCCGTGGAGCGTTCTGCCGGTCGTGCGCAAGGCGGGGGAGGCCGTCACGCCTTCCAGGGAAGCCCTCTAGCGACCCCGCCCGGCGCGGCCCTCGGTGTGCGGGCCGCCTGTGACACGAGGTGGGTGGGCCGGCCGTCTCTGGCGTCGGCCGGCCCGATCCGGCTCAAGTTTGCGTAGGTTTCCCCGAGTTCGTCCGCGTCACTTCTGGCGAAGCACCTTCACGCCGTCCCGCTCGAAGTCGTAGACGTAGTCGTTGAGGCGGAGGCCGTCGACCGCGCCGATCCACATGAAGTCGCGTCCCTTGCCCACGGCGACCGTGTAGACCGTCGGCCTGGCGTTGGCGGACCTGAACGCGGTCCTCAGCGCGGTGAACGTGCAGGGGGCGGCGAAGGTGCAGCCGGTCACGGTGGCCGCGTTGCTCGGCGAGAAGGCCCAGCCGCCGGTCGTGGTGGCGTCGAGGAACGGGCTCCAGCTGTTCACGCTCGGGGACGCGGGCGGCAGCCACACCAGCGTGGCGTAGTCGGAGAGGGTGTTCAGGTTCGGGTCGATCTCGAACCTGATGTTCGGCATGTTCGTCACGCCGCCGTAGCCGATGTTCTCGAGCGTCTGGAAGACGTGGAAACCGACTCGGCGCAGTCCCAGCAGCGACTTCCCGTAGAAGTCCACCTCGTTGCCGAAGTCGACCTTCTCGCTGGGAGGGCCCAGCGTGGTGGAGTTGTTCGCCACCTCGATGCCAAGGCTCCCCCGGCCGTAGGGCGGCCTCGCGGAGGTGCCCGTCACGTTGTACGAGCCGAACGGCCCGTTGCGGAGCTCGGCGACCGGGGAGCCGATCGTGTTGCGGGTGATCACGCCCCAGTGGTCCGAGCCGGGTCGGTTGTCGTCCGTCCGGGCGGATGCCGATCCCGGAAGGATCAGGGCGATGACGGCAACCAGCAGGGCGGCCACGAGCACCGTTCCCCGCCTCACGCCAAAGCGAGCTTTCACGCGCACTCCTCGTTGGAGGTTGTAGGGAACAGTCACAATATATTACGCTCTGTAGTTGTCATGGTGCGACATGCCTGTTGTTCGGTCGGTTTTCGGGTGTGTATGTGACCGTTTGGGGAGTGGGGGTGGTTGCTCCTGGTGACGGCATGCCGAAGGCCCCCGGCGATGCGCCGAGGGCCCTGGGGATATGCGCGAGGTTCTAGAAGGTGCCCAGCTTCACGATCGACAGCAGCGCGATCAGCTGGATCGACGACGCGCCCAGCGCCTTCGGCCACGGCAGGTCGTGCGAGCGGCCGACCATCAGGGTCAGCAGGGCGCCGGCCGCCACCCAGGTCGCCCAGCCCAGCAGCTGTACGAAGGACGCGTCGCCGCCGAAGAACATCGCCACGACCAGACGCGGGGCGTCCGTGAGCGACATGATCAGCATGGAGAGGCCGACCGTGGGCTGCCAGGCGCCGTCGCCGCCCAGCTGGCGGGCCAGGGTGTGGGTGACCACGCCCAGGATGAAGGAGCTCAGCACCATCGCGACGGCCGTCGTCAGGACGATCGGGATCGCGTTGGACAGCGTCGCGTTGATCGCGTCCGCGCGGGTGTCGTCGAAGCCGAAGACCGCGAGCAGGCCGTAGAGGAACGTGACGACGAGGGCGGGGCCCCACATCGAGTAGTCCCGCATCTGGAGGAAGGTCTGCTTCGGGGTGAGGACGATGCCCTTCAGCAGCTCCTTCCAGTGCAGACGCGGGCCGACCGGGCCCGCCGGGGCGGAGCCGGCGTGATAGGTGCCACCCTGGTTGTACTGGTCGTACTGGCTGTGCTCGTCGATCGAGAAGGCCTGGGTGTGACCGGGGTTGTTCGCGGCGTACGGGTCGTACGGGGCACCCCCCGGGCCGCCGGGGCCGCCCGGAGCGCCGTACGGGGCGTCGCCGCCGAAGTACTCCGGCTCGTCGCCGTTCCGGCCGTCGTAGCCTCCGCCGTTCGCCTGCGGCCACTGGCCGCCGTCCCCGCCCGTGCCGCCGTACTGCGGACGCTGCTGCGGGTACGGCTGCTGGGCCGACGGGTAGCCGTACGACGGCCCCGAGGGTCCCGACGGTCCCCGGGGCGCCTGCTGCCCGTTCTGAGGGTGTTGCGGTCGCGTTTGCGGGGCACGGTTGTCCCGGCCGCCGCGTCCGATCCTGAATCCAGCCACGCCTTCGAACGTACCTGGTCCCGGAGAGTCACGTGCCGGGCCCTGCCGTCCGGGGACGGCTTTGCTGCCGAGCTGTGACATCCCCTAAGGGGAGTAACGGGGCGGGATCCAGTGGTGCGTCGGGGGAGGTCCGTAGGGGGTGGAGGGGTGCCGGGGGCGTGCGGGCGGGAACGGCGACGCCCCCGGGTCCACGGCGGGACTCGGGGGCGTCGGTACGGCGGGGGTACGGCCGTTCGGGCTACTTCACCGGCTGCGGTTCGGGCTCGTTCTCGGTCGCCGTCCCGTCCGCCGGGGGCTCGTCGTCGACCGGGGTCTTGACCGACTCCAGCAGGAGCTGGGAGACGTCGACGACCTGGATCGATTCCTTGGCCTTGCCCTCGTTCTTCTTGCCGTTGACCGAGTCGGTCAGCATGACGAGGCAGAACGGGCAGGCGGTGGAGACGATGTCGGGGTTGAGGGAGAGGGCTTCGTCGACGCGCTCGTTGTTGATGCGCTTGCCGATCCGCTCCTCCATCCACATCCGGGCGCCGCCGGCACCGCAGCAGAAGCCGCGCTCCTTGTGACGGTGCATCTCCTCGTTCCGCAGACCCGGAACGTTGGCGATGATCTCGCGCGGCGGCGTGTAGATCTTGTTGTGGCGGCCCAGGTAGCAGGGGTCGTGGTAGGTGATGAGGCCCTCGACCGGGGTCACCGGGATCAGCTTGCCCTCGTCGATGAGGTGCTGGAGCAGCTGGGTGTGGTGGATGACCTCGTAGTCGCCGCCGAGCTGCGGGTATTCGTTGCCGAGGGTGTTGAGGCAGTGCGGGCAGGTCGCGACGATCTTCTTCGCCGACTTCGGCTTGCGCGACTCCGAGGTGACCTTGCCGTCGTCGTCGATCTCCTCGCCGAAGGCGGTGTTGAGCGCCATGACGTTTTCCATGCCGAGTTCCTGGAACAGGGGCTCGTTGCCGAGGCGGCGGGCGGAGTCGCCGGTGCACTTCTCGTCGCCGCCCATGATCGCGAACTTGACGCCCGCGATGTGCAGGAGCTCGGCGAACGCCTTGGTGGTCTTCTTGGCGCGGTCTTCCAGGGCGCCGGCGCAGCCGACCCAGTACAGGTAGTCGACCTCGCTCAGGTCCTCGAGGTCACGGCCGACGACGGGGATGTCGAAGTCGACCTCCTTCGTCCACTCCAGGCGCTGCTTCTTGGCCAGCCCCCAGGGGTTGCCCTTCTTCTCCAGGTTCTTGAGCATGGTGCCCGCCTCGGACGGGAACGCCGACTCGATCATGACCTGGTAGCGGCGCATGTCGACGATGTGGTCTACGTGCTCGATGTCGACGGGGCACTGCTCGACGCAGGCGCCGCAGGTGGTGCACGACCACAGCACGTCCGGGTCGATGACACCGTTCTCTTCGGCGGTGCCGATCAGCGGGCGTTCGGCCTCGGCGAGCGCGGCGGCGGGCACGTCCGCCAGCTGCTCGGCGGAGGCCTTCTCCTCGCCCTCCATGGTCTTGCCGCCACCGGCGAGCAGGTAAGGGGCCTTGGCGTGGGCGTGGTCGCGCAGCGACATGATCAGGAGCTTGGGGGAGAGCGGCTTGCCGGTGTTCCAGGCGGGGCACTGGGACTGGCAGCGGCCGCACTCGGTGCACGTGGAGAAGTCCAGCAGGCCCTTCCAGGAGAACTGCTCGACCTGGGAGACGCCGAAGACGTCGTCGTCGCCGGGGTCGGCGAAGTCGATCGGCTTGCCGCCCGACGTCATCGGCTGCAGGGCGCCCAGCGCGGTCGCGCCGTCGGCGTTGCGCTTGAACCAGATGTTCGGGAACGCCAGGAACCGGTGCCAGGCCACACCCATGTTGGTGTTGAGCGAGACCACGATCATCCAGATGAACGACGTCCCGATCTTGATCATCGCGACCAGGTAGACCAGGTTCTGGAGCGTGGTGACGCCCAGCCCCTTGAAGGCCAGGACGAGCGGGTACGAGGCGAAGTAGCCGGCCTCGTAGTGCTCCACGTGGTGCAGCGCACCCTCCAGGCCCCGCAGCACGTAGATCGCGAGGCCGATGGTGAGGATGACGTACTCGACGAAGTAGGCCTGGCCGGACTTGGAGCCGGCGAAGCGGGACTTGCGGCCGGCGCGGGAGGGCAGGTTCGCCAGGCGGATCGCCATGAGGACGACGATGCCCAGGATCGTCATCACGCCGATGAACTCGATGTAGAGCTCGAACGGCAGGAAGTCGCCGATGAACGGCAGCACCCAGTCGGCCTCGAAGAGCTGGCCGAAGGCCTGGGCGAGGGTCGGCGGCAGCGTCAGGAAGCCGATCGCCACGAACCAGTGGGCGAAGCCCACGATGCCCCAGCGGTTCATCCGCGTGTGCCCGAGGAACTCCCGTACCAGCGTGACGCTGCGCGCGTACGGATTGTCCGTCCGGGTTCCGGCGGGGAGCGGCTGGCCCAGCTTGAAGTACCGGACGAACTGGCCGATGGCACGTGCGATGAGCGCGACGCCGACCACGGTCAGAAGCAGCGACACGATGATCGCAACGAGTTGCATTTGGGGGCTCCTCGGGCCTGCGAGGGAAATTACTAAGCGGTAACTTATGCAGTCCGTCTGAGAGTACCCCGTACCCTCCGTCGCACTGTAGCGGGATGCGGAGTGATCTCAGTCGCTGAGGGTTGCCTCAGAATCGGGTCGGTTTCGGGTCGGGTCCGGGGCGGATGCGGGGCACATCCGGGGCGGATCCCGGTCGGGTCGGGGGGCGGGTTCTGGTCGGAGTCCGCCTGATTTCGGCGGACGGCCGACCGGTTCCGGTGGGCGGTCGGCCGGTTCCGGTGGGCGTCCGGCCGGGCTTCGGTGGGGATCGGGTCGCAACTCGGCCGTGTTATTCGTACCAAATTGGTACATATGTGACTAATTTATATCCGTGCTCTACGGGATCGTCGCCGCCATCACCGCCCTGTTCCTCGCCGCCGTCCTCGCCGCGCTGCTGCGCGTACCCGCCCTGCGCCTGGGGTTGCTCGACCGGCGGCAGCGGCAGCGGCGGGTGCCCCTGTTCGGGGGTGCCGCCGTGGTGCTCGCCACCTGCCTCGTCGCGGTCGCCGGGGACTGGACGGGCATCGCCCCGCTCGGGGACGGCATCGAGGTGCTGCTCGTCGCGGGCGGCGCCGTCGCCGCGCTCGGGCTGGTCGCCGACGTGTGGCGGCTCAACGCGCGGTTCCTGGTGATCGGTACGGCGGTCGCGGCGGCCTTCGTGGTGCCGTACGGCGAGACCGGGGTGATGGCCGGCGCGGCCGGTGTCGGCTGGATCACCTTCGTCGCCCTCGCCTTCCGTTCGCTCGACCACGCCGACGGGGTGGCCGGGACCGTCGGGGTCGTCACCGCCTTCGGGGTGGCCGCCTGCGCCGCCGTCGAGGTCATGGACGGTCTGGCGGTACTGCTGAGCGTGTTCGCCGCCGCGCTGACCGGGTTCCTCATGCACAACTGGCCTCCCGCGCGTGTCGCCCTGGGGGCGTGCGGGTCGCTCTTCGCGGGCTTCCTGCTCGCCGCGGCCGCCGTGATCACCCGCGCGGGGCACGCCCCGGTCGTCGGTGCGGGGGTGCTGCTCGCGCTCACCGCGGTCGCCGTGGCCGACGTCGTCCTGGTCGTGCTGTCGCGGCGGCTCGCCCGGCGGCCGTTGCTGCGGGGCGCGTCCGACCATCTGGCCCACCGGCTGCGGCGACTGGGGCTCACCGCGCAGGGGGTGACCGTGCTGTTCGGTGTGGCAGCCTTCGCCACGGTGCTCGTCGGGGTGCTGGTGCACGCCGGATGGGCCGACCCGCACGCGGTGTGGTGGGTGGCGGGCGGGGCACTCGTCGTCGTACTCGGGATGCTGCGGGTCGCGGTGTACGGGCCGCCACGCGCGCGTGGCCGCCGCGACCGGCCGGCCGGGCGGACGCGGCGGGCCGGTACCGCGGGTACCGAAGGGGTCCAAGGCGTCGGCGGCGTCGCTCGGGAGGCGCGGGTCGCGGGCCGTTCCGCGGCACGCCCGGCGGCACGTCCCGGGCCGCGTTCCGCTTCGGGCTCCGCGTCGGTCTACGCGCCCCGGCGTCAATCCGAGGACCCCGCACACCACCCGGAATCGGGTGTGCGGCGCCCGGGACGATCCGTATCTCCGCAGGTCAACGCTTCCTTGCGCGTAAGGAACGGATAAGAGTTGAGTGGGGACGACTCAGGTCTGTTGACCGATGGCTGAGGCTCGTGCACACTTGAGTCCGTTCCACTCAAGTCAGCTGGAGGAAGATCACCATGGCACGTGCGGTCGGCATCGACCTGGGCACAACCAACTCCGTCGTCAGCGTTCTGGAGGGCGGCGAGCCCACCGTCATCACCAACGCCGAGGGTGCCAGGACCACGCCGTCCGTCGTCGCCTTCGCCAAGAACGGTGAAGTGCTCGTCGGCGAGGTGGCCAAGCGCCAGGCAGTCACGAACGTGGACCGGACCATCCGCTCCGTGAAGCGTCACATGGGCACGGACTGGACGATCGAGCTCGACGGGAAGAACTTCAACCCGCAGCAGATGAGCGCGTTCATCCTGCAGAAGCTCAAGCGCGACGCGGAGGCCTACCTGGGCGAGAAGGTGGCCGACGCGGTCATCACCGTCCCGGCGTACTTCAACGACTCCGAGCGTCAGGCGACGAAGGAAGCCGGTGAGATCGCCGGTCTCAACGTCCTTCGCATCGTCAACGAGCCCACCGCGGCCGCGCTCGCGTACGGCCTCGACAAGGACGACCAGACGATCCTCGTCTTCGACCTCGGTGGCGGAACGTTCGACGTGTCCCTCCTGGAGATCGGCGACGGCGTCGTCGAGGTGAAGGCCACCAACGGCGACAACCACCTCGGTGGTGACGACTGGGACCAGCGTGTCGTCGACTACCTGGTGCAGCAGTTCAAGGCCGGCCACGGCGTGGACCTCGCCAAGGACAAGATGGCGCTCCAGCGTCTGCGTGAGGCCGCCGAGAAGGCGAAGATCGAGCTGTCCTCGTCCACCGAGACCTCGATCAACCTGCCCTACATCACGGCCTCCGCCGAGGGCCCGCTGCACCTGGACGAGAAGCTCACGCGCGCCCAGTTCCAGCAGCTGACGGCCGACCTGCTGGAGCGGTGCAAGACGCCGTTCCACAACGTCATCAAGGACGCCGGCATCAACCTCTCCGAGATCGACCACGTCGTTCTCGTCGGTGGTTCGACCCGGATGCCCGCCGTCGCCGAGCTCGTCAGGGAGCTGACCGGCGGCCAGGACGCCAACAAGGGCGTGAACCCGGACGAGGTCGTCGCCATCGGCGCCGCGCTCCAGGCCGGTGTCCTCAAGGGTGAGGTCAAGGACGTCCTGCTCCTCGACGTGACCCCGCTGTCCCTCGGTATCGAGACCAAGGGCGGCATCATGACCAAGCTGATCGAGCGCAACACGACGATCCCGACGAAGCGTTCGGAGATCTTCACGACGGCCGAGGACAACCAGCCGTCGGTGCAGATCCAGGTCTACCAGGGCGAGCGCGAGATCGCGGCGTACAACAAGAAGCTCGGCATGTTCGAGCTGACCGGTCTGCCGCCGGCCCCGCGTGGCGTCCCGCAGATCGAGGTCGCCTTCGACATCGACGCCAACGGCATCATGCACGTCACGGCCAAGGACCTCGGCACGGGCAAGGAGCAGAAGATGACCGTCACCGGCGGCTCCTCGCTGCCGAAGGACGAGGTCGACCGCATGCGCCAGGAGGCCGAGCAGTACGCGGACGAGGACCACCGCCGTCGCGAGGCCGCCGAGTCCCGCAACCAGGGCGAGCAGCTCGTCTACCAGACGGAGAAGTTCCTCAAGGACAACGAGGACAAGGTCCCGGGCGAGGTCAAGACCGAGGTCGAGGCCGCCGTCGAGGAGCTGAAGGCCGCGCTCAAGGGCGAGGACACCGCCGAGATCCGCACCGCCACCGAGAAGGTCGCCGCGGTCTCGCAGAAGGTCGGGCAGGCCATGTACGCCGACGCCCAGGCCGGTCAGGGTGCCGACGCCCCCAAGGCCGACGCTCCCAAGGCCGACGACGACGTCGTGGACGCCGAGATCGTGGACGACGAGCGCAAGGACGGTGCCGCGTGACGGAGGAGACCCCGGGCTTCGAGGAGAAGCCCGACGTCCCCTCCGGCGCCACCCCTGAAGACGCCGAGCCGACGGCCACCCCCTCCCCCGCCTCGGCGGCGGGGGCGGCCCCGGCCGGGGACGCGAACCAGACAGCCGGTCTGGTGGCCCAGTTGGACCAGGTGCGCACCGCTCTGGGCGAGCGCACCGCGGACCTCCAGCGCCTCCAGGCCGAGTACCAGAACTACCGCCGCCGGGTCGAGCGCGACCGGATCGCGGTCAAGGAGATCGCCATCGCGAACCTCCTGACCGAGCTCCTGCCCGTCCTCGACGACATCGGGCGCGCGCGCGAGCACGGCGAGTTCGTCGGCGGCTTCAAGTCGGTCGGCGAATCGCTGGAGACCGTCGCGGCCAAGATGGGCCTCCAGCAGTTCGGCAAGGAGGGCGAGCCCTTCGACCCGACGATCCACGAGGCCCTGATGCACAGCTACGCGCCCGACGTCACCGAGACGACGTGCGTGGCGATCCTGCAGCCCGGGTATCGGATCGGCGAACGCACCATCCGCCCCGCGCGGGTGGCCGTGGCCGAACCGCAGCCCGGTGCGCAGGCGTCGACGGCCGACGAGGCCGAGGCGGCCGACGACAAGGAGAGCGGTGGCCCGGACGAGGGCTGAGCTCGATCGGATGAGCTGGTGGGAGGAGGGACGTCGAGGATGAGCACCAAGGACTTCGTCGAGAAGGACTTCTACAAGGTCCTCGGCGTCCCCAAGGACGCCACCGAGGCCGAGATCAAGAAGGCGTACCGCAAACTCGCCCGCGAGTTCCATCCGGACGCCAACAAGGGCAACACCAAGGCGGAGGAACGCTTCAAGGAGATCTCCGAGGCGAACGACGTCCTCGGTGACCCCAAGAAGCGCAAGGAGTACGACGAGGCACGCGCCCTCTTCGGCAACGGCGGCTTCCGCCCCGGCCCGGGCGCGGGCGGCAACTTCAACTTCGACCTGGGCGACCTCTTCGGAGGCGGTGCCCAGGGCGGCGGCGCGCAGGGCGGCTTCGGCGGCGGCATCGGGGACGTGTTCGGCGGCCTGTTCAACCGCGGCGGCCCCGGTACGACCCGCACCCAGCCCCGGCGCGGCCAGGACATCGACACCGAGGTCACCCTGACCTTCACGGAGGCGATCGAGGGCGCGACCGTCCCGCTGCGCATGTCCTCGCAGGCCCCCTGCAAGGCGTGTTCGGGGACGGGCGACAAGAACGGCACCCCGCGCGTGTGCCCGACCTGTGTGGGCACCGGCCAGGTGGCGAGGGGTTCCGGGGGCGGCTTCTCCCTGACCGACCCGTGCCCGGACTGCAAGGGCCGGGGCCTGATCGCCGAGCATCCCTGCCTGGACTGCAAGGGCAGCGGCCGCGCGAAGTCGTCACGGACCATGCAGGTCCGCATCCCCGCGGGGGTGACGGACGGCCAGCGCATCCGGCTGCGCGGCAAGGGCGCCCCGGGCGAGCGCGGCGGCCCGGCGGGCGACCTGTACGTCGTCGTCCACGTCGGCGCCCACCCGGTGTTCGGCCGCAAGGAGGACAACCTGACGGTGACCGTCCCGGTGACGTTCACCGAGGCGGCACTCGGCGGCGAGATCAAGGTGCCGACGCTCGGTGGGCCGTCCCTGACCTTGAAGCTTCCGCCCGGCACGCCCAACGGCCGCACCATGCGGGCGCGGGGCAAGGGCGCGGTCCGCAAGGACGGCACCCGCGGCGACCTGTTGGTCACCGTCGAGGTGAGTGTCCCGAAGGACCTGTCGGGGAAGGCTCGTGAAGCGCTGGAGGCGTATCGCGAGGCGACCGCGGGCGAGGACCCGCGGGCGGAGCTGTTCGAGGCCGCGAAGGGAGCATGAGAGTGATGGACGGCCGTCGGCGTAACCCGTATGAACTGACCCAGGAGACTCCGGTCTACGTCATCTCGGTGGCGGCCCAGCTCTCGGGCCTGCATCCGCAGACGCTGCGCCAGTACGACCGCCTGGGTCTCGTCTCCCCCGACCGCACCGCCGGCCGGGGGCGCCGTTACTCGGCACGCGACATCGAGCTGCTGCGCACGGTGCAGGCCCTGTCCCAGGACGAGGGCATCAACCTGGCCGGCATCAAGCGGATCATCGAGCTGGAGAACCAGGTGGCCGCGCTCCAGGCGAGGGCCGCGGAGCTGGAGGCCGCGCTGGACGGCGCGGCCGCGACCATGCAGCAGCGGGAGGCGGCGGTGCACGCCTCCTACCGGCGGGACCTGGTGCCGTACCAGGAGGTCCAGCAGACCAGCGCGTTGGTCGTCTGGCGGCCCAAGCGACAGCAGCCGACGGACTGACACCCGACGGCGGCACGTGGACAAAGGCAGGGGCCCGGAGATTCGTCTCCGGGCCCCTGCTTTGTCCCTGCTCGTCGGACGGTCGTCAGGTGTCCCTGTCGACCCCCGGCTCGGGTCGCTCATGGCCCGGCGGTTGTCGCTGCTGCGGCGGTGGCTGGACGGGGGCGGGCGGCCGGCTGGCGCCGCCCCGGGGGACACCCATCTGCCACAGATGCGAACCGGGGACGCCACCGGGGGCGGGGGAGGGAGCGGGTGCCGGCGCTGGGGTCGGGGATGACGCCGGTCCCGGGGACGAGGTCGGCGCTGGTGCGGGTGCGGGTGCGGGTGCTGGGCTTGGCCCGGGGCCGGCCGCGGGCTTCGAGGTCTGCTCCGCCTCAGGGGTGGGTTCCGCGGCAGGCGCGTGTTCCGCCTCGGGGGTGGGTTCCGCGGCAGGCGCGTGTTCCGTCTCGGGGGTGGGTTCCGCGGCGGGTGCGTGTTCCGTCTCGGGGGTGGGTTCCGCGGCAGACGAGTGTTCCGCGGCGGGCTCGGAGTTCTGCTGGGGCAGGGCGGGGGACCGGGGGCCGGTCGCCGGTGGATTCGCGCCCAGGTCCTGGGACTGGCCCGGGTCCGGGCGCCGCCAGCGTTCCGGGATCGTCGACATGCGGCGTACAGCTTCGGGGTCGCCCGCCGCTGCCGCCGCGACGGCGCGTGCGCGCAGGGCGCTCTGACGGGCGATCGGGGAGAAGCCGGGGGCCGCGTTGCCGGTCTCGGACGGCAGAGCGCGGACGCCCATCTCGTTCAACCGGCCCTGGATTCCCGTCTCCGGGGCGAAGATCTCGCGCGGCAGCTGCCAGGAGGCCGCGCCGTCCACGTCGACGCGGTGCTCCCTGCCGTCCACGGCGAAGGTGAGCCCGTAGCCGATGTACTGGTCGTCCCTGTCGAACAGCAGGTCCCCGGAGATCTCCCCGCCTCGGTCGCGCACCTCGTCGGCGAGGACCTGGAGAGCGGGCGGGAGGGGGTTGGTGCGGCCGAGGCTGGTGACGTAGCCGTCGCTCCGGGCCACTCGCGGTTCCCCGGTCCCCTTCTCGGTGTAGGGGACCTGGAAGCGGGTCTCGCCCTTCTCGTCCTGGTAGGTCTCGATGGCCCCGACACGTGCTTCGACGAAGGTCAGGCGCTGCTGGCCGCCCTCGCCATGGCCGTATCGCCGCTCCATCGCCGGGAACTGGACCTGGTGCAGCAGCGCCGGCGGCGGTTTCGAACCGATGATCGTGACGTGGGAGTCGGGATTCCGGAGCAGGATGATCTCCGCGTTGGCGACGGCGGTTCCGCCGGACCCCACGACGATCCACTCGTCGGCGACGCGCGGGTCGAAACGGCCCTCGGCGACCTCGTCGCCGAGCAGCGCCCGGCCCTCGGCGGCCTCGCGCGCCGCCTCCCACTTCTGCGTCGACTCGAGGGCCGTGAAGCAGTTGCTCATGCGGGTCTCGTCCGCGGTGCCCAGGCCGGCCGAGAGGGCGTCCCTCAGTGCCGCGTAGGAGTTCAGCGCGCCGAGCAGCGTTCTGGTGTCCGCGCCGCTCCGTTCGGCCCGGGTCAGCCAGGTGCGCATCTCGTCCGCACCGGCGAACCCCTGCCCCTCCAGCTCCCGCAGCCGATCGCTGATCAGCCGTACGGCTTCGCCGCGGCTCTCCACGGGGAAGTCCCCGCGCGGCATTCCCGGTACGAGCTCGGGTGTGAGGCCGGTGGCGATGCTGGGGGTGCCGTCACAGGCCACCCAGAGGGGAGTGGCGCTCTCCTTGCCGTCCTCGCCCAATGTGCGTACTTCGGCGAGGAGTTCACCGTCCCGGCCCAGGCGTAGCCGGGCGTGGCCGTTCACCACGTCACCCTGGGTGGCGAGCTGGTCCTCCCAGACCCGGACGGCGTGGATGGAGATGCGGTGCCGGGGGTCGTCGACCGCCGCGTACGGGTCGACGCCCATCCACTGCGCGAGGTCGCGGTCCTGGTCCGCCGACTGCACGATCCCGTCACCGGGGTCCAGGTGCCAGCGGCCCGCCCCGTCCACCAGCAGTGCCTCCGGGTCCCGCCCGGTGAGGCTCGCCCCGCCGCCGATCACGACACTGCGCAACGGGAGTAGCCCTTCGGCGAGTTGCCCCTCCAGTGTCCGTACCGTGCGCTCGCTGACCTGGGCGCGGTACTCCGCCCACCGCTCGGCGGCGGGTTCGAGCTCGTCGCGGGGGAGCGGCAGCCCGTTCTGGTCGTAGCCGGGCGTCGGCATGGTGACCTCGCGTCGCCCGATGAACGCCTCGACCTGCCGCTCGGCCCGCAGGGCGGCGTCCCGGGACGCCTGGAGGGCGGTGGCGTCGGCGGGGGAGAGGTTCTCCATGGGGTGGGCGAGCGCGTCGAGGAGACTCACGGCGTCCGTGGAGAGGGAGCTGTAGGACGCCCTGTACCGGACGCGGGCCGCCCGCTCCTGGAGCGCGAACGCCTCCCCGTCGCTCATCGCCACCGTCGGTCGGATGCCGTACGGATCAAGCAGCGCGGAGAACTCCGCACGCGCCTCCAGCTGCTGCCGGGGGGAGAGATCGGGGGCTGTACTGCGCGAGGCGAGCCAGTTGAGCTCACCTATGCGGCCCCGGTCCCCCGCGGACAGGTCCGGAGTCGCCGGGAGCTGGGCTCCTTCGCGCAGAAGGTCTTCCCGCACGGGCGCCAGACCCTCGGCGGCGCGTTCGCGTACGGCCATGAGCTCGCCGAGTTCGTGGGCGAGTACCCGGTCCAACCTCTCGGTCGGAAGGCGGTCGGAGACGCGGATCACGTAGTTCTGCGAGGTCGTGTTCGTCGCCGTGTCCGCCAGCGTCCCTCTCACCAGGGGAACGGCGTCCACCCAGACCTTCGCGGACTCGCCCCGGCTGTCCGTCAGGACGAAGTACCGACGTCCGTCGCCGGTCCGGTCCGCGTCGAGAGAGTCCAGCCTGTCTCCGAGGACGGCGGCGGCCACGGAGGCCATGGCGCGCCCCGCGGCCGACACGAGTTGGTCCTGGTGCGCGTGCGGGTACTGCGGCAGTGTGCCCATCGGCGTCCGGGGATTGGCCCAGCCGTCCATGTGATGTCCCTCCCCGGGCCGGTACATGCCCAAATCGCACAACAGCCCTAGGATCATGTCATGTTGAGAGCCCGTTCCTCGTTGGAAGCGCACCTGTACATGGACTTGCACGCGTGCGAGTGCGGGAGTCCCGACTTCGATCGCCGGCACCGTCTGGAGCAGCGCGGTGAGGACATCGTCGCCGTCTACGAGGGCGCCTGCCGGGAGTGCGGCCGCAACCGCAATTTCACCTTCCTGATGTCGGACGAGATTCCGCCGCCGCCGCCCGCCTTCGGTGGCGCGACGCCGTCCGAGATCATCGATCCCGGTGAGTTCGCGGCGGTCGCGTCCGACGTCTCAGGCCGTGCCGGACTCGAGATGCTCAACTCGCCCGAATCCGAACACCACAGGCACCGCGGCGCGATGGCCTACGCGGTGGCGGCCATCGAAGAGGTGCAGAAGTTCATCCCGCCGGGCCAGGACGCGGTCCCCGCCTCGGCCTTCACCTCCGAGGCGGGCAGGGCCCGCTACGCGAAGGATCCGGGGAAGTTCCGCCGCGACATTCTGGGGATCGAGCTCCGTCTCACGCGGCAGATCCTCGCCGACATCGACGCCGTCGGCGCCCCGCCCGGGGAACCCGGCTCCCGGGCCTGACCGGGGCGGGGGCGCGTCGACGCGGCTGCGGGCCGGGCGGGTGACGAAGGCTCAGCCCAGCTGTTCCGTCGTGCCGTCCGGGTGGATCAAGAGGCGGATGGCGCCGCCGTAGCGGTTGTCGGTGATGGTGGCCGGGGTGGGGGCGCCGAGTTGCTGGGCGCGCTGCTGGAGGATCGCCAGAACCACGTCCTGGATGTCGCCGTAGGGCGGGGCGGTGACCGGAACGCCGTCGATCAGGCCGGCGTTGGGGGAGAAGACGTGCACCTGGGCGTCCGCCGTGGCGGGGGGTGGCGGCGTCGGTTCGGTCATCGGGGGTCTGGATTCCTTCCGGCTCGGTTCCGGCTCAGGCGCTCTTGGCCTCGTCCTGCTCGGAGGCGTCCACGGCGACGCCCACGGCGACGTCCGAAGTGACGTCGACGGTGCGAGCGTACGTGCCTCGGGCGAGGCGTCGAAGGCGGCCCGACTTGACGAGGGCGGACAGGACGTTGCTGATCGTCTTCGACGGGTCGCCGTAGACGCCGGGCGGCAGGGCGCGCAGGACGTCGCGGGCGGAGAACGGCCCGGGGAAGGCCGACACGGCCGTCTCCACGGCCGCCCGGATGCTGGGGGCACCGGAGGGTGCGAGGGCGGTGGCGTGGCCCGTGCCGGTGGACGTCCTGCCGGCCGGGGCCGGGTGCGGGAGGCACGCGCGGATGCCTTGCAGCGCGGTGCGGATCGGCTCCAGGTGGATCTCGCCGCCGTCCGGGGCGCCGGTCGCGGCCAGCATGGTCGCGACCTTCTCTATGTTGGCGAGGGAGGAGGCCAGCTCGCGCAGCAGCGGTTCCAGGAAGTCGCGTCGCAGGGCCGCCACCGGGTCGGCGGTGGCGAGTTCGACGGAGACCGAGCCGGTGAGGGTGCGCAGCGGGCCCGCGGTGTCCGCGGCGTTCTCGGCGGGGTCGTGCGGGCTTCCCTCCGGGGCCAGCGCCTCCACGGCCTTGCGCGCACCGCGGAGGGTGTCCGGCAGCTCCGGCGCGATCTCGCCGCCCGGCACGCTCGCCAGCATCGTGACCAGCTGCTCGAGGACGGCGA
The DNA here is from genome assembly GCF_045161545.1 of Streptomyces sp. NBC_00637. Taxonomy (NCBI): domain Bacteria; kingdom Bacillati; phylum Actinomycetota; class Actinomycetes; order Kitasatosporales; family Streptomycetaceae; genus Streptomyces; species Streptomyces sp. NBC_00637. The sequence goes on along the minus strand of NZ_CP109046.1, from coordinate 3,968,644 downwards.
GCGTGGGCAGGGTGGAGCGGACCAGGGGGGCCAGCAGGGCCTGTCGTACGGCCTGGGCGGGATCCTCGTAGGAGAAGGCGATCCGCTGCCCGGACTCGGCCGCTGCCATGTCCTCGTTCCTGCTTTCCGGGTCTGCGTGCGGGTGGGAGTGTCTCGGCCCGCGGTGGTCGCTGTGGGTCGGCTGTGCGGTGGTGTGCTGCTGCAATTGCCTCGGGATGGCAGGCAACTCGCTTCGTTGCCTGGCCAGTTGGTCCTGGCGCGCATCGAACGCGTCGAGGATTCGCTCGACGGTGGGCAGTCCGCGTTCGGTGGCGTGCCGGGCGGCCGTGTCGGTGGTGCGGGAGCGCAGCCGGAGCAGACGCCGTGACGTTTCGCCGGCGCTGTACCCGGGGCCCGCGCCGGGACCCGCGCCGGGGCCGTCCACCGTGTGGGTGGGCAGATCGCCGTTCGCGTCGCCGACGCCGAGCGCGCGACGGATCCAGCGGCGGTCGTCGAGAGTGGTCGCGGCCGCGTAGCCGTAGGGCTCGGCGTGGGCGACGGCGTCCTGAAGGCATTCCGCCCAGAGCGGGCAGGAAGCGCACAGGTCGCGGGCGGTGCGGAGCAGTACGAGGTGCTGGTGGCGCTGTTCGGGCGAGGTGTACGGAATGTCCGTGGGTGCCTCCAGCAGCGGGTGCTGGAAGACGTCCGGTCGGCGCTGGCAGGGCAGGGCGGCGTGGGGAGTGTGGACCCCCGTCCCCGCCCCCGTTCCCCGTACCGGCCCGCGCGCGAGGCGTGCGGGCAGCGCCGTATGGCTGGCCATAGGCATGTGTGTCGTCCCCCGTGGTGATACGTGATCGGGGGGGAGCCTAGGACGTTCCGTCAACCCCGTGCAACGCATCTGCAAAGCGTGTGCCGACTTGGCACAGTGACGAGACGAAACGTTCACACGAGCCTCAACTGTCCGTGGGGTCACTGGCTTTGCGCGTCCGCAGGCGGCCAAGTGCCTGGCCCACACGGGCTGCAACCGCTTTCGCGCTGCTTCCGCGGATCGCCAGTACGCCGAGCACGCCGAGGAAACCGATCGGAACACCTGCTTCCGGCAGGAACATCCCGACGACGGACGCGATGACGAGGATCACATCCGCGAGCACCACGGTGACGCCCCGTCGGCCCGGGTGCTCCTTCACCATCCAGGCACCGAGGAGCGCCATTCCGGCGAGGGCCCAGTAGCCGAAGGCGGCGGTGCCGGTGACGGTGGCGCTCGCGTCCTCACTGGTGCGGGCCGCGTCGCCGACCGCGGAGAAGTATCCGGTGAAGGCGATGGCGAGGATGCTCACCCCGAGCGCCAGGAGCAGCTGGGTGCGGCGGCGGAGGAACCAGAGCACGAGGCCGAGGAACAGCACGGTGACGACGGCGACGAAGCTGGAGCCGCTCTGCGCGGCGAGGGTGATCACCGTGTAGAGCGCGGCCACGCCGAAGACGATGCGGGGGAGGAGGCGGACGGCCCAGGCGTCGTCCTTGTCCTGGTGGAGGAAACGGCGCAGGAAAGGGAGCGGAGAGGCGGCGGGCGTCGGCGCGTCCGGACGAGGGGTTCGGGGCCGCGCGGGGCGGGTGCGTCTGGGGCTGTCCATGCGCGGGGTCACACTCCCATCCCTGTGTCACGCGACTGCTCGGGGGCCGGGGGCACCTGCGAGGAAGCCGCGGGGGTGTTGCCCACGGCCGGGGCGGCGATCGGCTTCGTCTGCCGGGCGACGCCGGGCAGGAAGTTATGGGCGCTCACGGTGGCCTTCTCCGGCGCCGGGAGGGTGAGCGATTCGAGCGGGGCCGGTCCCGTCCTGGCGTTGACCTTGACGCCGGGGAGGTACTGCCCGTGGGTGCTGACGGCGACGGGCGGTGGTGACGCCGGCGACTCCTGTTCCTGGCCGCGGAGTTCGGCCGCCCACTGCCGGTCCTCGACGCCGGGCAGCGTGACCTCGTGGTCCGGGCGCAGGACCTTGATCTCCTCGATGAGGTTCTCCACGTCGGCCTCACGGGCCGGGCCGTCCAGGGTCGCCACACGGGCGCAGACCTCGAGGACTGCGGCGCGCTGGGCTTCGGGGGTGGGCAGGGCCTTCAGCTGTTCCAGGTCCAGGTGGCCCGCCCTCGTGAGCGGCGTGCAACCAGCATCATTCTCGTCGTACGTGAAGGTGTGGATCTGCGCGCGGACGGCCTGCGAGGCCAGCAGCTCCTGGGTCTCCGGCGCAAGGTCGGTGTACTTGTGCGTCGGCGCCGGATACATGAAGTTGATGATGTCGAGCTTGCCGTCCTGGCGGAGTTGGCGGGCCTCCGTCTTGTAGGCGATGGCACCCGGGTTGAGCTCCGCCATGAAGAACAGCGCCTCGTTCTGGGTCTTCGCGGCGTACTTCTGGGAGAGAGCGTCCCAGGCGCTTGAGGCCATGGCCTTGCCGCCGGCCTCGTCCAGGTTCAGCGCGCGGTGGAGCTGCTGGTCCCACAGGCGCAGTTCGCCCAGTTGCTGACCGCCGGGTGTTCCTTCCAGATAGCGCACGGCATCCGCGGAATCCGGCGTCTTCCCGTTCTCCACGTGGGCGTAGGCGGCGGCGAGGTGCATGCTGGGGATCTTCTCGCCATCGCTCAGCTGAGGGTGGTTCTCCAGCGCCCATGACCAGAAAGCGGACTTCGTCTCCGGAGCCGGGAGGTCGACGTCCATCTCGGCGACGAGGCCGACGATGTAGGAGGGCAGCTTCTCCGCCAGGTCCTCCGCCGCGATGCCGGATCTCAGAGCGCCTGCCCTCAGCTCCCGGGCGATCTGCCTGGCACGTGCGTCCGACAGTCCTGCGTCCAGCCCTGCCAGCGTGCTCAGCGCGCGCGCCTCCGTGAGGACTTCGTCGGCCAGTCGTTGCTCGGTCACAAGGCCTCCGGCGGATAGCAGTCGACGTTGATCAGGGCGCCGCGCGTCTCGCCGGGGAGAGGAGCGAGCCCGAGGTTCACGGTGAGCACCGTGTCGCGGCCCTCCGGCCCGGTAGCCGGCCACACGGCCATCCGGTAGGGATCCATGTCCTCCAGTCGGTCTTCACGCTGCGCGAGCCAGTGGTGCTCGCGCGGAGGCTCAGGGAACGCCGGGTCGTCCCAGCTGCCCGAGAAGGCAGGATCGCCGAGGACGGTGCGGGTCGCCGACTCAAAGGCGCTCCAGGCTTCGGCTGCTCGCGTCAGGACCAGATCGTTCTCGTCCGCGCTGTCGGCACGCAGGTGCCAGGTGGTCCAGTTGAGGTTCTGCACCGGTGCCCATCCCCCGCCCTGGACGGGGTACAGCGCCATGCGCTGCCCGGCGGCACTCTGGACGCTCAAGATCCGTTCACCGGGGAGGGGGCGCCAGCCGAACAGCGCGCACCAGTCGTCCAGCGCCTGACCGGGGTTCGGCGGGCCCGCCCAGACGGCCGGCCAGTCCACGTGCTCCAGTCCCTTGAGCTCTTCGGCCAGCTGCCCGGGGCTCCGGTCGATCTTGAGGGTCGTCATCGTCTGTCACTCACTTTCATCGCGTCCGCCCGGCTCCGGTTCATCCGCGCCGTGCCTGCCGACGGGAGCCCACGTGGTCGGGATCGTGGCAGGCGAGTCCGATCCTCGCATTGGAGGGAACCGGGCCCCGTCGTACCGTCGCGCCGAGCGTCGCCCTGAACTCGATGACCGGCGCCCGCGATACCCGGAAGCGCCATACCGCGACGCGGTGCGGGTCCTGGAACGCCGTACGCCACCCGGCGTCGGGCCAGGCCCCCGGACCCGGCAGCTCCGGGAAGTCCGGCTCGGACCAGGTGCCGTTCCATGTCGGGTTGCCCAGGAGGCCGCGCAGGGCGGTCAGACCGGCTGTCCAGCGTTCCTCGGCCAGGGCGGCGACCTGAGCGTTCTCGTCCGTGTCCCGGGCCCGGGCCGACCACACCGTGTGGTCGATCCGGGTCACCGGGCCGCCGGGCGCGGCCGAGGCGAGATACAGGCGGCCGCCCAGGGCTGTACGGACGCGCAGTCCCGCCTCGGCCCACAGCGGCCGCCAGCCGAACCCCGCGCACCACGCCGCCCGCTTCTCCGCGTCCTCCGGGACCCCCGCCCACACCGTGGGCCAGTCCACGCCGATGAGCCGCTCCAGTTCCGCGACCAGTTGGTCGGGGGTGCGGTCGGCGGTCAGGACGGGCATGGAGTGGCTCCTCGGAGTGGGTGGGGCGGTGGAGACGGCGGGGCGGGGCTAGATGCGGCCGCTGGGGCCGCGCGGGTCCCGGGGCGGCGGAGGGGGCGAGGTCGGGGTCGGGGGCTGCTCCACGGGTGCGGGGCGAGGGCGGGGCGCTTGCGGTTGAGCCTGCTGTTGCGGCTGCCGGGGAGCCGGGGCCGGGGCGGGGGCCGATGCCGGGCGGGTCTCGGACGGGGTCGTCGGCTGCGGGGACGTCTGGCCGGTGCCGCCGCTGACCCGGCCGCTGCGCTTCGGCGCGGCGGGCGCTTCCGGCTCCGGCGCCGAGCGTGCCTCGTACTCCTCGCGCGTCTGCTCGTATCTCATGCGCGTCGTTTCCGCCGACTGGTTCTGGGACTTGCGCTGCTCGCGCTTGGACTGACCGACCCAGCCCCATTGCTGCATCTTGCCGCGTCCCTTGCCACCGGTGGCGACCCGGTCGGCCGTCCAGGCGACGCCCTTGGCGCCGCCACTGGCGACGCGTCCCGAGGTCTTGGCCGTGGAGGCGGCGAGACCCGGTGCCATGGCGGTCACCTTGCCCGCGACGTCCCGCAGGCCGAGCATGTCCTCACCGCCCGCGACCTGCGGGGTGAAGTTCCCGCCGAGGAGCTTCTTCAGCATCATCACGATGGCGATGGTGACCAGGAGCAGCATGAGCAGCTGGGTGCCGAGGGCGACCTTGGCGGGCAGGATCATCTGGTAGAGGACCAGCAGCACGGTCAGGATCACGCCGAAGCCTGCGCGTAGCACGAAGCTGTGGATGAACGTCTCCAGCCAGCTCTTCAGCAGCTTCTGTTGGGAGGGGTGGATGCCGATCGTGGCCACCAGCGGAAGCAGGATGACCAAGATCAGGGTGACCGCGTGCCACAACAGGGTCAGCCCGCTGAGGACGATGACCATCAGGCCGACGATGAGCGCGGCGATGATGGAGTAGAAGGCGAGTCCTACCCGGTTGCCGGCGTTCTTCCCGGCCCACTCGTCGAACGACACCGGGTAGATGTGCATGTCCCCGACGTCGTCGCCCTTGTCCTTGCCGCCGGCTATCTCCTGGCGGATGGGTATCCAGTCGTCTTTGAACTTGTCGAGCTTCTTGTCGCTGAAGGCGTCGACGTTCGTCTTCGACTGGGCCACGAGCTGGATCACCCGCAGGTCTTCGCAGCGGGCGCCCTTGCCCCAGGCGCAGGTCTTGCTCTTCTCGGCAGCGACGCAGACGCCGTTCTTGATCTCGCCGCCCCCGTCTTTCTTGAAAATGCAGTTCTTGCCCGCGTCACCGAACTGTCCGAGGGCCCAGGGCCGGAAGACGAGCGTGTCGTACATGGCGCAGCTGGAGATGCGCAGGCCGCGGTTGTATGCGCCCTTGTCCAGGTCGCAGGGAGCTTGCGTCTCGCCCGAGACGCCTGCGAGGACGACTTCGGTCAGGGCGGAGTTCGTCCGGGCGATGTAGGAGTCGGCGGTGCTCACGAACTTGTCGTAGTTGCCCCCCGTCAGGAACGCCGTGACGGCGATGATCGTCAGGGCCGACCACGAGATGCCCGCCCACACCTCGCGCATGTCGCCCTTGCGCCACTTGGTGAACACCCACAAACCGACCAGCACGATCATGACCGGTACGGCTGGACGCAGGACGTTCTCCTTCAGCGTCGTCACGACGCTGTCGCGGCCCTCGTAGAGGCCGGCGAGCGGGCTGGGGTTGGAGGCGGACTCCTTGATGGAGATCGCGGCCCGGGTGAAGATCTTGGTGCCGTTGAAGATGGAGTCGGCGATGCCGTTGTTGATGTAGGACATCACCGAGCAGTCGTCGGCGCCGCTGCCCCAGTTGCCGTTGTTCTCGGAGGCGTCACCGCGGCCCTTGAAGGTCTGGGACCAGTTCATGCCGCGCATGCCGTCAAGTTCGTACATCGTGTACGTGTCGGGCGGGTTCGCCATCTTCACCGCGCCGGTCGTCGTCCCGGAGTCGTCCAGGAGCGTCGTCGACTGCTTGGTGTCCTTGTCCCACTGCATGACCGCGGCGAACATGGACTCGCCGTTGGTGCCGGGCGTGTCCATCTGGTAGCTGTCGTCGCCCGTGAAGTCGCAGGAGAAGCCCGCGTACGCCGGGGTCGGCATGGCCAGGGAGACGGCCGTCAGGGTCAACGCCACGAAGACGACGGCCCTGACGGCTGTGGCGGCCTTGATGAGGGCCCGTTGCAACGCTTTGCGCGAGGGCATCTGGAATCCTTCGGAAACGCGGGACGGAATGGAGCCGGTTCAGCTGGAGAAGTAGTTGCTCAGCACGCAGCCGTCGACGAGTCCCGGGCTCTTCTGGAAGCCGCTCGGCGCTGAGAAGTCCGGATCGCAGGTCAGGAACAGGAGCTCGGACTTCTGCAGCTCCTGGATCGCCTGGCTCCCGACCGGAATGACCGCGAAGTCCTGGCCGACCAGAAATTGCTCGCTGTTCGCCTTGGCGGCGGTCTGGAACGTCTTCATGTCCGCAACGGAGAGGAGGGCGACCGGATCGCCGGACCCGTCGCTGCACACGCCCCGCTCCTTGATGCCCCACGACGGGTCAGCCGCCTCGTCGGCGCCCCAGGCGGTGTTGTCACCGTCGTGGTTGGCGTCGTAGTCGGCACCGGTCTTCAGATCCAGACAGGACGTGAACTTGTTCACGTAGTAGGCGATGGACGCCAGGTCTGCCGCCTTGGGCAAGCTGTCGCCCGCGTCCTGTCCGGTGCTGCCGGAAGGACTGGCGGACGAACTCTTGTCGTCGCTCTTCTTGTCGTCGTCGCCTCCGCACCCCGCCACCGCAGTCAGCGCGACGAGGGTGGTGCCGATCACGAGTACTCGCCTGAAGTGCATGCTTTCTTCCCTATTCGGAGGGGTGGTTGGTCAGCACGCAGCCGTCAGCCAGTGCGTTCGGGGTGCGGTGGTCACCAGGTGCTTGTGAAGTCCGGGGCGTCATACGGGCGCCGTCTCCGGCGCGGGTGCCGCGGACCGTGCCGGGTCCTCCTCCGCCTCCTGCAAGAAGGTCCAGTCCCAGACGCTCAGGGGTGGGTTGACGCCCTGGCGGGCCGGGCGGGTGGTGCCGTTGGTGTCCGTGGCGGCGAGGATCTCCTTGAAGACCAGGTCGACGGCGACCGTGCCGACGCGCTTGTCGGCGTCGCGCTGGAGGCAGACACCGGTGCGGAGTTCCTGGAGGGCGGCGATGACCTTCGGGTCGTTCTCCGGGCGGCCGAGGAGCGGGGCCACCATGGACGCCTCCTGCGCCGACTTCTGCTTGAAGGCGAAGACCGTGTGGATCTGGTTGGCGCCGCCGCTGCGGGCCTCGGAGTCCTCGATCTGGACCAGGTCGATGGCCTGCTGGGTGATCAGGACGGTGACCGCCAGGTAGGAGCGGCCCTGCTTCAGCGCACGGCGCATCAGGTCACGGCCGGACTCGGTCGCCGTGACGACGTACGCCTCGTCGACGAAGAGCGCCTTCGGACGCAGCCCGATCTCGCCGGTCACCGGGTTCTTCTCGTAGCCGACGTCGAGCATCTGGCTGCCCAGTTCCACGACCGCCATGAGGGCCGTCGCCGCGAGGCGTTCCGCCGGGTTCCAGCTGCGCGGGTCGGAGGCCGCGGGGGACTGGAAACCGCGCAGGGTGATGACCGTACGGCGCTTGCGCATGCTGGACAGGGGCTGCGGACGCTCGGCGAAGGAGAGCCGGGCGTAGGGAAGGGTGCGCAACTCGGTGAGGAGCATCTGCGCGAGCTTCAGGTCCTTGATCGCTTCCCGGTCGCCGCTGGCGACCGCGTGGTCGTACGCCGCCACGACCTCGTCGACCACCTGCCACAAGGTCGGTCGGGGGACGGCGATTTCGGCCTCGCGGGCCGTGTGGCCCTGCTCGACCGCCTGCCGGATCGCGGAGTTGTAGCGGCCGATGACGGTCGCCATGCCCTCGATGACGGGGAGGCGTACGCGCTGGTAGTCCTCGTCGCCGAGGAAGCCGCGGAGCATGGACTCGGCGAGCAGGCGGCCCGCGGGGACGTCGCGGGCGATGACCCACGGGTCCAGGACGCCGGCCTGGCCCTTGAGGAGGTCGACGACTTCCGTCTCCGCCCAGAACTCGGGGTTCACCGGCTGGAACTTGCTGGCCGGGGTGCCGAGCAGGCCCGTCTCCGCGTCGCTCGCGAAGTCCGGGTCGTTCACCTGGGCGCCGAAGCCCAGGTAGTAGCAGAGCTGGGCGAAGTCGGTCTTCGGGTCGATGACCAGGCAGCGGACGCCCGACTCCGACTCCTCGTAGAACTTCTGCAGGGCCAGCGAGGACTTGCCACCGCCGGAGGCGCCGACGATGGCCAGGCCACCGCCGTCGTTGCGGGCGGGGCCGACGTGCAGCGAGTAGTGGACCGGCATCTTGCCCGCCCAGCCGACCAGGTTGCCGACCCAGCCCAGCCGCTTGCCGGAACGGTGCTCGGGGTTGTCGCCCAGCTCCGTGCCCGCGGTGGGCAGTCCGGCGCCGAGCTGCTCGACCTCCTGGAGACGGAGGTAGGGCGCGATCGGCAACTTGGGCGCGTCGCCCGGGAGCTGCGCCTGGAGAAGCCGCCACTGCTGGCGGGTCGGGCGCAGCAGCGTGACCTTCAGGTCCTGCTTGAACTGCATCTCCAGGACCCGGCGCCGGCGTTCGAGCTCCTTCACGTCGTGCGCCGAGATCGTGAAGCGGATCTGCGCCTCCATGCCCGGCATCTTGTGCTCGTCGATGTCGTCGACGAGCTCCTGGGCGCGGGTGACCTGGGTGGCCAGCTTGGTGTCGGGGCTGCGGCCGGAGTTGGCCATGTCGTTCATCTCGTCGACCAGGTTGCCGCGGATCTTGTCGGCGCGGTCCTTGAACTTCAGGTACGGGATGAGCGTGAACCGCATGTCGATCTCGACGGGGAAGTCCACGTGCTGGGCGGCGTAACGTGCCCACGCGGTCGACTGGCGGAAGCGGGTCTCGGCCGGCCAGTTGGCGGCCACGAGGGTGGTGGTGTAGCTGGTCTGCTGCTCGCCCGTCACCTCGTCGTACTGGTTCAGCACGATGTGCGTCTTGCGGTTCTCGCCGGAGAAGTCGACGACCAGGTCGAACTGGTTGGGCCCCCAGGCGCGCGAGCCGAGCACCGGCTCCGGCGGGACCGGCAGGTCGCCGTGGAGCGGCTTGCGGATCAGCCAGACGAGCTCCTCGCGGCTGAGCGGGGTGCCCTTGAGGCCCTCCAGGCTCTCGTGGACCTCGACGGCGACCTGCGTCCACTCGGCGAGGACGTGCGGCGAGAGGTACTCGTCCGCGACGCCGGTCGCGGTGGCGGCGGCCTGGTCGGCGGCGCCGCGGACACCCTGGAGGAGGCCGGGCTCGTCGTACGGCTCGTCGTCCTGGGCGACGACGCCGCTGCCGCCGTTGGTGCGCTTCAGCGAACCGAGCTTCACCAGCAGGATGTTGCGCTCGCGCTTGGCGCCGATGCGCTCCTGGTACTCCGCCTTGCGCAGGTTGTACGCCTTGTAGTTCTCGGTGGGCTCCCAGGCGACCGCGTTCAGCTCCTCCGCCCAGGTCATGGCGGTGATCGGCTGGTAGACCTTGCGGTAGTGGCACTCGACGTTGCGGTCGCCGCGGGCGAGGTTGAGCAGACCGCGGGCCGGGCCCTCGGCCATCGCCTGGAGCTCGCCGGCGTTCAGGTACTCGTCGATGGCGTTGGGCAGGACCATGCCCGTCCACACCGAGTCGCCGTGCACGAAGATCATGTCGTCGGCGTAGCGGTAGGGGAGGCGGAGGTCCTCGCGGCGGGCGGCGGCCGACGAGCCGGACGACCTGGAGCGGGAGGCGGAGGCGTTGCGGCCGCCGCCCTGGCCGCTCTGGCCGTTCTTCTTGCTCGACGAGGCGGCCATGATCATGGCGACCACGAAGAAGGCGGCCGCCCCGCCCAAAAGGATCAACATGAACATGGAGGAGTCACCCTGGGGTAGTTGACGTGTAGAGGGTCAGCGGTAGGTGGAGAAGGCGCTGCCGCGCTCGGCGGCGGCCCGGCGCGCGGCCTCGTAACGGGACTGCCAGCGCTGCGAGCCGGGAGCGAAGAGGATGACCTGCCAGTGCAGCTCCTCCGGCTCCTGGTCGGCGGCGAGGCCCTGGAGGCGCTTGGGCTGGAACCACCAGTCGGTCCACACCACGATCTGCTGGCTCAGCGTGAGCGCCGAGGGCAGCGGCCGTCCCCAGACGAAGTAGACGGCGAACGGCGGCCCGAAGTAGAGGATCGACGTCCACATCGACATCCCCAGGAAGGGCAGGAAGGCCGACATCGTGAACAGGGCGATGAGCCAGATCAGCCCGAAGCCGAAGGCCGCACCCAACGCGGGCAGCAGCAGGCCCGGCAGCGGGATGTTGCCCCAGTTCCAGATCCGCTTGGGGCGGTTGACCAGATCGGTGTGGTCGTACGCGACCAGCGGCTCCGGCGCCTCCTGGCTCATCTCTGCGAACTCCCTTGATGGGGACGGCTACTGACGGTGCACGCGGCCAGGGACGTCAGCCGTTGCCGCCGCCGATCTGGCCGCCGAGGTCGATGAGGAGGCCGGCGAGGCCAGTGGCGCCGCCGATGATGAGGGCGGCGAGCGCGATCATGCCGAAGCCCTGGAAGGCCTCCCGCATGCCGTCGCCGCGCTTCATCGACAGGAGCATGCGGATGCCGAGGATGAGAAGGGCGATGACGGCGACCATCGTCCCGGCGTTGCGGAGGATCGTCTCGATCTCTCCGAACATGTCCTCCATGGTGGTGGCGGCCAGGTACACGGTGTTTCCTCTCGGATGGTGAAGCAGTAGACAGGTGATGGGGGTGGGCGGCGGGGTCCGGGCAGGACCTACCGGGCTACCGGCCCTTGGAGGACTGAGTGGTCGTGGAGGCGGAGGCGGAAGGGGAAGCGGAGGCGGAAGGGCTTGTCGAGGGGGACGCTGCGCCCGCACCCGTGGCGCCTTCGCTGTCGGCCCGTCCGCCCTGCGAGTCGAGCACGCCGCCGCGGATGTCCTTGATGAACCAGCCCTGGGCCGTGTTCACCACCGTCATCCGGTAGGCGCGGCGTACCGTCTCGCCCTTCGGGTCACCCCAGTCGACGACCACGCGGATTTCGACGGCCTGTCCGGCGGGGTACGTGTACGGGTCGGTGTTCTGCACGTTCTTCGGGACGAGTGCGACGACGTCGTTGATCGTCGGGGTCGTCAGCCGCCCGGCCAGGCCGGAGGTGGCCGACTGCGAGGCGTCGGGCGTGGTGAAGCGGGTCATCGCGGTGGCGTCGGAGGCGCCCCAGGCAGCGAAGTACCCGGGCAGTACCTGCTGCTGGAGCTGCTGGGCCAGAGCGTCGTCCACGACCTCGTCGTCCTGGTCGGTCTCCGGCACGTCCGCGCGACCGGGCAGGGGCATCTGACCGACATCGCCGGCGACGCGCATGCCCTCGCCTGTCGTGAGGCTCTTCACGTAGACGGGGACGGTGAGCGTGGTGAGTGTGCCGTCGTCGGTGCGGACCTGGACCCCGATGTAGCGGCCGTGGTCGCCGTACTCGGCGAGATCCTCGGCGGTCCCGTCCCAGGTGGCGGAGACCGCCGTGGAGGTTCCCTCGCCGCTCCATCCGCATTCGGCGTCGACACCGGAGGAGGCGTAGCGGGCGAGGTTCGCCCGGCGCGTGGACGCGGTCTCGGGGGAGAACGTCATACACAGCAGGGCGTACTGCTCGGCGAAGGTCGCCGCCTGCCGGGTCGGGAAGTCGGTGAGGCGGTATTTGTTCACGTCGGCGGTGTCCAGCCCGGCGGTCTTGGGGCCGGACGACTTGCCGATCACCAGTCCCATCACGCCGCAGGAGCCCAGGGCGAACACACAGGTGGTGATCAGCAGGGTGGCGCGAAGCGCGACGTGCGTGCGGCGTCCGCCGGTGGTGATTCGGCCACCGGGCTTGGGCACGACGAAATCGCGGTGGGCGTGGGGCTTGGGGGCGGCCTCGGCGGGGGCGGCGGTGTGGCCCGGGGTGTTGGTTCGGGCCGTCGTGACGGGAACGCCTGCCGTGGCGGGAGGGGCCGCCGTGAGGCTGTGCGAGAGCGGCGGGGTCCCGGCCGCTGGGGTCTGGGGTGCGGCGGCAGCCGGGGCGGTGGCGACCGGCCCCGGTGTGGCGGCCGTCGCCGTGCCGCCCCTCTTGCGCTGCTCCTTCTCCGCCTTCTTCTGCTCGTACACCGCCTTGCGCGCGGCCCGCTCGCGCTCGCGCTTCTCCTTCTTCGACTCGCCCTGGGGCCGCGTCTCACGCGGCGGCAGTGACGGTACGGCGGCCTGGCCGGCCCGGGGCGTGCTGCGCACCCAGGCGGCGGCGACCTGGGCGCGGGCCGCATCGGAGGGGAGTTGCTGGGGCTGGGGCTGGGGCGGCTGGCCTTGCCCCTGCCACACCTGTTGCGGCGGCTGCTGGGAAGGACCGAAGGACCCGGGCTGCCCGGAAGGCTGGCCTCCGCCGACCGCGCCAGCAGGGCTGTTGTGGTCTGTCATCGAGTCGGTTACTCCAGCGAGTCGGTTCCCCGTCCGCCTGGGCGGGTTCACGACCGCACCGCACGACGGGCCCTGGCCCGGCCAGGTGCGCTTGGCAGTGTGACAAAGACCTGTCACCGGACCGGTGTCGCTTTCCTCGCCGGGACTGCGGGAATTCCCGATCCCGCGCCCATGAGGAAACCGGCCGGGAAAAGTGTCAGGGACACGTCGGGATGGCGCCGTGCCGTACCGGGCCGTCCTGGGCCCACAATGCGCTGGGCACCTGTGCCCGAGGTGCTGGGTATCGCCATCCGGCATCGCCCCCTGGAACCGACGGACCCGGCGAAGGACGAGAGTTGACCGACCACAACGGGCAGCCGCAGCAGCCGCAACCCCCGGAGCAGCCCGACCCACGCACCTGGGAGATCCCCCAGCAGGCTCCGCCGGTCCAGCAGGTCCCCGCCGCTGCCCCTGCCCCTGTCCCTGTCGCCGCACCGGCCCCGGCCTCGCAGCCGACCCAGGCCGCCCCGCAGGTCTTCCAGGCCGAGCACGCCTGGATCGACGGCTATGAGCCCGGCAACCCCTGGCAGGCCAACCTGTGCGTGGAGACGCCGTACGGGATCTTCGCCTATCCCCTCACGCCGAACACGATTCCCGAACTCCTCGAGCAGATGGTCCTGGTGGCGCAGGAACAGCAGGGGCTGCCAGTCGGGATCGACGAGGACCCCGAGCCGCTGCCTGCTGACGGTGAGGGTGACGGTGAGGAGCAACAGCCCTTGGCCGCGCGTCTCCAGGGCGGCCGAGCCGCGCGCCTGACGGGCTGGGCCGTCGTCCACGACCTGTGGGAACGCGAGGACCCGACGGCGCGCATCGTGATGGGCGCGGTCGTTGTGGTGCTGTTGCTGCTCGGTATCGTCCTGACCTGAGAGCGCTGACAGAACGAGTGATCGCCTGATCGAGCAACATCGAAGGGGAGCCATGCCGACGGAGCAGACGGGCCGGACGCCGCAGGACCTCGCCGCCGAGCTGGCCGGACTGATGAGTGTGGACTGGCCGTGGGTCTGGTCGGGGCCTCCGCAGGGCGGCTCACCCGCTTTCCGTGAATGGTGCGAGCGGTACGGGTGGGCCCCGCAGAACGCGGAGGGAAATCTGCGCGTGCTGACGGGCACGGGCGGGAGGCTGACGTTCGGATCGGGTGGGCGGTGGAACCCCGTGACCGACATCGATTACGTCGCCCGGGACCTTGCGGCCGTGACCGCGACCGAGAACAAGCAGGTCATCGCCGCCACGGCCGAGGACTGGACGCAGTACCTGGACGCCGCTGCCGGTGTCCTCGGCGCGCCCTCGTGGTCCGGTACCTGGGACGCCCCGGACTTTCCGGATCCCCCGCACGAGAGGTACTGGCCGAGCCGGGACTTCCGGTTGAAGACCCGACGCCCGTACCGCTTCGCCTACTGGGCTCCCGCCACCGGTCGGCCGCAGCAGCCCCTCGTGGTCCTCGACCAGTCCGTGTCGTTCCCGACCTGGACCGAGACCGCACCCGGGGGATCCATGATCTGGCTGAAGTTGTTCCGGACCGTGGAGGGTGAAGGGATGCACCGGTGACGTACGCGGCGCCGCCCACGCGCGAGGAGACAGCGCGGGCCGTTGCCCTGGAAGACGCTCACTGGGCTCGCCGACCCGTCACGGAGATGCAAGGATCCGAGACCGCCCTGCGAATGTACACGGACTGGCAGGCGCAGGTCGCAGCGGCGACAGCGGATCCCGAGGGGAAGCAGAAGGCCGCTCCTGACCTGCTGTCCTACGTCGAGGGCGTGGCGGCGAACGAGCCTGTGACGCGAGCGGATCGCGGTGAGGCCCGCGCCTTCTGGTCCTGGCGGTCACAGCCGGAGGGGGCGCCTCGCGAGGTGGGGCATCGGTTCCTGGCCCAGGCCTGCGGGGAATCACGGGGGCTTCAGGTGTTGGAAGACACCCCGGCGGGGCGCAAGCTGGACTCCTACTGGCTCGGTGAGCGTTCTGTGCGGGAGGCCCTGGCGAGGGACTACCAGCTGAAGCTGCCCGACGTGGAGGCCTTGGCCACGCAGGTGTGGAAGACCGTCTCAGGGCGTTATGCCGATGCCGCGCAGGGTCCGGTGGTGGCGTTTGCCGCGGACATCGGAGCGGACTCCGTCCTCGGCGCGGACGAACTCCCCCGGTTGCTGGCGCATGCAGAGGTCGGCAAGGACAACATCAAGTTCCCGATCGACATGCCACGCCACGGGCAACTCCCGCCGGAGATCGACGGCCTGCTCGGAGACGAGACGCTCCGTTCACAGTGGCGGATGGAGGACATCGACCCCGGGAGGTCCACACCCAGGCAGTTCGCCGAGAAGCTGGGCGCCATGGACGTTCCGGAGCGGCTGAAGGAGAGCCGAGAAGCGGCGGTGTGGCGCCTCGGGCTGGCCGAGACATACGACGAGTTGAACGCACGGGCGAAGACCTCGCAGCCCGCCGCAGTCAACGAGTTCCTCCCCGGCGTCGACGTACGACCCGTCGTCCGTCCCGCCGCCCCGCGTGGGCCGACAGCGGGCCATGGAATCCTCAACCCGGCCGCGGCCCTCACCCTGCCGCCGCCGGCTCCCCAGCAGCAACCCACAGGAGTCGAGCGATGACCGGTACCGAACCCGTCGCAGAAGAACCGGAGTTCTACTTCCCGGACGTCTTCGTCTTCGTTTCCGACTACCTCGCTCAGATGATCCGCCGCCGGGTCAACGGCGCCACGGCCACCTGGTGCCCGAGGTGGTGGGAGCATCCGGAGGCCGGCGCCCGCCTGTCTGCGCTCTGGCTGGCCTGGGAACACCTGCGCCAGGACCCGGCCCTCGGCATGTCGACGTGGTGGCTGCACCACGCCGACCCGCATCTGCGCGTTCTGATGGACGCCGACTCCGGTCCGTTCGCCGCCTGTTCACCCAAGGACGGGCACACGGCGTACCCGTTCGACCCGCTGCCGGTGGATCCGCGCCCGGAGTGACCGGGGCGGCCGGGGAAGGAATGGCTTTCCCGCGTTTTCCCGGGGCTGGCGCCGCGTTTCCTCGCCGGGAATCCTCGCAGCCCTCCTCGCTCGCCTCCACCTACCGTGTCCCGGTCACCCGCCGTACCGGATCAGCACTAGGGAGGCGCGGGAAGCGTGGATGTGCCTGAGGAGGGCAAGCGCTCGGGGTTGCTCGCCCTAGCGGTGCTCGTCGTTCTGCTGGTCGCCGTACTCACGGTGTTCACCGTCTTCGACGGGGACGAGTCGAGCGGCGCCGGCGGTGCGGCGACTCCTGCCGCCACGGCTGCGGGGCAGAACGGAGCGAACGCGGACGCCGGGTCCAACGGCACACAAGAGCCGAGTGGCGGCGCCACCCCCATCGTCGCGCTCACCGAGGTGGCCGCGGCGCACGAGGTCATGGCGAAGTACATGGCCGGCCTCAACACGTACGACCACGCCAGCAAGCCGACCTCCTGGAGTTCCCCGCTTCTGCAACTGACCACCGGCGACACGCAGATGGAGCAGGCGACCGCCCTGCCCACCGGCAAGGACTGGGCCCAGTGCGAGGCCGGCCGGTGCTCGTCGAAGGGCACGGCGACCGTGGTGCGGGACGCGATGATCTCCGACGATTTGGTGCGTGACAGCGGCCGGTCGATCTCAAGCGTCGTGAACGTGACCGCCGTCCGGACCGCCGACGGCAAGACCGTCACGGAGTCCAACCGGTGGCTCGTGACCGTCAAGGAAGAGAGCGGCGTGTGGGTCGTCTCCGGCTTCGACATCTTCGGTCTCGGCGACGTGGGCGCCTCTGACGAATCGGGGGAGTGAGCCGGCATGGTGGCACCCGCCGTACTTGCGGCCGCGCAGAAGGCCGCGAAGATCGCCAAGACCGCCAAGAAGGCCCGGCAGGCGGCGTCCGGGGGAGGCGGTCAGGGCGACGACAAGGGCAAGGACAAGAGCAACCTCAAGCTCTGGCTCATCCTCGGCGGCAGCGGCGGACTGCTGACTTTCGGCGGCATATCCCTGGTGACCATCATCCTCATGGGCATGATCGGCGGGACTGGTAACGGCGCTGTCGCGGCAGCCTGCGGCGACTACGCCGACAACGCCAACGCCGGCAACACCGGTGACGCCGCGGCCACCAACCCGATCCTGCCGGCCGGCAAGGTGTACATGCCGAGCGAGGCGGCTCGCAACGAGATACCGCCGAAGATGATCCTCGCTGCGATGCGTGCCGCCGCCCGCTACGACGGCCTCGATTGGGCGCTCATCGCCGGGCAGATGTACCAGGAGACCAAGTTCGGCCAGGACAAGTCGGCCGCGCCCGGTGGCAAGAACTCCCTGGGCTACATGGGCATCCTGCAGTTCGGCACACCCGCCTGGACGGACTACGGCGCCGACGGCAACGGCGACGGCAAGAAGGACCTCTACAACATCGACGACGCGGCCTGGGCCGCCGCCAACTTCCTGCACGCCAAGAAGGCCGAGACCGCGCCCTTCAAGGCGTTGCAGACCTACTCCGGCTCCACGTCCTCCAACACGATCTACCCGCGTGTCGTCATCACCCAGGCCACCCGCTACCACGGGGTCCTCACGGGCGATCAGGACCTCATCAAGCGCTGGTACGCCCATCTGAAGGAGACGGTCGAGAAGAATCCCGACTTCCCCACCCTCGGGCAGCAGTCGGACATTCCGGAGCCGGTCGGGAACAACGCCCAGCCCGGCACCGCGCTCAGCATCGCCGCGACCTCGCCCCGCTCGTGGTCCACCCCGGCGCTGGACGCGGGCGACGGCGCGCAGAGCACCACGGCCATGGCGCCGGCCGCATACACCACGAGCACTTTCGAGACCACCGGCGTCACCACCGTCGCCTTTCCCGCAGCGAAGCAGCCCACCGGCGGGGCCGGCTGGCAGTGGCCCCTGAAGGAGGGCAGCTACACCCTCGGCACCAAGTACCACGAGAACGGCAGTATGTGGAGCCTCGGATACCACACTGGCCTCGACCTCGTGGCGACCTCCGGCACCCCGATCTACGCTCCGGCCGACGGCAAGATCGTTCACGCGGGGCCCGGCGGTTCGTACGGCAACGAGACCGAGATACAGCACGCGGGCGGCGTCATCACGCTCTACGCCCACCAGACCTCGATCAAGGTGTCCGTCGGCCAGACGGTCAAGCGCGGCGACCAGATCGGGACGGTCGGCGCGACTGGCAACGTCACCGGTCCCCATCTGCACTGGGAGGTGCGGATCCCGGGGGTCGACAACCCGTTCGTCGGCGGTCAGGACGCGGGCCCCGGCATGGTCGACCCCCAGGCATGGATGAAGGGCCGGATCACCGCCAACCCGGACTACGGCACCGTCCCGGGTTCCGTCGACGAGGACCAGGGCAAGGACGCCCAGTACGCCGACTGTGCGGAGGAGAACGGCAGCGCGGCCGTCGCCCCGGACGGCGCCGGCGCCTCCGGCGTCATCCCCGACGCCGACGACCCCGTGATCCGCGCGGTTCTCGGCTGGGCCCAGCGGGGCATCGGGGTCCCCTACGTGTTCGGTGCTCCGCGGCTGCAGGGCCAGAGCCCCACCAGCTTCGACTGCTCGAGCTTCACGCAGTGGGTGTACTACATGGCCAGCGGCGGGAAGATCAACATCGGCACGACGACGTACACGCAGGAGCCCTACCTCAAGAAGTACGAGGTGTCGCTCTCCGAGGCCCAGCCCGGCGACGTCATCTTCTTCCGGCCGGAGGCCGGCCATTCGGGCCACGTGGGCCTGGTCTGGGACCCCAAGGGCCACAAGATCATCCATGCTCCGCGGCCGGGCAAGACGGTCGAGTTCAGCAAGTGGGACTACCAGGACCAGATCACCGGTGTCTACCGCGTCCCGATCCCCCCGGGCACGGACCCGGTCGAGGGCAACGGTACGGGCCAAGAGAAGGGAGCCTGAGGCGGTGGCCACCGCACGGCACTCCCTGTCAGCCGTCGCCGCCGGGACCGTCCTGTCTCTGGGACTCATCACCGGCTGCGGGGGCGACGACGACAGCCGGTCGGGCGCGGAGGCGACCGGCCAGAACCGGCCACGGGCATCGGCCCCCGCGGACCGGCAGGCAGGCTACCCGGGCGAGGCGATCCCCGGCCTCGTCACGAAACCCGCGTGGAGGCTCGCCCGGCAGAGCGACGCGACCCGGCGATGCGCCGGCGACGCAGCCCTTCCTTCCGACCGGCAGACCGAGACCGGCAGCTGCGTCGTCGGCGACGCCTTCCTCCTCGTGGAGGATCTCTCCGATCCGGTGGCCGACGGCGAGACACAACCGCAGACCGCCCGTTTCCTGGCCCACCTCTATGACGCCGCCACCGGCAAGGAGCGCAGGTCGTTCACGGTCACGTGCGCCTACGACCCTTCCGGCGGCGACGCACCGGAGCCCGCCGCGCAGGTCCAGGTGGGCACCTGGCAGGACGGCTCCCCGGCCGTCCTGATCCGGGACTGTGAGAACACCGCGGAGGGCGGCCAGGGCAACCCCGCCGCCACGACCCTCTACACCATGTACGCGCCGAGCGGTGCGAAGCTCGGCAGCTCCGTCTACACCGGCGTCGAGCGGGCCGCACTTCCGGTCGTGCGCGGACGTGTGCTGTTCCCCGGCGACGTCCACGACGACCGCACCCTCGCCCCGATCGGCGGCGGCCGGAATCTCGTCCTGCCCGCCGGGGCCGAACCGCTCGACACGGGCCGGGGATACGCGACCCGCGGCACCGGCGTCAACGAGTCCTTGTCGGTGTTCGACCAAACCACGGGCAAGTCCCTCTGGACCACGGCCGACCTCACCCCGCCGGCGGACGTCGCCGCGCAGATCGAGGACGGCGAGGAGCCGGATGCCGAGTTGTACCCCCTCCACGGCGACCAGGGAATCCTCATCTGGTCGGCGAGCGGTTCCGACGACGCGGTGATCACCACGGTCGACCTGCGCACCGGCGCCACCCTGGCCGTTGGCCCCCGCACCACCCTCAAGGAGTTCGGCCAGGTCGCCGTCCCCGCCGTGTCTCCGGACGGCAAGACCGCCGTCGTCGACTTCGCGGGAGAAGCGGTGGCCTGGAACACCGCGACCGGTGCCGAGCTGTGGCGGCAGGAGGCCGACGACAAGGAGATCCGGCCGGTGACCGTGACGACGGGCGGCGTCCTGTTCGCGGAGCTCGAGTACGACCAGGCGGCTCTGTCGATGGGGACCAAAAGCCTGCTCGGCCTGCTCCCCGAAGGGACGAACGCACCTACGCAGTTCACCACCGACGGCTACACACTCATCCCCGCCGACAACGGCTTCTTCGCCTTCCTGGCGACGAAGGCCTGACCGGCACCCGGCCGAAGCCCATCCAGGCCAGGAAGTCCAGAAAGGACGGACCCGCGGGTGACCGCAGAACAGCAGAAGAAGCCCCGCGCCGAGGACGACTGGACCTTCGAGATCGTCATCGCCGTCGCGGTCGTGCTCCTCGTCGGTTCCGGCGCCTGGCTGGCGGCGAAGATCGGGGCCGGGTACGCCGACGCGCCCGCGCCGCCCGGGAACCCGCTGACGTTCCTCGTCGAGGTGATCAAGGGCGACTACAGCTGGCCGGGTTCGGCGGCCAGTGCCGTCGCGGCCGGTGAGGCGGTGGTCGTCGGGATCCTCGGCCTGGCCGTCTACCGGGTGCGGGAGCGGTTCAGGAACAAGCCCAAGGTGGACGGCGCCGCCCAGCACCTCGCGAAGGGCGACGAGCTCGGCAAGCTGACCATGAAGGGCGCGGCCGCCACCGCCGAGCGCCTCGGGGTGCGGTCGAGCACGCCCGGCGTGTTCATCGGACGGTCCGTCAAGGGGCGTCAGCCGCTGTACGGGTCGTACGAGGACATGCACATCGACATCTGGGGCCCCAGGACCGGTAAGACCACCCGGCGGGCCATCCCCGCCATCCTGGACGGGCCCGGCGCCGTCCTCGTCACCTCCAACAAGCGCGACATCGTGGACGCGACCCGGGGTCCGCGGACCGCGCGCGGCCCGGTGTGGGTGTTCGACCCGCAGCAGGTCGCGCAGGAGGAACCGAGCTGGTGGTGGAACCCGCTCTCGTACGTCACCGACGTGGCCAAGGCCCGCAAGATGGCCGACCACTTCGCCAGCGGCTCGCGGGACGCCAACGCCTCCACCGACGCCTTCTTCGACCCGGCCGGCCAGGACCTGCTCGCCAACCTGCTGCTCGCCGCCGCCTGCGCCAAGGCGCCGATCACGCAGATCTACACCTGGCTGTCCAACCCCAAGGACGACGCCCCGGAGCGGATCCTGCGCGGCGCCGGACACGCCATGTCCGCGGACGGGCTGTCCGGTGTCATCAACGCCCCCGACAAGCAGCGCAGCGGCATCTACGGCGTCGCCCAGCAGATGGCGTCCTGCCTGGTCAATCCCGAGGTCAACCGGTGGGTCACGCCCCCGGCCGACGAGTACGCCGGCGAGTTCGACCCGCACGCGTTCGTCCGCACCGGCGGCACCCTGTACTCCCTGAGCCGGGAGGGGCGCGACTCCGCCGGGCCGCTGGTGACCGCGCTGACCGTGGCGGTCGTCGAGGCGGCCGAGGAGTACGCCACCACCCAGCGCGGCGGCCGCCTGCCGCTGCCCCTCGTCGGTGTCCTCGACGAGGCGGCCAACGTGTGCCGCTGGCGGACCCTGCCCGACCTGTACTCGCACTACGGCTCGCGCGGGATCATCCTGATGACGATCCTCCAGTCCTGGGCGCAGGGCATCGAGGTGTGGGGCGAGCGCGGCATGGAGAAGCTGTGGTCCGCCGCGAACGTCCGCGTCTACGGCGGTGGCGTGTCGGACACCCGCTTCCTGGGCGACCTGAGCGAGCTGGCCGGCGAGTACGAGCTGCGGGAGTACCAGACCAGCCGGGAGTCGGAGTTCGGCGGCTGGTCCGGCAACCGCGCGATCAGCGAGTCCACGCGACGCGAGCGCGTTCTCCAGGTCTCGGACCTCGGCGCGATGCCGCCCGGCCGGGCCCTCGTCCTCGCCTCCGGCACCAAGCCGGTGCTGGTCGAGACGGTCCCGTGGTGGGAGGGCGCGTACGCCGCCGAGGTACAGGCCTCGTTGAAGAAGTACGACCCCGGGGTGCGCTGAGAAGCGACGGCGTGACGACGTGGGAGAAGACGGGAGAGGGGCCCGGAGGCGGATGCCTCCGGGCCCCTCTCCCGTGTCCGCCGCCGGTCAGGCGCGCGCCGCCCGCCGGCGACGCGTGCCGAACCAGGCCGCCGCACCGCCGACGCCCAGCAGGGCGGCCGCGAGGCCGCCGTAGAGGGCGCCGCCCGAACCGGTGGCCGCGAGCGAACCGGTCGCGTTCGTGGTGGTGTTCGTGGTGCCGCCGATCGTGCCGCCCGTGGTGGTGGCCGCGGAGCCGGACGCGGACGCCGACGGAGAGGCCGACGTCGAGGCGGAGCCGGACGCGGACGGCGTCGTGGACGGTGTGCCGCTCGGCGCGGTGACCACCGCCGGGCCGGCCTTCACCTTGGTCTCGGCGCCGTTGAAGCCCCAGGTGTCGCCCATGGAGAACAGCGCGTGCAGCGGGACGACGGTGTCCTTCTCGATGTCGCTCTTCTCCCCCAGCGAGAGGTACAACTTGATGCTCTCGGTGCCCGTGGAGGCGCCGAACCCCTTGGCTATGGCGGGGAGTTCCCACTCGCTGTCGTTGAACTCCTTCAGCTTCACGATCTTGCCGCCGACCTCGGCCTCCAGGACGAAGTCGGGGTGGCCCGCGCCCTCACGGAACTCCTGGGCCGACACGGTGCGCCGAAGCTCGGCGGGGAACTCGCCGGGGCCGGTGGCCGTGGCGTTCAGCACCAGCTCGGCACGCCGGCCGGGCCGGGCGACGGCGCCGGTCTCCTGCTCCCACGCCACGTTCAGCTTGCCGGGCGTGATCGCCGGGTCGATCTTGAAGACCTGGGTGTTGCGGGTCGGGTCGTCGTCGGTGTCGCCGACCAGCCGGCCGGCGGTGAGGGTGAAGTCGCCGTCGTTGGTGGGGTAGGAGGCGCCGAGGCCGACCGTCACCTTCCAGGTGAACTCGGTCTTCGCCGGGATGGAGAAGCTGGACGCCGCGTTCCCGGTGGCCGGGAAGAACAGCCCCTGGAAGAGGCCGTCCTGACGCCCGATGGCCGACTTGGTCGCGGGCGCGTCGACCGCGGTCACAGCGAAGACGATGGAGTCCTTCAGTACCGGGCTCGGTCCGTCCGGCGTACCCGGCAGCCAGGCCGAGAAGTCCTGTGCCTTGTCGGAGGAGTTGGCGACCGTCAGGATCATCGACTCCGTGGCCCCACCGCGCTTGAGCGGGCCGGTGGGGGAGGGCGCGCCGAGCGTCATCCTCAACGCGTGTCCGCCCGTCTCGGCCGTCTTGGCACCCGACTCGTCGCCCGCCTTGTCGGCGGCGACAGCGGCGGCCGGGACGAAGGCGGCGCCGGCGACAGCGGTGACGACGGCGGTCGCGGCCACGGTGCGGATGCGGCGGGCGGCGACGGAACGAACGGACATGGTGAATCCCCCCAAGGAATCAACAAGGGCACGCCGGTGACGGCGGCGAAGACACGAGCCAGAAGTGCGATGAGCCGGAAGTGCGATGAGCCGGAAGTGCGGTGAGCCGGAGGTGCGATGGGCGAAGCCCGGCTACGAGCGAGAGGTGCGACGAGCAAGGCGCGCGGCGAGAAGGACGCGCGACGGGAAACGAGTGAAGTGGCCGCCCGTTGGTACCGCTTGTCCCCCCGGCGGCTCGCGGTGCACTCATCCTCACCCGGATCTCACACGTGATCAATCATCCCTCCGTCACCACTTCGCAACAGCCACGGAAGCGGTGATTCCGCAGGTCACGGGGCCATAACCGGGGGGTGACGCTCCGCTCCGCGACAACGGGTCCGACGGGACGCACACGTTCCCCGGCCGGTGGGAAGCCCGTCGTGCTCGTGACCCGCGAGGTGCGGACCTGGTGGTGCGGCGTTGCGCCCACGCGGCGTCAGGTTCTCCGTCCAGGTCTTTTCAGGGTCTCCTCGTGGTCTCCATGTGTCTTCACCTGCTAAGCGGAGTGTGATGTTGCTACTTCGTTAAGTAGTTCCGCTTGACGCCGATGGCCGCCGCCGCGTTGTCTTTTGAGACACCTGGGTCCAGATGTCACACCCATGTGTCCGGAATCGCACCGAACGCACCTGAAGTGAGCCCCCGAATGCGTCGTATCGCCATAGCTGTGGTCGCCTCCACGATGTCCCTGTCGCTCGCCGGGTGCGGAATGCTGGGGGCCTCGGAGAACAGCAGCAGTGCGACACCGACTCGGAGCAACGACGTCACGGTGGGCGTGTTGATGCCGGAGGAGACCAACACCCGGTACGCGGACTTCGACTACCCCATCATCAAGAAGAAGGTCGCGGAGCTCACCCAGAACAAGGGCAGGACCGAGTACGCGAACGCCGCCGGGGAAGCCGAGACGCAGATCACCCAGATGGAGAAGATGATCGACGAGAAGGTCGACGTCATCCTGCTGGACGCGGTCGACTCGAAGTCGATCGCGGAGACGGTGCAGAAGGCCAAGGACGCGAACATCCCCGTCATCGCCTACGACCGGCTGGCCCAGGGGCCGATCGACGGGTATGTCTCCTTCGACAACGAGCTGGTCGGCGAGGTGCAGGGGCGCAGCCTCGTGGAGGCCATCACCAACGTCAAGCAGAGCGACAAGATCGTCATGGTGAACGGTTCGCCCACCGACCCGAACGCCGCCCAGTTCAAGGCGGGCGCGCTCAACGAGCTCGACGGCCGTGTCACGGTGGCGAAGTCGTACGACACCGACAAGTGGAGCCCCGAGGTCGCCCAGGCCAACATGACGAAGGCGATCGAAGCGCTGGGCGTGTCCAACATCGCCGGCGTCTACTCCGCGAACGACGCCATGGCCGGCGGCATCATCAAGGCCCTGAAGGCCGCGGGCGTCAGCGACGGCGACCTGCCCCCGATCACCGGCCAGGACGCCGAGCTGGCGGCCGTGCAGCGCATCATCAGCGGCGAGCAGTTCATGAGCGTCTACAAGCCGTACCCCGGCGAGGCCGAGGCCGCCGCCGAAGCCGCCGTCGCCAAGGTCCAGGGCCGCGACATCCAGTTCGACGCGCTCACCCGCGACCGGGTCGACAGCCCGACCAACAAGGACATCCCGGCCAAGCTGGTGACCGTGGTCGCGCTGACGAAGGACAACATCAAGACGACCATCATTGCCGATGGCATCTTCAAGGTCTCCGAGATCTGCACCGCCAAGTACAAGGCCGCCTGCCAGGCCCTCAAGCTGATCTGAGCCACGCGCCCCCGGGCGGGCCGACCGCCCGCCCGGCGTCCGTCCCGGTCGGATCGCGTCCCGTTCGCACCACGTCCCGGTCGGACCGCGTGCGTCCGAACCACACCCGCCGGGACCACGTGCCCCCGCCCCCACGCGCCCGCGCGCCTGCGCCGTTCCTGTGCCGCCGGCTTCGCCGTGTGCGGCCCGGTGGCGCGGGAAGTCCCGTCGTGGCAGCGGGAATTCGGCCACTCTCCGGGCGTCGCCGAAACAGCATCACAGGCACGCGTACGCCCCCTCGGCGCGAAAGCGCCCAGCAGAGGCAGAGGCACGGGTAGGCCAAGCCAGGGCCAAGGCCGGGCGCGGCCGGTCGGGCGCATGCGTGACGGCGTCCAAGACGCGTATCGCCGCGGAGACCGCGCGACGCGCTGGTGCTCGGTGGCTGCCGGGGCGCTGCGGGTGTGGTGGCCCGTGGCCTGAGCCCGGCCGGACTCCCCCGTCGGCCTGAGCCCGGCCGGACTCCCCCGTGGTCCGGCCGGGTTGGCTGTGCTCTCCCCCGAGTGGGGAGCACCCGGGGGTAAGCGGAACCAACGATGCACTGTCCTGAACGCCCCGCACCACCGTCAGCTTGTTGCAGTGCGAGGGGAGGAGGCCGGGAGAAACAGGAACAGATGGGTGGTTTTCCCAGGCGTCGGCGGGGGCAGCCGTGTTGCGGAGCCGGTCCAGGCCGCGCATAGTTGCGCTCCGGAAGCGGCGTACGGCGGGGGTGGGATGGGCGATGGCCGGGCACGGGGCGGAGGAGCATCCTCACGGTGCCGACCGACTGTGCGAGGCCGGGGATCGCGTGTATTCCCGGGCCGTACGGCGCGGCCGGGTGCCCCGGACCGACGCCGAGCCGGTCCCGTGCCTCCTCGAACTCGCCCTGCTGCACCCCGATCCCGACGACATGGACTGGCTGGTGCCGACCTCCCCGCAGGAGGTCATGACCCGGCTGCTGCGCGGTCTGTACGACGAGGTGAGCGCGAGCGGACGGCGGATGGGCTCGGCGGTCGCCGCGTTCGAGTGGTACGCGGGCCTGGGCGGCCCCGCGCGGGGCGGGGCGGCCGGCGAGGGTGCGGCGATCCGTGTCCTGGACGGCGCCTCCCGCATCCAGGCGGCCCTGGACGCGGCGACCGAGGCGTGTACGACCGAGGTGCTCACCGTGCAGCCCGGCGGCATCCGGCGTGAGCACGAGCTGTCGGAGGGCCTGCACCGGGCGCTGGAGCTGCGCGGCCGGGGCGTGCGGATGCGGGACATCTACAACCACGTGGCGCGGCACGGGCAGGGTCTGCTCACCTACCTGGAGCTGATGGGCGACGCGGTGGAGGCCCGCACGCTGGACGAGGTCATCGACCGGCTGATCCTCTTCGACCGCACGGTCGCCTTCATCCCGGCGAACTCCGACCGCACGATGGCCCTGGAGCTGCGCCATCCGGCCCTGGTCTCCTACCTGGTGACGGTCTTCGAGCGGCTGTGGCGGCTGGCGATCCCGCTCACCGCACCGCTGCCCGAGACCCGGATCGAGGGCATCTCGCACCGGGAGCAGTCCATCGCCGCCCTGCTGGCGGAGGGGCACCAGGACGCGGTGATCGCCGAGCGTCTCGGCATCAGCGTCCGTACCTGCCGTGCGCACATCGCCCGGCTCTCGGAGACCCTGGGCGCGGCCAGCCGGACCCAGTTGGGGGTGCGGATCGCGCAGGTCGGCCTCGACCGGCAGTCGGAGGCCCAGTCGCCTTCGGTCAGTCTTCCGGCGCCGGGGGCCGGTCCGGGCCCGGCCGCGGCTCCCGCTCGGGCTCCTGCTCCTGGGTCCGGCTCCGGGGCCGTTCCCGGTCAAGGATCCCCGACTGCCCGATGAGGTAGCCGAGTTGGGCGCGGCTCTCGCTGCCGAGGGTGGTGGCGAGTTTGGCGATGTGGACGCGGGCGGTGCGGATGTTCATGCCGAGGCGGTCCGCGATGACGGCGTCGGTGTGCCCTTCGACGAGGAGGGCGGCGATGGCCTGTTGCCGGGGGGTGACGCCGTTGAGGGAGGGGCGGTGCACCGCCTGCGGGTACATGGGGGTGGCCAGCCGCCAGAGGCGGTCGAAGGTGATGGTGAAGTACGTGAGGAGGGCGGGGTGGCGGACCTCCAGGGCGAGTCGGCCGTCCTCGCCGGCGGGGATGAAGGCGACCGTGCGGTCGATGACGATCAGGCGGTCGGTGACCTCGTCGAGGGTGCGGGCCGCCACGTCGCCCCGGAGTTGCTCGTAGCGGGCCGCGACGAGGGGCTGGTGGCGCTGGGTGTGCTGGTAGAGGGTGCGGATGCGGCAGCCCCGGTCGAGCAGCGCCTGGTCGCGAGCCATGGCCACGGTCTGGGCCGTCTCGCCGCGGGGGCCGCTGTAGTGGACGTTGGGCTGGATGCAGAGCAGTTCGTCCGTCGCCTCGGCGGTCGCCTCGGTGATGGCTCCGTTGATCTGTTCGGTGCCGCTGAGGAGGCGCAGGGAGGCGGGATCCGAGGCGGCGGTGCGGCTGCCGGTGATCCGCATGAGGGGTTCGAAGAGGGTGGCCAGCCGTTCCTCGCGGCGCCGTTCGTCGGCGATGCGGGTTCCCGAGGCGCGCAGCAGCCGGTGCAGGGCCAGGGCCGGGGAGACGGGTTCGAGCTGGTCCGGGTCGTCCACGACCGGGTGCAGGAGGCCGAAGGACAGCAGGCAGGGGGCCGCCGTCTCGGCCTCGTCGGTCTTGACCGCTCCGTCGCGCAGGGCCCGCTCGTAGAGGTTCGTGCCGGCGGCGCACAGGTTCTCCACGCCGTGGTGGGGGTGCGGCGGCGCGTTCACTGCGAATCTCTCTCCTGTGCGAGGGCGGCGGACGGTGGGCGGCGGACGGTGGGCGGTGGGCGGTGGGACGGCCGGTGGTGGGGCGGCGGTCGGTGGGCGTGGGACGGCCGGGCGGGGGCGGGCGCGCCGTTGCCGGTTCTCGGTCCCGGGCCCGCCCGCACGGTCAGGGCTCCTGTTTGAGGATCCCCGACTGGGCGATGAGGAAGCCGAGTTGGGCGCGGCTGCCACTGCCCAGAGCGGTCGCGAGTTTCGCTATGTGGGCTCGGCAGGTGCGGACGTTCATGCCCAGACGGCGGGCTATCGCCTCGTCGACATGGCCCTCGACGAGGAGCTTGGCGATGGAGTGCTGGATGTCCGTGATGCCGTCGGGGGCGGTCTCGTAGGGCGCGCCGGTGGCCAGCGGCACCGCGCGGCCCCACATGAACTCGAAGACCTTGATCAGGTAGCGGACGAGCCCCGGGTGACGGAGTTCGAGGGCGACCTGTCCGTCGTCCCGGGTCGGGATGAAGGCGACGGTCTCGTCACAGATGATCAGCCGCTCCACGAGTTCGTCGATGGTGCGGTACTCCACCTTGCCGTCGGTGAACTGGGAGACGTAGCCGAGCGTCTCGGGGCTGTACCGGGCCGTGTGCTGGTACAGGGTCCGGATCCGGCAGCCGCGGTCGATCAGCGGTCTGTCGCGCTCGAGACCCTGTACGAGGGTGTGTTCGAGGCGTCGCCGGCTCGGCTGGACGGTGAGCATCTCGGTCTGGCACTGGGAGGTGGCCAGATCGAGCGCCGCGTTGATCCGGTCGATGCCCTCCAGCACCGTGATCGAGTGTGTGGTCGGCGTCGGCTGGGCGCTGAGGGTCATGAACGGCTCGAAAGCGTCGGCGAGTTCGACCGACAGCCGCCGGCGCCGGGTGATCTCGCGCTCGATCGGGTTGAGCAGCTGGGACAGGGCGATCGACGGGGGCACCGGACGTAGCCAGTTCGCGTCGTCGGGGTCCGCGTGAAGCAGGGCGAACTCCATCAAACACGGAGCAGGCTCCACGTCCGCACGGGCTATGCGGCCCGTCCGAAGAGCGTTCCCATAGAGACGGCGACCTTCCTCGCACAGCTCAGTCGCCGCATGAGGATGTGTCTGCTTTGTCTCATTTTTCGTCAAATCTCCACCCCCCAGGGTCCTGAACGTGCAGGAACATGATGCATCGATTGTGTGGCCATGACGTGCCCGAATGGGCCATCGTCGTAGTGGACGGGGGAGAGGTGACCTTCAAATGAGGACGAAGCCGACTATGCATAAGAGAATGCTTCGCTCGGCGCTTGCCGCCGCCTTCTCCGCCGCCTTGGCCTTCGGCGCGCTGAGCGGCCTTGCGGGAACGACGGGTGACACGGCGCGCGACAGTACCTGGAACACGGGTACCGAGACGGTCGCGGCGCCCGCGGACAGTACCTGGGTCGCGCCCCGCGACAGCACCTGGGTGATCACGGCGGCAAGCGTGCCGGGTGACAGTACGTGGGTCGCTCCCAGCGACAGTACGTGGGTCGCCGAGTCATGACCACTCCACCCGACGACCGCTCCTTCCGCCGCGAAATGGCCACCGCCTACCGCTCCGGCTGGCACTTCATCGATCTGGTCACCGCCATCCCCCACAGTGGTGACTCGTTGATGGTGACCGTGTTCGGCGAGCCGGTGGTCGTGACGCGCGACGAGGACGAGGACGTACGGGCCTACCGGTGCCTGCGCAAGCCCCGGGGGGCACCGCAGCCCGTGCGGTGCGCCATTCGTTACGGAATGATCTTTGTGAACCTGGACCAGCGGGATCACCGGCTCGTCGAGCCCGAGACCCCGCCCCTGAAGACCATCTCAGCCACCCCCCGCAGTGCCTGACGCGATTCCCCCGTCGTAACAGATCGCTCAGGTGCTTCCCCCCGCAGCGGCGTCACCGTGACCTGAACACGGTGACGCCGCTGTAATTTGCGGGGACTTTTCCGGACATGCAACCGGTTGAGCCTTGGCCGAAAAACGACGGGGGCGGATCTGGTCAGTCCCGCCCCCTCGGCCCGCTCACCCGCGTCCCATCGCCCGGGTCAGCTCGATCTCGATCACCACCCGCGAGGGGTTCGGGCCGGGCGTGCGCCCGTAGCGCTCGGCGTACCGCCGCACCGCCTCCGCGACCCGGTCCGGCTCCGCGCGCACGTACGCCCTGCCCTCCAGGGTGGCCCAGCGCCGCCCGTCCACCTGGCACACCGCGACCCGGGCGCCGGCCGGGCCCGCCGCCAGGACGTTGCCCACCTTCGTGCTGCGCCGGTCGGCGATGACCCGAGCGAGTCGGGCCTCGGGTTCGTATGTCACTCCGACCGGAACCACGTGCGGACCGCCGTCCGGACGTGGTGTGGTCAGGGTGCACAGGTGTCGTTCGCGCCAGAAGGCGAGATACGGCGCGTCCGGGGCGCCCGGGTCCTGGGGGTATGCGGCCATGGTCCGGAACCTAACCCGTGCCGGACTCCCCACGCACACCTTGAGCGGAATAGACTCAACTTTGTGTACGCTGACTGAGTCAGACACGGGAGACTGCTGACGCCAGGAGGAGAAAGCGAACGTGGACGCCGAGCTGACCAACCGGAGCCGGGACGCGATCAACGCGGCCAGCAACAGGGCCGTGTCCCAGGGACACGCCGACCTCATCCCCGCCCATCTGCTGCTCGCTCTGCTCCAGGGGCAGGAGAACGACAACATCATCGATCTCCTGGCCGCCGTCGACGCGGACCAGGCGGCCGTGCGGGCCGGGGCCGAGAAGGTGCTCGGCGCGCTGCCCAGCGTGACCGGGTCGACCGTCGCGCCCCCGCAGCCCAACCGCGAGCTGCTGGCCGTCATCGCCGACG
This sequence comes from Streptomyces sp. NBC_00637, assembly GCF_045161545.1. NCBI lineage: Bacteria > Bacillati > Actinomycetota > Actinomycetes > Kitasatosporales > Streptomycetaceae > Streptomyces > Streptomyces sp. NBC_00637. Next base: position 3,937,961 of record NZ_CP109046.1, on the reverse strand, counting down.
CGCAGAGCCGTGCCGCCGACCTGGGGGACGAGTACCTGTCGACCGAGCACCTGCTCATCGGCATCGCAGCCAAGGGAGGACAGGCCGGTGACGTGCTGGCACGGCACGGAGCGACCGCGAAGAAGCTCCAGGAGGCCTTCCAGAAGTCCCGCGGCGGGCGCCGGGTGACCAGCGCCGACCCCGAGGGGCAGTACAAGGCCCTGGAGAAGTTCGGGACGGACTTCACCGCCGCCGCCCGCGAGGGCAAGCTCGACCCGGTCATCGGGCGGGACCAGGAGATCCGGCGCGTCGTGCAGGTCCTGTCCCGGCGCACGAAGAACAACCCCGTCCTCATCGGCGAGCCCGGCGTCGGCAAGACCGCCGTCGTCGAAGGCCTCGCCCAGCGGATCGTCAAGGGCGACGTGCCCGAGTCCCTCAGGAACAAGCGGCTCGTCGCGCTCGACCTCGGCGCGATGGTCGCGGGCGCCAAGTACCGGGGCGAGTTCGAGGAGCGGCTGAAGACCGTCCTCGCCGAGATCAAGGACTCCGACGGCCAGATCATCACCTTCATCGACGAGCTGCACACGGTCGTCGGCGCGGGAGCGGGCGGCGACTCCGCCATGGACGCCGGCAACATGCTCAAGCCCATGCTCGCGCGCGGCGAGCTGCGCATGGTCGGCGCGACGACCCTCGACGAGTACCGGGAGCGGATCGAGAAGGACCCCGCCCTGGAGCGCCGCTTCCAGCAGGTGCTGGTGGCGGAGCCGTCGGTCGAGGACACCATCGCGATCCTGCGCGGGCTCAAGGGCCGCTACGAGGCCCACCACAAGGTGCAGATCGCGGACGCGGCCCTGGTCGCCGCCGCGACCCTCTCCGACCGGTACATCACCTCCCGCTTCCTCCCCGACAAGGCCATCGACCTGGTCGACGAGGCGGCCTCCCGCCTGCGTATGGAGATCGACTCCTCCCCGGTCGAGATCGACGAGCTCCAGCGGTCCGTGGACCGGCTGAAGATGGAGGAGCTGGCGCTCAGCAAGGAGACGGACGCCGCCTCCCGCGAACGGCTGGAGAAGCTGCGCCGCGACCTCGCCGACCGGGAGGAGGAGCTGCGCCTGCTCACCGCCCGCTGGGAGAAGGAGAAGCAGTCCCTGAACCGGGTCGGCGCGCTGAAGGAGAAGCTCGACGACCTGCGCGGCCAGGCCGAGCGCGCCCAGCGCGACGGCGACTTCGACACCGCCAGCAAGCTGCTGTACGGCGAGATCCCGACCCTGGAGCGCGACCTGGAGGCCGCGACCGAGGCCGAGGAGGAGGCCGCGAAGGACACCATGGTCAAGGAGGAGGTCGGCTCGGACGACATCGCCGACGTCGTCGCCTCCTGGACCGGCATCCCCGCGGGCCGCCTCCTGGAGGGCGAGACGCAGAAGCTGCTGCGCATGGAGGAGGAGCTCGGCCGCCGCCTCATCGGCCAGGCCGAGGCGGTCCAGGCGGTATCCGACGCCGTACGCCGCTCCCGCGCCGGTATCGCCGACCCCGACCGCCCCACCGGCTCCTTCCTCTTCCTCGGTCCGACCGGCGTCGGCAAGACCGAGCTGGCCAAGGCCCTCGCCGACTTCCTCTTCGACGATGAGCGGGCCATGATCCGCATCGACATGTCGGAGTACGGGGAGAAGCACAGCGTCGCCCGTCTGGTCGGCGCCCCGCCCGGCTACGTCGGCTACGAGGAGGGCGGCCAGCTCACCGAGGCCGTCCGCAGGCGCCCGTACAGCGTGGTCCTGCTGGACGAGGTCGAGAAGGCGCACCCGGAGGTCTTCGACGTCCTGCTCCAGGTGCTGGACGACGGCCGGCTGACCGACGGCCAGGGCCGCACGGTCGACTTCCGCAACACCATCCTGGTGCTGACGTCCAACCTGGGCAGCCAGTATCTGGTCGATCCGGTGACCACCGAGGCGGAGAAGAAGGAGCAGGTCCTGGAGGTGGTGAGGGCCTCGTTCAAGCCGGAGTTCCTCAACCGGCTCGACGACCTGGTCGTCTTCTCGGCCCTGAACAAGACGGAACTGGAGCGCATCGCCCGCCTCCAGATCGACCGCCTGGCCAAGCGGCTCGCCGAACGCCGCCTCACCCTGGAGGTCACCGACGCGGCCCTGGCCTGGCTCGCCGACGAGGGCAACGACCCGGCCTACGGCGCCCGCCCGCTGCGCCGCCTGGTCCAGACGGCCATCGGCGACCGGCTCGCCAAGGAGATCCTGGCCGGCGAGGTCAAGGACGGCGACACGGTCCGGGTGGACTCCTTCGGCGAGGGCGAGGGCCTGATCGTGGGCCCGGCGACGACGGACCCGGGCAAGACGCTGTAACGCTCCCGGCCCCGCTGCCGCTCAGGTCACGTCGTGAACGCCGAGTACCGCACCCGTACGGTCTCGGCGTTCACGCCCCTCCCCCTGTCACCGCCCCGTCGTGCAACCGGCCGGATCATGTCAGCTCAGGGCTGACAGGGCCCTGCCGGGCTTGCCACCCCCCTCCCCGCATGGGGGAGGATGGCGGGATCCGTACGAAGGGAAAATCACGGTGAGCATCGACCCGTCCTCGATTCCGAACTTCGGGGGCCAGCAGGAGCCGCAGCCCCAGGGTGGACCGGCGGGCCCCGTCGTCCCGGATCAGGATCTCGTGAAGCAGCTCCTCGACCAGATGGAGCTGAAGTACGTCGTCGACGACGAGGGTGACCTCGCGGCGCCGTGGGAGGAGTTCCGTACGTACTTCATGTTCCGCGGCGAGGGTGACCAGGCGGTCTACTCGGTGCGGACGTTCTACGACCGGCCCCACCAGATCGACGACAAGGCGCAGCTGCTCGAGTCGATCGACGACTGGAACCGCCGCACCCTGTGGCCGAAGGTCTACACCCACACCCACGACGACGGCACCGTCCGCCTCATCGGCGAGGCGCAGCTGCTGGTCGGCGCCGGTGTGAACATCGAGCTCTTCGTCTCCTCGACGGTGAGCTGGGTGCGGGCGGCCATCGAGTTCGACAAGTGGCTCGTGGAGCAGCTGGGCCTGGAGTCGGCGGTCGACGCCGCCGACGAGAAGCCCGGCGACGACGCCGACGGCGTCGAGACCGACGAGGGCGACAAGTAGGTCGGCGACCTGCCTGTACGCCGAGCAGGCCGGCGGCCTGCCTTGTACGCCGAGCGGGCGCCCGTCCACAGCCTGTGGACGGGCGCCCGCTCGCGTAGCCGCTCCCGCGCGTCTCAGCCGGCCTGCTTCTTCAGCCGGGAGACCGCCTCCTCCAGCACGCTCACCCGCTTGCAGAACGCGAACCGTACGAACGGCGCGCCCGCCTCGCGGTGGTCGTAGAAGACGGCGTTCGGAATGGCGACCACGCCCGCGCGCTCGGGCAGCGAGCGGCAGAAGGCGAAGCCGTCGGACTCGCCGAGGGGGCGGATGTCGGTGGTGACGAAGTACGTGCCGGCCGGACGGAAGACCGCGAAACCCGCGTCCGCGAGCCCCGCCGCCAGCAGATCACGCTTGACCCGCATGTCCGCGCGGAAGTCGGCGAAGTAGCTGTCGGGCAGGGCCAGCGCCTCGGCGACGGCGTACTGGAACGGGCCGGACGACACATACGTCAGGTACTGCTTCGCCGAGCGCACCGCCGTGACCAGCCCGGGCGCCGCCGTGACCCAGCCGACCTTCCAGCCGGTGAACGAGAAGGTCTTGCCGCTCGACCCGATGGTGACCGTCCGCTCCCGCATCCCGGGCAGCGTCGCCAGCGGCACGTGCTCGGCGTCGTCGAAGACCAGGTGCTCGTACACCTCGTCCGTCACGACGAGCAGATCCCGCTCCACCGCCAGCCCGGCGATCGCCGTCAGCTCCTCGCGGGTGAGGACCGTGCCGGTCGGGTTGTGCGGGGTGTTGATCAGCAGCAGCCGGGTGCGCCCGGTGACCGCGTCACGCAGCTCGTCCAGGTCGAGGCGGAAACGGGCCTGCTCCGGGTCCGGACGCAGGGTGACCGGCACCCGCGTGGCGCCCGCCATCGCGATGCAGGCCGCGTAGGAGTCGTAGTACGGCTCCAGGGCGACGACCTCGTCGCCGGGCTCCAGCAGCGCGAGCAGGGTGGCGGCGATGGCCTCCGTGGCGCCCGCGGTGACCAGCACCTCCGTGTCCGGGTCGAACGAGAGACCGTAGCGGCGGCGCTGATGGTCGGCGATCGCCGTACGCAGCTCCGGCACGCCGGGGCCCGGCGGGTACTGGTTGCCGCGCCCGTCCCGCAGCGCCCGCACGGCCGCCTCGCGGACCTCCTCGGGGCCGTCGGTGTCGGGAAAACCCTGCCCCAGGTTGATCGCGCCGGTCGCCGCGGCCAGAGCGGACATCTCGGCGAAGATCGTCGTCCCGAACTCGGCGAGACGGCGGTTGAGGAAGGGACGCGCGGTGGAGGTCATGCCCGTCATCCTGCGCCGAAGCTCTGGAGTTCCTCAACTCCGCTTTGGCCGCCGAGACGAACGGGCATCCCCCGGTCACGTGGCGCTCAGGCACCACGCGAGGCGCCCACGGGGGGCCGCTTCGGGGGACACGAAAGGAGGGTGACGCCATGGTCTTCGGCATCATCCTGGCGGTGGTCGGAATCCTGTTCGTGGCGGCCGTGCTCGCCAACGCCCGCGGTCGCGGCGGCGCGAGGTCGCACGGCGGCCGGTCACGCGGATACAGCGCGGGCGGCAGCGCGGCCGGCGCGGGCGGTGACAGCTGGTGGGCCGGCGGCGGAGACGGCGGCTCCGGCGGCGGTCACGGCGGTCACGGAGGCGGTCACGGAGGCCACTCCTGCGGCGGAGGGTCGTCCTGCGGGGGCGGATCGTCCTGCGGCGGCGGAGGCGGCGGATGCGGCGGAGGCAGCTGACACGGGGCAGCTGAGCTCCCCGCGGGGGGAGCCGCATCCGGACCGCGGGCCCGGCCCGTCCGAAGGGTTCCGCGGTCGCACCGGTCAGGGCGATCGCGGTCGCCGACGAAGGCGGCCGCGGCCGTTCCGGCCATGGCGGCCACAGCGTCTACCCGCGGTCGCGCCTTTCATGTGGGGCGCGCGGATGCACGCCTGGGCCGCCCGGGGTACCTCATGGTTGAACAATTGAGCTGTGGACCCCCCGAGGGATGGAAACCCCACGAAGTTGGGTAAAAACGCTGTGGAGCCACCGCAGTTCATGATTCCCTCTAAACCACCAACGCAGCCCCTCGGACCCCTTCGGACGTCCCCTGCGGACGACCTTCCGGACCGGGCCGACCGGGGCCGTTCTCCCGGCTTCGACCGGGGTGCGCCGACCTGCCCCCTCTTCTCTTTGCGTCTCCGCGGAGCCGACCCATGCTCACGACCCTGAACACCTCCTACACCGACACGCGCGCGGCCGATCTCGCCTGGGCCTTGGGGCGGGAGCCGCTGCCCGCCCTCGCCACACTCGACCTCGAACTGTCCGCTGCCACATTGCAGCTGAGACTGCTCGGCGCATCGCACCAGGTGCTGCTGGAGGAGGAGCAGGGCTCTTGTTCCGAGACGGTCGCCTGCATCCCCGGCAGCAGCACCCCGCTCCCGCTGGGCGTCGCCAAGCGGATCGGCGACTGGGAGTACGAGTTCGCGGCGCGCGTCGAGGTGCTCTCGCCCGGCCGGTTCGCGGCCCGCGCCCAGGAACTCCTCGCCCTCGTCTCGGAACACCCGCACGGACTCGCCGGCGTCTTCCCCGGCAGCCCGCACGCCTTCACCGCCCTGCTCGCCCACCGCAGCGAGGGCCAGGTGCACTGGCGCACCTGGCACGCCTATCCGCAGGACGGAGAGCTGGTCGCGACCAGGACGAGGGTGGGTGTCCGGGTCCGGTCGGGCGATCCCGACCTGCCCGTGAGCGCCGCCGCCCAGGGAGTCTGAGGCGTCGGCGGCTCAAACGTCCGCTGCGCGAACGACCTCGCATTCCACACGTGTGGGTGACGAAGGGCACCCACGTCGTCACGTAACGTCGCAGTCGTGATCGAACCGCACGCGCCGGCCCCGCCCGGCGTCCGACCGGACCGGAGCCCGCCCTCTCCCGGGCCCGCGCGGCTTCCCGTCCGGCCGGCCACCGGGCGGTTCCTGGTCCTGGCCTGCGTGTTCGTCTGCGCGGCCTGCGGTCTCGTCTACGAACTGGAACTCGTCGCGCTCGCCTCGTACCTGATGGGCGACTCCGTCACCCAGGCCTCCGTCGTGCTGTCCGTCATGGTCTTCGCGATGGGTGTCGGCTCCCTCGCCGCCAAACGGCTGCGCCGGTTCGCCGCGGCCGGCTTCGGCGCCCTGGAGACGACCCTCGCCCTGGTCGGGGGGTGCAGCGCGATGTCGCTCTACGCGGTCTTCGCCTGGACGGGCGACTGGGGCGGCCTGTGGGTCCACGGCCCCCGGGTGCTCCTCGTCGCGTTCTCCCTCGCCATCGGTGTGCTCATCGGCGCCGAGGTGCCGCTCCTCATGGAGCTCATCCAGCGCATCCGCCGCCAGGACGCGGGCGGCGCGGTGGCCGACCTGTTCGCCGCTGACTACGTCGGCGCGCTCGTGGGCGGCCTCGCCTTCCCCTTCCTGCTGCTGCCGTCCCTGGGCCAGCTGACCAGCTCCCTGCTGACCGGCGGGGTCAACGTCCTGGCCGGGGCCGCCCTGGTCCTGGGTCTCTTCCGCCGCGACCTCGGCTGCCGGGCCCGCTGTCTGCTGCTCGTCGCCAACATCACCGTCCTCGGCGTCCTCGGCTCCGCCGCCGTCCTCGTCGACGACTTCGAACAGGCGGCCCGGCAGGCGGTCTACGGCGACGACGTGCGGGTGGCGGTGCGGACCGGCGTCCAGGAGATCGTCCTCACCGGCGGCACCGACGGCCGGCCCCTCGACCTCTACCTGGACGGCCGCCTGCGCTTCGCGGGCCACGACGAGCGCCGATACCACGAGGCGTTGGCCGGGCCCGCGATGAGCGGCCCGCACGCGCGCGTGCTGATCCTCGGCGGCGGCGACGGCCTGGCCGCCCGCGAAACCCTCGACCACCCCGGCGTGCGCCGCGTCGACGTCGTCGCACTCGACCCCGGCCTGGTCCGACTGGCCCGCACCGACCCGGCCCTGTCCCGCCTCAACGACCACGCCTACGGCGACCCGCGCGTCCACGTCGCCACCCAGGAGGCCTTCCAGTGGCTGCGCGGGGCCCGTCCGGCGACGTACGACGTGGTCGTCGCGGATCTGCCCGACCCCGGTATGGCGGCGAGCACGAAGCTCTACTCCGAGGAGTTCTACGGTCTCGCCCGCCGTGCCCTCGCCCCGGGCGGCCGCCTCGTCGTGTACGCCGGCCCGGTCGCCGGCCGGCCCCGCGCGTTCTGGACGGTCGAGGCGACGATGCGGGCGGCGGGCCTGCACACCGCCCCCTATCGCGTGGACGGCGGCAGTGCCGCCCTCACCGAGGGCGCCGGCCGCTCCCGGGCCCCCCGCGACTGGGGTTTCGTCCTGGCCACCGCCGAGACCCGCCCGCCGCTGCGCCTCGACCGGCAGGAGGGGTCGCCCGGCACCCTGACCCAGGCGGAGCTGACGGCGGACGCGCGGGCGGCGGAGGCGACCCGGGTGACGGGACTGCGGCCCTCGACGCTGGTGCACCCGCGGTACTGAGCCCGAGCGGAGCGGGGGACGTACCACCGGCCGACGCTCGGCGGGACCTAATCCCGGTTTCGCCGGGTGCTTTCCGGGACCCGCTGGGTAGGCTCCGATGTCATGGAGCAAGAGGTGTTCGTTCCGGTTCCGGCCGAGCGGTTGAGGGCGGCCCTCGCAGATCCGGCGCGGGTGGCCCGGGCGGTCCCGGGACTCCAGCAGGACGCGGGCACCGAGCCCGTCGCGGGGCGCTTGAAGGTGCGGGTGGGCGGCCACACCATCACGTACCGGGGCGCGGTACGGGTCTCCCCGCGCGAGGACGGCGCGTACGCCGTCGAGGGCGACGCGACCGAGGTGCGGGGCACCGGGGTCGTGAAGCCGGTCCTCACGCTGCGGCTGCGGGAGGCCGAAGCGGGCACGACGCTCCGCTTCGAGGGGACGGCGTCGGCGGACGGCCGGATCGCGGAGCTGCCGCCGGAGGCGGTGGAGTCGGCGGTCACCCGGCTGCTGAACCGCTTCGCGGCGAATCTGGCGGCGGAAGCGACGGAAACGGCGGAAACGGCGGATGCCGTAGACCCCGTGGCCGGCGTGGAGGCGGACCCGGTGGACTCGGCGGACCCGGTGGACCAGACCGCGGATGACGTCGACACCGCCGACGACGTGAAGCACGTGAACGACGTGGACGACCTCGATGACGTGGACGACGTGGACGATGTCGACGGATCGCCGCTCCCCGGGGCCGTCTTCGAGGCGGAGGTGGCGCCCGCCGGGATCGAGGACCTCACGGGGCCGGGAGAGCCGCCCGCCGAGGCCGCGCACGCGCGCCGGACGATGATCGGGCGCAGCGCCGAGGAGGTCGACCACGCCCCGCCACGCGGGCGCTACGCGCCCGTCCCGGCCCCTCAGACCGTCGTACCCAACAGCACGCTGCGCTGGGCGGCTCCGGCCGCCGCGCTCGTCGTGGCGTCGGCGATCGTGGTGGGCAGGGCACTGCGCCGACGCGGCTGAGGCCTGGAACGGGCGGGGCGGGAAAGAGGCGTCGCGGTCGAGTGCGCGCCTCGGTCGAAGCCGGTCCGCCACCGCACCGGTCCGATCGTCCCAGTAGGGTCGTCGCGTGAGTGACGAAGACATCACGCTGACCGCGGGCGACGCGGAGGTGACCGTGCAGCCGGGTAACGGCGGCCGGGTCGGTGGGCTGCGCGTCGGCGGCCTCGAACTGCTGCGCCAGGGAGCCCGCTTCGGCTGCTTCCCGATGGTCCCCTGGTGCGGCAGGATCCGCGACGGCCGTTTCCGGGACGGCGGAACCGTCCGCCAGATGCCGCTCAACGCCGCGCCCAACGCCATCCACGGCACCGTCCGCGACGGCGCCTGGAAGGTGGCGCGGCGGACCGCCGCCGAGGCCGTGTTGACGTACGACCTGGTGGAACCCTGGCCCCACCCCGGCCGGGTCACCCAGGTGGTCACGCTGACCGAGGACACCCTGACCCTCGCGATGGCCGTGGAGACCCACGGCTCGTCCTTCCCGGCGCAGATCGGCTGGCACCCCTGGTTCAACCGCAACCTGGGCGGCCCGGACGACCAGGACGTGCGGGTCTCCTTCGACCCCGCGTGGCAGGAGGAGCGCGGCGACGACCATCTGCCGACCGGCAACCGGATCACGCCGAAGCCCGGCCCCTGGGACGACTGCTTCGGGATGCCCGGCGGTGTCGCCGTCGGCCTCACCTGGCCGGGCCGGCTGGAGCTGGACGTGACCAGCGCCGAGGAGTGGGTCGTCGTCTACGACGAGCAGGAGGCGGCCGTGTGCGTGGAGCCGCAGACCGGCCCGCCCGACGGCCTGAACACGCTTCCGCGCCTGGTCACGCCCCTGGAGCCGCTGGAGGCCACCACCACCTGGCGCTGGAACAGGCTCTGAGACCGTCCTCCTGGCGCCGCCTCTAAGCTGGGCGGCATGACGGACGTAAACGAAGTGATGCCGTCGGGCACACGTGGCACGCTGCTTCAGCAGATCAAGGACAAGGCCGTGGTGCACGGCAAGGTGACCCTGTCGTCGGGGCTGGAGGCGGACTACTACATCGACCTCCGCCGCATCACCCTCGACGGCGAGGCCGCTCCGCTGGTGGGGCAGGTGCTGCTCGACCTGACCGCCGAACTCGACTTCGACGCGGTGGGCGGTCTGACCATGGGCGCCGACCCGGTGGCCGGCGCCATGCTGCACGCGGCCGCCGCGCGCGGCCGGCGACTGGACGCCTTCGTCGTCCGCAAGGCGGCGAAGGCGCACGGGCTCCAGCGACGCGTCGAGGGCCCGGACATCAAGGGCCGGCGCGTCCTGGTCGTCGAGGACACCTCCACCACCGGCGGTTCGCCGCTCGCCGCGGTGGAGGCCGTCCGCGAGGCGGGCGCCGAGGTCGTGGCCGTGGCGACGATCGTGGACCGGGCGACCGGCGCCGACGAGAAGATCCGCGAGGGCGCGGGCGTGCCGTACCTGTTCGCCTTCTCGAAGGATGAACTGGGTCTGGACTGACAGGCCGCTTTGACCTGCACTTGACCGGGGTGTGGACCAGGCATGGACCATTCGCCCAGGTCTGGAAAGATGGGGCCGACGATGACGTCGCACCCCAGGTCTAGGTCAGGGCCGTAGTACGCAGATCGACAGATCGCCAACCCGCAGATACCAAGGAGCGGACAGATGCCCATCGCAACCCCCGAGGTCTACAACGAGATGCTCGACCGGGCGAAGGCAGGCAAGTTCGCCTACCCGGCCATCAACGTCACCTCGACCCAGACCCTGCACGCGGCTCTGCGCGGCTTCGCCGAGGCGGAGAGCGACGGCATCGTCCAGATCTCCACGGGTGGCGCCGAGTTCCTGGGCGGCCAGTACAGCAAGGACATGGTGACGGGCTCCGTGGCCCTCGCCGAGTTCGCGCACATCGTCGCCGAGAAGTACCCGGTCACCGTCGCGCTGCACACCGACCACTGCCCGAAGGACAAGCTCGACGGGTACGTACGTCCGCTGCTCGCGGTCTCCGAGGAGCGGGTGAAGGCCGGCCGCAACCCGCTCTTCCAGTCGCACATGTGGGACGGCTCGGCCGAGACCCTCGCCGACAACCTCGCCATCGCGCAGGAGCTGCTGGAGCGCGCCCGCGCCGCGAAGATCATCCTCGAGGTGGAGATCACCCCGACCGGTGGCGAGGAGGACGGCGTCTCGCACGAGATCAACGACTCCCTGTACACGACGGTCGACGACGCGGTGCGCACCGTCGAGGCGCTCGGCCTGGGCGAGAAGGGCCGTTACCTGCTGGCCGCGTCCTTCGGCAACGTCCACGGCGTGTACAAGCCGGGCAACGTCGTGCTCCGCCCCGACCTGCTCAAGGAGCTGAACGAGGGCATCGCCGCCAAGTACGGCAAGCCGGCCGGCTCCCAGCCGTTCGACTTCGTCTTCCACGGCGGCTCCGGCTCCAGCCCGGAGGAGATCGCGACCGCGCTGGAGAACGGCGTCGTCAAGATGAACATCGACACGGACACGCAGTACGCCTTCACGCGTCCCGTCGCCGACCACATCTTCCGCAACTACGACGGCGTCCTGAAGGTCGACGGCGAGGTCGGCTCCAAGAAGACCTACGACCCGCGCACCTGGGGCAAGCTGGCCGAGGCGGGCATGGCCGCGCGGGTCCTCGAGGCCACGCAGCACCTGCGTTCGGCGGGCCAGAAGATCAAGTAGTTCCGAAGCCTCTCCAAGGGGCCTCCGCCTCTCAGGGGTATCTCCGAGGGCACCTCGGGGGGTACCTCGGGGGGTGGTCCCCGAGGTACTACGGGTACGGGTGAGCCCGGCGTCTGTCTACGGCGCCGGGCTCGCTGTATACCTGGGGGCATGCCTGACGTCCGGCTGTCCTCGCCGCAGGGCAAGTGGATCCTGCTCACCACCGTGCTCGGCTCCAGCATGGCGCTGCTGGACTCGACCGTCGTCAACGTCGCCCTCCCCCGCATCGGCCGCGACCTGGGCACCGACCTGGCCGCCCTCCAGTGGACCGTCAACGCGTATCTGCTGACGCTGGCGGGGCTGATCCTGCTCGGCGGCTCCCTGGGCGACCACTACGGGCGGCGCAAGGTGTTCGTGATCGGGGTGGTGTGGTTCGCCGTCGCCTCGCTGCTGTGCGGACTCGCCCCGAACGCGGGCGTGCTGATCGCCTCCCGGGCGTTGCAGGGGGTCGGCGGCGCGCTCCTCACGCCGGGTTCCCTCGCGCTCATCCAGGCCTCCTTCCACCCCGCCGACCGGGGGCGGGCGGTGGGCCTGTGGTCCGGATTCGGCGGGATGGGGGCGGCCGTGGGGCCGTTCCTGGGCGGCTGGCTGGTGGACGGTCCGGGCTGGCGGTGGGTGTTCCTGCTGAACGTGCCGCTGGCGGTGGTGTGTGTGCCGGTGGCGCTGCGGCACGTGCCCGAGTCGGACGGGCGGCCGCCCGTCCGCGCCGGTGCCGCCGGGAAGGCGACCGGGGCGCGTTTCGACGTCCTGGGCGCCTTCCTGGGCGCGCTGGCGCTCGCCCTCGTCACCTACGCGCTGATCGAGGCCCGGAGCGGACCCGTAGGGGTCGTCACGGGGGCGGCGGTCGCGGGACTGCTGGCCGGGGTCGCGTTCGTGGCGGTGGAGCGCCGCCACCCGGACCCGATGCTGCCGCTCGGCATCTTCGCGTCCCGCCAGTTCACCGCCGTCAACCTGGTCACGCTGTGCGTGTACGCGGCCTTCGGCGGGTTCTTCTTCCTGTCCGCGGTCCAGCTCCAGGTCGTGGCCGGCTGGTCCGCCCTCGGCGCCGGTACGGCGCTGCTGCCGACGACCGTGCTGATGCTGCTGCTGTCCGCCCGCTCCGGTGAGCTGGCCGAGCACATCGGGCCGCGGATCCCGCTCACCGTCGGCCCGCTGCTGTGCGCCGCCGGAATGCTCCTGATGCTGCGTGTCGGGCCCGGCGCGTCGTACGTCACCGACGTGCTGCCGGCCGTCCTGGTGCTGGGATTCGGCATGGTCGCGCTGGTCGCCCCGCTCACCGCGACCGTGCTGGCCTCCGTGGACGTCGCCCGGGCCGGGGTGGCCAGCGGCGTCAACAACGCGGCGGCCCGCGCGGCCGGACTCGTCGCCGTGGCCGCGCTGCCCCTGCTGATCGGGATGAGCTCGGAGGCGTACCGCTCGGCCACGGCCTTCGACGACGCGTTCCGACGGGCGATGGTGCTGTGTGCGGGGGTGCTGGTGGTGGGTTCCGCGGTCGCCTTCACGACGGTGCGCCGCCCGGCCCCGGACTGCCGCCGGCCGGAGTGCAGGACCCACGGAAGCGTGCTGGCGCCACCGCTGGAGGGGGAGCGGACGAAGGGGCGGCTGTCCTAGACGGGCCCGGCGGCGGGCTCCGGTCCTGGCCTCGGGCGGAGAGGCGGCGGGGCGGGTGCCCTGGGCGGGGCAGGGCTCCGGCTCCGGTCGAGGCCCTGGGCGGCGGGGCGGCTGTCCTGGGCGGGTCCCCGGCCGGGGACCCGCCGGGTTTCCCCCGTGGGCCGGCGCCGAGGGGCCGCGGATGGCGCAGACTGGACGCATGTCCCTTCACGAAAACCTTCTCGGGGGTCCGCCCCCGACCCACCTCCCCGACGACCCCGAGCCCCGCGAGCTCCTCGCGAACGGCACGGCGCCCGCCGACGTCGCCGCGAAGTACCCGACGTCCTCGCTGGCCTGGGCCCAGCTCGCCGACGACGCCTTCGAGCGGGGCAGCGTGGTGGAGTCGTACGCGTACGCCCGTACGGGGTACCACCGCGGCCTGGACAGCCTGCGCCGAGGCGGCTGGAAGGGCCACGGCCCGGTGCCGTGGGAGCACGAGCCCAACCGTGGGTTCCTGCGCGCCCTGCACGGCCTCGCCCGCGCCGCGCAGGCGATCGGCGAGCAGGCGGAGTGGGAGCGCTGCTCGCAGTTCCTGAAGGACTCCTCACCGACGGCGGCCCAGACCCTGGGCTAGCCGCTCCCCGTGCGTTCTTCCGGGCCCGCCTGGTGTGACCAGGCGGGCCTTGCGTTTTCGGGACACCATTGCGCACTATGTGCCGGTGGGGACCGGGGCCCCCGTGTCGGTAACGGCAGGGGCGGACCGCTACCCGGAGTACACAACAGGAGACAGCGATGTCCCAGCAGGCTCAGCCCCAAGAGGCTTCGGAGCCCGAGACCCCGCATCTCGACTTCGCCGGCACGACGCCGTACGAGGACTACGTCAAGGCGGACGTGCTCACCCACCTCCAGCACACCCTCTCCGACGATCCCGGAGAGATGGTCTTCCTGGTCACCACCCAGGTCATGGAGCTGTGGTTCACGGTCATCGTGCACGAGTGGGAGACGGCCGCGAAGGCGCTCCGCCAGGACCGGGTGCCGGTGGCGATCGACGCGCTGAAGCGGTCCGTCCGCGAACTGGACGCGCTGAACGCGTCCTGGCGGCCGCTCGGGCAGCTGACCCCGGCGCAGTTCAACTCGTACCGCTCCGCGCTCGGCGAGGGCTCCGGCTTCCAGTCGGCGATGTACCGCCGCATGGAGTTCCTGCTCGGTGACAAGTCCGCGTCCATGCTGGTCCCGCACCGCGGCGCGCCCCGCGTCCACGCGGAGCTGGAGAAGGCGCTGCACGAGCCGAGCCTGTACGACGAGGTGCTGCGGCTGCTGGCCCGGCGCGGGCACGCGATCCCGCCGGCCGTCCTGGAGCGGGACATCTCGCGGCGGTACGAGCCCTCGCCGGAGGTGGAGGCGGTCTGGACCGCCGTCTACTCGGGCGACGACGGTGACGAGATCGCGCGCCTCGGCGAGGCGCTGACGGACGTCGCCGAGCTGGTGTGGCGCTGGCGCAACGACCACCTCGTCGCCACCCGCCGCGCGATGGGCGCGAAGTCCGGCACGGGCGGTTCGGCCGGGGTGGCCTGGCTGGAGAAGCGCGCGCAGAAGAACGTGTTCCCCGAACTGTGGACGGCCAGGTCCCATGTCTGAGCACCCCGGTTTCGAGCAACTCGTCTTCAAGGCGAAGGAGTTGGACGGCGGCGACGAACTGGCGGGCAAGCGCGCCCAGTTCCTCCTCGACGACGGCGTCTACCTCGACGGCAACTCGCTGGGCGCGCTGCCGCGGTCCGTCCCCGGGCACGTCGAGGACGTCGTACGGCGTCAGTGGGGCGCGCTGAAGATCCGCTCCTGGGACGAGAGCGGCTGGTGGACGGCGCCCGAGCGGATCGGCGACCTGATCGCCCCGCTGGTGGGCGCGGCGGACGGCCAGATCGTGGTCGGCGACTCCACGAGTGTCAACGTCTTCAAGGCACTCGTGGGAGCGGTACGCCTGGTGGACGACGCCCGCGACGAGATCCTCGTCGACGCGACGACCTTCCCCACGGACGGCTACATCGCGGAGTCCGCGGCCCGTCTCACCGGCCGCACCCTGCGCGCGGTGACACCGGGCGAGGTGCCCGCCGCACTGTCGGAGCGTACGGCCGCCGTGCTGCTCAACCACGTCGACTACCGCACCGGGCGGCTGCACGACCTGCCGTCGCTCACGGCCGCCGTGCACGCGGCCGGCGCGATCGCCGTCTGGGATCTGTGCCACAGCGCGGGCGCCCTGCCCGTCGGTCTCGACGAGCACGGCGTGGACCTCGCGATCGGCTGCACCTACAAGTACCTGAACGGCGGCCCGGGTTCACCGGCGTACCTGTACGTGCGCCGCGACCTCCAGGACCGGTTCGACTCCCCGCTGCCCGGCTGGAACTCGCACGCCGAGCCCTTCGGCATGCGGGAGATGTACGAGCCGGCGGCAGGTGCCCCGCGCGGGCGGGTCGGCACTCCGGACATCCTGTCGATGCTCGCCCTGGAGGCGGCGCTCGAGGTGTGGGACGGCGTCTCGGTCGAGGCGGTGCGGGCGAAGTCGTTGGCCCTGACGGACTTCTTCCTGGAATGTGTCGCCGCGTACGTCCCCGAGGGGCGGGTCGAGTCGCTGACGCCGGTGCGTCACGAGGAGCGCGGCAGCCAGGTGGCGCTGCGCTGCGCGGAGGCCGGCGAGGTCATGCGGCGGCTGATCGGACGCGGGGTCGTCGGCGACTTCCGCCGCCCGGACGTCCTGCGCTTCGGCTTCACCCCGCTGTACGTCGGGTTCGCGGACGTGGAGCGGGCGGCGCGCGTGCTGGCGGAGGAACTGCGCTGACCCGGCGCCGTTCGGCGGCTGTCCGGCAGGCAGACCCGGTGGCCGTCCGGCGGCCACCCGGCAGGCGGATCCGGTGGCAGAACCGGGGCGGCGCGACGGCAGAGCCGGTGGCAGCCCGGTGACTGACCCGCCCGGCTGAACCGGGCGGGTCTCCGGGGCGTACCTACGGGTGCGCCCAGGGGGTTTCCCGGCGGGCGGGCCCGCCGGGGCGGCGGAACAGCAGAACCGTTTACCTGGACCGTGCGGCTCTCACCGAGCGTGACATCCGCGTGTCCGCGCACGTCACGGGCCTGATACCGTCCCGGCCAACGGCCGAATTCCCACCTGGTCCGCCAAATCCGTTTCGCCGCTGAGAGGTTGAGCATGCCGGACGACGTTGTCGCAGCCCGGGCCGCAGTCGAGGAGGCGTCCGCCTTCGCGCATCCGCCCGTCGAGCCCGACGTCACCACGGCGTACGGCGATCACCCCGACCAGGTGATCGACTTCTACGTCCCGCGAGCGCGGGTCGGCCCCGGCGGGTCCGTCCCGCTCGTCGTCGTGCTGCACGGCGGGGCCTGGCGGGCGCCGTACGACCGGCGGCACATCACCCCCTTCGCCGACTTCCTGGCCCAGCGCGGCTTCGCCGTCGCCAACGTGGAGTACCGGCGGGGCGCCGGGAGCCCCGACCCGGAGGGGACATCCCCGATCGCGGGACGCTGGCCGGACACCTTCGACGACGTCGCCGCGGCCCTCGACGCCCTCCCCGCCCTCGTCCGTGAGGCCGTGCCGCAGGCCGACGCCCGCCGTACGGTGCTCACCGGTCACTCGGCGGGCGGCCACCTCGCCCTGTGGGCCGCGGCCCGGCATGTGCTGCCCGCCGACGCGCCCTGGCGCACCGGGGGTTCGGCGTCGCTGCGGGGTGTCGTCGCGCTGGCCCCGATCGCCGACTTCGAGGTCGCCGAGAAGCTGGACGTGTGCGACGGAGCGGCCCGTCAACTCCTGGGCGGCGACGATGGGTTCGACGATCGGCGGCCGTACGCCGACCCCGCGCTGCTGTTGCCGACCGGTGTCGCGACGACCCTGGTGCAGGGCCGCACCGACCTGGTCGTCCCGGAGGCGGTCGCCGAGGCGTACGCGGACGCGGCGGCGAAGGCGGGGGAGGTGGTGGGCTTGACCCTCCTGGAGGACGTCGGCCACTTCCCGCTGATCGACCCGGCGGCGGACGCGTGCGCGGTGGTGGCGGAGGAGATCGCGCAGCTGGCGTGGTGACAGCCCCCGGTCGAGGGCCGGCGGGTCCCCGACCTCTTCCCGGCCACCCCTGATTCCTTCCCCAGGGCCACCCCTGACCTCTTCACCAGGGCCACCCCTGATCCCTTCACCCAGGGCGACCCGGCTCCCTTTCACCCCGGCAGGCCCCTGAATTCTCCCTGAATGAACCCTGGTTGTCGTACCCGTAGTACCTGAGAGCTACGTCGAGGAAGAGCTCCTGAGCGGGACGCGAACGACGAGCGCTGATCCGTAACTTCCAAGCCAGGAAAGCCCGATGGCCGGGCGCGGTGGCGGGGGAGGGGCGAGATGGCGAGGCTTCGTTTTCGTGGGCGGTGGCGCCGTACGGGGGAAACGCACGGGGGGCGGCACTGGTTCCGCGCCCTGTTGGCCGTCCTCGTCACCGCCGCCGTGGTGGTCCCCCTCACGGCGGCCGCGGCCCGGCCCCGTATCCCCGCCCCGCTCCCTGCCGACCTCGCCCCGCCGACGGCGGCGACGCTGGAGAAGGCGTACGCCGCCAACCGGGCCAACGCCGCACTGGCGTCCCGGATGGCCGCCGCCCACGGGGACCGTCACCGCGCCGCGGCCGAACGGGAGCTGGCCGCTCCCTCGCGCGACCTGCTCTCCTTCGACGGCCGGGGTGCCGGGCGGGCGGTCGAGGTGTTCGGGGACCTCGCCCACGCCGACCGTGTGGCCGTCCTCGTCCCGGGCTCCGACACCTCGCTGGACACCTTCGGCCGCTTCCGCGCGGGAGCGGCCGCACTGCACCACCGGCTCGCCGGACAGAGCGGCACCGACCGCCGTACGGCGGTGGTGGCCTGGCTCGGCTACACCACCCCCGGCACGATCAGCGCCACCGTGATCACCCCGGACCGTGCCGAAGAAGCGGCCCCGGACCTGCGGGAGTTCCTGGGCCGGCTGCGCGCCGTCACCGCGCCGGGCTCCCGGTTCACCCTCCTGTGCCATTCGTACGGCACGGTCGTGTGCGGCCGCGCGGCCCCGCGGCTGGACGTGACGGATCTCGTCCTCCTCGGCAGCCCGGGCACGGGCGCGGACTCGGCGGCCGGCCTGCACACCCGCGCGCGGATCTGGGCGGCCCGGGGCGCCGACGACTGGGTGGCCGACGTCCCGCATGTCAGCGCCGACCTGTTCGGCACGACGGTCGGCTTCGGCACCGATCCCCTGTCCCCGTCGTTCGGCGCCCATGTCTTCGCGGCGGGCTCCGGCGGCCACAGCGACTACTTCAGGCCGGGCTCGCCCTCCCTGGCCAACATCGCCCGGATCGTCCTCGGCCGGACCTCGGAGGTCACCGGTGCGTGAGACGACGGAGCGTGAGACGACGGAGCGTGAGACGGAGAAGCGCGAGACGGAGAAGCGCGAGACGCAGGAGCGTGAGTCACCGGAGCGCGGGTCACCAGCGGCTGAGGCGCGGGGGCGTGGGCCGCTCGGGCGGGTGCTCTCCGGGATCAGGGGGGCCGCCGTCCGGATCGACGCCGCCACGCCGCCGCGACGCGACCGGGCCGTGGACGCCCTGCGCGCACTGGCGATCCTCGGTGTCGTCCTCGGCCACTGGCTGGTGACGGCGCTCGTCGCCGACGGCGGAACCCTGCGGGCCGCCAGCCCGCTGGGGCCCATGCCCTGGCTGGCGCCGGTGTCGTGGATGTTCCAGACCCTCGCGGTGTTCTTCATGGTCGGCGGCCATGTGGCGACCCGAAGCCTCGCCTCGGCCCGCACACGCGGCGTGACCTACGGCGCGTGGCTGCGCACCCGGCTCGCGCGGCTGTTCGTTCCGGTCGCCGCCGTCCTGGTCGTGTGGACGGTCGCGGCGGCCTGCCTCCTGCTCGGCGGCGCGTCCTTCGTCACCGTGCACACCGTGGTCAAACTGGCGCTGTCCCCCCTCTGGTTCCTGCTGGTCTTCGCCGCGCTGACGGCCGCGACCCCGCTGCTGGTCCGGCTCAACCCGCTGTGGCCGCTGGCCGTCGTTTTCCATGTGGACCTGGTGCGCTTCGGGTTGGGCGGTCCGTCGTGGCTGGGTTGGGTGAACGTGGTGGCGGGCTGGCTGGTGCCGTACACCGTCGGCGCGGCCTGGACCCGCGGTGAGCTGGAACGGCCCCGCGCGGGCCG
Organism: Streptomyces sp. NBC_00637; assembly: GCF_045161545.1. NCBI lineage: Bacteria > Bacillati > Actinomycetota > Actinomycetes > Kitasatosporales > Streptomycetaceae > Streptomyces > Streptomyces sp. NBC_00637. Next base: position 3,918,830 of record NZ_CP109046.1, on the reverse strand, counting down.
ACTCCTGCTGATCGGCGGGGCGGTGGCGACGGCAGTGCTCATCGGCTGGGCCGGATACCCGGCGTCGATGGTGGGCGTGCCGGGCGCCGCGGTATCCAACCTCGACCCGCCGACGCTGGCCGCCGTCACGTTCGGTCTCGCCCAGTGCGGACTGGCCCTGCTGCTGCGGGACCGGCTGCGCCGTGCCCTGCGCGGGCCCCTGGCCTGGGCGGCGGTCGCGCTGGTCAACCTGTCGGCGATGACGGTGTTCCTCTGGCACCAGACGGCCATGATGGCGACCACCGCGACCGGACTGTTCGCGGGCCGTCTCCCGGGCCTGCACACGGTCCCCGACGGACTGGGGTGGGTGGCGGCGCGGCTGCTGTGGCTGCCGGTCTTCGCCCTGATGCTGGGGGTGTGCCGGGCGGCGTTCCACCCCTACGAACGCGGGCCACGCGAGCCACGCCGCCGGGACGGCGGCAGGTCCCGGGTGATCCGGGTCCACCACCGCTCCGGCCGGACGGAGTCCAAGGCGGCGCCCAGTGCCTAGGGTTGAGCCCGTGAACGGCGAGGAGAGCAGCATCGGGTCCGAGCGTGCCGCCCTCGCACCCGACGGCCCGAACCGCTTCCACCGCCTGCGCGCCCCCTCGCGCGACGGCTCGGGAGCGTCCCGCCCCGCCGGGGCCGCCCCGCGCCGGCGCGGGATCCGGCTGCTGCGGGTGCCCGGGTACGTGGTGGTGTGCTGGGCCGCCCTGGGGATCGCGCTGGCCGCCACGGACCAGATGGGCCGCTACGGCCTGGGCACGGAACTGGGCGTGCTGACCGGGCTCGCGCAGGGCGCGGCCGTCGTCCTCGCGCTGTGGCGGCCCGTGCCCGCGTGGGCGCTGTCGCTGGCCGGCGTCGTCGTCGCCGCGGTGGGCGCCCGGCCGGCCCTGGTGGGGCATCCGCTGCCGGGCCCCTCCTGGCCGTGGAACACCGCCGAAGTTATCGCCCATGCCGTCGTGCTCCTGTTCCTGGCGCTCCGCACGAGGGCCCGGGTGTCCCTCGCGGCGTGGGCCGCCACCGTCCTGACGACCTGGGTGGTGCAGGGCCTGATCGGCGGGGCGACCTACACCTCCACGGGGGTCGTGGCGGTCGCGATCTTCGGCGCCGTCGTGCTGGTCGGCACCGCGTTCCGCGGTCTCGGCGAGGCCCGCACCCAGCTCGTCGAACAGGAGACGATCACCGCCGAGGAACGCGGCCGCCGCACCCTGCTGGAGGAGCGCAACCGGATCGCCCGCGAACTGCACGACGTGGTCGCCCACCACATGTCGGTGATCTCCATCCAGGCCCAGGTCGCCCCCCACCTGGTGGAGAACCCGTCCGAGGAACTGAGGGAGAACCTCGCGGGCATCCGGAAGAACGCCCTGGAGGCGCTGGCCGAACTGCGCCGGGTGCTGGGCGTGCTGCGCTCGGAGAACCCCGACGACCCCTACGGACTCGGCGCGGCCGGCACCGGAGCCGCCCCGGACACCCCGCAGCCCACGCTCGATCGCCTCGACGCCCTCATGGAGAACACCCGCGCGGCGGGGCTGGAGGTGGTCGCCGCCGTCGAGGGCGAGCCGCCCGCGTATCCGCCGGGCGTGCAGCTGTCGGCGTACCGGATAGTCCAGGAGGCGCTCAGCAACGCCCTGCGGCACGCGCCGGGTTCCCGGGTGCGGGTGGAGGTCACCCACCACGCGCGTGGCCTGTACCTGGAGGTCACCAACTCCCGCCCGTGTGCACCCGTAGCGCCCTCACCCGGGGCGGGGCACGGTCTGCTCGGGATGCGTGAGCGGGCGGTGATGCTGGGCGGCCATGTCAGCGCCTATCCCACCCTGCACGGCGGTTTCGCCGTGTCGGCGTTCCTCCCGAGGAACGGCACGGCCGCACCGGGCGACGACGACTCCACGGACCCCGGCACCCCCGAGGGCCTGGAACTCGTGTTCCCGCCCGACCCGCCCGACCCGCACGATGTGCACGACGCGGGTGCCTCGCCCAGGACAGGAGACGGAAACCGATGACGACCGGCGGCACCATCCGCGTACTGATCGCCGACGACCAGGAGATGGTCCGGCAGGGCTTCACCGTGCTGCTCAACGCCCACCCGGGCATCGAGGTGATCGGACAGGCGGTGGACGGCCTGGACGCCGTCGCCAAGGTCGACGAACTCTCCCCGGACGTCGTGTTGATGGACATTCGCATGCCCGAGCTCGGCGGCATCGACGCCACCCACCGCATCACCCTCGCCCACCCGCACATCAAGGTGCTGGTGCTCACGACCTTCGACCTCGACGAGTACGTGTACGACGCGCTGCGGGCCGGGGCGTCCGGATTCCTGCTGAAGGACGCCTCCGCCGACCGGCTCGCCGAGGCGGTCCGGGTGGTGGCGGCAGGGGACGCCCTGCTCGCACCGGTCATCACCCGCAAGCTGATCGCCGAATTCTCCCGGCTCGACGGCAAGCCCAGAGCCCCGCTGAAGGAGCGGGTCGGCGACCTCACCGAGCGGGAGACGGAGGTGCTCACCCTGATCGCGCAGGGTCTGTCCAACGCGGAGATCGCCGGCCATCTCTTCGTGGCCGAGCAGACCGTGAAGACGCACGTGGGTCGCATCCTGGTGAAACTGGGGCTGCGGGACCGCACCCAGGCGGCCGTGTTCGCGTACGAGTCGGGGCTGGTGAGACCTTCGGGGTACTGACCGGCGGCGCCGCGTCGGCTCCGGTGGCCGGCGCCCCGCCGGCGCCCCGCCGGCACCCCTCGGCTCCGGTCGCGGCGGTGCGTCGGACCCGTAGTACTTGAGAGGGATCCGCACGAACCCCTCTCACTGGTGACGACCGGGACCCCGTCCTCCGCCTACCGTTCTGAACGTGACAGAGACGACGCAGACGCACACCACGCGCCCGGACGACCCGGACGACTCCTTCGAGGCCTACCGGCCGCGCAGTCCGGAGTTCCGGGCGGCCGTGGACGCCCTGCGCGGCCTGCGGGAGGACCTCTTCCACGACGCCTTCGCCTACCGCCCGCTGCCCCGCAGGGAGCCCGCCGGCCGTGCCCTGGGCCGGCTGAAGGGCCGCAGGCGGGAGTACGCGGCCTGGTCCCGGCACACGGTGGTCGGGGCGGCCGGCGCCCTGGCGATGCTGATCGCCTGGACGGACGCCCAGGGCAGCGGCGTCGGTCTGCTGTCCGGTCTGCTCGCCCTGGCCCCGGTGCTGCTCACGCTGGTGCGGCCGGTCGGCGCCTTCTGGCTGTCGCTCGCGGGGACCACGCTCGTCGCCGTCATCGGCACCACGTACGGCGAGTGGCCCTGGCTGCCGGGCAGCTTCGTCGCCCACCTGACGGTGCTGACGGTGGTGGCGATACGCACCCGCCCGCGCACGGCGGCGTGGATGTGGATGCTGACGGCCGCCTACGGCTTCGGCGCCGAGACCATCTTCAGGTGGGATCACTACGCGACGAACGTCGCGCCGATGCTGGTCTTCTCGGCGATCCTCCTGCTCGCGGTCACCGTCTGGCACATCCGCCGGCAGGCCGAGGAGAAGGTCACGGCCCAGGAGACGGTGACCGCGCACGAACGCTCCCGCCGCACCCTGCTGGAGGAGCGCACCACGATCGCCCGCGAGCTGCACGACGTCGTCGCCCACCACATGTCGGTGGTCGCCATCCAGGCCGAGGCCGCCCCCTACCGGGTGGAGAACCCTCCGCCGGAGCTGGAGAAGGCGTTCGCCACCATCCGGGAGAACGCGGTGGCGGCCCTCACGGAACTGCGCCGGGTCCTGGGTGTGGTCCGCGCCGAGGACTACGAGGTCCCCGACGCCCCGCAGCCCACGCTCGCCGAACTGGACGGGCTGCTCACCAACGTGCGGGAGACGGGCCTGGACGTGGAGAAGACGGTCACCGGCGCGGTGCGCGAGCTGCCGCAGGGCGTGGAGCTGTCGGCCTACCGGATCGTCCAGGAGGCGCTGAGCAACACCCTGCGCCATGCCCCCGGGGCGAGCGCCCGCGTGGAGATCGGCTATGTGCTGGGCGGCCTGGGACTGCGGATAGTCAACGACGCCCCGCCGAATCCGTCCCTGATCAAGGCCTCACCCGGCGCCGGCCACGGTGTCACGGGGATGCGGGAGAGAGTCGGCATGCTGAACGGCGAGATGACGGCGGAGCCGACGGCGGCGGGCGGCTACGAGGTGACGGTGTTCCTGCCGGTGCCCGTCGCGAGCGAGAGTGCGACATGACGATCCGCGTACTGATCGCCGACGACCAGATGATGGTGCGCGAGGGCTTCTCGGTCCTGCTGAACGCGATGCCGGACATCGAGGTCGTGGGCGAGGCGGTCAACGGCCGGGAGGCGATCGACCGCGTCCGCGAACTCGATCCCGACGTGGTCCTGATGGACATCCGCATGCCGGAGCTGAACGGCATCGAGGCGACGCGGGAGATCGTGGCGGCGGACGACTCGGCGAAGGTCCTGGTGCTGACGACCTTCGATCTCGACGAGTACGTCTACCAGGCGCTGCGCGCGGGCGCTTCGGGCTTCCTGCTGAAGGACGCCTCGGCCCGCCAACTCGCCGACGGGGTGAGGGTGGTGGCGGCCGGCGAGGCGCTCCTGGCCCCCTCCGTCACCCGGCGGCTGATCACGGAGTTCTCCAAGCTCTCCGACACCCCCCGGCTGTCGCCGACCGCGCAGGCGGCCTACGGCGATCTGACCGATCGGGAGACGGAGGTGCTGGTCCTCATCGCCCAGGGCCTGTCGAACATGGAGATAGCCGGACGCCTGGTGGTCGCGGAGTCGACCATCAAGACCCACGTGAGCAGAATCCTGGTCAAGCTGGGCCTGAGAGACCGCACCCAGGCGGCGGTCTTCGCCTACGAGGCCCGACTGGTGACCCCGGGCTAGGCCGCGCACCGGAGTGTCGACGCACCGACGCACCGACGCACCGACGCACCGGAGCACAGGAGTACCGGCGCACCGGCTGATCGTCCGTCGGCACTTCGGTACGTTGGCAGCATGACCGAGGGTGGGGAACCGCAGGTTTTCGAGAACCGTTGGGCCGGTGCCGTGGGGCCGGCGGGGGAGTCGCCGGGGCGGGACCGGTGTGACTGTCCGGGACGGTCCAGGTCCGCGCCGCAGGTGACGGAGTCGCACTTTCACACCGAGCGCCAGGACACGTCCGCGCCGGGGTGGCGGCGTCTCCTGGAGCTGATCGAGGAGGCGGTGGCCGACGGGCGGGAGGTGTTCAAGCCGCTGGTGGAGCTGACGGCGGAGGAGCGGCGGCAGGTCGTCACGCTGCCGCCGGCCATCGGCAGGCTGAAGCGGGTGCGGCACCTGGTGCTGTACGGCAGCAACCTCGTGCGGGTCCCGCCGGAGATCGGCGCGATGGAGAGCCTGGAGGAGTTCAGCCCGTACACGTCGTACCGGCTGCACTGGTTCCCGTACGAGCTGACCAGGTGCCCGAAGCTGCGCGACAGCACGGTCAGCACGCGGGCGGTCTACGGCAACTACAAGACGCGGCTGCCGTTTCCCGCGCTCGGGTCGGCGGCGTTCCGGCCCGACGCGCTCGGCGGGTGCAGTGTGTGCGCCGGACCGTTGCCGCCGTCGGGCCCGGAGCAGGTCTGGATCTCGTCGGTCGTCGCCACCGACGTACTGCCACTCCTGGTCAACGCCTGTTCGCAGGCCTGCGTCGACGCGCTGCCCGAACCGGCCGCCCACCATGTCGCCACACCCCACCGGGGCGGCCCGACGGTGGTCCAGCCACCGCCACGCTGACGGGTGAGCGAGCCGGCCGCACCTCGCGGGGGACCGCGGTGAAGCGGACCGCCGCGTAGGGGGTCTCGGCGGGCCGCGGTGGGACGTGGTGGGCCGCGTCCGCAAGACCCCCCTGGTCAGCAGCCCCGCCACCGGTTAGCGTCCGGTCATGGCAGCAGTCGACGCTCTCTCCTTCGACCCCTGGGATCCCACGTTCGTGTCGGACCCCTACCCGGCCTATGCCGAGCTTCGGGAGCGGGGGCGGGTGATCTACTACGAGCCGACCGACCAGTGGCTGGTGCCGCGGCACGCGGATGTCTCGGCGCTGCTGCGGGAGCGGCGGCTCGGACGCACGTATCAGCACCGGTTCACGCACGAGGACTTCGGGCGGACGGCGCCCCCGGCCGAGCAGGAGCCGTTCCACACGCTCAATGATCACGGGATGCTGGACCTGGAGCCGCCCGATCACACGCGGATCCGGCGGCTGGTGTCGAAGGCGTTCACCCCGCGCACGGTGGAACGGCTGAAGCCGTACGTGCGGCGGCTGGCCGGGGAACTGGTGGACCGGCTGGTCGAGACGGGCGGCGGTGATCTGCTGAGCGATGTCGCCGAGCCGCTGCCCGTCGCCGTGATCGCGGAGATGCTGGGCATCCCGGAGTCGGACCGGGGACCGCTCAGGCCCTGGTCGGCGGACATCTGCGGGATGTACGAGCTCAGCCCGTCGAAGGAGACCGCGGCGCGGGCGGTGCGTGCCTCCGTCGAGTTCTCCGGGTATCTGCGGGAGCTCATCGCCGCTCGGCGCAAGGAGCCCGGCGACGATCTGATCTCCGGTCTCATCGCCGCGCACGACGAGGACGACCGGCTCACCGAGCAGGAGATGGTCTCGACCGCGGTGCTGCTGCTCAACGCCGGGCACGAGGCGACCGTGAACGCCACCGTCAACGGGTGGTGGGCGCTCTTCAGGAACCCGGAGCAACTGGCCGCGCTGCGCGCCGACCACACTCTCGTCCCCTCGGCGGTCGAGGAGCTGATGCGGTACGACACCCCGCTCCAGCTGTTCGAGCGGTGGGTGCTCGACGACATCGAGATCGACGGGACGACCGTGCCCCGGGGCGCGGAGATCGCCATGCTCTTCGGGTCGGCGAACCACGATCCGGCCGTTTTCGCCGACCCGGACCGGCTCGATCTCACCCGCGCGGAGAACCCGCACATCTCCTTCAGCGCGGGCATCCACTACTGCATCGGCGCCCCGCTGGCCCGTATCGAGCTCGCCGCCTCGATGACGGCCCTCCTGGAACGGGCCCCCACCCTGGCCCTGGCGGCGGAGCCCCGGCGCAAGCCGAACTTCGTGATCCGGGGACTGGAGGGGCTGAGCGTCACCCTCTGAGACGGCCTCCGGGACGGCCTCCGGGACGGCCTCCGGGACGGCGTCCGAGGCGGGCGAGCAGGGCCCACAGGGCCAGGCCGGCGGCCGTCCCGCCCAGCAGGGCGAGCGGCAGCTCCGCGTAGAGGACGCTCCAGTCGGGTGCCTGTTCGAAACGCCGGAAGCGGGCGCGGACGCCGACGGACCACACCGCGAGTCCGGCACCCCAGCCGAGCGCCATGGCGAGGCAGCCGCCGGCGGCCTGCGTGCGTTGTCCCATACCCGGGGCGGACGCGCGCCGGCCGCCACGGGTTCCGCACCCGGCCGAAAGGCCGCTCACCGACGAACCGCGGCGTACGGGAAACTCCCGTGCGCCCGCTCGCACGCCTCTGCGATCATCCCCGAATGGCGCACAGTCTCGAACAGCTGGTCATCCGGCACACCCACCGCCTTCCCTCCCCGAAGGGCTCCACCGGGGCTTCCACCGGGGGCTCCGCGGGGCAAGGAGCCGTCGCCGCGCGGCAGTTCGACGCGGCGCTCGCATCCGTGGGTTTCAAGCTCTCGGCGGAGCTGCTGGCGCGGCTGTCGGAGCTGTCCGAGGCCGCGGTCGTGCACACCGCCACCCGGACGCTGCGCACCGTGGGCGAGATGGTGGGCGATCACGTCCGGCACAACGCGTACTTCATCGACTTCCCGGCGAACGTGCCGGACACCGAAGAGTTCTGGATGCGGTGCGTGGCAAAGGCGCTCGGTGACGACACCTCGCGCGAGAACGTCCTGACGCAGCTGGCACACGGGGTGCTGGACCTGCTCAGCCTCCCCGCGTACGGCCGCTACCAGCACACCTACGAGGAGATGCTCGCGGCGCAGGACGAGTTGATCGCCGCTGCGGGCGACCGGGTGACCGTCCTGCACCTCGGGCGGGACCTGGACGACGAACTCACCGACCTGTACCTGGCACTGGCGGGCAGCACGACGCCCCTCGGCGAGGAGCATCTGGCCGACCTCCAGGTCCTCGCCGAGCGGTGCGCGCTCGGCCCCCAGCCCGAGACCATCCCGGTGCGGGAGATCCGGGCGGTCGTCAACGAGGCCCGGCTCGGGGTCGGGGCGGACCTGCTCCTCGACACGGTCGTCGACGTGCTGCGGCTGGCCTGCGCGCTGTCGGGCGGCGATGTGACGCTGCGCGAGCCCACCCGGTTCCGGGCACTCCCGCGGCCGGCCCGCCGTGCGCTGCTCGCGGGCCTCGACGCCGTGGTCGCGGCGAACCCCGCCAAGCTGGCCGACGTGCACGCGTATCGCGAGCCCTTCAAGCGGCTCGGTGAGCGTCTCCACCCGCACGAGTACCCGCGTTGGCCGCACGCCGCCGACGTGTTCGCCGTGGCGCGGGGCGAGAAGGAGGCCCGGTCCCTCGACAGCCGTTTCGAGGAGCTGCTCGACGCGTTCGACGTCCTGGGCGCGGTGCGGCTGCTGGAGTCCGCTCCCGGCAAGCTGTTCCGCGCCCTGGACCTCCTGCTGCGTATCGCCGCCGACCAGGAGCAGCGGGACGCGGTGGTGGCCGCCGCGGCGCGGGTCGCCCCCAAGGTCTCCGGCCGGGTCGTCCTCTCGGTCCGCGAGCACTTCCACAACCGGGAGCGGGAGACCGACGAACCCCGCATCTTCGTCAACCGCAAGGGCCGGGCCTGGGTGACCCCCGACCACCGGCCGTCCATCCCGGCCGCCGATTGTGACCGTCTGATCGCCGCCCTCGACGACGAGCTGCGCCGCAGGCTCCCGGACCCCGGGCGGCTGCTCATCGACCCGGACGTCCTCGACGTGGCGCTCCCGCTCAGCGGCAGGGCGACCGCGGCCGGGCTCGGCGTGCTGCCCCGGGGCTCCGTGTCCGTGGTCGACGGCGAACAGCTGCGCTTCTTCGTCTACTGGAAGGAGACCGAGGACCGGACCGACTTCGACCTCGCAGCGCTGCTCCTCCACGCCGACTACAGCACCGACTGCTGGCTCTCCTACACCTCTCTCACGGCGATCGGGGGCGAGCACTCGGGCGATGTCACCGAGGCGCCCGACGGTGCCTCGGAGTTCATCAACCTGTCCCTGGACCGGGTGCGCGGCTCGTTCATCGTCCCGCAGGTCAACATCTTCGCCGGTGAGGGCTTCGACGAGGTCGAGGAGTCGTTCTTCGGCTTCATGCTGCGCGACGGCGAGCAGAAGGGGCGGCCGTTCGAGCCGCGCACGGTGCGGATGAAGTCGGAGCTGCGGGGGACCGGGCGGGTGGCGCTGCCGCTGGTGTTCCGGCGCGGCGACGACGGCCGGTGGCGCGCGAAGTGGCTGCACCTGTATCTGAAGGGCATCCCGTCGGCGAACCGGGTCGAGGAGAACCAGGTGTCGGTGTCCAAGGTGGTGCGCGCCCTCGTGGAGCGCGAGCAGCTGACGGTGGCGTACCTGGTCGGCCTGATGACCGGCGCCACCAAGGTTGCCGAGCCGACGGCCGCGGATCCGTCGGGTGCGGAGGCGGGGGCGAAGGCGGCGGAGGTTGAGCTGTGGGACGGTGAGTCGGTCCCGGACGGGCCCGTGACCTACATCGGTCTCGAACGTCCCGAGGGGCTGCACCCGGACTCCCGGGTCGTCACCCTCGGAAATCTGCGCGACCTGATCCCGGGATGACTGCTAGCGTTGCCCACGGCGAGGCCATGAAGGGGCTTCCTTCTCCACCACTCCTTGATACGAGTTCCTTCGCTTTCCTCGCCGTCGACCTCGACCGGGAGGCGCCCTCAGGGCGCCTCCCGGTTGTCGTGTCCGCCGAGGTGAACCGGCCTGCCGACGCGCTGTCAGGTGGTCATGTCCCGCCGTCGCAGCGCCGCCAGCCCCGCGGCCACCAGCGCCGCCGCCGCAGCCGAGAGGACCAGCACCGGCCCCCACTCCATCCCGCCGCCCGGCAGCTTCGGCAGATGACCGAACGGCGACAGGTCCAGGACGGCCTGGGGAGCGTCCAGCGCCGGGCCGATCCAGCCGATGAGCAGGATCGCGCCCGCCACACCCCAGGCGGCCGGCGCCAGGCGCGGGGCGATCCCGTAGAGCAGGACGGTCAGGCCGCCGACCAGCCAGATCGCCGGGAGCTGCACCAGACAGGCGCCCACGATCGGCAGGGCCTCCTTGCCGTAGCCCGCCGCGAAGCCCAGTCCCGCCAGGAGCATGATCAGGGTCGCGCCGCCGAAGGCGATCAGGAGGTGGCCGGCCGCCCAGCGCAGCCGGCCGACCGCGTTCGCCAGCACCGGTTCCGCGCGGCCCGACGTCTCCTCGCCGTGCAGCCGGAGGACGGACGCCACGACGAACAGGGCCGCGATCATGCCGAGCATGCCGATCATCGAGGCGAGGAACGCGTCCGTCAGGTCCGAGCGGCCGCCCATCCGCTCGAAGATGCGGCGGGCCTCGTCGTTGTCGCCGACCAGGTCGGCGGCGCCCTCCGTGAGCCCGCCGTACACCACCCCGGCGAGGAGGAAGCCGACGCTCCAGCCCAGCACACCGCCGCGTTGCAGCCGCCAGGCCAGCGCGGAGGCCGTGCCCAGCCGGCCCGCCGCCGGTCCGGGGCGGGTGGGCAGGAAGCTCATGCCGACATCCCGCCGGCCGGCCAGCACGTAGGCCAGCGCGCCCTGCGCCACGACCGCCGCCGCCAACAGCGGCAGCACCCACCACCGTTCGTCCGCGAACGCCCGGAGGTTCTCCAGCCAGCCGAGCGGGGACAGCCAGGTCAGCGCCGACGCACCGCCGTCCCCCGACGAGTCGCCGGCCGCCCGCAGGACGAAGGCCGCGCCCAGCACCGCCGCCGTGAGTCCGCGGGCCAGCCGCGCGCTCTCGGTGAGCTGGGCGAGGACCGCCGCCGCCGTGGCGAACACCATGCCGACACCGGCGAGCCCGAGGCCGAACGCGACCGCGCCCGCCGCGCCCTGGCCGGCCAGGCCCACCATGACCAGCAGGGCCAGCACGGCGTTGGCGGTCCCTGCCGCGAGCAGGGCCGCCGTCAGGGAAGCGCGCCGACCGACCATGCCGGACGCGACGAGTTCCTGGCGGCCGCTCTCCTCCTCGTCGCGGGTGTGCCGTACGACGACCAGCAGGCTCGTCACCGCGGCGAGCGCAGCCGCGTACACGCCCACCCGCCAGGCCGTCAGCGCGCCGAGCGAGTCGTCGAAGACGGGGCCGATCAGGGCCCGCAGGGAGGCGTTGGTCTCCAGCTGCCGCAGCAGGTCGGCCCGGTCGGACGGGGTGCCGTAGAGGCCTTGGAGCGTGCTCGGCATGGTGAGGACCATCAGGGCGTTCACGCCCACCCAGACGGGGATCAGCACGCGGTCGCGGCGCAGCGCGAAGCGCAGGAGCGGGCCGGTGCCCGCGAGCGTGGTCATGCGCGCGTCTGCTGGTAGTGCCGCAGGAACAGTTCCTCCAGCGTCGGCGGCGAGGACTTCAGCGACCGCACGCCCGAGTCGGCCAACGACCGCAGCACCGCGTCGAGTCGGTCGGTGTCGACGTGCAGTTTCACGCGCTTTCCCTCGACGTCGAGGTCGTGCACGCCCGGCAGCCGGGCCAACCCGTCGGGGGAGTGGGCGAGTTCGGCCGTCACGCTGGTCCTCGTCAGGTGGCGCAGGTCGGCCAGCGAGCCCGTCTCCACCGTGCGGCCCGCGCGGATGATGCTGACGCGGTCGCAGAGTTCCTCGACCTCGCCGAGGATGTGGGAGGACAGCAGGACCGTCCGGCCGCGGTCGCGTTCCTCCCGTACGCAGCGCCGGAAGACCTCCTCCATGAGGGGGTCCAGGCCCGAGGTCGGCTCGTCCAGGATGAGCAGGTCGACGTCGGAGGCGAACGCGGCCACCAGGGCGACCTTCTGGCGGTTGCCCTTCGAGTACGTGCGGCCCTTCTTGGTGGGGTCGAGTTCGAAACGGTCGGTCAGGTCGGCCCGGCGGGCCGCGTCCAGGCCGCCGCGCAGCCGGCCGTACAGGTCGATGACCTCGCCGCCGGAGAGGTTGCGCCACAGGGTCACGTCGCCCGGGACGTACGCGATGCGGCGGTGCGCCTCGACCGCGTCGGTCCACGGGTCGAGGCCGAGGATCCGCGCGGTGCCGGAGTCGGCGCGCAGCAGGCCGAGCAGGACGCGGATGGTGGTGGACTTGCCGGAGCCGTTGGGGCCGAGGAAGCCGTGCACCTCACCGGTCTCGACCTCCAGGTCGAGACCGTCCAGGGCGTGGGCGCGGCCGAAGGACTTGTGTAGTCCGGACACCGAGATGGCCTTCGTCATGCTCCAGAACGTACGCTTCTTTCAGAAATTTGTGAAGTTAAAGAATCGTGCAAAGAACCAGTAGAATGCGGGACATGAGCGAGAACGGGCGGGACGCGGAGGCCGTGTCGAAGTTCGTCGAGTCCTTCGCGGCCCAGCTCGTCGAGGCAGGGATGCAGCGCATGGCGGCGCGGGTCTTCGCCGCGCTCCTGTCCTCCGACGAGGGTGTGATGACCTCCGCCGAACTGGGCGAACAGCTGCGGATCAGCCCCGCCGCGGTCTCCGGCGCGGTGCGCTACCTGGCCCAGGCGCACATGGTGTCCCGCGAGCGGGAACCCGGCTCGCGCCGCGAGCGCTACCGGGTGCACGGCGACCAGTGGTACGAGGCGCTGACCAACCGCGACACCCTCATCAAGCGGTGGGAGGGTGCGCTGCGCGAGGGCGTCCTGAGTCTGGGCCCGCACACGCCCGCCGGACGCCGCATGGCCGAGACGCTCGCCTTCTTCGAGTTCATGGAAGGTGAGATCACGGCCATGATGGAACGGTGGCGCGTCCACCGCGACACGGTGTTCGGGGAGAGCCGCCCGCCCGCCCCCACCGGCCCCTGACCGCCCCCGGCGGAGCTTCCCGCCGCGTCGACGGCGGGCATCAGCGCCGCGAACGCCGGTCGTGACGGTGCGCGTCGCGCTGCACGGGGCCGTGCGGCGGGAAGCGGACCCGACTCACCGCTCCGGCAGCATCAGTCCCAGCGCCCCCTCGCGCACCGTCCACGTGCGCCGTCGTACCGGCCCCGCGATCATCGCGTCCGCCCGGTAGCGGAAGTCCGCGCCCGAGACGGTCACCGTCCGCCCCCGGGCCTCCAAAGGCACCGCCACCGCGCCGAGGGACAGCGGCCGTACCTGCACGACCGCCGTGCCGGAGGGCCCGGGGGTCACCGACACAGCCTCCACCGGCTGGTCGAGATCGACCAGCGTCACGCCGTCGATCTCGATCCGCAGCCGGGCCGGCCCGGGCGGGGCGGGGGCGGCGGAGAGCCGGCCCGGCCGCGACGGCACCAGGGTGCGGAAAAGGGACTGGTACGTCCGCAGCCAGGGGTGGCCGCCGCCCTGCGCGAGCCCCGCCTCCGCCACGGTCGGCTCCGGCAGCGGCGCGAGCGGCACCGGTGGGATCCGCAGCGCGCCCAGCACCACCCCGTCGCTGTCGTCCACCAGGACGTCCAGACGCCGCTCTGTGCCGTCCAGGACGGCCCGCGCCGCCGCCACCGGCCCCGTGGGCACCCCCAGGGCGTGCGCGACGCCCAGGGCGGCACCCACCGGCACCACGGACAACACGGTTTCGGCCAGGGCCCGCTGCCGGTGCAGCAGGGCCACCGCCCGCATCAGCGCCCGGTCGTCGCCGACGACCACCGGCCGCCGCGAGCCCCGCCGGGCGAGGACCCGGGCGAATTCCTCCGGGTCCTCGGGGAGGCACACCTTCGTACTCGCCGCACCCGCGCTGAGCACGTCTTTCGCGATCCGTACGGACTCGCCGTCCGTGCGCCGGGCGACCGGATCGATGATCACCAGCAGCTGATCGGACGTCGCGAAAGTCGCCACCTCGGTCCTGCCTCGCTTCCTCGGGTAGCATCTTTGTGCAAGAGCCCCTTGCGCTATTGCGCCAGGGGCTTGGTCTATTCCGGGGCATCCGGGTCCGACAAGCGGCGACCGACGACGGTCGCGGTGCACGCGGTGCACGCGGTGGAAAGAGCCACCGCGTACGCCCCTGGCCTTGGACATGCCCCACCCGGAAGGGGTGTACGCGCGTGCCCGCACTTGTGCTGCTCGGTGCTCAGTGGGGTGACGAAGGCAAGGGAAAGGCCACCGACCTTCTCGGTGGCTCGGTGGATTACGTAGTGCGTTACCAGGGCGGCAACAACGCCGGCCACACGGTCGTCGTGGGCGACCAGAAGTACGCACTCCACCTGCTCCCTTCGGGAATTCTGTCACCCGGCTGTACGCCGGTCATCGGTAACGGTGTCGTTGTCGACCCGTCGGTCCTGCTCTCCGAGCTGAGCGGTCTGAACGAGCGCGGCGTCGACACGTCGAAGCTGCTGATCAGCGGCAACGCGCACATCATCACCCCGTACAACGTCACTGTCGACAAGGTGACGGAACGCTTCCTCGGAAAGCGCAAGATCGGCACCACCGGCCGCGGCATCGGCCCGACCTACGCCGACAAGATCAACCGGGTCGGCATCCGGGTCCAGGACCTCTACGACGAGTCGATCCTGACCCAGAAGGTGGAGGCGGCGCTCGACGGCAAGAACCAGCTGCTGACGAAGCTGTACAACCGCCGCGCGATCGCCGTCGACCAGGTCGTCGAGGAACTGCTGGGGTACGCGGAGAAGCTCGCTCCGTACGTCACCGACACGGTCCTGCTCCTCAACCAGGCGCTGGAGGCGGACAAGGTCGTCCTCTTCGAGGGTGGTCAGGGCACCCTCCTCGACATCGACCACGGCACGTATCCCTTCGTCACCTCGTCGAACCCGACCGCGGGCGGCGCCTGCACGGGCGCGGGCGTGGGCCCGACGAAGATCAGCCGGGTCATCGGCATCCTGAAGGCCTACACGACCCGCGTCGGCTCGGGTCCCTTCCCGACCGAGCTGTTCGACGAGGACGGCGAGGCGCTGCGCCGCATCGGCGGCGAGCGGGGTGTCACGACCGGCCGTGACCGCCGCTGCGGCTGGTTCGACGCGGTCATCGCCCGCTACGCGACCCGCGTGAACGGTCTGACGGACTTCTTCCTGACGAAGCTCGACGTCCTGACCGGCTGGGAGCAGATCCCGGTCTGCGTGGCGTACGAGATCGACGGCAAGCGCGTCGAGGAACTCCCGTACTCGCAGAGCGACTTCCACCACGCGAAGCCGATCTACGAGACCCTGCCCGGCTGGTCCGAGGACATCACCAAGGCGAAGTCGTTCTCCGACCTGCCGAAGAACGCCCAGGCGTACGTCAAGGCGCTGGAGGAGATGTCCGGCGCCCCGATCTCCGCGATCGGCGTGGGCCCGGGCCGGGACGAGACGATCCAGATCAACTCGTTCCTGTAATCACGGCGGCGGCACGCGGTCCCGGCGGCGGCTCGGCCCCGGCGGCCGCGTGCGGTGCCGGCGGCGGCATGGCGGCTCGGGCCGGTCTCGGACATCCTCGACCGGCCCGAGGTCCGTTCGCCGTCACGTCCTTGACCTGGAGGCCGACGCAGGCCGGCACGGCCGTCTTCCGAGTCGGCCGACCGGTCCCGCAGTAGGGATAAATGCCGCATACGGGCATATCCTGAGGTTGGTACGCGTGTGTGTCGACCAGAAGGAAGTGACTGCGATGCGCATGATGCTGAAGGCGACCATGGACACCGAGAAGGCGAACGAGGCCATCCGGAACGGGACCCTCGGGAAGCTGATCGAGGAGTCCATGGCGCAGCTCAAGCCCGAGGCCGCCTACTTCACCGCCGAGAACGGCCGCCGCACCGCCTTCATGTTCTTCGACATGGAAGAGAGTGCGCAGATGCCCGTGTTCAGCGAGCCGTTCTTCCTCAACCTCGGGGCAGAGGTCTCCTACACCCCGGTGATGAACAGGGAGGACGTACAGAAGGGCCTCTCGCAGCTCGGCCGTTGACCGCCCACCCGATCGGCCGCTCAGCTGAACACGATCATCGACCCCTGCGCCAGACTCCGCGTCGCCGCCGCGTGCAGCCCCAGCCAGACGTGCCGCTCGCGCGCGAAGGGGCTGGAATCGTACGGCGCCGGAACGGCCGGCTCCTCCAACTCCGTGGGTCCGGAGGGAGGTTGCGGCGCCAACGGCGGATTGGCCGGATCGATGCCGATCGACGGGGCCACGAACTCCAGCTCCCGCAGCAGGGACTGCGCGGAACCCAGCGGCCCGCCGCCCGCGAGGAGTTCGTCGTTGGACAGGGGCTGCGGGAAGTCGACGGGAACGTACGCGCCCGCGTGGTCGTAGTGCCAGACCAGGTGCGACTGCTGGGCCGTCGCCTCGAACATCTCCAGGAGCTGCTCGTAGTCGCCGCCCAGCTCGTCCACCGGGGTCACCGGCAGCCCGCACACCTGGAGGAGGTAGGCGCGGCGCAGGAAGTGCAGGGCGTCGTAGTCGAAGCCGGCCACCGGGGCGACCTCGCCGGACAGCCCCGGCATGTACTGGTACACCGGCACGGGCGGCAGACCCGCCTCGGCCAGCACCTTGTTGTACTGGGCGAGTTCGTCGGCGAAGGGATTGTCGGGGGTGTGGCACAACACGTCGACGAGCGGCACCAGCCACAGGTCACAGGCCAAAGAGAGCTCCTCACTCAGTACGTTGACCGGTCAGGGAAGACTAGTCGGTGCTACCCGCATCAGCTCCCCTCGTGCAGGTCCCATACCCACACTCCGGCCACCCTCCTACCCGGTCGGCCGACCAGCTTCTCCACCGTCTCACGCAGCCGGTCCCCGTGCGGTTGCGGGGCCAGCACCAGCGCACCCGCCCGCCAGTACGCGAGGTCCTCGCGGGTCTCGGCCCGGGCCCTGTCGTCGATCACCGGGACCACGCCCGTGGACCGCACGTCCCGCAGCAGACCCGCCGTGAAGCGCAGCGGGACGCCGTAGACGCCGCTGCGGTCGCCGTCGCCGTAGGGGCCGTTGAAGTAGCCGCCGGGCATCCGGAAGCCGAGGCCGGCCGCCGTCTGCCAGTGCAGCGCCTCGGCGTCCTCGGGGTCGGCGAGCGGCACCGGGACCAGCGTCTCGTCGCCCCGGACGTACGTCTTCCAGGCGCCGTCGGTGAAGAAGGCGGGCACCTCGGCGCGCGGCTCGGACCTCAGCGGGGCGGGGACGAGGGGGAGCAGGGCCAGGCAGACGGCGAGCAGACCGGCGTACGGCGTGCCCAGCCGGCGGGCCCGGGCGAGACGGTCGACCGCCAGCGCGAGCAGCATGCCCAGCGGCGGGGCACAGACCAGCGCCACCCGGCTCTCGACGACCGAGTCGAAGAGAGGCAGCCCCGCGAGCAGGGACCAGGGGCCGGGGACGGTGGTGTCGGTGAACGGGAGGGGGACGCGCGAGCCGAGGGACAGCACGGCCGCGGCCGCCGCCGTGGCGGCCAGCGCCCGGACCGCGGGCCGCCGCCACAGCCCCACCGTGATCGCGAACGCGAGCAGGACCAGCGGCCAGCCGTAGAAGGCGTTCTGCTCGGTCGGGTTCAGGGAGAGGGCGTCGGCGCGGTGGGCGTCGCCCGCGATCAGGGAGCGCTCGGCGAAGGAGAGCAGGGCCCGGACGGAGTTGGCGACGCCTGGCGCGCTGCCGTGGTCGATGCCGGTATAGCTCTGCGGGCCGGAGAACTGCCAGGCCAGCGGGTAGACGACGATCGGGAGGCAGACGGCGGCGGCGACCGCGAGGCCGTTCAGCAGGGGCCGGGCGGCCTGGCGTGCGACGTCGGGGCGCACGGCCGCGTAGGCGGCGGCGAACAGCAGCATGCCCATCGCGGCGAGCAGCAGCGGCTCCTCGCCGAGGAAGAACTGCCAGGCCGCCATCAGGCCGAGGGCGACCGCGTCGCGGGTGACCCGGTCACCGGCCGTGAGGCGCAGCGCGCGTTCGATGATCGGCGGGATCATGAACAGCACGACGAAGTTCGGGTGCGCGTTGGCGTGGCTGATCATGGGCGGCGCGAACGTGGCCAGCGCGGCTCCGGCGAAGGCGGCAGCGCGCTGGCGGACCAGCCGTCTCACGATCAGCCGGTACCAGGCGACGGCCGTCGCGGCCAGGCCCAGCGTCATCACCAGGCTGAGCGTGACGGCCGGTCCGAGCAGCAGCGTGACGGGCGTGAGCGGGACGGACAGGCCCGGCATCGTGGTGTTGGCCATCAGGTTCACGCCGTCCGGGGCGCCCTGGAGGCCGGTGAACAGGGGATTGCGCAGGTGGGCGATGTTGTCGGCGGTCACCGCGAAGAACCACTCCCACTGGTTCTGGTCCTGGAGGGAGTCGGTGAGATAGCGGTGGGCCGGGTCGAGGAGGCGGCCGGAGCACAGGGCCACCGCCATGGCGAGGAACAGCAGGACGGCGACGACGTCCGCGGGTCTCGGCACCGGGATCCGGAGCCGGACCAGATCGCGCAGGACCCGGAGGTAGTCCGCCGGACGGACCTTCGAGCCGGGCTGGTGCGACCAGTGCACGGGCACCTCGGCGACCGGCCAGCCGACCCGCTGGAAGTGGCGCAGTACCTCCACGTCGATGGCCCAGCCGTTCAGGCGGGAGGCGGCGAAGGCGGCGCGCGCCTTGTCGCCGTCGAACAGCTTGAACCCGCACTGGGTGTCGCGCGTGCCCCGCAGGGTCGTCCGGCGTATGAGCAGGTTGCCCGCCCGGCCGGCGAGTTCGCGTATCCGGTGCTGGCGCTCGCCGAGGGTCGCGCCGGATACGGCACGCGAGCCGATCGCCGCCGCGTTGCCGTCGGCGAGCGCCTTCTCCAGGCGCTCCAACTCCTCGACCGGAGTGGCGAGATCGGCGTCCATGACCAGCACCTGGCGGCCCCGGCCGGCGGCGACGCCGCGGCGCAGGGCGTGGCCCTTGCCCCGGTTGCCGGAGCCCGCGACGAGCTTCACCCGGGGGTCGCGGCGGACGGTGACCAGCTCACGGGTGGCGTCGGTGGAACCGTCGTCGGCGACCAGGATCTCCCAGGTGCGCCAGTGGCTCCCGGGCGCTTCGAGGTAGCGGGTGACGGCGTCCAGGGTGCGGCCGAGCCGGCGCTCCTCGTTGAAGGCGGGGATGACGACGGAGAGTTCGACGGGCGCGGTGCGGTGCGCGGGAGCGGGTCCGCGGGGACGCGTGCCGGCACGGGGATCGGGCGTGCCGGAGGCGGAGGCGCCGGGGGTGCCGCGAACGGGTGTGTCGGGGGTGCGGGTGGCGGGAGTGCCGGGGGCGGGCGGGTCGAGGGCGTCCGCCCTGCTCATTGCGCCGCCAGTCGCTCGATCAGGGCCATGGAGTCGTCGTTGTACGCGGCGAGCATCGCCCGGGCGGTGGTGGTGTCGCGGTCGTACAGGGCGTCGACCAGTTCGGTGTGGCCGGACCACAGCCGGCCGCGCAGATCGGTCGGCCGGCGCAGGTGCTGCACCGTGCAGACCCAGGACTGGAGGCGCAGCCGGTGCAGGAAGTCGGCGAGGTAGGGGTTGCCGAACAGGGAGCTCAGTTCGCGCCAGAAGCGCAGGTCGTAGCCGATGAGGACGGTGAGGTCGCCGGCGGACGCGGCCCGCTGGGCCTCCTCGCCGCGGCGGCGCACCCCCGCTATGGCGGCGGCGGTCCGCGGGTCCTCGTAGTTGTGGTGGTGCTGCCGGCCCTCGTCCAGGGCGAGGAACATTCCCTCGATGATCAGGCTGCGCGCCTCGATCATGCCCCGGAAGTCCTCGACGGAGTACTCGTGGACCCGGAAGCCCCGGTGCTGGTCGGCCTCCAGAAGGCCCTGCGCGGAGAGGTCGACGAGGGCCTCGCGGACGGGGGTCGCGGAGACGCCGTACTGCTCGGCGATCTCCTTGACGGTGAACTCCTGGCCCGGCTGGAGCCGTCCCCCCAGCACCTCGTCGCGCAGCGCGTCGGCGATCTGCTGTCGCAGGGTGCTGCGCGTCACGGCTCCGTTGCCGGTGCTGCCGGGCATGGTCGGGGCGTCTCCATCGTCGGGTGCGGGAAAGCGGCGTGCTCGTCGGTATGTACGAGCACGCCACCTTACGCGTTCGACGAAATCAAGACCTTGGACGAGTGGCTCCCGGCCACCGGCCCGCCGACGGGACGAAAAACGCGTCCCCGCCCGGTCTAGTCCGTGTACTCGTCGGCCACCGAGAGCGCCGCGTCCAGGGCCGCGAGGCCCTCCTTGACCTCGGACTCGGAGACGTTGAGCGGCGGCACGAAGTGGGTGCGGTTCATGTTCACGAATGGCCACACCCCGGCCTTCTTGGCGGCCGCGCCGAAGGCGGCCATGGCCGCGTTGGCCTCGCCCGCCGCGTTGTACGGCACGAGCGGCTCGCGGGTCTCCCGGTTCTTCACCAGTTCGAGGGCCCAGAACATGCCGACGCCGCGGACCTCGCCGACGCATCCGTGCCGCGCGGCCAGTTCCCGCAGCCCCGGCTCGACGACCGAGGCGCCCAGGTTCTTCGCGTTCTCGACGATGCCCTCCTCCGCCATGACGTTGATCGTCGCGACGGCGGCCGCACAGGCCAGTGGGTGCCCGGAGTACGTCAGGCCGCCCGGATAGGGCCGCCGGGCGAAGGTCTCCGCGATCGCGCCCGAGACGGCGACCCCGCCCAGCGGCACGTATCCGCTGTTCACGCCCTTGGCGAAGGTCATCAGGTCGGGCGTCACGCCGAACAGGTCGGCCGCGAACCACTCACCGGTGCGTCCGAACCCGGCCATGACCTCGTCCAGGACGAAGACGATCCCGTACGTGTCGCAGAGTTCGCGCACCCCGGCCAGATAGCCGGGCGGCGGGACCATGATCCCGGCGGTGCCGGGGATGGTCTCCAGGATGATCGCGGCGATCGTCCCCGGCCCCTCGAAGGCGATCGTCGTCTCCAGGTGTTCGAGCGCCCGCGCGGTCTCCTGCTCCTCCGTCTCCGCGTAGAAGCGGGAGCGGTACAGGTAGGGCGCCCAGAAGTGGACGACCCCGGCCGTCGCGCTGTCGGAGGCCCAGCGGCGCGGGTCGCCGGTGAGGTTCACGGCCTGCTGGGTGCCGCCGTGGTACGAGCGGTAGGCGGACAGCACCTTGGGGCGGCCGGTGTGCAGCCGGGCCATGCGCACGGCGTGCTCGACCGCGTCGGCCCCGCCGTTGGTGAAGAAGATCTTGTCCAGGTCGCCGGGGGTCCGCTCGGCGATCAGCCGGGCCGCCTCCGAACGGGCCTCGACCGCGAAGGCGGGCGCGAAGGTGGTCAGGTGCGCGGCCTGCTCCTGGATCGCGGCGACGACCTTCGGGTGCTGGTAGCCGATGTTGGCGTAGACGAGCCCGCTGGTGAGGTCGAGGTACCGCTTGCCGTCGTAGTCCCAGAAGTACGACCCCTCCGCGCCGGCCACGGCGAGCGGGTCGATGAGCTCCTGGGCGGACCAGGAGTGGAAGACATGCGCGCGGTCCGCGGCCTTCACGGCGGCGCCGGCCTGGGGGCTGGACTGAGGGGTCATGCCAGTGAGCGTAAATGTCCGCGATGCGGAAGCGGTATCGGCGTCCTGTTCCGTGGACGGGGCGATTCCGCGACAGGTTGTCGGGCGTGAGGAGGGGCGCGCCATGGGCCGGACGACGGAGCCCGGGGCTTCCGGTCGATGTTGACAGTCTACTGTCCAAATGGCAGTCTGCTGTCATAAGGATTCGCTCGCGAGGAGGAGCCATGAGCCGCAAGCCGGTGCATCTCGCCGTGTACGACACGCTCGCCGACTGGGAGACGGGGTTCGCGACGGCCTACCTCGCGCGCAACGGGTACGAGATCCGGACGGTCGGCGGATCGGGGGAGCCGGTGGTCAGCGCCGGCGGCCTGCGGATCCTGCCCGACCTGGCGCTGGACGCCGTACGGCCCGAGGACAGCTCGCTGCTGATCCTGCCGGGCGCCGACCTCTGGGACACCTCCGGCGACCTCGCGCCCTTCGCCCGCACGGCACGCGCGTTCCTCGACGCCGGGGTGCCCGTCGCCGCGATCTGCGGAGCCACCGCGGGACTCGCCCGCGAGGGACTGCTCGACGACCGGGACCACACCGGCGCGGTCTCCTTCTACCTGGCCGCGACCGGCTACGCGGGCGGCGAACGGTACGTCGAGGCGGACGCCGTCACCGACGCGGGCCTGATCACCGCCGGCCCGACCGAGCCGGTCGCCTTCGCCCGCGAGATCTTCCGCCTCCTCGGCGTCTACGAGGGCGAGGTGCTGGACGCCTGGTACCGGCTGTTCCACGACTCCGACGCGGCCGCGTACGCGGTACTGGAGAAGGCGACTGCCGGCCGGTGAGCCGTGAACGACAGGATCTGCTCAGCCGCAGCGCCCTCGGGGTGTTCCGGCTGAACGGCCGGTTCCTCGCCGTGGCGGAGGAGCTGGCGGGGCCCGCCGGGCTCACCGCCGCCCGGTGGCAGGTGCTCGGCGCGGTCCTCGGCGACCCGCTGCCCGTGTCCGGGATCGCCCGCGCCATGGGCATCACCCGGCAGAGCGTCCAGCGCGTCGCCGACCTGCTGGTGGAGCAGGGCCTCGCGGAGTACCGGCCCAACCCCGCCCACCGGCGCGCCAAGCTGCTCGCGCCCACGCAGGCGGGGCGGGCCGCCGTCGCCCGCATCGACCCCGGGCACGCGGCCCTCGCCGACCGGCTGGCGGAGGCGTACGGGGAGGCGGAGCTCGCCCAGGCCGTACACGTACTGGAACGGTTGTCCAAGGTGCTGGACGAACTGGAGCCCGCTGTTACGCAACCGTAGACACCGCGCGGCACTACTCCCCGAACGGCCGGATTATTCTCGGCTGGAATGCACATGTCTCGATCACACATGTGCGGGAAAGGCGGCGCTGCGATGGAGAAGCTGGGCCCGGAGGACCCGCAGCGCATCGGCGGCTACCGGCTGCTCGCGCGGCTGGGCGCGGGCGGCATGGGGCAGGTCTACCTCGCCCGCTCGGACCGCGGGCGCACCGTCGCCGTGAAGCTGGTCCGGCGGGAGCTCGCCGCGCGTGAGGAGTTCCGGGCCAGGTTCCGGCAGGAGGTCCGCAGCGCGCAGCGGGTCGGCGGGTTCTGGACCGCGCCCGTCCTGGACGCCGACACCGAGGCCGCCGTGCCCTGGGTCGCCACCGGCTATGTCGCAGGACCGAGCCTCCAGCAGGTCGTGAGCCACGACCACGGTCCGCTGCCCGAGCGGTCGGTGCGCATCCTCGCCGCCGGGCTCGCGCACGCGCTGGCCAACATCCACGCCGCCGGGATCGTCCACCGTGACCTCAAGCCGTCCAACGTGATGGTCACCATCGAAGGGCCCCGGGTCATCGACTTCGGTGTCGCCCGGGCGCTGGAGAGCGTGACCGGCGACAGCCGGCTGACCCAGACCGGCGCGGTGATCGGCTCGCCCGGCTTCATGGCCCCCGAGCAGCTGCGCGGCGCCCCGGTCACACCCGCCGGCGACGTCTTCTGCCTCGGCTCGGTCATCACCTACGCCGCCACCGGCGCCCTGCCCTTCGGTTCCGCCGACAGCGGGGCATCCGCGCTGATGTTCCGCATCGCCGAGGACGAACCCGACCTCTCGGGCGTCCCCGAGGGCATCGCCGACCTGGTCCGCGCCTGTCTGCGCAAGGACCCGGCCGCCCGCCCCTCCCTCGACCGCGTCCTGGAACTCACCGGCGTCGACGACACCGTCGCCGACGGCCGCTCCCGCGACCCCTGGCTGCCCGGCGCCCTCGTGGCGCAGCTCGGCCGTCACGCCGTACGGCTGCTGGAGGTGGAGGACCCGGAGGGCACGGGTTCCTCCCCCTCCGGCTACCCGGCGCGCCCCACCCTCCTGGACCACTCGGCGGCCGGTGCGGAGGCCTCCCCGCAGCACTCCGGTCCGCGCGGCGCGGCGCCCTCGCCGTACCACCGGCCCACGCTGGTCGCGGGCGCCGACGGCATCCCGGCGCAGCCAGGCCCGCCCGGTGGGCAGGCCGCCCCTGCCCACCCGGTGTACGGCCACGCCCAGCAGCATCCGCAGCTGTACGGCCACCCCCATCAGCCGGCCGCCTGGTCCGCGGACCCGGGCCGGGCAGCGCCGTACAACCCCTACGCGGACGGCACCGGCGCCGCCGCGGGTCCCGGCAGCACCCCCGGGTACGACCCGTACGGGCCGGCCGACCCCGCGGGTCCACCCGAGTCGCCGCGCCGCAGCGGCCGGACCACCGCCCTGCTCGTCGCGGTCGCCCTGGTGGTCGCGCTCGCCGCGGGCGGCTCGGTGTACGCGTTCATGCACGGTGACGGCGATGCCACCGCGAACGCGGCGCCCACCACCTCCGGCGGCTCGACGCCGTCCTCCGCGAAGGCCTCGGAACTGCCCCCGCCCGACGCGTCCGCGTCTCCCTCGGCCTCTCCGTCCGCGTCCCCGACGGACGGGGCGGTCCCGGCGGCCTACCTCGGCACCTGGACCACCACGATCGAGAACGAGAGCGGCACGAACACGCGCCGGCTGACCCTCGCCCAGGGCAAGGTGGGCGACGCGGTGCTCGCCCTCGTCGCCGACGGGGACGGCTACCACTGCGAGTTCAGCGCCACCCTCTCCGAACGGCCGGGCGCCGACGGCCCGTTGGCGATAGGCCCGTCCAAGGTCACCGCCGGTGAACCCCTTTCCTCGTGCAGCCCCGGCGCCGCCTCCGAGGTCACCCTGCTCGCCGACGGCACGCTGCGCCGGGTGAACACCGGCACCGGGGAGAAACTGACCTACACCCGGCGGTGAACGTCGGGCGAACGTCGGTCGACGGGTCCGGAATGTCCCACCGGACGGACATACGGTGACCCCCTACGACCAGGCCGGCGGGAGTCGCGGGGGCGCCCACAGTGGAGTGGCTGAACGCTGAGAACGTGGTGGCCGTGGGGACGGCCTTCGTGGGCATCGTCGCGTCCGGGATCATGGTCTGGTACGAACGACGGGTGCCGCGCCGGAAGCGGGTCGGCTACCGGGTGCAGATGGACAACCCGATCGGCGACGACGTCAGATCCGGCCGCCCCAACCGCCGTCTCGGCCTCTTCGACGAGGCACCCGGCATGTCCGACGCGACCCTCGTCCTGCTGCGCATCGAGAACGACGGCTCGCAGGGCATCGCCCGCGACGACTACACGGGACCCGAACGCCACGGTCTGACCGCCGTCTTCACCGACCGCACCATCCGCGGGGTCTCGGTCACCCAGCCGACCGACACCGACCACCTCATGGACCACTTCACCGCGGACCGGGGCTTCGGCTACGAGGGCAACACCCTGCGCATCCCGCGCGTCCCGCTCAACCCCCGCGAGCACTTCAAGCTGCTCGTGCTGCTGTCCGGCGGCGACGTCGGGCGGGGGATACGGCTGTACGGCGGCCTGCGCGACGGCGAGGTGCATCCCAACCGCAGCGCGACCCCGGACGACACCCCGCCGCTGTTCAGCCGGGCCGCCCGGCTGATCTCCATCCTGCTCACGGTCTGTGTGGTCACCCTCGCGGCGATCGTCGTCGTCCGGGACGCACCGCCCCCGGTCGGCTGCGAGCGCGGCGCGCTCACCGTGACCGGCTCGACCGCGTTCGCACCGGTGATCCGGGAGGTCGCGGCCAAGTACCGGAACGACTGCGAGGGTGCCCGGATCACCGTGGACCCGCACGGCTCGACGGCCGGGATCCGGGAACTCGCCGCGGCCGCCGCGGACGGGAAGGGCTCCCCGCCGGTCGTCGCCCTCTCCGACGGCCCCAAGCCGACCGGGCTCGACGCACTGCGCGAGAACCGTGTCGCCGTGTCCGTGTTCGCGCTCGTCGTCCACGACGACGTCCCGCTGAAGAACCTCTCCACGGCGGACGTACGGCGGCTGTACCTGGGGCAGATCACCAACTGGGAGGAGGTCGGCGGCCCGGACCTGCCCGTGGTCCTGGTCAGCCGGGACGCCAACTCCGGGACCCGGCAGGTGTTCCAACGGCGGGTGCTGGGCCGCGGCGAGATCGCGAACTCGTCCGTCGACTGCGTCCACAAGGACGACCCGACGGCCCCCGTCGTCCGCTGCGAACTCGACTCCACCGACCAGGTGCTGTCCACGGTCGCCGCCACCCCCGGCGCGATCGGCTACAGCGAGCTCAACCTCGCCGAACGCGCGAAGGGCCTGCACCCGCTCGACCTGGGCGGCGACCCGCCCTCCGTCGACGCCATCGAACACGGCACGAGCGACTACCCGTACCGCGAGATCGAGTACGCCTACACCTACGGCCGCCCCCCGGCCGATTCCCTGGCGTCGAGCTTCCTGACCTACCTCACCCGGGGCAACGGCCAGGACGTGATCCGCACCCACGGCCACCTGCCGTGCTGGACCCCGGAGGGCATGCGCCTGTGCCGGTGAAGCCACTGCCCCCGACCACCCCCGGGACCCGACGGCCGTCCGTGGTGTCCTCCCTCCGGCGGAGCCGGTCCTCAGCGAGGCTCCGGCGGCCGCTGGCGGGGCATGTTCGGCCGGGCGTTCGCCCCCGGCGGCATCGGGAACCGCCCGTACCCTCCGCCCGGGTCCGTCCGCCCGCCGGAGACGACCGCGCCCTGGATCCCCATCGGCGCCGGCCCGGTCCGGAACTCGACCATCCAGTCCGCCGTCTCCGTCCGCACCAGCTCCGCCACGTCCTCTGAGAACCGCCGCAGCACCGCCAGGCACCGTTCCGCGGCCTCGCCGGCCGTGCCCTCCGCCGGGCCGAGCACCTCCCGGACGCTCTCCGAGGCCCAGTCGAACTGGAGCACCTGAAGCCGGCGCTGCACCGCCTGCGCGGTGGCCACATCCCTTATCCAGCCGGACGTCACGCCGAAGAACCGGTCCACCGCCACACACGCCACCGCGAGCAGCAACGCCAGATACCCCCAGGCGGCGACATCGCCCAGTACCCGGGTGAGGTCCAGCAACGGCAGCGCGGCCGCGCACACCGCCCCCGCCGCCGCCCCGCTGCGCAGGCCCCGGGCGCCGCGCCGCTTCCACGTCCGGTCCGCGAGGTACCAGGCGGCGGTCTCCAGCGCCCCGCGCTCCACCCACCGGTACAGCTCGTCCAGCCGCTCGGCGGGCTCACCCCAGTCCCCGAGCGGAAACGTCCGCCCGGCCAGATCGCCCGGCCGCAGCCCGGCCGCGCCCTCACTCCGCCCGTCCTGGGGCGGACCCTCGGGCTGCATCTCCGGCTGCTGACCCACCCGGCACTCCCTACTGATCCCGACCGATTGATCCCGACCGATCCGCGACCGCTCACGTTGCGTGACACCCGTGACGCCTGATGCTGCTGCGCCGGACCTTTCCTACCTCCCAATGGGTGGCGAAGAGGAAGGTTTCATCTCTTTTACGCCCGGAAGTGGGCCTTGATCAGGTATAGGCCTCACACCCGACTCACTCGAAAGAGTGCTGGGGCGACACCCGCACAGACCACGTAGGCTCGTGCCGAGCGGGAAAAAACCCGCCCGAAGGCACGCCCGACAGTCGTAGGACACAGGAGCTGATCGTGATTCCCGGTGGTGGCCAGCCCAACATGCAGCAGCTGCTCCAGCAGGCCCAGAAGATGCAGCAGGACCTGGCCCTTGCCCAGGAGGAGCTGGCGAACACGGAGGTCGACGGACAGGCGGGCGGCGGCCTGGTGCAGGCCACGGTGACCGGCTCGGGCGAGCTGCGCTCGCTGCGGATCGACCCGAAGGCGGTGGACCCCGAGGACACCGAGACGCTCGCCGACCTGATCGTCGCGGCCGTCCACGCGGCCAACGAGAACGCGCAGACGCTCCAGCAGCAGAAGCTCGGCCCGCTGGCCCAGGGGCTGGGCGGCGGCATCCCGGGACTGCCTTTCTAGGCCGTTCGGCCTTTCTAAGACAGCCCTCGGCCAACTACCGTACGTACCGCAAGGAACCCCAGGAAGGACGGCAGTCCGTTGTACGAAGGCGTGGTCCAGGACCTCATCGACGAGCTGGGGCGACTGCCCGGCGTCGGTCCCAAGAGCGCGCAGCGGATCGCCTTCCACATCCTCCAGGCGGAACCGACGGACGTACGGCGGCTCGCGCAGTGCCTGATGGAGGTCAAGGCGAAGGTCCGCTTCTGCGCGACCTGCGGCAACGTGGCGCAGGAGGAGCTGTGCGGCATCTGCCGCGACCCGCGCCGCGACCCGAGCGTCATCTGCGTCGTCGAGGAACCCAAGGACGTCGTGGCGGTCGAGCGCACGCGCGAGTTCCGCGGCAGGTACCACGTCCTGGGCGGCGCGATCAGCCCCATCGAAGGTGTCGGCCCGGACGACCTGCGTATACGAGAACTTCTCGCGCGGTTGGCCGACGGGACGGTCATGGAGCTGATCCTGGCCACCGACCCGAACCTGGAGGGCGAGGCGACGGCCACGTACCTCGCCCGCATGATCAAGCCCATGGGCCTGAAGGTCACCCGCCTGGCCAGCGGCCTCCCGGTGGGCGGCGACCTGGAATACGCGGACGAGGTGACCCTCGGTCGCGCCTTCGAGGGGAGACGACTCCTAGATGTCTGACGCCACGCTGCACGCGACCGACCACAACCCCGACGATTTCGCGGTCCAGATCGCGGATCAGGTCGAGAGCTTCCTGGTAGCCGTCACGGAGGTGGCGAAGGGCGACGAGCCGGGCCTGGCGGTCCCCTTCCTCCTCCTGGAGGTCTCCCAGCTGCTCCTGGCCGGCGGCCGCCTCGGCGCCCACGAGGACATCGTCCCCGACGAGCGCTACGAGCCCGACCCCGGCTTCGAGCCGGACGCCGACGAGCTCCGCGAGAACCTCGCCCGCCTCCTCGAGCCGGTCGACGTCTACTCGGAGGTCTTCGACCCCTACGAGCCCCGCAAGGCGCCCGTCCCGGCCCGGATCTCCGACGACCTCGCCGACGTCATCGCCGACCTGCGCCACGGCATGGTCCACTACCGCGCGGGCCGCGTCACGGAGGCCCTGTGGTGGTGGCAGTTCTCCTACTTCTCCAATTGGGGCTCCACCGCCTCGGCGACCCTGCGCGCCCTGCACTCGGTCCTCGCCCACATCCGCCTGGACCAGCCCCTCGAGGAACTGAACGGCCTCGACACCGACCAGTCGACCCTGGGCGACGAGACCCTCGAGTTCGAGGCGGGCCGGGTCATGGAAGAGGAGATCGGCGGCCAGCTGGGCCTGGGCACGGTCAAGGGCTGACCTCGCCGCGCTCACCGGAGGGCTCCCCGGGCTCCGATTCCCAGACGAGCCCGGGCACGTGAGGCAGCGCGGCGAAGACCCTTATGCCGACGCGGACTTCGCCCATCCGAGCCCCCGTGCGGGGCCCCCAAGCGGTTCGTGGGCTGATCACAGCCCCCACATGCCTTTGCCCACCGCCGTGACTCCGCCCGCCAGTGCCAGGGTGAGGACGAGGCGTCGGGCTCGTGGCTCGGGCAGTCGGCCCGCGAGTGCCCGGCCGACGAGTGCGCCCACCACCAACGCGGCGCCCACCCAGGCCCATTGCGTCCCGCTCAGTTCCGGGACCCCGTTCGCGGTCAGCGAGAAGGCGTTGACGACGACGCTGTAGAACTGCGCGTTCGGGATGAACTCCCGTACCGTCCAGCCCGCGTTGACGGCGTACAGGGAGACGGGCGGGCCGCCGACGCCCGCCGCGGAGTTCATGAAACCGCCCGCCGCGCCGGCCACGACCGCGCCCCGGGTGCCGCGCAGGGCGGGGACGCGGACGCCGCGCATGGCCAGCAGGACCGACACCGTCACCAGCCCGCCCATGACCAACAGCAGGGCGGCCTGGGGGAGTCGGCGGGTCAGCCAGGTCCCGGCCGGGACCGTGCACGCGGCGGCCACGCACAGGGGGACCATCACGGCCGGGCGTACCCGGCGCCGGCCGCCCGCCAGGCCCACGACGCTGATCGCGCCCGCCGCGCAGTTCGCCAGGACGACCCCCTGGGCCGGCCCGAGGAGCAGCACCAGCGCGGGGACGGCCACCAGGGCGAAGCCCATTCCGGTCAGCCACTGCACACAGGAACCCAGCAGCACGATCCCCGCCAGCAGCGCCTCGCTCGTCCCACTCGTCATGGTGTACCTGCCTACACCATGA
The DNA here is from genome assembly GCF_045161545.1 of Streptomyces sp. NBC_00637. NCBI lineage: Bacteria > Bacillati > Actinomycetota > Actinomycetes > Kitasatosporales > Streptomycetaceae > Streptomyces > Streptomyces sp. NBC_00637. Next base: position 3,888,733 of record NZ_CP109046.1, on the reverse strand, counting down.
CTTCGGGAGCGCGCTCCCTCGTTCGCGGGGGCCCGGGACGGGATCGTTGATCTTGCAGGCGAAACCGCCCCCGCCCCGACTCCCCGACCTCACGAAGGAATCCCGCCATGAAGGCTCTGCTCTCCTCCCGTCCCGTTCTGTGGTTCCTCTTCCTCTTCAACCTCGTGGTCGCCGCCGTCGCACCCTTCGTGGTCGAGGGATCGCAGGGCGTCCTGACGGCCGTCGGGATGGGCGTCGTGTCGCTCGGGGCCGGTGTCAGCCTGGTCCGTGACAGGGGCGGGAAGGCCGTCGCCTGAGGATTGGCAGGGCCCTGGACGTCCGTTGTATCCGGGCTGCACGGGCGCTAACCGGCCGGTCGCGATTCTTGAGTCATCCCAACAGCAGCCAGCCGCACAGGAGTTGCGATGACCCGCACGACCCGCATACGCGCCGCCCTCGTCACCGCCACCGTCGTCGTCACCGCCGCCACGGTGTCGGTCGGAGTCAGTGCGGCCGGGTCCGAGAAGCCCTCGAAGCCCACCAAGAAGCAGATCGCCGCGCTCTTCGACGGCTGGAACGCCGCCCTGCGCACCGGTGACGCGGAGACCGTCGCGGACCGTTACGCCAAGAACGCGGTCCTGCTGCCGACCGTCTCCAACAAGGTCCGCACCGACCGCGCCGGCATCGTCGACTACTTCGAGCACTTCCTCCAGAACAAGCCGGTCGGCAAGAAGGTGCTGACGGTCGTCAACGTCCTCGACAGCGACTCCGCCATCGACACCGGCGTCTACGCGTTCACGCTCACCGACCACGACACCGGCGCGAAGCGCGTCGTCGAGGCCCGCTACACCTACGAGTACGAGAAGCGCGACGGCGTGTGGAAGATCGTCAACCACCACTCGTCCGCGATGCCCGAGGGCTGATCAGCCCGCCCGCCGGCCGGCCCGGAGCGTGACGCGCACGCACAGGCCGCCCCCGGGAGCGTCCGTCAGGGTCACCGTCCCGCCGTCGTCCGTCACCAGTTGCCTGACGACGGCGAGGCCGAGACCGGAACCGGAGCGACCGGTGAGGCCCTGGCCGCGCCAGAAGCGGTCGAAGGCGCGGGACTTCTCCGCGTCGGACATGCCCGGGCCGTCGTCGAGGACCGACAGCACCACCCGGTCGCCTTCCCGCTCCGTCCGGACGGTGATCTCCCCGCCGTCGGGTGACACCTCCAGGGCGTTCGAAAGCACGTTGTCCAGCACCTGGTCCAGATGACCGGGGCTGGCCAGCACAGACGGCCGGTCGTCGACAACACTCCCCCTGAGCGCGATGGTGACTCCGCGCTCGTCGGCGGCCGGCCTCCACACCGACAGGCGTTCCGCCACGATGTCCGTCAGGGACAGCGGTTCCGCCGCCGTCACCTTGGCCTCGGCCCGGGCCAGCACCAGCAGGCCGTTGACCAGCCGGCTCATCCGCACCACCTCGGCGGTGGCCTGCTCCACGTCCTCCCGCACGAACTCGTCGTCGACGCCGTCCGCGATGTTGTCCAGGGAGAGGCGGAGCGCCGTCAGCGGGGTCCTCAGCTGGTGCGATGCGTCCGCCACGAAGATGCGCTGCGAGGCGATCAGGGTGTCGAGGCGTTCGCCGGCCTGGTTGAGGGTGCGGGCCAGGGTCTGGGTCTCCTGGGGGCCCGTCACGGGGGAGCGGGCCGTCAGGTCGCCGTCGCTGAACTTGCTCGCCATGTCGTTCAGCTGGCGCAGGGGGCGGGTGATGCGGCGGGCGACGACCGCGCCGATCAGGGCCGCCACGCCGAGCACCGTCACCGCGAGGCCCGCCCGGAAGCCCCAGATCGTCCACAGCCTGTGGGTGAGCCCCGAGGTCGAGTAGACGATCCGTACGGCGCCGACGACCTGGCCGTCGTCCTTGGCGGGGACCGTGATGACCAGCTCGCGGCCCCAGATGAAGTCCGATCCCCAGTCGGTGGTCGGCCGGCCCCGCTCCAGGGCCCCGGCCAGCGCCGCGTCGCGCCCGGGGCGGGGCAGGGCCGGCGTGCAGCGGGCGGTGCCGGTGGCCTGCACCTCGTCCTCGGTCTGTTCGGCGTACGCCCGGGCCATCTCCTCCAGTGCCTGGCAGGAGGCGGTGTCGCCGTTTCCCAGCAGCAGCGCCATGGTGGTCGCCTCGCGTTCGACGGACACCTCGGTGTCGCCGCGCAGCTGGGCGGTGAGGGTGAAGGCCACCGGCACGGTGAACAGCAGGATGGCGACGGCGACCAGCAGCACATAGCTGCGGATCAGTTGCTTGATCATGACGCCGGGCTGCCCGGGGTGCCGGGGGTGCCGGGGGTGCCCGGGCCGGTCGGGTCCCCTGCGCCGGTCGGGCCGGCCGGGCCGGGGGCGGGTCCGTCGACGATCTCCAGCCGGAAGCCCACCCCGCGCACCGCCTCGATGGCGACGACCCCGGCGAGCTTCCGCCGCAGTGCCGCCACGTGCACGTCCAGCGTCTTCGTCGGCCCGAACCAGTTCGCGTCCCAGACGGCTTCCATGATCTGCTCGCGCGACATGAGGGCGCCCGGCTCCTCGGTGAGGAACGACAGCAGGTCGTACTCCTTCGGCGCGAGCGCTATCTCCTCGCCGTCCACGTGGACGCGGGCCGCCTTGCGGTCGACGGTCAGCCGGGAGCCGTAGCGGTCCGGGCCGCCGGCGGCGCCGCCCTCCGCCGTACGCGGCCGTACGCGCCGCATCACCGCGCGTATGCGTGCGATGACCTCGCGCACCCCGAACGGCTTGGACACGTAGTCGTCGGCGCCCAGCTCCAGGCCGACCACCCGGTCCGTCTCGTCGCTGCGGGCGCTGATCACGATGATCGGGACGTCGCCGCGCTCGCGCAGGGCCTTGCACACGTCCAGGCCGTCGGTGTCGGGCAGGCCCAGGTCCAGCAGGACGACGTCATAGGGGCCCGAGTGGGCGAGCGCGGCGGCACCCGTGGTGACCCAGTCGACCTCGAAGCCGTAGCGCGTCAGTCCGCGTCGCAGTGACTCGGCGACCGGTTCGTCGTCTTCCACGAGGAGTACGTGCACAGCCGCACGATAGTGCTTGAAACTTAATTCACAGCTATCACTTCGGCGTCAGTGGGAAGGGAAGACCCGACGACGGGCGCCCGGACCCCTTTCCGGCCTCTTCCGTGACTCTCGACGAGTCTCACCATGCGGTACTCGGGAGGTGGTTTTCGGGCGCTCGTTAGACTGAGCCGACCCGCAGTACAAGGGCGTATGTGCGGAAACAGACAAACTGAGCGAGGAGCGCACGTGGGCCTTGTCGTGCAGAAGTACGGAGGCTCCTCCGTAGCCGATGCCGAGGGCATCAAGCGCGTCGCCAAGCGGATCGTGGAAGCGAAGAAGAACGGCCACCAGGTGGTCGTCGTCGTTTCCGCGATGGGCGACACGACGGACGAGCTGATCGATCTCGCCGAGCAGGTATCCCCGATGCCCAGCGGCCGGGAATTCGACATGCTGCTGACCGCCGGAGAGCGGATCTCCATGGCCCTGCTGGCGATGGCGATCAAAAACCTGGGCCACAGCGCCCAGTCGTTCACGGGCAGCCAGGCAGGCGTCATCACCGACTCGGTGCACAACAAAGCCCGGATCATCGACGTCACGCCGGGTCGCATCCGGACCGCGCTGGACGAGGGCAACATCGCCATCGTCGCCGGGTTCCAGGGTGTCAGCCAGGACAAGAAGGACATCACCACGCTGGGGCGTGGCGGGTCCGACACCACGGCCGTCGCCCTCGCCGCCGCGCTCGACGCCGAGGTCTGCGAGATCTACACCGACGTGGACGGCGTGTTCACCGCCGACCCGCGCGTGGTGAAGAAGGCCCGGAAGATCGACTGGATCGCCTTCGAGGACATGCTGGAGCTCGCGGCCTCAGGCTCCAAGGTGCTGCTCCACCGCTGTGTGGAGTACGCCCGCCGCTACGACATCCCGATCCACGTCCGCTCGTCCTTCAGCGGGCACGAGGGCACGTGGGTCAGCAGTGAACGACTCGTTCACCAGACACAGCAGCAAGGGGAAAAGCCGGTGGAGCAGGCCATCATCTCCGGTGTCGCGCACGACACCTCCGAGGCCAAGGTCACGGTCGTCGGCGTGCCGGACAAGCCGGGCGAGGCGGCCGCGATCTTCCGCACGATCTCCGACGCCGAGATCAACATCGACATGATCGTGCAGAACGTGTCCGCCGCAGCCACCGGCCTGACGGACATCTCCTTCACGCTTCCCAAGGCCGAGGGCCGCAAGGCCATCGACGCCCTGGAGAAGAACCGGGCCGGCATCGGCTTCGACTCGCTTCGCTACGACGACCAGATCGGCAAGATCTCCCTGGTCGGCGCGGGGATGAAGACCAACCCGGGCGTCACGGCCGACTTCTTCAAGGCGCTGGCCGACGCGGGCGTGAACATCGAGCTGATCTCGACCTCCGAGATCCGCATCTCGGTCGTGACGCGCGCCGACGACGTCAACGAGGCCGTGCGCGCCGTGCACACCGCCTTCGGGCTCGACTCCGACAGCGACGAGGCCGTCGTCTACGGGGGCACCGGCCGCTGATGGCCGACAAGGTGCGGCCGACCCTCGCGGTCGTGGGAGCGACCGGGGCCGTCGGCACGGTCATGCTCAAGATCCTGTCCCAGCGGGCCGACATCTGGGGCGAGATCCGGCTCGTCGCCTCCCCGCGCTCGGCCGGCCGCAAGCTGGCCGTGCGCGGCGAGGAGGTCGAGGTGGTGGCCCTGTCGGAGGAGGCCTTCGACGGGGTCGACGTCGCCATGTTCGACGTGCCCGACGAGGTCGCGGCGCAGTGGGCGCCGGTCGCCGCCGCCAAGGGCGTGGTCGTCGTCGACAACTCCGGCGCCTTCCGGATGGACCCGGAGGTGCCGCTGGTCGTCCCCGAGGTCAACGGGCACACGGTGCGCAACCGGCCGCGCGGCATCGTCGCCAACCCCAACTGCACGACCCTGTCGATGATCGTCGCCCTGGGCGCGCTGCACGCCGAGTACGGGCTGCGCGAGCTGGTGGTGTCGTCGTACCAGGCGGTGAGCGGGGCCGGGCGGGCCGGCGTGGAGACGCTGCGGCGGCAGATCTCGCTGGTCGCCGGCACCGAGCTGGGCACCGGTCCCGGCGACCTGCGGCGGGCCGTCGGCGACGACACCGGGCCGTTCCCGGAGCCGGTGGCGCTGAACGTCGTCCCGTGGGCCGGGTCGCTGCGCGCGGACGGCTGGTCGTCGGAGGAGATGAAGGTACGGGACGAGTCCCGCAAGATCCTCGGGCTGCCGAAGCTGCCGGTGGCCGTCACCTGTGTGCGCGTCCCCGTGGTCACCACGCACTCCCTCACCGTGCACGCCCGCTTCCAGGACGAGGTCACCGTGGACGGCGCCCGCGAGATCATCGCGACGGCGCCCGGGGTCATCCTCTTCGACAACCCGGCGGCGGGGGAGTTCCCCACGCCCGCCGACGTGGTCGGCACCGACCCGACCTGGGTGGGCCGGGTGCGGCGGGCCCTGGACGATCCGACGGCGCTCGAACTGTTCGTGTGCGGGGACAATCTGCGCAAGGGTGCCGCGCTGAACACCGCGCAGATCGCGGAGCTGGTGGCGGCCGAACTGTCGTGAGGTGGGGGGCGGCGGCCGCACGGGTGGGCGCCGGGCGCGCCCGGGCGGACGCACCGGGGCGCTACCGCGAGTAAAAGCGCTGGCCAGGGCTTGGCGGGTTTGTAGGATCTCCGGAGCAATGTGAGCCGGTCGTAGGTCCGAACCACTTGTATCGGACACCTTTGGCATCCGAAGATTTTCCTCCCCGCTCTCCGCAACCGTGCGCAGGGCGGGGAGCGTCTTTGCGGTCACCCTCCGGGGTGTGCGCAGGCATGTGAACGATCACAGCGTTCGGGGACGCGGTGTTCTGGACGTGGGGACGTCCGTTCGTGTGGCAAACAGGGGAAGAGCGGGACAGATGAGACGGGTGCGCGGGGCCTTGGCCGACGCAAAAGTGACGCCGGACGCGTACAACCCCCACGGGGGGAAGTGTGTCCAACTGGCGTGGCAGAGGTACTCGAACTCCCAGTGGCGCCCCGCGGCGCGGCCCTTCGGCCGCCGCGAGCCGTCCTCCGACCCCGCATGCCCGGCGCGCCCGGCGGCATGCCGGTGATCGCGCCCATGCCCGCAGCGCGGCCCGCCCGCGTCCCCAGCCAGCGTGACGGCGCCGAAGCCGCCGAGGCGACCGTCGTCGCCGAGACCGCCCAGGCGGCCGGCACCACCGTCGACCATCTCACCGAGACCTACCGGGCCCACTACCGCTCGCTGCTCGGTCTCGCCGCCCTCCTCCTCGACGACACGGCCTCCTGCGAGGACGTCGTCCAGGAGGCCTTCATCCGCGTCCACTCCGCCCGCAAACGCGTCCGCGACCCGGAGAAGACCCTGGCCTACCTGCGCCAGACGGTCGTCAACCTCTCCCGTTCGGCCCTGCGCCGCCGCATCCTCGGCCTGAAGCTGCTCTCCAAGCCGATGCCGGACATGGCCAGCGCCGAGGAGGGCGCCTACGACCAGCTGGAGCGCGACTCCCTCATCAAGGCGATGAAGGGCCTTCAGCGCCGTCAGCGCGAGGTCCTCGTGCTGCGCTACTTCGCCGACATGACCGAGGCCCAGGTCGCCGCGACCCTCGGCATCTCCCTCGGCTCGGTCAAGGCCTACGGCTCGCGGGGCATCGCCGCCCTGCGCATAGCCATGGAGGCACCGGCGTGAGCGGTGAAGCCGAAGGGCAGGGCTCCCACGGGAGCCACGACAGTCACGAGCGCCACGAGCCGTTCGCGTGGCACGAGCCGACGTCCTCGTCGGGCACACAAGAGCCGAAGCAATCGCACGCTGGGAACCCAACCGTGAACCACCACCTCGACGACCAGGGCCCCGGCGGGCTCGACTCGGACGAGCTGGCACTGCGCCGGATGCTGCACGACGCCGTCCAGGAGATGGAGCCGCGCGACGGCTCGCTGGACCACCTGCGACGGGCCGTCCCCGTCCGGCGGGCCCGCAAGCGGCAGGCGGCCGTCGGCATGGCGGCCGCGGCCCTCTTCCTCGGCACCGCCGTTCCGGCCGTGCTGCACGTCTCGAACGCCGGCGGCTCCGACGCCAACCCTTCCCTCGCCGGCCAGGCCTCACAGGCGCAAGGAGGCGCGGATCAGGGGAAGAACCCCGACGGCGGCTCCTCGGGCAAGGTCGGCGACTCCTCCGGCAAGACCGGTGAACAGGGCAAGGGCGGCGCCACCGAGTCCGGCCAGGGCAAGGAGTCCGCGGGCGGCACCGCCTCCAGCGGCACCGGCCCCAGCTCCGAGTCCGCGGCGAGCGCGCCCGCCTGCACCGCCGACCAGCTCGAGGCCGGCACCCCCGACCTCCACGTCCCCGACTCGGCCGGCACGGTCTACGGCACCTTCCTCGTCCAGAACGCCTCCAGCGCCACCTGCACGGTCAGCGGCGCCGTCTCCGTGACGTTCGGCGCCCAGGGTGCCGCCGACGCCTCGAAGATCACCGTCGTGGAGCACACCTCGGGGGACGCGGCGGCCGGCCTGCCCGACCCCTCCCTCTACGTCTCCCAGCACGCCCTCGCCCCGGGGTCGGCCTACGAGGTGAAGTTCGCCTGGGTGCCCTCCGAGACCTGCCCCACCACGGGCGGCAGCGGCGACGGCGGCGGCTCGGCGTCCCCCTCGCCGACCCCGAGCGAGCAGTCGGGCACGACCGGCGAGACCACTTCCGGCACCGCGGCCCAGATGTTCACCGAGGACGGCACGGCCGAGGGCAGCGTGAACGTGTCCTACACGGCCGAGAGCGGGTCTCCGACGAGCGTGGCCACGGTGTCCGGGGCCTGTGCGGGGACCATCTACCGGACGGGCGTGCTGGCGTCTTCCTGAACCCGCGGCACGCCGTGCCCGGCCGGTTCGGCGTCCTCCGGGAGGATGCCGAGCTCCGCGTCCCGCGCGAACTCGACCTCGCGGCGCAGCAGCCGGAACCACATGAACACCACGAACCCGGCGAAGACGAACCACTCGCCGGTGTAGCCCAGGTTCTGGAACGCCTTCAGGTCGAGCCCGGTGTCGGCGGCCGCGGTCGCGGGCACCGCCGTCATCCCCGAGTCGGCGGTGGCGAGCGTGACCCAGGCGTCGTAGAGGTCGTACGGCACCAGGTTGACCAGTGACGCGGCGCTGATCGCCGAGGTCTGGCCGGCCGGCAGGCCGCCCTGTGCGCTCACCCCGTTGTCGCCCGGCGTCTCGGAGGCCTGGAGCGTGCCGGTGACCGTGACCTGGCCGGCCGGCGGCGCCGGGGCCTTCGCGGTGTCGGCACTGCCGGGCAGCCATCCCCGCACCACGGGCAGCGCCTTGCCGCCGTCCGTGCGCAGCAGGGTCAGCACGTAGTAGCCGTCCCGGCCGTCGAGCTGCCGGTCGGGCACCAGCAACTGCTTGCCGTAGTGCCCGGTGGCGGTGGTGCGCCGGCCGGAGGTCGCCTTGTCCACGGGCAGCAGCTCGGCCAGCGGTCGCGCGCCCTCGGTACGGGCCGACTCGGCCTGCTCCTTCGCGCTGCGGTGATCGTCCACCCGCGCCTCGAACCGGCTCAGCTGCCAGGAGCCCATGAACACGCAGAAGGGGATGGCCAGCAGCACGAAGACGTTGATTCCCCACCAGCGGGGCGTCAGCAGGAACCGGTACACGCCCTCCACGGTACGGGGCGGGCACCGGGCGCCGAGCCGCGGGGTGACGCTGGGACGGGGCTCGGGCGAGCCCCGGGTGGGACGCGGGTGGGGCGCGGGCCCGGCCCATTGGTGGGAAGGAGGTGCGAAGTCGGTGGGAAGTTGTCCACAGCCTGGGGACCTTGGCGTCCCGACGTCGTCGCGGACGGGCACTATGGGGTCATGACTGAGAGCAACGGGTCCGCCGCACCCGAGCAGTACGAGGAGACACCGGACTGGGAGAAGCGTTTCCGGGCGCCCCGGGTGTCGCTGCCCGACTGGGCGCAGGACGCGCCGGACCGCGCCCTGTTCGTTTCCAATGCGACGGGGACGTACGAGCTGTACGCCTGGGACCGGGCCACGGGCCACCAGCGCCAGGTGACCGACCGGGCCAACGGCACGACGGACGGCGTGCTCTCCCCGGACGGCGCGTGGATCTGGTGGTTCGACGACAAGGACGGCGACGAGTTCGGCGTCTGGCGCCGGCAGCCCTTCGGCGGCGGAGCCGACGAGCCCGCCACCCCGGGCCTGGAGGCCTCCTATCCGGCGGGCCTGGCCCTCGGCCGCGACGGCCGGACCGCGGTGGTCGGCCGCTCCACGGACGAGGAGGGCACGACGATCCACGTGGCGCGGACCGGCGAGCCCCCCTTCGAGCTGTACCGCCACCGGGAGTCGGCGGGCGTGGGCGACCTCTCCCACGACGGCACCCTCGTCGCCGTCGAGCACACCGAGCACGGCGACGCGATGCACTCCGCGCTGCGCGTCCTGCGCCCCGACGGCTCGAAGGTCGCCGAGCTGGACGACACCAAGGGCGGCGTCGAGGAGCTGGGCCTGGAGGTGCTGGGCTTCGCCCCGGTCGACGGCGACACCCGGCTGCTGATCGGGCACCAGCGCCGAGGCCGCTGGGAGCCCCTGGTCTGGGACGTGTCGACGGGCGTGGAGACGGACCTGGACCTGGACCTGCCGGGAGACGTCAGCGCCGAGTGGTACCCGGACGGCTCGGGCCTGCTCGTCGTGCACAGCTTCGAGGCCCGCAGCGAACTGTTCCGCTACGACCTCGCGAGCGCCGCGCTGGAGCGGATCACCACCCCGCCGGGCACGGTCTCCGGGGCCACGGCCCGTCCGGACGGCAGCGTGGAGTACCTGTGGTCGTCCGCGGCCCGGCCTCCCGCGGTCCGCTCGACGACCGGCGACGTGGTCCTGGACCCTCCCGGCATGAAGTCCCCCGGCTCGGTCCCGGTGGAGGACGTGTGGGTCGAGGGCCCGGGCGGCCGCATCCACGCGCTGGTCCAGCGGCCCGCCGGCGCCACCGGCCCGCTGCCCACCGTCTTCGACATCCACGGCGGCCCGACCTGGCACGACAGCGACGCCTTCGCGGCGGCCCCGGCGGCCTGGGTGGACCACGGCTACGCGGTCGTCCGCGTCAACTACCGCGGCTCCACCGGCTACGGCCGCGCCTGGACGGACGCCCTGAAGCACCGGGTCGGCCTGATCGAGCTGGAGGACATCGAGGCGGTCCGCGAATGGGCGGTGGGCTCGGGCCTCGCCGACCCCGCCCGGTTGATCCTCACCGGCGGCTCCTGGGGCGGCTACCTCACCCTCCTCGGCCTCGGCGCCCAGCCCGACTCGTGGGCCCTGGGTATCGCGGCCGTCCCCGTCGCCGATTACGTCACGGCCTACCACGACGAGATGGAGGCACTGAAGGCGATGGACCGCACGCTGCTCGGCGGCACCCCCGAAGAGGTCCCGGAACGCTTCGAGGCCTCGTCCCCGCTGACGTACGTCGACAAGGTGCGGGCCCCCGTCTACATCTCGGCCGGCGTCAACGACCCCCGCTGCCCGATCCGCCAGATCGACAACTACGTCAAGCGCTTGGAGGCGAGAGGAGCGGTCCACGAGGTGTACCGCTACGACGCGGGACACGGCTCACTGGTCGTGGACGAGCGCATCAAGCAGGTAAGGCTGGAACTGGAGTTCGCGGAACGCCACCTGAAGCAGCCCTGAACCTGCGGGACGGGTCGGGGGGCTAGCCCCCCGACCCTCCTCGTTCCCGCCGCCGCAGCAACTGCGCCAACCCCCGCCGGGTGGCCGCCAGCACCACCCGATCCGAGCCCCGCAGGACATACGTGTCCGGCAGATCCCACACCAGCCCCGGCTCCCCCTGGGGTTCCCGCCCCCCGTCCAGCGCCAGCACCCGCCAGTACCCCGCCCGAAACGCCTCCCCGACCGTCTTGCCCTCCAACTGCGCGTGCCCCCCGACCTGCAGCGCGGCGAACAGCAACACCCGCCGCTCCACCGGGATCGCCCCCAGGATCTGCCGCCCCATCATCGCCCCGGCGAACGACGGCGCCGCGAGATGCGTCACGCTCCGGCTCCGGGTCAGCGCCTGCGGATGCGCGGCCCGCAGGGTGCGGTACACGGCGGTCGCGAAGTCGTCGTCGTACAGCCGCAGCACGACCCGCAGGTCGGGCCGCAGCGACCGCGCGTACAACGCGGCCTCCAGATTCGTCGTGTCGGAGCTGGTCACCGCGAGGAGCGCGTGTGCGCGGTGGATCTTCGCCGCCTCCAGCACCCCCTCCTGCGTGACGTCGCCCAGCACCACCGGCACCCGTAACCGCCGCGCCACCGCGAGTCCGCGCGCCTCCGGCCCGGCCTCGACGCACACCACGGGGATGTTCAGCTCACGCAACCGCGTCAGCACCCGCGTGCCGATCTTCCCCAGCCCGAGCAGCACCACATGTCCGCCGAGACCCCGGGGCGGCCGGCGCAACGTCCCCGCCCCGCGGAACGTCCCGAGCGCCTCCAGCACCGCCGCGAGCAGCACCGGCAGCAGCAGCAACCCCATCAACCCGGAGAGGAGTTGCAGGACCTGACGTTCGGTGGTGGCGCCGACGGCCGGGTCGTTGATGGCGAAGAGATCCAGCAGCGTCAGATACAGCGCCCCCAGCGGATGGATGCCGGTCACCAGCCACAACGCCACCGCCAGCGCGAACACGCACGCGACCAGCCCGGCCAGCGACCACCGCAGCCGCCGTGAGAACAGCGAGGCGAACGGCGCCATGACCCCGACGCCCCGCCCGGACGGCAACGCGGGCCCGGCGGAGTACGCGACCTGCTCCAGGACGACGGACCCGCGCCGTCCGGACGCGGCCGCCTCCCGCACCGCCGCCGCGTCGGGCAACAGCAGCGGCCCCTGCTCACCGCTGGTCTCGGACCCGTCCGCGAAGGCCGGGTCGCTGCCGTTCGCGGAGAGCAGCGCGAGCGTGGGCAGGCCCGGCGGGTCGGACTCCCCGGGCCCGGTCGGCGGCCGTTCCACCGCGCGCAGCAGCAGTCCGTTCGTCTGGACGACCTTGCTGGTGCCGACGACGGCGGTCGCGGCGAGCGCGGGAGCGGCGGTGTCGGCGTCGGACAGCACGGTGGTCGAGGCGTCGCCGGAGAAGGCGTCGGAGGCGTCGCCCGTGCCGCCCGCGCTGCCGGCGGCCAACGCGGCCGCCTGGTCGAGGAGTTCCTCGATGTGCTGGCCCAACCGCCGGTTGTACAGGCGCAGGACGAGCCGCAGCCGGGGATTGAGCCGCCGGGCGGTGAGGGCGGCGCGGATGTTGGTCTCGTCGTCGTCGTACACGAGCGCGAGCGCGGCGGCCCGCTCCACCCCGGCCTCCGCGAGCACGGCCTCGGTGGCCTCCACGGCCTCCAGGGTCCGCTGTCCGCCGACGGGTTCGCTCGGGGCGGGGGGCGTGCCGTTGCCCGCCGCCCGGTTGACGGCCGCGCTCACCACCCGGTCGAGCAGGGCCGCCGAGACGGCACGTGCCCGCCCGACGACCGGTGGCCGTACCGCCCGCTCGGCGGGCGGAACGACGAGCGTGACCTGCTCCTCGTACACTCCCCGCAGTTCGGCGGCGAGCCGGTGCGCCAGACCGTCGTCACCGCACACCACCATGTGCGCGCCGGTGGCGCCCGGCGGCTGACCCTGACTCGGAAGGCTCCCCACGAGAGAGAAGACTGCCTCACCGGGACGGGAGGTTCCACGGATGAGGTGAACACCCAGGGACACCGGCGGACCTGGGCGAACCCGGGCGGGCCCCGGTGGACACGGGTGAACACCCCGGGGGGAACTCCCGTATGGAAGGGGAGGGAATGCGAGAAACAGGCATCAGGGAGAACACGGAAGCCGGAGGTGCGCGACCCGTGGCCATCACCAGAGCGGCCCCGCACGAGGACGGCGCCCGCCGGAACGGACCGCAGGCACCGCCCGCGCCGCCCGAGGGAGCCGTACCCGAGGGAGCCGCGCCCGAGGGGCCCGGGCGTCTCACCTCGCCCCTGGCCCTGACCATGGTGCTGCTCCTGATGGTGCTGCTCCAGAGCCCGATCCGCCGCGCGCTGTCCGCCCCGGTGATGCAGAGCTGGACGACCGTGTTCGTGGCGGTGGTGGTGCAGGCCCTGCCGTTCCTGGTGCTGGGGGTGCTGCTGTCGGCGGTGATCGCGGTCTACGTCCCGCCGTCGTTCTTCGCCCGCGCCCTGCCGTCCCGCCCCGGGCTCGCCGTCCCGGTCGCCGGCGTCGCGGGCGCGCTGCTGCCCGGCTGCGAGTGCGCCTCGGTGCCGGTGGCCGGCGCCCTGGTCCGCCGGGGCGTGACCCCGGCCGCGGCCCTCGCGTTCCTGCTCTCCGCCCCGGCGATCAACCCGATCGTGCTGACGGCCACGGCCGTGGCCTTCCCCCGCGATCCCGAGATGGTGCTGGCCCGTTTCGTCGCCAGTCTGCTCGTGGCGTGCGCGATGGGCTGGCTGTGGCAGCGGCTGGGCCGTACCGACTGGCTGCGGCTGCCGGCCCACGCGCCGCACGAGGGGGAGACCAAGGGGGCCGCGTTCTGGGATTCGGTCCGGCACGACGTGATGCACGCGGGCGGCTTCCTGGTCCTGGGCGCGATGGCGGCGGCGACCCTGAAGGCCGTCGCCCCGGAGAGCTGGCTGCGTACGGCCGCGGAGAACCCGGCGGTCGCCGTCCTGACGCTGGCCGTCCTCGCGGTGATCCTCTCCATCTGTTCGGAGGCGGACGCGTTCGTCGCCGCGTCCCTCACCCAGTTCTCCCTCACGGCCCGGCTCGCCTTCCTGGTGGTCGGCCCGATGATCGACCTCAAGCTGTTCGCGATGCAGGCGGGAACCTTCGGCCGGGGCTTCGCGCTGCGCTTCGCCCCGGCGACCTTCGCGCTGGCCATCGCATCGGCGGTTCTGACGGGATGGGTCCTGCTGTGAACCGACAGTCCCAAGCGGCCGTCCTCTTCCTCCTCGGCGCGGCCCTGCTGCACGCCGGCACCACCGACCTCTACCTCCGTTACGTCAAGGCGGGCCTGCGCCCGCTGCTGCTGGCGTCCGGCGCGATCCTGATCGTCACGGCGCTGGCGACGGCGTGGTACGAGCACCGCAGGACGAAGGCCAGGCGCCGCCGGCAGGAACAGGCCGACGCCGAGGCAGGCGCGGCGGCAGACGTAACGGCGGGCACGGCAGCCCACGCCGAAGCGGACGCACAGGCTCACGCCCATCCCGAACCGCGGGTCTCCTGGCTCCTGATCCTCCCCCTCCTGGCCCTGATCCTGGTCGCCCCGCCGGCCCTGGGCTCCTACAGCGCGACCCGCACGGGCACGGCCCTCCAGGAGCCCCTCGCCTACCCGTCGCTGCCCGCCACCGACCCGCTGCCCCTGAGCCTCGTCGACTACGCGGGCCGAGCCGTATACGACCACGGCCGCACCCTCGGCGGCCGTCAGGTCCGGCTGACCGGCTTCGTCGCGCTGGACCACGACGGCACGCCGTATCTGGTCCGCATGGCCCTCAACTGCTGTGCCGCCGACGCCCAGCCGGTCAAGGTCGGTCTGACCGGCGAGATCCCCCCGGTCCTCCAGCCGGACACCTGGCTGACCGTCACCGGCACCTACATCGCTCGCACCTCCCGCGACCCGGTCAACAACGGTCCGATCCCCTTCGTCAGGGTCACCACCGCCAAGCCGACCGCGACCCCCCGGGATCCCTACGACGAGTCGTGGAACAACTAGGGGACGACCGAAGGGACAACGCAGGGTTCGTGTCCGTCCACGCTCAGCTCCGTAACGCGTCCCGCACCCGAAATTCCCCCTGCTACGGGCCGGTTAAGGCTCCCTCAACCCCTGGTGGCCGGGCGGTGAGCGCCTCATGATGGGGACCATGACGGCGGCCTCGCGTGCCTTGACACGACTGGCGACCTGGCCGGACCTCACGGAGGTCCGGCCCAGCTGCGGCACCGGTCGGGCGTTGCGCTCGGGCGGCGTCGAGATCGCGCACTTCCACTCCGACCGCAGTGTCGACCTGCATCTCACGGGCAGGGCGATCCGCCTGTTCGAGAGGGACCTGCGGCACTCCACCGCGATCCGGCTGCGGCCGGGCTCGCCCTGGGTGACCGTCCATCTGGAGTGCGAGACGGACATCGACCTGCTCATGACGCTGGTCAGCGCCGCTCTCCAGGCCCATCAGAGATGCCCGGTCGCGGACGTCGCCGTCCTTCCGCGCTGCAACGAGGACCGGGAAGTGGCACTCACCCGCGAGAGCCCCGTCGGCATCTAGACCTCCGGGCGCCTGTCACTCCACTCGCCTTCACACCACTTCACGCCACACCAGCCACGCCACTCCGTGCCGTTCGGAAGATGGAGTCCGCGATCGTGGCGGCCGCCCGGTGACCGGCCCGCCGACCCGCCTCCGCCGTCTGGTGATCTGACTACCCGTCAGCTAACGTCGCCCTACCGCGCCGATGCCGATGTGTGTGCCGATCACGGAAGGGGCGAGCGCCGTGGAGACCGATCCGGACCGTCCGACCCGACGTCCCCCGAGCCCGCAGCCGCCGGGCGCGCCGCGCTGGGTGGCGATGTTCTACGACCCGGCCTCGGCGTCCTGGCGACCGGGCGCCGAATCCCCCGACCGTACGCCCGTGCTCTACGCGATCGGCGAGATGACCCAGGTCAAACGGGCCCGGGGCGACGAGGTCGCCGTCGTCCTGTGGGGGCCGAAGGACGGTGCGTGGCAGCGCTTCGACGCGTCCCCGGCCACGGTCGCGCCGGAGGTCGTACCGCCGCCACCGGGGGACGGCACCGCGCGGCCCGGCCACGCCAAGCTCGCGGAACGCATGGAGGACCGCCGGCACCAGGTCCTCATGGCGGGCCTGGGCAAGGCCGGCCTCTACGACCTCGCGCCGGACGACGTGACGGCCGTACGGACCCTGGTCGACCAGGTGGACGAGGCCACGCTGCGCAGGGTCGCGCACTGGATGGCCGTGGCGGGCACGCCGGTTGAGTGAGCCGGCCGAGGGGCAGACACGTCGTATGACGGTCTCCGTGAACCGCGAACTCTGTTACGGCTCCGGCGAGTGCGCCTTCCGCCTGCCCTCCGTCTTCACCGCCGCGGACGGCTTCGGCGCCGTCCTGCCGGGCCGGGAGGACACGGGCGACGATCCGGAGGTGCGGGACGCGGCCGAGCGCTGCCCCTCCCAGGCCATCAGTCTCTAGGTGTGCCCCGGGGCGGATAGCTCCAGCGGAAGGACTCCAGCGCCCGGGTCCGCGCCTCCACGACCGCCATGCGCGCCTCCCGTTCGACGGGGTCGACATGCGCGGACTGACCCGTCACCTGCCCGTCCCACTTCCGGTAGAACAGTCCGGTCCGCGCCGAGAACCAGCCCCGGCTCACCGAGTTGAGCGCCAGCAGGACACCGGTGTCCTCCGACGCCGGCAGGGCCATCCAGCCGCCGAGCGCGGTCAGCAGTTCCCGCCGTACGAAGAGACTCGCGGGATGCACGGGTGCGCGGAAGTCGTTCGCCTTCCAGTGGTCGAGTACGGCCCCCCGCTCGATCGGCCCCTCGGCGGGATCGCCGGGGAAGCCGACCGTGGAGCCGTCCGGCAGGAGGTCGAGGGCGCTCGACGTCGCCCAGCCGAGGCCCGGATCGCGTTCGAGGGCGGCCAGGTCGCGGGCGAGGGTGCCGGGCGCGAGCCGGTCGTCGGCGTCCAGGACCTTCACGTACTCGCCCTCGGCGTGCGCGAGCGCGAGGGTGCGGGCGACTCCGGGTCCGCCCGGGCGTCCCTGACGGAAGGTCACCCGGGCGTCGTCGGGGACGCGGGGCGCCACCTCGTCCGTCGTGCCGTCCTCCTGGATCACCCAGTGCCAGTCCCAGCCGACCGGTAACTCCTGTGCGCGCAGCGACTCGTAGGCCTCCGGCAGATACCGGGCCGAAGGGGCGTGCACGGCGGTGACTATGACGATGCGTCGGCTCACGACGGCACTTCCAGGCGAGGTATCGGCACCTCGCCAGCCTACGACCGCCGCTCACCGGAACCCCGGCGAGGGTTCACCGGGACGAGCCGGGCGGTGACAGGGCAGGAAAAGGCCCGGTCGCTGGCGACGGGGGATGCACCAGCGACCGGGCTATGGCCAAGGCTAACAAGGCTGCCGTGCCGACGGGAGCCGACTTCTCAGCTGCCCTGCCGTTGTGATCGGGATCACTCTCCCGCTCGGTCCTCGCACGGCGGCTCGTACGACAGCCGGGGCAGGTACTCGTGCCATTTGTCGGCCGTCAGCACGCCCCGCGTGGTCGCGCAGATCCGGGTGATCGCCTCGTCCACGTCCAGGTTCCACAGCCGTACGGTGTCGGCGCCGCTGGAGACACCGAGCATGTGGCTGCCGGGGCTGAAGGACAGGAAGTTGCCGGTTTTGGCGTTGGGGCTCATCGACTGCCCGATCGGGGAGGCCGAGGCCGGGTCGGACACGTTCCACAGCCGGATCGTGTTGTCGTTGCCTCCGCTGGCCAGGGTGTCGCCGTCCCGGCTGAAGGTCAGCGACACCACCGCCTCGGTGTGGCCGGTCAGGGGCGCGCCCCGCAAGGAGGCCTGCGCCGGGTCGGTCACGTCCCACAGCCGTACCGTGTCGTCGTCGCTGCCGCCGGCCAGCGTGTGACCGTCCGGGCTGTAGACGAGCGCGTTGACGGGACCGGTGTGCCCGGTGAGCGGCTTGCCGACGGGCTCGGCGTGTCGGGGGTCGGTCACGTTCCACAGCCGTACGGTGTGGTCCGCGCTGCCGCTGGCGAGGGTGCTGCCGTCCGGGCTGAACACCAGGGCGTTGACGAACCCCTTGTGCCCGGTGAGCGGCGAACCCAGCGCGGTGACGTGGGCGGGGTCGCCGACGTCCCACAGCTGGATGGTGCGGTCGTCGTAGGCGGTGGCCAGCGTGCGTCCGTCCGGCGCGAAGGCCAGCGCGTCGGGGCCCAGGAACCGGGTGCGCAGCTCGACGGGCGGCCCGGCCGACACCGGTCGGGCCGGGTCGGTGACGTCCCACAGGTACACCGCCCGGTTCGCCGTCAGCACGGCGAGCGTACGGCCGTCGGGCGAGAACGCGAGCGTGCGCTCGCTGCCGTCGTCGGGCATGAAGGGCGCGCCCAGCGTCACGGGCCGGGCGGGGTCCGCCACGTTCCACAGCCGGACCCTGCCGTCGCGGGCGGCCGTGGCCAGCACCCGCCCGTCGGGCCGGAAGGAGCCGCTGCGGCCGGGCATGTCCGACGTCGGGATCGACCAGAGCCGGACCTTGCCGTCACCGTTGCCGGTGGCGAGGGTCCGGCCGTCGGGGCTGAAACCGACGGCGTACATCTCCCCGCTGCCGCCCGCGAGCGGCTCGCCGACCTGCGAGGGGTACGCCGTGTCGCTCACGTTCCACAACGTGGCCGCGCTGTCCGCGCTGCCGGCGGCCAGCATGGTCCCGGCGGAGTTGAACGCCACCGACCACACGGGCCCGGTGTGCCCGGCGAGCGGCGGGCCGAGCTGGGCCGCCCGGCCGGGGTCGCTCACGTCCCACAGCCGGATCGTGTCGTCCGTGCTGCCGCTGGCGAGGGTGTCGCCGTCCGGGCTGAAGTCCAGGGAGTGCACGGTGTCGGTGTGACCCGTCAGCACCCTGTCGATCCGCCGCGGCCGGCGCGGGTCGGCCGTGTCCCACAGCCGGATCGTGTTGTCGTCACCCCCGGTCGCGAGGGTCCGGCCGTCGGGACTGAACGCCACGGAGCGCACGGCGGCGGTGTGACCGGTCAGCACGCCGAGCGGCGCCGGCCGGTCCGGCCGCGTCATGTCCCACAGCCGTACGGTGTGGTCCTCGCCCGCGGAGGCCAGGGTCCGCCCGTCGGGGCTGAAGGCGAGCAGGTAGATCGTGCCGCTGTGGCCGGCCGACGGCTTGCCGAGCGGTCGCGGGTGGGCGGGATCGCGGACGTCCCACAGCCGGATGGTGCCGTCGTCACCCGCGCTGGCGAGCGTGTGGCCGTCCGGGCTGAACACCGCGCTGCTCACCCAGCTCCTGTGCCCGGTGAGCGGCTTGCCCAGGGGCACCGGACGGGACCGGTCGCGCACGTCCCACAGCCGGACGGTCCGGTCGTAGCTGGCGGTGGCCAGGACCTTGCCGTCCGGACTGAACGAGGTGAGGTAGACGGCGCCGGTGTGACCGAGGAGCGGCGTGGCCAGCGGCGCGTTCACGATCGAGATCAGACGGTTGTTGGTGCCCGCGTCGTCCGGTCGCAGGTCGTGCGCGACCAGGTCGAGCTGCGCGGACAGCGACGGATCCGTGTACTGGACACGGTCGGCCTCCGCGACCACCTGCTCGAACACGGCGTCGTTGCGCTGCTGCCAGGCGACCACGGCCGCGCCGACGGCGAGGATCGCCAGCACCACCAGTGCCGACACCGCGCCCCTGCTGATCCACACGATGCGCCTGCGCAGCCTGACCGACGCGGCCAGGAACTCCACCGCGCTGCGGGTCAGGAAGGTGTCGCCGGCGGACTTCGCCCAACTGCGCGCCTGCTCCAGCCGGGAACCCCGGTAGAGCAGCGCCGCGTCGCGGTTCGAGCTGTCCCAGGCCCGGCCGTCCTCCTCCAGCCGCTGCCGCAGCAGATGGTCGCTGCGGTCCTCGTCGATCCAGTCGCGCAGCCGCGGCCAGGCGTGCAGCAGCGCCTCGTGGGTGATCTCGACGGTCTCCGCGTCGAGGGTCACGAGCCGGGCGCGCACCAGGGCCTCGAGCGACTCCTCCGTCTTGCCGGGATCGGCGGACTCCTCGGCCAGCTGCCGGCGCGTGCCCCGGCGCCGGGTGGCCTGCGTGTCCTCGCCGAGCCGGACCAGCCGCATCAGGAGCAGCCGGGCCGCGGTGCGCGCCGCCGGGTCGAGCCCGGACCAGGCGCGCTCGGCGGTCGCCGCCACCGCGCCCTGGATCCCGCCCGCCGCACGGTATCCGGCCAGCGTCAGCCGCCCCGCCTTCCGGCGCTGCCAGGTGGCGAGCAGAGCGTGCGAAAGCAGCGGAAGCGCGCCCGCGTGCGCTCCGCGCGGACCGTCGACGGTCACCTCACGGATGATCAACTCCGCGAGGCCGGGCTCGAGCTCCAGCCCCACGGCCCTGGCCGGCCCGGTCACCGCCTCGCGCAGCTCCGGAGTGGACAACGGCCCCAGCACCATGTGCCGGTGCTGGAGCGCGTCGGAGAGCTCGGGGTGGCTGAGGCACTCCTCGTAGAAGTCGGCACGGACACCGAGGACGACGAGGACGGGGGGCGATAAGGAGGTGACGCCCACGCCGGTCGCGGCCGGGGTGCAGGCCGCGTGCAGGAGCTGGATGAAGAGACGCCGGTCCGCCTCGTCGGGGCAGAGCGTGAAGGCTTCCTCGAACTGGTCGACGATGATCACCGGCCGGGCGGGGAGAGCGGGGGGACCGGAGGCGGAGGGGATACCGGAGGTAGAGGGAAGGCCGGCGGGACGGGAGGCTTCGGAGGAGGGAGCCGTGGATCGGTGCGCCCAGGCGGCGACCGCCTCCCGGACGGCCCGCGCGAAGCCCGGGGTGCCGGGCCGCGGGCCGACGGCGGCGGTTGTGGCCGGGACGGCGGCCGATCCCGATGCCGATTCCGGTGCCGAAGCTGCTGCTGCCGAGGCCGATTCCGAGGCTGATGCGGTGAACGGGGCGAGCTCGGGGATACGGCTGGTCAGCTCGGCGAGCGGATCGGCGCCCGGCACCAGCTGAAGGACGTTCGCGGCGGCATGGCCGGCTTTCGTCGCCGGGCCGCCGCCGTTCCGGTCGGCCGGCGCACCCTTCTGGAGTGCGGGCACGAGACCGGCGCTGAGCAGGGAGGACTTGCCCGCCCCGGAGGCGCCGACCAGCATCACCAGGCCACCCGTCCGTTCCGCCGCCCTGAGCTGGGCGACGAGGGCGTCCGTGCTCCGTTCCCGGCCGAAGAACCAGCGGGCGTCCTGCTCACGGTACGAGGCGAGCCCGCGGTAGGGGCACACCCCGCCGGGCACACCTTGAGGCTCGGTCGGCGGCCGCTCACCCTCCTCCTTCACCGGGGCGACGGGGGCGTCCCCGACGACCGGATCGGCCACCGCCCGCTCCCACAGCCGCTGCCACTGACCGAGGTCGTACAGCCCGGTGGACACGGGGGCGGGCCGGGCGCGCCGCGCCTCGGGTATCAGGACGTGCAGCACCGCGGCGAGCGCGGCGAACTGGGCGGGCACGTTCTTGGCCCGGCGCCAGTCGCTGATCCGCTGAGTGGACACCCTGACGGGTCGTCCCCGCTCATCGACCCGCTGCAGCCGGGCGACCGTCTCGGACACGCGCTTGAGGGGAGGGTTGCCGGCCTCCTTGTACAGCAGCGCGAGTCGTTCCGCGAAGGCCGTGCGTGCGCCCGAGTCGGAACTCAAGGCTTCCACCCCTAACTTCCTCCGCGCCTGCAATCCGGACCGGAAAAACCACTTTATATGGCTGACCTGCGGTTAAGTGGGTGACCGGCCATCGGATCCTCCTCGGTTCGGGCCGCGGGTGGCAGGATCCCGAGGCAGAAGCGCATCTACCGGGCGTAACGCGGGCGACCGCGCGCCCGGCGCGCGAACCGCGCCGTCTTGGCGTGGTCGACTCCGCCCGCACCGTTCGTCACCGGTCCGCACGAGGGGAGGGACCGGTGCCGAACGGTGCGGCGTGTGACGATCCCCAGGCGCAGCCCCTGCCGGCCGCCCTGACACCGACGCCGCGTCCACCCCGCGACCGCCGACGACGGGTCCACCCCGAGACCGACGACGACGGGTCCACCCGAGACCGACGACGACGGTCCGCCACATGACCGCCGACGTCCTACCGGACCCGGAGGCCTCGCGACGACGGACGACGTAAGCCCGGCCGGCTACGACCCGGCCGAGCAGCCCCGGCTACCACCTGGCCGGGCCCGCCCCCGCTACGACTCGGCCGAGCCCGGTTGAGTGGTGGGGATCCGGTGGGTGAAGAACAGCGCGAGGAGCGCGGTCAGCGCGAGGACGGCGAGGGCGGCGCGCAGTCCGTCGAGCCGGGCCTCGGTGTTCGCGTCGAGCGCGGCGTCGGTCACGGCCGCGGTCGCGTTCGCGTCGTCGAGGACGTCCTTGAGCTGAGCGTCCGACAGGAAGGGCGCCCCGCTCCGGAGCTGGACGTTCGCCTGGTTTTTGACCCGGTCCGGGACCGCCGGGTTCTGTTCGATGCTGGTCAGGAACGAGGTGGTCAGCGCGGCGATCAGCATCGACCCGGCGAGCGCCGTACCGATCGAGGCACCGAGGTTGGTGACGGAGTTCTGGATGCCGCCGACCTCCGCACTGCGCTCGTCCGGCACCGCGGAGACGGTGACCGAGCCGAGCTGGGAGGCCAGCGCGCCCATGCCCAGCCCGATCAGCAGCAGCGGAATCGTGACGATCGCCGCGCCCGCGTCCGCGTCCAGCGCGGCCATCAGGATCACGGCCCCGGCGATCATCGCGAGGATCCCGAGCCGCACGACCCGGCGCGGTGAGACGTGCGGGAGGAGCCGTGGGATCAGGATCGCGGCGGCCAGCAGGGTCAGCGAGAGCGGCAGGATGCTGGCGCCGGTCCTGAGCGCCGACAGACCGAGCGCCACCGACAGATAGAGCGGTACGACGAAGAAGACGCCCATCTGTACGAGGTACTGGAAGAAGAACATCGTCAGGCCGCCGGTGAGCTGCCTGTTCCGCAGCAGGGCCGGTTCCACGAGCGGTTCTCGGCCCCGGCCGACGAGCCGGCTCTCCCAGCGGAGGAACAGCCAGACGAGGAACAGGCCCGCGAGCACCAGCCAGACGACCGCCGAGACGCCCAGCCACGAGGGCGCGTCGGGTTTCGGCCGGAACCAGCCCCACTGGGACGAACGCAGGACGCCGAACACGAAGATCCCGAGCCCCAGGGCGGAGAGCACGGCCCCGAGGAGGTCGATGCGCGGACGCGTGCCGGGCACCGCGTCGGCGACCCGGCGGGCCAGCACCAGGATGCCGCCCACCAGGATCACCTCCCCGGCGAACACCCAGCGCCAGGAGAAGTACGTGGTGGCCACGCCCCCGATGAGCGGCCCCAGCGCGATGGCCACGGCCCCGGCTGCGGCGACGAGCCCGTAGGCGGCGGGGCGGCGCTCCACGGCGAAGTTGCCGGCGACCAGCGCCACGATCGCGGGCAGGATCAGCGCCGCCCCGATCCCCTCCAGGAGTGACCAGCCGACCAGCAGCACCGGCAGGTTCGGGGCGAGTGCGGTGGTCAGTGATCCGCATCCGTAGATGCCGCAGCCGATCATGAAGGCCCGTTTGCGGCCGATCAGCGCGCCGACCTTGCCGCCAGGGATCATGAGCATCGCCATCACCAGGGTGTACGCGGTGATCGCGCCCTGGATCCCGGTCACGGTCGAGTCCACGTCCTCGGCCACCGTGGCGATCGACACGTTCATGACGGAGCTGTCCAGCGCCATCAGGAACTGCCCCGACGCGAGTGTCAGCAGAACGATCCGCGCCGTTCCCGAACGCTTGTTCGTGTCCGCTGTGGGGGTCATTGTCGAATTTTCACCACGGCCACGTGCAACGCCTCCGCGACCCGCCCGCGGATTCAGCCGTATGGCGGCCTTCCGTGACGCGACCGCTCGCCGTGACGCGACCGCTCGCCGTGACGCGACCGCTCACCGTGACCCGGCCGCCCGTGCCTCAGCGTTCCCGCGGGGCGGTGCACAGGGCCCAGATCACGAAGGCGTACAGCGCGATCAGGGTGAGCGACCAGACGGGGTAGTACGGGATCGACAGGAAGTTGGCGATGATCAGCAGCCCCGCGATGCCGACCGCGACCACCCGTGCCCACGTGGCACGCGAGAAGAGGCCGACGCTCACGCCGATGGCGATCACTCCGAGGATCAGCTGGATCCAGCCCCAGCTCGTCAGGTCGAACTTGAAGACGTAGTTGGGGGTGGAGACGTAGATGTCGTCGTCGGCGATGGCCATGATGCCCCGGAACAGATCAAGGACACCGGCGATGAAGAGCATGACGCCGGCGAAGGTCACCAGCCCGCCGGCGGCGGCCTCGGACCTGGACGACCTGGGGTGCACCGTACTCGTGGTCATGGCGGATTCCTCACTTCGTCGATGATGCACGACATACACGGCGCGCACGGCATACGCGGAATGAACGACATACGCGACGTGCGGCCCTGCGTCTCCGAGCCTGGGGGACGACCGGGGGCGGGAGATCACCCCAGGCGGGTGAAGTCCGCGGCCCGGATGAGTGGTGGCCTGGAAGCGGACACACGGACGGCGCGGCAGACGTCCGACGGCTCGCACGAGCCGGCACCGGCAGCTACGACGCACCGGAGTCGGCATCGACGACGGGCCACAGCCGGCCGCGCCCACCACCACGATCACGCCCACCACCACGATCACGACCATGACCACGGCCATGACCGTCACCGGCGCCCCGGGCGTTCGGCGAGACCACTCCACGGAGCCGCAGCCATGACCGACAACCACCTGGACGGACACGACGTGCGGCACCGCACCGTGCAGGAACGGGCCGCGCTCGGCAAGGCGGCGCGGGCCCGCGCGCCCCGCTCCAGCCACGCGGAGTTCGCGCCGGGACCGAAGCGGCAGGACCCGTTGCAGATCATCGAGAAGCAGTCGGCGACGCGGCTGCCCGACCTCGTGCCGATCCGCTACGCCCGGATGTCCGAGTCGCCGTTCCGGTTCTACCGCGGGGCCGCCGCCATCATGGCGTCCGATCTCGCGAACACCCCGACGACGGGGCTGCGGACCCAACTGTGCGGTGACGCCCACATGTTGAACTTCCGGCTGCTGGCGTCACCCGAGCGGCGCCTCATGTTCGACATCAACGACTTCGACGAGACACTGCCGGGCCCCTGGGAGTGGGACGTCAAACGCCTGGCCGCCAGCCTGGTCATCGCGGGCCGGGCGAACGGCTTCAGCACCAAGGAGCGGACGGCGATCGTCCGGGCCACCGTGCGGTCGTACCGGGAGAACATGCGGTCCTTCGCCGGTCTCGGCAACCTGGCCGTCTGGTACGCCCAGTTCGACGTCGACTGGGTACGGGACCGGTTCGGTCCCGACCTGTCCGCACGGGGCCGCGAGCGGTGGTCGCAGGCCGTCACCAAGGCGCTCTCGCGCGACACCGTCCAGGTCTTCGACAAGCTCACCCACGTCGTCGACGGCAGACGCCTCATCGCCCCCGACCCGCCGCTCATCACCCGTCTCGACGACCTGCTGCCCGGCGAAGGACGCGGCGGCGACGTGGAGAAGGGCCTCCGGCGGCTCATCGAGCGCTACGGCGAGTCCGTCCAGTCGGACCGGCGGTACCTGCTGGAGCAGTACCGGGTGGCCGACATGGCCCGCAAGGTCGTCGGCGTCGGCAGCGTGGGCACCCGCTGCTGGATCGTGCTGCTGCTCGGCAAGGACGACGAGGACCCGCTGTTCCTCCAGGCCAAGGAGGCCGACGAGTCCGTCCTGGCCCCCTACGCCGGGGTGAGCGCGTACCGCACGCAGGGCGAGCGGGTGGTCGCCGGACAGCGGCTGATGCAGGCCACCAGCGACATCTTCCTGGGCTGGGAACGCGTCGAGGGCATCGACGGCCGCCGACGGGACTTCTACGTACGGCAGTTGCGGGACTGGAAGTGGGTCGCCGTCTCCGAGGACATGGTGCCCCGCGGCATGCGCACCTTCGGCGCGCTGTGCGGCGCGACGCTCGCCCGCGCCCACGCGAGGTCCGGCGACCGGATCGCCATCGCCGCCTACCTGGGCGGCGGCGACAGCTTCGACCGGGCCCTGGTGACCTTCGCCGAGCGCTACGCCGACCAGAACGAACGCGACCACGAAGCACTCGTCTCGGCCGTCAAGGCCGGCCGCCTCCCCGCCGAAGAAGCCTGAAGCCCTCGCGGGGAGGACCGCCCCGCCGACGATGTCGGCCGCGCCACTCCCTACGCCCCCTGCCGAACGACCCGGTAGCGGAGGTGGGTCACGGCCCCCGCGATCGGTTTCCCCAGCGAGACCAGCTCGGCCCGCTCCCCGGCGAACAGGGGCGTGCCCCGCCCCATCAGCAGCGGGACGAGATGGATGTGCACCTCGTCGAGCAGACCGGCTCCGAGCAGCTGCCGGGCGACTTCCGCCCCCAGTACCAGGACGTCCTTGTCCCCCGCGGCCTCCTTCGCCCGCCGGGCCGCGGCCGACAGCTCGTCGAAGACGAACGTCCCGCCGTTGTCGCCGGGGAGGTCCTCCCTGATCCGGTGCGTGACCACGAAACTCGGCACACCGGGCCACGGCGTACCGCCCCACGGCCCCAGGCCGAGCTCGAAGGTACGCCGTCCGATGACGACGGCCCCCACCCGCGCGTCCACCTCCTCACGGACGCCGACGTCCACCCCGCCGTCGGGCCCCTCCCCGGCCATCCACTCGTGCAGCCGTTCCCCGCCGACCCCCATGGGCTCCTCGGCACGGACATGCGGTCCGGCCGTGAACCCGTCCAAGGACATCGACACATCCAGCACCACCTTGCTCATCCCAGCCCTCCTCCACCAGGCTCACACGCGATCGTCGAGGTCGGCCCATACCCCGCTTCTCTACAGCTTGGGCGGTTCCGCGGGCATCGGCGAGACCGCCACGGCTGATCAGGGCGCCGGGGCGGTCGCGGAGGCGCGGCAGGCGCTCCGCCGTTCCCAAGCCACCGGAGCAGGGCCGGGCCGCTCCTCCACTCCTCCAACCGTCGGTGCGGCTCGCCGGCGAAGCCCCCGCCGCGTGCCGATGGAAACGTCAGTCCCGCCATCCGTCCCGGAACAACCAGGCCAACCGCTCAGCGCTGTGGTGCCGCCAGAGCCACAACGGCAGCCGCCGGTGGGCTACGAAGGACCACAGATCGTCATCGGCTTCGTTGCCGCGCGGGCAACCTCGCAGGAGAGCGAGAGATCGTCGATCAACGGTCCGGTGCAGACGTGCGACGTGGGCCAGAGCGACGACACCTTGGCGGCGGATCTCCGGATCCTCCGACTCCAGCGCCCTGCGGACTCGGGGCAGGATCGTGTCCGCGTCCGCGTGATTCAGCGCGAGGGCGATGACAGCCACGCCGACGAGCGGCTCGCCCCTGTCGAACGCCGCGTCGACCTCGCCGGGCTGCTCGATCCAGCGCAGCGTGGAACCGTCCTGCCAGTTCAGAACGGGCCTCGGATCGACAGAGCCCCTCTCACGGGGGTACACGGCCCGACCCTACCGAGCGCCTGCGGGAGATACCCGGTAAGGGCCCGCCGGCGCCTCCGTGGACGAACAGATCCGCCGTCGGGCACTCAGCGCCTGGTCTCGTACCTGGTCAGGGCCACACCGTCCGGAAACGTCCGGGTCTCCACCAGACTCAGTTCCACCCAGTTGTCCAGGGCGGTGAAGAACGGCGTGCCGCCGCCGACCAGGACCGGATGGGTGACGATCGCGTACTCGTCGATCAGCCCGGCCCGCATGGCCGCCGCGGCGAGTGTGGCACCACCGATGTCCATGGGCCCGCCGTCGTCGGCTTTGAGCCGGGTGATCTCGGTGACCGCGTCGCCGGTGACCAGACGGGTGTTCCAGTCGACCGTGCTGGTCGTGGAGGAGAACACCACCTTCGGCATGTCCCGCCAGCGGCCGGCGAACTCGATCGCCGCCGGTGTGGCACCCGGCTGCTTGTCGGCGGTCGGCCAGTGGGAGCTCATCGCCTCCCACAGCTTGCGCCCGTACAGCGCCAGGCCCGTCGCGGCCACCCGGTCGGACCACCACTGGAACAACTCGTCGCTCGGCACGCTCCAGCCGAGGTCGTCGCCGGGCGCGGCGATGTACCCGTCCAGGCTCATGTTCATGGCGAAGATCAGTTTCCGCATCGCGTCAGCCTCCGGTGAGTCGGTATCCGGCGTACAGACCAACACGGCAAGCCAAAATCATCGGCCAGGCCCGCTCCGCAGTGGCGTTCGCACGGAGGCGGCATGCCCCCTGACGTGGGTCGCGTCTGGGTAGTCCGTGGGTTCATGAGCCGTTGGACGCTCTACGACCACGGGTACGCCGATCTGGCCGGTCTCTCTGTCGAGCAACTCCGGGAGCGTAGCCATCTTGTGAGTCGTCCGAGCCTCAGCTGACGACAGTCAGCCACGACGCCGGGTGCGCCGGCGCATCAGGCGCGCGTCTGTCTCGCTGCACCCCTACCGGCCTCAGCCACGCCCTCGGAGTGTCGACCAGAGCAACCCGTGACACGAAGCGCCACAGCCGTATCTCACGGCGACACGGGACCGGACAGCTCACTCATCCGGGATAACGCAGATCCAGACGCCATCGGTGTGGAAACAGATGGTGCGGGCGGAGCGCGTCTCTGGTTCCGAAAAGGACACGAAGATTTTGGCAGACAGCTCGACATAGTCATCGTTGCCACGGAGCTTGCCGGCAGCATCCCGGAGAACCGCCGAGAGTACGGTGCGACCGAAGTAATCCGGCGTGCAGATTTCGTCGAGGACTTGGACTAGCGACTGCTCCTGCTTAGCCATGGCCATTGTCGATCCACTTTCTGGGAGACGGCACGGTGACGCATGCTCAGCGTGCAGGGCATGCGACGATCACGCACCCGGGCATGAAGGAACTTCGGCCGCACGGGTCACGGTGGGCATAAAGGAGCCGGAAGCCCCGCCGGAAACCACCGCTTCAGCGTGTGAGCGACTGCTGTGCTCGCGCGGCACGGGCACCGGGCGGGCTGGAGCGGGGCGAATGCAGGAGCGCAGGTCTCCCCGCGCGCGGGGATGGGAGCGAGCCGCCCTGAACCAGTGGAGAAAGTCGTAACTCAGTCGGCAGTGGGAGGCTTGGAGGACCGCTGGGCTGCTTGCATCAGAGGTGAACCAGGATCCATAGGCTGAGAAGCAAGCCGCCGGCACCTATGGCTGCGTGGAGTACGACCCAGAGGACCCAGATCTTGAGTTTGAGCATCCGGGGGAACTTGGTTCGATGCTCAGCCTGGTTGTCCGCGATGAGAACGTGCAGCCGCAGTCCTGGGTGTCGTGCCCCCAGCTCGAGACGCAGCCGTTTTGCGAGGCCGGAGTGGACTGCCCAGCGTTCGCCGTACTTGGCGCTCGCCAACGCCCCGAATGTGCCCAACGCGCACAGGGGCAGGGTCAGACCCAGCGAGGAGGCACTGAGGCCTCCCTGCTGGGTGAGAAAGCCCAGGGTGGCGGCTGTCACGACGATCACGATGTTAGTCAGAGCTGCCCGCTGGTTCTCCATCTGCCGAGCTTCCTCGCGCTGGCCCTTCAAGAGTTCCAGCAGAACATCAGACTCGTCTGCCATCGGTCACCCCTCCCCTGGAACCAGGAAAGCCCGACGGAAGCTCCTGGCCAAGAGGACGAATTCACGGGCCGGCGCTCCGGCATGGTGGGCGCGCCTCCTCGGGCGGGAGTGGTGGTGAGCCTGAAGTCCAATGCACACGGGAGGAGTTCGACTCACTGACGGTATGCCAAGGGCAGGAGGAGTGCTGGTCGCACCATCCCATGATGCGCGTGCTGGCGTGCGTGTTGATGCCGTCCATGGCATCCGGTGCAACAAGGCTCGTTTCGCGCGTCGGAGGTCGGCGCTCCCCACCCCCGCAAGCGGCTCTTCCTCCTCGCCACTGCTGCCGACAGCACGGCGAGACGAAGACGAGGAAGAGCCGCCGCACGATCGCTCTGCCGAAGCAGGTGGTTGACGTCCTCGCAGAGCACGAGCGGTGGCAGCGACGGGCGCGGGCATCGAGGGGGATGGAGTGGAGCCGGACCAGCCGTGTCTTCACGACCAGGACCGGCGAGCCGCTCGACGCGGCCAACGTTCGGCGCGACTTCAAGGCCATCGTGAGAAAGGCCGGCCTGAATCCGGAGTGGACGCCGCGGAAGCTCCGGCACAGCTCCGTGTCCCTGTCCTCCGACCACGGCATCCCGCTCGAGACGATCGCTCTGCTGGTCGGTCACAGCAGCCAGGCGACCACCGAGGCGGTCTACCGGAAGCAGCTCCGACCCGTGATCACGAAGGTGCCGAAGCCATGGACGACATCTTCGCCGATGACCAGGAAGGGGAGGAGGCGGGGGAGCAGGAAGAGGGCGGCGCGGTGGCCTGATCAACTTCCTTTGGCCCCCTGTTTGGCCCCCCGAGCACGACAGCGGCCACATACGGAAATCCGTATGTGGCCTCTGACCTGTGTCGGGGTGGCGGGATTTGAACCCACGACCTCTTCGTCCCGAATTAGGCCCTGGGAGATCGTCTATCTGGGCCCTAGGTCAAATGTGCAGGTCAGGGCGTTGGAGAGCGTCGGTCTTCGTTTGCGCCTCAGGGATACCGATGCAAGATCATCTCCAGGAATTCTCCAAGGCTCGCTGCGCGCGATGCAGGAGCCGGCGAGTGGTCCGCGGATTCGTGGTCCGCTGGCCGCGCGGTCGCTCATCTGTCAGGCAGCTCGTGGAGTGCCGACGGGAACACCACGCGGCCGACCCCAGTGGCAACTACCGCTGCCCCCTTTGGGACCTGCGCTTCTGAGAGGGCGTTCCAGGCGTCGAGGGTCAGTCGGCTGAGTGTCGGTATCCGCTGCGCATGGATGGCCCCGCGGGATCGGCTTCGCGAAAGGTTACGAGGCTGCCAGTCACCGGCTGTTCGCCGCCGACGGCTGTTCAGCGATGGAGACGTTGCCAGTTGAAGAGTGTGCTCCAACGCGAGTCCGCAGACCATGGAACCCATAGCCTCGACCTCTATCCGTTCGTACGCCGGTACCTGGGAGAGCAGGAGTGGCCAGCGGATCACCACCACCCTCTCCCAGACCTCGGGTGGCACCGTGTTGGCCAAGTGATGACTCTCGCCCACTGGAAGGTCGCGCAGGCGACGTTCGGCCTCCTGCGTTTGTCCCACGTAGCAAAGCCCTGCGCCGGACGCGAACACTCCGTAGAGCACCGGACCCATCGTGGCAGAGCTGCCTCCACAGCTTTCGGTCAGCAGAACTCCCACTCGGTGAGCGAACTGATATCGACGCTCCTGCCACTGCGCCAGCAGTGAGGCATCCCCCAGCAGACTCGTCAACGACGATCGCCAGGAGTGATAGGCGTCCTCGTACGCCTGGTCACTCACGGACACACCCCCCCGAGAGATCATGTACACACCGCAGCGTAGGACTCCGCACTGATGACCGTGGGGCAGTTGGGAGCCGTCCCGGTTACAGCGGGCTCCGCTCACCATCTGCCAGCTGTGGTTTCCCCTGCGCCTGCCGCTGCTGGGGGACACCTGAGGGAATCAGAGGCTGCTCACCGGCTACCTCACCGGACGGCTGAATGCCAACCTCGGTTCGATAGGCGTACGAGATCACTGTGAGGTCTTCGTCTTCCACAACCCATGGAGAAGTGCAATGGAGGACACCCCCAGACGTGGCTGGCTCAGACCCCGTACGGTCCAACTGGATCGAGTGAACGACGACCAGCGCGTTGTTCGGGTGATACTCGCGCTGCTTCTCTACCTCAGCCCGCGTGAGGATCACGTCCGTGCCCGCAGAGGTAGTTCCCTTCACCTCCACTCGGCATCGTTCGTCACCTCGCGAGAGGAGAAGGTCGAAAGACTCTCTGGCGCCGACGTCCTTGACCGACCAACCTTGAGCCCTGAAGTGTTCGGTGGCCATGCGCACGCTGTGAAGCTCGATAGCCCGACGCTCGCCAGCTGTGAGCAGGAAGCCCTGCCCGGAGCGGCGCGGCAGTGTCCCCTTCGGCATGCGGCGGCCGGCGGTTCGGGCCGCGCTCTGCTCGGCTTCCAGTACCTCAGGCGCGGGGTCCCCCGGGATGTGGGGGGCAAGGCGTTCTTCCCTGTACAGGGTCCTGAGGAGCCCCGTCATGAAGAGCAGATCCGCGAGCAGTACCTCTTGTCCGGGGATACTGTCGCGCTCGTAGGAAATGGCCACGACGTTTCCCGGGCCGTAGCCGCGGCCCAGTGGGGTCCTGGCGTCCAAGTGAATCGTCTCGTGAAGGTCCTGGCGCGTAGCCATCGCCTCCGCCAGAAGCGGGCGGGCCCAACCGACTCGGGCACGGAGGTCTTCAGCCTTGCGGGCCTTGTAGTCGCCCCCCGTCCAAATGGTCGTGCCCTGGTTCAGTGACAGGTAGACCCGCTGGCCCGATGCACCGAAGAGGTACACCACGTACCAACCGCCGGTCGCGCTGGGAGACTCTTCGCGCCCGAAGACGCGGACCCAGGGCACCTCGGTCTTGAGGCCCGTCCCGTCCCGCCCTTCTACTCCTAGCTCATCAGGTGCGGTGCCAAGCGCGCGCGCCAGAGCCGCCCCGTGCTCCCGCAGCGAGCCGGGGATCTCCTGCCTGATGGTTAGACCACGGATCTGCATCTCTTCGGTGTTGGTCGACGTCCAACTCGGCTGCAAATCCAGAACCTTGCTCAGAAGATCATCCACACGCGCAGGGTAGACCTAGCCACTGACACTCAAGCGCCCGCCAGGTAGCGGTTTTCCAGAGGGTCGTGATGTCACAGCCCAAACCATCTCTAACCTGCACATCTAAGCTGAGCAGTGCACCCTTCCACGGCGCTGGCCCACACATGGCCCATGGAATCCCGAGTCGGGGTCGTGGCGAGGGTTGGGCGAGCGTCTACATTTCGGTCGTCGAGAGCCCGACGGCGAGAGCCCCGCGTAATCCGAAGAGGTAGGCCACGCCCTGCGCAGTGACCGGATGAGGCTGTGCCATCCCAGCCGCTTTGGCCTGCATCATGCTTCCGTGCACATGGTCGCTGGCCCTGCTGCATGTTGCTGTTCCTGATCCGGACGCCCACAGCTCGACCTACGTGCTGGGTACGGAGCCCTTCGCCCGGGGGCACCCGTCAGCTGGTGAGCCCTTTCGGGACGGCTCTCAGCTCACGTTCTTACCTACGCACATAGGAAGCCACAACCCGCCCGTTCCCGGTATCCAGGAGGAGACGCCGAAATCGTTCACGGCGCGGACGCTGAAGCATTGCCTCTCCTTGGTGCTCAGGCCGCCCCAGGTGAACCGGGTTGTGTTCGGATCTGCCCGCCTGATCTCCCCCGTGTTGTTGTAGCGGACTTCAAACGCCTTTTCGTTGCTACTAGCGTCTTTCCATTCGACAGCAACAACACGCTTCAGTGAGATCGAATTGAGGACCCTTTTCGCGGATACCCTTTCCGGCGAACGAGGTGGACCATCGTGACTCACCGTAAAACTTACGTCCATGAGGTCGGGCGAAATGAACTCGGGGTTCACCAAGTAGAAGAAGTCACCCTTTCTGGTGGATTCGCCCAGCTGGAGGGGTTGATTGCCTCCGCTGTCCTCCCTCGCGTCTAGGTCCTTGGTGTCGCAGGAATCACCCTCGAACAGGCGTGCCTGCTCCCATACCCACATTGTGTCGGATTCATCGAGCTGAGCAAGGACGTCAAAGACCCCCTTCACCTCACCACCGTGGCAATTCACGACCGTAATCACTTTCCTCTTGTCTTGGTGTGTGAGTTGCACGCTTCGATTGAAGTGAAAGGTCTCCTCAGAACTTCCAAACTCACCGGTATCCACCAGGCGCATCGACCCTTTGACGGTGACGGTGTGGGGAGTGGACGCCGCAGCGGGCTGCGCTATTCCAACAAGAGCGACGGGAGTCAACAGGACTGCGACCGCCAGAGAACGTCCCAGTTTCATGGCGTGACCTCGCGTATATCTTCTCGCTCGCATGGACTCAAGCCCCACCCCACGCCCTGTATCAGTGTCTCACTGTCATGTCCTCCCTGCATCCCGGAAGGGACGCCTTTGTCCGGTGGAAGTTCCCAAGGGGGTGCTCCATCGGCTCCAAGTGCTCGGCCCTGATGATGAGCGATTGCATAGGCACTCGCCAGTAGTAGGGCTTTAGCGTCGCCGCTTTTCTGACGTCGATGTTGTGCTGCCTATTGCCGCGTCGGCTCGCATCGTTCGGTGCGAGCCGACGCTACGTGCACTCGGTCAAGCGAGAGGCTAAGGCGAACGGGCGCCGCCGGCCCCCAGGCCGGTCAGGCGGAAGCGCTCACCGGGGCACGACCCACCGCAAGCAGGTGAGAGCTAGCTGCGAGCAATTCCGGGTACGGCTCAGCCATCCGTGCGGCTGCGATAGCGGAGGCAATCAGGTCGTCGGTGGGGCCGTCGCCAGGCTGTTGTTCCACGGCCTTGACGAGTGACCATGCTGGGCCCTCGATGCCGAACACCTGCACGTCGTCGAGTCCTGCCTCCCGGAGCTCATCCGCCAGTTCCTCGGCCCGGTGGAAGTAGGCCAGGGTGAAGTGGTCCCCGTCGTGCACCGCCGTGCGGAGGATCTTGGACACCGGCCCATGCATACGCTCAGTGTGCAAGTGCGCGTACGTGACGTGCTCAAAGAGCGAGGCGTAGCGGTTGATCGCTGCTGCGGCCACGAGCCCGCCTGGCTTAACTACACGCCGCGCTTCAGAGAGCGCCGTACGGCGATCATCGGCATCAGGCAAGTGGTAGAGCGGGCCGAGGAGTTGCACCACGTCATAGCTGCCATCACCCGCGTCCAGCGCTCGGGCATCTCCAAGCGACGCCGCACAGATGGCGGCGGCCTGCTCAACATGACGGGGGATGGGATCCACCAAGGAGACGGTGTACCCGTCCTCGACCAACCACTCTGCATGCACTCCGGGGCCGCCTCCGACGTCCAGCACGCTCGCGGGTGCCGGCGGAAGGAAGCGCCGTAGAAGTTCCTTGGTCCGAGCCAGCTCAAGCCGGCCATCCGCGGAGCGGTGCAGGCGCCTGCCCTCGTCCACGGTTTCGCCGTAGAAGCGCAGAACGGAAGGAGCCAATCCGACATTCGACATAACGGCAGTATGCTGTGTACCGGTGGACCAGTCCAGCAGTCCAGCAAGAGAGGCAGCCATGGCACTACTGAAGTACGAGGAGATCGCCGAATCGCTGCGCGCCCGCATCGCCGCCGGCGAGTTCGCACCGGGCGAGATCTTGCCATCGGGGCGTGACCTCGCAGAGCAGTGGTCGGTGTCGCGCGCAACGACCGTCAAGGCGCTGGACGTGTTGCGAAACGACGGCGTGGTCACGGCCAAGCAGGGGACAGGCTTCGTGGTGACGGAGACCCCCGTTGCACGGCCTGCGGGGGCACGACGGGCGGGATCCGCCCGCATTGCAGGAGGCATGCCCTTCCTGCGCGTCGGCGAGCCGGATTGGGCGGAGCCACCCAAGCGAGTGGCTGACGTGCTGGGAATGGCTCCCGGCACCACCACCCTGCGGCGGATCC
This sequence comes from Streptomyces sp. NBC_00637, assembly GCF_045161545.1. Taxonomy (NCBI): domain Bacteria; kingdom Bacillati; phylum Actinomycetota; class Actinomycetes; order Kitasatosporales; family Streptomycetaceae; genus Streptomyces; species Streptomyces sp. NBC_00637. Next base: position 3,853,423 of record NZ_CP109046.1, on the reverse strand, counting down.
GGGTCCTGCAACTCCCGGACGGAAGCCCCCACAGCTACGCGGAAGCATGGTTCCCGCCGGACATCGCGGAAGCCTCCCCCAGGCTCACGCAGACTGCACCCATCCCGGAAGGAACGACTCGCTACGTGCGCCGGCAGACCGGCCGCTTCCCCGCCGAGGGAGTGGATGTCACCACGGTTCGCATGGCAACCGAGACGGAAGCCCACCACTTGGGCCTCTCCGAACCGACAGCAGTCGCCGTGGTTCTGCACACCGCCTACGACCAAGACGGGCGCCCCCTCGTGTGCGAGGAGGGCATCACGCCTTCCCCTCACTACGAACAGGTGGACACCTATGCGATGTAGGCCCGAGTGACCCATAAGCTGGACCGGTCCGCCGGTCCAGCTTTTTTTATGGCGTTCAACCTGTCTGACCAGCGCGAATATCCAACTACCCAACAACGGCGGCAACTTGGCGCTTGACTGGACCGGTCCACCGGTCCAGTCTATGGGTGTGCCGAAGAGCAGCTCCCAAGCAAGTCGGGGATGTACCGGCACAGCTGTTTGACCTGCACGAATGCTTAGGGCGGGGACGCTGCAATCCCGCTAAAGGCCAGGCACAACAGGGTTTCGACCCGTACTGGCGAGGTGGCCCGGCGACCGCGAGCAACGGCCGGCGTGTGGGGACGTGGTCCCCCTTGCAGTGATGTTCCGTGCCTCTTCGACAGAGGAGTCCCAATGCACCAACGACAGCTTTGGGTGTCGCCGTGATGGACCGGCCGACGGCGCCTGTGCAGTAGCTCGGTCCACTCGCTTTCAGCCCTCGCGGCGGCTCACGCTGCGCCGGTTGCCTCCCTCGCCCGTCTGGCCCGCGCTTCGGCGCGCTGGTCGTACGGGCGGGGTTGAGGGGAGCCGGATATTCCGACCCCAACGGCAAGCGCCCCCGGTGCTGTAACACCGGGGGCGCGGTTCGGGCCGTTGCCACCTTGCAGGGAGAACACGACCCATGGAGCACATCGTCACTGTTCAGGAAGCTGTTACCACGCTGCCCGATTGGATGGAGCCGACCGACTCCGAGCTGGACGCGATCGAGGCGGAGCTGCCGCAGATCCGCGCCGACGTCGAAGCGCTAGACGTACAGATCGCCCTGCTCAACCAGACGCCCACCGAGCTGGACCAGCGGCGCGCGCGCCGCGGCCGGCGCCGGGTGCTGTCCGAGCGGGCGACGCTCGCTAACCGCGCCATCTCGGGTGCGGTGGCGTGATGGCACGGGAGCTCCGAGCGCAACTGTCCGCGAGCCAGGGCGGTTGGCGTCTGTACGTGGTGGTGCGCGGCTCGCTCGATCCGTGGCCCGAGCACAGCTTCGGCCCCGGCGAGCGGGTGCCGACGTTCACGGAGCGGGCGCAGGCGCTCACGGCACTGGGGTTCGTTCAGGCGCCGGCGGCTGGGTGGGAGTGGACGGAGTTCAGCACGGACCCCGCCGACCCTGCCTCACCGGTGTGGCTGCTCGCTTCCGTGCTGGTGCGTTCACGGCAGGAGGCTGCCGCGTGAACGGCGTTCAGATCCGTTCAGCGGAGCGGGCCCTGAACGTGGGGACGTGGCTGATCGTGTGCGGCGCCATGCTGTACTCGATCCTCACCGTCACCCCGCTCATGTCCGCCCACACCCCCGCCAAGTGGGGGTGGACGGCGCCGATCCTGCCGCTCGTCGTGGACGCGGCAGTGGTCATCGTGGTCCGTCTCGACTCCGTCCTTGCCCGCCTCGGTGGGCACGGCGGACGCTGGCCGATCGTGCTGCGGTGGATGACCGGCACCATGACGCTCGCCCTGAACACCGCCGACTCCGCCTTGCAGAAAGACCTGGTCGGAGTGGCGGTCCACTCGGTGGCGCCGCTGCTGCTGATCGTCACCGCGGAAACGAGCCTTGCCTACCGCCGTGCCATCACCGCCGCCGTCACAGCCCTGGAGGCACGGCAGAGGGCTGAACGCGAGGCAGCCCAGCAGGCAGCCCGCGAACGCGCGGAGGCTGCCCGGCGGGAGGCGCGCGAGGAGCGCGAGCACGCCGCGACACTGGCGCGTGAACAGCGTGAACACGAAGCCCGATTGGCCGCTGAAGCGACCGAGCGCGAGGAACGCCGGCGGCAGGAGGAGCGCGAGGACCGCGCCGCCCGCGAGGCTGCCGAACGCGAAGGGCGTGAACGCCGTGAACGCGAGCGTGAACAGCGCGAGCGCGACCGTGAACATGCTGAACGCGAGGCCGCCGAACGGGTAGCGAAGGAGGCCCGGGAGCGTGCGGAGGCCGCCCGCCGTGAACACGCCGCGCTGCTGGACGGTCCGCCCGTGAACACCAAGCAGCCCGAGGACTACGCCCGGCGGATCGTCGCCGCCGCGGTCGCCGAGGGCGTGTCCGTGCGGCGCGCCGCGGACCTGTGCGGCTGGTCGGTCGGCTGGGTCTCCGCCCGCTACGCCGAGTACCGCGACCCCGGCGAGGGTGGCGCCGAACTCGCGATCGGGAACCGGTGATGGCCTCCTTACCGATCTACACCTGGCGCCTCGCGCCGGACGGGTTGGCCACGCGCCGCCAACTCCGCGCGAAGGGGCTGCGCCCCGGGGGTCAGGACGTGGTCGCGCAGATCGAGCGGCCCCGCTACCGGCGTTCACCGCTGGTCGCCTACCTCTACCGCATTGAGGCAGCGAAGCCCGTACGCCCCATGACGCCGGCCAGGCAGGCAGCGCTGGACAAGGCCAACCGGGCCCGCCGCACCTGCCCGCAGTGCCTCCGAGATGCCGGCTACGTCATCCCGGCGCAGCTGGGCGTGTGCGTGCCCTGCGCCTATCCCGACGACGAACAGCGCGCCGCCTGAAACCTCACACGTCAGCAGGCCCGACCGGCAACTTTCCAGGGCTTCCGGTCGGGCCCTACTCCCCAAAAGGAGTGCTCACAGCATGACGGAACTCAGCACTGAGCCGGTAGTAGTCCCGGCCGCACCGCCCCCGCCGCCCGCCGCCTCATCCACCACGACCAAGGACACGGGAAAGGGTGTGAAGGAGCTGGAGCACACTCCCGGCGGGTGGCCGATCGTCCCGCTTGCCCTGTCCGGCGCGAACAGCACCGTTGGCGCGGTCGCCGCCGCTTCCCTGGCCGGTGGTCCGATCGCTGCGGCGGTCGCCGCAACCGGCATGGTCGTGCTCGGCACGGTCGCCGCCGCCCGCTCCCGCAAGGCGGGCCCGCGTCGCGAGGCTCGCCGGACCGCGGCCCGCGCCGCCGGCCGCGCAGCGGCACGCTCCACGGGCCTGCGCAGCACCGGAACGGGCGCCCGCAGCGGCTCCGGAAGCCGTTCGGGCGGTTCACGTGCCGGTGGTCCCGGTGGCCGATCGGGCAAAGTGCCCGGCCAGCACCGCCGCACCACCGCCCCTACGACCAGCGCGAAGACTCCCGGTGGTCACAGCTCGTCCAAGCACGCGGCGAGCACGGGCAGGGCCGCGGGTCGGGTCGGGCAGGTCAAGGCTCTGCGGGCCGCGCAGAAGGCGGCGGCAGGCTCGCGTAGCGGGCAGCGGGCGCAGACCACCAGCACGCGCCGCGCGGTCGCCGACGCGCGCCGCAACGCCAAAGCCGCTGCTGGCACCACCCGGCCGGGCAAGCGTCCCGGTCTGGCCGGCCGCCTGACGGGTGGCGCGGTCCGCAAGGCACGCGCCGCCCGGGATGCGGCAGTCGCCAAGCAGCGCAACCAGCGCGACGCCAAGACCGGCGCCACCGTCGCGGCGCAGCGGGCGCAGGTGCGTAAGGCCCCGGCCCGCCGCGCGGCGCGCAAGGCGCTGCGCAGGTCCGCGGCCCGCTTCCAGGGCCGTCGCCTGCTGGCCGCGCTGCTTGCGCTGCCGGTCGGGCTGCTCGGCATGGTCACCACGCCAATCGGACGCAAGTTCGATTTGCCGTGGCTGATGTACCCCGGTCGCCGCTTGTTCTGGCAGATCGTCCGCACCGCCACTGAGCAGCGCGCGGCCCGGGACGAGACCACCCGCAAGACCCTGCGCGAGCAGGAGGCCGCCGCCGATGCGGAGGCCGCGCAGGACGGCACGGGCGGCCTGGGCGAGCAGGTGGAGCGCCCGGCCGCTGACATTCCGACCCCCAGCACATCCGCGGTGAGTGAAGGAGAGCACGTGTCCGGTTTCCGGTTCGAAGAGGTCGCCTCCGAGATGGAGCAGGCCGCCAACCAGTACGACCCCGAGAACGCCATGGAGATCCTCGCCATGGTCGAAAGCCTGCCCGCCGCACTGACGTCGGTGGCGAACGTGATGAAGATCCTCGCGGAGCGCTCCGACTCCGAGTTCCCGCTGGAGAAGGAAGTCGCGGACGGCTTCAACGACATCTTCGGCGCCCTGATGAGCGCCGTCGCGGTCGCCGAAGACATGGGGCCGCTGTTCCGGCAGGCCCACGAGCAGGACATCGCCCGTCACGAGGACCCCCGCAACGGCCCCGAAGCCGAGAAGGGCTGGAACGTCTAACCATGAGCAGCACCGCCACCGCCAAGACCAAGAAGCAGCACGTCAGCAGTGGCCCGGTGCTGGACTGGGCGGCCGGTCACGGACCCGTGACCGGCGCCCTGTCCGCCACCACCGGAGCCTTCGCCCTCGCCACCACCGGCGCCGCCACCGCCATGCCCCCCGGATGGGCACTCGCCGTCGGCGCCGCCGGCGCCCTCGGGCACACCGTTGCCGGGCTGCGGGTGCGCAACGCCGGCCGCACTCTCGCCACCCGCGCCGCCTCCTGGCTCGTCGGAGCCGGCTGGACCACGTGGGCCATGACCACCGGCCCCCTCACCTGGGCCGCCCTCGGCTCCCTCGCCACCATCGGAGTCGGGATCGGCGCTGCCGCCCGCTCGTCCGCGCTGTACGAGGAGGCGCGCGAAGAGGAGGCCATCGCAGCCGAGCAGCGGGCCGTTGCGCTGGAGTTGTCCGCTGAGCGTCGGGCGATCGCTGAGGCGTGGGTGGAGCGCATCCAGCGGATCTGTGGCATCTCCGTGCGCGTCCTCGCGGTGGAGATGTGGCCCACCGGAACCGGCTACTCGCTCGATCTGGAGCCGCAGGGCGGGATCACCTGGGATCGCATTGCGGGGTACTCCGTGCCCCTGTCCGGGGATGCCAAGCTGCCGCACGGCTGCACCGCCGCCGCCTCGCCCGGCATCCATCAGGGCCGCACGATCCTGGACGTGACCACGGTCAACGTCCTCAAGGAAGCGCTGGACTACCCCGACGACTACAGCCGTCTGTCAGTCCTCACCGGTCTGCCGTGGGGAGTGCGCACAAACGGGGAGACCGTCTCCGCCTACCTGCGCGAGCAGTGCGCGCTGGTCGTGGGCCCGACCGGTTCGGGCAAGACGAACATGCTGCACGGCATCCTCGCGAGCTTCGCGCGCGCCGATGACCTGCTCACGTTCGTGATCGACCTCAACGCCGGATCAGCCGGCCTGCCCTGGGTCCTGCCCGCCCTCAAAGGCGAACTGAAGACCGGAGACGACAAGCCCGTCCGGCCCGGGGTCGACTGGCTCGCCGGCACCTATGAGGAAGCGCTGATCATGTTGGATGCGGTGCTGGACATCGGGCTGCACCGCAAGAAGGCGTACCAGGACCTGCTGTCCAAGGCGAACACCGATCTCCTGCCGATCAGCGCGAAGATCCCGCAGATCATGCTGGTCGTCGACGAAGGAGCCGAAATCCTGGTCAGCACCGACCGGCAGATGAAGGAACTTGCGAAGAAGATCCTGGAAGTCATCCGGATGCTGCGCGCCATGGGCATCCGCACCGTCCTCACCGCCCTCGGCGCGACCGGGTCGGTGCTGGGCAACCTGATGATCCGCCGCGAGGGCAAGGTGCGCGTCGCCCTCACCGGTGGCGAGACCGAGGGGATGGACCTGGGGAAGATGTTCCCCGGCCGCCGCGGACTGCGCGTCGAGCAGGCCCCGTACAAGGGGGCTGGGTTCATAAGCACCCCCGAGTCACCGGCCGCGCTGTTCAAGGCGTGGCGGATCCTCCCGAACCAGATCCGGGACATCACCGTCGCCACCTCCGACCGGCACCCGCGACTCGATGAGGTGTCCGCGAAGGCTGCCGGACCCGCCTACGCCCGGCGCTGGGACGCCGAACGCACCGCATGGATGCTCGACCTCACCCCCACCGACGACGACCCCACCGCGGACAGCCCGGCCGGGCAGGGCGGGCTGAACCTGTCCGCGCTGCGCGGACAGGACAGCGGGCAGGGCTCGCCTGAGGACGAGATGCTGCGCCGCTTCCGGCAGGAGATCGACGCACAGTTCGGCACCGCACCCGACCCGCACACCACCGACCAGGGCGCCGGACCGGACCAGCCGGCCGGACTGAACCTGTCCGCGCTGCGGGGCGAGCAGGACAGCCCCGCACAACGCGCAGCGCTCGCCGCGCTGCTCGCCGCGGGACCGGAGGGGACCGGCGCATCGGCGATCGCCCGCGCACTGTCTGACGCGTACGGCACGACGCGTCAGACGGTCGTGGGGTGGCTGAAAACGTGGATGCAGGACGGGACCTGTGTGCGCGTCGGGGAGGGCACCAAAGCCCGCTACGTCCATCGCTCCCACGCCTCCGACGCCTGACCGCTTGTCGCTTGTCGCCCCCGACTCATCGCATGCCGCTTTCCGGGGTCTGGAGCCCCAAATCCGGCTTGTGACCTGGGAGGCGACAAGCGACAAGACAAGCGACAAGGCAAGCAAGACGACAAGCCGCACGACAAGAGAGACGACAAGCCACGCGACAAGCACAGCATCCACCGCACGGGCCCGCGCCACCTGTTGGCGCGGGCCCGCGGCACACCCCGAGGGAGCCTGAAATGAGCCAGCACACCCCGCCCGGCCAGATCGCCACGCACATCCCCGCCGATGTCTTCCAGCGCGCACAGGCGACCGGTCAGCCGGTCGTGTTCGTCGTCAACGACCGTCCCGCGACGGGTGTCGAGTGGCGGCGGTTACTGCTGCCGTTCGCGGTCGCCGGCGCGACCGTCGCTGGCGGGTGGGGACTGGTCGCCGCCCTCTGCTTCCTGCTCGACGCTGCCGCCCACACCTTCACCGTCATCGCCGGCGCCGCCGGACCCATCGGGGTGGGCGGCATCACTCTCCGGTTCGCCCGCAACCGGCACTAGCCCACAGCCATCGGCCCATCCGTCAGACCCGAGAGGACACCACGTGACCGAGCAACCCACCACCCTCAGCCCCGGGCCGGAAGTCTGGCCGGCCCCGGAAGCGGCTTACGTGCTCGCGCCGAACATCCTGCGTGAGATCGGCTGGACCGCCCGCACCGCGCGACAAGTCATTCACCGGCCGTTCGACGGCGGAGAGGCCCGTGAGTACTTCCTGCGCAAGGCCGCACTGCTCGACCGCATCGCGCTTCAGAGCGAGGAGGACGGCATCCACGGAGACGCCACCGAACTGGCCGAAGCAGCCGCGCTGTACCTGATCGACACCCACCACGCCCGCACCGCTGCCAGCGACGCCGACCCGCGCGGCTACGTCCGCCGCGAGTACGCCCGCTGGACCACGCACCACTAGCTGCGCCAAGGGCGGCCCCCGTCTCGGCAAAAGTCCGGGGCCGCCCTTGCCAACCAGCATCCATCTACGGAACTGGAGACAACCCAGCATGACGCAACCGACCGACATCCGGCGAGAGCGCGGCTTACGGCCGCTGGCTCTGGATCTGTTCTCGTGCGCTGGCGGCGCCGGGAAGGGTCTCGAAGACGCGGGGTTCGACGTGGACGGCTGTGACACGGCCGACCGCCCGAACTACCCGTTCCCGTACTACCGTGGCGACGCGCTCGAATACCTCGCCCACCTCATCGACGCAGGCGAGATCCGCCGGTACTCCTACGCGCACGCCTCCCCGCCCTGCCAGGACAAGTGCACGCTGACCGTTGGCACCAACCGCTCCCAAGGGTGGGGCGGAACCCACGTCGACCTGGTGGCCCCGACCCGGGCCCTGCTCGAACAGGCAGGGCTGCCGTACTCGATCGAGCAGCCCAACGGGCGCGCGGAGATCCGCAAAGACCTCTCCCTGTGCGGGGAGATGTTCGGGCTCGGAGTGATCCGGCACCGCAACTTCGAGTTGGGCGGCTGGCGCATCGAGCAGCCGGCGCACGTCCCGCACCGGGGACGGGTCCGCGGCTGGCGCCACGGCGCGTACTTCGACGGCCCCTATGTAGCCGCGTACGGCAACGGCGGGGGTAAGCCGTCCATCCCGGAGCTGCAAGCCGCGATGGGGATCACGTGGACGGACGTCCGCGAGGAACTGACCGAAGCCATCCCGCCCGCCTACACCGAGTTCATCGGCCGCGCCTTCCTCGCACAGGCCGTGCTGGGGGTGGCAGCGTGAACGGCACCCCCGGCACGGACCGCACGCGGCTCGCTCTGCTCGCCTGCGCCAGGCAGGCTGCACAGCGCGACTGGCACGTCATCCCGCTCCGCCCCGGTGACAAGCGCCCGGCCGGTCACGCGGAGCAGTACTGCCCCGCCACCGGCCGGTGCGCCAACGGGCACAAGACACCCGAGCAGCGCGCGACCACCGACGTCGAACTGCTCGTCGCCGCGTGGGCACGGGCGCCGTACAACGTCGGTGTGGCCACCGGCCCTTCCGGGCTGCTGGTCATCGACCTGGACATGCTCAAGCCCACAGACCCGAAAGGAACGCCTGACGGCGCGACTTCTTTTGCAGCGCTCTGCGAGCGCGCCGGGCAGTCCGCACCCGGCACCTACCGGGTGCGGACCGCCCGCGGTGGAGAGCACCTGTACTTCACCCAACCCCCGGGAATCCGGCTGCACTCCACCGCCGGACGACTCGCGAAAAAGATCGACACCCGGGGGTGGGGCGGGTACGTCGTCGCCCCCGGCAGCACCACCTCGGACGGCACCTACGTGGTGTTGGACGACCGTGAGCCTGTCCCGCTGCCGGAATGGCTGCGCAAGACCCTGACAGCTGCTCCCGCGGCTGTGGCGGGCCCTCTGAGGTTGCCGGTGGTGACGGGCAGTCTCGCAGCGCAGGCTGCCCTGGAAGCCGAGTGCGCCGCGGTGGCCGGGGCTGCGGACGGCACCCGGAACACCGTGCTCAACCGCAGCGCCTTCAAGGTGGGGCGGTTCGTCGCGTGGGGCGACCTTCCGCGGCACGTGGTGGAGGAGGCCTTCCAGGCGGCGGGGGAGTCGGCCGGCCTCGCCGCTGCCGAGTGCCGCACCACGATCCGCAGCGCCCTGGACGGCTCCATCCGCACCGCCCGCCCGCGGGAAGCCGCATGACCGCGGCCAACTCCCCCCACCTGGAAGGCCTACCCCGACCAGCAGACGGCCCGCACCCCGCCCGACCGGCCGGACCCCGGGCGCCCGTAGGCGAACCGAGGATCGTCGCCCGTCAGGGCGTCCCTTCAGCCCTTCGCTCTGAGAAGTTCCGCAGCGATCAGGCCCGCCACAGCACGCCCGCCCCGACCCCCGAGCAGCCCGGCATCCGCATCTACGCCCCACCGGTCTACCGGGATCACTGGGACGGGGCCCGCTGGTCCAAGCGCCCCGGCGACACCCCGAACGCCGCCTACGCCTGCGCCTGCGGGCAGACCAGCACCGCCACCGGCGCGCCGAAGGTGGCCGCGCTCGCGGCCGACTATGCAGCTCACAAGTCCGTCTGCGCGGGAGTTCCCGCGACTGTGCCTGAAAGGAGGGCCGCCGCATGACTGAGATCATCGACGGGGCCGCGCTGCTGGACGAGGTGGAAGCCTTCCACCGTCGTTTCAACGTCTTCCCCACCGAGCACGCCTACGTCGCCGTAGCGCTGTGGGACGCCCACGCGCACCTGATGGACGCCCTCGACGGCACCGCCCGCATCGCGTTCCTCAGCCCCGAACCGGGCTCCGGGAAGTCGCGTGCGTTGGAGATCATCGAGACGCTCACGCCGCGCGCGGCGACGACCGTCAACGCCTCCGCGAACGCGCTGTTCCGGCTGGTCTCCGCAGATGAGGGCACGCCCACGCTCCTTTTCGACGAGATCGACACCGTCTTCGGGCCCAAGGCGGGCGGGAACGAGGAAGTGCGTGGGTTCCTCAACTCCGGTTACCGGCGGGGTGCGAAGTCCCTGCGCTGCGTCGGGGACGGATCCGACCAGAAGGCAGGCTTCTTCCCCTCATTCTGTGCGGTCGCCATGGCCGGACTCGGCACGCTGCCGGACACGATCCTGACCAGGTCGGTCATCATCCGCATGAGGAAGAAGGCACCGAACGAGAAGTGCGAGCCCTACCGGCGGCGCGTCCACGAGAAGCAGGGGCACGTGCTGCGGGACCGGCTCGCGGACTGGACCGCCACCCTGCACGACCAGGTCGCGGAGGCGTGGCCCGAGATGCCCGAGGGCGTCACGGACCGGCCGGCGGACGTGTGGGAACCGCTGCTCGCGGTCGCGGACGCGGCTGGCGGGCACTGGCCGGCGCGGGCCCGCGCGGCGTGCATCGAACTCATCAAGTCAGCGAGCAGCAACGACGAAGCCTCGCTCGGCGTGCGGTTGTTGACCGATCTGCGCGACAAGGTGTTCTGCGGCGTGGACAAGATGCCCACCGCGGCCATCCTCGAAGTCCTCCTCTCCCTCGACGACGCCCCGTGGGCCGATATGAGCGAGGACGGGCAGGCCGTCAAGCCGCTCACCGCCCGGCGGCTGTCCAAGCTCCTGAGCCAGTATGTGCGCCCCGACAACACCCCGATCAAGCCCAAGGGGATCCGGGTCGGCAGCACCACCCCCAAGGGCTACTACGCCGAAGACCTCTCCGACGCGTGGAACCGCTACTGCCGCTCCGACCCCCAGAAATCCGCAACATCCGCAACAGCCGCAACACCGCAGGTCAACAGGGGTGAATCTGTGGCGGCAGACCCTTCCGAGACCCGCCACATGTTCGCGGAATCCGACACACGCGCCCTGCGCAGCGTCGGCTGACGCCGCCCGACCGATAGGTCCCGCCGCACCCTCGTGCGGCGGGACCTATCCGCAACAGAAACGGCATCCGCCACAGATTCAAGCCGCTGACCAGCAATGTTGCGGCGTGGCGGATGTTGCGGATCCCCCAGACGGGTCTCAAGCCACCGCCTGCCGAGGAGGCATAGCCCACATGAGCACTGCTCCGCGACTGGAACCCCCGGCCCTTCCCGCTGTCTACCTGCCGAGCGACATCGCCAAGGCCCTTCACTGCTCCGAGTGGTGGGTGAAGGAGCAAGCTCGCAAAGGACGCATCCCCTTCACCAAGCCCGCAGGGAGCTACCGGTTCACAGCCGAGCACTTCGCCGAGATCATGCGCATCTTTGAGAGCCGCCCCGCCGAATGGCATGACGCTCCCGCGCCTACAAAACGAGCACCACGGCGCACGGCGACCACAACGGCGGCGCCCGTCACCTCCCTGAAGGCAAGGACGCCACGCAGGGCGCAACGCAGCCAACCACAGTCCAGCGCAGCCTGATTCCGTGTGCCGCTCGGTTTTCCAGCCGGGCGGCACGCCCGTTCATAGGAGAACAAGGTGGGTTATGCCGAGAGTCTCGGCAGCTACTGGCGCGGCCGGTACAAGCTCGCGCCGGGCAAGTACGCCACTGTCCGCGATGCCGACGGCGATGCCATCCGCTTCCGGACCAAGGCTGCGGCAAAGAAGGCGGCTGACGCCGAAGAAGCGAAACTGCTGGCCGGAACGAAGAAGGCACCTCGCGAGCGGATCACCTTCGGTGCCTACGTCAACCGCTGGTATGCCGCACAGGACTTGGCGGCATCCACCATGCAGAACTACCGGCGGCACATCGAAGAGCATCTGCTCCCCGCATTCGAGGATTTCGCCGTTGCCGACATCCTGAGCACTGACATTGCCGCTTGGGAGAAGCACGAACGCGCGGTGCCTTATGCGGCATCCAGCGTCAAGACGTGGCGGGCGACACTGCACCTGATCCTTGCCGACGCCGTTGACGAGGGGCTGCGCGACTCCAACCCGGCAACCAAGCGCCGCGGACGAGGAAAGCGTGCTGGCCGCTCACGTAACCGTGGCCCGGAGAAGGCAGTCACGACCGCACTCGGCATCCTGCTGCTCGCCGAGAGAATGGCGCTGCTGTCCGGCCGCGACGACGAGTTTGTTGCCGGCATCGTCAAGGGCTACACCGGCATGCGCTGGGGCGAGATCGTTGGCCTCGAGCCCGAGTTCGTCCGACCGAAGAGCATCCGAGTGGAGTGGCAGCTCTACGAACTCGACACGGGCGAACTGCACCGCTGTCCGCCCAAGGACGACTCCTACCGCGACATCGACACTCCGGACTTCCTCGCCTCACTGCTGGCCGGACACGTCGCTCGGACGAGACCGAAGCCGTGCGAGTGCCACGGACTGGCCTACGTCTTCCGCGGCCATGGAACCGCCAACGGGTCCGTAAGCCGCCCCGGGGCGAAGCTAGTCGACGTGGCGCGCCGCTCTGGCGTATCGACCGGCACCGTCTCCAACGTCCTCAACCGCCCGGATGCTGTGGCGGAGCCGACCCGCCTGAAGGTGCTGGAAGCCATCAGTGATCTCGGGTACATCCGCAACGCTGCGTCGGGGGAGCTGGCTGCTCACTGGCGGCGCTCCGGTTTCGCCACGTGGCTCTTTCGACCGGCCGCGACAGGTCGGTATCCCGGGCGAGGCAGTCAGGAAGAGCGGCCAGTACCTGTCCTTGCTGAGCCGTGGCCCGGCATCCCCGCACGCGGGCGAGGAGCCTCCAAGCGCGCTGAGACGTGCTGGGTGCCGATCGCCCCGGGGCTCACTCCGCACGGCTTGCGCCACACCCACAAGACCCTGATGAGGGAAGTGGGGACCCCGCCAAAGCTCATGGACGAACGCATGGGCCACGAGGACGGCTCCGTCCAGTCGCGCTATGACCACATCACGCCAGGGATGCGGCAGGCGCTCATGACTGCGCTCACCGCGATGTGGGAGGAAGCGTTGGACGCACGCCGAATGATGAGCCCCAGCTCGCCCGTGTCCGCTCTGGATGCGCTGCTGAAAGCTCGCTAGCAGCGCGCTGATCTGGAGGCAGATTCCAAGATCTTCTCCAGGATTTCTCCAGAGAGCTCCTGGAGAACGAGGCAGGCCCGGTGCTGATTTCTCAGCACCGGGCCTGACCTGGTGTTTCACTGTCGGGGTGGCGGGATTTGAACCCACGACCTCTTCGTCCCGAACGAAGCGCGCTGCCAAGCTGCGCTACACCCCGATGTCGCTGCTTGTCCTGCTTGTCGCGGCGACGTCGTTTACTTTAGCCCACCGGTGGCCCGAGACGAAATCCGGTTTTGCCGCGGTGGCTGATCGGGTTCGGGCGGGCGTGGTCGAGGGCCACGAGGAGGACCGCGAGGGCGTAGAAGGAGAGGCCGAGGAGGAGGGCGTTGGCGAGGGAGTGTCGGTAGCCGTGGGCCTCGACGTCGAAGAAGGGGTAGAGGTAGCGGCCCGGCGTGCCGGCGGGGATCAGCTGGGCGCGGGTCAGGGAGAAGGCCAGGTAGGCCACGGGGTAGATCATCCAGGTGGCGGCCCGGCGCAGGCGCAGCCGGCCCGGGGGTGTCAGCAGGAGCCAGTCCAGGACGGCCGCCGTCGGAGTCACCGTGTGGACGAGAAGCGCGGCGACCAGGTGCCGGCCCGTGGGGTCGGCCTTCGTGCCGGTCACCGAGAAGGGGACGGCCGCGTCCGCCAGGAGCAGGTGGTAGACCAGGCCGGTGATCGTGATGTAGAGCAGCGCCGCGCCCGTCAAAGCGGCGGGGAGGGGGCGGCGGGCCGTCCACGCGCGGCGGGCGGACAGCAGCGTGACCAGGGCCAGCAGGATGTTGCTCTGGATCGCGAAGTGGCTCAGGACCCGCATGGGGCTGCCGAGCAGGAGGGCGAGCGTCACGCCCGCGGCCGCCGTACCGGCCAGCAGCAGGCGCAGGACGGCGGCCAGTGGGCGGCGTACGGGGGCCACCACCGCCGAGGCGGGGACGGAGGAGAGCAGTAGCGCGTGGGTCCGCGGGATCGCGGGCAGATCCGGGATGTCCCTGGGTATCGGCGCGGTCATACCCTCAAGTTAGGCAAACATGACAAAAGGGGCGATACGGGTGGGCCGTTCGGGGGAATCTCCGTCGTCGCCCCGTCGCCCCGTCGCCCCGCCCGCAGGTGGTCCTCCGACAGGCCGCCCTCGCCGGTGGCCGTTCCCCGTTCCCTTGCCCTACCGTTCCTTTGCCCGCCGCCGCCCGCCTGCGCCTCGACCCGTGCCGCCGACCCGCCCGCCGCGCCTCGGCCCCGTGCCGCCCCGCTCGCCAGCGCCCGCCGGCGCCTCCCGCGACCTACTCCTTCTCGACCAGCGTCAGCAGCGTCACCTCGGGCGGGCACGCGAATCGCACCGGCGTGTAGCGGTTCGTTCCGCATCCCGCCGAGACGTGCAGGTAGGACGTACGCCCCTCCGCCGTGTGCGTCGACAGGCCCTTCACGCGTTCCGTGTCCAGGTCGCAGTTGGTGACGAGGGCGCCGTAGAAGGGGATGCAGAGCTGGCCGCCGTGGGTGTGGCCGGCCAGGATCAGGGGGTAGTCGTCCGCCGTGTAGGAGTCCAGGACCCGCAGGTACGGCGCGTGCACCACGCCCATCGAGAAGTCGGCCGAAGCCGAGGGGCCGCCGGCCACCCGGGCGTAGCGGTCGCGCTTGATGTGCGGGTCGTCGAGCCCCGTGAGCTCGATCGCCACGCCCTCGACCTTCAGCACGCCGCGGGTGTTGGTCAGGTTCAGCCAGCCCGCCGCGTCGAAACCGTCGCGCAGGTCCTCCCACGGGTTGTGGACGACGTCGACGGCGGGGGCGTTGCCGTTCAGGCCGTGGCGTCCCTGGGTCTTCTCGAAGAGATAGCGCGCGGGATTGCGCAGCTTCGGGCCGTAGTAGTCGTTCGAGCCGAAGACGTACGCGCCCGGGAACTCCATCAGCGGGCCGAGGGAGTCCAGGACCTCGGGCACACCCTCCGGGTCGGACAGGTTGTCACCGGTGTTGATCACGAAGTCGGGGCGCAGGCCGGCCAGGGAACGCAGCCAGCGCTGCTTCTTGCGCTGGCCGCCGACCATGTGGATGTCGGAGACCTGCAACACGCGCAGGGGGCGCATTCCGGCGGGGAGGACGGGGACCGTCACCCGTCGCAGGCGGAAGGAGCGGGCTTCGAAGCCCGCCGCGTACACCAGGCCGGCGGCGCCGGCCGCCGCAAGGGACAGAGGTACTCCGTATCGCGCGCGCATACCTCCATCGTGTCAGACGCCGTCAACGGCCCTTGCCCTGCCGCCCCTTAAATCGGCGGGCGGGCGGCCACCGACACCTGCGACAATCAAACCCATGACCACGCTCAAGTCGAAGCTGCACGAAGACCTCAACGCCGCGATCAAGGCGCGCGACGAGCTCCGCTCCTCGACGCTCCGGCTCACGCTCACCGCGATCACCAAGGAGGAGGTCGCGGGCAAGGAGAAGCGCGAGCTCTCCGACGACGAGGTCCTCAAGGTGATCACCAAGGAGGCGAAGAAGCGCCGCGAGGCCGCCGACGCCTTCGCCCAGGGTGGCCGGGTCGAGTCGGCCGAGCGGGAGAAGGCGGAGGGCGAACTGCTCGCCACCTACCTGCCCAGGCAGCTCGGCGACGAGGAGCTGAACGACATCGTCGCCCAGGCCGTCGCGGAGGCGAAGGCCGCCGGTGCCGAGGGGCCGCGGGCGATGGGCGCCGTCATGAAGATCGTGAACCCGAAGGTGGCCGGCCTGGCCGAGGGCGGCCGCGTCGCCGCGGTCGTCAAGAAGCTGCTCGCGGGCTGACCCCGGCCACGCGACGGCCGCCGCCGACCGGCGCCGGCCCCGGACGACCACCGGCCCCGCACGACGAACGGCCCGGCACGACGAACGGCCCCTGCCTCTCCCTAAGAGATGTATTCCCTTAGGAGAAGCAGGGGCCGTTCGTCGTGTCCCCGGGCCTGCCGTCAGCCGATCGGCGTCGGGCCGGTCTCAGCCGCGTCCGCCGCCGTTGCCGTTCCCGTTGCTCTGGCCCTGGAAGAACGTGCCGCCGTCGTTGCCGTTCGTCGAGGTGCCGCCGTTCGTCGTGCCATTGGTGAGCAGACCGGTGAGGAAACCGTCGTCGTCACCTCCGGTGTCGCCGTTGTCGTCACCGTTGTCGTTGTCGTCGTTGTCGTTGCCGCCGTCCTTGGAGGGCGGGTTCGGGATGTTGACGAGGTTGAAGGACGGGGCTTCCTTGTCCTTGAGCGCGCCGGTCATGGCGTCGCGCCAGATCGGGCCCGGGGTGTCGCCGCCGTAGACCTGGGAGTGGTAGACGCCGCCGATGGTGATGTTGGTCATCTCGACCTTCTGGGTGGCGCTGCCGACCCAGACGGCACCAGCGAGGTTCGGGGTGTAGCCGACGAACCAGGCGTTCTTGCGGGAGTCCGTCGTACCCGTCTTACCGGCGTTGGCGCGGCCGGACAGACCGGCCTGCTGACCGGTACCGGAGTCGGTCACGCCGCTCAGCAGTGTGTTGACGGTGTCCGCGGTCTTCTCGCTCATGGCACGCGAGCAGGTCGACTTCGGCACCTCCAGGGACTTCTTCGCGCCGCCCACGGTCTGGGTGATCGACTCGATCGCGACCGGGGTGCAGTACATGCCCCGGCTGGCGAAGGCCGCGTAGGCGGTCGCCATCGTCAGGGGGGAGAGGCCGGTGGAGCCGAGGGTCATCGACGAGGGCACCTCGGGGACCTTGTCGCCGTTGCCCTGGACCACGCCCAGCTTGTCGGTCATCTTCACCACGGGGCACATGCCGATGTCGGCGAGCATCTGCACGAAGTAGGTGTTGACCGACAGCTCCATGGCCTTCTTCAGCTGGTACGGGCCCTTCTCGGACTCGCTCTCGTTCTCCAGCTTGTCGTTGCCCTCGTTGGTCCACGGCTTGCTGCTGCACGTCTGGACCGTCGAGGGGTACGGCATCTCGTACGGCGCCGGGTAGCTCTGGTTCGCCGGCCGGCCCTCCTCCAGCGCGGCGGCGGCCACGAACGGCTTGAAGGTCGAGCCGGTCGGGAAGCCGTAGTTCGAGCCGCCCATGGAGGCGTTGACGGAGTAGTTGTACTCGGTCTCGTTCTTGCCGTAGCCGTACGGCTTCGACTGGCCCATGCCGAGGATCTTGCCGGTGCCGGGCTCGACGAGCGTGGCGGCCGCGGCGACCTTGTCCGACTTATAGACGTGGTCCTTGAGCGACTTCTGGACGGACTTCTGGGACTGCGGTTCGAGCGTCGTGCGGATCGTCAGGCCGCCCTGGTTCCAGACCTTCGCCCGCTCCTCCTTGGTCTTGCCGAAGACCGGGTCGCTGAGGAAGACGCGCTCCACGTACTTGCAGAAGAAGCTGGCGCCCTGGACGGCGGTGATGCAGCCGTTCTTCGGCTGCTTGACCTTCAGGCCCAGCGGGGCCTTCTGCGCCGCGGCGGCCTCGGCTTCGGAGATGTCGCCCACCTCGGCCATGCGCTTCAGCACGACGTTGCGGCGGTTGGTGGCCGTGACGTCGTCCTTGACCGGGTCGTAGTAGGTCGGGGACTGGACGATGCCGGCGAGCAGCGCCGCCTGGGGAAGGGTGAGGTCCTTGGCGTGCGTGGAGAAGTAGCGCTGGGAGGCCGCTTCGACGCCGTAGGCCTGCTGGCCGAAGAACGTGATGTTCAGGTAGTTCTCGAGGATCTTCTTCTTGCCGAGCTCCTCCTCCACCTGGATCGCGTACTTCAGCTCCTTGATCTTGCGGCCGATGGTCTGCTGGGTGGCCTGGGCGACCTTCGTCGGGTCGTCGCCGGCCTCCTCGACGAAGACGTTCTTCACGTACTGCTGGGTGAGCGTCGAGCCGCCCTGGGCGACCCCGCTGTTCTGCACGTTCTGGTTGAGCGCGCGCAGCATGCCCTTGAGGTCGACCGCGCCGTGCTCGTAGAAGCGCGAGTCCTCGATGGCGATGAGCGCCTTCTGCATGTACGGCGAGATGTTCTTGAGGTCGACCACCGTGCGGTCACGGGAGTAGACCGTGGCGATCTGGCCGCCTTCGGCGTCGAGGATCGTGGTGCGCTGGCTCAGCGGCGGCGTCTTGAGATTGGCCGGGAGTTCGTCGAACGACTCCACCGACCCCTTGGCGGCGAGGCCCAGCGCGCCGAACGCGGGCAGGGCGATACCGGCCAGCACGGCTCCCGAGAGCACACTGACACCGAGGAACTTGGCGGCCTGCTGCGTTGGCGACAGACCACCGCCCGAGCGCTTCTTTGGCATGGGGGCAGCCTACGTTCTCATTCGCCGGACACGCGTCAATGCCTTGGCCTAAGCTGCTCTCAACTGTCACAGCAGCACGGCTACGTATCAATACGTCCGGCGACCCCGAATCGTTCCGGAGGTTCCCCAGTTTCTGGTGGGGGCGTGTCCGAATCCGCCTTGTGTGTCACCCGGCGTCCGTTGTGACTCAACTGAACTGTCCCGGTTGCCGGGAAAGTCGCATATGTCGCGGGCTCACTCCCCCGGGTGATCTGCCGCTTACGCATAGTCCGTTCGGGCCATTCAAGATTGGGCCCGAAGGGGGTGTTGCGCTGTGCCCACCTTCCGTAACGTCCTCAACTGGCGGCGGTGAATATGCCGCTGCCGCCGTGGGGGAGCCTCGATTCGGGAGAGGACGGCGCCGGTATGGGCTGGGTAACCGACTGGAGTGCGCAGGCCGCCTGCCGCACTACCGATCCGGATGAACTGTTTGTTCAGGGAGCAGCGCAGAACAGGGCCAAGGCGGTGTGCACCGGATGTCCGGTACGCACCGAATGCCTGGCCGACGCGCTCGACAACCGCGTCGAGTTCGGTGTGTGGGGAGGCATGACCGAGCGCGAGCGCCGCGCACTGCTGCGCAGGCGTCCGACTGTGACCTCCTGGCGCCGCCTCCTGGAGACGGCGCGTTCGGAGTACGAGCGTGGGGCCGGCATCCTGCCGCTCGACGACGACGAGATGTACGAGAACTACGCGGCGGTGGGCTGAGGCGAACCCTCGGCTCAGGCGTCGGCAGCCTCGGGCTCGGGCAGCTCCGGCCGGTTGGCCGCGAGTCGGTTCCCGATGTCCCGGAGTCCCGTGAGGTCATGCACATCGCCGGGCAGCGCTGCCACTTCGGACACCGCCACCTCGGGGTGCAGCGCGGTGAAGCGGTCACGCGTGCGCTGCTCGCGGGAGAGCAGGTGCATGCGTTCCGCGTGCAGCCTCAGCAGGCCTGCGGTGAGGTTGTCCACGGTCCGGTCCGCGTCGGCGCCGCTGTTCGCGTCGGCGCTCGCCGTCCGGTCCGTGTCGGTGGCCGTGGGCCGGTTCGCGCCGGTGGGGGCGTCGCGCTCCGGATCGGTTGCGGGAGATTCTGAACTGCCGTACGTGTCGGGAGAGTTACGAAGACCAGCTTTCCCGCCGTCCTGATCCACAATGCGGGTCTCTTCAAGATTTTCCGCCGCGCGGGTGTGGACGAGGTCGAGGTTCTCCGCAGCGGCGAGCGCCCGCTCGGCGGACAGCTGGGCGGCGCCGCTGCCGTGCACGCGGTTCAGGACCAGGCCGGCCAGCGGCATGTCCTCGGCGGCCAGGCGCTCCACGAAGTACGCGGCCTCCCGCAGCGCGTCCCGCTCGGGAGCCGCCACCACCAGGAACGCCGTGCCGGGCGCCTGGAGCAGCTTGTACGTGGCGTCCGCGCGCGTGCGAAAGCCGCCGAACATCGAGTCCATCGCCGCGACGAACGTCTGTACGTCCTTCAGCAGCTGCCCGCCGAGCAGCTTGCCGAGCGCGCCGGTCATCATCGACATCCCGACGTTCAGGAACTTCATCCCCGCGCGGCCGCCGACCTTGGCCGGTGCGAGCAGGACGCGGATCAGCTTGCCGTCCAGGAACGACCCGAGCCGCTTCGGCGCGTCCAGGAAATCCAGCGCCGAACGGGACGGCGGTGTGTCGACCACGATCAGGTCCCACTCGTCCCGCGCGCGCAGCTGCCCCAGCTTCTCCATCGCCATGTACTCCTGCGTGCCCGCGAAGCCCGCCGAGAGCGACTGGTAGAACGGGTTGCCCAGGATCGCGGCGGCCCGGTCGCCGTCCGCGTGCGCCTCGACGATCTCGTCGAAGGTGCGCTTCATGTCGAGCATCATGGCGTGCAGTTCGCCGTCCCCCTCGACGCCCTTGACGCGTCGCGGGGTGTTGTCCAGCGAGTCGATCCCCATGGACTGGGCGAGCCGGCGGGCCGGGTCGATGGTGAGGACCACCACCTTGCGGCCCCGCTCGGCCGCCCTCAGCCCCAGCGCCGCCGCCGTGGTCGTCTTCCCGACGCCGCCCGAGCCGCAGCACACCACGATGCGGGTCGCCGGGTCGTCCAGCAGCGGATCGAGGTCCAGCACGGGCGCGGGGGAGAGACGACGCCGGGTGCTTCCCTGGTCGTGAGTCTGGTCCGGACTCATGCGATCCCCTGCTTCCGCAGTTCGTTGGCGAGCTGGTACAGGCCCGCGAGGTCCATGCCCTCGGCGAGCAACGGCAGTTCGTGCAGCGGCAGATCGAGCTCGCCGAGGACCGCGCGCTGCTCGTGCTCCAGCGCGTACCGCTCGGCGTACTCCTCGGCCTGCAGCAGGAGCGGATCCACCAGCCGCTCGGCGTGCCCCCCGCGCCGCGCCCCGCCGAGTCCCGCGGCGGACAACGACCGGGCAACAGAAGAACGCGTCACGGTCCGGACGAGTTCCAGTCCGTCCTCGTCCAGTACCTCGGGCCGCACCATGTTGACGATGACCCGTCCCACCGGCAGCTTCGCCGCCCGCAGCTCGGCGATACCGTCGGCGGTCTCCTGGACGGGCATCTCCTCGAGCAGCGTCACCAGGTGCACGGCCGTCTCCGACGACTTCAGCACCCGCATCACGGCCTGCGCCTGATTGTGTATCGGGCCGATCCTGGCCAGCCCGGCGACCTCGTCGTTGACGTTCAGGAAGCGGGTGACGCGTCCCGTGGGCGGGGCGTCCATGACGACGTAGTCGTACACGAACCGCCCGCTCTTGTCCTTGCGCCGCACGGCCTCGCACGCCTTGCCGGTGAGGAGGACGTCCCTCAGGCCCGGCGCGATGGTGGTGGCGAAGTCGATGGCGCCGAGCTTCTTCAGGGCCCGTCCGGCGCCTCCGAGTTTGTAGAACATCTGGAGGTAGTCCAGAAGGGCCAGTTCGGGATCGATGGCCAATGCGTACACCTCACCGCCCCCCGAGGCGACGGCGATCTTGCGTTCCTCATAGGGCAACGCCTGTGTCTCGAAGAGCTGTGCGATGCCCTGCCGGCCCTCCACCTCGACGAGAAGCGTCCGCTTCCCTGCCGTGGCGAGGGCCAGCGCGAGGGCCGCGGCGACCGTCGTCTTGCCGGTCCCGCCCTTACCGCTGACGACCTGGAGCCTGCTCACGTCTTCGAGCGTAACCATTCGGCGCCCGAGGCAATCGGCAGGCTGTGGACAAGAGGGGTCGATATCGGCCACATGGCCTGTGGAACGGGCCCTCGGGCGACAGCGGATACAGTCGCCCCCATGACCAAGTGGGAATACGCAACCGTGCCGCTGCTCGTCCACGCGACGAAGCAGATTCTGGACACCTGGGGCGAGGACGGCTGGGAGCTCGTCCAGGTCGTGCCCGGGCCGAACAACCCGGAGCAGCTCGTCGCCTACCTGAAGCGGGCCAAGGCGTGAGTGCGGTCGAGGCCAGGCTCGCCGAGCTGGGGCTGACCCTGCCTGCGGTCGTGCCGCCTCTCGCGGCCTACCAGCCGGCCGTGCAGTCCGGCCCGTACGTGTACACGGCCGGCCAGCTGCCCATGGTGGACGGCAAGCTGCCGATCACCGGCAAGGTCGGCGGCGAGGTCACCCCCGAGGAGGCCAAGGAGCTGGCCCGCACCTGTGCGCTGAACGCCCTGGCCGCCGTCAAGTCGGTCGCTGGCGACCTGGACCGCATCGCGCGCGTGGTGAAGGTCGTCGGCTTCGTGGCGTCCGCCTCGGACTTCACCGGCCAGCCCGCCGTCCTCAACGGCGCGAGCGAGCTGCTGGGCGAGGTCCTCGGCGACAAGGGTGTGCACGCCCGCAGTGCGGTGGGCGTCGCGGTGCTGCCGCTGGACGCGCCCGTGGAGGTCGAGATCCAGGTGGAGCTCGTCCCGTAGCCGCTTCCGTCCCGTAGGCGCCCTCGGCCCCGTGGGCGCCTTCCGGACGCCTCTCCCGGGTGCCCGCAGGCCTCCCCGAGGCGTCCCCGCGGGCTCCCCGAGGTGGCCTCGCAGGGAGCGTGGACGCGCTCTGACCTCGGGTGCCCCTCGAACATTCGCGCACCACGGGATAGCCTCGCGCCCATGGCGAATGGGCAGTGGTTTCCCCAGGACTGGCCGGAACGCATCCGCGCGCTCGCGGACGGCACGCTCGTCCCGGTCGTCCCGAAGCGCGCGGCCACCGTCATGCTCCTGAAGGACACCGACGGCGGCCCTGTCGTCCACATGCTGCGCAGACGCGCCTCCATGGCCTTCGCCGCAGGCGCGTACGCCTATCCCGGCGGTGGCGTCGACCCGCGCGACGACGACCTTCACGTCCGCTGGGCGGGCCCCACACGCGCGTGGTGGGCCGAGCGGCTCGGCGTCGACGAGACGGCGGCCCAGGCGATCGTCTGCGCGGCCGTACGCGAGACCTACGAGGAGGCCGGCGTGCTCCTCGCGGGGCCGACGTCCGACTCCGTCGTCGGGGACACCACCGGAGCCGACTGGGAGGCCGACCGGGCGGCGGTGGCCGCCCGCGAACTGTCCTTCGCCGAGTTCCTCGACCGCCGCGGCCTGGTCCTGCGCTCCGACCTCCTCGGAGCCTGGACGCGCTGGATCACGCCGGAGTTCGAGTCCCGGCGCTACGACACCTGGTTCTTCGTGGCCGCCCTCCCCGAGGGCCAGCGCACCCGCAACGCCTCCACCGAGGCCGACCGCACGGTGTGGATCCGTCCGGCGGACGCGGCGGCCTCGTACGACAAGGGCGAGCTGCTGATGATGCCGCCCACCATCGCGACCCTGCGCAGGCTCGTTCCGTACGCGACGGCCGCCGAGGCGCTGGCCGCGGCCCCCGACCGCGACCTGACGCCCGTCCTGGCGCAGGCCCGTCTGGAGGACGGCGAGGTCGTGCTGTCGTGGCCGGGGCACGACGAGTTCACCAAACACATCCCGACCGAGGCGGCCGGCGCGACCGAGGCGACGCGCGGGGGCCCCGCATGACGGACGTCCGTGGGCGAGCGGACGCCGACGGCCTTCGAGGCCGCCCGGCCGGCGGAGGGCGGGCCCCTGGGGGAGCTCTCGCGCCGCCTGGAGCCCCTCGACGCGCCGCGCCGGCCGTCGGCCGCCGAAGTGACGTTCCGCCCAGCCCTATGGAAGGCCCCTTCGCATGACCGACGCAGCCGCACTCCCCGGCCAGCCGCGAGGCGGAGTCCTCTCCGGCCCGGCCACCCCGCGCGCGGTCAACGTCCTCGCGCCGAACGCGTCCGCGATGACCCTGGACGGCACGAACACCTGGATCGTCTCCGAGCCCGACTCCGACCTTGCGGTCGTGATCGACCCGGGCCCGCTGGACGACGGCCATCTGCGCGCGGTCGTCGACACCGCCGAGCGGGCGGGCAAGCGCGTCGCCCTGACCCTGCTGACGCACGGCCACCCCGACCACGCGGAGGGCGCCGTCCGTTTCGCCGGACTGACCGGCACGAAGGTGCGGGCTCTGGACCCGGCGCTAAGGCTCGGCGAGGAGGGCCTGGCCGCCGGGAACGTGATCACGGTGGGCGGCCTGGAGCTGCGGGTCGTCCCGACGCCCGGCCACACCGCCGACTCTCTCTGCTTCCACCTCCCGGCCGACCGGGCCGTGCTGACCGGCGACACGATCCTCGGCCGCGGCACGACCGTCGTCGCGCATCCCGACGGCCGCCTGGGCGACTACCTGGACTCCCTGCGCCGGCTCAGGTCCCTCACGGTCGACGACGGCGTCCACACCGTCCTGCCGGGCCACGGGCCGGTCCTGGAGGACGCACAGGGCGTCGTGGAGTTCTACCTCGCCCACCGCGCCCACCGCCTCGCCCAGGTCGAGACGGCCGTCGAGAACGGCTACCGCAGCCCTGCCGAGGTCGTCGCCCATGTGTACGCCGACGTCGACCGCTCCCTGTGGCCGGCGGCGGAGCTGTCCGTGCGGGCCCAGCTGGAGTACCTCAGGGAGCACGGACTCATCCCCGGCCCGGCCTAGACCAAGAGCGCGAAGTGCCCACCCGGGCTCCTGACGCCCGGCAGGCGCTCCTTGCGGGGAACGACCTAGTGCTCCTCCGGCCTGTCGGCCTTCACGCCGTGCACGCGCGCGTACTCCTCGGCGAGCCAGGGGCCGAGGTCGTCGACGTAGGACGCGAGGACGGCGCGGTCACCGCTCGGCTCGTACCCGAGGACGGCCGCCCTCCGTAGCTGCTCCGCGCGCTGCGGGTAGTAGGCCCCGAAGGCCTCCGCCATCTCGTGCAGGTCGCTCGTCCAGCCGTTCCAGCGGGGCATGACGAGCGTGAACGCGGTGCGCACCAGGTGGCGGGACATGAACCGGACGAGAGGGCGCCTGGCCTCCGCGGAGTCGTCCGCCGAGGCGATGCGATCGCGCCAGCGCTGCAGGAACAGAGCGAGGTCGCCGTTGGTCTCACGCGCGAGCAGGGAGTCCGGGCGGTAGCGCGGAAGGTACGCGGCGAGGTCCTCGCCGAGCAGCGGCGTGCACAGACACGCCAGGAACCACCCCAGGTCGTGCCTCTCCAGGTCGCTCAGCACGCGCGCGTGGCCGACGAGCAGGGTCCCGCCGCCGTCGATCTGCGGGAACTCCTTGTCGAGGGCTTCGTCGAGCGCGCGGCCGTCGGCCCGGTCCGCGGCGGTGGGCTCCTCGCGCAGGACCACCAGAAGGTCCAGATCGCTGCGGCCCTCACGCGCGGTCCCGCGCGGAATCGACCCGTAGAGGTACGCACTGTGCAGCCGGGTCCCGAAGGTGTCCGGGATCCGGTCCCGCGCCGCGACGACGACCGGCCGGAAAACGTCCGCCACGCGCGCGAGGGAGGAGCCTTCGCGGGCGATGTGTCCTCGGGAGTCGAGACCTCGGGAGTGAAGCGTCTGTGCCATGGGACCACTGTGCTGCCCCGAGAGCGGCCTGGCAGCCCGTTTTCGGGTGTGTGGGCGGCCGTCGGGTGACGGGGGACGCGGGCCGGCCAAGACCGGCAGCGAAGAGCCAGGGGCGGCTGGGAGCGCCTTGGAGCTGCTGGGGGCTGGGCGCCCCCAGCGACGGTCACATCGTGAGCAGAGACCGCTGACGAACGCTCATACGGTCACTCCCGCCGGGCCGGGGTCGGCGGCTAGCGCGACCGCTTGGCCAGTCGCTCCACGTCCAGCAGGATGACGGCCCGCGCCTCCAGGCGCAGCCACCCGCGCTGGGCGAAGTCCGCCAGCGCCTTGTTCACGGTCTCGCGCGACGCGCCGACGAGCTGGGCCAGCTCCTCCTGCGTCAGGTCGTGGACGACGTGGATGCCCTCCTCGGACTGCACGCCGAAGCGGCGCGAGAGGTCCAGCAGGGCGCGGGCCACGCGGCCGGGGACGTCCGAGAAGACCAGGTCGGACATGGCGTCGTTGGTCTTGCGCAGGCGCCGGGCGACGGCGCGCAGCAGGGCGGTGGCCACCTCGGGCCGGGCGTTCAGCCAGGGCTGGAGGTCACCGTGGCCGAGGCCGAGAAGCTTGACCTCGGTGAGGGCGGTGGCGGTCGCCGTGCGCGGACCCGGGTCGAAGAGCGACAGCTCGCCGATGAGCTCGCTGGGGCCCACGACGGCGAGCATGTTCTCCCGGCCGTCCGGGGAGGTGCGGTGGAGCTTGACCTTGCCCTCGGTGACGACATAGAGCCGGTCGCCCGGGTCGCCCTCGTGGAAGAGGGAGTCGCCACGGGCCAGGGTCACCTCGCTCATGGAGGCGCGCAGTTCCGCGGCCTGCTCGTCGTCGAGTGCCGCGAAGAGCGGGTTGCGCCGCAGAACGTCGTCCACGAGTTCTCTCCTATTCGACCTGCTCAGGGGATCTTGCTCCCCCGCTTACCAGGGGACCGTGTTCCCCGTTTTGCTGGACGGTCCAAACAGTGTGATCTGTCACAAGGATGCCGCACACGTGTCCCGAGGTAAGCGGCAGGGGTCCAATTGGGGGCCGATCTTCAGGGTCCGGGGCGGATGTCGGTGCCGGGCTTTAGGCTGGCCGAGTGTCCAAATCGCCGGTGAGAGCACAGGCCAAGGGGGCTGGGCGGGTGGTTGTACGTCGAGTTTCCGCTGTGGGCGAACAGGGCCCCGGCGGTGGTAGGAAGACGGCAAAGGTGACGAACGAGATGCCTGCGAAGAATGCGCCCGACAGCGGGAAAGCGGCCGCCGGGAAGGTCGCGGCCGGACGCGGTGCGGGCAAGGCCCCCGCGGACAAGGACGCCGTCGGCAAGAGCGCGGTCGGAAAGAGTGCCGTCGGCAAGGGTGCCCGTGTCAGGAAGCCCGAGTCCCCGACCGCTCTCGTCCGCCGTGCCCGCCGCATCAACCGCGAGCTCGCCGAGGTCTACCCCTACGCCCACCCCGAGTTGGACTTCGAGAACCCCTTCCAGCTGGTGGTCGCCACGGTTCTGTCCGCCCAGACCACCGACCTCCGGGTGAACCAGACGACCCCCGCCCTCTTCGCCAAGTACCCCACCCCCGAGGATCTGGCCGCCGCCGATCCGGAGGAGGTCGAGGAGATCCTCCGCCCCACCGGCTTCTTCCGGGCCAAGACCAAGTCCGTGATGGGCCTGTCCAAGGCCCTGGTGGAGGAGTTCGACGGGGAGGTGCCCGGCCGGCTGGAGGATCTGGTGAAGCTGCCCGGCGTCGGCCGCAAGACCGCCTTCGTGGTGCTGGGGAACGCGTTCGGCCGGCCCGGGATCACCGTGGACACGCACTTCCAGCGGCTCGTACGGCGCTGGCAATGGACCGAGGCGACCGAGCCCGACAAGATCGAGGCGGCCGTCGGCGCGCTCTTCCCCAAGAGCGACTGGACGATGCTCTCGCACCATGTGATCTTCCACGGCCGCCGTATCTGCCACGCCCGCAAGCCGGCCTGCGGCGCCTGCCCCATCGCCCCGCTCTGCCCGGCGTACGGCGAGGGGGAGACGGACCCGGAGAAGGCCAAGAAGCTCCTGAAGTACGAGAAGGGCGGCTTCCCCGGCCAGCGGCTGAACCCGCCCCAGTCCTACCTGGACGCGGGTGGCCGGCCGGCCCCGCCGCTGGGGGCCGGATGACGGCAGGGCTGACCGCGACCCGACCCGAACGGGCTGCCCGGGCTGAACGGGCTGAACGGGCTCCGGCGGTAAGAACGTGGACGGCACGCACGACATGCACGGCGCGTACGGCACGCACGACACACTCGATCGGGGGACGGCGCGCGGAACGATCTGTCGGCTCCCGGGCGTTGGACAGGGCAGAACGGGGGGTGGTGTGGCGATGGCACGCGCGAGCGACACGCAGGGTGGTGCGGTGACGCTGAGCAAGGAGGGCCTGCCCGCCTGGCTGGATCCGGTGGCGCATGCCGTGGAGACGGTCCAGCCGCTCCAGCTCAGCCGCTTCCTGCCGCCGGAGAACGGCGCGGGGCGCCAGTCGGCCGTCCTGATCCTGTTCGGCGAGGGCGAGCGCGGACCCGAGCTGCTCCTCATGGAGCGCGCCAGCTCCCTGCGCTCCCACGCGGGTCAGCCCTCCTTCCCGGGCGGCGCCCTCGACCCGGAGGACGGCGACCCGCACGGGGAGGGGCCGCTGCGGGCCGCTCTGCGCGAGGCCGAGGAGGAGACCGGGCTCGATCCGGCCGGCGTCCAGCTCTTCGGTGTGCTGCCCAAGCTGTACATCCCGGTCAGCGGCTTCGTCGTCACCCCCGTCCTGGGCTGGTGGCGCGAGCCGAGCCCGGTCGGTGTCGTCGACCCCGCGGAGACGGCCCGTGTCTTCACCGTCCCCGTGGCGGATCTCACGGACGCGGAGAACCGCGCCGTGGCCGTGCATCCCAGCGGTCACCGAGGCCCGGCATTTCTGGTCGAATCCGCTCTTGTGTGGGGTTTCACGGCCGGTGTGATCGACCGGTTGCTGCACTTCGCGGGCTGGGAGCGCCCCTGGGACCGCGAGAAGCAGGTCCCGCTCGACTGGCGGTCATGACAGGGTGTCCACCGTGCTGTGTCTGTCCGGGGGAAGCTGTGCCCCATCGCCGCTTCGCGGCGGGTCGGACCCCCGGCCGACCTGTGGTGACCGCGAATTGACGAGGCGAGGCGCGAAGCGGTGAACGTGCTGGACATCCTGTTGTTGGTCGCGGCCCTGTGGTTCGCGGTCGTCGGCTACCGCCAGGGCTTCGTCGTCGGCATCCTGTCGGTGATCGGTTTCCTCGGCGGCGGCCTCGTCGCCGTCTACCTGTTGCCCGTGATCTGGGACGCGTTGACCGACAACTCCGAGGTGAGCACCACGGCCGCCGTGGTCGCGGTCATCGTCGTGATCGTCTGCGCCTCGATCGGCCAGGCTCTCACCACGCACCTCGGCAACAAGCTTCGCCGGTACATCACCTGGTCCCCGGCCCGCGCGCTGGACGCGACGGGCGGCGCGCTCGTCAACGTCGTGGCGATGCTGCTGGTGGCGTGGCTGATCGGATCCGCCCTGGCCGGCACCACGCTGCCCACGCTGGGCAAGGAGGTCCGCAGCTCCAAGGTGCTGCACGGGGTGTCCGACGCGCTGCCCGACCAGGCCGACACCTGGTTCGCGGACTTCTCCTCCGTCCTCGCGCAGAACGGCTTCCCGCAGGTCTTCAGCCCGTTCTCCAACGAGCCGATCACCGACGTGCAGCCGCCGGACCCGGCCCTGGCCAACAGCGCCGTGGCCAAGCGCGCTCAGCGTTCCATCGTCAAGGTCATGGGTACGGCGGAGAGTTGCGGCAAGGTGCTGGAAGGCACCGGCTTCGTCTTCGGTGAACGTCGCGTCATGACCAACGCGCACGTCGTGGGCGGCGTCGACGAACCCACCGTCCAGATAGGCGGCGAGGGCCGCAAGTACGACGCCACGGTCGTCCTGTACGACTGGAAGCGCGACATCGCCGTCCTGGACGTACCGGATCTCGACGCGCCCGCCCTGGAGTTCACCACGAAGGACGCGGTGAGCAGCGACGACGCGATCGTCGCCGGCTTCCCCGAGAACGGGTCGTACGACGTCCGCGCCGCGCGGGTGCGTGGCCGTATCACGGCCAACGGCCCGGACATCTACCACCGCACCACCGTGCGCCGTGACGTGTACTCACTGTTCACGACCGTCCGTCAGGGCAACTCCGGAGGCCCGCTGCTCACCACCGACGGCAAGGTGTACGGCGTGGTCTTCGCGAAGTCCCTCGACGACGCCGACACCGGCTACGCCCTCACCGCGGACGAGATCCAGCAGGACATCACGCAGGGGCGCACCGCGGGCCAGCAGGTGGACAGCGACAGCTGCGCCCTGTGAGAAGTCCTGAGGGGTCCTGCGGAGGGGCCCCGTACAGGGCCCCTCTGGATCCTTCGCCGGGTCAGCCTCGAGGGTGACGCAGGCGGACCGAGACCCAGCGGGCCCGGCGGCGCAGGATGCGGGGAATGCCCACGCGGAGGTCGGTACCCGGCAGTTGCGGGTCGGCACCTCGTCGGTGGGGGCTCAGGCCACTGGCCGAGCGGCGGTTGCGTGCTGCATCACTGTAGTCGTGCGTCCAGCCCATACACCGACGTCTGCCCCTGCCCCAAGGTCGATAACCGCGCTCGGAGCGGCCAATTGGCCTATGCGCCGGGCATTTGGCTGTTCGTCGTACAGACGTTCAGAACCGGGTACCGGACGCGAGGGCGCGGTCACCGATCGGGCTCGGGATCCTTCAGCCAATTGACCAGTTCGGTGGAGAAAGCGACCGGGTCCTCCTCGTGCGGGAAGTGGCCGAGACCGTCGAACAGCCGCCAGCGGTACGGCGCTTCGACGTACTCACCGGAACCGGCCGCGCTGCGCGTGCGCATCACCGGATCGAGAGACCCGTGCAGATGCAGGGTGGGCACGCGCACGGGACGCTTCATACGCCGGTAGAACTGGACGCCGTCCGGCCGGGCCATCGAGCGCACCAGCCACCGGTACGGCTCGACGGCGCAGTGCGCGGTGGACGGGATGCACATGGCGCGCCGGTAGGTCTCCACCGCGTCGTCCTCCGGCAGCCGCGGCCCGGACCAGTCCCGGATCAGCCGGCCCACCAGTTCGCCGTCGTCGGCGGTGAGCTGACGTTCGGGGATCCACGGCCGCTGGAATCCCCAGATGTGGGAGCTGGCACTCGTCTGCCGGACGTCGGCGAGCATCGCCGAACGCCAGCGCCGGGGGTGCGGCATCGAGGAGACGGCGAGCCTCCGCACGAGCTTGGGGCGCATCACGGCCGCCGTCCACGCCAGGTAGCCGCCCAGGTCGTGGCCGACCAGGGCGGCGTCCGGCTCGCCCAGGGAGCGGATCACGCCGGTGATGTCGAGGGCGAGGTTGGCCGGGTCGTAGCCGCGCGGCGTACGGTCGCTGCCGCCCACGCCCCGCAGGTCCATCGCGACGGCCCGGAAGCCCGCGTCCGCCAGCGCGACCAGCTGGTGCCGCCACGTCCACCAGAACTGCGGGAAGCCGTGGACGAGCATGACCAGCGGACCGTCGCCGAGCTCGGCGATGTGGAAGCGGGCACCGTTCGCGGCGACCTCGCGGTGGGTGACCTTGACGCCGCAGACGGCGTCCGGCCGTACGACCGAAGCGGGCTGGGCCGGAGGGGTGGCGGGGTCCGTCATGACGACGAGCGTGCCACAGCCTCGATGGCCTCCGGGACCCGGTCCTGCGGCAGCTCGGGCCGCGGGTGCGGCTTGGCGTTCTGCAGGACGCCCGCCGACGCCTTCATCGACGCGGCGACCTTCTGCGGGCCCTTGCTCTTCTGCGCCTTCTTCGCGAAGACGACGCCGATCAGGACTAGGACGAGCGCGACGAGCACGTTCGCCGCGAAGGAGAGCAGGAAGCAGATCGCGAGATTCCAGTCGCTCCAGGTCCGAATGCCGTACGCCAGGGCGAAGTTGAGCATCGGAAGGGAGAACAGCAGGACCGCGCCGGCCACCGAGAACGCCCCACCGCTCGTCGCTCCCCGTTTGACGTCCTGCTTCAGCTGCGCCTTCGCCAGCGCGATCTCGTCGTGCACCAGCGCCGACATTTCGGTCGTCGCCGAGGCGAACAGCTGGCCGATGCTGCGTTCGGCACCGACCGGGCTGCCGTCGGGTGCGCTCATCGCGTTCTCCCTCTCCTGCTGCTGTGCTGCTTCTGGCTTCTTTTGTACCGTCCCGTCAGATCATGCCGGACGGCCGCCCTTCTCGCCTGCCCCGCCCGTCACTTCGGCAGGCCCGTGGCGCGTGTCGGACCCTCCCCGGCCTCTCCCCGGGCTTCCTCCCGAGCGTCGTCCCGTGCCTCCGCGCGGCCGCTCTCGCGGGCGATCTGCTCGGCTCGGCGGCGGTGTTCGGCGGCCTTTCCGTCGTAGATATCCGCCATCCGCAGGTGGTAGGCCGGGTCGTCCTCCTCGTACACGTCCGGGATGCCGTCGAGGTCCTCGTCGCGCTCTTCGGCCTCGCACATCCGGCGGTACTCGGCGTTGCGCAGCTTCAGCAGCACCGTCGCGAGGGTGGCCGCGATCAGCGAGCCCACCAGGACGGCGGCCTTGACCTCGTCGGTCAGGAGCGCGTCGCCCTCGAAGGCGAGCTCTCCGATCAGCAGCGACACGGTGAAGCCGATACCGGCGAGGGACGCGACGGCGAAGACGTCCGCCCAGGCGAGGTCCTCGCTCAGCGAGGCTCGGGTGAAGCGGGCGGTCAGCCAGGTCCCGCCGAAGATGCCGATGGCCTTGCCGACGACGAGACCGAGGACGACGCCCAGGGTCTCCGGCTTGCCGAACACATCCCCGAGCGCGTTGCCCGAGATCGCCACACCGGCGCTGAACAGGGCGAACAGCGGCACTGCCAGGCCTGCGGACAGGGGCCGGACGCGGTGCTCGATCCGCTCGCCGGGCGAGTGCTTTTCGCCCTCGCGGGTCGTGCAGCGCAGCATCAGGCCCATCGCGACCCCGGCGATCGTCGCGTGTACGCCGCTGTTGTACATCAGCGCCCAGATGACGAGGGCGAGGGGGATGTAGATGTACCAGCCCGCCACGCCCTTACGCAGCAGCAGCCAGAACACGAGGAGGCCGACGGCCGCGCCGCCCAGCGCGACGAAGTCGATGGTGCTCGTGAAGAAGACCGCGATGATCAGGATCGCGAACAGGTCGTCGACGACCGCGAGGGTGAGCAGGAAGGCGCGCAGCGCGCTCGGCAGCGAGGTGCCGATGACGGCGAGCACGGCCAGAGCGAACGCGATGTCGGTGGCCGTGGGCACCGCCCAGCCGCCCAGCGAGCCACCGCCGGCGAGGGCGGTGAGGGTGTAGACGAGCGCGGGCACGGCCATCCCGCACAGCGCTGCCGCCACGGGGAGCGCGGCGGCCCGGGGGTCCTTGAGGTCGCCCGCGACGAGTTCTCGCTTGAGTTCGATTCCGGCGACGAAGAAGAAGATCGCGAGCAGGCCGTCGGCCGCCCAGTGCTCGACGGAGAGGTTCAGTCCGAGGGCTTCGGGGCCGAGGTGGTAGTGGCTGACGCTCTCGTAGCTGTGGTGCAGCCCGGGTACGTTCGCCCAGACCAGCGCGGCGACGGCCGCGACGAGCAGCAGTACACCGCCGACGGTCTCGGTGCGCAGCGCCTCCGCGACGAAGTTTCGCTCGGGCAGGGACAGACGTCCGAAGACCTTGCGGGGGGCGGTGTTGCGGGGCGCGGACACGGTGAGGGCCTCCGGTCGGTGGGCAGCACTGAACACATGCCGACCAGACTTCCCGGCGCACCTTTTTGTTTACCCTACCTAAAGTCCGCAAGGAGAAATCCGGCGATCCCCACGTTAGGTGCGAAAAGGGCACCCGGCGCGGCTGGCGCCGAGTGCCCCTGTCTGGCCTGCTCAGTCCTCGCTGGGCGCGGTCGGGAGCTTCGCCTGGATGAGGTCCATGACCGAGGAGTCGGTCAGGGTGGTGACGTCTCCGAGTTCACGCTTCTCGGCGATGTCCCGCAGCAGACGGCGCATGATCTTGCCGGAGCGGGTCTTGGGCAGCTCCGTGACCGGGTGGATCTCCTTGGGCTTGGCGATCGGGCCGAGCGTGGTGCCGACGTGGTTGCGCAGGTCGGCGACGAGGTGCTCGTCCTCGGCGTTCGCCGTGCCGCGCAGGATGACGAAGGCGACGATGGCCTGCCCGGTGGTCTCGTCCGCCGCGCCGACGACGGCCGCTTCGGCGACGGCCGGGTGGGACACGAGCGCCGACTCGACCTCGGTGGTGGAGATGTTGTGGCCGGAGACGAGCATCACGTCGTCCACGCGGCCGAGCAGCCAGATGTCGCCGTCGTCGTCCTTCTTCGCCCCGTCGCCGGCGAAGTAACGGCCCTCGAAGCGCGACCAGTAGGTGTCGAGGAAGCGCTGGTCGTCGCCCCAGATGGTGCGCAGCATCGACGGCCACGGCTCGGTCAGTACCAGGTAGCCGCCGCCGCCGTCGGGCACCTCGTTGGCCTCGTCGTCGACGACGGTGGCGGAGATGCCGGGCAGCGGGGTCTGCGCGGAGCCGGGCTTGGTCTGGGTGACGCCCGGCAGCGGCGAGATCATCATCGCGCCGGTCTCGGTCTGCCACCAGGTGTCGACGATGGGCGTCCGGTCGGCGCCGATGTGCTTGCGGTACCAGATCCAGGCCTCGGGGTTGATCGGCTCGCCGACCGAGCCCAGGACCCGCAGGGACGACAG
Organism: Streptomyces sp. NBC_00637; assembly: GCF_045161545.1. NCBI lineage: Bacteria > Bacillati > Actinomycetota > Actinomycetes > Kitasatosporales > Streptomycetaceae > Streptomyces > Streptomyces sp. NBC_00637. The sequence goes on along the minus strand of NZ_CP109046.1, from coordinate 3,819,516 downwards.
GTCGAACTTCGCGGGGATGTCGTCGCCCCACTTCATGAACGTACGGATCGCCGTCGGTGCCGTGTAGAGGATCGTCACCCCGTACTTCTGCACGATCTCCCAGAACCGGCCCTGGTGCGGGGTGTCCGGCGTGCCCTCGTACATGACCTGCGTCGCGCCGTTCGCCAGCGGCCCGTAGACGATGTAGGAGTGCCCGGTGACCCAGCCGACGTCGGCCGTGCACCAGTAGACGTCCGTTTCCGGCTTGAGGTCGAAGACCGCGTGGTGCGTGTACGCGGTCTGCGTGAGGTAGCCGCCCGACGTGTGCAGGATGCCCTTGGGCTTACCCGTGGTGCCGGAGGTGTAGAGGATGAACAGCGGCTGCTCGGCCCCGAACGCCTCGGGCGTGTGCTCGGCCGACTGGCGCTCGACGATCTCGTGCCACCACACGTCCCGCTCGCCGTTCCAGGCGACGTCCTGGCCCGTCCGCCGCACGACGAGCACATGCTCGACGTTGCCGGCGCGGTCGGCCGCGTCGTCGACGGCCGGCTTCAGCGCGGAGGGCTTGCCGCGCCGGTATCCGCCGTCGGACGTGATGACGACCTTGGCGTCGGCGTCCTGGATGCGGGTGGCCAGCGCGTCCGCCGAGAAGCCGCCGAAGACGACGGAGTGCGCGGCGCCGATCCGGGCGCAGGCCAGCATCGCGATCGCCGTCTCGGGGATCATCGGCATGTAGACGGCGACCCGGTCGCCCTTCTCGACGCCCAGTTCCAGCAGGGCGTTGGCGGCTTTCGACACCTCGTCCTTGAGCTCGGCGTAGGTGATGGCGCGGCTGTCGCCGGGCTCGCCCTCGAAGTGGATGGCGACGCGGTCGCCGTGTCCCGCCTCGACGTGCCGGTCGACGCAGTTGTAGGCGACGTTGAGTTCGCCGTCCTTGAACCACTTGGCGAACGGCGGGTTCGACCAGTCCAGCGTCTCGGTCGGCTCCTTGGCCCAGGTCAGCCGTCGGGCCTGCTCGGCCCAGAAGCCGAGCCTGTCAGCCTTGGCCTGTTCGTACGCCTCCGCCGTGACGTTGGCGTGCGCGGCCAGGTCGGCGGGGGGCGCGAACCTGCGCTCCTCGCGCAACAGGTTGGCCAAGGATTCGTTGCTCACGACATCTCCCTTTCGAAGGGTGTCCGTGTCCGTTGTGTCCCAGGCCACAGCTCATCAGACCCAGGGGTCCGGTGACAAGGCCCGACCGAAAATTGGTTTAGACCTGTAGGTCGCCACTTCTCGACCCTGTTTCCGGTGGCCAGGGGGTCTTCCCCGGACCGACCCAGGGGTCATCCGTACCCACGGACACGGAGCGGACGGAGTTCAGCCGGTGTAACGCCTTTCACATCTCCGTGCCGCTCCGCGCCGCCGGACATCGGGAGCCGCAGTGCCGGTCAGGCCGACATGTCCACCTCTCCCACGTGACCGAACAGCTCGCCGTCGTCCGTGGCCGCCTCGGACAGCAGGTACGTCTGCGCCTCACCCACGTGGAAGTACAGCCCGTGCAGCTCCAGCGCTCCGTCCCGCAAGGCCCGTGTCACGGACTCGTGGGCCCGAAGATGCTCCAACTGCTGGACCACGTTGGTCAGGCAGAGCTGCTCGACCGCGTCCACCGGCGCGCGACCGGCCAGTCGAGCGTGCGGGCGGCCGTCGTCGGCCATCCGCTTCAAGCTCGGCACACCGTGCCGCAGCCACCGCTGCAACGGGGTCCGCGCGGCGCCCGGCTCGGAGTGGAGCAGGGCCTGCATGGCCCCGCACCCGGAGTGCCCGCACACCGTGATGGACCGCACCTTCAGCACGTCCACCGCGTACTCGATCGCGGCCGCCACCGAGTCGTCCCCGCTCTCCTCGCCGGGCGACGGTACGAGGTTGCCGACGTTGCGCACCACGAACAGGTCGCCCGGACCACTGGAGGTGATCATGGAGGTGACCAGCCGGGAGTCGGCGCAGGTGAGGAAGAGCTGGGTGGGCCGCTGTCCTTCCCGGGCCAGCCGCGCCAGCTCGCCCCGCACCAGCGGTGCGGTGTTGCGCTGGAACGCGCTGATACCGCGCACCAGTCGCCGCCCACTCGGCTCGACGGACGGTCCCGGCTGTTCCGGCTCCGACTGCCGCTCCGGTCCCGGCCGAGTCGGTCGCTCCGGCCGTCTGGACTTCGACTGCGTGGCCGACTCCGTGGCCGACCTCGGGGACTCTGTCGTCTCCCTCCTCCGGGCCGTCTCGGGCGACCCTGCCGCTTGTGCTGTGTCTGCTGCGGTGGGTGCTTCTGCCGGCTGTGCTGTCAGTGCTGTCAGCGCTGTCGGTGCCGGTGTCTCTGCCGGGGTCGTTGTCTGGGGTGTGTGTGCTGGCTGCGACACCTGCGACGCCTCTGGTGTCTCTGGTGTTTCCCGGGGGACTTCGCACTGGTGGTTGCGCCACGGCGTCCAGGGGCGGCAGCGGCAGTCGGCGATCGGGACCTCGCCGGCGCGAGCGGGGTCGAGAGCCGGGGGAGTGGCCGAGGCGCCTTCTCCGACGTCGATGCCGAAGTGGAAGCCCGTACCGGCGCTCGTGCGGGAGCCGACGCCTGCCTCGGTGTCCGCCTCGAGGTCGGTTCCGGTGTTGAGCCCCGTCCCGGCGGAGCGGCGGCCGGTCAGCTCGACGGAGCCACCTCGGGCGGTGTGGGTCTTCTGCCAGTCCTGCAAGGCCTCGTACGCCGCGTGGTCCATGAAGGAGCCGTCCAACTCGACGACGACGTGGGTGGCTTGGGGGACGAGATGCAGGATGCGGCTGAGCCGCGGCACTGCGAGAAACGTCAACTGGCCTCGTACGTGTACGTGATGGACTCCTTCCTTCTCGTGGTGCGTGATGCGGGTGCGGGCGAGCCGGTGCAGGGCGACGGCCACGGCCACGGCGATGCCGAGCGTCACGCCTTCCAGGACCCCGAGGATCACCACGCCGAGGGTCGTGACGGCGTACACCAGCACCTCACGGTGGCGGGTCACCGTGCGAATGTGGTGCAGGGACACCATCTGGATGCCGACGGCCATCACCAGGGCGGCGAGTGAGGCGAGCGGGATCAGATCCAGGATCGGGACCATCAGCAGCGCGGCGACTACTACGAGAACGCCGTGCAGCATCGTGGAGTTCCGGCTCACCGCACCGGCGTGGACATTCGCCGAACTGCGCACGGCCACGCCCGCCACCGGAAGCCCGCCGAGGGCTCCGGAGACGATGTTGGCCGCGCCTTGGCCCAGCAGCTCACGGTCCAGATCGGAGCGGCCGACACGGGCTGAGCGGGCGCTGAGCAGGTCCGGCCGCGAAGAGATCAGTTTGTCCACGGCGACCGCGCCGAGCAGCGACTGCACGCTGCACACCAAAGTCGTGGTGAGGACGGCGGCCACGAGCCCGAGCACCGGCCCCTCGGGCAGCCCGGCCAGCGCGTGACTGCTCCACGACGGCAGGTCCACCTTGGGCAGGGTGAGCCCCGCGAGCGAGGCGGTGGCGGTGGCGCCGGTGACGGCGACGAGCGCGGCGGGCACTTTCCGTGCCAGGCGGCCGACGCGGCCGGGGATGCGCGGCCAGAGCAGCAGCAGGGTCAGGGTCAGCGCGCTCACGGCCAAGGCCGCGGGTTGCAGTCCGGCCAACTGGGCGGGCAGGGCGCGGAGATTGTCGAGGACCGAACTCTGCGGGGTGCCGCCGAGCACGACGTGCAGTTGGGCGACGGCGATGGTGACGCCGATGCCGGCGAGCATGCCGTGCACGATGGCGGGACTGACGGCGAGTGCGGTGCGCGCCACACGCAGGCAGCCGAGGCCCAGCTGGGTGAGTCCGGCGAGGACGGTGATGGCGCAGGTCGTCCGCCAGCCGTAGCGCTGGATGAGGTCGGCGGTGACCACGGTCAGGCCGGCTGCGGGGCCGCTGACCTGGAGGGGCGCGCCGGCGATCCATCCGGCGACGATTCCGCCCACGGCGGCGGCGACGAGGCCTGCCTGGAGGGGCGCGCCGGTGGCGAGGGCGATGCCGAGGGACAGGGGCAGGGCGATCAGGAAGACCGCGATCGAGGCGGACACGTCGGCGCCCGCGATGCGGAAGCGGCGGTGCGGGGCCGGTGGGGGGCTGTGGGCCGGGTGGTTGCGCTCGGGGCGCGTCGAGTGGGTGGTGCGGGTGGGGGCGCAGGCGGACATGGTTCCCGTCTCCTCCGGGGCAGCGCGGTCGCGGAACAGGTGGTCCCCCGGTTGGGGCGGGGGTGGTCGCGGCCGTGGGTCACGGCGTGCAGCGGCGGGATGAAAATCAACGCTCGGTAAACAGATCGTAATGCAGAGTAAAGCTCAAGTCTGGATATTTGGGGCAAATGGTGCAGGTATTCACTCCCTGGAGTGAAGTGAGCTTTTTATCGGCTTGTCGTATTAATTCCTTCTCGACTCCATGCGACCTTGACGGCGCTGCCGGCTCGTCCCGGCACGTCACCAGAGAACGCCCTCGTCGGCGTTGGCCGAGAGAAGGAAGAAGGTGGGCGGAAGATGGCCGCCACCCAGAGGATCGCCGCGGGCGCAGTGGTCGCCGCTGCTGTCGCCGCATCGCTCGCCGGTTGCGCAACGGGAACCGGCGGTTCCCACGGCTCCGGGGAGGGAGTGCCGGGCCCGCTGAAAGCCAAGCCGGTTCCGGCCCCCAAGAGTGTCGTCCGCCTGATCGGCGACGGCTCCACCGCGTACACCGGAGCGCAGCCCCACCTCCCCCGCCCCGAACGGCTGAAGCCGGGCCAGAAGCCGCCGCAGTTCGTGGTCTTCTCCTGGGACGGCGCCGGCGAGGACAGCCAGAGGCTGTTCTCCCACTTCCGTCAGGTGTCCAAGGCCAACCACGCGACGATGACGTACTTCCTCAGCGGCGTGTACATGCTGCCGGAGGAGAAGGCCGACCAGTACCGGCCGCCGCAGCACTCGCCGGGCCGTTCCGACATCGGCTTCAACGACGAGCAGGGCATCGCCGACACCGTGAAGCAGCTGCGCCTGGCGTGGCTGGAGGGCAACGAGATCGGCACCCACTTCAACGGTCACTTCTGTGGCAAGAACGGCGGCGTCGGCGAGTGGTCCGTCGAGGAGTGGAAGGACGAGATCGGCCAGGCCAAGCAGTTCGTGAGGACCTGGAAGACCAACACCGGCATGAAGAACGCGGCCCCGCTGCCGTTCGACTACGACAAGGAACTCATCGGCGCCCGCACCCCCTGCCTCGAGGGGCAGAAGAACTTCATGAAGGCCGCCCGCGAGCTGGGCTTCCGCTATGACACCAGCGGGGTCAACAACCAGGTGTGGCCCGGCAAGAAGCAGGGCCTGTGGGACCTGTCGATGCAGCTCGTGCCCTTTCCCGGTCACTCCTACGAGCAGCTCACCATGGACTACAACTTCATGGTCAACCAGTCCGGGACCGCCACACAGGGCGACCCCGACAAGCGCGCGTTCTGGGGCCACCAAATGCGTGACGGTCTGCTCAAGGGTTTCGGCCGGGCCTACTACGGCAACCGCGCCCCGCTGATCATCGGCAACCACTTCGAGTCCTGGAACGGCGGCACGTACATGCGCGCCGTCGAGGAGGTCGTCGAGAACGTCTGCAACAAGCCGGACGTGCGCTGCGTGTCCTTCCGGCAGCTCGCCGACTGGCTGGACGCCCAGGACCCGCAGACCCTGGCCAAGCTGCGCACGCTGGACGTCGGCGAGTCCCCGAAGCGCGGCTGGGAGTCCTTCCTGTCCGGCAGCCCCGCCCCGGCGCCCAAGGGCGTGCCCGGGGCTCCGGCGGTCAGGCAGTAGGCCCCAGGCCGACAGGAACCGTCACACGGAGGCTGTGAGGCTTTCGCCGAGGACGAATCCGGGGTCGACCTGTGCCGCCAGGTCGACTCCGGTGCGTTCATTGCCCCAGGACTCGGCGTTCTTCAGGTGGAAGTGCACCATCTGCCGTGTGTAGCGCTCCCAGTCGCGCCGTTCGTACGCCGAGTCGACGGTTGTCCGCAACAGCCGCAGGGCCTGCCGGTTGGTGTCCTCCAGGAGGTGGAACCGGGGCGGCCGGCCCTTCTCCATCGAGCGCACCCAGTCCGAATGGCCGACCGTCACGAGCAGGTCGTCCCCGACCTCGGCGCGCAGGAAGTCGATGTCGTCCTGCCCCTGCACCTTGTTGCCGACGACCTTCAGCGCGACGCCGTAGTCGCGGGCGTACTCCTTGTACTGGCGGTAGACGGAGACCCCCTTACGGGTCGGCTCGGCGACGAGGAACGTGAGGTCGAAGCGGGTGAACATGCCGGAGGCGAAGGAGTCCGAGCCCGCGGTCATGTCGACCACGACATACTCGTCACGGCCGTCGGCCAGGTGGTTCAGGCACAGTTCCACCGCTCCGGTCTTGGAGTGGTAGCAGGAGACCCCCAGGTCGGCGTCCGTGAAAGGACCCGTGACCATCAAACGGACGGCGCCGCCGTCGAGTTCCACCGGCCGGGCGCAGGCGTCGTACACGGGATTGTTCTCGCGCACCCGCAGCAGCCGGGAGCCCTCGCCGGGCGGAGTCGTCTTGATCATCGTTTCGGTGGAGGCGACGCGGGGGTTGGAGCCCCGCAGGTAGTCCTTGATCAGCGGCAGCCGGTCGCCCATCGCGGGCAGTCCGGCGGCCTCCGCCTCGTCGAGGCCGAGAGCGGGCCCGAGGTGCTGGTTGATGTCCGCGTCGACCGCGATCACGGGCGCGCCGTCGGCGACGAGGTGGCGGATGAACAGGGAGGACAGGGTGGTCTTGCCGCTGCCACCCTTCCCGACGAAAGCAATTTTCATGTTCACAAAGAGTAGTGCGGTGATAGCTGTACGTGGCAGGCGTGCGTGAAGAAGACCACTCCTTCGTGGGGTGCCGGTGCCGGTTGCGTAGTGTCGTACTCATGAGTACGACAGGCGCGTCCGCCGATCCGCTCGCGGCCCTGGGCTCCCTGCCCGGTGTGGCCGAGTCCGTGGAGTCCATGCGCAAGGCCGTGGACCGGGTCTACGGGCACCGTGTCATGCGCCGCCGCAGCACCGAGATCACCTCGGAGGCCGCTCTGCGCGGCGCCCGTGGCTCGGCGGCCCTGTCCGGGGCGGACTGGGCCCTGGAAGAGGTGCGGCGGCGCACCGACTTCGGCACCGATGACGAGGCTCGTGTGATGGGAGCGGCTCTGCGGCTGTCCGCCGAGGCCGGCCAGCTGCTGTCCATCTGGAGGCAGTCGCCGCTGCGGGTGCTGGCTCGGCTGCATCTGGTGGCCGCGGCGACCAGTGACGACGAGGTCGGACGTCCCCGACAGGCAGGTGAGGCGGTCGACGAGCCGCTGATCGAGCTGCCGCTGCCGAGCGCCGCCGAGGTGGCCGGCCGTCTCGAGGGACTGTCCGAGCTGATCATCGCGGGAGGCTCCGCGCCCGCCCTGGTGACGGCCTCCGTCGTCCATGGCGAGCTGCTCGCCCTGCGCCCGTTCACTTCCCACAACGGTCTGGTCGCGCGGGCCGCCGAGCGCATCGTCCTGATCGGCAGCGGCCTCGACCCCAAGTCGGTCTGCCCGGCCGAGGTGGGGCACGCCGAGATCGGCCGGGCGGCCTATCTGGCGGCCCTGGACGGCTACGCCTCCGGTACCCCGGACGGGATGGCCGCCTGGATCGCGCACTGCGGCCGGGCGGTCGAGCTGGGCGCCCGTGAGTCGACGGCCGTGTGCGAGGCGCTCCAGCGCGGGGCGGCGTGAGCCACACGCGCGCGTGAAGCCCGGGTGCGGGGTGCCGGGTGCGGGGTGCGGGGACGGCCGTACGGGCACCGGGCGCGCGGACTGGGCGGGATACGGAAAAGGCCCCCTCGCGGGGGCCTGACAAAGGGTTGCGGCGGTACGAGTCCTCGTACCGCCGCTGGCATGCTCACCCGGTTACCAAGCGTCCTCGATATATTGCCCATCAGGCCGGGAACTTCGCCCGTGACCTGGTGCGGCTGGCCCGTAATCGACGGGTCGACGTCGCGTGGGTGCCCAGTGGTCATGCGCGGTCCGTGGGGCCAAATGCGTTATTAAGGTGATCCTCGCGGATGTCCTTGGTCTCGCGGGCCGTTAAGTCCTTTGTACTCCTGGACCCCGGTAAGCGGAAGTGCTGGCACCAGTTCTTTGCTTTTGCTCCCAAAGGGGTTTTAAACGGGCGTATCTGTGCGCGCCTGGGGAGTGACACCCGCCCCGCGCGTGGGTGCGGCTTCAGGCGGTCGCCGCCCGGCGACGGTTCGCGTACCAGACGAGGCCCGCGGTGGCCGCCGCCGCTCCTATGGCCGCAGCCGCGACGAGCGCGGGACGGGGCGGTACGGAGAACGACGGAATCCGCTGCTTGAGGCGTACCGGCCGGTGGAAGTCGAGGATCGGCCACCCGCGCGTGACGGCCTCGCGGCGCAGGGCCCGGTCGGGGTTCACGGCGTGCGGGTGCCCCACCGACTTCAGCATCGGCAGGTCGGTCGCCGAGTCGCTGTAGGCGTAACAGCGCGAGAGGTCGTACCCCTCGGACCGCGCCAGCTCCTTGATCGCCTCCGCCTTCGTCGGGCCGTAGGCGTAGTACTCCACCTCGCCGGTGAAGCAGCCGTCCTCGCCCACGACCATGCGGGTGGCGACCACGCGGTCCGCGCCGAGCAGCTCGCCGATCGGCTCGACCACCTCGGCGCCGGAGGTGGACACGATCACGACGTCACGGCCGGCCGTGTGGTGCTCCTCGATCAGCGAGGCCGCCTCGTCGTAGATCAGCGGGTCGATCAGGTCGTGAAGGGTCTCGGCCACGATCTCCTTCACCTGTTGGACGTTCCAGCCGCGCACGAGGGCGGACAGGTACTCGCGGGTCCGCTCCATCTGGTCGTGGTCCATACCGCCCACGAGGAACACGAACTGGGCGTATGCGGTCCGCAGGGCAGCCCTGCGGTTGATCAGGCCGCCTTGGTAGAAGGACTTGCTGAAGGTGAGCGTGCTCGACTTCGCAATGACCGTCTTGTCCAGGTCAAAGAAGGCCGCTGTGCGGGGCAAGGAGTGGTTTTCCACATCCAAGAGCATAGGGGCAGCTCATTCGGCGTAAGGTGGGCGCGTGGGTTTGCCTGAGAAGGCTCTCGGGTACACCATGGAAGTCACGGATCGTTCGCGACCGTGCTAACGCGGTCCGGCTCCTCCCCCCCCCGAGTCGGCCGTGAAGGCGACCCCCGCTCTCCCCCCCGGCGGGGGTCGTCGCATGTCCGGGCGGGTTTTCCAGTTCTGTACGCGGCCCCGGCGCCGCATCGAGGCGGCTGTGGTCGCCTCTTTTTCTTGGCCACCGACCGTCACGGTGCGTAGCCGTCGGACTCCTCTGCGGAAGTCGCACAGCAGACGGTACGGGGCTCACCGGTATGGGTGACGGCGATATTCACAGCCACCCGCTCGTCCACAGTTTTCCACCAAGATCCACACGATTTCCGGGTTCGCCGCACCGTGATTCCCACGCGTCCGCTCCGGGCCGGCTTCACACGGCCGGTTCCGTTTGCCGGGGGCCGTTCGGCCGAAATCCGTCGGCCGTTCATATGGAGACCGGCTGCCGGTTCTTCACACGTTCGGGAATCGCGGGACCGCAGCGACTGCGCGCCCCGCAGTGAAGGGGGATGGAAATCGTGACAGGAGCCGTCACACACGACCCGCCGCCCACCGCCGGAGGCGGACCGGGCAAGCCGCTGATCGTCACGGAGGACGTGGAACTCCTCGACGATCTGCTGCGCCTGTGCGCCGCCGCCGGCGCCACACCGGAGGTGCACCACTCGGTGCCGGAACGCCGGGGCAGCTGGGAATCGGCGCCGCTCGTCCTGGTCGGCGACGACGCGGCACGCCGTGTCCGCGGGGCCGCCCGCAGGCGCGGAGTGGTTCTCGTCGGCCGGGACCAGGACGACTCGGGGGTGTGGCAGCGCGCCGTGGAGATCGGCGCGGACCACGTCCTGATGCTGCCCGACGGGGAACAGTGGCTGGTCGACCGCATCGCCGACGTCGCCGAGGGCGTCGGACGGCCCGCTCTCACCGTCGGCGTCATCGGCGGACGGGGCGGCGCCGGAGCGTCGACGCTCGCGTGCGCCCTCGCCGTCACCTCCGCGCGAGAAGGGCTGCGCACCCTGCTGGTCGACGCCGATCCCCTGGGCGGCGGACTCGACATCCTCCTCGGCGGTGAGAGCACGGCAGGCCTGCGCTGGCCCGCCTTCGCCGCCTCGCGCGGAAGGGTCGGCGGCAGCGCCCTGGAGGAGTCGCTGCCCAAAATCCACTCGCTGCGGGTGCTCAGCTGGGACCGGGGTGACTGCGTGTCCATCGCCCCGCAGGCCGTACGCGCGGTGCTGGCGGCGGCCCGGCGCCGCGGCGGCACCGTCGTCGTCGACCTCCCGCGCCGCATCGACGACGGCGTGGCCGAGATCCTCGCCCAGCTTGACCTCGGACTCCTCGTGGTCCCCGCCGAACTGCGCGCCGTCGCCGCGGGCAAGCGCGTGTCCTCGGCCGTCGCCATGGTGCTGCGGGACCTGCGGGTGGCGGTGCGCGGCCCCTACGCGCCCGGGCTCGACGACAGCGAGGTGGCCCGACTGCTGGGCCTGCCGTTGGCCGGTGAGGTGCCCGTCGAGTCGGGGCTGCTGCGTCCGGACGGCGGCGACGCGCCGCCGGGCTCGACCGCTCGCGGGCCGCTCGCCCGCTTCTGCAAGGAGTTCTGGGAGCGGGCCCTGACCGAGGCCGGTGGCTCATGAGTACGCCGGCGGGACTCGAACAGGTGAAAGCGGCCGGCACGTTGCTCGACGGCGTGCGCCAGTGGCTCGCCGACAGCGGGGCCGAACCGACACCCGCGCGCGTGGCGCAGGCGCTGCGCGAACAGGGTCGGGTCCTCGGGGACGCGGAGTTCCTCGGCGCTGCCGAGCACCTGCGGTCCGAGCTGATCGGCAGCGGGCCACTGGAACCCCTGCTCACCGACCCTTTGGTGACCGACGTACTGGTGTCCGCTCCGGACCGGGTCTGGGTCGACCGGGGTGGCGGTCTGGAACTGACCGGTGTCTCCTTCCCGGACGTGGCGGCCGTACGGCGCCTCGCGCAACGGCTGGCCGCCGTGGCGGGGCGGCGCCTGGACGACGCACGGCCCTGGGTCGACGCCCGGTTGCCCGACGGGACGCGACTGCACGCGGTGCTGCCCCCGGTCGCCGTCGGCTGCACCTGTCTGTCGCTGCGCGTCGCCCGGCCACGGGCGTTCACGCTCGGCGAACTGGTCGCCGCGGGCACCGTGCCGCCGGGCGGGGACCGCGTCCTGCGGGACCTGGTCAGGGCGCGGCTGTCCTTCCTCGTCAGCGGTGGCACCGGCAGCGGCAAGACGACCCTGCTGAGCGCGCTGCTGGGCCAGGTGGGGCCAGGGGAGCGGATCGTGCTCGCCGAGGACTCCGCGGAGCTGCGACCGGATCACCCGCACGTCGTCCGCCTGGAGACCAGACCCGCCAACCAGGAGGGGGCGGGGCTCGTCTCGCTCCAGGACCTGGTGCGGCAGGCCCTGCGGATGCGGCCCGACCGGCTGGTCGTGGGCGAGGTGCGCGGGCCGGAGGTCGTCCATCTGCTGGCCGCGCTCAATACCGGCCACGAGGGGGGCTGCGGGACCGTCCACGCCAACGCCGCCGCGGACGTCCCCGCCCGGCTCGAGGCGCTCGGCACGGCGGCCGGCCTCGATCGGACCGCGCTGCACAGCCAGTTGGCGGCGGCCCTGTCGGTGGTCCTGCACCTCGTACGCGACCCGGCCGGGCGACGGCGGATCGCCGAGGTACATGTGCTGGAGCGGGACCCGTCCGGGCTGGTGCGGACCGTACCGGCGCTGCGGTGGCGGGCGGACGCCTTCGTCCACGAGCGGGGATGGGAGCGGCTGCGGGAGCTGCTGCGGGGCGAGGAGACCGAAGGGACGGGCGGGCGTGATGAGTGAGATGCCGATGGCCGCGGCGGCGGCCTGTGCGGGCGCGGCGGCGTGGCTGATGGGTGGACCGTACTCAGGGGCCAAACGGGCGCAGTTGCTCCTGGCCGGAGGCGGCGTGGTCGGCAGCGGGCCCCCGCCGTGGCGGCAGCTCATCGGCGAACTCCGCAGGCTCCGGGGACGCTGGCGGCCCGAATGGTGGGCACCGGTCGCCGGACTGCTCATGGCGCTGCTGGGCGGTTCGGTGCTGCCGGTCGTCGCGGGGGCGGCCGGAGTGCCCCTGCTGCGCCGGGCGCGGCGGATCGCGGAGACCCGGCGGGCGGGCGAGCGCCGAGGGGACGCGGTCATCGCGTTGTGCGCGGCCCTGGCCGGGGAGGTCCTCGCCGGCCGGCAGCCGGGGGAGGCGCTGCGGCGGGCCGCGCAGGATTCCGGGGGACTGGGCGACGCGCAGCCGGCGGTGTTGGCGGCGGCACGGTTCGGCGGGGACGTGCCCGAGGCTCTCGCGGTCGCCGCCCGGCAACCGGGTGCCGACGGCCTGCTGGGACTCGCCGCGTGCTGGCGGGTGGCCGTGGACCAGGGCGCAGGTCTCGCTGCCGGACTCGACCGGCTGGAGGCGGCGCTGCGGGCGGAACGCGACCAACGCGCCGACCTAAGAGCCCAGTTGGCCGGACCGCGCGCCACGGTGGTGATGCTCGCCGGCCTGCCGGTCCTGGGCCTCCTGCTGGGCGCCGCGCTCGGAGCGGACCCGCTGCACGTCTTGCTGCACACGGGTCCGGGACTGGGCTGCCTGCTCGTCGGGGGTGTCCTGGAGGGCGTCGGGATGTGGTGGGCGCTGCGGATCGTCCGCCACGCGGAGGCCAAGTGAGATCACGAGCAGGAGATGGCCGATGGGGAGGGAGGAGGAGTGAGCGTGGAAGTTGTCCACAGGCTGGGGGTGGCCATGGGGATCGTGGCGGTTCTCTGGTGGCTGATGCGGTGGTGGCGGACCGTGCGACGCCGACGCGGGGCACGGCGGCGCCTGGCCGGACTGCTCGCCTCGAAGCCGGCGGCGACCGGCCGAGGAGCCGGGCTGCGGAACGCCGTACGGCGGTGGCTTCCCGACGTGGTGGTGGTCGGTGCCGGATGGGTGGTCGTCGGCGGCGTCGCCGGCCTCGTGCTGGGACTGATCGGTGCGGTGGGGCTGGGACGGTGGCGCCGTCGGCAGCAGGCGGCTGGTGCGGTGAGCGAGGCCGACACCCGGCTCGCCGCCCGCCAACTCCCGCTCGCCGCGGACCTGCTGTCCGCCTGCATCGCAGCTGGTGCGGGGCCGGTGATCGCGGCGCAGGCCGTGGGTGAGGCCCTCGGCGGACCGGTGGGGGAAGGGCTGGCGCGTGGTGCCGCCGAAGTGCGGCTGGGCGGCGAACCCGCCACCGCCTGGCGGAGGTTGGCCTCCCTGCCGGGAGCCGCCGCGCTGGCCCGCCTGCTGGAGCGGGCCGACGTCTCGGGACTGCCCGCGGCCGGACCGGTCGCCCGGCTCGCCGCCGACACCCGCGCCGAGTGGACGCGCGCCGCGACGGCCCGGGCCCGGCGAGCGGCCGTCATGGTCACCGTGCCGGTGGGGCTGTGCTTCCTGCCCGCCTTCATCGCGGTCGGCGTGCTGCCCATCGTCATCGGGCTCGCGGGCGGGGTGCTGGGAGGAGGCGGCCGATGACGGCACGGGCGACGTGAACGCCGGTCGGCGACGGCGTGGGTGGCTCAAGAGCCGCGCGCCGGCCAGCGGACGGCCGAACGACGAACGACCGCAAGCGAAGCAACCGAACCGAAGTAGCAGAACCGAAGCAACCGAACCGAAGCAACCGAACCGAAGACAGAGATCAACACAACGGAACCTCACGGGGGTTGAGATGTACAAGGCGGTATGGGCGCGGCTGAGCGCCCTGGTGTGCAGGGTGCGTGCGGCGCGCGGTGACGCGGGGATGGTGACGTCCGAGTACGCGATGGGGATCGTGGCGGCCGTGGGATTCGCGGTGCTCCTCTATCAGGTGGTGACGAGCGACGTCGTCGCCGCTCAGCTGCAAGCGATCGTGAAGCGGGCGCTCAGTGCGGGGGCGTGACCGCGGACGCGGACCTCGGCGCGCGTCGGGGAGGATGTGCGCCGGGGACCGGGGGTTCGTGACGGCGGAGTCGGCCGTGGTGCTGCCGGTGCTGGTGGTGTTCGCGACGGCGCTGGTGTGGGGGCTGTTGGTCATGGCGGCCCAGATCCAGTGCGTGGACGCGGCCAGGACCGGCGCCCGCGCGGCGGCCCGGCAGGATCCGGCCGCCGCGGTCCTCGAAGTGACCCGCGCGACGGCTCCTCGCGGGGCGGCGGTGACGATCAGCAGAGAGGGCGATCAGGTCCGCGTCGTGGTCGTCGCCAAGCCACCGGCGCTGCGCGGCCTGCCCTTCGAGATTCGCGAGGAAGCCGTAGCGGCGGCGGAGGAGGCGAGGCCGGCGGAGGAGGCAGCAAGGCCTGCGGAAGAGACCGTAGGGCCGACGCAGGGTGCCGCGGGGGAAGCCGCGGGGGCTCGGGGCACGCGAGGTGACGTCCGGGGCGCGGCGGATGCCGCCGGCGCCCCGGATGGCGCCCGAGGTGCGGCGGCGGGCGCCCGTGCGCGAGGAGACTCCCGGGGTACGGATACGTCAGGACACGTCCAGGAGCCGCCGGGAGACGTGCCGTGAGCGGCGTGGGGCGTGGTGCTGGGGTCGTGTGGGCCCGCGTCCTCAACGGACGTCACGGGAACGGGGACCGGGGCTCCGCCACCGTCTGGAGCGTGGGTGCGATCGCCGTGTTGTGCGTGGTGTTCGGGATCGTGCTGGCCCTCGGTCAGGCCGTGGCGACCCGGCACCGCGCCGCGGGCGGCGCCGACCTCGCGGCACTCGCGGCCGCCGACCACTGGGCGGACGGCGCCGAGCAGGCCTGCGAGCGGGCGGACCGGGTGGCCCGGGCGCAGGGCGCGCGCCTGGTCCGGTGCGTGGTCCTCGGCGCGATCTCGGACGTGACGGCGGCATCGGGACGGGGGCTGTTCGCGGCCGAGGTCAGGGCGCGGGCGGGCCCTGCGGGTGGGGTGCCGGCTGTGTGGCGGCCCCCGCAGCCTCACTCGCCGTCGACCCCGTTGCCGGACCCGGCCCCAGTCCCGGACCCGGCCCCAGTCCCGGACCCGGCCCCAGTCCCGGACCCAGTCCCGGACGCCGTCCCGGTCCCGGCTCCCGTCCCGTCCCCCTCTCGGGCGCTGCCGGAGGCATCCCCCTCCCGAGCGCTCTCCTCCCCCTGAGCGCTCTCCTCCCTCAAAGCCTTCTCGTCCTCTGGAGACTCCTCTCGGTCCGGAGCCTTCTCCTCGCGAAGGTTCTCCTCCCGAACCTGCTGATCCCGGGCATGCTCCACCTGTACCTGCTCCTCCCGGCCCTGCTCCTCCCGGGTCTTCTCCTCGGGAGCCTCGCGCAGCAGTTCCGTGAGCAGCCGTACGGCTCCCCTCTTGTGCAGCGGGTCGTTGCCGTTGCCGCACTTGGGGGATTGGATGCAGGACGGGCAGCCGGCGTCGCACTCGCAGGAGGCGATGGCTTGCCGGGTGGCCGTCAGCCAGGAGCGGGCCGTGTGGAAGGCCCGCTCCGCGAAGCCCGCGCCGCCGGGATGGCCGTCGTAGACGAAGACCGTCGGCAACAGGGTGTCGGGGTGGAGGGGGACCGAGACGCCGCCGATGTCCCAGCGGTCGCAGGTCGCGAAGAGGGGCAGCATGCCGATCGAGGCGTGTTCGGCGGCGTGCAGGGCCCCGCCGAGGATCTCGGGGTTGATCCGGGCCGCGTCGAGCTGGTCCTCGGTCACCGTCCACCACACGGCACGCGTGCGCAGCGTACGAGGAGGGAGGTCGAGCTTCGACTCGCCCAGGACTTCACCGGTGATGACGCGTCGACGCAGGAAGGAGACGACCTGGTTGGTGACTTCGACGGAGCCGTAACACAACCGGCCCTGTCCCCAGGGGATTTCGACGTCCGTCTCCAGGACGGAGATCGACGTCGTGTCGCGGGCGACCGTCGAGTACGGCGGACTGGCCTCCGTGACCAGGGCGACGGAGTCCTCCAGGTCCAGGGAACGCACGAGGTACGTGCGGCCCTGGTGGAGGTGGACCGCGCCCTCGTGGACGGTGGTGTGGGACGAGCCCGCGTCGACCGTGCCGAGCAGTCGGCCGGTGCCGTCCTCGACGACCTGGACGGGTCGGCCGCCCTCGCCGCGGATGTCCGTGAGGTCGGCGGCGCGTTCCCGGCGGGTCCAGTGCCAGGCCTTGGTCCGGCGCCGCAGCAGCTTCGCGGCCTCCAGCTGTGGCAGCAGGTTCTCGGTCTCGGGGCCGAACAGGGGCAGGTCCTCGTCGGTCAGCGGGAGTTCCGCTGCCGCCGCGCACAGGTGAGGGGCCAGGACGTAGGGGTTGTCGGGGTCGAGGACGGTGGACTCCACCGGGCGGTCGAACAGTGCTTCCGGGTGGTGGACGAGGAAGGTGTCCAGCGGGTCGTCCCGGGCGATCAGGACCGCCAGCGCGCCCTGCCCGGACCGGCCCGCGCGGCCGGCCTGCTGCCACAGGGACGCGCGGGTGCCCGGGTAGCCGGCGATCAGGACGGCGTCGAGTCCGGAGACGTCGATGCCGAGCTCCAGGGCGGTGGTCGCGGCGAGGCCGAGGAGTTCGCCCGAGTGCAGGGCCTGCTCCAGGGCGCGTCTCTCCTCGGGGAGGTAACCGCCTCGGTAGGCCGCGACACGCCGGGCCAGGGAGCGGTCGACCTCGGCGAGGCGTTCCTGGGCGATCACCGAGATCAGCTCCGCGCCCCGCCGGGACCGGACGAAGGCGACCGTGCGGACGCCCTGGACGGCGAGGTCGGTCAGCAGGTCGGCGGTCTCGGCGGTGGCGGTACGCCGGACGGGTGCGCCCTTCTCGCCGACCATCTCGGTGAGCGGGGGCTCCCACAGGGCGAACACCAGTTCACCGCGGGGTGAGGCGTCGTCGGCGACCTCGACCACCGGGAGGCCGGTGAGGCGTCCGGCGGCGACCGCGGGCTCGGCGGCCGTCGCGGAGGCCAGCAGGAAGACCGGGGAGGCGCCGTAGCGGGCACACAGGCGGCGCAGGCGGCGCAGCACGTGGGCGACATGGGAGCCGAACACGCCGCGGTAGGTGTGGCACTCGTCGATGACGACGTACTTCAGGGACTTCAGGAAGGAGGACCAGCGGGGGTGGGACGGGAGGATGCCCCGGTGCAGCATGTCCGGGTTGGTGAGGACGTAGTTGGCGTACTGCCGGATCCACTCCCGTTCCTCGAACGGGGTGTCGCCGTCGTACACGGCGGGCCGGACGGCGTTGCCGAGGGGCTGTGAAAGTTTTTTCACGGAACGGCACTGGTCCGCTGCCAGGGCCTTGGTCGGGGCCAGGTAGAGCGTGGTGGCCCCGCGGCCGTTGGGGGCCTCGGAGCCGTCCAGGAGGGCCGAGAGAACCGGTACGAGGTACGCCAGGGACTTGCCGGACGCGGTGCCCGTGGCGACGACCACCGACTCGCCGTCCAGGGCGTGCTCGGCGACCCGGGCCTGGTGGGCCCAGGGGTGTTCGATGCCGCAGGCCTGCACGGCCGCGATGACCTCCGGGCGAATCCGGTCCGGCCAGACGGCATGGCGACCCTCACGCGGGGGCAAGTGCTCCGTATGAGTGATGCGCGACGACCGGCTCGGTCCCGGGGCGAGCCGGGCCAGGACCGTGGCCGGGGACAGGCGGGGCACGGCCTCGGGCGAGGGTCGATCGGATCGGTGATTCTTGGCCATCGGCACCGAGTGTGTCACCGGCGTGACGGACAATGGGGCCAAGGCGTCGTGCACGCCTGCCGGTAAGTGATTGAATGCCATGGCGGCTGGCGTACCGTCCCGGGGACTCCTGCCCAGGTGTTCCGAGGGGCGACCGCTCGATAGCAAGGTGCTGGAGGATCCGTGGACCTGTCTCTGTCGACCCGTACCGTCGGCGATCGTACGGTCGTCGAGGTCGGTGGCGAAATCGACGTATATACCGCGCCCAAGTTGCGCGAGCAGCTGGTCGAGCTGGTGAACGACGGGAATTTCCACCTCGTCGTCGACATGGAGGGCGTGGACTTCCTCGACTCCACCGGGCTCGGCGTGCTGGTCGGTGGACTGAAGCGGGTGCGTGCCCATGAGGGCTCGCTCCGTCTGGTCTGCAACCAGGAGCGTATTTTGAAGATCTTCCGCATTACCGGTCTGACCAAGGTGTTCCCGATCCACACCTCGGTCGACGAAGCGGTCGCTGCCACCGACTGACCACCCCGTCCCGGGCCCGCGCGGCCCGGCACGGCTGGTTGAACGAAGAGGGGGTCCGGGCTTGGCGGCCCGGCCCCCCGACAGCACGCCCGTAGTTCCGAGGGGGACGTATGGCCACCGTTGAACTCCGCTTCAGCGCGCTGCCCGAGCACGTCAGGACCGCCCGACTGGTGGCGGCAGCGGTGGCGCGCAGGGCCGGAGTGGACGAGGCCGTCCTCGACGAGGTCAGGCTCGCCGTAGGCGAGGCCTGTACCCGTGCCGTCGGACTGCACCAGGCCGGCGGCATCACCGCGCCGGTGATGGTGTCGCTGATCGAGGAGGAGAAGCAGTTCTCCATCGAGGTCGGCGACGAGGCGCCGCATTCGGTGCCCGGTGACCGGGCATCCGGTTCGGACGCGGACGTGGAGGCCGAGGAGGACGAGATGGGCCTGGCGGTCATCAGCGGTCTCGTCGACGACGTCGAGGTCTCCGCGGGTGAGCACGGCGGGCTGATTCGCATGACCTGGCCGACCACGCCGGTGACCGCGACGCTGTCCTGACCCGAACCTCGCGATTCTTTCACCCGAAGGGCCCTACCTCGTAGGGCCCTTCGGCATGTGCGGACTTCGGCGACCGCGCTTACAGTGGTTCCGTGAAATGAATCTTGGAATCTCGGTGAAGTGAATCTTGGTGAAGTGAATCTTGCCGCGAATATCGTGAACCAATTCACGAGCCTCAATGCCTTGAAGGCATTACCGGCGAGATCGTGCGGATTTTGCGTGCGAAGGCGAATTCCGCTTGCCGCACCCTGTTTTGATCAGCTTCCGGTACCTACAATCCGTCCACATCTTGAGCTCAGCCCAAGCGTCAAGGAGGACGAATGGCGGGGCTTTCTACCCCTCATCGGTTGGACCATCCCACAACCTTCGCAGCCGCAGTGCTGACCGACGGCAACCGCCTGCTCGTGGTGGTCATCGCGGTCGTGGCACTGGCCGCGCTCGTGGTTGCGGGCGTGCTACTGCGCCAGGTGCTCGCGGCCGGCGAGGGCACCGACAGCATGAAGAAGATCGCGGCAGCGGTCCAGGAAGGCGCCAACGCGTATCTGTCCCGACAGTTGCGCACGCTCGGCGTATTCGCCGTCGTCGTGTTCTTCCTGCTCCTGTTGCTGCCTGCCGACGACTGGAAACAGCGTGCCGGGCGGTCGATCTTCTTCTTGATCGGCGCCGGGTTCTCCGCGGCCACCGGTTATATCGGCATGTGGCTGGCCGTGCGCAGTAATGTGCGCGTCGCCGCGGCGGCCCGGGAAGCGACTCCGGCGGAAGGCGAACCGGAAAAGGATCTCACCGCCGTCTCGCACAAGGCAATGAAGATCGCATTTCGCACGGGTGGCGTAGTCGGCATGTTCACGGTGGGGCTCGGTCTGCTCGGGGCCGCCTGCGTGGTGCTGGTGTACGCGGCCGACGCGCCGAAGGTGCTGGAGGGATTCGGACTCGGCGCGGCCCTCATCGCCATGTTCATGAGGGTGGGCGGCGGCATCTTCACCAAGGCCGCCGACGTCGGCGCCGACCTGGTCGGCAAGGTCGAGCAGGGCATTCCGGAGGACGACCCGCGCAATGCGGCCACCATCGCCGACAACGTGGGCGACAACGTCGGCGACTGCGCCGGGATGGCGGCCGACCTGTTCGAGTCGTACGCCGTGACCCTGGTCGCCGCGCTGATCCTCGGCAAGGCGGCCTTCGGTGACGCCGGGCTCGCCTTCCCGCTGCTCGTTCCCGCCATCGGTGTCCTCACGGCCATGGTCGGCATCTTCGCGGTCGCCCCGCGGCGCACCGACCGAAGTGGCATGACCGCGATCAACCGGGGATTCTTCATCTCCGCCGCGATCTCGCTCGCGCTGGTCGCGGTGGCCGTGTTCCTCTATCTCCCCGGCAAGTACGCCGACCTCGACGGCGTCACCGACGTGGCGATCCAGGGCAAGAACGGCGACCCGCGCGTTCTCGCGCTCGTCGCGGTGGCGATCGGCATCCTCCTGGCGGCGGTCATCCAGCAGTTGACGGGCTACTTCACCGAGACCAGCCGCCGACCCGTGCGCGACATCGGCAAGTCGTCGCTGACGGGCCCCGCCACCGTCGTCCTGGCCGGTATCTCAGTCGGCCTCGAATCGGCCGTCTACACCGCCCTGTTGATCGGACTGGGCGTGTACGGGGCGTTCCTGCTCGGCGGTACGTCGATCATGCTGGCGCTGTTCGCGGTGGCGCTGGCCGGCACCGGTCTGCTCACCACGGTCGGCGTGATCGTCGCCATGGACACCTTCGGGCCGGTCTCGGACAACGCGCAGGGCATCGCCGAGATGTCCGGTGACGTCCAGGGGGCGGGCGCGCAGGTGCTCACCAACCTCGACGCCGTCGGCAACACGACCAAGGCCATCACCAAGGGCATCGCCATCGCCACCGCCGTCCTGGCGGCGTCGGCGCTCTTCGGGTCGTACCGGGACGCCATCACGACGGGTGCGCAGGACGTCGGGGAGAAGCTCTCCGGGGCGGGCGCGCCGATGAGCCTGATGATGGACATCTCGCAGCCGAACAACCTCGTCGGGCTCATCGCGGGCGCGGCGGTCGTCTTCCTCTTCTCGGGGCTGGCGATCAACGCGGTGTCGCGGTCGGCGGGTTCCGTGGTGTTCGAGGTGCGGCGGCAGTTCCGCGAGCACCCCGGGATCATGGACTACAGCGAGGAGCCGGAGTACGGCAAGGTCGTCGACATCTGCACCCGGGACGCCCTGCGCGAGCTGGCCACCCCGGGACTGCTCGCCGTGCTGGCGCCCATCTTCATCGGGTTCACCCTCGGCGTCGGGGCGCTCGGCGCGTTCCTGGCGGGGGCGATCGGCTCCGGCACGCTGATGGCCGTCTTCCTCGCCAACTCCGGCGGCGCGTGGGACAACGCCAAGAAACTCGTCGAGGACGGTCACCACGGCGGCAAGGGCAGCGAGGCCCATGCGGCCACGGTGATCGGGGACACGGTCGGCGACCCGTTCAAGGACACCGCCGGTCCCGCGATCAACCCGCTGCTGAAGGTCATGAACCTCGTGGCGCTGCTCATCGCCCCGGCCGTGATCAAGTTCAGCTACGGCGAGGACAAGAGCATCGGCGTCCGGATCCTGGTCGCGGTGCTGGCGCTCGCGGTGATCGTGGTCGCGGTGTACGTCTCCAAGCGGCGCGGGATCGCCGTGGGTGACGAGGACAACGCCGATTCCCCGGCCAAGTCCGCCGATCCGGCGGTGATTTCGTAGCCCGGCCCACCGGTGCCCAGCTCAAGGGGCGGGCGGGCGGCGCGCGTTGTCGCGCCGCCCGCCCGTTGTGTCGAGCATGTGTCGGAGCCGTGAGCCTTCTCTCTCCTGGTGCAAATGGATGTAATAACCTGCATAGCGGACATTCGTTCTGGGGTTCTCGCCCGGTTGCCGTGTATGTTCCGGGGCCGAGAGCCATGGAAGGGACCAACCCGGTGAACAAGAAGCTCGCGGCCGTGGTGTCCGGCGGTGCGGTACTGGTACTGGCGCTGTCCGGATGCAGCAGCGACGACGACGGCAACAAGGAACTCGACGCCTGGGCCAAGCAGGTGTGCGACGCGCTGCCCGCCCAGGACGCGAAGGTCGACGCGGCCAACGCAGCCATCAAGCAGGCCGCCACCGACAACAACGCTCCGGCGAACGTCCAGAAGACCGACTCGCAGGCCTTCCAGGACATGTCCGACGCCTACGGAGCGCTCGCCCAGGCGGTCCAGAAGGCCGGGACGCCGCCCGGTGTCGACGACGGCGAGAAGAAGCAGAAGGACGCCGTCTCGGCGCTCACCACTCTCTCGACCTCCTACGCGGGCCTGAAGAAGCAGGTCGACGCGCTGGACACCAAGGACCAGGCGAAGTTCGCCGACGGTCTGCAGGACATCGCCACCGACCTCGGCGAGCTCAGCAAGAGCGGCAACACCGCGCTGAAGAACCTCGAGCAGGGTGACGTCAAGAACGCCATGGCCAACCAGGCCAGCTGCAAGAAGGTGGCCTCCTCCGCCTCCGCCCGCGCGACGACCAGCTGAGACCGCGCGGCGGAAAACGATCCGGGGGAACGCGCCCCGAGAGGTGACGGGAGACAATGGGGGGCGTGAGTAACGCCACCCTCTCCCCCCTGCCCACCGCCGACCGCCCCGACGTGGCCGCCCGGCTGCGCGAGGCGCTGCTCGCGGCCTCCTTCACCGCGGACGGTCTCCTCGACCTGCTCGGCGCGCCCGCCTACGCGGCCTTGGCCCGCAGCGAGACCGTCCCCGCGCTGCGCGCGACCCGCGGGGACACGCCGCTGGAGACACTCGTCCGCCTCTTCCTGCTCCAGCAGCCCGTGCCGCACGCGCGCGTGGAGGAGTTCCTGCCCGTACACGCGTGCGTGGAGAGCGGCTGGCTGGTCCCCACGGGGGAGGACGAGGTCGCCGCGACGGTGGACGTACGGCCGTACGGCGGACCGGACGGCGAGGACTGGTTCATCGTTTCCGACCTCGGATGCGCGGTCGGTGGCGCGGGCGGCAGCGCGAGCGAGGGCCGCCAGGCGGACATGGCGGTCGTGCTCGGTGTCGGCGGCGCGTCGACGACCCTCGCCGGCATCACCGTGCGCACGCCCGTCGCCGCCGCCCTCGACCTCGGCACCGGCTCCGGCATCCAGGCCCTGCACGCCGCCCGGCACGCCACGCGCGTGACGGCGACCGACCTCAACCCGCGCGCACTGCACATCACCGCGCTCACGCTCGCGCTGTCCGGGGCTCCGGCGGCGGACCTGCGCGAGGGCTCGCTGTTCGAGCCGGTCCGGGACGACGAGACGTACGACCTGATCGTGTCCAATCCGCCGTTCGTGATCTCGCCGGGGGCCCGGCTGACCTATCGGGACGGCGGGATGGGCGGGGACGATCTGTGCCGCTCGCTCGTTCAAGGGGCGGGGGAACGGCTGAGCGAGGGCGGGTTCGCGCAGTTCCTCGCCAACTGGCAGCACGTGGAGGGGGAGAACTGGCAGGACCGGCTCAGGTCGTGGGTGCCGCGCGGGTGCGACGCGTGGATCGTGCAACGCGAGGTGCAGGACGTCACGCAGTACGCGGAGCTCTGGCTGAGGGACGCCGGTGATCACCGGGGCGACCAGGCCGAGTACCAGGCGCACTACGACATGTGGCTCGACGAGTTCGAGGCCCGCAAGGTGAAGGCTGTCGGCTTCGGCTGGATCACGCTGCGCAGGACGACGGCCGCGGAGCCCGTGATCACGGTGGAGGAGTGGCCGCACTCGGTGGAACAGCCGCTGGGCGACGCGGTCCTGACGCACTTCGACCGGCTGGACTACCTGCGGGCCCACGACGACGCGGCCCTGCTCGCCGGGCGCTTCCGGCTGGCCACGGAGGTCGTCCAGGAGCAGGTCGGGCTGCCCGGCGCCGAGGACCCGGAACACGTCGTGCTGCGCCAGCACCGCGGCATGCGCCGGGCCACCAAGGTGGACACGGTCGGCGCGGGCTTCGCGGGCGTGTGCGACGGCTCGCTGAGCGCGGGCCGCATTCTCGACGCCATCGCCCAACTGGTCGGCGAGGATCCCGTGTTGCTGCGGGACCGTACTCCGGCCCAGATCCGCCTTCTGGTGGAGCAGGGTTTCCTCGAACCGGCGGAGTGAACCGGCCGGGCCCCGATGGACCGGACCGGGTCCGTTCTTCCCGCTCCGCACGCCTTCATCGCTCTCGGCGTCGGTTCGCCGAGAGCGTGGGCGGTGTGAGCCGATCGACAGCGCGGCGACGCGACCACATGAAGACGGCCGGAAAGGCCCGCCCCCGGTCCGGTGCGTGCCACCGCACTCCGGGACGTCTGCGGGCCTTGCGCCGACGGCTCGCGGGACGCGCTGCGACGCCGCCGGCCGGCCGCTCGCCGAGTCCTGCGCCCCCACTCGTCGCCCCGGCGTTCACCTCGGGTTCGCCGGAGCGCCGCCCGCGCGTGACAGCCTCCCGTGACCGGGGCGGGCGCGGGCCGAGCGAAAGAGGCGGGGACGATCATGGAGAGTGGGCCGACGATCTTCGCGGGAGCGGTGTTCGCCCTGTTCGGAGGCGCACTGCTGATGTGGACCGCGGCCCGGGTGCGGCATCGCGAACCCGTGGCCCAGGATGTGAGCCCCGTCGCATCGGCGACCCTGGCGACCCTGGCCTCCGTCGCCGCGCTGGCCGTCGGCGTGTGGTGCTTCACCCGGCTCTGAAGCCGTCTGCCCGGCCACCCGCGGGACCCTCCAGGAGGCCGACGCCGAGGCCGCCTTCGCGTATCTCGCCGGACCCCCGTTCGAACGGCGTGGAGGCGGCCGTGCCGGTAAAGGGGACGACGGGTTCCGGTCGTACGGAAAAGGGCCGGTCGGTACTCCGGGCGGCAGGAATGGCGGTAGTCGGGTTACCGTTCGAGTGGCCGTTGCGGGCTTTTCCCGTTTGACACGGGGGCGGGATGTACCGTCACACTCCGCAGCGTCACCATGACCCGACCCCGGGAGCAAGGCCTGGGTGAGGCCCCCAGCGTCGACCGGAGAGAAGAGCGAAGTTGTCCCCGACCAGCGAGACCGCGAAGGGCGGCCGCCGACTCGTGATCGTCGAGTCGCCTGCCAAGGCGAAGACGATCAAGGGTTACCTCGGCCCCGGCTACATCGTCGAGGCCAGCGTCGGGCACATCCGTGACCTTCCCAACGGTGCCGCGGAGGTGCCGGACCAGTACACGGGCGAGGTCCGCCGCCTCGGTGTGGACGTCGAACACGACTTCCAGCCGATCTATGTGGTGAACGCCGACAAGCGGGCGCAGGTCAAGAAGCTGAAGGACCTCCTGAAGGAATCCGACGAGCTCTTCCTCGCCACCGATGAGGACCGCGAGGGCGAAGCGATCGCCTGGCACCTCCAGGAAGTCCTCAAGCCGAAGATCCCGGTCAAGCGGATGGTCTTCCACGAGATCACCAAGGACGCGATCCGGGCCGCCGTCGCCAACCCGCGCCAGCTCAACCAGAAGCTCGTCGACGCCCAGGAGACCCGCCGCATCCTCGACCGTCTCTACGGCTACGAGGTCTCGCCGGTCCTGTGGAAGAAGGTCATGCCGCGCTTGTCGGCCGGCCGTGTCCAGTCCGTCGCGACCCGTCTCGTCGTGGAGCGGGAACGCGAGCGCATCGCGTTTCGTTCCGCCGAGTACTGGGACCTGACGGGCACCTTCTCGACCGGCCGAGCCGGTGACTCGTCGGACCCGTCGTCGCTGGTCGCCCGCCTCCAGACCGTCGACGGCAGGCGGGTCGCGCAGGGTCGCGACTTCGACTCCCTGGGGCAACTCAAGAGCGCGAACATCCTCCACCTCGACGAGACGAACGCCCGCGCCCTGGCCGCCGCCGTGGAGAAGACGCGGTTCGCCGTCCGGTCCGTCGAGTCGAAGCCCTACCGCCGCTCGCCGTACGCCCCGTTCCGTACGACGACGCTTCAGCAGGAGGCGAGCCGCAAGCTCGGTTTCGGCGCGAAGGCCACCATGCAGGTCGCGCAGAAGCTGTACGAGAACGGCTACATCACGTACATGCGTACGGACTCCACGACGCTGAGCGAGACGGCCATCACCGCCGCCCGTGCCCAGGTCACGCAGCTGTACGGCGCCGACTACCTGCCGCCCCAGCCGCGCACGTACGCCGGCAAGGTCAAGAACGCGCAGGAGGCGCACGAGGCGATCCGCCCCTCGGGTGATCGTTTCCGCACGCCCGCCGAGACCGGCCTGACCGGCGACCAGTTCCGGCTCTACGAGCTGATCTGGAAGCGGACGGTCGCCTCCCAGATGAAGGACGCGACCGGCAACAGCGTCACCGTGAAGATCGGTGGCACCGCGGCCGACGGCCGGGACGTCGAGTTCAGCGCCTCCGGCAAGACGATCACCTTCCACGGCTTCCTGAAGGCGTACGTCGAAGGCGCCGACGACCCGAACGCCGAGCTGGACGACCGCGAGCGCCGGCTGCCCCAGGTCGCCGAGGGCGACGCGCTGTCCGCCGAGGAGATCACGGTCGACGGGCACGCCACCAAGCCCCCGGCCCGCTACACCGAGGCCAGCCTGGTCAAGGAGCTCGAAGAGCGCGAGATCGGCCGCCCGTCGACGTACGCGTCGATCATCGGCACGATCCTCGACCGCGGCTATGTCTTCAAGAAAGGCACGGCACTCGTGCCGTCCTTCCTGTCCTTCGCCGTGGTCAACCTCCTGGAGAAGCACTTCGGCCGGCTGGTCGACTACGACTTCACCGCCAGGATGGAGGACGACCTCGACCGCATCGCCCGCGGCGAGGCCCAGGCCGTGCCGTGGCTGAAGCGGTTCTACTTCGGCGAGGGCACCGGCCACGGCGGTGCGGCCGACGCCGGCAACGGCGACGGGGACCACCTCGGCGGCCTCAAGGAGCTCGTGACCGACCTGGGCGCGATCGACGCGCGCGAGGTGTCGTCGTTCCCGGTGGGCAGCGACATCGTGCTGCGGGTCGGGCGCTACGGCCCCTACATCGAGCGCGGCGAGAAGGACTCCGAGGGTCACCAGCGGGCGGACGTGCCCGAGGACCTGGCCCCGGACGAGCTGACCGTCGAGCTCGCGGAGGAGCTGCTCGCCAAGCCGAGCGGCGACTTCGAACTGGGCGCCGACCCGGAGAGCGGCCACCAGATCATCGCCCGGGACGGCCGCTACGGACCGTACGTCACCGAGGTGCTCCCCGAGGGCACCCCGAAGACCGGCAAGAACGCCGTGAAGCCGCGTACGGCCTCGCTGTTCAAGTCGATGTCGCTGGACACGGTGACGCTGGCGGACGCTCTCAAGCTGATGTCGCTGCCGCGTGTCGTCGGCGCCGACGCGGAGGGCGTGGAGATCACCGCGCAGAACGGCCGCTACGGCCCGTACCTGAAGAAGGGCACGGACTCGCGGTCGCTCCAGACCGAGGACCAGCTCTTCACGATCACTCTCGAAGAGGCGCTGGAGATCTACTCCCAGCCCAAGCAGCGTGGCCGGGCCGCAGCCAAGCCGCCGCTGAAGGAGCTGGGCGCGGACCCGGTCAGCGGCAAGCCGGTCGTCGTCAAGGACGGTCGCTTCGGCGCGTACGTCACCGACGGGGAGACCAACGCGACCCTGCGCTCCGACGACAGCGTCGAGGAGATCACCCCGGAGCGCGGCTTCGAGCTGCTCGCCGAGAAGCGCGCCAAGGCGCCCGCCAAGAAGACGGCGAAGAAGGCGACCGCGAAGAAGGCGACGGCGAAGAAGGCGGCCCCGGCGAAGAAGACGGCTGCCAAGAAGACCGCCGCGAAGACGACGACGGCCAAGAAGACGACGGCGAAGAAGACGGTCGCGAAGAAGGCGACGGCCTCCCCGTCCTCGTCCGAGGACTGATCCACCACCTGCCGTCCCGCCCGTCGGCCGACCGGCGACCCGACTGATCGGGTGCCGATCGGTACGAGGGGTGGGGCCGGTGGGACCGGTGGGACGCCCGATCTGACCGCGGAGCGCGGTCGACGTTCCCTCGAGGTCGTTCGCGAAACCAACGCCCCGGCATCACTTTGGTGTCGGGGCGGTCGCACGCGTGGACGGGGGCGACAGGGTGTCAGTCGCGGCCGATAGGCTGAAAGCATGACGCGAGCCGAGCAGCCAACGGCCCACCACCCGGCACCGGACGACGCCTTGGTGGCGGACTCCCGCGAGCGCGCCGTGCGCGCCCTGTTGCGCGAGCCGCAGCTCAAGCGGCTCTGGAGCGCACAGCTGGTGAGCGGGGTGGGAGACGCCCTCGCACTCCTGGTGTTCGTCCTCCTCGTCCTCCAGGCGGCCATCGTGGAGGGCTCCTTCGGGGGCGGGTACCGCGGCGTCGCCTTCGCGGTGGCGACCGTCTTCGCGGTGCGCATTCTGGCCACCCTCCTCTTCGGCGCCGTCCTCCTCGGCCCGCTGACCTCACTGACCTCGCCGGACGGCCCGCTCGACCGCCGCTGGACCATGGTCGGCGCGGACGGTGTGCGCGCCGCGCTGCTGATCGTCGCGCCGCTGTGGATCGACTGGACACCGGACGACGCCCTGGCGCTGCTGCTGGTCACGGTGTTCGTGACCGGGGTGGCCGAGCGGTTCTGGACGGTCGCCCGCGAGAGCGCGTCGCCGGCCCTGCTGCCCGCCCCGCCCCTGGAGGGCGCGACCGTACGGCCGTTGCCGGACCACATGGACGCCCTGCGCCGCCTGTCGCTGCGCACGGGCTTCGTGACGATCCCGCTGGGCGCGGCCACCCTGGTCGTCGCGGCACTGTTCAACAATCTTCTGGGCGCCGGGATCGAGTGGTTCGGCCAGCACCAGGCTGCCCTCGCCTCCTATGTCGCCGGAGGACTCTTCGCCGGGTCGCTGTCCATCGTGACCTTCCTGGAGCTGCCCGCGGTGCGCACCCCGCGCGCGCGGTCGCCGCTCGAGGGGCTGCGCCGTCCCAGGAACGCCACCGGCGTCGACGCGGGCCGCACCGGCGCGATCCCGCTGCTGATCCTCGCCTGCGCCGCCGTCGCCGGGGCGATCGCCGCCGCCGTCGCCGTGGCCGTGCTGCACGCCAAGGACCTGGGCGGCGGCCCGGTCCTCTACGGGCTGTTCGTGCTCGCGCTGACCGGCGGGGTCGTCGTCGGCGTCCGTACGGCGCCGAAGGTGCTGGCGGCGCTGTCGCGACGCCGGCTGCTCGCGCTGGCCATCGCCTTCACCGGCGTGGCGCTGCTGGCCGCCGGGCTGGTCCCGGACGTCACCAGCGTGCTGCTGATCCTGGCCCTGGCCGGCGTCGGCGCGGGCGTCGCCGCCAACACCGGGCACGCCCTGCTCGACCAGGAGACCGAGGAACACCGCCGGGCGCGGACGACGGAGCACCTGCACGCCGTCGTACGGGTCGTGGTGGCACTGGGCGTGGTGATCGCCCCGCTGGTGGCGGCGCTCATCGGCCCGCACCGGCTCGAGACCGGCAGGTTCGTGTTCGCGCACGGCGGTGCGGCGTTCACGCTGATGCTGGTCGGCGCGCTGCTGCTGCCGGTGGCCGCGCTGGTGCTGGCCAAGGTCGACGACCGTTCCGGCGTACCCCTGCGGCAGGACCTGCGGGACGCGCTGCTGGGTGGCGACGACCCGGTGCCCACGTCGGCCGGGACCGGCTTCTTCATCGCCCTGGAGGGCGGCGACGGCGCCGGCAAGTCCACGCAGGCCGAGGCACTCGCCGAGTGGATCAGGGCCAAGGGCCACGAGGTCGTCCTCACGCGTGAGCCGGGGGCCACGCCGGTGGGCAAGCGGCTGCGTTCGATCCTGCTGGACGTCTCCAGCGCCGGGCTCTCGCACCGCGCGGAGGCGCTGCTGTACGCGGCGGACCGCGCGGAGCACGTCGACACGGTCGTCCGGCCCGCCCTGGAGCGCGGCGCCGTGGTCATCACCGACCGGTACATCGACTCGTCCGTGGCCTACCAGGGCGCGGGCCGCGACCTGTCCCCGACCGAGATCGCGCGGATCTCGCGCTGGGCGACCAACGGCCTGGTCCCGCATCTGACCGTCCTGCTGGACGTGTCGCCGGAGGCCGCCCGCGAGCGCTTCACGGAGGCGCCGGACCGCCTGGAGTCGGAGCCGGCCGAGTTCCACGCGCGGGTGCGCTCCGGTTTCCTCACGCTGGCCGCCGCCGACCCGGGCCGCTACCTGGTGGTCGACGCGGCCCAGGAGCCGGAGGCGGTCACCACCGTCGTCCGGCACCGGCTCGACCAGCTGCTGCCCCTGTCCGAGGCCGAGATCAAGGCCCAGGAGGAGGCGCGTAGGAAGGCCGAGGAGGAGGCCCGCCGCAAGGCCGAGGAAGAGGCCGCCCGCAAGGCCGAGGAGGAGCGCCTGGAGCGTGAGCGCCAGGAGCAGCTCGCCAAGCTGCGTGCCGAGGAGGAGGAGCGCAAGCGGCGCGAGCTGGAGGAGGCGCAGCGGCGCGAGGCGGAACGCCAGGCCGAGGAGGCGCGGCTGCGCGCCGAGGAGGCACGCAGGCGTGCCGAGGAGGAGCGGGTGCGGCTCCTCGCCGAGGAGAAGGCCCGCGCCGAGGAGGAGGCCCGCCGCAAGGCGGAGGAGGAGCGGCGCCGCCGGCAGGCCGAGGAGGAGGCGCGGCTGCGTGCCGAGGCCGAGGCCCGGCGCCTGGAGAAGCAGCGCAAGGCCGAGGAGGCGCTGGTGCGGGCCGAGCAGGCCCGGCGCGCGGCGGAGCAGGCCGCCGCGGCGGCGCAGGTGGGACCGAAGCCGGCGCGCCCCTCGGGGGCGGCTGCTCCGGCGGTCCCGCCGGAGGCGGTGACCGTGCCGACGCCGGTGGTGACTCCGACGAACGCGTCGGGCGGGCCGGTGGACGAGACGGCGGTGCTGCCGCCGATCCGGATGGACAAGGAGCCCGCGGAGCCTTCCCGGCCGTCCGCGAAGGCGTCGGGCAGCGGGTCCGGATCCGCGAAGCCGTCCGGCTCCGCGGGCGGGGCCGACGCCGAGGTGACGGCCGAGCTGCCGCAGCCGTCGATCCCGCCGGGGGCCGCGGACGAGACGGCGGTACTGCCTCCGGTGCGCGGCGAGAGCGCCGAGGACGAGACGGCCGTGCTGCCTCCCGTGCGGGACCGGGACCCTTCGGACCGGGTGCCGCCGGGGTACTTCCGCGACGAGCGGGGCGAGCGGGACGGAGCGCGGCCCGACGGGGCCGACGACCGTACGCGCGAGCTGCCGCAGCTCGACGAGGAGGGCGCGCCCCGTCAGCGACCCCGTCCGGACTGGGCCGAGGAGACTCCGCTGGACGATCTGCCGACGCTGGCGGACGAACTGCTGGGCCCGCGCCGGGACGAGGAAGGCAACGACGAGGGTCGCGGGCGGGGCCGACGCCGCTGAGCGTCACGGCCGCCGCCGGCCGTCCCGCCGGCCGCGGCACCGACCGGCGACCTCACCCGTGGCTCGATTGTCAGTGGCACCCCGCACAATGGAAGCCGCACCGCGAAACGTGACGAAAGGGCGGCGTGACGCATGACCGTGTGGGACGACCTCGTCGGGCAGGAGAAGGTCAGCGAGCAGCTCGTCGCCGCCGCCCGGGACGCCGACGCGTTCGTCACCGCGGCCAGTGCCGCCGCCCCGCCGCCGGAGACGTCGAAGATGACGCACGCCTGGCTGATCACCGGCCCGCCCGGCGCCGGTCGCATCCAGGTGGCGCGGGCGTTCGCGGCCGCCCTCCAGTGCGTGAGCCCGGACCGGGCGCTCGGCGGCGTCCCGGGCTGCGGGTTCTGCGACGGCTGTCATACGGCCCTCGTCGGTACCCACGCCGACGTCAACACCGTCGTGGCCGTCGGTTCGCAGATCCTCGCCGAGGACATGCGCGACACGGTCCGCAAGTCGTACACCTCGCCCGCCACGGGCCGCTGGCAGATCATCCTCGTCGAGGACGCGGAGCGCCTGAACGAGAAGTCCGCCAACGCCGTCCTGAAGGCCGTCGAGGAGCCCGCTCCACGGACGGTCTGGCTGCTCTGCGCACCCTCCCTGGAGGACGTGCTGCCGACCATCCGTTCGCGTTGCCGGCACCTGAACCTGCGCACGCCCTCCGTCGACGCCGTCGCCGACATGCTCGTCCGGCGCGAGGGCATCGAACCGGCCGTCGCCGCGGCCGCCGCCCGGGCCACACAGGGGCACGTCGACCGGGCCCGGCGGCTGGCCACCGACCCCGCCGCCCGCGCGCGCCGTGCGTCCGTGCTGAAGCTGCCCCTGCGCGTGGACGACGTCGGCGGCTGTCTGCGCGCGGCCCAGGAGCTGGTCGACGCGGCGAGCGAGGACGCCAAGCAGCTCGCCGAGGAGATGGACGGCAAGGAGACCGAGGAGCTGAAGGCGGCGCTGGGCGCGGTCGGAGGCGGTCGGATGCCCCGCGGCACGGCGGGTGTGATGAAGGACCTGGAGGACAAGCAGAAGCGCCGCAGGACGCGTACGCAGCGCGACAGCCTCGATGTCGCGCTCACCGACCTGACCGCCTTCTACCGTGACGTTCTCGCCCTCCAGCTCGGCTCCCGCGTCGCGATCGCCAACGTGGACGCCGAGGACGCCCTGGAGCGGCTCGCCCGGGGCAGCAGCCCGGAGTCCACCCTGCGGCGCATCGAGGCCATTGCCGGGTGCAGACAGGCCCTCGACCGCAACGTGGCTCCGCTGCTGGCGGTGGAGGCGATGACGATGGCGCTGAGAGCGGGCTGACCCGCCGCGTCCATGCCCGGCGTCGGGCAGCGGGCGCCGGGCACGGCATCGGCATCGGCGCTCGCGTCCATCCCGGGTTGACCGGCGTCACTCGTCCGTGTTCGTTCGTGTACGTACGGCGTTCGCGTCATAGCGCAGAGTTACGCTCGCTGGATGTACCTCAGGCGCTCTTTCCGCAGGTCCCGCACCGGCGTCACCCTCCTCTCGCTCGCCGCGCTGCTCGTCTCCGGCTGTTCCGCCGCGGAGTCGACCAGCTCCGCCGGTTCGACGGCGGTGGCGGCGCTCGTCGCGCTGCCGCGGGCCACGCCGGCGGCACTGGCGCCGTACTACGGACAGAAGCTGAGCTGGCGCGGCTGCGGTGTGCCCGGCTTCGAGTGCGCCACCCTGAAGGCGCCGCTCGACTACGCCGACCCGGGCGCGGGCGACGTCCGGCTCGCGGTCGCCCGGAAGAAGGCGACGGGCCCGGGAAAGCGGCTCGGCTCGCTGCTGGTGAACCCGGGCGGACCGGGCGGCTCGGCGGTCGGCTACCTCCAGCAGTACGCCGGCATCGGCTACCCCGCCGGGGTCCGCGCCCGCTACGACATGGTCGCCGTCGACCCGCGGGGCGTGGCCCGCAGCGAGCCCGTGGAGTGCCTCGGCGGGTCCGCGATGGACACGTACACACAGACGGACACCACCCCCGACGACCAAGGGGAGACCGACGAACTCGTCGACGCGTACAAGAAGTTCGCGGAGGGCTGCGGCGCGCACTCGCCACGGCTGCTGCGGCACGTCTCCACCGTGGAGGCGGCCCGTGACATGGACATCCTGCGCGCGGTCCTGGGCGACGGGAAGCTGACGTACGTGGGGGCGTCATACGGGACGTTCCTCGGCGCGACGTACGCGGGGCTCTTCCCGAACCGAGTGGGCCGGCTCGTCCTGGACGGCGCGATGGACCCGTCGCTGCCCGCCCGCCGGCTGAACCTGGACCAGACGGCGGGGTTCGAGACGGCGTTCCAGTCGTTCGCGAAGGACTGCGTCACGCGGGCGGACTGCCCGCTCGGCAAGAAGGGCACGGCTCCCGCCAAGGTCGGCGAGAAGCTCAAGGCCTTCTTCCGCACACTCGACGCGCACCCGATCCCCACCGGCGACCCCGACGGCCGCAAGCTCGGCGAGTCCCTCGCCACCACCGGGGTGATCGCGGCGATGTACGACGAGAGCACCTGGGAGCAGCTGCGCGAGGCGCTGACCTCGGCGATCAAGGACAAGGACGGCGCGGGCCTGCTCGCCCTGTCCGACAGCTACTACGAGCGGGACGCCGACGGCCGCTACGCCAATCTGATGGCCGCCAACGCGGCGGTGAACTGCCTCGACCTCCCCTCGGCCTTCACCACCCCCGACCAGGTCGAGAAGGCGCTCCCGTCCTTCGAGAAGGCCTCCCCGGTCTTCGGCGAGGGCCTCGCCTGGGCCTCCTTGAACTGCGCCTACTGGCCGGTCGGGCCCACGGGTGAGCCGCACCGTATCGAGGCGAAGGGCGCCGCCCCGATCGTCGTCGTCGGCACCACCCGGGACCCGGCGACCCCGTACGGCTGGGCCCGGTCCCTCGCCCACCAGCTCGCCTCGGGGCGCCTCCTCACCTACGAGGGCGACGGCCACACCGCCTACGGCCGCGGCAGCACGTGCATCGACTCCGCGATCGACACCTACCTCCTCCACGGGACCCCTCCGGCGGACGGCAAGCGCTGCAAGTAGCCGCCGGCGCGGCCCCGGGAGGGCGCTCCCGGGGCCCGTTCGGAGCACCCCTGGAAACTGTGTAGACTTACCGACGTTGCTGATCGCACCATGGTGTGGACAGCGCGCCGCCTTAGCTCAGATGGCCAGAGCAACGCACTCGTAATGCGTAGGTCTCGGGTTCGAATCCCGAAGGCGGCTCTGCCGAAGCCTCAGGACTCACTCGCCGTGACCTGGGGCTTTTGCTTTTACCGGATGCGGCGACGGCGCTGAGCGCGGGCCGCGCGGCTGTCCCTAGTCTCAGTTGTGGGCTTAGGAGCCGGTTCCGGGGCGGGCAGGAAGGTGTCTCCCATGCGACGCATGGCGTCCTTCGAAAGATGTGAGCGGCCCTTGACGTAGCGGCGCGTCTGGCTGATCTGGGTGTGCCGCAGAATCTCCATGATCGTAGGCATGTCCACCCCCAGCTCATTCAGGATCGTTCCCGCCGTGTGGCGGCTCCCGTCGTAGAGGCGACGGTCCCCGATGCCTGCCTCCGCCAATAGCTCCTTGAACTCTCCCCAGTCGTCGCGGGGGTCGATGGGACGTCCGTCGGCCCGGGTGAACACGGCCTGGTGCTCCTGCCAGAGTTCGCCGGCCGCCTCCCGAAGTTCGTCCTGCTGCGCCTTGTGCGCGAGCAGGTAGGGGATGAACGCCGGCGGGATCGGTACCGGGTTCGTGCTCTTCCTGGTCTTGGGGCGGGTGAAGGCCAGACCTCCACCCTTGCGGTCCGGGCAGGTACTCGCGTGCTTGACGCACGTCTTGGCGCACGGCTTTGGGCACCCGCGCTTGTAGCCCTTGTGGATGGCGCAGTTCGGCGGGCAGGGCTCGAAGCGGTGCAGGCGCATCCCGCAGGCGTGCGCGTTACCGCAGCCGTGCCGCCAGGTGAGCCGCTGGAGTTGCCACCGGGGGTGAAACAGTTCGGCCTGTAGGTCGACGTACGGCCACCGCAGTCCCAGGGTTTCGCCCTGCCGGAACCCCATGCCGACGCCGACGATCCACCGCATGGAGGTGGGCCGCTTGGCCGCCGCTTCCAGGAACGCCTTGGCCTCTTCCTGGGTGAACGGGTTTGCCTCGGTCTCCTCGATGCTGGGCGGGTCGACCAGCATGGCGACGTTCTCGCCGATCATCCGGCGGCGGTGGGCAATCTTCAGGGCCCGCGACAGGATGCGGTGCACCTTGACCACGTGGGACGGGGCGCGCCCGGCGTCGAGCATCGCCCGGTACATCTGCTCAAGGTGCTCGGGGGCGAGCTTGTCGATGCGGTGCTTCCCGACTCCGGGAATGATGTCGTTGCGGGTTTTGGACCAGTAGTCGTCGAGCGAGCGGGGTTTGAGCTTCAGCTCGCGATGTCGGTCAGGTAAGTCTCCATCCACTGTCCGACCGTGGGCTTCCTCCCCGCCTTGGTGGCGCGCCCCTCGTCGCGGAGCTTCTCCAGCTCCCGGACCTTGCGCCGCACGGCGGGCTCGGTGCGGGCCATGCGGTGCCGGCGGTCGGGGCTCCCGTCGGGCAGCACGCCCATGGTGACGCGGCCGTGCCACCAGCCGTCATCGCCGAAGTAGATGGTGGATTCCAGGTTCGACTTGCGGGGGCTCATCTGATCCTCCATGCGAGAGGCGCCCCGAGCAGTGCTCAGGGCGCCTCTGGTGCGGGCTCTGGTCAGTTGGGCAGTGTGGCGAGGCTCTCGACGTACGCCTCGATGTCCGCACGTCGGATACGGCGTGTGCGGCCCAGCTTGATGTACTTCAGGGAGCCTTCGGCCATCAGCTCGTAGACGGTGGAACGGCCGATGGCGAGGGCCTCGGCCGCCTCCTCGGGCTTGTACAGGAGCCGATCGATGGGGGCGGCAATCGCGGTGCTCATCCGGGGTGCCTCCAGGGCAGTTCGGCATTGCCAAGGGGAGTTGTACGCGGGTCCCAGACCGGAGTCTGTCCGAGGTTCGGATTTCTGCGTCACCGCGTCACCTGCGTCATTCAGGCTTCTGACCTGCGGGTTTGGGTGACGCTGCGGATCGGGGCTGCGTCACCGGTGCGTCACCGGCTGCGTCACCGGGTGACGCAGGTGACGCAGGATGACGCAGAGCGAGCCGTCTGCGTCATCGCTGTTGTCGCAGATCAGCGGCTGTTTTCCGGCTCGGGTGACGCAGGTGACGCAGCGTCTTCCTACTTAGGACAAAGAAGGGGCCGCTGTTGTAGTTGGGGTGCGCCTTACAGATCGAAGAAGGAGCCGCTGCGCGGCGCGACCTTGGGGCGGCGTTCGCCGAACAGCAAGAGGAGCACGCGCCACCGGACTGGTGCTCTTCTTGCTTGTCCCTGGCGTTCGGATCGCGGGTCAGTGCAGCCGCTGCTGCTCGTGTGGAGGCAGGGTCGGGGCGGCCGTGCGGGTCATTTCGAGGTAGCGGCCCGCCTTGGTCCGGCCCGAGTCGATGAGGACGCCCCGGGCGGCCAGCGTCGGTTGGAGGCGCTTGAGCCGGTCGGAGAGGACTTTCCCGGTGGTCGGCCAGCCCTTGGGCAGGGCACGGCATTCGTCGCCGCTGTAGAGAAGGCTGAGGCAGTGCAGCCACTCGGTGGACGTCATCTGCTGCGCGGCGCCCGGCTCGATGGTCTCGGCGTGGCGGAGGACGGTCTGTGCGAGTAGGTCGCCTTCGATCACGTCGTCGTTGAGGTCGTCGAGGCTGGCCCGGTACGCGGGCAGGGCCCCGAGCCCGGTGGCTGCGTCGAACTGCGCGCACAGGTGCGCGAAGTCCGCCATGCGCAGATCGGTGGGCGTCTCCGCCTCCACGGCTCGGACCTTGACGGTGAGGTCCAGGAGCGAGCCGAGGACGACGGGCAGGACTTCCGCGTAGTCCGCCCACAGTTCCGCCTCCGTGCGGCGGACGCGGGGCCGTTCCAGGCGCAGGGGCAGGAGCCGTTCGGCGAGGTCGGGCCGGATGACGCCGACGTCGATTCCGGTCAGCAGGAGCGGCCGGCGGTAGCCGACGCGGAAGACGTCCCCGTCGGTGAACAGGGCGCGTTTGACGCTCTCGGCTCCGGTGACGATGCAGCACATGGCGTCGGAGAGGTCCGGCGTCATGTGGGAGAGGTTGTCCAGCGCGGTGATCCATCCCGCTGCGACCGCCGCGATCAGGTTCTCTTCGTCTTTCGGTGCCCGGCGCAGGTCGCCGCTCATGCCCTCGATGATCCTGGTGAGCATCCGGCCGCCGGTGGACTTGCCTGCTCCCTGGGGTCCGGTGAGGAACGGCGCGGGGACCGGTACGGAGGGTCCGAGGCAGCCGATCAGCCAAGCGATGGCCAGGCATTCGGTTTCGGCGTTGGCGAAGTTGCACAGCCGCATCAGCAGGTCGATCCCCTTGCCGTCGGTGTCCTTGACCGGCACCGGGAGTTCCCCGGTGAGCTGTGTCCGCCGCCAGCACACTTCATGGGGGTCGGGGGTGAGGATGTCCCAGCCGGTGGGGTGGATGCGGACGGACTGTCCGTCGTCGCGGCCCAGGTCCAGCCATGTCGCTCCGTCGAACCCGGGGGCAACGCGGATGTGCACGGCGTGCGTGTCCGACTCCAGCGCGAGCGCTTCGATCAAGTCCAACGCCTCCTTCATCGCTGATCCGTTGAACACGCCGCGACCGTCCTTGAACAGGCCGACCATGAGTTCCTGCCGGTGGCTGCCCGTGGTGCCCTGCGAGCGCATCGGGCGGGCCACGGGGTGGCCGTTCTTCTGCGCGTACACGGTCCCGTCGGCGGTGCGGAAGTAGCGGAAGTGGGACTGCGCGTAATCCGCGATGATCTGGCGGGCGGGGTTCTTCTCGTCCTCAGACATGGCTCAGTCCAAGCGTGGTCAGGGCGTTGGTCCACGCGTCGGTGCAGTGCCGGGGCGATTCGCCCCTGGCCTGCGCGGCGGTGAACAGCCGTGTGGTGTGAGCGTCGGTGAGGCAGCCGCACCGGCCATGCGTGGACAGCACGGCGAGGAACGTCCGGTAGACGGTGGCATGCACCGCCTCGCGGGCCTCGGTGATGCGTTGCACCGCCATGGCGATCCCACGGTCCAGATAGGTCGACGTACGGTGCGGGCACGCTCCCCGCTGGCCACTGAGGGGCACTGAGAGCGTCTGTGGCGACCTGCGGGCCGTGGACGGTTCCTTGACGGTCAGCGCGCGGACAGAGTCCGGGAGAGCGGCCATGGCGCCGGTACCGGGTCGGAGCCAACGGGCGTATGCCATAAGGGACTTGATGTCGACGCCGGGACGTACGGCGTTGGCTCCCTGCATGGCGCCCCGGTAGATCCAGTGCTCACCCCGGGTCGTGGGCACGGTGAGCGTCGCGGGCAGGCTCGTACGGGCCCACGCGATGGCTTCCGCGTTGTCGAGATCCACGACCGTGAGGCCGGCGCCGCCGGGGTGATAGGCCAATCCCGCCGCTTCCCGCCACGCCCGCGCCCATGTCGGCGAGTTGATGACGTTCGGGTCGGTGGTGGCGGCGGCCCAGCCGTGGCACGGGCGCGGGCAGGTGCAGGGGCCGGGGGTTTTCATGTTCGGCCGGCCACCGCAGGCGTTCTTCGCGCAGTCCGGGCAGTTCCCGAACGGCACCTTCCCTGCCCGCAGCGGCAGGGGCGGGATGCCGTGTCCGGCCAGCATGAGCGCAGTGTCGAGCAGGGGCGCGGCGGTGGTCATGCGGCCACCTCCAGCGCGGGAGCGTGGGCGGCGAGGAACGCGCGCCCGATCCATTCGGTGTAGGCGGGCGGGAGCGCCTCGCGCAGCCTGAGGTGATCCGTCGACCAGTCGATCCGCTTGGCGTCGCGGATCTCGGCGACGGTGGCCTTGCCACCGCCCTTGCCGTAGGCGGCGACGTAGGGGCCGTCCCGCCACTCGCCGTGTCGGTAGCCGCGCACGTAGCCCCGGTGTTCGGGGTGGGCTGGCTGCGCGGTGGTCCAGCCGCCCAACTCGAAGTAGCGGTGCATGAGCACGGCCAGCCCGAACTGTTCCCCGCACAGGCGGACGTCCTTACGCACCTCGGAACCGGGCACGTTCTCGATGACGTACGGCCGGCCCGTAACCTCCAGCGCGTCCCGGGTGGGGACGATGAGCCGAGGGTAGGTGCGGCCGATCGCCTTGTTGCGGGCGGCGTTCGTGCCCTTGGTCGGGGCTCCCTCGCCCTGGCACGGCGGGGACGCGTGGATGAAGTCGAACTCGTGCCCGTGGGCGCGGATGTACTCGACCGCGTCGCCCTGGTGGAAGGCGTCGCCCCGGTAGTCCGGCTGCGCCTGGATGTCGACGCCGGTGATGTGGCAGTTCCCGAACGCGCGCCGGTAGCCCTCGGTGCCGCCGCCGATGCAGGAGTAGGCGTCCAGCACCCGAAGGGGCTCGATCCGGGAGAGTAAGGCGAGCACTCGCCCGATGGTGGTGGGTTGCTGCATGCTGGGTGACCTCCAACAGGTCTGTAGTGGGCTGGTTGGGCAAGGGCGGCCCCGGACTTTGGCGAGAACGGGGGCCGCCCTTGGCGTAGCTACTGGTAGAAGCGGTTGCGCTTGATCACGGCCTTGCGGATGTTGACCGTGGTCCCGGAGCCGTGGCGGTTGCTGCTGAAGATCTGCACGGCGATCCACCCGCCGAAGATGACGGCGGCCAGCGTGATGAGCTGGGTGACCAGTGCGGCCAGCGCGGTGATGAACGTGGTGAGCATCAGCAGCCCCCCACAGACGGCGAGGAACCCGACGCCTCCGAGGGCGACGTTCACCGCCGTCTGGGACACGGCCGGCTTGGTGGCGACCGGTTCGGTCTGCATGGGGGTGACGGCGTATCCGGTGACGACACGGCCGTCCGGCAGGACCACGCTCGCGACCGTCGGGACGCTGCCCGGCTGGACGGGAACGAGGGGTGCCGCGTACGGCGTGGCCGGGGTGACGGGGGTGGGGTGGTGGACTTCCACGGACCGCAGCGCGGGCGTGTTGTGGGCGTGCTCGGGGTACATGCGGAATCCCTTCTGGCGGTGAGTCAGGGAGGCGGAGGCACACCCTGCTAGGTGGGCTGTGGAGGGGGTTTCAGGGGTGCTGACCTGCGCGCCTCCCTGCCTCCCTGATGGATCATTCGTGCAGGTCAGGACCAGGGATGCGGGTCAGGGAGGGGTTCAGGGAGTTCTCCCTGCCTCCCTGACCCGGGGAGGGTGTGCCTCCCTCTACTCGGAGGCGGAAGCGGAACCGTCTCCGTCGCGGTTGACGAGGGCGCGGGCGAGGCGGTCGCGGCCGATGACCTTGACTCCGTCGGACTTGTAGGGCTCGGCTCCGGTGCCGTCCAGGACGCGGGTGAGGTCGGTGAATGACCACCCGCCGTAAGCGTCCTCGTTCAGCAGCGCGAGCCCCTTGATGACGTCCTGGGTGCGCACCCGCGCCGCGTTGCCGACCACGGATGCGATGTCGGCGAGCGGGTCGCGCTCCTCGCCCCGCTCGATGGCGTGCAGGGTGGTGACGCCGTCGCGCAGGGCTTTGGCGCGGGCGGCGACCTCGGCGGCCGGGTCGTCGTCGATGAAGTGGGTGCGCACGGTGATGGACGTCTGGCCCTTGGGGATCTCGATGCCGTCGGAGGCGACCACGAGGGTTCCCTTGTCCAGGCCCTGGCGCAGCAGGTGCGGGGCTGCGCCGCCGTTGATGGCCTTGTCCCCCAGCGCCATCCGCGCCTGGGATTCGGTGCCCAGCACGAGGGAGGCGCGGGTGTGAGCGCCTTCGCGGACCAGTTTGGGAAGGTTCTGGTCGGTGGGGTCCTGGGTGCCCTCCCACAGCAGCACGTCGACCGCGCGCCCCTGGTTGTGGATCTTGCGGACGGCCATGAAGTAGCGGGAGGTGGAGGAGGAGCCGCCGTAGGGGCGCTTTTCGTCGTCCTTGACCGGGCACATGAACGCGACCTGCGCTTCGTCCACGATCACGATGAGCGGCGGGAATACCGTTCCGGACGGCGCCAGGAGACGGCGGTTCATCTCCGCCACGGCGTTCTCGACCATCTCCGTGACCTGGATGACGTGATCGTCGGTCGGCCCCTCGATGAGGACGTCGGCGATGCCGTTGAACATCTTCCAGTCGCCGATGCCCTTGAGGTCACCGATCCAGAACTGCACCGACTTGTCCAGCGCCAGCCACAGCGCGAGCGACCGGAGCGCGGCGGTCTTGCCCTGGTTGGACAGACCGGTGATGAGCAGGTGCCGCTGGTAGAGGCTGAGAGCGGCGGCATCCCCGCGCAGGTCCTGACCCCACGGGGCCTTACCGGTCTTGTAGTTCGCGGTCATGGTCTCGTCGGTGACCAGCGGGGACGGGCCGATCGGCTCGTCCAGCGCACCCGAGTCGGCGATCCACAGCCGCACCGTGCGCG
Organism: Streptomyces sp. NBC_00637; assembly: GCF_045161545.1. NCBI lineage: Bacteria > Bacillati > Actinomycetota > Actinomycetes > Kitasatosporales > Streptomycetaceae > Streptomyces > Streptomyces sp. NBC_00637. The sequence continues at coordinate 3,777,973 of NZ_CP109046.1, read as the reverse complement.
CTGCCTCCGCGATCATGATGAACACCTCGTGCTCGTGCCGGGTGAGGTTCTCGGCGAGCTTGCGCCGCTTGGCCTGCACCTCGTTCGTCGACACCCCAGAGGGAAGGGTGACGTCGACCTCGACACCGCATCCGGCGATCCGGATGGGTCCGAGCATGGAGGCGCCGGCGTCGCCCATCTCCTTGATGGCCTTGGCCAGGTCGGGCACTCGCAGGTCGCGCAGAGCCTTGACCACGATCGAGGGGGTGATCGGCTCACCCACACTGTTGCGGACGTTGGCGGGCAGAGCCCACGCGGGTGCGGCCTGCTGTTTGCTGCCGACCGCCCACAGCGCGAGGAGAGCGAGGAACGGGCCCAGGGTGACTAGCGGACCCCAGACCACCTGAACGATGGTGATCAGAAGGTTGATGAAGTCGACGGCCGCCATGAGCGGGGTGACGACGTCGGACAGGTCCTTGGTGGCGATGGCCATGACGATGCCGAGGGCGACCAGGCCGCCTATGCCCATCCCGGTGCCGACCAGCGCGCTTTTGCCCGCGTCCAGGGGGGAGTGGAGCAGGTCCATGCGGCGGCGGTGGCGGGCGTCGCGGTAGCGCTGTCCGCGCTCCTCCCACTCGGCGGCCAGCTCCATGTTCCCCGCGGCTTCCGCCGTGCGCATGTAGCGCTCGTAGCGGGCGGCGGTCCGGCCGTCCCACGTGCGACGGCCCACGATCCGCGCGCCACCGACCACGTAGAGGCTGTGGCGGGCGATGGTACGGGCGGCGGTCTTGGTGTGCTCGTGCGTGACGGCGTGCTTGACGGCGCGGCCGGACCGCACCCACAGCGGGGTCGGTGCCGGTTCGGGGACCACGGTCAGCGTGGTCACGGCCGGCGGGTCGGTGTTCTTGTGCAGGCGAATGACGTTGTCACCCATGACGGAAAGGCTCCTGACTGCGGCGAACGGGGCGAGAAGAGGAAGGGCGGGCGCCGGCCCGGTGGCGGCCGGCGCCCGCGCGGGGGTTAGCGGCGGTGGCTGGTCTTGTGGTGGGTGCGCAGTACTGCCTTGCAGGCCGGGCACCTGCGCTCGGGGCCGTCACCGACGACCGGAGCGGGGATCACCTGGCCGCAGATGGCCCGGGTCACGCCGAACACCAGCGGCCCGCAGTCCGGGCAGTGAAAGTGCGAGATCAGGACGGGGCGCGGCATGCTCACCACCACCCCGACGACTTCTTCGCGGCCTTGGCGGCGGCGTGCTCGTTCACGACGCGCTGCCGCTCGGTCGTGAGCGCGGCGATCTCCGCGACCAGCCGGGTCTCCGCAGAACTCCATGCGGTCTCCAGCCTGCGTTCCGCGCGGGTGGGGGCCTCGCCCCGCAGGACGCGGTACGAGCCGCCGGCAAGACCGGCCAGGACCGCGCGCCGCTCGCGGCCGTCCAGCGGCCACATCTCGCGGTTGCGGACCGCTTCGAGCTTGCGGGTGGTCTGTTGAATTGCCTTGTCCAGGCGGCGGGTGTCGGGCTTGCCCATGTCAGGCACTCCTCAAAGATTCGGCGGGCTCGGGGAAGGCGCACAGCGGGCACATGCCGAGAGAGCGGGGCATGCAGTAGTCGTAGATCACGCGGCACTTCGGGCAGGTGCGGCGGGCGAGCATCGCCAGCGCGAGCGCGCCCCACTTGCGGGACGTCATCGGCCGGACCGGCTTGGCCAGCTCGACGCGGTAGAGGTAGGCGACCCGCATGCCGCCGGTGCGGCGCAGTTGGCGCATGGCCTGTGCCGCTATCGGCTGACCGCCCGGACGCAGTCCCTGCGCCCGCAGTTGCCGGCGTGTGGCCAGCCCGTCCGGGGCGAGCCGCCACGGGTAGGTGGGCACCCCGTACAAGGCGCCGGTCGGGTCGAAGCACTTGCCCCACGCGCCGGACATCAGGGCGCCGCCGGGCCCGTCTGCCGGCCGCGTTCGGCGAGCAGGGTGTCACGCAGCATCCGCGCGTTGACGGGCGAGGTGTGCACCTCTCGGCGGATTCCCTCCGCCGTGATCTGCGCCTCCGTCCAGCCGGCCGTGACCGACCGCGCTTCGGCGAGCAACTGATCCGGCGTGCGCTTCGGTCGTGCCGATCGGGCGGCCGGCGGAACCTTGCCCGTCACCGCGCGCGGCCGGGTCGATCCCGCCGGAACCGTCCGGGCGATCGGGGCGGGGATGGCCCGTACGGGCTTGAGGGGGAGAGTCGACTTGCCCAGGTCGATCGCGACTGGATCCGGCACCCTCAGCCGGGTCAGCGTGACCATGGGGGCCGGGGTCGATTCGAGTAGGTCAGCCGTAGACCGTTTCCTCTCGATCTCGGTAGATTCCTCCGTATTCGTGTCTGCGGCGGGAATCGGGGCGGGGCGGTGGTGCAGCACCTTCGCGACCAGATCGGATCCGAAGTAGATCGACCCGACCGGAAGCGACGTCGCCAGCAGCACCAGCGCCCAGTTCGCCGCCTCCCACTCCGCGACCCCGCCCAACTCGACCGCCCGGCCGTGCAACTCCGGGACCAGGCCGTGGACGTAGTTCAGGACGAGTGAGGCGATCGTGTAGGTGCCCAGCACCCGCAGCGCGAACTTGCGGTCGTCGTCGACCAGAACGAGCGTGGCGACCAGCGCCAGCGCCATCAGCCCGTCGACCACGAACGGGTAGAGGACGGCGGCGGTATCGTCCGCGCCGATCGCGCCGGCGATGTCTCGCAGCGCGTTCCACGAGACGCGGAACGCCATGCCGACCACACCGACCAGCGCCAGCACCAGCGCGGCACGGCCCTTGCGGCGAAGGTTCATGCCGCGCCGCCCGCCGTGCTCGCGCCGGCCGCACGGTTGGCCACGTCCCGCCGCGCCGCCAGGACCCGGATACAGGCCCGGCGGATCCGGCGGGCGTCGACCTCGTTCGCGGGGCGGTCGAGGGCCTTGATCTGCGCGTCGAGCAGGTCGACCTCCGCCAGGATCAGCGGAGACTCCAGCTCGATCGCGTCCAGCTCCGCGAGCGTCGGCTCGATCCAATCGGCGAACGCGGTAACAGCGTCCTGAACAGTGACGATGTTCTTCATTGGGTCGTGTTCTCCCTAGTCGGTGGAACGGCCCGAACGCGGCTCCCGGGAGGCACCCCGGGAGCCGCTCGCCGTTGTTGTTGGTCTGCTCGGCCGAGCAGCCACGGCCCATGACGCCCCGTAGAGAGGCGTCAAGGACCGTGAGCACTCGGGCTCACTTCGCGACCCATCGACCGCCCGTGTGCAGGCGGCTGGATCGGCTCTCTGTTGAGTTCTCAATCAATGCGTGCTCACTTCGTACTCACCCCCCTGCAGGGGCTTTCCTCCGGGCACATCCCTAGGGTTCCCTAGGGTTCCCTGCGGTGTCAAGCGGTAAGCTAGGGAACCTCAGGGAAGCGACGACAGGGAGAAGGCGACATGGCAGGCCAGGCCGACAATCGGGCGCCGTACGCGAAGATTGCCGCCCACTACACGGAGCTGATTACGTCCGGTCAGCTACAGCCGGGATCCCTCCTGCCGAGCATCAAGAACCTCGCGGAAGAGTGGAAAGTGAGTACCGCGACGGCTGAGAAGGCCCTGCGCAAGCTGCGCAACGAGGGTCTGGTGCGAGGGATCCACGGCATCGGGACGGAGGTTCTAGACCAGCCGGCTCCGATGTCTTCGGGAGCCCAGCGCCAGGACCGGGGGCGTCGCACCGGGTCTAGTTGGGGGGCCGGTGAAAGGTCCGACTCGCATCAGGCCGGCGTGGTGTCCGCACCCGCCGAAGTGGCCCAGGCGCTGGACATCAAGCCTGGTTCCGATGTGATCCGCCGAAGCCGGGTCTATCGAGACAGGCACGGCATCGTGGCCCACAGCACGTCATGGATTCCTGCTCGGTACGGGAAACTGATTCCGCAACTGGCGGCGAGTGAGCGCCTCACGGGGGGAACATCGCTCCAGCTCATTGCCCAGGTGACCGGCCATCCCATCAGGCATCGCATCGACAGCGCCTCTGCCCGTCTACTCACCCCGGAGTACGCGCGGCTCTTGGAGTTGGATTCTGAAAACCCGCCGACGGAGCCGGTGGTTGTGATGACAGCGAAGTTCGTGGACAGCGAAGGCAACATCGTGGAATACGGCGTTGACCTCGGGAGCCCTGGCCGTACATGGCGTACAGAGTCGGAGGTCTCTCCCTGATGGTCATGGATGACACGCTCGCGAACCTGCTCGAAGAGCGCCTGGGGTCGCTGCTCGTGGCCCGCCGGACTGGCACAATCACGGCCGAAGGCGAAGCGGAGATGGCCGCCATCTCCCAGACCATGACGAGACCGATGCCACCACGCCCACCGTTCTGTGTCCTGATGGCCGGACTCCCCGGATCCGGCAAGACCACCCTTTCCCGCGCCCTCACGGATCGTGGATTCGTACGGCTGTGTCCGGACGAAGAGATGTACCGCCGGCACGGCGTGTATGGGGTGGACTTTCCCCGAGGTACTTTTCCCACCCTTGAGCGGCCAGTCCTCGACGACGTGGCCGACGAACTCAGAGGGCAGCTCAAGGCGGGGCACGATGTCGTGGTCGACCACGGCTTTTGGACGCCTGAGGATCGGGCTAGGTGGCGGGCAATCGCCACCGATGTTGGAGCCGTCCCCGTCCTCGTCTATCTCGTAGCAAGTCATGACGAGCTTTGGGCGAGGATCAGCAAGCGCAACCAGTTCCATGCGGACGACCCCAATTCGATCTACTTCTCCGAAAGTGATCTTCGTCGTTATCGCACTCGATTCGAACCTCCCGAAGCAAGTGAATCGCACGTCACGTATGAGGGTGACCTTGCGATGGTATTCTTGGCGCTAGGAATTTCCTAGGTCGTATGGGATTATTCAGTATGAGTGCAAACCAAGATTCAATCTCCCAGCACCCCCGGCATGCTTCTTTGCAACACGACTATCAGGGAAACTGCTGGTGGTGTGGCAGCCCGGCGGATTCTCGGGAACATCGACACAAGAAGTCTGACGTGGTGCGATCCTTCGGGTCAGCCCCGTGGACCGGCGGAGTTGTGCGAGTTCGCTCAGGAAGCGATCGCGAGGAACGCATCCAGGGGCCCAACTCGGACAAGCTGAAGTTCGCCAGAGTGCTGTGTGCAACGTGCAATAACGCCAGGAGTCAGCCTTTCGACTTGGCGTATGAAGACTTCGCCACCTTCGCTCACCGGAACACCGAGGCCATAGTGAAGGTTGGATCGTTCCGGCTTTTTCAGGTTTACGGCCGCGACTGGAGGAACAGGCGTAGGGATCTCGGCCGGTACTTCGTCAAAAGTATCTGCTGTCGCCTCGCCGAGGACAAGGTGCTGGTCCCTCAAGCCTTGAAGGACTACATGGACGGGACACTTAAAGTGCTTCCGAACTTGGATATGCAGATGAACATCAACATGGCGAAGTACGAGCTCGGGAAGCACATGACGGAGACTCACGGAGAATCTGGCGGAAGTCTGTGGCTAGGGGACCACGGTTACATGTACGGCGCCCATGGTCAGGTGGAGGGAACCTATAGCCACCTGGGGTTCGACTGGTTCAACCTTGACTATCAGTTCCATTTCTCCGGTAAAAAAGGGCGAACGAATTTCTTCGCTGGAGACACAGTGAGGCTTGAGCGCTTCTGGCCGGAAGGCATGGCCAGCGGCGACGTTGCCCGCGTATGCCAGGACTGCAACAAAGCAGACGGTGAGCGACCGGTGGGCGGCTCCGAGCACGGGTGAACCTGGCAATGGGTGGTACTCAGGGTGGGGCGCGCGGCGTCGTGTGGCGGAGGGCCGAGCGCTCAGACCGAGCGATCAGGCGATCAAGAGGCCTCAGTCGCTGCGCGCGCTCGCTCGACGAATCGCGCCTGGCATTGCCGGTAGGCGGCCTCTGCAACGTCAAAGCGATCGCGCGCGTCTGCGTCTCCGCGGGTGATGTGCCACAGGCATTGGTTCACTTTCAGCGCAGCGTCTTGAACGGCCTGAGCTGCATCGGCAGTGGCGGCCGGCCCCTCTAGGGCGACGACCCGGACGCTTTGCATGAGTGGTGCGTAGGCTTCGCGCAGTTCAACGCGCAGCTCCTCCAGTCGCGCCAACTGCTGCTGGGGGTCGGGTGTCTGGAGGAAGGCGTCCGAGACCTTCCAGTACAGCTCCGCCGTGTCATGGGAGCGTTGCATCAGCTCAAGGTAGGCCGCGCGTCGTAGTTCCCGAACTCGCCCTCGATGCTGAGCCTGTATCGATGCCTCGGTTTGGACCCGGGCAGCCCTTACGTTCCCGAGGTTGGTCACCCAGCTGGCTAAGACGGCCGTACCGCCGGTGAAAGCTGCGACCCACATCGCACTGTCCCCCATGGCAATCAGTCTCGGTGAGGCGCAGTGCACTGTCGAGGGCGCCTTGGGAGCCGCTCCGTGGACCTGGCTGCCAGTCTGATTAATAGCAGTCCTACTGGGATTCCTCGGAACCGTCCTCGCTCGCTCCAGCGATCTTGCCGCCGACGAATACCACGCCCAGCCCGACGACGGCTGCACCAGCGACTGCCGCCACCCTCATCCCCGCCATCAAAAACTGCTTGCTCTCGCTGTCCTTCTCGGATACCCGCCCCACGTTTCGTTCGAAGCGGTCGTGCAGGGACTCCCGCTGTGCCTCGCTCAGGTCGTCCCGACCGAGGTCGGCCTGCAGGGCGTCCCGCTGGTCCTGCGCAGCCTTGTAGAAGTGGTCCTGACTGTTCTCGTTGGCTGCAAGAGTGGACTTGTGGGCCTCGGCGACCGCATCGATGTTGGCCTTGCCCAGGTCCTTGAAGGAGGGGAACTGCTCGATGAGCTTGAGCCGCACCTCAGTGGCCATCTCGGGCATTGCTGCCGCGAACTTGAGCACCTTGTCCTTGGACAGGTTCCGCCAGTTCGGGATACCCAACTTCCGCTTGACTGCTGATTCGTTCACGTCGCCCATCCTCTGACTCCGCTCGTCGTCCCGTGAGGCATCCCGGATGGTAGCGGTGCTCACCGACAAGCCCCCCTGCTTCTGCACTTCTGGCCCGAGGCGTTGCTGTCCGACTGGGGCCAGTCTCAGTTCTAGTCTCGATTGCTGCTCAATCCGGCACGGTACGCGCTCGTCCGTGGCTGTCCGGCACGTGGCCTGACCTGCAACGCGACCCCACTGGCGGACGTCCATGGACCAGTTTGGAACAAGCCCGGACAGCTCGTAATGCGTAGGTCTCGGGTTCGAATCCCGAAGGCGGCTCTGCCGAAGCCTCAGGACTCACTCGCCGTGACCTGGGGCTTTTGCTTTTGGCGGGTGGAGCGACGGCGTCGGGAACGCGGGTCGCGTGGTGGTCGCCGGTCTCCATGGTGGTCTCAGCCGTGGGTTCGGGGCCGGGCTCGTTCGCGGGCACGCGGCGCCGTCCGGTACGGCTCCCGTGTACGCACCTGACAGAGTCCGTGGTGACTTGACAGCCTCTGGGCCTCGCGGTCGACGGCCCGGCCTCTCCGGCTTAGCGTCGAGGGGTGATGACGGCTGAAGCTAGGAAGCTCCTGAAGGAGCTTGCCGCCGAGGGGGTCTCGCCCTGGTGGGCGGCGTCCCAGGGGGAGCAGCCATCGGTCCTCGACGCCGTGTCGTGCGGGTTCCGTGGCATCCGCATGCCGGTCGGAGTGCCGGACGGCGCGGTCCGGGCGGTGTGTGACCTCCTGCGGGCACGGGGTGGCTTCGTGGCCGTCGCCGCGGCGGCCTTTGACGGGTTGTCGGATCCGGCGGCCTGGCTGGCGGCGGCGCGCGTGCTGTGCAGCGGGGTGGACCGACCGAACCTGCTGGTCGGTGTTCCGGCGAACCGGGCCGGCATCGACGCGGTGACGGGGTGTCTCGCCGAGGGCATCGGCATCGAGTCCACGGTGGTGGTCTCGGTGCGGCAGTACCGTGCCGTACTGGATGCTCAGCGCGCCGGCCTGGAGCGGGCCCGGGCGCGCGGTGTGGACCTGCGGGCCCTGGGCGTTGCCACCTCCTGCGACCTGGGGGTGCTCGACGCGGAGGTGAACGCCCGCCTCGACCGGCTTCCGGACGGTGTGGCGAGCGGGTTGCGCGACACGGCCGGACTGGCCACCGCCCGGCTGCTGTACCGGACGCGGGAGCTGGCGCTGGCGTGCGAGCCCTGGCAGAGCCTGCGCGAAGCCGGCGCCCGTCCGCCGATGTTGCTGTGGTCGCAGACGCGGCCCGAGCAGGTGCGCTCGCTGGTCAGTTGGAACACCGCTCACGTGCTGACGGTGGAGACGGTGGAGGCGGCGGCCCGCGGGGCCGGGCTCGAAGGCGACACGCTGATGGGGCGGCACGAGCAGTCCACGCGGGCACTGCGCCTGCTCGCGGAGCGGGACGTGGATGTCGAGGTCATCGGCGAGGAGCTGCTGCGGGCCCGGTTCGGTTGACAGGGCCGGGCCCGCGGCGGCGTCAGCGGGTGGACGCAGGCACCGGGTCCGGCAGGGCGGCGGGGAGGCCGGTACCGGTCAGGGCGAGCAGCGGGGCCGCCTTGACCACGGTCTCCTCGAACTCCGCCGCCGGTTCGGACAGCGCCACGATCGCGCCGCCCACCCCGTAGCGCAGCCGGCCGGGGGTGACGACGGCGGTGCGGATGACGACGCTGAACTCGGCGGCGCCGGAGAGGGACAGATATCCGATGGCGCCGGAGTACACCCCGCGCGGGCCGTTCTCCAGACGGTCGATGATCTCCAGGGTCCGCAGTTTGGGCGCGCCGGTCATCGACCCCGGGGGGAAGGCCGCGCGCAGACAGCGCACCGGGCTGCTGTCGCGGCGCAGCCGCGCGGTCACCGTGCTGACGAGCTGGTGCACGGTGGCGTAGCTCTCGACGGCGAAGACCGGGTCGGCGCGCACGGTGCCGGGTTCGGCGCACCGGCCGAGGTCGTTGCGGACCAGGTCGACGATCATCAGGTTCTCGGCGCGGTCCTTCTCGTGGGTGCGCAGATCGGCGGCGAGCGCGGCGTCCTCCGCCGGGGTGGAGCCGCGCGGGCGGGTGCCCTTGATGGGCTTGGACTCGACGACCCCGTCGGACGAGATCCGCAGGAACCGCTCGGGGGAGGTGGAGAGCACGGACAGTTCGCCGAACCGGAGCAGCGCGCCGAACGGGGCGGGGCTGGTGCGGCGCAGGAAGCGGTACCCCTGCCAGGGGTCCAAGTCGCCTTGGACCTCGGCCATGTTGGTGAGGCAGATCTCGTAGCTCTCCCCGGCGGCGATCTCCTCCTGGCACTCGTCGACGAGGCGGAGGTAGGCCGTGCGGTCGTGGCGCAGCCGCACCTCACCGAGGTCCACGGGCGGTTCGGGCGGCCGGACGGCAGGGGCCCCTGTCAGTTTGGCGAGCCTTCGGGCGGTGTCGTCGAGCCAGTCGCGGGCGGCGCGTGTCGCGTCGGTCTCGGTGAGGGCCAGCAGATGGGTGGTGCCCGTCTCGTGGTCGAGGACGAGGGCCCGGTCCGCGAAGACCATCACGGCGTCGGGCTCCTCGGCGCGATGGCCGGCCCGGCTGCCGCACTCGGCCTTGAGCCCGTACCCCAGGTAGCCGGTCCAGCCGAGGGCGAAGCCGCAGGGGAGCGGGGGTACGTCGACGTCGAGGGTCGCGAGGTCGTGGTCGAGCCACTGGAGGAACGGCCCTTCGACGGTCTCCTCGGACGTCGCCGACCGTACGGTGACGGTGCGGGTGGCGACCTCGGCCGTCGCCACCCGGGCCAGCGGCCCGCGGGCGTCGCCCATGACCGAGAACCGTCCCTGCTCGTCGCGTCGGCTGCTGTCCAGCCAGAACGCGTGGTCGGCACCGGAGAAGAGCCGCTCGAAGAGGGTCTCGTCGTCGCAGGGGGTGGGAACTTGAGCGGTGAGCACCCGCAGGGGGCGGCGCGTCGGGGCCGGGGTGGCCGGCGGGATGCTGCTTGGGGCTGCCGGTGCGGCCGGGGCGGCTGTGGCGGTCGGAACGGCCGGCGCCGCCGGGGTCGCGTGGACGGCCGGGGTGCGGCCAGAAGCGCCAGGGGTGCCCTGGACGGCCGGGGTGGCCGGGGTGGCCGGTGTGGTTGAGGCGGTTGGAACGGCTGCGGCCGCAGGGGCCGCCGGGGCGGCGCGGACGGCCGGGGTGCTTGCGGTGCCCGCGCTCCCCGGGGTGAGTGTGGTGGCCGGGCGCGGGTGGAGGGTCTCGGCGGTGAGGCCGGCTCCGGAGCGGGCCGGTTCGTGCCGTCGAGAGCGAGGGCGCGCCGAGCGGGCCAGTTCGCAGAAGTTGGCCAGTAGTTCGTCGCCGTACTCGGAGCAGATCGACTCCGGGTGGAACTGCACGCCCCAGAGCGGTCGGGTCCGGTGCCGCAGGCCCATGACCACCCCGTCCGGCGTCCAGGCGGTGACCTCCAGGTGCTCCGGGAGGCCGGTCACGGCGAGCGAGTGGTAGCGCACCGCCTCGAACGGGGACGGCAGCCCCGCGAAGAGTCCGTCGCCCTCGTGCAGCACCGGAGAGGTCTGTCCGTGCCGGGGCTTCGGGGCGCGGCCGACGCTCGCGCCGTGCACCAGCCCGATGCCCTGGTGGCCGAGGCAGATGCCGAGCAGCGGCAGCGCGGCGCGCTCGACGATCTCCCGGCAGATGCCGAAGTCCGCGGCGCGTGCCGGGGTTCCCGGTCCCGGTGAGACGACGACGCTGTCGAAGTCCGCCAGCAGCGCGGGGTGCCAGTGCGGGTCGTCGTTGCGGACGACCGTCGGCTCCCGGCCTGTCACGCGCGTGATCTGGTGGACGAGGTTGTAGGTGAACGAGTCGTGGTTGTCGACGAGCAGTGTGCGCATGGACGTCTGGTCTCTCCTCGTCCGGGCGGGCCGGTCAGCCGGTGGTCAGGATCTGGAGGAGCAGGTGCTCGACGAGGTCGTCGCCGTACTCCCCTTCCCGGACCTGGCAACTGCCCAGCAGGCGCAGCTCGCGGCCGGCCTCGGCGGCTATGCGGGTCAGGTACGGGTAGTCGCCCCGGCTGCTGAAGTGCAGCAGGGCCTGCCCGCCCGCCGTCGTCCGGTGCGGTGCCTGCTCCAGGTAGCGGCGGTGCGACCGGTAGCCGGCGTCGACGTAGGCGCGTTCGTGGTGCGACTCGTACTGGTAGTGGTCGGGGCCCAGCACGTAGTTCGAGCTCCAGAAGACGGTGTCGAAGCGCTCGTCGTCGCCGAGCCCGGCGAACAGGTCGCCCTGCACGGTTCTGACCCGGTCCGTCACGGCGTGGCGGCGGGCGTTGACGGCCGCGTTCCGCACCGCGCGGGGGTTGATGTCCGAGGCGACGACCGGCCCGTGGCCGGCCAGCGCGGCGGTCACCGCGATGACACCCGTGCCGCAGCCGATCTCCAGGAACGAGCCCCGGTGGACCCGGCCGTCACCGGGTTCGGTGAGCCCGAGGAAGTCCAGGGCGACGCCCGTCGACGGCGAGTACACCGGCGCGAACACCTCGTCGAGCAGGTCCCATTGCCGTCCGGCCAGCGGGAAGACGGCGGGGCGGTCCGCACGCCCGAGGGACTGGCGGCTGCGTTCCAGCGAGCGCCGGTAGTCCTGTACCTGCGGGGTGTACGGCATGAGTTCCTCACCTGTTCCGATCGGCTCGGCGGCGTCGCACTGTGCGCTGCCCGTCGTACCGAGCGTCATGGACGGTGCGGGTGGGGCGGAAGGTGCTCCGGCGACAGCACTTGGTCGCCGGGGAGGTGATCGCGCCACAGTCAAGGGGGGTGAACTGGCCTTATATCCCGGCGCGGCCGGGAACTTGTTGACCGGTGAGAAACTTGTGACTTAGCTTTCCATCGATCTTGCACATTTGCTCGGGGGGAGCCGCAGGATGCCGACCGGTGCAGGACCACTCGACGGGTACGCGCTTGCCATGCTCGAACTGCTGGCAAGGGAGGCGCCCGTCGAGCAGTTCGAGGAGCTGGTCCGGCGGGCGGCCGAGGAGGGCGCCTCCGAGGCCGAGCTGGCCGGGGTCGTCGCGGCCAAGAACCGCTCCCTGGAGGTCAGGCAGCTGTTCGCCCGCCGTCAGCAGCGCGAGGCCGGGCTGTCCGCGCTGGTCGACACCGCCCGCGACCTGACCCACCCGTACAACCTGGACAGCCTGCTGGCCGTCATCACCCGCAGGGCCCGGCTGCTGATGGGCCTGGACATGTCGTGGGTGAGTCTGCCCGGCGACGACGGGGCGTCCTGCGTCCGGGCCGCGGACGGACACGCCTCGGCGATCACCGTGGGCTTCAGGGTGCCGAGCGGTGGCGGGGTCGGCGGGCACGCGCAGCAGCGGTCCGCTCCCTTCTGGACACCCGACTACATGGGGGACGAGAGTTTCGTCCACAACGAGGCCATCGACCATGTGGTGCGCTCCGAGGGGCTGCGGGCGATCATGGCCGTCCCGCTGCGCCACGAGCACTCGACGCTGGGCGTGCTCTACGTCGCGGACCGCAACATCCGTCACTTCCTGCCCAACGAGATCGCGTTGATGACCTCGCTGGCCGACCTCGCGGCCGTCGCCATCGAACGGACCCGGCTGCTGGAGCGGACCCGGACCGAGGTCGCGGAGCTGACGGGCGACGTCTCGCAGGCCGTGGACTCCCTCGCCACCGCGCGCGGGCTGCACGGTGTCCACCGGAGCCTCGTCGACCTGGCGCTCGGCAGCGGGGAGCCGGCCGCCCTGGTGGAGCGGGCGGCCGCCGAACTGGGCGGAGCCCTGCTGGTACGCGACATCGTCAGCAAGGATCTCGCGCAGACGGAGGGCTTCCCGGTTTTTTCGGGCCGTGGGTCAACCCGCGTAGACAACGCGCTGATCGACCGGGTCTGCCTGGACGCGCAGGCCGTCGGCGGACTCGTCCGGTGCGACGACGGGGTGGGCGGCGTGCTGTCCGCGTGCCCGGTCACCGGGGGTACGGAGAGCCTCGGCACCCTGGTGTGGTGCAGTGCGCGACCCCCGTCCGAGGAGCAGGAGCAGCTGCTGGGCATGGCCGCGCAGGCCGTCGCCGTCCAACTGCTGATGCAGCGCAGTACGGCGGTGGCCGAGGGCCAGGTCAGGGACGAGCTGTTGCACGATCTGCTCCACGTCTCCCAGCTGCCGCCGGGGCAGCTCGCGGCCCGGGGCCGCCGGCTCGCCGTCGACCTGCGGGAGCCGCACGTCGTCGTCGTGGTCCGACCCGAAGGCGGTTCGCAGAGCCGGGCCAACGCCTGGGCGGCGTCGTACGCGCACTGGCTCTCGGGGCTCAAGTACGTCGACGGCGGCCATATCGTGCTCCTGCTGCCGGGTGACGATCCGGCGGGCGCCGCCCGGGCGGCGCAGCGGGAGCTGTCCGCCGTGCTCGGGCATCCGGTGACCGGGGGCGCGGCCGGGCCGACCGACGCGCCGGACGACGTCCGGCATGTCTACCGGGAGGCCCAGCGGTGCCTGGACGCGCTGACCGTGCTGGACGGGACGGGCGGTACGGCGTCGCCGAAGGAACTGGGCTTCCTGGGGCTGCTGTTGTCCGAGAAGCAGGACGTCACGCGGTTCGTCGGCTCGGCGATCGGACCGGTGCTGGACTACGACCACCAGCAGTCGACGGAGCTGCTGCGGACACTGGAGTCGTACTTCGCCTCCGGCAGCAGTCCCACTCGGGCGGCGGAGCTGCTGCACGTCCACCCGAACACCGTCTCGCGGCGGCTCGAGCGGATCACCGACCTGCTCGGTCAGCACTGGCAGGAGCCCGCTCAGGCGCTGGAGGTGCAGCTGGCGTTGCGGTTGCACCGCACCCGGCACCTGCTGGCGGACGGCGACGGCGTACGGCCGCCCGGTCAGGCGCTGCGTGCCTCCTGGGCGTCGGACACGCCGTAGTCCGCGGGGGCGAGTGTCCGCGCGGCGTAGGCGACGGAGGCCAGCGTGGTGTGCCGGTGCCAGCCCTTGAACGAGCGGCCCACGAAGTCGCGCAGCCCGACCTCCTCCCCGGCCGTGGCGCAGTCCCGGGCCACCCGCCGGGCCAGCTTGGCCAGCCTCAGCAGGACCGGCACCGGCGTGTCGTCCAGGTCGGTCAGCCAGAACTCCGTCGGCGGCCGGCGTGGATCGCTCCACTCGCCGATCAGCAGCCCCGGCCGCCTGTCGCCCGCACCGGTCCGGGGCAGGTCCACCGGAACGCCCACCACCAGCGAACTGCGCACGGCCGCCGGACCGCCCAGCGGATCGGTCCACGGTACGGGCCGGCGCAGAGCTCTGACCGAGTCGGTGATGCGGCCCGCGCTCAGCGGCCCCGCGCCGAAGCCGGGCAGCGACGGCTCGCGGACGGTCAGGGTGGTGGCGCCGGAGACCCGCACCAGCAGCGGCACCCCGGCGTCCTGGTACCGCCGTGTCGTCGCGCCCAGGTCCGGGCCCGCCGCGCCCAGCACCACCGGCCGGCGTGGCACCCGCCACCCGAGTGTGGACCGCACCACGGCCGCCGCGCACTCCTCCAGCGTCTCCTCGCCCACGCCGTCGGGGATCTCGGCCCGCCGCCGCCGCTCCTGGTCCCGGATCCAGCCGCCCGGCAGGTGCAGCCGCCAGTTGACCGGGGCGCTCGACCGCTCGGAGGCGAACCAGAGACCGAACGCCTGCTGCCCGTTGTCCGGTCGGCCGGGGCGCGGCACGAGGTGCCGGCCGACGCCCACCGAGTGCTCGCCGACCTTGGGGATGGCCATCGGCTGGACCACCCAGGCCGACGGGGTCATGGCGTCCTGGAGGTGGCGGGCCAGTTCCTCCCGCATCGGGGACCAGGACCAGGTGGAGGCGGCGATCAGGTGGTGCAGGCTCTGCTCGGCCGCCCCGCCGCCGACGGCGGAGGCGATCCGGCGCACCGACTTGCGGCCGTCGGCGGCGAGCAGCCCGCGCACGTACTGCTCGGCCCACCAGCGCTGGTCCTTCCGGCGCAGCGCCCGGGGGAACAGGGCGGCGGACAGCTCCGCGACGATGTCCGCCGGCTCGTGGACCGCCGCCCACGACGGGTCAGCCCAGGGTCCGCTGAAGACGGCTCTGCTCATGGTCACGCCTGCCTCTCGCCCGCTGACTCCCGACCCGTCCCACACTGCCGAACCGGCTGCCGCGCGGACGAGGTGTCGCGGGAACCCTGTCGGGACGCCGGGGTGGTGGCCGGACCACCACCACCGGCTGTGGCACACCGGGCGTAAGGGCCCGACCGGGCCCGCGGGAGGTGGGCGGGCCACCATCGCGGGCCGCTGTCCTCCTTTGTTCAAGAGGCAACCTGACGGACTTTCCCGGACCTGATGAGGATCCGGGACGGCGCTTGTGACACCCCCGGTCCGCTCCACACAGTGAGGGCCGTGATCAGCGCTCGGCACAGGGCCCCGGCAGCGGGGCGGCCGCATCGAGCGGAGTCCTCGTCGCACCGTCAGGGGTAGTCCATGCCGTTACCGCAACTCGCCGACGCCGTCGGCGCGCACCGCGAGAAACACGCCGACCGGGTCGCGCTGTCCTGCTGCCACCGGAGCATCACCTATCGGCAACTGGACGACCTCACACGGGCGTTCACCGAGCAGCTGGAGCGGCTGGGCATCTCCCCGGGTGCCACCGTCTGCGTGCCGGCCCACAAGTCGCCGGAGACCGTCGCCCTGCTCCTGGCCGTGTTCCGCGAGGGGCTGGTCGCACTGGTCCCCTCGCCCGATCTGGGTGCCGAGGCACGAGCCCGGCTGAGCCGGCAGGCCCGGGCCTCCCACCTGCTCGGCGCCGACGAGCGGGGTGTCCTGACGGCCGAGCCGATCGCGCCGGACGAGTCCGAGGCGGCGGAGTTCACGGTCCCGGACCCGGCCCGCACCCGGCTGCTGCTCACCACGTCCGGCTCGACCGGCACCCCGAAGATCGTGCCCATACCCGTCGACGGCTTCACCGCGTTCGCCGACTGGGCCACCCAGGCGTTCCACCTCACCGGCGACGACGTCGCCCTCTCCTACGCCCCCCTCAACTTCGACCTGGCGCTCCTCGACGTATGGACGTTCCTGCGGATCGGCGCGCACGTCGTCCTGGTCGGCAAGGAACAGGCCGCGGACGCCCGCCACCTGCGGGATCTGGTGACCGGACGGGGCGTCACCTTCGTGCAGGGCGTCCCCATGCTCCACCGGCTGCTCGCCCGGGACGCCGACGGCGTGTATCCCACGGTCCGTCAGGTCGTCCTCACCGGCGAGGCGATGCCCGCCGACCTGCTCCCCGCGGTGTTCGCCGCGTTCCCCGAGGCGCGGCTGCACAACGTGTTCGGCTGTACCGAGACCAACGACTCGTTCGTCCACGAGGTCTCCCGCACCCGGGTCCCGGAACGGATGCCGATCGGCCGCCCCCTGCCCGGGGTGCGCGCACTGGTCGCCGGCGCCGAGGGAACCCCGCTGGACGGCGCGGGCGGCGGCGAACTGCTGGTGTCGACGCCGTTCCAGACCGACGGCTATCTGCGGCGGTCCCTGAACGACGCGGCGTTCACCGAGATCGACGGCTGTTCCTACTACCGGACCGGCGACCTCGTCACCCGGTCCGCGGACGGCCTGGTCCACCTCGAAGGGCGCGCCGACTGGCAGGTCAAGGTGCGCGGCATCCGCACCAATCTCCAGGAGGTGGAGGCCGTCATCGCGACCCACCCCGACGTGGCGGAGGCGGTCGTCGTGGCGCTGCCCGACGACGAGGCGGGGGTCCGGCTGCACGCCACGGTGACCCGGCGCCCCGCCGCCGCGCTGACCGGACTCGGTCTGCGCAGCCACGCCGGCGCCCGGCTGCCCCGGCACGCCATCCCCTCCTCCGTCCACATCACCGACCGGCCGCTGCCCCGCACGTCCACGGGCAAGCCCGACCGCAACCGGATACGCACCGACCGTATGAAGGAGATCCCCACCGCATGACCACCCAAGAGACAGCGAACGAGATCCGCGCCTTCATCGCCGCCGAGTTCCTGGCGGGTGAGGACGCCTCGGACCTCACCGACGACTACGACATCGTCGCCTCCGGGGTGATCGACAGCCTCGGCCTGGTCCGGCTGGTCTCGCACATCGCGACCGCCTACCAGGTGCCGATGGACGGCATAGCGATCAGCCCGGACACCTTCCGCACCATCGCCGCGATCACCGAACTGATCGGCGCCCACTCCCGGTCCGTGGCGGCCTGAGCCTCCGGCCCCGCGCGCACGCGCATCCGCACGGCACCGCACCAGCACCCGCATCCGGCCCTCTCACCCCTTCCACCATTGAGGAGTACTCCTGTGTTCACCCGCAGCGTTGACGACGTCGTCCCCGTCGAGTGGGGCAACGGCACCAGCCACCGGCTCCTGGTCGAGGCCGACCGGATGGGCTTCGCCTTCGCCGTGACCCTGGTACGCCAGGGCACCACGAGCGCACTGCAGTACCGCGAGCACCTGGAGGCCTGCTTCTGCGTCGAGGGCTCCGGCGAGGTCGTCGAGAAGGACGGCACCCGGCACAAGATCCTCCCCGGCACGATCTACGTCCTCGACGAGCACGACCCGCACTACCTCATCGCCTCCGACTACGAGGACCTCCACCTGGTGTCGGTCTTCAACCCGCCGATCGTCGGCAACGAGCGGCACACCCTGTCCGAGGACGGGTTCTCCCAGTACTGACCTGGTGTCCGGCAGCCGGCTTCGGCCCCGCTTCGAGGAGTACAGCGTTGTCCGATCATCCATCGCAGCACGCTCTTTCACAGCTGATGGCCCCCTGGGCCGACAGGCTCAACGCAGATCTCGACGAGCTGGACCGCGGGGCCGAGTTCCCCTGGGACAAGTGGTCGGCTGTCCAGGAGTCCGGGATTCTGCGCATCCCCTTCGACGCCGCCTACGGCGGGCATGGCCGGTCGCTGACCGACACCATGCTGGCCCTGGAAGGACTGGGCCGCGTGTCGCGCGACTCCGGCCTGTCCTTCTCGGCCTCCACCCAGATCGTGTCCGTGGGCGTGCCGCTCCAGCGGTTCGGCGACGACGATCTGAAGGAGCGTTACCTACCGAAGGTCCTCTCCGGTGACCTGATCACCGCGCACGCCATCACCGAGGCGTCCGGCGGCTCCGACGCCATGAACATCTCCACCACCGCCGTACGCGAAGGCGACCACTACGTCGTCGACGGCGGCAAGATGTTCATCACCAACGCCCCGGTCGCCGACCTCTTCCTGCTCTACGTCCGCACCGGTTCCCCCGGCCCGTTCGGTCTCACCTGCCTGCTGGTCGAGGCCGGGACGCCCGGCCTGGTGGTCGGGCCCGCCATGGACAAGATCGGGCTGCGTACCAGCCCGGTCGGCACCCTCGCCTTCGAGGAGCTGAGGGTGCCCGTCTCCCACCGGGTCGGCGGGGACGGGGCCGGGTTCCTCGTCCTCGACCACGTCATGAAGCGCGAGGTGCTCTTCTCCTTCTCCATCACGCTCGGCGAGATGACCCGCCGGCTGGCGGAGACCATCCGCTTCGCCAAGGACCGGACGCAGTTCGGTCAGCCGATCGGCAAGTACCAGGCGATCTCCCACAAGATCGCCGACATGAAGATCCGCACCGAGACCGCCCGGAAGTGGCTGCACGACACCGGGACGAAGGTGGAGTCCGACCAGGACGCCGCCGTCGATCTCGCCGCCACCAAGACCGTCGTGTCGGAGGCGAACGTCCAGAACGCCCTCGACGCGGTCCGCATCCACGGCGGACGCGGAGTGCTCACCGCACACGGCGTCGAGCGCGCACTGCGCGACTCCGTCGCCGGAACCATCTACTCCGGGACCAGCGAGATCCAGCGCACCCGGATCGCCAGCCTCCTCGGCCTCTGACCAGGGAACGAGTTCATGACCGACGTGCCCAGCAGTCTCACAGCCCCGACCGAGTTCCTCGACTACGAGTCCGAGGCGGTGCAGACCTTCATCGACGAGGTCGTCGACGACCGCCTCGCCGACCGCCGCGCCAACGCCGTCAAGCTGTACTACGCGGTCCGCGACACCGTGCACTACGAGGTGTACGGCGCCGACCTGTCCCGCGACGGCCTGAAGGCGTCCCGCACCGCCACCGCGAGATCCGGCTTCTGCCTGCACAAGTCGGCCCTGTTCGCCGCCGCCGTACGCGCCCTGGGCATCCCGTCCCGACTGGTGTACGGCGATGTCCGCAACCACCTCGCCTCACCCCGCCTGATCGAGCACATCGGCGGCGACGTCTTCTTCCACGGCCTCACCCAGATCCATCTGGACGGTCGCTGGGTGAAGGCCACCCCCGTCTTCAACAAGCTGCTCTGCCGGCTGTACGGCATGCAGCCCCTGGAGTTCGACGGGCGTACCGACAGCCTCTACCACCCGCACGGCAGCGGCGCCGCCATGGAGTTCCTCAAGGACCACGGCGCCTTCGACGACCTGCCCTACGCGTTCGTCATGGAGTCGATGCGCGCGTCCCACCCGCGGTTCCTGGAAGGAACCGGCACCGTCTCCGGCGGTTCGCTCGCATCCGAAGCCGGCCCGTCGTCCCCCGTATCGACTCGCTGAGGAGCCCCCCATGAACGCCACCACCGCGGCGCTCGCCGCCGACACCGCCCTGCTGGACATCGACGAGGAGGTACGCGAGGCCCTGCACGAGGGCCGTCCGGTCGTCGCCCTGGAATCCTCGGCCATCCCGCACGGGCTGCCGTACCCGGCCAACCTCGACCTGGCGCTGGACATCGACGCGGAGGTCCGCCTGGCCGGCGCGATCCCCGCCCGCATCGCGCTTCTGGACGGCCGGATCCGGGTGGGCATGACCAAGGAACAGCTCGAACGGTTCGCCTCCGATCCGGACATACCCAAGGTCAGCACCCGGGACATGGCCATCACCCTGGCGCGCGGCGGCGCCGGCGCCACCACCGTGTCCTCCTCCCTGGTGGCCGCCCAGCTGGCCGGCATCCGGGTGTTCGCGGTCGCCGGCATCGGCGGCGTGCACCGCGACGCCCCGCACACCTTCGACATCTCCGCCGACCTGGTGCAGTTCACCCGCAGCCCGGTCGCCGTGGTGTGCGCCGGCGCCAAGTCGATGCTGCACCCGGCGTGGACCCTGGAGTGGCTGGAGACGGCCGGCATCCCCGTGATCGGCTACCGCTGCGACGACTTCCCCGCCTACCTGAGCGTCAGCAGCGGCGTGCCCAACCCGCACCGCCTGGACGACCTGCGCGAGGTCGCCGCCGTCACCCTGGCCCACTGGCGGGCCGGGAACGCCACCGCGGCACTGGTCACCCACCCGATCCGGGACGAGGACGGCATCCCGTCCGCCGACATCGAGGCCGCGCTCGCCGAGGCCACCGTCCAGGCGCGGGCCGCCGGCGTCACCGGCCCCGCGATCACGCCGTACCTCCTGAAGGCGCTGTCCCAGGCGACCCGGGGACGCACCTCGGCCGCCAACCGGTCCGTGCTGCTGTCCACCGCGGCTCTCGCCGGGGAGTTCGCCGCACAGTTCGCCCTCGAACTCGCCGACCACGCCGGAGCGCGCTCGTGACGACGCCCGGCCGGCCCGGCGCCGTCCTCTTCGATCTCGACGGCACCCTGCTGGACACCCCGGGCGCCATCGCCGGCGTGCTGCACCGGGTGCTGGAGTGGTCCGGCCGCCCGGACGTCCCGGCGGACCGGGTACGCGCCACCGTCGGCAAGCCGCTGGGGATCGTCTTCGCCGAGCTCATGGGGCTCCCCGAGGAGCATCCCGAGGTGACCGACGCGGTCGCCCGGTTCCGGGAGCAGTTCCGCAGGGAGGTCGTCCCCGAGGCCGCCCGCCTGGTCTTTCCCGGGGTGCCGGAGCTCCTGAGCCGGCTGCGGGACGAGGGCCTGAGAATCGCGATCTGCACCAGCAAGATCAGGGCCAGCGCCCTGGAACTCCTCGAACCCGCCGGTCTCGTCGACGCGTTCGACGCCGTCGTCTGCCACGGCATGGCCCCGCGCGGCAAGCCCCACCCCGACCTGGCGCTGCTCGCGGCCCGGTCGGTCGGCATCGCACCGCGGCGGTGCGTGGTCGTCGGCGACGCCGTGGACGACATGCGGATGGCGACGGCGGCCGGCATGCCCGCCGTCGGAGTCTCCTACGGGGTCGCCACGTCACGGCAGTTGGCCGGGGCGGGCGCCGCGCTGGTGGCGGACACCATCGACACGCTGGAAGAGGCCCTCGCCCGCATCCCGGCCCACCCACACCCCGGCCACGGCCCCACCGCCCAGCTGACGGGCTCGGCCGGCTGACCCGCTCGGTCGGTCGACCGGCCCGCTCGCCCGAGACCGAGACCCAGCAGACCTAGCAGACCCAGCAGACCCACCCCCACCCGGGACGACTAAAGAACCAGGCGGTCACCACACCATGCCTCTTCCGACTCCCTCCTCCGCGCCGACGGCGTCCCGCAGTCCCGGCGGCGGTCTCATCACCCTCTCCGCGGCCCAGTTCCTCATCGCGCTCGACTTCTCCGTCATCTTCGTGGCCCTGCCCGACATCGGCTCCGACCTGACGCTGTCCGCCAGTGCCATGCAGTGGGTCGTCAGCGCGTACTCCGTGTTCTTCGCGGGCTTCCTGATCGTCGGCGGCCGGGTGGGCGACCGGCTCGGCGCCCGCAAACTGTTCATGGCCGCGCTGGTGATCTTCGGCGTCGCCTCGCTGCTGGGCGGCCTCGCGGCGAACGCCGCGCTGCTGCTGATCGCCCGCGGCGCCCAGGGCGTCGCCGCGGCCTGCCTCCAGCCGTCGATCCTCGCCCTGGTGAACACCACGTTCCCGGCGGGACGGGAGCGCACCCGGGCACTCGCGGTCTGGGGCACGGTCGGCGCAAGCGGCCTCGCCGCGGGTGTGGTCATCGGCGGACTGCTGACCACCCTCTCCTGGCGCTGGACGTTCTTCGTGAACCTGCCGTTCGCCGTGCTGTGCGCGCTGGCCGCCCCCCGGTTCCTGCCCGGGAAGACGGAACGGAGCCGCACCGCCGCCCTCAACGTGCTCAACGCCGTACTGTGCACCTCCCTGGTCCTCGTCTCCGTCCTCGGCCTCACCCTGGCCGCCGACATCGGCTGGACCGACCCGTTGACGCTGGCCAGCTTCCTCGCCGGGGCCGTCCTGCTGGTGCTGTTCACGCTGCGGGAGCGGGGCAGCGGGCAGCCGCTGGTCGATCCGGTGCTGCGGCGCACCCGCAGCCTCGTCATGGGCTGCTGCTCCTCCGCGCTGTACATGGCGAGCGTGGCGGGCGTCGAGTTCTACCTGGTGACGCTGCTCCTCCAGGACGGCCGCGGCTACGAGCCGCTCGCCGCCGGGATCGCGTTCCTTCCGCTCGCCGCGTGCATCACCTTCGGAAACATGATCGCCGGGAAGCTGGTCGGAGCCCTCGGCGTACGCCGCTGCCTGACGCTGGCGTTCCTGGTCGGCGCGGCCGGACTCGTGCTGCTGGGTCTCTCCGCCCGCCACCACGGCTATCTCGTGGCGTTGCTGCCCGGTCTGATCGTCAGCGGACTCGGGCACGGCATGATCTACACCTCGATGTTCGTCGGCGGCACCCGCGACGTGGACGACCGCAACCAGGGCGTGGCCGGGGCGCTGATGACCACCACCCAGTACGCCGGAGGCGCCCTCGGCGTGGCGGCCCTCATCCTCGTCCTGGGCACGGACCCGGGCGACGGTGCGTTCCGTACCGGCTTCCTGCTGGCCGGCGGGATCGCGGTGGCCGGCGCGGTGCTCGCGTGGTTCGGGCTCGGAGCGGGTACCGAGGCCGCGGCGGAACAGGGAGTCGCGTCGGAGCAGGAAGTCGCGGCGCAACAGGGAAGCGTGTCGGTGGACGGCGTCCCGGCTCCGACCGCGGCGGGTGAACGCCGATGACCGCGGCCGCCGCCCGGCTGGGCATCCTCGTCATCCACAACGACCCCGTCCCCGAGAGCGAGATCTGGCGCATGGCCCCCGAGGGCGTCTCGGTGCACACCGCGCGCTTCGAGTGCCCCCGGCCCGCCGACACCGAGTACGTAGGCAGCCCCGCCGACGCCCTCGCGAACGCGCCCGACGTCGTCCGCGGGCTGGATCAGCTGGGCCGGCTGGGCGTTGACAGCATCGCGCTCTGCTTCGGATCGAGCAGCTTCTTCGGCGGACCCGCCTTCGACACCGGGTTCGTCGCGGCGGCCGGCGCGCACGCCCACGGCGTACCCGTGTACACGGCGGCGACGGCCATCACGGCGGCCCTGCGGGCGTCCGGCGTGCGACGGCCGCTGCTGGTCATGCCGCCCTGGTTCACCGAGCCGACGTTCCGGGCCACGGAGGAGTACCTGGGCGAGGTCGGCGTCGAGCGGACCCGGCTGGTCCAGTTCGCGCTGGGCCCGGAGTGGGACGGCATCGCCCGGTACAACGCCTTCGACGAGGGCGCCCACTGGACGATCGACCCCGCCGAGGTCCACCAGCAGGTCGTCAAGGCGTTCCAAGACCCCGACTTCGCGCGCCCGGACGGGATCCTGGTACCGGGCAGCGGCTTCCCCTCCGGGTCCGCGGTCGTCTCCCTGGAACAGGAACTGGGCGTTCCGGTCATCTCCTCGAACCAGGCCGTCCTCTGGTACGGCCTACGCCACGCCGCGCCCGGGACCCCACCGAACACCGGTCCGACCGCCCACGGAAGCCTTTTCGCCCGACGGCTTCCGTGAGGAAAACGGTGTGCTGCGGACGGCGACCGGCAGTTTCGCCCCCACATCGCCCCTTCACGAGTCTTCCCTGAGGCGCGATCCTTCGGGACCACCTGACAGCGCGGATGCCCCGCCCCGGAATCGACCGGCGGGGCATCGCCATGCCGCCTGGATGCCTGACCTCGATCACGTCCGGCGGGTGAAGGCTTCGGCGCGTATGCCGGCCAGGAGGTGGGCGAGGGTGACCGGGGTCGTGGTGAGGGCCTTGGTGGGGGTGTCGCTTTCGCGGAGGTGCAGGGTGGTGGCGGTGGTGCCCAACTCAAGGCAGTTGTTGCCGTCGCCGAAGCCTGAGAAGGACGACTTCTGCCATGTACCGGGGGTCGTCGAAGCACGCATCACAGTTCCTTCGTCAGCCTGTGGATGAAGTCACGCGAACGTTCGGGGCTCAGTGACACCGCTTCCACCTTACGGAAAAGCGTTCGAAGCGCCCCCAGTTGAGCCTCCGAATCGATGTACGCCGTGCCATGGGGCGTGTCACGCAACGCTGTATCCAGCTTGGCCACGATCCCTCCGGCGTAAGCCATTGCGCTTCCGGCCCCGGCGAAGCCGTCCAGGTCGAAGGGAATGACGCGCACGGTGGCCCAGTCGGCTTCGGAGAGTTTCAGGACGTGGGCGAGCTGGGCACGTGCAGCGAGCCGGTCGCCGACTCTGATGCGAAGTGCCGACTCGTGGATCACCGCTTCATAGGGGATCGGAGTGGGGCCCTCCAGGACGCGCTTCCGGTCCATTCGGTGGTGTACGCGCAACTCGAGTTCGCCGTGCGGCAGTTCCGGGACCCTGTACGAGTAGATGCCTCGTGCGTAGTCCTCCGTCTGGAGCAGGCCGGGGATGTACAGAAACTCCACGTCATATCGGTAGGTGGCGTGGTGCTCCAACTCGGCGAGGTCCAGGAAGGGCATGGGCAGCAGCCCCCTGTACTTCTCCCACCACCCCTCTGTTCTTTCGGATGCCATCGCGACCAGCGCCTCGATGAACGCCTCGTCCATACAGGCGTAGTGGGATGCCAGGCTCCGCAGCCGGTCCTCGCTCACCCCGGCGACTCCGGATTCCATCTGACTCATCTGTGCGGAGTCGGACCCGATGAGTGCGGCGGCTTCACGTGCCTTGAGGCCGGCGGCTTCACGCAGTTTGCGCAGCTCGGCACCTAGGCGTTCCTGGCGTGCGGTGGGCTGCCGTCTGCGCGGCATGACTTCCTCCTAGCCCCAACTGCCTTGGGGGCGGTGACTCGTTCGAGCGGCAGATTACGGCAACGACTTGCAGCGTCCCAAATTTTACCCGTACCGTCGGTGACGCACCGATCACGCTGCGGAAGTGCACCGCTCCGTCCTGCCGGGACGGCTGCGGCATGCCACCGCACGCGCACCTCACCCCCTGCACCCGTGGAGCTGACCCATGCCCGAAGCCGGTCCCGTAGCCGACTCCTGGGAGTACTCCCTCTACATCCCCGGTGACCCCCGCGCCGTCACCGTCTGCCGCCGCACCCTGCGTCTGATCCTCACCCTGCACGGCCTGATCCACCTCGTGGACACCGCCGAGCTGCTCGCCTCGGAGCTGATGTCCAACGCCGTACTGCACACCAAGGGCCCTGCGTGCCTGCGCCTGCGCTTCCGGGACGGCGTTCTCCAGATCGGCGCCTGGGACGCGGACCCTCAGCCACCCGAGCCGCCCGGTCGCCCGGAGGCGATGACCGGCGCCGAGAACGGCCGGGGCATGGCCCTGGTCCGGGCCTGCTCCGACCTGTGGCACTGGCAGCCACTGTCCCGGATGGGCCACCGGGGCAAGCTCGTGTGGTGCGAACTGAACGCGGCGTAGCTCGTTGATCAGCCCAGCACCCGCACCGGCGTCCCCGCCAGATACGCCCGGATGCCGTCCACCGCCTGCCCGTAGTACCGCTCGTAGTTCGCGCGGGACACGTATCCGAGGTGGGGAGTGGCCAGGAGGCGGGGCGCCGTTCGCATCGGGTGGTCGGCGGGGAGGGGTTCCACGTCGAAGACGTCGATTCCCGCGCCCGCGATACGGCCCTCCCGCAGCGCCGCCAGCAGCGCGTCCTGGTCGACGATCGCCGCCCGCGAGGTGTTCACCAGGTACGCCGTCGGCTTGAGGAGGGCCAGTTCGGCCGGGCCGAGCAGCCCCCGGGTGCGGTCGCCCAGGGCGAGGTGGGCCGACACGAAGTCGCTTTCGGAGAGCAACTCCTCCTTGGAAGCCGCCCACCGCACACCCACCTCCGCCGCCCGCCCCGCCGTCAGGTTCTGGCTCCACGCGCTCACCTCCATGCCGAAGGCGAGCCCCACCCGGGCGACCAGTGCGCCGATCTTCCCCAGGCCCAGCAGTCCGAGCCGCCGCCCGTACAGGTCCGCGCCGACGGTCGACTGCCACGGCCCGCCCTCACGCAGAGCGGTGTTCTCCCGCACCAGCCCGCGCGCAAGTCCCAGCAGCAACGCCCACGTCAGCTCGACCGGCGGAGTCGACGAGCTCTCCGTACCGCACACCGTCACGCCGTTCGCCTTCGCCGCCGCGTAGTCGATCGCCGAGTTGCGCATGCCCGAGGCGATGAGCAGGCGCAGCCGGGGGAGACGGTCCAGCAGTGACGCCGGGAAGGAGACGCGCTCCCGCAGGGTGACCACACAGTCGAAGTCGGTGAGCGCGGCGGCGAGTTCGTCCTCGTCGCCGAAGTGCTCGGTGAAGGAGACGACGTCGAGCCGCTCGCCCGGCACCGACCAGTCGGCGACGGTCGTCGCGACGTTCTGGAAGTCGTCGAGTACGGCACAGCGGAAGGGCACGGGTAGCCTCCAGGTGAGGTGATTCCGACCGGGGAACAGGTCCGGTCCGAGGCTACGGTGAGACCGTGGGCGACTCGGACGTGCAGGTAGCGGCCTCGGACTGGGGGAGTACGGGTCAGGGCTCGACTTCGTCCGGCCCGGGGAGCACCGCGCCACGCGCGCCCGCCTCGGCGGAACCGGCACAAAAGGGAAGCAAAATGTTGCGGCGTCGGGGCAACGCCCGCACCTGAGGCAACATCTAGGTGAACGACGGGCCGGCGCGTGGACGGTACGCGGCCGCGTCGAGGGCCGGATCGAGTGAGGGACGTGGTGGGCGTGGGGGACAGCGGGGGTATCGGGGACATCGGGGGAGTGGCGGAGCCGAGGATCGCCGTGGCCGTCGTGACCATGGGCAACCGGCCCGTCGAGGTCGACGCGCTGCTGGAGTCGGTGGCCAAGCAGGACCTGGCACCCGCCCGCATCGTGATCGTCGGCAACGGCTGTGAACTCCCCGACTTCGCCGGCCGCCTCTTCCTGCCCGGCGAGGTCACCGCGATCGACGTCGAGGAGAACCTCGGCTGTCCCGGCGGCCGCAATGTCGCCCTGGCCCGGTTGAGGCAGTACGGCGACGTGGACGTCGTGGTCGAACTGGACGACGACGGGCTGCTCGTCGACGCCGGCGTGCTGAGCCGCGTCCGCGACCTGTACGCCGCCGACCCGCGCCTCGGCATCGTCGGCTTCCGTATCGCCGACGAGCACGGCGAGACCCAGCGTCGGCACGTGCCGCGCGTCGGCGCCTCGGACCCGATGCAGGGCGGGTACGTCACCGGCTTCCTCGGCGGCGGCCACGCGCTGAGCATGGCCATGCTGGCGGAGACCGGGGACTGGCCCGCCGAGTTCTTCTTCGCGCACGAGGAGACCGACCTGGCCTGGCGGGCCACCGACGCCGGCTGGAAGATCCTCTACGCACCCGAGCTGCTCCTCCAGCACCCCAAGACCTCGCCGGCCCGGCACGCGATATACCACCGGGTCACGGCCCGGAACCGGGTCTGGCTGGTCCGGCGCAACCTTCCGCTGCCGCTCATCCCCGTCCACCTGGGCGTCTGGATCGCGGTCACCCTCCTGCGCACCCGCTCGCTCGGCGGCCTCAAGGCCTGGTTCGGCGGGTTCGCGGAGGGCGTGCGCAAGCCGGCCGGGCATCGGCGGCCCATGAAGTGGCGGACGGTGTGGCGGCTGACCCGACTGGGCAGGCCACCGATCATCTGAGGGGCCGTAAGGGCCGTAAGGGCCGTAAGGGCCGTAAGGGCAGTAAGGGTCGTAGGGGTCGTAGGGGCCGTACGGGTCATCGGGGTCGGCACGTTCCTGCCCGTGCGTGCCCGGTGCGTGACCGGCGACGGAACGGGGCGCAGGGCCCGGTCGGTCACCTCCGCCGACCGGGGCCCGCGCGCCCCCGGATCCGGCCGCGGCGGCGACACTCCCCCGAGTTGCGCGTCGATACGCGCGCACCGTCGGGCCGGTCCGATGATGTGATCACATCAGATCGCGCCAACGAATAGCTAACATATGGTCAACGGATCTTCGTGTTGTCGCTGGTCACCGTCACCGATCGCCGTCGTCGGGCACTGTTACCGGCCACTGTCGCCGGGCATGTCACTGGCCCTTGGTGCCCCCGTCGCCTGACGGGGTACGCGCCACCGAGCGCAGGCGTCGAGTCCGCAGAGCGACGCGGCGACGCGAATCGGTGGGGCAACTCGGGTACATACCCCCGGTACGGACCGGGCGTGGAAGGGCGACGGGCGGCGTGATGCGGCGGGACGGGCTGCGGTTCGGACTGCTGGGCCCGCCGGTCCTGTACCCGGCCCACGCCTCCGACGCCGAGTGCGAGGCAGGCGTCCCTTCCCACGACACCGTCCGCAGCCCGAAGGTACGTGCTCTGCTGGCATCCCTGCTGCTCGACGCGGGCCGGATCGTTCCCGTCGATTCGCTCAGGGAGGCGCTGTGGGGCGGCGCGCCGCCGGCGTCCGCGCAGGCCTCGCTGCACAACCATGTGACCCGGCTGCGTCGGCTGCTCGACGACCCGGAGCGACTGCGTGCGGTGCCGCCCGGCTACCGGCTCCGGGTCGAGCACGGTGAACTCGACGTCCACGTCTTCGAGCGGCACGTCGCCGCGGCACGCGGAGCGCACGCCGCCCGGAACTGGGAACGCGTCGCGCGCGAATGCGCGGCGGCTCTCGTGCTGTGGCGAGGTACCCCACTGAGCGGACTCCCGGCCGACCTGGGCGGCTACGCGTTCGTGCGACGTCTGCGGGAGGCCCGGCTGCTCCTGCTGGAGTGGCGCTACGACGCCGAACTCGCCCTCGAAGCAACGCGGTTCGATCAGCTCGTCCCGGAGCTGACGGCCCTGGCCGCCGAACATCCCCTGCGCGAGGCCTACCACCGCCAGCTGATGCTCGCCCTGCACCGCACCGGCCGCCAGGCCGAAGCACTCGCCGTCCATCGCGACCTGCGCGCCCGCCTCGTCGGTGAACTCGGCATCGAGCCGGGCCCGGCGATACGCGACGCCCACGTGGAGGTACTGACCCCGACGACCGGCCATCGCCCGACTTCGACTTCGACTTCGACCGCCGCGCCCAAGCCCGCGCCCGCCCCCGCCCAACCCCGCATCCGGCCCGCACAACTCCCCCCACCCCCGGCCCACTTCACCGGTCGCGTCGAGACCCTGCGCCGCCTCCATCGCAGCCTTGCGGGTGCCGGCCCGGTCGTCGTGCTCAGCGGTATGGCCGGCGTAGGCAAGAGCGCGCTCGCGCTGCACGTCGCGCACGCGGTGAAGGAACGTTTCTCCAGTGGGCAGATCCACCTTCACCTGCACAGCTCCACCCCCGGCACGGCCCCGCTCACCGCACCCGAGGCGCTGACCGCCCTGCTGCGCGACCTGGGTGCCGACCCCCGGCACATCCCCGAACACCCGGACGCGGCGTCCGCGTTGCTGAGGACCCTGCTCGCTCCGACCCGCACTCTCGTGGTGCTGGACGACGTCGCTACGGCCTCGCAGGTCCGCCCACTGCTGCCGGCCGGACCCGGCTGCGCGGTGATCGTCACCAGCCGTTCCCCGCTGACCGCGCTCGACGGCGCGCACCGCTTTCCGCTCCGACCGCTGTCGGACGAGGACAGCGCGGCCCTGCTGCGCGCGGCCTCCGGTACCGGCGAGGGGCGTGCCGGTCTCGACGCGGCCCACCCCCTCGTCGGCCTCACGGGCCGTCTCCCGCTGGCGCTGCGCGTGGTCGCCGCCCGACTCGCCGCGCGCGGCGCGCTCACCCCGGACGGGCTGGCCGGCCAACTGGCGGATGCCGAAAGCAGGTTGCCCCATCTGGAGTACGACGATCTCAGCGTCCGCCGCTCCCTCGCCGTCGCCCACGACGCACTCGGCGCCTCCGCCCGCCAGGCCGACCGGGACGCGGCCCTCGCCCTGTGCCGCATCGGCGCGCTGGACCTGCCCGCGTACAGCGCTCCCCTCGTGGCCCGACTCACCGGCATCGGCGAACCCCGTGCCGAGGCAGCCCTGGCCCGACTCGTCGACGTGGCGCTCCTCGATGAGCACACCTACGGCCACTACACCCCGCACGACCTGGTCCGGGACTTCGCCCGTGAGCTCGCGCAGGCCGAGCGGGCCGGACCTGATCACTTCGCGTCGGCATAGCACTCCACCACCGCCGTGGTGAACGGGAACCGCACCGGTGTCTCCCCGAACGTCAGCCGCCCGGCCAGGTCGGACGCCTCCCGGATCGCGGCGACGACGGTCTCGGCCTCCTCCTGCGGACAGTGCACGATCACCTCGTCGTGCTGGAAGAAGACCAGCTCGGCCGCCATCCCCGCGCAGCTGCGCCGGAGCGCGGCGAGCAGGAGCAGCGCCCAGTCGGCGGCGCTGCCCTGGACGACGAAGTTGCGGGCGAACCGGCCACGCGCGCGTGCGTTGGTCGAGGCGTACCCCGGCACCCACTGCCGGTCACCGGAGGTGTCGTCCCCTCCACCGGGACCGCCGAGACCACCGGGACCACCGGCTCTGTCGAGGCCACCGAGGCCACCCGTACCGCCCAGACCGGCCGTACCGCCCAGGCCGCCGGAGTCCATGGGGATGCCGGCCTCCTCCGTACCCTCGTCGCCCGCCCCCGTTGCCGGAGGGCAGGTCCGGCCGAGCCAGGTCCGCACGAGCCGGCCCTCCTCGCCGGCCCGGGCCGCCTCGTCGACGTACGCCACCGCGCGCGGGAAGCGGCGGCGCAGGGCGGCGAGGTTCTTCAGGCCGTCACCGGAGGTCTGGCCGTAGACCGCGCCGAGAACGGCGAGTTTCGCCTGGTCGCGGTCGCCGGAGAAGGCGCGGTCGGAGACGGACTGGTAGAGGTCGGTCTCCCGGCCGGCGACCTCCATCAGCCCGGGATCACGGGAGATCGCCGCCAGCACGCGCGGCTCCATCTGGTCGGCGTCGGCGACGACGAGCCGCCAGCCGGGGTCGGCGACCACGGCCCGCCGGATGACCTTGGGGATCTGGAGGGCGCCCCCGCCGTTGGTCACCCAGCGTCCGGTGACCGTGCCGTGCGCGAGGAACTCCGGCCGGAACCGCCCGTCCCGCACCCAGTCCTGGAGCCAGGACCACCCGTGGGCCACCCAGACGCGGTACAGCTTCTTGTACTCGATCAGCGGCTTCACGGCAGGGTGGTCGAGGGACTCGATCTCCCAGCGCCGGGTGGACTTGATCCGGATGCCGGCCTGCGCGAAGGCCTTGACCACGTCGGCGGGCAGGTCGGGGCGGACCCGGCGTCCGAAGGCCGCCGACACCTCGTCGGCCAGCTCGGCCAGCCGGCGGGGCTCGCCTCCGCCCGCGTACCGCTCGCCGAGCAGGTCGTGCAGGACCGCGCGGTGGACCTCCGCGCTCCACGGCAGCCCGGCCCGGTTCATCTCGGCGGCCACCAGCATTCCCGCCGACTCGGCCGCCGTCAGCAGCCGCATCCGCGCCGGGTGCTCGGCCCGCTCGTGCCGCCGCTGCTGCTCGGCGTAGACGGCGAGGAGGTCTTCGAGCGGCAGCCGGACGGCGGTGTCCTGCGCCTCGAACAGCGAGGACTGCGCGCCGGGCGCGGCGGAGCGCTGCGGCGGATCGGGCGGTACGGGGCCGCCCCGCAGCCGCGCCAGCGCGGCGGCCGCCGCGCGGGGTTCTCCGGAGCGCCCCTCGTGACCCAGGAGGAGGGTCTCGGCGTCCTCGACGTCGTAGCACCGCTCTACTCGCACCCCCGTGGCGAGCAGACGCGGATACACCTCGGCCGTGGAACGCCAGACCCACCGGGTGACGTCGGGCCGCTCGCGCACGGCCCGCGCCAGGTCCGGCTCCCGCAGCACCGGACCGGTGGGCAGCCCGCCGGGACCGAGGGGGGCGATTTCCACGCCACCGTCCTCGGCCGGAGCGAGCGCCCACCGGTCGGCCATGCTGCGAGTGTGGCAGGGGGGTCTGACAACGGCCCGACGGCTGTTCCCGGTCCCGCTACTCGCGGTCCGGCTGCTCCTGGTCCGGCTTCATCGAGATCGTGGCCAGGGCCTTCGCGACGTACCGTTCGGTGCCGGTCTTGTCGATGCCGAGGCCGGTGAGGACGCCCTCGCCGTTCTCGAACTCCAGCAGCGCCAGCAGGATGTGCTCGGTGCCGATGTAGTTGTGGCCGAGGCGGAGCGCCTCGCGGAAGGTGAGTTCCAGGACCTTCTTGGCGTCCGGGCCGTAGGGAACCAGCTCGGGCGGCTCCTCCACGGCCGGCGGGAGCGCGGCGGTCGCGGCGTCGCGGAGCGTGTCCGAG
This sequence comes from Streptomyces sp. NBC_00637, assembly GCF_045161545.1. Taxonomy (NCBI): domain Bacteria; kingdom Bacillati; phylum Actinomycetota; class Actinomycetes; order Kitasatosporales; family Streptomycetaceae; genus Streptomyces; species Streptomyces sp. NBC_00637. The sequence continues at coordinate 3,745,763 of NZ_CP109046.1, read as the reverse complement.
GAGACGCCCTGTTCGCCGATCGCCTTCACCGCGAGGCTGTCCGGCTCGGCCAGCAGGCCCAGGACGAGATGCGCGGGCAGCCCCTCGGCGTTGCCTGCGGTCTTGGAGGCGCCGTGGGCGGCCATGACCACGTTCCGCGCGCGGGGGGTGTAGCGGGCGAAGCCCTGGCTCGCGTCGAGGTCGGCCGACTCCTTGGGCACGAACCGCTTCTGGGCGGCCTGCCGGGTGACGCCCATGCTGCGGCCGATGTCGGTCCAGGAGGCGCCCGAGCGGCGGGCCTGGTCCACGAAGTGGCCGATGAGGTGGTCCGCCACGTCGCCCAGGTGGTCGGCGGCGATGACGGCGTCCTGGAGCTGGTCGAGCGGCTCGTTGTGGACCTTCTTGATGGCGTCGATGAGGTCGTCGAGACGGACGGACGACGTGGGGTCGGGTTGTGGAGACGTCATGTGTCAACCGTAGGTTGACAGTACGGGAGTGTCAACCCAAGGTTGTCACTCCTGTGGGTTTCGACGCCGCTCCCCGTGACACGATCGACCGGTGAGCAGCACCGACCACAGCAACCCGAACGGCGACGCGTCCGGTGGCCCGTCCGGCAACCCGAACGACGGTCCATCCGGCGACACGACCGGCGACACGTCCGGGAAATCGTCCGGCAGCGCGTCCGGCGAAGCGTCCGGCACCGTCGAACGGGCCTTCCGGGCCGCGCTCTACGACACCGCCGACGACGCCCTCGACACCGGCGCCTCGCTCCTCGCGGCCGACCCCGCCGCCGACGCCGAACTGGCCCGGCGCGGCGTGGAGTTCGCGGCCGGGGCCTGGCGGCGGGGCTGGCAGCCCGCCGACCTCGTACGCCTCGTACGGCGCGAGCTGGACGACGTTCACGTGGGCCTGGTGACCGAGCTGATCCGCACCCAGGCGCGGGACGACCGCGCGCGAGGGCGGCGCTGGGCGGCCCAGCTGGCGGAGCTGGCCGCCGACACCGCGCCCGCGCCCGCCACCGACCGTTTCTCGCGCGCCGGCACGGTCCTGGAGCTCTACCGCCTGCTGCTGCGCCTGCCCACCCTCGAACCCCTCCAGGAACCCGCACCGCACCGGCAGTCCGTGCCGGGCTCCTCCCGCATGCTCACCCGCATCCGCGCGCTGCTCGCCAAGGCGGAGGCGACCGGGTTTCCGCAGGAGGCGGAGGCGCTCACGGCGAAGGCACAGGAGCTGATGGCCCGGCACAGCGTCGACGAGGCGCTGCTCGACGCCCACGCGCCGGCCCCGGACGCGCCGGGCGCCTGCCGGATCGGCGTCGAGCCGCCGTACGAGCAGGCGAAGGCGGTGCTGCTGGACGCGGTCGCCGGCGCCAACCACTGCCGGGCGGTGTGGAACGAACCGTTCGCCTTCTCCACGGTCGTCGGCTTCGAGGCCGATCTGGAGGCGGTGGAGATGCTGTACACCTCGCTGCTGGTGCAGGCGCAGGCCGCGATGGCGAAGGCGGAGGCGGCCCAGCGGGCCGGCGGCCGCAAACGGACCAAGACCTTCCGGCAGTCCTTCCTCGCCGCCTACGCGCACCGCATAGGCACCCGCCTGGGCGAGGTCACCGCCGCCGCCGAGACCCAGGTGAGCGCGGAACTGCTGCCGGTGCTCGCCTCCCGCGAGGTCGCGGTCACCGCCGCGACGGACCGGATGTTCCCGCAGACGGTCTCCACCCGCCTGCGCGGGGTCACCGACGCGGCGGGCTGGACCGAGGGCGCCGAAGCGGCGGACCGGGCCCGGATGCGGTCCCGGCCCCGGCTGCCGTGACGTCCTCGGGAGCCGTGACGTCCTCGGCGACCGGGGCGTCCTCGGCCCCGGTGACGTCGCCGATCGCCGTGAGGTCCCCGGCCGCCGTGACACCCGCGGCGGCGGCCGGTTCCCGGTGGATCAGTCGCCCGCCTGCTGGAAGGCGCTCACCGTCGCGTCCGGCGTCTTTCCGTCCTTGAGGGCGACATCGCCGTACGACCAGGGGAAGCTCTGGTCGGCCGAGCCGCCCGGCAGGCCGTACTTCACCGTCTTGACGGCGAGGCTGCCGTCGCCGCCGTCCTCGCCGCGCACATAGGTGATCGTGAAGGTGGCGGTGCCCTGCGCCGGAAGGGTCAGCGCCTGTGCCTCCGCGGCGTCGTCCTCGGGTACGGACGCGGAGCCGCTGTCGGCGGTGAGATCGACGGCGGGGAAGCCGTCCAGGGTGCACTCGGCGCCCTTGTTGGTGAGCGTGACGGTGACGTTGCCGCTGTCACCGGCGGCGGGAGCGGCGTTGACGGGGCCGACGTCCTGGCCGAGGTCCTTGGCGGCGCAGGCGCTGCCGGCGGGACCGGTCGATTCGGCGGCCTTGCTCTCGTCGGTGCCGGAGCCGCTGTCGTCCCCGCCGCCGCAGGCGGTGAGGAGCAGGGCCGCGGCGAGAGCGGTGACGGTGAGGGGAACAGCGCGCATGAGTGATCCCTAGGGTGTTGTGATGGTGCTCGAAGGATCATCACGCACGCGTGCGTGCACGTGTCGCGCGCCCCCGCTCTCGACTCGCGAACTCTCCGAGCGGACCGCCGTGACCGGCCGCGACCACCCGAGCGGACCGCCGTGACCGGTCGCGACTACCCGAGGCCGGGCGTCGGCAGCCCCGACGGCCACTGGCCGCCCTCCGCCTTGGTGAACGTCTCCTTGCCGACCGCTCCCGACCAGGTGACCTTCAGGGACTTCGAGTCCGTGGAGTCGACCATGCCGGTCGTCCGGTCGGCCTTACCGCTGGTGCACTTGAGGTGGATCATCTGCATGCCCGCCTCCTCGCCGGCGGTGCCGCTGCACACGGTTCCGCCGGTCACGAAGAGGGCGGCCTGCTTCCCGGTGATGATCAGGGCGACGGCCTTGCCGTCCGTCGTGGCGAGCCAGCTGCCCTCCAGCTCGCCGGAGGCGGAGACGGAGGTCGAGGCGGACGCGGAGCCCGCACCGCTGGTGCCCCCGGCCGTCGCCGTCGTGGGCGTCGCCGAGGAGCCGTCGTCGGACCCCCCGTCGTCACTGCACCCGGTCAGTACGAGTACGCCCGCCAGCGAGGCGGCCACGGCAAGGGCCGTGGCCCGCACCGGCCGACGGGACGGGTCCCGCGAGATGATCGCCGAAGTCACTGCAAGCTCCCAAGCTGTAGCCGGGCCGGCCCGGTCGACCGCGCGAACCCGAGGCCGTACGGACCGAGCGTCTGGACGGGCCGTGCGTCCGCACAGCCATGAGGCCGTACGGGCCGGTAAGGACCGCAGCAAGCTACCAGCAAGCCCCGGCAGAACCATGGGGGTGGCCTGTGACTACCAGGACGACTTGCGGACCCCGGGCAGATGCCCCGCGTGGGCCTGTTCCCGCAGACCCACCCGTGACAGCCCGAACGTCCGGAAGTAGCCGCGCGGGCGCCCGTCCACCTGGTCCCGGTTGCGCACGCGCGTGGGGCTCGCGTCCCGCGGCTGGGCGCGCAACTCCCGCTGCGCCGCATCCCGTTCGGTCCCGGTCGACGACGGCCGCCGGATGGTCTCCTTCAGCTCGGCCCGCCGGGCCGCGTACCGCGCGACGACCGCCTGCCGCCTGCGGTTCTTCGCGATCTTGCTCTTCTTCGCCATCAGATCCGCACCCCCCGCGCGCGGATGCGCGCCACGGCCGCCTCCACGCCGATGGTGTCGACGGTCTTGATGCCCTTCGTGCTGAGCCGCAGCCGCACGTGGCGGCTCTCGCTCGGCAGCCAGTAGCGCCTGGACTGGATGTTCGGGTCGAAGCGGCGCGAAGTGCGCCGGTGGGAGTGGGAGATGCGGTTGCCGAAGCCCGGCTGGGCGCCGGTCAGCATGCAGTGCGCGGACACGGGTGACGTACCTCTCCTCGGTCGATCTCGGGGGTGATAGTGCTAATGGAATTCATTTTCAGTAAGATAGCAGCATGGCACGCAACGAACTCCGCCCGGTCATCAAGCTCCGGTCCACGGTGGGAACGGGCTACACCTACGTGACCCGGAAGAACCGCCGCAACGACCCCGACCGCATGACCCTGCGCAAGTACGACCCCGTCGTCGGCCGTCACGTCGACTTCCGAGAGGAGCGCTGAACACCCGCCATGCGCAAGGGAATCCACCCGGCCTACGGTCCTGTCGTCTTCCGTGACCGCGCCGCGAACCACGCCTTCCTCACCCGCTCGACGCTGACCGCCACGACCGGCGGGAAGACCGTCGAGTGGGAGGACGGCAACACCTACCCCGTCGTCGACGTCGAGACCTCGAACGTCAGCCACCCCTTCTACACAGGCACCGCCCGCGTCCTGGACACGGCCGGCCGGGTCGAGCGCTTCGAGCGCCGCTACGGGAAGCGGGGCGGGGAGTGAGCCTGTCGGTCGTGATCGTCGGCGGGCTGCACGCCGACGCCCGCCGGACCACGGTCGCGCGCCTGCTCGCCGACGTCCCGGGCAGCGTCGCCCTCCACCACGACCTCGCGACGGCCGCTTCGGGCACGGTCGTACGGACCGTCAGCGACGCCCGCGGCATCCTCTCCGCCGGCGAGACGCCCCTGGTCGACGACTGCGCCTGCTGCGCCCTGCGCGAGGACCTCGTCCCCGAGCTGCGCCGCATCGCCGACGACGGCACCACGCGTCTCGCGGTCGTCGAGCTGTGGGACTCCGTCGAGCCCAAGGCCATGGCCGAGGTGGTCGTGGCGGGCGGACTCACCGTCACCGGCGTGGTCACCGCCGTCGACCCGGCGCTGCTCCTGCCCTGCCTCGGCAACGGCGACGACCTCGCCGAGTGCGGCCTCGCCGCGGCCGCCACCGACCGGCGCACGGTCGCCGACACCTTCGCGCGCCAGCTGGAGTACGCCCCGGTACTGGCCGTCGTCGACTCGGAGGAGGCCGACGACGAGGACCGCGAGCTGCTGGCGCAACTGCACCCGACGGCCCGGCAGGTCCGGATCGGGCCCGCCGATCGCGCGGACGCACGGTCGGCGCTCGTCAGGGCGGTGCTGGCCGGCTTCGACGTCGAGTCGGCCGCCGCCGCCCAGCACCCGGCCTGCGCCCTGCTGCCCGCCGAGGCCGACGCGCACGGGGTGACCACCTTCGTCTGGCACCGGCGCCGCCCGTTCCACCCGGAACGCCTGTACGCGGCCCTGGAGGACCTCACCTGCGCCGCCGCCCGCAGTCGCGGCCGGTTCTGGCTCGCCGACAAGCCCGACGTCCTGCTCCACTGGGACGCGGCCGGCGGAGCGCTGTGCGTGGAGTCGGCCGGGCCGTGGCTGGCGTCCCTCCCCGACGCGGCCTGGGACCTGGTCCCGCCGGTGCGCCGTGCCGCCGCCGCGCTGGACTGGCACCCCGAGCACGGCGACTGCTGCCAGCACCTGGTCTTCACGTCCCCCGGCCTCGACCGTGACGGCCTCGCGCGCCTGCTGGAGTCCTGCCTGCTCACCGACGGCGAGTACGCCGCCGGCCGGGCCGCCTGGAAGCGGTTGCCGCCCGCCTTCGACACCCTTCTGGAGGTCTGACCCATGCCCCGCAGGACCGAGCACCGGCCCGTGAAGTCCCGCCCCAACCCACTCGACCAGGCCAAGGTCACGTAATCGACTACAAGGACACCGACCTCCTGCGGAAGTTCCTCTCCGACCGAGGCAGGATCCGCAGCCGACGCGTCACCCGCGTCTCCGCCCGGCAGCAACGCCAGTTGGCCCGAGCCGTCAAGAACGCCCGGGAGATGGCCCTGCTCCCCGGCACCACCACCCGCTGACCCGCTGACCCACGACCACCGTCACCCGCGCCGCCACCATCACCGGCGCGACCCGCATCACCCGCGCCGACGGCCGTCGTCCGCGCCGACCGTCGCCGCCCTTCCCGCATCTGTCCTGTACGCGTCGCCCCGTCCACTCGCTCCGCGGCCCGAAGCGGCTCCGGCCGTACGCGGTGGGCCCGTCATCGTCGTATCACCGGACCCCCATCCGTATGAGCGGATTCACCTCAGGCGTCTACTGGGCCTGGCCGTCCTGAGCGGCCCCAGGCCCGACAGCCGGCCGAGTCGTCGCTATTGCTTCGGGCCGCCCTCAACCCGCCCCCGCGACCGATCTCGCCGTCCTGCGCGGGGGCGGCGGCTCGTCTCCTTCGGGCGTCGTAGCCGGGCGGTCCCGGTCCGGGCCGAGGGGGAGGGGCCGCTCGCGCCGGGCCCGGACGGACAGGTGCCGGGGGGTTTCGGCGGCGGGCGGAAGCGGGCGGTGTCGCCCGGCCCGCCTCGCCGTCCGCCACGCTGCGCCACGGGCGCACGCCGGGTGAGGTCACATCCGGAGGGTCCTCCTCCCGTGCCGAGCGGATGCCGGGCATCCGCCGGAACCGCTTCCTTCGGGACGGCCGCGCCGCCACGGGCCGGGCCCCCGACATCCGATCCGTTCCCGTGCCGACGGAACAGGACGGCCCTGCCGCGCGTCTGTTCCTATGCGCAAGTGGTTCGATCCGGACGACTTTGCCGCAGGCCCGACCGTTGCCGCAGACCCTGACGTGCGGGGCGGGGCGTCGGGTAAAGCGGGCGTCAAAGCTGTAACCGCGCAGGCACCCCGCGTGCACGTGCATCTGCTCATGCGGCTGCATATGAACGGGGCTATGATCCGGAACAGTTGACCACGGCACCAATGGCCACACGAGCCAGTGCACCACCAGGGAGCGACCTGTGGACCACCACGTTGACGGGGGGCACGACGTGCACAACGGCATGACGGCCACACAGCTGTACGGGGTTGCCTGGCAGAAGAGCCGGCACAGCAACTCGCAGGGTTCCTGCGTCGAGTTCGCGCGACTGCCGGGCGGTGACGTGGCCGTGCGCAACTCGCGTTTCCCCGACGGTCCCGCACTCGTCTACACCCGCGCGGAGATCGAGGCGATGTTGCTCGGCATCAAGGACGGCGAGTTCGACCACCTGATCGCGAGCTGACGTCTCGCGACCTCGTTGCCCTGCTCGGCCTGTCCGGCCTGCTCGCCCTCGTCCCGGTTCTCCGGGTTTCCTGTTCCCGTCGGATTCCCTCAGCGCGCCCGCATTTCGGAACTATCGGGTGGAAACGGTGGGCAACGCGCGTAGAACCGCGGCGTCAGAGCGCGCCGCGGTGCGTCATTCGGCAGGCGTGTGCAGCCGGAAGAGACCCCAGACGACCTTGCCGCCCAGGCTGCCGGAGAGCGGGTGCCAGCCCCAGCCGTCGGCGAAGGAGTCGACCAGGAACAGGCCCCGGCCGGACTCCGCCGAGAAGTCCTCGCTCTCGCGGGGCAGCGGACTCTCCCGGCTGGGGTCGCGCACCGCGCACACGAGCCGCTCGGTCCAGCGCATCAGGTGCAGCCGCACGGGCGGATGCCGGTGGTCCGGCAGAGGCGGGACGTCGTCGGAGGACACCCCGTGTCTCAGTGCGTTGGTCACCAGCTCCGAGACGACCAGACAGATGTCGTCGAAACGGTCGCCGACGTCCCACTGGCCGAGGGTCCTCCTGGTGAACTGCCTTGCCTCGCGCACCGCTTCGAAGCGGGCGGGCAGAGCGCACGAGGCGGCGTTGGACACGGCCGCGGGATCAAGCGGCGGAAGGCCCTGCCGTAACGGCTCGAGCATGGTCGATCCATTCGTCCCCATGCGAGGCACTCCCGGGATTCGCGGTCGTTGCGATGCAGCGGTGGCGCGAGACCATGGTTTCCGATGCGCACTGCGGATGCAAGGGCAGATGCACGTGCACGTGACCGAAATGGACCCGCCCGTACCGCTTCTTGGCCATTTTTTCCGCCAACTTCTCGCCCATCAGGGTCACTTCTCTTGCTTTCCCCTCACTGTTCCCTCGCACCGCGCTGTACGTATCCTTTGTCTTCTTTCCATCTCTGTAATCGGACGAGTACTGCTCGAAGTGTTTTAGTGGCAGACTGCGGCCCCTAAGACGGTTGGGGAGGCTGGCGAACGTGAGCGCGGGAGAGCCCGGATCGGTGGTGCGGCGGATGCTGCTCGGTTCGCAACTACGTCGACTGCGTGAGGCACGCGGCATCACACGCGAGGCGGCGGGATACTCGATCAGGGCCTCGGAGTCGAAGATCAGCCGGATGGAGCTGGGCCGGGTGAGCTTCAAGACCCGGGACGTGGAAGACCTGCTGACGCTGTACGGCATCACGGACGACACCGAGCGCCAGGCGCTCGTCGGACTCGCCCGAGAGGCCAACGTCGCGGGATGGTGGCACAGTTACTCGGACGTCCTGCCCAACTGGTTCCCCACCTACGTCGGTCTGGAGGGCGCGGCCGCGCTGATCCGGGCGTACGAGGTCCAGTTCGTGCACGGCCTGCTCCAGACCGAGGCCTACGCCCACGCGGTCGTCAGCCGGGGCATGAAGGGCGCCGGCGCGGCCGACATCGACCGGCGGGTGGCGCTGCGGCTCGAGCGGCAGAAGTACCTCGTCGCCGAGAACGCCCCCGACTTCCACATCGTCCTCGACGAGGCGGCGCTGCGCCGGCCGTACGGCGACCGCGAGGTGATGCGCGGGCAGCTCCAGCACCTGATCGAGATCTCCGAGCGCCCCAACGTGCGTCTCCAGGTGATGCCGTTCAGCTTCGGCGGGCACTCCGGCGAGTCCGGTGCCTTCACCCTGCTGAGCTTCCCGGAGTCCGACCTCCAGGACGTCGTCTATCTGGAGCAGCTCACCAGCGCCCTGTACCTGGACAAACGGGAGGACGTCGCGCAGTACGAGCAGGCGCTGAAGGAGCTCCAGCAGGACAGCCCCGGACCGGACGAGAGCCGGGACATCCTGCGCGGGCTGATGCAGCTGTCCTAGCGGGCCGTCCCGGGATTCCCTCGGAGCCCTCTGGTAACGCCCCCAACTCCCTTGAAACACCCGTACGATGACGTGTGATCAGATCGTGATACCGATTGATCGCAGCCGATCGCAGCAGGGGATTGAGGGATCACATGTCGTCCTACTTCACCGACCTGGCCCAGCAGTACATCGACGGTAAGTGGCGTCCGGGGACCGGGTCCTGGGACATCATCGACTTCAATCCCTACGACGGCGAGAAGCTGGCCTCGATCACCATAGCCACCGTCGAAGAGGTCGACGACGCCTACCGCGCGGCCGCCCGCGTGCAGAAGCAGTGGGCCGCGACCAACGCCTACGCCCGCCGCTCGGTCTTCGAGAAGGTGCTGCGGCTGGTCGAGGAGCGCGAGGCGGAGATCAGCGAGATCCTCGTGGCCGAGGCCGGCGGCACCTTCGGCAAGGCCGCCTTCGAGCTGCACCTCGCCAAGGAGTTCCTGCGCGAGTCGATCCACCTGGCGCTGCGTCCCGAGGGCCGCATCCTGCCCTCGCCGATCGACGGCAAGGAGAACCGCGTCTACCGGGAGCCGGTCGGCGTCGTGGGCGTGATCAGCCCGTTCAACGTGCCCTTCCTGCTGTCGCTGAAGTCGGTCGCCCCCGCGCTGGCCCTCGGCAACGGCGTGGTGCTCAAGCCGCACCAGAACACCCCGATCGCCGGCGGCACCGTGATCGCCAAGCTCTTCGAGGACGCCGGCCTGCCCCCGGGGCTGCTGAACGTCGTCGTGACCGACATCGCCGAGATCGGTGACGCCTTCCTGGAGCACCCGATCCCGCGGGTCATCTCCTTCACCGGTTCCGACAAGGTGGGCCGTCACGTCGCCACCGTCGCCGCCTCGCACTTCAAGCGGTCCATCATCGAACTCGGCGGCAACAGCGCCTTCGTCGTCCTCGACGACGCCGACGTCGACTACGCGGTGGACGCGGCCGTCTTCAGCCGCTTCGTCCACCAGGGCCAGGTCTGCATGGCCGCCAACCGCATCCTGGTCGACCGTTCGCTCGCGGACGAGTTCACCGAGAAGTTCGTCGCCAAGGTGAAGACCCTCAAGGCCGGCGACCCGCGCGACCCGCAGACCGCCATCGGTCCGGTGATCAACTCCCAGCAGGCGGAGGCCGTGACCGGCGCCGTCGAGCAGGCGATCGCCGAGGGCGCGACCGCCCTGCTGCACGGCGCGACCACCGACAACCTCGTCGAGCCGTCCGTGCTGGCCGACCTCCCCGCCGGCTCCGCCCTGCTCCAGCAGGAGGTCTTCGGCCCGGTCGTCTTCATCAACACCTTCGACGGCGAGGAGGAGGCGCTCCGCATCGCCAACGACACGCCGTACGGCCTCAGCGGCGCCGTCCACACCGCGAACATCGAGCGGGGCGTCGCCTTCGCCAAGCAGATCGTCACCGGGATGTTCCACGTCAACGACGCCACCGTCCACGACGAGCCGATCGTCCCCTTCGGCGGCGAGAAGAACTCCGGCGTCGGCCGCCTCAACGGCGAGACGACCCTGGAGGCCTTCACCACCACGAAGTGGATCTCGGTCCAGCACGGCCGCAGCGGCTTCCCCTTCTGAGCCGGCCGGCGCCCTGAGGGGTGTCCCTTCCGCGTCACCGGCGGACATGTGCCCGGGCACCCGGCGGGCGCCTGTCCGCCACGCCATAACCTGGGCCCATGTCAGCGATCCGTCTTCTCGTGCTGGGCGCCGTGCGTCAGCACGGGCGGGCCCACGGCTACCAGGTGCGCGGCGACCTGGAGTACTGGGGCGCCCACGAGTGGTCCAACGCCAAGCCGGGCTCGATCTACCACGCCCTGAAGCAGATGGCGAAGCAGGGGCTGCTGCGCGAGCACGAGACGGCCCCCTCCACCGCGGGCGGTCCGCCGCGCACCGAGTACGAGATCACCGAGGCCGGTACCGAGGAGTACTTCAGGCTGCTGCGCGAGGCGCTGACCTCCTACGACCAGAAGACGGACGTGAAGTCGGCGGCCATCGGCTTCGTCGTCGACCTCCCGCGCGCGGAGGCCGTGGCGCTCCTCAGGGAGCGCGTCCACGGCATCGAGAAGTGGCGCTCCGCCGTCACCGAGCACTACGTCCCCGAGGACGGGCCGGAGCAGCTGGGCCACATCGGGGAGATCATGAACCTCTGGATCCACACGGCAGACGCCGAGGCCGGGTGGACGCGGGGCCTGATCGCGCGGATCGAGTCCGGCGCCTACACCTTCGCGGGGGAGGGCGAGCCGTTCGTCGGCGTCCTCGGGGAGGGCGAGGAGAACCCGTACGCGACGGACGAGCGCCATCCCGGGGATCGCCGCTAATCAAGTTTGACGAGTGAGGTCCGTGGAGATACTTTGCCTCGGTAGTCAAGTTTGACTAACAGGGGCCTACGGGATGGACAGGGGATGGGGAGTCGTATGACCGGCACGGCGATCACCGTCGAAGGCGTACGCAAGAGGTACGGCGACACACAGGCACTGGACGGGCTCGACCTCACGGTGGCCCGAGGCACCGTGCACGGGGTGCTCGGACCGAACGGCGCGGGCAAGACGACCCTGGTCAGGATCCTGTCCACGCTGCTGCGGCCGGATTCCGGACGCGTCGAGGTGGCCGGCCACGACGTCGTGCGCCGGGCCGGGGAGGTCCGCCTGCGCATCGGCCTGCTCGGCCAGCACGCCGCCCTCGACGAGGAACTGGGCGGCCGTCAGAACCTGGAGATGTTCGGGCGCCTCCACCACCTCGGCGCCCGCCACGCGCGCGTGCGCGCCGACGAGCTCCTGGAGCGCTTCGACCTCACCGCCACCGGCCGCAAGCCGGTCCGCGCCTACAGCGGAGGCATGCGCCGCCGGCTGGACCTGGCCGCCTCCCTCATCGGCAACCGGCACGGCACCGACCCGGAGGTGCTCTTCCTGGACGAGCCGACCACCGGCCTCGACCCACGCGGGCGCGCCGAGGTGTGGTCCGCGGTCCGCTCGCTGGTCGGCGGCGGGACGACGGTCGTGCTCACCACCCAGTACCTCGAGGAGGCCGACCAGCTCGCCGACCGGATCTCCGTCGTCGACCGGGGCCGGGTGATCGCCGACGGCACGGCGGACGAGCTGAAGGCGCTGACGGGCGGCGACCGCATCGACGTCGTCCTGCGCGACGCCGGCCACCTGGGCGCGGCCGTCGCACTGCTGCCCCTGCCCAAGGAGGACGTCACCGTCGACCCCGACCGCCGTCTGCTCAGCGCTCCGGTCACCGACCGCATGGCCGCCCTCTCCGCCGTCGTCCGCGCCCTGGAGGAGGCCGGCGTCGAGGCGGAGGACGTGGCGCTGCGCCGCCCCACCCTGGACGAGGTGTTCCTGCACCTGACCGGTCACGAGGATTGTACGAAGGAGACCGTGTGAACACGTACGCGCTGGCCGATTCCTGGACCATGACCCGCCGCGAACTCGCCCACTGGGCACGGCAGCCGGGCCGGCTCGTCGTCGGGCTGGTCTTCCCCGTGATGCTGCTGCTGATGTTCGGCTACCTGGTCGGCGGCGGTCGCGGGGTGAGCGGCGACTACCTCGACTACCTGATGCCCGGCATGCTCGCGCTCACCATGGCCTTCGGCCTGGAGGGCACGATGCTCGCCGTCACCCAGGACCTCGGCAAGGGCGTCATCGACCGGTTCCGCGCCATGCCGATGGCCGACGGCGCGGTCCTGGTGGGCCGTTCGGCGGCCGACATGCTCCAGTCGGCCGTGGGCCTGGCCGTGCTGATCGTCGTCGGCCTGGCGCTCGGCTGGCGCCCCCAGGGCGGGCCGGGAGCCTTCCTGGCCGCGGTGGGACTGCTCCTCCTCTTCCGCTTCGCGATGCTGTGGATCGGCATCCACCTGGCGCTGGTGGCCGGCCGACCCGAGATGGTGCAGGCCGTGCAGATCCTGGTCTGGCCGGTCGGCTTCCTCTCCAACGCCCTCGCCACCCCCGCCTCCATGCCCGGCTGGCTGGGCACGGCCGTCGAGTGGAACCCGATGTCCCGGACGGCGACCGCGGTACGCGACCTGTTCGGCGGCCTGGGCGCCGACCCGGCCCACACGTGGGCGGCGATCGCCTGGCCCCTGGCCCTGCTGGCGGTCTTCTTCCCCCTGGCGGTCCGGAAGTTCGCCCGCATGAGCCACTGACCCGCCGACCCGCCGACCCGAGGGCCTGCCGAGCCGAGGGCCGGACGAACAGCCGGGCGACCGACAGCCGGGCGACTAGTGGTGGAACCCGGTCGCCGCGCTCTTGTCCCGCGTCCGCGGTCCCGGCTGCCGACGAAGTTCCGGCAGCAGCCGGGACAGGTCCTCCACGAACAGGTCGGCGAGGTCCTCCGAGAAGCCGTTTCTGCACACGACCCGCAGGACGGACAGGTCCTCCCGGTTCGGCGGGAACGTGTACGCGGGCACCAGCCAGCCGCTCTCGCGCAGCCGCCGCGAGACGTCGAAGACGTCGTACGAGTCCACGCCCGGGGCGGTCGTGAAGGCGAACACCGGCAGCTCGTCGCCCCGGGTGAGGAGCCGGAAGTCGCCGAGCGCCTCCACCCGTTCGGCGATGCTCCGGGCCACGTCCCGCGTGGTCTGCTGCACCGCCCGGTAGCCCGCGCGGCCCAGTCGCAGCAGCGTGTAGTACTGCGCGACGACCTGGGCGCCCGGCCGGGAGAAGTTGAGGGCGAACGTCGGCATGTCGCCGCCCAGGTAGTTCACCCGGAAGACGAGCTCCTCCGGCAGGGCCTCCTTGTCGCGCCACAGCGCCCAGCCGACGCCCGGGTACACCAGCCCGTACTTGTGCCCGGAGGTGTTGATGGACGTCACGCGCGGGAGGCGGAAGTCCCACACCAGGTCCTCGTCGAGGAAGGGCGCGATCATGGCGCCGGACGCGCCGTCGACGTGCACCGGGATGTCGAGGCCGGTCCGCTCCTGAAGGGCGTCGAGGGCCGCGCACAGGTCGGCGATCGGCTCGTAGGACCCGTCGAAGGTGGAGCCGAGGATGCCGACGACCCCGATGGTGTTCTCGTCGCAGAGCTCGGCCGCGGCCTGCGGGTCGAGGTGGAAGCGGTCCCCCTCCATGGGGACCAGCCGGGCCTCCACCTCCCAGAAGTTGCAGAACTTGTCCCAGCAGACCTGGACGTTGACCCCCATCACCAGGTTCGGCCGGGCCCCCGGATAGCGGTCGCCGGCCCGCTGCGCCCAACGCCTTTTCAGCGCCATCCCGGCGAGCATGCACGCCTCGCTCGACCCGGTCGTCGAACAGCCCACGGCCTGCGACGGGTCCGGCGCGTTCCACAGGTCGGCGAGCATCGCCACGCAGCGCCGCTCCAGCTCGGCGGTGCGCGGGTACTCGTCCTTGTCGATCATGTTCTTGTCCCGGCACTCCGCCATCAGGACGCCGGCCTGCGGCTCCATCCAGGTGGTGACGAAGGTGGCCAGGTTGAGCCGGGAGTTGCCGTCCAGCATCAGCTCGTCGTGCACCAGCTGGTACGCCGCCGACGGTGGCGTCGGGCCGTCCGGCAGCCGGTGCTTGGGCGGCGCCTCGATCATGCCGCCGACCGGATTCGCCTCACCGTAGAAGGGGTTCACGGACAGGGGACGCCCGTCGGGGTTCTCGGGACCTTTGTGCAGCGGCATGGAGTGCCTCCTGAAGGATCGAACGGGTGTCAGCGGACCGCAGTTCCGTCCGCGTTCAACTGCATCTGCGGCCGCCCCGTCACCAGCAGCCAGGCCGGCAGCGAGGCGACGCAGAGCAGCGCGATGATCGAGGCCGACGCGACGAGGACGGCGGCGACGAAGAGACTCACCCAGCCCTGCCGGGTGATGGCGAGGAGTACGCCCAGCACCCCGGCCGCCACGCCCACCGACGGATGGACGCCCGGCACGAGCGCGTGCGCGGTGAGACCGAGGGCGGAGCCCACGAACACGGCGGGGAAGATCCGCCCGCCCCGGAAACCGCAGGACGCGGCGACGAGCAGCGCGCTCAGCTTCACCACCGTCATCGTGGCGAACTGCCCGGCCGACCAGCCGTCGGGATCGGCCGCGAGCTCCCCGACCTCGTCCAGCCCCTTGAAGAGCGTCAGATGCCCGCCCAGGGCCCCCAGCAGGCCCAGGACGAGGCCGCCGGCCGGCAGCGTCAGCATCGGGTGCCGCAGCCGCCCGAACGCGCCGTGGACGTAGGGGAAGGCGTAGACGGCGCACATGGCGAGCAGCGCGCCCACCACGGCGACCACGACAGCCGCCAGCAGATCGGCCCACCCGGGCGTCCCGAGCACCGGCAGATCGAGGTCGAAGGTCGGATGGGCCACCAGGGTGGTCGTCATCGCACCGGCCGAGGCGGCGACCAGCGGCGCGAAGACGTTGTCCCACAGCGGCCCCTCGGTGTGCCGCCCCGCCAGCGCCTCGGAGATCAGCAGCGCCGCCGCCACCGGCGTGCCGAACAGCGCGCCGATGGTCGCCGCCTCCGCGAGCACCACCCACGCCGCGCCCGGCGCCCGTGGCCGGATCCGGCGGCCCAGCCAGACGGCGAGCCCGACGTTCACGGCGATGATCGGGTTCTCCGGTCCCAGGCTCGGCCCGCCCGCCAGCATCAGCGCGGTCGCCACCAGCAGCCCCGGAAGGACCCCCGGCGGCAGCACGCTCGCGTCCAGCCCCATCGTCGCCGGGTCGGGACCGGCGTGCCCCGGCGCCTTCCACACCACCAGCCCCACCAGCACCCCGGTCGAGGTCAGCACGACGAGCATCCACAGCACCGAGTAGCGGCCCACGTCCAGGGCGTCCGGCAGGTCCCGCCACAGCACGTGTTCGAGCTGCTCGGACACCCCCTCCACCAGCAGGAGCAGCAGGCTCGCCAGCACGCCGACGGCGAGGGCGGGCAGGATCGACGGCAGCAGGGCGCGTGCCGGGGTCGCCGGAGCGTGGGGCGGCTGCTGCGCGGTGTCCTGGGCCACGGGCTCACGATAAGCGGGCAAAACGGACATGACATCCGGACGCGACCGTGCACGGGGGGATCGGCCTTGCACCTCACGTGACGTGAGGACGCACCGTGGAGCCGTACCGAGAAGGGAGCGGACGAAGTGAGCTACTCCGTAGGACAGGTCGCCGGATTCGCCGGTGTCACGGTGCGCACGCTGCACCACTACGACGACATCGGCCTGCTCGTCCCCGGCGGGCGCAGCCACGCGGGCCACCGGCGCTACGACGACGCCGACCTCGACCGGCTCCAGCAGATCCTGTTCTACCGCGAGCTCGGCTTCCCGCTCGAGGACGTCGCGGCCCTGCTCGACGATCCGGCGGCCGACCCGCGCGCGCACCTGCGCCGGCAGCACGAACTGCTGACCGCCCGGATCGAACGCCTGCAGAAGATGGCCGCGGCCGTGGAACACGCGATGGAGGCACGCGAGATGGGCATCAACCTCACGCCCGAGGAACGCTTCGAGGTCTTCGGCGACAAGGACCCGGAGCAGTACGCCGAAGAGGCGGAACAGCGCTGGGGCGGCACCGAGACGTACGCGGAGTCACAGCGCCGCGCCGCCCGCTACACCAAGGACGACTGGAAGCGCATGCGGGACGAGGTCGCCGACTGGGGCGCGCGCTACGACGGCCTCATGGCCGCCGGCGAGCCGCCCACCGGGGAGGCGGCGATGGACATGGCCGAGGAACACCGGCAGCACATCGGCCGGTGGTTCTACGACTGTTCGTACGACATGCACCGCGGTCTGGGGGAGATGTACGTCTCGGACGAGCGCTTCAAGGCGTTCTACGACGCGATGCGCCCGGGCCTCGCCGAGCACCTCAGGGAGGCGATCACGGCGAACGCGGCCCGGGGGACGGCGTAGGTCGGGGGAGGACGGCGGAGGGGCTACTACTCCCGGACGAGGACCACCGCGGTCCCGTACGCGCACACCTCGGTGCCCACCTCCGCCGCCTCCGACACGTCGAAGCGGAACATCAGCACGCCGTTGGCTCCACGCGCGCGTGCCTGATCGACGAGGCGTTCCATGGCCTGGTTGCGCGTCTCGACGAGGGTCTTCGTCAAGCCCTTGAGCTCACCGCCGATCATCGACTTGAGCCCCGCGCCGATCTGGCTGCCCAGGTGCCGTGAGCGCACGGTCAGCCCGAAGACCTCGCCGATGACCCGCTCCACACGGAACCCGGGGACGTCGTTCGTGGTGACGACCATGACGTCCGGCTCGGGGCCCTGCCCGCCGCCGTACTCTTCGATGCCCATGGCTCACAGCTTCGGCCCAGCGGGCCCACAGCGCATCCCGGAGGCGTCCTTGGAACCTGGGGCGGACACATTGCGTTGATAGCTTTGTGCGGCCGCACCATGGACGCCGTACCTTCCCCCACCCATCAGGAGCCCGGAACCGTGACGACGATCGCCCTCGGACCGAGCTGGCTGGACCCCAATTACCTGCTCGACAACTTCGGTCTCTGGGGCCTGTTGCTCATCGTCTTCGCGGAGTCCGGCCTGCTGATCGGGTTCTTCCTGCCCGGCGACTCCCTGCTGTTCACCGCCGGTCTGCTGATCACGTCGAACCAGCTGGACTTCCCGCTGTGGGGCGCGGTCGCGCTGATCTGCGCCGCCGCGATCCTGGGCGACCAGGCGGGGTACATGTTCGGCAACAAGGTCGGGCCGTCGCTCTTCAACCGACCGGACTCCCGGCTCTTCAAGCAGGAGAACGTCACCAAGGCGCACGAGTTCTTCGAGAAGTACGGCCCGAAGTCCCTGGTCCTGGCCCGCTTCGTGCCGATCGTGCGCACCTTCACGCCGATCATCGCCGGCGTCAGCGGCATGCGGTACCGCTCCTTCCTGGTCTTCAACGTCATCGGCGGCGTCCTGTGGGGCGCGGGTGTCACCCTGCTCGGCTCCTGGCTGGGCAACATCGACTTCGTCAAGAAGAACATCGAAGCGATCCTCATCCTGATCGTCCTCGTCTCGGTGGTCCCGATCGCCATCGAGTTCCTGCGGGCTCGCTCGAAGGCCAGGAAGAACCCGCAGCAGACCCCGTCGCAGGCCCCCGGGCAGCAGCACCAGCACCACCAGCAGCCCCCGGTCATGGACGACGCGACGACCCAGCTCCGCCGGATCGACCAGCACGACCAGCAGTACCCGTACGGCCAGGGCCGGCAGGGCCGGCACCAGGGCCAGGGCCAGCAGGGTCACGGTCGGCAGGGCCAGCCCCAGGGCCTGAACCAGGGTCAGGGCGAAGGCCAGGGCCAGGGTGAACAGCACGACTACTACGGTCAGCAGCCGTACCCCCAGCAGCAGCCGTACCCGCAGCAGCAGCAGTACCCCCAGGACTGGCAGCAGCCGCAGCCGCAGCAGCAGCCGCAGCAGCAGCCGTACGGCGCTCAGCAGAACGACCAGTACCCCTACGACAATCAGGGTTACTAGCAGCTCCCAGGCCCCCGCGTCAGAAGCCCCGGGTCCGCTTGGCGGCCCGGCGCTTCTCGGCGGAGCCGATCCGCAGGAACAGCCGTGAGACCTCGGACCCGAGGTTCACGCCGATCGCGATGGCCATCGCCAGCGCGGCGGCCTTGGTGATCGACACCAGTCCCGCGTCCACCTCGTTCTGCGCGATGGCCAGCAGCCCGAAGTAGGTCGCCGATCCCGGCAGCAGGGGCCCGATCGCGGCCGTCGTGTACGGCAGGGCGGAGGCGAACCGGTAGCGCGAGAGCAGCTGCCCGAACAGCCCCACCACGCCCGCCGCGACGGCCGTCGAGGCGACCGGCGAGATTTCCCCGGCGTAGTGCATCGCGCCGTACACCGACCACGCCACCCCGCCGTTCAGGGTGACGGCCAGGACGGTGGATCGTTCCTGCTGGAGCAGCACCGCGAACGTCAACGACAACAGCATCGACGCGCCGATCTGCCACAGCGGCCGCTTGGTGACGCCCAGCGCCGCGTCGGGATTGAGATGCGCGCCGAGCTGCACACCGACGTAGAGCATCACCAGCACACCCGCCACGATGCCCACGAAGAAGTACATGACCTCCAGCAGACGCGCGGCCGCGGTGATGTAGAAGCCGGTCAGACCGTCCTGGACGCCCGCCACCAGCGCCCGTCCGGGCAGCAGCGCGAACAGCCCACCGGTGATGACCGCGGACGCCTTCACGTCGACGTCCGCCAGCGTCAGCGCGATGCCTATCGCGGCCGGGGGCATCGCGGCGACCAGGAACTGGTAGAACTCCGGCAGCCCGCGCCCCGCGCAGAGCCACGCCAGCCGGTCGCCGAGCATCGCGCCGAGCGCCGCCGCGACGAACACGACGAGGTCACCGCCGACCAGCACCGAGGCCGCGCCCGCGAGCAGCCCGCTCGCCGAGGTCAGCACCCAGGTCGGATACGGATGCCGGTTGCGGCGCATCTCGGCGAGCCGCCGGTAGGCATCTTCCAGGGAGAGATGGCTCTCCGGATCGCTCAGGTCGTCCACGAGCCGGAAGACGGCGGCCAGGCGCGTGTAGTCGGTGCCCCGGCGGCGGACCGTCCGGGACGCCGTCACCGGATCCTCGACCAGGGACGGCTGGTACGAGATCGACAGCAGCGTGAAGGTGACGTTCGGTTCGCAGCGGTCGAGCCCGTAGGAGCGGCACACCGCGAACATCGCGGCCTCCACGTCCTCGGCGCCCTCCCCGCCCGCGAGCAGCAACTCGCCGATACGCAGCGTCAGGTCGAGGACGCGCGGGACGGCGGGGCCGCCCTCCTCCGCCTTCGGCCCCGGCTCCGGCGCGGGCCGGTCGGCCACCGGCATCCGCAGCATCGTGCGCATCCGGTCCTGCCACGGCAGGTCCTTGATCAGACTCACCACCGGCACGCCGTCGGCCGGTGTGAAGGCCGACGGGGCCTGCCGGGCGCTGTACGTGCTCGGCAGGCTGAAAGCCGATCCCTCGCCCTCCCCGGCGCCGGACTGGCCCACGTCCAGCCCGCTCGGGACGGCGAACTCCGACGTGGTCTCCGGCTCACCGCCGGTTCTGTGCACGGCCAGCCCCGCCGGGATCGCGAACTCGGACGTGATCTCGGGGTCGAAGCCACTCCTCGCCTCGTCCGACTGCGGTTTGCGGTCCTCCGCCTCCGACACTCAGCAACGCTCCCTGAACGACACCTTCCGTATGCCTCAGTATGCGCACAGACGCACGGGAGGGCCGCACGCGCCCGCGTGCGGCCCTCCCGGTGGCATCAGGCGACAAAGGCCTCAGTGGCCGCCCTCGTCCTTGAATCGCTTGTAGGACCGCTCGATCTCGGCCTCGGCCTCGGTACGACCCACCCAGTCGGCGCCCTCGACGGACTTGCCGGGCTCCAGGTCCTTGTAGACCTCGAAGAAGTGCTGGATCTCCAGGCGGTCGAACTCCGACACGTGGTGGATGTCCCGCAGGTGCTCCACGCGCGGGTCCGTCGACGGGACGCACAGCAGCTTGTCGTCGCCGCCGGCCTCGTCGGTCATCCGGAACATGCCGATCGCGCGGCAGCGGATCAGACAGCCCGGGAACGTCGGCTCGTCCAGGATGACCAGCGCGTCCAGCGGGTCACCGTCCTCGCCGAGGGTGTTCTCGACGAATCCGTAGTCGGTCGGGTAGGCGGTCGAGGTGAAGAGTCGACGGTCCAAGCGGATCCGACCGGTCTCGTGGTCCACCTCGTACTTGTTCCGCGAACCCTTCGGGATCTCGATCGTGACGTCGAACTCCACCGGTGGCTCCTCCATGATCAGCACATAGTTCTGGTGGTTAAGTGTCCCTCACGCTGGTGTGTGATCGCGAAAGGGGCTGGTGTTCGTGCCAGAGCTGAGGCCTTGGCGGGCCGCGAGACCGCACGTGGTGCGGGTCACGGACGCCGTACGACCGCGTCTGGCACGGGCCGCAGGGATCGTACGACCTCGTCTCGCACGGGTGACGGCGGCCGCGAAGCCGCAGATGGCACGGCTCACACAGGCGGCGAGGCCGCAGCTCGAGCGGATCACGAAGGCCGGTCCGAACGCCAGGTCGTGGCAGTACACCGCGGGTGCGGCGACCGCCGGGCTGGCGCTGGCCGCCGGTGTGGTGACCGCCGCCGGCCCCTGGGACTCCACCGGTCAGCGTACGGCGGAGCGGGACCGGGCCACCGCCCTGGAACGGGTGGGTGGCACAGATCACGGCCGCACGGACGATTCGTCCGATACCTCCGACACGGCGGCCGGAGCGCCGCGGCCCGCGCCGAGCGCCGCCTCCGTCCTCACGGGCCTCGGTGGCACCGCCAACGCCGTCAAGTCGGCCCCGGACGCCCTTCCGACCGGCACGGGCCTCGCGGGCGTCCTGGACCCCCTCCTGGGCGATCCGGCCCTCGGCGCCCGGCGGACGGCCGTGGTCGTCGACGTGGCCACCGGCAAGCGGCTGTACGGCTCCGGAGCCGACGAGGCGCTGACCCCGGCGTCCACCACGAAGATCGCCACCGCCGTCGCCGCGCTCTCCGCCATGGGCGGCGAGCACCGCCTGACCACCCGCGCCGCGCTGGAACCCGACACCAAGGAAGTCGTCCTCGTCGGCGGCGGCGACCCCACCCTCACGGCCCGCGCGGACGCCGACGGCTGGGCCGACCTGCGCACCCTCGCCGGATCCACGGCGGCCGCCCTGAAAAAGCGCGGCCTCACCCGGGTGACGCTCTCGTACGACACGACGCTCTTCGCCGGAACGCAGGTTCACCCCATCGGGGTCAACCCCAACCTCGCCCCGGTCACCGCCCTGTCCGCCGACGAGGGCCGTACCGACGACTCCACCAGTGGCCCGACGACCCGGGTGGGCGACCCGGCTGCCGACGCGACCGGCAAGTTCGCCGAGTTCCTGAAGGCCGCCGGCATCAAGGTCTCCGCCCCCGGGCCCTCCAAGGCCACCACGCGCGCGCAGACCCTCGCCACGGTCTCCTCGCCCCCGCTGTCCGTACTGGTCGAACGGATGCTGACCAACAGCGACAACGACATCGCCGAGGCGCTCGCCCGCCAGACCGCCGTCGCGACCGGTGTCCGCGCCGACTTCGCCGGCGCCGGCAAGGCCGTCCAGGCACAACTGAGGAAGCTCGGACTTCCGTTGACCGGGGTGCGGATCAAGGACGGCAGCGGTCTCGACCGCGAGGACCGGCTCACGGCGAACCTCCTGACCGCCCTCCTGGTCAAGGCCGGCGACGCCACCCGCCCCGGCCTGCGCCCCGTCCTCACCGGCCTCCCCGTCGCCGGCTTCACCGGCACCCTCACCAGCCGTTACGCCGACGGCGCGGCCGGCGTGGTCCGCGCCAAGACCGGCACCCTCACCGGCGTGAACACCCTCGCCGGCACGGTCGTCGACCAGGACGGCCGTTTGCTGGCGTTCGCTCTCCTGGCCGCCGGCACGACCGACCCGGCGGCGGCACAGGCGGCGCTGGACCGGGCGGCCACGGCGCTGGCGGGGTGCGGCTGTCACTGAGGGGCGCGGCCCCCGGCACCCCCGAGCCGCCCCCGCCTCCGACCCTGACATCTCCCTGACCGCTCTTCCGCGGCCTGCCCGCAACGGCGGCGCTCACGTACGGTTGACGCATGACGAGCATCGGTGGCGCTGCTTCTTCGGGGATGGTCGACTGGAATCTCGCGGTGGCGACCGCGACCCGGCTCGTACGGCCGGGACCCGAGGTCAGCCGTGACGAGGCGCGTGCCGTCGTCGCGGAACTGCGCCGGCACGCCAAGGCCTCGGAGGCACACGTCCGGGGCTTCACCCGTATGGCGACCGAGGACATCCACGACACCCCGGTCCTCGTCGTCGACCGCCCGGGCTGGGTGGCGGCGAACGTGGCGGGATTCCGCGAAATCCTCAAACCCCTCCTCGACAAGATGCAGGAACGGCGCGGCAACAGCCCGGGCGGCGCGGTCATGGGGGCCGTCGGCGGCAAGGTCACCGGCGTCGAACTCGGCATGCTGCTGTCCTTCCTGTCCTCCCGCGTCCTCGGCCAGTACGAGACCTTCGCCCCCTCCACCCGCGAGCTCCCCGCCGGGGCCAACGGCGGCGGCCGTCTGCTGCTCGTCGCGCCGAACATCGTCCACGTGGAACGCGAACTCGACGTGGATCCCCACGACTTCCGGCTGTGGGTGTGCCTCCACGAGGAGACGCACCGCACCCAGTTCTCGGCCGTCCCCTGGCTGCGGGACCACCTGGAGGGCGAGATCCAGTCGTTCCTGGGCGAGACCGACGTCGACCCCATGACGTTCCTGGAGCGGGTCAGGGAGGCGGCCCAGTCCCTCTCCGGCGGCCGGCCCGAGGGCGAGGAGGACGACGGCGGCCGTTCCCTCGTCGAACTCGTGCAGACGCCCGCCCAGCGCGAGATCCTCGCCCGCCTCACCGCCGTGATGTCGCTCCTGGAGGGACACGCCGACTTCGTCATGGACGGAGTGGGCCCGGAAGTCGTGGCGTCCGTCGCCGAGATCCGGGAGAAGTTCCAGCAGCGCCGCGCCAAGGGCGCCTCCCGACTGGACATCGCCCTGCGCAAGTTGCTGGGCCTGGACGCCAAGCTCAAGCAGTACCGCGACGGTGAGCGCTTCGTGCGAGCCGTCGTCGACCAGGTCGGCATGGACGGCTTCAACCGCGTCTGGACCTCCCCGAACACACTTCCGACCAAGGCCGAGATCGCCAAGCCGGCGGAATGGGTCACGCGAGTGCACCGCAAGGCGGAGTCGTGAAACCCGCCGGAACGGCGGAGAACCGAATCCGGCCGACGGCAGGCGAACGCCTCTTCAATCACCCGTCCGAGGGACCGTGAGCCCTCCGTAGGCGTGCAATGCTCGGGGAACGCCCCGGTTCTGTCACCATCTACACACTCTGCGTGACCGAACCTCGGGTTCACCCCCGAAAACTTCATGAAGGGAACCGGACAGTGGGTCCCCATCCTGCGGTCGCGGCGATACGCCTGGCGGTCCGCCGCGTTCTCCACGACATCCTCAACGACCAGCCCACCCCCGAGACGGGCTCCCACGAGCGACCGGCACCGCCGCTCGTGCTCGTGGCGTGCTCGGGCGGCGCCGACTCCATGGCGCTCGCCTCCGCCCTCGCCTTCGAGGCGCCCCGGCTCGGCATCCGCGCCGGCGGTGTCACCGTCGACCACGGCCTCCAGCCCGGCTCCGAGCTACGCGCCGAGGAGGTCGTTCTGCGCCTGCGCGAACTCGGCCTCGATCCCGTGGAGGCCACGGCCGTGACCGTCGGCCGCGAAGGCGGCCCCGAGGCCGCCGCCCGCGACGCGCGCTACGCCGCCCTCGACGCCTCCGCCGTCCGCCACGGCGCCGCCGCGATCCTGCTCGGCCACACGCGCGACGACCAGGCCGAAACCGTCCTGCTCGGCCTCGCCCGCGGTTCCGGCATCCGCTCCCTGTCGGGGATGGCCGCCGTCTCCGGTGGTCCGGGGGCCGCCCGCCGCTATCGCCGCCCCTTCCTCCAGCTCGACCGGCAGACCGCCCGCAAGGCCTGCATGGTCCAGTCCCTGCCCGTCTGGGACGACCCGCACAACGCCGACCCGGCCTACACCCGCTCCCGGCTGCGCCACGAGGGGCTGCCCGCCCTGGAGAAGGCGCTCGGCAAAGGAGTCGTCGAGGCACTCGCCCGTACGGCCCAGCTCTCCCGTGACGACGCCGACGCCCTCGACGCCTGGGCGGGCCAGGCCGAGTCCTCCGTGCGGGACGCCGCCGGTCTTCTGGAGTGCGCCAAGCTCTACGCCCTGCCGCCTGCCGTGCGCCGTCGGATCCTGCGCCGTGCCGCCATCGAGGCGGGCGCTCCGGCCGGTTCCCTCTTCGCCCGGCACATCGAGGAGATCGACCGGCTGATCACCGGTTGGCGCGGCCAGGGGGTCATCAATCTCCCCGGCAAAGTCGTCGCCCAGCGCCAGGGTGGCAGACTGGTGATTCGGCAAGGCTGAATCCGGGGCCCTCCGGCAGGACCGCTTACGTGGTCGTGGGCGGTTCCGGTGGCCGCTGGGACAACCGAAAGTGATGCGGGTGGACGCGAAAGACATGGGCACCGACCTCAAAGAGGTGCTCATCACCAAGGAAGAGATCGACGCGAAGCTGGTCGAGCTGGCCGCGAAGATCGATGCGGAGTACGCGGGCAAGGACCTGCTCATCGTCGGTGTCCTCAAGGGCGCCGTGATGGTCATGGCCGACCTCGCCCGATCCCTGTCCACCCCCGTCACCATGGACTGGATGGCCGTGTCGTCCTACGGCGCGGGCACCCAGTCCTCCGGTGTCGTGCGGATCCTCAAGGACCTGGACACCGACATCAAGGGCCGTCATGTGCTGATCGTCGAGGACATCATCGACTCCGGTCTGACGCTGTCCTGGCTGATCTCCAACCTCGGCTCGCGCGAGCCCGCCACCCTCAAGGTGTGCACGCTGCTGCGCAAGCCCGAGGCCGCCAAGGTCGCCATCGACGTCGAGTGGGTCGGGTTCGACATTCCCAACGAGTTCGTCGTCGGGTATGGCCTCGATTACGCCGAGAAGTACCGCAATCTCCCGTTCGTCGGTACGCTCGCGCCCCACGTCTACGGCGGCTGAGACCCGAAGGGCCCAAGCCCCGTACGAAGATCGGGAACCTCGGCGGGCCTTTCGCCGTTGGAGCATGCAGACGGGTGCGCCAGCCGTCCCGTGCGGCTTTGCGCGACAAAGCTGGGGTACCGTCAGAAGAACTGTCTTATCAAACTCACTATGGCAGGAGGGACGGGGCGACACCGCTCCGTATGGATGGACGTGAAGCGATACTTCCGTGGGCCGGTCATGTGGATCGTGCTGGCCGTCCTTGCCGTGGTCGTGTTGATGCAGGTCGTCGGCTCGTCCGGCGGCTACAAGACGGTGGACACCGGCCAGGTCATTGCAGCGATCAACGACAACAAGGTCGAGTCGGCCAAGCTCACCACCGGTGACGAGCAGACCATCAAGGTCACGCTCAAGGACGGCGAAAAGGTCAAGGACAGCTCGAAGATCCAGGCGAGCTATATCGGCGACCAGGGCGTGACGATTGCCAACACGCTGCAGACCAAGTACCAGGACAAGCAGATCCCGGACGGATACACAGTCTCGCCGACGAAGCAGAACGCCTTCGTCGGGATCCTGCTGTCCCTGCTCCCCTTCGTCCTCATCGTGGTCGTCTTCCTGTTCCTGATGAACCAGATGCAGGGCGGCGGCTCCCGAGTCATGAACTTCGGGAAGTCCAAGGCCAAGCTCATCACCAAGGACACCCCGAAGACGACCTTCGCCGACGTCGCGGGCTCGGACGAGGCCGTCGAGGAACTCCACGAGATCAAGGAGTTCCTCCAGGAACCGGCGAAGTTCCAGGCCGTCGGCGCCAAGATTCCCAAGGGCGTACTCCTGTACGGCCCGCCCGGTACCGGCAAGACGCTCCTCGCGCGCGCCGTCGCCGGCGAGGCGGGCGTTCCCTTCTACTCGATCTCGGGTTCCGACTTCGTCGAGATGTTCGTCGGTGTCGGTGCCTCCCGGGTCCGTGACCTCTTCGAGCAGGCCAAGGCGAACGCCCCGGCGATCGTCTTCGTCGACGAGATCGACGCGGTCGGCCGCCATCGCGGCGCCGGCCTCGGCGGCGGTCACGACGAGCGCGAGCAGACGCTGAACCAGCTGCTCGTCGAGATGGACGGCTTCGACGTGAAGGGCGGCGTGATCCTCATCGCCGCCACGAACCGCCCCGACATCCTCGACCCCGCGCTGCTGCGCCCCGGCCGTTTCGACCGCCAGATCGCGGTCGACCGTCCGGACATGCAGGGCCGTCTGGAGATCCTCAAGGTTCACCAGAAGGGCAAGCCGGTCGCCCCGGACGTCGACCTGTCGGCCGTCGCCCGCCGTACCCCGGGCTTCACCGGCGCGGACCTGTCGAACGTGCTGAACGAAGCGGCGCTCCTGACGGCGCGCAGCGACAAGAAGCTGATCGACAACCACTCGCTGGACGAGGCCATCGACCGCGTCGTGGCGGGCCCGCAGAAGCGGACCCGGATCATGTCGGACAAGGAAAAGAAGATCACCGCGTACCACGAGGGCGGACACGCCCTGGTCGCGGCGGCCTCCCCGAACTCCGACCCGGTCCACAAGATCACGATCCTGTCGCGCGGCCGGGCCCTCGGTTACACGATGGTCCTGCCGGACGAGGACAAGTACTCGACCACGCGCAACGAGATGCTCGACCAGCTGGCCTACATGCTGGGCGGTCGCGCTGCCGAGGAACTGGTCTTCCACGACCCGACCACCGGCGCCGCGAACGACATCGAGAAGGCCACCGCCACGGCCCGCGCGATGGTCACCCAGTACGGCATGACCGAGCGTCTGGGCGCGATCAAGTTCGGCGGCGACAACACCGAGCCGTTCCTCGGCCGTGAGATGGCGCACCAGCGCGACTACTCGGAAGAGGTCGCCGCGCTGGTGGACGAGGAAGTCAAGAAGCTCATCGAGACCGCGCACAACGAGGCCTGGGAGATCCTGGTCGAGAACCGCGACGTGCTCGACAACCTGGTGCTTCAGCTGCTCGAGAAGGAGACGCTG
Source organism: Streptomyces sp. NBC_00637 (assembly GCF_045161545.1). NCBI lineage: Bacteria > Bacillati > Actinomycetota > Actinomycetes > Kitasatosporales > Streptomycetaceae > Streptomyces > Streptomyces sp. NBC_00637. The sequence goes on along the minus strand of NZ_CP109046.1, from coordinate 3,718,440 downwards.
AACAAGGAGCAGATCGCCGAGGTCTTCTCCGCCATCGTCAAGCGCCCCGCCCGGCCCGCCTGGACCGGTTCCTCGCGGCGCACGCCGTCCACCCGTCCGCCGGTGCTCTCCCCCAGGGAGCTCGCACTGACGAACGGCGCCAACGGCGCGACGCCGGCGATCTCCACGGCGAAGTCCACCGTGGTGGAGCCCACCCCGGTGACCGAGCCGGCCCCGGAGGACCGCCCCGAGAGCTGATCCGGCTCCCGGAGCCCCACCAGGCCCGGAATGGATGCCGCGCCCCCCAGGTTCTAGCCTGGGGGGCGCGGCATTTTCGTCTGTCCATCCATGCCGCGACGAGGGCGCGTGACCCACACGCGCGACCCGCACAGGAACGAGGCACCACATGACCGACCCCGTGACGCTGGACGTCGAGGGCGCCATCGGCGAGTTCGACGAGAAGCGCGCCGAGAACGCCGTACGCGAGCTGCTGATCGCGGTGGGCGAGGACCCCGACCGCGAGGGCCTCCGGGAGACGCCGGGGCGGGTGGCACGGGCGTACAAGGAGATATTCGCGGGGCTGTGGCAGCAGCCCGAGGACGTGCTGACGACCACCTTCGACCTGGGGCACGACGAGATGGTGCTCGTGAAGGACATCGAGGTGTTCAGCACGTGTGAACACCATCTGGTGCCGTTCCGCGGCGTGGCCCATGTCGGCTACATCCCGTCCACCTCGGGGAAGATCACCGGCCTGTCCAAGCTGGCCCGCCTCGTGGACGTGTACGCGCGCCGGCCTCAGGTGCAGGAACGTCTCACCACGCAGATCGCCGACTCCCTGATGAACATCCTGGAGCCGCGCGGGGTGATCGTCGTCATCGAGTGCGAGCACATGTGCATGTCCATGCGCGGCATCCGCAAGCCCGGCGCCAAGACCATCACCTCGGCGGTGCGCGGACAGCTGCGGGACGCGGCGACGCGCAACGAGGCGATGAGTCTGATCATGGCCCGCTGATCCGGGCCGGGACCCACCCGGGGCGCGTCACGCGGTCACGCCGGTGACGCCGCCCCCTTGTCCTGGTCGTCGTCCTCGGGCAGCTTGCAGACGCGCTCCAGGAAGATGGCCGCCGCTATGACCGCGATGCCCGCCAGGACCGAGAAACCGGCGTAGATGGCCTGGTCGCGGCGGGCGGGGATGTCGAGGGACTCCAGCAGGAAGACGCCCGTACCGCCGTACATGCCGGAGACAAGGGCGGCCACCAGGGCGCTGGACTGGCCGAACACGACCGCGCGGGCCGCCATCAGCGGGTCGACGCCCTTGGCCTCGGGACGGCGCTCGCGCTGGGCCTTGAGCCGGGCGCGCAGTGACAGCGCGGTGGCCGTGAGCACCACGGCGATCAGGGCCAGCACGATGGGCGCGGCCAGCGGGACGCTGGGCAGGGTCCCCACGGAGTTCCACAGACGGGCACCGGCCCAGGACAGGATCGCGGCCACGCCGAACACGCCGGCCAGCACCCTGATGCGCAGCTCTCTCACGGTGTCCCTTCAACTCCCCCGAGCCCGCGGGCATGGACATCCCGCGGGCAGTGGTCCTGTCGACCTTAACGACTACTCGGGCAGGTGGAGTTCCAGGTCCTTGCGTGCCGCGACACCCTCGCGGGTCACGGTGTCGAGCAGAGCGGCGACCGTGCCTCGGCCGGGCAGCTGGGCCTCGGGCTCCACGTCGTGCCAGGGGGCGAGGACGAAGGCGCGTTCGTGGGCGCGGGGGTGGGGGAGCGTGAGGTGCGGGTCGTCGTCGACGACGTCGGCGTACGCGACGATGTCGACGTCGAGCGTGCGCGCGCCCCAGCGCTCGTCACGCACCCGGTGGAAGGCCTCCTCGACCGCGTGCGCCCGCTCCAGCAGGGAGGACGGCGGGAGCGTCGTCTTCAGCACGACCACCGCGTTGAAGTAGGCGGGCTGGCTGCCGGGCTCGACGCCCCACGGCTCTGTCTCGTACACCGGGGAGACGGCCTTGATACGTACGCCGGGGGTGTCCTCGAGGGCGTCGATGGCGCCCTGGAGGGTCTCCAGGCGGTTGCCGAGGTTGGAGCCGAGGGCGATCACGGCGCGTTGGGGGTTGTGCAGGGTGGTGTCGGCGGCGTCGACCTTCTCGACGACGGAGGCGGGTACCGGCTGTACGGTCGGGTCGCTCTGACCCTCGGTGAAGAACGCGGTCATACTCGGCTCCGGATGATGGTGACGGTCACGTCGTCGAAGGGGACCGTGATCGGCGCGTCCGGTTTGTGGACGCAGACCTCGACCTCCTGGACCTCTTCGTGCTTCAGACAGGTCTGGGCGATGCGCTCGGCGAGCGTCTCGACGAGGTCGACGGGCTCGCCCTGGACGACGGCCACGACCTCCTCCGCCACGATGCCGTAGTGGACGGTCTTCGCCAGGTCGTCGTCGGCCGCGGCCGGTCGGGTGTCCAGGCCCAGGACGATGTCCACGATGAAGGTCTGGCCTTCCTCGCGTTCCTTGGGGAACACGCCGTGGTACCCGCGGGCCTTCAGGCCGCGCAGCGCGACACGATCCACGCGAATCACTCCTGCAGTCGTCGGTTTCGGCCGGTGCGTCCGGGTGCGGGCGGCACCCCGGCCTCGAACGAATCTACCCGCGAGCACTGACAGATCCGGGCTCCGACCGCGGTGGCCCGGGCCGGGGCGAGGACTTTTCACCGGGTGTTTCCCTTGGGGAACCCGGCTGCTCACGGGCTGGTAGCCGCCCCTACCCACGGGTTCGTGATTCCAACCACTTCTTGGTCCCTGTGGGTCATCCCGGGGCCGCCCGCCCCCTTCCTGTGGTCCGCCTACCCGCTCAGGAGGGGTTTGCGTCGCTCTCGGGATCCTCGGCACCGTCGGCCTCGTCGTTCTCCGTCAGCACCGGGGAGGCGTGGTGCGACCAGAGCTTCCAGCCGTCGGAGGTGCGACGGAACACGTTCGTGGCCACCACCAGCTGGCCGACGAGCGGCCCGAGCTCCTCGCCGTCCTCCGGCGCGGGGCCGCCACTGAGGATGTTCTCGGTGCAGTTCACCAGCGCGGTGTCGCCGGTGACGGAGACGTGCACGTCGGTGAGGAAGAACTGGATGTAGTCGGTGTTCGCCATGATCAGCGCGTACGACCGCAGCACCTCGCCCCGGCCGGTGAGCACCGGCCAGCCGGGGTGCACGCAGGAGATCACGCCGACGTCCGCCGGATCGTGGTACGTCTCGTCCACGCCCAGGTCGGCCGGGGTGAGCCAGAGCGCGGACACCCCGTCGAAGTCGCCGTGCTCCAGTGCCTCGTAGAAGGCGGTGTTGGCGGCCTCGACCTGCTCGACGTCGGTGTGGGGGGCGCTCACCGGGCTCCTTCTGCGCCGCTCGGGCCGTGTCCGCCGCGATGTGCGTCCGGGGCGGCGGGGTCGCCCGGGGCGGGACGCGCGGGGCGTGGTGCGTCCGCGCCGGGCGCGATCGCTTCCTCGCGCGCCCCCTCGACGGCACGGGCGACCCGCACCGCGTCCGCCGTCGCGCGCACCTCGTGCACGCGGACCGCCCAGGCGCCGGCCTCCGCCGCGAGGGCCGAGACGGCTGCGGTGGCGGCGTCGCGCTCGCGCGCGGGTGGTGGCGCGCCCTCCGGGCCGGCCAGGACACGGCCGAGGAACCGCTTGCGGGAAGCCGCGACGAGCAGCGGATGACCGAGGGCGTGCAGCCGGTCGAGGTGGGCCAGCAGCGAGAGGTCGTGATCCGCCTCCTTGCTGAAGCCGAGCCCCGGGTCGACGACGACGCGGTCGGGGGAGATGCCGCCCGCCAGAACGGCCTCCACGCGCGCGTGGAGCTCGTCCACGACCTCGGCGACGACATCGGCGTAGACGCCCCGGACGTTGCCGCCCTCGAGGAAGCCCCGCCAGTGCATGACGACGAAGGGGGCGCCCGCGTCCGCGACGGCCGGGATCATCCCCGGGTCGGCGAGGCCGCCGCTGACGTCGTTGACGAGGGCGGCGCCGGCCGCGAGGGCCTGGGCGGCGACGTGGGCGCGCATCGTGTCGACGGAGACCACGACACCCTCGGAGGCGAGACCGCGGACCACGGGGACGACCCGGCGGAGCTCCTCGTCCTCGTCGACCCGGCTGGCGCCCGGGCGGGTGGACTCGCCGCCGACGTCCACGAGGTCCGCGCCCTCGGCGACGAGCTGGAGGCCGTGCTTGACGGCGGCCGTCGTGTCGAACCAGCGGCCGCCGTCGGAGAAGGAGTCGGGGGTCACGTTGACGACTCCCATGACCGCGCAGCGGTCCCATTCCGGAAGGCCGACGACGCGCCCGCGTCCGCTCTGCTTGCTCATGCGTTCAGCGTAGGCCCAGGAGAGGGCCGCGCCGCGGTGCGGCCCGGGTGGATGCCCCAGGGCTGGGAGGGGGGCGGGGCCGCCACCCGGGCCGGTCTCGGTGCCGCGGGCCCGACGTGGGCCGGGCCGGCGGCGCCGAGGCTATGCCGCGCGTACGTCCCGCTCCGCCACCGTGTGCGCACACGCGCGTGCCGCCGTGGAGCGGCGGCGCAGGAAGCGCGGCAGCGGGAGGGCGAGATTGACGAAGCCCTCGGCCTGCATCGCGGCGAAGCCGATGCGGGGGAGATCGCCGGACGCCCGGTAGACGACGAAGCGGGGCTCCCAGCGCGGCTGGAACTTGGCGTTGAACTTGTACAGCGACTCGATCTGGAACCAGCGGGACAGGAAGACCAGCAGCCCGCGCCAGGCCCGCAGCACCGGGCCCGCGCCGATCTTCTCGCCGCGGGCCAGCGCCGCGCGGAACATGGCGAAGTTCAGCGACACGCGCGCGATGCCGAACTTCGGGGCGGCCTGGAGAGCGGCGACGATCAGCAGTTCGTTCATGCCCGGGTCGGCCGAGCGGTCGCGGCGCATCAGGTCCAGGGAGGCGCCGTCCGGGCCCCAGGGCACGAAGTGCAGGATCGCCTTCAGATCGCCGTACTCGCCGGGGACCTCGTCGGCCTTGTGCGCGGTGGCGATGAGGCAGTCCCCGTCGGCGGCGTCCCCGACGCGCCCCAGGGCCATCGAGAAGCCGCGCTCGGTGTCGGTGCCGCGCCAGTCCTCGGAGGCCCGCCGGATGCGCTCCAGTTCGGCCTCACCGAGGTCACGGACGCGCCGTACCCGGGTCTCGTAACCGGCGCGTTCGATGCGCTTGACCATTTGGCGCACGTTGCGCATCGCGCGTCCGGCCAGGGAGAAATCCCCTACGTCCACCACCGCCTCGTCACCCAGCTCGAGCGCGTCGAGGCCGGTCTCGCGGGTCCAGACCTCGCCGCCGGTCTCCGAGCAGCCCATGACGGCGGGCGTCCAGGAGTGGGCCTTGGCCTCGTCCATGAAACGTTCGATGGCGCCGGGCCAGGCCTCGACGTCGCCGATGGGGTCGCCGCTGGCGAGCATCACGCCGGAGACGACGCGGTAGGTCACCGCCGCCTTGCCGCTGGGGGAGAAGACCACGGCCTTGTCGCGGCGCAGCGCGAAGTGGCCCAGGGAGTCGCGGCGGCCGTGCTTGTCCAGCAGGGCGCGCAGGTGCACCTCGTCCTCCTCCGTGAGGCGGGCGGCCGGGTGCTCGGGGCGGAAGGCGAGGTAGATCGTGGTGACCGCGGTGATCCAGCCGAGGGCGCCGAGGGAGAAGGCCACGGTCCAGGAGGTGTTGCCCTGGTAGTCGACCGGGCCCTCGAAGCCGAAGAGGCCGTACAGGACGTGCGTAATGCGATCGGCCAGGCTCGGGTCGCCGATCATGCGCCGCGGGTGGACGCTGACGATGATCAGACCGAGACCGAGGGAACCGGCGCCCATGAGGACGAAGTTGGCGAGCGCGCGCCAGCGGCTGCGCGGGTCGGGCAGTGCCGCGAACTGGTCGCGGTGCACCAGCAGCGGAACCAGGAGCGCGACCGAGATGAGCGCGCCCACGATCGAGTGCCGGTACACGAACTGGGCCACCGCGCCCGCCGGGAGCAGCACCACGGCCGCGCGCCACGCGCGCCGCTTGCCGCGCCGGAGGCCGTGGGCGAGCAGCAGCAGCAGGACGCCGGCGCTCAGCGACAGTGCCGCCACGAACGGCCCGAACGAGCCGGGCAGCACCTCGGCGAAGGTGTGCATACGGCTGTGCCGGAACCGCGGGAAGACACCGCCGGCGACATCCAGCAGGCCCACGAGGGCACAGGCTCTGGCGACGAGGGCGGGCACGGACTCGGGGCGCGGACCTCGCACTATCTGCCGCACCCGGCTTGATCGGTGCGGAACCCCGCCCGACATTTCCCCATCTTGAGTGACAGACATCGCATCCCGTAGTTCCGCGAGAGACCTTGGACCCGGGCCCGATTCGGGCATCCGGCGACATTGCGCCCTCTAGGACGGTGTCTTGAGGAGCTAGGTTCACTCGTCTCCTCAAAGCCAGTGAAAAGGCCAAGGAAAGTCCGGGACAAGCCCTCGCGAAGGAGTCGGGGGGACGGGCGGGATCCCGGACGGAGAGCAGGCAGGAAACCACCGTATGGGGCTCACGAGCGACAAAACGCTGCTGCTGTCCGTGCTGTTCGCCTTACTGCTGTTCGTCGGCACGGTGTGGCTGTGGCCACGGCTGGCCCGAACCGGCTGGCGGTCCGTCAGCGGGCGGGTCGGGCTGCTGCTCGCCACCCAGTTGGCGCTGTTCGTGTCGGTCGGGCTCACCGCCAACCAGGCGTTCGGCTTCTACGCCAGCTGGGCGGACCTGTTCGGCCGGGAGACGGACCAGGGCGTGGTCGTCGACCACGCGGCGGGTGGCGCCCCGGCGGGGCCGCTGCGGGTGCTCGACACCCGGCGGGTGGACAGCGGCGGCAGCGGGGGTCCGCAGTTCGGCGGACAGATCCAGAAGGTCGCCGTCGACGGACGTACGACACACATAGCCACGCCGGCGTACGTGTACCTGCCGCCGGAGTACTTCGATCCGCAGTACCGCACGCGTACGTTCCCCGCGGCCGTGGTCCTCACGGGCTACCCCGGAACGGCGGAGGCGCTCGTGGACAAGCTGCACTACCCGCGCACCGCGCGGCAGCTCGCCAGGGACGGGCACATGCAGCCGATGATCCTGGTGATGCTGCGGCCGACCGTGGCGCCGCCGCGGGACACCGAGTGCGTGGACATCCCGGGCGGCCCGCAGACCGAGTCGTTCTTCGCGAAGGACCTGCCGGACGCCGTGACGTCCCACTACCGGGTCGTCCGCAAGCCCGGCAGCTGGGGCATCGTCGGGGACTCCACGGGCGGCTACTGCGCGCTGAAGCTGGCGATGCACCACCCGGAGGTCTACGCGGCGGGAGCGGGTTTGTCGGCCTACTACAAGGCGCCGTCCGATCCGACCACCGGCGACCTCTTCCACGGGAACGCGACCCTGCGCAACGAGGCGGATCTGCACTGGTTTCTGAAGAATCGTTCCGCTCCCGACACCTCGCTGCTCGTCACCAGCAGCAAGGTCGGAGAATCCAACTTCAAGGCCACGCAGAAGTTCATAGACCTGGCGAAGGCCACGGACAGCACCAGGATCTCGTCCATCATCCTGGAAAGCGGCGGGCACAACTTCAACACCTGGCGGCGGGAGATCCCGCCCACGCTCGAGTGGATCAGCGGGCGGCTGAGCGATCGGTGAGGTGACTGCCCAGGTGGCTGCTCAGGTGACCGGTGAGGTGGCCGGTGAGCGGCGGGCCTTCGACGGCGGGAGCCCGGGCGGCGGGTGGCCCGGCGGGGGTCGGGGGCGGGGCGTGGCGGGTGGCCCGGCGAGGGCTCGTGAGGGCCGGGTCCGGGCGCCCCGACGGGAAATGATCTTGTCGTTTGTCGAATTCCGTGACCGCGTTGTTTCCTGATGCCCTGTGAAGGCTTCGGTATGGCCGCGTTTTTGCGGGGCGGGGCGCCAACATTCGCCTACGCGCGGTAAGTTTCTGGCCATGCCACGTGGACGTCACCGCCATTCCCCGCCTTTGCACAGGCTGCTGCCTCCCTCGGCAATCGCAGGCGTCTCCCTCGTCTGCGCCCTCGGCCCCTGGGTGTTCACGGAGCCGATGGTGCTCCGTGGTCTGGCCGCGGCCGCCGCGGCGACGGCGATCCTCGGCGCGTACGTGATGCGCCGCTGGGACATGCAGGCCGGCAGACAGGTCGCCGACGCGGCACGCGCGCGTGCCAGTGATGAGTGGCGCTACGAGGAACGGGTCGCCGAGCTGGAGAGCGACCTCGACGAATCACGTGAGCTGCGCGTCAAGCTGGAGCAGCGCCTGCGCTCCAAGCGCACCGAACTGGCGGGCCTGCGCAACGAGCACGCCGCCCTGCTGCGCCGCTACGCCACGGCCGAGACCGAGCGGGCGAGTGCCCTGGAGGGCCGGCGACTGCTCGAGATAGAGGCGGCTCCCACGCCCGCGCTGCCCGCCGCGCGCGCGGCCCAGGACGCGGAGCCGACCGGCGCGGTCACCGCGCGGGAGGCCGAGAGCATCGACGACGTGGACGACGTGGACGACGTCGAAGGCAACAACGGCGTTGACGGCGTCGACGGCGGCGAAGACACGGATGCCGTCGAGGCGGCGGCCGAAGTCCGGGAGACGGTCGAGGAGGCCGACTCCGACGACGCTGCCGGGTCCGCCGGGTCCGCCGAGCCTGTCGCGGAGACCGAGGGGACCGTGGAGGCCGAGGAGGAGACGACGGCTTCGGAGGTCTTCTCCCCCGAGGGGTCCAAGCTGTTCCTGCGGGCGCAGGCGGCCCTGGACCGGTTCGACACCGACGGGGTCAAGGGCTGGAAGATCGAGGACCACGCCGAGGAGGAGCCCACGCGGGCGACTTCCGCGGACGTCGGCGCCACGGCCGCCGACGGCGACGCGGAGGCCGCACAGGAGGACGAGGCGCAGGGGAAGCCCGAGGCGGTCGACGAGCACACGCGCGCGACCGCCCTCCCCACGGCTGCCGGGACCGACGCGGTCGCGGAGGACCGGACCCCCGAGAACCCCTCCGGGAAGCAGACCTCCGGGAAGCAGAGCCCGGACGACGAGAGCCCCGACGGGCAGAGCCCGGAAGACCAGGGCCCGGAAGACCAGGGCCCCCAGGGCCGGACCTCTGAGGGCCACGCACCGGACGACCTGACTCCCGCCCTCGCGGACGCGCACGATACGCGCGACGCGGGCGCGCGCGACGCGGAGCCCGTGCGGCCCGCCCCGCCCGTGTACTCCGCCTCCGCCCCCGCCCCTGCCGACGTCCCCGCCCCGGAGGCCGCCGGGACCGGCGAGCTCGTCCCCCGGCCCGCCGGCACCGTGCAGCGTCGCCCTTCCGGCCACTTCGCCGTGCCGACCGCGGTCGCCGTCGTACCGGCCGCGCAGCCTCTGCGGCGTCCGACGGCCGAGGGCGGCTTCGACTTCTTCGGGACGAAGGGCGAGTCGGCGCCGCATGCCCTGGAGGCGGTCCAGAACGAGGATCTGGCCGATGTCGTCGGCCAGGAGGCTCTCGCCCTGCACAAGGCCGAGTCCGAGGCGGAGTTCAAGCCGCTGGACGAGGCGGCGCGCGGTGTCGGTCAGGTGATCGACCTGACCGCCCACGACGAGACGGAGCACATCGACCTCAAGGGACTGCGCAGCGCCGTCTCCTGATGGCCGATGTGCCGATGTGCCGATGTGCCCTAGGCCATCCATCGGTCGGGCCGGGCGTCCAGGCGCCCGGTCCGTGACCGTTCGGCCTGATCCCGGAGCAACTCCGCGGCCTCCTGTGCGTCCCGCAGCCGGGCTGTGACGCTCTTGTCGGCCCCCGTGTCCACATGGACGTCCGCGAGTCGCCAGAGGCGCTGCCAGGGCCCTTGCGTCAGCCGCACGCTCTGCACCTTGGCGTGCGGGACGAGTGCCAGGCTGCGGCGGAGCAGTCCGTGCCGGGTGGCGAACACGGCGTCCGTGACGGCGATCCCGTAGCCCCGCCACCACAGCGGCACACACCGTCCGGCCCGCCGCGGCGGCCGCGACAGCGAAGTCCCGGCCGGGACGCTCACCCCGGGCAGCACGCGCGCGACGACGGCCTCGGCGGCCTCCCGCGGTGCCACCGGCACGAGTACGGAATTGGCCGAGCCGGCCACGTCGAGCTCGACCCGGACCCACCCGCGCCGGCGCCACAGCAGCGGCTGCACGATCCGCACGGTCTGCACCCGCCCGGGCGGCACCGTCTCGTGCGTACGGTCCAGCAGCCCATGGTCGATCCGCAGGCCGTCGGGTGACTCGCCGACCGTCCAGTCGTACTCGCCGACGAACCGTCCCACGCTGCTCGCGCCCGCCGCGCCGAGGAGCGGCACGCCGGTCGCCAGCACCGTCCACACGCTGTGGGTGGCCAGCCACAGCACGGGCGGCACGACGAGCGCGGCGACCAGCGCGCCCCAGGTCGCGCCCGTCAGCGCCAGCGCGATCACGAGTTCGCGCGCCGGTACGCGCAGCAGCTCGCGCGCGGGTGCCTCGCCCACCTCGTGCGCCGTCTCCGGCGCGAAGCCCGCCGCCCGCGCGAGCAGCTCCGCCCGCAGGACCCGGGCCTCCTCGTCGCCCAGGAAGGCCAGTTCGTCCTTCTTCTCGGCGCCGACCACGTCGAGCCGGAGCTTCGCGACGCCCGCGATCCGCGCCAGCAGCGGCCGGCTGACGTCGATCGCCTGGATGCGTTCCAACCGGATGTGCGCGGCGCGCCGGAACAACAGGCCGGTCCGGATGCGCAGTTCGCTGTCGGTCACCGAGAAGTGGGTGAACCACCAGGTCAGAAAGCCGTAGAGGGAGGCTGCGGGGACCAGCACGGCGAGCGCGATCAGCAAGGTCGTGGTGGTCAGCCGGGTCAGCTGCTCCTGCGCCTGGTCGGGATCGTGCACGGCCCACCCGACGAGGACCGCGATCGGCGCCCACGCCCGGCGGAACGGGGTGACGGGATGCAGCCGGCGCTCGGTCACGGGCCGTTCCGGGTGGGTGCGGGTCGCGTCGTCCGTGACGTCCGCCGTGGGGGGTACGCCGGGTACGTCGTGATCATCGGGTACGTCGTCGACGCCGTCCTCGACGCCGGGGGTCGTCACAGCCCCGCCGATCGGGCCTCGCCGAGCCGGGTGAGCCGGTCGCGCAGCCGTTCCGCCTCGGCCGGGTCCAGGCCGGGGATGGTCGCGTCGGTCGCGGCGGCAGCGGTGTGCAGCTGGACGCTGGCCAGCCCGAAGTGGCGTTCGAGGGGTCCCGAGGTGACCTCGACGAGCTGCATGCGCCCGTACGGCACGACGGTCTCCTCGCGCCACAGCACGCCCCGGCTGATCAGCAGGTCGTCGGCCCGTTCGGCGTACCGCCAGGAGCGCCAGTTGCGGCCGAGCAGTACCCAGCCCCATCCGATGCCGGCCAGGGGCAGCAGGGCGAACGCGGCCCACGCGGGGCCGACGAGCAGCCCGAGCAGCAGCCCGGCGCCGACGGCCGCCAGCCCCAGCCACACCACCAGCAGCAGCCGGCGCATCCGCAGCAGTCCCGGCGGCAGCCCGGTCCACACCGGTCCGGCCGCCGTCGTCCCCACGCCACCCTGGCTCCCCGTTTCCATACCGTCAGCGTACGTAGGGGGGCACGTGAGGGAGACTGTGCCCATGACTCCCCAGACGGAGACCACGGTCGGGATCGGCGGTGCCGCGGAGAGCACCGACATGGTGCTCAACATCGGACCCCAGCATCCCTCCACGCACGGAGTGCTGCGGCTGCGGCTCGTCCTGGACGGCGAGCGCATCCGGCACGCGGAGCCGGTGATCGGCTATATGCACCGCGGCGCGGAGAAACTGTTCGAGGCACGCGACTACCGCCAGATCGTCATGCTGGCCAACCGCCACGACTGGCTGTCGGCGTTCTCGAACGAGCTCGGCGTGGTACTCGCGGTGGAGCGGATGCTCGGCATGGAGGTTCCCCCGCGCGCGGTATGGACCCGCACCCTGCTCGCCGAGCTGAACCGGGTGCTGAACCACTTGATGTTCCTGGGGTCCTACCCCCTGGAGCTGGGCGGCATCACCCCGGTCTTCTATGCCTTCCGTGAGCGCGAAGTGCTCCAGAACGTCATGGAGGAGGTCTCCGGCGGGCGCATGCACTACATGTTCAACCGCGTCGGCGGCCTCAAGGAGGACCTGCCGGCGGGATGGGCCGCACGCGCGCGTGACGCCGTCGCCGCCGTGCGCTCGCGTATGGACGTCTTCGACGACCTGGTGCTCGGCAACGAGATCTTCCGGGGACGCACCCGGGACGTCGGAAGGCTCGCGCCGGAGCACGTGCACGCGTACGGCGTGAGCGGGCCGATCGCGCGCGCCTCGGGTGTCGACTTCGACCTGCGCCGGGACGAGCCCTATCTCGCGTACGGGGAGCTGCGGGACACCCTCAAGGTGGTGACCCGGACCGAGGGCGACTGCCTCGCGCGCTTCGAGTGCCTCCTGGAGCAGACGCACAACGCGCTCGACCTCGCGGACGGCTGCCTGGACCGTCTCGCGGACCTGCCGCCCGGACCGATCAACCAGCGGCTCCCGAAAGTCCTCAAGGCGCCCGAGGGGCACACGTACGCATGGACCGAGAACCCCCTCGGCATCAACGGCTACTACCTCGTCAGCAAGGGCGAGAAGACCCCGTACCGGCTGAAGCTCCGCTCGGCCTCGTACAACAACATCCAGGCGCTCACCGAACTGCTGCCCGGCACGCTGGTCTCGGACATGGTGGCGATCCTGGGGTCGATGTTCTTCGTGGTGGGGGACGTCGACAAGTAGGCCGGGGCGGACGGCCGGACCAGCGGACCGCGGACCGGGGAACGGCCGGACGGGGTGGACCGGACGGACGGGAGTACGGCGGCGTCAGTCCGCGCGGGGTCGGGGTTCCGGGGCCAGTGGGTCGGGAATTCCGACCGGCTGGAGCAGCCAGCCGAAGTCGCCCAGCCCGCCCGGCGCGGTGAGCTCGGCGGCCTCTCCGGCGCCCGCGAGGGCGCGCACGTACGCCGTGGGGTTCGTGGATGCCAGGGCCAGCGGGGGGCGTGCGCCGGTGAGGCCCAGGGCGCGCAGTGCGGCGCGTTGTGTGAGCAGGCGCGCGTCGACGAGTGCCCGCGCCGCGTCCTTGGCTGCCGCCATCCCCGCCTCGGCGCACGCGTCCAGTGCGACGTGGGCCGTGATGTCGCAGGAGCCGTCCGGCACGGGCGCCGTCTCGCGCCCCTCCAGGAAGCCGGTGAGCGTCCCGAACGGGGGGCGCGCGTCGGCCGTGTGCGCGTAGTCCACCGCCACCGCGAGCCCGCCCTCGACGCAGGAGACCGCGGACGCCCACGCGGTGTCCCGGGGCAGCCCGATCTCCGCCCGCAGTCCCTCCTCCTCCGCCATCGGCCACCAGCGCGCGAGCCACTCCGTCTCCGCGCCGGACACCCGCTCCCCGAGCCGCTCGGCCCCGGTGTCCCGGACGAGCACCAGTCGCGCCACGCCCGCGGAGTCGACCTCCGCGACCTCGACGGGCACGTTGTCCAGCCACTCGTTGGCGAACAACAGCCCGGTGACCTGCCGCGGGGGCTCGGGCAGCCACTCGATCCGGCGAGCGAGGCCCGCGGGCCGGTCGGCGATGTCGACGGCGCACGCGCGTGTGCGTGACGCGACCTCGGCGGGGAGCGCGGCCAGTACTCCGGTGACCAGTTCGCCCCGCCCGGCGGCCATGTCGACGAAGTCGAGCGAGGAGGGCCGGCCGAGGGCCTCGTCGACCCGGCACAGCAGCCGGGCCACGGCCTCGGCGAACAGCGGCGACGCGTGCACGGACGTACGGAAGTGCCCGGCGGGACCCTCGGAACGCCGGTAGAAGCCGCCCGCCCCGTCCACGCCGTACAGCGCCGCCTGCGTCGCCGCCCGCCAGCCGCGCCACTCGCCCGGGCCCGTCACGTTGTCCACCACCCGGTCAGACTAGGCGTACAGGTGATCACGGCATCCACCTTGCGGAGTACGCGCGCCCGGACCGGATCGGCCCTCCGGTTGACCCCTGCACGCATCGGCCTTCCCTACGCTGGGTTACGTGCAGCGCCTCTATGACTTCCTCCGCAGACACCCGACAGGGGTGGACGGCTTCTGGGCCCTCGTCCTGTTCGGGATCTCCGCGGCCGCAGGAACCGCCGGCCAGGACCGCGGTGGTACCGACTCCATGGCGCTGCTGGTGCCGGTGGTGTTCCTGTTGTGCCTGGTCATCGCGTTGCGGCGGCGTCTGCCCGAGCAGATGCTCGTGCTCGCCGCCGCGCTCGGGCTGGCTCAGCTGGTGCTGAACGTCGGGGTCACGGCGGCCGACTTCGCCCTGCTGGTGATCGTCTACACGGTCGCCGCGACCGGCGCCCGCTGGGCCTCACGGCTCGCCCTGGTCATGGCGCTGAGCGCGGCCACCCTGGCGCAGCTGCGCTGGCCGCACGAGAACGCGAGCGTGCCGGGCCAGGTCGCGGTCATCATCTTCCAGACGGTGCCGTTCGCCCTCGCCTGGGTGCTCGGCGACTCCATCCGCACCCGTCGCGCGTACTTCGCGCAGCTGGAGGAGCGCGCGGCCCGCCTGGAGAAGGAGCGCGAGGCGCAGGCGAAGGTCGCGGTCGCCGCCGAGCGCGCCCGTATCGCGAGGGAGCTGCACGACGTCGTCGCGCACAACGTGTCGGTGATGGTGGTGCAGGCCGACGGTGCCGCCTACGTCCTCGACGCCGCGCCCGACCAGGCGAAGAAGGCCCTGGAGACGATCTCCTCCACGGGCCGCCAGGCACTCGCCGAGATGCGCCGCCTGCTGGGCGTGCTGCGCACCGGCGAGCACCAGGAGGGCGGCGAGTACGTGCCGCAGCCGGACGTCGAGCAGATCGAGGACCTCGTCGAGCAGTGCCGTGGCTCGGGCCTGCCGGTGGACTTCAAGGTCGAGGGCACGCCGCGGCCGCTGCCCAGCGGCGTCGAGCTGACGGCGTACCGCATCGTGCAGGAGGCGCTGACGAACACCCGCAAGCACGGGGGGCCCAACACGGGCGCCAGCGTGCGCCTGGTCTACTTCGACGACGGCCTCGGCCTGCTCGTCGAGGACGACGGCAAGGGCGCCCCGCACGAGCTGTACGAGGAGGGCGGAGCCGACGGCGCGGGTCACGGCCTGATCGGCATGCGCGAGCGGATCGGCATGGTGGGCGGCACCCTGGACGCGGGCCCGCGGCCCGGCGGAGGATTCCGCATCAGCGCGCTGCTCCCGCTCAAACCGGCGCACTGACGTCGACGCGCGCCCCGGTGACACCTGTCACGCCCCCGACGCCACCCGCACGCCGGCGCCGGCCGACGGAACCAGAAGCACGGAAGCACCGAAGCACCACAAGCACCGAAGCACCAGAAGAAAACAGAAGTCCAGTCAGAGACGGAAGAGGACTCGATGACGATCCGCGTGATGCTCGTCGACGACCAGGTGCTGCTGCGCACCGGGTTCCGGATGGTGCTCGCCGCCCAGCCGGACATGGAGGTCGTGGCGGAGGCGGGCGACGGCGTCGAGGCCCTCCAGGTGGTGCGTTCCACGGCGGTCGACGTCGTGCTCATGGACGTCCGCATGCCGAAGCTGGACGGCGTGGAGGCCACCCGGCGCATCTGTGCCGAGCCCGAGCCGCCGAAGGTGCTGATCCTGACCACCTTCGATCTGGACGAGTACGCGTTCTCCGGGCTGAAGGCGGGGGCCTCCGGGTTCATGCTCAAGGACGTGCCGCCGGGTGAGCTCCTCGCCGCGATCCGCTCCGTGCACAGCGGGGACGCGGTGGTCGCCCCGTCCACCACCCGCCGTCTCCTCGACCGGTTCGCGCCGATGCTGCCCACCACCGGCAAGGAGCCCCGCCACAAGGAGCTGGAGCGGCTCACGGAGCGGGAGCGGGAGGTCATGGTGCTCGTGGCCCAGGGGCTGTCCAACGGGGAGATCGCGGCCCGGCTGGTGCTGTCCGAGGCGACCGTCAAGACCCATGTGGGCCGCATCCTGACCAAGCTGGGGCTGCGCGACCGGGTCCAGGTGGTGGTCCTCGCATACGAGACGGGGATCGTCCGCGCCGGCGGCCACGCCTGAACCGCACGGACCCGCACGGCCCTTCGCGGCCACCGCGGGGTGCCGACGGCTAGCGGAGCATCCCTTCCAGGAAGTCGCTGCCCAGCCGGGCCACCACCGTCACGTCGAGCTGATGCAGGACGTAGCGGCCGCGCCGACGCGTGGTGAGCAGGCCCGCCTTCTTCAGGACGGCGAGATGCCGGGATATCTCGGGGGCCGTCACGCCGTGCACCTGGGCCAGCTCGGTCGTGGTGTAGGCGCTGCGGGCCAGCAGACGGCAGATCCGCATCCGGACGGGGTGGGACAGCGCCGTCATCCGCAGGGTCAGCTGCTCCACCGAGGGCGGCGACGCCAGTTCCGGCGAGCCGACCGGGTAGTGCAGCACCGGCTGCCAGCCGTACCGGTGCAGCACCATCAGGTGCGGCCAGCCCAGGCTCGTCGGCACCATCAGGAGGCCGCCGTCCCCGGTGGCGGTGCGGCCCTGGACCAGCTTGTCTACGGTGATCCGCGCGGCCTCCTCGTCGAGTGTCACCGCCGAGGACACCGAGGTGAGGGCCTCCGCCAGACCCTTGCGGCGCAGAAGATCCGTCTTGTAGCGGGCGTCCGTGGCGAGCGGGAGACGCACCCGGGCCCAGACGTCGGCGAAGAACGCCTCGTCACAGTCCCGCAGGAACTGCCTCAGCCAGGCACGCACGCGGGGCGGGTCGTCGAGCAGCCGTCGGGTGAACCGCACCTGCCGCGGCCCACGCGTGGCGGCCAGTTCGAAGGCGCGCCGGCGCAGCTTCGGGTCGGCGAGCACGCTGGGGCCCGGCACGTCGTACCCGGGCGCGCAGGTGAATTCCAGAGCGGAGTCCACGAACTGCTCGTCCGTCAGCTTGTCCAGGAGGTCGAGCTCCTCGGCGAGCGTGGCCCCGGGGAGCGTGTTTCCGCCCGGGATGCCCGCGTACGGCAGGAAGATGTCCGAGAACGTCGTCCGCCACAGGAAGTCGGCCTCGCACATCCGGTCCGCCAGGTGCGAGTCGAGCCGGGCGGTCACACCGGTGACCCACCCCTGGAGGCCGGGATGGTGCCCCGGCTCGGACAGCGCGTGCAGCGCCATGCCGAGCTCGGCCAGGGGCGAGGGCACGACCGCGACCCTCTCCGGCCGCAGCCCCGCGATGTCGATGCTCAGGCTCATGCCCTCATGGTGCACCCCGCCACTGACAGCACGGTCTTCGATTGACGGCCGCCGTCAATCGACGCGCCACCGGGCACCTGGGGTTCGACCCGCCGATCACCCGTTGATCACCTGCTGATCAGCGGGCCGACCACCCGCCGATCACTCGCCGATCACCTCGTTCACCCGGCCCACGAAGTCCACGACCGCCGCCGTCACGTCGTCCGCCGTCCAGGCCAGGCCCGCGGCGCTGACGGTCACCTCGGTGTACGACAGCCCCGGTCCGCCGCGGCTCCAGGCGCCCGCGAAGAGCATCGACTTCGTCTGCTCGGCCTGCCGCGCCGCCGCTTCGGCCGGAACATCGGCCTCGTACGGCAGCCAGACCTGGAACTCGTGCGTGTGCGGCACCTCGGGGTGCACGCGCGCCCACGGCACGCCCGCCTCGGCGAACCCCTCGCGCAGCGCGGCCGCCACCACGCGCGCGTGGACCACGTACTCCGGCAGCCGGGGCAGTTCACGGTCCAGGCCGACGAGTGCGGCCAGGGCGGTGGGGAACTGCTGGAAGACCATCCCGCCGTAGCGGTGCCGCCACGTCCTGGCCTCCTCCACCAGCGTCTTCGGGCCGGCGAGCGCGGCGCCGCCGAAGCCGTCGAGCGACTTGTAGAACGACACGTAGACGCTGTCGGCCAGGTCCGCTATCTCGCGCAGAGGGCGGCCGAAGTGATGGGTCGTCTCCCACAGGCGCGCGCCGTCGAAGTGCACCACGGCGTCACGCTCGCGGGCCGCCTCCACGACCTCGGTCAGCTCCTCCCAGGAGGGCAGCACATAACCGGCGTCCCGCAGAGGCAGCTCCAGCATCAGCGCCCCGAAGGGCTCCTCGAAGGCGCGCACCTCCTCGGCCGTGGGCAGCCGGGGCTCACGCGTCAGCCGCACCGTGCGCAGATCGCTGACGGCGGTGAAGGCGCCCCGCTCCCACATCTCGGGATGGCTCAGCGCGTGCAGGGCGACCGTGGGGTTGCCGGTGCGTCCCGCCCAGCAGCGCAGGGCGACCTGCTGGGCCATCGTGCCGGTCGGGAAGAACACCGCGGCCTCGGTGCCCAGCAGCCCGGCGACCCGCTCCTCCAGCGCCCCCACGACCCCGTCGCCGTAGAGGTCCGCGGGCTCGTCCAGGTCGTGGACCTGCGGCGCGGCCTCGTGCAGCAGCGCGAGCCGCTCCCGCAGTGTGCCCCGGGCGCCGTCGCGCGACAGGACGCGTTCCGCGTCGCGGTAGGCGGCCGCCCGCCGCTCCCGCAGGCGCTCCCGCGCCGACTTCTCCTCGCCGTGTTCCGCCGTGTTCGTCATGCCCCGGATGATGCCGTGCGACGGCTCGCGGGGCCACGGGCGTGTCCGGCCCCGGCCGGTCCCTCCGGACGGCAGGTCGGAAACGGGTGGGATAACCCACAGCCTGTGGACAACCGGACGCGCCCCGGACGGATAGCGTTAACATGACGAGAAATCGTCCGGTACCCGGAGCGGACTGGAACGGAAGGCCTCCGTCGCGTGAGTACAGCCCAACAGCCAGACCCCAGGGACCGCCCCGCGCGGCTCGCCGTCGGCGTCGTCGGCGCCGGCCGGGTGGGCCCCGCCCTCGCCGCGTCCCTCCAGCTCGCCGGGCACCGTCCGGTCGCCGTATCCGGCGTCTCCGACGCCTCCAGGCGGCGAGCCGCGCTGCTGCTGCCCGACGTGCCCCTCCTTCCGCCCGCCGAGGTCCTCCAGCGCTCCGACCTGGTGCTGCTGACCGTCCCCGACGACACCCTGCCCGGACTCGTGGAGGGCCTCGCCGAGACCGGCGCCGTCCGGCCCGGCCAGCTGATCGTGCACACCTCGGGGCGGTACGGCGCGAAGGTCCTCGACCCGGCCCTGCGCGCGGGCGGGCTGCCGCTCGCCCTGCACCCGGCGATGACCTTCACGGGCAGTCCCGTCGACGTCCAGCGCCTGGCGGGCTGCTCCTTCGGCGTCACCGCGCCCGACGAGTTGCGGCTGGCCGCCGAGGCGTTGGTGATCGAGATGGGCGGCGAGCCGGAGTGGATCGCCGAGGAGAGCCGGCCGCTCTACCACGCGGCCCTCGCCCTGGGCGCGAACCACCTGGTCACGCTGGTCGCGCAGTCCATGGAACTGCTGCGGGCGGCCGGCGTCGAGGCCCCCGACCGGATGCTCGGCCCGCTGCTCGGCGCCGCCCTCGACAACGCGCTGCGCTCCGGCGACGGCGCGCTCACCGGCCCCGTCGCGCGCGGGGACGCGGGCACGGTCGCCGCGCATGTCGCCGAGCTGCGCGAGCACGCCCCGCAGACCGTCTCCGGTTATCTGGCGATGGCCCGCGCGACCGCCGACCGCGCGCTCGCCCACGGGCTCCTCAAGCCCGAGCTCGCCGAGGACCTGCTCGGGGTACTCGCCGACGAAGCCCACGGCACCCCCGGAGACCCCGGTGCCTCCGGCCCGCACGGCACCGAAGGAGATGCCGGATGACCACCACCCTGCTGCGCACCGCCGCCGAACTGCACGCACGCCCGCGTGGCGGCCGCCGGGCCGTCGTGATGACCATGGGCGCCCTGCACGAGGGCCACGCCACCCTCGTCCGCACCGCCCGGGAACTCGCCGGGCCGCACGGCGAGGTCGTCGTCACGGTTTTCGTCAACCCGCTGCAGTTCGGCCAGGGCGAGGACCTCGACCGCTACCCGCGCACCCTGGACGCCGACCTCAAGCTCGCCGAGCAGGCCGGCGCGGACGTCGTGTTCGCCCCGTCCGTGGACGAGGTCTACCCGGGCGGAGAACCCCAGGTCCGTATCACCGCAGGCCCGATGGGGGAACGACTGGAGGGCAGCTCCCGCCCCGGACACTTCGACGGGATGCTCACCGTCGTCGCCAAGCTGCTGCACCTCACCCGGCCCGACACCGCCCTCTTCGGACAGAAGGACGCCCAGCAGCTCGCCCTGATCCGCCGCATGACGCGGGACCTGAACTTCGGTGTGGAGATCGTCGGGGTGCCCACCGTGCGCGAGGAGGACGGGCTGGCCCTGTCCAGCCGCAACCGCTATCTGTCCGCCGCGGACCGGCGCACCGCGCTCGCGCTCTCCCAGGCCCTGTTCGCGGGCCGGGACCGGCATGCCGCGCAGGAGGCGCTGCGGGCACGCGCACGCCAGGTGCCCGCCACCCGCGCGCGTGCCGAGGCGCTCAGCGCCATAGGGGAGTCCCGCGCGGCGGCGGACGCGCACGCCGTCGCCAAGGCCGCCCCCGGCAACCCCGCGGCCGTCCGCGCGGCGGCCCGCCTGGTCCTCGACGAGGCCGCCCGGCTGGACCCGCCGCTGGAACTGGACTACCTCGCGCTGGTCGACCCGTCGGACTTCACGGAGATCACCGGGCTCGAGGACGACTACACCGGCGAGGCCGTCCTCGCCGTCGCCGCCAGGGTCGGGACGACCCGGCTGATCGACAACCTCCCCCTCACCTTCGGAGCCGCCTCGTGACCAGCACAGGCATACGACTGCACGCGCCCGCGCCCGGGTGGAACATCGCCGCGGACGTGGTGGTCGTGGGCTCCGGCGTCGCCGGCCTGACCGCGGCCCTGCGCTGCGAGGCCGCCGGCCTGACGACGGTCGTCGTCACCAAGGCCCGGCTCGACGACGGCTCCACGCGCTGGGCGCAGGGCGGCATAGCCGCGGCTCTGGGCGACGGCGACACACCCGAACAGCACCTGGACGACACGCTGGTGGCGGGCGTGGGCCTGTGCGACGAGGACGCCGTGCGGATCCTCGTCACCGAGGGTCCCGACGCCGTTCGCCGGCTGATCGAGACCGGCGCCCACTTCGACGAGTCCGAGGAAGGCGGCCTGGAGCTCACCCGCGAGGGCGGACACCACCGGCGCCGTATCGCGCACGCGGGCGGCGACGCGACGGGTGCGGAGATCTCCCGGGCGCTCGTCGAGGCGGTACGCGCGCGTGGGCTGCGCACGATCGAGAACGCGCTCGTGCTGGACCTGCTCACGGACGCCGCCGGCCGCACCGCCGGCGTCACCCTGCACGTCATGGGCGAGGGCCAGCACGACGGCGTCGGCGCGGTGCACGCCCCCGCGGTCGTCCTCGCGACCGGCGGCATGGGCCAGGTGTTCTCCGCGACCACCAACCCGTCGGTGTCCACCGGCGACGGCGTGGCGCTCGCCCTGCGCGCGGGCGCCGAGGTCTCCGACCTGGAGTTCGTCCAGTTCCACCCGACCGTGCTGTTCCTCGGCTCGGACGCCGAGGGCCAGCAGCCCCTCGTCTCCGAGGCGGTGCGGGGCGAGGGCGCCCACCTGGTCGACGCGGACGGCGTGCGCTTCATGGTCGGGCAGCACGAGCTGGCCGAGCTGGCGCCCCGGGACATCGTCGCCAAGGGCATCATGCGCCGCATGCAGGAGCGAGACGCCGAGCACATGTTCCTCGACGCCCGCCACTTCGGCGCCGACATGTGGGAACACCGCTTCCCCACGATCCTGGCCGCCTGCCGCGCCCACGGCATCGACCCGGTCACCGAGCCCGTCCCGGTCGCCCCGGCGGCCCACTACGCCTCCGGCGGCGTGCGCACCGACTCCCACGGCCGGACGACCGTGCCGGGCCTGTACGCGTGCGGCGAGGTCGCCTGCACCGGCGTGCACGGCGCGAACCGGCTCGCGTCGAACTCGCTCCTCGAAGGCCTCGTCTACGCCGAGCGCATCGTCACCGACATCGTGGAGAGCCGGACGGACGACGGCCTGCACGCGCGTGTGCCCGCGCCGGTCGAGCACCCGGACAAGCCGGCGCACCCGCTCCTCGCCCCCGAGGCCCGGTTCGCCATCCAGCGGACCATGACCGACGGCGCGGGCGTCCTGCGCTCCGCCGCATCCCTGGAGAAGGCGGCCGGCCAGCTGGTACGGCTGCACGCCGAGGCCCGCGACGCCCTCGACGAGAACGGCAAGACGGCCGAGCCCGGCGTCGACACCTGGGAGGCCACCAACCTCCTGTGCGTGGCGCGGGTCCTGGTCGCCGCCGCCCGGCAGCGCGAGGAGACCCGCGGCTGCCACTGGCGCGAGGACCACGCCGACCGCGACGACGCGAACTGGCGCCGTCACATCGTCGTACGGCTGAATCCGGACCGGACGCTCGCCGTACACACCACCGATACCGCAGACTTCCCCCCGACCCGGCAGCACCTCCAGGAGCAGTGACAGACGTGAGCACCCCCGACCTTCCCCTCGCCCGGAGCGGCGGCTGCGGCGACGCCTGTGCCTGCGGCACCGACGCGGACACCGACTTCGCCGGCGAGGGATACGCCGAATACGCCGAGTGCGGGCTCGACCCCGCGCTCGCCCAGCTGCTGTCCGACGCCGGACTCGACCCCGTGGAGGTCGAGGACATCGCCAACGTCGCCATCCAGGAGGACCTGGCCCACGGCGTCGACGTGACCACCGTCGCGACCATTCCCGAGGAGGCGGTCGCCACCGCCGACTTCACCGCGCGCGAGGCGGGCGTGGTGGCGGGCCTCAGGATCGCCGAGGCGGTCGTCTCGGTCGTCTGCACGGACGAGTTCGAGGTCGAGCGGCACGTGGAGGACGGCGACCGCGTGGAGGCCGGCCAGACGCTGCTGTCCGTCACCACGCGCACGCGTGACCTGCTCACCGCCGAGCGCAGCGCGCTCAACCTGCTGTGCCGGCTGTCCGGCATCGCCACCGCCACGCGCGCGTGGGCGGACGCCCTGGAGGGCACCAAGGCACGCGTGCGGGACACCCGTAAGACGACACCGGGTCTGCGCTCCATGGAGAAGTTCGCCGTCCGCTGCGGCGGAGGCGTCAACCACCGCATGTCGCTGTCCGACGCGGCGCTGGTCAAGGACAACCACGTGGTCGCCGCGGGCGGCGTCGCCCAGGCCTTCGAGGCCGTACGGGAGACGTTCCCGGACGTCCCGATCGAGGTCGAGGTCGACACCCTGCACCAGCTGCGGGAGGTGGTCGACGCCGGCGCCGACCTGATCCTGCTGGACAACTTCACGCCCGGGGAGTGCGCGGAGGCCGTCGGCGTCGTCGGCGGGCGCGCGCTGCTGGAGGCGTCCGGCCGGCTGACCCTCGACAACGCCAAGGCGTATGCCGACACCGGCGTCGACTTCCTCGCCGTCGGCGCCCTGACGCACTCCTCGCCGATCCTGGACATCGGTCTGGATCTGCGGGCGGCGGAGTAGGGAACGGGGACCGGCCATGCTGCTGACGATCGACGTGGGCAACACGCACACCGTGCTCGGCCTGTTCGACGGTGAGGACATCGTCGAGCACTGGCGGATCTCCACCGATTCCCGCCGCACCGCGGACGAACTGGCCGTGCTCCTGCAAGGGCTGATGGGGATGCACCCGCTCCTCGGCGACGAACTGGGCGACGGCATCGACGGGATCGCGATCTGCGCGACCGTGCCCTCCGTGCTGCACGAACTGCGCGAGGTGACCCGGCGCTACTACGGCGACGTGCCCGCCGTGCTGGTCGAACCCGGCGTGAAGACGGGTGTGCCGATCCTCTTCGACAACCCCAAGGAGGTCGGCGCCGACCGCATCATCAACGCGGTCGCGGCGAACGAGCTCTACGGCGGCCCGGCGATCGTCGTCGACTTCGGTACGGCGACGACGTTCGACGCGGTCAGCGCGCGCGGGGAGTACGTCGGCGGCGTCATCGCCCCTGGCATCGAGATCTCCGTCGAGGCACTGGGCGTCAAGGCCGCGCAGCTGCGCAAGATCGAGGTGGCCCGGCCGCGGAGCGTGATCGGCAAGAACACGGTCGAGGCGATGCAGTCCGGGATCGTCTACGGGTTCGCCGGCCAGGTCGACGGCGTGGTGACCCGGATGGCCCGCGAGCTGGCGGACGACCCGGACGAGGTCACGGTGATCGCGACGGGCGGGCTGGCACCGACGGTGCTCGGCGAGTCCTCCGTGATCGACGAGCACGAGCCGTGGCTGACGCTGATCGGACTGCGCCTGGTGTACGAGCGGAACGTCTCGCGCATGTGAGCGGCATGCGCCTCCGCGGACGAGCGGAGGCGCACAAGGGCGTCCGAGGGCGGGCGGGAGCGGCCCGAGGCGGGAGAAGGCGGGCGGGTCGGGGCGCGCTGGGGCGGGTGATCCCGGAGGCAGGGCCACCAGGGCGGGGGGCGGTGATCCCGGAGGCAGGGCCACCAGGGCGGATTGTGGACGCGCCACGCCCGTCCCCTATGTCGAATTTGTCTGATTAGCGCGTATGGTCACGGCATGCCCACGCCCTACGGATCCCGCGGCGGCATGGCGTTCGGTACGGAGGAGCTGCGTGTGCTCCGTCGCTCCCTCGCCCTAGCCCTCCACCCCGGTCCCGTCTCTGCCGAGGACATCCAGGACTGTCATCGCCTCGCCGAGTCCCTCGACGAGGCGATGCGCGAGGCCGCCCGCCTGCGGGCCTTCCTGGTGGCCGACCTCGCCCGGTACCGCGCCGCCCTCCCCGGCACGGCCGCCGGGTACCTCGCGCTCCTCGAGGAGGTGCTGCCGACCGGCTACCGGCCCGAGCCCGACGACCTCGCCGCCCTCCGCGCCCTGCGCGGCAACCCCACGGCCGCCGCGCTCCTGGGCCGCTGTCAGGCGCTCGCCGAACGGGACGTACGTGCCCGTCTGGCCCGCCGGGCGGCACGCCGGGACTCGGAGGCCGCCCCCACCGTCCCGGCGTCCCGTACCCGGCTTCTGGCCCTTCCCGGGGGCCTCTGCGGCGACGGTCGCGCCCGCTCGGCCGTCGCCGCGGACGATCCCGGCGCCCGCCCGGGCGAGGAGCCGCGCAGGAAACCCGCCGGGAAGCCCGCCACGCCCGCCCCCGGCCCGGTTCCCGTCGAGCCGGCCCCGGAGCCCGCCCGGCGGCCCGTCCCCACTCCGGGCGAGGTCTTCCCGCGCCGCAGGCCCACCCCGCCGCCCGCCCATCCGGAGCGGCAGCGGCTGGCGGCGGGCTGACACGGGCGACCCCGCACCGATTCCCCGTTCCGTCGTGGCTACCCTGGATCCATGGACTACGTCTCCGCGCTCGTGCCTCCCGTCGTCATGGCCGTGTTCTTCATCGGTGTGATCAGGGTGATCGTGAAGACCCAGGGCGGCGCCAACAAGGCCAAGGAGGACGCGGCCGTCGACGCCGTCCTCGCGCGCGCGGACGGCGCCCGTCAGGCCTCCGACGCCTGACCCGCCCGCCACCCTTCCGCACCGCCGGGCGTGCGGCTCCTTTCGGGGCCGCACGCCCTTTTTGTTCCCGTTTGCCGATGAAAGCGCACGTCCGGCACGCGATTGGCGAGATCTCCCACTATTGTTCTGAGCTGTGCCTCGCCCATTGGGAGAACTCGAAGACGCGGTCATGACGCGGGTGTGGAAGTGGAACCGCCCGGTGACCGTTCGAGAAGTCCTGGAAGACCTTCAGCAGGAACGGTCCATCGCGTACACCACGGTGATGACCGTTTTGGACAATCTCCATCAGAAGGGCTGGGTGCGCCGTGAAGCAGAAGGCCGGGCCTATCGATATGAGGCGGTCTCGACCCGGGCCGCCTACGCGGCCGCCCTCATGAACGACGCCTGGGCCCAGAGCGACAACCCCGCCGCCGCTCTCGTCGCCTTCTTCGGGATGATGAGCGAGGAACAGCGGTACTCCCTGCGCGACGCCGTACGCATGGTCCAGGGTCCGGAAACTACCGAACCCGCGACGGGGGGCAGTCCGGAGAGTACGCGGAGTACCGGTGAGAACCCCGGCTCGGCGACGGAGGACGACGGGCGATAGCGTCCGCACATGTCAGCAGAGAGTCCCTCGGCCGAGAACCCCGGAGTCACCGCTAAAGCCATCACCGTCCGCCGGGCCCGGACCGGCGATGTCGCCGCCGTGCGCCGTCTCCTTGACGCCCACGTCCGCGGCGGCATCCTGCTCGACAAAGCGACGGTGACGCTTTACGAGGACATCCAGGAGTTCTGGGTCGCCGAACGCGACGACAACGCCGAGGTGGTCGGCTGCGGCGCCCTGCACGTGATGTGGGAAGACCTGGCGGAAGTCCGCACTCTCGCGGTGAAGCCCGGGCTGAAGGGCGCGGGCATCGGGCACCAGTTGTTGGAGAAGTTGCTCCACACCGCGCGCTGGCTCGGGGTTCGACGCGTTTTCTGCCTGACCTTCGAAGTCGACTTCTTCGGCAAGCACGGCTTCGTGGAGATCGGTGAGACGCCGGTCGACACCGATGTCTACGCGGAGCTGCTGCGTTCCTATGACGAGGGCGTCGCGGAGTTCCTCGGACTCGAACGAGTGAAACCGAACACCTTGGGCAACAGTCGGATGCTTCTGCATCTGTGATCGTCGCCGTCCATTCACACAGACCCGCCTTGCCCGCGGTCCCTATGTCCGAAACGCGCACGTTTCCGGGCGAGGAGCGGGCTGCGGGCCTCCGCCGGGGGTTTGTGTTTTCCCAGCAAAAGCGGTTTGCTTTCCGACGTACTGCTGTACTGCATATAACAGGGCGCGGCTAAACGGCGGACGCCGCGGACCCCCCGGCCCTCACGTTTTCGATGAAAGGAAATCCGGTGGCACAGAAGGTTCAGGTCCTTCTTGTCGACGACCTCGACGGCGGCGAGGCGGACGAGACCGTTACGTTCGCGCTGGACGGCAAGACGTACGAGATCGATCTCACGACTACCAATGCGGACAAGCTCCGTGGACTTCTCGAGCCCTACGTGAAGGGCGGCCGTCGTACCGGTGGCCGTGCTGCGGGTGGGCGTGGAAAGGCGCGCGCCGCCACCGGTGGCAGCCAGGACACCGCCCAGATCCGTGCGTGGGCCAAGGAGAACGGCCACGAGGTCAATGACCGCGGCCGCGTTCCCGCGTCCATTCGCGAGGCTTACGAGAAGGCCAACGGCTGAGCGCTCGCGCGCCGCAGCCGGACACGGTGACAGTGCGTCGCCAGCGTGTCCACCAGCCGTACGAGATCGGGGGCGCCTCCAACGCCCCCAAGCGCCGACATCGTCGGCAGCGAGGCCTCGGCCTCGCGACCTGCCACGGGGGGCCGCAGCCAGACAGCGGCCCCCTGCACCGGCCCGGGACGGTGCGGGCCCGCACCGCGGCCCTGCCCCCGGCAGGGGCCCTCGCCGGCGTCTTCGCCGGGGCTTTCGCCGGAGGGCGGCAGCGGTGCCTCGACGAGTTCGCCCGCGCCGATAGCCGTCAGATCCAGTGGCAGCGCGCCCCACTCCAGCCACCGCAGGATCCCCGGCACCTCCTCCGCGCCGCCCGCCGCCACCAGCAGCCGCATCCGGTCGCCCCACAGGGCCACGGGCGAGTCCGGCGCGAGTCGCCGCAACGCCGCGAGGCCCGCCTCGGCGGGCACGTCCAGCACGTCGAAGCGTTCGCCCACCAAAAGTCGTACCGGCTCCCCGGGCACCGTCGGCCAGCCCAGTTCGTTCTCGTACCAGCCGCGGATCAGGTCGGCCGGAGCGTCCGGACCGTCCGGATCGAGCGGCCGTCGGGGGAGGGGGACCGTGAGGATCGCAGCGGCGGCCGGGCAGACAGCCGGCGGGACGGAGCCAACCATGCCAAGTGCAACCGTCGAAAAGGCCCGCGGGTTACGCTGGGTGTTTGAACGGATGCGCGCTGTGTCGACAAACGGGGCGTGTGGGGGTGTCGGGAGGCGCAAGGTTGTTCGCCCGTAGCGGAGGGGACCGGTGCGCACGGCATGGACTGTCGGTTGCAGCGGGTAAGACATCCCTAGTGGGAGGGGGCGACACGCAGGAAAGGCCGTCTCACGTTCGCCATCGGCGTACTGGCGACTGGGGTAACTGCCTGGCCTGCGGGAACATCGTCTCGCACCATCGGGTTGGAGCAGATGTCGGCGTTCGGGGTCAGGAGGCCATCGACGGTGTCGGCAGTTGGAATGAGCGGTCCCCGCTTGCGGGACTAAGCTGCGGAAGGACAGAGAGGGGAAGTTCCCCCCACTGCCTGACCGCTCTGAGGAGCGATTAACGATGTTCGAGAGGTTCACCGACCGCGCGCGGCGGGTTGTCGTCCTGGCTCAGGAAGAAGCCCGGATGCTCAACCACAACTACATCGGCACCGAGCACATCCTCCTGGGCCTGATCCACGAGGGTGAGGGTGTCGCCGCCAAGGCCCTTGAGAGCCTCGGGATTTCGCTCGAGGCGGTCCGCCAGCAGGTGGAGGAGATCATCGGCCAGGGCCAGCAGGCCCCGTCCGGGCACATCCCCTTCACCCCCCGTGCCAAGAAGGTCCTGGAGCTGTCGCTCCGCGAGGCCCTTCAGCTGGGACACAACTACATCGGCACGGAGCACATCCTGCTCGGCCTGATCCGCGAGGGCGAGGGCGTCGCCGCCCAGGTCCTCGTCAAGCTGGGCGCAGATCTGAACCGGGTGCGGCAGCAGGTCATCCAGCTGCTCTCCGGTTACCAGGGCAAGGAGACCGCCGGCGCCAGTGGCGGCCCTGCCGAGGGCACGCCCTCGACGTCCCTGGTCCTCGACCAGTTCGGCCGGAACCTCACCCAGGCCGCTCGTGAGTCCAAGCTCGACCCGGTCATCGGGCGCGAGAAGGAGATCGAGCGGGTCATGCAGGTGCTCTCCCGCCGCACCAAGAACAACCCGGTCCTGATCGGTGAGCCCGGCGTCGGCAAGACCGCCGTCGTCGAAGGCCTCGCCCAGGCCATCGTCAAGGGCGAGGTGCCCGAGACCCTCAAGGACAAGCACCTCTACACCCTGGACCTCGGCGCCCTGGTCGCCGGCTCCCGCTACCGCGGTGACTTCGAGGAGCGCCTGAAGAAGGTCCTCAAGGAGATCCGCACCCGCGGCGACATCATCCTGTTCATCGACGAGCTGCACACGCTGGTCGGTGCGGGTGCCGCCGAGGGCGCCATCGACGCCGCTTCGATCCTGAAGCCAATGCTGGCCCGCGGTGAGCTCCAGACCATCGGTGCGACCACGCTGGACGAGTACCGCAAGCACCTGGAGAAGGACGCGGCCCTCGAGCGCCGCTTCCAGCCCATCCAGGTCGCGGAGCCGTCCCTGCCGCACACGATCGAGATCCTCAAGGGTCTGCGTGACCGGTACGAGGCGCACCACCGGGTCTCGATCACCGACGAGGCGCTGGTCCAGGCCGCCACCCTGGCCGACCGGTACATCTCGGACCGCTTCCTGCCGGACAAGGCGATCGACCTGATCGACGAGGCCGGTTCCCGGATGCGCATCCGC
Organism: Streptomyces sp. NBC_00637; assembly: GCF_045161545.1. Lineage (NCBI taxonomy): Bacteria > Bacillati > Actinomycetota > Actinomycetes > Kitasatosporales > Streptomycetaceae > Streptomyces > Streptomyces sp. NBC_00637. The sequence continues at coordinate 3,689,001 of NZ_CP109046.1, read as the reverse complement.
CGGATGACCGCGCCGCCGGACCTGCGCGAGTTCGACGAGAAGATCGCCGGCGTCCGCCGCGACAAGGAGTCCGCGATCGACTCGCAGGACTTCGAGAAGGCCGCCTCCCTCCGCGACAAGGAGAAGCAGCTCCTGGCCGCCAAGGCCAAGCGGGAGAAGGAGTGGAAGGCCGGCGACATGGACGTCGTCGCCGAGGTCGACGGCGAGCTGATCGCCGAGGTCCTCGCGACCGCCACCGGCATCCCGGTCTTCAAGCTGACCGAGGAGGAGTCGAGCCGCCTGCTGCGCATGGAGGACGAGCTCCACAAGCGGGTCATCGGCCAGGTCGACGCCGTCAAGGCGCTGTCGAAGGCGATCCGTCGTACACGTGCGGGCCTCAAGGACCCGAAGCGTCCCGGTGGTTCGTTCATCTTCGCCGGCCCGTCCGGTGTCGGTAAGACCGAGCTGTCCAAGGCGCTCGCCGAGTTCCTCTTCGGTGACGAGGACGCGCTGATCTCCCTCGACATGTCGGAGTTCAGCGAGAAGCACACGGTGTCGCGGCTCTTCGGTTCGCCCCCCGGATACGTGGGTTACGAGGAGGGCGGCCAGCTGACCGAGAAGGTCCGCCGCAAGCCGTTCTCCGTCGTCCTCTTCGACGAGGTCGAGAAGGCCCACCCGGACATCTTCAACTCGCTGCTCCAGATCCTGGAGGACGGTCGTCTGACCGACTCCCAGGGCCGGGTCGTGGACTTCAAGAACACGGTCATCATCATGACGACCAACCTCGGCACCCGGGACATCTCCAAGGGCTTCAACCTGGGCTTCGCGGCCTCGGGCGACAAGAAGTCGAACTACGAGCGCATGAAGAACAAGGTCTCGGACGAGCTCAAGCAGCACTTCCGGCCCGAGTTCCTCAACCGCGTCGACGACGTGGTCGTCTTCCCGCAGCTGACGCAGGAGGACATCCTCAAGATCGTCGACCTGATGGTCGGCAAGGTCGACGAGCGCCTCAAGGACCGGGACATGGGCATCGAGCTCTCCCAGGCCGCCAAGGAGCTGCTGTCCAAGAAGGGTTACGACCCCGTCCTGGGCGCGCGGCCGCTGCGTCGAACGATCCAGCGCGAGATCGAGGACACGCTCTCGGAGAAGATCCTCTTCGGCGAGCTGCGCCCCGGTCACATCGTGGTCGTCGGCACGGAGGGCGAGGGCGAGACCCAGACCTTCACCTTCCGCGGCGAGGAGAAGTCGGCACTGCCCGACGTCCCTCCGATCGAGCAGGCGGCCGGCGGCGCCGGACCGAACCTGAGCAAGGAAGCCTGACCCCTCGGGGTTGAGCGCAGAAAGGGGCCGGTGCTTCACAGCACCGGCCCCTTTCGCATGCGCGGTGCGGGTACCGCACGGGCGTCACGCGGGTACCGCACGGCCCTGCCGGGACTTACGACAGCTGGCCGTCGTAGTCCGGAAGCTTGTACGTCGTCTCGGCGTGGCCGCCCGAGAGGTCGGTGGTGCTGTTGCCGATGTTCGCGATGATCGTGTAGCCCTTGGACTCGATGGCGACGCGCTGGGCGGTCTTGTAGGCGGCGACGTCCTTGAAGAGGTCGATGAAGCCGCGCACGTAGAGGCCGGAGACCTGGTAGCCGACGTGCTTGAGGTTGTAGTCGGTCACCCCGGAGATGATGCCCGGGCGGGCGGTGACGAAGAACAGGGAGACGCCGTGCTCCTGGGCGTACCTGGCCACGTCGAGAACCGGCTTGTTGGCCGGCTGGGGGTAGCTGAAGCCGAAGTCGGTCTCCAGGGTGGTGTTGTCGATGTCGAAGACGATCGCCTGCTTCTCACCCGGCTTGGTGGCGGCGATGCGCTGCTTCAGCGTCGGCAGGGCCTGGTTCATCACGGCCTGGCAGTCCTGCTGCCAGGTGGCGTAGTCGACGTCCTCGGCGGCGGCCGCGGCGGCGACGGCGGAGGTGCCGGTGGCCGTCGCGGCCTGGGCGCCGACCGGTACGGCCATCGCCGTGACGGCTGCCGTCGCCACGGCGGTCATGGCGATACGGCGGGTCCAGCTGCCTCTGGTCATGTAGGGGTCCTCTCGCGTCCTTGCGCTGCCGGGTCGTGAGCATGCTGATCGCTGGGGGTGGACTGGGGGGAACCAGCGGGTTACTGGACGGTAGAGGCCGATGAGAGCCTGATCACAGACCCCTGCATGCGAACGTGAGCGGGGTCACAAGTGCCTTGCGAGGCAAGGGAGTAGTCGCCGTCACATTCCGAAGTCCCTTGCAGGGGACGGCCGGTGACATGGCGCACAGGCGTTCCGGCCCCTACTAGGTCGATTAGTCGTAACCCAAATCGGACTAAAAGGGACGAATGAGCTCGGAGGCTCGATCCCCGTTCAGGCCCGTGGAGTGGGCGAGTGTCGGCTCTGTCCGGAAAGAGGGTTCTGTCAAGAAGTGGGAAGTTTTGGGGTGAAGTACTAGGTTCCGTCGTAGATCACACGTTTGGGCCTATGTGGGCCCCGGGGTTACCAAGGGATGGCCACTTCGGCGGAGGTTCACGCCGGGTGGTTTCTCCTGTCCCCGTCCCCATGAGGTCTTCGATGTTCCAGCGCGTCACGTTCCGTTCTTCCCGTACGTCCCAGCTCCGCACTCGCGTGGCCGTCGGCGCCGTCGCCCTGGGCGCCTCGGTCGTGCTGGGGACCGGAGTGGCGTCCGCCGCTGCGCCCGCCGCCGCGCCTGCCGCCGCCAAGACGGCCGCCTCGGCCACTTCCTGGATCGACCCGGTGAAGAAGTACACGCTGTCCGCGGGCTACGCCCAGGCCGGCGCGATGTGGCAGTCCACCCACAGCGGTCAGGACTTCGCCGTGCCGAGCGGCACCAAGGTCATGGCCGCGCACGGCGGCACCGTGGTCAAGGCCGGTGGCAACGGCGCCGGCGACGGCCCCGCCTACGGCAACGCCATCGTGATCAAGCACGCCAACGGCGTCTACTCGCAGTACGCCCACCTCTCGCGCATCAACGTGAAGGTCGGCCAGATAGTCAAGACGGGTCAGAAGATCGCCCTGTCCGGCAACACCGGCAACTCCAGCGGTCCCCACCTGCACTTCGAGATCCGCAAGACCGCGAACTACGGTTCGGCGATCAACCCGGTCACCTTCCTGCGCGCCAAGGGCGTGAAGGTCTGACGTGAGGTGATCAGGCGCCCTGGTGCGCCTGCGTCACCAGATCGACGGCGACCTCGAGGACGGCTGCACGCTTGTCCTCGGGGTCGCCTTCGAGGTCGTGGAGGAAGAACATGCCGGCGTGCAGCGTGAAGATGGCGCTCACGCAGCGGACCTGGTCGGCGAGGGGGGCCTCCGGGTCGATGATGATGTCGCGCAGGCCTCGCATGCGGTCCTTGAACGAGTCGCCGATCTGCAGTTCCCGCACCGTCGCCTGGTTCTCCTGCATGAAGCGGAAGAGCGGGGTCGCCTCCGACAGGGCCCGGCTGTAGCGCCGTACGAGTTCCTGCTTGGTGTCCAGGGTGTGCGGCTGGCTCCTGCCCCACTCGATCAGGTCCTCGATCGGCTTCGTCAGATCCGTGAAGATGCCGACGATGATCTCTTCCTTGGTCTTGAAGTGGTAGTACAGGGCCGCCTTGGTGACGTCCAGACGCTCCGCGATCTCGCGGAGAGAGGTCTTCTCGTAGCCCTGCTCGGCGAAGAGTTCGAGCGCGACGTCCTGGATGCGCTGGCGGGTGTCGCCGCGCCGCCGCTGCTTCGTGCCGTCCATGGTGACGTCCATTCTCGTGGTCCCTCGCGCTCCCGCGAAACGAACTTGCCGTCCGGCTAGTTCGATACGGAAACTTACTTGACGCCCGGCTAGTTGCAGGTCTACCTTCCCAGTGTACTGAACTAGCCGGGCGGCAAGTAAGTGGCCGCTCGGGGGGAAGCCCAGGGGAGTGGCAGGCATGGCGGACACGAAGACAGTCGAGACCGAACCGGAGAAACAGCCCAGGAGCGTGCGGGTCGTCCTGCTCGCGCTCATGATCACGATGATGCTCGCGATGCTCGACAACATGATCGTGGGCACGGCGATGCCGACGATCGTCGGGGAACTCGGCGGGCTCGAACACCTGGCATGGGTCGTGACCGCGTACACCCTCGCGACCGCGGCCTCCACCCCGATCTGGGGCAAGGTCGGCGACATGTACGGGCGCAAGGGCGCCTTCATGACCTCGATCGTGATCTTCCTGGTCGGCTCCGCGCTGAGCGGCATGGCCCAGAACATGGGCGAGCTGATCGGCTTCCGCGCGATCCAGGGCCTCGGCGCCGGTGGTCTGATGGTCGGCGTCATGGCGATCATCGGCGACCTCATCCCGCCGCGGGAGCGCGGCAAGTACCAGGGCATGATGGCCGGCGTCATGGCGCTCGCGATGATCGGCGGCCCGCTGGTCGGCGGCACCATCACCGACAACTGGGGCTGGCGCTGGTCCTTCTACATCAACCTGCCGCTCGGCGTGGTGTCGCTGGCTCTCATCAGCGCCGTGCTGCACCTGCCGAAGAAGCGCTCGCAGTCGCGGATCGACTACCTGGGCGCCACCCTGCTGACCGTCGGCATCACCTCCATCGTCCTCGTCACCACCTGGGGCGGCTCGGAGTACGCCTGGTCGTCCGCGCGGATCATGGAGCTCATCGCGATCGGCGTCGCCTCGCTGATCGGGTTCGTCTTCTGGCAGACCAGGGCCGCCGAGCCGATCGTGCCGCTGCACATCTTCCGCAGCCGCAACTTCACCCTGATGTCGATCATCGGCTTCGTCACCGGCTTCGTGATGTTCGGCGCCACCCTCTTCCTCCCGCTCTACCAGCAGTCGGTGCAGGGCGCCTCCGCGACCAACTCCGGTCTGCTGCTCCTGCCGATGCTCGGCGCCATGCTGGTCACCTCGATGGTGGCGGGCCGGGTGACCACCAACAGCGGCAAGTACAAGATCTTCCCGCTGGTCGGCAGCGTCGCGATGGTGATCGGCCTGTACCTGCTGTCCACCATGGACACCGGGACCAGCCGTCTCACCTCCGGTGTGTTCATGGCCGTCGTCGGTCTCGGCATGGGCTGCCTCATGCAGATCACGATGCTGGTCGCGCAGAACAGCGTCGAGATGAAGGACATGGGCGTCGCCTCCTCGTCCACCACCCTCTTCCGTACGCTCGGTTCCTCCTTCGGCGTCGCGATCATGGGCGCGCTGTTCAACAACCGCGTCCAGGACGTCATGTCCGAGCGGGCCGGCGAGCTGGGTTCGAAGCTCACCGAGCACTCCGCGCAGCTTGACGCGGCCAGCCTGGCCAAGCTGCCCGCCGAAGCGCGGGAGGCCTACCAGTACGCGGTGTCCTCCGGCACCCACTCGGCCTTCCTGCTCGGAGCCGTGGTGGCAGTGATCGCGCTGGTGGCGGCGGTGTTCGTCAAGGAGGTCCCGCTCAAGGGAGCGGGTCCGCAGAAGGACGGCGAGGAGTCGGCCGACGGTGCGGTCGGCCAGCCGCCCCTGGTCGACGCCGTTTGACCACCACCCAGCTGTGCACGCAGGCCCTCCGGCGGTGTCCGCCCCGGGGGGCCTGCGGGTTTGTGTGCCGCCCGGGCCGACGCGCCGCCGCCCCGGTGGCGAGGGGAGTGCCGGTCGCCCTGCCGGTAGCCCGTCCACGGTCGGTTCCGTGGACGGGCGACGGCAGTTGGGGCCGCGCCGAGGGGGCCATGGCCCGAGACCGGCCGGTCCGGAAGTCGACCTGGACGCGTCCCGCCGTGCCGCGAGCCGGTGTGGTGTCGGCCGCCGGGAGCCGGCGCGGTCCTGCCGTGCGGGGAGCACTCGCGGTGTCCGCCGTGCGGTGCGCCCGCGCGGTCCGGTCGTGCCACGAGGCGCGGTCCGGTCGCGCCACGAGCCGGCGCGATCTCCCCGTGCCGGGAGGCTGCCGTCACGGCATCAGCGGGTAGCTTCCCGTGTTCGTCGGCGCGTGCTCGGGCAGCCACAGGACCGCGACGGCGCCCTCGGCGGGTATGTGCTCAGGGGCTCCCGCGGGCCGTACGTTGCGGAAGGTCAGCCGGGCTCCGAGCACCCGGGCCTGGCCCGCCGCGATGGTGAGTCCGAGCCCGTGGCCGTGCCCGGCCCGGTCGGCGCTGCCCGTGCGGAAGCGGCTGGGGCCTTCGGCGAGCAGGTCCTCGGGGAAACCGGGGCCGTGGTCACGAACCCGGATGACCCGGCCCTCGACGGTGACCTGGATCGGTGGCTTGCCGTGCCGGGCGGCGTTGGCCAGCAGGTTGAACAGCACACGCTCCAGGCGCCGCGGGTCGGTCGTGACCATCGACTCGTGCACCACCCGCACCTCGACGTCCGGGTCCTTGGCCGCGACCCGTCGGGCCACGAACTCGCCCAGCACGATGTCCTGTAGTTCGGCCCGCTCCGAGGCGCCGTCGAGACGGGCCACCTCCAGCACGTCCTCGACCAGGGTGCGCATGGCCTTCGCCCGGTCCAGGACCAGCTCGGTCGGCCGGCCGGGCGGCAGCAGTTCGGCGGCCGTCAGCAGCCCCGTCACCGGGGTGCGCAGTTCGTGCGCGATGTCGGCGGTGACCCGGCGCTCGGCCTCCAGCCTCTCCTGGAGCGTGTCCGCCATGGCGTCCACCGCGCTCGCCAGATCGTCGGTCTCGTCCCGCACGACGCCGCTGATGGCGTCCCGCACCCGTACGTTCGACTCGCCTCCGGCCACCTGGTTCGCCGCGGCCGCCGCCTTGCGCAGCCGGCGCGAGAGCTGTCCGCCGATGAGCACGCCGAGCGCGCTGCCGCCGAGTACGACCGCGATGGAACCGATCACCAAGGCCTGGTCGAGATCGTTGAGGATGTCCGTGCTGCGGTCGGTGAAACCGGTGTGCAGGGACAGCACATGCCCGCCCTTGACCGGCACGGCCGCCCAGATGTCGGGTACGCCGCCCGTGCGGTCGGAGACGAAGGTGGCCCGGCGGCCCTCCCGGACCTTCTCCTGCAACGACGGCGGCAGTCGCGAGTCGTCGATCTTGGCGTTGGGGAAGTTCGGCCGCCCCGACTGCTCGTAGTTGCGCTGCGCGATCTGGACGCGCTCGTCGGCCAGATCACGCGCGTTGTCCAGCATGGACACCCGTGCGGCGTTGTGCACGACGAGACTGAGCGCGATCGCGACCAACGCGCCGACCAGCGCGATCGCCGCGCTCAGTTTCCACCGCAACCCGGTACGGATACCCACGCGTTCCCTGTGAGCCGGAACCAGCTGCCGGATCATCCCCCGCATCCTCCTGCCCCTGCCCCTGCCCCGCTCAGGCCTTCAACTTGTAACCGAAGCCGCGGACCGTCTCGATACGGTCCTGGCCGATCTTCGTCCGCAGCCGCTGCACATGGACGTCCACGACCCGGGTGTCGCCGCCCCAGCCGTAGTCCCACACCCGCTCCAGCAGTTTGTCGCGTGAGAGGACCGTGCCGGGGGCGGAGGAGAACTCCAGCAGCAGGCGCATCTCGGTCGGGGTGAGCGCGACCGGCTGCCCGGCCCTGCGCACCTCCATGCCCTCCGTGTCGATCTCCAGATCGCCGAACGACAGCACACCACCGGCCGTGGACGCCTCGGGCTCGGTGCGGTCGCCGCCCCCCGCGTGACCGAAGCGGCGCAGCACGGCGCGGATCCGGGCGACGAGCACGGCGCCGTCGAAGGGCTTGGTCACGTAGTCGTCGGCGCCGGCCTCCAGGCCGAGGACGACGTCGATGGAGTCGGCGCGCGCCGACAGCATGATCACCGGCACGGTGGACTCGTCCCGGATGCGCCGGCACAGGCTCACGCCGTCCAGGCCGGGCACCATGACGTCGAGCAGCGCGATGTCGGGGCGGTCGGCACGGAACGCCTCCAGGCCCGACAGGCCGTCGGGCATCGCGGTGACCACGAAGCCGTCCCGCTCGAGGGCGAGCTGGGTGGCCTCGCGGATGACGTCGTCGTCCTCGACGAACAGGACGTGGGTCTGGTCTGCCATCCCGGTGCTCTCAGTTCTCGTATGCGGTCTCGTGTGCGTGCGGGTCGTCAGTCTGCCGGGCTTGCGCCCGCGTCCCGTCACTCACCTGTCGGTGGACTGTCGGGTGTGCCCCTTGCTTGGACGCGCAGAGCGCGAGGAGCGTTCACTTCGCGCGCGATCCGCGTCCGTTCTTCCCGCGGTCCTCCGTGAGGTACTCCGCGCGGCCCGCCCTTCCCGGCCTTTCCGTCTGTGCCCGTCCCCGCCCGTCCACCCATTGATCGGAACGAGCGGCCCGATCGGTTCACGCCGCCGGAGAAATTCTTCGGCCGGCCGCGTCCGGGCAGGTCAGCCGGTTTCCGGCGCCATCGTCGGTTCGTCGCCGACGACGCTGCTGTAGTCGTTGTGCCAGCTGTACTCCTTCACGAAGCGGCCCGAGGCCCAGCGGTACGTGATCACGTTCTCACCGGACGGCTCGGAGACCGGGTCGCCCTTCTCGTACACCTGCTTGGTCACCACCAGGTCACCCCTGTCCATCTCCGCGTAGACGGGAGGCTCCTCGGCCTGGAACACGTTCCGGTAGCCGCCGTCGTCCTTGCGGTACACATACGAGCCGATGCCGACGACGTCACCGCAGGTGAGCACGTTGACGATGATGTCGTCGCCGCTGCCGCCGGTGAGGTCGCCGTACGACACGTCGACCGGGTACTCGTCGCCTACACAGGGCTGCAACTCACGCTTGACCTCCGCCGAGACCTCGGGGTCGTCCTTGATCAGCCGGACCGCCTCCGTCCGGTCGGGGGGGCCGGTGGAGACGGACGACGGGGAGGTGGTGGCGCCGACCACGGCGTCGGAGTGGGCCGGACCCTCGTCACGGGCGCCGGTGCCGCCGGTGGCGCAGGCGGAGACGAAAAGGGCGAGGGCGGCGAGCACGGTCATCGCCGTGATCGCCGCCTGGATGGTGCTTCGGGCCGGTGGGGGCCCGGCCTCGGTCAGGCCGCCGCGCAACGCTCCCGCTCCTCACGCTCCAGCGCGCGTGCGTCCAGATCGCGGGCTTCCAGCTCCTCGCGGAGCCGGGCGAGCGCCCGGTGCAGCGTGCTCTTGACCGTTCCGGCCGACATGCCGAGGGCGGCGGCCGTCTCCTCCGTGGACATCTGTTCCCAGTGTCGCAGCACCACGACACTGCGCTGCTTCGGAGCGAGCACCTTCATCGCGTCCATCAGCAGGGCGCGGTCGGCGTGCTGCTCGGTGGAGTCGTCCACGCGGGCGTCCGGGAGCTGCTCGGTCGGCACCTCTTCGAGCTTGCGGGCCCGCCACCACTCGGTACGCGTGTTGATCATGACCCGGCGCAGGTACGCGTCCGCGAGCCGCTTGTCCGCGATGCCGTCCCAGCGGCCGTACGTCCGGGCCAGCGCGGTCTGCAGGAGGTCCTGCGCGTCGACCGGGTCCGGGACCAGGCGACGGGCGCTGCGCAGCAGCGCGTCCTGCCGCGTGCGGACGTATTCCTCGAACTCGAGCACCTCACCCTGTGCCATGGTCAACCGCCTCCGATTCCCCGTACCGGCGGACTGGCGCCGCCGGTTCACTGCTTGTGGTCTGTAGCCCCGGTGGTCCTGCCGGGTACGCAATGGAAGCTACGGAGGTGTTGTCACGGCGTTGTCCGAGGCAGCCTGCGGCCAGCGCTCAGCTGTCCGTCGGTTGTGTAACGGACAGAGGTTTGGGGTAGAGACACAGGCCGAATGGCTCGGCTATGAGGTGATTCGTCCGGCCGTCGGGTGTGACAAAGGCCCGGAGACGGCCGTGATGAAGCCACCCACCTGTGAACTGACCATGCGTCAGGTCAACGGCAGACGGTACAAACCGCCCGGGAGCGGCTCCACGAGTCCGTCCGCGACGAGGCCGTCCAGCGCACGCGCGCGCTGCACCGGCTCGTGCCACACCCGGTCCAGGGCGGCCTGCGGCACGGGGGTGTGCGCGTCCCGCAGGACGGCGAGCAGCTTGCCCCTGACCTGACGGTCGGTGCCCGCGTACGTCTGGCCCCGGCGCGGCGGTCCGTCGTGCTCCGGCTTGCCCGCGAGCCGCCACGCACACCGCGCCGCGATCGGGCAGCGCGGGCACGTCTCGTTCTTCGCCGTGCAGACGAGCGCGCCGAGTTCCATGGACGCGGCGGCCCAGCGGGCGGCGGTCGGCTCGTCGTCGGGCAGCAGGGCGCGGGCCAGCTTGCGCTCGGCGGCCGTGGTGGCGTTCGGCGGGTACCGCACACCCGTGACGGCGCGCGCGAACACGCGGCGGACGTTGGTGTCCAGGACGGCGTGCCGCTGCCCGTAGGCGAAGGAGGCGACGGCCGCGGCCGTGTACTCACCGATGCCGGGCAGCGCCAGGAGCTGCGCGTGGCCCGACGGTACGTCGCCGCCGTGCCGTTCCGTTATCGCCACCGCCGCGCCGTGCAGCCGCAGGGCGCGGCGCGGGTAGCCGAGCCGCCCCCACGCGCGTACGGCCTCGCCGGGGGCCTCCGCCGCCAGGTCGGCGGGGCGCGGCCAGCGGGCGAGCCACTGCTCGTAGACCGGCAGGACACGGCTGACCGGTGTCTGCTGGAGCATGAACTCGCTGACCATCACACCCCATGCACCGGCCTCGGGGCGCCGCCAGGGCAGGTCACGGGCGTTCTCGTCGAACCAGTCGATCACCGGGGCGTGCAGATCCGTCGCGGTGGCGTCGACGCCCTCGCCGGCTTCGGGGCGGGCGGGGGAGCGGTGTGGGGGCTTCGTGGGCGCAGTCATGGCCCTTCCGATCCTGCCATGCGAACCGGGGCACGCGCGCGTACCGCCACTCGGCCGGGCGGGGGGCCCGGGGGCACGTCCTGGGCGGGTGACCGGGGCCGTGGCCAGAGGTGCAACGGGTGCGATCGGCAAGCAGGGGCTGCCGTGCGGACCGAAGTCGGGTACGGGGGAAACGGTTTCCGGAATGATGATCCGGAAAAGTTGCGCTCCAGGCGGCGGGTGAGGCGGGCGAAGCCGTCGATCTCTCGTACAGTTTGCGCCGTGGGATCACTGCGCAATCCGGTCGGGCCGCTTCCCTCCTCCATCTACTGGCGTCGGAGGGTCGTACTGCTGTCCGTGTTCGCCCTGTTGGCTCTGCTGACCCTGTGGGTGGTGACCTCGGGCGGGGGCGGCGGCAAGAACGGTGCCGACGGTGGCGGCGGCAAGAATCCCGCCTCCTCGATCACGCCGGGGCCGTCCGGATCGGGACCCGCGATCAGCCAAAACCCGGGTGGCCGCGACGAGTCGAGCGCCGGTACCTCCAGCGGCTCCGGGACCGGGTCCGGCTCGGGGTCGGGATCGGGCTCGGGCGGAGGCACCGGGTCCGGCGGCTCGGACGGTGACGCGGCGGGTGCCGGGGACACCGACGACGGCGCCAACGGCAGTGACAGCGGCGTGGGCGCCAGCGGCGGCAGCGGTACGGGGACGACGCTGCCGGCCGGGACGACCCTGCCCAACTGCACCCCCGGCGCGGTCACGTTGACCTTGCGCAGCGTCCGGAACTCCTACTCGCCCGACCAGACGCCCACGTTCCAACTGATCGCGAAGAACGCCTCGGGGAGCGACTGCAAGGTCGATCTCGGCCCGAAGGCCGCGGTGTTGACGATCACCAAGACGGGCGGCGACGACGCGTACTGGTCGTCCGCCGACTGCCCGAAGACTCCCGGGAGCCTGCTGTACCGGGTGGCGGCCGGGAACAGCTTCACCTACACCGTGAAGTGGGACCGCAAGCCGAGCGCCCCCGAGTGCGCGACGCCTCCGGCGGGAGTGGCCGGAGCGGGTACCTATCTGGTGGAGGCGAAGGCGCCGGGGTTTGCCAAGGCACAGACGTCGTTCGTGCTGAACGCCGACTAGACCGCCCGGGCCGCCGACGACCGACCGGATCTACGCGGACCGGTCCAGACGTACCGGGACCGGCGGTCTAGACGTACCGCTCCAGGATCGACGACTCCGCCAGCCGGGACAGTCCCTCGCGGACGCTGCGGGCCCGTGCCTCGCCCACGCCGTCCACCGTCTGGAGGTCGTCGACGCTCGCGGCGAGGAGCTTCTGGAGGCCGCCGAAGTGCTCGACGAGACGGTCGATGATGGCGCCGGGCAGCCGCGGCACCTTCGCCAGCAGACGGAAGCCGCGGGGCGAGACCGCCGAGTCGAGGGCCTCGGGAGAGCCGGTGTAGCCCAACGCGCGTGCCACCGTGGACAGTTCGAGGAGTTCGGCGTGGCTCAGCGCGTTCAGCTCGTACAGTGCCTCGTCGACCGTGCGGGAGCGCTTGGCCGTGGGCTCGGGCACGTAGTCCCGGACCACCAGCTCGCGCTCCGGCTCCACGCCCGCGATCAACTCGTCGAGCTGGAGGGCGAGCAGTCGCCCGTCCGTGCCCAGTTCGACCACGTATTCGGCGATTTCGGTGGCGATGCGACGCACCATCTCCAGACGCTGGGCCACCGCGGAGACGTCCCGGACCGTCACCAGGTCCTCGATCTCCAGCGCTGACAACGTTCCCGCGACCTCGTCCAGGCGGAGCTTGTAGCGCTCCAGGGTCGCCAGCGCCTGGTTCGCGCGGGACAGGATCGCCGCGGAGTCCTCCAGGACGCGTCGCTGTCCGTCGACGTACAGGGCGATCAGCCGCATGGACTGGGAGACCGAGACGATCGGGAAGCCGACCTGCTTGCTGACCCGGTCCGCCGTACGGTGCCGGGTGCCCGTCTCCTCCGTGGGGATCGTGGGGTCCGGCACCAGCTGGACGCCGGCCCGGAGGATCTTCGACAGGTCGGAGGAGACCACGATGCCGCCGTCGAGCTTGCACAGCTCACGCAGACGCGTGGCCGCGAACTCCACGTCCAGGACGAATCCGCCCGTGCACATGGACTCGACCGTCTTGTCGGAGCCCAGCACGATGAGTCCGCCGGTGTTGCCGCGAAGGATCCGCTCCAGGCCGTCGCGCAGTGCCGTGCCGGGAGCCACCGCGCTCAGCGCGGCCCGCATCAGGCCGTCGGCACCGGAACTCCCACCGGACTTTCCGGGAGCTGCCGCCCGGTCGTTGGCTGCCACTGCACTCCTCCGGTCACAGGTCTGGGACGTTCCCGTTTCGCGCACTCGTTTCGTACGGACGGGCGAGACCAGGGCAAAGTCTACCGGCGCTCCTCCGCCTCCCGTGGGGCGTCTCGCCGACGGGAGCGCGGCAGGACCCGCAGGGCGTCCCCTATGTCCGCGACTTCCAGGACCTTCATGCCCGCGGGGATCTTGCCGGGATCGCCCGGCACGAGCGCGTGCGTGAAGCCCAGACGGTGTGCCTCCGAGAGTCTGCGCTGAACGCCCGTGACCCGTCTGACCTCGCCCGCGAGGCCGACTTCGCCGATCGCGACCAGGTTCTTGGGCAGCGGGGTGTCGCTCGCGGCGGAGGCCAGGGCGAGGGCGATCGCCAGGTCCGCGGCGGGCTCCGAGAGCTTGACACCGCCGACCGTCGCCGAGTAGATGTCCCGCTTGCCCAGGGCGCTGATCCTGCCGCGCTGCTCCAGGACGGCCAGCATCATCGAGACCCGGGAGGTCTCCAGGCCGGACGTCGTGCGGCGGGGTGAGGGGATCTGCGAGTCGACGGTGAGGGCCTGCACTTCGGCGACGAGGGGGCGGCGGCCCTCCAGGGTGACCGTCAGACAGGTGCCCGGTACCGGTTCGTCACGACGGGTCAGGAAAAGTCCGCTTGGGTCGGTAAGGCCCGTAATGCCCTCGTCGTGCAGTTCGAAGCAGCCGACCTCGTCGGTGGCGCCGTAGCGGTTCTTGACGCCGCGCACCAGGCGCAAGCGCGCGTGGCGGTCTCCCTCGAAGCTCAGCACGACGTCCACGAGGTGTTCGAGGAGCCGGGGGCCGGCGATCGCGCCGTCCTTGGTGACATGGCCCACCAGGAGCGTGGACATGCCGCGTTCCTTGGAGGCGCGGATCAGGGCGCCGGCCACCTCGCGGACCTGGGCCATGCCGCCGGGCGCTCCGTCGATCTCCGGGGAGGCCACGGTCTGTACGGAGTCCACGATCAGCAGAGACGGTTTCACCGCGTCCAAGTGACCCAGGACCGCCGCCAGATCGGTCTCGGCGGCCAGGTACAGATGGTCGTCGATGGCGCCGATGCGGTCGGCGCGCAGGCGGACCTGGGAGGCCGATTCCTCACCCGTCACGTACAGCGTGCGGTGTTCGTCGCTCGCCGACTTGGCCGCCACGTCCAGCAGGAGGGTCGACTTGCCCACGCCCGGCTCGCCGGCCAGCAGGACGACCGCGCCCGGCACGAGTCCGCCGCCGAGGACCCGGTCCAGCTCGGGCACGCCGGTGGGGCGGGCGGTGGCCTGACGCCCGTCGACCTGGCCGATGGGCAGGGCGGACGTGGTGACGCGCCCCGGTGCCGTCGTACGGACCGCGGGCGTGCCGTACTCCTCGACCGTCCCCCAGGCCTGGCACTCGGGGCAGCGGCCGAGCCACTTGGCCGTCTGCCAGCCGCACTCGGTGCAGCGGTAGGACGGACGGTCCTTGGTGGTCTTCGTACGGGCAGCCATGGGGAAACCGTAACCGCCGCCACCGACAGCGGGACGTGCCTGTGGACGACGGGCCTCGCCGGGGACCCGTCCCGAACCTCTCCGCCGCGCCCCGGCGGCGTCCCGCACGCCCCCGCGCACTCCGGGAGGAACCGGGCACCCCTTGTGTTCTGGCCACGCCCCGTCACGAACGAGCCATGGGACCCCCCTTGCCTGTCCCCTTATGAGGGATCGTTTCACCCGTACGGATTAAAAGGACTCAAGGGACAAGTAGACCTAGTTCCGCGCCGCCTACGGTCGCACGGGTGATGAGCAGCAGCCCGGAAATCTCGACCCGCACGACCGGCGCACACCGGGCGCACCGGGAGGTGCGCGACGGCGCTGCGGCGCGCACGCTCGCGCAGCGTCCCCCCGCTCGCTACGAGCCCTACCTGGACGGCCTGTTCACCTACTGCCTGTCCGTCCTGTGCGACCACGAAGCGGCCACCGCCGCCCTGGGCGACGTCCTCGCGTTCGCCGAGCGGCGCGGCCAGCGTGGCCCCGAGACGGTCGGCGACCGCCGGGCCTGGCTGTACGCGCTGGCCCGCTGGGCGTGCCTGCGCAAGCTCACCGAGGCCAAGCAGAAACGTCAGAGCGCGCAGAAACGTCAGGGCGGCCACGCGGCGGCCCGCAACGGCGCCCGCCGGCAGCCGGGCGGAAAACCCATGACGCCCACGAGCACCACGAGCGCCCTGGGCGCCCTGGGCGCCACGGGCGCGCCGACGTCGGAGGAGCCGCCCGCCTCCGACGAGGCCAGGGAGCGGCGACGGCGTGAACTGACCCAGCTCGCCTGGCCGGAGGCCGCCGGCACCACGCCGGAGCAGCGCGAGGCGCTCGAACTGGCCGTACGCCACCACCTCGCCCCGCACGAGGTCGCCGCCGTCCTCGGCAAGGACCTCGCGGCCGCCCGCGAACTGCTCGCCTCCGCCGCCTGCGAGGTCGAGCGCACCCGCGCGGCGCTCGCCGTCGTCGAGACCGGCGGCTGTCCCGGTGTGGCCCGTCTCACCGGCGAGCACCAGCTCGTGCTCAGCGCCACCCTGCGCCGCGAACTCGTCCGGCACGTCGACGACTGCCCACGCTGCCGCCGAGCCGCCGAGCGCGCCGTCCCGGGCCGCTGGCCCGGCGCCGGCGTCACCCCCGCCGAGCTGCCCGTCCTGTCGGCGCCCCGCGCGGAGCTGCGCATGGCCATGACCCACCTCCCGCGCGCGCGGGGGGCCGCCGCACCGCGCTACGACCGGCGCGGCTTCCCGATGGACCCCAAGGACCGGGCCGCCCGCCGGGAGCGGCTCCGCGCGCGTGCCGTCACCACGACCGTCGTCGCCACCGTCGTCGCCGCACCCGTGCTCGCCCTGTGGGCGGCCTACCGGGGCACCCCGACGGGGGAGGGGGCCGAGGGCCGCTCGGCCAGCGCCAGCGAGGCGCACAACCCCGACAGCCTCGACGCCGGGACGGTCGGCGGCTACGAGAACGCGGGGAACGCCAGCACCCGCCCCGGCACCGGCCTCCCCAAGGGCGACGGACCGGACGTCTCCGTGGAGGTCGTCAGCGTCACGGGACTCGGCAACAGCGCCGCCGGCAAACTCTCCGTGACGGCCGCCAACAGCGGCGACACCACCCTGATCACCCTCACCGCGGCCGCCGACGGCGACGCACCGGTCCGCTGGTCGGCCACCACGGTGGCGTCCTGGCTCTATCTGAGCCGCTCCACGGGCACCCTGAAGCCTGGGGAGTCGGTGACGGTCAAGGTGTACGTCGATCATCTCCGCGAGCCCTCCGGGCACTGGCACGCGCGCGTGGCCGTCGCCCCGGCGGGTGCCGTGGTCTCCATCGACGGCTACGGCACCGCACCGAAACCCTCGGACCCGGGCAACGGTCCCGGCCCGGGCGGCCCCGGGGGGCCGCCTCCGTCGTCCGACCCGGATCCCACGCCCACGGCGCCGTCCTCCCCGGATCCCACGCCGATCGATCCGCCGTCATCCTCCGACCCGGAGCCCACACCCGACGACCCGTCCCCGACCGACCCGGAGGACCCGACCCCGCCGTCCGACGACAGCGACCCGCCGAGCTCGGAGACGTCGTAGAGGCCGTCCGAAGGCGCCACGGGCCACCCGGGCCGCGACGCCCACGGCCGGCGCCGGGGCGGGCAAGGGCCGAGGCGCCGAGGGGCCCGGCCCGAGGGGCCTACGAGCCCGGCGGGACGGCCGGGGCCGACGGGGCAGCCGGGCCCGTCGGGTCCGCCGGGTGCGGGGCCACCAGCGGGAGCTGCGAGGCGAGGCGCTGTTCGCACAGCTCGACCAGGCGGTCGTAGCCGGCCTTGCCCATCAGCTCGGTCAGCTCCGGGCGGTAGGAGACGTACACCGGGTCGCCCGCGCCGTGTGCCGAGGTCGCGGACGTGCACCACCAGTGCAGGTCGTGGCCGCCCGGCCCCCAGCCGCGGCGGTCGTACTCGCCGATCGACACCTGGAGCACGCGCGTGTCGTCCGGGCGGTCGATCCAGTCGTACGTCCGGCGTACCGGCAGCTGCCAGCAGACGTCCGGCTTGGTCTCCAGCGGCTCGCGGCCCTCCTTGAGCGCCAGGATGTGCAGCGAGCAGCCCGCGCCGCCGGCGAATCCGGGGCGGTTCTGGAAGATGCACGAGCCGTTGAACGGGCGGGTCTGGCGGGAGCCCTCGTCGTCCTCCGAGACCCAGCCGTCCCGTACACCCTCGTCGTGGTGCTGCCAGATGTCCGGCGTGAGCCGCGCCACATGCCCCGCGACGCGCTTCTCGTCGTCCTCGTCGGAGAAGTGGGCGCCCAGGGTGCAGCAGCCGTCGGCCGCGCGGCCCGGCTGGATGCCCTGGCAGCCGCTGCCGAAGATGCAGTTCCAGCGAGAGGTCAGCCAGGTCAGATCACAGCGGAAGACCTGTTCGTCGTCCGCCGGGTCGGGGAACTCCACCCACGCGCGCGCGAAGTCGAGGCCCTTCTCGTCCGCGGCCAGAGCCTTCGCCGCCAACGCCTTCACGGTGGCCGCCCGGGCCTTGTCCGACTTCTTCGGTGGCTTCACCGGCTTCGCCCGCGAAGAACCTTCGGCCGCTTTGTCCGTCTTCGCCTTGTTCGTCTTTGGCACTCGTCCAGGGTAAGTCGCCAGGAGCCGCTTCGGGGACGTCCGCCCGTCACCCGGACCACCACGCCCCGACGGGCCGGCACGCCCCGACGAGGGGTTTCGCCCCGCACAACCTGGATCGCGCCGTGGGCAGTAGCGTGCCCTCCATGAGACTCGGTGTCCTCGACGTGGGATCGAACACGGTGCATCTGCTGGTGGTGGACGCCCACCCCGGCGCGTGCCCCCTGCCCGCACACTCGCACAAGGTGGAGTTGCGCCTCGCCCAACTCATCGACGAGGACGGGGCGATCGGCCCCGAGGGTGTCGACAAACTGATCGCCGTGGTCAAGGAGGCCGTCCAGGCCGCCGAGGACAAGGGCGTCGAGGACCTGCTGCCGTTCGCGACCTCCGCCGTACGCGAGGCAAGCAACGCCGACGACGTCCTCGCGCGCGTGCAGGCCGAGACCGGCGTCGAGCTCCAGGTCCTGACCGGCGCCGAGGAGGCCCGGCTCACCTTCCTCGCCGCCCGCCGCTGGTTCGGCTGGTCGGCGGGAAAGCTGCTGGTCCTGGACATCGGCGGTGGCTCCCTGGAGATCGCCTACGGCATCGACGAGCAGCCCGACGCGGCCGTCTCGCTGCCGCTCGGCGCGGGCCGGCTCACCGCCGGCTGGCTGCCCGGCGACCCGCCCGACCCCGAGGACATACGAGCCCTGCGCCGCCACGCCCGCGCGCAGATCGCCCGCACGGTCGGGGAGTTCAAGCGCTTCGGAGCCCCCGACCACGTCGTCGCCACCTCGAAGACCTTCAAGCAGCTCGCCCGCATCGCCGGCGCCGCGCGTTCCACCGACGGCCCGTACGCCCCGCGGCAGCTCAAGCGCGAGTCGCTCGAAGCCTGGGTGCCCCGGCTGGCCGCCATGACGACCGCCCAGCGGGCGGAACTCCCGGGCGTCTCCGAGGGGCGCGCCAACCAGCTGGTCGCGGGCGCGCTGGTGGCGGAGGGGGCCATGGACCTCTTCGGCGTGGAGAGCCTGGAGATCTGCCCCTGGGCGCTCAGGGAAGGCGTCATCCTGCGCAAACTCGATCACATGGCGTCGGAGTGACGGGCCCGCGGGCAGGCGGCCGGGATCTGGGCGGCCCCCGCCGCGCGGGCGCGAGCGACCAGGCGTACGCCCACCCGTCCGTGGCGAACACCACAACGGCGGCCGGGGGCCCGGCACCCGGGTGACCGCACCCCGTAACCTGTCCCCCATGGCAGAGCCAGTCGTGCGGATCCCGGATGCGAAGGTCGCCCTGTCGACGGCCTCGGTCTACCCGGAGTCGACGGCGACGGCCTTCGAGATCGCCGCGCGCCTCGGATACGACGGCGTCGAGGTCATGGTCTGGAACGACCCCGTCAGCCAGGACATCGACGCGCTGCGCAGACTCAGCGACTATCACCGGATCCCGATCCTCGCCGTCCACGCTCCCTGCCTGCTCATCACGCAGCGGGTGTGGTCGACAGACCCTTGGACCAAGCTCCAGCGGGCCCGCGCGGCGGCGGAGAAGCTCGGCGCGAGCGCGGTCGTCGTCCACCCGCCGTTCCGCTGGCAGCGCCAGTACGCGAGGGACTTCGTCACGGGCATCTGGCGCATGGCCGACGAGACGGACGTGCGGTTCGCCGTCGAGAACATGTACCCCTGGCGCTACCGCGACCGCGAGATGCTCGCCTACGCGCCGGACTGGGACGTCACGAAGGACGACTACCGGCACTTCACGATCGACCTGAGCCACGCCTCCACGGCCCGCGCGGACGCGATGCAGATGATCGACCGCATGGGCGACCGCCTCGGCCACGTCCACCTGGCCGACGGAAACGGTTCGGCGAAGGACGAGCACCTGGTTCCCGGCCGCGGCGCCCAGCCCTGCGCCGAGCTGCTGGAACGGCTCGCGCTGACCGGCTTCGACGGGCACGTCGTCATCGAGGTCAACACGCGGCGCGCGATGTCCGGCGCCGAACGTGAGGCCGATCTCGCGGAAGCCCTGGCCTTCACGCGCCTGCACCTGGCCTCCGCCTCGCCGACCGCCGCACCGGGCGCGTCCCCCGGGGCGAAGGTGCCCCGCCGATGACCGGCGTCACCGCCCGCAAGCGCGGCCGCCCCCCTCGTACGGAGTCGGCGGACACCCGCGACCGCATCCTGGCGGCCGCCCGCGAGGAGTTCTCCGAGCGGGGCTACGACAAGACGTCGGTACGCGGTATCGGAAAGGCCGCCGGCGTGGACCCGGCGCTGGTGCACCACTACTTCGGCACCAAGGAGCAGATCTTCGCGGCGGCCGTCGAGGTGGCCTTCGCGCCCGCGCTCAGCGCCCCGGAAGCGGTCGTCGACGGCCCGCCGGACCAGGTCGGCGAGCGGCTCGCCCGCTTCGTCTTCGGCGTCTGGGAGAACCCCACGACCCGTAAGCCCCTGCTGGCGATCCTGCGCTCCGCCGTGAACAACGACACCGCGGCCGCCGTCTTCCGTCGCCTGGTCGCGTCCCAGTTGCTGCGCCGGGTCGCCGCACAGGTCGATCTGCCGGACGCCGAACTGCGCGCCGAACTGGCGGCCGCGCAGCTGGTGGGCTGCGCGATGCTGCGGTACGTGATCAAGGTGGAGCCGCTGGCCTCGGCGGACCTGGAGCTGATCATCGCGCGCGTGGCGCCGGTCGTGCAGGGACACCTGACCGGGCCGTGACGGCTGGATCCCCGAGACATTCATCCCGTATTCCGGACACCTCGTCCCGCCCCCTGGATGACCGGCGTACGCTCGACAACAGCCCTATCTGTCTGAAGGAGCGAACGACGATGCCCCAGCTGAGGTCCCGCACAGTCACCCACGGCCGCAACATGGCGGGCGCCCGCGCCCTTATGCGCGCCTCCGGTGTACCCGGTGCGGACATCGGCCGGAAGCCGATCATCGCGGTGGCGAACAGCTTCACCGAGTTCGTGCCCGGACACACCCACCTCCAGCCGGTCGGCCGGATCGTCAGCGAGGCGATCACCGCGGCCGGCGGCATCCCCCGCGAGTTCAACACGATCGCCGTCGACGACGGCATCGCGATGGGCCACGGCGGCATGCTCTACAGCCTGCCCTCCCGCGACCTGATCGCGGACAGCGTGGAGTACATGGTCGAGGCGCACTGCGCCGACGCCCTGATCTGCATCTCCAACTGCGACAAGATCACCCCGGGCATGCTGAACGCGGCCCTGCGCCTGAACATCCCCACGGTCTTCGTCTCCGGCGGCCCGATGGAGTCCGGCCGCGCCACCCTCGTCGACGGCACGGTCCGCACGCTCGACCTGGTCGACGCGATGTCCGAGGCCGTGAACGAGAAGATCTCGGACGAGGACATCCTCCGGATCGAGGAGAACGCCTGCCCGACCTGCGGCAGCTGTTCGGGCATGTTCACCGCCAACTCGATGAACTGCCTGACCGAGGCCATCGGCCTCTCCCTCCCCGGCAACGGCTCGGTCCTGGCCACCCACACGGCCCGCAAGGCGCTGTACGAGGACGCCGGCCGCACGGTGATGGACATCACCCGCCGCTACTACGAGCAGGACGACGAGACGGTCCTGCCCCGCAACATCGCCACCACCGCGGCCTTCGAGAACGCGATGGCCCTCGACATCGCGATGGGCGGCTCGACCAACACGATCCTCCACCTCCTCGCCGCCGCCCAGGAGGCGGGCGTCCCGTTCGGCCTGGAGGAGATCAACGAGGTCTCGCGCCGCGTGCCCTGCCTGGCGAAGGTCGCGCCGAACGTCGCGAAGGACCGCACGTACTACATGGAGGACGTGCACCGCGCCGGCGGCATCCCCGCCCTGCTCGGCGAACTGCACCGCGCCGGTCTGCTCAACGAGGACGTGTACTCGGTCCACAGCCCGTCCCTGGCGGACTGGCTGAAGACCTGGGACGTCCGCGGCGGATCCCCCTCGCCCGAGGCGCTCGAACTGTGGCACGCGGCCCCCGGCTGTGTCCGCTCCTCCGAGGCCTTCTCCCAGTCCGAGCGCTGGGAGGCGCTGGACGTGGACGCCGAGGGCGGCTGCATCCGCTCCGCCGAGCACGCCTACAGCAAGGACGGCGGTCTCGCGGTCCTGCGCGGCAACCTCGCCGTCGACGGCTGCGTGGTCAAGACGGCCGGCGTCGATGAGTCGATCTGGACCTTCGAGGGCCCGGCCGTCGTCTGCGAGTCGCAGGAGGAGGCCGTCGAGAAGATCCTCAACAAGCAGGTGACGCACGGCGACGTCGTCGTCATCCGCTACGAGGGTCCCAAGGGCGGCCCGGGCATGCAGGAGATGCTCTACCCGACGTCCTTCCTCAAGGGCCGCGGCCTCGGCAAGACCTGCGCCCTGATCACCGACGGCCGCTTCTCCGGCGGCACCTCGGGCCTGTCGATCGGCCACGCCTCACCCGAGGCGGCGTCCGGCGGCACCATCGCCCTCGTCGAGGACGGCGACCGCATCCGCGTCGACATCCCGAACCGCACGATCGAGCTCCTCGTCGACGACGCCGAACTGGCCCGGCGCGAGGCGGCCCTCGGCGGTGTCTACGCCCCGAAGAACCGCGAGCGCAAGGTGTCCGCCGCCCTGCGGGCCTACGCCGCGATGGCGACGAGCGCCGACAAGGGCGCGGTGCGGGACGTGTCGAAGCTGGGCTGACGCCCCCGGGCGGTCACCCCCGGCCCGGACGCCACCGCGTCACCACCGGGCAGTCAAGACATGCGCTGATGTGAGGGCCGTCTCCGCCGTACGGAGGCGGCCCTCGGCGCGTCACACCGCCCGGCCGTGCCCTCCCGCGGCCCTCGGCGCGGCGCACGAGCCTGCCCGCGCCCTCCCGCATCCGCCCGTTCGCAGCGGCCGCCCGTGGTCACAGCCCCGCAGCCGTCGGGGAGCCGGCACGCCGGGCCCGTAGTCGCCCTTTCGCAGCCACCGGCCCGCACGCACCTGGCCGCGCTCACCAGTCCGCCGGGTCCCGTCCGTCCACCGCGAAGACGGTTCCGTCGGGGGCGCCGGCGTAGACGTGGCCGTCGACCGCCCAGGGCGCGGGCAGGGTGGCCACCACCTCGTCCGAGTTGGCGCCGAGCCGCAGCCCGGTCTGCCCGACGAGCCCGCCCTTCTCGGCGTCCACGGCGAGGAGCCGTCCGTCGGCCGCGCTGAAGTACACGTAATCGCCGTCGGCGGCCGGCACCGAACCCCGGCTCACCGACGTCTGGAGGGACCACACCTGCTTGCCCAGGACGGTGTCGACGGCCACGAGCGACCCGTCGAAGGCGAGGAGGTAGACCCGGTCGCCCTGCACGGCGGCCTGCGCCTCTTGGAGCGCCACGCCCAACTTCACCCGCAGCGACACCTTGTCCTGCGGGTAGTAGCGGACCACGGCGTCGACCGTGCCGTAGCCGCCGCCCTCGGACAGCAGGACGAAGCTGCCGTCCGCGGTGCCCACGAGACGCAGCGTTCCGTCCAGCCGCTCGTCCCGGCGCACCTTCCCGGTCGCGGGATCCACGGCAGTGATCCGGGTGTGTCCGTCCTCCGACGTGCTCGACACATAGGCCAGCGGATCCTTCGGGAACGTCATGAAGTACGGCTCGTCCACCTCCGGGATCCGCCGGCTCCACAACGGCTTCCCCGTAGCGGCGTCCAACCCGGTCACCGTGTCGTCGGCGGCGGTCAGCAACACGGTGCCGCCCACCGTCCGGACACCCGGGTAGTCCGCCAGGTCGCGCTGCCAGCGCGTCGCGCCCGACGCCGGGTCGAGCGCCTCCAGCCGTTTGCCCGAGTGTGTGATCACCTGGGCCAGCCCGCCCGCGAGCACCGGGGCCTGGCTCGGCCCGTCGCCGTCGGTGAGAACGTGCCGCCACAGCACCCGGCCGTCGGACGCGTCCAGCGCCGATACCAGCCCCGACTGGACGCAGAGCAGTCGCTTCGCGTCGAACGTGCACTGGGGCATGCCGCCCGTGCCCGTACCGGTGCCCGCGCCGGTGCTGCCCTTCGCCGGCCGCGTGCTCCAGGGGGTGAAGGCCGGTGACGCGGACTGCGAGCCGTCCGCGTCGGTCCGCGCGTCCCCGCTCGGCTCGTCCTGGCCCGGCATCTGCGTGACGAGGCCGGCGCCGCCCGCGAGGACGACGACCAGCGCGCCCACCGCGAGGGCCACCCGCCGACGCCGACTGCGCGGCCGCCCCTGCGCCCGGCCCGACGCCCGCGCCGGCTCATCGGACCCCTCCGACTTCTCTGCTCCCTCCGCCCCCTTCGAGCCCTTCCGCCCCTCCGACCGCTTCGATCCTTCCGGCGCGGGCTCGGCCTCCTCCAGCACCCGCTGCGACGGTACGAACACCTGGGTGTCGTACGAGGCCGCGACCGACCGCAGTTCCCGCATCAACTCGTCCGGCGTGGGGCGGTCCTCGGGCTCCTTCGCCAGACAACGCACCACCAGCGGCGCGAGGTTCCCCGGCACGCCGGTCAGATCCGGCTCGTCGTGCACGACCTGGTAGGCGACGACGTACGGGCTGTCGGAGTCGAACGGTCCGCGTCCCGTCGCCGCGTGCACCATCACCGACCCGAGCGCGAAGATGTCGGCGGCCGGCCCGACCTCCCGCGGCCGCCGGAACTGCTCCGGTGCCATGAACGGCGGCGTGCCGATCAACTTGCCCGTCTCGGTGCGCAGTTCGCTGTCCTTCGGGCGGGAGATGCCGAAGTCGATGACCTTCGGCCCGTCCTCGGCCAGCAGGACGTTGCTCGGTTTCAGATCCCGGTGCACGACCCCGACCCGGTGGATGTCGCGCAGCGCCTCCGCGAGTCCGGCCATCAGCCGCCGCAACTCGCCCGAACTCATGGGCCCGTTCCGCTTCACCTCTTCGGCGATCGTCGGGCCGGGAATGAACAGGGTGGCCATCCAGGGCCGTTCGGCCTCCGGATCGGCGTCGACGACGGGTGCGGTGAACGCCCCGCTCACCCGTCGAGCCGCGGCCACCTCCTGCCGGAAACGGCCTCTGAACTCGGGATCCCGGGCGAACTGGGCATGGACGACCTTCACCGCGACCTTCATCCCGGAGGTGCTCCTGGCCAGGTGCACCACGCCCATGCCACCGGAGCCCAGACGCTCCTCCAGGCGGTAGTGGCCGGCGTACTCCGGAAGTTCCGCTTCCGCGCCCGCCCCGGTGTTGCGCTGTGGCGCCATGGACCACCCCCGTGCTGTTCAACCGCGCGCGCGACGCACGGAGCCTAGTCGATGACTCGTACGGGACAGAGGCGGCTTGCTAGCCTCCGTGTGCGAATCCTGTACATGTGTTTCATTGCGTGTTTGAGGGGAATCAACGTGACCCCATGGCAGTCATGGGGTTCGACGGGGGAGGTTTTTCATGTCTGTTGACCGCGTGGAAGAGGTCGCGAGCGGCGAGTCGGCGGAGGCCGTGGCCCTGGCCGCGGCGGCGTCACTCACCTACTACCCGGTCGCCCCGGGCGTCCGGCTGAACGTCCGCAGCGGCCCCGGTACGAGCTACCCGGTCGTCAAGGTCCTGGCCGAGGGCACCAGGGTCCCGATCTTCTGCCAGACCCCGGGCACCTCGGTGACCGGCCCGTACGGCACGACGAACATCTGGGACAACATCGCCGACGGCCAGTACGTCTCGGACGCGTACGTGCGGACGGGCAGCGACGGCTACGTCGCCGCCCACTGCGCCTGACCCGACACGCCGACACACCGGCACCCGCCCGGATCCGGACCTGGACCCGACCCGGTGTCCGGGCCCCGGCTGCCGACCCGGACCGGAAACCGGCGTCACCCCGAGGCACACCCTCGGACGACCCGGATCCGACCCCTGACCGAGACGCACCCCGGGCCCGGCCCCCGGTCGGCCCCGGGCCCGGCCCCGAGGGCGGCCTTCGACCGGTCTCGGACCGGCCCGGAACGAACCACCAAGGGGCAACCCGCCCGGGAGCCCGCCTCCACCCGGAGCCATAATCGTCCCGTGAGCGACGAAAACGGCACCCCGGACACTTCGGCCGGCTCCCGGGACACCTCGACCGGCGCGGCGGACGCCCTCACCGGCACTCCCGCCGGCACCTCCGCCGGTCGGCCGGGAAGCCCCGCCGGCGCCGGTCCCCGCCCGGAGCCCCTCCGCTTCTTCGGCACCACCTGGGTGGACCACGACCCCGGCCGCCAGGGCTACGCGGCCCGCCGCGTCGCCGCGGCCGTCGGTTCCCTGGCCGCGGTCACCGTCTCCTGCCTCGTCCTCCGCTTCGCCTACGAGGGGATCGCGATCGCCGACCTGGGCGGATTCGTGACGCTCCTGATCGTCGTCATGTTCGCGGTCTGCACCGCACTCGCCTTCCGTCACACCTGGGAAGGCTTCACCAAGCGCCCCGACCCCGACCGCCAGGCATCCCTGCGCGGTCTGCTGGCCGTCGGCTTCGTGGGCTCGCTGCTCGCCTATTTCTTCCGCACCTTCACCGAGGCACCCGGCGAGAGGCTCCACCGCCAGGAGTACGACACGGCTCGCGACCGGTACGCCCGCCGCTCCACCCGCCGTACGGGCAACCCGTCGAAGAAGCGCCGCCGCGGCTGACCTGCCTTCCCGGACCTGGTGTGGCCAGGGGGAGCCGGCGTGACGCGGACCCGTGTCATCGCCGCGACAGAACCGGCCAGGCGCCCCCAGAACCCGTTCCCCTTCTCGCCCCCTCCGGCCACCATGGCCCCATGACGGCCTCCTCCCACACCCCCTCCCACACGACCCGAGCCCACTCCTTCAACTCCGCCGCGGCCCAGTACGCCGCCGCCCGCCCCTCCTACCCGACCGCCCTCCTCGACACGATCGAGGAGCTCGCAGGGCGTCCCCTCGCCGGCGCACGGGTCGCCGACGTCGGGGCCGGCACCGGTATGGCGACCGCCCTCCTGGACGCCCGCGGCACCGACGTCGTCGCCGTCGAACCCGGTGACGGCATGGCCGCACAGTTCCGCCGCGCCCTCCCCGGCGTGCCGATCGTCCGGGGCGACGGCAACCACCTCCCGCTGGCCACCGCCTCCCTCGACTTCCTCACCTACGCCCAGTCCTGGCACTGGACCGACCCGGCCCGCTCGGTCCCGGAGGCCCTGCGCGTCCTGCGTCCGGGCGGCGCGCTGGCGCTGTGGTGGAACACCGACGCCCTCGACGTGCCCTGGCTCGCGGACGCGGCCCGCCGCATCGACCGGTCCTTCGGGGAGAGCATCCCCGCGAACATCAAGAACGTGAACGCCCGCGTCGCCGATCCCACCGGCCGCCTCGGACTGACCCGGCGAGTGGTCCGCTGGAGCCGCCGCGTGCCCGTCGACACGCACCTGGCCAACATCGGCAGCCATTCGCTGTTCCTGGTCCACGGAGAGGAGGCGAGCACCGCGTTCCTGGCCGAGGAGCGCGACCACCTGATGCGGGCCTTCCCCGAGGGACTCGTCGAAGAGGTCTACGACGTCATCCTGCTGCTCGCGACCAGAACCTGACCGCAAGCGGCGGCCCACCCCTCCGGGCCCCCGCCCAGACGCGATCCACCTGCCACACCTTGCCCGACGTCGGCCGCCCCGCGCCGTCCGCACCCCGACGCCGGCTGCACCGCGACCCGACGCGTGCCGCCCCACGCGGGCCGCCCCGCGCCCCACGCCGGCCGCCCCGCGCCGGCCGCCCCGCGCCGGCCGCCCCGCCCGACGCCGGCCCACCCCGCGGCCGTGCGCCGGCGCGCATCGCGCCAACCGCGCGCCCAGCAGTTCGGGCAACCGCAGTACGTCGCACATGCCGTGCCACCCGTGCTCCTAGTGCCACTCGTCGCCGAGCCCGGCCCCTCCGTGGCGGTCCGGCCCCCCATCTCTTCAACGCCCATGGCTGATCTGCCACACCCGCCACCGACGCCACGCACGCCATGCCATTCCGCCCGCTACCGACGCCACGCCACGCCATTCCGCCCGCCACCCACGTCACCTCCACGCACCGACACGCCCTCCCTTCAACGCGCCGACGCCACTTGACGCCCCGACGCACCCGGGAGCATTATTCATCGCATGATGAATTTTAGGCCGGAGTCCGACCCACCCGGCGAGGGCACGACCCCGCCGGCGCCCGCCGAGGCCTTCGAGCCCGCCGTACGGGCCGAGAACCTGACCGTCGTCCGAGGCCCCCGCACCGTCCTGCGCACCCTCGACTTCACCGTCCCGCGCGGCCAGATCACCGGCCTGCTGGGCCCCTCCGGCTGCGGCAAATCGACCCTCATGCGCTCGATCGTCGGCACGCAGGACAAGGTCACCGGCACCCTCGACGTCCTCGGCCGGCCCGCGGGCCACCCCGCCCTCCGCACCCGCATCGGCTACGTCACCCAGGCCCCCTCCGTCTACGACGACCTGACGATCCGGCAGAACCTCGACTACTTCGCCGCGATCCTCGACCCAGGCCGATCGGCAGCGGACCGTCGGCACGAGAACGTCACCCGGGCCATCGCCGACGTGGACCTCACCAGCCACGCGGACGCCCTCGCCGGCAACCTCTCCGGGGGCCAGCGCAACCGCGTCTCGCTGGCCGTGGCCCTGCTGGGCACCCCGGAACTCCTGGTCCTCGACGAACCGACCGTCGGCCTGGACCCCGTCCTGCGCCGCGACCTGTGGAACCTCTTCCACGACATCGCCGCCGGCCGGGGGGCGACCCTGCTCATCTCCTCCCACGTCATGGACGAGGCCGAGCGCTGTCACCGCCTCCTCCTCATGCGCGAGGGCGAGATCCTCGCCGACGCCACCCCCGAGGCCCTGCGCACCCGCACCGGCGCCGACACGGTCGAGTCGGCCTTCCTGCACCTGGTGGACGCGGCGACAGAGGCGGCCGCGGGCACGAACGGGTCCCGCACGAAGGAGACCCGCACGAAGGAGACAACCCGATGACCTCGTCCTCGACCTCGACCCCGACGACGCCCGAGCCGACCACCACCCCGGCGTCGCCCCCCGGTGCCACCACCAGCGCCCTGAGCCTCTCCCGCACCACCGCCACCGCGGCCAGGGTCCTGCGCCAGCTGCGCCACGACCCCCGCACCATCGCGCTGCTGATCCTCATCCCCTGCGTGATGCTGTTCCTGCTCCGCTACGTCTTCGACGGCAGCCCGCGCACGTTCGACAACATCGGCGCGTCCCTCCTGGGCATCTTCCCGCTGATCACGATGTTCCTGGTCACCTCCATCGCGACCCTGCGCGAACGCACCTCGGGCACCCTCGAACGTCTCCTCGCCATGCCCCTCGGCAAAGGCGACCTGATCGCCGGCTACGCCCTCGCCTTCGGCATCCTCGCGATCATCCAGTCGGCCCTCGCCACCGGCCTGGCGGTGTGGTTCCTGGACCTGGACGTCACGGGCAGCCCCTGGCTCCTCCTCCTGGTGGCTCTCCTCGACGCGCTTCTCGGCACGGCCCTCGGCCTCTTCGTCTCCGCCTTCGCGGCCTCGGAGTTCCAGGCGGTCCAGTTCATGCCGGCGGTGATCTTCCCCCAGCTCCTCCTCTGCGGCCTCTTCGCCCCCCGCGACACCATGCACCCCGCCATGGAAGCCGTCTCCGACGTCCTCCCCATGTCCTACGCGGTCGACGGCATGAACGAGGTCCTCACCCACACCGACATGACGGCCACCTTCGTACGGGACGTCCTCATCGTCGGCGGCTGCGCCCTCCTGGTCCTCTGCCTGGGCGCGGCCACCCTCCGCCGCCGCACACCCTGACCCTCCAGCCCGTCCGACGCTCGAGACGAGGCGGTCCAGGCCGAAAGGGGGATCGGCAGCGCAGTCCCCGGGAACGGGACGGGAAGGGGGGCGGCGGGGGCGGCGGGGGCGAGAAATCCAGTCCGCCCACCGGACACCCGGCCCGACCCCCCACCCCCGGTGCGAGGATGACCCCGGACGACGGACGACGCACCACACCTCCGGAGGACCCCGCACCATGCCCCAGAAAGTCGCAGTCCTCGGCACCGGCAAGATCGGTGAAGCCCTCCTCAGCGGCATGATCCGAGGCGGCTGGCCGACCGCCGACCTCCTCGTCACCGCCCGCCGCCCGGAACGAGCCGAAGAACTCCGCACCCGCCACGGAGTCACCCCGGTCACCAACGCCGAGGCCGCCAAGACCGCGGACACCCTGATCCTCACGGTCAAACCGCAGGACATGGGCACCCTCCTCGACGAGCTGGCCCCGCACGTCCCCGCCGACCGTCTGATCATCAGCGGAGCCGCCGGCATCACCACCGCCTCCATCGAGGAGCGCCTCGCCGCCGGCACTCCGGTCGTCCGCGTCATGACGAACACCCCCGCCCTCGTCGACGAGGCCATGTCCGTCATCTCCGCCGGCACCCACGCCACCGCCGACCACCTCGCCCACACCGAGGAGATCTTCGGCGCCGTCGGCAAGACCCTCCGCGTCCCCGAGTCCCAGCAGGACGCCTGCACCGCCCTCTCCGGCTCCGGCCCGGCGTACTTCTTCTACCTGGTCGAAGCCATGACGGACGCCGGCATCCTGCTCGGCCTGCCCCGCGACAAGGCCCACGACCTCATCGTCCAGTCCGCGATCGGCGCCGCGACGATGCTCCGCGACAGCGGCGAACACCCGGTCAAGCTCCGCGAGAACGTCACGTCCCCCGCCGGCACGACCATCAACGCCATCCGCGAACTCGAGAATCACGGCGTACGGGCCGCCCTCATCGCCGCGCTCGAGGCCGCCCGCGACCGCAGCCGCGAACTGGCCACGGGCAAGAAGGACTGACACTCGCCACGGGAGAGCGGTGGGGACGGTCACCGGCCGGCCGCCCCCACGATCTCCTTGGTGGTCACCACCCGCGCGAACCCGCCCCCGTGCAGGGACACCGCCGACGCCTGCGCGATCTCGTCCGCACTCCGCCGCCAGCCGAACGGCCCCTCCAGGTCGAACGTGTACGTCGCGTCGTAGGCGAACAGCACGTCGTACCCGAGATTGCCGCCCATGCGCGCCGTCGTCTCGGCGCACATGTTGGTCTGGATCCCGGCCACCACGATCTGTGGGATCCCCGCCGCGGTCAGCCAGGCGCCCAGATCCGGCGTCCCGAGGAACGCCGAGTTCACCGTCTTGGTGAGGAACAGCTCGGCCCCGGCGCCCTTCCCCCGCCGCTCCTCCACGTACTCCTTGAAGCCGTTCCCCTCGTACCCCGGCCGCAACGGCGACCCCGGCTTCACCGAGTCGTGCCGCACGAACACGACCGGCCGCCCCGTCTCCTGCCATACGTCGATGAGCGCGGCGATGTTGTCGTCCGCCCCGGGATTGTTCCGCGCCCCCCAGAAGTCCAGCTCCTCGAAGCCCTTCTGCACATCGACGACCACCAGCGCTGCGTTCTCCGCGATATCCATGCCCCGATCCTCCCGCCGGAGCCGCCCGCGCCCCAGTCGGTCAGAAGACAGCGATCGATGGTTTACTGCCAGACGTGGACCCTGCGTACCGCGTCGCCCTCGTCGCCTTCCCCGGCATCCGCGCCTTCGACGTCTCCGTCATCACCGAGGTCTGGGGCACCGATCGAACCGACCGCGGCGCCCCCGCCTTCGACCTGCGCCGCGTCGCCACCGACGGCGCGTCCGTCCCGATGCGCGGCGGCCTGGCCCTGGCCCCCGACCGCACCCTCGCCTGGCTCTCCCGAGCCGACCTGATCCTGGTCCCCGGCCTGGACGACCACCTCACCCCCGCACCCGCGCCCGTCCTGGACGCCCTGCGTCGCGCCCACGCCCGCGGCAGCACCCTCGCGGCCCTCTGCGGCGGCGCCTTCACCCTCGCCCAGGCGGGGCTCCTCGACGGCCGCCGGGCGATCACCCACTGGAACCTCATCGACCTCCTGCGCACCCACCACCCCCGCGTCACCGTCGTCCCCGACGCCCTCTTCATCGAGGACGACAACATCTGGACCGCCGCCGGCACGGCAGCCGGCATCGACCTCTGCCTTCACCTGGTCCGCCGCTCCCACGGCGCCGAAGCGGCCGCCACCATCGCCCGCTCGATGGTCACCGCCCCCTTCCGCACCGGCACCCAGGCCCAGTTCATCGAACACCCCACCCCTCACACCCACCGGGACGCCGACACCCTGGCCGCCGTACGCGAACACGCCCTGCGCCACCTGCACGAACCACTCTCCGTCGCCGCCCTGGCGGCACGGGCCGGCATGTCCCCCCGCAGCTTCGCCCGCCACTTCGCCGCCGAGACCGGCGCCACCCCCCTGCGCTGGCTCCTCGACCAGCGCATCGCCGCGGCCCAGAAACTCCTCGAGCGCACCGACCTCCCCATGCCGGAGGTGGCCCGGCGCGCCGGCTTCGGCAGCGAGGTCACGATGCGCCAGCACTTCGCAGCGCGCCTCGCCACCAGCCCACGCGCCTACCGCGCCGCGTTCAGCACCCGGTCGGCGACCGGCTCCGCCGCGGGCGGAAGCAATCCGATCGCGCGATAGGCGCCGTCCACGACCGGCCGTGCCCTCGCCCGAGCCCTGGCCGCCCCGTTCCGCAGCACCTCCTCCACCTGGACGGGATCCGCGCACAGTTCCCGGTGCCTTGCCCGCAACGGCCGCAGGACCTCGACCACCGCGTCGGCCGTGTCCTTCTTCAACGCCCCGTACGACGCGTAGGCGCCGGCCAAGGCCTGCGGCTCCCCGCCCGTACACGCGGCGAGGATCTCCAGCAGATTGGCGAGCCCCGGCCGCTCCTCCCGGTCGTACACGACCTCCCGCCCACTGTCGGTGACAGCCCGCATGACCTTCTTGCGCACCACCTCGGGCTCGTCCAGCAGATGGACGATGCCCGGCCCGAAGTCGTCGCTCTTGCCCATCTTCGACGTCGGTTCCTGGAGGTTCATCACCCGCGCGGCCACCGCGGGATGCGTAGCCCTCGGCACGACGAACGTGTGCCCGTAGCGCTGGTTGAACCGCACCGCCAGATCGCGCGTCAGCTCGACATGCTGAGCCTGGTCGTCACCCACCGGCACTTCGTCGGCCCCGTAGGCGAGGATGTCCGCCGCCATGAGCACGGGATAGGTGAGCAACGACAGCCGCACCCCGCCCCCGCGCTCCCGCTCACGCCCGGACTTCTCCTTGTACTGGACCATCCGCCGCATCTCGCCGTCCGTGGCCACGCACTCCAGCAGATACGACAACCGCGCGTGCTCGTCCACATGACTCTGTACGAACACGGTGCACAGCTGTGGATCCAGTCCCGCCGCGAGCAGCAGAGTCGCCGTCTGCCGACTCAGCCGGCGCACCCGCGCCGGATCGTGGTCCACGGTCAGCGCGTGCAGATCGACGACACAGAACAGCGAGTCCGCCCGGTGCTGGTCGACCTCGGCCCACCGCCGCAGAGCTCCCAGGTAGTTCCCCAGCGTCAGATGCCCGGTCGGCTTGACCCCGCTGAAGACCCGCTTCATCTCTCCACCTCCTGGTCGAGACCGCCGCCCCGGCCGGCCGGCCCTGTGACCCTGGAGGGAGAAACGAGAACGGCCGCCGAAGCGGCGGCCGTTGAGTGCATACGTCAGCACGGCCGCCGTCAGGCGGCCCACCACAGCTGGGTGCTGCACGTACGCGTAGTCATGGCCGTCAGGCTACGCCTCCGGGGCGCCTGCCGGGCATGAGTTGACACACCCCGACCCCATACGTAATGTTCTCCGAGTTGTTCGACGTGAGCGCCGACCCCGGTCGGTCCCCGAACAGCCATTCCGCAGGTACCAACCACTTCTCGACCGCAGTCGATTCGTCTGCCGTCTTGTCGTCGGCATGTGTATTCGCGAAATGAGGAATCCGCGTTCGAAAGGGCGCAGGGCCCCGATTGGCTTCGGGGGCCGGGAATCCGCTAATGTCTCACTCGTCGGAACGGCCCAACAGCCGGGAAGACAAACCCCCTCTGACTGGGAATCAGGCCCGAAAAGATCTGATAGAGTCGGAACCGCCGGAAAGGGAAACGCGAAAGCGGGAACCTGGAAAGCACCGAGGAAATCGGGTCGAGAAAAGATCTGATAGAGTCGGAAACGCAAGACCGAAGGGAAGCGCCCGGAGGAAAGCCTGAGAGAGTATCTCGGGTGAGTACAAAGGAAGCGTCCGTTCCTTGAGAACTCAACAGCGTGCCAAAAATCAACGCCAGATATGTTGATACCCCGTCCCCGGCAGTGATAGCCGAGGATGAGGTTCCTTTGAAACAAAACACAGCGAGGACGCTGTGAACGGCCGGGCTTATTCCGCCTGGCTGTTCCGCTCTCGTGGTGTCGTCCCGATTACGGGAAAACATTCACGGAGAGTTTGATCCTGGCTCAGGACGAACGCTGGCGGCGTGCTTAACACATGCAAGTCGAACGATGAACCATTTCGGTGGGGATTAGTGGCGAACGGGTGAGTAACACGTGGGCAATCTGCCCTTCACTCTGGGACAAGCCCTGGAAACGGGGTCTAATACCGGATAACACTTCCACTCGCATGGGTGGAGGTTAAAAGCTCCGGCGGTGAAGGATGAGCCCGCGGCCTATCAGCTTGTTGGTGAGGTAATGGCTCACCAAGGCGACGACGGGTAGCCGGCCTGAGAGGGCGACCGGCCACACTGGGACTGAGACACGGCCCAGACTCCTACGGGAGGCAGCAGTGGGGAATATTGCACAATGGGCGAAAGCCTGATGCAGCGACGCCGCGTGAGGGATGACGGCCTTCGGGTTGTAAACCTCTTTCAGCAGGGAAGAAGCGAAAGTGACGGTACCTGCAGAAGAAGCGCCGGCTAACTACGTGCCAGCAGCCGCGGTAATACGTAGGGCGCAAGCGTTGTCCGGAATTATTGGGCGTAAAGAGCTCGTAGGCGGTCTGTCACGTCGGATGTGAAAGCCCGGGGCTTAACCCCGGGTCTGCATTCGATACGGGCAGACTAGAGTGTGGTAGGGGAGATCGGAATTCCTGGTGTAGCGGTGAAATGCGCAGATATCAGGAGGAACACCGGTGGCGAAGGCGGATCTCTGGGCCATTACTGACGCTGAGGAGCGAAAGCGTGGGGAGCGAACAGGATTAGATACCCTGGTAGTCCACGCCGTAAACGGTGGGAACTAGGTGTTGGCGACATTCCACGTCGTCGGTGCCGCAGCTAACGCATTAAGTTCCCCGCCTGGGGAGTACGGCCGCAAGGCTAAAACTCAAAGGAATTGACGGGGGCCCGCACAAGCAGCGGAGCATGTGGCTTAATTCGACGCAACGCGAAGAACCTTACCAAGGCTTGACATACACCGGAAACGGCCAGAGATGGTCGCCCCCTTGTGGTCGGTGTACAGGTGGTGCATGGCTGTCGTCAGCTCGTGTCGTGAGATGTTGGGTTAAGTCCCGCAACGAGCGCAACCCTTGTTCTGTGTTGCCAGCATGCCCTTCGGGGTGATGGGGACTCACAGGAGACTGCCGGGGTCAACTCGGAGGAAGGTGGGGACGACGTCAAGTCATCATGCCCCTTATGTCTTGGGCTGCACACGTGCTACAATGGCCGGTACAAAGAGCTGCGAAACCGTGAGGTGGAGCGAATCTCAAAAAGCCGGTCTCAGTTCGGATTGGGGTCTGCAACTCGACCCCATGAAGTCGGAGTTGCTAGTAATCGCAGATCAGCATTGCTGCGGTGAATACGTTCCCGGGCCTTGTACACACCGCCCGTCACGTCACGAAAGTCGGTAACACCCGAAGCCGGTGGCCCAACCCCTTGTGGGAGGGAGCTGTCGAAGGTGGGACTGGCGATTGGGACGAAGTCGTAACAAGGTAGCCGTACCGGAAGGTGCGGCTGGATCACCTCCTTTCTAAGGAGCACTTCTCACCGATCCCTTCGGGGTGAGGTCAGAGGCCAGTACATCGGCGTACGTCCGATGCTGGTTGCTCATGGGTGGAACGTTGATTATTCGGCCGGATTCTGGGTCGGAGGCTTGCAAGTACAGCTCGTGAGAGCGTGGAAAGCATGATCTTCGGGCGGGAGCCGGCCGGGCACGCTGTTGGGTATCTGAGGGTATGGCCGTATGGCTGCCTTCAGTGCCGGCCCCAGTGAACTCGCCGAGTGTGGCGGGGTGATGGGTGGCTGGTCGTTGTTTGAGAACTGCACAGTGGACGCGAGCATCTGTGGCCAAGTTTTTAAGGGCGCACGGTGGATGCCTTGGCACCAGGAACCGATGAAGGACGTGGGAGGCCACGATAGTCCCCGGGGAGTCGTCAACCAGGCTTTGATCCGGGGGTTTCCGAATGGGGAAACCCGGCAGTCGTCATGGGCTGTCACCCGCTGCTGAACACATAGGCAGTGTGGAGGGAACGCGGGGAAGTGAAACATCTCAGTACCCGCAGGAAGAGAAAACAACCGTGATTCCGGGAGTAGTGGCGAGCGAAACCGGATGAGGCCAAACCGTATACGTGTGAGACCCGGCAGGGGTTGCGTGTGCGGGGTTGTGGGATCTCTCTTTCACAGTCTGCCGGCTGTGAGACGAGTCAGAAACCGTTGATGTAGGCGAAGGACATGCGAAAGGTCCGGCGTAGAGGGTAAGACCCCCGTAGTCGAAACATCAACGGCTCGTTTGAGAGACACCCAAGTAGCACGGGGCCCGAGAAATCCCGTGTGAATCTGGCGGGACCACCCGCTAAGCCTAAATATTCCCTGGTGACCGATAGCGGATAGTACCGTGAGGGAATGGTGAAAAGTACCGCGGGAGCGGAGTGAAATAGTACCTGAAACCGTGTGCCTACAAGCCGTGGGAGCGTCGGACGGAGAGCTTGCTCTTCGTCTCGTGACTGCGTGCCTTTTGAAGAATGAGCCTGCGAGTTTGCGGTGTGTTGCGAGGTTAACCCGAGTGGGGCAGCCGTAGCGAAAGCGAGTCCGAATAGGGCGTTTCAGTAGCACGCTCAAGACCCGAAGCGGAGTGATCTAGCCATGGGCAGGTTGAAGCGGAGGTAAGACTTCGTGGAGGACCGAACCCACCAGGGTTGAAAACCTGGGGGATGACCTGTGGTTAGGGGTGAAAGGCCAATCAAACTCCGTGATAGCTGGTTCTCCCCGAAATGCATTTAGGTGCAGCGTCGTGTGTTTCTTGCCGGAGGTAGAGCACTGGATAGGCGATGGGCCCTACCGGGTTACTGACCTTAGCCAAACTCCGAATGCCGGTAAGTGAGAGCGCGGCAGTGAGACTGTGGGGGATAAGCTCCATGGTCGAGAGGGAAACAGCCCAGAGCATCGACTAAGGCCCCTAAGCGTACGCTAAGTGGGAAAGGATGTGGAGTCGCACAGACAACCAGGAGGTTGGCTTAGAAGCAGCCACCCTTGAAAGAGTGCGTAATAGCTCACTGGTCTAGTGATTCCGCGCCGACAATGTAGCGGGGCTCAAGCGTACCGCCGAAGTCGTGTCATTCATACAATAGGGCCAACGCCTGTATGGATGGGTAGGGGAGCGTCGTGTGCCGGGTGAAGCAGCCGCGGAAGCGAGTTGTGGACGGTTCACGAGTGAGAATGCAGGCATGAGTAGCGATACACACGTGAGAAACGTGTGCGCCGATTGACTAAGGGTTCCTGGGTCAAGCTGATCTGCCCAGGGTAAGTCGGGACCTAAGGCGAGGCCGACAGGCGTAGTCGATGGATAACCGGTTGATATTCCGGTACCCGCTGTGAAGCGTCAAACATCGAACCAGGCGATGCTAAGTCCGTGAAGCCGTTCCGGACCCTTCGGGGAAAGGAAAGTGGTGGAGCCGACGAACCAGACTTGCAGTAGGTGAGTGATGGGGTGACGCAGGAAGGTAGTCCATCCCGGGCGGTGGTTGTCCCGGGGTAAGGGTGTAGGACGAACGGTAGGCAAATCCGCCGTTCACATAGTCTGAGACCTGATGCCGAGCCGATTGTGGCGAAGTGGATGATCCTATGCTGTCGAGAAAAGCCTCTAGCGAGTTTCATGGCGGCCCGTACCCTAAACCGACTCAGGTGGTCAGGTAGAGAATACCGAGGCGTTCGGGTGAACTATGGTTAAGGAACTCGGCAAAATGCCCCCGTAACTTCGGGAGAAGGGGGGCCATCACTGGTGAGAGGACTTGCTCCTCGAGCTGGGGGTGGCCGCAGAGACCAGCGAGAAGCGACTGTTTACTAAAAACACAGGTCCGTGCGAAGCCGTAAGGCGATGTATACGGACTGACGCCTGCCCGGTGCTGGAACGTTAAGGGGACCGGTTAGTCTAGTTTCGACTAGGCGAAGCTGAGAACTTAAGCGCCAGTAAACGGCGGTGGTAACTATAACCATCCTAAGGTAGCGAAATTCCTTGTCGGGTAAGTTCCGACCTGCACGAATGGCGTAACGACTTCTCGACTGTCTCAACCATAGGCCCGGTGAAATTGCACTACGAGTAAAGATGCTCGTTTCGCGCAGCAGGACGGAAAGACCCCGGGACCTTTACTACAGTTTGATATTGGTGTTCGGTTCGGCTTGTGTAGGATAGGTGGGAGACTTTGAAGCGGCCACGCCAGTGGTTGTGGAGTCGTCGTTGAAATACCACTCTGGTCGTGCTGGATGTCTAACCTGGGTCCGTGATCCGGATCAGGGACAGTGTCTGATGGGTAGTTTAACTGGGGCGGTTGCCTCCTAAAGAGTAACGGAGGCGCCCAAAGGTTCCCTCAGCCTGGTTGGCAATCAGGTGTTGAGTGTAAGTGCACAAGGGAGCTTGACTGTGAGACCGACGGGTCGAGCAGGGACGAAAGTCGGGACTAGTGATCCGGCGGTGGCTTGTGGAAGCGCCGTCGCTCAACGGATAAAAGGTACCCCGGGGATAACAGGCTGATCTTCCCCAAGAGTCCATATCGACGGGATGGTTTGGCACCTCGATGTCGGCTCGTCGCATCCTGGGGCTGGAGTCGGTCCCAAGGGTTGGGCTGTTCGCCCATTAAAGCGGTACGCGAGCTGGGTTTAGAACGTCGTGAGACAGTTCGGTCCCTATCCGCTGCGCGCGCAGGAATATTGAGAAGGGCTGTCCCTAGTACGAGAGGACCGGGACGGACGAACCTCTGGTGTGCCAGTTGTTCTGCCAAGGGCATGGCTGGTTGGCTACGTTCGGGAGGGATAACCGCTGAAAGCATCTAAGCGGGAAGCCTGCTTCGAGATGAGTATTCCCACCCCCTTGAGGGGTTAAGGCTCCCAGTAGACGACTGGGTTGATAGGCCGGATGTGGAAGCCCAGTAATGGGTGAAGCTGACTGGTACTAATAGGCCGAGGGCTTGTCCTCAGTTGCTCGCGTCCACTGTGTTGGTTCTGAAACCACGAACAGCCCCATGCCATGGTCACGGTGTGGTGCGGCTGCATGTGTTTCACAGTGTTTCGGTGGTCATAGCGTGAGGGAAACGCCCGGTTACATTCCGAACCCGGAAGCTAAGCCTTACAGCGCCGATGGTACTGCAGGGGGGACCCTGTGGGAGAGTAGGACACCGCCGAACAAATATTACGGGAGACCCCCGCACCTCACGGTGCGGGGGTTTTCTGCGTTGTGGCTCGTTTAGGGTCTGGTCATGCGCTACGACCTGGTTATTTTCGACAACGACGGTGTTCTCGTGGACAGTGAGCCGATTTCCAATCGGCTGCTGGCCGCCTATCTGACCGAGCTCGGGCATCCCACCTCGTACGAGGACTCCATCCGTGACTACATGGGGTCCGCGATGCACCGCATCCACGACCTGGTCCAGGAGCGCACCGGGCAGCGGCTGCCGGCCGATTTCGACGACACGTTCCACCGTCGGGTGTTCGCGGCCTTCGAGCGGGAGCTGGAGCCGGTGGCCGGCGCCGTGGACGTCCTGGAGAAGCTGGCCGCGGACGGGGTGCCGTACTGCGTGGCGTCGTCCGGAAGCCATGAGCGGATCCGGGTGGGGCATCGGAAGACCGGGCTGGACCGGTGGTTCGAGGATGCGCGGATCTTCAGCTCGCAGGATGTCGGCAAGGGGAAGCCGGCGCCGGATCTCTTCCTCCACGCGGCTCGGCGGATGGGGGTGGCGCCGGAGCGGTGTGTCGTCGTCGAGGACAGTCCGCTGGGGGTGCGGGCGGCCGTGGCGGCCGGGATGGAGGTGTACGGGTTCACCGCGATGACGCCGGCCGCGAAGCTCGCGGGGGCCACTCGACTCTTCTCCGATCTGGGGCAGTTGCCTGACCTGCTGATCTGACGGACGAGCCGGTGTCGGGCTGACATTTGTCATGCGTAGCTCCGGACGATCGTTTCTACTGGGGGACCCCTCCCGGCGGCGAAGCTATGGGCATGACGACGAACCAGCACAAGAAGCAGAACGCCTTCCTCCCGCTCCTCGTGGACGTGGCGGTGCCGCTCGGGTCGTACTACCTCTTCAAGAGCGCGTTCGGGATGAGCACCTTCGCCGCGCTCGCCTGGAGCAGCGTGGTCCCGGCCGTGCGGACCATGTGGAGCGCGGTCAGCAGGCGGACGGTCAACGGGCTGGCGGGGCTCATCCTCGTCGTCAACGTCGTCGGACTGGTGCTCAGCCTGGTCTCCGGTGACCCTCGGCTGATGCTGGCCAAGGACAGCGGGGTCAGCAGCACCATCGGGATCGGGATCCTGGTCTCCGTGGCGCTGGGGAGGCCGATGATGACCGCCGCGGTCAAGCCGTTCCTGGTGAAGGGCGACGCGGTCAAGGAGGCGGCCTGGGCGCGGCTGGAGAGCGGCGTGTCGGTGGCGTCGGCGGACTTCCGCAAGCGGGAGCGGGCCTTCTCGATCGTCTGGGGCGTGGTGCTGCTGGTCGAGTGCGTCGTGCGGGTCGTGGGGGCGTACACCGTGCCGGTGGACACCATGGTGTGGCTCGGTTCCGTGGTCATGGTCGTGGCGATGGCGATCGGATTCGTGCTCGGTGGGGCGCTCGGTGCCGGGCCGATGGCGGCGATGGTCGCCTTCGAGAAGCGGGCCGCGGAGACCGTCGAGGACGAGGCCGAGATGCCCGAGGTCGTCCTCGCCCGGTGAAGTCCGGCAAAGCTGAGGAGAACTCATCTTTGGCTGGATCTACCCACGAGTACGCAGGGGCCCTACGCTCGCCGCCATGACAGATGTGCTGCGGCGCGGTAGGGCCTCTCTGGCGTTCAGCTTTTTCGCGCAGGGCGCGGCCTTCGCTCTGCTGGTGACCCGGATCCCGGCCATCCAGAACAGGTACGAGGTCTCGGACGCGCTGTTGCCCGTCTTCCTGGCGGCAGTGCCCATCCTGGCCGGGGTCGGCAGTGTGTCGACCGAGCAACTGGTGAAGCGGATACCGCCCAGCCGGGTGCTGCGGTGGTCCCAGCCGGTGGTGCTGCTGGCGCTGCTCGGGGTCGGAGCGGGACGGGGGATGGCCGAACTGGGCGTCGCCCTGGGCGTCTTCGGTCTCGCCGTGGGCGCTCTGGACGCCTCGATGAACATGCTCGGGGTGAGCCTTCAGCGGACGTACGGGCGCAGCATCATGCTCAGTTTCCATGCCGTGTACAGCTTGGGCGGGATCGTCGGGGCCTCGCTGGCCTGGGTGGGCGCGCACTGGCATCTCGCGTTGTGGGTGTCCTACCTGCCGGTGGTGGCCGTGCTGTTGCCGGCCGTCCTGGTGGGGAGCCGCTGGTATGTGGACGGGGACGCGCCGGCCGGGGCCGCGGAGGACGGCAAGGCGGAGGCCGGCAAGGCGGGGGAGGCCGGGTCGGGGGGCGGCGGTACGGGTGTCGTCTTCAAGGTGTTGCTGCCGTTGTGTCTGGTGATGTCCTTCGCCTACATCGGGGACTCGACGGTCTCCAACTGGAGCGCGAAGTATCTCCAGGACGTGCTGGGCAGCAGTGAGCAGCTGGCCACCGTTCCGTACAACGTCTACATGGTGACCACGCTGCTCGGGCGGGCCATCGGGGACTTCGGGGTGCGGCGGTTCGGGGCCGCGGCGGTGGTGCGCCTGGGGGCGCTGGTGGCGGCGGCGGGGTTCGCGGTGGTGGCCGTCGCACCGGGGGCGTGGGTCGGGATGTTCGGGTTCACGCTCGTGGGGCTGGGGTTGTGCGTGCTGGTGCCGCAGACCTTCGCGGCGGCGGGACGGCTGTTCCCGGGGGCTTCGGACGCGGCGATCGCCCGTCTCAACATCTTCAATTACGTCGGGTTCCTGATCGGTTCGCCGTTGGTGGGGGCGCTGGGGGACACCTGGAGCTATCGCGGCGCGATGGTGGTGCCGATGGTGTTGGTGCTGGTGACGTTGGTGTACGCCCGGTCGTTCGCCGCTCAACCGGACCGATACGGTGGCGGGCATGAGCGGCCGCGCACAGCTGATGTGGGACGAGGCAGTAACGGGCTATGACTTCGGGCCCGAGCATCCGATGGATCCGGTCCGGCTGGATCTGACCCGGCGGCTGGTCGGCGCCCTGGGACTCGACCGCGAGATCGACGTCGTCGCGGCGAAGCCGGCCGGGGAGTCGACCCTGCGCCTCGTGCACCGGGAGGACTACGTCCAGGCTGTCAAGGCGGCGTCGGCGGAGCCGGGGTCGGCGGACCAGTCGTACGGGCTGGGGACGATGGACGATCCGGCCTTCGCGGGGATGCACGAGGTGTCCGCCCTCATCGCCGGACTGTCCGTCGGGGCCGCGGAGGCCGTCTGGCGGGGGGAGGCGCTGCACGCGGTGAACTTCGCGGGTGGGCTGCACCATGCGATGCCGGGTGGCGCGTCGGGGTTCTGCATCTACAACGACGCTTCGCTGGCGATCGCCCGGCTGCTGGAGCTCGGGGCCGAGCGGGTCGCGTACGTGGATGTGGATGTGCATCACGGAGACGGGGTGCAGGCGGCGTTCTGGGACGACCCAAGGGTGCTGACGATCTCCCTGCACGAGCATCCTCGTACGTTGTTCCCGCAGACCGGGTGGCCGGAGGAGACCGGTGGGGAGCGGGCGGAGGGCTCGGCGGTGAACGTCGCCCTGCCGGCCGGGACCGGGGACGCGGGGTGGTTGCGGGCGTTCCACTCGGTGGTGCCGGAGCTGATCGCCGATTTCCGGCCGGATGTGCTGGTGAGCCAGCACGGGGCCGACACGCACTTCGAGGACCCGTTGGCTCATCTCGCGGTGTCTCTCGACGCGCAGCGGGCTGTGCAGGTGGCATGTCACGAGTTGGCGCACGAGTACGCCGGGGGGAAGTGGGTCGCGCTCGGTGGCGGCGGGTACGCGGTGGTGGACGTGGTGCCGCGGTCCTGGACGCATCTGGTGGGCGTGGCGGCGGGGGTGCCGGTGGCGCCGGAGACGGTGATCCCCGAGGGGTGGCGGCAGGAGGTCTTCGCCCGGACCCGGCAGTTGGGGCCGGTGCGGATGACCGACGGGCGGTGGCCGGTGGGCTGGGCCGAGTGGGAGTCGGGGTACGACCCCGCCGATCGGTTGGACCAGGCGGTGTTGGCCACGCGGCGGGCGGTGTTCCCGTTGCGGGGGTTGTTGGCGTAGGTGGTGTGGGGGGCGTGCCTGGGGTTGCGTAGTGAGTTTCGCCCCCGCCGCCCCTACCCGTTCCCGTCCTCGTCAGGGGCGCTGCCCCCGCGGCCCCGCCAGGGGGCTCCGCCCCCTGGACCCCCGTATCGGCCTGGACCCCCGTATCGGCCTGGACGGCCTCGTCCTCGATCGCCGGACGGGCTGGTGGTGCGGCCGGGATGGTGGTGCGGGGCCGGGATGGTGGTGCGGCCGAGGCGGTAGTGAGGTCGGGACGGAAGGGTCGGACGGTGGGGGAGGGGCCGACGGGTCTCCTTCTTACGCCAACTGTGGGGTGCTGGGGCTGTTTTCGCCCCGGGGGTGGGTTCGTCCGTCAGCATCGGTTCTGTGTTGAGTGCCGGGGAGCTTCGGGCGCATCTGCTGGCTGCGCGGCTGGCCGGGGCGGTGGCCACGTCCCGGGAGGAGAGTCTGCGGAGCTATCGGCTCTTCGCCGCTCGTGATCCCCGGGTGCTGATCGGGCTTGATCCCGAACGGAGTTGGGGGCAGCGGGATCTGATCGCGTTGATGGCCGACAAGTGTGGAGTTTCG
This sequence comes from Streptomyces sp. NBC_00637, assembly GCF_045161545.1. Lineage (NCBI taxonomy): Bacteria > Bacillati > Actinomycetota > Actinomycetes > Kitasatosporales > Streptomycetaceae > Streptomyces > Streptomyces sp. NBC_00637. The sequence continues at coordinate 3,645,397 of NZ_CP109046.1, read as the reverse complement.
GCCGATCCCGGCTGCGTTTCCGGGCATGATGTGATCGATCCTGAGCGCACGCTGGTCGCGCTGGACGCCTTCGCGGAGCGGCTCGCCTCGGTCGCCCAGCGTGGCGCGCCCGTGCTGCTGGGCACCGGGCACCCGCATCGGCTGCTGGAGTTCTACGCCACCGTCGCGGACGCTTTGTCGGCGGCGGGATGTGAAGTTCTCACCCCGGCGCAGGGTCACTGTGTCGACATAACGACCCGGTTCGGCCTACGCACACACCACCTCGGCTACGTACGGGGCGTCGCGGTCGTCCGGGAGGCGACGGCCGAACGCGCCGGTTGTGCGACCGGTGCGCACAGCCATTCACCGCTCCCGGTTCGGGTCGCGCTGGCGGCGGCGGCCGAGGGCGGGGGGCCGCTGCCCGAGTTGGTCATCGGAGACCACGGATGGGTCTGCGGGGCAGGTCAGCTGGGGTTCGAGGCCATCGGGCTGGCGGACACCGACGACCCCGCGCTGTTCGTGGGGGAGGCCGAGGGAGTCGTCTCCGTCGTCGTTCCACTTGATGACGCCGTGCGGTCCGCTTACTACAGGCCGCTGACCCGCTACGTACTCAATCGAGCGTGTCTGTCACAGTAGGCCGCTGATGGGTGCACCTCTTCCCCACTCGCATCACCCGCCCCTACATTGGGGAGTGAGCACGCAACGACGAAGAGTCACCGGAAGGGGAAGCCGGTGGCCGTCGAGTCGAGTGCGGAAGGTTCAGGTGTGTCATGGGTGCATCCGGCGAGAGGCCTCTGAACGAGGTTCAGTTCCTTACCGTGGCGGAAGTCGCCTCGGTGATGCGAGTGTCGAAGATGACCGTGTACCGCTTGGTGCACAGTGGTCATCTGCCCGCGATCCGGGTGGGGCGGTCCTTCCGCGTCCCCGAGCAAGCGGTGCACGAGTACCTCCGCGAGAGCTACGTGGGGGTGGAAACCGCCTGACGGTCGGGGCCTGTCCGGCAGGACAGGCCCGGGGTGGGGCCCGGCCTCAGGACCGACTCGGGTCCCTCCCGCCCCTCGATTACGACCTCAGCGCTCGGGCGGGTAGGCTAGCCCCTTGTAGGTCGTATGGGCCCATGGCGCCCAGCACCGAGTGATGAGAAGTGAGCGAGGGTAGTCGTGGGCTCTGTTATCAAGAAGCGGCGCAAGCGGATGGCCAAGAAGAAGCACCGCAAGCTGCTCAAGCGCACGCGCGTTCAGCGTCGCAACAAGAAGTAGGCGCGAGCAGAAGTAGGCGCACGCACTTACTTCGCGCGACGCGAGCCGCGTAGGCGTGGTGTGGCCCCCCACCGTGTTATCGGTGGGGGGCCACACGCATATCCCCGTGTCGTACGGTCGGCTGAACGCCGTGCGGATGCCTGGACGTGCACCATGGCTGAACTGGTCGTATGACCGAAGGGTTCTCGTCACTTCGTGCATCGGGCGGTCATCACAGCGCAACAACGACACGCTAGGTTGGCCCGCAGACGGGAACCCGGCAGGGCAGCCGGCGGATCCAGGACGGAAGGAAGGCGCTGATCTTGGGAAAGGTCGTGCTCGTTACCGGAGTGGCCCGTCAGCTGGGGGGCCGGTTCGTACGACGGATCCAGCGTGACCCACAGGTCGACCGGGTGATCGCCGTGGACGCGGTGCGCCCGGAACACCATCTCGGGGGCGCCGACTTCATCGAGGCCGACATCCGGCAGCCCACCATCGCGCGGGTACTCGCCGAGACCGGTGCCGACACCGTCGTCCACCTGGACGTGACGGCGACCGCGCTGGGCCGCGGGAGCCGGACCACGGTCAAGGAGACCAACGTCATCGGCACCATGCAGCTGCTCGGCGCCTGCCAGAAGTCGCCGAACGTGAAGCGGCTGGTGGTCAAGTCCTCCACCAACGTCTACGGATCCGCGCCGCGTGATCCCGCCGTGTTCACCGAGACGACGCCGGCCAAGTCGCTGCCCAGCGGCGGCTTCGCCAAGGACGCCGTCGAGGTCGAGGGGTATGTGCGCGGGTTCGCCCGGCGGCGGCCCGATGTCGCCGTGTGCGTGCTGCGGTTCGCCAACATCCTGGGCCCGACCGCCGAGACGCCGCTCGCCTCGTACTTCTCGCTGCCCGTGCTGCCCACCGTGCTCGGCTACGACCCCCGGCTGCAGTTCGTGCACGAGGACGACGTGATCGAGGTGCTGCGGATCGCCTCGCACGAACCGCGGCGCGGCACCCTCAACAGCGGCACCTTCAACATCGCCGGGGACGGGGCGCTGTTGCTGTCGCAGTGTTCGCGACGGCTCGGACGGCCCACCGTGCCCCTGCTGCTGCCTGCCGTCACCTGGGCGGGGTCGCTGGTGCGTACGCTGGGCATGACGGACTTCTCGCCCGAGCAGATCCGGTTGCTCACCCACGGCCGGGTCGTGTCCACGGACCAGATGCGCGAGACGCTGGGGTTCCTGCCGCGGTACACCACGGCGGAGACCTTCGCGGACTTCGCGCGCAGCCACGGACCCGGACTCCTGCCGCCCGAGGCCGTTGCCGGGGCCGTCGACCGGATCGCCGCGCTGTCCCGGCCGGGCGGCGACCACCCCCCGGTCAACCTCCCGACGCAGAGCGCCAACTGAGGAGCGCATCAACGATGGCGGATGCCAAGGTCATTCCGTTCGACGACGACCGGTCCAGGGGGAGTGCCGTAGCGCGGCCGCCCCGACGCCGGGGTGCGGTGAGCCGGCGTCGGAACGGCGAGCCCGCGCCGGTCCGGGAGATCGGCGAGGTCGGTGAGGTCGGTGAGGTCCAGCCCCTGCCCACCAGGGCGGCTGAGCAGGATGATGTTCCTGTGACGGGTGAGGAACGGCTGGACAAGGACGCGAGCGGTCTGGAACGGCGGATCGCGGGCGGGCTGTCCTTCCTGCGCCGGCGCCTCACGGGCGACTACGAGGTCGACGACTTCGGCTACGACGAGGAACTGACCGACCAGGTCCTGATGTCCCTGCTGCGGCCGCTGTACGAGAAGTACTTCCGGGTCGAGGTGAAGGGTGTCGAGAACATCCCCGCCGAGGGGGGCGCGCTCATCGTCGCCAACCACTCCGGGACGCTGCCGTTGGACGGCCTGATGATGCAGGTCGCCGTCCACGACCACCACCCGGCGGGCCGGCACCTGCGGCTGCTGGCCGCCGACCTCGTCTTCGTGCTGCCGGTCGTCAACGAGCTGGCCCGCAAGCTCGGACACACCCTCGCCTGCGCGGAGGACGCCGAACGGCTGCTCGGCCAGGGCGAGCTGGTCGGTGTCATGCCGGAGGGCTTCAAGGGCATCGGGAAGCCCTTCAGCGAGCGCTACAAGCTCCAGCGGTTCGGCCGGGGCGGCTTCGTCTCCACGGCACTGCGCCAGGGCGCCCCGATCATCCCCTGCTCGATCGTCGGGGCCGAGGAGATCTACCCGATGATCGGCAACGCGAAGACGTTGGCGCGGGTGCTCGGCTTCCCGTACTTCCCGCTGACGCCGACCTTCCCGTGGCTGGGACCGCTGGGCGGGATCCCCCTGCCGACGAAGTGGACGATCCAGTTCGGCGAGCCGATCCCGACGAGCGGCTACCCGCCGGAGGCGGCGGAGGACCCCATGCTGATGTTCAACCTGACGGACCAGGTGCGCGAGCAGATCCAGCACACGCTGTACAAGCTGCTGGTGCAGCGGCGGTCGGTGTTCTTCTAGCCGAGTGGCTGAGTAGCCGTGCGCCAAGTGGTGGTGGGCCGCGGGTCGGGGCTCCGCTCGTGTGGGGGGCGGCGGTCTGATTTTGACGGTGTTGTTTTTGGTACGGCTGTGGGGGCGCCCCTCTTTTTGAGAGGGGCGCCCCCACAGCCGTGCAGGTGGGGCTACTCCGCGTCCTCGCTGTCGATGCCCAGGCCCGGGAGCAGGCCGGGGAGGAGGGGTGGGAGGGTGACGTCCGGCTGGGTGCTGGGGACGATGGTGGTCGGGGCGGTGCCGCCGGTTTCCTTCGGGGGATCCAGAAGGCCGCCGGTGTTGCCGCCGAGCAGGCCGTCGTCGGTGGTGCCCGAGGTGGACGACTTGCTCGGGCTTCCGGTGTCGGCGCCGGGCCCGTCGGTCGGGTCGTGGCCGGTGCCCGGGGTGGTCGCGTGGCGGCCGGTGTCCGAGGAGCCGGTGGACGCCGGGCCGGACCCCTCACGGGTGCCGCCGCCGCCCGGGGCGGGCGACCGCGGGAGGAGGGACTGGAGCGGGGCGACCTCTTCGTCTATGGCCTCGAAGACCGACGAGACCTGCTGACTGACGTCGCCGAGCTGGACCGGCAGGCGGTCGCGCAGGGCGCCCCAGACCTCGCGGTGCGAGCGGGAGAACGCGTCGAGGGCCTGGATGGGGCCCAGGGAGTTCGGGTCGCGTTCGTACGCCTCGTGGAGGAGCCGGTGGCCTTCCGACGCGTCGTGCTGCATGCCGTTCAGGGCGCGTCGGATCTCACCGAGGGACTCGTGGTCGAGATCGCCGCTGCGACCCCGTTCCATGAGCCGACGGGCCTCGCTGAGCCGGGTGGAAGCCTGGTCGAGATAGGTCCGACCGCGTTCGTCGTCGCCGTCGGCCAGGTAGTTGAGCTTGAAGTCCTCGATGCCGCGTTTCAGTCCGTAGAGCCCGTCACCCGGGAGGGCGTCGGAACTCGCGGCCGCTACTCCGCCGAAGGCGCCCGCCGCGACGCCGACGCTGAGGCCGCCCGCGGTGAGGCCCTTGGCGAGGCGGGAACGCGGTCGGAACTTGCCCAGGGGACTGGCCCGGTGAGTGCCCCTGGCCCGGTGGGAGCGTTGCTCCGGCACCGAAGGGTCCGCCGTTTCGCCTCCCGCGGTGCCCGCTTGCAGCATGGCCTCCATAGCGGCGACCAACTGGGCCCGCTGGACGACCTTGACCTCGGGATCGAGCTCCGGTTTGGGCAGCTCGGCGAGACTCGTGGCGAGGGCCAGAAGACGGCCCTGCCCAGTCTGGTCCGCAGCGGCCGGCGCCGGCGGTGATCCTTCGGTCTGCTCGGCCGCCGTGCCCTGGGAGGAACAGTCCGACTGCTCCTCCAGGGCCTGGGCGAAGGCGCTCACCCGCCGGTGCGCCGATACGTTCGCGATCACTGGCGGCACCTCCTCTCGTCATGACGGTCGACTCCCCTGGGGTCCTGACGGTTGCACGCCCTGAACCGGATCCACACGATCGAGTGATCGGGGTCGGCCAGGACGTGACCACAGGGAGCCTGTATCCCGCACAACGACTGGCGCGGCACTTGGGTTACGGACTGCGGATGATCGGATCGGGAAGGCAACGTACTTTCACTGAAGGTGAGTTGGCGTCACGGAGTGTGTGGCGTCGGTCGTGGACGGGGGAGGGGTTCAGCGGGCGTCTTCCGGCAGCAGACGGGCGAGGGTGCGGACGGCCCGGTACTGGAGCGTCTTGATGGCACCCTCGTTCTTGCCCATCACGCGTGCCGTCTCGGCGACGGAGAGACCCTGCAGGAACCGGAGCGTCACGCACTCCTGTTGCTGTGGGTTCAGCCGGCGCACGGCGTCCAGGAGTGCGGCGTTGGAGAGGGACTCCAGGACGGAGTCCTCGGGTGAGCGCTCGACCTCGTTGGCGTCGAGCATCTCGCCGGTCGTGACCTCGAGCCGGAAACGGCTCGACTTGAAGTGGTCGGCGACCAGGTTGCGGGCGATGGTGACGAGCCAGGCGCCGAAGTCGCGGCCCTGCCAGGTGAACGTCCCGATGCGGCGCAGAGCGCGCAGGAACGTCTCGCTGGTGAGGTCCTCGGCGGTCGCCTTGCCGCCCACCCGGTAGTAGATGTAGCGGTAGACCGTGTCGCTGTACTGGTCGTACAGGCGCCCGAACGCGTCGGCTTCGCCGGCTTGGGCGCGCTCGACGAGGTCCATCATGCGGGCGCTGTCACTGTCGGCGGCCGGCCGACGGGCGGTGGCCGCGCCGGCCGAGCGTCCTCGTCTGCCCACCGCGGCGCTCCCGTCGGCCAGTGCGTAGCACGGGCCGATCGGAGCGGTGGTGGCGAAGGCGGGGACGGCGTACGCGGTGGGGACGACGCCGCGCAAGAGGTCATGGACCGTAGCGACCGTTGCGCGCAGCGTAGCCAGGCCCGAGGTGTCAACCCCGACGTGTGGGTACACGGGACTCCCAGAGGCAGAGCTTGCATCACGTGCAGTACGGAACCATTCACCCGTCGTAGCGACGGAAGGGGTACCGGATTGCGTCTGAGGAGAATAACGCTTCGTGCAGGCCCTGCTACACCGAGTTGCTCAAATCATCGATTACGTCGCTTCTGTGGCCTATTGGCGCTCGATCGGCACGCCTGGAGTGATCGATTGGTGATCGAAATGGTTCGAGTTTCGGCTCGGTCCAGGGCGTGTTGTGGCTGTGCGCGGACAACAGGACTGGACGCAGGGTTACGGGGGTACGACCGTCGGATTGGTCGGGTTCGGTGCCCGGTGTGGGGTGTTGTCCGGTAACGCGACAGAGCGGCCGGGCGGTTACGCCTCGGCCGCTCTGTCGGGACGGCTACGCGGCAGTCGTAGTCGTGGTCGTGGTGGTCTTGCCGGTCGCGGTCGCCGTCATCGCCGGCGTCGGTGCAGCGCGATCGCGGCCGCCGTGCCGCCCGCCACCGCACCCACGCCCGCCGCGGCCGGGATGCCGACCTTCGCGGCCTTGCGGCCGGTGCGGTAGTCGCGCAACCGCCAGTCGAGGGTGTGCGCGTGCTTGCGCAGCTTGGCGTCGGGATTGATGGCGTAGGGGTGGCCGACGAGGGAGAGCATCGGGATGTCGTTGTGCGAGTCGCTGTAGGCGGCGCAGCGGGACAGGTCCAGGTTCTCCGCCGCCGCCAGCGCGCGTACCGCCTCCGCCTTCGCCGGGCCGTGCAGCGGCTCGCCCACCAGCTTGCCGGTGTAGACGCCGTCGACGGACTCCGCGACCGTGCCCAGCGCGCCGGTCAGGCCGAGGCGGCGGGCGATCACCTGGGCGATCTCCACGGGGGCCGCCGTGACCAGCCACACCTTCTGGCCCGCGTCCAGGTGCGCCTGGGCGAGGGCCCGGGTGCCCGGCCAGATGCGCTCGGCCATGTACTCGTCGTAGATCTCCTCGCCGATCGACATCAGCTCGGCGACCCGGTGGCCCTGCACGATGGAGAGCGCCGAGTCGCGGGCCTCCTGCATGTGCTCGGGGTCCTCGACGCCGGCCAGCCGGAACCACGCCTGCTGCCAGGCGAAGCGGGCCAGGTCGCGGGTCTCGAAGAACTTGCGTTTGTACAGGCCGCGGCCGAAGTGGAAGAGCGCGGCGCCCTGCATCACGGTGTTGTCGAGGTCGAAGAAGGCGGCGGCCATCGCGTCGCCGTGCACCGGGAACTGCGGTTCCCGGTCGGGGGTGTCCAGCGGTGTCAGGGTCCCCTGGGAGTCCAGGTTCTCCTGGGTGGACTTGCGGGCTGCCTCCGCCGAGGCCTCGCCTGCCAACACGCTCCGCGCCGTGGCGGAGCGCCTACGGGGAGTGAGCCATCCTAGAGCGGCCATGGCGTGAGCATAGCCAGTCGGTTAGGTGGTTCCGGAGCCGAGAGGTTCGGAGGGTGTGAACTCTCCGCGACCACGTCGTTAAAGAAGCGGGAGAATGGCGGTATGACTCCCCTCTTTCGACGTAAGGCCGCTTCGGGCGAGCGATCGGTCACCCTCATCCGTAAGTCCGGTTGTCATCTGTGCGACGACGCCGAGCGCGTGATCGAGAAGGTCTGCGGGGAACTCGGCGTGTCCTGGGAGCAGAAGGACATCGCCGACGACCGTGAGCTGTACGACCAGTACTGGGAGCAGATCCCCGTCGTGCTGGTCGACGGCAGGCAGCACACCTTCTGGCGGGTGGACGAGAGTCGCCTGCGCAAAGAACTGGCCGGGTGAGGAACTGACCGATCAGTACAAGGCTGTACCGAACGTCGCTTAGGATCGATGGCGGTTTTGTCTCGGGGGCGGGATTCACGAGGAGAGTGGCGGTTTTGCCCCCTGGAATGACGCGCGTGACCCCGGTCACGTTGGCCGGGCAAATCGGACACCATCTTTGTGCACGCGTTCACAAAGACATAGCCTGCTGTCGACGGGGCGGTCTGGGTACATGTGACCGCCTACAGCCCCGCTCTACCCGCAGGAGCACCGTGGCAACTGGCCGAACTCACCGACCGGCGACCCGTAGCCGAGGGATTCCCGAGGCCACCGTCGCCCGCCTTCCGCTGTACCTCCGCGCGCTGACCGCACTGTCGGAGCGCTCGGTCCCCACGGTCTCCTCCGAGGAGCTCGCCGCCGCGGCGGGGGTCAACTCCGCCAAGCTGCGCAAGGACTTCTCCTACCTGGGTTCCTACGGGACGCGGGGTGTCGGCTACGACGTCGAGTACCTCGTCTACCAGATCTCCCGTGAGCTCGGTCTCACCCAGGACTGGCCCGTCGTGATCGTCGGCATCGGTAACCTCGGCGCGGCCCTGGCCAACTACGGCGGGTTCGCCTCGCGCGGATTCCGGGTGGCGGCGCTCATCGACGCCGATCCCGCGATGGCCGGGAAGCAGGTCGCCGGGATCTCCGTCCAGCACAGCGACGGCCTGGAGAAGATCATCTCCGACAACGGCGTCTCCATCGGTGTCATCACCACTCCGCCGGGCGTCGCCCAGCAGGTCTGTGACCGGCTCGTGGCCGCCGGCGTCACGTCCATCCTGAACTTCGCGCCGACCGTGCTGACGGTTCCGGACGGCGTCGACGTGCGCAAGGTCGATCTCTCCATCGAGCTCCAGATCCTCGCCTTCCACGAGCAGCGCAAGGCCGGCGAGGAGGCCGCGGCGAACGAGAGCGCCGCAGCGGCCCACGCCGGGCGCGCCGCCTCCACCGACCAGGGACCGGACGGGGACGTACCCGCCGTGATGCCGGCATGAGTCTCCTCGTCGTCGGGCTGAGTCACCGCAGCGCCCCGGTCAGCGTGCTGGAGCGGGCCTCGCTGTCCACGGACGCCCAGTTCAAGCTGCTCCAGGACACGGTCGCCGCCGAACCGGCCGCCGAGGCCGCGGTCCTCGCCACCTGCAACCGGATCGAGCTGTACGCCGACGTGGACAAGTTCCACGCCGGTGTCGCCGAGCTGTCCACGCTGCTCGCCCAGCACAGCGGGGTCGGGCTCGAGGAGCTCACCCCCTACCTGTACGTGCACTACGAGGACCGCGCCGTCCACCACTTCTTCTCGGTGGCCTGCGGTCTGGACTCCATGGTCGTCGGCGAGGGCCAGATCCTCGGCCAGCTCAAGGACGCCCTGGCCCGGGCCCAGGAGCTGCACACCGCCGGCCGGCTGCTGAACGACCTGTTCCAGCAGGCCCTGCGGGTCGGCAAACGCGCCCACTCCGAGACCGGCATCGACCGCGCCGGGCAGTCCCTGGTCACCTTCGGCCTGGAGCAGCTGGCCGCGGGCGGGGACGTGGCCACCTGGGCGCGGGGCAAGAAGGCGCTGGTCATCGGCGCCGGGTCGATGTCGTCGCTGGCCGCCGCCACACTCGCGCGTGCCGGGGTCGCCGAGATCGTCGTGGCGAACCGCACCCCCGACCGGGCCGAGCGGCTCGCCCAGATACTGACCGAGGCCGAGGACACGGACGTGTCGGCCCGCGCGGTCCCGATGGCATCGGTGCCGGCCGAGCTGACACGTGCCGACGTGGCCGTCTCCTGTACCGGGGCGACGGGCCTGGTCCTGACGGCGGAAGCGGTCGCGGCGGCGGTCGAGGACCGCACCGGGGCGCCCGTCGCCTTCGGCGAGGAGGCCGCGCCGACCGACGTACGGCCGCTGCCGCCCACCTCGGTGGGCGCCGACGAGAACTGCCCCCTCGACCTGGCCGCCGTGCAGCAGGCCCCCGTGCAGCAGTCCGGGTTCTCCGTGCTGGGCGAGGCCGCCGTCGCCGGCATGGACGCGGCGACCCTGGAGCAGCACGCCGCCTGGGTCGACAACGCGACCGTGGACCGCCGGCCGGGCGCCCGCCGCAGCCCCGAGGCCGACGCCGAGCTGATCACCGCGCTCGCCGCGACCGCCGCCGCCCTCGGCCGGATCCCCGAGCGCCGCCGGCCGGAGCCGGTCGCCACGTTCGTCCGGCCGGAGCCGGTGCTCTTCCTGCTCGACCTGGCGATGCCGCGGGACGTCGACGCGGCCGCGCACCGGCTGGCCGGCGTGCGGCTGGTGGACATCGAGTCGCTCGCCGAGGCGTCGGCCGACGCGCCGATGGCCGCCGATGTCGACCAGGTGCGGCGGATCGTCGCCGACGAGGTCGCCGCCTTCGGCGCCGCGCAGCGGGCCGCGCACATCACGCCGACCGTGGTCGCCCTGCGCACCATGGCCGCCGACGTCGTCGCCACGGAGATCGCCCGGCTCGACGGGCGGCTCCCCGGCCTGGACGACAAGCACCGCGCCGAGATCACCCAGACCGTGAAGCGGGTCGTCGACAAGCTGCTGCACGCGCCGACCGTACGGGTCAAGCAGCTCGCCGCCGAGCCCGGCGGCGCCGGGTACGCGGACGCGCTGAGGACCCTGTTCGACCTCGATCCGGAGGCGGTGGCCGCCGTGTCCCGGGCCGAGGAAAGCACCGAGAAGAACGCAGAGAGCCGAGGGCCGGCATGAGCGGCATGAGTACGAAGGCACTGAGACTGGGGACGAGGCGAAGCAGACTCGCCATGGCCCAGTCCGGGCAGGTCGCGGACGCCGTGCGCCAGGTGACCGGACGGCCGGTGGAGCTCGTCGAGATCACCACCTACGGCGATGTGTCCCGCGAGCACCTCGCGCAGATCGGCGGCACGGGAGTCTTCGTGACCGCGTTGCGCGACGCGCTGGCCAAGGGCGAGGTCGACTTCGCGGTTCACTCGCTGAAGGACCTGCCGACCACGCAGCCCGAGGACCTCGTCCTGGCCGCCGTCCCGGTGCGCGAGGACCCCCGCGACGTGATCGTCGCCCGGGACGCGCTGAAGTTCACCGACCTGCCGCGCGGGGCGCGCATCGGTACGGGTTCGCCGCGCCGCATGGCGCAGCTGAACGCGTACGCGCGCGGCCACGGGCTGGACATAGTGACCGTGCCCATCCGCGGGAACGTCGACACGCGGATCGGGTACGTGCACGACGGCGAGCTGGACGCGGTGGTGCTGGCCGCGGCCGGCCTCAGCCGCATCGGCCGCATCGACGAGGTCACCGACTTCCTGTCGATAGACACGGTTCTGCCCGCTCCCGGCCAGGGAGCACTGGCGATCGAGTGTGCCGCGGACAACGCGTCACTGATCGCCGCACTCGGTGAGCTCGACGATTCGTTCACCCGGATCGCCGTGACCGCCGAAAGGTCCCTGCTCGCCGCCCTGGAGGCCGGCTGCTCCGCCCCTGTGGGCGCGCTGGCCGACCTCCTGGCCGACGGGCAGATTGTCAACGAAATGCGCCTGCGTGGCGTCGTCGGCACCACCGACGGCACGCGCATGGTGCAGCTGTCCACCACCGGTCCCGTGCCCGAGACGCACGACGGGGCAATGGCGCTCGGTCGCGAACTCGCAGCCGAGATGCTCGCCCAGGGCGCGGCCGGTCTGATGGGGGAGCGAGCACTGTGAGCCCCACCGCCCTGCCAGCCGCCGGTCCTGAACACGGGCACGTCACCTTCCTGGGTGCCGGACCCGGGGATCCGGGACTACTGACTCTGCGCGCCGTCGAGGCGCTTGCGCACGCGGACGTCCTCGTCGCCGAGCACGAGGTGCTCGACGTCGTACGGACGCACGCGAGGCCGGGCGTCGCCGTCGTGAACGCGGAAGCGGGTCCTTCGTCGGACCCTCTTCCGGGCACGGGCGCGCCCCTCCCGACGATCGTTGACGGCACGTCAACAACCGCTGAGGTACCCGCTGTGCGCGATGCCGCACATCTTGTCATGGAGGCCGCGCGGGGCGGCAGGCGGGTCGTCCGTGCGGTGACCGGGGACCCGGGACTTGATACGTACGCGGCGGCGGAAATGCTCGCGTGCGCGGCGGCCGGTGTTCCCTTCGAGGTCGTACCCGGTGTCGCGGCCGCCGTCGGCGTGCCCGCGTACGCCGGTGTGCCGCTGCGGGACGCGCAGGGCGCCGACGTCCGGTTCGTCGACGCGCGCACGGCTTCGGACCGGTGCTGGACCGAGGTCGGGGCGTCCGACGGCACGGTCGTCGTGTCGACCACCCTGGACTCGGTGGCCTCGGCCGCGGGCGAGCTGGTGTCGGCGGGGCGCAAGCCCGATACGCCGATGACGGTCACGGTGGCCGGTACGACGACACGGCAGCGGACGTGGACGGCGACCCTGGGCACGATCGCGCAGACGCTGAAGCAGGCCAAGGTGCTGCCCTCGCCCGAGGGCGGCCGGCCGGTCATAGTCGTGGTCGGTGAGCGTTCCGCCCCCGCCCAGCGCGACCAGCTGTCGTGGTTCGAGTCCAAGCCGCTGTTCGGCTGGAAGGTGCTCGTGCCGCGGACGAAGGAACAGGCGGTGTCGCTCTCCGACCGGCTGCGGTCGTACGGGGCCGTGCCGCACGAGGTGCCGACGATCGCCGTCGAGCCGCCGCGCACCCCCCAGCAGATGGAGCGGGCGGTCAAGGGCCTGGTGACGGGCCGCTACGAGTGGATCGCCTTCACCTCGGTGAACGCCGTCAAGGCGGTACGCGAGAAGTTCGAGGAGTACGGGCTCGACGCGCGTGCCTTCGCGGGCATCAAGGTCGCGGCCGTGGGCGAGCAGACGGCGAAGGCGCTGGTCGCCTTCGGCGTCAAGCCGGATCTCGTACCGAGCGGCGAGCAGTCGGCCGCCGGGCTCCTCGAGGACTGGCCGCCCTACGACCCGGTCTTCGACCCGATCGACCGGGTGTTCCTGCCGCGTGCCGACATCGCCACCGAGACCCTGGTCGCCGGGCTCATCGAGCTGGGCTGGGAGGTCGACGACGTCACCGCCTACCGGACCGTGCGGGCCTCGCCGCCGCCGGCGGAGACGCGGGAGGCCATCAAGGGCGGCGGGTTCGACGCCGTGCTCTTCACCTCGTCGTCCACCGTGCGGAACCTGGTGGGCATCGCGGGCAAGCCGCACAACGTGACGGTCATCGCCTGCATCGGTCCCGCCACGGCCAAGACGGCCGAGGAACACGGGCTCCGGGTCGACGTCATGGCGCCCGAGCCGTCGGCGCTCAAGCTGGCCGAGGCACTGGCCGACTTCGGACTGCGCCGGCGGGCCGCGGCCCAGGAGGCCGGCGACCCGGTCAGCCGGCCGAGCGAGCGGCGCCCGGGCGCGCGGCGGCGACGGGCCACCTGAGCGGCGAGACGTGGGTGTCCCTGGGGGCCGTACCGCCCCCAGGGCCTCGTTTCCCTCCGGAAGAGGGGCCTCGTCCTCACCCGCCGGACAGGCCGGTGGGGGCGGTCACCGGGTGGCCGTGACGCAGCAGGTTCCGGGGGTCGTAACCCGACTTCAGGGCACGTAGACGGTCGTGGACCTCCGGGGTCCACGCGCGGGCGCGGTCGGCCTAGTCGCCCGGGGTGCCGTGCAGGTTGACCATCGTGCGGCCCGTGCCGTACCGAGTCATCCGGTGTACAGGGCGGCCGTGGCCGCCTCCACCGCGGCGGCGGCCTCCGGGCCGGCCAGGACGCCGACCGACTCCAGCAGGAACGCCGCGTCGCGGGCGCAGACCGCGTCCTCGACGGCGGCCGGTTCGGCCGGCGCGCCGCCCATGTGCCGCGGCTCGACCATCAGGAGCGGGTGGTCGCGGCCGGCGTCCGGGCCCGCCTGCCGGAGCAGGGTGTCCACGGCCGCGGGGGTCGGCTCGCGCAGCAGGGCGCAGCTCTCGCGTGCGGGGATGGGGTCCTGCGGGTCCTGGTAGATCTCGTCGACCCCGCGGTAGTCCAGTTCGGCCACCGTGTCGAACTCGACCGGCGCGGCCGCGCGCAGCGGCGCAAGCAGGGGTTCCGCCTCGGCCGGGTCGCCGGTCCAGGCGACCGCGACGCGGGCGAGGAAACGGCCGCGCATCGGCTCCGGGATGATCGGCGGAGCCGTTGAGCGCGGCGAGGCCGTGCGGGACCGAGGCCTCCAGCGGCAGCCGCCACTTCACACCGGCGCCGACGGTCGCGGTGCGTGCCCCGACGTCGATCGACACGTCGGTCATCCGGGCGGTGTTGATCAACAGGCCGCCGTCCACCGGGAAGTCGGCGCCGTGTCCGGTGGCCTGGACGGCGGCGGGAGTGCCGGTGGCGGCGGCCCCGCGCATGGCCGTCCCGACGTCGTCGGCGTCGATCGCGCCCACGACGATGTCGGGGGTGTGCCGGGCCGCGAGGCTGAACGCGGCGACCTCGGCGTCGTACCCGTCGTCGCCGGGGCGCAGCACCGGGCCGCGCACGCCGGAGAGGGCGAACAAGTCGGGGGGGGGGTGGCTCCCGCGGGCCGACGGGGCGTCGGCAAAGGTGCCCCCGGGCCGGGCGTAGCGTAGAAGCCATGACGAAGTACGGATCCTTCCCCGGTACGCGTCCCCGGCGGCTGCGCACCACCCCGGTCATGCGGCGCATGGTCGCGGAGACCCGGCTGCACCCGGCCGACCTCATCCTGCCCGCGTTCGTGCGGGAGGGCGTGAGCGAGCCGGTGCCGATCCAGGCCATGCCCGGGGTCGTGCAGCACACGCGCGACAGCCTGAAGAAGGCAGCGCTGGAGGCCGTCGAGGCGGGGGTCTCCGGGATCATGCTCTTCGGGGTGCCGGAGGAGTCCAAGAAGGACGCGCTCGGCACGCCCGGGACCGACCCGGACGGGATCCTCCAGGTCGCCCTCCGGGACGTGCGGGCCGAGGTCGGGGACGACCTGCTCGTCATGTCCGACGTGTGCCTGGACGAGACGATCGATCACGGGCACTGCGGGGTCCTGGACGAGCAGGGGCGCGTCGACAACGACGCCACCCTGGAGCGGTACGCCGAGATGGCGCAGGTCCAGGCCGACGCGGGCGCCCACGTCGTCGGGCCCAGCGGGATGATGGACGGCCAGATCGGCGTCATCCGCGACGCCCTCGACCAGATCGGCCGGGAGGACGTGGCGATCCTCGCGTACACCGCCAAGTACGCCTCCGCCTTCTACGGGCCCTTCCGGGAGGCCGTGGGCTCGTCCCTGAAGGGCGACCGCAAGACCTACCAGCAGGATCCGGCGAACCTCCGCGAGTCGATGCGCGAGCTGGCGCTGGACCTGGAGGAGGGCGCCGACATGGTCATGGTGAAGCCGGCCGGCCCCTACCTCGACGTCCTGGCCCGGGTCGCCGACGCCGTGGACGTGCCGGTCGTCGCCTACCAGATCTCCGGCGAGTACTCGATGGTCGAGGCCGCAGCCGAGAAGGGCTGGATCGACCGTGACCGGGCCATCCTCGAGACGCTGACCGGTGTCAAGCGCGCCGGAGCGCGGAACATCCTCACCTACTGGGCCACCGAAGTGGCCCAGAAGCTCCGGTAGTTCGTCCGCCTGTTCCTCCGCTTTCACCAGGACAGAGCGTCGTCCATGTCCTGCTGCCAGAAGGTCACCGCGAGGGAGCTGTCGTAGTAGACGCCCTTGGCGGGCAGCGGCGGCGTCGCGGAGGCGCCGCCTTCGCTGTTCGGGGTGTAGCCCTGGAAGGCGATCGTCAGCTTCTCGGCGGTCTGTCCGCCGTCTCCGCTGCCGTCGGCGGCGGACAGCAGGACGCCCGCGTAGCCGGACTCGCCGGGCGCGAGGGTCGTCACCGCCTGCGGCTGCGTCTCCTTGGCGGCCTGCGGCACCCACTGCATCTCGTCGAAGCGCACGACCGGGTAGTAGGTCAGATCGCAGATCTTGCCGCCGGTGTTGGTCACCGTGATCAGCATGTGGTTGAGCGGGCGGGCCACCGGCTGTGCGGTGACCTCGGTGTTCGAGCCGTTGCAGAGGACGCGGGCGTCGGAGGCGGTGTCGTCGGCCTTGCCGCCCGTCGTCCCGCCGCCCGTGGTGCCGGCCGTCTTGCCGCCCGAGGTGCTGCCCGTGTCGCCGGACGAGCCGGTCGAGCCCGTCGTGTCCTTCGCCGGGGCGGTGCCGGTGCCGGTTCCCGTGCTCTCGTCCGTGCCGGGGGTGGGCTGTGCCGCCGTGGCCGTCGACGACGCCGGGTGCGACGCGCCCTCGTCCTTCACGCCCGTCCCGTTCTCGCAGGCCGTGAGCGCGAGGGCGGTCAGGGCGGTGAGGGCGAGCAGGTGGCTGGTGCGGCGGATACGCATCGTGAAGTCCTCTTCCGGAATGCCGTGTTGAAGCGGCGTGCTTGGATGGCCAAAGCTTGTGGGGGGATCCGTCCCGGCCGCCACGTCCGGCGGGCCATCAGGGACGCTGGAACGCCGGCAATGGGTCTGACCTGGGGAAACGGACCGTCCCTGGAACGCGGGGATGGGACATGGGGAGTGGAGGAACGGTGTCTGCGACCGAGTTCGCCGAGCTGCTGCGGGAGTTGAAGGAGCGCTCCGGGCTGAGCTACGGAATGCTCGCGAAACGGCTCCACATGAGTACGTCGACGCTGCACCGCTACTGCAACGGGGACGCCGTCCCCACCGACTACGCGCCCGTGGAGCGGCTGGCGCGGCTCTGCAAGGCGTCGCCCCAGGAGCTCGTCGAGCTGCACCGGCGATGGGTGCTGGCGGACGCGGTGCGGGGGAGGAAGGCGAGTACGGCCGAGGCGGACGCCGTCGCGGGGGCGGCGGTCGGGGTCACCGGGGTCGCGGACCCCGGGGTCGCGGACGCCGAGGTCGCGGACGCCGGGGTCGGCGAAGCGGTCGTCGAGGTCGTGGGGGACGAGCGGACCCGTCCCACCCGCCGTTCCCTGGCCCTCGCCGGGGCCGGGGCGGTGGCGGCCCTCGGTTCGGTGGCCCTGGCGCTCGCCCTGACCCTGCCGTCCGGCGGATCCGGGGGATCCGGCGAGGGGGACGGTGTCGGTGCGGCGGGGGCCGCGCCGTCCGTGCAGGGGCGGGGCACGGGGAGGACATCGTCGCCGTCCGCCTCGCCGTCCGGTTCCGGGTCGTCGTCCGCCTCGGCCCCGGTCTCGGGATCCGCCTCCCCGTCGGGCTCCGCCACCGCCGGTTCCTCGACGGCGCCGGGTGCGGGAGCCGACGACACCGTCCCGCTGACGGTGACCACCCGGCCGTACGCCTGGGAAAGCCCCTGCAGCCAGCGCTATCTGATCGAGCAGGGGCCGGGCCGGGTCGCGCCGCCGCCCGTCGAGGAGGACGCGCCCGCGTGGGTGGCCCGGCACCATGCCGTGTCGGCGGGCGAGCAGTTTCTGGAGCTCACCGTGCAGGGGACCGGCGAGGAGACCGTCGTCGTGGACGGCCTGACGGTGCGGACCGTCGCCAAGGGCGCGCCGCTCGCCTGGAACGACTACGCCATGGGCTACCCGGGCGTCGGCTGCGGCGGGGGTGTGCCGACGCGCGCGTTCTCCGTCGCCCTCGACGCGGAGCGTCCGGCCCTGGTGCCCGAGGCGGGACATCGCGACTTCCCGTTCAAGGTGAGCGAGTCCGACCCGGAGGTCTACTACGTCACCGCCGACGCCTCGGCGTACGACGTGCGCTGGTACCTGGAGCTGTCCTGGTCCAGCGGTTCACGACACGGCACGCTGACGATCGACGACGAGGGCAGGCCGTTCCGCACGAGCGGTGAGAACGGGCGGCCCGACTACGAGTTCCCGCTCGGCGGTTCCGCGTGGGGGCGGGCGGGAGCCTCGCCGACGCCGTAGGCGCGGGGTCCCGTCGGGGTGCCGGCTCCGGTCTCGGTCCCGGTCCGGGTGCCGGTCCCCGTCGGGGTGCCGGCGCCCGACGGGCCCTCGTCGCGCAGGCCCTGACCGTCGTGGCACGCGGTGAGGGCGAGCGCCGCGGCGGCGGTCAGTCCGACGGCGAGCAGTCGGACGCGGCGTCGGGTGGGGGGAGTGGGGCGTGTGGGCATGGGGCAAGCCTGAGTCGTACGGCCTCCGACCTTCCACATCCGTCGCGCAAGTCGGGACGCCGGTCCGGTCCCATGCCGTCCGACCTGCGATGACGGTGTCCCGACGGGACGGGATCCGGGACGCCCGACTGCCCAGGGAGGGCGCCTCGTCCGCAGAGTCCGCGGGGATCGGCTCCACCCGGGCACACCCCGCCCGTGTCTACGACGTGTTCCTCGGCGGCGGGACGACCACCCGGCGGACCGCGCGCCGCCGTCCACATGGCAGAAACCCGTGTGTAGGCAGCATGCATCTCTCTAGGGTGCGGGCATGACTGTCGCAGCCGAGTCGCCCGAAGCCCCCGCCCCCGACTCCCTTCACGCCTCCGTCCCCCTCCCCGCGCACGCCGCCGCTCATGTCCCGGTTGCCGCCCCCGTTCCCGCATCCGTGCCCTCGTTGGCCGCCCGGGTCCGGTCGGTCGGTGGTTCGCCCGTGCGGGACATCCTCGCCGTCACCGCCCGCCCCGAAGTGATCAACTTCGCGGGCGGTCTGCCCGCGCCCGAGTTGTTCGACCGCGAGGGTGTGGCCGCCGCGTTCCGGTACGCGCTGGAGGAGGCCCCGGCCCGGGCACTGCAGTACGCCACGACCGAGGGTGAGCCGGTCCTGCGTGAGCGGCTGGCGGCCCGGACGGCGGCACGCGGGCTGCCCACGACCGCCGAGGACCTCCTCGTCACCACGGGTTCCCAGCAGGCCCTTTCCCTGCTGGCGACCGCTCTCCTCGACCCCGGTGACACGGTGCTCGTCGAGGCACCCTGCTACCTGGCCGCCCTTCAGGTCTTCGGCCTGGCGGGCGCGAGGATCGTCGCGGTGCCCGGCGACGCGGACGGCCCGGACCCCGAGGCGCTCGCCGACCTGGTGGTCCGTGAACGGCCCAAGCTCCTCTACACCGTCCCCACCTTCCAGAACCCCACCGGCCGCACGCTGCCCGCCGAGCGCCGTGCCGCGGTCGCCGCCGTCGCCGCCCGGCACGGTCTGTGGATCGTCGAGGACGACCCCTACGGCGAACTCCGCTACGACGGCGAGCGCGTCCCCTGGATCGCCGCCCACCCCGACGCCCGCGACCGTACGGTCCTCCTCGGGTCCTTCTCCAAGGTCATGGCACCCGGCATCCGGCTGGGCTGGCTGCGCGCGCCGGCCGACCTGCGCCGGGCCTGCGCCGTCGCCAAGCAGGCCGCCGACCTGCACACCCCGACCGTCAACCAGCTCGCCGCGGCACGGTATCTGACCGCTTTCGATCTGGACGCGCACGTGGCCCGGGTCGCCGCCGTGTACCGGGAGCGCCGGGACGCCATGCTCGCGGGCCTCGCGGACGCGCTGCCGGCGGGGTCGGTGTGGACCCGTCCCGAGGGCGGCATGTTCCTCTGGGTCCGCCTTCCCGAGCGCTACGACACCACGGCCCTCCTCCCGCAGGTCGTCGCCCAGGACGTGGCGTACGTCCCCGGCGCTCCCTTCTACGCCGGTGAACCCGACCACTCGACCCTGCGCCTGTGCTTCGTGACGCAGACTCCCGAGGAGATCGGGGAGGGGCTGCGCCGGCTGGGGCGGGGGCTCACGGGGTAGCGCGGATCAGTCCCACCAGAAGGTCCAGGTGGGCTCGCCGACGAGCTGCCGGGCGTAGGCCTCCAGGGTGCCCGGGCCCTGGAGGACGTTGTCCGGGCAGAACGCGAAGTGCTCGGCGGCGATCCGCTCCGCCTCCGCCAGGGTGCCGGGCGGGGCCGCGACGGACACGGCCAGGATGTCGAAACCGAGGCCGACGACCCGTATGCCGAAGCGGTCCTCCCAGGAGCGCAGGACGGCGCACAGCCGCGCGGTGTCGTTCTCGTGGTTGACCGGGCCCGACCAGCCGACGGCCGCCGGGACGTCCGCGCTGCGGCGGGCGGGCACCAGCGCGACATGCGGCGACCCGAACCAGGAAGCCCCCTGCTCCGCGAGGATGTCGGCGATCTGCGCGGCGCGTGCGTCCGGATCCGCCGTCAGGGTGCCGGGCGCGGCGAGACCCGGCCACTCCTCGCCGTCCGCCGCGCACTCCTCCCAGTACTCCGCGAGGACCTCCTCCGCGTCGTGATCCCCGGGATACGACACCTCGGCGGGCATCAACTCCCATCCCGACGGGCCGCCTCGGGACCCGCCGAGGTCGACCAGGACGGGAACCAGCCCGGCCCGTCCCGCCGTCGCGCCCAGAGCCGTCCAGTTGCCGGAGGAGGCGGACTGTTCCGCGTGCCACAGCAACGGCTCGTGCCACACGCCCTCGTCGGTCGTGTCGATCAGCCGGCCCGGCGGGAGCTGGAGGCCGAGGGAGCGGCCGCTGGGATCGGAGGCCAGCTTGGGGAGCGGATTGGGAAGAGTCGCCATGCCGGTGACTGTAAAGGCAGGCACTGACAGTGGCCCGGGGCGGTGCGACCCGTCCGGTCCACGACGGCCGTCAGGCGGAGTGTCTCGCGCGTCGGCGGCGCCAGAGGTGCGTCAGCCAGATGCCCAGGCCGACGAGCGGGAGGACGACGACGGCCGGGATGACCACTCCGGCGCCTCCGATCAGCAGGAAGCCGATCAGGGCGTCGCCGATCGAGGGGTCGTCCGCGCCGCCCAACCGCTGCTCCTCGCCCGTGTGTTCGCCCTTGCGCTATCAGGTCGTCGAGGGGTGGGACGCGTGGGTGCGAGGAGTCGGTTCCGGCCGGGCCGCCGGTCAGTCCACCCGGGCCTCGAAGCACTCCTGGCCGCCGCCGGCCTGCGCGGGCAGGAAGCAGGCCCGGACGACGGTTCCCGGACGGGTCGCCGTCATCGGGGTGTGGATGTAGGTGTCCGCCTCGGCACGGTTCCTCACTCGGACGACGCGGCCCCGCAGTTCGACCCCGTCGCCGATCCGCGCGCCCCACATGCGTACCCAGCTGGTTCCGCACACCCTGCTGTACCGCAGTTGGATCGAGGCACCCGTGGAACTGAGGTGCTCCGACAGGGTTGCGGGCTCGGCGCCGCATTTCGTGACCGCCGGGTCCTTGCCCTCGCAGGCGGTGTCCCGGCAGGTCGGGCCGGTGGCGGACGCGGGCGCCGACGCCGACGGCCGTGCCCCCTCGTCCGGGTGGGGGAGGAGGAGAAGGGTGAGGACGACCGCCCCGAACACCAGGGCGGACACCGTGGCGAGGACCGCCACGGCCGTCACCCCCCGATGGCCGGACGGGGGGAACGCCTCAGGGGCGGGCTCCGACGGGGGCGCGGGCGCGAGGGCGGGGCCAGGCGCAGGCGAGGGTTCGGGAACCAGGGGTGGCGGGGCGGTGCGGTGGGGCCGTGCCGGCTCCTTCGGCCCGCTGTTCTCCGACTTCGCGATCTCCCACAGCGCCAGACACCGTCCGTCCGGTTCCCCGGCGAGGCGGCACAGCTCCTCCACCGCCGGGCGGGGCGGCAGCGTCCTGCCGTTGAGATAGCGCTCCCAGGACGACTTGCTGTACGCGGTCTTGGCCGCGAGGGCCGCCAGGCTGAGGCCGGTGCGTCGCCTCGACTCCCTCAGCGCCGCCGCCAGCCGCTCGCCGCCGGGTGACGGCGCCGGCTGCCTCATCCTCGCAGGGCCTTCCAGGTGAGCGGTCCGACCATGCCGTCCGGGACCAGGCCGGACCGCTTCTGCAGGGCCTTGACCGCACGTTGCGTCAGGGGACCGAACATCCCGTCGATGCCACCCGGCGAGATGCCCGCCCGGCGCAGCAGGCACTGCGCCTCGGCCACGCCGGGGCCGGTGCTGCCGTAGGCGACTTCGGCGTCCGGGGTGCGGCTGATGCCCGCGTACCAGAGGCCGTCGACCCGCTGGATCCTGCACGTGTACACGGGAGCCGGTGCGGAGGTCGTGACGGCGGCCGGGACGGGGGAGGCCACCGCCGGTCCGTCCTCGTGGGCGTCGAGACGCAGGGCCAGCAGGACGGTCGAGGAGACGGCCAGCACCAGGGCGACCGCTCCCGCCCCGAGCGCGATGCGCAGCGAACGCCCGGCGGCCGGCCCGATTCCGGCTCCCGCCGCCGAGGTTCCCGACGCCACCAGTACGTCGGACTCGGCCGACTCCGGCGACGCGGCCGACTCCGGCGACGCGGCCGACTCCGGCGACGCGGCCGACTCCGGCGCCTCGGCGGGCGACGGCGAAGGTGCGGGTGCGGGTGTGGAGGTGCGGCTGTTGTTCCAGGTGCCGGCGGCGACTTCGTGCAGCGCGAGCAGCCGGACCGGATCGGCGCCGCGGATCCGGGCCAGCGCCGCCACGGCCGCCCGGGGCGGCAGCGAACTGCCGCCCAGATAGCGCTCCCACGACTTCTGGCTGTACCCCGTCCTCGCGGCCAGCTGCCGCATGCTCAGCTCGCCGTGGTCCTTCAGCGCGCGTAACTGCTCCGCCAACTGCTGTGCGTGCGGGTTCGGTTCGGCGGGCAGAGCTTCGCGGCGCGGCATGTTCCCCCCAGGTGCGGTCATGATCAGCGACCCCCCGCTGCGTCGCATTCTGCATGAGCATGCCGACGTCTGCCACAGCCGTCCCACCGGGCCGTCCCGGGGGATGGTGTCCGCGCAGGTCAGCGCGTAACGCGTCCCGGATGGCCGTCAGTTGGGCAGAGACCGTGGCGGCCGCCGGTGGCCGCCCAGCACTCTCGAGTCGTCACCTGCTCCTCCGCCGGGCCAGGTGTCCACCCACGATCCGAAAGAGGACCACATGCGATCGCATGCCCTGGCCAGGACCATCGTCAGCCTCACCGCCGTCGCCGGCATCGCCGCCGGGAGCCTGGCTGCCGCGGGCACCGGCTACGCGGCGCCCGCGACGGCCGCCCGGACGGCAGTGGGCGCCCCCACCGCCGTACTCGCGACGGAGAACTTCGGCCTGACCACCGCCGAGGCCAAGAACGTCCAGGAGTTCCTGGCGGACTACTGGGGCTACACCGACTCGATCGACGGGCAGCTGGGCACCAACAGCTGGAAGGCGTTCCAGCGCTGCCTCAAGACGTACTGGGGCTACACCGGCGCCATCGACGGCGACCCCGGCACCAACACGATCAAGGCGCTCCAGCGGCTCCTGAAGGACGACTACGGCTACACCGGCGCGATCGACGGCATCGCCGGAGCCGGGACCCGCGCGGCGTTCAAGCGGTTCGCCGCCTGACGCACCCCGAAACGGCCGCGACCCGTCCTCCCCGACAACGGGGGGTGGAGGACGGGTCGTGGTGCGTGGTTCGCTCTGGTCGGCGCCGGTCGGTCAGAGCTTGTCCGGCGTCCGGATGCCCAGCAGGGCCATGCCCAGGTGGAGGGTGCGGGCCGTGAGGTCCACCAGGAACAGGCGGTTCTCGACGACCTCCGGCGAGTTGTCGGGGGACAGCACATGGCACTGGTCGTAGAACGTCGTCAGGTGCGAGGCCAGCTGGTACAGGTACGCGGCCAGCTTGTGCGGCTCGTACGCCGCCGCCACCTCGTGCACCGTCTCGCCGAACTGGTCCAGGTGCAGGCCCAACGCCCGCTCCGCCGGGGCCAGTCCCAGCTCCGGGTGAGCGACCGGGCGGGCCTCGCCGGCCTTGCGCAGGATCGACTGGACACGGGCGTACGCGTACTGGAGGTAGACGGACGTGTCGCCGTTCAGCGAGACCATCTGGTCCAGGTCGAACTTGTAGTCCCGCACGGCGGACGTCGACAGGTCGGCGTACTTCACCGCGCCGACGCCCACGTACCGGCCGTTCTCCACGATCTCCGGCTCGGTCAGGCCGACCTTCACGGCCTTCTCCCGGACCACCGTCGTGGCCCGCTCGACCGCCTCGTCGAGCAGGTCGACCAGCTTGACCGTCTCGCCCTCACGGGTCTTGAACGGCTTGCCGTCCTTGCCGAGGACCGTGCCGAACGCCAACTGGTGCGCCTTGACGTCCTCGTTCAGCCAGCCCGCCCTGCGTGCCGTCTCGAAGACCATCTTGAAGTGCAGCGACTGACGGGCGTCCACCACGTACAGCAGCGTGTCCGCCTTGAGCTGGAAGACACGGTCGCGGATGGCCGACAGGTCGGTCGCCGCGTAGCCGTAGCCGCCGTCCGACTTCTGCACGATCAGCGGGACCGGGTTGCCGTCCGGCCCCTTGACGTCCTCGAAGAAGACGCAGAGGGCGCCCTCGGAGCGGACCGCGACCCCGGACTCCTCCAGCAGACGGCAGGTCTCCGCCAGCATGTCGTTGTAGCCCGACTCGCCGACGATGTCCTCGTCCCGGACCTCCATGTCCAGCTTCTCGAAGACCGAGAAGAAGTAGATCTTCGACTCGTCGACGAACTTCTGCCAGGTCGCGAGCGTGTGCGGGTCGCCCGCCTGGAGGTCCACCACCCGGCGCCTGGCCCGGGTCTTGAACTCCTCGTCCGCGTCGAACAGCCTGCGCGCGGCCTTGTAGAGGCGGTCGAGGTTCGACATCGCCTCCTCGCCGCTCACCTGGGACTCCTTGTGGTCCAGCTCGTGCGGGTGCTCGTCCAGGTACTGGATGAGCATGCCGAACTGGGTGCCCCAGTCGCCGATGTGGTGCCGGCGGACCACGCTCTCGCCGGTGAACTCCAGGATCTGCACGGTCGCGTCGCCGATGACCGCCGACCGCAGATGACCGACGTGCATCTCCTTCGCCACGTTCGGCTGGGCGTAGTCGATGACCGTCGTGCCCGGCGCGGCGGCGTGCGGCACGCCCAGGCGGTCCGCGTCCGCGTACCGCGCCGCGAGGTTCCGCGTGATCGCGCCGTCGGTGATCGTCACGTTCAGGAAGCCGGGGCCCGAGACCTCGATCTCCTCGATCAGGTCACCCGTGACCACGTGCGACACGACCTGCGTCGCCAGCTCCCGCGGGTTCGCCTTCGCCTTCTTGGCCAGCGCCAGGATGCCGTTGGCCTGGAAGTCGGCCCGGTCGCTTCGTCGCAGCAGCGGGTCCGCGCCGGCGGCCTCCGGCAGCGTGGCCGAGAGAGCGGACGAGAGGTGCTGTTCGACGGAGTGACTGAGGGACGTGACCGGGGCCATAGGAGTGGGTGCCGTTCTCCTCGTGGGGATGGATGGGCACCGTCAGTATCCCATGGGGGGTAAAGGGGTTTTCCCGGGCGCGGGGCTGTCTGGGACAATGGAACGCACTTCAAACCTGGAAGCCTTCAGAACAAGAGGACGTGCCGATCGTGGCTCCGAGCACCGAGACCACCGACTGGGTCTCCCGTTTCGCGGATGAGGTCATCGAGGAGTCGGAGCGTCGAGCCCCTGGCAAACCCGTGGTCGTCGCGTCCGGACTCTCCCCTTCCGGTCCCATCCACCTCGGCAACCTCCGCGAGGTCATGACCCCACACCTGGTCGCCGACGAGGTCCGCCGCCGCGGACACCGGGTACGCCACCTGATCTCCTGGGACGACTACGACCGCTTCCGCAAGGTGCCGCAGGGCGTCGCGGGGGTCGACGACTCCTGGGCCGAGCACATCGGCAAGCCGCTGACCTCCGTCCCGGCCCCTCAGGGCTCGACGTACCCGAACTGGGCCGAGCACTTCAAGGCCGCGATGGTCGAGTCGCTGGCCGACCTCGGCGTGGAGTTCGACGGGATCAGCCAGACCGCGCAGTACACCTCCGGTGTCTACCGCGAGCAGATCCTGCACGCGATCAGGCACCGCGGTGACATCGACGCGATCCTCGACCAGTACCGCACCAAGAAGGCCCCGCCGAAGAAGCAGCAGCAGAAGCCGCTCGACGAGGCCGAGCTCGAGGCGGCGGAGGGGTCGGGCGCGGCCGACGAGGACGACGGCTCGTCCGGTTCGGCGGGCTACTTCCCGTACAAGCCCTACTGCGGCAACTGCGAGAAGGACCTCACCACGGTCACCTCGTACGTCGACGACACCACCGAGCTGTCCTACACCTGCACCGCCTGCGGATTCGCCGAGACCGTGCGGCTGAACGAGTTCAACCGCGGCAAGCTGGTCTGGAAGGTCGACTGGCCGATGCGCTGGGCGTACGAGGGCGTCGTCTTCGAGCCGAGCGGCGTCGACCACTCGTCCCCCGGGTCCAGCTTCCAGGTGGGCGGCCAGATCGTCGGCATCTTCGGCGGCAAGCAGCCCATCGGGCCCATGTACGCCTTCGTCGGCATCAGCGGCATGGCGAAGATGTCGTCCTCCAAGGGCGGTGTCCCCACCGCCGCGGACGCCCTGAAGATCATGGAGCCGCAGCTCCTGCGCTGGCTCTACGCCCGCCGCCGCCCCAACCAGTCCTTCAAGATCGCCTTCGACCAGGAGATCCAGCGGCTCTACGACGAGTGGGACAAGCTGGACGCCAAGGTCGCCGACGGATCGGCGCTCCCGGCCGACCTCGCCGCGCACACCCGCGCCGTGGGCACCGCCGCCGGGGAGCTGCCGCGCACCGTCCGGCCGCTGCCCTACCGCACCCTGGCCTCCGTCGCCGACATCACCGCCGGACACCAGGACCAGGCGCTGCGGATCCTCTCCGACCTCGACCCGGAGAACCCGCTCGGCTCCCTCGACGAGGCGCGGCCCCGGTACGACAAGGCCGAGGCGTGGATCAACACCCACGTCCCCGCCGACCAGCGCACCATCGTGCGCGCCGAGGCCGACGCCGAGCTGCTGAAGTCCCTCGACGAGGCCTCACGGGAGTCCCTGCGGCTCCTGCTCGACGGGCTCGCCGACCACTGGTCGCTCGACGGTCTCTCGCACCTCGTCTACGGCGTGCCCAAGGTCCAGGCCGGGTTCTCCGCCGACGCCACGCCCAAGGAACTCCCGCCGGAGATCAAGACCGCCCAGCGGACGTTCTTCGCGCTGCTCTACCACCTGCTGGTGGGGCGTGACACCGGGCCGCGGCTGCCCACCCTGCTGCTGGCCGTCGGCCAGGAGCGGGTGCGGACCCTGCTCGGGGAGTAGACCGCGTCGTACGAGGAGGGGGCGCCCGGTGCAACACCGGGCGCCCCCTCCTCGTACGCGCGGGTCACGCGTCGTCCGCGCGGATCACGCGATGTGGTCCTCCTCCAGCTCCGTGTTGAAACGGTGCTGGAAGCGTTCCGTGAGGGTTTTCAGAGCGCTGGGGCTCATGGTCGTGCCGTAGGTCGCCTGGATGTTGTCGCCGAGGACGCCGGGCGTGGGGAAGCTGCCGTCTATCGACTGACGGAACACCTGGTAGTACGCCTCCTCGTCCGGCTCGACCACCGGGGTGCCGCCGCCCTCACCGAGCTCGCGGCTGCGGCCCGGACCCACCGGGATGGGGAACGAACCCGTCTCCTCCGGCGAGGGCTCCTGCGCCGGAGGCTCCTCCTGGTACTGGTCCTGGTACTGCTCGGCCTGCTGCTGCTCCTCGTACCACTGCGCGTACTGCTCCGAGGGGTCGTAGGTGGGGTCGTAGCCGCCCTGGTAGGCGACCTCGTGCGGCGCCTGGAACCACGGGCTCTGCTCCTCCTCCGTGGGCGCGGGCGCCTGACCGGGCGGCCGGGCCTGCGGTGCCTGCCGGGGCACGGAAGCCGCCTCGACGGCCCGGACACCGGCGTCGAGCGGGGCGGCCGCCGTCAGCTCCTGCGGAGGCGCGGCCGCGGCCAGCGGCGCCGGAGGGAGCACGGCCGGCTCTATGCCCGCCGCGGCCAGTCCCGCCGGGGCGGTCTCCGCCAGCGGGACGCCGTAACGGGCCAGCCGCAGTGGCATCAGCGACTCCACCGGCGCCTTGCGGCGCCAGGCACGGCCGAAGCGGGAACGCAGCCTCGCCTGGTAGACGAGACGTTCCTGCTCCAGCTTGATCACCTGCTCGTAGGAGCGCAGCTCCCACAGCTTCATACGGCGCCAGAGCAGGAACGTGGGCAGCGGGGAGAGCATCCAGCGCGTGAGGCGCACGCCCTCCATGTGCTTGTCCGCCGTGATGTCCGCGATCCGGCCGATCGCGTGCCGGGCCGCCTCGACGGACACCACGAACAGGATCGGGATCACCGCGTGCATCCCCGTGCCCAGCGGGTCCGGCCAGGCCGCCGCGCCGTTGAAGGCGATCGTCGCCGCTGTCAGCAGCCACGCCGTCTGCCGCAGCAGCGGGAACGGGATGCGGATCCAGGTCAGCAGCAGATCCAGGGCCAGCAGGACGCAGATACCCGCGTCGATACCGATCGGGAACACATACGAGAAGTTGCCGAAGCCCTTCTCGAGGGCCAGTTCCCGGACGGCCGCGTACGAACCGGCGAAGCCGATGCCGGCGATGACCACGGCGCCGGCCACGACCACGCCGATGAGAACGCGGTGCGTCCGGGTCAGCTGTATTGGCGCGGACACCCGTACTCCCCTCCCCTTGCGTCTTCTTGCGCGCAACAGGGTGGCACATGTGTGCGGCGCACGTGTTGCCGGTCCGTCAGCTCTTCGCGGAAGCGGAAGCCTTCGGGGCCGCCGCGGCCGCCTTGGAGGCCGTCGCCTTCGGGGTCGCCGACGAGGACTTGGAGGGCGTCGCCCGCGGGGTGGAGGAGGCCGACTTCGACGGGGCTGGGCTCGACGGGCTCTTGGTCGAGGTGTCCGAACCGCCGTCGCCACCCTCGCCGTTGGCCGAGCGCACCGAGGCCACCGCCTCCTTGGCCGCCTTCTCCGCCGACTTCGTCAGGGTGTCCGCGCTCGGCGTCTTGTCGCCCGCCAGACCGGCGCCGTTGTAGTCGAGCGTGAGCACGACGTTCTCGACACGGACCACGACCGTCTGCTGCTTGAAGGCGCCTTCCGACTTCTTCAGGTCGTAGCGCACCGACGTCGCCTCGTCACCCGTCGCGGTCACCGGCGCCGACTTCACGTTCTTCGCGCCCGACACCGCCTGGGCGTCCTTGACCTGCTTCGCGTAGTACGTCTTCGCCTGCGTCTCGCCGGCACCGGTCGTCGCGTCGGACTCGAAGCGCAGCAGCGAAACGTTCAGCCAGCGGAACTGCGAGCCCTTCACACCGTTGTTGGCCAGGCTGGACCAGGAACAGCTGGCCCGGGCCGCGGTGTCGCTGGACGTCCCCTCCTTGCCCGCGGCCGACGCCTTCGGCACCAGCTCGGTCAGGGTCTTCTTCGACACCACCGCACACGCCTCGGGCAGCGTCTTGTACGCCGCCGCCTGCACGGTCGGCGCGGCGCTCACCGCGGAGTCGGGGCCGGCACCGGTCGTGGCGCCGGTGTCCTTCGCGTCGTCGCCCGAGCCGGAGTCCGAGGAGCAGCCCGCGGCGATCAGCACCACCGGGACGGCGACCACCGCGGCCAGGAGGCGGTTCAGCCCTCCGGACCGGTTCACTCGCTCGGCACGCTGCTCGCGCTGGTCAAACTGGCCGTCTCGCTGGGCTCGTCGCTGCATGGTTCCTTCACTCATGACGCTCGTGGTTCCTGCGGTCGGATCGGGTCCGAGGAGCCACCGTAGTCGGTGAAGAAGCTGTGCGGTTCCGCTTCGAAGGCTTTGCGCGGGGGTCACGAACCGGGCCGAAGTGCCCTCAGCCGGCCAGCGAGTCGGCGAGCTGCGCGGCCAGTTTCCGGGCCTTGTCCTGCATGTCCTCGCTGTCGGGCACCGTGCCGACGGTCGCGGGCTGCTCCTCGTACTCGATGGTCACCATGACGTTGGACGTGCGGAACGCCACAGTCACCGTGCGCTGCTTGGCCGTCGAACCGGAGCTGCTGAGCGCGTCGTCGACGAACGCCTCGTCGCCCAGGTCCTCCAGCAGGCGGGGTTGCAGGGCTGCGGGGGGAACGGTGGAGGAGGGCGAGGCCGACGTGGAGGCGCCGTTGGTGGGCGAGGTCGTCGTCGAGGGGGAGGGGCTCGAACTCGGGGAGGAGGAGCCGGTCGCCGCCCCCGTGGTGCTGGAAGCGGCGGGTACCGGGAGGTCGGCCGCGGTCACCTTCTGCGCGAAGAGGGCCTCGGCCTGGTTGTCGTCGCTCACGGCGTTGTCGTACGAGACGACCCGCTCGAAGTCGACGAGGAGATGGTCGGTGGCGTCCGTCGACTCCACCTTCCAACGGCAGCCCACCTTGCGGTCCGTGTCGAACGTCTGCGTCGCCTCGCCCGCGTAGGCCGCGTCGCGCTGCGCATCGTCGGCGAGCTGCTTGATGCCGGGCAGCAGCGAGTCGAGGGTGGACGCGCTCACCACACCGCAGGCCTCGGGAAGCGTGTCGTACTTGCCGGGCTGCGCCGCGGCGCTGGCCGTGCCCGCCTCGCCCGGGTTGGAGTTGTCCGTCGAGCCGCCTTCGTCCGAACCGCCGGTGCAGCCGGCCAGCAGCGCCGCGAGGAGCGCGACGACGCCGGGTACGTATGCCTTCCGCTGCACGGTCGGCTCCTCTCGACAGGTCGGGTGATGTGGGTGGGCCCGGTGTCCCCGCTGGTTATTCGCTTGCCGGACGGGGGCGGCCCCTGGAGACAATGTGTATCGCACGTGGAGCTGTGGATGCCGGTCCGCTGTCCTTTTCGTTGACCTTGGCACCAGTTTTGCGATGTAAGGCTTTTGTATTTAATCCGGGGGAATGAGGACGTTATGTCGTACGTGGAGATGCCGGGCGCGAAGGTGCCCATCCGCATGTGGGCCGACCCGGCCTCGGTCGAGGAGGGCGCGCTCCAGCAGCTGCGGAACGTGGCGACCCTGCCGTGGATCAAGGGGCTGGCGGTCATGCCGGACGTCCACTACGGCAAGGGCGCGACGGTCGGTTCGGTCATCGCGATGCAGGGCGCCGTCTGCCCCGCCGCGGTCGGCGTCGACATCGGGTGCGGAATGTCCGCGGTGAAGACCTCGCTGACGGCGAACGACCTGCCCGGCGACCTCTCGCGGCTCCGTTCGAAGATCGAGCAGGCGATCCCGGTGGGTCGGGGGATGCACGACACCGCGGTCGCGCCGGACCGGTTCCACGGGCTGGCCACCGGCGGGTGGGACGACTTCTGGCAGCGCTTCGACGGGGTCGCGGAGGCGGTCAAGTTCCGTGAGGAGCGTGCCGTCAAGCAGATGGGGACGCTCGGCTCCGGAAACCACTTCGTCGAAGTATGTACAGATACGTCCGGTTCCGTCTGGCTGATGCTGCACTCCGGTTCCCGCAACATCGGCAAGGAACTCGCCGAGTTCCACATCGGGGTGGCGCAGAAACTCCCGCACAACCAGGGCCTGATCGACCGTGATCTCGCCGTGTTCGTCGCGGACACCCCGCAGATGGCGGCCTACCGCAACGACCTGTTCTGGGCGCAGGAGTACGCGAAGTACAACCGCACGCTCATGATGGCGCTCCTGAAGACGTGGTCCGCAAGGAGTTCAAGAAGGCGAAGCCGGCCTTCGAGCAGGAGATCAGCGCGCACCACAACTACGTCGCCGAGGAGCGCTACGAGGGCATGGATTTGCTCGTGACCCGCAAGGGCGCGATCCGGGCCGGTTCCGGCGAGTACGGCATCATCCCGGGCTCGATGGGCACGGGTTCGTACATCGTGAAGGGCCTCGGCAACGAGAAGGCCTTCAACTCTGCCTCGCACGGCGCGGGTCGGCGGATGAGCCGGAACGCGGCCAAGCGCCGCTTCTCGACACAGGACCTGGAGGAGCAGACGCGGGGCGTGGAGTGCCGCAAGGACTCCGGCGTCGTGGACGAGATCCCGGCCGCCTACAAGCCGATCGAGCAGGTCATCGAACGGCAGCGGGATCTGGTGGAGGTCGTGGCGAAGCTGAAGCAGGTCGTGTGCGTGAAGGGCTGACACCGCGGGTCCGCGGTTGACCGTCGGTGAGGGGCCCGGGCCGGTTTCGGCCCGGGCCCCGCACGCGTCTCATCCTCGGCCGAGCCGCTTCTCCAGCAGGGTCACCGCGTACGGGCTGCCCGTGCCGCCCTCCTTCGCGCGCTGCTCGCCGACGACCGTGTAGCCCGCGGACTCGTAGTACGCGCGCAGGCGGGGGTTGGTGGAGAGGCAGTCGAGGCGGGCGTAGGGCCGGCCGGCCGCGGTGATGCGGGACTCGGCCTGGGCCAGCATCCGGCGGCCCGCACCCGGTGGGGCGATGTGCGGGGCCGTCATCAGGCGGTGGATGTAGCCGGCCTCGGGCGGGCGGGGGCCCCAGGCGGCCGGGTCGTCCCACCAGAGCTCGAACGCGCCCGCGACCGCGCCGTCCGCGTACGCCAACCAGACCTCGCCGTCGCGCATCCGGTCGACGAAGTGGGCCTCGGCCTTCTCGCCGGGCTGCCACTGCTCGATGCCCCGGGCCAGCTGCCACAGGGCCGCCGTGTCGCGCAGGCGGACCAGGAGGGGGGCGTCGAGCGGCTCCGCCCTGCGGTGGGTCAACTCCGGCCAGGTGGTGGGGGCCGGTTCCAGGAGGCGGTTGCGCAGGGTCGCCGACAGGGCCTCCGCGTCCCTGCCGAGGGCGTCCGTCACATACGACTCCAGCGAGCCGTACCGGGCCCGCAGCGCCTCCAGGAACAGGCGCATCACCGACTCGGGGGCCCGGCCGAAGGACGGCCACGCCGGGGAGCGGCCGTCGTTGCACGCACGCCATTCGGCGAGCAGGGCCGGGGCCGCCAGTTCCGTCAGGGAGAAGTCCTCGATGATCACCTCGTCCGGGACGCCGAGGAGGCCGAGGACGATGGCGGCCAGCTGGCCGGTGCGGTCCTTGCCGGAGGCGCAGTGGAAGACCACCGGCTCGTCCGCGTGCGCCTCCGCCACCAGTTCCAGCGCCGCCGCGATCTCCTTCGTGCCGTCCTGCGCCACCTCCATGAAGCGTGCGGAGAGGTACGGGCCGGGGTCCACGTCCGGCATCAACGCCGCCTGGTCGTAGGGGCGGTGCTCGATGCTGAGGTTCTGGTAGGTGAAGGAGGGGTGCTCCGGGACGCGGCCTCGGGCCTCCGCCTCCCAGGGGTGGCGCAGGTCGATCACCGTGCGGACGCCCAGGGCGAGGAAGCGGTCCCAGTCCGGGGTGCCCGGTCTCAGCTTGCCGAGCGAGTCAGCGCGGTACAGCCGGCCCGCGCGGACCCGGTGACCGCTGCTGGTCAAATACCCGCCCAGGTCACGGAAGTTGTGCAGCGTCTCGAACGGTATGTGTCTGTCCACGTGGAAACCCTAGGTCGCGGCGGTTGTCACTTCGCGTGGCGTACCGCGTAGATCATCACGAACGCCACGATGTGGATGCCGAAGAGGAAGTAGGCGAGGAAGACCCACATGTGGCGCTCGTCCTTCGTCTCCCGGGCGAGGCGGCGCTGTTCGAGCGAGCGCTGTTCCTGCGAGAGCCGATCCCCGGCGTCCGGGTCCCGGCCGGAGATCTCCTCCCCGACGGTCTCCTCTCCGGCGGTCACAGCTCCCGGTGGACCTTCGTGTTGGACGCCTGGGCGCGGGGGCGCAGGACGAGGAGGTCGACGTTGACATGGCTGGGGCGGGTGACCGCCCAGGTGATCGTCTCGGCCACGTCGGAGGCGGTGAGGGGTTCGGCGACACCTTCGTAGACCTTGGCGGCCCGGTCCGTGTCGCCGCCGAAGCGGGTGAGGGCGAACTCGTCGGTCCTGACCATGCCGGGCGCGATCTCGATCACGCGGACCGGCTGGCCGACGATCTCCAGGCGGAGGGTCTCGGCGAGGACGTGGCTGCCGTGCTTGGCGGCGACATAGCCGCCGCCGCCCTCGTACGTCCCGTGACCGGCGGTCGAGGACACCACGACGACCGTGCCGTCGCCGCTCGCCACCAGCTTGGGGAGCAGGGCCTGGGTGACGTTCAGGGTGCCGAGGACGTTCGTCTCGTACATCGTGCGCCAGTCGGCCGGGTCGCCGGTGGCGACGGGGTCGGCGCCGAGCGCGCCGCCCGCGTTGTTCACGAGGACGCCGATCGTCTTGAAGGCGCCGGCGAACTCGTCGACGGCGGCGCGGTCCGTGACGTCCAGCGGGTAGGCCGTCGCGGAGCCGCCCGACCGGGTGATCTCCTCGGCCAGCGCTTCGATGCGGTCCTTGCGGCGGGCGGTCAGGACGACCCGGTAGCCGGCCGCGGCGAGCTCCCGGGCGGTGGCGGCGCCGATTCCGCTGCTCGCACCGGTGACGACGGCGATGCGGGAGGCGGCGGACGGTGCGGCGGTGGCCATGGGCTGCTCCTCGTGCACGGGGTGCTCGACAGGGTGTTCGTTCGTTCGAGCGGTTGCCGCCCAGGGTATCGGGGTCAGCCGCCGTTCCTCGGGGCCCACATGATCACGGCCATCCCGGCGAGGCAGACCAGGGCACCGGTCACGTCCCAGCGGTCGGGGCGGTAGCCGTCGGCGACCGCGCCCCAGAGCAGGGAGCCGGCGACGAAGACGCCGCCGTACGCGGCGAGGATGCGGCCGAAGTGGGCGTCGGGCTGGAACGTGGCGACGAAGCCGTACGCGCCGAGGGCGAGGACACCGCCGGCCGCCCACAGCCAGCCCCGGTGCCCGCGTACGCCCTGCCAGACCAGCCATGCTCCGCCGATCTCGAAGAGCGCGGCGACGACGAACAGGGCCGCCGATCTGAGGATGAGCATGACCGCAGCTTGGCACGGCCGGGTGCTGTCACCTGTTGGAGGGCGCCTGCCGGGCGCGGGGCGTGGGATACATCCCCTTCGTACCCGGCCCTCCGGACCCGGGCGGTTTCGATCGAGGATCGAGGAGTGGTGACATGCGCTGGATGCGGGGTCTCGTGGTGTGGGGCGCGGTGCTGGCGGTGGGGTGGGGGTCCGCGCCCGCGTGGGCGGCGGGGGAGGCGACCGAGGCGGATCTGTCGTACCACGGCTCGGCCGTCATGCGCGGCGGCCGGGTCGACGTGCGGCTGACCCCGCGCAACCACGGTCCGGCGGACGTCTCCGACTCGACCGTGCGGTTGCGCTGGTCGGTGCCGTTGGCGGCCGGGGCGCAGCGGTTGCCGGCCGGCTGCGCGCGGACCGGCCGCCAGGAGGTGGTGTGCCGGACGGGGGCGCTGGCCGCCGACGCGCTGGGGGAGCGGATCGAGCTGGGGGTGCGGCTGCGGGGGCGGCCTACGGAGGTGACGATGGCGGTCGACACCCTGTGGGGCGGCGGGGCGGTGGACCGCAACCGGTCCAACGACCGGCAGCAGGTGCTGGTCCTGGACACCGGGGACGCGTACTTCTTCTGACGTTCGCGGAAGTGGGGCGTCGTACGATCTGCGGACGGCGCTGACGGCGGTGCCGACGAAGGGGTGCGATGTCCGGGAACGTGCGCTCGCGGCTGCTGGACGAGCTGGCCGTCGTGTCGCGTCGGTACGTGGCCGCGTACGCCCTGTTCAACCAGGCGCTCGCCGACCGCCTCGGGCTGCACCCCACGGATCTGCAGTGTCTGAACCTGCTGATGCTGGAGCGCGAGCCGGTGACGACGGGACGGGTCGCCGAGCTGACGGGACTGACCACCGGGTCGGCGACGCGGCTGGTGGACCGGCTGGAGAAGGCGGGATACGTCGTCCGGGAGCGGGACGCGGCCGACCGGCGGCGGGTCCTCGTGGTGCCGGTGCCGGAACGGATCGCCGAGTTCACGCGGATGTGGGAGCGGCTGGGCGGCGACTGGATGCCGCTCTTCGAGGACCTGGCGGACGGTGAACTCGCGGTGGTGGTGCGGCATATGCGGCGCACCGTGGAGTTCGGCGCGGAGCAGGTCGCACGGTTGCGGGAAGGCCGGGTGTAGGGGCGGGATGCAGGAAACGGACATACGGCCGCCCGTGGCGGCGGCCGGGGAGGCGCGGGCGGCGGACGACCGCCCGGCGCGTGCGCTGCCACGGCACTGGCCGCTGATGCTGCTGGGCGCGGCGGTGGTGCCGGGTGTGCTGCTGGTGCTCGTCGGGCGGTCGCTGGACGAGCCGGCGATGCAGGCGTGGCGGACGGTGTGTCTGGCCGTGACCGTGCAGGCGCTGCCGTTCCTGCTGCTGGGCACGGCTCTGTCGGGGGCGATCAACGCGTTCGTGCCGGCCCGGGTCTTCAGCCGGCTGCTGCCGAAGCGGGCCGCGCTGGCCGTACCGGTCGCGGGGATGGCGGGTGTGGTGCTGCCGGGGTGCGAGTGCGCGTCGGTGCCGGTGGCGAACAGTCTGATCGGGCGGGGGGTCACCCCTGCCGCCGCGTTCGCGTTCCTGCTGTCGGCGCCCGCCGTGAACCCGGTGGTGCTGACCGCCACGGCCGTCGCCTTCCCGGGCCGTCCGGAGATGGTGGTCGCCCGGCTGCTCGCCTCGCTGGTCACCGCCGCCGCGATGGGCTGGCTGTGGCTCTGGCTGGGGCGCGAGGAGTGGTTGAAGCCGGCTGTCGGCCGGCCCACCGGACATGTGCCGGGGCACAGCCGGTTCGCCGAGTTCCGGCGTGGTTTCCAGCACGACTTCCTGCACGCGGGGGGTTTCCTGGTGGTGGGGGCGATGGCGGCGGCGACGTTCAACGTGGCGGTGCCGCGCACGCTGCTCGACACCTTCGCGGGTTCGCCGTGGCTGTCGGTGCTGTTCCTGGCGGCGCTGGCGATCGTGCTGGCGGTGTGCAGCGAGGCGGACGCGTTCGTGGCGGCCTCGCTGACGGGGTTCTCGCCGGTCGCGCGGCTGGCGTTCATGGTGGTGGGGCCGATGGTCGACCTGAAGCTGATCGCGCTTCAGGCGGGCACGTTCGGGCGGGCCTTCGCGGTGCGGTTCTCGGCGGCCACGACGGTGGTCGCCGTGGTGTGCAGCGCGGTGGTCGGAGGGGTGCTGCTGTGAGGCGGTTCGCGCAGGTGGCGCTGCTGGTGCTGGGCGGGCTGGGGCTGTTGCACACCTCGCTGTTCACGGACGAGTACCTGCGCTACGTCAAGGAGGGCATGCGGCCGCTGCTGGTCGCCTCCGGGGTGCTGCTGGTCGTCCTGGGCGTGGCGGAGGCATGGTCCGCCCCGTCGAAGGGCGAGCACGGCGGGCCGGGGCACGAGGGGCACGGTCATGATCATTCCGGTGTTCCGCGGGTCGCCTGGCTGCTGTTCCTGCCCGTGCTGAGCCTGCTCTTCTACGCGCCGCCCGCGCTCGGCTCCTACACGGCCTCGCGGGAACCGGCGAAGGCCGTCGCGGTGCAGGAGGACGCCTTCGATCCGCTGCCCGCGACCTCCCCGTTGCCGATCACGCTCACCGACTTCACCCAGCGGGTGCAGCAGGACCGGTCGCGGGCGATCCGGGGCCGGGCCGTCGTGATGACCGGCTTCGTCACCCCGGCCCCGCGGAAGCAGGACGGCTGGTACCTGACCCGGATCATCGTCAACTGCTGTGCGGCGGACGCGTCGTCCGTGAAGGTGCTGGTCCGGGGGATCGCCGCGCCGAAGGCGGACACCTGGGTCGACGTCACCGGGACCTGGCAGGGGAGCGGCACGCTCGGCACGTCGTCTGCGGCGGTCGCGTTGGACGCGCGGGAAGTGCGGAAGGTGCGCAAGCCGACGAACGCGTACATGGACGCGGTCCCGCTCACCCCCTGACCGGCACCGCTCAGGCGTCGACGCCGTCCGTGTCGTAGCGCAGGCGGGCCGCGTGGACCTCGTCGAAGTGGGTCTCGGCCCAGTCCTTCACGGCCGTCAGCAGCAGCGCGAGGTTGCTGCCGAGCGGGGTCAGCTCGTAGTCGACGCGGACGGGGACGGACGGGGTGACCGTGCGGGTCAGGATGCCGTCGCGTTCCAGGGTGCGCAGGGTCTGGGTGAGCATCTTGGGGCTGACCCCGGCGATCCTGCGGGCCAGGTCGCTGTAGCGCCGGGGGCCGGGCGCGAGGGCCGAGACGACCAGGCTGACCCACTTGTCGCTGAGGCGGTCCAGCAGCTGGTTGGTCGGGCAGTCGCGCAGGAAGGCGTCGTACTCGTTGCGTGCCTGCTCGCGCCGCTGGGCGGCGGTCGTGGTGGCCATGGTGGCTCTCCTCCCGGTGACGTAGGCACCTTCAGGTAACTACTTCCCCATGGATAGTAACTCTTCCTAGGGTTGTGACAGCAGGAGGGCAGCGGGACATTCCCGCAAGTACCCGTCGATCCAGGGGAGTTGTCATGCGTGCAGCAGTGGTGCGGACGTTCGGCGGGCCCGAGGCC
Source organism: Streptomyces sp. NBC_00637 (assembly GCF_045161545.1). Classification (NCBI taxonomy): domain Bacteria; kingdom Bacillati; phylum Actinomycetota; class Actinomycetes; order Kitasatosporales; family Streptomycetaceae; genus Streptomyces; species Streptomyces sp. NBC_00637. The sequence goes on along the minus strand of NZ_CP109046.1, from coordinate 3,607,494 downwards.
GTCGAGCTCGTGGACGCGGAGCTGCCGGAGCCGGGCGCCCGGCAGGTGCGGATCAAGGTGGCGGCGGCCGCGCTGAATCCGGTGGACGCCGGGGTGCGCTCCGGGGTCTTCGGCGGCGCGGGCAAGCAGGTCGGACTCGGCTGGGACGTCGCCGGGACCGTGGACGCGGTGGGGGTGGCCGCCGCGTGGAAGGTGGGGGAGGAGGTCGTGGCGCTCGACTACGGCATGGTCAAGCCGCTCGGTACGCACGCGGAGTACGTCGTCGTCGACGCGGACGCGGTGGCGCTCGCGCCGGCTTCCGTGGACGCGGTGCACGCGGCGACGCTGCCGTTGAACGCGCTGACCGCTGTGCAGGCGCTGGCCCTTCTCGCCCTGTCGCCGGGGGATTCGTTGCTGGTCACGGGTGGTGCGGGCGCGGTCGGCGGGTATGCCGTCCAGCTGGCCGCGCGGCGCGGGGTGTCGGTCGCCGCGCTGGCTCGGGCCGAGGACGAGGAGTTCGTCCGCTCGCTGGGCGCGACGCGTTTCCCGGGCGGCGAAGGGAGTTTCGACGCGGTGCTGGACGCGGCGGTGCTCGGCCCGCGGGCGTTGGACCTGGTACGGGACGGGGGCGTGTACGTGGGGGTGATCCCGCAGGCGCAGCCCGCGTCGGAGCGGGGGGTGCGGACCGACGCCGTCGAGGTGAGCGCGGACGGCGCCGCGCTGGCGGAGCTGGTGCGGGCGGTGGACGCGGGCGAGCTGACCCTCCGGGTGGCCGAGACCTACCCACTGGAGGACGCCGCGAAGGCACACGCACGGCTTGCGGAGGGCGGGGTCCGGGGCCGACTGGTGCTGGTGCCCTAGCGGCGGCCCGAGGCCCGAGGCCTGAGGCCCCAGGCCTGACGGTTGCGGCCCGTGGTGTGTCCGCCACACGCCCACCGTCCCACCGCCCCACCGCCCCACCGTCCCGCCGTCGGGGCGTCCGGCCGTCCCACCCCCCGGCCGTGCGGCTCGGTGCCGGCGTGGTCATGCGCCGCGATGCCGAGCGTAGGCGGCCGGGGGGACTCCGACCGTCGCGGTGAAGTCGCGCACCAGGTGGGCCTGGTCCGCGTAGCCCAGGTCGGCGGCCACGGCGGCCCAGTCCGCAGGCTCCCCGGTCTCCGCCCGTTCCAGGGCCTCGTGGATGCGGTAGCGCAGGATCACCCACTTGGGACCCACGCCGACGTACGCGGCGAACAGGCGCTGGAGCAGGCGGACCGACAACCCCTCGTCGCTCGCGAGGTCCGCCACCTTGCGGATCGCGCGGTCGGCGCGGATACGGTCGACGAGGGTCATCGCGAGATCGGCCTGCGGGTCGGGGCGGGGCATGCGGGCCGCCAGCAGATGCGCGTCGAGGGCGGCCACCCGGGCCTTCTCGTCGGCCGGGGCGAGGATGGGGGCCGGGTCGGTGCCGGTGAGGTGGACCCGGCGGCCCGTCCAGTGGGAGACCGGGTGCTCGGGAGCGAAGGGGCGGAAGCCGCCCGGGCGGAACTTGACCCCGCAGACCCGCCCCCGGCCCTCCAGTTTCTGGGCGAAGAGGCCCTGCTGGACGCCGGCGATCTCGACGAAGGGCTCCTGCCCCTCCAGCCGTTGGAAGACGAGGTGGACCGCGGGGTGCGGGACGACATGGGAGACGTACGGCTCGGTCAGGTCCCAGTCGATCAGCCAGTAGTGCTCGACGTAGGGGCGCAGGGGCGGGGCCGGCTCGGGCCGGCGGAAGCGCACGCGTGCGAGGAAGTCCGCGGCGTCGACGATGCCTCGGGTGTCACGGCGTGGGGTGGCCATGCCCGGATCGTAGGGCGGGCCACCGACAGTCGCGCCGGTCGGCGGAATAGGGGGAGCGGGGGAGGCGTTAGGCCGGTATAGTTTAACGGTCAACAACTTTGGAGGTTGAGCGACCATGCAGTTCGGGATCTTCAGCGTCGGCGATGTCACGCCGGACCCCACCACGGGCCGTACGCCGACCGAGCGCGAGCGGATCAAGGCCATGGTCGCCATCGCGCAGAAGGCCGAGGAGGTCGGCCTCGACGTCTTCGCCACCGGCGAGCACCACAACCCGCCGTTCGTGCCCTCGTCCCCGACGACGATGCTCGGCTACATAGCCGCGCGGACGGAGAAGCTGGTCCTCTCCACCTCCACCACCCTCATCACCACCAACGACCCGGTGAAGATCGCCGAGGACTTCGCGATGCTCCAGCATCTGGCCGACGGCCGCGTCGACCTCATGATGGGGCGCGGGAACACCGGCCCGGTCTACCCCTGGTTCGGCCAGGACATCCGCGAGGGCATCAACCTCGCCATCGAGAACTACGCCCTGCTGCGCCGGCTGTGGCGCGAGGACGTCGTCGACTGGGAGGGCAAGTTCCGCACCGCCCTCCAGGGCTTCACCTCCACGCCCCGCCCGCTGGACGGCGTGCCGCCGTTCGTCTGGCACGGCTCCATCCGCTCGCCCGAGATCGCCGAGCAGGCCGCGTTCTACGGTGACGGCTTCTTCCACAACAACATCTTCTGGCCGGCCGACCACACCAAGCGGATGGTCGAGCTTTACCGCGCCCGCTACGCGCACTACGGACACGGCACGCCCGAACAGGCGATCGTCGGCCTCGGCGGGCAGGTCTTCATGCGGAAGAACTCGCAGGACGCGGTGCGCGAGTTCCGGCCGTACTTCGACAACGCGCCGGTCTACGGCCACGGGCCGTCCCTGGAGGACTTCACCGACCAGACCCCGCTGACCGTCGGCACGCCCGAGCAGGTCGTCGAGAAGACCTTGAAGTTCCGCGAGTACGCCGGCGACTACCAGCGCCAGCTGTTCCTGCTGGACCACGCGGGCCTGCCGCTGAAGACCGTGCTGGAGCAGCTCGACCTGCTCGGCGAGGAGGTCGTGCCAGTGCTGCGCAAGGAGTTCGCCGTCGGACGGCCGGCCGGGGTGCCGGACGCGCCGACCCACGCGTCGCTGCTCGAGGCCGCCCAGACCTCGCCGGAAGGGGTGAACGCCGTATGAGGCTCGTCGTCGTCTCGGCGGGGCTGAGCGTCCCGTCGTCGACCCGGCTGCTGGCCGACCGGCTGGCGGCCGCGACCGCCGGGCGGACCTCGGCGCGGGCGGAGGTGGACGTGGAGGTCGTGGAGCTGCGCGACCTCGCCGTCGAGATCGCCCACAACTTCACCAACGGCTTCCCCGGACGCAAGCTCGCGGCCGCGCTGGCGGCGGTGACGGCGGCGGACGGGCTGATCGTCGTCACGCCGGTGTTCTCCGCGTCCTACAGCGGCCTGTTCAAGTCGTTCTTCGACGTGATCGACCCGGACGCGCTGGCGGGCAAGCCGGTGCTGATCGCCGCCACGGGCGGCTCCGCGCGCCACTCGCTGGTGCTCGAACACGCCCTGCGGCCGCTCTTCTCCTACCTGCGTGCCGTGGTCGTCCCGACCGCCGTCTACGCCGCCTCGGAGGACTGGGGCGCGGAGGGCCTGCCCGCTCGGATCGAACGGGCGGCGGCCGAGCTGGCGACACTCATGACGGGCCTGTCCACGACGACGTCCGCACGGCCCGGCCCGCCGAAGGCGAGGACGACGGCCGAGACGACGGAGACGACGGAGACGACGGAGACGGTGGAGAGGGTGGAGACCGCCAGGGCCGGGAATTCGGAGAAGGCCGCGAATTCGCAGAAGGCCGGGAATTCGGAGAAGGACGAGTTCACGGTGGTGCCGTTCGCCGACCAGCTGGCGGCCCTGGCCGCCCGCTGACCGCCGGACACCGGACACCGGACGGGAAGATCCGGCCCGTCCGGCGATCGAGGACGAGGCCGTTCGGGCGGAAGCGGGGCCGAGCGAGGTCCGGGGGTGGCAGCCCCCGGACACGCCCGTCCCGAGGGTGAGAGCCCAGTAAGAAGGGTGACCGTAGGACGGCCCTCACCGCCCAACCGCCGGAGGCCTTGGCAGACTGGCCCGGTGCCTCCCACCGTGCTGCTCGCCGAAGACGACCGTGCCATCCGCAACGCCCTGGAACGCGCCCTGGCCCTGGAGGGCTACCGGGTGACCGCGGTCGCCGACGGGGTCGAGGCACTGGCGCACGCCCACAAGAACCCGCCGGACGTGCTCGTCCTCGACGTGATGATGCCCGGCATCGACGGCCTCCAGGTCTGCCGGGTGCTGCGCGCCGAGGGCGACCGCACGCCCATCCTGATGCTGACCGCCCTGGTGGAGACCGCCGACCGGATCGCCGGGCTGGACGCGGGCGCCGACGACTACGTCGTGAAGCCGTTCGACGTCGAGGAGGTCTTCGCCCGGCTGCGGGCGCTGCTGCGCCGCACCAGCCCCGACGCCGCCCCCGAGGCCGCCGCGCCGGTACCCGACGCGCCGAAGCCGGGTTCCGAGCGGCACGTGGAGGCGGCCGGGCTGCGGATGGACCCGCAGGCGCGACGGGCGTGGCGGGGCGGGCGCGAGCTGGAGCTGACCCGGACCGAGTTCGAGCTGCTGGAGCTGCTGGCGCGCAACGCCGGGATCGTCCTGGACCACTCCACGATCTACGACCGTATCTGGGGCTACGACTTCGGTCCGGGCTCCAAGAACCTCGCCGTCTACGTCGGCTATCTGCGCCGCAAACTCGACCACCCCGGCGCCCCGCAGCTGATCCACACCGTGCGCGGGGTGGGTTACGTACTGCGGGAGGACTGAGCGCGCGAGACCGGGAGCGGGGCGAGGATGATCGTGGGTCGAGGGTGATCGTGGGGCAGAGGCGATCGTGAGGCGAGGGTGATCGTGAGACGAGGACGCGAGTGAGCCGTCTGCGTCGGTTGCTGTCCCGCCCGAGACCGAAGCTGGTGTCGCTGCGGACCACCTTCGCGGTGTCCTTCGCGGCCGTCACGGCCGCGGTCACCGTGCTCGTCGGAGTCCTGTCCTACTCGGCGGCCGCCCGGCTGGTCCGGGTCGACCAGGAGTCGGTGTTCGACGAGGTCGTGCAGGACCTGCGGGACGAGGTGCGCGACCACCGGATGGCGCCGGAGGACTTCTCCTCGTCGGCGCCGGGGCACGACATCGTGCGGCCGGCCCGTACGGACGTACAGGTGCTGGGCGCGGACGGATCCGTCGTCGACAGAGGCAGCCCCGGACTGCCCGTGGTGTCCGGCGACCGCACCATCGCGGTGGCCGCGGCGGCCGGGCTGATGGCCGAGCACAAGGACGTCGACGTCGGCAGCGACGTCTACCGCATCGCGACCGTCTCCCTGGGCGGCGGCCGGGGCGCGGTGCAGGTGGCGCAGGAGTTCAGTGACACCGAGGACCTGCTGCGGGCGCTCCAGCAGCGCACGCTGATCCTGATGATCGCGGTGGTGACGGCCGCGGGGCTGTTCGGCTGGTGGCTGGCCCGGCGCATCACCCATCGTCTGGTGATCCTCACCACCGCCGCCGAGGACGTCGCCCGCACCCGCAGGCTCGGCGTGCAGGTGCCGGTCACCGGTCACGACGAGGTGGGACGGCTGGGCCGCGCCTTCGACCGCATGCTCGGCCGGCTCGCCCAGTCGGAGGAGGACCAGCGGCGCCTCGTCCAGGACGCGGGGCACGAACTGCGTACCCCGCTGACGTCGCTGCGCACGAACATCTCACTGCTGCGCCGCATCGACGAACTGCCGCCGGACACCCGTGACGAACTGGTGGCGGACCTGACCCAGGAGGCCCGGGAGCTGACCGACCTGGTCAACGAGCTGGTCGACCTCGCGGCCGGCCAGTCCGACACCGAGCCGCCGCGAAGGCTGGACCTCGCCGACATCGCGGAGGAGGTCGCGGGCCTCGCCCGGCGCCGCACGGGCCGGCCGGTCCTGATCCGGACAAGCGGCGACACCACGCTCTACGGGCGGCCGGCCATGCTCCAGCGGGCGGTGTCCAACCTCGTGGAGAACGCGACCAAGTTCGACCGCGAGGGCGGGGCGCCCGTCGAGATCGCCGTCACCGGCCCGGCCCGGCCGGGCGTCGTCCGCGTCGAGGTCCTCGACCGAGGTCCGGGTATCGCCGAGACCGACCTGACCCGCGTCTTCGACCGCTTCTACCGCGCCGCCGAGGCCCGTTCCCTGCCGGGCTCGGGGCTCGGCCTGTCGATCGTGCGGGAGGTGGCCCTGGCACACGGAGGTGCACCGTTCGCGCACCGGCGGGCGGGGGGCGGATCGGTGATCGGGTTCACGGTGGGCGGCGGGGTGTGAGCGGGCGGGGCATGCGGTCGCGCCGGGCATCGCCCTGGCGAAACCCGGCCCGACCGTAACGGGTCCTACGGCTCGAGGTGCACCTTCTGGGTCACGGGTGTTGTGCCCTGAGCCCCGTTGATCTTGAAGTCCTGCGTGTACGTAGAGCCGCCCACGCAGGTAACGGTCGCCGTGGCAGATCGGCCCTTCTTCGGAATATTCTTGAAATTGACACTGTACTTGTTGGAGCTCTTGACGCCAGTGTCGTCTGTCTTGGATTCCTTACTCGTTGCGATCGTGACTTCTTCCGGGGAAGCGTCGTCGTCGCAGTCATCGACGGTACCTGTGACGGTGACGACAGGAGGAGGAGGAGCAGCGACCGCCTGACCGGCTATCGCGAGTGAGGCCCCGCCTGTAAGGGGCAGCAGCGCTGCGACGGTGAAAATTGCGAGACGATTGCGCATGAGCTTCTCCCAGTTGATTCCCGGCATGTCTGAGTGATCCTCTGCCAAGGTCTCGCTTCGCCCTGTTCGGGTCAAGGGTGACGATTACCCACGGTCAAAGGGGTAGAACTACCCCCGCCGGCGGCTCATTCCGGGTAGGTGAGGCCGTTTTCCAGTGCGATCCGGGTCAGGTCGGGGCGGCGTCGGGAGCCGGTTTTCTCGCCGATTCGGTCGAGATGTGAATGGACTGTATGTTTGCTGATACCCAACGCGGCGGCGATTTCGTGGTCCGTTGAACCATTGGCGAGAAGCCGCAGGATTTCCTGCTCCCGGTCAGTGAAATGGAGAGAATTCCCCACCAGATCGCTGGCGGGCGCGGAGACATAACTGCGGCCGGATCCCACGGTCCGGATCGCCGTCAGCATTTCGTGCGCCTCCGCCTGCCGGCTCAGATAGCCGCTCGCGCCGGCCTGGATCGCCCGGACCGCGTCCAGGTGCGGTGAGGACGACACCACGAGGACGGAATGCCCCCTCCTCCGCAGCTTCGTCACGGTCGCGGCGAGTCTCGGGGCGGACTGCTGGAGGTCCATCAGGACGACGTGCGCGCCGCGCAGGCTGCCGTCCGCGCTCTCGATCGACGGCGCGGCCGCGACCAGGTGGAGGTCGGGAGCGGTGCCGATCAGGTTCGAGATGCCGTGCCGGAAAACGGGGCAGTCCCCGATGACCGCGATCCGCACACGTTCGGCGCAACCGCTCACCGGTACCTCCGCTGCTTGATGGACAGGGCACGACGGACACGCCCCGTCCCCAGAGTCGGCGGGGCGGGCACCTCCTGCGCGGTGGACTGGACCCTTCGGGGGAATGGGGGCCGACGGGCGGGGCGGGGAACCGGGGGGAGGTGAGACAACTCATACACGGGGGATTGAGTTCCGGACCGGGGTGATTTCCGTACCCCCGGCCGACGGGCGGTGTCGGAATGCGAGGATGAGGCGCCATGACTGCCGGGTGGTGTACTCGCGCGTTACGGGCCGCGCTGTTCGCGGCTGTCTGCGTGTTGCTCGCCGCCCTGGGCCACGTGCTGATGTCCGGGGCCGAGGTGCCCGCGTGGGCGCTGGCCGCGGGTGCGGCCGTCACCTGCGTCGCGGGCTGGAGCCTGGCGGGCCGGGAGCGCGGGCTGCCGCTGATCGTGACGGTCGTGGTCGCCGCCCAGACGGCCCTGCACTCGGCCTTCTCGCTGGCCGGGCCGTCCGCCGGCGGGGTCTCGGCGGGCACCGGTGCCACCGGAGTCATGGGAACCATGGGCATGGGCTCGATGCGCATGGACTCCATGGACATGAACATGGGCCACATGGCTCACGCCGGCCACATGGATCACGTGAGCCATATCGACCACATGGGCCACGCGGGCCCTATGAGCCACATGCACCTGGGGGAGTCCGTCGGCGAGGGCGTCGCCGGTACCTCCTCGTTCGGCATGCTCGCCGCCCACCTGCTCGCCGCGCTGCTGTGCGGGCTGTGGCTGGCGCACGGCGAGAAGGCCGCGTTCCGGATCCTGCGGGCGGTGGCCGGACGGCTGGCGGCGCCGTTGCGGCTGCTGCTCGCCCTGCCCGTCACCCCGGACCGGCCGCGCGTCCGGTTCCGCCGCCGCGGCTCGGTGCGAGCGCCCCGGCTGCTCCTTCTCACCCACGCGATCACCACTCGGGGTCCGCCCCTGGGGGCCGCTGCCGCCGTCTGACGACGGGCCGGCAGCAAACGGACCCGGGGCTGCCCCTGTGCGCTCCGGGCCATGGCCGTATGCCCGCGCAGACGGGCGTGGGGCCGTCTCTCCCTCATGCCCTCGTGGCTGATCCGAGAAGGACACCAGGTGATCACGTCTGTTCTGAAGGCACCCCAGGAACTCCGGGAACCCCAGGCGCGCCAGGAACCCCAAGCACTCCAGGCGTTCCAGGCGCCCCCTGCCTCCCAGGTATCCCAGGTGTGCCAGGCCTCCCCGGCCTCCCGTGCGGCGCAGGCCGCGCTCGACGAGTCGATCACCGCATGGGCGCTCGCCGCCCGGTCCGGTGACGCGGACGCGGTCGAGCGCTTCGTACGCGCTCTGCACCGCGACGTCCTGCGCTACGTCTCCCACCTGTGCGGCGATCCCCAGGCCGTCGACGACCTCGCCCAGGACACCTTCCTGCGCGCCCTCGGCAGCCTGCACCGGTTCGAGGGCCGCTCCTCGGCCCGTTCCTGGCTGCTGTCCATCGCCCGTCGGGCGGTGATCGACAGCTACCGGTACGCCGCCACCCGGCCGCGACTGTCCGACGTGGCCGACTGGCAGCTCGCCGCCGAGCATGCCCAGCCGCGCGACCTGCCGGGCTTCGACGACGGCGTCGTCCTGCTGGATCTGTTGGCCTCCCTTCCGGCCGAGCGGCGGGAGGCGTTCGTCCTCACGCAGGTGGCCGGTCTGCCCTACGCGGAGGCGGCGGAGGCGGGCAACTGTCCGGTCGGGACCGTGCGTTCGCGCGTGGCGCGGGCCCGGGCGGCCCTGATCGACCTGCTGGAGGAGGAACCGGCGGCCGCCCCCGCCACCGCCGCGGCCTGACCCGTACGACCCGTACGACCCGTACGAAGACCCGCACGACCTGCACGACCCGTACGACCCCGAGATGACCCGGGCGGGTCACCGCGCTCTGCCGGAGCGGTGACCCGTGCCGTGCGCCCGGCGCCGGCGTCATCCGCCCCGCACCCCGCGCCGGCGTCATCCGCCCGCGGCATGCGTCAATGTTGTGCACTTTATTGACGGCCGTGACTTGAAGGCCTAACTTCGCGGTGTCCTTCCCCCGGTCAAGGGAGACCGCGATGTCCCCGTCCCCCGCCGCATCCCCGTCCCCGTCCTCATCCCCGTCGATGTCCACGACCGCAGAACGAATGCGGCAGCTGCGCGTGGTCGCCGCCTCCGGACTGCTCGGCACCGCCGTGGAGTTCTACGACTTCCTCGTCTACGGAACCGTCGCCGCGCTCGTCTTCGGCGAGCTGTTCTTCCCCGGCGCCGACCCCGCCGTCGGCACCATCGCCGCGTTCGGCACCTTCGCCGCCGGCTATGTCGCCCGCCCGCTCGGCGGCATCCTCTTCGGCCACTTCGGCGACCGGCTCGGCCGCAAGTCGATGCTGCTGCTCACCATGGGCCTGATGGGCGGCGCGAGTTTCCTCGTCGGGCTGCTGCCCACGTACGACACGATCGGCGTGTGGGCGCCGGTGCTGCTGATCGCCCTGCGCGTCGTACAGGGCATCGCCATCGGCGGTGAGTGGGGCGGCGCCACGCTCATGGTCGTCGAGCACGCGGGCGAGCGGCGGCGCGGACTGTGGTCCAGCTTCACGCAGATGGGGGCCCCGCTCGGCTCCCTGCTCTCCACCGCCGTCGTCACACTCGTGGTCACCCTCCCCGACGACGAGTTCGCGGCCTGGGGATGGCGGGTGCCGTTCCTGCTGAGCGTGGTGCTGCTCGGCGTCGGGCTCTTCGTCCGCCTCAAGGTCGTCGAGAGCCCGCTCTTCGCCGAGGTGAAGAAGGACCGCGCCGAGTCGCGGCTGCCCCTCCTCGACGTGCTGCGGCGGCCGCGGCCGGTCCTGCTGGCCTGCTGTGTCGGCATCGGCGCCTTCACCGCCCAGTCGCTGCTCACCAGCTATCTGATCGCGTACGCCACCGGCATCGGCTACGCCCGCCCGCAGGTGCTCACCGCGCTCACGGTGTCCGCCGCCGTCGCCCTCGTGGTGCTGCCCGCCGCCTCCACGCTCTCCGACCGGGTCGGCCGCCGTCCGGTCGTCCTCGCCGGAGCACTCGCCTCGGCCGCCCTGGCCTTCCCCGTCATGGCGCTCGTCGACTCGAAGTCACCCGGCCTGCTGATCCTCGCCGTCGTCCTCGGCCACGGCATCGCCCAGTCGATGATGTACGGCCCGCTGGGCGCCCTGCTCACCGAGATGTTCGGCACCCGGGTGCGCTACACCGGCGCCTCCCTCGGCTACCAGGGCGCCACTCTCGTCGGCGCCGGCTTCTCCCCGATGATCGCCGGCAGCCTGGTGGCGGGAAGCGACAGCAGCACGCCCGTCTCCCTGCTGCTGTGCGGCGGCGCCGCGATCACCGCCGTGACCGTCCTCTTCGTACGCGAGACCAGTCGGACGTCCCTCTCCGACACCGCGGACCCCGCCGAAGACTCCGACACCCCCCACGCTCAGGAGATCTCCGCATGACGCCCCCCACCCCCGTCCCCGCCCTCGTCCGTGTCCCCGTCCCCGCGCGGTCCCGTACGCGCACCGCCTGGGCGGCCGCCGTCCTGCTCGCCGTCACCGCCCTTCCGGCCGCGACGGCGGCGGCCGTCGCGGACACGAGCCATGCCGAGGGCCGGCTCCCCTCCGGTGCCACGTACATGATGGACGTGCCCGCCGCATGGAACGGAACCGTGCTGCTCTTCAGCCACGGTTACACGTCCGGTCCCGCCAATCCCGCGCAGGACGCCCCGGACGAAGCCACGAAGGCCCTCCTCCTCGAGAAGGGCTACGCGCTCGTCGGCTCCTCGTACGCCACGACGGGCTGGGCGGTGACGGATGCGGTGCCCGACCAGCTCGCGGCGCTCGCCGCCTTCACCGACCGCTTCGGCGCGGCCGGCCGGACGATCGCCTGGGGGCGGTCGTACGGCGGGCTCGTCACCACGGCCATCGCCGAGCGCCACCCGGACCGCGTCGACGGCTCCGTCGCCCTGTGCGGCCTGGTCCAGGGCGGTGTCGCCAACTGGAACAACACCCTCGACCCCGCCTTCGCCGTCAAGACCCTCCTCGCGCCCGGCTCCGACGTCCCGTTGGTGGACCTCGCGGACCAGACGGCCGCCACCGACGCGGCGAACACCCTGACGGCCGCGGTCGACTCGGCCCAGACGACGGCCGCCGGCCGGGCCCGGATCGCCCTCGCCGCCGCCCTGCACAACATCCCGGTCTGGAACCAGCCGACACAGCCCCGGCCCGCCGCGACCGACTGGGACGCGCAGCAGGCCAACCAGTACGACGCCGTCAAGGGGCTGTTGAAGATCGCCGCCTTCAACCGGCGCCAGGAGGCCGAGGTCCGGGCCGGCGGCAACATGTCCTGGAACACCGGCGTCGACTACGCGAAGCTGCTCGGCCGGTCCTCCGTCCGCAAGGAGGTCACCGAGCTGTACCGGAAGGCCGGACTGTCCCTGACGGCCGACCTGGCCACCCTGAACAGGGCCCCGCGCATCGCCGCCGACCCGGCCGCGGCGGCATGGATGAGCCACACCAGCTCCTTCACCGGGGAGCTCACCAAGCCGCAGCTCTCCGTCCACACCATCGGGGACGCCCTCGTCCCGGTCCAGACCGAGAGTGCCCTGCGCCGGGCCGTGACCGCCGCCGGGTCCCCGGCCCTGCTGCGGCAGGCGTACGTCGACAACGCGGGCCACTGCACCTTCAGTCCTGCCGAGCAACTCGCCGCCCTGCACACCCTGGAGGACCGTCTCACCACCGGGAACTGGCGGGGCACCGACCCGGCCGCCCTCAACTTCCGTGCCACGGCGGCCGATCCGACGACCCCCGCCCGGTATGTCCCCTACCGCCCCACGCCCTACCTGCGCCCGTACGACCTCTCCCACCCGGCCGACCGCCGATAACCCCCGACGACCGTCCGCCGCGCCCCCCGGCGGGCGGTCGTACCCTTTCCCCGTGGAGGACGACGACATCCCGGACACCATGCAGCACGACATGCCACACGACATGCCACACGAGGTGCCGGACACCTCGGGCGACGGTGCCCCGCAGCTGCGCCCGCAGTCGCTCATGCTCGCCTTCTTCGGCAACCACGTCCTGGAAGAGGGGGACCTGTGCGTCTACTCGGGCAGCATCATCGACGTGCTCGGCCGGGTCGGCGTCGGTGAACAGGCCGTACGGTCCACGCTGACCCGCATGGTCAGCCGGGGCCTGCTGCGGCGGCAGCGGGAGGGCCGCAAGATGTACTTCGGCCTCACCGACCAGGCGACGCGCGTCCTGCGGGACGGCCGCACCCGCATCTGGCGCGAGGGCGCCGTCAACGACGACTGGGACGGCGACTGGACGCTGCTCGGCTTCTCGCTCCCCGAGTCCCGCCAGCGCGAGCGCCACGACCTGCGTTCACGGCTCGCCTGGTCCGGGTTCGGCGCGCTGTACAGCGGGCTGTGGATCGCGCCGGGGCGGGTCGACGTCGCCGCCGTGGTCGCCGAGCTCGGCCTGACCGCCCACGTGAAGATCTTCCACGCCTCGGCCGACGAGGCCACCGACATCGGCCTGATGATCCGCGACACCTGGGACCTGGAGAGCGTCGCCGCCCGCTATGTCTCCTTCGACAAGCGCTGGACCGCCCACCTGAACGCGGGCCCGGGCGAGGACCCGATCGGCACCCGCCTGCGCCTGGTCAGCGAGTGGCTCTGGACGATCCGCACGGACCCGCGGCTCCCGGCCCGCCACCTTCCCCCGGACTGGCCGGCCCGCCCCGCCCAGGACACCTTCCGCCGCGTGGCGGAGCGGACCGCGACCCCCGCCGACCACGCGGCCCGCGCCCTCCTGGAGACGGCCCCTCTGCGCTGACCAGCCGCGCAGCCGGCCGTACCGCCGTTCAGCCGTTCTTGCGGGCCACTCCGCCGTAGATGCCGATCGGCGGAGCGCCGCGCTCCGGGGCCTCCTCGGGCCGCCAGTCCGTGACCGGGACCAGGCCCGGGTCGAGGAGGGTGAAGTCACCGAAGAGGTCCAGGACCCGGGCGTGGGGGCGCAGGTTCAGGGAGGCGCTGGCCTTGTTGTAGACCGAGGCCGCGTTCTCGCGCCGGTCCTCGTGGACGTCGCCCGTGGCGTGCGACAGCACGAGGTAGGAACCGTCGGGCAGTGCGTCGCGGAGTGTCGCGACGACGGCGTCCGGGTCGTCCGCGTCGGCGAGGAAGTGCACGACGGCCACCAGCAGCAGCGCCACGGGCTCGTCGAAGTCGATGATCTTGCGGACGTCGGGGTGGTCGAGGACGGCGCGGGGATCCCGCAGATCGGCCAGCACGACCGAGGTGTGGGCGTCGGTGCCGGGGTCGGCGTCGGCCATGAGGGCCATGGAGTGGGTGCTGACGATCGGGTCGTTGTCGACGTACGCGACCCGGGTCCCGGGGGCTATGGAGTGCGCGATCTGGTGCACGTTGGGCTCGGTGGGCAGACCCGTGCCGATGTCGAGGATCTGCCGGACACCGCCCTCCGCGACGACGTGCCGGACGGCGCGGTGCATGAAGTGCCGGTTGGCGCGGACCCCCTCCCGCACCTCCGGCGCCACCTTGATGAACTGCTCGGCGGCATCCCGGTCGACCTCGTAGTTGTCCTTCCCGCCGAGGAAGTAGTCGTACATCCGGGCGGGGTGGGGCTTGCTCGTGTCTATCTTCAGGAAGGGGCTGCCGGTGCCCCCGCTGCCGGTGCCGCCGCTGCCGGCGTCGCTGCTGCCGCTGAGGGGAGAGGTCATGCTGCCTGGCTCCGTCCTGGACTCGCGTCCCACCACCGGATGGACCGCCGTGAGTGACTGTCGGATCATCATTCACCATGCGGGGCCGTGCGAAGACCAGCCTCGTACCCGTGGTGGCCGACACGTTCCGTGAACCCGAACGACCGGACCCACAGCGGGAGTTCCCGTCACCGGCGACCGGCCGGAAGAGGAGGCCGCGGCCTCTCCCGGGCATCGAAAAGGGCGAGGCCCGAAGACCTCGCCCGCCACCGGTTCCACCCCGGTTGACCCCGGTTCAAATCCGCGTGGAACCCGGCTCACGGCCGTCCCGGCACAACATCAGACGAAACCGCGGCTCACGGCCACACCAGGCAGTAAGGCTGGTGGCCCGCCTCGTGCAGGCGGTGCGAGAAGTCCTGCCACTCGTGCAGCAGCTGGTACACGTTGAACGCGTCCCGGGGGCCGCCCCGGTCGGGGACCGTCGACCAGATGAAGGCCGCCGCGCCCACCGCTTCCTCGCCTATGTCCCGCAGCGGGTCCACGACCGTCATGGGGAGCTTCACGACGGCGTAGTCGGGATGGAGGACGACCAGTTCCAGCGGGGGCACCTTGCTGAGGGGGACGCCTTCGATGCCGGTCAGCACCATCGCGGCCATCGTCTCCGGCTTGATCTTGGTGAACATGCCGTTCATGCCGAGCTCGTCGCCGCCGAGTTCCTCGGGGCGCATCGAGATCGGGACGCGGGCCGCGGTCGCGCCGTCGGGCGCGCCGAAGTACTTGTACGTCACCCCCACCCGACCACCATTCCTGCTCCCTGCCCCGAGGGGATCGACCCGCCGGTCGATCTGCTCGAACCGTTCGATCCTCTCGATCCGGTCGATCTGATCGATCCGGTCGATCTGATCGATCCGGTCGGGTTCGCTCGGTCCGCCTTGTGCCTGCGTCTGACGTGCTTCGTTGGCTTCCTCAGCGTCGCGCCGGTGCTTCCCCCGCCGGGCACGTCGAGGACCCAGGTCGTCAGTCCCCTCGCCCAGTCCGCCACCGCGATGCATATCTCCACCCGACTGCTTTTCTAGGACGCGTGGCCCCCGCCGCGCAACCCGATCATCGTGTCAGTGACCTCCCCCACGGCCGCCCGCCGAAACGTGCGTTGAAACACCTGTCCGCAGGAGGATCTTCGCAGCCACTGGACACACGGTCGGTGTGAGCTACGTCTATCAGGCCCGTTCCGACTCAGTTTCGCAGATGGTGACGGCGGATGACGGCCCCGCCGGCCCCGGCCGCCGCTGGCCTACCCTGGGAGGTCACTGACAACCGGAGTCCAGCAAGTCGGAGAAGGTCGGAGAAGTCGCAGGTCATGAGCGAACTGCCCTATTCATACGATGCGCCTGTATCGCAGGCGCTGTTCGACCGTGCGTCCGCCGTCACGCCGGGGGGTGTGAACTCGCCGGTGCGCGCGTTCCGTGCCGTGGGCGGTACCCCCCGGTTCATGGTGTCCGGCACCGGCCCGTACCTGACGGACGCCGACGGCCGGGAGTACGTCGACCTCGTCTGTTCCTGGGGGCCCATGATCCTCGGGCACTCGCACCCCGAGGTGATCGCCGCCGTACAGGAGGCCGTCTCGCGCGGTACCTCCTTCGGTACGCCCGGTGAGGGCGAGGTCGCGCTCGCCGAGGAGATGGTCGCCCGCATCGAGCCCCTGGAAGAGGTCCGGCTCGTCTCCAGCGGCACCGAGGCCACCATGTCGGCCATCCGGCTCGCCCGCGGGTTCACCCGGCGCACCAAGGTGATCAAGTTCGCCGGCTGCTACCACGGGCATGTCGACTCGCTCCTCGCGGCGGCCGGCTCCGGGGTCGCGACCTTCGCGCTTCCCGACACCCCCGGCGTCACCGGCGCCCAGGCCGGGGACACCATCGTCCTGCCGTACAACGACCTCGAGGCCGTGCAGGAGGCCTTCCACCGGCACCCCGGCGAGATCGCCTGTGTGATCACCGAGGCGTCGCCGGGCAACATGGGCGTGGTGCCGCCCCTTCCCGGCTTCAACCAGGGGCTCAAGGACGCCTGCCAGAACAACGGCGCGCTCTTCGTCTCCGACGAGGTCATGACCGGGTTCCGCACCAGCCGGGCCGGTTGGTACGGGATCGACGGTGTGCGGCCCGACCTGATGACCTTCGGCAAGGTCATGGGCGGCGGCTTCCCGGCCGCGGCCTTCGGCGGACGGGCGGACGTCATGGCGCACCTCGCCCCCGCCGGGCCCGTCTACCAGGCCGGCACCCTCTCCGGGAACCCGGTGGCGACCGCCGCCGGGCTCGCCCAGCTCCGGCTCCTCGACGACGCGGCCTACGCCAGGATCGACGACGTCTCCACCCGGATCCAGTCCCTGGTGTCGGAGGCGCTGGCCAAGGAGGGGGTCGCGCACACGCTCCAGAGCGCCTCCAACATGTTCTCCGTCTTCTTCACGGACCGGCCGGTGCGTGACTACGACGACGCCAGGGCGCAGGAGTCCTTCCGTTTCACCGCGTTCTTCCACTCGCTGCTGGCGAACGGCGTGTACCTGCCGCCGTCGTCCTTCGAGTCCTGGTTCGTGTCCACGGCCCACGACGACCAGGCCGTCCAGAGAATCGCCGACGCCCTCCCGGCGGCGGCCCGAGCGGCTGCGGAGGCCACAGCGGCATGACCACCCCGGACAACGCCCCCGAGAACACGCCCGAGAAGGCCTTCGAGGACGCCTTCGAGAACGGTTTGGGCAACAAGGACCTCACCGTCGTCCACCTCATGCGGCACGGTGAGGTGGACAACCCCGACGGGGTCCTCTACGGCCGTCTCGACGGTTACCACCTCTCCGAGCTGGGCCGGCGGATGGCCGACCGGGTCGCCGAGCACCTCGCCTCCCGCGACGTCACCCACGTCGTCGCCTCCCCGCTGGAGCGGGCGCAGGAGACGGCGACGCCGGTCGCCAAGGCCCACGGGCTCGACCTGGCCACCGACGCGCGGCTCCTGGAGGCGGAGAACGTCTTCCAGGGCAAGACCTTCGGCGTCGGGGACGGGGCGCTGCGCCGGCCCGAGAACTGGAAGCACCTGGTCAACCCGTTCAAGCCGTCCTGGGGCGAGCCGTACGTCGACCAGGTCGTCCGGATGATGGGCGCGCTGGACGCGGCGAAGGACGCGGCCCGCGGGCACGAGGCGGTGCTCGTCAGCCATCAGCTGCCGATCTGGATCGTGCGGTCCTACGTCGAGCGGCGGCGGCTGTGGCACGACCCGCGCAAGCGGCAGTGCACGCTCGCCTCGCTGACGACGTTCACGTACCAGGGCGACCGGATCGTGTCCGTCGGCTACAGCGAACCCGCCATCGACCTGGTGCCCGCTCATCTCCGGGCCGGCGCCAAGCCGGTGCAGGGAAAGGGCAAGGCCTTCGGGGCATAGCCCCACCGCCCGGCCGGTTCCGCCCACCGGAACCGGCCGGTGGAGCCCACCGGAACCAGTCAGTGAAATCGGCCACCGGATGGCGTGGCTCGAATAAGCCCCTCTGTTACGGAATCCGGAACTATCGGCGGAACCTCCTCGTTCGTCATGTCCTCTGAATGGGTGACCATCGGAAAATGTGACGAACGGGGTTGCCATGCGCGCCATCACCCGAAGGGGAGCACTCGGACTCGGCGCCGGGGCCGCCGCCGCTGCCGGACTCGTGGGGTGCGGCAGCCTCACGAACTCGGACGGGCCGAGCACCCCCGGCGGTTCCAGCGGCTCCGGCAAGCCCTCCGGCAGCCCCAGTCCGAAGATCACCGCCCGCCCCCTCGGCGACGGCTCCACCTCCTTCACCGGCAAGCAGCCCCACCAGCCGGCCAAGCCCGTGCCGCTCCAGCCCGGGGAGGAGCCGCCGCAGTTCGTCGTCTTCTCCTGGGACGGGGCCGGCGAGGTCGGCAACGGACTCTTCACGCGCTTCCTCGACCTCGCCAAGGCGCACGGCGCGAGCATGACCTTCTTCCTCTCCGGGCTGTATCTGCTGCCCGAGTCGAAGAAGCGGCTCTACGACCCGCCGAACAACCCGCGCGGCGCCTCCGACATCGGCTACCTCACCGACGAGCACGTGAGGATGACGCTCGACGGCGTCCGGCGCGCCTGGCTCGAGGGGCACGAGATAGGCACCCACTTCAACGGGCACTTCTGCTCCGGGAACGGGACGGTCGGCAACTGGACGCCCCAGCAGTGGCGCAGCGAGATAGACCAGGCCAAGTCGTTCGTGAAGGAGTGGCGGACCAACACGGGCTGGAGCGATCTGCCCGCGCTGCCCTTCGACTACGACAAGGAACTCGTCGGCGGCCGGACGCCCTGTCTGCTCGGCCAGGACAACCTGCTGCCCACCGCCCGCGCCCTCGGCTGGCGCTACGACGCCTCCTCGCCGGGCGGGCGTCAGGTGTGGCCGGCCAAGAAGGACGGGATCTGGGATCTGCCGTTGCAGCAGATACCTTTCCCCGGCCGCGGTTTCGAGGTCCTCTCGATGGACTACAACATGCTCGCCAACCAGTCGATCAACACGACCAAGGCGCCCAGCCACAACTACCCGGGCTGGCGGCAGCAGTCCTCGCAGGCGTACATACAGGGATTCAAGCGGGCATTCGAGACGAACCGCGCGCCCTTCTTCGTCGGCAACCACTTCGAGCAGTGGAACGGCGGCATCTACATGGACGCCGTCGAGGAGGCCTTCAAGCACATCGCGCGCGAGAAGGAGAAGGGCGCGGACGTACGGCTGGTCTCCTTCCGGCAGTTCGTGGACTGGATCGACGTCCAGAAGCCCGAGGTACTCGAGAAGCTGCGCACCCTCGACGTCGGGCAGCAGCCGGCCGGCGGCTGGAAGACGTTCATGGGCGCGAGCACCCCCTCCGCGTCCACCTCCGCATCGAGCGCCGCGTGACCTCCGCGTCCACCTCCGCGGGAACGGCCGACAACGCCGCCTGAAATGGGGTTTTCTCCCCGCAAGGGGGGTGCGCAAGATCCCCGGAACGGACATGCGAAACTTTTCACATGAGTGCCGCCAGCCGCGCCCCCCTGTGCTCGACCAGCCGGAACCGCTCGCGCCGTGCCGCCCTGACCACGGCCGCCGGTGGAGCCGTCGCCGCACTGCTGCTGTCCGCCTGCACCTCCGGAGGCACCGCCGGAGGAGGCGGTGACACCAACTTCGTGATGGGCAAGGACGGCATCTCGACGGCGCAGAAGGGCTCGCGTGCCACGGCCCCCGACCTGTCGGGCAAGACAGTGGCCGGAGGACAGCTCGACGTCGCCGCCTACAAGGGCAAGGTCGTCGTCCTCAACGTGTGGGGCTCCTGGTGCGCCCCCTGCCGTGCCGAGGCGCCCAACTTCGAGAAGGTCTACACCGACCTCAAGGGCCAGGGCGTGCAGTTCGTCGGCATCAACACCCTCGACACCAGCAACGACAACGCCCTCGCCTTCGAGAAGCAGCAGGGCATCACCTACCCCAGCCTGTCCGACCCGAAGGGCAAGCTGCTGCTGCGCTTCAAGAAGGGCACGCTCAGCCTCCAGGCCATCCCCTCCACGCTGGTCATAGACAGGGAGGGCAAGATCGCCGCCCGGTCGCTGGCCGCGCTCAGCGAGGAGAGGCTGCGCAAGATGATCGCGCCCGTCCTCGCGGAGAAGTGACGTGAGCGCGGTCACCACGTTCGCCGCGACGGGTTACAACGACACCGTGCTCAACGGCGCGTTGCTGGTCGCCCTGCCGATCGCGCTGCTCGGGGGCCTCGTCTCGTTCTTCTCGCCGTGCGTCCTGCCGCTCGTCCCCGGCTATCTGTCGTACGTCACCGGCGTCGCCGGCACCGATCTGGCCGAGGCCCGCCGAGGGCGGATGGTCGCCGGCGCCTCGCTCTTCGTCCTCGGCTTCACCGCCGTGTTCGTCTCCAGCGGGGCCCTGTTCGGCTACTTCGGCGAGAACCTCCAGGCCAACCAGGACGTCCTGTCGAAGGTGCTGGGCGCGCTCATGATCGTCATGGGCGTCTTCTTCATGGGGCTGATGCCCTGGATGACCCAGCGGGAGTTCCGCTTCCACAAGCGGCCCGTCGCCGGACTGGCCGGCGCCCCGCTGCTCGGCGCGCTGTTCGGCATCGGCTGGACCCCGTGCATCGGCCCGACCCTCGCCTCCGTGATCGCCCTCTCCTCCCAGCAGGGAAGCGCCGGACGCGGTGCCATACTGACCGTCGCCTACTGCCTCGGCCTGGGTGTGCCGTTCGTGCTCGCCGCGGTCGCCTTCCGCAAGGCGCTCGGCGCCTTCGGCTGGGTCAAGCGTCACTACGCCTGGGTGATGCGGATCGGCGGCACGATGATGATCGTGACCGGTCTGCTGCTGCTGACCGGTGCGTGGGACCGCCTCGTGCAGGACATCCAGTCCTGGTCCGTCGGCTTCACTGTGGGGATCTGATTCATGAGCAAGAGCACCGTCGGCACCTCCCCCGGCGAGACCCCGGTCACCTCCGACGAGCAGGACCTCGGCGCCGCCGGCTCCCAGTTGTCCACCGCGCCCGTGGACACGCTGGCCAGTGGACCCGCCCTGGGGATCGTCGGCTGGGCCCGCTGGTTCTGGCGCCAGCTCACCTCCATGCGCGTCGCGCTGCTGCTGCTCCTGATGCTGGCCCTCGGCGCGATCCCCGGTTCGCTGATCCCGCAGTCCGGCACCGACGAGACGAAGGTCGCCGAATTCCGTAAGGCCCACGGGACGATCGCGCCGGTCTACGACAGGCTCGGCCTCTTCCACGTCTACAGCTCGGTGTGGTTCTCCGCGATCTACATCCTGCTGTTCGTCTCCCTCATCGGCTGCATCGTGCCCCGCACCTGGCAGTTCGTCGGACAGTTGCGCAGCCGCCCGCCGGGCGCGCCGAAGCGGCTGACCCGGCTGCCCGCGTACACCACCTGGCGCACCGACGCCGAACCGGAACAGGTCCGAGAGGCCGCGCTGGGCCTGCTGCGCAGGCGCCGCTTCCGCGCCCACCTCGTCGGGGACGCCGTCGCCGGGGAGAAGGGGTACCTGCGCGAGGTCGGCAACCTCACCTTCCACATCGCGCTGATCGTGATGCTGATCGCCTTCGCCTGCGGCCAGCTCTACAAGGCCGAGGGGAACAAGCTGGTCGTCGAGGGCGACGGGTTCTCCAACACGCTCACCCAGTACAACGACTTCAAGTCCGGCAACCTCTTCGACACCGACGACCTGAACCCGTTCAGCTTCACCCTGGACAAGTTCACCGGCACGTACGAGACCACGGGCCCCAACACGGGTACCGCGCGCACCTTCCAGTCCGCCATCACCTACAGCGTGGGTGCCTACGGCAAGGACAGGAAGGCCGTCGTCAAGGTCAACCACCCGCTGGAGATCGACGACTCGAAGATCTACCTCACCGCCCACGGCTACGCGCCCGTCATCACCGTCCGCGACGCCAAGGGCAAGGTCGTCTACCGCGACGCGGTGCCGCTGCTGCCGCTCGACTCCAACATCACCTCCAGCGGTGTGATCAAGGTCCTCGACGGCTACCGGGACGCCAAGGGCGTCGCCGAGCAGCTGGGCATCTCGGCCTTCTTCCTGCCGACGTACACCCCGGGCAGCGAGGCCGCCTCGACGTTCCCGTCGCTGCGCAACCCGGTGCTGAACCTGACGCCGTATCACGGCGACCTCGGCGTCGACTCGGGCATCCCGCAGAGCGTGTACCAGCTCGACAAGTCGCACATGAAGGAGTTCAAGGACTCCAAGGGTGCGCAGCTGCGGGAGAACCTGAAGCCCGGCGAGACCATGACCCTCCCGAACGGCGCCGGCTCGGTGACCTACGAGGCCACCAAGGAGTGGGCGAACTTCCAGGTCACCCAGCAGCCCGCGAGCGGCTGGGCGCTGGGCGGGGCCATCGCCGCGATCTTCGGCCTCGCCGGTTCCCTGTTCCTCCAGCGCCGCCGGGTCTGGGTGCGTGCCGCGCGCGGCGCGGACGGGGTGACGGTCGTCGAAATGGGCGGCCTCGGGCGCAGCGAGTCGGCCAAGGTGCCCGAGGAACTGGGCGACCTCGCCGCGATCCTGTACGACCGGGCTCCCTCGGCCCCGGACCCCGACACCCCCGCATCGTCCGTACCCCCCGCGTCCTCCGAACCCGAAGCCGTACCTGCCGAAGGGGCTGAGAAGTGACTCTCGCCGCCGCCACCAACGAAAACCTCGCGAGCATCAGCAACACGTTGATCTACTCCGCGATGGCCGTCTACACCCTGGCCTTCTTCGCGTACATCGCCGAATGGCTCCTCGGCAGCCGCAGCAAGGTCGGCCGTACGGCCGCCGCGCTCACCGCCACGTCCGCGGCCAAGGGTGGTCCGGCCGTCACCGTCAAGAAGAACGGCGGCACGGCCGTCCTGGAGCGGCCGCAGGTCGTCGTGCGCTCGGCGGCCGGCGCCCGCGACGTGCCCGACGGGCCCGGCGCGCACGGTGGTGACGAGCAGGGCGACATGTACGGCCGGATCGCCATCTCGCTCACCGTGCTCGCGTTCCTGGTCGAGCTGGGCGGCGTGATCGCCCGCGCGGCCTCGGTGGAGCGGGCGCCGTGGGGCAACATGTACGAGTTCAACCTCACCTTCTCCACGGTGGCCGTCGGCGTGTACCTCGGGCTGCTGGCGCTGCGGAAGAACGTGCGCTGGCTCGGCCTGTTCCTGATCACCTCGGTCCTGCTGGACCTGGGGCTCGCGGTCACCGTGCTCTACACGGCGAGCGACCAGCTGGTCCCGGCGCTGCACTCGTACTGGCTGTACATCCACGTGTCCACCGCCATCTTCTGCGGCGCGGTGTTCTACGTCGGCGCGGTCGCCACGATCCTCTACCTGTTCAAGGACTCCTACGAGAACAAGCTGGCGTCCGGCGGCAAGCCCGGCAGCTTCGCCAACTCGGTCCTGGACCGGCTGCCCTCCTCGGCCTCGCTCGACAAGTTCGCCTACCGCGTCAACGCGGCGGTCTTCCCGCTGTGGACGTTCACGATCATCGCGGGCGCGATCTGGGCGGGCGACGCGTGGGGCCGCTACTGGGGCTGGGACCCCAAGGAGACCTGGTCGTTCATCACCTGGGTCGCGTACGCCTGCTACCTGCACGCCCGCGCCACGGCCGGCTGGAAGGGCCGCAAGGCCGCCTACCTGGCGATGATCGCCTTCGGCTGCTGGCTGTTCAACTACTACGGCGTCAACATCTTCGTCTCCGGAAAGCACTCGTACGCGGGGGTGTGAGGCGCGAGCCGTTCACGGCGGAGGCCGGTTCCCGTGACCTGGGTCACGGAAACCGGCCTTTGCCGTACCGACAGTCCCACCGACAGTCGTACGGACAGGCAGAAGGACGTGGATACGGCTCCGAGCACCCGCCGTCGTCGGCCTGACGCGTGGTGTCCGTGGGGTCGACGGGCTTCCGGGCGTGAGCGGAACGGGACCGTCATTCCACCGTGATCGAGTCCAGTTTCCTCCGCAGGTACGCGTGCGAATCGACCGCCTCGTACGCCACCCGGCCCACGGGCGCCGGTACGGACTCCACGAGCGTCCCCGGGGTGCACTCGCCGAAGTAGACGAGCGACATCAGCTCCTCGGCGGGCGCGTCGGCCGGGGGCGGCAGGACCCGGTGTCTGCCCGAGCGCCACCGATCACCGGTCCAACGGGCCATCAGGTCACCGATGTTGATGGTGAACGCGTCGGGATCGAAGGGCGCGTCCTGCCAGCCGTGGTCGTCCGTCCAGACCTGGAGCCCGCCCTTGCCGGCCTGCCGGTCGAGGATGGTGACGGTGCCGAAATCGGTGTGCGGCCCGATCCGGAACTGGCCCGGCTGCGGCTCCCCGACCACCTCCGTCCCCGGATACCAGTTGATGTTGAAACCGTAGGTCGGGTGGTCCATGTGACGGGAGAAGAAGTCGGGTTCGAGGCCGAGGGCCTCCCCGAGCAGGGAGAGCAGCCGCTTCTCCAGCTCGCCCATCCGGGTCAGGTACTCCTCGCACAGTCCCCGGAGCTCCGGCACCTCCGCGGGCCACACGTTCGGCGCGTACCACTCCGCGTTGACCACCGGGTCGTCGAACGGCTCGTGCGTGGCGAAGGTCAGGGACTCCTTCAGGTCCGGCGGGGTCTCGGTTCCCTCGGCGTACCCGTTGGCCTCCGCGCCCGGCCCCAGCCAGCCGCGCCCGCCGACCTTCGCGCCGTACGGCTGCTTGACGTGGGCGGGCAGCACGAAGAACGTCCGGGCGGCACGCCGGATGCGGTCGCGCAGGACGGGGTCCACCCCGTGCCCGGTGACCAGCAGGAACCCGGCGTTCCGCAAGGCGTCGTCGACGGTACGGGCGATCGCGGCGCGGGCTCCGGCGTCACCGGAGAGCCAGGGGCCGAGGTCGATGGTGGGGACACGGGACGCGATCGGGGCGCCCGAGGCGCGAGAGGTACCGGAGGCGGGGGAGGCGCCGGTGGTGTCGGAGGTGGGGGAGATGTCGGGGGTGCGGGGGGCCGGGGGTTCAGACACCGATGTCCTCGTTCCAGAGAGCCGGGTTGCGCTCGATGAAGTCGCGCATCAGGGCGACGCATTCGGAGTCGTCGAGGAGCACGATCTCGACGCCGTGCTCCGCCAGCCAGTCGTGGCCGCCGTGGAAGGTGGCCGCCTCGCCGACGAGCACCCGGGAGATGCCGAACTGGCGGACCAGTCCGGAGCAGTACCAGCAGGGGGACAGGGTGGTGACCATGGTCGTGCCGCGGTACGAGCGCTGCCGTCCCGCCGCGCGGAAGGCGGCCGTCTCCGCGTGCGTCGAGGGATCGCCGTCCTGGACGCGCCGGTTGTGGCCGCGGCCCAGCAGGGTGCCGTCCGGGCCGTAGAGCGCGGCGCCGATCGGGATGCCGCCCTCGGCGAGACCGGCCCGCGCCTCCTCGACGGCGGTGGCGAGCCACGACCGTGCCGTCGCCTGGTCGAGCCGATCCATGCGTCCTCCTCGAAAGGGTGCGTGCCGTCACCACCATCCGTTCCCGAACGGACCCGCGCCGACGCGGGTGCTCACGCGAACGTGTGGCGACCACGACGACCCGTGGCGACGACGTACGGCTACGTGTGGTGGCGTCGCCGCGAGGCGACACGGCCGAGCCGTCGAACGGGCCCTGACACCCCGCCCGACCGTGCCGAAAGCCCCCGGGGAACGTCCGGGAGCGGGTCGAGTAGCCTGTGCCGATCACCGCCGCAGGCGCGGCAGTTGAGCCTCGGGCGGAAGGAAAGTTCATGGTTGCTGCTCCTGTTCTGGAGGAGCTGCGGGAGGTCTGCCAGCCGCAGGCCAAGCTCGCCAGCCGCAACGGCGAACACTGGGCGGGGCGCCTGTACATGCGGCGCGTCTCGCTGCGGTTCACCCGCCAGCTGGTGCGTACCCGGGTGACCCCGGACCAGCTGACCTGGACGATGGTGGTGTGCGGGGTGCTGTCCGGTGCCGCGCTGCTCGTCCCCGGTCTCGCGGGGGCCGTGCTCGCCGCGCTGCTGATGCAGCTGTTCCTGCTCTTCGACTGCGTGGACGGCGAGGTCGCCCGCTGGAAGGGCCAGAACAGCGCGACCGGCATCTACGTCGACCGGCTCGGCGCCTATCTGGCCGACGCGGCGCTCATGATCGGCTTCGGGTTCCGGGCCGCCGAGTCCGGCCTCGGCGGCTGGGCGGGCTTCAACGGCTGGGTGTCGCTCGGGCTCGCGACCGCGCTCGGCGTGGTGCTGCTGAAGGCCTCGACCGACCTGGTGGACGTGGCCCGGGCCCGGCGCGGGCTCGCCGTCGCCGACGACGAGGCCACCGCGCCCCGCTCCCAGGGCGTCGCCTCCCTGCGCCGCCTCGCCGCCGCCTTCAAGATCCACCGGGTCACCAACGGCATCGAGGCCTCCCTGGTCCTGCTGGCCGTGGCCGCCCTGGACGCGGCGACCGGCGGTGTCGGACCGACCCGGTGGGCGCTGGCGGCGATCGCCGCGATCACCTGGGTGATGGTCCCGGCGCACCTGCTGTCGATCCTGTCGTCGTCCCGACTGCGGTGACCCGGGCGAGGTAGCCGTGGGAGGGCGCCCGCGCCCTCCGGCATCGCGTGGGTGCGGGCCGCCAGCGCCTCCCCGGGGGCCGCGAGCGCCGCCCGCGGGGGCGCGCCGCCGCCTTCCCGGCGCAGATCCTCCGGTACCGGGCGGATCAGGCGGCCGGGTTGCTCGACCGGCGGCGCCGACGGGGCACCGGATACCTCGTGTTCGGCCCGGCCGGCGGCCCGGCAGCGCGGCGACCTGACAGGCGCGCGTCCAACTCCGCGACGCGGTACGCGTCCTCGTACCGCTGCACGGTCACCGGGGCGACCCTCGACGCGTACGTGTACTGCCGGGTCGGCCCGGGTTCGTACGCGCGCTGAGCCCGCTCGGCCGAGCAGGTGATTCCCCGGCCGGCCCGGAGGCTCCCGGGTGAGTCGCCATCGGCGAACAGATGACCGCTCCTATTGTCCTACCTTGTCGATCTTCGGTGCGCAGGGTGTGGAGGACCAGGTGGCAAGACTCGGAAAGATTCCGCTGCGGCACGGCCTGGTCGCGTGTGCCGCGCTCTCGGCCCTCACGGCCGCCGCGGTCGTGCCCGGCTCCGCGCGGGCGGCCACCGAGCCCGTACCGGCGGGGCGGTGGATCGTGCAGCTGAAGGACACGGTCGTCGACCCGGGCAAGGTCGCCGAGGAGCAGGCGAAGGGGCAGGCGTCGGACGGCGGGAGCCGGCTGCGCCACGTGTTCGACGCCGCCGTGGACGGGACGGCCCTCAAGGGTTACGCCCTGGAGGCGACCGCGGACCAGATCGAGGCCATTCGCGCCGACCCGCAGGTCGCGTCGGTCGAACCCGACGAGCAGGTGTCCGTGCCCGAGCCCGTCGCCGGTTCGTCGGTGCGGGCGCCGCGGCAGCCGGCGGGCCGCCCGGGTGTGGGCGGTGTCGCGTACAAGGGCGACCCGCTGCTCGCCGGGCAGTGGGGCCTGTTCCGGATCGGCGCGGTGGCGGGCGCCGACCACGGATTCCGGGTGCCCGCGGCCGCCCGGGTCGGGGTGGCGGTGCTGGACACCGGCGTGGACGCCGGTCACCCGGACCTGCGGGTGGCCGGGAACGCCAACTTCAGCAGCTCGCCCAGCGCGGACGACTTCGACGGCCACGGAACGCACGTCGCCGGCATCGTCCAGGCGCTCAACAACGGCATCGGCGCGGAGGGCATCGCCCCCGGCACCCGGCTGTGGAACGTCAAGGTTCTGGGCGACAACGGCTCAGGGTTCTTCTCCGATCTCATCGCGGGCCTGAACTGGGTCGCCCAGAACGCGAAGGCGAGGAACATCCGGGTCGCCAACCTGAGCCTGGGAACGCCGACGGACAGCCCGCTGGTGCACCGGGCCGTCCGGCTGGCCACCCAGGCGGGCGTCGCCGTGGTGGCCTCCGCGGGCAACACCGGCACGACCGCGCCGAATTTCCCGGCGGCCTACCCGGAGGCGATCAGCGTCGCCGCCACCACCGTGTTCGACCAGCGCGCGGCCTTCTCCAACCACGGAGCCTCGTGGGTGGACATCGCCGCCCCGGGCGCCGACATCCTCTCCACCCTCCCCACCCGCGCCACGTCGCACGGCGAGGACTACGGCTTCCTCTCCGGCACGAGCATGGCCGCGCCGTTCGTCACCGGCTCCGCCGCCCTGTGCCTGACCTCCGGGCACTGCCAGGGCAACGCCCGCGACATCCTGCGCACGCTGGGCCGGGACGCCCGCCCCGTCGCCGGCACCGGCTCGGACTACCGGTACGGACTCGTCCAGGTCGGCTGCTACTGGCAGACCGCCCCGCACTGCTCGCCCCGCTCCGCCGAACACGACGCGGCCTAGCCAGGACGAGCCGGCTGTACGCGTCGGCTTCCGCGAACCTACGATGCCGCGGTGAAGTTCGTGATGGTGCCGGGTGGTTGGCAAGGCGGATGGGTCTTCGACCCGGTGGCCGCCGAGCTGCGCCGAGCGGGTCACCGCGTCGAGGCGGTGACCCTGTCGGGGCTGGAGCCGGACGGCCCGGTCGATGTGGACCGTCCGCCGAACCTCGACACCCATATCGACCAGGTGGCCGAGATCGTCGACCGCAGCGACGAGACGCCCCTCGCCCTGTGCGGGCACAGCTACGGCGGGATGGTGATCGCCGGTGCCGCGGATCGGCTCGGCGACCGCCTCGACCACCTCGTCTTCATCGACGCCTACGTCCCGGACGACGGGGATTCGTGCTGGTCTCTGACCAGCGACGGTTTCCGGGAGACGTTCATCAACGGCGCCCGCGCCGACGGTCGATGGGTCGCGGTCCCCGACGGGCTCGACCCCCGTGCGCGCCCGCACCCCATGGCGAGCTTCGTCCAGTCGATCAGGCTGGCGGGCAACCCCGGCCGCACGCTCCGCCGCACGTACATCAGCGGTGGCCCGTGGCCGGGCAGCCCGTTCGTGACCCTGACCGAACGGCTGCGCGACGACGCGGACTGGCGGGTCCACGAGATTCCCGTCGGCCACAACATCGCCCGCCGGGACCCCCACACCCTCGCGTCCACCCTCGCCGCCCTGCCACTCGACACCCCCTGACGCACCACCGCGCGCGCTCCTGCGTGCCGTCGCCGTCTGTGCCGTCGTCCTCGTCGCGGCGGACGGTCACCGGGTCGCGCCGAGACCGCACCACCGCACCACCACCCCCCGTCGCCCGCGTCTCACCGGGATCGCGGGCGAGGCGCGCAGGTGTCGTCGGGTGTCGCTCAGGTCTGTGGGGGCTGGGGGTCCTCGCCGGACTCGCGGCGCTTCAGGTCCTCCTCGCGGCGGCGCAGGTCGGCCTCCCAGTCCTTGAGGAGAGCCTCGTCGTCCTTCTTGTCCTCGTCCCTGTTCTCCTTGAGGGACTCGAGGAACTCGGGGTTGTCGTCCGGCGCCACCCACTCGGCGCGCCGGCCGCGGGACGACTCGGCCGTGGTGCCTCCGCCCACGGGCGCGCGCCGCGTCCTGCCGGCCACCAGCCAGGCGATAGGACCGACGAGCACCTCGCCGAAGAGCAGGATGATGATGACCCAGACCACCTTCGGCAGCCCCCGCACCTCTTCCTCGGGGGTGTTGAGGCAGTCGATGAAGGCGTAGATCCACAGCGCCAGTACCAGCAGGAACGGCAGATACCTGAGCATGGTGGCGGGTTCCCCCAGGAGACGGCGACGGGGGCGCGGAACGGCCCCGGTGACCGGGCCAGGGTAGCGGGTGGCGGAAATCGTTCGCCCGCGGGCGGGGCGGTTCCGCGCGCCGGTGCGGGGGCGTAGTGCGGGGCGCGCGTCGGCGCCGGAAGGGCCTCGGCGATACTGGGACACATGGCTTACGACGATCTTCGTTCCCTGCTCAGGGCACTGGAACGCGAAGGCGACCTCAAGCGCGTCAAGGCTGAGGTCGATCCGTATCTGGAAATCGGGGAGATCGTCGACCGGGTCCAGAAGTCCGGGGGCCCCGCGCTGCTCTTCGAGAACGTGAAGGGGTCGGGCATGCCCCTCGCGATGAACGTGTTCGGCACCGACCGGCGGCTGCTGAAGGCCCTCGGGCTGAAGTCGTACGCCGAGATCAGCGACAAGATCGGCGGGCTGCTGCGGCCCGAGCTCCCGCACGGGTTCGTCGGCGTGCGCGAGGCGTTCGGCAAGCTCGGCGCGATGGCGCACGTGCCGCCGAAGAAGGTGAAGCCGCAGGACGCGCCCGTCCAGGAGGTCGTCCTGCACGGCGACGACGTCGACCTCGACGCGCTGCCCGCGCTCTTCACCTGGCCGCAGGACGGCGGCTCCTTCTTCAACCTGGGTCTGACGCACACCAGGGACCCGGAGAGCGGGATCCGCAACCTCGGCCTGTACCGGTTGCAGCGCCACGACAAGCGCACCATCGGCATGCACTGGCAGATCCACAAGGACAGCCGGAACCACTACCAGGTCGCGGCCCGCAAGGGCGAGAAGCTCCCCGTCGCGATCGCCTTCGGCTGCCCGCCCGCCGTGACGTACGCCTCCACCGCCCCGCTCCCCGGCGACATCGACGAGTACCTGTTCGCCGGCTTCCTCGCGGGCAAGCGGATCGAGATGGTCGACTGCAAGACGGTGCCGCTCCAGGTGCCGGCGCAGGCGGAGGTCGTGATCGAGGGCTGGCTGGAGCCGGGCGAGATGCTGCCGGAGGGTCCCTTCGGCGACCACACCGGCTTCTACACCCCGCAGGAGCCGTTCCCCGCCCTGAAGATCGACTGCGTGACGATGCGCAAGCGCCCGTTGCTCCAGTCGATCGTGGTCGGCCGGCCGCCGACGGAGGACGGTCCGCTGGGCCGCGCCACGGAACGTTTCTTCCTCCCGCTGCTGAAGATCATCGTCCCGGACATCGTGGACTACCACCTGCCCGAGGCCGGCGGCTTCCACAACTGCGCGATCGTCTCGATCGACAAGAAGTACCCCAAGCACGCGCAGAAGGTCATGCACGCGGTCTGGGGCGCGCACATGATGTCCCTGACCAAGCTGATCGTGGTGGTGGACGCGGACTGCGACGTCCACGACCTGCACGAGGTCGCGTGGCGGGCCCTCGGCAACACCGACTACGCCCGTGACCTGTCCGTCGTCGAAGGCCCCGTCGACCATCTCGACCACGCCTCCTACCAGCAGTTCTGGGGCGGCAAGGCGGGCATCGACGCGACGCGCAAGTGGCCCGAGGAGGGCTACACCCGGGACGGCGGCTGGCCGGAGATGGTGCTGCCCGACCCGGATACGGCGGCGAAGGTCGACCGCCGCTGGAAGGAGTACGGCCTGTGAGTTCCGCCTCCGCAGCGCTCCCGCAGCCGGGACGCACCAAGGCCTTTCTCCGCCTGGTGATGATCGAGCACTCGGTCTTCGCGCTGCCCTTCGCCTACATCGCCGCGCTGACGGCGATGTTCGAGAAGGACGGCAACATCCACTGGGGCCGGCTGCTGCTGGTCACCGTCTGCATGGTGGGCCTGCGCACCTTCGCCATGGCGGTCAACCGGATCATCGACCGCGAGATCGACGCCCGTAACCCCCGCACGGCGCACCGCGAACTGGTGACGGGCGCGATGTCGGTGCGGCACGCCTGGACCGGCGCCCTGATCGCCGTGGTGATCTTCCTGGGCGCGGCGGCGCTGCTGAACCCGCTCTGCCTGGCGCTGGCCCCCATCGCGGTGATCCCGATGGTGGTGTACCCGTA
Source organism: Streptomyces sp. NBC_00637 (assembly GCF_045161545.1). Lineage (NCBI taxonomy): Bacteria > Bacillati > Actinomycetota > Actinomycetes > Kitasatosporales > Streptomycetaceae > Streptomyces > Streptomyces sp. NBC_00637. The sequence goes on along the minus strand of NZ_CP109046.1, from coordinate 3,576,168 downwards.
CGGCAAGCGGTTCACGAACTTCCCGCAGGCCATCCTCGGCCTGGCGCAGGCGATGGGCCCGATCGGCGGCTGGCTGGCGATCACCGGCGAGTGGTCCTGGGACGCGGTCATCCTGGGCCTGGCGGTGGGCGTCTGGATCGGCGGCTTCGACCTGATCTACGCCTGCCAGGACGTCGAGACGGACCGCGAGGTCGGCGTCATGTCGGTCCCGGCCCGCTTCGGCATCCCGGCGGCGATCCGGGGCGCGCGCGTCTGTCACGCGATCACGACGGCCCTGTTCGTCTGGTACGCCCTGGCCACGGACGCCGGCGCCTTCTTCTGGCTCGGCCTGGTGATCGTCGCGGGCGCGTTCGTCTACGAGCACACGATCGTCCGGCCGCACGACCTGACCCGCCTGAACAGGGCGTTCTTCTCGACCAACGGGTTCATCGGCATCAGCCTGTTCGGGTGCGCGCTGATCGACCTGCTGGTGCGGGGGCTGACGGTCTAGGGGCCGGTCCGCTCCGTGTGGTCCGTCCGGGTGAACGGGCGGGCGGGGGGAGCGAGGTGGGTACGAGGGCTCCGGGGCCGACCGGTCCTGAAGACCTCTCCGCCCACCGGTACGCTCAAGGTGTGAACGCAGGAGAAACGCAGCGCGTGCCTTGGATCGTGGGGGTGTCCGGGGCGTCCGGTACGCCCTATGCCGCCGCCGTGCTGCGCGCGCTGCTCGCCGCCGGAGAGAGCGTCGACCTGGTGGTCAGCCGGGCCTCGCGGCTCACCCTGCTCGACGAGACGGGCATCTCCTTCCGGGACGCGCACTGGCGTGACGACCTGCGGGAATGGCTGGCGCGCGGGGCCGACGGCAAGCCGGGCACCTTCGACGTGGACCTGGGCGGCCACGCCGACGGCGAGGACGACGGGCAGAACGCCGGGGACCGCGTGCGGTACTGGGCGGCCGGGGACCTGGCCGCCGGACCGTCCTCCGGGTCGTACGCCACGAAGGGCATGCTGATCGTGCCCGCCTCCACCGCCTGCGTGGCCGGGGTCGCCCTCGGGCTGTCCAAGGACCTCCTCCAGCGGGCGGCGAGTGTGACGCTCAAGGAGCGGCGCCCGCTGGTCGTGGCCGTGCGGGAGACCCCGCTGAACGGGCAGACCCTGCGTCATCTGGTCGCCCTGGACGAGGCGGGCGCGAGCGTCGTGCCGGCCTCCCCGGCCTTCTACGCGGGCGCCACCCACATCCAGGACCTGGTGGACTTCGTCGCCGGGCGGGTCCTCGACGCGGCGGGCGTCGGGCACGGTCTGTACCGCCGCTGGAAGGGCGAGATCGGCGGCGGCTCGCGACCTCCCGCCTGAGCGCCGGTGGCTCGGGCGGCGTCGGCGGCACGCACCTCGCCTCCCGCCGGCTTCAGGAGCCGCCATCTCACGCACGCACGAACTCGCTCCCCCCACACACCTCTTCATCTCTCCTCACCGGAAGGCTTCGATCGCATGGACGCGGTGGACAGGCAGCTCATCCAGGCCCTGAGGGAGAACGGCCGGGCCTCCTACGCGGAGCTGGGGCGCCTCGTCGGTCTGTCGGGACCCAGCGTCACCGACCGCATCAACCGGCTGGAGGCGGCCGGTGTCATCACCGGCTACCGCGCCACGGTGAACGCCGCCCAGCTCGGGCTCGGCGTCACCGCCCTCATCGGCATCTCCCTCTCCGACGCCGCCGACCACGAGGACGTGGCGAACCGGGTGAAGGACCTCAGCGAGATCGAGGACTGCTGGTTCATCGCCGGCGACGACTCGTTCATGCTCAAGGTGCGGGCCAACGACGTGGACGGTCTGGAGCGGATCATCCGGCGGCTCAGCGGGACCAAGGGCGTGTCCCGGACCCGGACCACCATCGTGCTGTCCACCAAGTGGGAGAACCGGGTCGGGGAGCTTCCCGAGGAGGCCTAGGCCCGTTGTGGGGCTGTCCGGGGGCACGTCCCGCCCGAAGGGCGGGGGCGTACGGTTGGTCGTCGGTGGCGCCTCGACGGCGTCGGTGGCGTTGACGTGGAAAGTCGTAGAGAGGTAGGGGCATGGACGTCGGACTCAAGCGCGAGCTGGAGGACAAGGTCAGGGCCGGTGAGCGGCTGACCCGTGAGGACGGCATCGCGCTGTACGAGTCGGACGACCTGGCGTGGCTGGGCGGACTGGCGCACGAGGTGCGGACCCGTAAGAACGGCGACGTCGTGCACTTCAACGTCAACCGTCACCTCAACATGACGAACGTGTGCACGGCCTCCTGCGCCTACTGCTCCTTCCAGCGCAAGCCGGGCGAGAAGGACGCGTACACGATGCGCATCGAGGAGGCGGTGAAGCTCGCCAAGGCGATGGAGGGCGAGAACCTCACCGAGCTGCACATCGTCAACGGCCTGCACCCGAACCTGCCGTGGCGTTACTACCCGCGCTCGCTGCGGGAGCTGAAGGCCGCGCTGCCGGACGTCTCCCTGAAGGCGTTCACGGCGACGGAGATCCACCACTTCGAGACGATCAGCGGGCTGTCCGCCTCCGAGATCCTCGACGAGTTGATCGACGCCGGTCTGGAGTCGCTGACCGGCGGCGGCGCCGAGATCTTCGACTGGGAGGTCCGGGAGCACATCGTCGACCACCGCACCCACTGGGAGGACTGGTCGCGCATCCACCGGCTGGCGCACGAGAAGGGGCTCAAGACCCCGTGCACCATGCTGTACGGGCACATCGAGGAGCCCCGTCACCGCGTCGACCACGTCCTGCGGCTGCGTGAGCTCCAGGACGAGACGAACGGCTTCCAGGTCTTCATCCCGCTGCGCTACCAGCACGACTTCGTGGACATGAAGGACGGCAAGGTCCGCAACCGGCTCCAGGCCCGCACCCAGATGGCGACCGGCGCGGAGGCCCTCAAGACCTTCGCGGTGTCCCGGCTGCTTTTCGACAACGTCCCGCACGTCAAGGTCTTCTGGGTCATGCACGGCGTCCAGACCGCGCAGCTCGCGCTCCAGCACGGCGCCGACGACATGGACGGCTCGGTCGTCGAGTACAAGATCACGCACGACGCCGACAACTACGGCACCCCGAACAAGCTGACCCGCGACGACCTGCTGGACCTCATCCGGGACGCCGGTTTCCGCCCGGTGGAGCGCAACACGCGGTACGAGATCATTCGCGAGTACGACGGCCCCGACCCGGCGCTCCGCGAGTCGCCGCAGCCGATGCGGGTGTGAGCCGACCGGACGACCGCAGCGGTGGGTAAAGGCAGGCGGGTAAGGGCTACTATCCTGGTGTGGCCCTTACCTTCACTCTCGACCCCGCCGTCACCCCCGCCCTGCGTGACGGCATCCTCGACCTGTGGACGGACGTCTCCAACGCGGGCGGAGCCGTCGGCTTCGTGGCGCCGGTGGAGCGGGAGACGGTCCGGCCGGAACTGGTCCGCCACCTCGTCCAGATGGTCGAGGGCCGCACCCGGCTGCTGGTCGGCCACGACCCGGCCGGCGAGGTGGCGGCGACGGCGTTCCTCAGCTTCAACACCCACCGGCTCCAGACCCACTGGGTGATGCTCTACACGGTGATGGTGCACCCGCGGCACCAGGGCAGGGGCTACGGCCGCGACCTGCTGGCGGCCGCCGCCGAGGAGGCCCGCGGCTTCGACGGCATCGACGCGATCCGCCTCACCTGCCGCGGCGGACTCGGCCTGGAACACTTCTACGCCTCCTGCGGCTACAAGGAGGTCGGCCGGGTGCCCGGCGCCATCAGGGTCGCCCCGGGCGACGACCGCGACGACATCATCATGCTGCTGCCGCTGACCTGATCCCGGCCCGCACCCCCCGCCCCGGACTCCCGCCGCCGACCGGACGGCCCCGACCGGACGGCTCCGGCCGGAGCGCTCCGACGCCTCGCACCCCGATGCAAGATCGGGTCCCCGGCGTGCTTCACTGGACGACGGCCCCTTTTGGAATCGGAAGAGTGGATTGACATGCTCCGCTACACACTGATGCGCCTCGGTGTCTTCGCCGGCTGCCTCGTGGTCGTCTGGGGCCTCGTCTACTCGGGCGTCGTTCCCCGCGGCCTCGGCGACTCCAACATCATGTGGATCCTGCTGCTCTCGCTGGTGATCTCCGCGCCGATCAGCTTCGTGGTGCTGCGCAAGGAGCGCGACCGCGCCTCGGTGCACGTGGTGCAGCGGGTGGACCGTATGAAGGCCAACCTGGAGGCCAACAAGTCCCAGGAGGACGCCGCGATCGACGAGACGACCCGGCCCCAGGGCCAGACGCAGACCTCCTAGCGCACCGGGCGGCGGGGCCGGCCGGGCGATGACCCGGGTGGGCCCAACTACGCTGTGCGCATGGGGACCGTGAAGACCAAGCGGATGCCGCGTGCGGTCCGCGAGCAGCAGATGCTCGACGCCGCCGTGGAGACCTTCGGCCGCCGGGGGTACATGGCCGCGTCTATGGACGAGATCGCCGAACTCGCGGGCGTGTCCAAGCCGTTGGTGTACCTGTACCTGAACTCCAAGGAAGAGCTCTTCACCGCCTGCATCAGGCGCGAGGCCAAGGCGCTCGTCGAGGCGGTACGCAACGGCGTCCGCACCGACCTGCCCGCCGACCGCCAACTCTGGGACGGTCTGCGGGCGTTCTTCGCGCACACCGCCGAGCATCCGCACGCCTGGTCCGTCCTGCACCTCCAGGCCCGCACGCACGGGGAGCCCTTCGCCGCCGAGGTCACGGCGATGCGCGAGGAGATCGTCGCCTTCGTCACGCAGCTGATCGTGGTCGCGGCCAGGGAGGCCGTCCCCCACCCCCGGCTTCGCTCGTGCGGCGGGACCCCCCTGGACGCCGACTTCCCCGAACGCGAGGTCGCCGGACTCGCCGAGGCGCTGGTCGGCGCCGCCGAGTCCCTCGCCGCCTGGGCCAACACCGCCGACGGCACCACCGCCCGCCAGACGGCGGCGACCCTGATGAACTTCGCCTGGGCCGGCCTGGGCAACCTCATGGACGGCCGCCCCTGGACCCCGCCGGAGGCCTGAAAAGCCCCGCGGCAGAGCCCGCGGGCATTCCCGCGGGGTGGCGCCTCAGCTCACGTCCATCGCGTCCGCCGGTATCAGCGTCGGGGCCTGCTCGCTGTCCGAGGCCGAGGAGTCGGACTCGGAACCGTATCCGGTGTCCACCCGTTCCTGGCCCTCGCAGTCGACCCGGAGGCTGACGTGCGTGCCGCCGCCCGTCTGCGCCGCCGTGTGGATGCGCAGCGCGAGCATGTCGGCGTTCGCGATGGTGTAGTCGGACTCCCCGATGTTGGAGGCCTTGCTCGGCCAGTAGGGGCCGGGGCGCTTGGAGTCGTCGCCGACGAAGAGTTCCATGTAGCAGACCATGCAGGGCCGCTTGACCCCGGCGATCGCGGAGACGCTTCCCGCCGGCGCGCTCTCCATGATGCGGCGCTCGGCGTGCAGGCCGTCCGTGGCGGCGTCCTCCCGCTTCGCGGGCACGCTCACCGAGCCACCGAGAGCCTGGAGAACCGCGCTGTACGCGTCCCTGCCCTGCTGGTCGCCCAGCAGACGTGAGGCCAGCTTCTGAGCGTGCCTCTGCTCCAGCGCCGTGCGGCCGGGGAGGTTCGACGCGCCGGCCTGCAGAATGGCCTTGAGGAACTCCGCGGCGCTGGCCTTGCCTTCGTACAGGTCGGAGAGTGCCTTGTTGGCGCCGTCCTTGTTCGACGAGATGTACAGCTGGTACCGCGTCGCGGCGCCCTCCGGCCCCTCCTGCTGGACGGCGCTCACGCCCGCCTGTACTTCCTCGGGCTGCTTGCGCAGGTCGTTGAGGTAGTTGAAGGTGACGGTGGAGATCCAGCGCAGGGCCTGCTCCGGGCGTTCCGCCGAGAAGGAGCGTTCCTTCCGGATGTTGTCGGTGCCGTGGTACATCGCGCTCAGCGCGGAGCCCTTGAGCCCCTCACTCTTCGCATGCGCGGGGGCGTTGTCGGAGGGGACCGGGAAGTGCACGGTCTTGTTCTGCTGCCCGCCGTACGCCTTCCAGCCGTGGTTCTCCACGAGGGCCTTGGTGATCGCCTGCGCCACGGTGGCCTTGTTGCCGCCCTTGCCACCCCTGCCGCCCTTGGACTTGGTCGCCTCCTTGGGCATCCGCTGCACGCTGTGCCGCTCGCCGGTGCCGACCGCCGCCCGCTGCACCGGAGCCCCGTGGCCCGCCGAGCCGGGCAGCGAGAGGTCGGGGGCCGAACCCTGGGCGACCAGCCGGCCGTTCGCGGTCGACTGACGCTCGAACGCGTCGCCCGGGTCGGACACCTTCACGCCCGAGCCGTTGTCGGTGCCCGCCACCGGGCCCTGCGACTGCTGCCGGACGTGGTCGAGCTCGTGGAACATCGTCTCGTCGTCCACCTGGGACGAACCGAGCAGGATGTGATGCCCGACGGTCATGGCGTGGGCCTGGAAGTCGGCGCTCGCGCGCTGGGCGGTCGCGTCGTTGTGCACGCGCACGTGACCGAGCGGCATGCCGTACGCCTGCTCGGCCTTGGCCTGGATGCGCGGGTCCAGACCCCGGCCGCCGGATCCGGTCACCTCGGCCAGCGACACCTGGCGCTGCACCGCTGTCTGCTGCGCCTCGTCGGTCTCCGCGGCCCGCTGGACCGACCGGTCCGCGTGGCCGCAGCCGGGGCCGTGCTCGTGCCGCTGCTCCTCGATGGCACGCGTCACCGCCGCGTTGCCCGCCGAGCGCTGGAGGGCGAGCAGTCCCGCCGCCGGTCCCGTGAGCGACGACCGTGGGGTGCCCCTCCCGGCCTTGGGCCGGCGGGTGTTACCCAGGTCGTTCTCCTGGTCCTGCGCGCGCATGGACGCTCCTTTCAGAGACGGATCCGGCTGAACCCACCACTGTGCTCGACCGGACGCGGCCGGGGTAAGGACCTCCGGGGCAGTGATGGGGGCCGATCGCGCAGGACCACCGGGCGATCCGGCGGAAGCGTGCCGTGACGGCCAGGGCAAGCGGCGCCCCGCCCGGCGACAGGGCGCGCAGGTGTCCCGGGTGGGGTCTCCCGGACGTCCGGTCTCCCGGGCCCCGGGGGTACGGGACACCGGTGTCCGGGTGTCCGGTCTCCCGGGCCGGGGGTATACGACGCACCGGTCTCCCCGGCGTCCGGTCTCCCGGGTCCCGTCACGGGACGAGCGGATCCACCCGGCCGCTCACATGCACCCGTCCCGTCTCTCCCGTCCCGCGCAGCTCGAACCGTTCGGCGTCCGACGCGAAGGCCACCGTTCCCGGCAGCAGGACCGGTGCCCGGAACTCCGCCCGCACCCGTACGGCCTGGGGGGTGCCGTGCGCGGCGAGGCAGCGGGCCACGGTCCACATGCCGTGCGCGATGGCCCGGGGGAAGCCGAAGAGGCGGGCGGTGAGCGGGTGCAGGTGGATGGGGTTGCGGTCGCCCGACGCGGCGCCGTAGCGGCGTCCGACGTCGGCGGCGAGCCGCCACTCGTCGAGCACGGGGAGCGGGCAGGGGGCCGGCGCCGACGGCGGGGCACCCGGCTCCGCTTCCCGGGGCGCGGGCGTGGCCTCGGTGCGGTGGCGGGTCAGATATGTGCTCGTCGACTCCCAGACGAGCGCGTCGCCGTCCCGCATCTCCGTGACGACGACCGCCGCGGTTCCTCGCCGGTGTGCGGCCAACCGCTCGACGTACACGGTGAGTTCGTGGCTGCCGGTGGCCGCGAGGGCGCTGTGGCGGGTCATCTCGATCGAGGTGTGGACGAGGCCGAGCAGCGGCAGCGGGAAGCCCCGGCCGCTCATGATCCGCATGGCCAGCGGGAAGCCCAGGACGTGCGGATAGGTGAGCGGCAGGGAGTCCTCGCCGGTCGGGAAGGCGCACACCCGCTCGTAGGCCGCCAGCCGGGCCAGGTCCACCCGCAGGCCGGGCAGGACGAGCCGGTCGCCGGTGCCGGGGAACGCGACGCCCGGCCGGGGCCGCCTGAACGGCGAGCGCAGCGCGCCGAGGGCGAGCCGCGGCCCGAGGGCGGGTGGCCCGGAGAGGAAGGTCACCATGCCGGTCACTACGCCCCCAGCAGACTCTGGCCGCACACGCGCACGACCTGCCCGTTCACCGCGCCGGACGCCGGGTGGGCGAGCCAGGCGGTCGTCTCGGCGACGTCGACGGGCAGGCCGCCCTGCGCGAGGGAGTTCATCCGGCGGCCCGCCTCGCGGAGGAACAACGGCACCGCGGCCGTCATCTTCGTCTCGATGAAGCCGGGCGCGACCGCGTTCACCGTGACCCCGTGTTCGGCGAGCGCGTGGGGCGCGAGGGACCGGACCAGCCCGGCGACGCCCGCCTTGCTCGCGCCGTAGTTGGTCTGTCCCGCGTTGCCCGCGAGTCCGGCGATGGAGGCGGTGGCCACGATCCGCCCACCCGTCCGCAGGGCGCCCTTGGCGAGCAGCGCGTCCGTGGTGCGCAGCACGCTCGCCAGATTGACGTCGAGCACCGAACTCCAGCGTTCGGCGGGCATGTTGACCAGTCGCCGGTCCCGGGTGATCCCCGCGTTGTGGATCAGTACGTCGAGTCCGTCGGGGAGTTCGGCGGCGATGCGTTCGCCCGCGTCGGCGGCCGTGATGTCGAGTGTGAGGGCGGTGCCGCCCAGCCGCGCGGCGACCCGGCGGGCGTCCTCCTCGGCCTGCGGTACGTCCAGGACGACGACATGGGCGCCGTCCCGGGCCAGCGTCTCCGCGACGGCGGCCCCGATGCCGCGGGCGGCGCCGGTGACGAGCGCGGTGCGGCCGAGGAGGGGAAGCGCCCAGTCGACGGGGCCGTCGGGCGCCTCGGCCCCCACCTCGATCACCTGGCCGCTGACGTACGCCGACTTGGGGGAGAGGAGGAAGCGCAGGGTGGACTCGGCGGCGGACGCGTCGGTCAGCCGGACGAGGTTGACGGTCCTGCCCCGTCCGATCTCCTTGCCCAGGGACCGCGTGAACCCCTCCAAGGCATGCTGTACGGCCGCCTGATGGTGGTCCCGGGCGTCCAGGGGGGCGCCCAGCACGACGACCCGCCCGCTCGCCGCCACCGACCGCACGACCGGGTGCAGGGCCGCGTGCACCTCGGCGAGCGTGTCGACGTCGCGGACCCCGGTCGCGTCCAGCACGACGGCGACGGGCCCGGCGGCCCCGGCGGGGGCCGAGGTCGTCCCGGCGGGGGTGGAGTCCGTCCCCGTGGGGGCGGAGGCCGTTCCGGTGGTCGTGGGCAGGCCGGTGCGGGCCAGGACCGGCGCGAGGTCGAGTGCGGAGGGCCCGCCGGCGGTGAGGTGCAGCAACCGGCCTTCGAGACAGGGCCGTTCGTCCGTCCAGCGGCGGAGCGCGGCCGGTTGCGGGAGCCCGAGCCGCGAGGTGAGGAACCGGCCGGGGGCCGTGGCGGTGAAGCTCAGATAGCGGTCGGCCATGATGATCTCCCACGGGCTCGGCGCGCACCTCGTACCAGGTGCTTACTCTGGAGTAAGGTTACCGTGGGTAAGTCTAGGTCACGGGTGAGGAGCAGGTCGAGATGAGTACCTCGGAACCGTCACGGGCGAGCCGGCGAGTGAGCCACCTGAAGGTCGCGGAGAGCGGCGAGCCGCAACCCCGGCCGGAGCTGCCGCGGATCCGCCGGGTGGCGATCGTCGGCGGCACCCGCATCCCCTTCGCCCGATCCGACGGCCCCTACGCCACCGCCTCCAACCAGGAGATGCTGACAGCGGCCGTGAACGGCCTGGCGAACCGCTACGCGCTCGACGTGCCCGGCGTCGTCGGGGAGGTGGTCGCCGGGGCCGTCCTCAAGCACAGCCGCGACTTCAACCTCGCCCGCGAGACCGTCCTCGGCTCGAAGCTCGACGCCCGCACCCCCGCCTACGACATCCAGCAGGCCTGCGGCACCGGCCTCCAGGCCGTGATCGCCGCCGCCAACAAGATCGCGCTCGGCCAGACCGAGTCCGCGATCGCGGGCGGCGCCGACACCGCCAGCGACGCCCCGCTCGGCGTGAACGACCGCCTGCGCCGCATCCTCCTCGAAGCCCGCCGGGCGAAGTCGACGGGTGACCGGGTCAGGGCTCTCGCGCGGATCCGCCCGTCCCATCTGGTCCCCGAGATCCCGCGCAACGCCGAACCGCGCACCGGTCTCTCCATGGGCGAGCACGCGGCGGTCACCGCCCGCGCCTGGGGTGTCGCACGCGAGGCCCAGGACGAACTGGCGGCCACCAGCCACCAGAGGCTCGCCGCCGCCTACGAACGCGACTTCTTCGGCGACCTGGTGGTTCCCTTCCGCCACCTGGCCCGCGACCAGAACCTGCGGCCGGATTCCACGGTGGGAAAACTTGCCGCGCTCAAGCCGGTGTTCGGCACCGACGGCCCCGACCCGACCATGACGGCGGGCAATTCGACGCCGCTGACGGACGGCGCGGCGGTCGTGCTCCTCGCCTCCGAGGAGTGGGCCGAGGCGCGGGGCTTGGAGCCGCTCGCCTATCTGACGGCGTACGAGACGGCGGCCGTCGACTTCGTGCGCGGCGATGTCGCGGGCGGCGAGGACGGGCTGCTGATGGCACCCGCGTACGCTGTCCCGCGCATGCTGGAGCGAGCCGGTCTGGGCATCGAGGACTTCGACCTGGTCGAGATCCACGAGGCCTTCGCCTCCCAGGTGCTCGCGACCCTCGCGGCCTGGGAGAAGCAGGGTCTCGCGCCGGTGGACCGCGACCGCCTCAACGTCGCGGGCTCCTCCCTCGCCACCGGCCACCCCTTCGCGGCGACCGGCGCCCGCATCGTGGCGACCCTGGCCAAGCTGCTCGCCGAACGGGAGGGCCCCGCACGGGGGTTGATCTCGATCTGCGCGGCGGGCGGGCAGGGAGTTACGGCGATTCTGGAACGAACGTGAACGTTCCTCAGATAATCCGCGAGATTGCACATACCCAGCCCCGGAACCTCCCGGAACACGCACAAGCCCCACACGAGAGCGCCGTACGATCCCCTACCTAACTGGCGGTAACCCCTTTCTTAGGGGGCATCCCGGTTGAACGCCTCGGTGCGCGAGGCACGTACGTCATGCAGCAAGCAGTTTCGTCGCTGCACGCCCAGGGAGCCGCCCGTGTCCACGCCGTATCCAGCTGCCGGTTCGGCCTTCGCCGACCCCGACGCTCCCCCCACGCTGGTGGAACCCGAGACCCGACGGCTGGACGGCGCCGTACGGGAGGCCTCCGTACCGGCGTTCGCGCGCCCGGTGACGTACGGCTCGCTCGCCGACCTGCCCTACGACAACGCGGCCGCCGCCCCCGAGGCGGTGGTCCTCAGCCGCAGGGGCCAGGACGGCGAGTGGACGGACATCACGGCCGAACGCTTCGCCGCCCAGGTCCACGCGGTGGCCAAAGGGCTGATCGCGGAGGGCCTCGTGCCCGGCGACCGGCTCGCCATCATGGCCCGCACGACCTACGAGTGGACGCTGCTCGACTTCGCGGCCTGGGCGGCCGGCCTGGTCACCGTCCCCATCTACCCGACCTCCTCCGTCTTCCAGACCCGCTGGATCCTGCACGACTCCGGCGCGGTCGCCCTGGTCACCGAGAGCACCGCCCAGGCGGCGGCCCTCGGCCCCGAACTCGACCGGCTGCCCGACCTGCACCACCTGTGGGTGATGGAGAAGGGGCATGTGGACCGGCTGATCGAGGCGGGCGAGCACGTACCGGACGCCGAGGTCGAGATCCGCAGGGGAATGCTCGTCCCCGACACGCTCGCCACCCTCATCTACACCTCCGGCACCACGGGCCGCCCCAAGGGCTGCGCCCTCACCCACGGCAACTTCTTCGCCGAGGTCGACAACGCGATCGAGCTCCTCTACCCGATCTTCAAGTCGAGCGGCGAGGATCTCTCCGTCCTCCTCTTCCTCCCCATGTCCCATGTCTTCGGCCGCATGGTCGCCATCGCCTGCGTCCGCGCCCGGGTCCGCCTCGGCCACGCCCCGAGCCTGAAGGCCGACGAACTCCTCCCGGACCTGGCGGCCTTCAGACCCACCTGTCTGCTGGCCATCCCGTACATGCTGGAGAAGATCTTCAACACCGCCCGCGCGAAGGCAGAGGCCGGCGGCAAGCTGTCCTCCTTCGACCGGGCGGTCAACGTGGCCCGCCGCTACGGCGAGGCGGTCGAGGCGCAGAAGACCGGCACCGGATCCGGTCCGGCGGCCACCCTCCGCGCCGCCCGCACCCTGTACGACCCGCTCGTCTACCGGCGCATCCGCAACGCCATGGGCGGCCGCGTCCGCCACGCGATCTGCGGCGGCTCGCCCCTGGGACGGCGCCTCTCCGCCTTCTACCTCGGCGCGGGCATCGAGATCTACGAGGGCTACGGCCTGACGGAGACGACCGGCGCGTCCACCGTCACCCCGCCGCTCAAACCCCGCCTGGGCACGGTCGGCTGGCCGCTGCCGGGGACGAAGATCCGCATAGCGGCGGACGGCGAGATCCTGATCGCCGGCGACCACGTCCTGCGGGGCTACTGGGACCCGGCGGCCGGGGGAGTGGTCCCCGCCGCCCCCGACGGCTGGCTGCCCACCGGCGACCTCGGCGAACTGGACGACGAGGGCTATCTGACGATCACCGGCCGCAAGAAGGAGATGATCATCACGGCGGGCGGCAAGAGCGTCGCCCCCGCGCCCCTGGAGAACTGGCTGCGCTCCCACCCGCTGATCTCCCAGGCCATGGTCCTCGGCGACGGCCGCCCCTACGTCTCCGTGCTCCTCACCCTCGACCCGGACGGCCTCACCCACTGGCGCCAGATGAACGGCAAGCACCCGGTCCCGGTGGAGCTGCTGATGGACGACCCGGAACTGCGCGCCGTGCTCCAGCGGGCGATCGACGAGGCCAACAAGCTGGTCTCCCGACCCGAGTCGATCCGCCGCTTCGCCATCCTCCCGACCGACTTCTCGGAGCACGCCGGCCACCTCACCCCGTCGATGAAACTCCGCCGGGAGGCGGTCCTGGCCGACTTCGCGGACCAGGTGGAAGGGCTGTACCAGCACTAAAGGGTTCGCGGGGTGACGCCCGGCCGGGAAGTATGCGGTGCGTGAACCGTGTCGAGTTCTTCCACTGTCCCTGGGACGATCGCCCCGCCGCCCCGGTCTGGGGTGTTCGCGTCGACGGGGTCGACCTGCGGGCGCTGACCGCCTGGGCGACGCGGGAGCTGTGGCGGCCGGAGCTGGAGGGGCAGTTCGAGGAACAGGAGCGGGAGTCGGCCGAGCTGATCTGGGGGCAGCACGGCGGGCTGGGCGTCCTCGACTTCACGGAGAACCCGTTCCTGCGTACGGCAGACCGGACCCCACTCCTCGGCTGCCCCTGCGGCATCTGGCAGTGCTGGCCCCTCATGGCCCGCGTCGCCGTGACCCCCACGACCGTCACCTGGTCCGGCTTCCACTACCCGGAGCGTGCGGAGTGGGGCGAACTGCCCCTGGGGCCTTTCGTCTTCGAGCGGCAGGTCTACGAGGCGGCACTGAGCGCTCCGGAGGTGCTGGCGGAAGATCCGCTGGGCCCGGCTCCGGATTCCCTGGGCTGCGTTCCCTGATCCTTCCCGGTGGCGACGGCGGAGGCGGAGAGGAGCGTCGCACCGGCGAGGCTGCCCCAGAGCGCGGCCGGCCCGTGGGACGCGAGAGCGGTGATGACCGCCGGGGAGACGGCGAGGCCGAAGCCCGTGGACAGCCCGAAGCGGGCGAGGACGCGCCCCAGGGCATACGCCGGGGCGAGGACGGTGACCAGCGCGGTGGCGCTGCCCGCGTAGACGATCTCGCCCAGGGTGCAGACCACGGACACCGCGGCGACGGCCGGCGCTCCCCAGCCGTCAGTCCTGCGGCGCGCTGCAAGAGGCCTTCGCGGAACGGCTGCTCGCCGACCCGGCCGCCGTGCGGGCGCGGGTGCGCCACACCCTCGAACAGTGCGGCGAGGCCTTCTTCGACGCCGCCTGGGCGGACGTCGCCGTACGACTCGCCACCGACCTGCGCCTGAAGAACGACCTGTTGAAGCGTCAGGGCATCGGCGCGGCCCTCGCGTCGGTCTCCGACGCGGTCACCCTGGCACCGGACGGCGACTGCATCGTCGTGGACAAGCTCCAGGACAAGGCGACCGCCGCCCATGGCACCGGAGTCACCTTCATCCCCAGTGTCTTCGGCCGTCCGCACCTGGTGGCGGTCCACGCGCCCGGGTGGCAGCCGGTGGTCCAGTACCCGGTCGTCCAGAACCCGACGGACGAGCCGGGTCCGGCGGAGCCGGTATCGCTGGAGACGGTCACCCTACGGCTGGAGGCACTCGCCCATCCGGTACGGCTGCGGCTGCTGCGCACCCTGGCCCGCGGCCCGCACACCAACCGCGAACTGGCCCACGCCTGGGACCTCACACCGCCGGAGGTCTCCCGCCACCTCGCCGCCCTGCGCCGCGCGGGGCTGCTGACGGCCCGACGGGACGGTCGCTACGTCCGCCACACGCTCGATCTGCCCGCCGTGACGGCGCTCGGAGCCGACCTGCTGGCGGCCGTACTGCGCTGATCACTTCACGGCGCGGGCGAGGAATTCGGCCCAGGCACCGGACGGTCTGGGCCGAACCGCCGCTCGGCTCGTCGGGGCCGTCCTCCCGGCGCGGCGGCACGGGCGGGACGACCTGAGACCGACCGGACGGGAGGCTCAGGGGTGTGAGGCTCAGGGGTGTGAGGGGTGCCGATACGGGGTGAGGGTCTCCGCCAGCCGGTCCAGGAACTGGGTGACGAGGTCGAGGCGGGGGCCCTCGCGGGCGATGCGGAACCCGCGGCGTCGCCCGTGGAAGGCGGCTTGGACGAGGTGGAACTGCGCCCAGCGGCGGGTGCGTTCGCGGTCCAGTCCGGCGGCCTCCGCGAAGTGGTCGAGGATGCGGTGGGCGACCCGGCGCAGGTCGCCCTCGCCGTGCCGCATGACGTGTCCGAAGATCAGCGGCTTGAGCAGGGTGCCGCCGTCGTAGGCGGGGTCCCCGGCCCATCCCTTGGGGTCGACGGCGAGCCACGGTTCACGGTCGGCGCGCAGGATGTTACGGGCGTGCAGGTCTCCGTGGACGAGCAGATCGGTCCGGCCGCCCCCGAGTTCTCGTACGGTGTCCAGGGCCGCGTCGACCGTGCGGGTGGGCAGGGCGTCGGCGAACTCCGCCTGGTCGCGGTGCAGTTGCCGCTTCCACCCGGCGGCCATGTCGCTCATCCGGGGCAGGCCGTCCGGCGCGGGGACGGCGAGCCGACGGCTGATCCGCCCGGCGACGAGGGCGACCTCCTCGGCGTCCTCGACCTCGGCGAGGGACGACGCCCGCACCCGTTCCAGCAGCATCGCGAAGTGCGCGTCGTCCCGCTCGTACAGCCGGACGGCCCCCTGCCCGCCCCAGGCGGCGAAGGCGTCGGGCTCGTGGACGTTGCCCGGGTGAGGGAAGGACACCTTGATGACGCCGGGGGTCCGGTCGGGCCGTCGCAGCACCGGTACGACGATCCCGACGCCGCCGTGCAGGACGTCACCGTCGGGCACGCAACCCCAGCGGTCGAGCAACTCGGCGACCAGCGCGGGAAGTTCCTCGACCCAGCTCGCCCCGCGTTTCCCCTCCCGCTGGACGGTGCCGTTCACGAAGGCCTGCGGTACCTCGATCATGACCCCATTGTGCCGGGCTCGCCCGGGAAGATCCGGCTCGTGACCCGCACGGTCCGCTCGGCTCCTCAGGTGCTGGACGCCCTCTCATGCCCAGACCCTGGCAGACTTTTTGAACGTGTTCAATAGGGGCGGGGTCGGGTGGGGTGGTCGCTCAGTGGCTCGGCCGCGGGTTGCGGGCGGCGCTCTCGCTGTCGGGGTGCAGGGTGAAGATCTGGTCGAGGCCGACGATGCGCAGGACGCGCAGGGTGTTGGCCGGGACGGCGGCCAGCGCGATGTCCGCGTGGGCGGCGTGGGTGTGGTGCCGGGCCGCGATCAGCGCGGTGAGCCCGCTGGAGTCGCAGAAGTCCATGCCGGCCAGATCCAGGATGAGCAGCTGGCCCGGCCGGAGGGTCAGCGTGGCGAGCAGGTCGCGCAGCTCGCCGGCGTGGGTGTAGTCGAGGTCGCCGAGGATCTCCAGGACCGGGCCGGTCGCGGTGTCTCGTGCGGTGATCTTCAGCGGACTCATGGCGTGTTCTTCGGTGCCTCGGAATCGGAGTCGGAGTCGGAGTCGGGGCCGGAGTCGGGGGCGGGGACGCCGAGCGCGAGCAACGCGGTGTCGTCGTCGAGGCCGTCGCCGAACTCGTCCAGCAGACCGGTCAGGGCGTGGACGACGGCCTGCGGGGACCGGCCGGCGTGCTGGGCGGCGAAGTCGCGCAGGGCCTCGTCGCCGAACAGGTGGTCCCGGTCCTCGCCGACACGGGCCTCGGTGAGGCCGTCGGTGTAGAGCAGGACGGTGTCGCCGGGGGCGAGGACCGTGGTCGCGGCGACGAAACGCGCGTCGGGCAGGACCCCGACGAGGAGGCCGCCCGGGGTGGGCAGGAAGTCGGCCGTGCCGTCGGCGCGCAGGACGAGGACCGGCGGGTGGCCGCCCGAGGCGATCCGGACGGTGACCCGCCCGCTCTCCACGTCGGGTTCGAGAACGCCGAAGACGGCGGTGCAGTAGCGCGGGTCGCCGCCGGCGGAGTACCGCTCGTGCAGCACCTTGTTGAGCGTCGACAGGGCCGCGACCGGGTCACAGTCGTGCAGCGCGGCGGCCCGCAGGGTGTAGCGGGTCAGCGAGGTGACGGCGGCGGCCTGGGGCCCCTTGCCGCACACGTCACCGAGGAAGAACGCGAACCGTTTGCCGTCGACCGGGAAGACGTCGTAGAAGTCGCCGCCGAGCCGGTCGGGGGAGGCGGTGTAGTAGTGGGCGGCCGTCTCCACCCCGGGCACCGGCGGCAGGGTGGCGGGCAGCAGCGACTGCTGGAGCACCGCGAGGGCCTCCTGCAACCTGGCGCGGTCGGCCTCCGCCCGCCGGTGCGCCTCTTCGGCGGCCCTGCGGCCGCGCAGGAGTTCCTCCTCGTAGGCGCGGCGGTCCCGGGCGTCGAAGACGGTGGTGCGGATCAGCAGCGGCTCGCCGCCGCCGCCGTACTTGACCACGGAGGAGACCAGCACCGGCATCCGGCCGCCGCCGGTCTGCTTCATCTCCAGGGCGATGCCGCCGATCTTGCCCTGCATGCGCAGCAGCGGCGCGAAATGGGTCTCGTGGTACAGCTTGCCGCCCACGGTCAGCAGGTCGGTGAACCGCATCCGGCCCACCACCGCCTCCCGCTCCAGACCGAGCCAGTCCAGCAGTGTGGCGTTGATCTTCGCGATGGTGCCGTCCATCAGCATGGACAGGTAGCCGCACGGCGCGCTCTCGTACAGGTCCTCGGCGCTGTCCTCCAGCAGCGCGGCGAACGCGGCGTCGGAGGTCCGGCCGTTGTCGGCGTCGGCCGGGTCGGGCTGCCGACCCGGCCGACACATCACCGCAGCCCCGCGAGGAAGGCGGTGATCGCCTCGTTGGTGGCCTCGGGCGCCGACAGGTGGGGGCAGTGTCCGGTGGCGTCGAGGGTGATCAGCGTCGAGCCGGGGATCGACCGGTGGACGAAGGCGCCGACCTCCGGTGGCGCGATGGCGTCCTGCGTGCAGTCCAGCACCAGCGTCGGCACCCGCACGCTCTTCAGGTCGTCCCGCGAGTCCGACAGGAACGTGGTCCGGGCGAAGACGCGTGCCATGTCCGGGTCGGTGGCGCAGAAGCTGTTGTTGAGCTCCTCACCGAGCTCGGGCCGCTCCGGGTTCCCCATGATCACCGGCGCCATCGCCGCCGACCAGCCCAGATAGTTCGACTCCAGCGACGTCAGCAGTTCGTCGATGTCCGGCGCGCTGAACCCGCCCCGGTAGTCCTCGTCGTCGATGTACCGCGGGGACGGGGCGATCATCACCAGGGCCCCGATGCGCTCCGGGGCCCGGTCGGCGGCCAGGACGCCGATCATCGCGCTGACCGAGTGCCCCACGAACACCGCGTCGCGCAGGTCCAGCGCCTCGCACACCTCCACCACGTCTCGCGCGTAACCGTCGAGAGTGGAGTAGCGGTCCTCCGAGAACGCGGACAGGTCCGAGCGCCCGGACCCGACGTAGTCGAACGTCACCACCCGGTACTTCCCGGCCAGTGCGGGCACCGTGAGCCGCCACATGTTCTGATCGCAGCCGAACCCGTGCGCCAGCACCACCGTGGGCCCCTGCGGGTTACCGGTGATGCTGACGTTGTTCCTGTGCTCGATGTCCATACCCACCAGTTTCCCAAACCTCGCCCGTCACTCCCGTACCCGGCTCGGGCCACTCCATGCCAGGTCTCGGACGTCCGGTCCGCGGGCGGTCGGGAAGGCCTGCGGAGGTCAGGAAGGCCGGCGGGCGATCAGGAACGCCTGCGGGGTCGACTCGCCCAGCTCGGCGTCCGGCTCCCGCACCGTGCACGACAGCATCGCGAAACCGGCCGCCGTGAGCAGCTCGGCCATCCGTTCCGGACGGCGCCGCTGGAAGTCGAGGGTCACCGGATGGCCCCACGGCCGGTCGTAGTGGCGCGGCTCGTCGCCGACCTGGAAGGCGAGCAGGAGATGGCCGCCGGGGGCGAGCACCCGGCGGAACCCGGCGAAGAGGGCGGGCAGCTCGTCCACAGGGGTGTGGATGGAGGAGTAGAAGGAGACGACCCCCGCCAGACTCCCGTCGGCGAAGTCCAGCTCCAGCATCGAGCCCTGCGCGAACCGGATCGTCGGGTTCTCGCGCCGGGCGATCGCCAGCATCGACTCCGACAGGTCGAGTCCGCTGATGTCGAGTCCCCGCGATGCCAGGAACCCCGTCGACCGGCCGGGACCGCACCCGAGGTCCGCCACCCGGCCCCCGGCGCCGACCAGCTCGGCGTACGCGGTGAGCACGGCCCGCTCCAGCGGCCTGCCCGCCAGCTCGTCCCGGTAGCGCTCGGCGTAGTCCTCGGCGATGGCGTCGTAGAAGGTACGGGTGGCGGTGACGAAGCCGGGGGTGGCGGGGGCGGACGCCGGCGCGATCGGGTCCGGCGTGGTGGAGGTCGAGTCCGTGGTGTCGGTCATGGGCGGCGAGCTTAGGAGGAGCCACCGACAACGGGGGCGGTTCCGCGCCACCACCGGCCGCAGGACAAAGGCAGGAGCCCCGTGCCGACCGGCACAGGGCTCCTTGGGTACTGCTCTCAGACTTGCGATCTCAGGGTGTGAAGATCAGACGGGGGTGACGTTCTCCGCC
The DNA here is from genome assembly GCF_045161545.1 of Streptomyces sp. NBC_00637. Lineage (NCBI taxonomy): Bacteria > Bacillati > Actinomycetota > Actinomycetes > Kitasatosporales > Streptomycetaceae > Streptomyces > Streptomyces sp. NBC_00637. The sequence continues at coordinate 3,556,950 of NZ_CP109046.1, read as the reverse complement.
TGGGGACCCTTCGGGCCCTGCGTCACGTCGAAGGAGACCTGCTGGTTCTCCTCGAGCGAGCGGAAACCCTGCGCGTTGATCGCGGAGTAGTGGACGAAGACGTCGGGGCCGCCGCCTTCTTGGGCGATGAAGCCGAAGCCCTTTTCGGCGTTGAACCACTTCACGGTTCCGGTAGCCATAAGCCCTCCTTGGGCCCAAAGGGTTGCCCTGCTCCAGAACCCTGCAAGCGTGAAAGCAAGTGCCGCACAACTGCATACGTCTGAAAACGACGAGAGCCCGCGGTTACATGCTCCGCAGGCTCTGTACTGCAAGGGAAACCAAACTGCAACTTGCGGCGAGCCTAGCATGCGGGCAGCCGAAAGCAATAGAGGTCAAGATCACGTCACCCGGATGTTTGAAGATCCCCGAAAGGGGTTGACCCGAGGTGACCGAGGGGGTGGAGTGCCCACGCTATCCGATGGGGTCTAGCCTCGCGATGTGGACAATTCTCGCACCCGGCCGCGCGTCGGCCACATCCAGTTCCTCAACTGCCTGCCCCTCTACTGGGGGCTCGCGAGAACCGGCACCCTCCTCGACTTCGAGCTCACGAAGGACACCCCGGAGAAGCTCAGCGAACGACTGGTGTCGGGCGACCTCGACGTCGGGCCCATCACGCTCGTCGAGTTCCTCAAGAACGCCGACGACCTCGTCGCCTTCCCCGACATCGCCGTCGGCTGCGACGGCCCCGTGATGTCCTGCGTGATCGTCTCCAAGGTCCCGCTGGAGGAACTCGACGGCGCCCGGGTCGCCCTGGGTTCGACCTCCCGCACCTCCGTGCGCCTCGCCCAGCTGCTGCTGGCGGACCGTTTCGGCGTCCGGCCGGACTACTACGCCTGCCCGCCCGACCTCAGCCTGATGATGCAGGACGCCGAGGCGGGCGTACTCATCGGCGACGCGGCGCTGCGGGCCAACCTGCTGGACGCACCGAAGTTCGGCCTGGAGGTGCACGACCTCGGCGCGCTCTGGAAGGAGTGGACGGGCCTGCCGTTCGTCTTCGCGGTGTGGGCGGCCCGCCGGGAGTACCTGGAGCGCGAGCCGGTCATCACCCGCCAGGTCCACGAAGCCTTCATCGAGTCCCGCAACCTCTCCCTCGACGAGGTCGGCAAGGTCGCCGAGCAGGCCGCCCGCTGGGAGGAGTTCGACGAGCAGGTGCTCGAGCAGTACTTCACCACGCTCGACTTCCGCTTCGGCGGCCCCCAGCTGGAGGCCGTCGCCGAGTTCGCCCGCCGGGTCGGACCGACGACGGGCTTCCCGGCGGACGTGAAGGTCGAGCTGCTGCGGCCGTAGCCACGGCACTACGCTGCTGCCGAGTCCAACGGGGCCCCGCGGGGCGCCTTTCGGGGGAGAGGTGGACATCGCATGCAGCAGCTCGGAGCCGACGAACCCACGACCGTGGGTCCCTACCGGCTGCTCGGCCGCCTCGGATCCGGCGGGATGGGCCGCGTCTACCTGGGCCGCAGCGCCGGCGGCCGCACGGTCGCCGTGAAGATCGTGCACCCGCACCTCGCGCTCGACGAGGAGTTCCGCGCCCGCTTCCGGCGTGAGGTCGAGGCCGCGCGGCGGGTCGGCGGGGCGTGGACCGCGCCGGTCCTGGACGCCGACCCGGACGCGACCGTGCCGTGGGTCGCCACGGGCTACGCGGCCGGCCCGTCCCTGGCCGCTGCGGTGACCTCCTCCGGCGGACCGCTGCCCGAGCACTCCGTACGGGTGCTGGGCGCCGGTTTGGCGGAGGCGCTGGGAGCCGTGCACGAACTGGGGCTGGTGCACCGGGACGTGAAGCCGTCCAACGTCCTGCTGACGATGGACGGCCCGCTGCTCATCGACTTCGGCATCGCCCGGGCCACCGAGGGCACGGCGTCGCTCACCTCGACCGGCGTCTCCGTCGGCTCGCCCGGCTACATGGCACCCGAGCAGATCCTCGGCAAGGTCGCGTCCGGCGCGGCCGACGTCTTCTCCCTCGGCGCGGTACTGGCCTTCGCGGCGACCGGGCGGCCCCCGTTCCCCGGGGACTCCTCGGCCGCCCTCCTCTACAAGGTCGTCCACGAGCAGCCCGAGCTGGGCACGCCGGAGTCCGGGCTGCGGGGCGAACTGCGGGCGGTGGCCGAGGCGTGTCTGGCCAAGGACCCGACCGCCCGGCCGGCCCCCGCCGAGGTGGCCCGGCGGCTCGCCCCCGAGGGCGCCGCCCGACTGGTGGCGGGCGGCTGGCTGCCGGGCGCCCTGGTGGAGCAACTGGGGCGGAGCGCCGTACAGCTGCTGAACCTGGAGGGGACGGGAGCGGGAGCCGGTGCGCAACCGGTCGCGTCCGGGCCGGTGGGCTTCAGCAGTCCTGCGGTGACCTCGGGGAAACCGGCGGTGTCGCTGGGCGAGTTCGGGCCGCCGCCGGTGATGGGCGGGGGCGCCGTCACTCCGGTCGGCGGGCCGGGTCTCGTCCCCGCGCCGAGGGACGCCGGTCCGGCGGCCACCGGCCCGCAGCGGCCGGGCAAGGTCTCCGTCACCGTGGCGGCCACCGCGACACCGGGGGAGGGCGGTCGCGGGCGGCGGCTGAGCTGCACCGTCGCGCTGGCGGTCGCGGGCGCGCTGGCGGCCGTCACCGTCGGGACGGTGTTCCTGTTCCCCTTGCTGCCCGGCGGCGGGGACCACGACGACGCCTCCGGCAGTGACGCCGACTCCTCGCCGTCGACGGGCGGTTCGAGTTCCGGCCCGGCCGCCCCGGCGCCGACCGGCGGCACGACCACCGGCCCGGCCCCCTCGGCGGCGCCCACCGCGCTCCCGGCTCGCTATGTCGGCACCTGGGAGGGCGAGGGCAGCGGCCTCGGCGGCACCCTCCCGATGGGCACCTTCCGGGTGACGGTCCGACAGGCCGACGTGGGCGACAAGCTGGGGGAGCTGCGGCAGACCGATGTGCTCGGCGGTGCCTGCGTCGACGTCCTGACGCTGAAGCAGGTGACGGCGAAGGACGTCGTCGCCACCTCGGTCGGGGCGGAGACCAACCACAGCGGCTGCAACCCCGAGCCCCACACGATCCGGCTCACCCCGACCGGCGACGACCTGACGTACGCCTCGGACAGCGCGGCGGAGGGCAACCCGGTGGCACGCATGGCGAAGGTCGGACGGTGACCCGGGCGCGGGGCCGATCCGGACGGGGTGCCGTCGGCACCACCCTCCTGGCGCGGCTCTCCTCGCCGTCCTGCGCCCTGCCGTCCCACTGCCCGTCCCGGGCCTGTGCCCCGGCCTGTGGAGGTGGCTCGTGCACGTGACGGCACCTCCCGGCGACCTGACGCTGATCACCGTCGCCGCGCTCTGGGGCGCCGGCGTGGGAGCGCTGCTCCCGCGGGCCGTCCACCGGTTCTCCGTGCCGTGGGAGGAGAGGGACGGCGGCTGGCGGTCGACCTGCCCGGACGGGCACCCGATCCGGGGCTGGCTCGGACGGGCCGGATGCCGTCACTGCGCCGAGCGGGCCCCGGATGCGGGGCCGGAGTCGACGGCACCCGCGAGTCCCACCGCCTCCCGCGCGCCGGGTGGCGTCGGTCTCGCCCTGGGCACCGCTGTCGTCTGTGCCGCGCTCGCCGGCGCGACCGGTGTCCGGCCCGAACTCGTCGTCTGGCTGCTGCTCGCGCCGGCCGGGGTGCTGCTGGCCGCCGTGGACCTGCGGGTACGGCGGCTGCCCGATCCGCTCACTCTCCCGCTCGCGGCCGCCGCCCTCGTGACTCTGGGCCCGGCCGCGCTGCTGCCCGAGCACGCCGGCGACTGGACGACGGCCCTGCTGGGCGCGCTCGCCCTCGGCGCCGGATTCCTCGTGCTGCATCTCGTCAACCCCGGCGGCATGGCCTACGGCGACGTGAAGCTCGCGCTCTCGATGGGCGCCGTCCTCGGCTGGTACGGCTGGGCGACGGTCATGCTGGGCACGTTCGCCGCGTTCTCGCTGGGGGCGCTGTACGGCGGCGCGCTGGCCGTCGTGGGCCGGGCCGGCCGCAAGACGATGATCGCCTTCGGCCCTTTCATGCTGGCCGGGACCTTCGCCGGGCTGCTGATCGGTGCGTACGCGGCCTGACGTCCGGGTGCCGGGACCGCTGGCGTAGGCTGGGTCGGTCCGTCCACAACCCTTGACGAAAGGGACGCTCCGGTGCCCGAGAAGGCCGACCTCCAGTCTGTGCTCGACCGTGCCGCGGACGGCGGGCGGATCACCCCGGAAGAGGCCCTCGACCTCTACCGCGACGCCCCCCTGCACGCGCTCGGCGCCGCCGCCGACGCCGTGCGCCGCCGGCTGTACGCGGGCACCGAGCACATCGCCACGTACATCATCGAGCGGAACATCAACTACACGAACGTGTGCGTCACGGCGTGCAAATTCTGCGCCTTCTACGCGGCCCCCAAGGACACCGCCAAGGGCTGGACGCGCGACCTCGACGACATCCTTCGCCGGTGCGCCGAGACCGTCGAGCTCGGCGGTACGCAGATCATGTTCCAGGGCGGGCACCACCCGGACTTCGGGGTGGAGTACTACGAGAAGCACTTCGCGGCCATCAAGGAGGCGTTCCCGCAGCTGGTGATCCACTCGCTGGGGGCGTCCGAGGTCGAGCACATGGCGCGGATCTCGAAGGTGACGGTCGAGGAGGCCATCACCCGTATCCACGCCGCCGGCCTCGACTCCTTCGCCGGCGCCGGCGCCGAACTGCTCCCCGCCCGCCCCCGCAAGGCCATCGCCCCGCTCAAGGAGTCCGGCGAGCGCTGGCTGGAGATCATGGAGACCGCGCACGGGCTGGGCGTCGAGTCGACGTCCACCATGCTGATGGGCACCGGCGAGACCAACGCCGAGCGCATCGAGCACCTGCGGATGATCCGTGACGTACAGGACCGGACGGGCGGCTTCCGGGCCTTCATCCCGTACACGTACCAGCCCGAGAACAACCACCTGAAGGGCCGCACCCAGACGACCCTCTTCGAGTACCTGCGGATGATCGCGATCGCCCGGCTGTTCTTCGACAACGTCCGGCACATCCAGGGCTCGTGGCTGACGACGGGCAAGGAGGTCGGCCAACTCTCCCTGCACTACGGCGCCGACGACCTCGGCTCGATCATGCTGGAGGAGAACGTCGTCTCCTCGGCCGGCGCCAAGCACCGCTCCAACCGCCTCGAGATCATCGACCTGATCCGCAAGGCGGGCCGCGTCCCGGCGCAGCGCGCGACGACGTACGAGCACCTCCTCGTGCACGACGACCCGGCGAACGACCCCGTCGACGAGCGGGTCATGTCCCACATCTCGTCGACCGCGATCGCCGGCGGCACCGCCCACCCCGAACTGAAGCTCCTCACGTCCAACTGAGGCCCTCTTGCTGACGATTCACGCCGACTCCAGGGGTCGCGCCCTCGCCGTGGAGGGCGCCCGGATCGCCGAGACCGGTCCGCTGGATCGGCTCGTCGCCGCGTATCCGGCGGCGCGGGTGCGTCAGTGGCCCGGCATCCTGACGCCCGGTCTCGTCAACCCGCACGGCACGGAGTTGCTGGAGCGGGCCTACCACCCCGACCCGCGCGAGGCCGACGAGCTGGGCACCGAGCCGCTGACCGGGGACGCGCTCACGGCACTGGCCCCGGACGACGCCCGCTGGGGCGCGAGCGCCCGGCGCGGGGTGCAGCGCATGCTGGCCCACGGCACGGTCGCGGTGGCCTGCGCGGAACTGCGGCGGCGCGCGGTGCGGGACGCCGTGGCCCGCACCGGCCTGGCGGTCGTGGCCCGGCCCGGGCCGCAGCCCGGCGGGGTGCCCTCGCTGGACCCCTACGCCTGCGGCCTGCCGGTGGAGTTCGCCCCGCCCAGGGAACGCGGCTCCGCCGCCCGCTTCGCCGTCTTCGACGTGCCCGACGAGGCGGCCCTGGCGGACCGGGGCGCCGCGACCTGCGTGGCCACGGTGATCGACGGCCGCCTGGTACACCGGCGGCGGTGAGCCGCCCCCGTCGCGGACACCACCGAGGGGCCGAACGTACCGAGTCCTCCTCCGAGTTCTCCTGCGAGTCCTACTCCGAGAACGCCTTCGCGAAGGCTCCCGCGCTCTGCTCGACCCCGCTGCAGTTGGTCAACGCGTCGTCCGTGGCGGAGCCGTCCTCGCACTGCTGGTCGCGGAACGTCGACCACATGGACACCCAGGAGATGCCCTTCTCCTCGGCGAAGGTCCGCACCTGTGCCGCGTCCGCGAGCGAGAACGTCTCGTTGTCGACGTCGTTGGTGCCGATCATCGAGGTCAGCGCCATCCCCCTCCAGGCGTCGGCGTCCGTCGTCCCGAAGGCCGACTTGAGCTGCGCCTGCGCGGCCGTGGCCGAGGTGATCGCGTACCCGCCCATGTCGCCGGCGTACGACTCGCCGTAGTTCATCGTCATGAGGTTGACGGTGGAGACCTGGACGTCGTACTTGTTCGCGGACGCCAGCAGCGCCAGGCTGTCGGCGTCCAGCCCGGAGGGCATCACCGGCAGGGTGAAGGACACCTCGAGGTCCGGGCGTTCCTCCTGGAGGGCCGCGATCGCCTGGGAACGCAGGGCGACCGAGTCGGAGTCGGTCAGTTCGTCGCCCTCGATGTCGAAGTCGGCCTGGCTGGAGCCGGCCGCGTCGAGCGCCTCGCCGTACGCCTCCGTGAGCGCGGACACGCTGTCACAGGTCGCCGCGAGCTCCTTGCCGGAGGCCCCGCCGAACGAGACGCGCGCCGTGGCGCCCGACTCGGTCAGTGCCGCGATACGGGACTTCACGGCCGAGTCGCCTACCGCGTTCGTGCCGTTCCACTTCGGCGTACAACTGCTGCCGCTCGCGATGACGAACGCCAGGTTGTACGTCGTCGGCGAACCGGCCGAGTCGTTGGCATCGGCCTCCACCGCGCTCACGTAGGGCGCGTAGGAGGTGCCGGTACTCGACGATGTGGCGTCGGCCGATGGTGAGGGACTGTTCGCCTGTTCGCTCTCCGCGGGTGGTGCCGCGTCCGACGTGCCGTCGGACCCCGCGGAGCATCCTGTAACGGCCAGGGCGAACAGGCAGGTGACCCCGGCCATCGGCATCAGGAAACTCCTCATTGCGTATGCACCCGCTCTCGTGATTTCTGTCTCAGCATGGAAACAAAGCGTGTTTCCCAAATGGAAATGTCTCACAACCGGGCGGATCACGCGGGAACAGTGGACACACAGACAGTTCATGGAGATAACCGCGCAAAAGGTGATGAACACCCGCCCAAAAGGGATAATCAAACCTCCCATGACGGGCAGGCGGCGCGCAGGAGATTCGGGGATCTCTCAGGCAAGAGACAGGTTCACGTGTTTCTCATGGGTCTCTCACAAGCGACGCAGAGTTTGTGCCACATAAAGGCTCTCTAATATCCGTGGAATGCAATCCGAGCCTGCCATCGAAAGCCGTGCCGCCGCTCGCGGCAGCCGTCGCAGCCGCAAACGTGACGACGCCTCCGCCGAGGGGCCCGTGTTCGTTGACAACTCCGGGCGCAGGTCCAAGCTGCTGCGCCGGATCGGCCTCCTCATGGGGGTCGGCTGTCTTGTGTACGCCGTCGTCCTCGGCGCCGCCTTCATGGGATGGGGTACGTCCCTGACCCCGTCCTCCCTGCTGCCGTTCGGCAACGGAGGCCCGCGCGGCGCCCAGAACTCCGGCCCCGGCGGCGCCCAGCCGCAGGGCGGAACCGGCACCCCGCCCGCCATCCCCACCGGCACCCCGCCCTCGGGCGTCGCCACCGGCGAGCCGCCGAGTTCCGCCCCGACCGCGACCGCCTCCGCGGCCGCCAACTGACCGGAGTTCAGGCACTCCCATGACGACCACTTCCTCCCGGGGCCGCCGTCGCGCCCCGACCCGTATGTCGCGGGCGGCGGGCAAGGCCGCGGCGCTGCAGAAACCGCGTGTCATCCTCGCCCTGCTGCTCCTGCTCGCGCTGACCATGGTGATGCTCCTCGACGGCTATCTCCGCGCCGAGGTCGGTGGCGACCAGCGGGTGCGGACCGGGGCCAGCGCCGGCAAGGTGCCCGACAAGGTCCTCGACGGCGGTCCGATCCTGACCTTCCAGGGCGGCCAGGCCACCACGGTCTCGGTGCCGGACAAGACCATCGCGCTGACCTTCGACGACGGCCCGAACCCGACGTGGACGCCCCAGGTGCTGGAGATCCTCCGGAAGTACGAGGTGCCCGGCACGTTCTTCCTGGTCGGCTCGATGGTGTCGCGCTACCCGAGCATCGTGAAGGACATGGTCGACGAGGGCAACGAGGTGGGCATCCACACCTTCACGCACGTCGACCTCTCCTATCAGTCCGACGCCCGCGTCAACCGTGAGATGCAGCAGACGCAACTCGCGCTCGCGGGTGCGGCGGGCATCACGACGACGCTCTTCCGCGCCCCGTACTCCTCCGAGACGGACGCCATCGACAACTACAGCTGGCCCATCTACAAGAAGCTGGGCGAGGACGGCTACACCAGTGTCTTCGTCGACACGGACAGCGACGACTGGAAGAAGCCCGGCGTCTCGAAGATCATCAAGTGGGCCACGCCGGAGGACGGCAAGGGTGCGTCGGTGCTCTTCCACGACGCGGGCGGCGAGCGCTCGCAGACGATCAAGGCGCTGCCGACGTACATCAAGAAGATGAAGGCCGCGGGCTACACCTTCACCACCATCAGCGGTGTGCTGCAAAAGCAGAACGCCGCGGCCCGGCAGGCCTCCGGCACCGGTCAGCAGCAGACGGCGGGTACGGCCGGGGCCGGCGCGGCGACGGCGACCGCGGGAGGGACCGGAACCGAGGGGGCCACCGGCGAGCAGCCCGGTGACGTGCCCAACGGCGAAGGCGGCACCGGCGCGAACGGTGCGGCCGGTGAGACCGGCGGGACGGGCCAGACCATCAACCGGCTCCAGGCGGCCCACCGCGAGGCCACCGGCGTGACGCTCTACGAGGGCAAGGCCCTCATCGCCGCGGTCGCCCTCGCCGAGTGGACCGTACCGACGCTGTCGGTGGGGCTGATGATCGTCGGCGTGGCGGTCATGGGCCGGTTCGGGATGATGCTGATCCTGGCCCGCCGCCACTACAGAAAGCGCAACAAGCGCCGCTTCAGCTGGGGGGCGACCGTCACCCGGCCGGTCAGCGTGATCGTCCCGGCGTACAACGAGAAGGAGTGCATCGCCAACACCCTGAAGTCGCTGGCGAAGAGCACCCATCCGATCGAGATCATCATCGTGGACGACGGTTCGGACGACAACACGTCCGAGATATCGCGCGAGGCGGCGCGGGCCCTCGGTATGACGAACGTCCGGGTCATCCGGCAGGAGAACGCGGGCAAGCCGGCCGCCCTCAACAACGGTGTCCGCAGCGCCAGTTACGACATCGTCGTGATGATGGACGGCGACACCGTCTTCGAGCCGGACGCCGTGTTCCACCTGGTGCAGCCCTTCGCCGACCCGAAGGTCGGCGCGGTCGCCGGCAACGCCAAGGTCGGCAACCGCGACACGATCATCGGCGCCTGGCAGCACATCGAGTACGTGATGGGCTTCAACCTCGACCGCCGCATGTACGACCTGCTGCGCTGCATGCCGACCATCCCCGGCGCGATCGGCGCGTTCCGCCGCGAGGCCGTGCTCGAGGTCGGCGGCATGAGCGAGGACACCCTCGCCGAGGACACCGACATCACCATCGCCATGCACCGCGGGGGCTGGCAGGTCGTCTACCAGGAGCACGCCAAGGCCTGGACGGAGGCGCCCGGCTCGCTGAAGCAGTTGTGGTCCCAGCGCTACCGCTGGTCCTACGGCACCATGCAGGCGCTCTGGAAGCACCGCAAGTCCCTGACGGACAAGGGACCTTCGGGCCGCTTCGGCCGGGTGGGCATGCCGCTCGTGGTGCTCTTCCAGATCATCACGCCGGTCTTCGCCCCGCTCATCGACGTGTTCACGATCTACTCGATGATCTTCGTCGACTTCCAGGCCGCCCTGCTGGCCTGGCTCGCGGTCCTCGGCGTGCAGCTGGGCTGCGCGGCCTACGCGTTCCGCCTGGACCGCGAGAAGTACCGCTACCTGCTGATGATGCCGCTCCAGCAGCTGGCCTACCGCCAGATGATGTACCTCGTCCTCATCCACTCCTGCATCACCGCCCTCACCGGCGGCCGCCTGCGCTGGCAGAAGCTGAAGCGCACCGGTGAGGTCGGCACCCCCGCCGGGGCGAGCTGATGAGCTGGGAGCAGCAGAGCTTCGGCCCTGGCCGCGGTCAGGGCCAGGGCCAGGGCGGGGGCCCGGGGCAGGGGTACGGCCACGAGAACGGCCAGTCGCCGTCGTACGCGTACGGATACGGGTACGGGTACGACGGATACGGGCAGCAGCCGTACCCGCAGCAGCCCTGTCCCCAGCAGCCCCATCCCCAGCAGTACGGGCAGCAGCCCTACCCGCAGCAGCCGTATCCGCAGGAGCCCTATCCGCAGGAGCACGCGGATCACGGGCAGCACGCGGAGTACGGGCAGGGCGTCGCCGTCGAGGAGACGGCGACCCTGCCGGCGGTGGACGCGGACCGCGCGGACCACGCGGACCCGGGCCTCGACCCTCTGACGGAGTCCGAGGCTCCGGCACCCCTCGCCGAAGAGGTGGCGCAGGAGTCTCCGTCCTCGTCCGGGCCCGCCGCTCCCCAGCGCGACCGCTACTTCGACACCCTGCGGGCCCTCGCCCTCATCCGTGTCGTCGCCTATCACACCTTCGGCTGGGCCTGGGCGGGCATGATCTTCCCCTCCATGGGGATCATGTTCGGCCTGGCCGGCACCCTGATGGCGAAGTCCCTGGAGCGTCCGGCGCCGAAGGTGGTGAGGAGCCGCTTCCGCCGGCTCCTCCCGCCCTTCTGGTTCTGGGGCGTCTTCGTCGTCCTGGCGATGCTCATCCACGACTGGATGCCGGGCTGGGAGATCGTCTACTGGGTGGTGCCGCTCGGCGACCCGCCGGGCAACCCCTGGGGTCAGCAGGCCTGGGAGATCCTCTGGTACCTGCGGACGTACCTCTGGTTCGTCCTGCTCTCCCCCCTCCTGCTGCGTTTGTTCCGGCTGGCCCCGGTCCCCGTGCTGGCGCTCTCCCTCGCGCCGATCCTGGTGCTGACCTTCGTCTGGGCGGGCCCGGACAACCGTGCCGGCACCGCGATGTGGGACCTGTCGACGTACCTGTTCTGCTGGCTGCTCGGCTTCGCGCATCGCGACGGCGTCCTCCAGCGCATGAAGCCGGCCCTGGTGGTCGTGGTGTCGCTCGCGGCGATCGGGTTCGGCGGCTGGTACGCCCTCACGCACCAGGCCGAGTTCGGCACCTACGACCTCGACGAGGACCCCCTCGCGCAGGCGTTCTGGTCGGCGGGCTTCGTGATGCTGCTGATGTGGGCGAAGGCGTACTTCGGGATCGACTTCGCCTGGCTCACCCGCTTCCGGCGCACGAACCGGATCGTCACCGTCTTCAACGCGCGCGCGGTGACGATCTATCTCTGGCACGAGATCGCGCTGATCCTGGCCGTGCCGCTGATCGACCGGTTCTGGGACGTTCCCGCGTTCGAGACGTACCTGCCGCTGGAGAGCCAGTGGTTCATGTTCGGCGTGGGCTGGCTGCTGATCGCGGTGTTCGTGCTGCTCTGCGGGTGGGTGGAGGACGTCGCGGCACGCAAGAAGCCGAGGCTCCTGCCGTGAGCCGTCGCTGAGGGGGCTGCCACAATGGGCGGGTGACCCGTGCTTCCCTGAACAAGCAGCCCCACGAAGTCGCCTCGATGTTCGACCGCGTGGCGGAACGGTACGACCTGACCAACGACGTCCTGTCGCTCGGCCAGGACCGGAGGTGGCGCAAGGAGGTCGCGAAGGCGGTCGACGCCCGCCCCGCCCAGAAGGTCCTGGACCTCGCCGCGGGTACGGCGACCTCCTCCCTCCCGTTCGCGCGGACGGGCGCCTATGTCGTCCCGTGCGACTTCTCCCTCGGCATGCTCCAGGTCGGGAAGAGGAACCACACCTGGCTGCCCTTCACCGCCGGGGACGCCACGCGACTGCCCTTCAAGGACGACGTCTTCGACGCCGTCACCATCTCCTTCGGCCTGCGCAACGTGCAGGACTTCGACGCGGGTCTGCGGGAGATGTACCGGGTGACCCGGCCCGGCGGCCGTGTCGTGATCTGCGAGTTCTCGCACCCGACCTGGGCGCCGTTCCGGACGGTCTACACCGAGTACCTGATGCGCGCGCTGCCCCCGGTCGCCCGCGCGGTCTCCTCCAACCCGGACGCCTACGTCTACCTCGCCGAGTCCATCCGCGCCTGGCCTGACCAGCCCGCTCTCGCCGAGCACCTGCGCAAGGCAGGCTGGTCGAAGGTCGCCTGGCGCAACCTGACGGGCGGCGTGGTGACCCTGCACCGGGGCTTCAAGGAGGCCTGAGGCAGCGGCTCGGGTGGCGGGAACGGCCCGGTCAGGCCGCCCCCGGCTACCCGGTGATCGCCTCGAAGGGACGTCCGGACCGGTCCAGCTCGCGCTGCAGCCCGCCCCCGCCCGGGCGGGGCACCCGAGGCTCGCGCACGCCCGCGCCTCCGCCGCCCTCGCCTTCGCCGAACTCGAACCACACGGTGACGACGGCGCCGCGCGGCACCTCGACCCCGGGCGGAGGGTACTGCCGTACGACGTAGTCCACGACCGCGCGGTGGAACTCGGGCCGGTCGGGTGCGGCCAGCAGCACGCCCTGCGCCGCGGCCGCCTCGCGCGCGTCCACGGCCATCAGACCGACGAGCCTCGGTACGCGCACATCGGGTGTCTTGGGTGGTATGAGCACAAATGTCACCCCCCAGCGGTACTGGAAGGGTAACCGCCCGGGGGTGTCGCCCGGAAGTGCCAGGTGTCTTTCTGTAGCCAACAACTACGGAGAGTGACCAGCCTCTTCGTGGGTGGAGGCCGCCGAGGTCACCAGGCGAGGCGGTAGCAGCGCCCCTCCCGCTGCGGCTCCGGTGTCGTGAAGACCTCCGCGAGCCGCATGCCCAGCCGCTCCGTGACGGCGATGGACCGCGCGTTGCGCGCGTCGACCATGGCCACCACCCCCGGCACCCCGGCCGCTCGCACCCGCTCCAGCGTCATCTGCGCGGCCGCCGTCACATACCCCTTCCCCCAGTGCTCCCGCCCGAGCCGCCACCCGATCTCGATCTCGCCCCGGGGACCCCACTCCTGCGGCCACGGCTGGGCGCCCGTGAACCCGATGACCCGGTCGTCCCGGTCCAGCATCGTCCACAGACAGAAGCCGTGCTCGGCGTCGTGCCGGCGCTGGCGGGCGGTGAGCTCCTCGTAGGCGGACAGCTCCGCGGACCGGCCGCCGTGGAACTCCATCACGTCCGGGTCGTCGAAGACCCGGTGCCAGGTGACCGCGTCCTCGTCCGTGGGGACACGCAGCCGTACTACGGGGAGAGCTCGGTTCACGGGGCAACCCTTCAGCCGGTTGATCAATTCTGCTGAATAGACTGCCCATGTCCAGTGCCGGTCGGCACGAAGATTCCGAACTTGGGGAGATCCCGCCGTGACCGCCGTGAACGAGCTCCTCTCCGAAAACACCGCCGACGTGATCGTTGTCGGCGCGGGGCCGAGCGGCTCCACGACCGCGTACTACCTCGCCAAGGCCGGACTCGACGTACTCCTCCTGGAGAAGACCGAGTTCCCGCGCGAGAAGGTGTGCGGCGACGGCCTCACCCCGCGAGCCACCAAGCAGCTCGTGGCCATGGGCATCGACATCTCCGAGGAGGCCGGCTGGCTGCGCAACAAGGGCCTGCGCATCATCGGCGGCGGGGTCCGCCTCCAGCTGGACTGGCCGGATCTCGCCTCCTTCCCCGACTACGGACTCGTCCGCAAGCGGGACGACTTCGACGAACAGCTCGCCCGCCAGGCCCAGAAGGCGGGCGCCCGCCTCTACGAGCGCTGCAACGTCGGGGCGCCGATCGTCGACGACCGCACCGGCCGCATCACGGGCGTGCACGCCAAGCTGGGCGAGGAGAAACGCGAAGTCACCTTCCGCGCCCCGCTCGTGGTGGCCGCCGACGGCAACTCCAGCCGACTCTCGCTGGCGATGGGTCTGCACCGCCGGGAGGACCGTCCGATGGGCGTCGCGGTCCGCACCTACTTCACCTCCCCGCGCCACGAGGACGACTACCTGGAGTCCTGGCTGGAACTGTGGGACCGCCGCGGCCCGGGCGAGGACCGCCTGCTGCCGGGCTACGGCTGGATCTTCGGCATGGGCGACGGGACGTCGAACGTCGGCCTGGGCGTGCTGAACACCTCCGACTCCTTCAAGGAGCTCGACTGGCGCGAGGTCCTCAAGGCCTGGTGCGCTTCCATGCCGGAGGACTGGGGTTACACCCCCGAAAACATGACCGGTCCGATCCGCGGCGCCGCTCTGCCCATGGCCTTCAACCGCAAGCCCCACTACACCAAGGGCCTGCTGCTGGTCGGCGACGCCGGCGGTCTGGTGAACCCCTTCAACGGCGAGGGCATCGCCTACGCCATGGAGTCCGGGCAGATCGTCGCCGACGTCATCGTGCAGGCTCACGCCCGCGCCACTCCTGCCCAGCGCGAACTGGCCCTGCAGCGCTACCCGCAGGTCCTCGCGGACACCTACGGCGGCTACTACACGCTGGGCCGGGCCTTCGTGAAGCTCATCGGCAACCCGAAGGTCATGAAGATCGCGACCCAGCGCGGCCTGTCCCACCCGTTGCTGATGAAGTTCACCCTGAAGATGCTCGCCAACCTGACGGACCCCACCGGCGGCGACGCGATGGACCGCATCATCAACGGACTGAGCAAGGTGGCCCCGAAAGCCTGACCACAGCTCCCCGACCACGGCTCCCCGACTACGGCTGGGCCTCCTGCGGAACGGGAGCACGGGCGGACCGGCGCGAAGACTTCTTCCCGCCGGTCCGCCCTCCGGCGCGTCCTTGCGGCCGCCGCTGGAGACCCGGCCCGCCGCGGGACTGACGGCGTATCCGACAAGTCGGGACATCACGCTTGATGTACCGCCAACTCGGCCCGTCCGGCGACGCGGAGAGGCCGGCAGGCGCGACCAGCGGACCGGCCGACGCGCCCGTGCGCGCTCACGCGGCCGCCCGGAGCGCCCAGGAGCCGGCTGGACCGGCTGGACGGCCTCTACGCGCGTCCTGGGGCCGCTGAAGGCGGCTGCGGCGCGCCCTGGAGGCCTCTCGAGGCGGCAGGGCGTGTGTCCTGGAGGCGGGCGGTCTGCCCGCGCCAGCCCGCGGAAGCGGCGCGCGGAACCGCGGCGCGTACCGGCAGTGCCCGAAGGGCCGCTGCCCCCGAGCGGCTGCGGCCCTTGCGTGCGTGAGGTGCCCTCAGGGGCACCAGGGGGTGTCAGAGCACCCGCACCGCGCCGGTCGGCGGGTCGTACGACAGCGGCTTCTCGGCCACACCGGTGGACGGGTTCTGCGCGCCGACGAACATGCCGTCGCCCACGTACACCGCCACGTGGTACGCGCTGCCCGCGCTTCCCCAGTAGAGGATGTCGCCCGGCAGCAGGTTGTCCAGCGACACCTGGGTGCCGAAGGTCGACTGGTCCTGCGAGACGCGCGGAAGGTCGACGCCGACCTGCTTGAAGGCGGTCTGCATGAGACCCGAGCAGTCCCAGGAGTTCGGGCCGGTGCCGCCGGAGACGTACGCGTCGCCGATCTGCGCCTTCACGAAGGCGATGACGGCCGCGGCCGAACCGGTCGCCGTGGAGCTGCTGGTGCTGTCGGAGCTGCTGCTGGACGCCGTGGTGAGCGTGGTCCGCTCGGCGGCGCGCGTGGCTCGCTCGGCGGCGGCCTTGCGGGCGGCCTCGGCCTTCTGCTTCGCCTCGGCCTTGGCGTGGGCGAGGTCCTTCTTGGCTTCCTTGGCGGCCGCGGCGGATGCCGCGTCGCGCTCGGCCTGGAGCTGGTAGTTCGCCGCCGCCTGCTGCGTGGCCTGAGCGGACTGCGCGACCTGGGCGGCCAGGTCGCCCGTGAGGACGGGCAGTTCGAGCGTCTGCGTCACCGGCTCGGCGGCGTTGGCCGTGCCGGCTGCTGTGGCGACGGCCAGCGTGCCGAGGACACCACTGGCGACTCCGGCCCGCATCGCGATCGTCGACGCGCTGCGGCGGGGTTTCCGGTGGCTGCGTATGTGAGCGGTGAGGGACATGGGTACAAGCGGTATCAGGGGCTCCTCCATACCTTCAAGAAACGTGTGCTGCGCCACAGTTGTTCAACGGGCGCCCCAAATTCCCTGACCTGGGTTCTTTA
This sequence comes from Streptomyces sp. NBC_00637, assembly GCF_045161545.1. Classification (NCBI taxonomy): domain Bacteria; kingdom Bacillati; phylum Actinomycetota; class Actinomycetes; order Kitasatosporales; family Streptomycetaceae; genus Streptomyces; species Streptomyces sp. NBC_00637. The sequence goes on along the minus strand of NZ_CP109046.1, from coordinate 3,540,670 downwards.
TTGACGCCGTAACGGACATTGCGGACGCAGGTGATCAAGCCTGTGATCATGCACTTTCGTCGTTACGCCCGGATTGCCCGCCACCTACCACCGGTTGAGACGGTTGGCCAAGCCCGGTTCTTAGGCGCCTCTCACGGATGTGGCGCAGGTCACGGAACGGTTACCCCGGCGGCCGCGTCTCGCGCGTCCGGTGCGGCGGCCTCCGCTTGTGAACGCGTGCACGCGTCCACACCTCTCCTCCGCCTCCCTCTGATGTGTGAACGCGTGCCTCTATCAGGGCTCCGCGTCCATCACCAATTTGCATGCAAGGGAAGCCTCTTGATATGGAGACGACCCTCGATTCCTACGGTGACGAGCGCAAATGTCACTTCTTGTGATCACTCTGGCGCTTCGCGTATGAAGATCATCGTCGATACGACTTCATGATCCTTCGTCAGGTGGTGGAGATCACAAAGCTTGTGTAATACCCCGTGTCGCAGATCACAGAGCGGCGGGCATAGGATGCGAGGCAGTTGGGCTTGTGACCTGCTTCACATGTTCGCGATCTTCGCCGGGACGGGCGGGGTTCGCGGTACCTGGGGTCGCGGAGTCCGACGTCATCGCCAGCAGTCAGTGCCGACTGAGAGGAGCGAGGAGCGGTGAACGCGTATGCGCCCATCCTCGTACTGGGAGCCCTCGGGGCAGGCTTTGCGATCTTCTCCGTGGTCATGGCCACGCTGATCGGGCCGAAGCGGTACAACCGCGCCAAGCTCGAGGCCTATGAGTGCGGAATCGAGCCGACCCCCACGCCGGCCGGCGGCGGGCGCTTCCCCATCAAGTACTACCTGACGGCGATGCTCTTCATCGTCTTCGACATCGAGATCGTCTTCCTCTACCCCTGGGCCGTCACCTTCGACGCCCTGGGTGTTTTCGGGCTCGTGGAGATGTTGCTCTTCGTGCTCACCGTCTTCGTCGCGTACGCGTACGTATGGCGGCGCGGCGGCCTGGAATGGGACTGAGGGGCCTTTAGCCATGGGACTCGAAGAAAAGCTGCCGAGCGGATTCCTGCTGACCACCGTCGAGCAGGCCGCCGGCTGGGTGCGCAAGGCGTCCGTCTTCCCCGCCACGTTCGGCCTCGCCTGCTGTGCCATCGAGATGATGACCACCGGCGCCGGCCGCTACGACCTGGCGCGCTTCGGTATGGAGGTCTTCCGGGGTTCGCCCCGTCAGGCGGACCTGATGATCGTCGCCGGCCGGGTGAGCCAGAAGATGGCGCCGGTGCTCCGGCAGGTCTACGACCAGATGCCGAACCCCAAGTGGGTCATCTCCATGGGCGTGTGCGCCTCCTCCGGCGGCATGTTCAACAACTACGCGATCGTCCAGGGCGTCGACCACATCGTGCCCGTCGACATCTACCTCCCGGGCTGCCCGCCGCGCCCCGAGATGCTGATGGACGCGATCCTCAAGCTCCACCACAAGATCCAGAACGCCAAGCTCGGCGTGAACGCCGAGGAGGCGGCCCGTGAGGCGGAGGAAGCGGCTCTCAAGGCCCTGCCCATGATCGAGATGAAGGGGCTGCTGCGGTGAGCGACGCGAACGGCACCCACGGCGCGAACGGGTCCTCGAACGGGGGTAACGGCACGAACGGCGTGAACCCCGAGAAGGATCTCTCCGCCTCCAACCTCCCCGGCCAGCGCGGCCAGGGCGGCGAGGAGGTCCGCGTCCAGCGCGGGATGTTCGGCGCCAGCAACGGCGGCGACACCTCCGGATACGGCGGCCTGGTCCGCTCCGTCCGGCTCCCGGGAGCGGCGAGCCGGCCCTACGGAGGCTGGTTCGACGAGGTCGCCGACGAACTCGAGGGCGCACTGGAGGAGCAGGGTCTGCTCCCCGCCAACGCGATCGAGAAGACGGTCGTCGACCGCGACGAGCTCACGTTCCACATCGAACGCGAGCACCTGCCGCGGGTCGCCCGCACCCTGCGCGACGACCCGGCCCTGCGCTTCGAGCTCTGCACCGGCGTCAGCGCCGTGCACTACCCGAACGACAAGGGCCGCGAGCTGCATGCGGTCTACCACCTGCGCTCGATCACCCACAACCGGCTGATCCGGCTGGAGGTCAGCGCCCCGGACGCCGACCCGCACATCTCGTCCCTGGTCTCCGTGTATCCCACGAACGACTGGCACGAACGCGAGACGTACGACTTCTTCGGGCTCGTCTTCGACGGTCACCCGGCCCTGACGCGGATCATGATGCCGGACGACTGGCAGGGCCACCCGCAGCGCAAGGACTACCCCCTCGGCGGCATCCCCGTCGAGTACAAGGGCGCCCAGATCCCGGCTCCGGACCAGCGGAGGTCGTACTCATGAGCACGCAGTCAGCATCCGCCCGTGAGACCACCGAGGGCGCTGTATATACGGTCACCGGTGGCGACTGGGACGAGGTCGTCCAGTCCGCGACCCGCGCCGACGACGAGCGCATCATCGTCAACATGGGTCCCCAGCACCCCTCCACTCACGGGGTGCTCCGCCTCATCCTGGAGATCGAGGGCGAGACGGTCACCGAGGCCCGCTGCGGCATCGGCTACCTCCACACCGGCATCGAGAAGAACCTCGAGTACCGCACGTGGACGCAGGGCACCACGTTCGTGACGCGCATGGACTACCTGACGTCCTTCTTCAACGAGACCGCCTACTGTCTCGCCGTCGAGAAGCTCCTCGGTGTCGAGGACCAGATCACCGAGCGAGCCAAGATCATCCGGGTGCTCCTGATGGAGCTGAACCGGTTGTCCTCCCACCTGGTGTGCATCGCCACCGGCGGCATGGAACTCGGCGCCACCACGATCATGATCTACGGATTCCGTGATCGTGAAATGATTCTCGACATCTACGAGCTCATCACGGGCCTGCGGATGAACCACGCGTACATCCGCCCCGGCGGACTCGCCCAGGACCTGCCGCCCGGCGCGGTGGACCAGATCCGCGAGTTCGTGAAGAAGATGAAGAAGAACCTTCCCGAGTACGACAAGCTCGCCACCGGGAACCCCATCTTCAAGGCCCGTATGCAGGACGTCGGGTATCTCGACCTGGCCGGCTGCATGGCCCTCGGCGCCACCGGCCCGATCCTGCGGTCCACCGGCCTCCCGCACGACCTGCGCAAGGCGCAGCCGTACTGCGACTACGAGACATACGACTTCGATGTCCCGACCGCGGACTCCTGCGACTCCTACGGCCGCTTCCTCGTCCGTCTGGAAGAGATGCGCCAGTCGCTGCGGATCGTCGAGCAGTGCCTGGACCGGCTCCAGCCCGGCCCCGTCATGATCGCCGACCGGAAGATCGCCTGGCCGGCCCAGCTCGCCCTGGGCCCCGACGGCCTCGGCAACTCCCTGGACCACATCAAGAAGATCATGGGCACCTCCATGGAGGCCCTGATCCACCACTTCAAGCTGGTGACCGAGGGATTCCGCGTCCCGCCGGGACAGGCGTACGCGGCCGTCGAGTCACCCAAGGGCGAACTCGGGGTGCACGCCGTCTCCGACGGAGGCACCCGCCCTTACCGGGTCCACTTCCGGGACCCGTCCTTCACCAACCTTCAGGCCATGGCAGCGATGTGCGAGGGCGGCCAGGTCGCCGACGTCATCGTCGCCGTCGCCTCCATCGACCCCGTAATGGGAGGCGTCGACCGGTGACCACCTCTTCTTCCGAGCGGGGCGTCAGCCTGGGCATGCCCGATCTGCCGGCGCCCGCCTACCCGGACGACGTCCGGGCCCGGCTGGAGGCGGACGCGCGCGAGATCATCGCCCGCTACCCCGACTCCCGGTCCGCGCTCCTGCCGTTGCTGCATCTCGTGCAGTCGGAGGAGGGGCACGTCACGCGCACCGGGATGCGGTTCTGCGCCGACGTGCTGGAACTGACCACGGCCGAGGTCACCGCGGTCGCCACCTTCTACTCCATGTACCGGCGCCGCCCCAGCGGCGACTACCAGGTGGGGGTCTGCACCAACACGCTGTGTGCGGTGATGGGCGGCGACGCGATCTTCGAGGAGCTCCAGGAGCACCTGGGCATCGGCAACGGCGAGACCACCGACGACGGCAAGATCACCCTGGAGCACATCGAGTGCAACGCGGCCTGTGACTTCGCGCCGGTGGTGATGGTCAACTGGGAGTTCTTCGACAACCAGACCGTGCAGAGCGCCAAGCGCCTGGTGGACGACCTGCGGATCGGTCACACGGTCTCGCCGACGCGCGGTGCGCCGCTGTGCACCTTCAAGGAGACCGCCCGGATCCTGGCGGGCTTCCCCGACGAGCGGGACGGGGCCGTCGAGGCGAGCGGCAGTGCGGGACCGGCGTCGCTGGTGGGTCTTCGCCTGGCAAGGGGAGAGACCGCACCCGCGCGCGTGGTCCACCCGCGGGACGGCGGGCCGCACGACCAACCGCAGGACCGGGTGGTGCACGAGCCGTCGCCCGCGGAGCACCAGAGTTCGCACGACGCGCCTCAGGACACGTCGGCCTCCGACCCGGCTCACCCGGCAGGGCCTACCGCCGAGGAGGGGGAGTGATGACCTTGGCACCCGAGTTGAAAGGCAACAGCCCGGAGAAGCTGCTCGCACCCGTGCTGTCGGCCTTCTGGGACGAGGACCGGTCCTGGAGTCTGGACGTCTACCGAAGGCACGAAGGGTACGAGGGCCTCCGCAAGGCGCTCGCCATGTCGCCGGACGACCTGATCGCGTACGTCAAGGACTCCGGTCTGCGCGGGCGCGGCGGCGCGGGATTCCCGACGGGAATGAAATGGCAGTTCATTCCCCAGGGTGATGGAAAGCCGCACTATCTAGTTGTCAACGCCGACGAATCGGAGCCCGGGACCTGCAAGGACATCCCGCTCCTCTTCGCGAACCCGCATAGCCTCATCGAGGGCATTGTGATCGCGTGTTATGCCATCAGGTCGTCTCATGCCTTCATCTATCTGCGTGGTGAAGTCGTCCCCGTTCTGCGGCGGTTGCACGAGGCCGTGCGCGAGGCCTACGCGGCCGGCTACCTCGGCGAGAACATCCTGGGCAGCGGACTCGACCTCGAACTCACCGTGCACGCCGGCGCCGGCGCGTACATCTGCGGTGAGGAGACCGCGCTGCTCGACTCGCTCGAAGGCCGCCGTGGTCAACCGCGGCTGCGCCCTCCTTTCCCGGCTGTCGCGGGCCTCTACGCGTGCCCGACTGTGGTGAATAACGTCGAGTCGATCGCGTCGGTTCCCGCGATTCTGCAAAACGGCAAAGAATGGTTCAGGTCGATGGGAAGCGAGAAGTCCCCGGGCTTCACGCTCTACTCGCTCAGCGGCCACGTCGCCGGCCCCGGCCAGTACGAGGCCCCGCTCGGCATCACCCTCCGCCAGCTCCTCGAGATGAGCGGCGGCATGCGACCCGGGCACCGGCTCAAGTTCTGGACACCGGGCGGCTCCTCGACGCCGATGTTCACCGAGGAGCACCTCGACGTCCCTCTCGACTACGAAGGAGTGGGTGCCGCGGGTTCCATGCTCGGCACCAAAGCTCTCCAGTGCTTCGACGAGACGACCTGCGTCGTGCGGGCAGTCACCCGGTGGACCGAGTTCTACGCCCACGAGTCCTGCGGCAAGTGCACCCCGTGCCGTGAGGGAACGTACTGGCTCGTGCAGTTGCTGCGGGACATCGAGGCCGGCAAGGGAGCCCTCTCCGACCTCGACAAGCTCAACGACATCGCCGACAACATCAACGGCAAGTCCTTCTGCGCCCTCGGCGACGGCGCCGCCTCGCCGATCTTCTCCTCGCTCAAGTACTTCCGCGAGGAGTACGAGCAGCACATCACGGGCCGCGGCTGCCCCTTCGACCCGGCCAAGTCGACGGTCTGGGCGGACAAGCACACGGAGGTGAACGCATGACGGTGACCACCAGCGCTCCCTCCGGAGGCGGCGAGGCGGCGGTCCCGCCGGAGGATCTCGTGACGCTGACGATCGACGGCGCCGAGATCAGCGTGCCCAAGGGCACCCTGGTCATCCGGGCCGCCGAGCAACTCGGCATCGAGATCCCGCGCTTCTGCGACCATCCCCTCCTCGATCCGGTCGGCGCGTGCCGGCAGTGCATCGTCGAGGTCGAGGGCCAGCGCAAGCCGATGGCGTCCTGCACGATCACGTGCACCGACGGCATGGTGGTGAAGACCCAGCTCAGCTCACCGGTGGCCGAGAAGGCACAGCACGGTGTGATGGAGCTGCTCCTCATCAACCACCCGCTGGACTGCCCGGTCTGCGACAAGGGCGGCGAGTGCCCGCTGCAGAACCAGGCTGTGTCGCACGGCCAGGCCGAGTCCCGCTTCGAGGGCAGGAAACGGACGTACGAGAAGCCCCTGCCGATCTCCACACAGGTGCTGCTCGACCGTGAGCGGTGCGTGCTGTGCGCGCGCTGCACCCGGTTCTCCAACCAGGTGGCCGGCGACCCGATGATCGAACTGATCGAGCGGGGTGCGCTCCAGCAGGTGGGGACGGGTGAGGGCGACCCCTTCGAGTCGTACTTCTCCGGAAACACCATCCAGATCTGCCCGGTCGGCGCGCTGACCTCGGCGGCGTACCGATTCCGCTCCCGGCCCTTCGACCTGGTCTCCTCGCCGTCGGTCTGCGAGCACTGCTCCGGTGGCTGCGCCACGCGCACCGACCACCGACGCGGCAAGGTCATGCGGCGTCTGGCCGCCAACGACCCCGAGGTCAACGAGGAGTGGATCTGCGACAAGGGGCGGTTCGCGTTCCGGTACCCGCAGCAGCGGGACCGGCTCGCTACGCCTCTGGTGCGTGACGCCGAGGGTGATCTCGTACCGGCCTCCTGGCCGGAGGCGCTGCAGATCGCGGCTCAGGGTCTGCTGGCGTCGCGTGGCAGGACCGGCGTGCTGATCGGTGGCCGCCTGACCATCGAGGACGCCTACGCGTACAGCAAGTTCACGCGCGTGGCGCTCGACACCAACGACATCGACTTCCGCGCGCGCGTGCACAGCGGTGAGGAGGCCGACTTCCTGGCCGCCCACGTCGCGGGGCGCGGCCGTGACCTCGACGGTACGGGCGTCACGTACACCTTCCTGGAGAAGGCGCCCGCCGTCCTGCTCGTCGGGTTCGAGTCGGAGGAGGAGGCGCCCGGCGTCTTCCTGAGGCTGCGCAAGGCCTGGCGCAAGCACGGGCAGCGGGTGTTCTCGCTGGCCACGCACGCGACCCGGGGCCTGGAGAAGGCGGGCGGCACGCTGCTGTCGGCCGCCCCCGGCACCGAGACGGAGTGGCTGGACGCGCTCGCGGGCGGCGTCGGCCTGGAGGACGCGGGCGGCAAGGCCGCCGAGGCGCTCCGCGCCGAGGGCGCCGTGATCGTCGTCGGGGAGCGGCTGGCCGGTGTGGCCGGCGGTCTCACCGCCGCCGTGCGGGCCGCCTCGGCGACCGGCGCCCGACTGGTGTGGATTCCGCGCCGGGCGGGCGAGCGGGGTGCGATCGAGGCGGGCGCGCTGCCGTCGCTGCTGCCGGGCGGCCGTCCGGCCACCGACCCGCGCGCGCGTGAGGAGGTCGCCGCGGCCTGGGGCCTGGCCGGCCTGCCGCACCGCTACGGGCGCGACACCGGGCAGATCGTCGAGGCCGCCGCGGCCGGCGAACTTCAGGCGCTGCTCGTCGCGGGCGTGGAGGTCGCGGACCTGCCCGACCCGGCACGCGCGCGTGCGGCGCTCGCCGAGGCCGGCTTCGTCGTGTCGCTGGAGCTGCGGCCAGGCGAGGTCACCGAGCACGCCGATGTGGTCCTCCCTGTGGCCGCGGTCGCCGAGAAGGCCGGCGCCTTCCTGAACTGGGAGGGCCGGGTCCGCTTCTTCGAGGCGGCACTGAAGCCCGACCAGATGACGCGCCGTGCGGCGCCCGCCGACGCGCGCGTGCTCCAGATGCTCGCCGACGCCATGGACGTCCACCTCGGCCTGCCCGACCTGCGCACCGCGCGCACGGAGCTCGACCGGCTCGGCGCGTGGGACGGTCCGAGGGCCTCCGAGCCCCACGAGAGCGCCGCTCAGCTGCCCCGCCCCGCCGCGGGGGAGGCCGTCCTCGCAGGCCACCGCCTGCTGCTCGACCAGGGCGTCCTCCAGCAGGGCGACGAGGCGCTCGCCGGGACCCGACACGCCGCACGCGCGCGTGTGTCGCCCGCGACGGCCGCCGAGGCGGGCGTCAAGGACGGCGACGTGCTCGCCGTGACCGGCCCCGCCGGGGTCGTCGAACTGCCGCTCCGGATCACCGAGATGCCCGACCGGGTGGTCTGGCTTCCGTTGAACTCCACCGGCCGGGGCGTCGCCTCCGACGCCGGGGCCGTCCCCGGCTCGCTCGTCCGCATCGGCCCGGCGAAGCTCGACGCCGCCGCTCCCCAGGAGGTGGAGGCATGAGCCCGTACCTCGCCGCTGAAGACCTCTCGATGTTCGGCCACGACCCCTGGTGGCTGGTCGTCGTCAAGGCGGTCTTCTGCTTCGCCTTCCTGATGGTGACCGTGCTGTTCTCCATCGTCTGGGAACGCAAGGTCGTCGCCTGGATGCAGTTGCGCGTCGGCCCCAACCGGCACGGCCCCTGGGGCATGCTCCAGTCGCTCGCCGACGGCGTCAAACTGATGCTGAAGGAAGACCTGATCGTCAAGCGCGCGGACAAGGTGGTGTACGTCCTCGCGCCGATCATCGCGGCCATCCCGGCCTTCATGGCGATCGCCGTGATCCCCTTCGGCCCGGCCGGCAACGAGGTCTCGATCTTCGGCCAGCGCACCACGATGCAGCTGACCGACCTGCCGATCGCGATGCTCTACATTCTCGCGGTCGCCTCGATCGGCATCTACGGCATCGTGCTGGCGGGCTGGAGTTCCGGCTCCACCTACCCGCTGCTGGGCGGCCTGCGGTCCTGCGCGCAGATGATCTCCTACGAGATCGCCATGGGCGCCGCGTTCGCCTCCGTGTTCCTCTACTCGGGGTCGATGTCGACGTCGACGATCGTCGAGCAGCAGCACGACCGCTGGTACATCCTGCTGCTGCCGGTCTCCTTCATCCTCTACATCGTCACGATGGTCGGCGAGACCAACCGCGCCCCCTTCGACATGCCGGAGTCCGAGGGCGACCTGGTCGGCGGCTTCAACACCGAGTACTCGTCGATCAAGTTCGCGCTCTTCATGCTCGCCGAGTACGTGAACATGGTGACGGTCTCCGCGGTGTCGACCACGCTCTTCCTCGGCGGCTGGCGGGCCCCCTGGCCGATCAGCACCTTCTGGGAGGGCGCGAACCACGGCTGGTGGCCGATGCTCTGGTTCGTCGTCAAGGTGCAGCTGCTGCTGTTCTTCTTCATCTGGCTGCGCGGCACGCTTCCCCGCGTCCGCTACGACCAGTTGATGAAGCTCGGCTGGAAGGTCCTGATCCCCGTGTCGGTGACCTGGCTGATGCTCGTCGCGACCGTACGGACCCTGCGCAACGAGAACTACGACTTCGCCGAGATCGCTCTCTACGTCTGCGGCGGAGTCCTGGTCCTGTTGCTGCTGTCCTTCATCGCGGACATGTTCCGCAACGCGGGCAAGGAGGCAAAGGCTCCCGCCGAGCCCGCCGGCTTCGACCCGATGGCGGGCGGATTCCCCGTACCGCCGCTGCCCGGCCAGGAGTTGCCGCCCGTGCCCAGGCGCCGCCCGCGGCAGGAGCGAGAGCTCATTGTCAGTGGTGGGGTGGACACTGTGAGTGACGGATCGCTGGATGGAAAGGAGGCGTCCGATGGCTGAGGAGCCCAAGGAGACCAAGCCCGGTTTCCAGAACCCCGTGGCCGGCTTCGCCGTGACCTTCAAGGCCATGTTCAAGAAGCGGCTGACCGAGCAGTACCCGGAGCAGGAGAAGACCACAGCTCCCCGGTTCCACGGACGGCACCAGCTCAACCGCCATCCGGACGGCCTGGAGAAGTGCGTCGGCTGCGAGCTGTGCGCCTGGGCCTGCCCCGCCGACGCCATCTACGTCGAGGGCGCGGACAACACCGACGAGGAGCGCTACTCCCCGGGCGAGCGGTACGGGCGCGTCTACCAGATCAACTACGCCCGCTGCATCCTGTGCGGCCTGTGCATCGAGGCATGCCCCACGCGCGCGTTGACGATGACCAACGAGTTCGAGCTCGCCGACTCCAGTCGCGCCAACCTGATCTACACCAAGGAACAACTGCTCGCCGGCCTCGAAGAGGGCATGGTCGACTCGCCCCACGCGATCTACCCGGGCACGGACGAACAGGACTACTACCGGGGCCTGGTGACGGAGGCGGCGCCCGGCACGGAACAGCAGCCGGCCGTCTCCAAGGGCGAGGGGCCGCAGGATGCCGCCGCCACGTCCGGTCCGGACGAGCCGGCGTCGCAGGAGGTGATCGGCCGATGAGCGCGCAACTCGCCGCCTACTCCACCTCGACCGGCGAGGCCTTCCAGTTCTGGGTGCTCGGCACCGTCGCGGTGATCGGCGCCCTGTGCACCGTCTTCATGAAGAGGGCCGTGCACAGCGCGCTCTGTCTCGCCGGCACCATGATCGTTCTGGCGGTGTTCTATCTCGCCAACGGCGCCTACTTCCTGGGCATCGTGCAGATCGTCGTCTACACCGGCGCGATCATGATGCTGTTCCTGTTCGTGGTGATGCTCGTCGGCGTCACCGCGGCGGACTCCCTGAAGGAGACCATCAAGGGCCAGCGCTGGCTGGCCCTCGTCAGTGGCCTCGGCTTCGGCATCCTGCTGATCGCCGGCATCGGCAACGCCTCCCTGACGGAGTTCAGCGGCCTCACCGAGGCGAACGCGAACGGCAACGTGGAGGGCCTCGCCGCCCTCATCTTCACCAAGTACGTCTTCGCCTTCGAAATCACCGGCGCCCTGCTCATCACGGCCACCGTCGGCGCCATGGTGCTCACCCACCGCGAGCGCACCGAACGGGCCAAGACCCAGCGTGAGCTGGCCGAACAGCGGGTCCGTGAGGGCAAGCACCTGCCGCCGCTGCCGGCGCCCGGTGTGTACGCGCGGCACAACGCCGTGGACGTCCAGGGCCTGCTGCCCGACGGCACCCCGTCCGAGCTCACGGTCAGCAAGACGCTGCGCGAGCGCGGTCAGATCCGGGACGTGTCCGCCGAGGCGCTGAACGACCTCAAGGCCCTGGAACAGCGCGCGGAGGAGCGCCTGGAGCGGACCGCCATCGAGCCGCCACACCTGAAGCGGACCGAGGAGGCATCGAAGTGAACCCCGTCAACTACCTCTACCTCGCGGCCCTGTTGTTCACGATCGGTGCGACAGGCGTGCTGATCAGGCGCAACGCGATCGTCGTCTTCATGTGTATCGAGCTCATGCTCAACGCCTGCAACCTCGCGTTCGTCACCTTCTCCCGGATGCACGGCAATCTCGACGGCCAGATCATCGCCTTCTTCACGATGGTCGTCGCCGCCGCGGAGGTCGTGGTCGGACTCGCGATCATCGTGTCGCTGTTCCGTTCCCGCCACTCGGCCTCGGTCGACGACGCCAGCCTGATGAAGCTGTAAGGGGTCGGAAGAATCGTGGAGAACCTGATTGCGCTGCTGATCGCGGCGCCCCTGCTCGGAGCGGCCGTCCTTCTGGTCGGCGGCCGGCGGCTCGACGCCGTCGGCCACTGGATCGGCACGCTTCTGTCGTCCGTCTCCTTCGTGTTCGGTGTCATCCTCTTCAGCGACCTGCTGAGCAGGGACGCCGAGGACCGGACGCTGACGCAGCACCTGTTCAGCTGGATCCCGGTCGAGGGCTTCCAGGCGGACGTCGCCTTCCGCCTCGATCAGCTGTCGATGACGTTCGTGCTGCTGATCACGGGCGTCGGCTCGCTGATCCACCTGTACTCGGTCGGGTACATGAAGCACGACGAGCGGCGCCGCCGCTTCTTCGGCTATCTCAACCTGTTCCTGGCCGCGATGCTGTTGCTCGTCCTCGCCGACAACTACCTGCTGCTGTACGTCGGCTGGGAGGGCGTCGGGCTCGCGTCCTACCTGCTCATCGGCTTCTGGCAGCACAAGCCCAGCGCCGCCACCGCCGCGAAGAAGGCCTTCCTGGTCAACCGCGTCGGCGACATCGGCCTGTCGATCGCCATCATGCTGATGTTCACCACCTTCGGGACCTTCGCCTTCGGCCCGCTGCTCGGGACGGAGGGTGAGCCCGGCATCGCGGGTGACGCGAGCGAGGGCAAGCTCACCGCCATCGCCCTGATGCTGCTGCTCGCCGCCTGCGGCAAGTCCGCGCAGGTGCCGCTCCAGTCCTGGCTCGGGGACGCGATGGAGGGCCCGACCCCGGTTTCCGCGCTCATCCACGCGGCGACGATGGTGACGGCGGGCGTGTACCTGATCGTCCGCTCGGCGGCCGTCTTCAACGGCGCGCCCGACGCGCAACTCGTCGTCACCGTCGTCGGTGCGGTCACGCTGCTCTTCGGTGCGATCGTCGGTTGCGCGAAGGACGACATCAAGAAGGCGCTGGCCGGCTCGACCATGTCGCAGATCGGCTACATGGTGCTGGCCGCGGGCCTCGGCCCCATCGGCTACGTCTTCGCGATCATGCACCTGGTGACGCACGGGTTCTTCAAGGCCGGGCTGTTCCTCGGCGCCGGTTCGGTCATGCACGGCATGAACGACGAGGTCGACATGCGCAAGTACGGCGGCCTGCGCACCTACATGCCGATCACCTTCGTCACGTTCGGACTCGGCTATCTCGCCATCATCGGTTTCCCGGGTCTGTCCGGCTTCTTCTCCAAGGACAAGATCATCGAGGCGGCGTTCGCCAAGGGCGGCACCGAGGGCTGGATCCTCGGCGCATGCGCCCTGCTCGGCGCGGCCATCACCGCGTACTACATGACGCGCGTGATGCTGATGACGTTCTTCGGTGAGAAGCGCTGGCAGCCCGACGCCGACGGACACGAGCCGCACCCGCACGAGTCGCCCAGGTCCATGACCATCCCGATGATCGTGCTGGCCTTCGGCTCGGTCTTCGCGGGCGGCCTGTTCAGCATCGGCGACCGCTTCCTGCACTGGCTGGAGCCCGTCACGGGCCACAGCCACGGCGACTCTCCGGTCAGTGCCCTGACGGTCACCCTCGCCACCATGGTGGTGCTCGTCATCGGCGTGGCGATCGCCTACGCCCAGTACGGCCGGCGCCCCGTCCCGGTCGTCGCACCGCGCGGGTCGCTGCTCACCCGGGCCGCCCGGCGCGATCTCTTCCAGGACGACTTCAACCACGTCGTCCTGGTCCGTGGCGGCGAGCACCTCACGCGCTCCCTGGTCTACGTCGACCACACCCTGGTCGACGGAGTCGTCAACGGCACGGCGGCCTCGGTCGGCGGCCTCTCCGGGCGGCTGCGCCGGCTCCAGAACGGCTTCGCGCGGTCGTACGCGGTCTCGATGTTCGGCGGTGCGGCACTCCTCATCGCCGCGACCCTGCTGATGAGGGCGGTCTGATACCGATGTCCTTTCCTCTGCTGACAGCGACGGCGGCGCTCCCGGCGATCGGGGCGGTCGTCACGGCCGCCGTACCGGCCGCCCGGCGCAACGCCGCCAAATCGCTGGCCCTGGTGTTCTCCCTTGCGACACTCGCCCTGGCGATCGTCGTCCTGGTCCGCTTCGACCCGGACGGGGGCCGCTACCAGCTCACCGAATCCCACTCCTGGATCGCTGACTTCGGGGTCAGGTACGAGCTGGGCGTGGACGGCATCGGGGTGGCGCTCCTCGCGCTGACCGCGCTGCTGATCCCGTTCATCATCCTCGCGGGCTGGCACGACGCCGATCCGCTGGAGACGGGCGACGCCTCTCTCAGCAGCTTCGCTGCGGGGCGCTGGCGGCCGACGCAGGGCTTCTTCGCCCTGATCCTGGCCGTCGAGGCGATGGTGATCATCTCCTTCGAGGCGACCGACGTCTTCCTCTTCTACATCTTCTTCGAAGCCATGCTCATCCCGATGTACTTCCTCATCGGCGGCTTCGGGGACCGTGCCCACGAGCACGGTGAGGAGGCGGCGTCCACGCAACGGTCGTACGCGGCCGTGAAGTTCCTCCTGTACAACCTGGTCGGCGGTCTGATCATGCTGGCCGCGGTGATCGGCCTCTACGTCGTCGCGGGGAACTTCTCGCTCACGGAGATCGCCGAGGCCCGCGCCAACGGCACGCTCGACATGGCGACGAACACCGAACGCTGGCTGTTCCTGGGCTTCTTCTTCGCCTTCGCCGTGAAGGCCCCCCTGTGGCCGCTGCACACCTGGCTGCCCAACGCCATGGGCGAGGCGACCACTCCGGTCGCCGTGCTGATCACGGCGGTCGTCGACAAGGTGGGCACCTTCGCGATGCTGCGGTTCTGCCTCCAGTTGTTCCCGGAGGCGAGCAAGTGGGCGACGCCCGCCATCCTCGTCCTCGCGGTGATCAGCATCATCTACGGGGCGCTGCTCGCGGTGGGGCAGCGGGACATCAAGCGGCTGGTGGCGTACGCGTCGATCTCGCACTTCGGGTTCATCATCCTGGGCATCTTCGCGATGACCAGCCAGGGTCAGTCCGGCGCGACGCTCTACATGGTCAACCACGGGATCTCGACGGCCGCCCTGATGCTGGTCGCGGGCTTCCTGATCTCCCGGCGCGGCTCGCGGCTCATCGCGGACTACGGCGGGGTCCAGAAGGTGGCCCCGGTGCTCGCCGGCACCTTCCTGATCGGTGGTCTGGCGACGCTCTCGCTGCCGGGTCTCGCGCCCTTCGTGAGCGAGTTCCTGGTCCTGGTCGGCACCTTCGCGCGCTACCCGGCGATCGGCATCGTGGCGACCTTCGGCATCGTCCTCGCCGCGCTCTACACCCTCGTCCTCTACCAGCGGACGATGACGGGCCCGGTGAAGCCCGACGTCTCGGCGATGCCCGACCTGCGCGCGCGTGAGCTCGTGGTCGTCACCCCGCTGATCCTGCTGTTGATCTTCCTGGGCGTCTATCCGAAGCCCCTCACGGAGATCGTGAACCCGGCGGTCAAGCAGACCTTGTCCGACGTGCAGAAGAAGGACCCCCAGCCCGAGGTGGAGGCGGCCAAGTGAGCGCATCAGCCGTCCACAGCCTGTGGACAACGGCGGCAACCGCGGCCGACCCGATCTCGAAGATCGACTCGCCGAAGATCGAGTACGGGCAATTGTCGCCCACCTTGATCGTCTTGGGTGCGGCGATCATCGGAGTGCTCGTCGAGGCTTTCGTGCCGCGCAAGCACCGCTACTACGCACAACTGTTCGTATCCGTCGTGGCGCTGACCGCCGCCTTCGCCGCGGTGGTCGCGCTGGCGGAGGGCGGGTACGGCACCACGAAGGCACGCATCGCGGCCATGGGCGCGATCGCGGTCGACGGACCGGCCCTCTTCCTTCAGGGCACGATCCTGCTGGCCGCTCTGGTCGGCCTGTTCACCTTCGCCGAACGGCGCCTCGACCCCGAGGTGCACGGCAACCGGGTCGACTCCTTCGCCGCCCAGGCCGCCTCCGTACCCGGCAGCGACAGCGAGCAGGCCGCGGTCAAGGCGGGGTTCGCGACCACCGAGGTCTTCCCGCTGCTGCTGTTCGCGGTCGCCGGCATGCTGGTCTTCCCGTCGGCCAACGACCTGCTGACCCTCTTCATCGCCCTGGAAGTCTTCTCGCTGCCCCTGTACCTCCTGTGCGCACTGGCCCGCCGCAAGCGGCTCATGTCGCAGGAGGCCGCGGTCAAGTACTTCCTCCTCGGCGCGTTCGCCTCCGCGTTCACCCTCTTCGGCATCGCACTGCTGTACGGGTACGCCGGCTCGGTGTCGTACGGCACGATCGCGCAGGTCGTCGACGGCACCATCCAGAACGTGAACCCGGCGCTCGCCGACACCATGGGCAACGACGCGCTGCTCCTCGTCGGCGCCGCGATGATCGTCATGGGGCTGCTGTTCAAGGTGGGCGCGGTGCCCTTCCACATGTGGACGCCCGACGTCTATCAGGGCGCGCCGACCCCCGTCACCGGCTTCATGGCAGCGGCGACCAAGGTGGCCGCCTTCGGCGCGCTGCTGCGCCTGCTCTACGTCGTCCTGCCCGGCCTGCGCTGGGACTGGCGGCCGGTCATGTGGGGCGTCGCGATCGTCACCATGCTGGGCGGCGCGATCGTCGCGATCACGCAGACCGACATCAAGCGGCTGCTGGCGTACTCGTCCATCGCGCACGCCGGATTCATCCTCGCGGGTGTCATCGCGACCACCCCGGACGGCGTCTCGTCGGTCCTCTTCTACCTGGCCGCGTACTCGTTCGTGACGATCGGCGCGTTCGCGGTGGTCACCCTCGTGCGCGACGCCGGTGGCGAGGCGACCCACCTGTCCAAGTGGGCCGGGCTCGGACGCAGGTCCCCCTTGGTGGCGGCCGTGTTCGCGGTGTTCCTGCTGGCCTTCGCCGGTATCCCGCTGACCTCCGGGTTCGCCGGTAAGTTCGCCGTGTTCAAAGCGGCGGCGGAGGGCGGCGCGGCCCCGCTGGTCGTGGTCGGTGTGATCTCGTCGGCGATCGCCGCGTTCTTCTACATCCGTGTGATCGTGCTGATGTTCTTCAGCGAGCCTCGGCCCGACGGCCCGACCGTCGCCGTTCCGTCGCCGCTGACGATGACGGCGATCGCGGTGGGTGTGGCGGTCACGCTGGTGCTCGGTGTGGCGCCGCAGTACTTCCTCGACCTGGCGAACCAGGCGGGAGTGTTCGTGCGCTGAGCCGCTCCGCGCGGGCGCGTCAGCCTGTGTGCCTGTACGACGGGCCCGGTTCCCCAGGTGGGGGCCGGGCCCGTCGGCGTCGCACGGGTGATCCAGTCCGGGACTTCCCCGCGCCCGTCACCCGGAGCCGGCGGAGTCAACGGATCCTGCGGAGGCATCGGAGTCGCCGGAGTCACGCGAACGAGGCTGTGGATAACTCCGGCGCTGTCAGTCCGGACCCCTATCGTGGAGGCAGTGGTCGAGAGACGACGTACGGGGGACCAGTCGATGGGCGGGACGGGCGGGATCAGCGAGATGACAGGTATCACCGGGACACCGGAGCGGACCGAGAGCGAGGCGCTGGCCACGCTGCACCGGGTCTTCGGATACGACGCCTTCCGCGGCGAGCAGCAAGCGGTCATCGACCACGTGGTGGCCGGCGGCGACGCGGTCGTCCTCATGCCGACCGGCGGCGGCAAGTCGCTGTGCTACCAGATCCCCGCCCTGGTCAGGCCCGGCACCGGCATCGTGGTCTCGCCGCTGATCGCGCTGATGCAGGACCAGGTGGACGCGCTGCGGGCGCTCGGCGTCAACGCCGGGTTCATGAACTCCACGCAGGACTTCGACGAGCGGCGCGTGGTCGAGGCCGAGTTCCTCGCCGGGGAGCTGGACCTGTTGTACCTGGCGCCCGAGCGACTGAAGCTGTCGTCCACCCTGGACCTCCTCTCCCGCGGCAAGATCGCGGTCTTCGCGATCGACGAGGCGCACTGCGTCGCCCAGTGGGGCCACGACTTCCGGCCCGACTACCTGTCCCTCTCGCTGCTCGGCGAGCGCTGGCCGGACGTCCCGCGGCTCGCCCTCACGGCGACGGCCACCCGCGCGACGCACGAGGAGATCACCCAGCGGCTGAACATGCCGTCGGCCCGGCACTTCGTGGCGAGCTTCGACCGGCCCAACATCCAGTACCGGATCGTGCCGAAGGCCGACCCCAAGAAGCAGCTGCTCAGCTTCCTGCGCGAGGAGCACGCGGGCGACGCCGGCATCGTGTACTGCCTCTCGCGCAACTCCGTCGAGAAGACGGCCGAGTTCCTCTCCCGCAACGGGGTCGAGGCGGTGCCCTACCACGCGGGTCTGGACGCGGGCACGCGCGCGGCGCACCAGTCCCGGTTCCTGCGGGAGGACGGCCTGGTCGTATGCGCGACCATCGCCTTCGGCATGGGCATCGACAAGCCCGACGTCCGGTTCGTCGCCCACCTCGACCTGCCCAAGTCGATCGAGGGCTACTACCAGGAGACGGGGCGTGGCGGCCGCGACGGACTGCCCTCCACGGCGTGGATGGCGTACGGCCTCAACGACGTCATACAGCAGCGCAAGCTGATCCAGTCCGGTGACGGCGACGAGGCCTTCCGCCGGAGGGCCGCCGCGCACCTGGACTCGATGCTGGGGCTGTGCGAGACCGCCCGGTGCCGCCGCGGCCAGCTGCTCGCCTACTTCGGCCAGGAACCCGATCCGGCGGGCTGCGGCAACTGCGACACCTGCCTCACACCACCGGAGACCTGGGACGGCACCGTCGCGGCCCAGAAGGTGCTGTCTACCGTGGTGCGGCTTCAGCGGGAGCGCGGGCAGAAGTTCGGCGCGGTGCAGATCATCGACATCCTGACGGGCAAGCGCTCGGCCAAGGTGATCCAGTTCGACCACGACCAGCTGTCGGTGTTCGGTATCGGTGAGGACCTCTCGGAGGGCGAATGGCGCGGCGTCGTGCGGCAGTTGCTGGCACAGGGCCTGCTCGCCGTCGAAGGGGACTACGGCACGCTGGTGCTGACGGAGGCCAGCGGCTCGGTACTGCGCCGCGAGCGGGACGTGCCGCTGCGCAAGGAGCCGAAGAGGCCGGCGACCTCCAGGGCGTCGGGCTCCTCCGGCAGGGGCAAGGCGAAGGCCGCCGCGGCCGAGCTGCCCGAGGAACTGCAGCCCGCCTTCGAGGCCCTGCGTGCCTGGCGCGCGGAGCAGGCCCGCGAGCAGGGCGTCCCGGCGTACGTCATCTTCCACGACGCCACGCTCCGGGAGATCGCCACGGTCTGGCCGACCTCGGTACAGCAGCTCGGCGGGATCAGCGGGGTCGGCGAGAAGAAGCTGGTGACGTACGGGGAGGGCGTGATCGCCGTACTGGCCTCCCTGGGCGGGTCACCGGACACCACCGCTCCGGGGCCCGCCGCGAGCCCGGCCTCCGGCACCGCGCGGGGTGACGAAACGGATCCGGGTGCCTCCGACTACTGGCCCGAGATGGACGCCGAGCCGGAGCCCGAGGACTGGATATAGGCAACCTGGGCGCGGGCCTGGAGAGCGGGCGCGGGACCCCGGACGGCGGCGGGGGCGGAATCGCGGCGGGGGAGCCGGTCACAGAGCGCGCGTCGCGTACGCCCTGACGTCCGCGTCGGAGTCCGTCGTCGCTGTGGCGAGGGCCGCGCGGGCGGCTTCCGAGGCGCGGTGCCGGGTCAGGGCCAGGACGGCGGCCTTGCGGACGTCGGCATTCGGGTCGGCCAGCGCCTTGGCGAGGACGGGGAGGGCCGTGTCGGGGTGGGCCACGGACAGCGCCGTCGCGGCACCGGCGCGCACTTGCCAGGCGGGGTCGGCCAGAGCGCTCACGGCCCGCGCGGCGAGTGGCGCCGGGCAGCCGGTGGTGCCCAGGGCCCCGTAGGCGGCGGCCCGCACCAGGGCGTCGGTGTCGTCGACGAGCCCGACGAGGGCCGCGTGGACGGCGTCGTGCTCGGGGGTGATGTCCGCGTCGGAGCCGATGTCGCTCAGGTGGCCTGCCGCCACCGTGGCCAGGGACTTGGCGATGGTGACGCGGACCTCGCGGGACGGGTCGGCGGTCGCCGCGCGGGCCAGCTCCCCGGCGGCGTCGACGGAGACCAGGGCGCGGACGGCCTCGATACGGACGGCGATGTCGGTGTCGGTGAGCGAGCCCGCGAACAGGACGACGTCACCGAGCCGCAGAGCGCGCAGCACGTCCAGGGCCGCGGCGCGGACGACGGGATCGGGCTCGGCCAAGGCGGCGGCGAGCCCCTCGCGCAGGGCCGGTTCCGCCGGCAGGGTCTCGACGAGTTCGCGCAGCGAGGCCGCCGCGGCGGCGCGCACCTCCGGGGAGGAGTCGCGCAGCGCCTCGGCGAGCGCGGGACCGGTGCCCGAGGGCACGGTCTCGGTGAGGACGGCGACGGCCTCGCGCCGTACCGCGGCCGCCGGATCGGTCAAGTAGGGCAGCAGAGAGGCGAGTTCGGGCTCGCTCTCGGCGAGGGCGACGAGTTCGAGGAGACGAACGGACGACTGGGGGGAGGACTGATCGGGAACGGCTTCGGGCGTCGGGAGCGCCGAGGCGCCCGCGGACTGCGGGATGGCGGCCTCGGCCCCGGCGGCGACGGGTGCCACGTCCCGTGAACCGGCCGTGGCCACGTTCTCGGGGTGGACTTCGCCGAGCGGACGGGACAGCCCGCCGACGGGGGTGAACTCGTCGACCGGAACCAGATACGGAGCGACCGGCCGGGCCGTGAACTCCATCGCACCAGAGGGGGACTTGTGCAGATCGAGGTGATGGAACCAGGAGGCGTCGTCGCGGTGCGGGTGGTCGAGACGGTCGTGGTAGAGACCCCAGCGGGACTCGGTACGGGCCAGCGAGGCGCGCGCGGCCATCTCCGCGCAGTCCCGGATGAAGGAGACCTCGGCGCACCGCATCAGCTCGTGCGGCGTGCGGGCGCCCATCTCGGCGATGTCGACGCGCATCCGCTCGAAGGACTCCAGAGCCAGCGACAGCCGTGCGCCCGACTTCGGCGGTGCCACGTAGTCGTTCACGAAACGGCGCAGCTTGTACTCGACCTGGGGCTGCGGCGGGCCCTCCGGGTTGCGCAGCGGGCGGTAGATCAGCTCGTGTGCCTCGCGGAGCTGGTCGGCGGGAAGCTCACCGTCGTAGGCCGTGTACCGGGCCGCGTCGGAGCCGGCCAGGTCGCCGAAGACGAACGCGCCGATCATGTAGTTGTGCGGGACGCAGGCCAGGTCACCGGCGGCGTACAGGCGAGGGACGGTGGTGCGGGCGTGCTCGTCCACCCGTACGCCCGAAGCCGAATGGCCGCCGCACAGGCCGATCTCCGAGATGTGCATCTCGATGTCGTGCGTGCGGTAGTCGTGCCCGCGTCCGGAGTGGAAGGTGCCCCGGGTCGGACGCTCGGTGGAGTGCAGGATCGACTCCAGGGCGGAGACCGACTCCTCGGGGAGGTGGCTCAGCTTCAGGTACACCGGCCCCCGGTCGCTCGCGACCTCCGCCGCGAACTCGGCCATCATCTGGCCCGACCAGTAGTCGGAGTCGACGAAGCGTTCGCCGTGCCGGTTGACCTGGTAGCCGCCGAAGGGGTTGGCGACGTAGGCACAGGCTGGACCGTTGTAGTCCTTGATCAGCGGGTTGATCTGGAAGCACTCGATGCCGGTCAGCTCGGCGCCCGCGTGGTAGGCCATGGCGTAGCCGTCGCCCGCGTTGGTCGGGTTCTCGTAGGTGCCGTAGAGATAGCCGGAGGCGGGCAGGCCGAGACGGCCGCAGGCTCCGGTCGCGAGGACGACCCCGCCCGCGCGGACGGTGACGAACCGCCCCGTACGGGTGTGGAAGCCGACCGCCCCGATGGCGCGCCCGTCCTCCGGCGAGGTCAGCACGCGCACCGGCATCACCCGGTTCTCGATGCGGATCCGCTCCCGCATCTCGCGCCGCCGCAGCTGCCGGTACAGCACCTTCTTGACGTCCTTGCCCTCCGGCATGGGCAGCACGTAGGAGCCGGAACGGTGGACCTGGCGGACCGCGTAGTCGCCGTGCTCGTCCTTCTCGAACTTCACGCCGTACGACTCCAGGCGCTGCACCATGGCGAAGCCCCGGGTGGCGGTCTGGCGGACGGTGGACTGGTCGACGATGCCGTCGTTGGCGCGGGTGATCTCGGCGACGTAGTCGTCGGGCTCGGCGCGGCCGGGGATGACCGCGTTGTTGACGCCGTCCATGCCCATCGCGAGGGCCCCGGAGTGCCGGACGTGAGCCTTCTCCAGGAGCAGGACGTCCGCACTGTGCTCGGCGGCGGTCAGGGCCGCCATGGTGCCGGCGGTGCCGCCCCCGATGACGAGGACGTCGCAGGTCAGCTCCTCGGCGTCGCCGAGCGCGGGGATCTGGAGGAGGGTGTCCACCGGGGTGCCTTTCAGATGCTCAGTGAGGTCAGGACATCGCGCCGCAGGGCCACGCGCGCCGGGTCGTCGTGGGCGGCGCGGTCGCGTGGACGCGGCACGTCCCGTACGGCGAGAAGGCGGCCCGCGCCGAGGAGGGCCACACGGTCGCCGAGGAACAGGGCCTCGTCCACGTCGTGGGTGACGAAGACGACGGTCGCGCCCGTGCCGCGCAGCACCTCGACCAGCAGGTCCTGCATGCCTGCGCGGGTCTGGGCGTCGAGGGCGCCGAAGGGTTCGTCCATGAGGACGGCGCGCGGGCCCGCGGCGAGGGCGCGCGCCAGTTGCGCCCGCTGGCGCTGGCCGCCGGAGACGCGGTGCGGCAACTGCCGGGCGCGGTCGGCGAGTCCGACCCGTTCGAGCCAGGTCGCGGCCCGCCTTCTGCGCTCCGCGCGCGGTACGCCCTGGATCGCGAGCGGCAGTTCGACGTTGGCCAGCAGGGTGCGCCACGGGAGCAGGGCGTCCTCCTGGAAGACCAGCGCGCGCTCCGCCGCAGGTCCGCCGATCGGCAGGCCGTCCTGCTCCACGGCTCCGGCCAGCGCGGGCAGCAGCCCGGCCAGCGTGCGCAGCAGTGTCGACTTGCCGCAGCCCGAGGGGCCCACGACGGTGAGGATCTCGCCCGGCGTGACGTCCAGGTCGACCTCGGCCAGGGCGGCGGCGTCGGGGCGGCCGAGGGTCGCCGCGCGCAGGGTGAGCCGGGTCCCGCGCGCGGCCGTACCGGTGGCCGTGGTGGTCGCCCCTGCGGCGGCGGTGTCCGTACGGGTGGTCTCGCGGGTCTCAGACGAGGTGCTCATCGCGCGCCTCCTCGGGTTCGGGTCCGGTGGAAACGGCGGGGGAGGCCTCCGGCGACCGAGCGGCCGACCGGGGACTCTTCGGCCGGGGCCGGCCGGCGGGGACGTACGACGTGCGGGGCAGCCACCGGGTGAGGCGACGGCCGAGGAGTTCCACGGCCGTGGACGTGGCCCAGCCGAGCACGCCGATCGTGACCATGCCGACGAACACTCCCGGGTAGTCGACGACGGTGTAGTCCTGCCAGGTGCGGTAGCCGACGCCGTACTGACCGGAAATCATCTCGGCGGAGATCACGCAGATCCACGACACCCCGATGCCGACCGACAGGCCGCCGAAGATGCCCGGCAGCGCCCCGGGCAGGACGACCGAGCGAAGGATCCGCCACCGGCCACCGCCCATCGTGCGGACCGCCTCCTCCCATCCGGGGGCCAGCGCGCGGACCGCGTGCCGGGTGGAGACCAGGACCGGGAAGAACGCGGCGGTGAAGGTGATGAAGACGATGCCCTGTTCGTTGGAGGGGAAGAGCAGGATCGCGACGGGCACCAGGGCGATCGCGGGGATCGGGCGGACGACTTCGAGGATCGGTCCGAGCAGGTCCTCGGCGAGGCGCGAGCGTGCCACGAGCACGCCCGTGGCCACACCCAGGGCGGCGGCCAGGAGGAACCCGGCGACGATGCGGGTGAGGCTGTCGGTGAGGTCGGTCCAGTAGTCGTCGCCGGCCAGGCGGTCGGCGAAGGCGCGCGCCACGTCGGCGACCGTGGGGAACTGCGAGAAACGCAGCCACAGGTCGACGTCCAGGCTGGTCAGCAGCTGCCATAGGCCGAGGGCGGCCGCCACCGAGGCGACGCGCAGCACATACCTGGTCACGACGCCCGTCCCAGCGCGTCGGCGTACGTGACGACACGGGCGCCGCCATGCGCGCCGACGTAGGCCTGCGCGGTCGCCGGGGCGACGAACGGCAGCAGCGTCGTGCCGTCGGCCACCCAGACGGCCTTGTCGGCGAACCACAGGGTGCCGGTGGTGGCGTCGGGGACGTACGCGGCGCGGATGCCGTCCTTGTGCTGCGCGACATGGGCCAGCAGCTCGGCGGGCGTCTTGAAGGTACGGGTCTCCGTGGCGCCCTTGGGCCAGACCTCGCTCGCGGCCGGCGCGGGTGAGGCGGCGAGCTGCTTCGCGTAGGACGCGCCGAGCGCCTTCTTCACGTATCGGTCGTCGACGAAGGCGTCCACGTCGATGTCTCCGGTCAGCTTGGCCGCCTTGAGGATCGAGACGTCCTTCTTCAGTGCGGAGACCAGCTGTGGTTTGACGGCCGGATCGAAGGTGGAGATGCCGTGGGCGCCGTTGTAGAGGTAGACGACCTCGGCCGGCAGGCCGGTGGCCTCGGCGACCTTCTCGGCGGCCGTCACCGGGTGGGTGTCGAGGTAGTCGGTGGCTTCGGACTGCGCCTTGAGGAACGCCTCCAGCACGGACGGGCGCTTCTTCGCGAAGTCCTCGCGGGCGGTGACACCGTGGAAGGTGGGCAGGTCCAACTGGGCGCCGTCGTACAGGGCCTTCGCTTTGCCCTGGTAGGCCAGCAGGCCGGGCCAGGCCACGAACTGCGAGAGCGCGTCGGCGCTGCCCGCGGCGAGGGCCGACGCCCCGACGGCCGGCTGCTGGTTGAGCTTCTCGATGCCCTTGGCCGGGTCGATGCCGGCGCGCTTCAAGGCCCTTACGAGGGTGCCGTCCGCGGCGGAACCGATGCTGGTGGAGACCTTCTTGCCCTTGAGGTCCTCGATGGAGGTGAGCGGGGAGCCGGGCGCCGTGACGATGGTGTTGAGGCCGCCGCGGAGGTTGTAGCCGGTGACCGACACCAGGTGGGTGGGCTTGCCGAGCTGTTTGCCGCGGGCCGCGTTGATGAGGAGCGGGAAGTCGCCCATCGAGCCTATGTCGATCTTCCCGGCGGTCATCTGCGCGGTGATGGGGGCGCCGGTGGCGTAGTCCTGCCAGTCCACCTTGTAGGTCGTGCCGTCGCCGAGCGCGTTCAGCTCCTTCTCGAAGTAGCCGAGTGAGCGCAGCAGGGTGCCCGCCGTGACCGTGTTGATGGTCTTGGACTGGTAGCCGACGGTGACGGTGACCGTGGAGCCGCTGCCGGCCTCGGCGCTGCCGCAGCCGGTGAGGGGGAGCAGGAGCAGGGCGGCGGACGCGGTGATCGCGCTGCGTTTCATGGAGGTTCGGACCTTTCACCGGAGCAGGTAGGGCATGTTGACCGTGACGGCACCGGTGGGACAGCGCGCCGCGCACGGGCCGCAGTACCAGCACTCGTCGACGTGCATGTAGGCCTTGCCGTTGCTCTCGTCGATGGCGAGGGAGTCCAGCGGGCACATGTCCACGCAGAGCGTGCAGCCGTCGATGCACTTCGACTCGTCGATGGTCACGGGCACGTCGGCCCGCTGGGGTGCCAGGGTCATGGCTGTCTCCAGAAAAGTCCCGAGAAATTCTGAGAAATCCCGTCCGGCCGTGAACCGATGAGGCCGTGCCGAACGATCAAAGGTCGAGGGCGCAGAAGAGGGCGGAGAGAAGGGCGGCGGATGAGCTGAGAAGAGGGCGGAGAAGGGGATGAGCGGGAGGGGGCGAAGAGGATCAACGGGAGGGCGGCGAAGGGGCCGGAAGCGATATAGAGGGGAGGGGTCAGAGGGAGCGGTGCAGCAGGCCGCTCATCGAGATGCGGTCTCCGCGGAAGCGGATGAACTCCAGGTCCACCGGGCGGCCGTCGGCGAGGTGGGTGAGGCGCTCGAGCATCAGGACGGCGGCACCACGTGGTGCCTCCAGTACGGCGGCTGAGTGGGCGTCCGCGGTCACCGCCTCCAGGGTGATCTCGGCGTGTCCGAGGGGCTGCCCGGTGACGGCCTCCAGGAGCCGGAAGACATCGGTGTTCTCCAGGTCGGCGCCGAGCAGGGCGGTGCCGATGTCGAGCGGGATGTAGGTGAGGTCGAGAGAGAGGGGGAGGCCACCCAGACGGCGCAGGCGTTCGATGTAGAGCACGTCGGTGCCGGGCGGGACCCGGAGGCGGTCGGCCACCGGGGCGGGCGCGGCGACGGGACCCATCGTGCGGACCTCGTTGGTGACGTGGCCGTGCTCGTGCAGGGTCTCCGCGAGGCCCATCAGACGGTCCAGGCCGTGCGGGTACTTCTGTGCCACGACGACCGTGCCGACACCCGGCAGGCGCTCCACCAGCCCCTCCGCCCGGAGCAGGTCGAGAGCCTCGCGGACGGTGTTGCGGGAGGCGCGGTAGTCACCGGCGAGGGTCGACTCGTGGGGAAGCGCGCCGTCCGGAAAGCCGTCGGTGAGCAGCTGGCGGCGCAGGAGGTCCGCGAGCTGCCGGGCCTGGTCCGCTCGCAGCCGCCGGCGCGCACGGTGGGCGGCGACGGTGGTCGCGCCCTGGCCGGCGTGGTCTCGGATGCGGTCGGTGGGTGGCATGTTGCGAACCATAGCGAGCCAGTAGGAAAAGGGGTGTTGCCGGAGTGTTGCGCCACCTGCGAGAGCGTCAGACAAGTCGCTGACCTGGGAAAACGAGTCCGGCTTGCACAAGATCTGCCAGGTCGGACACACCGTGGGGACAGCGCCGACGGGCAAGGCGGTCGCGACGGCGCCGTCTGGGCGACAGGTCGGGACGGCGCCGTCAGGGCAAGGCGGTCGGGACGGCACCGTCAGGCGACATGGTCGGGACGACGCGGGTCACGCCCGTCAGGCAAGCGCGGTCAGTCCCGGGGCGAAGGTGATCAGCAGGGGCACCAGCGGCACCAGCGTGGCCACCGTCGTCGTCAGCGCCCGCTGTCTGAGGAGCAGGCGCGGGGGCGGCTGGAGCAGGCGGTCGACGCGCTCGCCCAGGAGGCGGTTGCTGGAGGCGCAGGACAGGACGCCCCGGTGCTGGTTGAGCTCGATCAGGGCCAGCGCCGTGGTCAGGTGCCCGCAGCGACGCGACGCGGTGTCGTCGGCGGCGAGTTCGACCAGGCGGTGGGTCTGGTCGCAGAAATGGGAGAAGAGCGGAATGCGGGGGAAGCCGGTGGCGAGGGCGGTCGACAGGTGGAGCAGCCAGTCGTGGTGGGCGCGGGCATGGCCGCGCTCATGGGTCAGGACGGCGTCCAGCTGGTGGGAGGTGAGGCGGTGCAGGGCGCCGGTCGTCACGATCAGCTGGGGTGGGTTGCCCGGCATCCACCAGGCGTCGGGGTACTCGTCCTCCAGTACCAGCAGCGGGCCTCGGGCGGACGGCAGGCCGGCGGGCAGGTCGGGGGCGCGTTCACGCAGGTGGGCCCTGGCCCGGCCGCGGCGCCGACGGGCCTCGACGGCTTCGCGGGCCAGCATCGCGGTGGTCCAGGCGGCCCCGCAGGCCAGCAGCAGGGTCAGGGCCGAGGCCCACAGGGGGGCGGCGGACAGGTCGTACGCCTCGGAGACCCCGGGCGGAGCGGGGGCGAAGACCCGGGTGCGGACGGTGTGGAACACGGCGGCGGTCCCCAGGGTCAGCGCGGTCAGGCAGCACAGCAGGACCGTGGCGACCAGGCACTGCCACACCCACAGTCCGATCACGGGCTCCCGCTCGGGCCAGGCGGACCGGGTGAGCGCCCGGGGAGCGGGCACGGCGACGAACAGGGCGACGACGCTCAGCAGGAGCAGGCAGAGGGTCATGCCATGGGCTCCGGATCCTGGTCGGGATGGGGGCGTGGGTCACGTGCGCGCGGGGTGCGTCGGGCGAACCCGCGTGCGTGCGGCCCGCTGCGGGCGGCGGGCTCGGCACGAGGACCGTGCCCCTTGCCAGTATGACGGCGGTTCCTCCGGGAGTCAGCCCAAGACGACCTCCCGATTCAGCCCCGGCCACCCCGGCTCGGCGGCCTCACCGCCACCGGCCGCCCCACCACGGGCCTCACCGCCACCGGCCGCCCCACCACGGGCCTCACCGCCACCGGCCGCCCCAACATGGGCCGCCCCGCCACCGGCCGCTCCACCACCGGGTCGGTCACCGACGCCCGGACCGACGCCGGCACCCGAACCGACAGCGGGACCGGGACCGGCACCGGCACCCGAACCGACAGCGGGACCGGGACCGGCACCGGCACCCGAACTGACGTTGACAGCGGGGCCGACGACGGCACCGGAGCCAACACCAGTGCCGACACCGGCATTGACGCCGACGTCAACTCGGGTACCGGTGCCTGCACCGCCGCAGGTTCGGCCACTGGCTCGGAAGTCGGCGCCGGTGCCAGCACCGCCGCCGGGTGCTTCACCCGGCGATCACCTGTCCGGTCACCTCTCCCAGGCCCACTCGCGCTCCGTCGGGGCCGGGAGCCCATGCCGACAGGGTCACCACGTCGCCGTCCTCCAGGAAGGTGCGCTTGCCGTCGGGGAGCTCCAGCGGGTCGCGGCCGTTCCAGGTCAGTTCCAGCAGGGAGCCGCGCTCGTTCGGATGGGGGCCGCTCACCGTGCCGCTGCCGTACAGGTCGCCGGTGCGCAGGGAGGCGCCGTTGACCGTGAGGTGGGCGAGTTGCTGGGCGGCGGTCCAGTACATGGTGGCGAAGGGCGGATCGGAGATCACCTGGCCGTTGAGCGCGACGGAGATGCGCAGGTCGTAACCGCCCGGCTCGGTGGCCGCGTCGTCCAGGTAAGGGAGGAGCGGGTGGGTGCGCTCCGGAGGCGTCACCCGCGCGTTCTCCAGGGCCTCCAGCGGGGTGATCCACGCCGACACCGACGTGGCGAACGACTTGGCGAGGAACGGGCCGAGAGGGACGTACTCCCAGGCCTGGAGGTCGCGGGCCGACCAGTCGTTGAGCAGGCACAGACCGAAGACGTGCTCGCGGAAGTCGGTCAGCGCGACCGGGCTGCCCTGCCGCGAGGGTACGCCGACCACGAAGCCGACCTCGGCCTCGATGTCGAGCCGCACGGAAGGGCCGAAGACGGGTGCCGGCTCGTCGGGCGCCTTGCGCTGCCCCGACGGGCGGACGACGTCCGTGCCGGAGACCACGACCGTGCCCGCCCGGCCGTGGTAGCCGATCGGCAGGTGCTTCCAGTTGGGCAGGAGGACGTCCCCCGCGTCCGGGCGGAAGATCGCTCCGGCGTTCCGGGCGTGGTGCTCGGACGAGTAGAAGTCGACGTAGTCGGCGACCTGGAAGGGAAGGTGCAGGCTCACGCCGGACAGGGGGTGGAAGAGCGGTTCGACGGTGGGCCGGTGGGCGGGGTCCGTCACCCACTCCGTCAGCGCGCGGCGCACCTGCGACCAGGTCGTGCGTCCCGCCGCAAGCAGCGGGTCGAGCGTCGGCGAGGAGAGCAGGCCGGCGTGGGGCGAGCCGAGCGCGCGGGCCGCCGCGCCCGCGTCGAGGACGTGGTCGCCGAGCCGGACGCCGACGGTCCGTTCCGCGGAGCCCGGGAGGGAGAAGACGCCGTACGGGAGGTTGTGCGGGCCGAAGGGGTCGCCCTCGGGAAGGTCGAAGGGGGGCATCGGGTACTGCCTCTCTTTCGTGCGCTCTTGGGTGCTCGCCATGTCGGACTCGCCGGACCTCGAACGGGTGTCGCGCGGGTGCGCCGAGCCGCGCCACAGGTTACGGCCGACGTGGCGGAAGTGACATGGGGGCCGGACCGGCGAGCCAGGTCGGCCCGCAGCTCTCCGCTTCCGCCCGCTCACCCCGAGTCGTCCGCGGGCCGGTCCGCAATCTTGACGGAGCGGTGCGAAAGGGGAGACTCTGGGCGGGTGCTGGAAGGCCTCGGGGAGGGGGCCTTCCCCTGGCACAACTGGGGGGCGGATGGCCATAGGGGAGGCCGGCCTCGGGTCGGCGCGGCGTGGCTCACGGCCGAAGCGGCTGGAAGCGACGATGCGCGACAGACTCGGCCGGGAATGCGTGTACGTACCGTCGTGCAGATTCGGGCTGTACGTGGCCTTGCGCCACTGGTGCCCGCCCGGCGGACGGGTACTGATGTCGCCGGTCAACGACGACGTGATCTTCTTCGTCCTGCTCGCGGCCGGACTGCGGCCCGTGCAGGCGCCGTTGAACCCGCTGGACGCGTCGATCGACGTCGATGCCGTGCCCGACGAGATGTGGAGCTCGCTCTCCGGCGTCCTGACGACGAATCTGTACGGCAACCCGGACGACACACCGCGACTGCGGAAGAAGTGCGACGCCCTGGGCATCCCGTTGTTCGAGGACGGGGCGCACGCGATCGGCAGCGAAGTGGGGGGCAGACCGGTCGGGGCCTGGGGGGACGCATCCGTCTTCAGCCTGTCCAAGCATGTCGGTGCCAAGGCCGGTGGATTCCTGGCCTGCGCCGACCCGGGGCTGCGCGAGGCCCTGGCGAAGACCTGCGAGGACCTGCTGCTGCCGGGACGGCTCACGGCGGAACTCGTTTACACCGTCCGGCCGTACGCGGAGGCGACCGTACGGGGGCTGCGGCTGCGGCGGGCCGCGTGGGCCACGATGCGGCTGCTCGGGCTGATGGAGCGGGAGGAGATCCGGATGCCGCTGCGGCCGGCCGAGTTGGTCCGTGCCGTCGAGGCGGCGCCGGACCTCACCGCGCACGACCCCTGGGTCCGCGTCGACATGCACGACTACCGGCTGCGCTCGGGACCGCTGAGAGCGGGCCGGATCGGGCGCAGGCTCGACCGCCTGGACGAGGTGCTTGCGGCCTGCCGGGCGGGCACCGAAGTGCTCCTGTCCACGCCGTGGGCGCGGACCGCGCCACCCCGCGCCGATCGGGTCCAACCCCTCTTCCGGGTACCCCTGTTCGTCGCCGACCGGGACGCCGCAAGGGCGGCGCTCGCGCGGCGGGGCATCGTCGTCGGGTACCTCTATGACCCGCCGCTGGACGACTACGCGGGTGCCGCCTTCACCGACCCGTCGCCCGACCCCGCGGGGGCCCGCTGGTTCGCCCGGCACGCGTTGCCCGTGGATCCGCTGCGGGCCCGGCAGGTCGTCGAGGTGCTCCAGGAGTCCGGCGTACGGCCGGCCGAGGCGCCGGGAGGGCTGGAGCCGACCCGTGGCTGAGACGCAGGCCGACATCCAGGTGTCCGAGGCGCCGGCGCCGTCCGTCGGAAGGGAAACGACGGACGCGTCGCCGGCCGACAGGGCCCGCGGCTCCGAATCCCTGTTCAGGAACGCCTACTTCCTGATGCTCAGCACGGGCGTGTCCGCCGTGCTGGGCCTGGGGTTCTGGCTGGTCGCCGCGCGCTACTACTCGGAGGAGGCCGTCGGTCAGGGCTCGGCCGCGATCGCGGCGATGCGGCTGCTCGCCAGCATCACGGCGACGACGATGATCGGGGCCGTCGTCCGCTTCGTGCCGCGCGCGGGGCGGGCCACGGGCTCGCTGGTGTGGCGGGCGTACGCGGTCAGCTCGGTGGTCGTGGCCGTCGCGGCCTTCGTCTTCCTGCTCACACTGGACCTGTGGGGGGCGACGTACGCGCCGCTCGGCACGGTCGCCGCGGGGACGGCGTTCGTCGTCGCGTGTGTGGCGTGGGCGCTGCTCACGCTCCAGGACGGGGTGCTCACCGGCCTGCGCAGATCGGGCTGGGTGCCCCTCGGCAACGCGGTGTTCTCCGTCGGCAAGCTGATCCTGCTGGCCGTGTGCGCGACCGCGCTGCCGGTGCTCGGCATCTTCGTGTCCTGGGCCGTCGCGATCGCGTTCTCGACGATCCCGCTGGGCTGGTTGATCTTCCGGCGGCTGATCCCGCGCCAGGCCGCCGCCGACCGGGACCTGGAGCCTCCCCAACTGCGCGAGATGGGACGCTTCCTGGCCGGGGACTCGCTGGGCGCGCTGTTCAGCCTGGCGATGATCAACCTGCTGCCGGTGATGGTCGCGGTCCGCTTCAGCGCGGCGGAGAACGGCTACTTCTACGTGGCGTACACCGTCGGCGGCACGATGGAGTTCATGGCCATCAACATGGCCTCCTCCCTCACCGCGCACGCCTCGCACGATCCGCGCCAGCTCGCCGAGGGCGTCCGGGGGGCGCTGCGCCGGATGACGCTGCTGCTGGTGCCGGTGGTGCTGGTCCTGGTGGTGTTCGCCCCCCAGATCCTGCTGCCGTTCCACGAGGACTACGCCGAGCACGGCACCACCGTGCTGCGGCTGCTGGCCGCCGGGGCGCTGCCCCGGGTGGTGGTCGAGCTGTACATCGGAGTGCTGCGGGTGCAGGGCCGTACCGGGATGCTGGCCGCGCTCCAGGGCGCCATGTGCACGTTGGTGCTGGGCAGTGCCGCCGTGCTGTTCGCCCCCACCGGGATCGCGGGCGCCGGCTGGGCGGTGCTGATCAGCATGACGCTGATCGCCGCCGTCTCCGCCGTCGGTCTGCGTTCCGCACTGCGCGGCAACGACTCTCCGCCCGGCGGCCGTTCGTCCGCCGCCCCGGCCTACGGCACCCATTGGGCGCGGCTGAACGCCACCGCCGGGTACGGCACGAACTGGGCGCGCCGGGCGGCGTCCGAACGCGACGGCGTCGACGAGGACACGGTCACCCTGTTCATAGGACGTCCGGGGTACGAACGTGAGGCGCTGCAGGCCGACACGCTGGCGTTGATAAAGCGGCCCCCGCACGAGCCCGACGCCGAGAGGAGAGCCGCTCCGGCGGGGAGCCGGGAGTGGGGGGTCGCCGCCCCGGCGGGGAGCCGGGAACGGGAGGCCACCGCCGCGACGGGAAGCCGGGAGCGGTGGGTCGTGGGCGGACTGTGGGGCCTGCTCGGCCTGGCCACCGTCGTCTTCTGGACGGCGCTGCGCGATCTGCCGTGGCTCGACGGCCCGCCCGAGGACCCGCTGACCGGACGTCAGCTGCTGGCGGCGCTGCCGCTCGCGGCGCTCGTCGCGGGAGGTCTGCTGCTCGTGGTGTTCGTCGGCACGGTGACGCTGCGCGCCGCGCGTGGCGTACTGCTGCCGGGGGTGGCGCTGGGCTCGGTGCTGCTCGCCCTGTACGCCGTGCCCCTCGCCTTCGGCCGGGAGCCGTCACCGGTCGGAGGCGCCTGGTACGCGAAGGCGGCCGGTTCCCTCGCGGAGTGGACGGGGCTCGACGGGCCCGAACCGCTGCTGCGCTGGACACCGCCCGCCGTGCAGCTGCTGTGTCTCGTACCGCTGTGGCTGCTGCTCGCGCGGGCGGACCGCTGGTTGACCTGGCCGGGGCGCTGGGGCGTCCTGTATCTCGTCGCGGTGGGCGGCTGGGTGTGGCGGCAGGAACTAGCGCCGACGGCACTGCCCCTGTTCGTCGTCCTCGTCCTCGCCGCCGTGGTCCTGTCGTCGGCCGCCCGTGCCCGGGTGAAGGCCGGACAGCCTCGGGGCGCGGTCAGCGGGACGGCACGGGCTGGTGGAAGTAGCCGTTGCGGCCCGCCTCCCGGTAACCCTCGAGACCCGGGCCGTCGTTGACGGTCAGATCGCACTCGGGCTCCTCGGAGGTCGGCCGGTTCCAGTGCACCAGCGCCTTCACCTCCGGGAGCTTCTTCACGGCGGAGGGGATCCGGGTGTACCAGTCGCGCTGTCGCTGCGGGGCGTCGGCGTCCGGTGCGGTGGCGAACTCCGCGAGCATCACCGGCTTTTCGTCGCTGATGTTCTCGCGCAGCCACTCGTAGCTGGGGCGCTGGCTGCGCAGGAAGTCCTTCCAGTCCGTGGTGCCGTGGCACTGGTAGTAGTTGTACTGGTCCATGGCGATCCAGTCGACGTACTCGTCCCCGGGGTACAGGGCCTTCATGTCGGCCGCGCTGCCGAGGTAGCCGGAGACGGTCCACACCCACACCACGTTGTCGGCTCCCAGTTCACGGAACCGGTCGCGGACATGGCGATACGCGGCGACGAACTCCTCCGGGGTGCCCGCGCCTTCCTTGATCCGGGCGTCGGTCTCCTGGTCGAAGGAGAGGAAGACGCGTTTGCCGTAGGCCTTGATGCGGCGGATCTGCGGATCGAGGATCGTCCTGTCGTGCTCGCCGGAGGCGATGTTCTTCCAGCCGAGCTGGGTCTCCGTCCAGTTCTCGTGGTGCGGCTCGGTCCAGACGGTGGACTCCCAGGCCAGCATGAGCAGCCTGTCCTTGCCCAGTTCCTGCTCGTCGGGGGTGAGCAGCTGCCCGTCGAGCGTGGTGCCCGACATGTCGTGGTAGTTGTAGACGAGGTCCAGCTTGCGGCCGATCCTCTTCTCGAAGCCGTGCACGGCGTCCTTGAGCGAGCCGTCCGCGGCGTACGGCACGGCGGCGCCCCACCAGGCGCCGCAGGGCGGGATCAGCGTGTCGGTGGGCGCGCAGGAACCGGTGGGCAGCTCACCCGAGGCCGCGTTGTCGGGCAGGGCGCCCGCGGCGGAATCCGGGTCCTCGGAGCGGCCGGCCCAGATGCCCAGCCCGGCGAGCAGCGCGGCCACCGCCACCAGCGCGACAGCGGTGTAGGTGCGCCTGACGCTTCTCGGACCGTTCCCCGGAGCGTCGTCCGCCGGACCGCCCGCGGGACCGTTCCCCGGACCCCCCGCGGGAGCGTCCGCCGGACCGCCCGCGGGAGCCTCCGTCCGCCCGGGAGCGTCCGCACGACCGTGCCCGGGAGCGTTCGTCCGCCCACCCGCCGGACCGTTCGGCGTGCCGTTCCCCGGCGGCTTCCCCGAGGCGTCCCCCGAGCCGTCCCCCGGCAGGTCCCCCGGGCCGGGGTTCGGAGCGGTCGGTTTGCCGTCCCCTGAGCTGGGGTTCGGCCCGTCGTCCGCCGAGCTGGGGCCTGAGCCGTACTCCAAGTCGTTCCCGTCCCCCCTGTGGTTCTCCACGTCCCTCACTCCGTGTGGTTCGGCCGGCCTGCGTGGCCCGCGCAGCCGATGCCGTCCCGTCATAGGTCGCTGCCGCCGGAAGGCCTGCGCCTGACCTTGGCGCGCTCGACCGCGCCGCGCCGGGCGGCGGGCAGCGGGAGCCCCGGCAGGGCCGCGGTGAGGGTGGTGAAGCAGGCGAGCGCGACGAGGAAGGCGGTCAGGGAGAACGCCTCCACCAGGAACAGCGAGGTGGCGGTGAGCACACCGAGCGAGAGGCTGATGGGCGCGGCGAGGGCGACCGCCTCCAGCCTGGCGCCGGAGGCCAGCCGACCCGACTGCGGATACAGGGCCGCACAGCCGGGACCGGACAGGACGAACAGCAGCACCGGGATCCAGCGCAGCGGGGAGGGGCCGGGCACGGCGGTGGCGGCCAGTGCCACCCAGCCCGAGGCCGCGACGAGGACTCTTCCCTGCGTCGAGGTGAACCTGCCGGGCCCGTCGTCATCGACCCCTCGAGTCCCCTCGGCCCCTTCAGTCCCTTCGGCCCCTGGAGTCCCTCCGGCCCTTTCGGCCTCTTCGGCGGTGTGCTCGTTGTCGATGTCCTCGGAGCCTGTGGTCGTCACTTCGATCACCTTGTGGTCATTCATCGGGTGGCCGGGCGGTACTCCAGGACGACGCCGTACGAATGGCTCTCGACGGTCCGGAAGAGGGGCGAGGCGGACAGCTTCGAACGCAGGGTCTCGAATCCGCCCGCCGGCAGCAGGCCCTCCCCGGCGGTGTAGATGTCCTGGGTGCGGGTGAGGACGACGTACGCCTTCGCGCCCGGTGGGATCCCGTCCGCGAGGTAGCGGGCCGGGTCCTTCAGCATCTTCTCGTTCTCGGGCAGCGCCTGCTCGGCGAAGAACCAGTGCTCGAGACGGTCGTAGCGGTGGAGCGCCTGCGGGAAGGAGCCGCTGGTGGCGAGGATGAGCGAGCCGTCGGGGGCGTTGTCGAGGGCCCTGGTGATCAGCGCGGTCTCCTCCGGCGGCGTGTAGAACATCTTCTCCTTGCCGTAGTACGACGGCAGGAAGCCGGCCAGCAGCACGAGCAGGACGACCGGCAGGGCGAAGGCCGCCGTTCTGCGCCGCAGTGCCTTCGCCCTGCTGCGGTGGGTCCCCGCGACGGCCGGCACGAGCGCGGCGGCGGCGAAGAAGGCCGCGCCAGGCAGGGCGAACAGATAGACGCGGAAGAGCATTTCGCCGCCGTAGTCGTTGACGGCGAACAGCGGTACCGGGGCGACGGACACCAGCAGCAGCGGCAGCGCGCTGCGGGTCAGCCGGCGCCGCAGCAGCACGGCGGCCCCGGCGAGGGCCGCGACCGCGAGCACCATCACCACGTTGGCGGTGCCCGCGAGTTCCGGACCGGGCCCGGTGAGCTGTCCCGCGTAGCCCGCGCGGGAGTTCTCCGTCAGCTCGCCGATCGACTTCCTGATGGTGGAGAGCGTCTCGACGAACAGCGGCCGCCCCATGGTCAGGTCCCAGGTGAGCATCAGCAGCGCGGCCACGACCAGCAGTCCGTAGTTGCGGTAGCGGCGGGTGAGGCTGAGCGCCACCAGACAGATGGTGAGCATCACCGGGGTGAGCTGGTGCGTGGCGTTGATGGCGGCGATCAGCGGGGCCAGGATCACCACGCACACCGCGCGCTGCTTCCTCCCCGTGGGCGGCGGGACGGGCGCGGCCACCGGGTCGAGAAAGGTGCGGTCACGCAGCCGTCCGGCGGATCCGGGCCGCACGAAGTGCCGCAGCACCACGGCGAGGACCGTCAGATGCAGCAGATAGGCGAGCGCCTGCGGGGCGAAGTAGTCCTGGCCCACCCAGTTGGCGAGCTGGAAGATCCACACGGCGGTCCAGATCAGCCGCCAGTCCTCGCAGAAGGTCCGGTAGATGAGGACCAGCACCGGCATCATGAGCAGACCGACGACGATCGGCGCCCAGTTGGCGTAGACGGCGGCGCTCTCCACACCGAAGGCGCGCACCAGGCCCGCGTTGAGGGTGAAGAAACCCGGCCACTGGTCGTAGGCGGACATGTTGCCCGACAGTGCCGCGCCCGGTCGCAGCTCACCGTTGGCGAGCAGCGTGTTGACGATGGCGTCGTGCTTGGAGGCCCATGGGTAGCGCACCGCGTCGTACAACACCGCCGGTGGCGCCTTCAGCGCGAGGAGCAGCGCGGCGCAGTGCGCGGCCGGCCACCAGGGCGCGGTGCCCGCGCGGCGCAGGCTGAGGACGAAGCCCGCGGTGAGCACCAGCAGCGAGAGGTAGTAGGTGACCGGCAGCCGGTCCAGCAGCCCGTAGTCGCCCATCTCGCGGAAGCCGATGCGGGGCAGCGCGTACACCCACAGCCCGGCGGCGAACAGCAGCGTCAGCAGGCCGGCGTCCGGTGGCCGGCGCGGGACCCGCCAGGTTCTGCGGTCTCCGCCGGTGCTCGGGCCCCTGCTTCCCGGGCTGACCGTGCTGCCCGGGCCGACCGTGCTCTCCGAGCTGCCCGTGCTGCCCGGGCTGCCGGGAGTGCCCGGTCCGGCGGAGAGGTCGGGGGTGGGCAGCTCGCTGCTCTCGGTGCTCGGTACGGGCACGTGTGGTGGCACGTGGTGCGGCACGTGTGGCACGTCGAGGCTCCCCTCCCTCAAGCCAACTATAGGAATTTTCTCTTCTTTTCACACCAAAATCGTCGAACTCGGTTCAACCCGCGAACACCGGCCCGTGCACGGCGGCGCGGGCACGGCGGTACCAGCGCCAGCCGACCGTCTTCGGTCCGTCGCGGTACGGGGCCATCCGGGCCCCGGATCCGGCAAGCCAGTCACGGACATCGGCGACGGTGTGACCGCGGCGCACGATGAGCCGGGCGATGCGGTAGTGCTCGTCGCGGTCCGAACTGAGGGCGTGCCGTACGGCGGTGGCCGTCTCGTAGCCCGCGGCCGCCGCCGTGCGCCGTACCCGCCCGCTGTTGTAGCCGTGCGGATAGGCGAGATGACGGACCTGATGGCCGAGGGCGTTCTCCAACACCGAACGTGAGGAACGCAGTTCGTGCGCGAGTGCCCGGGGAGAGAGAGTGTCCAGCTGGGCGTGGGTGACGGTGTGGCTGCCGATCTCCATGCCGTACTGCTCGAGTCGGGCCGCCTGCTCCAGCGTCATCATCGGCGCGGGCGGCAGCAGGCTGCGTCCGCCGCGGGTGATCGCTCCGGTGGTGAGATAGGCGGTGGCGGGCAGGCCGCGGCCGGCCAGCGCCTCGGCCGTCGCACCGGGCAGATCGGCGAAGCCGTCGTCGAAGGTGAGCAGCACCGGCCGGGGCGGCAGCGGCGCCCGCCCCGCGAGGTGGTCGGCGAGCGCGCTGATCGTGACGGGCGTTCGGCCGCTGTCCACGACGGCGTCCAGGTGCTCGCCGAACTGCTTCGGGCTGACGGTGAACTCGGCGATCCAGGCGGGCGGTTCCTCCATCACGGCGTGATACAGAAACACCGGGAAGCCGTTACCGCCGCTGGCCCTGTCCCTCTCCGTGTCCCGGCCGCTGCTCCCGCCCGCGTTGTCGTCGGCGGTTCTGTGCGCGGACGCCGTCATCGTGCGGCACCTCGCAACGCGCGCCGGGCGCGCAGATAGCCCACCGGCCCGTAGAGCATGCCGCGCCGCTGGAGCCGGGAGAGCCGGGCGGGCCAGGCGTGGTTCCGGGCGTCGTGGCCGCCGGGCGCGCCGTCCGCCGCGGGCTCCGCCTCCCGGCTCGCCGTCAGCGCCCGAGCGTGGGCGAGGCCCCGGGGCAGCCGGGCCAGGAACGCCGGCAGCAGACCGGGCCGGTTGACGAGGATCGCCGTGAGGTAGGCGGTGAGGCCGGCACCGTAGCCGTACGCCTGGGTCTCGAGGTCCCGCCAGGTCTCCCGGTGGTGGTGCCAGACCAGGGCCAGCGGGGTGTAGTGCAGCCGGTGGCCCCCGACGAGGACCCGGACGAACCCGTAGAGGTCGTCGCCGCCCCGCGCGAGTGTCCCCGCGCCGGTCGCGGGGTCGAAGCCGCCGACCGCCCGCAGTACCTCCGTACGGAAGGCCATGCTGGCGCCGGAGCCGAAACGGCCCGCGGTGAACGGGAACAACGGCTCGTCGGCGGGCGGGTCCAGCGGGTCGTAGGTGCGGGCCGTGAACCCCTTGGCGAAGCCGCCGTGGCTCTCCAGGAGCACCTGGGCAGGGGTCCGCAGCCGGGCCGGCAGGATCAGGCCGGTGACGCAGCCGAGGCCCGGGTCGGCGGTGAACGGCGCGGTGAGTTCCGTGAGCCAGCGCGGATCGGCCACGACGTCGTCGTCGGTGAAGGCGATCACCTCGCCGTAGGCGGACTCGACGCCCTTGTTGTGTGCGACGGCGAGTCCGGGCGCCGGTTCGGTGACGTACCGCACGCGCTCGGCGTACTTGCGCTCGACCAGGTCCCGGGTGGCGTCCGTCACCGGCGCGTTGTCGACGACGACGATCTCGAAGTCCGGGTGATCCTGGGCGAGCAGCGAGTCGAGGGCCTGGGCGAGCTTCTCGACGCGCTCACGCGTGGCGACGACGACGGTGGTGAACGGGACGGCGACGGCCGGGGCGATCGGGCTGGTCGCCCCGTGCGGGCCGATCGGGGCGCCGGCGTGCGGGTCGGTCGGGGCGGTGGCGGTCGAGGCGGCCACCCCGTGCGCGGGCCCCGCCCCAGGCCCCGGCTCGAACCCCCGCCCGGATCCCCGCCCGGAACCAGGCCCCGGCTCAGACCCCCGCCCAGACCCCGGCCCCGCCTCCGCGGAAGGCGGCCCGGAAGGCGGCCCGGAAGGCGGCCCGGATGCCGACCGGCGCAGGGCCAGACCCAGCAGGACGGTCTTCGGGTCCGCGCCCTCCGGTACCAGGCCGAGCAGTGTCCCGATCGGCCGCCCGCCCCGCCTGACCAGCACGAACACCTCGCCGTGCGTGACGGGCGGGCTGCCCGGCCCCGGTCTGAGGACACCCCCGTCGTCCAGTTCGAGCTCGGCGACCTGCACCGGCCCGATGTCCAGGAACCTCTGAATCTCCCGCTGTGCACGTGCAGCGCGGTACATGAACCCCCCTTGTTTCACGCCGTCTCACGCCGTCTCACGCCCGTCACGTCGGCCGGCCGACGCCGCCCGTCACGATCGGCGCAGTCGGCCCGCGCCCTTCAAGGTCCGTGCGGCCGCCGCGGCCAGCCTCGGCCGGTTGCGCACGAAGTGATGCGCGCGGCGGGACGGCTCACGGCTGAGCCAGTACAGCGCGGCGCCCACTCCCGGACGCGACCACGCTCCCTCGTACACGGGGAGTTCCCCGGTCTTGAGCGAGTCCTTGTACTCGGCCGCGCCCCGCCCCAGGTCGAGCAGGCCGATGCCCTCGGCGGCGGCCGACTCGGCCATCCGCAGATGCAGGACCAGGCCGGGCGAGAACTTCGCGAACTCCGGTTCGTACGAAGGGAACCAACAGGCCAGCACGGTCGACGAACGCAGTCCGAAGTGCGCGGCGATCGGCCGGTCACCGGCGTAGAGGACGGAGAGCGTGCCGGAGCACTCCGGCGCGCGCGTCCCGGCGAGCGCGTCCACGAGCCGGGTGATCCACTCCTGTGCGAACCGGTCCCGGCGGCCGGTCCTGCGGTACTGCGCGGACTTCCACGCCATGAGCGTGCGCAGGGCGGCCGGATCGCGTTCGTCGAACACGAACCGCAGCTCCCCGACCTGGCGGCCGAGCCTGCGCTCCTTGGCGAGAGTCGTCTTCAGGAACTTCGGCGACTGAGCGCGCAGCACGGACTCATAGGTCTCGTAACCCTTTTCGACGTCGATGACATAGGAGGCGTACTCCTCGGCCGCGTGCGCGGTGAACAGCCCCTGCTCCGCCTCCAGGTTGTCGAAGGCGAAGCTCGACAGGGCACACGCCCGCATCAGTTCGTCGGCGTTCAGCCCGAGACCCGGGGCCAGTACCGCGCCCTGCGCGTCCGAGACGCCGTACGCGAGGGCCTGGCCCTGTCCGAGCCGGCCCCGTTCGTGGGGCAGGAAGCCGACCGGCTCACGCCCCTCGTACACCACCGCCACCCGTGAGCGTGGCCGCACCAGGCCCACGGCGTCGGTGAACTCCGGTTCCATGAAGGGGTTTCGCGGAAGCGTCGACGCGGCACGCAGCGCGCGCCACCGCTCCCTCTCCCCCTCGCCGAGGTCCTGCGGCCTCAGCACACGAATGCGCCCACTGCTCAACCTGACCCCCCGATCAAGTCCCCCCTGGACACCTGGACGGTACCGCTCCACCTGGCCATCGCGGTAGGTAGCGTCGCATGTTGTTGCCAACCGGTGCAGAGGCCTTTAACCGTCCGCTACCCGGCGATGTGCCAGAAAGCTGTTTCATCGAGTCGTTCGGCAACCAGTCGTGAGCCTGGCGGACAAGGGGAGTTGGCAGAACAGGACAGGACGTGAACGTCGTCCGGTTCGCGTCGAACCCGGGGGGCCCGGGATCCGTATTCTCTGATCATGGCCGCACCCACCGCATATGCCGAGCGCACCGCGTACTCCCTCATCGCCACCGACCTGGACGGGACGCTGCTCCGCGGCGACGACACCTTCTCCGACCGGTCGCTCGACGCACTCGCGCGGGTGGCGGCCGTCGGCGCACGCCATCTGGTGGTGACGGGACGGCCCGCGCCCCGGGTGCGCCCGCTGCTCGACCGGCTGCACAGCAGGGGGCTCGCGGTGTGCGGCCAGGGCGCGCAGTTGTACGACGCCGGCGCGGACCGACTGCTGTGGTCGGTCACCCTGGACCGGGAGCTGGCCGAGACCGCGCTCGGCAAGATCGAGGCGGAGGTCGGGCAGTTGTACGCGGCCGTCGACCAGGACGGCGTCGACGGGCTGACGCTCATCGAGCCGGGCTACCGCATGCCGCACCCGACGCTGCCCGCCCTGCGGGTCGGCCGGCGGGACGACCTGTGGTGCGAGCCGATCAGCAAGGTGCTGTTGCGCCATCCCACGCTGTCCGACGACGAGTTGGCGTCGACGGCCCGCTCGGTGGTCGGCTCGCTGGCCACGGTCACCATGTCGGGGCCGGGCACGGTCGAACTCCAGCCCTGCGGGATCACCAAGGCGACGGGTCTGGCCCTGGCCGCCGAACACCTGGGGCTGCGGCCCGAGGACACCGTCGCCTTCGGGGACATGCCCAACGACATCCCCATGTTCGACTGGGCGGCTCGTGGAGTGGCCATGGCCAACGCCCATCCGGAGCTGAAGGCGGTGGCCGACGAGGTGACGACGTCGAACGAGGACGACGGCGTGGCCGTCGTCCTCGAACGACTGTTTCCGTAACCGGCTACCCGGCTACCGGACAGGGACTACCGGCTACCGGGAGCCCTGTCGGCATCGCCGCCGGGGCGATCAGTACGCGCCGAACACGTTGTCGATCGAGCCGTAGCGCGCGGCCGCGTAGTTGCAGGCGGCGGTGATGTTCGCGACCGGGTCGTACGAGTCCCACGACGTGCCGTTCACGTGGTAGGCGCGGAAGGTCGGGTCGATGACCTGGAGCAGTCCCTTGGACGGGATGCCCGCGGCCGCGTTGGAGTCCCACAGGTTGATGGCGTTGGGGTTGCCCGAGGACTCGCGGATGACGTTGCGGTAGATGCCGTTGTACGTCCCCGGGATGCCGTGCTGCCCCATGACCTGGAGGGACGCCCGGATCCAGCCGTCGAGGTTGTTGGCGTAGCCGAGGCTGGTGGCCGTGGAGACGGTCGGCGTCGCCGCGGAGGCGGTGGTCGCCCCGAGGACGGGGAGGGCGAGCACGGCCGCGCCGGTGGCGGCGACGGCGAGCGTGCGGACGAGACGGTTGCGGCGCGGCTGAGCGGCAGCGGGCATGACGAATTTCCTCTCCGGCGCCTGCGAGGTGAGCTGTCGGGTTCGGGCGGGAGCTGCCCGGTCGCGTCCTGACGGTCGCGGCTTGACCCCTAGCCGTACGGCCTGTCCGAAACGTCTTGCATATCCAAGACATCCGGAAATCCGTTTCGGCGACTTACCTGGTTCCCCCGCTCCTGCCGAGCGGTATCGATGGGTGTTCGGGCGGCGGCAGGATTCGGCGTTCCGCCCGACAGGTCGGGAACGTATGCGAGAGCACATGTCCGGAACAAGTAGCGGATTCACAGATCACCCCTATTGACCTTGGTCTGTGGCCTATGGGGTGCTTGATCCTTTGTGGGTGCAAACCTTCAACTTGCTTGGGGGGTGCGGAGAATCGGTGAAGGGCGACGGTGAACCGGATCTTCGCGCCGAGTGAGCCAACTCACCGGCATCCACAAGAGTGTCGAATCGGGCATTAAGCCCAACTCATCGTTTAAGGAATGGCCATGGGGCGCGGAAAGGGAAAGTCCGCCGTCGCGCCCGACGCGTCGCGGGGGAGAGGGGGGTGAAAGCGTGATCGTCGTCACGCGGAGAGAGGGTGGCCGGGCTCGTTCCGGGCGGCGTGCACCCCGTCCGGGACATGAATCCCCGCTTCCCGGAAACTCTCTCCATGTCCGCTCATATGAGCTGATCAACAACATAACGGGCATGATCAGACGGTGCCTGGCCTGCGGGGCGCCCCCCGGACGCCCTCCGGAGGCCTTCCGGGCGCCCCCGGGCGAGTCCGGAGCGAGTCCATTCGAGCCCGCGGGACGTGGGGGCTATCGGTGATCGAAACGTGACCGGATACGCTGACTTGAGTGATGGCAGAGACCTATCGACAAACCGCGTAATCGCCGGTAGACACCAGCAGACAGGAGACCCCTCGTGACCGTCGTCGGGCCGTTCGGGCTGAGCGTGCGGGACCAGGCTCTGGAAGCCGATGTCCAGGCCGGATTGGCGGCTGTCGAGGAAGGTTTGCTCGAGGCCACCAAGAGTGAGGTCCCCTTCATCACGGAGGCCGCCCAGCACCTCGTACGCGCGGGCGGGAAGCGGTTCCGGCCGCTGCTCGTGGTGCTCGCGTCGCAGTTCGGGGACCCGTACGCGCCGGGCATCGTGCCGTCGGCCGTCGTGGTGGAGCTGACCCACCTGGCCACGCTGTACCACGACGACGTGATGGACGAGGCGGACGTGCGGCGCGGGGTGTCCAGCGCGAACACCCGCTGGGGGAACTCCGTCGCCGTCCTCACGGGTGACTTCCTCTTCGCGCGTGCCTCCCACATCCTGGCCGACCTGGGGCCGGAGGCGGTGCGGGTGCAGGCGGAGGCGTTCGAGCGGCTGGTCACCGGACAGATCCTGGAGACCGCGGGGCCGACGGACGGGCGCGACCCGGTCGACCACTACCTCGACGTGCTCGGTGGCAAGACCGGCTCACTGGTGGCGGTGGCCTGCCGGTTCGGGGCGATGATGTCCGGCGCCGACGATACGGTCGTCGACGTGCTCACGCAGTACGGCGAGCGCCTCGGCGTCGCCTTCCAGCTGGCGGACGACGTCCTGGACATCGCCTCCGACTCGCACGAGTCGGGCAAGACGCCGGGCACGGACCTGCGCGAGGGTGTCCCCACGCTGCCCGTGCTGCGGCTGCGGGAGCGGGCGGCGCGGCTGTCGCTGCCCGAGGACATCGCCCTGTGCGAGCTGCTGGACTCCGACCTGACCGACGACGCCCGGCACACCGAGGCACTGGAGGCGCTGCGGGCCCACCCGGCGCTGGAGCAGGCCCGCCGGGACACCGTGCGGTACGCGAAGGAAGCGCGGTCCGCGCTGGCGCCGCTGCGCGAGTGCGACGCGAAGGCGGCGCTGATGGAACTCTGCGACGCGGTGGTCCACCGGGCGGGCTGACCCCGGGGACCCCTACGGGTCGGATGCCGGCTCGTCATCTCGTGTCATACCGCAGGCGTATGTGGAGTTGAGCCCTCGGGCTGACGCTTACCCATGGCTGATTTGGTCAGATGGGAACCACGGAAAACACCACTCCTCACCGATTCGGGTGAGAATGGCGGCTTGGGGTGGGGACGTGCAAGCGTGAGATGACCAGCCGCCGCCGACGACGGAGGTAAGGCACACATGGCAC
Source organism: Streptomyces sp. NBC_00637 (assembly GCF_045161545.1). Classification (NCBI taxonomy): domain Bacteria; kingdom Bacillati; phylum Actinomycetota; class Actinomycetes; order Kitasatosporales; family Streptomycetaceae; genus Streptomyces; species Streptomyces sp. NBC_00637. The sequence goes on along the minus strand of NZ_CP109046.1, from coordinate 3,496,237 downwards.
CGAAGGCATCCGACGACACCACGACCGGCGGGGCGTCGACCGGCGCGGAAGCCGACGACCTGCGCCTCGGACGGCGCAAGGCCGCGCGGTACATCGTCCCGGTCACCGTGATCGGTGTCGCGGCGGCGACGATCGGGCTGGTCCCGGCGCTCGCCGACTCCGGCGACCCCGACCTGCCGAAGATCACCGCACAGCAGCTCCTCGACAAGATCGCCGCGTCCGACGTGCAGCAGCTGTCCGGAACGGTGAAGATCAGCACCGATCTCGGGCTGCCCGACCTCGGGGGACTGGAGAGCGGGCTCCTCTCGGGGGCCGCGGGGCAGGGCGGTGACGGTTCGTCCGCCGACCCGTCCACCAAGCTCACCGAGCTCGCCGCCGGCACGCACACCCTGCGCGTCGCCGCCGACGGCCCGGACCGGCAGAAGCTCTCGCTGCTGGAGAACGCCGCCGAGTACAGCGTCGTCCACAACGGCAAGGACGTGTGGGGATACGACAGCGCGTCCAACGAGGTCTACCACTCGACCGCAGACGAGAGCTCCGGCAAGGGTTCGGGCAAGGACTCCGGAAAGGCGGAGACCCCCGTCCCCGCCACGCCCGGAGAGCTCACCGAGGACGCGCTGAAGGCGGTCGACGACACGACCTCCGTGACCGTCGACGGCACCGTCCAGGTCGCCGGCCGTGACGCCTACAAGCTGCTGGTCAAGCCGAAGCAGTCCGGTTCCACGGTCGGCGCGATCAGTGTGGCCGTGGACGCGAAGACCGGCCTGCCGCTGAAGTTCACGCTGACCCCGGCGAGCGGCGGCGCCGCCGTCGTGGACGCCGGCTTCACCCAGGTCAGCTTCGCCAAGCCCGCCGCGTCCACCTTCGACTTCACCGCCCCCAAGGGCGCGAAGGTCACCGAGGGCGACGAGGCCGGGAAGAGCGCCCCCGGTCACTCGGAGAAGTCCGACGACCTCGCGAAGGACCTCGAAGGCATCGGGGGCGTCGAGGGCGAGGACGGCTTCGGCGGCCTCGGCGGACCCGACGTCCTCGGCGAGGGCTGGACGTCCGTCGCCGTCTTCGACACCGGGGGCGAGGGCGTGCCCTCGGGCGCGGAGGCAGGCGGCGACCTCGGCGGCTTCCTCGGTTCCTTCGGCGACAAGGTGACCGGCAAGTTCGGCTCCGGCACCGTCTTCTCGACCCGCCTGATCAACGCCCTGATGACGGACGACGGCAAGGTCTACGTCGGCGCGGTCACCAAGGACGCCCTGGTGAAGGCGGCGAACGCGGCGAAGTAGGCCGAGCGGCCGAACGCGGGCGGCCGAGCGGCCGAGGCATGCGAGGCGGCCGTTCGGTGAAGTGATGAAGTGGTGGAGCGGGTGAAGCGGGGCGGAGGCCGGCCCACGGACACCGGAGACCGGGAAGCCGGAGGGGAAGCCGTATGGGGGAGTCAGTGCGGGAACCCGTACGGGAGCCCGTGGACGACGACGCCGTCATCCACACCCGCGCCCTCACCAAGCGTTACCGCGGCGGGCAGCTCGCCGTGGACGGCCTCGACCTGACCGTCCCGGCGGGCAGCGTCTTCGGCTTCCTCGGCCCCAACGGCTCCGGCAAGACCACCACCATCCGCATGCTGATGGGACTCATCGAACCCACGGCCGGCTCGGCCCGCGTCCTGGGGCAACCCATGCCGCGGGCCACGCGCGCCGTCCTGCCCCACGTCGGGACGCTCATCGAGGGTCCCGCCCTCTACGGCTTCCTCTCCGGCCGGGACAACCTCCTGCGCTACGACGCCGCCGACCCGACCGCCGATCCGCGCACCCGGCGTGCGCGGGTGTCGGCGACGCTCGAACGGGTGGGCCTGACGGCCGCCGCGGGCAAGAAGGCGAAGGCGTACTCCCTCGGTATGAAACAGCGCCTGGGCCTCGCCGCCGCCCTTCTCCAGCCCCGTCGGCTGCTCGTCCTCGACGAGCCGACCAACGGCCTGGACCCGCAGGGCATGCGGGAGATCCGCTCCCTGATCCGGGAGCTGGCGGCGGAGGGCACGACCGCCTTCCTCTCCTCGCACCTGCTCGACGAGATCGAGCAGGTCTGCACGCACGCGGCGGTGATGGCGCAGGGCCGGCTGCTCGTCCAGGGCCCGGTGGCCGACCTCGCCGCGGGGACCCGCGGCCGGCTGGTCGTGACGACCCCGGACCCGGCCGACGCGGCCCGGGTGCTCAAGGAGCAGGGGGCGGACGACGTCGTCCTCGGCGAGGACCGGGTGAGCGCAGAGGCCCCGCCCCCGGACCGTGACCTCGCGGACCTGAACGCCGCGCTGGTGACGGCGGGTGTCCGGGTGCGCGGCTTCGCCGTCGAGCGGGCCTCCCTGGAGGACGCGTTCGTGGCTCTCACCGGGGAGGGATTCGATGTCGCGGGCTGACACGGCGGACGACCGGAGCCGGGAGCCGGCACCCACCTCGGCACCGACGCAGGCATCGGGCCGGACGCCGACGTCGACACAGGCCTCGTCACCGGCGCGGACGGTGCGGTGGACCTGGACCTTCGGGCTGCTCCGCAGCGAACTGCTGACCACCTTCCGACGCTGGCGGACCCTCGCGCTGCTGGGCGTGCTGGCGGCCGTGCCGGTCCTGGTCGGGATCGCCGTGAAGATCGAGACGAGCGACGGCTCGTCCGGCGGACGCGGCGGGGGAGGGGGCGGCGGCGAGGGACCGGCGTTCATCTCGCAGGTCACCAACAACGGCCTGTTCCTCGTCTTCACCGCGCTGGCCGTGACGCTGCCGTTCTTCCTGCCGATGGCGATCGGCGTCATCGCGGGCGACTCGATCGCGGGCGAGGCGAACGCGGGCACGCTCCGCTACCTGCTGGTCGCGCCGGCCGGCCGCACCCGTCTGCTGCTGGCCAAGTACGCGACCGTCATGATCTTCTGCCTGGTGGCGACGCTGGTGGTCGCGGTCTCGGCGCTGACGGTCGGGGCGCTGCTCTTCCCGCTGGGCGATCTGACGACGATCTCCGGCACCCGGATCGGCTTCGGCGACGGGCTGCTGCGGGCCCTGCTGATCGCCCTGGTCGTCGCCGCCTCCCTGACCGGCATCGCGGCGCTCGGACTGTTCGTCTCCACCCTCACCGGCAGTGGCATCGCGGCCATGGCGACGACGGTGGGTCTGCTGATCACGGTCCAGATCCTCGACCAGATCCCGCAACTGCACGCCCTGCAGCCGTACTTCTTCTCCCACCACTGGCTGTCCTTCGCCGACCTCATGCGTGAGCCGGTCTACTGGGACGACCTGGAGAAGAACCTCGGCCTCCAGGCCCTGTACGCGGCCGTCTTCGGCTCGGCGGCCTGGGCACGCTTCACGACGAAGGACGTCACGGCGTAGGACGTCGGGCGCACCTCGCCGAGGTCGACGCCGGCGTGCCCCGTAGGTCTCAGCCGGTTTCGTACAGGAAGCGGGCCGCCGGCGTCTCTCCCGCGAAGAACGTCTTCGCGCGCGTCAGCGCCTCCGTGTCCTTGAGGACGTCACCGGGCTTGCTGCCGTTGCCGAGCAGCACCCCGCCGAAGGACATCCCCATGTACGCGGCCGAGTTGTTGAGCGTCCCGACGAGCGGATCGGCGACCACGGGCCGGTCGTCCGCGAGCGCCGTGACACCCCAGAGGGTGTGCCCGGCGAGCGCCGCCTTGAAGCCGAGGCCGGGGGTGCGCAGCCAGCCCGCCCAGTGGTCCAGGTAGCGCTTGGTCTGGCCGGAGACCGAGTACCAGTACAGCGGGGACGCGATCACGATGTCCGTCGCGGCGAGCGTGGCGTCGAGCAGCAGGGCCGCGTTGCCCTCGGTGGGGCGGACGCGGTCGCTGTCGTGCCGCTGGTCCTCGAAGTCGGGCAACGGATGCCGGGCCAGGCTGATCCACGTCTGCTCGACGTCGGAGGGCAACTGCTCGGCGGCCGCCCGGGCCAGCAACTCGGTGTTGCCGTCCGGACGGCTGCTGCCCAGCACGAACAGGAAACTGCGACGGGTCATGATCGCTCCCCCAGGTAGTCGGCGTACGACGATATTCTGCACCTGCATTATATGTGTACGCAAGTATTCTCCCAGGGTCTACGCCTCGACGCTCTCGACGGCCTCGGCGGCTCGGGCGGCTGCCAGGAGCGCCGGCTCCCCGCCGTGGGCCGCGACCATGTGCAGCCCCAGCGGACAGCCGTCCGCGCCGAGGCCCGCCGGGATGCTGATCGCCGGATGCCCGCTCAGGTTGAAGGCCCAGGTGAGCGCGGTCGAGTACCGGTCGCCCGGGCCCTCGTGACCGTGCGCGGCGTTCGGGGTCGTCGGGGTCAGCAGCAGGTCTGCGCGGGCGAAGAGGTCGGCGAGCAGACGGTCGTTCGCGCTCCGGACGCGTTCGGCCGCACGGACGTCCGAACCGGGGGTGCGCAGCGCGAGCCAGGCCGGGGCGGGGTCCGCCAGCCGCAGGGGCGCGTCGCACGGCGGAAGCAGCCGTACGACGCCTGCCGCGGCCAGCCGCCCGGCGGCGGCCCGGGCCGCCGCGAGCGGCCCCGGATCGGGATCGGCGAAGCCGAGGTCGGCGGAGAAGACGGCGACAGGCGAGGCGGACCCCGGAGACGGGACGGGATCCGGAGAGCGGACAGACTCCGGCCGGGCGGCGGGATCCGCCCGATCCGCCCCTGCCGTCGGCGCCATCACCCGCCAGTACGCCTCGGCGTCCGCCGCGTGGTGGACGAGGACGCCGGGCGCCGCAAGCCCCGTACGGTCCCGGGAGGCCGGTGACGCTCCTTCCCCCCGCGGTGGTCGGCGGTTCGTCGGCCGGTCGTTCGTGGTCTTCAGGCCGGTCACACCGCACCACGCGGCCGGGATCCGCACCGAGCCCGCGCCGTCGCTGCCGGTCGCCAGGGGGACCAGGCCCGCGGCCACCGCCGCCGCGGACCCGGCCGAGGAGCCGCCCGGCGTGCGGTCGGCGCGCCAGGGGTTGACGGTCCGGCCGTGGGCGCCGAGGCCCCAGGTCTGCCAGGGGGTGCCGGGCCCCGGTACGGCCGTCGCCCCCACCGGCACGCATCCGGCCGCGATCAGCGGGCCCGCCGTCCGCAGCCCGTGCCGCCCCTTCACGCCGATCGGCACCCCGGCCAGCGGCAGCCGCTCGCCCGCGGCGGCCCGGGCGTCGACCGCGCGCGCCCACGCCCGCGCCCTGTCCTCCCACACCTCGGCGAAGGCGCACAGCGACCGGTCGACGCGTGCGATCCGTGCGAGCGCCTCGTCCGTCACGTCCACGGCCGACAGCCGCCCCGCCCGCACGGCCGCCGCGATCTCCACGGCCGGCGGCCACGCCAGGGGCCCGGGCCGCACCCCGTCCTCCCCCGCCCGCTCAGCGGGCCCCGGTGAGCCGGGACAGGGGTTCCGTCTCGCGTGGCGGGTTCCCGCCCAGTTCGCCGAGACGCCAGTTCGTCACCCACGGGACGCGGTACACGTCGACGACCGACTCGATCACCCGTACCCGCTGGACGAGGGGCCGGGGCAGCCGGCCCGGCGCGTCCGCGACGAGCACCACCGCGTCCAGGTCGAGCCCTCGCGGAGCCTCCCCGTGCCGGAAGACCTCCAGGGTGCGCAGGACGGAGTCGAGTCCGGCCGCGTGGGTGCGGGCCACCAGCAACACGGATGGGGGATCCCCGGCGCCGGGCCACGCGCGTCCGCAGTCGTGGCCGCCGAAGACGGCGGCGAGCGTGGAGCCGCCGGCCCCGCCGTGCGTGGCGACCCAGGAGAAGCGCCGGGGCCCGGCGGTGGAGGCGTACGGCACCGGTAGCGGATCCGGTGCGGCCACCGGCCCCCGGATCCAGATCTCCGGCCCCCGCTGCCCGTCCGTCGTCCCCATGACCGTGTCCCTCCCCGTCGTCGCCGTCGCTCCGGGACGCCCCTGATCATGGTGTTCCGGAGCCGCCCCGGGAGTGGGGCGTGGGTTCCTGGAACGAGGCTGTGACGTCGCGGTGACGCGCGGACCGGGAGCGCTCGGAGAGACTCAACAGTACGTGTCCACGTACACGTACCTGGACGACCGGATCGTGACGACGCATCCGAGTGAGGAACCGATGTCTCGACTCAGCCGCGAGAAGAAGCGGGAACAGAAGTACGCCGGCCCCACGGCCGTCGCGGTGGCACCGCTCGATGTCCATGTCCGCGGGGGCGCAGCGGCGACGATAGGCGGTGTCCCGGTCGTGGCGGCCGACGGCGAGGAGATCCAGCGCGCCGTCCTGAGCCACCTCCACCGCATCGCCCTCGCCACCGGCCGGCCGGTCCTCGCCACGGTCCACGACGAACGCATCGGTTACGTCGTCGCCCTGCGCGTGGAACAGGACGGTTCCAGCCACTTCACGGCGGACCCCCTGCGCACGGGCGCGGCCCCGTCGGCGGCGGCACGGCAGGAGACGGCACCGCACACGCGGAGCTCCGAGCCCGCCGACCCGCCCGCGCCGGTCACCGCCCCGGCCGCCCCGCCCGCAACCGTCGACCCGCCCGCGCCCGCCGCCGGCTCCGCGCCCGCCGCTCCCGCGCCTGCCGACACGCCCGTACCCGGGCCCGTGTCCGACGACGATCAGTCCGCTCGGCCGCGACGGGACAAGCCCACGCACTTCCTGCGCCCGGCGGCCGAGCCGGTGCGGGACGCGGCCCCGACGTTCCCGTTGCGCGCGGTGCCCGACCCGGAAGCGGAGCAGGGTGCCCGTCCGGCACCGGCGCCGGCAGCCACGCACGCGGGGGAGACCCCGGCGCCCGGCACGGTGGTCGCCCCCACGGGTGTGTTCGGCCCGCCCCCGACGATGGACGAGCAGCCGACCCCGGACACGGCCCCCGCCGCAGGCCCGGCCTCGGCCGCGACCGCGATCCTGACCCCGGTCTCCGCCCCGGCCCCGATCCCGCTGCCGCTCCCGACGCCCGCCTCCACCCCCACGCCCGCCACCAGGTCCGGCTCCGCGCCCACCCCCTTCCTCCCCTACGACCTCGTCTCCGACGCCGTCCTCGACCCGAACACCAAGCCCACCCCCGCCCGGGGCTTCGACGCGGTCGCGGAGGCGGTGCTCGGGGACGACCCCCGTACCCTCCACGGCGACGGTGGCTCCCCGGCCCTCCTCGCGGAACCGCTCGCGCGGATCAACGAGGCCGTGCGGGCGGGCCGTACGGACAACGCGGCCGCACTCGCGGAGCAGACCGTGCTGGAGGCGTCCGGAACGCTGGGACCGGAGCACCCCGAGGTGCTCCGGCTGCGTGAACTCACCGCCTACATCGCCTACTTGGCGGGCGACCCGCTGCGCGCCTTCCACACCTCCCTCGACCTGGTCCGCATCAGCCGCCGCACCCGGGACGCGGAGGCCGCGTACGGCAACGTCCAGAGCGCGGCCGCGGCCTGGCGTGCCGTACGCGATCCCCTGCAGGGACTGAACCTGGGGACCGAACTCCTCGGCCTGTGGACGGAGCTCACCACGGAGGAGGGCCCGGCCGCCGACGACGTCGAGGAGTTGGAGTCGGCCCGCGCGCGCATGCTCCGGCTGGCCGAACGCGCCCGGAAGTCGGGCGCGTAGCGGCCGCCCGGCCGGTCAGGAGGACAGGGTCCAGACCGCGTACGCCAGTGCGTCCGCGTTGCGGTCCAGGGCCGTGCCGTCGATGTTGGCCGAGGTGTCGCAGGAGGAGTGGTAGCAGCGGTCGAAGGCACGTCCGGCCGTACCGCCCCACTTGGCCGCCTGCGCCGCCGTCTTGAGGTAGTCGGCGCCGCTGAACAGGCCGCCCACCGGTACGCCCGCGTTCTTGAAGGGGGCGTGGTCGGAACGGCCGTCGCCCTCGGTCTCGATCTCCGTCGGGACGCCGAGGCCGGTGAAGTAGTCCTTGAAGGTCTTCTCGATGGCCGGGTCGTCGTCGTAGACGAAGTAGCCGGGGTTCGGCGAGCCGATCATGTCGAAGTTCAGGTAGCCGCTGATGCGGGCCCGGTTCGCCGCGGTGAGGCTGTTGACGTAGTACCGGGACCCGACCATGCCCAGCTCTTCCGCGCCCCACCAGGCGAACCGCAGGTGTTTGGTGGGGTGGTAGCCGGCTCTGGACACCGCCAGTGCCGTCTCCAGGACGGCCGCCGAGCCGGAGCCGTTGTCGTTGATGCCGGGCCCCGCGGTCACGGAGTCCAGGTGGGACCCGGCCATCAGTACCTGGCCGGTGTCGCCGCCGGGCCAGTCGGCGACGAGGTTGTAGCCGGTGCGGCCTGAGGAGGTGAACTGCTGGATGGTGGTGGCGTATCCGGCGGCGTCCAGCTTGGCCTTCACATAGTCGAGCGACGCCTTGTAGCCGGTACGGCCGTGCGCCCGGTTGCCGCCGTTGGCGGTGGCGATGGACTGCAGCTGGGTCAGGTGGGCCTTGACGTTGGCCACCGGGATGTCGGGAGCGGCGGCGATCGCCCCGGGTTCGGGGGCGGGGGCCGCCCCGGCTATGGATCCGGTGGCGAGCAGGGTGACGGCCGCGACGACGGAGGTGACCGTCGCCCGCCCGGAAACGGGGAGCTTCATGGTGGGGGGCTCCAGATTCCAGCGGGACACCCGTAGGCGACCGTCGAGCACCTGGACGCCCACAGGTAATCCACAGTGAATGGGGTGACTGGATGGTGAAGCCGGGGCCAACACTCCGTCAAGAGCGCTATCCGGACAGCGGGTTCACATACCGAAGCCTCTCGTTGCCCTCAGTGCACGCAGAACTCGTTGCCCTCCGGATCCGCCATGACCACCCACTGCCCGGACGGCTCCTTCACCTCTCGCAGCACGCTCGCCCCCAGCGCCGTCAGCCGCTCGACCTCCCCGGCGCGCAGCCCCGCGCCGGGATGCAGATCGAGATGGAGCCGGTTCTTCACCGTCTTGGCCTCGGGGACCCGCTGGAACAGCAGCCGGCGCCCGAGCCCGGTCCCGCTGTCCGGGTCGTACGGGTCGTCGGGGTGACGTACGGCGATCAGGTCCCTGAAGGCCGGGCGGCCGTGGAACTCCAGCGTCGCCGCCCCCGGCAGCGCGCCGAGCTCCAGCAGTCGCTCGATCAGCGCGCTGTTGTCCTCGACCTCGTAATGCAGCGCGCCGGCCCAGAAGTCGGCCTGCGCGTGCGGGTCGGCCGAGTCGACGACGAGCTTCCAGTGCACGGGCGTGGGCGCGGCCTCGGGTGCCGCGGATGTCTCGGTCATGCAGCCACTTCTAGCAGGCCTGCCCCGGCTCGGCCCGCCGCGCGCCGCACTCCGTCCGGAACGGCCGGACCGGACCGCCGCGTTCCGCTCCGAACGGCGGTGACGGCGGTGACGAGTGCGACGGCCGTGACGGCCGTGACAGGGGTGGCGGTGCGATGGTGACAGCGGTGGCGGCGACCTACGGCTGGGCGAGGGGAGAGACTCCCGCCTCCGGGGCGGGGGCGCCGGGCACGGCGGAGGCGGCGGCGACGCCGGCGGCGGCAGCGTCGCCGACGACGCCGGGAGTCACGCTCTCCGCCTCCCGAACGGACCCTGTAGTCCCCGTAGTACCCGTGATCCCCGTAGCCCCCGTCGTCCTGGGAGTACCCGTCACGCCCGTCACGCCCGTCGCGCCGGGCGTCTTGGACCTGCTCTCGGCGATCGCGGGGCCGAGCGCGCGGGCCGCCCGGCGGGAGGTGCGCAGCGCGTCGCCGGTGAGCAGCACCAGTGCCAGCCACACCAGCGCGAACCCGGCCCAGCGCTCGGGGGGCATGGCCTCGCCGAAGTAGAGGACGCCGAGCAGGAACTGGAAGACCGGCGCCAGGTACTGGAGCAGACCCAGCGTGGACAACGGCACGCGGATCGCCGCCGCGCCGAAGCAGACGAGGGGGAGCGCGGTGACGATGCCGGTGGAGGCGAGCAGGGCCGCGTGTCCGGTGCCCCCGGTCGCGAAGGTGAGGCCGCCGTGCGCGGACAGCCACAGCAGGTAGCCCAGCGCGGGCAGGAACTGGACGGCGGTCTCGGCGGCCAGCGACTCGACCCCGCCGAGGTTGACCTTCTTCTTCACCAGTCCGTAGGTGGCGAAGGAGAAGGCGAGGGTGAGGGAGATCCACGGCGGGCGGCCGTAGCCGATGGTGAGGACGAGCACCGCCGCGAAGCCCACGCCGACCGCCGCCCACTGCGCGGGCCGCAGCCGTTCCTTGAGGATCAGCACGCCCATGGCGATGGTGACCAGCGGGTTGATGAAGTACCCGAGGGACGCCTCGACGACGTGGCCGCTGTTCACGGCCCAGATGTAGACGCCCCAGTTCACGGTGATGACGGCCGCGGCGATCACGACGAGGGCGAGCCTGCGCGGCTGGCGCAGCAGCTCGCCGGCCCACGCCCAGCGCCGTACGACGAGCAGCGCGACCGCGACGAAGGCGAGGGACCACACCATGCGGTGGGCGAGGATCTCGGTCGCCCCGGCCGGCTTGAGCAGGGGCCAGAACAGGGGGACCATGCCCCACATCCCGTAGGCGGCGAGGCCGTTCAGCAGCCCTGTCCGGCCCTCACTCTTCGACGTCCCGGCCACGGGCCCCTCCTTCTCACGTCAGGCATGCGTGGACGAAGGTAACGCCGAGCACCCCCGTCTGTCATGCCCGTATCGCCATACGGTCATGACAGGCAGGGGTGGGTGAGACGGCTGTGGCGCGAGGGCTCTCCGGGAAGGGAGTGTCAGCCCTTCAGTGCGACCGCTATCGCCTCGGCGAGCGGGGTGGTCGGGCGGCCCGCGAGCCGGGACAGGTCGCCGCCGGTGACGACCAGCTCGCCCTTCTCGATCGACGCGTCCACGCCGACCAGGATCGTGGCGAACGCCTCGGGCAGCCCGGCGCCGGTCAGGATGCCGGTGAGCACCTCGCCGGGCACGGAGTTGTAGGAGATCTCCTTGCCGGTCTGGCGGCTCAGTTCCGCCGCGTACTCGGCGAAGCTCCACGCCTCGTCGCCGCCCAGCTCGTACGTCTTGTTCTCGTGCCCCTCGCCGGTCAGGACGGCGACGGCGGCCGCCGCGTAGTCGGCGCGGGAGGCGGAGGAGACCCGGCCCTCGCCGGCGGCGGCGACGACCGCGTTGTGCTCCAGCACCGGGGCCAGCTGCTCGGTGTAGTTCTCGTGGTACCAGCCGTTGCGCAGCAGCGTGTACGGCACACCGGAGGCGAGCAGCGCCTTCTCGGTGGCGCGGTGGTCGTCCGCCAGCGCCGCGCTCAGACTGCCCGGCGCGCTGGTGTACGCGAGGAGCGCGACCCCGGCCGCCTTCGCGGCGTCGATCACGACCTGGTGCTGGGTCGGGCGGCCCTTGTCGAACTCGTTGCCCGAGATCAGCAGCACCTTGTCGCCGGAGGCGAAGAGGCTGCCGAAGGTCTCGGGGGCGTTGTAGTCGGCGACGGCGAGGCGCACGCCGCGGGCCGCGAGGTCGGCGGCCCTGGCCTCGTCGCGTACGACGGCCGTGATGTGCTCAGCCGGAACCTTCTCCAGCAACTGCTCCACGACGTGACGGCCGAGGTGTCCGGTGGCTCCGGTGACGACGATGCTCATGGGTCAGAACTCCTAGTGGGGGGCTGTGGGTCTGACACCGACCTTAGGGGAAGCGCTAACCAAGCGAAAGTACCCACTTTGAAGTAAGGTACTGGCATGACGGTAAGTATGCAGGTGGGCGCCGCTGAAGCGGAGGGCATGTGCCCCTACCGCCTCGTCCTGGAACATGTCACCAGCCGGTGGGGTGTTCTCGTGCTGATCGAGCTGCTCGACCGCTCGTACCGGTTCAGCGAGCTGCGCCGGGCGATCGGCGGGGCCGGCCGGCCGGTCAGCGAGAAGATGCTCACCCAGACCCTCCAGACCCTCGAACGCGACGGCCTGGTGCACCGCGACGCCAAGCCGGTCATCCCACCGCGCGTCGACTACTCCCTGACCGACCTCGGCCGCGAGGCCGCCGAGCAGGTGCGCGCGCTCGCCCTGTGGACCCACACCCGGATGCCGGATGTGGAGCAGGCCCGCCGGACATACGACGAGGCCCGGGAACTCCGCTCCCGGGCCTCGTGAACCGCTCCGCCGCGATCGGCGCCCGCCTCAGCCGACGACCGTCCAGGTGTCCCCGCCCGCCAGCAGCGCGGCGAGGTCGCCCTTGCCGTGCTGCTCGATCGCCGCGTCCAGCTGGTCCGCCATCTGGGTGTCGTAGACCTGTCGTTCCACCGAGCGCAGCACGCCGATCGGCGTGTGGTGCAGGGTGTCCGGGTCGGCCAGTCGGGACAGCGCGAAGGCGGTGGTCGGGGACGCGGCGTGCGCGTCGTGGACCAGGATCTCCGCCTCGTTCTCCTCGGTCACCGTGACGACCCGCAGATCACCGCTCGCCCGGTCGCGCACGACACCCCGCGCGCGGTCCGCCCCGAACCGGATGGGCTGCCCGTGCTCGAGCCGGATCACCGCGTCCTCGGCCGACTGCCGGTCCTTGAGCGCCTCGAACGCGCCGTCGTTGAAGATGTTGCAGTTCTGGTAGATCTCGACCAGCGCGGTGCCGGGGTGGGCGGCGGCCTGGCGCAGCACCTCCGTCAGGTGCTTGCGGTCGGAGTCGATGGTCCGTGCCACGAACGACGCCTCCGCGCCGAGCGCCAGCGACACCGGGTTGAAGGGCGCGTCCAACGAGCCCATCGGCGTCGACTTGGTGATCTTGCCGATCTCGGAGGTGGGCGAGTACTGCCCCTTCGTGAGCCCGTAGATCCGGTTGTTGAACAGCAGGATCTTCAGGTTCACATTGCGCCGCAGGGCGTGGATCAGATGGTTGCCGCCGATGGACAGCGCGTCCCCGTCGCCCGTGACCACCCACACGCTCAGGTCCCGCCGGGAGGCGGCGAGACCGGTCGCGATGGCCGGCGCCCGCCCGTGGATGGAGTGCATGCCGTAGGTGTTCATGTAGTACGGGAAGCGTGACGAGCAACCGATGCCCGACACGAAGACGATGTTCTCCTTGGCCAGCCCCAGCTCCGGCATGAAGCCCTGGACGGCCGCGAGGATCGCGTAGTCACCGCAGCCGGGGCACCAGCGCACTTCCTGATCGGACTTGAAGTCCTTCATGGACTGCCGGGCCACGGCCTTGGGGACGAGCGAGAGTGCCTCGATCGTGCCCGTGCCCTGGGTCGAGGTCTCAGCCATCGATGGCCTCCTTGAGGGTCGCGGCGAGCTGCTCCGCCTTGAACGGCATGCCGTTGACCTGGTTGTACGAGCGGGCGTCGACCAGGTACTTCGCCCGTACGAGGGTGGCGAGCTGGCCGAGGTTCATCTCCGGGACGACGACCTTGTCGTAACGCTTCAGCACCGCGCCCAGGTTGCGCGGGAACGGATTGAGATGCCGCAGGTGGGCCTGTGCGACGGCCTCCCCGGCGGTGCGCAGCCGCCGTACCGCGGCGGTGATCGGCCCGTAGGTGGAACCCCAGCCCAGCACCAGGGTGTCCGCCCCGTGCGGGTCGTCGACCTCGAGGTCGGGGACGTCGATGCCGTCGATCTTGGCCTGGCGGACGCGGACCATGAAGTCGTGGTTGGCGGGGGAGTAGGAGATGTTCCCGGTCCCGTCCTCCTTCTCGATCCCGCCGATACGGTGTTCGAGCCCCGGCGTGCCCGGCACCGCCCACGGCCGGGCCAGGGTCTGCGGGTCCCGCTTGTACGGCCAGAAGACCTCGCTGCCGTCGTCCAGGGTGTGGTTGGGCCCCTGGGCGAACTGCACGGCCAGGTCCGGGAGCTCGTCCAGCTCCGGGATCCGCCAGGGCTCGGAGCCGTTGGCGAGGTAGCCGTCGGACAGGAGCATCACCGGCGTGCGGTAGGTGAGCGCGATCCGGGCCGCCTCCAGCGCCGCGTCGAAACAGTCGGCGGGCGTGCGGGGCGCGACGATCGGCACCGGCGCCTCGCCGTTGCGCCCGAACATGGCCTGCAACAGATCGGCCTGCTCGGTCTTGGTCGGCAGGCCGGTCGACGGGCCGCCCCGCTGGATGTCCACGATCAGCAGCGGCAGCTCCATCGACACCGCGAGCCCGATGGTCTCGCTCTTCAGCGCCACCCCGGGCCCGGAGGTGGTGGTGACGGCGAGGGACCCCCCGAAGGCCGCCCCCAGCGCCGCGCCGATCCCCGCGATCTCGTCCTCGGCCTGGAACGTCCGCACGCCGAAGTTCTTGTGTCTGCTGAGTTCGTGCAGGATGTCGGAGGCCGGCGTGATCGGGTACGAGCCCAGAAACAGTGGCAGATCGGCCTGCCGCGAGGCGCTGATCAGCCCGTACGCCAGAGCCAGATTCCCCGAGATGTTGCGGTAGGTGCCGACGGGAAACGCTTTCGCGGCCGGGGCGACCTCATAACTGACGGCGAAGTCCTCGGTCGTCTCGCCGAAGTTCCACCCGGCACGAAAAGCGGTGAGGTTGGCGGCCGCGATGTCGGGCTTCTTCGCGAACTTCGACTTCAGGAACTTCTCGGTGCCCTCGGTGGGCCGGTGGTACATCCATGACAAGAGGCCGAGCGCGAACATGTTCTTGCTGCGCTCGGCCTCTTTACGGGTGAGGTCGAATTCCTTGAGTGCCTCGACGGTCAGGGTGGTCAGCGGGACCGGATGGAGCTGGTAACCGTCGAGGGACCCATCCTCCAGCGGCGAGGCCGCGTACCCCACCTTCTGCATCGCCCGTTTGGTGAACTCGTCCGTGTTGACGATGATCTCCGCGCCGCGCGGCACATCGCCGATGTTGGCTTTCAGCGCCGCCGGATTCATGGCGACCAGCACATTGGGCGCGTCACCCGGAGTGAGGATGTCGTGGTCGGCGAAGTGCAGCTGGAACGAGGAGACGCCGGGGAGGGTCCCGGCGGGCGCGCGGATCTCGGCGGGGAAGTTGGGCAGGGTGGAGAGGTCGTTGCCGAACGACGCGGTCTCCGAGGTGAAACGGTCGCCGGTGAGCTGCATACCGTCACCCGAGTCGCCCGCGAACCTGATGATCACCCGGTCGAGACGACGGACGTCCTTCGTCGCACCCGGTTTGCGCTGTTCTCCCACGACGGTCCCGTCGGCTCCGTCGGTTCCGTCGGCCTGTTCCGCTGGGCTGCTGACCTGACTGGTCACTGAACTGGACCTCCCTCGAGGTGGCTGTCCCGGACGGCCTTCCCAAAGGCCGTCCACGGATCAACCCTACGTCTGTAAGGGTCGCCTTACCTCGGCCATTCGTATGACGGTTCGCTGTCCCCGAGACGGCCCGGCACCCCCGCTTTTCATGATTTCCCGCCGCCCGGCGCGATTCCGGTAGACGCTCCGGATCACACCACGGTTCCGCACCACTTGTTCGCCGCCTTCACCGAGTTCCCCGGCTCGACGAAAGGCACAGTGCCATCTCGCTACGAATTGAGATAGGTGAGGACCGCCAGTACCCGGCGGTGATCCCCGTCACTCGGCGACAGGCCGAGCTTCAGGAAGATGTTGCTGACGTGCTTCTCCACGGCCCCGTCGCTGACGACCAGCTGCCGGGCGATCGCGGAGTTCGTCCGCCCCTCGGCCATCAGCCCCAGGACCTCCCGCTCCCGCGGGGTGAGGTTGGCCAGCACATCCTGCTTCCTGCTCCGTCCGAGCAGCTGCGCGACGACCTCCGGATCGAGGGCGGTACCGCCCTGCGCGACCCGCACCACGGCGTCCACGAACTCCCGCACCTCTGCCACGCGGTCCTTCAGCAGATATCCGACCCCGCGACTGGAACCGGCCAACAGTTCGGTGGCGTACCTCTCCTCCACGTACTGCGACAGCACCAGCACGCCGAGCCCGGGATGCGCCCTGCGCAGTTGTACGGCGGCCCGCACGCCTTCGTCCGTGTGCGTCGGCGGCATCCGCACGTCCGCGACGACGACATCGGGCAGCGCTCCCTCGTCGCCGAGCTCCGTAATGGTCTTGACCAGAGCGTCCGCGTCCCCGACCCCGGCCACCACCTCGTGCCCCCGGTCCGTCAGCAACCGGGTCAGCCCCTCCCGCAACAGCACCGAATCCTCGGCGATGACCACCCGCACCCTGTCCTCCACGATCCTCGGCCCCCCAGCCGTCCACCCGTTGGTAGAACCAGTCAAGCATTCCCGCGACGAACCCGTCTGCACACGGCCAAGGGTGCGACCCCGGAAAGAGAAAACCGGCCACGCGCCGAGTCGCCCGTCCGGGAGCGACCCCGGACGGGCGACGACGGGAAAGGCGACGACGGGAAAGGCGGCGACAGGCACGGGCGGCGACGGGGAGAGCGGCCGGGCTGGGTACAACGGCGGGGGTGGGCCACGGTGGGGTGGGCGCCACGGGTACGGGTGGCCGGCGACCCTCCTCCGACCCCTCCCTCAGACGCCGTGGCCGCGCCAGGGCAACTCCGCGGTCACCCGGGTGGGCCCACCCGCCGGCGAATCCACCACCAGGATCCCGTCCACCGCGTCCAGCCGCCCCGCGAGCCCGGCCAGCCCCGACCCCCCGCCGGAGGCGTCCGCTCCCCCCACCCCGTCATCCACCACCTGCAGCATCAACCGGTCCTCCACCCGCCACACGTCGACCGAGGCCGACCGCGCCCCACTGTGCTTGCTGATGTTCTGCAGCAACTCCGAGACGGTGAAGTAGGCGATCCCCTCGATCGCAGGCGCCGGCCGCTCCACCAGATCCACATCCACCCGCACCGGCACCGTGCACCGCGAGGCCACCGCCGACAGCGCCGCGTCCAGCCCCCGGTCCGTCAGGACCGCCGGATGGATCCCGCGCGCCAGGTCCCGCAGCTCCTGCAACGCCGTCTTCACCTCACCGTGTGCCTCGTCGACCATCCGCGCCGCCTCCCGCGGATCCTCGCGCAGCTTCTCCTTCGCCAGCCCCAGGTCCATCGCCAGCGCCACCAGCCGGGCCTGCGCCCCGTCGTGCAGGTCACGCTCGATACGCCGCAGGTCGGCGGAGGCCGTGTCCACCACGACCCCCCGGTCGGACTCCAGCTCCACCACCCGCGCGCCCAGCGACGACGGCCCGAGCAGCCCGTGCACCAGCAGCCGGTCCACCGTCGTCAGCGCCCGGACGATCCACGGCGTGGCCAGCGTGATCAACAGGCCGACCAGCGCCGTCACGGTGATCTCGAAGGGGTTGTCGAGGTAGACACTGTGCTGCTCGTCGCCGTACAGCTGCAGCCCGCCCTGACCGCCGTACAGGGGGAAGACCCAGAACCACAGCGGATAGGTGAGCATGGTCCAGCCGAACGACCACACGGTCACGGCGACGGCGAACGAGAACACCGCCCACGGGAACTGCACCACCGCGTACAGCGCCTGCCGCCACGACGTGCCGCTCTTGAGCACGGCGGCCATCCAGGCCATCGCGCCCCTGCCCCGGGGCCGCAACGGCTCGGGATCGGCCACCTCCAGGCCGAGCAGTCCGCGCGCCCGGGCCCGCTCCAGCGCTCCGAAGCCCCGGCCCGCGGCCAGTGCGGCCGCCAGCACCGGAATGCCGAGGAAGGTCACCAGCAGGCCGGCCCCCAGCGACAGCATCGTGATCATGAAGGTGAACAGCACGATGCCGATCGGCAGACCGAGCAGGACGTAGACGAGCTCCCGCCAGTGGCGCGCCGTGAGCGGCTCACGCAGGCCCGTCGGCAGCAGGTGACGGCGCCCGCCGTCCCGGCGCCCCTCCTGCGACCCGTACTCGTCATGGCGCCCGTACCGCCCGTACCGGTCGTGCTGCCCGTACTGCTCGTACTGCGTGGCCATCGGCGTCGTCCGTTCTGCTCGTCCCGCTCGTCGCGCGGCTGTCGATCCCCACCTCCCACCCTGCTCGGCGCCGGGCCCGTGGACCATGGAGTCCGTCGGCCTCTTGGCAGGGGGGTTTTCCCTACCCTCCGCGGCCGCCGCGTTCCCCGGCCGCCGGCAGCCGCGCGGGCGCGCTCCATCCGCCATCCGCGTTCGCCATCCGCCGGCCGCTATCCGCGGTTCCGCCAGGGCAGCTCGGCGGTCACCGTCGTGGGGCCCCCGACCGGCGACTCCACGATGAACAGTCCGTCGACGGCGTCCAGCCGCTCGGCCAGGCCCCGCATCCCCGACCCGCCGTCGAGCCGCGCCCCGCCCCGGCCGTCGTCCCACACCTGGATGAGCAGCCGGTCGTCGGTCCGCCACACGTCGACCGAGGCCGACCGGGCCGCGCTGTGCTTGCTGACGTTCTGGAGCAGCTCGGAGACGGTGAAGTAGGCGATGCCCTCGATGGCCTGCGCCGGCCGGGACGTCAGGTCGGCGGTCACCTTCACCGGCACCGTGCAGCGCGAGGCCACGGAGGACAGCGCCGCGTCCAGCCCCCGGTCGGTCAGAACCGCCGGATGGATGCCTCGTGCCAGGTCCCGCAGCTCCTGGAGCGCGAGCTTCACCTCGCCGTGCGCCTCCTCCACCATCGCCGCCACGACGTCGTCGGCCTGCCCCTCCAGCAGCTTCTCCTTCGCCAGACCCAACCCCATCGCCAGGTTGACCAGCCGGGCCTGGGCCCCGTCGTGCAGATCCCGCTCGATGCGCCGCAGATCGGCGGCCGCCGTGTCGACCACGACCCCCCGGTCCGACTCCAGCTCCGCGATCCGCCGCTCCAGCTCGTCGGAGGGGGACAGCAGGGCCCGCACCATCGCCCGGTCCGCGTTGGTCAGCCCGCGCGCCAGGAACGGCAGCACCGGCCACAGCACGAACAGCGAGGGAACGACCACGCTGAACGTCAGGACTCCCCAGGGCAGCCGGATGAGGTCGTACAGCACCGTGCGCCAGGCCACCGGGTCCTTCAACACCAGCCACATCCGCTGGAGGAGCCCGCCCGCCCTGCGCAGCGGCAACGGGCTCGGCTCGTCGATGCGCACCCCGAGCAGCAGACGCGCCCGCCCCCGCTCGAACCGGCCCATCAGCCGCGCCCCGGCCAGCCCGAGCGCGAGCAGCGGGAACCCGATGACGGTGACCGTCATCGCGGCACCGGTGACGATCACCGTCATCACATACGTGAATCCGATCAACGACATCGGCAAATTCGTCAGCAGGTGCGCGATCTCCTTCCACGTCTGCGGGTCGAAGGCGAAACGGGCCGGTGGCGGACGGTCGTCGTTCCGCCCTGCCGCGCCCGGCACACCGGCCGGAAGGGGGGCGGCTCTCGGATGGAGGTCGGCCCTGGCGTCGAGGTCGGCTCTCGGGTCGAGGCCGGGCCCCGGGTGAAGGTCGGATCTCGGACGGGAACCGGCCGACTGGAAGCCGTCCGGGTGGGAACCCCCCTTGCCGGAGCTGTTCGGGTCGGAGGCGGATCGGCTGGCGGAAGCGGTCATATGGGCTAGCCTGCCGCGCCGCGCGGCCCCGCGCCATGAGGTCTGCCGCCTTCCTCGGGCGGGGGAAAACCCCCCGCCCGCAAGACGAGGCGTGACGGGCTGCTTACCGTCCCTTTATCAGGGCCTAGACTCCCGTGCGTACAGATCGTCGAACGGGCCTGTCGTCGAAGAGACTGAGGTCAGGGAGCGAGGGACGGGCGTGCGGGAACGGACCGTCGATGTCGCGGCGGAACACGCGGCCGACTACTTCCAGTCCTACTCCGTCGTCGGGCTGCTCGCCGTCGTCGGCGTGCTGTTCGTCGCCGTGGCCTTCGGCGCGGGACGCCTGCTGCGGCCGGTGGTGCCCACCCCGGAGAAGCTCCTGACGTACGAGTGCGGCGTCGACCCCGTGGGCGAGGGCTGGGCCCACACCCAGGTCCGCTACTACGTCTACGCCTTCCTCTACGTGATCTTCGCCGTCGACTCGATCTTCCTCTTCCCCTGGGCGACGGTCTTCGCCGCCCCCGGCTACGGCGCGGCCACGCTCGTGGAGATGTTCATCTTCCTCGGCTTCCTCGCCGTGGGCCTGCTGTACGCCTACAAGAAGGGCGTCCTGACATGGATGTGACGCCGAAAGTGAATGCGCCGGAACAGCCGGAACAGCCGGGACAGGTGCCCTCGGGACCCGTTCCGCTGCCCGAGCCGAAGCGCCTGGGCACCCTGGCCCGCCTGGCCCCGGAACCGATGAAGGTGATCCTCAACTGGGGCCGCCGCTACTCGCTCTGGGTCTTCAACTTCGGTCTCGCCTGCTGCGCGATCGAGTTCATCGCCGCGTCGATGGCCCGCCACGACTTCATCCGTCTCGGCGTCATCCCCTTCGCGCCGGGCCCCCGCCAGGCCGACCTGATGGTCGTCTCCGGCACGGTCACGGACAAGATGGCCCCGGCCGTGAAACGCCTCTACGAGCAGATGCCCGAGCCGAAGTACGTCATCTCCTTCGGCGCGTGCAGCAACTGCGGTGGCCCCTACTGGGACTCGTACTCGGTGACGAAGGGCGTCGACCAGATCATCCCGGTGGACGTGTACGTGCCGGGCTGCCCGCCCCGCCCGGAGGCGCTTCTCCAGGGCATCCTGAAACTCCAGGAGAAGATCGCCCGGGAGTCCCTGCGCGAGCGCTACGGCCCGACCCCGTCCGGCCCGGCCGTCTCCCGCCCCTCGCCGGCTGCCCTCCAGAGCGGCCTGGTCCGCCCGCCGACCGCCGAGTCGTCTCCGACCACACCGCCGTCATCGCCGCCGTCGTCGCCATCGTCATCGGGGGAGGGCCGATGACCATGATCGGCTGGCTCCCCGCCCCCGCCGACGAGCTCTTCGGCCCGCAGGCCACGGCCGAGGAGTCGTACGACATCCTGACCGTCGACGTCCCACCGAGCTCCTGGACCGACGCCCTGCGCGTGGCCCGCGACCGCCTGACCTGCACCTACTTCGACTGGCTGAGCGCGGTCGACGAACCGGGCACCGGCTTCCACGTCTCGGCGCACGTGGTGGCCCTGTCCCCGGTGCGCCGCCTGCTGCTGCGCACGACGATCCCGCACGAGGCGCCGACCCTCGCCTCCGCCGTCGACGTCTACGCCGGCGCCGCCTGGCACGAACGCGAGACACACGAGATGTTCGGCGTCATCTTCGTCGGCCACCCCGCCCTGAACCACCTCCTCCTCCCGGAGACCTTCGAAGGCCACCCCCTGCGCAAGGACTTCGTTCTCGCGGCCCGTGTCGCCAAGGCCTGGCCCGGTGCCAAGGAGCCCGGCGAGTCCGAGCACGGCGGCCCCAAGCGCCGCCAGATGCTCCCCCCGGGCGTCCCCGACCCCAACGAATGGGGTCCCCTGAAGGGCCAACTCCCGCCCGCCCCGGCCCGCCCGGCCCGAGCGGCAGCGGGCCGCGCGGCAGGCGACCGCCCGGCCCGCCGCGCCCGCACGGCATCCGAGGGCTCCACCGGCCGGCCACAGCCCCCGGCCACAGAACCCTCGCCGACCTCACCCCCTTCGCCGACTTCTCCGGATGCTCCGGCGTCTCCGTCTCCGTCTCCGTCTGCGTCCACTCCCTCCTCTCCCTCGGCTCCTGGGGCGCCTGCCGGACCCCGTCGCGCCCGCAGCGCGAGCGCGGGATCGGCATCACAACGGGCGGACGCCACGGAGCTCCCGGCCGCCGCAGGAACAGAACCCGACGGGCTGACGGGACCGACCGCCACCGAGCCGACCCCGCGACCCCCGGCAGGACCGCGCCGCGCGCGCAGCGCCTCCCAAGGCTCGGCCTCCCAGCAGCCCCAGCCCCCGACGACACCCCCCGCCCGCCCCTCCACGGCCCCCCGCAGCTCCGACGCCCCGTGGCACCACGCCCGCCCTGCGTTCGACGAGCCCCAGCAGCCCCCGGACCCGAGCGGGCCACGGGACCCCAAGGGGAAGCAGACCCCGGAGCCGGGCCAGTCGCCGGAGCCGGGCCGGCAGCCGTCGGATGTGGCGGCGGAGGCGGAACAAGCGCCCGAGCCGACTCAGCAGCCGGAGACCGTTCAGCAGCCGGAGCCCGTCAGCCCTGAGCAGGTAGCCCCCGGGCAGGCCACGCCCAAGCAACCGGACCCCGCCGAAAAGCCGGACCCCGTCGAGCAGCCGGACCCCGTCGAGAAGCCCTCGCCGACCCGCGGGGCGCCGGACCGTACGGAGGACACGGAACCCCCCGCCCCCGACGCCCCTACAGGAGGCTCGCAGTGAACGACGCTCTCGACGTCGCCCTGCGACTCCTGGTCGTCTTCGTCGTCTTCCTCACGTTCCCCTTGATCGTCGGTCAGACCGAGCACAAGGTGATGGCCCACATGCAGGGCCGCCTGGGACCGATGTACGCGGGCGGCTTCCACGGCTGGGCCCAGCTCGTCGCGGACGGCGTGAAGTTCGTACAGAAGGAGGACGTCGTCCCCGCGGGTGCGGACCGCCGTATCTTCCAGCTCGCGCCGGCCGTCGCCCTCCTCCCGTACCTTCTGGTCCTCCTCGCCATCCCCATCGGCCCGGGCGAAGGCGCCGTCGGCCAGGTCGTGGACGCGGGCATCTTCTTCGTGCTCGCGGTGATGGGCGTGGGCGTGCTCGGCTCCCTCATGGCCGGCTGGGCCAGTGCCAACAAGTTCTCCCTTCTCGGCGGCCTGCGCACCGCCGCCCAGCTCCTCGCCTACGAACTCCCGATGCTGCTCACCGCCGCCTCGGTGGCGATGGCGGCCGGCACGGTGTCGCTGCCCGGCATCGTCGACGCCTTCGAGTGGTGGTGGCTGCCCTGGCAGATCGTCGGCGCGATCGTCTTCTTCGTCGCCGGTCTCGCCGAACTGCAGCGGCCCCCCTTCGACATGCCCGTCGCCGACTCGGAGATCATCTTCGGCGCGTACACCGAGTACACCGGCCTGCGCTTCGCCCTCTTCCTCCTCGCCGAGTACGCCGGAATCGTCGTTCTGTGCGGTCTGACCACCGTCCTCTTCCTGGGCGGCTGGCACGGCCCCTGGGGCGCCGACGGCCTCGGCTGGGTCTGGACCCTCCTCAAGTCGGCCGTCCTCGCCTTCGTGGTGATCTGGCTCCGCGTCACCTATCCCCGCCTGCGTGAGGACCAGCTGCAGAAGCTCTCCTGGACCCTCCTCGTCCCCCTTTCCCTCGCTCAGATCGCCCTCACCGGCATCGTCAAGGTGGTGATCCGGTAGTGGCCCCCATCCCCGGTAGTGGCCTCGCCAAGGGCCTGGCCGTCACCCTCCGCACGATGACGCGGAAGACCGTCACCGAGCAGTACCCGGACGCCCAGCCCGAACTTCCGCCCCGCACCCGTGGCGTCATCGGCCTGTTCGAGGAGAACTGCACGGTCTGCATGCTCTGCGCCCGTGAGTGCCCCGACTGGTGCATCTACATCGACTCCCACAAGGAGACGGTCCCGCCCGCCGCCCCGGGTGGGCGCGAGCGCAGCCGCAACGTCCTCGACCGTTTCGCCATCGACTTCGCCCTGTGCATGTACTGCGGTATCTGCATCGAGGTCTGTCCTTTCGACGCCCTGTTCTGGTCCCCGGAGTTCGAGTACGCCGAGACCGACATCCACGAGCTGACCCACGAACGCGACAAGCTCCGCGAGTGGATGTGGACCGTCCCGGCCCCACCCGCCCTCGACCCGGCCGCCGAGGAGCCGAAGGAGATCGCGGCCGCCCGCAAGTCGGCCGAGAAGCTGGCGGCAGCCCAGGCCGAGGCCTACCCGGCCCAGGCGAGCGAGCCGAACACACCCGAGGGAGGAGATTCGTGACCCTCGCTCAGACACACCACGGCTTCCTCTCCCCGACCGGCGTCGAGATCGCCTTCCTGCTCGTCGGACTGGTCACCTTCGGCGCCGCCCTCGTCACCGTGACCACCAGGCAACTGGTGCACGCCGCCCTGTGGCTCGTGGTCGCCCTCGGTGGGCTCGCCGTCGAATACCTCCTGCTCACCGCCGAGTTCATCGCCTGGGTGCAGGTCCTCATCTACGTCGGTTCCGTCGTCGTGCTCCTCCTCTTCGGTCTGATGCTCACCAAGGCCCCCATCGGCCGCTCCCCGGACGCGGACTCCGGCAACCGCTGGGCCGCTCTCACGGTGGCCGTCGCCGCGGCCGCCGCGCTGATCTGGGTGGTCGTCGACGCCTTCCGCGCCACCTGGATCGATCTGGACGGTCCGGCAGCCGGCTCCACCGAGGTCACCGGCGCGAGCCTCTTCCAGAACTGGGTCCTTCCCTTCGAGGCCCTCTCCGTCCTTCTCCTCGCGGCACTGGTCGGCGCGATCGTCCTGTCCCGCAAGGCGAAGGCGGAGTCGAGCTCTCCTCCTGTGAACTCACGGACCGTCACCAAGAGTTCCCGTTCCGTGACAGAGAGTTACTCGTCTGTTCCGCAGGCCCCCCAGAACCCGGCCGAGCAGGAAGGCACCCGCTGATGCACCTCGCCTATCCCGCCGTCCTGTCCGCGCTCCTCTTCTGTACCGGCCTGTACGGCGTCCTCGCCCGCCGCAACGCGATCCTCGTCCTGATGTCCGTCGAGCTGATGCTCAACGCCGTCAACCTCGACCTGGTCGCCTTCGACGTCTGGCTGAGCAGGACCACCGAGGAGACCCTGCACTCCGGCCAGGCGCTGACCCTGTTCACCATCGCCATCGCCGCAGCCGAGATCGGCATCGGCCTGGCCATCGTCCTAGCCGTCCACCGCAACCGGGGCACCGCGGACCTCGACCGCCTCCGCGACACCGCCGAAGGCCACGAGAGCCCCGCGGCCGACGGCCCCGGCAGCGACACCCCCGCGACCGGAACGGCCGCCGAGAAGGCTGAGGCCACCGCGTGACCACGACCACCCTCGCCGTCCTCGTCCCCCTCCTGCCGTTCCTGGGCGCGGTCGCCGGACTGCTCCTCGGCCGCACCGCCCCCGGCTTCGTGCGCCCGCTCGCCGTCCTGCCGACCCTCGCCGCGCTCGTACTGGCCGCGATCGTCGCCGTACGCCAAGGCGGGGACGCCTCGGTCACCGCGGCCACCGAACTGACCCCCACCGGCTCGATCCCGATCGAACTGGCCCTGTACATCGACGGCTTCGCCGCGCTCGTCGCCGTCCTGGTCGGCCTGGTCGCCACTTGTGTGCAGATCTACTCGACCGGCTACCTGCGCGAGGACCCGCGCTACCCCTCGTACGCCGCGCTCGTCTCCCTCTTCACCTCCGCGATGTTCCTGGTCGTCTACTCCGGCGACCTGATCGTGCTGCTGGTCGGCTGGGAAGTCATGGGCATCTGCTCCTACTTCCTGGTCGGCCACTACTGGGAGACCCCGGAGGCCCGCGCCGCCTCCATCAAGGCCTTCCTCGTCACCAAACTCGGCGACGTCCCCTTCCTCCTCGGCCTGTTCGCCCTCGCCACCGACGCCGGGTCCTTCCGCATCACGAAGGTCCTCGCCACCGTCGTCCACGGCGGACTCGACCACCCGACGATCGTCGCCCTGCTGCTCCTCGCGGGCGTGGCCGGCAAGTCCGCGCAGTTCCCCCTGCACACCTGGCTCCCGGACGCGATGGCCGGCCCCACCCCCGTGTCGGCGCTGATCCACGCCGCCACGATGGTCGCCGCCGGCGTCTATTTCATCGCTCGGCTCCTCCCGGTCTTCGAGGCGTCCTCGGCCGCGATGGTGACCCTCGCCGTGATGGCCGCCGTCACCATGGTCGGCTCGGGCCTGGCCGCCCTCGCCCAGGACGACATCAAGCGCGTCCTCGCCTACTCGACGATCGGGCAGCTCGGCTACATGACCGGCGCCCTCGCCGTCGGCGACCGCGGTGCCGCCGTCTTCCACCTCCTCTCGCACGGCGCGTTCAAGGCGCTCCTGTTCCTCGCGGCCGGCGTGATCATCCACGCCGCCGGCACCAACTCACTGGCCACCATGTCCCGCATGAGCCACCTGCGCGACCGCATCCCCGACGCGTACTGGACGATGACCGTGGCGCTCCTCGCGCTCGCCGCGATCCCGCCGTTCAGCGGCTTCTTCTCCAAGGAGTCGGTGCTCGGCGCCGCCGAACACATCACCGCCGGCCACACCGAGCACGCGCCCGGCGCCGCGGGCTGGATCGTCCTCGTCGCCGGCCTGCTCACCGCGCTCCTCACGGCCGCCTACGCGACCCGCCTGTGGCTGCTGACCTTCCACGGCCAGGGCACCGAAGCCCCCGACCACGGCCGCCAGCCCCTGACGATGACCGTGGTGCTGTGGGTCCTGGCCGTCCCGTCCCTGGCCCTCGGCGGGCTCGCCTACCGCAGCCTCCCCGACTGGTTCGACGGCAACGACCTCGCCCCGACCCTCACCACGTCCGTCCTCGGCACGGGCGTGGCCCTGACCGGCGCACTCGTCACCTACGCCGCCTGGCGCCATCTCGCCGGGCTCGCCGCCCGCGTACCCCTGGGCGCGGTCGCCGCGCACCCCGAGGGCGACGCGGGACTCGTCGAGGCCGAGGCGATCGCGACGCACGCGCCCGCCTACGGAGACGTGGCCTCCGCCCCCGACCCGGCGGACCCCGGACGGCTCCTGCTCGGCCCGTTGCACCGCCACGCGGCCGTCGGCTTCCACCTCGACGCCGTGTACCGGGCGCTGTTCGTCCGCCCGGTCCAGGCCGGCGCGAGCCTCGTACGGTTCCTCGACCGCGAGGTCGTCGACACCTACGTACGCGGAGCGGGCGCCCTGCCCCGCTGGCTGGGGGCAGCTGTACGGCGCGCCCAGACCGGCAATGTCCAGACCTATGTGAGCGCGCTGCTCGCCGGCACCGTCGTCCTGGCGGTCGCCGCCCTTCTCGTCGCTTCGGGAGCGTGAGCGGGCGTGATCGATATCAACGAGTCCGTGATGCAGGTCCTTCTGGCATTCATCGTGGTCGGCCCGCTCCTCGGCGCCGTCGCCGCCCTTCTGCCGGCTCCGCCCGGACTGAAGGGGAAGTCACCCGAGCAGGCCGTGCTGCGCCACGGCATGACCGTGACCGGCGCGGTCCTCATCGCCGCGATCGTCCTCGCGCTCGGCTTCGACCACGACCATCCGTCGAAGATGCAGGCCACCACGGACATCAGCTGGATCCCCGCACTCGACGTGCGCATCCACCTCGGCATCGACGGCATCTCCCTCCCCCTGCTGCTCCTGACCGCGCTGCTGACCTTCCTCTGCGCGGTGTACTCCTACTTCAAGCGGCAACATCCGTCACCGACGGCCCAGGCCGCGGACCCGTCCCCGAAAGCCTTCGTCGCGCTCGTGCTCGTGCTGGAGTCCGGCACCCTCGCCGCCTTCGCCGCCCTCGACCTGCTGCTGTTCTTCCTCGCCTTCGAGATGGTCCTCGTCCCGATGTACTTCCTCATCGCCCGCTGGGGCGGCGCGGGCCGGACCCAGGCCGCCTGGAAGTTCATCCTCTTCACGCTGCTCGGATCCGTGGTCATGCTGCTCGGCCTGCTCCTGATCGGAATCAAGGCGGGCACATTCGACATGGTGGCACTCGCCACTGACAACGGCCGGTCGCTCACCACATCCGTGCAGGTCATCGCCGTTCTCGCGATCGGTATCGGGCTCGCCGTCAAGACCCCGATGTGGCCGCTGCACAGCTGGCTGCCCGACGCCCACACCGCCGCTCCGACCGTCGGTTCGGTCCTGCTGGCCGGCGTGCTGCTGAAGATGGGCACGTACGGGTTCGTCCGGATCCTGCTGCCCGTCGCGCCGGACGGCTTCCGCACCTTCGCGCCCTACCTCGCCGCCTTCGCCGTCGTCGGGATCATCTACGGATCGTTGGCGTGCCTGGCCCTCGCGAAGCGGGGCGCGAAGGGCGACCTCAAGCGCCTCATCGCCTACTCCTCCGTCGGCCACATGGGTTTCGTCCTGCTCGGCATCGCGACCATGACCCCGACCGGCGTCAACGGCGCCCTGTTCGCCAACATCGCCCACGGGCTCATCACCGGCCTCCTCTTCTTCCTGGTCGGAGGGCTGAAAGACCGCACCGGCACCACCGATCTGGACACCCTCGCCGAGCAGACCGGCGCCGCGCTGTACGGCAGGACCCCCCGCCTCGGCGGTCTCCTCGCCTTCGCCGCCGTCGCCTCGCTCGGCCTGCCGGGCCTGGCAGGCTTCTGGGGCGAGATGCTGGCCCTGTTCGGCGCCTTCGACCCCGCCGACACCCTCAGCCGCCCCGCCTTCCTCACCTTCACGGCGATCGCCGCGTTCGGCACCCTGCTGACGGCCGCGTACCTGCTCGCGGTGGTCCGCCGCGTCTGCATGGGCGTCGTCCCGCAGGACGCCCCACGCCTCGCCGACGTGCAGACCTACGAGTTCGCGGCCTGGGCCCCGCTCGTCGCCCTCACCGTCATCGCCGGCCTGTGGCCCAGGACCCTCCTCGGGCTGACCGACCCGGCCGTGCAGCAGCTCCTCGCAGGAGGCACCCGATGAGCGCCCCGGCCCAGCCCGCGTTCCAGTCCCTGGCCGATTCGGTGGTCCAGTCCGTCGACTGGCCGGCCATCGCACCGCCCACCCTCGCGGCGATCGTCGCCCTCGTCGTCCTCGTCGCCGACCTCTTCGTCGGCGACGCCCGCAAGCCGCTCCTCGGCTGGCTGTCGGTCGCGGGACTCGCCGCCTCCACGGCCCTCCTCCTGCCCCTCCTGGACGGCGACCGCTCCACCTTCTGCCTGACCGGCGACACACGCGTGTGCAGTTACACGGCAGACCGCTTCACCCTCGTCATCCAGTTCCTAGTGCTCGGGGGAGCGCTGCTGGCGGCCCTGCTGTCGGTCACCGCCCTGAAGGACGCGCGCGGGCGACTGCCCGAAGGCGAGTTCTGGTTCCTGCTGCTGTCCTCCGCCGCCGGCGCCGCCCTGCTGCCCGCCTCCCGCGACCTCGCCACCCTCGTCGTCGCCCTGGAAGTCGCCTCCCTGCCCGCCTTCGCCCTGGTCGGCATCCGGCACGGCGACCGCAGGTCCTCCGAGGCGGCCCTGAAGTTCTTCCTGTCGTCCGTCACCGCGACCACCGTCACCCTCCTGGGCATCAGCTTCGTGTACGCGACGACCGGAACCCTGTACCTCACCCAGGTCGCCGACCGCATCCAGCACGTCGACGGGCGGCTGGACACCCTGGCCCAGACGGGCGTGGTCCTCACCCTCATCGGCTTCGCCTTCAAGACGGCGGCCGTCCCCTTCCACTTCTGGGTCCCCGACACCTACGTCGGCGCGCCCCTGCCGATCGCCGCCTATCTGTCGGTCGTCGGCAAGGCGGTCGGCTTCTCCGGCCTCATCCTCGTCACCGTCATCGGCTTCCCCTCGTACGCCGACGTCTGGGGCCCCGCGCTGGCCGCGCTGGCCGCCCTCACCATGACCGTCGGCAACGTCGGCGCCCTCCGCCAGCAAGCCACGCGCGCGTACAGCGCCGTACGCCTGCTCGCCTGGTCCTCCGTGGGCCAGGCCGGCTACCTCCTCGTGCCCATCGCCGCCGCCGCGTACTCCGACGACGCCGAGCACGCCATCGGCTCCACCGTCGCCTACGCCCTCATGTACGCAGCCGTGAACCTGGGTGCCTTCGCGGTGGCCGCCCTGGTGGGCCGTACCAGTGCGACGAACCGGATCGCGGACTACCGGGGTCTCTACGCGAAGCACCCGGCGGCAGCCCTCCTCCTGGCCTTCTTCCTGCTCTGCCTCGCCGGACTGCCGCCGGGCATCATCGGTCTCTTCGCGAAGGTCACCGTCTTCTCGGCGGCCGTCGACGCGGGCCTCGGCTGGCTCGCGGTCGTCATGGCCGTCAACGTGGTGATCGCCCTGTACTACTACCTCCAGTGGACGGCCCTGCTCTTCCGCGCCCCCGAAGGCGTGCCCGAGAAACACCGGATCCCCGGCCCGCTCACCGCCGCGATCGCCCTCACCGCGGCCCTCGGCATCGCCCTCTCCGGAGCACCCCAGCTGGTCCTGCGCTTCACCGACACCGGCCTCTTCTGAGTCCGTACGCGCGCGCGTGCCCCCGTCCTCACCCGGACGGCCCACACCCGTGCCCGCAGGCACAAGGGAACTCGTACCTTCCGCCTGGCGTTGACCAGTACGGGAAGGTGCACTGGATGTGACACCGCGGCACAGTGCCACCGGACAAGAACAAGATCCGCAAGCAAAGGGTCCCCCTGCTGCACGACTTGGAGGGCGTACCGTGCACCGCCGGCACAACGGGCTCAGGACGGCAGTACTCCTCGGGGGACTGTCCGCACTCATCATCGTCATCGGCAGCTTCTTCGGCCGCATGGGGCTGATCGTCGCGGTCCTGGTCGCGCTCGGCACCAACGCGTACGCGTACTGGAACAGCGACAAGCTGGCGCTACGCGCGATGCGCGCCCGCCCGGTGAGCGAGTTCGAGGCCCCCGCCCTGTACCGGATGGTCCGCGACCTCTCCACCCAGGCCCGTCAGCCCATGCCGCGCCTGTACATCTCCCCGACCGAGGCACCCAACGCCTTCGCCACCGGCCGCAACCCGCGCAACGCCGCCGTGTGCTGCACGGACGGCATCCTGCGCCTCCTCGACGAACGCGAACTGCGCGGCGTCATCGGCCACGAGCTCAGCCACGTCTACAACCGGGACATCCTCATCTCGTCGGTCGCGGGCGCGCTGGCCTCCGTGATCATGTTCCTGGTCAACTTCGCCTGGCTGATCCCGATCGGCCGCTCGGACGACGACGACGGTCCCGGCATCCTCGGCATGCTTCTGATCATGATTCTCGGCCCGCTCGCAGCCAGCGTCATCCAACTCGCCATCAGCCGCTCCCGGGAGTACGAGGCCGACGCCTCGGGCGCGCAGCTCACCGGCGACCCGCTGGCACTCGCGAGCGCGCTGCGCAAACTGGAGACAGGCACCAAGCAGCTTCCGCTGCCCCCGGAGCCTCGCATCGAGACCGCGAGCCACATGATGATCGCGAATCCCTTCCGTCCGGGCCAGGGACTCTCCAAGATGTTCTCGACGCATCCGCCGATGGCGGACCGTATCGCCCGGCTCGAGAAAATGGCAGGTCGCCACCAGTGAAGACCATCCTGAACGTCATCTGGCTGATCCTGAGCGGATTCTGGCTGTTCCTCGCCTACCTGGCCGCGGGAGCGCTGCTCTGCATCACGATCATCGGCATCCCCTTCGGGATCGTTCTTCTGCGTTCAGCATCGCGCTCGGGTCGACTCGTCCTTCGATGACCATCGAGGGCAGTAGCTGGAGCTCCGGGAGGGGGACCTGTTCCACGTCCGCCAGGGCAGCGTTCACACGGCTCCAGGTGCCGTCCGATGTCCAGGCATTGAAGTGCTTCGAAGCTTGGATCGTGGCACCGGTTTCCTTGAGCACGTTGGGCCACGACTTCCCCGTTCGCGCCTTGTAGAAGATCGCATCTACGGAACGGCGTACGGTGCCCCCGCGCCCCTTGGGGAGTAGGAGCGCGACCCTCGCCCACTCCTCGTCGGAGAGCGCAGCAGCAGGGACGGTAATGCCGGCGGCGGCGTACCAGGCCCGCACGGCGCAGGGGACACCGCCTCGCCGGTCGTCAGGCACCGGACCGGTGATGGTGACCTTCAGTTCCAGCATGGACAAGATGGCCGCTTGCTGCTCAGGAGCCATGCCTGGGAACGAGTTCTTCGCCATGCTCGCCAGCGCGATGAGATCGCGGGCGTACTGATCGGACTCTTCCATCTCCGCCAGCCATTCGGCCGCTTCGTCGCGCAGATTCTGGAGCTGCTGAAGTTCCTCGTTCAGCACTGCCGTAGCCGCTTCGATGGCGTCCGAAGACTTGCTCTGCTTGGCGGCTGCGACGATGACGGCCGCCATGGACGCGTTCATGCCCTCGATCTGCTGGTCGAGGTCTGCGATCCGGTCGACCAGGGCAGCCGTGTCCCCGGCCGCCATCCCGATCCACTCGGCCGCGAGCTCTTGCAGCCTGTCGCTGTCGCTTGCGATCGCGGTGACGTGCTTCCAGACATGCTTCTCAAGTGCATCCGCGTCGATGCGCGAGCAGCCGCAAGACTCTTGGGCAAGGTCTTTGGGCCCATTGCCGATGCAGCGGTAGAACCGGGCAACTTCCCGATCCGCTGCATAGCCGAATCCCGAGTGGCCCTTCCCACAGAGGCTGACAACCCGACCACTCAGCGGGTAGACCCACCGTTTGCCGCTGCTGTGCTTCGCCGTTTCGGCGACCTTGCGTCGTAGCTCTTCGCTCTGTTCCTCGGTCAGGATCCGAGGCAGTTCGATCCTGACGGAGTCACCCCAGATGGGCTCGCCGTTCGCATCCCTCTTGGCATGCTTCCCACGAAAGACGAGGGTGGCGTCGAGTACCGGCGCTGACATGATGCGATCTCGGAGATTGTCGCGCGTCCAGGTCTTACCGGAGCGAGCCGTGATCCCTTCGCTGATGAGGCGAACGGTGGCCTTGCGAAGGTTGAGTCCCTCGCCGACCACCAGGTCGTACACGTGCTTGATGACCTTTGCCTCATTCTCGTCGATCACGAGGTACGAGCCGGGGGTGCCCTTGTTGGCGATGCGGTACCCGTAGGGAGCGCGCCCGCCGATATGAGCGGCCGGCGTCAGCTCTGCTTTCTCCTGCAACCCACCTTGAGTCCGGTCGCGGATCGTCTCCCATTCGGTCTCGGCGTAGTCGGCATCCCGGCGCATCTTCTTGCGACCCTCGGTGGTCGTGTTGTCGTAGTCGTCCGCGACGACGGCGACGAAGACGCCGATGTCTTCCAGAGCCCAGACCCAGCGCCAGAAGGCGCGACCCTTGCGTCCGATCACACGACCGTCCGGCACGACCACGATGTCGAAGGGACGCGGCGTCTGCTGGGCGTCGTCCATGAGTCGCTTCAGATCACCACGGTCAGCCGCTTCCAGAGAGCCCGAGACACCCTCGTCCTTGTAGGTGCCGACGTGAGCCCACTGCTTGAGCGTGATGTGCCGAGTGGTTTTACGGCTCTGCCTGGCTACGCCGTAACCCTTCTTCTGCTCTTCCGTCGAGACGCGGAGGTAGTCGACCGCGCGCAGTGAACGGGTGCCGACCGCACGAGCAGCGGTCTCGATAGCTGAAGACAGGGGTGTGCTTACATGGGACACGTCGACTCCTAGTTAGTCGGCCAGCCCCGGGGCGGTGGCAGCCGCTGCCGGGGCGTTTGTCTGAACTCCCAAGGTAACGGGGGAATCTGACATGACGTCGGGAATTCTCAAGTTCGTCCGCCGACGTGCCTGCGGTCCGAACAGAATGCGGAGGAGTAACGCACGCTCGGCCGGCGACAGCGTCTTGTTCGGGAGCCAGATGACCTCTGTGTCAGCCATGAGATCCACCCGGTCGTTGTGCGACCTCACGGCTCAACTCTCGACTGATGGCGAGTTCTTCGGCGACGCCAGCAGCGATCAGCGCGCCACCGGGGGAGTGGCCGGAGCCCGCGTAGCGCCAGTGCGAATCCGTGATTGTGTCTGACGGCTCGGAGCGGGCCGCCGCGCTCCGCATCGGCCAAGAAGCTGGCCACGGCGAGATCATGGCGTGGGCATGGGAGATCGAGGCTTGGTTCGCCCTCACTCAGAGCCGTTGGCAAGACATGCTCGAAGCCGTCGAAGCCGGCACGTTGCCGACCAGACCCATTCTGTCGGCGTGCAGTTCTACGCACATAAGGCACGAGCCGCTGCCCGTATGGGAGACGGCCGCCCGGTTCGAGACTTCTTGGACGCGGGCCGCGCCCGCCTGGACCGACTGCCGCGCCCGGATTACACGGAACACCACTTCATCATCGACCCCGACAAGTGGGACTTCTATGAGATGGATGCCTATCGCCTACTCGGAGACGACGAGCGAGCCGCCACCCATGCCCGCTCAGTAATCCGCATCATCACCGGCCCCGCCGGCACCGAGACCTCTCCCATGCGTGCAGCAGAAGCCCGCCTCACCCTGGGGGTTCCCGCCGTCCGAACCGGCGACATCGACGAAGCCATCGGCATGGGCACCATGGCTCTCGAAGCCGACCGTGAGTCGCTGCCATCTCTGCTTTTAGTCGCTGACGAGTTGGACAAGGAACTTCGCTCTCGCTACCCCCGGGAAGCCTCAGCACGCGACGTCCACGAGCGAGTCATGACGCTCTATGGGGGAAGTGGGCGGTCCGCTGTGTCCGGCGGCCAATCTGATGGCCTGCTCCCTCGCCGAGTTCGACGCAGTGGGGGTTGAGAATGGACAGTGGGTGCGGTCGGGGCCGAACGCGGCGCATGACACCCAGCGGTGCCCCGTGGGCTGGCGCCTATGCCGTCTTCAGCGTCCCCCGAAGCCCTGATCTGTCGGCACCACCTCGCGCCCCAGGGGCATAAGAGAGATCGGGATCAGCTTCAGGTTGGCCCAGCCGAAGGGGATCCCGATGATCGACAGGAACAGCGGGATGCTCGTGACGAGGTGGGCCAGAGCCAGCCACCAACCTGCGAAGATCACCCAGATCACATTTCCGATGAACGACCCAGCTCCAGCATCCGGCCGATCCACGGTGGTGCGGCCGAAGGGCCAGATGACGAAGCCGGCGATGCGTAGCGACGCGATGCCGAAGGGGATGGTGACGATCAAGACGAAGCAGATCAGCGCGGCGATCAGGTAGCCGATGGCCATCCAGATGCCACAGAAGACGAGCCAGATGATGTTCAACAGCAGGTTGAAGAGCTTCATGGTCGGTACCTCTCCAGGTCGGTCCATCGGCATGCCTGCTGTCACCAGTATCAGCCGGTCAGGCGTTCAGGCGGAACCGCAGCGCCTTTGTAGCGTGATCGGGAACCCTCGGAGACGATCCCGTTCGGCATCGCCGCCTTCCGCATCGGTGTCTACGCCCTCTGGCCCTTCGGCTACACGACGATCGAGCGTCGTGACGCGGGCGCACCCTCCTGCCTCGGCAATGTGCTCTGGCTGGTCCTCGCCGGCTGGTGGCTGGCCATCGGGCACATCGTCACCGGCCTGCTCCTCTGCCTGACCATCATCGGCATCCCGTTCGGGATCGCGAACTTCAAACTGATTCCGGTCTCGCTGTTCCCGCTGGGCCGCGAGATCGTGCCGACGGACCAGCCGTTCGCGGCGCGCTGACGCGTCGGGCCCGGTCCGTTCCTGGTCGTTGTCCTGGCTGCTGTCCACACTCCGTCAGCGACCTGGCGGGCCACCGCTCGACGGCAGCCCGCCGTCCGCCGGTTGTCCACAGGCGGCGGGTTGTCCACAGGTCGGCCCGGTTGTCAGTGGCGGCTTGCATCATGAACACATGACCGAGAACGAGCAGTTGTGGGCGAGGGTGGCGGCCAAGGCGGCCACCGACCGCCCCTGGGGTTGGCCCACCCTCCCCGACCCCGTGGACGCGGCCACCGTGGCCCGGGCCGAGGCCGCCCTCGGCTTCCGTCTGCCGCCCCTGCTCGCCGAGCTCTACCTGCGTACGGGGGACGGCGGATTCGGCCCGGAGTACGGCCTGCTGCCCCTGCTCGACAGCACTCCGGCCGGTGAACCCGCCGCCGTCACCCAGTACCTCACTCATCGTGAAGACGCCCGCGAGGACCCCGAATGGCCCTGGCCCGAGGGCGTCCTGCCGATATCCCACTGGGGCTGCGCGATGTACGCGTGCGTGGACTGCCGCTCCCCGCAGGCGACGGTCCTGCTCTTCGAACCGAACCCCGGAGACCCCGACCACGCCTGGTTCGTCGATGCCCCGAGTCTCACGGCATGGCTGCACGCCTGGCTCGACGGCACGGGCTGGTACGGGACCCTGGGCGCCGACCCGGAACTGACCCCGTGGACCGAGTTCCGCATACGCACGGCGGCGACCGGGGCGACCACGCCGTAGCGGCCTGCCGTCGCGCACCCGTCGCCCGGGCACCCACCCGCACGCCTCCCGCCTTACACCTGCCGTCGCCGCAGTGCGGCGTGCGGCTACCGCGCTCCCGTCCGGCGCCGCCGTACCGCGTAAGCGAGCGCACCCACCGCCAGCACCCCCGCCCCCACGACCACCGAGGTCCTCGGCAGCGCGAACGCGAGGACCACACAGCCCAGGAGCCCCACCACGGGCAGCACCCGCTTCACCGGGGCCGCGTCGAGCGTCCAGGCCGCCGCGTTGGCCACCGCGTAGTACGTCAGCACACCGAAGGAGGAGAACCCGATCGCGCCCCGGACGTCCACCGTGGCGGCCAGGACCGCCACCACAGCGCCCACCGCGAGCTCGGCCCGGTGCGGCACCTGGAAGCGCGGATGTACGGCGGCCAGGGCGCCGGGCAGATGCCGGTCCCGGGCCATGGCCAGCGTCGTGCGTGAGACGCCCAGGATGAGAGCGAGAAGGGAGCCCAGTGCCGCCACGGCGGCCCCGATCCGTACCACCGGCACCAGCCCGGGAGCCCCCGCCGCCCGCACCGCGTCGGCCAACGGGGCCGTCGCCCGCCCGAGGCCACCCGACCCCAGCACGGAAAGGACGGCGACCGCCACACACGCGTACACGACCAGGGCGATGCCCAGGGCCACGGGGATCGCACGGGGAATGGTGCGTGCCGGGTCCCGCACCTCCTCGCCGAGGGTCGCGATGCGGGCGTACCCGGCGAAGGCGAAGAACAGCAGGCCGGCGGCGGTCAGCACCCCACCCGGCCCGCCGGAGATCCCGACGTCCAGCCGCCCTTCGCCGGACGCGCCGGACCCCAGGCACACGACCACCACGCAGGCGAGGACCGCCAGGACCACCGCCACGATCACCCGCGTCAGCCAGGCCGACTTGTGGACGCCGCCGTAGTTCACCGCGGTCAGCGCCACCACGGCCGCGACCGCCACCGCGTGCGCCTGCCCCGGCCACACGTACGCCCCGACCGTCAGAGCCATCGCCGCACAGGAGGCCGTCTTCCCGACCACGAACGACCAGCCCGCCAGATACCCCCAGAACGCGCCGAGCCGCTCCCGTCCGTACACGTACGTGCCGCCGGAGGCCGGATACAGGGCGGCGAGCCGCGCCGACGACATGGCGTTGCAGTAGGCGACCAGCGCGGCGAGCGCGAGCCCGAACAGCAGCCCGGAGCCCGCGGCCTGCGCGGCGGGGGCGAGCGCCGCGAAGACGCCGGCACCGATCATCGAGCCGAGCCCGATGACCACGGCGTCGCCGAGGCCGAGTGTCCGCCGCAGTTCGGCGCGCGATCCGGGCTGTGTCATGGGCCGCACCCTACTGATCGACGGAACCGCCGTGTGCCGTGCTGACGTCGTCCTCATCGACACGACCCGAACCCGGGTGCGACGCGGGACGCGGGGCGGGGCGGAAACGAGCACAGCCCGTCCGGAGCGAGCGACATCACAGTGTCCGGACAGCGCGGGCACAGCACGGAAGGGCAGGTTCAGGGCATGAGCATCATCAGCTGGATCATCCTGGGGTTGTTGGCCGGAGTCATCGCCAAGGTCCTGCTGCCGGGCCGCGACCCGGGCGGCTTCATCGGCACGACCCTCATCGGCGTCGCGGGCGCGTTCATCGGCGGCTGGATATCGGCCCGCTGGCTGGACCACCCCATCACCAAGGACTTCTACGACGGCGCGACCTGGGCCGCGGCGATCGGCGGTTCGCTGGTGCTGCTGATCGTCTATCGCCTGCTGTTCGGCAACTCGCGCGACTGAGCGTCACAGCGGCCGCGCGGACGAGAAGGGTGGGCACCCGCCGGGTGCCCACCCTTGCCCATAGCCGTCCGGCCCGTACCTGTCGGCCCGTAGCTGTTCCGGCTCGCAGCCGTCCGGCCGACTACCGGTAGTTCACGAACTGAAGAGCGAAGTCGAAGTCCTGGCCCTTGAGCAGGTTGATGACGGTCTGCAGGTCGTCGCGGCTCTTGGAGCTGACCCGCAGTTCCTCGCCCTGAACCTGGGCCTTCACGCCCTTGGGGCCCTCGTCGCGGATGAGCTTCGCGACCTTCTTCGCGTTCTCCTGGGAGATGCCCTCCTTGATCTCGGCGAAGAGCTTGTACTCCTTGCCGGAGAGCTGGGGCTCGCCCGCGTCCAGCGCCTTGAGGGAGATCCCGCGCTTGATCAGCTTGGACTGGAAGACGTCGAGGACGGCGTTCACCCGGTCCTCGGAGTTCGCCTCCATCAGGATCTTTTCACCGGACCAGGAGATCGAGGCGCCGACGCCCTTGAAGTCGTAGCGCTGCGAGATCTCCTTGCCGGCCTGGTTGAGGGCGTTGTCGACCTCCTGCCGCTCGACCTTCGAGACAATGTCGAAACTGGAGTCGGCCATGTCCTGTGGCTCCTTGTATCGGGGTGCGTGTCGGGTGCGTATCGGCGTGCGTGGGGGCGACCGCCGAGCCCGGCGTGATCCCGGGCCGCATCCGCACAAGCCTAGTCACCCCGCTCCCTCCGGGCGGCGAGGAATCAGGTGGCGAAGCACCCCTGGGCATCGGGTATCGTTTACGTCGTTGCCAGGGAGCACCGCCGAAAGGCGGTTCGAACGGGCAGTAAACCCGGCGGTGTGCCCGAGCGGCCAAAGGGAGCAGACTGTAAATCTGCCGGCTCAGCCTACCCAGGTTCGAACCCTGGCGCCGCCACGCTGAGAGAGGGAACCCCTCCGAACTGCGGAAACGCAGAGCGGAGGGGTTTCTTCGTGTGCGGCGGAAAACCTGGCTCGCCTCCCTGTCCACCGGTCCCGGAAGCCTGGGCGTCGGCGCGCTTCACTGCCCTTCGGGGGTGTCGTCCGGAGCCTCTGATGGTTCCGGCGAGGGGGACTTCGCCGCTCTTTTCACCTCTGCCTCGATGTCGTTGCGTGGTCTGTTCTCGTCCTTGGCGTATTCGGTCACCGCCGCCTGTACGTCGCGGGCGAGGTCGCGCCAGGCGCGCCAGGCGGTTTCGTAGGTGTCGGTCTGGATCTCCGGCCAGGGGGTGGCCGTGGGAGCGCCGTACGTGTCCCGCAGCGCCTCGACCCTCGCGTGTGCCTCGTCGGCCGCGCGTTGCTTCTCCACGAGTTCCTCGAAGGTATGTGCCACGTGTACGGATGCTAGGGAGGTGACCGCGGTTCCGCGCGGCGAGCGGGGCGCGTCCCGCCGTGGGGTACCCGCGTGGCCCACTGGGGCAGACTGATCACATGTCCAGCGCGTCCAGCCGTCGCCGCACCTGTCCCGTATGCCGTCGCGAGATCGCGGTCGTCGCCGGACGGTTCGCCCGGCACGATCCGCCGGGCGCGCGCGAGACCGGGGATCTCGTCTCCTGCCCCGGCTCGCGCAGCACGGCACAACTGGGCGCGGCCCAGCCGTCGTTGGACGGTTATGTGGTCCCGGAGTTCCCGGGGCAGCTGCCCCTGTTCTGACGCGTCTCGCGGCGCGCTGCCGCCGTCAGTTCCCCGCCACCGCCTTCACCGCCACGGGGACCGGCGCGGAGCCGCTGATCAGCTCCAGGGTGAGGCCGGACGTGGCCGAGGTGTCGAGCAGCTCGGCGAGCACGGCGGCCACGTCGTCGCGTGGGACGGGCCCGCGGCCCGTACGGGCCTCCAGGCGGACCAGACCGGTGCCGGCGTCGTCCGTCAGAGCCCCCGGGCGCAGGATCGTCCAGTCGAGGGAGTCCAGGCCCCGCACGTGGGCGTCCGCCTCGCCCTTGGCGCGCAGGTAGACGTCGAAGACCTCGTCGCCCCGGTGGTCGGGGTCGGCGCCCATGGACGACACGACCACGAGACGCCGTACGCCCGCGCGGACCGCCGCGTCCGCGAACAGGACCGCCGCGCCCTTGTCCACGGTGTCCTTGCGGCCCACTTCGCTGCCCGGTCCCGCACCCGCCGCGAACACCGCCGCGTCGGCGCCGCGCAGCCGTTCCGCGACCTCCTCGACGGACGCCGACTCCAGGTCCAGGACGACCGGTTCGGCGCCGGCCGCCCGTAGGTCGTCCCCCTGCTCCGCCTTGCGGATGATCCCCGCGACCTCGTCCCCGCGCGCGGCGAGCAGGCGCTCCAGCCGCAGCGCGATCTGACCATGACCACCAGCGATGACAATGCGCATGCTTCCGACCGTACGCCCGGACACCCGCGTTCGCCGTACGACTTCACCCGGCAGCCCGGCCCGGTGTGGCCCAACTCCCGGTCCCGCCCTTGCCGTCCTACGACAGTTCTCCCCGTCCCTGCCTCGGCAGGCCCCACTCCGGGGCGGCGGTGGAGCTGCGGTACTCGCGGACCGCGCTCGTGCGGGCCACCACACGGCCCTGGTGGATCACGATCCTGCTGTACGCCAGCGACAGGGCGCCCGCCAGCCGGTCGCCGCGGAGGGCCAGGAGGTCGGCCGGGAAGCCCGCCTCCACGCGGACCTCGGGGAGGCCCAGCGCGGCCCGCGCGGACGTGCTCACGGCGTCGTAGGCGTCCTCGGCGCGCAGGCCGTGCCGGGAGGCGAGCAGGTAGGCCGCCTCCAGGGGGTCGCCGCGGCCGACCGGGTTGGAGACGTCCCGCAACGCCCCGCTGCCCGCCGCGATCCGCACCCCGGCCGCGCGCAACAGCCGTACGGGCGCCGTCTCCCGGTGCACGACGGTGCCGCAGCCGCCCTGGGGGAGGCAGACCACCGTCACGCCGGCGGCGGCGAGTTGGTCGGCGGTGCGGGTGGCCGCCTCGACCGGGAGCCCGTCGAGGCCGCCGCAGGGGCTCAGGGTGACGCCGGGCCGCAGGCCGCCGGCCATCGCGGCGAGGCGGGCGAGGCGGGCCGGGTCGGCGGCGTCCGTATGCAGGTCGACGGGGCAGCCGTGCTCGGAGGCGACCTCCAGGACGGTCTCCACGTAGCCCGTCGGATCGGGGTCGAGGTCCGGGCAGCCGCCCACCACCGAGGCACCCATCTTCACCGCGTCCCGCAGCATCGCGAGCCCGTCCGCCCCGGCCGCCCCGGTCAGCACCCGGGGCATCGCCACCGCGGTCAGCTCGGCGAGCCCGCGCAGTGCACGCCGGGCCTGCAGCACGGCGGCCAGCGCGCCGAGGCCCTGGACGTCGCCCACGTGCACATGCGCGCGCAGTGCCGTCGCGCCGTGTCCCAGTTGCAGCAGCGCGGCCTCGGTGGCGCGCCGCTGGACGTCCTCGGGGGCGTACGAGACCGGGCCGTCGGTGTCGGCCGTGAGCGCGGTGTCGGCGTGCGCGTGCGGCTCGGCGGGGGCGGGGAGCAGGAGGTAGCCGCCGAGGTCCATGCGTGTGCCGCCGCGGCCGGGGCCGGTCGTCAGGCTGCCCGCCGTGCCGACCGCCTCGATGCGCCCGCGGCCCAGCCGTACGTCCACGGTCCGGCCGTCGGTCAGACGCGCCCCGCACAGCAGGAGGGCGGCCGGGTCCTGCGCACCTCCCGAGGTGCCGGACGTGGACGACGGCCAAGGGGGCGGCTGCGGCTGGCTGTCGGGCATCGCGCTCCAGGGGCTCGGCTCGGGACCGCGCGGGGACGCGGGTGACGCGGGTGACGCGCGGTCGCGGGGATGCAAGATCACGCAGAGTGAGACGAGCCTAGGACGGCGTTTCGGCGCCGGCGGGGAGGAGCGCAATAGTCGTACCGGTGTGGTCCGGCGTGCGGGAGGGGCTCGGGAGACCGCTGGGACCTCGGGAAATCGGGGCCCCGGACGGCCCCGGAAGGCCTCGCGAAACGGATTTGGGTGAACGGCTGCGGACCGTGTAATGTCTTCATCGCTCGCCCCAATAGCTCAGTCGGTAGAGCGTCTCCATGGTAAGGAGAAGGTCTACGGTTCGATTCCGTATTGGGGCTCTGGTGGGTGAGGTTCCCGTCGCAAGGCGGGACCTGATCCCATCAAAGCGGTGTAGCTCAGTCGGTAGAGCAAGCGGCTCATAATCGCTGTGTCACCGGTTCAAGTCCGGTCACCGCTACTGACGGTAGCCGATTGTGGGGTCGGTCCTTCGATCGGCTACTCTTTCATGCGTTATATGTCCCATCCGTTCGTCAAGGAGCACTCCTGTGGCTGCCACCGACGTCCGCCCGAAGATCACGCTGGCCTGCGTGGAGTGCAAGGAGCGGAACTACATCACCAAGAAGAACCGGCGTAACAACCCGGACCGACTGGAGATGAAGAAGCACTGCCCGCGTTGCAACGCGCACACCGCGCACCGCGAAACGCGATAAATCAGGCTCGTATGCGAGGCCGTCCCCGAGTGATCGGGGGCGGCCTCGTGTCGTTGAACGACCTGTACCGATCAGTAGAGCGACGCCGAGCAGCAGAGCAACGCAGAGTGGCGACAAGCAGCAGAGCAACAGGAGGTGCCGAGGCCATGGCGCTCGACCAGTCCTTCGTCGGGCGGACCTACCCGCCCACCGATCCCTATGAGGTCGGTCGGGAGAAGATCCGCGAGTTCGCCGAGGCCGTGGGCGACGCGAACCCGGCGTACACCGACCCGGAGGCCGCCAAGGCGCTCGGTTACGCCGATGTGATCGCGCCGCCGACCTTCGTGTTCTCCATCACCTTCAAGGCGGCGGGACAGGTCGTGCAGGACCCGCAGCTGGGCCTCGACTACAGCCGGGTGGTGCACGGCGACCAGAAGTTCGCCTACCGGCGCCCGGTGCGGGCCGGTGACCGGCTCACGGTCACCTCGACCATCGAGGCGGTCAAGTCCATGGCCGGCAACGACATCCTGGACATCCGCGGCGAGGTCCACGACGAGAGCGGCGAGCACGTGGTGACCGCGTGGACCAAGCTCGTCGCCCGCGCGGCGGAGCCGACGGAATCCGTGGACGCCACGGACGGGAAGGCGTGAGGAACCGATGACGGCGAAGATCGCTTACGACGACGTCGAGGTCGGCACCGAACTGCCGGCCCGGTCCTTCCCCGTGAACCGCGCCGCGCTCGTGCAGTACGCGGGTGCCTCCGGGGACTTCAACCCCATCCACTGGAACGAGAAGTTCGCCAAGGAGGTGGGCCTGCCGGACGTCATCGCGCACGGCATGTTCACCATGGCCGAGGCGATCCGCGTCGTCACCGACTGGACCGGCGACCCGGGCGCGGTCGTCGACTACGGCGTCCGCTTCACCAAGCCCGTCGTCGTCCCGAACGACGACCAGGGTGCCGTGATCGAGGTCACCGGCAAGGTGGGCGCCAAGCTCGACGACCACACCGTGCGGGTCGACCTGACCGTGACCAGCGGCGGCCTGAAGGTCCTCGGGATGTCCCGGGCGGTCGTACGACTGGCCTGAGCCGCGACGGCAGGCGAAGTGCGAGGTAAGGGGCGCCCTCCAGGGAGAGGCGCCCCTTACGCGTCGACGGGCCGGGACGGCGTCTTGGTGGCCTCGACAGGTGGCCTTGACGAAGTTAGTGATTGAGTACTAACTTAATCGCATGGTCAGGATGAGCGCAGAAGAGAGGCGCGAGAGCGTCATCCGGGCGGCGACGAGCGAGTTCGCCCGGGGCGGCTATCACGGCACCTCCACCGAGGCGATCGCCAAGCGGGTGGGTGTCTCGCAGCCGTATCTCTTCCGGCTCTTCCCCGGCAAGAAAGCGATCTTCCTCGCGGCCGCCCAGCGCTGTATGGACGACACCGTCCGCACGTTCGGGGATGCCGCCGAGGGGCTGGAGGGTGAAGAAGCCCTGCACGCCATGGCCAACGCGTACACCAAGGTCATCGCGGAACAGCCCGAACGGCTGATGATGCAGATGCAGACGTATGTCGCCGCGGCGGCCGCGGAGGCGGAGGGTGACCACGCGTTCGGCGAGGCCGTGCGCGCCGGGTGGATGCGGCTGTGGGACACCGTTCATGTGCCCCTCGGCGCGGACCTGAAAGAGACGACGACCTTCATGGCGTACGGCATGCTCATCAACTGCCTGGTGGCCATGGGGTTTCCGCCCGAGGACCGGGTCTGGGAAGGGCTGTATCCGTCGGCCCGGGCCAAGGGCCGGCTGGAGAAGTAGCGCGTGGGGCGGCTCGACGTCGCCTCCGATGAATGCCTTCGGTGGGCGCCTGTGGCGGACGCGATGTGGTGGCCGTCTTATGGGCGCAAAAGTTAGTCATCAATAACTAATCAACGTCAGATCACCCGCTGGGGGAGCGATGTCACAGCAGACAGCACGTCGCGGGGGGACCGTCTGGGCCCTCGTCATCACCAGCGTCGCCGGCTTCATGGCGGCGCTCGACAACCTCGTCGTCACCACCGCCCTGCCGTCCATCCGCAAGGATCTCGGCGGCGGCCTGGGCGACCTCGAGTGGACCGTGAGCGCCTACACGCTCACCTTCGCCGTGCTGCTCATGTTCGGCGCGGCGCTCGGCGACCGGTTCGGCCGTCGGCGGATGTTCCTCGTCGGGCTCACCGTCTTCACCGCCGCCTCCGCCGCTGCCGCCATGGCACCCGGCATCGGCTCCCTCATCGCCGCCCGCGCGGTCCAGGGCGTCGGCGCGGCCGTCATGATGCCGCTGACGCTCACCCTGCTCACGGCCGCCGTGCCGGCCG
Organism: Streptomyces sp. NBC_00637; assembly: GCF_045161545.1. Lineage (NCBI taxonomy): Bacteria > Bacillati > Actinomycetota > Actinomycetes > Kitasatosporales > Streptomycetaceae > Streptomyces > Streptomyces sp. NBC_00637. The sequence goes on along the minus strand of NZ_CP109046.1, from coordinate 3,452,089 downwards.
CCAAGCGCGGAATGGCCTACGGCATCTGGGGCGCGGTCAACGGACTCGCGGTCGCCTCCGGACCGCTCATCGGCGGCAGCCTCACCGAACACGTGTCCTGGCACTGGATCTTCTGGCTGAACGTTCCGCTGGGCCTCGCGCTGCTGCCGCTCGCCCGGTTCCGCCTCGCCGAGTCCCACGGCACCGGCGCCCCGCTCGACTTCCCCGGCACCCTGCTCGCCAGCGGCGGCCTCTTCGGGCTCGTCTACGGCCTGGTGCGCGGACCGGCCGACGGCTGGACCAGCCCCCTCGTGCTCACCGGCCTGTTCGCCGGCGCCGTCCTGCTCGTCGGGTTCGTCCTGCACGGGCTGCGGGCCAAGAACCCCATGCTGCCGATGCGCCTCTTCCGGTCCCGCGCCTTCGCCGGGATCAACGCCGCGAGCCTGCTCATGTTCCTCGGGATGTTCGGCTCGATCTTCCTGCTCAGCCAGTACATGCAGGGTGTCCTCGGCTACTCGCCCACGGAGGCGGGCCTCAGGATGCTGCCGTGGACCGGTATGCCGATGCTCGTCGCGCCGATCGCCGGCATCCTCTCCGACCGCGTCGGCGGCCGGCCGGTCGTCGCCACCGGGCTCTTCTTCCAGGCCGCCGGCCTCGGCTGGATGGCCGCCGTGGCGACCGTCGACGCCTCCTACGCCGTCCAGCTGCCCGGTCTGATCATCAGCGGTATCGGAATGGCGCTGTTCTTCGCCCCGGCCTCCAGCCTGGTGATGTCCAGCGTCCGACCGCAGGAACAGGGCATCGCCTCCGGCGCCAACAACGCGCTGCGGGAGGTCGGCGGGGCCCTCGGCATCGCGATCATGGCGTCGATCTTCTCGGCGCAGGGCGGCTACGAGTCCGGCCAGACCTTCGTCGACGGACTGCGGCCCGCGCTGGTCACGGGCGCGGCGGTGGTGGCCCTCGCCGGGATCGCCGCCCTGGTGATACCGACCCGACGGCAAGCGGCCCTCGCGGCGACGGACGCTCCTGCGGACCTCGGGGCCGGATCCACGTCGGACCCCGAGGCGGCGCCCGCGCTGGAGTCCGCCGTCCGCTGAGACACGCGGCACATCAGGTGCCGGGATCACCCGACACGCAGACACCGACCCGTAGACACCCGGCACGCGCGCGTACGGCCCCGCCCACCCCGGCGGGGCCGTACGCGCGCGTGCCGTGAGCCGGTGCGCCGGGGGAGAGGCGGGCGGAACGGGCCGGCGGCACCGGGGAGGGCGGGGCTGTCGGTGGTGTCTCGTAGGCTGGGCGCGTGCTGGAACTCCACGATGCCCCGCTCGCCCCGCTGACCACCTTCCGGCTGGGCGGTCCCGCCACCAGGCTGGTGACCGCGACGACCGACGCCGAGGTGATCGCCGCCGTGCGCGAGGCCGACGCCGAAGGTACGCCGCTGCTGATCGTCGGCGGGGGCTCGAACCTCGTCATCGGCGACAAGGGCTTCGAGGGCACCGCCCTGCGGATCGCCACGCGCGGCTGCGAACTCGTCGGGACGAAACTGGAGCTGGCCGCGGGCGAGATCTGGACCGACGCCGTCGCGCGCACCGTGGAGGCCGGGCTGGCGGGCGTCGAGTGCCTGGCCGGCATCCCCGGCTCGGCGGGCGCGACCCCGATCCAGAACGTCGGGGCGTACGGCCAGGAGGTCTCCACGACGATCACCGAGGTGATCGCCTACGACCGCCGGGCCGGCGAGACGACCACGCTCACCAACGAGGAGTGCGCCTTCTCCTACCGGCACAGCCGCTTCAAGGCCGACCCCGAGCGGTACGTCGTCCTGCGCGTCCGGTTCGAACTCGAGGACGCCGACGGGCTGTCGGCGCCCCTGAAGTACGCCGAGACGGCACGCGCGCTGGGCGTCGGACCCGGCGACCGGGTGCCGCTCGCCGAGGCCCGCGAGACCGTGCTGAAGCTGCGCGCCGGGAAGGGCATGGTTCTCGACCCCGAGGACCACGACACCTGGTCGGCCGGCTCCTTCTTCACCAACCCGATCCTCACCGACGCCGACTTCGCCGCGTTCCACGCGCGCGTGCGGGAGCGGCTGGGCGACGGCGCGGAGCCGCCCGCCTACCCGGCGGGGGCCGGACACACCAAGACCTCCGCGGCCTGGCTGATCGACAAGGCGGGTTTCACCAAGGGGTACGGCAGCGGGCCCGCCCGTATCTCCACCAAGCACACCCTCGCCCTCACCAATCGCGGGGAGGCCACCACGGAGGACCTGCTGGCGCTGGCCCGCGAGGTCGTGGCCGGGGTACGCGAGGCCTTCGGGGTCACCCTGGTCAACGAGCCGGTGATGGTGGGCGCCGGGCTCTAGCGGCCCTCGCCGCCCCACGCCTCTCCTGCCGCCGCCCGGTTCGCTAGGCCGGCCCCGGCCCCAGCCAGTCGTCCACGCCCGCCAGCAGCTTCGCCCTGACGTCCTCCGGTGCCGCCGAGCCCCGTACCGACTGCCGGGCCAGTTCCGCCAACTCCTCGTCCGTGAAGGCGTGGTGACGGCGGGCGATCTCGTACTGGGCCGCGAGGCGGGAGCCGAACAGCAGCGGGTCGTCGGCGCCCAGGGCCATCGGCACCCCGGCCTCGAAGAGCGTCCGCAGCGGAACGTCCTCCGGCTTCTCGTACACGCCCAGTGCCACGTTCGACGCCGGGCACACCTCGCAGGTCACGCCCCGGTCGGCGAGCTTCTTCAGCAGTCGCGGATCCTCGGCCGCCCGCACTCCGTGCCCCAGCCGGTTCGCGTCCAGGTCGTCCAGGCAGTCGCGGACGGACGAGGGGCCGGTGAGCTCGCCGCCGTGCGGTGCGGACAACAGCCCGCCCTCCCGCGCGATCGCGAAGGCCCGGTCGAAGTCCCTCGCCATGCCCCGGCGTTCGTCGTTCGACAGTCCGAAACCGACGACGCCGCGGTCCGCGTACCGCACGGCCAGCCGGGCCAGGGTGCGGGCGTCCAGCGGGTGCTTCATCCGGTTCGCCGCGACCAGTACCCGCATGCCGAGCCCGGTGTCGCGGGAGGCCGTCTCCACGGCGTCCAGGATGATCTCCAGCGCCGGGATCAGCCCGCCCAGCCGGGGCGCGTACGAGGTCGGGTCCACCTGGATCTCCAGCCAGCCCGAGCCGTCCCTCAGGTCCTCCTCGGCGGCCTCCCGCACGAGCCGCTGGATGTCCTCCGGCTCCCGCAGGCACGACCGCGCCGCGTCGTACAGGCGCTGGAAGCGGAACCAGCCCCGCTCGTCCGTGGCCCGCAGCTTCGGCGGTTCCCCGCTGGTCAGCGCCTCGGTCAGCGCCTCCGGCAGGTGCACGCCGTACTTGTCGGCCAGTTCCAGCACGGTGGTGGCCCGCATCGACCCGGTGAAGTGCAGGTGCAGATGGGCTTTCGGCAGCTCAGAGACATCACGTACACGCTCCATTCCAGGATCCTGCCGCACGTTCCGGTCGTCCCGGTAGCGCTTTCCCCGATCGTGGTCTTGCTCGCACTCAGGCGCGAAGGAGTGCGGACACGAAGAAGCGGGCCGCCTTCCCCGAGGAAGACGGCCCGCACGCGCGCGTGAGGACGCGGACGTCAGTCCCTGGCCTCCGCCAGCAGCTTCTGGATGCGGCTCACGCCCTCGACGAGGTCCTCGTCGCCCAGCGCGTACGACAGACGCAGATAGCCCGGGGTGCCGAAGGCCTCACCCGGGACCACCGCGACCTCGGCCTCCTCCAGGATCAGCGCGGCCAGCTCGACGGAGTCCTGCGGACGCTTGCCGCGGATCTCCTTGCCGAGCAGCGCCTTCACGGAGGGGTACGCGTAGAACGCGCCCTCGGGCTCCGGGCAGAGGACGCCGTCGATCTCGTTCAGCATCCGCACGATCGTCTTGCGGCGCCGGTCGAAGGCCTCGCGCATCTTCTCGACGGCCGACAGGTCGCCGGAGACGGCGGCCAGCGCGGCGATCTGCGCCACGTTGGAGACGTTCGAGGTGGCGTGCGACTGGAGGTTCGTGGCGGCCTTGACGACGTCCTTCGGGCCGATGATCCAGCCCACCCGCCAGCCGGTCATCGCGTACGTCTTCGCGACGCCGTTGACCACGATGCACTTGTCGCGCAGCTCGGGCAGGATCCCCGGCAGCGAGGTGAACTTCGCGTCGCCGTAGACGAGGTGCTCGTAGATCTCGTCCGTCATGACCCACAGGCCGTGCTCGACGGCCCAGCGGCCGATCGCCTCGGCGTCCTCGGCGTCGTAGACCGCGCCGGTCGGGTTGGACGGGGAGACGAAGAGCACGACCTTCGTGTTCTCCGTGCGGGCCGCCTCCAACTGCTCGACCGAGACCCGGTAGCCGGTCGTCTCGTCGGCCACGACCTCCACCGGGACACCGCCCGCCAACCGGATGGACTCGGGGTAGGTCGTCCAGTAGGGAGCCGGGACGATGACCTCGTCGCCCGGGTCGAGGATCGCGGCGAAGGCGTTGTAGATCGCCTGCTTGCCGCCGTTGGTGACCAGGATCTGCGAGGCGTCCACCTCGTAGCCCGAGTCACGCAGCGTCTTCGCGGCGATCGCGGCCTTCAGCTCGGGGAGACCACCGGCCGGCGTGTAGCGGTGGTACTTCGGGTTCTTGCAGGCCTCGACGGCCGCCTCGACTACGTAGTCCGGGGTCGGGAAGTCGGGCTCACCCGCGCCGAAGCCGATCACCGGACGCCCGGCGGCCTTCAGGGCCTTGGCCTTGGCGTCCACGGCAAGGGTGGCGGACTCGGAGATCGCGCCGACGCGGGCGGAGACCCGGCGCTCGGTGGGAGGGGTTGCAGCGCTCATGGCCCCATGGTTTCAGACCGGAAACCAGCCCGGCACACGGGTTTCACGGACTGGTCAGCCGACTGAACATCAGAGTGATTCCGATCAAGGCCCCATTACGTTCGACGAGGCGCTCAAGACCACGTACACTCACACGTCGTTGGCCTTCGACAGCCGCGCCACAACAGGTGCACACCGAGCACCCGGGCGGATGCGGTACGTTGGGGAACACACAAAGGGTCGTAGCTCAATTGGTAGAGCACTGGTCTCCAAAACCAGCGGTTGGGGGTTCAAGTCCCTCCGGCCCTGCTACACACTCCGTCACCAGGATGTGTGCGCAGCGCATGTACGTACAGCAATGCATCGCCGTGCGGCTCAGACCGGGCGCGGCACGGCCACGACCCGGGAACAGGTGAGGACGAATGGCGGATGCCGTGGGCTCCATCGACACGCCTGATGCCCAGGACGAAATGCCTGAGGCGCAGAAGAAGACCCGCAAGGGCGGTAAGCGCGCCAAGAAGGGCCCGCTGAAGCGTCTCGCGCTCTTCTATCGGCAGATCGTCGCAGAACTCCGCAAGGTCGTATGGCCCACGCGGAGTCAGCTGACGACGTACACGACCGTGGTGATTGTCTTCGTCGTCATCATGATCGGCCTGGTGACCGTGATTGACTATGGACTCAGCCACGCCGCCAAGTACGTCTTTGGCTGAGCCTAGAGCGAAGGGCGCCGAGGTATCCGGCGCCCCTTTCGCATGTTCCACCCCTATGTATCCAGGAAGAAGCAGCCACCGTGTCTGACCAGAACCTGAACGACGCCATCGAGCCGGACGAGTCCGTGGACGACGAGCTCGACATCGTCGAGGGCGCTGACGAGGTGGACGAGTTCGAGGCTGCCGAGGCCGAAGCGGGCGAACCCGCGGAGGAAGCCGCACTCCACGTCGAGGGCGAGGAAGCCGACGAGGACGTCGAGGCCGAGGACGTCGTCGACGAGGCCGAGGAAGAAGAGCCGGCCGAGCCCGTCGACCCCGTTGTCGCCCTGCGCGAGGAGCTGCGCACCCTCCCCGGCGAGTGGTACGTCATCCACACGTACGCCGGCTACGAGAACCGCGTGAAGACCAACCTGGAGCAGCGCGCCGTCTCGCTGAACGTCGAGGACTACATCTTCGCGGCCGAGGTGCCGCAGGAAGAGGTCGTCCAGATCAAGAACGGCGACCGCAAGACCATTCGTCAGAACAAGCTCCCCGGCTACGTGCTGGTGCGCATGGACCTGACGAACGAGTCCTGGGGCGTCGTCCGCAACACCCCCGGCGTCACCGGCTTCGTGGGCAACGCGTACGACCCGTACCCGCTGACCCTGGACGAGATCGTCAAGATGCTCGCCCCGGAGGCCGAGGAGAAGGCCGCCCGTGAGGCCGCCGAGGCCGAGGGCAAGCCGGCTCCGTCCCGCAAGGTCGAGGTCCAGGTGCTGGACTTCGAGGTGGGCGACTCGGTCACCGTCACCGACGGCCCGTTCGCCACGCTGCAGGCCACGATCAACGAGATCAACGCCGACTCGAAGAAGGTCAAGGGCCTCGTCGAGATCTTCGGCCGCGAGACCCCGGTCGAGCTGAGCTTCGACCAGATCCAGAAGAACTAGCCTCCTCTGGAGCACAAGCCTCCGATCAGGTCAGACAGACTCTCGTAGCCTGTCTGACCTGCTCGGTTTTTGGCCGCGCACGGATACCCGTTATCGTTGTGCGGTATGCCTCCATCCGGATCTTGACCACGGATGGGGCAGCCGTCCGGGGCGACTCGGACGTAGGAAGGCGAAAACGAAAGAGGACCCGGAATGCCTCCCAAGAAGAAGAAGGTCACGGGGCTCATCAAGCTCCAGATCAACGCTGGTGCGGCTAACCCCGCCCCGCCGGTCGGCCCCGCGCTCGGCCAGCACGGCGTCAACATCATGGAGTTCTGCAAGGCCTACAACGCCGCGACCGAGTCGCAGCGTGGCTGGGTGATCCCGGTGGAGATCACGGTCTACGAGGACCGCTCCTTCACCTTCATCACCAAGACGCCGCCGGCCGCGAAGATGATCCTCAAGGCCGCTGGTGTCGAGAAGGGCTCGGGCGAGCCGCACAAGACCAAGGTCGCCAAGATCACCGAGGCGCAGGTCCGTGAGATCGCCACGACCAAGCTTCCCGACCTGAACGCCAACGACCTGGACGCCGCGTCGAAGATCATCGCCGGCACCGCCCGTTCCATGGGCATCACGGTCGAGGGCTGATCCCCAGCCCCGTAGCACCCTCGTAGCACCGTGGCAGGGCCTGCTCGGCCCGTACCACGACTCCTCAGAACACATCAGGAGCAGTAGTGAGCAAGCGCAGCAAGTCCCTCCGCGCTGCGGACGCCAAGGTCGACCGGGATAAGCTCTACGCCCCGCTCGAGGCCGTCCGTCTCGCCAAGGAGACCTCCACGAGCAAGTACGACGGCACCGTCGAGGTCGCCTTCCGCCTGGGTGTAGACCCGCGCAAGGCCGACCAGATGGTCCGTGGCACCGTGAACCTGCCGCACGGCACCGGCAAGACCGCCCGGGTCCTGGTCTTCGCGACCGGTGACCGTGCTGCGGCCGCGGAGGCCGCGGGCGCCGACATCGTCGGCTCCGACGAACTGATCGACGAGGTCGCGAAGGGCCGTCTGGACTTCGACGCCGTCGTCGCCACCCCGGACCTCATGGGCAAGGTCGGCCGCCTCGGCCGCGTGCTCGGTCCGCGTGGTCTGATGCCGAACCCGAAGACCGGCACGGTCACCCCCGACGTGGCCAAGGCCGTCACGGAGATCAAGGGCGGCAAGATCGAGTTCCGCGTCGACAAGCACTCGAACCTGCACTTCATCATCGGCAAGGTGTCCTTCGACGACACCAAGCTGGTGGAGAACTACGGCGCGGCCCTGGAGGAGATCCTCCGTCTGAAGCCGTCCGCCGCCAAGGGTCGTTACATCAAGAAGGCCGCGATCAGCTCCACGATCGGCCCCGGCATCCTGGTGGACCCGAACCGCACCCGCAACCTCCTCGTCGAGGAGGACCCGGCCGCGGTCTGAGCCTCACAGCTCACCCTCAGTCGGTGACGAGCCCCGCAACCTTTCGAGGTGCGGGGCTCGTCCCTTTTGCCGTACGTCTCTTTTTCGTACGACTGTCAGTGCTGTGCGTTAGCGTTCGGTGACAGGTATCCATGGGGGTGGGACGAATGAAGTGCACGACCTTGCGTCGCGCGGGCCTCTCGATCGTCGCGGCGGTACTGCTGACGGGGGTGACGGCCTGCGGCGGCTCCGGCGGCTCCGGTGACTCGGACAGCTCCGGCAGCTCCGGGAAGGGCGGGGAGGGCAGTCCCCGGCTCAGCCCCGTGGCGGCCCTGCGCACCGCCGAGAAGTCGACCGACGGCGCGGACTCCGCGAAGGTCGAGTCGACCACGACCATGGGCTCGGTGATGTCCATGACGGCCGACGGCGCTCTCGGCTGGGGGGACGGCCTCACCGGCACGCTCACCATCACGTACACCGGCGGCACCATGGCCGACACCATGCGCCAGATGGGCACCACGTCGATGGAGGCCCGCTATCTGCCCGACGCCTACTACGCCAGGATGGGCGACAGCTTCGCGGAGCAGGCCGGCGGCAGGCACTGGATCAGATACGCGTACGACGACCTGGAGAGCCTCGGCGGCAGCTCCGGCGCCTATCTGAAGGACCAGATGCAGAACACCACCCCGAACCAGTCGGTGAAGCTGCTGCTGGCCTCCGGGGACGTGCGGGAGGTCGGCGAGGAGAAGGTGCGCGGCCAGCGGACCACGCACTACTCGGGGACGGTCGAGGTGGCGGACCTGGCCGAGAAGAACTCCAGCCTCAGCCAGAGCCAGCTCGACGAGCTGCGGAAGACGCTGGAGCAGGCCGGCGTCACCACCGAGACGGTCGACATCTGGGTCGACGACCGGGATCTGCTCGTCAAGAAGGTGGAGAAGGGCGAGACCACGGCCGGCGCCTACAGCCAGACCGCCTACTACACCGACTACGGCACCGAGGTCTCGGCCGAGGTGCCTCCGGCGAGCGACACCGCGGACTTCTCGGAGCTGGTGAAGCAGCAGGGGGCGGGGGCAGGTTCGTAGCACCACGGCGCTCGAAAACCACGGGACCTCTTCCGACCCTCTGGGATACGTTCACGGTCTTGCTGTGAATCGACCGTGTGTTCGCTGTATGTAGTTCTGGGGGAAGTGGGATGAGGTCTTCCGTGGGTGCCCTCGGGCTGTCGGCGCTGCTCGTCGCCGGGTGTGCGGCGGCGGGTGGCGCCGAGAGCGGGGGTGACTCGGGCGCCGCGGCCGCCGTCGAGCGGGCCGCGGCGAAGGCGGAGCGGTCCGTGTCCCTGCGCTATCGCATGACCGGCCGGACGCCGGAGGAGGGCCGTGTCCGGGCCGAGGCGGCGATCGGCACCGAGCCGCCGGCCATGAGTCTGAAGTCGACCGTGCTCGGCGGGCCCGACAAGGGCACGGGTGAGTTCCGGCTGGTCGGCGGGGTCCTGTACGTGGGCTCCGACGAAGCCGGCGAGGGCGGCAAGCACTGGATCCGGTTCGGGGCGCCGGGCAGCTCCGACACCCCCGGCGGGATCAAGGTCGACACCGGCACGATGGTGGACCGGGTCCGGGACAACCCGTCCCACGAGTGCGGTTTCCTCGCCGCGGCCGACGACCTGAAGAAGGCCGGCTCCGAGACCGTCGACGGCGTCCGCACCACCCACTACACGGGTACGGCGACCCTCGACGACATCCGCGACGCCTACCGGGGCGACGACAAGAGCGTCCGGCAGCGGACCGAGAAGAGCCTCGCCCAGTACGAGAAGCTGGGTGTGGACGAACTCACCCTGGACCTGTGGGCCGACGCCGAGGACCGGACGCGGCAGCTGCGGGTGCAGGGCATCGGGCGGCACGGCGAGCTCGACCTCACCTTCACGTTCCTCGACTTCGGCAAGCCCGTCACCGTGCAGGCGCCGCCCGCCTCGGACACGCTGGACATGGCCGAGGAGCTGAAGAAGGCCCGGGAGTGACGGCCGTACGGCCCTGGCACCAGCCCCGTACGGGCGGATTTGCTTGACGGTGCCCCGTTCACGTACGCTCCTCCAGAAGCCAAAGACCGCTGGTCGTTGCCGTGCTCTCGACAGAGAGGGCGGTGGCCGAAGGATCCGCTGCAATGCGGACGACCCGCGCAGGTGTCAGTGGATACGCTCCCGGACGGAAATCCTCTCAAGGAATTCTTTCGGTCGAGCAACGCCCCGTGCGCCTGCGCCGGGGCGTTTCGTTGTCCCAGCCCCTTCTGAGCGGTCCTCATCACCCGGAAGGAGGCCGACGCTCTATGGCAAGGCCCGACAAGGCTGCCGCGGTAGCCGAGCTGACGGACGCGTTCCGCAGCTCGAACGCTGCCGTGCTGACCGAGTACCGGGGTCTCACCGTGGCGCAGCTCAAGACGCTGCGTCGTTCGCTCGGTGAGAACGCCCAGTACGCCGTGGTGAAGAACACGCTGACCAAGATTGCGGCCAACGAGGCCGGGATCACGACGCTCGACGACCTGTTCAACGGTCCGACGGCGGTCGCCTTCATCACCGGTGACCCGGTGGAGTCGGCGAAGGGTCTTCGTGACTTCGCCAAGGACAACCCGAACCTCGTCATCAAGGGCGGTGTCCTTGACGGCAAGGCGCTGTCCGCCGACGAGATCAAGAAGCTCGCGGACCTCGAGTCCCGCGAGGTTCTGCTCAGCAAGCTGGCGGGTGCCTTCAAGGGTAAGCAGACTCAGGCTGCTCAGCTCTTCCAGGCGCTTCCCTCGAAGCTCGTCCGCACCGTGGACGCCCTTCGTGCCAAGCAGGCCGAGCAGGGCGGTGCCGAGTAACTCGGCTCGCGCAATGACCGCCGCCTGAGACAGCACGTCGCAGGCAGTGGTCGCAGCGGGCCGATCGTACGCCCGCCAGACATGTACATCGGCACCAGCCGAATTAGTGGAAGGAAAGCCGTCATGGCTCTCACCCAGGACGAACTGCTCGCCGAGTTCGAGGGTATGACCCTCATCCAGCTCTCCGAGTTCGTGAAGGCGTTCGAGGACAAGTTCGACGTCACCGCCGCCGCCGCGGTCGCCGTTGCGGGCCCCGCCGCCCCGGGCGCCCCGGCCGACGCCGTCGAGGAGCAGGACGAGTTCGACGTCATCCTCACGGGTGCCGGCGAGAAGAAGATCCAGGTCATCAAGGTCGTGCGTGAGCTCACGTCCCTGGGCCTGAAGGAGGCCAAGGACCTCGTCGACGGCGCTCCGAAGCCCGTCCTCGAGAAGGTCGCCAAGGAGGCCGCCGAGAAGGCTGCCGAGTCCCTCAAGGGCGCCGGCGCCTCCGTCGAGGTCAAGTAACACCTCCCGGTCGGCGACGACCGGACGCGAAGGCTGAATCAGTCCCTCCGGGGCTGTAACGCTCACGCACCGAAGAGCGATCATCCATCTGGGTGGTCGCTCTTCGGCGTTCCTGGAAGCGCGGCCACGGTTGCCTTACACCCCCCTTGACCGGGGGGTATGGTGATCTTCATCGTGTCTCCGGGCGGCCGAGTCCGCGCAGGGGGGCCTTGACGAACCGCACGCAGCGCGCAATTCTCAGGACGCGTCGTCACAAGGATCCGAATCCGAGGCATGGATCGACGGCGAAGAGGGCAGTATCACCGTGCGTTGAGGACTAGCAGACCGAGGGCGTTGAGAACTACGAGGGTCTCGAGAAACCCGCACTGGACATCAGTGTGCCAAGTGGCTACACTGACCCTTTGCGCTGCCTGTTAGCTGTTCCCTGCCCGTCACCAGGGGCATGCCCTCACTTGAGTCGGACGACCAGACAATCCCCCACCTGGGATTTCTGTCTCTGTGCGCAGGATGAGGAGCCGGTACGCGCGTAGTGAGTCCGAGCCCTCGGAAGGACCCCCTCTTGGCCGCCTCGCGCAACGCCTCGATCGCGAATACGAACAACGCTGCCAGCACTGCCCCGCTGCGCATCTCCTTTGCAAAGATCCGGGAGCCCCTCGAGGTTCCGAACCTTCTCGCGCTGCAAACCGAGAGCTTTGACTGGCTGCTCGGCAACGACGCCTGGAAGGGTCGCGTCGAGGCCGCCCTGGAGTCCGGTCAGGACGTCCCCACCAAGTCCGGTCTGGAGGAGATCTTCGAGGAGATCTCTCCGATCGAGGACTTCTCCGGGTCGATGTCGCTGACGTTCCGCGACCACCGTTTCGAGCCTCCGAAGAACAGCATCGACGAGTGCAAGGACCGCGACTTCACGTACGCGGCCCCGCTCTTCGTGACGGCCGAGTTCACCAACAACGAGACCGGCGAGATCAAGTCCCAGACGGTCTTCATGGGCGACTTCCCGCTCATGACCAACAAGGGCACCTTCGTCATCAACGGCACCGAGCGTGTCGTGGTGTCGCAGCTGGTCCGTTCGCCGGGTGTCTACTTCGACTCCTCCATCGACAAGACGTCCGACAAGGACATCTTCTCCGCGAAGGTCATCCCCTCCCGGGGCGCCTGGCTGGAGCTGGAGATCGACAAGCGCGACATGGTCGGTGTGCGTATCGACCGCAAGCGCAAGCAGTCCGTCACCGTCCTTCTGAAGGCTCTCGGCTGGACCACCGAGCAGATCCTCGAGGAGTTCGGCGAGTACGAGTCCATGCGCGCCACCCTGGAGAAGGACCACACCCAGGGCCAGGACGACGCGCTGCTGGACATCTACCGCAAGCTGCGTCCGGGCGAGCCGCCGACCCGTGAGGCCGCGCAGACGCTGCTCGAGAACCTCTACTTCAACCCCAAGCGCTACGACCTGGCCAAGGTCGGCCGCTACAAGGTCAACAAGAAGCTCGGTGGCGAGGCCCCGCTCAACGCGGGTGTCCTGACCGTCGAGGACGTCATCGCGACCATCAAGTACCTGGTGAAGCTGCACGCCGGGGAGACCGAGACGGTCGGCGAGTCCGGTCGCTCGATCATGGTCGAGACCGACGACATCGACCACTTCGGCAACCGTCGTATCCGCAGCGTCGGCGAGCTCATCCAGAACCAGGTCCGTACGGGTCTGGCTCGTATGGAGCGCGTCGTGCGCGAGCGCATGACGACCCAGGACGTCGAGGCGATCACGCCGCAGACCCTGATCAACATCCGGCCGGTCGTCGCCTCCATCAAGGAGTTCTTCGGCACCAGCCAGCTGTCGCAGTTCATGGACCAGAACAACCCGCTGTCGGGTCTGACGCACAAGCGTCGTCTCAACGCCCTCGGCCCGGGTGGTCTGTCCCGTGAGCGGGCCGGCTTCGAGGTCCGTGACGTGCACCCGTCCCACTACGGACGCATGTGCCCGATCGAGACCCCCGAAGGCCCGAACATCGGTCTGATCGGCTCGCTCGCCTCCTACGGCCGCGTCAACGCGTTCGGTTTCGTGGAGACGCCGTACCGCCGGGTCACCGACGGTGTCGTCACCGACGAGGTCGACTACCTGACGGCCGACGAAGAGGACCGGTTCGTCATCGCGCAGGCCAACGCCACGCTCGACGACGACCTGCGCTTCACCGAGAACCGCGTCCTGGTCCGCCGCCGTGGCGGCGAGGTCGACTACGTCCCCGGTGACGACGTGGACTACATGGACGTCTCGCCGCGCCAGATGGTGTCGGTCGCGACCGCCATGATCCCGTTCCTCGAGCACGACGACGCCAACCGTGCCCTCATGGGCGCGAACATGATGCGTCAGGCCGTGCCGCTCATCAAGAGCGAGGCCCCGCTCGTCGGCACCGGCATGGAGTACCGCTCCGCCGTCGACGCCGGCGACGTGGTCAAGGCCGAGAAGGACGGTGTGGTCCAGGAGGTCTCCGCGGACTACATCACCACGACCAACGACGACGGCACGTACATCACGTACCGCCTGGCCAAGTTCTCCCGGTCCAACCAGGGAACCTCGGTCAACCAGAAGGTCATCGTCAACGAGGGCGACCGGATCATCACCGGTCAGGTCCTCGCCGACGGCCCGGCCACCGAGAACGGCGAGATGGCCCTGGGCAAGAACCTGCTCGTGGCGTTCATGCCGTGGGAGGGTCACAACTACGAGGACGCGATCATCCTGTCGCAGCGCCTCGTGCAGGACGACGTCCTCTCCTCGATCCACATCGAGGAGCACGAGGTCGACGCCCGTGACACCAAGCTGGGCCCGGAGGAGATCACCCGGGACATCCCGAACGTCTCCGAGGAGGTCCTCGCCGACCTCGACGAGCGCGGCATCATCCGTATCGGTGCCGAGGTCGTCGCCGGTGACATCCTCGTCGGCAAGGTCACGCCCAAGGGCGAGACCGAGCTGACCCCGGAGGAGCGCCTGCTGCGCGCGATCTTCGGTGAGAAGGCCCGTGAGGTCCGTGACACCTCGCTGAAGGTGCCGCACGGCGAGATCGGCAAGGTCATCGGCGTCCGCGTCTTCGACCGTGAAGAGGGCGACGAGCTGCCGCCGGGCGTGAACCAGCTGGTTCGCGTCTACGTGGCGCAGAAGCGCAAGATCACGGACGGTGACAAGCTCGCCGGCCGCCACGGCAACAAGGGTGTCATCTCCAAGATCCTGCCCATCGAGGACATGCCGTTCCTCGAGGACGGGACCCCGGTCGACATCATCCTCAACCCGCTGGGTGTGCCGTCCCGAATGAACCCGGGACAGGTGCTGGAGATCCACCTCGGCTGGCTCGCCAGCCGCGGCTGGGACGTCTCCGGTCTCGGCGAGGACTGGGCGAAGCGCCTCCAGCTCATCGGCGCCGACCAGGTCTCCCCGGGCACCAACGTCGCCACCCCCGTCTTCGACGGTGCGCGTGAGGACGAGCTCGCGGGTCTGCTGAACCACACCATCCCGAACCGCGACGGCGAGCGCATGGTGCTCCCGACCGGCAAGGCGAGGATGTTCGACGGCCGCAGCGGTGAGCCGTTCCCGGAGCCGATCTCGGTCGGCTACATGTACATCCTGAAGCTGCACCACCTGGTCGACGACAAGCTGCACGCCCGCTCGACCGGACCGTACTCGATGATCACCCAGCAGCCGCTGGGCGGTAAGGCGCAGTTCGGCGGTCAGCGCTTCGGTGAGATGGAGGTGTGGGCGCTGGAGGCTTATGGCGCCGCTTACGCCCTCCAGGAGCTGCTGACGATCAAGTCCGACGACGTCACCGGCCGCGTGAAGGTCTACGAGGCCATCGTCAAGGGCGAGAACATCCCCGAGCCTGGCATCCCCGAGTCCTTCAAGGTGCTCATCAAGGAGATGCAGTCTCTCTGCCTGAACGTGGAGGTGCTGTCCAGTGACGGTATGTCCATCGAGATGCGTGACACCGACGAGGATGTCTTCCGCGCTGCGGAGGAGCTCGGCATCGACCTGTCCCGGCGTGAGCCGAGCAGCGTCGAAGAGGTCTGACGGGAGTTCGGCAGGGCTCACGACGTTGAGCCCTGCCGGCCCCAGGACCCCCGTATCAGACCCCAAGACTTACAACCCTGAGAGGGATTGACGCATAGTGCTCGACGTCAACTTCTTCGACGAGCTCCGGATCGGTCTGGCTACCGCTGACGACATCCGTCAGTGGAGCCACGGCGAGGTCAAGAAGCCCGAGACGATCAACTACCGCACGCTCAAGCCCGAAAAGGACGGACTCTTCTGCGAGAAGATCTTCGGTCCGACCCGGGACTGGGAGTGCTACTGCGGCAAGTACAAGCGTGTCCGCTTCAAGGGCATCATCTGTGAGCGCTGCGGCGTCGAGGTGACCCGCGCCAAGGTGCGTCGTGAGCGGATGGGCCACATCGAACTGGCCGCCCCCGTCACGCACATCTGGTACTTCAAGGGTGTCCCGAGCCGTCTGGGCTACCTGCTCGACCTGGCTCCCAAGGACCTCGAGAAGGTCATCTACTTCGCGGCGTACATGATCACGTACGTCGACGACGAGCGCCGTACGCGTGACCTGCCCTCGCTGGAGGCGCACGTCTCCGTCGAGCGTCAGCAGATCGAGAACCGTCGCGACTCCGACCTCGAGGCCCGCGCCAAGAAGCTCGAGACCGACCTGGCCGAGCTCGAGGCCGAGGGCGCCAAGGCCGACGTGCGCCGCAAGGTGCGCGAAGGCGCCGAGCGCGAGATGAAGCAGCTGCGCGACCGCGCCCAGCGCGAGATCGACCGTCTCGACGAGGTGTGGGCCCGCTTCAAGAACCTCAAGGTCCAGGACCTCGAGGGCGACGAGCTGCTCTACCGCGAGCTGCGTGACCGCTTCGGCACGTACTTCGACGGTTCGATGGGTGCCGCGGCGCTGCAGAAGCGCCTGGAGTCCTTCGACCTCGACGAGGAGGCCGAGCGCCTCCGCGAGATCATCCGTACCGGCAAGGGCCAGAAGAAGACCCGTGCGCTCAAGCGCCTCAAGGTCGTCTCCGCGTTCCTGCAGACCAGCAACAGCCCCAAGGGCATGGTGCTGGACTGCGTGCCGGTCATCCCGCCGGACCTTCGCCCGATGGTGCAGCTGGACGGTGGCCGCTTCGCGACCTCCGACCTGAACGACCTGTACCGCCGTGTGATCAACCGGAACAACCGCCTGAAGCGCCTTCTCGACCTCGGTGCGCCCGAGATCATCGTGAACAACGAGAAGCGCATGCTCCAGGAGGCCGTCGACGCCCTCTTCGACAACGGTCGTCGTGGTCGCCCGGTCACCGGTCCCGGTAACCGCCCGCTCAAGTCCCTCAGCGACATGCTGAAGGGCAAGCAGGGTCGATTCCGTCAGAACCTGCTCGGCAAGCGTGTGGACTACTCCGCGCGTTCCGTGATCGTCGTGGGTCCGCAGCTGAAGCTGCACCAGTGCGGTCTGCCGAAGGCGATGGCGCTGGAGCTCTTCAAGCCGTTCGTGATGAAGCGCCTGGTCGACCTGAACCACGCGCAGAACATCAAGAGCGCGAAGCGCATGGTGGAGCGCGGCCGCACGGTCGTGTACGACGTCCTCGAAGAGGTCATCGCCGAGCACCCGGTTCTGCTGAACCGCGCGCCCACCCTGCACCGCCTCGGCATCCAGGCCTTCGAGCCGCAGCTGGTCGAGGGCAAGGCCATCCAGATCCACCCGCTCGTCTGCACCGCGTTCAACGCGGACTTCGACGGTGACCAGATGGCCGTGCACCTGCCGCTCTCCGCGGAGGCGCAGGCCGAGGCCCGCATCCTGATGCTGTCCTCGAACAACATCCTCAAGCCCGCCGACGGCCGTCCGGTGACGATGCCGACCCAGGACATGGTCCTCGGTCTGTTCTTCCTCACCACCGACGGCGAGCTGCGTGACACCAAGGGCGAGGGCCGCGCGTTCGGCTCCACGGCCGAGGCGACCATGGCGTTCGACGCCGGCGAGCTCGCGCTGCAGTCGGCGATCGACATCCGCTTCCCGGTGGGCACCATCCCGCCGCGCGGCTGGACCCCGCCGGCCCGCGAAGAGGGCGAGCCGGAGTGGCAGCAGGGTGACACCTTCCGCCTGCGGACGACCCTGGGCCGCGCGCTCTTCAACGAGCTGCTGCCCGAGGACTACCCGTTCGTCGACTACTCGGTGGGCAAGAAGCAGCTCGGCGAGATCGTCAACGACCTCGCGGAGCGCTACCCCAAGGTCATCGTGGCGGCGACGCTCGACAACCTGAAGGCGGCCGGCTTCTACTGGGGCACCCGCTCCGGTGTCACCGTGGCCATCTCCGACGTCGTCGTGCCCGAGGCCAAGAAGGCCATCGTCAAGGGCTACGAGGAGCTGGACGAGAAGGTCCAGAAGCAGTACGAGCGCGGTCTGATCACCAAGGAAGAGCGCACGCAGGAGCTCATCGCGATCTGGACCAAGGCGACCAACGAGGTCGCCGAGGCGATGAACGCGAACTT
The DNA here is from genome assembly GCF_045161545.1 of Streptomyces sp. NBC_00637. Lineage (NCBI taxonomy): Bacteria > Bacillati > Actinomycetota > Actinomycetes > Kitasatosporales > Streptomycetaceae > Streptomyces > Streptomyces sp. NBC_00637. The sequence continues at coordinate 3,434,396 of NZ_CP109046.1, read as the reverse complement.
CCCCAAGACGAACCCCATCTTCATGATGGTTGACTCGGGTGCCCGAGGAAACATGATGCAGATGCGGCAGATCGCCGGTATGCGTGGTCTGGTGTCGAACGCGAAGAACGAGACCATCCCGCGTCCGATCAAGGCCTCGTTCCGTGAGGGCCTGTCCGTCCTCGAGTACTTCATCTCGACGCACGGTGCCCGTAAGGGTCTGGCCGACACCGCCCTGCGTACCGCCGACTCGGGTTACCTGACCCGTCGTCTGGTGGACGTCTCGCAGGACGTCATCATCCGCGAGGAGGACTGCGGCACCGAGCGCGGTCTGAAGCTGCGGATCGCGTCGCACGACGAGGCCGGCGTGCTGCGCAAGGCCGAGGACGTCGAGACCAGCGTCTACGCCCGCATGCTCGCCGAGGACGTCGTCATCGACGGCAAGGTGATCGCGCCGGCCAACGTGGACCTGGGCGACGTGCTCATCGACCAGCTGGTGCGCCACGGTGTCGAGGAGGTCAAGACCCGTTCGATCCTGACCTGCGAGTCCCAGGTCGGCACCTGCGCCATGTGCTACGGCCGTTCGCTGGCCACCGGCAAGCTGGTCGACATCGGTGAGGCGGTCGGCATCATCGCCGCCCAGTCCATCGGTGAGCCCGGTACCCAGCTGACGATGCGTACCTTCCACACCGGTGGTGTGGCCGGTGACGACATCACCCAGGGTCTGCCGCGTGTCGTCGAGCTCTTCGAGGCCCGTACCCCGAAGGGTGTCGCCCCGATCTCCGAGGCCCAGGGCCGCGTGCGGATCGAGGAGACCGAGAAGACCAAGAAGATCGTCATCACGCCGGACGACGGCAGCGACGAGACGGCGTTCCCGATCTCGAAGCGCGCCCGTCTTCTGGTCAGCGAGGGCGAGCACGTCGAGGTGGGCCAGAAGCTCACCGTGGGTGCCACCAACCCGCACGACGTGCTGCGCATCCTGGGTCAGCGTGCCGTCCAGGTCCACCTGGTCGGCGAGGTCCAGAAGGTCTACAACTCGCAGGGTGTGTCGATCCACGACAAGCACATCGAGATCATCATCCGGCAGATGCTGCGCCGGGTGACGATCATCGAGTCCGGCGACGCCGAGCTGCTGCCCGGCGAGCTCGTCGAGCGCTCGAAGTTCGAGGTCGAGAACCGTCGTGTGGTGCAGGAGGGCGGTCACCCGGCCTCCGGTCGTCCGCAGCTCATGGGTATCACCAAGGCCTCGCTGGCCACGGAGTCCTGGCTGTCGGCGGCGTCCTTCCAGGAGACGACCAGGGTGCTGACGGACGCGGCGATCAACGCCAAGTCCGACTCCCTGATCGGCCTCAAGGAGAACGTCATCATCGGTAAGCTCATCCCGGCCGGTACGGGTCTGTCCCGCTACCGCAACATCCGGGTCGAGCCGACCGAGGAGGCCAAGGCCGCGATGTACTCGGCCGTCGGCTACGACGACATCGACTACTCGCCGTTCGGCACGGGCTCCGGCCAGGCCGTTCCGCTGGAGGACTACGACTACGGTCCGTACAACCAGTAAGGCGTACGTCTGAAGTACCGAAGGGCGGTCACCCCGTTGCGTGCGGGGTGGCCGCCCTTCGGCGTGTCCGGGGATCCGGCCGGGGCGGGTGCTAGCGGCCGGTCAGTTCCCAGGCGGTGACGGCGACCGTCGCCAGGGCGGCCAGGGCGCCGATGCTGGCGAGTGGCCAGCGGGAGCGTTCCAGGGCGTCGAGGCGCTGCTCGTGGTCGGCGATCTGCCGGTCGGTCTGGTCGCTGCGCTGGACCAGCAGGGCGAGCGCGCCGTCGACGCGGGCGAAGCCGGCTTCGACCGTGCCCCGCAGGCGTTCCAGCTCGACGGCGACGGACGTGGGGTCGGAGAACGGGTGGGGTTCGTTCACGCGTCCTTCCCTTCCGGGCCCTCGCGGTCGACGAGGGACAGCAGTCGGGCATCGCCGTTCACGGGAGTGTCGGTCCGCAGCCAGCCGGGCAGCAGCGCCTGTACGGCGGGCAGGGACATGACCCTGGTGAGGCCGGCGGCGGCGGTGAGTGCCGCGGCGACCCAGGGCAGGGTGCCGGGGATGCCGACGGCGTCGACGACCGTCGGCAGCAGGACGCACAGGCCGACAGCGGTCTGGAGAACGGTACGGAGGGTGCGCTTGGCGGCCTCTGACATCGGGAGCCTCGTTTCTCAGGAGCTGTACGGGACCTTCAGCGCTGCCCAGGAGGTGGCGCCCGGCCAGCCGTCGGCGGCGGAGCCGGTGTAGCCGAGCTTGCGCTGCCACTTGGCGTAGGACAGACGGTCGGCGTCGGTCCACTGCGGGCCGGGTCCGGAGGCGTAGGCCGAGCAGCCGACGGCGACCAGGCGCTTGCCCAGCGCGGTGACGATCGCCGACTTCGGGTGCTTGCGGAACCACGCGGCGCCGGGGAAGGGCTGGTACTGCGGCTTGCCGGTGCCGGTGCCGGTGCCGGTGCTCGGGGTGGGTGTCTTGCCGAGCCGGGTCGCCACCCTGGCGCGGAAGTCGGCCATGGTGAAGCCGCGCGGGTCGACCTTCGTGCTGGTCCACTCCTTGTGGCCGATCACGGAGGCGGCGGACCAGCCGTGCGCCCGGCAGAGCGCGGCCGAGGCGCGGACCATGGCCTCCAGCTGGACGGCCGGCCAGGGGTCCTTGCCGTCGCCGAGGTTGACGCACTCGAAGCCGTAGAAGTGGACGTTGCCGTCCGTGTCGTTCTCGTTCGGGGCGGGGAGGGGTTTCTCGGCGATGACGGCCCTCAGGACGTCGCCGTCGCCGCTGCCCGCGTGGTTGGCGCGGCCGTTGCCGACGAGGTGGACCGTGCCGTCCTTGGCGATCACGCCGTGGCAGAGCGGGCCGGGCAGGGCGGAGTGGCCGTCGAAGCACAGGCTCACGCTGTCGCTGGTGCCGGAGGTGACCGTGTGGTGCACGACCACTCCGTTGACCGGGCCCCAACTGCCCTTCTGGTTGCGGTTGTTCGTGCGCCAGCCGGAGTGCTCGACGACGGTGACGCCCTCGGCCCGCAGCGCGGACACGAGGGCGTCGGCGGAGAGGGGATTGGCCATGGTGATGCCTCCCTGGGGAGTTTTCGGGCATGAGAGAACCCCGGCCGGCGGGGGAGCGGCTCGGGGTGGCGGGGGTGGTGCTTGCGGGGGGTTCGGGGTCCGGCTCAGACCGTGGTGTCGGGGCCGGTCCCGGTCTCGGTCCCGGCGGACCCGGTCTGCGGGGTCGACTCGGTCTCCGGGACGGGTTCTGCGTCGGTCTCCGGGTCGGGTTGCGGGTCCGGATCCGGGTCCGGGGTGGTGCCGTCGCCGTTTCCGTCGTCCTGCTGCCACCGGGCGCACAGGGCGACGTAGGCCGCCGCGTTGGCCGCGAAGTCGGTCAGGGCCGCGGCGACCGCTTGCCCGACGGCCGTCGGATCGGGGACGACCGGGTCCGCGCCGACCGGCATGATCGTGATGCGGCCGGTGCCGCGCAGGACCGCGCCGCCCGCGCCGGTCTCGGTGAACTGGGCGGTGATGTTGACCGGCGAATAGGTCCCGCTGATCGAGTCCGGGCCGATGACCGAGCTGAGGCTGGTGTCGGAGACGTTGACGTACACCGTGTGGCCGCTCTCGGTGAGGGTGGCCCGGCCCGCGTAGTCGATCGCGAGGCCCCAGGGCAGGGTGGGGTCGATGTCCATGGGCGCGTTGCCTTCCTGTGGTGTCGGGGTCAGCTCTGGCGGCCGTGCATGAGGACCGGGTTGGCGTAGACGGTGCCGGAGGCGCTGGTCACGACGGCCTGGATCTCCACCCGGACCGTGGTCGTGTACACGGTGGAGAAGGTGGTGCTGATCAGGTCCGTGTAGTCGAACTCGGTGCCCGCGGCGACCGCGGGACCCCACTGGGCGCTGTTCACCAGCACCCGGACCTGGCCGGCCGCGCCGGAACTGGCGGCGGTGCTCAGCCGCAGCCGCATCTTCGGCTGCCAGACCGGGTTGTACGACATCGCGATCGTCGTCCAGGCCGTGGAGGTGGTCTGGGGCCAGCGGGCCGTCGCCGAGTCCTGCGGGGGCAGCATGGCCAGCCAGGGCCGGGCCAGGCCGCCGCTGTTGACGTCGTCGGAGAAGATCTCCCGGTTGCCGTTGTCGTAGATCCGCAGCGGCTGGAGCGAGTTGGCGTTGCCGTCCCCGTTGAACAGGGTCATGGCGAGGCTGCCGGTCTGGCGGTGGATCTCCAGGCCGTACTCGGCGTCCTTCCAGGAGCCGACCCGGAACATGGTGTCGGTGCTGCCGGGGCGCTGGACCAGGAGGGTGCCGCCGTCGGTGACCTTCAGGGTGCCGTCCTTGATCTCCACCTCGCCGCCGGTGATCGTGTTGAGGGCGGGGCGGGTGTTGACGGCGGTGGACAGCTGCTGGATGCGGCGTTCCATCTGGGTGAGCCGGTCGATGATGTCTTCGGGGAGCTGGGGCATCAGGCCTCCTCCAGGTAGAGCTCGGCGGTGTCGGGGCGGCCGCGCTGGGCCGGGCTGACCTTGACGCCGACGATCCGGTAGCGGGCGTCCAGGCCCTCGGTCCACCACTCGTCGGTGATCCGCAGCCGGACGGTGCGGCCCAGCAGCGCGGACGGCACCAGGTCGTCGAGACGGACGCTGATCTCGGGGATGACCACGGCGCCGGTGCCCTCGGCGAGTTCGGCGTTGGCCAGGGAGCGCAGGATCGTCGTGCTCGCGATGTCGTTATGGTCCGAGGCGAGGTCGATGCGGGGATAGCCGACCTTGATCAGGGCCGCGCCGTCGGGGATGTCGGCGTCGGCGAACAGCGGCCGGGACTCGACGGCCTGGTTGGTGTTGTCCGTGGCGCCGCGGGCCCGGGCGGTGGTCCCGCCGCGGGTGGCGTCGCGCGGGAAGGTGTACGACAGGATCGTGCCGGGCCGGTCCATCACCAGGTCGGTGCTGCCGGTGGTGATCTTCGGGCTGCCCAGCCGCAGCCGGCGGACCCGGGTGCCGGTCACCGGGTCGCGGTAGACGGCGATGTAGTGCTCGAAGCCGTTCTCCAGGGCGGCCAGGGCGTCGATCGCCTCCAGGTAGACGGTCTCGTCGCCGTCGCGGTACGACGCGGAGCGCGTCACCCGGGAGAGCTCGTCGCCGTAGGTGACGCCGATGTCGCCGCCGGTCGGGGCGGGCGGCGTGCCGTCGTCGACGAGTTCGCCGGTCTGGAGGTGCCGCCACAGCCGTCGCGCCACCTCCAGCTGGTCCTCGGTCCCGGAGAAGGTGAGGTCCTGGCGGATGCGGCGGCGGCCGGCGTACGACTCGAAGGTGGCCGCCTGGATGCCGAGGGTGAGCACGCCCCGGTCGTCGCTCTGCAGGGTGGACGTCCAGATGATGCCGCCCCACCACAGGTCGTTGCCGCGCTGGAGGTAGACCGCGGTGCGGCCCTCCTCGATGCGGCGGACGCGGGCGGCCATCTCCGCGTTGGGGACGGGGACGGTGCCGGACAGGGACCCGGCCTTGCCGATGTAGTCGTCGACGGTGACGTCCCGCAGGGGCAGGATGTCGATCGTGTCGTCGGTGCGCAGATCGCAGAAGATCGCGCGGTAGGGGGTGGTGGTCGTGGTCATACGGCGGTCAGCTCCCAGGGCCGGTACGGGTCGGCGCTCACAGCACGAAGCAGGCGGAGAAGCGCACGACGTTGCCGACCGCGATGACGCCGCTGGTCGACCAGCTGATCAGCTGGACCGAGCCGTCGGCGGCGATCCGGACGGCGCCGTCGGCGTAGCCGTCGCTCGCGGACGCGTAGGTCTCGACGACCGGACGCCAGCCGGCCGGGAGGGTGCAGACCAGCTCGTCGGCGAGGTTTCCCGGGTTGGTGGTGCCGGCCGCCGTCGCGGTGAGGGCGCTGGTGAGGCGGGTGAGCCCGACGGTGAACGAGCACACACCGCGCGTGCGGCGGGCGCCGAACCACGACAGCGACCAGCTGCCCTGGGCGGTGACCCCGGTGGTGGTCGTCTCCACGACGAGTGGCGGCTGGTAGTCGGCCCAGGCGGTGCCGGACCAGCGCTGGATCACACCGTTCAGGTCCCGGTACTGGCCCGGGTAGGCGCCGTTGGAGCTGTCGGTGGTCACCGGGAGGATGCCGCCCACGCCGACCGTGGCGGTGCGGCGGCCGACCAGCGCCGTGGCCCAGGCGATGCCGCCGGTGCCCGCGCTGGCCTTGGACGGCACGGCGACCTCGTACAGCGGCAGGGACAGGCCGGGCGCCGCCGGTACCGCCGGGGCGGCGGCCGGGGTGCCCGGGACGATCTCGACGACGGCCTCGGTGCGGCCCGAGCCGTCGTAGGCGTCGTCGTAGATCCGCAGGACGAGCAGGTCGACCCGGTTGTACTGGGCGTCGCCGTCCGCGAACGTCACCGGCAGGTACTCGGTGAGGGCGACCGGGTAGGCGCCCCTGGCGTCGGTGCTCTGAAGCACGGCGCGGCCGGGACTGACCGTGCCGGACATGCTGTTCGCGGTGCCGGTGAGTGTGAAGCCGGAGATGCGGTAGACGCCGTCGGCGGAGCCCGGCAGGACACCGGAGCGGGTGGCGACGGGCGAGGTGGGGGTCAGGGCGCCGAGCGGGACGAGGCGGGTGTCGTCACGGGACTGGTCGTCGGGGGACAGCCATCCGGAGCGCACGGGCATGGTCGACTCCTTTCGGAAGAACGGGCGGGAGCGGGGCGGTGGTTCAACCGAGCGGGTCGGTTCGGTCGATCGGGGCGGTTCAGGCGATCGGGTCGACGCGCAGGTAGATGGTGTCGAAGGCGCAGGTGAAGCTCGCGTTGCTGGACCGGTGCATCGCGGTGACGGTGTAGGTCGCGCCGGCGGTGAGGGAGTTCAGGCGCAGCTGGGTCGACGTCGACTTGGACACGGCGCCCGAGCCGGAGGCCGCCCGCTCGTCGTCCGCCGCCCAGATCACCGTCGAGCCCAGCGTGACCTGCGGTGACATGTGCGCCTGCGCGGTCTCGCCGCCCGAGGACATCCGGGCGCCCAGGCCGATGAGCACGGAACCGGACGGCGGGGCGGTGAAGTTGAGCGTGAGCGCCGTGACGGCGGTGGAGGCCAGGGCGGCCGTGTACGTCGTCGAGGCGGTGGTCCCGGCGTCCAGCGACTGCGCGAAGGCGGGCCCAGGGACGGCCGGCTGCCAGACGCTGCCGTTCCAGCGCTGGAGCTGCCCGAGCGAGGAGTCGCGGTACTGGCCGACATAGCCGCCGGTGGTCAGCACCCCGGCCGGGACGAGCCCGCCGACGCCCTTGGGGTAGGGCACCCAGGCCGTCGCGCTCCAGCGCTGGAGTGTGTCGCCCACGTCCCGGTAGTGGCCGGGATAGCCGCCGGGCGCGGTGTCGTCGGAGCGGGTCGGCAGGATGCCGCCGAGCGGGACCGTGGTGGGGCGCAGGTCGACGCGGGCGTTGTCCCAGTCGATGCCGCCGCTGCCGGCGGCGGCGTTCTTGGCGACGGCGACGGTGAACAGGACGAGGGAGGCGTCCGGGGCGGCGGGGGCGACCGGGGAGGCGGCCGCGGTGCCCTTGACGATCTCGACGGCGGCCTCGGTGCGGCCGGAGCCGTCGTAGTCGTCGTCGTAGATCCGCAGCACGACGAGGTCGACGCGGCCGAACTGGGGGTCGCCGGCGTCGAAGGTGAGCGGGACCGGTTCGGTGACGGCGACCGGGTAGGCGCCGCGGGCGACGGACGTCTGGACGACGGCCCGGCCCACCCCGACGGTGGCGGTCATGCCGCCTACGGTGCCGTTCAGCCAGAGTCCGGTGACCCGGTACAGGCCGTTCTCGGAGCCGGGCAGGACACCCGAGCGTGCCTTGATGTCGGTGACCGGGGTGACGGCCCCGACCTGGGTGACCCGGGTGTCCTCCCGGGTCTGGCCGTCGGGCGACAGCCAGGCGGAACGTACGGCCATGGGTGGTTCCCTTCTTCGGAAGGCCGACCAGGAGGCCGGCTAGGAGGCCGACTCGTAGGTGCCGTGGAGGGAGAGGACGTCGTTGACGGCCCAGGTGAACGGGGCCGACTTGTCCCACACGGCGGTGCTGGTCTTGAGCGTGTCGCGCAGCGAGCGGACGACACCGCCGTTGGCCACCGCGAGGAGCCCGCTGCCCTGGTACAGCAGGACGGCGGAGTCGTCGAAGGCCTCCGCGTTCAGTACGCGTCCGTCCAGCTTCCAGGCGGTGGAGACCGGCGCGGCCGGCAGCGAGAAGGTCCAGTCGCCGTTGGCGTCCTGGGCGCTCAGGTTGGTCGTCGAACCGATCTTGAGATAGATCCGGAAGGTGACGACGGTGCCCGTCTTCACGTACGCCCCGGCCAGCGTGCCGTTGCCGAGCACGGGCGCGGCGCCGTTCTCGCAGCGCCAGACCGGCGTGTAGTTCGTCCAGGTCGGGACCGGCTGGTACGTCACCCAGGCGGTGCCGTTCCAGCGCTGGAGCCCGGCGGGGCTGTCGCGGTACTGACCGGTGTAACTGGCCGTCGCGACCGTGCCGGAGGGGGCGATGCCGCCCAGGGCGCTGGGGTAGGACACCCAGGCGGAGCCGTCCCAGCGCTGGAGCGCGCCCCCGGAGTCGCGGTACTGGCCCGGGTAGGCGCCGTTGCCGGTGTCGCCGTAGACGGGCAGGATGCCGCCGACCGCGACGGTGGGCGTGCGCAGGTCGGTGACGTCGGTGCTCCAGTTGACGCCGCCCTTGCCGGCGCTGATGCCGGCCCGGACGGCGACCTGGTAGACCGGCAGCGCGATCTCCGGGAGCGCGGGCACCACCGGGGTGGCCGACGGGGTGCCCCGGACGATCTCCACGGCGGCCTTGGTGAAGCCGGAGTCGTCGTACAGGTCGTCGTAGACGCGCAGGACGACGACGTCGATGCGGCCGAAGGAGGCGTCGCCGTCGGCGAAGGTGAGGGTGACCGGCTCGGCCAGTGTCACCGGGTAGGCGCCCTGGTTGCTGTCGGCCTGGACGACGGCCCGGCCCTCGTGGACGGTGGCGGTCATGGTGCCCGCGCCGCCCTCCATCCAGAAGCCCGAGAGGCGGTACTGGCCGTCGTAGGAGCCGGGCAGGATGCCGGAGCGGACGTCCAGCGGGTTGGCCGGGGTGGTCGCGCCCAGCTGGGTCAGGCGGGTGTCCTCGCGGGTCTGGCCGGTCTCGGCCACCCATGAGCTGCGCAGGTTCATCTGCTGGTCTCCTGTGGTCTGCGGAGGCGAACTCCGGTGATGCGCGGAGGTGGTGAGGGTCCGTCAGGACGCGTCAGGACCTGACCCATTCGGCGGTGAAGTTGGTGTAGTAGCCGGAGCCGCCGAGGGTGTTGATGGTCTGGCCGGAGTTCTGCAGCCCGTAGAGGGCGAGCTTGTCGCCCACGGCGCACCGGATCAGGGCGGTGCCGCCGACCGAGGTCGCGCCGGGGCCGGCGCCGACCAGCCAGGTGGCGCGCGCGACGCCGTTGCCGTTGAGGTAGATCCGCGCGCCGCGCGATCCCACGGAGGGTTGCAGGAGCCAGGTGACGGACCCCGACACCCGCCACCAGCCGGCCCTCGGCACCGTGTAGGTGGTGGATCCCGACCAGCCGGCCGCGTCGTCCACATCGGTGGTCTGCAGGATCATCTGCGTCCACGTGTTGTGGACGACGGACTGCTCGCTGGACTGCGAGACGCTGAGCAGCAGGGTCGTGCGGCCCTCCGCGTAGATCCAGGCCGAGCCGTTCCAGCGCTGGAGGAGACCGGCGGAGTCCTCGCGGTACTGGCCGGGGTAGCCGCCGGTGGCGACGGTGCCCGAGGGGGCGATGCCGCCGACGGACTTCGGGTACGCCACCCACGCCGAGCCGTTCCAGCGCTGGAGCGGACCGGTGGGGTCCTCCTGGTACTGGCCGGCGTAACTGCCGGCGGTGAGGGTGCCGGCGGGCGGGATGCCGCCGACGCCCTTGGGGTACGCGACCCAGGCGGTGCCGTCCCAGCGCTCGAGGACGCCCGCGTTGTCCCGGTACTGGCCGGCGTACGCGCCGCTGAAGCCGGCGGCGGGGACGATGCCGCCCAGGGCGACCGTGGCGTAGCGCAGATTGGTGACGGCGGTGTCCCAGGCCAGTCCGCCGGAGCCGGCCGACGCCCCGGCGGGCACCAGGATCCGGTAGAGCGGCAGGGTGCTGCCGTCGGGCCCGACCGGCTGCTGCGGCGCGGCCGCGGGGGTGCCCTTGACCAGGCGGACGCGTGCCACGGTGTCCGCGGTGCCGTCGTAGGCGCTGTCCTGGACGACGAGTTCGACCAGGTCGATCCGCTGGTGCGTGGGGTCGCCGTCGTCGATCGTCAGGCTCTCGGGTTCGGTCACCGCCACGGGGTAGGTGCCCTGGCCGGTCCGGCCGCCCTGCACGAAGGCGCGGCCGGTGCCGATGGTGAACGTCATGCCCCCGGCGGCGCCGGTGAGCGCGAGGCCGCCGGGGACGACACCGCCGCGGGCCTTGAGCGGGATGTTCTCCGTGACCAGGGCGTTCGGGGTGAGGAGTCCCGACAGGGTGACCCGGGTGTCCTCCCGGGTCTGGCCGGTCTCCGTGAGCCAGGCGGCTCGTACGGTCATGGGGTCACCACTCCGCTTCTCGCCAGCGCACCGTCATCTGGGCGCCGCTGCCGTAGGTGTCGGGTCGGAAGGCCAGCTGGGCGCGGCCGGGGGCGAAGGCGAACAGTTCCTCGGGGCTGCTGTCGGCGGCCGCGGTGTGCCGGCGGGAGGCCGTGCCGTTGAGCGTCACCGTGCCGGCGGCGGTGTCGACGACGAGCTCGTCGCCCGAGGCCAGCGCGATCTCGTAGCGCAGCCGCTGCGCCGACGTCCGGTCGGTCACCGTCGGGTTGGCGCACGGGCCGGTGAAGGTGATCACCGGGTGGGTGGGCGCCGATCCGCCGTTGTCGGCGTTGACGTCTCCGGTGGAGGCCGCCTGTCCCCAGTACAGCGGCCAGGTCAGCGGCCAGGTCAGACCGCTCTCCGGCTGCGGGGCGCCGGTGACGGCCGTCTGCTCGGTGACCGAGTAGCGGCGCGGGTCGGTGGCGTACCACTGCACGGACGCCCGGGAGACGCCCTGCGTGGTGTACGTCCGGTCGGCGGCCAGGACCCGCTGGCTGACCCGGGCCCGTACGGCCAGCGTCTCGCCGTGCAGCCGCACCGCCAGCCAGCGTTCCGCGTCGCCGAGCAGCAGGGCCTGGCGAAGGGTGCGGGTGGCGGTGAGCGAGGAGGCGGTGTCGTCCTGCGCCGGGACGGTCCACACCGTGCCGCCGACCTTGCGCGGCTTGGCGTAGCGGGCGCCCGGCCAGGCGCCGTGGGCGGTGGGGTGGTCGGCGTCGGAGGAGTCGTACTCCGGCAGGTCCTCCCAGCCGCTGAGGCCGCCGCGGTCGATCTCGTACGGCGTGCCGGGGCCCATCAGCAGTCCGGCCCACTGCATCTGCCCGTCGCGGGTGATGAGTGAGCCGGGGGCCACGTCGTCGGTGTATGCGGTTGTCGTCATGTCGGCCATGGGGGCCGTCACCTCACTCTCATGTGCAGGCGTGGGCGGAGGCGAGGAAGAGCAGGTCTTCCGCGGTGCCGCGGGCGCCCGTACCCGCGCTCTCGTGGAACTCCTTTACTCGGTAAGGGAGTTGGTGCGCCGTCCGGTGGCTTCGCGCGAGCGCGCGCTGCCGGCCCAGAGCGGTCAGCGGCAGCACCCGGCCCGCCTGGCGGGACGCGCCCGGGACGGCGACACCGCCCTCGGCGAGCATCGGGATCTTGTCCAGGTGGATGCCGAACTTCTTGCCGAGGATCGAGAAGCTCAGGGAGTTGAGCCCGTCGACGACCCAGTTGGCGAAGGCGATGAGCCCGGTGATCGGCCCCTTGAGCACACCGGCGACGGTCTGCGCGCCGGTGGTCACGAACTGCCCCATCGCGCCCAGGGTGTGGGAGGTGGCCTCCTTGATCCGGGTGAACATCCGGGGGATGTCCTTGGTGATCCAGTCCAGCGCCGGCTTCACCGCGTCCTTGAACCCCCGCCAGATCGACGACACCTTGCCGCTGAGCGCGCGGGTGTCGCCGGTGGTGAGCGCCCTGAGCACGGCGAAGCCGGTACCGAGGAGCGTGCCGATGACCGTGAGCGCGGTGGTGATGACGGCCAGGTACCCGGTGACGTACGTGTTCACCGCGCTCGCGATGGCCTTGAGCAGCGGCGCCATGACGGCCAGATAGCCCTCGACGTACTTCAGCACGAGGGTGGCGAGCTGCTCCATCAGCCGTTGTCCGGTCTCGGAGTTCAGCGCCAGGTCCAGCAGCCAGCCGGCGACCGGCAGGAGCAGGCCGGTGACGAACCCGATGGGGTTGGCGCGGGTGAGGGCGTTGATGATGATCATCACACCGGAGCCGATGGTCATGGCGGTGCCGAAGGCGCCCATGAGGTCGCCGAGCACGCCGGAGGCCTCGATGAGCGCGCCGACGATCGCGAAGACCCCGCCGAGGGCGGACCTGACGGCGCCGAGTGACTTACCGGCGCCCTTGGCACGGGTGCCGGCCGACTTGATGCCGGAGGCGGCGGCGGTCGCGGTCTGGCCGGTCCTGGCGACGGAGAGACTCGCGGCGTCGGCGCCCGCCTTGAGCCGGCGTACGGCGGTGGCGCTCCGGGAGAAGGCTGAACGAACGCCGTCGACGGCGGTGGCCGCGCCCTTGATCCTGCCGACCAGGGAACGCATCGCGGTGGTGCTCTGTCCCAGCTGGGACCGGAAGGCACGGAGGGCCGGCGTCACTCCGGCGAACAGGTCGGCCGTTCCGCCTCCCCCGGACAGCGCGGCGGCACTCATCCGCGTGCCTTCGCCAGGAACATCAGGGCGTCGGCGGTCCGCTGCGGACTGCTGCTCTCGGCCGCGTAGTAGTGCTCGATGTGCAGCGCGCCGCCGGCCCCGGCCACGCCCGCGTACGCCGAACCCTGGGCGGCGGCTCGCTTCAGCAGCCGGTCGAGCTTGCTCAGCGGCAGGACGGCCTCCGCCTCACCCGCCTCGGCGAGGATCGCGGGGACACCGCCGGAGCGGGGCATGACGACACCGCCGGTGGCCAGCATCGGGATCCTCGGCAGGCTGACGCCGAAGGTCTTGCCGCCGACGCCCGGGACCCAGCCCGGGATCGACACCTTGATGCCGTTGAGGGCGCCGATCGCGCGGTTGATGATGCCGATGACCGCGTTGATCGGTCCCTTCACCGCGCTCTTGATGCCGTCGAAGGCTCGGCTCGCGATGCCCTTCAGGCCGCCCCAGATGCTGGACAGCTTGTCCTTGACGGCCTTGAAGGCGTTCGGGATCGCGGACTTGACCCAGCTGACGACCGGCGAGATGACGGCCTTGATCCCCTTCCAGACGCCGGACACGACCGTCTTGATCGCGTTCAGCGCGGTGGTGATGACCTTCTTCCAGATGGCCACGTAGGTCTTGATCACCGTCGCGACGGCCTTCACGACCGCCGAGATCGCCGTCTTGATGCCGGTCCAGACCGACTTGATCAGCTTGGCCGCGTTCTTCATGATCGGCCCGATGGCCTTCATGACGGTGCTGATCACGGACTTGATGACATCGAAGGCGGTCTTGAGGACCTTCTGCATCGTCTTCGACTTGGTCGCCATCTCGACGACCTTCTCGATGAGGGGGGCGAGCAGGTCCATGAGCATGCCGAAGAAGTTTCCCTTCATCGACTTGTTCATCTTGTCCTGGCCCTTGGCCGCCTTGCCCGCCCCGGACTCGTACTTACCGAGATTCGTGCCGGCGCTCGACCCGGTTTTCCCGGCCTTTCCGAGCGATGTCTCGGCCTGGTCGGAGGCGGTTTTGAGGTTCTTCAGCTGCTTGACCGTCTCCTGTGAGGCGGAGCGGAGCCTGCCGATATCGCCCTTGCCGCTCTGCGCCGCACGACTGAGACTTTGGGTCGCCGTCGCGACCCCGGAGGCCTGGGACTTGAGCTGCTGGAGTGAGTTTGCGGCCCGGCTTGCCGCTGAGGACAACGACATGTATGACTCCTTAGAAAGCCGCGGTGAGTTCCAGGAGCGCGCTCCGTAGAACCCTCACGTCGCTGGCGACACCGCGGACGACGGGCCTCGCCACGTCGATTCCTGCATCGGTCCGCATCCTGGGATTCGAGGTCATCCGCCTGCGCTCATCGTCCGCGGCCTGGCGGGCGGCATCGATCCGCTGCTTGAGCTTCTGAACCGTCTGCTCGGTCTCCTTGAGGTTGTCGATGTGGTGATAGTTGTCGTCGATGAGCTTGTCGCGCTTTTCCTTCTTCTCGCGGTCGGTCTTCTGGGTCTGTGATTCGATTTTTTTCTGTAGTTCGTCGATCTTCTTCTTCCAGGGGAATTCCCGGGTCGCGCCGAGGATCGTGATGCCCTTTTCGTCGACCTTGAAGATTGAGAGCCCGACGGTCAGGAGAGTGAGGCTGGCGGCGAGACCGGTGAGACCGTTCGTGTGTGCGGCGATGGAGTTGCTCATCCAGGCGAGGGACGTGGACATGCCGCTGTGGGTCGTCCGGAGCCCCTTGTAGGACTGCTGGAGCTTGGTGATGTCCGTGACTTGTTTGCCGAGCTTTGTGTTTATCCCGGCGATATCGGTAGTGTGCGTCCCGAGGGTGGTCCTTATCCCGGAGATGCTGGTTTCGGTGTCGGTCTTGAGATCTTTTAGAGCCTCGTCGACTTCTTTGAGATCTCGTCCCATGATTGCCTCCTGTGCTAGCGTTCCCGCATGCCTTCCGATGATGTGCGCGTTGTGCTTGCCGTCCCGACCAGTTGGAATTGGTATTTCGAGCCGGGTAAAAAATGTTCCATCGCCTGGTACGCGGAAAGAGCGCTGCGGATTGCCGATCATTTTCATCCGGGGCAAGGCGTGGATGTATTCCTCTACGGTGAACCCAAGGAACCGGAGGAGTCGGGGCAGCCGGATCGGTCGGACGCCGGCACCGAGGTGATCCGGACCCGGCTGGAGCGGAGCTCGCTGTCCGAGTGGATCGGTGACTGGGCGGTCAGGCCGAACATGGGGCGGGGGCTCTTCGAGGATCACGGCCCCGCCAGCAAGGTGGAGGAACGACTCGGCGTCGGGGACACGCCCTGGTATGGACGGCCGTTGCCGGCGGTGCGTGCGGTCGGTGAGTGGAACGCCGGGTACGAGGGCCCGACGCTCGTGATCTTCTGGCTGGACAGGATGACTCAGGCCGAAGAGATGGCGCGGTTCATCGGCCGGTACGACGCCTCACGCACCTTCTGGCAGTTCTTCGGGGATCCCGATGACGTCCACTACTCGTTCTGGACACGGCAGGGGCTCCATCAGGGCAAGGTGTTGCCCCAGCTCCGGTTCCACTTCGGCCTGCGATGGAGCAGGCGAGCCGTCCTCCGAGGGTTCTCGCGCTGGATGAAGAACGTCTGACCGCACGGGCCGGGCCTCGTGCGGGACCCGGCGAGCGGAGCGACGTGGGTCTGGGTGACGCGGGCTGCGGGCTACGAGCGGTGTCCGCCGCGCCCCCGCCCCGCCTCCGTCAGCGCGTCCGACCAGCCCGCCGCGTAGGCACGCGACTCCCGGGCGAGCAGTTCCTCGTACACCCGGTCGAGCACGGCCTCGCGGTCGGGAGCTGTGGTGTGCAGGAGGTGGGCGAGGCGGGTGTAGGTGTCGATCGGCTGCTTCGGGGAGTTGGTCGTGCCAGTCACCATGTCGGCCTGCTTTCCGGTCTGTCCGCTGGGCTGTGGTGCAGATGACGCTCCTGGGGTGTTCGAAGCGCCTGTTCGAACTAGTGTACGAGTAGTCCTGTGGTGCCGTTCCGTGTTTGCCGAGAACCCTCCGTGGTTCGCGGTCCGGACCTGCGGTGATGCAGGGTGCGCCGAAAGTCGTGCCAGGTTCGTGGAGTAGGATCCGGCCGTTCTCACGTCGGCAGGAAAGCGGTGAACAACGGCGCGCCGTAAGCGAACTGAGGGGCCGCCAGACGACGGAGGCACGGTGACGGGCGGCCGTCCTCACGCGGGGGGCGCGATGGGGCAGGGGATGAGGGCAGGGCCAGCGGGGTGGACGGTGACGCGAGTGACGCGCGGAATGATCATGTGATCGATTGGCTGGAACAGGCCCCCGATCTGCCCCATCTCATCGCCCGCGTGTCCGAGCTCGTTCTGCGCCTGGGCTACGACCCGGACGAGCTCGTCGTCCTTCCCCGCGCCGAACTCGACCGACGCGAGCTCGCCGCCTACAGCGCGGGCTGGGCCGACGTGGTCGCCGAGCAGCTCCCCACCATCCGGCTCGCGTACGAGGAACGGATCACCGCCGCCTACCTCCAGGGCCAGGAGGACGCCCGCACCGGCCGCCGCCCGCGCCGGGCCCGCCGGCCCGAGAGCGAGCGCGGTGAGCCGGGCGGAGAGCTGATCCAGCTGCCGTACGTCCACCTCCTGCGACCTCCCTCGGAGATGACGAGAGTGGAGGCGCGCGGCGAACGGGAACGGTCCGTGGCGGACGGGACGCCGGTGCCCGCCCCCGCCTCCACATCGGGACCGGCGGCCGAAGCCAACGTTGTCCAGGAGACACCGGACCGGGAGCAGGGCGGCGCAGGTGCCCCGGCAGGTTCCGCGGGCGGGATCCTGCTCTCCGCGCGCGAGGTGCGTGAGGGGCGCGAGAAGCGGTCGGCGTCGGGGTCGGAGCCGTCCACGACGTCGAAACGGCGGCCCGTCGTCCGGCGCAACGGGCGACCCAGCGTGCCCCCGCTGGCCCGGTCGGGCGAGGCGGGGGCCGGCCGGGACAAGGGACGGCGGCCGGAGCCGGTGGAGCGGACCGCGCAGGAAGCGCCGGAACGGGCCGCCGCCCGCGCGGAGAAGCGCCGCCGCCTCTCCGACAAGGCCCGGGCCCTCGCCGAGGACCTGGAGGGCCGGGCCGGCCGGCGCCGGAACGAAGAACCCGGCACACCGGGCGCCGGCTGAGCCCGGGCGGCCGCTCCCACGCGGGGGAGCGGTGGGCCGCCCTGCCGGTCAGGCGAAGAACCGTGCCAGTTGGACGGCGGACGGTGTCGCGTCGGCGGGGTCGTCGGCCTGGCCTCCGGGCCGGTCGCCCGGCTGCCGGACACCCGGTGGGGCCTGCGCCCCGGACCCGCCGACAGAGCCCGCGTCCCCGTCCGACTCCTCCGCCGTGTAGCTCGGCCGCGGCACCGGAGCCGGGGCGTCCGGCTGGTCGCCCTCCTCCGAGTTGACGCAGGCGAACATCCAGTTGGCGGCCGCCAGATGGTCCACGGCGGCGGCCAGCAGATGGTCGGTCACCGACCACTCGGCGGCCTCGCCGTGCAGTTCCCGGTTGAGCGCGCTGTCGCGCGGCAACTGCTTGACGAGCACCGCGAGCCGCCGCGCGGAGAGGCGCTCACGGTGCCAGTCGAGCAGGTCGATCCCGTAATAGCGGAGCAGGTCCGCTTCGAGTGCCTCGGCGTGTTCGTCGACGAACCCGACGAGGCTCAGCCTTCCCCCAGGCCGAGCCCGGTCTCCTTGCCGTAGGCCTCCAGGATGGCGGCGATGTCCTGCATGGTGATCTCGTGGCGCTCGAAGCGGGCGAACTGTTCCTTGCCCATGAGCAGTCCGAGCAGCCCGTCCACGTCGTTGTCGTCGAGCTCGCGCAGTGCCTTCGCGGTGGCGCGGGTCAGCTCCGTGGGCAGGGTGTAGCTCTCGTCGTCGAGCTCGAACGACCAGGTGCGGCCGAGGGCTTCGAGGCGCTGGGCGCGGGCGGCGTTGACGTCGAAACGGGCCATGGCGATGGGTGCTCCTTGGGTCGTGAAGCGTGCCGGGAAAGGAAGACGAAGAGGGAGAGGAAGAGGAACGGGTTCCGGGGCGGGGCGGGCGCGGAGCCCTCGCGGCGGGAAGCCGTCGTGGGCGGCGGCCTGCCCCGCCCCGGTGGGTCAGGACGCTGCGTACGCGGCGTCCTTCATCACGAAGCTGGCCAGCGCCGAACCGTCGGCGGCGGCCATCGCCGTGTAGGTGATGCCGAGCTGGGCCGGCGCCTTGCGGGCCAGCTTGATGTCGTCCGCCGCCGTGACCTGGCCGCGCGGGATGCCGAAGCGGTAGGTCACCGCGGTGCCGTCACTGGCGCGGACGTCGGTGAACTCCAGGCCGAGGGCGCGCACGTCGGCGTACGGACGGTCGGCGATCTCGTACTTGTAGACGCCTGTGGAGCCGGTGACGGCCTCCACCGCGCCGCCACCCATGAAGAGCGGCAGCGTGTCCTCGTTGAACTGCATCAGCGAGAACTTCAGGGTCAGGTCGCGGTCCGAGTACACGAAGTGCACCGGGCTGACGGCCTGCCAGACGTCGACCGGCTCCAGCTTGTCCTTCTTGCTGAAGGTGACGCCGTCGCCGGTGGTGAAGCCGAGGTTCTTCCAGCCCGTGGCCCAGTCGGTGGACGGGTCGGTGGAGAACGTCGTCGGAACCTTGGTGTCGGCGGCGCCGACGTAGAGGCGGCCGACGCCGGCGATGCGGATCTCGGAGGAGTTGGTTCCTGCCATGGGTGGGTCTCCTTGTGGAAGGGGTGCTGCGGGGTGCCGTTCCCGGCCGTTCCGGGTACGGCGAAGGCCCCGCCGTCTCGCGGATGCGAGGGCGGGGCCTTCGGTCTGTGGGGCGCGCGGTGTACGCGCGGGTCGCCCGTGCGGGCCTGTCAGTAGACGTCCAGGTACACCTTGAGCACGGTCACGTAGCGGTTGGCCGCGCGGTAGAGGTAGTCGGGCAGCCAGCGCGGGCCGTCCTGCTCCTCCACCTCGGTGATGAGGTTCGTGCCGTACCGATTCCCGGCCGCGGCCATCAGCGCGCGGCGGGCGGAGTTGGCCAGGACGTGTGCGGCCTGCTTGGTGGGGCCGTACACCTCCAGCTCGATCAGCGGCTGGTCGACGTGCAGTTCGCCGATCCACGCGCCGCCGCGCCGGTTGACGAGGACGGCGGCGGTCGTGCCGTCGAAGTTCGCGGGCGGTTCGACGGCGACGAGCGCCGTGGAGAGCGCCGAGTCGGCCTCCAGGATGTCGACGACCAGGGCCTCGACGTCGGGGAAGGCGCTCGGTGGGGTGGGTGTGGTCATGCCGGGTCACCTCGCCGGAAGAAGGGGAAGTCGCCGGGCGGGCGCCGCGCGGGGGCGGGGAGGGGGAGGCGCGCGGCGCCTCGGCCCGGCGTACGGCGGCGGGTGCGGCCCGCTGGGGGCTCGCGGTCACAGCTCCGCCGCTGCACCAACTGTGACAGACGAGCGTGCGCGCACGCAACTAAAACGGCGAGAGAGATGTGAGAGGAGAGGCGAGAGGGGGCGCCGAAAGAGATGTGAGGGGAGGGGTGGGGGGAGAGGCGGGGGGAGGTGGGGGTGGGAGTGCAGGCCGGGAAGGGGTGCCCGGGGTCCCTCGTCGACCGGAGCTCCCGTCGGCCCACGGGTGCTCGTCGACCGGAACCGGCACGGCAGGCGTGACCGGCGGTTTCGGTCCGGTCAGTCGGCGGCGGGTGCGACCGCAGCCGTCTCGACCAGGACCCGCCGGTCCTCACGCGCCGGCGTCACCTCGGTCCCGGCCTCACCCGGCAGGAACTGCTCCACCACCCTGACGAACATCTCGCGCCGGTCGGCGGGCACGCCCAGCAGGTCGGCGACCTCCTCCAGCGTGGGGCGGCGGCCGAACTCGCCACCGGGCGGGGGCGAGGCCAGGTGGTCGTGGGGGTCGGCCAGTTCCTCCGCGGTCAGCCGGCCGGAGCGGATGAGCATGTCGCGCACCGGCACGCCGAGCACGCGGGCGAGCCTGCGGGTGGTCTCGAGGTCCGGCATGCTCTGCCGCTGGAGCAGACGGGTCACCGCGGCGCGATGCACGCCGGCCTCGTCCGCGATCCTCGACTTGCCGCCGCCGCGTGGACTGTCGATGTCGTAGCCGCGCTCGCGCATGAGGTCTTCGACCCACGCGGCGAATGCGTCCAAGCCCTGGTTGGTCATGTCTTTCTCTCTTCCTTCGGGGGTGGGCAAGAGTTTAGCTTGCTTGCGCGCGCGGAATTACGTGCTCTCGAGCAAGCAATGAGGAAACTTTGTGCCGTTCGTGGAGATTCGGGGGACCCCGAGAGCCCCGCCCCGTCCGAATATCGTTGCGGGCGCGCACGCAATCTGTAAGTCTGGAAGACGTTCATCCAGTACGGCTCGTCACGAACCCAGGGGGGTCCCATGCCCATGCCCGAAACGAGTTCCTGCCCGCCGGCCCCCGGTTGGCAGTCCGCGGCCGCCTGCGCCGGGCTCTCCCCGCGGGTCGTCTTCTCCAAGAAGGCCAAGATCGCCGCCGCCGCGCTCCGGGCCTGCGCCGGCTGCCGCGTACGGAGGGCCTGCGAGGAGGCGGTGGCACCGGCCGACAACTGGTTCGACGGCGTCTGCGGCGGCCGTCTGTGGCGCTCCGGCCGCCCGGTCCCCGTACCCGCGCACCTTCTCCCCCCGGCCGCCGTCCTCGCCAACCTCCCGGCCCAGGGAGGCACCCGTGGCTGAATCCTGCGAGGGCCGCCCCACCGCCCAGGCCGCCCTCTGGATCGGCACCCTGCTCCAGCAGTTCCCCGAGCTCTCCACGGAACTGGTTCCCGGCCGCACCACCCCCGCCCACCGCCCCGCGGCGCCGCGGCCGCCCGCCGATCTCGGCGCCCGCCTGCGCGAGGAACGCGAGGAGCAACTGCTCCTTCAGCAGCGGCATGGCCTGGTGGCCCCCGGCCACGGAGCGGCCCCGCTGCGCCTGCACGTCTCCGACGCCATCCGCGACATCACCGACGGCGTGCTCGAACTGGAGGAGGCGGTACGCGACCGGCTGGGCCTGCCCCGCCCGCCCCGCGCCCCGGTCCCCGAACGACTGCGCCGCATCGCGTCCCTTCTCGACCGCGTGGCCGCCGACACCGTTCTGGCCGCCCATGTGCGCGACGAGACCCGCCGGATGGCCCGCCGCTGCGCCCGCGCGCTGGGCGACACCGAGACCGTCGTACGGGTCGCCGGCCGCTGCCCCTGGTGCGACTCCGTCTCGCTGCGGGCCTTCCCCGACCGCGCGGCCGTCCTCTGCGTCAACCCGGCCTGCCGCTGCCCGGAACCGGACTGCGGCTGCCACGACGACCCGGCCTACCGGCACACCTGGGACGAGGGGGAGTGGACGCCCGCATGAGCACCCCCGACCGACGCACCCGCGACCGGCGCACCCCCGACCGACCCATCCCCGACCGGCACGGTTCCGACCGAGGCGCCGCCGGGCAGCCGACCCTGATTCCCGGTCCTCTCGCGGCCCGGGAGGTCGGTGTGGCCCCCGCCACCATCCGCAAGTGGGTCCAGCTGGGGCACCTGGCGCCGGCCGGCAAGGCGGGACGGGCCCAGCTCTTCCGGCTGGAGGACGTGTTCGCCGCCGAACGCGCCACCCGCCGCACCCGGTGACCTCGGCCCCTGCGCGCATCCCGGTCACCGCGGGGCTCGCCGCACCCGGTCCACGGAAGGCGCAACGCGCCCGGACTTGCTACGGAATGCCCAACTCGAAGATCACGTAGTGCGCGTACCACCCCGACGCGAGGGCCGCCGTCACGAAGAACACGGCCAGGCTCGGCCACTTCAGGCGGCTCAGGGCCGCCGCCGGGGCCAGCAGCAGCGGGAAGACCGGCAGCAGGTAACGGCCCGTGTTGCCGAACATCTGCTGAGTGCCCAGCACGGTGATCACGCTCGCCAGGGTGTACGCGACCAGCACCAGCGGCGGCTTCTTGCGGAGCATCAGCGCGATCAGGAAGGGCAGCGCGAGTACCAGCTGGACACCGAGGAGGTCGGGGACCGAGAAGGCGAACAGGTAGTCGTGGCGCCCGATCGCCGTGTTGCCCAGCACGTCGAGGGTGTAGGAGCCGAAGTCGAAGTAGTGCGCCCACCCCTCGCGCTGGAGCGTGAAGTACGCGGTGAGGTCGCCCATGCTGAGGCCCACCCAGGTGATGTAGGTGAGCAGGCCGAGCGGCGCGGCGAACATCGCGTACAGGGGCCCCGAGATCCCGTGCTCGCGCCTGCTCTCCCGCCGGGCCAGGGTCACGATCGCGGCGAGCCCGACCGCGCCGATGAGCGCGGCGGAGGTCGGCCGGTTGAGCCCGGCCACGAAGGCGAGCAGCCCCGCCGCGACCCACCGCCGCTTCATCACGCAGTAGCAGCACCAGGAGGCGATGGCGACGAAGACCGACTCCGAGTAGAGCGCCCACTCCACGCCCGCGCCGGGTGCCACCGCCCACAGTCCGGCGGCGATCGTGCCCGCCCGTACTCCGGCGAGCGTCGAGACCACGGCGTAGATGCCGGCGGCGGCGACGAAGGAGGCGAGGACGGAGACCAGGATGCCGGAGCCGTACAACCCCAGCCCGGTGATCTCGGAGACGCCCCGGATCAGGCCCGGGTAGAGCGGGAAGAAGGCGACCGAGTTCTGCTTGACGGTGAACAGTCCGCCCGGGGCGAGCTGCTCCAGCGGGCGGGGGTCGTACCCCTTCTCGGCGACCTGGAGGTACCACCAGCCGTCCCAGGTGGCGAGGACGTCCCACCAGTGGGCGCCGCCGCCGAAGCGCGGGTTCTTCTTCTGGTATTCGTCGGCCGACTCCAGGAGCCAGGCGAACACGGTCAGGCCCACCAGCTTTGTGACACCGTAGAGGAGCAGCGGAGCGAGGTACGGTCGTACACCGTCCGGCAGGGTGAGGCGGCGCAGTCTCCGCGAGCGCTCCGGTGGCCCGTCGGGCACGGCGGAGTCCGCCGCCGTGTCGCTGGAAGCCGTGCTCATCGCTGGGGTCCCCCCTCGGCCGATCGCCGGACACCCAGGGGCGGCACCGCTGTCCGGATGATCGTGAAGTGTGGTCATAAGAGTGCGGTCATAAGATCGCAACAGAGTCGCACATGTGCGCCACAGGTTGGGGGAGGACGGGTGACCGAAGCGCCGAACACCACGGCCACGGCGACCGTCTTGTCGGTCGTCATACCCATGTACAACGAGGAAGAGGTCCTTCCCGCGCTGGTCAGCCGGTTGCGCCCGGTCCTCGCGGACCTCGGCGTCGGCTACGAGGTGGTCGCGGTCGACGACGGCAGTACCGACCGCACGGCCCAGCTGCTGGCCGCCTTCCGGCTGGGCTGGCCGGAACTGCGGGTCATCGGCCTGCGCCGCAACTCGGGCCACCAGGCCGCCCTCACCGCGGGCCTGGACCGGGCACACGGCGCGTACGTCGTCAGCATCGACGCCGACCTCCAGGATCCGCCCGAGAAGATCCCCGAGATGCTCACGCTGGCCCGCGCCGAGGGCCTCGACATCGTCTACGGCATCCGCGCCGACCGGGCCAGCGACACCGGCTTCAAGCGGTGGACGGCGGGCCTGTACTACCGGCTGGTCCGCCGCCTCGCCGGACCGTCGGTGCCGGCCCAGGCCGGTGACTTCCGGCTGCTGAGCCGGGCCGCCGTGGACGCCCTGAAGGCGCTGCCGGACCAGCAGCGGGTCTACCGCCTGCTCGTGCCCTGGCTGGGCTTTCCCAGCGGCGAGGTCCGCTACGAGCGCGCCCCGCGGCCCGCGGGCCAGAGCAAGTACCCCCTCGGCCGGATGATCCGGCTGGCCGTCGACAGCGTCACGGGCTTCTCGGCGGCGCCCCTGCGCATCGCCACCTGGCTGGGCGGTTTCGCGTTCCTGGTCTGCCTGGGCCTGATGGTCTACACCCTGAGCGCCCACGCCTTCCAGCACACGGTCCCCGGCTGGACGTCCCTCTTCATCGGCGTGCTGTTCATCGGTGCGGTCCAGCTGATCTGCGTGGGCCTGCTCGGCGAGTACGTCGGCCGTATCTACACGGCCGTGCAGAACCGTCCGACGTACTTCATCGGTCACGACACGGCGGCGGACGCGGTGACGGAGCCCGTGACACGTCCGGTGGCGGATGCAGGTGAGCTCCCAGGGGCGGATGCAGGTGAGCTCCCAGGGGCGGATCCGGCAGCGCGTGCAGGGTCGGATCCGGTGGAGCGCCCGGGGTCGGATCCGGTGGAGCGGCCGTACCGGGCCGGCGATCCGTCCGTGCCCTCGCCGGCGTCACCTCGGGGAGGTCCCGCGGACGCCGCGGCCCCGGTATCACAGGGGCCGGGACGGCGCTCCTGAACCTCCGGCGTGTCGGCGGCGCGGCTTCTGTTTTGACCGGAGTGAATGCGCTAGGTACGCTCAGACCTTGTGCCTGGGGTGTGCCCTGGCCCTCGTGCGTGTCTTCAACCGCACACGGGGCCCAGCTAGCGGCCACCGTGATCTGTGCCTCTTCCTGCCTCACGGCGGAGGTTCGCCGGATCCGACACACCCGACCGCGTGGGTCGGAGAGTTCCAGGTTAGCTTCACCATTCGGCACACAGAAACCGGAGAAGTAGTGCCTACGATCCAGCAGCTGGTCCGGAAGGGCCGGCAGGACAAGGTCGAGAAGAACAAGACGCCCGCACTCGAGGGTTCGCCCCAGCGTCGCGGCGTCTGCACGCGTGTGTTCACGACCACCCCGAAGAAGCCGAACTCGGCCCTGCGTAAGGTCGCGCGTGTGCGTCTGACCAGCGGTATCGAGGTCACTGCTTACATTCCGGGTGAGGGACACAACCTGCAGGAGCACTCCATCGTGCTCGTGCGTGGTGGCCGTGTGAAGGACCTGCCCGGTGTTCGCTACAAGATCATCCGCGGTTCGCTTGACACCCAGGGTGTCAAGAACCGCAAGCAGGCCCGAAGCCGCTACGGCGCCAAGAAGGAGAAGTAAGAAATGCCTCGTAAGGGCCCTGCCCCGAAGCGCCCGGTCATCATCGACCCGGTCTACGGTTCTCCTCTTGTCACGTCGCTCATCAACAAGGTGCTGCTGAACGGCAAGCGCTCCACCGCCGAGCGCATCGTCTACGGCGCCATGGAGGGCCTGCGCGAGAAGACCGGCAACGACCCGGTCATCACGCTGAAGCGCGCTCTCGAGAACATCAAGCCGACCATCGAGGTCAAGTCCCGCCGTGTCGGTGGCGCGACCTACCAGGTCCCGATCGAGGTCAAGCCGGGTCGCGCGAGCACCCTGGCGCTGCGCTGGCTCGTCGGTTACTCCCGCGCCCGCCGCGAGAAGACCATGACCGAGCGCCTCCTCAACGAGCTTCTCGACGCGTCCAACGGCCTCGGCGCCGCTGTGAAGAAGCGCGAGGACACCCACAAGATGGCCGAGTCCAACAAGGCCTTCGCGCACTACCGCTGGTAGTCGCTACCCACATCGAGACCGAGAGAAGACGAAAGCCTTATGGCTACCACTTCACTTGACCTGGCCAAGGTCCGCAACATCGGGATCATGGCCCACATCGACGCGGGCAAGACGACCACCACCGAGCGGATCCTGTTCTACACCGGCGTCTCCTACAAGATCGGTGAGGTCCACGACGGCGCCGCGACCATGGACTGGATGGAGCAGGAGCAGGAGCGTGGCATCACGATCACCTCTGCTGCCACCACCTGTCACTGGCCGCTTGCCGATGTCGACCACACCATCAACATCATCGACACCCCGGGTCACGTCGACTTCACCGTAGAGGTGGAGCGTTCCCTGCGTGTGCTCGACGGTGCCGTCACGGTGTTCGACGGCGTCGCGGGTGTCGAGCCCCAGTCCGAGACCGTGTGGCGTCAGGCGGACCGCTACGGCGTCCCGCGTATCTGCTTCGTCAACAAGCTCGACCGGACCGGTGCCGAGTTCCACCGCTGTGTCGACATGATCAGCAGCCGCCTCGGCGCGCAGCCGATCGTGATGCAGCTGCCGATCGGTGCCGAGGCCGACTTCAAGGGCGTCGTCGACCTGGTCACGATGAAGGCCTTCGTGTGGTCCGCCGAGGCGGAGAAGGGCGAGATGTACGACGTCGTCGACATCCCGGCCACCCACACCGAGGCTGCCGAGGAGTACCGCGGCAAGCTCGTCGAGGCCGTCGCCGAGAACGACGACGCGATCATGGAGCTGTACCTGGAGGGCCAGGAGCCTTCCGTGGAGCAGCTGTACGCCGCGATCCGTCGTATCACCATCGCGTCCGGCAAGTCCGACGGCGTGACGGTCACCCCGGTGTTCTGCGGTACCGCGTTCAAGAACAAGGGCGTCCAGCCCCTGCTCGACGCGGTCGTGCGCTACCTCCCCTCCCCCCTGGACGTCGAGGCCATCGAGGGCCACGACGTGAAGGACCCGGAGGTCGTGGTCAAGCGCAAGCCGTCCGACGACGAGCCGCTGTCGGCGCTGGCGTTCAAGATCATGAGCGACCCGCACCTCGGCAAGCTCACCTTCGTCCGGGTTTACTCGGGCCGCCTGGAGTCCGGCACCGCCGTGCTGAACTCCGTCAAGGGCAAGAAGGAGCGCATCGGCAAGATCTACCGCATGCACGCGAACAAGCGTGAGGAGATCGCGTCGGTCGGCGCCGGCGACATCGTCGCCGTCATGGGTCTGAAGCAGACCACGACCGGCGAGACGCTGTGCGACGACAAGCAGCCCGTGATCCTGGAGTCCATGGACTTCCCGGCTCCGGTCATCCAGGTCGCCATCGAGCCCAAGTCGAAGGGCGACCAGGAGAAGCTGGGCATCGCGATCCAGCGCCTGGCCGAAGAGGACCCGTCGTTCCAGGTCCACTCGGACGAGGAGACCGGCCAGACCATCATCGGTGGCATGGGCGAGCTGCACCTCGAGGTGCTGGTCGACCGTATGCGCCGTGAGTTCAAGGTCGAGGCCAACGTCGGCAAGCCGCAGGTCGCCTACCGCGAGACCATCCGCAAGGCGGTCGACCGGGTGGACTACACGCACAAGAAGCAGACTGGTGGTACCGGCCAGTTCGCCAAGGTGCAGATCGCGATCGAGCCGATCGAGGGCGGCGACGCCTCGTACGAGTTCGTGAACAAGGTGACCGGTGGTCGCATCCCGAAGGAGTACATCCCTTCGGTCGACGCCGGTGCGCAGGAGGCCATGCAGTTCGGCATCCTCGCCGGTTACGAGATGACCGGTGTGCGCGTGATCCTGCTCGACGGTGGCTACCACGAGGTGGACTCCTCCGAGCTCGCGTTCAAGATCGCCGGTTCGCAGGCCTTCAAGGAGGCCGCGCGCAAGGCCAGCCCCGTGCTGCTCGAGCCGATGATGGCCGTCGAGGTCACCACGCCCGAGGACTACATGGGCGAGGTCATCGGCGACATCAACTCCCGCCGTGGCCAGATCCAGGCCATGGAGGAGCGTGCCGGTGCTCGCGTCGTGAAGGGCCTCGTGCCCCTCTCGGAGATGTTCGGCTACGTCGGCGACCTCCGCAGCAAGACGTCGGGTCGCGCAAGCTACTCGATGCAGTTCGACTCCTACGCCGAGGTTCCCCGGAACGTCGCCGAGGAGATCATCGCGAAGGCCAAGGGCGAGTAACACACTCGGTTTACACGCCGTAGGCTTGACTCCGGAGCCTCAAGGGGCAAACAACCGCATCCCCGGATGTTTGCCCCCTGGACCCGGGCTTTCCAGCAAAGATCACCTGGCGCCGATGAAGCAAGGCGTTCCAGAACCACTCCCAGGAGGACCCCCGTGGCGAAGGCGAAGTTCGAGCGGACTAAGCCGCACGTCAACATCGGCACCATCGGTCACATCGACCACGGTAAGACGACCCTCACGGCCGCCATTACCAAGGTGCTGCACGACAAGTACCCGGACCTGAACGAGGCCTCGGCCTTCGACCAGATCGACAAGGCTCCCGAAGAGCGTCAGCGCGGTATCACCATCTCCATCGCGCACGTCGAGTACCAGACGGAGGGCCGCCACTACGCCCACGTCGACTGCCCGGGTCACGCGGACTACATCAAGAACATGATCACCGGTGCCGCGCAGAT
Source organism: Streptomyces sp. NBC_00637 (assembly GCF_045161545.1). Taxonomy (NCBI): domain Bacteria; kingdom Bacillati; phylum Actinomycetota; class Actinomycetes; order Kitasatosporales; family Streptomycetaceae; genus Streptomyces; species Streptomyces sp. NBC_00637. Next base: position 3,406,573 of record NZ_CP109046.1, on the reverse strand, counting down.
GGACGGCGCGATCCTCGTGGTCGCCGCCACCGACGGCCCGATGCCGCAGACCAAGGAGCACGTGCTCCTGGCCCGCCAGGTCGGCGTTCCGTACATCGTCGTCGCCCTGAACAAGGCCGACATGGTGGACGACGAGGAGATCCTGGAGCTCGTCGAGCTCGAGGTCCGTGAGCTCCTCTCCGAGTACGAGTTCCCGGGCGACGACCTGCCGGTCGTCAAGGTCTCGGCGCTCAAGGCGCTCGAGGGCGACGCCGAGTGGGGTCAGTCGGTTCTCGACCTCATGCAGGCCGTCGACGACGCGATCCCGACCCCCGAGCGTGACGTCGACAAGCCGTTCCTCATGCCCGTCGAGGACGTCTTCACGATCACCGGTCGCGGTACGGTCGTCACCGGCCGTATCGAGCGTGGTGTCCTGAAGGTCAACGAGACCGTTGACATCATCGGCATCAAGCAGGAGAAGACCACCACCACGGTCACCGGCATCGAGATGTTCCGCAAGCTGCTCGACGAGGGCCAGGCCGGTGAGAACGTCGGTCTGCTGCTCCGCGGCATCAAGCGCGAGGACGTCGAGCGCGGCCAGGTCATCATCAAGCCGGGTTCGGTCACGCCGCACACCGACTTCGAGGCCCAGGCCTACATCCTGTCCAAGGACGAGGGTGGCCGCCACACGCCGTTCTTCAACAACTACCGTCCGCAGTTCTACTTCCGCACGACGGACGTGACCGGCGTGGTGACCCTCCCCGAGGGCACCGAGATGGTGATGCCGGGTGACAACACCGAGATGAAGGTGGAGCTCATCCAGCCCATCGCCATGGAAGAGGGCCTGAAGTTCGCCATCCGTGAGGGTGGTCGCACGGTGGGCGCCGGCCAGGTCACCAAGATCACCAAGTAGTTCTTGCTGATCGACCTGGTGGCTGTGGCACAAGCTCTCGCTTGAGCCGAGCACCTTGAGAGGGCCCGTACGACTTCGGTCGTACGGGCCCTTTCGCATGCCTCCGGCCGCCCGGGTGGGCGCCTGGACCAGAAGGGGTGGCGGGGGGAGACCCTCGGTGGAGATGGTCCGGTCTGCGGGCAGGCAACGGCACGCGACGGGCTCGGCGCGCGGGGGCACCGGGGGCGCGGCACTCACTGCGGAGCCCGGGGGCCGGTGAGCGGAAGGACGGTCGCCGCCTTCGCTCACGTCAGGCCACCAGCACGGCGGCCAGCAGCAGCGGCCCCACCGGGAGAACGGCGATCCACGACGCCGCGCCTGCCGCCAGGATGCGGAGCATCCGAAGAAGTACGGGCGCGGAGTAGGTATCCGTACTCAGCTGGGGCCGCGAGGAACGCGCTACGGTACATGCCAATCGTGACAACGTAGACGCCGCACGTTTGCAGTGACGACGGGGAGCTATGCATGGCGTGGGAAGAGTGGGAGCAGCTCAAGAGCGCGGCCGCAGACCAGCGTTCGGCGCGGATGCAGCTGAACCACGTACCGCTCGACCCGGGCGGCAGCGGCACGCTGGTGTCGAACAAGCCGGCCTGGTCCAAGGCGGGCCAGGACGTGGGTTCGCTTCGTGAGGACGTCGGCAAGGCGATGGCGAAGCTGACGGACGGCCAGAAGGGCCTTGGCGAGGACACCGGATGCCTGACCGCGACGGCTCAGAAGGATGTCCACAGTTCGTGGGAGACGTACGTCAAGAAGGTCAGCGGCCGCTGCGGCAAGCTCTCCGGTTTGCTGGAGAAGGCCGGCAACGACCAGCTGAAGACCGATGAGGCGATCGAGGCCGAGATCGGCAACCTGAAGGTGGAGTACGCCGATACAGCCGCGGTCGGCGGTCAGGACAAGGGGCGGTGACGAGACGTCATGGATCTGGCGACGCTCAAGGCGGTCAAGCCCACCGCATACTCCGAAGCCGCCGAGGGGTACCGCAGCACGTCTGACATGGCGAGTGCGGCCAAGGACCGGTTGGACAACCAGATCGCCGTGGCCATGAGGAACTCTCTGAAGGGCGAGGCCGCGACGGCGGCCGTCGAACAGGTGGGGGAGCTGGGCAAGAACTTCCACTACATCCAGGTCGAGTGCGGTCTGATCGGTGCGGCCCTCGAAGCGTTCTCGTACGAGGTGGGGTCGGCCAAGAGGAAGCTCGACGCGGCGCTCGACGGCGCGCGGGCGGCGCAGCTCACCGTCCACGCCGACGGTTCGGTGAGCTACCCGGCGGGCGGGGAGAAGGACGCCGACGGCAGGATTCCCGACGGTGGCACGGTGACCGGCCTGACGGACGGGACTGCCGCCGCGATAGGCCGCCAATCGGCCGACTTCGATCCCAACCCCAACCACCGCCTCGCCCAGGACTATGCCGACCAGATCGCCGCCGCGCTCAAGGAGGCCACGGAGGCGGACGAGAAGTGGGCGCCGAAGCTGCGCGCGCTGAAGGCGGACGACGACCTGACGGTCTCCGACGGGGACTGGGCCGACGCGTCCTCGGACACGAGCGGTGTGAAGGACGCGGGCAAGAAGTACCTCGACTCCCTGCCCCAGCCGCCCCAGGGCGGCGGCGCGAAGGACAACGCGGCGTGGTGGAAGGGGCTCGACGCGGAGCAGCAGGCGGCGTGGATCTCCATGCGTCCCGACGCCGTGGGCGCGCTCGACGGGGTTCCCGCAGCGGTCCGGGACGAGGCGAACCGGATGGTCTTCGACGAGACGCGGGGCAGGATGCGGATGGAACTGAACTCGATTCCGGCGGCGCCTGCCGACGAGTGGACCTACATCACCGCGGGCGGCTATCCGTCGAAGGTCCACACCGACGAATGGATGGCCTGGCACAACAAGTACGGGGATCGGATCGAGCATCTCACCAAGTCCCTGAAGGGCATGCAGGCCATACAGACTCGCTTCGACGCCACCGGAAACGGCAAGCTGCCCGAGGCCTACCTGCTGGGATTCAGCGCCGACAACGACGGACGCGCGATCGTCGCCAACGGAAACCCGGACACCGCGGACCACCGAGCGGTCTATGTGCCGGGGACCACGGCGGAACTGGGGAAGGTCGGCGGTGACATCAACCGGATGACGGACCTGTGGCGTGTGGCCGACACCGAGGCACACGGTCAGTCCGTTTCCACGATCACCTGGCTCGGCTACGAGGCCCCGGACGATGTCGTCAAGGACGCACCGTTCGAGCACTACGCGTACGACGGCGCGCCGGCATTCCGCAACTTCATGGATGGACTCGACGCCTCGCACTCCGGAGAATCGCCGGCCCACACCACCGTGATCGCGCACTCGTACGGAACGACCCTTGTCGGCGCCGCGGCCGAGACGGGACACCTCAGAGCCGATGACGTCGTCTTCGCGGGCAGTCCCGGAGTCAAGGTGTCCGGTGCCGATGAGCTGGACGTTCCCCAGGGACATGTCTGGAACGAGGAGGCCGATGGCGACGTGGTCCCCGACCTCGGCCGGTGGGGCCACGGCGGGGACGGCTTCATCATCCCCAGCGATCCGGACTTCGGCGCCAACCAGATGACCACGGACACCGATGGGCACAGCGGTTACTGGGACGCGGGCTCCGACAGTCTGCGCAACCAGGCGCTGGTCACCGTCGGAAAGGGAGACGACGTGCAGCTGAAGCCGCCACCGGACCCGTGGGCCCATGTGAAGTAGGAAGCGTGGTCCGCCCGACCAGGAGACCGGCCCGTGGCCCGGTTCGATCAAGCGAGGCCCTCGACGTGAAGACGAAACTGGGCGCAATCGCGCTCACCCTGCCCATCGCCCTTACGATCCTCACCGGATGCGGCATGACTGACACCAAAAGTTCCGACGACATCCCGTCCTCCGGCATCAGTACGTCCAGCGACGCCGCCGATGACATCAAGAAGGTCTCGAGTGAGCTGTACAACCTCATCGGGCTTCAGGGGAAGGCATCCGACACCGGTCCGGGGGTCAAGGAGTGCGGCGGGAAAGACCCGGAGAAATACTTTCAGATGTTCCACTCATGGTCCTTCACCCCGGCTTCGTCCGAGCAGCTCGGGGGCGCCATGACCCGGCTCAAGACGGACCTTCCCGAGCATGGTTGGAACATCGCCGACTACGGGCCGGACAGCAGTCGCAACAAGAACCTCAGCCTCACGGCCGACAACGACAAGAAGAAGTTCAGTGTCAAAATCGTCCACCGAGCCAAGGATGATCCGCCGAACCTCAATTTCTTCGTCGTCTCCGGTTGCTACCAGATTCCGGACGGCCAGGAGATCGAGCAGTTCTGAAAACGAGCCGGAGGACACCGGCTCCTGACCGACCCGCGCTTCGGTTCCCGAGCACACGGTTCCCGACCAGACGGTTCCCCAGCACTCCGGGGGACGCCTGCCGGCTCGTCGACGGCGCAGGGGACACCATCGCGTCGGATGCCGTCCGGATGTGGCGGGTCGCCCTGCTGCCCGGTGTGCAGCGGCCCGGGGCAGGCGCACCGGAGGGGGAAGGCGCGGTTACGGGCCTTCGACGCGGCCCTGGAGGCGCGGCGTGCCGTGCGTGCGTTTGACCTGCGTCACGTTCGGGGTATTGTCTCCGGCTTGATTGGCCAGGGCAGTGCCCCATATGGCAGACTGTCGGAGTTGCTCGGTCGAGTGTTGATGTTGCGCGCCTCCCGCCGGGAGGACCGAAAGCGAGTCCCACAGTACTCGTCGCCCTAACTGCCAGCTGGCAGCGCTGGGGCGGACGTACGGGAATCTTTCGGGAAGTGTCAATAGAGCGCCGACCAGGCACCCGGTGGACCTTTCGTCCCCGGCTTGCGGTTCCGGAAGGGCCGTGCTTTCCCAGCAGGGATGCTCGAACAAGGGGCATCTGTGTCGGCGAGAGCGCGACACACCCGACCGCGTGGGTCGGAGGAACGAAGTGAACGGACCATCTGGTTCCAGAGCGTTAGAAGAGACAGGACTACTGAGTAGCCATGGCGGGACAGAAGATCCGCATCCGGCTCAAGGCCTACGACCACGAGGTCATCGACTCCTCGGCGAAGAAGATCGTCGAGACGGTGACCCGCACTGGTGCGTCGGTCGCGGGCCCGGTGCCGCTGCCCACTGAGAAGAACGTGTACTGCGTCATCAAGTCGCCGCACAAGTACAAGGACTCGCGCGAGCACTTCGAGATGCGCACGCACAAGCGCCTGATCGACATTCTCGACCCGACTCCCAAGACCGTTGACTCTCTGATGCGACTCGACCTCCCGGCCGGTGTCGACATCGAGATCAAGCTTTAGGGGCCGGTGATCTGAAGAATGGCTAAGCAGATCAAGGGCATCCTGGGCGAGAAGCTCGGCATGACGCAGGTGTGGGACGAGAACAACCGTGTTGTTCCCGTCACCGTCGTCAAGGCCAGCCCCAACGTCGTGACCCAGGTCCGTACGAACGACAGCGACGGCTACGAGTCCGTCCAGATCGCCTTCGGCGAGATCGACCCGCGCAAGGTGAACAAGCCCCTCAAGGGCCACTTCGCCAAGGCCGACGTCACCCCCCGTCGCCACCTCGTCGAGATCCGCACCGCGGACGCCTCCGAGTACACGCTGGGCCAGGAGATCACCGCTGAGGTGTTCGAGGCCGGCGTGAAGGTCGACGTGACCGGCAAGAGCAAGGGCAAGGGCTTCGCCGGTGTCATGAAGCGTCACAACTTCAAGGGCCTCGGCGCCGGACACGGCACCCAGCGCAAGCACCGCTCGCCCGGTTCCATCGGTGGCTGCGCCACCCCGGGCCGCGTGTTCAAGGGCCTCCGCATGGCGGGTCGCATGGGCAACGAGCGTGTCACCACCCAGAACCTGACCGTCCACGCCGTTGACGCGGAGAAGGGTCTGCTGCTCATCAAGGGCGCTGTCCCCGGTCCGAACGGCGGCCTCGTCCTGGTCCGCACTGCGGCCAAGGGGGCCTGAGGTACCGATGAGCACTGTTGACATCCTTTCGCCTGCAGGCGAGAAGACCGGAAGCGTCGAGCTCCCCGCGGAGATCTTCGGCGTGGAGAAGATCAGCATCCCGCTGATCCACCAGGTCGTCGTCGCGCAGAACGCGGCTGCCCGTCAGGGCACGCACAAGACCAAGCGCCGCGGTGAAGTCCGCGGTGGCGGTAAGAAGCCTTACCGTCAGAAGGGCACCGGCCGCGCGCGCCAGGGCTCGACCCGCGCGCCGCAGTTCGCCGGCGGTGGCGTCGTCCACGGCCCGCAGCCGCGTGACTACTCGCAGCGGACCCCGAAGAAGATGAAGGCTGCCGCTCTGCGTCACGCCCTCACCGACCGGGCCCGCCACAACCGCATTCACGTCGTCACCGGCGTGATCGAGGGCGAGACCGTTTCCACGAAGGCCGCTCGCACGCTGTTCGGCAAGATCTCGGAGCGCAAGAACCTGCTCCTGGTCGTCGACCGCGCCGACGAGGCCTCGTGGCTGTCCGCTCGCAACCTGCCCCAGGTGCACATCCTGGAGCCGGGCCAGCTGAACACGTACGACGTGATCGTCTCGGACGACGTGGTCTTCACCCAGGCCGCTTTCGAGTCCTTCGTCGCCGGCCCGCAGGCCAACGACACCGAAGGGAGTGACGCCTGATGGCTACGCGTCACCCGAGCATCGCCTCCAAGGCGGCCAAGGTCGCCAAGGCCGCGCGCGTCGCCAAGGCGAAGCGCCACGCCACCGAGGGCAAGAACACCGTCGTCACCGCGCCCAGCAAGGCGTTCACGGACCTCCGTGACGTGCTGCTGAAGCCGGTCGTGTCGGAGAAGAGCTACGCGCTCCTCGACGAGAACAAGTACACGTTCATCGTCGCCCCGAACGCCAACAAGACCCAGATCAAGCAGGCCGTCCAGTCGGTCTTCTCGGTCAAGGTCACCGGCGTCAACACGATCAACCGCATCGGCAAGCGCAAGCGCACCAAGACCGGTTTCGGTCAGCGTGCCGGCACGAAGCGCGCGATCGTGACCCTTGCCGAGGGCGACCGTATCGACATCTTCGGCGGTCCGACCGCCTGAGGGCGGTCCGGATCGTCCGATATCGGACGAGGACTGAATAATGGGAATCCGCAAGTACAAGCCGACTACGCCGGGCCGTCGTGGCTCCAGCGTCGCCGACTTCGTCGAGGTCACGCGGTCCACGCCGGAGAAGTCGCTGGTCCGCCCGCTGCACAGCAAGGGCGGCCGTAACAACGCCGGTCGTGTGACCGTTCGCCACCAGGGTGGCGGACACAAGCGCGCCTACCGAGTGATCGACTTCCGTCGTCACGACAAGGACGGCGTGCCGGCGAAGGTCGCGCACATCGAGTACGACCCCAACCGCACCGCGCGCATCGCACTGCTGCACTACGCGGACGGCGAGAAGCGCTACATCCTCGCCCCCCGCAACCTGTCGCAGGGTGACCGCGTCGAGAACGGTCCCGGGGCCGACATCAAGCCGGGCAACAACCTGGCGCTCCGCAACATCCCGGTCGGTACCACGATCCACGCGATCGAGATCCGTCCCGGTGGCGGCGCCAAGTTCGCCCGCTCCGCCGGCGCCTCGGTGCAGCTGCTCGCGAAGGAGGGCACGATGGCCCACCTTCGTATGCCGTCCGGTGAGATCCGTCTGGTCGACCAGCGCTGCCGCGCCACGGTCGGCGAGGTCGGCAACGCCGAGCAGAGCAACATCAACTGGGGCAAGGCCGGCCGTAAGCGCTGGCTGGGCGTCCGCCCGACCGTTCGCGGTGTGGCGATGAACCCGGTTGACCACCCCCACGGTGGTGGTGAGGGCAAGACCTCCGGTGGTCGCCACCCGGTCAGCCCCTGGGGTCAGAAGGAGGGTCGTACTCGTTCGCCGAAGAAGGCTTCGAACAAGTACATCGTCCGCCGCCGCAAGACGAACAAGAAGCGCTAGGAGCGGGTTTAGATGCCGCGCAGTCTCAAGAAGGGGCCCTTCGTCGACGGACACCTCGTAAAGAAGGTGGACGCCCAGAACGAAGCCGGTTCCAAGAACGTCATCAAGACCTGGTCCCGTCGCTCGATGATCATCCCGGCCATGCTGGGTCACACGATCGCGGTGCACAACGGCAAGACCCACATTCCGGTGTTTGTCACCGAGTCGATGGTCGGCCACAAGCTCGGCGAGTTCTCGCCGACGCGCACCTTCCGGGGTCACGTCAAGGACGACCGGAAGTCGAAGCGCCGCTAATCGCGGGGTGGAATGACCATGACAGACACTGGAAGGACAACCATGGAAGCCAGGGCCCAGGCGCGGTACATCCGCGTCACGCCCATGAAGGCCCGCCGGGTGGTGGACCTTATCCGTGGCATGGACGCCACGGAGGCTCAGGCGGTCCTGCGTTTCGCCCCGCAGGCCGCGAGCGTGCCGGTCGGCAAGGTGCTTGACAGCGCCATCGCCAACGCCGCGCACAACTACGACCACACCGACGCCGACAGCCTCTTCATCTCCGAGGCGTACGTCGACGAGGGTCCGACCCTGAAGCGTTTCCGTCCGCGTGCCCAGGGGCGCGCGTACCGGATCCGCAAGCGGACCAGCCACATCACCGTGGTCCTCAGCAGCAAGGAAGGATCCCGGTAATGGGCCAGAAGGTTAACCCGCATGGGTTCCGACTCGGCATCACCACGGACTTCAAGTCCCGCTGGTACGCCGACAAGTCGTACAAGGAATACGTCGGCGAAGACGTCGCCATCCGTCGGATGATGACGTCCGGCATGGAGCGCGCCGGTATCTCGAAGGTGGAGATCGAGCGCACCCGTGACCGCGTGCGTGTGGACATCCACACCGCTCGCCCGGGCATCGTCATCGGCCGCCGCGGCGCCGAGGCCGACCGCATCCGCGGCGACCTGGAGAAGCTGACCAAGAAGCAGGTCCAGCTGAACATCCTCGAGGTCAAGAACCCCGAGGTCGACGCTCAGCTGGTCGCTCAGGCCGTCGCCGAGCAGCTCTCCTCCCGCGTCTCCTTCCGTCGCGCCATGCGTAAGAGCATGCAGTCGGCGATGAAGGCGGGCGCCAAGGGCATCAAGATCCAGTGCGGTGGCCGCCTCGGTGGCGCCGAGATGTCCCGCTCGGAGTTCTACCGCGAGGGCCGTGTGCCCCTGCACACCCTCCGCGCGAACGTGGACTACGGCTTCTTCGAGGCCAAGACGACCTTCGGCCGTATCGGTGTGAAGGTCTGGATCTACAAGGGCGATGTCAAGAACATCGCCGAGGTCCGCGCCGAGAACGCCGCAGCCCGCGCCGGCAACCGCCCGGCCCGTGGCGGCGGCGGCGCCGACCGCCCGGCCCGTGGTGGCCGTGGTGGCGAGCGTGGCGGTCGCGGCCGCAAGCCGCAGCAGGCTCCCGCTGCCGAGGCCCCCAAGGCCGAGGCTCCGGCGGCCGCTCCGGCTGAGAGCACCGGAACGGAGGCCTGACCGAAATGCTGATCCCCCGTAGGGTCAAGCACCGCAAGCAGCACCACCCGAAGCGCCGTGGTCAGGCCAAGGGCGGTACGACGGTCTCGTTCGGCGAGTACGGCATTCAGGCCCTCACGCCGGCGTACGTGACCAACCGCCAGATCGAGGCGGCCCGTATCGCGATGACCCGCCACATCAAGCGTGGTGGCAAGGTCTGGATCAACATCTACCCGGACCGCCCGCTCACGAAGAAGCCTGCCGAGACCCGCATGGGTTCCGGTAAGGGTTCGCCGGAGTGGTGGATCGCGAACGTCCACCCGGGACGGGTCATGTTCGAGCTGTCCTACCCCAACGAGAAGATCGCCCGTGAGGCCCTCACTCGCGCAGCCCACAAGCTGCCGATGAAGTGCCGGATCGTCAAGCGCGAGGCAGGTGAAGCGTGATGTCGGCCGGTACCAAGGCGTCCGAGCTGCGCGAACTGGGTGACGAGGAGCTTCTCAACAAGCTCCGCGAAGCCAAGGAAGAGCTGTTCAACCTCCGCTTCCAGGCGGCGACGGGTCAGCTCGAGAACCACGGTCGGCTGAAGGCCGTCCGCAAGGACATCGCGCGGATCTACACCCTGATGCGTGAGCGCGAGCTGGGCATCGAGACGGTGGAGAGCGCCTGATGAGCGAGAGCAACGTGACCGAGAACACCACTGAGGCGCGCGGATTCCGCAAGACCCGCGAGGGTCTCGTCGTCAGCGACAAGATGGACAAGACCGTCGTCGTCGCCGTCGAGGACCGTGTGAAGCACGCGCTGTACGGCAAGGTCATCCGCCGTACGAACAAGCTCAAGGCTCACGACGAGCAGAACGCCGCGGGCGTCGGCGACCGTGTCCTCCTCGCGGAGACCCGGCCGCTGTCCGCGACGAAGCGCTGGCGCGTCGTCGAGATCCTCGAGAAGGCCAAGTAATCCTCCTGCGGGCATCCCCGCAGGACAGTTCCGCCAGGCTCTGCAGGGGCCTCACCTCGTAACGAGGCGGCCCCTGCGGGGAACCGGCAGACACACAGGAGATAGACGTGATCCAGCAGGAGTCGCGACTGCGCGTCGCCGACAACACTGGTGCGAAGGAAATCCTTTGCATCCGTGTGCTCGGTGGCTCCGGTCGCCGCTACGCGGGCATCGGTGACGTCATCGTCGCCACCGTCAAGGACGCGATCCCCGGCGGCAACGTGAAGAAGGGTGACGTCATCAAGGCGGTCATCGTTCGCACCGTCAAGGAGCGCCGCCGTCCGGACGGCTCGTACATCCGTTTCGACGAGAACGCCGCTGTCATTCTGAAGAACGACGGCGACCCTCGTGGCACCCGTATCTTCGGCCCGGTCGGCCGGGAGCTGCGCGAGAAGAAGTTCATGAAGATCATCTCGCTGGCTCCGGAGGTGCTGTAAGCATGAAGATCAAGAAGGGCGACCTGGTCCAGGTCATCACGGGTAAGGACAAGGGCAAGCAGGGCAAGGTCATCGCGGCCTTCCCCCGCGAGGACCGTGTCCTGGTCGAGGGTGTCAACCGGGTCAAGAAGCACACGAAGGCCGGTCCGACCGCCAAGGGCTCCCAGGCCGGCGGCATCGTGACCACCGAGGCCCCGATCCACGTGTCCAACGTTCAGCTGGTCGTGGAGAAGGACGGCAACAAGGTCGTCACGCGCGTCGGTTACCGCTTCGACGACGAGGGCAACAAGATCCGCGTTGCCAAGCGGACGGGTGAGGACATCTGATGGCTACCACCACGACTCCGCGTCTCAAGACGAAGTACCGCGAGGAGATCGCGGGCAAGCTGCGTGAGGAGTTCTCCTACGAGAACGTCATGCAGATTCCCGGCCTCGTCAAGATCGTGGTCAACATGGGTGTGGGCGACGCCGCCCGCGACTCCAAGCTGATCGAGGGCGCCATCCGCGACCTCACCACGATCACCGGTCAGAAGCCGGCCGTCACCAAGGCCCGCAAGTCCATCGCGCAGTTCAAGCTGCGCGAGGGTCAGCCGATCGGTGCCCACGTCACGCTTCGTGGCGACCGCATGTGGGAGTTCCTGGACCGCACCCTGTCGCTCGCGCTTCCGCGCATCCGCGACTTCCGTGGTCTGTCCCCCAAGCAGTTCGACGGCCGTGGCAACTACACCTTCGGTCTCACGGAGCAGGTCATGTTCCACGAGATCGACCAGGACAAGATCGACCGTGTCCGGGGTATGGACATCACCGTGGTCACCACGGCGACCAACGACGCTGAGGGCCGTGCGCTCCTTCGTCACCTCGGCTTCCCCTTCAAGGAGGCGTGAGCGAGATGGCGAAGAAGGCTCTGATCGCAAAGGCTGCTCGCAAGCCCAAGTTTGCTGTGCGCGCGTACAACCGCTGCCAGCGTTGCGGCCGTCCCCACTCCGTGTACCGCAAGTTCGGCCTCTGCCGTGTGTGCCTTCGTGAGATGGCTCACCGCGGCGAGCTGCCGGGCGTGACCAAGAGCTCCTGGTAAACCCCCTTTTAGGGGTTCCAGAGGCTCTCGGTAAGCAATGGGCGTGTCAGGTGCCCACCTCTCCATGGCTTAGGCTTGGAGGGTTGGGCGCCTGATGGTCGCCCGTACGACTTACTACGCCGTAGGTCCACCGCGCCGCACCCGCCCCGTCTCGGATCGGGGAGAGGGATGGCGCAACAGGAAACCCCGGCGAGAGAGGCCACAGGCCAATTCATGACCATGACTGATCCGATCGCAGACATGCTGACGCGTCTGCGGAACGCGAACTCGGCGTACCACGATTCCGTGACGATGCCGGCGTCCAAGATCAAGTCTCACATCGCGGAGATCCTCCAGCAGGAGGGCTTCATCACGGGCTGGAAGGTCGAGGACGCCGAGGTCGGCAAGGACCTCACCCTCGAGCTCAAGTTCGGCCCGAACCGTGAGCGCTCCATCGCGGGCATCAAGCGGATCTCCAAGCCCGGTCTCCGGGTTTACGCGAAGTCCACCTCCCTGCCCAAGGTGCTGGGCGGCCTCGGCGTGGCGATCATCTCCACGTCGCACGGTCTCCTCACCGACAAGCAGGCCGGCAAGAAGGGCGTAGGCGGAGAAGTTCTCGCCTACGTCTGGTAGCGGAAGGGAACGGAGGAAACAGCTATGTCGCGTATTGGCAAGCTCCCCATCACGGTTCCCGCCGGCGTGGACGTCACCATCGACGGCCAGACGGTCGCGGTCAAGGGCCCCAAGGGCACGCTGACCCACACCGTCGTTGCGCCGATCGAGATCGCCAAGGGTGAGGACGGCGTTCTGAACGTCACCCGCCCCAACGACGAGCGTCAGAGCAAGGCCCTGCACGGCCTGTCCCGCACGCTGGTGGCGAACATGATCACCGGCGTGACCCAGGGTTACGTGAAGAAGCTCGAGATCAGTGGTGTCGGTTACCGCGTGACCGCGAAGGGCTCGAACCTCGAGTTCGCGCTCGGTTACAGCCACCCGATCACCGTCGAGGCCCCCGAGGGAATCTCCTTCAAGGTCGAGAACCCCACCCGGTTCTCGGTCGAGGGCATCGACAAGCAGAAGGTCGGCGAGGTTGCGGCCAACATCCGCAAGCTGCGCAAGCCCGACCCGTACAAGGCCAAGGGCGTCAAGTACGAGGGCGAAGTCATCCGCCGCAAGGTCGGAAAGGCGGGTAAGTAAGCCATGGCATACGGACAGAAGATCCTCAAGGGCGACGCTTACAAGCGTGCCGCGATCAAGCGTCGCCACATCCGGATCCGTAAGCACATCTCGGGTACGGCTGAGCGTCCGCGTCTCGTCGTGACGCGCTCCAACCGCCACATCGTGGCCCAGGTCATCGACGACATCAAGGGTCACACCCTGGCGTCGGCGTCGACCCTGGACACGACGATCCGCGGCGGCGAGGGCGACAAGTCCGCGCAGGCCAAGTCGGTCGGCGCCCTGGTCGCCGAGCGCGCCAAGGCCGCCGGTGTCGAGGCTGTCGTGTTCGACCGTGGTGGCAACCAGTACGCCGGGCGCATCGCCGCCCTGGCGGACGCCGCCCGCGAAGCCGGACTCAAGTTCTGAGTCGCCCGTCGCGCTAGCGACTTCGGTCGCTGCGTAGCTAGCGGAAAAAGAGAGAGGTAATCCAATGGCTGGACCCCAGCGCCGCGGAAGCGGTGCCGGTGGCGGCGAGCGGCGGGACCGGAAGGGCCGTGACGGCGGCGCTGCTGCCGCCGAGAAGACCGCGTACGTTGAGCGCGTCGTCGCGATCAACCGTGTCGCCAAGGTTGTGAAGGGTGGTCGTCGCTTCAGCTTCACCGCGCTGGTCGTGGTGGGCGATGGTGACGGCACCGTCGGTGTCGGTTACGGCAAGGCCAAGGAGGTGCCGGCCGCCATCGCCAAGGGTGTTGAGGAGGCCAAGAAGCACTTCTTCAAGGTCCCCCGTATCCAGGGCACCATCCCGCACCCGATCACGGGCGAGAAGGCCGCGGGCGTCGTCCTGCTCAAGCCTGCTTCCCCCGGTACCGGCGTTATCGCCGGTGGCCCGGTGCGTGCTGTGCTCGAGTGCGCCGGCGTTCACGACATCCTGTCGAAGTCGCTCGGCTCGTCGAACGCGATCAACATCGTGCACGCGACCGTGGAGGCCCTCAAGGGCCTGCAGCGTCCCGAGGAGATCGCGGCCCGCCGCGGTCTGCCCCTCGAGGACGTCGCTCCCGCGGCTCTGCTTCGTGCGCGTGCCGGGGCTGGTGCGTAATGGCTCGCCTCAAGATCACGCAGACGAAGTCGTACATCGGCAGCAAGCAGAACCACCGCGACACGCTGCGTTCGCTCGGGCTCAAGCGCCTGAACGACGTGGTCGTCAAGGAGGACCGCCCCGAGTTCCGCGGAATGGTGCACACCGTCCGCCACCTCGTGACGGTTGAGGAGGTCGACTGATCATGGCGGAGAACAACCCGCTCAAGATCCACAACCTCCGTCCCGCCCCGGGCGCCAAGACCGCCAAGACCCGTGTGGGTCGTGGTGAGGCGTCGAAGGGTAAGACGGCCGGTCGTGGTACCAAGGGCACGAAGGCCCGTTACCAGGTTCCGGAGCGCTTCGAGGGTGGGCAGATGCCCCTCCACATGCGTCTTCCGAAGCTCAAGGGCTTCAGGAACCCGTTCAAGACCGAGTTCCAGGTCGTGAACCTCGAGAAGCTGGCGACGCTGTACCCGGAGGGTGGCGAGGTCACCGTCGAGGGTCTCGTCGCCAAGGGTGCCGTTCGCAAGAACAGCCTCGTCAAGGTCCTCGGCCAGGGCGAGATCTCCGTGGCGCTGCAGGTGACGGTCGACGCCGTCTCCGGCTCCGCCAAGGAGAAGATCACCGCCGCCGGCGGTACCGTCACCGAGCTCGTCTGAACACCACAGGCGCCTCGATGACTTGAGCGATCCCGACCGGGGATACCCCACATAAGGGGTATCCCCGGTTGGTCGTTCCTACGGCGGCACTCTCGCCGGTAAGGTGACCTGCACTGCCCATTCACAAGATGCTTCCCATGGGGCACCTTGAGCGGCAGTCGACCGTTACACATGTCGTTGTCGTTGTTCTTATTGGACCCTCAAGACCGTCACCCTTGACGCAGATGCGCGGGGGTCGCAGGAGGCACCGTGCTCACCGCGTTCGCCCGGGCGTTCAGGACGCCCGACCTGCGCAAGAAGCTGCTCTTCACGCTCGCCATCATCGTGATCTACCGGCTCGGAACGCATATTCCGATTCCCGGTGTCGACTACACGTCCGTTCAGCGGTGCGTGGACGAGGCGTCCGGTAACCAGGGCCTCTTCGGTCTGGTGAACATGTTCAGCGGCGGCGCGCTGCTCCAGATCACCATCTTCGCGCTGGGGATCATGCCGTACATCACCGCGAGCATCATCCTTCAGCTGCTGACCGTGGTGATCCCGCGTCTGGAAGCCCTCAAGAAGGAGGGCCAGGCCGGCACCGCGAAGATCACGCAGTACACCCGCTACCTCACCGTGGCGCTCGCCATCCTTCAGGGCACCGGCCTGGTGGCCACCGCCCGCAGCGGCGCCCTGTTCTCCGGTTGCACGGTCGCTTCGAGCATCGTCCCGGACCGCGCGATCTTCACCACCATCGTCATGGTCATCTGCATGACGGCCGGTACGGCCATGGTCATGTGGCTCGGTGAGCTCATCACCGACCGCGGTATCGGCAACGGCATGTCGATCCTGATGTTCATCTCGATCGCCGCGACGTTCCCCTCGGCCCTGTGGGCCATCAAGAAGCAGGGCACGCTCGCCGGCGGCTGGATCGAGTTCGGCACCGTCATCCTGGTCGGCCTGGTCATGGTCGGTCTGGTGGTCTTCGTCGAGCAGGCCCAGCGCCGTATCCCCGTGCAGTACGCGAAGCGCATGATCGGCCGCCGGTCCTACGGCGGTACCTCGACGTACATCCCGCTGAAGGTGAACCAGGCCGGTGTGATCCCGGTCATCTTCGCCTCGTCGCTGCTCTACATCCCGGCCCTCGTCGCCCAGTTCTCCAGCGGAACCTCCAGCTGGAAGACCTGGATCGAGACGAACCTGACCAAGGGTGACCACCCGATCTACATCAGCATGTACTTCCTGCTGATCGTTTTCTTCGCGTTCTTCTACGTCGCTATCTCCTTCAACCCCGAGGAAGTAGCCGACAACATGAAGAAGTATGGTGGCTTCATCCCGGGCATCCGGGCTGGCCGACCGACCGCTGAGTACCTCTCCTACGTACTCAACCGGATCACCTGGCCGGGTTCGCTGTATCTGGGTCTGATCGCTCTTGTACCGACGATGGCGTTGGTTGGCTTCGGGGCAAGCCAGAACTTCCCGTTCGGTGGTACCAGCATCCTGATCATCGTGGGTGTCGGTCTCGAGACGGTGAAGCAAATCGAGAGCCAGCTCCAGCAGCGCAATTACGAAGGGTTCCTCCGCTGATGCGTATCGTCCTCGTCGGGCCGCCGGGCGCCGGAAAGGGAACGCAGGCCACACGTCTGGCCGAGAAGCTCCGCGTTCCGCACATCTCCACGGGCGACCTGTTCCGCGCCAACATCAGCCAGCAGACGGAGCTCGGGAAACTCGCGAAGTCCTACATGGACGCCGGCAACCTCGTCCCCGACGAGGTCACCATCGCCATGGCCAAGGACCGCATGGAGCAGCCGGACGCCGAGCGCGGCTTCCTGCTCGACGGTTTCCCGCGCAACGTCTCGCAGGCCGAGGCGCTGGACGAGCTCCTCACCATCGAGGGCATCAAGCTGGACGCGGTACTGGACCTGGAGGCCCCGGAGGAGGAGGTCGTCAAGCGGATCGCCGGCCGGCGCATCTGCCGCAACGACTCCTCGCACGTCTTCCACGTGACGTACAAGAAGGCCGCCAAGGAAGGCGTCTGTGACGTCTGCGGCGGCGAGCTGTACCAGCGTGACGACGACTCCGAGGAGACGGTCCGCACGCGGCTCGAGGTCTACCACACGCAGACCGAGCCGATCATCGACTACTACAAGGCGCAGGGCCTGGTCGTGACCATCGAGGCCATGGGCCCGGTGGAAGAGGTCACCGCCCGTGCGCTGGCCGCACTGAAGCGCGAGGGCGACGACCAGTAGTCGTCGCTTCCGGTACGGCCGTGGAGTCCTCTCGGACACCACGGCCGTACTGTTGTGTGCATACGTAACCCGACCGACCTGAGTGACGGAGAGCGCAGGCCCCCCATGGTGCAGATCAAGAGCCCCGAGCAGATCGCCAAGATGCGTGCGGCGGGGCTGGTCGTCGCCGCCATCCACGCGGCCACGCGCGAAGCGGCGGTGCCGGGGGCGACGACGAAGGACCTGGACGACGTCGCCCGCAAGGTCCTGGCGGAGAACGGCGCGAAGTCGAACTTCCTCGGCTACGGCGGCTTCCCCGCGACGATCTGCACCTCGGTGAACGACGTGGTGGTGCACGGTATCCCCTCCGACAAGGTCGTCCTCAAGGACGGCGACATCATCTCCATCGACTGCGGAGCGATCGTCGACGGCTGGCACGGCGACGCCGCGTACACCGCGTTCGTCGGCTCGGGTCACGCTCCGGAGCTGATCGAGCTCTCCCGGGTCACCGAGGAGTCGATGTGGGCCGGCATCGCCGCGATGAAGGCGGGCAGCCGGCTGGTCGACGTCTCCCGCGCGATCGAGACGTACATCCGCCGTCAGCCCAAGCCGGGCGGCGGGCGCTACGGCATCATCGAGGACTACGGCGGCCACGGCATCGGCACCGAGATGCACATGGACCCGCATCTGCTGAACTACGTCGACCGCAGGCGGGGCAAGGGGCCGAAGCTGGTTCCGGGCTTCTGCCTGGCCATCGAGCCGATGGTCTCGCTGGGGACCCCGCGCACCGAGGTCCTCGAGGACGACTGGACCGTGATCACCCCCGACGGCACCTGGTCCTCGCACTGGGAGCACTCGGTCGCGCTGACGGAGGACGGCCCGCTGGTGCTGACGGCTCCCGACGGGGGCAAGGCGAAGCTCGCGGAGCACGGTGTGACGGCGGCGCCGGATCCGCTGGGCTGAGGCTCCCCGTACGGGGTGAGCCGGGGGGTGGGCCACCCCCCGCCGCCTCTTCTCTCCCCGCCCTGGGGGCTGTGCTCCCAGGGCCCCTGTCGCTCTGCGCGGGCCTCGTTCCGGAACGCCGGACGGGGTGACGTTGCTTAGGGATCTCCCTCGCGGGGCAGACTTCTCGATTCGTGTTTCGGCGGGGCCTGACGTAGACTGACTCGTCGGCTCTCGTGCACCCGCATGTCTGCATGCGCCCGTAAGGGATGCGCAGGGGAGTCGATCAAGGTAGTCGATTCGAAGGGCGAAGCGTGGCCAAGAAGCAAGGTGCCATCGAGATCGAGGGCACTGTCGTCGAGTCTCTTCCGAACGCCATGTTCAAGGTCGAGCTCCAGAACGGCCACCAGGTCCTGGCACACATCAGCGGCAAGATGCGTATGCACTACATCCGTATCCTCCCTGACGACCGGGTCGTGGTGGAGCTGTCTCCGTACGACCTCACGCGTGGCCGGATCGTCTACCGCTACAAGTAGATCTTGCCCAGGCCCTGTGCGCGTTCCGCGTGCGGGGTTGCCGGCAACTGACCCGGAGAACCTCACATCCCATGAAGGTCAAGCCGAGCGTCAAGAAGATCTGCGACAAGTGCAGGGTGATCCGCCGTCACGGTCGGGTCATGGTCATTTGCGAGAACCCGCGCCACAAGCAGCGCCAGGGCTGATCGCTCAGGGATCACACCCTCTGCATCGACATCGCAGAGACTTCGCGCGACGCGAGCAGTAGTTGTTCATACGCAGATCCCAGGAGGGTTCGCCCTCCTGATACCCCCGGCTCGGAGGCCGGGGACCCATTCGTACCTAATCCCCACGGGCTTTTCGTGGGGAGGCCGGCGGATGGGAGTCGGTTCTGCGGAAGACCTCCGAAGATCAACTGGAGCCATTGAATGGCACGCGTTTCCGGTGTCGACATCCCGCGCGAAAAGCGTGTGGAGGTCGCCCTCACCTACGTGTTCGGCATCGGCCGGACCCTTTCCCAGGAGACGCTGGCAGCGACCGGCGTCGACCCGAACACCCGCGTTCGCGACCTCTCCGAGGAGCAGCTCGTCGCGATCCGCGAGTACGTGGACGCCAACATCAAGACCGAGGGTGACCTCCGTCGCGAGATCCAGGCCGACATCCGCCGCAAGGTCGAGATCGGTTGCTACCAGGGTCTCCGTCACCGTCGTGGTCTGCCTGTCCGCGGTCAGCGCACCAGCACGAACGCTCGTACCCGCAAGGGCCCGCGTCGCGCCATCGCCGGCAAGAAGAAGCCGGGCAAGAAGTAGTCCTCAGCGGGACAACGCTTCATCAGCGGTCTTCGCTGTAGGACCGACCACCTCCCCGTAGGAGTTTGTAGATGCCCCCCAAGGGTCGTCAGGGCGCTGCCAAGAAGGTGCGCCGCAAGGAAAAGAAGAATGTCGCGCACGGCCAGGCGCACATCAAGAGCACGTTCAACAACACGATCGTGTCCATCACGGACCCGGCCGGAAACGTGATCTCGTGGGCCTCCGCCGGCCACGTCGGTTTCAAGGGCTCGCGCAAGTCCACGCCGTTCGCCGCGCAGATGGCCGCCGAGTCGGCTGCCCGTCGCGCGCAGGAGCACGGCATGCGCAAGGTCGACGTCTTCGTCAAGGGCCCGGGCGCCGGTCGTGAGACCGCCATCCGCTCCCTCCAGGCGACGGGCCTCGAGGTCGGCTCCATCCAGGACGTCACCCCGACTCCGCACAACGGCTGCCGTCCGCCCAAGCGCCGCCGCGTCTGACGCACGGTTGTCTCGCGTCTGACCGGGGTTCGGGCGGTACGTCTCCTCGGAGGCGTACCGCCCGTACCCTTGCAGTACCAGTAGGACGTCAAATAGCGGGCGTCCCTGACTGAAGGAAACGAAACATGCTGATTGCTCAGCGTCCCTCGTTGACCGAAGAGGTCGTCGACGAGTTCCGCTCCCGGTTCGTGATCGAGCCGCTGGAGCCGGGCTTCGGTTACACCCTCGGCAACTCCCTGCGCCGGACCCTCCTGTCCTCGATCCCGGGTGCGGCGGTCACGTCCATCCGTATCGACGGCGTGCTGCACGAGTTCACCACCGTGCCGGGCGTCAAGGAGGACGTCACCGACCTGATCCTCAACATCAAGCAGCTGGTCGTCTCCTCGGAGCACGACGAGCCGGTCGTGATGTACCTGCGCAAGCAGGGCCCGGGTCTGGTCACCGCCGCCGACATCGCGCCCCCGGCCGGTGTCGAGGTGCACAATCCCGACCTCGTCCTCGCCACGCTCAACGGCAAGGGCAAGCTGGAGATGGAGCTGACCGTCGAGCGCGGTCGCGGCTACGTCTCCGCCGTGCAGAACAAGCAGCTGGGCCAGGAGATCGGGCGCGTCCCGGTCGACTCGATCTACTCGCCGGTTCTGAAGGTCACGTACAAGGTCGAGGCCACGCGTGTCGAGCAGCGCACCGACTTCGACAAGCTGATCGTCGACGTCGAGACCAAGCAGGCGATGCGTCCCCGTGACGCCATGGCCTCCGCGGGTAAGACGCTGGTCGAGCTGTTCGGTCTCGCCCGCGAGCTGAACATCGACGCCGAGGGCATCGACATGGGCCCGTCCCCCACGGACGCCGCTCTCGCCGCTGATCTCGCCCTGCCGATCGAGGAGCTCGAGCTCACCGTTCGGTCGTACAACTGCCTCAAGCGCGAGGGCATCCACTCCGTGGGTGAGCTCGTCGCCCGCTCCGAGGCCGACCTGCTGGACATCCGCAACTTCGGTGCGAAGTCCATCGACGAGGTCAAGGCGAAGCTGGCCGGCATGGGCCTCGCGCTCAAGGACAGCCCGCCCGGATTCGACCCGACCGCCGCCGCCGACGCCTTCGGCGCCGACGACGACGCGGACGCCGGATTCGTGGAGACCGAGCAGTACTGATCGGTCTCCGGGTGCGGGTGGGCTGTGGCTGGTCGCACAGTTCCCCGCACCCCTTCCGCGCTCGCCCTGCGGGGCTCGCCCGGATCTTCGACAGACAACCGTCTGCTCGGATACTGACCCCGGTACCTGATACGGCCGGGGCAGACACCTAGGAGAAACACCATGCCGAAGCCCACCAAGGGTGCCCGTCTGGGCGGCAGCGCCGCGCACGAGAAGCTTCTCCTCGCGAACCTCGCGAAGTCGCTGTTCGAGCACGGTCGCATCACCACCACCGAGGCGAAGGCGCGCAAGCTGCGTCCGTACGCCGAGCGTCTGGTCACCAAGGCGAAGAAGGGCGACCTTCACAACCGCCGTCAGGTGCTCCAGGTGATCACGGACAAGAGCATCGTGCACACGCTCTTCACCGAGATCGGCCCGCGCTACGAGAACCGCCCGGGTGGCTACACCCGCATCACCAAGATCGGTAACCGTCGTGGCGACAACGCGCCCATGGCTGTCATCGAGCTGGTCGAGGCGCTGACCGTCGCGCAGCAGGCCACGGGTGAGGCCGAGGCCGCCACCAAGCGTGCGGTCAAGGAAGACGCCCTCAAGAAGGACGAGGCCGTCGAGGACGCCAAGCCCGCCGACGAGGCCGCGGCCGAGGAGTCCAAGGACGCCTGAGGCATCGCCTCGCAGTGGACGGGTCCGCCCTTCGGGGCGGGCCCGTTCCGCGTTTGCGACGGCGCTGTGCGCAGGCGTTTTCCGAAGATCGCCGGGTGGAGAGGATCCAGGGGTGAGTGACGAGGCAGAGCCCGGGTTCGTACGGGTGCGGATGGACCTGTCGTACGACGGGAGCGGGTTCTCCGGGTGGGCCAAGCAGGCCGGCGGCCGGCGGACCGTCCAGGGCGACATCGAGGACGCCCTGCGGACCGTGACCCGGTCGAGGGACACCACGTACGAGCTGACCGTGGCCGGGCGGACGGACGCCGGCGTGCACGCGCGCGGGCAGGTGGCGCATGTCGACCTGCCGGAGGAGCTCTGGGCGGAGCACCGGGAGAAGCTGCTGAAGCGGCTCGCCGGGCGGCTCGCCAAGGACGTGCGGATCTGGTCCCTCGAGGAGGCGCCCGCCGGGTTCAACGCGCGGTTCTCGGCCATCTGGCGTCGGTACGCGTACCGGGTCAGCGACGACCCGGGGGGTGTCGACCCCCTGCTGCGCAGCCATGTCCTCTGGCACGACTGGCCCCTCGACGTGGACGCCATGAACGAGGCGGCCCGGCGGCTGCTGGGCGAGCACGACTTCGCCGCCTACTGCAAGCGGCGCGAGGGGGCCACGACCATTCGTACGCTCCAGGAGCTGAGCCTGGTGCGGGGCGAGGACGGGGTCGTCACCGCGACCGTGCGGGCCGACGCCTTCTGCCACAACATGGTGCGTTCGCTGATCGGGGCGCTGCTGTTCGTCGGCGACGGGCACCGGGGCGCGGAGTGGCCGGGGAAGGTGCTGGCCGCGGGCGTACGGGACTCCGCCGTGCATGTCGTACGGCCGCACGGGCTGACGCTGGAGGAGGTCGGCTACCCGGCCGACGAGCTGCTCGGCGCGCGCAACAAGGAGGCGCGCAACAAGCGGACGCTGCCCGGGGCCGGGTGCTGCTGACCTCGGGGCCCGGGCCGGCGTCCGCGGTCAGTTCGCGGCGGCCGCCGACGCCTGGGCCTCGCCGCGCTGGCGGATCCGCTGGAAGGCGAACTCCGCGAGGTCGTCGCCCGCGGTGAAGACCGCCGTGTCCTTCGTGGTCACGTTCTTGCCGTCCGTGAAGCCCGTGATCGTGAAGTAGGCGTACCGGCCGTAGGAGTTGGTCGTGGAGCGGCAGATCGCGCCGTCGCAGAAGGACTTGACGTCCCCGCCCGTGAGGGCCTTCACGATGCTCTTCTTGTCGGCCTGGCTCTTGACCTTGAGGGCCTGCGCCTCGGTGTCGAAGACGGCGACACCGACCGTCACCGCGATGTCACCCTTGGTGTAGGTGATGCGCATCAGGCGGGTGCAGTCGTTGGCGGTGAGGACCGCGGGCAGGGTGCCCTGGACACCCGTGGTGCAGGTGGTGCTGTCGGACTTGGGGCCCTTCTTGTACACGGCCGAGCCCATGGTCAGCTGCGTGCCGGGGAAGAGCAGGTCCGGCCCGTTGGGGGCGGTGTCCTTTGCCTTGCTGGCGACGAACTCCTTCGGGTCCAGCGGGGGCGGGGCGCTGGTCGGGGCGAAGGAGGGGGTGCCGGACGCGCTCGGCAGGCCGGCGGCCGCGGGCAGCGAGGAGGTCGGCTTGTTCGCCTCGTCGTTGCCGTTCGCCGACACCACGGCCATGGCGACGGCGGTGCCGATGGCGAGCGTGGCGAGCGCGCCGCCGCCTATGAAGAGCAGCCGGCGGCGCTTGTTGCGCGTCTCGGACGCCTCCGCGAGCGCGGCCCAGTCCGGGGTCGGGCCGTCATCGCCGCTGGTCCACGGCTGCTGGGAGTTCGGTTTCCACGGATCCCACTGGGACTGAGGTCCCCCCTGCCCATAGCTCATGGGCCGCATCTTAGACGGGGAGCGGGGGATGCTGTTCCGCCTCAACCGGCGCCGAAGTCCCAGGTGTTCCCGGCGCGAGTGCGGGCAAACGTGACATCTCCGGGTGGTTGGTGCGGCATATTCGCAGGCCGGCTCCGGTAGTGTGGCGCAGGCCACTCCGGCAGGAGGTTTCCGGTGGCGGCTTCCGGCCAGGCCGGCCGGCCCACGCGTGATCGGGTGACAGGCCCCGTTTTGACCCCACCCCCGAGACGCGGGTATCCTGCATCTTCGTTGTGTATTGGCTTGCTCTTCTCACGGGACGGGCCCTTACACCGGTCCACCGGGCCGATGACCAGCGACCTGCACGCGGTTTGCGTCACCGCAGTGCGGTCTGGGCTGTCGATCGTCTTCGGTGACCTTGTCAGGACCAATTCACTGAAGAAGCGAAGGCTACGAACCGTGCGTACGTACAGCCCCAAGCCCGGCGATGTGACGCGCCAGTGGCACGTCATCGACGCTCAGGACATCGTCCTGGGCCGTCTCGCCACCACTGCCGCGTCCCTCCTCCGGGGCAAGCACAAGCCGATCTACGCGCCCCACGTCGACACCGGTGACTTCGTCATCATCATCAACGCCGACAAGGTGCACCTCTCCGGCAACAAGCGGACCCAGAAGATGGCGTACCGCCACTCCGGGTACCCGGGCGGTCTGCGCTCCGTGCGCTACGACGACCTCCTCGCGAACAACCCGGAGAAGGCCGTCGAGAAGGCCGTCAAGGGCATGCTCCCCAAGAACACGCTGGGCCGTCAGATGCTCTCGAAGCTGAAGGTCTACAAGGGTGACGTGCACCCGCACGCGGCGCAGCAGCCCGTGCCGTTCGAGATCACCCAGGTCGCGCAGTAATTCCGGCCACACCCCTAGCTGAAAAGAACTGAGGAGAACCGTGGCCGAGACCACTGCCGAGCAGCCGCTCGAAGAGACCGAGCTCGTCGACATCGAGAGCTACACCACCGAGTCCGAGGTCCCCGTCGAGGGTGAGTACACCTCGGAGTCCCTCGCCTCCCGCTTCGGCGAGGCCCAGCCGGCCGCCGGCCTGGGCCGTCGCAAGAACGCCATCGCCCGCGTCCGGATCGTTCCGGGCACCGGCAAGTGGAAGATCAACGGTCGCACCCTCGAGGACTACTTCCCGAACAAGGTGCACCAGCAGGAAGTCAACGAGCCCTTCAAGGTGCTCGAGCTCGACAACCGCTACGACGTCATCGCCCGTATCTCGGGTGGCGGCGTCTCCGGTCAGGCCGGTGCGCTCCGTCTCGGTGTCGCCCGCGCGCTGAACGAGGCCGACGTCGACAACAACCGTGGCGCCCTCAAGAAGGCCGGCTTCCTCACGCGTGACGACCGTGCGGTCGAGCGCAAGAAGGCCGGTCTCAAGAAGGCCCGCAAGGCCCCGCAGTACAGCAAGCGTTAAGCTTCGCTGCCTGCTCGTACGTATTCCGGGTCGGGCCCGTGCGGTTCGCTCGTACGTACTCCGAACGCCCCGGCGGCACGCCACAGTGTCGCCGGGGCGTTCGTTTTCTCGCAGCCGTGGGCGTATAACGGCACAAGGTGCTCAAAGGCTTGTGTGATCGGATGTTCAGGGCATCCAATGCCTGGATGCGGAGCCGCCGTAGGCCGACTGGCCGGCCGATCGTCCGACGCACCCGCTCGGCTTTTGAAACTGACGCTTCCTCAGGAGGACAAGTGGGA
The DNA here is from genome assembly GCF_045161545.1 of Streptomyces sp. NBC_00637. NCBI lineage: Bacteria > Bacillati > Actinomycetota > Actinomycetes > Kitasatosporales > Streptomycetaceae > Streptomyces > Streptomyces sp. NBC_00637. The sequence continues at coordinate 3,381,494 of NZ_CP109046.1, read as the reverse complement.
CGACTCTTCGGCACGGACGGCGTGCGCGGTGTCGCCAACGCGGATCTGACGGCGGAGATGGCGCTCGGCCTGTCCGTCGCGGCGGCGCATGTGCTGGCCGAGGCGGGCACGTTCGAGGGCCACCGGCCGGTGGCGGTCGTCGGACGGGACCCGCGCGCGTCCGGGGAGTTCCTGGAGGCCGCCGTGGTGGCCGGCCTGGCGAGCGCCGGCGTGGACGTGCTGAAGGTCGGCGTGCTGCCGACGCCCGCTGTCGCGTATCTCACCGGTGTGCTCGGCGCGGACCTCGGCGTGATGCTCTCCGCCAGTCACAACGCCATGCCCGACAACGGCGTCAAGTTCTTCGCCCGCGGTGGCCACAAGCTCGCCGACGAGCTCGAGGACCGGATCGAGTCCGTCTACGAGGAGCACCGCACCGGCGCGCCCTGGACCCGGCCGACCGGCAGCGGTGTCGGACGCGTGCGGTCCTACGACGAGGGATTCGACCGCTACGTCGCGCACCTCATCGCCGTACTCCCCAACCGGCTCGACGGGCTGAAGATCGTCCTCGACGAGGCGCACGGCGCCGCCGCCCGGGTGTCGCCGGAGGCCTTCGCGCGGGCCGGCGCGGAGATCGTGACCATCGGGGCCGAGCCGGACGGGCTCAACATCAACGACGGGTGCGGTTCCACGCACCTGGACAAGCTGAAGGCCGCGGTCATCGAGCACGGTGCCGACCTCGGTATCGCGCACGACGGCGACGCCGACCGGTGCCTGGCCGTGGACCACACGGGTGACGAGATCGACGGGGACCAGATTCTCGCCGTGATCGCGCTGGCCATGCGGGAGCGGGGCGTGCTGCGGTCCGACACCGTTGTCGCGACCGTCATGTCCAACCTCGGCTTCAAGCTGGCCATGGAGCGCGAGGGGATCCAGCTCGTGCAGGCCGCCGTCGGCGACCGGTATGTGCTGGAGGAGATGAAGGAGCACGGATACGCGCTCGGGGGCGAGCAGTCCGGGCACGTGATCATCCTCGACCACGCGACGACCGGTGACGGCACGCTGACCGGGCTGATGCTGGCGGCTCGCGTCGCCGAGACCGGGCGTACGGTACGGGAACTCGCCTCCGTGATGGAGCGGTTGCCGCAGGTGCTGATCAACGTGCCCGACGTCGACAGGTCCCGTGTCTCCGACTCGGCCGAGCTGGCGACGGCCGTCGGCGAGGCGGAGCGTGAACTCGGTGCCACCGGGCGCGTGTTGCTGCGGCCTTCCGGGACCGAGCCGCTGGTGCGTGTGATGGTCGAGGCGGCCGACATCGACCAGGCTCGGTCTGTCGCCGGGCGGCTGGCCGATGTCGTGAAGTCGGCGCTGGGTTAGTCGGCGGGTTCGGGGTGGGGGCGCTGTGCGTCGCGGGCTGCGGCCGCGGCGTGGCCTGTCGCGCAGTGCCCCGCGCCCCTGAGAAACCTGTGGCCGGGCCTGTGGTGAACGGGTTCCCTCCCGACCCTTGAAAAAGCCGTGGCCGGGCCTGTGCCGACCGCTCTACGGCTGAGCCGCGGTGACCCGGTTGCGTTGTCTGGCCCAGAGGTACTTCTGGGCCAGCAGGGTCAGGGTGCCCGCGAGGATGATGCCCAGCAGGTTCAGGAGCAGTTGCTCCGTGGAGCGCAGGGTCTGATGGGTGTCGCCGTAGACCAGCGCCACCGCCGCGTTGGCGGCGGCCGGAACCGTGGTCACCGAGATGGCGACGCCGACCAGCGCACCCGACTTCGCGGACGTGAGCGAGAGGGTGCCGGCGGCCCCGGCCAGGACCGCCACGACGAAGGAGAACCAGTCCGGGGCGTAGATGAACCCCGTGTTGGGCCGGTCCGCCTCCAGCTGTTCCTTGGTGAAGAGACCCACGGCGTCCATGAAGAGACTGAAGCCGGCCGTCAGCAGCATCGCCGCCGCGAAGCCGACCAGCAGGGCGATCAGCGAGCGCAGGGCCAGGCGGGGAGCCCGTTGCACGATCGACGTGCAGATGCCGGCCAGGGGGCCGAACTCCGGGCCCACGGCCATCGCGCCCACGATCAGGACCGCGTTGTCGAGCACCACACCGCAGGCCGCGATCATCGTGGCGAGGGTGATGAACGCGAGGTAGGTGACCGAGAGCGTCGACTCCTCGTGGGTGGCGTCCGTGAGGTGTTCCCACAGGACCGCGTCGGCGGCCTCGCCCGGGGCATCCGCCTCGGCCTTGTCGGCGCGCTGCGAGAGCGACAGGTCGATGTCCTCCACGGCGATGGAGCCCGACTTGTCCAGGCCCAACTGCTGTAGTTCGTCGAGGAGTTCGTCGCCTGCCTCGCGCGCCACATCGCACATGACCACATCGCCCGCGGGATTGCGGGCCGCCCCCGGCACCACCACGAGGTGGGTGGTGCCGACGGTCTTCTCGATCACATGGATCACGTCGTCGGTTCTGTCCGACGGCGTGATCAGGCGCAGGTGCAGCATGGAGGCAGGGTAGCCGTCAGAGTTTGCGCAGGCTCAGCCGCTGCACCTTGTGGTCCTGGCCCTTGCGGACCACCAGGGTGGCCCGGCCCCGGGTGGGTGCGATGTTCTCCACCAGGTTGGGCTTGTTGATGGTGCGCCAGAGGGTGCGGGCGTAGTCGACGGCCTCCTCCTCGGAGACCTGGGTGTACTTCCTGAAGTACGAGTCCGGCTTCTGGAAGGCCGTCTGACGGAGTTTCCGGAACCGGTTGAGGTACCAGCGCTCGATGTCCTCGGCGCTCGCGTCGACGTACACGCTGAAGTCGAAGTAGTCGGCGAGGCCGACGCGGGTGCGGCCGTCCTTGCCGGGCAGGGCGGGCTGAAGGACGTTGAGGCCCTCGACGATGAGGATGTCGGGGCGCCGGACGGTGAGCTTGCGGTCCGGGATGATGTCGTAGATCAGGTGGGAGTAGACGGGCGCGGTGACCTCGCCCTTGCCCGCCTTGATGTCGGCCACGAAGCGGGTCAGCGCGCGGCGGTCGTAGGACTCCGGGAAGCCCTTGCGCGACATCAGGCCGCGGGCCTCGAGTTCCCGGGTGGGCAGCAGGAAGCCGTCCGTGGTGACCAGTTCCACGCGCGGGTGCTCCGGCCAGCGCGACAGGAGAGCCTGCAGAAGCCGGGCGACCGTCGACTTGCCGACGGCCACCGAGCCCGCGACGCCTATCACGAACGGGGTGCCGGACTGGGAGCCCTGTTCGCCGAGGAAGGTGTTGAGGGCGCCGCGCAGGCCGTCGGTGGCGCCCACGTAGAGATTGAGCAGGCGTGACAGCGGGAGGTAGATGTCACGTACCTCGTCGAGGTCGATGACGTCACCGAGGCCGCGCAGCTTCTCGACCTCCTCGGCGGTCAGCGGCAGCGGCGTCTTCTCCCGCAGCGCGCTCCACTCGGATCGGGTGAGGTCGACGTAGGGAGTCGCCTCCGGCCTGTGCCGGTGGGCGCTCCGGGGCATCGGGGGGACCGGAGAGATCACAGTCCATTGTTAACGGAGTTTGAACGACATGGCGGGTGGGGTCCGTCACGCCCGTTCGGGGCTGCGTACAGCCGTGGGAATTTCCGAAATCGGGCACGTGGAGGCTCTTTCCGGGGCGGGATTCGGGCGTAGGCTGCCGCGCATGTGCGGAATCGTGGGATACGTGGGGTCTCAGTCGGCGCTAGAGGTCGTCATGGCCGGGCTGAGGCGGCTGGAGTACCGGGGCTACGACTCGGCGGGGATCGCCGTCCTGGCCGACGGAGGGATCGCCGCCGCGAGGAAGGCGGGCAAGCTCGTCAATCTGGAGAAGGAGCTCGCGTCCCGGCCACTGCCGACCGGGACGACGGGCATCGGGCACACCCGGTGGGCCACCCACGGCGGGCCGACGGACGCCAACGCGCATCCGCATCTCGACAACGCCGGTCGGGTCGCCGTGGTCCACAACGGGATCATCGAGAACTTCGCCGCCCTGCGGGCCGAACTGGCCGAGCGCGGGCACGAGCTGTGCTCGGAGACCGACACCGAGGTCGTGGCCCATCTGCTCGCCGAGGAGTTCTCGGTGACCGCCGACCTCGCCGAGGCCATGCGGCTGGTGTGCCGGCGGCTGGAGGGGGCGTTCACGCTGGTCGCGGCGCATGCCGACGAGCCGGACGTGGTGGTCGGCGCACGGCGCAACTCGCCGCTCGTGGTGGGGGTCGGGGAGGGCGAGGCCTTTCTCGCCTCCGACGTCGCCGCGTTCATCGCGCACACCCGGTCGGCGATCGAGCTGGGCCAGGACCAGGTCGTCGAACTGCGGCGCGACGGTGTGACGGTGACCGGCTTCGACGGGCGCCCGGCCGAGGTCCGGTCGTACCACGTCGACTGGGACGCGTCGGCCGCGGAGAAGGGCGGCCACGACTACTTCATGCTCAAGGAGATCGCCGAGCAGCCCAAGGCCGTCGCCGACACCCTGCTCGGCCGTATCGACGCCTCCGGAGCGCTGACACTCGACGAGGTGCGGATCCCGGCCGCCGAGCTGCGGGAGGTCGACAAGGTCGTCATCGTCGCGTGCGGTACGGCCTTCCACGCGGGTCTCATCGCCAAGTACGCCATCGAGCACTGGACGCGGATCCCGTGCGAGGTGGAGCTGGCCAGCGAGTTCCGCTACCGGGACCCGATCCTCGACTCGCGCTCGCTGGTCATCGCCATCTCCCAGTCCGGGGAGACCATGGACACGCTCATGGCGCTGCGGCACGCGCGGGAGCAGGGGTCCAAGGTGCTGGCGATCTGCAACACCAACGGTTCGACGATCCCCCGGGAGTCGGACGCGGTGCTGTACACGCACGCCGGGCCGGAGGTGGCCGTCGCCTCGACCAAGGCGTTCCTGACGCAGTTGGTGGCCTGCTATCTCGTCGCGCTGTATCTCGGCCAGGTGCGCGGCACCAAGTGGGGCGACGAGATCCGGGCCGTCATCCGGGATCTCGCGCAGATCTCCGGCGCGGTCGAGCGGGTGCTGTCGACCATGGGGCCGGTGCGGGAGCTGGCGCGGTCCCTCGCCCACAAGGACACCGTGCTGTTCCTCGGGCGGCACGTCGGGTATCCCGTCGCGCTGGAGGGTGCGCTGAAGCTGAAGGAGCTCGCCTACATGCACGCGGAGGGGTTCGCCGCGGGTGAGCTGAAGCACGGGCCGATCGCGCTCATCGAGGAGGATCTGCCGGTCGTGGTGGTGGTGCCCTCGCCTCGGGGGCGGTCCGTCCTGCACGACAAGATCGTGTCCAACATCCAGGAGATCCGGGCCAGGGGTGCGCGGACGATCGTGATCGCCGAGGAGGGGGACGAGACCGTGGTGCCGTACGCGGACCACCTCGTGCGGATCCCGGTCACGCCGGTGCTGCTGTCGCCGCTCGTCGCGACGGTTCCTTTGCAGGTGTTCGCGTGCGAGCTGGCCACTGCGCGAGGCAACGAGGTGGATCAGCCTCGTAACCTCGCGAAGTCGGTGACCGTGGAGTGAGGGTTGTCCGTGGAGTGAGGGTCGTCGTGCGCGGGGGCGCGTGAGCGGGCTGCGGGGGCGCCTCAGGGGGGGGGTGGGGGTCTCGCCGCGGGCGGGTGCGGGTGCGTCGTGGCCGGGCGCGCAGTTCCCCGCGCCCCTGGGGGCGGACCGTCTGCGACGGGCCTGCCCCCAGGGCCCCAGGGGTCTCCCGCGCCTCCGGGGGCGGGCCGTTCCGCGACGGCCCCTGCCCCCATGGGCGTGTCAGGCGCGTCTGCGTTGCCTTCTTGCCGCGTAGACCTTCCAGGTCGCGAAGGCGAGGGGGAGTTCCAGGATCCAGACGCCTGTCACCGCGTCCCACTCCGGGGCGGTGGCGGAGGCCTCGTCGGCGGTGATGATCCCGCACAGCAGGCCCCACATCGCCGCGAGCAGGCCGACGAGCCAGAGGGCGACGGTCCAGCCCACCGTGGCGCGGCCGTTGCCGGAGGACCTCGGGCCGGAGGTCCGCTTGCGCGGCTGCGGGACGCGGTCGGGCTCGCGGGCCGGCATCGGCACCACCGCCCGCGCGGGCACGGCCGCGTCCAGCGCGGCGACGCGTTCCGGCGTCACCCCTCGGTACAGGGTGGGCTCGACGGTGACCGAGAAGCCGTCGTGGCCGGTCAGGGTGCGGGCCCCGTCGGGGCGGGTGGTCATCGCCGCGCAGGCGTCGTAGCGGACGGTGACCGGGCCCCTCGGGGTCAGCAGGCTCACGCCCTCGGCGCCGATGACCAGGGTGACCTCGTCGTCCTCCAGGGACTGGTGGCGGGTGCCGGTCACGGCGGCCTGCGAGTGCTGCGGGGCGAGGGTCAGGCCCGCCCAGTCGACGCCCCGGCCCGGCACCTGGAGAAGGGCGTTGCCCCATGCCTCCCGGGCGACCTCGCGCAGGTCGTCCGTCGTCACCGCGTTCAGCTCGGCCCGGTGCTGCTCGGGGGTGAGGATCGGGTGCCCGAGCAGCAGGCTCAGCGCGTACGAGGGGAGCGCGGCCGCCGCGAGGTCGGGGTTGTCGTACATCTTGAGGAGCTTGGTGCGGACGGAGTCCAGTTCGGACTGCTCGATGCGGCCCGCGCGCAGCCGGGCGAGGGTGTCGACGAACCCGCCGACGACCGCGTCCTGCTTCTGCGGGAGGGAGTCCGCGTACGCGGTGAGGGTGGCGAAGTCGGCGTCGCGCGGGGAGTAGTCGGCCTCCGCGGAGTAGGAGTAGCCGCCCTCCTGGCGCAGGTCCTGGAAGAGGGCCCGGCCGAGGACGTCCGCGAAGACGCTCGCCGCGGTGGAGCGGCGGAGCACCGAGGTGAGGACGACATGGCCGTCGTCGCCGCTGATGTACGCGGGGGTGGTGGGCAGCGCGCTGGTCGCGGCCGGGGCGGGGAAGCGGGAGCCCTGCGGGAGCGTGAGGTCCAGGCCGTCGGGGACCTCGTCGCTGGTGATCCACAACACCGCGTTGTCCCTGGTGAAGCGGGTCTCGGCCCAGTGGCGCACCTGGTCCGGGGTCAGGCTCCAGGTACCGAGCTCGGTGTAGCTGGACAGGCCGTAGCCCTGCGCGCCGTACCGCCACAGCGGCATCTGGTGCTGGGGGCCGCCGCCGCGGCCGGCCGCCTCCGTGCGCAGGATCTCCTTCTCGGTCTCCAGCCGTTGCATCGGCAGGTCGCGCAGTCCCGCGCACACGCTGTTGAGGTACTTGACGACCTCCTCCTCGCTGCCCGTGACATGGAAGAGGGTGTACGCGTTCGCCGTCGCGCCGTTGTAGTGCAGATCGGACAGGCCGAGGCGGTGCAGCGCGAGGTGTTCGACGAGGTGGGTGAGGCCGGCGGTGGCCAGGGTCTCGTCGGCGCGGCCCACGCGGAAGAAGAGACCGGCGGTGATCTCCTTGCCCGAGGCGGGGGCGTAGAGGGTGGGGATGTGCTGCGTGGTGGTGTGCGAGACGAGGCCCGAGAGCGCGGCGAGGCCCGTCCGGTCGTCGTGCTCGTGCAGGTCGGTGGTCATCGGTTGCCGCCTCCTCGGGATTCCAGCGCGGCCTTGCGGGACTTGAGGAACGCGGACTTCTTGTCGGGTATGTAGTGCCACGGGGACTCGGACGCGCGGTGACCGAGGAAGGCGAAGTGCGGTGCCGCGTACTCCCAGTGGTTGCCGAGCGAGAAGGCGAACGCGAACGCGTTGTGCGCGCCGATCGAGTTCCAGTCGGGCCGGTGCGCCGGGTGCAGCACGGACACCTGGGCGGCGTTGCGCAGGTCGTCGCGGACCGGCAGGCCCCGCATGTAGGCGGCGTCCTCGCCGCCGTCCAGGTCGAGCCAGCGCTCGATGTGCGCGAGGGCGACCAGGGCGCCGGAGTTCGAACCGTCGGGCGCCGCGGTCGCGCTCTCGCGGGCGAAGCCGTGCGCCGCCTCCCAGGAGCCGCTCCACTTCGGGCACAGCTGCTGGAGCAACTGGACCTGGGCGCGGTAGTGGTGGGGATGGTGGGCGCTGAGCCGGTCGTAGCGGCGGCGCGCCTCGGCCTGCCCCAGCTGGAGACCGCGCGCGGTCATCAGCCGGGCGGTCCAGGCGGGGGCGTACGAGGGGTGCTCGGCGCAGATCTCGATCAGCAGCTGCTCGGCCCTGCGCAGCCAGTCGTGGAACTGGGCGAACTGGTCCCGCGAGACGTCCTGGGCGCGGGCGCCGCTGCGGATGTCCCAGCCGATGTAGACGTACCGCTCGGCGAGCAGCGTGCGCGGCAGCGGGTCGCCGGGCGATTCCGCCGCCGCCCGCTCCAGGAAGTTCTCCACGCCGGGGATGTCGGCCAGGAGGCTGGAGGCGGAGGCGAGTTTGTCGACCGAGTCGAGGCCCGTGAGGAAGGCCCGCACCGTCGGCCAGTGCCCGGCCTGCGCGGCGGTGCGCAGCGGGATCAGCTCGGGAGTGTTGTCGAACGGGTCGAAGGTCGGTCCCCAAGTGTTCGTGGGTCCGCCGCCGGCCATGCCGTTGGTGGTGCTGGTCATTCCTCCGCCCCCTGGCGTAGCTGTCCGCGGCGCGCGGACTGGCCCCCCAGGGCGCGCGGCGGGTTCTTCACCGATGTGACCGGACGCCGTCCGAGGTGACGCGGCGCCATCCGGTGTGATCCGGCTTGATCAAGTCGCCGCAGGCTAGCAGCAGGCTGTGACAGCGCGGCCGTAGGGTGCTCGGCATGAGCATCATCGGGGTCGGTATCGACGTGGCCGAGATCGAGCGGTTCGCGGCGTCACTGGAGCGGACGCCGGGGCTGGCCCAGCGGCTGTTTTCGGAGAGCGAGCTGCTGCTGCCGAGCGGGGAGCGACGCGGTATCGCCTCGCTGGCGGCCCGGTTCGCCGCGAAGGAGGCTCTCGCCAAGGCGCTGGGGGCGCCGCCCGGCCTGCTGTGGACGGACGCGGAGGTGTACGTCGAGGACAGTGGGCGGCCCCGGCTGCGGGTGCGGGGGAGTGTCGCCGCGCGGGCGGCCGAACTGGGTGTGCGGAGCTGGCATCTGTCGCTGAGTCACGACGCGGGGGTCGCCTCGGCGGTGGTGGTGGCCGAAGGATGAGGTGAACGGTTCGCCGCCGGGTGGGCCGACGGCGTGCGGTGACGGGGGAGTCCGGGGGAGACTCGACCGTATGCGTACTGCCTACCGCGTGGAGACCGTCCGTCGTGCCGAGCGGGAACTGATGGCCCGGGTTCCGGAAGGAGCCCTGATGCAGCGCGCCGCCGCGGGGCTCGCCGCCGCCTGCGCCGACCTGCTGGGCCGGGTGTACGGGCGGCGGATCGTGTTGCTGGTCGGCAGCGGCGACAACGGCGGTGACGCCCTGTACGCGGGCGCCCGGCTCGCCCGGCGCGGGGCGGGGGTGACCGCGGTGCTGCTCGCGCCCGAGCGGACCCATGCCGCAGGGCTGGCGGCCCTGCGGCGGGCCGGTGGGCACACGGTCGCGCCGGCCGGTGCCGAAGCCGTCGTGCGACGGGCCGACCTCGTGCTCGACGGGATCGTCGGGATCGGCGGGAAGGGCGGGCTGCGGCCGGACGCGGCCTCGCTGGCCGCGATCGTCGCCGCGGCCCGGGCCGCCGTCGTCGCCGTCGATCTGCCCAGCGGTGTCGACGCCGACACCGGTGAGGTGCACGGGAGCGCGATCCGCGCCGACCTCACCGTCACCTTCGGTACGCACAAGCCGGGGCTGCTCGTCGATCCGGCGCGGGAGTACGCCGGGTCGGTGCGGCTCGTCGACATCGGGCTCGGGGGCGAGCTGCCCGCCGAGCCCGAGCTGGCGGCCCTCCAGCACGCGGACGTGGCCGACCTGCTGCCCGTGCCGGGCGGGGAGAGCGACAAGTACCGGCGGGGTGTCGTCGGGATCGCCGCCGGGTCCGCCCGGTATCCGGGGGCCGCCGTGCTGGCCGTCGCGGGGGCGCTGCGGGGCGGGGCGGGGGCGGTGCGGTACGTGGGGCCGGCCGGGGACGCGGTCGTCGCGCGGTTCCCCGAGACGCTCGTGTCCGACCAGGGGCCCCGGCAGGCCGGGCGGGTGCAGGCGTGGGTCGTCGGGCCGGGCGCCGGGGACGACGCGCAGACGGTGGCCGAGGTGCTGACCGCCGACGTGCCGGTGCTGATCGACGCCGACGGGCTGCGGCTCGCCGACGCCGACGCGGTACGGGGGCGGACCGCGCCGACGCTGATGACGCCGCACGCGGGGGAGGCGGCCGCGCTGCTGGGGGTGGCGCGGGAGGAGGTGGAGGGGTCCCGGCTGCGCTCCGCGCGGGAGCTGGCGGCCCGTTACCGGGCGACCGTGCTGTTGAAGGGGTCGACGACGTTGGTCGCGGACGCCGGTGGGACGGGGGTGGTGCGGGTGAACGCGACGGGGACGGCGTGGCTGGCCACGGCCGGGAGCGGGGATGTGCTGTCCGGGCTCGCGGGGTCGTTGCTGGCGGCGGGGCTGAGCGCGTTGGACGCGGGGAGTGTGGGCGCCTATCTGCACGGGCTGGCGGGGCGGTTCGCCGCGGACGGGGCGCCGGTGGGGGCGCATGACGTGGCCGCGGCGGTCGCGGGGGCGTGGCGGGATGTGCGGGCGTGACGACGGGGGTTCGTGGGGGTGGGGCGGGTTCTTCTCGCCCCGCCGCTCCTTCCCTTCCCGTCCCCGGGGGTTGTGCCCCCAGACCCCCTTCGGCCCTGAACGGGTCCTGTCCTCGAACGCCGGACGGACTGGACGGACCTACGCCCGCTGAAAGGGTGACGCTGCCGCGCGGCAGTCCCGGGTGTCATCGGCGGCGCGGTTGTCTGATCGGATGTTCAGCACACGAACCGTGGCTCTGCTGCTCGCCTCCGTCGCTCTCCTCCCCCTGGGAACTCCTGCTCGCGCCGCTCCCCCTCTGCCGCCTCCGTCGGCCCCGTCACCTCCGTCCTGGGAGATCGACACGCCCGACCAGCTGCTCGCGCCGAGGGTCTACGCGCCCACCGCCGCCGAGGACGCCACCGAGCCGCGGGACGCGGCCGAGGGGACGTACGCGCTCGTCGAGCACGTGCCGCTGGACGAGGTGGTGACCCGGGTGGCGTGCAGCAAGCGGGCCGGGCCGTATCAGCGGGCGGTCGAGCGGTGGCTGAAGCGGCCGGTGGACGGGAAGCAGTCCGCCGCCGACTGCGCCGCGATCCGGGCGTTCCAGCGGCAGCAGGGGATCGAGCCCGCGATCGGGTACGCCGGGCCCGTCACCTGGGCACGGATGCAGCTCATCGCCGCGCGGAAGAATCCCAACGCCGGAAAGAAGTGCCCGGTGCGGACCCACCGGGTCGCCTGCGTCGATCTCGACCGGCAGCTGACCTGGGTGCAGAAGGGGACGAAGGTCGTCTTCGGGCCCGTGTCGATGCGCAGCGGCCGGGTCGTGCACCCGACCCGCAAGGGGTGGCACACCATCTACTGGCGGCACAAGAACCACGTCTCCACGCTCTACAACGCCCCCATGCCCTATGCGCAGTTCTTCGACGGCGGCCAGGCCTTCCACGGCGTCTACGACAGCATCCACACCACCATCGGGTCCATGGGCTGCGTCAATCTCACCGTCGGCGACGCGCGCAGGCTGTGGAGCGTGCTGAAGAAGGGTGACCGGGTCTACGTGTGGGGGCACCGGCCCGGTACTTAGGGGCTGTCCGAGCCCTCTGAGACACTGGGCGCGATGAGTGAGACTGCCAAGCCGCCCGCCGCCGCGTCGCGCGCCCGTGCCGAGATCGACCTGGCCGCGCTGCGGGCCAACGTGCGTACGCTGCGCGCCAAGGCGCCGGGTGCCCAGTTCATGGCCGTCGTGAAGGCCGACGGGTACGGGCACGGGGCAGCACCCTGTGCCCGCGCCGCGGTCGCGGCCGGCGCCGGCTGGGTCGGCACCGCCACACCCGAGGAGGCGCTGGCGCTGCGCGCGGAGGGCGGGCTGCCGGCGGACGTCAGGATCATGTGCTGGCTGTGGACGCCGGGCGGGCCCTGGCGGGAGGCGGTCGAGGCCGGCATCGACGTGTCGGTGAGCGCGCTCTGGGCCCTGCGGGAGGCCGTCGACGGGGCCCGGGCCGCCGGGCGGCCCGCCCGCGTGCAGCTCAAGGCCGACACCGGCCTCGGGCGCAACGGCTGCCAGCCCGCCGACTGGCCCGAGCTGGTCGGCGAGGCGCTGCGGGCCGAGGGCGAGGGGCTGCTCCGGATCACCGGGCTGTGGTCGCACTTCGCCTGCGCCGACGAACCCGGGCACCCCTCCATCGCCCCCCAGCTCGACCGCTTCCACGAGATGGTGGCCTACGCCGAACGCCAGGGCGTGCGGCCCGAGGTGCGGCACATCGCCAACTCCCCGGCCACGCTCACGCTCCCGCGGTCCCACTTCGACCTGGTCCGCCCCGGCATCGCCATGTACGGCCTCTCGCCCAGCCCCGAGCTGGGCTCCGCCGCCGACTTCGGCCTGCGTCCGGTGATGACCCTCGCGGCCTCGCTGGCCCTGGTGAAGCACGTCCCGGGCGGCCACGGCGTGAGCTACGGGCACCACTACGTCACGCCGGGCGAGACCACCCTGGGCCTGGTCCCCCTCGGCTACGCGGACGGCGTCCCCCGGCACGCCTCCGGGAACGGACCGGTGCTGGTCGCCGGCAAGTGGCGGACGGCGGCCGGACGGATCGCCATGGACCAGTTCGTCGTCGACCTCGGCGGCGACGAGCCCGCCCCCGGCGCGGAGGCGGTCCTGTTCGGACCAGGCGACCGCGGGGAGCCCACCGCACAGGACTGGGCCCAGGCGGCCGGCACCATCGGATACGAGATCGTCACGCGCATCGGAGCGCGCGTTCCTCGCGTCTATGTCAATGAGCCCGTTCAGGTGAATGAGTAACCAGACGGGTACCCCGCAGTCGGACCACGGGCATCGGCCACAGAGGAGCGGTACGTGAGCGAGAGCAGCGCGGAGGTGGTGGTGAGCGCCGCCTCGGCGGTCGTTGCCGCCTCCGCCACGGGGGCGGCCGGGGGGTGGCGCCGGGCGACCGGCATCGCCGGCGCCGCGATAGGCGTGATCGCCGCGGGCGCCGCGGCGGGTGTCGCCCTGGAGCGGATGACCGTCGGGCGGGGCATGCGGGCGAAGGCCCGGCTCGCGCTCGACTCGACGGGGCCGTACGGCGGGCTGCGCGGCAGCCCCGGCAAGGCCTACGCCGACGACGGCACCGAGCTGTACTACGAGGTCGACGACGTGGAGCCGCAGGGCGGACCGGCGAACCGGCGGCGCAGGCTCTTCGGGCGCAAGGCCCCGCTTCCCGTCACCGTGGTGTTCAGCCACGGCTACTGCCTCAACCAGGACTCCTGGCACTTCCAGCGGGCGGCCCTGCGCGGTGTCGTACGGACCGTGCACTGGGACCAGCGCAGCCACGGCCGGTCCGGTCGCGGCAACGCCCAGATACGGGACGGCGAGCCGGTCACCATCGATCAGCTGGGGCGCGACCTGAAGGCCGTCGTGGACGCGGCCGTGCCGGAAGGGCCGATCGTGCTCGTCGGGCACTCCATGGGCGGGATGACGGTGATGGCCCTGGCCGCGCTGTACCCCGAGCTGATCCGCGAGCGGGTCGTCGCCACCGCCTTCGTCGGCACGTCGTCCGGACGGCTCGGCGAGGTCAACTTCGGACTGCCGGTCGCGGGCGTGAACGCGGTGCGGCGGGTCCTGCCGGGGGTGCTGAAGGCGCTGGGGCAGCAGGCGGCCCTGGTGGAGAAGGGGCGGCGGGCCACCGCCGATCTCTTCGCGGGGATCATCAAGCGGTACTCGTTCGCGTCGCGGGACGTGGATCCGGCGGTGGCGCGGTTCGCCGAGCGGATGATCGAGGGCACGCCGATCGACGTGGTCGCCGAGTTCTATCCGGCGTTCACGGATCACGACAAGACCGAGGCGCTGGCCTGTTTCACCGACATGCCCGTACTGGTGCTCGCCGGGATCGGTGATCTGGTCACGCCGAGCGAGCACAGCGAGGCGATCGCCGACCTGCTGCCGGACGCCGAGCTGGTCCTCGTTCCCGACGCCGGGCACCTCGTGATGCTGGAACACCCGGAAGTGGTCACCGACCGTCTCGCCGACCTGCTCACCCGTGCGGGTGCGGTGCCCGCAGGAGCTACGGTGGACGGCTATGGAAGCACCAGCAGCAGCGCACGACCCGGCTGAGCCCGCAGTGTCCGCGAACCGCGTCGAGATCGTCGTCGACTCCCCCGAGCAGATGGGTGAGCTGGGCCGCCGTCTCGCCGAGCTGGTGCGCGCGGGCGATCTCGTGATGCTCAGCGGGGAGCTCGGTGCGGGCAAGACGACGCTCACCCGCGGACTCGGCGCGGGGCTCGGGGTCCGCGGTGCCGTCACCTCCCCGACCTTCGTGATCGCCCGGGTGCACCCCTCCCTCGGGGAGGGGCCGCCGCTCGTCCACGTCGACGCGTACCGCCTGGGCGGCGGGCTCGACGAGATGGAGGACCTGGACCTCGACGTGTCGCTGCCCGCGTCGGTGGTCGTCGTGGAGTGGGGCGAGGGCAAGGTGGAGGAGCTGACCGACGAACGGCTCCAGGTCCTCATCCACCGTGCCGTCGGCGACACCACGGACGAGGTGCGGCACGTGACGGTGACGGGCCTCGGGGAGCGCTGGGCATCGGCGGACCTGGGCGTGCTGTCGGCCTGACCGGCGTGTTGTCGGCCCGACCGGCGGGCGGTCGGGCCGGACGGGTGCCCGCGGCCGGCCGGACGGCTGTCCGCGGCCGGTCGCCGGTGGGTGTTCAGGCCGCCTTCGGATGCTCCACGGGCCGTTCCGCGAGTGCCGGGTCGGGCAGCCGCGGAGGTGTCGAGACGGCTTCCGCGGCCGCGCACGAGGCCAGCAGATCCCGCATGGACACACCGGCGAGCGTGAACGGCCGCGACGGCGGGCCCTCGGGCTCGGTGACCGACATGGACGCCTCCTGAGGTTCGGGGGCGGGCGTGGTTAGGTAGACCTAACTACGAAGTTGATACCATGTGACCACGCACGCGACACCGAACGCAACATTTTGCCGACGTCTCGTCGGAACGTTCACGAGTTGCTCAGGCGTGGAGCCCCCGGGCCCGAGCCGTGACGTCGCGCCTACCGGACGACGACGACGGACCGTCCGACCGTCGCGAAGTTCCACATGACGTCGCCGTCCGCGACGGTCTGCCGGATGCCGCCCGTCCGCACCGTCGGGTCGGGCGCGGGCAGCGAGCCGTCCAGCGCCGCGCTGAAGCCGATCGTCACGTCGCGCACGGTGGCGAAACGCACGACGTGCTCGATGGGGGTGCCGTCGGTGCCGGTGACGGCGCCCGCGCGGGAGGTGACGGTGTAGTGGCCCGGCAGCGGGTCCACACTGCCGGGGGCGACCTTGTACGTGCGCTTGACCTCGCCCTTCGGCCCGACCAGCCACACCCGGTCGCCGGCCGGCGAGTACACGACCCGCGCGCCGATCCCGGAGTCGGCCGGCAGCGCGGCGGGGTGGTGCTCGTCCCGGGGGGTCTCGGCGGCCTTCGCGGAGGTGTCGCCTGCGTGCGGCCGGCCGAGACCGGCGGGCACGGTCGCCGACGCCTGGAAGGTCAGGAACGCGACCGTCGCCAGCGCCGCCGCGGTGAGCCCGGCCACGAAAGTCGAGCTGTTGCTTGGCATCGACGACCACCCAGTCTGTCCTGTACGTCACGTTTCGCGGTGACGTTAGCAGTCCTCACGGCTCCGACCGGTGCGGCCATGTCCGGGGCACGGGAGCCGTAGGCTGTTTGCGTGCTCTTGCTCGCTCTGGATACCGCCACCCCCGCCGTCACCGTCGCGCTGCACGACGGCACGGACGTCATCGCCTCCTCGAGTCAGGTGGACGCGCGCCGGCACGGCGAGCTGCTGCTGCCGGCCGTCGACCGGCTGCTCGCCGGGGCGGGGCGCAGCCTCGACGCCGTTACCGGGATCGTCGTCGGCGTCGGCCCCGGCCCGTACACGGGGCTGAGGGTCGGGCTGATGACCGCCGACACCTTCGGGCTCGCGCTCGGCGTCCCCGTGCACGGCCTGTGCACGCTCGACGGCCTCGCCTACGCGTCCGACCTCGCAGGCCCCTTCGTCGTGGCGACCGACGCCCGCCGCAAAGAGGTCTACTGGGCGCGTTACGCCGACTCGCGGACCCGCGTCTCGGGCCCCGCGGTGGACCGGCCCGCCGACATCGCCGACGAGGTGGCCGGGCTGCCGTCCGTCGGCGCGGGCGCGCTGCTGTACCCGGACACCTTCCCGGACGCGCACGAACCCGAGCACGTCTCCGCCGCCGCCCTCGCCTCCCTCGCCGCCGAACGGCTCGCCCGGGGCGAGGAACTGCCGGCCCCGCGCCCGCTGTATCTGCGCCGGCCGGACGCCCAGGTGCCCAAGAACTACAAGGTGGTCACCCCCAAGTGACCGACGCCGCCAACCCGACCGGCGCGCCCGTGCTGCGTGAGATGCGCTGGTGGGACATCGAGCCCGTGCTGGAGCTGGAGAAGGACCTCTTCCCCGAGGACGCCTGGTCACGGGGCATGTTCTGGTCCGACCTGGCCCACGCCCGGGGCCCCGACGCGACCCGGCGCTATGTCGTCGCGGTCGAGACCACGGCCGACGGTGAGCGGATCGTCGGGTACGCGGGCCTGGCCGCGGCCGGCACCGGGTCCGACAGCGGCTTCGCCGCGGTCGGCGACATCCAGACCATCGCCGTCGCCCGCGGCCACTGGGGCACCGGGCTCGGCGGCCGCCTGCTGACGGAGCTGCTGCGCGCGGCGACCGCCTTCGAGTGCGCCGAGGTCATGCTGGAGTGCCGGATCGACAACGTGCGCGCCCAGAAGCTCTACGAACGCTTCGGCTTCGAGGCGATCGGCTTCCGGCGCGGCTACTACCAGCCGGGGAACGTGGACGCCCTGGTGATGAAGCTGACCGATCCATCCACCTCCGTACCGACCCCGGTACAAGGGACACAGGAAACCGAGAACAATGGCTGACGAACCCCTGGTTCTGGGGATCGAGACCTCCTGCGACGAGACCGGCGTCGGCGTCGTGCGCGGCACGACCCTGCTGGCGGACGCGATCGCCTCCAGCGTCGACGAACACGCCCGGTTCGGCGGGGTCGTCCCGGAGGTGGCCTCCAGGGCCCACCTGGAGGCGATGGTCCCGACCATCGAGCGGGCACTGAAGGAAGCGGGGGTGAGCGCGAAGGACCTCGACGGCATCGCGGTCACGGCCGGTCCCGGTCTCGCCGGTGCCCTGCTGGTCGGCGTCTCGGCGGCGAAGACGTACGCCTACGCCCTCGGCAAGCCCCTCTACGGCGTGAACCACCTCGCCTCGCACATCTGCGTGGACCAACTGGAGCACGGCGCGCTGCCCGAGCCGACGATGGCGCTGCTGGTGTCCGGCGGCCACTCCTCGCTGCTGCTGTCCGCCGACATCACCGCCGACGTCCGTCCGCTGGGCGCGACCATCGACGACGCGGCGGGCGAGGCCTTCGACAAGATCGCCCGGGTGCTGAACCTGGGCTTCCCGGGCGGCCCGGTCATCGACCGCTACGCGCGCGAGGGCGACCCCTCGGCGATCGCGTTCCCGCGCGGCCTGACCGGTCCGCGCGACCCGGCGTACGACTTCTCCTTCTCCGGGCTGAAGACGTCGGTGGCCCGCTGGATCGAGGCGAAGCGGGCGGCGGGCGAGGAGGTCCCGGTCCGTGACGTGGCGGCCTCCTTCCAGGAGGCGGTCGTGGACGTCCTGACCCGCAAGGCCGTACGGGCGTGCAAGGACGAGGGTGTCGACCACCTGATGATCGGCGGCGGTGTGGCCGCGAACACCCGGCTGCGGGCCCTGGCGCAGGAGCGCTGCGAGGCGGCCGGCATCCGGCTGCGCGTCCCGCGCCCCAAGCTGTGCACGGACAACGGCGCGATGGTGGCCGCCCTGGGCGCGGAGATGGTGGCCCGGGGGCGCGCAGCCTCGGGCTGGGACCTGTCGGCGGACTCCTCGCTGCCGGTGACCGAGCCGCACGTGCCGGGCCATGCGCACGGCCTGGCGCACGACCACGCGCACGAGACCGGCAAGGACAACCTCTACTCGTGACGGTCGCGCTGATGTGGGAGGCCCGGGCGGTCACCGGACGGGGCGAGGAGCTGCTGGCCTGGACGCGGGCGCAGGAGCTCGCGCCCGCGCCCGCGCGCCGGGAGACCTTCCGCGCCCCGCAGGACCGGGTGCTGGTCATCACCTGGTGGGACGCGGACCAGGACGCCGTCCTTCCCGAACTCCCCGATCCCGACGGCACGTTGGTGAGCCGGGCCGTGCACCGGTGGCGGTTCGAGCCGGTCCCGGACTAGCGGACCGGACCGACCGGACCGGACCGGCCGCCGCTACGGCTATGGCGCCGGCAGTGCCATCCGCACGAGCAGCGGCCGTCGACCCGACCGCCGTTCCGCGCGTCAGTTCCGCAGGACGTCCGCCTCGCACCGCAGCCGCCGCCGCGCCCCCACCTCGCGCACCGGCCCGGTGAGCCGCACCCGGGCCACCTCCCGCACCTGCCCGCTGGACACCCCCAACCGCAGCTCCAGGTCGCCGGGTTCGACCACCCGGCGCTCCGCGCGGTCGGTGAACGCCGACAGGTCGGCGTGGAAGCGGAAAGTCACGCGTGCCTTCTCGCCCGCCGCCAGTTCCAGCCGCTGATAGCCGATCAGGCGTACGTCGGGACGGGTCACGCTCGCCACCGGGTCGTGCAGATACAGCTGCACGACCTCGGCGCCCGCCCGCTCACCGGTGTTGCGGACCGTGACGGACAGGTCGTACGAGCCGTCCGTGCCGATCTCCGCGTCCGGGCCGGAGAAGTCCTCCCAGACGAACTCCGTGTACGAGCGCCCGTGTCCGAACGGGTACAGCGGGGTCGGGTCCAGGTTGCTGACCTCGCCCGCCAGGCCCAGCGGCGGCTGGAGGTAGGTCCAGGGCTGGCCGCCCGGCATGCGCGGCACGCTCACCGGGAGGCGGCCCGAGGGGTTCACCCGGCCCGACAGCACGCCCGCGACCGCGGGGCCGCCCTCCTCGCCCGGGAAGAACGCCTGCACGACCGCCCCCAGCCGCCCGTGCCAGCGGCCCAGCGCGTACGGCCGGCCGGTGAGCAGCACCAGGACGACCGGCACGCCCGTCGCGACCAGCGCGTCCAGCAGTTCGCCCTGGACGCCGGGCAGGCTCAGGTCGGCCACGTCGCAGCCCTCGCCCGAGGTGCCCCGGCCGAACAGTCCCGCCCGGTCGCCCAGGACGGCCACGCAGACGTCCGCCTCCGCGGCGCGGGCGATGGCCTCGGTGAAACCGGACGGGTCCGGGTCCGTGACCCCGCACCCTTCGGTGAACGTGACCTTCGCGTCCGGGAGTTCGGTCCGCAGGGCCTCCAGCACGGTCGGGATCTCGATGCCCAGGTCCACCTCGGGGTGGTGGGTGAGGACGTGGGACGGGAAGGAGTAGCAGCCCAGCATCGCCAGCGCGTCGGCCGCCCGCGGGCCCACCACGGCGATCCGGGTGTCGGGGGCGAGGGGGAGCAGCCCGTCGGGGTTGTCCAGCAGCACCACCGACTCCTCCGCCAGCCGGCGGGCCAGGGCGCGGTTGGCCGCCGGGTCCAGGTCGACCGATTCGGGGCTCGGCGGCTGCCAGTCCTCGTCCAGCAGGCCCAGTTCGCACTTCTGGCGCAGCACGCGGTGGGCGGCCCGGTCGACCAGCTCCTCGGGGAGCTCGCCCGCGCGCACGGCCGTGACCAGCGCCTCGCCGTAGTACTTCACGGTGGGCAGCTCGACATCGATGCCGGCCGCCAGAGCGAGGTGGGCCGCCTCCGCGGGGGTGCCGGCGACCCGGTGAAGGGTCTGGAGGAAGCCGATGCCGAAGTAGTCGGCGACGACCGTGCCGGTGAAGCCCCACTCCTCCCGCAGCAGGCGGGTGAGCAGCTCGGGGTCGGCGGAGGCCGGGACGCCGTCGCGTTCCGTGTAGGCGGCCATCACCGAGCGGGCGCCGCCCTCGCGCAGCGCCATCTCGAAGGGGGGCAGGGTCACGTCGGCGAACTCCCGGGTGCCCGCCCGCACCGGGGCGAGGTTGCGGGCGCCCGCCGAGGAGGCGTACCCGGCGAAGTGCTTGAGCGTGGCGACGACGCCGGCGGACTCGAGCCCGCGGACGTAGGCCGTGCCGACCGTGCCGACCAGGTACGGGTCCTCGCCGATGGTTTCCTCGACGCGGCCCCAGCGCGGATCCCGTACGACGTCCAGGACGGGGGCCAGGCCCTGGTGGACGCCGACCGCGCGCAGGTCGCGGCCGATCGCCCGGCCCATCTCCTCCACCAGCGGCGGGTCGAAGGCGGCGCCCCACGCCAGCGGGACCGGGTAGGCGGTGGCCCGCCAGGCGGTGAAGCCGGCCAGGCACTCCTCGTGGGCGACCGCCGGGATGCCGAACCGGCCGGCCGCGGCGATCCGCCGCTGGGCGAGGGCCAGGGCGCGGACGCCGACCGCGGGGTCCACGGGCGCGGTGCCGAAGGACCGGGTCAGCTGGCCGAGCCCCCGGGTGATCAGCTCGTCGTAGTCGGCGGCGTGGTCGGCGGTCATGTCGTGCTGGTGCGGGGCGACTCCGTCGCCGTCCGTCGCGGCGCCGACCCACACGCCGTACAGCTGGGCGGTCTTCTCCTCCAGGGTCATCCGGGAGAGGAGGTCGTCGACACGGGCGGCGGTGGGCAGGGCGGGGTCACGCCAGGGGGCGGTGGTCATGAAACTCCTGTCAGAGGTCGGTGAGCCACCAGGTGGACAGTCGGTGCGGACAACGGGCCGGTACGAATGTTTCGAGCTGTACTTCGAATGTTCCGGGAACCTATGGCGTCGCAATAGGTTCGTCAAGAGGTCGCGTGGCGATACGATCGCCGCCATGACACCCTCGGAGCCCGCGGAAACGCGGACAGAAGCGCGGCCGACGCAGACCGCGACGCTCGCGGAGATCGCCCGTGAGGCCGGCGTATCGGCACCGACTGTTTCGAAGGTCCTCAACGGCCGCGCCGATGTCGCCCCGGCGACCCGCACCCGCGTCGAGGATCTGCTCCGCGCCCACGGCTACCGCCGCCGCCGCGCCGAGGCGACCCGCTCCCCGCTGATCGACCTGGTCTTCCACGAACTGGAGAGCGCCTGGGCGATGGAGGTCATCCGGGGCGTGGAGGACGTGGCGCGCGACGCCGGGCTGAGTGTCGTGCTGAGCGAGAGCGCCGGACGGCTCACACCCGGCCGGACCTGGGCCGACCAGGTCGCGGCCCGCCGCCCGCACGGTGTCGTGCTGGTCCTGTCCGGGCTCGACGAGTCCCAGCGGGCGCTGCTGACCAGCCGGTCCATCCCGTTCGTGGTGATGGACCCGGCCGGCGACCCGGGCGCCGACGTGCCGTCCATCGGGGCCACCAACTGGCAGGGCGGCCTCGCCGCGACCCGGCACCTGGTCGAGCTGGGGCACCGGCGGATCGGGGCGATCAGCGGGCCGCCGCAGATGATGTGCAGCCGCGCCCGGATCGACGGCTACCGGGCCGCGCTGGAGACGGCCGGGCTGCCGGTCGACCAGCAGCTGATCAAGACCGGCGACTTCCATCACGAGACCGGCTACCGGCTCGGCCGCGAACTCCTCGACCGCCCCGACCGGCCCACCGCCGTCTTCGCGGGCAACGATCTCCAGGCGCTCGGCTTCTACGAGGCCGCCCGCGAGCTGGGTCTGCGCATCCCCGAGGACGTGAGCGTGGTCGGCTTCGACGATCTGCCGGTGGCCCGCTGGGTGGGCCCGCCGCTGACGACCGTACGGCAGCCGCTCACGGAGATGGCCGAGGCGGCGGCCCGGCTGGTGCTGGAGCTGGGGCGTTCGACGTCCCGGGAGACGCCGACGGCGACGCGGGTGGAGCTGGCGACGAGCCTGGTGGTGCGGGCCAGTACCGGGGCGCCGCCGGCCCGGTAGGAACGGGGGTGGCCGGAAGTTGACGTATTGACGGGTGTGGCGGACGCCCCCACACTCCTCCGAAGTCAATCGGTTGCACGACCGAAACTTTCGGAGGCACCCGCAATGAGATCCTCCAGCTCGTCGTTCCGTGCACGTCTCGCCGCCCTGCTCGCCGGGGCCGCCACCGTCGGCGCCCTCCTGTCCGGAGTGGCGCACGCCGCCGACACCCCGCTGCGCGAGCTCGGCGCGGCCAAGGGCAAGGTCGTCGGCACGGCGGTCACCGGCTCCAAACTCACCGGGACCTACGGCGACATCGCCGGGGCCCAGTTCGGCTCGCTGACCCCCGGCAACGCCATGAAGTGGGGTTCGGTGGAGCCGACGCAGGGTTCCTTCAACTGGGCGGAGGCCGACCAGATCGTGGCCTTCGCGCAGGCCCACAACCAGCAGGTGCGCGGCCACACCCTGGTCTGGCACAGCCAGAACCCGGGCTGGCTCGCCAACGGCACCTGGACGTCCGCCCAGCTGAGCACCCTGCTCCAGAACCACATCAGCACCGAGGTCGGCCGCTACCGGGGGAAGATCGCCGCCTGGGACGTCGTCAACGAGCCCTTCAACGAGGACGGCACCTACCGCTCGACCCTCTGGTACAACGGCCTCGGCGCGGACTACATCGCGAACGCCCTCACCTGGGCCAGGGCCACCGACCCGGCGGCGAAGCTGTACATCAACGACTACAACGTCGAGGGCGTCAACGCGAAGAGCACCGCGCTCTACAACCTCGTCAAGTCGCTGAAGGAGCGAGGGGTTCCGATCGACGGGGTCGGCCTTCAGGCCCACCTGATCCTCGGTCAGGTTCCCGCCACCCTCCAGCAGAACATCCAGCGCTTCGCCGACCTCGGCGTCGACGTGGCCATCACCGAGCTGGACATCCGGATGACGCTCCCGTCCGACAGCGCCAAGCTGGCCCAGCAGAAGGCCGACTACAAGGCGGTCACCGCGGCCTGCGTCGCGGTGACGCGCTGTGTGAACCTCACCGTGTGGGGCTTCACCGACTCCGACTCCTGGGTGGAGAGCACCTTCCCTGGCCAGGGAGCGGCGACGCCGTACGACGCGAACTACGCGCCGAAACCGGCGTACTACGGCATCGCGGAGGCGCTGGGCGGCACGACGACACCTCCGCCGACCGGCGCGTGCAAGGCGGCCTACGGCGTGGGCAGTCAGTGGAGCAGCGGTTTCACCGGGAACGTGACGATCTCCTGCTCGGGCGCCTCGCTGTCCTCCTGGGAGGTGACCTGGACGTTCGGCGCGGGCCAGCAGATCACCCAGGCCTGGAACGCGGGCTGCACCCAGTCGGGGGCGGCCGTGACGTGCGTGAACGCCTCGTACAACGGGTCGGTCGCGGACGGGAGTTCGGTGAGCTTCGGCTTCAACGCGAACTGGAGCGGCAGCAATCCGGTGCCCACGGTGACGCTGGGCTGAGGAACGTGAGATTTTCACAAGAAGTTCGCCGCGGGGCGGTCGTCCTAACAGTCCGCTCATAATTCGGACTTACGTTCCTGTCCGTGACGCGACACGAGGAGCAGGACGACCCGGGCAGACGGACGGGCCGGCGGTCGACAGTGCTGAAGGCCGCCGGTCTCACCCTGGCCGCCGCCCTGGTGGTGGGCATCGGGACGGCGGGCTGGGCCTACCGGCACCTCGACGACAACATCAAGAGCGTCGACATCGACAACGCGCTCGGCGACAACCGCCCCGCGAAGTCGGTGACGACCCCGGCCCCTTCCGGCTCGGCGACCGCCGCCCCGCTGCCCACCGAGGCAGTGAACATCCTGGTGCTGGGCTCGGACTCGCGCAGCGGCGCGGCGAACCAGGCACTCGGCGGCGGCGACAGCACCGGCGCCCGCTCCGACACCGCGATGGTCGTGCACATCGACGCGGGCCGGACGACGGCCACCGTCGTCAGCATCCCGCGCGACACCCTCGTCACCCGCCCCTCCTGCCCGCTGTCCGGCGGCGGCTCGACGGCGGTGGCGTACGGCGTCATGTTCAACACCGCCTATTCGGTCGGCGGTCCCGTCTGCGCCGTCAAGACGGTCGAGTCGATCACCGACGTCCGTATGGACCACTACATCGAGGTCGACTTCTCGGGCTTCGCGAAGATCGTGGACGCGCTCGGCGGGGTCACGGTCACCACCGTCGAGGACATCGACGACGACGACAGCCACCTGCACCTCGCGGCCGGCACCCATCACCTGAACGGCACCAAGGCGCTCGCCCTGGCCCGTACCCGGCACGGCATAGGCGACGGCAGCGACCTCGGCCGCATAGGCCTTCAGCAGACGCTGGTGAAGGCGCTGCTGGCGCAGATCGCCGCGACCGACCTGCTCACTAGCCCCACCGAGCTGTACCAGGTCGCCGACGCGGTCACCGGCAGCCTCACGACGGACACCGGCCTCGACTCCCTCGGCGAGCTGAAGGAACTCGCCGAGAGCCTGAAGGGCCTCTCGGCCGACCACCTCCAGACGGTCACCATGCCCGTGGTGACGGCCCCCTCCGACCCCAACCGGGTGGTGGCCCAGGAGCCGGCGGCGAGCGAGCTGTGGGCGTCGTTGAAATGAACCGGGGCCTGTCGTCGCGATCACGCGGCGGGACGCGGGGGAGGACCGACCCTGGGCGGTGGGCGGGCCGGCGGCCGGGCTGACGTACGGGAAGCGGGCGCGGGCCGCGGAAGCGGCGGCCGGAAAAGATTTCCCGGAAAAGTCGGGGGAGGGTGTCGATCCGGCCGTTCCCCGTTCGACGAAGGGGTGAGAGGCCGGGAAGGACCCGGCTCACCGCACCGAGGAGTCACCATGCCCCGCTACCTGTCGCTCGTGAAGATCGACGAGGCCACCGCCCCCGCCGAGGGCCCCAGCCCCGAGCTGATGCAGCGGATGGGCGAGCTGATCGAGGAGGTCACCAAGGCCGGCGTCATGCTCGACACCGCCGGGCTCACACCGTCCGCGCAGGGCGTCCGCGCCCACTGGGAGGGCGGGAAGATCTCCCTCACCGACGGGCCCTTCACGGAGTCCAAGGAGGTCGTCGGCGGCTACGCGCTCATGCAGTGCAAGGACATGGCCGAGGCCGTCGAGTGGACGAAGCGGTTCCTGAAGGTGCACGAGGAGCACTGGACGGTGACCTGTGAGGTGCGGGAGATCGCGGAAGGCTGAGCCTTCCTGGCCTGAACGACCGCCGGGGTGTTCGATGGTGGGTTGTGGAACAACAGCCCGCCTCGGACCCCCGCACCGCCTCGGATCCTGCGCCGGACCCCCGCGACCCGCCGGGTTCCCGTACCGCCTCGGATCCGCGCACCGCGATCGAGACCGTCTTCCGCCTCGAATCCCCCCGCGTCATCGCCGCCGTCGCCCGCGTCGTCCGGGACGTCGGCATCGCGGAGGAGCTGGCGCAGGACGCCCTGGTCGCCGCGCTGGAGCAGTGGCCGCGCGACGGGGTACCGGACAACCCGGGCGCCTGGCTCACGGCGGTTGCCCGGAACCGCGCCGTCGACCTGGTCCGCCGCCGGGAGAACTACGCCCGCAAGCTCCAGGAGATCGGCCGCGGCCTGGACCCGACGGCCCTGCCGGAGGAGCCCGCCGACCCCGACGCCATCGACGACGACCTGCTCAGGCTCGTCTTCACGGCCTGCCACCCGGTGCTGTCCGCCGAGGCCCGCATCGCCCTCACCCTGCGCCTGCTCGGCGGTCTGAGCACCCCCGAGATCGCCCGCGCCTTCCTGGTCCCCGAACCGACCGTCGCCCAGCGCATCGTCCGCGCCAAGAAGACCCTGGCCGCCAGGAACATCGCCTTCGAGGTGCCGTACGGACCCGACCGCGAGGCCCGGCTCGGCTCGGTCCTCGACGTCATCTACCTCATCTTCAACGAGGGGTACGCGGCCACCGCGGGCGACGACTGGCTGCGCCCGGCGCTGTGCGAGGACGCGCTGCGGCTGGCCCGGCAGCTCGCGGCCCTGATGCCGAAGGAGCCGGAGGTCCACGGCCTGGTCTCGCTGCTGGAGTTCCAGGCGTCCCGCACGGCCGCCCGCACCGCCCCCGACGGCAGGCCGGTCCTCCTCAAGGACCAGGACCGGCGCCGCTGGAACCGCATGCTCGTCGCCCGCGGCATCGCCGCCCTCGGCCGGGCGGGCGCCGCGTCCTCCGCCGCCGGCCCCGCCCGCGCGGGAGGACACCCGGCCGGCGCTCCCGGCCCGTACGCCCTCCAGGCAGCCGTGGCCGCCTGCCACGCGCACGCCCCCACCTACGAGGACACCGACTGGAAGGCCATCGCCACCCTGTACGGACTGCTGGCCGCCCGGTCGCCGTCCCCGGTCGTCGAGCTCAACCGCGCGGTGGCCGTGTCGATGGCGGACGGCCCGGGACCCGCGCTGGAGATCGTCGACAACCTCGTCGCCGAACCGACCCTGCGCGAGTACCACCTCCTGCCCAGCGTCCGCGGCGACCTGCTGCTGCGGCTGGGCCGGACGGCGGAGGCGCGGGCCGAGTTCGAACGGGCGGCGGAACTGACGGGCAACGAGCGGGAACGGGAGCTGCTGAGGGCGCGGGCCGACGAGTGCCGGCCGGCCTGAGGGTCGCCCCGCCGATTTCGAACACTTGTCGGCCGTAAACCCGTTCCCTTTGTGGCGGGGGAAACCTAGAGTGATCCGGCCGCTGTGCAACGACTGTGCGGCCACGGGAAACGGCGACGGGGGACGACGCCGACCCGGCCCACACGCGGCTCCGACGACATCATTGATCCCCGGGGGTCGACAACTTGAGACTGTTCACGCGCCGCCGTGCCGCGGCGCTCGCCACCGTGGCGGCGCTCGCCGCCGCGGGCACCCTGGCCGCCGTACCCGGCGCCGTCGCCGACGACGCCGGGCCCTGGCCGGGCACCGAGGGCAAGATCCTCAACGATGGCGGGTTGCTCGTCGACCCCGTCACCGGCACGACCACCACGATCCCCAACGTGGGGAGTTACGCCACCTGGGCGCCGGACGGAAGCCGCGTGCTCAGCGTGTCCGGCCAGATCTCCAGCGTGCTGCCCAACGGCACCAAGAGGATCACCCTGCCGTGGGCGCAGGGCCTGCGCTCCAGCGCCCCCTATGAGGACCTGACCTTCTGGAACGGCGGCCGGTACGTCGTCTTCGCCAGCGGCGGCCAGCTCGCGTACGGCCCCTCCGACGCCTCGTGGGCGCCCGGCCCGCTGCTGCCGGCGAACCTGGAGCCGGCCACGGTCTGCGACTCCGAACCGAGCGTGAACGTCACGGGCCTCGTCGCGTTCGAGCGCCGCGCGGGCGGCTGCGACGCCGCCGCCGGTGTGTACGTCTTCGACGCCGCCGCGAAGACGGTCAAGCTCGCCCTGGCCGACGCCGAGCAGCCCGCCTGGTCGCCGGACGGCACCAAGCTGGCGTTCGTCCGCAAGGACACCGACGGCAACCCCCAGATCTTCACGGCGAACGCCGACGGCACCGACGTCAAGCAGCTCACCACCGGCCCGCGCCGGTACGCCGCCCCGTCCTGGTCGCCCACCGGCAAGCGGATCCTGTTCGACGCCCACACCTCGCCGAACAGCGACGACGTGCACACCGTCGAGTACGTCGACACGGCGACCGGCGAGCTGACCCCGGTCACCGGCGCGGCGCAGAGCTCCCACGTCGGGAACCCCAGCTGGCAGCCGCTGCGCAAGAACGGCACCGCGCGGGTCTGGGGCGCCACCCAGTACCTCACCGCCACCGCCTCCTCGCGCTGGACCTGGAACACCGTCGGCCAGAGCGAGCCCGGCCTGATGGACGCCAAGTCCGCGGTGCTGGTCAACCAGGACGACCCGGCGTACGTCGTCACCGCCCCCGCCCTGGCAGGCCGGAAGGAGGGCCCGGTGCTGATGACCCAGAAGACCGGGCTGTCCTCGACGACCAGGAACGAGCTGAAGCGGATGCTGAAGCCGGGCAAGCCCGTGTACCTGGTCGGCAGCACGTCCGTCCTCGACAACACGGTCCTCAGCCAGGTGAAGGCGCTCGGCTACGTCCCCGTGCGGCTGACCGGCGCGGACCGCTACGCGACCTCGGTGATGGTGACCAGGACGATCACCTCCGCCCCGAAGTACGTCTTCCTGGCCGGCGGCACCGAGTACCGCGCGGCCCTCTCGGCGGCGGCCGCGGCCGGCTCCGACGGTGCCGCCAGCGCGGGCGGTGTCGTGCTCACCAACGGCACCAAGCTGACCGCGTCGGTGCAGGCGTACCTCAACAGCCTGAACCCCGACAACACGATGATCATCACGGTCGGTTCGGCGGCGAAGTACGCGCTGACCCACTCGAACTTCTCGCACTGGCCGTCGACGTACTCGTACTACCCGATCTCGGGCACCACGGACCCGTCGATCTCGGTGGCCATCGCCCTGTTCTGGTGGTCCGCGCCGAGCCAGACCGCCCTCGCCTACTCCGGCGCCTGGCGCGAAGGCGTGTCGGCGGCCTCGGCGATGAACGTCTTCGGGCCGCTCCTGTGGACCACCAGCGCCGCCGCCCCGTCGCCCGAGCTGACCAGCTACTTCCAGCGCGAGGCGGCCAGCGTCAACTTCACGGCCGCCTTCGGCGTCAACAGCTCGATCTCCCCGGCCGCGCTGAACACCGTGGGCGCCACGATGGGCCCGGGCAGCGCCTACGTCGACTACCACGGGTACTTCAACGGCGTCATCCCGCCGAGCACGTCGGCGAGCGCCTTCGCCGCGCGCACCGACGGCGCCGCCGAGGTCACCACCGTGCAGCGCCCCGGCCCGGTCGGCGCCCAGCCGAACGCGGCCTCGCTCAGGACGCTCCACCGGCAGTAACGACCGGCCCGGCGGGGGCGCCGACGAGCATCGTCGGCGCCCCCGCCACCCGGGTCAGGAACACGGTCGCCGAGTGCGGCCCCTGGCCCTTGGGCAGCACCTTCCTGCGCAGCTCCTCCGGCTCCACCGCCGACCCGCGCTTCTTCACGGTGAGGATCCCGACCCCCCGCTCCCGCAACAGCGCCTTCAGCTTCTTCACGTTGAAGGGGAGCCGGTCGGTGATCTCGTAGGCGGTGGCGTACGGGGTGGGGCGCAGCCCGTCGGCGGTGACGTAGGCGATGGTCTCGTCGATCAACCCGCCGTCGAGCTCCCGGGCCACGTCCGCCACCAGATGGGCCCGGATGACGGCGCCGTCGGGCTCGTACAGATACCGCCCGACCGGCCTGACGTCCGGGTCGGGCAGCCCGGCGCCGAGCAGGGTCCGCGGCCCGGGGAGCAGGGTGGCCCGCACGGCCCCCGGCTCGGTGCCGAACCACAGCACGGCCTCCTTCACGTCCCCGCCGTCCGAGATCCACTCGGCCTCGGCCTCGGCCGGGATCGCCTCGTGCGGCACGCCGGGCGCGATCTTCAGGGCGGCGCGCGGCGCGGCGAGGGCCGCGCCGACCGCCCACGACAGCGGAGGCGAGTACGCCTCGGGGTCGAAGATGCGCCCGCGGCCGCCCCGGCGCGCCGGATCGACGAAGACGGCGTCATAGCCGCCGGTGTCCACCTCGGTGACGTCCGCCTCCCGCACCTCGATCAGCCCGCTCAGACCCAGCGCGTCGGCGTTCGCGCGGGCCACCTCCGCCGTGACCGGGTCCCGGTCCACGGCCAGCACCCGGATGCCGGCCCGGGCGAGCGCGATCGCGTCCCCGCCGATGCCGCAGCACAGGTCGGCGACCGACGTCACGCCGAGCGCCTTCATCCGCTCGGCCCGATGCCCGGCGACGCTCGCCCGCGTCGACTGCTCCACCCCGTTCGGCGTGAAGAACATCCGCTCGGCGTCCTCGGCCCCGAACTTCGCCGCCGCCCGCTGCCGCAGCCGGGCCTGGCCGAGCGCCGCGGACACCAGATCGGCGGGGTGTTCGCGGCGCAGCCGGGTGGCGACGGCGAGTTCGTCGGCGGGGGCGGTGCCACGCACCAGGTCGAGGAGGGCACGGCCCTCGGCGGTGAGGAGGGGAGCGAGGTCGTTCACCCCCTCATTGTCGGCCAGCCGCCCGCCACGCCGGTCACCGCCCGCCCGCCTCGACCCCCGCCTGCCCCGGTCACCGCCCGCCGCTGCCGGTCCCCTTGGGCCAGTCGGTGGACGGTGGGTCCGCGGTGGCGGTGTCGGACGGGGTTCCGGGGCGGTGGCTGGGAGGATCCGGCGCCATGGGACCTGTCGTACAAAATGATGACAAGCGCGGCTGTTCTCGGGAGTCGCGCCGGCGCGGGCCCGGCCACGGGCGCGCGGGCGTCCGGAGCCTGATCGCCGTCCTCGCGCTGGCCACCATCGCCTCGGGCTGCGCGGGAGGCGGGGCGGGCGCCGACCGCGCCGCCCGCCCCGCGCCCGGCCAGCAGCCCGAGAAGGCGGGGCCGCCCCCCGCGGCGCCGCCCGCCCTCGCCCTGCACTCGTACGCCACCAGGCTCCGCGCCGCACACCGGGCCCGGGTCGCCGCGGCCAGGCGCTGGGGCCTGAAGACGGTCCCGCTGACACCCCCGGCACCGCCCGAGCACAAGCCGGAGATCACCACCCGCAAGGGCTTCGAGGTCGACGACCACGAGGAACTCGGCCTCCCGCCGGTCTTCACCACGATCCCGACCGAGGACCGGGTCGTCTTCCTCACCATCGACGACGGCGCCGAGAAGGACCCGGCGTTCCTGCGCATGATGAGCGAACTGAAGATCCCGTACACCGCCTTCCTCAGCGACTACCTCGTCAAGGACGACTACGGCTACTTCAAGAAGATGCAGGACCGGGGCGTGACACTGAACAACCACACCCTGCACCACCCCTACCTGCCCGCCCTTTCCTACGCCCACCAGAAGCGCGAGATCTGCGGCATGCAGCACGTGATCGAGAAGCGCTACGGCAAACGCCCCGCCCTCTTCCGGCCGCCCTACGGCAACTACGACCAGGACACCCTGCGCGCCGCGAAGACCTGCGGGGTGCGCTACGCCCCGCTCTGGGCGGAGGAGGTGTTCGTCGACCACTGGGAGTACCGCGAGTGGGACCAGGACCTCCACCCCGGCGACATCGTCCTGACCCACTTCCGCGGCCGCGGCGACTGGAAGGGCACGATGCCCGACATGGTCCGCCGGTTCCTGAACAAGGTCACGGCGAAGGGGTACGCGGTGGCGCGACTGGAGGACTACCTGTGAGGACGCGGGGGCTGCCGGCCGTGCTGCTGATCCTGACGACCCTCACGACACTGGCGACCCTGGCGGGCTGCGCCCAGTCCGTAGACCCCATCGAACGGCTCGGCAAGAAGGCCGCGGCCCGGGTCCGCCCGCACGACCCGGCCGCGCGGGACGCCTACCGCCGCTGGGGTCTGACCGCCCCGCCGGCCCCCGCGCCGCGCCACCCCGCCCGCGTCCTGGCGGGCAGCCCGGGAGCGGCCCTCCCGCCGGTCGTCGACCACGTCCCGACCGCCGACCGGGTCGTCTTCCTCACCTACGACGACGGCGCCGAACGCGACCCCCGGTTCGTCGACATGGTCCGCGAACTGCGTCTCCCGGTGAGCATGTTCCTCACGGATGGCGTAGTGGGCCCGGGGTACGCGCACTTCGCCCGCCTCCAGTCCGTCGGCGCGAGCATCCAGAACCACACCCTGGACCACCCGGCCCTGCGCGGTCTCCCCTACGCCGGCCAGCGCGCCGAGATCTGCGGCCAGCAGGACAAGCTCCGCTCCCGCTTCGGCCTGCGCCCCCGCCTCTTCCGCCCGCCCTACGGCACCTACGACACCACCACCCGACGCGCCGCCGCCGACTGCGGCATCGCGGCCGTCGTCCTGTGGCGCGCCGCGATGGGCCCCACCGGCCTCACCTACACCCACGGCCCGGCCCGTCTGCACCCCGGCGACATCATCGCCGTGGCCCCGGACGAGTCGACGGGCCCGAGCCTGAGGGAACGCACGACGCGACTCCTGCGGCGGGTGCAGGAGCAGGGCCTGACGGTGGGCCGCCTGGAGGACTACGTCTGAGATTTCCCGCCGGGCCCCCGGTACGGGACTCGCGCGGGCGCACCACCGCGAGAGGGCCGTTCGCCCAGGCCGAAATCCGGCCGACGCCCCGCCGTCATTGGCACTCCGCTTGACCGAGTGCTAATCGCGGTCATAGTCTCGGCTCTGGCACTCCCCACTGGAGAGTGCCAACACGCGACGGGCAGGTCCGGCACCCGCGACGACGGATCCACCTGGTCGCCACCTAGACAGTTAGCCCCGTGAGATCTCCGAAGGGGGAGGTCGGATCGTGACGACCACCAGCTCCAAGGTTGCCATCAAGCCGCTCGAGGACCGCATTGTGGTCCAGCCGCTCGACGCCGAGCAGACCACGGCCTCTGGCCTGGTCATCCCGGACACCGCGAAGGAGAAGCCCCAGGAGGGTGCTGTCCTCGCGGTGGGCCCGGGTCGCTTCGAGAACGGCGAGCGCCTGCCGCTCGACGTCAAGGTCGGCGACGTAGTCCTGTACAGCAAGTACGGCGGCACCGAGGTGAAGTACAACGGCGAGGAGTACCTCGTCCTCTCGGCTCGCGACGTGCTCGCGATCATCGAGAAGTAATTCACCCAGTTTTGCAGTGAACTGCGCTCCTGGCCCCGCGACTTTGTGAAGCCGGGTGCTGGGGGCGCAGTTCGTTTCTCCCACGTTTTCCGAGAGGGCTGAACCGCTCCCATGGCGAAGATCCTGAAGTTCGACGAGGACGCCCGTCGCGCCCTCGAGCGCGGCGTCAACAAGCTTGCCGACACGGTCAAGGTGACGATCGGCCCCAAGGGCCGCAACGTCGTCATCGACAAGAAGTTCGGCGCCCCCACCATCACCAACGACGGTGTCACGATCGCCCGTGAGGTCGAGCTCGACGACCCGTACGAGAACCTCGGTGCCCAGCTGGTGAAGGAGGTGGCGACCAAGACCAACGACATCGCGGGTGACGGTACGACCACCGCCACCGTGCTCGCCCAGGCGCTCGTACGCGAGGGTCTCAAGAACGTCGCCGCGGGTGCTTCCCCGGCCGCCCTGAAGAAGGGCATCGACGCCGCCGTCAAGGCCATCTCCGACGATCTGCTGGCCACCGCCCGCCCGATCGACGAGAAGTCCGACATCGCCGCCGTCGCCGCGCTGTCCGCCCAGGACCAGCAGGTCGGCGAGCTCATCGCCGAGGCGATGGACAAGGTCGGCAAGGACGGTGTCATCACCGTCGAGGAGTCCAACACCTTCGGTCTGGAGCTCGACTTCACCGAGGGCATGGCCTTCGACAAGGGCTACCTGTCGCCGTACTTCGTGACGGACCAGGAGCGCATGGAGGCCGTCCTCGAGGACCCCTACATCCTCATCAACCAGGGCAAGATCTCCTCCATCGCCGACCTGCTGCCGCTGCTGGAGAAGGTCATCCAGACCAACTCCTCCCGCCCGCTGCTGATCATCGCCGAGGACCTCGAGGGCGAGGCGCTCTCCACCCTCGTCGTCAACAAGATCCGCGGCACCTTCAACGCGGTCGCCGTGAAGGCCCCCGGCTTCGGTGACCGTCGCAAGGCGATGCTCCAGGACCTGGCCGTCCTCACCGGCGCCACAGTCATCTCCGAAGAGGTCGGCCTCAAGCTCGACCAGGTCGGCGTCGACGTGCTCGGCTCCGCCCGCCGCGTCACCGTCACCAAGGACGACACCACGGTCGTCGACGGTGCCGGCGACTCCGCCGAGGTCCAGGGCCGCGTCGGCCAGATCAAGGCCGAGATCGAGAACACCGACTCCGACTGGGACCGCGAGAAGCTCCAGGAGCGCCTCGCGAAGCTGGCCGGCGGCGTGTGCGTCATCAAGGTCGGCGCCGCCACCGAGGTGGAGCTGAAGGAGAAGAAGCACCGTCTCGAGGACGCCATCTCCGCGACCCGCGCCGCGGTCGAGGAGGGCATCGTCTCCGGTGGTGGCTCCGCGCTCGTCCACGCCGCCAAGGTGCTGGAAGGCGGCCTCGGCAAGACCGGCGACGAGGCGACCGGTGTCGCCGTCGTCCGCCGCGCCGTCGTCGAGCCGCTGCGCTGGATCGCCGAGAACGCGGGCCTCGAGGGTTACGTCATCACCTCCAAGGTCGCCGAGCTCGACAAGGGCCAGGGCTTCAACGCCGCGACCGGCGAGTACGGCGACCTGGTCAAGGCCGGCGTCATCGACCCGGTCAAGGTCACCCGCTCCGCCCTGGAGAACGCCGCCTCCATCGCCTCCCTCCTCCTGACGACCGAGACCCTGGTCGTCGAGAAGAAGGAAGAGGAAGAGCCGGCCGCCGCGGGCGGTCACGGCCACGGCCACTCCCACTGACGCGACGCGCCGGTACCCCGACCCGGGCCGATAACCACTGACCCAGGTCGCAAGCACGGCAGAGGCCCGGCACCCCACCTCCATGGGGTGCCGGGCCTCTGCCGTGCAGCGGGAGCCCGGACCCACACCCTCCGTCGCTCGGTACGCCACACCACGGACCGGACGGACCTCGGCTTCGGGCTACGTCAGAGTCGTCTCGGCATCTGTCACCACGCCTTGCCGCACGTGTGACATCGCGGCGTGAGTTGGGCCGTTCGGGTCGTCCGCATCCTATGATCCGTCGCGTGTCGGTGAATTCAGCAGAGCACCACTACGCCCACGCCGCCCTTCGGCATTACAACGACGGCGTTTTCCTCCACGACAGCGCACGGCTGCCCAATGCCGATTATCACTACGGCTTCGCGGTCGAGTGTGCTCTCAAGAGTTTGCTGCTCCGCTTCACCCCCGCGACGATGGACCCCAAAAAGCCTGGAGGCCTGCCGTCGAAGTCGCCCTGGGTCAAGGACCCGGCGACGGGGAAGGCGTCGCACTCCTACAGCCACCTGCCGTGGGTGGCCACCGATGTGGCGCTCCTGACGCACGGTAGGTCGGCGACCCGCCTGTCCGCCGCACTCGGAGGGCTGACCGCCTTCAACACATGGTCGGTCGACGACCGCTACCGCGACGGCAGCAATGTCGCCGAAGGGGAGGTGCAACGGCGGCGTACGGTGGCCGAGGACATACTTCGCCTGCACGAACAGGCACTCATCACAGGAAGGTTGCCGTGACCCTCGCCCCCGAACCGGTCGACGGACCGGTCCGTTTCGCCGAGGCGCGCCCACGAGCCTTGGCACTGGCTCACGAGATGGCGGCCGCGGGTGTGGATGTCCTGGCGGTACGGGATGTCCTGGGGCGCTTCACTCTCGTCCTGGACGACCGTGCGCAGCCCCTCCCGTCGTCTCTGGAGGAGGTTGAGGCTGTCTATGGCCTGCGTCTCGGTCAGGAGCTCGGTCGGTACGCCGCGGACCGGCCGCTGATGAGGGCGTCGGGACTGTTCTCGGCCGATGGACTGCTGGGCTCCGAGCGAGCCGTCAAGGACCCGAGCCGGCCTGCCGGGCGGGTCCGGATCCTTGACAACACCGTGGTCGGTGAGGACTGGGCGCAGGTGTCCACCCCCGCTCCCGAAGCGGACGGTTCCCGTACTCACCGCACCGCGCTCTACGGATTCAAGGGCGGGGTGGGACGCAGTACGGCGACCGCCGTCCTGGCCCGACACCTGGCCGACCAGGGGCACATCGTCCTCGTCGTAGACCTGGACCTGGAGTCGCCGGGCGTGGGTCCTCTGGTCGCCGAAGGCGCGGACCTGCCCACCCACGGCATCATCGACCAGCTCGTCGAGTCGGCCGTGGGCAACGCGGAGGGCCTGGACCACGTTATCCGCACCGGGTACATGCCCCGTGGGGGCAGGGGCGAGCTCTGGGTGGCACCTGCCCGCGGTCGAGGTACGCCGGGCGTCTCGTATGCCTATGTGGACAAACTGAACCGGGCGTACGCGGACGTCCCCGGCGCAGACTTCGCCCAGCGCCTGCACCAGGCCGTACGCGCCTGTGAGGAGGCAGTGGCCCGGGACGGCGAAAGCGGTCGGCGTCCCGATGTCGTCCTCCTCGACAGCCGCGCCGGCATCCATGACATCGCAGCGGTCGCCATCTCCCGCCTGTGTGATCTGGCGCTCCTGTTCGGCACGGACAACGCGCAGACCTGGGAGGGATACGGCGACCTCTTCGCGGCCTGGCTCTCCTCGGGGCAGGCACCGGCGATCCGGGAGAAGCTGCGCATGGTGGCCTCCATGGTCCCGGATTCCCCCCTACGACCCCAGAACGCCTATCTGGAGTCATTCCGTGAGCACGCCTGGGAGTGCTTCGCGCTGCTCTACGACGACGACGTCGTGGATCCCGAGACGAACGAACTGGACCCCCAGGCCTTCTCCCCCTTCCTCGAAGACGAGGCGGCTCCGCACCACCCCATTCCGATCCTGTTCGAGCCGGGACTGGTGGGCCTGGATGCCGTCGCCGCTCCAGGCTGGCAGGACCGTGCCTTCGTACAGGCGGCGTACCGGGACTTCCTGCCGACCGCTACGCTCCTGATCACCTCAGACCCGCAGAGCAGCGAAGGACCGCGATGAGCACCGCACTGGGCGTCGAGGAGTACCGATCTCTCCTGGCCGCCGCCCTCCCTGAGGCCACGGACGCCGATACGGCCGAGCCGAACGTTCGTAGCCTGTTCACCCTGGACACCCACCGGGCGGCTCTCTACGTCGACAGCACGGTGGTCCGTGGTGGCCGCGGGGTCGGCAAGACATTCTGGTACCGCTCGTTGCTCGACCCGGCCCTGCGCGAGATCGCTGCCCAGGAGTACGGCATTGAACGCCTACGCCGCGTCACTGTGGCACGTGGTTACGGGGCAGCCCTGGAGCCCGACCTTTATCCCGGGCCGGGCAATCTCCGTCAGTTGGTGGAGGAGGGAATCCGGCCCTACGACCTGTGGTACGCCGTGCTGTTGACCGCCTTCGGCCAGCAGGAGCTGCGGGAGCTTTCCGAGTGGCGGGACAGGGCCGCCTGGGTGCGGAGCAACCCCGGTGCGGCCGAGCGCACGGTACAACGGGTCGACCGTGAGGCGCAGGACAAGCGCGTGACCCACCTGGTCCTCTTCGACGCCCTGGAGCACTTGCATCGGGTCCGCTCGCAGGCCGACCGGCTCGTGAGCGGCATTTTGGAACTGGCACTCGCCATGCGCCTGGGGACCCGCAACATCCGGTTCAAGGTGTTCATCCGCCCCGACATGTACGACGGCGCCCTGCTGCACTTTCCCGACGCCTCCAAGCTGACGTCGAACGCGGCGGCCCTGACCTGGTCGCGCGCCAACCTGTACGGGTTGCTCTTTCACACGCTGGGCAATCATGACGGCGAACTCTCGTCACGTTTCCGGCAGCTCACCCGCGGCTGGCAGTCCGAGGCGGACGGTCGGCGCCATGTGCCGCCAGCGCTGCTCAGTGGTGACGAGCAGTTCCAGACAGAACAGTTCACCGCGATCGCCGGTCCCTACATGGGGTCCAACTTCCGTAAAGGACACACCTTCACCTGGCTGCCCAACCATTTGATGGACGGGGTGGAGCAGGTCAGCCCGCGCAGTTTTCTGAGCGCGTTGCAGAAAGCACTGTCGGAGACTCGGGACCAGTACGCCGGGCACGAGTTCGCTCTCCACCACGAAGGTATCCGCCGGGGAGTGCAGACGGCGTCGGAAACCCGGGTAGCCGAGGTCAACGAGGACATGCCGTGGGTGCGGCTCGCTGTCGAGCCGCTGGCCGGTCGCCAGGTGCCGGTCGAAGAGGAGAAGGTCGTGGCTCTATGGGCGGAGTTCCGGCTCGTGGACGCCTTGCGTAAAGAGGCCGAGAGGTACGTGCCCAGCGACCCGCGGGACGACAGTCTGGTCCGGACCGGCCCGCGTCACCCGGAAGATCCGGTCCTGCTTATCCAAGAGCTGATCTCCCTGGGAGTGATGCGCCGCCGCCGTGACGGCCGCATCGACCTTCCGGACGTCTATCGCATCGCCTTCAATGTGGGCCGCAAGGGCGGGGTGCCCAGGGTGGCCGGCTGACGCGGCCCGACAGTGACGCGGGGCCCGCGGACCCGGCACCGTTCGTCGGTTCGTCACCGGCCGGTTCGCCGCAGGCTGGACAGTCCTGTAACGAGAGTGCCACAGGACCCCATACGTCCGGAATTCCGCAGTGATCACCCTCCGTCCTGTGTCACCATCAACCTCCGTTTGTCACAGGAAGGTTGGTCAAATGGCGGGTTGGTCCAACGACCACAAGGTCAAGATCGTCGTCGGGATCCTCGGGGCGGTGGCGGTGATCGTCGCCGCGCTCATCACCGGCTGGATGAAGTCGGACAGCACCAGCGTGGACCAGAAGACCGGCCGAGACGGCACCGTCTGCGTCCAGTCGAAGTGCTAGGCGGTACCGGGACGTCATGCAGGCACGCCGAGGAGTGTTCCGCGGGTTAGCCCTGGTGGCCCTGTTCGTGCTCGCGGTCACGTCGTGCAGGGACACCACGATCAACCAGCAGGCGGGCGGCGACGCCGAGGCCTGTGTGCAGGAGGCCGTCTGTTCCGACGGCGGATCCCCGGACGGGCCGGACCCGTCCGCTGCCGATAATCCCTCCCCACCCGGGTCGGGTGCTTCTTCCGCCGGCCCGGACCAAGGCGGCGACACGACGGACGGGGGCTCCGGCGGGGAGGGCGGCGACGGTTCGACCGGCGACGGTTCGGGCGGCGGCGCCGGTCGGCAGGGCGCCACCGGTTCCGTGGCGGGCGAGGCCGTCCCCGTCAGGGTGGAACTCTCGGGCGGGAACCTGCCCGACGGGCTGCGGGATTCCGTCGACGGCTGCTCGATGGGGGTCTGCACGGACTGGGGCGCCGACGACGTGGTCGTCGGCGGGAAGTCCTTCGACACGGGATTCGCCATCGAGTGCACGATCGCCTGCGGTGAAAACGAACACGGCTTCTTCCAGATGAAGTTGGCCGGCAAGTACGCGAAGCTCGACGCGACCTTCGGGATCGCCGCGGACTCTCCCGGAAGCGACAGGACGGAAACCCTGACGGTGAGCGTGAGCGATCAGGGCACGGGAAAAGTCCTGCACTCGGAGAAACTCGCGTACGGCAGGAGTTACACCCTCACGGGTTTCGACGTCGCCCGGGTCGGTGTGTTGCGCATTTCCTTCGAAGGGGCGATGGGCGGGGCTCATGGGGCCGTGGGGTCTCCGGTTGTCCGCAATTGACGGGGCGGGTGTGATCGAGGCAGGGGAAATGCGAATCTGGAGAAGAGCGGCCCGGGGGTGCGCTCTCGTGTGTCTGCTGGTGTCCGTGCTGGCGGCCTGCGGGGAGACCAACACCTACAACCAGCATGCGGGGCGGGACGGAAAACTCTGTGTGGACGGCGCCGAGTGCTCCGACGCTTCGGAGGCTCCCGGGACGCCGGAATCCGCGAGTGGATCACCGCTCGTCCAGTCGGGTTCGGCGGCTGCCGGTCCGGAGGTCACGAGCGACGGCGAGCCCCCGGTGGAGTCCGAGCCGGACGAGCCGGCGCGGACCGCGGCCGAATCCCCGTCGGACGTGCGGGTGCGCTATCTGACCGATATCGGTCCCATCGGCGGATACGGGAACAACGAAAGGGAGGACGTCTCCCGGCTCGGCGATACTCCTCTCACCAAGAGCATCGTTTTCTCGCCGGGGGTATTCGGCAAGGAAGTGAAGGCTCTTTCCTTCAATATTCCGACCGGTCTGACCGAATTCAAGGCGACGGTCGGACTCGACGGCGAAACGCTGCCCGACTATGTGGCCCAGGTCGACGTCAAACGTCGGGACGGTTCGACGGTCAGCAGCCTCACGCTGCGATCCGGAGAGGTACACGCCGTCTCCGAGAAGGTGACCGGCGCCGGCCTGATCACGATCGAGGTCACCATCCTGGAATGGGCCTCGGACGCGATCAACAGCCGACCGCATGTCGTCGTGGGCGACGGCAGGTTCGTCAAGTAGGTCCTGGCCCGTGCCGGGGCGCGGAGCGGCGGCACCCCGCTCCGCGCCCCGGCCACCTCACAGGGCGAAGTGTTCCCCGCGGACCCGCGGACCCGCGGACCCGCGAACCCGGATTCAGCTCTCCAGCGCGTCCAGCGCCCCCAGCTGCGCCATCAGCCCCAGCCGGTCGTACTGCCACCAGGCCTCGGCGATCTTCCCGTCCTCCCGGCACCGGAAGACGGTCGTGCCGGTCATCGTGGCGTGCCTCCCGGTGCCCGGGATCCCCATGAAGTCGCCCTTGTGGGTCCCGCTCCAGGTCCACCGGTTGCACACGCGGTCGCCCTGCTCGATCTGGTCCTCCAGGGAGAAGGCGAAGTCGAACCCGCCCCGCCACATCTCGACCTCCCGGCGCATGGCGTCCATGCCCATGGTGTCCTGCTCGTTGGCGGGATCGTGGTCGTGGTAGTCCTCGGCCAGCAGACCGTCCAGCGGCGGCAGTTCGCCCCGCGCGCCGATCGCCTCGAAGAACCGCCGTGCCGTCCCGGCGTACAACTGCTCGTCCCGTACGACGTCGAGATCGGTGAAGGTCGGCATCTCGTCGCACAGGGCCACCAGCTCCCGGAAGACCTTGTCCGTCTCCGGAAGGTTCGAGTTCCGCATCGCCTCCTCGTAGGAGGGGAACTCCACGATCTCGATGAAGTGCGACGCGTCGGAGCGGTCCTTGCCGACCACCGCGTGCGTCGCGGTCCGCTTGCCCCTGGTCTGTTCGACCCACGTGTCCATGAGCCGGTCCATCTCGTCGAACCGGCTGGTCCTGCACTCGATGAGCTGTACGAACGTCATGACGCCGCCTCCGGCCCCCCTGGGTCCGGTCCCTGTCACGCCCATTTTCCCACCGGAGCGCCGACGTCACCCGTCCACTGCCGGGGCCGTTACCTGGGCCCGTACTTCCGGCCCGTCCTCGAGCTGATCCCGCCCAGCAGCGAGCGGGGCGTCACCTTCACCAGGCCCATCAGCGCCTTGTAGCGCGGGTCGGGGATCGACACCGACTTCCCGCGCGCCAGGTCGTGCAGCGCCGCCGCGACCAGCTTGTCCGCGTCCAGCCACATCCAGCCCGGGATGTTGTCCGTGCCCATGCCGGCCCGCTCGTGGAACTCCGTGCGCACGAATCCCGGGCACAGCGCCATCAGCCGCACCCCGCTGCCCGCCAGGTCCTTGGCCGCGCCCTGGGTGAACTGCACGACCCACGCCTTGGACGCCCCGTACGTCCCGCGCGGCACGAAGGCCGCCACCGAGGCCACGTTGACGACGCCTCCGCGCCCGCGCTCGCGCATCACCGCCGTCGCCGCGGACGTCAGCCGCAGCACCGCCTCGCAGTGCACCTTGAGCATCTTCAGCTCGTCGGCCATGGAGACGTCGAGATAGCGGCCCTTGTTGCCGAAGCCGGCGTTGTTGATCAGCAGGTCGACGGGGTTCTTGCGGTCCCCGAGCCGGGCGGCCACCGCCTCGATGCCGTCGTCCGTGGCGAGGTCGGCCGTCAGCACCTCCGCCTCGATGCCGTGCCGGTCGTGCAACTCGGTCGCCTGCTCGCGCAGCCGCTTGATGTCCCGTGCCACGAGGACGAGATCATGCCCGTCCGCCGCCAGTCTGCGCGCGAACGCGGCACCGATGCCCGCGGTCGAACCCGTAATCAGAGCCGTTGTCATGGCAGAAGATTAGTGACCCGGAGTACGGGCGTCCGTTCTCTGCACGTGGCCTCCCGAAGGTGAAGACTCCGTGCGCACGCCCGCGCACGCCGTGCCACGCCCGACACCGGCTCAGCCCCCTTACGCCGTCGTGCGCTTCGCCCCGGACGCGTCCCCGTCCCCGTACTTCTCCACGTACTCCCGGGCCGCCACCAGCGTCTCCGAATGCAGTGCCTCGCCGGCCGCGAGCAGGCGGGGCAACAGTTCGCGGTGCGTGGTGACGGCCTGGAACTGCATCCTGGCCGTCACCTCGTGCTCCGGCAGGTGGACGATACTCACCGGATCCCCCGCGCGGATCTCACCCGGCACGATCACCCGCAGATAGGCGCCCGTGGCCGCCTTCTCGGTGAACCGCTTCACCCACCGCTTCTCGCCCACGTGGCCCTGGAAGGTGTGGCACGGTATCCGCCCGGAGGTCACCTCCAGCACCAGCTCGGGCCCGATCCGCCAGCGCTCGCCGATCCGCGCGCCGGATACGTCGAGACCCGTGGTGGTGAGGTTCTCGCCGAACGCGCCGTTGGCCAGCGTGCGCCCCAGCTCGCGCTCCCAGTCGTCGAGGTCCTCGCGCGCGACGGCGTACACCGCCTGGTCGTTTCCGCCGTGGTGGCGCAGGTGGCAGACGGAGTCCCCGGCCAGCCCGCTCGCCCCTATCCCCTTGGGGCCGGGCGCCGCGACCCGCACGGGCCCCTCGACCGGCCGCTTGTCGATCCCGGTCAGGCCCTGCGGCTGAGCGGTGTACGGCACGGCCTTCGGGCGGCCCAGATTGACAGACAGAAGCCTCATGACGGCACGGTACGGGCCCGGAGGTCAAAGTGTCGACGCATTATTCGCCTGGATGCCCAAGGCTCGCTTATGCTCGGAGGATGATCGAGGCCCGTCATCTCCGCGTCCTGCGTGCCGTGGCCACCACCGGCTCCTTCTCGGCGGCCGGGCGCGAACTGGGCTGCACCCAGCCGGCCGTCAGCCAGCAGATGAAGGCCCTGGAGTCGTCCGTGGGCACACCGCTGCTGATCCGCACCGGGCGCGAGATGCGCCTGACCCAGGCGGGCGAGGCCCTCGTCCGGCACGCGGTCGGCATCCTCTCGGGACTGACCGCCGCCGAGGAGGAGGTCGCCGCCATCGCGGGGCTGCGCGCCGGCCGGGTCCGGCTGGTGTCCTTCCCCAGCGGCAGTTCCACCCTCGTCCCCACCGCCCTGGCCGCCCTGCGCGCGGCCCACCCCGGCACCCGGGTGTCGCTGGAGGAGGCCGAGCCGCCGAAGTCGGTCGAGCTGCTGCGTGAGGGCGACTGCGACATCGCTCTCGCCTTCCGCTACGAACGCGCGACGGGCACCGGCGACTCCGGGCAGGCGGGCGAGGGCGAGTGGGACGACCTGGTCGTGCGGCCGCTGCTGACGGACCGGCTGGTCGCCCTCGTCCCCGAACGGCATCGTCTCGCCCGCACGGACCCCTCCGGTTCCGTGGCCATCGGCGACCTCGCCGCCGAGTCGTGGATCGCCGGCTGCCCGCGCTGTCGCGGCCAGCTGGTCAAGGTGTGCGAGAGCGCCGGCTTCACGCCCCGCATCGACTTCGCGACCGACGACTACCCGGCCGTGGTCGGCCTGGTGGGCGCCGGGCTCGGTGTCGCCGTGCTGCCCCAGCTCGCGATCGAGTCGGTCCGGCCGCGTGGTGTCCGCGCCGTGACGCTGGAACCGGCGGTGCGCCGGGAGATCGTCGCGCTCACCCTGCCCGACCTGGCCCAGGTGCCGGCGGTGTCGGCCACGCTGGAGCAGCTGGGGCGGGCGGCGGCGCGCGTCGGCTGACGGCGACGAGAACGGTGAGCGGCAACGAGACCGGCAACGAGACCGACCGACGACAGCGAGAACGACCGACGACGGCGAGAACGGCGGGCACACGCGTGTGCCCGCCGTTCTCGCCGTCGTTCCTTCAGAGCGTTTTGCAGAAACGTTCCTTCATGTGTTCGAGGAAACGTCTCTCGCACCCGACGACGCCGAGACCAGGCGATTGCGCGCCCGGCCCATCAGCTCCTCGCGCTCGTCCTCGGTCAACCCGCCCCACACGCCGTACGGCTCGCGTACCGCCAGCGCGTGCGCCGCGCACTGCGCACGGACCGGGCACCTCATGCAGACCTCCTTGGCCGAGTTCTCTCGAGCGCTCCGAGCCGCCCCGCGCTCACCCTCCGGATGGAAGAAGAGCGAACTGTCCACCCCGCGGCAGGCAGCCAGGAGCTGCCAGTCCCACAGGTCCGCGTTCGGTCCGGGAAGGCGGGAGAAATCTGCCATTGCGTGACCCCTTGTAGCCGTTCAGAGCGGATACGGTGCCCACGACCGTACAACTACGATCTAAGGAGATGAAAATATGACTCATTGCGAATCTAGCCTCAGACACCAGTAAAAGGGAAGAAATAGGGCCGAATGGGGCATCGCTTGTGATGAAAGGTTGAGGGTCCGTGTGGTTGCCTCCTCTGTATCCGCCCCCTCACGTAGAGTGCCGAAGAATGCATGCGGCCCCGTAACTCTTTCGAGTGACCGTCGTTGAGAGTGCGGTGGCGGTTGAAAACACAATCGCTCGGGCAGGCGTCCGAGACGGTCGACCGCACAGGTGACGATTCGTAACAGCCTGGAGGCACAAGGTGACGCGCATCAGCTGCGGAGGGCGGCCATGACTTCCGTCCTCGTCTGCGACGACTCCCCGCTTGCCCGAGAGGCGCTCCGCCGCGCGGTCGCGACCGTGCCCGGTGTCGAGCGCGTGACGACGGCGGCCAACGGCGAGGAAGTCCTCCGCCGCTGGGGTGCCGACCGCTCGGACCTGATTCTGATGGACGTACGCATGCCCGGCCTGGGCGGCGTCGAGACCGTACGGCGGCTGCTGTCAGCCGACCCCGGAGCCCGCATCATCATGCTGACGGTCGCCGAGGACCTCGACGGTGTCGCCCTCGCGGTGGCCGCCGGCGCCCGCGGCTATCTGCACAAGGACGCGTCGCGTGCGGAGCTGCGCGCGACCGTCACACAGGCGCTCGCCGACCCGACCTGGCGGCTCGCCCCGCGCCGGCTGCGCTCGGCCGAGATGGGCGCGGCGCCCACGCTCACCGCGCGTGAGATCCAGGTCCTCGAGGGCATGAGCCACGGCCGCTCCAACGCGGAGATCGGCCGTGAGCTCTTCCTCTCCGAGGACACCGTCAAGACGCACGCCCGCCGGCTGTTCAAGAAGCTCGGCGCATCGGACCGCGCGCACGCGGTGGCGCTCGGCTTCCGATGGGGACTGGTCCGTTAGGAACAGGTACCGCCTGCCCGTCCCCGTCGCCCGTTCCCACCGCCCGTCCCGACGGGCCCGGAGCGGACCGGAGCGGGACGGGGCCCCGGGCCGGTCCGAAGCGGGGCGGCCTCGGCCGTCCG
Source organism: Streptomyces sp. NBC_00637 (assembly GCF_045161545.1). Classification (NCBI taxonomy): domain Bacteria; kingdom Bacillati; phylum Actinomycetota; class Actinomycetes; order Kitasatosporales; family Streptomycetaceae; genus Streptomyces; species Streptomyces sp. NBC_00637. The sequence continues at coordinate 3,336,610 of NZ_CP109046.1, read as the reverse complement.
GTGGATCCGACCGGGTTCGGGTGACATCCGTCATTCAGCGAGGGGAGCGGGTCATGTGCGAACCTCCCTGCTCAGACGGGGTGCGGAGGTCGGGCGAAACTCCCTCCCGCCGCACGGCGGACGGGCGCGGCACAGGCTCTCGCCGGGTGCCCGCTGCTCGTTTCGCCGCGGATGCCGCATCCTTGAGGTGTGGAGTTCCTCGGGGACGAGTCGGTCGAGCGGGAGGGGAGGGCGCAGGGGATGAGTTCCGGCGCACCTGCTCATAACGCTTCGGTGCACAACGACGGGCACGGTGCCGCGGCCGGTCCGGCCGCAGTGCACCATGGACCGATGCGCGATGACGAGGCGGTCACTGCCGTGGGGACGATCGGGTCGCTCGTCCATCGCGCCGTGGACGGCGACGAGCAGGCCACCCACGACCTGCTGGCCCACGTCCATCCCCTGGCACTGCGCTACTGCCGCACCCGGCTGTCCCGGCTGCCCGGCGACGCGCGCCACTTCGTGGAGGACCTCGCACAGGAAGTCTGTGTCGCGGTTCTCCTCGCCCTGCCCCGCTACCGGGACACCGGCAGGCCCTTCGAGGCGTTCGTCTTCGCCATCGCCGCGCACAAGGTCGCCGACCTCCAACGCGCCGCGATGCGCCACCCGGGCTCGACGGCGGTCCCCTCCGACGAGATGCCCGAACGGCCGGACGACTCACTGGGTCCGGAGGAGCGCGCCCTGCTCAGCAGCGACGCGGAATGGGCCAAGAAGCTCATGGCCAACCTGCCCGAGAACCAGCGGGAACTGCTCCTGCTGCGCATCGCCGTGGGTCTCACGGCCGAGGAGACCGGCCAGATGTTGGGAATGTCACCCGGGGCGGTCCGCGTGGCCCAGCACCGGGCACTGAGCAGGCTGCGGGCGCTCGCGGAGCAGTAGCACTCCGTGACAGCCCCTGCGGAACCGGCGTCGCTGAACAGGGCGCAGACCGTTTCCGTACGAACATACGAAGCCCGGAGTCACGTCCGACCGTGGAATTCGGGGGGTGCGCTTCCCGTTAGCATGGACATCCGCACCGAGCAAGGCCATTTGGGGAAGGTGTCATGACTGCCAACGTCGACGGAGTGCCCGGAAAATTCGCGACCCTCGGGCTGACCTACGACGACGTGCTGCTGCTGCCGGGCTCGTCGGACATGGCTCCCGACGAGATCGACACCGCCTCGTACGTCTCCAAGAACGTGCGGGTGAACATCCCGCTCCTCTCCGCCGCCATGGACAAGGTCACCGAATCGCGCATGGCGATCGCGATGGCCCGTCAGGGCGGCGTCGGTGTTCTGCACCGCAACCTCTCCATCGAGGACCAGGCCAACCAGGTCGACCTCGTCAAGCGCTCCGAGTCCGGCATGGTGACCGACCCGATCACCATCCACCCGGAGGCCACGCTCGCCGAGGCCGACGCGCTGTGCGGCAAGTTCCGTATCAGCGGCGTCCCGGTCACCGACGGCAACAAGCGGCTGCTCGGCATCGTCACCAACCGCGACATGGCCTTCGAGACCGAGCGTTCGCGCCGCGTGCACGAGGTCATGACGCCGATGCCGCTGGTCACCGGCAAGGTCGGCATCTCAGGCGTCGAGGCCATGGAGCTGCTGCGCAAGCACAAGATCGAGAAGCTTCCGCTGGTCGACGACGAGGGCGCCCTCAAGGGCCTCATCACGGTCAAGGACTTCGTCAAGGCCGAGAAGTACCCGCACGCCGCGAAGGACTCCGAGGGCCGTCTGCTGGTCGGCGCGGCCGTCGGTGTCGCCGGTGACTCCTTCGAGCGGGCCCAGGCCCTGATCGAGCGCGGTGTCGACTTCATCGTCGTGGACACCGCCCACGGCCACTCGCGGCTCGTCGGCGACATGATCGCCAAGATCAAGTCGAACCACACGCGCGTGGACGTCATCGGCGGCAACATCGCCACCCGCGACGGCGCCCAGGCCCTGGTGGACGCGGGCGCCGACGCCATCAAGGTCGGCGTCGGCCCGGGCTCCATCTGTACCACCCGCGTGGTCGCCGGCATCGGCGTTCCGCAGGTCACCGCCATCTACGAGGCCGCGCTCGCCGCCAAGGAGGCCGGTGTCCCGGTCATCGGCGACGGCGGTCTGCAGTACTCCGGCGACATCGCCAAGGCCCTGGTCGCGGGCGCCGACACGGTGATGCTGGGTTCGCTGCTCGCGGGCTGCGAGGAGTCGCCGGGCGAGCTGCTGTTCATCAACGGCAAGCAGTTCAAGTCGTACCGCGGCATGGGCTCCCTGGGGGCCATGCAGACCCGCGGCGAGCGCAAGTCGTTCTCCAAGGACCGCTACTTCCAGGAGGGCGTCGCCTCCGACGAGCAGCTGATCCCCGAGGGCATCGAGGGCCAGGTGCCCTACCGCGGCCCGCTGTCCTCCGTCGTCCACCAGCTGGTCGGCGGTCTGCGCCAGTCGATGTTCTACGTCGGCGGCCGGACCGTACCGGAGCTCCAGGACAACGGCCGGTTCGTCCGGATCACGTCCGCGGGTCTGAAGGAGAGCCACCCGCACGACATCCAGATGACGGTCGAGGCGCCGAACTACAGCCGCAAGTGACCCCCACGCGCGCGTGAAGCGTTCGTAAGGCGTACCGAGGGCGGCTCCGGAGACTCCGGGGCCGCCCTCGCCGTACCCGTCGGCGATACTGGAAGACGCTGCAACGCATCAGGGAAAGGCCACACACGTGACTGAGATCGAGATCGGGCGCGGCAAGCGCGGCCGCCGGGCGTACGCCTTCGACGACATCGCCGTCGTCCCCAGCCGCCGTACGCGGGACCCGAAGGAGGTCTCGATCGCCTGGCAGATCGACGCCTACCGGTTCGAGCTGCCGTTCCTGGCCGCCCCCATGGACTCGGTCGTCTCCCCGGCCACCGCCATCCGCATCGGCGAGCTGGGCGGCCTCGGCGTCCTCAACCTCGAGGGTCTGTGGACCCGGCACGAGGACCCGCAGCCGCTGCTCGACGAGATCGTCGAACTCGACGCGGAGACCGCGACCCGCCGCCTCCAGGAGATCTACGCGGCTCCCATCAAGGAGGAGCTGATCGGGCAGCGCATCAAGGAGGTGCGCGACTCGGGCGTGGTCACCGCGGCCGCGCTCTCCCCGCAGCGCACGGTCCAGTTCTCCAAGGCCGTCGTCGACGCGGGCGTGGACATCTTCGTCATCCGCGGTACGACCGTCTCGGCGGAGCACGTCTCCGGCTCGCACGAGCCGCTCAACCTGAAGCAGTTCATCTACGAGCTCGACGTCCCGGTGATCGTCGGCGGCTGCGCCACCTACACGGCGGCCCTGCACCTGATGCGCACCGGCGCGGCGGGCGTCCTGGTCGGCTTCGGCGGCGGCGCGGCGCACACCACGCGCAACGTGCTGGGCATCCAGGTCCCGATGGCCACGGCGGTCGCGGACGTGGCGGCGGCCCGCCGTGACTACATGGACGAGTCCGGCGGCCGGTACGTGCACGTGATCGCGGACGGCGGTGTCGGCTGGTCCGGCGACCTGGCCAAGGCGATCGCCTGCGGCGCCGACTCGGTGATGATGGGCTCGCCGCTCGCCCGCGCGACCGACGCGCCGGGCCGTGGCCACCACTGGGGCATGGAGGCGGTCAACGAGGAGCTGCCGCGTGGGCAGAAGGTCGACCTGGGCACGGTCGGCACCATCGAGGAGGTCCTCACGGGCCCCTCGCACACGCCCGACGGCTCGATGAACCTCTTCGGCGCCCTTCGCCGCGCCATGGCCACCACCGGTTACAGCGAGCTGAAGGAGTTCCAGCGCGTCGAGGTGACGGTCGCGGACTCGGTGCACCGGCAGTAGGAGCTTTCCGGCACACGCTTTACGCAGGACGTCGGCAGGGGGCCGGTCATCTCACTCGGCGGGTGAGGTGACCGGCCCCTTTCGCATGTCTCGCTCCCATGCCCGCGAGGGACGGGGCGCGTGGCGCGGGACGGGGGCGCGCGGTTGCGTTCGGGGCGGAAGTGGGCTGGTCAGAGGGGCCGCGGACGGTAGCCGGCGGGCCGTGCCGTACTTCACCAGCCCCCGGAGCCCGCGGCGGCCGTGTGCGCCCCGCTTCACAACCGGTGCGCCGCCCCCGTAGGGGTGGCCCCGCGCGTGTCCAGCAGCAGCTGCGCCTTCACCGACAGGCCCTGGAGGTCGTACGTCCGGTGCTGCTGGAGGAGGATCGTCAGGTCGGCGTCGGCGGCGGCCTCGTAGAGGGAGTCGGCGCGGGGCACAGGGCGGTCCAGGACGCTCCAGGACGGGACGTGCGGGTCGTTGTAGCTGACGGCGGCGCCGAGTTCCATCAGGCGGATCGCGATCTCGCGCGCGGGGGTGTTCTGCTGGTCGGCGAGGTCGGGTTTGTAGGTGACGCCGAGCAGCAGTACGCGCGCGCCCCGAGCCGACTTGCCGTGCTCGTTGAGGAGGGCGGCGGCGCGCTGGACGACGTAGCGCGGCATGCGGCTGTTGACCTGCTGGGCCAGTTCGACCATGCGCAGCGGGCTGCCGGGGTGGCCCGTTCGGTCCAGGGGGACGGAGTGGCCGCCGACGCCGGGGCCGGGACGGAAGGCCTCGAAGCCGAAGGGCTTGGTCTCCGCGCAGCGGACGACGTCCCACAGGTCGACGCCCAGGTCGTGGCAGAGGACGGCCATCTCGTTGACGAGGGCGATGTTGACGTGCCGGAAGTTGGTCTCCAGGAGCTGCACGGTCTCGGCTTCCCGCAGGCCACGCGCGCGTACGACCTTGTCGGTGAGCCGGCTGTAGAAGGCGGCGGCGGACTCGGTGCAGGCGGGGGTGAGGCCGCCGATGACCTTCGGGGTGTTGGCGGGGTTGAAGGCGCGGCTGCCGGGGTCGACCCGGCTGGGGGAGTAGGCGAGGTGGAAGTCGCGTCCCGCGCGCAGGCCGGAGGTCTCCTCCAGCAGCGGCCGCAGGAATTCCTCCGTGGCCCCGGGGTAAACGGGCGACTCGAGGATCACGGTGGTGTGGGGGCGCAGGTGTCCGGCGAGGGTGCGGGCGGCCGTCTCCAGCTGGCTGAGGTCGAGTCCGCCGTCCGCGTCGCGCGGGGTGGGGGCGCAGATGACGGCCGTGCGTACCCGGCCCAGCTCGGCGGGGTTGGTGGCGGGCCGGAAGCCCCCCGAGAGCATCCGGCGCAGTTCGGCGGGGCTGAGGGAGCCGGCCTCGGGGCCGGTGCGGTAGCCGATGGTGGGGATGCCGGCCGCCACGGCGGCCTGGGCCAGGGGCAGGCCGAACGGGCCGAGTCCGATGACGGCGAGATCTGCGGGCATGGCGTATGCCGTCCTTCCCAGTAACCGAGGTGGGACAGGTGCGCAAGCCCGGTGGACAGAGTGGGCGAGCGCAATGTCAGACTAGGAGTAAATATGACCGTTATGCGGGATTTATCGCTGATGTTGGGCGGCTGTGTCGGACGGCTGGGTCGATCGGCGCTGGTCGGCCGCGTCGATCAGCCGACCGGGCCGGGGCGCCGGGCGGCCGCGACCGGGTGTGTTTTCCGGTGAGCCGGTTCGGGTTCCGTGAGGGTTGTCCACAGGCTGGGGGTGAGTGGTGGCTGAAGCCGGGCATCACGGTCAGAATTTGGGCATGGGGGATACGAACCGGATCTCGCCCTGAGGGTGCGGCCGGCGCGACCGACAGCGGGAGGCAGCGGTGAGGACAGCGACACTGGGGCCGGCGCAGCGAGCCGAGTCACTGGCGGCCATGGCCGAGCGAGAGCTGGACGTGCTGGTGGTGGGAGCCGGAGTGGTCGGGGCGGGCACCGCCCTGGACGCCGTGACGCGCGGCCTGTCCACCGGACTGGTCGAGGCGCGCGACTGGGCGTCGGGCACGTCGAGCCGGTCCAGCAAGCTGATCCACGGTGGCCTGCGCTATCTGGAGATGCTCGACTTCGCCCTCGTACGGGAGGCGCTGAAGGAGCGCGGCCTGCTGCTGGAACGGCTCGCTCCGCACCTCGTGAAGCCCGTGCCCTTCCTGTACCCGCTCCAGCACAAGGGCTGGGAGCGGCTGTACGCCGGTTCGGGCGTCGCGCTCTACGACGCGATGTCCATGGCCCGCGGTCACGGCCGGGGCCTGCCCACGCACCGCCACCTGACCCGGGGCCATGCCCTGCGGGTCGCCCCCGCCCTGAAGAAGGACGCGCTGGTCGGCGCGTTGCAGTACTACGACGCGCAGATGGACGACGCCCGCTTCGTCGCCACCCTCGTGCGTACGGCCGTGGGCTACGGGGCGAAGGCGGCCAACCGCGCGCGGGTGACGAGTTTCCTGCGTGAGGGTGAACGCGTCGTGGGCGCGCGGGTGCAGGACGCCGAGGGGGGCGGGGAGTACGAGATCCGCGCCCGGCAGGTCGTCAACGCCACGGGTGTGTGGACCGACGACACCCAGGCGATGGTGGGTGAACGCGGGCAGTTCCACGTCCGCGCGTCCAAGGGCATCCACCTCGTCGTGCCCAGGGACCGGATCAGCTCCTCCAGCGGCCTGATTCTGCGCACCGAGAAGTCCGTGCTGTTCGTCATCCCCTGGGGCCGGCACTGGATCATCGGCACCACCGACACCGACTGGGACCTCGACAAGGCCCACCCGGCCGCCTCCAGCGCGGACATCGACTATCTGCTGGAGCACGTGAACTCGGTCCTGCGGGTGCCTCTGACCCGCGACGACGTCGAGGGGGTGTACGCCGGGCTGCGGCCGCTGCTGGCCGGCGAGTCCGACGCCACCAGCAAGCTGTCGCGGGAGCACACCGTCGCGCATCCCGTGCCGGGACTGGTGGTCGTGGCGGGCGGCAAGTACACGACGTACCGGGTGATGGCGAAGGACGCGGTCGACGAGGCGGTGCGCGGCCTCGACCAGCGGGTCGCCGACTGCGTCACGGAGGACGTCCCGCTGCTGGGCGCGGAGGGCTACCGGGCGCTGTGGAACGCGCGGGCCCGGATCGCCGCGCGGACCGGCCTGCACGTCGTGCGGGTGGAGCACCTGCTGAACCGCTTCGGCGCGATGGCGGAGGAGGTGCTGGACCTCGTCGCCGCCGACCCGACGCTGGGCGAGCCGCTCCAGGCCGCCGACGACTACCTGCGCGCCGAGATCGTCTACGCGGCCTCGCACGAGGGGGCGCGGCACCTCGACGACGTCCTGACCCGGCGCACCCGCATCTCCATCGAGACCTTCGACCGCGGTACGCGCAGCGCCCGGGAGGCCGCCGAGCTGATGGCGCCGGTCCTCGGCTGGGACAAGGACCAGATCGACCGCGAGGTGCGGCACTACGAGAAGCGGGTGGAGGCCGAGCGCGAGTCCCAGCGCCAGCCCGACGACCTCACGGCGGACGCGGCACGCCTCGGAGCGCCGGACATCGTGCCCCTCTGACCGACTCCCCGTCCTGTCCGGCCTTCCGTTCCTTCCGGTCCTGCCTTCCGGTTCTGCCGGCCGGCCAACCCGGCCAACCCGGCCAACCCGGCCAACCCGGCAGGAGGAAGGCCGTGCGGGCCGACGGCCTGGCCTTGCCGCCCGTGCCGGCCGTGCTGCCCTCCCGGCCGGCCCGTTCTGTCCGGCCTGGCCTTCCTCTCCGGCCGGTTTCGGCCTTCGCGTGGCCGTTTCACTCGAACGGGTGTGGTCATGCGGGATCTCCGCTCGGAACCGGCTCGTTCTACGGAGTGCGAGGGCAGAACTCGGCGGCGAGCAGGGCCGGTTCGAGGGCGGGGTCTGCGATCGCCGTCGTGTTCACCCGAAACGTGAGGACACGCCGACCGTCGACGGTGGCCGCGGTGCGCACGTAGCTTCCGGAGATCCGGCCGTTGTGCCCCCACACCGTGAGGCCGCACGGGAGCTTCGCGGGGAACAGGCCCATGCCGTACGAGCCGTGTGCGGTACGGGTGTCGAGCATCTCGCGCAGCCGGCGCGGGGGCAGCAGTTCGCCACCGAGCAGCGCCGCGTAGAAGCGGTCCAGGTCGGTGAGGGTCGTCACCAGCTCGCCCGCGGCCCCGGCCACCCGCGGGTCGAGTTCGGTGACGTCGGTCCCGGCAGGGTCGTAGGCGCGGCCGTGCGGGGAGGGCAAAGAGGTGCGGGAGCCGGGGAAGGAGGTGCCCGTCAGACGCAGGGGAGAGATGATCCGCCGTTCCGCCTCCGTGGCGTACGAGCGGCCGGTGACCTGCTCGACCACCAGGCCGAGCAAAACGTAGTTGGTGTTGGAGTAGGCGAAGTGGCCGAGGTCGGCCGGAGGGTGGGTGACGGCGATACGGACGGCTTGGAGCGGGAGGACGGGGAGGGTGCCCTCGGTGTCCCGGGTGAAGTCGTACAGGCCACTGGTGTGGGTGAGCAGGGAACGCAGGGTCAGCGCGCGTCCGTCGTTGCCCGCCCCGCGCACCAGGCCCGGCAGGTGCGACTCCACCGTGTCGGAAAGGGACAGTCGTTCTTCGGCGGCCAGTTGCAGCACGACGGTCGCGAGAAAGGTCTTCGTGATGCTGCCGGCCCTGAAGTGGTCGGACCGGGAGACGCCCGGGCCCGCCTCCGCGTAACGGGTGCCGTTCTCCTCACGGGCCAGCAGGGCGGCGGCGGGCGCCCTGCCCCGGGTGAGAAGCAGCGGGAGGAAGGGGTCCGTGGGCGGTACGGGTGCCGCCTGCGAGCCGGTCGCGAACAGGCCGAGGAACGCGAGGGCCACGGGTACGGCCACCATGCTCCGAAGCGGTCGCATCACGACTCCTCCCTTCTTCTCTCCTCCCACGGCAGACCCATCATCCAGGGCCGGTCGCGCCCCACTTCATCGGGTCTGCGCCTCACGAAAGGGACGCGTGGGGCCCCGTGGCCGGAGCGTGCTGCACCTTCTGGCCGGAATGCACCGCTCCTGAGTGCGGTCGGGAAGGGGTGAGGGGCACCCTGGGCGTCGGGCACTTGTCGGGTGAGGGACAATGGAGGCTCTGTCAGGGCGGGTTGCATGAGGGGACGCATGTCGGAGGCGGAGCGGGCGGGAGCATCCCGTCAGGACAAGAGCGCACGTCTCCTCGCCGGGCGGTACCGGCTGGGAGACGTACTCGGCCGCGGCGGCATGGGGACGGTGTGGCGCGCCGAGGACGAGACCCTCGGACGCACGGTCGCCGTCAAGGAGCTGCGGTTCCCGGGGAACATCGACGAGGACGAGAAGCGCCGGCTGATCACACGGACGTTGCGCGAGGCCAAGGCCATCGCGCGGATCCGCAACAACAGCGCGGTGACGGTCTTCGACGTGGTCGAGGAGGACGACCGGCCGTGGATCGTGATGGAACTCGTCGAGGGCAAGTCGCTCGCCGAGGTCATCCGTGAGGACGGCGTGCTGGAGCCGAAGCGCGCGGCGGAGGTCGGGCTGGCCATCCTCGACGTGCTGCGGTCGGCGCACCGCGAGGGCATCCTGCACCGCGACGTGAAGCCGTCGAACGTACTGATCGCCGAGGACGGCCGGGTCGTGCTCACCGACTTCGGCATCGCGCAGGTCGAGGGCGATCCGTCGATCACCTCCACCGGCATGCTCGTCGGCGCGCCCTCGTACATCTCCCCGGAGCGGGCCCGCGGGCACAAGCCGGGTCCGGCGGCCGACCTGTGGTCGCTCGGCGGTCTGCTGTACGCGGCGGTCGAGGGCTCGCCCCCGTACGACAAGGGCTCGGCGATCGCCACGCTCACCGCGGTGATGACCGAGCAGTTGGAGGAGCCGAAGAACGCGGGTCCGCTGAGGGACGTCATCTACGGCCTGCTCACCAAGGATCCCGCACGGCGCCTCGACGACGCCGGTGCGCGGGCGATGTTCGACGCGGTGCTGCACGCGCCCGACCCGCGGCACGCCGAGCCGGCGGACGCGACGAAGGTCGTGCCGTTGCCGGTGCTGCCGGACGCCGCCGGAGGCAGGGGGAGTTCGGCGGGCGCGGAGGCGGGCGAGAAGCTGCGCGGCGCGTTCCGGTCCGTGCGCAAGGCCGCCGTCGCGGCGGGCGCCGCGACCTCGGCGGCCGCGGCCCGCGCCAAGTCGGCGAACGGCACGAGTGCTTCCGGTTCCGTGAGCGCGCCCGAGACGCGGAAGAGCGAGACGCGGCAGGGCGGTGCGGCCCGCGGTACCGGGGCCGCCGCTTCCGCCGCGCCGTCCGCGGCCCCGCCCACCCGGGCCACGACGGGATCGCCGTCGACCTCGGCGCCCGGGCCGGCTTCCGGGCCGACCTATGGGACGAGTTCCAGGCCGAGTTCCGGGCCGGTGTCCGGTGCGGCGCAGGCGTCCGCGTCCGTGCCGGCGGCTCGTTCCGGTTCCAGTGCTGGTTCCAGTGCTGGGGCTGATGCGGGCGTCGGCGCTGGGCCGGGCGGTAACGGCGGGGGCGCCGGGCGCAGTTCCGGGTGGCCCGTGATGACGCCGCCGGACCTTCCGCCGCGATCCGTGCCCAGGGCGCCGCTGACCGATGTGGTGCCCAAGCGCACGCTGGTGATCATCGCCGTGGTCGTGGCACTCGCGGTGCTCGGCACCGTGCTGGCCCTCACTCTCGGCGGTGGCGACGACACCGCCGGCGGCGCGAAGAGCGGTGCTTCCGGGGCGGTGGCCGGCGGAAGCGCGAGTGCGAGCGCCGACACCAAGGAGGACGAGGACAGCGGGACCCGTACGGACGGGGCCACGTCCTCGCAGTCCGCCGCGGCGTCCGGTTCCGCGTCGGGCGACACCTCGGCGGCCGGGGGCGCCGGAGCCGGCGTCACCGCGTCCGGGGGCAGCCAGGCGACGACGCCGTACAACGGTGGTCAGGGGTACACGATCGGGCTGCCGGCGGGGTGGAAGTACCGGTCCTCCGACGCCGCGGGGGACCGCTTCACCGGGCCGAACGGACAGAAGCTGCTCGTCGCCTGGACGACCACCCCCAAGGGCGACCCCGTCGCCGACTGGAAGAACCAGGAGCGCGGCATGGCGCGCTCGCAGTACAAGAAGGTCCGAATAGAGAAGGTGGTCTACCGGGGCTGGAACACGGCCGACTGGGAGTTCACCTACTCGGACGACGGGACGGCGTACCGCACCATCGACCGTGGGTTCGTCGTGAACGGCAGCCTCGGGTACGCGCTGATGTACACGGCCAAGTCCGCCGCCTGGGACACCGACCTGCGGCAGGCCACCTGGACGACGCTGACGGAGAGCTTCACGCCGAAGAAGTAGCGGCCGCCGGGAAACCGTGTTCGGGCGTGAGATCTGGCATCCCCTCTTTGCGGGTTGCCTCCGGCACGTATCGTGAGTGCTCGCGGACCGTACGCATCCAGCTATGCGGCCGGATACGGCTGTAACGGCACGCAACGCGAACGGAATTGACCGACCGGGCGGCCGGGGGAGGCAACGTGGACGACTACGCGGGTCGAGTACTCGTCGACCGCTACCGCCTGCCGTTGCCGCCCTCCGACGAGTACGAACTCACCGAGACGCGCGCCTTCGACACCTACAGCGGGCAGGAAGTCCTGGTCCGCCAGGTGCCGTTGCCGGAGGTCGTCGAGGCCGAGGTGCTCGACGCGGAGGGACTGCCCGAGGGGTTCACGGCACGCGAACGCGGGGCACGGCGTCCGAGGCCCCGGGGCGTGGGCGTGGGCGAGGGGACGCGACGGCCCGCCGACCCCGTCGTGCGGCGTGCCCTGGAGGCGGCGCAGGCCACGGCGAGCATTCCCGACCATCCGCGGCTCGACCAGGTGTTCGACGTGTTCGCCGAGGGCGGCTCACTGTGGATAGTGAGTGAACTCGTGGCCGCACGGCCGCTGGCGGCACTGCTCGCCGAGAAGCCCCTGACGCCGTACCGGGCGGCCGAGGTCGCCTCCGACGTGCTCATGGCCCTGCGGGTGCTGCACGGTCACGGCTGGGTGCACCGGAACATCACCGCGCGCACGGTCCTCGTCTGCGACGACGGGCGGGTCATGCTGACCGGCTTGGCGGTCGGCGCGGCGGAAGAGGCGCTGTGCGGGTACGACCCGGTGCCGGCGCCGGACGCGGTGGAGAGTGAGCAGGGTTCGGACCGGGGGAACGGCGGTGCGGGCCACGGCGGGAGCGTCGTCGGGCCCAGGGCTTCCGCGACCCCGTCTCGGCAGGACGACCCGGGCGCTCCCGGCGGCTTCGGCGGCCCCGCAGGTCCCGCAGGTCCTGGCGGTTTCGGTGGCCCCACCGGCCCCGGTCGCTCGGGCGGCTTCGGCGGTTCCGTCGGGGTGGGCCCCGGTGCGGGCGGGCACAGTGCCGGCGCCGTCGATCCCGAGGCCGCGCGGCGGGCTGCCATAGAGGCGCGGGCGACCGGTGCGTTGCCGGTGCCGGCGGGTGAGCCGTCCGGTGGCGGCGGGACGTCCGGGGCGGTGGCCCGCAGGGCGCCCGCGGAGACCGGTGGGGACATCCGTGCCGCGCGCGCCGGGGCGATCGCCGCGTACCGCGCGGGAGCGCGGGCGGCGGCCCGCGTCCAGGAGGCCCAGGAGACGCAGCAGAACGGACGTGCGGCCCTGCCCGGCGCCCGCACCCCGGCGGACGGCGGCCGCGGGACCCCCGGCGGCAATCCCCCCGGGCAGATCGCCGACCCCTACGGCGTCTCGGGCGCGCCCGTGCCCGGCCCCGCCGGATACGGCCAGGGACAGCCCGCTCACGTGCCCGCCCCCGGACCCGGCGTCGGTCCTGGGCCCGGCGGCACACCGTATGCCGCCCCCGCGGCGTCGCACTCTTCGCTCACACCCGTCCCCGGTGCCCAGATCCCCGGGCAGGGGCAGGGGCCCGCTGGTGAGGCGGGGAGTGGGGCACGCTGGGACGAGCCGGCGGCCGGGGCGCCCGGGAGCGCCGCGCGGCGCGGCCCCGCCACCGCGCTCGCCGCCGAGCGGGCGCGCCAGGCGCGGATGGCCGTGGTCGGGCCGGTCACCGAACGCTGGGCGCCCGAGCAGGCCGGGCCGGTGCACGAGAACTGGCAGCTCGCCGCGCCGATCGGCCCCGCGACCGACCTGTGGGCGCTGGGCGCGCTCCTCTTCCGGGCCGTACAGGGGCATGCGCCCTACCCGGAGGAGTCGACGGCCGAGCTGGTGCAGATGGTGTGCGCCGAGCCGCCGGCCTTCGCCGAGGAGTGCGGACCGCTCAGGCCGGTCGTGGAGTCGCTGCTGCGCCAGGACCCGACCGAGCGCCTCGGCTTCGAGGAACTGCGGGGCTGGCTGCGCTCGCTGGTGCGGTCCGCCCCGGAGCCGGAGGCGGGCACCTACGTCGTCGCCGCGCCGCCGACCGATCCGCGCCGGCTGCCCATCGTCCGCCGCCGGGGTGAACTGGTGCGCAGACGGCGTGCCGGTCTGCCCTCCACCCACGGACGGCACAAGCGGGACCGTCAGGAGGCGAGCGGTTCGCCCCGCAGTCTGGGCCGCACCCTGCTGGTGCTGATCCTGCTCGTGCTGGCCGGGGCGATCGCGTACGCCCTGTTCTTCATGCCCAAGGCGGACGAGGAGGGCGCGGCCGGTACGGACGGCTCCCCGCGGACCGGGTCCACCGGGGCGCCGGGCGGCCAGGAGCCCGAGGCGAGCAGTGAACCCCGGCCGGACCAGACCTCGCCGGGCACCGGAGCCTCCCCGTCCTCGGCGTCCTCGGGGGCGCAGGCCACCCAGACGCAGACCGGCGGGTCCGGGACGGACGTCGCCGACGGGTTCACCGTCCGGGCGGACGACGCCGGCTTCCGGGTCGCCGTGGCCAACGGCTGGGACCGGACCCCGAAGAACGGGCGCGGCCAGGTCGTCTACGCGCACGGCGACTTCGAGCTGATCGTCGTCCCCGGCCGCGACAGCGCGTCGTCGAACGGCAGCGACCCGATGGTCTACCAGCGGGAGAAGGAGAGCGAGCTCCAGCCGTACCGTGACTCCAGCTGGGCGACGGCCTCCGGGCTGCGCACCACGACGGTGGGCGCGCGGACCATGGCCGAGGGCCAGTTCACCTGGACCGACGCCGGCGGACGGGCGCTGTACGTCCGCAACGTCGCGATCCTCATCTCGGGGCGGTACCACATCGTGCAGGTCAGGGGGCCGGAGGCCGAGCGGGACGAGGTCACCCGGCTGTTCGAGCAGGCGTCGGCCACCTACCAGTACACCGGCTGAGCGCTCGCCCGGCCCCGTTCGGTCGCGTTCGGTTCCCTTCCGGACGGGGAAGCGACAACCGTCACAGTGCTGTCACCTTGGCACCCCGCTGGTTCCCCGGAGGCTGCCCGGTCTTTACGCTGGCCCTGTCAAGAGCATTGCGGGGCAACGTGAATCAGATGCAGGGCCTGCTCCTGGCGGGTCGCTACCGGCTCGCCGACGCCATCGGGAGCGGCGGTATGGGCCGGGTGTGGCGTGCCCACGACGAGCTGCTCCATCGGGCCGTCGCCATCAAGGAGTTGACGGCCGCGCTGTACGTCGCGGAGGGCGACCAGGCCGTCCTGCTGGCCCGGACCAGGGCGGAAGCCCGTGCGGCCGCGCGGATCAACCACTCCGCCGTGGTCACCGTGCACGACGTGCTGGAGCACGACGGCCGCCCGTGGATCGTGATGGAGCTGGTCGAGGGCCGCTCGCTGGCCGACGCCGTCAAGGAGGACGGACGGGTCGAGCCCACCGAGGCGGCCCGGATCGGTCTGTGGGTGCTGCGCGCCCTGCGCGCCGCGCACTCCGCCGGCGTCCTGCACCGTGACGTCAAGCCCGGCAACGTGCTGCTCTCGCACGACGGCCGGGTCCTCCTCACCGACTTCGGCATCGCCCAGATCGAGGGCGACAGCACCATCACCCGGACCGGGGAGGTCGTCGGCTCGGTCGACTACCTGGCCCCCGAGCGGGTGCGCGGCCAGGACCCCGGTCCGTCCTCCGACCTGTGGGCGCTGGGCGCGACGCTGTACACGGCGGTCGAGGGGCGGTCGCCGTTCCGGCGCACCTCGCCGCTGACCACCCTTCAGGCCGTCGTCGAGGAGGAGGCCGCCGACCCCCGGTACGCCGGCCCGCTCGGCCCGGTCATCACGGCCCTGCTGCGCAAGGACCCGGCCACCCGCCCCGACACCGCCCAGACCGAGCAACTCCTCGCGGAGGCGGCCGAGGGACGGCGCCCCAGCGGGGCACAGGTGTACGTGCCGACGCAGTACGGGGGGCCCGACCGCACTGCCGGGGGTCATCACTCCGGGCCGCACCCGCTGTCCCACCCGACGGCCGGCACCGCGTACGTTCCGCCGGCGCCGGAGGCGGCGACGCCCGTTCCCGGTCATCCCGTTCCCGGTCACCCCGTGACCGCCGCGACCGCCGTGGGGCCGACGGACTTCGGTCCGGGCCCGGCCACCCGGCAGTCCCCGCCGTCCCGGCGCCGTCGTCGGGTGCCGGCGCTCGTGGTCGTCCTTGCCGCACTGGTCGGCGGGGGTACGGCGGTGGCCTGGCAGCAGTTCGACGAGGGGCGGCAGGACACCGGCGGGTCCGCGACGACGTCCACCTCGCCGAGCCCGAGCGGCTCCGGCGAGCAGGGCGCCGACTCCTGGGAGAAGGTCGACGACCCGCTGGGCTTCGGGCTCTCGCTCCCCAAGGGGTGGAAGCGGGACGTGTACCAGGACGACGGCGACCTCAAGCAGATCGACTACACGCCCGACGGCGGCGAGCACTTCATCCGTATCGCCTTCGACAAGTCCCCCGACTTCAGCGACCCGTACGCGCACCAGATCGACCTCGAACAGCAGCTGGAGCGGCTCGTCGACTACGACCGGGTCACCCTGGAGAAGAACGTCTACCGGGACCGGGACGGCTCCGAGTGGGAGTACACCTGGACCGCGCTGGCGAAGGACACGGAGTTTCCCGGGCCGCGCCGCGCGATCGAGGAGACGTACGTGTCCCGCGACGGCACCGAGTACGCGATCTACATGTCCTCGCCCGCCGAGGACTGGACCGAGACGGCCAAGCAGTTCAAGTCCGTACTACAGAGCTGGCGGGAGCCGACCTCGTAGCGTTGCACCCGTCCCGGCCGTCGTCCCGGTAGTTGGCCGGACGGCGCCCCGGAGGCATGACATCCGGTGGGGCATGATGAGCCCATGGGGACCGAGGGGGCTGGGGACGGCGCACGGGTCATCGCGGGCCGTTACCGGCTGGACGCGAGGCTCGGCCGCGGGGGCATGGGAGTCGTGTGGGGTGCCACCGACCAGTTGCTCGGACGGCGCGTCGCCGTCAAGGAGCTGACCCGGGACGACACGCTCTCCGACGAGGAGGCGCGGGGCCGCCGCGACCGGACGCTGCGCGAGGCACGCGCGGTCGCCCAGTTGAGCCACCCGCACATCATCGTCGTGCACGACGTCGTCGAGGACGGCGAACGCCCGTACATCGTCATGGAGTTGATCGACGGCGGTTCGCTGGCCGACCGGATCGCCGCGCGGGGGCCGATCGAGCCGGCCGAGGCGGCCCGGATCGGCATCGCCCTGCTCGGCGCCCTGCGCGCCGCGCACGCGGCAGGGGTCCTGCACCGTGACATCAAGCCCGCCAACGTACTGCTCGAACGCGACAGCGACCGGGTCGTCCTCACCGACTTCGGCATCGCCCAGGTCGCCGGCGCCACCACGCTCACCGAGACCGGGTCGTTCGTCGGCTCGCCCGAGTACACCGCGCCCGAGCGGATGTCCGGGGCGCGGACCGGCGCGGAGTCCGACCTGTGGTCGCTGGGCGCGCTGCTGTGCACGGCGCTCAGCGGCGAATCACCCTTCCGCCGCGACTCGTTGGGCGGCATCCTGCACGCCGTCGTCTTCGCCGAGATCCGGACGCCCGCGCAGGCCGAGCCGCTGCTGCCCGTCGTGCGGGGTCTGCTGGAGCGCGATCCGGACCGGCGGCTGAGCGCCACGGAGGCGGAACGGCTGCTGCGCGCCTACCTGGACACCGGGTGTACGCCGACGCCGGTGTCGTCGGGATACACGCCGACCGAGGTGAACCTGCCGCGGTCGCAGGGGGAGCCGCCGGCCAGGGAGCGTTCCACGCGGGGGGTGCTCGTGGCCGCGCTGCTGGTCGCCGCGATGGCGGGGGCGGGCGTGTCGGCGGCGGCGCTGCTGCTGAACGGTGACGGCGACGGCGGGCGCACCCCCACGAGTTCGGCGCCGGGGGCGTCGGCGAGCGGCTCGACGGGCTCCACGCCCACCGGGACCCCGTCGGCGACCCGTTCCCCGTCCGGCTCCACCACGCCCTCCAAGCCCTCCCGGTCCACCGCGTCCACCGGGTCTTCCACGGCCGGTCCCGCCTCGGCCGCCTCGGACGACCGCCCGGGCACGCCCACCGCCCCCTCCGGCTATCGGGTGGCGGTGGATCCCGCAGGCTTCTCGCTTGCCGTCCCGGAGGACTTCACACGGGTGCCGCAGGGCGAGCGGGTCTTCTACATGTCCCCGGGACAGGTCTTCCGGCTCGGCATCAAGGTCGCCGCCGCATCACCCGACGGCCCGCTCGCCGTGATGGAGTCCGCCGCCGCCAAGGGCGCGGACACCAACCCCGGTTACCACGACGGCCGGGTCACCGAGACCAGCCACGGCGGGCGCCGGGCCGCCCTCTGGGAGTTCACCTGGAACGGCTTCAGCGCGGCCGAGGGGCCCCGGCACACGTACGACCTGTGCTGGGAGGAGAACGGGCTGCTGTACGACGTGTGGGTGTCGGCGCCGGTCGGGAAGGTGCGGGAGGCGCGGGAGTACTTCGACGTCGCGGTCGACACGTTCACCGCGTCGACCTGACCAGGGCTGCCGTCTCGGTCCGCAGGCCGGTGCCGTATCGACCTAAAGGGGAGATAAGGAACGTCGCGCGTCACGGGTCTGTGACCGGTACGCGCCACCGGTGGATACCGGCCTGCCTGGCGCGATAAGGATGGACGCATGAGTATCGACGGGGGCGCCGGCCACGAGGCCGACGAGACGACGAGTTTTGTTCTGCAACCGCCCAGGCCGGCGCCGCCGCAACCGGCCGCGGCGCCCGACCGGGTGCCCCCGCCGCAGGAGCCGGGCGTCGGCCGGCTCATCGCGGGACGCTACCGGCTGCTCGCCAAGCTCGGTCACGGCGGCATGGGCACGGTGTGGCGGGCCAAGGACGAGACGGTGGACCGCGAGGTCGCCGTCAAGGAACCCCGCGTGCCGGACCACCTTCCCGAACGCGAACGGGCCAACGCCTTCGAGCGGATGCGCCGCGAGGCGCGGGCCGCGGCCCGGCTGGACCACCCGGCCGTGGTGAACGTCCACGACGTGGCGGTCGTCGACGGCCGGCCGTGGATCGTGATGGAGCTGGTCCACGGACGCTCGCTCGGCGACGTCCTCCAGGAGGGCACGCTCGATGCGCGTGAGGCGGCCAGGGTCGGCCTGGAGGTGCTCGGCGCGCTGGAGGCCGCGCACGCGGCGGGCATCCTGCACCGGGACGTGAAGCCGGACAACATCCTCCTCGGCCGCCACGAGCGCATCGTCCTCACCGACTTCGGCATCGCCCAGATCGAGGGCGAGACGAACCTGACCGACACCGGCGGCATCGTCGGCTCCCCCGAGTACATCGCCCCCGAGCGGGTGCTGGGCCGGCGCCCAGGACCGGCCGCCGACCTGTGGTCGCTGGGCGTGGTGCTGTACGCGGCGACGGAGGGCGTCTCGCCGTTCCGCCGCAGCAACACCCCGGCCACGCTCCAGTCCGTCCTCAACGCGGTGCCCGCGCCGCCCGCCGCCGCCCAGGGGCCGCTCGCCGAGGCCGTCAACGGTCTGCTGGAGAAGGACCCGGCGCGCCGCCCCGCCGCCGCGCGGGTGCGGGCCCTGCTGGAGGCCGCCGCGAACCCGCCCGCGCCGCCCGTGTCCCGACCCACGCAGGAGGTGCGGCAGGTGGAAGCACCCCGTGCCCGGCGCCGGTTCGGCCGCGCGGCGTGGACCGTGCTCGGCGCCGCGGTCGTCGCCGCGGCCGTGACGGCGTACCTGGTGATCGCCGACCCGTTCGCGGGGCCGCTGCCGGACGACTGGAAGACGCCCTACGCGAAGGACGTCACCGCGACGCTTGCGGTGCCCGGCACCTATGTACGCGGTGAACCCGGGAAGAACGCCGCCGCCGACGAGCACTGGGTCAGCTACACCGACCCGAGCGGCGCGATCTCGGTCGTCCTGATGGTGAGCCGCAAGGCGCAGGACACCGGCCACGAGATCAAGGCCTCCGCGGCCGCCGAGATGTACGCCGACGACGGGGACTTCAAGGAGTCCGGCAGCTACGAACTCGACATGCCTAAGGGGCCGAGGACCCGGACCGACGACAACCTGACCTTCCGGGACCGGAAGGCCGCCGGGAACACGGTCTTCTACACCACCGACGACAGTCAGGAACCCGCTCCGCGGGAGCTCAGGATCCTGTACTACAAGTCCACCGGCGGCGACATGTACAAACTGATGATCGGCTACCCGGGCAAGGGCGACTTCACGGAGCGCGGTCGCGAGGTGGCCCGCACCGCGATCGCCAACCTGAAGATCGACAAACTCTAGACCGCCGGCGCCCGGCGCCGGCTCGGCGAGCGGACTTCCCGAACGGGCTCCGGTCCAGGGTGAGTTCGTGGTTCCGCCGCACCTCCCGGGCCGGTGCGGTGGGGATGCCGCGGCTGGAAACGGGACGGTTCGCCCAGGGCAGGTGAGGGCGCCGGAGATCGTGGTAGTCATGGAGGCATGAGCAACGACGGGGGCCCCGGCGGCGCCGGGAGCCGGACGGTGGGCGGGCGCTACCGGCTGCTGGAACGTATCGGCACCGGCGGGATGGGCACCGTCTGGCGGGCCCGCGACGAACTCATGGAACGCGAGGTCGCCGTCAAGCAGCCCCGGTTGCCCGGTGATCCCGAGGACGACTACCACCGCCGGGCCGCCCACCGGCTCCATCGCGAGGCCAGGGCCGCCGCCCGTGTCGACCACCCCTCCGCCGTCGCCATCCACGACGTGGTGGTGGAGGAGGGGCCGGGGGCCGACGCGGAGGGCGGACTCCCCTGGATAGTGATGGAGTTGGTCCGCGGCGAGTCCCTGGACGCCGTGCTGAAGCGCGGCCCCCTCGACCCGGCCGAGGCCGCCCGGATCGGCCTCGCCGTCCTGGGCGCACTGCGCGCCGCGCACGCCGTCGGCATCGTCCACCGGGACGTGAAGCCCGCCAACGTCCTGCTCGGACCTCCCCCGCCCCCGACATCGCCCGACCAGGGGCACTCCCAAGGCAGAGTCGTCCTCACCGACTTCGGCATCGCCCACATCCAGGGCGAGGAGTCCCTCACCGTCAGCGGCGAGTTCGTAGGCTCGCTGGAGTTCGTCGCGCCCGAGCGCATGTCCGGACGCGGCGGGGGCCCCGCCTCGGACCTCTGGTCCCTCGGCGTCCTGCTGTACGCGGCCGTCGAGGGCTGGTCCCCGTTCCGCCGTACGACCGTGGAGGCCACGCTCGCCGCGATCATCGCCGCGGACCCCCCGGAGCCGAAACAGGCCGGCCCACTCGGCCCCCTCGTCGTACGGCTTCTGGTACGCGACCCGGTACAGCGCCCCGACCCGGCGGAGGTCGCGGAGATACTCGCCGCGGCCGCGCAGGGCATACCGCTCCCGGCCCCGACGGGGGAGCAGGGACGGGCCACGCGACACGGCGACCACGCGACGACGAAAGCGGGGAGGGCGGAGCGGGCGGAGGAAGCGGAGCAGACCGCACCTCAGGACCTGCTGGCCTTGAGGGAGTTCGGCGAGGACGCGGAAACGGTCCGAGTGGGAACGGCCCGGGAGGTAACCCCCCGAGAGGGAACCCCCGGAGAGGGTGCGGTCCGGCCGGACCCGCCCCGGCAGAGCGCACCGCCGACGTCGACCGACCGCCCCGGACCCCGACCCCACCCGGCCCCCGCCGGCGAGCCCGGGTCGGCCATGGCGGCCGAGCCCGCGTCGGCCCCGGTCACCGAACCCGAGCCGACTCGCGAGGGTCGCCTCCGGCGGACGCCGAGGCGTCGCTTGTCGACTCTGGCCGTGCTCGGCGGGCTGCTCGCCGGCGGTACCTGGTGGGGAAGCGCCTGGCTCGGCGGCGCCGACAGCGGGGCGGCTGAGCGGCCGGTGACCTACTCCGGCTCGGTGCCGGCGGCACCGTCCGCCTCCGCCTCCGCCTCCCCCTCCCCTTCCGCCTCGGCCTCCGTCGCGGAGACGGGGTGGGTCGCTCACGACGAGGCCGGGTTGGCCGCCGTCCTCTCCCTCCCGAGCCGGTACCGGCCGTCGGCCCGGCAGGACGGCGCCGATCGTCAGCCGCGCCTGGTGGTCTACTCGGCGGGCTCCGTCGACGTACGCCTCACCCTGTGGGACAAGGCGCCCGCCGCCCCGATGGCGCGGGCGGCCCAGGCGCACGAGACCTGGCGCGGTCAGGCCCCGGACGCGCGCACCCGGACCACCCGGACCAGCTTCCACGGCGACGAGGCCGCCCTGGCCGACACCACCTACGGTCTGGACGGCACCCCGACCCGTGTCATGGAGCTGTTCGTGCGCACCGCCGACGCCCGCATGTACGAGCTGCGCGTCGACATGCCCAAGGGGACACCGCAGGAGAAGCAGGGCACGGCCGTGTTCAAGGAGGCGCGCGACCGCCTGGAGATCGGCGAACGTCCGGGCACGACGTCCTGATCAGCAGGTTTGTTGCCAGTGAACGCTGGCGTCATGTGTGCGGTCGGTGAAACCGTATTACCGGCGGGTACCCAAAGCGCTCCCCACGTCATACCCTGCGCCTCATGACGGACTCGCAGGCCCCGGAAAAGACCGGCACCGAGATCAGTGGGACGACCACGACCGGTACCAACCCCCTCGCCCCCGCCCCCACCGGCGTCCGTACCGCCGCGGACGTGGTCACCCCGGAGCTGGTCGCCCAGCTCACCAAGGGGGTGACGGGTTCCGGCCGTACCGCCAACCACACGCCCTTCACCGGCGGGAAGCTGGCCGACCTGCCCGAGTCCACGCCCGACGACGTACTGAAGGCCTTCGAGGCGGCCCGCAAGGCGCAGGCGGTCTGGGAGCGGACGCCCGTGCGGGAGCGCGCCGCCGTCCTGCTCCGTTTCCACGACCTGGTGCTGGAGCGCCAGGCCGAGGTGCTCGACCTGATCCAGCTGGAGACCGGCAAGGCCAGGCTGCACGCCCACGAGGAGGTGCAGGCGGTGGCCGTCGCCGCCCGGCACTACGGCCGCAAGGCCCCCTCCTACCTCCGTCCCAAGCGGCACGCGGGCGCCATGCCGACGCTGACGAAGGTGACCGAACTGCGCCACCCGCGCGGTGTCGTGGGGCAGATAGCCCCCTGGAACTACCCGCTGGAGCTGTCGGTCGGCGACGCGCTCCCGGCGTTCGTCGCGGGCAACGCGGTCGTGATGAAGCCGGACACGGAGACCTGCCTGACCGCCCTGTGGGCCCGTGATCTGCTCGTCGAGGCAGGTCTGCCCGCCGATGTCTTCCAGGTCGTCCTCGGCGAGGGTCCCGTCGTCGGCCCGGAGGTCGTCCGCAACGCCGACTACGTCTCGTTCACCGGCTCCACCCGCACCGGCCGCGAGGTCGCCCAGGGCGCCGCCGCCCGTCTCGTCGGCGTCTCCCTCGAACTCGGCGGCAAGAACGCCATGCTGGTCCTCGAGGACGCCGACATCGAGAAGGCGGCGGCGGGCGCCGTCCGCGCCTGCTTCTCGTCGGCCGGGCAGCTCTGCATCTCCATCGAGCGGCTGTACGTCCACGAGTCGATCGCGGACGCCTTCGTCGAGCGGTTCGCCGCCCGTACCAAGGCCATGCGGCTGGGCACCTCGCTGGCGTACGGCGCCGACATGGGCTCGCTGGTGGGCGAGCGCCAGCTGGAGACGGTGACCCGGCACGTGGAGGAGGCCGTCGCCAAGGGCGCCACGGTCGTCGCCGGCGGGGTCGCCCGCCCGGACATCGGCCCGTACTTCTTCGAGCCGACCATCCTCGACGGGGTGACGGAACCCATGTCCGTCTGCACCGAGGAGACCTTCGGCCCGGTCGTCTCGATCTACCGTTTCACGACCGACGACGAGGCCGTCGAGCAGGCCAACGCCACGCCGTACGGTCTGAACGCGTCGGTCTGGACGAAGGACGGGCGCCGCGGCCGCGACGTCGCCTCCCGGCTGCGCACCGGCACGGTGAACGTCAACGAGGGCTACGCCCCGGCCTACGGCAGCGTCCAGTCCCCGATGGGCGGCATGAAGGAGTCCGGTCTCGGCCGCCGGCACGGCTCCGAGGGCATCCTCAAGTACACCGAGGCCCAGACGGTGGCCCAGCAGCGACTCCTGCCGATGGGTCCGGCGCTGGGCATGGACGACGAGAAGTACGCGGAGTTCATGAGCAGGAGCCTGAAGCTGATGAAGGCGTTCCGCTTCCGCTAGGGCGCTCGCGCCGAAGCGCGCCCGCCGCCCCACCACACCGCTGCCCCACCACACCCGTTCTCAACGAGGAGAGCCTGTGCCCCAGGACGCTTACGACTACGACGTCCTCGTCGTCGGCTCGGGCTTCGGCGGCTCGGTGACCGCCCTGCGCCTGACGGAGAAGGGCTACCGGGTGGGCGTCCTGGAGGCGGGCCGCCGTTTCACCCGGGAGTCGCTCCCCAGGAACTCCTGGGACCTGAAGAACTACCTCTGGGCCCCCAGGCTCGGCATGTACGGAATCCAGCGGATCCATCTGCTGGGCAACGTCATGGTGCTGGCCGGCGCGGGCGTGGGCGGCGGCTCCCTCAACTACGCCAACACCCTCTACGTACCGCCGAAGCCCTTCTTCGACGACCCCCAGTGGCGTGACATCACCGACTGGCAGGAGGAGCTGAAGCCGTACTACGACCAGGCGCGGCGCATGCTCGGCGTACGGCTCAACCCGACGACGACCCCCTCCGACGTGCATCTGAAGGCGGCCGCGGAGCGGATGGGCGTCGGCGACACCTTCCACATGGCGCCGGTCGGCGTGTTCTTCGGCGACGGCGAGGACGCCGACGGGACGGCGAAGGCCCGGCCGGGGGAGCAGGTGGCGGACCCCTACTTCGGCGGCGCGGGCCCGGCCCGCAAGGCCTGCCTCGAATGCGGCGAGTGCATGACCGGCTGCCGGCACGGCGCGAAGAACACACTGAACGAGAACTACCTGCACCTCGCCGAGAAGGCGGGCGCGGTCGTGCACCCGCTGACCACGGTCGTGTCGGTCACGGACGACTCGCAGGGCGGCTACGCGGTCGCCACCCTGCCCACCGACGACCGCCGCAAGGCGAAGGGCAGGGTCTTCAAGGCCCGCCGGGTGGTGCTCGCCGCGGGCACCTACGGCACCCAGACCCTGCTGCACCGCATGAAGGCGAACCGGCAGCTTCCCTATCTTTCCGACCGGTTGGGTGAACTCACCCGTACCAACTCGGAGGCGCTGGTCGGTGCGCAGACCGACGACCGCCGGTACCGCAAGGTGACGGGCGCGGCGAAGGTGGACTTCACCCGCGGCGTCGCCATCACCTCCTCCGTCCACCCGGACGACAGCACTCACATCGAGCCGGTCCGCTACGGCAAGGGGTCCAACTCGATGGGCGGCCTGTCGATCCTGCAAGTGCCGTACACGGAGGGCTCGTCGAGGGTCGCGGGGTGGCTGGCGAACGCGGCCCGCCACCCGCTCCTCGTCCTGCGCTCGCTGTCCAACCGCAAGTGGTCGGAACGGACCATCATCGGCCTGGTGATGCAGTCCCTGGACAACTCGCTGACGACGTATCTGAAGCCGTCGGGTGTGGGCCGGGGCCTGCTGACGGCACGCCAGGGGCACGGCGCCCCCAACCCCAAGCAGATCAGGGCGGCTTCCGAGGCCGCCTCCGCGATCGCCGCCGACATCAACGGCTTCGCCGGCTCCAACGTGGGCGAGCTGATGGGCACCCCGCTCACCGCGCACTTCCTCGGCGGCTGTCCGATCGGCGACTCGCGCGAGACGGGTGTCATCGACCCGTACCACCGGCTCTACGGCCACCCCGGCATCTCGGTCGTCGACGGCGCCGCGGTCTCGGCGAACCTGGGCGTGAACCCGTCGCTCACCATCACCGCCCAGGCCGAGCGCGCGATGTCGTACTGGCCGAACAAGGGCGAGGCGGACCCGCGTCCGGCGCAGGGCGCGGCGTACGAGCGGCTGAAGCCGGTGGAGCCGGTCAGCCCGGCGGTGCCGGCGGAGGCGTTCGGCGCGCTGCGCCTGCCGTTCCTGGGAATGCCGGCCGTTCCGCCCAAGCAGTAGACGATCCCCTCGGACAAAGGCGAAGGGACCTGCGCCCCCCTCCGAGCGCAGGTCCCTTCGCTGGTCTTGACGCGCGTTACGCGTGCGTACCCGCCTTACGACGACGAACCGCGAACACCGCACCGGCACCGGCCACGACGGCGACTCCGCCGACGAGTCCGATCATCGGCAGTGCGGAGTTCGAACCGGTCGAGGCGAGGCTGCCGCTGATCGGCTTGGCGCTGCCCTGGGGCTTGACGCCGTCGGTGGGCTTGTCGCCGTTCGGCTTGGCGTCGTCGACACCGTCCGCGGAGCTGCCGGCGGCCAGGATCTCGATGTCGTAGAGGTCACCGTTGCCGTAGCAGGTGGAGTCCTTGCCGGCGTAGACGGCCTCGCTGAAGGCGAGCGAGGAGCCCGCGGGCGCGGAGGACTTGACCTTCAGTCGCAGGTCGAGGGTGGCGGCAGAGTCCTTCTCCAGGGAGTCGAGCAGGCCCACGAAGGAACTCGTGAGGTTGGCCTGCTTGCCGTCCTCGTCCACGCCGTAGTCCTGGAAGCTGTCGGTCCACTTGCCGTCTTCCTTGACCTGGATGACGGCGAGGCCCTCGGACAGCCACGCGTCCGTGTCGTCGCCGTACTCCATGAAGGCGTCGATGTACACGTTCTTCAGGTCCTCGTCGGAGTCGTTCGTGACGACGAACTTGAAGCCGTGCCAGCCGGAACCGGCGACGATCTTGCTCGGCAGGCCCTTGATCTGGGCGGTGAGCTTCTCGTCGAGTTCGAAGGACTTGCAGTCGGTGTACGGGTCGAACCCGTCCTCGCTCTCGCTCGCCGACGGGCTCGCGGAGGCCTTGCCCGAGGTGGACGCGGACGGCGACGAGCTGCCGGACGGGGAACCGGAGGCGCTGCCGCTCTGCGATCCGGACGCGGACGGGGACGAGGTGTCGGACTCCGAGGCGGAGGCGGACGGGCTCGTCTCGCTCGAACCGGAGGGCGAGGCGGAGGTGTCGTCGGACGCGCTCGCGGACGGCGAAACGCTCTCCTCCGCGAAGGCGGCGGGCGCTGACAGCAGGGCGAGCGGCGCGATGACGGCCGTCGCGGCCATGGTGACGAGCGTGCGGCGGAGCTTCATGGAGACCTCGGTGATCGGGGGGAGGCCTTCCGCATGGGGGTGTGGGACGGGGCCTTGGTTACGTGGGTGTGACCGGCGACGGCTGTGAACGGTTGTACTTCATTCACAGAATCCTTATATGGCGCGCGTCACATCGAGTGCGGCCCGGATCGCCCGCTCGTCCCTCGCGTCCCTTTGCCTTACTGCCCGTCCTGCGCGCCCGGGCATGACGAAGGGCCCCGCGGGACGGATCCGCGAGGCCCTTCTTTATCGTCAGCACCGGCGTCAGGGCAGCGCCGGTGCCTGGGAGCGGCGCCGGGGGGTCGCGCCGCTGGCCTGGACCTTTGGCAGTGCGGGCAGCGCACGGAAGGTAGTTGCCCGGAGGGGGACTTGGGCTGTTCGTGGCTTTCTACGCATCGTGCTGGATGAGCGCGGCGCCCGCAACCGTTTGACCCAGCCGTTGTGCATTTTTGCATTTTTCGCCGGTTGGCTCGGCCCCGGGCGTCCCCGAGGCCGGCCGTTCTCTTGGGTGACCGGGCTGCTGTCCCCTGCCGTCCGGTCACTTGTCCGGAGCGAGGTCCCACGGCGCACGGCACGATCCGTGCGCCTCATCGCTCCAGCGAGCCACGCGTGGTTATTCCGGGCCCGCCCCTGGCTGGAACGGACACCGGTACCAACGAAGCCGTCCGGGCGGCGGTCACGCGCCCGTACGGGTGAGAAAGGGCTGGAGGAGGTTGTGAGGGTGCCGGACGGGGCGGGAGGGGTCGAGGGGGCGGCCGAACCGGTCCCGGACCGGCGCGCGATCTCAGACGCGGCCGCGGCACAGTTCGAGGAGCGTCATCGCCAGGGGCGTACCGGGCTTGCCGAGGGCGTCCCTGTAGTGGCCGAGGATCTCCATCTCGCGGGAGAGGTTCACCCGCCGCCCGCCGGAGGTGATCCGCGCCTCCTGGATGACGGCGGAGACGGCCATCCGTTCCTGGATCAGACCGATGATCCGGTCGTCGAGCGCGTCGATGCGCTCACGGGCGCCGGTGATCACGTCCGCGGCCTCGGAAGTGCGGGCGCCGGTCACGTCGATGGTGGTCATGGGGGCTCCTGTGGTGGCTACGGGTGCCCCGGAGCGGCAGGACCCGGGAAAACGACAGGCGCCCCGGGCCTTGTCGGCCCGGGGCGCCTGGGAAGTCGCTTGTCAGTTGCTCAAGCAGCACGACCATGGCATCCGGCGGGCCGGTTGCCATAGGTAA
The DNA here is from genome assembly GCF_045161545.1 of Streptomyces sp. NBC_00637. NCBI lineage: Bacteria > Bacillati > Actinomycetota > Actinomycetes > Kitasatosporales > Streptomycetaceae > Streptomyces > Streptomyces sp. NBC_00637. Next base: position 3,309,092 of record NZ_CP109046.1, on the reverse strand, counting down.
AGACGAAGGTCGGGTGCGTGAGCATGGGGTCAGTATGCAGGGTCGCCGGTTGAGGTCCAAGGCGGGTCGCGAGGCCGTTCGCATCCTGAGACGCGGTCGTGGGTCCGGTGCCGGGACCGGACCCACGAGCACCTCGGTAGAATCGGATGACACAGAGACCCCGCCCCACCGCCGGAAGGCCCCCGTGTCATCAGCGACTCCTACTGCCGCCGCCCCCGACACCGTCCTGGTCGTCGACTTCGGCGCGCAGTACGCCCAGCTCATCGCCCGCCGAGTCCGCGAGGCGCGGGTCTACAGCGAGATCGTGCCGAGCACCATGCCGGTCGAGGAGATGCTCGCCAAGAACCCGGCGGCGATCATCCTCTCCGGCGGCCCCTCGTCCGTGTACGAGGAGGGCGCCCCCCGCCTCGACCGCGAGATCTTCGAGGCCGGCGTCCCCGTCTTCGGCATGTGTTACGGCTTCCAGCTGATGGCGCAGACCCTCGGCGGCACGGTCGACAACACCGGCGCCCGCGAGTACGGCCGCACCGAGCTGCGCGTCTCCCGCTCGTCCTCCACCCTCTTCGAGGGCACCCCGGCCGAGCAGGCCGTGTGGATGTCGCACGGCGACGCCTGCTCCGCCGCCCCCGAGGGCTTCAGCGTCAGCGCGTCCACGGACGTCGTCCCGGTCGCCGCCTTCGAGAACGACGAGAAGAAGCTGTACGGCGTCCAGTACCACCCCGAGGTCATGCACTCCACGCACGGCCAGCAGGTGCTGGAGCACTTCCTCTACCGGGGTGCGGGCCTGAGCCCGGACTGGACCACGGGCAACGTCATCGAGGAGCAGGTCGCGGCCATCCGCGAGCAGGTCGGCGACAAGCGCGCCATCTGCGGCCTCTCCGGCGGCGTGGACTCGGCGGTGGCCGCGGCCCTCGTGCAGAAGGCCATCGGCTCCCAGCTGACCTGCGTGTACGTCGACCACGGTCTGATGCGCAAGGGCGAGACCGAGCAGGTCGAGAAGGACTTCGTGGCCGCGACCGGCGTCCAGCTGAAGGTCGTGGACGCGGAGGAGCGTTTCCTCACCGCCCTCAAGGGAGTCTCGGACCCCGAGGAGAAGCGGAAGATCATCGGCCGCGAGTTCATCCGGGTCTTCGAGCAGGCCCAGGCGGAGATCATCGCGGACGACGGCCCCGAGGTCGCCTTCCTGGTGCAGGGCACCCTGTACCCGGACGTCGTCGAGTCCGGCGGCGGCACCGGCACCGCGAACATCAAGTCCCACCACAACGTGGGCGGTCTGCCGGAGGACCTCGAGTTCCAGCTGATCGAGCCGCTGCGCCAGCTGTTCAAGGACGAGGTCCGCATGGTCGGCCAGGAGCTCGGCCTGCCGGAGGAGATCGTCCAGCGCCAGCCGTTCCCGGGCCCCGGCCTCGGTATCCGGATCGTCGGCGAGGTCACCAAGGACCGTCTCGACCTGCTCCGCGACGCCGACGCGATCGCCCGCGAGGAACTGACGGCCGCCGGTCTCGACCGTGAGATCTGGCAGTGCCCGGTGGTGCTTCTCGCGGACGTCCGCAGCGTCGGCGTCCAGGGCGACGGCCGCACCTACGGCCACCCGATCGTCCTGCGCCCGGTCTCCTCCGAGGACGCGATGACCGCCGACTGGTCGCGCCTCCCGTACGACGTCCTGGCGAAGATCTCCACCCGGATCACCAACGAGGTGCGCGACGTCAACCGGGTCGTCGTCGACGTGACCTCGAAGCCGCCGGGCACCATCGAGTGGGAGTAGCCCTCCCGGTCACGGAGGTCACGTCCGTCTGAGGGTCCGCACCGGCTCTCCGGGCTGCCACACCTGGGCGACGAGATATGTGTCGTCCTCGACGTGGGTCCGAACGACCTCCGTCAGATCGGTGCGGAAGAGGTGGAACGGCTGCGGCGGTTCCACCTCTTTCACGTACGCGGCCCACGCCTCCCCCTCCGCCACCTCGACGGCCCGACCCGCGATCCGTACGTCGCCCCCGCCCATCCCGGTGCCCTCGCCGGGGTTGGCCTGGAGGCAGAAGCGTGCGTCACGGCGCAGGTCGTACACCTTGAGCGAGTCCGGCATCATGCCGAGCCACAGCTCGCCGCCGAGGAAACGCACCTCGATGCCGGTGGTCCGGGGGGAACCGTCCCTGCGGAGCGTCGCGAGGACGTGATGGGTGAAGGCCCCGAAGCGTTCCTCGGTGATCTTCGCGAGTGCGGGTTCGGCTGCGGCGAAAGCCGCCCAGTTCGCTGTCATACGGCGAGTGTGGCGCCGATACCCGACATCCGCTGTCCGGTATGGCCGGGCTGTCGGTCAGAACCCCTGCGGCACCGGCCGTACGTACCGCTCCTGGCCCGCCGCGTCCCGCACGGGTGTGCAGCCGGCCGCCATGAGCCGCCGGGCCAGCTTCTGGCGCCGGGCCGCGTTCACCCGCAGGGCGCCGTGCATGCACAGCGGCATCAGTACGGCGAGCGGGAGCAGGACGGCGTACACGCCGGTGAGTACGGCCATCAGCAGGAACAGCACCGCCGCGCCCCAGCCGAGGGCCAGCATCTGCTTGCGGTTGGCGGCCGCGCCGAGGGCGTCGTGCCGGATGAGCGCCGTGATCACGTCGACGTCCGCCTGCGCCTCGGGGACCGGGGTGAGCGAGCCCAGGTACATGCCCGGCACCGGACGGCCGGGGCCCGGGTCGGGGAAGGCCGCCGCGTTCGCCGCGGCCCGCTGCCGCGCCCACGGGCTGGGGTCTCGCACCAGCTGGACGTGCATGATGCGGTGCTTGCCGACCAGACGCACGCTCTCGTAACGGAAGCCGTAGCACTCGGCGAGATAGACCAGCGAGCCGAAGGTCTCCAGCTCCGCGAAGGGGTGGACGAGCTCGATGGCGTTGCCCGTCGAGATCTGACGCATGAGAGCGGTGATGTGGCGGTCGGCGAGACCCATGGTGTGCTCCGAAGGTGACGAAAATCGTCATCTTTACATAACGGCTCTGCCTTTTTGCACTGACCGACGGTAACTTCCGCGTCGTAAAGCAACCCAGTGCTGGAGGACCGATGCACGGGCCCACGCCGCCTGCCCCCCTGCCCACCGACCGGCTCCAGTTCGCGATGCCGCCGATGCACGACTCGGTGGAGGACGAGCGCCGACACCGCAAGGAACGGCTGGCCGGCGCGGTACGCATCTTCGGGCGGCTCGGCTTCGAGGACGGCGTCTCGGGGCACATCACCGCCCGCGACCCCGAGTTCGACGACTGCTTCTGGGTCAACCCGTTCGGGATGCCCTTCAAGCACGTCACCGTCGGTGACCTGGTGCTGGCCAACGCCGACGGACAGGTCGTCGAGGGCCGCTACCACGTCAACCAGGCCGCGTTCACCGTCCACGCCCAGGTGCACGCCGCCCGCCCGGACGTCGTCGCCGTCGCCCACTGCCACTCGGTGCACGGCCGCGCCCTCGCCGCGCTCGGCGAACTGCTCGACCCCATCACCCAGGAGAGCTGCGCCTTCTACGAGGACCACGCGCTCTACGACGCCTACACCGGCGTGGCCGTCGACGCGGAGGAGGGTCGACGTATCGCGTCCGCGCTCGGCTCGCGCAAGGCGCTCGTGCTGCGCAACCACGGACTGCTGACGGTCGGCGACTCGGTGGACGCGGCCGCCTGGTGGTTCCTGTCGATGGAACGCTCCAGCCAGGTCCAGCTGACCGCGCGGGCGGCGGGCCGGCCCGTCCTCATCGACCACCGGGCGGCGGTCGCGACCCGGGAACAACTCGGCGGCGACCTCGTGGCGTGGATCAACTACCAGCCGCTCTGGCAGGACATCAGCCGAAGCGAGCCGGACCTGTTGAGCTGATGCCCACGACGTGGCGCCCACGACGTGGCGCCCACGACGTGGCGTCCACGACTTGGTGTTTGTGGCTCGGTGCCCGTGGAGCGATGGTCGGCGTCCGGTGGCTGACTTCTAGAAGCCGCGCAGGACGACCGCCTTCGTCCGCGCGAACTCGTCGTCCGTGAGTACCCCGTCCCGGTGCAGTTCGCCCAACTCGCGCAGGCGGCGCAGCAGTACGTCGTGGTGATCGGTCGGGGCGGGAGCCGGGGCCGAAGCCGGGGTCGGGGCCGGGGCCGGAGGCGGGGCGGGCGCGGGTAGCCATCGCTCGCTGGCGGGGTCCCCGGCCTCCCGTTCCCGTTCCCGGTTCTGCTCGTGCTCGGCACCCGCGTGTGCGGAAGGGTGCGGGAGACGTGCGGTGACCGCGGTGGCGACCAGGGCCGTCAGCAGGTCGCGGCTCACGTTGCCCCACAGATCCAGGGCGTACGGGTCCTTCTCGGCCGGCAGCTTCGAGAACCCGGTCTCGCGGGTCACGAACCGCAGGAAGCCGTCCTCGTAGCCGGAGTTGGGCAGCCACTCGACCCGCACGACATCGCCGACGTCGATCACGCGCGGGCCCGTCGCCCGCTTCACCCGGTCCGAGGTGTCCGCCCAGTCGACGCGCACCTGGCTGCCGTCGAAGGAGACGGTGCCGTCGGAGGAACGCACGGAGACCGGAACCGGCGGACCCGGCAGCAGATAGGTCTTGGTCGGCTCACCCGGGACCTCGTCGAGCAGCAGGGCGTGCCGGATCTCCTCGGCGAGGTACGCGGCGATCCCGGAACGGTCCACATCCACGCGGAGACGGTAGGGATCTGCCGGACCGGGCAGCCGCCCGCCGGTCGCGTGCAGCAGCGGATCGGCCCCCTCGCGCAGCCGCATCCGCAGCCGCCCGCGCTTGCGTTCGGCCTCGTAGACGATCCCGGCGACCGCCTCCAGGGGCACGGTGATCTCCCCGTACGTCTGCCGGAACAGCGGTACGGAGCGGTGGAGTCCCGGGGTGATCCTGACCGTCGTGCCGTCGAAGGCCCAGGTCCCGTCACGCTGGATGATCTCGGCCATACGGAAATTCTGGCAGCCGGGTCAACACGGCCCTGCCCGCTTCACCCGCGCTGACCACACCTGCCGGGAAGAAGGGGTGTGCCGTAGGGCACAATTCGCTGTCATTGCGGGGGAGTTGTTCACAGTGCGGCGGCCGGGATCCACACAGGGTCCTGAGAGGCCGCCATCCGATCGGGTCGTGGGGAAGGCGGGCGTCGGGCATGGCGGTGCAGGAGGCGAGACAGGGCACGGAGTCGGGCAGAGGTCCGGGCGCCCACGAAGGTGGCTGTACCTGCGGGGACTGCCCGCACGGGGCGCGAGCGGGACACCGTCGGGCGGTGGCCGCGTTCCTCGTGCAGCGGGACGGTTTCGCGGCCGGACACGGCCTGCCGGCCGCCGTCGCCCACTCCGTCTCGGCCTCCCGCCAGTGGGTCTCCGAGGAGCTCACCCAGTCCGCGGAACTCGTCGCCGAACGCGGCCGCGCCGAGGGCGAGGCCTGGCTGTCCCGTCTGTGGCTCCGCACGGCGGTCACCGTGTGGGCGTCGGTCGTGGCCCTGCTGCTGGTGCAGTCCCTGACCGCGATCGGCGCCGGCTGGACCGACGCCCGCACCGCCGGACTCCTCGCCGCGCTGGTCGTCGCCGGCGCGCTGACCGCCGCCTCCTGGTTCCACCGGGCGCGCGGCGGGGCGCTCGCCCCCGTCATCGGCGAGGACAACCGTCTCTCGACCTCCCGTGCGGTCGCCGTCGCCTGGGTGCTGCTCGTGGCCTACGCGGTGCTGGTCCTGGTGGGTCGCCTCGCCGCCGCCTCCGGGCACGCCGAACGCGAGGCGCTGCTCGCCGGGCTCGACCTTTCCCGCGGCGCCGGCGTGGTGACCGTCCTCGCCGTCGTCTGCGGGATCGCCGTGCTGGTGCGCAGGGTGGTCGGTCTGCGCGTCCTCGGCCAGCGGCTCCAGAAGGTCCGCGCCCACCGCCCCCGGGCCGCCGATCTGCTGACCGACGACGCCGGCCGCGGTACCTTCGCCGACATCCAGTACGTCGTGATCGGCGCCGTCGCCCTGGCCTTCGCCGCGGTCCGGCTGGCCCGCCGCCCCGACCAGCTGCCCGACCTCCCCTGGGGCCTGGCGGTCGTGGTCCTCGTCTCGGCCGCGACCTACCTCGCCGGCAAGTACGCGGAGGGCGGCCGCCCCGTCATCCTCTCCGTCGTCCGCTCCCGCGAGGCCGGAGACCTCGACGCCCCGATCCGCACCGGCGACGACATCGAGATCCGCGGCGCCGGATTCGTCCCGCCCGGCGCCCAGACCGCCGACCGCCTCTCCCGCATGGTCGTCCGCATCGGCCCGGTCCACGTCCACGTCCCCCTCGTGCCGGTCACCGGCGGCTTCAGCAACCCCACCGACGCCGTCCTCACCGTCCCCGTCCCGGCGGACGTGGAACCGGGGCGGGTGGACGTGCAGGTCGTCACGGCCGCGGGCGCGGAGACCAACCGGTACGCCATCGACGTCACGGACTGAACCGGCCGCGGTGACGGGCCCCGCCCCGCCCCTGACCCAGGTGGGCCTCCGAACCGAGGCCGACCGCTCGGGCCCAGGTGAACCCCTCGGGCTCGGGGAGAGCGCTTGATGCAGGGAGACACCTCGTGCGCAGGTGAATCTCTCGGACGCGGGGAGAGCCCTTGGACTCGGGCCGGCACCTCGGGCCCAGGTGAGCTGCGGGCTCAGGTGGGTCGACGGGTCGGAGTGAATCGATCGGGCGAAGTGAACCAGTGGTGCCCAGAGCTCGTGCAAACAGTTGAGCACACCCCCCATTTCGTACGTATGGTCTGTTGAGGGGTCCCACCACAGGGCGAGAGGCGGCTACGGGCGATGACTCATGGCATGCGGACGGATACCTACCCCCCCTATCTCGACGGCGGCGGCCGTGACTGGCGGGACACCGCCACCCGGTACGCCCTCCTTCCCCTGCGCATCTTCCTCGGCGTCACCTTCATCTACGCAGGCCTCGACAAGCTCACCGACGGTGCCTTCCTGAAGGACAGCGGCGCCGGCTCCATCGGCGACACCATGCGCGCCGTCCGTGACTCCTCCGCCATCCCGGCCCTGGTCGACATGGCCCTGAAGAGTCCGGTCGGCTTCGGCTACGCGATGGCCTTCGGTGAACTCGCCGTCGGTATCGGCGCCCTGCTGGGCATCCTCACCCGGCTCGCCGCTCTCGGCGGCGCCCTGATCTCGCTCAGCCTGTGGCTGACGGTGAGCTGGGCCTCGGACCCGTACTACTACGGCAACGACCTCGCCTACCTGATGGCCTGGCTGCCCCTGGTCCTCGCCGGTGCGCCCGTCCTCTCCCTCGACGCCGCCTGGCGCTCCAGGCGGCGACAGCGAGCGGGGGCACTGGCGCGGTAGGGCCTGCCGGGTCGGCTACCCGGCCGGGTTCGGACCGGTCCCGGCCGCGGTGGTCCGACGGGACGGGGCTCGTCGTCTGCGGATGCTCCTCGCCACGACGCCCGTCGCGCCCGCCAGGCACAGGCCGGCCGTGACGACCGGGATCACCACGAACCACGGCGTCTCCCAGAGGCCGCCCGCGTCACCTGCGTAGATGACGCCCGCGAGGATGAAGAAGGCGCCGGCGACCAGCCTGCCGGGTCGGAACTCATGACGCAGCACGGGCCACCTCCGCCTGTCCCACTCCGACCTGGAGGTCGAGGTCGATGGTCCCGGCGTCCTTGCCGCCCGAGACCGGCGACAGGGTCACCTCCTTGTGCTTGCCCGGCTGCACGTCCACGTCCCTCTCGTCGTCGCCCGGCAGCTGGACGTCTCCCAGCCCCACGTCGATCCTCACCTTCACGGTCACGTCCGGCGGGACGATCACCCTCAGCCGGCCCGCCCCCACCTCGGCGTTGGTGCTCACCGTCTCCCCCTTCGCGAGTTCCAGCCGGGACAGGTCCAGGGTGCCGTCCCCGGTACCCAGGTCGTAGTCGGCCCGTACGTCCGTCACCGCCGTGGGCTGCCACACCGTGTCGATCCAGCGTGTCCCGATGTCTTTGGGCAGGACGGCCGTCCCGGCCAGCAGACCCGCCGTGACGATCGCCAGGAACACCGACCCGGCGCCGGTCCGCCCCAGGAACGAGCTGACCGCGATTCCCCCACCGAGCACGATGAGCGCGACCGCGAGCCCGGCCTGGAGGCTGGTGCCGAGCGGATGGTCGTCCCAGGTGAGTCTGGTGACGAGGCCGCCCGCGAGCGCGGCGAGCAGAAAGAGCCAGCCGCCGATCCAGCGTGGGCCGCGCGGTTCGGCGTACGGCTTGTGCGGGGCGCGTATGTCCTCGGGGCGGCGCGTGTGGCCGAAGAGGTCGACGTTGATGGTCGATGTGAAGTCCCGGTCGCGGGCGTCCCAGGGGCCCCACAGATAGCCCGTGCCGCCGTCGTGCGTCCCGTCCTTGACGATGGGGTCGCGCCACCAGGACGGATATGCGGAGGGGGCGGGTGGCGCCTGGGCCTCGGGCGGGGCGTCGGCCACGGCCTGCGCGGCGAGCGGGTCGGGGTCCGAGGAGTCCCGGTGCCGTGACCAGTAGCCCGCGCCCGCGAGGAGGAAGGAGACGACGACGGCGAAGGCCAGCACGCTGCCGTTGTTCAGCATGGACAGAAACACCCCGCAGCCGACCAGCGCGAACAGTACGGCCGCGAGGGCCTGGCCGTCGACCCGGCCGGTCAGCAGCTTGCGCACCTCGTTCTGCTCGTCGTCGGAGTAGGGGACGAAGAGCCAGGCGAAGCCGTAGAAGATGAGTCCGATGCCGCCGGTCGCGGAGAGCACGGCGAGCGTGATCCGGAAGATCACCGGGTCCATGTCGCACTGCCGCCCGAGACCCGCGCACACCCCGGCGAGCACTTTGTGCTCGCGGTCGCGCCGGAACCTCGGCGGAGGAGCTGCCGCCGCGGGCCCCTGCGGCGACCGGGGACCTCCCGGCCCCTGGTTCCCGCCCAGCCCCTGGTTCCCGCCCGGTCCCAGGCTTGCGCCTGGCGTGCGGCTGCCCTGCGGGGCACCGCCGTCGGCTCTGCTTCCCTCGCCGGTTCCCGCTCCGGTGTGGGCCGCCGCCGCGGCGGCCAGCGCGGCTTCGGTGGCCGCCTCGACCACTGTCCTGTCGTTCCTGTCCGTGTCCGTGTCCGTGCCCGTGTCGGCGTTCTTGTCCGCGCCGGTCTCTTTCGACGGGCCGTGTCCCGTGCCCTCTCCCCGTTTCTCGTGCGCGCCCGCCCGCTCGTGTGCGCGCGGTTCCTCACCCGCGGCGCCGTGGGCGCCGGGGGACGGGGCGGCCGCGTCGGACGCGGCGCCCCCGTCGGGCACGGCGTCCGCGGCGTGCTGGTGATCTGTCATGAGTCCATGGTGGCGGGCGAGCCGCCCTCGCGGCAGTCGGAATGACCCTGGTCGGACCCTGATATCGGCCCTGATCCGGGACCGGGGAGGCGTTCGACGGGCGAGGACCTCGGAGATCAGGGGCGTCTCCGGGACGAACCCTGATGCCCGGGACCGATGCCCGTGTGACCATCGTTGGCATGCCGGAAGCCGCAGCAGTGCCACTCGTCGAACCGCGGCCGCCGCGCAAGCTCTACCGCAGCAGTGACGGACGCTGGCTCGGTGGCGTGGCGCGGGGGCTCGCCGGGCACCTCGGGCTGCCCGTGGTGTGGGTCCGGCTCGTCTTCGCGGGCCTGTTCATGGCGGACGGTCTCGGCGCCCTGCTCTACGCGGCCTTCTGGTTCTTCGTGCCGCTCGGGGTCGGCGGGGTCGGCGACCAGAAACCCCCGGCGCTCGTCGGCACCGAGACCGCGCCCGACGGCCGGCGCAGGCTCGTCGCCCGCAAACCGGACAAGGGGCAGATCGTCGCGCTGCTCCTCATGGTCGTCATCGCCATGGTCTTCGTCGGCAATGTGAATCTGGGCAGCGGCGCCAAGGCGTATCTGCTGCCCGCGGTCCTCGTCGGCGCGGGCGTCGCCCTCGTCTGGCGCCAGGCGGACAACGCGCGCCGGGCCCGCTGGGTCGAGGTGGGCCGCAGGCGCCGCACGCTCACGCTGCTGCGCGCGGGTGCCGGCGTCCTGCTGGTCACGGCGGGTGTCTCCGGCATCTTCGTCCTCCAGGGCTCCGCCGCCCACCTCGGATCCGTGCTCCAGGCGGCCCTCGCCGTCCTCGTCGGCATCACGCTCCTCGCCGGCCCCTACCTGGTCCGTATGACCCAGGACCTCTCCGAGGAGCGCCTGATGCGCATCCGGGCCCAGGAGCGCGCGGAGGTCGCGGCCCACGTCCACGACTCGGTGCTGCACACCCTGACCCTGATCCAGCGCAACGCGGAGAACGCCGGGGAGGTGCGCCGTCTCGCCCGCGCCCAGGAGCGCGATCTGCGCACCTGGCTCTACAAACCCGAGGGCACCGGCAAGGAGGAGGCCGACGAGCCGACCACGGTCGCCGACGCGGTGCGGCGCAACGCGGCCGAGGTCGAGGACAAGCACGGTGTCCCCATCGAGGTCGTGGTCGTCGGCGACTGCCCGCTCGACGAGCGGGTCGGAGCACAGATGCAGGCCGCGCGTGAGGCGATGGTGAACGCGGCCAAGTACGGTGGCGAGGGCGGCGCCGTGCAGGTCTACGCCGAAGTCGAGGGCCGGACGGTCTTCGTGTCCGTCCGGGACCGCGGGCCCGGCTTCGACCTCGACTCGATACCCGGCGACCGCATGGGCGTCAGAGAATCGATCATCGGCCGCATGGAGCGCCACGGCGGCACGGCGCGGCTGCGGGCCGTCCCGGACGGCGGCACGGAGGTCGAACTGGAGATGGAGAGGGCGGAGAAGACGTCATGAGCGACCCGACCGACACGACCGGCACAAACGGTACAGGGGAAGAGGCGGAGGCGGCCGAGGCGGCGAATTCCGCCGGCGGCGGCCCGGGCGGGCGGCATGTGCGCGTGGTCCTCGTCGACGACCACCGCATGTTCCGTACGGGGGTGCAGGCCGAGATCGGCCAGACCGAGCAGACCGGCGTCGAGGTCGTCGGTGAGGCGGCGGACGTCGATCAGGCGGTCACGGTGATCACCGCGACCCGGCCCGAGGTGGTCCTCCTCGACGTCCATCTGCCGGGCGGCGGCGGGGTCGAAGTGCTGCGCCGCTGCGCTCCGTTGATGTCCGACGCCGAGCAGCCGGTGCGCTTCCTCGCCCTGTCGGTGTCGGACGCGGCGGAGGATGTGATCGGGGTGATCAGGGGCGGCGCCCGGGGCTATGTCACCAAGACGATCACCGGCACCGACCTGGTGGCCTCCATCTTCCGGGTGCAGGAGGGCGACGCCGTCTTCTCGCCGAGGCTGGCCGGGTTCGTCCTCGACGCGTTCGCCTCCACGGACGCCCCGCCGATCGACGAGGACATGGACCGTCTCACCCAGCGCGAGCGGGAGGTACTGCGGCTCATCGCCCGTGGCTATGCCTACAAGGAGATCGCCAAGCAGCTCTTCATCTCCGTCAAGACGGTCGAGTCGCATGTCTCGGCGGTGCTGCGCAAACTCCAGCTGTCCAACCGGCACGAACTGACCCGCTGGGCCACGGCACGACGGCTGGTCTGAGGAACGGGCGGTCTCGCGCGGGTGGTTTCCTGCTGACGGTCTCGCGCGGGTGGTCTCATACGACCCGTGTCGCGCCCGCGAACGGCATCTCGTCGATGGGCGCCACGCGCACCGGAGCCGACGGGTTCGGTGCGTGGATCATCTGGCCGTCGCCGATGTAGAGGCCGACGTGGGTGACGCCGGAGTAGAAGAACACCAGGTCGCCCGGGAGGAGTTCGGAGCGGGAGACGCGCTGTCCGGCGCCGATCTGGGCGTAGGTGGTGCGGGGCAGGGAGACGCCGGCGGAGCGGTACGAGGCGAGCACCAGGCCGGAGCAGTCGAAGGCGTTCGGCCCGGTCGCGCCCCACACGTAGGGGCTGCCGAGCTTGGAGTACGCGTAGGAGACGGCTTCCGCGGCACGGGAGTTGGGCGCTTGAGCGGCAGCGGTGGCCGAACCGGGGGCCTGAAGGCCGTCGCGTCCGCCCGCCGAGGAGCGTGAGGCGCGGCCGCTCGCGGTGCCGCCGCTCGTTCCCTCGCCGATCCGGGACCGCTCCGCCGCCGTCAGCCGGTTCAGCAGGCGGCGGGCCGCGTCGAGTTTGCCCCGGTGATCGTCTTCTTGTGGGTCTTCAGCTCGGCCTGGCGCGTCGTGAGCGAGGTGAGTTCGACACGCGCGGCGCCGCGCAGCTGCTCGATCTCCCGCAGCTGTCTGCGCACCTGGGTGACGGCGGCCGACTGGCGGTCCCCGGCCCGTTCGGCGAAGGCGGCGCCGTCGAGGTATCCGTCGGGGTCGTCGGAGAGCGCCAGTTGCACGGCCGGGTCGAGCCCGGCGCTGCGGTACTGCGCCGCGGCCATCGAACCCAACGTCTCCCGCGCCGTGTTGAGTTTCTCCTCCTTGCGCGCCGCCTCGTCGCGCAGGCTCTCCAGGCGCTGTTCGGCCGCCGTCGCCTTCTCCCGGGCGCCGTTGTACTTCTCGGTGGCTTCCTCCGCCTCCAGGTAGAGCTTCGCCACCTTCGCCTTGACCTGGGCCGCGGTCAGGTTCGGTTCGGCCTGCCCGGTCCCGTCGAAGGCCGTCGCCGTCGCGACGCCCGCGAGAGCGAGGGTGAACGCCGTGCGGGCCGTCTGGCCGCCGAGCGAGCGCTGTCGGGGCTTGCGGTGCGCTGCCACGTGGGACTGCACGTCCTTTCGTACGACCGCCTCGTCCGTCCGTACAGCTACCGGAGAACCGTCATGGGAGCGGACGGACGGCCCCGGGGGACGGCTGACGCGTCCGGCGGCGGTCCGCACAGGGGGAGCGGGACCGCCGCCGGACTTTTTCGGCGGTGGTGGCCGACTGCCGCCCCTGGCCCGGGCGGCGGTGGGGAGCCGGTCACCTGGGGGAGGACGCTAAACCCGCCTGTGACGGTCAGGTAACGCAAAGTACGGAAGTGGCGCGAGCGGGTCATGCTGTGATCGCACATGCCCGGAAATCCGGACCCGGACTGTCGGCTTCGCGCGGCGAGCTGACCGAAACGGCGATTTCGAGACGTCTGTCAGGGGGTGGGTGCTATGGGACGCATGTGCGCGGCCTCGAGACATGGTGGAGAGCTGGTGTCGTGACCCCGGCACCGCCGCATAGCATCCGGCCTCATGGACTTACTCATTCATCTTTTCGTCGGCCTGCACATCATCGGCATCGCCGCGCTTCTGGGCGGTTACCTCACACAACTCAAGGCCATGGGCGGCCAGGGCACCGCCCGCTTCGTCCCTTTGATGCTCCGCGGCGCGGCCGCCATGCTGGGCACCGGTGTGGTGCTGGTCGGCCTCAACCGGGCGGACGACCAGCCTGTCGACAACGCCAAGATCGGCGTGAAGCTGGCTCTGCTGATCGTGATCCTCGCCCTCGTCTATGTGAAACGGGACGACGAGACGGTGGAGAAGCCCCTGTTCGCCCTGGTCGGACTGCTTACCGTGGCGAACATCTTCATCGCGGTGCTCTGGACCTGACCGACGCCCGGGCGGTGGCCATGGCCGCCACGGCGACGGCCAGCCAAGCCGCCACCGCGACCCACAGCAGCACCTGCCCGGGTCCCTTCAGCGACGGCACGTCGACGGCGGTGGCGACGGACAGAGTCGCCGCCGCCGTCATTCCCATGGGGAACACCGTGGCCCAGCGGCACATGTCGTAGCGCGGCCGCGGCCACCGCACCTCGGCGACGAGCAGCACGGCGTACCAGGCCAGGGAGAGCACCAGCAGGGTCACGGTCACCGTGCGCAGGACGCCGGTGTCGTCGGCGTTCCACAGGTACAGGCCCCCGTCGTCGGCCGCGAGGAGCCCCGCCCCCGCCAGCGCCGAGATGGCGAGCGCGCCGCCCGCCACCCACTGGTCCCCGGCGCCCTCGGCCACCTGCCGCAGGTCGAAGAGGGCCAGGGCGACGCCGTAGAGCACCAGGCCCAGCCAGAACAGCACGAGCGCGGTGTGCGCGAGCCAGGCCACCGCCTCCGCCTCGGCGACGACCGCGCCCTGCACGGCGAGCCCCTGGGTGGCCACACAGCACAGGAACACCACCCCCGGCATGTCTCGCCTCCACTGCCGTACGACGGTCACGAGCAGTACCGGCCACAGCACCGCCGCCAGCGCCAGCAGGGCCTCGGCGAGGGTCTGCCGGCCGAGCGCCGAAACACGTGTGCCGAGCACGGTCGTCGCCGCCACCGCGGTCAGCGCCCCGGGCGTGCCGGCCTCCGTCAGCCACCGCTCGCGCTTGCGCACCAGCCGTACGACGAAGTCCGCCGCCAGCGCCACCCACGCGACGCCCGTCATCACCAGGGTGACGCGGGACAGGACGTCGTACCCCGTCAGGTGCAGTCCGATGGAGACGATGCCGGTCGCCATGACCGCGGCCCCCGCCGCCGGTGGCCGCTGCGCCCACCAGTCGCGGAGCGGGGAACCGGGGGAGGGCGCCGGCGACGGGAGGGCGGGAGAGCCTGACATGCGGCCGATGCTAGGGACCCCGGCGCGCCGTGGAAGCGGGGCACGCGCGCGGGCACGCGGAAATCACGCGCCGGCGCCGGGCACAGGACGCGGGGTGGCGGTGCGGGGCCGCGGCGAGCACGTCGACCGAGGCCGAAGCCCCACGCGCGCGTGCCCCGTGTGTCCCAGTGCGTGCGTGCCTGACGTCCGCGTACACCCGATGCCCCACGCGCGCGTGCCGCGTGCGAGCCCGAGTGCCCGCGTGCCTCACGCGCGTGTGCCACGCGCTCGGGTGTGCGTGTGCCTCACGCGCGCTGCCCCGCGCTTCCCCCTGCCGTGCCGTGTGCCGTGCCGCGGGTGCTTCGCGTTCGGCCTCAGGCCGGGCGTACCACGCTGTGGATGGCCGACTCGCCGTCGTAGAAGACCGACTCCTCGCGGACGTAGGCGCCCGGCTTCGGGGCGTGGATCATCATGCCGTTGCCGGTGTAGACGCCGACGTGGCTGACGTCGTCATAGAAGAAGATCAGGTCGCCGGGCCGGGCGTCCGCCAGGGAGACCGTGGTGCCGGCGTTCACCTGGTCGTAGGTGGTGCGCGGGAGGGTGACGCCGGAGGCCTTCCAGGCGGCCTGGGTGAGGCCGGAGCAGTCGTAGGAGTCGGGGCCCGTCGCACCCCAGACGTACGGCTTGCCGATCTGCGCGCGGGCGAAGGCGAGCGCCTTCTCGGCCTTCGTGGCGTACGAGGGGTCCGCGGAGGCGGATGTGGCGGGGGCGGTCGGGGACGACCCCGTGCCCGACGACGTGCCGCCGCTCTCCTGCCGGGCGGCGGCCTGCTCCGCCGCCTGCCGGCGGGCGAGCTCCGCCGCCTCGCGCGCGGCCGCCTCCCGGCGCTGCTTCTCGATCGCCGCGAGGCGCGCCTTCTCCTGGGCCGTCAGCTGGGACAGCAGCTCGCGCGCGGCACCGAGCTTCTTCTGGACGGTCGCCTTGGCGGTCTTCAGGTCGCTCTGCGTGTCGGTGAGCGTCGCGAGGCTCTCGGTGGCCTCCTGGCGCTGCTTCATCGTCGCGGACTGCTCGGTGACGTAGGCGTCGACCGCACCCTTCTGGCGGTCGGTCAGCCGGCTCATCAGATGGTTCTGGTCGAAGTAGTCCTGCGGGGTGTCCGCGAGCAGGAAGGCCGCCGTGTCGGGCGCGGAGGCGCCGGTGCGGTACTGGGCCGCGGCACGGGAACCCAGCTCCTCCCGCGCCTCGTTGAGCTTCTGGGTGCGCTGGGCGACGGCGTTCAGGAGGCCGTCGGTGCGCTTGCGCTGCTTGGTCGTCTTCTCCTTGGCGGCGTTGTACTTCTCGGTCGCCGACTCCGCCTGGCGGTAGAGGTCGTCGACCTTCTTCTCGACCTCCTCCAGACTCGGCTTGCCGTCGTCCGAAGGGGAGGCGTTCGCCGTCTGGGAGAGCAGGGCCACGGACGTGAGGGCGGCGGTGGCGAGAGCGGGGGTGCGGATGCCCGCCACGCGCGTGCCCGCGGAGCGCGGCTTGCGGTGCTGCGACGCCAAGGGAGGCGACTCCTTCCAGTGCTCCGCCTGCCGGATCAGCGGTGGGGTCCCTTCCAGGCTGGTCAGGCGCTGGGGGAGGGTTCGGGCAGGTGGGTCGGAAGGGTTGCCCTACGGCCCGTACCCAAGGGGGCGTTGGCCGATTCACCCCAAGTCTCGGTGGATCCCCGGTTCCGTCGGCGTGAGCGGACGCGTCGGACTCGGCGGAGGCCGTGCGGTCCGGCGGGGTTCGCCGGCGGGGGTCGTACGGCCTGTCCGCACGGTAGCCAACTCGTGTGGTCCCTGTGAAGGTTGATGGGCGATATGCCCGATACATTTTCGTGACCTTCGGTCGTGAACCCACGCCGGGACCGTGCGGGTCGCGGATCGTGACAAGAGTGCCCCGGAGGGTGAGGGCGGGCGATGTTCCGGGACGGCGGCCGCTTGTCAGTGGCGCCCTCTAGACTCGGAGAGCGATGAGCAGCCTCTTTGACGACAGCTTCCTGGCGAACCTCCAGGGCCCCCGCGCCCACGAGGAGGAACCCCCGCCACCGCCCGAGGACGATCACGGACCGGAGTCGGTTCCGGACGATCTGTTCGGCGGGAAGTTCGACGTGCCCCCGGACCGGGACACCCACTACCGCGACGGCGCCCCGCGTCCCGTCCTGGACGCCGCCGCGCTCCTGGAGGGGCTGAACGACAACCAGCGCGCGGCCGTCACCCACGCGGGTTCCCCGCTGCTCATCGTGGCCGGCGCCGGCTCGGGCAAGACGCGCGTGCTCACCCACCGCATCGCCCACCTCCTCGCCGAGCGGCACGTGCACCCGGGGCAGATCCTCGCGATCACCTTCACCAACAAGGCCGCGGGCGAGATGAAGGAGCGCGTCGAAGCGCTCGTCGGCCCGCGCGCCAACGCGATGTGGGTGATGACCTTCCACAGCTCGTGCGTGCGCATCCTGCGCCGCGAGAGCAAGCGGCTCGGCTTCACGTCGTCGTTCTCGATCTACGACGCCGCCGACTCCAAGCGACTCATGGCCCTGGTCTGCCGCGACCTGGACCTCGACCCCAAGCGCTACCCGCCCAAGTCCTTCAGCGCCAAGATCAGCAATCTGAAGAACGAGCTGATCGACGAGGAGGACTTCGCCGCCCAGGCCGCCGACGGCTTCGAGAAGACCCTCGCCCAGGCCTACGCCATGTACCAGTCCCGGCTGCGCGAGGCGAACGCGCTGGACTTCGACGACCTGATCATGACGACGGTCAATCTGCTGCGCGCCTTCCCGGACGTCGCCGAGCACTACCGCCGCCGGTTCCGTCACGTCCTGGTCGACGAGTACCAGGACACCAACCACGCCCAGTACGCCCTCGTGCGCGAGCTCGTCGGCACCTCCGAGCACCCCGTCGACGTGCCCCCGGGCGAGTACGACCTGCCGCCGGCCGAGCTCTGCGTCGTCGGTGACGCCGACCAGTCGATCTACGCCTTCCGCGGCGCGACGATCCGCAACATCCTCCAGTTCGAGGAGGACTACCCGGACGCGACGACGATCCTGCTGGAGCAGAACTACCGCTCCACACAGACGATCCTGTCCGCCGCCAACGCCGTCATCGAGCGCAACGAGTCCCGCCGCCCCAAGAACCTGTGGACCAACGCGGGCGCGGGCGCGCGCATCACCGGCTACGTCGCCGACACCGAGCACGACGAGGCGCAGTTCGTCGCCGACGAGATAGACCGGCTGACGGACGCGGGCGACGCGAAGGCGGGCGACGTCGCCGTCTTCTACCGCACCAACGCCCAGTCCCGTGTCTTCGAAGAGATCTTCATCCGTGTCGGCCTGCCCTACAAGGTCGTCGGCGGGGTCCGCTTCTACGAGCGCAAGGAGGTCCGGGACGTCCTGGCCTACCTGCGCGTGCTGGCCAACCCGGAGGACTCGGTGCCGCTGCGCCGGATCCTCAACGTGCCCAAGCGGGGTATCGGCGACCGCGCCGAGGCGATGATCGACGCCCTCTCCCAGCGGGAGAAGATCAGCTTCCCGCAGGCCCTGAAGCGCGTCGACGAGGCGTACGGCATGGCCTCGCGGTCGACGAACGCCGTGAAGCGGTTCAACGCCCTGATGGAGGAGCTGCGCACGATCGTCGAATCGGGCGCCGGTCCGGCGACGGTCCTGGAGGCGGTACTCGAACGCACCGGCTATCTCGCCGAGTTGCAGGCCTCCACCGACCCGCAGGACGAGACCCGTATCGAGAACCTCCAGGAACTCGCCGCAGTCGCCCTGGAGTTCGAGCAGGAGACCGGCGAGGCGGAGGGTGAGGCCACGACCCCGGCCGGCGAGATCACGGCACCGGCCGGGCTCTCCGCGTTCCTGGAGCGGGTCGCCCTGGTCGCCGACTCCGACCAGATCCCCGACGAGGACGACGGCTCGGGCGTCATCACCCTGATGACCCTGCACACCGCCAAGGGCCTCGAGTTCCCGGTCGTGTTCCTCACCGGCATGGAGGACGGCGTCTTCCCACACATGCGCGCCCTCGGCCAGACCAAGGAGCTCGAGGAGGAGCGCCGCCTGGCCTACGTCGGCATCACGCGCGCGCGGGAGCGGCTCTACCTGACGCGTTCCGCGCTGCGCAGCGCCTGGGGACAGCCGTCGTACAACCCGCCGTCCCGGTTCCTCGAAGAGATCCCGCCGACGCATGTGGACTGGAAGCGGACGGGGGCGACCGCGCCCGTGTCCTCCGGTCCCGTCTCCGGTGTGGCCGCCTCGCTGTCCTCGTCCCGCTCGCGTTCCTCGGCCGCGGGTGCGTCCGGCTTCGCGACCCGCCGGTCCGCCGACAAGCCGGTGGTCACGCTGGCCGTCGGCGACCGCGTCACCCACGACCAGTTCGGTCTCGGCACGGTTGTCGGCGTCAAGGGCACGGGCGCGAACGCGGAGGCGACGGTCGACTTCGGCGACATCAAGCCGAAGCGGCTGCTGCTGCGGTACGCGCCGGTGGAGAAGCTGTAGCGCAGGAGTGAGCCCCCGCTGCGACAGTGGGGGCTCGGGAGCGCGAAGGGCAGGGCGAGAGAGCAGCCCGGAAGGGCCGAGCGCTCAGGTCGGGTCGAGGTCGTGGCTGCGCAGCCACGGCAGCGGGTCGATCGCGGAGCCGCCCGCGGGCCGGACCTCGAAGTGCAGGTGCGGGCCGGTGGAGTTGCCGGAATTCCCGGAGTACGCGACCGGGTCGCCGGCCTTCACCGTCGTACCGGAGGACACCCGGTAGCTGGAGAGGTGGCAGTACCAGGTCTCCGTGCCGTCCTTCGCGGTGATGATCAGCATGTTGCCGTAGGCGCTGTTCCACTGCGTCCGTACGGTGCCGTCGGTCGCCGCCATCACGGTCGTGCCGTAGGAGACGGGGAAGTCGATACCGGTGTGCTGGGACATCCAGTTGACGCCGGCCTGGCCGAAGTAGGCGCTGAGGCCGTGCTGCTCGACCGGGAGGGCGTACTTCGGGCGCAGCCGCTCCTTGCGGGCCGCCTCGGCCGCCGCCTTCTTCTTCTCGGCTTCCTGCTGCGTCTTGAGGTCGAGACGTTCCTGCGTCCGGCTGGCCCGGTCGGCGAAGTCGTCGGCCCCGGCGCTGAGGGTCTCGAGCTGGGCGTCCAGCTTGGTGTTGGCGGTGGACGGTTTCACCGGCTGCGCGTCCGAGGCGGACGCCGTGGTGTCCTTGTCGTCGCCGCCGGTCAGCGTGCCGACCGAGGCCGCGGCGATCCCGGCGACCCCCATCACGCAGACCGAGGGCACGGCCACGGTCAGCAGCGCGGAGCGCTTCGCGGGCATCCGGCGCCGGGAACGGTTCGCGTTGCGGGCGGCCGCCCGCCCGCCCGGCGCGGGGGCCGGGGTCGTCTCTTCCTGGTCGTCGAGGAGGGGCAGCGGGTCGCCGTCGGGCAACCCGTCCTCGGCCGGGGCGTGTTCGTCGAGCCCGACCTGTTCGAAGGTGGCGGTGGCCTGCTGGTCGAACGGGACCTCGGCCTGCTGCTCGTGTTCGTGGTCGTCGGAGGCCCGCTGCGCGTCTTCGCCGCCGTCGGAGTTCCACTGCGTGGCGTCGTACGCGCCGGTGTCGAAGGCCTGCGTGCCCCATTCCCACTGCTGGGTCTGGTCGGCGGGGGTCACGGATTGGTCGGGCTGCAGCCAGGCGCTCGCGTCCCACTGGCCACTGGCATCGGGTGCCGTGCCCTGCTGCGGGACGGCGTTCAGCTGCTGGTGGGCGCCGGTGGACCAGGCGGTGGCGTCGTACCCGCCGGTGTCGTAGGCGGCCTGGTGCTGGGCCGCGTACCCGTCGTAATTCAGGGTCTGGTGACTGCCCGTGTCCGGGACCTGGTGGCCGCCGGTGCCCCACTGGGTGTGGTCGTACGTGCCGGCGGCGTGGTTCGTGCCGTCTCCCGGAAGCTCACCGAAGAGCGGGTCGGCCTGCGGGAAGTGGCCGGTGGCGTGGGCGCCGGCGTCGAAGGCGGCGCTCTCGTAGCCGGGGTACGCGGTGAAGCCGTCGTACTGGGCTTCCTGGGTGCCGTACGACGCGTAGTGCGCCGAAGCGGCGTCGGAAGTCGGGGTCGGGGTGGTCATGATTCCCGACGGGTGACGGTCGTTCACCAACTTCTCTTTCGCCGACAACAGGGGCTGCCAGAGCAGTGCGGCGACTGTACCCGGCAGTACGCGGGCACGACAATCTTCCGCAGGTTTCGTGCCTGCGGGAAAGGGGCATTCGGCCGTGTTTCGGGGGACGGCGGGCGCGGGTTTGGCTCTACGTTCGAATGGCGTTCGATATCCGGGGACGGTCGGACCGCCATCCGGGGACGGTAGGACGGCCGGAAGGGGGCGTCGGCGGCGCGATTCGGCGGGGTGCGGGCGGGGTGTGGTCAGGCCACGGTGAGGCCGTCGGTCTGCGCGCCCGGGCGGGCGTCCACCCGACTCCCGGTCCGGGCGCCGGCGGACGCTCCCGTGCGCACCGTGTCGAGGGCCTGCCGTATGCCGGTGGCGACGGCCGGATGAACCGGCAGGGCGAGGTGGCCGATCCCGGTCACCCGGACGTTCTGCACCAGCAGGTCGGGATGGTCGACACAGGCGCTCTCCAGCGGGTCCATCAGGTGGTCGAGGTCGCTCCAGAAGCTGACGAACCGCGTACGGCAGCCCGGCGCCGGCCGGGACAGCTCCTCGATCACCGCGGAGCCCGGACGCATCTGGCGCACGATCGGGTGGGCGTTCGCCAGCGGCGCCACCCGGGTGCCCGAGTGCGGAGTGCCCAGCGTGACCAGCGTCCCGACCCGGCCGTCGCCGCCCAGTCGCTGCACGTAGTAGCGGGCGATGAGACCGCCCAGGCTGTGTCCGACCACGTCGACCTGCGAACTTCCCGTGCGCTCGCAGATCTCCTCGATGTGCCGGCCGAGCAGCTCGGCGGCGGTCCGGATGTCGCAGGTCAGGGGGGAGTAGTTGAGCGACTCCACCCGGTGCCTGCCGTGTTGGGCGAGGCTGCGGCGCAGCAGGACGAACACGGAACGGTTGTCGATGAACCCGTGCAGCAGGACGACCGGGAGCGGGGCCTTGGTCGGCAGCTGTGCCGGGCCGTCGGCGCCGGCCACCCTCGGCTGGGCGGGGCAGGCCGCGGCGCGGCGCTCCTGGGCCATGCCGGAGGGATAGAGCAGCAGGTGGCCCGCGAGGATCGCGAGATCCAGCGCGGTCGCCTTGAGGAGGGCCAGGGAGAGACCGGCCAGCCTGCTCGGCAGACCGGGCAGGCCGGGCAGTCCTGGGAGGGTCGGCAGGCTCGGCAACCCCGAGAGGTTCAGGATGCCCGGAAGGGTCCGCAGGTCCGGCAGCAGACGCTGGCACAGCGGCAGAAAGGGCTGAAGTGCCCGGGTGACCTTCATGGCCGACCTCCTGTCGGCACGCTGAGGACTTCTCTGTCCCCCGTGTGCCCTCGTGGAAGTCGCGGTGGAGGAGGTCGATCGGGCACGGCAGGGAGTGGGGCGGGTTCGGCCTGGAGCGCGGGGCGTGTACGGCTTGTGTGACACCCGTTGCGCCGTTGACGTACGAGGAACCCTGCCGGTCTGGCGACGAGGCTCCCCGCTGTCGTGCCTTACCTGTCCTACGTGCCCATCGTGCCTTCCGATGCGCCGGACCGCCACGCCAGCGGCCTGTGACGCGACGGTACGGCGACCTTCCTGCGGCTCCCGGTGCGGCCGATCCCCCGTGGCGCGGGGGATCGGTGCGCGGTGAAAGTGTCCCTTCGTGTGATTTCCCCCTCGGTCCACACCGCGAAACTGCCGGTTGCGGGATGCTGGCGATAACGTTCGTTCACTTCCCCGGGCGGTGTGGCACGGGGTGTCCGTGCCGTTGAGGATGGACGTAGTCGCTTCATGGAGGCAGTGATGGGTGTGGCAGCCGGTCCGATCCGCGTGGTGGTCGCCAAGCCGGGGCTCGACGGCCACGATCGCGGGGCCAAGGTGATCGCGCGGGCGCTGCGTGACGCCGGTATGGAGGTCATCTACACCGGGCTTCACCAGACGCCCGAGCAGATCGTCGGCACCGCGATCCAGGAGGACGCCGACGCGATCGGTCTGTCCATCCTGTCCGGGGCCCACAACACGCTCTTCGCCGCGGTGATCGAGCTGTTGAAGGAGCGGGACGCGGCGGACATCCTGGTGTTCGGCGGGGGCATCATCCCGGAGGCGGACATCGCGCCGTTGAAGGAGAAGGGGGTCGCGGAGATCTTCACGCCGGGGGCGACCACCGCTTCGATCGTCGACTGGGTTCGGGCGAACGTGCGGCAGCCTGCGGGCGCTTGAGCGGTCGTCGTGCGGGTGGCTCGGGTGAGCGTTCTCCGGGGGCGCTGCCCCCGGACCCCCGATCGGCCCTGAACGGGCCTCGTCCTCAAGCGCCGGACGGGCTGGATCTGCGGGCCTGTGCTCCATCGCGTCCCGGGTCGGGCGGGCCGGGTGTGCCGGCCGGTGGTGGTTGCAGTTCCTGGGTCATCACGGCTCGTAGGCGCAGTGTTCTGCCCAGTCGTTGGAATGCCTCCGCCCAGTAGCCGCCTGCGCCGGGGGAGGCGTTCTCCGTTTCGTCCGGTACGGCCAGGAGGGCGTCGAGGCGGGTTGCCTCCTCGGGGTCGAGGCAGCGTTCGGCCAGGCCCATCACGCCGCTGAAGCTCCAGGGGTAACTTCCCGCGTCCCGTGCGATGTTGAGCGCGTCGACGACGGCACGGCCGAGCGGCGTGGCCCACGGCACGGGGCATACGCCGAGCAGTTGGAAGGCTTCCGAGAGGCCGTGGGCCGCGATGAAGCCGGCGACCCACTCGGCGCGTTCCGCCACCGGGAGGGTGCCCAGCAGCTTGGCCCGTTCGGCGAGGGAGACCGCGCCCGGGCCGCCCGCGCCGGGCGCCGACGGCACCCCCAGCAGCGCCCGCGACCAGTCGGCGTCACATTGCCGCACGGCGGCCCGGCACCACGCCGCGTGCAGCTCGCCCAGCCAGTCGTCGGCCACCGGCAGCGCCACGATCTGCTCCGGCGTACGGCCGCCCAGGCGTGCCGGCCAGGTGGCGAGCGGGGCAGCTTCTACGAGTTGGCCGAACCACCAGGACCGTTCACCCCGGCCGGGGGGCGCCTTGGCCGACACGCCGTCGCGTTCCATGGCCGCGTCGCACTCGTGCGGGGCCTCCACGAGGAGCGTCGGCGTGTCCAGGGTGTGATCGACGGCCACGCACGCGCCGGCCCGGACCGCCATCCGCGCGGCGAGTGCCGAACCCGGCAGCGCCGAGAGCAGCTCCGCGGCGGTGGCCCGGACGTTGCGGCTCCGGTCCGTCAGCGCCTGCTCCAGGAAGGGCTCGTCGAGCGGGCCGAGGCCGGTGCGCAGCGAGTCGAGGAACATCAGCCGGTCCTCGGCGCGCTCCGTCGACCAGGTCGCGGCCAGCAGGTCGCGGGCCGCGTCGGGGTCGCGGAACCGGATCGACGCCAGCAGGGCGACCCGCTCGGCGAACAGGCCCTCCTGCCAGAGCGTCTCGGCGCGCTCGGTCTCCGCGGGGCCCGGCAGCGAGGTGCCGCCGCCCGGTGTCGCGCGCAGGGCGAACCGCCAGTCGGGGTTCAGCCGGGCCAGCCACAGGGCGCGCGGTCCGGCGAACTCCAGCGCCGCCGGGCGCAGGTCCGTACGTCCGCGTGCCGCGTCCAGCAGCGCGGGGAGGGACTCGGCGGGCGCGGCGAAACCTCGGGCGTTCACCGCCGTCAGCCATTGGGGCAGCAGCTCCATGAGGTCCGGTGCGGTGCCCCGGCGGCCGCCGGCGCCGGTGCCCGGGCGGCCTGCCAGCAGGAAGGCGAGCCGGCGGGCCGCCGCGACGGGCAGTGCCGGACGGGGGTCCTCGGCGGCCGGCGCCGGCCGCGGGGCCGCCCGTCCCGGACGCAGACCGGCTCGTCGGCGTACGGTCTCCGCGGCCGCCGCGTCCAGTAGGGCGGCCGGCGCGGCCCGGCCGGGGGGCCCGCCCGGGGGTGTCCGGCGGTCCGTGCCGAGGAGGGCCGCGGTGACCAGGTCCTCCCAGGCGGGTGCGGGGGACGGGGGCGGAGTGGCGTTCATGGGTCTCCTTTCCGTTGCCGTTGCCGTTGCCGTTGCCGTCGTGGGTCGGTGCGGCCGTCGGGGTTGCCGTGATGGTTCGTTCAGCACAGGCGTACCGCCTCTCCCGCGCCCGCGGGCCAGGCCGTCAGCGGGGTGAAGCCGCGGTGGCCGCACTCGCCGAAGACCCTGACGGGGGCGCCGCCCGAGAGGGCGACCAGGCGCCACAGGCCCGGGCGGGAGACCGCCGCGGGGGTCAGCGGCAACGCCGTGTCGCCCTCGGCGTCCGCCAGTTGCCAGGAGCCGCCGTCCGGGGTCGGTATGACGTTGTCCAGCGTCACCGGAACGGAGTCCTGCCAGGGGTCGCGGCGCAGGGCCTCGCCGTAACGGGCGGTCGCCTCCGTCGTCGTCCCGCCGGGGGGCCGGGTCCCGGTGAGGGCGGGCGGGGCGAACTGCTCGCCGAGCGAGACCCGTTGCCGACCCGTGCCCGGATGTGCGGACAGTTCCGCGTCCAGGGCGAGACCGACGGGCAGGGTGAGCTCCGGTGCGCGGCCCGCGGCGCCGTAGGAGAGGAGGAGCGCCGTGCGGCCCGTGGCGGTGCCGTACAGCCAGATGCGGCGGGTCGTCAGTCTCGGGTCCGGCGTGTCGTACTGGGCGAGCACCAGCCACTGGTCGCGGACCGGCGGGCCCGTCGGAGAGGACGGCAGGCCCACCCGGGCGCGGACGGTCGCCGCCAGGGCGTCCGGCAGCCCCTCCCGGTGCAGCCAGCCCTGGTCGAGGAGATGGAGCAGTGCGCACTCCTCCAGCAACCGCGCAGGCCAGTCCGGCCCGGACCCAGGGACAGCCCCCAACTCCCGCACGCGAGAAGCGAGTCCGGGGGCCTGGGCGTCGACCATGCGGGCCGCCGTCTCCTCCCACAGCCCGTACCCCGACTGCTCGGCCGTGGCCAGGCCGGAGCGCAGGAGGTCGGCGAGCCGCTCCTCCAGCTCCGTCGCGCCCGCGGTGATCCGTTCGGCGCGGCGCTCCGCCCGGCGGCGCGCTCCCTCCGGATCGGCGAGCCCGGACCCGGAACCCGCGGGGCCGGCGCCCCGTTCGTCCCGTGTACGTCTGCGTCCCGCGATCCAGCGCTCGGCCCAGTCCGGTGCCCGGTCCGCCGGCATCGCATCCTCGCCGCCCGACCAGAGCAGCAGCAGCCCGAGCGCGTGCTTGCACGGGGACTTACGGCTCGGACAGTTGCAGTGGTACGCCGGACCGCGCCCGTCCGCGGTGTCGACGACCGTCCGGTACGGTGTGCCGCCGCCGCCCTCGCACACGCCCCATACCGCCCCCTCCCGCGAACTGCCCGTGCCCGACCACGGATCGGCCGTGCCGAGTTTGCTTCCCGCTTTGCGTGACGTGGAGTCAGGCGCCAGTGCCAGCACCTGGTCCGCCGTCCAGCGCACCCCCTGCTGAGTCATGCCATCGAAGGTAGATCCCACCACTGACAATCGGTCCGGCGAGCGCCCGCCGATCGTCCTCCGGCCGCCCCGACCGTGTGGCCGGAAGGACGTTTTCGCAGGTCGGATCGCGTTGTCAGTGGCGTGGTGCACGGTGGACACCAGATACCGAACCGGCCGAGCTGGAGGGGGTCTCAGCCATGTCCGTGTCCGTAGATCACACGCCGGATCCGACGTCCGTGGTACCGAGGGGGAACGAGCCGGCGGAGCCGTTGCGTCCGCACGCCGAGGACGCTTTCGCCGACGAACTCGCCGCGCTGGCCGCGCAGGACGACCGGCCGCGCCCGGCCCGCTGGAAGCTGTCGCCGTGGGCCGTCGCCACCTATCTGCTCGGCGGCGTCCTGCCGGACGGCACGGTGATCTCGCCGAAGTACGTGGGCCCGCGTCGCATCGTCGAGGTCGCCGTGTCCACCCTCGCCACCGACCGCGCCCTGCTGCTGCTCGGCGTCCCGGGCACCGCCAAGACCTGGGTCTCCGAACACCTGGCGGCGGCGGTCAGCGGTGACTCGACGCTGCTGGTACAGGGCACCGCGGGCACTCCGGAGGAGGCGATCCGCTACGGCTGGAACTACGCGCAGCTGCTCGCGCACGGTCCGAGCCGGGACGCGCTGGTGCCCAGCCCCGTCATGCGCGCCATGGCGGAGGGGGCGACGGTGCGGGTGGAGGAGCTGACCCGGATCCCGGCCGACGTGCAGGACACCCTCATCACCATCCTGTCGGAGAAGACGCTGCCGATACCGGAGTTGGGGCAGGAGGTGCAGGCGGTCCGCGGGTTCAGTCTCATCGCCACGGCCAACGACCGTGACCGCGGGGTCAACGAGCTGTCCAGCGCCCTGCGCCGCCGCTTCAACTCGGTGGTGCTGCCGTTGCCCGAGAGTGTCGAGGCCGAGGTGGACATCGTCGCCCGGCGTGTCGACCAGATCGGCCGCTCCCTCGACCTGCCGGCCGCGCCCGACGGTATCGACGAGATCCGCCGGGTGGTGACGGTCTTCCGCGAACTGCGCGCCGGCGTCACCTCCGACGGCCGTACGAAGGTGAAGTCGCCGAGCGGCACGCTGTCCACCGCCGAGGCCATCTCCGTCGTCACCGGAGGTCTCGCCCTGGCCGCGCACTTCGGCGACGGCGTGCTGCGGGCGGGGGACGTGGCCGCGGGCGTCCTCGGCGCCGTCGTCCGCGATCCGGCGGCCGACCGGGTCGTCTGGCAGGAGTACCTGGAGGCGGTCGTCCGCGAACGCGCCGGCTGGACGGACTTCTACCGGGCGTGCCGCGAGGTGAGCGCGTGAACGGGAGCGGCGGGAACAGCGGCGAAAACAACGGCGGAAACAACGCGGGCAGCGGCTACGAGGGGATCCGGGCGTGCGCCCGCGGAGCGTGGAGGGTGGCTGTGGACGACGACACGAGGTGGCCCCGCAGGCGTGAGGGCAGGGGATGACAGGCGTCACGGAGGACGGCCGGGGCGGCGGGCAGGGCGCGGGAGCGGACCGGCCCTTGCTGCTCGGGGTGCGTCATCACGGGCCGGGGTCGGCGCGGGCGGTACGGGCGGCGCTGGACGCCGCCCGGCCCCGGACCGTGCTGGTCGAGGGGCCGCCCGAGGCCGACGCGCTGATCCCGCTCGCCGCCGACGAGGGCATGCGGCCGCCGGTCGCGCTGCTCGCCCACGCCGTCGACGAACCCGGCCGTTCGGTCTTCTGGCCCCTGGCCGGGTTCTCCCCGGAATGGGTCGCCCTCCGCTGGGCCCTGGAGCACGGCGTCCCCGCCCGCTTCATCGACCTCCCGGCCACCCACACCCTGGCCTGGGACAAGGAAGGGCCGGAACCCGGCGGGAGCGGGAGCGGACCTGGGCGGGAGGACGAAGCGCCCGGCGTCGGAGAGGGGGTACGGGGGGACCCTCTCGGCCGGCTCGCCGCGGTTGCCGGGTACGACGATCCCGAGCGGTGGTGGGAGGACGTCGTCGAGCACCGGTCGACGGGGGCGAAGGATCCGTTCGCGCCCTTCGCCGCGCTGGAGGAGGCCATGACGGCGCTGCGGGAGGGAGGCGGCACCGCAGAAAGGGGGGACGGCGACCGGGACCTGGTGCGCGAGGCGTACATGCGCGTCCAAGTGCGTTCGGCGCAGAAGGAGTTCGGGTCGGACGGCGTGGCCGTGGTGTGCGGGGCGTGGCATGTCCCCGCGCTGCGCCGGAAAGTCGCCGTCGCCGCCGACCGCGCCCTGCTCAGGGGGCTGCCCAAGGTCAGGGCCGATCTCACCTGGGTGCCGTGGACCCACCGCAGACTGGCCCGGACCGGGGGATACGGGGCGGGGATCGACTCGCCGGGCTGGTACGCCCACCTGTTCGGCGCGCCGGACCGGCCGGTCGAGCGGTGGCTGACGAAGGTGGCGGTCCTGCTCCGTGCGGAGCACCGGATCGTGTCCCCGGCGCATGTCATCGAGGCGGTCCGGCTGGCCGAGACCCTCGCCGCGCTGCGCGGCCGGCCGCTGCCCGGTCTGAGCGAGACGACCGACGCCGTGCGCGCGGTGCTGTGCGAGGGCTCGGACGTTCCGTTGGCGCTGGTACGCGACCGGCTGGTGGTCGGGGACGTGCTGGGCGAGGTGCCGGCCGGCGCGCCCGCGGTGCCGTTGCAGCGTGACCTCGACCGGCTTCAGCGCCGACTGCGGCTCAAGCCGGAGGCGGACGAACGCGAGGTGGCGCTCGATCTGCGCAAGGACAACGACGCCGAGCGCAGCAGGCTCCTGCACCGGCTGCGGCTGCTGCGGATCGCGTGGGGCAGGCCGGCCGCCTCGCCCGGCAGCACGGGAACGTTCCGGGAGGCATGGCGGCTGCGGTGGGAGCCGGAGCTGTCGGTGCGGACCGCCGAGGCCGGGGTATGGGGGACGACGGTGCTCGCCGCGGCCACCGCCAAGGCGGAAGCGGACGCCGTCGCCGCGCGGAGCCTCGCCGAGGTGACCGGGCTCGCCGAGCGCTGTCTGCCGGCCGGGCTGCCGGACGCGCTCCCGACGGTGATGCGGGTCCTCGCCGACCGGGCGGCCCTGGACACGGACGTCGGCCATCTCGCCCAGGCCCTGCCCGCGTTGGTCCGTTCACTGCGCTACGGAGACGTACGCGGCACCGACACCGGCGCGCTGGCGGAGGTCGCCGCGGGCCTCGCCGAACGGGTGTTCGTCGGCCTGCCCCCGGCCTGCGTCTCGCTGGACGCGGACGCGGCGGACGAGATGCGGCGCCATGTGGACGCGGTGCACGCAGCGGTCGGGTTGCTGGAGGAGACGACGACGGTCCGGGAGCAGGCCGGTGCACCGCCCCGGTCGGCGGCCGACGCACCGGCCGGGACGGCGGGGGGCGGCCCCGGAGCCGTGGAGACCGGCGGGAGCGAAAGCGGGAACGGGAGCGGGAGGGAGCGCGGCGTCGGGGAACCGCCGGGTGTCTCCCCGGCGGGCGACCGGGATCGCGGCGGTGGGTCCCGTCCGGGGCACGGCGGTCTGCGGGCGCGGTGGCGGAGCGTGCTGCGGGTGTTTTCCGGGCGGGACACCGTGCCGGGGGTGATCCGGGGCCGGGCCGTGCGGCTGCTCCTGGACGAGGGGGAGTTGCACCAGGACGAGGCGGCGCGGCTCATGGGACTCGCCCTGTCGCCGGGGGCACCGCCGTCGGACGCGGCGGCCTGGATCGAGGGTTTCGTCGGAGGCGGCTCCGGAGGCGGACTGCTTCTCGTGCACGACGAAAGGCTGCTCGGGCTGGTCGACGGATGGCTCACGGCGGTGCCGGCGGACGCGTTCACGGACGTACTGCCGTTGCTGCGGCGGACGTTCTCGGCGTACGACACAGGCGTGCGCAGAACGCTCGGCGAGCTGGTCCGGCGTGGCCCGGGGAAGCGGGGCGGCGGTCCCGGCACGGCCTCGGGGACACCCGGGTTCGCGGCCGGGCTCGACGAGGGACGCGCGGACGCCGTCCTGCCGGTGGTGCGGCTGCTGCTGGGGCTGGAGCCGGGGAGGGGACCGGGGCCGGGACCGGATGCCGGCCCGGCCGACGACAACGAGACGGCGAGGGTGGGTACATGACGACGACCGACGCGGCTTCGACGACCGACGCTTCGACGACCGACGCCGCGGCGACCGAGGCCGGGCGGGAGCGGCTGCGGCGCTGGCGGCTGGTGCTCGGGGGCGAGGCGGCGGACGGCACCGGCCACGGTCTCTCCGGGCGGGACGCCGAGATGGACGGGGCCCTCACGGCCCTCTACGAGAAGGAGAGCGAAGCGCGGACGGGACGGGACCGGTCGGCCGGGCTCGGGGCCTCGGCGCCGTCGGTCGCCCGCTGGCTCGGGGACATCCGCACGTACTTCCCCTCCTCCGTCGTACAGGTCATGCAACGCGACGCGATCGACCGGCTGGGGCTGTCCGCGCTGCTGCTGGAACCGGAGATGCTGGAGGCCGTGGAGGCCGACGTACATCTCGTGGGCACCCTGCTCTCGTTGAACAAGGCGATGCCCGAGACGACGAAGGAGACGGCACGGGCCGTGGTCCGCAAGGTCGTCGAGGACCTGGAGAAGCGGCTCGCCACCCGCACCCGGGCCGCCCTCACCGGGGCCCTCGACCGCGGCACGCGCGTCCACCGCCCACGCCATCACGACATCGACTGGAACCGCACGATCGCCGCCAACCTCAAGCACTACCTGCCCGAGTACGGGACGGTCGTGCCGGAACGGCTCGTCGGATACGGGCGGGCGTCGCGGTCCGTGCAGAAGGAGGTGATCCTCTGCATCGACCAGTCGGGCTCGATGGCGTCGTCGGTGGTGTACGCGTCGGTCTTCGGGGCGGTACTGGCGTCGATGCGGTCGATCGGCACCCGGCTCGTCGTCTTCGACACGGCGGTTGCCGATCTCACCGAACTGCTCGACGACCCGGTGGACGTCCTGTTCGGCACCCGGCTCGGCGGCGGCACGGACATCAACCGGGCGCTCGCCTACTGCCAGACACAGATCACCCGGCCCGCCGAGACGGTGGTGGTCCTCGTCAGCGACCTGTACGAGGGAGGCATACGGGACGAGATGCTCAAGCGCGTCGCGGCGATGAAGGCGGCCGGCGTGCAGTTCGTCGCGCTGCTCGCACTGTCGGACGAGGGGGCGCCCGCCTACGACCGGGAGCACGCGGCGGCGCTCGCGGCGCTGGGCGCACCGGCGTTCGCCTGCACGCCCGATCTGTTCCCGGACGTCATGGCGGCGGCGATCGAGAAGCGCCCGCTTCCCGTGCCGGACACCGCCTGACGCGACGCGGGACGCGCATGCGAGGATCGGGGGCACGTCGTCGCCGCACGGGAGGAACCTCCCCCCTTGACCTCGCCCACCGCTCTGCCGGGTGCCGCTCTGCGGGTCCTGCGCGTCCTGCGGGGCGCGGCCGGGCGACGTGTGGTGCAACTGGCGCTTCTGGTAGGCGGGTTGTTCGCGCTCGGGTTTCTCTGCGGTGAACAGGCACACGCGGCGGAGGGTTTGTCCACGCCGGCCCTGTCCACGTCGGCGCTGTCCACTCCGGCCCTGTCCACTCCGGCTCTGTCCACTCCGGCCCTGTCCACTCCGGCTCTGTCCGTACCGGCCGCGGCCGCGGTGACCGAACAGGCCGAGGGTCTGACGTCGGTTCCGGCGGTCGGTGATGTGGTGGCGGCCGTGGGCGAGGGGCGCGAGCTCTCGCTTCCCAGCCTTCCGAGCCTCCCCACCCTTCCGAGCCTCCCCGCTCTCCCCCCTCTTCCCACCCTCCCCCCTCTCCCGTCCCTCCCCGTTGTCCCCGACCTTCCGGCCCTTCCGGCCCTTCCGGCGGCTCCGGTGCCGGTCGGGGAGGTGCCCGCGCAGGGCTCCGCGGCGACCCCGTCGCCGGACGGGCAGGGGAACGGGCTCGGCGACGGAACGACCGCCGAGGCGGGGACCGCGTCCGTGCCGCAGGCGGACACGGCGGCGGATGCGCATGGGGCGGCGAGTGCGGCCGCGGTTGCGGACCGGACGTCGTACGGACCCGTGGCCATCGGCACCGGCATCGGTGTCGGCGGGTCGGTCGACGACGGTCACCGTGCCGCGTCCGCCCGCGCCGGTCACGTTCCCGCGCACGCCCCCGTCTCCGCCCCCGCCGCTCCCGGGCCCGCGCGCCGGGGGCCCGCCGGTGACGGCGACGGCGTGCTGTGCGGCGGGGCGTCGGTGCTCGACGCCGGTGCGTCCCGGCACGGCGACACACACGCCGTCACGACGTGTCACCGGGTGCCGCTGCGGCTGGTGCCCGGCAGCACCCCGCGCACCGACCCCGCCGGTACGCGGGACAGGCACCGGAACATCCCGGTCTTCCCCGGCTAGGGACGCTCACCCCTCCCCTCGCGCCCCCGCGCCTGCGCCCCGGCCGAACGACTGGCCGGCATGCGGAGCGGTACGCGGAGCGCGCGAGACCACCTACTACGGCAGCGCGTCATGCGTCTGACCGCTTGACTCCGTGAGGCGGCAGGCCCCCGGACGGCCGAAAGCCTTCGGTTTCGTCCGACCGAAACCTCACGGACGGGGCCGAGTGATCCTCATTGGGGTGAGGATCCACCGCCCTGTGCCCCTGAGGGGCTGCTCAAGGGGCCTCACCGGGCCAACCCCAACCCGGTGAGGCCCTCCCCGTATCCCCGCCCCGTCCCCCTTCGCGTCCTTCCCGTCACCTCACATCCGGCACCGGGTGTCAGTGATCCCGGCATCATGTGACAGGTATCACCGCTCAGGTGTGACCCTCGATTTAGGGGCCTCCTGCAAGCAGCGATAACCTGCGAGACGGACATGCCGCGCGCTCGGACACCGTGTGCGCCTCCCTTGTGACTGACAGACGGCGGACGTCACGTTGCCCTCGCGGCACGCCCACGCAGACAACGAACCGCGAGATCACTGATAGGGACGGAAGCGCGTGGACCTGTTCGAGTACCAGGCGAGGGACCTCTTCGCCAAGCACGATGTACCGGTGCTGGCCGGTGAAGTCATCGACACGCCTGAGGCCGCCCGCGCAGCCACCGAGCGTCTCGGTGGCAAGTCCGTCGTCAAGGCCCAGGTGAAGGTCGGCGGGCGTGGCAAGGCCGGTGGCGTGAAGCTCGCCGCCACCCCGGACGAGGCCGTCGCCCGTGCGACGGACATCCTCGGCATGGACATCAAGGGCCACACGGTCCACAAGGTGATGATCGCCGAGACGGCCCCGGAGATCCTGGAGGAGTACTACGTCTCCTTCCTCCTCGACCGTGCCAACCGCACCTTCCTCTCCATCGCGTCCGTCGAGGGCGGCATGGAGATCGAGGAGGTGGCGGAGACCCGCCCCGAGGCCGTCGCCAAGACGCCGATCGACGCCAACGAGGGTGTGACCCCCGAGAAGGCCCGTGAGATCGTCGAGGCGGCGAACTTCCCGGCCGAGGTCGCCGACAAGGTCGCCAACGTCCTCGTGACGCTGTGGAAGACCTTCATCGAGGAGGACGCCCTCCTCGTCGAGGTCAACCCGCTGGCGAAGGTCGCCTCCGGCGACGTCATCGCCCTCGACGGCAAGGTCTCGCTGGACGAGAACGCCGAGTTCCGTCAGCCGGGACACGCGGAGTTCGTCGACCACGCGTCGGCCAACCCGCTCGAGGCCGCCGCGAAGGCGAAGAACCTCAACTACGTCAAGCTCGACGGCGAGGTCGGCATCATCGGCAACGGCGCGGGTCTCGTCATGAGCACGCTGGACGTCGTCGCGTACGCCGGCGAGGCGCACGGTGGGGTCAAGCCCGCCAACTTCCTCGACATCGGTGGCGGCGCCTCCGCCGCCGTCATGGCGAACGGCCTGGAGATCATCCTCGGCGACCCGGACGTCAAGTCCGTCTTCGTCAACGTCTTCGGTGGCATCACCGCCTGTGACGAGGTCGCCAACGGCATCGTCCAGGCGCTCCAGCTGCTCGCGGACAAGGGTGAGGAAGTCACCAAGCCGCTGGTCGTCCGTCTGGACGGCAACAACGCCGAGCTGGGTCGCAAGATCCTCTCCGACGCCAACCACCCGCTGGTCCAGCGCGTGGACACCATGGACGGCGCGGCCGACAAGGCCGCCGAGCTCGCGGCTGCGAAGTAAGGGAAGAGGGACAGAACAGCCATGGCTATCTTCCTGAACAAGGACAGCAAGGTCATCGTCCAGGGCATGACCGGTGCCACGGGCATGAAGCACACCAAGCTCATGCTGGCGGACGGCACCAACATCGTCGGTGGCGTGAACCCCCGCAAGGCGGGCACGTCCGTCGACTTCGACGGCACCGAGATCCCGGTGTTCGGCTCGGTCGCCGAGGCGATGGAGAAGACGGGCGCCAATGTGTCCGTCCTCTTCGTGCCGCCGGCCTTCGCGAAGGCCGCCGTCGTCGAGGCGATCGACGCGGAGATCCCGCTGGCCGTCGTCATCACCGAGGGCATCGCCGTCCACGACTCGGCCGCGTTCTACGCGTACGCCGTGTCGCAGGGCAACAAGACCCGGATCATCGGCCCGAACTGCCCCGGTCTCATCACCCCGGGCCAGTCGAACGCCGGCATCATCCCGGGCGACATCACGAAGCCGGGCCGCATCGGTCTGGTCTCGAAGTCCGGCACGCTGACCTACCAGATGATGTACGAGCTGCGCGACATCGGCTTCTCGTCCGCCGTCGGCATCGGTGGCGACCCGATCATCGGTACGACGCACATCGACGCGCTCGCCGCGTTCGAGGCCGACCCCGACACCGACCTGATCGTCATGATCGGTGAGATCGGCGGCGACGCCGAGGAGCGGGCCGCGGCCTTCATCAAGGACAACGTGAAGAAGCCGGTCGTCGGCTACGTCGCGGGCTTCACCGCGCCCGAGGGCAAGACCATGGGCCACGCCGGCGCCATCGTCTCCGGTTCCTCCGGCACCGCCCAGGCGAAGCAGGAGGCCCTCGAGGCCGCCGGCGTCAAGGTCGGCAAGACGCCGACCGAGACGGCGAAGCTGGCCCGCGAGATCCTCGCGGCCGGCTGAGTTCCACGCCGACTGCCGGTGGGCCCGTTCCCCTTGGGGGAGCGGGCCCACCGGCGTTTCCGCGGCCCGACGGCGTTCCCCGGCCGCGGGAGGCCCGGGGCCGGGTCATTCGGGCAGGGGGATCAGCCGTTGCGGGCCGTGCTGGATATCGGACCTCAGCTTCGCGCGCAGGTTCAGTTCCGCGTCGGAGAGCGTGCCGGGGGCCGCGCGCGGGGGGACGCCCTGCACCGTCTCGCCCGGGGGCACCGCGGGCTCGTACCGGGTGGGGGCCGTACGGACGGTCAGCGCGGTCGCGCCGATGATCGCGACCGTGAACGCGATCGCCGCCCTGGTCCAGAAGCGGGCCCGGTGTTCGCTGCCCACCCGCACGGTGGTCGGCTCGGCGGCGCGCAGCCGTTCGGCGGACGCCACCTCGGCCAGCCGCCGGTGCAGTGCCGCGGGACTCGCCAGCTCGGGCAGCCGCGCGGCGACCGCCGCCCGGGCGTGCAGCAGCCGGTTCGCCGCGGCGGGGGTGCTCGCCTCCGTCTCCGCCGCCGTCTCCGGGAGGTCGAGGCCGACCCCGTCGTAGAGCAGGAGGGTGCGGCGGTAGGGCGCGGGGAGGGCCAGCAGGACGTCCAGCAGGGCGCGGTCGGAGGCGTCGGCCGGGGGTGGCTCCGGGTGGCGGTATCGGGGGCGGAACCGGTGCCAGGGGGAGAGCGCGCACTCGTACGCGGTCGCCCGCACCCAGCCCGCCGGGTCGCGGTCCACGGCCACCTCGGGCCAGCGCTGCCAGGCCAGTTGGAACGCCCGCTCGACCGATTCGCGCGCGAGTTCACGGCGGCCGCAGAGCAGGTAGGCCTGCCGTACGAGGGCGGGGGCGCAGAAGGCGTAGAGGGCGTCGAAGGCCTGAGCGGGCGTCAGGGGGGTGGTTTCGGTCGTGGTCGCGGTCGCGGGGGACGGGAGGGGGGCCGCGACCGGGGTGGTGTCGGGTGCCGAGTCCGCTCGGCTGGGGTCCGGCTTCTTGGTCAGGCACACCGTCACCTGGGGTGGGGGTGCCGCCTCCTGGGTGTTCGTCACCATGTCCGCCTTGGTCAGCGATGCCAGCAGTTTCGCGTACGCCTCCCGCCTGCGGCCGCGCGGTGTCGTGCGGCCGGACTCCCACGCGCGCACCGTCTCCCGGGTGACGTCCATCCGCTCGGCGACCTGATCCTGCGTCAGCGAGGCCGCCTCCCGCAGGTGTCGGCGCCGCTCGGGAGGGGGGAGGGGGGCAGGGCTCTGTGTCACAGGGGAACCCTTCGCACGAAAAAGTACATAAACGTATATTGAGCGACACAACGGTACTTCGCCTGTTACGACGGGAAAGCGCGTGTCGTTGGGAGCATGACGGGCGTGACCCTGATGACCGCTCGTCGACTGTCGTTGTCGCCCCTCCTCGGCCGGATGCGTGACCGGTCCTCCGGGCTGGCCGCCGGCCTCCTGGGGGGCGCGCTCGCGGCCGGGCTCGGGCTCGGTTCGTTCGCCGTGCTCGTGATGGTGCTGTGGATCAGCTCGCCGTATCCCGACAGCGGACCGGACGGCGCGCTGCATGTCGCCGCCGCGCTGTGGCTGCTGGCCCACGGCGCCGAACTGGTGCGCGTCGACACGCTGTCCGGGGTCCCGGCACCGGTCGGTGTCACCCCGCTGCTGCTGCTCGCGCTGCCGGTGTGGCTGGTGCGGCGCGCCGCGCGTGACGCGGTCGACGGGGACGGCGGCGACGAGGGCGCGGTGCCCGGGAGCGCCGGTACGGCCTGGGCGGGCGTCGTGCTCGGCTACCTCGCCGTCGGGGCGGGAGCCGCCTGCTACGCGGCCACCGGTGGC
The DNA here is from genome assembly GCF_045161545.1 of Streptomyces sp. NBC_00637. NCBI lineage: Bacteria > Bacillati > Actinomycetota > Actinomycetes > Kitasatosporales > Streptomycetaceae > Streptomyces > Streptomyces sp. NBC_00637. Next base: position 3,272,286 of record NZ_CP109046.1, on the reverse strand, counting down.
GCGCTGCGACCCTCGTGGGCGTGGACGGTGGTATGTGTGCCGGCGGTCGCCGTGCTGGCCGCGGGGGAGGGGGTGTGGTCGGCCCACGGCCGTCCCCGCGGGCCGGTCGACAGCGCGCTGCTCGTCCTGCCGCGCGGGCTGCGGCGGCTGCTGCTCGAGGCGGACGGACGGGAGCGGCTCGGAGTCGCCGGGCGGGCGGCGGGAGCCGGGGCGACGGTGCTCTTCGGGGGCGGGGCGGCGCTGGTCGCCGTGTCCTCGGTGTGGCACCTGGGCGCGGCCCGTGAGGCGTTCCTCCAGCTGACGGAGGGCTGGTCGGGGCGGTTCGCGGTGCTGTTGCTGTGCGTGGCGCTGGTTCCGAACGCGGCGGTGTGGGGGGCGGCGTACGCCCTCGGGCCGGGATACGTCCTCGGTGCCGGACACGTGGTGGCGCCGCTGTCCTCCGACCCGGCGCCGACGATGCCGCGGTTCCCGCTGCTCGCGGCGGTTCCGGAGGCGGGGGCCGGGACGCCGTGGAACTGGGCGGCGGGCGTGGTGCCGGTGGTCGCCGCGGTGACGGTGGGGGTGTTCGTGGCGCGGGCGGCGAGAGGCGGGGGCGCGTGGTCCCGCGGCCGGACCGCGGGGGCCGTCGTGCTGGCGGGGGTGCTGGGCGGGATGCTGATGGGAGGGCTCGCGGGGTTGGCCGGTGGCCCGTTGGGGGTGTCCGCGTTGGCTCGGTTCGGGCCGGTGTGGTGGCAGGTGGGGGGTGCGGTGGTGTTGTGGACCGTGGGGGTGGGGACGCCGGTGGCTCTGGTCGGGCGGGAGTGGCTGTGCAGGGGGGCTGCCGCCGGCTCGGGGGTGGAGTCGGAGCTGTACGACTTCCTGCCTGTGGAGCGTGTGGAGCGCGGGGAGCATGTCGGCGCCGTCGGGCGGGACGAGGCGGCCTTGCCGGTGTGGGCCGTGCCGCCTGTGCCGGCCGTGCCGCCGGTACCGGCCGTTGCGCCCGCGCCTGTCGAGTCCCTGAATTCCCTGAATCCGCTGGACCCCGTCGATCCCCTGGACCTCACCGCTCCCGTGGACCCCGTCGGTCCGCTGGACCCCCGGGACCCTCTCGGCCCCCGGGACCGCAGGGACCCCCTGGACCCTCTGAACTCCCTGGACCCTCTGGACCCCCCATGCCACGTCGAGCCCTGGTGGCATGGGGATGTGGCTCGGGAAGCCCGGTGGGCGGCGTTGCGGGAGGCGGGGGAGGACGAGGGGCCGGAGGGGGGTGCGGGGGTGGGGCGGTGAACCTCGGGGTTTTCGCCCCCGCCGCCCCTTCCCTTCCCGTCCCTGGGGGCTGTGCCCCCAGACCCCCTTCGGCCTGGACGGCCTCGTCCTCAAACGCCGGACGGGCTGGAAGCACCCGGTCGAGCCGAAGGCGGGCCGGGTCGGGAGGGGTCAGGCGTTGGCGCCCAGGATGTTCTGGAGTTGCTTCGGGAGCAGGTCGTCGCAGGACTGTTTGGCCTCGTTGGTGAGGGCGTCGTTCGTGCAGGTGTAGTAGTCGCTGTAGACCAGTTGTGCGGTGAAGCTCGCGGCGACCAGGGCCAGGGCCACGGAGGCGGTGACCAGGCCGCTGACGGCGGCGGTCTTCTGGGGGCGGCCGGTGGTCTCCGGGGTGGGCGGGGCGTCGGGGTCGGGGGTGCGGGGCTTGGCGCGCAGGGCGCTGATACCCCAGTTCAGGGCCAGTGCGCCGAGCAGCAGGGCCACGTACGGCCAGCCGAAGAGGGCGAAGAAGAAGGCCCACATACCGCAGAGCAGGGCGTAGCGCGCGTGGCGCTGGGCGGGGTCGGTGGGGTCCCAGCGCTTGCCGGGGTCGGTGCCGGGTCCGCCGCCGCCCTCGGGAGCGCGGCCGGGGCGCTCGCCGAAGCCGCCGGGGGAGCGGCCGGGCTGCTGGTCGCTCCACTGGCCGCCCCACGGGGCGCGGCCGTCGCCTTCGGGGGCGTCACCCTCCGGGCGGCGGGGCTGCCAGGGCCGGTCCGGGGTGCCCTCGGGGGGCGGGGCGAAGGGGTTGTCGTCCTCGGGGGACGTGTCGTCGCCGCCCGAGGGGGTGTCGGGGGGAGAGGTTGGGCGCTCTCGCAGCAGCACGGCGCCGCGCTCCCCTCCCTGCCGTGACTGCGGGGGGAGCGTGAGGAGTCGCAGACTGCGGTCCGGCATCAAGTGGGCGTCTTCCCCTAGTGATCGGCCGAGGATCGGCCGGTGATCGGCTGTGGCTGGTGACAAACGGTTTCGAGCTGGTACTGCCTGGCTGGGCCGTCACTTGCAGAACGCACCGCGTCGCCACCGCGTTCCCGAGCCCGCTCGCCCCAGACGCTACCTTCCGGCCACGCCCCCGTCCCGTGGGGGCCGTCCGGTGTGCCGGTATCGTTGCTGACGGTCGGCCGCTTCGTAGACTTCCCCGTATCCCGGGGCGCGAAGCATTCGTACGAATGTATAAACCGGCCGTGCAAACGCTTCCCCGAGAAAGGGCCCCACCGTGGCCGCCAAGCCCGTGGCCAAGCGCCTTGTCGTGCTGGTCTCCGGATCCGGTACGAACCTCCAGGCTCTGCTCGACGCCGTCGCGGCCGTCGGCGTCGACGCCTACGGCGCCGAGATCGTGGCCGTCGGAGCCGACCGGGAGGGCGTCGAGGGGCTCGCCCGGGCCGAGCGCGCCGGGATCCCCACCTTCGTGCGCAAGGTCGGGGACTTCGGGACCAGGGCGGAGTGGGATGTCGCGCTCGCCGAGGCGGTGTCCGCCCATGAGCCGGACCTCGTCGTCTCCGCCGGGTTCATGAAGATCGTGGGGAAGGAATTCCTGGCGCGGTTCGGGGGGCGGTTCGTCAACACGCACCCGGCCCTGCTGCCCAGCTTTCCCGGGGCCCACGGGGTACGGGACGCGCTCGCGTACGGCGCCCGGGTCACCGGCTGCACCGTCCACTTCGTCGACGACGGCGTCGACACCGGACCGATCATCGCCCAGGGCGTGGTCGAGGTCCGGGACGAGGACGACGAGAGCGCTCTGCACGAGCGCATCAAGGAAGTCGAGCGAAGGCTGCTCGTCGAGGTCGTGGGGCGGCTCGCCCGCAACGGCTATCGCATCGAGGGACGAAAGGTAGTTATCCAGTGACCGCCGACAGCACTGTCACGGCAGAGAGCGGCAAGCGGGGCATCCGTCGCGCGCTCGTCAGCGTCTACGACAAGACCGGGCTCGAGGAGCTGGCCCGCGGGCTGCACGAGGCCGGTGTCGAGCTCGTCTCCACCGGTTCCACCGCCTCCCGCATCGCCGCCGCCGGCGTTCCCGTCACCAAGGTCGAGGAGCTGACCGGGTTCCCCGAGTGCCTGGACGGCCGGGTCAAGACGCTGCACCCCAAGGTCCACGCCGGGATCCTCGCCGACCTGCGACTCGACAGCCACCGGCAGCAGCTGGACGAGCTGGGCGTGGCGCCGTTCGACCTCGTCGTCGTCAACCTCTACCCCTTCCGGGAGACCGTCGCCTCGGGTGCCTCCGAGGACGAGTGCGTCGAGCAGATCGACATCGGCGGGCCGTCCATGGTGCGTGCCGCCGCGAAGAACCACCCGTCGGTGGCCGTGGTCACCAGCCCGGCGCGGTACGCCGACGTCCTCGCGGCCGTGCAGGGCGGCGGCTTCGACCTGGTCGCCCGCAAGCGGCTCGCCGCCGAGGCCTTCCAGCACACCGCCGCCTACGACGTGGCCGTGGCCTCCTGGTTCGCGTCCTCGTACGCGCCCGTGGACGAGTCGCGGTTCCCCGACTTCCTCGGCGCCACCTGGGAGCGCAAGAGCACCCTGCGCTACGGCGAGAACCCGCACCAGCCCGCCGCGCTCTACGTGGACGGCAGCGGTGGCGGTCTCGCCGAGGCCGAGCAGCTGCACGGCAAGGAGATGTCGTACAACAACTACACGGACACGGACGCCGCGCACCGTGCCGCGTACGACCACGCCGAGCCGGCCGTCGCGATCATCAAGCACGCCAACCCGTGCGGGATCGCCGTCGGCGCGGATGTGGCCGAGGCGCACCGCAAGGCGCACGCCTGTGACCCGCTGTCGGCGTTCGGCGGCGTGATCGCCGTCAACCGGCCGGTCAGCAAGGAGATGGCGGAGCAGGTCGCGGAGATCTTCACCGAGGTCATCGTCGCGCCCGGCTACGAGGAGGGGGCCCTGGAGGCTCTCGCGAAGAAGAAGAACATCCGGGTGCTCAGGGCGCCGCAGGGCCCCGCGGGCGCCGTCGAGCTCAAGCCCGTCGGCGGCGGCGCGCTGCTCCAGGTCACCGACCGGCTCCAGGCGGACGGCGACGACCCGGCGAACTGGACGCTGGCGACCGGTGAGGCGCTGTCCGGGTCGGAGCTCGCCGATCTCGCGTTCGCCTGGAAGGCCTGCCGGGCCGTCAAGTCCAACGCCATCCTGCTCGCCAAGGACGGCGCCTCGGTCGGCGTCGGCATGGGGCAGGTCAACCGCGTCGACTCCTGCAAGCTCGCCGTGGAGCGGGCCGGTGCGGAGCGGGCGCGCGGCTCGTACGCCGCCTCGGACGCGTTCTTCCCCTTCCCGGACAACATCGACGTCCTGGGCGCGGCCGGTGTCAAGGCGATCGTCCAGCCCGGCGGTTCCATCCGCGACGAGCTGGTCGTCGAGGCCGCGAAGAAGGCGGGCATCACGATGTACTTCACGGGCACGCGTCACTTCTTCCACTGACGCACACGGCGGCCCCGGTTCCCTCTCCCGTATCGCGAGGAGAGGGAACCGGGGCCGCCGTGCGTTCCTCCGCGGCTCGAAGCACGTCGCCGCGCACGTGTCGCCGCGTACGTCGATACGTGCCTCGGCGCGAGCTTCAGCGCGTGCGTCAGTGCGTGCGGATCACGATCGTGCTGCACACCTTGTCGGCGAACGTCTGCCGCTTGGCGTCCCACGCCGGCCACAGCCAGCCCAGGTAGCACGCCAGGCTGTCCAGGAAGTGGGCCAGGCGACGGACGAACGCCATGCCGACGCCGACCGGCTGCCCGTCGCTCTCCCGCACCAGGCGGATGCCCAGGGCCTTCTTGCCGACCGTCTGGCCGGTGCGGCCTTCCTGGATCAGCTGCCAGATCGCGAGACCGATGAGGGCGGCGGCGCCGATGGCCAGCAGCGCCGGCTTGTCCTTGCCTATGAGGACGAGGGCGTAGGGCACCGCGAACACCAGCATGTCGACCACGAGGCCGCCGAAGCGCTGGCCCCAGTTCGCGTACGGCGGCTCGCCGCCGTAACCGGGCTGCTGCGGGTAGCCGTAACCCTGCTGCGGATAGCCGGGCTGCTGCGGGTACCCCGGCTGCTGGGGGTAGCCGGGCTGCTGCGGCTGGCCGTACCCCTGCGGGGGGACGCCCTGCGGCGCCTGCTGGCCGTAACCGGGCTGGCCCTGCTGCGGGTAGCCGTAACCGGGCTGCCCCTGCTGGGGGTTCTGCGGCTGACCGTAGGGGTCGTTGGGCGGGCCGAAGCTCATGGTGGTTTTCCTCCGTTGCACAAGCGGGGACGACGCGGAGTGCGCGGAGGAACATCTTCAGATGAGCGGTTTGCCCCCCAACACCGACCGCATACTGCGGAGACCCATCGTTCTTGGACAGGTGTGCTCCTGTCCAGCCGCATTCCGCAGGCTTTGTGCAAGTGCAACCTTCCCGATCATGGCCGAAACGGCACGGGGCGCCACCGTCGAGCGGCGTGGCCGGAGGCGGCCTCGCCGGTGCCCGGGTTGGTCCGGATTGGAACCGGGGGCCCGTCATCCGGGAGGATGGGTCCATGACCGCCCAGATTCTCGATGGCAAGGCCACCGCAGCCGCGATCAAGTCCGATCTGACCGCCCGGGTGGCGGCGCTGAAGGAGAAGGGCGTGACGCCCGGACTCGGCACGATCCTCGTCGGCACCGACCCCGGCAGCCAGAAATACGTCGCCGGCAAGCACCGGGACTGCGCCGAGGTCGGCATCGCCTCCATCCAGCGCGAGCTGCCCGGCACGGCCACCCAGGAGGAGATCGAGGCGGTCGTCCGCGAGCTGAACGACGACCCCGCCTGCACCGGATACATCGTCCAGCTCCCGTTGCCCAAGGGCATCGACGAGAACCGGATCCTGGAACTCATGGACCCGGCCAAGGACGCCGACGGCCTGCACCCGACGAACCTCGGGCGGCTGGTCCTCAACGAGCCCGCCCCGCTGCCCTGCACCCCCAACGGCGTGCTCACGCTGCTGCGCCGGTACGGCGTCGAGATCAAGGGTGCCGAGGTCGTGGTCGTCGGCCGCGGGGTCACCATCGGCCGCTCGATGCCGCTGCTGCTGACGCGGCGCAGCGAGAACGCCACCGTGACCCAGTGCCACACCGGCACCCGGGATCTCTCGGCGCACCTGAAGCGGGCCGACATCATCGTCGCGGCGGCCGGTTCCGCGCACCTGATCCGGGCCGAGGACGTCAAGCCGGGCGCGGCCGTCCTGGACGTCGGCGTCTCCCGCAACGCGGAGGGGAAGATCGTGGGTGACGTCCACCCGGGCGTCCGTGAGGTGGCCGGCTGGGTCTCGCCGAACCCCGGCGGCGTCGGCCCGATGACCCGTGCCCAGCTGCTCGTCAACGTGGTGGAGGCGGCGGAGCGCAGTGTCGCCTGACGGAACGACCGGCAAGGCCGGCCCCATCGACGAAGCCACCGACGAAGCCGACGCAGCCGCCGGACCCGGCCTCGCCGACGGCACCGACGCCGCCGAAGCCACGGACCACGCGGACGGGACGGACCGTGCGGACGGTGTCGACGAGATCGAGGTGCGGGACCCGGTCAGCGCGCCCGACGCCGACGGCGTACCGCGTCGCACCACCCGCCGCTTCCCGCTGTTCACCCGGGACACCGCGCGTCCCGAGGGCGGCGGCCGGGCCGCGCCCGGCGACGCGCTGGCCGCCCGGCAGTGGCCGATCATCGTCGTGCTCGGCATCGTCGCGCTCGGCCTGCTGGTGACCGCGCTCGACGTGTTCCGGATCGGCACGATCCTGATCGGCGTCGGACTGCTGGTCGGCGCGGTGCTGCGCTGGCTGCTGCCCGGGGTCGGCATGCTCGCCGTGCGATCCCGCTTCACCGACATCGTGACGTACGTCGTGCTGGGCACCGCGATCGTCCTGCTGGCGCTGATGGCGCAGCCCGATCCGTGGCTCCAGATCCCCTTCCTCAAGGACACCCTGCACTTCACGGTCAGCAGCTGAGACCGGCCGAGCCGCACGCGGCGCGGCACAGCGTACGGCGGCCCGTCCTCATCCCCCGAGGAGGACGGGCCGCCGACGTGTTCCACGTTCCACCCTCCTGAGCTGCCGGTTCAACAGCCGGCCGGGCGCTGTGGCACGGAGGTGACCGTTCCGCCACGGTGTGCGCGCCCCGCCACAGCCGCCCCCGCCCCGGGAACCGCAGGGCCGTCCGGCGTCGTCCCCCCAACGGATCGAAGGAGAGGTGGGCGGGATGGGCGCCTGGCAGCCGCTGCCGGACGGGCTGCCGTCGGAGGTACGGCACTTCGTGGAGCAGTTGCGGCAGCTCAAGGACGGTACGGGCCTCAGCCTGGCCTCGCTCGGCGCGCGCACCGCGTACAGCAAGTCCTCCTGGCAGCGCTATCTCAACGCCGTCCAGCCGCCGCCCCGGCAGGCCGTCGCCGCGCTGTGCAGGGTGGCGGGTCTGGTCGGCGCGGACGCCGAACGGCACGTCGTGCGCTGGGAACTGGCCGTCGAGGCCTGGCCCCGGTCGACGCCGGCGAACCCGGACGCGGGGTACCGGGACGACCCGACGGTCCCCTGGTGGGACCGCCTGGAGGAGCCCGCCGCACCGGCCCCGCCCCGGCCCGTCGGCCGCCTGCTGCTGTACGCGGCCCTGCTTCTGCTGGCCCTGCTGTGCACCGCGGTCGGGGGAGCGGTCGTGTTGGGCTGAGGTGCGTTCGCCGTGCCGGTGTGCGCCCGTCGTGCCGATACGTCGGCAGTTCGGGCATGTGTCCCGAATCGTCTCGGCATCGGGTCTAACGTGCCCCATGGGGGACTTGGTGGAGGGAGGGGGGTTCGATGCCTCGCTGGAGAGCTTTGCCGGATGAACTCGACCCGCAGGTGAGGGAGTTCGCCGAGCAGTTGCGGCGGGTCGTGGACCGTACGGGACTGAGCCTGGCGGCGGTCGCCGACCGTACGGGCTACGGCAAGACGTCCTGGGAGCGGTATCTCGACGGCCGTCTGCTCGCGCCCAAGGGGGCGATCGTCGCGCTGGCCGAGGTCACCGGCACGCCTCCGATCCATCTCACCACCATGTGGGAACTGGCCGAGCGGGCCTGGAGCCGCTCGGAGATGCGGCACGACCGGACCATGGAGGCCGTGCGGATCTCCCAGGCGCGGGCCGCGCTGGGGGAGTTCGGACCGGCGCCCGACGTGCACGAGAGTGACGTGGGCCGGCTGGCGGTGACCCCGGGCGTCGCGGGTCCCGCGGGCGTGTCACCGACGATGCCGTCGTCGCGGGACGCGCGGATCCCGGCCGGCGGCTCCCCGGGTGGTTCCGGCCCGCGGCGGACGACGCTGTTCCTCGCGGGGGTCGTGGGGGTGGTGACGGTCGTCGTGGGCGCGTTCCTCCTGACCGACACGGGAGGTCCGAAGGAGGCGGTGGGGACCACCCCGTCCCCGTCCGTCCCGGCCGCGCCGAGCACCGTCCTGCCCTCGGGGGTGCTGTGCGCCGGCTCCGGCTGCACGGGCCGGGACGCGGAGGAGACGGGGTGCAGCGACGACCTCGTGACGACGGAGAAGACCGCGACGGTCGGCCCGACCCTGGTCGAGGTCCGCTACAGCAGCACGTGCGGGGCGGCCTGGGGCCGGATCACCCGGGCCGCGCAGGGCGACACGGTGCGGGTGACGGTGGGTTCGGTGCGGAAGACCGGCGCCGTCACGGTGTCCGGCGACACGATCGCGTACACCCCGATGGTGGCGGTGAAGAGCGCGGCGGAGGCGACGGCGTGCGCGGTGCTGGCGTCGGGACAGCAGGGCTGCACGCCCTGAGACGGCGGGGCGCTGGGCCGAACGGGTGAGGTGAACGGCGTCGGCGGCACCCGGCCCGAAAAAGTCGGGGCGGGCAGGAATACCCGCCTCCGTCGTGGGCACGCGAACCGTACCCCCACGGGAGTCCGGCACGACCCGGTACCCCCACCACGGCGGCCGCTCGGTTCCACCTCTCCCGGACCGGCGGCCGCCGCTTCATGCGCCCCCGGGGGCGCTCCGGTTGTGCGGCGGCGACCACTCTGTGGGACGGGCCACACAACCCCGGACGTCCGTGCTCCCGCAGGCGCGATAGCCTGACCGCTGGTTGGATCTCTTGATACCAAGAGATCGATCATTTGTACGTCCCACCAGGGGCAGGGACGCCCCACCGACAGCTGTCATACGGAGAACGCCATGACCCGCACTCCCGTGAACGTCACCGTCACCGGCGCGGCCGGCCAGATCGGTTACGCCCTGCTCTTCCGCATCGCCTCCGGCCAGCTGCTCGGCGCGGACGTGCCGGTCAAGCTGCGCCTGCTGGAGATCACCCCGGCACTGAAGGCCGCCGAGGGCACCGCAATGGAGCTCGACGACTGCGCGTTCCCGCTGCTCCAGGGCATCGACATCAGCGACGACCCGAACGTCGCCTTCGACGGCGCCAACGTCGCCCTCCTCGTCGGCGCCCGCCCGCGTACCAAGGGCATGGAGCGCGGTGACCTCCTCGAGGCCAACGGCGGCATCTTCAAGCCGCAGGGCAAGGCCATCAACGACCACGCCGCGGACGACATCAAGGTCCTGGTCGTCGGCAACCCGGCCAACACCAACGCCCTGATCGCCCAGGCCGCCGCCCCGGACGTACCGGCGGAGCGCTTCACCGCGATGACCCGCCTCGACCACAACCGCGCGCTGACGCAGCTCGCGAAGAAGACGGGCTCGACGGTCGCGGACATCAAGCGGCTGACCATCTGGGGCAACCACTCCGCGACCCAGTACCCGGACATCTTCCACGCCACGATCGCCGGCAAGAACGCCGCCGAGACCGTGAACGACGAGAAGTGGCTGGCCGAGGACTTCATCCCGACCGTCGCCAAGCGCGGCGCGGCCATCATCGAGGCGCGTGGCGCGTCCTCCGCCGCCTCCGCGGCCAACGCGGCCATCGACCACGTGCACACCTGGGTCAACGGCACGGCGGACGGCGACTGGGCCTCCATGGGCATCCCGTCGGACGGCTCCTACGGCGTCCCGGAGGGCCTGATCTCCTCGTTCCCGGTCACCACCAAGGACGGCTCGTACGAGATCGTCCAGGGCCTGGACATCAACGAGTTCTCCCGCGCCCGCATCGACGCGTCGGTGCAGGAGCTGGCGGAGGAGCGCGAGGCGGTTCGCGCGCTCGGCCTCATCTAGTCCCGCGGACATGACGATCCCCGGGCGGCTACGGCCGCCCGGGGATCGTCATATGTCGAGCTGCGCTACAGGGTGCGGATGAACTCCGCCCAGGCGTCCTGCCCGAAGACCAGGGTTCCCCGGGAGGGGTCCTTGCTGTCGCGGACGGGGACGAGGGCGGCGGATACGTCGTCGGCTACTTCGAGGCAATCACCGCCGTCGGTGTTGCTGTAGCTGGACTTGCGCCAGGAGACGTTGCTCAGGTCGAGGGCTCGCACGGCACTTCCTCCAAGATCCGCATGATGGCCTTGCGTGACTCGGCAGGGGAAAGCGCCAGGTCACGACTAGCATCGTACCGCCGCTGCAGGTGCTCAACTGCCTCGTATTCTTCGATGAGTTCACCTCGTTGGTCGTTCTCGGTGTAGGCCAGCGTCGAGCCGTCCGGCATGCGCAGGAACTTCACGGCGGTGTTCATCAGCGGGTGAGGGCCGGCACTGAACGGCAGGACCTGAATCGTGACGTTCGGGCGGTCGCAGGTCTCCAGCAGGTACTCCAGTTGTTCCTGCCAGTCCCGCGGGTCGGCCAACTGCGTGCGCAGCACCGCTTCCGAGAGGATCACGCGGAACGTGGGGGCGTCCTTGTCCTCCAGCAGCTTCCGGCGGCTCAGCCGGGCCTCCACCTGCTCCTCCAGCTTCTCGCCGAAGAGGCCGCCCGCAGCGAGAGCGGCACGTGCGTACGCGGGCGTCTGGAGCAGCCCCGGCGGTGCGGACGCGGCGTAGTGCCACATGGTCACCGCTTCCGCCTCGCGCTCCATGTACCTGCGGTACTGCTCCTTGAACTGGCTGTTGTCCCCCATCGCCACTTCCCACAGGGCGAGCAACAGACCCGGCGTGCCGTAGTAGGTGTCCAGGGCCTCCGCGAGTTCCGGGCTGCCCAGGTTGCTCCCGCTCTCCATCTTGCCGAGAGTCGAGGCGGTCCACCCCAGCCGCTCGGCGAGCTCCCGCAGTGTCTCGCCGCGCGCGTTGCGCAGTAACCGCAACTCCTCGGCGAACCGTTTCCGAGGCTGCTGACTCCGCCCGGTGACCACTCGTCGCGATGGCATGGCGCACTCCTCCCCGTAACTCACTGGATGCGTAGAGTAATTCAACGCCGTTCCGGGGTCAGGTGTTTCGCGGGTACCACCGGGACCGGCTCGTCGGTAGCCGTCCCCCGGTCCCGGAGGCCGGTCACGACCACCGCGGTCGAGGCCAGGACCAGGACCGCGACCGTGCGCAGGGCCGGGCCCATGCCCGCCGTGAGGCCGGTGTGTCCGGCGAGGACGGTGCCGGTGACCGCGACGCCCAGGGCCGCGCCGATCTCGCGGGCCGAGATGCCGAGGCCGGAACCGAGGCCCGCCTGGTGAGCGGGGAGCGAGGTGACGACGCCCAGGGTGAGGGCGGGCATCGACAGACCCGTGCCCGCCGAGATGACCAGCAGCCAGCACGCGTACAGCGCGTAGGGCGTGCCGGCGTCGGCGGTGGACGCGCCGAGCAGGCCCAGGCCGATCAGCGCGAGCCCGGCGCCGATGACCGGCCGCGGGTGGGCCGACCAGCGCGCGGCCAGTTTCGGGACGACCGCCATGCCGGTGATCAGCGGGACGATCGCGATGCCGGTGACGGCGGGCCCGTAGCCCTTCACCTCCTGGAGGTACTGGGAGTTGACGAAGAACAGCGCGAACAGGCCGAAGAAGCCCGTCATCAGGCCGAGGCCGGTCGCGCGCAGTCCGGGGGAGCGGAACACGCGCGGGTCGAAGAGGGGGGCGCGGGAGCGCAGGGACCGGAGGACGAACGCGGCGATCAGGAGGGCTCCCGCGCCGAACGAGCCCAGGATGCGCGGCGAGGTCCAGCCGTGGTCCGGTCCCTCGATGATCCCGAAGAGGACGGCGACCAGCCCGGCGGTGAGCAGCAGGGTGCCCAGCGGGTCGAGGTTGCCGTGCGCGGAGCGGTCGGTGCGCGGGGTGGTCACCGCCACGGCGAGCGCCAGCAGGGCCGCCAGCGGGATCATCGCGCCGAACAGGGCCCGCCAGGTCAGGAACTGACCGACCAGGCCGCCGCCCAGGTTGCCCGCCATGCCGCCGAGGCCGATGGCGAGGGTCCAGGACGCCATCGCCTGGGCCCTGCGTCGCGGACCGGCGAGGTGGACGAGGATCGACATCGTCGCCGGGGTGATCAGCGCCGCGCCCGCCCCCGAGATGCCCCGGCCCGCGATCAGCAGCGCGGGGTCGGGGGCGAACGCGCTGGTGGCGGCGCCCGCGGCGAACAGGCCGAGTCCGGTGAGGAGGGCGCCCTTGCGGCCGTACCGGTCGCCGAGGGCGCCGGCCGGGACGAGCAGCGCGGCGAAGGCGATGACGTAGGCGTCGACCGTCCACAGGATCTCGGTGTGCGAGGGACGCAGGGACGACGAAGCCAGTTGCGGGATGAGGAGGTTGATCGCGGCGACCATGCTCTGCGCGACCAGTACGCAGGCGCACAGCGCGAGGAGGGCGGACCGTTTCAGGGCGTGCGAGGGCACGGCTCCTCCCGGGGAGCTCGTCGGATGGGGATGCCCTTTCGGGCCCTGTCACCGTAGGCTCGCGCCCGACCTGCTTTCCAGTGCAACCTTTGCAAGGGACGAATGCGTATGACGCAATCCGTGGCCGCGCCGACGGGGGGATTCGCGGGCGCTCCCGCGAGCATCGACCTGAATCTGCTGCTCGCGCTGGACGTGCTGCTGGAGGAGCAGAGCGTCCAGGGCGCCGCCCGGCGTCTACACCTCTCGGAACCGGCGATGAGCCGCACCCTCGGCCGGATCCGCAAGGCGCTCGGCGATCCGGTCCTGGTGCGGGCCGGGCGGCGGATGGTGCCGACGCCCCGCGCCGTCGCCGTACGGGCCGAGGTGAACGCGGTCGTGGAGCGGGCGCGTGCGCTGTTCGCGCCGGCCGAGGACACCGACCTGCGGACGGTGACCCGCACGTTCACGATCATGGGCCACGACGCCATCGCGGCCGCCCACGCCCCGGCCCTCTATGCCCGGGTGGCCGCCGAGGCCCCCGGTATCCGCCTGCGCTTCCTGAGCGAGAGCCACGTGGACGCGCCGTTCCTGCGCGAGGGCACCGCCGATCTGGAGGTGGGCGTCCTCGACACGGCCGCCCCCGAGGTGCACCGCGAACAGCTCTGCGAGGACCGCATGGTGGGCGTCGCCCGCGCCGGACACCCTTTGCTGGAGGGCGAGTTGACGCCCGAGCGGTACGCGCGCGAGGCCGACCACATCCTGGTGTCCCGGCGCGGCAGGCTGCACGGGCCGGTCGACGCCGCGCTCGCCGAACTCGGCCTGGAGCGGAAGGTGGTGGGAACCGTCGGCTCCCTCCCCTCCTCCCTCTTCGTCATCCGTGACACCGACCTGGTGGGCCTCAACACCGCCTGGGGGCTGCCGCTGGCCAGGAGCCTCGGCCTGGTTCCCTTCGAGGTGCCGCTGCCCCTGCCGCCGCTCCGGCTGGGCATGGCCTGGCATCCGCGCCACGACGCCGACCCGGCGCACGGGTGGCTGCGCGGGGCGGTGCGGGACCTGATGTCCCGGTGATCGGCGGACGGGCGCACACAGCCGCTTCCCGGACCAGTCGTCGGCGTAGACGTGGTCGCCGTACGCCGGGATCTCCCGGTATCCGCCCGCCCGGTACACGGCCCGGGCCTCGGTGAGGGTGGCGTGGGTGGCCGGCGGCGGCGGTCGGCGGGCCGCGGCCGTCGCCTCGGTCGGTGCCGCGCGCTGTTCCGGGCCGGGGCCGGGCCATGGCCGTGCATACGGTTTGTTCGTTTATGTCCAGAACTTCAGTGATGCAGCGCACTTTCGGCCATGGATTGCGCATGCAATGGGAGGGTGGGGGCATGTGGACGCCGTCGCCGAGACCGACCCATAGGTGACGCAGGGGGACTGAACAGGAACGGAAGGCGACACCGATCATGGCCGACAGGACGGAACAGCCGGAACGGCGCGACCACCGGACGATCCACGCGGGCGGAGAGTGGCTGGAAGCCGTCTCCGGCGCGACCCGGGAGATTCTCGACCCCGCGGACGGCAGCCCCTTCACCGTGGTCGCGGAGGGCGACGAGAAGGACACCGACCTGGCGGTCGCGGCCGCCCGTGCCGCCTTCGACGAGGGCGTCTGGCCGCACACCCCCGTCGCCGAACGCGCCGCCCTGCTGCACCGCGTCGCCGATCTTCTCGTGCGCGATCGCGAACGGCTCGGCCTGTTGGAGAGCCGGGACGCCGGCAAGACGGTCGAGGAAGGGCGCGTCGACATCGACTGCGTCGCCGACGCCTTCCGCTACTTCGCCGGGCTCGTCACCGCCGAGGCGCCGGGCCGGGTGGTGGACGCGGGCTCACCCGACATCCACAGCGTCGTCGTCCACGAGCCGGTCGGCGTGTGCGCGCTGATCACCCCCTGGAACTACCCGCTGCTCCAGGCGAGTTGGAAGATCGCTCCGGCGCTCGCCGCGGGCAACACCTTCGTCGTCAAGCCGAGCGAGATCACCCCGATGACGACGATCGCGCTCATCGACCTGCTCCTGGAGGCCGGGCTGCCCGCCGGGGTCGCGAACATCGTCACCGGTCCCGGGCACACGGTCGGCGCCCGGCTCGCCGAGCACCCCGACGTCGACCTCGTCTCCTTCACCGGCGGCCTGGTCAGCGGCACGAAGGTCGCGCAGGCGGCCGCCCCGAGCGTGAAGAAGGTCGCCCTCGAACTCGGCGGCAAGAACCCCAACGTGGTCTTCGCCGACGCCTGCGCGACCGACGACGGCTTCGACACCGCCGTCGACCAGGCACTGAACGCCGCCTTCATCCACAGCGGCCAGGTCTGCTCGGCGGGCTCCCGGCTCATCGTCGAGGAGTCGGTCCGAGACCGCTTCGTCGCCGAGCTCGCCCGCAGGGCCGGGAAGATCCGGCTCGGGCGCGGCACGGAGGACGGTGTCGAGTGCGGACCTCTCGTCTCCGAGCAGCAGCGCGCCAAGACCGAGGACTACGTCGCCTCCGCGCTCGCGGAAGGCGCCGTGCTGCGGTCCGGCGGCCGGCGCCCGGAACCCGCCCCGCAGCGGCCGGAGTCCGGCTACTTCTACGAGCCCACCGTCCTCGACCACTGCCACCGTGAGATGAGGGTCGTGCGGGAGGAGGTCTTCGGACCGGTGCTCACCGTCGAGACCTTCCGCACCGAGGACGAGGCCGTCGCTCTCGCCAACGACACCGAGTACGGCCTCGCGGGCGCCGTCTGGACCGCCGACGCGGGCCGGGCGCGCCGCGTCGCGGGACGGCTGCGGCACGGCACGGTCTGGATCAACGACTTCCACCCCTATCTGCCGCAGGCGGAGTGGGGCGGCTTCGGAAAGAGCGGAGTGGGTCGCGAACTCGGCCCCGCCGGGCTCGCCGAGTACCGCGAGTCCAAGCACGTCTACCAGAACCTCGCGCCGCGCCCCGTCCGCTGGTTCGCCGGCTGACGTCAGGCCGTCACCCCGCCCGCACCCACCCGCATCCGCCTGCCCCGGAAGACTTCGCACGCCCCTGGAGTACCCCCCATGCCAGAGACCGCACCTGTCTACGACTATGTCGTCATCGGAGGCGGAACCGCCGGTTCCGTCATCGCCTCCCGGCTGACCGAGAACCCCGACACCACCGTCGCCGTCATCGAGGGCGGCCCCAGCGACGTCGGCCGCGACGACGTCCTCACCCTGCGCCGCTGGATGGGCCTGCTCGGCGGCGAACTCGACTACGACTACCCGACCACCGAGCAGCCGCGCGGCAACTCCCACATCCGCCACAGCCGGGCCCGCGTCCTCGGCGGCTGCTCCTCCCACAACACGCTCATCGCCTTCAAGCCGCTGCCGTCCGACTTCGACGAGTGGGAGGCGGCCGGCGCCGAGGGCTGGGGCGCGGTCCCGATGGAGGCGTACTACGCGCGCCTGCTGAACAACATCGTCCCGGTCGACGAGAAGGACCGGAACGCCATCGCCCGCGACTTCGTCGACGCCGCGCGGCAGGCGACCGGAGTGCCCCGGATCGAGGGCTTCAACGAGAAGCCCTTCGACGACGGCGTCGGCTTCTTCGACCTCGCCTACCACCCGGAGACCAACAAGCGGTCGAGCGCCTCGGTGGCCTATCTGCACCCGGTGATGGACGAGCGGCCCAACCTGACGATCCTGCTGGAGAGCTGGGCGTACCGGCTGGAACTCGACGGCACGCGCGCACAAGGCGTGCACGTCCGTACCAAGGACGGCGAGGAGATCCTCGTACGGGCCCGCCGCGAGGTCGTGCTGTGCGCGGGCGCCGTCGACTCGCCCCGCCTGCTCCTGCACTCCGGCATCGGCCCCAAGGCCGACCTGGACGCGCTCGGCATACCCGTCGTGCTCGACCTGCCCGGCGTCGGCGAGAACCTCCTCGACCACCCCGAGTCGGTGATCGTCTGGGAGACCCACGGGCCGCTCCCGGAGAACTCCGCGATGGACTCCGACGCCGGTCTCTTCGTGCGCCGCGACCCCGGACACCAGGGCCCCGACCTGATGTTCCACTTCTACCAGGTCCCCTTCACGGACAACCCGGAACGCCTGGGCTACGAACGCCCGCCGTACGGCGTCTCGATGACCCCCAACATCCCCAAGCCGAAGTCCCGCGGCCGGCTCTACCTGGAGAGCGCGGACCCGTCCGTGAAGCCCGCACTCGACTTCCGCTACTTCACCGACGAGGACGATCACGACGCCCGCACCCTCGTCGACGGGATCAGGATCGCCCGCGAGATCGCGAAGACCGAGCCGCTGGCCGGCTGGCTCAAGCGCGAGGTGGCGCCGGGACCGGACATCACGGGCGACGAGGAACTGAGCGAGTACGCGCGCAAGGTCGCGCACACCGTCTACCACCCGGCGGGAACCTGCCGCATGGGTGCCGAGGACGACGAACTGGCCGTGGTGGACCCGCGGTTGCGTATTCGGGGCCTGGACGGCATCCGCATCGCGGACGCCTCCGTGTTCCCCACCATGACCGCCGTGAACCCCATGATCGGGGTGCTCATGGTCGGCGAGAAAGCCGTCGACCTGATCGGAGACGATGCGCGATGACGATCATGCCCGCCACCCGTAAGCCGCCCACCGCGGACACCGACGCCCCCGTCTTCTCGGTCGACGGCCTGTGGAAGGTCTTCGGCCCCAAGTCCGAGCGCGTCCCGGCCGACCCGGAACTCGCCGCCCTCCCGCCCGCCGAACTCCGCTCCCGCACCGGCTGCACGGCCGCCGTCCGGAACGTCTCCTTCGACGTGCGCAAGGGCGAGGTCTTCGTCGTCATGGGCCTGTCCGGCTCCGGCAAGTCCACCCTGGTGCGCTGTCTGACCCGGCTGATCGAGCCGACGGCCGGCACCATCGTCGTCGACGGCGAGGACGTCCGCGCGATGGACCGCACCCGGCTGCGCGAACTGCGCCGGCACCGCGCCGCGATGGTCTTCCAGCACTTCGGCCTCCTCCCGCACCGCACCGTCCTCGACAACGTGGCCTACGGCCTGGAGATCCAGGGCATGGGCCGCGCCGAGCGGCGCACCCGCGCCAAGGAGGTCGTCGACAAGGTCGGCCTGGACGGCATGGAACAGCGCAGGCCCGCCCAGCTCTCCGGCGGCCAGCGGCAACGTGTCGGCCTGGCCCGCGCGTTGGCCGTCGACCCGGAGGTCCTCCTCTTCGACGAACCGTTCAGCGCCCTCGACCCGCTCATCCGGCGCGACATGCAGGAGGAGGTCGTCCGGCTGCACCGCGAGGAGGGCCGCACGATGGTCTTCATCACCCACGACCTCAGCGAGGCGCTGAAGCTGGGCGACCGCATCGCCCTGATGCGCGACGGGGAGGTCGTGCAGCTGGGCACGCCCGAGGAGATCGTGGGCTCCCCGGCCGACGACTACGTCCGCGAGTTCGTCCGGGACGTGCCGCGCGAGCAGGTCCTGACCGTGCGTACGGCCATGCGGCCGGCGTCCCTGGAGGAGACAGGCGGCGGCTCGGCCGTGTCCCCGGACGCCACGGTCTCCCAGGCGATCGAGGCGGTCGCCCGCACGGGCGCCCCGGTACGCGTCATGGACGCGGGCCGGTGCCTGGGCGTCGTCGACCACGAAGGACTGCTCGGCGTGGTGGCCGGCACCGGTCCCGGATCCCTCCCGTCCGGAGGGGAGCCCGGATCCGTCGCCGTCGGAACGGAGCCCCGTAAGGAGGCGGTCTGATGGCCACGCTGACCACACCCGCCCCCCGGGTCGCCCTGCCGGGCGTCCTCAAACACCAGGCCGTCCGCAAACTCCTGATCCTCGCGCTCGCGGCCGCGATCCTCGTCCCCCTGGCCAACGCCCGCTGGTCCGGCGGCAGCTGGCCGCACGCGCTCACCGTCGACCTGACCACGCCGCTCACCGGCGCCAGCGACTGGATCATCGACAACCGCGACAGCCACCCGCTGTTCCTCTACTTCTTCGGCTACCTCAGCAACGGCGTGGTCCTCTCGGTGCGTGCCGTGTACCTTGTGCTGCTCGGCGCGGGCTGGGCCGGTGTCACCGCAGCGGCCGCGCTGGTCGCCTGGCGGGTGGCCGGGGTCCGGCTCGCGCTCGGCACGGCGGCCGCGTTCCTGGCCTGCGGCCTGCTCGGCATGTGGGTGCCGACGATGCAGACGCTGGCCCTGATGATCGTCGCCGTCCTCGTGTCGGTCGTCGTGGGTGTGGTGCTCGGCCTGGCCGGCGGTCTCTCCGAGCGCCTGGACCGCGCCCTGCGCCCGGTCCTCGACACCATGCAGGTGCTTCCTGCCTTCGCCTATCTGCTCCCGGTCGTGCTCGTCTTCGGCATCGGCGTCCCGGCGGCCGTCCTGGCCACCGTCGTCTACGCCGCCCCGCCCATGGCCCGGCTCACCGCGCTCGGGCTGCGCGGCGCCGACAAGGAGGTCCTGGAAGCGGTGGAGTCGCTGGGCGCGACCGCCCGGCAGCGCCTGCTGACCGCCCGGATCCCGCTGGCGCGCAAGGAACTCCTGCTCGGCCTCAACCAGACGATCATGATGGCGCTGGGCATGGCGGTCATCGCGTCGGTGATCGGCGCGGGCGGCCTCGGTGACCGCGTCTACCAGGCGCTGGCCTCGGTCGACGTGGGCGCGGCCCTCGCCGCCGGTATCCCGATCGTGCTGCTCGCGGTCGTCCTGGACCGGGTCACGGCCGCCGCCGGTCGCGCCGGCGACGGCGAACCCGGCCGCGGCCGGGCCGCCTGGGCCTACGCGGCCGCAGGAGCCGTGGCCGTGGCGCTCGCCGGGCGCGCGGCCGGCCGGCTCGACTGGCCCGACACCTGGACGGTGGGCATCGCCGCCCCGGTCAACGACGCCGTCGACTGGATGACCGACCACCTCTACTCCGGGGTGCCCGTGATCGGCGGCACCGCCGACTGGGCCGGCCACTTCACCACCTGGGTCCTCGACCCCGTGCGGGCCGGCCTCCAGGGCCTGCCCTGGTGGGCCGTGCTGCTGCTGGTCGCCGCGATCGCCTGGCCGATCGGCACCTGGCGCACCGCGCTGACCGCCGTCCTGGCACTGGCCGCGACCGGTGTGCTCGGCGTGTGGGAACCGTCCCTGGACACCCTCTCCCAGGTGCTGGCCGCCGTCGCCGTCACCCTCGTCCTCGGGTTCGCGACCGGTATCGCCGCCGCCCGCAGCGACCGCGTCGAACGGCTGCTGCGTCCGGTCCTGGACGTGTTCCAGACGATGCCGCAGTTCGTGTACCTGATCCCGGTCGTCGCCCTGTTCGGCGTCGGCCGCGCGCCCGCCGTCGCGGCGGCCGTCGTCTACGCGCTGCCCGCCGTCGTCCGCATCACCACCCAGGGCCTGCGCCAGGTCGACCCGGCGGCGATGGAGTCCGCCCGGTCCCTCGGCGCGACCGGCGCGCAGCAACTGCGCCAGGTCCAGCTCCCGCTCGCCCGGCCCGCGCTGCTGCTCGCCGTGAACCAGGGCGTGGTCCTCGTCCTCGCCGTCGTCATCATCGGCGGACTGGTCGGCGGGGGCGCGCTCGGCTACGACGCCGTGTTCGGGCTCGCCCAGGGCGACCTCGCGACCGGTCTGGTGGCCGGCGCCGCGATCGTCTGCCTCGGCCTGATGCTCGACCGGGTGACCCAGCCGGCCGACCGCCGCGTGAAGAAGGGAGCGTGACATGCGACTTCACCAGCCACGCCTTCGTGACCTGCACCTTCGTGACCTGCGGCTGCGCACGACGGCCCTGACCGCCGGGGCGTCGGCGCTCCTGCTGCTCACCGGCTGCGGGGCCGCCGACATGACCAAGCAGGCGTCGCCGTTCGCCAACGCGCAGGGCGCCAAGACGGTGACCCTCTCGGTCCAGTCCTGGGTCGGCGCCCAGGCCAACGTGGCCGTCGCCCAGTACCTGCTGGAGCACGAGCTCGGCTACCGCGTCGACACCGTGCAGGTCGACGAGGTGCCCGCCTGGGACGCGCTCAGCCAGGGCCGGGTCGACGCCATCCTGGAGGACTGGGGCCACCCCGACCAGGAGCAGCGCTACGTCGACGACAAGAAGACGATCGCGCGCGGCGGCGACCTCGGCGTCACCGGGCACATCGGCTGGTACGTCCCGACGTACTTCGCCAAGCAGCACCCGGACGTCACCGACTGGAAGAACCTGAACAAGTACGCGTCGCAGTTCCGCACCGCGGAGAGCGGCGGCAAGGGCCAGCTCATGGACGGCTCCCCGTCCTACGTCACCAACGACAAGGCCCTGGTGAAGAACCTGAAGCTCGACTACCAGGTCGTCTTCGCCGGTTCCGAGGCCGCCCAGATCACCCAGATGCGCCAGTTCGCCAAGGAGAAGAAGCCCTTCCTCACCTACTGGTACGCCCCGCAGTGGCTCTTCGAGAAGGTCCCGATGACCGAGGTGAAGCTGCCCGCCTACAAGGAGGGCTGCGACGCGGAGCCGGACAAGGTGGCCTGCGGCTACCCGCACACCCCGCTCCAGAAGTACCTCAACGCGGACTTCTCGAAGGACGGCGGCAGGGCGGCCGCCTTCCTGAAGAAGTTCAAGTGGACGACCGAGGACCAGAACGAGGTGTCCCTGATGATCGCCGACCAGAAGCTCACTCCGGAGGCGGCCGCGAAGAAGTGGGTGGACCGCCACGCGTCGACCTGGAAGGCGTGGGTGTCCTGACCGCCGTCACACCAGTTCCGCGCTGATCTCCCGCAGGGCGGCCGCCGCCCACCGCTGGAGCCCCGGTCCGAACGTGACGCGGGTGGCCCCGAGTTCGCCGAGCACGGCGGGCGAGGGGCCCTCGCCGTCCACCCGGCCCCCCACGTTGAGCGGGCCCGCGATCCCCGACCGCAGCAACGGCAGGACGGCCGTCGGAGCACCGATCGGATAGACGCAGTCGGCGCCCGCGGCGACGTACGCCGCCGCCCGCTCGATGGCCCGTCCGGGGTCGCCGTCGCCGTGCGCGAAGGTGTCGACGCGCGCGTTGACGAAGAGCCGGCCGCCGGCCGCCCGCCGTACCTCGGCGAGCCACTCGGCCTGCTCGCGCGGGTCCTTGAGGACGCCGTCGACCGAGTCCTCCAGGTTGCAGCCGACGGCGCCGGTCTCCAGCAGCCGTTCCACCAGCTCCTTCGGCGCCAGCCCGTATCCGGCCTCGACGTCCGCCGACACCGGCACGTCCACCGCCCGGACGATCCGGGCGACCGCCGCGAACATCTCGTCGGCCGGGGTCCGCCCGTCCGCGTACCCGAGCGAGGCGGCGACACCCGCGCTGGGCGTCGCGAGCGCCGGGAAACCGGCCTCGGCGAACACCCGGGCGCTGGCCGCGTCCCAGGGGCCGGGCAGCACGAGGGGATCGCCCGGCAGCCGGCCGTGGTGCAGCCGGCGGAACACGTGCGCCTTCTCGCTCACGGCGTCCACCTCGGTCATGGTGTGTAACCCCCCGGCGGGATACGGCGGGCCACCATCACCCGGTTCCAGCTGTTGATGGCGGTGATCAGCGCGACGAGATGGGCGAGCCGGGCGGCGTCGAAGTGCCGGGCGGCCCGCTCGTACACCGCGTCGGGCACGAAGCCTCCCCGGGAGCCGAAAGCCTGGGAGGTGCCCCCGGCCAGCACGGTCACCGCCTCCGTCAGCGCGAGCGCGGCCCGCTCCCGCTCGTCGTAGACGTCCCCCGCCTCCTCCCACGCGCTCAGCAGATCGAGCTGCCTCGCGCTCACCCCGTGCTCGCGGGCGATCGTGAGGTGCATGTCGAGGCAGAACGCGCAGTGGTTGAGCTGCGAGGCGCGGATCACCACCAGCTCGGCGAGCGCGGGGTCGCCCAGACCCCGCTTCGCGGCCGCGCTGAGCGTGGACATGGCCCGGCCGACCTCGCGGTCGAGGAGGCTCGTGCGGCTCACGCGTGCTGTCCCGGCCGGTAGTGCCCCGGCACCAGACGGCAGGTCACGCCGAACCGGTTCCACGCGTTGATCACCGTGATCGCGGCGATCAGCTGCGCCAGCTCGGCCTCCTCGAAGTGCGCGGCGGCCCGCTCGTACACGTCGTCGGACACGAACCCGTCCGTCAGGACGGTGACCGCCTCCGTCAGGGCCAGCGCCGCGAGCTCCTTCTCGGTGTAGAAGTGCTCCGACTCCTCCCACGCGCTGAGCTGGATGATCCGCTCGACGCTCTCGCCCGCCGCGAGCGCGTCCTTGCTGTGCATGTCGACGCAGAGCGCGCAGCGGTTGATCTGCGAGGCGCGGACCTTCACCAGCTCGACCAGCTTCGGGTCGAGCCCCCTACGGGCGGCGGCGTCGAGCCGGAGCATCGCCTTGAGGACCTCGGGGGCGTGCTCGGACCAGTTCAGCCGGGGGGTGTGCGCGGGAGCGTGGGGAACCTGTTCGTCGGTGGCCGTGGTGTCTGCGTACGTCGTCATGCCTTCGACCCTAGGAGCCGGGCAGCCCAGGAGTATGGTCCATTTCCATGGCGAGATCCTGGGCCACTTTCGGCGTCGACCTGCATCTGGAGCCGACCGGACCGCACCTGCGCCGGGGACTGACCGACGCCCTGCGCGAGGCCGTCCGCAGCGGCCGTCTGCCCTCCGGCACCAGGCTCCCGTCCTCGCGCTCGCTCGCCGCCGACCTGGGCATCGCCCGCAACACGGTCGCCGACGCCTACGCCGACCTCGTCGCCGAGGGCTGGCTCACCGCCCGCCAGGGCTCGGGCACACGGGTCGCCGAGGGCCGGGTCGTCCCGCCCACGGGCGCGGCGCCCCACCGGCCCCGGAGCCGCCGGCCCGCCTACGACCTGCGTCCCGGCACGCCCGACCTCGGGTCCTTCCCGCGCGCCGAGTGGCTCAGGGCGGCCCGCCGCGCCCTCACCGCCGCCCCCTCCGACGCCCTCGGCTACGGCGACCCCCGCGGCCGGACCGAACTGCGCACCGCCCTCGCCGGCTACCTCGCCCGTGCCCGCGGTGTGCGCGCCGACCCCGAACGCCTCGTGGTGTGCGCCGGGTTCGCGCACGGCCTGCGACTGCTGACCACGGTGCTGCGGGCACGCGGGGCGCGCACGATCGCCGTCGACTCGTACGGCCTGGACGAGCACTGGCGGCTGCTGGCGGCGGCCGGGCTGGCGATGATCCCGCTGCCCGTCGACGAACGCGGCACGGACATGGGCCAGTTGAAGGGCGCGGGCGCCGTCCTGCTCACCCCCGCGCACCAGTTCCCGATGGGCGTGCCCCTTCACCACGACCGGCGGGCGGCCGTCGTGGACTGGGCGCGGCGCACCGGCGGGCTGGTCCTGGAGGACGACTACGACGGAGAGTTCCGCTACGACCGCCAGCCCGTCGGCGCCCTCCAGGGCCTGGACCCCGACCACGTGGTGTATCTGGGCACCGCGAGCAAGTCGCTGGCCCCCGGCCTGCGCCTGGGCTGGATGGCGCTGCCGCCGGACGTCGTGGAGGAGGTGGTGGCGGCCAAGGGCGGGGTGGACAGCTCAGGGGTCCTGGACCAGCTGACGCTGGCGGAGTTCATCACGTCGGGCGCCTACGACCGCCATGTCCGGGCCGCGCGCACCCGCTACCGCCGACGTCGTGACGCGCTGGTCGCGGCCCTCGCCACGCACGCCCCCGCGATCCGCGTCACCGGCATCGCGGCAGGGCTGCACGCCGTCCTGCGCCTCCCGCCCGGCACGGAGGAGGCGGTGGTGCGGGCGGCGGCCTACCAGGGCCTGGCGGTCGACGGCCTCACTCCCCGCCACCGTCACCCCGACGCGGTCACCGAGCCCCTTGACGCCCTCGTCGTCGGCTACGGGACCCCGCCGGACCACGCCTGGACCGGCGCGCTGGACGCGTTGTGCGCTGCGCTCCCTTTCGGAGAGAATGGCTCCGGAATTCCTTTTCCCGGATAGATTTCCAGGCGCGGCGGTTACAGTCTCCCCATGACGAACAACAATTCCGTGTCCCGTGTGGCCCTCAAGAAGGCAACCCCCGAGGTTTCCGCCGTGATGGGATCCCTGCACGGTGCCGCCGTTTCCGCCGCCCGGGACGCCAAGGTCGAACCCGAGATACTGGAACTGGTCAGGATCCGCGCCTCACAGCTCAACGGCTGCGCGTTCTGCCTCGACATGCACACCAAGGACGCCCGCGCCCAGGGCGAGGCCGAGCAGCGGATCTACGCCCTGAACGCCTGGCGGGAGACCCCGTTCTTCACCGAACGCGAGCGCGCCGCACTGGCGTTGACCGAGGCGGTGACCCTGGTGCACGACGGGCGGGTGCCGGACGCGGTGTACGCCGAGGCCGCCGAGGTCTTCGACGAGGCCCAGCTGGCCGCGCTGATCTGGGCGGCCACGGTCATCAACGCGTACAACCGGATCGCCATCGCGACGCGCATGGTGCCGGGGGCCTATCAGCCGGCCGGGAAGTAATTCCGGCGACATTCATCACGGGCCACGCGGAATCAGGGCATCGGCGATATTCGCCGATGCCCTTCTTTTGTTTCTCATCTCGCGCGCTCTATCGATTCGGAAGCGGCTCCGGCAATCGCTCCAGCCATTCCCGCCATTTCGGCGCCCGTACCGCGGGCCCCGCTGTCATCGGCTCTCCGATCCAGCTCGTCACCGGTCGCAGTCCGTGCAGCGCGTTCACCGTCCACACCTCCCGCCCGTCCAGCTCGGCAAGGGTCCGCTCCCGGTCGGCGACGACGATCCCGGACCGTACGGCCCGCTCCCGGACGAGCCCCACGGTCACTCCGGGCAGGACGGGCAGCCTGGACGGCGGCAGACACAAGGTGTCCTCCTCCCACCACAGCACGCTCGCGGTGGCCGACTCCAGCACCACCCCGGACGGATCGACCAGCACCCCTTCCTGCGCCCCTTCGCCGACCGCCCGCTCCCGCACCCGGGAGAGGACGTCCAGATCCGGGCCCTTGCGGCGGGGCGCGACGCGCCGGTCCCGCTGGCCGACGGACCACAGGCGCACCTCCGCGCCGAGCGGCGGGGCATGGCGCAGTCGCAGCCGCAACTCCATCGACCCGGCGGCGAGTTCCACCCGGGGGAACCAGTCGCCGGTACGCGGCAGGACGGCGGTCACGTCCTGCCAGAACTCGACGAGCCGGCGCGGCCCCGGCCCGCCGCACTCCGCGCAGGCCCGCAGGAACCGCTCCCGGTGCCGGTCGTACCCGCGCACCCGGCCCGCGCGGACCAGCCACGAGTCGGCGACCAGCAGCGGGCCGTCCGCCACGGGTTCCGGGGCGACGGTCAGCCCACGGCCGGGCGTCCATGTCGACAGCCCCTCGCCGACGATCGGTGGTGCACCCACGCGAACCTCCTCAGTACTTCCCGCCCGCCACCGCCGGCGCCCCGCCCCGGGGTCCGTACGGCGCGTGCTCCAGCCATGAGCCGCACGAGGGCAGCACGGGCGCGAGGGCCGCCGCCGCGCGCTGCCTGAGCCGTACCGCCCGGCGTCGCGGCCGCAGATGCTCCAGGGCGACTCCGGCCGCCTCGCTGTTGAACAGCCCCGCCGCCCGCCGTACGTCCGCGAACGCGGCCACCGCCCCCGGGGTCCCCTCGGCCACGGCCCGCGCGGCCGCCGCCGCGTCGGCGATCCCGCTGTTCATCCCCCGCGCGCCGAACGGCGGGAACAGATGCGCGGCCTCGCCGACGAGCAGCACCCGCCCGTGCGGATCCGTGAAGGAGGCCGCCACCTTGCGCAGGAAGCGGTACGTCGACACCCACAGGATCCGCTCCGCGTACCCGTCGCCCACCACCCCGGGCAGCCACTGCCGCACGGCGTCCTCGGTGCCGTACGCCTCCTCCGGGTCGTCGTCGCGGCACTGGAGGTCCACCTGGAAACCGCCGGTGAACGGCACCCGCATCACACTGCGGCCCCCGACACCCGGATGCTCGTAGTGGAAGACCCGCTCCAGCGGCAGCTCGGCGCCCGGCACGTCCGCCACGTCGACGACGACATGGAACCCCTCGCCGCGCACTCCCTCCAGGGGGATGCCCAGCTCCCCCCGGACGACCGAGCGGGCGCCGTCGGCGGCGACCACGTACCCCGCGCTCCACTCCCGTCCGTCCTCGCCGACGAGCACCACACCCGACCCGGACGTACGCACGCCCCCGATCCGCGCCGCCCACACGAAGTCCACCCCCGCCCGCGCGCACGCGGCGCGCAGGAAACGCTCGGTGTCCAGCTGGCGCAGGCTCGTGAACGGCGGCGGCCCGGCAGGGGGCGGGAAGGTCCGCGCGTACACCTCGCGGCCCCGGTAGAGGGTGCGCCGGGTGTGCCAGGTCCGGCCGTACGCCGTGATCTCGGCGGCCAGGCCCGGGGACATCCCGTCGAGCAGCCGCAGGGTCTCCCGGTGCACGAACAGGGCCCGGCTGCCCGGCCGTTCACGCTCCTCGGGGTCCGCCTCCAGGAGCACCACCGGCAGCCCGTGCCCGCGCAGGGCCAGCGCGGCCGACAGGCCGACCGGGCCCGCGCCCACCACGATCACGGGGTTCACGCGCGCACACCCTCGCGCGTCTCCCTCAGCATCCGGGTGATCTCCACCCGCTTCACCTTCCAGGTCGCCGTCATCGGCAGGTCCTCGAACCGCCACTGGCGCGGCTCGGCCATCGCGGGCAGATCGGCGGTCGCCTCCCGCCAGCGGTCCGGGTCGAGCGGCCGTTCGCCCCGCACACACACCACCGGCACCGGCTCACGGTCCGCGCCGGCCACGATCACCACCTCGCGGAGCTCCTCCAGCCGTTCCATCAGCGCGTCCTCGACCGCCAGATTGCTGTGCACGGCGTCGATCCGGTCGACCTCCCGGTCGATCAGACGCAGGGCGCCCAGGCGGCTCATGTAGCCCATGTCCCCCATCTGCCACCACCCGCCGTCGAGTTGACGCTCGTACTGCGCCCGCGCGCCGAGGTAGGTGAGGATGCGGCCCCTGGTGCGGGCCTCGATCCGCCCGGGGGTGCCGGGCGGGACCGGCCTGCCGTCGGGGTCCGCTATCCGCAGCCGGGTGAAGCCGGGGATCCCGATCCCCACCCGCCGCCCGTCCGCCCGCTCCGCGCTGCGCCGGGTGAACCACTGGAACGCGACGGGCCCCGTCTCGCTCTGCCCGTACAGCTGGATCAGCCACGGCGCACGACGGCGCGAGGCGCCCAGCAACCGCCGTACCGTGCGCGGATGGATCGCGTCGAACGTGGAGCCGTACGACTTCACGCGGGACAGCGGGGCACCGGGTGCGTCCGCCAACTCCTCCCACAGCACGAAGGTGTTGGGGTGGGTCTCGACGATGCCGGGCCGGTGCCGGGCCAGCAGCGGTCCCACGCGTGCCGGCTCCGGGTCGGTGATCAGCACGAGCGGACTGCCGAAGTGCAGCAGGACACCGAGCAGGTGGTAGAAGCGCGAGTGCACGAACGACATGTGCAGCGCGGCGGTCTCGCCCCGGGTGGGCCAGCCCATCGCCTTCTGCGGCACCAGCCGGTTCCACATGGTGTTCGGGCAGTGCACGGCCAGCTTCGGAACGCCGGTGGTGCCCGAGCTGTGCGTGATCAGCGCGGGCTCACGGGGGTGCAGCCGGACGGGCGGTGGCTCGGCGCCCGCGTACTTCGCCAGGGGCTCGGCGCCCGGCGCGTCGTCGACGCACAGGATCCGGCGCACCTGCGAGGCGAGGCCGGCGTCCTTCAGCGGCCCGGTCAGCTTGGCCCGGTCGGTGACCAGCCAGGGCTGCCGCAGCCGTTCGAGCAGCTGCCCGACGACCGGGCCGGCCAGACCGGGGGAGAGCAGCACGGGGACCGCGCCGATACGGGACACCGCGCAGGTCAGCAGCACGATGTCGACGTTGTCCGACTTGTGTACGACCACCTGCTCCGAGGGCCGTACACCCGCCGCCCACAGCCGGCCCGACAACTCCTCGACCACGCCGGCCAGGACCCGGTAGTCGAGGTCGACCCCGAGGGAGGGGTGGGTGTCCAGCGGCCGGTCCAGCGTGACGAAGACGGCCCCGTGCCGGTCGGCCGCCCGCCGGAACAACGGACCCAGGTAGAACCCGCGGTCGGCGAGCAGGGGCTGCTGCGACATGTGACTGTTCCTCTCGAACACGGACACGGACACGGACACGGACAGGGGCACGGACACGGACACGGACACGGACAGGGGCACGGACACGGACAAGGGCACGGACCCGGGCGCGGACCCGGTCACCACGCCCCCTGGCGCACCAGGTGCCGGCGGAGCTTCCCGGTGGGAGTACTGGGCAGCGACGCGACGAAGCTGACGCTCCGCGGCACCTTGAACGCGGCGAGCCGTTCCCGCGCGAGCGCGCCGAGCTCGGCCTCCAGCCGGACCAGTCCGGCGGCACCCGTGGGGGTGGCGGGAGCAGGGGGCGGGGCCGGGACGACGAAGGCGCGCAGGCGGGTGCGGCCGCGCCCGTCCGGGACGGCGGCGACCGCGACCTCGCGCACCGCAGGGTGGGTGCGCAGGACGGCCTCCACCTCCAGCGGGGAGACGGTGATCCCGCCGACCATCTCCATGTCGTCGGTGCGGCCCAGGTGCCGGTAGGCGCCGTCCGGTTCACGGCGCGCCCGGTCGTGGGTGGCCAGCCAGCCGCCGGCCAGCGTGCGCCGCGTCTCCTCGGGCCGGTTCAGGTATCCGGGCGTCACCGTCGGCCCGCGCACCCACAGCTCCCCTTCCGTACCGTCCGGCACGGGCCGCCCGGCGCGGTCGCGCAGCTCCACCTCGAACCCCGGCACGGGACGCCCGACGGTACCCGGATGGTCGTGGCCGAGACTGTTGGCGCAGAAGGCGTGACCGGCCTCGGTCGAACCGATCTGCTCCAGCACCGGCGCGCCGAGCAGCTCGGTGATCCGCCCGCCGAGCCCGTCCGGCAGGCCTTCGCCGGCCGACACCGCGACGCGCACCGAGGCGAAGCAGGCCGCGTGGCCGCCGCCCCGGTCGGCGACCAGCGCCGCGTACGCCGACGGCACGGAGTAGAGCAGGCTCACCCGGTGCCGGGCGACGAGTTCGTCGACGGCGGCGGGCGTCGGCCGCCGGTCCACCAGGACGGCGCTGGAGCCCGAGAAGAGCGGGAAGACGAAGGCATTGCCGAAGCCGTACGCGAAGTACAGCTTCGACACCGACAGGGTGACGTCGTCCTCGGTGATCCCGAGCAGCCGCCGGCCGATGAGGTCGTGGTAGGTCCCCGGGTCGCCGTGCGTGTGCACGACACCCTTCGGGCGGCCCGTGGTGCCGGAGGTGTACTGCACGTACAGCGGCGTCCGCGCGTCCACCGGGTGGGCGGCGGCCGGCTCGGCGGCGGGGGCGAGCGCGAGGAACTGGTCGGCGCCGAGGCACGCCCGGTCCGTGAAGCGGTCCTCGAGACCCGGCCCGGTCACACACAGCACGGCGTCGACGTCCTCGGCCATGAACGCGTGCTCGGGCGCGGGCAGTTCGGGATTGACCAGGACGGCCACGGCCCCGAGCCGGGCGACACCGAGGAAGGCCGCGACCCATGCGATCCCGTCGGGCAGCGCCAGCAGCACCCGGTCCCCGGCCCGCACCCCGCGCTCCGCGAGCACCCCGGCCGCCCGCGCCCCGAGCTCGTGCACCTCACCGTGGGTCCACACCTGGTGCCCCTGGTGAAACGCGGCCCGCCCGCCCCACCCACGTCGCTCGGCGAGCGAGGCGAGCCCCCCGGCGAGATTCCCCACATCGCCGGCCGCCCCGCGGCCTTGGTTCCGGTTGTCACCGGGGGTGCCGGGAGACCGCGAAGCCGCGGCGGCGCGCTCCGCCACGGTGTACCGGCCGGCCCGCGTGACCGGGTCGGCCGCGCCGACCGGTACCGCCGTGCCGACCGGTACCGCCGTCGGTCGGGAGGCGACCGTGGGCTGTGGATCGGCCGCGGCCCGCGTCGCCGTCGCGGGCCGCGGACTTGTCTTGGCCTGCGAAGCAGCCGTGGGCTGCGAAGCCGTCGTGGGCCGTGACGTGGTCATCGGGTGGTCCCCTTCGCGCCGGCCGGCTCCGGCTTCCCGGCGGCGCGGGTCGTCGCCGCGCCGTGCTCACGCAGGGCCCGCATCTGCGCGGCCGTCTTCAGCAGCATCTCGTCGTATTCCGCGACCGGATCGGAGTCCAGGACGATCGCGCCGCCGGCCCCCAGCCGCATCAGCCCGTCGGCCAGGACGGCCGTACGGATGACGATGTTGAGGTCCGCGCCGCCGCTGCACCCCAGATAACCGAGCGCGCCCGCGTACACGCCCCGCGCCTCGGTCTCCAGGCCGTCGATGATCTCCAGCGTGCGCTGCTTCGGCGCGCCGGTCATCGACCCGCCGGGGAAGCAGGCGCGTACGCAGTCCACCGCGTCCGTGCCCTCGCGCAGCCGGCCCTCGACGGTGGAGACGAGCTGGTGCACGGTGGCGTACGTCTCGGTGGCCATCAGCCGGGAGACCCGCACGGTCCCGGTCCGGCAGACCCGGCCCAGGTCGTTGCGGAGAAGGTCGACGATCATCAGGTTCTCGGCGCGGGTCTTGGCGTCCGCGGCCAGCGCGTCCCGGAGCCGGGCGTCCTCCAGCGGACCGGTACCGCGCGGCGCGGTCCCCTTGATGGGCTTGGCCTCGGCGACGCCGTCCCGGGTGATCCGCAGGAACCGCTCGGGCGAGGAGCCGGCCACGTCGAGGTCGCCGAACCTCAGGAAGGCCGCGTAGGGCGCGGGATTGACCCGCCGCAGCGCCCGGTAGAAGCCGAAGGCGTCGTCCGGAGCGGGTAACACCGCGGCGTCGGTCAGGCAGATCTCGTAACTGGTGCCGGCGGCGAGCTCGCGCCGGCAGGCCGCGATGTCCGCGAGGTAGGTCGCCCGGTCCCGCACCAGCCAGGGCTCGACGTCACCGACGCCCGGCCCACCGCTCCCGGGCGCCACCCCGGTCGCCGCGCCCCGCGTGGTCGCACCGTCCGCCGCCGGTTCCGTCGGCGCGTCAGTGGGCGCGTCCGTCGGCGCGTCCGTCTCGGCGGGCAGGGAGGTGAGCCGGGCGAGCGTGGTGTCGAGCCAGTCGGCGGCCTCGTGGGAGGCCTGGGGGGTGTCCTCCGCCAGACAGACGGCGTAGGTGAACCCCTTCTCGTGGTCCACGGCGATCAGCCGGTCGGCGAACAGCCAGCAGGCGTCCGGGGTGGTGGAGCGATGCCGGTTGGGGAAGCCGCAGTCGGCCTTGGTCTCGTAGCCGAAGTAGCCGACATAGCCGCCGGTGAAGTCGAAGGGGAGTCCGGTGGCGTCGACGTGACGGTTCGCCAGCTGCCGCTTGAGATAGTCGAAGACGCTCGCGCGCACCTTGCGGGTCGGCCGCCCGGCCCGTTCGATCTCGCAACGGCCGGCCTTCACGTCGTACCGGACGAACTCGGCGAGCGGGCCGCTGTCGTCGCCGAAGAACGAGAAACGGGAGAGTCCCCGCTCGACCCGGGAGCTGTCCAGCCAGAACGCTCGCGGCGAGTCGGCGTACAGCCGCGTGAAGGCGGCCTCCGCGTCGATCGCCTCGGCGATGCGGCGGGTGTGCAGCCGATGGGCGGGCCCGTCGGCCCGGCGCGGGCGGGGGACGGTCACCGAGGGCCTCGGCATCGCCGCCGCGGCCGGGGTGACCGCGGTGTTCTTCGTGCGCGGTCTGCGGGCCCGCTCGGCCGTCAGGTTCCGGAAGTTCACGAGCATCCGGTGGCCGTACTCGGTGAGCACCGACTCCGGGTGGAACTGCACGCCCCACAGCGGCCGTTCGCGGTGCCGCAGGCCCATCAGGACGCCGTCCTCCGCCCAGGCGGTCGGCTCCAGCGAGTCGGGGAGCGGCTCGCGTACGGACAGCGAGTGGTAGCGGACCGCGGTGAAGTTCTGCGGCAGTCCCTGGAACAGCTCCCGTCCGTCGTGGCGGACGGCCGACAGATGCCCGTGCCGGGGCTCCGGGGCGGGTGCCACCCGGCCGCCCTCGCCGTGCGCGATGCCCTGGTGGCCGAGGCACACCCCGAGCACCGGCAGCGGGGACTCGGCGAGCACTCTGGCGCTGATGCCGAAGTCGCGCGGTTTCGACGGATGCCCGGGTCCCGGCGACACCACCACGTTGTCGAAGGCCGCGAGATCCGGAAAGGCGTCCGCGGGGGCGTCGTTGAGGATCACCACCGGCTCCTCGCCGTTGACCTCGGCGATCAGCTGGAACAGGTTGTACGTGTACGAGTCGTAATTGTCGATGAGCAGGGTCTTCACCCGCCCACCTCCTCGGGGTCGTTCTCGGTGCTATGCGGTCCGTCGTTTATGCCGTCCGCGAAGCGCCTGGAGCGGTGGATACAGCCATTTCTTGAAGAAGCGCTGAAGGCGGGGCATGAGAATCCAGGTGACCAGGGCCGTCACGCACAGGCAGAGCAGCAGCGTGCGAATGAACGGATTGAGGTCACCGAGATAGGGAAGCGCAATCAGATTGAAGAGGAGCACGGGCGGGAAAACCGCGCTCATATTCACGAACCACAACTTCCATTTCGACGGCGGGGCCGGCGCTTTCGGTGCGGCGGTCTGGGAGTCGAACCAGGCCTTGGAGCCGCGCACGCTTCTGCGGTCCGTCTGCCGGGCGATGCCCAGCGCCCGGTCGTCCCACTCCACCCGGGTGGACGAGTCCTCCCAGGCCAGGGCCGTGCTCTCGGTGGCGAAGCGATAGACCACATGCCACTCCGCCTCTCCATCGACAAGTACACCGCCTCCCAGGAAGCCGGGCTGCCGGGCGCTCGCGCCCAGCATGGCCCACCCCCAGGAGTGAAAGTCGGCCTCGCGGCCCGGCACCACGCGATATGCGGCGGTGACGGTGACGGGATTACTGGTCACACCGTCGAGTACGGAGGAGAGAGCGCTTGCGTTCACAAGTCCTTCAAACTTCTACGACTGCCTCCCAGTCGTCGCAGACTGTCCCGGAACGCGGCTTTTCTTCGACTTTTCGGCGGTCTTGATTCCCTTCCCGTCCGGTGTCCGGGTTCGACGGGAATCTCACGCACGAGAGAAGCGAACAGACCCGTTCCGTAAGGGGACGGGTATGAAAAGAACCGACCCCGGACGATTTCCTTCTCCGGAAGGAGCTCATTTCGGACGGGTTCGGCCGGGTGATCAGGAACGAGGGCGCGCCGACCGGTTCCCGTTCCTCCGGCCCGTCGGGACGGCCGCCCCCGCACGGCGGACGAGCACCCGCCCGTAGGACGGCATCACGAAGACGACGGCCTGGCCGGAGGCTCCGGTACCGCCGGCATTGCCGCGGGTGCCGCCTCGGGTGCCTCCCCGAACCGGGCCAGTGCCAGCGCTCCCGCCACCGCGACCGCGAAGCCGAGCACGGCCAGCCAGCCGTATCCCTCCCGGGTGCGGTCGCCCAGCCACACCACGCCCACCAGCGCCGGACCGATCGTCTCCCCGATCACTATTCCGGCCGTGGCCGTCGTCACCGACCCCCGTTGGAGAGCCGTCGTCAGCAGCAGGAACGCGGCACCGCCACCCAGCAGCAGGGCGTACAGCGCCGGGTCGGTGAGCAGCTCCGACGGGGCGAGCGAGTCGATCAACCGCACCGCCACCTCGACCACTCCGAACCCGAAGCCGGCCCCCAGGCCCAGGACCAGTGCCCGTCCGCGCCCCGACAGCCGCCTTCCCGCCAGTCCCAGCAGCAGCACCCCGCCCGCCGCGCCGAGCATCACCCACGGCAGCGCCGGCGGCCCGCTCTCCTCGCCCTCCGTCCCCGCGGCCAGCCCCAGCATCCCCAGCCCCGCGCACACCACCCCGACCGCCGCCCACTCGGTCCGGTTCAGCCGTACTTTCAGCAGCCGTGCCGCGAACACCGCCGTCACCGCCAGGCTCGACGCGAGGGCCGCCCCCACGGCGTAGATCGGCACCGACCGCAGCGCGGCGATCTGGAACAGGAACCCGAGCCCGTCCAGCCCGAGTCCCGCCAGGTACCGCCACTGCCGCACCGCCCGCAGCAGCAGCGCCGCGTCGCCGCCGCTTCCGTCGGCCGCCGCCCGCGCCGCCATCGCCTGCAACACCGTCGCGGTACCGAAGCAGACCGCCGCGCCGAGGGCGCACACCATTCCGAAGAGCACGAAAGGACTGTAGGGGAACGGCTCGTGGGCGGGCCGCCTTCGGCCGCACCCGGCACGGTGTCTAGGCTGACGGCCGGAATTCGCCGTAGAGGCGATGCGACAACGGGGGGACGGAACATGGCGGACGCGCGGCGCAGACTTCGCTCGGGCACGGTCGTGCTCGGCGGCATGGGAGTGCTCGCGGCGGCCCTGTCCGCCTGCTCCTCCGAGCCCGACAAGCGGTGTGTCGACCGCGACAGTTACCTCGCCACCAAGGGCTACAAGGTCGTCGCCGACAAGAACTGCAAGTCCGCCGGGACCGGCAGGTCCGCCACGGCCGGCAAGACCTCCGCGGCCACCGGCAGCGCCTGGTACTACGGCGGCGAGAAGAAGGGCTCCCGGGTCGACGGCGGCTCCTTCACCGCGCCGGGCAAGGGGACCGGGAGCTCGACCGGTTCGAGCGGGAGCAGTACAGGCGGCAGCGGCAGCGGTGGCGTCGACCGGAACGGGTTCGGCGGCGGCAGTGACAGCGGCAGCGGCGGTGGCGTCGGCAAGGGCGGCTCGGGCGGCTGAGCGCCCGAGCGGCAGAACAGGACACCGGCACCGTGCGACGCCACACCATCGAACCCCGCCCCGGCTGGCAGCGGACCGTGGAGGACCAGGGTCTCGTCTACCCCCTCACCCGCCACCCCGACGGCCGTCTCCGCCCCTACTGGGACGAGAGCGCGTACTACGTCTTCACCCTCGACGAGGTCGAGGCGCTGGAGGAGACCGTCGAGGAACTGCACGCCATGTGCCTGGCGGCGGCCGCCCACCTCGTCGAGTCCGACCGCCTCGCCGACCTCGGCATCACCGACCCGCGGATCGCGGCGGCGGTCACCGAGGCCTGGCACCGGCGCGCCGAACTCCCCTCCCTCTACGGCCGTTTCGACCTCCGCTACGACGGCACGGGACCGGCGAAGCTCCTGGAGTACAACGCCGACACCCCCACCTCGCTCGTGGAGGCGGCCTCCCCCCAGTGGTTCTGGATGGAGGAACGGTTCCCCGGCGCCGACCAGTGGAACTCCCTCCACGAACGCCTGATCGCCGCCTGGAAGGAGCAGGCGCCGCTGCTCCCGCCCGGCAGTCCGCTCCACTTCGCGCACTCCTCGCAGGACGAGCTGGGCGAGGACCTCATGACGGTCGCCTACCTCAAGGAGACCGCCGAACAGGCCGGCCTCGACACCGACTGGCTCTCCATGGAGGAGATCGGCTGGGACCCGCTGTCCGGCCGCTTCGTCGACCGGCAACTCCGGTTCATCCGCAGCTGCTTCAAGCTCTACCCCTGGGAGTGGCTGACCACCGACCGCTTCGCCGGCCATGTCCTCGACACCCTCGACAACGGCGGCGGCACCGGCACGACGATGTGGATCGAACCGGCCTGGAAAATGCTCCTCAGCAACAAGGCGCTGCTGGCCGTCCTGTGGGAGCTGTACCCCGGGCACCCCCACCTCCTGCCCGCCTACCTCGACGGTCCCCGTGAACTGGCGGCCACCACCGGCTACGCGGCCAAGCCGCTGCTGGGCCGCGAGGGCGACGGCGTCACCCTGCACGCGGCGGGCGGCGATCCCGCCCCGCGCACCGACGAGGCCTGCTGCTACCAGCAGTTGGCGCCTCTGCCCGCGTTCGACGGCAACCACGTCGTCCTCGGCGCGTGGACGGTGCGGGACGAGTCGGCCGGCCTCGGCATCCGCGAGTCCTCCGGCCCGATCACGGACGAGTACGCCCGCTTCCTGCCCCACGTGATCCTCTAGGCCCTCCGGTCGATCCTCGGTCCGCTGCCGGACCCCGGCCGCCCGGCCCTCGGGACGCGGACGTCCGCGGGCCGCTCCGGATCCCCTGGAGGCGTGGTCCCGGGCGGATCCGGTGTCGCTCGCATGGTGGACGCCGGACCTTGCCGATCGGGCGTGCCCGGTAGGCTGGCGAGCGGGCCGTGACTGGCGCGCTGGGATGGGACGGACCATCGGGGAGCGGCCTGTGAGCGACAAGAGTGCCGTGCGCCTGGGCCAGACCGAGAACCGTGACCGCACGCCACGCCCCCGGAGGCCGACATGTCCGAGCCGCAGTCCCTCTCCACCGAGTCCACCGCCTTCCGCGCCGCCCTCGACGTGATCCGCGCCGTCGAGCCGCGCGTCGCCGACGCCATCGGCCAGGAGGTCCACGACCAGCGCGAGATGCTCAAGCTGATCGCCTCCGAGAACTACGCCTCCCCGGCCACCCTCCTCGCGATGGGCAACTGGTTCAGCGACAAGTACGCCGAGGGCACCATCGGCCGCCGCTTCTACGCCGGCTGCCGCAACGTCGACACCGTCGAGTCGCTGGCCGCCGAGCACGCCCGCGAGCTCTTCGGCGCCCGCCACGCCTACGTACAGCCGCACTCCGGTATCGACGCCAACCTCGTGGCCTTCTGGTCCGTCCTCGCCGACCGCGTGGAGGTCCCGGCCCTCGCGAAGGCGGGCGTCCGCCAGGTCAACGACCTCTCCGAGGCCGACTGGGCCGAGCTGCGCCAGGCCTTCGGCAACCAGCGCATGCTCGGCATGTCCCTGGACGCCGGCGGCCACCTCACCCACGGCTTCCGTCCGAACATCTCCGGCAAGATGTTCGACCAGCGCTCCTACGGCACGGACCCGGCCACGGGCCTGATCGACTACGAGGCCCTGCGCGTCTCGGCCCGCGACTTCAAGCCGCTGATCATCGTCGCGGGCTACTCCGCTTACCCCCGGCTGGTGAACTTCCGGATCATGCGCGAGATCGCCGACGAGGTCGGCGCGACCCTCATGGTCGACATGGCCCACTTCGCAGGCCTGGTCGCGGGCAAGGTCCTGACCGGCGACTTCGACCCGGTCCCGCACGCCCAGATCGTGACGACCACCACCCACAAGTCCCTGCGCGGCCCCCGCGGCGGCATGGTCCTGTGCGACGACTCCCTCAAGGACCAGGTCGACCGCGGCTGCCCGATGGTCCTCGGCGGCCCGCTCCCGCACGTCATGGCCGCCAAGGCCGTCGCCCTGGCGGAGGCCCGTCAGCCGTCCTTCCGGGACTACGCCCAGCGCATCGTCGACAACTCCCGCGCCCTCGCCGAGGGCCTGACGCGGCGCGGCGCGACCCTGGTCACCGGCGGCACGGACAACCACCTGAACCTGATCGACGTCGCCTCCTCCTACGGCCTGACCGGCCGGCAGGCCGAGGCGGCGCTGCTCGACTCGGGCATCGTCACCAACCGCAACGCCATCCCCGCCGACCCGAACGGCGCCTGGTACACCTCCGGCATCCGCATCGGCACGCCGGCGCTGACGACGCGCGGACTGGGCACGGCCGAGATGGACGAGGTCGCCGCCCTGATCGACCGGGTCCTCACCACGACGGAGCCGGGCACGACGAAGTCGGGCGCCCCCTCCAAGGCCGCCCACGTCCTGGACGCGAAGGTCGCCGACGAGATCTCGCGGCGGGCGACCGACCTGGTGGCGGGCTTCCCGCTGTACCCGGAGATCGACCTCGGCTGACCCGGCCGTACCCCCGGGCGGCCCGCACGGCCGCCCGGGACCCGTTCCGGGCGGTCTCCGCGCTCTGAGACAATGGTGGGCATGGCCTCAGACCGACCCCGCGTGCTCTCCGGAATCCAGCCCACCGCAGGCTCGTTCCACCTCGGCAACTACCTCGGCGCCGTCCGCCAGTGGGTGGCGCTCCAGGAGACCCACGACGCGTTCTACATGGTCGTCGACCTGCACGCGATCACGGTCCCGCAGGACCCGAAGGAGCTCGGCGCGAACACGCGGCTGGCCGTCGCCCAGCTCCTCGCGGCCGGTCTCGACCCGGACCGCTGCACGCTCTTCGTCCAGAGCCACGTCCCCGAGCACGCCCAGCTCGCCTGGGTCATGAACTGCCTCACCGGGTTCGGCGAGGCGAGCCGGATGACCCAGTTCAAGGACAAGTCCGCCAGGCAGGGCGCCGACCGCGCCTCCGTGGGCCTGTTCACGTACCCGATCCTCCAGGTCGCGGACATCCTGCTGTACCAGGCCGACGAGGTGCCGGTCGGTGAGGACCAGCGCCAGCACATCGAGCTGACCCGCGACCTCGCGGAGCGCTTCAACGGCCGCTTCGGCGAGACCTTCACGATCCCGAAGCCGCACATCCTGAAGGAGACGGGCAAGATCTACGACCTCCAGGACCCGTCGATCAAGATGAGCAAGTCGGCGTCCACGCCGAAGGGCCTCATCAACCTGCTCGACGACCCGAAGGCGACCGCGAAGAAGGTCAGGAGCGCGGTCACGGACACCGACACGGTCGTCCGCTTCGACACCGTGGACAAGCCCGGCATCAGCAACCTGCTCGGCATCTACTCGACGCTGACCGGCACCGGCATCGCCGAACTGGAGCAGCGGTACGAGGGCAAGCTCTACGGCGCGCTCAAGACGGACCTCGCCGAGGTCGTCGTCGACTTCGTGACGCCGTTCCGGGACCGCACGCAGCAGTACCTGGACGACCCCGAGACGCTCGACTCGATCCTGGCCAAGGGCGCGGAGAAGGCGCGTGCCGTCGCCGCGGAGACCCTCTCCCAGACGTACGGGCGCGTGGGCTTCCTGCCCGCGAAGCACTGAGCGGCGCTCGGAAGCACGGGGAAGCACTCGGGGCGCACCGCACACCTGTTCCTCCGGGCGGAGCGCTGCACATCACTTCCCCTGCGCCTGCCCAGAGCACAGCTGTGGCCGTACAGTCGATAGCCGTACGACTGAGTACGAACCCGGCACCACACCCCGCCATGACGACATGACGACAGGAGAAGACGTGGGGACCGTAACGATCGGCGTGTCGATCGCGGTCCCGGAGCCCCACGGCAGCCTGCTCCAGGAGCGGCGCCTGGGCTTCGGCGACGCCGCGGCTCACGGCATCCCCACGCACGTCACCCTGCTGCCGCCGACCGAGGTCGGGACGAGCGCGCTGCCGGCCGTCGAGGCGCACCTCACCGAGGTCGCCGCGGCAGGCCGCCCCTTCCCGATGAGGCTGTCCGGCACCGGCACCTTCCGGCCCATGTCGCCGGTGGTCTACGTGCGGGTCGCCCAGGGCGCGGAGACCTGCGCCCGGCTCCAGCAGCGGATCCGGGCCGCTTCCGGCCCGCTGACCCGCGAGCTCCAGTTCCCCTACCACCCGCACGTCACCGTCGCCCACGGCATCGACGACGCGGCGATGGACCGGGCCTTCGACGAGCTCGCCCACTACGAGGCCGAGTGGTCCTGCACCGGCTTCGCCCTCGCCGAGCAGGGCGCCGACGGCGTCTGGCGCAAGCTGCGCGACTTCGCCTTCGGCGGCACGGTCGTCCCCCCGCAGGCGGCCCACGTCGACCGCGGCTCGCTGCCGACGCGCTAGCGGCCGGCCCCCGGCTCCTGCTCTAGACCGGCAGCCTGCGGAACAGCCCGCGGGGCGCGTGACGCAGCGCCGACATCACCACACGCAGCACGCCCGGCACCCACACCGTCTCCGAGCGGCGCCGCAGCCCCAGCTCGACGGCCGTGGCGACCGCCTCCGGGGTGGTCGCCAGCGGCGCCTCCGCCAGTCCTTCGGTCATCCTCGTGCGGACGAACCCGGGGCGTACGACCATGACGTGCACACCGGTGCCGTGCAGCGCGTCGCCGAGCCCCTGGGCGAAGGCGTCGAGGCCCGCCTTGCTGGAGCCGTAGATGAAGTTCGAGCGGCGGGCCCGCTCGCCGGCGACGGAGGAGAGGACGACCAGGGAGCCGTGGCCCTGGGTCTGGAGGGCGCGCGCGGCGATCAGGCCCGCCGACACCGCCCCCGTGTAGTTGGTCTGCGCGACGCGCACCGCGGCCGCCGGATCACGCTCGTCGCTCGCCTGGTCGCCGAGGACGCCGAAGGCGAGCAGCACCGTGTCGACGTCGCCCTCGGCGAAGACCTTGCCGAGGACCGTCTCGTGGGATGCGGGATCGAGCGCGTCGAAGGCGACGGTGTGGACGTCCGCCCCCAGCGTGCGCAGCTCGGCGGCGGCCGACTCCAGGGCGGGCGACGGCCGCCCGGCCAGCCACACCGTGCGGGTGCGGCGGGCGATCAGGCGGCGCGCGGTGGCCAGCGCGATCCCGGACGTGCCGCCGAGGACGAGCAGGGACTGGGGGAGGCCGAAGGCGTCCTTCATGGTGACTCCTGGAAGTTGAGCCGGCGGGCGAGGTCCGACACGAACACCCCGCGCGGGTCCAGCTCCGCGCGCAGCGCGCGGAAGTCGTCGAGGCGCGGGTACATCGCGGTGAGCAGGTCGGGGCGCAGCCGGGAGTCCTTGGCGAGGTAGACGCGGCCGCCCGCGGCGGCCACCTCCTCGTCCAGCTCGTCGAGGAGGGCGCCGAGGCCGGGCAGTCCGGCCGGGATGTCCACGGCGAGGGTCCAGCCCGGGCGCGGGAAGGACAGCCAGCCGGGGTCGGCCGCCCCGAACCGCTTCAGGACGGCCAGGAAGGACGGGCAGCGGCGGGCGGACAGGCGTCCCACGATCCGGCGCAGGGTGTCCTCCCGGCCGTGTCCGACGACGAACTGGTACTGCACGAAGCCGTCGCGGCCGTAGACGCGGTTCCAGTGCGGGACGCCGTCCAGGGGGTGGAAGAAGGCGGACAGGCTCTGGAGTTCGCCGGTACGCGAGCGTGGCGCCCGGCGGTACCAGAGCTCGTTGAACAGTCCGACGGTGGTGCGGGTGAGCAGCCCGCTCGGCAGGAAGCCGGGAGCGGCCGGGAGCCGGGCCGGGCGGAACGCGAGCGGGGCCCTGCGCGCGCGGGCGGGCAGCGCGTCCAGGGGCGCGTGCTCGCCGCGGGTCAGGACCGCGCGTCCGGTGGCCGCGCCGCGCGCGAGAAGGTCGATCCACGCGACGGAGTAGCGGTGACGGTGGTCGCCGGCCGTCAGCCGGGCCATCAGGTCGTCGAGGTCGC
This sequence comes from Streptomyces sp. NBC_00637, assembly GCF_045161545.1. Taxonomy (NCBI): domain Bacteria; kingdom Bacillati; phylum Actinomycetota; class Actinomycetes; order Kitasatosporales; family Streptomycetaceae; genus Streptomyces; species Streptomyces sp. NBC_00637. The sequence continues at coordinate 3,230,386 of NZ_CP109046.1, read as the reverse complement.
CGGCCCGCTCGGTGTCGACCGACATCAGCGACGTCGCGACCGGCTGGAGCCGGATCCTGGCCGTCAGGACGACGCCGGTCAGGCCCAGGCCGCCGGCGGTGGCGTCGAACAGGTCGGTGCCCTGCTCCACCGTGCGGATCGTGCCGTCCGCCGTGAGCAGTTCGAAGGACAGCACATGACGGGCGAAGGACCCGGACACGTGGTGGTTCTTGCCGTGGATGTCGGCGCCGATCGCGCCGCCCACGGTCACGTACCGGGTGCCGGGGGTCACGGGCACGAACCAGCCGAGCGGCAGCAGGACCTCGGTCAGCCGGTGCAGGGAGACCCCCGCGTCGCACAGGACGCTCCCGTCGTCGGCGTCGATGACGTGGATCCGGTCCAGGCCGGTCAGGTCGATCACCGATCCGCCGGCGTTCTGTGCCGCGTCCCCGTAGGCCCGCCCCAGGCCCCGGGGGATGCCTCCGCGGGGCCCGCAGTCCCGGACCGCCGTCACGGCCTCCGCGTAGGTCCGGGGGCGGACCAGGCGCGCGCCGGAGGGAGCGGTTCGGCCCCATCCCGTGACGGAGACGTTCTCGGCGGCGATCGCGGGAGGGGTCTCGGCAGACATGCTGGTGACCGTATCGCCTCTATATGGGCGATTAATTTTGAAACGTGCATTACTACCCGAAATGGGTGATTAGTGGGATGTCGTTCAATAGTGACGGAGTTCCGGGGGTGCGGGCGTGAACAGTGGGTCCACATGGACGAACTCGACGACCTGGACCACCGGATCCTCTCGGCGCTCCACGCCCGGGGCGCGGACCCCCACGTCGCCCGCGCCGCGCGCGCCCTCTCCCGGGCGGGCGAGCACGGCGCCCTGTGGCTCGCGGCCGGCGTCGTGGGAGCCGCCGTCGACGGCCCCCGGCGCGGCGCCTGGCTGCGCGCCACCGCGCTCACCGCGGGCGCGCACGCCGTCAGCATGGGGGTGAAACGTATCGTCCGACGCCCGCGGCCCGTCCACGTCGAACCCCGCCTGCGCACCGCCGGACGGCACTCCTTCCCCAGCTCGCACGCGACCTCCGCGGTGGCCGCCGCCGTCGCCTACGGCGCGCTCGGGGCGTACGCCGTGGCGCCGCTCGCCGCCGCGATGTGCCTCTCGCGCCTGGTCGCCGGCGTCCACCACCCGTCCGACGTGGCGGCGGGCGCGGCCCTGGGGGCGGTCACCGCGCGGTGGGGGGCGCGCTGGGTGAGAGAGGGCCACCATGGCTGAGGCCCTGCTCCACCGGCAGCGCACACACCGCCCGCCGGCCCCCCGGCCCCCGAGCCGCCGCCCCGGCACCCTCGCCGGCGGCCTCCTCAGGACGACCCGCCCCAAGCAGTGGGTCAAGAACATCCTGGTCGTCGCCGCCCCCGCCGCGGCCGGCCGGCTCTTCTCCCCGCACGCGGTGACCCGACTCGCCCTCGTCTTCGCCCTGTTCACCGCCTGCGCCGCCGCCGTCTACCTGATCAACGACGCCCGTGACGCCGAGGCCGACCGCGCCCACCCCACCAAGCGGCACCGGCCGATCGCCGCCGGTCAGGTCCCGGTGCCCGTCGCGTACGGCGTGGCGGGTGCCCTCGCGGTCCTCGCGCCGGCCGCCGCGGCCTGGCTGACGACGCCCGCCGTCGCGGTGCTCCTCACCGCCTACCTGGGCATGCAACTCGCCTACTGCGTCGCCCTGAAGCACGTCCTGGTCGTCGACCTCGTCGTCGTCGCGACCGGCTTCCTGATGCGGGCGATGGCGGGCGGCCTCGCGCTCGGCCTCCCGCTCTCCCGCTGGTTCCTGATCACCACCGGGTTCGGGGCGCTGTTCATGGTCGCGGCCAAGCGCTACTCCGAGGCCGTGCAGCTGGCCGGCACGGCAGGCGCCACGCGGGTGCTGCTCACCGAGTACACCACCGGCTACCTGCGCTTCGTCTGGCAGCTCGCGGCCGGCGTCGCCGTGCTCGGCTACTGCCTGTGGGCCCTGGAGGAGGGCGGCGTCCCGCACACGAGCGTGCTGCCCTGGCGCCAGCTGTCCGTGGTCGCGTTCGTCCTGGCGGTCCTGCGGTACGCCGTCTTCGCCGACCGGGGCACGGCCGGCGAGCCCGAGGAGGTCGTCCTGGGCGACCGCGCCCTCGCGCTGATCGGTCTGGCCTGGCTGGCCATGTACGCGCTGGCGGTGGCCGATTGGTGAGCCACCCGCGCGTGCCGTGACCCGACGGCACCGCGGCGGCCACCTCCCGGGATTCCGGGGTACCCGCACCATGGTGTCCCGCGGGATTCGCATCGGCGATATCCGCGTCGTTCCTCCGGACAGGGGCAGAGTCGGATCATGGACTGGCTGAAGAAGCTCCCCGGCATCGGGCCGTGGGTCGCGCGCCTCATGGCCACGCACGCGTGGCGGTCGTACGAGCGCCTCGACCGGGTGAAGTGGACGCGGCTGGCCGCCGCCATGACGTTCGTCAGCTTCGTCGCGCTCTTCCCGCTGCTGACCGTGAGCGCCGCCGTCACCGCCGCCGCCCTGAGCGACTCCCAGCAGCGGGACCTCCAGGACAGGATCGCCGACCAGGTACCCGGCATCTCCGAGCAGCTGGACATCGACGGCCTGGTCCAGAACGCGGGCGCCGTCGGTCTCATCGCCGGTGCGCTGCTGCTGCTCACCGGCATCGGCTGGGTCGGCCAGATGCGGGACTGTCTGCGCGCCGTCTGGGAGCGGCCCGACGACGACGAGAACCCCGTCCTGCGCAAGGCCAAGGACACGGGCGTCCTCGTCGGCTTCGGCGGCGCCGTCCTGCTCACCCTCGCCATCTCCACCGTCGCCTCGGCCCTGGTCGGCTGGATCACCGAGCAGTCCGGCATCGACAAGGAGGGCTGGGGCACGGTCCTGCTGCGCGTCGCCGCGTTCTCCGTCGCCGTCCTCGCCGACTTCCTGCTCCTGCTGTACGTCCTCACCCTGCTGCCCGGCGTCGAACCCCCGCGCCGCCGCCTCGTCGTCGCCGCGCTCATCGGCGCCATCGGCTTCGAACTGCTGAAACTGCTGCTGAGCGGTTATATGCAGGGCGTCGCCGCCAAGAGCATGTACGGCGCGTTCGGGGTGCCCATCGCCCTGCTGCTGTGGATCAACTTCACCTCGAAGCTGGTCCTGTACTGCGCGGCCTGGACGGCGACGGGCAGCGTCCCCGACAACCCACGGGACATCGACGTCAGCGACGACGTCGTACCAGGTCCGGCAGCGGCCAGCGGCGGTTGACGAGGTACCCGCCGCCCGCCAGCAGCACCAGCAGGCCGCCGGCGATCGCCAGCGCGATCCACATGCCCCCCGAGCCGTCCTCGGTCACCGCGCCCGCCACCGGCTTCGTCGACACGTCCCCGGCGCCGCCGGCCTGCCCGGACCCCTCGGACGAGGACGGGTTGGCGCCCGGCTGCGCACTGGCCTGCGTGGTGCCCTTCGGCGGCACCAGCTCACCGACCGGCGTCACCTTGCCCGCCGCCTGGAAGCCCCAGTCCAGCAGAGCGGCGGTCTCCTTGTAGACCTCGTTGTGGTCGGTCTTCTCCGGGTTCATGACCGTGACGAGCAGCACCTTGCCGTTGCGCTCGGCCACGCCGGTGAAGGTGGCGCCCGCGTTCGTGGTGTTGCCGTTCTTGACGCCCGCGATGCCCGGGTACTGGGAGATGTCGTAGTCGCCGCTGAGCAGCCGGTTGGTGTTCTGGATCTCGAAGGTGCCGCGGGTCGTCTTCCCCTTCTTGTTCTTCGTCGTCTCGCCGGGGAACTTGGCCGTGACGGTCGAGCAGTACTCCCGGAAGTCCTGCTTCTGGAGTCCCGAGCGGGCGAACAGCGTCAGGTCGTACGCGGAGGAGACCTGGCCCGAGGCGTCGTAGCCGTCCGGGGAGACGACGTTCGTGTCGAGGGCCTGAAGCTCCTCGGCGTGCTCGTTCATGTCCTCGACGGTCTTGGCGATGCCACCGTTCATCTGCGACAGGACGTGCACGGCGTCGTTGCCGGAGCGCAGGAAGACGCCGAGCCACAGATCGTGGACCGTATACGTCTCGCCCTCCTTTATGCCGACGAGGCTGGAACCGGCCCCCATGCCGGCCAGGTCCTTCGCCGCGACCTTGTGCACGGTGGCCTTGGGGAAGCGCGGCAGCACGGTGTCGGCGAAGAGCATCTTCATCGTGCTCGCCGGGGGCAGCCGCCAGTGCGCGTTGTGCGCGGCCAGCACGTCCCCCGACTCGGCGTCGGCGACGATCCACGACCGGGCGGTGAGGTCCTTCGGCAGCACCGGCGCGCCACCCGCGATCGCCACCTGCGTCCCGGCCTGCCCGAGCCGGGTGCCGCCCACGGACGACATGCCCGCGGGAGGCGTGACCGACGACGAGGCGGACGGGGACGCCGATCCGGACGCCGAGGGCGAAGCGGACGCCGACGGCGATCCGGACGCCGCCGGGGACGGTGACGGGCTCGGCGCCGCGAGCGAGGCGGGCGCGGTGAGCGCGAGGGACGCGAGGGTCGCGGAGGTGACCAGCAGGGATCGCCTGACGGTCTGCTTCATGGGTGCGGGCACGACGGAGAACGTACCCGGCACACGACGGGAAGTCCCGTCACCCTCCCCACCCCGGTCACGGAACCGGACAACGGGCGGTGATACTGAACCCATGAAGCTCAGCCGCCCCGTCTCCTGGTTCCTGCTCGCCTTCGGGGTGTGGAGCTGGGTCATCTGGGTCACTTTCGTCAAGAACCTGGTCAAGGACAGCAGCGGACTCGCCTTCGACGACGGCGATCCCACGGCCTACTTCTGGGTGCACCTGACGCTCGCCGTCGTCTCCTTCGTATTGGGGACGGTCGTCGGGGCCATCGGGTTGCGTGGTCTGCGCGCACTGCGGCAGGCGTCATAACCGTGGTGATCGTCTTCGCGTTGCTCGCCCTGACCGTGCTGGTCGGAGCCAACTGGTACCTGTGGCGACGGCTGTTCCGCGACACCACCCGCGGCCCCGGCCGGGCGCGCCGGGGCGGCGCGGTGCTGATCGCGGGCGGCTGGGTGCTGGCGATCGGCGCCCTGGTCGCCGAACGCGCCGGCGCCCCCTTCTGGCTCCAGCGCGTACTGGCCTGGCCGGGCTTTCTCTGGCTGGCCCTGTCCGTCTACCTGCTGCTGGCCCTGCTCGTGGGCGAGGCCGTACGGCCGCTGCTGCGCCGCTTCCTGAGGAACCGGGCGCCCGCTGAGACCCCCGCCGAAGCCTCCGCCGCAACGCAGGCACCGCGCCCCCGTCCGCAGCCGCAGCCGGAATCGGTCCGGACGGGGTCGTCCACCCCGAAGGCGTCCACCCCGAAGACATCCGCCACGAAGACGCCCGAGCGGCCCGGCGCGGACGAGCCGGAGCGCCGCGAGCCGGACCCGGGCGAGGCGGACCCGGGTGAGCCGCAGGAGGGGAAGCCGGGGGAGGGGAAGCCGGCCGAGCCGTCCCGTCGGCTCTTCGTGTCCCGGGTCGTGGGCGGCGCGGCCGCCGCGGCCGCCGTCGGGACGGTCGGCTACGGCACCTACGGCGTGCTGCGCGGCCCCCGGGTCAAGCGGGTGACGGTACCTCTGGCCAAGCTGCCGCGCGGCGCCCACGGCTACCGGATCGCGGTCGTCAGCGACATCCATCTGGGCCCGGTCCTCGGCCGGGGCTTCGCGCAGAAGGTCGTCGACACCATCAACGCCACACAGCCCGACCTGATCGCGGTCGTCGGCGACCTGGTCGACGGCAGCGTGAAGGACCTGGGCCCGGCGGCGGCCCCGCTCGCGGGACTGAAGGCCCGTCAGGGCAGCTTCTTCGTCACCGGGAACCACGAGTACTTCTCCGGCGCCGCGCAGTGGGTCGAGGAGGTGCGGCGGCTCGGCCTGAACCCGCTGGAGAACGCCCGTACGGAGCTGCCCTGGTTCGACCTGGCCGGCGTCAACGACATCGCGGGCGAGAGCGAGGGCCAGGGGCCCGACTTCGCCGGCGCGCTCGGCGACCGGGACACCACGCGTGCGTGCGTGCTGCTCGCCCACCAGCCCGTGCAGATCCACGACGCCGTCCGGCACGGCGTCGACCTCCAGCTCTCCGGCCACACGCACGGAGGCCAGCTGTGGCCCGGCAACTTCCTCGCGGCCGCCGCGAACCCGACCGTGGCGGGGCTGGAACGCTACGGCGACACCCAGCTGTACGTGTCCCGGGGCGCGGGCGCCTGGGGCCCGCCCACCCGCGTCGGAGCCCCCTCCGACATCACCGTCGTCGAACTGGCCTCGACTCAGGCCTGACGGCCGATCAGAAGCCTGTGAAGAGGCTGTGAAACCCGGTCGAAACACGACGTCGGTAAGTTCTTTCCCATCTCGCCAGAATCCTCTTCCCCCTGGTGAAACACGTGTGATTAGGTGAGGCCGCCGCCAAGGGGAGCGGCACTTTTTTCTGTGGACTGGGCCCTTCTGGCGGCCTGGGGAGGCAGGCCATCACCATGCGATCTGTTCGCATGCGGATCCTCGTGACACTGCTGGTTCTCGCGGTCGTCGGGGTGGGCGGCTGGCAGTTGCTGCCGTCGCAGGACAGCGCCGGCGCGACCATCACGGTCGGCACCACGGACACCGTCACCTCGCTCGACCCGGCTGGTGCCTACGACGCCGGGTCCTGGGCGCTGTTCAGCAACGTGTTCCAGTCACTGCTGACCTACGAGCCGGGCGGTGTCTCGCCCGTGCCGGACGCGGCCGAGAACTGCTCCTTCGCGAAGGGCAGTCTCGTCACGTACACCTGCGAGCTGCGTGACGACCTCACCTTCGACAGTGGCTCAAAGGTGACCGCCGAGGACGTGAAGTACTCCTTCGACCGGGTCAGGAAGATCAACTCGGACGTCGGTCCCGCCTCCCTGTTCTCGACCCTGAAGTCGGTGGACGCCGACAACCTGACGGTCACCTTCCACCTGTCGTCGCCGGACGCCACCTTCCCGTTCAAGGTGGCCACCGGAGCCGGCTCGATCGTCGACCACACCCGCTACCCGGCGGACGGGCTGCGCGTCGGCAGCAGCGTCGACGGCACCGGCCCGTACCGGCTGACCGGGTACACGAAGGGCAAGAAGGTCGAGCTGGCGCCCAACTCGCACTACCGGGGCGCCGTGTCGACCGGTGCGCCCGTCGAGTTGCGCTACTACGCCGACCCCGAGGCCCTGGAGAAGGCCTGGAAGGCCAAGAAGGTCACGGCCGCCACCCGCCAGTTGCCGCCCGCGACACTGGCCGCACTCGACACCAGCGACCCCGGCCAGCGGGTCTACGAGGGCGACGGCTCCGAGACCCGCAACCTGTACTTCGGCACCCGTTCCGGCTCCCCGCTGCACGAGACGGACGTCCGCAAGGCGATGGCCTGGCTGATCGACCGCGAGGAGCTGGCGGCGAGCGTGTACGACGGGACCGTCGAGCCGCTGTACTCGCTCATCCCGACCGGTATCACCGGACACACCACCTCCTTCTTCGACAGCTACCCGGACCGCGACGCCGCGAAGGCGCGCAAGCTCCTGGAGGCGGCCGGCGTCGGCATCCCGGTGAAGTTCACCTACGGCTACGGCCTGGGCAGCGGGGCCGCGGCGGCCGAGGCCGCGGAGCTCAAGCGGCAGCTGGAGGCGAGCGGTCTGTTCGAGGTGGACGTCAAGGGTTACGAGTGGACCGACTTCCAGAAGCGGTGGGCGACCGGCAAGCTCGACGCGTACGCGGTCGGCTGGGTCGCCGACTACCCCGACCCGGACACCTTCGCGGGCCCGCTCGTCGGCACCGACTCCACCATGAACACCAGCTACAGCAGCAAGGCCGTCGACAAGTACATCGTCGCGAGCCGGCAGTACGCCGACCGCAGCCGGGCCGCCTCCGACTTCCGTGACCTCCAGCGGGTCGTCGCCGACGAGGTGCCGGTCGTCCCGCTGTGGCAGCGCAAGGAGTACGTCGTCACCAGCGCGGACATCGGCGGCGGCCAGTTCCTGGCGGACGGCAACGGCGTGTTCCGCCTCTGGAAGCTCGACTGGATCTGAGCCGAAGTCCTCACCCGGCTCGCGGACCTGATCCGGTGAGCCGGGCATGCGCCCCCGTCACACCGGGCAGGCACCCGAAGCGGCACCATGTGACGGAGGTGTGTACGGGATGAGGAGCAGACGTGCTGAGACGCAACTCCTTCCGGCTGCCCCGGCACCCGGCGTCCGTCGGTCTCGCCCGGCGCCGGGTAAGGGACCATCTCGCGGACTGGGGGCACGGCCCCGACGACCCCGCGCTGTCCGACGCCGTCCTCGTCGTGTCCGAGCTGGTCACCAACGTCGTACGCCATGGGCCCCTGCGCGAGCGGGATTTCGAGGTGGCGGTCACCGCCCTGGGCGACGGTTCCTGCCTCATAGAGGTCTCCGACGAGGGCCGGCTCGAACCCCGGCTGCGACCGGTCGGCGAGTCGGAGGAACACGGCCGCGGCCTGCACCTGGTGGAGCACCTGGCCGCCGCGTGGGGCGTGTGGAGCAGAGGCCGGCACGGCAAGACGGTATGGGCGCTGGTCACGACCGCCACGTAGGGCCCGCCGGTGACATCGCTCACACGCAGCTCTTCGGCCGGGTGGGCAGCGTCACCGTCACGGCCAGCCCTTCGCCCGGCGCCGTCCGCACGCTCACCTCGCCGCCGTGCGCCCGGACGACCCCCTGCACGATCGCCAGGCCGAGACCGCTGCCCGCGCCACCCCCGGCCCGGAAGAAACGGTCGAAGACCCGTGCCGCGTCCTCGGGCCCCAGCCCCGGCCCCTCGTCCTCGACCGACAGCCGGACGACCCCGTCCACCCGCTCCACCCCGAGCCGGACCGGCACCTCGGCCGACGTGTGGGTGCGCACGTTGGCCACCAGGTTGCCCAGCACCTGACGCAGCCCCGACTCGTCCGCCCGCACCAGCACGGCACCCTCGGCCTCGACCGAGACCGGCCGCCCGGGCTGCTGCGCGCGCAGGTCCTGCGCCGAGTCCCGCACCAGACGGCTCACGTCGACGCCCCGCAGCCGCAGTTCGGGCCGCTGGTCGAGGCGGGCCAGCGTGAGCAGCTCGTCGACGAGCCGGCCCATCCGGTCCACCTCGCCGTTCATCCGGTCCCAGGCCCGCCGGCGCTCCTCCTGCTCGACCAGCATCCCCTGGTCGTACAGCTGGAGGTAGCCGCGGATCGCGGAGAGCGGGGTGCGCAGTTCGTGCGAGGCGTCGGCCACGAAGCGGCGCAGCTGGGCCGCGCTGTGCTCGCGCGTGCGGTAGGCCGTCTCGACCTGGTGGAGCATGGAGTTCAGGGCGAGCCGCAGCTGTTCGACCTCCTGGGTGGGGTGGTGGCTGGAGGGCACGCGCCGGGTCAGGTCGCCCTCGGCGATCGCCGACGACGTCTCCACCATGTCTTCCAGCGGCCGCAGCCGCCGCCGCACGCTGAACAGGGTCAGACAGGCGAGCAGGGCCAGCAGCAGGGTGCCCACGGCGAGATCGAGCTTCAGGGCCTTCGCTATGCCCTGGTGGAGGGCTTCGGTGGAGGTGGCCAGCAAGATGTAGGTGCCGTCGGGGAGCCGGGTCGCGGTCGCGCGGTACGTGTCGCCGTGCACGGTGACGTCGTGCGGCTCGGTGTCGGTGGTGAGGGCGAGCGGGTCCGGCACCGCGTCCGCGAGGCCGCGCTGGGCGGCGGTGGGCTGGACGTCGAAGATGGCGAGGGCCGTGCCCCGGCCGTCGACGGCGGTGAAGATCGAGTCCGGTGCCGGCCTGCTGTCCGTGTCCTGGGGGTCCGTGTCCCGCGGGTCGTCGTTGTGGGGCATGAGGCGGTCGCTCACGACACTCAGTACGGACAGCGAGTCGATCTGGCGCAGCGTCAGCCGTGAACTGCCCAGCGAGTCACGCATCTTGGTCAGCTCGGTGTCCACCTGGTCGATCAGGTAGTGCCGCATCCCCATTAGACTGACGGCGGTCGCGACGACGATGCCGAGCGCGAGCAGCCCCACGTTCGCCGCCGTCAGCTTGGCGCGCAGCGAGTGGATGCCGTGCCGGTGGATCCGCCTCACGCCAGCCCGTATCCGACGCCCCGCCGGGTGGTGATCACCGGCGGACCGAGGACGTCCAGCTTGCGCCGCAGATAGCTGATGTAGGTCTCGACGACCGTCGACTCCGGCGGAGTGTGCTCGTACTGCCAGACATGGCGCAGGAGTTGCTCCTTGGGCACGATCCGGCCGCCGTTGCGCACCAGGAAGCGCAGCAACGCGTACTCGGTGGGGGTGAGCTCGACCGAGCGGCCCGCGCGGTGCACGCTGTACGTCGTCTCGTCGAGCTCCAGGTCGCCGTACCGCAGCGGCGGCCGCTGCGGCAGGACGTCGGCCGGCCGGGTACGGCGCAGCACGGCCGTGATGCGGGCGACGACCACGTCGATGTCGAACGGTTTGGTGATGTAGTCGTCGCCGAAGCCGAGGGCGCCGACGATCTCGGTCGGCGCGTCCCGCGCGGTCAGGAACACCAGCGCCAGGTCCGGTCTGCGCGCCCGCAGTTCACGCCCCAGCGCCCGGCCGTCGCCGTCCGGCAGCATCACGTCCAGCAGGGCCACGTCGGGCCGGGTGCGGTCGGCGAGGGCGAGGGCCTCGCGGACGGTGCCCGCGGTCATGACCTCGAAGCGGTGGTAGCGCAGGGCGATGGCCAGGACGTCCGCGATGCTCGGTTCGTCCTCCACGACCAGCACGGTGCCGGAAGCCGTCGTCATGCCCCCAGTATCGGCGGACCCACCGACGATCGCGCCGGTTCACGCTTTGGAGTTCCTTGAGAGTCATGGTCGTCACATGTCCACGCACGCGTGGCGCCGCCGATCCTGTTGCCCAGGACCTGGGGGACCGACCGACGATCGCAGAAGGAGACTGAGCGTGGCGGCATTGGCACGCTGGTGCTATCGACACCGGCTGGTGGTCCTGTTGATCTGGGTGGGGGCGCTGTTCGGGCTGGGGTTCTCGGCCTCGACGGCGGGCACGGACTACGCGAACGTCTTCTCCCTCCCCGACACGGACTCCAAGAAGGCGTACGACCTGATGGAGGAGGCGTTCCCGGCGAGCGCCGGCGACACCGACACGGTCGTGTGGAAGGTCGACGAGGGCTCGGTACGGGACCAGGACGTACGGTCCCGGATCCAGCCCGCGCTCGACAGGATCGCGGCCATGAAGGGCGTCGGCGGGGTCGCCGGCCCCTACGCGGCGGACGCGGCGGACGCGGCGCGGATCAGCGGTGACGGGCGGATCGCCTACGCCCAGATCACCTTCACCGAGCAGGCGAACGCCGTCCCCAAGGAGCTCGTCCAGGACGTCGTCGACACCGCGCGGGACGCCGGACGGGACGGCCTGGAGGTCGAGGTGGGCGGCCAGGCCGTCCAGCGGGTGCAGGAACCCCCCACCGGCCTCGCCGAGATGGTCGGCCTCGCGGCGGCGGCGGTGGTCCTGTTCCTGGCCTTCGGCTCGCTGTACGCGATGCTGCTGCCGCTCGCCGTGGCGGTCTTCGGCGTCGGCATGGGCCTGTTCTCGACCCAGTTGCTGAGCCATGTCACCGACATCCCGGACCTGGCCCCGCTGCTGTCCTCGCTGATCGGTCTCGGCGTCGGCATCGACTACGCCCTGTTCATCGTGACCCGGCACCGCAAGGGCGTCCTGCGCGGCCTGGACCCGGAGGAGTCGACGGTCGTCGCCCTCAACACCTCGGGCCGGGCCGTGCTGTTCGCGGGCGGCACGGTGTGCATCGCGCTCGCCGGCATGCTGGTGACCAACCTGCGCTTCCTGGACGGCGTCGTCATCGGCACCTCCCTGACGGTGGTGCTGAGCGTCCTCGCCGCGACGACCCTGCTGCCCGCGCTGCTCGGCTTCCTCGGTCCGCGGGTGCTGAGCCGCAAGCAGCGGCGCGTGCTGGCCGCGACCGGCCCCGAGCCGGAGAAGGCGAGCGGCCCGGCGGCCCGCTGGTCGGTGGGCGTGCAGCGCCGGCCGAAGACGATCGCCGCGCTCGCGCTGGCCGTCATGGCCGTCCTCGCGCTGCCCGTGCTGTCGCTCCGCCTCGGCGCCACCGACCAGGGCAACGACGACGCCTCGACGACCACCAGGAAGGCCTACGACCTGCTCGCCGAGGGCTTCGGGCCGGGCTTCAACGGCCCCCTCCAGGTGGTCGTGGACGGCGCCGGCGCCACCGCCCTGGCCGAGGACATCGAGCACACGCCCGGTGTCGCCCAGGTGGCCGCGCTGCCGCCCGCGCACGGGGTCACGGTCATCCAGGTGGTGCCCACGACCTCGCCGCAGTCCGAGCAGACCGACACCCTGATCGACCGGCTGCGCGACGACGTCGTCCCGGAGGCCGGGGCCCAGGCACACGTGGGCGGCGTCACGGCGGTCTCCAAGGACTTCGCCACCGTCACCGGCGACCGTCTGCCCCTGTTCGTCGCCACCATCATCGGCCTGGGCTTCCTGCTGCTCCTGGTGGCCTTCCGCTCCCTGGTGGTGCCGCTGACGGCGGCCGTGATGAACCTGGTCGCGGCCGCGGCCTCCTTCGGGGTCCTCGTCGCCGTCTTCCAGTGGGGCTGGGGCCTGGACCTGCTCGGCCTCGGCAAGGAGGGGCCGATCAACGCCTTCCTGCCCGTCATCATGCTGTCCCTGCTCTTCGGTCTGTCGATGGACTACCAGGTCTTCCTGGTCAGCCGGATGCACGAGGAGTGGGTGCACACCAGGGACAACGCGCGAGCGGTCCGGGTGGGCCTCGCGGAGACCAGCCGGGTCATCAACTCCGCAGCCCTGATCATGGTCTGCGTCTTCCTCGCCTTCGTGCTCAGCGGCGACGCGGGAGCGGCGATGGCGGGCGTCGGCCTCGCGGCCGCGGTCGCGCTGGACGCCTTCATCCTGCGTACGGCGCTGGTCCCGGCCGCGATGCATCTGCTCGGCGACTCCAACTGGTGGCTGCCCGGATGGCTGGAGAAGCGGCTGCCGCATCTCGCGGTCGAGCCCAAGGAGGAGGCGACGGCGCCGGCGCTCGCGGCGGGCGGGGGACCGGCCTCGGTCGTGCACGGGTTCGTCCGTAACACGGCCGGTGAACCCGTCGAAGGAGCGACGGTCGCCCTGATGTCGCAGGGCGGACGGGAACTGGACCGCGTGGCCTCCCTCGCCGACGGCTCGTACATCCTCTCCGTCCCGGCCCCCGGGACGTATCTGCTGGCGACGACGGCCGCGCCGCCCCTGCTGAGGCGCGCCCGGCAGCTGACGGTCGCGGGGGAGCCCCTGGTCCACGACATAGAGCTGGAGGAGGGCGCGGAGGTGAGCTGACTCAGCCCGAGGAAGAGTCCGCCGGGTCCGCCGGGCCCGGCTGACTCTTCCTCACCGGGTCCGGCAGGGCGTTGGTCATGCCGGGCAGGAAGTCGGTGAACAGGTCGTGGACCTCGAGGACGAGCGGCCGCAGTACCCGGAACCGGGCCAGCGCCACGCCCCGCGCGGTGAGGCGCGCGCCCCGGCCGGCCAGCCGGTAGCTGCGCTCGCGCCCCTCCGTACGGTCGTAGATCCAGTACATGACGAGGCCCATCTGGGAGAGCCACATCAACTCGGGCAGCACCTCCCGCAGCTCCTCCGGGACCTTCGCCTTCGACCCGGCGAGCACCTCCTTGTGGACGGCGATCGCCTCCTCGCGCGCGTGCTCCGACTCGGCGGAGAAGGGGCTGAGCGGGCTGTCCGGGTCGGCGGCGTTCTTGAAGAACTGGACCGCGAACTCGTGGTACGGCTCGGCCACCTCCAGCCAGACCCGCAGCACGCCCGCCAGCCGGGCCTCCAGGCCGGTCTCCCGCGCCAGGACGCCCCGGACGGCCTCCCGGTGCTCGGCGGCGAGCCGGTCGTAGAAGCCCTGGATCAGATGCTCCTTGCCGGCGAAGTAGTAGTACGCGTTGCCGACCGAGACCCCTGCCTCCTGGGCGATGGCCCGCATCGTCGTCTTGTCGTAGCCCCGCTCCTGGAACAGCCGCATCGCCGTCTCCAGGATCAGAGCGCGGGTCTGCTCGGACTTCGACGTGGGGGTGGCCTCATGACGTTCGGTCGCGTGAGCGGCCTCATGGGGCTCGGACGGGGAAGCGGCCTCGGCGGGACCGTCGTTGTTCGCGGGCACGTACAGGAGCCTAGCCAGTGAAGCAGGTGCCGTCGGCACAGGTGGGCGGGTTGTAGGCCCAGCCCCGCTGCGGGTCGTACGTCCAGCCGTCGGCGCGGCGGTAGACGCCCCCGCCCCAGCCCACGGACCGCCCGTGCCCGTCGCGCCATTTGGCGGCGGCGAGAACGGCCCCCCGCGCCAGTTTCGCCCCGGCGGGGGTGCTCAGCCGGTGGGAGAGCGGGCGGTACTCGCGCAGCGCCCACAGGGTGACGATCCAGGCGGGGCCGCCCCGGTAGACCTGGCCCGAGTCGCCGACGACGGTGATCTCGTCGAGGGTCGCGCGGTGGTCGAGGCCGGGGAAGCGGGCGGCCGCCTCCGCGGACCCCGCCGCGACGAACTCCAGCGGCACCAGCTGCGGCTGCCGGCCCAGCCAGTCGCGCAGGAAGGCGCACAGGGAGCATCCGGCGTCGTGGAGCACGGTGAGCCGGCGGACCGGGACGCGGAGGGCGTCCCGGTCGTCGGCGGTCCGGGCGGCCGCCATCGTGCTCACGCCCCGGTGACGGGCGCCGAGGGGGCGGTCCAGCCCTGCGGGCCGACCGGCGGGATCTGCTCCCGCTCCATGACCCCGCGCCGCCGGATCCGGTTGAGGACGTACACGTTGCCCAGGTGCATCGCGCCGAGGACCAGCAGCACCACGCCGAGCTTGGTCGACAGGGCCTCGAAGATGCCGCGCGTGTCCTCGATGGTGTCGTCGCCGCTCAGGTAGAGGGCGACGAAACCGAGGTTGAGGAGGTAGAAGCCGACCACCAGGAGGTGGTTGACGGCGTCGGCGAGCTTCTCGTTCCCCTGGAGCACGTCGGCGAGGAAGATCCGGCCGTTGCGGCTGAGGGTCCTGGCCACCCAGACGGTCAGGCCGATGCTGACGACCAGGTAGACGACGTAGGCGATGACCGTGCGGTCCATGTTCCCCACCTTTTCTTGAACGCGTTCAAAACGCTGTCGAGACCGACTGTAGCGCTTGTTTTGAACACGTTCAACCAGAGGGGCGCGGCCGCTCGCCGCCCTAACGTCGCGCCAGCTCCGGCCGCTTGAGGTAGTCCGTGAACCCGACGACGTTCCCCCACGGGTCGGCGATCTCGACGGTCCAGCCGGTGGCGGTGGAGAACGGCCGGTCGAGGGGGGTGATGCCGGCCTCGGCCAGCCGTCGCGCCGCCGCCCGCGCGTCCGGCACCTCCAGCCACACGCGCGGGGACGGCCAGGGCGGCGGCCGGTGCCCGAGCCCCTCCTCCCGGCGCAGGAGAACCCCCGGCGTCTCGCCGCCGACCTTCAGCAGCGCGATCCCGGCCTCGTCGAACCGCAGCCCGACCGTGAACCCGGCCCGCTCGTAGAAGCCGACCGCCTCGCCGAGGTCTCCGACGGGCAGGAGGAGGTTGTCGAAACCGAGCAGCTCGTACGACTGGTCATCTGACATGCCGTCAGATTAGGTGTAGAGCGCCCGAAAACCGGTCAAGGGCACCCCGGTCTGCGCGTGGCGGGATTTCTGCTGCAAGATGTTCCGCACCCATCTCACCTACGGATGATCCGATCACCTGACCTCGGGGGAACTCACCTTGTCCGAAACGCCCCAGCAGCCCCAAGAGCCACAGCAGCCGCACCAGCCGTCGCAGCCGCAGCAACCCCAAGGGCCCCAGCAGCCGCCCCCGCCCGGCTACGGCTACCCGACCGCGGGCCCCGCCGGCCCCGGCGGCCCGCACGACGCCGGCCCGCCCGGTCCCGGCCCCTACGGCTATCCCCAGCCCGGCCCGCCCCCGTACCCGGGCTACGCCCAGCCCGGTTACCCGGGCCCCGGCTACCCCGGCCCGGGTTACATACCGCCCGGCACCTTCACCGGCGACCCCCAAGCCCCCTACGGGTACGACCTGCTGGGCCGCCCCTACTCCGAGAAGTCGAAGGTCGTCGCGGGCGTGCTCCAGCTCACCCTGGGCAGTTTCGGCGTCGGCCGGTTCTACATGGGCGACGTCGGCATCGGCCTGGCCCAGCTGTTCACCTGCGGCGGCCTCGGCATCTGGGCGCTGATCGACGGCATCATCCTGCTGGTCAGCGACGACAAGACCGACTCCGACGGGCGGATCCTGCGTGGTTGACGCGGAGCACCTCTCCGCGAGGTGTTCGGCCGCGCTGCGGCACCCGGCGGCGGCACCCCTCGCGGTGCTCGCCGCCGGCGCGGCCGGTTCCGTGTATCTCTACGTCACCGACCCGCACCAGCCCGGCCACTGGCTTCCGCGGTGTCCGTTCCGGTTCGTCACCGGCCTGCTCTGCCCCGCCTGCGGCGGCACCCGCATGGTGTACGACCTGATGCACGGGCAGTTCGGCCAGGCCTGGCTCGACAACCGGGTCCTGCTGCTCGCCTCGCCGTACGCGCTCGCGGTGTTGGTCCGCTGGATGTGGGCGGGCCTGCACGGCCGTTCCTGGCATCCGCGCCTGGGGTCGAGGGGCCTGACGGTCGTCCTCGGTATCGCCGTGGCGTGGACGGTGATCCGAAACGTGGTCGGTTGACGTCGGCGGGATTTGATCACGGATCAGGAACGATAGAACATCTGTACTCCCTCTTTGCCCTGTCTTTTCTCTAGGCTCACCAGTCACAGGGGGGAAGTCCCGGCATGGCGGAGCCGCGCCGGGCGTGGGTCGAGATCGGTCGACGTCGGTCGACGCGAGTGGTTCTCGCGTCGCATCCCTCCTGGACTCCCCATGTCGGAGCAGGCCGCCCAGGCCTCCCGCAGTCATCCCAGGAGCAGTTCTCATGACCGTCCCCACCCCGCAGGCCCCCTACGGGGTCGACCCCCAGGGTCGTCCGTACTCCGACAAGTCCAAGATCGTCGCCGGCATCCTCCAGCTCTTCCTGGGTGCCTTCGGCGTCGGACGCTTCTACGTCGGCTCCGTCGGCGTGGGCGTCGCCCAGCTCCTCACCTGCGGTGGCCTCGGCATCTGGGCGCTGATCGACGGCATCCTGTTCCTCACCAGCAACGACCGCACCGACAAGCAGGGCCGTCCGCTGCGCGGCTGACACCAGCGCTCGGCACCTGTGCGGTGACACCCTCGCCGTGTCCTGGGGCTCAGCGAGCCGTCGGGCTTAGAAGCGGCGCGTGATCAGCGCCCGCTTCACCTCCTGGATCGCCTTCGTGACCTCGATACCGCGCGGGCAGGCGTCCGTGCAGTTGAACGTCGTACGGCAACGCCACACGCCGTCCTTGTCGTTCAGGATCTCCAGGCGCTGCTCACCGGCCTCGTCACGCGAGTCGAAGATGAAGCGGTGGGCGTTCACGATCGCGGCCGGACCGAAGTACTGGCCGTCGTTCCAGAACACCGGGCAGGACGACGTGCATGCCGCGCAGAGGATGCACTTCGTCGTGTCGTCGAACCGCTCGCGGTCCTCGGCGGTCTGGAAGCGCTCACGCGTGGGCTCGTTCGTGTCCTTCGTGATGAGGAAGGGCATGACGTCCCGGTACGCCTGGAAGAACGGCTCCATGTCGACGACCAGGTCCTTCAGGACCGTCAGGCCCTTGATGGGCTCGACCGTGATCGGCTTCTCGGGGTTGATGTCCTTGATCAGCGTCTTGCACGCGAGGCGGTTCTTGCCGTTGATCCGCATCGCGTCCGAACCGCAGATGCCGTGGGCGCAGGAGCGCCGGAAGGTCAGCGTGCCGTCGACGTCCCACTTGATCTTGTGGAGGCCGTCGAGGACGCGCTCCTTCGGGTCGATCTCCAGCGTGAAGTCCTGCCAGGAGGCCTCTGCGGAGATCTCCGGGTTGAACCGGCGGACCCGGAAGGTGACCGTGATGTACGGGGAGGCCGCGGACTCCGCCTCGACCTTGTCCATAACGGGGGTTGCCATCAGTACTTACGCTCCATCGGCTGGTAGCGGGTCTGGACGACCGGCTTGTAGTCGAGACGGATGGACTCGGTGCCGTCGTCGCCGACCTCGCGGTACGCCATGGTGTGGCGCATGAAGTTGACGTCGTCGCGGTTCGGGTAGTCCTCGCGGTAGTGACCGCCGCGGGACTCCTTGCGGGCCAGCGCCGACACCGCCATGACCTCGGCCAGGTCGAGCAGGTTGCCCAGCTCGATGGCCTCCAGCAGGTCCGTGTTGAACCGCCGGCCCTTGTCCTGGATCGAGATGTTGCGGTACCGCTCGCGCAGCTCGGCGAGCTTCTCGACGGCCGTCTTGATCGTCTGCTCGGTGCGGAACACCATGACGTTGGCGTCCATGGTCTCCTGGAGCTCGCGGCGCAGTTCCGCCACCCGCTCGGTGCCGGTGGACGTGCGCAGGTGCTCCACCTGGTCGATCACCTGCTGCGCGGGGTTCTCCGGCAGCTCGACGTACTCCGCCTTCTGCGAGTACTCGGCGGCCGCGATGCCCGCCCGCTTGCCGAACACGTTGATGTCCAGCAGCGAGTTGGTGCCCAGACGGTTCGCGCCGTGCACCGACACGCAGGCGACCTCGCCGGCCGCGTACAGGCCCGGGACGACCGTCGTGTTGTCGCTCAGGACCTCACCCGTGACGTTCGTCGGGATGCCGCCCATCGCGTAGTGCGCGGTGGGCTGGATCGGGATCGGGTCCGTGTACGGCTCGATACCGAGGTAGGTGCGCGCGAACTCCGTGATGTCCGGGAGCTTCGCGTCCAGCTGCTCCGGCGGGAGGTGGGTGAGGTCGAGGTAGACGTGGTCGCCCTCGGGGCCGCAGCCGCGCCCTTCCCGGATCTCCGTGTAGATCGAGCGGGACACGACGTCGCGCGACGCCAGGTCCTTCATGACCGGCGCGTACTTCTCCATGAAGCGCTCGCCGTCCTTGTTGCGCAGGATGCCGCCCTCGCCGCGGGCGCCCTCCGTCAGCAGGATGCCCATGCGCCAGATGCCGGTCGGGTGGAACTGGAAGAACTCCATGTCCTCCAGCGGCAGCCCGCGCCGGTACACGGCCGCCTGGCCGTCGCCCGTCAGCGTGTGCGCGTTCGAGGTCACCTTGAAGAACTTGCCGGTGCCGCCGGAGGCGTAGATCACGGCCTTCGCCTGGAAGACGTGGATCTCGCCGGTGGCCAGCTCGTACGCGACCACGCCCGCCGACCGCTGCACGCCGTCGACCGTGGTGAGCAGCTGGTCGAGGACGTAGAACTCGTTGAAGAACTCCACGCCCTCCTTGACGCAGTTCTGGTACAGCGTCTGGAGGATCATGTGGCCGGTGCGGTCGGCCGCGTAGCAGGACCGGCGGACCGGTGCCTCGCCGTGGTTGCGGCTGTGACCGCCGAAGCGGCGCTGGTCGATCGTGCCGTCGGGCGTCCGGTTGAACGGCAGGCCCATCTTCTCCAGGTCGAGAACGGAGTCGATGGCCTCCTTCGCCAGGATCTCGGCGGCGTCCTGGTCGACCAGGTAGTCACCGCCCTTGACCGTGTCGAAGGTGTGCCACTCCCAGTTGTCCTCCTCCACGTTGGCCAGCGCGGCGGCCATGCCGCCCTGCGCGGCGCCCGTGTGGGAGCGGGTGGGGTAGAGCTTGGTCAGCACGGCGGTGCGGCTGCGCTTCGTCGACTCGATCGCGGCGCGCATACCGGCGCCACCTGCGCCGACGATGACTGTGTCGTACTTGTGGATCTTCATGAGTGTTTCTCTCAGTCCCTCGGTCCCGTGCGCCTAGCGGATGTTCGGGTCGAAGGTGAAGATCACCAGCGTGCCCAGCAGGATGGTGAACACCGTGGCGGTGTAGAGCAGGCCCTTCAGCCACAGCCGGGTGTTCGCGCGCTCCGCGTAGTCGTTGATGACCGTGCGCAGGCCGTTCGCCCCGTGCAGCATGGCGAGCCACAGCATCAGCAGGTCCCAGACCTGCCAGAACGGGGAGGCCCAGCGGCCGGCCACGAAGGCGAAGCCGATCTTGGAGACACCGCCGTCCAGGACGAGCTGGATCAGCAGGTGGCCCAGGACCAGGACGACCAGCACGACGCCGGACAGGCGCATGAACAGCCAGGCGGCCATCTCGAAGTTGCCGCGGGTGGACCGCGGGGTCTTCTTGGTCCGCTTGCGCGGGGGCTCGATGAAGGGCGCGGGGTTGTCCACGTCGTAGACGGGGCCGCCCTCGACGGGGCCGATTCCGGCCGCGGTGGTTTCAGTGGTGGCCATCGGTCTCAGCTCCCGAACAGTTCACGAACGGCGTGGCCGAGCACGGGGTAGATCGCCCCGAGCATCAGCAGCAGCCACAGGCCGACGACACTCCAGAGCATCTGCTTCTGGTAGCGCGGGCCCTTCGACCAGAAGTCGACGGCGATGACGCGCAGGCCGTTGAGCGCGTGGAAGAGGATCGCGGCGACGAGGCCGTACTCCAGCAGCGCCACGACCGGCGTCTTGTAGGTGGCTACGACCTTGTCGTAGTCCTCGGGGGAGACACGCACGAGGGCGGTGTCCAGCACGTGAACGAACAGGAAGAAGAAGATGAGGACGCCGGTGACTCGATGAGCCACCCAGGACCACATTCCTTCCCGGCCGCGGTACAGCGTTCCAGCCGGCACGGAAGAACCCTCCGGGAGCGGGGATTGGGGCCTGCCGGCTTGGGGTGTCGGACGGGCCCGGCCGGGTACGGTCCACCGGCCCCCAGCATCGTAGCCAGCCATGGGCGCTCGGCTTACAGGGGGCCTACCGGTGTGATCAAACTGGCACGCGTATGGGTGAGCGTCGGCGGCATCCGGGGTGGGTTGCACCGGTATGTGCCATCGGGGGATCCGCGGCGGCGGCTCGCGCCCGAGGGCGGAGCGGGGAGGTCAGAGCCCCGTGCCCCGGACCGAGGCCACCAGTCGCTGCCTGGCCAGGCGGCGCAGCTCCTCGGCCGCGACCACCCGCTCGTCCTCCGGATCGTTTGTCAATCGTGACCGGATGCCTTCCAGGACACGGTCCAGTGCCTCGTCCACCGGGACACCGTCGAGGCAGATGACGAACGCGTGTCCGAATCGGGCCTCGTAGGCCGCGTGGGCCGCGTCCAGTGCCATGTACGCCGCTCCGTACGCGTCCTCCGGCAGGCCGGCCAGGGACTCCGCGGCCAGGGCCTCCGCCAGATCGCCCGGGCTCAGGTCGTAGGCGGCCTCGTCGGAGGCGGCCAGCAGGGCGTCGAGCGTCGGATACGGGCGGTGGTCGGCGATACGGCGGGCCCAGCGCAGGCTGCGGAGGCAGGCGAGGAGGGTGCGGTGGGCCTCGTCGTCGTCGGCGCCGTTGAAACCGTCCGGCGGCGGTGCGGGTGAGGTCCGGGTCTGCGCCGGTATGGCGAGACGGCCGGAGAGAGGGGAAAGACGGTGGGCAGGCAGCGTGGATCCTCGCGTCACGTGTGATGTGGCAGGGGATGCAGTGAAAGGTGTGTCGACACGTTATCGAGAGTGGTCAGGACGTGTCTGACCGATGCCTGAATTTCACCCGAACGAGAGAGTTTCGGAATGTGTCGTGGACTCCGTCACGCCGGGCTCGACGCGCCTCGCACGGTCGGGGGTCGTACGGTTGGCGGAGTGAGCAGGCACAGGCATCGGCGCCGGGCGCCGCAGAGGAAGCCGCACCAGCAGGTCGTGACGAGGTCGCTGCTGGCGGGCGGACTGGTCGCCGCGCTCGGTGTCGGGCTCGGCGTGTGGGCCTCGTCGGACGACGGCACCGCACCGGCCGGCTCGGCCGCCTCCCGGCAGGCCGGCGCGAGGACGCCCGGCGCGGACACCGGCGCCGCCGCCGCGCAGGCCCCCACCCCGACACCCACCCGCTCCTACGCCCTCTCCACCACCCCCCGGACCATCCCCGCCGTGGGCGCCCACACCCCGGCGCGCGGCCCGGGGTGGAAACCGCAGTCCACCCGCCGGGTGGTGGTGAGCGACGCCGGTCTCGCCGACGAGGGGCGGCTGGTCGCCGGTGAACTGGGGCTGACGTACGCCGGGGAGAAGGACGACGTACGCGCCGGGGACCTGCGGCTGGCGCTCAACGACGACGAGGGCGCGAACCCGGAGTCGTACACCATGACCGTGCGCGGCGGGCGGGTCACCATCAGCGCGCCCTCCGACGCGGGCGTGTTCTACGGCACCCGCACCCTCAAGCAGGAGGTGCACGCCGGCGGTACGGCGCCGGAGGGCGTCGTACGCGACCGGCCGGCGAAGCCGCAGCGCGGGTTCACGCTGGACATCGCGCGCAAGCACTTCACCGCGGCCTGGATCGAGGACCGGGTCCGCGAGCTCGGCGACCTGAAGTACAACCAGCTCGGCCTGCACTTCTCCGACGACCAGGCGTTCCGGATCGAGTCCACCAGCCACCCGGAGATCGTCTCGAGCCCTCACCTCACCAAGGCCGAGGTGAAGAAGATCGTCGCCCTCGCCGCGAGCCGCCACATCACCGTCGTGCCCGAGATCGACTCACCCGGGCACCTGGGCGCCGTCCTCGCCGCCCATCCCGAGCTCCAGTTGCGCAACGCGAGCGGGGTGGCCACCCGCGGGGCGATCGACATCTCCAAGGACGAGTCCGCCGACCTCCTCGACGACCTGCTGGACGAGTACGCCGACGTCTTCCCCGGCGCCTACTGGCACCTCGGCGGCGACGAGTACCAGGCCCTGACCGTGTCGAACCCGGCGGTCTCCTACCCCCAGCTCGCTTCCGCCGCGACGGCCCGGTACGGCTCCGGCGCGGGCGTCGCCGACCTCACCACCGGCTGGCTCAACGACCGCGCCGACACCGTCCGCGCCCACGACCGCACCATGCGGGTGTGGAACGACGGCTTCTTCCGCGGTACGTCGGTCAAGCCGGCCTCCGACCTCGTGGTCGCCTACTGGACCGGCAAGGAGATCGGCGCGCGGCCGCCGGTCGAGTACCTGAGCGCCGGGCTCAAGATGCTCAACTACAACGACGAGTACCTGTACTACGTCCTCGGCGAACCGAACGACTTCGTCTACCCGACCGGGAAGCGGATCTACGAGCAGTGGACCCCGAGGGTGCTGCGCGGCACGACGCCGGTCCCCGCGAAGTACGACGCCCAGATCCTCGGCGGCTCCTTCTCCGTGTGGTGCGACCTCGCGAACTCGCAGACCCAGGACCAGATCGCGGCCGGGATCCGGATGCCGCTGCGGGCCACCTCGCAGAAGCTGTGGGACGCCGGCACACCGCCGCTGACCTGGACGCAGTTCACGGCGCTGGCCGACAGGCTCGGTTGATCCCGGCCCGATTCCGGGTGGACGCACGGCGTCGGTGAACCGTATGTTCCGCGTGCCGCCGTGCGTGAGGCTCAGGGGAGAGCCGGGCGCGGCGTTCACTCACACGGACTCCGGGGGATCACCTTGCCGCGCTCACCTGTCATGCTCGCGCGCGCCGCGGCGGCCCTGCTCGGCCTCGTCATCGCCGCCGACCTGTTCGCCTGTGGGCGGATCGGCGAAACCGGCGGAACAGGTGGGCCCGGTGTGACCGGTGAAGCCGGTGGAAGTGGTGGATTCGGCGGAACCGGTGGCGCCGGCCGACTCGGCGGAGTTGGCTGAAAACCCCTGGCTGTGACACTCCTGGCCCGTCGCACGCAGTAAGGGGAAGTGTGGGCTCCGTAAGGTCGGCGCCCTGGCGAGGGAGGCGTGGATGAGCCTGGTGGGACTGATCGCACAGGCCGACGAACGCGGACTGGCCGCCAGTGGGCTGGCTTGTTTGGATCGGTGCGTTCCGCTGCTCGGGGGTGACGACGAGATCCTGCGGCCGCTGTGGGGGAGCCTCACGGAGGACTCCGAGGCCGCCGACTGGGGTGAACTGCTGGAACAGGTGCGCGGCAAGCTCGCCTCCACGGCGGAGGAGGGCGACGAGGCCGAACTCCTCGCCCGCCGCATGCTGGCCGCCGCCCCCGACGACCGCTCCGCCGCCGGGATACGCGTCTGGGCCGACGCCTGCTCCGTCGCGTCGCTCCAGATCCACCGCCTTCTCGACCCGGCCGAGGACGCCACCTCGGTCGCCTCCCGCCGGGAAGGCCGTACGGAGGGCATGCCGCCCCTCGCCGCCGCCGAACTGCGCCGCCAGGTCACCGTCCTGGAGGTGCTCGCCGGCCATGGCGCGGGCGGACTGCGCCGGGCCCTGGAAGTGTCCACGGAGGGCCGCCGGGTGCTGCGCGCGGTGGTGTCACGGCGGGCTCGTGGACGTAAGTGAGCGGAGTGCGGGGGAGGTGGGTCGGTCCTGCACCGGTCCCGGGGAGGCCCCGGAAATGAGTGACGCCACCCGCGCCGACGTCGCTCTTCCTGATGTGACGCGTAGGACGAACGACCAGACCGACCGGACCGACCGGGCCGACCGAGCCGGACCGCCGCCCCGCCCCTCCGCCGCCGCGAAACCCGTGCGCTGGGCGGCGGAGGCGGTGGCCGCCGTGCCCGACGCCGTCCGGCCCCACCTCGACCACTCGGCGCCGAGCCTGTGGCGCGTCGACCGCATGATCGAGGAGCTACGCCGGGCGGCCCCGCCGTACGACGCCGTGGCGAACGTGCTGCGCGGGCTGGGCGCCTACGCCGGCGAGGTCATCGTCCGGCAGACCGGCGCCGAGTGGTGGGGCTCCGGCGGCGATCACTGGGTCCGCACCCCCGACGGCCGTCTCTGGGAGCCCCTCGACGAGGCCCGCCGCTGCTTCGGCGGCCACGGTTCGCTGCGGCTGCTGTGCCGGGACGCGATGCGCGGGAGGCGGTAGCGCCGGCGGAGCGGGCCCCGTGGGCGCCGTGCCCGCCACCCCTGGGACGGCCCCTGGTTGCCGGGTTCCGGAAGGGAGGAGCGGTCCCCGACTGCCGGTCCCGCCCGCTGCCCGTCCGCTCGCGGCCGACGCAGACTGCGGTATCGGAGAGGCCGGGGGGAGACGCACGATGACCGCGACGACCGCGACAAGCGCGACGAGTGGGGCGAGCCGGGCGAGAACGGCCGGTGCGGGCGCGTTGCTGATCATGGCGGCGCTGGCCTCGGCGTCGGCCTGCTGGCTCGTCTTCGCCCGGTGGCTGCCCTCCGACCTGGAGCGGTACGAGGACTACCGGTCGGCCGCGCTGGGCGCGGCCAGGCTGCTCGGCGGTCGGGGCGTGAGCCCCGCTCCGGCGCCTGGGTGACGGGGGCGGAGGCGGGGCGGGAAGGGTGACGCGGCCCCGGGGGTGGATTCGTCCGCTGTGACACTTCCGCGGGGTCCGGCGCTGAGGAGCGTGGGGGCGTGACCGTGTCCGGACCCGGAGTCCGGCGGGGGAGTCGCGCGCCGAACCGAGTCCGCACGAACGAGGATTGTCTTGGGCCAGGGAGGGGAACCCCGGCGCGCGCAGGCGTACGACGGGGAGTTGGGCGCGGCCGTGACGCGGGCCCAGGACGGCGACGAGGCCGCGTTCGCCGTGGCGTACCGGCTGGTGCAGCCCGGACTGCTCGGCTACCTGCGCGGGATCGTCGGCGAGGACGCCGAGGACGTGGCCTCCGACGCCTGGCTGGAGATCGCCCGCGACCTCGGGCGGTTCAAGGGCGACGGCGCCGGATTCCGCGGCTGGACCGCGACCATCGCCCGGCACCGGGCCCTCGACCATCTGCGCCGGCTGCGGGTCCGTCCCCGGCCGGCGGTACTGGACCAGGACGTCGTCCTCGACCTGGCCGGCCCGCACAGCACCCACGACGAGGCGCTGGAGTCGCTGTCCACCGAGCACGCCCTGGAACTGGTCCGCGGGCTGCCGCGCGACCAGGCCGAGGCGGTGCTGCTGCGGGTGGTCGTGGGACTCGACGGGCCCGCCGCGGCCCGCGTCCTCGGCAAGCGCCCCGGCGCCATCCGTACGGCCGCCCACCGGGGCCTGAAGCGGCTGGCCCGCCGGCTCGGCACCGCGGCCGAGGGCGAAGGTGTGACGGATGGCGGCCCCCGAACGCTGGGGGAGTCGACATGAACGGCGAGCGCTGCGGACCGTATGGATCAGTGGCGGGCCCGACCACCAGGTCGAACGGCCTGACCGGACGGACGGGACAGAGGCGGAAACGGACATGGGTGAACGGCTGAACGACGGCGCGGGCCACAGCCGTCGGCGCGCACACCCCGCGGACGCCGCCGACGACGGACCGGAGGCCGCGGCGGCCACGCTGGAGGCGCTGCTCGGCCGAGCCCTGCGCGACCGGAGCGAGCACGGAGTGCGCGGGTTCGGCGAGGGTGAGCGCCGGGCGGTCGCCGCCTTCCGGGCGGCCCGGGACGCGGGCGCCCACCAGGCCCGGACCCGGCGCCGGGACGACTGGCGGCCCAGGGTCCGACGGCACACGGCCCGCTCGCTGCGGGCCACGCTCTCCGTCCTGGTCGCCGGCCTCACACTCGGCGGGGTCGCGTTCGCCGCCGTGGCGACCTCCACGGACGGCGCCGCCGAGGGCGCGGGGCACCCCGAGCCCCCGGTGACCGCGTCCGGGGCCCGGTCCGACGCCACCGTCCCGGTGAGCCCGCGGCCGGCCGCCTCCGCCGACCGGGACCGGCCCGTGAACGCCGACGACACCGCCGCGCACTGCCGTGCCTACGAGAAGGTCGGGGGACGCGGCCAGGCGATGGACTCCACCGCCTGGCGACGGCTCGCGACGGCGGCCGGCGGCGAGAAGAACGTCCTGGCGTACTGCGCGGCGCAGGCGGCGGCGTCGGCAGGGGCAGCCGCGTCGGCATCGGCAGGGGACGGGCCGAAACCCGCCAAGACCCCGAAGGCCGCCGGGACCCGGAAGGCCGCCGGGACCCCGGAAGCGGCCGGGACTCCGAAGATCGCGAAGACACCCGCGGCCGGGAGGACACCCGAGGCCGGGAAGAGCGCCGAGGCCGCCGAGAGCGGGGCCAAGGGGCGGTAACCGGTTGCCGCCAAAGCAACGGCCGAGGCCGCCACCCCCCACAGGAGAGGCCCCGGCCGTCGCGCGGCACGGGCCGCGCGGCGGCCCGTACTCCCTACAGCGCCATGAGTGCGTTTTCTGTCACACCCCGGGCACGCCCGCTCGCGTCACGAGTTAGTTGCATGTTCTACGGACATGGACGTGCGGCTGTTTCAGGTCGTAACGTGCCTTTCGCGCCGGACGGCCAGCGGCAGACCACCGCAACGACCTGCGGTCCAGAAAACCGCGAATTATCGACCGAGGAACCACGACGTGGGGGACGACGCGGAGCTGACAGCCGCGGTGCTCGCGGCACAGAACGGGGACGAGACCGCGTTCCGGACTGTGTACCGCACGGTGCACCCGCGGCTGCTCGGGTACGTACGCACGCTCGTCGGCGACCTCGACGCCGAGGACGTGTCCTCCGAGGCCTGGCTCCAGATAGCCCGGGACCTGGAGCGGTTCAGCGGCGACGCGGACCGCTTCCGCGGCTGGGCCGCCCGGATCGCCCGCAACCGCGCGCTGGACCACATACGCATGCGTGGCCGGCGCCCGGCCACGGTCACCGACGAGACCGAACTGACCGGCCGGCCCGCCGAGTCCGACACCGCGGGCGAGGCCATGGAGGCGCTGGACACCGGCCGCACGCTGAGGCTCATAGCCCGGCTGCCGCAGGACCAGGCCGAGGCCGTCGTGCTGCGGGTCGTCATGGGCCTGGACGCCAAGACGGCCGCCGACACGCTCGGCAAACGGCCCGGTGCCGTACGCACGGCCGCGCACCGGGGGCTGAAGAAGCTCGCGGAGCTGCTCGGCGAGGACGCGGAGACGGGCGGCGCCCTCGACGCCCTGCCGACCCAGCGAGAACCGCGCTCGCGCGCGGTGACGTCCGCTGGTGTGACGCATACGCGCGCGCGGACGCAGAGGGACATGTGATGGCCGACAAGCAGAACAGGTGGCTCGACCGAAAAACGGCGGAGCGTCTGCTGCGCGGTGAGTCACCCGACAACGCTGTCGACGCCAGGTCCCGGGCAGCGGCCGAGCGGCTCGCCCGCACCCTGGACGCGCTCTCCGCGCAGGCCGCCGAGCCCCTGCCCGCCGACGAGGAACTCCCCGGCGAGGCCGCGGCGCTGGCCGCCTTCCGCAAGGCCCACGCGGACCGCGCCGACCTCGCCGGCCCCGCCGGTGCCGCCGTTCTCGGCGCGGATCCCGATGCGCACGCCGCCGACGCGGGACTGGTGCGCATCGGCGGCCGGGTCCCGGAAGCCGGGCGTCCGACCCGGTGGAGCCGGCCCGTACGGCTGGGGCTGGCCGCCGCGCTCGCCGTCGGCACGGTGGGCGGGGTGGCCGCGGCGACCGGCGTCCTGCCGGCCCCGTTCGACGGCGCCGAACCCGCCCGTCCCCTGGCCTCCGTGTCGGCCCCCGCGGCCCCGGACGAGAGCTCGCCCGCCGCGCCGAAGCCGGACGCCTCGGGCGGTGACGAGGACCCGGCGACGACGGACGGCGGCACGGGCGCCCCCGGCCGCGAGGACACCGGGAACGGCCGGACGGACGGCGCCCCCTCGGCCACCCCGGACGCCCCCGGCACCTGGCCGGCCGGCGTGACCTCCTCCTGCCGCGACCTGAGTGCCGGCCGCACCCTGGACGCCGAGCGCCGCCAGACCCTGGAGCACCTCGCGGGCGGCCCGACGCACGTGCCGACGTACTGCGCGGGCGTCCTCGGCGGTGGCGGCGGAAGCTCCCGAGCCGACGACCGCGCCCCGAACGGCACCGCCGGCCAGGACGGCGGGAAGAACCAGAGCGACCGCGGGGGCCGCGGCGGCGCCACGGGCGGCAAACCCGGTTCGGGCGACAAGGGCGGTTCCGACGACGACGACGGCGACGGGGGCCGAGACCGTGACGGCGATCGCGATCGCCACCGGGGCCGTGGCGGCGCCGGTGGCCGGGGCGGTGACGGCGGCGGTCACGGCCGTGGCGGCTCCGGCCACTCCGGCCACTCCGGCCACGCGGGTCGCTAGGGCCGGCCTGACTGAAGATCGTCCTCTCGACGTCGCTGACCTGCGGTTTCGTTGACCGTCTCGCCGGTCTTCCAAGTTTTTTCGCGAGAGGTGTGACGTTTTCGGCGGCCGGAGCGCAGTAACAAGTGAGCCGACTGGTCATCGGCCCTTGCACAGAGCCGGGGTTCCCCCCGTACTTCCGGCTCGTGCGCTCGGCGCGGGCGGGACACGTTCCCCCGGTCCCGCTCGCGCCTCGAACCTCTCCCCGCGCTCACCAGGACACGACGACCTTGTCGCCGTTCCTCACCTGCGCGAAGAGACTCGCGATCGCCGTCTCGTCCCGCACGTTGACGCATCCGTGCGAGGCACCCGCGTAGCCGCGGGCGGCGAAGTCCGACGAGTAGTGCACCGCCTGTCCGCCGCTGAAGAACATCGCGTACGGCATCGGTGAGTGGTAGAGCGTGGACACATGGTCGCGGGACTTCCAGTAGACGTGGAACACACCCTCCCGGGTGGGCGTGTACTGCGAGCCGAAGCGGACCGACACCGTCGTCCGGGTCCGGCCGTCGACCATCCAGCGCAGGGTCCTGCTCGTCTTGTCGATGCACAGCACCCGCCCGGACAGACACCGGGGATCGGGCGCGGCGGCCGGCCGGCCGCCCATCGGGTACAGCTCCCACTCCCCGGGTTCGTGCGTCATCCCCAGCAGCCGCTGCCAGGTGACGGCGTCCGTCCGCCCGGTCGCCGGCAGCCCGCGCTTGCCCTGGAAGCCCTTCACGGCCTGCTCGGTGCGTTCGCCGTACGTTCCCGTGGGCCCCTCGAAGAGCCAGGCGACCTGACGCAGCCGGGCCTGGAGCTCGCGGACGGCCCGCCCCGCGTCCCCCCGGGACCACAGGACCGCGGGAGTCGGGGCGCTCGTGGCCGCAGCACCCGGTCTGTCGTCGGTGGTGGTCCGGGCCGGGGCCGACGCCGAGGCCCTTCCCGAGGCCGTCCCGCCGACGTCGGCGGGCACGGGCGAACGCGCCCCTCCGTCCGTGTCCGGGGCCTGCACGCTACAGCCGCACACCGTCACCAGAGCCGCCGTGCCGGCCAGGACGGCGATCGATCTCCGCATCCGCATGCCTGAGATGTTCCCCCCGGATGACTCCTCGCGAACGGAGCGGCATGGTGGTGAGCGAAGCCGTCGGCATTCTGTGAGGAAGGTCAAAGCGCGCCCTTCTGCACCGGGCGCGCGGGCGCCGATACAGTCCGTCGGAAGGCCGGACGGTACTGGCGAGTAACCGGCGAGTGACTCGGAAACGGGAGGCATCACACCCATGGCGCGTGAGTCGGAGTCCGGACTGCCCATCGAGCCGGTGTACGGGCCGCAGGACCTGGCGGGCTGGGACCCGGCCGAGCAGCTGGGCGAGCCGGGCCGGTACCCCTTCACCCGGGGCGTCTACCCGTCGATGTACACCGGCCGCCCCTGGACCATGCGCCAGTACGCGGGCTTCGGTACGGCGGTGGAGTCCAACGCCCGCTACCAGCAGCTGATCGCCAACGGCACGATGGGCCTGTCGGTCGCCTTCGACCTGCCCACCCAGATGGGCCACGACTCCGACGCCCCGATCGCGAGCGGCGAGGTCGGCAAGGTGGGCGTGGCCATCGACTCGGTCGACGACATGCGGGTGCTGTTCGGCGGGATCCCGCTGGACAAGGTGTCGACGTCGATGACGATCAACGCCCCGGCGGCCCTGCTGCTGCTCATGTACCAGCTGGTCGGCGAGGAGCAGGGCGTCCCGGCCGACCGGCTCACGGGCACGATCCAGAACGACGTGCTCAAGGAGTACATCGCGCGCGGCACGTACATC
This sequence comes from Streptomyces sp. NBC_00637, assembly GCF_045161545.1. Classification (NCBI taxonomy): domain Bacteria; kingdom Bacillati; phylum Actinomycetota; class Actinomycetes; order Kitasatosporales; family Streptomycetaceae; genus Streptomyces; species Streptomyces sp. NBC_00637. The sequence continues at coordinate 3,199,581 of NZ_CP109046.1, read as the reverse complement.
TTCCCGCCGAAGCCCTCGCTGCGGCTGATCGCCGACATCTTCAAGTACTGCAAGGCCGAGATCCCGAAGTGGAACACGATCTCGATCTCCGGCTACCACATGGCGGAAGCGGGCGCGTCCCCCGCGCAGGAGATCGCCTTCACCCTGGCGGACGGTATCGAGTACGTCCGTACGGCGGTCGCGGCCGGCATGGACGTGGACGACTTCGCGCCCCGCCTGTCCTTCTTCTTCGTGGCCCGTACGACGATCCTCGAGGAGGTCGCCAAGTTCCGCGCCGCGCGCCGGATCTGGGCGCGGGTGATGCGGGAGGAGTTCGGCGCGAAGAACCCCAAGTCGTTGATGCTCCGCTTCCACACGCAGACGGCCGGCGTCCAGCTGACGGCCCAGCAGCCTGAGGTGAACCTGGTCCGGGTCGCCGTCCAGGGCCTGGCCGCGGTGCTCGGTGGCACCCAGTCCCTGCACACGAACTCCTTCGACGAGGCGATCGCGCTGCCCACGGACAAGAGCGCGCGCCTCGCCCTGCGCACCCAGCAGGTACTGGCCTACGAGACGGACGTGACCGCGACCGTCGACCCCTTCGCGGGCTCCTACGTCGTCGAGAAGATGACCGACGACGTCGAGGCGGCGGCCGTCGAGCTGATGCGCAAGGTCGAGGACCTCGGCGGCGCCGTCGCCGCCATCGAGCACGGCTTCCAGAAGTCCGAGATCGAGCGTTCGGCCTACCGGATCGCCCAGGAGACCGACTCCGGCGAGCGGGTCGTGGTCGGCGTCAACCGCTACCAGCTCGACGCGGAGGAGCCCTACGAGCCGCTCCGCGTCGACCCGGCCATCGAGGCCCAGCAGGCCGAACGCCTCGCGAAGCTGCGGGCGGGACGCGACCAGGCCGCGGTGGACGGCGCCCTGGACGCCCTGAAGAAGGCCGCCGAGGGCGAGGACAACGTCCTCTACCCGATGAAGGACGCGCTGCGGGCCCGGGCGACGGTGGGCGAGGTGTGCAACGCCCTCCGGGGGGTGTGGGGGACGTACGTGCCGTCGGACGCCTTCTGAGCCATGGCTCTCCGGATCGCCGTCGACACCCTCCTCGACGGCGACGGCTAGACGAGGCCGAACCGCGCGCGGTAGGCCCCGAGCCCTTCCTCCGTCTCGCCCGCCCAGCCCACGTAGCCGTCCGGGCGGACCAGGAACACGCCGTCCTCCAGGGTCAGCAGGGTCCAGTCCGGGCCCCTGAGCCGGTCGAAGAGGCGGACGCCGTCGACCGTCAGGTCCGGAAAGCGGTCGCCGGCGGAGAGCGGACCGGGGTGCTGCCTCGTCTCCTCGCTCAGTGACGAGTGCCGGTAGTGCAGGCCGAGTTGCCGGGTCGCCGCACCCCGCCTCGTCTCCCCTCGCAGGATCGCGGTGGACAGGCCGAGTACGTGCTCGGCGACGGGGCGGCGCTCCTCCTCGTAGGTGTCCAGCAGGGCTTCCGGGGCCCGTCCGCTCAGCACCGCGCCCAGCTTCCAGCCCAGGTTGTACGCGTCCTGGACGCTGGTGTTCAGGCCCTGGCCGCCGGCCGGGGAGTGCACGTGCGCCGCGTCGCCGGCCAGGAAGATCCGTCCCTCGCGGAAGCGGTCCGCCAGGGCGGCGCGCGGGCGGAAGTCGGACGTCCACAGGACGTCCGTCACCGCCTCGGGCGCGAGGTGGGTGCGCTCGGCGACCAGCTTGCGGATGGCGTCCGGTGACAGATCCGGGTCCGTTTCCCCGGAGAGCCGCGCCACCAGCTGGAAATGGTCCGTGCCGGCCAGCGGGCACAGCGCCAGGAACCCCGAGTCCGGTCCGCTCGGCGGGAACAGATGCCACCACGTCCGGTCCAGCTCCGGGATCCGCACGTCCGCCACCAGGGCCCGGTCGGGGTCGAGCGTCTCGCCGGTCATCGTGATGCCCAGCGCGCGGCGCACCGCCGAGCGGCCGCCGTCCGCGGCGACGGCGTACCGGGCGCGGACCGGCTCGCCGGAGGCGAAGTGCGCCGTCACCCCCTGTGTGTCCTGTGCGAGCCGCACGACCTCGCGGCCGAAGGCCACGGTTGCGCCCAGTTCCGTCAGCCGTGCCAGCAGGATCTCCTGGTTGCGCCACTGCGGGACCATCCAGGGGACGGTGAAGCGGCAGCCCTCCTCGCCGTCCTCCATCGGGTCGAACATCGCGTGCTCGCCGGCCTGCACGCCGTCCGCCCAGACCATGCCCACCGGGTACGCGCCACCGGCGGCGAGGATCTCGTCGAGGACGCCGAGATCCTCGTACACCTCCATCGTGCGCGGCTGGAGGCCCTTGCCGCGTGAACCGGGGGCGAGGGTCTCGCCCCGTTCCACCACCAGCGCGTCCACTCCGCGCCGGGCCAGGTCGATGCCGAGGGCGAGACCGGTGGGGCCCGCGCCGACGATCAGGACGTCCACGTCCATATCCATACAACTCTCCTTAACGCTGTTAAGTGCCGTTGACCACGAGCATGGCCTTAACGGCGTTAAGCTGTCAAGCGTGAGTACCGAACGGCGTGCCCCCCTCGACCGCAAGCGGGTCGCGGACACCGCGCTCCGACTGCTCGACGAGGCGGGCCTCGACGGGCTGACCCTGCGTGCCATCGCCAGGGAGCTGGACGTCAAGGCGCCCGCCCTCTACTGGCACTTCAAGGACAAACAGGCCCTGCTGGACGAGATGGCGACCGAGATGTACCGGCGGATGGTCGCGGACATCGTGTTCGACCCCGCCGACACCTGGCAGGACCGGACGCGCAAGGCCAACCACGGGCTGCGCGCGGCCCTGCTCGCCCACCGTGACGGCGCGAAGGTCTTCAGCGGCTCGCGCTTCACCGGCACCGACCACGCCGTGCAGATGGAGGAGAACCTGCGCCTGTTCACGGCCGCCGGCTTCACCCTCGCCGACGCCGTACGCGCCTCGTCGACCGCGTACTCGTTCACCATCGGGTTCGTCACCGAGGAGCAGGGCGTGCAGCCGCTGCCGGGCGAGCGGCGCGAGGGGTTCGACCTGGCGGAACGCGCCCGACTGCTCGCCGGGTTCCCGCTGTCGGCCAGGGCGGGCGCGGAGATCTTCGACGACTACGACCGGCAGTTCGGGGAGGGTCTGGAGATCGTCGTGGCCGGAATCGCCGCGCGGTACGGGGCCCCGTAGCCGAACGCGGCCGGCCGGGCCGGGATACGGGCGGGAACGTCTGTCGATTCGGCGCATTGCACCACTCATCGCCCGTGCACCTTCGAGTCGGTGTACGTCAACGACGGCTCCGCCGACGGCACGCCGCTCATCCTGGAAGACATCGCGAAGAACGGGGTGTCGAAAAGGAACAGGGGCCGGCTCACCCGTTCTTCATTGGGCCTTTCCCGACCCGATCCGGATGTCACATCGAATTCACCTGGGTGTCGGCGACGATACATACGGAAGCCGATCCTGCTTTCTTAGGATCACTTGACTTTCCGCTGAGAATCCAGGTGCGCACACGTGGCCAACACACCGACCCTGTCCGTCATCGTTCCCTGTTTCAACATCGAGTCGTATTTGCCCGAGACCGTGACCAGCCTGGTCAACAATGCCCGGGACGACTTCGAGTTCCTTTTCGTCGAGGACAGATCCACCAAGGACAGGACCTACGAAGCGCTCCTCGCCCTGACGAAGCGGCTCGGGAACAGCCGGGTGATCCGACACGAGCGGAACGGCGGACTGGCCACCGCGAGGAACACCGGCATCGACGTCGCGGAAGGCCGCTACCTCACTTTCCTCGACGGCGACGACTGGTTGGCGCCCGGCTATCTGGCCCAACTGGTCGACGTCGTCCAGCGGTTCGACGTCGACTTCGTCCGCACCGACCATGTGCAGGTCACCGGCCTCGAGCGGGCCGTGCACCGGGCGCCCGAGGGCCGCCGCCACACCCCGCTCGACCCGCGCTCCTCGATCCTCCCCGTCGACGACACCACGATGGTCGACTACCCGTACGCGTGGGCCGGCGTCTACCACCGTCGCCTCCTCGACCGGGGCATGCTCCGCTTCCACGACGGGCTGCGCACCGCCGAGGACCGGCCGTGGATCTGGGACCTGCACCGCAGGGCGCACTCCTACGTCGTCGCCGGCCTGCACGGGGTCTTCTACCGCCGGGGCGTCGCCACCTCGCTCACCCAGATCGGCGACGTGCGCCAGCTGGACTTCTTCCGCTCCTTCGACCTCGTCCTCGCCGAGCTCGCCGACGATCCCGAGGCGGACCGGCTGCGCGGGAAGGCGCTGCGCAACTTCTGCGTCGTCATCGCCCACCAGCTGATCGACCGGCGCCGGTTCGAGCGCGGTGTGGCCGCGAGGCTGAAGCGGCTGGCCGCCGAGGCGCTGGGCGCGATGGGCGAGGAGGAGCTGAGCGAGGCCGTGGTGGGAATGGGCGAGGAACGCGTCCAGGTGCTGCGCCGGATCCGCGGCGGTATGAAGGGTGTGGCGGCGTGATCCAGATATTCTGCTCGGCCACCCAGTACGCGGCCGCGACCGTCACCGCCGCGATCCGCGCCGGCCGGTTCGGCCCGCGCGAGGGCGTCCGGCGCGTCCTCGTCGTCAGCAACACCGCCGCCGCGCCGGAGGTCGGCACCCCGCTGGACCGGATGGCCGGCTTCGAGAAGCTGCGCCCCGAGTTCGACCAGGTGCACTCGTGGAACGAGTTCATCTCCCCGCACCACCCGGCCGGCTGGTCGCCGCGCGCCCAGGACACCCGGCTGTGGGAGAAGGCCGTACGCCTCGCCTGGGACCTCGGTGAGGATCCGGTCGAGATCGCCTGCGAGTCCATCCAGGCCAACCCCTCCCGCGCGATCGCCGACATCTTCGCGGACAGCCCGATCCACGTCTACGCGGACGGCCTGATGAGCTACGGCCCGACCCGCAACCGCATCCCGCACGGCATGAGCAGCCGCATCACACGCGTGCTCCACCTCGACCTGGTGCCCGGCCTGCGGCCGATGCTCCTGTCCGAGTACGGCGTGCGGCCCGAGGCCGTGCCGGACGAGGCCATGGTCGACGTCCTCGCGCAGATCGGCGAGTCCGGCGCCGGCCTCCTCGCCGAGCGGCTTCCGGCCGACCACCGCGCCACCGCCGTACTCCTCGGCCAGTACCTCTCCGCGATCGGCCTGATCACCCAGGACGAGGAGGAGCGGCTGCACGTCCGCATGCTGCGGGCCGCCGCCCGCGCGGGCCACGAGAACGTGCTGTTCAAGCCGCACCCGAGCGCGCCCGCCGTCTACGGCGAGTCCCTGGAGGCGGCCGCCGGGGAACTCGGCGTGCGGCTCACCGTGCTCGACGAACCGATCCTCGCCGAAACGGTCTTCGCCTTCCTGAAGCCGAAACTCGTCATCGGCTGCTTCTCCACGGCTCTGATGACCGCCGCCGCCTTCTACGGCATTCCCGTCGCCCGGGTCGGCACCGAGCTGCTCCTGGAACGCATCACGCCGTACGAGAACAGCAACCGCGTCCCGCTCACCATCATCGACGTGGCGCTGCCCGACGCCGAACACGAGGAGCTCGGCGCCCCGCTCGAACTCGCGCGCGCCGCCGAGGAGCTGACGCCCCTGATCCGGGCCGTCGGGTACTGCATGCAGTCCCGCAAGTACCACGGCCTGCGCGCGGAGGCGGCCGCCTGGCTCGCCGCGAACATCGCCGAACCGTCGCCGTACCAGCGCTACTTCAAGCGCCGCCGCCTCACGAGCCTGCGTCTGCCGGGCGGCGCCCCGATCCGCGCGGAGGCGCTGCGTCGCCACCCGGCGGTACGGCGCGCGGTACGGCGGCTGCGGCAGACGCCGCGTCAGCCGGGAGGGTGAGGGGTGAGGGATGAGGGGGTGAGCGGGAGGCGCAGCGGCCCCGCTCACCCCCTCGGGGGCGCGGGGCTCCGCGCGGTCGGCCTCCACCGGGCCCTCGGACTACTCCGGCGCCCTCCGCGCGGCGGCGAGCGCCCGCTTCAGCCGGGGCCCGACCGGCTTCTCCACGAACCGGTGGAGAAGCCAGGCGATCCCGAGCATGGACAGCACCGTCGTGCCGAACGTCAGCCACGGGTTCAGGCCGAAGTCGCGGTACAGCACCCGGATGAAGAACCAGCCCAGGTGCTCGTGGATCAGGTAGAAGGGGTAGGTCAGCGCCCCGGCCACCGTCAGCCAGCGCCAGTTCGCCCGGCTCGTCCAGCCCAGGGCCACCGCGGCGACGGCGACGAAGGCGACGAGGATGATCAGCTCGACGACATACGGGCTGCGGTGGAACTGGCCCTGCGGTCCGGGGTGCCACAGCGCCGTGACCGAGTAGCGCTGGCCGAGCAGGAAGCTGAAGCCCACGATGCCCCACAGCAGCAGGTCGTTGCCGAACCGGTGGATCAGGTAGAAGGCCAGGCCGCCGATGAAGTACGGGGCGTGGTCACGCATCACCAGCTCGTCGGTCAGCGGGTTGTCGGCGACCCGGGCGAAGACGCCGGCCAGCGTCCACAGGCAGCAGAACATCACCACCCGGCGGTAGGTGACGCCCCGCCAGACCACGAACAGCGCGAACAGGGCGTAGAACCGCACCTCCACCCAGAGCGTCCAGTCCACCCCCAGCACCCGGGGCACCCCCATCGGCTGCTGGAGCATGGTGAGGTTGGTGAGGATCTCGTCCGGGCGCAGCGGCCCGGCCACCACCGGCAGCACCAGACCCGCCGCGGTGACCAGGACGATCGCCGCCCAGTACGCGGGGTACAGCCGGGCGACCCGGGAGCGGAAGAAGTCTCCGATGCTCCGCCCCCAGCTGCTCATGCAGATGACGAATCCGCTGATCAGGAAGAAGAACTGCACGCCCAGGCTGCCGTAGGTGGCGAACTGGGACAGCGTCGGGAACTTCTGGCCGGGGGACTGGTGCCAGGACTGCGCGACCTCGCCGTTCTTGCCGGCGTAGTGGTAGAAGCAGACCATCAGGGCCGCCAGCAGACGCAGCCCGTCCAGGGCGCGCAGCCGGCTCTCCGCCCGGGGCCGGACCGGGGCCCGGTCGGGGATGAGAAGGTCAAGCCGGAGTGCTGAGGTCGGGGCCGGGGCCGGGGCCGCCGCCTGGTCAGCCGCGCTCATCCTGGGACCTTCCGTGGGAGTCGTGAGAGGTGTTCGGTCGTGTGTGACGGTCGAGGCCGTCCTCGCGACGACGGAACGCTATGTATCTCCGACAAGTCGGGGATGAGTGACGGCTGACCCACCGGCGGCGCACGAGTGACGATCGGATGAACGGCCGTCCAGGTATGTGGTGTCTGCGATCGGCGGGTGACCGCCGCTACCGCCGCTACCGCCGCTACCGCTTGCCGGTCACCCGCTTCAGGGCCCGCGCCCGGCGCGCCAGGCGGCGTACGGTCGCGTTGCGCGGGATGAAGGCGAGTCGGCCCGGGACGGCGCCGGGCAGGGCCAGCGCCGCCAGGCGTCGGCGCTTGAAGTAGCGCAAGGTGTGGGGGTCGAGGTGTGTGGAGAGGTAGCGTTCCGCGTCCCCGAGCAGTCCCGGGTAGATCCTGGGCTGCATCGCGAAGCCGACGGCCTTGAGGAGCGCGGCCAGTTCGTCCACCCGCTCCGGCGACGGCATCGCCCACGCCTCCACCGCCGGCCCGTCCGCCAGGTCCGGCAGCAGCGCGTCCACGAGAGTGAGCGGCACCCGGTTGCTGTTCTGGTACGGCGCCAGCCCGGCCAGCACGGTGTCGGTGCCGACCCGGGCGACCGGGAGACCGTACAGACCGGCGGCGGTGAGCAGCGCGGTGGAGAAGCAGCCGACGACGAGCGCGGGCCGCAGCCGCTGGTAGGCCACCTCCGCTAGGACGGGCCGGTCGAGGAGGGAGAGTTCGGCGCCCAGCCTCCTCGCCTCGTCCTCCAGCAGCCGGGACCGGCGGGCGGGTGCCACGGGGTGCGGCTTGAAGACGAGCTCGCGGTGCCCGAGCGCCACGGCGCCGCGCACCATGTCCAGATGCAGTCGCTCCTCGTCGGCGTCGTCGATGATGCCGAGCGCCGAGAGGTACTGCCCCAGCAGCAACGCCGGCCGCCCCTCGGGAGCCGGCGACCCGTTCTCGTCCTCGGCGAGTTCGCCCAGCACCTTCAGGAACGCCTCGGACGGCACCAGGACCGGCGGTACGCCGAACTCGGTGAGCAGCAAGGGGGTGAGGCCCGGCACCAGGTCGAGGTGGAGCAGCCGGTCGACCCGGGTGCCGACCAGCGGGTCGATCTTGTCGCGCGTGGGGCCGTAGCTCATCAGGCCGTCGGCGTAGGCGTCGACGGGAGCGCCGGTGAACACCTGGCACAGTGCCAGCGCCGGATTCACCTGGATCGACTCCACGGCCAGGTGGACCTCGTCGTCCCCGAGCTCCCACAGCAGCCGTACGTACCGTTCCCACATCGGGATGTCGTCCCCGCGGGGGCCCCAGCCGCCGGGGTGGAAGGGGGCGATGGTCTCGTTCCAGGACAGCACCTCGTCGAAGCGCTCACGGATCCGGCCGAAGCCCGGCATGGTGTCGACGGACGGTGTGGTCTCCGGGTTGACCGCGTTGTTGGTGACGAGCAGCAGCCGGCGGTCGGTCGGTTCGAAGAGCCCCGCGTCGAGGGCCGCGGCCAGGGTCGCGGCGCCGTACAGGGTGGAGACGCAGAAGATCCGGGTGGTGCGAGGCATCAGACGGCCACCGTCCGGTCCGCCACCGTCCGGTCCGCGCCCGTCCGGTCCGCGCCCGGCCGGCGCCGTACCCGCCGCAGCGCGCTCGCCCGCTGTACGTCCATCGAGTCCATGACCTCCGCGAGCACGTCCTGCGGCATGCGCTTCAGGGCGGCGGCGCACAGGGAACGCAGTTTCCGTGCCACGTCGGGTTCGAACCTCTCGATCGAGCCGAGGTGATGGGTCATGACCGCGCAGTAGGTGCGCACCGCCTTGGGCAGCAGCTTCGCGCTCTCGGCGTCCCGCGCCGTCTCCTCGATCACCTGGTCGAAGGCGCGGACGAAGTCCAGTTGCCGTACGTCGCCGATCTGGGTGAGGGAAGTGGCCACCCCGCGCCGGTAGTGGACGCCCAGCAGCCCCACCACGGCGAAACTGTCCGCCTCCCGGTGCAGCTTCCAGATCCAGGGCCGGTCCTCGGCCGTCCGCAGCCCGTCGGTGAAGTGCAGCAGTCCGCGGTCGACGAGGCGGCGGTGGTAGATGCCGGCCCAGGCGTACGCGTAGTCCACCGAGGTGGACCGGTCGGCGGGCAGGATCGCTTCCCGCGGGTTCATCACCGTCCGGCGCCGTCCGTGCGGCACGCGGTGAATGCTCCGGGCCCGCCCGGTGCACTGCACGTGGTCCGTGCGGACGAAGTCGCAGCCCAGCTCCTCGATGGAGGCGAGCAGTTGCGGGAAATACCCGGGCGCCAGCCAGTCGTCGCCGTCCAGGAAAGTCAGATAATCGCCACGCGCTGTGTCGATTCCGGTGTTTCTCGCGGTGGCCAGCCCCCCGTTCCTTTCGTGTCCGACCACCACCGCGCCCGGCAGATCCCGCTCCGCGCGCGCGAGGATCTCCGAGGTCGCGTCGGTCGAACAGTCGTCGACCAGAATGAACTCGAAGTCGTCGCGCGCGTTCGCACGCAGGCTCGTCAGGGTGTCGGGTGCGTATTGCCGGACGTTGTAGAACGGCACGATCACGGAAAGCTTGGGCACCCGAGAAACCCTAGAAGGGACCCCGGCGGCACAACTTGCCGATGTGGATACGGGGGGTGAACTCGATGTGTCGGAATGGTGCACCGCCCAAGCTTTCGAGTGAATGCCGGGCCAGTTGGGCGTTCGGTGGTCCGCTGTTAACTCTTTGTTGAGGGGTGATTGGGCAAAGCCAGGTTTTTGCTTTCTAGCGTCTTGGCCGTGCCATCAAGTACTGCCAACCCCCCGCGGATCGCCGTCCTCGCGGACTCCGACACCCGATGGAAATGGGGTGCGCTGACCGCGACGCGGATCGCGCCCTCCAGGGAAGCCGGATCCGGAAGCGGGACGCATGCCGCCCCCGTCCTGGACGGATTCCTGCTGCGCGGCCGGGCCACCCCCACCCCCCGCCAGCTGGCGGAGGTCGGCGTGCACGCCGATTCGCTGACCGAGGTCACCGCGCCCGAGTTCCTGCGCGCCATGACCCGGACGCCGTACGACGTCCTCGTCCTCGCCCTGGTCGGCGGTGGCGTCCAGGCGATCCTGCACGGCCTGAAGCGGATCTGGGAGGGGCGCGCCGAACGGCCCGTCGTCGTCACCGGCTATGTCGGCGTCGTCTACGAGAAGCTCGCCGACGGCCTGCTGCTGCGGCACGGCGCCGACCTCGTCCTCGCCAACTCCCGTCAGGACGCGGAGCGTTTCCGCGCCGTGTACGAAGGAGTGGGCGCCGACGCCTCGTCGGTGACCGAAGTGGCCCTGCCGTTCCTGGGCGGTGACCCGTACACGGGAGAACACGACCCCTACACCGTCGTGTTCGCCGCGCAGCCCTCCGTACCGGAGAACCGCAGGGACCGCGCCTACCTGCTCGACCGGCTGGTGCGGCACGCGCGTCTGCACCCCGAGCGGGAGGTGCTGCTGAAGCTCCGCTCCAAGCCGGGCGAACACACCACCCACATCGAGGAGCTGCCGTACCAGAAGCTGGTGCAGAGGCTCGACCCGCCGCCCAACCTCCGTCTGGTGTACGGGAACATGGGCGAGGTCCTCGACCGCACCGACCTCATGGTCACGGTCAGTTCGACGGCCGCCCTGGAGTCCCTGCACCGCAGGGTCCCCACGGTCGTCCTCACCGACCTCGGGGTGCGCGAGGCGCTCGGCAACCACCACTTCGTCGGCTCCGGCTGCCTCGCCTCCTGGGACCAGCTCGACGCCGGGCACCGGCCCGTCCCCGACGAGGAGTGGGTGGCCCGCCAGGGCGTCGCCGCAGGGGGTCCCCCCTCCGGGACAGGCTCGTACGCGACGGCCTTCGACGCGGCACGCGAGCGGATCGCCGGCCTGCTCGACGCGGGCGGCCTGCCGCCCCTCACCCCGTACTACACGCCCGTCACCGCGCCCGGCTATCTGCCCGGCATCCTCGCCCGCCACCACCTCGGCCCCGACGGCGGTCCGCTGCCCGGTGCGCCGGCCGCCGACAGGGAGCCGGGACCGGTCCGGCAGATCGTGCGCCGGGCGGCGCGCGGCGCCTACCGGCACGGCGTGCAGCGGGTGGCCCCGGTCATCCGCCGGATGGGGGAGCTGTGACCCGTCAAGGAGACAAACCCATGTCCGACTCACCAGCCGGGATGCGCCGTGTGCTCGCGGTGATCCCCGCGCGCGGCGGCTCCAAAGGCGTGCCCGCGAAGAACCTCGCGCCGGTCGGCGGCGTGCCGCTCGTCACCCGCGCGGTGCACGAGTGCCGGGCGACCCGCCTCGTGACGGACGTCGTCGTCTCCACCGACGACCACGCCATCGCGGCGGCGGCGCGGGAGGCGGGCGCGGAGGTCGTGCTGCGGCCCGCCGCCCTCGCCGGCGACACCGCGACCTCCGAGGCGGCCGTCCTGCACGCCCTGGACGCCCACGAGGCACTGCACGGCTCCCCGGTCGACGCCGTCCTGCTCGTGCAGTGCACCAGCCCCTTCCTCGTCCGCGACGACATCGACGGGGTCGCGGCGGCCGTCGTCGAGCGGGGCGCCGACACCGCGGTCACGGTGGCCCCGTTCCATGGCTTCGTCTGGCGCGACGCGGGAGATGCGGGCACCACGGACAGCGCCGTGGGCAGCGACGACGCCGACGGGACCGCCGGCACCGGCAACGCGGCCGGCAACGCCGACGGCGAAGCGGCCGGGGGCACCGGCCGGCGCCCCGGCCCGGCCGGTGGCTTCGGCGTCAACCACGACAAGGCCTTCCGCCCCCGCCGCCAGGACCGGCCCCAGGACCTCCTGGAGACCGGCGCCGCCTACGCCATGGAGACCCACGGCTTCCGCGAGCACGGCCACCGCTTCTTCGGCCGCACGGAACTCGTCCGCACCGACCCCGCCCGGGTCCTGGAGATCGACGACCCGCACGACCTGGCCCGGGCCAGGGCGCTCGCGCCCCTCTTCGACGCGGACCGGCCCGGGTCCCTCCCGACGGCCGCCGACATCGACGCGGTCGTCCTCGACTTCGACGGCACCCAGACCGACGACCGGGTGCTGATCGACTCCGACGGACGGGAGTTCGTCTCCGTGCACCGCGGCGACGGCCTCGGCATCGCCGCCCTGCGCCGGTCCGGCCTGCGGATGCTGATCCTGTCGACCGAACAGAACCCGGTCGTCGCCGCCCGGGCCCGGAAGCTCAGGCTCCCGGTCCTGCACGGCATCGACCGCAAGGACCTCGCGCTCAAGCAGTGGTGCGAGGAACAGGGCATCGCGCCGGAGCGCGTGCTCTACGTCGGCAACGACGTCAACGACCTCCCCTGCTTCGCCCTCGTGGGCTGGCCGGTGGCGGTCGCGAGCGCCCACGACGTCGTACGCGGCGCCGCACGCGCGGTCACCACCCTCCCCGGTGGCGACGGCGCGATCCGGGAGATCGCCGGCTGGATCCTCGGACCCTCTCTCGACACCCCCACCACGTAAGGACATCCCCGCCATGAGCACCAACTCCCGTCTGCGCTCCTTCGGTTCCCGCGAGGTCGGTCCCGGCAGGCCCGTCTACATCTGCGGCGAGATCGGCATCAACCACAACGGCGAGCTGGACAACGCCTTCAAGCTGATCGACGTGGCCGCCGAGGCCGGCTGCGACGCCGTGAAGTTCCAGAAGCGCACCCCCGAGATCTGCACCCCGCGCGACCAGTGGGACATCGAGCGCGACACCCCCTGGGGCCGGATGACCTACATCGACTACCGCCACCGCGTCGAGTTCGGCGAGGACGAGTACCGCCGGATCGACGAGTACTGCAAGGAGCGGGGCATCGCCTGGTTCGCGTCCCCGTGGGACACCGAGGCGGTCGCCTTCCTGGAGAAGTTCGACGTCCCCGCGCACAAGGTGGCGTCCGCCTCGCTGACCGACGACGAGCTGCTGCGCGCCCTGCGCTCCACCCACCGCGCGGTCATCCTCTCCACCGGCATGTCGACGCCGAAGCAGATCCGCCACGCCGTCGAGGTCCTCGGCAGCGACAACATCCTGATGTGCCACGCCACCTCGACCTACCCGGCGAAGGCCGGGGAGCTCAACCTCCGCGTCATCAACACGCTGGAGAAGGAGTTCCCGAACGTCCCGATCGGCTACTCCGGCCACGAGACCGGCCTGCAGACCACCCTCGCCGCGGTCGCCCTCGGCGCCACCTTCGTCGAGCGGCACATCACCCTCGACCGCGCGATGTGGGGCTCCGACCAGGCCGCCTCCGTCGAGCCGGGCGGCCTCACCCGCCTGGTCCGCGACATCCGCACCATCGAGGCCTCCCTCGGCGACGGCGTCAAGAAGGTCTACGACTCCGAGCTCGGCCCGATGAAGAAGCTGCGCCGCGTGCCGGGCGTCGTCACGGAGGCGGAGATCGCGGCGGCGGCGGGCGAACCCGTCGCGGTGTGACCTGAACACCCCTTCGAGTGCCTTACGGGATGGTCGTCCGACGATGAGTCCTCGCGCCGGGAAGAACACCGGCCACACCCCCCACACCCTCGCCTTCGTCGAGAGTCCGGTGCAGCTCCTGAACGTCCTGGAGTGGGCGCACACCCGGGATCTCACCCGGGATCCCGCCCGGGAGCTCTCTCCGCGGGAGGAGCCCGGCGCGGGGCTGACCCTCGTCGTCCTGTCCCCGACCGACCCGATGACCCGCGGCCAGCTGCGCCGCATGGCCGAGCTGGCCCGCCGGGAAGGGCACACGGTCCGCTGGGAGGAGGCCCGCGGCGGCACCACGGCGCCCTTCCACACGATCGGCGGTCTCACCCCGCTGCTGCGGCGGGCGGAACGGATGGTGATGGGCGACCCGTTCTCCCGTTACGTCCAGCTGCTGCTGACCATCACCAGGGCGAGCGAGCTGGTCGTGGTGGACGACGGGACGGCGACGATGGAGTTCGTGGGCCAGCTGGCCCGCGGTGAACGCCTCGTCCGCTGGCACCGCAAGGGCGGCCGACGGGGCCCCCGCGACCTGCTCTTCGCCCCGGTGTCCGGCGCGGCCCGCCGCCGGCTGACCCCCGGCACGGACCGCGAGGTCGAGATCTTCTCCTCCATGCCCATGAAGGACGCCCCCGACGGGGTCACGATCACGTCCAACGTCTTCGCCTGGACCCGCGAGCGCTTCGGCCCGCCCCGCGTGACGAAGAGCGCGGACATGGTCGGCACCTCGCTGGTGGAGACGGGCGTGGTGGACGCCGACCGCTATCTGGCGGCGGTCCGGACGCTGGCCGAGGCGCACGGCGCGACCCGCTACTTCGCCCATCGCCGGGAGAGCACGGAGAAACTCCACCGGCTGGCCGTCGAGACGGGACTGGAGGTGGTCCGCCCGGACCTTCCGCTGGAACTGATCGCCCGCCGGGGCCCCATCGGCCGGACCGTCCTCAGCTTCCCGTCCACGGTCGTCCACACCCTGCCGCTGGCCCTGTCCGGCACCGACGTCCGGGTCGCGGTCTGCGACATCGACCCGGCCTGGCTGACGGAACACGCCTCGCCCCGGGCCCAGGGCTTCCTCTCCGGGGTGACGGGCATGGCGAAGGACGTCCACCGGCTGGCAGCGGTGAGCGCGGTCTGAGAAAAGCCGGGACCAGGGTGACTACGAGCCGCCGCCCCGTGGGGGAGGCGGCTCCGCCGTCTCCTCCTCCCAACGGCCGAACCCGTCGAAGAAGCTTTCCTCCCGCTCCGCGCGCCCGCGGCCCCGCCACCAGGTGACCGCCCACAGCGCACCCCCGAGCACGCAGGCCGTGAGAGCCATCACCGCCAGCCCGGTCAGCGTCAGCGCCAGCACGCCCCTCGCCAGGACCCCGGGTATCCGATCCTCGCCGCACCCGCACGTCATCGTCTCCATGGGGGCACCCTGCCCGGTCGGTCCCGCGTCGTCGCCCAGCGTGGCGCAACCGCTGCGCGGAGGTGATGATTCCGGGATCGGTCCGGGTTCGGTCCCGGTACGTGGACAAACCCGGCGTGTCTCGAGCGGTCCGTGGTATCCGTGGAAGGAAGGAAGAAGTGTGGGTGCCGACCGCGAAACCGGCGAGTTTACCCATCCACCACAGCAGCCATGCGCCGCGCGGCCAACTTTTCTTCGCCTAACGGGTTGAACTTTTGTTGATCGGGTCAGTTGACCGCCCCGGCGTCCTACCCTTCAGAGGGTGAAGCAACTGATGTCCCGAGAGTCCGAGGCCGATCCGTCAGGGGAAGACGTGCTCCCCGGTGCACTTCCGGGTGCGCTGCCCGAAGCCCTTCCCGGTGTCTTGCCGGAGGCGCTGCGCGCAGAGCTCGTGGCCTTCCGCCGCGACATGCACATGCACCCCGAGCTGGGCAACCAGGAGTTCCGTACGACGGCCGCGATCAAGGCCCGCCTCGAGAAGGCGGGCCTCCAGCCGCGCGTACTCGCCGTGGGGACCGGTCTCATCTGTGACATCGGAACCGTGGGCGGAGGGGGCGCGGCGGGTGCCGCGGCCGACGGCGTCCCCGTCCTGGCGATGCGCGCCGACATCGACGCGCTGCCCATCCCGGACACGAAGAGCGAGTGCGCGTACCGCTCGACGGTGCCGGACCGCGCGCACGCCTGCGGGCACGACGTGCACACCACCGTCGTCCTGGGCGCCGGACTCGTCCTCGCGGAGCTGCACCGGCAGGGCCGGCTCCCGCGTCCCGTGCGGCTGATCTTCCAGCCCGCCGAGGAGGTGCTGCCCGGCGGTGCCGCCGACGCCATCGAGGACGGGGCGCTGGACGGGGTCGGGCGGATCATCGCCGTGCACTGCGACCCGCGGGTCGACGCGGGCAAGGTCGGGCTGCGCGAGGGTGCCATCACCTCCGCCTGCGACCGGCTGGAGATCTCGCTGGACGGGCCCGGCGGCCACACCGCCCGGCCGCACCTGACCACGGACCTGGTGACCGCCGTCGCCCGGGTCGTGACCGACGTGCCCGCGCTGGTCGGCCGCCGGGTCGACACCCGGGCCGGGCTGGCCGTCACCTGGGGCCGGATCGAGAGCGGGCACGCGCCGAACGTGATCCCGCAGCACGCCGAGCTCTCCGGGACCGTCCGCTGCCTGGACATCGAGGCGTGGCGGCAGGCCCCGGACATCGTCGTCGCGGCGATCGACGAGGTCGCCAACCTGCACCGGGCCAAGTCGGAGATCAACTACGTGCGGGGTGTCCCGCCGGTCGTCAACGACGGAGACGTCGCCGGGCTGCTGCGGGACGCCATGGTCGTCCGGCGCGGCGAGAGCGCCGTGGAGGGCACGGAACAGAGCCTCGGCGGCGAGGACTTCTCCTGGTACCTGGAGAGGGTGCCCGGCGCGATGGCCCGGCTCGGGGTTCGTCCGCCCGGCGAGCGCACCGTGCGCGATCTGCACCAGGGCGACTTCGACGCGGACGAGTCGGCGATCACCGTCGGCGTGGAGCTCTTCACGGCGGCCGCGCTGCTGGACGCGGCGACCCGCGGCCACTGAGGACCGGCCGGGAAGCCCCGGCCAGGGCGTTCGGACGAAGGGGTGCCGGAATGGCGCCCCTTCGTCCTCTTGTGTCACCCACCCGTAACCCGGGGGACGCGGTTGTAACCCGGGGTCGGCACGAATCGATAACGGCCCGGAGAAACCCCGTTCCCCTCCGCTTCTACGCGCGTTACTGTGCGCCGGAATCGCCATCGGGAAAGGCTTGTCGGGGAGCCCCTCCAGGACGGCGCCACCAAGGGGAAAGCGGGCCGGTCACGGCGCCGTGGGGATGAAGGGGTGCTTGCTATGCGTCAGATGTCTCGGAAAACGAGATTCTCCCGGGCCGCGGTGACCGTCGCGGTCGTCGCGCTCGCCGCCGCCGGCTGCGGCAAGTCCAGCACCGACTCCAAGGCCAGTGACACGGAGTCCGGCACGTACTCGGGCAAGGGCATCGGCCTCGCCTACGACATCGGCGGCAAGGGCGACCAGTCGTTCAACGACGCCGCCTACGCCGGTTTCCAGAAGGCCGAGAAGGAATTCAAGATCGGCGGCCAGGACATCGAGCCGCAGGACGGCGAGTCCGACGCGGACAAGGTGCAGCGGCTGACCCAGCTCGCGCAGGCCGGTTACAACCCGGTGATCGGCGTCGGCTTCGTCTACGCGCCGGCCGTCAAGGAGGTCGCCGCCAAGTTCCCGAAGATCACCTTCGGCATCATCGACGACGAGCAGGTGCAGGCCAAGAACGTCGCCGACCTGGTCTTCCACGAGGAGCAGGCCTCGTACCTGGCCGGTGTCGCCGCCGCCAAGGCCTCCAAGAAGGCGCACATCGGGTTCATCGGCGGTGTGGACATCCCGCTGATCCACAAGTTCGAGGCCGGTTACGTCCAGGGCGCCAAGTCGGTCAACCCCAACATCAAGATCGAGTCGCAGTACCTGACCGAGACCGCCCAGGAGGGCGGCTTCTCCAGCCCCGACAAGGGCAAGGACGCGGCGAGCGGCCAGATCGAGGCGGGCGTCGACGTCGTCTACCACGCGGCCGGTCTCTCCGGTCAGGGCGTGATCACCGAGGCCGCGGCCAAGAAGATCTGGGCCATCGGCGTCGACTCCGACCAGTACAGCCAGAGCGCGCTGGCGGCGTACAAGGACTACATCCTCGGCTCGGCGCTGAAGAACGTCGGCGGCGCCGTCTACGATCTCGTGAAGTCCGTCCACGCGGGCAAGCCGCTGTCCGGTGTGGTCCGCGGCAGCCTTTCCAACGACGGTGTCGGATTCGCCGACACCAACCCGAAGTACAAGGCGATGACGGACGTCGTCGCCGCCGTCGACAAGGCCAAGCAGGACATCATCGACGGCAAGATCACGGTAAACACGAAGTAACGGTCCGAAACCCTTTCGGCCGGGCCCCGGCTACGCCCTTCCGGGCGTCCTTGCAGCCCATACGCCCCTTGCCTCCCGCAAGGGGCGTACTGCTGTCCGTAACCTGGACCGCGACTGCGGCCACAGCTCGGTAACGGACCGGACAGAAGGGTTTTTCCGTCAGGTCTACGCGCGTTACGCTGCGGCGGAACCAGCGCCTGGTTTGGGCGCTTGCACAAAGGAGTCAAGTTCCATGCGCCGGGTGTCCCGAATCGCGGTTGCGGGTGTTGCCACCGCAGCTCTCGCCGTGACCGTTTCCGCTTGCGGAAGCTCCTCCACGTCGTCCTCCTCCTCCAGCAGCAGTGACAAGAACCTGGGCCTCGCGCTCGCGTACGACGTCGGCGGCAAGGGCGACCAGTCCTTCAACGACGCCGCCACGGCCGGCCTGGACAAGGCCGACAAGGAGTTCGGCTACAAGTCCACCGCGGTCGAGCCGCAGGACGGCGAGTCCGACGCGGACAAGGTGCAGCGCCTGGAAAGCCTTGCCAAGCAGGGCTACAACCCGGTGATCGGCGTCGGCTTCGCCTACGCGCCGGCCGTCAAGGAGGTCGCGGCCAAGTACCCGAAGACCACCTTCGGCATCGTCGACGACGAGCAGATCAAGGCCGACAACGTCGCCGACCTCGTCTTCCACGAGGAGCAGGCGTCCTACCTCGCCGGCGTCGCCGCCGCCAAGGCCACCAAGACCAACACCGTCGGCTTCATCGGCGGCGTGGACGTCCCCCTGATCCACAAGTTCGAGGCCGGCTTCAAGCAGGGCGTCCAGGACACCAAGAAGGGCGTCGCGGTCAAGTCGCAGTACCTGACCGAGACCGCCGCCGAGGGTGGCTTCTCCAGCCCCGACAAGGGCGAGAGCGCCGCCGAGGGCCAGATCGACGCCGGTGCGGACGTCGTCTACGCCGCCGCCGGCCTGTCCGGTCAGGGTGTCATCAAGGCCGCCAACGCCCACAAGATCTGGGCCATCGGCGTCGACTCCGACCAGTACAAGCAGGACGCGCTGAAGGCCTACAAGGCCTCGATCCTCACCTCGGCCATGAAGAACGTCGAGGGCGCGGTCTACACGCTGGCCAAGTCCGTCAAGGACGGCAAGCCGGAGACCGGTGTGGTCCGCGGCAGCCTCGAGAACGGCGGCGTGAGCGTGTCGGACTCGAACCCGACCTTCGCGAGCAACACCGAGATCCAGGACGCGATCAAGAAGGCCGAAGCGGGCATCAAGGACGGCAGCATCACGGTGAAGACCTCCTGACCTTCTGTCAGAGGCCTTGGCCAAAGAAGCGCTGTAATGGCAGCGTTACGGCCACGGAACCGGGCGCGGGAAGGATGTCCTCCCCGCGCCCCGTTCGCGCGGCAGAATGCTCGGAACGGATCGAGACCTGATCGGAATCCCTACCAGGATCGATCAAGATCGAACTGATCCGGGCACTATTTAAAGCAGGGGCGCTACGCGCGTAGAGCGGCCCCTTTCCCAAGGAGAGTGCGCCATCGACGCGTCCAGCAGCCCTCCGCTCACCGCACAGTCGACGATCGCGGTAGAGCTGGCGGGGATCACCAAGCGCTTCCCCGGTGTCGTCGCCAACCACGACATCCACCTCGCCGTCCGCAAAGGCACCGTGCACGCCCTCGTCGGCGAGAACGGCGCCGGCAAGTCGACGCTGATGAAGATCCTCTACGGCATGCAGAAGCCGGACGAGGGCACCATCGCGGTCGACGGCGCGCAGGTGACCTTCTCCAGCCCCGCCGACGCCATCGCCCGCGGCATCGGCATGGTCCACCAGCACTTCATGCTGGCCGACAACCTGACCGTCCTGGAGAACGTGGTGCTGGGCAGCGAGAAGCTGTACGGCATCGGCGGCAACGCCCGGAGGAAGATCAAGGAGATCTCCGACCGCTACGGGCTCGGCGTGCGCCCCGACGCCCTGGTCGAGGACCTCGGTGTCGCCGACCGGCAGCGCGTGGAGATCCTCAAGGTCCTCTTCCGCGGCGCCAAGACCCTCATCCTCGACGAGCCGACCGCCGTGCTCGTCCCGCAGGAGGTCGACGCACTCTTCGACAACCTGCGCGAGCTGAAGTCCGAGGGCCTGTCCGTCATCTTCATCTCCCACAAGCTGGGTGAGGTGCTGTCCGTCGCCGACGAGATCACCGTCGTCCGGCGCGGAACCACCGTCGGCACGGCCGTCCCCGCCGAGACGACCCCGCGCCAGCTCGCCGAGATGATGGTCGGCAGCGAGCTGCCCACCCCGGAGACCGCCGAGTCCACGGTCACCGACCAGCCCGTCATCCAGGTCGCGAACCTCACCGTGTACGCCAGCGGCGGCGCCTCCCTCGGCGTCGAGGCCGAGCCCACGGCCGGCGGCGTCAGCGGCATGATCTCGCCCGAGGTCGCTCTCGGCGGCGAGGTCAAGAAGGCCCTCGACGACGTCAGCTTCACCATCCACGCCGGTGAGGTCATGGGCATCGCCGGCGTCGAGGGCAACGGCCAGACCGAGCTGATCGACGCGCTGATCGGCACCAAGAACGCCGACTCCGGCACCATCGCCTTCCTCGGCGAGGACATCACCCCCTGGAACACCCGCAGGCGGCGCGAGTCCGGCGTCGGCTACATCCCCGAGGACCGCCACCGTCAGGGCCTGCTCCTGGAAGCGCCCCTGTGGGAGAACCGCATCCTCGGCCATGTCACCGAGGCGCCCAACGCCAAGGGCTTCTGGCTGAACATCAAGGGCGCCCAGGCCGACACCCGCCGGATCGTCGAGGAGTTCGACGTCCGCACCCCCGGCATCGACGTCACCGCCGCCTCGCTCTCCGGCGGCAACCAGCAGAAGCTGATCGTCGGCCGCGAGATGAGCCACAACCCGAAGTTCCTGATCGCCGCCCACCCCACCCGGGGTGTGGACGTCGGCGCCCAGGCCCAGATCTGGGACCGCATCCGCGAGGCCCGCCGCGAGGGCCTGGCCGTGCTGCTGATCTCCGCCGACCTCGACGAGCTGATCGGCCTGTCGGACACCCTGCGCGTGATCTACAACGGCACGCTGGTCGCGGACGCCGACCCCGCCACCATCACCCCGGAGGAGCTCGGCTCCGCCATGACCGGCGCCGCGTCCGGTCACCTGGAACACGTCGACGACGCGGAAACCACCGAGGAAGCTGCCGGTCCGGAGGACGAGGCCCGATGAAGAAGTTCGACAAGGAGCGCGTGCTCCTCGCGGTGGCCGGCCCGGTCATCGCGCTCGTCGCGGCGATCCTGCTGACCTCGGTCGTGCTGATCGCCTCGGGCAAGAGCCCGATCGAGCCGTACACGCTCATGCTGGAACAGGCGAGCTATTCGGACGTCCAGGTCCTGATCGTCAACCAGGCCTCCATGTACTACGTCGCCGCCCTCGCGGTCGCCATCGGCTTCCGCATGAACCTGTTCAACATCGGCGTCGACGGCCAGTACCGCCTCGCCGCGATGATGACCGCCGTGGTCGGCGCGAACATCGCCCTGCCGTCCTTCCTCCAGATCCCGGTGCTGCTCCTGGTCGGCGTCCTCACCGGCGCCTTCTGGGCCGGCATCGCGGGTGTCCTGAAGGTCACCCGCGGGGTCAGCGAGGTCGTCGCGACGATCATGCTGAACGCGATCGCCACCAGCGTCATCGGCTACCTCACCCTCGACAACATCTGGGGCGTGCAGGTCGGCAACAACAACACCACCGGCATCATGAAGGACTCCGGCTGGGTGCCCGGCATCGACCTCGGCGCCGACGTCGGCGAGATCTACGGCCTGGTCTTCCTCGCCATCGCCCTCGGCATCGTCTACTGGATCGTCCTCAACCGCACCCGCTTCGGCTTCGACCTGCGCGCCACCGGCGAGTCCGAGACCGCCGCCGCGGCCTCCGGCGTCGACGCCAAGAAGATGGTCCTCACCGCCATGCTCATCTCCGGCGGCATCGCGGGCCTCTCCGGCCTGCCCCTGCTGCTGGGTGACGCCCACACCTACAGCCTGAGCTTCCCCACGGGCCTCGGCTTCACCGGCATCACCATCGCCCTGCTCGGCCGCAACAACCCGGTCGGCATCGCCTTCGCCGCGCTCCTGATCGCCTTCCTCGACAAGGCCTCTCCCGCCCTCGACTACGCGACCCCGGTGGCGTACGAGAAGGAGATCGCCACGATCATGCAGGGCCTCATCGTCTTCGCGGTCGTCATCTCGTACGAGGCCGTCCGCCAGTGGGGTCTGCGCCGTCAGCAGAAGCGCGTCGGCGCCGAGCTCGCCGCCGCCGCCCAGAACACCAAGAAGGAGGTGACGGTCTGATGAGCACCACGACCATCGCCAAGCCGCAGGCGAAGCAGCCCGGCAAGGGCGGCCGCAAACTCTCGCTCCCGGTCCTCCTGCTGATCATCGCGGGCGTCCTGGTGCTGACCTCGGTCGTCCGCCTCATCACCGGCGCGGACGGCATCACCTCCACCGGCCAGATGTCCACGGCGCTGCGCCTCGCCGTGCCGATCGGCCTCGCCGGTCTCGGCGGTCTGTGGGCGGAGCGCGCGGGCGTCGTCAACATCGGCCTCGAGGGCATGATGATCCTCGGCACCTGGTTCGGCGCCTGGGCCGGCTACCAGTGGGGCCCGTGGACCGGCGTCGTCTTCGGCATCCTCGGCGGCGCGATCGGCGCCGTGCTGCACGCCATCGCGACCGTCACCTTCAACGTGAACCACATCGTCTCCGGTGTGGCCATCAACATCCTGGCCCTCGGCACCACCCGCTATCTGTCGAAGTTCACCTTCGAGGGGGTCCAGGGCGGCTCCTCCAAGCAGTCCCCGCCGATCGACTCGCTGGGCACCTTCGACGTACCCGGCCTGTCGGGCTGGCTGGACACGCTCAACGAGAAGCACTGGTTCCTGATCTCGGACATCGCCGGCCTGGTCGGCGGTCTGATCACCGACCTGTCGCCGCTCACCGTCATCGCCGTCGCCCTCGTGCCGGCCACCTGGTGGGTGCTGTGGCGGACCGCCTTCGGCCTGCGGCTGCGGTCCTGCGGCGAGAACCCGATCGCCGCCGAGTCCCTCGGCGTCAACGTCTACAAGTACAAGTACATCGCCGTGATCATCAGCGGTGGCTTCGCCGGCCTCGGCGGCGCGTTCCTGTCCATCGTGGCCTCGAACGTCTACCTCGACGGCCAGACCGCGGGCCGCGGCTACATCGGCCTCGCCGCGATGATCTTCGGCAACTGGATGCCGGGCGGCCTCGCCCTCGGCGCCGGCCTGTTCGGCTACACCGACAGCCTCAACCTGCGCGGCGGCACCACCAACGTGCACGCGCTGATCCTGCTCCTGGCGATCGTCCTGGTGTTCGGCGCCGCCTACCTGGCGTGGCGCAAGAAGTACGTCCCGGCCGTCGTCACCGCGCTGGTCTCGGCCCTGATGTTCGTCTGGTACCTCGGCACGGACGAGGTTCCGCGCCAGGTCGTGACGGCCGCGCCGTACGTCGTCACCCTGCTGGTGCTCTCGCTCTCCGCCCAGTCCCTCAGGATGCCCAAGGCGGACGGCATGCCGTACCGGAAGGGGCAGGGCAAGTGACCCCGCCCGCCGCCGGATCCGCCGACACGGTCGACTGGGAGAAGCTGCGTACGGTGGCCCGGGACGCCATGTCCCGGGCGTACGCCCCCTACTCCGGCTACCCGGTCGGCGTGGCGGCTCTCGTCGACGACGGCCGGATCGTGTCGGGCTGCAACGTCGAGAACGCCTCCTACGGGCTCGGCCTGTGTGCCGAGTGCGGGCTGGTCTCGGAGCTGCAGAACACCGGAGGCGGCCGGCTCACGCACTTCACCTGCGTGGACGGCAGGGGCGAGATCCTCGTCCCCTGCGGCCGCTGCCGTCAGCTGCTCTACGAGTTCGGCGGCCCGGAACTGGTGCTGGAGACGCCGGCCGGGATCATGCCGCTCGCGCGGATGCTCCCGCAGGCCTTCGGCCCGGGCCACCTCACCAAGTAAGTCCCGCGCGGCCCCTCTGACCGGCGCAGAGGGGCCGCGCGGTTTCTGGAAACGTCTTGCCGCACCACCGTGCACCCGCACTACGGTGCACCACCGGAAGGAAAGCCATGACGCAGTTGTCGATGGATGCGGTCTCCGTCATCCGCACCAAGCGGGACCGCGGTGAGCTCAGCGACGAGCAGATCGACTGGGTCATCGACGCGTACACCGGCGGCGAGGTCGCCGACTACCAGATGGCCGCCCTCAACATGGCCATCCTGCTCAACGGCATGAACCGTCGCGAGATCGCCCGCTGGACGGCAGCGATGATCGCTTCCGGCGAGCGCATGGACTTCTCGGCGCTGTCCCGCCCGACGGCCGACAAGCACTCCACGGGCGGCGTCGGCGACAAGATCACGCTTCCGCTGGCCCCGCTGGTGGCGGCCTGCGGCGCGGCCGTCCCCCAGCTCTCCGGCCGGGGCCTCGGTCACACCGGCGGCACCCTGGACAAGCTGGAGTCGATCCCGGGCTGGCGCGCGTTGCTGTCGAACGAGGAGATGCTGCACGTCCTCGACACGACCGGCGCGGTGATCTGCGCGGCGGGCGACGGCCTGGCCCCGGCCGACAAGAAGCTGTACGCGCTGCGGGACGTCACCGGCACGGTGGAGGCCATCCCGCTGATCGCCTCGTCGATCATGTCGAAGAAGATCGCGGAGGGCACCGGCTCGCTGGTCCTCGACGTGAAGGTCGGCACCGGCGCCTTCATGAAGACCATCGAGGACGCGCGCGAGCTGGCCTCGACCATGGTGGGTCTGGGCACCGACCACGGCGTGCGGACGGTCGCGCTGCTGACCGACATGTCCACGCCCCTCGGTCTCACGGCCGGCAACGCCCTCGAGGTCCGCGAGTCCGTCGAGGTGCTGGCCGGCGGCGGCCCTGCGGACGTCGTCGAACTGACGGTCGCGCTCGCCCGCGAGATGCTCGAAGCGGCCGGCGTGAAGGACGCGGACCCGGCGAAGGCCCTGGCCGACGGCTCGGCGATGGACGTCTGGCGCCGCATGATCGCGGCCCAGGGCGGCGACCCGGACGCCGCGCTTCCCACCGCGAAGGAACAGCACGTGGTGAAGGCCGGCGCCTCGGGCGTCCTGACCCGCCTCGACGCCTACGACATCGGTATCGCCGCCTGGCGCCTCGGCGCGGGCCGCGCCCGCAAGGAGGACCCGGTGCAGGCGGGCGCGGGCGTCGAACTGCACGCCAAGCCCGGCGACACGGTCACCGAGGGCCAGCCCCTGCTGACGCTGCACACGGACACCCCGGAGCGCTTCGAGTACGCGCTCCAGGCCGTGACGGGCTCGTACGACATCGGCGCGGCCGGCACCGGGTTCACCGCGTCCCCCGTCGTGCTGGAACGCATCGCCTGACCGGCTCGCGGCACGGGCCGCCCGACCGCGGTCCTCGCGCTGCGATGAGTTGGGCGTCCCGTGCCGGTCTACCGATCGTGGAATCGACGACACCGCCCGTGTTCACCCTGACCGGCCCCGTCACCCGACCCCGGGTGGCAGGGCTCGTCGACGACGTGCGGGCGCTGCTGGACGCCACCGGCGCCCCGGTCGTCGTCTGTGACGTCGCCGGGATCGGGCCGCCGGGGCTCGTCGCCGTCGACCTGCTGGCCAGGCTTCAGCTGGCCGCCCGGCGGGCCGGGGGACACATCCGGCTGCGCGCCCCCGACGCGGCGCTACGCGCCCTGCTCGACCTCGTCGGTCTCCGCTTCGAGGTGGAGCGGGAGGCCGAAGAGGGGGAACCAGCGCGGGGTGTCGAGGTAGAAGTGGAACCCGGTGAGGCGGCCGTCTGAGATCTCCAGGACCTGGATCGCCCACGGCGTGAACCCGCCCCGGTCCGGGTCCGGCTTGTACTGGGCGAAGCCCGGCAGGCCGTTGACCTGGACCGGCAGCAGGCGCGAGCCCTCGCACGCGGAGCCGAGCGTGGTCATGAAGCCGGTGATGTCGTCGTGTCCGGTCAGCCACAGGTCGAACGGCGGCATCGTCATGACGGCGTCCTCGTGCAGGAGGGCCGTCAGCGCCGTCATGTCATAGCCCTCGAAGGCCGCCACGTAGCGGTCGAGCAGTCTCCGCTGCTCCTCGTCCAGCGGGTCGGACACGGCCGCGTGCGCGCCGGAGGTCTCCCGCTCGGACAGCGTCGCCCGCGCCCGCTGGAGCGCGCTGTTGACCGAGGCGACCGAGGTGTCGAGCAGCTCGGCGACCTCGCTCGCCTTCCACGCCAGCACCTCCCGCAGGATCAGCACCGCCCGCTGCTTCGGCGGGAGCTGCTGCAAGGCGGCCATGAACGCGAGGCGCACGG
Source organism: Streptomyces sp. NBC_00637 (assembly GCF_045161545.1). Classification (NCBI taxonomy): domain Bacteria; kingdom Bacillati; phylum Actinomycetota; class Actinomycetes; order Kitasatosporales; family Streptomycetaceae; genus Streptomyces; species Streptomyces sp. NBC_00637. The sequence continues at coordinate 3,173,325 of NZ_CP109046.1, read as the reverse complement.
ACTCCTTGGCGACCGCCGCCTCGGCCGGGTCCTCCACCGTCGGCAGCACACGGGCGTCCGGCATCGGTTCCAGCCAGGTGTTGTCGGGACGGGGGGAGAGTGCCGCCCGGGCGAGCGGCGTGGCCTCGGAGAGGTCCATCGGCCGGGCCCGTTTGTTGCCCGCCGTCAGCATGTCCAGACAGACGTTGGTCGCGATCCGGTACAGCCACGAGCGCAGACTGGAGCGGCCCTCGAACTTGTCGTAGCTGCGCCAGGCCCGCACCAGGGTGTCCTGCACCGCGTCCTCGGCCTCGAAGGAGGAGCCGAGCATGCGGTAGCAGTAGCCGGTCAGCTCGGTCCGGTGCTTCTCCAGTGCGACGTCGATGTCGGTCGTCGTCGCCGTGCCGTTGCCCATCGTCCACCCACCCCTGTGGCCGTTCCGTCACGCGTCTTCGCGCACTTCGGAAGCTACCGCAGCCCACTGACAACGGCCCGCCGAGTCGACGAAAGCCCAGCTCGGAGCCCTTGCGCGGGCCGCGCTCAGACCAACTGCTTCACGGACATCAGCAGGTGCCGGTGGGCCTCGGAACCGTCCGCAGCGCCCAGCAGCGCCCGCTGTCCCGTCCCCCTCAGCTCCACCCGCAGGGTCGGCGCCTCGAAGGAGGCCAGCGCGTCCAGCAGGTAGGCGGGGTTGAAGGCCACGGTGACCTCCTCGGCGCCGGTCAGCCCGGCGGGCAGCCGCTGGGTGGCCATGTCGTCGCCGTACCCGGCGCGCAGCAGGACGGATCCGGCCGAGAAGTCCAGCCGCACCGGGCTGTTCGCCTCCGCCACCACCGCGACCCTGCGCACGGCCTCGGTCAGCGCCGCGCCGTCCACCTCGGCGACCGCGGACCCCGCCATGTCGAACAGCTTCCCGTAGGCGGGCAGCCGCCCGTCGAGCCGTCGCACGACGGTCCGCATCCGGCCGCCCTCGAACCCGATCGGACCGGCACCCGAGGCACCGTCGAGCCCGACCCGCACGACCCCGCACCGGGCCAGCGACCGGGTCACGTCCAGCAGCCGCCGGGCCGGCACGAGCGCCTCCGCCACCCCGTCGGCGGCCGCCTCGGGCTTCCACTCCAGCCGCCGCACCGCGTACCGGTAGCGGTCCGAGGCGGACAGCGTCATCTCGTCGCCCTCCAGCCGCAGCTGGACGCCGGTCAGCACCGGCAGCGTGTCGTCGCGGCCCGCGGCCACCGCGACCTGGGCGACGGCGGTCGCGAACGCGGCCGAGTCCACGGTGCCGTACGCCCGCGGCGGTGCGGGCGGGGTGGGGTACTCCTCGCGCGGCAGGGTCGACAGGCCGAAACCGGTGCCGCCCGCCTCGATCGTGAACCGGGTGCCGTCCAGGGCGCAGCTCACCGGCCCGTCCGGCAGCACCTTGCAGATGTCGAGGAGCCGGCGGCCGAACACCAGCACCCGGCCCGACGCGCCGACCTCGGCGTCGGTCTCGATCCGCGCCGCCGTCTCGAAGTCGAAGCCGGACACGGTCAGCCGGCCCTGCGCCGCGTCCAGCAGCAGCCCGCCCAGCACGGGTACGGGCGTACGGGCGGGCAGCGCGCGGGCCGCCCAGCCCACCGCCTCGACGAGATCGCCGCGGTCGATCCGGAACTCCATCGGAAAATCCCCCTGCTCGATCCGGTTGTCGCGTGTCGCGCGCAGGCTAGGCGCCACCACTGACAACCGGTCCCGAACAGGGGGAACACGTGCCCGGGCCCCGCGGGCCGCGGGACGTTCAGTGCGCGGCGACCAGCGTGCCCCGGCGGGCCGCCCGCGTCCCGAACACCGTGATCGTCACGACGCCGAGCACCGCGAGGACACCCACGCCGACCGTGCCGGCCCAGCCGCCCGAGTGGAAGGCCAGCGCGCCGACCGTGGAACCGGTGCTGGAGCCGATGTAGTACGCGGACTGGTACAGCGCGGAGGCCTGGGCGCGGCCGGTCGTCGCCGTCTTGCCGACGGCCGAGGAGGCCACCGCGTGCCCCGCGAAGAAGCCCGCCGTGATCAGGACCAGGCCGAGCAGGACCAGCCCCAGCGAGTCCGCCAGCGACAGCAGCAGTCCGGTGGCCGTGGTGCCGCCCGCCAGATACAGCGCCCCGCGCCGGCCGAAGCGGCCGACCAGCCGGCCCGCCGTCGACGCCGACACCGTGCCCACCAGGTACACCAGGAAGATCGAGCCGACGATGCCCTGGGGCAGGGAGAACGGCTCCTCCGTCAGCCGGTAGCCGATCACCGTGTACACGCCGCCGAAGACCGTCATGAACAGCGCGCCGATCGCGTACAGACGGCACAGCAGCGGGTTGGCGAGGTGCTCGCGGACCGTGCCGATCAGCACGCGCGGCGCCAGTGAACCCGTCTTGAAGTGCCGGGGCGTCGGCAGCAGCAGCCGGAAGGCGATGGCGCAGGCCACCGCGAGGGCGCCGATCACCCCGACGGCCACCCGCCAGCCCCACTCCTGCGCGACCCAGCCGGTGATGACCCGGCCGCTCATCCCGCCGACGCTGTTGCCCGCCACGAACAGGCCGATCGCCGTGACGAGCGCCTTCGGCCGGACCTCCTCGGCGAGATACGCGGTCGCCGACGCCGGAAGACCGGCCAGCGCCGCGCCCTGCACCGCCCGCAGCACGACCAGCGTGCCCAGCGAGGGCGCGAACGGGACCAGCAGGCCCACGCCCACGGCGACGCCCAGCGAGGCCGTCATGACCGTACGGCGGCCGTAGCGCTCCGACAGTGCGCTCATGGGGAGCACGAACAGCGCCAGTCCGCCGGTCGCCGCCGCCACCGTCCAGCTGGCCTGGCCCGCCGCCACCCCGAAGTCGTTCGAGATCAGCGGCAGGAGCGCCTGCGTGGAGTACAGCAGCGCGAAGGTCGCCACACCGGCGAGGAAGAGCGCGAAGCTCATCCGGCGGTAGCCGGGGCCGCCGGGGGTCAGCCGGGAGTCGGAGGAGAGGGGAACGGAGGACGCGGCGCCCACGATCGTGGACGCCCCGGTACTGGCGGGAGACATGCCTCGAAGTTACGTACGCCCCTCCTCATCCGTCCAATGCATGGAATCGTCATAATCGTTCCCATGGTGCATCAGCAGAGGTCAGAGGCTCGCCTGTCACCGTCCAGTGACACAGAAGACATGGCGGACATGGGGAGGCTGCTGGCCCCCCGGCTCGCGTACTTCGCCGGGGTCGCCCGTACCGAGCACGTCACGCGCGCCGCGCAGGAGATGCAGGTCCCGCAGTCGACGCTCTCGCGGGCCATGGTCCGCCTCGAACAGGACCTGGGCGTCGACCTGTTCGCCCGTCACGGCCGCACGGTCTCCCTCACCCCCGCCGGGCGCACCTTCCTCGCCTCCGTCGAGCGCGCCCTGGGCGAGATCGAGCGGGCCGCCGACGAGGTGCGGGCGGACGCCGACGCGGCCACCGGCAAGGTCGCCTTCGGCTTCCTGCACACCATGGGCGCCGAGACCGTCCCCGGGCTGCTCCACGCCTTCCGCGCCGATCACCCGCGCGTCCGCTTCAGCCTGGTCCAGAACTACGGCGAGGCGATGCTGGAGGGGCTGCGGGCGGGGGAGCTGGACCTCTGCCTGACCTCACCGGTCCCGGACGCCCCCGACCTGGTGGCCCGCCGCCTCGACGAACAGAAGCTGCGCCTGGTCGTCCCCGCCGACCACCGTCTCGCCGCCCGCAGGCGGGTGCGCCTGGCCGAGGCCGCCGACGAGACCTTCGTGACCCTGGAACCGGGCTACGGCCTGCGCCGCATCACCGACGACCTCTGCAAGGAGGCCGGTTTCCGGCCCCGGATCGCCTTCGAGGGCGAGGAGGCGGAGACCCTGCGCGGTCTGGTGGCGGCGGGGCTGGGCGTGGCGCTGCTGCCACCGCCCGCCGTGGCGCGCCCGGGGGTGGTGGAGCTGACGGTGACGGCCCCGCGCGCGGCCCGCGAGATCGGCGTGGCCTGGCTGGACGGCCACCCCGACACCCCGCCCGTGGCCGCCTTCAAGAAGTTCCTGCTGTCGAGAAGGGGCAATTTGCTGCCGGACTGAGGGCCGTGCTCCGGAGGGGCATGCCTCACGGGCGGCCCGGGCGCCGTAACGAGGTGCCGAACCCCACGGCCAACGGCATCCGCAGCCCCAGCGGCGGCGGGGCGGCCAGCGCGTCCTCCACCGGCCGGGAGAGCGCCCGGCCGAACAGCGCGCCCATGACGAAGTCCTCGGCCAGCGCGAGGACTTCACCGCGGTACTGGTGCAGTCGGTGACCGTCGGAGTGCACCTCGAAGCGGCACACGTCCCGGTTCGCCTTCTTCGCCCGCGCCGCGAGCCGGAACGACAGCTCGGGGTCGCAGCGTTCGTCCTTGGTGCCGTGCACGATCAGCACGCGACGCCCGGCCAGCTGCTTCACCGGTTCGGGCGGAGCGGCCATGTCCTCCTCCGGCAGCCAGGGAGCGATCGCCAGTACGGAGTTGACGGCCTCGTGGCCGCCCGCCCGCAGCGCGGCCCGCGCGCCCATGTCGACGCCGGCCAGGCACACGGGGACGTCTCCGTAACGCCGTACGGCCTCGTCGGCGGCCCAGGCCGCGTCGGCCGCGAGATGCGCCTCGCTGCCGTTCCAGCCGCGGTAGCGGTAGTGCACGGCGTGCACGGCGAGACCCTCCGCGCGTCCCGCCCGGGCCAGCCTGCGCCCCAACCCCCGCACGGAGGCGGCCGCCCACACGGCGGACGGTCTCCGGTCGGACACCTCCTCACCACCCGGGAGCAGCACCACCACCCCGCTCACGGACGTCGGCGCGGGGCCGAGCGCCTTCCCCAGCCGGACCGTCCGAACCGGCGTCACATCCTGTGCCATGGCAGAACAGTGTCAGAAACGATGATGTACTCCACCCGTCCGTGCGGTCACCGTTACATATCGGCGGAGTTGTACAGCGCGCCGTCTACGCGCGTAGGAGCTAGAGTGCGGAAATGACGAGCCAGAGCACCCAGGCGGGCATCACCCCGAGCTCGGACCAGATCCGGCGGGCACCCAAGGTTCTGCTGCACGACCATCTCGACGGCGGGCTGCGCCCCGGCACGATCGTCGACCTCGCCCGGGACGCGGTCCCCCACAGCCCTGACGGCGTGGGACGTGCCCCCATCGCCCCACTCCCGGAAACCGACCCCGACAAGCTCGGCATCTGGTTCCGCGAGGCCGCCGACTCCGGTTCGCTGGAACGGTATCTGGAGACCTTCTCGCACACCGTCGGCGTGATGCAGACCCGCGACGCGCTCGTCCGGGTCGCCCGCGAGTGCGCCGAGGACCTCGCCGAGGACGGTGTCGTCTACGCCGAGGTGCGGTACGCGCCCGAACAGCACCTCGACGGCGGGCTGAGCCTCGAAGAGGTCGTCGAGGCCGTCAACGAGGGCTTCCGGGAAGGCGAGCGCACGGCCCGGCGCAACGGACACCGCATCCGGGTCGGCGCGCTGCTCACCGCCATGCGCCACGCGGCCCGCTCCCTGGAGATCGCCGAACTCGCCAACCGCTACCGGGACCTGGGCGTCGTGGGCTTCGACATCGCGGGCGCGGAGGCGGGCTTCCCGCCCACCCGGCACCTCGACGCCTTCGAGTACCTGAAGCGCGAGAACAACCACTTCACCATCCACGCCGGCGAGGCCTTCGGCCTGCCGTCGATCTGGCAGGCCCTCCAGTGGTGCGGCGCCGACCGGCTCGGCCACGGGGTCCGCATCATCGACGACATCGAGATCGCCGCCGACGGCACCGTGAAGCTCGGCCGGCTCGCCTCCTACGTCCGCGACAAGCGCATCCCCCTGGAACTGTGCCCCAGTTCCAACCTCCAGACCGGAGCGGCCGCCTCGTACGCCGAGCACCCCATCGGCCTGCTGCGCCGGCTGCACTTCCGGGCCACCGTCAACACGGACAACCGCCTGATGTCCGGCACCAGCATGAGCCGGGAATTCGAGCACCTTGTCGACGCGTTCGGTTACACGCTCGAAGATCTCCAGTGGTTCTCTGTCAATGCTATGAAGTCAGCATTCATTCCTTTCGATGAACGACTTGCCATGATCAATGACGTGATCAAGCCCGGATATTCCGAGCTGAAGTCCGAATGGCTGTTCCAGCAGACCGCTTCCACCAGCGGTTCTGCGGGAACGGAAGGCTGAGTAGCGGTTTTTCGGGGCATGGGATGCGGGCGGGTGTTCACCATCCGTCCGCATTTCAATGTTTGCCGCCGACCCCTCTGCGTGTTTACGGTCGAGAACCGTTCAGTTCCCCGTATCCCATTCGAGGACGCATTCATCATGAAGCAGTCTGCTGCCAAGACCCTCGGTGTCGCCGCTCTCGGTGCCGCCTTCGCCGCCGTCGGTGCGGGCGCCGCGAACGCCGCCCCCGCCGTCCCGGACGCCACGCAGGCCCTGGACGGAGTCACCAGGACGCTGCCGGCGGAGAACCTGACCTCGGCGCTGCCCGCGGCCGGTGAGGTGCTGACGCAGGCCCAGCCGGCGCTCGGCGCGGGCCTGACCGCCGCCCAGCCGGTCGCCGAGAAGCTGCTCGCCGAGGGGCCGACCGCGCCCGTCGCCGGTCTGCTCGGTGGTCTGCCGCTCAAGGGCCTGCCGACGCACGGCCTCCCGCTGAACGGCATCCCGCTCGGCTGAACAACGCCGCCCCTCCCGCACGACACGCCGTCGGGGCGCACCCGGAAACACCGGGCGCGCCCCGACGGCGTTGCCGTGGGCGGCCGTCACCAGGCCGTGCGCGCCGCCTTGTCCTCCGACGGCAGCAGGACCCACAGCGCTATGTAGAGCAGGAACTGCGGGCCGGGCAGCAGACAGGAGAGCAGGAAGATCACGCGCATCGTGGTCGCGGACGTGCCGAAGCGCTTGGCCAGCGCGGCGCACACTCCGCCGATCATGCGGCCGTGGGTGGGGCGAGCGAGGCTGGACATCTGCGGCTCCTTCGCGAGCGTCCGAGACGGGCCCTTGCGGCCCGCTCCGTCTACCTGAACGCTACGGTGACGAAGGGGGACGAAGCGTCGCTCTACGGTGCGACCCCGACCCTGGTAATCCTCGGGGTCAGACCCTGAGCGGCCTCCTCCTGACGGACCGCGGTCCGCCCCCGGCGCTCGTCCCCGCGCCGCAGCCACGCGCGCACCGCCGGCACCACCGCGACATGCGCCAGCGCCACGCCCAGGGTGTTCAGCAGCATCGAGTCGACGTCCACGACCTGACCGGGCACCCCGGTCTGCAACAGCTCGATGCCCAGCGACAGCAGGGCGCCCGCGGTGACCGTGCGGATCAGGGAGGCGAGCGGCGAGACCCGCGGCCTGCCGTGCACCAGCGGCAGCAGAAAACCCAGCGGGGCCAGCAGCGCCAGCCCTTCGCCGATCCGCCGGGCCGCCTCGGGCCAGCCCAGTCTCAGGTCGGCCCTGATCCCGTCGAACGGATGGAGGTTGGCCGGCACCACCCAGGGGACGTTCAGCGGGCGCAGCGCGACCCAGGCGACGAACACGAGATGGGCGGCCAGGAGGAGAATCCCGGTCGCGCGGATGCGGATCGCGGCGCTGCCGCCGATGGAGCCTTGACGCTGCACGCCCCCCAAGACGCGCCCCCCGGCACGATCGGTTCCGGCTCGCCCCCCGGCAGCGGCGCGAGTCCGCCGTCCCGCCCGGCCGCCACCGCCCTCCGGCAGACGGTGACCTGCGACGACCACGGCCACCGCGCAGCACTTGAGGCGTCCGCCACACCGGCCGGACCCGGGGCCCCGCTCAGCCGCGGTCGGTGACCGCCGAGGACGGGGGCTCCGCGCTGCCGGGACGGGAGCGGACCTCGTCGGTGCACTCGTAGCGGCGCAGCGGGTCGGAGCCGGGGCCGCCCAGGATCACCGAGCCGTCGCCCTCGGCCGCCGCCGAGTCGGAGAACGTACAGACGAGCTGGGCGAGGGCGTACGAGGTCAGGTCGCCGGGCTGGGCGCTCAGCCGCAGCGCGTCGTCGGGATCCTTCGGACCGGGTCCGCGGACCGTCATGCCACCGCGTACGTCCGTCGTGTACCCGGCCTCCTTCTCGGCCGCCGAGGGCGACTCGGCGAGCTGGTCGAGCAGCCCCTGCGCCACCAGCACCCGCCGCTCGAAGTCCGCCGCGCCGTCCGGCACCCGCACGGTCCGGTCGACGGCCACCAGCGACGAGCCGCACAGCAGGAACACCTGCACCGGCACGCCCGCGCGGGCGGACTGCGAGGTCACGTCCGGCTCGGTGAGCGAGCAGCGTGCCCGGGAGGGCGCCGCCCCGAAGTCGGTCGGCACCTCGGTCGCCCGGATCCCGCAGCCGGCGAGCAGCACGGCCAGGCCGGCCAGCACGGGAACGGCGAGCAGCCGTCGTACCCTCGCACGGCGCATGGTCACTACGCGTCCCCCTTGTCCCGCACGGACTTCCCGGCCTTCCCGGACTGCCCCGCCTTCCCGGACTGCACGGGCATGGACTGCACGGCCTGCGCCGGCCGCCCGGCGGCCCGCTGGCCCTCCTCCTCGCCGCCCTCGTCCGCCGCCTCCAGCACCCCCCGGGGCAGTCGCAGCGTGAACACCGCACCGCCCTCCGGGGAATTGGCGGCGGTGATCCCGCCGCCGTGGATGTGGGCGTTCTCCAGGGCGATGGACAGGCCGAGCCCGCTGCCCTCGGAGCGCGGCCGGGAGGCGCTCGCCTTGTAGAACCGGTCGAAGACGTGCGGCAGCACCTCCTCGGGGATACCGGGCCCGTGGTCGCGCACGGAGATGACGACCGCGTCCTCCGCCGCCGTCACCGACACCCGCACCGGCGAACCGCCGTGCTTGAGCGCGTTGCCGATGAGGTTGGCGAGGATCACGTCCAGCCGGCGCGGGTCGAGCAGGGCGTGGATGCCGCGCTCGGCGTCCAGATCGACCGCGTCCAGCCAGGCGCGCGCGTCGATGCAGTGGGTGATCTGGTCGGCCACGTCGACGTCGTCCAGCACCAGCCGCGCCGTACCGGCGTCGAAGCGGGTGACCTCCATCAGGTTCTCGACCAGGTTGTTCAGCCGCCGGGTCTCGCTGACCACCAGCCGGACCGCGGGCTCGATCATCGGGTCGATGCTGCCCGACTCGGCGTCCAGCTCCTCCTCCAGCACCTCCGCGACGGTGGTGATGGCGGTCAGCGGGGTGCGCAGCTCGTGCGACATGTCGGCGACGAACCGCCGCGAGGCGTCGTCGCGGGCGGCCATGTCGTCGACCCGCTTCTCCAGTGCCTCGGCCGTGCGGTTGAACGTCCGCGACAGATCCGCGAGTTCGTCCGTCCCCGACACCTGAAGCCGCGTGTCGAGCCGTCCCTCGCCGAGCCGCCGCGCCGCGACGCCCAGCCGGTGCACCGGCTTCAGGACGGTCGTGGCGGCGGCCTGCGCGAGCAGCGCGGCGCCGATCAGCGCGAGGCCGGTGGCGATTCCCAGCGACCAGGCCAGCGAGTTGAGGTCCTTGGCCTCCGGCTCCAGCGACTTGCGCATGTACCCGGTCGGTCCGCCCCCGATCACCTTCGTCCCGGCCACCAGATAGGGCGTGCCGTGGTCCACGACCCGCTGCCAGTACAGGTGGTACGGCGACTTGTTGCCGCCCGTCACGTCCTGCCGCTTGTTCACCGCCGTACGCAGCGACCCGGGCACGTCGTCCAGCGCGAACCCGTTCAGGCCGCCCGAGTTGCCGTAGACGGTCTTGCCGCTCGCGTCCTCGCCCACCAGCAGCACGCCGAAGCGCTGGCTGCTGTTGGCCATCTGCCCCGCGGTGTGCTGGAGCTCGTCCTGCGACGGATGCTCGGGCAGCGAGCCCGCCCGGTTCTGCATCTCCTGCTCGAAGTCCCGCAGCACCGCACCCTGGGTACGGGTCAGCACGGCCTCGCGGTTGAGCCAGTACGCGATGCCGGACGCGGACACGGCGGCGGTCAGCGCCACCGCCCCGAAGACGACGACGAGCCGCAGCCGCAGGCTGGTGAAACGCAGCCGCGACAGTCTTCCCCTGCGCGCCGCGGACCAGCCGCGGAGCCCCCCTGACGGCTGTGTCACTGAGGGGCGTCCAGGCGGTAGCCGACGCCGCGCACGGTGCGGATCAGGACCGGGGACGACGGCACGTCCTCCACCTTGGCCCGCAGCCGCTGGACACAGGCGTCCACCAGCCGGGAGTCGCCGAGGTAGTCGTGCTCCCACACCAGCCGCAGCAACTGCTGCCGGGACAGCGCCTGCCCCGGCCGCCGGCTCAGTTCGAGCAGCAGCCGCAGTTCGGTCGGCGTGAGCTGGAGGTCCTCGCCGTTCTTCGTCACCGTCATCGCCGCGCGGTCGATGACGAGACTGCCGAACGTCGCGGAGTCGCTCGACTCGCGCTCGCCGCGCCGCAGCACGGCCCGGATCCGGGCGTCCAGCACCCGGCCCTGCACTGGTTTGACGACGTAGTCGTCGGCGCCGGACTCCAGCCCGACGACCACGTCGATGTCGTCGCTGCGCGCGGTCAGCAAGATGATCGGCAGTTGGTCGGTGCGCCGGATGCGCCGGCACACCTCGAAACCGTCGATGCCGGGCAGCATCACGTCCAGCACGATGAGATCCGGCCGCTGCTCGCGCAGCAGCTTCAGACCGTCCTCACCGCTGGCAGCGGTGGCCACCCGGTGTCCCTGGCGCGTCAGTGAGAGCTCCAGGGCCGTACGGATGGCGTCGTCGTCCTCGATCAGCAACAGGGAAGGCACGGGCTCATTCTGGCCCATGAGGGGCCTGTCGTTCGACCTGTGGGTCGGTGGTGAGGCGCCGGAGTGAGGTGGTTCCGGCGGCGGGGGCGGGCCGGAGAGGGCCGGACGCATCGCGCGAACGCCTGTGCCGGTGTCGTACATCCATACGAGCCGCACCCCGTAGACCTGCGGTTTCGACCGGTGGGAGCGGTCCCTCGCGGGTGCGCGGACCGAGCGGTGCGGCCGGATCCGACCAGATCGGCCGGACCTCCCCGCCGGGCCGTGGGTGTCCCCGAGACCGGCCGGGAACCCGCGCGTCAGCCCGCCGTCCCCGTCGTGGACCGTCTCCTGGGGCCGTAGCGGCCGCGGACGCGGGGGGCCGCCGCGGGGCCCCTGTGCGTCGCCGCGGCGACGCACAGGGGCGTCTGGGGCGTCTCGCGGCGCCCCGGGCCGACCTGCGCGGACCAGGTCAACTGCCGTACTGCGGACGCCTGTGCACGGCCTGTGGTGTTGCCGTGACGGGCCCCTGTGACAGGTCTGTGACAGTCGGCGGACACGGCGATGAAGTGGCCCGGGCAATCTTTTGGTCACGGGCAAGGCGACGCGGAACGACAGCGGGACCGGACCGAAGCGAGAGACCGAACACCGGTAAGTCCACGACGGGGGGCGCGAGATGAACACGCTGCACGGTATGAGCACCAACGCAGTCGCAGTCGTCACGCGTCTGCACGACGTGAACCGGGGTTCCGAGAAGTCCGGTGCCGACGGGGGCCCCTCCCGCACGAGCGGTTTCGAGCGTGGGGGAGGGCGGGGGTGCGCTCGCGGCACCGGGCGACAGCACACCACCTTCATGACGGTGGTCGACACGGGGGAACAGGCGGCTCACGGGGGAGCCGCGTACAGGGAGGACACGGGGGAGCGTCGTTCGCTGACCGAGGCGGAGTTCACCGCCTACGTCCAGGAGCGCCGCGCCTCCCTGTACGCCACCGCCTACCACCTCACCGGCGACCGCTTCGAGGCCGAGGACCTGCTGCAGAGCGCGCTGTTCTCGACGTACCGGGCGTGGGACCGGATCAGTGACAAGGCCGCGGTCGGCGGATACCTCCGCCGGACGATGACCAACCTGCACATCAGCGCGTGGCGCCGCCGCAAGCTGAACGAGTACCCGACCGAGGAACTGCCGGAGACGCCCGGCGACACGGACGCGATGCGCGGCACCGAACTGCGCGCGGTCCTGTGGCAGGCGCTGACCCGGCTGCCCGAACTCCAGCGGACGATGCTGGTCCTGCGCTACTACGAGGGCCGTACCGACCCGGAGATCGCGGAGATCCTCGACATCAGTGTCGGCACGGTGAAGTCCAGCATCTGGCGGTCGCTCCGCCGGCTGCGTGAGGACGAGGTCCTCAGCTTCGGCCGTGACGAGGAGGACGCCTTCGGGGAGCTTGTCGCCTGAGGGTGAACGGGGGAAACACGGGGGAAAGCGGTACCGGGGGGCCCGACGGGGGACGTCTGGGGAGCGGTACCGCGCCGGTACGGGGGAAGCACCACCCCGGGGGGACACGGGGGAGCACCGAGGAAGCGGGGCTGGTGGGCCGGGGGGTCCAACCAGTCCCGCTTCTGCGTGTACCGCCTCCGGCGGAATGGTTCTAGGCGGCCGTGGGTGCCGCCGGGGCGCGCCGGCCGGTCGCCGCCGCCAGGCGGCCCAACGCCTCGTCGCGGTCGCAGGCGTGCGCTCCGAGCGCGGTCTGCCGGGCGACGATGGAGCGTTCGGCGCGCATCAGGCGCCAGCCGCGGCGCAGCAGGAAGGGCACCGACTTGCGGCCCTCCTTCAGATCCCGCAGGAAACGGCGGCGGAAGGTCTTCACCGGACCGCGGCTCAGGCACAGCGCGTCGGCCAGGACACCCAGTTCGCGGCACCGGTTCACGATCTCGGCGGCGAAGATGCCCTCCGCGATGAACAGCGGGGTCCGCCCGATCTCGATCGCGTCCGCGCCGGTGCGCGCGCTGAGCGAGATGTCGTAGACGGGAACATGTGTACGGCCCGTGGCGCAGAGTTCCACGATCGAGGCGACGGCCGTGTCCGCGTCCCACGACGCGGGGTGGTCCCAGTCGATGTCGGAGCTCGCGGCGACCAGCGGCAGCGTCGGGTCGTCGCCCTCCTTGTAGAAGTCGTCGAGCCGCAGCACAGGGAGGCCGGAGCGGGCGGCGAGCAGGGACTTGCCGGAGCCGGAAGGGCCGCAGAGCAGCACGACTCGCGTCGGTATGGGCGGAGGGGAGGTCACGGGACACCAGTCTGAGGCATCCCCCCGGCCGTCAACGACCCCGCGGGTCGACTTTGAAGCGCGCGTCACACCTCAACTACCCTTCGTGTCGACCTGATCACCTTGCGCATCAGAAGGCGGCACTGCGATGGCCCGACACGCTTCTCCCCAGACCTCCAACGGCCGGCGCGCCCTCGCCGCCCTCGCGACCGCCGGGGTGGCGCTGGGCGCCGCCGCCGGGACCGCCGCCGCGGCGACCGGCGAACCGGCCGTCGACGTGGTGCGGACGAGGCCCACCTCGGTCGGTCACCTCGACCCGCAGGCGGGCCTGCAGGGGGCGCTCGGCTCCCTCACGTACGTCACCGGCGCCGTCTCCGGCCTCAAGCCCAACCCCCTCGCGGGCACCGGCGTCGACCCCCTCGACAACGGCGTCGGCACCCAGCTCGCCGACTTCAAGCCGCTGACCTCCCAGATGCTCACCGGGCCGGTGGCCCAGGCGCAGTCCATCGGCTCGATCCCGGTGCTGGGGGACGTGACGAAGGTGCTGGGCGGCTGAGGCCGGCCCGCACGGACGGAAGCCGCGCCGCCCCCGGACGGAGGGGTGGCGCGGCTTCCGCGTCTCGCGGCCCGGGGAGCAGGCCTAGTACGACGAACCCGAGGCGCCCAGCGAACCCGTGGGGTGCCAGACCGTCTTGGTCTCCAGGAAGGCCGTCATGCGGTCGGTGCCGGGGTCGGCGCTCCAGTCGTCCACAGGCTGTGGACGAAGGACGCGCTTCAGGTTGTCGGCCGCCGCGATCTCCAGCTCCTTCGCCAGCACGTCGTCGGCGCCCGCGAGGTCGATCGCGTTGACGTCCTGGTGGGCGGCGAGGGGCGCCGCGATCTCCGCCGTACGGCCGGAGAGGACGTTGACGACCCCGCCGGGCACGTCGGAGGTGGCCAGCACCTCGCCGAGCGACAGCGCCGGCAGCGGGGAACGCTCGCTCGCGATCACGATCGCCGTGTTGCCGGTCGCGATCACCGGCGCGAGGACCGAGACCAGGCCCAGGAAGGACGACGCCTGCGGCGCCAGGACCGCGACCACGCCCGTCGGTTCGGGCGAGGAGAGATTGAAGTACGGGCCCGCGACCGGGTTCCCGCCGCCCACCACCTGGGCGATCTTGTCGGTCCAGCCCGCGTACCAGACCCAGCGGTCGATCGTCGCCTCGACCTGGCCGGCGGCCTTGGACTTCGACAGGCCCTCGGCGTCGGCGACCTCGTGGACGAACTGGCCCTTGCGGCCCTCCAGCATCTCCGCGACGCGGTAGAGGACCTGGCCCCGGTTGTACGCCGTCGCCCCGGACCAGCCGCCGAACGCCTTGCGCGCGGCGACGACCGCGTCTCGGGCGTCCTTGCGGGAGGACTGCGGTGCGTTGGCCAGCCACTTGCCCTGTGCGTCGGTCACCTCGTACACCCGGCCGCTCTCGGAACGCGGGAACTTCCCGCCGACGTACAGCTTGTAGGTCTTGAAGACGCTCAGCCGCTGCTGCTCGGTCTTGTCAGTCTTATCGGACATCGAGGTACGCCTCCAGGCCGTGGCGGCCGCCCTCGCGGCCGAAGCCCGACTCCTTGTAGCCGCCGAACGGCGACGTCGGGTCGAACTTGTTGAACGTGTTGGACCAGATCACGCCCGCGCGGAGCCTGCTCGCCACCGCGAGGATGCGGGAGCCCTTCTCCGTCCAGATACCGGCCGACAGGCCGTACGGCGTGTTGTTGGCCTTGGCGACGGCCTCCTCCGGCGTGCGGAAGCTGAGGACCGACAGGACCGGGCCGAAGATCTCGTCGCGGGCGACGGTGTGCGCCTGGGTGACGTTCGTGAAGAGCGTCGGGGCGAACCAGTAGCCGGAGGCGGGCAGTTCGCAGGCCGGGGACCAGCGTTCGGCGCCCTCCGCCTCGCCCTGCTCGACGAGCGAGGTGATGCGCGAGAGCTGCTCGGCGGAGTTGATCGCGCCGATGTCGGTGTTCTTGTCGAGCGGGTCGCCGAGCCGCAGGGTGGCGAGGCGGCGCTTCAGCGACTCCAGCAGCTCGTCCTGGATCGACTCCTGGACGAGGAGCCGGCTGCCCGCGCAGCAGACCTGGCCCTGGTTGAAGAAGATGCCGCTGACGATGCCCTCGACGGCCTGGTCGATCGGCGCGTCGTCGAAGACGATGTTGGCGCCCTTGCCGCCCAGTTCGAGCGTGACCTTCTTGCGCGAGCCTGCGACCTGCCGGGCGATCGCCTTGCCGACGGCCGTCGAGCCGGTGAAGGCGACCTTGTTCACGTCCGGGTGCGCGACCAGCGCGGCGCCCGCGTCGCCGTAGCCGGGGAGGATGTTGACGACGCCCCTGGGCAGACCCGCCTGGCGGCAGACGTCCGCGAAGAACAGGGCGGACAGCGGGGTGGTCTCGGCCGGCTTCAGGACGACCGTGTTGCCGGTGGCGAGCGCCGGGGCGATCTTCCACGCCAGCATCAGGAGCGGGAAGTTCCAGGGGATGACCTGGCCGGCGACGCCCAGCGGCCTCGGATTCGCGCCGAAACCGGCGTGGTCGAGCTTGTCGGCCCAGCCCGCGTAGTAGAAGAAGTGCGCGGCGACCAGGGGCAGGTCGGCGTCGCGGGTCTCCCTGATCGGCTTGCCGTTGTCCAGCGTCTCCAGGACGGCCAGTTCGCGGCTGCGCTCCTGGATGATCCGGGCGATGCGGAACAGGTACTTGGCGCGCTCGGCGCCCGGCAGCGCGGACCACTTGCCGAAGGCCTTGCGGGCGGCCCGCACGGCACGGTCGACGTCCGCCTCGCCCGCCTGGGCGATCTCGGAGAGGACCTCCTCGGTGGACGGCGACACGGTCTTGAAGACCTTGCCCTCGGCCGCCTCGGTGAACTCGCCGTCGATGAACAGGCCGTAGGAGGGGGCGATGTCGACGACCGAGCGGGACTCGGGGGCCGGAGCGTACTCGAATGCGGATGCAGTCGTGGATGCCATGGTGATCAGTCCACCGTCACGTAGTCGGGGCCGGAGTAGCGGCCGGTGGCCAGCTTCTGACGCTGCATCAGCAGGTCGTTCAGGAGCGAGGAGGCGCCGAAGCGGAACCAGTGGTTGTCCAGCCAGTCCTCGCCCGCGGTCTCGTTGACCAGGACGAGGAACTTGATCGCGTCCTTGGTGGTGCGGATGCCGCCGGCGGGCTTCACGCCGACCTGGACGCCGGTCTGGGCGCGGAAGTCGCGCACGGCCTCCAGCATCAGGAGCGTGTTCGCGGGAGTGGCGTTGACGGCGACCTTGCCGGTCGAGGTCTTGATGAAGTCGGCGCCCGCGAGCATGCCGAGCCAGCTCGCCCGGCGGATGTTGTCGTACGTCGACAGCTCGCCCGTCTCGAAGATGACCTTCAGCCGGGCGGACGTCCCGCACGCCTCGCGCACGGCGGTGATCTCGTCGTACACCTTCAGGTACTTGCCGGCGAGGAACGCCCCGCGGTCGATGACCATGTCGATCTCGTCGGCGCCCGCGGCGACGGCGTCACGGACGTCCGCGAGCTTCACCTCCAGGGCGGCGCGGCCGGCCGGGAAGGCGGTGGCGACGGAGGCGACCTTGACGCCGGAGCCGGCGACGGCCGCCTTGGCGGTGGCGACCATGTCCGGGTACACGCAGACCGCGGCCGCGGCAGGGGTCGTACGGTCGGTGGGGTCGGGGTGGACCGCCTTCACGCCGAGCGCCCGGACCTTGCCCGGGGTGTCCGCGCCTTCCAGCGTCGTCAGGTCGACCATCGAGATGGCGAGGTCGATGGCGTACGCCTTCGCGGTCGTCTTGATGGAACGGGTGCCGAGCGCGGCGGCGCGAGCCTCCAGGCCGACCGTGTCGACGCCGGGCAGCCCGTGGAGGAAGCGGCGCAGCGAGCCGTCGGACGCCGTGACGTCCGTGAGTGCGTCGGCTGCGGTAGGTGTATTGGTGGGCATGGTCACCAGACGAGCATATCTACGCGCGTAGCGGCTGTACACCCCGGCGATCGCATCCGTGCTCGTCGTGAACCGCGGGGTCGGGGACGAGCGGGCCGGTGGGCGTCGGGCAGAATCGGGCTCATGACGACCCCGGAAGACCAGCCACCCGCACCGCAGCCCTCGGTACCCGAGACCCACGACCGCGTCTACCGGTCGCCCGCGGGCCTGGCCGGCGGCGTGCTGCTGCTTGGCCTGGTGGGCTGGCTGGGCCTCGACGCGATCTTCTCGGGCGAGGGGCGCACGCCCTGGCTGGCGCTCGCGGTGCTGATCCTGGTGGTGCCGCTGGTGGTCGCCTTTACCCTGCGGCCCGCCGTCTTCGCCGGCCGGGACCGGCTCCGGGTGCGCAACCCGTTCCGGGTGATCGTGCTGCCGTGGGGGCAGGTGGCCTCCCTGCGGTCCGGCTACTCCAACGAGGTCGTCGCCGCGTCGGGAACGAAGTTCCAGCTGTGGTCCATCCCCGTCTCGCTGCGGGCGAGGAAGAAGGCGAACCGGCGGGTCTCCAGGGCGGCGGCCGAGGGGTCCGGCGGGACCGGTGGCCAGGGCCTGCGCAACGGCGGCGGGTTCGGCAGCGTCGGCGGCCTGCGGGGCGGGGGGCCGCGCAACGCCGGCCCGGTGGCGGACGGGCCCGCGCGCGCCGAGACCGACCGCGTCATGGACGAGCTGCGGGAGCTGTGGGCAGCGCGCGAGAAGGCGGAGTCCGCCCAGGGCGAGGTGACCGTGCGCTGGGCCTGGGAGATCCTCGGCCCGGCGGTGGCGGGTGCCGTGGTGCTGGGGATCCTGCTCGGCGTGGGGTGAGCGGCCTGGGCCTGGGGCCTTGGGTTCGCGGCCTGGGGTGAGGTGCCGGGTCCGGGGGCCCGGCCCTTGGGTTCGGGCCGGGTGCCGGGTGCCGGGTGCCGGGTGCCGGGTGTCGGGGCCGGGTCCGGAGGCCGGGCCGGGGTGCGGGCGCGGGTGTGGGGCGCGTTGTGGGGCCGGGGCGGTGGACGATGGCGCTCGGGGTGTGAGGGTGTGGGGTGAATCGTGATCCGGGCGTTGCCGTGGATCACAGGGTCTTTCGTCATGATCGGTACATGCCCCGGCCGTGACGGCCGTTGTGCGGGGCCCTGAGATCTGGTGGGCCGGTGGGCCGGGGGAACGATGAGTACGCATTCTGCTGAGGTTCTGCGCCTGCCCGAGGCGGCGACACCCGAGGGCTGCCCGCTCTGGGACGCCGGGCAGGCGGCACGCTGGACGCGCGCGCTGCCGCCGCGCTGGGTGCCCGTGCGGGCGCGGACGTCGCTGTTCGTGGCGCTGCAATTGACGGCCGTGGCCGGCGCCGGTCTGCTGGCCCGGTCCGCCGGACTGCCCGGCTGGGCTGCCGCACTGGTCGCCCTGCACGTCGTGTGGTGCGTGCTGCGGCCCGAGGCGGCCCTGGTCCTCATGCCCTTCGCCGCCGCCGTCGTACTGGCGCTGGGCGACTTCGGCTGGCTCGTCCGGCTGGGGCTGCTGGCCGCGCTCGTGGGCGTCTGGACGGCCGTGTGCCTGCGGCTGGCCGCACGGAGGCGGCAGCGGGCGGCGGGGCACGAGGCCGCCGGGGGAGTGACCGCCGGGGTGCCCTTCCGGGCGCCCGGTGACGCGGGCCGCCGGGCGGAGCGCGGGACGTTTCTGCTCTGGTCCGGGCTCGTCACGGTCGTCGCCGGAGGAGCCCTCGGCGCCACCGCGGGCCTCTGGGACCTGGCCGAGGACCGGCAGACGGTTCCGGCGGCCGGCTGGTGCCTCGCCGGGCTCGGCCTCACGGTGCTGCTCTCCGCGGCCCTGGCCCGCCGCCGGGCCCTCGGGCTGCGCCGGGCGCCCGTCCCGGTGCTGCGGGTGCTCGTGCGGGAGAACGCCGACGTCGAGACCGAGGTCTTCGCCGCCGACGACATCGCCGCGCTGCGCCCCTTGTTCACGGTCTCCACGGTCGCGCTGGGCGGGGGCACGACGGATGACGGTGACGGTGACGACGCAGCCGACGGTGGTGCCGGTGCCGGTGCCGGTGCCGGTGACGCCGATGACGAGGCCGTCCGGGAGCTGATCTCGCGGATCGACGACGAGCGTGCCGGGCCCCTGCGGGAGGCCGTCCTGTACGGAGCCCCCTACGACGGCGCGGAGATCGTACTCCTCGCCGCCGCCGACAAGGCCGGTGAGCCGCCGGTGGTGGAGATGTCCGTGGGGCCCGTGCGGCCGGTGACGGGCGTCGCGTACCGGTGGCGGCTCCGGGCCGAGAAGAGCAAGGCCGCCCGGGAGACCCGGCAGGAGGCGCTGAGCGGGGCCGCCGCCGCGGCCGTCGCCGAGCGGACCGGTCAGGACGCCGCAGGCGTCGGCGTGCGGAGGTGGCGCGCCGGGTGGGCCGACTGGATCGCCGCCGGTCTCGTGCTGGCGTTCCTCGCGCTCTACTGGGACGGCTCCTCGTGGTGGACGTACGTCTCCCGATCGGGCGCCGTCCTGCTCGCCGCGCTGCTGCTGCCGCGCCGGCTCGCCTGGCGGATCACCGCCGACCGCGAGGGCCTGTGGTTCAACGGCCTGACCGGCGTGCGGCACCTCACCTGGGACGACATCCGGCTCGTGCGGTGCGAGGGCGCCCGGCTGAGGATCCGCGGCAGGCAGGACTCGTTCGAGGAGTGGCGGGTGGCCTCGCCGCGCTGGGCGTGGCTGGAGAGCAGGCTGGGCGTGCTGCACCCGTACGAGCGGACGGTCGCCGAGATCACCGCGATGTGGGAGGACCCGGCGGGCCGCCCGGCCGACCTGGCGGACGAGGGACGGCGAGGACGTGCCCTGTGGCCGCTCGGGATCGTCCTCGGCGTCGTGGGCGCGGCGACCACGCTGTTCCTGCCGTGACCCCGTGACCCCGTGACCCCGTGACCCCGTGACCCCGTGACCCCGTGACCCCGTGACCCCGTGACCCCGTGACCCCGTGACCCCGTGACCCCGTGACCCCGTGACCCCGTGACCCCGTGACCCCGTGACGCCGTCCCGCCGTCCCGCCGAGCCGGTCGTGCCCGGCCCGATCGTGCCCGGTCCGGTGACGTCCGGGGCCCGTGTGCGGCGCCGGGCCACCCGGGAGGGGTGCCCGGCGCACGGGTGTCGTGGGGTGCGCCCGCCACGCCGACCGGCGGCGCGGGTCAGATGCCGGCCGCCGCCGACAGGTCCCGCTTGATCGCGGCGAGCAGCTCGTCCGCCGTGCGGCGGGCCGCCGGGAGGCCGTCGTGCGCGGGGACCGGGACCACGACCTCCAGGTAGCACTTCAGCTTCGGTTCGGTGCCGCTGGGGCGGACGATGACCCGGGCGCCGTCCAGCGTGTAGCGCAGGCCGTCGGTGGGGGGCAGCTTGTCCGTGCCCAGGGTGAGGTCCTCGGCCCTGGTGACGGCCAGGCCCGCGAGGGAGGTCGGGGGCCGCTCGCGGAGCCGCTCCATCGCGCGGGTGATGAGCGAGAGGTCCTGTACGCGCACCGACAGCTGGTCGGTGGCGTGCAGCCCGTGCTCCACGGCGAGGTCGTCGAGCAGGTCGAGGAGGGTGCGGCCCTCGGCCTTGAGGACGGAGGCGAGCTCCGTGACGAGCAGCGCGGCGGTGATGCCGTCCTTGTCGCGTACGCCCTCGGGGTCCACGCAGTAGCCGAGGGCCTCCTCGTAGCCGTAGCGCAGGCCGTCGACGCGGGCGATCCACTTGAAGCCGGTGAGGGTCTCCTCGTAGGGCAGGCCCGCCTTCTCGGCGATACGGCCGAGGAGGGAGGAGGACACGATCGACTCGGCGAACGTGCCCCGCGCGCCGCGCCGGACGAGGTGCGCGGCGAGCAGCGAGCCGACCTCGTCGCCCCGCAGCATGCGCCAGTCGCCCGCGTGGGGCACGGCCACGGCGCAGCGGTCGGCGTCCGGGTCGTTGGCGATGATCAGGTCGGGGCCGGTCTCGCGGGCCCTGGCGAAGGCCAGGTCCATCGCGCCGGGCTCTTCCGGGTTGGGGAAGGCGACGGTCGGGAAGTCCGGGTCGGGCTCGGCCTGCTCGGTGACGAGGACGGGCTCGGGGAAGCCCGCGCGGGCGAAGGCCGCCAGCAGGACGTCCTTGCCCACGCCGTGCATCGCGGTGTACACCGCGCGGGCCGTGCGGGGGGAGTCCGGGGCGAGGACGGCGTCCGTACGGGCCAGATAGGCGTCGAGGACGGCCTCGTCGAGGGTCTGCCAGCCGGCCTCCGGACGCGGCACGTCCTTCAGGGCGTCGATCGCGTCGATCTCGGCCGCGATCCCGGCGTCGGCGGGCGGCACGATCTGCGAGCCGTCGCCCAGGTACACCTTGTAGCCGTTGTCGCGCGGCGGGTTGTGACTGGCGGTGACCTCCACGCCGGCGACCGCGCCCAGGTGCCTTATGGCGAAGGCGAGGACGGGGGTGGGGAGCGGCCGGGGGAGCACGGCCGTCCGGAAGCCCGCGCCCGTCATCACGGCCGCCGTGTCGCGCGCGAAGTCCTCCGACTTGTGGCGGGCGTCGTAGCCGATGACGACGACCCCGCCGGTCCCGCCGTTCTTCGTGAGGTACGCGGCGAGGCCGGCGGCGGCACGGATGACGACCGCGCGGTTCATCCGCATGGGCCCGGCCCCGAGCTCGCCGCGCAGGCCCGCGGTACCGAACTGGAGGGTGCCGCCGAACCGGTCGGCGAGCTCGGTGACGTCCTTGGCCTCGATGAGCCCGGCGAGCTCGGCGCGGGTCTCCGGGTCGGGGTCCTCCGCGAGCCAGGTCTGGGCGCGGGCGAGGAGATCGTCGTGCACGGGGGGTCACCCTCCGGTTGCTTGTCGGCGCCGGCGGAGGTCACTCAGCCCGTCCGGCGTTGTGAGGACGAGGCCCCTTCAGGGCCGAGGCGGGGCTCCGGGGACGGTCGCCCCCGGTCGGCTGCGGAACCGCTTCTACAGCCTGCCCAGCACCTGTGCCAGCAGCGAGCCCATGCGCGTCGCGCTGTCGCGCCCCGCCTGGAGGACCTCTTCGTGGTTCAGCGGCTCGCCGGTCATGCCGGCGGCGAGGTTGGTGACCAGGGAGATGCCCAGCACCTCCGCACCCGCCTCACGGGCCGCGATGGCCTCCAGCACGGTCGACATGCCCACCAGGTCCGCGCCGATGGTCCGGGCCATCCGGATCTCGGCCGGCGTCTCGTAGTGCGGGCCGGGGAACTGGGCGTAGACGCCCTCCTCCAGCGTCGCGTCGATCTCCTTGCACAGGGTGCGCAGCCGCGGGGAGTACAGGTCCGTCAGGTCCACGAAGTTCGCGCCGACGATGGGGGACGTCGCCGTGAGGTTGAGGTGGTCGCTGATCAGCACCGGCTGCCCGGGGCGCATGCCCTCGCGCAGGCCGCCGCAGCCGTTCGTCAGCACGATCGTCTTGCAGCCGGCCGCCACCGCGGTACGGACGCCGTGGGCGACGGCGGCGACGCCGCGCCCCTCGTAGTAGTGGGTGCGGCCCAGGAAGACCAGCGCCCGCTTCTCGCCCATCTGGTACGAGCGGATCTTGCCGCCGTGTCCCTCGACCGCGGGCGGCGGGAATCCGGGCAGCTCGGTGACCTGGAACTCGGCGTCGGGAGCGCCCAGGGCGTCCACGGCCGGTGCCCAGCCGGAGCCCATCACGAGGGCGACGTCGTGGGTCTCGGCGCCGGTCAGTTCGCGCAGGCGCGCGGCGGCGGCGTCGGCGGCGGCGTGCGGGTCGCCCTGGATGTCGTCCGGGAGAAGAGATGCGTTCACGGGCCTGAGGGTAGCCGGTTCCGGCCTACGCGCGTAGATGACAGAGCCCACGGGATGGCGATCGTTGTCTTGTCGTTTCCAACGAGAGGGCCGGAGTGATCACTCGCCCGTGACGAAGATGTCCTTGTCGTCGAAGACCTCGACGACGAAGATCAGCAGCCTGCCGACGCTGACCGTGTACTCGATGAGGATGTTCCGGGTCAGCCGGATCGTCCGGTCGTCCCCGGTGGAGCTCATGGGCCGGGACAGGTCGCCGTGTAGAAGACGGTGTACGCATTCCTGCCGCTCATCGCGCCATCCCGTTCGTGTGCTGGGATGCCCACCGAGTCCGGAGTCGACGGCGCTCAGCACGGGCGCTTGCGCAGCTCCATCACGTAATCGTGTGGGGCTCCCGCCGATTCCGCCGCGTCGGCGATCTCGCCCAGGTAGCGGGCCGCGGGCAGGCCGCCCTCGTAGCCGTTCAGCACGAACATCCAGGCGGACTCCTCGCCCTCCATCGTCTGCACCCGCACCCGGGCCCGCCGGTAGATGCCGAGCCCCACGCCCTCCCAGCGGTCCAGGGAGTCCTCGTCCATGGGGGCGACGTCGTACAGCGCGACGAAGACCTGCGCGCCGGGATCCGCGGGATCCTCGACGACCGTCGCCAGCGCGCCCTCCCAGCCGAGCTGCTCACCGCCGAACGTCAGCCGCCACCCGTTCAGCCAGCCGGTGGCGCGCAGTGGCGAGTGGGGAGCGCGGCGGGTCATCAGCCGCGCGTCGAGGTTGCCGGCGTACGCGGCGTAGAGCGACATGCAAGGAGAGTACGGCAGCCCGCGCACGCGTCACTCTCGTAACGGTGGCGCCTCCCGCGGCCCCCGGGGCAGTACCACCCGCCCCCGTGCGGGACAATGGAGTACGTGACTCGGATCGTGATCATCGGTGGCGGACCCGGCGGCTATGAGGCGGCGCTGGTGGCCGCGCAGCTCGGCGCGGAGGTGACCGTCGTCGACTGCGACGGTCTGGGCGGAGCGTCGGTACTCACCGACTGCGTGCCGTCGAAGACCCTGATCGCGACGGCAGAGGTGATGACCACCTTCGACTCCTCGTACGAGGAGCTGGGGATCATCGTCGCCGACGACACCCCGCCGCTGGAGCAGGCCGCCCGGGTCGTCGGCGTGGACCTCGGCAAGGTCAACCGGCGGGTGAAGCGCCTCGCGCTCGCCCAGTCGCACGACATCACCGCCTCCGTCACCCGGGCCGGCGCGCGCGTGCTGCGCGGGCGCGGCCGGCTGGCGGGCATGCAGGCCCTCGACGGGTCGCGCAAGGTCGTGGTCAGCGCCGCCGACGGCACCGAGGAGACCCTCACCGCCGACGCCGTCCTGCTCGCCACCGGCGCCCACCCGCGCGAGCTGCCGGACGCCCAGCCCGACGGCGAGCGCATCCTCAACTGGACCCAGGTCTACGACCTCGGCGAGCTCCCCGAGGAGCTCATCGTGGTCGGCTCGGGTGTGACCGGCGCGGAGTTCGCCGGCGCCTATCAGGCCCTCGGCTCCAAGGTCACCCTCGTGTCCTCGCGCGACCGCGTGCTGCCCGGCGAGGACCCGGACGCCGCCGCCGTCCTCGAGGACGTCTTCCGGCGCCGTGGCATGAACGTCATGGCCCGCTCGCGCGCCGAGTCCGCCAAGCGGGTCGGCGACCGGGTCGAGGTCACCTTGTCCGACGGCCGGGTCATCACCGGCTCGCACTGCCTGATGGCGGTCGGCGCCATCCCCAACAGCGAGGGGATGGGCCTGGAGGAGGCGGGCGTCAAGGTCCGCGAGTCGGGTCACATCTGGACCGACAAGGTCTCCCGGACCACCGCCCCCGGCGTGTACGCGGCCGGCGACGTGACCGGGATCTTCGCGCTGGCCTCCGTCGCCGCCATGCAGGGCCGGATCGCCATGTACCACTTCCTCGGCGACGCGGTGGCCCCGCTCAACCTGAAGACCGTCTCCTCGAACGTCTTCACCGACCCCGAGATCGCCACCGTCGGCTACAGCCAGGCCGACGTGGACGGCGGCAAGATCGACGCCAGGGTCGTCAAGCTGCCGCTGCTGCGCAATCCGCGCGCCAAGATGCAGGGCATCCGCGACGGCTTCGTCAAGATCTTCTGCCGGCCCGGCACCGGGATCGTCGTCGGCGGTGTGGTCGTGGCGCCGCGCGCCTCGGAACTCATCCATCCGATCTCGATCGCCGTCGACAACAATCTGACGGTCGAACAGATCGCGAACGCGTTCACCGTGTATCCGTCGCTTTCCGGGTCGATCGCCGAAGTGGCGCGACAGCTGCACACCCGCAAGACGACGGGCGAGGTCTGACGGCCGGTTTCGACTCCCCGCCGGTCACGGGGAGTTGACGGCGCGTCGTCGCCGGGTTGCCGGGCATGCGCGAGGCATAGGCGCCGGAACTGGGCCCTATACCACTCCCCGTCCCCCTGTGCGAACAACTTCTACTATTCGGCGCAAAGAGCTGAAAGCAGACGGTCGTCCGCGTTACTGTCAGTTTCGTGTTCGCTGCAGAACGTCGTCAATTGATCCTCGAAATGGTGCGAGCGAACGGGGCCGTGTCGCTCCGTGAACTCGCCCGCGTCGTCCAGACCTCCGAAGTGACCGTACGGCGGGACGTGCGCGCACTGGAGGCAGAAGGACTCCTCGACCGCCGACACGGCGGTGCGGTATTGCCGGGTGGGTTCACGCGAGAATCCGGCTTTCCGCAGAAATCCCATCTCGCGACCGCCGAAAAGACCGCCATCGCGGACCTCGCCGCCAACTTCGTCGAAGAGGGCGAGGCCATCGTGGTCGGGGCGGGCACCACCACCCAGGAGCTGGCCCGCCGGCTCGCCCGGGTGCCCGGCCTGACCGTCGTCACCAACTCCCTGCTCGTCGCCCAGGCGTTGGCCCATGCCAACCGGGTCGAGGTCGTGATGACCGGCGGCACCCTGCGCGGCTCCAACTACGCCCTCGTGGGGAGCGGCGCCGAGCAGTCCCTCCAGGGACTCAGGGTGTCGCGGGCCTTCATCTCCGGGAGTGGACTGACCGCGGAGCGCGGGCTGTCCACGTCCAACATGCTGTCGGCGTCCGTGGACCGGGCGCTGGTGCAGGCGGCCGCGGAGGTGGTCGTCCTCGCCGACCACACCAAGCTCGGCACGGACACCATGTTCCAGACCGTGCCGACGGACGTCATCACCCGGCTGGTGACGGACGAGCCGCCCGCGCACGACGACCGTGCGGCCACCGAGCTCCAGGCTCTGGCGGACCAGGGGGTGCAGATCGCCGTCGCGGGGGCGACGGGGGGTCAGGGGGGTGATGCGGTCCCTGCGCGCCATCAGCAACAGCGTCGGGACGTGCCGTTGCCGGCTCCTCGGCGGGGGCAGGTGCCGGGTGCTGCCGCGGGGTTGCGGGCGGCCTCGATGCTGGGTGAGCAGTCTCCGGGCGCGGAGCGGGCGAGGGTTGCCGACCTGCGTCGTCGGTGACCCCGGCGGCCCGCCGGGCGTGGGCCGCTGTGCGTAGGCCCGCCGTGCGTACGCCGCCGTGCGTGGGCCCGCCGGGCGTGGTGCCCTCCCTGGGGGCTCCGCCCCCAGACCCCCGTTCGGCCCTGAACGGGCCTCGTCCTCGAACGCCGGACGGGCTGAATGGCGCCTGCCGGGCTGAATGGTGCCGGACGGCTGCGTGATGCCGTCGGACGGGCTGGGAAATGAAGCGAGGCGCCCGGGGAGCGGGCGCCTCGTTCCGTGGACCGGGATGGTCCGGGTCAGTCCTTGATCTCGCAGATCGCCGCGCCCGAGGTGATGGACGCGCCGACCTCCGCGGCCAGGCCCTTGATGGTGCCGGAGCGGTGCGCGTTCAGCGGCTGCTCCATTTTCATCGCTTCGAGGACGACGATCAGGTCGCCTTCCTTGACGTCCTGGCCCTCCTCGACGGCCACCTTCACGATGGTGCCCTGCATCGGGGAGGCGAGGGTGTCGCCGGAGGCCATGGGGCCGGACTTCTTGGCCGCGCGGCGCTTGGGCTTGGCACCCGCCGCCAGGCCCGTGCGGGCCAGGCTCATGCCGAGCGAGACCGGGAGGGAGACCTCCAGGCGCTTGCCGCCGACCTCGACGACGATCGTCTCG
This sequence comes from Streptomyces sp. NBC_00637, assembly GCF_045161545.1. Taxonomy (NCBI): domain Bacteria; kingdom Bacillati; phylum Actinomycetota; class Actinomycetes; order Kitasatosporales; family Streptomycetaceae; genus Streptomyces; species Streptomyces sp. NBC_00637. The sequence continues at coordinate 3,146,498 of NZ_CP109046.1, read as the reverse complement.
CGGTCCGTGTCGTCCTCGGCCTCGGTGTCGGCCGACGCCGAGAACGCGGGGATCTCGTTGACGAACTCGGTCTCGATCCAGCGGGTGTGGACCGTGAACGGGTCCTGGCTGCCGGTGAGCTCGGGCGCGAACGCCGGGTCCCTGACCACCGCGCGGTGGAACGGGATCGCCGTGGCCATGCCCTCGACCTGGAACTCCTCCAGGGCGCGGGCCGCCCGCTGGAGCGCCTGCTCACGGGTGGCGCCGGTGACGATCAGCTTGGCGAGGAGCGAGTCCCACGCCGGGCCGATCACACTGCCGGACTCGACACCCGCGTCCAGCCGCACGCCCGGACCGGACGGCGCGGCGAACGTGGTGACCGTGCCGGGGGCCGGCAGGAAGCCCCGGCCCGGGTCCTCGCCGTTGATACGGAACTCGAACGAGTGACCCCGCAGCTCCGGGTCGCCGTAGCCGAGCTCCTCGCCGTCGGCGATCCGGAACATCTCGCGCACCAGGTCGATGCCCGAGACCTCCTCGGTCACCGGGTGCTCGACCTGAAGACGGGTGTTGACCTCCAGGAAGGAGATCGTGCCGTCGACGCCGACGAGGAACTCGACGGTGCCCGCGCCGACGTAGCCGGCCTCCTTGAGGATGGCCTTCGAGGACGAGTACAGCTCGGCGACCTGGGCCTCGGAGAGGAACGGTGCCGGGGCCTCCTCGACCAGCTTCTGGTGGCGGCGCTGGAGCGAGCAGTCACGGGTCGAGACGACGACCACGTTGCCGTGGCTGTCGGCCAGGCACTGCGTCTCCACGTGCCGCGGCTTGTCCAGGTACCGCTCGACGAAGCACTCGCCCCGGCCGAACGCGGCGACCGCCTCACGGACGGCCGAGTCGTACAGCTCGGGGACCTCCTCCAGCGTCCGGGCCACCTTCAGGCCGCGGCCGCCGCCGCCGAAGGCGGCCTTGATGGCGATCGGCAGCCCGTGCTCCTCGGCGAAGGCGACGACCTCGTCGGCGCCGGAGACCGGGTCGGGCGTACCGGCGACCAGGGGCGCGCCGGCCCGCTGGGCGATGTGCCGGGCGGCGACCTTGTCGCCGAGGTCACGGATGGCCTGCGGGGGCGGGCCGATCCAGATCAGGCCCGCGTCCAGGACCGCCTGCGCGAACTCGGCGTTCTCCGAGAGGAAGCCGTAGCCGGGATGAACGGCGTCGGCACCGGACTCCCGGGCCGCGTTCAGCACCTTCTCGATATCGAGATAGCTGGTCGCAGGAGAGTCACCGCCCAGGGCGAACGCCTCATCCGCTGCGCGGACATGCAGAGCGTCCCGGTCCGGGTCGGCGTACACGGCCACGCTCGCGATACCGGCATCCCGGCACGCCCGGGCCACGCGGACTGCGATTTCGCCACGGTTGGCGATGAGCACCTTGCGCACGATTGAGGCTCCCTCCTTGAAACAAGCCGAGTTTAGGGACTGCCGACACGACTCATCGACCCGTCCCCAAAGGTGAGCTTGCCCACACGGAGCGTGATGCCAGGCTCACTCGACCGTGAAATCCCTTGTAGTACCGCCGTACGCAGCACTCCTCCGGCAAACCCTAGCCCTCTGATGTGGCCAAGGTCTCTGTGAGCACGTGCTGCGGCACACTCCGTTTCTTTGTGGAGTCCCTACGAATGGCCCAACGATTCTTTGCCGCGCGCAGAACCCTTGTCCCAGGGTTTACCCGTTAGTAGCGTTCGGGGTGTCTCGAACGTACTTCAGGTAACAGCACCCTTGCTCGGGCCGGGGTCGAAAGTGGGTGGGACCGGTGGTGCGCAGACCGGTGGCGTGGATCGTGGCGGTCGTGCTGTTCGCGGAGGCGCTCGGCGTCGCCGCGCTGAACTGGTTCATGGGCGTCGTGGTGGACCGGCAGGACATGTCGCTGGCCGGCATGGACCCGGACGTCATGGCGACGTCCTCGAAGGTCGGCGGGATCCTCTTCGGCCTCTACTTCGGCCTGTGCGCCGTGGTGGCCCTGCTGGTGGCGCTGCGCGACCGCGCGCCCGCCGGGGTCGGCCGGGTGCTGCTGATCAGCGCCGCGGTCGTACACGGCCTGCTGGGCGCCTTCGCGTGGGGTCTGCTGGGCTGGACGCAGTTCCTGTTCATGGTGATCGTCCTGGCCCTGATCGTGCTGCTCCTGATGACGTACGACGCCCAGGAGCGGCCCGTGGCCCGGCAGCCCGAGGACGCCAAGGGCGACGGTGGCGGGCCGCCGGTCGCGCCGGCCCCGGTCACGCCTCCGACGGCGCCCACAACTCCGTGATCCCGACGCCCAGTTGCGCCAGCAGCCGGCGCACGAGGGGCAGGCTGATGCCGATGACGTTGCCGTGGTCGCCGTCGATGCCGTCGATGAACGGGGCCGAGCGGCCGTCGAGGGTGAACGCCCCGGCGACGTAGAGGGGTTCGCCGGAGGCGACGTACGTCGCGATCTCCTCGTCGGTCGGCTCGCCGAAGCGGACGACCGTGGAGGCGGTCGCGGAGGTGTAGCGGCCGCTGACGGTGTCGTAGACGCAGTGGCCGGTCTGGAGCGTCCCGGCCCGGCCGCGCATCGCCTTCCAGCGCGCGGTGGCCTCCGCGGCGTCCGCGGGCTTGCCCAGCGCCTCGCCGTCCAGGTCGAGCACCGAGTCGCAGCCGATCACCAGGGCGCCCTTGACCTCGGGCTTCGCGGCCACGACGGAGGCCTTGGCCTCGGCGAGCGCGAGCGCCAGATCGGCCGGGGTGGGGGCGGTGACGGCGTCCTCGTCGACCCCGCTCACGATGACCTCGGGGGCGAGACCCGCCTGCCGCAGCAGGTTCAGCCGGGCGGGGGACTGGGAGGCGAGGACGAGTCGGCGCATGCGCTCAGCCTAGCGGCGTGGCGCGTCACCTGAGCCCCAGCATGATCATCGCTATCACCATGGCCAGGGCGAGGATGAGGCCGAGTCTCCGCAGGGTCTCCTGCATCTCGCGGAGTTCCTCGGGCGGCTCGTTCTCGGGATCGGACCACAGCATTCCACCAGCGTGCGGCCGGCCGTGTTGACGGCGCCTGAGTACCCGTACTCAAGTTGCGGGCCCGCGGCAGTTCACCCGGTCTCCGGGTGGTTGTCGGCCGCGGGCCCGCCGGGAGCGTGTCGCGCCTAGGCCGGCCAGTAGGTGCGGGTCCAGGACGCCTGGCCGGGCTGCGGGACCCGGTGGGCGGCGATGCGGGACGGGTCGGACCACGCGTCCCTCGGGGGCTCCGCGCCGGACGGCTCGGCCGTCGCCGCCGCGGCGCGGGCCCGGACCACCGCCAGGGCGGCGGCGAGCTCCTCGGGGGTCGGGTTGCCCCGTACGACCTTGATCGTCACAGCGGCTCCTTAGAGGGGGATGTTGCCGTGCTTCTTCGGGGGGAGGGATGCCCGCTTGGTGCGCAGCTGACGCAGGCCGCGCACGATGTGCCGGCGGGTGTCGGACGGCATGATCACCGAGTCGACGTAGCCGCGCTCGGCCGCGACATAGGGGTTGAGGAGGGTGTCCTCGTACTCCTGGATCAGCCGGGCGCGCACCGCCTCCGGGTCCTCGCCGCTCGCCGCCGCCTCGGCGATCGTGCGGCGGTGCAGGATGTTGACCGCGCCCTGGGCGCCCATCACGGCGATCTGGGCGGTCGGCCAGGCCAGGTTGATGTCCGCGCCCAGGTGCTTGGAGCCCATGACGTCGTAGGCGCCGCCGAAGGCCTTGCGGGTGATCACCGTGATGAGCGGGACCGTCGCCTCCGCGTACGCGTAGATCAGCTTGGCGCCGCGGCGGATGATGCCGTCGTGCTCCTGGCCGACACCCGGCAGAAAGCCGGGCACGTCCACGAACGTGAGCACCGGGATGTTGAAGGCGTCGCAGGTGCGGACGAAGCGGGCCGCCTTCTCCGAGGCGGTGATGTCCAGACAGCCCGCGAACTGCATCGGCTGGTTGGCGACGATGCCGACCGGGCGACCCTCGACCCGGCCGTAGCCGGTGAGGATGTTCGGCGCGAACAGCGCCTGCGTCTCGAAGAACTCCGCGTCGTCCAGCACGTGTTCGATGACCGTGTGCATGTCGTACGGCTGGTTGGCGCTGTCCGGGACGATGGAGTCCAGCTCCAGGTCCTCGTCGGTGACGGACAGGTCCGCCTCCTCCGGGAACACCGGGGCCTCGGAGAGGTTGTTGGACGGCAGGTACGACAGCAGCTGCTTGACGTACTCGATGGCGTCCTTCTCGTCGCCCGCCATGTGGTGCGCCACGCCCGACACCGCGTTGTGGGTGCGCGCGCCGCCCAGTTCCTCGAAGCCGACGTCCTCGCCGGTGACCGTCTTGATGACGTCCGGACCGGTGATGAACATGTGCGAGGTCTGGTCCACCATCACCGTGAAGTCGGTGATCGCGGGCGAGTACACCGCGCCGCCCGCGCACGGGCCGACGACCAGGCTGATCTGCGGGATCACACCGGACGCGTGCGTGTTGCGGCGGAAGATCTCGCCGTACGCGCCCAGCGAGGCGACACCCTCCTGGATCCGGGCGCCGCCGGAGTCGTTGATGCCGATGACCGGGCAGCCGGTCTTCAGCGCGAAGTCCATGACCTTGACGATCTTCTGGCCGTAGACCTCGCCGAGGGCGCCGCCGAAGACCGTGAAGTCCTGGGAGAAGACGGCGACCGGACGGCCGTCGACCGTGCCGTAACCGGTGACGACGCCGTCTCCGTACGGGCGGTTGTGCTCCAGGCCGAAGTTGGTGGAGCGGTGCCGGGCGAACTCGTCCAACTCGACGAAGGAGCCCTCGTCGAGGAGCAGCTCGATCCGCTCACGCGCCGTCAGTTTGCCCTTCGCGTGCTGCTTCTCGACGGCACGCTCCGAACCGGCGTGCGTCGCTTCCTGGATGCGGCGCTGGAGATCCGCGAGCTTGCCCGCGGTCGTGTGGATGTCGATCCCTGGGATCTCGTGGCGCTCTTCCGGCTCGGACATCGGGATGTGGCTCCCTGCCTGCTCAAAAGGGGGGACGGTTACTCATCCGTAGCGTAGTGCTGGCCCTGGGGATCGGCAGTGCGGCATTCAACACACCTAGGGTGGCTTGCATGACACCGCGAGATGCAGCAGACGACGGCGGCAGCCGCTGGTCCGATCTGGACCGTCCGCCCCTCAACGCCCCGGCGCTGCGCCGGGCGCTGGTACGCGAGGGCGGGCTGTGGTCGCGGGTGGACGTGGTGCAGAGCACCGGCTCCACCAACTCCGACCTGGTCGCCGCGGCGAGCGCGGGCGAGGCGGGCGAGGGCGCGGTCCTCGTCGCCGAGGAGCAGACCTCGGGGCGCGGCCGGCTGGACCGCCGCTGGACGGCGCCCCCGCGGTCCGGGCTGTTCTTCTCCGTGCTGCTCACCCCGAGCGAGGTGCCGGTGGCCCGCTGGGGCTGGCTGCCGCTGCTCACCGGGGTCGCCGTGGCGACGGGACTGTCCAGGGCGGCGGGCGTCGACACGGCACTCAAGTGGCCCAACGACCTCCTGGTGACCGTGGACGGAGAGGAACGCAAGGCGGGCGGCATCCTCGCGGAGCGGGCCGGCCAGGACGCGGTGGTCGTCGGTGTCGGCCTCAACGTCACCCTGCGCGCGGACGAACTCCCGGTGCCGCTGGCCGGGTCGCTCGCCCTGGCCGGGGCGCTGAGCACGGACCGGGACACTCTGCTGCGGGGCGTGCTGCGCTCGCTGGAGGAGTGGTACGGGCGCTGGCGGGAGGCCGGCGGCGACCCGGCGGCGAGCGGTCTCCAGGAGACGTACGCGGCCGGGTGCGCGACGCTGGGACGAACGGTACGGGCCGAGCTGCCGGGGGACCGGTCGATCGTCGGCGAGGCGGTCGCGGTCGACGGGGACGGACGGCTCGTGATCGCCACGAAGGAAGGGGTACAGGAGCCGGTGGGCGCGGGAGACATCGTGCATCTGAGGCCGGCGTGACCGAGCGCCGGGTGACGTGACCGCGCCGGACCGGACGGAGTGAGCTGGCGCACACCTGCCGTAGAGTTGAGGCCGGTCGATACCTGACCGCGGAAGATCGGAAGGGCAGCAGGCGTGACCGTCGACGACACGGGCTCCGGCGCGGGCGCGGACGGCCGGGGAAACCTGCCGGCCGCCGAACCCGGTGAGCCGGGCGACCCCGGTGAGGACCCGCATCCTCTCGCCCTGCGCCTCGAACAGCTCATCCTCGGCGCCGAGCGGCGCTACACCCCGTTCCAGGCCGCCCGCAGCGCCGGTGTCTCCATGGAGCTGGCGTCGCGTTTCTGGCGGGCCATGGGCTTCGCCGACATCGGGCAGGCCAAGGCGCTGACCGAGGCCGACGTCCTGGCGCTGCGGCGCCTGGCCGGTCTGGTGGAGGCGGGGCTGCTGAGCGAGGCGATGGCCGTACAGGTGGCGCGGTCCACCGGGCAGACCACCGCCCGTCTGGCGGAATGGCAGATCGACTCCTTCCTGGAGGGGCTGACCGAGCCGCCCGAGCCGGGGATGACCCGCACCGAGGTCACGTATCCCATCGTCGAGCTGCTGCTGCCCGAACTGGAGGAGTTCCTCGTCTACGTCTGGCGCCGGCAGCTCGCCGCGTCGGCGGGCCGGGTCGTCCAGGCCGCCGACGACGAGGAGATGGTCGACCGGCGGCTGGCCGTCGCCTTCGCGGACCTCGTCGGCTTCACCCGGCTGACCCGGCGGATGGAGGAGGAGGAACTCGGCGAGCTCGTCGAGGCCTTCGAGACGACCGCCGCCGACCTGGTCGCCGCCCGCGGCGGACGGCTGATCAAGACGCTGGGCGACGAGGTCCTCTACGCGGCCGACGACGCGGGTATCGCCGCCGACATCGCGCTGCTGCTCGTCGAGACGATGAGCAACGACGAGACGATGCCCGAACTGCGGGTCGGCATGGCCTTCGGCACGGTCACCACCCGGATGGGCGATGTCTTCGGCACGACGGTCAACCTGGCCTCGCGGCTGACGTCGATAGCTCCACGGGACGCCGTCCTCGTCGACAGCGCCTTCGCCGAGGAACTGATCCGCACCGGCGACGCCCCGGCCTCGGAGGCCGAGGCCGCGGAGGAGGCGGCCGCCGCCGAGAAGGAGGGCGAGGAGCCGCCGAAGTACCGCTTCGCGCTCCAGCCGATGTGGCAGCGCCCCGTGCGCGGCCTCGGCGTGGTCGAGCCCTGGCTGCTGACCCGACGCGCCGACACCGACGGCTGAGACCCGGCGCCCGGACCGGAGCGCGGACGCGGGGTCGTGCGCGCCCTCTCCCGGCCTGGTGACCTACGGCCTCGGCGCGACGGCGCCCAGCGGGTCCACGCACAGGCCGATGACGGGAACGCAGACACCCGGCGGGCGGGTGTCGTCGGGCTGCCGCGGCTGGGGCGTGGGCGTGGGCGTGGGTGCGGCCGTGGGCGGGTCGGGGGCCGGGGTACGCGGGGGCGCGGTGGGCCGCGGGGCGGCGGTCGTCTCCGGCGCCGGGGCCCGGGGCGCGGGCGCGGCCGGGGTGTAGGTGGCGCCGGGGGTGAGGGAGACGGACGTCGGTGCGCCGGGGACGCCCGGGATCAGGCCGGGCTCGGGTGCCGGGGCGCCGCTCGCGCCGCCCATCGCGCTGGGCGCGGTCGGCGAGGGCACGACGGGTGTGGCGGGGCCGGCCGAGCGGCCCGCGTCGGGCTCGGTGCCGGAGGCGGTGTCGGCGCCGGGGTCGAGGTCGGTCTCCGTGGTGCCCGCGACGGGCTCGGGCCGGGGTTCGGCATCCGCGGTGCCGAGACCGGTGGCGCCGCCCGGGTCCGGGGTCAGCCGGACGAGGCTCAGCACCCCGGCGGCCAGCGCGAGTCCGCCGACGGCGAAAAGCACCTTGCGGGGCCGGGGACGGCGGTGCCTGCCCCGGGCGCGCGGGGCCCACGCCCCGGCGCTCTCCGCGGTCGCCGTCCCGTCCTGCGGAACCGTCTCGTAATGCCCGGTCCACGTGCTCACCGGCGTGCTCGTCATCGCGTTCCCTCACCCTGCGCTCGCGCCCCCGATGCGCCGGGGCGGACGCACGTTATGCGCTCCTGTGGGGGATGCGGGGGGAGTTGGGCGTCATGTCACCCGAACGGGTAAGCGGGGCCCGGATTTCGGGGAGCGTGGGAAGCCGGTCCGCTCTTTCGTCTCCCGGCCCCGGCTGCGATGATCGGACGAGCGTTGTTAACCCGCGTTAACCGGAGGGTGTCGTGAGCGGTGTCGGGAGCGGTGGCATGAGCGAGGAGCGGTTCGGGGAGTTCGTCCTGGTGCGGCGGCACGGGGACGGCGGGCACGTCGCCGAGCTGGTCCTCGACCGGCCGAAGGCCATGAACGCCGTCTCCACCGACATGGCCCGGTCGATCGCCGGGGCGTGCGCGGCGCTGGGCGGTGACCGGGACGTGCGGGTCGTGGTGCTGACCTCGACGCACGAGCGGGCGTTCTGCGTCGGCGCCGACCTGAAGGAGCGGAACTCCTTCAGCGACGCCGAACTGCTGCGGCAGCGGCCGCTCACCCGGGCCGCGTACACCGGGGTGCTGGAACTGCCGGTGCCGTCGGTCGCGGCGGTGCACGGCTTCGCGCTGGGCGGCGGCTTCGAACTGGCACTGGCGTGCGACGTGATCGTCGCCGACGGTACGGCCGTCGTCGGGCTCCCGGAGGTGTCGGTGGGCGTGATCCCCGGCGGCGGCGGGACCCAGCTGCTGCCGCGCCGGGTGGGGGCGGCCCGGGCGGCCGAGCTGGTGTTCACGGCGCGCCGGGTGCCGGCGGCCGAGGCGCGGGACCTGGGTCTGGTGGACGTCCTGGTGGAGGAGGGGCGGGACCGGGAGGAGGCGCTGGCGCTGGCCGCGCGGATCGGCGGCAACTCGCCGGTGGGGCTGCGGGCGGCCAAGCGGGCGCTGCGGCTGGGGCAGGGGCTGGACCTGCGGGCCGGGCTCGAGGTCGAGGACGCCGCCTGGCGCTCGGTGGCCTTCTCCGGGGACCGGGCGGAAGGCGTGGCGGCCTTCAACGAGAAGCGCGAGCCGCGGTGGCCGGGCGAGTGAGCCGGGAGTGGCGGCGGGCGACACGCGACCCGAGGTGCGCTCATCACTCTCAGTGCCCCTTCGGTGTCCCCTTTCTGGCTGATTGTCCCTAGCCTGGGGAGATGGGTGACGACAGACGCCTGGTGGCCGTGGTGGCGCTCGCGCAGGGAATGGCGGCCGCGCACACCCCTCGCGAGTCGTGGCGGGCGGCCGCGCTCGGGGCCTGCCGGGCGCTCTCCGGAGGCTTCGCCGCGCTCTCGGTGTGGGAGCGGGACCTCGGGCGGCTGCGCGTCCTGGTGAACGTGGGGGACCGGGCCGCCGACGAGGACGAGTTCCCGGACGACGAGGCCTACCCGGTCCACCGGTTCCCCGAGATCACCGAGTTCCTGCACGAGCGCTGGGTCTCCGGCGGCGAGCCCGACGCCTGGGTGGAGACGGCCCGGGGCCCCGCGGCCGGGCGCCCCGGCTACTGCCATCAGCGGGTCGCCGCCCTGCGCCGCCGGGGCCGGGGCTCCTGTGTGGTCGCGCCGATCGTGCTGCACGGCCGGGCCTGGGGCGAGCTGTACGTCGCCCGTGCCGTGGGGACCCCCGTCTTCGACCGGGCCGACGCCGACTTCGCGACCGTCCTCGCCGCCGTCGTCGCCGCCGGGCTCGCCCAGACCGAGCGGCTGGAGGAGGCCCGCAGGCTCGCCTTCACCGACGCCCTCACCGGGCTGGCCAACCGCCGTTCCGTCGACGTACGGCTGGAGGAGGCGGTCGAGCGGCACCGGGCGGAGGGGATCGTCGTCAGCCTGGTGGTGTGCGACCTCAACGGGCTGAAGCGGGTCAACGACACCCTCGGGCATGCCGTCGGCGACCGGCTGCTGGAGCGGTTCGGGTCGGTGCTGTCGCTGTGCGGGGCCATGCTGCCGGGCGCGCTGGCCGCCCGGCTGGGCGGCGACGAGTTCTGTCTGCTGGCCGTGGCGTCGCCCGCCGACGATGTCGTGAAGGTCGCGGGCGAGCTCTGCCGGCGGGCCGGTGAGCTGGAGCTCGGCGAGGGGGTGGCCTGCGGGGTCGCCTCCACCGAGGACCCCATCGGGCCGGTGACCTCCGCCCGCCGGCTGTTCCGGCTGGCCGACGCCGCCCAGTACCGGGCGAAGGCCGTACGGGCCGCCCGGCCGGTGGTCGCCGGGCGCGAGGGTCCCGACGATCCCGTCGTACGCCTGGCGGACGAGCCGTCCCAGGAGCGGCCCGGCGAGCGGCGGCGGTTCAGGGGGCGGCGCTGAGGGTGTGACCTATTCGGTAAGGGGTGAACCCGGTACCCACTGGTGACATCCCGGTCTTCACTGCGTACGCTCCTGAATATGGATATGCACACTGTGGTGGTGGGGACGTCCGGCGTGACCGCGTCCGACGTGGTCGCCGTGGCGCGCGGCGGCGCCCGGATCGAGATCTCCGCGGAGGCGGTGGCGGCCCTCGCCGCGGCCCGCGAGATCGTGGACGCGCTGGCGGCCAAGCCCGAGCCCGTCTACGGCGTCTCCACCGGTTTCGGCGCCCTCGCCACCCGGCACATCAGCCCGGAGCTGCGCGCCCGGCTCCAGCGCAACATCGTCCGCTCGCACGCCGCCGGCATGGGCCCGCGGGTCGAGCGCGAGGTCGTCCGGGCGCTGATGTTCCTCCGGCTGAAGACCGTCTGCTCCGGGCACACCGGCGTCCGGCCCGAGGTCGCGCAGACCATGGCCGACATCCTCAACGCCGGCATCACCCCGGTCGTGCACGAGTACGGCTCCCTCGGCTGCTCCGGCGACCTGGCACCGCTCTCCCACTGCGCCCTCACCCTCATGGGGGAAGGCGACGCCGAGGGCCCCGACGGCGCCGTACGGCCCGCGGGCGAGCTGCTCGCCGAGCACGGCATCGCCCCCGTCGAGCTGCGCGAGAAGGAGGGCCTGGCGCTCCTCAACGGCACCGACGGCATGCTCGGCATGCTGGTCATGGCCCTCGCCGACCTCGACATGCTCTACAAGTCCGCCGACGTCACGGCCGCGCTCAGCCTGGAGGCGCTGCTCGGCACCGACAAGGTGCTCGCCCCCGAGCTGCACGCCATCCGCCCGCACCCCGGGCAGGGCGCCTCGGCCGCCAACATGCTGGCCGTGCTGGCGGGTTCGGAGCTCACCGGCCACCACCAGGACGACGCGCCCCGGGTCCAGGACGCCTACTCGGTGCGCTGCGCCCCGCAGGTCGCCGGCGCCGGGCGCGACACCATGGCGCACGCCCGGCTCGTCGCGGAACGGGAGCTGGCCTCGGCCGTCGACAACCCCGTCGTCCTGCGGGACGGCCGCGTCGAGTCCAACGGCAACTTCCACGGCGCGCCGGTCGCCTACGTCCTGGACTTCCTCGCCATCGCCGTCGCCGACCTCGCCTCCATCGCCGAGCGGCGCACCGACCGGCTGCTGGACAAGAACCGTAGCCACGGCCTCCCGCCGTTCCTCGCGGACGACGCCGGTGTCGACTCCGGGCTGATGATCGCCCAGTACACGCAGGCCGCGCTGGTCAGCGAGCTGAAGCGGCTGGCCGTACCGGCGTCCGCCGACTCGATCCCGTCCTCCGCGATGCAGGAGGACCATGTGTCGATGGGCTGGTCCGCGGCCCGCAAGCTGCGCACCGCCGTCGACAACCTCACGCGCGTGATCGCCGTCGAGCTGTACGCCGCCACGCGCGGGGTGGAGCTGCGCGAGGGACTCACCCCGGCGCCGGCGACCCGGGCGGTCATCGAGGCCGTACGCAAGGCGGGTGTGCAGGGTCCCGGCCCGGACCGGTTCCTCGCGCCCGACCTCGCGGCGGCCGACGCCTTCGTGCGCGAGGGACGGCTCGTCACCGCGGTGGAGACGGTCACCGGACCGCTGCGGTAGAACGTGACGGGGCCCCGCGGCACGAAAGTGACGGCGGGGCCCCGGTCCTGTGTGTCTACTTGAGCTTCGCGACCTGCGCGTCGACCACGGCCGCCGGGACGGCGCCCATGTCGCCGCCCTTCGACATCGCGGCGAAGTTGACGGTGTAGAACGTGGCGACGGTGTTGCCCTTGCGCACCACCTCGGTGTGGAAGGTGGCGGTGCCCGCGCCGTCCATGTCGACGTCCGCCGAGAACGCCACCGCCTCGTCGCCCTTCGCGGCGCCCTTCTCCGCGACGACCTTGGTGACCTTGGTGCTCTCGCCCTCGGCCGTCAGGCCGTACCCGCCGGCACAGGCCGTCACGCCGTCGGAGACGGCCTTCATGGTCTTCTCGGCGCCGTCGCCCTCGTACGAGGAGAGGCCCACGAACGTCATGTCGATGTCGAAGGCGTCCTCGATGTCCGTCGGCTGCGCGGTGGCGGCCGAGGCCTTGTCCTCCGAGACGGTGTTGCTGGCGTTCGCGTCCGTGTCGCCGGGGGCGAGGGCGGCCGTGGCCCAGGCGAGCGGGTCGCACGCCGGCTTGTCGGTCTTCACCCCGGTCTTGGAGGCCGGGAGGGTGTCGTCGCCCGACGCGGACTTGTAGCCCTCGAGTTCGCCCTGCGCGAGGAGCAGCTTCTCCAACTCGGCGGTGGTGAGCGCCTTCGCGGCCGGAGCCGACGAGGAGGAGGCGGCGGACGAGGAGGCGGACGCCTTGGAGTCCGTCGACCCGTCGTCCGAACACGCGGTGAGGAGGGAGAGTGACAGCGCGCCTATCGCGGCGGTGGCGCACAGCCGTGCCCCCGGTGATCTCTTCATGAGCGAACTATGAAGAGCCTGTCAAAGGGGAGTCAAGTTAAATCAAAAACCCAGGCGTTCCCGGCGAACGGAATACACCACGAAGCCCGCGCCCAGCGCGAGAAGGGTGGTTCCGCCGACGACGTAGGGGGTCGTGTCGAAGCTGCCGGTGTCGGCGAGCCGGGTGCCGTCGTCGGCCGTGAGGTCGGCGGTGTCGGAGACCGTCTCGGCCGTCGTCCTGGCCGTCGTCCCGGTCGTGTCCTCGGCGGCGGTGCCGGCGCTGCTGTCGGTCGTGGTCGTCGACACGGCCCGTGCCTGGGTCGTGATGTGCGTCGTCGTTCTGGCCGGGTTGTCCTGGGACGCGTTCGCGGACGGGACGAACCACAGGGCACCCAGCAGGGTCCCCGCGGCGGTGGCGGTCAGCAACGGACGTCGAGCTGATGACACGGAATATCGATCCCCTTGTGGCGCTGGCGAATTGGCCGTGTGGTCCGATGCTAATGAAAGTCGCGGGTCGCGGGAAAGTTGCGGGAGCTGTGAGCCGTACGCTCCGGCCATGAGTACTGAAGAGACATCACGTTTTGTGCGGGTTCGTGTCGAGATTCTCCTCGAGGTGCACGACGAGGACGCCGTCACGACGGCGGCGCTGCGGCGTATCGCGGACGACGCGGAGCTCCCGGACGCCGAGCGCACGCACGCCGAGGGCGCTGTGACGGAAGACACCGCGGAGGCCCTCGCCTATCTCGTCGACCCGTTCGACCTGGTGGGTGAGGTGCCCGGGGTGGAGCTCCAGCAGGCTTCGTGGTCCAGCGAACGCGTCGACTACGACCCGGATTCGCCGGAGTGGGACCTCGACGAGGATGATGTCGACGAGGATGACGAGGCGGACGGCGAAGTGGGCCGCATCGGCTGAGCGTTCCGGGAAACTCGTGAACCCCGGACGGCAACCGCCGACCGGGGTTTCGTCGTCTCAGCAGGCGCACGAACCGACACCCGCACCCTCCGCGCCACGAACGTGGCGTGGCCCACACCTTCGGGAGTGTGGAACGGGGGGAACCGGTCGTAGCGTTGATGTTCTTGACGGGGACTCTCTGGGTTCTGGTAATCGGCAACGATGGAGAAGCGTGTGATGACGGACAGTAGGCGGCGCCGAGGTCTGATGACCGCGTCCGCACTGCTCGGCGGTGTTCTGGTGCTCTCTGCGTGTTCCGGCGGCGACAGCGGCGCCTCCGACGGCGGAGGCAGCTCCTCGCAGGCCAAGGCCGACGAGGCGGCGGCGAAGAAGTCCTCCGAGGCCCAGATCAAGATCACGCCCGCGGACGGTTCGAACAACGCCTCCATCAACAACTCCGCGGCCGTCACGGTGAGCAAGGGCACGCTCACCACGGTGACGATGACCACCTCCGACGGCACGGCCGTCGAGGGCACGCTCTCCGCCGACAAGACCAGCTGGAAGCCGAACGCGCAGCTCGAGCGCTCCACCACCTACAAGGTGGCGGCCGAGGCGAAGGACTCGGGCGGCCTCGTGGCGCACGAGAACGCCTCCTTCACCACGGTCTCGCCGGACAACAGCTTCATAGGCAACTTCACGCCGGACGACGGTTCGACCGTCGGCGTGGGGATGCCCGTGTCGATCAACTTCAACAAGGAGATCACCAACAAGGCGGCCGTCCAGAAGGGCGTCACGGTCACCTCCTCCAGCGGTCAGGAGGTCGTCTGCCACTGGTTCTCCACCCAGCGCATGGACTGCCGCCCCGAGGACTACTGGAAGGAGAACTCCACCGTCACGCTGAAGCTCGCGCTCGACGGCGTGGAGGGCGCCGACGGTGTCATCGGGGTCCAGCAGAAGACGGTCACCTTCAAGGTCGGCCGCAACCAGGTCTCGTACGTCGACGCGAAGACCAAGCAGATGAAGATCACGCACAACGGCGCGGTCATCAAGACCATCCCGATCTCGGCCGGCTCGCCCGACAACAAGACGTACGAGGGCCAGATGGTGATGTCGGAGATGTTCAAGGAGACGCGCATGAACGGCGCGACCGTGGGCTTCACCGACGACGACGGCAAGGGCGAGTACGACATCAAGGACGTGCCGCACGCCATCCGCCTCACCAACTCCGGCACCTTCGTGCACGGCAACTACTGGGGCGCGAAGTCCGTCTTCGGCTCGGTGAACACGAGCCACGGCTGCGTGGGTCTGTCCGACACCAAGGGCGCCAACGACACCGGCACGGCGGGCTACTGGTTCTTCACCCACTCCATGGTGGGCGACGTCGTGGTGGTCCAGAACACCGGCGACAAGACCGTGGCCCCGGACAACGGCCTCAACGGCTGGAACATGGACTGGGCGCAGTGGAAGGCGGGTTCGGCCGTCTGAGGTAGTTCCCGACGGTCGGTCCGACAGTCCCCACACAGCTTTCCGGTGCCGCCCCCAGGGGCGGCACCGGTGTTTCCGGGGTGGATCACAGCCTTCTCATCGTTCTCTTATTTCGGCCTTATCCAGTCATCACGCGCGGTACCTACCGTGCGGCCATGTTCTTCACCTACCTGAGGCGCGAACTGCGCCGCCGTAGAAAAGCGGCCCTCGTCGTCGCCTCCGGGCTCGCGCTGGGTATCGCGCTCGTCATCGTGGTCACCTCCGTGTCTTCCGGCATGGGGAAGGCCCAGGACAAGGTCCTCCAGTCCCTCTACGGACTGGGTACGGACATGACGGTCACCAAGGCCGCCTCGCCCACCGCGAGCGCCTCGGACCGGCCGCGTTTCCAGTTCGACGCGCAGGACGACGACTCCGACGCCGAGCAGAGCACCGACCGCGTCATGGTGCAGGGCTTCCAGACCCTGTCGACGGCGACCGTCGCCAAGGTCGGCAAGCAGGGCGGCGTCTCCGACGCGGTCGGCGGACTGAGCCTCCAGGTCCTCAAGGTCAACGGCCAGTTCACCCGCGGCCAGTTCCAGCAGAACGGCGGCGGCAACGGCGGCCAGCAGGGCGGCGGCGCGGGCGGCAACGGCGGCGGCAACGGTCAGCCGCAGGGTGAAGTGCAGGGCGGCGGCGCCAACTTCGACGTCAACAGCTACTCCGTCTACGGCACCGACGTCACCGAGCCCGAACTCGGCCCGCTGACCTCCTCGACGATCACCAGCGGCCGCACCTTCAAGACCACGGAGAACAACGGCAAGGTCGCCGTCCTCGACTCGGCGTACGCCAAGGAGAAGTCGCTCAAGGTCGGCTCCACGCTGACCATCAGCAAGGTCAAGTTCACCGTGATCGGCATCGCCACGGCCGACAGCGGTGACGCGGCCGCCAACGTCTACCTTCCGCTGACCCAGGCCCAGACCCTCAGCGACTCGAAGGACAAGGTCACCACGATCTACGTCAAGGCGACCGACTCGCAGAAGATCGACAGCGTCAAGTCGACCATCCAGAAGAACGTCTCGGGCACGACGGTGACGACCTCCGCCGACCTCGCGGACACGGTCTCCGGCTCCCTGTCCACGGCCTCCTCGCTCGCCACCAACGTCGGCAAGTGGCTGTCCATCGCGGTCCTGATCGCCGCCTTCCTGGTCGCCGGACTGCTCACCTCCTCGGCGGTCTCCCGCCGCGTCCGTGAGTTCGGCACGCTGAAGGCGCTGGGCTGGAAGTCCGGCCGGGTGACCCGGCAGGTCGTCGGCGAGGCCATGGTCAACGGTCTGCTGGGCGGTGCCCTGGGCATCGCGATCGGCCTGGCCGGCGCGTACGTGGTGACCGCGATCAGCCCCACGCTCCAGGCCCAGTTGGGCGGCGGCGGTGGCGGCGGCCAGGGCGGACCCGGCGGCGGTGGCGGCGGCTTCGGCGGCGGTCGCCAGGCGGCGGCCAAGACCCTCGACGTGGCACTGACGGCGCCGGTGAGCGTCACGACGGTGGCCGTCGCGGTGGGACTCGCCGTGGCCGGCGGTCTGATCGCCGGGGCGTTCGGCGGCTGGCGCGCCTCGCGGCTGCGCCCGGCCGACGCGCTACGCCGCGTCGAATAGCCGAACCGCCCCGACCCCCGAACGCACACCAGGAGTTGTTGTCCCCATGTACGAACTCAGAGGCGTCACCAAGCGCTACACCCGGGGCAAGGAGACGGTCCACGCCCTCGCCGGCGTCGACCTGACCATCCCGGACGGCGACCGGCTCGTCATCCAGGGCCCCACCGGCGGCGGCAAGTCCACGCTGCTCCAGATGATCGGCGCGCTCGACCGGCCGTCCGAGGGCGAGATCGTCCTGGACGGCGTCGACCTCGCCAAGCTCTCCGAGGCCAGGCTGACGAAGGTGCGCAGCGAGAACATCGGCTTCGTCTTCCAGTCCTTCAACCTCATCCCGACGCTCAACGCGCAGGAGAACGTCGAGACGGCGCTCGTCCCGCTCGGCGTGAAGGTCAAGGAGCGGCGCGAGCGGGCCGCCGAGGCGCTGCGGTCCGTGGGCCTCGGAGAGCGCCTCGGACACCTGCCGTCCGAGATGTCCGGCGGCCAGCAGCAGCGCGTGGCGATCGCCCGCGCGCTGGTGAAGCAGCCGAAGGTGCTGCTCGCCGACGAGCCCACCGGCAACCTCGACGAGAGCATGCGCGACGAGATCATGGACGTGCTCCACACCATGTGGAAGGAGCACGGGCTGACCTTCATCATGGTCACCCACGACTCCTCGATCGCGAAGAAGGCCCCGCGCGTGGCGACGATCCGCAAGGGCAGGATCACGGTGAAGGAGAACGCGGCGTCCGCCTGACCCGGGCGTGGCCCGCGGTTCGCTGAGCGCTGAGCGAACGACCCGCCGGAAGAGGAGCCTCCGGCGGGTCGTTCGTGCTTGCGTGGCCCCATGACGGCACCCGAGACACCCACGCCCCGCACCACGGTCGAGTACATCCGCTACCGGATCCCCGAGGAACGGTCCGCGGAGTTCCTGGCCGCGTACACCCGGGCGGCGCGTGAGCTCGCGGCCTCCCCGCACTGCGTCGACTACGAACTCGCGCGCTGCGAGGAGGACTTCGGGCACTACGTCCTGCGGATCACCTGGACGTCGACCGAGGACCACCTCGAGGGCTTCCGCGCCTCGGACCTGTTCCCCGCCTTCCTGGCGGAGATCCGCCCCTACATCGGGCACATCGACGAGATGCGCCACTACAAGGCCACCTCGGTGCGCGGGACGGGCTCCGCCGTGCCCACGCTGTACGACTGGGCGGGCGGCGCGGAGGCCTTCGCCCGGCTGACCGAGGCCTTCTACGCCAAGGTGCTCCGGGACGACCTGCTCGCGCCGGTCTTCGCGGGCCTCGCCCCCGAGCACGCCGAGCACGTCGCCCTCTGGCTCGCGGAGGTCTTCGGCGGGCCGCAGAACTACTCGGCGACCCAGGGCGGCCACAGCCACATGGTGGCCAAGCACTTCGGGCGGGACATCACCGAGCCCCAGCGCCGCCGCTGGGTCAACCTCATCCAGGACGCCGCCGACGAGGCGGGTCTGCCGACCGACGCCGAGTTCCGTTCGGCGTTCCTCGCCTACGTGGAATGGGGCACGCGGCTCGCCGTCCACTTCTCCGGCCCGGACGCCAAGCCGCCGGCGGAGCAGCCGACCCCGAAGTGGGGCTGGGGCGCGGCTCCGCCGTACCAGGGCTGAGGGGCCGGGATCTCGTCGAGCACGGGGCACCTCGGCCCGTCCGGCGGTTGAGGGCGAGGCCCTTTCGGGGCCGAAGCGCGGTCCGGGGGCGGCAGCTCCCCGGGGGAGGGCCTCACCGGCGCGGGCGGGCTCTCAGGCGGACGGCGCCTGGGAGCCCGCCCGCGTCGCGTCCGCGCCCCAGCTCGCCAGCAGCCGCAGCGCCTCCGCCGAGGCCGACCCCGGCTCCGCGTGGTACGTCACCATCGCCTGTTCGCTGTCGCCCGCCAGCCTGAACCCCTCGAAGTTCAGGGAGAGTTCGCCGACCAGCGGATGCCTCAGCAGCTTCACGCCGTGGTTCTTCTCCTTGACGTCGTGGGTCGCCCACAGCCGACGGAAGTCGTCGCTCTTCACCGACAGCCGGCCCACCAGCGCGGACAGCCGCGGATCGTCCGGATAGCAGCCCGCGTCCATGCGCAGGGCGCAGACGATGTCGATCGCCTTCTGCTCCCAGTCCACGAAGAGGTCCCGGTAGTCGGGGCGCAGGAAGACCAGCCCGGCCCAGTTGCGTTCCGCCACCGGCAGCTCCGCCCAGTCACCGAAGACCGCCGCGGCCATCCGGTTCCAGCCCAGGATCTCGGTGCGCCGCCCGACGAGGTACGCCGGCACCGAGTCCATGGTGTCCAGCAGCTGCCGCAGTGGGGCCCGCACCTGCTGCGGCGGCGCGGTCTGCTTCTTCTTGTGCTTCGGCTTCGCCATGTGGGTGAGGTGCGCGTGCTCTGCGTCGGAGAGCCGCAGAGCCCTCGCGATGGAGTCCAGCACCTCCGCCGACACGTTCCGCCCGTTGCCCTGCTCCAGGCGCGTGTAGTACGCCACCGACACCCCGGCCAGCTGGGCCAGCTCCTCGCGCCGCAGCCCCGGCACCCTGCGGTGTCGTCCGAAGTCCGGCAGTCCCACGTCCTCGGGCTTCAGCCTGGCCCGCCGGGTGCGCAGGAACTCGCTGAGTTCGGCACGCCGGTCCAGGGAGGCGCCGGGGAGTCCGGGGTGTTCGTCCATGACGTCCAGTATTCCCGGTCGTACGCACACGAGCCTGACCCCGCCAGTGGTAGGCACGGCAGACGTACGCAGAGGCGTGGCCTGGGTGAATGTCGTGCGACGGGGCAGGCTGGACGTCGTACCCCGGCCCGAAGGCAGGGCCGGAACACGAACCCCCCGCTAGGAGACTTCGGCATGACCACCGTAGCCGCGTACGCCGCACCCTCGTCCAAGGCTCCGCTGGAGCGCACGACGATCGAACGCCGACCGGTGCGCGAGTTCGACGTCCTGATCGACATCGCGTTCGCCGGAATCTGTCACTCGGACATCCACCAGGCCCGGGAGGGCTGGGGCGAGGCGATCTTCCCGATGGTGCCCGGTCACGAGATCGCGGGCGTCGTCTCCGAGGTCGGCCCCGGTGTCACCCGGTTCGCCGTCGGCGACCGCGTGGGCGTCGGCTGCCTCGTCGACTCCTGCCGTGAGTGCGACAACTGCAAGGCCGGCCTGGAGCAGTACTGCACCGGCGGCAGCGTCGGCACGTACAACGCCGTCGGCAAGGACGGCGAGCCCACCTACGGCGGCTACGCGCAGAAGATCGTCGTCGACGAGAACTACGTCGTCCGCATCCCCGAGGGCCTCGAGCTCGACGAGGCCGCGCCGCTGCTCTGCGCCGGTATCACCACGTACTCCCCGCTGAAGCACTGGAACGCCGGCCCCGGCAAGAAGGTCGCGATCCTCGGCATGGGCGGCCTCGGCCACATGGGCGTCAAGATCGCGCACGCCCTCGGCGCCGAGGTGACCGTCCTGTCCCAGTCGCTGCGCAAGAAGGACGACGGCCTCAAGCTGGGCGCCGACCACTACTACGCCACCAGCGAGGAGAAGACCTTCAAGGAGCTGGCCGGCACCTTCGACCTCATCCTCTCCACGGTCTCGGCCCCGCTGAACCTGGACGCCTACCTGTCCCTGCTGAAGACCGACGGCGCCTTCGTGAACGTCGGCGCGCCCGAGGAGCCCGTCGCCCTCAACCTGTTCTCGGTGATCGGCGGCCGCAAGACCCTCGCCGGCTCCGGCATCGGCGGCATCCAGGAGACCCAGGAGATGCTGGACTTCTGCGCCGAGCACGGCTTCGGCGCCGAGATCGAGCTGATCAGCGCCGACCAGATCAACGAGGCGTACGAGCGGGTGCTCGCGAGCGACGTCCGCTACCGGTTCGTGATCGACACGTCGACGATCTGACCGACCTCGGAACGAGAACCCGCGAGCCTGAGACGGTGCTCCGAACGGCACTGGCGTGCGTGTGACGGACCTCGCGGCCTCGTGCATCGTGAGACGGGCCCTCATGGGCTGGTGAAACGTGAGTGGGCCCCCGGCGCATCCCGCCGGGGGCCCCTTCCCGTCGCTGGGCGGGCGCCTTGGTCGTTCCGTCCGGACTGGCGTCGATCTCGGGGAGCCCCGGGTTCAGGACACGGAGAACGACTCGCCGTCGCCGTAGGACCGGACGAGGACGCCGCCGCCCGGAGCGGGGCGCACGGAATGGGCCCGGCCGAGTCCGGCCACCCGGGCGCGGCCGTCGCCGCCCTCGCCTCCGACCTCCACCAGCGTGTTCTCGTCGATCGCCACCCCGTGCGCGAGCCGTCCGCCCGCCACCACGGCGGCCAACCGCCCCAGCGTCCCCCACTGCGCGGCGTGGCTGTCCACCCCGAACGGCACGAGCCCCAGCCCGGGCCGGACCTCGATCTCCTCGAGATCCTCGGCGCTGTCCGGTGGACAGACGGCGATCCCGTCCACCAGCCATCCGCCGACGACCGCGTCCCGCGCCGCGAGCGCGGCCCCCGCGGAGAACCCGGCGCAGGGAAGTCCGCGTTCCAGGAGCAACGCGGACAGCGGCCCGCGGACCTCGGCGAACGCTTCCTGATACGCGGGCGTCAGCCCGCCGCAGACGAACACCCCGGCCACGTCCTCGGTGACCGCGCCGAGCTCGAACCGCTTCCCGATCGGCACCAGCGAGGGCACGGGCGTACAGTCCCCGGCCTTGCGCAACGCGACGTCGTACCGGGCGAACTGCTCGGCTCCGTCCCCCTCGTCGACGATCACGCAGAGGACGCGGGGCGCCGGCCCGGAGCCGGATCCCGACGCCTGCGACGCGGCACGGGCGGCGCGCAGGAACGGCCCGTGAACGACGTCGGCGACCGTCTCCTCCCACCCGCCACCGATGAGGAACACCCGGCCCCCGCCGCTCTTCGCTCCGCCGCTCTCCGTACTGCTGCTCACGCGCACTTCCCCCTGGGCTCATGGATGATTCGGGCCGGCGCCGCAGGAAGGGCGACCGGTTCGGCCCAGGCGGCCGGACCGACCGTTCCTGTCGGGCCGACCGTTCCTGCCAGGCCGGTTGTGGCTTCAGCCATCGGACTGGAGTCCCTTCAGACCGTCGTAGGCGGCCATCAGGAGGTCCAGCCCCCGGGTGTCCTGCGCCGGTTCGCGCATCTGGTTGGTCACGTACGCGACCACCACGCGGGCCTCGGGCTCGATCATGACCGTCGAGCCGCCCCAACCGCCCCACCCGTAGGTGCCGCCGAACCGCCCGTAGCCCAGACCCCAGCTGATCGGCATCCCCAGCCTGCGGTCCTCGCCGCTGAACTGCTCCTCCCAGGCCCGCTCACAGCCCGCCCGCGACAGCAGCCGCACGCCACGCACCGTGCCCCCGCAGGCCATCGCCGACTGGACGAGGGCGACCGAGCGGGCGTTGCCGAAGCCGCTCGCCGCCGGGATCTGCGCCCGGCGCCAGGCCACGCTGTTGCCGTCCCGGAGCCGGATCGCGGTCGGGGTGGCCGAGGAGGCCGAGCCGGCCGGGGTCGCGCTGTTCGGGGTCGCGGTGGTCGGCGTCGTCGCGGTCCGGTCCGCCTCGCTGTGGGCGGCGGCCGCCGTGTAGTCCTCGTCCCGGCCCGGCGGCGGGACCGTGAGCGCCACCCGGTGATCGTGTTCGGCCGGCAACCCCATCCAGAAGTCCGCGCCCAGCGGTCCGGCGATCTCGTCGGCGAAGAACTCACCCGGGCTCCGGCCGGTGATCCGGCGTACGACCTCGCCCACGAGGAATCCCTGGGTGAGCGAGTGGTACCCGGCCGCGCTGCCCGGCTCCCACTGCGGAGCCCGCGCGGCCAGTCGTGCCGTCGCGGCCTGCCAGTCGTGGAGCTCCGCGACCGGGCCGTCCCAGTCGGGCAGCCCGGCGGTGTGCGAGAGCAGATGCCGTACCAGCACCGACTCCTTGCCCGCCGCCGCGAACTCCGGCCAGTACCGGGCCACCGGCGCGTCCGGATCCAGCTCGCCCCGGTCGGCCAGGACCAGCGCGCACAACGCCGTCATCGTCTTGGTGACGGACCAGACGTTGACGATCGTCTCCCGCTGCCAGGGGACACCACGCGCCGCGTCGGCGAACCCGCCCCACACGTCCACCACCGGCTCGCCGTCCACGAAGACGGCCACCGAACCCCCGACGTCCCCACCGTCCAGCAGCGCGGCCAGCGCGGTGGGCACAGCGCCGAACAGGTCGTCGTACGAGCCCTGGATGTCAGCCATGCCCGCCATTGAGCCCCCACCGGACGGGCCGGGGCAACCGAATTCCGGCGCCGCCCGGCCGGCCAGGCGTCACGGCTGCCCGGAACCGCCGGCCGGGGTCCGGGCGTCCGGCGGCGGCGCATCCTGCGCGCCCATGTCCAGACGGAACGGCGGGTACGCGTCGGTCATCAAGGACGCGTAGGCGGCCACCCGTGCGACCCAGCGGGCCAGGCCGAGCAGGAAGTCGAAAAGGTGGACCGGGTACCGGCCGGTGAACGCCAGGATGATCACCGCGACGAAGGAGAGGAAGTAGACCAGCCCGCCGCCGTGCCAACGGTCCGCCCCACCCCAGCCCCAGCCCCAGTCGCCGACGAACATCCCCACGACGATGTACTGGGGGATGGCCAGCAGCCACCACTTCACCAGCACCAGCCCGCGCGACAGACGCTCGGGATAGGCGACGTCGAAGTGCGCCGGGTAGTCGGTCACCTCGGCGAGGGTGAACGGCGGGTACCGGTCGGTACCGAGCGCGGCGTGGGCGTAGTAGGCCACCCGCCAGTTCCAGCGCATCACCCCGACGTTGAAGTCGAAGAGCGAGCGGGGATACCGGCCCGTGAACAGGATCGCGAAGAACGCGAAGACGGTCACGAAGAAGAACGCGATCCACAGGAAGAACAGCACGATGTAGTGCGGGATGGCGAGAAACCACTTCACCAGCCACATCCATCTGGACAACCGAGGATCGAGAAACGCCTCGATACGCACAGGAGACACGGTGACCGGAATCATGGGGACCAGCTCCGTTCCCTGATCATGATCCCAGGCTCGCACAAGCGGCGAAAGGTCGCGACCGGGGCTGTTTCGGCAGGGAGACCGCCCGGCCGGGCATCCGTCCGACGCGACGGGCGGCCCTGTCCGGTCAGTCCTCGACGCTGCTCCCGTCTGCCCGCGTGTCCACAGGGAGAGGTCGCTGCTCGTCGCGACGGCGATGCTCCGCCCGGAGGGCGAGAAGCCGACGAGGCGGCCTCCGCACCTCGTCCGCGTCGGTCGATGCTCGACGGCGCTGAAGTGGCTTCTGATCCGTCCTGCGAACCCAGGGCGAGGAGTTGCTGTTTGTCCCGACGGGGCCGGCACTGGGCACAAGTCCTGGCCGGCGGCGAGGTATGAGGGGTTCGACGGCCGGGCGCCGCCCTCTGCTTCAAAAAGCCGTCTCGCTTCCCAATCGGACGCTCTACTGTGCTGCTCAATGCCTTGAGCCGGGGTAGAGGGCTCGCGCTTCAGAATCAAACGGGTGGAGAAGCAGTGGTTCGCCAGTCACGTGCCGGTATTACGGTTGCCATGCTCATGACCTTACTGGCGCTCGCCGGATGCGGAACCGGGCAGGGCTCGCGGACAGGTGCAGCAGCGGATGCGACAGGGACGTCCGGCGTGCAGGACAAGCCGTTGACCGAGGCGGACCTGGAGCGAGCGACGATCACAGGCGCGGATCTCGGCGGCTACGAAGTGGAGCGTGACGTGGCTGCCACCCCTGCGTCCCATAAAACGGCGGACCCTGCCGAGTGCGCGCCCGTGATGCAGGCGGTGGGCGGCAGCAGTGGGTTCGCGGCCAACGCGAGGGTCGCCCGGATCATTTCTCCGAAGGAGCGGGGATCCGGTGCGCACATGACCCTCTCGTCGCACAGCCCAGGAGATGCCAAGCAGGTGATCGACGCGTTACGGACGGCGGTCGATCGGTGCAAGACCTTCAAGGACATCCTGGTGGACTTCGACTACGACGCGGTCCAACTCGAACCCGACCCTGCCTACGGCGATGAATCCGTGTCCCTCCGGCTCACACAGTTGGCATCGTTCAGCGAGGGCGAGGAGCCGGTCCGGGTGCCCTATGCGGTGGTGGCTGTTCGACAAGGGGCGACGGTCGTCATGTTCACCAACTTCAACCGCCCCAGTGGGTCGAAGGACACGGAGCCGGCTGGCATACCGGAAGCGATCGTCAAGGCACAGCTGAACAAGCTCAGCAAGCCGGCGTAAGTCGCACGGATCCCGCGTTGCGGTTCTTCCATGGAGTACAGCGTGGGGTCGGCCGGATCAGGCGGCCACTGGTTTTTGACGACCGTTCGTCACGACGGGCCTTCGCCGCGACGGCCGTTCAACACGACGGGCCTTCGCACGCGACGGCCGTCAGCCGCGACGCGCGTTCGCCGCGACGGCCGCGATGGCCGTTCGCTGCGGAGGCCGGGGCCGGCCACAGCGCATGGCCGCCACAGCGCATGGCCCGCCGCAGCGCATGGCCCGCCGCAGCGCTGGGGACTCGCCCGGCGGGTCTCGGGCCGGGGAGCTCATTCCCTGCGGGGAATTGCCGGGCTTCGGAAGGCGCCGCAGGATCGGGGGCGAAGCGCCCTGACCGGTGAGGAGACGTACGTGATCCAGATCGACCCGCAGCAGTTGGCCGACGCCTACATAGCTCAGTGGACAGCGCCGGAGGCGGCCGAACGCCGCGCGGCCATCGAGCGGTTGTGGACCGAGGACGCCAGGCACATCCTTTTGCCGCCCGCCGAGATCCGGGAGATCGCCGCCGGACTCGGCTTCGACCACACCACTCTGGAGGCCCAGGGACACGACGCCATCGAGACCCGGGTGACGCGCAGCTACGAGCAGTTCGTCGCCAAGCAGGGCGTCACCTTCCGGTCGCGCTCCGACGCGGTACGCCTCCACGGCGTGGTGAAGTTCGGCTGGGAGGCGGTGTCCGCGGAGTCCGGTGACGTGGTGGGCGGAGGCCTGGAGATCCTGATGCTCGACGACGACGGCCGGATCAAGACCGACTACATGTTCCCCGGGGCCTGACCCGCGGCGGCGGTGGCCATCGCTTCGGCCGCCGCGGCGAGGGCCTGCGCCGTAGCCGGGTCGGTCGGCAGGAACGCCTCCAGCTTCAGTTCGGCGAGCGTCACGTCGACGGCGGTGGCGAACGTCGTCACCGTCGTCATCAGGCGCAGCTCACCGTAGGAGGACCGCAGGCGGAGCGGAACCGCGAAGCCGAGCAGGCCGTCGGACGGGCCCAGTTCGGGGACGTACCCGGTGAGCTCGGCACGCAACTCCTCCAGGCCCTCCAGCCGCACCAGGATGTGCCGCGCCCACTCCGCGAGGTTGACGATACGGGGAGCCAGCCCGCGGGGATGGAGCGCCAGCCGGTAGACGTTCGCGCCCGGGCCCAGCAGTTCGGGAGCGGCACCTTCCGTGATCAGGCCGAACGCCGTGTTCGCGGCGATCAGCCCACCTCGCTGGTCCACCACCACCGCCGGATACGGCAGATGCCCGTGGAGGATGTGGTCGATCGCCGTGCGCACGGGTGCCAGGAGCGGGTCGTCGAGCGAACTCTCCGCGTAGACGGGCGCGTACCCGGCGGCCACGAGTAGTTCGTTGCGCTCCCGCAGCGGCAGTTCCAGCGACTCGGCCAGACGTACCACCATCTCCCGGCCGGGAACGGATCTGCCGTTCTCGATGAAACTGACGTGCCGCTGGGTCGTGCCCGCCCGCAGAGCCAGGTCGAGCTGGCTGACATGACGGCGGGTACGGCGTGCGCGCAGTGCGCTGGGAAAGTCCATGTCCCCCGTTGTAACGGCTGTATGGACATCGGTGGGACGGATATCGGGGACGGGTATCGGCTGCATGGACGTCGACGGTATGGACTTCGGCTGCATGCCGACGCCCCGGCCGCCTCTCTGCCGCCTGTTGGGTGCGGCGGAGATACCCAGGCCGGGTTGAGTACGTGCGCTCATGTCCGGCAGGGCCTGGCGCGGCGAGGATCGGTGTGCGGCGCAGGCGAGGCGCGCCGGCCCGATCCAGTCGAGTCAGTTGCGGAGAATCCCATGTCACGTCGTATCGCTCTGTCCGTCGTCGCCGGTGTCGTCGTCCTCGGTGGCGCCGGTGCCGCTGGTGCCGTCGCTCTCGCTCACACCGGGGAGAAGTCTCCGGAGCTGGCGGACAGTACGGCCCGTTACACCGCTCCCGACGGCGCCCGCGACGGCTCGTTGACGTTCGTCACCGACGTCACGGCGTCCTCCGGCGTCAAGAGCGTGAAGGTGCTGGCGTGGCCGCAGGACTCGACCTTCGCCCAGGAGGGGCTCACCACCAAGGACATGGCCTCGGCGGAGCCGGCCGTCTGCAAGCCGTCCGGTGAGGACACCGTGCGTTGCACCTACACCGTCGAGGTCACCGGTTCCGACGCCGAGTCGTCCCCGCGCGGCGCCTGGCACGTCGCCGTCCTGGCCACCGCGAAGGACGGCACCACGACCCTGGACACGGAGGCGGCCGACTTCACCGTCGGGTGATGCCCCGCCGAGAGACCGTCAGGACGGGACGGCGGCGGTGCCGTGCGGTTCGTCGGTGTCGGCAGGTGACGGCTCTCGGAGCTGTTCGCGTACGTAGTTCCAGACCACCGCGATCAGCGCGGCGATCGGTACGGCGAGCAGGCTGCCCACGACGCCGGCCAGGCTGCCGCCCAACGTCACCGCCAGCAGGACCACCGCCGCGTGGAGGCCGAGCCCACGACTCTGGATCATCGGCTGGAACACGTTGCCCTCGAGCTGCTGCACCACGACGATGATCGCCAGCACGATCAGCGCGTCCGTCAGCCCGTTGGAGACCAGCGCGATCAGAACCGCGACGAAGCCGGCGAACAGGGCACCGACGATCGGCACGAACGCGGAGACGAAGGTCAGCACCGCCAGCGGGAGCACCAGCGGTACTCCTACGATCCACAGGCCCAGGCCGATCAGGACGGCGTCGAGCAGGCCGACCGCCGCCTGGGAACGCACGAACGATCCCAGGGTGTCCCAGCCGCGCGCGGCCACGGTCGGGACGTCGGTGGAGAGCCGACCGGGCAGCTGATCGGCGAGCCACGGCAGGAACCGGGGGCCGTCCTTGAGGAAGAAGAACATCAGGAAGAGGGCCAGAACGGCGGTGACCAGGCCGTTCACCACCGTGTTCACTCCCGTGACGACAGCGCCCACCATGCTGCCGAGGCCGTCCTGCGCGCGGGAGACCGCGGTGTCGAAGGCCTTGTCGATCTGGGCGTCACCGATGTTCAACGGCGGCCCCGCCGCCCACTCGCGCAACTTCTGGATGCCTTCGACCACGCCGTCGGTCAGATCGCCGGACTGGGACGCCACCGGTACCGCGATCAGCGCCACGACGCCCAGGGCGACCAGGAGGAACAGCACGGTCACGACCGACGCGGCGAGGGCGGGCTTCCACCCGCGGCGACGCAGGAAACGGGTCGGCGGCCAAGTCAGTGTGGTCAGAAGCAGGCCGACCACGAGCGGCCAGACGACCGACCACATCCGGCCCAGGATCCACAGAGCCACCGCGAGCATCAGGAATATGAGCAGCAGCTCCGCTGAGGCACGCGCCGACGTTCGCAGCGCGGCCCGGGTTCTCGTGGAACTCAACTTGGCAGTCACGGGTGCACCCTATGGGTATGCAAGTCACACCGGTATCGCCGCTCGATCTCGGTCACCGCAGGAGTCCGTGAACGCGGTCCGACGACGCGTGCGCAGCAGTGCTCAGGGCCCTTTCTGCGACGGGCACAACCGTGTTGACCTGAGCGCTGCCCCTGCGCGAAGGGATCAGCGAGTCGCGGCGAAGTGAAGTGAGGGGACCGACCACATGGCCTACCACCTTGCGCTCGGCGACGACGACCACGGCACCTTCTTCCTGCAAGCACTGCGCGAGGCGGTCGCGACAGCGAAGCAGGCCTGACCGGTGCGGTGACCTCGCCCGGCTTCCGGGGCGAGGCGGGGAGGAGGTGGGGTCGGTCGCCGGCGGTCGGGCCCCGGATCAGTGCGGCAGCGTCGCCGGGCTGCCGCCGTTGGCCTCGTAGCCCGCCACCGCCAGTGCCCGGTAGACCGCGAATTCGCCGGCCGGGTCGGGGGAGAGAGTCCACGGGAGGGCGCCCACATGGCCGTCCACGTGTATGAGCTGGCTCATCGCCTCCGACCAGCGCTCGGCGCGCACCAGGAAGAAGATCAGCAGGTGGCGGACGTGCGCCAGCATCGGGTCGTCGGGACGGGCCGCGTGCACCGCGAACAGCGCGCCGTGCATCGCCTTCGTCACGACCTCGCTCTCGTAGAAGCCGCTGACCAGGTTGACCTCGGGGAGGTGCTCGAAGACCGCGAACAGGGGCATGGCGGCGAGGAGGGATCCTTGGGGGGCTCTCGCGGCCGCCGCCTCCGCGAAGGAGTTCGCCAGTTCACGCGAGCCGTGCCACTTCTCGCACCAGTAGTGCAGGGCCGCCAGATGCGCCCCCATGTGCGCCGGGGCACGGTCCAGGATCTTCAGCCAGAGCTGTTCGAACTCCTTCTCCGCGTACTGGAGACCGCGGGCCACCGACAACTCGACGATGTACGGGATCGGGTCACCGGGGGAGAGGAGCGCCGCCTGGCCGCAGGCGTCCTTCGCCTCCTCCATGATGATCCGGAAGTCGTCCGTGCCCCGCGTCGACGTCCGCCACGCCTGCTGCACCAGGAACTCGGCGTGCACGGCCGCACCGCCCGCGTCCTTCGGCGCCTCCGTGCGCCACACCCGCAGCCACTGCCCGCCCGGAATCTCGCCGACCCCGCCCGGCCGCTGCTGGAGCTCCAGCGCCGCCGCGCCCGCGAAGGCCTGTACGCGCTGCCAGCGCAGCTCGCCCTCGGTCTCCGTGCCGGCCAGCAGCTGCTGCGCGGCCCGGTAGTCCTGTGTGCGCTGCACCACGTCCAGGACGTCCAGCAGGTCCTGGTCGGGGCCGGGCATGCGGATGTCCAGTTCCTCCGTGCGCACGAACCCGTAGGTCTCGGGGTCCGCGGCGTCCGGGTGGTCCGCCGGGACCTGCTCGATCATGCCGCGCCTGCGCCGCAGGAACGGCAGCAGCACGAAGCCGACCATGAGCAGCGCCATCAGGACGAACAGAATCTCCATGTCTCAAGCGAACCAGACCGCGCCGACAATTGGCCAACCCGCCCCCGCGCCTGTGGAAAAACCTCCGGGGAAGGCCGTCCGTCACCGTCCGACGATGTCGCGCCGACGCCGTCCGGCAGGGCCGCCTTCGCCTGCGCGCTGCGCCCGCGTACTCCCGCCGTCCCGCAGCAGGCCCGCGAGCGGACTACGCTCGGTGCTCATGAGCGACAGGCACATCAGTCAGCACTTCGAGACCCTCGCGATCCACGCGGGCAACACCGCCGATCCCCTCACCGGCGCGGTGGTCCCGCCGATCTACCAGGTCTCGACCTACAAGCAGGACGGCGTCGGCGGTCTGCGCGGTGGCTACGAGTACAGCCGCAGCGCCAACCCGACCAGGACCGCCCTGGAGGAGAACCTCGCCGCCCTCGAAGGCGGCCGTCGAGGTCTCGCGTTCGCTTCCGGACTGGCGGCCGAGGACTGCCTGTTGCGTACGCTGCTCAGCCCCGGTGACCACGTGGTGATCCCGAACGACGCCTACGGCGGCACGTTCCGGCTCTTCGCGAAGGTCGTCGCCCGCTGGGGTGTGGAGTGGTCGGTCGCCGACACCGGCGATGCCGCGGCCGTGCGGGCCGCGATCACCCCGAAGACCAAGGCCGTGTGGGTGGAGACCCCGTCCAACCCGCTCCTCGGCATCACCGACATCGCCGCCGTCGCGCAGGTCGCCCGCGAGGCGGGCGCCCGTCTCGTCGTCGACAACACCTTCGCGACCCCCTACCTCCAGCAGCCCCTGTCGCTCGGCGCCGACGTCGTGGTCCACTCCCTGACCAAGTACATGGGCGGCCACTCGGACGTCGTCGGCGGCGCGCTGATCGCCGGTGACGCGGAGCTGGGCGAGGAGCTGGCGTACCACCAGAACGCGATGGGCGCGGTCGCCGGGCCCTTCGACTCCTGGCTGGTGCTGCGGGGCGCCAAGACGCTGTCGGTGCGCATGGACCGGCACTCCGAGAACGCCACCAAGGTCGCCGACATGCTGACCCGGCACGCGCGCGTGACGAAGGTGCTCTACCCCGGACTGCCGGACCACCCCGGTCACGAGGTCGCGGCCAAGCAGATGCGGGCGTTCGGCGGCATGATCTCCTTCCAGGTCGCCGGGGGCGAGGAGGCGGCCGTCGAGGTCTGCAACCGTGCCAAGGTGTTCACCCTGGGCGAGTCGCTGGGCGGTGTCGAGTCCCTGATCGAGCACCCGGGGCGCATGACCCACGCGTCCGTGGTCGGCTCGGCGCTGGAGGTCCCCGGTGACCTCGTGCGGCTCTCCGTAGGCATCGAGAACATCGACGACCTCCTCGCCGACCTTCAGCAGGCCCTCGGCGGCTGAACATCGTGTCGACGGACCCCTCGGCTGCCGCGCGCCCGCCGGCAGGCTCTCGGCGGGACGGCCTTCCGCCGGTCCTCGGGCGGGCGGCAGCCTTCCGCCGGCTCTCGGCCGGGCTGCCTCCGGGCCCTCCGCCGGACGGCCTTCAGCCGGGTTTCGGGGTCACCAGTCGGTGACCGGTGGAGTCGTCTGCGACGGCGGCTCCACCCACGGCTGGGCCACCACCGCCCAGACCGTGAAGGCCACCGCGGCCGCGAGCAGCAGCAGCCACAGCAGCCGCCGGGCGACCGTGCGGCGGCGCAGTATCCGGCCACCCCGGCGTACGACGTCCGCGTGGAGTTCCGTCGGCACGTGCGGCACGGTCCGCTCCATGATCTGCCGTACGGCGGCCTCCCGCTCGGGCCGGTTCACGACGCGGCCGCCTTCGCCCGGCGCACCGCGGGCGCCGGGCCCCGCGGCGGATGCAGAAGCGTCGCCGTCGCCCGGTCGCAGACCGTGCGGATCCGCTCCGTCGGCAGGCCGAGCAGGGCCGCCACCTGCTCTTCGGCGACACCCTCGTAGAGCCTCAGGACCAGGACGAGGCGCTCCTGGGCGGTGAGCCGCGCCAGCGGGCCGACGGCGGGGAGGGGCCGGACGAGGCCGAGGGGCAGCGTGGCGTACCGGTGCCAGGCGCCGTGGGCGAAGCGGGTGGCCAGGTACTCGCGGGCCCTGTTGTACGGGTCCTCGCCGTGCAGCCGGTCCCAGCAGGCGTACGTGTGCGCGAGGGCGAGTGTCAGCAGGCGCCGCGCGCGCGGGTTGTCGGCCGGTGCCTCGGCGGTGAGCAGGGTGGCGGCGTGCAGCAACCGGCCGCCCGCTCCGGCGACGAACGCCTCGAACTCCCGGGCCCGGCGGGCTTCCTGGGCCGTACGCCTCTCTCGCACACCGAGCCTCCCGCCTGACGGCGTCCCCCTGGAGGGCCATACGCCCCGGTCTCATATGAGGCCAGGGGTGGGCTTTCGGTCAAGAGCCGCGCACGGCCGCCGGAAAGTCGTCGCACGCGCGCGTGCGACGGGTTCAGGAGGCGGCCGGCGACGCTTCCGTGCCCGGTACGCCCTGGGCCGCCATCCGGGAGGACAGCGCGGTGTTGAAGCGGGTGAGGAGCTCGCAGAACGTCTCGCGCTCCTCCGGCGCCCAGTCGTCCGTCAACTCGGCCATCAACTGACGCCGGGAGGACCGTACTTCCTCCAGGCGGGACTGCCCGCGCGGGGACAGCTGGAGCACCACGGCCCGTCCGTCCTCGGGGTGCGAGGTCCGCTTGACCAGGCCGGTGTCGACGAGCGGAGCCACCTGCCGGGTCACGGTGGACGAGTCGATGCCCATGCTCGCGGCGAGCGCCTTGACGCCCATCGGGCCTTCCTTGTCGAGGCGGTTGAGCAGCAGGTACGCGGCGCGGTCCATGGAGTTGCGCACCTGCCCGACGCCGCCGAGACGGGTCTGTTCGGCACGGCGGGCGAACACCGCGACCTCGTGCTGCAAGGTGTCGAGAAGACCGGTGTCACCGACGGTCGTCATGTCCATCGACATTTCAGGTGTTGTGGGCATGGCCGGGGGCTCACTTCATGAAGGGGCTGCTGGAATGGGGGACAGAGTACGCGGCTGGAAGGCGGGTCGTACCGACGCTGCGCAAACCGGTCTCGGAGGTTGGTCACAGCGGTCGTGGCCGCCTGTGAACTGCGATGCTGGAGTCATGAGCTACCGCACGGCCGACTCCTTGCGTCCCGTCACCCTCGACGATGTGCGCGGGGCCCAGAAGATGCTGTCGGGCGTGGCGCGGACGACCGCGATGGAGGGCAGCAGGCACCTGTCCCAGCTGGTCGGGGCGCCGGTGCACTTCAAGTGCGAGAACCTCCAGCGGACGGGGTCGTTCAAGCTGCGCGGCGCGTACGTCAGGATCGCCGGGCTGCTGCCGGAGGAGCGGGCCGCCGGGGTCGTCGCGGCGAGCGCGGGCAATCACGCGCAGGGCGTGG
This sequence comes from Streptomyces sp. NBC_00637, assembly GCF_045161545.1. Classification (NCBI taxonomy): domain Bacteria; kingdom Bacillati; phylum Actinomycetota; class Actinomycetes; order Kitasatosporales; family Streptomycetaceae; genus Streptomyces; species Streptomyces sp. NBC_00637. Next base: position 3,113,291 of record NZ_CP109046.1, on the reverse strand, counting down.
CGCTGGCCTCGGCGGTGCTGGGCGTGCGCTCCACGGTGTTCATGCCCCAGGGCGCTCCGCTGCCGAAGATCAGCGCCACCCGTGAGTACGGTGCCGAGGTGCGCCTGCACGGTCAGGTGGTCGACGAGACGCTGGCCGCGGCACAGGAGTACGCGGCCGCGACGGGCGCGGTGTTCATCCACCCCTTCGACCACCCCGACGTCATCGCGGGTCAGGGCACGGTCGGCCTGGAGATCCTGGAGCAGTGCCCGGAGGTGCGCACGATCGTCGTCGGGATCGGCGGCGGCGGGCTGGCGGCGGGCATCGCGGTCGCGGTGAAGGCGCTGCGGCCGGACGTGCGGATCGTCGGGGTGCAGGCGGCGGGGGCCGCCGCGTACCCGCCCTCGCTGGCGGCCGGGCGGCCGGTGTCGATCCGCACCCCGGCGACGATGGCCGACGGCATCAAGGTCGGCCGGCCCGGTGACGTGCCGTTCTCCATCGTCGGCGACCTGGTGGACGAGGTGCGCACGGTGACGGAGGACGAGCTGTCCGCGGCTCTGCTGCTGTGCCTGGAGCGGGCCAAGCTGGTCGTCGAGCCGGCCGGGGCGAGCCCGGTGGCCGCACTGCTCAGCGCGCCCGGCGCCTTCGAGGGCCCGGTCGTCGCGGTCCTGTCCGGCGGCAACGTGGACCCGGTGCTGATGGAGCGCGTCCTGCGGCACGGCATGGCGGCGCAGGGTCGCTACCTGGCCGTCCGGCTGCGGCTGACGGACCGGCCGGGCGCCCTCGCCACGCTTCTCGGGGCGTTGTCAGTGGTCGACGCTAACGTCTTGGACGTGAGCCATCTGCGGACCGACCCCCGCCTCGGACTGACCGAGGCGGAGGTCGAGCTGCACCTGGAGACGAAGGGGCCGGCGCACTGCGCCGAGGTCGGCCGAGCCCTGCGCGAAGCCGGTTACACCGTCATCGACTGAGGCCGGTCGGAGGCTTCGAGCCCGTTCGTCACTCGTTCGAGAAAGAGCATTGTGAGACGCGATACATCGCGTTATGGTGTGTCTCGCGCCGCTCCCCCCACCTCGCATCGGTTCTCATCGGGCGGAACGAAAAGTACAAACCTAGGCTTTCCGAAGAATCCTCAATGACGTGGAGACTGATATGCCAGGTGCCATCTACGCCGAAGGCCTGGTGAAGACCTTCGGCGACGTAAAGGCTCTGGACGGCGTGGACCTGGACGTCCCGGAGGGCACGGTCCTGGGCCTGCTCGGGCCGAACGGAGCCGGCAAGACCACCACGGTCCGCTGCCTGACCACGCTCCTGCGCCCCGACCGCGGCCGGGCCGTGGTCGCCGGCCTCGACGTGCTCAAGCACCCGAACGAGGTGCGCCGCTCCATCGGCCTGTCCGGCCAGTTCGCGGCGGTCGACGAATACCTCACCGGCCGCGAGAACCTCCAGATGGTAGGCCGCCTCTACCAGATGAAGGCGGGCGCGGCGAAGGTCCGGGCCGCCGAGCTGCTCGACCAGTTCGGCCTCACGGAAGCCGCCGACCGCACCGCCAAGACCTACTCCGGAGGAATGCGCCGCCGCCTCGACCTGGCCGCCGCGCTCGTCGTCTCACCGCCCGTGATGTTCATGGACGAGCCGACGACCGGCCTCGACCCGCGCAACCGCCAGATGCTGTGGGAGGTGATCAAGCGCCTCGTCTCGGGCGGTACGACGCTGCTGCTCACCACGCAGTACCTCGAAGAGGCCGACCACCTCGCACACGACATCGCGGTCGTCGACCACGGCCGGGTGATCGCCCGCGGCACCTCCGACCAGCTCAAGGCCCGCACCGGCGGCGAGCGCGTGGAGGTCGTGGTGCACGAACGCGACCACATCGCCACGGCCGCCGAGGTACTGGCCGGCTTCGGCAAGGGCGAGACCACCGTCGAGCAGCACACCCGCAAGCTCACCGTGCCTGTCACCGGCGGCGCCAAGCTCCTCGCCGAGGTCATCCGTGAGCTCGACACCCGCGGCATCGAGATCGACGACATCGGTCTGCGCCGCCCCACCCTCGACGACGTCTTCCTCTCCCTGACCGGACACGTCGCCGAGACGAAGGCCGAGGAGACGGAGGAGAACGGGGAGAGCCGGCAGAACCAGCGCGACGAGCACGGTCAGAGCGGAAAGAGCAAGAAGGAGAGCGTCAAATGAGTGCCGTCACCGACGCCGTACGCGGCGCGGCGCCCAAGCCCGTGAATCCGCTCGGCCAGTCCGTCCGCGACTCACTGGTCATCGCGAAGCGCAACCTGATCCGGATGTCCCGCATCCCGGAGATGGTCATCTTCGGACTCATCCAACCGATCATGTTCGTGGTGCTGTTCACCTACGTGTTCGGCGGGTCCATGCAGATCGGCGGCAGCACGAGCGCCTCCGACTACACGAACTTCCTGATGGCGGGCATCTTCGCGCAGACCGTCACCTTCGCCACCGCGGGAGCCGGCGCGGGCATCGCCGACGACATGCACAAGGGCCTCATCGACCGGTTCCGCTCGCTGCCCATGGCGCGCGGCGCGGTGCTCACCGGCCGCACGCTCGCCGACCTCGTGCAGACGGCGCTCACCCTGCTGGTCCTGGCGGTGGTCGCCCTCCTGGTCGGCTGGCGGGTCGGTTCCGACGGCAACACCAACGCCGCCCGGGTGCTGGCCGCCTTCGGGCTGCTGCTCCTGCTGGGCTACGCGTTCACCTGGATCGGCGCCCTGATCGGTCTGAGCGTCCGCACTCCCGAGGCGGCCACCTCCGGCGGACTGATCTGGCTCTTCCCGGTGACCTTCATCTCCAACGCGTTCGTGGACACCAGCAATATGACGCCGTGGCTGCGTCACATCGCCGAGTGGAACCCGTTCAGTGCCACCGTCCAGGCCTGCCGGGTGCTCTTCGCCAACCCGGGCCAGTCGGCGTCCGACGCCTGGCCCATGCAGCACCCGGTCTGGGCCTCGCTGATCTACTCGGTGCTGATCGTCGTGATCTTCCGGACGCTGGCGGTCCGCAAGTACCGCTCGGCGACGGCCTGAGCACTCCCGGGCGGGGGAAGCGCCTGCGGGTACGGGGAAGCGCTCCGGGGCATGAGGAAGCCCCCGGCGGCATGAGCGCCGGGGGCCGTTCACAGCGGGGGCGACGGGCGGAGGCCGGTCAGTCGCTGTAGGGCTCGGCCTTGAGAATGCGCACGGAGGCCTTCTTGCCGTTGGGCAGCTCGTACTCGGCGTTCTCGCCGACCTTGTGGCCGATCACGCCGGTGCCGAGCGGGGACTGCGGCGAGTAGGTCTCGATGTCCGAGCTCGCGTACTCGCGCGAGGCGAGCAGGAAGGTCATGGTGTCGTCCTCGTCGCCGTCGAAGGCGATCGTCACGACCATGCCGGGCGCGACCGCGCCGTCCGCGGACGTCGGGGTCTCGCCGACCTTGGCGTTGTCGAGGAGCTGGGTCAGCTGGCGCACCCGGAGCTCCTGCTTGCCCTGCTCCTCCTTGGCCGCGTGGTACCCACCGTTCTCACGCAGGTCCCCCTCCTCGCGCGCGGCCGCGATCTTGGCGGCGATCTCCGTGCGCGCAGGACCAGTAAGGTACTCAAGCTCGACCTTGAGCTTGTTGTACGCCTCCTGGGTCAGCCAGGTGACGGACTCGCTGGTCTGGGTCACAGGTGCTCCTCGTCGGTACTGGGAATACAAAGCATCGCCCTACCAAAAGCATGTTCCTCAGGTGATGGGCGAAACCACGAGCCTAACAATTCAGTGGCCGAAGGGGGAGGACATAAGCCATCAGAATTACGTCGGCGCAGGTCAGCGTGTGCGTATTGCGGAGGATCCGCTCGCCCGGTGGCTCTGGTGGCCCCGGTGACCCCGGTGTTCGGTCCGCGTCAGTCGGCGTGACAGCCGAGCAGCTCGCCCGTGGTGCCCTTCGCCGTCGTACGCAGCGTGACCGTCCGGTCGATGCGGGTGTCCGAGCCGGAGAAGCGGAAGTCCGCCCGGCCCACCTCGGTGCCGTTCGCCGCCTGCGACCGCACCGTGCAGTAGCCGCTCGCGCCCGAGTCCTTGCGGACCTCGAGGTGGAGCTCTACCGCCTCGTCCGAGGTCGCCTTGAAGGTGATCACCTCGGCGCTGATCTTGTTCTGGCCGACGTAGTGGTAGGCGAAGTAACCGACCATGGCCAGCAGGAGCGCGCCCAGTACGGCGCCGACGATCTTGAGCTTGTGGTCGGCCCGCTCGTCCGAGGCACGGCCGTAGCGGCCCTCGGGCAGTCGCGTGCTCGCCGTACTCATGATCGTCCTCCCGGCGCGGAATTATTCGCCTCCCGATTCGGTCACTATAGAAGCCTGCGATCGCGCCGGTTCACACCGGGCGCCGACTTACCGAGGATTGAGTCTTGACTGACCAGCTGCGACTGATGGCCGTTCACGCGCACCCCGACGACGAGTCGAGCAAGGGCGCGGCCACCATGGCGAAGTACGTGTCCGAGGGGGTGGACGTGCTGGTGGTGACCTGCACGGGCGGGGAGCGCGGCTCCATCCTCAATCCCAAGCTTCAGGGCGACAAGTACATCGAGGAGCACATCCACGAGGTACGCAAGAAGGAGATGGACGAGGCCCGCGAGATCCTCGGCGTCAAGCAGGAGTGGCTCGGCTTCATCGACTCGGGCCTGCCCGAGGGCGACCCGCTGCCGCCGCTGCCCGACGGCTGCTTCGCGCTGGAGGACGTCGACAAGGCGGCCGGCGAACTGGTGAAGCAGATCCGTTCCTTCCGTCCCCAGGTGATCACCACCTACGACGAGAACGGCGGCTACCCGCACCCCGACCACATCATGACCCACAAGATCTCGATGGTGGCGTTCGAGGGTGCGGGGGACGCCGTCAAGTACCCCGAGGCCGAGTTCGGGCCCGTGTACCGGCCGTCGAAGCTGTACTACAACCAGGGCTTCAACCGTCCCCGCACCGAGGCGCTGCACCACGCGATGCTCGACCGCGGCCTGGAGTCGCCCTACGGGGACTGGCTCAAGCGCTGGGACGAGTTCGGGCAGAAGGAGCGCACGCTCACCACGCACGTTCCGTGTGCCGACTTCTACGAGATCCGTGACAAGGCGCTGATCGCGCACGCCACGCAGATCGACCCCGACGGCGGCTGGTTCCGGGTGCCGATGGAGATCCAGAAGGAGGTCTGGCCCACGGAGGAGTACGAGCTCGCGAAGTCCCTCGTCGGTACCTCCCTCCCCGAGGACGACCTCTTTGCGGGCATCCGCGACAATGCCTGACATGAGCGCAAGCGTGAGCCTGGCAATGACGCACCTCGCCCCCCTGGCCAAGGAGGTCGACGAGAACAAGGTCACCCCCGGCGTCCTCGGCTTCATCGTCTTCGCGGCGATGGCCGTGGCGGTGTGGGGCCTGATGAAGTCCATGAGCAAGCACATGGGCAAGGTCGACTTCAAGGAGCCGTCGGAGCCGGCGGGCCCGGAGCAGACCGCCGCCACCGGCGCGACGTCGGCGACGACCGCCTCGACGACCGCGACGGGGAAGCCCTCCTCGGCGTCGTAAGGCGATCGCGGGGCGAATGCGGGTGAGAGTGCGTGCCGAGCCGCTGAGCGAGCGGCTCGGCCCAAACGCGTGGGGTGCGGCGGGCTGAACGCCCCACCTCGCGAGCGGCTCGACGAGGACGCGCAGGGCGGGGCGAGCTCACCACCCCGCCCGAGCTCACCACCCCGCCCCATCCGCGCGGAGGTGTGGGCGTCGAGGACCCCACCCGGGCGCGAGGCCCTGTCCGGGCGCGAGCGCCCACTCCGGCGCGAGGCCCCTCGGCGCGAAGCCTCCGGCGCGAGCACCCTGCCCCAGCGCGAGGACTCCGCCCCAGCGTGACGCCCCGTCCGGGCGCGAGCGCCCACTCCGGCGCGAGGCCCCTCGGCGCGGGGCCTCCGGCGCGAGCACCCCGCCCAGCGCGAAGCACCCGTCCCGGCGTGAGGCCCCCTCGGCGCGAGCACCCTGCCCCAGCGCGAGGACTCCGCCCCAGCGTGAGGGCCCGCCCGGACGCGAACACCCGCCCCGGCACGAGCCCCCTTGCCGGCGCCTACACGTCGCCCGCCGCGTCGCCCGCCGCGTCGCCCGCCGCGTCGCCCGCGCCGTCGCGGGCCGACTCGCCGACCGCCACCCCCATGACCTCTCGTCCGTGCCTGCCGGGTACCAGGCCCAGGCGCCAGGCCTGCCAGCCGGATTCCAGGCGGATGCCTCGTTCCAGCAGCAGGCCGTAGGCCTCCAGGCACTCGTGCAGTCCGCTGTCGCGCAGCGGGTGGCGGCTGCGGACCAGTTGGGCCAGTTCCTCCTGGGCCACCGCCGTGCCGACCTCGACCCCGCCCGGGGCCGCGTACGGCAGCAGGGTGCAGCGCAGGAAGCGGGCCCAGTCCTCGCCGCGCCGGTCGCCGTACGACGCGAACAGGCCGGCCGCCTCGTCGCACAGGGCCAGCGCCGCCTGCGTACGGGCGTTCCCCGCGTCGACGATGGCGAGCTCCAGGCAGGTCCAGGCCTCGCCGTGGGCCACGCCGATGCGCTGGAAGTCGGCGCGCGCGTCGACGAGGAGCTGCCGGGCGAAGCCCGAGTTGCGCAGCGAACCGGTCTGGGCGGCGCGCTGGTCGCGGGTCACCCGGGCCGAGTGGTGGCGGGCGCAGGCCAGGCCGTAGACGTCCCGTATGCGGGAGAAGAGCGAGCGGGAACGTTCCAGCTCGCGGACGGCGTGGTCCAGGTCGCCCGTCTCCTCCAGGGCCAGGCCCAGGTAGTAGACGGTCCAGGCCTCGCCGCGCGCGTCCTCGTTGTCCCGGTGCCGGGCGGACGCCCGGCGCAGGTCCTCCGCCGCCGGGCCCGGGTCCCCGGCGATGAGACGGGCTCGGGCCAGCTGCGTCAGGGCCCAGGCCTCGCCGCGGGCGTCGCGGGTGCGGCCGTACAGATCGAGGGCCTGACGCAGATCGGCCTCGGCCCGCGGGACGTCGCCGCGGCGCAGATTCAGCTGGCCCAGCTGGAAGTGCGCCCACGCCTCGCCGTGCACGGAGCCGCCCTCGCGGTGCAGGACCAGGGAGCGGGTGAGCAGGTCGAGGGCCTCGGCGAGATGTGCCCTGTCCCGTTGCACGGCGGCCAGCGCGTGCATCGTCCAGGCCCGGTCCGTGGCCAGTTCGGGCGCGGCCTGCAGGTCCATGGCCTCGCGCAGCTTCGCCGCCGCCTCCGTCAGCTGGCCCTGGTGGTGCAGCGTGATGCCCAGCGAGCACAGCGCGCGGGCCGCGCCCGCGTCGTGGTGGGCCTGGAGGTACAGGTCGACGACCGAGCTGAGCGTCGTGCGGGCCTTGTCGAGCTCGCCCAGCTGGCGGGCCGCGATACCCGTACGCCACTGCACGGACCGCACCAGCAGGTCCTGGCCGACCGACTGCGCCAGCTCGCTGATCTCACCGAGCCGGTAGAGGTCGCCGCGCAGCAGGCAGTAGTCGCACAGGGCGCCCAGCAGACTCAGCACGGCGTTCTGGTCGACGCCCTCCGCGTGCCGCAGCGTCGCCGTGATGAAGCTCGACTCGTCGTCCAGCCAGCGCAGCGCCTCGTCCAGGGAGGTGAAGCCGTGCGGGGTGAAGCGGTCCGAGCGGGTCGACATGTTGCCGTCGACCAGCCGCAGCACGGAGTCGGCGAGCTCGGCGTAGCTGACGATCAGGCGTTCCTGGGCCGCCGAGCGCTCGGTCTGCTCCTCCTCGTCGAGCAGCCGGGCCTGGGCGAAGACGCGGACCAGGTCGTGCAGGCGGTAGCGGTCGCCGCGCACGTGGTCGACCAGGCCGGCGTCGGCGAGTGCCGTGAGATGGCGGGTCGCCTCCGCACGGTCCGTGGCGAGCAGGGCGGCCGCCGCGGCCGTTCCGAGCGAGGTCCGGCCGGCCAGGGCCAGCCGGCGCAGGAGCCTGCGGGTCACGTCCGGCTGGTCGGTGTAGCGCAGCCACAGGGCGCGCTCGACCGGCTTCACCGGTCCGTACACCCCGAGGTCCGCGGCCAGCGCGCGCGGTGAGCGCGGGCCCAGCGAGGAGCCCACGACGCGCAGCGCCAGCGGCAGTCCGCCGCACAACTCCCGTATCCGGTCTGCGGATTCGGCATCGTAGGGCCCGGAGGCGTCCTGGGCGGCGGCGCCCAGCAGTTCCTCCGCGCCCGCCGCGTCCAGGGGGCGCACCGCCAGCTCGTGCACCCACGCCGACAGCTCGGCCGGCAGCTTCAGCGGGGTCCGGGCGGTGACGAGGACCAGGCTGTCGGAACGTTCCGGCACGAGTGCGCGGACCTGTTCGGGGTCCGAGGCGTCGTCCAGGACGACGATGACCGGCAGGCCCGTCAGGTGCTGCTGGTACAGCTCGGTGAGCCGTTTGACCTGCTGGTCCGCGGAGGAGCGCTCCCGGAAGAGGAGCTGCTCGCGGGGCGCGCCGAGCCGGTTCAGCAGGTGCAGCAGGGCGTCCCGGGTGGGCAGTGGCGCCTCCTCGGCGCTGTCGCCGCGCAGGTCCACCACGCAGGCGCCGCGGAACTGGTCGCGCAGATCGTGCGCGGCCCGCACGGCGAGGGTGGTGCGACCGCTGCCGGAGGGTCCGTGCAGCATGACGACCGTCGGCCGGGTCTCGGTGCCGGCGCGCGCCGCCTGCACCCACTGCCGGAGCTGCCCGAGTTCGGTCCGGCGCCCGGCGAAGGGGCCCGCAGGTTCCGGGAGTTGGGCGAACGACTGGGCCAGTACGGTCCGGCCGCGCGCCGCCGCGCTCTTGTCGGCGCCGCGCAGTTGCGGTCCCGGCGCCTTCTTGGGGCCGGTCGTGGCGCTCAGCATCCGCTGCTGGTCCAGGAACGGCCGGATGCCCCGCACCTCCAGTGCGGTGAGCCACTGCAGTCGCAGTTGTTCGGCGCCTCCGGGCTGCCCGGCCTCGCCGGCCCGGTGATGCGCGGCCGGCAGATGGGAGCCGGCCACCTTCATGACGGTCGCCGCGGCGCCGACGACCCCGACGGTCACCCCGGCGCCGAGCGCGGTGCCCGGACCGGTGCCCAGCGCGAGATCGGCGACCGCCGTCGTGACGGCGGCAACGCCCGCCACCAGTAGGGGAGTCCTTCCGCCCTCACGGGCGTACCGCTGCCCGAAGGTGACCTGCCGGGCCTCCGTCTCCTCCAGGGCGCGCGCGTACGCCTCGTACTCCTCGGCGGCGGTCTGCGCCATGGCGTCCAGCGCGCCGCGCGCCCGCGTCATCAGCACCTGCCGGTCGCTGCGGCCGCCGGAGCGCCGCACCTCCTCCTCCACGGCCCGCGCCAACAACCGCTCGGCTTCCGCCCTATGGCCGTCCCGCATGTCCCGTCCCCCTCCGGAGGTCACCGCTTTCCTTGGTCAAGTGTGCGGTGGGCGGCCCCGTGAAGCGAGGGGGCGAGGGGCCTCGGGTCGCCGGAGCGGCGACGGCCCGGGGGCGCCTGACGCCTGACGGGCGGGGTGCTGCGGCAGGATGGACCCATGCCGAACCGACTGGCCCATGAGACGTCCCCCTACCTCCTCCAGCACGCCGACAACCCCGTCGACTGGTGGCCCTGGTCGGCGGAGGCCTTCGAGGAGGCGCGCAGGCGGGGCGTGCCGGTGCTGTTGAGCGTCGGGTATTCGAGCTGTCACTGGTGCCATGTGATGGCGCACGAGTCCTTCGAGGACCAGGAGACCGCCGACCACCTCAACGAGCACTTCGTCAGCGTCAAGGTCGACCGGGAGGAGCGTCCCGACGTGGACGCCGTCTACATGGAGGCCGTGCAGGCGGCCACCGGCCAGGGCGGCTGGCCCATGACCGTCTTCCTGACGCCCGACGCCGAACCCTTCTACTTCGGGACGTACTTCCCGCCCGCGCCCCGGCAGGGCATGCCGTCCTTCCGGCAGGTGCTGGAGGGGGTGCGGCAGGCCTGGACCGAGCGGCGGGACGAGGTGGCCGAGGTCGCCGGGAAGATCGTCCGGGATCTGGCCGGGCGGGAGATCTCCTACGGGGACGGCATGGCCCCCGGCGAGCAGCAGTTGTCGCAGGCGCTGCTGGGGCTGACCCGGGAGTACGACCCGCAGCGGGGCGGGTTCGCCGGCGCGCCGAAGTTCCCGCCGTCGATGGTGATCGAGTTCCTGCTGCGCCACCATGCGCGGACCGGCGCCGAGGGTGCCCTCCAGATGGCCCGGGACACCTGCGAACGGATGGCCAGGGGCGGGATCTACGACCAGCTCGGCGGCGGCTTCGCCCGGTACTCCGTCGACCGTGACTGGATCGTGCCGCACTTCGAGAAGATGCTGTACGACAACGCGCTGCTGTGCCGGGTCTACGCCCATCTCTGGCGGGCCACCGGCAGCGAGCTCGCCCGTCGGGTCGCGCTGGAGACGGCCGACTTCATGGTGCGCGAACTCCGTACCGAGCAGGGCGGGTTCGCCTCCGCGCTGGACGCCGACAGCGACGACGGGAGCGGGAAGCACGTCGAGGGCGTGTACTACGTCTGGACGCCCGGGCAGCTCACCGAGGTGCTCGGGCAGCGGGACGCCGAGCTCGCCGCCCGCTACTTCGGCGTCACCGAGGAGGGTACCTTCGAGCACGGCTCCTCGGTCCTGCAACTCCCGCAGCAGGACGAGGTCTTCGACGCGGAGACGATCGCCGGGATCAAGGAGCGGTTGCTGCGCGAGCGCGGCGGACGGCCCGCCCCGGGCCGGGACGACAAGGTCGTCGCCGCGTGGAACGGCCTCGCGATCGCCGCGCTGGCCGAGACCGGTGCCTACTTCGACCGGCCGGATCTCGTCGAGGCCGCGGTCGGCGCCGCCGATCTGCTCGTCCGGCTGCATCTCGACGAGCAGGTCCGCATCGCCCGTACCAGCAAGGACGGCCAGGTCGGGGCCAACGCGGGGGTGCTCGAGGACTACGCCGACGTGGCCGAGGGGTTCCTCGCCCTCGCCTCCGTCACCGGGGAGGGCGTCTGGCTGGAGTTCGCCGGTTTCCTGCTCGATCACGTCCTCGCCCGCTTCGTCGACCCCGAGTCGGGTGCGCTGTACGACACCGCCGCCGACGCCGAGCGGCTCATCCGGCGGCCGCAGGATCCGACCGACAACGCGGTGCCCTCCGGCTGGACCGCCGCCGCGGGCGCGCTGCTGAGCTATGCCGCCCACACCGGTTCGGAGCCCCATCGCACGGCCGCGGAACGGGCGTTGGGCGTGGTGAAGGCGCTCGGGCCGCGGGTGCCCCGGTTCATCGGGTGGGGGCTGGCGGCGGCCGAGGCGCTGCTCGACGGGCCGCGCGAGGTCGCGGTGGTCGTCCCCGGCGAGGCTGACGCCGCCTCAGCTGTGCTGCGCCGTACGGCGCTTCTGGGCACCGCTCCGGGCGCCGTGGTCGCGGTCGGCACCCCGGGGAGTGACGAGTTCCCGTTGCTCGCCGGCCGGCCGGCGGTCGACGGTGAACCGACCGCGTACGTCTGCCGTAACTTCACGTGTGACGCCCCGACCACCGATCCGGAGCGACTGCGCGCGGCGCTGGGCACCGTGGTGAGCGGCTGAAACACCAGAAACCCACAGCAGAGCACCGCCGTTCGCCGGTCAGGACGAGGGCACCTGTTCGGATAAGTCGGATTACGAGCGACAGAGTTCCGAAACAATCTATTTATCGGAAGAGTTCCCGGACTTCACAGAGTCCCCCTAGTCTCTCCACAGTGACGCGACGGATGTGACCCGCCGTCGCGACAGGGGGCTCTGGGATCTGGGGGGATCTGCTTGCTCACGTCTGTCTTCATCGCCGCCGTCTCACTTGCCTTGTTCTGGATGGCGGCGTTCACCCTGTGGTGGCAGATGCACGCGTGGCGTACGCCCGAAGTGCTCGCCTCCACCCGGTTCAGCAGCCCGGACGGCGACGAACACGTCTCCTTCTCGCTGCTGCTTCCCGCACGGCACGAACAGGCCGTGCTGGACCACACCATCCAGCGGTTGCTGGAGTCCGGCCACACCGACTTCGAGATCATCGTCATCGTGGGTCACGACGACCCCGAGACCACGGCGGTGGCCGAGAGCGCCGCCGCACGCGACCCGCGCGTCCGTGTCGTGGTCGACACCCACGAGAAGAAGAACAAGCCGAAGGCCATGAACACGGCGCTGCCGTACTGCCGCGGCGATGTCGTCGGGGTCTTCGACGCCGAGGACCAGGTCCATCCCGAGCTGCTCGCCCATGTCGACCACGCCTTCCGGACCACGGGGGCCGACGTCGTGCAGGGCGGGGTGCAGCTCATCAACTTCCACTCCAGCTGGTACAGCCTGCGCAACTGCCTGGAGTACTTCTTCTGGTTCCGCTCGCGGCTCCATCTGCATGCGCAGAAAGGTTTCATCCCGCTGGGCGGCAACACCGTCTTCGTGCGGACGCCCACCCTCAGGGAAGCCGGCGGCTGGGACCCCGACTGCCTCGCCGAGGACTGCGATCTCGGGGTCCGCCTCTCCAGCGTCGGCAAGCAGGTCGTCGTCGCCTACGACTCCGACATGGTGACCCGGGAGGAGACCCCCGGCTCGCTCATGTCCCTGCTCAAGCAGCGCACCCGCTGGAACCAGGGCTTCCTCCAGGTCTACCGGAAGAAGGACTGGAAGCAACTCCCCGGTTTCGGGCAGCGGTTGCTGGCCCGCTACACCCTCATGACGCCCTTCCTGCAGGCGTTCTCCGGGGTCGTCATCCCGCTCAACGTGGCGATCGCGCTCTTCCTCGACGTGCCCGTCGGGATCGCCTTCGTCACCTTCCTGCCGGCCGTGACGGCACTCGTCACCTTCGTCTTCGAACTCGTCGGACTGCACGACTTCGGCAAGCAGTACGGCCTGCGCGTCCGGCTCGTCCACTACCTCAAGCTCGTCGTGGGCGGACCGTTCTACCAGGTCCTCCTCGCGGGAGCCGCGATGCGCGCCGTCTGGCGCGAACAACGCGGCCGCAACGACTGGGAGTTGACCTCGCATGTCGGCGCACATCTGACCGCCGCCACTGCCGCACCCGCACTCGCAGCCGGATCCGCAGCCGGACCCGCTTCCGATCCCGCAGCGATCCGAGAGGACGTTCCTGCGTGACCTCCACCCTTCCCGCGGTGACCACCGGCACGGTCCCCGCGCAGCGCGGACCTGCGCCTGACCCGCGTTCGACCGGCCGAACGGCCCCTCCGAAGCGGCTGCGCCGGTCCCGTGCCGACCTGATCCTGTGCGGGGCGCTCCTGGTGGCGATCCTCGTCGTGCAGGGCTGGAACATCGCCGACTACCCGGCCCTCAGCGACGACGAGGGCACCTACCTCGCCCAGGCCTGGGCCGTCCAGGAGGGCAAGGGCCTCGCCCACTACACCTACTGGTACGACCACCCGCCCCTCGGCTGGATCCAGCTCGCCCTGCTGACCTGGATCCCCAAGCTGATCAGCCCCGACGCGATGACCGTCGGCGCGATGCGGGCCACCATGCTCGTCATCGGCGCGGTCAGCGCCGTCCTCGTCCTCGTCCTCGGGCGGCGGCTGTCGCTGCCCCGGTGGGCGGCCGGGCTCGGCATGGTCCTGTTCGGCCTCTCCCCGCTCTCGGTCGTCCTCCAGCGGGAGATCTTCCTCGACAATCTCGCGGTGATGTGGACCCTGCTCGCGTTCACGCTGGCCGCCTCGCCGAGCCGCCACCTCTGGCACCACTTCGGGGCGGGCATCGCCGCGGCGACGGCCGTGCTCACCAAGGAGACGATGCTCTTCGTCCTCCCGGCGGTCCTCGTCACCATGTGGCGGCACAGCCACCGCGACACCCGTAAGTTCGCCGTCACCGGCGCGGTCACCGCCTGTGTGCTGATCGGCCTCGCGTACCCCCTCTTCGCCCTGCTGAAGGGCGAACTGGTGCCGGGCAGCGGCCATGTCTCCCTCTGGGACGGCATCAAGTACCAGATTACCCGGCCGGGTTCGGGTTTCATCCTCGACCGGGGCTCGGGCTCCCACGGGGCGCTGAGGTCGTGGCTCTACTACGACCGGGTGCTGATCCTCGGCGGCCTCGCCGGCGCGCTGCTGCTCCTGCTCACCTGGCGCTGGTCGGCCACCGCCCGCGCCCTCGCCGGACCGTCGCTGGCGGTGGCGATCCTCGCGGTGGTCGCGATGCGGCCAAACGGCTACCTGCCCGCGATGTACGTCATCCAGGCGCTGCCGTTCCTGGCGCTCGTCCTCGCCGGCGGCACGGCGAGCGTCGCCCACGCCGTCCTGCGCAGACGACGCGGGCCGGACGAGGCACGGTGGCGGACCGGCGGCCGCTACGCCCTCGCGGCCGTCCTCGCCCTGGCGGCCGGGGCGTACGTCGTCCCGCGCTGGTACGACGGCGACCGTACCGCCGTCACCGCCGACGCCAACGCCCCCTACCGCGCCGCCTCCGCGTGGCTGTCCACGGAGGTCGAGGACCCGGCCGACACCCGCGTCCTGGTCGACGACGCGCTCTGGCTGGACCTGGTGCACGCCGGTTACCAACCCGGGCTCGGGGCCATCTGGTTCTACAAGGCCGACCTCGACCCGGCCGTCGCCAAGACCCTGCCGAACGGCTGGCGGGACATCGACTACGTCGTCGCCTCGCCGACCGTCCGACGGGACGCGAGCGACCTGCCGCAGGTCGGGGCGGCCCTCGAACACTCGACGCCGGTGGCCACCTTCGGCTCCGGTGAGGACCGGATCGAGATCCGGCGGATCCAGACCGACTCCGGAGGCGTCCGATGAGCCACGACTACACCGAGTACAGCGCCCCCGTCCCCGATCTGAGCGCCGCCGAGCTCGCCGAACCCGGCGCGGTCACCATCGTCATCCCGACCTTCAACGAGTCGGCGAACATCCACCGGTTGCTGCGACGGATCACCGAGTCGGTGCCGTCCAGGCTGCCCTGCGAGGTCGTCTTCGTGGACGACTCCACCGACGACACCCCCGAGGTCATCCGGGACGCGGCGCGCGACTGCCCGTTCCCGGTGACCGTGCTGCACCGGGAGGAGCCGGTCGGCGGGCTCGGGGGCGCGGTCGTCGAGGGGATGAAGACGGCAGGGTCGGACTGGATCGTCGTCATGGACGGCGACTGCCAGCATCCCCCGTCCCTGGTACCGGAGTTGGTGGCGACCGGGGAGCGGTCGAACGCCGGGCTCGTCGTCGCCTCCCGGTACGTCAAGGGCGGCAGCCGGGCCGGGCTCGCGGGCAGCTACCGGGTGGCCGTCTCCCGCGGGGCGACCTGGCTCACGAAGTCCCTGTTCCCGCGCAGACTGCACGGCATCAGCGACCCGATGAGCGGGTTCTTCGCGATCCGGCGCAGCGCGGTCACCACCGACGTCCTCAAACCGCTCGGGTACAAGATCCTCCTCGAACTCGCCGTCCGCAGCCGCCCGCGCACGGTCGGCGAGGTCCCGTTCGTGTTCGAGGAGCGGTTCGCGGGCGAGTCCAAGTCGAGCGCGCGGGAGGGCTTCCGCTTCCTGCGCCACCTGGTCGGACTGCGCACCGCCTCGCCGGTCGCCCGCATGGTCGGCTTCGGGCTGATCGGCGCGACCGGGTTCCTGCCCAACCTGCTGGGCCTGTGGGCCCTCACCGCCGCGGGACTGCACTACGTGCCGGCCGAGATCCTCGCCAACCAGCTCGGCGTCGCCTGGAACTTCGTCCTCATCGAGCACCTGCTCTTCCGTGACCGCCGCGCCCATCGCCGCTGGTGGGACAGGGCCGGCCGGTTCGCCCTGCTCGCCAACGCCGACCTCGTGCTGCGCATCCCGCTGATCGCGCTGTTCGTGCACCGGTTCGGGATGGGCGCGCTGTCCGCGACCGCGCTGGCGCTGGTGACGACGTTCGTCGTCCGTTTCGCCGGTACCGAAGCGCTGGTCTACCTCCCCCGCAGGAGGCCGCGGGGGAGCCGCACCGCAAGGAGAGCCGTGTGAACAGACACCGCAGACGGGTCGCGCTGCTGGCGGTGGCGGGCCTCACCGGAGGCCTGTTGCTGGCCGGCCCGCAGCCCGCGTCCGCCGCCGACTTCGTCAAGAACGCCGGCTTCGAGACGGCGGGCACCGACGGCATGCCGTCCTGCTGGGAGAAGTCGGGGTGGGGCGACAACGACTTCACCTTCACGCACACCTCGGACGCGCACACCGGCACCAAGGCGATGAAGGTGACGCTGACCCGCCGGGTCGACGGCGACCGCAAGGCGCTGATCACCGAGTCGGCTCAGTGCGCGCCCGCGGTGACGCCGGGCAAGCAGTACGACCTGTCGCTCTGGTATCGGTCGACGACCCCGGACACCTCCCTCACCCTCTTCCGGCACGACACGACGGCGGGCTGGCAGTACTGGACCGACCTCAAGACGCTGGACATGGCGTCCGCCTACACCCGGGCCTCCGTCCGCACCCCCGCGGTGCCGGCCGGCACCGACCGCGTCACCTGGGGCGTCTCCGTCTACGGGACGGGCTCGGTGACCACCGACGACTACACGATGGACCAGGTGCCGGACGTCCTCCCGCCCGCCGCCTGCACCGGCACCGCCGACACCTGCGCCAACGGCAGATGGGACGTGCTGCCGACGCGGAACCCGGTCCGCTCCATGCACTCCGTCGTCCTCAAGAACGGCAAGGTGCTGCTGATCGCGGGCTCCGGCAACAGCGAGGAGCAGTTCGCCGCCGGCACGTTCACCAGCGCCGTGTACGACCCGGTGAACGGCGGCTACAAGGTCGTCCCCACGCCGAAGGACATGTTCTGCGCCGGTCACGTCCAGCTCCAGGACGGGCGCGTCCTCGTGATGAGCGGCAACAAGGCCTATCCGGTCGTCGGCGGACACGGCTACGAGGGCTTCAAGGACTCGTACGTCTTCGATCCCGTCACCGAGACGTACAGCAGGACCAACGACATGAACGACGGCCACTGGTACCCGTCGGCCACCGTCATGGGCAACGGTGACGTGCTGTCCTTCGGCGGGCTGCGCGAGGACTCGACCGGATCGGTGACGGCCGAACTGTTCTCGCAGGCCGAGCAGCGGTGGCAGCCGCTGTGGAAGGTCAACCAGACCTGGTCGTACTGGGGCCTGTACCCGTCGATGATCCTGATGCAGGACGGCCGCCTCTTCTACACGGGCAGCCATGTCTTCGGCAACAACATCCCCGGCACGGGTTCGGCGGTCTACGACTACGACGCCAACACGGTCACCCAGATCCCCGGCCTGCAGAACAAGGACCAGCGCGACCAGTCGGCGAGCGTCCTGCTGCCGCCGGCGCAGGACCAGCGGGTCCTCACCCTCGGCGGCGGCAACATCGACTCCAACCCGGACGGCAACCGGCTGACCGACATCATCGACCTGAAGGCCGCGAACCCCTCGTACGTCGCCGGACCGCCGCTCCCGCAGGGCACCGTGGACCTAGGCAACGGACCGGTGCCCGAGACCGGCGCCCAGGGCAAGATGTACGTGTCCGCCGTCCTCCTGCCCGACGGCAAGGTGCTGGAGACGGGCGGCGCGCTGCACAACCGGGCCGATCCCGTCTTCGAGTCGTCGCTCTACGACCCGGGCACCGACACCTTCGACCCGGTGGCCGCCGACCCGCAGGCCCGCGGTTACCACTCGTCCTCGTTCCTGCTGCCCGACGGCCGGGTGATGTCGACCGGCGACAACCCGGGCAACGGCACCTGGAACCACAACGTGTCGATCTACACCCCGCCCTATTTGCTCAAGGGCGCCCGGCCGACGATCACATCGGTCATCGACACGGAGTGGACGTACGGCGACACCCAGCGCATCACGGTGGACCGGCCGGTCGCCAAGGCGGAGTTGATCCGTCCCGCGGCGGTGACCCACTCCTCCGACCCGAACCAGCGCTTCGTGGACCTCCCGCTGTCGGTCGACGGCGCCAACGTCGACCTCAACGTGACGAGCAACCCCGACCTGGCGCCGCCCGGCTGGTACATGCTCTTCGCGGTGGACGCCAACGGGGTGCCGTCGGTGGCGAAGTGGGTGCACCTCCAGGGCCCGGCGGGACTGGGCGCGGACTCCGCGTCGGCGTTCTCGGTGTCCTCCGGCACCGAGGCCGCACCCCATGTGCACTCCTTCGCCGACGACCTGACCGGCAAGGTCACCGGACCGGGCAGGAAGCGGACCTCGCAGGCGGTCGGCCCGACCGTCTCCGGCTGCGACCGGCACTACGGTTCGATCAACGTGTGCGTGCCGACGGCCTTCCCGGCCACGGTGAGGAAGACGACGGCCGGCCGCTGCTCCTGGCTCTCGGCCAACGACTACGGCCGGCTGAAGGTCAACGGCAAGGACGACCCGCTGGGGCTCGACCCCGACCGGGACGGCCTGGCGTGCGGAAAGGGCGATCTGCGCCGGGGGTAGGCGGGGGCGGCCCGCGAACTCCGCCAGGGCGCGCTCCACGACGGCCCCCGCCGCTCGTGGTGCGCGCCCTTCCTGTCGCGCCGGCCGGGGGCACGAGAGCTCGGAGGTCGTGGTGGGCGTCCCGGCGGTTGCCGACTGCCAGTACCCACACGACGAGCTGCCCGTTCTCTACCGTGCAGACGGCACGGTGGTCCCCGGTCCGGAGCTTCCAGAGCACGCGCCGGTCACCCGGGGGCTCAGCCGTCCTCCTTGCTCAGGCCGTGTTCCAGGACGTCCAGGGTGCGGTCGACGAGAGTGACGAAGTCGCCCTTCTGGCCGTGCTCGCCCCAGTACAGGGCGGTCTCCATCAGGCCGCCGAGCAGGGACATCGTGTAGACGCGGACCTCCAGGCTGTCCGGGTCGCGGCCGGAGCGCTCGCCGATCGCGACGCAGAGCGTCCGGCCGATGACCGACATGCTCTCCATCATCCGCGAGCGCACCGCCGGGACCTGGACCATCAGGTCGGTGCGCACCCGGGCTTCCTCCGGATTCTCGTCCATGCCCCTGCGGGCGCCCTCGCGCATCACGTACCGCATGGTGTCCGCCAACGACTCGTCGGTGGGCCGGGCGAGCAGCTCCTCCAGCAGGACCGGGTCCAGCTCGTCGGTGAGGACGATGTCCTCCTTGGTCGGGAAGTACCGGAAGACGGTCGACGGCGACACCTCGGCGCGCTCGGCGATCTGGTCGATCGTCGTGGCGTCGTACCCCTGTTCCCCGATCAGCGCGTAGGTCGCGGTGCGGATCGCCTCGCGGGTCTTGATCTTCTTGCGCTCGCGGAGACCGGGTCGCGGGTGGTCGGCGGGAGGACTGGTGCGTGCGGCCGTCATGGGCTCATTGTCGGGCATCGGCCGCGGGAGTGACCAAGCCGGGACCGGCGTCCCCGGCTCCCGCCACGGGACCGGCCTCCGCCACGCGTGGGGTTCCCGGCAGGAACGCGGCCGCCAGCAGCGCGGAGACCAGGGCGGCGGCGCCGCACACCAGCAGCACCAGGCTCATCCCGTGGACGTAGGCGGAGTTCGCGGACGCGGCGAGACCGGGCAGGTGCGCCTTCTCGGCGATCACATGGGCCGCGACCACCGACTCCCCGGCCGTGCCGGCCACCCCGGAGGGCAGTCCGGTGACGTCGAGCCGGTCGCGGAAGGTGCTCGCGAGCAGGCTGCCGAGCAGCGCGATGCCGATGGCGGCGCCAACCTGACGCAGGGTCATCAGCAGGCCCGAGCCGCTGCCGGCGCGGTCGGCGGGCAGGGTGCCCAGCGCGCCGGCCATCGCGGGCACGATCGAGAAGCCGAAGCCGAACCCGACGATCGTCAGCCACAGCGCGGTGAAGCCGTATCCGGAGTCGACCGTCGTACGGCTGCCCAGCAGCATGGCGAAGGCCAGCACCACCAGGCCCGCGCTCACCACCGCCCGCGCCCCGAACCGGACCACGACGGGCTGCGCGGCCCGGGCGGCGACGATCAGACCGCCCATCATGGGCAGCAGCCGCACCCCGGTGCCGAGGGCGTCGCTGCCGAGGACGGCCTGGAGGTACTGCGGCAGGACGAACAGCAGGCCGGACAGCACGAACATGAGGAGGGTCGCCGCGAGCGTGTTGAACAGGAACCCGCGGTGGGCGAGCAGCCCCATGTCGAGCATGGGCCGCTCGGCCCGGCGCTCGCGCAGGACCAGCGCGGTGATCAGCACGACGGCCGCGGCGTCCATCGCGAGGACCAGCGGGTCGCCCCAGCCCCGGGTGGGCGCCTCGATGATCGCGTAGATGAGCGCGCCGAGCCCGGTCGCGGTGAGCGCGGTGGAGACGACGTCGACCTTGGGGGAGGACGGGTCGCGGGTCTCGGGCAGCAGGAGGACACAGGCGGCGATGCCGAGCGCGGCCATGGGGATGTTGATGAGGAAGACGGAGCCCCACCAGAAGTGGTCGAGCAGCCAGCCGCCGATGATCGGTCCGAGCGGCAGGCCCAGCGTCGAGCCGGCCGAGACGATGCCGACGGCCTTGGTGCGCTCCTCGGGCGCGAACAGCGAGGGCAGCACCGACAGCGCGAGCGGTGTGACCAGCGCGGCCCCGACGCCCATCACGGCGCGGGCGGCGATGACCGCGTCCACGTCCCCGGCGAGCGTGCCGACCAGCGAGCCGGCGAGGAAGATCCCCAGCCCGGTGATCAGCATGTTCCGCCGGCCGAAGCGGTCGCCCAGCAGGCCCGCCGGGAGCATCAGGGCCGCGAAGACGACGACGTACGCGTCCGCCATCCACTGCTGCTGACCGGTGCCGGCGCCGAGCTGCTCCGCCATCGTCGGGAGCGCCACATTGAGGATCGTCGTGTCGAAGCCGAGCGTGAGCATGCTCGCGACCAGGGCCCCCAGGGCCCACCAGCGGCGGGGATCGGACCCCACCGCGGCAGTGTTCGTGACAGTAACCATGAAATGAGAGTAACTCTCAAAAAGTAGTCAGTGTCAATCTTCGCCGGTTTCGGGCTGCGTCGGCGCACGGAAAAGGGCCACGGCTCGCAAGCCGTGGCCCTGGGAGGGCGGGGGAGCGGTTATCCGTGCTGGTACGCCACCAGCGAGATCCCGACGTAGTGCACGACGAACGCGGCCAGCGTCAGGGAGTGGAAGACCTCGTGGAAGCCGAACCAGCGCGGTGAGGGGTTGGGGCGCTTGATGCCGTAGATCACGCCGCCCGCGCTGTAGAGGAGCCCGCCGACGATCACCAGGACCATGACGGCGATACCGCCCGCCCGCATGAAGTCCGGCAGGAAGAAGACGGCCGCCCAGCCCATCGCGATGTAGCAGGGCGTGTAGAGCCAGCGCGGGGCGCCGACCCAGAAGACCCGGAAGACGATGCCCGCGACCGCCGCCGCCCAGATGCTCCACAGCAGCCACCGCCCCTTCGACTCCGGCAGGAGCAGCAGGGTGAGCGGTGTGTAGGTGCCCGCGATGATCAGGAAGATGTTCGCGTGGTCGAGTCTGCGCAGGATGCCGTCCATCCGCGGGCTCCAGTCGCCGCGGTGGTAGAGGGCGCTCACTCCGAACAGGAGGCAGGCCGTCAGGGCGAAGATGCCGCAGGCGACGCGGCCGCGGGTCGAGTCCGCCAGGGCGGTGAGGACCAGTCCGGACACGAGGGCGGCCGGGAACATGCCGAGGTGCAGCCAGCCGCGGAGCTTGGGCTTGATCTCTTCCGACAGGGAGTGCGCGACAGACGCGGGGCCGGCGGCCGGCGAGTCCGTGGTCGCTTCGGGGACGGACGCAGTCATGCGCGAATCGTACCTACGGAACCGTAGGTTACGCGTCGGTACGACACAGCCGGTGCGAAGAGTGGCCATCCTCTCACGGGCCTTCTTCAAGGGATCGTCGGCTGAACGCCATGTGGACGCAAAACGGCGCCTCTACACGTGGCCATCCTCACTCCGCTCACCTGTGAGGCCCTATGGACATATGGGCGGTACCATCGGATGATCAAATGAGTGCGGTCGACACCGGATGAGCGCCAAGGTCATCACTCGAAGCATCCGGGTCGCAGCCCCCACGGGGCCTCCCAATAAAAAATCCCTCATTTAGGAGCAATCGTGGCGCGCGACATCGCGGCTCCCCCCGTCATCCCCACCCACCACCAGGAACTCGTCTCCTGGGTGAACGAGATCGCCGAACTGACGCAGCCGGACAACGTGGTCTGGTGTGACGGATCCGAGGCCGAGTACGAGCGCCTGTGCGACGAGCTCGTCGAGAAGGGCACCTTCAAGAGGCTCGACCCGGTCCAGCGCCCGAACTCCTACTACGCCGCCTCCGACCCCACCGACGTCGCGCGCGTCGAGGACCGCACCTTCATCTGTTCCGAGCAGGAGAAGGACGCCGGCCCCACCAACCACTGGAAGGCGCCCGCCGAGATGCGGGACATCTTCTCGGGGGAGAAGGGGCTGTTCCGCGGCTCCATGCGCGGCCGCACCATGTACGTCGTGCCCTTCTGCATGGGCCCGCTGGGTTCCGACCTCTCCGCGATAGGCGTCGAGATCACCGACTCCGCCTACGTCGCCGTGTCCATGCGCACCATGACCCGCATGGGACAGCCGGTGCTGGACGAACTCGGCACCGACGGCTTCTTCGTGCGTGCCGTGCACACGCTCGGAGCGCCGCTGGCCGAGGGCGAGGCGGACGTCCCGTGGCCCTGCAACCAGACCAAGTACATCTCGCACTTCCCCGAGAGCCGCGAGATCTGGTCCTACGGCTCCGGCTACGGCGGCAACGCCCTGCTCGGCAAGAAGTGCTACGCCCTGCGCATCGCGTCCGTCATGGCACGCGACGAGGGCTGGCTCGCCGAGCACATGCTGATCCTCAAACTGACCCCGCCGCAGGGCGAGTCGAAATACGTCGCCGCCGCCTTCCCGAGCGCCTGCGGCAAGACCAACCTCGCCATGCTGGAGCCCACCGTCTCCGGCTGGACCGTCGAGACCATCGGCGACGACATCGCCTGGATGCGCTTCGGCGAGGACGGCCGCCTGTACGCCATCAACCCCGAGGCCGGCTTCTTCGGTGTGGCGCCCGGCACCGGTGAGCACACCAACGCCAACGCGATGAAGACGCTCTGGGGCAACTCGGTCTTCACCAACGTCGCCCTCACCGACGACAACGACATCTGGTGGGAGGGCATGACGGAGGAGACTCCCGCCCACCTCACCGACTGGAAGGGCAACGACTGGACGCCGGACTCCGGTGTCCCCGCCGCCCACCCCAACGCCCGCTTCACCGTTCCCGCCGCGCAGTGCCCGATCATCGCGCCCGAGTGGGAGGACCCCCGGGGCGTCCCGATCTCGGCGATCCTCTTCGGCGGCCGGCGCGCCTCCGCGGTCCCGCTGGTGACGGAGTCCTTCGACTGGAATCACGGCGTCTTCCTCGGCGCCAACGTGGCCTCCGAGAAGACCGCCGCCGCCGAGGGCAAGGTCGGCGAGCTGCGCCGCGACCCGTTCGCGATGCTGCCGTTCTGCGGCTACAACATGGGCGACTACATGGGCCACTGGGTCGACGTCGCCAAGGGCAAGGACCAGGCGAAGCTCCCGAAGATCTACTACGTCAACTGGTTCCGCAAGAACGAGGCCGGCAAGTTCGTCTGGCCCGGCTTCGGCGAGAACAGCCGCGTCCTGAAGTGGATCGTGGAGCGCCTGGACGGCAAGGCCGACGGCGTCGAGACGCCGATCGGCATCCTGCCGACCAAGGACGCCCTCGACACCAAGGGCCTCGAACTGGCCGACTCCGACCTGGAGTTCCTCCTCACCGTGGACAAGGAGGTCTGGCGCGAGGAGGCCGCCCTGGTCCCGGAGCACCTGAACACCTTCGGGGACCACACGCCGAAGGAACTGTGGGACGAGTACCGCGCGCTGGTGCAGCGCCTGGGCTGACGCCCCCGAAAGACTCCGCGGCCGGCACGGGATTGCCCTGACCAGTGATCGTCACGGCCGGCCGCGGTGCGATGCGGCGAGCCGCGTACAACGGCGTACGTGGCCATGGGCCTGTCGTCGCCTCCCCGTCCGCCCCGACGAGGAGACGACGGCAGGCCTTCGCCTGTGTGTGTCCCTGTCCGTGTCCGCGGGCCGCGGAGAAAAAAAATGGCGCCCGGTCCGCGCGTCGCTGCGGGTGCACGCGGACCGGGGCCGTTCATGGTCCCCGGAGGGAGGCCCCGGGCAAGAGGTGGTGCCGGGGCGGGGGTTCACCGGGAGGATCGCCCCGGTGAGGGGGTTCAGCCGGCGGTGCTCAGTTGCTCGGTCTCCACCAGTGCGGCGGCGTGCGCGTCCATGCGCTGGGCCGCCAGGATCGCCGCCGCGGTGTCCGCGCGGGACGCGGCGACGAGGAGGGCGCGGCCCGCCAGGGCGTGCGCCCGCTCGTGCAGGACCGCGAGGCGCGGGTCCGCCGGGTCGGCGGCGAGGGTGGAGCGGACCGGCGTCCGTCCTCCCCGCAACCGGGTCACCTGCTGCGCGAGCCGGGTGGCCGCGGTGTCCAGGTCGGCGGACGGCGCCGCCGCGCGCAGCTCGTCGGTGACGGCGAGCAGCGCCGCGAGATGAGCTGCGAGCTGGATGTCCAGCTCCTCCTCGCGGGTGCGGTGGGGGAAGTCCGAGGGCTTGCCGGCCATCGTGGTGTGCACCGACTTGGTGCGGATCGGCTCATACATGAGGATGGCCTCCTGTGCTGTCAGGAAACCATCCTAGCTTAGATCTCGTCTAAAGTTGAGCCGTCCATGAAATCGCCGCTACGGCTGGCTGTAGCCGTCCAGGAAGCGGGCGATCCGGCCCACCGCGTCCCGCAGGTCGGTCGCCGTCGGCAGCGTGACGACCCGGAAGTGGTCCGGCTCCGGCCAGTTGAAGCCGGTGCCCTGGACGACCATGATCTTCTCCTGGCGCAGCAGGTCCAGGACCATCTGCCGGTCGTCCTTGATCTTGAAGACGGTGGGGTCCAGGCGCGGGAAGAGATACAGCGCCCCCTTCGGGCGGACGCACGTCACGCCCGGGATCTGCGTCAGCAGCTCGTACGCCGTGTCCACCTGCTCCTTGAGCCGCCCGCCCGGCAGCACCAGATCCTTGATCGTCTGCCGTCCGCTGAGCGCGGCCACGACACCGTGCTGCCCCGGCATGTTCGCGCACAGGCGCATGTTCGCCAGGATCGTCAGACCCTCGATGTAGGAGTCGGCGTGCGCGCGCGGACCGGAGATCGCCATCCAGCCGACCCGGTAGCCGGCCACCCGGTACGCCTTCGACATGCCGTTGAAGGTGAGGGTGAGCAGGTCCGGGGCGACCTTGGCGGTCGGGGTGTGCGTGGCGCCGTCGTAGAGGATCTTGTCGTAGATCTCGTCGGAGCAGATGAGCAGGTTGTGGCGGCGCGCGATGTCCGTCAGCCCCCGGATCATCGCCTCGTCGTACACCGCGCCCGTCGGATTGTTCGGGTTGATGATGACGATCGCCTTGGTGCGGTCCGTGACCTTGCGCTCGACGTCGGCGAGGTCGGGCATCCAGTCCGACTGCTCGTCGCACCGGTAGTGCACGGCCGTGCCGCCGGAGAGCGAGACGGCGGCGGTCCACAGCGGGTAGTCGGGGGCCGGTACGAGGACCTCGTCCCCGTCGTCCAGCAGCCCCTGCATCGCCATGACGATCAGCTCGGAGACGCCGTTGCCGATGAAGACGTGCTCGACGTCCGTCTCGATGCCGAGTGTCTGGTTGTGCATCACGACGGCCCTGCGCGCCGCGAGCAGGCCCTTCGCGTCGCCGTAGCCGTGCGCCGTCGAGACGTTGCGGAGGATGTCCTCCAGGATCTCCGGCGGGCAGTCGAAGCCGAAGGCGGCCGGGTTGCCCGTGTTCAGCTTGAGGATGCGGTGACCGGCCGCTTCCAGGCGCATCGCCTCCTCGAGAACCGGACCCCGGATCTCGTAACAGACGTTGGCGAGCTTGGTCGACTGGATCACCTGCATGTCTGGGAGCTTACGGCCCGGTAACGCCTCCGGGGGCGTGTTTCCCGCCACGTGAGACGGGTGGTTTGGGTTGTTATCGCCGGTAGCTGTCCCGTCAGCCGCTCCTGTCCCTAGAATCCGCGGCATGTTCAGGCCAGGTGAGAGTGGCGTACCTCCGGTGCGGCCGATCGTGTACCACCCGCACGCCGAGACCGATCCGGCCTCGTACGAGCGGTACGCCGACCCGGCGGCCGCCCACGGGTGGGAGAACGCGTACGACGAGACGGCCGAGCTGCCCCGGGTGCGCCCTGCGGAGGGGGAGCCGGGCGGCCGCGGGGACCGCCGGCGCGCCGCGGCCCGGACGAACCGCAGGTACACGCGCCGCGTGCTGACCGCCGTCGGGGCTGTCGGGGCGGTCGCGCTGGCAGCCGTGGTGGTGGGGATGTCCTTCTCCGGGGATCCGGGCGGGGACCAGCGGGGCGGCGGGCAGGGGGACACACGCTCGGCGCCGGACGACGCGGTGAGCCCGTCGGACCGGCCGACCCCGGCCGCGAGCGGCTCCGTCGGGGCCGCGGAGCCGACTCCCGTCGCCTCCGCCGCCGCGGTGCCGTCCTCGTCGGAGGGCACGGCGACCGCGACGCCCTCGGCCGGGTCGACGGCCGGCGCCGCCACCGGTCCGGCGACGAGCGTCGCGCCCTCCGTCTCGGCGTCCGCGTCCGGGTCCGGGAAGGGCAATCCCGGCAGGGGGCGGGGCCGGGACAAGGGGGGCAGGTAGCCGGGACGCGCCCCGGAGCGCTGATCCGCGCGGCTGAAAAGCGACCCTTGTCCTCTCCTCTGCATGCACTAACAATGCGCATGACAAAACAGCGGGCGACCGGAAGATCTCCGGTCGCCTTGTCGTAAGAGGGGACCCCCACATGAGAAAGCCTCTCGTTGCCGCGCTCTTCGCCCTGGCCATCGCCGGAGCGGGTGCGGCACCCGCGGTCGCCGCGCCGGTGAGCGCGAAGCCCGCGGCCCCGGCCACCTCGGCCTCGGCTTCCGCGATCGCGGCGGACACGAAGGCGGCCGCGCCGACCCTTCAGGCCGTCAACCTCGCCGGGACCGTCGCGCTCAGCAACTGCTCCGGCTCGGTCGTCCGCTTCCCGAACTCCCTGGACACCGACCCGGCCCTGGTGCTCTCCAACGGCCACTGCCTGTCGACCGGCTTCCCGGAGCCCGGCGAGGTGCTCGTCAACCAGGCCTCCAGCCGTACCTTCGGCCTGCTCAACTCCGCCGGCACCCGGGTCGCGACCCTGCGCGCCAACAAGCTGGCCTACGGGACCATGACCGACACGGACATCTCGATCTACCAGCTCACCAGCACGTACGCCACGATCAAGAGCGCGTACGGGATCTCCGCGCTCACCGTGCAGGACACCCACCCGACCGCCGGCACCGCCATCACCGTGGCGTCCGGCTACTGGAAGCGGCTCTACAGCTGCAACATCGACGGGTTCGTGTACCGCCTGAAGGAGGGCGACTGGACCTGGAAGGACTCGGTCCGTTACACCTCCGCCTGCCAGACCATCGGCGGCACCTCCGGCTCGCCGGTGATCGACCAGTCCACCGGCAAGGTCGTCGCCGTCAACAACACCGGCAACGAGGACGGCGCGCGGTGCACCGAGAACAACCCCTGTGAGGTCGACGCGAACGGCACCGTCACCGTCCGCCAGGGCATCAACTACGCCCAGGAGACCTACCTGATCCCGGCCTGCTTCACGACCGGCAACCAGCTCAACCTGAGCGCGAGCGCCTGCACCCTGCCCAAGCCGTAGGGCTCGGGCCACCGGGCGCGGCGTTCCGTCACACGGGACTGCGACGGACCGCCCGCCCCGCCAGCACGTCGGTGCGCCGGCCGTCCTCGATGACGAAGCGGCCGTCGACGAGGACGTGCGGGATGCCGGTGGGCAGGGTGCGCGGGGCGTCGTAGGTGGAGCCCGCCGCCACCGTGCGCGGGTCGAAGAGCACCAGGTCGGCGCGGTGGCCCTCCCGGACCAGGCCCCGGTCCGGCAGGCGCAGCCGGGCCGCTGGACGGCCGGTCAGATGGGCCACGCACTCCTCCAGGGACAGGATTCCCGCCTCCCGCACATAGTGGCCGAGGTAGCGCGGGAACGTGCCGTACGCCCGCGGGTGCGGCTTGGCGCCCGTCAGGACGCCGTCCGAGCCGCCCGTGTGGACGCGGTGGCGCATGATCGTGCGGACGTTCTCCTCGTGGCCGACGTGTTGGAGGATCGTCGGGGCCAGCCGGTCGTCGAGGAGGAGGCGGCGGGCCGTCGTCCAGGGTTCCTCGCCGCGCAGGAGCGCCGAGGCGTGGACCGTACGGCCCACGTGGTCCGCCAGCCGCTCGTCGCCCACGCCGGAGATCTCGATGGTGTCCCAGTCCACCGGCACCCCGTGGCAGCCGTCCGCGCCGGTCACCTCCAGGTCGTGGCGGACGCGGGCGGCCGTGTCGTCGTCGGCGAGGCGGCGCAGGATCTCCGCCGGGCCGCCCTCGCTCGCCCAGCTGGGCAGCAGCGCCGCGAGCGTCGTGCAGCCCGGCGTGTAGGGGTAGGTGTCGAGGGTGATGTCGGACCCCGCGTCGAGGGCTTCGTCCAGGAGGGCCAGCAGCTGGGGCGCCCGGCCCTCGTTCACGCCGAAGTTCATGGTGGCGTGGGCGAGGTGCAGGGGACAGCCCGCCTCCCGGGTCAGCTCGACCATCTCCGCGTACGCGTCGAGGGCGCCGGCCCCGTAGCTGCGGTGGTGGGGGCAGTAGTAGCCGCCGTAGCCCGCCACCACCCGGCACAGTTCGGTGAGTTCGGCCCCGCGCGCGTACATGCCGGGCGTGTACGTCAGTCCGGAGGACAGGCCCACGGCGCCCTGCTCCAGCCCCTCCGCCACCAGCCGGCGCATCCGGTCCAGCTCCCGGTCGGTGGCCGGGCGGTCCTCCCAGCCGACGACGAGGGCGCGGACCGTGCCCTGGGGGACGAGGTAGGCCGCGTTGACGGCGATGCCCCGGCCCTCGAAGCCGTGGTCCAGACGGTCCAGGTACTCGCCGACCGAACGCCAGTCGAAGTCGACGTCGTCGCCGTACCCGTTCCAGCCGGTGATGGCCCGGCGCACCCCTTCGAGGGTGCGGTCGTCGACCGGGGCGTACGACAGCCCGTCCTGGCCGAGGACTTCGAGGGTGACGCCCTGCGCGGCCTTGGCGCTGTGGTCGGGGTCGCGCAGCAGGGCCAGGTCGCTGTGGGCGTGCATGTCGATGAAGCCGGGGGAGAGGACCAGCCCCTCCGCGTCCAGCTCCCGCGTCGCCTTCGGGCGCTGGCAGCCGGCGGCCGCCGCCTCCTTCACGATCGAGACGATCCTGCCGTCGTCGACCACCACGTCCGCGCGGTAGGAGTCCGCGCCGGTGCCGTCGACCACGTCCGCGTCCCGGATGACGAGGTCTTCCATGCCCTACCTCCTGCCCGGCTCTTCGCCGGTGACCTAGAAGAACGTGCGGATGTAGTCGACGACCGTGCCGTCGGCCTCGGCCAGCGGGATCAGCGGCCACTTGTCGAAGGAGGTGCAGGGGTGCGAGAGGCCCAGGCCGACCCAGTCGCCGACCTCGACGTCCGCCTCGGGGCCGGTGCGCAGCCAGGCATGCTGGTCGGAGAGCGCGGTCACCGTGACACCGGTGGCGGGGCGTTCCGTGCCGTCCCGGCGGATCACCTGGGCGAAGGGCAGGTCCAGGTCGTAGGCCGCGTCCCGCTTGCCGGCGTTGACGAACGCCTGGTCGGGGGCGGGGCGGGAGACGACCTGGGTCCACAGGCGGAACGCGGGCTCCAGCGCGCCCTCCTCGGGCACCCGGTTGAACGGGGTGAGCTTGCGGTAGTGGCCGTCGTCGTGCGAGACGTAGGCGCCGGAGCGCAGCAGCTTCAGTACCGGCAGGGAGAGTCCGGGGATCTCGGCGAAGACCTCGGCGACCGTGTCGAACCAGGCGCTGCCGCCCGCGCTGACCACGATCTCCTCGGCTCCCGCGAACCGTCCCGCCCTGTCGAAGCCGGCGGCGAGGGCGACCAGACGGTGCAGCCAGGCCCGCACCCGCTCCGGGTCGGCCCGCGGCACCTCGCCCTCGTAGCCCGCGACCCCGACCAGCCGCAGGGCCGGCGCGGCGGCCACCGCGTCCGCGACCGCCGCGCACTCCGTCTCCGTACGGACGCCGGTGCGGGCGCCCTCGCCCGCGGCCAGTTCGACGACGACGTCCAGGGGGCGTCCGGCGCCGCGCAGGGCGGCGTCCATCAGCTCGACCCCGCGCACCGAGTCGACGTAACAGACGAGCCGGAACGCGGGGTCGGCGTCGAGCTGTGCGGAGATCCAGCGCAGGGCGGCCGGGTCCACCAGTTCGTTGGCGAGGAAGATCCGCCGGACGCCGTGGGCCCGGGCCACCCGCACCTGGTGCGGGACCGCGAGGGTGATGCCCCACGCGCCGCGGTCGAGCTGGCGCTGGAAGAGCTGCGGGGCCATGGAGGTCTTGCCGTGCGGGGCGAAGGCGAGACCGTGGCGGGTCGCGTAGGTCTCCATGAGGGCGAGGTTGTGTTCGAGGCGCTCGGCGGAGAGGGCCAGCACGGGGGTCGCGAAGCCGTCCGTGAAGAGGTTGCGGCGCTGGGCGGCCAGCTCGCCGACGGTGAGGCCGTCGGCGTCCGGCGGGAGGCCCTTGAAGCGGTGGTCGACGCGTTCCCCGGCCAGTCGGGCGAGCGCCTCGAGTGCCTCGGTACCCATGGAACCTCCTGATCAGGTGCGTTGCATTGGCTGCAACGACCGTTGCGTGTATCGCTTACCGCTGTCTAACATCTCGGCCAACGCGGGGTCAACGGAGCCTCCCCCAGCCTTCGGCCGGGGGATCCCCGTCTCGCTCCGCCCGCCCGCACCAGCAAGGGAGCCACGACGATCGTGACCGCCAGCGGACCCTGCAACGCTCCCGACGCCGTGGACGTCGTCGCGCTCGGCGAGTCCATGGTCACCTTCCTGCCCTCCCGGCCCGGCCGCCTCGCCGACGTCCCCTCCTTCGACCGCGGCATCGGCGGCGCCGAGTCCAACCTGGCCTGTGCGCTCGCGGCCGCCGGACACGCGGTGCGCTGGGTCGGCCGGGTCGGCGCCGACGCGTTCGGCGACCATCTCGTCGAGACCATCGGCTCCTACGGGGTCGACGTGAGCTCCGTACGCCGGGATCCCGACCGCCCGACCGGCGTCTACTTCCGCACCGCCGCCGACCGGTCCGGCGACGCGCACGAGGTCGCCTACTACCGGGCCGGGTCGGCGGCCTCCGCGATGTCCGTCGACACCGTCGACCTCGACGCCGTACGGGCCGGCCGGGTGCTGCACCTCACCGGGATCACCGCGGCCCTCTCCGCCGACTGCCTCGCCCTGCTGCGGGAACTGACGGCCCCGCGGCCCGGCCGGCCCCTCGTCTCCTTCGACGTCAACCACCGGCCCCGGCTGTGGACGGACGGCAACAGCCCCCAGGTCCTCCTCGAACTGGCCCGCGGCGCCGACCTGGTGTTCGTGGGCGAGGACGAGGCGGCCGAGGTGTGGGGACTGGACGGACCCGACGCCGTACGGACCGCGTTCCCCGACCCCGCGGTGCTCGTCGTCAAACAGGGGGCCCTCGGGGCGACCGTCTTCGACCGCGGGCGCGCCCTGCACGTCCCCGCCCCGCGGGTCGACGTCGTCGCCGCCGTCGGCGCCGGGGACGCCTTCGCCGCCGGGTTCCTCTCCGCCACCCTGCGCGGACTGCCCGTGCGCGACCGCCTCCGGCACGGGCACCTGATGGCCGCCGCCGCCCTCACCGTCCCCGGCGACCTGGCCGTGCCGCCCGCCCGCGACCACGCCGACCGGCTCGCGGCCCTCGACGACGCCGCGTGGGGGAGACTTCGTCTCGGCCCCGGCTGGACGCACGCCGAAGAGCGGGCCGACGAGGAGGTACGCACCCCATGAGCCAGACCGTCGACCGAGCGCTGAGCATCCTGCCGCTGCTCGCCGAGGGCCCCGCCGACCTCGGGCAGGTCGCCGAC
This sequence comes from Streptomyces sp. NBC_00637, assembly GCF_045161545.1. NCBI lineage: Bacteria > Bacillati > Actinomycetota > Actinomycetes > Kitasatosporales > Streptomycetaceae > Streptomyces > Streptomyces sp. NBC_00637. The sequence continues at coordinate 3,081,440 of NZ_CP109046.1, read as the reverse complement.
CGCCTCGACGTGCACAAGTCGACGGCCCTGCGGCTGTTGCGCACCCTGCACGAGCACGGCCTCGTCTACCGCCAGTCCGACCAGCGCTACCGCCTGGGCGCCCGCCTCTTCGCCCTCGCCCAGGAGGCGATGGAGAACCTCGACATCCGGGAGATCGCCCATCCGCACCTCGCCCGCCTGAACGAGACCTGCGGACACACCGTCCACCTCGCCGTGTACGAGGAGGGCGAGGTCCTCTACATCGACAAGGTGGAGAGCCGCTACCCGGTGCGCATGTACTCGCGGATCGGCAAGCCCGTCGCCATCACCGTGGCCGCCGTCGCCAAGCTGCTCCTCGCCGACCTGCCCGGGCCCGAGCGGCGCGCGATCGCCGAGAAGCTCGACTACCCCCTCTACACGGCCCGTTCGACCCCCAACGCCCCCGCCTTCCTGCGCGAGCTGGAAAAGGTGCGCGAACAGGGCTGGGCCACCGACCTCGGTGGCCACGAGGAGTCCATCAACTGTGCCGCCGCGCCGATCCGGGGCGCCGACGGCCGGGTGGTCGCCGCGATGTCGGTCTCCGCGCCGAACGTCGTCGTCACCGCCGACGAACTCCTCACCCTGCTCCCGCTGGTACGCCGCACGGCGGACGCCATCAGCGGCGAGTACTCCGGCAGGACCCCGATCAAGGAAGCCCCGAAGGAATGAGCCCGGCATGACCGAGAAGACCGCCCTCACCCCCAGGACCCACACCACCCCGCCCGCGAGATTCTCGCACGGGGTGCGCAAGGGCAACATCCTCCAGGTCGCGGGCCAGGTCGGCTTCCTGCCCGCCGAGGAGGGCAGGCCGCCGACGCCCGCGGGCCCCACCCTGCGCGAGCAGACCCTCCAGACCCTCGCCAACGTCAAGGCCATCCTCGAAGAGGGCGGCGCGAGCTGGGACGACGCGATGATGATCCGCGTCTACCTGACCGACACGGCACACTTCGCCGAGTTCAACGAGCTCTACAACGCGTACTTCGGGGAGCAGGCGCTCACCGCTCCGCCCGCGGCCCGCACGACCGTCTACGTCGGGCTTCCGGCCGGGCTCCTGGTCGAGATCGACGCGCTCGCCGTCCTCGGCTGACCCACCCGAAGTCCCGTCACCTCCCGCACCCCGTACCGCCTCACGGCACGGCGTCCCCGTTCGCAGGGGGTGCCGTGCCGCGATCCCCCCTGCCCGAAAGCTCCGTGAACCCCAGCAGAGGACCCCCGCATGCCCCTTCCGCTCGCGGCATCCACCCCCACCGAGGCCCCGCCCCACACCGGTGGACTGCTCCTCCTGATCGACGGCACCGCAGGCCTGCTGACGGTCGCCGCCCTCGGTATCGCCCTCCTCCTCTTCCTGATCATCAAGGTCAGACTCCAGCCCTTCGTGGCCCTCCTCGCGGTCTCCATAGCCGTCGGTCTGCTGGCCGGGCTGTCCGTGACCGAACTCTTCGGCACCGTGCAGCGTTCGGACGCCGTCTCCACCATCGAGTCCGGGATGGGCGGCATCCTCGGTCATGTCGCGATCATCATCGGGCTGGGCACGATGCTCGGCGCGGTCCTCGAAGTCAGCGGCGGCGCCGAGGTGTTGGCGTCCCGGCTGCTCGGCGCGTTCGGCGAACGGCGAGCGCCCCTGGCCATGGGCCTGACGGGCCTGATCTTCGGCATCCCGGTCTTCTTCGACGTCGGCATCTTCGTCCTGGCCCCGATCGTCTACGCCGCCGCCAAGCGGGGCGGCAAGTCGATCCTGCTGTACTGCCTGCCCCTGCTCGCCGGTCTGTCGATGACCCACGCGTTCCTGCCCCCGCACCCCGGCCCGGTCGCGGCCGCCGGCCTGCTGCACGTCGACCTCGGCTGGGTCATTCTCATGGGCGTCGTCTGCGGTGTCCCGGCGGTGCTGGCGGCCTGGGTGTACTCGGCGTGGATCGGCCGCCGCATCTTCGTCGCCGTACCGCAGGACATGGTCGAGGCGGCGGCGGAGGCGAAGCGGGCCGTCGTCGAGGAGCAGCGGACGCAGGGCGTCGTACCGCGCGAGGACCCGGTGCCGCTGGGCACGGTCGTCGGGATCATCGGTACGCCGCTGGTGCTGATCCTCGCCGCCACGTTCTCCTCGATCGCCCTGGACCCGTCCACGGGCCGCTCGGTGATCGAGTTCTTCGGCAGCCCGTTCGTGGCGCTGACCATCGCCCTGCTCCTCGCCTACTACCTGCTCGGCATCCGGCGCGGCTGGTCCCGCAAGTCGCTGGAGACGGTCTCGACGGCCTCGCTGAAGCCGGTCGGCAACATTCTGCTGGTCGTCGGCGCGGGCGGGATCTTCGGTGCCGTGCTGAAGGCGAGCGGGGTGGCGCAGGCGCTGTCGGACACCTTCAACGACGTGGGTCTGCCGGTGATCGTCCTGTCGTACCTGATCTCGGTGGTGCTGCGGGTCGCGCAGGGCTCGGCGACGGTGGCGATCGTGACGACGGCCGGCATCGTGGCGCCGCTGCTCGCCGAGGGAGACCACTCCCAGGCCTTCGTGGCCCTCGTCATCATGGCCATCTCGGCGGGCTCCATCTTCGCCTCGCACGTCAACGACGGCGGGTTCTGGATGGTGGCCAAGTACTTCGGCATCAGCGAGCGCGACACCCTGCGGACATGGACCGTGCTGGAGACGGTGCTGTCGGTGGCCGGGTTCGTGATGGCGGCCGGAATCAGCCTTTTCGTGTAGGACTCCGGTAACGAAGTCGGGGGCTGACTGTGTCCGGCACAGGATCTTCGACCATACTGCCCGCTGTGGAGCAGCGCATAGGTTCGAGCAGCCAGCCCCTGGAGGGCGCCGGGTTCGACCCGGCATTCATCCCCGGGCTCACGTCGCCCGTGACCGCGGAGCCGGAGGACAAGCGGCCGGCCGAGGACGACGGTGTCGACGCCGTCGAGCCCGGGACGGGGAAGGGGGAGCCGGAGGCGTCGGAGCGCCCGGACACGTCGGCGGAGCCGGACCCCTCCGACGCGGCCGAAAAGTCCTCCGAGTCCGACGACTCCGCCGAGTCCGTCGAGGGCCCCGTCTTCGAGGCCTCCGACCGCCGGGCGCGGATCGCCGCCGACGCCAAGGGCGTCCGGCTCCGCCTCGACGAGGAGTCGTGCGAGTTCCGCTGGGACGAGATCGGTGCGGTCGAGACCGAGACACCGCGCTTCGGCAAGCGGTTCACCGTCACGGTGCACACCCCTGACCGCCGCTGGTACCCGATCGAGATCGAGGCGACGGCCAGGTCCCGCTTCAAGGAGTGGGAAGAGCAGCTGGACGCGGTCCTCGACGCCTACTTCGAGGACGGCGAAGCCGAAGCCGAGGCCGAAACCGAAGCGGGCGCCGAGGACGAGGCGGTCGAGCTCGACGCCGAGGCCGCTGACGCCGAGGCCGCCGACGCCAAGGCCGCCGACGCCGAGGACGCCGACGCCGAGGAATCCGGCGTCAAGAAGTCCGACTAGACGCAGTACTGGCTCTGCTTCCCGATGGACCGGTACATGCAGTCCGCGTTCTCGAGAAGCTGCAGCACCGCGTCTCGGTTGCGGGAGGTCTCCCGCTCGATGATCTCGTCGGGCGGGTAGAACCCCCCTCCGGAAGCCGAGGACGGGTACATCTCGAAGGTGTACGAGAAGATCTTCTGCGTGCCCCAGAGGTAGTCGTCGATCGACCCGTCGGTGATGTACAGGTCGCTGGACTGCTCGGGGGTGTACCCGTTGCTCGCGGCCATCTTCTGCCCGACGGCCTTGAACGCGGCGTTGTCGTCCGCGGTCATCCCGGTCGCCGTGTCCGCGGTGGTGTAGCCGAACGGCCACAGCACCAACTGGCTGTACGTGTGGAAGTCGATCCCGGCGGTGATCTGCTGCTTGCCGCCCACGATCCGGCCGCGCACGAAGTCGGCGACGACCTTCACCTCGGGTGCGGACTCGGCGGCCGCACCCCGGTAGGTCTCGGAGGACGTGGAACCCGACGAGCCGCCACAGCAGCCGAACTTGTAGTTCCAGTTCCGGTTGAGGTCCGTACCGACGTACGAGGAACCGGAGTTGGGCTGCCGGTTCTTGCGCCACGAGCGGTACGAGCCGGAGGCGATGTCGTACTCGCCGCCGTCCGGGTTGAGGTCGGGGACGATCCAGATCTCGCGGCCGTTGACCATGTTGGTGACCCGGGAGTCGGAGCCGTAGCCGGCGCCCAGCTCGCGGATCAGGTACAGCGCCATCTCCACGGTGAGGTGCTCGCGGGCGTGCTGGTGGTGGGTGAACAGCACCTCCGGCTCGGCCTCGTCGGTGGCGACGTTGTCGCTGATCTTGACGGCCACGATGTCCCGGCCCTGGTACGACTTGCCGATGACCCGCTTGCTCATGATGCCCGGGTAGGCGGCGATGCGCTGGTCGATCTCCGCCGTCATCTCGGCGTAGTTGTGGTACTTGGAGTCGGCGGTCGGGAAGTCGAAGAGCCGTACCTCGTCCTCGGCGGCCCGGTCCGGCGCCGAGCCCAGCAGGGACACCTCGTACCCCTGGGCGCGCAGCTTCCGCACCTGGTCCGCGCGGCCGGAGACCACGATGGTCTCCTCGTCGGCCTCGTCGACGCTCACCCCGGACGCGGCGATCGCGGTGCGGGTCTGGGGGGTGCTGTGGTGGACGTGGATCTCGTACTGGTGGATGTCGTCGGCGGAGGGTGCCGCCGTCCGGGCGCTGCCCGCCGCCGCGTCGGTCACCGTCGCCGAGATCGGTGCGGCGAGCGCGAGGGCGAGGAGTGCGGCGAGGGCGGCGGTCCGCCTGCCGCCGCGGGCGCTTGTGGCGCCGACGCCTGAGCCGCGAATGCGAAGTCGCATGAACTCTCCTTGTGGGGAGCCGGGTGTGGGGGGCTGTGCGCTTGCCGTGTGCGGCGGTGCGGTGCCGCTCATCGTCGAGGCATGGCATGAGCAGGTCAAGAGAGGACAAGGGGCCGCTGGCCGAAATCATGCGGAATGCGACGAGTGACCGGCCGCGCAGTGTATCCGCGCCCACGCCGGTCGGCCGGCATTCGAGGTTTGGCCGGAGTGTGAGCACATCGGGTGGAGATCGCGCCCGCACCCTTGCCGGGGCGGCCTCTTTGGGCTTTCTTGACCCTCATGGCGGACACCACGGGAAACCCCACGGACACCGAGGCTCCATCCGGCATCGACAACGCGACCCCACGCAAGTCCAGTTGGAGGTACATCGGCCCCGGCATCGTCGTCGCCGCGACCGGCGTCGGCGCAGGCGACCTGGTGGCCACGCTCATCGCGGGCAGCAACTTCGGCTACACCCTGCTCTGGGCGGCGGTCGTCGGCTGCCTGGTCAAGATCTCCCTGGCCGAGGCGGCCGGCCGCTGGCACCTCTCCACCGGCCGCACCCTCTTCGACGGCTGGGCGAGCCTCGGTCGCTGGACGACCTGGTTCTTCGTCGTCTACGTGGTCGTCTGGGGCTTCGTCTACGGCGCGGCGGCCATGTCGTCGAGCGCGCTGCCGCTCCAGGCGCTGTTCCCGGACGTGATGGACCTGAAGGCGTGGGCCGTCGCCTGCGGTCTGGTGGGCCTGGTGTTCGTCTGGTTCAACCAGTACGCCGTCTTCGAGAAGGTCATGACGGTCCTGGTCGGCGTCATGTTCGTGGTGACGGTGTACCTGGCGATCCGGGTCGCCCCCCACCTCGGCGACGCCTTCGCGGGCCTCCTCCCGGTCCTGCCGGACGAGAAGGACTCCGTCCTCAACACCCTCGGCCTGATCGGCGGGGTCGGCGGCACCATCACCCTCGCCGCGTACGGCTACTGGGTGAACGCCAAGGGCTGGACCAACACCGGCTGGATGAAGGTGATGCGGCTCGACAACCGGGTCGCGTACGTGACGACGGGCATCTTCGTCGTCGCCATGCTCTTCGTCGGCGCGGAGCTACTGCACTCCGCGAACGTGGCGATCGCGAGCGGCGACAAGGGGCTCGTCCAGCTGAGCGACATCCTGGAGGCGGAGTACGGCACGGCGACCGCCAAGTTCTTCCTGATCGGCTTCTTCGCCACCTCCTTCACCTCCCTGATCGGTGTCTGGCACGGCGTGAGCCTGATGTTCGCCGACTTCGTGGCCCGCAGCCGCGGCCGCGGCGACGCGACCGGGGCGGCCGTCGCCTCCGGCGGCCGGGAACGCTCCTGGCCCTTCCGTGCGTATCTGCTGTGGCTGACCTTCCCGCCGATCGTGCTGCTCTTCCAGGGCCAGCCGTTCCGCCTGATCATCCTGTACGGCGTGCTGGGCGCGGCCTTCCTGCCGTTCCTGGCGGGGACCCTCCTGTGGCTGCTCAACTCCTCCCGCACCCCCCGGGAGTGGCGCAACGGGCTGCTGAGCAACGCGATGCTGGTGCTGGCGGGACTGCTGTTCCTGGTGCTGTGCGTCAAACAGGTCTGGGACCAGCCGTGGTCGGAGTTCTTCTGAACGCCACGGCGTGAACTTGCCTAACTCAAGCTTGAGTTCGGCAAGTACCTCTCCTAGGCTGTCGATCCCCTAGGAGAGGTGTCGTGGCCGTGGCCGTGACCGTGCTGGACGACAAGACCGCGCTCGTGCTGATCGACCTCCAGGCCGGCACACTCGCCGCCCCCACCAGGCCGTACCCCGCGGCGGAGGTCGTGGCCCGGGCCGCCGAACTCGCCGACGGCTTCCGCGCCGCGGGCGCGCCCGTCGTCCTGGTCCGTATGTCCACCTCGCCCGACGGCGCCGACGCGACGCCCGGCCGCAGCGAGGCGGCGCGACTGGCCGGCGGCCGCTCCCGGCCCTACGACCTGGGCCCGGTCGCCGAACCGCTGACCGGCCACGAGAGCGACATCCAGGTCACCAAGCGGACCTGGGGCGCCTTCCACGCCACCGACCTCGACCTCCAGCTGCGTCGCCGGGGTGTCACGCAGATCGTCCTCGCCGGCATCGCCACCAGCCTCGGTGTCGAGTCGACCGCCCGCGCCGCCCACGAGCACGGCTACCACGTCACGTTCGCGGTCGACGCGATGACCGACATCGACGAGGACGCGCACCGCCACCGCGTGTCGTACCTGTTCCCGCTGATCGGCGAGCCGGGCACGACGCGGGAGATCCTGGACCTGCTGTCCGGCGCCCGAGCCTGAGCCCGAGGGCCAGTCCATACGCGATCCCCGGCCGTCAGTCCTCGGTGGCCTGCCACCGAGGACTGAGCGCGATCGCCCGCAGCTGTCCGATGGTGAGGGCGGGCTTCGCCCGGGTCGCGGCCTTGTCCTGCGCGGCGGCGTTGAAGGCGCTGACGACGACCCGCATACCGTCCTCGCGCAGGGTGTCGACGGTCCACATCACGACGCCGGCACCGCCCTTCTCGCCCGGCCCCTGCTTGGTCGCGACGCGCGTCCCGTCGGAGAGGGTCTCGGCGTCGGCGCCGTACAGCTGGTCGGCCACGTCGGACATGTCCGGCTGCACGTTGACCTGGACCAGACTCGCGCCCTTGCCGTCGTCGACGACGAAGTAGCCGTACCCGGTCTCCTGGCTGCCGTTCGACACGTGGTCGAGGCCCTCGGGCAGCAGCAGACCGAGCTTGCGCAGGATGAGCCAGCCGGCCATCTCGGCGGGGCGGGCGGACGAGGCGGTCGGGGAGGCCGGCTTCTTCTCCTCGGGCATGGCGTCGACGACGCGAAGCCACTCCGAGGCCGCGGCCAGCTGCTTCAACTGGCCGGTGGTCAGGGGCGGTGCCGGGCGGGTGACGGGCTCGCCCTTCTCCGCGGGGGCGTTCCACTCGACGACGCTCACGTGCTGTCCGGACGGGGTGACCAGGTCCGCGCCCCACGCCTTGAGGTCGCCGCGGCGGTCGGGGTACTCGTAGCCCTGGTAGACGGTGACGGCGGACCCGTCGGGCAGGGTCTCGGTCCGGCAGGTGCCGAGGTCGGACCGGCCGGCGTCGGCGCAGGGCAGCACTGCGGAGGCCGGAGCGAACTTGCCCTCCTCCGTCGCGATCCGGCCCAGGCCCACGGAGACGGCCGCCTCGCCCTTTCCGTCGTCGTACACCCCCACCGCGAGCGGCGGGCCGCTCTCACCCGTGCCGCGTGCCTCGGTCCCGCTGAACTCGCCCTTCGGGAGCAGCTTCCGCAGGGTGCGGAGCATGTCGTCGGAGGAGTAGGCCGCCGGCTCGGCGCTGCCGCCGCCGGTCGCGGCGACGGAGGAGGGCTTCGGGTCGGACGCGCCGCCCCACGGCGTCAGCAGCGCACCGCCCACCCCCACCAGGGCGATACCCGCCGCGCCCCCCGCGATCGCGGTCCTGCGCCGCAGCCGCATACGGTCACCCCGGGCCCGGCCGGCGGCGGCGAGCGCGGCGGGGCCGTCGAAGGCGCCGCCGGCCTCGCGCAGGGCGGCGGAGAGCCGCTCCTCGAAGGAGTCGCTGTGCTGGTCGACAGGCATGGTGAACCACCGCTTTCGGCGAGAGGGGTCGAGAAGACTGCGAAGTCAGGGGGTGAGGTGCACGGGGCGGGGGCAGGGCCGGGCGCCGGGTGCCGGACGGCTCAGGGGCGGGCGTACTCGTCGATGTCCTCGCCCAGCAGCTCCCGCAGCCGTCCCAGCGCCCGCGAGCAGCGCGTCCGCACGGCCGCCGAGCTCGCGTTCATCGCGCCGGCGGTCTCCTCGATCGAGCGGTCCTCCCAGTACCGCAGGACCACCACCGCCCGGTCCTTGGCGGGCAGCCGCCCGAGGGCCTGCATCAGGGTCAGCCGCAACGGGGTGTCGGTGCCGCTGCCGTCGGCCACGTCCGGGAACACCTCCACGGCCCGCTCGCGGCTGCTGCGCCGCCGCTGGTGGGCGAGGAAGGCGCGGGTGAGGACGGTCTGCGCGTAACCGGCCGGGTTGTCGACCCGGGACACCCGCCCCCAGCGGACGTACAGTCTGCCGAGGGTCTCCTGGACCAGATCCTCGGCGAGGTGCGTGTCCCCGGCGGTGAGCAGGCACGCCGACCGGTACAGATGCCCGGTACGCGCCGCCGCGAACTCGGCGTACTCGTCCGCGCGGACGGCCTGCCTCATGAGTGTTCCCCCTGCGTCGGTTCCGTGCTGTCCTCACCTCACTAATGCCGTGGAGCGAGGGAAATGTTTCAGCGGAGACCGAAAGTGGCCGCACAGGATCGCGGAGGTACGTTCTCGTGGTGACAGACCAGCCGCCGCCGGGCTTCGGCCCGCCCCCGCCGCAGTACGCCCCGCACCACCCGCCGCAGCCCGCGCCGCAGTTCCCCCCGCAGTACGCCCCGCAGTTCGCCCCGCAGGCGGAGCCGCCGCCCGGGCCCGAGTTCCTCGCGGTCGACAAGCACAACTCGGTCGTCGTGGACGCGGCGGGCGTCGCCTTCGAGATGTACGACATCACCGTCGAGTTCCCGTGGCCCGAGGTCCGCAGCGTCCATTACCGGGCGAGCCCCAACGGCAAGGCCCTCATGGTCGCGGTGGTGCACGTGGACGGCCGGGTCTACGAGTGCGTGGTGACGGCGAAGCCGAAGGAGCGGCTGCGGGGCTGGTTCGCCCAGCTCGCCTGGGTGCTGGGCCACTACCGGCCCGCCGGGTAGCAGGGGGGGCGGACGCGCGGAAGGGCGTCGCCCACGGTCCTGCCGTGAAGCGACGCCCTCCTCACCCGTCACGCGTGCCCGCGCACCACTCCGCCGCTACGGCAGCGCGTGCACGTGCGGACCCACGGCCGCCGACCAGGCGTTGCCCGCCGAGGCGTCCCAGTTCGTCGACCACGTCATCGCGCCCCGCAGGCCGGGATAGGTCTTCGACGGCTTGAAGGACCCGCAGCCGGTGCCCTTGGTGAGGCAGTCCAGGGCGTTGTTGACCACCGTCGGCGACACATAGCCGCTGCCCGCGCCGCTCGTCGAGGCGGGCAGGCCCAGACCCACCTGGGACGGGTCCAGGCCGCCCTCCAGCTGGATGCAGGCCAGCGCCGTCAGGAAGTCCACCGAGCCCTGGCTGTAGACCTTGCCGTCGCAGCCGAGCATCGAACCGCTGTTGTAGTACTGCATGTTGACGACCGTGAGGATGTCCTTCACGTTCAGCGCCGTCTGGAAGTAGCCGCCCGAGGTCGACTGCATGTCGATCGTCTGCGGGGCCATCGTCAGGACCAGCCCCGAGCCCGCCTTTGCCGACAGCGACCGCAGGGCCTGCGACATGTACGTCGCGTTCAGGCCGTTCTCGAGGTCGATGTCGACGCCGTCGAAGCCGTACGTCTGCATCAGCGTGTACACCGAGTTCGCGAAGTTGGACGCGGACGTCGGGTCGCTCACCGACACGGTGCCGTTCTGGCCGCCCACCGAGACGATGACCTTCTTGCCGGCCGCCTGCTTCGCCTTGATGTCCGCCTTGAACTGGTCCACCGTGTAGCCGCCGAGGCCCGCGGAGTCCAGGTTGAAGGTGACGGCGCCGGGCGTCGTCGTCGCGTCCGCGAAGGCCACGGCGATGATGTCGTACTGGGAGGAGACGCCGGAGATCCGCTGGACGGTCGCGCCGTTGTCGAAGTTCTGCCAGTAGCCGGTCACGGCGTGCCTGGGCACGGTCCCGCCCCCGGTGTTGCCGGTGGTCGTCGTCCCCGTGACCGCCGTCGACTTCACGGACTCGCCCGCCGCGTTGGTCGCGGTGACCTGGAAGCTGTACGAGGTCGAGGCCGCGAGGCCGGTCACGGTCGCCGAGGTCCCCGTCACCGCCGTGACCTTCGTGCCGCCGCGGTAGACGGAGTAGCCGGTCGCTCCGGAGACGGCGTTCCACGAGAGGGACACCGACGACGAGGTCGTTCCCGACACGGCCAGTCCGGCCGGCGCGCCCGGCACCGTCGGGGCCGGGTCGCCGCCTCCGCCGCCGTCGGGTCCGTACACCAACACGTCGTCCGCGAAGTACGCCGCCTGGCCGTACCAGCCGTGCGTGTACACGGAGACCGAGGTAGTCGACGCGCCGGTGGTGAACGTCGTCGACAGCTGCTTCCACGACGCCGAGTCGGGCGTCCAGGTCGAGACGTCCGTCGTGCCCGTGCCGGTCACCCCGAGGTAGGTGTAGCCGCCCTGGACCCACGCGCTCAGCGTGTACGTCGAGTTGGGCTTCACGGCCACCGTCTGGGCGCACCGGGCGTTGTCCTGTCCGGCCGGGGTCGCCTTCAGCGCGGCCGCGCCGGCGTGCACCGGCGAGGAGACGGTCGTACCGCTGCCCGCCGAACAGGTCCAGCCGGCCAGGCCGGACTCGAAGCCGGCGTTCTTGGCGTTGTTCAGGTCCGAGGCGGACGCCTGAGCCGCGCCCGTCATGGACAGGGCGAGGGCGGCGGCGAGTACGCCCGCGGCTCCCGACCCGAGTCGTGTCGTTCGTTTCAGTGGGGACATGACAGTAAGTTGGTCCAGACCAATTCTCTTGTCAAGAGGTCCGGTTGTGGAGGGCCGGTGGAGGCCGCCCGTGCGTAACCTGCCCCGATTTGGCGGGACTTGCGCGAAGAAGAGTTGCTTGGCAGCCAGGCAAAGCTGTTCTCCGGCCACAGAGGCGTGGATACAGTGCTGAGGTAGTCACGCAATGAAGTCACCCCGGTGCACCGGAGTAACGCCGGTGGGCCGGACCGCGGGAATCGGGGAGCTGCGCGTGCCAACAGCCATTGCCGTGACCGGAGCCGACCTGGCGCTGCCGCCGCAGGACGAACGCACCCTGCCCGCCACCGTTCTCGCCGACCTCGACCAGCTGCCGCTCGACCGCGCCCTCGCCGCCGTCCAGGCCCTCGTCGATCAGTACGGACACGTGATCGTCGTGTACTCGCGGTCCGTCCCCGCCGCCGTGGAGCAGCGCCTGCACACCATCCGCTCCCTGCTCGAGAGCGACCGCATCGCGCTCTTCCGCCCCGACCTCCCGCCGCTCGCGGTGGCCGTCCTCGCCCGCCAGCTGCGTCAGCTGGCCTCCTGCGGCCTCGGACCCGGCGTACTCGCCTGCGCGGGCCGGCTGCTCACCCACTACCTCCACGCGGGCGCGCTGCTCGGCTCCGTCGCCCGGCTCGACCGGGTACCCGTGGTCGGCCTGACCTCGCATGCCAGGTCATGGGTTCCGGGTAGTCAGTTCGGTGTGCTCGCCCACCCGCAGCCGGAACTGGTGAAGGCCACCCCGGAAACGGTCCTGCCCGGACCGGAGTTCGGCACCCGGCTGCTCGTCGCGCGCGGGCAGCTCCAGTCCGACTGGGTCACCGACACCCTCGCCCCCGCCTGGAAGGCCCAGGGACTGCGCGAGACGCACCTGCCCGCCGAGTCCGCCGACTGGTGGGGCACCGGCAAGGTGATCGAGTTCTGCGCCTACCTGCCCGACCTGTCGGTCCTCTACCAGCTGGTCACGTCCGTCCGGCAGAGCGTCTGCCACTGGTGCGGCATCGACGTCATCGGTGACCGCTGCGTCTTCTGCTCCGCGACCCCGCCGCCCGCGGCCGACCTCACCGCCCGTCCCGCCGCCCGCGCGCTCACCGCGGGCGACTGAATCAGCCCGACCAGCCAGACCAGCTCGACCAGCCAGACCCGTTCGACCCGTACGCCTGTTCCCGTCCGCTCGACCCGACCCCCAACGAGGTTGCACGGTTCATGAACTCCCGTCAGCGCCGCGGCGTGATTCTCCTGCTCCTGTCGGTCCTGTGCGCCCTCGGCGCGTTCGCCGGCGTCCTCTCCGTCATCGACGACGTGAAGTCCAAGGTCGGCCCCGAGGTCACCGCCTACGAGCTGAGCTCCGACGTGGCGCCCTACACCACCCTGAGCGCGGGCCAGTTCAAGAAGATCGAGATGCCGGAGCGCTGGCTCTCGGACAACGCCGTCACCGACCTCGCCGCCATCCGCGGCAAGATCGCCGTGACCACGCTGAAGAAGGGCTCCCTGCTCCAGAGCGACATGATCGTCGACCAGCCCGCCCTCCGGCCGGGCCAGCAGGAGGTCGCCATCATGATCGACGCGGCCACCGGAGTCGCCGGCAAGATCACCCCCGGATCGTCCGTCAACGTCTACGCCACCTTCGAGGGCGCCCGGGAGAGCGATCCCGACCAGTCGAAGATCATCGTGACGAACGCCCGGGTCCTCGACGTGGGCGAACTGACCGCCCTCGAACCGGACGAGAACGACCGCGGCCAGTCGCCCACCGACGCGGTCCCCATCACCTTCGCGCTGTCCACGCTCGACGCCCAGCGCATCACCTACGCCGAGTCCTTCGCCAAGCGCGTCCGCCTCGCCCTCGTCGCACCCGGCGGCGACACCGCGGTCCCCGACCAGGACCGTACCTACGAACTCGTCACGGACAAGTGAGAGGCCGCCGCCCATGCCCACGAGGATCCTCCCGGCCGTCGGCGACGCGGACGCGGTCCGTTCCCTCACCACCCTGCTCAGCCAGCTCCCGGACGCCGAACCGGTCGCCCCCGTCTCCGACTCCACCCAGCTCGTGGACACCCTGGCCCGGCTCGCCGCCGAATCGGTCGACGAACTGCCCGAGGTCGTCGTCGTCCACGAACGCATCGGCCCCGTACCGGCGCTGGAGCTGGTCCGCGAGGTCGCCCTGCGCTTCCCGGCGGTCGGCGTCATCCTCGTCACCACCGACGTCGGCCCCGGCCTCTTCGCCGCCGCCATGGACTCCGGCGCCCGCGGTCTGGTCACCCTGCCGCTGAACTACGAGGACCTGGCGAACCGCGTCCAGGCCGTCGCCCAGTGGTCGGTCGGCGTACGGCGCCATCTCGGCCACGGCGCCGACGTGTTCACCGGCGTCGGCGGCACCGTCGTCACGGTCAGCGGCGCCAAGGGAGGCGTGGGCGCCACCCTCACCGCCGTCCAACTGGCCCTCGCCGCCCAGGCGTCCGGGCGCTCCACCGCACTCGTCGACCTCGACCTCCAGTCCGGCGACATCGCCTCCTACCTGGACGTCCAGTTCCGCCGCTCGGTCGTCGACCTGGCCGCCATCACGGACATCTCGCCCCGCATCCTCGCCGAGGCCGTCTTCCGGCACGAGACCGGCGTGGCCCTCCTCCTCGCCCCCGGCGAGGGCGAACGCGGCGAGGAGGTCACCGACCGCGCCGCCCGCCAGATCATCGGCGCCCTGCGCTCCCGCTACGAGGTCGTCGTCGTCGACTGCGGCGCCCAGCTGAGCGGCGCGGGCGCGGCCATCGTCGAACTGGCCGAGCGGGCCCTGCTCGTCACCACCCCCGACGTCGTCGCCGTCCGCGCCGCCAAACGCACCGTACGGATGTGGGACCGGCTCCAGATCCGCAAGGCCGAGGAGACGACCGTCGTCGTCAACCGCCACACCCGCGGTACGGAGATCCAGCCCCCGCTCATCCAGAAGATCACCGGCACGGCGATCGCCGCGACCACGGTCCCCGCCAACTTCCGGGAACTGCAGGCCGCGGTCGACGCCGGCCGGGTGCACGCCCTCGACGGCAAGGGCGCCGTCCGCCAGGCACTGTGGGCGCTCGCGGGCGAACTGGGGCTCGTCAAGGCGCCGGAGACCGCCCTCGTGCGCAGGGCCGGCGGCCGGACGCGCGGCGCGGACCGGGGCGCGGCCGGGTTCCGGCGGCGGAGGGACTGAACGGCATGTGGGGACATCGGGCGCGCGACCGGGGCCAGGTCACCATCGAGTTCCTCGGCATGACACCGCTGATCATCGTGACCTTGGTGGTGGTGTGGCAGTTCGTCCTCGTGGGGTACACGTTCACGCTCGCGGGGCATGCTGCCGACGAGGCGGTGCGGGCGGGAACGGCGGCGCACCGGGGGGAGCGGCAGGCAGTGTGCGAACAGGCGGGAAAGAAGAACCTGTCGGGCGCGTGGCAGTCCGGCGCCACGGTCAGCTGCTCGTCCTCGGGATACGTGACGGCCGACGTCTCCATGAAGGTCCCCGTCCTGTTCCCCGGCACCGTCAACTTCCCGTTCACGGTGCACGCCCACGCGGGCGCCGTCGAGGAAGAGGACGACTGAGATGCCGACGCGAAGGCGCGGGAGCGGCCGAGACCGGGGCCAGGTGGCCCTGGAGTACCTCGGATTCCTCCCGCTGCTCCTCCTCGTGGCCCTGGCGGCCGTACAGCTCGGCCTGATCGCGTACGCGGCGCAGCAGGCGGGCACCGCGGCGCGGGCGGGCGCGCGCAGCGCGGCGCTCAGGGAGGACTTCGCGGGGGACTGCGCACAGGCGGCCAGCAGCTGGCTGAACGTGAGCTGCTCGCCCGCCTACCTCGGCGACGAGGTGCGGGTCACCTCCACCGTCACCATCCCCTCCGTGATCCCCGGCATCGGGAACTTCGGCGAGGCGCACAAGACGGCCACCATGCCGGTCGACCACTGAAGGAAGGCGACGCATCCATGAGCCTGCGGGCACGCATCACCTCCCCCGAGGAGAACGGCGGCCGGGGCGAGGACGGCCATCTGGTGACCTCCTACCGCGCCAAGCTGCTGGAGGAGATCGACCTCGCCGAGATGAGCTCGCTGGCGGCCGCCGAGCGCCGGGCGCGGCTGGAGCGGGTACTGGGGCACATCATCAGCCGCGAGGGTCCCGTCCTGTCCACGGTGGAACGCTCGCAGCTGATCCGCCGGGTGGTCGACGAGGCGCTGGGCCTGGGCATCCTGGAGCCCCTCCTCGAAGACGCGTCGATCACCGAGATCATGGTGAACGGCCCCGACGCGATCTTCGTCGAACGGGGCGGCAGGGTGGAACAACTCCCCCTGCGCTTCGCGTCGAACGACCAGCTGATGCAGACGATCGAACGCATCGTCTCCACCGTCAACCGCCGCGTCGACGAGACGAACCCGATGGTCGACGCGCGCCTGCCGTCGGGCGAACGGGTCAACGTCATCATCCCCCCGCTGTCCCTGACCGGCCCGACCCTCACCATCCGCCGCTTCCCGCGCTCCTTCACCCTCCACGAACTGATCGGCTTCGGCTCGCTGGACGAGCAGATGCTGTACCTGCTGGCGGGTCTCGTGCAGGCCAAGTTCAACGTGATCGTCTCGGGCGCGACCGGCACCGGCAAGACGACACTCCTGAACGCGCTCTCGGGGCTGATCCCGGACGGCGAACGCATCATCACCATCGAGGACTCGGCGGAACTCCAGCTCCAGCAGTCCCATGTGATCCGCCTGGAGTCCCGGCCCCCGAACGTCGAGGGCAACGGCCGCATCACCATCCGCGACCTGGTCCGCAACTCCCTGCGAATGCGCCCGGACCGGATCGTGGTCGGCGAGGTCCGGGGCGGCGAGTCGCTCGACATGCTCCAGGCGATGTCGACCGGCCACGACGGCTCCCTGGCCACGGTCCACGCCAACAGCGCGGAGGACGCCCTGATGCGCCTGCAGACCCTCGCGTCGATGTCGGACGTCGAGATCCCCTTCGTCGCGCTGCACGACCAGATCAACAGCGCCGTGGACGTCGTCGTCCAGCTCACCCGCTTCGCAGACGGCGCCCGCCGCATCACCGAGATCGCCGTGCTCGACAGCCACGGCGGAGAGCCGTACCGGCTGGCGACGATCGCCCGCTTCGACGCCCGGCCGATGGCCGCCGACGGCCGTGTCCACGGCGTCTTCGCGTACTTCCCCCTCCCACGCCGCACCGCGGACCGCCTGTACATGGCGGGCCAGCCGATCCCGCAGGCGTTCGGGGTGGCCCACGCGGCTCACGAACTGACGACAAGGGAAGCCCGGTAACGCTGATGGACCTCGAGACCCTGATCACCCTCACCACCGGCGGGACCCTCCTGACCTGCGCCCTGGCCGTCGCGGGCGTGCACGCGTACGCGCGGGGCCGGGCGCAGCGGGCGGAGCTGGTGGAGCGCCTCTCCTCCACCGGCCGGCTCCCCGGCACCGGCCGCCGACGCCGCTTCCGCACCCTGGACCGGCGGCTGCGCCGTACGACGACGGGCCGCAGGCTGGAGCTGAAACTGGCGGCGACGGGCCTCGACGTGACACCCGGCGAGTTCTTCGTCTACATGCTGGCGGCGGTGGCCGGCCTGTGGCTGGTCGGCCAGGCCACCCTGGCCCCCTTCTTCGGCCCGATCGCCGGTGTCCTGGGCGCCTGGGCGGCCTGGCAGTTCCTCGCCTGGCAGCGCCAGAAACGCATCGAGAGGTTCATCAACCAACTCCCGGAACTGGCGCGCATCCTGGCCAACGCCACCCACGCGGGCCTGGCGCTGCGCACCGCGATCGGCATGGCGGCGGAGGAACTGGAGGCCCCGGCGGGCGAGGAACTCGCCAAGGTCGCCAACCAGTTGGCGGTGGGCCACTCCATGGACGACGCCTTGGGTGAACTCGCCGACCGGCTGCCCTCCCGCGAGCTGGTCGTCCTCGTCACCACCCTGGTCCTCTCCAACCGGGCGGGCGGCCAGGTCGTCGGCGCCCTGCGGAACCTCACGGAGACGCTGGAGGAGCGCAAGGAGACCCGGCGCGAGGTCCGCACCCAGCTGTCGCAGGTGAACATGACGTCCTACGCGGTGCCCGCGCTGGGGATCGGGGCGTTGTTCCTCATGAACAGCGTCGAGGACGGAACGCTGGACCGGATGACGGGCTCGGCCGTCGGCCAGGCCTGCGTGATCATCGCGTTCGGCCTCTACGCGGTCGGCTTCGTCCTCATCCGCCGTATGTCCCGCATCGACGTCTGAGCAGGAGGTGACACCGGGATGGAACTGCTGCTCGCACTGGCCGCGGCGCTCAGCGTCTGGGGCATGTTCGCCGGCATCCGCATGTACCGGGCCGAAGTGAAGCTGCCCACCGACCTCGCGCTGGCCCTGGAGGTCGGCTCGACCCGCACCGGCGCCGTCGGCTCGCTCGTCGACCGCCTGGGCATGCGGTACGCCCCCGCCGTCCTGCGTCTGATGGGCCCCAAGCAGGTCGACAGATACCGGCGCAGGATCGACCTCGCGGGCAACCCGGGCGGCCTGACGATCGACCGCTATGCGGCCCGGCGCGCGGTCTACGGCGGGATCGGCGCCCTCGGCGCGTTCGCCGCGCTGCTCCAGGGCAGCTTCTTCCTCGCGCTGCTCATGCTCGCCTTCGGCGTGTTCTGGTCCGAGGTCGGCATCTGGTCGGCGATCCGGGTCCGCAAGGACGCCATCGAACGGACCCTGCCGGACTTCCTCGACGTCCTCGCCGTGGTGGTGAGCGCGGGCCTCGGCTTCCGGCAGGCCCTCGACCGGGTGGCGTCCCGGTACGAGGGACCCTGGGCGGACGAGGTCCGCATCACGCTGCGTCAGATGGACCTCGGCGTGAGCCGCCGCGAGGCCTTCCAGGAGCTGCGCCGCCGCAACGACTCCGAGCAGGTCGCCATGTTCGTCACGGCGCTCCAGCAGGGCGAGGAACTCGGCGCGCCGATCGTCGACACGCTCGTCTCGATCGCCAAGGACATGCGCCGCACCGACGCGCAGAACGCCCGTCGCAAGGCGGCCCGCGCGGTCCCCAAGGCCACCTTGATGATCACCACCTTCATGGTCCCGGCGACGATGCTCCTCCTCGGCGCGGGGATGCTGCTCGGCTCCGGGACCGACTTCAGCTCGATCACGGGCGAGTAGGCGGACGGGATGACGGCCATGACGACGACCGGTGCGACGGCCATGACGACGTCTGGTGCGACGGGCGAGCCGTCGATACAGGAGGACGTGCGCCTCCAGGTCAACGCGCTCCAGGCGATGTGCCGCCAGGTGTTCGGCTTCCGGCTGGCCATGATCGCGGTCGCCACCCCGGCAGCCCTCCTCAACGCCGCCCCGGGCCTGGGCACCCGGCTGGTGGGGGCGGCCGTGGTCGTCACCTTCATGGGGTCCTACGTCCTCTTCCGCGACTGGGGACGCTTCGGCCCTCTTCTCCTGCGCCACCCCTCCCTGCTGGCCGTGGACACCCTGTTCGGCACTCTGCTGCTGATATCGGCGGGGCCGGACACCACGCTCGCCTACGTCAGCGTCTGCACCCCGCTGCTGGCCGGCATCGTCTACGGCTGGCGCGGCGCCGCCTGTTTCGCGTCCCTCCAGTCGCTGATCCTGCTGCTGGTCCACGCCACCCTCGTGCGGGAGCCGGGCGTCGGCCTCGCCGAGCGACTGCTGCTGCCGGGCCTCTGCGTCATCACCGGCGCGATGGGCTCGTCGCTGCGCCACCTCATGCTCCGCTTCGGCGCGGCCACCCAGGCCCTGACCACCGTCAGGGCCCGGCTGGCAGGCACCGAGGCGGTCGCCGCCGAACGCGCCCGACTGGCCCGCGAGATGCACGACTCCGTGGCCAAGACACTGCACGGCGTGGCCCTCGCCGCGGACGCCCTGGCCCACTCGGCGGGCACACCGGGGACGGACCCGGTCATCGTGCGGCAGCACGCCGAACTGGTCGCCCGCGCCGCCCGCCGCGCCGCCGCCGAGTCCCGCGAGCTCCTCACCGACCTCCGCCGGGAGCCGGACCCGGCGCAGGACGTCGACATCCTGCCCGAACTCGCCGCCCACGCGGACGGGTTCGGGGACCGGACGGGCCTTCCGGTCAGCTACCACGCCTCCGGCGACCGTGCGACGGTCCCCGTCCCGCCCGCGGTGGCCCGACAGCTCCTCACGATCACCTCGGAGGCCATGGAGAACGCCCACCGTCACGCGGCCCCGACCCGGGTGGAGGTGCGGGCGGCCGTGAACGGCGCGCTCCTCACCCTGAGCGTCCGTGACGACGGCCGTGGCCTCCCGCCCGGCGCCACACTCGAACAGCTGCGCCGCACCGGCCACTTCGGCCTGGTCGGCATGACCGAGCGGGCCGCCGCCGTCGGCGCCCGCATCCGCATCGGCCACGGCCACGACTCCCGGGGCACCGAGGTGTGCCTGGAACTTCCGCTGGCCGCACCCACAGAGGAGGTCGTCTGATGCCGGACCGACCGCCCCACCGCCCCGGCGCCGAGCAGCCGCCCTTCCCGCCACCACCCGGGCCCACCCCCGTGCGCGTGGTCGTGGCCGACGACAACCCGGTGGTCCGCGCCGGCCTGACCGCCCTGCTGTCCGGCCGGGAGGACATCACGGTCGCCGCCCAGGCGGCGGACGGCCGCGAGGCCTACGAGGCGACCCGCCGGCACCGCCCCGACGTCGTCCTCCTGGACGTCCGCATGCCGGGCGTGGACGGCCTCTCGGCCCTGCCGCACCTGGCGCGGATCTCCCGGGTCGTGATGCTGACGTACAGCCACGAGCCCGAGATCGTCCAGGAGGCCCTGCGCGGTGGGGCGGGGGGCTACCTCGTCCACGGGGAGTTCACCGTGGAGGAGCTGGTGTCGGCGGTGCGGGACGTCACCCGGGGCCGGGCCCACTTCACTCCTACGGCGGCGACGGCAGTACTCGCACACCTGCGAGGCGATGCGACTGCACACGCAAAAACGGACTCATCTCCCCTATTTTCACCGAGTTCTGCGGAAGCGCTTTCGCAGTTGCAACCGGTCGTGAGACAGTCGTCCCTGTCAGCCCCGTCGTCCTTGTCATCGGCGGGCAGGAAAGGGTTCCCACTCAGCGCGAGGGAGGCGGAGATCATGGACCTCATCGCGTCGGGCATGAACAACCAGCAGATCGCCGCCACCTGCTTCATCAGCGAGAAGACCGTCAAGAACCACATCAACCGCATCTTCGCCAAGCTGCACAGCAGCAGCCGCTCCGAGGCCGCGGCCAAGTGGCTCGGCACGGCGGTGACCTCATGAGACCCCGCCGGCCACTCCGCAGGCCCTTCCACCGGACGTCCGACTGGGCCCGGAATTGGGCCCGGGGACCCTTCTCCGAGGCCGACACACGGCCTTACGTTGCCGGTGACGCCACCGATGGAGGGGAACGCCATGAGCGACCTGCTGCTGAAGACCGCCGTCGCGGCCAGGGTCCGGGTGAGCGGCTGGACGAACACGACGGTCCGGGCCGTACGGCGCCGCGCCGACCACGACAGGGGACAGACCGCCGTCGAGTACCTGGGAATCATCGCGGTGGTGGTGGCGATCGTGGTCCTGATCGCCAACACGAACCTGGGCCAGACGATCGTGGACAAGCTCACGACTCAGATCGGCAAGGTGGCTCCCTGATCCGACCTCGTGGGTACGGCGACGCCGGGCAGGTCTTCCCCATCTACATCACGGTGGTGGCGGGCCTGCTCTTTCTCGCGTTCGCGTACTTCGCGGTCGGCCAGGCCGCGGTGAACCGCAACGGCGCGCAGACCGCCGCCGACGCGGCGGCCCTGGCGGCCGCTCAGGAGACCAGGGACGACCTCGCCGACCTGTGGGAGGCGGTGGTCCGGGATCCGACGAAGTGGCAGGACATCTTCGACGGGAACGGCGGGAACAACGCGTGCTGGCGGGCGACCCAGTTGGCGGCGCTGAACGACGCGGGCAACGTCGACTGCACGCCGGACGGCCTTCTGAGCTACCGGGTCACCGTCCAGGCGAACAAGCCGGCGGGCGACTCGGTGATCCCCGATACGAGCACCAGGAGGGCACACGCCTCGGCCGTCGCGGTGATTGAGTCCCTGTGCACCTTCTCGCTGCCGACCGAGCCCCCCACCGAGCCGCCGTCCGAACCGTCCGGCGAGCCGTCGGGGGAACCGTCCGGTGACCCGCCGGGCGACGATACCGAGGACGACGTGCTGCCGACGCTCACCTGCAAAGGTGGGGAGGACTGGGAGTTGGACCCGGACGATCTCACCGATCTGCCCGGACCCGAGGACCTCTTCGCCGTCCACCTGGCCACCGACTGATGTGCGATCGACGAGTGCAGAAAGAAGCGGAGTGATGAGCATGCGGTTCACTGCGAAAGCCCGCAGGGGGATGGTCGCGCTCGCGGTCGTGACCGGGCTGGCAGTCGGCTCGGCCGCCTGCGGCAGCGGAGGCGACGACGACAAGAAGCCGCAGAGTTCGCCGTCCGCCTCGCAGACCGGTGAATCGCAGCCGGACCCGCAGGAGGGGCAGTCGGAGGAGCCGATCGCCGAGCTGAAGGGCCCGAGCGGGCTTCTGCTCCAGATCACGTCCGCCGTGCGCGACTCCGGCGGCTTCGTCACCGTGAACGGCGCCCTGAAGAACGACAGCGGCACACTGGTCACGATCCCGTCCGCCCTGAGCGGCAACGAGACCGAGATCATCAACAACGGACGATCCCTCGGCGGCGCGACCCTCGTCGACTCCAAGAGCAAGAAGCGCTATTACGTCCTCCGCGATACCGAAGGTCGCCCGCTGACGACGACGGGCTTCTCGACGATCAAGGCCGGGGAATCCATCGACGTCTTCCTCCAGTTCCCCGCGCCCCCCGCGAGCTCGACGGATGTCTCCTTCCAACTCCCGCTGTTCCCCAGCGGGGTCATCAAGATCTCCGGGTGAGGCGATCATGACCCCACGTCTCACTCTGGCGGTGGCAACGGCCACCCTCGTGATGATCGGCATGGCCCCCGCCGCCGAAGCCGACACGACCCCCAGCGTTCCCCCCGGCACCGAACCCACCGCCACGGCCCCCGTGGAGGTCGACCCCAACGACCCCGACCTCAAGCTCCCCGAGGGCGGCACCCTCGCCGAGCCCAAGGTGCTCGACATCAAGCAGGTCGTCGAGGACGAGTCGGGTGACGAACGCCGGGAGGACACCAACGCGGACGTGACGTTCGCGCTCCAGGCCGAGGTCCTCTTCGGCAAGGACAGCGCGAAGCTCGGCGCGGCGGCGAAGTCCCGTATCGCCACGATCGCCGCGGAGATCAGGAAGCAGAGCAACACCACCGTGGTCCGGGTCTTCGGCTTCACGGACAACCTCGGCTCCTCCGCGCACGGTGACGTCCTGTCGAAGCAGCGGGCGGACGCCGTCCAGGCGGAACTCGCGGGCGACCTGAACGACCCGGACATCACCTTCGAGGTCCGCGGTTACGGCGAGCAGTACCCCATCTCCGACAACTCCACCGAAGCCGGCCGCAAGAAGAACCGCCGGGTGGAGGTCACGTTCCCGCGTACGGCGGGCTGACCCGAACCTCCACCCGGACCCCGGCCCGGAGCCCCCAGCCCTCCATCGCCCCGGCCGCCGCCTCCAGCACATGCCGGGACCGCGGCCGGGGCAGGCCGAGCCGCCCGGGCCGCATGGTGCGCACGGCGATGACGCGCAGCCGCCGGTCGAGATACGCGACGTCGATCGGCACGCGCATCCGAAAGGTGTGCACGCTGCCGGCGGGGGTCAGCAGCATCGCCCCGTCCACCGAGTCCCGCCCGAGCAGCCCTCTGGTGCGGGCCCGGTAGGACGCGGCGATCTCCAGAGGCACCCGCAAGCCGCCCCCGCCCCCGTCCCCGTCTTCGCCCCCGCCGTCTCCGTCGCTCACCACGAGCTCCCCCCACCCGTCCCGCCAGCGCGCCATCCCCGTCTCCCCTCGCCGGTGTCGTTACCCTCTGGACCCTCTGGCTCCTTGGCACCGTAGCGAGCCGCACACGAAGAGGGGACCGTCGCATGAGGAAGATCGTCCTGATCATGTCGGTGTCCCTCGACGGGTATATCGAGGGCCCGGACCGCGACATCTCCTGGCACCAGGTCGACGACGAGCTGCACCGCACTTCAACGACACGGTCCGGGAACTGGGCGCGATGCTCAGCGGCCGGACCACCTACGAGCTCATGGCCGCCTTCTGGCCGACCGCCGACGCCGATCCGGACATCCCCGCCACGATGGCGGAGTTCGCGGCGATCTGGCGCGAGAAGCCGAAGATCGTGTACTCGCGGACGCTGGAGCACGCCGACTGGAACACCACCATCGTCCGGGACGTCGTCCCCGAGGAGGTCGCGCTGCTCAAGGAGCGGGCGGGCGGCGACCTCGGGCTCAGCGGCGCCGATCTCGTCGCCGCGTTCCTCCGGCACGGCCTCGTCGACGAGTTCCGCGTCTACGTCCACCCGGTGATCGTCGGCAGCGGCAAGCCCCTGTTCCCGCGGACCGAGGCGAGCACCCCGACCACCCTGCGCCTGACGGAGACCCGCCGCTTCGGCAACGGGGTCGTGCTGCTGCGCTACGCGTGAGCCGCTGCCGTAAATCGGCGGCACCTCCGCGACCCCTCTGCCACCATCCCCGTATGGACGACAAGGGCCGGGACCCCGGCGACGACAGCGACCACGCGGACCCCGCCTTCGAGGCCCTGCTCGCCGAAGGGGCCGCCGTCCCCACCGAGGGGTGGGACTTCTCCTGGTTCGAGGGACGGGCCACCGAGGAGCGGCCCTCCTGGGGATACGCGATGTCGCTGGCCGGACGGCTGGCGGGCGCGGGCGCCGCGCTCGACGTGCAGACCGGGGGAGGGGAGGTCCTGGACTTCGCGCTCGGCCGGGCAGCCCCCAAGGCCCCCGTGCTCACCGTCGCGACCGAGGGCTGGCCGGCGAACGTCGCCAAGGCCACCGCGTTGCTGCGTCCGCGTGGCATCGCCGTCGTCGCGTCCCCCGAGGACGCTCCGCTGCCCTTCGCGGACGCCACCTTCGACCTGGTCGCGAGCAGACATCCGGTGCGGCCCCTCTGGGAGGAGATCGCCCGTGTGCTCCGGCCCGGCGGTACCTACTTCGCCCAGCACGTCGGCCCGCGCAGCGTCTTCGAGCTCGTCGAGTACTTCCTCGGGCCGCAGCCCGAGGGGGTGAGCGGTGCCCGGCATCCCGAGCGTGAACGCGCCGGCGCGGAGGCGGCGGGGCTCGAGGTCGTCGGTCTGCGGACGGAACGGCTTCGTGTCGAGTTCCACGACATCGCCGCCGTGGTCCACTTCCTGCGCAAGGTGGTGTGGATGGTCCCGGGCTTCACGGTGGCGGCCTACCGGCCCCAACTCCGCGCCCTGCACGAGCAGATCCGGGCCGAGGGTCCGTTCGTCGCGTACAGCACCCGCCATCTCTTCGAGGCCCGCCGCCCGTAGCGCCCGACTGGCCGGGAACCACCCTCCGTCCGCCCGCGCTTCGCCGTACGCCGCCGCGCGCTTCGGCTTGGGCCTCCACAGAGTTTCCACATCGTTATCGCGATCGGTTCACGTCCTCTGCCGACCTCGCGTAAGTTCTCATTCAGGCAATTCGCGTGCGCAAAGCTGCGTGGACGTCACCGCGCAGTGGAGGGGGCTGCGCGGTGGCGCCCCGCGTCAAGCGGGCGTTCGCGGCCGGAGTAGCCCGTCGGAGGGACACGCCGGCGAGTGGCCGCCAGGGCCTCCAGCCCCTCCTCAACCTCAGCTTCCCCCGGCGATCGGGCCCATTCCCCTGGGAATCCGTTGTGTTCCGGCCATGAACCACCCATGAACCATGCCTTCCGCGGCCACCGGCGCGTCGCCGGGCGACTCCGGAGAGTAGTTGTGGCGTGCCGATGCACGCAGCATCACTTACGAAGGGTTATGGTGGAAACCCCCCCTCGGGCCGGTCCGTCTCCCCCCCCACGGACCGGCCCGTTTTTCTACCCCGGCACAGCCGCGGGCACGGGACCGCGCAGAGGGCCGCGCCCTCCACCCCCGTCAACGGCCCAGGCCCCACAGGGGTAGGCTGCGCCCCGCGGGGACCGCACCGTACGGAGGGGCTGACAATCACGTGAACCTGCGCGACAAGCTGCGCGGCCTTCTGGTCAGGCTGTACGCACGCCGGGTGGAAGGTCACCTGGACCACGCTCAGGTGCCGAAGCACATCGGCGTCATCATGGACGGCAACCGACGCTGGGCGAAGGCCGCGGGTTCCACCACCGAGCACGGTCACCGCGCGGGTGCGGAGAAGATCGAGGAGTTCCTCGGCTGGTGCACCGAGACGGACGTCGAGGTCGTCACCCTGTGGCTGCTGTCGACGGACAACCTCGACCGCCCCGACGACGAACTCGTGCCGCTCCTCGGCATCATCGAGGACGTCGTCCGCACCCTCGCCGCCGACGGCCGCTGGCGCGTCCACCACGTCGGGACCCCCGACATCCTCCCCTCCCACGTGCAAACGGCGCTGAAGGTCGCCGAGGAGTCCACCTCCCACGTCGACGGGATACTGGTCAACGTCGCCATCGGCTACGGCGGCCGCCAGGAGATCGCCGACGCCGTGCGCTCGATGATCGTGGACGCGGCGGACAAGGGAACCTCGATGGAGGCCCTCGCCGACTCCGTCAGCGTCGATCTGATTGGCCGCCACCTCTACACCGGCGCCCAGCCCGACCCCGACCTGGTGATCCGTACCAGCGGCGAGCAGCGGTTGTCCGGTTTCATGCTGTGGCAGACGGCCCATGCGGAGTACTACTTCTGCGAGGTCTTCTGGCCGGCCTTCCGCAAGGTCGACTTCCTGCGCGCCCTGCGCGACTACGCGGCCCGTCACCGCCGTTACGGCGGCTGAGACACCGTTCTGCGGGACGCCTTCGAGAGGCGTCCCGTTTACCCCGTTCGGGGCGGAAGTAACGAGGAGTTCACCGGCGCGCCGTCATATGCCGTGGCATGGCGGCGCTGGTTCGAGGGAATAAGCCAAGCAGGTCGACACCCGAACCACGGGTGTCGGATCTCAGCGGGCGGCACGGGGCCGTCCGCCCGGGAGGCCCTTTTGCACCAGCCCGACCGTGCGGTCACGGCACGGAAGAAGCAGCGGGGGGCCGGTTCTCGGCCCGTGCGAAGCGGCCGACGACCGGTCCAGCTCCACTCCGTCGCTCCCCGACCTCATCCGAGGGGGTACGTCCTTCCGTGGTGACCAGCACAAAGCGCCGTATGCCAGACCGGCGCACCTATGTTCTCGACACCAGCGTCCTGCTGGCCGACCCGAACGCCCTGACCCGCTTCGACGAGCACGAGGTAGTGCTCCCCATCGTCGTGGTCACGGAACTGGAGGCCAAGCGGCACCATCCGGAACTCGGCTACTTCGCCCGTCAGGCGCTGCGCCTGCTGGACGACTACCGGGTGAAGTTCGGTCGCCTCGACGCCCCCATCCCGATCGGGGAACTCGGCGGCACCGTCCGTGTCGAGCTCAACCACTCGGACCCCAGCGTGCTGCCGTCCGGCTACCGCCTGGGTGACAACGACTCCCGCATCCTCGCGGTCGCCCGAAATCTCCAGGCCGAGGGATTCGACGTCACCGTCGTGTCGAAGGACCTCCCGCTCAGGATCAAGGCGTCGTCGGTCGGGCTCCTCGCGGAGGAGTACCGCGCCGAACTCGCCATCACGGGCTCCTCCGGCTGGACCGGAATGTCTGAACTGGTCCTGTCCGGCGAGCAGGTGGACATCCTCTTCGAGGAGGGGCACATCCACGTGCCCGAGGCCGCCGACCTTCCCGTGCACACCGGGCTGACCATCCAGTCGGAGCGGGGCAAGGCCCTGGGCCGGGTCACCGCCGACGGCAACGTCCGCCTCGTGCGCGGCGACCGTGAGGCCTTCGGCATCAAGGGCCGCAGCGCCGAGCAGCGCATCGCGCTCGATCTGCTGCTGGACCCGGACGTCGGGATCCTGTCGATGGGAGGCCGGGCCGGCACCGGCAAGTCCGCGCTCGCGCTCTGCGCGGGTCTGGAGGCGGTCCTGGAGCGCCGCCAGCACCAGAAGGTGATGGTCTTCCGGCCGCTGTACGCGGTGGGCGGACAGGAGCTGGGCTATCTGCCCGGTTCCGAGGCCGACAAGATGGGCCCCTGGGCGCAGGCGGTCTTCGACACGCTGTCCGCGGTCACCAGCCGCGAGGTCATCGAGGAGGTCACCGCGCGAGGCATGCTGGAGGTCCTGCCCCTGACCCACATCCGGGGCCGCTCCCTCCACGACGCCTTCGTGATCGTCGACGAGGCGCAGTCGCTCGAACGGAATGTGCTTCTCACCGTTCTGTCCCGGATCGGCGCGAATTCCCGGGTTGTTCTGACCCACGATGTGGCGCAAAGGGACAATCTGCGGGTCGGGCGTTATGACGGAGTGGTCGCCGTCGTCGAGAAACTGAAGGGCCATCCGCTCTTCGCGCATGTCACGCTCAACAGGTCCGAGAGGTCCCAGATCGCAGCACTTGTGACCGAAATGCTGGAGGATGGGCATATCTGAACGACCCGCCCCGACTTACCGGGGATGAGCGGTGGTTGGCGCCGTCCGACAAAGGCTGTGAGCCTAGTCGGGCGGCGCCGGCGTATGTGGGGGTTTCGCGAAATACCCAGGGTGCCCACAGGTGTGAGCTTTCACACGCAACTCGGAATTGCCTTGCACAGTCTGGTTACGGCAAAGTCTCAGTCCTGTCAGGCCCCGCATGCGACACATCTGTGCCTTCAGCACTACGGCACCGCTTGAGCATCACCTTCAACTCCATACCGACCGTCGCATGCCGCCCGTGCACCATGTGGCACTCCTTCATCGGGAGTTGCCCACCGGGCCCGTGTCTCCTGTGACCCCGTAGTTCGGAGACCAGCGTCAAGGGCACGATTGCGTCCGCCAGGGTCACCGAAGCGGGCGACGCTGGAAGGAAAACCGTGTGAGCCGGATCTCGGTCCGGGGATTCGCAGTGGCCTCGGCCACGGCGGTCACCGCTGTCGGAAGCGTCGTCGGCGTTGCCTCGGGCAGCGTCGCGCAGCCCAACGACGCAGAAGCGACGGCCAGCGACGCGACGCTCCTCGCCGACATACCTGCGGGCCAGCAGGCCCAGGTACAGACGGCGTCCCTCACGCAGCAGGCCAACGTACAGGCCATCGCCGCGGACGAGGGCGCGAAGAAGGACGCCGAGGAGTCGGCCCGCAAGGCCGCCGCCAAGTCGGCGATCGCGAAGAAGGAAGCCGCCGAGAAGGCGGCCAAGGACCGCGCGGAGGCCAAGGCCAAGGCCAGCCGCAGCGCGGGCGACTTCCCGATCCAGAGCTCCTATTCCATCGCGCAGATCCAGGCGATGGCGGCGCAGATGGTGCCCAGCGGCCAGTTCCAGTGCTTCAGCAACATCGTGGACCACGAGTCCAGCTGGAACTACCACGCCGTGAACGCCTCCTCCGGCGCCTACGGCCTCTTCCAGGCGCTGCCCGCCGGCAAGTACGCGTCCGCCGGCTCCGACTGGCAGACCAACCCCGCCACCCAGATCAAGTGGGGCCTCAACTACATGGACAGCCGTTACGGCAGCCCCTGTGAGGCGTGGTCGTTCTGGCAGGCCAACCACTGGTACTGAGCCCATGCGGCCCTGGTCGTGCAGTTCTCCATCCGACGGCACAACAGAAGGAAACCGCGTGAGCCGGATATCGGCCCGGGGATTCGCCGTGGCTTCGGCCACCGCGGTCACCACTGTCGGCGCTGTCATGGGAGTCGCCCAGGGCAGCGTGGCCCAGCCCAACGACGACGCCGAGGCGACGGCGGGCGAATCGACCCTCCTGGCGGACTTACCGATAGGGCAGCAGGCCCAGGTACAGACGGACTCGCTGACGCGGCAGGCCGACGTCCAGGCCATCGCCGCGGACACCACCGCCAAGAAGTCGGCGGAGGAGTCCGCCCGTAAGCAGGCGGCCAAGGCCGCGGTGGCCAAGCAGAAAGCCGCCGTGGCCAAGGCGAAAGCCGCCCAGGAGGCCAAGGACAAGGCGGCTGCCGCCGCGGCCGCCGAGACCGAGTCCAGCGACGACGTCACCTCGACCTCGTCGGCCGGCAGCTTCCCGCAGCAGGCGTCGTACACCGTCGCCGAGGTACAGGCCATCGCCCGGCAGATGGTGCCCAGCGGCCAGTTCCAGTGCTTCAGCAACATCGTGGACCACGAGTCCACCTGGAACTACCAGGCGGTCAACCCCTCGTCGGGCGCCTACGGTCTCGTCCAGGCCTATCCCGGCTCGAAGATGTCGTCCGCCGGCGCCGACTGGCGGACCAACCCGGCCACCCAGATCAAATGGGGCCTGAACTACATGAACGAGCGCTACGGCAGCCCCTGCGACGCCTGGGACTACTGGCTGGCCAACGGCTCGTACTGAGCCGGGGCCGCCATCGTCCGCTCAACCCCGCGCAGCCCCTCCCCGTCCTAGGGGGAGGGGCTTTCGCCCTGTACGGTCGGTACGGCCGGGGCCGACGACTCCAGGGGGAGTGGTGGGGGAAGACGGGGGAAGAGGACGCATCATGTCGCGAGTTCCAGGGTGGCTCGGCCGGCTCGGTGCCGGACTGAGCGAGATGGGTGAGCGGCTCGACGAACGGCGTGCCGAGGTCGAGCGGGAGCGGCGGGAGGGCGCGGCCGAACCGGCGCCCACGCCGCCCGACACCGCCGAACCGGCCGTCGAGGCCCACCCGGAGGAACTCGTGCCCTCCGCGCCGCGTCCCGACCCCGCCCAGGCCGTGCCGTGGGGGGTCCGGGTCGCCGCCGAGGCGGGCTGGCGGCTGCTGGTGCTCGCCGGGACCGTCTGGGTGCTGATGAAGGCCATCAGCGCGATCCAGCTGGTCGTCATGTCCTTCGTGGTCGCGCTGCTCCTGACCGCGCTCCTCCAGCCCACCGTGGCCCGGCTGAAGCGGGCCGGAGTACCCGGCGGAGCGGCCACCGCGCTGACGGCGATCCTCGGGTTCGTCGTCATCGGGCTGATGGGCTGGTTCGTGACCTGGCAGGTCATGGCGAACATCGACAACCTCTCCGACCAGGTCCAGGACGGCATCGACGACCTGCGCCGGTGGCTGCTCAACAGCCCCTTCCACGTCACCGACAAGCAGATCAACGGCATCGCCAAGAACCTGCGGGACGCCATCGGCGACAACACGGACTCGATCACGTCCGCGGGCCTGGAGGGCGTCACGGTCGTCGTCGAGGCGCTGACCGGCATCCTCCTGGCGTTCTTCTCGACGCTCTTCCTGCTGTACGACGGCAAGCGCATCTGGGAGTGGACGCTCAAGCTGGTGCCGGCCGCGGCCCGGCCGGGTGTGGCGGGCGCGGGCCCGCGAGCCTGGGCGACCCTCACGGCGTATGTGCGCGGCACGGTGATAGTCGCGTTGATCGACGCGATCTTCATCGGCCTCGGCATCTACTTCCTCGACGTGCCGATGGCCGTGCCCCTCGCCGTCTTCATCTTCCTGTTCTCCTTCATCCCGCTCGTCGGCGCGGTCGCCTCCGGCGCCCTGGCGGTCGTGGTCGCGCTGGTCACGCAGGGCGTGTTCACCGCGGTGATGACCCTGGCGGTCGTGCTGGCCGTGCAGCAGATCGAGGGGCACATCCTCCAGCCGTTCATCCTCGGCCGAGCGGTGCGCGTCCACCCGCTGGCGGTGGTCCTGTCGGTCGCCGCGGGCGGCATGGTGGCGGGCATCGGCGGCGCGATCGTGGCGGTGCCCCTGGTGGCCGTGACGAACACGGTGGTGGGCTACCTGCACACCTACTCCCGTGAACAGGCCCTGCGGCACGCGCCGCGGCCTCGGGGCGCGACGGCGGTGGGGGTGGCGCCGGTGGCGGCCCCCACGTCTTCCCCCGCGACTCCCCCCGGGGCTTCCTCCACCGCTTCCCCGACGGCCCCGGCGGCGCCGGAAGAGCCCTCGGACAAGGCTCCCTGAGGGAACGACCGAGGTCTTCCAATCGATCAAATGGGCGTCGAACAAAGCGAATTGACGCCATTGGCGGAGCAACTTCCGTCAGCTGAGGGCAGGTCGGAAATCCCCGGCTGGAGTATGCGCACGGACTGATACACATTCCCTCCTCAGCGCTACGCGTCAGGCGTATGTGCGAGAGGCCCTAGGGGAGTGATGTCGGGCTACGAGCTGCTGGCACGCGACCTCGCCGCGTGCGGCCGGGACGGCTTCACCGGAGAACTGCGCGTCCTCGGCTCGCCCGGCGGCACCTTCCATCTGCACGGCGGGCTGGTCGTCGCGGTCGAGTCGCCGGGCGCGCCCGCGCCCGAGGCGCTGCTGCTGCGGTCCGGCCGGATCGGCGGCGAGGAGTGGGCCGGGCTGGTGCGCGAGTCGGGCGGTGCGCGCTGGCCGGCCGCCGGGCTGATCGCCCACGGCTACGCGGGGGCCGCCCAGCTCCGGGTGGTCTGCGCGATGGCTCTCCAGGACGCCGTGTTCGCGGTCGTCGCGGGCAGCGTCGACGGCTGCGAACGCGGTCCGGTCACCGGGCCGCCGCCCGCCGCCGTCGCCGTGGGGGAACCGCCCACCCGGCTGCTCCAGGTGGCGTCCCGCAAGCTCCGCGCGCTCCTGGAGCAGCCGTATCCCGTGCGCCCGGACCGGGAACGGCCGGTGCCCGCCTCCCTGTCGTACGCGGCCGGCCGGCTCGGTGCGCTCCAGCGGGACCTGCTCGCCCACGCCGACGGCCGGTGCACGGCCCGGGATCTCGCCTTCCGCACCGGGCGCGGGGTCTACACCGTGACCGTCGAGGTGGCGCGGATGCTCGGCGAGGGGCTCCTGGAGTGCGTGGACGCGCCCCGGCCGATCCACGTACGGCTGCCGCCCGACGGGCACGGCATCCGCCCCCGCGAACCGGCCCCGCCGCCGCTGCGGCAGCCGCCGGCGTCGGAGGCGGCGACCCTGCCGCGGCGCCGTCCCGGCGCCAGCGGCATCAACGAAGCCCTCACGACGGAACCGAACGGCACCGGCACGGACACCGGCACCGGCACCGGCTGGAAGGAGTTCTTCCGCCTGCGGAACCCGACGGCGAGATAACAGCCCCGCGCAGGAATCAGGCGGAAACCCGACGCGGAATCCCCAAGGCATCAACCTCAAGGCACCAACCCCGAAGCACCAACCCCACGTGAGCAAGTAGACCCCCACAGAAAAAAGACGGTCATATGCGATCAGAATCAGGGGAGTTGCATTCATGGACCACACAGCCCTCGCGCGGGAGATGCGCGGCCTGCGGGAGCAGGTGACCGGTATCACCGACACGGCGCTGGCGGCGGCGGACGGACTGCTCATCGCCGCCGACACCGCCGACTCCATCGACCCGGAGGGCCTCGCCGCCCTCGCCGCGGCGGGCCTGGGCCTCGCCCGCCGCACCGC
This sequence comes from Streptomyces sp. NBC_00637, assembly GCF_045161545.1. NCBI lineage: Bacteria > Bacillati > Actinomycetota > Actinomycetes > Kitasatosporales > Streptomycetaceae > Streptomyces > Streptomyces sp. NBC_00637. The sequence continues at coordinate 3,048,656 of NZ_CP109046.1, read as the reverse complement.
CGAGGCGACCGCCCGCGGCGCCCTGCACCGCACGGTGGCCTACGGCAGCCACGGCTGCGCCGCTTTCTACGCGGTCGGTGACACCGCGCTGATGGTCGTACTGGGCGACGAGGGCATGGACGTGGAGCGCCTGCACCGGGCGACCCAGCCCGCCCTGCGCCGCATCGATCTGATCCTGACCGACCGGACCGAGACGACCGTGAAGACCGCCGAAGGAGTCTGAAGGGATGGCGACGAAACGTATGACCCCAGGTTTCTCCGACCAGGTGATGGGCCTGGTCAAGTCACTGCGCACGGATGCCCCCGACTGCGTCGCCTCAGGCGTGGTCGACATGTCCACCGGGATGCTGCTCTCCTACGAGACCGTCGACAACCATCCGCCCGAGGTCCTGGACCTGCTGGCGGGCGCGACCCTCGACCTGTTCCAGGGCCGTACGGTCGTGATGATCGAGGACGTCTTCAAGGAACGGCGCGGGGTCCAGAGCGACAACCACTTCTTCCAGGAGATCCTCGTCAACAGTGAGAACCTCACTCACCTGTTCGTGCGGATGACCGAGCAGCAGGACGTCGTCGCGGTGGTCGTCTGCCGCAAGTCCGTCAACGTCGGGATGCTGTTCGCCCAGGTACGCAGGGTGGTGCGGGAGTACCAGCTCTGAACGCGGGACGGTCCCTCCCCGAGCGGGGAGGGACCGTCTGCTCGGCGGGTGCTCACCGCCCGCTCACTCCGTGCGCAGGCCGTCCGGCCGCAGCAGCTTGAGCAGCGGGGGCAGGCTCAGCAGCGTCACCAGCAGGACGACGCCCGCGCCGCAGCCGGCCATCGACAGCACGCTCGTCCAGTCCACGCCCACCGGGGTGTCCGTCATCTTCAGCAGGATCGCGCCCAGCGTGAGCCCCACCGCCATGGCCAGCAGCAGGCCCAGCGCGATCGGGATCGCCGTCTGCCACAGCACCGACAGGCCCAGCGTGCGCCGCCGGGTGCCGAAGGCGACCAGGGACGACAGCAGCTTGCGGCGCTCGCGCAGCTGCTCCAGCTGGGAGACCAGCAGACTCGCCCCGATCAGCAGCAGCACGAGGGCGGAACCGACCAGCAGACCGGTGCGGATGGTGGTGAACTTCGTGTCCTGCTCAGTGGACGCCCACATCATCGGGCCGGACAGCGGGTCCACCCGGAACGCCGTGTTCCGGGCGTACTCGTAGGCGTCGGGCACGGACTCGTCGATCGAGAGGTAGATCTCGCCGTTGACCCTGTTCTCGGCGGCCGCGGGCAGCGAGCCCGGCGTCATCAGGAAGCCGCCGCGCGCCCAGTCGGTGAGGCCCTTGACCGAATGGGCCTGGGTGACGCCCGCGGGGACGGTCCACACGACGTCCTCCTCGCTCCCGGAGGAGGCCGGCTCGATGTACAGCTTCTTGCCGGGCTTGTTCATCGTCGGCCCGTCGGCGGAGTACTCGTCGCCGTCGAGGACGAACATGTCGCCGTCCTTGCACGAGGGCAGCTTCGCGACCTCGCGCAGGGCGGAGCAGTCGCCCACGGTCAACTCGGTGGAGAGTTCCGGGCCGTTCTCGCTGTTCCAGGAGGAGTCGCCCAGGTAGCCCTCCCACAGGGCCGTGACCTTGCCGACGGCCTTGGTGTCGGCGAACTTCTGCGCCGTCGGGACCAGCGGGGCGCCTTCCGGCACCCGGACCTGCATCTGCGCCCGGGTGAGGTCCTTGCCGGTGGCCTTGGTGTACGCGCCGTCCACGCCGGCGAACAGCATCTGGAGCGCGATCGCGCCGGCCACCGCCACCGCGATGCCGTTGACCATCCGGGCCGCCGTACCGCTGCTCAACTGGAGCCTTCGGACGGCGAGTTGCCAGGCCACGCCGCCGGAGCCGAGCCGGCCGACGACCGTCTCCACGAGCCACGGCAGCAGCGCGGTGATGCCGATCAGGATCAGGACGACGCCGCCGCTCACCAGGTACTGGTTGAAGTCGCCGTTGGTGTGGCCCTGCCCGACCATCGGGTAGAGCATCGCGAAGCCGCCCACGGGCAGCAGCAGCCGCCACCACAGCCGTCGCCGGGCGGGCTTGGCCGTGCGCACCACGCCGAGCGGCTCGATCACCACACCGCGCAACGCGAACAGGGTGACGAGGACGGCCGCCGTCGGCACCGCCAGGGCGACCAGCGCGGCCAGCGCGGGCGAGGGGTCGAGGTAGCTGGGCCACACGCTGATGTTCATCACCTCGACCGAACCCGCCACCTGGCGGCCGATCAGGAAGAAGACCGTGCCGAGGACCAGGCCCAGCAGCGCCCCGGCCATCGCCTCGCCCGCCGCGATCCGCCGGGTCATCCGGCCGTCCGAGCCGATCAGCCGCAGGGCCGCGAGCCTGCGGTCGCGCCGCTCGCCGCCGAACCGTACGGCGGCGGCGATGAACACGGCCACCGGCATCAGCAGCACCACGATGATGACGAGGATCAGCAGCAGCAGTACCGGGTCGGTCTCCTCCTTCGACGGGTTCGGGTTCCCGAACTCCTTCAGCCGGGTCACCTCTCCACCGTCGACGTGCGTGGCGAGCCCGGTGGCACCCGAGTAGTAGGCGAGTTCCTGGGAGCCGACGAGGCCGCTCTCCGCGATGGTCCCGGCGACGCGATACGGGAGCCGCTCCCGCAGCAGCGCCGAACCGTCGGAGGCGAGCAGCTTCTTCAGCGCGGGCGAGACCATCATGTCGCCCTTGGCCGGGAACCGGCTCAGCCCGGGCGGCAGCGGGGCCCGCGCCCCCTCCTGCTCCACCAGCCGGCCGCGTACGTCCTTGTCGCGGAACGTCGTGTCGGCGTTCGCGATGAGCAGGGTGTCGTCGGCCTTGGTCAGCGGCTGGCCGCCGAACTGCCAGTCCAGCCGCGCCTGTTCACGGTCGTGGCGGACCACCATGGCGTTCGGCACCGCCGTCGTCAGCAGCAGGACCGCCACGCCGAGCCCGACGCCGACCGCGGTCAGCACGGCCCGTATCCAGCCCTCCCGGCCGCCGGCGAAGGCGAACCGGACCCCCAGGCCCAGGTCCCTGGACCACTGGCGCAGACTCATACGACCCGCTCCATGTCCCGCGACTTGCCGTCCCGGACGACTATCTCGCGGTCCGAGTAGGCGGCCACCCGGGCCTCGTGCGTGACGAGGACGACGGCCGCGTTGGCCGACCGGGCCGCCTCGGTGAGCAGCTCCATCACCCGCTCGCCGTTGAGCGAGTCCAGCGCGCCGGTCGGCTCGTCGGCGAACACCATGCGCGGGCTGGTGACGAGCGAGCGCGCCACGGCCACCCGCTGCCCCTGACCGCCGGACACCTCGCCGGGCCGCTTCCTGCCGAGGTCGTCGACCTCCAGCCGCTCCATCCATCCCAGGGCGGTGCGTTCGGCCTGCTTGCGCGGGGTGCCGTTCAGCCGCAGCGGCAGCGCCACGTTCTCCACGCAGGTCAGTTCCGGCACGAGCTGTCCGAACTGGAACACGAAGCCGAACTCGGAGCGCCGCAGTTCGCTGCGGCGGGCGTCACTCATCGTCGCCAGCTCACGGCCGTCGTACATGATCGAGCCCGAGTCGGGCGTCACGATGCCGGCGAGGCAGTGCAGCAGCGTCGACTTGCCGGACCCGGAAGGGCCCATCACCGCGACGACCTCGCCGGGGTGGATGGAGAACTCGGCGCCGGCCAGCGCCTTCGTCGGTCCGTACGTCTTGTGCAGGTTCTCGGCGGCGAGCAGGGATCCCCCGGGAGCGTTCACGCGATCACCGCGGCCTTCAGTTTGTCGAGGCGGGCGGCGGCGAGCTCCAGCCAGCGCAGGTCGGCCTCGAGATGGAACAGGGCGTGGTCACAGATCAGCTGGTCGGCGAGGTCGCCGGAGCGCTTGCGGTCCGTGAGTATGCGCATGCTGCGCAGGTGCTCGGCACGCTGGGTGTCGAGGATGTCGGCCGCGTCGCGGTGGGTCAGCAGCGCGAGGACGACCTTGGTGTACAGCGTCGACTGGAGATACGGCTCGGGCTTCTCGGGTGTCGCGAGCCAGCGCTCGACGTCGGTGATCCCGGCGTCGGTGATCGCGTACCGCTTGCGCTCGGGACCGCCGCCGGCCTCGATGCCGTCGACCTCGACGAGCCCGTGCTTCAGCAGGCGCGACATCGTCGAGTAGACCTGGCCGTAGTGCAGCGGCCGGTCGTGACCGAACTTCTCGTCGAAGGCCCGCTTGAGGTCGTAACCGTGGCGGGGCCCGGACTCCAGGAGTCCCAGGAGGGTGTGACCGATGGACATGGGGAGGACTGTACATCCGGTGTATACCCGGTGTGTATACGTCCTGTGTACAGGTGATGGCGGGGCGTGGGAGTGCGCAGGTGAGGGCCGATTGTCACTGTTCTGCCACAGGCCCGGCGGCGCGCGTCTCGGGGGGCGCGGGACAGCGGCCCGGCCGGGGCGCACTCTCCGTCCTTGCGCGGCCGAAAGCGGGGCGCGGGGCGAAGGGGGGGAGCCGGGGGCGAGGCCGGTCAGGCGGGTGGGGGCCCGGAGGCGGGACCCCTGGGGGGCCGGCCACGACGGGGCAGGGGCCCGGTGTCGCCGGGCAGCCGCCCGGCCTCCTTCAGCGCCTTGCGCAGCAGGAACTCGATCTGCGCGTTCGCCGACCGCAGTTCGTCCGAGGCCCAGCGGGCCAGCGCGTCGTGGACCAGCGGATCGAGCCGCAGCAGCACCTGCTTGCGCTGCTGCGGCCGACGCTGAGGGGTGGCACCCTCGGCTGCGTCACTCACTGGTAGAGGGTCCCGGTGTTCAGTACCGGCTGCGGCGCCCGGTCCCCGCACAGCACGACCATCAGGTTGGACACCATCGCCGCCTTCCGCTCGTCGTCCAGCTCCACGATGCCCTGCTCGGCGATGCGCTCGAGCGCGGCCTCGACCATCCCCACGGCCCCGTCCACGATCTCCCGGCGCGCCGCGACCACGGCGCCCGCCTGCTGGCGCTGGAGCATCGCCGAGGCGATCTCGGGAGCGTACGCGAGGTGGGTGAAGCGGGACTCGATGATCCGGACGCCGGCCGCCTCCACGCGCGCGTGCAGCTCTATGGCGAGCTTCTCGGTGATCTCCTCGGCGTTGCCGCGCAGCGACAGACCGCCCTCGTCGTGGGAGTCGTAGGGGTACTCGATGGCGATGTGCCGGACGGCCGCCTCGGTCTGGGTGGCGACGAACTCCAGGAAGTCGTCCACCTCGAAGCTGGCCTGCGCGGTGTCCCGTACGTTCCAGACCACGACCGCGGCGAGTTCGATCGGGTTGCCGTAGGCGTCGTTGACCTTCAGTACGGCCGTCTCGTGGTTGCGGACCCGGGTGGAGATCTTCGCGCGGGAGGTGAGGGGGTTCACCCAGCGCAGCCCGTCCTCACGGATGGTGCCCCGGTAGCGGCCGAAGAGCTGCACCACCCGGGCCTCGCCCGGCGACACCGTGTTCAGCCCGCACATCGCCAGGAACGCGGCGAGGCCGACCAGGATGCCGACGGTGATCAACGCGGCTTTCAGGGCGGTCGCGGTCACCGCGGTGGCCACGGCGATCATTCCCGCGCCGGCCAGCAGCCCGGCCAGGCCGAGCAGCAGCGCCAGTCCGCCGGCCACGCTGTTCGCGGGGAACTCGTGCACGCGCGGGGCGGGCATCTCGGGTGTGTCCACGGTGTCGGTGACGGCCGTCGCGGCGGCTTCGGTGCCGGCCGAGGGCTCGTGCGTGGGCTCATGTGCGGGCATGGTGGGTCCCCGTTTCTCGTCGCCCGCCGATTCAGTAATCAGCGGCCTATCTAAGTGATATCACTTTAGCCCGTCGTGGCAACCCTGTGCCACTCTCGTACGTCGGACTCGGTGGGGACGTCCGGGCGGTTCCCTCGCGAGGGGTGCTGATTCTCACGCCCCGTGCGGACCGGACCGGGACCCCTTCGTCATAGACAGCGGTGTTAGCTTTCTGAGCTGACCTGCCCCAGCCCCCGGGCATTGGTGTGACTGCCGAGTAGGAAGCGGAGCGAGCGGACTCATGGGACGAGCGGACGAGAGACGAGCTCGACAGCGCGGTGGGCGCCGCGCGGCGCCCAGGGGCCGCTCGACGGAGACGGACACGCCGACGACGCCCACCAGGGCGGAGTCCGTGGCGACCGCCCAGGCAGAGCCCGAGACCGCTCCCGCGACCGGAGGCCGCGCGGCCGCCCGCCGGGGGGCGAAGAAGGGCGGCAAGGGCACCAAGGGCAAGGCCGGCAAGAAGGACAAGAGCTTCATACGCCGGCTCTTCACCTGGAAGAAGATCCTCGGCACCTTCCTCGGCCTGGTCGTGGCCGTCCTGGGAGCCTTCATCTGGCTGTACATGAGCACGCCGATCCCCGAGGGCAACCCCGACGCCGATCTCCAGAGCAACGTCTACGAGTACGGCAACGGCGCGATCCTCGCCCGCGACGGGGAGGTCAACCGGGAGAACGTCGAGCTGAAGCAGATCTCCAAGGAAGTCCAGCACACGTTCGTCGCCGCCGAGAACAAGTCCTTCTACAACGACGTCGGCGTCGACTTCAAGGGCACCACCCGCGGTGTCCTGAACACCCTCATGGGCAAGGGCGCGCAGGGCGGTTCGACCATCACCCAGCAGTACGTCAAGAACTACTACCTGACGCAGGAACAGACCGTCACGCGCAAGCTGAAGGAACTGGTCATCTCCCTCAAGCTGGACCGGGAGAAGGACAAGGACTACATCCTGGCCGGTTACATCAACACCAGCTACTACGGCCGCGGCGCCTACGGCATCCAGGCGGCCGCCCAGGCCTACTACGGCGTCGACGCCGAGAAGCTCTCCGTCCAGCAGGGCGCCTACCTCGCCGCGCTGCTCCAGGCCCCCAGCCAGTACGACTGGACCTCCGCCACCGACACCGGCAAGAAGCTGGTCACCGCCCGCTGGAACTACGTCCTCGACAACATGGTCGGGCAGGACTGGCTGGACAAGAGCAAGCGCGACGCCATGACGTTCCCGGTGCCCAAGGAGCCCAAGGCCGCGCCCGGCAAGGAGGGCCAGATCGGCTACCTCGTCGACGCGGCCAACACCGAGCTGGCCAAGCAGCTGGTGGCCCAGGGCGTCGCCGACGACTACGAGTCGGGCATGGCTCTGGTCAGGCGCGGCGGCTGGACCATCGAGCTCAACATCGACAAGAAGAAGCAGAAGGCGCTGGAGGCGGCCGTCAAGGACCAGCTGACCAGCAAGCTCGACAAGAAGAAGCGCTCGGTCGACGGCGACGTCCAGGCCGGAGCGGTGTCGGTGAACCCGAAGACGGGCGCCGTCGAGGCGATGTACGGCGGTACCAGCTACACCGACCACTACACCAACAACGCCACCCGCACCGACTACCAGCCCGCCTCCACCTTCAAGCCGGTGATCCTGGCCGCGGCCTTCGACGAGGCCGCCAAGACGCAGGACGGCGAACAGATCACCGCCAACACCCTCTACGACGGCACCAGCAAGCGCCCGGTCGTCGGCAGCGACATCGGCTTCGCCCCGGAGAACGAGGACGACCAGGACTACGGCGACGTCACCGTCCAGACGGCGCTGAACAAGTCCATCAACTCCGTCTTCGCGCAGATGGGCGTCGACGTCGGCATGCCCGAGGTGCTGAAGGTCGCGGCCAACCTCGGCATGGACACCGCCGACCTCAAGGCCGTGCCCGCCCAGACCCTCGGCACCATGGGCGCGAGCCCCCTCCAGATGGCCGGCGTCTACGCCACCCTGGACAACCACGGCAAGCAGGTCACCCCGGCGCTCATCAAGTCGGCGGAGAACAGCGCCCACCCGACGTTCAAGCACACCGACCCCATCGGGGAGCAGGTCATCAGCCGCGAGGCCGCCGACTCCGTCACCTCGGTGCTCACCGGCGTGGTCGACGACGGTACGGCGAAGAAGTCCGTACGGGACAACCCGCTGCGCAAGGGCCAGAAGGTCGCCGGCAAGACGGGTACCTCCGACAACAACAAGTCGGCCTGGTTCACCGGCTACACCCCCGACCTGGTCACCTCGGTCGGCCTCTTCGGCGAGTCCGCGAAGGCACCGCACCCCCAGGTTCCGCTCACCGGTGCGACGAACGGCCTGACCTCGGACGCGGGCCGGGTCAACGGTGGTGGCTTCCCGGCGCAGATCTGGGCGACCTACACCTTCGGCGTCTCCACCAAGGTCACCAAGTTCGACCTGGACACCGACCAGGGCGCGGCGGTCCAGACCGCGTCGCCGTCGCCGTCCTCCTCTCCGTCGGAGAGCGCGTCCGCGTCCTCGTCCCCGTCGGCGAGCTCCTCCCCGTCCTCGTCCCCGTCGGCGAGTTCGTCCCCGTCCTCCTCGTCGAAGCCGAGCTCGTCCCCGTCCAGCACACCGACGGGTGACACGTCGACGGAACCGAGCACGGACGACCCGTCGACCGAACCGGAGGATCCGGAGGACCCGCTCTTCGGCGGCCAGTAGCGCCAGACCGTCTAGCGGACACCGGCCGGCGGCGGACACCGGTCGGGGAACGCGGGAGAGGGCGCCCGGAGAACTCCGGGCGCCCTCTCCCGCGCTTGTCTCAGCTCCGGTTCAGCTCGAACCAGACCACCTTGCCGGTGCTGAGCCGGGTGGCTCCCCACCGACGGGCCAGCCGGTTCACCAGATACAGGCCGCGGCCGCCCTCGTCCGTCGCCCGGGCCTGCCGCAGCCGGGGCAGCTGCGGCACGTCGTCGCCGACCTCGCACCGCAGCACATCGGTCCGCAGCAACCGCAGGGTCACCGGCCGCGAGGCGTACCGCACCGCGTTCGTGACGACCTCGCTGACCAGCAGCTCGACGGAGTCGGTCATGTCCTCCATGCCCCAGCGGGACAGCGCCCGCCGGGCCAGCCGACGCGCGCGGCCGGGAGCCGCGTCCTCCGGTTCGAGGAACCAGTACGCCACGTCGCTCGGCGCGATCCCGTCGAACCGGGCGGCGAGCAGCGCGATGTCGTCGTCCCGGTCGCCCGGGCCGAGCATGTCGAGCACCTCGTCGCACAGGGCCTCGAGCGGCGGCGGATGGTCGGGCCCGGTCAGCTGGGCGGTCGCGGCGAGTTTCTCCCGCAGCTGCTCTATGCCGGTCGCCACGTCCCGCAGCCGGGACTCGACCAGACCGTCCGTGTACAGCAGCAGCGTCGCACCGGCCGGGGCGTCGAGCTCCACCGCCTCGAAGTCGACGCCGCCCACGCCGATCGGCGCGCCCGGCGGCACCCGCAGCACCTCGGCCCGCCCGCCCAGGTGCAGCAGAATGGGCGGGGGGTGACCCGCGTTGGCGATGGTGATGCGGTGCGACACCGGGTCGTAGACGGCGTAGAGACAGGTCGCCATGCGGTCGGTGCCCAGCCGCTGGGCCTGCTCGTCGAGATGGTGCAGGACCTCCTGCGGAGGCAGGTCGAGGCCGGCCAGGGTCTGGGCCGTCGTCCGCAGCTGCCCCATGATGGCCGCCGACGTCATCGAGTGCCCCATGACGTCGCCCACCACCAGCGCCACCCGGCTGCCCGGCAGCGGGATGGCGTCGTACCAGTCGCCACCGACCCGCGCGGTCTCGGCCGCGGGCAGGTACCGGGAGGCGAGCCGTACACCCGTGGGGCGCGGCAGGGTCTCCGGCAGCATCGTGCGCTGCAACTCGTCGGCGATGTACGCCTCACGGTCGTACAGCACCGCCTTGTCGATGCCCAGGGCGCTGTGCGTGGCGAGCTGCGCGGCCACCAGCAGGTCGTCGTTCTCGAACGGGATGCGTTCCGGGCGGCGCAGGAACACCGCGGCGCCGATCACCCGGCGACGGCCCCGCAGCGGGGCCAGGATGGCCCGCTGGCCGTTCGGGATGGCCAAGGTGCTGTCCTCGCCCAGCAGTTCGGGCAGCGCGGCGCGTGCGGCCGGATGGTCGGCGAACACCGGACGCACTCCGCGCAGGACCTCCGCGAGCGCCCCGCCGGGCCGTACCTCGCACAGCTCGCCGATCGCGGCCGACAGTTCGGCGGTCAGTTCCGCCGGTTCCGGGGGCGGCAGGGCGAGCGCGGCGAAGCCGGTCTCGGTGTCCCGTTCCTCCGGGATGCGGTCGGTGCGCCGCAGCCGCAGCATGATGCGGTCCGCCGCGGGCCGCTCGTCGCCCACCGGCAGCGGGTCACGCAGATAGACGAGGATCGCGTCGGAGAAGGTCGGCACGGTGGCCCGGCACAGCCCCATCACGATCTCGTCGAGGTCCAGGCCGCGGGCGATCCGCCGGGTCGCTGCGCCCACGAAGCGCAGCCGGTCGCCGTCCCGCCGCATCGGCGTGGGCCGGCCGGGCGTGAGTGCCCCTCCGGCCCGCCGGTCCTGCCCCTCCGGACCCCGCTCCGGGCGCGCGTCGCTGCCCGGCTGGGCCGGGATGGACTCGGGGGCGGGGCGCGGCCGGTGGTCCCCCACGCTGGGCTTGGCCCGCGCGGGCGGCGCCCCCGTGGCCTCGTCGGACGGCGACGGCTGGGAGTGCTCGGTGCCGGCACCGGCTTCCGAGCCGGCCGCGTTCATTCCCGTGGCTCCCTGGCCGCCCATGCCACCCTTTCCGCCCTTGCCGCGCGGCGTCGTCGTACCCGAGGCGTCGGGCGGTAAGGCCGATGGGCCCGGCGCCGGCGCCTGGGTGTGCAGCAGTGCCCCGCGGGGGTCCGTGGGGTCGACGCCCTGGGGGCGTTCGTAGGAGGTGGGCTGCTCCGTCACGCGTGTCGAATCCGTCCGTCCGGGGCTGCGCGCCGCGCGCGCAGTTGGTCCCGCAGGAAACCCGATACCCGGAATACGTGCCCCCGGAACGGAATTCCCGCGTGGTCAGAGGTTGTTCCTGTGTCACCGATGGACCGCACGCGGCCCCGGGGGCCGACGTCGAGCGTCCCGCCGGTGTTGCCCTCGTACCCCTCGCTCACGTGCTGCCGCCCCTCGGTGACGTTCGGTCAGGCCCGGCGTCCGCTCCGGGAGTTACTGCCAGCGTGCCTTGCGGAGGACGATCCTACGTTTGTTGCCCGGGGGCGCATCAAGGGTCTCATGTGGACATGTGCGCGGGCGTACGGTCCCAGTCCTCCGGCAGCAACGGTACGGCCCAGGAGGGATCCGGGCGCCAGTGCTGCCAGCCCTCGCTGAACGGAGGCCCCCACGCTCGGATCACCTCCACCGCCCTGTCGCCCGCCTCCCGTACCTGTTCGGCGACCGCCCGGTCCATCAGCCCGTCCTGCTGGGCCTGCGCGAACTCGTCCTCGTCGCGCAGGCCCCACGTGCGGTCCGGGTAGACGCAGATGTCCAGGAAGTGGTCCTCGGAGTCCACCCCGCCGTCCCAACGGGCCAGCGGCGTCTCCAGGTTGACGTACCAGTTCTTGAACTGCCAGCCCGGGTCCCAGAACAGCCACACCGACCACGGCTCGCCGGGCCGGGCCACCTTCAGCACACCGGTGCCGAGCCAGTGGCCGCGCGCCACGGTACGCGGCTTGGTGTACCGGGTGCGCAGCGGCTCCTGGTGCGGCGGGGTGCCGTCCGCGAGCACCGGCCTGACGCACTGTGTGCCCGGGGCCAGCCACACGGCGAGCAGCTCCTCGTCGTCCCGCACGACGGTCACCGGGCGGGCGATGTGGAAGTTCGCCCCGCCGTTCTCCCGGTAGCGCCACAGGATCCGGCTCCCGGGCTCCCAGAAGGCCGCCGCACCACCAGTTCCCACGCGTCTCACCGCTCCACCGTCTGCCATGCACAGATATTAGGTGCCATGGGCATACGACGCTGCGGCGCGCGTCACGGTTCTCGCGCCGGGGCGCGAAAACGCACGAGCGTTTACGGGTGTGTCATCCGCAGGACATCCAGGGCCTCGTCGAGCTGGGCGACCGTCAGATCGCCGCGCTCCACGTACCCGCCGTCCAGCACCACCTGGCGGATCGTCCGCCGTTCCGCCAGCGCCTTCTTGGCCACCTTCGCGGCCTCCTCGTACCCGATGTACTTGTTCAGCGGCGTGACCACGGACGGCGAGGACTCGGCGTACTCCCGGGCGCGTTCGCGGTGCGCGACGATCCCGTCGACGGTCCGGTCCGCGAGCAGCCGGGACACGTTGGCGAGCAGCCGGATCGACTCCAGCACGTTCTTGGCGATCACCGGCAGCATGACGTTGAGCTCGAAGTTGCCCGCCGCGCCCGCCGTGGCCACGGTCGCGTCGTTCCCGACGACCTGCGCGGCGACCATCAGCACGGCCTCCGGGATGACCGGGTTGACCTTGCCGGGCATGATCGAGGAGCCGGGCTGGAGGTCGGGCAGGCTGATCTCGGCGAGACCCGTGCGCGGCCCCGAGGCCATCCACCGCAGGTCGTTGGCGATCTTCGTGAGCCCCACGGCGATGGTCCGCAGCTGCCCGCTGGTCTCGACGATCCCGTCCCGCGCGCCCTGCGCCTCGAAGTGGTCGCGCGCCTCGGTCAGCGGCAGCCCGGTGGCACGGGCGACCTCCTCGATGACGGCGGCGGAGAACCCCGGGGGCGTGTTGATGCCGGTACCGACCGCGGTACCGCCCAGCGGCAGCTCGGCGAGCCGGGGGAGCGAGGCGTTCAGCCGCTCCACGCCGTACCTCACCTGGGCGGCGTACCCGCCGAACTCCTGGCCGAGCGTCACGGGCGTGGCGTCCATCAGATGCGTCCGTCCCGCCTTCACCACGTCGGCGAACTCGGCGGACTTGCGCTCCAGGGCGGCCGCCAGATGCTCCAGGGCGGGAATCAGGTCGCGGGTGACGGCGGCGGTGGCCGCGATGTGCAGGGACGAGGGGAAGACGTCGTTGGAGGACTGGGAGGCGTTCACGTGGTCGTTGGGGTGCACGGGCCGGCCCAACCGCTCGGTGGCGAGGGTGGCGACCACCTCGTTGGTGTTCATGTTGGACGAGGTCCCGGACCCGGTCTGGAACACGTCCACCGGGAAGTGCTCGTCCCAGCGGCCCTCGGCGACCTCCGCGGCGGCTTCCCGGATGGCGTCGGCGATGTCCTTGTCGACCACCCCGAGCCGCGCGTTCACGGTGGCCGCGGCCCCCTTGATCCGTGCCAGCGCCTCGATGTGCGCCCGCTCGATGCGCTGCCCCGAGACGGGGAAGTTCTCGACGGCGCGCTGTGTCTGGGCCCGCCACTTGGCTTCCGCCGGGACGCGTACCTCACCCATGGAGTCGTGCTCGATCCGGTATTCGCTCATGTCCGGTACAGCGATCGGGACGGCCGGGATGTTCCGCGCGCCGGGCCGTCCGGATCCGGACGGCCTGGCGATCGGAACATCCCGGCCGACAGGGCCCCGACCCGACAACGACGCCCGCCCCCGCGTGTCGCAGGGGCGGGCGTCCGTCACCGGATCACACGCGTCACACCAGACCCGGGCCCCGCACCGGAATGGTCGTGAACGTCGGCGCGGGGGCCGGGTCCTGGAAGAAGTCGTTGCCCTTGTCGTCGACGACGACGAACGCCGGGAAGTCCTCGACCTCGATCTTCCAGACGGCCTCCATGCCGAGCTCCTCGTACTCGACGACCTCGACCTTCTTGATGCAGTCCTGGGCGAGGCGCGCGGCCGGGCCGCCGATGGAACCGAGGTAGAAGCCGCCGTGCGTGCCGCACGCGTCCGTGACCTGCTTGCTGCGGTTGCCCTTGGCGAGCATGACCTTGGAGCCGCCGGCCGCCTGGAACTGCTCGACGTAGGAGTCCATGCGGCCGGCCGTCGTCGGGCCGAAGGAGCCGGACGCGTAGCCCTCGGGGGTCTTGGCCGGGCCCGCGTAGTACACCGGGTGGTCCTTCAGGTACTGCGGCATCTCCTCGCCCGCGTCGAGGCGCTCCTTGATCTTGGCGTGCGCGATGTCGCGGGCCACGACGAGCGGGCCGGTGAGGGACAGCCGGGTCTTGACCGGGTACTTCGTCAGCTCGGCGAGGATGTCGTCCATCGGCTGGTTGAGGTCGATGCGGACCACGTCCGACGCCTCGTCGAGGTGCTCGTCCGTCGTCTCCGGCAGGAACCGCGCGGGGTCGGTCTCCAGCTGCTCCAGGAAGACGCCCTCGGCGGTGATCTTCGCGACGGCCTGCCGGTCGGCGGAGCAGGAGACGGCGATGGCGACGGGGCACGAGGCGCCGTGCCGGGGGAGGCGGACGACCCGTACGTCGTGGCAGAAGTACTTGCCGCCGAACTGCGCGCCGATGCCGATCCGCTGCGTCAGCTCGAAGACCTTCTCCTCCAGCTCCTTGTCCCGGAAGCCGTGCCCGAGCGGCGAACCCTCGGCCGGGATCTCGTCCAGGTAGTGCGCGGAGGCGTACTTCGCGGTCTTCAGCGCGTACTCGGCCGACGTGCCGCCGACGACGATCGCCAGGTGGTACGGCGGGCAGGCGGCCGTACCGAGCGAACGGATCTTCTCCTCCAGGAACTTCATCATGGAGGCCTCGTTCAGGACGGCCTTCGTCTCCTGGTAGAGGAAGCTCTTGTTGGCCGAGCCGCCGCCCTTGGCCATGAACAGGAACTTGTACGCGCCGCCGTCGGCCGCGTACAGCTCGATCTGGGCCGGCAGGTTGGAGCCGGTGTTCTTCTCGTCCCACATGGTCAGTGGGGCCATCTGCGAGTAGCGCAGATTGAGGTTCAGGTAGGCGTCGTAGATGCCGCGGCTCAGGGCCGCCTCGTCGCCGCCCTCGGTGAGCACGTTCTGTCCGCGCTTGCCCATCACGATGGCCGTGCCGGTGTCCTGGCACATGGGGAGCACGCCGGCGGCCGCGATGTTCGCGTTCTTCAGCAGGTCCAGCGCGACGAACTTGTCGTTGCCGGAGGCCTCCGGGTCGTCGATGATGCGGCGCAGCTGTGCGAGGTGGGCCGGGCGCAGGTAGTGCTGGATGTCGTGGATGGCCTCCTCGGCGAGCTTGCGCAGCGCCTCCGGCTCCACCTTGAGGAACGTCCGCCCGTCGGCCTCGAAGGTGGAGACACCCTCGGCGGTCACCAGCCGGTAGGGGGTGGTGTCCTCTCCCATGGGGAGCAGATCGGTGTACGCGAACTCAGGCATCTCGCCCATTCCTCACTCGACAGACAGCGGGCCCGCCTCCGTTGGCGGGCCCTCACCAGCGTAGAACCTGCCGTCGACGGCGCGCTTGTGAGGTAAGGCTCAGTTCGCCGCGGGCCCGACGCGGCAGGGGGGTATCGCGATCTATCGTGTTTCGGTACCCTGCTCCCGTGGACCTTCACCAGCAGACCGCCGCCCCCGCGCCCGCCGCGGAGTTGCGCGCCTCGGACGCCGACCGTGACCGTATCGCCGACATGCTCCGCGACGCTCTCGCGGAGGGCCGGCTGACCGCCGACGAGCACGCGGAGCGGGTCGAGGGTGTCCTGGCCGCCAAGACGGTCGGCGAACTGGAGGTCTTCGTCCGGGACCTGCCCGCGGCGCACGAGCGGCGCGCGGCCCCCTCCGCCGCCCCCAGCCGGCCCACCGCGGGCGCCATCCCGGTCGACCCCGACGACAACGTGGTCGCGATCTTCAGCAGCGCCGTCCGCCGGGGCCGCTGGCGCGCGGGGCGCCGGATCCACGCCTACGCGGTCTTCGGCACCGTCGAGATCGACCTCACCGAGGCGCTCTTCGAGTACCAGCAGGTCGTGATCAAGGCGATCTCGGTCTTCGGCAACGTCGAGGTCCGTGTCCCGGAGAACGTCTCGCTGCGTGGCACCGGCGGCGCGGTGCTGGGCAACTTCGAGGTGGACGCGCTCGATTCGCCCCAGCCCGACGCTCCGGTGGTCTACGTGGACGGCTGGGCGGTGCTGGGCAACATCGAGGGCTGGCCGAAGCGGGGCAAGCTCGTCGCGGACATCCTCGACCGGGTCCAGCGCAAGGTCGACAAGGGTTTGCGCAAGCACCTGGACCGTTGACGGTCGTGAAGTCGGCGCGGGCGCAGGCGCGTTCGCCGGGCGGCCGGGACGGGGTCGTCGCGAGGTCATCGCGGGCACGGCGGTCGGGTACTCGGTGCATAGGCACGCGCACAGCGGGTAGGCCTTGCTGCATCGTCTCTCGCTCGCGAAGCCGTCGTCAGGAGTAGACCCGTGCTGCAACCGCCGCATTCGCCCGTGCAGGTCGCCGCTGTTCCGGCCCAGCGGGTACCAGCGCGCGACAGGGACCAAGACGCCCCCTGGCATACCGAGGCGGTGTGCCGACGCGACGAGGCAGGCCTGTTCTTCGCCCCCTCCAAGGAGCCCACGGCCGCCCGGCTCTCCCGGGAGGAGGCCGCGAAGCGGGTCTGCGCGCGCTGTCCCGTGATGGTGGAGTGCCGCGAACACGCGCTTCTCCAGCCCGAGCCCTACGGCGTCTGGGGCGGCCTCACCGCCGCCGAACGCCGGGTGGCCCTGGCCCGGCGCCGCCGCCGCGACGTGGAACTGAAGAAGGCGGCACAGTCGTCGGGCCGCATAGCCGCGGCCGGCTGAGGAGCCTCGGGGTACGCGAAAGGGGCACCCCCACCGCACCGGGGGTGCCCCTCTCACGCACTGCGGGGAACGACTACTTGGCCCGGTCGAAGTCCACCGCGCTGTAGGCCCGCAGCTTGCTCAGCCGGTGCTCGGAGTCGATCCGCCGGACCGTCCCGGACTTCGACCGCATCACGATCGAGTCGGTCGTCGCGGTCTCCGACCGGTACCTGACCCCCCGCAGCAGCTCACCGTCGGTGATACCGGTGGCGACGAAGAACACGTTCTCGCCGGTCACCAGGTCCTCGGTGGTCAGCACGCGGTCGAGGTCGTGGCCGGCGTCGATCGCCCGCTGCCGTTCCTCGGCGTCCTTGGGCCACAGCTTGCCCTGGATGACACCGCCCAGGCACCGCACGGCACAGGCCGAGATGATGCCCTCGGGGGTTCCGCCGATGCCGAGCAGCAGGTCGACGCCGGTTTCCTCGCGCAGGGCCAGGATCGAGCCGGCGACATCACCGTCGGAGATCAGCTTGATGCGCGCCCCGGTCTCCCGGATCTCCTTGATGATGCCCTCGTGGCGCGGGCGGTCCAGGATGACGACGGTGACGTCCTCGGGCGTGGCCCGCTTGGCCTTGGCGACCCGCCGGATGTTCACGGCCACGGGCGCGTCGATGTCGACGAAGTCGGCGGCCTCGGGGCCGGTGACCAGCTTGTCCATGTAGAAGACGGCGGAAGGGTCGAACATCGCGCCCCGCTCGGTGGCCGCGAGGACGGCGATCGCGTTCGGCATGCCCTTCGCCGTCAGCGTGGTGCCGTCGATCGGGTCGACCGCGATGTCGACCTCGGGCCCGGTCCCGTCACCGACGCGCTCGCCGTTGAAGAGCATCGGGGCTTCGTCCTTCTCGCCCTCGCCGATGACGACCACGCCGTTCATCGACACGGTGGAGACGAGGGTCCGCATGGCGCGCACCGCGGCACCGTCGGCGCCGTTCTTGTCACCGCGTCCGACCCAGCGGCCCGCGGCCATGGCGGCGGCTTCGGTCACCCGGACGAGTTCCAGGGCGAGGTTGCGGTCGGGGGCCTCGGAGGGGACATCGAGTTCGGACGGCAAATGATGATGCTCGGTCATCGGAGCGCACCTTTCTGATACGACGACGGCCGGATGAGGGTTCGAAGCCGACTCTATCGTCAGTCCGACAAAATGAGCAGGGGACCCCACGGATGAGCGCACCGGGCACCTGCGACGATAGGGGGCGTGGCAGGTTCGAACGGCAAGCAGAAGACGGCCCGCGACATGATTCTCTCCCTCGGGGTGATCATGATCGCGGCGTGGGTCATATACCTCTTCGTCCCGCACGACGATCGCGCTCCCGACGTCAAGCGGGTCGACTACCGCGTCGAGCTCCTCACGGCGCGTCGCGCGGCGTCGTACCCGGTGGCCGCGCCCGAGGGCCTGCCCGACACCTGGAAGGCGACCTCGGTGCGGTTCCAGGGCGACGAGTACGACGCCTGGCACCTCGGTTTCCACGCTCCCGACGGGGAGTACGTGACGATCGAGCAGTCCACTCAGAAGCGCTCGGACTTCGTCCGGGAGGCCAGCCAGGGCTCGAAGGCGACCAAGGTCACCGAGCAGATCGACGGCCGCACCTGGACCCGCTACAGCGGTGGGCGCTACGACGCGCTCGTCCTCCAGGACACGACGGGCTCCACCACGGTGGTCGCGGGCACGGGGTCCTTCGCGCAGTTGTCCACGATGGCCGGAGCGCTGAAGCTGGCGTGAGCGCTCTCCGCCCCGCGCGGTGACATGCGAGAGGGCCCCCGGTGCACGCACCGGGGGCCCTCTCGCATGGGGGCCGCATGGGGGTGGGTCACCGATCTCAGACGGTGGTGACGACCTCGTCGTACGCCAGGCGCGGGGAGCGCGGGTAGGAGGCGCCCTCGCCCGGCTTGCCGATGTTGACGACCATCAGCGGGGTGTGGTCGTCGTCCAGGAACTCCTTGCGGACGCCTTCGAGGTCGACGCCGGTCATCGGGCCGGCGGCCAGACCGGCGGCGCGGATGCCGATGATGAAGTACGCGGCCTGGAGGGCGGCATTGAGCGCGGCGGCGCCTTCACGGGCCGGACGCGTGCTGAAGAAGAGATCCTTGGCCTGCGGGAAGGCCGGGAACAGGGTCGGCAGCTCCTCGTGGAACTCGTTGTCCGCGGAGAGGATCGCGACCAGCGGGGCGGCGGCGGTCTTGGCCTGGTTGCCCTCGGCCATGTGCTGCACCAAGCGCTCGCGGGCCTCGGGGGAGCGGACCAGGGTGATGCGCAGCGGGGTCTGGTTGAACGCCGTCGGCCCGTACTTGACCAGGTCGTAGATCGCCTGGACCTGCTCGTCGGTCACCGGCTCGTCGGTGAAGGTGTTCGCGGTGCGGGCCTCGCGGAACAGCAGGTCCTGGGCGGTGGCGTCAAGAACGAGAGACATGCGGGAACTTCCTCGGGGGTGGCGTCCGGATCCAGTACCGGACCGCGGTCCGGATAGGCTGACGGCACTGACAGTACGCCGGGAAGGTTCAAACTTCAACAAAAGCCGGAAGGGCGTGGTCCGTTTCACACCGTCCCGACGCTCGCCCCTCCCGGCGCACCGCCCACCGCCTCGGCTGTCGCCGCCCCTGCTGCGGCCGCCGCCACGGCGACGCCGGCCGTGGCACGCGGCTCACTCCCCGCCTTCCGGCCCCTCCCCCTCCTCGGCCAGCGCCGCGTCCAGCCGCGCCCGGGCGCCCTCCAGCCAGCGCCGGCACACCTTGGCCAGCTCCTCGCCGCGCTCCCACAGGGCCAGGGACTCCTCCAGCGTCGTACCCCCCGCCTCCAGTCGCCGTACGACCTCGATCAGCTCGTCGCGGGCCTGCTCGTACCCGAGGGCCTCGTCCGTGTTGCTCGTCATGCACCCAGTCCCAGTGGTCGTAGTGGTGGTGGTCGTCGCTGCCTAGTCGCCGACGTCGGCGACCCGCACGGTGAACTCGCCCTCGGCGACCCGCGCGCGCAGTGTCTCGTCGGCCGACACCTCGGCCGGATCCCGGACCACGTGCCCGTCGGCCTTCTGCAGCACCGCGTACCCCCGCCGCAGCGTCGCGGCCGGCGAGAGCGCCACCACGCGCGCGTGCGTGTGGGTCAGCTCGGAATCGGCGCGGTCCAGAAGATGCCCGACCGTGCGCCGCGCACGGTCGACGAGTGAGGAGACGTGATCGGCCCGCTCGTCGATCATCCGGTGCGGATCCTGTATCGCGGGCCGCGCCAGGGCGTGGGCGAGCCCGCGCTCCTCCCGCTCCACGAGCGCCTGCGCGCATCGCCGCGCCCGCCCGCGCAGCACCCGCACCCGCTCCAGTTCCTCGCCGACGTCCGGGACGACCTTCTTCGCGGCGTCGGTCGGTGTCGAGGCGCGCAGGTCGGCCACATGGTCGAGCAGCGGGTTGTCCGGCTCGTGCCCGATCGCCGAGACGACCGGCGTACGGCAGGCCGCGACCGCCCTGACCAACTGTTCGTCGGAGAACGGCAGCAGATCCTCCACGCTTCCCCCGCCGCGCGCGACGATGATCACGTCCACGTCGTCCAGGGCGTCCAGCTCCTTCACCGCCTGGACGACCTGCGTCACCGCGTGCACGCCCTGGACGGCGACGTTGCGCACCTCGAAGCGGACGGCGGGCCAGCGGTGCCGGGCGTTCTCCAGGACATCGCGCTCGGCCGCGGAGGCCCGCCCGCACACCAGCCCGACGAGCTGGGGCAGGAAGGGCAGCGGCTTCTTCCGGGCGGGGGCGAAGAGGCCCTCCGCGGCCAGCGACTTCTTCAGCTGCTCCAGCCGTGCCAGCAGCTCACCGACCCCCACCGGCCGTATCTCGACGGCCCGCAGCGACAACTGGCCGCGCGGCGCGTACCACTCCGGCTTCGCGTGGACGACGACCCGCGCGCCCTCCCCGACGACGTCCGCGACCGCGTCGAAGACCTGCCGGTAGCAGGTCACGCCCACCGAGATGTCGTGCGCCGGATCCCGCAGCGTCAGAAACACCACGCCGGCACCCGGGCGCCGCGACAACTGGGTGATCTGCCCCTCGACCCAGACCGCGCCGAGCCGGTCGATCCAGCGTCCGATGAGCCGCGAGACCTCGCCGACGGGCAGCGGGGCGTCCGCGGACGTGTTCACAGCCATGCGCCCGAGCGTATCGGCCGCCACCGACAATCCCGAGGTCCCGCCCCAGGGCGGGAAACGGTGATCTCCGGCCCCCCGGGCGCGGCCTTACGATGGGACGCATGACTGCTTCGCCTGGCCGCCGCCGTGTCCTGCTCGCCGCTCCCCGGGGCTACTGCGCGGGCGTCGACCGTGCCGTGATCGCCGTCGAGAAGGCCCTGGAGCAGTACGGGGCGCCGGTCTACGTCCGGCACGAGATCGTCCACAACAAGTACGTCGTGCAGACCCTGGAGCGCAAGGGCGCCGTCTTCGTCGAGCGGACCGAGGAGGTCCCGCCGGGCAACATCGTCATGTTCTCCGCGCACGGCGTCGCTCCCGTCGTCCACGAGGAGGCCGCGCGCGGGCGGCTGGCCACCATCGACGCGACCTGCCCCCTGGTCACCAAGGTGCACAAGGAGGCCGTCCGCTTCGCCCAGGAGGACTACGACATCCTCCTGATCGGGCACGAGGGCCACGAGGAGGTCATCGGCACCTCCGGCGAGGCTCCCGAGCACATCCAGCTCGTCGACGGCCCCGAGGACGTCGCCAAGGTGGAGGTCCGCGACCCGTCGAAGATCGTGTGGCTCTCCCAGACGACCCTCTCGGTCGACGAGACCATGGAGACGGTCGACGCCCTGAAGGAGAAGTTCCCGCAGCTCATCTCCCCGCCCAGCGACGACATCTGCTACGCCACGCAGAACCGTCAGCTCGCGGTCAAGCAGATGGGCGCGGAGGCGGAGCTGGTGATCGTGGTCGGCTCGCGCAACTCCTCCAACTCCGTACGGCTCGTCGAGGTCGCCAAGCTGGCCGGCTCCCGGCAGGCCTACCTGGTGGACTTCGCGAGCGAGATCGACGAGGCCTGGCTGGAGGGCGTGACCACGGTCGGCGTCACCTCCGGCGCCTCCGTCCCGGAGGTCCTCGTCGAGGAGGTCCTGGCCTGGCTCACCGAGCGCGGCTACGGGGACGTCGAGCTCGTCAAGGCGGCCGAGGAGCACATCACCTTCTCGCTGCCCAAGGAGCTCCGCCGCGACCTGCGCGAGGAGGCGGCGGCACTGGCGGCCGGGCGCGGCGGCAGCGGCGCGGCGTCCGGGACGGAGTCCGGCGCGGCATCCGGTCCGGCGGCCGGCCGGCCGGCCGACACCTCGGCCGAGTGAGTGACTGTCAGTCGACCGTCGTAACGTAGGGCCATGCAGATCTTCGGCGTGGACATCGGCGGCTCCGGGATCAAGGGCGCCCCGGTGGATTTGGACAAGGGCGACCTGGCTCAGGAGCGCCACAAAGTGCTCACCCCGCACCCGGCCACGCCCGAGGGCGTGGCCGACGGTGTGCGGGAGGTCGTCGAGCACTTCGAGTGGACCGGCCCGGTGGGCCTGACCTTCCCGGGTGTGGTCACCGGCGGCTCCACGATCCGTACGGCGGCCAACGTCGACAAGAGCTGGATCGACACGGACGCGCGTGCCCTCTTCAGCGAGCGGCTCGGCGGCCTGCCGGTGACGGTGGTCAACGACGCGGACGCGGCGGGTGTCGCGGAGGTGTCCTTCGGTGCCGGCCGCGACCGCAGCGGCACGGTGATCCTGCTGACGTTCGGCACCGGCATCGGCAGCGCCCTCTTCGTCGACGGTGCCCTCGTGCCCAACACCGAGCTCGGCCACCTCGAGCTGCACGGGCACGACGCCGAGAAGCGCGCCTCCAGCAAGGCCAAGGAGGACGGCGAGCTGACCTGGGAGCACTGGGCCCGCCGGGTCACGAAGTACCTCGCCCACGTCGAGATGCTCTTCTCACCCGAACTCTTCATCATCGGTGGCGGCGTCAGCCGCAAGGCCGACAAGTTCCTGCACCTCATCGAGGGCATCCGGGCGGACATCGTGCCGGCCGAGCTGCAGAACAACGCGGGCATCGTGGGTGCGGCGATGCGGGCGGCGAAGGCGGACTAGCCCCGGACGGCGGACGTGCGGCCGGGCGACGCCCGGCCTGTCCGGGGGCCGTCCGCCCGGGTCAGCGGCGGTTCACGCTCTGCCGGCGGGCCGCCGCCCGACGCACTCCGCGTGCCAGCACGGCCGCCGCCGCCACGAGCGTCCCGGCGTACAGCCAGCCGACCTGGGTGGCCAGCGCCGTCACCAGCCCCATCAGCCGCGCCCCGAAGCCGTTCCCGCCCTCGGAGGCGGGCAGCAGTCCCACGGCGAAGGCGATCGGCACGACCACCGGCGCGGACAGCAGGTCGCCGGCGCGCACCCACAGGGCGGTCAGCAGGCACACCGGCAGGAACAGCACGCAGTACACCGTCAGTGAGGCGCCGAAGAGCAACTGGTCCAGGCAGCCGATCACGAACATCAGCACGCCGCTGAACAGCCCGCCGCCGAGTCCGGTGAGCCGGGGGTTCGGCATCCGGCGCCCTGTCCGCCCGGCCGGCGCCGTCCCGGCCTGCGGGGGCGGCGCGGGCCGTCGCCCGGCGGGGGCGGGACGAGGACCGGCGGGGCGGGGGTCGCCCGGACGCGGATCGCCGGAACGAGGGGTGCCGGAGCGCGGAGTGCCGGCCCGGACGGGGCTTCCCGCCGGGCGTGACCGTCTGCCGACCGGCTCCCGGCTCGCTTCCCGGCCCGCCTGGGGCGGCAGGGGTGGTGTGTCGCGGCGGGTGCCTGGGGCCGGGGGGCGCGTCCTGTGTTGCTCCACCGGACCAACTTAGGTCGTTTTATGTGCCGAATCGCGTCTCGGACACGCCGTGGGGCCGAGCTTGGCCATGCGTTCGACAGCTCCGCCGGGGTGGCGCCCGGCACGCCGTAAACTGGTGGACCGGTCAGCTCTCTGGCCTCTGGCCCTCTCACTCGGGAACTGGCCCTCCGGCCCTCTCACCACGGGAAGTCGCAACGTGTCGCTCACGATCGGAATCGTCGGTCTGCCGAATGTCGGCAAGTCGACCATGTTCAACGCCCTGACCAAGAACGACGTGCTGGCGGCCAACTACCCGTTCGCCACGATCGAGCCGAACGTCGGCGTCGTCGGCGTCCCGGACGCCCGTCTCACGAAGCTGGCCGAGATCTTCTCCTCGCAGAAGATCCTTCCGGCGACCGTCGACTTCGTCGACATCGCGGGGATCGTGAAGGGCGCTTCGGAGGGTGAGGGCCTGGGCAACAAGTTCCTCGCGAACATCCGCGAGTCGGACGCGATCTGCCAGGTCATCCGCGCCTTCCAGGACGAGAACGTCGTGCACGTCGACGGCAAGGTCTCGCCGAAGGACGACATCGAGACGATCAACACCGAGCTGATCCTCGCCGACCTCCAGACCATCGAGAAGGTCCTGCCGCGCCTCCAGCGGGAGTCGCGCATCAAGAAGGACATCGGGCCGAAGGTCGCGGCGGTCGAGGCGGCGAAGGAGATCCTGGAGAAGGGCGACACCCTGTTCTCCGCGGGCATCGTCCAGGGCTCCGGCAACGAGGAACTCCTGCACGACCTGCACCTCCTCACCACCAAGCCCTTCCTCTACGTCTTCAACGTCGACGAGGACGAGCTGACCGACGAGGACTTCAAGAACGAGCAGCGCGCCCTGGTCGCCCCCGCCGAGGCGATCTTCCTCAACGCCAAGCTGGAGTCGGACCTCGCCGAGCTCGACGAGGAGGAGGCGATGGAGCTCCTGGAGTCGGTGGGCGTCGAAGAGCCCGGCATGGCGACGCTGGCCCGCGTCGGCTTCGACACCCTGGGCCTGCAGACGTACCTCACGGCCGGCCCCAAGGAGTCCCGCGCCTGGACCATCAAGAAGGGCGCCACCGCCCCCGAGGCCGCCGGTGTCATCCACACCGACTTCCAGAAGGGCTTCATCAAGGCCGAGGTCATCTCCTTCGCCGACCTGGTGGAGACCGGCTCGGTCGCCGAGGCCCGGGCCAAGGGCAAGGCCCGCATGGAAGGCAAGGACTACGTCATGCAGGACGGCGATGTGGTGGAGTTCCGCTTCAACGTGTAGCGGGTGACGTATCACTACGTCGCTGGTCTGGCAAACATGCAGGTCAGGGAGGGCTCGGCTCTTCGGGGTCGGGCCCTTTGTCTTGTCCCGTTGCTGGGATGGTGCTGGGATAGCTGACCCCCCGTCACCTGTCGTCATCCCTGGTCATCCGTACCGTGCTGGGATCGCGCTGGGATGGGATGTGAAGCCCGTGCTGGGTTTCGGGCAGTGATCTGCCCAATACGAGGGTGGGTGGGAGGGGCCTCATCCATACGTCTTCTTCGCGCCCCTGAGGGGCCGTGTGGATTCGGGCCGTAGCGCTTTTCCTACTCGTTTGACACACTCGGGGTATGGGTGAGGCGACGTACAGCATCGGGGAAGGTCCGGCGACGCGGGTGAGCCTGTCGCTGCCAGAGGGGACAGCGGAGGCGATCCGGGCGCGGGTGGGCAAGCGGGAGTTCTCCGCGTTCATCGCCGAGGCGGTCGAGCGTGAGCTGCGCGGGCAGGTCCTGGACGAGTACCTGGCGGACTACGAGAGCCGCAAGGGGCCGGTCTCCGAGCCGGCTCGTCAGCGGGCGAGGCAGGTCTTCGACGAGGTGTTCGCCGAGGAGGCCGAGTGGCCCGCCGCAGGTTGAGTCACGAGGGGACGCTGGTCCTCGACAGCGAGGGACTCTCGAAGCTGCTCGCCGACGACGAACAGGTGGTGGCTCTGATCGCTGAGGCGCGCTCGCGTGGCATGGAGGTCGTGGTCAGTGCGCTCACCATTATCGAGGCCGTGCACGCGCGCACGAACAAGTCCCGCCTGAATTGGGTGCTCTCCGGGCTGCGCGTAGTCGCAGTGGGCGACGAGGAGGCGAGGGCAGCCTCGAAGTTGCTGATGAATGCCGGTTTGCGCGGGCACAAGTACGCGATCGATGCGGCCGTCGCCGAGGCAGCGCTGCGACAGCACCGCCCCGTGGTCATGCTGACTTCCGATATTGACGACATGGCCAAGCTGTGCGGCGAGCGGGTCCGGCTCGTGGCGGTGTGATTTCTCCTGGGCCGCTTTCTGCCGTTCGGCGGATCACCGATTGCGGTAACCGGCGATCCGCCGCAATGTGGCGAGCCAAGGCTCAGTAGGAGCGGGGCCCGTAGGGGCTCCAGTGGCCGAGGAAGGGCTTGAGGTCGTCGCTGTCGGGCTTCGGCGGCGTGGGCAGTTTCGGCGCTGAGACCGATTCGGTGAGATGTTGCAGGTGCGCATCCGCGAACGCGAGCCACGCCTCGACGGTCCGCTCCTGCCCGGGCGGGAGCGATGTGGCGTGGTCGCGTACTGCTGCGATGTATTCGGTCAGGCGGCTGGCCTGGTACCAGGTGTCTGCCTGTTCTCCGAGGTGTTTGACGCGGTAGGCGTGGGCATAGGCGGCGTGGGCTTCCTGCATGGCGGCTTCCCAGCGCTTTTGCTGTACCTCCCAGGATCGGTCCGATGCGGGCCGGTTCGAGTTTGCGGTCCTGGCACAGCTGGCAGACATCCGCCTCAGTGGCGGCTGCGGTGCGGTGCGGTGTCCTGTGGGGGCGGCTGGAACGGTCGATGAGTCCGTTCTCGCCCTCGGACCGCCAGCGCCGGATCCACTTGTGGGCTGTGGGACGGGAGATGCCCATCTCGGCGGCGACATGGGCGACGGGACGGCCGGAGCGGACACGTTCGACGAGCAGCCGCCTGCCGTGAACGGTCAGCCGGGCATTACGGTGGGACATGAAGGCCTCCGTGCGGTGAAGATTCGACACCTCCACCACACACGGGGGCCTTCGCCACGATCAAGTCGGACCCCCATTAACAACGCTCGTGATCAATACACCTAGGGCATGGAGACGCCCGAGGTAGTCCCGCGCTCCTGGCTCCGAGCTGCACCGATTGCCGGTCGCCTTGGAATGCAGGCTCTCCCATGATGAGCGTCTGTTCCAAGTCGTCCTCACCCGCTGCCGTCACTCCGAGGGTGACGCGGGCTTCCGCGTTGCGCCTCGGCGAGCGCTCGCTTCCGTCAAAGTCGAGACCGGCCGGGCCGAGCCACTCGCAGGCGATGCCCGTGGGCGACTCGGCGCGCACCAGCCTGACCTGGACGCCGTCCAGGACGGAGAGCCGTGCGCCCGCGCCGTGTTCGACGGCGAGGCGGCGCAGGAGCGGCGGCTGCGGCGGACCAGGCCGGGGTGCAGTGACGCGGCCGCGGCGAAGAAGTCCGGCACGGTGTCGACGATCCGCCGTCGCGTGGCCCGATAGGGCAGGGATAGCCGCGTCGGTTCGGGCGGATAGCGGGGGGCGCAAGAGTGTTTCTCGTCAAGCCACCCCCCACCGGATCGTGAGGACCTGAAGATGACCGAAACCCAACTCCGCCCGGCGTCGGGGGAGGTGACGTCACCGGATGCCGCCGTGCTCAGCGCGGTCGTGAAGCGGTTCGCCAACGCCAAGGGCGAGGAGTTCACCGCCGTCGACGGGCTGGACCTGCGCATCCGGCGCGGCGAGGTCGTGGCGTTTCTCGGACCGAACGGCGCGGGCAAGACGACCACCATCGACATGCTCCTGGGCCTCACCCGGCCCGACTCGGGGCGGGTGGAGCTGTTCGGTGAGGCGGCGGGGCAGGCGGTCCGCGCCGGCCGGGTGGCGGCGGTCCTGCAGAGCGGCGGACTGCTGCCCGACCTGACCGTCGAGGCCACCGTACGGATGCTCGGCTCGCTGCACCCCGGCGCCGACCCGGAGACCGTGATGAGCAGGGCCGGCGTCACCAGGCTGCGGGACCGCCGGGTCTCCGAGTGCTCGGGCGGTGAGCAGCAGCGGCTGCGGTTCGCGATCGCGCTGCTGTCGAACCCGGAGTTCCTGGTGCTGGACGAGCCGACGGCCGGGATGGACGTGGTGGCCCGCCGCGAGTTCTGGGCCACCGTCCGCGAGGACGCCCGGCGCGGCATGACGGTCCTGTTCGCCACGCACTACATGGAGGAGGCCGACCAGTTCGCCGACCGGGTGGTGATGGTCGACCGGGGACGGATCGTCGCCGACGGGTCCGCCTCCTCGGTCCGCGCCCGGATCAGCGGCCGTACCGTCTCCGCCCTGATCAGCCCGCAGGACGCCGCCGCGGTGGCCGGCTCCCCGTCCGTGCGCTCCGTGGCGGTCCGGGGCGAGCGCCACTACTTCGACTCCACCGACTCCGACGCGCTGCTGCGGCTGCTCGTCACCACGACCTCCGCCACCGAGATCGAAGTCGCCCCCCGGAGCCTCGAAGAGGCCTTCATGGCGATCACCCACGCCGGCCGCACCGGCCAGGAGGGCACGCGATGACCACCGTGACCGCACCGCCCGCCCGTCCCCGCGCCTCGTCGTTCAGCGGAGTCAACCCCACCTTCGTCCGCTACGAACTGGCCCGCCGCTTCAACCGCCAGACCACGATCTTCACCCTCCTGCTCCCGGCCGTCCTCTACCTCGCCCTGTTCCGCACCGCGCCGGCCCACGGCACGCTGCCGCACGGCAACTTCGCCGCCTGGATGATGATCGGCCTCGCCGTGTACGGGGCCGCGATGGCCGCCGTCAGTTCCGCGGCCACCATCTCGGTCGAGAAGTCGGCGGGCTGGATGCGCACGATCGCCCTGAGCCCGCTCGCGCCGCCCGGATACCTGCTCGTCAAGGTCCTGTGCTCGGTGGTGACGGCCGCCGTGCCGGTGGCCATCGTCGGAGTGCTGGGTCTGGTCACCGGCGCGCACGCCGATGCCGAAGTGTGGGTGACGTCCCTGGTCGTCGCCTGGCTGGGGGCCGCGGTCTTCGCCGCGCTCGGCATCTCGCTGGGCCTGGCCCTCAAGCCCGACGTCGTGATGCACATGCCGGGGCTGACGATGACCGCGCTGGCCTTCCTCGGCAACCTGTTCATCCCGCTCAGCGGCACCATGCTCGAGATCTCGCGGTACACGCCGATGTACGGCGTCTCCACTCTCGCCCGCTACGCCCTCACCGACGGTTACGGCTTCGGCGGCGAGCACTCCAGCCTGGCGGGCGCCGTCTTCAACATCGTCGCCTGGTTCGCCGGGTTCGGGTTCATGGCCGTCCGACGGTTCGCGGAGAGCACCGGCCGCCAGTAGCACCGGCCGCCGGCAGCACCACCTGCCGGTAACGGGCCTCACCTCACCTGCCTCACCTCGGGGCATCCCATCCGCATCCCACCGCCCGCCGGCCCGAGCGCCGTGCGACGGGCTCCACACGAAAGGGGGATAGAACACATGTTCGCAATCATGGCGCCGGGTCAGGGCTCCCAGACCCCTGGCATGATGGCCGGCTGGCTGCGCGACCCGGTCCACGCCGAGCGCGTACGGGCCTGGTCGGAGGCCGCGGACTGCGACCTCGTCCACTTGGGCACCCGGGCCTCGGCCGCGGAGATCGCCCGCACCGAGAACACCCAGCCGCTGCTGGTCGCCCAGGGCCTGCTGGCCCACGAGGGCCTGGCGGCGGCGGGCACCGCGATCGCGGCCGGACACTCGGTCGGCGAGCTCACCGCCGCCGCCTACGCCGGAGTCCTCACGCCCGTCGACGCGGTACGGCTGGCCGCGGTCCGTGGCCGGGCGATGGCCGCGGCCTGTGCCGAGGCACCCACCTCGATGGCGGCCGTGGTAGGCGGCGACGAGGCCGGGGTGCTGGAGCGTATCGCCGAACTCGGCCTGCACGCGGCCACGTTCAACGGTCCCGGCCAGATCGTGGCCGCCGGGCTCACCGAGGACCTCCAGCGGCTGGCGGCGGCGCCCCCGCCCGAGTCGACCGTCAAACCCCTGCCGGTCGCGGGCGCCTTCCACACCCCGTACATGGAGTCCGCGCGGCAGGCGTTCGCCGCCGCGGCCGCCGCGACCGGCTTCGGGGCTCCTCGCGGGTCTCTGCTCTCCAACGCCGACGGCACGGTGGTCGACGATCCCGACACGGTCCGCCGGCGGCTCGTCGACCAGGTGGTCCGCCCGGTGCGCTGGGACCTGTGCCTGCACACCCTCGCCCGTCTGGAACCCGGGCTGACGGTGTCCCTGCCGCCCGCCCGGACCCTCGCCAACATCCTCAAGCGCCGCCACCCCGAACTCGACGTCCTCCCGGTCAACACGGCCCGGGACATCGGCAAGGCCCTCGTGCGCATCGGCGAGAGCGCCCGTAAGGAGGAACCCGCCCGTGCTGGTGTCTGACCTCTTCGAGCGCGCCCGCGCCGAGCGCCCCGACCACCCCGCGGTCGTCGACGGCGACGGCGGCCTCACCTACGCCGAGCTCGGCACGGACGTCGACCGCGCGGCCGGCTGGCTGCGGGCCCAGGGCATCGCCCCCGGGCAGCGGGTCGTCCACGCCGGCGGCAACGACCGCACCTTCCTCGCCCTCTTCCACGCCACCCTCCGGATCGGCGCCGTCTTCGTCCCCGTCCACCCCGACCTGACCGACCTCCAGGTCGGCGGCATCGTCGAGGACTGCTCGGCCGCCCTGGCGATCTGCTCGCCCGGCGCGGGAGGGCGGGCCGGGCGGACCGTCCCGGTCGAGCGGGCCCGGCAGGAGATCCGGGAGGCCCCCGCCGACGGCTTCGCCGCCCGGGTCCCGGACGACGCCGTGGCGATGCTGATCTACACCTCGGGCACCACCGGCCGGCCGAAGGGCGTCGTCTGCCCGCACCGGCAGATGATCGCGGCCGTCGAGGCCGTGGGCGCCTGCCTCGGCTACACCGCGGACGACGTGGTGCTGTGCCGGCTCCCGCTCTCCTTCGACTACGGCCTCTACCAGGCACTGCTGTGCGCCCGCACCGGCGCCACCCTCGTCCTCGCCGAACGCGGCGGCGACCGGGGCCTGTTGCGGACGATCGAAGCGCACGGGGTGACCGTCGTTCCGCTCGTGCCCTCGCTGGCCCAGATGCTGGCCCTGCTCCAGAGCAGGCTGCGGCGGCCCACCGGGGTGCGCCTGTTCACCAACACGGGTGCCCGCCCGGGCCGGGCCGTGATGGCCGAACTCCTCGACGTCTTCCCCGGGTCGGCGTTCGCCTCGATGTACGGCATGACCGAGTGCAAGCGCATCTCGATCCTCGACCCCGCCGAGTACGCCGCCCACCCCGACTCGGTCGGGCGGCCCATCCCCGGCGACCGGGTCCGGATCGTCGACGGCGACCGGCGCGAGCTCGGTCCCCGGGAGACCGGCGAGATCGTCGTGGGCGGCGCCACCGTGATGGCCGGCTACTGGGGCGTCCCGCTGGAGGCGCAGCACCGCTTCGTCCGCGGTGCCGACGGGACGCTGGAGCTGCACACCGGCGACCAGGGCTACCTCGACGAGGACGGCCGGCTCTACTTCGTCGGCCGCGACGACGACATGATCAAGCGGCGCGGGATCCGCCTCGGGCTGACCGAGATCGAGGACGCCGCCGAGCGGATCCCCGGCGTGACCGCGGCGGTGGCGCTGCGGCCCGAGTCCGAGGACGCCCCCCTGCGGCTGGCCGTGCAGTCCTCCCTGGCCCCCGAGGAGATCCGCGAGCGGCTGAGGCCGCGCCTCGACCGGGCCCGGCTGCCCGACCGGATCGTCCCCATCGACGCCGTCCCGCTCACCGCGAACGGCAAACCGGACCGCAAGGCCGCCGAGCTGCTGGTCCGCGCCGCCGAAGCCCACCCCCTCGGACAGACGACACGACAGCCCACACAGACGAGGACCACCCATGAACCAGTCGCAGTTTGACCAGCTCGTCGAGGAGATCTGCGCCGTCACGGTGACCGACCCGCAGACCCCCCTCGTGGACCTCGGAGTGGACTCGCTCCAGACCATCGCCCTGGTGATGGCCGTCGAGGAGCAGTACGGCATCGAGATCGACCCCGACGTACTCGCCGACCCGGCGCTCACCTCCTCGGCCGGCCTGCTGCGTTCCGTGCAGGACCAGCTGGCCGCGGCCCTGCCGGCCAGAGCCGGGAGCTGACCGCCATGTGGACCGACACACGACCCGCGGTGGAGATGCCGCGACTGTTCGAGCGCGGCGGGGACCTGATCTCCTTCGCCGGCGGCCTGCCCGACCTGGACGTCCTGCCGCTGGACGTCATCTCCGCCCAGCTCTCCCGGCTGCTGCGGCTCGGCGGGAAACTCGCCCTCCAGTACACGACCCCGCACGTCGCCGGGGCCCTGGTGCCGGCGATCACCGACCTGATGGCCCGTGAGGGCGGGCACACCACCGCCGAGAACCTGGTCCCGACCGGCGGCTCCCAGATGGGGCTGATGGCGGTGGCCCTGGGCCTCGCCTCCCCGGGCGAGACGGTCCTGTGCCAGACGCCCGCCTACCCGGGTGCGGCGGCCGCATTCCGCACCGCCGGACTGCACCCGCACGCCGTGCCCGAGGACGCCGCGGGACTCGACCCCGAGGGCCTGCGCGAGACGGTGCGGCGGCTGCGCGCCGACGGCCGCACCACCCGCCTCCTGTACTGCAACCCGACCTTCCAGAACCCGACCGGCGCCACGCTCTCCGTCGCCCGCCGCGAGCAACTGCTCGCCGTGGCCCGGGAGCTGGACCTCCTGATCGTCGAGGACAACCCCTACGGCCTGCTCGGCTTCGACGGGCGGACCACCGACACCCTCCAGGGCCTCGACCCCGACCGGGTGATCTACCTCGGCACCTTCTCCAAGGTGTTCGCGCCGGGGCTGCGCTGCGGCTGGATCGCGGCGCCGGCGGAGCTGGCGAGCACCCTGCGCCGGACGACCGAGATCATGGCGCTGTCCCCGTCGGCGCTCGCCCAGGCCGCGCTCGCCGCGTTCTACACGCGGTCCGGCTGGACGGACCTCGTCGACGGCTACCGGGCGAGCTACCGGGAGCGGTCGGCGCTGATGGCCGACGCGCTGGACGCCGAACTCGGCGCCGACGGGCCCTGGTCGTGGCAGCGGCCGGAGGGCGGCTTCTACATCTGGCTGCGGCACCGCGACGGCGTCGACACGAACACCTTCGCCGACGCGGCCGCCGAGCACGGGGTCTCCTTCGTGCCCGGCTCCCACTTCGGGATCGGCGGGGAGAACGCCGACGCGCTCCGGCTGTGCTTCAGCCACGTGCAGAGGAAGCGGATCGCCGAGGGGATCTCCCGGCTGGCGGCCGCGCTCGGTCACCGGGCGGCGGAAGGGGCGGCGGCATGACCGGCACGCTCCAGGCGACCGGCACGCTCCAGGCGACCGGCACGGTCGAGGCGTCCCGCGCGCTCGACTGGACGGCCTTCGGACCGTCGTACCGGCTGGGCGACAGCGAATGGCGGGTGTGGGGCGTCGGACTGCTCCGCAGCGCCGGCTTCCCGGTCTCCGGTCTCGGTCTGCTCGGCGGACCGCGCGCCGCCCGGGCGGCACGGCTGCTGGACACCGGCGGCGGGACGGACGGCCAGGAGGCGTTCAGCGCCGCCTACCGCGCCGACACCGACGCCGAGGCCGGGCGGCTGGCCCTGCTGGCCACCGACGACAAGGTGCGCACCGCCATCGCCTGGCAGAACCGCACCGTCTACCAGATCCTCGACTCCCTCGCCGCGCGCAAGGGCAAGGAGTCCAAGCGCCGGCAGCGTGAACGCACCCTCGCCATGTACTGGCTGCGGTACTGCGCCAAGGCCGACACCATCGGCTTCTTCGGACCCGGGGCGTGGTTCTCCGTCGGGCAGGGGCAGCGCGCCGTCGATCTCGACGTCGGCCCGTCGCTCACCTCCCGCAGCCGTACCTTCCTCGAACGCTGGACGGTGGCCGCCCTGGCCGACTGGATGGCCGGGCAGCCGGGCGCCCGCTGGTGGTTCCCGCCGATGCTGCGGCCCGACGTGCACCTCGACGGCGACCGGCTCGTCCTCCAGGGCGGCCGTACGGTGCGGCTGCGCGAGGACGACGTCCAGGTGCTGCGCCTCCTGGACGGCGACCGCGGCGGCGAGGCCGTCGCCGAGGCCACCGGCTGGGATCCGGCGACCGCGCGGGAGCGGGTGGAGAAGATCCTGACCCGGCTCCTGCGGCAGCGGGTGCTGACCTGGGACGCCAACATCCCCGTCGACGTCCGGGCCGAGGAGGTGCTGCGCCGCCGGGTGGCAGGCATCGGCGACCCGGAGCTGTTCGTCCGCTTCGACGCGGTCCTCACCGGACTCGACCGGCTGCGCGACGACATCGACCGGGCGGGCAGCGCCGAGGAGCTCGTGGCGGCGCTCGACCGGCTCGACGACTTCTTCGTCCGCACCACGGGACGGGCGGCCTCCCGCGAGGAGGGCAAGGCGTACGCCGGCCGCACGCTCTGCTACCAGGACTCCCTGCGCGACTGCCGGATGGACCTGGGGCGGGACTTCCTGGACGCGATAGCGCGTCCGCTGGCCCTGGTCGCGGACGCGGCGGACTGGTTCGGCAACCGGCTCGCCGAGCTGGTGGAGGCGGAGGTCGCCGGGTTCGTCCGCAAGGCCGCGGCCCGTCGCCGCGGGGACGTCACCCTCGCCGACGTGTGGACGCAGGTGCTCGGGCTGTTCTGGGGGGACGACGCCACCCCGGTGGAGACCGCGACCCGTGAACTCGCCGAGAAGTGGCGCGAGGTGCTGCACCTCGACGGCGACCGGCACGCCCCGGTACGGCTGTCGGTCGCCGACATCGAGGAGCGGGCCCGGGAGGTCTTCGCGACCGGCCCGGTGCGCTCACCCCATCTCGCCGTGCACAGCCCGGACCTCCAGGTGGTGGCCCCGTCCGTCGAGGCCTTCAACGCCGGCGACCACACCACCGTCCTCGGCGAACTGCACGCCTGCCTGGCCACGTTGGACCTGCCGTTCCTCGACTGGACCACGGACGCCGGATCGCTGCGGGACAAGGTGAACACGGCGATCGGCGCCCGGCGGCTGGTGCCGCTGCTGCCGGTCGAGTGGAAGCGCAACAGCGGCCGCATGGTGCCCGCCCCGATCGGCGCGGGCGACCGGCTGATCGGCTTCACCCGGGCCCCGTACGACGAGCGCGCCCGGGTCGACCCCGCGGTGTCCGTGGGCCTGACGGAGACCGACGGCACGGTCACCGCGACCACCCCCGACGGGGGAGTGTGGAGCATCGCCGAGCTGCTCGCGGTGCCCGTCGCGATCATCGCCGCGGACGCCTTCAAGATCGGCCTGGACCGGCCGCACGCCCCGCGCGTGACGCTCGACGGCCTGGTCCTGTTCCGGGAGACCTGGCGGCTGCCGGCCGCCGAAACGGAACTGCCCGACAAGGCCGAGCGGGAGCGCGACTACCTCGCCGTCCGCCGGTGGGTGGCCGAACACGCCCTGCCCGACCTGCTCTTCGTCAAGTTCCCCGACGAGACCAAGCCGTCCCTCGTCGACTTCACCAGCCCGACGCTGGTGCTGTCCTTCGCCAACCTCGTCCGGGCCGCGCGCCGGCTCGACCCCGACGCCGTCATCACCCTCAGCGAGCCGCTGCCGGCTCCGGAGGACTCCTGGCTGCCGGACGCCGACGGTGAGCGCTTCGTCAGCGAACTGCGGCTCCAGATCAGCAGAAAGGTGCCGGAATGACCGTCCTCGCCTCCGACGGCGCGGCCCTCGCGGTCCGCGCCACCCGCTCCCGGGACCCCGACATCGTCGCGACGATCGGCGGTACCCCGCTGGTCGCCCTCGACCGGCTGTTCCCGCCGACGCGGTTCCAGGTGTACGCCAAGTGCGAGCGCTTCAACCCGGGCGGCTCCATCAAGGACCGCGCCGCCAAGTCGATGATCGAACACGCCATCAGGGTGGGGAAGCTCGTCCCCGGGGTGTCCACGGTCGTGGAGTCCTCCTCCGGCAACCTGGGCATCGCCCTCGCCCAGCTGTGCAACTTCTACCGGCTGAACCTGATCTGCGTGATCGACCCGCGCACCACCGCGCAGAACGCCGCCATCATGCGGGCGTACGGCGCCAGGGTCGAGGTCGTCGACCGGGATCCCGCCACCGGCGAGTACCTGCCGGCCCGGATCGGGCGGGTGCGCTCGCTCCTCGAGAGCGTGCCGGACGCGTACTGGCCCAACCAGTACGCCAACGAGCACAACTCCCGGGCCCACCACCACACCATGCGGGAGATCCACGAGGCACTCCCGGGCGGCCCCGACCACCTGTTCCTCGCGGCCGGTACGACCGGGACGCTGCGCGGCTGCGCCGAGTACATCCGCGACCACGGCCTGGCCACGAACGTGGTGGCGGTGGACGCGGTGGGCAGCGTGATCTTCGGGCCGCCCGAGCCGTGGGAGCTCACCCACCGGCGCACGATTCCCGGTCACGGGGCGGCGGTCGTGCCCCCGCTGCTGCGGCCGGGCCTCGCGGACCGGGTCGTCAAGGTCACCGACTTCGACTGTGTGCGCGGCTGCCGGCAGCTGCTCGCCCAGGAGTCGATCCTCGCCGGCGGTTCGTCGGGCGCCGTCGTGGCCGCGCTCCAGGACGCCGCGTCCTGGATCGAGCCGGGCGCGACCTGCGTCGCCGTCCTTCCCGACGGCGGCGACCGCTACCTCGACACCGTCTACTCCGACTCCTGGGTCGAGGCCCGCTTCAAGGAATTCCCCCCGCCCGACAACACCGCACTCCACAACACCGCTCTCGACACCACCGCTCTCGACACCACCGATCACGAAAGGAGTGAGTCATGAGGATCCTCGGTCGCGACGACGTCGAAGTGGCCCTGAAGGGCCTCGGACCCGCCGTCCTCGACGCGGTCCGCAGCGCCTACGTGCTGCACGGCCAGGGCCACTCGCAGGTGCCGTTCTCCAGCTTCCTGCGCCCGCCGCGGCCCGCCGGCTCGCGCATCATCTCGCTGCCCGCCTACCTGGGCGGCCCGGAGCCCGTGATGGGCCTGAAGTGGATCTCCTCCTTCCCGGCCAACGTCGAGCAGGGGCTCCAGCGGGCCTCCTCCGTCCAGGTGCTCAACGACCTCGACACCGGATATCCGCAGGCCCTGCTGGAAGGCAGCCAGATCTCGTCCTCCCGGACCGCCGCGAGCGCCGCCCTCGCCAGCGGCGCGCTGCACGGCTCCCGCCCGGTCCGCACCGCCGGTCTCATCGGCTGCGGCACCATCAACCAGCGGGTCCTCGCCTTCCTCGCTCTGACCCACCCCGAGCTGGAGACGGTGGTGCTCCAGGACGTGGTCCCGGGCCGCGCCGACGTCCTCGCCGCCGAACTGGAGTGCGAGTACCCGGGGATCACCTTCCGCACCGGAGACGTCGCCGAGGCGCTCGGCACCTCGACGGTGAGCATCGCGACCACCGACTCGACGTACTGGCTCGACCTGGCCGCGTATCCCGACCGCCCGGCCGGCCAGGTGATCCTGCACCTGTCGCTGCGCGACCTGAGCACGGACTCGGTGCTCGGCGCTTACAACGTGGTCGACGACATCGAGCACGCCGTCCGTGAGCGGACCTCCCTGCACAGGGCCGAACAGGAGGCCGGGCACCGGGAGTTCGTGCACGCCGAGATCGCCGCCGTGCTCGGCTGCTCCGAGCCGCCGGCCACGGGGCGCACGATCGTCTTCTCGCCCTTCGGGCTCGGCATCCTCGACCTCGCGGTCGCCCAGGCGGTCCTCAAGGCCGCCACCGCGGCCGGCCTCGGCACCGAGGCCGCGGGGTTCGACCCGGGCAGCCACCGGGTCACCGCGGCCATGGCGGGGAGGGCCGCGTGAGCACCTTCTTCGCCGAGGGCACCAAGGCCCTCGTCACCGGCGCCTCGCGCGGCATCGGCGCGGCGATCGCGCTCACCCTGGCCGAGCACGGCTGCGACGTGGCCCTCAACTACCGCTCCAACGCGGCGAAGGCCGAGGAGGTCGCCGAGCGGATCCGCGAGCTCGGCCGGGAGGCCCTGCCGGTCCGGGCGGACGTCTCCGACGAGGCCCAGGTCGCCGCGATGTACAAGCAGCTCAAGGGGGCCTGGGGACGTCTCGACGTCGCCGTCCTGAACTCCGGGGTCACCGCCGACGGCCACCTGGCCGCCATGAGCTCCGCCAAGTGGCAGGAGGTCATCGGCACCAATCTGACCGGCACCTTCTACACCGCCCGCGAGGCGACCAAGCAGATGTACGCGAGCGGCGGCGCGATCGTCTTCATCGCCTCCACCAGCGGCATCGCCGGCCGGGCCGGTCAGGCCAACTACGCCGCCAGCAAGGGCGGGGTGATCGCCATGGCGAAGACGCTGTCGTACGAGGTCGCTCCGCGCGGCATCCGGGTCAACGTCGTCGCGCCCGGGTTCATCGACACCGACATGGTCAAGAAGGTGCCGCCCGCCCACATGAAGGAGGCCCTTCAGGTCATCCCGATGGGGCGGATGGGCACCGCGGCGGAGGTGGCCCAGGCGGCCGCCTTCCTGGCCGCCCCCGCCGCCTCCTACATCACCGGCAAGGTGCTCACCGTCGACGGCGGAATGATCCCCAACTAGCCATCCACACACAGCAGTTGCATCGCCCTCATCCCTCTGTGAAAGGAACGTCACCGTGTCCGTCGCCACCTTCGAGGACATCCGTACCCAGGCCGAGACCCGCCTGGAGAAGAACATGAAGGTCAAGTCGATGATCATCGACCGCCTGGGCCTGGACGTCGAGCCGGCCGTCGTCTCCGACAACCAGCCGCTGTTCGGCCGCGGTCTGGAGATGGACTCGCTGGACACCCTGGAGATCGTCGTCATGGTCAACAACGAGTACGACGTGCTGATCAGCGACGACGACTTCGAGGCCTTCGGCTCCATCAACGCCCTGGTCGACTTCATCGAAGCCCGCGAGGTCTGAGCATGACCATCACCTCCGAGGCCCCCGCGCGGCCCGAGCAGAAGCACAGTTACTCCTCCGACGACATCAAGCGGATGCTGCCGCACCGCTGGCCGATGCTGATGATCGACCGCGCCTACGACGTCGTCCCCGGTGTCTCGGGCCGCGGCGTGAAGAGCGTCTCGGTGAACGAGCCCTTCTTCGCCGGGCACTACCCCGACCACTCGATCATGCCGGGCGTGATGATCGTCGAGGCGATGGCCCAGCTGGTGGCCGTCGTGTACGTCGCCGAGCTCGTCGAAGCGGCGGCGGCGCCCGGGGCTCCCGAGGGCGGCGACCCCTCCGAGAGCGTCGGCTACCTCGGTTCCATCAGCTCGATGAAGTTCTCCCGGCTCGTCGTCCCCGGCGACCAGCTGACCCTGCACGCCAAGCTCGGCCAGCGGCTCGGCGCCCTGCGGCAGGTGTCGGTGCGGGCGAGCGTCGGCTCGGAACTGGCCGCCGCCGGCTCCCTCATCGTCACCACCGGCCGCAAGGCCTGACCCCCGGTACGAGTCCCACCCGAAGTACTCCCACCCGAAGAAAAGGAGGTGAGGCATGTCCATCACGATCCGCCCGTACCAGGAGGGCGACGCGCACGACATCGCGGCGCTGTACAACCGCCACCGCGACAACCCCAACCCGGTGGCGGGCGGCATCACCGGTGACGAGCTGGAGCGCGAGCTGGCCGAACGGGACACGGGAACGTTCCTCGTGGCCGTCGACGGCGGGCGTGTGGTGGGCACCTTCGGCCTGTTCCACAACACCGGCCGGCGCTCCGCCCGCGCCGGTGAGCTCATCGCCGACATGTTCTTCGTCGCCCCCGCCTACCGCAACGGTGTCATCACCGGGCGGCTGTTCACGGAGGCCGTCGAGTGGATGGTGCAGTCCGGCTGCCTCGTGCTCCGGCTCACCGTCAACCCCGCCAACAGCGTCGCCTTCAAGCTCTACCGGCGCGTCGGCTGCGTCTCCGTGGGCCAGACCGTGCCCGGCGAGGACGGCAACGTCGAACTGCACAACTACATCCCGCTGGTCCTGCGCAGCGTGTTCGCGGACCTGGGGCCGGAGGTCAGGTCGGCCCTCGGCGGACTGAACAGCTTCGGCACGGTCACCGAGGCCCGGGACGACGAACTGCGCTCCGACGTCCGGCTGGTGGACGGCGTCCGCACGGTCGACTACCACCTGGCGCTGGGTGACTTCCGGATCACCGCGAGCGTGGACGTCGACCGAGGCGTCGTACGCGACGCGGAGGTCACCGGGCCCGACGGCACCTCCCGCGCGCTGCGGCTCACCGAACCGCCGTACCGTGTGCGCGCCCCGCGGCGGTTGGAGCCGCACCGGTTCGGCTCCGGCGATCTGGTCGGCGAGCTGGACGGCGACGACGGCACGCTGTCGGTGCTGGCCGAGGGCCACCACGGGCCCGTGTTCGTCTCCACCTGGCCCAGCTGCCGGGCCGACCGCCCGGCCGGCTGGCGCGAGGGCGAGCCCCGCGACCTGGACATCGTCCCCGTCGAGAACGGGGTCCGGGTCACCGAGCGGTGCGGCGCGGACGAGATCGTCGCCACGCTCACCCTCACCGAGGGGACCCTGCGGCAGGACTTCGCCTTCACCAGCCGCCCCGGCCGGATCTTCCAGACGGTCGGACTGCGGCAGGGCACCTTCGTCCACCCGGACGGCGAGCGCCACCCGATCGGCCTGGGCCTCGGCGTCCGCGACGCCTCGGAAGCCGTCGCGGCCTCCCAGGCCGTACCGTCCGGCGCCGAACTCGCCTGGCAGGGCACGTCGTGGGAGATCCGGCTGCCGGTCCGCGAACCCGTCCGGCTGGTCCACAGCGGTCTGCTGGAGCGCGGCCTGACGGCGGGCCCGGACGGGGTGGCCCGCCTGCGCACCGACTTCCGCCCGACGGCCGCGAGGACCGACGCGAGGACCGACGCGGAGACCGAGGCAGTACGTCCCGCCCGTACCGCCCCGACGCGGGGCGCCGGCCGCCGGCTGGAGCTGACCGCCTCGGCCGCCGGGGTCACCTCGTGGAAGGAGGGCACCACCAAGGTCCTGCGCAGCCCGTACCCGCGCACCCGGGTCTTCGGCTACAACCCCCGCTGGTCGGCGGGCATGTGGGTCACCGCCGAGAACAGCCGGTTCGGCCGCGCGAGCGGTCTCGGCTGGGGCGTGCGGCCGGCCGCCTGGGAGGAGAAGCACCCGCTCGGCCTGTTCGCCCCGCGCGAGCGGATCGGCTGGGAACTGACCGCCCCCGAGGACCCCGCCGAGCCGGTCAGGGCCGACATCCAGGCCCCGGACAGCGAGGAGGAGATCGTCCTCTGGCTCACCCCGAACACCCCCCGCGAGACCACCGTGGTGCTCGACTCGGCCGGCACCCGATGGGAGCTCGGCTCCGCCGGCTTCCGCCAGATCTGGGCCACCGCGGCCACCGTACGACTCGCCGACGGCAGCTGGCTCGACTGCCGGCCCGCCGACGGCGCCCCCGAGGAGGCGGAACTCGTCCTCCGTACGACCCCCTCCGGCCTGCTGATCGGCTGCGTGTCCCCGGCCCGCCGGCCGAGCGCCTGGCAGCTGGCCGTGCACAGCGCGACCACCCGGTCCTGAACCACCGCCCACCACGTCTTTTCCCGAGAGGAAACGCCACACCATGACCACCACCACCGTCTCCGCCCTCCGTACCGCCTCGGACGACTACGCGACCCTGCGCACCACCATCGGCGCCTACCGGATCGACGCCCCGCTGGTCCGCGTCTCCGGCGACGAGCGGCTGTCGCTGCTCGACCTGTTCCTGGCCAAGTCGGGCGACTTCGTCGAGCCGGACTCCGTCCGCGAGGTGCTGGCCCTGAACGCCGACGGCACCCCGTTCGCGATCCTGCTGCACTTCGAGATCGGCGAGGACGCCTGGCTGCTGCCCCGCACCGCGGTGAGCGCCGACGAGCTGCGCGGCTACCTCGACGGGCTGGACGTCCCCGAGGGCGTCGAGGTCGACATCGAGCCGGAGGGCTGGGCCGCCACGGCGTTCGAGGGCCCGACGGCCTGGTCGGTCGCGGCACGCTTCGTCGACTTCGACATCTCGGGCCTGACCCTGCACGCCGTCACCGAGGCCGCGCTGCCCGACGACCCGGCCGCCCTCGCCCACCTGGCCCGCGTCGGCACCACCGGCGAGTACGGCTACCTGCTCCTCAGCAACGCCCCCGAGGCCGCCCACCAGGCCGTGCTCGCCGCGGTCCGGGAGGAGGGCGGCGCGCCGGTCGGCGCGGAGGGCCTCGCCCGGGTCCAGGCCGAGGCCGGCATGGCCGTCTACGCCGCGGGCTTCGCCGGGCTGTCGGTCGACGAGGCCGACCTGTCCTGGATGATCGACTGGAACCGGGTCGGCGAGTTCCGCGGCTCGGACGACCTGGTCAGGCCGACCGCCGAGACCGCCCGGCTGACCGCCCTGGCCGCCCCCGCCGACAGCCGCTTCACGGCCGGCACGCAGGTGACGGCGGCCGGCCGGGAGATCGGCACGGTCCTGTGGCAGGCGCCCTGCGCCAACCCGGAGGAGGAGCTCGTCTTCGCCCTCCTGGACGCCCCGTTCTGGGTCTCCGGTCTCGAACTGGCCGCCCAGGACGAGCAGAGTGCCGAGCGCCCGCTGCGCACCGTCACCCTGCCCCGCGTCATCGCCCGCTCCCTCACCACCCGGATCGCCTGATGTCCACACCGAGAATCGCCCTGACGGGCCTGGGACTGATCACCGGTGCCGGTGACGACGTCGAGAAGGGCTGGTCGTCCATCGCGGCCGGTACCTCCGGCATCCGCACCAACACCCTCATGGACACGTCCGAGCTGCTGACCGAGTGGGCCGGCATGGTCACCGGCGAGCAGCCGGCCGACGTCGACCGCTGCTACGGCCTCGCCGCCACCGCCATCCGCGAGGCCCTGGACAGCAGCGGGCTCGACCTGGACACCGTCGACCGGGACCGGGTCGCGGTCGTGGTCGGCTCCAGCCTCGGCGCCATGCCGACGCTGGAGAGCGTCCACGCGGACCTCGTCCACGAGGGGAAGCTGGACGCGGAGCGGGCGGCCGCCGTCCAACTGCCCTGCGTCGGCGACTACATCGCCGCCGAGTTCGACCTGCGCGGCCCGCGCGTGGTCCTGTCCAACGCCTGCGCGGCCAGCGCCGTGGCCCTCGGCTACGCGGCCGAGCTGCTGTGGAAGGGGGACGTCGACCACGTCATCTGCGGCGGTGTCGACCCTCTCGCCTCGCTCTCGGCGTACGGGTTCAGCGCCCTGGGCGCGCTCGACCCGGAGCCGTGCTCGCCGATGTCCGCCTCCACGGGCCTGACCCTCGGGGAGGGGGCCGGGTTCATGGTCCTGGAGTCGGCGGACCGCGCGGCCTCCCGGGGAGCCCGGGTCCTCGCCGAGCTGGGCGGCTACGGCCTCTCCTGCGACGGCTACCACCAGACCGCGCCCGACCCGAGCGGCAAGGGCGCCTGCGCCGCCATGGCCCAGGCGCTGGACACGGCGGGCCTGACCCCGCAGGACGTCGACTATCTCAACCTGCACGGCACGGGCACCCCCGCGAACGACGCCTCCGAGCCGAAGGCCGTGAAGCTGCTGTTCGGCGCCTCGGTGCCGCCGGCCAGCTCCACCAAGTCGATCCTCGGCCACACCCTCGGCGCGGCCGGCGCGGTCGAGGCGGTCGTCAGCACCCTGGCCATCGACCGGGGCGCCCTGCCGCCCACCATCAACACCCGGGGTGTGGCCCAGCCGTTCGGCCTGGACGTCATCCCGGACACCGGCCGCGCCGGGGCCCGTCCCGAGGTCGTCATCTCCAACTCCTTCGCCTTCGGTGGCAACAACGCCTCCGTCGTCCTCAACCGGCCGGGCCGCCCGACCTCGGGGCCGCGCCGCACCGAGCAGGTCCACGAGGTCGTCGTCACCGGGGTGGCGGGGCTGGCGGGCGGCGCGGGCAACACCGCCGACCTGGTGGCCGCCCTCGACGCCGAACGCGCCTGCTTCACCGCCTCCGAGCACGTCGAGGGCGTGGGCGCGGTGCCGGTCGGCCGGGTGGACGTCAAGTCGGCCGCCCGGGGCATCAACCCGAGCCGGGCGCGCCGCATGGACCCGCTGAGCCTGCTGGCCGCCGCCGCGGTCGCCGACCTCTACGGCCGGCACGGCAAGCCCTCGCGGGCCGAGGCCGAGGGCACGGGCATCGTGTTCGCGACCGGCTACGGGCCGGTCACCTCGGTCCTCCAGTTCCACAAGGGCGTCCTCGAACGGGGCATCAGCGGCGCCAACCCGGCGCTGTTCGCCAACACGGTCGTCAACGCGGCCGCCGGTCACGTGGCCATGCTCCACCGCTACCGCGGCTACACCGCGACGATCGCCAACGGCGGCACGAGCTCCGTCCTGGCCCTCCAGCTCGCCGCCCGGGTCATCGCGCGCGGCATGGCGGACCGGATCATGGTGGTGATCGCCGACGAGTTCCCCGAGCAGGCCCTGGCCACCCAGGCCGGCCTTCCCGGCTACGCGCGCTCCGGTCCGGTGGTTCCCGGCGGTCGCAGCGGCATGGTGCTCAGCGAAGGAGCGGCGGCCGTCCTTCTGGAGAGCGAGCGGTCGGCCTCGTCCCGGGGCGCGGACGTCCTGGCGAGGGTGCGCGGCTACGGCGCCTCCGGCGAGTCGGCCGGGATCGGCCGTATCGGCCGCGACGGCGAGGCCTGGGCACGCGCCCTGCGCGGCGCGATGGCCGAGGCCCGTGTGACGCCCGACGGGATCGGCACCGTCGTCTCGGCGGCCTCC
The DNA here is from genome assembly GCF_045161545.1 of Streptomyces sp. NBC_00637. NCBI lineage: Bacteria > Bacillati > Actinomycetota > Actinomycetes > Kitasatosporales > Streptomycetaceae > Streptomyces > Streptomyces sp. NBC_00637. The sequence continues at coordinate 3,004,618 of NZ_CP109046.1, read as the reverse complement.
GGCTACAGCCTGGTGGACACCGCCCAGTCCCGGGCCCTGCGGCTGGCGGGCCTCTCGGACCGTCCGACGATCACCCCCAAGGCACTGCTGGGGGAGACCTACGGCAGCGCGGGCGCCCTGGGCCTGGTGGCGGCGCTGACCGCCCCGACCCGGCCGGGCGGTCTCCTGCTCTCCAGCTTCGCCTACGGCGGCAGCTACGCGGCGGCCGTGTTCGACACGGAGGCGTGATGGGGGCGCTGCTGGGGCTGGTGATGGATCCGGTCGTGCGCGGCGCGGTCCGCCCCGTCCCGATCGACTGCCTGGTCACCCACCACCCCCACCTTCCCCGCGACCACATGGGCCACCGCCTGAACGCCTCCGGGCGCTCGCTGATCATCGAGGCCGCGGCCCGGCTGTACGGCCTCGACATCGGGGCGCGGGACCTCACGAGGGACGGCCACAAGCGCTGGCACATCCCGGCCCACCACCTCACCGCCTCGGTCGCGCACTGCGACGACTACAGCGCCGTGGCCCTGTCGGCCGGCGCGGTGAACCTCGGGGTGGACCTCCAGGACGAGCGGGACCGCCCGGCCGCCATGCGGTGGCTCGGCACCCTGCTCGGCCGCCGGCAGCCCGCCGAGATCCGGGACTTCGCCGAGTGCGAGGCGCTCATCAAGGCCTCGCACGTCACCAAGGAGACCTTCGCCGGGGTCCGGCTGCCCGCGTGGCGGCCGGGCTGGCGGCCCACCAACGTGGGCTCGTACCAGGTGCGTTCGGCGACCGTCGCCCCGGCGATGCACCTGGCCCTCGCGGCCGACACCCCCGCCCCCGTCCGTATGCACACCCCGACCCCGGAGCCGGCATGACAGCAACAGCGGCCGCTGTACGGCCCTACACCCGCCGTATCTCGCAGATCGAGCGCGGCTATCTGAACGCCGCGGCCACTGGCACCCCGCAGCTCATCCAGATGATCGTCGAGGGCGAGGGCCGCATCGACCCCGACGCGCTGCGCGCCGCCGTACGGTCCGCCACCCTCGCGAGCCCCGGCCTCGCGGTGTGGCGCCGGGGCGCCGGCTGGCGCGCCGACGGCCCGCCCCCGCCGGTCGTCGAACTCCCCGGCGACGACGGCTTCGACGCCCCTTTCTTCCACCGTGACCTGGACGTCGTCACCGGCCCGGTCTGCGAGGTCGGGCTCGTCGAGGGGCCGTCGTGCCGGCTGGTCGTCCGGGCCAGCCACATCGTCACCGACGGCCGCGGGCTCCGGCAGTGGATCGCCGACGTGTTCCGGGTGCTGCGCGGCGAGGAGCCGGTCGGGGCCGCGTCCGTCGTCGACGACACCCACTTCCGCACGGCCGCGGGGAAGGTGCCGCCGGCCGAGCCGCCCGCCCGGCTGGAGGGCCTGCCCGCGATCCTCGGGGACGGACCGGCCGACGGCACCCCGCTGTGGGTACGGCGCCGGGTGCGGGCGGCCCCGTCGGCGGTCACCGCCCGGGTGGCCGCCGCCCTCTCCCGGCGGCTGGGCGGCGAGACGGGCCGGCTGATCGTGCCGGTGGACCTGCGCCGCCACGACCGCACGGTCCGCTCCACCGCCAACCTCACTTCCCGCCTGGTGCTGGACCTGCACCGCGACGACAGCTGGCAGCGGCTGCACGGCCAGATCGTCCGCGCCCTGCTGGGCAAGCGCGAGGTGGCCGCGCTGGAAGGCGACTTCCTGCGCAGCAACCCCTTCGCCAACTCGCTGCGCGAGGCGCAGGAACTGGACGGCACCCGGTTCCCGTGCACGGCGATCGTCTCCGACCACGGCCGGATCGACACCGCGGCACTGCGCACCGACGGGTTCCGGCCCACCGGCTTCTCCACGCTGCCGATGCTCGTGCCCTACGCCGAGATGTTCCTGAGCACCTGTCAGGTCGGCGACGAGACCGAGCTGACCCTGTCGTGCCGCAGGCGCCCCGGCGCGCGCGAGGCGGCCGGGGCGGTCCTCGACGACATCGAGCACGCGCTGACCGACCCGCGCTGACCGCCCCCCGCCGACCGACCCGCACCGGCCCACCCGACCGGCCCACCCGACCGACCCGCGCCGGCCGGCGTGAACCACCGCGGCCCACCGCCCTGTTGACCTCATCGCCCCGCTAAGGACGCCCACCCATGGCACTGACCGAACAGACCAAAGAGGACGCGGCGAGCCCTCCGCGGGCAGCTTCCGCCCCCGCTCTCGTCACGATGGCCGCGGCCGTCGCCGGCGGCTTCCTCGCCCTGCTCGACACCACCATCGTCAACGTGTCCCTGCACGAGACCACGGCCAGGTTCGGCTCGATCGGCCAGGTCCAGTGGGTGGTGACCACCTACCTGATGGCGCTGGCCGCCACCATGCCGGCCACCGGCTGGCTGGCCACCCGGTTCGGTGTGCGGCGCGTCTTCGCCGCCGCGACCCTCCTGTTCGCGCTCGGCTCGGCGGCCTGCGCGGCCTCCCAGACCCTGCCCGAGCTGATCGCCGCCCGCGGGGTCGCCGGCGCCGCCGCCGGTGTGCTCACCCCCGTGTCGACGATCCTGCTCACCAGTGGCGTGCCCCGCGAACACCTGGGCCGGGTCCAGTCGTTGAACGGCAGCGTCATGCTGATCAGCCCGTTGCTCGGCCCCACGATCGGCGGCCTCCTGGTCGAGGCCGGAGGGTGGTCCGCGGTGTACGTCGTCAACGTCCCGCTCTGCGCAGGCCTGCTCTTCGTCACCCTGCGCTGGGTCCGCAAGGACCCCCCGCGTCAGAGTGCCGCCGCCAAGCCGCTGGACGTGATCGGCCTGGTGTCCTCGGCCGCCTGCACCGTGTGCACCGTGCTGGCCGTCCACGAGTTCTCCGACCACGCCTTCGAGGGGCGGGCGGCCTTCCTGACGCCGCTGGCCCTCGCCGTGGCGAGCGGCACGGTGTTCGTCGTACGGGAGCTGCGCGCGGCCCACCCGCTGCTCGACGTGCGGCTGTTCGCCCACCGCGTCTACCGGACGGCCGCGATCAACATCTTCTGCCTGGGCTTCGTCCTCTACTCGCCGATGATGCTCATCCCGCTCTACTTCGAGACCGCCCGCGGCGAGACGGCCGTGACGACCGGCCTGCTGATGTCGACCGGCGGCCTCGGTGTGGTCGGCGCGGTCTGGCTGTGCCGGGTGCTGATGAAACGGCTGGGCGGTGGCGGCACCGTCCTCGTCGGCCTCACCCTGACGATGCTGGCGACCGTGCCGCTGACCACGCTGTCCTCGGACACGTCGTACGTGCTGCTGTGCGCGAGCCTCGTGGTGCGGGGCCTGGGCACGGGACTGACGATCGTGCCGGCGATGACCCGGGCCTTCCAGTCGATCCGCCCGCAGTCCATCCCGGACGCCTCCTCGCAGCTCAACCTGATCCAGCGGATCGGCGGCACGGTGGCCCTCGCGGTGGTCACGGTGGTCCTGGAGCAGGCGGCCCGGCAGCGCCACGGGCTGGTGCCCGGCGCCTTCGCCCACTCCTTCACCTGGGTCCTCGCGATCTACACCGTCACCCTGCTGCCCGCCCTCGCCCTGCTCCTCGCGGACCGCAAGGAGGCCCGCGGCGGCGCGGTGCACGCGTGACCGTACGGGCCCTGTCACCGCACCTCCGCCGTCCGCGCCCCGGGCGCGGCGGGCGGGAATGCGACGACAGGGCCCGAGGCGCCCGCCCGCTACGGCGAGCTCGCACCGGCCGCCCGCGCCCACGACCCGCGCTTGTGGCCGAAGCCCACGACCCGCGCCCGCCGCCCGCGCTCAGCGTTCAGCGCGAGGAGGGCAGCCAGCCGTCCTGGACGGCGTGCACCCCGGCCTCGAAACGGCTGCGGGCGTCCAGGCGTTCCATCAGCGTGGCGGCGGTGCGCCGGGCTGTACGCGGGGAGACCCCGAGGCGCTTGGCTATGGCCTCGTCGGTGTAGCCCTGGGCGAGCATCTTGAGCACGGCACGCTCCTGCGGCGGCATGCCCCGCGCCTCGCACTTCGGCGTACTCCCCAGCGCTGTCGCGGTGTTCCACACCCCCTCGAAGAGCGCGCACAGGGCCGCGACCGTCCCCGCCCCGCTCAGCACCACCCCGCCGACCCGGGCGTCGCTCGTGTCGACCGGCAGCACCGCCTTGCACCGGTCGAAGATGATCATCCGCACCGGCAGTTCGGGCACGGTACGGACCTGCCCGCCGCGGGAATGCAGCCAGCCGACGTGGTCCAGCGTGGGCTGGTGGTTGCGCACGCTGTCGAGATAGACCGTCCGCATCCGCACCCCCCGGTCGAGCAGGGCGGAGTTGGGCGCGCGGCTGGCCTGGAGGTCCTCGGCCCGGTGCGCCCCGCCCGGCGCGAACGTGGCCACCTCGACCTGGGCCGACTGGGCCAGCTCCGCGAGCCGTTCCCGGATCGCCTCCAGACCGTCCAGCTGCTCCGAATCGCTGTCGATGCCCCGTGGTCGTAGTGAGGAGCATTCGGCGATCAGTTGCGCGGCGGCCGCTCTGGATTTCTCCACGCGCATCTGCTGCGCCGCCAACTCCGCCTGCTGGCGCGCCAGCAGGACCTCCATGGCGGTCTCCGGGCCGACCGCCCGGAACCCCGTGCCCTGCCGGGCCGATGGCTGGATCAGCGCGAGTTCGCTCAATCGGTCCAGGCCCGCCCGGACGCGTTCCTCCGGTAGCCCGAGCCGGGACACGAGGACGATGATGCCCTCCAGTGGATTGGCCAGCATCCACCGGTAGATGGCTTCTGCCTCGGCATCCAGTCCCAGAACCTCCAACATGATGCAGTCCCCCTGTTGCTGTCACACACTGCACACACTGTGTTCGAAACTTAGTGCCCCCGAGCTTACTGACCTTGAACTGCGGATGGCGGATCGGCGGCAGGGAGGACGGTTCCGGCCAATCGCTCGGCTTTCAACCATCCCCGGTGCCAGAGTGAGGCCCGCGGCCCATTCCGCCCGGCGCGAGGCGTGTCCCGCTCATTGGAGGGCGAGTTCCGGGCCCCTTCCGCATGACGCTTTATGCCATGGCATAAAGCGTCCTTCCCGAGTCGGTCCGGCGCCGCAGGACAGCGCCGAAGATGAACTCATGTATCTCATCCACGTGCGCCTGCGCGCTCCCGCCGAGGCCCATGCCCGGCCCGATCTGGCGGCGATCATTTCCTCGTACGCCGAGGAAAGCGACGGCCTGGAACACGTCTCCGTGCACGCGCACGCCGAAGAGGGCCTCACGCTGGGCCTTTTCCTCCTGGCCGACTCTCTCGCCGCGGCCGAGGACAGTGCCGCGCGGCTGTCGCGGCGGGCCGTGGACCACCATCAGGACCTGCTCGGCTACGGCGTCGTGACCTCCGGGGCGGTCCTGGTGCCCGGCCCCTGGTGGGACGCGTGAGCCCCACGTTTCCCCAGGTCGGGGTGGACGGGTTAGGACGCTGCACATTCCGTCCAGCCGTCCGCTGTTCCCTCGGGACCGCCGGCCGAGCAGAGTTGGGCCATCGACGGAACGACAACCGCCGAAGAGTTCACCGCAGAGTCCGCTGAACAGTCCGGAAGTATTCACTCCGGAATCCACTCACTCATTCGAGGAGAAAATCCATGCAGGGCACCCGTGTCTCCAAAATCGTCGCCGCCGCGCTGATCGTCCTCGGTGGAATGGCGATGACGGTGACCGTCACGGATTCTCCGAAGAACATCACGCACGCCGTCGAGAGTGACCTCCGCACCACCGCGGGCGACCACACCGACGGCGATGTCACCTGGGGCCCCTGAACATTCACGGGGGCATGTGCTGAACCGAGTTGAAAGACATCGGGGGACAGAAGAAATGGAATTCCTGGTCCTGGGATCTCTGGAACTGCGTGAGTCGGGCACCCCGATCCGCGTCCGGGGCATGCGGCAACAGCGGCTCCTCGCCCTGCTGCTCCTCAACGCCAACCGGGTCGTTCCGATGGACGTGCTGGTGGACGAGCTGTGGGAGGACCCGCCGTCGTCGGCCCGTCCGCAGGTGCACAACGCCATCCGCGACCTGCGCCGCATCCTCTCCGCGTCGGACGGGACCAGTCTGGTCACCGTGGACGTCGGCTACCGCCTGGTCGTACCCGAGGACGCCGTGGACGCGCACCGGTTCGCCGGCCGGGTGCGCGCGGCCAGGGCGGCGGAGCGCGAGCACCGGTACGCCGAGGCCGTCGGGCTGCTCCAGTCGGCCGTGGACCTCTGGCGCGGGGAGGCCTTCGCCGGCATCCAGTGCCCGGCCGTCTCCGGCGCCGCGGTGAAACTCGCCGAGCAGCGGCTGACCGCCGTCGAGGACCTCGTCGCCCTGCGCCTGAAGCTCGGTGAGGCCGGCTCCCTGGTCGGGGAACTGCACGCGCTGATCGCGGAGTACCCGCTGCGCGAGTCCCTGCGCGGCAGCCTGATGATCGCCCTGTGCCGCAGCGGCCGGCAGGCCGACGCCCTCGCGGTCTACGACGAGGGCCGGCGGTTCCTGGTGGACGAACTCGGCCTGGAGCCGAGCCCCCGGCTGCGCGCCCTGCACGCGGAGATCCTCGCCGACTCCCCGGACCTGCACGGTTCGGGCGGGCCCGCCCTCGCGGCGACCGGCGCCGAGCCGCCCGACGACCGCAGGACGGCACCGTCCGGCCCGCCCGGGAACGGCAGGCACTACCTGCCCCACGACCTCACGGACTTCACGGGGCGCGGCGCGGAGCTGGCCGGCCTGTCGGCCGTCGCCGAGCAGGAGCCGGGGGGCTCGCCGGTGATGGTGGCGATCGACGGCATGGGCGGGGTCGGCAAGACGACGCTGGCGGTGCGCCTCGCCCACCGGGTCACCGAGCTCTACCCGGACGGGCAGTACTTCATCAACCTGCACGGCTTCAGCGTGACCCGGTCGCCGGTGCCGACCGAGCAGGCACTGGCCGTCCTCCTCCAGGCGAGCGGTCTCACCGCGCGGGAGATCCCGCCCAGCCTGGAGGAGCGCAGCGCCTTGTGGCGTTCACGGCTGGCGGGCCGCCGCTGCCTGGTCGTCCTCGACGACGCGGCGGACAGCGCCCACGTCACCCCCCTGCTGCCGGGCACCGGGGGGACCCTGGTGCTGGTGACCAGCCGGCGCAAGCTCACCGCCCTGGACGGCGCCCTGCCGCTCTGCCTCGACGTGCTGCCGCCCGCCGACGCGGTGACGCTGTTCCGGCGGATCGCCGGCGAGCCCCGCGCGCGGCGCGAGCCGGAGCAGGTGGCGCGGGCCGTCGAGCTGTGCGGCCGGCTGCCGCTGGCCCTGCGCATCGCCGCGACCCGGCTGCGCGACCGTCCCGCGTGGGCCGTCGCCGACCTCGTCGAGCGCCTCGCGCACCCGGCACAGCGGGCCCGCTGCCTCCAGACCGCGGACCGCGACCTCATGGCCGTGCTGCGGGTGTCCTACGACCATCTGAGCGCGCCCGCACGGCAGTTCAGCAGGCTCATCAGCCTCCAGCCGTCCGCCTCCTACGACATCGCGCACGCGGCCCTCGTCACGGGGCTGCCGGCCGGGGACGTGGAGCACCACTTCGACGCGCTGATCGAGAACAACCTGATCCGGGAGGACACCCCGGCCCGGTTCTCCTTCCACGGCCTGATCCGGGACTGCACCCGGGAGCTGCTCGTCGAGGAGGCGGGCGCGGCCGCCTGATCCGAATCCCCGTATCGCCCCTGGTGGTGCCGCGCTTACGATGCGCGCAGTCGTACAACTGCCTGAACCGTCTGAACCAGGAGCACGGTACCCGTGTCCATACCCCCGCCTCCCGGGCCGCACCAGCCCCAGGACCCGTACCAGCCTCCGCAGCCGCAGAGCCCGTACCCGCAGGACCCGTTCGCCCCGCCCCCGCAGGACCCCTTCGCGCCGCCCCGGCAGGACCCGTACGCCCAGGGGCCGTACGGCCCACAGGGTCCGACGGGTCCGGGCCAGGCACCGGGTCCGGCGGGGGCGTACCCGCAGGCGCCGTATCCGCAGGCCCCGTACGGCGCGGTGCCCTACCCCGTCTGGGGACAGGGCTACAGCCCCTACGGCCGGCCCTCGCCGGTCAACGGCGTGGCCATCGCCTCCCTCGTCCTCGGCATCCTCTGCTTCCTGCCGGGCGTCGGGCTGGCCCTCGGGATCCTCGCGCTGGTGCAGATCCGCAAGCGGGGGGAGCGCGGCAAGGCGATGGCGATCGTGGGCACGGTCCTGTCCTCGGTCGGACTCGCGGTGTGGGTCCTGGCGCTGTCCACGGGCGGCGCCTCCGACTTCTGGGACGGCTTCAAGGAGGGCGCGACCGGCAACTCCAGCTTCGCGCTCGCCAAGGGCGACTGCTTCGACGTGCCCGGGGAGACCTTCGACGAGGACGTCTACGACGTCGACGAGGTGGACTGCGCCGGTGAGCACGACGCGGAGGTGTTCGCCTCGGTCCCGCTGTCCGGCGACAGCTTCCCCGGCGACGACCACGTCACGGACGTGGCCGACGACAAGTGCTACACGCTCCAGGACGCCTACGCGATGGACCCCTGGGCGCTGACCGACGAGGTCGACATCTACTACCTCACGCCCACTGCCGACAGCTGGAGCTGGGGCGACCGCGAGATCACCTGCGTCTTCGCCAACGTCGACGAGAAGGGCACGCTGACCGGTTCGCTGCGCGCCGACGCGTCGACGCTCGACGCCGACCAGTTCGCCTTCCTCAACGCGATGGCGGCCGTCGACAAGGTCCTCTTCGAGGAGCCGGAGGAGTACGCCGAGGAGGACCTCGCGGCCAACCGCACCTGGGCCGGTGAGGCCGCCAAGGCGACCGGCAACCAGGCGGACCAGCTGGGCAGCCACAACTGGATGACGCCGGTCCGGGAGAAGTCCCTCGCCGTCCTGGCGAAGGACATGCAGGAGGCGCGCAAGGAGTGGGCCGCGGCGGCGAAGGCCACCGACGCCGACGACTACTACGAGCACTACGGCAAGGCCTACGCATACGTCGACGGCGCCACCACGGTCACCGCGCGCCAGGCTCTGGGCCTGGCCACCACCCCGCCTACGTACGACGAGGACTCCGAGAGCGGGAGCGGCGGCACGGGCGGGGGCGACAGCGACGGCGGTCTTGATGTGTGATCGCGGCCATAGCGGGGAGAAAGTGCCTGGGTAAAGCGTTTCCCGGGCACATGTCATCACATCGAGTGATTCTCTGGCCTTTGCTTGCACGGTACAACCCACGGTTGCCAGGCTGTAGCTGTCTGTACAACCTGATGGGAGTGGCCAGTGACATTCGGTGAGCAGCCGGCGTATCTGCGCGTCGCGGGTGATCTTCGCAAGAAGATCTCCGACGGATCGCTGCCACCGCACACGCGGCTCCCCTCCCAGGCGAGAATCCGCGAGGAGTACGGGGTCTCCGACACCGTCGCCCTCGAGGCGCGCAAGGTGCTGATGGCCGAGGGGCTGGTCGAGGGCCGCTCCGGTTCGGGCACGTATGTGCGCGAGCGGCCCGTGCCGCGCCGGATCGCCCGCTCCGGCTACCGCCCGGTGAGCGGTGCCACGCCGTTCCGGCAGGAGCAGGCGGAGGCGCACACGCGGGGGACGTGGGAGTCCAGCAGCGAGCAGGTCGAGGCGAGCGTGTCCGTCGCCGACCGGCTCGGTATCGCGTCCGGCGACCGTGTGATGTGCACCCGGTACGTCTTCCGGGAGGCCGGCGACGCGATGATGCTCTCCACCTCCTGGGAGCCCCTCGCCGTCACCGGCCGCACCCCCGTCATGCTGCCCGAGGAGGGCCCGCTCGGCGGCATGGGCGTGGTCGAGCGGATGCGTGCCATCGACGTGATCGTCGACAACGTCACGGAGGAGGTCGGCGCCCGGCCCGGGCTGGCCGAGGAGTTCCTCGCCCTCGGCGGCGTCCCGGGGCACGTCGTCCTCGTCGTGCAGCGCACGTACTACGCCTCGGGCCGCCCGGTCGAGACGGCCGACGTGGTGATCCCGGCCGACCGCTACCGGGTCGCCTACCACCTGCCGGTGAAGTAACCCGGGTGGAGCGGTGGGGGCGGGGGCGCCGTCCGGGGCGGTAGCGCATTCGCCCGGGCGGCGCACACCCTTCCGGCAGTTGCCCCCGGTATCCGCCCGCCGTCGGCCCGCCCGCGCGCCGTCGGAATCCGGTCGTTTCCGGTTGTTCCCGCAGGTCGTCCCGTAGGTGCCCGGACCCCCGCCGACCGGATGCATCGCGGCGCGCGCACGGCGCGTTCGGTCCCGCGCGCCCCCTGCGTCTTGGCTGGTTGCGTACCTCTTTGTGCAAAGTCGTGTTCGGTGCGTAAAGGTAAGGCGTACGCTCGGGCATATGCGGATTGCGGTTTCCTTGGAAGGCGGGGCGCGAGGCGCGCCGCGGACGGGATCCGGGCGTGCCGGGGCGAGAAGGGGGAGTGGGGCGTGATGAACGAGAGCACCACCTCTCTGCCCTGGCTCGTCATACGGCAGGACGACAACGGCAATCGCTACCGCGTGGGCAGGTACGCCACCCGCGCCGAGGCCCAGAAGATCGCGGACAGCCTCGACAGCCGCGGCCACAAGCAGCTCTACTGGGTCGAGCGCATCGGCCAGGGGCAGACGCAGACCCAGGCGCAGGGCCAGGCCCAGGCGCAGAACGGGGACGGCACCCGGAACTGACGTTCCGCCCGGTCCCGCTAGGCTCCGGACCATGACGGAACGGATCGTGGTGGTGGGAGCCGCCCTGCTCGACGCCGGCCGCCTGCTCGCCGCGCGCCGCAGCGCACCCCCGGAACTCGCCGGACGCTGGGAGCTGCCCGGCGGAAAGGTCGAGGAGGGCGAGGCGCCCGAGGCGGCCCTCGTGCGCGAACTGCGCGAGGAACTCGGCGTCGACGCCGACACCGTCGAGCGCGTCCCCGGCGAGTGGCCGCTCAGGCAGCCCTACGTGCTCCAGGTGTGGACCGCCCGGCTGCGCCCCGGCTCCGCCGCTCCGGAGCCCCTCCAGGACCATGACGCGCTGCGCTGGCTCACCCCGGCCGAGATCTGGGACGTCGACTGGCTCGACCAGGACGTACCCGCGGTGCGCGAGACCCTCGCGCGGTGCGGTGCCGGCGCCGCCGAACCGCGGGTGCGCTGAACCGGGGGCGCTTCGGGCGAGGGGCGGGCCGCCGCGTACGCCGTTCGTGACACAGTGCGCCCGGCTGCGCGGTACTGCCTCCCGAATATCGGGTATGTGGCCATTAACCCCACGAAACCGGACATGGGTGTACTCGCTGGCCCGGGAAGTGATCGGCGTGATCGACACCGACGGAGACTGCGTCGAGTGGACGTTCCCCGCGGACCCCGGTGCGGTGCGCACCGCCCGCGGTGCCGTCCGCGGCCAGTTGGGCGACTGGGGCCTCGACAGCCTGAGCGACATCGCGGTGCTGCTGGTCAGCGAGCTGGTCACGAACGCGCTGCGGCACGCGACCGGCCCCATCGGCCTCCGCCTGGTCCGCCCCGCCGGACTGCCGGGCGTCCTGCTGGTCGAGGTCTCCGACCCGTTGCCGGACCCGCCCCGCGAGCGGGTCGCCCGGCCCGAGGACGAGAGCGGGCGCGGACTGCAACTGGTGGCCTCCTCCTCGCGCCGCTGGGGTTCCCGGCCCGGCGGCACCGGCAAGACGGTGTGGTTCGAACTGGCGGTGCCGGGTTGAGGGGGCGTCTCGCGGGGAGGAGCCGGTGTACGGCGGGCCTCGCGGTGTCGCCCGTTCGGTTCCGGTCCGGGACCGGTCCCGGAAGAGGTGGTTCGACGACGTGTCCGCTGGTTAGAAGACTGGAAGTGTTGTCGCGGCACGGTCCAAAAAACGCCTGGACCGTGCTGTGATCGTGAACACCGTGTCGTGCGGACCCGTAGTGCTGGATACTGCGGGCAGCCGCCGTCGGTGACCGGTGCCGGACGCGGTGAGCTGGAGGGGACGGTTCGCGTGAGCGAGATACCAGCGAAGGCCACGGAGTCCGAGGACCCGTCGGGCGGCGCGAGGGCGAAGGCCGCGAGTGCGCTCGCCGCCGATGCCGCGCACGGCCTCGCCGACGGCCCGGGCGAGGCGGCGACGCCCGGTGACGCCATGTGGCAGAGCAGTCCGCCCGGCTCGATCTACGACTACATCAAGGTCGCGTCGTTCTCGATCGGCCCCGACGGCCTCGTCGACCAGTGGAGCCTGCGCGCCGAGCAGATCTTCGGCATCCCCGCCGAGCGGGCCGTGGGCATGGACCCCATCGACGCGTTCATCGACCCCGACCTGCGCGAACGCGGCCAGCGCAAGATGGCCGAGATCCTCGACGGGCGGGAGTGGACCGGCGTGGTCCCCTTCCGGCTGCCGGACCCGGTGCCCGGCGGCGGCCGGGACGAGACGGGCCTCGCCGAGGTCTACGTCATGCCGACACGCAGCATGGACGGCGAGAAGGCCGCCGTGTGCATCGTGGTCGACGTCCGCACGCTCCGCAGCATCGAGACCGACCTCGCCGCCTCGCAGGCCATTTTCGGCCAATCCCCGTTCGGCTTCCTGCTGATCGACCCCGATCTGCGGGTCCGCCGCGCCAACCACCGGTTCGCCTCGATCTTCGGCGGCACCCCCGACGACCACCGCGGCAAGGGAGTCCACGACTACCTGCCCCGGCCCGAGGCCGACCGGGTCAGCGCCACCCTGCGCAGGGTCCTGGAGACCGGCGACTCCATCACGGACATGCACGTCACCGGTTTCGTGCCGGGCTCCGACGAACGCCGGCACTGGTCCATCAACCTCTACCGCGTGCACAGCGGCACCGGTCGGCCCATCGGCATCGCCTGGCTCGGTACCGACATCACCGCCCGCCGCGCCGCCGCCCGGGAGGCCGCCGCGGCCCGGCGCAATCTCGCCCTGCTGAACGAGGCGGGCGCCCGCATAGGGAACTCCCTCGACCTGGAGACGACGGCGCGCGAACTCCTCGACGTGGTCGTGCCCGGCTTCTGCGATCTGGCCACCGTGGACCTCTACCAGGGCCTCCTGGCCGGCGACGAGACCCCGCCCGGCCTCGCCGACGGCAGCGCCGAACTGCGTCGGGTCGCCTTCTCCTCCGCCGTCTCCGACGCCCCCTTCCCCGGCGCCGGCGCGCCCGTCGCGGTCGGCGCGGTCCACCACTTCCCGTTCAACTCGCCCTGCGCGGACGCCCTGCGCACCGCCCGCCCGCAGGCCATCCCGGGCGAGGACGGCGGCCTGGTGCAGTCCACCCTCGCCGTCCCGATGGTCGCCCACGACACCGTCGTCGGCCTCGCGCAGTTCTCCCGGACGAAGGGCAGCGAGCCGTTCGGCGACCGGGACCGCGACCTGGCCGTGGAGCTGGCGGCGCGGGCGGCGGTCTGTATCGACAACGCGCGCCTGTACCGGCGGGAGCACGAACGGGCGCTGATACTGCAACGGTCGCTGCTGCCGCCCGGGGACCCGGTGGCCTCGGGCCTGGACATCGCCTGCCGCTACCTCCCCGGCAACGTCTCCATGGGACGCCCCAGCGAGGTCGGCGGCGACTGGTTCGACGTCATCGAACTGCCCGGCCACCGCACGGCGCTGGTGGTGGGCGACGTGATGGGCCGCGGTCTGCGGGCGGCGGTCGCGATGGGTGAACTGCGCACGGCCGTGCGGACGCTGGCGCTGCTGGACCTGGAACCGGCCGAGGTGCTCTCCGCGCTGGACGAGATCGCCCGCGGTCTCGGCACCCCGGGAGGCGTCCAGCAGGCCACCCGGGCCGCCCGCCGGCCCCGTGAGGCCGACCTGTCCGAGGTGTACCTCGCGACCTGTGTGTACGCGGTCTACGACTCGGTGACCCGGCGCTGCACGTTCGCCAACGCGGGCCATCTGCCCCCGGTGCTCGTCGAACCCGGCGAGCCGGCGCTGATGCTCGACGTGCCGCCCGGCATGCCGCTCGGCGTGGGCGGCGAGCCCTTCGAGGAGGTGGAGGTCGAACTCCCCGAAGGCGCCCTGCTGGCGCTCTACACGGATGGACTGGTCGAGTCGCGCGACCATCCGCTGGACGAGGGCCTCAACGCGTTCGTGGGGGCTCTCACCGACCCCAGCGCCCCGCTCGAGGACGTCTGCGACCACGTCCTCAACACCCTCGACTCGCACCACGGCGAGGACGACATCGCGCTGCTGATGGCCCGCGTGCAGGGCCTGCCCGTCGACTCGGTCGGCGACTGGACCCTGCCGCGCGAACCGCGCAGCGTGGGGCGGGCCCGGGAGCACGCCCGCAACCAGTTGCTGGCCTGGGACCTCGAACCCCTCGTCGACACGACGGAACTGCTGGTCAGTGAGCTGGTCACCAACGCGCTGCGGTATGGCGAGGGCGAGATCAGGCTCCGGCTGCTCCTCGACCGCACCCTCGTGTGCGAGGTCTGGGACGCGGGCCTCGTCCAGCCGCGCCGGCGCCGGGCCCGGGACACCGACGAGGGCGGCCGGGGCCTCCAGCTGGTGGGCCTGCTGTCGGCGGCCTGGGGATCGCGCCGTACCCCGCGCGGCAAGACGGTGTGGTTCGAACTGCCGCTGCCGGACGGCGAGACGGGTCTGGCGGACCCGGCGGAGGCGTTGCTGAGCCTGTTCTGAGGCCGTTCGTACCCGTCCGGCGAACGGCCGGCGGGCAGGGTCACTCGGGGCCCCGCCCCGCCCGGGCGGGCCCCGTCGGGCCGGCGAAGCCCGCGGGCGTCCCGTCCTCGGGATCCTCGGCCGGGACGATGCCGCCGAGGAGGGCTCCGCCGGTGCCGGCCGTCTCCCCGGCGCCCGCGGCAGCCATGTACGGGTTCCCGTGCGCCCGTACGTCGCGCTCGGCCAGGTCCCGGGCCTCCAGGGCGAGGACGTCGGCGGACGGGCGGTCCGCCGGGGCCCCGGTCGCGAGGAGCCGTTGCGCCTCCGCCAGCCGGGTCCGCGCGGTGGCGCCGACCGCGCCCCGGTGCGTGGCCACGAAGTCGGCGGCGGCCTCGGTGGCGGTGCGGGCGGTGATCAGCGCGGCGGCCGGCAGCACCCCGGCCCGCCCCGAGGTGACCGGCGCGATCGCCCGCACCACCCGGCGCAGCACCCCCACCGGATCCCCGGGCTGTCCCCCGGTCACCTCCTGCCGCACGGAGCCGAGCACGGCGTCGACGTGCAGCAGCCGGACCTGGAACCCGCCCGGGGTCGTCCCGGCGGCGGCGAGGGGCGCGCCCGGGCCGGGGTGAGGTGCGTCCGGGGGCGGGGCCGCCGGTCCGGGGGCCGGCGGCTGTGGTGACGAGGGCGGCGTCTGTCCTCTGACCCAGGCCAGCTCCGCCTCCGCGCCCGTGAGGGCGGCCGGCACGGTCCGTTCGGCCGCGCGCAGCTCCTCGGCCAGCCGGTCGACGCCCTCGACGAAGACGGCCGCCTGGGCGACGGCGTCCTCGGCGGCGCGCAGGTGCCGGGCCGCCTGCTCCGGTCGCCCCGAATCGGCCGACTGACGGGCCTGGTTCAGCCGGACGGTGGCGAACAGGAGGCGGTCCTTGGCCTGTTCGACGCTTCCGGTGACGGAGGCCGTCGCGGTCGGCGCGTACCGCTCCCGGAGCCCGGCCAGCACCGCCTCCGAGGCCCCCACCCGCCCCGCCAGCTCCCGGAACCGGGCCTCGGCGACCCCCAACGCCCCACCCGGCTCCCGTTCCAGTCCCCGCAGCCGCCCGAACTCCGCGGCCACGGAATCCAGCCGTCGCCCGGCCTCCGTACACCGTCCGACGATCCCGGCGAGCGTGTGCTCCCGGGCCGCCTCCTCCGCCGGCACCCCGTCGTCGTAGCGCTGCCGCATCCGGAACGCGGCCGCGAGTTCGTTCTCCGCCTCCCGCACCGCCCCGCGGAACGTCTCCAGGTCCTCCGCCGTGCACAGCGCCGCGGCGAAACCGAGCTCGGTGCGCGCCGCCCGGACCCGGTTGTCGGCCTCGACCAGCGCCCCGCAGGCCTCCTCGTCGAGGGCGGCGAGGGGCGGCGACGACCTCGGCGGCGGTGGGCTGCCGGCCGCGCCGGGAGTCGTCCGGACGCGGGTGCGCCGGACCCGCCGCAGGTACCCGTACCCGGCGATCGCCCCGGCCGCGCCGACCGCCACGAGCGGCAGCACCAGATCGACGGTGGCCCGGTCGTCGTCCTCGGCCGCGGCGGCACTCGCGCCGGGCGCCGGGTTCTTGATCGCAACCGGAGCGTCGCCACCGGACGTCATCCCTGGCAACACCAGCCACACGACCCCGACCGCACCGCCCAGCACGGCATGCGCCACCCGCACGGATATGTGCGACGTGGCACGCCGCGGCCGGCCCCGGAGCAAGGAAGAGGTCACATTCGGGAGCGTATGGCCGCGATCACGGCAACGCGACCGGGATGCACCCGAGCCGGGGGCGGTGGGGCAAAACGACACGCGAGGGGGAAACCGTGATGGAACGGCCACCGGGTCGGACGAAGGCGAAGACGGCGACCGGGACACCCGGGAGTCCGGCGACGGAGTCCGAGGCGACAGGGGAACCGGGAACCACGGAGGACGCGGAGCCGGGGACGGGGGCGGGGACGGCCGATACGCCGGGCGTGCCCGGCTCTGCGGACGACGACAGCGCTGCGGGCGGTGCCGGAGGCACGGGCGACGGGGACGGCGCCGGGGGCGACGGGACCGGCGACGATCCCGCGGCCGGGACGGCGCGTCGGCGCGGGCGCCGAGGACGGCTGGTGCGCCGCACCGCCCTCGCCGTGGTCCTGCTGTTCCTCCTCCCGGTCCTCGCCGCGGAGACCGCCCTTCGCGTGAACTACCTGGGCGACCCGGCCGACGGCACGTACACCCGCGGCAAGGACGCCATCTGGCTCGGTCACGCCTGGGTCGACGGCCGCAAGACCGACGCCGACGTCAAGGCCCTGGCCGAGCGTCTCCAGGACACCGGCATCCACGACCTGTACGTGCACGCCGGCCCCCTGGAGCACGACGGCACGCTTCCCGCGTCCGCCTACGCGGGCGCGCCCCGGTTCATAGCCGCCGTCCACCGGGAGGCGCCGAAGCTCCGCGTCCAGGCCTGGCTCGGCGACGTCCTCGCCACCGAGAGTCCGAACGGCATGCGCCTGGAGCGGGCCGAGACCCGCGCCGCCGTCGTGCGGTCCACCCGCGAGATCCTCGCCGCCGGTTTCCAGGGCGCCCACTTCGACCTCGAGCCGCTGCATTCCGACGACGGCCACTACCTCGGACTGCTGGACGACCTGCGCGCCGTCACCAGGGCCCGGAACGCCCAACTCTCGGTCGCCGCGCACCAGATCGACCCGGTCCCCGGCTTCCACTCCTTCTGGGGCACGACCACCGGGCACCCCAAGTGGTGGTCGCAGAAGTTCTTCGGTCAGGTCGCGCGCCGCGTCGACCAGATCGCCGTGATGTCCTACGACACCATGCAGCCGCTGCAGAG
The DNA here is from genome assembly GCF_045161545.1 of Streptomyces sp. NBC_00637. Classification (NCBI taxonomy): domain Bacteria; kingdom Bacillati; phylum Actinomycetota; class Actinomycetes; order Kitasatosporales; family Streptomycetaceae; genus Streptomyces; species Streptomyces sp. NBC_00637. Next base: position 2,987,269 of record NZ_CP109046.1, on the reverse strand, counting down.
CACCTACGGCGGTTACGTCGCCCAGCAGACCTCCCTCGCCCTGGAGGTCACCCCGGCCTCCACCGACCTCCTGATGGGCCTGCCCTTCTACCACGAGAACCGGTTCGGCCACTGGAATCACGCCGAGACCGTCGCCGCCGCCGTGAGGGGCGTCCGGCTGGGACTGTCCCGCACCGACGCCGACCGCGAGAACTTCGGCGTGGCGGCGTACGTGGACTTCGCGGCCACCGAGCAGGACTGGACGTCGTACGAGAAGGGCTGGGTCCGATAGACCCGGTCGACGGCAGACCGACCGGCCCCTCCCCCCGGCCGGGCCCGGGTGCGATCATGAGCGCATGCTGCACTGGAGTCTGGTGGTCACGGCCGTCGTCTGTGTGACGGTCATGGCGGTGGTCGGCGGGGCGGCCGTGACCCGGGAGTGGGTGCCGCCGTTCGGCCGCAGGCGGGTGCTGCGGCCGAGACTGTGGGGCATCGGCGTCCTGATGAGCGCCCTGGGCCTGAGCCTCTTCCTGTCCCTGGGCCCGTTGGCCGGTCACCTGACGGTGAACTTCTTCGTCCCGCCCGCCGGTATGGCCCTCAACCTCGCCGGGCTCGGCGTCCAGACGCTCGCGCAGCGTCCCGGACGCGCGCCCCGGCTGCCCCCGGCGACTACGACGGGCGCCTCCTGATCTTCGACCCCAGCCACACCAGCGGGTCGTACTTGCGGTCGACCGCCCGTTCCTTCAGGGGGATCAGCGCGTTGTCCGTGATCTTGATGCCCTCGGGGCAGACCTCCGTGCAGCACTTGGTGATGTTGCAGTAGCCGAGGCCGTGGTCGTCCTGGGCCGTGCGCCCGCGGTCCAGGCCGCTCTCCCCGGCCGCGTCCAGCGGGTGCATGTCCAGTTCGGCGACCCGCATGAGGAAGCGGGGCCCCGCGAACGCCGTCTTGTTCTCCTCGTGGTCGCGGACGACATGGCAGGTGTCCTGGCACAGGAAGCACTCGATGCACTTGCGGAACTCCTGCGAGCGGTCCACGTCCTCCTGGAACATCCGGTACTCGCCGGGGCCGACCCCCGCGGGCGGTACGAACGCCGGGACCTCCCGCGCCTTCTGGTAGTTGAAGCCGACGTCGGTGACGAGATCGCGGATCACCGGGAAGGCGCGCAGCGGCGTGACGGTGATCGTCTCCTCGCGGTCGAAGACCGACATGCGCGTCATGCACAGCAGCCGGGGCCGCCCGTTGATCTCCGCGGAGCACGAACCGCACTTGCCCGCCTTGCAGTTCCAGCGGACGGCGAGATCGGGCGCCTGGGTGGCCTGGAGCCGGTGGATGATGTCCAGGACGACCTCGCCGTCGTTCACCTCGACCGCGAAGTCCTTCAGGCCGCCGCCCTCGACGTCGCCCCGCCACACCCGGAAGCGGGCCTCGTAGCTGCTCACTCGTACAGCTCCTCTTCGGTGAGGTACTTGACCAGCTCCTCTTTCTCGAAGAGGGCGAGCAGGTCGGAGCGGATGGGTTCGGTGGTCTCCCGGGTGAGGGCGATCCTGCCGCGGGCGGGGTCCGTCGCCGCCAGGACCCCGGTCGGGTCGGCCGGCGCGCACAGCAGGTTGACGTTGCGCCACGCGCGGTCCATCGTCGGGTGGTCCTCGCGGGTGTGCCCGCCGCGCGACTCGGTGCGTTCCAGCGCCGCCCGGGCCACGCACTCGCTGACCAGCAGCATGTTCCGCAGGTCGAGCGCCAGGTGCCAGCCGGGGTTGAACTGCCGGTGTCCCTCGACCCCGGCCCGCTGCGCCCGTACCCGCAGCTCGGCCAGCTTCTCCAGGGCGTGTGCCATCTCGCCCTCGCGGCGGATGATGCCGACCAGGTCGTTCATGGTCTGCTGGAGTTCCTGGTGGAGGGTGTACGGGTTCTCCGGCGCGTGCACCGCCGGGTCTCCGGGGCCCTCCGCGGAGAACGGCCGCAGGGCCTCCGCGGCCGCCGCGTCGATCTGGTCGTCGTCCACCGCCGGGCGTTCCCGGGCGAGTTCCGCCGTGTACCGCGCCGCGTGCAGTCCCGCCCGGCGGCCGAACACGAGCAGATCGGAGAGGGAGTTGCCGCCGAGCCGGTTGGAGCCGTGCATCCCGCCGGCCACCTCGCCGGCCGCGAACAGCCCGGGCACGCCGCGGGCGGCCGCCGTGTCGGAGTCCACCGCGATACCGCCCATCACGTAGTGACAGGTCGGTCCGACCTCCATGGCCTCCGCCGTGATGTCGACGTCGGCCAGCTCCTTGAACTGGTGGTACATGGAGGGCAGCCGGCGCTTGATGACGTCGGCGGGCATCCGCGTCGACACGTCCAGGAAGACCCCGCCGTGCGGGGAGCCGCGGCCGGCCTTGACCTCGGAGTTGATCGCGCGGGCCACCTCGTCACGCGGGAGCAGTTCCGGTGGTCGCCGGTTGCGGTCCGGGTCCTCGTACCAGCGGTCGCCCTCCTCCTCCGACTCGGCGTACTTCTCCTTGAAGACGTCCGGGACGTAGTCGAACATGAACCGCTTGCCCTCGGAGTTCCTGAGCACCCCGCCGTCGCCGCGCACCGATTCGGTGACGAGGATGCCCTTCACCGACGGCGGCCAGACCATGCCGGTCGGGTGGAACTGCACGAACTCCATGTTGAGCAGCGGCGCACCGGCGAGCAGGGCCAGCGCGTGGCCGTCGCCCGTGTACTCCCAGGAGTTCGACGTGACCTTGAAGGACTTGCCGATGCCGCCCGTGGCGATCACCACGGCGGGGGCCCGCAGGACGAAGAAGCGACCGGTCTCGCGCTCGTAGGCGAAGACCCCGCTCACGCGTGAACCGTCCTTGAGGACCCGGGTGACCGTGCATTCCTGGAAGACCTTCAGCCGGGACTCGTAGTCGCCGGTCTCGCGGTGGTCCTCCTGCTGGAGCGAGACGATCTTCTGCTGGAGCGTGCGGATCAGCTCCAGGCCCGTCCGGTCGCCGACGTGCGCGAGCCGCGGGTACTCGTGTCCGCCGAAGTTGCGCTGGGAGATCCGGCCGTCCTTGGTGCGGTCGAAGAGGGCGCCCCAGGTCTCCAGCTCCCACACCCGGTCCGGTGCCTCCCGGGCGTGCAGCTCGGCCATCCGCCACTGGTTGAGGAACTTGCCGCCGCGCAGGGTGTCGCGGAAGTGGACCTGCCAGTTGTCGTGCTCGTTGGCGTTGGCCATGGCCGCCGCGATGCCGCCCTCGGCCATCACCGTGTGCGCCTTGCCGAACAGCGATTTGCAGATGACGGCGGTACGGGCGCCGCGTTCGCGCGCCTCGATGGCGGCACGCAGTCCGGCGCCTCCCGCGCCGACCACGACGACGTCCCACTCCTGGCGGTCGACCACGGACATCAGCAGGCCCCACTCATCTAGAAAAACCTCGGATCGTCGAAGACACCGGACGCGACGAGATACACGTAGAAGTCGGCGAGCGCCACGCTCACCAGCGACGCCCACGCCAGCAGCATGTGCCGGGCGTTCAGCTTCCCCACGAAGCGCCAGGCCCGGTAGCGCACGGGGTGCCGGGAGAAGTGCTTCAGCTGGCCGCCGACGATGTGCCGGCAGGAGTGGCAGGAGATCGTGTACGCCCAGATCAGCGTGATGTTGACCAGGAAGACCAGGGTCCCGAGACCCATGTGACCCCACGCGTAGTGCTCGTCGCGGAAGGCGAGCACGGTGTCGTACGTCAGGATCCCGGCGACGACGACCGCGGCGTAGAAGAAGTACCGGTGGATGTTCTGGAGGATCAGCGGGAAGCGGGTCTCGCCGGTGTACTTCCTGTGGGGCTCGGCCACGGCGCAGGCGGGCGGGGACGCCCAGAAGCCGCGGTAGTAGGCCTTGCGGTAGTAGTAGCAGGTCAGGCGGAAGCCGAGCGGGAAGATCAGGATGAGGATCGCGGGGGAGAGGCCCCACCAGCTGCCGAACAGGTCCGCGTTGGGGCCGGACCGCATGGTCTGGCAGTTCTCCGCCAGACACGGGGAGAAGAACGGCGAGACGTACGGCGCCGCGTAGTAGTCCGCGTTCGCCAGGGCCCGCCAGGTCGAGTAGACGATGAACGCCAGCAGGCCGGCGGCGGTGACCGCGGGGGCCAGCCACCAGCGGTCGGTGCGCAGATGGGGAGCGGCGATCGCGGCGCGTCCTGCGCCGCGTACGCCGCTCGGGGGTCGGGGGTCGGTGGGTGAGGGTTCCGTACCAGTGGCCAACTCAGGACTCCGGTCGGGTCAGGGGGCGTGCCGGCCCCGGGCGCCGAGTCCCTCGTCGTCCGTGTCGATCCACAGGGAGTCGTCGTACGGGGTATCGGGGATGGTGACGAGTTCGGGCCGGCGCGACGAGCCGGGCTGGGAGACGGCCTGGCGCAGCAGCGCGACGCTCTCCCTCAGATGGTCGGCATCGGCGCGGACCCGGCGCATTTCCAGGCCGGTGCCGCCGAGCTGCTGTTCCAGGCGGCCGACGGACCGGGAGAGGTCGTCGAGACAGCGCTGGGCCGTGGTGAGGTCGTCGTGCACGGACATGAGCAGTCCTCGCTTCCGTGGGGGCTGGGCCCTGGACGGCAACGTTCATGCGCCTGCGAGTGTTGCGCGTCACACCGGTCGATGTGAAGGCGTGTGCAGCGATTGGCGGCTGCGTTGCTCCGCACGAGTGGCCTTGGCAGGCCCTGCCGCCGTGTCGCCCACGGCAGGCGAACCCTTTCCTCTTCAGTGAGCCATAGATCTGATCAACACCAAAATACCGCCAAACGTGATCAAAACGCACCCACGTCGACGTATGCGCGTCCATGTTTCCGGGGTGTTCGGGTCACCGGCGACAGCGGCTCACCGGAGGTACCAGAGATGTCTCACGACGGCGTCGGCCCGCGCGCGGTCATGCGCTCGGTCGCCTTCCTCACCGCGGGCGCGCTCGCGGTGCCCCTGCTGTCCGGCTGCGGGTCCGCGGACGAGGCGGGCAAGCCCCTGGCCCGCCAGGACATCGCCCCGGCGAGCCGCGCCCGGGTCGCCGAGGGCGGCTCACTGCGCTGGGCCGTGGACGCGGTCCCGGAGACGTTCAACACCTTCCAGTCGGACGCCGACGGCGCGACCACGCGGGTCGCCCAGGCCGTCCTGCCCTCGATGTACCGGCTGGACGCGACCGGGCGGCCGCAGCGCGACTCCGACTACCTGGAGTCCGCGAAGGTCGTCGACACCGAGCCCAAGCAGGTCGTCCTGTACAAGCTGAACCAGCAGGCCGTCTGGAGCGACGGACGGGAGATCGGCGCCGCCGACTTCGCCGCCCAGTGGCGGGCCCTGGCGGGCAAGGACAGCGCCTACTGGACCGCCCGCAACGCCGGCTACGAGCGCATCGAGAAGGTCGAGCGCGGGGCCAACGACCTGGAGGTCCGGGTCACCTTCAAGCGGACCTACGCCGACTGGCGGTCGCTGTTCTCCCCGCTGTACCCGAAGGACGTCATGGGCACGCCCGACTCGTTCAACGACGGGGCACGCCGCAAGCTGAAGGTGACCGCCGGCCCGTTCGTGCTCAAGAAGGTCGACCGCAAGAAGAAGCAGGTGCTCCTCACCCGCAACGCCCGCTGGTGGGGCCGGCCGGCCAAGCTCTCCGAGATCGTGCTGACGGCCGTCCCGAGGGACGAGCGGACGTCCGCGCTGGCCGCCGGGAAGATCGACCTGGCCGAGATCGACCCGGCCGCCGCCCAGCGCGTCGACGGCGCCGCCCACGGCACGGCCGGACCGCTCGCCGGACCCGGCTCCGGACGCACCGCCGCCAAGGCGCTGCGCTCCTGGGCGCTCGCCCACGGTTCGGACGACGACGCGGCCGAGGACGAGGTCGAGGCCCGCACCAAGCTGCGCGAGGCGATCGCGAAGTGGGAGGAGCAGCAGAAGGCGCTGCGCGGCTTCGAGGTACGCAGGTCGCTGGAGCCGGCGTATACACAGCTGGCGCTGAACGGCGCCGACGGACCGCTGGCGGACGAGCGGGTGCGGCGGGCCGTCGCCCGTGCGCTGGACCGCAGGGCACTGGCCAAGGTCGTGCTGAAGCCGCTGGGTCTGCCCGCGGAGCCCGTCGGCAGCCACCTGGCCCTGGCCGGGCAGGACGCGTACGCCGACAACAGCGGGGCGCTGGGCGGCCAGGACACCACCGAGGCCCAGGCCCTGCTCGCGGACGCCGGATGGGTGCCCGGAGGCCCGGTCACCAAGCAGGAGAAGACCGAGAAGGCCGCCGGGTCGAAGGGGAAGAAGGCGGACTCCGACGACGACTCCTCGGACGGCGACGGCACCTACGTCGTCGGTGCGGACGACAAGGGCAAGACGGCGCGCAGGAGCGACGAGGGCGGACGGCAGCTGGCCCAGGACGGCAAGCAGTTCAAGCAGCCGCACCAGGGCGGTGCCCCCGGCGCCTACGCCCCCAAGGGCACCGCGGCGCCGGCCGCCGCCCCGGCCAAGGCGCTGGCGAAGGACGGCAAGGCGCTCACCCTGCGGTTCGTGCTGCCGTCCGGCCCGGGATCGGAGCCGCTGGCGGCGGTCGCCGCGCGGATCACCAAGATGCTGGCGAAGGTCGGCATCGGCACGGACATCACCAAGGTCTCGGACGAGAGCTACTTCAAGGACCACGTCGCCTCCGGTGAGTACGACCTGGCGCTGTACTCCTGGCCCGGGTCCGCCTTCCCCGCCACCGACGCCCGGCCGATCTACGCGAAGCCGGTGCCGGCCGCCGACGGCTCGCTGAGCGTCGAGCAGAACTACACCCGGGTCGGCACGGACCAGGTCGATCAACTGTTCGAGCGGGCGGTCTCGACCCTGGACGAGGGGGAACAGCGGTCCCTGATCCGCAAGGCCGACTCCCGTATCTGGGCGGCTGCCGGATCGATTCCTCTCTATCAGCGCCCGCAGCTCACCGCGGTACGGAAGAACGTGGTCAACGCGGGCTCCTTCGGCTTCGAGACCCCCGTCTACCAGGACATGGGCTTCCTCGGGAAGGCCGCGGGGAAGGGCGCGAAGGCCTCCGCGAGCCCCTCCCGCAAGTGAGCCCGAGGTGAGCTCGAAGTGAGCCGAGTGGCCCTGCGGGGGCCGTCCCCCGCCGGGCCACGTACCATGGGGTGAGGCCGTGGCGTGTCAAGCCCGGCAGGGCCCGCGTAACACAGACGTACGCAGCAGGGTCGCCCTCACACTCCGGGAGAACGCCGCTTTATGGCCACGCGCCACGACATTCGCAACGTAGCCATCGTCGCCCACGTCGACCACGGCAAGACGACTCTGGTCGACGCCATGCTCAAGCAGGCCGGTGCCTTCGCCGCGCACGCCGCCGAGTCGCTCGACGACCGCATGATGGACTCGAACGACCTGGAGCGTGAGAAGGGCATCACGATCCTCGCCAAGAACACGGCGGTGAAGTACCACCCCAAGGACGGGGGGGACGTCATCACCATCAACATCATCGACACCCCCGGTCACGCCGACTTCGGCGGCGAGGTGGAGCGCGGCCTGTCGATGGTCGACGCCGTCGTGCTGCTGGTGGACGCCTCCGAGGGTCCGCTGCCGCAGACCCGCTTCGTGCTGCGCAAGGCGCTCCAGCAGCGTCTGCCCGTCATCTTGTGCATCAACAAGACCGACCGCGCGGACTCCAGGATCGACGAGGTCGTCAACGAGACCTACGACCTCTTCCTGGACCTGGACGCCGACGAGGACCAGATCGAGTTCCCGATCGTCTACGCGTGTGCGCGTGACGGTGTCGCCTCGCTGACCAAGCCGGAGGACGGCACGGTCCCGCAGGACAGCGACAGCCTGGAGCCGTTCTTCTCCACGATCCTGTCCCACGTCCCGGCTCCGGAGTACGACGAGGCGGCCCCGCTCCAGGCGCACGTCACCAACCTGGACGCCGACAACTTCCTCGGCCGTATCGCGCTGCTGCGCGTCGAGCAGGGCGAGCTGCGCAAGGGCCAGACGGTCACCTGGATCAAGCGCGACGGCACGATGTCCAACGTGCGCATCACCGAGCTGCTGATGACCGAGGCGCTCACCCGCAAGCCGGCCGAGATGGCGGGCCCCGGTGACATCTGTGCCGTGGCCGGTATCCCGGACATCATGATCGGTGAGACCCTCGCCGACCCCGAGAACCCGATCGCGCTCCCGCTGATCACGGTCGACGAGCCGGCGATCTCCATGACCATCGGCACGAACACCTCGCCGCTGGTCGGCCGCGGCGGCACCGGCAAGGGTGCCTCGGCCAAGGCCGCGGTCAAGGACCGCAAGGTCACCGCCCGTCAGGTCAAGGACCGCCTCGACCGCGAGCTGATCGGTAACGTCTCGCTCCGCGTGCTCGACACCGAGCGCCCGGACGCGTGGGAGGTCCAGGGCCGTGGTGAGCTGGCGCTCGCCATCCTGGTCGAGCAGATGCGCCGTGAGGGCTTCGAGCTGACCATCGGCAAGCCCCAGGTGGTCACCCAGGAGATCGACGGCAAGGTCCACGAGCCGGTCGAGCGCATGACGATCGACGTTCCCGAGGAGCACATGGGCGCGGTCACGCAGCTCATGGGCGTCCGCAAGGGCCGGATGGACAACATGTCCAACCACGGTTCGGGCTGGGTCCGCCTGGAGTTCGTCGTTCCCTCCCGCGGCCTCATCGGCTTCCGGACCGAGTTCCTGACCGGCACGCGCGGCACGGGCATCGCCCACTCCATCCACGAGGGCCACGAGCCGTGGTTCGGCCCGCTGACGACCCGTAACAACGGTTCGCTGGTCGCCGACCGCGCCGGTGCCGTCACCGCGTTCGCGATGACGAACCTCCAGGAGCGCGGTGTGCTCTTCACCGAGCCCGGCACCGAGGTGTACGAGGGCATGATCGTCGGCGAGAACTCTCGCGCCGACGACATGGACGTGAACATCACCAAGGAGAAGAAGCTCACCAACATGCGCTCCGCCGCGGCCGACTCGTTCGAGGCGATCGTGCCGCCGCGCAAGCTGTCGCTCGAGCAGTCGCTGGAGTTCTGCCGCGACGACGAGTGCGTCGAGGTGACCCCGGAGGCGGTTCGCATCCGCAAGGTCGTGCTCGACCAGCGTGACCGCGCCCGTACCGCGAGCCGCGCCAAGCACGGCTGATACGCGGGTAGTTCGGCTCCGCAGCACACTCCGAGGCCCGGGTGTCCCCATCGTGGGGGCGCCCGGGCTTTTCGCAACCCGTTTTTTCGGGTCCACACGGTGACCACTGTCCGAAATGCGGAGATCCTCGCCCGATAGCCATGTAACAAGTCCGTTTCGCGGCCTTCTCGCGCCAGAGCCTTTGTCCGGATTTTGGAAGATCCAGGCGTCAGCTGTGACTGAATTGAGATTTAAAGACGGTGGTCGGCACATGGCGCATGCCAGATAGTTAGCCGCGTAACGCTCGGGTCAATGGGTCTCGCGCTGTGGGGACAGCGCCGACTCGCGAGCACCAGGGGGTGTCTGACCCTCCGTCAGGGGTGGCGGAGGTCGGACGAGCGCCCCTCCTGTCGGTGAACACGTGGAGTCACAAGGAGGATCCCCATGCCAGTCAGGCGACCCATGCGGTCCATCACCGGTCTGCCCGCTCCCGCCCGCGGCGACTGTCACTGACCTGACGACCGGCCGCCCACCGCGGCCGTGCGGCTACGCGCGTCCGGCTGCGGCTTCTTCCGTGCCCCGTCCGGCGTGTTCCGGCGTCCCTTCATGCACCGATCGGCGACCACGCGGCAGCCCGCGTCCGTCGCCGGTTCGGCACACCCACACCCGTGAAGTGAAATGGGCGAACTGTGACAAGTCCTACCGACATCGAGGGCGGCGGTACGTCGGTCGTGGTCGACGGTGACCAGGAGCCGGCACCCGCGTCCGAGGCCAAGGTGCCCGTGGGCCGGTCTCCCGGTCAGCTCATGTGGCTCCGCTTCAAGCGGGACCGCACGGGCGTGCTCTCGGCCTACGTCGTGCTGTTCTTCTTCCTGGTCGGCCTGCTCGCCCCGCTGATCGCGAAGCTCTACGGCAAGAACCCGTACACCGTGTTCGCGGACGAACGGCCGGAGCTGTTCGACAGCGCGGGTGTGCCGGTGCAGCCCAACGGCGGGATCAGCGGCGAGTTTTGGTTCGGCCTCGAACCGGGCAACGGCTACGACGTGTTCACCAAACTGCTCTACGGGATCCGCAACTCGCTGGGCATCTCCCTCGCGGTCACCCTCGCCACGGTGCTGACCGGCATCGTCCTCGGGGTCGCGGCCGGCTATCTCGGCGGCCGGACGGACTTCCTGATCAGCCGGGTGATCGACTTCCTGCTCGCCATCCCGGCCCAGCTGTTCTTCATCGCGAGCATGCCGGTCGTGGTCTCCCTGTTCGTCAGCCCGCGCGACGAGACGCCCGTCTACGTCCGGGTCGTCGCCCTGATCTCGGTGCAGTGGGTCCTCGGCTGGATGAGCCTCGGCCGCATCCTGCGCGGCACCAGTCTCGCCCTGCGGGAAAGGGAGTTCATCGAGGCCGCCAAGGTGAGCGGGGCGCCGCCGGGCCGCATCATCCGCAAGGAGATCCTGCCCAACGTGGTCACGCCGATCCTCGTGCAGGCCACCTACATGCTGCCGAACTTCGTGACCGCCGAGGCCGGTCTGTCCTTCCTCGGCGTGGGACTGGTCGAACCGACGCCGGACTGGGGCCAGATGTTCTCCAAGGCGGCGACCGAACTCGTGATGCAGAACGACATCACCTACATGTTCTTCCCCGGTGTCTCGATGATCATCTTCATCGTGGCGTTCAACCTGCTCGGGGACTCGGTCAGGGACGCCTTCGACCCCAAGACGGCGCGCTGATCCGCACATCATCACCAACTGCTGGACTCACAGAGATGGGTGGGAAACGAGTGATGGGTAAGGGTGGACGCCGCGCGTACGCCGCGCTCTCGCTGGTCGCCGCCGGAGCGCTCGTGCTCTCCGGTTGCAGCGACGGCGGCAGCAAGGAAGGCAGCAACAAGGACGACAAGGAGAACGCCCAACGGCAGCAGTCCTCCATCGACTTCGGCGACGTGAAGGCCTCGACCGGCCCGGCCGCCGAGGTCCCGGGCGCCAAACCCGGAGGCGCGGTCACCGTTCTCCAGAGAGACAGCTACGCGCACCTCGACCCCGGCCAGATCTACGTCTCCGACGAGATGGCCCTTTCGCAGCTCATCCACCGCGGTCTGACCGGCTACAAGGCGACCGGTGAGGACGGCAAGAAGCACGAGGTCGTCGGCGACCTGGCCACCGACAGCGGCACCACCACCGACGGCGGCAAGACCTGGAAGTACACGCTGAAGGACGGGGTCAAGTGGGCCGACGGCTCCGCGATCACCGCCACCGACGCGCGCCACACCTTCGAGCGGCTGTTCGCGCCGTTCGTCGCCAACGGCCCGACCTTCATCCAGCAGTGGCTCGCCGACACACCGGGCACGGGGTATCGCGACCTGCTCAAGGGCGGCCCGTACGGCGGCAAGCACCTGCCGGACACCGTCCTGGAGACGCCGGACGCGAAGACGATCGTCTTCAAGTTCAAGAAGCCCAAGCCCGACCTGCCCTACGCGCTGGCCATGGCCGGCTACTCGCTCGTCTCGAAGGCGAAGGACACCAAGGAGAAGTACGACAAAGCCCCGATGACCTCGGGCCCGTACAAGATCCAGGACTTCAAGTCCGGCAAGTCGATGGTCCTGGTGAAGAACACCAACTGGGACCCGAAGACCGACCCGATCCGGCACCAGTACATCGACCGGTTCACCTTCGCGTTCAACAAGCAGTACGAGGACTCCACCAAGGCCATCCTCGACGACTCCGGCGCCAACGCCACCGCGGTCAGCTTCAACAACGAGGTCGACGCGGGCAACCTGTCGAAGGTCCTCGCCGACGCCACGCTGAAGTCCCGCACCGTCGCCGGCTACCAGCCGTACGTGGGTCAGATCGACATCAACCTGTCCCAGAAGGAGATGCAGGACAAGACGGTCCGCGAGGCCATCGCCTACGCTCTGCCGATCACCCCGTTCGTGCGCGCCTACGGCGGTACCGCGGCCCGCGAGGTCGCCGGCGGTCTGATCAGCCCGACCGTCTCCGGCTACAACCCGAACTTCGACCCCTTCGGCAAGAAGAAGAAGCCGGCCGGTGACCCGGTCAAGGCCAAGGAACTCCTGGAGAAGGCCGGCAAGGTGGGCCTGAAGCTGACCTTCGGCTACATCAACACCCCCGAGGGCCAGCAGTACTCCACCGCCATGGCCGCGGGTCTGGAGAAGGCCGGATTCGACGTCCAGCGCCAGGAGATCCCGGCCGAGACCTATTACGACCAGGTCGGCAAGGTCAAGAACAACTTCGACATCTACCACACCGCGTGGGGTGCCGACTGGCCGAGCTCCTCGACCGTCATCCCGCCGCTCTACGACGGACGCCAGATCCAGGACGGCGCCGCGAACTACTCGCACATCAACGACCCGAAGGTGAACGCCGACATCGACAAGGCGAGCACCATCACCGACCCGATCAAGGCCGCCGAGGCCTGGAACAAGATCAACGAGTACATCGTGAAGGACGTCGTCTCCAACATCCCGACGGCGTACTACAAGCAGACCCAGATCGCCGGTTCGAAGATCGGTGGCCTCGTGTACGACGACGTCATCGGCGGCATCGACCCGCGCAGGCTGTTTGTGAAGTAACCCCTTCCCGAGCGCGGCGCCCGGTGCGCCCCGTCCCGTCCGCGCGACGGGGCGCACCGGCCCGCACGGCCCTTTGAGCCGGCTCCGCGAGCCGTCCTCACGAGCCCGAAAGCTGCCACTGAGATGCTGCGCTTCCTTCTTCGCCGGACCCTCGGCTCGCTGGTGATCCTGGTCCTGCTGACCGTCGTCGCCTTCCTGCTGTTCTTCGGCATGCCCCGTGACCCGGCGCTGCTGATGTGCGGCAAGACGTGCACGCCCGACGCGCTGGCCAACATCCATCGCACGCTCGGCATCGACAAGTCGATCCCCGAGCAGTTCTGGATCTTCCTTCAGGGGCTGCTCGCGGGCCGGGACGACTTCGCCCAGGGGCCCTGCCCCGCCCCCTGTTTCGGCTACTCGTACCACACCAACGAGCAGGTCTGGTCGACCCTGATGGACCGGCTGCCGCTCACCGTCTCGCTCGCGCTCGGCGCCACCGTCGTCTTCCTGTTCGTCGGACTCGGCACCGGGATGCTGGCCGCCTGGCGGCGCGGCACGCTCATCGACAAGTCTTTCACCGCGGGCTCCATGGTGCTCAGCTCGATGCAGATCTACTTCCTGGGACCGCTCGCCCTCGCGGTGCTGGTGTACCAGACCCACCTCTTCGACGAGCCCCGGTACACCGAGCTCACCCAGGATCCCGTCGCCTGGTTCACCGGGCTGATGATCCCCTGGGTCGTGCTGTCCACGATCTTCGCCGCGCAGTACACCCGTATGGCGCGCTCGTCGATGATCGAGCAGCTCCAGGAGGAACACATCCGCACCGCCCGCGCCAAGGGGATGAGCCGGCGGTACGTCTTCTTCCGGTACGCCTGGCGCGGCTCCCTCATCCCGATCGTCACCATCCTCGGCATCGACCTCTCCTCGATGCTGGGCGGCGCGATCATCACCGAGTACACCTTCGGACTGCCCGGCCTCGGTCATCTCGCGGTGGAGTCCGTGCAGTTCAGCGACCTTCCGCTGCTGCTCGGCGTGATGCTCTTCGCCGCCGCCGTGATCCTGCTGTGCAACATCGTCGTCGACGCCTGCTACGCCTTCATCGACCCGCGCGTACGGCTGGCCTAGCCGTCTCCCGGACCGTCGTCAGGAGCTTTGTCGTGACCACTGTGACCAAGGAGGCCGGGGCGCCCGTCCCGGCCGGCGCGGGCGCGTTCCTCTCGGTACGGGACCTGCATGTCAGCTTCACCACGGAGGACGGTGCCGTCCGGGCCGTCGACGGACTCTCCTTCGACCTCGAACGCGGCCGCACCCTGGGCATCGTCGGCGAGTCCGGATCGGGGAAGTCCGTCACCAACCTCACCGTTCTCGGGCTGCACAACCCGATGTTCACCACCGTCGAGGGCGAGATCCTGCTGGAGGGCCAGGAGCTGACCACGGCCCGGGAGTCGGAACTGGAGAAGCTGCGCGGCAACAAGATCGCGATGATCTTCCAGGACCCGCTCACCGCGCTCTCCCCCTACTACACCGTCGGCCGGCAGATCGCCGAGCCGTACATGAAGCACCGGGGCGCCTCGAAGAAGGCCGCCTGGGAGCGCACGGTGGAGATGCTCGGCAAGGTCGGCATCCCCCACCCCCGGGAACGGGCCAAGGACTACCCGCACCAGTTCTCCGGCGGAATGCGGCAACGCGCGATGATCGCGATGGCGCTGATCTGCGACCCCGACCTGCTGATCGCCGACGAGCCGACCACCGCGCTCGACGTCACCGTCCAGGCGCAGATCCTCGATCTGCTGAAGGACCTCCAGCGGGAGTTCGGCACCGCGATCATCTTCATCACGCACGACCTCGGGGTCATCGCCGACATGGCCGACGACATCATGGTGATGTACGCGGGCGCCGCGGTCGAGCGCGGCACCACCGAGCAGGTGCTGCGTGCACCACAACACCCCTACACCTGGGGCTTGTTGAACTCCATGCCCCGGTTGGACTCGGACCTGGGCACGCCGCTCGCCCCCATCCCCGGCACCCCGCCGTCGCTGCTGACCCCGCCCTCCGGCTGCCGCTTCCACCCCCGCTGCACCTTCCGGGACCGGATCGCCGGCAACCGCTGTGTCACCGAACGTCCCCTGTTGGCACCGGACCGCGCCTCCGCCTGTCACCTGACGGCGGAGCAGAAGCGGACCATCTTCGTGGACGAGATCAGGCCCCGGCTGGGATAGGGCAGGCCCTTGTGGAGCAGACACGTGAAGAAGGTCAGGAGGAGCACGTGAAGAAGGAACAACCCGTTCTCCCCGCCCCGCGCGAGGCGGGCGCCGACGGCGAGGGGGAGCAGCTGCTCGTCGTGGAGGGGCTCACCAAGCACTTCCCGGTCAAGGGAGGCTTCCCGATCCGGCGTACGGTCGGCCAGGTGCAGGCCGTGGACGGCATCGACCTGAGCGTCCGGGCCGGCGAGAGCTTCGGCCTGGTGGGGGAGTCGGGGTGCGGCAAGTCCACGACGGGCCGGCTGATCACCCGGCTCATGGAGCCCACGGCCGGGACGATCACGTACCGCGGGCAGGACATCTCGCACGCCTCGCGCCGGCAGCTGGCGCCGATCCGCTCCGAGATCCAGATGATCTTCCAGGACCCCTACTCCTCGCTCAACCCCCGGCAGACCGTCGGCAAGATCGTCTCCGGGCCGATGGAGGTCAACGGGATCGAGCCCGAGGGCGGCCGGGAAAAACGGGTGCGCGAGCTGCTGGAGATCGTGGGTCTCAACCCCGAGCACTACAACCGCTTCCCGCACGAGTTCTCCGGCGGCCAGCGCCAGCGCATCGGCGTCGCCCGCGCGCTGGCCCTCGAACCCAAGCTGATCGTGGCCGACGAGCCGGTCTCCGCGCTCGACGTGTCCATCCAGGCGCAGGTCGTCAACCTGCTCCAGAAGGTCCGGCAGGAACTCGGCATCGCGTTCCTGTTCATCGCCCACGACCTGGCCGTCGTCCGGCACTTCTCGCAGCGCGTGGCCGTCATGTACCTCGGGAAGATCATCGAGGTCGGCGACCGCGACTCCATCTACGCCCGGCCGCGGCACCCGTACACCCACGCGCTGCTCTCCGCGGTCCCCGAGGTGAACGTCGCCGGCGGGGACACGGCCGCGCGCGAACGGATCCGGCTTGCCGGGGACGTGCCGTCGCCCATCGCCCCGCCCTCGGGCTGCCGGTTCCGGACCCGGTGCTGGAAGGCGCAGGACAAGTGCGCGGCCGAGGAGCCGCCGCTGGTCCGGATCTCCGGCAACCACGAGGGCCATCTGACGGCCTGCCACTTCCCGGAGGAGCCCACGACCGAGGCGCGCGAGGAGGACATCGTGCTGGATCCGGCGCTGACGGCGCTGGAGGAGGGGTGAGTTCGGGGGGGCATGCGCGCGTGATCGCCGGGGGTGCCCGGTGAGGCTCGTGGTTCTTCCGGTGTCGCTCGGGGGGCGCGGTTCTTCCGGGGTCGCTGCGGCGGGTGCGTGTTCTTCTGGTGTCGTCCGGCGGGTGCGGGTGCGGGTGCGGGTGCGGGTGCGGTGCCGGTGCGGATCCGTCGTGGCCGGTCGCGCAGTTCCCCGCGCCCCTCAGGGGGATTGCGCCCCTGTGGGGCTTGCCTCCCCCAGGGGTCCGCGCCCGCGAGGGGCCCGTGCCCCAAGGGGTCCCTGTGGGGTCCGCGGGGTGTAGAGGCTGTGGTGATGAACGCTCGCGGTGGTGTCAGGGGGCCGGTGTTGCCACGGTGATGATTTCCGGGCTCATCGGGGTCAGTGGTCCCCGGTTCCAGTCCCCGTACTGCTCCTCGACCCGCAGTCCCGCCTCCGCCAGGAAACCGGTCAGGCTCCCCGGGGTGAGGAAGCGGAGGGTGGCGCGGCCGGTGTGGCGCCGGGGCCAGCCGGGGGAGTCGAAGGTCTCCGTGAACGTGACCCGGTCACCGCGGGGTTCGTCCTCCAGCTCGTGCCAGACCCGTACCACCCGGCCGTCCGTGTCGGTGACCTCGCGGACGTGCTCCGGGGTCCAGGTCTCCCAGGCCCGCGCGCCCGGGTTCCGGGTCTCGAAGACGAACCGTCCGCCGTCGCCCAGGGCCGACCGTACGGACCGCAGCGCGCCGCGCAGTTCCTCGTCGCCGAGGAGCACCTGGAAGGCGTGGCCCGTCATGATCACGAGGTCGAAGTCGCCCCGCCACAGACGGATGTTGAGATCCCCGAGCAGCCACTCCACGCCGGGGGCCCGGCGCCGGGCCTGTACGAGCATCGCGGCCGCCGGATCGAGGCCCGTGAGCCGCCCCCGGTGCCCGTCCGACGCGGCCCGCGCGAGGAGCCGGCCCGTACCGCAGCCGACGTCGAGGACCGAGTCGGCGGATCTCACCAGGTTCAGGTAGAAGTCGTCGTCCGGCCCCCACGGATTGATGCTGTCGTACAGCGCGGCGAGTGTCAGATCCGCGAACGAATGATCGACCACCGCGGCAGTCTGCCACACGCCGGTGCGGCACAGGACAAGATCCAGAACATCCGAATTCCCTCGACAGGCGGGCCGCCGGCCGGAGATGCTCTGCGCGATGACGAGAACTGACGACATGCCCACCGCGTGGGACGAGCGCACCCAGCTGACCACCTTCCTCGACTACGCCCGCGACACCGCCCGCGCCAAGTGCGAGGACCTCTCCGAAGCCGACGCCCGTAAGGCGCCCCTGCCGCATTCGCCGCTGATGACGCCGAGCGGCCTGGTCAACCATCTGCGCTGGGTCGAGTACTACTGGTTCCGGGTCGTGTTCCTCGGCGAGGAGGACGAGGGGCCGTGGACCGACGAGGACCCCGACCGCGAGATGCGCATCGCCGTCGACCTCCCCCTCGCGCAGGTGCTCGACGAGTACGCCGAACACGCCGAGCGGCACCGGAAACTGGTCGCCGAGCACGACCTCGCCACCAAGGCGCAGCGGCCGACGCGCGACGGCCGGCATGTGGACCTGCGCTGGATCCTCCTGCACCTGGTCGAGGAGACGGCCCGGCACAACGGCCACCTCGACATCCTGCGCGAACTGATCGACGGCCGCACCGGCGTCTAGCCGGACGTCCGTCCCCGTGCCGACCGGTCCTCGCCGGTCGGGGCGGGGTGAAAGACGGATGAAAGATCGCCGAAGGGGTCCCGAAAGGTGACCCGGCGAGACTCTTGTCCGGGGCGGGCGACCGACGGGGGACACGCGGCGCCCGCCCCGCCCCGGCCCCGGCCGCCCCGCCTCGTACGGCGCCGGGCCACCGCCCGGGGCCCGGGCCCCGGGATTGGCCGGATCGCGACGTCCGAGATGCCGCCGGTTCCCGCTCGCGCAGGTCGGCGTTGCCCGGCCGTCGCCCCTGGACTACGTTCTGTGAATGCTCACCCCACGGCCCCGGTTCCGCCTGCTCGGACCGCTGGACGTCGAGATCGACGGACGGGCCGTCGTACTCACCGGCCGGCAACGCGCGCTGTGCGCCGTGCTCCTGCTGCACGCCAACCACGTGGTCTCCGTCGACCGGCTGATCCGGTGTCTGTGGGACGACCGGCCGCCCGGCGCGGGCGCGGCCCGGGTACGGGCCCTCGTCGCGGAGGTGCGGCGCGCCCTCGGCCCGGCGGGGACGGAGCTGCTGACCACCCGGCGGCCCGGCTACGTCATGCACGCCGGCCCGGACGAACTCGACCTGCTGGCCTTCGAGAACCTCATCAGGGACGCCTCACGGGCCGCGGCCGACGGCGACTGGCGAACGGCCCGGCGCGGCGGTGAACAGGCCCTCGCGCTGTGGCGGGACGAGCCGCTGTCCGACCTGCCGGAGATCGCGGTGCGCGAGGCCGAGCGCCAACGCCTCGCCGAGCTGCACCTCGTGGCCCGCGAGGGCGTGGCCGAGGCGGGGATCGAGACCGGCCGGCACCGCGAGGCCATCGCCGAACTCCTCCGGCTGACCGCCGCCCACCCGCTGCGCGAACGTCCCCACGGCCTGTTGATGCGCGCCCTGCACCAGGACGGGCGCAGCGCCGAGGCACTGGAGCTGTACACCGCGCTGCGCCGCCGCATGGTCGACGAACTCGGCATGGAACCCTCGGCCGACCTCAGGGACCTGCACCAGCGGCTGCTGCGCGGCGGCGGCTCCGCGGGCGCCGCCCCGCCCGAGCGGTCCGCCCCGGCGTCCGAGCGGCCCGTACCGCGTCAACTCCCGCCCACCCCGCGCCGTTTCGTCGGCCGTGACCGTGAACTCGACCGGCTCGACTCCTGTCTGCGCACCTCGGAACCGCTCGCCCTGATCGTGGGACCCGCGGGCGTCGGCAAGAGCGCCCTGGCGCTGAACTGGGCCCACCGGGTCGCCGACCGCTTCCCCGACGGCCAGCTCTTCCTCGACATGCGGGGCTTCGACAACGCCGAGCCGATGACCCCCGGCGAGGCGCTGCCGCTGCTCCTCCAGGGTCTGGGCTGCGCCCCGCGCGACATTCCGCTGGGCGCCGAGGCGCAGACCGCGCTGTACCGCACGCTGCTCGCGGACCGCAGGGTGCTGGTCGTCCTCGACGACGTGGCCGACGCGTCGTACGTACGACGGCTGTTGCCCGCCTCGGCGGGCTCGCTGACGCTGGTGACGAGCCGCGACAAGCTCAGCGGTCTGGTCACCCTGGACGGCGGTTACCGGGTCTCCTGCGACGTCCTCGACCGTGCCGCCGCGCTGGAGCTGATCAGCGGCGCCGTGGGCACGGAGGCCGTCGCCGCCGATCCGGAGGCGGCGGCACGGCTGGTCGAACTCTGCGACCACCTGCCGCTCGCCCTGTGTGTCGCGGGCTCCTGGATCGGCGACCGGCCGGGCAGCATCCGGGCCTACGTCCGTGACCTCGCGGACCGGGGGCGGCTGGCCCGGCTGCATGTCGAGGGCGAGGAGTCCGTCGCCGTACGGGCCGCGCTCGACCTGTCCTACGGGGTTCTGCCGGAGGAGGCCCGACGCGCCTTCCGCTCGCTGGGCGCGCTGCCGGGTACGGGCCGGTCGGTCCCGGCGGCGGCCGCGGCGGCCGGGACCGACGAACATCGCCTGGCCGACCTGCTGCGACTGGCCCAGCGGGTCCATCTGCTGCGCGACGTCGAGCACGGCCGTCCGGCCTGGCACGACCTCGTGCACGAGTACGCCCGCGACCGGACGGCCGCCGAGGACTCCCCCGAGGAGCGGGCCGCCGCCGTCACCCGCGTCCTCGACCACTACCTCCAGAGCGTCGTCAACGCGGCCGCCACCGCCGGCCTGTACGTCATGCGCACCCGGCCGACCGCCGTCGAGGGCTCCCTGCCGCGGAAGTTCGCCGGCCCCGAGGAGGCGTACGCCTGGTTCGACGGCGAGTGGGACGACATCGCGGCCGCGATCGGACACGCCGCCGAGCACGGCCCGGCGCCGTACGTGTGGTGGCTGGTGGACGCGCTCCAGGACCTCTTCCACCACCGCAGGCCGCTCTCCGACTGGATGCGGCTGGCGACCCTCGCCCGGGAGGTGGCCGCGCGCGGCGGGGACGAGGTCGGCCAGGCCTCCATGAGCCTGTCCCTGGGCAGTGCCCGCTGGCGCAACGGGGACCTGCGGGGCGCCCTGACGGAGTACGAGGAGGCGGAGCGGCTGGCCCGCCGGGCCGGCTGGACGTACGGCGAGGCCGGCAGCCTCCAGGGCAAGGGCGTGACCCTCAAACTGCTGGGCGAGCTGCGCCGCGCGCTGCCCTGCTACGACCGTGCCCTCGCGCTCTACCGCACCCTGGACAACGTCAAGAACGTGGAGATCATGCTGATCAACACGGCCTCCCTGAACCTCGCCCTGGGCCGCCTGGACGCGGCCGAGGAGGCGGCAAGCGCGGCCCTCGACCTGATCGGCGACACGGTCCACCACAACCGCGCGATGGCCCTCGTCAACCTCGCCCTGGTCCGGCAGAAGCAGGCCCGGTGGGACGAGGCGACGGCGGCGCTGCGCACCTGCTTCCTGGTCTCCCGCGACTCCGGGTCCACCTACACGGAGGCCGTGGCCCTGGAGGCGCTGGGCCGGGTCCGCGCCGACGCCGGCCAGGACGACCGCGCGCTCCTCGCCTACGAGGACGCACTCGCCGTCTCCCGGCGGGTGGAGAACCGCAACTGCCAGGTCGACAGCCTGGTCGGGGTCGCCGCGGTGAAGCTGCGCGGGGGCCGCGCGGAGGAGACGGCCGAACACCTCGACGCCGCCTTCGAGATCGCCGAGCGCACCGGCCACCGGGCGGGGCTCGTGGAGGTCCTGCTGGCCCGCGCCGACCTGGCCCGCGCCCAGGGACGCCCGGCCGACGCCCTGGACCATCTGGAGCGCGCCGAACGCCTCGCGGCCGACGGCAACCCCCTCACCCTCCCGCGCGTCCACCTCACCACCGCCCTGACGCTCCTCGACACCGACACCGACACCGACACCGACACCGACACCGACACCGAGTCCGGAGCCGCCTTCGTCCGGGCCCGCGACGCGGCGGCCCTGGCGGCGGACCTCGCCCGGAGCTCCGGCCAGCGCCTCCTGCACGCCCGTGCCACGGCGGCCCTCGCCGCCGCCCACGCGGCCCGCGGCGACACCGGGCCGGCGCACGAGGCCGGGACCGAGGCGGCCGCCCTGTACGCGACGCTGGGCATCCGGCGCCCTCCCGGGGACCCCGCCCCGCACCGCCCGCCGCCCCACCATCGTCACCGTGAGCTTCCACCGGACGCCGAGTCCCGCCTCACGCTGTACCTGACCGAGCACTTCGACGGCTGAGCCACGTCGGCCGCCGGACCGCCTCAGACGGAGTGGGCGTACGCGCTGCCGAGTCGCAGCCGCGGGTCGCGGGCGAGGATCCGTTCGTGCAGGGACCGCAACTCCGGGCCCGGTTCGCAGCCCAGCAGGTCGATCATCCGCAGGCGCAGCAGCTGGAAGCAGTCCAGCGCGTCCGCCTGCCGTCCGCCGCGGTGCAGGGCGAGCATCAGCAGGCCCGTGACCTTCTCGTCGAAGGGGTGCATCTCGGCCAGCCAGTGCAGCTGCGGCAGGCACTCCTCGTGCCGCCCCGCGCGCAGGTACAGCTCGGTGCTGCCCACCAGCGCCTCCCGGTGCTCGCGCCGCAGCGTCACCCGCGCCGACTCCGCCCAGGGCGTGCGCACGTCGGACAGCGGCTCGCCCCGCCACAGCTCGAGGGCCCGCGCGTAGAGGGCGAGGGCGGTCTCGGTGTCGCCGGCGCGGGCGCCCTGCTGTGCCTGCCGGACGAGGGCGCGGAACCGCGCGGTGTCGACGCGGCGGTCGTCGATCGCGAGGACGTAGCCGCCGCGCTTGCGGATCAGTTCGAAGCCCTCGGTCAGCTGCCCGTCGGCCCGCAGCGCCTTCCGCAGCCGGGTGGCCTGGATGTACAGGGCGTCGCGCGGGTGCATGGGCCGGCGCTCCTGCCACACCCGCTCGATCAGCGCCTCGTCGGCGACGAACGCGCCGGGGGTCCAGGCCAGCGCCGCCAGCAGCAGTTTGGTGCCGTGCGGAAGCGGCAGCTTGTCGCCGGAGCGGGCCCGTGCCTCGACGCAGCCCAGCAGCTGGATTTCCATGTACCCCCCGTACCTCGAACCACTCGAGTCACCACTGTGCGCGCGAGGTGTTCGGCTGGCGCATGGATGCTGCACGGCGGGGCCGCGCCGGCCCTGGCGCCTACTCCCGCGTCCTGCCGTAGCGATGGGAACCGGCGGTCTCCAGCGTCCACGGCCCGAAAGGCACCGTGTCCCCGAAGATGTGCGGTTCCTTCTGCTGGTAGCGGTCCTTGCAGGGGGTGGAGTGCACCTCGGTGTGGCCGGTGCGGGGATCGACGATCAGACAGTGGGCGATGCCCATCGCGGGGTACTCGGCGAACTTGTCGCCGTAGTCGTTCTCGGGACTGGACGGGGAGACGATCTCGTCGACTGCGAGCACCTGCGTCGCATCGACCGCGAGGCCTTCTTCGTCGAGCGAGACCTCCGGGATCACGACGGCGTCCGGACGCCGCATCCGGCCGATCGCGGCACGCTCGATCGCGGGGCCGTTCGCGTCCGCATCTTCGCGTAGTCCATGGCCCGAGGGTGCGAGAGGGCCGGCCCGGAGCGAGTGGTGACGAGTGAAGGCCCGCGCCGGGTGAGCGCGGGCCTTCGTCCCCTGGACCGGACGTTCATGGGCTCGGGTCAATGGGCCGAGAAAGTCCGTTCCGAAAGGGGGCGGCTGACGAAAAGGGGTGTGTCAGGCCGCCGCCTCGGGGTCCTTGGCGAGACGCGGAGCCGGCACGTCGGCGATGACGACGTCCGCGGTCTCGGGGTAGTGGCACGCCGTCAGGTGACCGGGCTTGTTGCCCTCGACCTGCACCAGCGGCGGGGCCTCGGTGGCGCACTTCTCCGTCGCCTTCCAGCAGCGGGTGCGGAACCGGCAGCCGGAGGGCGGGTTGATGGGCGAGGGCACGTCCCCGACGAGGCGGATGCGGTCCCGGCCCGGAGCTCCCTCGTCCTGCACGGTGGCCTCGGGCACGGCGGACAGCAGCGCCCGGGTGTAGGGGTGGCGCGGGTTGCCGTACAGGTCGTCGCGATCGGCTATCTCGACGATCCGGCCGAGGTACATGACGGCCACGCGCTGCGAGAAGTGCCGGACGACGGCCAGGTCGTGGGCGATGAAGACGAAGGCGATGCCCAGGTCCCGCTGGACCTTCTGGAGCAGGTTGACGACTTGCGCCTGGATGGACACGTCGAGCGCGGAGACCGGCTCGTCGGCCACGATCAGCTTGGGTTCGAGGGCCAGCGCGCGGGCGACGCCGATGCGCTGGCGCTGGCCGCCGGAGAACTCGTGCGGGAAGCGGTTGTAGTGCTCGGGGTTGAGACCCACGATCTCCAGCAGCTCGCGCACCCGTGCCTCGCGCCCGCCGGCCGGGTGGATGTCGTTGATCTCCATCGGCCCGGAGACGATCTTGCCGACCGTCTGGCGCGGGTTCAGCGACGCGTACGGGTCCTGGAAGATCATCTGGATCTCGGAGCGGATCGGCGCCAGCTGCTTGCGGCCCGCGTGCGTGATGTCCTGCCCGCGGTAGGAGATCCGGCCGCCCGTCGGCTCCAGCAGCCGGGTGATCAGCCGGCCCGTCGTCGACTTGCCGCAGCCGGACTCGCCGACCAGACCAAGGCTCTCGCCCTCGGCGACCTGGAAGTCCAGCCCGTCCACGGCCTGCACGGCACCGACCGTACGCCGGATCGGGAAGCCGCCCTTGATCGGGAAGTGCTTGGTGAGCCCCGAGACGTCCAGGAGGGGGGTGGTGTTGCTCATGGTGGTGAAATCCCGTCTCTTGTACGTCAGTTCGCCGCGCTGCCGGCGAGGTCGGAGAAATACTCGGCGCGCTGGGCGGCGGTCAGGTGGCAGGCGGAACCCCGGCCGTTCGTGATCTCCAGCGGCGGCTGCTCCGTGGAGCACAGGCCCCCCTCGACCTTCTCGGCGAAGGTGCAGCGGGGGTGGAAGCGGCAGCCCGTCGGCGGGTTCAGCAGCGAGGGCGGCGAACCGGGGATGGGGTTGAGCGGGACGTCCACCGGGTGGTCCAGGCTCGGCATCGAGCTCAGCAGGCCCAGCGTGTAGGGGTGCTGCGGGCTGCGCAGCACCTCCCTCTTGGTGCCCCGCTCCACACACCGGCCGCCGTACATGACCAGTACGTCGTCGGCGATGTCGGCGATGACGCCGAGGTCGTGCGTGATGAAGATGATCGCGGTGCCGAACTCCTGCTGGAGGTCCTTGAGCAGGTCCATGATCTGCGCCTGGACGGTCACGTCGAGGGCCGTGGTCGGCTCGTCGGCGATCAGCAGTTCCGGGTCGCAGACCAGGGCCATGGCGATCATCGCGCGCTGGCGCATACCGCCGGAGAACTGGTGCGGGTAGTCGTCCACCCGGACCTCCGGCTGCGGGATCCCGACCCGCCTCAGCATCTCGATCGCCCGGGCACGCGACTGGCTCTTGGAGGCGCCGGTGTGCTTGCGGTACGTCTCGCTGATCTGCTTGCCGATCGTGTGGTACGGCGACAGCGAGGCGAGCGCGTCCTGGAAGATCATCGACATCTTGTTGCCGCGCAGCCGCTCGAGCTCCTTCTCGGTGGCGGTCAGCAACTCCTTGCCGTCCAGCACGACCTCGCCCTCGATCGCCGTGCGGTCGCGGTCGTGCAGACCCAGGATGGCCAGGTTGGTGACCGACTTGCCGGAACCCGACTCGCCCACGATGCCGAGCGTCTTGCCCTTCAACAGGTCGAAGGAGAGCCCGTCGACGGCCTTGACGACGCCGTCCTCGGTGGAGAAATGGACTTTCAGGTCCCTGACGGAGAGGAAGGGCTGCTGGGCGGTGCTCGTCACGGGGACGCTCCTGGGGGGTGATGCGAGAGGTAGGGGGCTTGGCGGAGGTCAGGCGAGCCGGATCCGCGGGTCGATGAGAGCGTAGACGGCATCGACGATGATGTTGAAGAACACGATCGCGCCCGCGGCCAGCAGGGTCACGCCGAGCAGCATCGGCAGGTCGCTCTGGTCCACGGACTTCACCGCGAGCCGGCCGATCCCCGGGAGGCTGAAGGTCTGCTCGGTGATGATGGCGCCGCCGATCAGCGTGCCGAGGTCGATGCCGAACACCGTGACGATGGGGCCCATCGCGCCCCGCCAGGCGAACCGGAAGAACACGTTCGCCCGGGACAGGCCCTTGGCGCGGGCGGTGCGGACGTAGTCCTCGCTCAGTTGCTCCACGAGCTGCGAGCGGGTCATACGGGTGTAGTTGGCGGTGAAGATGATCGCCAGGACCAGCCAGGGCAGCAGCAGTCCGGAGAACCAGGACATCGGGTTCTCGGAGAACGGGGTCCACGACGGCTGGTCGAGCCATCCCAGCTGTGCGACGAAGTAGTACATCGCGATGTAGCCGACGAAGTAGATCTGCAGCGAGGAACCGAGCAGCGACGCCGAGCTGGCGAACTTGTCCAGGACCTTGCCCTGCTTGAGGGCCGCGAGCATGCCCGCGCCGACACCGAGGACCAGGAAGACGACGGCCGCGCCGAAGGCGAGCGAGAGGGTCGTCGGCAGGCGGTCCATGATCGTGTCGAAGACCGGCACGTTGTTGGCGAAGGAGTAGCCGAAGCAGGGCGCGTCGCAGTACCCGTAACCGGCGTAGTCGCGACCGGCGAAGACGCCCTTCAGCCAGTACCAGTACTGCACCGGGATGGAGTGGTCGATGCCCAGGTTCTTCCGGATCTGCGCGAGGTTCTCAGGCGTGCAGTTCTTGCCGCAGGACATCATGGCGGGGTCACGCGGCACGGCGTAGAAGAGCCAGAAGGTGATGGCGCTGATGATCAAAAGGATGACCAGCGCGCCGGTGACTCGGCGGACAAGGAAGCGGAACATGAGGCGTGACTTTCCGGACGGGGCGCCGTCGCCGCGGTAAGGAGAGGGGGGTGGGCCGCAGGGGGGTGGCCGTGGTGACGGCCACCCCCGGGAGGCGTGCGCTTACTTCTTGGCGTAGAGCTGCGAGAGCGCGACGCAGGTGTTGGCGCTGTCCCAGATGACGTTGCCGACCTTGGAGCCGTACAGGTAGTTGCGGATCTTGTGATAGTCCGGAACGACCGCGGCCAGCTCCATGATCATCTTGTCGATGTTGCCCCAGGCCTTGTTGGCCTCCGCGACGTCCGCGATCTGGGAGGCCGCGTCGATCGCCTTGTTGACGCTCGGGTCGTTCAGCTGGGCGTAGTTGCTGCGGCCGTCGCCGATGTTCTTGCCGCTCCAGCAGGGGTAGAACTGCGAGTAACCGTTCGGCCAGTCCGGGCTCCAGCCGGCCGCGAACAGGTCGAAGTCGTTGTCGATCTTGCCGATCTGGGTGTAGAAGGTCGACTTGTCGACCTGCTTGTTGACGACCGTGAAGCCGGCCGCCTCCAGCGCGTTCTTGATGGCGACGGCGGTCTTCACCGCGGTGTCCGACTGCTGGTAGGCGATGACCAGCTTCTGGCCGACCTTGCCGGCCTCCTTCAGCAGGGCCTTGGCCTTCTCGGGGTTGCCGCCCGGCTTCTTGTCCACGCCGTACAGGTCGAACTTGGTGTAGCCGGGGGTCACCGGGGCGAAGATCGTGGTGGCGATCTCCTGGCTGTAGGCACCGCCGCCGATGGTCTGGAGCTGCTGGTGCGGCCACGCGTAGTTGATGGCCTGGCGGACCTTGAGGTCCTTGATGCGGGTCATGTTGATCGGCCAGTAGTACGTGACCGTGTCGACCGCGGTGAGGACACGCTTCTTCAGATCGGCGTTGGTGAGGACCTGGGCGATGCGCTCGGGCGCGACCTCGTTGAAGATCGGCACCGCGTACTGGTCGGTGCCCTTGTCCGCGATCCAGCGGTCGGTCGAGGCGACCAGCTCGTAGCCCATCTGGAAGACGTACTTGTCCGGGTAGGCGTTGCGGATCGAGTCCGTCGCCGGGTCCCAGTGCTCGTTGCGCACGAAGGTCATCGACTTGCCGATGTTGCGGCTCTCGACCTTGTACGGACCGCAGGAGATCGGCTGCTTGTCGTACTTCTCCCTGGTGTCGTGCTTCTTCGGCACCAGGGAGTAAGCGCGCATCGCGAGCGTGAAGTTGAAGTCGGCGCGGGCTTCCTTCAGACGGAAGGTGATGGTCTTGCCGTCGACCTCGATGGAGGACAGGCTCTTGCCCTCGTACGGGCCCTTGTACTTGTCGCCGCCCACCAGGAAGTCCTGGACGTAGCGCGGACCCTCGGTGACGAAGGTGGCGAAGATGCGCTCGAAGGTGTGGCGGAGGTCGTCCGAGGAGACCTCGGCGCCGTCCTCCCACTTCAGACCGTCCTTCAGCGTGAAGGTCCAGGTCTTGCCGCCGTCCTTCATGGTGCCGGCGTCGGTCGCGGCGTCGCCGACCAGGGTGGCGTTGCCCTTCGCGTCCAGCTTGTAGCCGGTCAGACCGCGCATGATCGGCACGGTGATGGCGGCCTCGGTCGAGACGTAGATCTGCGCCGGGTCCATGTGGTCCATGTCGAACTGCTGGAGCGAGTAGATCGTCCCGCCCTTGACCGCGCCCGACACCGCGGCGGCCGGACCGGTGGAGTCGGCCTTGGTGCCGACCGGGATCTCGACGGTCTTGGCCCCGGTGACCTTGGGGGCCTTGTCCTGCGAGGAGCCCCCCTCGTCGCCGCTGCTGCAGGCGCTCAGCACCGACGTCGACGCCGCGGCGACGCCGGTGGCGATGAGGAAGTTTCTGCGCGAGAAGGACATGCTGCCTGCCTTGAAGTGGGAGTGATGAGAGAGATCCGGCACCCCGGCGTCCTTGCCGTGGTCCTGACGAGCGTCGGAGCTAGCGCTTGGACTTGGGGTCGAGTGCGTCACGCACCGAGTCGCCGAGCAGGTTGAACGCGAGAACGAAGATCACCATGGCCAGGCCCGGGAAGAGCATGAAGGTGAGGTCCTCGGTGTAGAAACTTGCACCCCGCGCGATCATGACGCCCCAGTCCGGGGTCGGGTCGATCATGCCGACCCCGAGGAAGGCGAGGCCGGCCTCGGCGGTGACGTACGCCGGGAGCATCAGCGTGGTCTGGATGATGATCGGCGTCCACAGGTTGGGCAGCAGCTCCTTGAAGACGATACGCCCCGGTGATGCACCCGTGACCTTGGCCGCCTCGACGAACTCCCGTTCACGCAGGCCCAGTACCTGGCCGCGCAGCAGTCGGGCGATGGACGCCCAGCCGAAGGCGGAAAGGACGATGATCAGAGCCGTGGCCCGCAGCCAGGTCGGGATCTCCTCGTCGGGGGCGACGAAGAGGCCGAACACGACCGGCATGAAGGCGATGAAGAACAGGGTGGACGGGAACGACAGCAGGATGTCGATGACCCGGCCCACGAGATAGTCCGTCTTGCCGCCGACGTAACCCGCGGTGGTGCCGATGACCACACCGAGGACCACGGTGAGCACGGTGGCGGCGAGCGCGATGCCCAGCGAGTTGCGGATCGCGTAGATCAGGAAGGTGAAGACGTCTCGGCCGAGCTGGGGTTCGATGCCGAACCAGAACTCGGAGCTCATGCCGCCGTTGGGGCCGGCCGGGTACGCGAAGGGGTTCAGCAGCTCCGGCCGCTGGCTCGCGTAGGTCGTGTAGGGGTCCTTGCCGTACAGCTTCGCGATCAGCGGAGCAGCGATCGCGATCACGAAGAAGAAGATCACGATATAGGCGGATATGACACCGGTGTGGTCGCGCTTGAAGCGCTTCCAGGCCAGCCGACCGGGAGACCGGCCTTCGCCGGCCTTCACGACGTCGGAAGAGGCCGACTTCTCGACGCTCTCGTCGGTCACCTCAAGCGGGGCAGCCGCTGATGGAGTTGGGGGGGTCATGGTGCTCCTGGCCCAAGGGAGGGTCTGATGACTCCGCAGGGCACTCCCTACGGGCTACGCCGGACTTTTTCAACGCAATTCGTTCAAGGTCAATAAATTCTGGTCTCCCTTGGTTTTCTCTTTACTTTCTTTGCCTGGACTTGACCGGATCGTAGCTACGCGTGTAGCGCGCCGTAATCGTTCCGTGTCTGAATTCGGACCAACTGCGCGAAACGGGCAAGGAGTTCGATAGTCGGACGCCAGGGTGTCGGAATGCGTACATCTCGGGGTCGCAATCCAACGGTTCGGTATCGGATGGTGAAGATCCGTTGCGTACTACACCGAAGATCCATTGTGACCTGCGAAGAAGATCCTTTTCGACCCCCCGCCAGGATCCTGCTGTCGGTGTCCGCAGCAACTTCTTCCGTCCCCCGAACGGCCCCCGGAGCCCTCCCGTTGGGCGCGGCCCGTGTGCGTCATGCACCTTTTAAGTTGATATTTACCGGTACTGGCTCAGTGCTTCGGTGCCGAGCCCGGCGCTCAGGTAAAGCGAAGTCAATGAGGAGGCATCCATGCGTGGAGCCACGCACGCCAAGTGGGCCGCATGCGCGGCGGCGGCAGCACTCGCGGCGACGGCGTGCGGGGGCGGGGGGAGCGGCAGCGGCGACGGCGGTGCGGTGCTCAGCTCCTCCTGGGGAGACCCGCAGAACCCGCTGGAGCCCGCCAACACCAACGAGGTGCAGGGCGGCAAGGTGCTCGACATGATCTTCCGCAGCCTGAAGAAGTACAACCCGGAGACCGGCGCCGCCGAGGACATGCTGGCCGAGAAGATCGAGACCACGGACTCCCAGAACTTCACCATCACCGTCAAGGACGGCTGGACGTTCAGCAATGGCGAAAAAGTGACGTCGAAATCCTTCGTCACCGCCTGGAACTACGCCGCGAGCCTGAAGAACAACCAGAAGAACGCCTACTTCTTCGAGTACATCGAGGGCTACACCGCGGCCCATCCCGCCAGTGGCTCGCAGACCACGGACGTCCTCTCCGGCCTCAAGGTCGTGAACGACAGGACCTTCACCGTCAAGCTCAAGCAGAAGTTCTCGACCTTCCCCGACACCCTGGGCTACCCCGCCTACGCCCCGCTGCCCCAGGCCTTCTTCACCGACCACGCGAACTGGCTGAAGAAACCGATCGGAAACGGGCCGTACACGATCGACTCCTACACCAAGGGCTCCCAGATGGCCTTGAAGAAGTGGGACGGCTACCCCGGCGACGACAAGGCGCAGAACGGCGGCGTGACCCTGAAGGTCTACACCGACAACAACACCGCCTACACCGACCTGCTCGCCGGCAACCTCGACCTCGTCGACGACGTGCCCGCGGCCCAGCTCAAGAACGTCAAGAACGACCTCGGCGACCGCTATCTGAACACCCCCGCCGGCATCATCCAGACCCTGGCCTTCCCCTTCTACGACAAGAAGTGGAACACCACCGGATCCGACAAGGTGCGTACCGGCCTCTCCCGCGCGATCGACCGCAAACAGATCACCGAGACGATCTTCCAGAAGACCCGCACCCCCGCCACCGACTGGACCTCCCCCGTGCTCGGCGAGGAGGGCGGCTTCAAGGAAGGCCTGTGCGGGGACGCCTGCGACTACGACCCCGCCGAGGCGAAGAAGCTCATCCAGGAGGGCGGCGGCCTGCCCGGGGGCCAGGTCAAGATCACATACAACGCGGACACCGGATCGCACAAACAGTGGGTCGACGCGGTCTGCAACTCGATCAACAACGCCCTCGGCAACGACAAGGCCTGCGTCGGCAACCCGGTCGGCACGTTCGCGGACTTCCGCGCCCAGATCGGCGACCGGAAGATGACCGGACCCTTCCGGGCGGGGTGGCAGATGGACTACCCCCTCATCCAGAACTTCCTCCAGCCGCTCTACTACACGAACGCCTCCTCCAACGACGGCAAGTGGTCCAACAAGGACTTCGACAAGCTCGTCGACCAGGCCAACGCCGAGACCGACACCGCCAAGGCCGTCGAGATCTTCCAGCAGGCCGAGGAGGTCGTCCGCGACAACATGGCCGCCATCCCGCTCTGGTACCAGAACGGCAGCGCCGGCTACTCGGAACGGCTCTCGAACGTCAAGCTCAACCCGTTCTCCGTGCCGGTCTACAACGAGATCAAGGTCAGCTGACCCGCCATGGGCCGGTATGTGATCCGGCGTCTGCTCCAGATGATCCCGGTGTTCATCGGTGCCACGCTGCTGATCTTCCTGATGGTGAACGTGATGGGCGACCCCATCGCGGGCCTGTGCGGCGACCGGCAGTGCGATCCGGCCACCGCCGCCCAGCTGGAGAAGGAGTTCGGCCTCGACAAGCCGGTATGGCAGCAGTACCTGACCTACATGGGGAACGTCTTCACCGGAGACTTCGGTACGGCGTTCAACGGCCAGCCGGTCACCGAGCTGATGGCGACCGCCTTCCCGGTCACCATCCGGCTGACGATCGTCGCGATCGTCTTCGAGATCGTCATCGGCATCACCCTCGGCGTCCTGACGGGTCTGCGCCGCGGCCGGCCCGTCGACACCGGGGTGCTGCTCCTCACCCTCGTCGTGATCTCCGTCCCCACCTTCGTCACCGGCCTGCTGCTCCAGCTGCTGCTCGGCGTCGAATGGGGCTGGATCAA
Source organism: Streptomyces sp. NBC_00637 (assembly GCF_045161545.1). NCBI lineage: Bacteria > Bacillati > Actinomycetota > Actinomycetes > Kitasatosporales > Streptomycetaceae > Streptomyces > Streptomyces sp. NBC_00637. Next base: position 2,955,630 of record NZ_CP109046.1, on the reverse strand, counting down.
ACCGTCGGTCTCCTCCGAGGCCACCTTCGGCGAACTGATCGTCCCGGGCCTGGTGCTCGCCTCGGTCTCCCTGGCGTACGTCACCCGGCTGACCCGCACCTCCATCGCGGAGAACCGGCGGTCCGACTACGTCCGGACGGCCGTCGCCAAGGGGCTGCCCCGCCGCCGGGTCGTCACCCGGCACCTGCTGCGCAACTCCCTCATCCCCGTGGTCACCTTCATCGGCACCGACATCGGCGCCCTGATGGGCGGTGCGATCGTCACCGAGCGCATCTTCAACATCCACGGCGTCGGCTTCCAGCTCTACCAGGGGATCCTCCGGCAGAACACCCAGACCGTCGTCGGCTTCGTGACGGTCCTCGTCCTGGTCTTCCTGGTGGCCAACCTGCTCGTCGACCTGCTGTACGCCGTACTCGACCCGAGGATCCGCTATGCCTGAGCCGATGCCGCCGGAGCAGCACCTGCCGGGCGCGGGCCGCACCCCGGAGGAGGGCGCCATCGCCGACACAGGCATGGGCGGCACGATGGACCTGGCCACCGCCGAGGGGGAGACCCTCGAGAAGATCCCCGACGGCGGGCCGCAGGGCACCGGACCGTCCGAGAAGGCCCGGTCCCTGTGGTCCGACGCCTGGCGGGACCTGCGCCGCAACCCGGTCTTCATCATCTCCGGCCTGGTCATCCTCTTCCTGGTCTTCATCTCCCTGTGGCCCGGTTCCATCACCTGGCTGAGCCCCCTCAAGTGCGACCTCGCCAAGGCCCAGGAGGGTTCCCAGCCCGGCCACCCGTTCGGCTTCGACGGCCAGGGCTGTGACGTCTACACCCGCACGGTCTACGGCGCCCGAACGTCCGTCACGGTCGGCTTCCTGGCCACGTTCGGCGTCGCCCTGCTCGGCAGCGTGCTGGGCGGTCTGGCCGGGTTCTTCGGCGGGGCGGGGGACTCGGTGCTCTCCCGGATCACCGACATCTTCTTCGCCATCCCGGTCGTCCTCGGCGGCCTGGTCCTCCTCTCCGTGGTGACCAGCAATACGGTCTGGCCGGTCATCGGGTTCATGGTGCTGCTCGGCTGGCCCCAGATCTCCCGGATCGCCCGCGGCTCTGTGATCACCGCCAAACAGAACGACTACGTCCAGGCCGCCCGGGCCCTGGGCGCCTCCCACTCCCGGCTGCTGCTGCGGCACATCGCGCCGAACGCGGTCGCCCCGGTGATCGTCGTGGCGACCATCGCGCTCGGCACGTACATCTCGCTGGAGGCGACCCTGTCCTACCTCGGCGTCGGCCTGAAGCCTCCGACCGTCTCCTGGGGCATCGACATCTCCGCCGCCTCGCCCTACATCCGCAACGCCCCGCACGCCCTCCTGTGGCCCTCGGGCGCCCTGGCGGTCACGGTCCTGGCGTTCATCATGCTCGGCGACGCGGTGCGCGACGCCCTCGACCCGAAGCTGAGGTGACGGCCCCGTGCTGCTCGAAGTACGCGACCTGCACGTGGAGTTCCGCACCCGGGACGGGATCGCCAGGGCCGTCAACGGCGTCAGTTACGGCGTGGACGCGGGCGAGACCCTCGCCGTGCTCGGCGAGTCCGGCTCCGGCAAGTCCGTCACCGCCCAGGCGATCATGGGCATCCTCGACATGCCGCCCGGCCGGATCACCGGCGGCGAGATCCTCTTCCGCGGCAAGGATCTGCTGCGTCTCAAGGAGGAGGAGCGCCGGAAGGTCCGCGGCGCCGAGATGGCGATGATCTTCCAGGACGCCCTGTCGTCCCTGAACCCCGTGCTGACGGTGGGCGACCAGCTCGGCGAGATGTTCGTCGTGCACCGGGGGATGTCGCGGAAGGACGCGCGGACCAAGGCCGTGGAGCTGATGGACCGCGTCCGCATCCCGGGCGCCCGGGAACGGGTCAAGGACTACCCGCACCAGTTCTCCGGGGGGATGCGCCAGCGCATCATGATCGCGATGGCGATGGCCCTGGAGCCGGCGCTGATCATCGCCGACGAACCCACCACCGCCCTCGACGTCACCGTCCAGGCCCAGGTCATGGACCTGCTCGCGGAACTCCAGCACGAGTACCGCATGGGCCTGATCCTCATCACCCACGACCTGGGTGTGGTCGCGGACGTCGCCGACCGGATCGCGGTGATGTACGCCGGCCGGATCGTCGAGTCGGCCCCGGTCCACGACATCTACAAGGCGCCGGCCCATCCCTACACCCGCGGCCTGCTCGACTCCATCCCGCGCCTGGACCAGAAGGGCCAGGAGCTCTACGCCATCAAGGGCCTGCCGCCCAACCTCATGAACATCCCGCCCGGCTGCGCCTTCAACCCGCGCTGTCCGATGGCCCAGGACGTGTGCCGGACGGACGTACCCCCGCTGTACGAGGTCGACGGCTCCGGCGCGGTCGACGGGTCCGGTGAGGCCGGCGGGTCCGGCGCGGACCGTACGAGCGCGTGCCACTTCTGGAGGGAGTGCCTGCATGGCTAGTTCCGCACCGGCCTCGTCCGCCGAGCCGATCCTCGAAGTGAGCGGGCTGGTCAAGCACTATCCGCTGACCCGGGGCATCCTGTTCAAGAAGCAGGTCGGCGCGGTCAAGGCCGTCGACGGCGTCGACTTCACGCTCCACCGCGGGGAGACCCTGGGCATCGTCGGGGAGTCCGGCTGCGGGAAGTCCACGGTCGCCAAGATGCTGGTCAACCTGGAGAACCCGACTGCGGGGGAGATCCGCTACAAGGGCGAGGACGTCACCCGGCTGTCGGGCAAGGCGCTGCGGGCGGTCCGGCGCAACATCCAGATGGTCTTCCAGGACCCGTACACCTCGCTGAACCCGCGCATGACCGTCGGCGACATCATCGGGGAGCCGTACGAGATCCACCCCGAGGTGGCGCCCAAGGGCGACCGGCGCAGGAAGGTCCAGGACCTGCTGGACGTCGTCGGGCTCAACCCCGAGTACATCAACCGCTATCCGCACCAGTTCTCCGGCGGCCAGCGGCAGCGCATCGGCATCGCGCGGGGGCTGGCCCTGCGCCCGGAGGTGATCGTCGCCGACGAGCCGGTGTCGGCGCTGGACGTGTCGGTCCAGGCGCAGGTGATCAACCTGCTGGACCGGCTCCAGAGCGAGTTCGACCTCTCCTACCTCTTCATCGCCCACGACCTCTCGATCGTCCGCCACATCTCGGACCGGGTGGGGGTGATGTACCTCGGCCGGATCGTGGAGACCGGCCGCGACGCCGAGATCTACGACCATCCGACGCACCCCTACACCCAGGCCCTGCTCTCCGCCGTCCCCGTGCCGGACCCGGAGGCGCGGGAGCACCGGGAGCGGATCATCCTGGCGGGTGACGTCCCGTCCCCGACGAACATCCCCTCCGGCTGCCGCTTCCGCACCCGCTGCTGGAAGGCGCGGGAGCGGTGCGAGCTGGAGGTGCCGGCGCTGGCGGTCCCGGCGGAGTTCCGGCTCGCGGCCGGGCCGGCGGCACACGACTCGGCCTGCCACTTCGCGGAGGAGAAGCAGGTGGTCCCGCCGGAGGAACCACCGGATGATCATGTCATCGGCGGTGTATAGCAACATATTTACGGAGCAACCGCGTTAACACGCAGGCAACTTGACCGACCCGGTTCCGATATACGGACGGGCCACTCTGAACAGCGTACGGCCGTGCGGGTGCCGTAAACGGGCCGGGAGCGCCATGTCTCCCGGCCCGTTGCCATGCCCGCGGCGCTACGCCGGCCCGAGCGAACGCCTGAGGAAGTCCACCTGGAGCAGCAGCAGGTTCTCCGCGACCTGTTCCTGCGGGGTCATGTGGGTGACGCCCGACAGGGGGAGCACCTCGTGCGGGCGGCCGGCGGCCAGCAGGGCCGAGGACAGCCGCAGGGCGTGGGCGACGACCACGTTGTCGTCGGCCAGACCGTGGACGATCATCAGCGGGCGGTGGGGTTCGGCGGGCGAGGAGAGCCCCTCGTCGGTGACGAGCGAACTCTTCGCGTACGCCTGCGGCGAGCTGGCCGGGTCGCCGAGATACCGCTCGGTGTAGTGGGTGTCGTAGAGCCGCCAGTCGGTCACCGGGGCGCCCGCGATGCCCGCGTGGAAGACGTCGGGGCGGCGCAGCACCGCGAGGGCCGCGAGCCAGCCGCCGTAGGACCAGCCGCGGATCGCCACCCGGGAGAGGTCGAGGGGGTGGCTCTTCGCCAGCTCCTGAAGCGCCTCGACCTGGTCGTCGAGGCTGACCGTGAGGTCCTGGTGGATCGCCTTCTCCCAGGCGGGGGAGCGGCCCGGGGTGCCCCGCCCGTCGGCGACGACCACCGCGAATCCCTGGTCGGCGAACCATTGCGAGGTCAGGTGCGCGTTGTGCGCGGCGAGGACCCGGGGCCCGTGCGGGCCGCCGTAGGGATCCATGAGCACGGGCAGGGGGGTGTCACCGTGGTAGTCCGTAGGCATAAGCACGGCGCACGGGATGCGCCGTGCGCCCCCCTCGGTGAGGAGCACGCGGGGGGACAGACCCGGATCTTCGGCGTACGAACGGACAGTTGCCGCGAGCTTCCCGTCCCGCAGCACCCGTGCCACGCTGCCCGGCCGGTCGAGCACCGCCGACACCACGACGGTCACGTTTCCCGAGCGCACCGCCGAGTGGACCCCGGGTTCCTGGGTGAGGCGCTCGACGCCGAGTTCGTTGACGCGGTAGACATGCACCTCACCGGTTTCCGGCGCGGCCGCGTCCGCGCCGGCCGAGGCCGCCACCAGCACGTCGTCGGACGTGACGTCGAGCACCGCACGCACGTGCAACTGGGCTCCGGTCAACGGCCGTTCGCCGACCGCCAGGACCCGGGCGCCGCCCTCGTCGGCGATCCGGACCAGCTGCCCCGACGGGCTCCAGCACGGGACGCCAGGGAAAAGATCCAGCCAAATCCGATCTTCGTCGGCGTGCACCATCCGGGTCGCCCCGGAGTCGGTGTCCACCGCGAGGAACAGCTGACTGCGCTGGTCGCGCGCCTGTACGAGCAGCAACGGGGCCCCCGCCCCTGACCAGTGCACTCGCGCCAGATACGGATAACGCGCCCGATCCCAGACGACCTCCGTACGGACCCCGTCGAGCCCGAACACGTACAGCCGCACCTCCGCGTTGGGCGTCCCGGCAGCCGGATAGGGCACGTGTTGTGGCTCACGTTTCGGCTGGGCCGGATCGGAGATCCACCACCGCTCCACCGGCGTGTCGTCCACCCGCGTGACCAGCAGCCGATCCGACTCCGGAGCCCACCAGAAGCCCCGCGAGCGGTCCATCTCCTCGGCCGCGATGAACTCGGCCAATCCATAGGAAACCGTGTCCGATTCCGGCTCCGCCAGCGCCCGGTCGCCGTCACCCTCGGCGCCCACCACCCGCAGGGCGCCCCCGACGACGTACGCGACCAGCCGCCCGTCCGGGGACGGCCGGGGGTCGATCACCGGCCCGGGAACCGCGAGTTCGGTCGCCGTGCCGGCCCGCAGCTCCGCCGTGAAAAGCCGCCCTGACAAGGTGAAAGACGCCAGCTCGACAGCCTCGTCGGTGGCGTAGCCGACGATGCCGGCGCCGCCCTCACGGCTGCGCTCGCGGCGTGCGCGCTCCTGCGGCGAGAGGTCCTCCGAGGTGCCGCCGAGGAGGGCGCGCGGGTCGGCCGCCGGGCGCTCCGTGCCGTCCGCCGGGTCGAGCACCCACAGCGCGCCCGCACGGTCCGTGCCGGAGCCGGAGCGCAGGAACACGACCCGGGAGCTGTCGGGGGCCACCGTGTACGAACGCGGCGCGCCGAGGGTGAAACGCTGGGTGCGGGCGTGTCTGCGGGGGAAGGAGTCGGGCTCGGTCGTCATCCCCCGACCATATTGGCCATGCGACCCCCTTGTGCGGCTGTGCGCCGCGAGATGCGCACCCACACATAGTTATGATCACTAGCGCTGTGTGGGTATGAACCTGCTGGCTGATGTATGGATTTACACGTTCCCTTGTTCTGCTTTTGCCCCCACGTTCCCGGGTCCTTGGAGGTGAACCGCCGTGGCACTCTCGATTTCGGCGGTGGTGCTGCTGGCGATCATCGTCTTCTTGCTGGTCAAGAAGTCGGGGCTGAAAGGCGGTCACGCGGTCGTCTGCATCCTGCTCGGCTTCTATCTGGCCTCCTCGACGATCGCGCCCACGATCAGCGACCTGACGACGAGCGTGGCGAGCATGATCGGCAGCATCAAGTTCTGACGCGTGCCGACCCTGCGTATGCCCCTGCGCGGGAGAGGTAGTCCTGCCTCGTAGGGTTGGCTCCATGACGGAACGCCCCTCCCCCGACCTCCTGCCGGGGGGACCCCCAGCTCGCGCCGCCCGGCGCCTGCTGCTGGTGCACGCGCACCCGGACGACGAGTCGATCAACAACGGCGCGACCATGGCCCGGTACGCGGCCGAGGGTGCCCATGTGACCCTGGTCACCTGCACCCTCGGTGAACGCGGTGAGGTCATCCCGCCGGAGCTGCGGCATCTGACCGGTGCCGCCCTGGGGGAGCACCGGCATCGTGAACTCGCGGCCGCCATGGCCGAACTCGGCGTCGACGACTTCCGCCAGCTCGGCGGCGTCGGCCGCTACGGCGACTCCGGGATGATGGGCCTGGCCGACAACGACGACCCCGCCTGCTTCTGGCGGGCCGACGTCGACGAGGCCGCCGCGTCCCTCGTCCAAATCGTCCTCGAGGTGCGCCCCCAGGTCCTCGTCACCTACGACGACGACGGCGGCTACGGCCACCCCGACCACATCCAGGCCCACCGCGTCGCCATGCGGGCCGCGGAGCTGGCCGAGGGCGCCGGGTGGCGCATCCCCAAGGTGTACGTCAACCGCGTCCCGCGCTCCGTCGCCGGGGCCGCCTTCGCCCGGCTCCGCGAGGAGCTGCCGGAGCTGCCCTTCAGCCGGAGCGCCGTCGTCTCCGACGTGCCCGGTGTGGTGGACGACGGACTCGTCACCGCCGTGATCGACGGCGGCCCCGCGTACACCGCCGCCAAGGCCGCCGCGATGCGCGCCCACGCCACGCAGGTCGAAGTCGCGCCCGGCGACCGGTACTTCGCCCTCTCCAACGAACTCGCGCAGCCCCTCTTCCCGACCGAGTACTACGAACTCGTCCGCGGGGAGCCGGGCGAGAAGAGGGAGAGCGACCTGTTCGCCGGCCTCGGCGACACGGCGGAGGTGGCGTGATGCCCGACCGTGGTTCGATGCTCGCCCAGCCGCTGCGGATGCCCCCCGCCGGACGGGCCGTCGCCTGTGTGGGACTCCTGCTGCTCGGCGCGCTCGCCGGTCTCGCCGGGGCGCTCGTCCAGGCCGGCTGGTTCCCGGGCGGACTGCTCCTCGCGCTCGTGGGCGCGGCCGGGCTTTTCCTCGGCGGCGCGCGGGCGCTCAACAGCCGCGCCGGGGCCGTGGCGCCCGCGGCCGGCTGGATGCTCTCCGTCATCCTGTGCACGGCGGGCCGCCCCGAGGGCGACTTCCTGTTCGGCGCGGGAGGCGGTTCGTACCTCTTTCTGCTCGGCGGCATGGCACTTGCTGTGATCTGCGCCACCATTGGTTCGGGGCGGCAACCGGTCGGCGGCGACGTCCGACTTGGCAAGTGACGTACCACTTCACCGTGGCGTGCCCGTGCGAGTCCCGTGTGGGTTTCCCCGGCGGTCGTGGGATACGGGCCAGAAGTGGCCAGTATGGTGGTGCGCGCCGCCGAGCTGCCCGTGAGGCCGTGCGGGCGGCGGAGCCAACCTGGAGAACCTGCCTTGAGCCGTGAAACTGACAGTCCGTCCTCCGGGCCCAACGGGCGCGGCGGAGCCGCATACCCCTCGGGCACGCCGCCGTACGGCACCCCCGTGGTGCCCGACGGCGGCGCGGACGCGGGCCGTTCGTCCGCGCAGCCGGAGGAACGCAAGACCGAGACCACGCTGACGACCCGGATCCGCATCAACATCCCGGGTTCGCGGCCCATTCCGCCGGTCGTGATGCGCACACCCGTCGCCGACGTGGAGAACACGGGCGGCGACAGCGCCGACGGCAACACCCCTGCCGCCGCCGAGCCGCAGCCGGCCGCCCCCGCGGCCCCCGCCGGCGGCTTCTCCTCCTCCGACACGGGCTCGTTCGAGCTGCCCGCCGAACCCGCGCCCGCCGCGGAGGAGAAGACGAGCAACTGGTTCGCGCCACGCAAGTCCGCGACGGCCAAGGGCGGACCGGGCGGCGGGTCCACCAACGGAGCGGGTCTGCCGGGCGGTTCCGCCGCCGGTACGGGCGCGCCCACGGGTGCCCCCGCCGGCGCGGCGGGACCGGGTGCCGGAACCGGCGCCGGTGCGCCCGGCGGCGCACGGCCGGGCAACGGGCGCCCCGGCGGCGTGGTCGGCTCGATGAGCGTGCCGGGCGGTTCGCGGCCCGGCGGCACCAACGGCGCCGGGATCCCCGGTGGCGCCACCGGCGGTCCCGTGGCTCCGGGGCACGGCGGTGGCACGGGCTCCTTCGACGTCACCGAGGCACTGGCCGCGGGCCCGCTCGGCAACGGCCCCCGGCCGGGCCAGCCCGGTCAGCCCGGTCAGCCGGGCCGGCCGTCGGGGCAGGGGCCGGGCGCCGGCGGTGCCGAACCGCGCCGTGACAACCTGCCGTACTTCTCGGACAACGGCCAGAACGGCCAGCCCGGCCAGAACGGCCAACCGGTTCAGAACGGCCAGAACGGCTTCGGGGTGCCGAACGGCACGCACGGACAGGGCCCCCAGGGCGGCCTCCCGGCCGGTCCGGGCGGTTCCTACGACTTCAACGGCCCGGACGGGCCCGGCGGTCCCGGTGGCCGTGGCGGCCCGCAGGGCGGCCCCGCCGGCCCGACCGGCGGTCCGGTCACGGGCGACGGCCCGATGGTGCCCCCGATGGGCGGCTCTCCGTACGGTGCGGCCGCCGCACCCGGCGCGACCCGCCCGCCCGGCGCCCCCGGTGGGCCCGGCGGTCCGGGCCTGCCCGGTGGCCCTGGTGGCCCGGCAGGTCCCGGCGGCCCGCGTGCCGTCGGCGCCGGCCCCGGCACCGGCCGTCTCCCCGGTGGTGGCCTGAGCGACGACACCGCGATCCTCACCCCGCAGAAGCACGTCCCCGAACCGGGCGCGGGCGGCTACGGCGGCCGTCCCGTGGACAACGTCTCCGGGAACACCGTCACCAGCGGCATTCCCGTCGTGCCCGGCGGCCAGGGCGGTGCGCGCACCGACGGGCCGCTGCCGCACACCCCGCCGAAGGGGCCGGCCCCGGCCCCGCAGACCCCGCCCGCCGGTGACTCCAGGAACGCCAAGAAGAAAAAGAAGAAGGGCCGCAGCAAGCTGCCCCTGCTGGGCGGTCTGGTGGTCGTCGCGGGGATCGGCCTCTACGGCGCCGGCCTGCTGATGAACCACTCCGACGTGCCCAAGGGCACCACCGTGCTCGGTGTCGACGTCGGCGGCGGCACCAGCGACGACGCCGTCAAGAAGCTCGACGACGCGTTCGGCAAGCGGGTCACCCAGGCTCTGAAGCTGTCCGTCGACGGCGACGGTGTCACCCTGAAGCCGGATCAGGCGGGCCTCCAGTTCGACATGCAGGCCACCGTCGACGACGCGGCCAAGAGCGACTACAACCCCGTCTCCGTGATCGGCTCGCTGTTCGGGCAGCACCGCGAGGTCGAGCCGGCGATGCCGGTCGACGAGGAGAAGCTCCAGGCTGCCCTCGAGTCCGCCGCGGGCGGCTCCGGCTCGGCCACCGACGGCACGATCAAGTTCGAGTCCGGCAAGGCCGTCGCCGTCTACGGCAAGGCGGGCAAGGGCATCGACGCGGCGCGGGCCCAGGAGGCCGTCGTCGAGGCCTACCGCACCCAGGTCGAGACCGGCACGTCCACCGCGGTGAAGGTCCCGACGACCGACAAGCAGCCGACGATCTCCGATGCCGAGGTCGACCGGATGATGAAGGAGTTCGCCGAACCGGCGATGTCCGGCAAGGTCACCGTCATGACCGACGCGGCGCACTCGGTCTCCTTCAGCCCGAAGAACTCCCTGTGGAAGTTCCTCCAGGTCAAGGCGGTCAACGGCAAGCTCGTCGAGAGCTACGACCAGGCCGCGCTGACCGAGCTCTACGGCGGTACCTTCAACGGCGTGCTGATCACCCGCGGCACCGGCCAGAAGACGGCCGTCACGGTCCAGGACGTCATCAGCGCCCTGCGCCCGGCCCTGAAGAGCGAGACGGAGCGGACCGGCGTCATCGACACCGACCCGAGCTGACCCGGCGGCAGGAACCAGCCCGGCGTCGGTGACCCGGCGTCGATGACCCGAGGCCGGTGACTCGTCGACAGTGCCGCATGACATCTGTCATGCGGCACTGAGGACGTCAGGCACTGCCGCCCACCCGGCCCCCGGGGCGATGATCGCTGTCATGACGACGACAGCACCGGTGGTCGGGTTCGACCAGGTGAGCAAGAGTTTCGGGGACGTACGGGCCGTGGACGGCCTGACGCTCGCGCTGCGCCCGGGGGAGACCGTGGCCCTGCTCGGGCCCAACGGGGCCGGCAAGTCGACCACTCTCGACCTGCTCCTCGGCCTCAAGCAGCCCGACAGCGGCACCGTCCGCATCTTCGGGACCGGCCCACGCGAGGCGATCGTCGCCGGCCGGGTCGGCGCGATGCTCCAGAGCGGCGGACTGATGGACGAGGTCACCGTCGCCGAACTGGTCGGGCTGGCCTGCGGACTGCACCCCAGGCCGTACCGGCCCGCCGATGTGCTGGCCCGCGCGGGCATCACCCAGATCGCCGACCGCAAGGTCGACAAGCTCTCCGGCGGCCAGGCCCAGCGGGTCAGGTTCGCCCTCGCGACCGCCGGCGACAGCGACCTGATCGTCCTGGACGAACCCACCACCGGCATGGACGTCACCACCCGGCAGGCGTTCTGGGCCACCATGCGCGAGCAGGCCGACCAGGGCCGCACGGTCCTGTTCGCCACCCACTACCTCGAAGAGGCCGACGCGATCGCCGACCGGGTGCTGGTCCTGCACCGGGGCCGGCTGCTGGCCGACGGCACGGCAGCCGAGATCAAGGCCAAGGCAGGGGCGCGCAGGATCGCCTTCGACCTGGACGACGACATCGACGAGGCCGCCCTGCGCGCCCTGCCGTTCCTCACCACCCTCACGGTGTCCAGCGGCTCCGCGGGCGGGTCCGGCCGTACCGTCCGCATCCAGTCCACCGACGCCGACGCCACCGTCCACGCGGTCTACGGCCTCGGGCTCTACCCCCGCAACCTCGAAGTCGCCGGGCTCGGCCTGGAGCAGGCCTTCGTCGCCCTCACCACCGCCGAGGAGGCGAAGTCGAAGTGAACGGCCTGATCAAGCTCGAACTCACCCGCGCCCTGCGCAACCGCAAGTTCCTGTTCTTCTCGGTGATCTACCCGTCGGTCCTGTTCCTGCTCATCGCGGGCAGCGCCGACGCCACGGAGAAGGTCGACGGCACGGGCCTGACCCTGCCGACCTACATGATGGTCTCGATGGCCTCCTTCGGCGCCCTCACCGCCGTCCTGATGGGCAACAGCGAACGCATCGCCAAGGAGCGCCAGAGCGGCTGGGTACGGCAGCTGCGCCTGACCACGCTCCCGGGCCGCGGATACGTCCTCGCCAAGACGGCCAGCGCGGCCGTGGTCAGCCTGCCCTCCATCGTCGTCGTCTTCGCCGTCGCCGCGGCCGTGAAGGACGTCCGGCTGGACGCCTGGCAGTGGTGCGCCCTCACCGGCGCGATCTGGGCCGGCAGCCTGGTCTTCGCCGCCCTGGGCGTGGCGATCGGCTACCTCGCGAGCGGGGACGCGGTCCGCCCGATCACGATGATCACCTACTTCGGCCTGTCGATCCTCGGCGGCCTGTGGATGCCGACGACGACCTTCCCGAACTGGCTCCAGGACATAGCCAAGTGGGTGCCGACGCACGCGTACGCTGCCCTGGGGCAGTCCATCGAACAGAGTCAGGCCCCGCATGCCAAGGACATCGTCATCCTGGCCGTCTTCTTCGCCCTGTTCACGGGCGGTGCGGCCTGGCTGTACCGGAAGGACACGCTGAAGGCGTGAGCGTCATGACGGACGACCAGCTGTCGGAGAAGGCCCGGGGCGGATCGCCGATCGCGCTGGGTCAGACCGCCCGCACGACGCGCGAGCTGTGGCGGCGCAAGGTGCTCTGGATCGGCGTCTGGCTGGTGTTCCTCAGCTCGCCGGTGCACGACCTCGTCTCCGGAAACCACACCACCGGCGGCACGGTGGCCGGCTGGCTGGGCCTGGCGGTGTTCGTCACCGGCTATCTCTCGCTGCTGTTCCGGGACATGGGGGCGGCGCCCTACCCCGACTGGCTCGTCGCCGCCCTGATCGGCTCCATGGCGGTGCTCGCCACCGTCCTCTGCCTCACCCTCGGCTCCGCCTGGCTCGGCCTGTACTGCTATGTCTCCGTGGCCTGCGGGATGGTGCTCCCGCTGAGGATGGCGTTCTGGACGATCCCGGGCACGGCCGCGGTGATGCTCCTGGTAGGCCTGCGCACCGACGAGGAGGAGGCGCTGAACCTCCTCCTGCTGGTCCTGCTCATCGGTTTCGCGATGACCGGGGTGAGCCAACTGGTCCGCACGACGGTGGAGTTGCGCAAGGCCCGCGCGACGGTCGCCCAGCTCGCCGCCAACGAGGAACGGCTGCGCCTGGCCAGGGACCTGCACGACCTGCTGGGTCACTCGCTCTCCCTGATCACCCTCAAGAGCGAGCTGGCAGGCCGGATGCTGCCCGGCCACCCCGACAAGGCCGCCCAGCAGGTCGCCGACATCGAACAGGTCAGCCGCCAGGCCCTGGTGGACGTCCGGGAGGCCGTCACCGGTTATCGGCGCCCCCGGCTCGCCGCCGAACTCGCCGGCTCGCAGGTCGCGTTGACGGCGGCCGGCATCGTCGCCGTGATCCCCGCCGAACCGGACCTCGACGGCGTCCCCGAGGAGAGCGAGTCCGCTCTCGCCTGGACCCTGCGCGAGGCGATCACCAACGTCGTACGGCACAGCGGCGGCGCCCGCTGCACGGTGGAACTGGTGCGACGCCAGACCCTGGACGGTCCCGTCCTCGAACTCTGTGTCGAGGACGACGGATCCGGCGGCTCCGGCAAGGGCCCCGGCAACGGCCTCACCGGCCTCACCGAACGCCTGGAGCAGGCCGGCGGCACCCTGGAGGCGGGCCGGGTCAAGCGCGGCTTCCGGCTGACCGCCCGGGTCCCGGCCGGTCCGGTGCCGGACGTAGGATCCCGCACATGAGTGGTGGCATGATCAAGGTCCTGCTGGCCGAGGACCAGTCGATGGTCCGCGAGGCCCTGGCGGCCCTGCTCGGCCTCGAGGACGACATCGAGGTGGTCGCCCAGGTGGCGCGCGGCGACGAGGTCCTCGCGGCCGCCCGCGCCCACGACGTCGACGTGGCCCTCCTCGACATCGAGATGCCGGGCGCGACGGGCATCGAGGCCGCCGCGCAACTCCACAGGGAACTACCGGGGTTGAAGCTGGTCGTGCTCACGACCTTCGGCCGCCCCGGCTACCTGCGCAGTGCCATGGAGGCCGGCGCCGACGCCTTCCTCGTCAAGGACGCGCCCGCGGCGCAACTCGCGGAGGCGGTCCGCAAGGTGCTGGCGGGCGAGCGGGTCATCGACCCCACGCTGGCGGCGGCGGCCCTGGCGGGCGGCGCCAACCCCCTCACCGACCGGGAACGGGAGGTCCTGCGCGCGGCGGCCGACGGTTCGACGAACGCGGAACTGGCGACGGCCCTGCACCTGTCCCAGGGCACGGTCCGCAACTACCTGTCGACGGCGATACAGAAACTGGCGGTACGCAACAGGGCCGAGGCGGTCCGCACCGCGAGGGAGAAGGGCTGGCTCTGAGGGGCGACGCCCCGACGACCCGAGGCGGCCCGCGAGACCCTGCGGCGGTCCTCCGCAGCCTCGCGGCGGACCGCGTCGACCTTGCGACGGCCCCGCCGCGGGCCTCAGTTCAGCATGGCGCGGGCGGCGAACGCCTCCTTGCGCACCCGCTGCGCGGTGCCCTCGTCCACGACCTCCACCAGCCCCGCGTACTCCTCCAGCTCCGCGGCCCCGCCGACGAAGTCCCCCCGCCGGACCAGCAACTGCCCCTTCTCGTACCGCAACCGGGCCGGGTGCGAGGGCACGGCCAACGCCAGCTCCACGGCCCACAACGCGACATCGGACCGCTCCGGGCGGGCCACCGCCCACGACCGGATGTTGTTCAGGATCCGCATCACGACGTCCAACGGCTCCGCCGGTACCAGCATCGACGGCTCGAGGCGCGCCCCCGTCGCCCCCGTGACCAGCGACTCCGCGTCGTCGTCGGACAGGATCCGGCCGCCGTCGAAGGGATCGACGAGCACCTGGCGCCCGAGGTCCGCGGGCGGTCCTAGCCCCACCACGAAGTGCCCGGGCAGCGCGACCCCGTACACCGGCGCCCCGGCCCGCCGCGCGACCTCCACCCACACCACGGACAGCAGGATCGGCAGGCCCCGCCGCCGTACCAGCACCCGGTGCAGCAGCGACGACTCCAGCCGCTCGTAGTCCGCGGCGGCACCACGGAACCCGTACCGTTCGCCGAGCAGCTCCCGCAACGCCACCGCCCACTCCCGCGGCCCGCCGGGCCGGTACGGCAGCTCTCCCGCCAGCCGGTCCAGCTCGATCTGCGCGGCGTCCAGGGCGGCCTCGTCCAGCTCCGGGTCCGGCTCCGCGCCGATCAGCAGGCACAGCAGCGCCAGGTCGGGCCGCTCGGCCCGCGCCTCCTCGGCGAACCGCCGCCGCGCCTCCCCGGCGTCGAACCCGGTCACGGAATTTCCCGGTAGTGGTGGTACGCGTGATGCGCCGCAAAGCCCATCCCGGCGTACAGCGCCCGCGCCCCCGCGTTCCGCTCCTCCACCTGGAGCCAGGCCGCCGACGCCCCCTCCTCCAGCGCCCGCCGGGCGAGCGCGCCCATCACGAGGGTGGCCAGCCCCCGCCGCCGCCGGGCCGGATCGACCTCGACCGCCGCGAACCCGGCCCAGCGCCCATCCACCACACAGCGCCCGATGGCGGCCGGAGCACCGCCGGACTCACCGGGTACGGACGCGAACCACACCGAGGGTCCGCTGCCGAGCACCTTCAGGGCCACCTCGCTCACCCCCTTGCGCTGATACCGGGCCAGCCACGCCTCGTCGGCCTCCCGGGCCAGGACCACCCCCTCAGCCTCCGCCCGGTCGGCGAGGGGCGCCAGTGCCCCGATCCACAGCTCGGCGGTCACCTCCCGCTCCCACCCGCGCCGCTCCAGCTCCGCGCACAGCAGTTCCTGGGTGCCCTCGGCCCCCGTCGTGGTCTGCACACAGGCGGGCAGCCCGCGCTCGCCGTACCACTGCCGTACGACGTCAAGCGCCTCGTCGAGCGGGACGCCCGGCGAGCCCAGCGGCAGCACCGAGTTGGCCCGGCGGGTGAACCCGGCGGCGGCCCGCAGCTCCCACTCGCCGAGCGGCGCGCTCTCCAGGGGGCGCCAGGCCCGGGCCGCGACCCGCGCGAGCTCCTCGTAGCGGGCGGCCGGGCCCCGGCGGCGGGCCGGGGCGGCCGGCACGACCTTCCCCGCGACCAGCGAGGATGCGTCAACGCGGACGCTTTCGCCGCTCTTCCGTGTGATCACCAGCACACCGGCGTCCCATGATGTGAGAACACCGACCGTGTCGGTGAATTTCCCCCCGGGTGTACCCGTCTCGGTCAAACAGCGTACGGAGACACGTTTGCCCACGTCAGCAGCGGTGATGTGGACCTCGAGGCGTCCAGCAGCCGATATTTCCACAGGTCGGTTCACCCCTCCTGTTCGGATCATGCCCAGGAACGGAGATACTAGAGGCGGGCATCGACGACGCCGCGCTCCCGCGCGCCAGGCGGCGGAGCCTGAGGAGGCCCGCCAGCGCCCTATCGAGGAGGAACGACAGCGTGACCTACGTCATCGCGCAGCCTTGTGTCGACGTCAAGGACAAGGCGTGCATCGAAGAGTGCCCGGTCGACTGTATCTACGAGGGCCAGCGGTCCTTGTACATCCACCCGGACGAATGCGTCGACTGCGGCGCCTGTGAGCCGGTCTGCCCGGTCGAGGCGATCTTCTACGAGGACGACACTCCGGAGGAGTGGAAGGACTACTACAAGGCGAACGTCGAGTTCTTCGACGAGCTCGGCTCCCCCGGCGGCGCAAGCAAGCTGGGTCTGATCGAGCGCGACCACCCCTTCGTCGCCGCACTGCCGCCGCAGAACCAGTAAACGCGGCCCGCACTCGTGCTTCGTCGGTCCCGTACGGCCTGATCGCCTCAGATCGCCGTGCGGGGCCGAGGCGTTTGCCGTGCCGCCAGGGGCAGCTGCCGTACCAGAAAGTGAGCCAGAAGCCGTGTCCGCAGTCTCCGACCGTCTCCCCACCTTCCCCTGGGACAAGCTGGCGCCGTACAAGGCGACGGCCGCGGCCCACCCCGACGGCATCGTCGACCTGTCCGTCGGCACCCCCGTAGACCCGGTCCCCGAGCTGATCCAGAAGGCGCTGATCGACGCGGCCGACTCGCCCGGCTACCCGACGGTCTGGGGCACGCCGGAGCTGCGCGACGCGATCACCGGCTGGGTGGAGCGGCGGCTCGGGGCCCGCGGTGTGACCCACCGGCACGTGCTGCCGATCGTGGGCTCCAAGGAACTGGTCGCCTGGCTCCCCACCCAGCTGGGTCTCGGCCCCGGCGACCGGGTCGCCTACCCGCGCCTGGCCTACCCGACCTACGAGGTCGGCGCCCGCCTGGCCCGCGCCGGGTACGAGGTCTACGACGACCCCACGGACCTGGACCCGGAGGGCCTGAAGCTCCTCTGGCTCAACTCGCCGTCCAACCCCACGGGCAAAGTGCTCTCCAAGGACGAGCTGACCCGGATCGTGGCCTGGGCCCGCGAGCACGGCGTGCTGATCTTCTCCGACGAGTGCTACCTGGAGCTGGGCTGGGAGGCCGACCCGGTCTCGGTGCTGCACCCGGATGTCAACGGCGGCTCGTACGAGGGCATCGTCTCGGTCCACTCGCTGTCGAAGCGCTCGAACCTGGCGGGCTACCGGGCCGCCTTCCTGGCGGGCGACCCGGCCGTCCTGGCCCCGCTCCTGGAGATCCGCAAGCACGGCGGCATGATGACGTCGGCGACCACGCAGGCGGCGGCCGTGGCGGCCCTCGGCGACGACGCCCACGTCCGTGAGCAGCGGGAACGCTACGCGGCCCGCCGTACCGCGCTGCGCGAGGCGCTGCTCTCGCACGGCTTCCGCATCGAGCACAGCGAGGCCAGCCTCTACCTGTGGGCCACCCGGGACGAGTCCTGCTGGACCACCGTGGCCCACCTGGCGGACCTGGGCGTCCTGGTGGCCCCCGGCGACTTCTACGGCGAGGCGGGCGAGAACTTCGTCCGCGTGGCCCTGACGGCGACGGACGAGCGGATCGCGGCGGCGGTCGCGAGGCTCACCCGCTAGAGGGTGTCGCAGGGCGCGTCGCGCGCCCGTCCGGCTCCCGCGACGACGAGACGGGGCCCAGGGAGCACCCTGGACCCCGTCACCGGTTCGAAAACCGCGGGCGTCAGCCGAGCGGCAGGCTCTTCACCGGCAGGGTCTCGGCGCCGGGCAGCCCGCCCTTGGTGAGCGAGTCCGTCGGCAGTCCGCCCTTGGTGGCGGTCGACGCGGTGTCCCCGAGGAGGCCACCGGCGGAGCCCGCCGCCTCGCCGGCCGTCTTCTGGGCCACCGGCGCCGCCTTCTTCACGGCCTTGCCGCCGCTCTTGCCCGCGGCTGGCACCGCCTGCTTGACGGCCTTGCCGCCGGTCTCGCCCGCGAGCCCGGTGACGTGCTGCGTCGCGCCGTCGACCGTGTTGCCGACGCCCGCCGCGTCCAGGGCGGTCAGCCCGCCGAGGTTCGGAGCGGCGGGGAGGCCGGGGGCCGCGCCGGCGGAGCCGGCCGCACCGACCCCGGCGGCCGCTCCAGCAGCGACAAGCAGCGCGGCGCGGGCGATCCGGCGGGTCAGGGGGAGGGACATGATGCTCCTTCGACGGGAGAGAACAAGGACTGTCTGTGACTGCGGTGACTGTCTGTCCGGGCCCGGACGCAGTGACTACCGCTCGAAGCCCGCGAAGGTTGCGCACGGCCGACGTAAAGAGTTGGCAATGCGTCGCATTATCGCCTGCGGATAAAAACGGGCAAAAACCGCCCGATGTGAAAGTCCGTCAAACCCCTGAAGCCCTGTGTTCGCAAGGGATCCGTCGCACACGGGGGTGACGGCGCGAAAACCTGAGCACCCACCCGACCGGACGGCCCGCACGTGACCCGCCCGGGTGAAGACCCGTACTACTGCGCGGTGACGATCCGTACGCCCCCCGTACCGCCGCCCGCCCCCGCGGCCCCCGCGGCCTCCGCGCTGGTCGAGCCGGTCGCCCGCCACCGGCTGTCGGTGTTCCCGGAGACCCACTCCCGGCCCGCGTACGAGACCCGCTCGATGCGCAGCGCCGAGGCGTTCGCCACCGCCCAGTGCGCCAGCTGCCAGCCGCGCTCGCCGGCACTACGCCCACCGGCGGTGGTGTCCCGCACCACGGGCAGTGTCACGGTCCGCCCTCCGCTCTCGGCGGCCGGTGTGTCCGGGTCCGTGGAGGGAGTCGACGAGACGCCTTGTGCGCCGGCCTTCGCGTCCGACGGGGGGAGCGCGTCCTGGCCGAAGTCACGGACCAGCGCCGCCCGCACCGCGGCCGGCCCGGTGGCCGTCGGCGTGGCGGCCGAGCGGCCGTTGCAGGTCAGCGCGGCCGCCGCCGTCCCGGTCAGCGCGGCGGCCAGCACCGTGGCGTCCGGCTCGTGCTTGGCGTACGCCTCCGGATAGCCGCTGCGCTGCACCCGCTGCGCGGCGACGGTGAGCGGGAGCTCGGTGTAGTCGCGGACCTTGGCGAGGTGCTCGTAGAAGATGTTCGCCGCGTACGCCGGGTCCGTGACCTGCTTCACGGTGCCCCAGCCCTGCGAGGGCCGCTGCTGGAACAGACCGAGCGAATCCCGGTCGCCGTGCGTGAGATTGCGCAGCCCCGACTCCTGGAGGGCGGTCGCGAGCGCGATCGCCACGGCCCGCTCGGGCATGGCCCGGCCGGTGCCGACGGCGGCGATCGTGGCCGCGTTCACCGCCTGCTCCGGCGTGAACTCGTACGTCGCTCCGTCCGCGCCCGCGGAGACGACCCGGCAGCCCGGGTCATCGGTGCCGCCGGTGACGTACTGCACCACGACATAACCCGCGACGGCGGACAGGACCACGCAGGCCGCCCCGAAACGGAGAAGGCGGCCGCGGCGCTTGGGGGAGGGGGACGGCTCTGGCACGCGTACAAGGTACTGGAGAGTACCGAGGAGGAGGAGGCCCCTGCGCCGAGCGCGGAAAAGCAGGACCGCGCGGCGGGCGCGTTAGGGTCGACGGCATGGCCGACACCCCGCTTGACCTCACTCTGGACGCCGCCGCACTCACCGCGCGGCTCGTCGACTTCCCGTCGGAGAGCGGCACGGAGAAGCCGCTCGCGGACGCGATCGAGGGCGTCCTGCGCGCGCTGCCCCACCTGACGGTGGACCGCTACGGCAACAACGTGATCGCCCGCACGGACCTGGGCCGCGCGGAGCGCGTGGTGCTCGCAGGCCACATCGACACGGTCCCGATCGCCGGCAACGTCCCCTCGCGACTCGACGAGGACGGGGTCCTGTGGGGCTGCGGCACCTGCGACATGAAGTCCGGGGTGGCGGTCCAGCTGCGCGTCGCGGCGACGGTGCCGGCCCCCAACCGCGACCTGACCTTCGTCTTCTACGACAACGAGGAGGTCGCCGCCGACCTCAACGGCCTCAAGCACGTGGCCGAGCACCGTCCCGAGTGGCTGGAGGGCGACTTCGCGGTGCTGCTCGAGCCCTCCGACGGGCAGGTGGAGGGCGGTTGCCAGGGCACTCTGCGGGTGCTGCTGAAGACGAAGGGCGAACGGTCCCACTCGGCGCGCAGCTGGATGGGCTCCAACGCCGTCCACGCGGCGGCCCCGATCCTGGCCCGCCTGGCCTCCTACGAGCCGCGCCGCCCGGTCATCGACGGCCTGGAGTACCGCGAGGGGCTCAACGCGGTCGGCATCACGGGCGGGGTGGCCGGCAACGTCATCCCCGACGAGTGCGTCGTCACCGTCAACTTCCGCTACGCGCCGGACCGGAGCGAGGCGGAGGCCGTCGCCCACGTCCGCGAGGTCTTCGCCGACTGCGGGGTGGCGGAGTTCGTGGTCGACGACCACAGCCCGGCCGCCCTGCCCGGTCTCTCGCACCCGGCCGCGGCGGCCTTCATCAAGGCGGTCGGCGGCACCCCGATGCCCAAGTACGGCTGGACGGACGTGAGTCGCTTCTCCGCGCTGGGCGTCCC
The DNA here is from genome assembly GCF_045161545.1 of Streptomyces sp. NBC_00637. Lineage (NCBI taxonomy): Bacteria > Bacillati > Actinomycetota > Actinomycetes > Kitasatosporales > Streptomycetaceae > Streptomyces > Streptomyces sp. NBC_00637. Next base: position 2,935,207 of record NZ_CP109046.1, on the reverse strand, counting down.
GGCCGTCAACTACGGCCCCGGCAACCCGCACTTGGCGCACAAGCGGGACGAACGCGTGGAGACGGCCAAGATCCTGGCGGGCGAGGAGCGGCTGAGGGCCTGGCTCACCGCCTGAGAGACGTTCGGCCCGTGGGCGCTCGACGGTGGACACGCCGACGTCCCCCGTCCGTAACCCGCGTAGATCTACGCTGAGGTGGAACAAGACGCAAGCGGAGGGAGCTCACCATGGCTACAGGGAACCCCGAGGGCAAGAAGCAGCCACCGGACGAACAGCGCCTGGGACCGGTCCTCCGCAGGCGGGACCAGGTGCAGCCGAGCACCACGGACCAGCGGCTGCTGGACGAACGGGCCCCCTCCGACTGGGTGCACACGGATCCCTGGCGGGTCCTGCGGATCCAGTCGGAGTTCATCGAGGGCTTCGGCACCCTCGCGGAACTCCCCCCGGCGATCAGCGTGTTCGGTTCCGCCCGCACACCGGCGGGCTCCCCGGAGTACGAGGCGGGCGTACGGCTCGGCAGCGCTCTCGTCGACGCCGGATGGGCCGTGATCACGGGCGGTGGCCCGGGCGCGATGGAGGCGGCCAACAAGGGCGCGTCCGAAGCGCGGGGCGTCTCCGTGGGCCTGGGCATCGAGCTCCCCTTCGAGCAGGGCCTCAACCCGTACGTCGACATCGGCCTGAACTTCCGCTACTTCTTCGTGCGGAAGATGATGTTCGTGAAGTACGCGCAGGGCTTCGTGGTCCTGCCCGGCGGCCTCGGCACCCTGGACGAACTCTTCGAGGCCCTCACCCTCGTCCAGACCCAGAAGGTCACCCGGTTCCCGATCGTCCTCTTCGGCACGGAGTACTGGGGCGGCCTGATCGACTGGCTGAAGAACACGCTGATCGCCCAGGGCAAGGCCTCCGAGAAGGACCTGCTCCTCTTCCACGTCACGGACGACGTGGAGGAGGCGGTGGCCCTGGTGTCGAAGGAGGCGGGCCGCTGACGTCCTTCGGCCCGCCCGGACGTACTCGGGGAGCTTGAGCGACGAGGCCGCTCAGGCCCGAAGCGCGGGGCCCGAGCGCGGCCGCCCCACGGGAGAAACGGGAAAGGGGCGGCGGGGGGAGGAGGACTACGCCAGCCCCCGCCGCGCCACCGCCGGCGCCCGGTGCCCGGCGATCGAGGACACCATGTCCAGCACCTGCCGGGTCTCCGCCACCTCGTGCACCCGGTACACCCGCGCTCCCAGCCACGCCGACACGGCGGTCGTCGCCAGGGTCCCCACCACCCGCTCCTTCACCGGCCGGTCCAGCGTCTCCCCGACGAAGTCCTTGTTGGACAGGGACACCAGCACCGGCCACCCCGTGTCCACCATCTCCCCGAGCCGCCGGGTCGCCTCCAGGCTGTGCCGGGTGTTCTTCCCGAAGTCGTGCCCCGGATCGATCATGATCGACTCCCGCGGCACGCCCAGGTCCGCCGCCCGCTCCGCCAGCCCCAGGGTCACCCGCAGGATGTCGGCCATGACGTCGTCGTACGTCACCCGGTGCGGACGGGTCCGCGGCTCGGCGCCCCCCGCGTGCGTGCACACCAGCCCGGCCCCGTACCGCGCGGCCACCTCCGCCAGCCGCGGATCGACTCCGCCCCAGGCGTCGTTGAGCACATCGGCCCCCGCCTCGCAGACCGCCTCGCCGACCTCGGCCCGCCAGGTGTCCACGCTGATGACCACGTCCGGGAAGCGCCGCCGCACCGCCGCGACGAAACCGACGGTCCGCCGGGCCTCCTCCTGCGCGGTGACCTCCTCACCGGGACCGGCCTTGACGCCGCCGATGTCGATGATGGCCGCGCCGTCCGCCACCGCCTGCTCCACGCGCGCGAGGGCCGGCTCGTCGTGGAAGGTCGCTCCCTGGTCGTAGAAGGAGTCGGGGGTCCGGTTCACGATCGCCATGATCACCGGCTCGTGCGCGCCGAATTCACGCCTGCCCAGCCTGAGCATCCCCTGTGACCTCTCCTAGTACGTCCTGCACATCCACCGCCTGCGACCCTAACCGTCGGACCCGCATGGCACGATCGGACCCAAGCACATCCACTCCGAGCACACCGAGCGTGGGGACCCACCGATGGTTATGTTCTTGTTCCTGGTCATCGCGCTCGCCGTCGTGGTCGCCGCGGTCACACTCGCCGTGGTGGGCGGCGGCGAGGGCACCGGCCCGCTGCCGGAGGTCGCCCCCGAGCGGCTGCACGACCCGCTGCCCCCGGACCGCCCGGTCGACCGCTCCGACATCGACCAGCTCCGCTTCCCGCTGGCCGTCCGCGGCTATCGCATGGCCGACGTGGACGACGCCCTCAACCGGGTCGCCGCCGAACTCGCCGAGCGGGACGCCCGCATCGCCGACCTGGAGACCGCCCTGGCCGGTGCCAGGACCCCGGCCGGCGGCCACGTCTCCATGGAGAAGCCGGCCCCCGAGGACCAGCGGTGAGCGACGGCGGCGCCCTCGCCGGCACGGACGGCGCGCTGCGCTGCCCCTGGTCCCTGTCCACGCCGGACTACGTGAGCTACCACGACGAGGAGTGGGGCCGCCCGGTCCACGGCGACGACGCGCTGTTCGAACGCCTCAGCCTGGAGGCCTTCCAGTCCGGCCTGTCCTGGATCACGATCCTGCGCCGCCGCCCCGGCTTCCGCACCGCCTTCGCCGACTTCAAGATCGCCTCGGTGGCCGTCTTCACCGACGAGGACCGCGCGCGTCTGCTCGCCGACCCGGGCATCATCCGCAACCGCGCCAAGATCGACGCCACCCTCGCGAACGCGCGCGTGCTGGCCGACTGGGCGCCCGGTGACCTGGACGAGCTGATCTGGTCGCACGCTCCCGACCCGGCCGGCCGGCCGGTGCCGGGGACCTTGGCCGACGTACCGGCGGTGACGGAGGAGTCGACGGCCCTGTCGAAGGCCCTGAAGAAGCGCGGCCTGCGCTTCGTGGGCCCCACGACGGCGTACGCGCTGATGCAGGCGTGCGGCCTGGTGGACGACCACCTGGAAGCCTGCGTGAGCCGTCTCCGGCCGTCCGGCGACGCCTGACGCGAGGCCCGCGGGCAGGGCGAGGCCGGGATCCCGGGGCGGCGGCCCCGGCCTCGACCGGCGGTCACTTGCCGAGATACCTCGGCTCCTCCTTGTTGACGAAGGCCCGCACCGCGATCATGTGGTCCTCGGAGGCCCCGGCCCGCGTCTGCAGCTCGTCCTCCCTGTTCAGGGTCTCGGCCAGCGTGTGGGACGACCCGTACGCCACCGCCTCCTTGATCGCCGCGTACGCCACGGTCGGCCCCCCGGCCAGCATCCGCGCCAGCTGCTCGGCCGCGGTGCGCAGCGAGGCCGCCGGTACGACCCGGTTGGCGATCCCCAGGTCGTGCGCCTCCTGGGCGGTGATGCTGCGCGGGAAGAGCAGCAGATCGGCGGCCCGGCCCGGACCGATCACCCGGGGCAGGGTCCACGAGACACCGGAGTCGGCGGTGAGCGCGACCCCCGCGAACGAGGTGTTGAAGGAGGCCGTGTCGGCCACGATGCGGTAGTCCGCGGCCAGCGCGAAGCCGAAGCCGGCTCCGGCGGCGACGCCGTTCACGGCGGCGACCACCGGCTTCGGAGCCTCGGTCAGCGCCCGCACGATCGGGTTGTAGTGCTCGGCCACCGTGCTCATGACCTGCTTCGAGCCTTCGGCCAGCAGCCCGATGTGCTCCTTGAGGTCCTGTCCCACACAGAACGCCCGCTCGCCCGCGGCGGTCAGCAGGACGGCCCGCACGACGTCGTCGGCAGCCGCGGACTGGACCGCGTCCCGGAGGGCGACCTTGGTCGCGACGTTCAGCGCGTTCATCGCCTCGGGGCGGTTCAGCGTGATCGTCGCGAGCCCGTCGCTCACCTCGTAGAGCACGGTGTCGGCCATGGCGTTTCCCCTCCGTGTCGCGGCTCGGACGTCCTACTGGTCAGTACGTCCGGTGTACGAGGACAGCATGGCGGAGATCGCCGTCCGAGGACCGGACCCGACATGTGACCTGCGTCAAAGAATTCGGGAGGGTTTCCGGTGCACGGAAGTCCGTGCGGCGGTGCAGTATCGCAGTCACATCGCCGAATTGAGTGGTTTTGCTCGCGCGCGTTGCCCAAGCGATGCCGACTGATGTTGGTCATCGGGTCCTGAGATGCGGGATAATGGCCTGGAAGCAATGTGTTCGATGCCGGTGTCGTGTGTCCCACGCTGGACCGCGGCTGCCCTCCACGGGGCCGTCGGCTTTGGCGATGAGCTGGTTTCAGGAAGGGGAACGAGCATGGCGGCCATGAAGCCGCGAACGGGTGACGGCCCGCTCGAGGTGACCAAGGAGGGGCGGGGCATCGTCATGCGCGTTCCGCTCGAAGGCGGCGGTCGACTCGTCGTCGAGCTGACCCCCGATGAGGCCGACGCGCTCGGCGACGCCCTCAAGAAGGTCGTCGGCTGACGCGCAAGCGACCCTACTCTTGCGACCGCTCCGGCATCCCTCAGGGTGCCGGAGCGGTCGTTTTTCCGGTCCTGGCGCCGTCCGTCGCGGCCGCATGGCCCGAAAGGCCCAACGCCCGCCCACGGACCGCGCGCGCACCGCACGCACCGCGCGCCCCCGGTCTCAGCGCTTGACCGCGCACAGCAGGCCGTCGCCCACCGGAAGCAGCGACGGCACCAGCTCCTGGCTCTCGCGCACCGCCCGCAGCAGCTCCCGGATCCTTATGACCTCCGTGGGCTGCGGGCCGGAATCGACCGTGCGGCCGTTGGCGAAGACACCCTCGAACACGACGAGGCCGCCCGGGCGCAGCAGGCGCAACGATTCAGCGAGGTACTCCATGAGTTCCAGGCGGTCGCCGTCGCAGAAGACGAGGTCGTAGCCCGCGTCCGCGAGGCGGGGCAGCACGTCGAGCGCGCGGCCGGGGATGAACCGGGCCCGGTTGCTGGCGAAGCCGCAGGCGCGAAAGGCCTGCCGGGCGAACTGCTGGTGCTCCGGCTCGGGATCGACGGTCGTCAGGACACCGTCCGGGCGCATCCCGTACAGCAGGTGGATCCCGGAAACGCCCGTGCCGGTACCGATCTCCGCGACCGCCTTCGCGTCCACGGTGGCGGCGAGCATCCGCAGCGCGGCGCCCGTGCTGGGCGACACCGAGCGCAGCCCTGCCTCACGGGCCCGGTCACGGGCCCAGTGCAGCGCTTCGTCCTCGGCGGCATAGGCGTCGGCGAACGCCCAGCTTGCCTGCCGGTTGCCGGTAATGACCCTCTCCTGTCCCCGTGGTTGCCTGGGCGTGACTGTATCCGTTGCCGTCGGGAACCCGCAGATGGGACCGCGCGTTTGAAGGGGTGGGAACGACAACGGGGGGACACGGTTGGATCACGACGCGGGACCCGGTGCCGAGCAAGTGCTGACGCAGCCGTATGAGCCGTGTCAGCCCAGATCAATTTCTCGTAAAACCGCTTATCCGGAGCTAACGGGCGAGGTGGCTATGGTAGGGGCTCCACTGGACATCACCACCAGAGCCGACAGGGGAGGTGCGGCCGCGCCCGTGGACCGGGGAGGAGTGCTGCGGCGCCTTCTCGGACCGGCAGGCAGGCCCAAATCCGTGAACGACACCGCTGCTGACCACAGCCAGGCCGCAGGCACCGCCCCCGGCCCCGCCCAGACCGCGACCTTCTCCACCGACGCGGACGGGCAGGCGTGGACTCCGCCCACGTGGGAGGAGATCGTCAGCATGCACAGCGGCCGGGTCTACCGGCTCGCCTACCGTCTGACCGGCAACCAGCACGACGCCGAGGACCTCACCCAGGAGGTCTTCGTCCGCGTCTTCCGCTCCCTGTCGACCTACACCCCGGGCACCTTCGAGGGCTGGCTGCACCGCATCACCACCAACCTCTTCCTGGACATGGTCCGCCGCAAGCAGCGCATCCGCTTCGACGCGCTGGGCGACGACGCGGCCGAGCGGCTGCCCAGCAAGGAGCCCACCCCCCAGCAGGTCTTCCACGACGCCCACTTCGACGCGGACGTCCAGCAGGCCCTCGACACCCTGGCGCCGGAGTTCCGCGCCGCGGTCGTCCTGTGTGACATCGAAGGCCTGTCCTACGAGGAGATCGCCGCGACCCTCGGCGTCAAGCTGGGCACGGTCCGCTCGCGTATCCACCGCGGCCGTTCACAGCTGCGCAAGGCCCTCGCGCACCGTTCGCCCGAGGCGCGGGCCGAGCGCCGCTCCTTCGTCCCCCGCGTTCCCGCTCTGGGAGGAGGAAGGGGCGCGACCGCGTGAGTGGATCCCGACACGACGCCGCCGAGAGGATGCTCGCGGAGCAGCACCTCGGAGACCGGCTGTCCGCCCTGGTGGACGGCGAACTCGGTCACGACACCCGTGAGCGCGTGCTGGCGCACGTGGCGACCTGTCCCAAGTGCAAGTCCGAGGTCGACGCGCAGCGCCGGCTGAAGAACGTCTTCGCGGAAGTCGCCCCGCCGGCCCCCTCCGAAAGCTTCCTGGCCCGCCTCCAGGGGCTTCCCGGTGGAGGTGACCCGGACGGCGGCGGCACGCCGCGGGGCGGGGGCGGGTTCGCCGACGGAGTCTTCGGAGTGAGCGGTACCGGACGGGACGAGCCGTTCGAGTTCGGTTACGTACCCGCCCACGACCACCGCTCCCTTCTGTCACCTGCCTCGGACCGGGGCTTCCGCATCCACCCCGTCGGCCGTGGCGACCGCCATGACGTCGAGCGTTCGCGCGGGATGCGGTTCGCGTTCGTCGCCGCCGGCGCCGTGTCGCTGGCCGCGATCGCGCTGGGCGGCATGTCGACCATCGCTCCGGTCGACACCACCGCGGACGGCCGCGGGGGCTCGGGCTCCGGAAGCAACGTGACACCGGCCCGCACCCCGGGCACGGGCTCGGCGTCGTCACCGGAGAACCAGCGCCGCCGTGCCGTCGGCCCGCTGCTCTCCCAGGGCGGCCAGCTCGGCGACACCCCCGTCGCCCCGACGGAGGTGTCCGCACCGCTGCTGCCCGGCGTGCCCTCCCCGGCCGCCGGTCCGGTGGAGCAGGCCCTGCACCGGCTGACCTCGCCCATGGTGGCCGGCGCCGCGGTGATGTCCCCGCTGATACGTCCGCTCGGCACCACCCCGCCGATCACCCTGACCGCCCTGACCGACCTGACCACCGCTTCGGAGGTCACCGGGTCCGGTCTGCTCGCCGCGCCCGTCCCCGCCACCACCGCCTCGCCTTCCTCGCAGAACACCCGCTGACGCGGGTCCTGCGCCGCTCCGTCACGAACCTGGTTGAATCCAGGGTGGATCCGGGGAGGACCGCGCCCTGCCGACCAGCCGGGCGCGAAGGCGGGGCCCGCCGGGCGGTGCCGGAGTGTGCCGCCGGTCGGCGCCGCGGCCCCGCAGGAGCGGGCCCGAGTGGGGGAGAGCATGGACGACGGGAAGCCCACGCGGGCGAAATGGTGGAGCCGGCCGCGACCGCAGGTCCCTCCGGGGCGACAGGGCCCCGCGGACCCGGACGACGCCGCAGCGGCGGAGCCGGCCTCCGAGGAGACCGCCCCTCGCGAGCCGTCGATCAGGACCGATGACGAGGGCGACTTCGCACTGGCCCGCCCCGCACGGCCGACACCCCCCACCGACGACGGCGACTACGAACTGAGCCGCCCAGCCGGCGAAACGGCCTCTGCGACCCACCCCGCTCCGTCAACGACCCAGGCCGCCGCCCCGGAAGTCGCGTCGGTCGCGCCGGTCCCAGAGGCCATGGCGGCCCACGCCGATCCGACACATCCAGATGCCCTGGCCGACCTGGGGATCCCGGCGGCTTCAGAGATCTCGGCGGTCCCGGGGACTCCGGCTGTCCCGGAGATTCCGGCGGCCCCGGTGGCCCCAGAGATCCCGGCGGCTCCCGGAGCCCCGGTCGGTCTGGTGGACCCAGATGGCCCGGCCGACATGGCGGGCCCAGAGCTGTCGGCGGTCGCGGCGAACCCGGAGGCCCCGGCCGCCCCAGTCGCCCCGGCGGCCCCGACCGACGTCGTCCGCTTCGGCGAGGTGGCTTCCACGGAGCCGCCGCCGGTCACCGGCGGGCGGTCCAAGCCCCTGCACGACCCCGACCCCTACAGCACCCCGCCGTACGGCGAACCGGGCCCCTGGGCGCCCGCGCCCCCTGTCCAGCATCCCGCGGCGACCACCGCGTCCGTCCCGGCCGCACACGGCGCCCCGCCGAGCACCCCCGCACCCGGCACGGTGCCGGCCTCGGCGGAGCCCGCGTCGGTGGAGCCCGGCGGCCCCGGAACGGCCGCGATCCCGGCCACGGCCGCTGTCTCGCCCGCCTCGCCGGGCGTGCCCGCCGAGCCCGCTCTGCCCGCCTCGCCGACACTGCCCGCCGGACCCGCCGGACCGGTCGCGCCCGCCGGACCCACCGGGTCCGCTGAACCTTTCGTCGGTCCGGCCGGGGGGCAGGCCCTCGTGGGGCATTCCGGGCCCTCGCTCCGTGCCGAGCCCGTGATTCCCGCCGACCCCTGGCACCGTTACGACCCGTGGTCCGCGACCCCCGCGGCCGGAGCCACGGCTTCTGCCGAAGGGCCGCAGCCGGGAGTGCTCGTCGGCGGACCCCTCCAGTACAGCGGTACGGGCGGGCTCCCGCAGTACGCCGGGACGGCCGTCCTCACCGGGAGCGAGCGGCGCAGGCAGGTGCGCCGGAGGCTGATCGGGGGAGCCCTGGCCGTCGCGCTGGTATCCGGCGGACTCGGCGGAGCCGTGGGCGCCTACTTGGAGCGCAACGGCGGGCTCGACCCCGTGGAGCTGCCGCAGGCCGCCGCCGAGCCAGCCGGGCGGTCCGCGGACAGCGTGGCCGGGATCGCGGCGCGCGCCCTGCCCGGCGTCGTCACGCTGCACGTCAGCGGCAGCGGGGAGGCCGCCACCGGCACCGGTTTCGTGCTCGACTCGCGCGGCTACATCCTGACCAACAACCACGTCGTCGCGCCCGCCGGAGGCGACGGCGGGATAACGGTCGTGTTCAACGGGGGCCAGACCGCCGAGGCCGAGGTCGTCGGCCGGGACAGCGGCTACGACCTCGCCGTGGTGCGGGTGACGGGGGTGAAGGGTCTCGAACCCCTCCCTCTCGGCAACTCCGACAACGTCCGGGTCGGTGACCCGGTCGTCGCCATCGGCGCGCCGTTCGACCTCGAGGGCACCGTCACCTCCGGCATCATCAGCGCCAGGGAACGGCCCATCACCGCCGGCGGCGAGAGCGGGGACGGGAGCGACGTGTCCTATGTCGACGCCCTCCAGACCGACGCGCCGATCAACCCGGGGAACTCCGGCGGGCCGCTCCTCGACGCGCGGGGCCAGGTCATCGGCATCAACTCCGCCATCCGTTCCGCCGCCGACGGCACCGGCTCCGGCAGCACCCAGGCCGGTTCGATCGGCCTCGGTTTCGCCATCCCGGTCAATCAGGGCAAGCGCGTCGCCGAGGAGCTGATCAACACCGGCAGGGCGACCCACCCGGTCATCGGTGTCACGCTCGACATGGGCTACGCGGGTGACGGCGCCCGGATCGGTACCGCGGACGGTGCCGCCGGTTCCCCCGTCACCGAGGGCGGGCCCGCCGACCGGGCCGGAGTGCGGGCGGGGGACGTGGTCACGGAGATCGACGGCCGGCCCGTCCACTCCGGCGAGGAGCTGATCGTCAAGACCCGCGCCCACCGCCCCGGCGACCGGCTGGCGCTGACCATCGAGCGGGACGGCCGGGAACGGACCCTCACGCTGGTCCTCGGCTCGTCCGGCGGCTGACGCGGCCCGCCCGCCCGTTTCCGGCCCGGTCCCGACATTGACAGAAACGTCACAGGCCGGGCCCGAAACCCGGTCCCACAAGGCAAACAACGCGGAAACTCGGTCGCGTACACCTAGTCCGACGGCGCCGGGCAGTACCGGTCGGACAGGTGCGACAGGTACCGTGGACCCGGCCCGGACCACGGAAGACCCGAACTTGACCACCAGGGGCCGAGGGCCGAGGGCCGCGGAGATCGCAAGGAGCTTCAGGTGTTCAATGACATAGGACCGCTCGAGCTGGTGACGATCGTCGTCCTGGCCGTGCTCGTCTTCGGTCCGGACAAGCTCCCGAAGGTCATCCAGGACGTGATGCGTACCGTCCGGAAGATCCGTGAGTTCTCGGAGAGCGCGAAGGCGGACATCCGCAGCGAACTGGGCCCGGAGTTCAAGGACTTCGAGTTCGAGGACCTCAACCCCAAGACCTTCATCCGCAAGCAGCTGGACAACGACGAGCTGGGGCTGAAGGAGATCCGCAACGGCTTCGACCTGAAGAAGGAGATGGCCGAGGTCACCGACGCGGTCCACAGCCGCGACACGGACTCCGCCACCTCGGCGATCTCCTCGGGTTCGGCGGCGTCCTCGGGCGACGGTCGTATCGACATGACCAAGAAGCCCGAGGAGCCCGGCAAGGACGACCGTCCGCCCTTCGACGCGGACGCCACCTGAGCCACCCGGGTCCCCCGGTGTGAGGGGGCGCACGTCGCACGCGCCGGGCGGCTACCCGGCAGCGCGCGGCGGGGTGGCTATGCTGCCTGGTTGTTGTGCGGAGCGGACGAGTACGCCCGAAGGGGGGCGGGCCGGTCGTTCCGTCGAGAACGAGGAGGCGTCCGGGCACATGGAGACGACGAGTCGGGCAGTCGAGCAGACGCCGGCCGCGGAGGGCGGACCACAGGTCCCCTCCGCCCGGCGTACGGTCGACGGCTACTTGGAGGCACCCTTCCCCTGGTACGGCCTCGACGAGGCCTTCACGGGGCCGCGCTGGCTGATGCAGGTGGGCACGGCCGCCGACGGGGCCGTCGAGCACGGTTCCATCGGGCACGGCGACGAACCCTCCGTACGGCACGAGACGGCCGGTGAGGACCGCGGGAAGTTCGCGGTCGTGGTGACCGTCGCCGCGAACCCCGTACGGCGCAGCCCGGACGGCACGGGCCTGCTGGAGGCCACCTCGGTGTCCTCGGCGGCCTGGCTCGCGGGGGTGGGTCTGCTGACCTTCACCTGGCCGGGCCAGATGGACCACAGCCTGCGCGACGACTGGCTGGACCAGCAGACCGAGACGGCGTGGGTCCTGGCCGACGATCTCGCGGGATCGGACTGGTCGACGCTGTCCCTGCCGGTCGACGGCGTCCCGACGCCCTTCCACTACCGCGAGTCCGAGTTCGGCTGGGTGCTGGCCGGCTCGACCTCGCAAGGGGTGCACGTGGGGGCGTACGGGAGGGGCATGAGCGCGTACGGCCTCGGTTTCGCCATGATCAAGGACATCGAGACCTACGCCTGATCGGCCGTACGAGAGCGGGGGGCGCCGTCCGGCTCGGACGGCGCCCCCCCCGCTGTCGTGGGAGGGCGAGGTACTGCGGGGCTCGCGGCCGGACCGGCCGGAGCGCCTGGCTAGAACTTGTTCCGGGGCGTGATGCCGAGCGACAGTCCCGAGAGACCGCGCTGCCTGCCGCCCAGCTTGCCCGCGATGGCCCGCAGGGCGGAGCCCGCCGGGGACTCGGGGTCGGTCAGGACGACCGGCTTGCCCTCGTCGCCGCCCTCGCGCAGCCGGACGTCGATCGGGATGGAGCCGAGCACCGGGACGTTGGCGCCGGTCGTACGGGTCAGGCCCTCGGCGACCGACTGTCCGCCGCCCGTGCCGAAGACGTCGACCATCTCCCCGCAGTGCGGGCAGGGCAGACCGGACATGTTCTCGACCACGCCGACGATCTTCTGGTGGGTCTGGACGGCGATGGACCCCGCCCGCTCGGCCACTTCGGCCGCCGCCTGCTGCGGGGTCGTCACGACCAGGATCTCGGCGTTCGGGACCAGCTGCGCGACGGAGATCGCGATGTCGCCGGTGCCCGGCGGGAGGTCCAGCAGCAGCACGTCCAGGTCGCCCCAGTACACGTCCGCCAGGAACTGCTGGAGCGCGCGGTGGAGCATCGGACCGCGCCAGACGACCGGGGCGTTGCCCGGGGTGAACATGCCGATGGAGATGACCTTCACGCCGTGCGCCGACGGCGGCATGATCATGTTCTCGACCTGGGTGGGACGGCCGTCCGCGCCCAGCATGCGCGGCACGCTGTGGCCGTAGATGTCGGCGTCGACCACGCCCACCCGGAGACCGTCGGCGGCCATCGCCGCCGCCAGGTTCACCGTCACCGACGACTTGCCGACGCCGCCCTTGCCGGACGCGACCGCGTACACCCGGGTCAGCGAGCCCGGCTTGGCGAACGGGACCTCGCGCTCGGTCTGGCCGCCGCGCAGAGCGCTCGCCAGCTCCTTGCGCTGCTCGTCGCTCATGACGTCGAGGGTGACGTCGACGCGGGTGACGCCGTCGACCGCGGAGACCGCGTCGGTCACCCGCTGTGTGATCGTCTCGCGCATCGGGCAGCCGGAGACCGTCAGGTACACGGCGACCGCGACCACCCCGTCCGCGCCGATCTCCACCGACTTCACCATCCCGAGTTCGGTGATGGGCCGGTTGATCTCGGGGTCGTTCACCGTCGCCAGTGCCTCGCGCACCGCGTCTTCGCTAGCCATAGGGACGATGGTACGGCGCTCCGCGGGGGCGCGGGTAAGCCCGTCACCGGTCTTCTACGTCACGTCCCCGCGGTCGTTCTGCCGGGAATACGGCATGTTCGCGATGCCCGTCCCGCCGTTCCTCCAGTTCCTTGACCATGTCCTGGAGCTCCGAACGGATCCAGTCCCGGGTCGCGACCTCGCCGAGACCGATCCGCAGGGCGGCGATCTCCCGGGTCAGATACTCGGTGTCGGCGATGGACCGCTCGTTCTGCTTGCGGTCCTGCTCCAGGTTGACCCGGTCCCGGTCGTCCTGCCGGTTCTGCGCGAGCAGGATCAGCGGGGCCGCGTAGGAGGCCTGAAGCGACAGCATCAGGGTCAGGAAGATGAACGGGTAGTTGTCGAAGCGCAGGTCGCGCGGCGCGAAGATGTTCCACAGCACCCAGACGATGATGACGATCGTCATCCAGACGATGAACCGCCCGGTGCCCAGGAACCGTGCGATGCGCTCCGACAGCCGCCCGAAGGCCTCCGGGTCCCACTCGGGCAGGATCCGGTGCCGGGGCGGCCGCGGCTGGTCCAGCCGGACCCTGGGGCGGCCGGTCGCCGTCGCGCCGGCCAGGGTGCGCTCGCCGCGCCCGGTCTCACGGTCGGGAGTCATGCGAACCCACCTCCTCGGTCGTGTCCTCGTCGAGGTGGAACTCGGTCTCCCGCCAGTCCTCCGGCAGCATGTGGTCCAGGACGTCGTCCACGGTCACCGCGCCCAGCAGCGAGCCGGCCTCGTCGACGACCGGCGCCGCGACCATGTCGTACGTCGCGAAGAACCCGGCCACGACCGGCAGCGCCGCGTCCGGCGCCAGGGCCTGGAGATCGTCGTCGAGCATCGAACTGACCAGCGTGTACGGGGGGTCGCGCAGCAGACGCTGGAAGTGGACCGTGCCGAGGTACTTGCCGGTCGGGGTCTCGTCGGGCGGGCGGCAGACGTAGACCTGTGCGGCGAGAGCGGGGGAGAGGTCGCGGTTGCGCACCCGGGCGAGGGCGTCGGCGACGGTTGCGTCGGGGCGCAGGATGATCGGCTCGGTGGTCATCAGCCCGCCCGCGGTGTGCTCCTCGTACGACAGCAGGCGCCGCATGTCGGCCGCGTCCTCGGGCTGCATCAGGCTCAGCAGCCGCTCCTGGTCCTGCTCCGGGAGTTCGGAGAGCAGGTCGGCCGCGTCGTCGGGGTCCATGGCCTCGAGGACGTCCGCCGCGCGCTCCTCCTTCAGCTTGCCGAGGATCTCGATCTGGTCGTCCTCGGGGAGCTCTTCCAGGACGTCGGCGAGACGGTCGTCGTCGAGCGCGGCGGCGACCTCGGCGCGCCGCTTCGGCGACAGATGGTGCAGTACGTTGGCGAGGTCGGCGGGGCGCAGCTGCTCGAAGGTGGCGAGGAGGCTCTCCGCGCCCTGTCCGTGCTCCTCCAGCGAGAACCCGGTGACCGCCGACCATTCGACGGTCAGCGTCTCGCCCTTCGCCCGCCGGAAGGCGGTCGCCTTCTTCCCCTTGCGCACGAAGACCCGGTCGAGCTCCCAGTCGCGGCGGGCCGGCAGCTGCTGCACCGACACGTCGAGGACGGTGACCTCCTCGCCGGTCTCGCCGAGCGTGACGCGCCGGTCGAGCAGCTCCCCGAAGACGAGGCGCTCGGTGGGCCGCTGCTCGAAGCGGCGGACGTTGAGCACGCCGGTGGTGATGACCTGGCCGGACTCGATGCCGGTCACCCGGGTCATGGGCAGGAAGATGCGGCGCCGGGTGGACAGTTCGACGACCAGCCCGAGCACCCTCGGCGGCCGCCGCCGTACCCGCAGCATGACGACGAGATCGCGCACGCGTCCCACCTGGTCGCCGCTCGGGTCGAAGACCGGAACGCCGGAGAGGTGCGAGACGAAGATCCGCGGGGCGCCCGCAACCATGACCGCACCTCCTTCTTCCGTACCGCCGTCAGTGCTGTTGCCGGTGATGTTCTTTTCCCAATTGCCCGCTCGTGCGGGCTTCAGGCTAGCCCGTCCCGATCGGATCCGCGCTGGTGGGCGGTCCGGACGGACTGGCTCCGTTCGCGGTCTCCGACCCCGGTACGCTGCCGTACGCCGCTCGGCACACCCCCCGCAGAAAGGCGCCCTTCTCCGTGACTGCGATTCCCCAGGGCCGAACTCGCCGCGTCCCGCTGGTGAGCGCGATGTGCGCACTGGTCGTGGGCCTGGGCCTGACGGGGTGCGGCGAGGATCCGGACGCGGGCACGAACGGGGTGGGCAAGCTGTCCGCCGCGCAGATCCAGGCCAGGACGAAGGCGGCCGCCGGGGCGGTGGACGAGGTGCGGCTGTCCGGGAGTGTGGTCACCAGCGGGCACACGTACAAGCTGGACATGAGCCTGAAGGCGGACGGCGGCGCCGGGTCGGTCACCGCCGAGGGCGCCACCTTCCACCTGCTGCGGGTCGGCGAGCAGCTGTACCTGAAGGCCGACGCCGCGTTCTGGAGCAAGGAGGACGGCAAGTCCGGCGACGACGGTTCGGACACGGCGGCCGCCGACAAACTCGACGGCAAGTACGTGAAGGTGCCGACGGGCGACCCCTCGTACAAGAAGTTCAGCGGCTTCACGGACAAGGACCTCCTCCTCGACGGGCTGCTGACCCTGCACGGCTCGCTGGCCACCGACGGCCACCACGAACAGTCCGGCGTCCGCACGATCCGCATCACCGGCGAGGGCGGCTCCGGCGGCACGCTGGACGTGTCGCTGGAGGGCAAGCCGTATCCGCTGCGCCTGGAGCGCGCCGGAGGAGCCGGAACGCTGAGCTTCTCCTCCTGGGGCAAGGACTTCGCCCTGAAGGAACCGGCGAAGGACGAGACGGTCGACTACGGGAAGCAGCTCCCCACCTCGTGAGCCGCCGCTCGCGGCACCGGCTGCCGGTGGTGGCGGCGGTTACCTGCGTCCGCGCTTCCTCAGCAGCAGCTTCGGCAGCCCCGCCGGAGCCGTCTCCCGCGTGGTCGCGGGCGAAGGCACGGGCCGCGCCGCCAGATCCCCCTCGGGCAGCGGCAGCGTGGCCCCTGTCGGCTCCAGCCGGAGCACCCGGCACTCGCGCGCCCAGCGCTCGGTCATCGCCTCGCCGTCGGGCGCGTTCAGCCGCTTGCCCTTGAGCTCGCCGACGGCCGCCTGCCACGCCTCGGAACCGGGCGCGAGAAGGACGACCCTCGCCGTCCAGGCGACCAGCCGGCCGCCCTTGTCCTTGCTGCGGACGGTGACCTCGGCCGAACCGCCGTCGGCCAGACCGGTCAGCGGCTGCTCCCCGGGCCCGTCGCCGACCAGACAGACCGCGCCCTCGTGCCACACGTGCCACAGCGCACGCGCGGCCGGTTCACCCGCGCCCTGGACCCAGACGAGGCCGGACTTCTTGGTGGCCTCTTCGACGAGGGCCTGGTCGAGCAGCAGCTCTCTTGTCATGGGTCCAACCCTAGCCAGCCGGTGCCGGGGCCCTCACAGCCAGCCGTTGCGCTTCAGCGTGCGGTGGATGCCCACACAGAGCGCCACCATCGCCGACATGACCACGGGATAGCCGAACTTCCAGTGCAGTTCCGGCATGTAGTCGAAGTTCATCCCGTACACCCCGCACACCATCGTCGGCACCGCGATGATGGCGGCCCAGGACGTGATCTTGCGCATGTCCTCGTTCTGCGCGACGGACGCCTGCGCGAGGTTGGCCTGGAGGATCGAGTTGAGCAGCTCGTCGAAGCCGATGACCTGCTCCTGGACCCGGGCGAGGTGGTCGGCGACGTCCCGGAAGTACTTCTGGATGTCGGGGTCGACCAGCCGCATCGGCCGCTCGCTCAGCAGCTGCATCGGCCGCAGCAGCGGCGACACCGCGCGCTTGAACTCCAGGACCTCACGCTTGAGTTGGTAGATCCGGCCGGCGTCCGTACCGCGCGGGGAGCCCTTGCGTCCCGGCGAGAACACCTCGGTCTCGACCTCGTCGATGTCGTCCTGCACGGCGTCCGCGACCGCGATGTAGCCGTCGACGACGTGGTCGGCGATGGCGTGCAGCACCGCCGAGGGGCCCTTGGCGAGCAGCTCGGGGTCGTCCTGGAGGCGGTGGCGCAGCGCGCGCAGCGAGCCCTGGCCGCCGTGCCGGACGGTGATGAAGAAGTCCTTGCCGGTGAAGCACATGACCTCACCGGTCTCGACGACCTCGCTGTTGGCCGTGAGCCGGTCGTGCTCGATGTAGTGGATGGTCTTGAAGACCGTGAAGAGGGAGTCGTCGTAGCGCTCCAGCTTGGGTCGCTGGTGCGCCTGCACGGCGTCCTCCACGGCCAGCGGGTGCAGCCCGAACTCGGCGGCGATACCGGCGAATTCGGCCTCGGTCGGCTCGTGCAGGCCGATCCACACGAAGCCTCCGTCGCGGCGCACCCGGCGCATGGCCTCCTGCGGGGTCGGCGGCTGCGTGTAGACGACGCGCGAGCCGTCGCGGTAGACCGCGCAGTCGACTACGGCCGACGGCGTCGCGGGGTCGCGGGTGGTGTCGTAGGCGCCGGTGTCGGTGCGCCCGCCCCCCTTGCGCAGGGAGGGGCGGGCGGGGCGGACAACGGCACGGAGGTCGCGGATCATCGACATGGCAGGCTCCTTCGCGACTAGCAAAGAAAGACCGCCACGACGGGTGGAACTGCCCGGAATGGGGACGTCCTGACTGCGGAGGTTTGGCACGTCCACAAAGCGGGGAGCACCGCTCCGTCGCGGTGGCGAGCTTCGCTACTGAATCAGACCGGAGAGATCTGGCAGATCAGACAGATCGAGCAGATCAGGTGTAAAAGGAAACGAAGTGCTCTTCCGCATGAAGATGAGCGCGAGAGGTGGCGACCAGCCGGGGCCAAGAAGCCGGAGCAGCTGCGTCAGCGGCAGGAAGAGCGAGTGGTACTGCACGGGTGACTTCGATCCATGACAGCCCCACCTCCTCCAGCCGGTCCCTCGTAAGGGAGTCTCGTCTGCGTCGGGACAAGATCGCTACGCTTCTGCGTGCTGCCCCGAACCACCGGGCCAGAATAGCAGTCGACAAAGTGTCAAGGCGCTGCTTTGCCCCGCGCGGACGAGTTCTATGCTCGCCGCATGGTTGATGTTCTTCCTCTGGTCGAGGCTCGTCTGTGCAGCGCGCTGGGCGAGCCGGACGCCCGGGCCGCGGTCACCTTCCTCGGTACGGACCGCCTCGAGGTGCTGCGTTTCCACGAGGGCGACGTCGTCCGCTACGCCACCCTCGGCATGTCCGCGCAGCCGATGAGCGACCCGACGGCCGTGCTCGCCGACCCGGTCGAGGGACCGCGTGCCGAGCTGGTGCTGTCCGTCAGGCCCGGCGCGTCCGACACCGACAAGGTGCTCCGCCCGCTGGCCGTGCTCGCGGCCTCCCCGCAGGTCGAGGGCGTGGTCGTGGCGCCGGGCAGTTCCCTGGACGTGGGGGAACCCCTGTGGCCCGGCGCCCCGTTCACCTCGGTGCTGGTCGCCGAGCCGGGCGGTCTGGTCGAGGATCTCGACCTCGGCGAGCCCCTCGATCCGGTCCGCTTCCTGCCGCTGCTCCCCATGACCCCCAACGAGGCGGCCTGGAAGCGGGTGCACGGCGCCCAGGCCCTCCAGGAGCGCTGGCTGACGAACGGGACGGACCTCCGGGATCCGTCCCGGAAATCCGTCCCGCTCGATTGAGGCCCGGGTGACCGAGGTCACCAAAGCCGGTGCCCAGATCGCCAGTTGACGTCCGGTCGGCCGGCACCGCACCCGAGGGCGCCCGGCCGGAGGACGCCCGACCGGCACCCGGTCGGCTCAGTCGGCGAAGACCGCGACCCCGTCCTCCGTCGCATGCTTCGGCTCCAGTTCCGCGGCCTCGCGCGTCAGCGCCTTGCGCCGGACGACGACCACGACCGCGCCGAGCACCGCGGTGACCGCCGCGACGACGAACGGGACGTGGATGTCGGTCCACTCCTCGATCTTCGGCGCGAAGAAGGGCGCGGCCGCCGCCGCGAACCACCGCACGAAGTTGTAGCCCGCGCTCGCCACCGGACGCGGGGCGTCCGACACGCCGAGCGCCAGCTCGGTGTAGACGGTGTTGTTCACGCCGATGAACGCGCCCGACAGGATCGTGCAGACGATCGCCGTGGTGTGGTCGCCGTACCCGAGGACGAACACGTCGACGGCGAGCAGCACCAGCGAGCCGCCGAGCACCCGCAGTGAGCCGAACCGCTCCTGGAGCCGCGGCGCCACGAGGACCGAGAAGACGGCGAGCAGCACGCCCCAGGCGAAGAACACCGCCCCGGACTTGTAGGGGGTCATGTTCAGCACGAACGGGGTGAAGGCCAGCACGGTGAAGAACGTGTAGTTGTAGAAGAACGCCGAGGCCGCGACGGAGGCGAGACCGCCGTGTCCGAGCGCCTTGATCGGGTCCAGGACGGAGATCTTCCGGGCCGGCTTCGGCTGGTCCTTCAGGAAGACCGTGATGCACAGGAAGCCGATCGCCATCAGGAACGCGGTGCCGAAGAAGGGGTAGCGCCAGCTGGCGTCGCCGAGCAGCGCGCCGAGCAGAGGCCCGCAGGCCATGCCGAGGCCGAGGGCGGACTCGTACAGCAGGATGGCGGCCGCGCTGCCGCCGGCCGCCGCGCCGACGATCACCGCGAGGGCGGTCGACACGAACAGCGCGTTGCCGAGGCCCCAGCCCGCCCGGAAGCCGACGAGTTCGCCGACCGAGCCCGAGGTGCCCGCGAGGCCCGCGAAGACGACGACCAGGGCGAGGCCTGCCAGCAGCGTCCGGCGGCCGCCGATGCGGCTGGAGACGAAGCCGGTGACCAGCATCGCGAACGCGGTGATCAGGAAGTACGAGGTGAAGAGCAGGGAGACCTGGCCCGCCGTGGCGTCCAGCCCCTGGGCGATGGACGGCAGGATCGGGTCGACGAGGCCGATGCCCATGAAGGCGACGACGGACGCCCCGGCCGTCGCCCACACCGCCTTCGGCTGCCGCAGGATGCTTCCGGCTCCCTCATCGAACGGATCCATGGCTTCTCTCACCCCTCGAAGGTAGTTGGTATATACACATACTAACTTAGCTCACCTAAATAATGCAAGCTACATGTAAGTCTTCGAGGGTGGTCGTTTCCGTCCGGACGGGTGATCGTCCTTGACGTGGGCGTGCTCGGGTAGGACCGTGGGGCTCTATGAGGGGCGAACCCAGTTGCCCGAAGTGTGGTGGCCGGGTCAGGGCTCCCGGACTCTTCGCCGATTCCTGGCAGTGCGATGTGCACGGGACGGTGCATCCGCTTCAGCCCGTGATCCCGCCCAGCGTCGAGGCCCTCGGCGTCGTCGTGCACCGCACGCAGGTGCCGGTGTGGATGCCGTGGCCGTTGCCGGTCGGCTGGCTCTTCACGGGCGTGACGTACGCGGGCGACGACCGCAGCGGGGGCCGTGCCACCGCGGTGGCCTGCTCCGGACCGGGCCCGCTGGGCGGCATGGGCGAGCTGATCCTGGTCGCCGAGGAGCTGGGCGTCGGACTCGGCGCGCGGTACGCCGGCGTCGACGGGCCGGACCCGGGTCCGTACATGAGCGTCGAGAAACCCCCGCAGGCCAAGGTCCTGGCCGCCGGTCGGCCCACCCCGCTCTGGCACGTCTCCGCCACCCCGGACGACCGGGCCGTCTTCGCGGGGGAGGCGCGCGGGCTGTGGCTGTGGGCGGTGGTGTGGCCCGAGCAGTCCGGGCTGCTGATGTACGACGAGCTGGTGCTCACGGATCTGCGGGACGCCGGGGCCGAGGTGGACCTGGTGCCGTGCGGGGCGCTGTCGCCGCGCCTGCTCAAGCCGTAGCGCTCTGCCGGACGCCGCGGGGCGCCGCGGGACATGAAACCCCGAGGTTCCCGGGTGCTTGCCGGGCGTCGCGTGTGTAGGGGGTGCTCGGTGCTTTCGGGTGTGACAGGGGTGGCCTGACGACCGGCTATGCTGAAGCGTCCCCCTCCGTCCCGTCACCGCCAGGAGTCCGCGTCGTGCGCATCGATCTGCACTGCCACTCCACGGCCTCCGACGGTACGGACACCCCGGCCGAGCTGGTCCGCAACGCGAGCGCCGCCGGTCTGGACGTCGTCGCGCTGACCGATCACGACACCACCCGTGGACACGGCGAGGCCTTGGCCGCGCTGCCGCGGGGGCTCACGCTGGTGACCGGCGCCGAGCTGTCCTGCCGTGTCGACGGCGTCAGCATGCACATGCTGGCCTATCTTTTCGACCCGGAGGAGCCCGCCCTGCTCGCCGAGCGTGAGCTGGTGCGCGACGACCGGGTGCCGCGGGCGCGGGCGATGGTCGCCAGGCTCAACGAGCTGGGCGTCCCCGTCACCTGGGAGCAGGTCGCGCGGATCGCGGGCGAGGGGTCCGTCGGGCGACCGCACGTCGCCACCGCCCTGGTGGAGCTCGGTGTCGTGCCGACCGTGAACGACGCCTTCACCCGGGACTGGCTGGCCGACGGCGGCCGGGCCCATGTCGAGAAGCACGAGACCGATCCCTTCGAGGCGATCCGTCTGGTCAAGGGCGCGGGCGGGGTCACCGTCTTCGCGCACCCGGGCGCGAGCAAGCGCGGCCGCACGGTGCCGGAAGCCGCGATCGCCGAGCTGGCCGCCGCCGGCCTCGACGGCATCGAGGTCGACCACATGGACCACGACGCGGACACCCGCGCGCGGCTGCGCGGGCTCGCCGCCGACCTGGGGCTGCTGGTCACCGGCTCGTCGGACTACCACGGCAGCCGCAAGACCTGCGTGCTCGGCGAGTACACGACCGACCCCGAGGTGTACGGGGAGATCACCCGGCGCGCCACCGGGGCCTTCCCGGTACCGGGCACCGGCGGAGCCTGAGGCTCACCTCCCTCCGCCCTGATCCATCCCCCTTTCCCGCAAGGCTCCTGCACTGATGTTCGACGTCGCCGTCTTCGGCTCCCTCTTCCTCACCCTTTTCGTCATCATGGATCCCCCCGGGATCACCCCGATCTTCCTCGCGCTGACCGCCGGACGCCCCGGCAAGGTGCAGAAGCGGATGGCCTTCCAGGCCGTCTGCGTGGCCGGCGGCGTGATCACGGTCTTCGGTCTCCTCGGACACCAGATCCTCGACTATCTGCATGTCTCCGTCCCCGCGCTGATGATCGCGGGCGGTCTGCTGCTCCTGCTGATCGCGCTCGACCTGCTCACCGGCAAGACCGACGAACCGAAGCAGACCAAGGACGTCAACGTCGCGCTCGTCCCGCTGGGCATGCCGCTGCTGGCCGGCCCCGGTGCGATCGTGTCCGTCATCCTCGCCGTGCAGAAGGCCGACAGCGCGGCGACGCAGGTGTCGGTCTGGGTGGCCATCCTCGCCATCCACGTCGTGCTGTGGGTGGTGATGCGCTACTCGCTGCTGATCATCCGGGTCATCAAGGACGGCGGCGTGGTCCTCGTGACGCGGCTCGCGGGCATGATGCTGTCCGCGATCGCCGTGCAGCAGATCATCAACGGGATCACGCAGGTGATCCAGGCCGGCTGAGCGGCCCGGTACACGCAGAGCCCCCTACGGCACGGCCGTAGGGGGCTCTGAAATGTGTAGGGGATCCGTGTTACGAGGCCGAGGTGTCGGCCGGACGGATCCACAGCCGCTGCCCGATGGCGGCGGCCTGATGAACGATCCGGTTGACGGAGGCGGCGTCTACGACGGTGCAGTCCACGGGCGTGCCGTCGACATCGTCGAGTCGCATGATTTCGAAGCGCATCGGCTTCTCCCTTCGTCTGGTCATCCTCCTGAGGAGAACTACTTGGTTACACAGGGAGTCAACGGGATGCGTGTTACAAACATTCCCTACGCTAAAGAAATTTTTCGAACGACTAATTACTGACGAGTAAGAGGGTTTGCGGAGACTGAACGGGACCGGTTGTGTTCGCAGCGTGACCACCGGAACAATGGAGGCGATGAACGACGACCTCCCCGCCCTCGCCGCCCGCATCGACCGCACGAACGAGCTGCTGACACGCATGCTCGCCGAGGTGGCCAAGACACCCTCGACCCACGCGATCTTCGTCGACGCGGGGTATCTGTACGCGGCCGCGGGGCGCCTGGTGGCCGGGACCGAGGACCGCCGGGCCTTCGACCTCGACGCCGAGGGCCTGATCGAGGCGCTCATCGACCGCGCCCGCTCGATCTTCGCCGACAGCCGGCTGCTGCGCGTCTACTGGTACGACGGCGCCCGGCGCCGCATCCACACCTCCGAGCAGCAGTCCATCGCCGAACTGCCCGACGTCAAGGTGCGGTTGGGCAACCTGAACGCCAACAACCAGCAGAAGGGCGTCGATTCGCTGATCCGGACCGACCTGGAGTCCCTGGCCCGGCACCGGGCCATCAGCGACGCGGCCCTGCTGGGCGGCGACGAGGACCTGGTCTCGGCGGTGGAGGCCGCCCAGGGGTACGGGGCCCGGGTGCACCTGTGGGGCATCGAGGCGCCGGAAGGGCGCAACCAGGCCGAGCCGCTGCTCTGGGAGGTCGACAGCCAGCGCACCCTCGACCTCGACTTCTTCAAGCCGTACGTGTCACGGCGCACCGCGGCGGCCTACGACGGGCCCGGCGCGAACCGGCCCACCCGTGAGGCGGTCCGCTTCGTCGGTGCGCAGGTGGCGGCGAAGTGGCTGGCGGCGCGGGGCAGGCAGTCGCTGGCCGAGCTGCTGCCGGGCCACCCCTACCTGCCCGGCTCCGTCGACCAGGATCTTCTGGTGGAGGCGGAAGGCATCCTCCAGTACTCCCTGCGCGGCCAGGCCGACCTCAGACGCGCCCTGCGGGACGGCTTCTGGGAGCACTTGCAGACGCAGTACTAGGGCACGACCGGCGGCCGCGGGGCCTGACGCGCGGGGTGACGGTCCCAGAAGTCGGCGAGCGCGTGGGCCGTCGCCAGCGGCTGGTCCTGATTCGGCGAGTGCTCGGCGCCCGGCACGACCGTCCGGTGCGCCCGCAGTCGCACGGCCATGTCGTCGAGGAGGGGCACCGGCCAGGTGTCGTCCCGGGCACCCGACAGAACATGGAACGGCAGCGCAACGGCGGCGAGTTCACCGACCCGGTCGGGCTCCACGCACAACTGGCGCCCGGTCGCCAGGAGTTGAGCGGGCTTGTGGTTCAGCCAGCGCAGCCGCAACAGCTCCGGAGCGGCCGATCCACGGGCCGGACCGCCGACCTCCTCCGGCGGACCCATCGCCAGGATCGCCTCCCACACCTCCGGCATCGCCATCACCGCGAGCGCGTCGTGCAGCAGCTTCACGCGTTGTTTCTGGGAGTCCGAGATCTCGGCCGGGCCCGAGGCGACGAGCGTGAACGACACGAACGGGGAGTGGTCGAGAAGGACGGCGGCGCGGGCGATCTGACCGCCGAGAGAGTGCCCCAACAGGTGTACAGGGGTGTCGAGGGCCGCCGCCTGCGCCAGCACGTCCCGGGCCAACTCCTCGAGCGCGTAAGCGGATTCGTCGACTGCCGGTCCGTCGGACTCGTTCTGCCCCCGCCCGTCCACGGCGATGGCCCGGTAGCCGCGCGCCGCGAGCGGCTCGTGCATCCGGTGGAAGTCCTCCTTGCTCCCGGTGAAGCCGGGCAGCAGCAGCGCGACGCCCCGCTGCTCGACACCGGCGGGCACGGGCGAGTCGACGACGGCGAACTCACCGCGCCCGGTCCGCAGCGGATAGGAGCGCGCACCGGGGGGCGGCGGGAAGGGACTACTGGTGCTGGGCCTGGTCACGCCCCGAGGCTACCGGGCGGCCGCACCGCGCACCGTCGGTGGTACCTCCTCCGGGAACGCCGACGGCCCGGCCCCTCACGAGGAGGGACCGGGCCGTCGGGCCGTCATGCCAGGCGGGTGGATCAGCCGTCCGCGGGCTCCGCGGCGGCCGTGGCCTTGCGGGCGCGGCGCACCCTCGGCTTCGCCTCCGCCGTGTCGACCGCGGTCTCGGCCTGGGCCGGGGCGGTGGCGGCGGCCTTGCGGGCGCGGCGCGGCTTGGTGGCTTCCGCCTCCTGGGTGGCCTGGGCCGGGATGTCGGCCGTGGTGGCCGTCGTCTCGGCCGCGGCGACCTTGCGGGTGGCGCGGCGGCGGGGCTTGGCCTCGGTCGCTTCGGCCGTGTCGACGGCGGCTTCGGCCGGGGCGGCGGCCGCCGTCTTGCGGGCGCGGCGCGGCTTGGCCGGGGCGGCCTCCGCGACCTGCTCCGCCTCCGTCGCCTCGGCCGGGGCGGCCGTGGCGGCGGTCTTGCGGGCGCGGCGCGGCTTGGCCTCGGTGGCCTCGGCCGTGTCGACGGCGGCTTCGGCCGGGACCGTCGCCTTGCGCGTGGTGCGGCGGCGCGGCTTGGCCTCCGTACCCTCCGCCGTGTCGACCGCGGTCTCGGCCTCGGCCTGGGCCGGGGCGGTGGCGGCGGCCTTGCGGGTGCGGCGCGGCTTGGTGGCTTCCGCCTCCTGGGTGGCCTGGGCCGGGATGTCGGCCGTGGTGGCCGTCGTCTCGGGCTGTGCGGCCTTACGGGTGCGGCGCGGCTTGGCCTCGGTCGCCTCGGCCGTGTCGACGGCGGCTTCGGCCGGGGCGGCGGCCGCCGTCTTCCGGGTGCGGCGCGGCTTGACCACGGTCTCGGCGGTCGCGGTGACCGCCGGGGCCTCGACGGTCTCGACCACGGCTTCGGCCGGAGCCGTCGCCTTGCGGGTGCGGCGGCGCGGCTTGGTCTCCGTCGCCCCCACGGTGTCGACGGCGGCCTCGGCGGCCGACGGCTCCGGCACGGTGGCCGGTGCGGTCTCCTCGGTCTGCGTGGTCTGCGTCTCCGCGGTCCTGCGGGTACGGCGGCGGCGCGGCGTGGCCTCCGCGGCGGTGCCTTCGGCGGTCGCCACGGCCGCCTCCGCGGCCTGGGTGGCCTCGGTGACGGGCTCGACAGTCGCCGCGGCGGCCGGCACTGCCGTCACGACGGCGCTCTCCTGCCCGGACCCGTTGCGGGTGCGGCGCCGACGGCGCGGGGTACGCGGACCGTCGGTCTCCCCCGTCACGGGCGTCGGCTCTGCCACGGGGGCCGTCTGCTCGGCTGCCGTGGTGCCGGCGGGCGTCGCGTCGAGCGGGGAGCCGTTGCGCGTACGACGACGGCGACGGGGCGTACGGGCCGAGCGCTCGCGCTCCTCG
The DNA here is from genome assembly GCF_045161545.1 of Streptomyces sp. NBC_00637. Taxonomy (NCBI): domain Bacteria; kingdom Bacillati; phylum Actinomycetota; class Actinomycetes; order Kitasatosporales; family Streptomycetaceae; genus Streptomyces; species Streptomyces sp. NBC_00637. The sequence continues at coordinate 2,909,506 of NZ_CP109046.1, read as the reverse complement.
GTCTGCTGCTCGCCGGTCCGCTCGCCCGGACGGGCCTCGCCACGGCCACCGCGGTCACCGCGACCGCCCCGGTCGCCACGACCGCCACGGTCACCCCGGTCGCCACGGCCACCGCGGTCGCCACGACCGCGTGCTCCGCGGCCGCCCGGCTCGCCGAGGTCCTCGAGCTCCTCCGCGTCGAGCCCGGCGCGGGTGCGCTCCGAGCGCGGCAGGACACCCTTGGTGCCCGCGGGGATGCCGAGTTCCTCGAAGAAGTGCGGGGAGGTGGAGTACGTCTCCGGCGGGTCGCTGAAGTCGAGCTCCAGCGCCTTGTTGATGAGCTGCCAGCGCGGGATGTCGTCCCAGTCGACGAGCGTGACCGCGATGCCCTTGGCGCCCGCGCGACCGGTACGGCCGATGCGGTGCAGGTACGTCTTCTCGTCCTCGGGGGACTGGTAGTTGATGACGTGTGTGACGCCCTCGACGTCGATACCGCGGGCGGCCACGTCGGTGCAGACGAGCACGTCGACCTTGCCGTTGCGGAAGGCGCGCAGCGCCTGCTCACGGGCTCCCTGGCCGAGGTCGCCGTGGACGGCGCCGGAGGCGAAGCCGCGCTGCTGGAGCTGGTCGGCCAGGTCGGCGGCCGTGCGCTTGGTACGGCAGAACACCATGACCAGACCGCGGCCGTCGGCCTGGAGGATGCGCGAGACCATCTCGGGCTTGTCCATGTTGTGCGCGCGGTACACGTGCTGCTTGGTGTTCGCGACGGTCCTGCCCGCGTCGTCCGGCGACGTGGCGTTGATGTGCGTCGGCTGCGACATGTAGCGGCGCGCGAGGCCGATGACCGCGCCCGGCATGGTCGCCGAGAACAGCATGGTCTGACGCTTCGCCGGAAGCATGTTGATGATCTTCTCGACGTCGGGCAGGAAGCCCAGGTCGAGCATCTCGTCGGCCTCGTCCAGGACGAGCGACTTGATGTGCTTGAGGTCGAGCTTCTTCTGGCCCGCGAGGTCCAGCAGTCGCCCGGGGGTGCCGACGACGACGTCGATGCCCTTCTTGAGGGCCTCGACCTGGGGCTCGTAGGCGCGGCCGCCGTAGATCGCGAGGACGCGCACGTTGCGCACCTTGCCCGCGGTCAGCAGGTCGTTGGTGACCTGCGTGCACAGCTCACGGGTGGGGACGACGATGAGCGCCTGCGGGGCGTCGGTGAGGTCCTCGGGCCGGGCGCGGCCGGCCTCGACGTCGGCGGGGACGGTCACGCGCTCGAGGAGCGGGAGTCCGAAGCCGAGTGTCTTGCCGGTGCCGGTCTTCGCCTGCCCGATCACGTCCGTGCCCGTCAGGGCCACGGGGAGCGTCAGCTCCTGGATGGGGAACGGGGCGGTGATGCCGACGGCCTCCAGGGCCTCGGCGGTCTCGGAAAGGATGCCGAGCTCTCGGAACGTAGTCAGGGTGCTGCCTCTTCTGTGTGCGCGGTGCGAGGCGAGCGCGGGGGTCGTGTCAGGACCGTGCCGGGGGTCGTCGGCTGCCTCACGGGCCAGCCGTCAGGACACGGGACCTCTGCCGACGCTCTAGCGCTCGTACCGCTGAGGGGGTCCCCTCCGCGTCTCCGTACGCACAGTGCCGTACGGGCGAGGAGGGCTGTCGGGTCGGAGCCGATCGGGCCACCGACCGGGCATCCTCATACGTGCGGCCCGTCGAATATTCGGCAGGCGCATTACCACCATACCCCGGATTCGCGCACACGCGATGGCCGATTCGGTCACGTTGTGGTTGTCACAGTGGTGGGGGTGGTCCCGTACGTCTTCGTTGTCACACTGAATGACCAGGGACTTCCCCCGTGCGACGAGCGGGCTATTGTGCGCTTCATGACCACCTCTGACAAGCCCGAGAACACCGCCACCGGCATCGCCGCCCAGGACTGGGGGACGGCCTCGGCCGACCCGCAGTACCGGGCCGCGGTCGTGGATCTGCTGGGTGCGCTGGCGTACGGCGAGCTGGCGGCGTTCGAGCGGCTCGCGGAGGACGCCAAGCTGGCGCCCACGCTGGAGGACAAGGCGGAGCTGGCGAAGATGGCGTCGGCCGAGTTCCACCACTTCGAGCGGCTGCGCGACCGGCTCACCGAGATCGGTGAGGAACCGACGCAGGCGATGGAGCCGTTCGTCGCCGCGCTCGACGGTTTCCACCGGCAGACGGCCCCGTCGGACTGGCTCGAGGGCCTCGTCAAGGCATACGTCGGGGACTCGATCGCCAGCGACTTCTACCGCGAGGTCGCGGTGCGCCTGGACACCGACAGCCGCGCCCTGGTGCTGGCCGTGCTCGACGACACCGGTCACGCCGGCTTCGCCGTGGACCGGGTGCGCGGTGCGATCGACGCCGACCCGCGCGTGGGCGGACGGCTCGCGCTGTGGGCGCGGCGGCTGATGGGTGAGGCCCTGTCGCAGTCCCAGCGGGTGGTCGCGGACCGCGACGCGCTGTCGACGATGCTGGTGGGCGGTGTCGCGGACGGCTTCGACCTCGCCGAGGTCGGCCGGATGTTCTCGCGGATCACCGAGGCGCACACCAAGCGGATGGCGGCGCTGGGCCTGGCGGCCTAGGACGGACGCGGGACGCGCCCGGGACGGGTCCCGGGCGCGCCGGCCGCTGCCGGACTTACGCGGTGGCCGACCGCCGGCGGAGTCGGCCGGCGGGGCGCAGCAGCAGGGAGAGCGAGGCGGCGGAGACGATCGCCGCGCCGAGGAGACTCGCCACGGCGGGGCCGGGGCCCAGCGCGCTGTGGGTGACGAAGTCACCGAACAGGGCTCCGGCGACGCCCGTCGCGAAGACGAGGGTGCGGACCGGCAGACGGTGGGAGAAGCGGTGGACCGCCGCCCACGCGAGCACGAGACCGAGCACAGCGGAGCCGAGCGCTTCCAAGATCATTCAGGTCCCTCCCGGACGGTTGGGGCTGTGCACCAGGGTCGTAGCCCGTCATACCCGTGACCTGCGGAATGCAATCCTCCTCTGTGGCCGACTTGTGCTCCGTCTGTGGAGAGGACGCCGACGGCGAAACCTGCACGAAGGCCGGCGTCGAGAACGCCCGACGTCGAGAACGGCGGACGTCGAGAACGGCGGACGTCGAGAACTCCCGGGGTGAGAACGGAAGTGGGGCCCGGCGACCGATCGGTCGCCGGGCCCCACTTCCGTTGCTTCGCCTACAGAGCGCCGAAGCCCACCTTGCGCGGAGCGGGCTCGCCCAGCTCGACGTAGGCCAGGCGGTCGGCCGGGACCAGGACCTTGCGGCCGTGCTGGTCCACGAGGCTGAGCAGCTGCGACTTTCCGGCCAGGGCCTCGGCCACCACGCGCTCGACCTCCTCGGGAGTCTGACCGCTCTCCAGAACGATCTCGCGGGGTGCGTGCAGCACGCCGATCTTGACCTCCACGGCTATGTCCCTCCGACGGTCATGAGGTGCGCGGGCGTCCGCGCCGTACGCTGCACACATTAGCCCGGTGAGGGGACGTTCACGGCGCGGCCGTCCACGCCAGGAGCGAACAGCGGGCGGGAACAAACGGCCGGGCGCCCCCGCGGGTCAGTGCTGATCGGTTCCGTGCAGCGGGAAACCGGCGATGCCCCGCCAGGCCAGCGACGCCAGCAACTGCACCGCCTGGTCGCGCGGCACGCTGCGGTCGCTGTGCAGCCAGGACCGCGCCACGACCTGGGCGAGGCCGCCCAGACCCGAGGCGAGCAGCATGGACTCCGCGCGCGAGAGGCCGGTGTCCTCCGCGATGACCTCGCAGATCGCCTCGGCGCACTCGGTGGTCACCTTGTCGACGCGCTCGCGTACCGCGGGCTCGTTCGTCAGGTCCGACTCGAAGACCAGGCGGAAGGCACCGCCGTCGTCCTCGACGTACGCGAAGTACGCGTCCATCGTCGCGCGGACGCGCTGCTTGTTGTCCGTCGTCGAGGCGAGCGCGCCGCGCACGGCCTGGATCAGCGACTCGCAGTGCTGGTCCAGCAGCGCCAGGTAGAGGTCGAGCTTGCCGGGGAAGTGCTGGTAGAGCACCGGCTTGCTGACGCCTGCCCGCTCGGCGATGTCGTCCATGGCCGCGGAGTGGTACCCCTGCGCCACGAAGACTTCCTGGGCGGCGCCCAGCAGCTGGTTCCGACGGGCACGGCGCGGCAGGCGGGTGCCTCGCGGGCGCGCCGCCTCTGTCTGCTCGATGGCTGTCACGCCGCCTCCCAAAGTGGTCCTCATGCGGTGAGCGCCGCGCCGCCATCGTACTTTTCGGTAACCCTGGTGTGCGCGGTGCGCGTGCAGAATTTCACGGACTGGACGACGGCAAAAGCGGTGTAAACAGTTTCGGATCGGGATGTTACGGGCATACTCCGCCCCGCTCCAGCTCGGCGCATGTCAGCGATAGTCGTCCTCGTCGAGGGAGACGACGCGCGCCTGTTCGACGAGATCGGCTTCGTCGGCCCGGGCGGGATCCGCGTCCTCCAGGGAGTCGTCGCGCTCCGGGGTGACGTCCTGGTACTGCTCGACGGCGTCGTTCTCCGGCGCCTCGACGTCGATCTCCCCGAAGTCGTCGTCCTCCTCGAACGTCTCCGGGTCGGTGGGGTCAACGGCCATGGTGGGCTCCCTTCCTACGAACGTCCCTGCGAGGTGCAGGGGCCACAAGCGGGTGCCCTGGATACGAGCCTAGGAGACACCCGTTTCGGACGCCATGCGATCGCTGTGCGGAGTGCCCCCGATTCGCGACGGTATGGGCGCGGGCGCGGTGCCGATGAGGTTCCCGCCCGGGGCGCGCACGACCCGTGCCTGTGACGGCGAACACACAAAAGCGCGCGTGATCGTCTCGTAACATTGCCCGCATGTCTTCGACCGAGTTCCCCTCCGTGCCGCCCACCAGTGTGCTGCCGAAGGCGATCGCGGTGCGGGTCGCCGAGGGCGAGCGGCTCCGGTCGGTCGGGCTGCCGGGCGTCACGCTCACGGTCCGTTCCAGGCCGCCCGCGCGCGAGGGGCTCGAGCCCGCGCTGTTCGTGCACGGCCTGGGCGGTTCCTCGCAGAACTGGTCCGCGCTGATGGCGCTGCTCGACGGGCTGGTGGCGAGCGAGGCCGTGGATCTGCCGGGCTTCGGCGACTCGCCGCCGCCGGACGACGGCAACTACTCCATCACGGCACACGCGCGTGCCGTCATCCGCTACCTCGACGCCGTCGACCGCGGGCCCGTGCACCTCTTCGGCAACTCGCTGGGCGGCGCGGTGTCCACACGCGTCGCCGCGGTCCGGCCCGATCTCGTGCGGACGCTGACGCTGGTGTCGCCCGCGCTGCCCGAACTGCGGGTGCAGCGGACGGCGCTGCCCACCGGACTGGTCGGGCTGCCCGGCGTGGCCGCGCTCTTCACCAGGTTCACCCGGGAGTGGACGGCCGAGCAGCGCGTCCGCGGCGTCACGGCGCTCTGTTACGGCGATCCCGGGCGGGTCAGCCCGGACGCGTTCCGCCATGCGGTGGAGGAGTTGGAGCGGCGTCTTCGGCTGCCGTACTTCTGGGACGCGCTGACGCGTTCCACGCGCGGCCTGCTCAGCGCGTACACGCTGGGCGGTCAGCACGGGCTGTGGCGCCAGGCCGAACGTGTCCTCGCCCCGACCCTCCTGGTCTACGGTGGTCGCGACCAGCTCGTCGGTTTCCGCATGGCGCAGCGGGCCGCCCGTACCTTCCGTGACTCCCGTCTGCTCACGCTGCCCGACGCCGGGCACGTGGCGATGATGGAGTATCCCGAGACGGTGGCGATGGCGTTCCGGGAGCTTCTCGCCGACACCGCGACCGCGACCGAGACCTCGGGAGGCTGAGACCTACGTGGGACGCCACAGCCGGCGTGGACCCGCGCCCAAGAGTGCCGCCGAAGGCGGCTCCAAGGGCGCGTCGCAGGGGGCTTCCCCGGAGCCGCCTCTCCAGGGGGATCCGCGTGGCGCCCGCGTCCAGGCGCCGTCCCCGGGGTATGACGGAACCCCTTCGCACGGAGTGCCCCGCTTTCCGTCTGCCGACGGAACGCCGGCGCATGGGTTCCCGCAGGTGAGGGGCGGTCACCCCGAGCAGCGTGAGGGCGGGGGTGGCTGGGGTGACTTGAGAGGACGATCAGCGGGTACCGGGCAGCCCGTGATACCGCGTCAGCGACCCATGCCCCAGGACGGCCCGCGTCAAGGCACCCGTCAAGGTTCCCGTCAGGGACCGCGACAGGACTACCTCGACGCCTTCGGCGAGGACGACGAGGATGTCTTCACACGTGCGAGAACGCCGTCCGCGGCCACGCGCGTGCAGGATCCTTACACCGCGGGCCCGGACCGGAACACCGTCTCCCGTACGGCGGCCCCGGCCGGCGCCGACGGGGGCGACGACGCGCCGCGCGGCGGTGGGCCCGTGACCGCCCAGGGGGTCAAGGGACGGGCGTTCGCCGGGATCGCGGCCGCCGCCGTCACCACGGTGCTGGCCGTGGTGGTGGCCGGGCAGGTCGCCACCGGGCGGGACGACGAGTCCGTGCAGTCGCGGTCCGCCTCCGGACAGACGCGTGCGGCCGCCGACGGCGCCGGCCGCGGGGACACCCGGCCGAGCCCGTCCGTGTCCGCCGGTGTGTCCGGCGCGCCCGGCGCCGCGGCCACGTTGACGTACGCGCAGCGGATGGACGCGAAGTACGCGCTCGGCGCCAAGCTCGAGGGGTCGGGGAAGTTCGACGCCGTCGCGGGCGTCGCCAAGGCGCCCGGCAAGGGGCAGAAGTACACCTACCGCGTGGACGTGGAGCAGGGCCTCGGACTCGACGGGGAACTCTTCGCGCAGGCGGTACAGCAGACGCTCAACGACGACCGCAGCTGGGCCCACGACGGTGCCCGCACCTTCGAGCGGATCCAGTCGGGCGAGCCCGACTTCGTCATCACGCTCGCCAGCCCGGGCACCACCGCCGAGTGGTGTGCGAAGTCCGGTCTGGACACCACGGAGGACAACGTCTCCTGCGACTCGGCGGCCACCGAGCGCGTGATGATCAACGCCTACCGGTGGGCCCAGGGCTCGGCGACCTTCGGCGACAAGATGTACGCCTACCGGCAGATGCTCATCAACCACGAGGTCGGCCACCGCCTCGGCTACAGCCATGTCACCTGCGACAAGGACGGCGAGCTGGCTCCGGTCATGCAGCAGCAGACGAAGTTCCTCGACCACGACGGAATCCACTGCCTGCCCAACGCCTGGCCCTACCCGAGCAGTTGAGCCCCGGAGGCGGACCGTCCCCTCCCGAGGGTCGCCGCCCCGCTCGGCGACCGCGGCGCGAACCCGGCCGCGCGCCGGCCCTCGGCGCCCATGCCGCCGCGAAGAGGTCCCGCGGTGTGACCTTTCGCAGTCGGATGATCTCCTAGCGCGACCGAACGCGACCCGCACGGGAAAGTTACGACCGTTCACCCCTTTTGGTGGTGCGACGGACAACCGTCCGCCGCACCACCACCTTGTCCGCATACGTTCGTCCCGCTGCGAGCCGCCGGGTCAACGGCGGCTCCCCAAACGGGAGATCGGGAGTGCGCGTGCGCATCGGACTGCTGACGGAGGGCGGCTATCCGTATCTGAGCGGTGACGCCGGACTCTGGTGCGACCGGCTCGTGCGCGGGCTCGGGCAGCACGAGTTCGACGTCTACGCGCTCGGCCGTGCCGAACACCAGCAGGAAGCGGGCTGGGTCGAGCTTCCGCCGCAGGTCATCCGGGTGCGTACGGCGCCGCTGTGGACGGCCGAGGACGACGGGATCGCCTACGGCAGGCGCGCCCGCCGGCGCTTCGCGGAGTCCTACGGCGAGTTGGTGACCGCGCTGTGCGAGGGGGACCCCCCGACCCCGGCGGGCCCCGCGGGGGCCGCTCCGACCGCTCAGGCGGACCGTTTCGCCAACGCGCTGTACGGCCTCGCCGAACTCGCCCGGGACGAGGGCGGTCTGGTGGGCGCACTCCGCTCGGAGAATGCCGTGCGCGCCCTGGAACGTGCCTGTCGCGCGCCCGGCGCGCTGCGTACGGCGCGCGAGGCGCGCGTACCCGAGCTGCTGGCCGTCGCCGCGCATCTCGAACGCGCCCTGCGCCCCCTCTCGCTCGACTGGTACGGGGACGGACACGGCGGCGACGGCGGCGAGGGCCTCGGCGCGGTCGACCTGTGCCATGCCGCCTCAGGCGGTGCGGCGGCCCTGCCCGGGCTGCTCGCGCGGCACTTCTTCGACGTGCCCCTGCTGGTCACCGAATACGGGGTCCGGCTGCGGACGCACTATCTGAACTCCGGGACGAACCCCTCGGCCGAGGGCTCCGCGAGCGCCCCGTCCGCCGAGGCGGCTCCCGCCGTACGCGCCCTGGTCGCCGCCCTCCACGGCAGACTCGCCGCCGAGGTGTACCGGCAGGCGGCATGCGTCACCCCCGGGAACACCCACGCCCGGCGCTGGCAGGAGCGATGCGGTGCCGACCGCGCCAAACTGCGCACCGTCTACCCGGGCATGGAGGCCTCCCGCTTCGCCGAGGTGGGCGACTCCCTCGACACCGCCGATCCGCACACCCTGGTCTGGATCGGCCGGGTGGAACCGGCGAAGGACCTGGTCTCCCTGCTCCACGCCTTCGCGGAACTCCGCAAGGAGGAACCGCACACGCGCCTGCGGATCATCGGCGCGCCGGCCGGGGCGGAGGGCCAGGCCTACCTCGGGCACTGCAAGGTGCTGGCCGCCCAGCTCTTCCCCGACGAGGCGGACGGACCGCACGCCGTCGGCGACAACCCGGTGTCCTTCGAGGAGATCGGCGGACCGGAGGCGCCCACCCTCGCCGAGGCGTACGCGGCCGGCGCGGTGGTCGTCCTGTCCAGCGTCGTCGAGGGGTTCCCGGTCGGTCTGGTCGAGGCGATGTTCTGCGGCCGCGCGACCGTGTCGACCGACGTCGGCGCGGTGGTCGAGGTCATCGGCGGCACCGGACTGGTCGTGCCGCCGCGCAATCCGCGGGCGCTCGCGGAGGCGTGCGTGGCGCTGCTGCGCGACCCCGAGCGCCGTGCGCGCCTGGGCGCGGCCGCCCGCGCCCGAGCCCTCGAACTCTTCACGGTCGAGCAGAACATCACGGCATTTCACGGCATTTACCTGGAGCTCGTCGCCCGGACCCCGATGCGGCGAGCCACCTTCGACGACGGTGATCCGCGTCCGTTCGCCGTCCCGGCCGAAGCATGCCTGCCGGACCACTGGACCGACCTGGACACGCCGGTCACCGCCCGACCCGTCCCGGGCTGGGCGACGGACCCGCCGGCACGGGAGACCTGGCCGATCGCCGCGCCGGAGGGGGCACGATGAGCGGGCTGGAGGAAATGGACCGGCCGGGAACTCCGGGCACGGCGCAGGCGGCGGGGGCCGCGCAGACCCCGGGGAGCCGCGCGGCGCGCGGTGAAACCGGCGCCGAGGGGCACAGGCCCGCCGCTTCCCGCCGGGGCGCCGCGGACCCGGTGAAGACGCTGATGCACCGTCACCGTGAGCTGTGCGAACGTGCCGTCGACCCGCTGGAGATCGCGGCGGGCCTGGAGGCCCACGGGGTCACCGACCGCACGGCGGCACGCTTCCGGCACCGGGATGTCTTCTCCCTCGCGGAGGAGATGTACGCCCGCGTTCCGCGCGACGGCGACGCGACCCCGCCCCCCACGGTCACGACGGCCCCGCGGCCCCGCCTGGACCGGGCGCTGCTCACCCTCCTGCCGGGCGTCCTGTGCGGCGCCGCCGTGACCGGTGTGCGCCTCACCCACGGGCGCACGTGTCTGCTCGTCGCCGTCGCGGGCATCCTCGCCGTCGCCCTCGCCCTGCGTGCGGTGCTGCGCCGGGGGCCGTTGAGCCCACACCGCGGCGCCCACCCCGGCAGGCCCCGGACGGGCGCCTGGACCTGCTGGCTCCTCGGCTACGCGACCGTCGGCGACGGACTTCTGCGTGCCGCCGTGGCCGGGGGCCCCGACGGTCTGCCCGACGGAACGGCGGCCGGCCCCTGGCCCTTCGCCGCCGCTCCGCTGCTGACCCTCACCCTGGCCTGTGCGCCGGCCGCCTGGAGCGCCCACCTCCTCGCCGTGCGCGCCAGGCGCCGCCTCGACACCAGCCGTGGTCTGGAGGAGTTCGCCGCCTCCGTACAGCCGCTGCTGCTCGCCACCTTCACCCTGTTCCTGTGCGCGACGGCCGCGCTGACCCCGCTGTGCGCCGCGGTCCTGGGCGAGCCGGCCGAGTACGGCCACACCCTCGCCCTGGGCGCGGTCCTCTTCCTCGCGCGTCTCCTCACCGTGCACGGCTTCACTCACGCCCCGGCGGTCGTCATCGGAGCCGTCGGCACGGCGGAGGCGCTCGCCCCGGCCACGGTCTTCGCCGCCCGCCTTCCCGGCTGCGGCTTCCTGGGCACCCCCGTGGAGAGCCTCGTGGCCGCCTGGGGCCCGGCCGGTGTCCCGACCCTGGTCTGCTCGGCCGCCGCGCTGACCCTGCTCCTCCACGCGACCCGCACGCTGACCAGGGCCTCCGCCCACGCCCGAACGGACCAGCCGTGCTGAACGGACCAGCGGTGCTGAACCGACCAGCCGTGCGGAGCGGACCAGCGGTGCGGAGCGGGCCAGCGGTGCGGAGCGGACCAGCCGGGCCGAGCGGGTCGGCCGTGCGGAGCGGACCGGCCGTACTGGACGAGTCAGCCGGGCTCGACGAGTCAGCCGTGTTCGACGAGCCAGCCGGGCCGAGCGGGTCGGCCGCGCGGAGCGGACCGGCCGTGGTCCACGAGTCAGCCGTACTGGACCAGTCAGCCGCGTTCGACGAAGCAGCAGGGCCGAGCGAATCAGCCGGGTCGAGCGGGCCGGCCGGGTCGAGCGGGCCGGCCGCGCCGACCCGAGCCGGAGCCCGCGTCCGCCCCCGCAACCGCCCGCCCCTCCGACGCCTGCCGTCGGTGTCTCGGCCACCGCGTGCGGCGCATCCCCCACCGCGTCAGGACCTCGCGACGCACGCGTACCTCCCCCCAGCCGCAGCCCACCACAACACGCTTGAAGGAGAGACCGGATGACCACCTCCCGATCCGGAGCGACCGGAGATACCGGGGCACCCGCGGTCCCAGGCGCACCCGCGGTCACAGGCGCCCCCGCGGTCGCGGGAGCAGCCGGAGGACCCGTGGCGACCGGAGCCCCCGCGGCCCCGGCGACGGCCCCGGCGCACACCCCGGGAGCCGCACGATGAGGGTCCTGCTGATCGGAGCCAACGGCTACCTCGGTCGTTTCGTCGCCGACCGTCTGCTCGCCGACCCGGCCGTCCAGCTCACCGCGCTCGGCCGCGGCGACGACGCCGACGTCCGCTTCGACCTCGCGTCCGGCAGCCCCGGCGCGCTCACCCGCTTCCTCGACGCGGTCCACCCCCAGGTCGTCGTCAACTGCGCGGGCACCACCCGGGGCGGCGCCCGCGAACTCACCCGGCACAACACCGTGGCCGTCGCCACCGTCTGTGAGGCCCTGCGGCGCAGCGGCTGCGGGGCGCGGCTGGTGCAGATCGGCTGCGGTGCCGAGTACGGCCCGAGCCAGCCCGGCTCCTCGACGGCCGAGGACGCCGTGCCCCGTCCCGGCGGCCCGTACGGCGTCAGCAAACTCGCCGCCACCGAACTGGTCCTCGGCTCCGGTCTGGACGCCGTCGTGCTGCGGGTCTTCTCGCCCGCCGGTCCTGGCACGCCCGCCGGGTCCCCGCTGGGCCGGCTCGCGGAGGCCATGCGCCGCGCCATGCAGTCCGGCGACGGCGAGCTCAAGCTCGGCGGGCTCGGCGTGCAACGCGACTTCATCGACGTCCGGGACGTCGCGCGCGCCGTGCACGCGGCCTCGCTGTCCGCCGCGCAGGGCGTCATCAACATCGGTTCGGGCCGCGCCGTCCGCCTGCGCGACGCCGCCTCGATCCTCGCGCGCGTGGCCGGGTACGGCGGCGCCCTGCACGAACTCGACGGGCCGCCCGGCGGCCATCTCAGGCCCTCCATCGGCCATCCCCGTCTCGAGTCCGACCACGCGGGCCCCGTCGCGTACCCGTATCCGGACGGCTGCGGCAGCTGGCAGCAGGCCGATGTGCGCACCGCCCGCGACCGGCTCGGCTGGCGGCCCCGCATCAACCTCGAGGAATCCCTCGCCGACATCTGGATGGAGGCGGCATGTCGTATCTGACCGGAACCCCGGCGGGCACGGCGAGCGCCGCCGGCACCACCGACGTCCGCACCGGCTTCGGCGTCCCCGGTATCGCGCATCCCCTTCTCGCGCCGGCCGAGTGGCGCGAACTCGCCCGCCCCGGAAGGCCTCTGCACTGGGTCGTCCTCGACGTCGCCGACGGCCCCGGCGTCCGCCCCGACCCGCGCTGCCTGGAAGCCGCGGGCCGGCTGCGCAACGCCGGTGTCCGGGTCCTCGGGCGCGTCGACACCCGCTACGGCGCCCGCCCCTTCGCCGAGGTGATCTCCGACGCACGGCTCCACCGCGACTGGTACCAGGTCGACGGCTTCCTGCTGGACCGCTGCCCGGCCGGACGCACGGCATTTCCCGAGGTGCGCCGCAGAATCGGAACGCTCCGCACCCTCGGCGAGGCGCCCCACATCGTCCTCGGCCACGGCACCCACCCGTACCCCGGCTACGCCGAGCACGCCGACCAGGTCGTCACCTTCTCCGGCCCGTGGAGCGACTACCGCTGGTCGCAGGTGGCCGAGTGGACCGCGGAGCACCCGCCCGAGCGCTTCTGCCACCTCGTGCACGGCGTGCCGCGCGGCCACCTCGACGAGGCGCTGCGCATCGCCCGCTGGCAGGGCGCCGCGACGATCTGGTTCACCGACGGCACCGACCGCGGCGGTGTCGTCGACCCCTGGGAGGCCATGCCCGGCTACTGGGACGAACTCGTCTCGCGTATCGGAACGGGTGTCTCGGAATGAAGAAGGCCGTGGCAGTGTTACGGGGAGAACAACCGTAGTGATCGACCGACCAACGGAGTCCCCGTGTCGTTGCCACCCCTGGTCGAGCCAGCCTCTGAGCTCACCGTAGACGAGGTACGCAGGTACTCCCGCCACCTGATCATCCCCGATGTCGGGATGGACGGGCAGAAGCGGCTGAAGAACGCCAAGGTGCTCTGTGTGGGCGCCGGCGGCCTGGGCTCGCCGGCGCTGATGTACCTGGCCGCTGCGGGCGTGGGCACGCTCGGCATCGTGGAGTTCGACGAGGTCGACGAGTCGAACCTCCAGCGGCAGATCATCCACAGCCAGGCCGACATCGGCCGCTCCAAGGCCGAGTCCGCCCGCGACTCCGTCCTGGGTATCAACCCGTACGTGAACGTGGTCCTGCACGAAGAGCGGCTCGAGGCCGACAACGTGATGGACATCTTCAGCCAGTACGACCTGATCGTCGACGGCACGGACAACTTCGCGACCCGTTACCTGGTCAACGACGCGTGCGTGCTGCTGAACAAGCCGTACGTCTGGGGCTCGATCTACCGCTTCGACGGCCAGGCGTCGGTCTTCTGGTCCGAGCACGGTCCCTGCTACCGCTGCCTCTACCCGGAGCCCCCGCCGCCGGGCATGGTCCCGTCCTGCGCCGAGGGCGGCGTGCTCGGCGTGCTGTGCGCGTCGATCGGCTCCATCCAGGTCAACGAGGCGATCAAGCTCCTCGCGGGCATCGGCGAGCCGCTGGTCGGCCGTCTGATGATCTACGACGCCCTGGAGATGCAGTACCGCCAGGTCAAGGTCCGCAAGGACCCCGACTGCGCGGTCTGCGGCGAGAACCCGACCGTCACCGAGCTCATCGACTACGAGGCCTTCTGCGGCGTCGTCTCCGAGGAGGCCCAGGCGGCGGCGGCCGGCTCGACGATCACTCCCAAGCAGCTCAAGGAGTGGATCGACGAGGGTGAGGCCATCGAGATCATCGATGTCCGCGAGCAGAACGAGTACGAGATCGTCTCCATCCCGGGCGCCAAGCTGATCCCGAAGAACGAGTTCCTGCTCGGCACCGCCCTGGAGGGCCTGCCGCAGGACAAGAAGATCGTCCTGCACTGCAAGACGGGTGTCCGCAGTGCGGAAGTACTCGCGGTGCTGAAGTCCGCGGGCTTCTCGGACGCCGTGCACGTCGGAGGCGGCGTGATCGGCTGGGTCAACCAGATCGAGCCGAGCAAGCCGATCTACTGACCCGGCTGTTCCCTTCGCGCACCGGGGTACCCGGTCCGATCGGCGGGGGCTTCGCGTACCACGAGTGCGCGAAGCCCCCGCCGTCGTCATGAGCAGACCTTGCCGTCCTTCGGGACCGTCCCCTTCAACAGGTACGCGTCGACCGCCGAGTCCACGCAGTCGCTCCCGCTGCCGTACGCACCGTGCCCCTCGCCCTTCCAGGTGAGCAGCACACCGACGTCCTTGCCGAGCTCGTCCGCCATCTTCCGCGCACCCTCGTACGGCGTCGCGGGATCCCCGGTGTTGCCGACCAGCAGGATCGGCGCCGCACCCGCCGCGCTCACCTCCGGGGTGTCGTACTGCCCGGCCACCGGCCAGTCGTGGCACCAGCCGGCCGTGTCCCAGCCCAGGAAGTCGCCGAACACGGGCGAGATCTTCTCGAACTGCGGCAGCAGCTTCTTCGTCTCCTCGGCGGTCGGCCGCTGCTTGTCGTCCAGGCACGATATGACCCGTTGGGAATGGGCTGTTGTGCCGTAGTGGCCCGAGGTGTCCCGCTCGTTGTAGCCGTCGGCGAGCGTCAGCAGTTCGGAGCCGTCCCCGGCCTCCGCCGACTTCAGGGCGCTGGTCAGGCTCGGCCACCCCTGCTTGCTGTACAGCGGCAGGACGATGCCGGTGACCGCGAGCGTCTGCGTCAGCTTGCGCCCGTCCGACGTGGGCAGCGGGTCGGTGTCGATCCGGTCCAGCAGATCCGCGATCTTCTTGCTGCCCTTCGCGGGGTCCTGGCCCGTCGACTCCAGGTAGTCGTCGAGAGCCCGCTGGAAGCCGCGTGCCTGGTTCTGCGCGTGGCCCACCGAGTCGGCGCTCGGGTCGACGACGGCGTCGAGGATCAGCCGCCCCACGTTCTTCGGGAACAGGTGGGCGTACACGCCGCCCAGTTCGGTGCCGTAGGAGATGCCGAAGTAGTGCATCTTCGAGTCGCCGAGGACCTGGCGCATCAGGTCCATGTCGCGGGCGGTGTCGGTCGTCGACACATGCGCCATCAGCCGGCCGGCGGCCTTTTCGCAGCCTTCGCCGAACGTGGTGGCGTCCTCGAAGTACGCCTGCTCCTCGGCCGGGGTGTCCGGGGTGGAGTCGAGGGACTCGGCGGCCTGGATGTCCTTGTCGGCGCGGCAGCGGACGCCCTCGCTGGCGCCGACCCCGCGCGGGTCCCAGCTCACCAGGTCGTAGCGCTCGCGGAGCGAGGAGTACGCGGAACCGTAGGAGGGGAGCGTCGAGACCCCGGAGCCGCCGGGTCCACCGAAGTTGAACAGCAGCGAGCCGGCCCGCTTGCTTCCCGTAGCGCTGGACTTGGCGCGCACCAGGGCGAGGCCGATCGTGTTGCCGTCCGGCTTCGACCAGTCCAGCGGCACCTTCAGCGTCGCGCACTGCCAGTCGCTGCCCGGCGCGGCGGAGTCGGCGCTGGCCTTGCAGCGTCCCCAGTCCAGCTTCTGCCCGGTCAGCGCGGCGGGCAGCGCGGCCGTCGTGCCGGTCCCGGCCGAGGAGGCGGCCGTGGGCCGCGCGTCGGTCGTACCGCCCTTGTCGTCGCCGCCGTCCGACGCACCGCCGCTGCAACCCGTCATCAGCAGCGCGGCGACAGCCCCCGACGCCGTCCACCGTACGAATCGCGCCATGTGCACTTCCCCCCTCGCAGGCCGTCCGCGCTCGGCGGCGAACGGCTGTCCGGCCATATTAGGCGGCGTGAGGCCCACCCCGGCGAGGCCTGTGGATAACCTTTTGACCTGGGGGTTTTCGGGAATTCGCGGCGGCGTCAGGAGCAGACGGTCCCTGCGGCCGGCACCTTGCCGTTCAGCAGGTAGCCGTTCACCGCCGCCTGGACGCAGGTGTTCTTGCTGCCGTACGCACCGTGCCCCTGCCCCTTGTACGTCAGCTCGACCCCGACCCCGGGGCCCAGCGCGTCCACCATCTTCCGGGCCCCCTCGTACGGGGTAGCGGGGTCGCCGGTGTTGCCCACGACGAGGATCGGCGCCGCTCCGGGCGCGCTCACGTCGGGATGGTCGGCGGCGCCGGGGACGGCCCAGTCGGTGCAACCGACCATGCCCCAGGCCAGGTAGTCCCCGAACAGGCTGGAGGCGGCCCGGAACTCCGGCAGCCGCTGCTGCACGTCGGCGGTGGAGTAGCGGGGCTTGTCGTCGGCACAGTTGATGGAGATGTTGGCGGCCGTGATGTTGCTGTACTCGCCGTTCTCGTTGCGGCCGTTCATCAGGTCGGACAGCAGCATCAGGATCTTGCCGTCCCCGGCGTAGGCCTGCTCCAGGCCCTCGGTGAGGTACTCCCAGAAGTCCTTCGAGTACAGCGCCTGCGCGATGCCGTTGGTCGCGGCGCTCTGGGTCAGGTCGCGCGGGAAGATGCCCGGGATCGGCTTGCGGTCCAGGCTTTCGAGAAGCCCCGCGATCCGGGCCTTCACATCCTCGGCGGTGACCCCGACGGGGCAGGCCTGCGTCTTGGACGTGCAGTCCTCGGCGAAGTTGTCGAGCGCGAGCTGAAAGCCCTTGGCCTGCCCCAGCGAGCCCTGTTCGGCCGTCTGTGTCGGGTCGACGACGGCGTCGAAGACCGCGCGCCCCACCTTCCTGGGGAACAGGTGGGCGTACACGCCGCCCAGTTCGGTGCCGTACGAGATGCCGAAGTAGGAGAGCCTGGCGTCGCCGAGGACCTGGCGCATCAGGTCCATGTCGCGGGCCGCGTCCGTGGTCCGCACGTTCGGCAGCATCTTCTTCGACTTCTTCTCGCAGGCCGCGTTGAAGTCCTTGGTGTGGTCCAGCAGCGCGGTGCGCTCGACGGCGTCGTCCGGCGTGCTGTCCTGCTGGAAGTACGCGTCGAGTTGCCGGTCGTCCTCGCAGCGCACCCCGGAGCTGCGTCCGACCCCGCGCGGGTCGAAGCTGACCAGGTCGTAACGGGTGCGCAGGGCCGCGTACTCCTCGCCGAAGGCGGGCAGGGTGGAGACGCCCGAGCCGCCGGGGCCGCCGAAGTTGAAGATCAGGGAGCCGATCCGGCGGCTCTCGTCGCCGCTCGTGCGGGCCCGGATCAGCGCGATGTCGATCGTGTCGCCCTTGGGGTCGTCCCAGTCGAGGGGTGCCTTCATGGTGGCGCACTGCCACTGGTCGCCGTCGGGCAGCGCGGAGGGTGCGCTGCCGCCGCCCTCGGCCTGGGAGGGGGCCGGGCAGTCCTTCCAGCTCGGCTTCTGTGCCGTCAGGTCCTCGTCCTGCGCGCCGTCGCCACAGCCCGCCACCAGGGAGGACAGCAGCAGGGCGGCGGCGGTCACGGCGGCGGCGCGCAGGCGGGAGGGGTTCGGCATGATCCCATCCTGCGGTCGTGTGCGGGCACACGCGCGGGGCGCGGGCCGTACGAGGTACGGGCGCCGGCGCCCTTCCTACAGGGCGCCCTTGCGGGTCAGGTGGTTGAAGGCCAGCCAGCCCGGCAATACCGGCAGCCACAGCGTCAGCAGGCGGTAGAGCAGCACCGCGGGCGCGGCGACCTCCTTGGGCAGGCCCACCGCGATCAGACCGACCGTCAGGGTCGCCTCGACGGCGCCGACTCCGCCCGGTGTCGGGGCGGCCGAGCCGAGCGCGTTGCCGGCGAGGAAGACGACGGCGACGCTGGCGATGCTGAGCGAGGTCGACTCGTCGCCGAACGCGCGGATCGACGCGTCGAGGCACATCACGAAGCAGGCGGTGAGGAGGAGCATGCCGCCGATGCCGGTGACCAGCTTCTGCGGCCGCTGGAGCACGTCCAGCATGCGCGGCACGACACCGGCGAACAGGGACCGCACGCGCGTGGAGACGAACTTGCGCAGGAACGGCACCGAGGTCACCACGAGCACGAGTACCGCCACGGTGAGCAGGCCCGCGATGACGGTGCGGGAGGGCGACAGCGACGGCGTCTTCTCGGTGCCGGTCAGGTAGCCGAACGACAGCAGCATCAGGATGTGGCAGCCGAGCCCGAACAGCTGTGAGGCGCCGACGCTGGCCACCGCGAGGCCGGGCCGCACCCCCGCGCGCTGGAGGAAGCGGGTGTTGAGGGCGACCCCGCCGACGGCGGCCGGGGCCACGATCTTCACGAACGACCCGGCGACCTGCGCGGCCACGGTCCGCGGGAACGGCACTCGCTCCGGCACGAACCCCAGCAGGCTCATCGCCGCGGCGACATAGCTCACCGCGGAGAACAGCACGGCCGCGGCCACCCAGCCCCAGTCGGCATGGGAGATGAGCGGACCGAACTCGATGTGGGTGAGCTGCGTCAGCAGGAAGTAGGCGCCGATGGCACCGGCGATGAAGCTCATCAGGGTGCGCGGCCGCACCCGCTCCAGCCGGGCCGGTTCGACCGGCGCCTGGGGCCGGATCAGCAGCACCTGGTGCCGGATCTGCGTCAGCAGGTCCTCTTCGCGGGCCTCTTCCAGGGCGTCGTCGAGTGCCCGCTTCTCGGCCCGCGCCTCCGCCCGTACGGCCTTCTTGTCCGGCTTCTCGAGAACGACCGGCGCGCTGTCGTGGCCTGCCGCCTCCAGCCGGGCCTGCTTGGCCTGCTGCGAGGCCTCCAGGACCGCCTCCCGCTCGCGTTGCGCACGCTCGCGTGCCAGGCGACGCAGCGTCGCGCGCGTGGAGCGGGTCAGCGCGATGGGCTGGAGCATCGGCAGGCAGTCCGCGACCGCGTCGGGTCCGAGCACACCGACCGCGGAGGCAACCGCCCGTTCGGCGCCCACCAGCAGGCCGAGCGTCGTCACCAGTTGCGCGACGTCCATGCGCAGCAGCAGGTCGCCGGCCGCGATCTCGCCGCCGCGCAGATCGGTGAGGATGACCGTGCCGGAACGATCCACCAGGATCGCGTCACCCGCGAGCCGGCGGTGCGCGATGCGCCGCGACTGGAGGGACTGCACCTGGTGCCAGGTGTTGCGCAGCAGGTCGTCGGTGATCTCGTCGCCGGGCAGCGAGTCGAGGGTGCGGCCACCGGTGTGCTCGTAGACGAGCATGACCGCGTCGGGACCGAGCTCGGAGGTCGCGATCAGCTTCGGCGCGTTGGCGCCTGCCGCGATGGCCGCGTAGGCGAGCAGCGCCTCCTGCTCCAGCGCCTGGCGCAGCGACTGGAGGCTGCTGCGGGTGGCGAAGCCGCGCAGCGTCAGGTTGCGCCACGCCCGGTAGAAGAACCCCTGGGCCTGCTGTTCCCGGTCGACGACCGTGACGTCGAGCGGCGGACCGTCCTCCAGGGTGACGAAGTACCGTCTGCCCCGGTCGCTCTCGGCCGCCTCCGGCCCTTCCTCGCGGGCGGCGCTCACCGGGCGGAACCCGACGTGCCGCAGGCCCGCCATGAGCGTGCGTCCGGTAGGGCGAACGTTGGGGGAGCCGACGGCGTACAGCGTCCCGTACGCGACGGTCCAGCCGATCAGCACCGTGAGGATGATCGAGAACGGTGTCGTGTAGCCGGTGACGAGCATCGAGAAGGCGTCGAGGAGCAACACGATCCACAGGACCGAGCGCCAGCGCGGCCGGCGGGACATGCCGACCGCCGTCATGTAGGCGATGACGGGCGCCAGGTAGCCGTGCACGGGGTCGGTAAGGGCGTGGATGTCGCCGGGGGAGGGCTGGGTGAGCGCCTCCTGGATCGAGTTCGGGGCGGCCTTGGCCACCCACAGGTCGGTGGCGAGGGTCACACCGTGCGCCAGGACCGCGGCGAGGACGCCGTCGGCGATGCGCAGCCCGTCACGTTTGATCAGCCGCTCGATCGCGAACGCGACGGGCACCAGCAGGATCGCGATGCTGGACGCCAGCCCCGCGATCTTGATGAGGAGATCGGGAGCCTGTCCGGTGCCCTTGTTGATGTCCTGTTCGAGGCCCGAGGTCGTCCCGTGCGCGAAGGCGGCGATGGCCAGCAGCAGGGCCACGGCGAGTACGCCCACCAGCAGCCGCATCAGGTCGGAAGGGCGGTGCACGCGCGCGGGGAGCAGCGGTTCGTCGCCCTCGACCTCGTCGATGTGTACCTCGTCGGTGGTGTCCGGGCGCGGCGAAGCGTCAGAGGTGCTTTCCGCGCCCTCAGAATGCACGCCCTGCTGTTTCATCGTCTCTTCTTGGTCTCGTATCACCGGTGTCACCGCCCGCACGATGGTGGCATGCCCCACCGACACACGGGGGCATCAGGGTGCAAACGCGGGGGCGCACAGTCTGCCTGACGCGCCGCCCGGGGGCGAGGGTCACACAGCGTCGCGGGCCCGTCGCATTGTCGGTGCCGTGGGGCAAGATGGGGCGGATGAGCGAGCAGAGCCTTCCGGACGACGCCCGCCCGGAGTACACGGACGCGCTGCCGGAGTACGCCGAGCGGGTCCTCGAGGTCGCGGAGCTGATCCCGCCCGGGCGGGTCATGACGTACGGGGATGTCGCGGAGTGGCTGGAGGAGGGCGGGCCGAGACAGGTGGGCCGGGTGATGGCCCTCTACGGCGGCGCCGTCCCGTGGTGGCGTGTGGTCCGCGCGGACGGGACGCTGCTCCCGGGGCACGAGCTGCGGGCGCTGGACCGCTACCGCGTGGAGGGCACGCCTCTGAAGCAGGCGAGCAGGGCCGCCCAGGGGCACCTGCCGCGCCTCGACATGAAGCGCGCGCGGTGGGACGGCGGCGGACGCGCGGAAGGTCACACCTGACAGCTTCCGCCATCCGACGGCGTCGGGGGGACCTTGTGGCCCGTACGGGGGAAACAGCGCAAAGGGGGCACGTCCGCGGCATGGCGTACGTTCGAGGGACGAGTGACGTGCCCGGCAGGCGGGCCGGGAGGGATGTGAGCGCCGTGCGGGTCGCGAGAGCGCCGAGAGAAGAACCGGAAGCCGTCCTTCCGGACCGCTTGTTGGCGTAGCGTCGGCTGCACGCGTCCCCCTCATCCCGTGATCACCGCTCTCCTCGACCGGTGCTCCGTCAACCAGTACACCCACCAGGACCGGCGAACCACGTGAGCTCCTCTTCCTCCACCAGGCGCCTGTCGTACCCCCAGGGGCGACAGGGGGACCGTGGCGCTTACCGACTGGTGCGTACCCCGCCGGCCCGGATGGGTCCCCCCAGTCTGGACGCCACACAGCGCTCCGTGGTTGACCACGGCGCCGGCCCCCTGCTCGTCCTCGCAGGTCCGGGCACCGGGAAAACCACCACCCTCGTCGAGTGCGTGGCGGCCCGGGTCGCCCGCGGGGCCGATCCCGAGCGCATCCTGGTGCTCACGTTCAGCCGCAAGGCGGCCGTGGAGCTGCGGGACCGGATGGCGCATCGCATGGGGGCCGCCCGCGCGCCCCGGGCGACCACCTTCCACTCGTACTGCTACGCCCTGATCCGCGCCCACCAGGACGCCGACCTGTTCGTGGAACCCCTGCGGCTGCTGTCCGGACCCGAGCAGGACGTGGCCGTCCGTGAGTTGCTGGAGGGCCAGCTCGACCTGCAGCGGCTCGGTCTCGCCCATGTGCGCTGGCCGGACGAACTGCGCGCCTGCCTCACCACGCGCGGCTTCGCCGACGAGGTCCGCGCGGTGCTCG
Source organism: Streptomyces sp. NBC_00637 (assembly GCF_045161545.1). Lineage (NCBI taxonomy): Bacteria > Bacillati > Actinomycetota > Actinomycetes > Kitasatosporales > Streptomycetaceae > Streptomyces > Streptomyces sp. NBC_00637. Next base: position 2,887,841 of record NZ_CP109046.1, on the reverse strand, counting down.
CCCGCAGCCGGGAACTGGGCCTCGATCCCGCGGCCCTGGACGCCTTCGCGCACCGCATCGGCCGCCCGGACTGGCGTGCCGCCGCCGCCTTCCTCGCCGAGTACCTCGACGTGCTCGATCTGCACGGCGTGATCGACTACGCGGAACTGGTCCACCGCGCGGTGCTCCTCGCCCACCGCCCCGAGGTGGCCGAGCGGCTCGCCGCGCGGTACGACGCCGTGTTCGTCGACGAGTACCAGGACACCGACCCCGCCCAGGTGCGGCTGCTGCACGCGCTCGCCGGCGGCGGCCGCAGCCTGGTCGCGTTCGGCGACCCCGACCAGTCGATCTACACCTTCCGGGGCGCCGACGTGAACGGCATCCTGGACTTCCCCGAGGACTTCCCGCGCCCCGACGGCCGCCCGGCCCCCGTAGAGGTCCTGCGCACCTCGCGCCGCTCCGGTGCCGCTCTCCTGGACGCCACCCGGCTCCTCACCCGGCGGATGCCCCTGACCCGCCTTCCCGCCGAGAAGGTGCGGGCCCACCGCGAGCTGACCGCCGCACGCGACGGCGGACGCGTGGAGGTGTACACGTACCCGACGCCCGGCACCGAGTTGGACAACGTCGCCGACATCCTGCGCCGCGCGCACCTGGAGGACGGCGTGCCCTGGAGCGAGATGGCGGTACTGGTACGCGCCGGCTCCCGCACGATCCCGACGGTCCGCCGCGCCCTCACCGCCGCCGGCGTCCCCCTCGACATCGACGGCGACGATCTCCCCCTGCGCCACGAACCCGCCGTGGCGCCCCTGCTGACGGCCCTGCGGGCGGTCGCGACGGCGGAGGCCTCCGCGACGGCACCGGCGGGGGAGGAGGACCCCGAGGCCGACGCGCGGGCGTGCTGGCTCGACACCGAGACCGCCCTCACCCTCCTCTCCTCCCCGCTCGCCGGCATGGACGCCGCCGATCTGCGCCGCCTCGGCCGGGCCCTGCGCGAGGAGGAGCGGACCGCGGGCAACGCGCTGCCGCCGCCCTCCGACCAACTCCTCGCGCGCGCCCTGGCCGAGCCGGAACGGCTGATCGCCCACGACCCGACGTACGCGCGGGGTGCCCAGCGCCTCGGCGCGCTGCTCGCGACGGCCAGGGAGGGCCTCGCGCGGGGCGGGACGGCCGAGGAGGCACTGTGGGGCCTGTGGAACGGCACGCCCTGGCCCGCGCGTCTGGAGCGGGCCGCCCGGCGCGGCGGCGCGGCGGGCCGTAACGCGGACCGGGACCTGGACGCCGTGTGCGCGCTCTTCGCCACCGCCGCGCGCGCGGAGGAGCGCACCGGCGGCCGGGGCGCCCTGAACTTCCTGGCCGAGATCGAGGCCGAGGACATCGCCGCCGACACCCTCGCCCGGCGTGCCGTGCGCCCCGACGCCGTACGACTGATGACCGCCCACCGCGCCAAGGGCCTGGAGTGGAGCCTGGTCGTCGTGGCCGGCGTCCAGGAAGGCCTGTGGCCGGACCTGCGCCGCCGGGGCTCCCTCCTGGAGGCGGACCGCATCGGACGCGACGGACTCGCCGAGCCGCTCACCCCGGGCGCGCTGCTCGCCGAGGAGCGCCGGCTGTTCTACGTCGCGGCCACGCGCGCGCGAGAGCGGCTCGTCGTCACCGCCGTGAAGGCGCCCGCCGACGACGGCGACCAGCCCTCCCGCTTCCTGACCGAACTCGGCGTCGAGCCCAAGGACGTCACCGGCCGCCCGCGCCGCCCCCTGGCGGTCGCCGCCCTGGTCGCCGAACTGCGCGCCACGACGGTCGACCCGCGCGCCTCCGCCCCCCTGCGGGAGGCCGCCGCCCGACGTCTGGCCCGGCTGGCCGCGCTCGCCGACGAGGACGGCAGGCCGCTGGTCCCGTCCGCCCACCCGTACCGCTGGTGGGGCATGTTCGAGCCGACCGAGAGCAAGGTGCCGCTGCGCGACCGCGACCAGCCCGTCGTGCTCTCCGGCAGCGCCCTCGACCAACTCGCCAACACCTGTGCCCTCCAGTGGTTCCTGGGTCGCGAGGTGAAAGCCGACGCCCCCGCCACCGTCGCCCAGGGGTTCGGCAACGTGGTGCACGTCCTCGCCGACGAGGTCGCCTCCGGTCACACCCCGGCCGACCTCGACGTCCTCATGGAACGCCTCGACTCGGTGTGGAACGCCCTCGCCTTCGACGCCCCGTGGAAGTCCGCGCAGGAGAAGACACACGCGCGTGTCGCACTCGAACGCTTCCTGAAGTGGCACGTGATGGACCGCACGGGCCGCACACCGGTCGCCAGTGAGCACGACTTCGACGTGACCCTGGAAGCGGGTGAGTACGAGGTACGCATCCGCGGTCAGATGGACCGCGTCGAGGCCGACGCCGAAGGCCGCGCCTACGTCGTCGATTTCAAGACCGGCAAACAGACGCCGACCACCCGCGAGGTGGAGCGGCACCCCCAGCTCGCCGTGTACCAGCTCGCCGTCCGCGAGGGCGCCGTCGATGAGGCCTTCGACGGCGTACGGCCGACACCGGGCGGCGCCGAACTCGTCCAGCTGCGGCAGAGCGCCGCCAAGCGGGACGGCGGCGAGAGCCTGCCCAAGGTGCAGGCGCAGGAAGCCCTCGAAGGCGCGGCGGGGGAGTGGGTCGGTGACCTGCTCGCCACGGCGGCCGGCAAGGTCCTCGACGAACGCTTCACCCCGACCGCCGGCCAGCAGTGCACCCACTGCGCGTTCCGCGCCTCGTGCAGCGCCCGGCCCGAAGGCCGGCACGTGGTCGAGTGACAGACCCGTGTGACGGACCGCACCACACGTGCTGACCTGCGCTTGTCTCGTTCCCGGCGGGCGATTTGTCATCGACTGTCAGTGGTCGCCGCTAGCCTCTCCCCATGCCCGCCCGTATCAGCGATCCCGAGCAGCTCAAGGAGCTCCTCGGGATCCCCTTCACCCCGGAGCAGACGGCCTGCATCATCGCGCCGCCCGCCCCGCAGGTGATCGTGGCCGGAGCCGGGTCGGGCAAGACGACGGTGATGGCCGCGCGCGTGGTGTGGCTGGTCGGCACCGGCCAGGTGGCCCCCGACCAGGTCCTCGGCCTGACCTTCACCAACAAGGCCGCCGGGGAACTCGCCGAGCGCGTCCGCAGGGCCCTGGTCAAGGCGGGCGTCACCGACCCCGACGTCATCGACCCGGACAACCCGCCGGGCGAGCCGGTGATCTCGACCTACCACTCGTTCGCGGGCCGCCTGCTGACCGACCACGGCCTGCGCATCGGCCTGGAGCCGACCTCCCGCCTGCTCGCCGACGCCACCCGCTACCAGCTCGCCGCGCGGGTGCTGCGCGAGGCCCCCGGACCGTACCCGTCGCTCACCCGCTCCTTCGCCGACCTGATCAGCGACCTCCTCGCGCTCGACGCCGAACTCGCCGAACACCTCGTCCGCCCCGAGGACCTGCGCGCGTGGGACGCCGCACTGCTCAGCGGCCTGGAGGGCGCCAGGCTCACCAACGCCGAGCTGCGCAAGGTGCCCGAGACGGCCGCCGCCCGCCGCGAACTGGCCGACCTGGTGCAGCGCTACCGGACCGCCAAGCGCGAGCGCGATCTGCTCGACTTCGGCGACCAGATCGCGCTGGCGGCCCGGCTCGCCCAGGTGGCCGAAGTGGGCCCGATCCTGCGCGACGAGTTCCGCGTGGTCCTCCTCGACGAGTACCAGGACACGTCGGTGGCCCAGCGCATCCTGCTGGCCGGCCTGTTCGGCGGTGGCACCGGACACCCGGTCACCGCCGTCGGCGACCCCTGCCAGGCCATCTACGGCTGGCGCGGCGCCTCGGTGGCGAACCTCGACGACTTCCCCGAGCACTTCGCGCATCCCGACGGAAGCAGGGCACGACGCCAGTCGCTCAGCGAGAACCGCCGCAGCGGCGGCCGCCTCCTGGACCTCGCCAACGGCCTCGCCGAGCCGCTGCGCGCCATGCACGCGGGCGTGGAGGCCCTGCGCCCGGCTCCCGGCGCCGAGCGCGACGGAGTGGTGCGCTGCGCCCTGCTGAACACGCACGCCGAGGAGATGGACTGGATCGCCGACTCCATCGCCCACCTCGTGCGCACCGGCAAGGCACCCGGCGAGATCGCCGTCCTGTGCCGCACGGCCACCGACTTCGCGGAGATCCAGGGCGCGCTGGTCGCCCGGGACATCCCCGTCGAGGTGGTGGGTCTCTCGGGCCTTCTGCACCTGCCCGAGGTCGCCGACCTGGTCGCCGTCTGCGAGGTCCTCCAGGACCCGGGCGCCAACGCCTCCCTGGTCCGTCTGCTCACCGGCCCGCGCTGGCGCATCGGCCCCCGCGACCTCGCCCTCCTGGGCCGAAGGGCGCGGCTGCTCGTCACCCACGCGCGCGGGGCCGGCGACGACGACCCGGACCGCCGTCTCGCCGAGGCCGTCGAGGGGATCGACCCGTCCGAGGTGATATCGCTCGCGGACGCCCTCGACACCTTCCTGGAGTCGCCCCTGTACGGCGACCGGGGCGCCGGGTACGACGACGGGCTGCCCTTCTCGCCGGACGCGCGCGTGCGGTTCGCGCGACTGGCCACCGAACTGCGCGACCTGCGCCGTTCCCTGGCCGACCCCCTGATGGACGTGCTGCACCGCGTCCTCGCCGTCACCGGCCTGGAGGTCGAACTGTCCGCGTCCCCGCAGGCCCTGGCGGCCCGGCGTCGCGAGACCCTGTCCAACTTCCTCGACATCGCCGCCTCCTTCGCCGCGACCGAGAGCCAGGCGAGCCTGCTGGCCTTCCTCGGCTTCCTGCGCACCGCCGCCCAGTACGAGAAGGGCCTCGACAACGCCCTGCCCGGCGGCGAGAACACCGTCAAGGTGCTCACCGCGCACAAGTCCAAGGGCCTGGAGTGGGACGTCGTCGCCGTCCCCGGCCTGGTCACCGGAACCTTCCCCAGCGGCCAGGGCCGCGAGAAGTGGACCGCCCAGGCCAAGGTGCTGCCGCACGAACTGCGCGGCGACGCCGACACCCTCCCCGGCTTCGACTCCTGGGACGCGCGGGGCATGAAGGCCTTCCACGAGGCCATGAAGGACCACCAGCACACCGAGGAACTGCGCCTCGGCTACGTCACCTTCACCCGCCCCCGCTCCCTGCTGCTCGGGTCCGGCCACTGGTGGGGCCCCACCCAGAAGAAGCCCCGCGGCCCGTCCGACTTCCTCGAGGAGCTGTACCGGCACTGCGTGGCCGGGCACGGTGAGATCGAGGTCTGGGCGGACGAGCCGGAGGAGGATGCGGAGAACCCCGTCCTGCACCGGGCGACGGCCGACCAGGTCTGGCCGCTGCCCCTGGACGACGACTCCCTCGCCCGCCGCCGCGCCGCCGCCGAGACCGTCCTCACCCACCTGGAGGACCTCGCCTCGCACCAGGACGGCCACCCCGGCGCCACCCACGACCCGGACACCTACGACGACCCCGACTGGCCCCCGCCACCGGACGAGGACGAGCTCGCCTACGAGCCTGCGTACGACGAGCCTGGATACGACGAGCCTCGGTACGACGACGCCGGGGACGGCGATCCCGGGTACGACGGGCCGCCCCACGACGAGTCCGACCCGTTCGGGGACACGCCCTTCGCGCACACCCCCCTCGCGGTGCCCCACCAGGCGACGGCCCCCGAGCTTTCCGCCACCCGCCCGCGCAGGCCCTCCCTCACGCCCGAGGAAGCCCGCGCGGTGGCTTCCTGGGACCGGGACCTCGACGCGCTCGCCGGAGAGCTCCTCCACGCCCGCCGGAGCGTCACGGACGTCCCGCTGCCGACGACCCTGACCGCCTCGCAGGTGCTGCGCCTGGCCGCCGACCCGGACGGTCTCGCGCAGGAACTCGCGCGCCCCATGCCGCGCCCCCCGCAACCGGCCGCGCGCCGGGGCACCAGGTTCCACGCATGGGTGGAGGCCCGCTTCGAGGAGTTGACCCTTCCCCTGCTGGAACCGCACGAGCTGCCCGGCGACGACGCCGAGATCGCCGACGAACGCGACCTGGAAGCCCTCAAGGAAGCCTTCGAGAACACCGAGTACGCCCACCGCACGCCGTACCGCGTCGAGGCCCCGTTCCAGTTCGCCCTCGCCGGCCGCGTCGTACGGGGCCGTATCGACGCGGTCTACAAGGAGGGCGACGGGGACACGGCCACCTACGACATCGTCGACTGGAAGACCCACCGGGCGCGCACCGCCGACCCCCTCCAGCTCGCCCTCTACCGGCTCGGGTGGGCCGAGCAGCAGGGTGTGCCCGTGGAATCCGTCACAGCGGCGTTCCTCTATGTACGCAGCGGTGACGTCGTACGGCCGGAGGGTCTGCCCGATCGTGCGGCCCTGGAGCGCCTGTTGACGGGGGACGACGGTATCGAGGACGACATCGGCGGACCGGCCGCGCAAGCAACCCCTGCGCAAGGACCCGGCGGGGATGTCGGCGCGGGCCGTTAGGCTCGTGACCATGAGCCATACCGTTGACAGTGCCGTCAGCGCCGTCCGCACTTATATCGAGCAGCACCGCGCCGCCTTCCTCGACGACCTCGCCGAATGGCTGCGCATCCCGTCGGTGTCGGCGCAGCCCGACCACGCCCCCGACGTACGGCGCAGCGCGGACTGGCTCGCGGCCAAGCTCAAGGAGACCGGCTTCCCGACGGTCGAGGTCTGGCAGACCCCGGGCGCTCCGGCCGTCTACGCGGAATGGCCCTCGGACGATCCGCAGGCGCCCACCGTCCTGGTCTACGGCCATCACGACGTGCAGCCCGCCGCCCGCGAGGACGGCTGGGACACCGACCCCTTCGAGCCCGTCGTCCGCGGGAACCGCCTGTACGCGCGGGGAGCGGCCGACGACAAGGGTCAGGTCTTCTTCCACACCCTCGGCGTCCGCGCCCATCTCGCCGCCACCGGCCGCCCCGCCCCGGCGGTCGGCCTCAAGCTGCTGATCGAGGGCGAGGAGGAGTCCAGCTCCCCGAACTTCAGGGCCCTGGTCGAGGAGCGGGCGGAACGGCTCGCCGCGGACGCCGTGATCGTCTCCGACACCGGGATGTGGTCCGAGGACACCCCCACGGTGTGCACCGGCATGCGCGGCCTCGCAGAGTGCGAGATCCGGCTGTTCGGCCCCGACCAGGACATCCACTCCGGCTCCTTCGGCGGCGCCGTGCCCAACCCGGCGACGGCGGCGGCACGTCTGGTGGCGGCCCTGCACGACGAGCACGCGCGTGTGGCCGTTCCCGGCTTCTACGACGGCATCGTCGAGCTCACCGACCGTGAGCGCGAGCTCTTCGCCGAGCTGCCCTTCGACGAGGACCGATGGCTGCGCACCGCCAGATCGCGCGCCACCCACGGCGAGGCCGGACACACCACCCTGGAGCGCGTCTGGGCCCGTCCCACCGCCGAGGTCAACGGCATCGGCGGCGGCTACCAGGGCCCGGGCAGCAAGACGATCATCCCCTCCGCGGCCTTCGTGAAGCTTTCGTTCCGGCTGGTCGCCGGCCAGGATCCCGAGCACGTGGAGAAGGCCGTCCGCGCCTGGGCCCCCGCGCAGTTGCCCGCCGGGATCCGGCACGAGATCACGTTCAGCCCGGCCACGCGCCCGTGTCTGACCCCGCTGGACCACCCGGCCCTGAAGTCCGTGGTCCGCGCCATGGGCCGCGCCTTCGAAGGGCCCGTCCGCTTCACCCGCGAGGGCGGCTCGGGACCGGCCGCCGATCTTCAGGAAGTCCTCGGCGCCCCGGTGCTCTTCCTGGGCATCTCCGTCCCCTCGGACGGCTGGCACGCGCCGAACGAGAAGGTGGAGCTGGACCTCCTCCTCAAGGGCGTCGAGACCACCGCGTACCTCTGGGGCGACCTGGCCGAGAACTGGCGCCGTGCACCCTGACGACGCCGACGACTTCGCACGGTCCGGAGGGGGCACGCGCGCGGGGCACACTGGAAAGACCGCCCCGCACCGCGACACCGCACCGAAACCGGTCGCCTTCTGCCGTACGTCCCGCTGAACCGCCCGCCGAAACAACCGTTCCACCGGGGGAGTTGGAAGTACCCGTGACCACCTGGACCGACCAGAACGCAGATCGCCCCATCTCGCTGACCGCGCCGAGCGGCGTCGACCGGGCCGCCCACCACCGGCTCGACGAGGCCTGGCTCGCCGCGGCGTGGAGCCACCCCACGACGCGCTGCTTCGTCGTCTCGGGCGGCCAGGTCCTCATCGACGAGACGTCCGAAGGCCACACGGAGCTCGTCACGACCCCGTCGTTCGAGGCGCCCCTCACGGAGGCGCACCGCTACTTCCTGGGGACCGACGAGGACGGCGTCAGCTACTTCGCCCTCCAGAAGGACGCGCTGCCCGGCCGTATCGACCAGTCCGCGCGCCCGGCCGGTCTGCGCGAGGCGGGCCTGCTGCTGTCGCCGCGCGAGACAGGGCTGATGGTCCACGCGGTGGCCCTGGAGAACTGGCAGCGCCTGCACCGCTTCTGCTCCCGCTGCGGCGAGCGCACGGTGATCGCCGCGGCCGGCCACATCCGGCGCTGCCAGGCCTGCGGTGCGGAGCACTACCCGCGCACCGATCCGGCGGTGATCATGGCCGTCACGGACGACGAGGACCGCATCCTCCTCGGTCGCCAGGTCCACTGGCCCGAGGGCCGCTTCTCGACCCTCGCCGGCTTCGTCGAGCCCGGCGAGTCCATCGAGCAGTCCGTGCGCCGCGAGGTCTTCGAGGAGGTCGGCGTCACCGTCGGTCAGGTCGACTACATCGCCAGCCAGCCCTGGCCCTTCCCGTCCAGCCTCATGCTGGGCTTCATGGCCCGCGCCACGTCCACCGAGATCGAGGTCGACGGCGACGAGATCCACGAAGCCCGCTGGTTCTCCCGCGACGAGCTCGGCGCCGCCTTCGAGTCCGGCGAGGTGCTGCCCCCCTACGGCATCTCCATCGCGGCCCGTCTGATCGAGCTCTGGTACGGCAAGCCGCTGCCGACCCGCAGCTTCGTCTGATCGACGACGCGAGAGAGGGCGGACCCCCGACGTAGCGGGGGTCCGCCCTCTCTCGTGTACGGCGGGCGTCGGACGCGGTCAGGCGCCGATCTTCTGCTTCACCTGCGCCAGCGACGGGTTCGTCAGCGTGGAGCCGTCGGGGAACAGCACGGTCGGAACCGTCTGGTTTCCGCCATTGGCCTTCTCCACGAACGCGGCGGACTCCGGGTCCTGCTCGATGTTGATCTCGGTGTATCCGATGCCCTCGCGGTCGAGCTGCTTCTTCAGCCGCTGGCAGTAGCCGCACCACGTGGTGCTGTACATCGTCACAGTGCCCAGCATGTCTCTTGTGCTCCTTCGGCGGGTCGGCGGCAGGTGGTCGCAGTGGGAGAACGTACTTGAAAGGGCCACCATTCCCGGCGGCGCTCTTTCCGTCGGCCACAGTCCGCCATACTCCCCCAGCAGCCGTTTCCCAGGTGGCCTTCATGGCGTCCCCCGGAGGCGACGGAGCCCCGGAGGGTGACACTCGCCGCATTAGTACGACTGCGAGGGCCCACCTGTGGACAACCGGCTCGCCCGCCTCCGCCGACCTGGCAGCATGGCCATGTGACAGCAGCAACGCACTCCACCCTCTTCCCGCAGGTACCGGACTCGGCCGACGCGGTGCTCGAAGGGCTCGACCCCGAGCAGCGCGAGGTGGCGACCGCCCTGCACGGTCCGGTGTGCGTGCTGGCGGGAGCGGGCACGGGCAAGACCCGGGCGATCACCCACCGCATCGCCTACGGGGTGCGCGCCGGCATCCTGCAGCCCTCCAGTGTGCTGGCCGTCACCTTCACCAACCGTGCCGCCGGGGAGATGCGGGGCCGGCTGCGCCAGCTCGGCGCCCAGGGCGTCCAGGCCCGCACCTTCCACTCCGCTGCCCTGCGCCAGCTCCAGTACTTCTGGCCGAAAGCGATCGGTGGCTCCCTGCCCCGGCTCGTCGACCGCAAGATCCAGCTCGTCGCCGACGCGGCGGCCGCGTGCCGCATCCGACTCGACCGGGGTGAGCTGCGGGACACCACCGCGGAGATCGAGTGGTCCAAGGTCACCCAGACCGTCCCCGCCGACTACGCCCTGGCGGCCGCCAGGGCGGGCCGCGAGATCCCCCGCGATCCGGCCGAGATCGCCCAGCTCTACGCGGCCTACGAGGACCTCAAGCGGCAGCGTGGCGTGATCGACTTCGAGGACGTCCTGCTGCTGACCGTCGCCGTCCTGCAGGACCGGCACGACATCGCCGAGCAGGTCCGCGCCCAGTACCAGCACTTCGTGGTCGACGAGTACCAGGACGTCAGCCCGCTCCAGCAGCGCCTGCTCGAGCTGTGGCTCGGTGAGCGGGAGGACCTCTGCGTGGTCGGGGACGCCAGCCAGACGATCTACTCCTTCACCGGAGCCACCCCCGACCACCTCCTCGACTTCCGCACCCGCCACCCCGGCGCCACCGTCGTCAAGCTGGTCCGCGACTACCGCTCCACCCCCCAGGTCGTCCACCTCGCCAACGGTCTGCTCTCGCAGGCCCGGGGCCGCGCCGCGGACCACCGCCTGGAGCTCGTCTCCCAGCGTGGCCCGGGACCCGAGCCCGGCTACGCCGAATACCCCGACGAGCCCGCCGAGGCCGAGGGTGCGGCCCGCCGGATCCGCGAGCTCCTCGACGCCGGTGTCCCGGCCGCGGAGATCGCCGTCCTGTTCCGCACCAACGCACAGTCGGAGACCTACGAGCAGGCCCTCGCCGACCGGGGCATCCCCTACCAGCTGCGCGGCGCGGAGCGCTTCTTCGACCGCCCCGAGGTCCGCAAGGCGGGCGTCGCCCTGCGCGGCGCGGCCCGCTTCGGCGGCAACGACACCCTTCTCGAGGACACCGTCGACCTGCCTTCCCAGGTACGTGCCGTTCTCTCGGGGGAGGGCTGGACCCCGCAGCCGCCGGCCGGCTCCGGAGCCGTCAGAGAACGCTGGGAGTCACTGGCGGCGCTCGTGAACCTCGCGCAGGACTTCGCCGCCGCGCAGTCCGGCGCCACTCTCGCCGACCTGGTCGCCGAGCTCGACGAACGGGCCGGCGCGCAGCACGCCCCGACCGTCCAGGGCGTCACCCTGGCTTCCCTGCACTCGGCCAAGGGCCTGGAGTGGGACGTCGTCTTCCTGGTCGGCGTCGCCGAGGGCATGATGCCGATCACCTACGCCAAGACCGACGAGCAGATCGAGGAGGAGCGCCGCCTCCTCTACGTCGGAGTCACCCGGGCCCGTGAGCGCCTTCACGTCTCCTGGGCGCTCTCCCGCTCGCCAGGCGGCCGTCCGAGCCGCCGTCCGAGCCGCTTTCTCGACGGCCTGCGTCCCGGTTCGGGTGGCGCCGCCGGCCGCGTGGGCAGCGGCAGCAGCGGGGGCGTCGGGGGCGTGGAGCGGGGCTTCACCGGGGGTGCGGCGGGCGGCGGCCCGGTCGAGCGACGCCGGACCCAGCGGAGCCCGGCCCGCTGCCGGGTCTGCGGGCGCACCCTGACCGACGCCGGCGAGATGAAGCTGATGCGCTGCGAGGACTGCCCCTCCGACATGGACGAGGGGCTGTACGAGCGGCTGCGCGACTGGCGAGCGGACCAGGCGCGGCGGGCGGGACAGCCCGCGTTCTGTGTCTTCACCGACAAGACCCTGATGGCGATCGCCGAGACCGTTCCCGAGGAGGACGGCGAGCTCGCGCGGATCCCGGGGGTCGGCGTGCGCAAGCTCAACCGCTACGGAGCCGACGTCCTGGCCATCTGCGCAGGCCAGGACGTCGCAGGGGACGATGAGGGGGACTGAGCGCGGACGGCTGGGCGACGGCCGGGCAACTGATCCGAACTCGTCGGAAAAATAGTTTGCGCATGCCCCGGCAATCCCCATAGGTTCTTAGGCACGGGAACGGCGGCCTTCTCGAAGGCCCTGATTCCGTGCTGTACTTGCATACCCGACGGACCGGATGCACCCCCGGTCCCCCGAGACGCCGAGAGGAGGCGATTCAAGTGATCATCATCAACCGCAGCTCAGCCGCGAAACTGACCGATCCCTCGGTCGTCTCCACGTGCATTCTCGACGCCTCGATCCTGGGCACCGGTCTGTCCGGCATCCGTGCCGACCGGCCGGCGTCCTCCTCCGTTGCCCCCGCGGGTCTTCCCAGCCGCGAGCGCAATGAGCGACCGACCGAGGCACTGGAAGCAGTAGGGGCGCAGGCGCATGCCTATGCCTTTACGGCAGCCGGTGCCGGAGCCCGGAAGCAGACGACGCAGCAGTACCTGATGTGGGCCTTCCGTGGGCCAGAACCCTGGAGTGATCCAGCCTGATCGTCGATCAGGCCGGCGCCTTCAGGGCCGCGGAACCCACCCGGGATCCGCGGCCCTTCTGTTTGCCCCGAACAACGGGGACGACGGAGCGAAGGGGCCTCGGGACAGGAAAAAGAACCCGGTACCCAGCCGACACCCGGTCCTACAGGACCGGACCGACAGACGAGGAAAGACGACCGTGCAACTCGAAGCGCACGCCCCGTCAGTACCGCCTTCCGAAACGATCCCCCCGCCCGGCACCACGGAGGACTCCACCTTGACCCCGCTCACGGCGCTCACCGCGCTCGACGACGCCATCGAGAACCTCGGCGTACCCGTCCCCTGCCGTTCCTACGACCCGGAGGTCTTCTTCGCGGAGTCGCCGGCCGACGTCGAGTACGCCAAGTCCCTCTGCCGTACCTGCCCGCTGATGGAGGCCTGCCTCGCCGGCGCCAAGGAGCGGCGCGAGCCCTGGGGCGTCTGGGGTGGCGAGCTGTTCGTCCAGGGTGTCGTCGTCGCCCGGAAGCGGCCGCGTGGCCGCCCGCGCAAGAACCCGGTCACGGTATGAACACCGCAGGAACGATCGACCGCCCCCTCACGCAAGACCCCAAGAAGCAGGCCCCGATGAAGCCGTTCCCCAGCGAGCCCGAAGGCTCCGCGACCGAAGACCTCACCACCACCGGCGCGTACGACTCGCGTCAGAACAGGACACGCGAGATGCAACTCATCCCAGAAGCCCTGGCTCGTGCGCATATGCACGACCGACTGCACGAGGCCGAGCGGGAACGCCGGGCGCACCGCCTGGTGACCGCTCGCCGGATGCAGCGCCGTGCCGAGCGCGCCTCGCTGCGCGCCCGGCGGGCGCTCGCCATCGCCGTGATGCAGTAATCACCCACACCTGAAACGGTGGCCTCCCTGTAGCGGAGGCGAAGTTCTCCCCGCGGGGGCCGGTCCGTCCGAACGGACCGGCCCCCGCGGTGCGTTGTACGGGCGACCCGCCGCCGCGGCCGTTATCGTCCCGAAGGTGACGAGCCCTCCAGGAGACGGTGACCCAGACGGTTCCACGACCGAGCCCCGCCCTCTCGTGTGCGCCCGCTGCGGTGCCCGCGCCGAGGAGCCCCCGCCCGTCACCTGGACCTGCTCCGTCGAGAACGGCGTCCGGCGCTACTTCTGCGCGACCTGTGCCCGCGAGAATCTCAGGGCGATCGAAGGCCGACTGGACTCGGAGTGGTGGTGAACCACGTCACAGCACCCGGGGACAGGGGAGTGGCCCAGGGGCTCACGCCTCCGCGACCGACTCCTCCGCCTCGAAGCCCTCCACGACGTCCGGCGCGAGAAACCCGGGCAGCCACTCCTCCAGCTCCTCGCGCAGCCGCACCGTCGCGCCGAGCTGACACAGCACGCCGATCGTGCTGAGCGTCACCCGGTGTATCAGCAGATAGGCCGGCGGCAGGTTCAGCTGCTTGCCCAGCTGATGGGCGGGGGAGCGGATATCGGCGATCCGGGCCGCCTGGCTGCGCATCCAGCCGCGGCTGAACGTGAACTCCTCCACCTGGGCCGGCTCGATGATCGGCAGGAGGTAGTCGAGGACCGCGTCGGGATCGAGCTCGATGGACTCCTTGACGAAGCCCTCCCTGCGGAGAAGTTCGTAGACCGCCTCCGCCTCACCGTCGAGGGTCATCCGCAAGGACTCGCCGATCGGGTCCGGCAGCCCGCCCGGGAGCCGGTCCACCGTGCCGAAGTCCAGGACGCCCAGGCGCCAGTCGTCCTCGCCGTCCGGTCCGCCGGGCAGGAGGCGGAAGTTGCCGGGGTGCGGGTCGGCGTGGAGCAGGCCGGTGCGCGCCGGGCCGGAGAAGAGGAACCGGGAGAGCAGCTGGCCGGCCCGGTCGCGCTGCTCCCGGGTGCCTTCGGTGATCACCTCGGACAGGGGCACACCGTCGATCCACTCGGTGACCAGGACCTGGTCGCACTGGTGGACCACCGCCGGTATCACCACGTCGGGATCGCCGGCGAACTCTTCCGCGTGGGCCCGCTGGGCCTGCGCCTCCAGGCCGTAGTCGAGCTCCTCGGAGACGCGGTCCTTGAGCTCGGCGATCAGCGGCTTGACGTCCATGCCCGGGATGAGGGGGCCCAACAGCCGTGCGAACCGGCTGAGTTGGTTCAGGTCGGACAGCAGGGCCTCACCGGCCCCGGGATACTGGACCTTGACCGCGACCTCCCGGCCGTCGTGCCACACCGCGCGGTGCACCTGGCCGATCGAGGCCGCCGCCGCGGGCTTGTCGTCGAACTCCGCAAACAGCTCGGGCCAGTCCTCGCCGAGCCGCTCCGCGAGCACCGAGTGCATCGTGCGGGTCGGCATCGGCGGCGCCGCGTCCTGGAGCTTGGTGAGGGCCGCGCGGTAGGGGCCGGCGACCTCCTCGGGCAGGGCGGACTCGAAGACGGACATGGCCTGCCCGAACTTCATCGCACCCCCCTTCAGCTCGCCGAGCACCTTGAAGAGCTGCTCGGCGGTGCGCTGCTGCAGCTCTCTGCCGACGATCTCCGCGGACTCGCCCACGATCCGCTTGCCCAGGCCCCAGGTCGCTCGCCCGGCGAAGCCGAGCGGGAGCGCGGCGAGTTTGGCGGTCCGGGTGACCGCCTTCCGGGGAAGATCAGACATGCGCCCTCCAAGTACCGGCCAGCCGCGCCGCGTCCGTCGTACGGCGGAACTCCTTCGAATGCTGCACTGCCATTGTCGCGTGCGTTCCCCGCTCCTCGGCGATGTGTTCCTGGTGTTCCTGCTTACCTTTCTCCGCGGCCCCGCACGGGCAGGCGGAATGGGGTGATACCGGCCGGGCGTGCCACTGGAGGGCGGGGACGGAGACCTCCCAGCGGGCGCCGACGCTCGACGGGGTGCGGCCGTCGAGGAAGGTGAGCGCGTGGGCGGCCGCCAGTCCGGCGACGGTCGTGGCCAGCGTCAGGTCGCAGGCGCGTGCGGCGCGCCTTCTCCCCGAGTGCCACTGGGCGACCAGCCGCGGCCAGGCCGGGTCCCGGTCGGTGCGCTCCTGATGCAGGCAGCCCGCACATCCCGTCTCCCCCGGGAGTACGAGCGGGCCGACGACACCCGTCCCCTCCACGACGCCGGCATAGAGGTGCGGCGTGCCCGAGGCGATCAGAGGCTCGGCCGCCGAGGGAGCGGGGGCGTGCACCGACACGTCGTCCCGCGGGGCGATGATCACCAGAGCGAAGCCGGGGGAGTCCGCCTCGGGCGGCGATCCCGGGCTTCTGCGGGGTGCGGGGCCCGGCGCGGCCCGGCGCACGGCCCGGCGGGCGGACTCGTCGCGACGCTCGCCGACCGCCTCGGCGGGCAGGCCGCCCGGTGCGACGTCCCCCGGCTCCACCAGGCCGCCGTCCCGCACGTCGACCTCGCCGATCCCCGCACCCGAGAGCAGCGCCGCCAGTACCGCGCCGACCCGGCCCGCGCCCCGCACCTGGACCCGCAGCCGGCGTCGGACGGTCAGGTGCTCCATCGCGTCGCCCGGCTCCGAGGTGAGGAGGGACAGCGCGGCGAGATCGGGACGCAGTCGGTCCAGGACGTCTTTCCGTTTCCGCAGATCGGCGGCTTCCGGCCCGCCGCCGCGCGCGTCGTCGAGCAGCCCCGCCCGCGCCAGCCGCTCCACCAGCCGGTCGACATGGCCGTCGGGCAGGTCCATGCGGCGGCCCTCCTCGCGTAGCAGCGCCAGCCCGCGGGTGCCGTCCAGCAGGTCGAGGAAACTGCCCGTCGCCGTGTCCACCGGGCCGAGTGTCAGTGCGTGCGCCGGGGTCATCCCGAACTGCACCGTGTTGAGGTCACGCCAGCCACGCCGCAGCGCGGGCTTCACCATCGGATGCATCACAGCCCCCGTATGCCTGGAAACTCCCCGTCACATCGGCGGAGCGGGGGCGTAGGGGTGTCCTCGCTCCGCCGACGAGTGCCAGCATGCCCGGACCCGCTCGAGCCCGCCGAAAGTTGTCCACAGGCAGGGGCGTTCATCGTATAAATCCGTCGTACGAGGCAAACACGGCACGACGGATCGGAACCCGACCGTCCCGGGGTCGGGACTTCCCCCGTGTGCAGCGGGTAACGTCGGGGCGTGTCCGCCGACCCACTGCACCGCGCCGGAACACCACAGCGCAGCACGACGAGCCAGCCGCCGAGCGGCTCACGAACGAGCGCGATCGAGGTCCGCAGAAGCGCCCGTCGGCGCCGGACGGTCTCCGCGTACCGCGAGGGCGATCGCACCATCGTGCTCATCCCTGCCCGGATGTCCGAGGCCGAGGAGCAACGCTGGGTGAGCGTCATGCTCGACAAGCTCGCCGCCCAGGAGAGCCGGCGCGTTCCCGGCGACGCCGAGCTGGCCGAGCGCGCCGAGCGGCTGTCGGCCCAGTGCTTCGGCGGCCGGGCCCGGCCCGCCTCGGTCCGCTGGGTGACCAACCAGAACACCCGCTGGGGCTCGTGCACACCGGCCGAGGGCAGCATCCGCCTGTCGCATCGCCTGAAGGGCATGCCCGAGTACGTCATCGACTACGTCCTCGCCCATGAGCTCGCGCATCTGCTCGTGCCCGGCCACGGTCCCGACTTCTGGCGGCTGCTGGAGGCGTACCCACGTACCGAGCGCGCCCGTGGCTACCTCGAGGGCGTCGTCGCGGCCGAACGGCTGCCCCATCTGTCCGCCGCGGGCGAGGAGTGACCTGCGGCGTACGTGGTGAGCCCCTCCCCTCCGCGTGGCTGTCGGTTGTGTACCGGGTCTGTACCGACATCGTGCGTCGTCCGACTTTGCCGTTAGCCTGACGCGACGCATTCACAATCGGGATGGGGGACGGTCGTTACGCATGCCCAGGGAATTCCAGCGCGGCCACAAGGCCAGGATCAGTGACCTCACCGCAGGCACCGATCTGTACGTAGGCGTGCAGATCACCGCTCCCGGCCTGACCTTCGACATCAGCTGCTTCGGCCTCGACGCCGACGAGCGGCTCTCGGACGACCGGTACTTCGTCTTCTTCAACCAGCCGAAGTCCCCCGAGGAGTCCATCCAGCTCCTGGGCGCCCAGGCGGGCGACACGGAGTCCTTCCGCATCACCCTCGACCGCATTCCGCCGCAGATCCGGAAGCTGTCCTTCACGGCGACCCTCGACGGCGCCGGGCAGATGTCGCAGATCGGCCCCGGCTATCTGCGCATCGTCGCGGGCGGCGAGGAAGTGGCGCGCTACGCGTTCAGCGGCTCCGAGTTCTCCAGCGAGCGGGCCGTGATGCTGGGTGACTTCTACCTGAAGGACGTCTGGCGGTTCGCGGCCGTCGGACAGGGCTTCGACGGCGGTCTCGACGCGCTTCTGAAGAACTTCGGGGGCGAGGTTGCGCAGGAGGAGGCACCCGCCGCGCCGCAGCAGCCGCAGGCCGGCGGCGCCGCTCCCGGCTTCGCCCCGCCCGCGTTCGGCGCTCCGTCCGCGCCCGTCCCGGCTCCGGCGCCCGCCCCGGTGCAGCCGCAGCCCGCCGCGCAGGGCTTCGCGCCCCCGCCCGGCGCGACCCCGCCGCCCGCCCCGGCGCCCGCGCCCTCGGTGCACGCCGCCCCGACCATCATCGCGCCCCTGGCGCCGCCCGGCGGCGGTCACGTACCGCCTCCCGCTCCGGCCCCGGCGCCCTACGGCCAGCCGCCTCAGCAGCCGTACGGTCAGGGCCCGGCGCCGACCGCGCCCATGCCCCCCGGTTACAGCCAGCAGCCCCAGGCGCCCCAGGCCCCGCCCGGCTACGGACAGCCACCCCAGCCGCCCGGCTACGGCCAGCAGCCCGCGTTCGGGCAGGTCCCGGGCCAGCAGGCGTACGGCGCACCGCAGGGCGCGCCGCAGGGCGGTGCCGGTGTGGCCGCGGCGCTCCAGCAGTTCAAGGAGACGCCCACCGGACAGCGCTGGACGCAGCAAAACAAGAAGCTGATCCGCGTCGACCTCGGGATGGGCGGCCAGCCCGTGCTCGCCCGCCAGGGCAGCATGGTCCTCTACCAGGGCAAGGTCGACTTCAGCTACAAGGGAGCCGGGTTCGCCGGCCGGATCGTCGGCAACGCCACCGGCCAGGAGATGCAGCTGATGCGCTGCACCGGCCAGGGCCAGGTGTTCCTCGCCGAGAACGGCACGATGCTGCACCCCATCGAACTCCAGGGTGACGGCATCTGCGTCTCCGCGGAGAACGTCCTCGCCTTCGACGAGAGCCTCCAGTACGAGGTCCGCCGGATCGAGGGACACGGCATTCCCGGCGGCGCCCTGTTCACCATGCAGTTCACGGGCACCGGCACGATCGTCGTGAAGACGCACGGCACGCCCGTCGTCCTGCCGGTCACCCCCACCACGTTCGCCGACTGCAACGCCGTCGTCGCCTGGTCGTCCGCCGCCCAGGTGGTCGTCTCCAGCCAGGTCCGCATGCGCCGCAACGCCTACCCCGGCGACACGGGGGAGAGCGTCAACCTCCAGTTCCGGGCCGCTCCCGGCAACTTCATCGTCGTCCAGCCGTACGAGGTCTGAGGGAGCCCGTCATGAACCAGCCACTCGCGGGCTACGCCCCCGCACCCGTCACCGCCCGTATGGAGAACCACGGCAACCACATGCTGAAGGTCGCCCTCCAGACGGGGAACGACCTCCTCGCGCGCGTGGGCTCGATGGTCGCCTACGAGGGCTTCGTGCAGTACGAGCCCAACCCGCCGGCCGTACGCCAGATCGCGCGCGACTGGATGACCGGCGAGGGCGCGCCCCTGATGAAGTGCTCGGGTGACGGCCTGCTCTACCTCGCCGATTACGGCGCCAACGTCGTCGTGATCAACCTCAACGGCGACGGCATCTCCGTCAACGCCACCAACCTGCTCGCCTTCGACGCGCATCTCACCTGGGGCGTCGAGCGCGTCAAGGGGCTCGCGAAGTTCGCCGGTCAGGGACTGTGGAACACCAAGATCTCCGGGCAGGGCTGGGTCGCGCTGACCTCCCGGGGCAAGCCGATCGTCGTCGACTGCGGCGGTGGCGAGGACGAGACGTACGTCGACCCCGACGCGCTCGTCGCCTGGTCGCCGAACCTCAAGGTGAAGGGCAAGCGCAGCTTCAAGGCGCAGTCGCTCATCGGCCGGGGCAGCGGTGAGGCCTACCAGATGGCCTTCTCCGGCCAGGGCATCGTCGTCGTCCAGCCCAGTGAGGACAGCACCGACCGCCTCCGGGTCCGGGGCTGAGGGGGAGCCAGAAACGCCATGCAGAGCTCACTTTTCGCGCACAACGACTCGCAAACCCAGGAGCGCTGGAGTCTGCAGAACAAGCAGATGCTCCGGGTCGGCCTGGAGGGCCACGACGACATCCTCGCCCGCAAGGGCACGATGGTCGCCTACCAGGGCCTGATGGAGTTCGACGCCGAGTACCAGAACAACCAGCAGGGACGCGCGCGTGCGTTCACGGGCGAGGGCCTGGACCTCATGCGCTGCCACGGGCAGGGCACGGTCTACCTCGCCAACCTCGCCCAGCACATCCATGTGGTGGACGTGGAGCAGGACGGCCTGACCGTGGACAGCAGCTATGTGCTGGCCATGGACTCGGCGCTGCACCACGAGGTCATCGCCGTCGACAGCCTCTACGGCATCTCCGGCTCCGGGAAGTACCAGCTCAACATCACCGGCCGCGGCAAGGTCGCCCTGATGACCTCGGGCGCGCCGCTGATGATGCAGGTCACGCCCGACAAGTACGTCAACTGCGACGCCGACGCCATCGTCGCCTGGTCCACCGGGCTGAGGGTGCAGATGCAGGCCCAGACGCACTCTTCCGGAGTGTGGCGCCGGCGCGGCAACACCGGTGAGGGCTGGGAGCTCAGCTTCATGGGCACCGGCTACGCGCTGGTGCAGCCCAGCGAGCTGCTGCCGCCGCAGGGCGCTCAGATCGGCTCCGGCCTGGCCGCCCAGTACGGCATGGGACAGCAGGGCGTACGGCAGCAGAACCAGGGCAACGCCTGGAGCTGACGGTCCGGAAAGCAGACGTAAGGGGCGGCCGCCAGAAGGTCGCCCCTTACTCGTTCCCCCTCACAGCCGCCCGGACATCCGCGTTCCGCCTCACAGACGTGCCCGTGCCGCCTCCAGCAGCCGGACGACCGAATCGTCGGCCACGTCCGCGACCTCGTCGTAGGTGAACCAGCGCAGGTCGAGGGACTCGTCGCTGATGGCCTCCACGGCTCCGGCCGGAGCGAGCGCCGCGTACTGGACGTCGTAGTGCCACGCGCACGGCGTGTGATGCCGGTCCAGGCGCACGGGGCCGCCCGGGAGCAGCGTCAGCCCCTCGATGCCGGACTCCTCGGTTCCCTCGCGCAGTGCGGCCGCCCGCAGGGTCGCGTCGGCCGGCTCGCAGTGGCCGCCCATCTGGAGCCACATCCGCAACTTCTTGTGCAGGGTCAGCAGCACCCGGCCGCGCTCCGGGTCGATCACCATCGCGCTCGCCGTGATGTGCCCGTCCCCGCACGCCTTCCACAGGCCGTCCGGGTGCGCCGCGAGATGGTCCAGATAGGCCTGGCGCAGCTCTTCCTGGCCCTCGTACCCCTTGAGGACGAGGACCGCGTCGTCGTACAGGCTCACTCGGTGTCGTCGTCCTCGGAGTCGGTCGCGTCGGTCGCGTCGTCCTTCTTCAGGTTCGGCTTGCCGCCGGACGCCGCCTCGCCGAGCATCTTGTCCAGCTCGGAGAAGTCCAGCTGCTCGCGGTGCACGAAGCCGTCCGGGTCGTCCAGGTCGGACGCCGTGGGCAGCATGTCCGGGTGCGCCCACAGGGCGTCACGGCCGTCGACCCCGCGCGCGTCCGTGAGGGACGCCCACAGGCGGGAGGCGTCACGCAGGCGGCGCGGGCGCAGCTCCAGACCGATCAGCGTGGCGAAGGTCTGCTCGGCCGGGCCGCCCGAGGCACGTCGGCGTCGCAGGGTCTCACGCAGCGCGTCGGCGGACGACAGGCGCGGTTTCGCGGCCGCGTGCACCACCGCGTCCACCCAGCCCTCCACGAGCGCCAGGGCCGTCTCCAGACGTGCCAGGGCGGCCTTCTGCGCCGGGGTGTCCTCCGGCTGGAACATGCCCTGCTGCAACGCGTCCTGCAACTGCTCCGGGTTCTGCGGGTCGAACTGACCGACCACGTCCTCCAGCTTGGCCGTGTCGACCTTGATCCCGCGCGCGTAGCCCTCGACGGCGCCGAACAGGTGCGAGCGCAGCCACGGCACATGCGCGAAGAGACGCTGGTGGGCGGCCTCGCGCAGCGCGAGGTAGAGCCGCACCTCGTCCTTCGTCACGCCCAGGTCCTTGCCGAAGGCCTCGATGTTGACCGGCAGCAGCGCGGCACGCCCGGCCGGGCCGAGCGGCAGGCCGATGTCGGTCGAGCCGACGACCTCGCCCGCGAGCACGCCCACGGCCTGGCCGATCTGCGAGCCGAACATCGCGCCGCCCATCGAGCGCATCATGCCGATCAGCGGGCCGGCCATGGCCTGCATCTCCTCCGGCAGGACATCGCCCATGGCCGCGCCGACGCGCTCGGCGACCGGGTCGACCAGCTCCTTCCACGCGGGCAGGGTCGCCTCGACCCACTCCGCGCGCGACCACGCCACGGCGGTGCCCGCGCCGGACGGGAGTGACGTCGCGTCGTCCAGCCAGAGATCGGCCAGGCGGACGGCCTCCTGGACCGCGGTGCGCTCGGAGGGGCCGACGCTGGCGTCCTTGACACCGTCGGCGGTGCCCTGGGCGACCGTCTGGCGGGCGATCTGCTTGGCCATGTCCCAGTTCACCGGGCCGCCCTCGTAGGAGAGCATCTGGCCCAGCTGCTGGAAGGCGGCCCCCAGGTCGGTGGGGTTCAGCGAACCGAACATCGCGGCGAGCGGATTGTCCGCACCGGGGGCGCCAAAGCCTCCGGCGCCGGGCATCCCGCCGAAACCGAACGGGTTGGCCGGTCCCTGACCACCGCCGCTCTGCGGGTCCTTCTTCTTGCCCTCGTCGCCGTCTTCCGGCTCCTCCGGCGGAAGGCCGAATCCGAATGGGGTGTCACTCACGGGGTTCCTCGGCTGGTAAGGCCACCGGTTATCGGCCGGCGGCGACTGCCCTGCAACACCACCCAGCGTAGACACCCCGGCTCGATCGGGCCTCGGTGCTTCGCCGACTCCTGGCCTGCGGCAGGATGGATGCCACCTGGTACGTACGCTTCACTCGCGCCCGTATGCCAAGACAACCGCTGGAGACACCTGGTGAGTTCCCCAGATCCGCAGGTTCGCGCAGCGCGAAACCACTCGACCCCGGGCGGTGCGCGCGGGCCGGTCGTCGCCGTGACCGGCGCAGCGACCGGGATCGGCGCGCTGCTCACCGAGCGGCTCGCCACGTCGGAGGAGGTCAAGCAGGTCGTCGCCGTCGACGAGCGCCGGGGCGAGTGCGACGCGGCGCAGTGGCACATCCTCGACGTCCGCGACCCGGCGATCGCCGACAAGCTGCGCGGCGCGGACGTCGTCGTCCACCTCGCGCTCGACCTCGACCTGGGGAGTGACGCCGCCGCCCGGACGGCCTACAACGTGCGCGGCACGCAGACCGTGCTGACGGCCGCCGCGGCGGCCGGGGTGCACCGAGTGGTGCTGTGCACCTCCGCGATGGTCTACGGCGCGCTCGAGGACAACGAGCTGCCGCTGTCGGAGGACGCGGAGCTGCGGGCCACGGCGGAGGCGACCGGCGTCGGGGACCTGCTGGAGATCGAACGGCTGGCCCGGCGCGCGCCCCGGGCGCATCCGGGGCTCAACGTCACCGTGGTGCGGCCCGCGGTGCTGGTCGGCGGTACGGACACCGCGCTGACGCGGTACTTCGAGTCGCCGCGGCTGCTGGTGGTCGCCGGGTCGCGGCCGGCCTGGCAGTTCTGCCACGTCGAGGACCTGGTGAGCGCCCTGGAGTACGCCGTCCTGGAGAAGGTCGAGGGCGAGCTGGCCGTCGGCTGCGACGGATGGCTGGAGCAGGAGGAGGTCGAGGAGCTCAGCGGGATCCGGCGGATGGAGCTGCCGTCGGCGGTCGCGCTGGGCGCCGCCGCGCGGCTGCACCGGATCGGGCTGACGCCGTCGCCGGCCGGGGACCTGGCCTACACGATGTACCCCTGGGTGGTGAGCGGGAGCCGGCTGCACGACGCGGGATGGCGGCCGCGGTGGACCAACGAGGAGGTCCTCGCGGAACTGCTGGCGGAGGTGGCCGGACGGCACACCGTCGTCGGCCGGCGACTCGGGCGCAAGGACGCCACCGCCGCGGGCGCGGCCGGGGCGACGGTCGCTCTGCTGGGTGCGGCGGCCGTGGTGCGGCGCGCCCGCAAGGCCCGGCGGCGGTGAGCGGGGGGTACGCCCGGACGGGCTGACCCTTTGGAGTTCGCTCCAAAGCGGTACGCGCGTGTGCCGGGTGATCGCGCTATTTCGCCCGCTCCCCGGGGTGCGGCACGATGGGGGGTATGGCAGCCATCGACGACCATCCCGGCGAGCGGGCAGCGCAGGATCCCATCAAGCTGATCGCCGTTCGTGACACCGCGCTCTCCCTGGACGAGGTCTTCAAGGCCGTCGGGGACGACGCGGCGGGCGGCACCGCGCTCTTCGTGGGCACGGTGCGCAACCACGACGGGGGCGCCGACGTCGACGCGCTCGGGTACTCGTGCCACCCCGGTGCGGAGGCGGAGATGCGGCGGGTCGCGGAGAAGGTCGTCGCCGAGTACCCGGTGCGGGCGCTGGCCGCGGTGCACCGGGTGGGGGACCTCGGGGTCGGTGATCTCGCGGTCGTGGTCGCCGTCTCGTGCCCGCATCGCGGGGAGGCCTTCGAGGCCTGCCGGAAGCTGATCGACGACCTGAAGCACGAAGTGCCCATCTGGAAGCACCAGAAGTTCTCGGACGGTACCGACGAATGGGTGGGCGCCTGCTGAATCGCCTCCGGTTGCGTAACCGCACCCCTGCCGTGAGCGTTGTCCCTGCGGATGGTTAATCTGCTGATCAGTCAGTTGTGGGGGCACACAGGGTTGGGAGGTCGGCATGGCGGCGCTCGCCTGGTTGCTGATTCCGCTTGTCGCCGCTGTCGGCGCCGGTCTGTGGGGGACTTGGGCCAACCGGACCCGGAAGGCCCGCAGCGACGGGCCTGAGCTGGACGGATACGCCCGCTTCCGGGCGGCCATGGAGAAGCCCCACTCGCGTACGTGACCCGGGTGGCAGCCCTGACGGTGCGCTGACAGAAGCGTCCCGTAGTGTCGAGTCATGCCACGCCGCACCGCGACGATGCTCGCCTCCACCCTGATGCTGATCGCGCTCCTGTGTGCGGGCGTACTCATCCCCGTGCCGTACGCGGAGATGTCCCCCGGGCCGACGGTGAACACCCTGGGCGATCACGGGGGCGAGCCGGTGCTCCAGATCTCCGGGCGCAAGACCTACGCGACCAGTGGTCACCTGAACATGACCACCGTGCGGGTCACCAGCGCCGACTACCGGATGAACCTCGTCGAGGCCGTCTACGGCTGGCTCGCGCACGACAACAAGGTCGTGCCGCACGACACGCTGTACCCGGACGGCAAGACCGAGGAGCAGTCCACCCAGGAGAACGCCGAGGAGTTCAGCCAGTCCCAGGAGAGCGCCAAGGTCGCCGCCCTGAAGGAGCTGGACATCCCGGTGACGTCCTGGGTGATCGTCTCGACGGTGGTGAAGGGCTCCCCGGCCGAGGGCCGGCTGCACGCCGGTGACGTGATCAAGGCCGTCGACGGCACCGCGGTGAAGGAGCCGGGCGACGTCGCGAAGCTGGTGACCCGGCACAAGGCGGGCGAGAAGGTCGTCTTCCGCATCGTCCCGGCGAAGGAGCAGGCGGCCGCCGAGAAGGCGAACAGGGCGGCGACCAAGACGCAGGACGTCACCATCACGACCGCGTCCTCCGACGACAGCGGCGAGAAGCGTGCCATCGTCGGGATCTCGGCCGGGACCGACCACACCTTCCCGTTCACCATCGACATCAAGCTCGCCGACGTCGGCGGGCCCAGCGCCGGTCTGATGTTCGCGCTCGGCATCTACGACAAGCTCACGCCGGGCAGTCTGACCGGCGGCACGTTCGTCGCCGGCACCGGGACCATCGACGACGCCGGCAAGGTCGGGCCGATCGGCGGCATCGAGTTGAAGCTGGTCGGCGCGCGCAGCCAGGGCGCCAAGTACTTCCTGACCCCCGCGGAGAACTGCGCGGCCGCCGCCGCGGACACCCCCTCGGGGCTCAGGCTCGTCAAGGTGGACACCATCGACGACGCCCTCGACGCCCTCAAGGACATCCGCGGCGGCGACACCGCGGACCTGCCGAAGTGCACGAAGTAGCCACGAGGGCTGCTTCGCGAACGGGTTACTCCGTGAACGTCGCCGACAAGGCCTCGGCGAGGCCCGGCACGAGGCCCGCGCCGGTGAGGACCTCCATCGGCGCGTCCTTCTCGCGCAGTCGGAGCGCCGAGTCGCGGGTGCCGTCACGCAGGACGCCGACCGTCATCCGGACCTCCTGGCGGTCGGGGTGCTCCGCGACCCACTTCGCGAGTTTCCTGTCGCTCAGGCCCTGCGGGACCTGAGCCTCCGCCGACGGGGGCAGCATCAGACGCTCCACGGTGAGGGCGCAGCCCACCACCGCGTCGGGCCACGCGATCGTGGCGAGGAACTCGTCGAGCGGCTTGTCCGTTGGCACTTCGTCCTGCTCGATCGGGGTGAGACCGGTGGTCTCGGACTCGTCCTGAAGGCCGAGCTGGGCGGCGAGCGACGGTTCCTGGGTTCGCAGCCGAGCGGTGTCTACGAGGGCGAAAAGGCGGGCGGGCTGGTCCCAGCCGAGGCCGGAGGCGTACTCGTCGATCTCGAGTACGGCCCGGGTGAGCGGGCTCGCCGCCATGGGAGTGTTGGACATGGTCACAATCCTGCCTCGTTCAGGGGTGGAATCGGGAACCGAGTAAACGGTGAGTAAGTTGCATAGGTGTGGGCCCGCGATCACGGGGGGCCACGAACGGTCGGCGAACACGCGGGCCTGACGGATCAACTGCGACTTTCGAGGTGCGCACCTTGGCTTTCCAGATGCCGGACCGCGGCGGAGGCCCCACGGGGCCGCGGATCAGAGTGGGCCGCCCGTCCCGGCGCGTCCGGACCCTGCTCATGACGCTGGGCGTCCTAGCCGTACTCGGCATGGCGTTCACGATGTTCGCGGGGTTCTGGACGGACTGGCTCTGGTACCGCTCGGTGAACTACTCGTCGGTCTTCACGACCACGCTGTGGACCAAGATCGGGCTGTTCTTCGTCTTCGGCCTGCTGATGGCCCTCGCGGTCGGCTTCAACATCTGGCTGGCGCACCGGCTGCGGCCGCCGCTCAGCGCGATGTCGATGGAGCAGCAGAGCCTCGACCGCTACCGCATGGGCATCGCGCCGTACAAGACGTGGCTGCTGCTGGGCATCACCGCCCTGGTGGGCCTGATCGCGGGCGCCTCGGCGGCGGGTCAGTGGCGGACCTGGCTGATGTGGGTCAACGGCGTGCCCTTCCACCAGAAGGACCCGCAGTTCCACCTCGACGTGTCCTTCTTCGCGTTCGACCTGCCCTGGTACCGGTTCCTGCTCGGCTTCGGCTTCGCCGCCACGATCCTCTCGCTGATCGCCGCCGCGCTCACCCACTACCTGTACGGCGGGCTGCGCGTCACCAGCCCGGGCGCGCGCGCCACGGCCGCGGCCACCGGCCACCTGTCGGTGCTGCTGGGCATCTTCGTCGCGCTGAAGGCGGTCGCCTACTGGCTCGACCGCTACGGCCTGGCCGTGAAGTCCAGCGACTTCAAGGCGACGGACAACTGGACGGGCCTGAGGTACGTCGACGCCAACGCGTATCTGCCGGCGAAGACGATCCTGTTCTGCATCGCCGTCATCTGCGCCCTGCTGTTCTTCGCCACCCTGTGGCGGCGCACCTGGCAGCTTCCGGTGATCGGCTTCGGCCTGATGGTGCTCTCGGCGATCCTCATCGGCGGGCTGTACCCGGCGATCGTCCAGAAGTTCCAGGTCCAGCCGAACGAGCAGGCCAAGGAAGCCCCGTACGTCGAGAAGAACCTCAAGGCGACACGTGAGGCGTACGGCATCGACGGCGCGCAGGTCACCGAGTACTCGGGGACGAGCACGACCAAGGACAAGACGACGCTGCGCGACGACGTCGACGCCACGGCGAGCATCCGCGTCCTGGACCCGAACATCGTGTCCCCGACGTACCAGCAGCTCCAGCAGATGCGGAAGTACTACGCGTTCCCGACCAATTTGGACGTGGACCGCTACAACGTGAACGGTGCCGACCAGGACACCGTCATCGGTCTGCGCGAGCTGAACCTCGCGGGCGTCGACAAGCAGAACTGGATCAACAACCACTTCCGCTACACCCACGGTTACGGCGTGGTCGCCGCCAAGGGCACGACCGCCGACGCCGAGGGCCGCCCGCTCTTCACGGAGTCCAACCTGCCCTCCGAGGGCGACCTGGGCACGTACCAGCAGCGGATCTACTACGGCGAGAAGACGACCGCGTACTCGATCGTCGGCGGTCCCCAGAAGGAGATCGACTACTCCGACGACGCCGGTGAGAAGACCACCAGCTACACCGGCAAGAGCGGGGTCAACCTCTCCAACCCGGTCAACCGGGCCGCGTACGCGGTGGCGTTCGGCGAACCGCAGATCCTGTACTCCGGCGCCATCGGCGAGGGATCGCGGATCCTGTACAACCGCACGCCCAAGGAGCGCGTCGAGGCGGTCGCCCCCTGGCTGACCATCGACGGCGACGCCTACCCGGCCGTGGTCAACCACAAGATCCAGTGGATCGTCGACGCGTACACCACGACGAACGGCTACCCGTACGCCTCCCGTACGACCCTCGGCGACACCACGGCCGACTCGCTCACCGCGACCAACGACAACCGCGCGGTGGTGGCCCAGCAGAACCAGGTCAACTACATCCGCAACTCGGTGAAGGCGACCGTCGACGCGTACACCGGCGAGGTCAAGCTGTACCAGTGGGACACCAAGGACCCGGTCCTGAAGACCTGGATGAAGGCGTTCCCCGGCACGGTGAAGTCCAAGTCGTCCATCTCGGCCGACCTGATGGCCCATCTCCGGTACCCGCAGGACCTGTTCAAGGTCCAGCGCGAGCTGCTCACCCGGTACCACGTGAAGGACGCGACGACGTTCCTCAGTGGCAGCGAGGTGTGGCAGGTGCCGGACGACCCGTCCAACAAGTCGGGTGACGCGGTGCCGCCGTACTACCTGAGCATGAAGATGCCCGACCAGAAGGCGCAGGCGTTCTCGCTGACGACGACGTTCACGCCCAACGGCCGGGACAACCTCAGCGCGTTCATGGCGGTCGACTCCGAGGCGGGCACGCCCGACTACGGCAAGATCAGAGTGCTGAAACTGCCGACCAGTACGACCGTCGACGGCCCCAAACAGGTGCAGAGCCAGTTCAACTCCGAACAGGACATCGCCGAGTCCATCAGGCTTCTGAAGGGCGGCGACTCCGACATCGAGTACGGCAACCTGCTGACGGTCCCACTCGACGGCGGTCTGCTGTACGTGGAGCCCGTCTATGTGCGCGGTGGCGGACTCAAGTACCCGCTCCTGAAGAAGGTGTTGGTGACCTACGGCGGCAACACCGCCTTCGAGGACACCCTGGACGAGGCCCTCAACAAGGTCTTCGGCGCCGAGGGCGCGACCCCGCCACCGGCGGACGAGGGCGGCACCACCCCACCGCCGACCTCCGCCAACCCGACGGTCAGGGAGGCGCTGGCCGACGCCCAGGAGGCCTTCACGGCCGGCCAGGAGGCTCTGAAGAAGCCGGACTGGGACGCGTACGCCAAGGCGCAGAAGGACCTCGAGGCCGCGCTGAAGCGGGCCGAGGACGCGCAGGCCGCGGCGGACAAGGGTGCCAAGGCGAGCAGCAGTCCGAGCCCGACCAGTTCGGCGAGTCCGAGCGGTGGCTCCGGCAGCGGCTCGGCAGGCGGCGCGAGCAGCAGTCCGAGTCCCAGTCCCAGCAGCGGCTGATCTTGCCCACCCCGCGTCGTGGTACGGTTGTGGAACACGACGCGGGGTGGAGCAGCTCGGTAGCTCGCTGGGCTCATAACCCAGAGGTCGCAGGTTCAAATCCTGTCCCCGCTACTGAAGACGAAGGCCCGGATCCTGAAAAGGATCCGGGCCTTCGTGGTGTGCGAACGCATGTGCCGGGGGGTCTGGTGGCCGCGCCGCCGTGGGGAGTTGGGCGATCCGTGTTTGACTTGTCTCTCTGTGGGCATGTCGACAAAACGCTGAAGTGACCTTACGGGCCGCGGTATACCAGGTGTACCCGGGTTGCGGGTGGTGCGACGATGGACGTTATGGGGGACAAGGCAACTCTGTTCGAGACAGGGCGGTTTGTGCAGCCTTCCGGTGAGGAAGCGACCCCGGACGAGAGCCGGGACGAGACGGCGGACGCCGTCGAGACGGGGGAGGCCGTCGAGGAGATGAGCCTGCGGCTCGCGGCGGAAGCCGGCGATGTCGAGGCCGTCAGTGTCCTCGGGGCCATGTTGCTGCGCCGCGGTGACCTCGACGGAGCCGAGCCCCACCTGCGTGCCGCCACCGCCGAGGGCGACCGGGCCGCCGCCAACAACCTGGGTGTCCTCCTCCACCAGCGCGGTTACCCCGACGAGGCCGCCGGATGGTGGCGGGTCGCCGCCGTCGCCGGATCCGCCGCCGCCGCGCACGCCCTGGGCCGCCACCGTCGCGAGTGCGGCGACGAGCCGGCCGCCGAGTACTGGCTGCGCCAGTCCGCCGAGCAGGGCCACGCGCTGGGCGCGTACGCCCTCGCCGACCTGCTGGAACACCGTGGGGACCCCGGAGCCGAGCAGTGGCTGCGGGCCGCCGCCGAGCGGGGGCACCGGGAGGCGGCGTACCGGCTGGCCCGAGCACTCGACCACCAGGAGTGCTCCCGCACGGACGGCGACGGGGACGGATGCGGCCATGACAACGGTGTCATCGTGCGGGCGGAGGCCGAGCAGTGGTACCGCCAGGCCGCCGCGCGCGGGCACCGGCGGGCCGCCCTGCACCTCGGGACGATCCTGGAGCGGCGCGGCGACCTGAAGGAGGCCGGACGCTGGTACCTGACGTCCGCCAAGGACGGCGAGGCGCGGGCCGCCTGCGCGCTCGGGTTCCTGCTGCGCGACGCCGGCGACACCGAGAACGCGGCGATCTGGTGGCTGCGGGCCGCGCAGGAGGGCGACGGCAACGCGGCGAACGCGCTGGGCGCGCTGCACGCCGAGCGGGGCCAGACGCAGACCGCCGAGCGGTGGTACCGGGCGGCGATGGACGCCGGCGACGACAACGGCGCCTACAACCTCGCCCTGCTCTGCGCCGAGCAGGGCCGCACCGTGCAGGCCGAGCAGTGGTACCGGCGCGCCGCCTACGCCGGGCACCGGGAGGCGGCCAACGCGCTCGCCATCCTGCTGCTCCAGGGCGGCGACACGGCCGGGGCCGAGCCCTGGTTCTCCAAGGCGGCGGAGGCGGGCAGCGTCGACGCCGCGTTCAACCTCGGGATCCTGTTCGCGGGGCGGGGCGAGGAGGCCGTGGCACTGCGCTGGTACGAGCGTGCGGCGGCCGCCGGGCACACCGAGGCGGCGCTCCAGGTCGGTATCGCGCGCCTGCGTGACGGGGACGAGCGGGAGGCGGAACGGCATCTGCGGTGCGCCGCCGGCGGCGGGAGCGCGGAGGCGGCGTACCGGCTGGCGGCCGTGCTGGACGCGCGGCGCCCGCAGCAGCCCGCGCACGAACTCGGGGAGATCGTCCACGAGAAGACCGAGTGCGAGGAGTGGTACGAGCGGGCCGCGACCCAGGGGCACCGCCGGGCCCAGGTCCGGGTCGGGATGCTGGCCGCCGCGCGCGGGGACGTGGTGGAGGCCGCGCGCTGGTACCGGACGGCCGCGGAGGCCGGGTCGCGCAACGGCGCCTTCAACCTCGGACTGCTGCTCGCGCGGGAGGGGAGCGAGCCCGAGGCGGCGGTGTGGTGGACGCGGGCGGCCGACGCCGGACACGGGCGGGCGGCGTTGCGGCTCGCCCTGGTCTACGCGCGTCGCGGTGAGCTGGCCGAGGGGCAGCGGTGGGCCGACCGCGCGGTGTCGCTGGGGCCGGACGAGGTGGCCGAGCGGGCGGCCCGGTTGCGGGACGCGCTGCGCGAGGAGCTGTCGGCCTGACGGCGTCCGCGCACGAGGGTGGCGCTGTCTCGCGCCCCGGCGGTGCCCCGGGCGAAGAGGGTCCCGTCCTCGGACGCCGGGCGGGGCGACCCGCTCCGACCTGCGTCGACGAGTGCCGGGCAAGGGATTTGCCTTTGTCCTTCCCCTTCACGTAACGTTGCATTCAACGGCGCGGGGTGGAGCAGCTCGGTAGCTCGCTGGGCTCATAACCCAGAGGTCGCAGGTTCAAATCCTGTCCCCGCTACTGAAGACGGAGGGCCCGGAACTCGAAAGAGTTCCGGGCCCTCCGTCGTTCTGCCGCCCGGCCGTCCGGGTCATCCGTGGCCCACGGCCTCCTCGTACAGGCGCCGGTTCACCGTTCTCGACTCGGGGAGCGGGGATGTCGACTCCGACGTGACTCCCTGGGCCTCGTAGGCGGCCTGGAGGCGGTCGGTCGTGCCCGCGCGGATCTCCCAGTCCATCCGGAGCGAGGGCGTGGACTCCAGGATCGCCTCGTCGATCTTCAGCAGCTTCGCGAGATACGTGACGAACGCGGCGTCCTTCTTGTAGTCCGAGGCGAAGTACGTGTTCACGGTACGGATGTAGGCCCGCAGCAGGGCCACCCCGGCGTCCATGTCGTCGGCGAGCAGACTCGGGCCGTACAGCAGGCCGCCCAGGGGTTCGCCCGGTGGCTGGCCGCCGAGGAAGGCGTATCCCGGCTTGCCGTCGACCTTGCGCCAGACCGGGTCGAGCAGCCAGGCCGAGTCCACACCGCCGTTCTCCAGGGCGGTGAGCACGTCGGCGGAGCCGAGCTGCTGGTACTGGATCCCGGCCAGGTCGCCGCCGTGCCGCCGCAGGGCCTGCTCCATGGGGTACGCGATCACCGAGCCCTTGCCGATCATCGTGCCCAGCCGCCGGCCGGCCATCCCGACGTCCGCCGCGCTCTCGCCGTCCTTCAGCCGTACCCACAGGCCGCTCTTCGAGCCGGGGCCGGGAGAGAAGTTCCCGGCCACCCAGCGGATGCCGAAGCCGCCCCGCACGCCGTTCATGACCGCCGCCTCGGGGGCCGCCCACAGGGCGTCGACATCGCCCTTGGCCAGCAGGGGCAGGGCGTCCGGCGTCGGCAGGACCTTGAGGGTGACGTCCAGGCCCTCCCGGGCGAACTCGCCCTTGTCGAGGGCTACCTGTAGCGGGGCCACGTACTCCGCGCTCAGCGTGCCCGTGGCGATGGTGAGCCTGCGGTGCCCGGAGAGGGGCGAAGGGGGCGGGGCGCCCGGCTGGCAGCGGGCGGGAGCGCGGCCGGCGGAGAGGTCCGCCGGGTCCGTCCAGGAGGTGGTGCCGCAGCCCTCGACCGGACGGATCGCGCGCGTCGCGCCCTGGGACCCGGCCCCCGCGTCGTCGTCGCCCGCGTACGGCGACGAGCACGCCGTCGAGGTCAGCAGGGCCGCGAGGGCCCCCGCGACCGGCAGGGCGCGGACGAACCCGCGGACTCGTCTCCTCATGACTGCCCCCGGCCCCGGTCCCGCGGCGCCCACGGGGTGAGCAGCCGTCCCACGATGCGTACCAGCTCGGAGAAGACCACTCCGAGCGCCGCCACACAGACGATCCCGACGAACATCACGTCGTTCTGGAACAGTGCGCGCGAGTCGAAGATCAGGTGGCCCAGGCCGTCCGCCGCGGCGATCTGCTCCGAGGCGACGATGACGAGGACCGCCACGCCCGCCGCGATCCGCGCGCCCACCAGGACGGCGGGCAGCGAGGCCGGGAGCAGGACGTGACGGAACATCTGCCACGGGGAGGCGCCGAAGACGCGGCCCGCGTCACGGTGGCCGGCGGGGATCGCGAGCACCGCCGACATCGTCGAGATCCACACGAAGAAGAAGACCGTCGTCGCCACCAGGGCCACCTGAGGGCCCTCGCCCAGGCCGAACATGTTCAGGAAGACCGGCAGGAGGGCCAGTTTCGGTACGACGTACAGGGCGTCCAGGAGCGGTTCCAGGGCCGCCCGGACCAGCGCGAGGGAACCCATCAGCAGGCCCAGCGCGTAGCCCGACGCCGTACCGAGCGCATAGCCGCCCAGGACACGCTTCAGCGTGGCCCACACATCGGGCCACAGCTCGCCGGCCGCCGCCCGGTCCCAGCCGTCGGCGAGGATCGTGGACGGGGCCGGGTACACGCGGTCGTCGATCCAGCCGCGGCCGGCCGCCAGTTGCCACAGCAGCACCAGCAGCAGGGGGACCGCGACCGCCAGGGACAGCTCCAGGGCCCGGCGGCGGCGGTGGGTGCGTACGGGACGCAGTTCCTCGGGGCCGGGGCGGCGGACCAGGACCGGCCCGTCCGGACCGGCGTCGGCGCCCGGGCCGGACTTCCTCAGCAGGATGCTCACGCCGGCACCGCCTCCCTCCGCAGCAGGTCCCACAACTCGCCCTTCAGGGCCGTGAACTCGGGGGTCGCGCGGATGTCCCCCGTGCGCGGGCGCGGGAAGGGCGGGCGGTGCTCGGCGATGATCCGGCCGGGGCGGGCGGACATCACCAGGACGCGGTCGCCGAGGACGATCGCCTCCTCCAGGCTGTGGGTGATGAAGAGGGTGGTCGTGCGGGTGGCCTGGGTGAGGTCGAGGAGCTCGTCCTGGAGGATCGTGCGGAGCTGGGCGTCCAGGGCCGCGAAGGGCTCGTCCATCAGCAGCACTTCGGGTTCGACGGCCAGGGCGCGGGCGAGGGCCACTCTCTGGCGCATACCGCCCGAGAGGGTCGCGGGGTAGGCGTCCGCGAAGTCCGTCAGGCCGGTGCGGGCAAGCCAGTCGTCGGCGCGGGCGTTCGCCTCGCGACGGGGGACGCGTTGGACGTCCAGGCCGAAGCGGACGTTGGCGCGGACCGTCTTCCAGTCGTAGATGCCGTAGTCCTGGAAGATCATGGCGGCGGGCCGAGGGCTCGCGGTGCGGATCTCCAGCGTGCCGGTGCTCGGGCGCAACAGGCCCGCCGCGATGCGCAGCAGCGTGGACTTGCCGCAGCCCGAGGGGCCGACGACGCAGGTGAACTCGCCGGGGGCGACGGTCAGTTCGAGGGGGCCGAGGGCAGCCACCGCGCCCGGGCCACGGCCGAAGGTTCGGGTCAGATCACGTGCGCTGAGTTTCGGATACGGAACTCCCACAGCCCCTGACGATATGACGGCCCGTCAGATTCGGGAACCCCGCGTGCGCGGAGGCGCCGGAAGGGCGGGTCACGCCGCCGCGCAGTCCGGGCAGACCCCGCGGTACGTGACCTCGACGTCCGAGACCGTGAAGCCGAAGCGCTCCGAGTCGGGGAGGTCGGCCAGCGGGTTGCCGCCCGGGTGGACGTCCTTGATCGCCCCGCACCGGGCGCACACCAGGTGGTGGTGCGGGCGGTGCGCGTTCGGGTCGTACCGCTTGGCGCGCTTGTCGGTGGCGACCTCGAGCACCTCGCCGAGCGAGACCAGCTCGCCGAGCGTGTTGTAGACGGTCGCCCGGGAGATCTCGGGCAGCCGGACGACGGCCCTGGAGTGCACCTCGTCGGCGGTCAGGTGGACATGGTCGCCGTCGAGCACCTCGGCCACGACACGCCGCTGCGCGGTCATCCGCCATCCGCGTCCGCGCAGTCGTTCCAGTAGGTCGCTCATGGATTCAGCCTAGCAGCTACAGGGACCAGGTCCCGAATAGGTGTGACTTTAGATCCTGAATGGATTTGGATGAAGTCCACGGTAGGATCGGATCCGTACGATCGGGTCTGCCGGAGCGGGTCGACAGGATTCACGGCGAGCGGCTGGAGGCCGCGGTCCAAGGCCCTGCGCGGCCGACAGCACTGGACCGCTTGTCGTGGACGAACGGGCCGGGCTCCCCTCGGGGGGTCCGGCCCGTTCGTGCGCTCAGGCCGGTACCTGCTGCCGTGCCGGTGCCCAGCAGCGGATGATGTCGCGGACCGAGACGATGCCGGCCGGTCCGTCGCGGTCGAGGACGATCAGGTGCCGGAAGCCGCCGTGGGCCATCGCCCGGGCCGCCTCCTCCAAGGTCCAGTCGGGGGCGGCGAAGACGACGTCGTCGGTGGTGTGGGCGTGGGTGCGTTCCGTGTCCGGATCCTGCCCCAGGCCCACGGAGTTGAGGATGTCCCGCTCGGTGAGGATGCCGATGCCGCCGGCGTCCGGGTCGAGGACGACGGCCGCGCCGACGTGGCGGGCGGCCATCAGGGCGGCGGCCTGTCGGAGGGTGTGTGCGGGGCCGATGGTGAGGACCACCGTGCTCATGGCGTCGCGGACGAGCATGGCTGGAGCCACCTCCTAAGAATCCACGGTTGTTCATGGATTCACAAGTTCACAAGTGGGGGGTGCTGTCAGCGTGGCAGGTAAAGCGCGGGTCAACAAGAGGGCGCGCGCAGCCAATTGAGGGCGCGCGCGCTCATCTGTGAGGGTGCGGCGGGCCTTTCAGTGGCGCTCGTTGAGGTAACCCAGCAGCTCCTCGTGGAGCAGCCCGTTCGACGCGGCCGCGTTGCCGCTGTGCGGGCCCGGGCGTCCGTCGAGGCCCGTGAAGGTACCGCCGGCCTCCGTCACGACGATCGCCGTGGCCGCCATGTCCCAGAGCGATAGCTCGGGTTCGGCACAGAGGTCGACCGAGCCCTCGGCCACCATCATGTACGGCCAGAAGTCGCCGTACGCGCGCGTGCGCCACACCTCGCGGGTCAGGTCGAGGAAGCCGTTCAGGTGCCCGCGCTCCTCCCAGCCGGTCAGCGAGGAGTACGCGAAGGAGGCGTCGGAGAGGTTCGAGACCCGGGACACGCGCAGACGGGAGGCCGAGGTCAGGCTGCGTCCGGTGAAGGCGCCGTGTCCCTTCGCGGCCCACCAGCGACGGCCCAGCGCCGGCGCGGAGACGACACCGACCACGGGCTGGTAACCCCCCTCGCCGGCCTCCGTCAGCGCGATCAGGGTGGCCCAGACGGGAACGCCCCGCACATAGTTCTTCGTGCCGTCGATCGGGTCGATCACCCAGCGGCGGGGGCCGGTGCCCTGGACGCCGTACTCCTCGCCGAGGATCGCGTCGCGTGGACGGGCCCGCTGGAGCTGACCGCGGATGAGTTCCTCGGCGGCCTTGTCGGCCTCGCTCACCGGGGTCATGTCCGGTTTGGTCTCGACCTTGAGGTCGAGGGCCTTGAAACGGTCCATGGTCACGGCGTCGGCGGCGTCCGCGAGGACGTGCGCGAATCGGAGGTCGTCGTGGTAGTCCGGCATGGGACGAACCGTATCCGCCGGAGGTGAGAACGGGCCACAGGGGACCGCGGGATGGACGGTGGAGGAGCGGTGGACGTCGCGGCGCCGTGGACGTGCGCCGTGCCGGCGATGGACCGCGGACCCTTGACAGTGCTGCCGTCCGCGTCAAACCTGGGCGCAGAGCCGCCGGCCCCAGGAGGCGATGATGTCCTCAGCGCGGGAATCCCTACTGGACGCCGCCTTCGAGGCGCTCGCGCTACGGCCGTGGGCCGCGGTGCGCATGGTGGACGTCGCCGCGGCGGCCGGGCTGTCCCGGCAGACTTTGTACAACGAGTTCGGTGGCAAGGAGGGCCTGGCCAGGGCGCTCGTGCGGCGTGAGGCCGACGGATACCTCGCCGGGGTCGAGCGGGCGCTGGCCGTGCGCGGCGATGCCCGGGAGAGGCTCACCGCCACCGCCGTGTGGACCACCTCCGTCGCCCGCGACAACCCCCTCGCACGGGCCGTCCTCACCGGCTTCTGGAGCGAGAGCCTGCCCTCGCCGACGCTCTCCGCGGTGCCGTCCTCCTGCGCCGTACCGGCCCAGCGGCGGGCGGACGGGCCGCTGCCCTCGCCCGGCGACCTGGTGGGCGCCGTCCGCGACCGGGCCGTGGCCGTGCTCGGTGGCCCCGGCGCCGTCCGGGCCGACGCCGCCGACCTCGCACGCTCCTGCGAACTCGCCGTCCGGCTCGCCCTGTCCTGCGTGTCGGCTCCCCCGGCGGGGGAGGGCGGCGTCGCGGAGCTGGTGCGAGGGGCGCTCCAGCGGCAGCCGGCCGACCGCTCGGGTCAGTGAGCCGACCCCGACAGCTGGAGCCCGATCACTCCTATGATCACCAGGCTGATCGAGACGAGCTTCAGGGTCGACACCAGGTCGCCCAGGAAGACCATGCCGTAGATCGCGGTGCCCGCCGCGCCGATGCCGGTCCACACGGCGTAGGCGGGGCCCACGTCGAGCTTCTTCAGGGAGAGGGTCAGCAGACCGAAGCTCCCGAGGGCGAAGGCGCAGAAGGCGATGGTGGGCCACAGTCGCGTGAAGCCGTGGGACAGCTTGAGGCAGACGGCGAAACCGGTCTCGAGCAACCCGGCCACGACGACCAGCAGCCACGCCATGTGCTGTCCCTCCGTCCGCCCGGCCCGGTCCGGCTCCGGCTCGGTGCGATTATGCACTTACCGGGCCCGGGTGGACGCAAACAACGCGGTGGTCAGCCGATGGATCAGCCGGTGGGTCAGGTGGGTCAGCCGGTGGGTCAGTCGCCTTCCGTGCGCTCGCGGGTGGCCAGCAGCCGGCGCAGGGAGTACAGCCGCGCCGGGTCGGCGTGGCCGTCGGCCACCCACGCGTCCAGTGCGCAGTCCTGCTCGTCGTGACTGCACGCGCGCGGGCAGCCCTCCGTTCCCGGCACCAGGTCGGGAAAGGCCAGGATCACCCTGGACGGGTCGACGTGGTGCAGGCCGAAGGACCGGACCCCCGGGGTGTCGATCACCCAGTCGCCCGTGCCCGCCAGGGGCAGGGCCAGCGCGGACGTCGTGGTGTGACGGCCGCGGCCGGTCACCGCGTTCACATCGCCGGTCACCCGTCGGCGCTCCTTCGGGACCAGCGCGTTGACCAGGGTCGTCTTCCCGACGCCCGAGTGGCCGACGAACGCCGTGACCCGCCCGGTCAGGAACTCGCGCACCCGGTCCGCCGAGTCGCCGTTCTCCAGCTCCTCGCGGCTGGTGACGACGTACGGGATGTCGAGGTGGCCGTACAGCTCCAGCAGCTTGTCCGGCGAGGCCAGGTCGGACTTCGTCATGACCAGCAGCGGAGTCAGACCGCCGTCGTAGGCCGCGACCAGACAGCGGTCGATCAGGCGCGGGCGGGGCTCGGGGTCGGCCAGGGCGGTGACCACGGCGAGCTGGTCGGCGTTGGCGACGACCACCCGCTCGAACGGGTCGTCGTCGTCCGCGGTGCGGCGGAGCACCGAGCTGCGCTTCTCGATGCGGACGATGCGGGCCAGGGTGTCCTTGTTGCCGGACAGGTCGCCGACGATCGCGACCCGGTCGCCCACCACCGCGGCCTTGCGGCCCAGTTCGCGGGCCTTCATCGCGAGGACGATCCGGTCCTCCACGAGGCAGGTCAGCCGGCCCCGGTCGACGGTGAGGACCATGCCCTCGACGGAGTCCTCGTGCTTGGGACGGATGTGCGTGCGAGGCCGGTTGCCCTTGCGGTTCGGGCGGCTGCGGATGTCGTCCTGGTCGGTGTGCTTGTCATAGCGGCGCATGGCGAAAGTCCCTATACCCCGAGCATCCCGGTCCACAGTTCCGGGAAGTCCGGCAGCGTCTTCGCCGTCGTCGCCACGTTCTCGATCTGCACGCCCTCCACGGCCAGGCCGATGATCGCGCCGGCCGTGGCCATGCGGTGGTCGTCGTAGGTGTGGAAGATCCCGCCGTGCAGCCGGCGGGGGCGGATGTGCAGACCGTCGGCGGTCTCCGTCACATCGCCGCCGAGCTCGTTGATCTCCTTGGTCAGCGCGGCCAGCCGGTCCGTCTCGTGCAGGCGCAGGTGGGACACGCCCCGCAGGGTGGACGGGGAGTCCGCGAGGGCGGCGACCGCCGCGATGCCCGGAGTCAGCTCGCCGACGTCGCCCAGGTCGACGTCGATGCCGTGGATCGAGCCCGAGCCGGTGAAGACCAGGCCGTAGTCGGCCAGTTCGCAGGAGCCGCCCATCTCGGTGAAGATCTCGCGCAGCCGGTCACCCGGCTGGGTGGTGCGGGCCGGCCAGTCCGGGATGAGCACCCGGCCGCCCGTCACCAGCGCCGCCGCCAGGAACGGCTGGGCGTTGGACAGGTCCGGCTCGATCGTCAGGTCCCGGCCCAGCAGGGCGCCGGGGGTGACCCGCCAGACGTTCGGCTCGCCGCCCGACTCCGGGGTGTCCACCTGCGCGCCGACCGCGCGCAGCATGTCGACCGTCATCCGGATGTGCGGCATGGAGGGCAGCGTGGAGCCGGTGTGGCGGACCTCGACGCCCTGGTTGAAGCGGGGGGCGGAGAGGAGCAGGGCCGACACGAACTGGGACGACGACGAGGCGTCGATCTCCACCGTCCCGCCGTCCAGCGCGCCCCCGCCGTGCACGGTCAGCGGCAGCGCGCCGCGGCCCTCGTCGTCGATCCGGGCGCCGAGCACCCGCAGCGCGTCGACGACGCCGTTCAGGGGACGCTCGTACGCGCGCGGGTCGCCGTCGAAGTGGACGGGGCCGTCGGCGAGGGCGGCGACCGGCGGCAGGAAGCGCATCACCGTGCCCGCGTTGCCGACGTCGACCGTGGCGGGTCCGCGCAGCCCCGCGGGGAGGATCCGCCAGGCCTCGCCGGTGCCGTCGGGGCTGCCGGCGCCGGAGGAGCTGGACGACACGGTCTCCTCGATGCCGACGCCCATCTCGCGCAGGGCGGCCGCCATCAGCAGGGTGTCGCGCGAGCGGAGGGGACGGCGCAGCCAGCCGGGCTCGGAGGCGAGGGAGGCGAGGACCAGGGCACGGTTGGTGACGGACTTCGACCCCGGCACGTGGACCGTCGCGGCGACGGCCTCGCTCGCGTGCGGGGCGGGCCAGAGGGCGGTGTGGGCGGGGTTCGGGGCCATGGGCTCCACTTTAGTGGTCGGCCGTCCTCCGGGTGCGGCGCCGTCGGGGCCGCGTCCGCCCCGCGAGGGAGCCGCGGAGGTCACCTCCGCCACCCTCGTGCCGCGCCGCTCCGGGGCTGTCTCACAGCCCCAGCAGCCACCTGCCCCCGCCCAGCAGGGCGCACAGGCTCACCGCGTGGAACAGGAACAGCCACAGGCCCGCCGGCACGTGCGTCAGACGGGACAGCTGGTCCGCGTCCGAGTCGCCCGCGCCCCCGCGTGAGCGCTTCGCCTGGAGTTCGAAGGCGGGCCGTACGCCGCCCAGCAGCAGGAACCACACCACCGCGTACGCGAAGGCCGCCTGCACCTGCGGTCCCGCCAGCCAGGACACCAGCAGGAAGGTGCCGCCGGTGAGGACCACCGTGAGGGCGCCGTACGCGTTGCGGATCATCACCAGCATCACGACCAGCAGCGCCGTCGCCGCCCACAGCAGCAGGGTGATGCGGCCGGCGCCGAGCAGGGCGGCGCCGCCCAGGCCGAGCAGCGGGGGAGCGGTGTAGCCGGCCGCCGCGGTGAGGATCATGCCGAGGCCGTGCGGCTTGCCCCGGCTCAGGGTCAGGCCGCTGGTGTCGGAGTGCAGCCGGATCCCGGTCAGGCGGCGGCCGGTCAGCAGCGCGACCAGGCCGTGACCACCCTCGTGGGCGATGGTGATCGCGTTGCGCGATATCCGCCACAGGGTGTGCGGCACGACGACCGCGAGGGCGGCGACCGCGGTGGCCACCACCACCCACAGGTCGGGGTCGGACTGGGTGCCGACGAGACGGTCCCACAGGTCGGGCAGCGCGAGGGCGGCGGTGCTCTCCATGTTTGCTGGTGGCTCCCTTTCGGCTCACGGAGTCTGGCAGTGTGGCACGTATGTGCGGACGGTATGCAGCGAGTCGCAGGCCCGAGGATCTCGCAGGAGTCTTTGAAGTCGAGAAGTGGGAGCCCGAGGAGGCCCTGGAGCCCGACTACAACGTGGCGCCGACCAAGGAGGTCTACGCCGTCCTCGACCGTCCGGTGAAGGACGCAGACGACAAGCGCCCGGTTCGGCAGCTGCGGAAGCTGAAGTGGGGACTCGTCCCCTCCTGGGCGAAGACCCCCGAGGGCGGCGCTCGGATGATCAACGCGCGCGCCGAGACCGTCCACGAGAAGCCCTCCTACCGCCGCGCCTTCGCCACCCGGCGCTGTGTCCTGCCCGCCGACGGCTACTACGAGTGGGTCACCGGCGGCCAGGAACGGGAACTGGAGGTCGAGGGGAAGAGGAAGCGGCCCCGCAAGCAGCCCTACTTCGTGCTCCCGGCCGACGGTTCGGTCTTCGCGATGGCCGGCCTGTACGAGTTCTGGCGGGACCGGACCCTGCCCGACGACCACCCGCGGGCGTGGTGGGTGACGTGCTCGGTGATCACGACCGAGGCGGAGACCACCCCCCTCGCCGCGGCCACCGCCGACGGTCCGCACGCCCTCGCCGACATCCACCCCCGGATGCCGCTGATGCTCACCCCGGACCGCTGGGACGCCTGGCTCGACCCGGCGCGCACGGACGTCGACGACCTCCGCTCGCTCCTCGAACCCCCGCCGGCCGGACTGATGCGCGCCTACCCGGTGTCCACGGCCGTCAGCAACGTCCGCAACAACGGCGCGGAGCTGCTGAAGGAGCTGGAGGGGCCCGAGGAGGGCACACTCTTCTGACGTGAGCACCGAAACGGTGGAGACCGAGGCGGGCACCGCCCGCATCACCTGGCACCGGGCCGGCGAGCCGCGGCTCGTCCTCGCCGTCGGCCACGGCGCCGGGGGCGGCATCGAGGCCCGGGACCTTCGGGCGCTCGCCGCCGCGCTGCCCGGACGCGGGGTGAGCGTCGCCCTCGTGGAGCAGCCCTGGCGGGTCGCCGGCAAGAAGCTCGCGCCCGCGCCGAAGACCCTCGACACCGGCTGGCGCGGGATCTGGCCCGCCGTCGTCGCGCCCGGGCTGCCGGTGATCTCGGGCGGACGGTCGGCCGGCGCCCGGGTGGCCTGCCGCACGGCCCGCGAGCTCGGTGCGCACGCCGTACTGGCCCTGGGTTTTCCGCTCCACCCGCCGGGCCGGCCGGAGAAGTCCCGCGCCGACGAGCTGCTCGGGGCGGGCGTGCCGACGCTCGTCGTCCAGGGCGGGAACGATCCCTTCGGCAGACCGGACGAGTTTCCCGAGGGCGGGTACGCCCTCGTGGAGGTGCCGTACGGCGATCACGGGTTCGCCGTGCCCAAGCGGGCCGGGGTCACCGAGGAGGAGACGATGGAGGTCGTCACGGCCGGCGTCGCCCGGTGGGCCGCGTCACTCGGGTGAGGTGACGGGTGGGGTGGGGAATGTGGAGGAGCCGGGCGCTGTTGAGGCGGACAGAAGTGCTGAACAACCGGCACCGACGTCAGTGGGAGAGGAAGTCCGCCGCATGGGTTCGACCATCTGCCCGAGCCGCAGCAGCCGCGCCGAGCTCGACTGGACGGTGCTGCACGCGGCCAGGACCGCTCCTATTGGAGCGGCGGCAGGCGCGGGTAGTCGTCTATCCTCCGATTCGAGTGGGATCGGTTTCGGTCCTACCCGCGATCATGAGGAGGTGGGTCCGGTCACCGGTACCGACGCAGGGACCGACAACGGCCAGGCGGAGCTGCCCGAGGGCCAGGGCGTGAGCCAGGAGACGGGCGCGGAATCGACCGCCGAGCGCAGCGCGCGCTTCGAGCGGGACGCGCTCGAGTTCCTCGACCAGATGTACTCCGCCGCGCTGCGCATGACGCGCAACCCGGCGGACGCCGAGGACCTGGTGCAGGAGACGTACGCGAAGGCGTACGCGTCCTTCCACCAGTTCCGTGAGGGCACCAACCTCAAGGCCTGGCTGTACCGGATCCTCACCAACACCTTCATCAACTCGTACCGCAAGAAGCAGCGTGAACCCCAGCGCAGCGCGGCCGAGGAGATCGAGGACTGGCAGCTGGCGCGCGCCGAGTCGCACATGTCCACCGGTCTGCGCTCCGCGGAGTCGCAGGCGCTGGACCACCTGCCCGACTCGGACGTGAAGGCGGCGCTTCAGGCCATCCCCGAGGAGTTCCGGATCGCCGTGTATCTCGCGGACGTAGAGGGCTTTGCGTACAAGGAGATCGCGGACATCATGGGGACACCCATCGGTACGGTGATGTCCCGGCTGCACCGGGGCCGCCGTCAACTGCGCGGCATGCTCGAGGACTACGCCCGCGAGCGCGGGCTGGTCCCGGCCGGTGCCGGAGAGTCGAACGAAGCGAAAGGTTCGGGCTCATGAGCTGCGGAGATCCGCACGAGACGGACTGCGGTGAGGTCCTCGACCACCTGTACGAGTACCTCGACAGCGAGATGCCCCCGCTGGACCGGGACAAGTTCCAGCACCACTTCGAGGAGTGCTCCCCCTGCCTGGAGAAGTACGGGCTGGAGGAGGCCGTGAAGAAGCTGGTCAAGCGGTGCTGCGGGAGTGACGACGTGCCGACCGACCTGCGCGCCAAGGTCATGGGCCGGATCGACCTGATCCGCTCGGGCCAGGCCGTCCCCGAGCACGACGTGACGGCGACGGCACACGAGACCTGAGCTGCTCGCAGAACGCGAATGCCGTCACTCGAATGTGCTAATCCGCGGGTGATACGCCCGCGGACCCACCCCCGGCCGTCCTAGGCTCCTGAGCCCGGACAGGTACGGCTGGGGGAGGCGTCATGGAGGGGATTCCGGCGCGGGCGCGCATCTACGCCGCCTGTGTCGCCCTCGGTGCCCTGCTCTGCACGCTCCCCTCGCTGCGCGACGACGCCCGTACCCCCTGGGGGGCCGTCGCCCTGCTCGCCGCCCTGTACGCCGGCGGCGAGCGGATCGCCCGGCGCAGGTTCGCCGGCACCCTGCACCCCGTGCTGCTGGCCGGGGCCTTCCTGCTCGCGCCGGCCGCGGCCGCGCTCGTCCCGCTGCCCGGGGCGCTGTTCTCGCACGTCGAGCGGCGCCCCTTTCTGCTGCGCCGGCTCTGGCGGGCCGCCCACTCCTCGCTCGCCGTGGTGGCCGCCGCCCGGGTGCACGCCGCGCTCGGCGGGCGGGACGCCGTGGCCGACTCCGACCTGCCGTACGCGCTGCTGCCGGCGGGCGCGGCCGTGCTGGTCTTCTGCGTCGTGCTCGCGCTGCTGGACGGCGGGATGCTGGCGCTCGCCGAGGGGTTGCCGCCGCGGCAGGTCTGCCGGGGGCTGTTCCTGCGTTCCCTCGCGCCGCTGGCCGTGCACGGGCTCGGCGGGCTGATGATGGCCGTGCTGTGGCTCAGCCCCTACGGGCCGGTGGCCGCCCTGCTCGTGCTGTTCCCGATGGCCGTGTCGTGGTGGGTGTTCGCGCAGTACCACCGGGAGCGCGCCGCCCACCAGGCGACCATCCGCGCCCTGGTGCAGGCCGTCGACATCAAGGACGG
The DNA here is from genome assembly GCF_045161545.1 of Streptomyces sp. NBC_00637. Taxonomy (NCBI): domain Bacteria; kingdom Bacillati; phylum Actinomycetota; class Actinomycetes; order Kitasatosporales; family Streptomycetaceae; genus Streptomyces; species Streptomyces sp. NBC_00637. Next base: position 2,843,054 of record NZ_CP109046.1, on the reverse strand, counting down.
CTACACGCGCGGGCACAGCGAACGCGTCGGCCAGGCCTCGGTGCTCATCGGGCGCGAACTGGGGATGGACGAGAGCCGGATCGACATGCTCCGCTTCGCCGGGATCCTGCACGACGTCGGCAAACTCGGCGTTCCCACCCGGCTGTTGCGCAAGGACGGGCCGCTGACACCGCAGGAGCGGCGCGTGATCGAGCTGCACCCCGAGTACGGGCACGAGATCACCCGCGGGATCTCCTTCCTCGGCGAGGCCCGCTCGGCGATCCTCCACCACCACGAACGCATCGACGGCACCGGCTACCCGTACGGGCTGGTGGGCAGCCAGATCCCGGAAGCGGCCCGGGTGGTCGCCGTCGCGGACGCCTTCGACGCCATGACGTCCACCAGGTCCTACAGCAGGGCCCGGCCGGTGCACGTCGCGCTGGAGGAGCTGCACAGGTGCGCGGGCGCCCACTTCGATCCCCGGATGGTCGCGGCGCTGGCGCACGTCATCGCGCGGGACGGCTGGCATCCGGTCGTGACCGCCGAGGAGGACCGGTCGGCCGTGCCCGCGCAGGCCTCCGACGGCCGGTCCGAGGCGCGCCGATGACCGTCCGCCGCTCGCACGTCGCCCTTCACTCCGCGGCCGGGCTCCTCGTCGCCGTCTCCCTCCTCGTCACGTTCCTGACGGGCGTCGAGGACCGCCCCGTCGCGCTCGCCTTCGGGATCCTCGTCGCCGTGGGGGAGCTGACCCGGCCCCAGAGCGGGCCCCGGCTGCGCGAGGCCGCGCCGCTCGGCGCCGCCGGGTCGCTGTCGTACGCGCTGGTCGGAGGACACGCCGGGCACCCCACCCACCACGGGGTCACCCAGGTCGTGGCGGTCGTGGTCGCCGCCTCCCTGCTCGGCAGCGTGCCGCAGCTGGCCCGGGGACAGGCCGTCCTCGACCACCTGGTCCGGCGGGTACTGGCCGTCGGGTTCGCCGCCGTCTGCTTCCAGCCCCTCCACAACCGCGGGGTGTTCGACGGCTGGAGCGGGCCCGCCTACGCGCTGCTGCTGTCGGCGCTGCTCGTCCTGACCGTCCTGTGCGACGCCGTGGTCGCCGCCGCGCTCGCCCACTCCCGTACCGGCTGGCCGTTCACCCCGCTGCTGCGGGACGAGCTGCGGGCGGTGCCCGGGATCGGCTCGGCGGTCTGCGCGACGGGGGCGGTGATGGCGCTCGCGGTGTCCGTCGTCGGGCTGTGGGCGCTGCCGGTGTTCTCGGTGCCGCTGCTGCTGACCCAGCTGTCCCTGCGCCGGTACGCGGCGGTGCGGGCCACCTACCGGCAGACCATCGCCTCGCTGGCCCGCGCCACCGAGATCGCCGGGTACACCCCCGCCGGGCACGCCCGCAGGGTCGCCGCGCTCAGCCAGGCCGTGGGCCGGGATCTGGGGCTGCCGGAGCCCGAGCTGGCCGTCCTGGAGTACGCGGCCCTCATGCACGACATCGGCCAGCTCAGCCTCGTCGACCCGGTCCCGGCCGGCGCCACCGCGGGGCTGCCGGCGGCCCAGCAACGGCGGATCGCGCTGCTCGGCGGGGCCGTCGTCCGCCAGACCGGGGCGGGCGCCGAGGTCGCGACGGTCGTCGAGCGGCAGGCCGACCCCTACCCGGAGCAGCCGGTGGCCGCACGCATAGTCCGGGTGGTGAACGCATACGAGGAGAAGGTCCGGGGCAGCGGTCCCGGTGGGCCTCTCACGGCTCTGGAGGAGCTGCGCCTCGGCACCGGCGGGGAGTACGCGCCGGAGGTGGTGGAGGCCCTGGCCAGGGTGCTGTGGAACATGGGGGTGGCCCGTCGGGGGTACCCCCGGACGTCGGGCCCCGGGGGAGGCGCGGGCAGGCTGGCGGCGGGCGACGGGTGGGCGGTCTGACCTCGGTCGAAGGTGGGTAACCCATGGGTAATGAGCGGCCCTCCGGCCACACGTGGTTGGATGCGAGGGAGAGAGTGTCCGGGGGCACTGGCCAGCCCACAGAACGGAACTGGCAGGCGGGAATCGTGAGGATCTTCGGCAAGGGACGGCACCGGCCCTCCGCCTCCTGGCGGCAGGCCACCGACCGCGCGTTCACGCTGATCGGCGACGGGCGGTACGAGGACGCGGGCGCGCTGCTGACACGTGCCGCCGACCTGGAACCCTGGCTGTCCGAGTCCTGGTTCAACCTGGCCCTGCTGCACAAGTTCCGGCACGACTGGGAGCAGGCCCGTACGGCGGGACTGCGGGCGGTCGCCCTGCTCGACCGCGAGGCAGGGGCCCCCGACTGGTGGAACGTCGGCATCGCGGCCACCGCCCTCCAGGACTGGCCGCTGGCCCGACGTGCCTGGCAGGCGTACGGGCTGCGGGTGCCGGGGGATGCCATAGGCGCGGGCGAACCGGTCGGTATGGAGCTGGGCAGCGCGGCCGTACGGCTGTCGCCCGAGGGCGAGGCCGAGGTGGTGTGGGGGCGGCGGCTGGACCCCGCCCGGATGGAGGTGCTGTCCATCCCGCTGCCCTCGTCCGGGCGTCGCTGGGGCGAGGTCGTGCTGCACGACGGGGTGCCGCACGGCGAGCGGACCACCGTCACTGGCCATTCCTACCCGGTCTTCGACGAGATCGAGCTGTGGGCGCCGTCGCCCGTGCCGACCTGGGTCGTCCTGCTGGAGGCGGCCACCGAGTCCGACCGGGACGCGCTGGAGCAGCTGGCGGCCGACGCGGGTTTCGCGGCGGAGGACTGGTCGTCGTCGGTGCGGCTGCTGTGCCGGATGTGCTCGGAGTCGCGGATGCCGTCCGACGAGGGCGACGGCGAGCATCTCGACCCGCACGACCACAGCGAGCCGGGGCATCCGGGGCCGCTCGGGCACCGCACGGACGGGCAGCTGTGGGTGCCGGAGCGGGAGTGTGGCGTGGCCGCGCCGGCTTCTCTCGTCCGGGGGTTGCTGGACGGGTGGGTCGCCGACAGCCCCGATTCCAGGGACTGGCGGGATCTGGAAGAGGTCTGCTGACCTCCTTCGACCGCGTGTTCGTCGTGGCTGCTCGCGCCCTTCCCCGCGCCCCTGAGACGGCGCGCTGCCCGTACCCTGTATCGAGCATTCACCACCTGTCTGTTTGAGGAAGGCATCGTCGGTCATGGCGCAGCAGGACACCGATCAGCAGCACGCGGGCGTGCTCCCCGTGGACGACGAGGGCTTCGTCATCGACACCGAGGAGGCGGAGGCCCGCGAGCTGGCGTGGCGTGAGGCCGGCACCTCGCGGCCGATCACCGTCGTCGGGAACCCGGTGCTGCACAAGGAGTGCAAGGACGTCACCGAGTTCGGCGACGAGCTGCGGCAGCTGGTCGCGGACATGTTCGCCTCGCAGCACACCGCCGAGGGAGTGGGCCTGGCCGCCAACCAGGTCGGCGTCGACCTGAAGGTCTTCGTCTACGACTGCCCCGACGACGAGGGCGCCCGGCACACCGGCGTCATCTGCAACCCCAAGCTCGTCGAGCTGCCCGCCGAGCGGCGCCGGCTGGACGACAGCAACGAGGGCTGTCTGTCGGTGCCCACCGCCTACGCGCCGCTGGCCCGTCCCGACTACGCCGAAGTGACCGGGCAGGACGAGCAGGGCAACCCGATCAGGGTGCGCGGCACCGGATACTTCGCTCGGTGTTTGCAGCACGAGACCGACCACCTGTACGGCTACCTCTACATCGACCGTCTGTCCAAGCGTGAACGCAAGGACGCCCTGCGGCAGATGGCCGAGAACGAGCCCCGTTACCCCGTGGTCGCCAACGACTGAGCCCACCCGCACCTTCACGACGCCCGGCCGGATCACTCCGGCCGGGCGTCGTTCGTGTGTCCGACGGACGTTCGATCGCTTACGCACATCTACTGCACATCTGCTGATCCGTAACCAGTCACTCAGGGGCGGAATCTCGGCATGTTGGGGTAGTGAATGAAGCAAATCCGTTCCCAGAACGGTCAGTTGTAGTGCTGAATGGGATGTGCGGGGATACGCAACGGCGCACGCCCGGCACGGGGGGAGGGGTGTGTGCCCACTGGCGGCTGAGAGGGGTTGTCCGTGCCAGCTTTCCCATACAGCACCACATACAGCACCACAGCGACGGTGACCGCGCCCGCGGTCCCTCCCTCGCTCTCTCTTCCGGTCATCGAGGCGGCGTTTCCCCGGCAACTGCATCCGTATTGGCCCCAGTTGCAGGAGAAGACGCGCTCCTGGCTGCTGAAAATGCGGTTGATGCCGGCGGACAAGGTCGCAGAATATGCCGACGGACTTTGCTACACCGACCTGATGGCGGGCTTCTACCTCGGCGCACCCGACGAGGTCATGCAGGCCATCGCCGACTACAGCGCGTGGTTCTTCGTCTGGGACGACCGGCACGACCGTGACGTCGTGCACGGCCGGACGTCCTCCTGGCGGCGGCTCAAGTTCCGCTTGCACGCGGCCCTGGACTCCCCGGCACGGCATCTGTGCCACCCGGATCCGCTGGTCGCCGGGCTCGCGGACAGTGTGAGCCGGCTCGCCTCCTTCCTTCCCGCCACCTGGAACGCCCGGTTCGCCCGGCACTTCCACGCCGTGATCGAGGCATACGACCGGGAATTCCACAACCGAATCGAAGGGCGCATTCCCACGGTCGATGAATATCTGGCGCTGCGTCGGCTCACCTTCGCGCACTGGATCTGGACCGACCTGCTGGAGCCGAGTGCCGGACTCGAACTCCCGGACCCGGTGCGGAAACACCCCGCATTTCGCCGCGCGGCACTGCTGAGTCAGGAATTCGCCGCCTGGTACAACGATCTCTGCTCGCTGCCCAAGGAAATAGCGGGCGATGAGGTGCACAATCTCGGGATCAGTCTCATCACCCATGAGGGACTGACCCTGGAAGAAGCGGTCGAGGAAGTCAGGCGCCGCGTGGAGGAATGCATCTCCGAATTCCTCGTCGCCGAGCAGGACGTCTTACGGCTCGCCGACCGGCTTGCCGACGGGACGGTCCGCGGAAATCAACTCGGTGCCGCCGTGCGGTCCTGCCTCGGCAATATGCGGAACTGGTTCAGTTCCGTCTACTGGTTCCACCACGAGTCCGGCCGATACATGGTCGACAGCTGGGACGACCGGTCCACGCCCCCGTACGTCAACAACGAAGCGGCAGGTGAGAAATGACCGTCGAGTCGGTGAAACCCGCGACCCCCACGGCGCCCGAACTGCGCGAGCCACCCTTGGCCGGCGGCAGGGTCCCGCTCCTCGGACACGGCTGGAAGCTGGCCCGTGATCCGCTGGCGTTCCTTGCCCGGCTCCGCGACCACGGCGACATCGTCCGCCTCAGGCTCGGCCCCAAGACGGTGTACGCCGTCACCGCGCCGGACCTCACCGGCGCCCTGGCGCTCAGCCCGGACTACATCATCTCGGGGCCCCTGTGGGAGTCCCTGGAGAGCCTGCTCGGCAAGCAGGGCGTGGCCACGGCCAACGGCCCGATGCACCGCCGCCAGCGGCGCACGATCCAGCCCGCGTTCCGGCTCGACGCCATCCCCGGCTACGGGCCGATCATGGAGGAAGAGGCGTACGCCCTCGTCGAGCGCTGGCGCAACGGCGAGGTTCTCGACGTCACCGCGGAGTCCTTCCGGGTGTCCGTGCGCATCTCCGCCCGCTGCCTGATGCGCGGCAGCTATATGGACGCCCGGTCCGAGCGCATCACCTCCGCGCTCGCCACACTGTTCGCGGGTATGTACCAACGCATGGTGGTACCTCTCGGGCCGCTTTATCGGGTACCGGTTCCGGCCAACCGCGAATTCAACCGGGCGCTGGCCGATCTGCACCGGCTGGTGGACGAGATCATCGCCGACCGCCGCGCATCCGGTCAAAAGCCGAACGATTTGCTGACGGCTTTGCTGGAGGCGAAGGACGAGAATGGCGAGCCGATCGGGGAACAGGAGATCCACGACCAGGTCATCGCGATACTCACCCCGGGCAGCGAAACAGCAGGCTCCGTGGTCATGTCGCTGCTCCACGTCCTCACCGAGCACCCCGAGCAGGTGGACAAGATCCGCGAAGAGGTGAAAAGCGTCGTAGGGAACCGGCCGGTCTCTTTCGGCGACGTCCGAAAGCTCCAGCACACCGCCAATGTCGTCGTCGAGACCATGCGGCTGTATCCCGCCGTATGGATATTGACGCGGCGCGCGGTGACCGAGACCGAGCTCGGCGGCTACCGCATTCCCGCGGGCGCCGACATCGTCTACAGCCCGTACGCCGTACAGCGCGATCCGCGGTCGTACGAGCGGCACGCGGAGTTCGATCCCGACCGCTGGCTGCCCGGCCGCTCCCCGGAGGTGCCGAAGTACGCCATGACGCCCTTCGGCGTCGGCAACCGGAAGTGCCCGAGCGACCACTTCTCGATGGCCGAGCTGACGCTGATCGCCGCGGTGGTGGCGTCCGCGTTCCGCTTCGAGCCGGTACCGGGCTCCGACAACCGGACGCACATCGGGATCACGCTCCGGCCGCGCCGGCTGCTGCTGCGGGCCGTGTCCGGGTGAGAGCCGCGGCTCAGGCGACGGCCTGGGGGCCGCGGAACGTGCGCCGATAGGCGTTGGGGGACGTCCCCAGCGCCTGCACGAACTGATGGCGCAGGGCGCCGGCCGTACCGAAGCCGGCGCGCCAGGCGATCGCGTCCACCGTCTCGTCCGTCGCCTCCAGCAGGTGCTGGGCCAGCAGCACCCGCTGGCGCAGCAGCCAGCGGTAGGGAGTGGTGCCCGTCTCCTGCTGGAACCGGCGGGCGAAGGTGCGCGGTGACATGTGGGCGCGTTCCGCGAGCTGCTCCACCGTGACCTCCTCGTCGAGGTGCTGCTCCATCCACACGAGCACCTCGCCGACGGTGTCGCACCGCGACCGGGGCAGCGGCCGCTCGATGAACTGGGCCTGGCCGCCGTCCCGGTGCGGCGGCACCACCATCCGCCGGGCGATCCGGTTGGCCACCTCGGGCCCCTGCTCCTTGCGGACCAGGTGCAGACAGGCGTCGATGCCGGCGGCCGTGCCGGCCGAGGTGATCACCGGGTCCTCGTCGACGTACAGCACGTCCGCCTCGACGGCCGTCCGGGGGTAGCGGCGGGCCAGCACGTCCGCGTGCCGCCAGTGCGCGGCGCAGCGCCTGCCGTCGAGCAGCCCGGCGGCGCCCAGCACGAAGACCCCGGAGCAGACGCTGAGGACCCGGGCGCCCCGGTCCACCGCCCGGCGCAGCGCGGCGAGCAGCTCGGGCGGATACACCCGGTCGACGTTCGAGTCGGCGGCCGGGACGGCGATCAGGTCGGCCTCCTCCAGCCGGTCGAGGCCGTACGGCGTGGACACGGTGAGCCCGCCGACGTGGGTGCGCAGGACCGGGCCCTCGGCGGACACCACGGCGAAGTCGTACACCGGGAGCCCCTCGTCGCTGCGGTCGAGGCCGAACACCTCGCAGACGACGCCGAGTTCGAAGGGATGCACGCCGTCGAGGAGGACGGCCGCCACGTTTTTCAGCATGCTGCCAGTGTGCACCCGAAGTGGCAGGAATTTGAAGGTGTGCGGCAGTCCTGCCACTCACGGTCAGGAGTGTCCGGCCGGAGACTGGTGTCCATGAACACGAACCAGATCGAAGGCCTCATCGGAATGCTCCTGGTCCTCGGGATCCTCGTCCTCCTGGCCCTCCCGTCCGCGTTCGGCATCGTGCGCGACCGGCGCGCCGACCGGCAGATAAGGGAGGCCCAGGAGGCCCGGGGGGAGAGGGCGGCTCAGAAGTCCTCGTCCAGGTCGACGGTGCCCTCCACCGCGACCTGGTACGCCGACGGACGGCGCTCGAAGAAGTTGGTCAGCTCCTGAACACCCTGGAGCTCCATGAAGGAGAAGGGGTTCTCCGAGCCGTACACCGGGGCGAACCCGAGCCGCGACAGCCGCTGGTCGGCCACGCACTCCAGGTACTGCCGCATCGAGTCGGTGTTCATGCCCGGCAGCCCCTCGCCGCACAGGTCGCGGCCGAACTGGAGCTCGGCCTCGACGGCCTCCCGCAGCATGGCCGTCACCTCCTCCTGGAGCTGGTCGTCGAAGAGGTCCGGCTCCTCCTTGCGGACGGTGTCGACCACCTCGAAGGCGAAGCTCATGTGCATCGTCTCGTCACGGAACACCCAGTTGGTGCCCGTGGCGAGACCGTGCAGCAGACCCCGGCTGCGGAACCAGTACACGTACGCGAAGGCGCCGTAGAAGAACAGGCCCTCGATGCACGCGGCGAAGCAGATCAGGTTGAGCAGGAAGCGGCGGCGGTCGGCCTTGGTCTCCAGCCGGTCCAGCTTCTCGACCTCGTTGATCCACTTGAAGCAGAACTCGGCCTTCTCACGGATCGACGGGATGTTCTCGACCGCGGCGAAGGCCGCCGCCCTGTCCTCCGGGTCGGGCAGGTAGGTGTCCAGGAGCGTCAGATAGAACTGGACGTGGACGGCCTCCTCGAAGAGCTGCCGCGACAGGTAGAGGCGCGCCTCGGGGGAGTTGATGTGCTTGTACAGCGTCAGCACGAGGTTGTTCGCCACGATCGAGTCGCCCGTCGCGAAGAACGCGACCAGCCGGCCGATCATGTGCTGCTCGCCCTCGGAGAGCTTCGCCAGGTCGGCGACGTCCGAGTGGAGGTCGACCTCCTCGACGGTCCAGGTGTTCTTGATCGCGTCCCGGTACCGCTCGTAGAAGTCCGGGTAACGCATCGGGCGCAGGGTCAGCTCGAAGCCCGGGTCGAGCAGGTTCTTCTCGGTCTTCTCGGGTGCGGTGGTCATTACTGGCAGGCCTCGCAGGACTCGGGGTTCTCAAGGGAGCAGGCCACGGCGTCGGGCTCGGTCACCTGCTGCACGGGGAGGGACTTCTCGGGCTGTGCCTGGGCCTGGGCCGCGCGGGCGATGCGGGTCGCCGGGCGCGAGCGCAGGTAGTACGTCGTCTTCAGGCCCGACTTCCAGGCGTACGCGTACATCGAGGAGAGCTTGCCGATGGTCGGCGTCTCCAGGAACAGGTTCAGGGACTGGGCCTGGTCCAGGTACGGGGTGCGGGCGGCGGCCATGTCGATCAGGCCGCGCTGCGGGATCTCCCAGGCCGTGCGGTACAGGGCGCGCACCTCGGCCGGGATCCAGGCGAACTCCTGCACCGAGCCGCTGGAGTCGCGCAGCGCCTCACGGGTGCGGGCGTCCCAGACGCCGAGGTCCTTGAGGTCCTGCACCAGGTAGGAGTTGACCTGGAGGAACTCGCCGGACAGCGTCTCGCGCTTGAACAGGTTGGACACCTGCGGCTCGATGCACTCGTACACGCCCGCGATGGACGCGATGGTGGCGGTGGGCGCGATGGCGAGCAGCAGGGAGTTGCGCAGACCGGTCCGCGCGATCCGCTCGCGCAGGGCGGCCCAGCGCTCCGGCCAGGTGAACTCGACGCCGTAGTGGTCCGGGTGCAGCACGCCCCTGGCCGTACGGGTCTTCTCCCAGGCAGGCAGCGGGCCGTTGCGCTCGGCCAGCTCGGCGGAGGCCTCGTACGCGGCGAGCATGACGCGCTCGGCGATACGGGTGGACAGCGCCTTCGCCTCGGGCGAGTCGAAGGGCAGCCGCAGCTTGAAGAAGACGTCCTGGAGGCCCATCGCGCCCAGGCCGACCGGACGCCAGCGGGCGTTGGAGCGACCCGCCTGCTCGGTCGGATAGAAGTTGATGTCGACGACCCGGTCGAGGAAGGTCACGGCCGTGCGGACGGTCTCGTCCAGCCGCTCCCAGTCGATCGTGCCGGCGCCCGAGTCGACGAACGCGCCGAGGTTCACCGAACCCAGGTTGCAGACCGCCGTCTCGCCGTCGTCCGTGACCTCCAGGATCTCTGTGCAGAGGTTGGAGGAGTGCACGACGTGGCCCGGCTCGGCGGTCTGGTTGGCGGTGCGGTTGGCCGCGTCCTTGAAGGTCATCCAGCCGTTGCCGGTCTGCGCGAGGGTGCGCATCATGCGGCCGTAGAGGTCACGGGCGGGGATGGTCTTCTTCGCGAGACCGGCCGCCTCCGCCGAGCGGTACGCCGCGTCGAACTCCTCGCCCCACAGGTCGACGAGCTCGGGCACGTCGGCCGGGGAGAACAGCGACCAGGGGGCGTCGGCGTTGACCCGGCGCATGAACTCGTCCGGGATCCAGTGCGCGAGGTTCAGGTTGTGCGTACGGCGGGCGTCCTCACCGGTGTTGTCCCGCAGCTCCAGGAACTCCTCGATGTCGGAGTGCCAGGTCTCCAGGTAGACCGCCGCAGCGCCCTTGCGCCGGCCACCCTGGTTCACCGCGGCGACCGAGGCGTCGAGCGTCTTCAGGAACGGCACGATGCCGTTGGAGTGGCCGTTGGTGCCACGGATCAGCGAACCGCGGCTGCGGATACGGGAGTACGACAGTCCGATGCCGCCCGCGTGCTTCGACAGCCGGGCCACCTGGTGGTAGCGGTCGTAGATGGAGTCCAGCTCGTCCAGCGGGGAGTCGAGGAGGTAGCAGGACGACATCTGGGGGTGCCGGGTACCGGAGTTGAAGAGCGTGGGGGAGGACGGAAGGTAGTCCAGGCGGCTCATCAGCCGGTAGAGCGCGGCGACCTCGTCCACGGCACGCGGTGTGTCGTCCTCGGCGAGGCCGGAGGCGACGCGCAGCAGGAAGTGCTGCGGCGTCTCGACGACCTTGCGGGTGATCGGGTGCCGCAGGAGGTAACGGCTGTGCAGCGTACGGAGCCCGAAGTAGCCGAAGCGGTCGTCGGCCGCCTCGTCGATCAGGGCGTCGAGGCGGACCGCGTGGACGCGCACGAACTCGGCGGTGCGGTCGGCGATCAGACCCTCGCGGTGGCCGACCTCGACCGATCCGGTGAACGACGTGACGCCCTGGGAGGCGGCCTCCGCGGCGATACTGATCGTCAGCAGCCGGGCGGCCAGCTTCGAGTAGGCGGGGTCCTCGGAGATCAGACCCGCGGCCCCCTCCGTCGCCAGCTCGCGCAACTCCGCCTCGTCGGCCCGCGCGGACCGGCCGCGCAGGGCGGCGGCGGCGACCCGGCCGGGGTCGGCGTCGGGCAGATCGGCGGTCAGCTCGGTCAGGGTCCGCAGCAACGCGGTACCGGGACCGTCGGTCTCCAGCTCGGAGACCGAAACCGGGTCGGCTGGCGCGATGGTCACGTGGGGCACTCCCTCGCTCGGCGGTGGGCCTTGCGCAGGGCAGGGGGCAGCACACGAGCGCGCGGGGGCGTCGCGTCCACCGGCCCACTCCGCGAGACCCGGACGTCAGGGCACCCGGACCGGACGGCCGGGCGCGCTGTCGGCAGGCCTCGGACTGAACAGGCGTGCGCATACGGGTATGGATGCACGCGAGTACACCGTTGCGGGACAGTTCCGGATTCGCACCGGATTCCCCTGCGGCGACAGCGAGCATGAGCATACATCTTGTGCTCACCCGTCACGCCACCCCCAGATGTTGTGTCGGGGTGGTTTCAGAGCGTCAGCCGACAGGCAATCAGGGTGAGATCGTTCCGGTGTGGCCCGGGATGCGCCGCCGCTCGGATGTGCGAACGGAATCCGGACGTCCGCAGACGCGGTGGGCGCCCGCACGGCACGCGCGTCCGCGGACACGCCGGCGTCCGCACCGCGCCCGGCGGGTCGGCGGGACGACGGCGGGGCGGTCCTCCGCGGCCCGGGTTGCGAGGCGTGCCTGGAGTGATTCCATGGAAGTAGCCGTCGGCGCCCTCCGCATCCTCCGTCCCGCGAGTCCTCCGCCCAGCGAACCGCTCCGGGAGCCCGGAACTCGCAAGGAGAACGCCATGACGAGGGTCGTCCCCCATCCGCCCGGCAAAGTGCGCCCGCGCGACGCGCCGATGGCCACACTGGCCCTCCGGCGGGCGGGGCATCGCGTCGGGCAGGGGTTCACGGGCCGCTGGCACTCCCTGACGATCCGTCTGGAGGCCCGCCGCGGCGCCACCCGCCCCAGGAAATGGCGCCGTTGGGCCTCCTACGCCAACGTCACCAGGGTGATCTGGCTGGCCGCCGTGCTGGCGCTGCTCACCTGGGTCGGGGAGGGCGTGTACATCCTCGTCACGAACGACACGACCAGCTTCGAGAAGTGGCGGCAGGGCAACGAGGGTTTCGACACCGTCATGAAATTCCTCGGTCCGGTCCTCGCGGCCTCGATCGCCGCCGCGCTGTTCCTGTTCTGGTGGTACCGCTGGACCAGACGGCGTTACCTGGCCAAGGCACTGCGGGATCCGCGCCGGCTGGTGCCCACCGCCGGATACGACACCGCCGAGATCGTCGGCCGCGAGGACATCGCCCAGGTCATCGCCGAACGGCTGCGGGAGCGCGACACCAGACGGCCGTATCTGCTCGTCGGCGGCGTCGGAGCGGGGAAGACCGCCGTCCTCGTACGGCTCACCGAACTCCTCGCCCGCCAGAACGCCGTACCGGTGCCGGTCAGGCTGCGGGACGCGGCGGACGGCGCCGAGCTGAACTTCGAACGCCTGGCCAGGCAGCGCTTCGCCCAGGAGGCACCCAAGGGCGTTCTCGCGCGCAGCAAGACCGACCGGGTGTGGCAACAACTCCTCGCGGACGACAAGCCGGTCGTCCTCGCCGACGGCCTGGAGGAGGCCCTGCTCGACGACGGCCGGCAGCAGAACCGGGACAACGTCATCCGCCGGGCCATCGAGCGCGCCCGCGAGGAGAAACTGCCCCTGGTCATCGCCTCCCGGCCGCACAGCCCGCTGGAGACCACCTCCGCCGCGATCGTGGTGCTGGAACCGCTCAGCGAGGAGGAGGCGCTGCGCTTCGTCGAGGCGGACGTACCGGAGACCGACGAGCGCCGGGTGGACTGGATCGTGGAGACGGCGGAGGTGACCGAGTCGCCCATCTACCTCCAGATCGCCCGCGAACTCCACCGGCGGGGCATCCTGGAGCACGACCGTCCGGCCGACGATCCGCGGCACATGGACACCCGCAGCCGCGACCGCGCCACGCTGCGGCGCTGGCTGCTGGAGACCTGGGCCGAGGCGCTGTGCGAGGGGAAGCTGCGCGAGGACGTCGCGCTGGCCCCGCAGGAGCGGCGCGACACGCTCGAAGTGGTCTCGGCCCTGGCCTGCGTCGGGCTGCTCCAGGACAAGCTGGAGGTCGGATTCGAGGAGCTGCTCGATCCGGACGTGCTGCACCCGGGCCCGGCCCGGCGCGCCCGGGCCCGGGCCGAGCACGTGTGGGCGGGCCGCGGCTTCGACCAGTACGGCAAGCGCGGCAACACCCTCTCCGACTGGCACCGACGGCAGATCTGGGACGCGCTGTGCGAACGGCTCGGCGACGCGGAACGCAGGCGGCTGCGCGAGGGCAACATGGACCAGTGCCGTGCCGTCCTCGCCCGCTTCGCGGCCCATGCCGGCAAGCTCAGACTGGTGGAGGGCTTCGAACACCGGGTCCGTTTCCCGCACAGCATCATCCAGGCCTATTTCGGCGGCCGTCTGCTGAACCACCTGGGGGAGCGGGGCGCCGGGGACCTGGCCGAGCAGGCGCTCCAGCCGCCCGGCCCCAGCCGCGAACTGCTCATCGCCCTCGTCCTGCTGTCCCGTTGCCGGGCGGCGGACCCGCCGGCCCGGGCGAGCGGTGTGCGCGCCGAGATCCGGAAGGAGATCGCCGAACGGGTACGGCAGACGCCCGTGCGGGGCCGCCCGCTCGCCCACCGGCTGTGCGCCGCCGCGGGCCGCCGCACCGACGACCCCAAGGCCCTCGACCTCTATGCGGCCGCCCTGGAGATCGAGAGCGCCGAGGACGACCCGAGCGGGCTGAGCGGGATCGTCACCGCGGTGCGTCGGCACTGGGCCGGCATCAAAGGCGACCGGCGCACCCTGAGGGACGCCAAGCGGCGGGTGCTCAAACAGCTGGGAGCCGCGCTGCGGGAGGTCTCCGACCGGATCGACACCACCCCGCTGTACTGGGAGCTGTTCCGGCTGGGCATCCAGGAACCCTCCTACTCCATCCGCCTCATCGTCGCCCAGGAGTTCGGCACCGGCGGCAACCCGGCGTTCGCCGTGATCCGCGAGCGGGGCGGCCTGAACAGAGACCCCGTGATGGAGTACAACGACCGGCTCGACGCGCTGCGGGCCTCGAAGGCCCGGGAGTACGAGGCATGGGCCGCGCGGATGGGGAGGGCACGGGCGGAGCGCGCGACCCCGGGGGGCACGTCGGCCGAGGACATCGGGCGGCTCCAGGAGGAACGCAAGGAACTGAACCGGCGCTACCACGAGCAACGGGTCGACCTCTTCCGGGAGTTCGTGATGCGCGCCTGGCTGCTCCCGATGCTCCTGGGCTCCGTCGACGAGGCCCATCGCGACGAGGCGCGGGAACGCCTCACCAAGTGGCTCCGTCACCTCGACCCGAAGTTCACCGGCGGCGTCCCCGATCTGCCGCTCGCCCTGGAGGCCGCGCTGGCCCAGGGCTTCAAGTACGCGGCGAACCGGCGCCACCGCCACCCGCAGACCTACCTGGGCGGCCGCAACGACCTGATCCGGCAGGCGGAGACCGTGCTCCAGCAGTCACGCTGCTGGTACGCCCAGCTCAGCCTGCTCCAGGCACTGTGCCTGTGGGAGCTCCCGGACGCCGCCGGCGGCCGGCCCGAGGGGCACCAGCCGTTCCAGCCGCTCGGCGGGGCCACCGCCGTGCGGACGGTGAAGCGCTGGCTGTCGATGGCGGGCACGGTGAACGCGACACAGGGTCACCCGGACCGGCCCGGCGAACCGGCCAGGCGCTGCCTGCACCCGTTCGTCGCCGAGGCGGGCGATCTGGTCGCCCTCGCCCTGGAGACCGGCCAGCCCGAGCGGTTCCTGTGGATCGACGAGAAGGGCGTCGTCGACAACATCGGCGCCCGCGCGGGCAACACCGGGACACGCCGCAAGCACAGCCTGTGGATTCCCCCCTCGGTCGGCTGGAGCACCCTCGACCCGCGCGCCCAACGTCTCGTCGCCGACGTACTGGTGATGCTGAACCTCGTCGAGCGGGACGGGCACCCGGACGAGGTCGAGGAACGCCTCGCCCGCATGGAGCAGCCCGGGATGTCGCTGCCGCCGTGCATCCGCACGGACCGCGAGCCGCTGCGGCCCGCCCTGCGCGTCGGCACGTCCACCCCGCCCGCGCCGGGCTCCACCTGTCTGCCCGACTGCAAGTTCCAGCTCTGCCCCTACCCTCCCCGGGGCGCGCTGCCCCGGGGAGAGATCCGCGAGCCGTTCTGCCGCCAGCAACAGGCACTGCTGCCCGGCAGCGTCCGGCGCTGGCTGCCCCGGGGGCTGCGCCGGAAGACCCCGCGCTGGGTCGGCATGCGGGTGAGCGAACTGGACCGCTTCTGGGACGCGATGGCCAGACGGACGCGGGACTGAAAACCCGTCCGGCCGCTCGTGCGCCGTCAGTGACCGGCGCCGGCCGTCGCCGGGGGCAGTTCCACCGCCACGCCGGGGTCGCCCGCGTCCGCCGTGTAGTCCTCCGGCTTCGTCTCGTCGATGCCGTCGGGAGCCTTGGCCGCCCTCAGGACGAAGGTCAGCACCACCGTGACGACGACGTTGATCACGAACGCGGTGAGACCGATGTAGCCGATCTCGCCGATGCCCGGGATCTCCTTCGACGAGCCGCCGAAGTGCTTCTGGGTGGGGGAGGCGACGCCGTACGCGGCGAAGGTGCCGTAGACCATGCCGACGGCCCAGCCGGCGAGCAGCGCCCAGCGGTGGAACCAGCGCGTGAACAGGCCGCCGACCAGGGCCGGGAACGTCTGGAGGATCCAGATGCCGCCCAGCAGCTGGAAGTTGATGGCGACCGTCTTGTCCATGGTGAGGACGAAGATCAGGGCGCCCACCTTCACCAGGAGCGAGACCAGCTTGGAGACCTTGGTCTCCTGCGCGGGTGTCGCGTCCGGCTTGATGAAGTCCTTGTAGATGTTGCGGGTGAAGAGGTTCGCGGCCGCGATCGACATGATGGCCGCGGGCACCAGGGCGCCGATGCCGATCGCCGCGAACGCCACTCCCGCGAACCAGGACGGGAACATGTCCTCGAACAGCTGCGGGATCGCCAGCTGCCCGTTGGTGACCTTGACCCCGGCCGCGATCGCCATGAAGCCGAGCAGCGCGAGCAGGCCCAGCATCAGGGAGTACAGCGGCAGGATCGTGGTGTTGCGGCGGATCACCTCACGGCTGCGCGAGGACAGCGTCGCCGTGATCGAGTGGGGGTACATGAACAGCGCCAGGGCCGAGCCCAGGGCCAGCGTGGCGTACGTCCACTGACCGGGATCCGCCGGTGCGAGCGCGCCGCGCGGCTTGCCCGTCGCCGGGTTGGTCTGGCTGAACGCCTCGCCCGCCTTGGCGAAGATGTCGTCGAACCCGCCCAGCTTGATCGGGATGTAGATGATCGCCACCGCGATGACGATGTAGATCAGCGTGTCCTTCACGAACGCGATCAGCGCGGGGGCCCGCAGGCCCGAGGAGTAGGTGTAGGCCGCCAGCACGCCGAACGCGATCAGCAGCGGCAGGTCCTTCACGAACCAGTTGGTGTTCTCGCCGCCGCCGACGCCCATCACGTCGAGCACGGCCTGGATGCCGACCAGTTGGAGCGCGATGTACGGCATCGTCGCCAGGATGCCGGTGACGGCGACCGCCAGCGACAGGCCCTTCGAGCCGAACCGTCCGCGCACGAAGTCCGAGGTCGTCACATAGCCGTGCTTGTGGGACACCGACCACAGGCGGGGCAGGAAGGTGAAGATCAGCGGGTAGACGAGGATCGTGTACGGCACCGCGAAGAAGCCGGCCGCGCCCGCCGCGTAGATCGCCGCGGGTACGGCGACGAAGGTGTACGCGGTGTACAGGTCACCGCCGAGCAGGAACCAGGTGACCCAGGTGCCGAACGACCGGCCGCCGAGGCCCCATTCGTCGAGACTGTCGTTCTCGGCCTTGCGCCAGCGCGCGGCCAGGAAGCCCATGACCGTGACGGCCAGGAAGAAGAAGATGAAGACGGCGAGCGCGACGCCGTTCACGCCGTCCTTCACTCCGACGCACCGCCCTTCGGGGAGGAAGCGGAAGAGCCGGTGGCGCGGCCGCGCTGGTCACGTTGCCACAGCTTGTACGCGGTGACGGTGAGCGCGGCGGAGAGGGGCACCCACAGCATCTGGTACCAGTAGAAGAAGGGGATCCCGATGAACGCCGGGTCCACCTTCGCGTACGACCCCACCCACAGCATCGCCACGAAGGGCGCGATCAGACAGAGGGCGATGGCGACGCGCACGGGCGTCACCACCGGTTCCCTCGTTTCCTCGTCGGACATCGGCGGCTCCGTCCCCTCACTCTGATCGCCTTGATCACAGATGTAATGCGCAGGCAATGTAAGTGACGGATAAGCCCAGCGGAAGACCCTCCACAGACCCTCTACGCCGAGAGCGCGCCACGCGGGGGCCCCGCTCGGTGACCCCCTACTCGGTGGGCCGCTTCAGCCGCGCGACGAACTTGTACCGGTCACCCCGGTACACCGACCGCACCCACTCCACCGGCCGGCCCTCCTGGTCCAGCGAGTGGCGGGAGAGCATCAGCATCGGCAGGCCCACGTCGGTGCCCAGCAGGCCCGCCTCGCGCGGGGTGGCCAGCGAGGTCTCGATGGTCTCCTCGGCCTCGGCGAGCCGGACGTCGTAGACCTCGGCGAGGGCGGTGTACAGCGAGGTGTACTTGACCAGCGACCTGCGCAGGGCCGGGAAGCGCTTCGCCGACAGATGGGTCGTCTCGATGGCCATCGGTTCGCCGTTGGCCATGCGCAGGCGCTCGATGCGCAGCACCCGTACGCCGGCCGTTATGTCGAGGAGGCCGGCGAGGCGGTCGTCGGCGGTGATGTAGCCGATGTCCAGGAGCTGCGAGGTCGGTTCCAGGCCCTGGGCGCGCATGTCCTCGGTGTACGACGTGAGTTGCAGCGCCTGGGACACCTTCGGCTTGGCGACGAAGGTGCCCTTGCCCTGGATGCGCTCCAGGCGGCCCTCGACGACGAGTTCCTGGAGGGCCTGGCGGACGGTCGTGCGCGAGGTGTCGAACTCGGCCGCCAGGGTGCGCTCCGGCGGGACCGGGGTGCCCGGAGACTGTGTCTCCGTGATGTCGAGCAGGTGTTTCTTCAGGCGGTAGTACTTGGGCACACGCGCGGTACGGACGGTCGCCCCACCCTCGTTCTCCGCACTGCTCACGTCGGTGCTCATGGCCTGCCTTCCCGGCTGCGGTGCCGAAATGGCCGACACGCCGTCGGCCGCGGCTCACATCGTGGCACGGACGCGGGGATGCTGCTCCACCGTTCCGTGATCCCTCTGTATACCGTCGCAACCTTTGCTGGTCTAGTCCACCAGGGCAAATGGTCTACCGGAGCGGCACCCTCCGGAGCCGAGGTTTTCGACGACTTCTTACTTAAAGGTTCCTGCATATGTAGGTCCCATAACGGCTGTTCGGAGGGGGTTCGGCCACCCTTGACAGGCTTATTGGTCTCAGCCAAGCTCTGCGCACTGGTCTACACCATTGGTCCAGAGCGAGTTCCCGGCCCGTGGGCGGGGGGTGTGGCATCCCTGAGGAGGATGGCGTGAAGCGCAAGCTGATAGCCGCGATCGGTATCGCGGGCATGATGGTCTCCATCGCGGCGTGCGGGGACGACAGTGGCAGCGGGGACTCGAAGGGCACCGATGCCAAGGAGCTGACCGTCTGGCTCACCGTCGACGCGCAGAACAACTGGCCGGAACTGGTCAAGGCGGCCGACGCGGCCGTGCAGAAGGCGCACCCCGGCGTCAAGATCAACCACGAGTACTACGGCTGGCCGGACAAGAACGCCAAGCTCGACGCGGTCCTGGCCACCGACAAGGCCCCCGACGTGGTCGAGATGGGCAACACCGAGATGCTCGGCTACATGGTCAAGGGTGCCTTCGCCCCCCTCGACACCGCCAAGTTCGACAACTCCTCCGCCTGGCTCGACGGCCTCAAGGCCTCGGTGACCTACGACGGCAAGACCTACGGCGTCCCGTACTACGCGGGCGGCCGGGTCGCCAACTGGCGCAAGGACCTCTTCGCCTCGGCGGGCGTCAAGACCACGCCGAAGACGTACGCCGAGCTGACCGCGGCCCTGGACAAGGTCCAGAAGAAGGAGGGCGACAAGTTCTCCGCCTGGTACCAGCCCAGCCGTGACTGGTACGCGGCCATGTCCTTCGTCTACGACGCCGGCGGCTCGATCGCCAAGGAGGACGGCGGCCAGTGGAAGGCCAACCTGTCCTCGCCCGAGTCGATCAAGGGCCTCGGCGAGTTCAAGAAGGTCCTCGACACGTACATGCACGGCGACAAGACCAAGGACGAGTCCGACCGCTACATCGTCTACGGCCAGGGCAAGTCCGGCATGATCTTCGCCCCCGCCTGGGAGGGCGCGACCGCCGCGGCGAAGGAGAACGACAAGACCGGCAAGCTCGCGAACAACGTCGAGAACTTCGTGATGCCCGGCCCGTCCGGCAAGAACCTCCCGGTCTTCCTGGGCGGTTCCGACCTCGCCGTCCCGGTGAAGTCGGACGCGCAGGCCCTCGCCGCCGAGTGGATCAACGCGTTCACCGGCCCGTCCGGCCAGAAGGGCCTGATCGCCAAGGGCAACCTGCCCAACAACAAGACCGACCTCGCGACCCTCAAGAGCGACCCGGCCACCGCGGTGCCGGCCACCGCCGCCGAGTCCAACTGGTTCGTCCCGATGGCTCCCGGCTGGGGCCAGGTCGAGAAGGCCCAGGTGCTCCAGACCATGCTCCAGAGCATCGGCACCGGCAAGAAGACGGTCGAGGCCGCCGCGAAGGACGCGGACGCCGCGATCGACAAGGTCATCAACACCAAGTGACCTGAGAGCAGGGCCCCGTCGACCCCGGAGAGCTTCATCGGGGCGGGGCCCTGCCTCCCGTACGACCCGTACGGGGCTTCGCCTTCGTACGACCCGAGGGACCGCTGAGGAGCGCGCGGATGAGTGCCGCAGACACGACCACTGCCAAAGTGCCGCCGACGCGGCAGTCGCCACCACCACCGCCCGCGGGCGATCACGGCGCGAAGAGACCACGCGGCGGCCGGAGTTCCGGCGGGGCCGCGACCCCCTGGCTGCTCCTCGCCCCCTGCCTGCTGGTCCTCGCCCTGGTGATGGGCTATCCGCTGGTCCGGCTGGTCACCCTCTCCTTCCAGAAGTTCGGGCAGTCCCAGCTGTGGGGCTTCCAGCCGGCCGAGTCGGTCGGTCTCGACAACTTCACGGGGGTGCTGGACGACGGCGAGTTCTGGCAGGTCGTCATCCGCACGATCGTCTTCGCGGCCGGCTGCGTGATCCTCACGATGGTCATCGGCATGCTGGTCGCGCTGCTCCTCCAGCGCGTCTCCGGCTGGGTGAAGACCCTCGTCAACATCGCGCTGGTGGCCAGCTGGGGCATGCCGGTCATCGTCGCCACCACCGTCTTCAAGTGGCTGTTCGACGCCGACTACGGCATCCTCAACGCGGTCCTGAGCAGGCTGCCGGGCGTCGAGCTGATCGGCCACAACTGGTTCGCCAGCGGACCGCAGGGGCTGGCGGTCATCATGCTCCTGGTCGTCTGGGGCGCCGTGCCCTTCGTGGTCATCACCCTCAGCGCCGGACTCACCCAGGTCCCGGCCGAACTGGAGGAGGCGGCCCGCCTCGACGGCGCGGGAGCCTGGGGTGTCTTCCGGTACGTCACCCTGCCCATCCTCAAGCCGATCATCGTGATGCTCACGACCCTGTCGGTCATCTGGGACATGGGCGTCTTCCCCCAGGTCTTCGTCATGCGCAACGGACACCCGGAAGCGGAGTTCCAGATCCTGACGACGTACTCCTACGACCGGGCCTTCGTCGTCAACGACTACGGACAGGGCTCGGCGATCGCCCTGATCACCGTGCTGCTGCTGCTCGGGGTGGTCGCCGTCTACATGCGCCAGATGCTGAAGATCGGAGAGGTCGAATGAGCGCCGTTGCCTCCGAGGTGAGCCGGGCGGAACACCGCGCGGGCGGCCGGTCCGGGCGCCGCAGGTCGAAGTCCGGCTGGAACCTTCTCGGCCTGCTCGTCTTCGCCGTGGCGGGCTTCCCCGTCTACTGGATGCTCAACACCGCGTTCAAGCCGGCGAAGGACGCGATCGACCCGGACCCGAGCCTGCTGCCCACTGCACTCACCCTCGACAACTTCCGCCGCGCGCTGCACATCGCCGACTTCTGGGGACCGGTGGGCCGCAGCCTGCTCGTCTCCCTGGCGGTCGTCGCGATCGGCGTCGTCGTCGGCATGCTGGCCGCCCTGGCCATCTCCCGGTTCGCCTTCCGCGGCCGCAAGATCGTGATCGTGGGCATCCTGGCCGTCCAGATGGTCCCGCTCGTCGCCATGATCATCCCGGTCTTCCTGCTGCTGAACGACCTGAACCAGTACGACAAGCTGACCGGCCTGATCATCACGTACCTGACCTTCATCCTTCCCTTCACGGTGTGGACGCTGCGCGGCTTCATCGTCAACATCCCGAAGGAACTGGAGGAGGCCGCGATGGTCGACGGCTGCTCCCGCACCGGGGCCTTCGTCCGGGTCGTCTTCCCCCTGCTGGCCCCGGGCATGGTCGCCACCTCGGTGTACGGCTTCATCCAGGCCTGGAACGAGTACCTCTACGCCCTGATGCTGCTCAGCCAGAAGAACCAGACAGCCACCGTGTGGCTCAGCAACTTCTCCACCAAGCACGGCACCGAGTACGCCCCGATGATGGCCGGCGCCACCATGATGGCCCTACCGATCGTCGCCCTGTTCCTCCTCGTCCAGCGCAAGATGGCCGCGGGGCTGACCGCGGGCGCCGTGAAGGGATAACGCCCCCGATGACGACAATCGCCAGCGGCACGGACACTCTCACCCGTGACGCCCTGACGGTCCTCCAACCAGGATTCCCCGGCACCACCGCCCCCGACTGGCTGCTGCGCCGCCTGGGCGAGGGTCTGGCGTCGGTGGGCCTGTTCGGCAGGAACATCGCCTCGCCCGATCAACTCGCCGCACTGACCGCGCAGTTGCGCACCGAGCGGGATGACGTCCTGGTCGCGATCGACGAGGAGGGCGGAGACGTCACGCGCCTGGAGGTGCGGACCGGCTCCAGCTTCCCCGGCAACCACGCGCTGGGCGCGGTGGACGACGTCTCGCTCACGCTGGAGGTCGCCGCGGAGCTCGGCCGCCGCCTCGCGCGGTGCGGCGTGAACCTCAACTGGGCGCCCTCCGCCGACGTGAACTCCAACCCCGCGAACCCGGTCATCGGGGTCCGCTCGTTCGGCCCCGACCCCGCCCTGGTCGCCCGGCACACCGCCGCCTACGTCACCGGCCTGCAATCGGCCGGCGTCGCGGCCTGCACCAAGCACTTCCCGGGGCACGGCGACACGGCCGTCGACTCCCACCACGCGCTCCCGCGCATCGACGCCGACCCGGCGGTCCTGACGGAACGCGAACTGACCCCGTTCCGTGCCGCCATCGCCGCCGGCACCCGCGCCGTGATGAGCGCGCACATCCTGGTCCCCGCCCTGGACCCGGCCCGGCCGGCGACGCTGTCCCCGCGCATCCTCACCACCCTGCTCCGCGAGGAACTCGGCTACGACGGCCTGATCGTCACCGACGGCATGGAGATGCAGGCCGTCGCCGCCACCTACGGCATCGAGCGCGGCAGCGTCCTCGCCGTCGCGGCCGGCGCCGACGCCATCTGCGTGGGCGGCGGCCTGGCGGACGACGAGACGGTACGACGCCTGCGCGACGCCCTGGTCACCGCTGTCCGCACAGGCGAACTCCCCGAGCAGCGCCTCGCGGACGCGGCGGAACGGGTACGGGCCCTGGCCCGCTGGACCGCTGCACGGAGCACCGCCGCGGTCGGGACCGGCACCGGCACGGGGACCGCCGGGCGGCCCGATGTCGGGCTGATCGCCGCCCGTCGGGCGCTGCGCCTCACCGGCGACGACGTCTTCAGCCCCCTCACCGACCCGCCCTACGTCGCCGCGCTCACCCCGGTCGCGAACATCGCCGTCGGCGACGAGACCCCGTGGGGCGTGGCCGCGGAGCTGGTCCGGCTGCTGCCGGGTACCGAGACCGGCAGCTTCGCGGGCGCGGAGGCGGGGCACGCGGCGCTGGCCGCGGCGGGGGAGCGGCGGATCGTCGCCGTGGTCCGCGACGAGCACCGGCACCCCTGGATGGGGGCGGCCCTCGACATCCTCCTCACGGCGCGCCCGGACACGGTCGTCGTCGAGATGGGCGTCCCCCAGGCCCCGCCCCGGGGCGCCCTGCACATCGCCACCCACGGCGCGGCCCGGGTGTGCGGCCGCGCGGCGGCGGAGGTCATCGCCGCCGGCACGACCGCCTGAGCGGCATCACGACGAAGGCGCCGGGCTCCTGGAGAGGAGCCCGGCGCCTTCGTCGTGACCGGTGGCGGCGCCCCTCAGGCGCCTGCGAACGCCCTCAGATGCCCTGCCACTCCGGCTTGTGGGCGAAGGTGTGCCGGAAGTACTCCGCGAGCTTCAGCTTGGAGGCCGCGGCCTCGTCGACGACGACCGTCGCGTGCGGGTGCAGCTGGAGCGCGGAGGCCGGGCACACCGCGGCGACCGGCCCTTCCACGGTGGCCGCGACGGCGTCCGCCTTGCCCTCCCCGGTGGCGAGCAGCACCAGGTGCCGCGCCTCCAGGATCGTGCCGATGCCCTGGGTGATGACGTGGTGCGGCACCTGCTCGATGTCCCCGTCGAAGAACCGCGCGTTGTCCACCCGGGTCTGCTCGGTCAACGTCTTGATCCGGGTCCGCGAGCGCAGCGAGGAGCACGGCTCGTTGAACCCGATGTGCCCGTCGGTGCCGATCCCGAGCAGCTGGAGGTCGACTCCACCGGCCGCGGCCAGCGCGCGGTCGTACGCCTCGCACGCGGCCTGCACGTCGGTGGCCGTGCCGTCCGGCCCGAGGAAGGCCTCCATGCCGATGCCGAGCGGCTCCAGCACCTCGCGCCGCAGCACCGAGCGGTAGGACTCGGGGTGCTCGGCGGGCAGGCCCACGTACTCGTCGAGCTGGGCGACCCGCGCCCGCGTGGTGTCCACCGATCCGGAGCGTGCCTTGGCCGTCAGCGCCTGGTAGACGGGCAGCGGGGTGGAGCCGGTGGCCACACCGAGCAGGGCGTCCGGCTTGCGCCGCAGGAGCTGCGCCATGGCCTCGGCGATGAGCTCGCCGCCCGACCGGGCGTCCGCAACGATCACAACTTCCACGCTGGCCTGCCGTTCTGAGAGGGGCACCGGGGGCCCGGAAGGGCTATGTGGTTTAGACCAATCTATGAGGTCAATCTAACAGAGTCGGCGGGGTCCGTCTTCGGGTGCGAGAGGGGGGACGGGGGAGGGGGACGCGGGCGGTTCCGGAGCCGATCACGGAAAATGCCCGGCGGAACTGGCCCCGCGCGGGAACCCGCACAGGCTAGGCTGCGTTGTGGATGTCAGAGCGTCCGCATACCCATGACAACGAACGACCTTCCACACATGGACACCCCTAGTGGTCTAGTCCACAATGGCAAGGTGGTGCGACACAGAACTTCCGTCTTCCCCGCACAGGAAGGCGGACCGAGGACCCGGAGCTCTCTGCCCTGACTGCCCCGGCTCCTCACCTTCGGCCGACGGGACCGCACACCCCGCGGCCGATATTGCTCCGGGCTGCGGTGCCGGGAGGGCTGAGGGTCCCTCTCAGGCGCCGCGGCCCGCGGGTGTTTCCGGGCCCGGGCGCCTTGTGGCCGACCGCGCGCCGCCGACGGGTTTAGGCCCCGCACAAACCCGCGGGTACGCTCACAGACGTGCCCTCCATGAACGAACTCGTACGCCAGCACACCGCACTCGACGACTCCGACCTCGAGTGGCTCCACCTGCTGGTCTCGGAGTGGCAGCTGCTCTCCGACCTCTCCTTCGCCGACCTGGTCCTGTGGGTCCCCACCCGCGACGGCACCCGCTATGTCTCCGTCGCCCAGATGCGGCCCAACACCGGACCGACCTCCTACCAGGACGACATGGTCGGCCACCTCGTGCCGCGCGGCCGCCGCCCGCTCCTCGACGCCGCCCTGGACGAGGGCCGGATCGTGCGCGAGGGCGACCCGGAGTGGCGCGAGGAGGTCCCCGTCCGGGTCGAGTCGATCCCCGTACGGCGTGAGGGCCGCGTCCTCGGAGTCATCGCCCGCAACACCAACCTGCTCACCGTGCGCACCCCCAGCCGCCTGGAGCTCACCTACCTCCAGAGCGCCTCCGACCTCGCACAGATGATCGCGGCCGGCTCGTTCCCGTTCCCCGACCAGCAGATGGACATGGACGCCGCCCCGCGCGCCGGCGACGGCCTGATCCGCGTCGACGTCGACGGGATCGTCCAGTACGCCTCCCCGAACGCGCTGTCCGCCTACCACCGGATGGGCCTCGCCTCCGACCTGGTCGGCCAGCACCTCGGCCTGACCACGGCCGAACTCGCCCCGACCCGCGGCCCGGTGGACGAGGCGCTCGCCAAGGTCGCCAGCGGCTGGGCGCCGCGCGAGTTCGAGATCGAGGCCAAGGACGGGGTCATCCAGTTCCGGGCTATTCCGCTCAAGCCCAAGGGCACCCGCGTCGGCGCGCTCGTGCTGCTCCGTGACGTCACCGAACTGCGCCGCCGCGAGCGTGAGTTGATCACCAAGGACGCGACCATCCGGGAGATCCACCACCGGGTGAAGAACAACCTCCAGACGGTGGCGGCCCTGTTGCGCCTCCAGGCCCGGCGGATCGAGTCCGAGCGCGGCCGGGAGGCGCTGGAGGAGGCGGTCCGCCGGGTCGGTTCCATCGCCATCGTGCACGAGACGCTGTCCCAGAACCTGGACGAGCGGGTGGAGTTCGACGAGATCGCCGACCGGGTGCTGGCGATGGTCGCCGAGATCTCGCCGGGCAAGGTCGCCGGCCGGCGCAGCGGACGCTTCGGCATCCTGGACGCCGAGGTCGCCACCCCGCTGTCCATGGTCCTCACCGAGATCCTCCAGAACGCCCTGGAGCACGGCTTCGCCGAGGGGGACACCGGCACGGTCGAGGTCGCCGCGGTCCGCGGCGGCACCACGAAGGAGTCCCGTCTCCTGGTCACCGTCCAGGACGACGGCGTCGGGCTGCCGGAGGGCTTCGACCCGCACACCTCGGGCAACCTCGGCCTGCAGATCGTACGGACGCTGGTGGAGGGTGAGTTGGGCGGCACCTTCGACATGGTCCGGGGTCCGGAGCGCGGCACGCAGGTGATCCTGGACATCCCGGTGCGCGCGCAGAAGTAGCGAGCACGTGACGGCGCGGGCACAGCAAGAAGCCCCGGACCGTTCAGGGGTCCGGGGCTCGAATGCTCGTTGCCAGCTCGTGCTGCGCATCGGGGGTACTGCGCGCTGCGGCTCGGGGGCGGGAGGTGCGTACTCGCTGTCGGCGGAGTGATGCCGACAGGCACACGCGCCGCCAAGCTCAGGCTTGCGGGGCGGGTGTTGTCAGGCGGAAGCCTGACGGGCCCGGTTGCGGGCGGCGCGGCGCTTCATCGCACGACGCTCGTCCTCGCTGAGACCACCCCAGACGCCGGAGTCCTGGCCGGACTCGAGCGCCCACTGCAGACACTGCTCCATAACCGGGCAGCGACGGCAGACGGCCTTGGCTTCCTCGATCTGCAGCAGCGCAGGACCGGTGTTGCCGATGGGGAAGAAGAGCTCGGGGTCTTCCTCGCGGCAAACGGCGTTGTGACGCCAGTCCATGGCTGCTACCTCTCCTTGGTATTACGTGCGGGTTGCTTGTGAATGTGAACGCTTTCACGAATCCCTCAACAAGTGAAGGGCCACCAGCCGGGTTACCCGGCCTTGGTCCTGTTGTTTGTAGAGGGGTTCCGGTGATCAGTGGATGCCGGTGTTGCGGGCTGTCCCGATCGCCAGATAGAGACTCGCAAACCTCGGCGGCGGATACAACCCCTTCTGGAAAGTTTTTTTTGATTCCTCGGTGTCGACTAGGTCACAGCCGTACTTCCATGGGGTGGACCCTGGCCTAAACGTTCGAGTGAAAGGACTTCAGCCCTTTCTGCTCACACAATCACACGCAGTGCACGGCGTACGCCTGTGAACGTCACGCTTGTTCGCAGCCCCAGGTGGTCACCGTCCATCTGAAGGGGCAGAGGGACCTTCGAATGCAAGGTGAACTGGTCCAGATCGTGCAGTGAGACGGCATGCTTGCCGTGCGGGCCCCGCTCGGGGGACGAAGTGAGCAACTGGGTGCCATATCGGGCAACCGAGGCCGTGGACAGACGGCTGAGACCCAGTACGTCGAGCCCTGTATCGAACGAGGCCTTAGGCGACGCGTACACCGGGCGATTGCCCAGATAGGTCCACGGAGCCGTGTTGCAGACTATGGACAACACCAAATCGGTCACCGGTTCGACGCCCGGCCGCTCCAGGGTGATGGACCCGTGCCGCCGCTGTGACTCACCCAACAACTGGCGCACGGCCTGACGGATGTAAAGAGCGTGGGTGGATCTCATGCCGCGTTCGCGCTGCTGCTCCACCCGCCCCACCACACCGGCGTCGAAACCCAGCCCGGCGTTGAAGGTGAACCAGCGCGAGGGCACCGCCTCGTCCACCGTGCCCGGCGTACCCGCGGCGAGGCCGAGCCCGACCGTGCGCTCACGGTTCTCGCGCAGGGCGTCCAGCAGCGCGCCGGTGGCTTCCACCGGATCATTGGGCAGTCCCAGGGCGCGGGCGAAGACATTGGTGGAACCGCCGGGGACCACCGCGAGGCCGGGGAGGTTCTCCGGATCGGGGCCGGCGTGCAGGAGGCCGTTGACCACCTCGTTGACCGTGCCGTCGCCGCCGAGGGCCACCACCAGATCGACGTTTCCGCTGTCCGCCGCCTGCCGGCCCAGATCACGGGCGTGCCCGCGGTACTCGGTGGTGACCGCTTCGAGCTTCATCTCGCTCGCGAGCGCGTGGATGAGGACGTCGCGCGTCCGTGCACTGGTAGTGGTTGCCGCCGGATTGACCACGAGAAGTGCACGCATGAGTTGCAGCGTACCTACTGGGTGGTACCGGGCACAGGCCGAGGTGGGGATCGGGTAAGAGAACGCGGGGTGAGCCTCGACACGAGCCCCGCGCCCGTGCGCGCGGGTGTCCCGGGGCCCGGTCGGGGGTGCGGGCTACCCTTCTGGTGTGAGCAGTGACGAGACCCCCGCCGCCCCCGAAACCGCAGCCGCCCGCCCGCGCCGGCTGACCTACGCCGCCGCGCTCGTCGCCCTGGAGGGGCTGGCGCTGGTCGTCGGAGGGGTGTGGATGCTCGCCCTGGGGATCGGCGGCGACCCGGACGACCGTCGGCAGGCCGTCACCGGCGGAGTCACGCTGATCGTGCTCGCGCTTCTGCCCCTGCTCGCCGCCCGGGGGCTGCTGGGCCTGCGCGGCTGGAGCCGGGGACCCGCCGTCATCACCCAGATCATGGCGCTGCCCGTGGCCTACAACCTCTTGCAGGCCGACAGCATGGCGATCCCGGCGGGTATCGCGCTCGCGGCCGTCGCCGTGGCGTCGCTCGTCCTGCTCGTCAACGGCGAGACGACCCGGGCCCTCGGGATCCGGGGGCCGGGCCGCGCGTCGGAGTAGCCGCCGTTCCCGCGGCCGCTCCGCCTTGGCGCTGGGTACCGCTGTTCCCCGACTATTCCTCGACGAGCAGTTTCTCCCGGAGCTGGGCCAGCGTGCGGGCCAGCAGGCGCGAGACGTGCATCTGCGAGATGCCGACCTCCTGCGCGATCTGCGACTGGGTCATGTTGCCGAAGAACCGAAGCAGCAGGATCCGCTTCTCGCGCGGCGGGAGGTCTTCGAGCAGCGGCTTGAGGGACTCCCGGTACTCGACGCCCTCCAGCGCCTCGTCCTCCGCGCCGAGGGTGTCCGCGACCGCCGGCGACTCGTCGTCGGTGTCGGGCACGTCCAGGGAGAGGGTGGAGTACGCGTTCGCGGACTCCAGGCCCTCCAGGACCTCCTCCTCCGAGATCGCCAGCTTCTCGGCGAGCTCGTGGACCGTGGGGGAGCGGCCGTGCTGCTGCGACAGCTCCGCCGTCGCCGTGGTCAGCGCCAGGCGCAGCTCCTGGAGCCGGCGCGGCACCCGCACCGCCCAGCCCTTGTCACGGAAGTGCCGCTTGATCTCGCCGACGACCGTCGGCGTCGCGTACGTGGAGAACTCCACGCCGCGCTCCGGGTCGAAGCGGTCGACCGACTTGATCAGACCGATGGTCGCGACCTGGGTGAGGTCGTCCAGCGGCTCGCCGCGGTTGCGGAAGCGCCGCGCGAGATGCTCGACGAGCGGCAGATGCATGCGGACGAGCATGTTGCGCATCTCCGCGTACTCGGCGCTGCTGCTCTCGAGCTTGCGCAGCTCGACGAACATCGCCCGTGCTCCGCTGCGGTCCCCCGGGGCGGGGGTGGCCGGTGGTTCGTGCTGCGTGCCCGGCACGCTCTGTTCGCCGTCTCGCTGGTGCTCGCTCATTGTCCCGCCCGTCGCCCTCTGTCGAGCCCTCGCCTCTGCTCGGCCCGGGGGCGAGCCCCCGGTCCGCCTCTCCCGAGGCGAGCCCTGCACGGCACCTTCCGGCGGACCCGCCTGCGCGGAGACCGAGTCGTCCTCCGGATGCGGCCGGGCCTGCTCGGGAATGCCGTCGATGCCGTCCGCCATGCGTCGGGAACCGTCCGGAGAGGCTGGAATCTCGGCGTTCTCGGCCGGCAGCTCCCGTGCGCCGCGCTCTTCGTCCCGCACCGGCCCGTCCCCGTTCCTCACGCCGGCCCGGGTCCCGCGCCGCGTTGTTTGTAGAGACTGATCGTCACGGTCTTGTCCTCGTCGACTGCGGAGGACACCTTGCCCGCGAGGGCGGACAGGACGGTCCAGGCGAAGGTGTCCCGTGAGGGGGCGTGCCCGTCCGTGGTCGGCGCGGAGACGGTGACTTCCAGCGAGTCGTCGACGAGTCGGAACACGCAACTGAGGACGGAGCCGGGCACGGCCTGCTGAAGCAGGATCGCGCAGGCCTCGTCCACTGCGATGCGCAGGTCCTCGATCTCGTCCAGGGTGAAGTCCAAACGGGCCGCGAGGCCGGCCGTGGCCGTCCGCAGCACCGACAGGTAGGCACCCGCAGCCGGCAGCCGGACTTCCACGAAGTCCTGGGTCGCGGGCTCGCCTGCGATCTGGGACACCCTCACCTCCAAGGTGGTACAAGCTTTTCGGGGCCGAGGGTCGCCCCCCGGGGTAACGCGTGTGTGGTGCAGCGGTGACGCTATCGCGCTCTCAAGTTTCTGTCCCCGGGACCCCAACCCCCCTGGCGTCACTCACAGTAAAGCTGTGAACACGCTCCGTGTCTAGAGTTCGGTCGGCCCAAATGGGAACAGGGCGCGCCGGGTTGACGTACCCAGGCGTCAGATGGTCGAACCGTACCCGCCGGACGGCCGGGGCGTCATGGTCTCCTCGTACGGGGCTCCTCATACAAGGTTCCTCATACAGGGTTCCTCAGACGAGGACGTGGTCGACGAAGCACCAGCGCCAGTCCTCGCCGGGTTCGAAGGTCCGCATCACCGGATGACCCGACTCCTTGTGGTGCTCCGTGGCGTGCCGGCTCGGCGAGGAGTCGCAGCAGCCGACGTGGCCGCAGGTCAGGCACAGCCTGAGCTGCACCGGGTGGGTGCCGTCCCGCAGGCACTCCGGACACGTCTCACCGAGCGGGACGGGTTCCGGGTGGGGGAGCGCGTCGGCGTGCGTGCACTGTTTCATGATTGCCAGATTACGACGGGCGCGCGGACGACCGCGCGCAAAAACGAGGGCGGGCTGGACATGGACGTGATGCCACTGCTGTTGCTGGTGGCCGGCAGCGCGGCGTTCGCTGCGGCGGCGCGGCGCACCCCGGTGCCCGCGCCGCTGCTGCTGGTGGCGGTCGGCCTGGTCGTGTCCTACCTGCCGGGGGTGCCCGACTACACCCTGGACCCGGACGTCGTACTGCCGCTGCTGCTGCCTCCGCTGCTGTACACGTCGGCCACCGACAGCTCCTATCTCGACCTGCGCGCCCAGCTGCGGCCGGTGGCCCTGCTGTCGGTCGGGTACGTGCTCTTCGCGACCTTCGCCGTCGGCTGGGCCGCCTATCTGATCGTCCCCGGGCTGCCGCTGACGGCGGCGCTGGTGCTGGGCGCCGTGGTGGCGCCGCCCGACGCGGTCGCGGCCACGGCGGTGGCCCGCAGGGTCGGCCTGCCGTCACGGATCACCACGATCCTCCAGGGCGAGTCCCTGCTGAACGACGCCACCGCGATCACCGCCTACAAGGTGGCCCTCGCGGTCGTGGTCGGCGAGGGCGCGTCCTGGGCCGGCGGTATCGAGGAGTTCCTGGTCGCGGCGGTCGGCGGGACCGCCGTCGGCCTCATCCTGATGGCTCCGCTGCACTGGCTGCGCACCCACCTCAAGGAGCCCCTGCTCCAGAACACGCTCTCCCTGCTGATCCCGTTCGTCGCCTACGCGGCGGCCGAGCAGTTCCACGCCTCCGGTGTCATCGCGGTGGTCGTCGTCGCGCTCTACCTGGGCCACCGCGCGTGGGAGGTCGATTTCGCGACCCGCCTCCAGGAGGAGGCCGTGTGGAAGATGGTCGCCTTCGTCCTGGAGTCGGCGGTCTTCGCGCTCATCGGCCTCCAGCTCCCCGTCGTCCTGAAGGGCCTCGGTGCCTACGAGGGCCTGGACGCCGCCTGGTACGCCGTCGCGCTGTTCCTCGTGGTCGTGGCGGCGCGCTTCCTGTGGGTGTACCCGGCGACCTTCCTGCCCCGGCTGCTGTCGGCCCGCATCCGCGCGCGGGAGGCGAACCCGACCTGGCGGGGGCCGATCGTCATCGCCTGGGCCGGCATGCGGGGCGTGGTCTCGCTCGCCATCGCCTTCTCCATCCCGCTGACCGTGGACCACGGCGATGCGCCGTTCCCGCACCGCAACCTGATCCTCTTCCTCACCTTCACGACGGTCATCGGCACCCTGGTGGTGCAGGGGCTGAGCCTGCCGCCGCTGATCCGCCTGCTGAAGTTCCCCGAGGCCGACCCGCAGGCCGCGACCCTCGCCGAGGCCAACGCCCAGGCGCAGGCCTCCCGGGTCGCCGAGGAGCGCCTGGACGCGCTGCTGGCCGACGAGCGCAACGCGCTGCCGCCGCCGCTCGCCGACCGGCTGCGCAGCGTCCTGGAGCGGCGCCGCAACGCCGTCTGGGAGCGCCTCGGGCAGGTCAACCCGGTCACCGGCGAGACCGTCGACGACACCTACCGGCGCCTCTCGCGGGAGATGATCAGCGCCGAGCGCGAGATGTTCGTCCGGCTGCGGGACGGCCGCTACATCGACGACGAGATGCTGCGCACGCTGCTGCGCCGCCTGGACCTGGAGGAGGCGGCGGCGTTCCGGGAGACGGCGTAGGGCTGTCGCACGCGTACGCGTGCCCGGACCTCATGTGAAGGGGCGGCCCGTGATCACGGCCGTCACGGTCGTCCCGCGCGCGAAGGCACCCTCCTCGGCCAGGACGACAAGGCCGTAGAGCGACTTGGCGACATAGAGACGCTCCACGGGTAGGCCGTGGCGTCGCTCGAAGTCCGCCGCGAAGGTCTCGAGTTCGGGGGTGACCCGCGCGTATCCGCCGAAGTGGAAGCGGTCGTCGAGTCGCCACTCGCCCCGCCGGCCACCGAAGGCCTCCTCCTGGAGCGCCTGTATCCCGTCGCCCAGGAAGCCTCCCTTGAGGACCGGTATGCCGAGAGCTCGCTGACCGGGGGCGAGGCCGGCGGCCAGGCCCGCGAGGGTGCCTCCGGTGCCGCAGGCGAGGGCGGCGACGTCGGTACGGCCGCGCAGCTCCTCGCCGAGCGCCCGGCAGCCGCGGACCGCCGCCGCGTTGCTGCCGCCCTCGGGCACGACATACGCGTCCCGCGCGCCGACCGCGTCCAGAAGCTCCCCGAGGCCGTCCGGATCGGTCTTGCGGCGGTAGGCCGAGCGGTCCACGAAGTGCAGGCGCATGCCGTCGGACGCGCACCGGGCCAGGGACGGGTTCAGCGGCCGGCCGGCCAGTTCGTCGCCGCGCACCACGCCCACCGTGGGCAGCCCGAGGAGCCGGCCGGCGGCGGCCGTGGCCCGCAGATGGTTGGAGTAGGCGCCACCGAACGTGACGAGCGTCCGTCCCGCCGCCCGCTCCAGATTGGGCGCGAGCTTGCGCCACTTGTTGCCGATCAGCTCGGGGTGGATCAGGTCGTCCCGCTTCAGCAGCAACCGGACGCCGTGGCGCCCGAACCGCTCGTCGGACACTTCCTGGAGCGGGGACGGCAGACGGGGGCGCAGGTCGGTCACCCGCTCATTGTCGAACACCGTTCGGTGAAACGTACCTGTTCCCTGCCCGCCGTTGATCCATTCCCGCTCTTTCGGGTAATAGCACGAGCACACACCGTGATGGAAGGCTTGCCGCGTGAACGAAGTGCACCGGCGCAGTTCGGCGTCCGTGCATGAATCGGGAGGGCATTTCTCATGTCGGTAGGCGAAGAGGTCCGCGCGGATTCGGGCAAGCCGCAGCAGAGTCTCGGCACCGCGGCCGCGCGGAACCTGGCCACCACGACCAAGTCCGCACCGCAGATGCAGGAGATCAGCTCCCGCTGGCTGCTGCGGAATCTGCCCTGGGTGGATGTGCAGGGCGGTACGTACCGGGTCAACAGGCGTCTGACGTACGCGGTGGGCGACGGCCGCATCACGTTCGTGAAGACCGGTGACCGCGTCGAGGTCATCCCGGCAGAGCTGGGCGAACTGCCCGCGCTGCGCTCCTACGAGGACGAGGAGGTGCTCGGGGAACTCGCCCAGCGCTGCCGGCAGCGGGAGTTCGGACCCGGTGAGGTCATCGCCTCCTTCGGCAGCCAGAGCGACGAGGTCTACCTGCTGGCGCACGGCCGCGTCGAGAAGGTCGGCACCGGCCCCTACGGCGACGATCAGGTGCTCGGCGTCCTCGCGGACGGCGCGTACTTCGGCGACCAGGCGCTGCTCGACGCGGACGCCATCTGGGAGTACACGGCCCGCGCGGACACGGCCTGCACGGTGCTGGTCCTGGCCCGGCAGGACGTCGAGCAGGTCGCCGAGCGGGCCGAGTCGCTGAACGAGCACCTCCAGCAGCTGCGCGCGATCCCCGAGCAGCGCACCAACAAGTTCGGCGAGAAGGAGGTCGACCTCGCCGCCGGTCACGCCGGTGAACCGGACATCCCGCACACGTTCGTGGACTACGACGCCCGGCCGCGCGAGTACGAACTGAGCATCGCCCAGACCGTCCTGCGCATCCACTCGCGCGTGGCCGATCTCTACAACCAGCCGATGAACCAGACCGAGCAGCAGTTGCGGCTGACGGTCGAGGCGCTCAAGGAGCGTCAGGAGCACGAACTCGTCAACAACCGCGAGTTCGGGCTGCTGCACAACTGCGAGTACGACCAGCGGCTCCAGCCGCACGACGGCGTGCCCAGCCCCGACGACCTGGACGAACTGCTGAGCAGGCGGCGCGGCACCAAGATGCTGCTCGCCCACCCGCGCGCGATCTCCGCGATCGGCCGTGAGCTCAACAAGCGCGGGCTCGTCCCCGAGACGATCGACGTCGGCGGCAACCGGATCCCCACCTGGCGCGGGGTGCCGATCTACCCGTGCAACAAGATCCCGGTCACCGAGGCCCGCACCAGCTCCATCATCGCGCTGCGTCTGGGCCAGGAGGACCAGGGCGTCATCGGCCTGCGCCAGTCCGGCATCCCGGACGAGATCGAGCCGAGCCTGTCCGTGCGGTTCATGGGCATCAACGAACAGGCCATCATCAAGTACCTGGTCACGGCCTACTACTCGGCCGCGGTCCTCGTGCCGGACGCGCTGGGCGTCCTGGAGAACGTCGAGATCGGCCGCTGGCGGTGACCTCCGCCACCAGGCGGTACCGGGGTGAGGCGCGCGAAAGGCGGTGGCTCGTCGGCAGTCAGGGCGACAGCGGTCCGGGACCGGCCGACGGGCACGACGCGGCGGTGATCCTGGAGCGCTCCCGGGCGGCGGTCGACCCGGAACTGCGCGAGGCCATCGACTCGTTGCCCGGCTCGATGCGCAGGGTCGCGCTGTACCACTTCGGCTGGGAGCACGCGGACGGCACCCCGACGGCGGGCAACCCGGGCAAGGCGATCCGCCCCGCCCTGGTGCTCGCCGCGGCCACCGCGCTCGGTGGTCCGGCGGCTCACGCGGCGGCGCTGCGGGCGGCAGCGGCGGTCGAACTGGTCCACAACTTCACGTTGTTGCACGACGACGTGATGGACCGGGACACCACCCGCCGGCACCGCCCCACCGCCTGGACCGTGTTCGGTGACGCCGACGCGATCCTCGCCGGGGACGCCCTGCAGGCCCTCGCCCTGGGGCTGCTGGCCTCGGATCCGCATCCCGCGTCCTCGGCGGCCGCCCGCCGGGTCGCGGCCTGTGTGGTCGAACTCTGCGCCGGCCAGCAGGCGGACACGGCCATGGAGAAACGCGGTCCCGCCGAGATCACCCTCGACGAGGTGCTCGTCATGGCCGAGGCCAAGACGGGAGCACTGCTCGGCTGCGCCTGTGCCGTGGGCGCGCTGTACGCGGGGGCCGCCGAGGAGGACGTGGACGCGCTGGACGCGTTCGGCCGGGAGGCCGGGCTCGCCTTCCAGCTCATCGACGACGTCATCGGCCTGTGGGGGGACCCGCGGCACACCGGCAAGCCGGCCGGCGCGGATCTCGCCGCCCGCAAGAAGTCCCTGCCGGTGGTCGCCGCGCTGACCTCCGGCACCCCGGCGGCCGGTGAACTGGCCGAGCTGTACGCGGCGCCCTACGACCCGGCCGACCTGGACCGCACGACGCTGGCCGTCGAACGGGCCGGCGGCCGCGAGTGGGCGCAGGAGCAGGCGGCCGACCGGATGGCCCGCGCGATGCACGAACTGGCCCGGGCGATCCCGGACCCGGA
This sequence comes from Streptomyces sp. NBC_00637, assembly GCF_045161545.1. Classification (NCBI taxonomy): domain Bacteria; kingdom Bacillati; phylum Actinomycetota; class Actinomycetes; order Kitasatosporales; family Streptomycetaceae; genus Streptomyces; species Streptomyces sp. NBC_00637. The sequence continues at coordinate 2,807,072 of NZ_CP109046.1, read as the reverse complement.
GTCGGCGGGCGGCCTTTTGTCCCTGGCGGAGTTCGTGACCCGGCGCAGCAGCTAGGACCCGGCCGGTCCGGCGACGAGAACGCCTTTCGGGGAGGTCCGGGTTTCCGGCCCCACGGCGGCGGGTCCCGCACACCATGAAGGGGTGCGGGACCCGCCGCCGTGGGGCATCCGGGGTCTACGCGGGGCCCACGATGGTCCACGCGGGGTCTACGGGGGTCTACGCGGGCTGCTCGCCGTCGTTCGGTACGACCGTCGCCACGATCCGTTCCACCAGCCCCTCCGGCACCCCCACCCCCGGCAGGGCGCCGTCCAGGACGCCGGGCAGGGTCAGGTGCTCCAGGATCAGCCCGAGCATCGCGAGGTACAGGACGACGACGGTCTCGTCCCCGCCGGGCAGGCCGGCCTCGCGGTGGAAGTGCATGCCGTGATCGAGGTCGCCACGCACCGACGCGGTGAACGAGGCACGCAGCTCGGGACGCCGGGTGGCCTCGAGGCGCATCTCCAGCAGGGCGAGGTAGCCGCTGCGGTCACCGGTCGCGCGGGACATCAGGTCGTGCATGAACGCCGTGACCAGGGAGCGGTCACGCGGTCGCGCCAGCAGCGCGTCGAGCACCTCGGGATCGGGCGCCAGCCGGACGTGCAGCCGGGCGTCGATCTGCCGCAGCAGGTCGTCGCGTCCGGTGAAGTAGTTCGAGGCGGTGCCCACCGGCACCGCCGCCGCCGCGTCCACCGCGCGGAACGTGAGCCCCCGGGCGCCCTCACGCGCGAGCACCTCCACCCCGGCGTCCACCAGGGCGGCCCGCCGCTCCGGATTTCCGGCCATGCGGAACCTTCTCTCTCACTTGGCGCCGTTTCCCGAAACATCGGGAAACCCCCTTGCAACCACTACAACCGAAGTACTACAACTGGAGTGGTTCGGGGGACAGCCTACGGAAAGAGCCCTACTTGCGAAAGCTCACGTACTTCATCGCCTGCTCCGTCGACGGCTTCATCGGAGACCTGAACGGCGACGCCACGGCGATGCTCTCCTACGTCGACGAGGAGTTCCTCGGCTTCCTCGCCGCGGACCACCCGGAGACCCTGCCGACCCACGGCCGCCGCGCGCTCGGCCTGGACGACCTGGAGAACAAGAGGTTCGACACGATCATCCAGGGCAGGGCCAGCTACGACCTGGCCCTGAAGGAGGGCATCCCCAGCCCGTACGCGCACCTGCGGCAGTACGTCGCCTCCCGCACCCTCGGCGAGTCGCCCTCCCCGGACGTCGAGATCATCGCGGACGGTCTGGTCGACAAGGTGCGCGAGCTGAAGGCGGAGGACGGCGGCCTCGACATCTACCTGTGCGGCGGTTCCCGCGTCGCGGGTGAGCTGTTCGACGAGATCGACGAGCTCGTGATCAAGACCTATCCGCTCGTCTACGGCGCCGGCATGCCGATGTTCGGCGCCGGATTCGACGTCGCCCGCTTCACCTTCGGCGGGGTGCGCTCCTTCGGCAACGGTGCGGTCGTACGCACGTACGCCAGGGAACGCTGACGTACGGCGGGGGGCGCTCTCGTCCGGGCCGACCTACTCTGTAGGGCATGGACCGGGAACAACGCGTCTGCCCCGCCTGCGGGCAGCCTGTGCAGTCCGTCGTGCGGCGACACAAGACGCTGGGGGCGTGGGTCCCGCGCTGGGTGCCGGGCCCCTGCCACAACCCGCGGTGCGAGGCCTTCGTGGAACCGGGCGGCCGACATGAGGTCGCCGACTCCGGACACGCGGCCGCCGAGACCGGACACGCGGTCGCCGAGACCGAAGAGGAACCCGAAGCCCCCGCCGCCCCGACCTCCTGACCTCACCGAGCGGAGAACGATGACCAGCCGAGTGACCCTGATCTCACCGGCGGTCACCTCGGCTCTGCGTGAGGCGCGGTTCGACGACGGCACCGGTGAGCTGGACGCCGCCGGGATACGCCGGGCCCGGTCGGCCGCGGCGCTGCTGCCCGCCGCGGACCGGTCGGCGGTCTCGCCCTCGACGCGGTGCCGGCAGACCGCCGAGGCGCTGGGCCTGACCGCGTCCCGGGTGCCCGCGCTCGCCGCGCTCGACGTGGGCCGCTGGCGCGGCCTGACCCTCACCGAGGTGACGGCCGCCGAGCCGGAGGCGGTGGCGTCCTGGCTGGCGGATCCGGCACATGCCCCGCACGGCGGGGAGACGGTGCGGGGGCTGTGCGACCGGGCCGGGGCATGGCTGGAGGACGTGGCCCGCACTCCGGGGCGGGTGACCGCCGTGGTGGAACCCGATGTCGTGCGGGCCCTGCTCGTCCGTGCGCTGGGCCTGCCGGAACCGGCCTTCTGGCGCCTCGACGTGCGCCCGCTGACCGCGGTGGACCTGAGCGGCCGGGCGGGGCGGTGGAACCTGCGGGTGGGCGCGCCGCTCGCCGAGGGTTCGTAAGGAGCCGTAGAGGGCCGTAGGCGCCGCCGGTCGGCGGCGGGGTCCCGGCGGTCAGCGGCCCGTCGTGACTCTCGTCGTCCGGGCTCCCGCTCGTGGCAGCCCACCCGTCTCCGCGTCGCGTCCGGTCAGGCAGTACAAGCCGCCCGTCGGGTCGCGCATCACCGTCCAGTGGGGATGCCGGGCGACGAGGACCGCGCCGAGCTCCTCGTGCCGGGCGCGTACGGCGTCGATGTCCGGGCCGCAGGCCAGGTCGAGATGGGCGCGGGCGGCGCCTTCCGTGTCGAGCCGCTGGAGCAGGATGCGGACCGGCAGGCCCGGCGGCGGCTCGACCACGTAGAACTCGGGCCGCGAGCCCGGCCGGGCCGACCAGTCGGGCAACAGGCCGTTCCAGAAGGCGATCTCGGTCTCGTACGCCGACGGCGGGAGGTCCATGCACAACTGATCCAGTCGGCTGCCGGCCACCACCGGCGGCCGCACCGACTCCCCGTGCCACGGCACCGCGCAGAACAGGTGCCCGGCCGGGGAACGCAGTACCGCCCAGCCGTCGTGCGCGGCGGCCGTCTCCGCGCCGAGCTCCAGCGCCGCCGCGACGAAACCGGGCACATCCCGCACGGCGAGGTCGAGATGCGCGCCGCCGTCGCCGTCCCCGACCGCCTGGACCTTCGCGCAGGCGTCGGCGTCCTTCGGCAGCAGGGTGACGAACTCCCCGCCCTCACCCCTGGGTTCGGACAGGGACGTCCGTGTGACGGCGGTCCAGAAGTCGCACGCCCGCGCGAAGCTCCGGGCGGGCCGGTCGACGTAGACGTGGGTCCAGCGGACGGGGTCGCTCACTTGGGCCGCTCCATGAAGCGCAGCATGTTCCCCGCCGGGTCCCGGAACGCGCAGTCGCGCACGCCGTAGGGCTGGTCCGTCGGCTCCTGGAGCACCTCGACGCCGGCCTCCCGCACCCGCGCGTGCAGCGCGTCGCAGTCGGCGGTGGTGAAGATGACCCCGCGCAGCACACCCTTGGCGAGCAGCCGGGCCATCGCCTCCCGGTCGGCGGGGGAGAAGTCCGGGTTCGCGCCCGGCGGCTCCAGCACCACGCTCACGTCCGGTTGGAGCGGTGACCCGACGGTCACCCACCGCATCCCCTCGAAGGAGACGTCGTTGCGGACTTCGAGACCGAGTACCTCGACATAGAAGTGCAGGGCCTTGTCGTGGTCGTCGACGGCGACGAAACACTGGTGAAGTTTGAGGTCCATGGCGTCCAGCCTAGGCATGCCGGCCGCGTCGGGGGCGGGTGAACGTCCGGGCCACGCACGGCGCGATCACCGCGCTCGCCTCGTGCGACCGTGCCCGGTACGCGCTCGGGGTCTCGCCGACCAGTTCGGTGAAGCGGGCGCTGAACGAGCCGAGCGAGGTGCAGCCGACCGCCATGCAGACCTCCGTCACGGTCAGGTCGCCGCGGCGCAGGAGGGTCTTGGCGCGCTCGACCCGCCGAGTCATGAGGTAGCCGTACGGCGTCTCGCCGTAGGCCTCGCGGAAGCTGCGCTGGAAGTGGCCCGGGGACATCAGCGCGGTGCTCGCGAGCGCGGCGACGTCGAGCGGCTCCGCGTACTCGCGGTCCATCCGGTCGCGTGCCTGCCGCAGCCGTTTCAGGTCCTCGAGAGTCACCGGGCCAGCATCGCACGAAGGGCGGCGTCCGGGAGGGGGAGGAACGAAGACCGCGGGGGAAAGCAGACCGCACCCGGACCGCCGGGGACGCCGTGCTCGGCGGCCCCCGCGGACCGGGTGCGGACAGCCGGGTCGCGACCGGCGCCACCAGGGCGGGCCGGACGGCCCCGACGCGGATCAGGCCTTGATCAAGGCCCTGACCAGGCGGTGATCAGGCCTTCTTGGTCTCCCAGAAGATCTTGTCGATCTCGGCGATGAGCTCCAGGGCCTTCTCGCCGGTCTTCGGGTCCGTCGAGGCCTTGGCGGCCGACAGGGCCTTCAGGGTGTCGTTGACCAGCTGGTGCAGCTGGGGGTACTTCTCGAAGTGCGGGGGCTTGAAGTAGTCGCTCCACAGCACGGAGACGTGGTGCTTCGCGAGCTCGGCTCGCTGCTCCTTGATGACGGTGGCGCGCGCCTGGAAGTGCGGGTCGTCGTTGGCGGCCATCTTTTCCTGGACGGCCTTCACCGACTCCGCCTCGATGCGGGCCTGGGCCGGGTCGTACACACCGCAGGGCAGGTCGCAGTGTGCGCTGACCTTGACCTTGGGGGCAAACAGGCGGGAAAGCATGGAGCGTTCCTTCCTCGTGATCGTCTTCTCAGGTGGGACATTACTCCCTGGGAGAGGGCTTTTCGCGAGTGCCCCCATGGGCTTAGGACAAAAGTCCGGGGTCAGACTGAGACTGGTGGAGGAACAGACCGGGGAGGTGCCGGCGATGCCGGAGCTGTCGCAGGAGACCGAGCGCGCGAGGGCGGCCGCGCTCTTCGGACTGGCCGAGGTGACCGGCCCGTCCATGGTGCCCACGCTGTACCAGGGGGACCGGTTGGTGGTGCAGTACGGCGCCCGGGTCCGCGCCGGGGACGTGATCGTGCTGCGGCATCCGTTCCAGCAGGACCTGCTCGTGGTCAAGCGGGCCACGGAGCGCCGCGAGGGCGGGTGGTGGGTCCGCGGGGACAACACCTACGCCGGCGGCGACAGCACCGACTACGGGACCGTGCCCGACGAGCTGATCCTGGGCAAGGTGCGGCTGCGCTACCGTCCGCTGAAGCCCGGTCAGCGCTCGCCGCTGGCGGTGGCGCGCTGGGCGCTGTCGGCGGCCAGGCCGGTGCTCGCCGTCCGGTCCGCCTCCAGGCGCTTGCGGGCGCGGTAGGCGGCCACGTTGGCGCGGGTGGCGCAGCGGTCGGAGCAGTAGCGCCGGGAGCGGTTGGTCGAGGTGTCGAGGTAGGCGTTGCGGCACGGGACCGCCTCGCACAGGCCCAGGCGGTCGACGCCGTACTCGGTGAGGTGGAACGCCAGGCCCATGGCCGCGATGGCCGCGTAACCCGCCGTCGCGTTCGACGGGTGGTCGGCCAGGTGCATGTGCCACAGCGGGCGGCCGTCGTCGTCACGGAAGTCGTGCCCGGAGATCTGCGGGCTCACCGGGAACTCCAGGAGGAGCGAGTTCAGCAGGTCCACCGCGAGGGTCTCGTCGCCGCCGTCGGCCGCCTCGAAGACCGCGCGCAGGCGGGCCCGGACCGAGCGGAACCGGGTGACGTCCGCGTCGGTGGCCCGGCGGCCCGCCGACTGGTTGCCGCCGAAGAGGGAGCGGACTGCCTCGACCGAGGTCAGCGCGTCCTTGCCCCGGGCCGGTTCCTCGCTGTTGACGAGGCGCACGGCGTAATCCGAGTAATAGGCCAGTTCCACTTGTAGTCCTTACGGTGGCGCTCTATGGTCGGGATGCGGGCGGGGTAACAGCCGTTCGTGCTTCCAGGGTATTACGCGACGAACGCGGCGGAGGGTTGCGATGACGGACGCGCAGACGACCACGACCGGTGCCACGACGAGTCCCGCGAACGGTGCCACGGCCGACGCCGCCACCGGTGCCGCGACGGGTGCCGACTGGGCTGCCTGGCAACGGAGCTGGGACCGCCAGCAGGAGTGGTACATGCCCGACCGCGAGGACCGCTTCCGGATCATGCTCGACATGGTCGAGGCGCTCGTCGGGCCCGCCCCGCGCGTCCTCGACCTCGCCTGCGGCACCGGTACCGTCACCGCCCGGCTGCTCGCCCGCCTCCCGGGCGCGACCAGCACCGGCGTCGACCTCGACCCCGCGCTCCTCGCCATCGCCGAGGGCACCTTCGCGGGCGACGACCGCGTCACCCTCGTGACGGCGGACCTCAAGGACCCCGACTGGCCGGCCCGGCTGCCGTACGACACGTACGACGCCGTCCTGACCGCCACGTCCCTGCACTGGCTGCACAGCGAACCCCTCGCAGCCCTCTACGGTCAGGTCGCGGGACTCGTCCGCGACGGCGGTGTCTTCATGAACGCGGACCACATGATCGACGACTCGACGCCCCGGATCAACGCGGCCGAGCGCGCACAGCGCCACACCCGCATGGATCAGGCCAGGACGGACGGAGCCCTCGACTGGGCGCAATGGTGGCAGCTGGCCGCCGAGGACCCCGTTCTCGCCGGGCCGACCGCCCGCCGCTTCGAGATCTACGGCGAGCACGCCGACGGCGACATGCCCTCGGCCTCCTGGCATGCTCGCGTGCTGCTCGAACGCGGCTTCAGCGAGGCTCGGCCGGTCTGGGCGTCACCCTCCGACACCCTGTTGCTGGCCCTGAGGTGAGCATGAGGTGAGTACCCCGCCGTAACGGCCGGAACCAGCCAGTCGGCGCCGATGCGGCCGGGGCGACCCGAACGGCGGAGCCGGCGAACGGCGGATGGGGCGAACGGAAGGGGCGGTACGGGATACCCGTACCGCCCCTTGTCGTTGGCCGTGACCGCTACAGCACCTTGGACAGGAACGCCTGCGTCCGCTCGTGCTGCGGGTTGGTCAGGACGTCGCGCGGGTTGCCGGACTCCACGACCACTCCGCCGTCCATGAAGACCAGGCTGTCGCCGACCTCGCGGGCGAAGCCCATCTCGTGCGTGACGACGACCATCGTCATGCCGGACTCGGCCAGGTCGCGCATGACGTCGAGGACGTCACCGACCAGCTCCGGGTCGAGCGCCGAGGTCGGCTCGTCGAACAGCATCAGCTTCGGGTCCATGGCCAGGGCCCGGGCGATGGCGACGCGCTGCTGCTGGCCGCCGGAGAGCTGCGAGGGGTAGCTCCTGGCCTTGTCGGCGAGGCCGACGCGGTCCAGAAGCTCCGTCGCGCGCTCCCTCGCCTTGGCCTTGCTGACGCCCTTGACCTGGATCGGGGCCTCGATGACGTTCTCCGCGGCCGTCATGTGCGGGAACAGGTTGAACCGCTGGAACACCATGCCGATGTCCCGGCGCTTCAGCGCGACCTCGCTGTCCTTGAGCTCGTACAGCTTGTCGCCCTTCTGGCGGTACCCCACCAGGTCCCCGTCCACGTACAGGCGGCCGGCGTTGATCTTCTCCAGGTGGTTGATGCACCGGAGGAAGGTCGACTTGCCGGAGCCGGAGGGGCCGATGAGGCAGAACACCTCGCCGTTCTTGACCTCCAGGTCGATGCCCTTGAGGACCTCGACCGCGCCGAAGGACTTGTGCACGCCCTCGGCCTTCACCATCGCGGTCATGACGCACTCCTTTCGCGGCCGATCGAGAACAGGTTCGCCCGGATCTTCTGGAAGACCGTGGGCGGGAGGCTGCGGCTCGAACCGCGGGCGTAGTACCGCTCCAGGTAGTACTGGAAGACGCTGAAGATGCTGGTCATGACCAGGTACCAGATGGAGGCGACGAACAGCAGCTCCATCACGGCGAACGACGAGGAGCCGATCACCGAGGTCGAGCGGAGCAGCTCGTTGTACGTCACCACGTACACCAGCGACGAGGTCTTCAACATGTTGATGAACTCGTTGCCGGTCGGCGGCACGATCACCCGCATCGCCTGCGGGATGACGATCCGGCGCAGCGTCTTGGCGTGGCTCATGCCGAGCGCGTGCGACGCCTCGGTCTGTCCCTCGTCCACGGCCAGCAGGCCGGCCCGGCAGATCTCCGCCATGTAGGCGGCCTCGTTCAGACCGAGTCCGAGCAGGGCGCACATGAACGGCGTCATGACGTCCGTCATCTCGTCCTTGTAGATCGGACCGAGGTTCAGGACGGGGAAGATCAGCGCCAGGTTGAACCACATCAGCAGCTGGACGTACACCGGGGTGCCGCGGAAGAACCAGATGTACAGCCAGGCGACCGTGCTGGTCACCGGGTTCTTCGACAGCCGCATCACGGCCAGCAGAACACCCAGGACCACGCCCAGCACCATGGACAGGATGCTGATCAGCAGGGTGCGCCCGGCGCCGGCGATGACGGTCGAGTTGAACAGCTGGTCGCCGACCGTGTCCCACTGGATGTCACCGTTGGCGAAGGCGTTGACCAGCAGCGCCAGGAGCGCGATGACGATCACGGCGCTGACCCAGCGGCCGTAGTGGCGCACCGGGATGGCCTTGATGGCCTCCGGCGGGCCGGAGAACCCCGCGTCCTTGGCCACCGGCGGGGTGTCCTCGGGTGGTGCGCCGCCCGCGGAGGACTTGTCGAGCTTGTCAGTCATGGGGACTGCCCTTCGAAGACTTCAGGAGGTGCGGGTGGATCACTTGCCGCCGTTGATCGCGGAAGCCTTGATCGCGCCGCTCTCGGCGCCCCACTTCTCCAGCACCTTCTGGTAGGAGCCGTCCTTGATGATCGCGTCGACGGCCTCCTTCAGGGCGTCGCGCAGCTGGGTGTTCTTCTTGTTGACGACGATGCCGAACGGAGCGGCCTCGTACTGCTTGTCGAGGACCTCGAACGTGTTGCCGCCGCCCGCCTTGCGGGCCATGTCCACGGCCACCGGGTAGTCGTTGACGCCGGCCACGGCACCGCCGGACTTCACCCGGGTCTGGGCCTCGGTGTCGTTCTCGAAGGACTCGATCTTGAGGGCCTTCTTGCCGCCCTCCGTGCACGTCTTGGACTGCGCCTGCAGGGCCTCTTCGTAGGTGGTGCCCCGCTGCACCGCGACCGTCTGACCACACAGGTCGTCGATGGTCTTGATGCCCTTGGGGTTGCCCTTCTGGACGTAGATGGCCGTGCCGGCGGTGAAGTAGTCGACGAAGTCGACGCCCGTGCCGAGCTTCTTGCCGCTGTCGTCCAGGCCTTCCTGGCGCTGCTTGTTGTCCGTGATCGACGACATGGCGACGTCGTAGCGGCCGGTGTTGACCGCGGTGATCAGGGTGTCGAAGCCGCCAGACGTGAACTGGAAGTCGACGCCGAGCTGCTTGCCGAGCGCGGCGGCGATGTCGGGGTCGACGCCCACGATCTTGCCGCCCTCGACGGACTCCATCGGGGCGTACTCGGCGTTGGTGCCGACCTTGATGACGCCCGCCTTCTGGATGTCGGCCGGGAGCTTCGAGAAGAGAGGCGCCTTGTCGGAGCCGCTCGACGACTCGGAGGAGCTGCTTCCGCCCTCGGTCTGGTCGCCGCAGGCGGTGAGCAGCAAGGCGCCCGCGACCGCGAGGGATCCGACCGCTGCCAGGCGGGTGCGCGCGGCGGTCGTGCGTCGGGTGGAGCTTGCGGTCATGGTGGATTCCTCCGGCGGATGGATGGAGATGCCGATGGCTCGACAAATGCCGATGGGTCGACGAGAACACACACCTTCGGGTGTCGCGACCTCGTGTGATGACGGCATCTTGCCATTCGGACTACGCCATTCAGGGGGCCAGCCATGTCAAAATCGGATAACGGGCGACCCCCGAACCGCATCACTCCGGTACATCACGACCGGACGGAGCCGGACCATCTGCGGGAATCCCCCGTTCCGGCCGAAAGATCTTCGGTTCATCTCACGGTGTGATCGCCCGGCGTGCGCGCTGTTCGTCGACTTGAGTCCGTGTCAAGGGTTCTCGTGAGCTTGGCGGGACTTCGCACATGAGTCATGTCACTCCAGGTGACGTCTGTCCAAGGTCCACAGAGTGAGCCATGTGACCTTGCACGGAATGGACTCGTCGGCTGTGGTCTCCGTCCGGTAAGAAGGATTTTTACACCCCTCATCCGGGGCTCAGGGCGCGTGTGCGGCGCGCCCGACGCGCAGGTGCCCGTACGCATCACCTCTGGGGCCCCGCGCGATGCCCGCCCACTTCTCAATCAGGAGTGGCCACCCTCAAACCATGCAGACCTAAGGGGTACAACACAGTGGCAGCGGAGATCGTCAATCCTCGCAGCGAAAGCGCCGACCAGGCGGGCCGGGAGGGCGGTGCGGAGCCCCTCGACTCGTTCGACCCGGTGTTCGCGCTGCACCGCGGCGGAAAGATGGCCGTGCAGGCCACCGTCCCGATCCGCGACAGGGACGACCTGTCCCTCGCTTACACCCCCGGCGTCGCGCGCGTGTGCACCGCGATCGCGGAACAGCCGGACCTGGTGAACGACTACACGTGGAAGTCGTCCGTCGTCGCCGTCGTGACCGACGGCACGGCCGTCCTCGGGCTCGGGGACATCGGCCCCGAGGCCTCCCTTCCGGTGATGGAAGGCAAAGCCATCCTGTTCAAGCAGTTCGGCGGGGTGGACGCGGTTCCGATCGCGCTCGCCTGCACGGACGTGGACGAGATCATCGAGACGGTGGTTCGCCTCGCACCCTCGTTCGGCGGAGTGAACCTGGAGGACATCTCGGCGCCGCGGTGCTTCGAGATCGAGCGCCGGCTCCAGGAGGCGCTCGACATCCCGATCTTCCACGACGACCAGCACGGCACGGCCATCGTGACGCTGGCGGCGCTGCGCAACGCGGCGCGGCTGAGCGGCCGGGGCATCGGCGAGCTGCGCGCGGTCATCTCGGGCGCCGGCGCGGCCGGTGTGGCCATCGCCAAGATGCTGGTCGAGGCCGGCATCGGAGACGTCGCGGTCACCGACCGCAAGGGCATCGTCTCGGCGGACCGCGAGGACCTCACCGACGTCAAGCGCGAGCTGGCCGGGTTCACCAACAAGGCCGGGCTGAGCGGCTCGCTGGAGCAGGCGCTGGCCGGAGCGGACGTCTTCATCGGCGTCTCCGGCGGTACGGTCCCGGAGGAGGCGGTGGCCTCGATGGCGAAGGGCGCGTTCGTCTTCGCCATGGCCAACCCGACGCCCGAGGTGCACCCGGACGTCGCCCGCAAGTACGCGGCCGTCGTCGCGACCGGGCGGTCGGACTTCCCGAACCAGATCAACAACGTGCTGGCGTTCCCGGGGATCTTCGCGGGTGCGCTGCAGGTGCGGGCGTCGCGGATCACCGAGGGTATGAAGATCGCGGCGGCCGAGGCGCTGGCGGGGGTCGTCGGTGAGGATCTCGCGGCGGACTACGTCATTCCTTCGCCGTTCGACGAGCGGGTCGCTCCCGCGGTGACCGCGGCGGTTGCCGCGGCTGCTCGGGCCGAAGGGGTCGCGCGGCGCTGACGTGTGGGTGGGTGGCTCCGTCGGTTCGCCGGAGCCACCCGTTTTTTTACCCACCGACCCGCCCGATCGGGTGATGACGAGGCACCGTTCCCGGGGGCTGCCGCTCCCGGACCCCGCTTCGGCGCTGAACGGGCCTCGTCCTCGATCGCCGGACGGGCCGAGATGTTCCGACCGGCGCTCGACCCGTGCCGTCGGGCGGGCGGGTGTCCCGACCGGTGCTCGACCGGTGTCGTCGGGCTGGGTCACATGCGCAAGAGGGTATGTCTCACAGTGCGGTCCGGTTTCGCTTGGCGTCGGCGGAACCTATCGTCGGCTGCATGTTCGCCGTCTACGCCGCCCGAATCGACCGCGACCAGCCGCTTTCCGGCCTGGAGTTGGGGGAGCGCCCGGCCCCCGAGGCCCGGCCGGGCTGGAGCACCGTCCATGTCAGGGCCGCCTCCCTCAACCATCACGATCTCTGGTCGCTCCGGGGCGTCGGGCTCCCCGAGGGCCGGCTGCCGATGATCCTCGGCTGTGACGCCGCCGGGGTCGACGAGGACGGCAACGAGGTCGTCCTGCACTCCGTCATCGGCCAGAGCGGGCACGGTGTCGGGCCCGACGAGCCTCGTTCCATCCTCACCGAGAGGTACCAGGGCACCTTCGCCGAGCAGGTCGCCGTGCCGACCTGGAACATCCTGCCCAAGCCCAAGGAGCTCTCCTTCGAGGAGGCCGCCTGTCTGCCCACGGCCTGGCTGACGGCGTACCGCATGCTCTTCACCAACGCGGGCGTACGGCCCGGTGACTCCGTCCTCGTGCAGGGCGCCGGAGGCGGTGTCGCCACGGCGGCCATCGTGCTGGGCCGGGCGGCCGGACTGCGGGTCTTCGCCACCAGCAGGGACGAGGCCAGGCGGAAGCGGGCCCTGGAGCTCGGGGCCGTCGAGGCGGTGGAGCCCGGTGCGCGGCTGCCGCAGCGGGTGGACGCCGTCATCGAGACCGTCGGCGCGGCCACCTGGTCGCACTCGGTGAAGTCCCTGCGGCCCGGCGGCACGCTCGTGATCTCCGGTGCCACCAGCGGTGACCGCCCCTCGCACGCCGAGCTGACCCGGATCTTCTTCCTGGAGCTGAAGGTCGTCGGCTCCACCATGGGCACCAAGGACGAACTGGAGGACCTGCTCTCCTTCTGTGCCGCGACCGGCGTCCGTCCCGTGATCGACGAGGTGCTGCCGCTCGACCGGGCCCGCGAGGGCTTCGAACGGCTCGCGTCCGGCGATCAGTTCGGCAAGATCGTGCTCACTCACGGCTGAGTCGTCAGCCAGGTCCTACGCTGCGGCCGGCCTGCTGTCGGGCGGGTCCGGGGTTCCGGGCCCGCCTTTCGCGTGCCGTGGGTGTCAACTATGGTTGACAGGGCCGTCCTGTCAACGTAGGTTGACATCATGACCGAAGCAACGGATCTCGCTGAGCGCGCGGGGGACCGCGACCCACGGGTCGGGCTGCGCGCCGTCGCCGCGCTGCGCCGGCTGCTGGAGCAGTTGGAGGCGGTGCAGGTGCGCAGTGCGCGCAACCAGGGCTGGTCGTGGCAGGAGATCGCCGCGGAGCTCGGAGTCAGCAGGCAGGCCGTGCACAAGAAGTACGGGAGGCATTGATGTTCGAGCGGTTCACGAAGGACGCCCGTGCCGTGGTCGAGGGCGCGGTGGGGCACGCCGAGCGGGAGGGGGCGGCGCGGGTCGAGGAGACCCATGTGCTGCTGTCCCTGCTCGACCGTGAGGGCAGTCGCGGTTCCTTCGCACTGGCCTCGCTCGGTCTGCCGCCCGGTGGGCGGGCGGGGCTGGTGCGGGACCTGGACGAGACGCGCCGTCGCGGCGGCCTCTCCCGGGCCGACGCGGACGCCCTGTCCGGGCTGGGTATCGACCTTTCGGAGATCGTGTCCCGGGTCGAGGAGACCCACGGCGAAGGAGCGCTGGCCGCCGCCGGCCGGGGTGGCCTCTTCGGCGGGCGGTCCGGGCGGCGGCCGTTCAGCCGCGCGGCCAAGGACCTGCTCACCGGCACCCTGCGCGTCGCCGTCGCCCACGGCGAGCGGCACATCGGCGACGAGCACCTGCTGCTCGCCCTGACCGTCCGTCGGGGCGTCCCCTCGGAGATCCTCGCCGACCACGGCGTCACCCACGCGTCCCTCACCCGGGTGCTCTACGGCGACAGCCGGGGAGGTGAGCCCGGGACCGCGACCGAGGCCAAGGCCGGCTGAGCGGGTCTGCCCGCCTGCCTGCGCCCACCTGCGCCCGCCGGGAGCGTCAGGGCTTCGGCGCGCGCAGGATCACCCCGATGTGCGCCGCCGCCGTGGACAGGTGGCGGCGCGCCTCGCGGAGCTGGTCTCCGGTGACGCCGTGGTCGCGGGCCGCGTCACGGATGTCGTCCCGGAAGCGGTCGAGCAGACGGTCCAGGTCACGGGCCGGGTCGCCGCCGGTGTCCTCGTGGGCCCAGGCGGGTTCGTACTCGGCGGGGAAGTCCTCCGGGGTGCGGGAGTATGCGGCGAAGCCTGATTCCTTCGCCGTGCGGGACTCTTCCGCGGGGCTGGACTCTTGCGTGGTGCGGGACCCTCCTGCGGGGCGGGACTCCTCCGTGGGGCGCGAGTCCTCCGGGCGGGTGGTCGTCGTCGAGTCCGCCGTCGCCGTCGAGCCTGTCTTCGCCGTCGAGCCCGTCGTCCCGGTACGGCCGAAGCCGAAGTCCCTGCCGTACTCCCGGCCGAAGTCCCCGAACTCCTTGGCGAGTTCCGCCAGACCCTCGCGGACGCCGGTCGGCCAGTCGCCCCGGGAGAAGTGGTCCTGGACCTGTTCCTGGACCCGGCGTGCGATGCGCTGCACCTCTTCCTGGGCCTGGGTGCTGGCCCGCTCCTGTGCCTCCTTGGCCTGGCGGCGGGCCCGCTGGGCCTCCTCGCGGGCCCGGCGGCTCTCGTCCTTGGCCCGGCGCGCCTGTTCCTTCCACTCCTGCTTGACGCGGCGCATCTCCTCCTTGGCGACGCGCCACGACTCCTTGTCGCCGTATTCCCCGTACTCACCCCGCTCGGCGTGCTCCGCCGAACCCGTCCCGGTGCCCTGGCGGGCCTCGGTGGCCGCCGCCCGCATCTCGCGCCGCAGATCGCCCGCCGCGCCCCGCACGTCGGCCCGGATCTCGGCGGCCAGCTCGGCGACCGACTCGCGGATCTCCAGCTCCAGGTCGGCCAGTTCGCCGCTGCGGTCGGCCAGTTCGGCCCGGCCCGCGTCGGTGATGGCGTAGACCTTGCGGCCGCCCTCGGTGGTGTGGGTGACCAGGCCCTCGGCCTCCAGCTTGGCCAGCCGGGGGTAGACCGTGCCCGCCGACGGCGCGTAGAGCCCCTCGAAACGCTCTTCGAGGAGGCGGATCACCTCGTAGCCGTGGCGCGGCGCCTCGTCCAGCAGCTTCAGCAGGTAGAGACGGAGACGGCCGTGGGCGAAGACGGGGGGCATGTCAGAGCACCTTCTTGTCGGTCGTGCTGTCGGCCGGGTCGCCGGAGACGTGCTCGCCGCCCGGGCCGGAACCGGCATTGTCCCCCGAGCCGGTGGGCCGTCCCGAGCGCGCTTCAGCCTCCGGACCGGTCGGCGGGGCCGAGGCCGGAGCCGTTTCCGCCTCTGCCTCTGTCTTTACCTCTGCCTCTGCTGCCGGCGCTGTCGCCGGCGCGTGCTCGGGTGCGCCGGCCGTCGTCTTCGCCGTCCGCTCGTCGTACCGAGCCTCGTGCTCCGCGTCGGCCGCCGCGTCGTCGGACGAGTCGTCCGTCGCGTGTCGGGTCGGGTGGTCGGTCGCGTCCTCCGTCGCGGGTCTCCGCAGCAGGGCGATCGAGCCGGTGACCGTCGTCGCCTTCAGGCTGCCGTTGCCCGCGCCCAGTCGGCCGGTGATGCGCTTGGCGCCCCACTGGCCGCTGACCCGGAGGTCCTCGAAGGCGTTGGAGACCGAGCCGCTCGCGGTGTTCGCCTCCACCCGTGCGTCCGCCGGATGCGGCAGGCGGATGGCGATCTCGCCCGAGACGCTGGTCAGGTCGATGGTGGTGGGGCGGCTCGTGGGATCGAGGTCGACGATCATCGACCCGCTCACGGAGTCCGCCTTCACGGAGGAGCCCGCCTCGACCACCGTCAGGTCGCCGGACACGGAGTTGAAGTGCAGGTCGCCGGTGAGCGCCTGGGCCTCCACGCTCCCGGAGACGGTGTCCGCGCGCACCGGGCCCGCGAGCCCCACCAGGGTCGTGTCCCCGGTGACGCCCTTCACCTCGGCCCGGCCCTCGATACCGGAGACCACCGCCCCGGCGCTGACCACGCCCACCTCCACGCGGGTGCCGGCCGGCACGGCCAGCGAGACCACGGCGCTGCGCCGCCAGCCCTTGCGGTCGAGCCACTTGAGGAAGCCCTTCCAGGGCAGGTCCTCGTACGCCACGGTCAGATTCCCGTCGCGATGACTCACCACCAGGGGCGGCCCCTCGATCCGCGAGACCTCCAGGCGGGCGGGGCCCTCTTCGGTGCCCACGACGTTCACGGTGCCGTCGACGATGCGCACGCGCAGTTCGCTCACGGGCTCGTCGAAGGAGAGCTTCCTCGGCTCGGCGACGGACCACTCGGACATGGTGCGGACCTCCTCCACGACAGCGACACGACACGCCATATCGCGTCTCACGTAAAACACGATATATCGCGGTGGAGGAAAGTCAAGACACTCGTTCCGGTGATCACCTCGGCGTACGCGAAAGGGGCGCCACCCCGGGCGCCCCTCCACGTGAACCGTCGCGAACGGCCTACTCGTCGTCGTCCTCGTCGTCCAGTCGCGCCAGCCAGGTCGCCAGCCGCTCCACCGGCACCTCGAAGTCCGGGTTCAGGTCGACGAACGTCCGCAGCTGCTCGGCGAGCCACTCGAAGGTGAGCTCCTCCTCGCCGCGCCGCTTCTCGAGTTCCTCGATTCCGCGATCGGTGAAGTACATGGATCGTGCTCCGTGGGTCGGTCACAGGGATAGGGATCCCCCCTCGGGGGAAGGACCCTTGTTCCTGCGAGGGGAGGAAGAGATCCGTTCTCCGGTGGGAGGGGACACGAAAAGGATAGGCGCAGGGGGACGGCGTCCCGCGGGCCGCGGGGACCCTCGCGTGATCGTGACCTCGCGGCCGGCCCGCGCACCGACGGGCGGGGCCGGGGGGACGGGGAGACGGGGGAGTGCCATGAGTGCTGACGACGTGACACGGGTGGCGCGCATCGCGCTGCCGGACGGGACGCCGGTCTGGGCCCGGATCTCGGGGGCGGGGGAGCTCGCCGCGCCGTCCGGGCGGCTGTCGTACAGCGACACCGGGTTCGCCGACCGGGTGGAGGCGAGCGTGGAGAGCCTGCACGCGCTCGTCACGGGGGTGGCGCGGTCGCTGGCGGAACCGCTGCGCGCGGTGCGGCCCGACGAGGTGAGCGTCGAGTTCGGCATCGAGCTGACCGCCAAGGCCGGCAAGGTCGTCGGTCTGCTCGCCGACGGAGAGGCCAAGGCCGGCATCACGGTCACCCTCACCTGGAACAGCGGGCCGCCGGATCTCGACGCGTCACCTCCCGCGCCCCCCGGAGCGGGCGCCCGCGCGCGGGACGGCGCGTCGTCCGACGGGGGCGGGGTCCGGCGCGCGGGCGCGTCCCCCGGCGCGCCGATGCACGGGGGCGCCGACGGCACCGTCGGCGGGGGCGCGGAATGACGGGCGGGCACGCCCCGGGCGCATCGAACGCGTTCGATGCGGCCCGTCGTGCACTGCGTGGACTCGTCGTGGCCGCGACCGTGCGCATTCATCGCCCGGCCGTCGGGTATGCCCTGGAGGAGCCCGCAACGTTCCTCGGGAGCGGCTTCTTCATCGCCCCGAACTGGGTTCTGACCTGCGCACACGTGGCTTGCGGCGGGGAGGGGGGCGAGGTCGCGGTGGTGTACGAGACAGCACCGGGGCGGGGCACGTCCACCGCCCCGGGCCGGGTCGTGGCGACCCTCCCCGACCGTGCCGACCGGGCCGACGGCGCCGGGCCGGCACTGCCCGCGGGGAACTGGCCCGCCCCGGACCTCGCCCTGGTCCAGCTGACCGAACCCGTCGAGGACCACGAGTGCGTGTACGTCTCCGAGCGTCCGGCGGCCTACTACGGCGAGGGCCGGGTGCTGTACGCCGGCTGGACCGAGAACGAGGGCCGGCTGCAAATCCTGGACGGCACGCTCACCGTCCAGGGCACCATCGGCGGCTGGTCCTCGGACGTGCAGATGCGGCTGGGCGACAATGATCTGCCGTACGGCGTCTCGGGCGGCCCGGTGATCGACCCCGAGCGCGGCGAGGTGATCGGCGTGCTGAAGGCGCGCTCCGACCACCGGCCCGGGGGCACGTCCACCGGGATCGAGCAGCTGCGCACCCTGCGGGTCTCCGCGGAGGCGGTGCCGGCCGAGCACAGCGACCTCTACCAGGCGGTCTTCCACGCCCACGACCGCTACCACCGTGACCGGCAGCGCCACCCCGCCTCCCGGCGGCAGACCTGGACGGACGTACAGGGCAGGCTCGGCGCGCGGCCGGGCCGCACGCTCAGCCCCGACGAGCGGATCCAGCTGCTGGGCCGGCTCGCCGAACTCCCGCCGCCCGAGAGCACCCGCGGGCTGCTGGACATCCTCGACTCCCTCCCCGACTTCCAGGCACCCACCCCGCTGCCCGCGCCCCGCGGCTGGCGCGACGGCCTCGGAGCGCTGTACGAGAGCGCGAGTGACGACGGGGCACTGGAACTCGTCCTCGACTACGCGATGCGCGCGATGTCCGCTCCGCGCCCGTTCGTCGTGCCCAGCACCCCGGACGCCGAGAAGGCCCTGTGGGTCTGGGTGTGGCAGGCGGCCCAGCGGCTCGGCGCCCGCTACCGGTCCGGGCTCGCCGAACAGCGGATCGAGCGGCTGCGCCGGCGGGACGAGGCGGAGCGCGACGACCTCGACACGGTCTCCGGCGGCCCGTACCCGGCGGTGGGTCCCGCCGCCCGCGGGCGGCAGCGGCGCGGCGGGCCCGACGCACGCGCGCGTGCCGGTCCCGCCGGCAGTGTGGCCCGGCCGTCCGCCCTGCTCGAACTGGTGCGGCGCGGCTGGGAGCCGGACCGTTGCGACTGGTCGGTCTCGGTGACCGTGCCCGGCGGCGAGGTGGTCCGGCTGCACGAGGCCGAGCGCACCCCGCTGGCCGATCTGCCCGCGCACCTCGCCGGTCCGCTCGCGGAGGCCTTCCGGCACTGCGACGAACCCGGCAGGCCCGCGCTCCTTCAGGTGGCGCTGCCGCACGCGCTGCTGGGCCTGGAGGTCGACAACTGGCAACTCACGCCCGGGCAGGAGCCGTTGGGGGCGCTGCGGCCGGTCGTCGTGCGCTGTGCAGACCGCGGCCTGCTGCCCGACGCGGCGTTCGGCGCGTACGGCGGGGGAGGGCCGGACGGCCCCGCGGCCAGCAGGGCCGAAGCCGACGGCCCGGACGGTTTCGACGACCCGGACGAATGGGAAGCGGAGCGCCGAGCCCGCTGGCGCTGGCTGCACGCCCACCGTGCCAAGGCCGAAGTCCTCGACTGCGACGAGGGGTTGCGTAAACCCGTCCCGACCGTCGAGCAGTTGCGCGCCCTGTCGCACGGCACCGTCCCGGTGCTGTGCCGCTACGGCGACCTCCGGTACGAGGACGACGCGGAGGCGCTCGCCCGGATCGTGCGCGGCGGCTACGGCGTGGCCCTGTGGCGTCGACGGCACGGCCGGGCCGACGCCGTCTGCGGGGAGTTCCACCGCGGCACGATCGACGGGATCGCCGAACCACCGAGCGCGCAGTACCTGCCCGAGGCCGTGCACGATCTCCGGATGCGGCTGCGCGCGGGCCGCACCGAGTCGTTCTGGGCCGACGGTGTCGCGCTGCTGTACGACGATCCCCACCAGCCGCTGCCCGGGACCGGTGACCTGCTGGAGGCTCCTTGAACCCACCCGCCCGCGGGGCCGAGAGGCCCCTTACCAGGCACCTCCAGGATGGATAACGTGATGCACGTTCGGACGGCCGCGGCGGACGAGTGACGAGGACCGGATCATGACCGAATCCAGTGAGTGGCTCATCTACCGAGGCGCCGGCGAACCGCACGACGGGATCGAGCGGCTGCCCGATCCGCCCCCCTGGCGCGACTTCACCAGCCGTGACGCGGCGGGTTCCGGAGACGGGTCCCAGGACCGCAGGCTCGGCGCGCACCGGCACCTGGCGGAACTGCACCGGCCGGGCGCCGAGGAGCTGGAGATGATCAACGCGGCGCTCTATCTGCGCCGCCCCCTGCTCGTGACGGGCAGCCCCGGCGCGGGCAAGAGCACGCTCGCCCACTCGGTGGCGTACGAACTCGGGCTCGGCAACGTGCTGCGCTGGTCCATCGTCAGCCGTTCCGCGCTCCAGGACGGGCTGTACCACTACGACGCGATCGCCCGGCTCCAGGACGTCCAGATCGCCGCGCAGGGCGGGTTCGGGTCGGCGGCCGGTTCGCCGGGCGCGGTCGAGGGCATCGGCAGCTACATCCGGCTGGGACCGCTCGGCACCGCGCTGCTGCCCTCCGACACCCCGCGCGTGCTGCTCATCGACGAGCTGGACAAGAGCGACATCGACCTGCCCAACGACCTGCTGAACGTGCTGGAGGAGGGCGAGTTCGCGATCCCCGAGCTGGAGCGCATCGCCGACCGGCTGCCGGACGGCGAGGCCGAGGTGCTGACCGCCGACGGGGTGAAGGTCCGGGTGCGGGACGGCCGAGTGCGCTGCCGTGCCTTCCCCTTCGTCGTGCTCACCAGCAACGGCGAGCGCGACTTCCCGGCCCCGCTGATGCGCCGGTGCATCCACCTGGAGCTGGGGCGCCCCGATCACAACCGGCTCGCGACCTTCGTACGCGCGCACCTCGGGGACGAGGCGGCCCGCGCGGGGGACGATCTGATCACGCGGTTCCTGGAGCGCTCGCGCAGTGAACTCCTCGCGGCGGACCAGCTGTTGAACGCGATCTACCTCACCGACGCGGCCGCGCCGCCCAGCCGTGACCGCCTGGCCGATCTGCTCATCCAGCGACTCGACCGCCCGAGGTGAGGGCCTGATGCCCGACGCAGCGGCACGCCACGGCCCCGTCCCGCCCGACGGCCCCCGGCCCGGCACTCCGGGTGCCGACCGGGACGGGGACGGCTCCGCGGCGACCGCCGGCGCCTCGGCCCCCGTACCGCGCGTCGGTGATCCGCTGGCCGAACTCGTCTCGCGGCTGCGTGCCGTGGGCCTCGACCCCGATGTGCCGCAGCTCTGTGACGCGCTCTGGCTGGCGCGCTGGACCCGCCCGGTGGACGACCCGGAACAGGAGGACCCGCCCGCCGCAACCGCCGCCAGGCCCCTACCCCGTCCCGACGACGGGGGCCGCCGGGACGCGGACGGACGGCCGCGGGGGGACCGCACCGAACGGCTGGAACGGCCGCCGCAGGACCTGGGGACCGACGGGCGGGTGAGCCTGTACCCGGTCCCGCAGGACGGGGTGGAGCGGACCCAGGGCGCGGGGCGGGCCGCCGCGCTGCCGGTGGGCGTACCCGCCGCCCCCGTGCTGCCCGCGCCGCTCGAACTCCAGCGCGCCTTACGGCGGTTGCAGCGCTACCGCAGCCCCGCCCCACCGCTGCGCACACGGCTCGACGAGACGGCGACGGCGGAACGCAGCGCGCAGGCGGGCGGCCTGATCCTGCCCGTGTACCGGGCCGTCACCCGGGGCGACGCCCGGCTCCAGCTGGTCCTGGACGCCTCGTCCTCGATGCGCGTCTGGGACCGGCTGTTCATCGAACTCCAAGAGGTGTTCGGCCGGTTGGGCGCCTTCTCCGACATCCAGGTCAGTCATCTGCACCAGGGCCCGGACGGTGAGCCGGCCGTCAGCCGCAGTCCCGACGCCTACGCGGCGCCGCTGCACTCCACGGACCGGCTCAGCGACCCCACCGGCCGCCGGATCGTCCTGTTCGTCAGCGACTGCGCGGGCCCCTTGTGGCACAGCGGCCACGCGCACCGGCTGCTGCACCACCTCTCCCGGCAGGGTCCGGTCGCCGTGCTCCAGCCGCTGCCCCAGCGCCTGTGGAGCCGCACCCGACTGCCCGTCCAGTTCTGTGAGTTGAGCCGCGGCGAGACACTGGGCGGAGCGGCCGCACTGCGGGTGCGCACCCCGGCGGGTGGCCCGGCCGAGGTGCGCCGGGGAGCCCTGCCGGTGCCCGTGCTGCCGCCCGAGCCGGTGGCCCTGGGCGCCTGGGCGCGGCTGCTGTCCGGGGCCGGTGCCGGGCCCGTCCCGGGGGCCGTGGGCTGGGTGCGCGCGGACCAGCCGGCCGCGCCGGCGGCGCGCGTCGACCGTCGGCGCACTCCCTTCGAACGGGTCAGCAGGTTCAGCTCCAGCGCCTCCCCGGCCGCCGGACGGCTCGCCGTGTACCTGGCCGCCGCACCCCTGTGCCTGCCCGTGATGCAGCTCGTCCAGCGCACGATGCTGCCCGACTCCGGGCCGGCCGAACTCGCCGAGGTGCTGGTCGGCGGCCTGCTCACGCGCGCCTCGGAGGAGTACGCCGACGGCGGCGCCCTGTGGTACCGCATCGAGCCCGACGTCCGTGACGCCCTGTTGTCCCGGCTGGGCCGCGACGAGGCCATGCTGGTGCTCAAGCACTGCTCGGAGTACATAGAGCAGCGCTTCGGCAAGGCCGGCCCCAACTTCCCGGCCCTGGCCCTCGCCCAGCTCGGCGACGGCGGCGCGGGCCGCCCGTACGTGCCCGCCACCCGGCGCACGGACCCCGGCGACCACGGCGATCACGGGGATCACGGGGACGACAGGGACGACAGGGACAACGGGGGCAGCGGCGAGGAGGCGCCCGTGCCACAGCCCTTCGCGGAGGTCGCGGCCCGCGTCCTGCGGCGGTTCATGCCGCTGCCCGAGCAGTTCGAGAGCCCGGCGAGCCGGATTGGACCGGGAGAGCCCGTGGACCGGCCGACGCACCAGGCGGTCCGCAGGGCCCGAGCGCTGATCGAGCGCTTCGACAGCGAGGGCATGATCCAGGACGTCATCGACGCGGTGCAGCTGCTGCGCGGCGCCACCGAGCGCGAACGGGCGGGCGCGGACCCCGAACTGTGGGCCGAGTACGCGCACTGCACCCTGCGGCTGTGGGAGGTACAGGGCGGCGACGACCTCCTCCAGGAGGCCGAGGCGGCCGCGGAACGGGCGACCGCGCATCCGCGCCGGCTGCGCGAACGGGCCGTGCTGGCTCGGGTGTTGCACGCGGGCGCGACGGACCGCAGGCGGCGCGGCGACCGCACCGGCGCCCTGGACCTGCTGCGCCGCGCCGACCGCGAGTACGCCGTCGCCTGCGCCGCGCCGGGCCTCGACGAGAGCGAGGCGCTCAGGCTCACCCTGGAACGGGTGCGCGCCCTGGAGGCACAGTGGCGGCTCGGCGGCGACAGCGCGCTCCTCCAGGGCGCCGTCGGCATGCTGGAGGCCTTCGCCGACGTCTGGCCCGACCGGCGCCTGCGCCCGCCCGAACTCCCCCTGGAGCACGGCCGGATCCTGCTGCGGCTCTCCGGCACCACCGCCGATCCCGTCCAGGCCCGCCTCTACGCCGAGCAGGGCGCGCAGTCGCTGCGCACCGCCCTGGACACCGGCGGGGAGCCGTACACCGCCGAGTCGGCACGCGCGCGGGTGCGCATCCTGCTCGACCTGGTCGACGCGCTGCTCCAGGCGGGCGGCCCGCTCGACGACGCCCAGGCCCGCGTCGACGAGGCCCTCTCCCTGGTGCGCGAACAGGGCCGGCGCGCGTCCCTGCTGGCGCGGGCCGGGCGGATAGCCGTCGCCCGGTACGCGGAGTCGGGTGAACCGGCGGAGCTGGAGGCGGCCGCCGACCGCTTCGCGCAGGCCGCCCAGCGGATGTCCCGCGACGCGCCCGCGCACGCCGACGTCCTCGCCGAGTGGGGCGAAGCGCTCCTGCGGCTGGCCGGACTCCAGTCCGGGGCACGGGCGCGGGACGCGCTGTCCCGGGCGATCCGCGTGCTGCGCGACTGCCGGATGGAGACCCCGGCGGGCAGCCGGCAGGTCGCCCACCGGCTGCTGCTGCTCGGCCGCGCGCTGATGCTGCGCTACCGGGCCCGCGGCGACCGTGTCGACCTGCGCGAGGCCGAGCACCTCTTCGGCCTCGCGGCGGCGGACGCGGGCGATCCGCTGCTGGCCGCCCGGTGCCGACTGGACCTCGGCCAGGTCCAGTTCGAGGCCTACCGCAGCCTGCGCCGCCCGGCCCGCCTCGACCTGGCGGTCGACGCCTTCCGCGACGCGGCGGAGGCGGCCCGGGAGGCCGAGGGGGTGGCCGAAACGGACCGGCGACGACAGGAGGCCGTCCAGACGGGTGCGCAAGCACACCACTGGCGGGGTATGTCCTACGAGGCGGCCACCCGCCCGCGGGCCGCCCGGGAGGCCTACCGCGCGGCCCGCGCCGAGTGGGCACGGCTGCCCGAGGGCAGCCTGGTCACCGACG
The DNA here is from genome assembly GCF_045161545.1 of Streptomyces sp. NBC_00637. NCBI lineage: Bacteria > Bacillati > Actinomycetota > Actinomycetes > Kitasatosporales > Streptomycetaceae > Streptomyces > Streptomyces sp. NBC_00637. Next base: position 2,783,103 of record NZ_CP109046.1, on the reverse strand, counting down.
GCCCGACGCCCGCCGAGACGGCGGAGCGACTGGCCGAACTGGAGCGTGTGACGTGAGTGGAGCGAGTCGGGAGGACCACGGGATGGGCGCACGGGACGAGGCGTCGAGGGATGCGGAGGCGCCGGCACCGCCCGGTGTTCCCGAGCCGCTCCCCGACCTGCTGGCACTGGATCTCGCGGAGCTGAGCACGATCGAGCATCCGGTGCTGCGCGATGTGCTCGGTGAGCTACGGGAGCGGGCGGCCCGGCCGAGCGAGATGTTGTGGGGCTTCAACAACGCACTCTGACGCGGTGAGAAACCGGAGGCGGGAGCGCTCGGTCCGAGAGCGACAATTTCGGTCGTCTTCTTAGCAGAAATGGACGATCGTGATCGCTCGGAGTTTGCGCCGGGCGTCCGTCCGGGCATGTGGCCGGTGCGGGGCGAGGGGCCGCGGACCGGGCCCTACGGCATGGGGGTGCTGGAGTGTCTGGAGCGGCGGCAGGCATCCGTCAAACCCGTTGGCCGTTCCGTCAGTTCATCGTGAAGATGCACGGACGCTGCAACCTCGCCTGCACGTACTGCTACCTCTACGAGGGCCCCGACAGCACCTGGCGCAGCCGTCCCCGGGCCGCCCCCGCCGAGGTCCTGGACGCCACCGCGACCCGCATCGCCGAGCACGCCGGTGCCCACCGCCTGACGGCTCTCTCCCTCGTCCTGCACGGCGGCGAACCCCTGCTGGCCGGTGCGGGGACGCTGGCCCGCTTCACCGCCCTCGTCCGCGACCGCGCCCCGGCCGGCTGCGCGGTCCACGCCGTCGTCCAGACGAACGCCACCCTGCTCACGCCACAGCGCCTCACCACGCTGGCCGACGCGGGCATCATGGTCGGCGTCAGCCTCGACGGCGGCCTCGCCGCGCACAACGCCCGCCGCGTCGACCACGCCGGACGGCCGTCCTGGCCCGCCGCCGTCCGCGGCACCCGGCTGCTCGCCGAGCGGTACCCGCGGTCCTACGCCGGTGTCCTCACCGTCGTCGACCCCACGCTGGACCCCGTGGAGGCGTACGAGTCGCTGCTCGCGCTGCGTCCGCCCGCGCTGGACCTGCTGTTGCCGCACGGCAACTGGTCGGCCCCGCCGCCGCAGCTGGCCGGTCGACGGCACGGGGAGTGGCTGTGCGCCGTGTTCGACCGCTGGTGGGCGGCCGGCCGGCGGGAGACGAGGGTGCGCCTGTTCGAGGAGTGTGTCGCCCTGCTGCTGGGACTGCCGGCGGCCACCGAGTCACTGGGGCTCGCCCCGTTCGATGCGGTGGTCGTCGAGACCGACGGTTCCCTCGAACAGGTGGATTCACTGAAGTCCGCGTACGAGGGAGCCGCACGGACCGGCCTGGACGTCTTCCGGCACACCTTCGACGACGCGCTGCGGCACCCGGCCGTGGCCGCACGGCAGGCGGGCACCTCGGCCCTCGCTGAGCAGTGCCGGGCCTGCCCGATGGTGGCGGTGTGCGGCGGCGGCCACTACGCGCACCGCTACCGGGCCGGGCACGGCTTCCGTAACCCGTCCGTGTACTGCTCCAGCCTCCAGCACTTCATCCACCATGTGGCTCGGCGGCTCGCCGAGGGCGCGGTCCCGGCCGTCCCGGCCCTTCGCGAAGGGGGAACCCCGTGATCCTTCCGGAGGTCCCGCACGAGACCCTCGTCGACCTCGGCCGCACCGGCGCGGGGCCCGGCACGCTGGCTCTCCTGGCATCGGACCAGGACACCCGGCGGTTGCTCGTCCTGCGCGCCGTACTGGAGGCGGCCGAGGCCGCCGACCCCCGGGTCTGTTCGGCCGGACAGAAGACACGCCTGCGGCAGGACTGGGCGCTGCTGACGGAGGCGGACCGCACCGGCACGACAGGCGGGCCGTCCGCCCCGGGGCCCGCCCGCGCCCGGCTCCTCTACCCCCTGACGGGGGCGTGGGGCTGGCGGTGCCTGCGCGGACTCGACGCGGGGGACGGCTCGCACGGGTCCCGGCCCGCCGAGCGCGCGCGTCGACTCGCCCAGGACCTGGCGCACTTCAGCGCAGTCGCCGCCGCGGCCGCCTCCCGTGCCGGGATCCCCTTCGCCGTACGGGTGACCGCGTACGACGGTGAACTCGTCCTGCCGTCGCTCGGCGCGCTGCGCACCGCCGAGCCGGGCGACCCAGAGGTCGAGGTCCGCCACGACGCCGGGTGTCTGACCTTGCGGCAGCGATCTGCCCCGGACATCGTCGTGCACCTGGAAAGCGGCTTCGGGGCCTGGTCCGGCGCCCTCGCCTGGACGCCGGCGTACGCACTGCCGGGACTGCTGCCCGGTACCGCTCCCATGCCGCTGGACGACCTCGACCCCTACCGGGCGGTCCGCGACCCCCGCCACAGCGCGCTGAGCGGTCCTACGACGCTCGACGACGCGGAACGCAAGCGCTGGCTCCAGACGTGGTCGGGCACGGCGGCGGCGCTGCGCTCGGGCGGAGAGCACCGCGTGACGGAGGCGATGGCACTGCTGCGCTGTCTGGTCCCGCTGGCGCCGCCGCCGGGCGCCACGGAATCCGGCCGCGGCAGTTGCAGTGCCACCCGGCGCGAGGCGTTCGGCGCGCTGCTCAGCAGCGTTCCGCCCGACCCGGTGACCTTCGCGGCCACGATCGTGCACGAACTGCACCATGCCAAGCTGGCGGCCCTCTCCGACATGGTGACGCTGCACGAATCACCGCCTGTCGAGAAGTACTTCGCGCCCTGGAGGCCGGATCCGCGGCCCTATGACGGCCTGTTGCAGGGCGCGTACTCCCACCTGGCGATCGCGGACTTCTACCAGCGCCGCGCCCTCGCCGAGGACACGCCGCACCGGGAGGCGGCCTGGGCCCAGCACGCGCGCTATCGCGTCCAGGTCGGCGCGGTGCTGCCGGCCCTGGTGGCCTCGCCGGATCTCACCGTCCAGGGCCGCCGGTTCGTCGACGAGATGGCCGCCACCTACGAACGCCTGGGCGCGCATCCCGCGCCCAGGGGCCACACGGCCCGCGCACACGCGTACGTGAAGGCCGCCCGCAGCCTGTGGGGGCAGCGCCACGCCTCCGTCCGGCGACCGAACGAGTGAGGGGTCCGCACGTGAGTGAGGATTCCGGCCCCCCGTCGCCGTCTGTTGCGCAAAGATCGTCGGATCCGGGGACGCGCTCCTCGGGTCCCGGGACCTTACGAGCGCGGCGCCGAGGTTCTACGATTTCTTGGGATTACGCGCTGGAGGCCGCCGCATGTCTGGAGCCCGTACGTCGGTCAGGTCAACCGAGAGGGAGACTGCGAGGCAGACGGTCACGATCCACTTCGCCGGCTTCAACCGGGCCTGGGCGGCCTGGATCGGGGACCGGCTGGAGCGACGCGGCGTCCGGGTGGTGTATCTGCGCTGGGACTCGCCGGCGGACGTTCCGCTGGTGGACCTGCTGCGCGACCTGAAACTCTCGGAGGGCCGGATCCTCATCCTGGTCAGTGAGTGGTACTTCCAACTGGGGCCCCGTTCCCACGAGGAGTGGAACACGGCCCTGCGTGAAGTGGTGGCCCCTGACCCGTCCCGCTTCGCCGCCGTGTCCGTGACCGCGGCGCCGGTGCCGTCGGCGACCGCGGTACTCGCACCGGTGAACCTCACCAACATGGGCGCCGACGAGGCCGAGCGGCGTCTGCTCGACCGGCTGGACCTGTCCTGGGACACCTCGGCGCGGCGGTCCGACGACCTCGGGCGCGGCCCCCGGTTCCCGGCTTCGATGCCGGAGGTGTGGGGTGGCGTGCCGCGTCGCAACACCCGTTTCACGGGACGGGAGTTGTTGCTCAACGAGGCGTATCACCTGTTGCAGGGCGCCGAGCCGGGCGCGGGCGTGGTGACGTTGCACGGCATGTCGGGGGTGGGCAAGACACAGCTGGCGGCGGAGTACGTGTACCGCTTCGGTTCCGAGTACGACGTGGTGTGGTGGGTGAGCGCCGAGAAACGCGTGACCTACCGGCGGCTGCTGGCCGAGTTGGCGCCGAAGCTGGGGTTGCAGACGGGGCAGGAGTACGGGGAGCGGTTGCGTGCGGTGCGTGACGCGTTGCGCCGGGGTGATCCCTACGGGCGGTGGCTGCTGATCCTGGACGGGGCGGACGAACCGGACCAGGTGTGGGATCTCGTGCCGACCGGGCCGGGGCATGTGATCATCACGTCGCGTAATCCGGAGTGGAGCGAGCACAACAGCAAGTTGCTGGAGGTGCCGGTGTACGCCCGGGACGAGTCGGTGGCGTTCATCCGGCGCCGGGCGCCGCGGCTGGCGGAGACGGAGGCCGATCAGCTGGCGGAGGCGTTGGAGGATCTGCCGTTGCTGCTGGACCAGACGGCGGGTTGGCTGAACGACTCGGATCTGTCGGTGCGGGAGTACATCGCCCTGCTGGAAGGCGGGGTGGACAGTGACGTGGTGAAGGTGTCGGCGGACTTCCCGCTGGCCTTCCAGACCGCCTGGTCGATACTGCTGAACAAACTCCGCGAGACGGTCCCCGAGTCGGTGGACCTGCTGCGCCTGTGCACCTTCTTCGCCCCCGGCTTCATCCCCGTGCGGCTCCTCAAGGAGATGCCGGTCGACGAACTGCCCGAACAGGTCGCCGGGCTGGTCAACGACCCGTTGCTGTGGAACAGGGCGATCAACCAGCTGCGCCAGTACTCGGTCGTCCGGCTGGAATCCCACGAGGCTGCCGTCGACGAGGCTGCCTCCTCCGGTGAATCCCTCTACCTGCACCGCATGGTCCACCAGATCGTCCACAAGGACATGCCGGAGGAGGACCGCAGGGAGTTCATCGAGGTCGTACGCCAGGCCCTGGCCGCCGCGGACCCGCGCCGGCCCACCGACCCGGACCTGTGGCCCGGCTACGCCGAGATCGTCCCGCACCTCAAATACGCGGACGTCCTGGAGACCAAGGACGCCAACGTCCAGCGGCTGGTCTTCAACTGCCTGCGCTACATGTACTTCTCGGGCGAGTACCTCTCCGGCATCAAGCTCGGCGAACGCGCCATGAAGGCCTGGCGCAAGCTGCTCGGCCCCACCCACCAGCGGATCTGGGAGCTGACCTACCACTACACCAACCTGCTGCGGGCGGTGGGCGACTACACCCGCACCGAGGCGCTCAGCCGGGCGGCCGTCGAGCGCCTGAAGGAGGAACGCGGACCGCAGGACCTGGAACACCTGCGCGCCGCCGCCGGCCTCGCCGCCGACCTGCGTGGCCTCGCCCGGTACGACGAGGCGCTGGAGCTGTCCCAGTGGATCCTCGTCGCCTACCGTGAACTCCTCGGCGAGCAGGACTCCCGCACCCTCAACGCACAGAACAACATGGCCGTCTCCCTGCGGCTGCTGGGCCGGTACGAGGAGGCCCTGGACGTCGACCGGCGGACTCTGGAGGCCCGACGCACCCTGTTGCGGGCACGCCACCCCTGGACCCTCGACTCGGAGTTGTCGTACGCCATCGGCCTTCGCCTGCTGGGCCGTTACGCCGAGGCCGAGTCGATCCAGGCGCGCAACGTGCGCGAGAACCGCATCGTGATGGGCGAGGACAACCCGCAGACCCTGCGCGCCGAGTACAACCTCGCGCTCTGCCATTACCGGGGCGGAAACCGGGAGGAGGCCGGCCGCATCCTGACCAGGGTGCTGGAGCGCGGCGAACGCGTGCTGGGCGAGACGGACCCGGTGACGCTGCTCTTCGTCTCGGCCCAGAGCTGTTTCACCCGCGAGCACGGCGACATCGACCAGGCCCACGAACTCAGTGAGGCCGTCGTCGCCCGCTACGAGGTGATGCTCGCCGACGGGCACCCCTTCATCGCCGGGGCCCGCTCCAACCAGGCGCTGATCCTGCGCAACGTCGGTGAACGCGATTCCGCCCACGTCCTGGTCGAACAGGCGCTGGCGGCCATGACCGTGTCGGCGGGGGAGAACCACCCCTGGACCCTGGGGTGCGCCCTCAACGCCTCCGCCCTGCGCAATCTCGTGGGCGACACCGAGGGAGCCGCCACGCTCAGCACGGACACGGTCACACGGGCCATCGAGTCGCTCGGGCGAACCCATCCGCTGACCCTGTCGGCCCGGATCGCGCACGCGGCCGACCTGCGGGCGCTGCGGGACCGCCGACGGGCGGAGAAGGTCGAGCAGGAAGCCCTGTCGGATCTCGAGGCGACGCTGGGCAAACAGCACGTCCACACCATTTCGGCCCGCTCCCGCAACCGTCCTTTCTGGGACTTCGAACCCCAGACGACCTGACGCCAGAAGTCCCGACGGCCCGAAGACCTGACCGCCCGAAGACCTGACCGCCCGAGACCGGACCCCGGACGTCCCGATCCGACGGTCCATGCGAACGCCGAAGGGCCCGCCCCCGGAAACCTCCGGGGGCGGGCCCTTCGCGCGCGGTGGGTGAGGACTACGCCTCGAACACCTCACGCACCAGCTGCTCCTGCTCCGCCTGGTGTCGCTTGGCGGAGCCGACCGCCGGGGACGAGCCGTGCGGGCGCGAGATGCGGCGCAGGCGCTCGCCGTGCGGCACGTCCGCGCCGACCGCGAGGTCCAGGTGGTCGATCAGGTTCAGGGCGATGAACGGCCAGGCACCCTGGTTGGCCGGCTCCTCCTGGGTCCAGAGGTACTTCTCGGCGTTGGGGTACTTGTTGACCTCCGCCTGGACCTCGGCACCCGGCAGCGGGTACAGCCGCTCGAGGCGGATGATCGCCGTGTCCGTGACGCCGCGCTTCTGACGCTCGGCGTCCAGGTCGTAGTAGACCTTGCCGGTGCAGAAGACGACCTTCTTCACGGCCGCCGGGTCGGTGACGGTCGTGTCGCCGATGACCGGGCGGAACTGGCCGCTCGTGAATTCCTCCGCCTTCGACGCGGCGGCCTTGAGGCGCAGCATCGACTTCGGGGTGAAGACGACCAGCGGCTTGTGGTGCGGGTTGTGCACCTGCCACCGCAGGAGGTGGAAGTAGTTCGACGGGAGCGTGGGCATCGCGACCGTCATGTTGTTCTGGGCGCAGAGCTGGAGGAAGCGCTCGACACGGGCCGAGGAGTGGTCCGGGCCCTGGCCCTCGTAGCCGTGGGGGAGGAGGAGCGTGACACCGCTCGTCTGCCCCCACTTCTGCTCGGCCGCCGAGATGTACTCGTCGACCACGGTCTGCGCGCCGTTGACGAAGTCGCCGAACTGCGCCTCCCACATCACGAGCGCGTCGGGGCGGGCCAGCGAGTAGCCGTACTCGAAGCCCATCACCGCGTACTCGGAGAGGAGGGAGTTGTAGACGTTGTAGCGCGCCTGCTCCTCGTTGAGGTACTGGAGCGGGGTGTGCTCCTCGCCCGTCTCGCGGTCGATCAGCACCGCGTGGCGCTGGCCGAAGGTGCCGCGCTGCGAGTCCTGGCCGGAGAGCCGGACCGGGGTGCCTTCCAGCAGCAACGAGCCGACGGCCAGCGTCTCGCCCATGCCCCAGTCGATCGTGCCGTCCTCGACCATCGACGCCCGGCGCTGGAGCTGCGGCAGCAGGCGCGGGTGGACGTGGAAGGAGTCCGGGATGTTGACCTGGGACTCGGCGATGCGCTTGACGACCTCCGCGGAGACGGCGGTGTTCACCGCGACGGGGAAGTTGTCCTGCGGCTCGTGGGCGTCGCCGGGGGCGGGCTGCGCGGTGGCCTCGCGGACCTCCGTGAAGACCTTCTCCAGCTGGCCCTGGTAGTCCTGGAGCGCCTGCTCGGCCTCTTCCAGAGTGATGTCGCCGCGACCGATGAGGGACTCGGTGTACAGCTTGCGCACCGAGCGCTTCTTGTCGATCAGGTCGTACATCAGCGGCTGGGTGAAGGCCGGGTTGTCCGACTCGTTGTGACCGCGGCGGCGGTAGCAGATGAGGTCGATCACCACGTCCTTGTTGAACGCCTGGCGGAACTCGAAGGCCAGCCGCGCGACGCGGACCACGGCCTCCGGGTCGTCGCCGTTCACGTGGAAGATCGGGGCCTCGATCATGCGCGCCACGTCCGTGGCGTACATCGACGAGCGCGAGGACTCCGGGGCGGCGGTGAAGCCGACCTGGTTGTTGATGACGATGTGGACCGTGCCGCCGGTGCGGTAACCGCGCAGCTGCGACATGTTCAGGGTCTCGGCCACCACGCCCTGGCCCGCGAAGGCCGCGTCGCCGTGCAGGGCGACCGGCAGGACGGTGAAGTCCGTGCCGCCCTTGTTGATGATGTCCTGCTTGGCGCGGCTGATGCCCTCGATGATCGGGTCGACCGTCTCCAGGTGGGACGGGTTCGCGGCCAGCGAGACCTTGATCTGCTCGCCATCGAGACCGGTGAAGGTGCCCTCGGCGCCCAGGTGGTACTTCACGTCGCCGGAGCCGTGCATCGACTTCGGGTCGAGGTTGCCCTCGAACTCCCGGAAGATCTGCGCGTACGACTTGCCGACGATGTTCGCGAGGACGTTCAGGCGGCCGCGGTGGGCCATGCCGATGACGACCTCGTCCAGCCGCGACTCGGCCGCGCTGTCCAGCACCGCGTCGAGCAGCGGGATGACGGACTCGCCGCCCTCCAAAGAGAAGCGCTTCTGGCCGACGTACTTGGTCTGGAGGAAGGTCTCGAAGGCCTCCGCCGCGTTCAGCCGGCGCAGGATACGCAGCTGCTCCTCGCGCTCCGGCTTGCTGTGCGCGCGCTCGATGCGGTCCTGGATCCAGCGGCGCTGCTTCGGGTCCTGGATGTGCATGAACTCGACGCCGGTGGTGCGGCAGTACGAGTCGCGCAGCACGCCGAGGATGTCACGCAGCTTCATCAGGGACTTGCCGGCGAAGCCGCCGACCGCGAACTCGCGCTCGAGGTCCCACAGGGTGAGGCCGTGCTCGGTGATGTCCAGGTCGGGGTGCTTGCGCTGGCGGTACTCCAGCGGGTCGGTGTCGGCCATGACGTGGCCGCGGACCCGGTAGGAGTGGATCAGCTCGAAGACCCGGGCGGCCTTGGTGACGTCGTCGTCGTGGCTGGCGTCGATGTCCTTGAGCCAGCGGACCGGCTCGTAGGGGATGCGCAGCGCCTCGAAGATCTCGTCGTAGAAGCCGTTCTCGCCGAGGAGCGAGTTGGCGACGACGCGCAGGAACTCGCCGGAGGCGGCGCCCTGGATGACCCGGTGGTCGTAGGTCGACGTGAGCGTCATGACCTTGGCGATGCCGAGCTTGTTCAGGGTGTCCTGGCTGGTGCCCTGGAACTCCGCCGGGTAGTCCATGGAGCCGACACCCATGATGACCGACTGGCCGGGCATCAGGCGCGGGACCGAGTGGACGGTGCCGAGGCCGCCGGGGTTGGTCAGGGAGACCGTGACACCGGTGAAGTCGTCCATCGTCAGCTTGCCGTCGCGGGCGCGGCGGACGATGTCCTCGTAGGCCTGCCAGAACTCGAAGAAGTTCAGCGTCTCGGCCTTCTTGATGCCCGCGACGACCAGCTGGCGGTCGCCGTTGGGCTTCACCAGGTCGATGGCCAGGCCGAAGTTGACGTGCGGCGGCTTGACGAGGGTGGGCTTCCCGTCCTTCTCCGCGTAGTGCCAGTTCATCGACGGCATGGCCTTGATGGCCTGCACCATCGCGTAGCCGATGAGGTGGGTGAAGGAGATCTTCCCGCCCCGGGCACGCTTCAGGTGGTTGTTGATGACGATGCGGTTGTCGAACAGCAGCTTCACCGGGACGGCGCGCACGGACGTGGCCGTGGGCAGCTCCAGCGAGGCGTTCATGTTCTTGGCGACCGCGGCGGAGGGACCGCGCAGCGTCACGAACTCCGGACCCTGCGCCGACGCGGCCGGTGCGGGCTTCGCGGCGGCCGGGGCCGCCTTCGCCGGAGCCGGAGCCTGGGCGGCGGCCGCGGGCTTCGGGGCGGCGGCCGGCGCGGGAGCCGGTGCGGCGGGAGCCGGAGCAGCGGGTGCCGCCTGGGCCGGAGCGGCCGGTGCGGCCGGCGCCGGAGGCGTGGTGGTCGCTGCGGCCCCCGCGGCCGCAGTACCCGCCGGAGCCGAGGCGGTGGCGGCCCCCGGCTTGTAGTCGGCGAAGAAGTCCCACCAGGCACGGTCTACCGAGTTCGGGTCCTGGAGGTACTGCTGATAGATCTCGTCGACGAGCCACTCGTTCGGCCCGAACGCGGCAGCGGGATTCTTGCCCGCTTGGTCTGCGTCGGTCGAGATGTTCGTTGCGTTACTGGGGGACTGTGGCGACACGGCGGCAACCGCCCTCTTCCGCTTCACAAGGTGATGGACAGCGGGAATAAAGGCTACGCCCCCTGGAGGGGGAAGGTCAGACCGGGCCGGTGCATCGTCGCGTAAGTCACATCGGAAAGTGCGTTTCGCGGCTGTAAATGGCGGGAAACAAGCGCGGTTGTGCGTCAAAAGGGATGAGCTGATGCGGGTCGCGCACGCTGAGCGTGCGGACCCGTGCCGACCTGGGACGGTCCGCTGCCTGATCACACGTGTCCGTCAGCGCGGACGTCGGTGGATCTTGTGGCTCCGGTTCGAACTTTACGTCAACTTGAGGCGGAAGACTCTCCCGGAAGAGTGACAAGAATCCGGCAGCCCCGCTCGGATTCGGCCACTCCGATCCGGCCGCCGTGAAGATCGACCGCCCAGCGGGCGATCGCCAGCCCCAGCCCCGTACCGCCGTCGCTGCCCGGCCCGTGCGGACGGCGGACGGCTCCCCGGTTGAACCGCTCGAACACGCGGCGCCACTCCGAGCGCGGAATGCCGGGCCCCTCGTCCAGGACCTCGAGCTCCAGCGACTCCGACAGCGGCCCGCGCCGCGCCTTCACCGTCACCCGTCCGTGCGGCGGGCTGTGCTTGACCGCGTTGTCGATCAGGTTCGCCACGACCTGGTGGATCCGCTCCGGGTCCGCGTGCGCGGTCAGCTCCGGCGGGGAGACGTCCAGGTGCAGATGGACGTCGGTGCGCGTGTGGTTGCCGCCCGAGCCCATCGTGGCGCGCGCCGAGGCGACCATGTTGGCCTCCTTGAGCACCCCGGACAGGTACGGCCACACCTCGAAGCGCCGCTTGCGCAGCGGGACGACGCCGTTGTCGAGGCGGGACAGGTCCAGCAGCGTCTCCACCAGCCGCCCGAGCCGCTCCGTCTGCTTCAAGGCGGTGCGCATCGTCTCGGTGTCCGCCTCGGCGATGCCGTCGACGACGTTCTCCAGAACGGCGCGCAGACCGGCGATGGGCGTGCGCAGCTCGTGCGAGACGTTGGCCACCAGCTCCTTGCGCTGCTGGTCCTGCGCCTCGAGCTCGTCCGCCATGACGTTGATCGTCTGGGCCAGGTCGCCCAGCTCGTCGCGGCGGTTCTCGCTCACCCGGCGGGTGTAGTCGCCGTGCGAGATGGACCGGGCCACCGTGTTCATCTCGTCCAGCGGCGCGGTGAGCGAATGCGCCACGAACTGCGTGATCAGGAGTGTGGCGATCATCGAGAAGACCGTGATGAAGCGGAGCTCCGTCTTGGTGTGCACCGCGATCATCGACAGACCGGTGGTGATCAGCACCGAGATGACGACCAGCGCACCCAGTTTGGTCTTGATCGAGAACGGGCGCAGTCGGCCCCAGGGCTCCCCGGGGCTTCTCGGTCCGTCCGGCCCGGAACTCATGGCGTCGGGGTCTCCAGCGCGTAGCCCACGCCGTGCACCGTGCGGATCCGCTCTGCGCCGATCTTCCGCCGCAACGCCTTGATGTGGCTGTCGACGGTGCGGGTGCCGGAGGCGTCCGCCCAGTCCCAGACCTCCGCGAGGAGCTGCTCACGGGAGAGCACCGCGCGCGGGGTGTTCGCCAGGCAGACCAGCAGGTCGAACTCGGTGGGCGTGAGGTGCACGTCCTCCGAGCGCACCCGCACCCGGCGCTGCGCGTGGTCGATCTCCAGCTCGCCGAGCCGCAGGATCCCGCTGCGCGGGGTCGTCGCCGCGATCGCGGCCCGCTCCACCCGGCGCAGCAGCACGTGGACGCGTGCCGCCAGCTCCCGCATGGAGAACGGCTTGGTCATGTAGTCGTCGGCACCCACGCCGAGCCCGACCAGCATGTCGGTCTCGTCGTCGCGCGCGGTGAGCATCATCACCGGCACCGGACGGGCGGCCTGCACACGACGGCAGACCTCCAGACCGTCGAAGCCGGGCAGCATGATGTCGAGGATCAGCAGGTCGGGCTGCCAGGCCTCTGCCGTGTCGACGGCCGCGGGGCCGTCCCCCGCCGTTTGCACGAGGAATCCCTCGGCGCGCAGGCGGGCCGCGATGGCGTCGACGATCGTCGGGTCGTCCTCGACCACCAGAACGCGCCGCTGCGCGCCCGGCGTCGCCGTCGCCGTGGTGTTGTGTGCGGTGTGTGTCTGCTCCATCGCCCGCCCCTGAGTGTGCTTTCCGGAACCAGTGGGGTGATCCCTTGTCTGCGCATGACTGCGGTTGACGCGTAAATGATCGGCGTCAGGGGTGCAGCGTACGGGGAGTCACCACGGCTTTGCTATCCAGGTCGGACGGCGAGATGCACGACGTCCGGCACGCCTCGGGCAACCGGGATCTCTTCGGTACGCACCTGCTGGAACCCGGCATTCCCCATGGTTCCCTCGAATTCCGGAGAGGGTCGGGCGGACCATACGGCCAGTACTCCACCGGGTCTCAACACCCGTGCGCAGCTTGTGAGTCCGGCCGTCGAATAGAGGCTGTCGTTGCCCTCGGTGACGGTCCAGTCGGGCCCGTTGTCGATGTCGAGACAGACGGCGTCGAACGTGTCGCATGTCTCATTGACGTAGTCGAGCAGATCCGCTTCGACGATCTTCGACCGGGGATCGGCGAGCGCCTCCCCGGAGAGCGCGGCCAGCGGGCCGTCGAGATGCCAGTCGATGACGGCGCGCTCGCGCTCCACGACCGTGACGGCGCCCCAGCGGGGATCGGCGGCGGCGTGCGCGAGGGAGAAGCCGACGCCGAGGCCGCCGATCAGCAGGCGGGGGGAGGGGCGGCCGTCCAGCGCGGCCAGCGCGGCGTCGACCAGGAGCCGTTCGGAGCGGCCGTCCGAGGTGTCCATCAGGAAGCAGCCGTTGGCGATGATCTGGAGCAACTCCCCGTGCCGGCGCAGGACGACCTCACCGTAGGGGCCCTCGCGACGGTCCAGTACCTCGGGCGCGTCGGGGATGTCGTACGGGATGGGCATCCGCCCATCCTGGCACTTCCCTGACGGTTTGTTGAGGGGTTTCCGTGTGCGGCGGGTGAGGTTGACGTACATCCGTTCGAGACGGCTTCGGGACGGCTGCGGGGCGTCTTCGGCACGGCTTCGGGGTGCCGGGGGATCAGCCCTGAGAAGCCTCAGAGCTTGCTGTGAATCGGCTCGGGCGTGGCGTCGGTCACAGACAGCGGGGGACGCGACGCGAAGGCTGGGGCGAACGGAAGGAGCGCTTCACGGTGGAACGCACGGCCGCACCCACGAACCCGCCCCTGCCCGACGTCCGCGATCTGCTGGACGGCATCCCGGGCCAGCGCACCCCGCCCCGCGCCGACCCGCCCGCCGAGCAGCTCACCCGCCCGCTCGCCGGACCGCCGGCCGGGCCGCCCTCCGCGCCGTCCGCCGAAGCCGGCCTCCTCCGCCGCCGGTACCGGATCCCCGTGCCGTTCACCCTCGCGTACGCGGCCGTCCTCGCCGTCACCTCCTACGTCACCGCCCACGCGGACCCCGCCCTCGTACACGCCCTGCACCAGGGCTCCAGCACCGACGTCGCGCATCTGGTGCGGACGCCCGTGCTGGTCCTGGTGGCCAGCGCGCTGTGGGTGGCGGGCGGCTTCGCCTCCCCCTTCACGCTCGGCTTTCTGGTGGTCCTCACGACGCTGGAGCGGCGTATAGGCGGCGTCCGCACGGCCGTCGTCTTCCTGCTCGGTCATGTCCTCGCCACCCTCGCGACCGAGGTGCCGGTGGGTCTGGCCGTGCTCGCGGGCCGGCTGCCCGACAGTTCGCTGCACCGGCTCGACTACGGCATCAGCTTCGGCGTCGCCGCGAGCGTCGGCGCCCTGGCCGGCCTGCTCGGGCCGTGGCTGCGCGTGCCGCTGCTCGCCGCCTTCGGCGGGATGCTGCTCCAGGACCTGATCGCCTTCACCGACCCGCTGACGAACTGGGGACACCTGATCGCGCTGGCGATAGGCGTCGGCACCTGGTCCTGGCTGCGGCGCCTGCCCCGGACCCGGCCGCTGCCCGGCCGCTGAGCGTCGCCCGCGGCCGACGGTCGGTGGCCGCGCCCGCCGGTCAGTCGTCGTACTGGACCGTGCCGTCCGTGTGCAGCGTCGGGTGGAGCTTCATGGGGCCGTACTCGGCGAGGTCCGACGGGCGGGGCGGCTCGGGGCCGTCGGGGCCCAGGCGGACCATCCGCTCGACCCGGCAGATCCGGAAGAGGCGGTCCTCCACGCTCGCCTCGTCGGCCCGCCCCGCCGCCCGGAACGCCTCGGCGGCCCGCGCGTACAGGGCCCTCTTGTGCTCGTCGAAGCGGTAGAGCATCGCCCAGACGCGGGCCATCCCCTCGTACAGCGAGCGCCGCGCCTCGTGCGGGGTCGCCGCCAGGGACCCGCACGGGGTCCAGTCGGACCCGTCGCGTTCGGCCACCGAGAAGCCGACGGGCAGCCGCACCACGTCGGGGTGCGTCCGGGCCGCCCACTCGGAGTCCGCGCGCACGTCGGCCGGGAAGCGGGAGCCCGTGTACGTGAAGTCGCGCAGGCCCAGCCGCAGGGCGCCCGCCATCGGGCCCTCGTCCCGGCCGGGGTCCAGGACGTAGCCCACGTCCGGCGACCGGGTGGTCCCCGGGTCCTCCCACGAAGGGCTGACGGGCTCCACGTCGGTGGGGCGGGGCGGCTCCAGACCGTCGTCGCCGGTCCGGGCGAACTCGTCGCCGCGCACCACCCGGTAGCGCACGCCCAGCGCCTCCACCTCGTCGGCCGGGGCCCGCTCCAGCACGGCGACGGCCGCCAGCAGTTCGCGCCGGGCGGCCGGGTCGTCGGTGCCGTCCTTGGCCTTGAACCACAGGTGCGAGTTGAGCCCGTCCCTGGCCTGCTGGGGCATGCCGTCCATCACCGGCTTGAGCAGCCGCCAGTCGGGCTCGCCGGCCGCCCGGTTCCACGCGGCGACACCGAAGACGGGTCCGCGCAACGCGATGTGCGGATACCGCCGCGAGGCCTCGACGGCGTCCGCCTCCGTCACCCAGGCGACGGGGTCGTCACGGCGGACCAGGTCGGCGTGGAGGGCGTCGAGACGTCGCTTCCAGTCATCGGTCATACGCGCATTGTGGTCGCGCGGGCGGGTGACTTCGGGGTGAATGCCGGAAGTGGGCGGGGTACGGAGAGGGGGCGCGAGGGGCGTGCCCGGTCGTGCGGCACCGGACGATGCGCCCTCCCGGCCTCCGGACGTCACCCGTGTGTCTCCCCCGTGAACTTCGCGCTCGTCAGCGGGGACTCGACGCGCCAGCCCAGGGACTCGTACAGTGCCCGCCCCTGCGGTGTCGCCCCCAGCACTCCGGTCCGGGCACCCTGTTCGGCCGCCGCGTGGTGCAGGGTCCGCATGACGAGGGCGCCGAGTCCGCGGCGGCGGTGGCCGGGGGAGGTCTCGATCTGGTCGACGACCGCCGTCGCGCCGGTCGGCGCGATCTGCCCGCGCGCGGCCAGCGAGCCGTCCGGGGCGACGACCATGGTGCGGGTCACGCCGCCGCGCGACCACGTGCGGGTCCGGTAGCCGTCGGGGGCCGGGCCGGGCGGCGTGTCCGGGAGGGGAGCCGTCATCAGGAAGCCGGGCTCGGGGTCGATCCACCAGCCGGGCCCCAGCCAGGGTCCGGTCACCGCCGGGTCGGCGAACACCTTGAGCCAGACGCCGGCGCCGGTCACCGCGCCCGCCACCTCCCGGACGGTCGGCTCCGCCACCGCGTCGTTCGTCGCGCCGAGCACGTGCCGGGTGACGTGATGGATTCCCGTTCCCACGTCGACGGTCCAGCCCCAGGGCTCGGCCGCGGGCGGAGCCGCCCCCCGCGACACGACCCACCCGTCCACCCATGCCTGGACGAAGCGCTCCACGAGAACCCCCTGAAACCGGCGATGTGAGCGGCGTCTGTAAGTGGCGCCTGCTGTATTGGCCTGTTACGTGTGACCGTAGGGCCGAAGCGGCCCGCCGGTACAGCCGTGATCGCCCACAGCGAACGGGACGCATCGTGGGGAACATTCGGGGACTCACGTGCATTGAGTCGGCATAGCTCAACTTGACTGCCTAAGGGGAGATCATGGCATCGACGTCCACACCGCTCACCCTGCCCGTGCTGCCTCTCGACGACGAGGTCGTGCTCCCCGGCATGGTGGTTCCGCTGGACCTCAACGACACCGACGTGCGCGCCGCGGTGGAGGCCGCCCAGGCCGCCGCCCGTGCAACACCGGGCAAGCCTCAGGTACTCCTGGTGCCGCGCCTCGACGGGACCTACGCCGGCACCGGCGTGCTGGGCACCGTCGAACAGGTCGGCCGGCTGGCCGACGGCGACCCGGGCGCGCTGATCCGCGGCCGCGGCCGCGTGAAGATCGGCGCCGGCACCACCGGGCCGGGCGCCGCCCTCTGGGTCGAGGGGACGAAGGTCGAGCAGAGCGTCCCCGAACCCCTGCCCGGTCACGTCGCCGAACTCGTCAAGGAGTACAAGGCGCTCGCCACCGCCTGGCTGCGCAAGCGCGGCGCCTGGCAGATCGTCGACCGTGTCCAGGCCATCGACGACGTCTCCGCGCTCGCCGACAACTCCGGCTACTCGCCGTTCCTGACCACCGAACAGAAGGTGGAGCTCCTGGAGACCGCCGACCCGGTGGTCCGCCTGAAGCTCGCCACCCAGCAGCTGCGCGACCACCTCGCCGAGCAGGACGTGGCCGAGACCATCGCCAAGGACGTCCAGGAGGGCGTCGACAAGCAGCAGCGCGAGTTCCTGCTGCGGCGCCAGCTGGAGGCCGTGCGCAAGGAGCTGCGCGAACTCAACGGCGAACAGGAGGGCGAGGAGTCCGACGACTACCGCGCCCGCGTGGAGGCCGCCGACCTGCCCGAGAAGGTCCGGGAGGCCGCCCTCAAGGAGGTCGACAAGCTGGAGCGGTCCAGCGACCAGTCGCCCGAGGGCTCCTGGATCCGCACCTGGCTGGACACCGTCCTCGAACTCCCGTGGAACGAGCGGACCGAGGACCGGTACGACATCCAGGGCGCCCGTGCCGTCCTCGACGCCGAGCACGCCGGGCTGGACGACGTGAAGGAGCGGATCACCGAGTACCTCGCCGTGCGCAAGCGGCGCGGCGAGCGCGGCCTGGGTGTCGTGGGCGGGCGGCGCGGCGGTGCCGTGCTCGCGCTCGTCGGCCCGCCCGGTGTCGGCAAGACCAGCCTCGGCGAGTCCGTCGCCCACGCCATGGGCCGCAAGTTCGTCCGCGTCGCCCTCGGCGGCGTCCGGGACGAGGCGGAGATCCGCGGCCACCGCAGGACCTACGTCGGCGCGCTGCCCGGCCGGATCGTGCGGGCGATCAAGGAGGCCGGATCGCTGAACCCGGTGGTGCTCCTCGACGAGATCGACAAGGTGGGATCCGACTTCCGGGGCGACCCGGCGGCCGCCCTGCTGGAGGTGCTGGACCCGGCGCAGAACCACACGTTCCGCGACCACTACCTGGAGGTCGAGCTCGACCTGTCGGACGTGGTCTTCCTCGCCACCGCCAACGTGCTCGAAGCCATCCCGGAGGCCCTGCTCGACCGGATGGAGCTGGTCCGACTCGACGGCTACACCGAGGACGAGAAGGTCGTCATCGCCCGCGACCACCTGCTCCCGCGCCAGCTGGAGCGGGCGGGCCTGGACAAGGACGAAGTGGCCCTCGACGAGAGCGCGCTGCGCAAGCTCGCCGGCGAGTACACCCGCGAGGCGGGGGTGCGCACCCTGGAGCGGTCCATCGCGCGGCTGCTGCGCAAGGTCGCGGCCCAGCACGAACTGGGCGAGCGCGAGCTGCCGTTCACCATCCGGGACGAGGACCTGCGCGCACTGATCGGCCGGCCGCACCACGTGCCCGAGTCCGCCCAGGACCCGGCCGAGCGCCGGACCGCCGTGCCCGGCGTCGCGACCGGTCTCGCGGTCACCGGCGCCGGGGGTGACGTCCTCTTCGTCGAGGCGTCGCTGGCCGACCCGGAGACCGGCGCGGCCGGCCTGACCCTGACCGGCCAGCTCGGTGACGTGATGAAGGAGTCGGCGCAGATCGCGCTCAGCTTCCTGCGCAGTCACGGCGCCGAACTGGAGTTGCCGGTGGGCGACCTGAAGGACCGGGGCGTGCACATCCACTTCCCGGCGGGCGCGGTCCCGAAGGACGGCCCGAGCGCCGGTGTCACGATGACGACGGCCCTCGCGTCCCTGCTGTCCGGCCGGCTCGTCCGCACGGACGTGGCGATGACCGGCGAGGTCTCGCTGACCGGCCGGGTGCTGCCGATCGGCGGGGTGAAGCAGAAGCTGCTCGCCGCGCACCGGGCGGGCGTCACGACCGTCGTCATCCCCAAGCGCAACGAGCCCGACCTGGACGACGTCCCGGCGGAGGTGCTGGACAAGCTCGACGTGCATGCCGTCACGGACGTCCGCCAGGTCCTGGAGCTGGCGCTCGCGCCCGCCACGAACGGCGCGACGCCGGAGGTTCCGGTCGCGGCGTGACGGACGCGACCGGAAAGGGTGAGGCCCGGGTCCCGTGAGGGAGGCCCGGGCCTTCCCGGTTCCGCCGCGGACCCGCGCCGGGGTCCTGGGAAGCGCCACCGGTCCACGCCTGCGAAATACTTGAGTGCTGCGCCGATGGCGGCGACCGGCGAGATCAGGGGTACTGACGTGCACGAGGACACAAACGGCGACGGACGCGACAGCGGGTCCGGCACGTCGTCGCGCGGTGTGGAGCAGGGCGACCGGGAGTTTCTGTCCCTGGAGCGGGAACTCACGGTGCTGCTGCGCCGCGCCCGCGCCAACCAGGGGGAGATGGCCCGTGAGGTCCACCCGGACCTGGAGTCCGCCGCCTACGGGCTCCTCGTCCGGCTGGAGGAGTGCGGCCGCCAGCGCGCC
The DNA here is from genome assembly GCF_045161545.1 of Streptomyces sp. NBC_00637. Lineage (NCBI taxonomy): Bacteria > Bacillati > Actinomycetota > Actinomycetes > Kitasatosporales > Streptomycetaceae > Streptomyces > Streptomyces sp. NBC_00637. The sequence continues at coordinate 2,764,051 of NZ_CP109046.1, read as the reverse complement.
ACGGAACTCGCCGGTTACATCGGCGTCGGCAAGGCCACCATGTCCCGCCAGCTGCGCGCCCTGGAGCAGCTCGGGCTGGTCGCCCGCGAGCCGGACCCGGCGGACGGCCGCGCCTGGCTCGTCGACCTCACCGAGGAGGGCCGCACCCGGGTGAGCCGGGTCCGCGAGGCCCGCCGCGAGCGGTACGTCACGCACTTCTCCGACTGGGACCGCAGAGAGGTCTCGGAGCTGGCCCGGCTGCTCCACCAGCTGAACCGGGGGATGGAGAAGTAGCGCCGAGGGCACGGCGGGGCCGTCACAGCTCCACGCACACCACCGTCGCGTCGTCGTGCGTCTTCGCCCGGCCCAGCAGCGCCCGCCCGGTGGCGTCGTCCGCCCGCTCCAGCGCCCGGACCCGCTCCACCAGCGACCGCGCGCCCTCCTCGCGGACGAGGGTGAACAGGTCCGTCCAGTCGCCCTCCTCGAAGAGCTCCGCCCAGCGGGTGGCCCCGTCCGACAGGGCGGCCAGCGAGCGGACCTCCGCGCGCGGCACGCTCGCGGTGACCGCGCGGGCGGCCACCGCGGGGTCGGCGGCCGCGGTGAAGAACCCGCCCTCCTTGTTGCGGAGCGTGCCGTCGACGACCTCGGCGCTCCGCAGCAGGGCGCGCGGCAGGAGGGCCAGCCGGTCGTCCCGGACGGGGGTGACCGTGCCGTCCGGGGCGGCCAGCAGCAGCGTCGCGTCGCACAGGACCAGGTACTCGACGGTCAGCGGCGACCACCGTGCGAGGACCACGGTGGCCTGGGGGGTACGTGGGTGAGAAAGGTCACAAGTGTCGGCATGGGCTCCGGCGGCGCGCGCGATGGCCAGGGCGAGCGCCTCGGACAGGGGCACATCCGGGAGGGAAACGGTCAGTTCGGTCAGGGCGCCGCCGAGCCGCGCGGTGAACCAGGGGACCGAATGGAGACAGCCGGCGCCGCCGGGCGGCGGTGTCACACCGTCCAGCAGGACGAGCGAACCGCCCTGTCCGGAGGCGGGAAGTCCGACACTCGCGAAGTCCTCGTTGGGGCGGGCCCCGTCACCGGCCTCCGACACAAGTTCCGTACGCATTCGGCCAGTCTGCACGACCCCTTCACAGCCTTCGCAAAAGGCTGGCATCGCGCCCCGAACTTCCGTAGCTGCGCAGGTCAGACGCCTGGTTTGGGCGGGAATGAAGCACTCCGGGAAGACGTGGCGGCGAATACTGTCAAAGCGCGCCGCCCACGTCCAACCGGCCTGCCGCGCAAGGCCGCTGCACACGCCAGAGGAACTTGCCCACCAACTCCCCTCCGATGTTCACTCCTTCGGGTGGCGGGGCAAGCGATGCGAGGCCCCTGCCCACCGGCACTGGGAGGGTCGGAAACCGTACCGGGCGTACGCACCAGTTGACGGAGCGTCACATCCGGCCCATGGCACACGAGTCAGGAATGCGAGCACCGGTGCAGAAGACGCGGCCTCGGCGTACAGGCAGGCAGACGGCCTCCGAGGGGGGCGCGGAGCGCACCCCTGTCGGCAAGGGCCGTCCGACCCACGTACGCAACCGGCTGATCGTCGCGGTGGCCGTCGTGGCCGCCGCCGTCGCCGGGGCGGGCGCCCCCTCCATCCTCGCCGCCTCCGGGCAGCTGAAGGACTCCCAGGATCTGGTCACCCTGGCCGAACAGACCCAGGACGCCCTCGCCCTCGCCCAGTCCCTGGCGGACGAGCGCGACGAGGTCACCACCTACGTGGCGGCCGGCCGGACGAAGTCCAAGGCGCCCTCCGCCCAGGGCAGCGCCCGGGTGGACCGGCAGACACGCGAGCTGACCGCCCTCCCGGACGTCTCCGCGGCGCTGCGCGAAGCCCTCGCCTCCGTGCCGTCCGTGCGCCAGTCGGCCCTCACCGGCAAGAGCACGGCGCTCCAGGCCCACGAGGCGTACTCCCGGGCCATCGCCGCCCTCCATGTGCTCGTCGACCGGCTGGCGGAGGAGATGCCGCCCCGCGCGGGCTCCGGCGCGTACGCCCTCGCCGAGCTCGACACCGTCGTCCAGCAGGCCTCGGCGACCCGCGGACTGCTGCTCGCGGCGCTGAACGTGCCGACGAGCACCGAGACCGAGTACGACCCCGTCACCGGCCGCTCGGTCACCGAGAAGGTCTCCTCGGACGCCGACACCAAGCAGCGCGACGCCCTCACCGCCGCCGCGCAGCAGGCCCGGCTGCGCTCCGACGCGGCCCTCGCGGACTTCCGGGAGGGGGCGCCGCAGGAGGCGGTGGCCTCGTACGACTCCACGGTCACCGGCGGTGACGTCGACACCGCCGAGGCCTACCTCGCCTCCCTCACCGACCAGCCGAAGCTGGGCAAGGGCGAACTCGACACCAGCGTCAAGAAGCTCGACGCCGCGCTGTCCGCCCGGGTCGACCTGATGCGCGGGCTGGAGTCCTCGCTGTTCGGCCACCGCGCCGAGGACCTCGCCCAACTGCGCGACGACGACGTCACCGACCTGGAGCTGCGCGTCACCCTCCTCGGGGCGCTGATGCTGCTGACGATCGTCGTCGCCACCGGCATGGCGCGCAGCCTCACCCGCCCGCTGTCCGTGCTGCGCCGGGGATCGGCACGCCTCGCGGAGGCCGAACACCCGGCGGCGGAGGAACCGGTCCGGTTCACCGGCCGCAACGACGAGTTCGCGCAGGTCGTCCGCTCCGTCAACGCCCTGCACGAGCACGCCGTGGCTCTCCACGAGCGGGTCGGCACCCTGGAGTCCGACCGCAAGCACCTCGTCGGGCAGCGCCAGAGCATGGCCGACGCCCGCGAGGAGCTGCGCACCGAACTCGCCGACTCCGCGGCCCAGCTGGACGGTCTGCGGGAGAGCATCGGCGGCACCTTCGTCAACCTCGCCCTGCGCACCCTCGGTCTCGTCGAGCGCCAACTGGCCGTCATCGAGGGGCTGGAGGAGCGCGAGCAGGACCCCGACCGGCTGGCCACGCTCTTCAAGCTCGACCACTTCGCCACGGTCATGCGCCGCCACAGCGAGAACCTGCTGGTCCTGGCCGGCACGGAACACGTCCAGCAGCACGCGGGCCCGATCCCGCTGGTGGACGTGGTCCGCGCGGCCGTCAGCGAGATCGAGCGCTACGAGCGCGTACGCATCTCCGCGCTCCCGCCGCACGCGCACGTGGCCGGATTCGCCGCCGACGACCTCTCCCACCTGCTGGCCGAACTCATGGAGAACGCCACCTCGTTCTCCCCGCCGGACCTGCCCGTCGAGGTGTCCGGCTGGCTCCTGGAGAACGGCGAGGTCATGCTCTCCGTCCAGGACGAGGGCATCGGCATGGCCGAGGACCGGATGAGCCGTCTCAACGCCCGCCTCGCCGAGTTCGACCCCGAGACGCCGTACGACCAGGAGGGCGAGGAGGGTCTCGGCCTCGGCCTGTACGTGGTGGCCCGGCTCGCCCATCGGCACGGGGCACGGGTACGGCTGCGCGAGCAGAAGCAGGGCGGGGTGGCGGCGGTCGTCGTCCTGCCGACCGCGCTGCTCGCCGCGGCACCGGCCGCCGCCGTCCCGACGACGCACCCGGCGGCCACCCCTCAGTCCTTCTCGCTGCCGGGCGCGGACGCGGAAGCCAACTCCAACGTCCTGCCGGGCCGTACGCAGTCGGCCGACCCGCTGGTCACGCTGGCGGAGAAGGCGGTACGACAGGCGGAGACCCCCGCCGAGGCACCGGCCCCCGCCGAGGCACCCGCACCCGCCGCCCGCCCCTCGGCCGAGGCCCCGGCCGAGCCGCTCACGCCGGCTCCGGCGCGCCCTCCGGCCGAGACCCCGGCCGAGACGACGATGGAACTGCTGCTTCCGCAGCTGCACGAGGAGGAAGAGGAGGCGCGGCAGGCGGAGGAGCACAGCACCACCGACGCCCCCGACCCGGTGGCCGCGGGCCACGAGGACATCCCACCGGGCCCGCCCGCGGCCGACGGCGATCCCGCCCCGGTCGAGGCCCGGGCCGAGGCGGCTGCCGAGGCGGAGACGGAACACAGCCGCACACCGGACGCCCCGGCGGAGCTCGTCACGGACAAGGGCCTCCCCAAGCGCACCCCCAAGATCACCGCACCCACCCAGGCCCCGCGTCAGCGGACCGGTTCCGTCGACGCGGACGCCCTCCGCCGCCGTCTGGGCGGTTTCCGCCGGGGGGCGGAGGCCGGCTACCGCGACGTGGAAGCCGAAATCGCCGAACGGACGGGCCAGAACCGGGTCCCGTCCACCGAAGCGGCTCGGAAAACAACTCAAGAAGCACGCGCACGCGCCGAAGAAAGCACGGGGGGCACAGTCGAGGAGGCAAGCAGTTGACCGCGCCCAGTACCTTCGGACTGAGCAGTGAAGCCCGTAACCTGCACTGGCTGTTGACCAACCTCGTGGAGGAGGTGCCCGGCATCCAGTCCGTTGCCGTCGTCTCCTCCGACGGCCTGCTCCTGCTGTCCTCGGACAGCGGCCGCAACGCCGAGGCACGCCAGGCCCGCGAGGCGAAACCCTCGGGTCCACGAGGCTCCGCCGCCGACCTCGCCACCATCGTCTCCGGCATCGGCAGCCTCACCATCGGCGCCGCCAAACTCATGGCGTTCGGCGGGGTCAGGCACACCATGGTCGCCATGGACGAGGGCAGCCTCTTCGTCATGTCGATCAGCGACGGCTCGCTCCTCGGCGTGCACGGCTCAGCCGACTGCGACATGAGCGTGGTGGCGTACCACATGGCCCTCTTCGTGGGCCGCGCCGGACACGTCCTGACCCCGGAACTGCGCAGCGAGCTACGGCAGTCACTGGAGCCCGGGGCGACGGGGGTCGTGCGATGAGCGCCGTTCCGAAGCAGCCCCGGGGTGACCGGCAGCAGCTCCCCGTGCGCGGCGGCGACCGCAAGCCGGCCCGGGTGCGCCCCTATTCGCTCACCGGCGGACGTACCCGGTTCGGGCACGTCCTGCTGGTGGAGACCTTCGTGGCGGCCCTCGAAGCCCCCGAGGAACGCAAGGAACTGACGAACGGCTCCCTCAAGTCCACGGTCATGCCGGAACTGCGGGCCATCGTCGAACTGTGCCGCCGGATGCGCACGGTGGCCGAGATCGCCGCGCTGCTGAAGATGCCGCTCGGCGTGGTCCGGGTGCTCCTCAGCGACCTCGCGGACCAGGGAAAGATCCGTGTGTACGGCACCGGTACCGCTCACGGTACGGGCCGTCCCGACCGCGCTCTGCTGGAAAGGGTGCTGAGTGGACTCCGTCGTCTCTGACGCCGCTCGTGGCGTCTCCCCCTTCGTCGTACCCGAGCCCGACGAGCCCCTTCAGCCCTGGCAGACGGACCGCACCCGCGCCCCCATCGCCACGAAGATCGTGGTGGCGGGCGGCTTCGGCGTCGGCAAGACCACCCTCGTGGGCACCGTCTCGGAGATCGAGCCCCTCCAGACGGAGGCGCTGATGACCGAGGCCAGCGAGGAGACCGACGACCTCACCGGCACCCCGGAGAAGGTCACCACCACGGTCGCCATGGACTACGGCCGGCTCACCCTCGACGACGACCTGGTGCTCTACCTGTTCGGCACGCCGGGCCAGCAGCGGTTCTGGTTCATGTGGGACGACCTGGTGCGCGGCGCGATCGGCGCGGTCGTGCTGGCCGACACCCGCCGCCTGAAGGACTGCTTCCCCGCGCTGGACTACTTCGAGAGCTGCGGGCTGCCGTACGTCGTCGCCGTCAACCACTTCGACGGCAGCGAGGTGTTCGAGCCGGTGGACGTGCGGGAGGCGCTGACGATCCCCGCGCACATACCTGTCATGATCATGGATGCGCGGCGCCGGATCTCGGTGATCGAGACCCTTCTGGCCCTGGTGGGCCACGCGCTCGACGAAACCCCCGAGTAAGGCCCTCAAGGAGAGTTCCCCGCATGCGGAAGATACTCGTCGTCGGAGCCGGCCAGTCCGGTCTCCAGCTCGCCCTCGGCCTCCAGTCGCACGGGTACGAGGTCACCCTGATGTCGAACCGGACGGCGGACGAGATCCGCTCCGGCCGGGTCATGTCGACGCAGTGCATGTTCGACACCGCCCTCCAGCACGAGCGCGACCTCCAGCTGAACTTCTGGGAGCAGCAGGCCCCGAAGATCGGCGGACTCGGCGTCTCGGTGGCGGCTCCCGGGTCGCACGACCCCGGCCCGACCCAGCGCGCGATCGACTGGCTCGGCAGGCTCGACGGGTACGCGCAGTCCGTCGACCAGCGGGTCAAGATGGCCGGCTGGATGGAGACGTTCGCCCAGCGCGGCGGCCAGCTGGTGATCCACGGTGCCGCGGTCTCCGACCTCGACTACTTCTCCCGCGCCTACGACCTGGTGCTGGTCTCCGCGGGCAAGGGCGAGCTCGTCCAGATGTTCGGCCGCGACCCGGAGCGCTCCCCCTACAGCGAGCCGCAGCGCGCCCTCGCCGTCGCCTACGTCCACGGCCTGGGCCCGCGCCCGGAGCACCCGGACCTGGACGCGGTGCGCTGCAACCTCGTCCCCGGCGTCGGTGAACTGTTCGTCATGCCGACGCTTACCACCTCGGGGCGCGCGGACATCCTGTTCTGGGAGGGCATACCCGGCGGCCCGCTCGACGTCTTCAACGGCGTCAAGGACCCGGCGGAACACCTCTCCCTGACCCTGGAGCTCATGGAGAAGTTCACGCCCTGGGAGTACGCCCGGGCCACCAAGGTCGAACTGACCGACGCCGGCGGCACCCTGGCCGGCCGCTACGCGCCCACCGTCCGCAACCCCGTCGGCCGCCTCCCCGGCGGCGGACTGGTGCTGGGCGTCGCCGACGTCGTCGTCGCCAACGACCCGATCACCGGGCAGGGCTCCAACTCGGCGTCCAAGTGCGCGGCCGCGTACCTCTCGTCGATCGTCGAGCACGGCGAGAAGGAGTTCGACGAGGACTGGATGCGCGCCACCTTCGACCGGTACTGGGACACCGCCCGGCACGTCACCAAGTGGACCAACGCGATGCTGGCCCCGCCGCCGGAGCACATCATCAACCTGCTGGGCGCGGCCGGTCAGCTGCCGCCCGTGGCGGACCGTTTCGCCAACGCCTTCAACGACCCGGCCGACTTCGAGAACTTCTTCTACGAGCCGGAGAAGACCGCGGCCTACCTGGGGTCCGTCGCGGGAGCCTGAGCGGGCGGCGCGTCCGGGCGTACGGCTCCGAGGACCGGCTGGGCCGCGATCTCGGTGATCTTGACCTGTTCGCCGGTTCTCGGCGCCTGGACCACCTTGCCCTTGCCCAGGTACATCGCCACGTGGGTGGCCTCGGGGAAGTAGATCACCAGGTCGCCGGGGCGCAGCCGGGTCAGCGGGATCCTCGGCAGCCGGGCCCACTGCTCCTCGCTGGTCCGCGGGATCGGTGTCCCGGCGTGCCCCCAGGCCTCGGAGGTCAGCCCCGAGCAGTCGTACGACTTCGGGCCCTCCGCGCCCCACTCGTACGGCTTCCCGATCTGCCGTACGGCGTACCGCACGGCCTGCCGGCCCTCCTTCGACGGCTTGCGGTCCTCGTCGAGCGCGCCGGACGCCATGAGCGCGTCCTGTGCCCGCGCGACGCCGGTCCGCTCCAGTTCGGCGAGGGCGGTGAGCTGCTCGGCGGTGAGGGAGGCGAGGAGTTCCGCGACGTCGGCCAGGCGCCGGGTCACGTCGTCACGCTCCTTCTTCCGGCGTTCCGTGAGGGTGAGCTGGTCGTCCAGGGCGGCGCGGGCCTTGCGCGCCAGCTCGTCGGCCCGGCGTTCGCCGCTCGCCAGCCGCCCCACCGTCCCGGCCCGCTCGTGCGCCAGCCGGCCGATCAGATGCCCCTGGTCGAGGGCGTGCTGCGGGTCCCGGGCGAGCAGCAGCCGCACGTACGGGGAGATGTCCGTGCTGCCCTGGTACTGCTGGCGGGCCAGCCGACCCGCCGCGCCCCGGCTCCGGTGCAGGGAGAGCCGGGCCTTCACCAGGGCGGCGTCCAGCCGCCCGGTCTCGGCCCGTCGCCGCTTCAGCTGCTCCTCGGTGGCGTTGAAGGCCTCGGTGGCCCGCTCGGCCTCCCGGTACAGCCGCTGAAGCTCCGTCAGCAGCTCGGCCACGGTCCGTTCTTCCTCGTCCCGTTCCTCCGCTCCGGCCGTCGGCGACGCGTCCGGGTCCGGCGGCCGCGCCGTCACCGTCGGCTCGGCCGGCTCCGGCGTCTCCGATGCCGTCACCGTCCGCTCGTCCGGCTCCGGGGGCCGCGGTGCCGCCACGGCGAGCCCGGGGCCGAGGACGGCCTGTAGGGCGAGCGCCGCCGTGGCGACCGTACAGGCCGGACGCAGCAGTCTTCCTGACACGTCATCACCTCCGCTGCGGGGTGGCCCCTCCATCCCGTAGGGCGAGCATCAGGCGCGTGTGCGCGGGCCGCGCGCCGGAGGTGAGCGGTTCGGCGCAACCGGGTCACTCGTCGGCGTCGTCCCGCCGTCCGCCCGGCGTGGCGTCGGGCGGAACGCCGGGCCGGGTGCCGGGCCGGGCGTCGGGTTTCGACCACGGCCACTTCGGGCCGCCCCATCCGCCCGGTCCGCCGCTCCACTTCCCGGCGCCCGCGTCGCCCTCGGCGGCGAACTCGTACTTCCAGCCCTGGGGCAGTCCGAGTTTTTTGCTGTGGCCGCGCGGCACGCGCCGGTAGACCAGCACGGTGGGCGGGCCGCCCGCCGCGTCGGGGACGGGGATGCGGTACGTCTTCGGCGGGTGCCCGGTCGGACCCAGCAGCACGGGCAGCACCCGGCCGTCCATGGGGCCGCCCTCGAAGGGGGTGTCTTCGCTCTTCACCGCACCAGTGTCGATCAGGTCTCCGCCGCCAGCGCACCCCGGACCAGCTCGGCGGTCTGCGCGTCCCGTGCCGCGGTCACCGTGAGCAGGGCGACCAACTGGTCGACCAGCCAGTCCCGCAGTTCGTCGGCGGGCGGCTGCTTGCTCTCGTCGAGCCAGATGAGGGAGGCCGCCTCGACCGCGGTGATCCACATCCGAACGGTCATCCGCAGCCGCGGCCCGGGATCGGGCACCCCCAGGTGGCTGTAGATGTGCTCGGCGGCGGCCCGCCGGACGCCGTCCACGATGGCGGTCGTCCGGGACGTCTCGACGACGCTGCCACCCTGGAGCAGCGCGCTGAACCCGGCGTCGTGACGGCCGACGAACGACAGGTAGCGGTCGAGGGCGCGGGCGAGACGGGGAAGCAGCGGGCCGTCGTGGGGCTCGTCGAAGCAGTGGCGCAGCTCCTCGGCGGCGGAGTGCAGGGCGGCCTCGTAGAGCTGCTGCTTGCCGCCGGGGAAGTACCGGTAGACGAGCGGCCGGGACACCCCGGCGGCCTCCGCCACGTCGTCCAGCGAGACCTCCTCGGGCAGGCGGTGCGCGAACAGTGAGAGAGCGGCCTCGAGCAGCTGGCTGCGCCGCTCCTCGACACTGAGACGACGGTAGGCGGGGGCGGCGGGGCTCATGACGTGCAGCGTAATCGCCCGCCCCCGCTCCGCGCCCGCCGTCCGGCTCACGCCAGCAGTCCGGACGACCTCCACAGCCGCCGTCCGACGCCCCGCAGCACGCCGATGTCGTCCAGGAACTCCGTCAGCCGCTTCGATCCCGTCTGCATGACCTCCCGCCGGTGTCCGCTCGCCCGCACCTGGGCCACGGCCTCCCGCCGGTCCAGACCCACGTTCGTGTAGACGTCCGGGTTCACGAACGCCACGGAGAACACCCGCGCGAACTCGCCCGAGGTGACCCTGGTGAACTCCTGGGACCACTTCGGCGCCGTCACCATCTGGCGGCGCAGCTCCTCACGGGCGTAGCGCACGTGCCGGGCCTCCTCCACGACGTGGATCCGGGTGACGCCCCGCACCAGCGGCTGGACCCGCTCGTCCGGGAAGGTCAGCCGCTGCATCCAGTCGAGGACCTCCTCCCCGAGCAGGGTGGCGGTGAAGGAGCCGGGGGTCGTGGAGATCGTCTTGAACAGCCGCCCCAGGTGCTGGTGGGCGCGGCTGACCGGGTAGTAGGGCGTCCCGCCCCGGGTGATCAGCCGGGCGAACATCTTCGAGTGCCGGCACTCGTCCTCGATCTCGGTCAGCGCGTACCGCACATGCGCGCTCGTCGCCGCCTTGTCGTAGATGTGCCGGACGAGCAGCTGCATGAGGATGAGCTCGAACCAGATCCCGAGCGAGGCGAGCGCGGCGGCCTCGTGCTGCGACAGCAGGATCCGCTGCTCCTCGCTCATGCGGCGCCACATCGGCGTGTCGTACAGCGACACCAGTTCCGGCGGCCAGAACCACTTGCCCTCCTCGAAGGGGGCGTCCCAGTCCAGCTCCTTGTCGGGGTCGAAGGAGTGCTTGGCGGAGGACGCGAGCAGCCGTTCGGCCACCTGCTCCCGGTCCTTGAGCAGGCCCAGCGCGTCCCGCAGCCCTTCCAGTGCGTCGGCATCGGTGAGGGTCGTCATGGCACTTATGAGACTGCTTGTCAGCAAGGGCGTCAATCCCTTCCGCACCACTTCTTGATCCGGGCTCCGCGCCCCGGGGCCCGGACGGGGTGCTGCGAGACTTGGCGTCCACGAGCCGTAGGGGGATACGACGTGAGCACCGCGCACGGAAACGACGCCGGCCGCGCCGCCGCCCGCCGCAGTCTGGAGGGCCTGGCCCTCGGGGACGCGTTCGGGGAGCGCTGGTTCCCGCTCTTCCGGGAGCCCCGCCAGGCGTACGAGGAGGTCCGCGCCCGCCGGATGCCCGAGGAACCGGACTGGCACTGGACCGACGACACGGCGATGGCCCTCGGCCTGCTCCGGGTGCTCGAGGAGTACGGGGAGGTGCGGCAGCGGGACCTCGCCCTCGCCTTCGCGCTCGGGTACGACGCCGACCCGGCCCGCGGCTACGGCCACGGCATGCACCGACTGCTGCCCCGACTGCTCCGGGAGCCCGACCGCTGGCCCGAGTCCAGCCGCGAGCTGTTCGGCGGCGAGGGCAGCCTCGGCAACGGGGCCGCCATGCGGGTGGCGCCGCTGGGCGCCTGGTTCCACGCCGATCCCGCCCGGGCCGCCGAACAGGCCACCCGCTCCGCCGAGGTCACCCACGCCCACCCGGAGGGCGTCGCGGGCGCGGTCGCCGTGGCGGTGGCGGCGGCGCTCTCGGCCACGGGGCGGCTCGCCCTGGCCGAGGTGGTGGCGCTGACCCCGGACAGCGCCACCCGCGACGGCCTCGCCCGCGCCGCCGAACTGCCCTTCGCCACCGAGCCCTGGAAGGCCTCCGACATCCTCGGCAACGGCCAGCGCGTCCGCGCCGACGACACCGTGCCCTTCGCCGTCTGGTCCGCCGCCCGCCACCCCGACGACCTCGTCGCCGCGCTCTGGACCACCGCCGAGGGCTTCGGCGACGTCGACACCACCTGCGCCATCACCGGCGGCGTCGTGGCCGCCCGCACCGGCGTCGACGCCGTCCCCGCGCCGTGGCTGGAGCGCCGGGAACCCCTGCCGGGCAGGGCGGGGCGCCGGTGACCGCGGGGCAACGGTTCGTCGCCGCCCTGCGGGTGCGCAACTCCGGCGAGGAGTCGCTCGAACTCCTCCTGGAGCCGTACGGCAGCGACCACTGGCTGCGGCCGGGGGAGACCTTCGTGATCCGGGTGGCCGCGGGCCCGGGTGACGGGGCGTCCGGGGAGTGCGAGGTCGAGCACGCGCCGGGCAGCGTGACCGTGCACGCCGAGCGGCGGCCCGCCTACGTCGGGGACGCCGACGGCAACGAGATCGAGTGCGGTCACCGACGGCCGCAGCCCCCCGGCCCCTTCCGGCTCGACCTTCCCTGGCCCCTCTCGGACCGAGGTGACCGGCGGGGGCGACGGGACCAGTGGAACCGGCGGGACCGGTCGGACCGGCCGTGTCAGCCGGATCCGGCTAGACCGAGCAGCCCAGGTCCTCCGGTACCGCGAACGTCATCGGCTCCGCGCCCTGCGCCGGGAAGGCCGTACGCAGGCCGAAAGCGTACGGCGTCGGTCCGTTGGCGCGCAGATGGAGGAGGCGGGACTCGGCCTCCGCGACCGTCGGGCGGTGGCCCGCCGGCACCCACCACAGGGCCGTCATCGCCTCCGCCACCCGCTCGAACCACTCCCGACGGCGGGAGAGCAGCTCACGGTGCCGGCCCTGGTACATGAACGAGGTCAGGGCGTCGATGTCCCGCCACACCGTCATGTTGATGATCAGCCAGGAGTCCCCGAAGACCTGGATGTCGGTCGCGTCGCCGCCGTCGGACTGGAGCCGCCAGACATAGCCGTCCGCCTCCTCCGCCGTGGCGTTGACCGGGTCGAGGGCGTCCACGAAGTCCTTCAACTCCGGTGAATCCAGCGGAAACTTGAGGCGGGAGATGTTGACCTGTGCGAGTTCGAAAGCGGTGGTCCCGGTGACGTTCTCAGCTCTCGTGTCAGTCATGAGCGAACCGTAGGACGCCCCTGTGTGTCCCGGTCCCCCCGTCTCACGACGTGAGCACCGCCTCCATCACCGCCCTGGCGATCGGCGCCGCCATCCCGCCCCCGGTGATGTCCCCGCGGCGCGCCGAGCCGTCCTCGACCACCACCGCGACCGCCACCCTCGGCTCCATGTCCTGCTCGCCACGCGCCCAGGAGACGAACCAGGCGTACGGGATACCGGCGTTGCCGAGACCGTGCTGGGCGGTGCCGGTCTTGCCGCCGACGACCGCGCCCGGGATCGCGGCGTTCGTGCCGGTGCCCTCCCGCACCACACCCACCATCAGCTCCCGCATCAGCCGCGCGGTCGCGGGCTGCATCGCCTGGCGGGACGGGCGGGAACCGGCCGTGGCCACCGTGGCCCCGCCCCGCCGTGTCGTCCGCTCCACCAGGTAGGGCGTGCGCACCTGCCCCCCGTCGGCCACGGCCGCCGACACCATCGCCATCTGGAGCGGGGTCGCGCGGGTGTTGAACTGGCCGATCGAGGACAGCGCCAGCTGCGCCCGGTCGAGCGAGGTGTCGAAGGTGCTCGGCGCGACGGTGAACGGGATCCGCACGTCCGTGTCGTTGAAGCCGAACGCCTGCGCCGTCCGGGTCATCCGGGCCAGCCCGGTGTCCACGCCGAGTTTCGCGAACACCGTGTTGCACGACCACTCGAAGGCGTCCCGCAGCGGAGCGTCCTCGCAGCCGGGGCCCTCGTTCGTCAGACCCGTCGTCGTCCCCGGCAGCCGGTAGGGGGCGGGGGAGTCGGTGGCCGCGTCGAGGTCGGTGATCACACCCGCGTCCAGCGCCGCCGCCGCGGTGACCACCTTGAACGTCGACCCCGGCGGATACGTCTGGCGCGCCGCCCGGTTCAGCATCGGCTTGTCCGGGTCGCCGTTCAGCCGCACCCAGGCCCGTTCGGCCGCGCGGCCGTTCCCGGACAGCACGCCGGGGTCGTAGGACGGGCTGGACACCATCGCCAGCACCCGCCCCGTCGTCGGCTCCACCGCCGCCACCGCGCCCTTGCGTCCGCCGAGCCCCTCGTAGGCGGCCTGCTGGGCCCGGCGGTTCAGGGTGGTCACCACGTTGCCGCCGGCCGGCCGGCCGTGCGTGACGTCGTTCCACAGCGGGAACGGCGACAGCATCGGATCGGCCCCCGAGAGCACGTCGTCCCCGGTGTGCTCCAGGAACGTCGTCCCGTACACCTGCGAGGCGAAACCGGTCACCGGCGCGTACAACGGCCCGTCGCGGTACGTGCGTTCGTAGCGCAGCTGCTCACCGGTGTCCCGGGAGCCGGTCACGGGGGCCCCGTCGACCAGGATGTCGCCGCGCGGCTGGGCGTAACGGGCGATGGTCTCGCGCCGGTTGGCCGGGTTGTCGTCGTAGGTGCCGGACTGGACGACCTGGACGCGCAGGGCGTTGGCCAGGAGAGCCACCAGCAGCAGGGCGCAGAAGGCGGCGGCGTGCCGGATGTGCCGGGTCAACCGGACCTCCGTGGGTCCTCGTCGTGGAGTGGGTGGTGGAGTGGGTGGCGGCCTGGCCTGTGGCTCGGCTCGTGGTGCGGCTCGTGGGACGAGTCGTGCAGGGGGTGGGCCGGGGTGTGGGGCGGTGCGTCGTGGGGTGCGTGGCGGGGCCGTCTCGCGGAGTCGCTCACCCGGATCAGCAGTGCCACGATCGCCCAGTTGGTGACGACCGAGGAGCCGCCCTGCGCCAGGAACGGCATCGCCATGCCGGTCAAGGGGATCAGCCCGGTCACCCCGCCCGCGATCACGAACACCTGGAGCGCCACGATCGAGGCGAGACCGGTCGCCAGCAGCCGGCCGAAGGGGTCGCGCAGGGACAGTCCCGCCCGGTAACCGCGCTCCACCAGCAGGCCGTAGAGGATGAAGAGGGCCGACAGACCCACCAGGCCCAGTTCCTCGCCCGCCGTCGCCAGGATGAAGTCCGACTTGGCCGCGAAGCCGATGAGGACGGAGTGACCGAGGCCGAGCCCGGTGCCGGACATCCCGCCGGCCGCGAAGGAGAACAGCGACTGTGCGAGCTGGTTCGGGCCCTCGCCGGCCTCGATCGTCGCGAACGGGTGCAGCCAGTCCTCGACCCTGCTGTGCACGTGCGGCTCCAGGCGGCCGACGGCGACCGCACCGAGCGAGGCGAGCAGCAGCCCGACGGCGATCCAGCCGGTGCGGCCGGTGGCGACGTAGAGCATGACCACGAACAGGCCGAAGAACAGCAGCGAGGTGCCGAGGTCCCGCTCCAGCACCAGCACGCCGACGCTCAGCAGCCAGATCGTGACGATCGGACCGAGGACGCGTCCGGTGGGCAGTTGCAGTCGGTCGAAGCGCCAGATCTTCCGGCCCGCGTACGCCAGCGCCGCCCGGTTGGCCGCCAGGTACGCGGCGAAGAACACCGCCAGCAGCACCTTCGCGAACTCGCCCGGCTGGATGGAGAACCCGGCGATCCGGATCCAGATACGGGCGCCGTTCACGGCCGGGAAGAGGATCGGCAGCGCGAGGAGGGCCAGCGCGGCGACCACACAGAGGTACGCGTACCGCTGGAGCACACGGTGGTCGCGCAGCGCCGCCACGACCAGGATGAACAGGGCCACCCCGAGCGTGGACCACACCAGTTGGGTGGGCGCCGCCCGGTCGCCGGGCGTCTCCAGGTCGAGCCGGTAGATCAGCACCAGGCCCATCCCGTTGAGCAGTACCGCGATGGGGAGGAGCAGCGGGTCGGCACACGGGGCGCGCAGCCGCACCGCGAGGTGTGCCAGCAGCGCGAGCACGCCGAGCCCGGCGCCGTACCCGGCGGCGCCGGGCGGGACGGTGCCGTCCTTCGCGAGGCCGACAGCGCAGTAGCCGTACACGGAGAGCAGCACGGCCAGGACGATGAGGGAGAGTTCGACGCCACGGCGACGGGGGAGGAGCGCCGCGGGGGCGGGCGCGTCGGCTGCCGCCACCGTGCTTCCGGCACCGGTGGCGCCTTTACCGCCTTCTGCTCCGGCCCTCGGCTCCGCCCCCGCTCCCGTTTCCGTTCCCGCTCCCGCCCCTGCTCCCGTCCCTGCTCCGACTCCGGCTTTCGTCATGTCCGGAACCTACCCAAATATGGCTCCTTGTGAGCCTTGGATGCTTTCGTGTCAGTGCTCGATCAGCACCAGCGAGGTGTCGTCCCGATGGTGGCGATGTAGCGCGCCGAGCCCCAGGCCCAGGTGCCGTCCGTGAGCAGGTACCAGACGGAGTTGCCCTGGACGTTCTGGCCGGGGGTCCTGCAGAAGATCGAGACGATCTCGCCGCGATGGGCCACACGGATCACCTGGCTGGCGCGGGTGGGCGCGCTGCGCAGGAGCAGTTGGTTCGCGGTGACGCGGCCGCGGTAACGGCGGGAGTCGTTGTGGCTGCCGTTGCCGTTGCCGGACTGCCAGTCACCCCCGTCGGACTGCCAGCTGTTGTCACCCCCGCCGGACTGCCAGGTGCCGGTACCGGACTGCCAGTTCCCGTTCTGATTGCCCTGGCCGTTCTGATTGCCCTGGCCGCCGCCTTGGTTCTGGTTGCCTTGGCCGCCGCCCTGGTTGTGGTTGCCTTGACCGCCACCTTGGTTCTGGTTGCCCTGGCCGTTCTGGTTGCCTTGGCCGCCGCCCTGGTTGTGGTTCCCTTGGCCGCCGCCTTGGTTCTGGTTGCCCTGGCCGTTCTGGTTGCCTTGGCCGCCGCCCTGGTTCTGGTTGCCCTGGCCCCCGCCCTGGTTCTGGTTGCCCTGGCCCCCACCCTGGTTCTGGTTGCCCTGGTTCTGATTCCCCTGGCCCCCGCCTTGGTTCTGGTTGCCTTGGCCCCCGCCTTGGTTCTGATTCCCCTGGCCCCCGCCCTGGTTCTGGTTGCCCTGGAAGCCGTCGTCGCCCTGGTTCTGCCAGTCGGACAAGCCGTCGTCCTGGGTGGTGAGGCCGCCGCCGTCCCAGCCGTCGGCGAAGGCCGGGGTGACGGCCGCGGCGGCCGCGAGGGTGCCTGCTGCGGTGAGTACGGCGACGCGGGTGAGAGCGGTACGCAGGGGCATGGCGATACCTCCATGAAGAGGGTGAAGCTGACTAATCGCCACATTAGGAGGGGTTCGCGCGTGTCGCCCGTCACGCTGCGCCATCGGGGAGGCCGCTCCCCGGGGGAGGCGTCTGAGGGAGCGTCAGTGTGGCCACCGCGCCGCCGTCCGGTGCGTCGGTGAACGTCAGCAGAGCGCCCAGCACCTCCGCCTGCCCGACCGCGATCGTCAGCCCGAGCCCGTGCCCCTTCGCCCCGCCCTCGGTGCGGAACCGCTGCGGCCCGTGCGTGAGGAGGTATTCCGGATAGCCGTCCCCGTGGTCCCGCACGGTGACCACGGGACCGTCCACCGTCAGGACGACGGGCGACCGCCCGTGTCGGTGCGCGTTGGCGAGCAGGTTGCCCAGCACCCGCTCCAGGCGTCGCCGGTCGGTCTCCACGCGCGCGTCCCGGACGACGGTCACCTCGGTGCCGGTCGCCGAGGCCCCCGTGGTGTCCGAGGCCGCCGCCGTCCGCACCACCCGGACCGCCAGCGCACCCAGCTCCTCGGTGTCCAGTTCCAGCCGCTCCCGCCCGGTGTCCAGGCGGGAGATCTCCAGCAGGTCCTCCGTCAGCGTGCGCAACGCCGCCACCCGGTCGCGGACCAGCTCCGTCGGCCGGCCCGGCGGCAGCAGTTCCGCCGCCGCGTGCAGCCCGGTCAGCGGTGTGCGCAGCTCGTGCGCCACGTCGGCGGTGAACCGTTGCTCGCTCTGCAGCTTGCCCTGGAGCGAGGAGGCCATGGAGTCCAGCGCGACGGCGACGGCACCCACCTCGTCCTGCGGCCGGCCCGCTTCCTTCGTACGGGGGTCGTCCACGCGCGCGTCCAGGTCGCCGGCCGTGATCCGCCGGGCCACCTGCGCGGTGGCGTGCAGCCGTCGGGTCACCCGGGTGACCGCCACGGCGCCGACCAGCAGCGTCGCGCCGATGGCCAGGACCGACGACCACAGGATCGCGGTGTCGAGGGCCTCGATGGTGCGGGCGCTCTGCGAGTAGTCGACCGGAACCGCGAGGGCCCGCGCGCCGTCGACGGGGCCGGCCGCCCACATCGTCGGGCGCCCCTGGTGGTCGGCGACCACGGTGCCGCGCTCCCCGGCCAGTGCCAGCGCGCGCAGCGACGCGGGCAGCTCGGGCGGATCGAGGCTCGCGCCCCACCCGAGGGTGTCCCCGGCCTCGAACGCGGCTGTCGCGTCCTTCAGCCGGGACAGTGCGAGGTCACGTGCCTGGCCGACGGTCTGGTTCGTCACCGAGACGTGCACCAGTACGCCGAGCAGGGCGGCCAGCGCACAGCACATCACCGTGATGAAGACGGCGGCCTTCACGGCGAGCGTGCCGGCCCACGAGGGGAACGCGAGTCTCATCGGCCGCTCGCCGACGAGGAGGCGGAAGGGGTCGAGGAAGCGGAAGGGGTCGAGGCGGGGGAGTGGGTCGAGGAGGCGGAGGGGCGGGGGGTGTGTTCCGGGCCCCCGATACGGAGCATCTCGTCGTGGGTGAGCAGCATCGCCCGCTGCTGCTGGTCCCATGTCCACTGGAGGCGGTACTCGTAGCCCGCGACCTCCGACGGGGCCCGGATGATCACGGACCGTCCGGCCAGTTCGACCCCGCTCACGGCGTCCTCGTAGGCCATGACCTGCACGAGCCGGTCCTTGCGCGCGGTGTAGACGCGGACGGCCGTGAGATTGCCCGGCAGCTGCCGGAAGCCCAGCGTCAGGTCGTCGTGGCCGTCGCCGGTGAGGTCGCGGTAGTACGCCTTGAGCACCGGGCACCGGCTCCCCGCCGCCCCGCTCCTGCCGCAGTCGGCCATCCGGCGCGCCGTCTCGTCGTAGGCCCCCTCGTCGTAGTCGCCCGGATGTGCGGCGATCTCCTCGCGGACGACCGCCACCGGGTCCACCTCGCGGATGTCGCCGCCGGGCACCGTGACGCCCTTCACCACCTCGGTGTCGACCTCGCCGATGTCGAAGGCCGGGCTGGAGGCGGGGGTCAGATCCGGCCAGAGCTTGTCCGGGCTGATCGCGGTCGGTGTCGCCCCGGCGCCCTGAAGCCCGCCGGCGTCACCGCAGCCCACCGCGACCGAGGCCAGCAGGACGACCGTGACGGCGGCGAGCGCACGCCGGGCACGCCGGACGCGCCGGGCCGGACGGGAGGGACCGGCGAGGCAGGAGGGACGGCAGAGGCCGACGAGGCGAGAGAGGCCGGTGGGGCGACAGCGGGGCACGGGACTCCTGTGACTCCTCTGGGGACGCGGCGGTGTCAGGCCCGTACACCTTATTCGTATGGAAGTCCGTTTTGCGTACTGGTGGGCCGGGGATGGGGAAGCGCTGGAGGCGTCGGGGCCGCCGGGTCATCCGGTCACCGGGGTCACCGGGGTCCTGACGGGGGCGAAACGATTATTCGGCCAGTTCCTCCAGAAGCCTGGCCGTCGGCAGCCCCGCCCGCAGGTACTCCACGAACAACTCGTTGTGCAGGGCCCACGGTGAGCGCCGCGACCGTATCAGCCGGATCGCCTCCTCGACCGGGTGCCCCCGGCCCACCAGCGTGTGGGCGATGACCAGGCCGGAACGGTTGTAGCCGCTGTAGCAGCGGACGAGGACCGTCCGGCCGTCGTCCATCGCGTCCGACGCGGCCCGCGCCAGCCGGATCACCCCGGCGAGCTGGGTCCCGTCCAGCGGACCGTCCGGAATCGGCCACACGTGATGCCGCACCCCGGGATCGGGCCCATGCCCCTGCCGGGCCCGTGTCAGCGTCTGGACGAGATCGAACTCGTCCCGCACCACGGCGAGTTCCAGCTCCCCGGAGCGTCCCCGGAACTCGTGCCCGCCCATCCACAGGCCGGGCACGATCTCGCTCCACGGACGGTCCGGAGGCGGTACGTCGGGTTGCTTCCTGCGGGTCCGCAACGGCGCCTCCCCAAACGCGCTGCCCAGTGCCTGCCCAAGTCGCCTCGAACGTAACCGCCTTCTTGCCCCGGAGCGCCCCTCCTGTTCCCATGGTCGTGGGGTGATGGTGCATGAACGGACTGCGCGTCATACCGACCTGGCGGCATGGCCAGGAGCGGCTCTACGTATGTCTCACGGATGGCAGGAACATCGCCTGGTACGACCGTGAGGCGGCCAGGATCAACCTGATCGGGGAGAACCGCAGAGAGGACGTCCTGGAGGCCCTGGGCCCCTTCATCACCGGGCCGGTCACGGTCGGTCCACCCCCGGTCCCCACCCCCGCGGAACTGGCCCGGCTCTCCCTCCACCCGGACGACGACCTGGCCCCCAACCGCCCCGGCGAGGCCCTCCTCATCGACCTGGACCGCGACCCGGGCCCCGCCCACCGTCTCCGGGCCGACCCGCGCCGCCGCGCCCTGGCGGCCGAGCAGACCGTCGGTGTGGCCCTGGACCGGCTCGACGGCGCCGGCTGGCACACCCTGCACTCCCTGCCGCTGCCCGGCGGCGACCGCGTCCATCACCTGGCCATCGGCCCGGCCGGCCTGTTCGCGGTCCACGCGCTGTACGCCCGTAAGCAGCGGGTCCGGGTCTCCGACCCCCTGGTCGGCCTGGGCCGCCGCGACCCGGAGCCCCTGCTGCGCCGGGTGCGCGCCGACGCCGACCGCGCGTCCCACGCCCTGACGGCCGAGGTCCGCCCTCTGCTGGCCCTGGTCGGCCCGGCGGACGTCTCGGTCACCGTCCCCCCGCGCGAGGTCCGCGTCCTGACCGACACCGAACTCACCGACCTGACCCGCCTCGGCGGTGTACTGAAGCCGGCGGACGTGGAGGCCCTGCACGCGATGGCACGCGACCGGAGGACATGGACGAAGGTGTGACCCCGGCACCGCTCACACGGCGAGAGCCGGGTCACGGCACCGCGCCCGCCCGCCCGGCATCGAGGAGCGGTTCCAGCAGGTCCCCGAAGTCCTGGAGCCGCGGAGCGATGTCGGTGGCCGAGAAGGTGAGGGTCTCGGCGGACCGGCACGCCTCGACCTCCTCCCAGGTGACCGGCGCCGACACGGTCGGCTCGGCCCGGGCCCGCATGGTGTACGGGGTCGCGGTCGTCTTCCGCGCCGCGTTCTGACTCCAGTCCACGAACACCTTTCCCGGCCGCAGACTCCGTGTCATCCGGTGCAGCACCAGCCGGGGCATCGCCCGCTCCGCCTCCACGGCCAGCTGTTTCGCGTACTCCGTGACCCGTTCGGACGAGGCCCCGCGCACCGCCGCCAGCAGATGCAGCCCCTTCGAACCGGACGTCTTCGCCAAGGCCTCGATGCCGTCCGCAGCGAGCCGTTCCCGCAGCCACACCGCGACCTCGCAGCACTCGACGACGGTCGCGGGCACGCCGGGATCGAGGTCGAGGACGAGCCGGTCGGCGATCTCGGGTTCCTGGATCACCCACTGGGGCGTATGGAACTCGGTGACGAGGTTCGCCGCCCAGATCAGGCTCGGCAGATCCTGCACGACCACCATCCGGGCCGGCCCCTCCGACCGGGGCACCTCGGCGCTGGTGACCCATTCGGGCATCCCCGGCGGCACGTTCTTGGCGAAGAAGACCTGCCCGTCGGGCCCGTCCGGGTAGCGCAGGAAGGACAGCGGCCGGTCGCGCAGATGGGGGAGCAGGGCCTCGGCGACGGTCGCGTAGTAGTGCAGTACCTCGCCCTTGGTGAAGCCGGTCGCCGGATACAGCACCTTCTCCAGATTGCTGAGCGCGACCCGTCGCCCCTCCACCTCAGTGATCGGCGTCATACGATGAGAATCACATGAAACCGTCACATAAGGCTTATTCAGCTCATTCGGAAGGGTGCTGCCCGTGAGATCCATCTGGAACGGCGCGATCTCCTTCGGCCTCGTCAGCATCCCGATCAAGCTGGTGAACGCGACCGAGAGCCACTCGATCTCCTTCCGCCAGATCCACACCGAGGACGGCGGCCGCATCCGCTACCGCAAGGTCTGCGAGCTGGAGGACCGCGAGGTGAGCTCGGCGGAGATCGGCAAGGGGTACGAGGACGCGGACGGCTCGATCATCCCGATCACCGAAGAGGACCTGTCCCACCTGCCGCTCCCGACCGCGAAGACCATCGAGATCGTGGCCTTCGTCCCGGCGGACCGCATCGACCCGCTCCAGATGGACGCCGCCTACTACCTCCAGGCGGGTGGCGCACCGGCGGCGAAGCCGTACACGCTGCTCCGGGAGGCACTGAAGCGCAGCCACAAGGTGGCGATCGCGAAGTACGCCCTGCGCGGCCGCGAGCGCCTCGGGATGCTCCGCGTGGTCGGCGAGGCGATCGCCATGCACGGTCTCCTCTGGCCGGACGAGGTCCGCGCACCGGAGGGCGTGGCCCCGGACACCTCGGTCACCGTCCGCGACAAGGAACTCGACCTCGCGGACGCCCTGATGGACACCCTCGGCGAGGTCGACCTGGAGGACCTGCACGACGAGTACCGCGAGGCGGTGGAGGAGGTCGTGGCGGCGAAGGCGGCCGGCGAGGCACCTCCCGAGGCCCCGTCGGCGCCGTCCAGCGGCAAGGTGCTGGACCTGATGGCGGCCCTGGAGAAGAGCGTGCGCGCGGCGCAGAAGTCGCGCGGCGAGGAACCGGGGAAGGCCGGGTCGGAGCACGAGGAGGAGTCGGCGGGGGAGGCGGACGAGGAGACGGAGTCGGGGGCCGAGGTCAGACACCTGTCGCAGCGCCGGTCCGCCCGTACGGCACCCAAGGGGACCGGCGGCAAGAAGTCGACGTCGACGGCGAAGAAGACCACGGCGGCACCGAGGAAGTCGACGGCGAAGACGGCGAAGTCGACGCAGGCCGCCAAGAAGACGACGGCGTCGAAGAGCACGGCCTCCACGAAGAGCACGGCGGCGTCGAAGAGCACGGCCAGGAAGTCCGCCGCGAAGAAGACGACGGCGAAGGAGACGACGACGGCCAAGGGGACGACGGCGAAGAAGTCGGCCGCGAAGAAGACGACGACGTCCCGCAAGCGCACGGCCTGACACCGTCCGCGATCCAGGGTCCTCACGTCACATCGCCCGCGATCGACCGCGCCTGCGTGCCACCGCTTGCGATCCACGGCCCCTCGCGTCACATCGCCCGCGATCGACCGCGCCTGCGTGCCACCGCTTGCGATCCACGGCCCCTCGCGTCACATCGCCCGCGATCGACCGCGCCTGCGTGACACCCACGTCATGCCGCCCGTGACCGACCACGCCTGCGTGCCACCGCCCACGAACCTGGCAGGGCATCGCCCACGTCAGGCGGCCCCTTCCAGGGCCCCTCGATCCCGCCCCGCGCGGCCTGCCCGCATGGCCCGCCGCGCCCGCGGTGCCCCTCCCGACC
Organism: Streptomyces sp. NBC_00637; assembly: GCF_045161545.1. NCBI lineage: Bacteria > Bacillati > Actinomycetota > Actinomycetes > Kitasatosporales > Streptomycetaceae > Streptomyces > Streptomyces sp. NBC_00637. The sequence goes on along the minus strand of NZ_CP109046.1, from coordinate 2,741,241 downwards.
CCTGGTCCTCGGCGCCGCCGCCGTGGTCGCCCCCGTCGCCTCCCTCTCCTTCCTCGCCCCGGCGACGGAACGCCACGCACAGCGTGCCCACCCCCAGCCCCACGGCCGGCCACACCGGGAACTCGCCGCCGTACGCGAACCCGTGCCCCGCGAAGTACATGAGCGCGCAGACGCTCACCCCGAGCCCGGCCCATATCCGCCAGGCCGCCGCCCCCCGGATCCCCGCACCGGGACGGACCCGTGCGTCCATCGAGGCCAGCGCCCGCTCCAGTGGCCGCAGGGCCCACACCACCCCCGCCAGGACGCTCCCCAGCACCAGCAGCCACGGCACCCGCAGTGCCCACCAGCCGGCCGAGCCGTAGCGGGGTTCGGGGGCGAGTCCGGTCAGGTAGAAGGCGGCGGCGACGATCAGCACCGGCAGCATGTGCCAGAGATAGAGCGCCATGCTGCCGGCCCCCAGCACCCGCACCGCCCGCCGCACCCGGGCCCGATCCAGCGCTCGTCGGACGACCGGTGCCACCAGCAGAGCCACCCCGACCTGGGCCAGGCTCCACGCCAGCATGGCCGCCGACGGGGGATCGGTGTTGCTCGGTTCCTGCCCGGTCACCAGGATCAGACTGACGGGAAACGGCCCGGGCCCGACGAGGAGGGCGAACCCAGGCCGCCCCCCACGGCCATGGCGACCGCCCGGCCCCGCGCCCGGGGCGCCGTATCCCCGTCACCGCCCAGCAGCCCGTCCCGCCAGCAGAGACCGAGCTGGTAGACGACACCCCACACGAGCAGGTAGTTGAGCGCGCCGATCGCCTCCACGGCCGAGCCGCGCGAGGACGCGTCGCCGGTCGCGACGAGCGTGCCGATGCCGAGCCCCACCACGCCCATCCCCACGGGGACGCGCACGCCCCACCGTTCGTGCAGGGAGTACAGCACCGGGGTCAGGGCGCTGAGCAGCAGATACACCGGCAGGAACCAGAACTGCATGGCCATCGCCCACCCCACCAGCGCGAGAGTGGCGCGGTCCACGCCGAGCGCGACGCACACCCCGACGGCGAGCAGCACGAGGCCGCTGTACACGGCCGTGGGCAGCAGCAGCCGCACGGCACGCCGCCCCACCCATCCCGCGGCGCTCCCGCCGGCGGCCCGGGCCCGCGCCCAGGAGCCCCCGGCGGCGTGACCACCGGCCAGGAAGAACAGCGGCATGATCTGGAAGCCCAGGGTCAGCCACTGCGTCCAGGGCACGGACGCCAGCAGCTCCGGGGCGGTGATCTCCCCGTCGGGATGCCGGATCAGCGCGGTGATCAGCCAGTGCCCCAGCACCACGAGCAGGATCGCCCAGGACCGCAGGAAGTCGACGTACCGGTCTCGGCTCATACGCCGCATGCTGCCCGCCCCCCAACTCCCCTACGACGATTAGTCCTTGTCGCAACCAACCCGTACCCGAGACGACACCCGGCGGCCCGCCGTGTCCCGGCGCACGGCACCGTCCGTCCCCGTCCGTCCCAGCCCCTCCCCGTGCGTCCGGCATCTTGACGGCCCGCATGTTACCGGTAACATCGTTGTCCGTCGGAGCATCACCCGCACGCCCACGAAGAGGTGGGCCGCCGCCCTCTGGAGTCCGCGTGGCCGACCACCCCACGGCGCAGCGCCCCCCGGCCGGCTCACCCACGCCGGACACCACGACCGCCGTCTCCGCCCCCGTCCCGGCGGACGTGGTCGCCCCCACCCCCGCCCCCGTTCCCGTCCCGGTTCCCGTCTTCAGCACGTCCGCCGTGGTCGCCTCCTGCGTCGGTTTCATGCTCATCGGCGCTCTCCAGGCGTTCTACGGCCCCGCGATCCCGGCCCTGCGCGAGGAGTTCGGACTCTCGCCCTCCGTCGCGGGGCTCGGGCTCAGCGCGCACTTCGTCGGCGGGGTCGCCGGAGTCCTCCTCTTCGACCGGCTGTACGGCCGTACCGGCAACCGGCGGATCCTGGCCGCGTCGTATCTGCTGATGGCCGTCGGCTCGGCAGGCTTCGCGGTCGCGCCGAACTGGCCCCTCGCCCTCGCCGCGGCGCTCGTCGCGGGCTTCGGCTTCGGCGGTATCGACTACGGCCTCAACCAACTGTTCGCGGCGGGCTTCGGCCACCGTTCCGCGGCGATGCTCAACGTTCTCAACGCCCACTTCGGCATCGGCGCGATCCTCGGCCCCGTCCTGATCGGGGTGGCAGGCGCCGAGCACTACCCCGTCGTCTTCGGGGTCTTCGCGCTCGCCAACCTGCCCCTGCTGCTCTGTCTGCGCGGCGTGCGCGACCACCCCCCGGGGCTGCCGCGGCCCTCCGGGTCGTCCGAGCCGTCGCCGTCCTCGCCGCACACGGTCGCCACCAAGGTGTCCACGCCGGCCGCCCGCGCTCTGCGGTCCGTCCTCGCCGTCTTCGTCACCCTCTACGTGCTGCACGTCGGCATCGAGGCGGGTGTCGGCGGCTGGGAACCCACTCACCTGGAGACCGTCGGCCACGGCGCCGGCGTCGCGGCCACCGCGACCTCCGTGTACTGGCTGATGATGACCGTCGGCCGTTTCCTGGTGGCTCCGATCGCGCTGCGTTTCTCCGCACAGGCCATCGTCACGGTCTCCTGCACGGGGATGACCGTCTGTCTCCTCCTGGCGGCCGTACCGGCCCTGGCGCCCTTCGCCTACGCGGGCGTGGGTCTCTTCATCGCGCCGATCTTCCCCACCGGACTGCCCTGGCTGCAGCGGGCCGCGCCGCACGCCCGCCGGGCCGGCGCGGTCGTCATCGCGGCGTCCATGACGGGGGGCGTCGCGGCGGGCCCGGCACTCGGCAAGGTCATCGAATGGTCCGGCGTCCGAGCGGTCCCGCTCCTCCTCGCCGCGGCCTCCGCCGTCTGTCTCGCGGCCACCCTCTGGCTGACCCGGGCCACCCACCCGAAGCCCGCGCGGTGATCACCCCTGCGCCCCGGAGCCCGTCCACGACGCCCCGGACGGACCGGCGGAACCGGTCCTGCGAGCCGGTCCGACCGACCCCGTCTAGGGCGCTCCGGCACCCCGCCTGACCATCAGCCACAGGACGGGCGCGAGCACGACAACGCACCCGCCCCCACACCCGCCCCCGCCCGAACACCCACACCCACCTCCACCCCCCACCGCCCCCGTACGTCCGCCCCGACGAAGGGACCCGCATGCCAGCCCTGACCACGACCTCCGACGGATTCCTCCTGCACGGCGAACCGTTCCGCATCCTCTCCGGCGCGCTGCACTACTTCCGCGTCCACCCCGACCAGTGGACCGACCGGCTGCGCAAGGCCCGCCTCATGGGCCTGAACACGGTCGAGACGTACCTCCCGTGGAACCTCCATCAGCCCGAACCCGGCACCCTCGTCCTCGACGGTCTCCTCGACCTGCCCCGCTTCCTGCGCCTCGCCGCCGCGGAAGGCCTGCACGTCCTCCTGCGGCCCGGCCCCTTCATCTGCGGCGAGTGGGACGGCGGCGGTCTGCCCCACTGGCTCACCACCGACCCCGACATCCGCCTGCGCACCAGCGACCCCCGCTTCACGGACATCGTGGACCGCTACCTGGATCTCCTCCTCCCGCCGCTCCTGCCGCACATGGCGGCGTCCGGCGGCCCGGTCATCGCCGTACAGGTCGAGAACGAGTACGGCGCCTACGGCGACGACATCGCCTACCTCGAGCACCTCGAACGGTCCCTGCGCTCACGCGGCGTCGAGGAACTCCTCTTCACCTGCGACCAGACCGACGGCGACCACCTCAAGAACGGCGTGCTGCCCGGCGTCCTCGCCACCGGCACGTTCGGCAGCCGCGTGGAGCAGTCCCTCCGGCGGCTCCGCGAGGCGCAGCCCGAAGGCCCGCTGATGTGCGGCGAGTTCTGGATCGGCTGGTTCGACCACTGGGGCGGTCCGCACCACGGCCGGGACGCCGAGGACGCCGCCGCCGACCTCGACCGGCTCCTCGCGGCCGGCGCCTCCGTCAACATCTACATGTTCCACGGCGGCACCAACTTCGGTTACACCAACGGCGCCAACCACCACCACGCCTACGTGCCCACCGTCACCTCCTACGACTACGACGCCCCGCTCACCGAGAGCGGCGACCCGGGCCCGAAGTACCACGCCTTCCGCGAGGTCATCGCCCGCCACGCTCCGGTCCCGGACGAGCCGGTACCCGCCCTGTCGCCCAAACTCCCGCCGACCACCGTGCGGTTGACCGACCGGGCTCCCCTCCTCCCCCTCGCCGACCGCCCCGTGCACGCCACGGACCCGCGCTCCGCCGACGAGCTGGGCCAACGCTCCGGCTACACCCTGTACCGGACCACCGTCCCCACCCCGGGTACCGGTCTCCTGCACTTCGCCGGGGGAGTGGGGGACCGCGCCCAGGTCTTCCTGGACGGCGCCCCGGCGGGCGTCCTCGAACGCGAGCGCTACGACGAGACCCTGCCTGTCCACGTGCCGCGCCCCGACGCCGTGCTCGAGGTGCTCGTGGAGAACATGGGCCGGGTCAACTACGGTCCCCGAATCGGCGTCCCCAAGGGCCTGCTGGGCCCGGTCACATGGGGCGGCGCACCCCTGCACGGCTGGGACTCCCACGCGCTGCCCCTGGACGACGTCCCGGTCGACGCCGTCTTCACCCCGGCCGAGACCGCCACCTCCGCCGAACCCGCCTTCCACCGCGGCACGTTCGAGGTGGCGACCCCCGCCGACACCTTCCTGTCCCTCCCCGGCTGGACCAAGGGCCAGGCCTGGATCAACGGCTTCCACCTCGGCCGCTACTGGAGCCGCGGCCCCCAGCGCACCCTCTACGTCCCCGCCCCCGTCCTGCGCCCCGGCGCCAACGACCTCGTCGTCCTCGAACTGCACGGCACCACCACCCTCGACGCCCACCTCACCGACACCCCCGACCTCGGCCCGGCACCGTCCTGATGCGGCACCGGGTGACCATCACGCCTCCCTCCGCTCCCCGGACGCGGGGCCGCCTCCCCTTCGCCGACGCCCCCTCGGCCCCCGACCCCATCGAGGTGACCAGCCGCTGGCTTTCCCGGGGCGGCCGCCCCTGGTTCCCGGTGTCCGGCGAGTTCCACTACTCCCGGTACCCGGCCCGGGAGTGGGAGGAGGAACTGCTGAAGATGAAGGCGGGCGGGATCACGGTCGTCGCCTCCTACGTCATCTGGATCCACCACGAGGAGACCGAGGGCCGCGTCCGCTTCGACGCCCACCGCGACCTGCGGCGCTTCGCCCTGCTCTGCGCACGCCACGGCCTGGACTTCATCCCCCGCATCGGCCCCTGGTCCCACGCGGAGGTCCGCAACGGCGGCCTCCCCGACTGGGTCCTCGGCCGCACCACGGCTTCCCGCACCGACGATCCGGCGTATCTGGCCGCCGTCCGCCCCTGGTGGGAGGCGATCGCGTCGCAACTCGACGGTCTGGGGCGCGCGCACGACGGCCCGATCGTCGCGATCCAGATCGAGAACGAGCTCTACGACCGGCCCGGCCACCTGCGCACCCTGAAGCGCATGGCCCGGGAGGCCGGCCTGAGCGCCCCCCTCTGGACCTCGACGGCCTGGGGCGGGGTCCACCTTCCCGGCGACGAACTGCTTCCCCTCTACGGTGGCTATCCGGATGCTTTCTGGACCGAGGCCGACGGCGGCTGGCCCGACACCTGCCGCAAGCACTTCTTCTTCACCCACCAGCGCGACGACGAGGGCATCGGCGCCGACCTGCGCCCGACGACCGTACGCGGCACCGAACCCGACCCCCACGCGGACAGGTTCCCCTGGCTCACCTGCGAGTTGGGCGCCGGCATGGCCGTCGCCTACCACCGCCGCCCGCGCGTCGAAGCCGCCGACGTCGGCGCCCTCGGCCTCACGAAGATCGGCTGCGGCTCGGTCTGGCAGGGCTACTACATGTTCCACGGCGGCACGAATCCGACGGGGGAGCACACGACCCTCCAGGAGTCCCACGCCACCGCCTACCCCAACGACCTCCCGGTCCTGACGTACGACTTCCAGGCGCCCCTCGGCGAATACGGCCAGTACCGGCCCTCCTACGACGAACTCCGCCTCCAGCACCTGCTGTTGGCGGACTTCGGCGAGGCGATCGCCCCCATGCGGTCGGTGCTGCCGGACGGCCGTCCGCGTGACCGGCACGACCGCGACACACTGCGCTGGGCGGTCCGCGGCGACGGGCGCGCCTCGGGCTTCCTCTTCGTCACCAACCACCAGCCCCACGAGCCCCTCCCGGACCACCCGGACACCAGCTTCACGATCGGCTTTCCCGAGGCCCCGCCCCTCACCCTCCCCAGCGCCCCCGTCACCGTCCCCGCGGGCGCCTACTTCTGCTGGCCGCTGCGTCTGGACGTGTCGGGCCTGCGCCTGGACTGGGCCACCGCCCAACCGGTCTGCACGGTCGTGGACGACGACGGCCGTACCGTCCTGGTCCTGGCGGCGACGGACGGCATCCCGCCCGAACTGGCCCTGGACGCAAGGACGGTGACGACGGTCGCCGCCCCGCCCGGCGCCGACGTCAGAACGGTGACCGACGACGACCGCATCCTGATCACCGGCCTGCGCCCCGGCACGGACGCCCTGGTCGAGGCCGCGACACCGGCCGGCGACCGGGTCGCCCTCCTGGTACTGGACGCGGAGACCGCCCGCACCGCCTACCGGGGCGAGGCCTGGGGCGCGCCGCGGCTCGTCCTGTGCGACGCGGGCGTGGTCTTCGACGCGACGACGGACGAGGTGCGCCTCCACCCCCGCACCCCGGCGGACGAGGAACCGAGGGCCCGCGTCCACACCCCCGCCCCCACACTCTCCCTCTCCGTCCTCCCGGCCCCGCGCCGCCCCCCGACGGCGCCCGGAGCCACCGTGAAGGAGAGCCGGGACGGCGCCCTGACCCGCTACACCCTCGTCCCCGACGAGGACCCGCCCACCGTCCCCGCCCCCGCCCTCACCGCGCTCCGCCCGGCGACCCCACCCCCGCGACCACCGTCGTCCCCGGCCCCGACCTCCGCCACGGGCGTACCCGGCCGGGCGAGCGCACCCACGGACGCGCACTACGACACGAACGCGGCCGTCTACCGCGTGGACGTACCGGCGTCCCGCGCCGCCACCCCGACCCCACCACCCGGTGCCGACCTGCTGCGCCTGCACTGGACCGGCGACGTGGCCCGCGCCTACGTGGGGGACACGCTGGTCGCCGACCAGTACTTCACGGGCCGTCCGTGGGACATCGCGCTCGACCGACTCCCGCCCGGCGCACCCCTCACCCTGAGGATCCTGCCGCTCGCCGCCGACGCCGCCGTCCACCTCCCCGTCACCCCGCCCGCCGGCGTCGCCGAGGTACGGCACGCCGAACGGATCACCACCCGCACCTGGCGGCTCCGCACGACCTGACCCCCCGCTTCCCCGGGCGCCCGGCCTATCCTGTGGGTCCGCCGGGCGGCCCAGCGCGACCGGCCCCCGGACCAGTCCCGAGGAAGAAGCCCCCACCATGACCCGAAGCGCCGCCGACGGCCCGGCCGGCCCGGCGACCAGGGGACGCAGCAGACGCAACTTCGCGGGCTCACGTCCGGTCATGGACGACGTCGCCAAACTGGCCGGGGTCTCCAAACAGACGGTCTCCCGGGTGCTCAACGACCACCCGGCCGTCCGCGCCGAGACCAGGGAGGCGGTCCGGGCGGCCATGCGCACGCTCGACTACCGCCCCAGCAGCAGCGCCCGCTCGCTGGCCAGCGGCCGCACCCGGATGCTCGGCGTGATCTCCTTCGACGCGGCCCGCTACGGCCCCGCCTCGACCCTCACCGCGATCAACACGGCGGCGCAGGAAGCCGGTTACCTGGTCAGCTCGATCGCGCTGGACACCGCGGACCGGGACACGGTGGTGCGGGCCGTGGACCGGCTCTCGGCGGAGGGCGCGGACGGGGTGATCGCCATCGCCCCCCAGGTCCGGGTGGCGCAGGCCCTCGCCGAGGCGCACCTCGACACCCCGCTGGTCGTCATGGACAACGAGCTGGGCGACGGCACCCCCATGGTGACCTCGGACGCCCGCACCGGCGCCCACAAGGCCACGCGGCACCTTCTCGCCCTCGGCCACCCCACCGTCCACCACCTCGCCGGCCCGACCGGCTGGACCTCGGCGGACCGGCGCGCGGAGAGCTGGCGCGCCACCCTCCAGGCGGCCGGAGTCGAGGTGCACGCCCCCCTCATCGGTGACTGGAGCGCCGACTCCGGCTACGACCTGGGCCGCGAACTGGCGAAGGACCCGTCGGTCACCGCGATCTTCGTGTCGAACGACCAGATGGCCCTCGGCGTCCTGCGAGCCCTGCACGAGGCGGGCCGCCGGGTCCCGGACGACGTCAGCGTCGTGGGCTACGACGACATCCCCGAGGCCGCCCACTTCCTTCCGCCGCTGACCACGATCCGAACGGACTTCACGGACATCGGCACGATCTCCCTGCGCATCCTGCTGAACCGCATCGACAGCCCGTCGACCCCCGGAAACCCCCTGACGGTCGTCCCCGTCGACCTCTGCGTCCGCCACAGCACCACCGCCCCACGCCGCCGGGCCTGACGAACTCCGGCGGGTCGGACCGGCCCGATCGGGCTGTCGGCTTGGTCGAGTCGATCGGGCCGACCGGATTCAATGAAGCGGGCGCCGCTTGGCCGTCATGGCATGCAGATGTTCCAGGGCGTCCAGCACGAGGGTGTTCCAGTGCCAGGCCAGCCACCGGCCGACATCGCTGCCCGTCTGCCGGAGCGCGGCCAGCTCGACATGGGTGAAACCGGTCAGTGGCCGCTCGTGGTGGGACGACACCATGCCCAGCGGCACCCCCGCCCGGTTCACCAGCGGAACGCTGTGCGCGGCCCGGCTGCCCGTCTGGAGAATGGCATGGCGGGAGGCCTCGTCGAACACCGGCGCCGACTCCACATCGCGCACGGTGACCTGCCGGCGCTGACCGGCCGCCTGCGCGCAGGAAGTGGTGGGCGCGTCGACGAAGGCGAAGAAGTCGCTGAAGTACTTGTTCAGGCCGGTGTGCCGGACCAGCCGGAGCCGGCCCCGCTCACTGAGCTGGACGTTGCCCATGGGCGTCTGGGTGATCGACAGCACCCGTTGCAGGGCCGCCGCGACGACCGCGCCCTGGCTGGTGCCGTTGCCGCGCTCCACCGGAAGCCCGGGAAGCGCGGGCGGGCCGCGCCGCACCCGGCCGGGGAACCACAGCTCGGCGTCGACGTCGGGTGCGGGTGTGCGGGCGACGGCGTCGGCGAGTGTGGAGAGCTTGATGTTGAACCGCTGGGAAGCGCCCTTCAGCAGCGCGAACGCCTCCTCGGTGGAACCGAGGCCGTAGCGCTGGAGCAACACCCCCTCGGCCCGCGCGACTCCGGCCCGGCCGTACAGACGGTTCCGCAGATCAAGATCATCCTGCTGCCACCGCACCGCGCCGCCCTGTCCGGCCTCGCGGCCGGGCGTCTCGACCGACGGGTCGGGCGCATCGGCCGCCGGGCCTCCTCCGGCCGGGTGCCGGCACAGCTCGCTCATACGAAGGGCTCCCATCCGAATCAATTCAGACCAGGCCATACAAGACCAGACCAGCCGTACAAGGTCGGGCCAGGCCATACAAGATCAGGCCGGATCGCGTCAGGTCGTGGCACCGACGAACCCGGCGGGCACCTCCGTCCCGTCGGGGGCATACCTCCCCACCAGGCACTGCCAACAACTAACCGCAAGCCGCCCGAGTAAACCCACCGGCTTCTCGCCGGGGTCGGCGAGGTCGGCGAACTTGCCGAGGAAGGTCTCAGACGCGGAAGGCCCCCGGCGGTACCCCGTGAGCGAGGCCGTACGGAGTCAGCGCGACGACGCCCGTTCCGCGTGAGGGTGTGTCGGGACCCAGGTGCAGCGGGCTGACGCCGTAGGAGCGGGCGAGGTCGGCGGCCATGTCATGGGCGGCCCACCGCCACTCCTCTTCCTCGTCACGGTTCTCCCGCGCGGCATCCCACTCGGGCGGGAGACCCAGCTCCAGCCGGCGGGCCCGCTCGAACGGCAGGGGCCCGCCGAGGGTGAGCAACGCGTCCCCCGCGTCGCCGGTCTCGCAGTACCGCCGGACGACGACGCCGTGCTCGGCGACGACCCAGGCGGAGCCGTCACCCTGGCCGCCGTAGTAGTACGCGTGCGCTTGGCCGTAGCGGTGGCTGAGTTCGACGCACAGACGCAGCACGTCGTCGCCGCGCTCCTCGCCGCACGGGTCGCACCAGGCGCCGAGGACGAGCGTCCAGCCGTCCAGCTCGGGCGTCACGAAGACCCGTTCGTCACCGCGGTAGGGGTCGTCCGGGCCGAAGCCGTGACTGTCGGTGTCGACGATGTCGTTGCTGAGGGCGAAGGTCACGGGTCTGGGGTCGGAGAGCCCGAGGATGCGCATGATTCCGGCCTGGTCACCGCTGTGGACGGCGATCCAGTGATTCCAGCACGCCCACAGCCCCTCCGGCCGGTCGTCCTGGAGCTTGACGCGGACGAGCCGTTCGACCGCGGCCACGTCGGCGCGGGACAGCGCCCCTTCACCCCCCGACTCGGCGAGCACGGTCAACGCCCGCGCCCGCTGCCGCCCCGGCCCGCGCTCCCGAACGAGCCGGAGCCGCGCGATGACGTGCTCGCCGTGCGACATCAGGGCGTTCTGCGCCTCCCGGGCGACCTCGTCGTCGGGGTCCCCGAGCAGCGGCACCAGGGCGTCGACCGCAGACCGGGCGTCGTCGCCGCAGCGCTGGAGCCCGCGGACGGCCATCCGGCGCACGTGCGGCACGGGATGGGAGAGGGCTGCCGTGTAGCGGTCGAGGGCAGCCGCGCCAAAGCCGGAGAACGCGAACCCCAGACGCTCCCGGGAACGCCCGCCGGACGCGGCGGCGAGACCACGGAGAAGGCCGTCGAAGGCGACCGCTTCCCCGATCCGCCCGAGCACGGCGGCAATCGGCCGCCAGTCCACGGGAGACCCCTCGTCCGCCAACTCCCGCACCAGCGGCTCCACCGCGTCGATCCCGAGAACGACCAAAGCGTCCGCCACCACCTCGCGCCGCCCCGGCACCCCCAGCTCCCGCACCGATCCGGTCTCCACCACGCTCACCACGCGCCCCTCCAGCCCGGCAAGATCGACCAGTCCTCGAACGCCATGATGCGGCACAGGTCTGACAACGCGGCCGCGCGAGGCTCCGGCGGCAGGGCCCCTCTCCGCCCGCACTCCCTACGCCGACCCGGCAACGGCCGAACCGGTGAACCTGACGCACGTCAACCGTCCCTGACCAGCGAGTAGGCGGCTCTTCCCACACAACGGCGGGAACCTGGCGCCATGCGGTGCCTGAATACGTCTGCTACGACTTGGAAAACACTGTGCGTTACGGAAGTCCGGGAGGACCGACATGGCAAACGCGGCGTTCGCCAAGCTTCTGTTCCTGGAGGCGAAGAGAATTCAGGACCCGGATGGCGCGGACGAGATTCTCGTCGGTCGGGGTGACGGCGGTACCTTCGAAAAGGTCCGCATGCGAAAAGGGGACGTGTTCGAGTTCGACGAGCGATTCGTGCCGTTCGTCAACCAGGCGCCGATCGACATCGTCCTGCACGAAGTGAACGAGGCGGCCTCCCAGAGCAGCTTCATCGGAGGGGCGAAGATCATCCCCTCCGAGGTGGGCATGGGAGAACGCACGCAGGCAATCGGCGCACTGTCGTTGTCTCTCTACGAGCTGACGTACAAGGTCCTCTGACGAGGCCGAGCCCTGACCCTCGACGGGATCACCACGCCGAGGGACGGGTCGACGCGGCGAAGAGGACAACGGTGCGCGGCGCCGCGGAACCGACCGCGAGACCGGCGGGGGCTCACAGATCCCGTCGCAGGACTCACAGATCCCGTCGCATGAGGACGCACATCGTCTCGTAGCGACGGATCAGCCCGTCAGGTCCTTCCTGGTCCCAGGCATCGGGCTTACGGCCGTAAGCGGTGTAGCCCAACCGCTCGTACAGGGCGCGAGCCCGAGGGTTGTTCTCCTCCACGGCGAGCTCGGCCCTGCGAAGGCCCCGGTTCCTGATCCTCTGCTCGGCGGCTCGGACGAGCAGTGTTCCCAGCCCCCGGGACTGGAGCGCCGGAAGCACGGCGAGCTGCCACAAGGTTCCGGCTCCCTCGGAAACCTGATAGTCGACACCGCCGATCGCCACCGGAAGATCCACGGGGGTGCATACAGCCAGGTAGTCCACCTCCCCGGCCGCGGCCCGCCCCAACTCCCGCTCGACGTGGCGCAGGTGAATGCCCGAGCCCGACCAGGTGCACGCCGGCAGGTCACGAGGCAGCAGATCGCGCACGCTGACGGGCACGGCAAGGGTGGCATCGGCGGATTCGTGTGCAGTCATCACGGCCGCGAGCATGCCCACCGACCAGCTGACAAGGCAACGGATTTCCCGCGTACAGGCCGAAGAGGAGCTCCCACCGGATCGCACCTCTGGGTGAGAGCTCCGACCCGCCGGCGAGGCGTCCGCGCCGAGGGGACACCCGTGGCTGGTCGGCATGGCCTCTGGCAGACTCGGCGGACATGGGATGGTTCAAGCGGGCCAAAGAGGCGGAGAGTGCTGGTCAGGCCGGGGAGCGGGCCGACCTGAGCGCATTGCTGCTACAGGGCGAAGACATGATCGAACGGTTGGGTCGTGCGCACATGTCCTGGGGCCTGGGTTCCGCGGACCGCTGGGATCTCGACCAGACGACCGGCACGATCACCTGGACCTTCGCCGACAAGACAGCCACGGCACCGGCTCAGATCCTCGGCAGCTTCAGCCCCCCCCTCGGATTCGTGGCTGTGGGCCTGGGCCAACCAGAGCATCCTTCCGGACATGAGCCGAGACGCCCGCACATTCCGTGACTGGGCAGAAGCCAACGGACATCCCGCTCTCGCGCAACCGAAGATCGAGGCCGATGAGAGCGCCGCCGCGACACTCGTTGCCTTGGCCGTCCGGGTCACCGAGGCGACCGGCTATTACCGGAGCCCGGGACCCGACTCCTCAGTGATCATCACCTTCGGCCCCGTCACCCTGACCGCCGCAGACGGCACGGTCTCCAGCTTCGACATCAGTAACGACTAACGCCACCAAGCGGAGCCGGCCTGCCCGAGCCGAGGCCTGCCTGAGCCGAGCCCTGCCTGAGCCGAGGCCTGGCACCTGGCCCTGCGCCCCTGAACCACAGCCGGGCCGCCTCGGCGCCTTCCGCGCCTGAGATGCGGAATCCTGCCCGTCGACCAGTCCATGCACGGTCCCGCAGCGCCAAGAGCTGGTGGTGGGGACTCTGGGACTACGACTACGTACAGGGCGCCCCGGCAGGGAATCGAAACTGCGCACAGGGCTTCGGAGCCCGCTCGGATCCCGGGCAACGCACCACTCCACAACCTGCACGCGGCAGAGTGCACCCGGCACGCCCGGGTGGCTCGACGCGGGCGTCGCCCCCGACGAGGTGGGCGTGCAACCCCGTCAGTGTCACCTCCTACACTGCGCTCTTGATCAGACCGTTCGGACAGGGAGGAGACGGGGATGGGCGGCAACGCATGGAGCCACGCGGGCCCGTATCAGCGTGATCTGGAAGCCGCGTTCCGCCAGGCCCAGAGTGACGAACTGGCGCGGGACAACCATGGTTTCGGGAACCGTTCCATCGAGGAACTGTGGCGCGACCCGGAGTGGGAGGAGTACATCTTCACCGGCGGCACGGGCACCGTGCTGGACTTCCCCCTCATGATCGAGGCAGAGAACACCGACGACGGTCCGTTCATGCGGCCCCTGACCGCTGACGAGGTGCGTGCGTGGGCTCCCCATGGCCGGCCCACCCACGCGCAGTGGGACGCCGCCCTCGACTCCGGGCGGTTGGACTTCCCGGGCCGAGCCCAGGGGAACTGCACGGTGCTCTACCACGACGGTAGGCCCACGCAGATCGGCTACTGGGGCGTCACCGCCGACTAGCGGGACCGGCACCCGCTGTGCGATGTAGCCGCTGGACCCGTCCAGATGCTCCGGACCTGGCCCGAGGCGATACTCCAAGGGCCCGAGCACGCCTCGTCCACGGACCCCGACATACAACCGCTTCGGGCTACGTCTGCGGCACACACGCCAAGCCCCGTCCTCAGCGAAGCGCGGGTCGCGCCCTCGCGGCAACGCAGCACACGTAACGGCCCCGCACCGCGCAGAACTTCACCGGGCCATTCGCCTACGACCCGGTCCAGGGCGACCTGGAAAAACGAAAACCGCGCCGATCGCGGTACAGACGAATTCCAGGATTGCGTAAATGGTCAGGTAAGAGCGGTCGGTGACCGCCCAGTCCCGGCCCGCGTAACCGGTATGTCCCTCACGCCCTCTCCGTCGACCGCAAAGCCCAGACCTTCGATCCCACCGCTGCCCCACCGACTCCCAGGCAGATGCCACTTCCCCTGGCACGAATATGCCCCCGGGCAGGCCACGTATCCTTCCGTCGCCGTCCGGTAACCGTCCATGAACCGGTAGGTGTTCCTCACGGCGAACCCCAACGGCAGCGCGAGAGCACACAGGCACAGGGCCAGTACCACTCGTTGCCGCGGCTTGAGGCCGATCACCAGATCGGCGCTCCACGACTTGCCTTCCGTAGTCACCCGCCTCGGACCCCGGATGGCCGACGGCGTGCCTCACAAACCAGGGAAGGCCGCAGACAGCCGGCCCCGGAAGGCGCACCAGGAGCCCGAAGTCGCCACCCCGAAACCCCGCAACTCGGCCAGGACGTCACGCAATTGTCCCGTGACCATACAGACGAGTCCGGACCACCGACCAAGGCCCAGGAAACCGACGAAGACTTCCGGCCCCTGGTCCACGACGACCGCGGCCTCAAGAACCGTCCGACGAACGAGACGCGTGTCGTTCCGGTCCCGCCCCGTCTGGTGCAGAAGCACCGAGTACACATCGAGGCGTCCGGCACAATCGCGGACGGCCGGCTGTTCGGCAACGAACGCGGGGGAGTGGTCGCCCCGCCCACGTGTTGGCGCGTCTGGGACTCGACACGGCTGGCGCTCACGCCGGAGCAGGCGGCGTCGCCGCTGGCGCCTCGCCCTTACGACCTGCGGCACGCTGCGCTGTCGTCCTGACTCAACGCCGCCGCTGACCCTACCGAGGTTGCGGAGCGCGCGGGCAACGCCGTCAAGGTGCTCCTCAGCCGGTACGCGAAGTGCCTCGACGGGTGGCAGGACTTCGCCGATCGCCGGATCGCACAGCTCCTCCGAGGGGAGGGCGGGCGCTGACTTCGGCACCGCTCCGACACACGCACCTGCGGCACGATGGTTTCCCCGGCGTCGTCCTGCGGCTTTATGCCTTGAGGCTTGGCCGTGTGTAGGCCGCGCGCTCCGACATACAGCCGCTCCGAGCGGCAGACGGCTGCACATACGCCAAGACCCCGTCCTCAGCGAAAGCGCTGGTGGCGGGGTCTTTGGGCACCTCGTGCAAGGTGCCCCCGGCAGGATTCGAACCTGCGCACACGGCTCCGGAGGCCAGGTGAGAGCAAGTGCTGTCGGGGCTCTGACCTGCGGGGGAGTGGTGACGGGGGCGGGTCCCGACCAACATCATCACGTCCCTATTACGTGGGTGCCCTGTCCGGGCCTGGGACCGCGCCGTATCGTCGAAGGCATGATCTCGGGCACTGGCGGCGAAGCGCACGACGGCGGCGGCACGGAGTTCACGGCGGAGGGCGTGGAAGTCGTCATGCGTGAGGCGTGTGAGAAGGCCGGGCTCGACTCGACCGGGGCGGAACTTCTCCGCCTGGGCTCCAACGCGGTGTACCGGTTGGCGTCCTTACCAATCATTGTCCGCATCGCACGTGACCGTGCTGTCCTGGCAGAAATGGAACGTGCCGTGGGCGTCGCCCGATGGCTGGGGACGATCGACTTCCCGGCCACGCGTGTGCCGGCCGCTGTCACGCAACCCGTCCTCGTCCGCGGCCTGGTGGTGACCTTCTGGGAAAGCGTCCAGGAGCACGAGGAGTACGCGACGGTCGGAGAACTGGCCGACCTGCTCCGCCGCCTGCACTGGTTGGAAGAACCCGAGTCGCTTGGGCTTCCTTACTTCGATCCCATGGCCAAGCTCTCGGCCTCGCTGGACGGCTTGCACGCTGTCTCCGCGGAGGACCGGTCCTTCCTGGAGGAACGAGCGGCCAAGCTTGCCAAGGAGTACGACCGGCTGGACTTCGTGTTGCCGTTCGGCCTGATCCACGGAGACGCCAACATCGGGAACGTCCTCCGCCACCGGGACGGTCATGCGGTCCTCATCGACCTCGACGGCTTCACCCTCGCCCCACGCGAGTGGGACCTGATCCTGACCGCGCTCTACTACGACCGGTACGGCTGGCACACCAAGGCGGAGTACGCGGAGTTCGTCCACCGGTACGGCTTCGACCTCATGAACTGGCCTGGATACGAGACCTTGGCCGATCTGCGGGAGCTGATGATGGTGGCCTGGCTGGGCCACCAGGTAGGCACGAGCGAGCGCTCTGCCACCGAGTTCGCCCGACGGATGCGGTCGCTGCGGACGGGCGAGGGACGCGATTCGTGGAGTGCCTTCTAGGCACTGGCGGCGCAGCCTCAGCGGAGCACTCGCTAACTCCGTGACCCTGGGGCCTGCCGGGAAGATCTATGTCCCCGCGGCAATCCACAGCCTGTGCTCGCGTGCCTCGTCTGCGAGGTCGCGTGCAGCGACACTGTGGCCGGCGGCGCTGAGGTTCCGGCGGAACTCGGCGAGGTAGCTGACGCACCGCGCTGACTTGAGCTGTTCGCCGAGATCCAGAGCATCGAGGGCTACGCGGCATGCCTCCTCGACGTCACCCGCGCGCAAGTGGGCGTCGGCGAGGACCATCGTCGCGAAGAAGTCGCTTCGTACATGGCTGCCGCTCATGGCGTTTTCGGCGTGGGATACGGCCCGACGGGCGCTGTTGACGTCGCGGAAGCAGTGGGCGGCTTCGGCGGCAAGCTCGGCCTCGTCGAAGTAGCTGATCCACTCCGGCTCGTCGTCGCTGTTTCGACCTTCGAGCGCCTTGGTCGCCGCGCTGAGAGCCGCCTCGCATGCGGCGACATCTCCGGTGCGAGCAAGCGCGCGTGCCTCCATCGCATGGAACTGAGCCCGCAGCGTCGGCGTGGCCACCGGGGAGATACCCATGAGCGCCGCACGAGCAAGAGTCGCGGCCTGGGTATAGCGCCCTAAGAAGGTCGCCTGGTGGCTCATCGCTGACAGGATGCTGCCCGCGAGCCGGCGGTCGTTGGCGTCCTGGGCGAGGCGGAGGGCCTGGAGGAAGTACCTCTGGGCGAGTCCGTGGTGGCAGGCGTCGTAGGACATCCAACCGGCAAGGAGCGTCGCTTCCGCCACGGTCGAAAACAGGGCCCGGCCTACCTGTTCGGTGTAGCGACCTTGCAGGAGTGGAGTCACATCGTTGTTGAGGTACTGGATGACCGAGTGACGTGCATGGTCACCGCCGAACTGATCGTCAAGCTGGGCGAACATGTCTGCTGTGGTCTTGATCGCTGCCACGTCGCCGAGACCGACTCGCACCCCGGCGGCACGCGGCCGGGGAATGCTCGGCTCGGGGGCGACCAGCCACCGGAGTGACGCTTCGTTCCATGCCGGCTCGGACGGCTCAGCAGTGAGTAGCGGGTCGTAGTGGTTGAGATCCGCGCGCCACAACTGGCTGACTGTCTGAATGGCGTCATCAGGGCTGGCGGGATAGGAGACGTCGAGGACTGGAGCGTCCTTTGCCTCTCCGTGGTCCAGGCCGAGTTCCGCCGGACTCATGGCGAAGGCGTCACACAGAAGCGGACCATAGAAGTCGTCGGGCGAACTGTGCCCGTTCTCCCAACTCGCAATGCGGCGCTTCACACTGGCATCCGACGGGAGTTGGTGCCCACGTTGGGATGCTGCTCGACGTAACTCCCTCACTAACCGCGGCTGACTCCAGCCCCGGCCCGTGCGAGCTTCACGTAAGCGGGCACTGGTCGGCTTCATGAGGACGTAGCCCTTCACTCCCTGCGCGTACGCCGGTGCGACAACTCGCTCTGCCCGACCGAATGTACGCGCTGGTCATTGCTTCGTGCAGGTAGTAATCGGAGATCCTTCGCAAGGAGCGGGTGACGGGGGATGACGTGATAGGCGTGGGTGCGTCATCCCCCGTCACCCCTTCGTCATCTGCCCTGGTCAGGTACCGAGCCGGGAGTCTGGACCTACGGCGGCATCGAGGCCGCACCGCAGTCCGACTGAGGGTGAGACGACGTGCAGAGGATGACCAGGCGGGGCATGGAATGGCTGTCTGCGGCAGCGGACAACCCGACTGAGTGCCGACAGGTTTGGGCGGATGACCCGCGGATGCCCTGCTTGCTGCCGACCGGCCGTTTCTTCGACGTGGTGAGCGTGGAACAGCGCCTCGGAATGGAGATGTTCGACCGTCTCCAGCGCAGTGGGATGCCCGTCGGACCCTCGGTCATCGACCGCAAGGCGCAGCGAGTCGGATTCTTCCTGGGCTCGCAGAGTCAGGAGACCTTTACGTATTACCTCGGTCGCGAAACCTCGTCCCCACCTCAGTACCGCTACCTCAGCGAGGGCTCGGCCGTCGTCGTACCCGGCCCCATTCCGCTGTCCGAAGACCGCTACCAGTGGCTCCGGGCACCGACGCGCCGACCCGAGGCCAACCCTCTGCGTCCGGTGGCGCTCGCGACTGCGCTGGTCGCCTCCGCGGAACTCCTGGCAAGGATCGACCGCTTCGACGAGCAATACCCGACTCCGTACGCGGCGGTTGTTGCGCTCCCCGAGGAGACGACCACCGATGCCGGATGAGCCGACCGTCGGGCGCGACGCTGCCGCGTGGTCACCTCTCGACAGCGACGGCTGGTACGCGGCTCGAAACGCCACCACCGCATTGAGGGACGTCCTCGTGCGAGCGGGCTTGGAGAAAGACTTCCCCTACCTGCGCGCGGACTTGAACGCCTTCGGACACGGCCTCGTTGAGTTGGGACGCGTGTCCCCCGACACGGCCGAGCGTCTCGCGGAACTCCTACGCCTGGCACTGGCAAGCGGATACGGCCGCGAACCTGACGGCGACGATCACGCGTCAACCACCGTCAAGGAACACAAGGGAAGGATCTGACGTCATGACCGACCGGCGAGGAGTGGTGGCAAAACGGGCGGAGGACCTGGTGCCCGGCGTGCCCTACGTCCGAGGTTGGAACCGTGCGCGCCGAAGCGCCGGCACCCTGGCCGATCAACTCGTGCTGCTTGGGCTCGACTCCGACTTCCCCGGCTTGGTGGCCGACGTGAACGTCCTCGGCGACGGATTGGTGCAGTTGGGAACAGTGCGCCCTGACGCGGCCGAAATGCTGGCGAAGCTCATCGCGGCAGGTCTGCAAGCTGAGCTGCAGGGCACGACGGCCGATACGCCTGCGGTCTGAACCGCTCTTCGAACGCCGGTTGGCCACGGTTCGAGCGTGCTCCCGCGGTCGGCTGGTCCAGCCCCGTACGACATCGCCCTCACAGCGCTGTCGTACGGGGCTACGTGCTGTACCTGCGACCTTGGCTTGCCTGCCGCTCGGCCGGGACCGGCGCCCCAGCGCCGCAGCCCGGACGAACGGCAGGCCAGCGGTGACATCAGCTTGGGGAGCTTGGGTCTCTTGGTAGCGGTTGCTGCGCTGACCTGCGGCGGAGTGGTATTGGAGCCGTGGCCGCACCTGGGGCCGGTCCCCGCTGTTCCCCGTGTTTCCTCGCAGGATCTGGCACGCGACTGGCACGGCCTCTTCGCCTCGTACGTCCCTTTGCGGAGATGGGCCCCGGAGCGCCTGAGCCTCAGCCGACGACGGTCAGCCACGATGGTGGGTCAGATGACCGTGCAGGCGCGCGTGTGCCTCGCTGTACCCCCGCCGGCCTGAGCCACGCTATCCGGCCGTCGACCAGAGCAAGTCCCGACGGCGGAAGCGCATGGGTGGCGCTTGCACGATGACCTCTTCGTCCCGAAGCAACTTGGGCGGGAGCGCTGCCCTGGGCTGATGTGGCTCTCACCTGCCGCAACGGTCCGCAGGCATCCGTGACGTGGAGGCGGCCAGGTAGTTCGCGAACAGGCTCGTGACCAAGGAGTCGCCTCAGTCGGGGGGCGGTCGAGGTGCGCCACTACGCCTCCTCGCCTCCATCTCGCTCATAGGCAGGTGCCAGCGTGGCCTGATGATCTTGCTTCACGCGGGAAGGTGTGCAGGATCCGTGCTGCCCAGCAGCCTCTGATCTGGGACTTCATGCGGATTGTCGGTGGGGTCCGCTAGCCTTCGCGAGTGATTACAGGTGAGCTGAAGAGCAAGATCGATCGGGTCTGGGACGCGTTTGCGTCGGGCGGGATCTCGAACCCACTGGACGTGATCGAACAGATCACCTACCTGATGTTCATTCGCCGCCTGGATGATCTCCATACGGCCAAGGAGAACAAGGCCACACGGACAGGCCGGCCGATCGAGAACCCGATCTACACGGCCGAGACCGAGCGGCTTCGTTGGTCGCGCTTTAGCAACGAGGCACCAGACACCATGTTCGTCTTGGTGCGCGACAGCGTGTTCCCTTGGCTGCAGAAACTCGGTGGTGAGGAGTCGACGTACTCCCACCACATGAAGGACGCGCGGTTCGCGCTCGATACGCCGAACCTGCTGGCGAAGGTCGTCGACATGCTCGACGAGATCCCGCTCGGCGATCGAGACGTCAAGGGTGACCTGTACGAGTACATGTTGGGAAAGATCGCGACTGCGGGGCGAAATGGACAATTCCGCACGCCACGGCACATCATCCGTCTGATGGTGGAGATGACGGCACCAGGGCCGAAGGACGAGATCTGTGACCCGGCGTGCGGCACAGCGGGTTTCCTCGTCGCTTCGGCTGAGTACGTCAGCCGTACTCACCGTGAGGCGCTGCTGGAGCCGACCCAGCGAGAGCACTTCAACGCGAGCATGTTCCACGGCTTCGACTTCGATCGCACCATGCTGCGGATCGGCTCGATGAACATGCTCCTACATGAGGTTGAGAGCCCGGACATCCGTTCCCGCGACTCCCTGGGGCAGAGCGTGGCTGGTGAGGCGGAACGTTACTCGCTGATCCTGGCCAACCCGCCGTTCGCGGGCAGCCTGGACTATGACGCTACGGCGAAGGATCTGCAGGCGGTCGTCAAGACCAAGAAGACAGAGCTGCTTTTCATGGCCCTTTTTTTGCGCCTGCTTAAGCCGGGCGGCCGGGCGGCGGTCATCGTGCCCGACGGTGTGCTCTTCGGCTCGTCCAACGCGCACAAACAATTGCGAAAGATTCTTGTCGAGGATCACAAGCTAGACGCAGTGGTGAAGCTTCCGGGCGGCGTCTTCAAGCCGTACGCGGGTGTATCGACGGCGATTCTTTTTTTCACCAAGACTGACAGTGGCGGCACAGATAATGTCTGGTTCTACGAGGTCGCTGCGGATGGCTGGAGTCTGGATGACAAGCGTGCCCCGCTGCTTGACGAGAGCAAACTCGGGCCCGCGCCCGTAGCAGGCGATCTGACCGAGGCTGAGCACGAGAAGAACAATCTCCCAGATGTTCTGCGTCGCTGGAAGCTCCGGAACGCCAGTGAGCAACAGCGCGCCCGGACTGAGCAGAGTTTCTGTGTACCGAAGGCAGATATTGCCGCCCAGGACTATGACCTGAGTCTGATTGGTTATAAGGAAATCGTTCGTGCTGAAGTCGAGCACCGTGCCCCAGCAGACATCATGGATGACCTTGCGCGTATTGAGGAAGAGATCCAGCAGGGAATGAGCGAACTGAAGGCAGCACTGTCAGGAAGTGAATTGACGTGATGTCTGATAACGGGGTCAGCTGGCCTAAGTGCAAGTTGAAGAATATTCTCGGAGAGCCGCTGGTTAATGGGCGCTCCGTCCCTACTCGCGACGACGGATTTCCTGTCCTCCGTCTAACCTCCATTAAGTCCCGGCTCATTGATCTCTCGGAATGTAAGGGTGGGGACTGGACGGAGTCACAAGCCAAGCCGTTCCTTGTGCGCGAGGGTGACTTCCTTATCAGTCGAGGAAATGGATCGGCTGACTTGGTAGCTCGGGGCGCGGTGGTGCCCAAGGTGGATGCTGATGTCGCCTTCCCGGATACGATGATTCGTATTCGGGTAGACGCAGATATCGTGCTCACGCAATACCTCGCGCTGGTGTGGGAATCGCCGGAAGTGCGCGATCAGATCAAGAAGGCGGCGCGTACGACTTCCGGGATTTACAAGGTGAACCAGAAGTCGATTGGAGAGATAGAGATCCCGGTGCCTCCCTTGGAGGAGCAGCGACGGATCGCACACGTGCTGGGCCGATCGGAAACTCTGCGCGTCAAGCGCCGTGAAGCTATTGCTCTCCTCGACCATCTAGCCCAGTCCGTCTTCCTGGAAATGTTCGGCGATCCGGTAAGCAATCAGAAAGCTTGGACTCAACAGCGGCTTTGTGATCTGGGTACCGTCGTCACTGGGAACACACCGCCCCGAGCTCAGGCTGAGAACTACGGGGACGTGATCGAATGGATTAAATCTGACAATATTTCTCATGGTGAGGCATTTCTGACGGAAGCTTCCGAGCGACTCTCGCTTGAGGGGGTGAGTAAGGCGCGGTTGGCTAAACCTGGATCTCTGCTCGTTACCTGCATCGCGGGCAGTCCCTCGAGTATTGGAAACGTCGCCATCACCGACCGCGAAGTGGCTTTCAATCAGCAGATTAACTCATTCAGCCCTTCGGATGGAAACTCGCTCTTCTATTACTTCCTGCTGCGCCTCGCGAAGCCGCTGATCCTGGAGAAGTCGACGGGGGGAATGACGGGTCTGGTGAGCAAGTCGCGCTTTGGGTCGGTCTCCCTAATTGACCCCCCGCTTGCGCTGAAGGAGAGGTTCTCGCGAGGCGCGGAATCCATCGTTGCCATGCGCAACGCGCAGCGTGCCCACTTGGCCGAACTCGATCGCCTTTTCGCCTCAGTCCAGCATCGCGCCCTCCGAGGTGAGTTGTGGGCTGACACCTCGGCACCTGAGTAGTCCCCTTGTATCACTCCGTTTCCCCCGCTCCGGTCAACCGAGCACCAGGAAGGGCACCACGTGAGCAACTTTGGGTTCCTCAAGGCCGAGTGGCCGGACCTCTGCACTGAGGCGATACACGCGGAGCGACTGGCCGTGGCAGACCCGCGGGCGGCGCTGTTCTACGCGAGGCGGACCGTGGAACTCGGGGTTACGTGGATGTTTGAGGTGGACGAGGCGCTGCAGAGGCCGTACCGGGACGACCTTTCGGCCATGCTCTCGGAGCCGACGTTCGTGCGGGTTGTGGGCCCAGCGAGCCGCACGAAGATGGATGTCATTCGGCGCCAGGGGAATGCCGCGGTGTATCGCAAGTCTCCGGTATCGGTGAACGACGCCATGCGCGTCGTGGGCGAACTGTTTCACGTCATGTACTGGCTGGCGCGCACCTATGCCACAGACCAGGCGAATTTTCCCGCCCCCGGCCTGGTCTTCGAACCGACCTTGGTGCCGCGCCCGGAGCTGGCCAGCGTCAGGTTGGTGAAGCAGGCCGAGCTGAAGAAGCTGGCGGAACAGTTCGCTGCGCAGCAGGAGGAGCTGGCAGCAGAGCGGCGCAAGGTTCAGGATCTCGATGCTGAGCTGCAGGTAATGCGTGCGGAGATCAAGGTGGCCAAGGCAGCGAACGAGGCCCGCGTCGACACGCACGATTACAACGAAGCTCAAACCCGTACCCTGATCATCGACCTCCTGCTGAAGGAGGCGGGTTGGGCTCTGCAGAACGTGCAGGACCGGGAGTTTCCGCTCTCCGGACTGCCGGAGTCGGCGTCCAAGACCGGCAAAGGCAAAGCTGACTACGTCCTGTGGGACGACGACGGCAAGCCCTTGGCGGTTGTGGAGGCCAAGCGCACCACACGTGACGCTACCGCCGGCCAGCACCAGGCCAAGGTTTACGCGGACGCACTCCAGGCCCGGTTCGGCCAGCGCCCGGTTATCTTCTACACCAACGGCTACCACACCTACATCTGGGACGATCTGAGGTACCCGCCGCGCGAGATCCAGGGCTTCTACACCAAGGAGGATCTGCGGCTGCTGGTGCAGCGTCGGGTTTCGCGGCAGAGCCTGGCAAGGTTGCCAATCAACGACCAGATCGCTGGCCGCACATATCAGTCCCATGCCATCCGGCGGGTCGCGGAAGCATTCGAGTCCGATGTCCAGCGGCACGCCCTGCTGGTCATGGCGACAGGCTCGGGCAAGACTCGCACGGTGATCGCCCTCACCGACCTCATGATGCGGGCCAACTGGGTCAAGCGTGTGCTATTCCTCGCAGACCGTAAGGTGCTGGTTAAGCAGGCCTGGAACGCATTTAAGCAGCAACTGCCCGGAGCACCGGCGGTTAACCTTCTTGAGGAGAAAAACACCAACGCCCGGGTGTACGTATCGACGTACCCGACGCTGATGAACTTGATCAACGAGGTAGACGATTCGGGAGCGCGGCGATTCGGCCCTGGGTATTTCGACCTGATCGTGGTGGACGAAGCGCACAGGTCGATCTACCAGAAGTACGGGGCAATCTTCGACTACTTCGATGCCCTGCTCGTCGGTCTGACGGCGACGCCCAAGGATGAGATCGATCGGAATACCTACCGGCGCTTCCAGTTGGAGGACGGCGTCCCAACTGATGTGTACAGCCTGGAGGAAGCCGTCGCGGACGGGTACCTGGTGCCCGCGCGGGCCGTTGGGGTGCCGCTGAAGTTCCAGCGTGGCGGGATAAAGTATGCGGACCTCTCGGACGAGGAGAAGGAGCGCTGGGACGAACTGGACTGGGCTGAGGACGGCAGTGTTCCGAACGAGGTCAGCTCTGAGGAGCTGAACAAGTACTTGTTCAACGCGGACACGGTCGACAAGGCGCTCGCGACGCTGATGATGCAGGGCGTCCGTGTGGCTGGCGGTGACCGTCTGGGTAAGACCATCATCTTCGCGGCGAATAACGCCCACGCCGAGTTCATCGCCAAGCAGTTCAACGACAACTATCCCGAATACAGGGGCGAGTTCGCGCAGGTCATCACGTACCGCAAGGAGTACGCGCAGAACCTGATCGACCTGTTCTCCAACCCGACCAAGGCGCCGCACATCGCGATATCGGTCGACATGCTCGACACTGGCGTGGACGTACCTGAGGTCGTGAACCTGGTCTTCTTCAAGCTCGTGCGGTCCAAGACCAAGTTCTGGCAGATGATAGGTCGCGGCACCCGACTTTGCCCGGACCTGTTCGGCCCGAACCGGGACAAGGACGGATTCCTGGTCTTCGACCTGTGCCAGAACATTGAGTTCTTCAACCAGAACCTCATGAAGGCTGAGGGCAAGCTCGGGCCGTCCCTGGCGCAGAGGATCTTCACGGGCCGAGCAGACCTGCTTCTCGCCCTCGACGGACAGGAACCTGCCCCCGATCGAGGGGTCGTGGAGCCAGGTGACGTTGACGGCACCGTGAGCACGTCGGGGCTGCGCCACGACCTTGCGGACCGGCTGCACCAGGAGGTGACGGCCATGAACCCGGACAACTTCCTGGTCCGTCCCAAGCGTGAGCATCTGGATGCACTCGCCGGCCTCGACGCCTGGCTTTCTCTGACGCAGGAGACGCACGCCCAAGCCGTCGACCACTTGGCGGGCCTGCCGACTGCGTTCCGTGACGATGACAGCAGCGAGGAGGCTAAGCGCTTTGACCTGCTCGCCCTACGGCTGCAGCATGCGGTGGTGTGCGCCGACTCCTGCTTTGACCGGCTGCGCGACCAGGTGCAGGAGATCGCCTCTGCATTGCAGGACTTGTACAGGATTCCGGATGTGCAGGCTCAGCAGGGGCTGATCGATGAGCTGGTCGGCGACGAGTGGTGGCAGGACGTGACCCTGCCGATGCTGGAGTCGATGCGGCGTCGGCTGCGGAGCCTGGTCAAGCTCATTGAGAAGACCCGTCGCAACATCGTCTACACCGACTTCGAGGACGAGCTGGGCGAGCTGACTGTTGCCCAGTTGCAGGGCACGGCCACCGGTTCAGGCCTGACCCGGTTCGAGCAAAAACTGAAGATCTACCTGCGCGCCCACGAGGATCAGCTGGCGATCCAAAAGATTCGCCGGAACCGGCAGATCACTGCGACCGACCTGGCTGAACTGGAGAAAGTCTTCCTAGAGGCTGGCATTGGTACTGAAGCTGACGTCGATCGCAGCCGTAGCTTGGACGGTGGGCTGGGTGTGTTCCTGCGCTCTTTCACCGGCCTGGACCGCGACGCTGCGAAGGCCGCATTTGACGAGTTCCAACGCGGTCGGACCTTGTCCAGCGCCCAACTCCGCTACCTGGACTTGTTGCTCGACTACGTGGTGCGCAACGGCGTGATCGACATGGCGGTGCTGTACGGGGCGCCGTTCAACGCCCTGGCGCCTCAGGGGCCCGAGGACCTCTTCGTAGAGGTGGAGATCGACCGCATGGAAGCGATCATCAAGTCGATCCGTTCTACCGCCGTCGCGGTGGAGGACGCGGCGTAGCTGGCAGGTGCCCCAACCAGGAGCCGTCTACGGCGGTGGCTGCCCTGCACATCTGCGGTGCTGGGCAGCCGAGCGATAAGCCGTAGCAGCCGGAGCGGCTTTGGGGTGGCGCTGCTTTGGCGCGAGTGATCATGGCCCCGTAAAGCCGTGGAGCCGACCGCCCCAGCCACGACGTCCCCCTTCTCTGGCATCAGGTAGCTGATTGCTCTGCGCGGCCCGGGCGCCGGCCGGGCTGGAGCGGGGCGGAGACAGGAGCGCAGGCCCGGCCGGGGGCCGGGCCGCGCGCGGGGAGCGGAGCGAGCCGCCTTGATGACGTAGAGAAAGTCTGAGCCAACTGGGGCTGTGCTACAGCCTGAACGACAGCTCCAGCTCGTCGCCCGGAAGGTGGAACTCCTCCAGGGCGAGGGGCTTGTCCGACTCGGTGAGGGTCACGCGGATAACGTGGAGCATCGGGACCCCGTCGGCGAGTCGTAGCGCCTGAGCCTGGTCGGGTAGAGGCATGCGGGTGCGGACGTACTCCGTGAAGTGGAGCTCGTGGCCGAGGTTGGCGAGCGCCGTGTAGAGCTCCGGCGCCGGCGGCGGAGCTTCCTCCTCGTACTTGGTGTCGATCAGTACCGAGAACGGGACGTACGTCCGGTGGAGTTGGCGGAGGTGGCCGTGGTCCGCGGTTTGCAGCGCGTCGTACGTGAACATCGGCTCGCCCGGCGGGATGCGGAGTAGGTCCGCCAGGGAAAGTGGGGCGTCGGTGCGGGTGGCTACCGGCGGCTCGGCGTCTGTCCAGCGGATGCCGTCCGCCTCGACGTAGCGGCCGTCGGTGGTCCGGCGTACGCCGCGCGGGCGCGTGTGGCTGGGGCGGTTGTGGGGGGAGCGGGCAAAGGTACCGCGGCCCATGATGGCCTCGACGAGTCCTGACGCCCGCAGTTCGCTCAGTCCCTGACGGACTGTGGGACGCGTCACCCCGAACTGCTTCGCCAACGCCTCCTCGGACGGGAGCGGTTGGCTGGCGGGGAAGGTGCCGTCCAAGATGCCTTCGCGCAGGTGGTCGGCGATCTGCCGGTACTTGGGCTGCGTGTTCTTCGGCGGCATGTGGGCCCTCCAGGCCGTGGTCACTTCTTCTTCCGTCCATGGGCCGTACGTGCCGTCCGTGGACGGTCATAGCTTCTCCCACGCGAAGACGGTTGACAACCCGTACTACGGGCGGTCAATGTTGTTTGCGGCACCCGTACTACGGGTGGTCTAGCAACCCGAAGGGGAAGCCTTCGGGTGCCTGAGATGAGGAGATCCGAACAGTGGCAAGCCTTCCGATCGACACCGCGAAGTACACGGGGATCATCTGTGCCGTGCCCCCGGCCCCGCGGGTCGCCAACCGTGAGACCGGTCAGCTTCGCGTTGACCGCGACACGGGCAAGACCGTGTATCAGGTCGGCCTTTGCCTGATGGCGGGGACGTCGGCCGACGTCGTGAACGTGAGCGTGGCCGGTGAGCCGGCCGGGGTGCAGCTCGGTATGCCGGTGGCCGTGCGGGACCTGGTGGCCACGCCGTGGGAGAACGAGGGACGGCACGGGATCGCGTTCCGCGCAGCGGAGATCCGGCCCCTGAGCGCTCCCGCTACTCCGGCGGGTAAGGGGGCCAGTCAGTGATGAAGCTGGCCTCCGCCACTTCGGCCGGTGAGAGCTGGCCGAGCTGGGTTCTGGTGGTGGCCGCGGTGCTGGTGTCGGGTCTGCTTCTGGCGGGCCCGGCCCTGCGCCGCCGCTATCCCGTCGCCTGGTGGCTGTTATGCGGCTTCCCGGCCGTGGCCTTCCGGGTCGTCCAGACCTGGCGGCCTCTGATGGCCGGGTGCGGGCTCGCTGTGAGTCGTCGGCCGGCGCTGACTGTGGTGTCCGGCCTCGTTGGCAAAGGGGCGCCTCCGCCGCAGCCGCGGGTGCCCCGGAGGGGGCTTATACGCCCGACCTCCGGTGGCTTCGTACTGCTCGTGCGGTTGTTGCCGGGCCAGGTGCCGGAGCACTTCGTCAAGGCTGCGCCCGCCATGGCGGAGAACTGGCAGGTGCACGCGGTCCGGGTGACTTCCTGGAAGCCAGGAATCGTACGGATCGTCGCTTCGGCGGCCGACCCGTTGGCCGACCCGCAGGTGCCGAAACAGCGGGGGCCCGGTCATCTGCTCCGTGTGACCGTAGGCGCCTTGGAGACAGGGGCCTCGTGGGTGGTTGACCTGCGGCGCGTCCCGCACTGGCTGATCGTCGGGGCCACACGCTCAGGAAAGTCGACGCTGATCAATGCTCTCGTGGCGGGCCTCGCCCCGCAGCCGGTCGCCCTGGTCGGGATCGACTGCAAGGGCGGCATGGAACTGTCCCTCTACGAACCGCGGTTGTCCGCCCTCGCAACGAACCG
Source organism: Streptomyces sp. NBC_00637 (assembly GCF_045161545.1). Taxonomy (NCBI): domain Bacteria; kingdom Bacillati; phylum Actinomycetota; class Actinomycetes; order Kitasatosporales; family Streptomycetaceae; genus Streptomyces; species Streptomyces sp. NBC_00637. Next base: position 2,712,274 of record NZ_CP109046.1, on the reverse strand, counting down.
AGAGCAAGCGGTACGGCTGCTGGCCGCTCTCGTTGACCTGACCCTCGACCGGATGACCCTCTGCCGAGCCGCCCGCGTTCGGAACATCTGGGGTCTGCCCGACAAGGAACGCCCTGTCCCCGTCGTCGTGATCGTCGACGAGATCGCGGAACTCTTCCTCGTGGCGAACCGGAGCGAGAAGGACGAAGCGCATGCGGCCGGTACGGCGCTGATCCGGCTGGCCCAACTCGGCGCGGCACTTGGGGTGTTCCTCATCGTGGCCGGTCAGCGCGTCGGTTCCGATTTGGGGCCCGGTGTCACCGCACTCCGGGCACAGCTAGGCGGCCGGGTGTGCCATCGCGTGGCCGACCCCGGCACGGCAGAGATGGCGCTCGGCGACCTCAACCCCGACGCGCTGAAGGCCGCACAGGCCATCGCCCCGGAACAGGCCGGTACGGCCGTCCTCGCCTCCGGCGACGGCTGGGAACGCGCCCGGTCCCACCTGATCACGGAAGCGGAGGCGGAAGCCGTCGCCGCCGAGTACGCGCACCTGACTCCCGTCCTGTCCGACCTGCACGTCGAAGCGTGAAAGGGGCCTGCCGTGCTGGTGTCCATGTCGGCCGTTCTGCTGCTCGGCCTGCTGATCTGGTTCCTCCTGCGCATCCGGTACCTCCGGTGGGCCGACGTCCTGCTCTGTGGAGCCTTCGGCTTCCTGCTCGCCCGGACCGTGGCCGCTCCCGTCGTTCAGGCACTTCTCGACGGCGTGAACGGCTTCCTTGGCCAACTCCGGTTCTGAGACGCCCCACCACTGACCCGACAAGGGGACTTCCCATGTCCGACTACGTCATCCGCTCCGGTGACCGCGCCGCCTTCCTGGTCGGTCTGCGGGAGCTGGTCGACTTCCTGACCGCCAATCCAGCCGTCGTCGTACCGCGTCACGCGTCCGTCGTCGTCCTGGTCGACGCCTCCGACTCCGCTGCTCGCCTCGATGGCGTGGAGTGTGTCGCCGCTCCGCTCGGTGTGCCGGCGGAGGACATCGGCCAGGGCTATTTCGCCGCTCGCCGTGACTTCGGACCGATCTCGTTCGGCGTCGCCGGGATTCCTCCCGAGGAACAGCAGTGATCGCCCGTACGACGGGCTCCCGACGGGGCGCGAAGTCGCCAAACCCGACCCCGTCAGGAACCCACTCCATCCGCCACATGAGCAGTGAAAGGAGCACCCACACTTTGTCCACCGCGCATCATTCGCGCAAATCCTCGTCGCCCGACTGCGACCTCAGGCAGCGTGACGCGCAGGTCTCGACCTGCGCCGGACGGGAACAGATCGTCCTTGTCGAACTCGACGGAACCGAGCAGTGGCTGTGTCCCGCGCACGCGGCCGCCGTCTGGCTCACGGACCCGACGCTCCGCTTCAGCGCCAAGACTCGGCCGGAGGGAATCTCGGCCGTGATGGGGCAGGCATTCGGCGACGGGGGTGGTCGCCGATGACCACCACCCTTCCGCAGGGCGTTGCCGCTCTCGTCGCCAAGGCGTCGGAGCCGGAGTTCGCGGCCTGGCGCCGGAACATCGTCCGCCTCGGTGGCTGCACCAACCCGATTCACCTGGTCGGCGCGGCAACCGTCTACGACACGACGACCGGCGCGGCCTTGCTCTCCTACAGCTCGGACGTCTACGGAGGTCGCCTGCTTACCGCGTGCGGCAACCGGCGTGCGACGGTCTGCCCGGCCTGCTCCGCCTTGTACCGGGCGGACACGTTCCAACTCGTCCGGGCCGGCCTCGTCGGCGGCAAGAACGTCCCGGAGGCGGTGAGCGGTCACCCGCAGGTGTTCGCCACGCTCACCGCCCCCGGCTTCGGCCCGGTCCACACTCGCCGTGAACGTGACGGACGCGTGCGGCCCTGTCGACCTCGTCGGGCAGGGGACCTATGTCCGCACGGAACTCCGGCCGGATGCCCTGAGCGGCACTCAGCGGACGACCCTCGTCTCGGCGAACCCCTCTGCGCGCGTTGCTACGACTACGCGGGTGCTGTCCTCTGGCACGCGTTCGCTGGTCGGCTCTGGCATCGCTTCGGGCTGGAGCTGCGCCGGGAGATCGCACGGCAAGCAGGTCTGCCGCGAACCGAGTTCAGGGAAGTCGCCCGACTGTCGTACGCGAAAGTCGCCGAGTACCAGCGGCGGGGCCTGGTCCACTTCCATGCTGTGATCCGCCTCGATGGCCCCGACGGACCCGACTCGGCTCCGCCCCACTGGGCAACGATTCCGCGCCTGGTCGACTCCGTACGAGCCGTGGTCGGACGAGTGGGGCTCAACACCCCCGGCGCGGTTGTCATCGGGCCGCGGGCGCTGCGCTTCGGTGCGCAGATCGACGTACGCCCGGTCACCTCGTACCGCCGGGACACGGGGGAGCGGCCTGCTTCCCCGGCCACCGTGGCGGGCTACATCGCTAAGTACGCCACGAAGGGAGCGGAGTCCGCCGGCGCGGTGGACGGTCGCATCCATCATGCGCGAGACATGGTCATGCTGCCGGTGCGCGCACACGTGCTCCGCATGATCGCCACGTGCTGGTGGCTCGGCGGCTTACCGGAGTTCGCGCCCCTCGGCCTGCGCCGCTGGGCCCACATGCTCGGATACGGCGGCCACTTCTCCACCAAGTCGCGCCGCTACTCGACGACGCTGACCGCCCTCCGGCAGGCCCGTACGGACCACCGGGCGGAGCAACAACGGGCCTCCCTCGGCCTGGCCGGCCAACCAACGGTCACGGTCGGCCGGTGGCGCTATGCGGGGCGTGGCTACTCGCCGGAAGCGGCGCTCCTGGCGGCCTCGGTGAGAGAGGGCGGTGCCCTCCATGGCACGTGAGACCCATACGAAGGCGGCCGAGCTGCTCACCGTGCGGCAGGTCCTCGACGAACTGGGCGGCATCTCTCGACGCACCTTCTACCGCTGGCGGGAACTGCGCATCGCGCCGGCCTGCATCCGGTTGCCGAACGGCGAGCTGCGGGTTCGGCGCGACGTGCTCAACGACTGGCTGGAGGAACGGGCGGAGGGGGCGGCTTCGTGAAGTCGTACAAGGTCGTCATCTGGAAGCTCAGCATCAACCGCTCCGCGAAGAAGCCGACGTATCTCGTCCGATGGTCCGTGGACGGTGAGCCGTTCCACGAGTCGTTCAAGACGAAGGCGCTGGCGGACCGCTTCCGCGCGAAGCTTCTCCGCGCGGCTGACAAGGGCGAACCGTTCGACAGCGTGACCGGCCTGCCGGACTCGCTACGCGGCGGAAAGGCCGCGTTGTCCTTCCTCGACCTTGCGGTCAAGTACGTGGACGTCCGTTGGGCGGAGGCGTCGGCCAAGCAGCGGGACAGCATGACGGATGCGTTGGCGACGGTCCTTCCCGTTCTGGTCAAACCGGGACGGGGGCGGCCCGGTCAGGAAGTCCTGCGGCGGGCACTGCGGTCCTACGTCCTTCCGGTTCCTCGCCGGGAGCGGGAGAGGCCGGAGGAGATCGCGGCGGCGGTGCGGTGGATCGAGAAAGCATCACTGCCGGTCGGGGAGTTCCAGGAGATCACCCGCGTGCACGAGCTGATCGACGCGCTGGGGCGCAGGCTCGACGGCAAGCCTGCTGCCACTCAGACGTATCGGCGTCGACGCGCGGTGGTCTTCAACGCGCTGGAGTACGCGGTCGAGCTGGAACACCTGCCGTCCAATCCACTGAGCCGCGTCCGGCGCAAGCGAGGGAAGCGGCCGGTGCAGGAGGTTGACCGTCGTGTGGTGGTCAACCCTCGGCAGGCTCGGGAGCTGCTGACCGCCCTCACGTACGTGGGCGGCTACGACCGTGCGAGTGGCCGACGATTGCGGGCGTTCTTCGGTTGCCTGTACTACGCGGCCATGCGACCGGGGGAGGCGTTGGGGCTTCGCCGCTCCGACTGCACGCTTCCGGCGTCCGGCTGGGGCCGCATCGAGCTGGCGGAGAGCCGGCCCACGGCGGGTAAGGCGTGGACCGACTCCGGCGAGGCGCACGACCGGCGAGGGCTCAAGCAGCGGGACAAGGGTGAGGTGCGCATCGTGCCGATTCCGCCTCCACTGGTTCGGCTGCTCCGCGAGCACCTCAAGGAGTTCGGTACGGCTGAGGACGGCCGGCTATTCTCCAGCGAGCGGGGCAACGTCATCGCGGCCTCGTCGTACTCGCGCGCATGGAAACAGGCTCGGGAACTGGCGTTCGTGCCGCACCAAGTGTCGTCAGTCCTGGCCTTCCGGCCGTACGACCTCCGTCATGCCGGAGTCTCGCAGTGGCTCAACTCCGGCGTTCCGGCACCGGAGGTAGCCGCCCGCGCGGGTCACTCGGTGGACGTCCTGCTCAAGATCTACGCCAAGTGCATCGACGGTCAGGAGCAAGAGATGAACGACCGGATCATGCAGGGGCTCGGGGAGGAGGGTGACACCCCGGACTGACCGAACGACATGACCGACGAACGGGAGCCCCGGACCGGAGAGGTTCGGGGCTCCCGTTCGTCAGTCCACGTATAGGCCGCACGGCTACGCTCAGGGTCCGGGAAACGGCTGCTGACCTGCGGGAAAGCCCATCAAGATCATTACGTCGCCATTACGTGATCACTGACAAACGGCTGCTTTCGGCGGCATCTGCCTGCACATACGCGAAGACCCCACCCTCAGCGTTTCCGCTGATGACGGGGTCTTTGGGCACCTAATACAAGGTGCCCCCGGCAGGATTCGAACCTGCGCACACGGCTCCGGAGGCCGTTGCTCTATCCCCTGAGCTACGGGGGCGTGTCGGTCGTGAGGTGTTGCTCGCGGCGACGGGTAGAACACTACCAGCTTGCTCAGGGTGTTCATGAACGGGTTTCGCGGGTCCAGGCAGGGCTGTGGGGCCGTGGGTCGCCCGCACGGGGTGGAAGTGGGGAAAACCCGGACGCGGTGGCCGGTCCCGACCTACTCTCGAGTTGTGCCAGGCGCTTCGGGCCGGGTGCTTGTTGTCGACGACAACAAGGTCATCCGGCAGCTGATCAGGGTCAATCTCGAGCTGGAGGGCATCGAGGTCGTGACCGCGGCCGATGGTGTCGAGTGTCTGGATGTCATCCATCAGGTACAGCCCGACCTCGTGACGCTCGATGTCGTCATGCCCCGGTTGGACGGGTTGCGTACCGCCGCTCGACTGCGTGCCGATCCGCGGACTCGTGATCTTCCCCTGGTCGTCATCAGTGCCTGTACGCAGTACGAGGTCGAGGCCGGTCTCGAGGTCGGCGTCGACGCGTTCCTCGCCAAACCCTTCGATCCTGCTGAACTCGTCTCCGTTGTGCGGGAGTTGATGGAGCGTGGGCAAAGCCTGGCTCTGGAGCGAGGGCTCGGGACCGTGTTCGGGACAGGTGAAGGCGTAGGGGCGGGGAAGGGCGTGGGCCCGGCAATGGGAACTGGTGGTGTGAGTCCAGGGGTCGAGTGACACCGACATCGTCCCCACCGCATCCACCGCACCCACGGCCCCACAGCCCTCCATCCACCGCATTCACGGCCCCACAGCCCTGACGCCTTGACGCCAGCCCTCAGCCGCCAGCCCTCAGTCGTCAGCCCGCAGACGCCACACTCCAGACGCCAGTCAGTGCGGCAGCGCCTGACGGTCCCGTTCCGTGTCGCCGCCGTCCCCGTGGCCCCATCGACCGGACCCTCGACACGGCATCCTTGCCACGCACCCACGCACCCACGCACCCACGCACCTACGCACCCACACACCCACGCACGAAGGTGCGCACGCACCCACGCACGAAGGTGCCCACGCACCCACGCGCAAAATCACCCCGCAGACCCAGGCCCGAAAGCGGCCCCCAGACCCAAACCCCCCCCACGAGCCCCCCGCCCCCCTCTCCTCCCCACCCACACGCCCCCACCCGCACGCCCCCCGCCGCCGCCCCCCGTCCACATCGCGGACCTCTGGTAAACCGGCTCGCCTACCCACCCCCCTCCTCCCCTACGCTTGTCCCGTGACTCCCGTCGAGCTCTCTCGTACCGTGCTGTGCGCGGTGCGTCGTGCTGTCGACGACGGGGTGCTGAGTGTGGTGGTGCCGGGGCGGGCCGTGGTGACCGCGCCGGGGCCCGGGGGCTGTGGGGACTACGCGACCGGTATCGCCCTGCAGCTCGCGCGGCCGGCCGGGCAGCCGTCGCGGCGGGTTGCCGAGGTTCTCCGGCCTTATCTGCTGGGTGCCGGGGGTGTCAGTGACGTCGTCGTCACCGGGCCCGGGTTTCTCAATATCAGTGTGCGCAGGTCGGAGGCGTCGGTCGCGCTCGTGCGGGAGATCCGTGGGAGCGGGGGCAGGTACGGGTTCGCCGAGCGGGCCACCGGGCGGGTCGTGCAGCTGCACGCTCCCCACGAGGTCCGCGCCGTCGTCGTCATGGACGCCGTCGCCCGGGTGCTGCGCTCGCAGGGTGTTCTCGTCCGTACGAGCTGTGCGGCGCGTCCCGAGCGGGCGTGGGCCGGGGTGCTCGGGGTCGAGGTGGACGCGTTCGGGACGCCCGAGGCGCCCGCTCCGCTCGACGTCAATGTGCGTCCCGTTCCCGCCGGCCCGGCCGATCCCGTCGCGCTCGGTCGTGACGCCGGTCGTTGGGCGCTTCTCCATCCCGCGGCTCACGACCGGCCCCGGATCACCGCCGAGTACCTGTCCCAGCGGGAGGGCAATCCCCTCTTCCGGGTCCGTTACGCCCACGCCCGCATCCGGGCGCTCGGCCGTAACGCCGCCGATCTGGGTTTCGACGCCCACCCGGGAGAGGTCCCGGACGCCGGCGAACTCGAGATCGTGCTCGCCGACCATCCCCGCATCCTGGCCGCCGTGGCGGCGCAGCACGCTCCCGACCGGCTCGCCCGGCATCTCGTCGCCGTCGCCGAGGCCGTCACTCCGCTGCTTCCCACCGTCCTGCCCCGTGGTGAGGAGAAACCCTCGGCCGCCCACCGTGCCCGGCTGGCGCTCGCCGAAGCCGCCGGGACGGTGCTGGCCGGTGGCCTGTCCCTGCTCGGCATCGACGCACCCGACCATCTCTGAAAGAGCACGCCCAAGATGAGCCGTTCCGCCCACCCCGCCGGGCCCCGTCACGCCGACGTCCTTCCGGAGGGGCACTACTCCGCCCCGCCCGCCGATCTCAACGCCCTGCACCCGAAGGTCTGGGCGCACACCGTCACCCGTAACACGGACGGTGTGCTGACCGTGGGCGGTGTGGACGTCGCCGCCCTCGCCGAGGAGCACGGCACGCCCGCCTACATCCTCGACGAGACCGACTTCCGGGAGCGGGCCCGCGCCTGGCGTACCGCTTTCGGGACCGACGCCGACGTCTTCTACGCCGGCAAGGCGTTCCTGTCCCGGGCCGTCGTGCGGTGGCTGCACGAGGAGGGGCTCAACCTCGACGTCTGTTCGGGCGGCGAGCTCACCACCGCCCTCTCCGCCGGCATGCCCGCCGACCGCATCGCCTTCCACGGCAACAACAAGTCCGTCGACGAGATCCACCGCGCCATCGAGGCCGGGGTCGGGCGTATCGTGCTCGATTCCTTCCAGGAGATCGTGCGCGTCGCGCATATCGCGCAGTCCCTCGGTAAGCGGCAGCGGGTGCAGATCCGTATCACCGTCGGCGTCGAGGCCCATACGCACGAGTTCATCGCCACCGCGCACGAGGACCAGAAGTTCGGGATTCCGCTCGCGGGAGGGCAGGCGGCGGAAGCCGTCCGGCGCGCTCTTCAGCTCGACGGGATCGAACTCATCGGGCTGCACTCCCACATCGGGTCGCAGATCTTCGACATGTCCGGCTTCGAGGTGGCCGCCCACCGGGTCGTCGGACTGCTCAAGGACATCCGTGACGAGCACGGTGTCGAGCTGCCCGAGATCGACCTCGGGGGCGGGCTCGGGATCGCGTACACCAGCGACGACGATCCCCGCGAGCCCCACGAGATCGCCAAGGCGCTCACCGAGATCGTCACCCGGGAGTGTGAGGGCGCCCGCCTGCGCACTCCCCGTATCTCCGTGGAGCCGGGGCGCGCCATCGTCGGCCCGACCGCCTTCACCCTCTACGAGGTCGGCACCATCAAGCCGCTCGACGGGCTGCGTACGTACGTCTCCGTCGACGGCGGCATGTCGGACAACATCCGTACCGCGCTGTACGACGCGGAGTACAGCGTCGCGCTGGTCTCCCGGACCTCCGACGCCGAGCCGATGCTCGCGCGGGTCGTCGGCAAGCACTGCGAGAGCGGCGACATCGTCGTGAAGGACGCGTTCCTGCCCTCCGACCTGGCACCGGGTGACCTGATCGCCGTGCCCGCCACGGGCGCGTACTGCCGGTCCATGGCCAGCAACTACAACCATGTGCTGCGGCCGCCCGTGGTCGCCGTGCGTGACGGGGAGTCGCGGGTCATCGTGCGGCGGGAGACCGAGGAGGACCTGCTGCGGCTCGACGTGGGCTGAGAAAAGGGATCGAACGGCCGCCGGAATTCCTCGGTGGACGTCCGCTGACGTCGGCGGACGCCGGTGGGAAAAGGGCGGAAGATCTCCTGTCCGTCACCCCGGTGAAAATGAAATAGATGTCTCACGATCCGGACCAGGGATAGAAACTCCGGTCCGGTGAGTGAGACTGGGTCAACCGGAAACAACCGTAGACGGTATGAGGAAACGAGGTCGGATGATGCGTACGCGTCCGCTGAAGGTGGCGCTGCTGGGCTGTGGAGTGGTCGGCTCAGAGGTGGCGCGCATCATGACGACGCACGCCGACGACCTCGCCGCGCGGATCGGGGCGCCCGTGGAACTGGCCGGTGTGGCCGTTCGGCGGCCTTCCCGGGTCCGGGAGGGCATCGACCCCGCCCTGGTCACCACCGACGCCACCGCCCTCGTCAAGCGCGGCGACATCGACGTCGTCGTCGAGGTCATCGGGGGCATCGAGCCCGCTCGTACGCTCATCACCACCGCCTTCGAGTACGGCGCCTCCGTCGTCTCCGCGAACAAGGCGCTCCTCGCCCAGGACGGCGCCGCGCTGCACGCCGCCGCCGAGGAGCACGGCGAGGACCTCTACTACGAGGCCGCCGTCGCCGGTGCCATCCCGCTGATCCGGCCGCTTCGCGAGTCCCTCGCCGGGGACAAGGTCAACCGGGTGCTCGGGATCGTCAACGGCACCACCAACTTCATCCTCGACAAGATGGACTCCACCGGCGCCGGGTACCAGGAGGCCCTCGACGAGGCCACGGCCCTGGGATACGCCGAGGCCGACCCCACCGCCGACGTCGAGGCGTTCGACGCCGCCGCCAAGGCGGCCATCCTCGCCGGGATCGCGTTCCACACGCGCGTGCGCCTCGACGACGTGTACCGCGAGGGCATGACCGAGGTGACGGCGTCCGACTTCGCCTCCGCCAGGGAGATGGGCTGCACCATCAAACTGCTCGCCATCTGCGAACGGGCCGCGGACGGCGGGTCCGTCACCGCGCGCGTGCACCCCGCGATGATCCCGCTGACCCACCCGCTGGCCTCCGTGCGCGGCGCCTACAACGCCGTGTTCGTGGAGTCGGACGCGGCCGGGCAGCTCATGTTCTACGGCCCCGGCGCCGGCGGTGCCCCCACCGCCTCCGCCGTGCTCGGCGACCTCGTCGCCGTCTGCCGCAACCGGCTCAGCGGGGCAACGGGGCCCGGCGAGTCGGCGTACGCCGCCCTGCCGGTGTCGCCGATGGGCGATGTCGTCACGCGCTACCACATCAGTCTGGACGTCGCCGACAAACCGGGCGTTCTGGCCCAGGTGGCGACCGTGTTCGCCGAGCACGGGGTGTCCATCGATACGGTTCGCCAGCAAGGCCGACCAGAAGCGGACGGCGAGGCCTCTCTCGTCGTCGTCACCCACCGCGCGTCCGACGCCTCCCTCACCGGGACCGTCGAGGCGCTGCGCAAGCTCGACACCGTGCGGGGTGTCGCCAGCATCATGCGGGTTGAAGGAGAGTAACCAGCAATGACCCACCAGTGGCGCGGAATCATCGAGGAGTACCGGGATCGGCTGCCGGTATCCGACAGCACGCCGGTCGTGACGCTCCGTGAGGGTGGCACGCCCCTTGTGCCCGCGCAGGTGCTCTCCGAGCGCACGGGCTGCGAGGTCCACCTCAAGGTGGAGGGCGCCAACCCCACCGGGTCCTTCAAGGACCGCGGCATGACCATGGCGATCACGCGGGCCAAGGAGGAGGGCGCGCAGGCCGTCATCTGCGCCTCCACAGGCAACACCTCCGCGTCCGCCGCCGCCTACGCGGTGCGGGCCGGCATGGTCTGTGCCGTTCTCGTCCCGCAGGGCAAGATCGCGATCGGCAAGATGGGCCAGGCCCTCGTCCACGGCGCGAAGATCCTCCAGGTCGAGGGCAACTTCGACGACTGCCTCACACTCGCCCGTGCGCTGAGCGACAACTACCCGGTGGCGCTGGTCAATTCGGTGAACCCGGTGCGCATCGAGGGCCAGAAGACGGCCGCCTTCGAGATCGTGGACATGCTCGGCGACGCCCCCGACATCCATGTGCTGCCGGTCGGCAACGCGGGCAACATCACCGCGTACTGGAAGGGGTACCAGGAGTACGCCGCCGACAAGATCGCCGTACGGACCCCCCGTATGTGGGGTTTCCAGGCGTCGGGCAGCGCCCCGATCGTGCGCGGCGAGGTCGTCAAGGACCCGTCGACCATCGCCACCGCGATCCGGATCGGCAACCCTGCCTCCTGGAAGTTCGCGCTGGCCGCGCAGGAGGAGTCCGGCGGCTTCATCGACGAGGTGACGGACCGTGAGATCCTGCGCGCCTACCGGCTGTTGGCCGCCCAGGAGGGTGTCTTCGTGGAGCCCGCGTCCGCCGCGTCCGTGGCCGGTCTGCTGAAGGCCGCCGAGCAGGGCAAGGTCGACCCGGGGCAGAAGATCGTGTGCACCGTCACCGGCAACGGCCTGAAGGACCCCGACTGGGCCGTCGCGGGCGCCCCGCAGCCCGTCACCGTCCCGGTCGACGCGGTGACGGCGGCCGAGCGTCTCGGTCTCGCGTAGGCGTACGGTGAGTCCGTGAGTCACCGCTTCGGTGAGTCGTCCGCGCGTCACGTGCGGGCGACTCACGGGGGCCGGAAACCGGCTCGCAGGGGGCTTTCCCGCGCAGGGGTGCACGGGGGGCTTGCGACACGCATCGTGCGCCGCCCGTGCGCCCTATGTCGCCACGGAACCTTCCTTCGATAGGCTGTACCGAATCCGCCCTCCGCATATGCCGCAGTGCCGCGTCGTCGTCCTGACGTCGCCGCGTCGGCGCCGCGGACGCCAGGGTTGTCGTACAGGTCTCCCGTACATAGCGAATGTCATTCGACAGTCCCGCAGCTCAAGGAGAGTCATCGCGAGATGGCCGGTCCCGCCTTCCGCGCCGCCCCCGTCCGGGTGCGCGTTCCCGCCACCAGTGCCAACCTCGGCCCGGGCTTCGACGCCTTCGGCCTCGCGCTGGGGCTCTTCGACGACGTCGTCGTCCGGGTGGCCGATTCCGGGCTGCACATCGACATCGCGGGGGAGGGCAGCGAGACGCTGCCGCGCGACGAGAAGCACCTGCTCGTCCGCTCCCTGCGCACCGCCTTCGACGTCCTGGGCGGCCAGCCGCGCGGCCTGGAGATCGTCTGCGCCAACCGCATCCCGCACGGCCGGGGCCTGGGCTCCTCCTCCGCCGCGATCTGCGCCGGCATCGTCGCCGCGCGCGCGGTGACGATAGGGGGCGAGAGCAAGCTCGACGACGCGGCGCTGCTCGAGCTCGCGACCGAGATCGAGGGTCACCCGGACAACGTCGCGGCCTGTCTGCTGGGCGGGTTCACCCTGTCCTGGCTGGAGTCGGGCGCCGCGCGGGCGATCAGGATGGAGCCCGCCGGTTCCATCGTTCCGGTGGTTTTCGTACCCGGGAAGCCGGTTCTCACCGAGACCGCGCGCGGTCTGCTCCCGCGCTCCGTCCCGCACGTCGACGCCGCAGCCAACGCCGGCCGGGCCGCGCTGCTCGTCGAGGCACTCACCCGGCGCCCCGAACTGCTGCTGCCCGCCACCGAGGACCGTCTGCACCAGGAGTACCGCGCGCCGGCCATGCCCGAGAGCGCGGCACTGGTGGAAAGGCTGCGCGCCGACGGGATTCCCGCCGTCATCTCCGGCGCGGGACCGACCGTGATGGCGCTCGCCGACGTGGGCACGGCCGACAAGATCGAGGCCTCGGCCGGCGCGGACTGGGCCGCGAACCGCCTGGCCCTGGACCTGAAGGGCGCCTGCGTGCTGCCGCTCGCAGCCGCTGGTGAAAGCCACTCCGGCGACATTTAAGGGCACGGTTGCCGGATTTCGAGAGGGGGAATGTTTGTTGGATCCGGTAGTGTTAACCTCAAGTCTGCACCCGACCCCACCATGGCGAGGTGCTTCATGTCCCCCTCCGGGACAGACATTCTTCCGGGAGCTCCCCAAGCCGCACTGCGTTCCGTACGTCGTACCTGGGCAGTACGCAGTACAGCGACGCTGAGTGGTCCACAGGGCACGCTCCGGAATTGGTGCGACCACGCCGCGTGACACTGGGTGTCATGGCTCGTCGCGGTAGCGCCGTCACCAGCAAATACTCTTCCGCCGCTTTGGCGGACCACCGCCCCGGCTTCGCCACAGCAAGGACCGAAGTCGGACAGCACAAACGGTCGCCGTGCCAGACAGGCCGACGTCCGCTCCAGGGAAGGACCCTTCGTGAGCGACACCACCGATCTGATGGGCGCACGTGTCGAGGAGACCGCTGCCGCGCCCGCCACGGACGCCTCCGCGCCTGCCACCGGTGCCGGCTCCCGGCGGCGCCGCGGTACCGGCCTCGAAGGCATGGTGCTGGCCGAGCTTCAGCAGGTCGCATCCGGCCTCGGTATCAAGGGCACGGCGCGTATGCGCAAGAGCCAGCTGATCGAGGTCATCAAGGACGCGCAGGCGGGAGGCGGGTCAGCCGCTCCCAAGGCCGCGACGACCGCTGTGGCGGACGCCGCCGAGACCAAGCCCAAGCGCCGTGCCACCTCCAAGGCGCGCACCGGCGACGAGGCCGCCGAGAAGAAGGCGGACGCCGCCAAGGCCGAGGTCCCCGCCGAGAAGGCCGTGGCCCAGCAGCAGATCGATATCCCCGGTCAGCCGGCCGGCAAGGACGCGCCGACCGAGCGCCGTCGCCGCCGTGCCACCGCGGACGCGGGCAGCCCGGAGACGGTCGTGGCCGATGCGAAGGCGGCCGTGAAGGCCGAGACGCCCGCCCCGGCGCAGACCGAGGCGCAGGCGCAGCCGCAGGGCGACGGCAAGAGCGACGCCGACGGTGGCGAGGGCCGGCGCCGCGACCGGCGTGAGCGCGGCCGTGACCGCGGTGAGCGTGGCGACCGCGGTGAGCGGGGCGACCGCCGCAAGGGCGACGACCAGCAGGGTGGTGGCGGCCAGCAGGGTGGCGGCCAGCAGCAGCGGGGCGGTCAGCAGCAGGGCCAGCAGCAGAGCGGTGGCCGTCAGGACCGCCAGCAGCGCGACAACGGCCCGCAGGACGACGACGAGTTCGGCGATGGCCGGCGTGGCCGTCGCGGCCGTTACCGCGACCGTCGTGGCCGTCGTGGGCGTGACGAGATCGGCGCCGCCGAGCCGCAGGTCGCCGACGACGACGTCCTGATCCCCGTCGCGGGCATCCTGGACATCCTCGACAACTACGCCTTCATCCGGACGTCGGGTTACCTGCCGGGCCCCAACGACGTGTACGTCTCGCTCGCCCAGGTCCGCAAGAACGGCCTGCGCAAGGGCGACCACGTCACCGGCGCGGTCCGTCAGCCCAAGGACGGCGAGCGCCGCGAGAAGTTCAACGCGCTGGTCCGTCTGGACTCCACCAACGGCATGGCGCCCGACTCCGGGCGCGGGCGACCGGAGTTCAACAAGCTGACCCCGCTCTACCCGCAGGACCGCCTCCGTCTGGAGACGGACCCGGGCGTGCTGACGACCCGCATCATCGACCTCGTGTCGCCGATCGGGAAGGGCCAGCGCGGTCTGATCGTGGCCCCGCCGAAGACCGGCAAGACCATGATCATGCAGGCGATCGCCAACGCGATCACGCACAACAACCCCGAGTGCCACCTGATGGTCGTCCTGGTGGACGAGCGTCCGGAAGAGGTCACCGACATGCAGCGGTCGGTCAAGGGCGAGGTCATCTCCTCGACCTTCGACCGCCCGGCCGAGGACCACACCACGGTCGCCGAGCTCGCCATCGAGCGCGCCAAGCGCCTGGTGGAGCTGGGTCACGACGTGGTCGTGCTGCTCGACTCCATCACGCGTCTGGGCCGTGCGTACAACCTCGCCGCCCCGGCCTCCGGCCGCATCCTGTCCGGTGGTGTCGACTCGACCGCCCTGTACCCGCCGAAGCGCTTCTTCGGTGCGGCCCGCAACATCGAGGACGGCGGCTCGCTGACCATCCTCGCCACCGCGCTGGTGGACACCGGGTCGCGCATGGACGAGGTGATCTTCGAGGAGTTCAAGGGCACCGGCAACATGGAGCTCAAGCTCGACCGGAAGCTCGCCGACAAGCGCATCTTCCCCGCGGTGGACGTCGACGCGTCCGGTACCCGTAAGGAAGAGATCCTGCTCGGCAACGAGGAGCTCGCCGTCACCTGGAAGCTGCGCCGGGTGCTGCACGCGCTCGACCAGCAGCAGGCGATCGAGCTGCTCCTCGACAAGATGAAGCAGACGAAGTCGAACGGCGAGTTCCTGATGCAGATTCAGAAGACGACGCCGTCGACGGGCAACAACGACTGACGACGGACTCCTTCGTCCGACGCGGTTCGCCGAACAACGGCTGAGGGCCGCCCCCGCACACAGGGGGCGGCCCTCAGCCGTGCCGTACAGCGGGATACGATCTCGCCCTTCACGCTTTCTTCAGATCGAACTGCTTCGAACTGCTTCGAACTTCTTCCTGCTGCTTCGAGCTGCTTCGACTCTTCGCATTTCTTGATCCCTAGGGGGGACTCGAGTGGGTACATCCACGCCAAGGAGCGGTCGGCACAGACGCCGGATACGGATCGCGCTGCCCGTCGCCGCGGCCGGACTGGCCGCCGCCGTCGCCGGTGCGCTGTTCCTGTCGTCGGCGGAGGCCGCGGAGACGCCGCCGACACCCGCGCCCGCCAGGACGATGTCGGCCCAGGAGCTCAAGGAGCGGGCCCCTCTCGCCGTCGCCGGTGACGAGACGCCGGGGGCGAGCGCCAAGGAGTCCCTGAGCGCGAGCGCGAGCCCGCGCACGATCAATCCGAAGATCATCGGCGGCACCACGACGACGATCACCACCGCGCCGTGGATGGCCCAGCTCTGGTACTCCGACGACCGGGGCACCGACACCACCAGCGACGACATCGGCTTCTTCTGCGGCGGCTCCGTGATCTCGCCGACGAAGATCCTGACCGCCGCGCACTGCGTCAAGGGCTACAACTGGTACGCCAACGGCTGGGTCATCACGAGCAGCACCCAGCTGATGTCCGCCGACGGCAACGTGCACGGCGGCACCGTCTCGCTCATATCGCGCCAGTGGAACCACTGGTCGTACAGCGACACGACGCTGGACAACGACATCGCCGTGCTGACGCTGGAGACGCCGGTCACGGCCACGCCCGTCAAGATGACCACGAACACCGACAGCGCCTCGTACGCGACCGGCACCAAGGCCACGCTGTACGGCTGGGGCCGCACCAGCTCCGCCACGCAGGACATCTCCGACACCCTGAAGACGGCCGAGCTGCCGATCCAGTCGAACACCGCCTGCTCGGGCTTCTACGGAGCCGACTACCTCAAGGGTCACATGGTGTGCGCGGGCACGCCCGCCACCGGCAGTGACACGGGCACCACCACCGCCTGCAACGGCGACTCCGGCGGCCCGCTGATCGTCAAGAACGCGGCCGGTGAGAACCGCATCGTCGGCGTCGTCTCCTGGGGCGTCGAGGACTGCGTCAAGAGCGGCGCGTTCAGCGTCTTCAGCAAGGTCTCGACGTACGCCGCCAGCGCCTATCCGCGGATGGACGACACCAACCTCAACTACGACCACCTCGCCGACCTGTGGGTGCGCAACGCGTCCACCAAGGTCGCGCGCGACCTGTACTCCAAGGGCGCCTCTCTGGCCGGTGGCGACACCTGGGGCTCCATGAGCGCCTACAACCTCGTCGTGCAGACCGACCTGGACCGGGACGGCTTCCAGGACCTGATCATGCGCCGCGCCTCCGACGGCGATGTCTTCTGGAAGCACTGGGTGCCCTCCACCGGGACCTGGGTCAACAAGCTCATCGGCGACAACTGGAAGACCCGCACGCAGATCCTCGCCCCCGGCGATGTCACGGGCGACTACCTTCCGGACCTGGTCGCCGTCGACTCGGCCGGCGCCATGTGGGTCTACCCGGGCAAGGGCAACGGCGCCTTCGCCGCGCCCGTCAAGAACGGCACGGGCTGGAACGCGTACAACGTCGTGCGCGGCCACGGCGACTTCAGCTTCGACGGCAAGACGGACCTGATCGCCCGCGACAAGGCCACCGGCGCGGTCTACCTCTACAAGGGCAACGGCACCGCCACCGCCTCCTTCGCGGCCCGCATCAAGGTCGCCACCTGGAGCAACACGACGTACAACGTCATCGCCGCCGTCGGGGACGTCAACGGCGACGGTCTGGCCGACCTGCTGGCCCGCACCCCGGCGGGCACCCTGTACCTGTACAAGGGCACCGGAAAGGCCACGACTGCGATCTTTGCCACAAGGGTCTCACTCGGGACGACGTACAAGCAGTACGACCTGTTCGGCTGAGTCCGGCCGAACGCGCAGGTGAGCGGGGGTAGACCCCGCTGACCTGTGTCACGCACCGTGCCCGGTCCCTCGCGGACCGGGCACACCGCGTTGTGCAACCCTGTCCCGAGTTTCCCCGTCTGACCTGGCGGAGTGACGATGGTGAGGTTGCACGAGAACAGAGGAGCACATGTCCGCCGAGAGCACGCCGGAGCCCGGAACCCCGGGTGAGGCCGGCACAACGAGCGGGGCGGCCGACGGCAGCGGTCCGCGTCACCGCAGGCAGCGTGGCCGACGCAAGGGGGTGCTGATCACCGCGTGGAGCGCCGCGGGCGTCCTCGTGCTGGGCGGCACCGGTGTCGGCTACCTCTACTTCAAGCTCAACGGCAACATCGACAGCGTCGACATCGACCAGGCCCTGGGCACCGACCGACCCACCAAGGTCGACAACGGCTCCGAGAACATTCTCGTGCTCGGCTCGGACACCCGCTCCGGCGCCAACAAGAAGCTCGGCGGCGGCACGGACGACGGCAGCGCCCGCTCCGACACCGCGATGATCATCCACGTGTACGAGGGCCACAAGAAGGCAAGCGTGGTCTCCATACCGCGCGACACGCTCATAGACCGCCCCGCCTGCACCGACACGAGCGGTGTCGCGCACGACGCCGCGTCCGGCGTGATGTTCAACTCCGCGTACTCGACGGGCGGCGCGGCCTGCGCCGTGAAGACGGTCGAGTCGATCAGCGGCATCCGCATGGACCACTACCTGGAAGTCGACTTCTCCGGCTTCGAGAAGCTCATCGACGAACTCGGCGGCGTCGAGGTCACCACGACCAAGGCCATCGACGACCCCGACAGCCACCTGAAGCTCAAGGCCGGCACGCACACGCTCACCGGCGAGCAGGCGCTCGGCCTGGTCCGCACCCGGCACGGGGTCGGCGACGGCTCCGACCTCGGCCGCATCCAGCTCCAGCAGGCCTTCATCAAGGCCCTGGTCGACCAGGTCAAGCACGTCGGCCTGTTCACCAGCGGCACCAAGCTGTACGACCTCGCCGACACCGCGACCAAGGCCGTCACCGCCGACTCGCGGCTCGGCTCGCTGAACTCCCTGATGTCCTTCGCGAACGGCCTCAAGGGCATCAGCGCGGCCAACATGAACATGGTCACGATGCCGGTCCGGTACGACCCGTCCAACCTCAACCGGGTCATCGTCGCCGAGGCGAAGGCGAAGCAGGTCTGGACGGCCCTGAAGAACGACCGGCCCATCCCGAAGGCGGCCACCGAGGGCACCGCCACCGGTGAGGCGGCCGGGGTCGTGACGTCGTCCTGAGGGCCTTCGCGCGCCCCGGGGAATAGATCCCCCCGCCCCCCGGTTTTGGGGGATGCGGCCAGTCCTGGCAGACTGGTACGTCGGCTCCGGTTCACGTTTGTCGTATCCCGCGGCAGCGACCCGGCGCCCTCCCGAAACTAGGAGACACCTTGAAGCGCGAGATTCACCCCGAGTACGTCGAGACGCAGGTCAGCTGCACCTGTGGCGCCTCGTTCACCACCCGTAGCACGATCGAGAGCGGTTCCATCCGCGCCGACGTCTGCTCCGAGTGCCACCCGTTCTACACGGGCAAGCAGAAGATCCTCGACACGGGTGGCCGTGTGGCCCGCTTCGAGGCCCGCTTCGGCAAGGCTCCCGCCGGCTCCAAGAAGTAGCGAGCCCCTCTTCGCCGGTCCACGGCAGTGTCCCCGCCCAGGGGCACGCCGGGACCGGCGTTTTTGGTCGCCCGCCCTTCCCTCACGCACGTCATTCAGGAGCGCATCATGTTCGAGGCCGTCGAGGAGCTGCTCGGAGAGCACGCCGACCTGGAGAAGAAGCTGGCCGACCCGTCGGTCTTCGCCGACCAGGCCAACGCGCGCAAGCTGAACAAGCGCTACGCCGAGCTGACGCCCATCGTCGGCACGTACCGCTCCTGGAAGCAGACCGGCGACGACATCGAGACGGCGCGCGAGTTCGCCGCCGACGATCCGGACTTCATCGCCGAGGTCAAGGAGCTGGAGAAGCAGCGCGAGGAGCTGACGGAGAAGCTGCGGCTGCTGCTCGTGCCGCGCGACCCGTCCGACGACAAGGACGTCATCCTCGAGATCAAGGCGGGCGCGGGCGGCGACGAGTCGGCCCTGTTCGCCGGCGACCTGCTGCGCATGTACCTCCGGTACGCCGAGCGCGTCGGCTGGAAGACCGAGATCATCGACGCGACCGAGTCCGAGCTGGGCGGCTACAAGGACGTCCAGGTCGCGGTGAAGACCAAGGGCGGCCAGGGGGCCACCGAGCCCGGGCAGGGCGTCTGGGCGCGGATGAAGTACGAGGGCGGCGTGCACCGGGTGCAGCGGGTGCCGGCGACCGAGTCGCAGGGGCGGATCCACACCTCCGCCGCCGGTGTGCTCGTGACGCCGGAGGCCGAGGAGGTCGAGGTCGAGATCAACGCGAACGACCTCCGCATCGACGTCTACCGGTCCTCCGGGCCCGGCGGGCAGTCCGTCAACACCACCGACTCCGCCGTGCGCATCACGCACATTCCCACCGGAGTCGTCGCCTCCTGCCAGAACGAGAAGAGCCAGTTGCAGAACAAGGAGCAGGCGATGCGTATCCTGCGCTCCAGGCTGCTCGCGGCGGCGCAGGAGGAGGCGGAGCGGGAGGCCGCCGACGCCCGTCGCAGCCAGGTCCGCACCGTCGACCGGTCCGAGAAGATCCGCACGTACAACTTCCCGGAGAACCGCATCTCGGACCACCGCGTCGGTTTCAAGTCGTACAACCTGGACCAGGTCCTGGACGGCGACCTCGACGCGGTGATCCAGGCCTGCGTCGACGCGGACTCGGCCGCCAAGCTCGCAGCCGCGTAAGCGTTGTAGGACGTACGCACGACGAGTACGACACGGAGGACTTGCGTGAACCTGCTGCTCGCAGAGGTGGCCCAGGCCACCCAGCGGCTGGCCGACGCCGGCGTGCCCTCGCCGCGCAACGACGCGGAGGAGCTCGCCGCGTTCGTGCACGGCGTGAAGCGCGGTGAGCTGCATTCCGTGAAGAACTCCGACTTCGACGCCCGTTACTGGGAGACCATCGCCCGGCGGGAGCAGCGCGAGCCGCTCCAGCACATCACCGGGCGGGCCTTCTTCCGGTACCTGGAGCTCCAGGTCGGCCCCGGCGTCTTCGTACCGCGCCCCGAGACCGAGTCGGTGGTCGGCTGGGCCATAGACGCGGTACGCGCCATGGACGTCGTCGAGCCCCGCATCGTCGACCTGTGCACCGGCAGCGGCGCCATCGCGCTGGCCCTCGCCCAGGAGGTGCCGCGCTCGCGCGTGCACGCCGTGGAGCTGTCCGAGGACGCCTTGCGCTGGACGCGCAAGAACATGGAGGGGTCCAGGGTCGACCTGCGTCAGGGAGACGCCCTGGACGCCTTCCGCGACCTCGACGGCCAGGTCGACCTGGTCATCTCCAACCCTCCGTACATCCCGCTCACCGAGTGGGAGTACGTGGCGCCCGAGGCACGCGACTACGACCCCGAACTCGCCCTGTTCTCGGGGGAGGACGGCCTCGACCTGATCCGCGGCATCGAGCGCACCGCGCACCGGCTGCTGCGCCCCGGCGGTGTCGTCGTCATCGAGCACGCCGACACCCAGGGCGGCCAGGTGCCGTGGATCTTCACCGAGGAGCGGGGCTGGGCCGACGCGGCCGACCACCCGGACCTCAACAAGCGCCCGCGCTTCGCGACCGCCCGCAGGGCGACGCCGTGAGCGCACCCCGCACTTTCGACCCGCAGCAGTACGTGTACGAGGAGGCCCGCTAGATGGCACGGCGATACGACACCAATGACGCGACCGACCGTGTGACCGGTCTGCGCGAGGCCGCGTCCGCCGTCCGCCGTGGCGAGCTCGTGGTCCTCCCGACCGACACGGTGTACGGCATCGGCGCCGACGCGTTCTCCTCGGAGGCCGTCGCCGACCTGCTGGCGGCCAAGGGCCGGGGCCGCAACATGCCCACCCCTGTCCTCATCGGCTCCCCGAACACGCTGCACGGGCTCGTCACGGACTTCTCCGAGATGGCCTGGGAACTGGTCGACGCGTTCTGGCCGGGCGCGCTCACGCTCGTCGCCAAGCACCAGCCGTCCCTCCAGTGGGACCTCGGCGACACCCGCGGCACGGTCGCCGTCCGTATGCCGCTGCACCCGGTCGCCATCGAGCTGCTGACGGAGGTCGGCCCGATGGCGGTGTCGTCGGCGAACCTCACCGGCCACCCGTCGCCGGAGAACTGCGACTACGCCCAGGAGATGCTGGGCGACTCCGTCTCCGTCTACCTCGACGGCGGCCCGACCCCCGGCAACGTCCCCTCCTCGATCGTCGACGTCAGCCGTGAGGTGCCCCTGCTGCTGCGTGAGGGCGCGATCTCCGCGGACGAGCTGCGGAAGGTCGTACCCGACCTCGAGGTGGCGAATTGACAGCCCCTGACGCGGGGCGTGGCATAGGCAACGGGGACCGTGCCGCGGAACAGACGACGACGTTCGGGTTTCCGCGCGACAGCTTCCGCATCCTCCACGTCAGCACCGGCAACGTCTGCCGCTCGCCGATCACCGAGCGGCTGACCCGGCATTTCGTGTCACAGCGGCTCGGGGTGCTGGGCCGCGGGCTGATCGTGGAGAGCGCGGGCACCTGGGGTCACGAGGGCGCGTCCATGGAGGCCAACGCGGAGACCGTGCTGGCCGACTTCGGCGCGGACGCCACCGGGTTCACCGGCCGCGAGCTCCTCGACGAGCACGTCATCATGGCCGACCTGGTCCTGACGGCGACCCGCGACCACCGCGCCCAGGTCATCTCCATGGGCCACTCGGCCGGCCTGCGCACCTTCACCCTGAAGGAGTTCACCCGCCTGGTGAACGCCATCGACCCGGCCACCCTCCCGCCGCTGGACGAGGGCGTGGTGATGCGCGCCCGCGCCCTGGTCCGCGCCGCGGCGGCGCTACGGGGGTGGCTGCTCGCCCCGACACTCGAGGCGGACGAGGTCTACGACCCGTACGGGGCGCCCCTGCCGTTCTTCCGCTCGATCGGCGACGAGATACACCAGGCGCTGGACCCCGTCGTCACCGCTCTCACCGGGGTCCCCGCCAGGATGTAGGCGGCCGCGCGCACCCCCCACCCCCGGGCCTACATTGGACGTACGTCACCGTCGACGTCCGGAGCGCATCATGTCGGTCACCCATGTCCCCGAGGCCGATGTCCTGCGCCGGCAGGACCCCGAGCTGGCCGAGATCCTGCTCGGGGAACGGGAACGGCAGGCGTCGACGCTCCAGCTGATCGCCGCCGAGAACTTCACCTCGCCCGCCGTACTGGCCGCCCTCGGCTCACCGCTCGCCAACAAGTACGCGGAGGGCTACCCGGGGGCCCGGCACCACGGCGGCTGCGAGATCGTCGACCTCGCCGAGCGGATCGCCGTGGACCGCGCCAGGACGCTGTTCGGCGCCGGACACGCCAACGTGCAGGCCCACTCGGGGTCCTCCGCCATGCTGGCCGCCTACGCCGCCCTGCTCCGGCCCGGCGACACCGTCCTGGCGCTGGGCCTGCCCGACGGCGGCCATCTCACGCACGGTTCGCCGGCGAACTTCTCCGGCCGCTGGTTCGACTTCATCCCCTACGGGGTGGACGCGGAGACCGGGCTCGTCGATCACGAGCAGGTCCGCACGCTGGCCCGGGGCCACCGGCCCAAGGCGATCGTGTGCGGATCCACCGCCTACCCGCGCCACCTCGACTACGCCTTCTTCCGCGAGGTCGCCGACGAGGTGGGCGCGTTTCTGATCGCCGACGCCGCCCATCCCATCGGGCTCGTCGCCGGGGGAGCCGCGCCCAGTCCGGTGCCGTACGCCGACATCGTCTGCGCGACCACGCACAAGGTGCTGCGCGGGCCGCGCGGCGGGATGCTCCTGTGCGGTGACGAGCTCGCCGAGCGGGTGGACCGGGCGGTGTTCCCGTTCACGCAGGGCGGTGCGCAGATGCACACCATCGCCGCGAAGGCGGTCGCGTTCGGCGAGGCGGCAACCCCGGCGTTCACCGTGTACGCCCATCAGGTGGTCGCCAATGCGAGGGTTCTCGCGGCCGCCCTGGCCGGGGAGGGGATGGCCGTCACGACCGGCGGGACCGACACCCACCTCATCACCGTCGACCCGGCACCGCTCGGCGTCGACGGGCGCATCGCGCGCGGACGGCTCGCGGCCGCCGGGATGGTGCTGGACTGCTGTGCCCTCCCGCATGCCCCGGGCGCCGACGTCACCGCCGCGCACGCCCGTGGCCTGCGCCTGGGCACCGCGGCGCTGACCACGCAGGGCATGGGGGAGGAGGAGATGGCGCGGGTCGCGGCCCTGCTGGCGGGGGTGGTGCGGGACGAGATCGAGAGCAGGAAGGCCCGTGCGCAGGTGCGCGAGCTGGCCCTGGCGTTCCCTCCGTATCCGGACGGAGCGGGGTAGGCGCGACGGGTACCCACCCGTGTGCGCACCCCCCGTGCGTCACCGCGCACAGCCGCACGTGAAACCATCGTCACTACCCGGTAGTCCTCACACATATGCGCCGTGCGGTGGTCGATCGCTAGGGTGTGGGACTGAGATGGCCGGCGAGACCTGTGGGGAAGCCCGTGCGTGAATACCTGCTGACGCTCTGCATCACGGCCGCGGTGACGTATCTGCTGACAGGGCCGGTACGGAAGTTCGCGATCGTGGCCGGAGCGATGCCGGAGATCAGGGCCCGTGACGTGCACCGGGAACCCACTCCGCGGCTAGGCGGGATCGCCATGTTCTTCGGCCTGTGCGCCGGTCTGCTGGTCGCCGACCATCTCACCAACCTCAACGAGGTCTTCGAGAAGTCGAACGAGCCGCGCGCGCTGCTCTCCGGGGCCGCGCTGATCTGGCTGATCGGCGTCCTGGACGACAAGTTCGAGATCGACGCCCTGATCAAGCTGGGCGGCCAGATGATCGCCGCCGGCGTCATGGTGATGCAGGGTCTGACCATCCTGTGGCTGCCGGTGCCCCTGGTCGGCACGGTCGCGCTGACCCAGTGGCAGGGCACCCTGCTGACGGTCGCGCTGGTGGTCATCACGATCAACGCGGTCAACTTCGTGGACGGCCTCGACGGCCTGGCGGCGGGCATGGTGTGCATCGCCTCGGCGGCGTTCTTCATGTACGCCTACCGCATCTGGTACTCGTACGGCATCGAGGCCGCCGCCCCGGCGACGCTGTTCGCGGCGATCCTGATGGGCATGTGCATCGGCTTCCTGCCGCACAACATGCACCCCGCGCGGATCTTCATGGGCGACTCCGGCTCGATGCTGATCGGGCTGGTGCTGGCCGCGGGCGCGATCTCCGTCACGGGGCAGGTCGATCCGGACATCATGCGGCTGTTCTCCGGCTCCGAGCGCAACGCGGTGCACCAGATGGTGCCGGTCTACATCCCGCTGCTGATGCCGCTGACGATCATCGCGATCCCGGCCGCCGACCTGATCCTGGCCATCGTGCGCCGCACCTGGCGCGGTCAGTCGCCGTTCGCCGCGGACCGCGGTCACCTGCACCACCGGCTGCTGGAGATCGGCCACTCGCACAGCCGCGCGGTGCTGATCATGTACTTCTGGTCGGCGCTGATCGCGTTCGGCGCGCTCACCTACTCCGTCAACGCGGCCTCCATGTGGATCGTCCTCGGTGTCGTGATCCTCAGCGCGATCGGTCTGGCGCTGCTCCTGCTGCCGCGCTTCCGGCCGCGTACCCCGCGCTGGGCCGAGGCCTTCGTGCCGCCGCGCTACCGGCGCCGGGGCGGCGCCGTACCCGAGGCGCAGCAGTCCCCGGTGCCCGCCGGGCAGGCCGGAACGGCCGGACCGGAGCAGCCGGCCGCCGTCGGCGAACCGGACGGTCAGGCGGGGCAGCAGAGCCCTGTGACGGTCGGGGTGACGGGGGCGAACGGGGCCACGGCGATCGGTGGCCGGGGCGGTTCCAAGGTAAGAATCTGACGAGAGCATTGCCAATTCGTGGGAGAGTCCCGGGAGGGTAAATCCCCCCATTACCAGACAGACTCCCCTTCCGCCCGCGCATACGGGCACTGTCACTCTCATGTGTGACAGCCAGCACACCTGTCAGGTAAAGACCTCATCAAATAGTTTGTGATACGGTTCACGAGAACCCCGGATGGAGCTGAAGGACCGTGATCCACGGCCCTTCGGACCGAGGACGGCGTGAGGTCAATCGCCCCTCGAACCGGGACTACGCTCGTCCATGACGACACCCTGCCCCCTTTGAAAGCGGAGTTGCCGCCATGCCGTCCAACGACGTCCGGATCCTGGCCCAGGCCGCCGTGCCCACTGTCGCCGTCGGTGCTGTCGCCGCCGTCGTCAGCGGCGTGGTCGCGGGTGGCAAGGGAGCCATCGGGGCCGCCGTCGGCACGGTGATCGTGATCGCCTTCATGGGGCTGGGGCTGTACGTCCTGCAGCGCACCGCCAAATCGCTTCCGCAGTTGTTCCAGGCCATGGGGCTGATGCTCTACGCGGCTCAGATCCTGCTGCTGTTCATCTTCATGGCCGTGTTCAAGAACACGACGCTGTTCAACCCCCGGGCCTTCGCCATCACGCTCGTCGCCGCCACCGTCGCGTGGATCGCCGCACAGGCGCGTGCGCACATGAAGGCCAAGATCCTGTACGTCGAACCCGATTCGGCCTCCACGACCTCCTCGAAGGGCGACAAGCCCGAAAATTCGAGGCACTCGTCGTGAGGGGTAGGGCCGGGATAAAGACGTCTGGGAGATCCTGCTATCGTCCGGTGCCAACTGCGGCATCGCGGGCGCGGGCATTCGAGCTGACGCCTGCTCAATCGCGAGGCGAGATGCCCCCAAGCCGCCCCCACATCAGAAACACCAGTCCCGTGCCGACACGCGGTCGTACGCCGCGCCGACACAACGAGGTTGCCGTACCCATGCACCACGACGAAGGAGCCCGCGGTGAGTGCTGACCCGACGCAGGTGCTCGCTTTCGAGACCGACTGCCACCTGTTCGACGGTTGTGGCTTCCCGGCTCCGGGCCTGCACTCGTTCCTGTTCGAGCCGCTCTTCGGCGACGCGGACGGCAACTCGTACTTCAACAAGACGATGCTGCTGGCGCTGCTCGGCTCGATCATCATCGTCGGCTTCTTCTGGGCCGCCTTCGCCCGTCCGAAGGTCGTCCCCGGCAAGCTCCAGCTGGTCGCCGAAGCCGGCTACGACTTCGTCCGCCGAGGTGTCGTCTACGAGACCATCGGAAAGAAGGAAGGCGAGAAGTACGTACCGCTGGTCGTCTCGCTCTTCTTCTTCGTCTGGATGATGAACCTCTGGTCGATCGTCCCGATCGCCCAGTTCCCGGTCACCGCGATCATTTCGTACCCCGCGGTCCTCGCCGGCATCGTCTACATCCTGTGGGTCTCCCTGACCTTCAAGCGCCAAGGATTCGTCGGCGCCTGGAAGAACTTCACCGGTTACGACAAGTCGCTCGGCGCGGTCCTCCCGCTGTCGATGACGATCGAGCTCTTCTCGAACCTCCTCGTGCGGCCGTTCACTCACGCCGTGCGACTGTTCGCGAACATGTTCGCCGGCCACACCCTCCTGCTGCTCTTCACGATCGCCACCTGGTACATGCTGAACGGCATCGGCATCGCCTACTCCGCCGTCTCGTTCGTGATGGTGCTCGTGATGACGGCCTTCGAACTCTTCATCCAGGCGGTGCAGGCGTACGTCTTCGTCCTCCTGACCTGCAGCTTCATCCAGGGCGCGCTCGCCGAGCACCACTGAGCCAGCCCGACCCCCACCCAGACATCCGGTGGCCAACCCCCACCGGTCCTTGAAAGAGAAGGAAGAACCGGCATGTCCGCTCTCCAGACCCTTGCCGCCGGCGTCGAGATCAAGGGCAACCTCGGCTCGATCGGCTACGGCCTCGCCGCGATCGGCCCGGGCGTCGGCGTCGGCATCATCTTCGGTAACGGCACCCAGGCGCTCGCCCGTCAGCCCGAGGCTGCCGGCCTGATCCGCGCCAACCAGATCCTCGGCTTCGCCTTCTGTGAGGCGCTCGCCCTGATCGGTCTGGTCATGCCGTTCGTCTACCCGACCTCCTGATCCGTCGGACCGCCCCTTTCGACGAAAGGCACTGATATGAGCCCCCTGGTTCAGCTGGCGGCTGAGGAAGCGGAAAACCCGCTCATCCCGCCGATTCCGGAGCTCGTGATCGGCCTGATCGCCTTCGTCATCGTCTTCGGCTTCCTCGCCAAGAAGCTTCTCCCGAACATCAACAAGGTTCTGGAGCAGCGGCGCGAGGCCATCGAGGGCGGTATCGAGAAGGCAGAGGCCGCACAGACCGAAGCCCAGAGCGTTCTTGAGCAGTACAAGGCCCAGCTCGCCGAGGCCCGTCACGAGGCCGCGCGGCTGCGCCAGGAGGCGCAGGAGCAGGGCGCCGCACTCATCGCCGAGATGCGTGCGGAAGGCCAGCGGCAGCGCGAGGAGATCGTCGCCGCCGGACACAGCCAGATCGAGGCGGACCGCAAGGCCGCCGCGTCCGCGCTGCGTCAGGACGTAGGCAAGCTCGCCACGGACCTGGCCGGCAAGCTCGTCGGGGAGTCCCTCGACGACCACGCCCGCCAGAGCCGCGTCATCGACCGCTTCCTCGACGACCTCGAGGAGAAGGCCGAGGCGTCTCGATGACCGCACACGGAGCGAGCCGCGAGGCATTCGCAGCAGCCCGTGAGCGTCTCGACGCGCTGACGGACTCCACGTCCGTGGACGCGGTGCAGCTCGCCGACGAGCTGGCGGCCGTCACCGCGCTGCTTCACCGCGAGGTCTCGCTGCGTCGGGTCCTCACCGACCCGGCGCAGGCCGGCGAGGCCAAGGCCGGGCTGGCCCAGCGCCTGCTCGGCGCCCAGATCAGCGGCGCCACCGCCGACCTGGTGTCCGGCACGGTGCGTTCGCGCTGGTCGCAGTCCCGCGACCTGGTGGACGTGCTGGAGGAGCTGGCGAACATCGCCGACCTCACCGCCGCACAGAAGGCCGGCAGGCTCGACAACGTCGAGGACGAGCTGTTCCGCTTCGGACGGATCGTCGCCTCGAACACCGAGCTGCGCGCCGCACTGACCAACCGGAAGGCCACCGCCTCGGCCAAGAGCGAGCTGCTGCGCAGTCTGCTCGGCGGCCGGGCCGACGCGGCCACCGAGCGACTGGTGACGCGCCTCGTGACCGCCCCCCGGGGACGTAGCCTGGAAGCGGGCCTCGAGGCCCTGTCCCGGCTCGCCGCGGAACGCCGGGACCGCATGGTCGCCGTCGTCACCTCGGCGGTACCGCTGAGCGATCCGCAGAAGCAGCGCCTCGGCGCCGCCCTCGCCAAGCTCTACGGCCGCCCGATGCACCTGAACCTCGACGTGGACCCCGCGGTCCTCGGCGGGATCCGGGTGCAGGTAGGTGACGAGGTGATCAACGGCTCCCTGGCGGACCGCATCGAGGACGCCGCCCGCCGCATGGCGGGTTAGCAGCAACTCAAGACCGCAGTACGAACTGATGGCGGCCCTGGTTGGGCCGTGCAGAGGATTCACCTCTTTCAGGGGGGAGTCCCCATCCCCCCAAAGTGAAACTTCGGGCCCAACAAGGAGAGCAGGGAACCCAGATGGCGGAGCTCACGATCCGGCCGGAGGAGATCCGGGACGCGCTGGAGAACTTTGTCCAGTCGTACAAGCCGGACGCGGCCTCGCGCGAGGAGGTCGGTACGGTCACCCTTGCCGGCGACGGCATCGCGAAGGTCGAGGGCCTTCCCTCGGCCATGGCCAACGAACTGCTGAGGTTCGAGGACGGCACCCTCGGTCTCGCGCTCAACCTCGAAGAGCGTGAGATCGGTACCGTCATCCTCGGCGAGTTCAGCGGCGTCGAGGAGGGCCAGCCGGTCACCCGCACGGGAGAGGTCCTGTCCGTCGCCGTCGGCGAGGGCTACC
Organism: Streptomyces sp. NBC_00637; assembly: GCF_045161545.1. Classification (NCBI taxonomy): domain Bacteria; kingdom Bacillati; phylum Actinomycetota; class Actinomycetes; order Kitasatosporales; family Streptomycetaceae; genus Streptomyces; species Streptomyces sp. NBC_00637. The sequence continues at coordinate 2,683,515 of NZ_CP109046.1, read as the reverse complement.
TCGGCCGTGTCGTCGACCCGCTCGGCAACCCGATCGACGGCCTCGGCGAGATCGAGACGTCCGGCCGCCGTGCCCTGGAGCTTCAGGCTCCGGGTGTCATGGCCCGTAAGTCGGTGCACGAGCCGATGGAGACCGGCTACAAGGCCGTCGACGCGATGACCCCGGTCGGCCGTGGTCAGCGTCAGCTGATCATCGGTGACCGCCAGACCGGCAAGACCGCCCTGGCCGTCGACACGATCATCAACCAGCGCGACAACTGGCGCTCCGGTGACGTGAACAAGCAGGTCCGCTGCGTCTACGTCGCCATCGGTCAGAAGGGCTCGACCATCGCCTCCGTGCGTGGCGCCCTCGAAGAGGCCGGCGCGCTGGAGTACACGACCATCGTCGCCGCCCCGGCGTCCGACCCGGCCGGCTTCAAGTACCTGGCGCCGTACACCGGTTCGGCCATCGGTCAGCAGTGGATGTACGAGGGCAAGCACGTCCTCATCATCTTCGACGACCTGTCCAAGCAGGCCGACGCCTACCGCGCCGTGTCGCTGCTGCTGCGCCGCCCGCCGGGCCGCGAGGCCTACCCGGGCGACGTCTTCTACCTGCACTCCCGTCTGCTGGAGCGCTGCGCGAAGCTCTCCGACGACCTGGGCGCCGGCTCGATGACCGGTCTGCCGATCGTCGAGACGAAGGCCAACGACGTCTCGGCGTTCATCCCGACCAACGTCATCTCCATCACCGACGGCCAGTGCTTCCTGGAGTCGGACCTGTTCAACGCCGGTCAGCGCCCCGCGCTGAACGTCGGTATCTCCGTCTCCCGAGTCGGCGGTTCCGCGCAGCACAAGGCGATGAAGCAGGTTTCCGGCCGGCTTCGCCTCGACCTCGCCCAGTACCGCGAGCTGGAGGCGTTCGCCGCCTTCGGTTCCGACCTGGACGCCGCGTCGAAGTCCCAGCTGGAGCGCGGTCAGCGCCTGGTCGAGCTGCTCAAGCAGGCTCAGTACCAGCCGATGCCGACCGAGGACCAGGTCGTCTCGGTGTGGGCCGGTACCACCGGCAAGATGGACGACGTTCCGGTCGCCGACGTCCGCCGCTTCGAGAAGGAGCTCCTGGAGTACCTGCACCGCAAGGAGCAGGGCCTCATGACCTCCATCAAGGAGGGCGGCAAGATGTCGGACGACACCCTCATCGCCATTGCCGACGCGATCGCCGAGTTCAAGAAGCAGTTCGAGACCTCGGACGGCAAGCTTCTCGGCGAGGACGCCCCGGCCGCGGCCAAGTGACGTAAGGAAGGGACCTGACTCATGGGAGCCCAGCTCCGGGTCTACAAGCGTCGCATCCGATCCGTCACCGCGACCAAGAAGATCACCAAGGCGATGGAGATGATCGCCGCCTCGCGTGTCGTCAAGGCACAGCGCAAGGTGGCGGCCTCCACGCCGTACGCGACCGAGCTCACCCGCGCGGTCACGGCGGTCGGCACCGGTTCGAACACGAAGCACCCGCTGACCACGCAGGCCGAGACGGTCGTGCGGTCCGCGGTGCTGCTCCTGACGAGCGACCGTGGTCTCGCCGGTGCCTTCAACTCCAACGCCATCAAGGCCGCGGAGCAGCTGACGGCGCGCCTCGAGGCCGAGGGCAAGCAGGTCGACACGTACATCGTCGGCCGGCGTGGTCTCGCGCACTACAACTTCCGTGAGCGCAAGGTCGCGGAGTCGTGGTCGGGCTTCACCGACGAGCCGTCGTACGCGGACGCGAAGAAGGTCGCGGGTCCGCTGATCGAGGCCATCGAGAAGGACACGGCGGACGGCGGCGTGGACGAACTCCACATCGTCTTCACCGAGTTCGTCTCGATGATGACGCAGACGGCGCTCGACGACCGTCTGCTGCCGCTCAGCCTCGAAAAGGTTGCTGAGGAGTCGGCGCCGAAGGGCGAGATTCTTCCGCTGTACGACTTCGAGCCGTCGGCGGAGGACGTCCTCGACGCCCTTCTGCCGCGGTACGTCGAGAGTCGTATCTACAACGCGCTGCTCCAGTCGGCCGCCTCCAAGCACGCCGCCACGCGCCGCGCGATGAAGTCGGCGACCGACAACGCGGGAGACTTGATCAACACGCTCTCCCGCCTTGCCAACGCGGCCCGCCAGGCCGAAATCACCCAGGAAATCAGCGAGATCGTCGGTGGCTCCGCAGCCCTGGCCGACGCGACCGCGGGGAGTGACAGGTAATGACGACGACAGTTGAGACGGCCGTTGCCACGGGCCGCGTCGCCCGGGTCATCGGCCCGGTCGTCGACGTGGAATTCCCCGTCGACGCCATGCCCGAGATCTACAACGCCCTTCACGTCGAGGTGGCCGACCCGGCCCTCGCCGGCGAGAAGAAGACGCTGACCCTGGAGGTCGCCCAGCACCTGGGTGACGGCCTGGTCCGCACCATCTCGATGCAGCCCACCGACGGCCTGGTCCGCCAGGCGCCGGTCACCGACACCGGCACGGGCATCACCGTCCCGGTCGGCGACTTCACCAAGGGCAAGGTGTTCAACACCCTCGGTGAGGTGCTGAACGTCGACGAGCAGTACGAGGGCGAGCGCTGGTCCATCCACCGCAAGGCTCCCAACTTCGACGAGCTCGAGTCGAAGACCGAGATGTTCGAGACCGGCGTCAAGGTCATCGACCTGCTGACCCCGTACGTCAAGGGCGGCAAGATCGGTCTGTTCGGTGGTGCCGGCGTCGGCAAGACGGTGCTCATCCAGGAGATGATCTACCGCGTCGCCAACAACCACGACGGTGTCTCCGTGTTCGCCGGTGTCGGCGAGCGCACCCGTGAGGGCAACGACCTCATCGAGGAGATGGCCGACTCGGGCGTCATCGACAAGACCGCCCTGGTCTTCGGCCAGATGGACGAGCCCCCGGGCACCCGTCTGCGCGTGGCCCTGGCCGGTCTGACCATGGCGGAGTACTTCCGCGATGTGCAGAAGCAGGACGTGCTGTTCTTCATCGACAACATCTTCCGCTTCACCCAGGCCGGTTCCGAGGTCTCGACCCTGCTCGGCCGGATGCCCTCCGCGGTGGGTTACCAGCCGAACCTGGCCGACGAGATGGGTCTCCTCCAGGAGCGCATCACCTCGACCCGTGGTCACTCGATCACCTCGATGCAGGCGATCTACGTCCCCGCGGACGACCTGACCGACCCGGCCCCGGCCACCACCTTCGCCCACCTCGACGCGACGACGGTTCTCTCCCGTCCGATCTCCGAGAAGGGCATCTACCCGGCCGTGGACCCGCTGGACTCCACGTCCCGGATCCTGGACCCCCGCTACATCGCGGCGGACCACTACAACACCGCGATGCGCGTCAAGACGGTCCTGCAGAAGTACAAGGACCTTCAGGACATCATCGCGATCCTCGGTATCGACGAGCTGGGCGAGGAGGACAAGCTCACCGTCCACCGCGCCCGTCGCGTGGAGCGCTTCCTGTCCCAGAACACCCACGTCGCCAAGCAGTTCACCGGCGTCGACGGGTCGGACGTCCCGCTGGACGAGTCGATCGTGGCCTTCAACGCGATCATCGACGGCGAGTACGACCACTTCCCGGAGCAGGCGTTCTTCCTTTGCGGTGGCATCGAGGACCTGAAGGCCAACGCCAAGGAGCTGGGCGTCTCCTGAACTCGGAGCTGAACCGTTCCGAGCTTCGAAACTGATGTGAGGGGGCGGGCGCGTCCCGCCCCCTCACTCACGCCCACTAGACTTGTAACCAACACCCGGCAGATTCCGCCGGGTGGTGACCCGAGGAGCCACCTTGGCTGCTGAGCTGCACGTCGCGCTGGTCGCGGCCGACCGAGAGGTCTGGTCCGGCGAGGCCACCCTGGTCGTCGCGCGCACCACGTCGGGCGACATCGGCGTCATGCCCGGTCACCAGCCGCTGCTCGGTGTGCTGGAGTCGGGCCCGGTGACCATCCGTACGAGTGATGGTGGAACGGTCGTCGCCGCGGTGCACGGCGGTTTCATCTCGTTCGCGGACAACAAGCTGTCGCTGCTGGCCGAGATCGCCGAGCTTTCGGACGAGATCGACGTCCAGCGCGTGGAGCGGGAACTCGAGCGCGCGAAGGCGGAGGGCGATGCCGCCGCCGAGCGTCGCGCGGACGTACGACTGCGGGCGGCGACCTCGCGCTGAATGGGCGCAGAGCCGCTTGATGTCACTCAGCCGCGGTCGGCACCGGAGCAATCCGGAGCCGACCGCGGCTGAGGCAGATATGGATGTTTTTTCCGTTCCGTTACCTATTTTCGGTACCTAGGAGACGAGGAGGTCGGTGTCGATGGTCCTCGCTCTGACTGTGTGCGGAAGCGTCGTGGCCCTGGTGGCGCTGGGGCTGTTCGTCTTCGGCCTGCGCCGCAGACTCATCCAGCGGTCCGGCGGCACCTTCGACTGTTCCCTGCGCTGGGACGTCTCCGAGAAACCGGACACGAGCGGGAAGGGCTGGAGTTACGGGGTCGCCCGCTACAACGGCGACCGTATCGAGTGGTATCGCGTCTTCTCGTACGCCTACCGCCCGCGCCGGGTTCTGGAGCGCGGCTCGATCGAGGTGGCCGGCCGCCGTCTTCCCGAGGGGGAGGAGGAGCTGGCGCTGCTCTCCGACGCGGTGATCCTCACCTGTGTGCACCGGGGCACGCGCCTCGAACTCGCCATGAGCGAGGACGCGCTGACCGGTTTCCTCGCGTGGCTCGAGGCGGCCCCGCCCGGCCAGCGGGTGAATGTGGCCTAGCCGCGTTCACCCTCCCCCGGAAGAGTCCCGGGAGAGGGTGAAGGTCATTCGGTCACTCGGTCACTCGGACCTGTTCGGGACGGTCACGACATTCCGCTGTTGATGGCGCTCACCAGTTCACCGTTGGCGGTGTCCCCGCTGAACTCCCAGAAGAACGCGCCGCCCAGGCCCTGGTTCTTGGCCCAGGTCATCTTCCCGGCGATGGTGGCCGGGGTGTCGTAGGACCACCAGTTGCTGCCGCACTTGGCGTAGGCCGTGCCGGCGATGGTGCCGGTGGCCGGGCAGGACGTCTTGAGGACCTTGTAGTCCTCGATGCCCTGCTCGTAGGTGCCGGGGGCCGGGCCCGTGGCACTGCCGCCCGGGGCGTCCTGGGTGACGCCGGTCCAGCCGCGGCCGTAGAAGCCGATGCCGATGAGCAGCTTGCTCGCGGCGACTCCCTTCGACTTGAACTTGGCGATCGCGTCGGCCGTGGTGAAACCGGTCTGCGGGATGCCGCTGTAGGTGGTGAGCGGGGAGTGCGGAGCGGTCGGGCCGTCCGCGTCGAACGCGCCGAAGAAGTCGTACGTCATCACGTTGTACCAGTTGACGTACTGCGCGGCGCCCGCGTAGTCGGCGGCGTCGACCTTGCCGCCGGAGGTGCCGTCGGCGGTGGTCGCCGCGGTGACCAGGTTGCCCGTGCCGAACTTGGCGCGCAGGGCCTGCATCAGGTTCTTGTAGGCCGCCGACCCGCTGGTGTCACAGGACAGGCCGCAGGCGTTCGGGTACTCCCAGTCGATGTCGATGCCGTCGAAGACGTCGGCCCAGCGCGGGTCCTCGACCAGGTTGTAACAGGACTGCGCGAACGCGGCCGGGTTGGCCGCGGCCTGGGCGAAGCCGCCGGACCAGGTCCAGCCGCCGAAGGACCACAGCACCTTGATGTTCGGGTACTTGGCCTTCAGCTGGCGCAGCTGGTTGAAGTTGCCGCGCAGCGGCTGGTCCCAGGTGTCGGCGACGCCGCTGACCGACAGGTCCGCGGTGAACGCCTTGTCGTAGTCGGCGTAGGAGTCGCCGATCGCGCACTGGCCGTTCGTGACGTTGCCGAAGGCGTAGTTGATGTGCGTGATCTTCGCGGCCGAGCCCGACGTCACCAGGTTCTTGACGTTGTAGTTACGGCCGTAGATGCCCCACTCGGTGAAGTAGCCGAGCTTGACCTTGGAGCCGGTGGTCGGGGGAGTGGTGCCGCCGCCGGTCGTGTGGACGGCGACCGCGCCGCTGACCGGGCCGGTCTGGTCGGCGCTGTCGCGGGCCTGGACGGTGTAGGAGTAGTCGGTGCCGGCCGTCAGACCGGTGTCGGTGTACGAGGTCGTCGTCACCGTGGCGACCTTGGCGCCGTCGCGCAGGACGTCGTAGTTCTTGACGCCCTTGTCGTCGGTGGCGGCGGACCAGGTCAGTTTCACCGAGGTGTCGGTGAGGGCGGACGCGGTGGGGGTGCCAGGGGCGGACGGGGAGGCGTCGCCCGGGACCGTCGTGCCGTCGCAACTGTCGCCGTTGAGCTTGCAGTTGGAGGGGGAGCCGGAGCCTGCGCCGTTGAAGCCGAAGGAGACGGAGGCGCCGGCGGCGAGGCTGCCGTTCCAGGACTTGTTCTTGGCGGTCCAGTGCGTGCCGGAGGACGTGACGTCGGCGTCCCAGGCGGAGGTGACGGAGGTGCCGGAGGGGAAGTCCCACTCGACCGTCCATGAACTGATGGCGGTGGTACCGGTGTTCTTCACCGTCCACTTGCCCTCGAAGCCGGTGCCCCAGTCCGACGCCTTGGCGTAGGTGGCGGTGGCCGTCGTGGCGGCCTGGGCGGGGCTCGCGAGGCCGACCAGTCCGGCCAGCGGGAGCAACAGGGTCGCGAACCCTGCCGCGGCTCTGTGTCTGAAGCGCATCCTGCGCCTCCTCGGGGGGAGTCGGGGGGCGTGACTGAGCCTTCACGCCCACGGTGCCGCGAGAATAGAAAGGTCTGGACCACAGGTCAATAGGTCTGGACCACTGCGGTCCGTTAAACCTCCGGATCCCCTTGGGATCGCCACCGGACGCCCAACTCCTGCGCCAGCACCGCCGCTTGCACCCGACTGCGCAGCTCCAGCTTCCCCAGCAGACGGCTGACGTGCGTCTTCACCGTCGCCTCCGCCATGGCGAGCCGCCCGGCGATGCCCGCGTTGGACATCCCCTCGCCCAGACAGGCCAGCACCTCGCGCTCGCGCCGGGTCAGGGCGTCCAGGACGGCGGGATCGGCCTTCGGCGCCCGGACCGGCTTCGCGGCGAACGCGGCGATCAGCCGGCGGGTCACCGCGGGAGCGATCAGCCCCTCCCCGCCGGCCACCGTGCGGACCGCCGCCAGGAGATCCCCGGCTTCCGTGTTCTTCAGCAGGAACCCCGCCGCGCCCGCCCGCAGCGCCCCGAACACGTACTCGTCGAGGTCGAAGGTGGTCAGCACCAGTACGTCGGCGAGCCCCTCCTCGACGACCTTCCGGGTCGCCGACACCCCGTCCAGACGCGGCATCTGAACGTCCATCAGTACCACGTCGGGCCTCAACTCCCGGGCCAGCGCCACCGCCTGTTCACCGTCCGCCGCCTCCCCGACCACCTCGATGTCGGCCGCGCTGCCCAGGATGAGGACGAGCCCGGCGCGCACGGCCGACTGGTCCTCGGCCACCAGGACCCGGATGGTGGAGCTCATGCGGGCTCTCCTTCGACGAGGGGGAAAGTGGCACGCACCGTCCAGCAGGAGTCGTCCGGACCGGCGTCGAAGGTGCCGTCCAGCAGCGCCGCGCGCTCCCGCATCCCGACGAGTCCGGCGCCGGAACCCGGGGCGCGGGGCTCGTCCCGGCGGCCGTACGGACTGCGCACCCGCACGTCGAGCACCCCGTCGCGCCGGACGAGGGCGACGGTGACCCGGCCGGGGCGCGCGTGCTTCAGCGCGTTGGTCAGCGACTCCTGGACGATCCGGTAGGCGGCGAGTTCCACCGGCGCGGGCACCGGGCCGTGCTCGGCGTCGAGGGTGACGTCGAGACCGTTGGCGCGGGCGCCGTCCACGAGCGCCTCCAGGCCGTCCAGGGTGGGAGCGGCCGCGGGCTCGTGGTCCTCGCTGCCCTCACGCAGGATCCCGATCAGCCGCCGCATCTCCGCCAGCCCCTCCACGCTGTTCTCCCGGATGACGGACAGTGCCTGCCGGGAGGTGTCCGGGTCGTCGATCGAGAGCGCCGCCGTCGAGTGGATGGCGATCGCGGAGAGGTGGTTGGCGACCATGTCGTGCAACTCCCGTGCCATCCGTGCCCGTTCGCTCGTGACGGCCTGGGCCCGGTCCAACTCGGCCAGCAGCGCGGTCTGTTCGGCCCGCAGCCGGGCGGCCTCGGCCGCGTCTCGGTGGTCGCGCACGATCCACCCGGTGGCGGCGGGCGCGTAGGCGACGATGCCGACCACCACCCCGATCAGCAGGGCCTCCGGCACCCGCCACAGCGCGAACGGCACCAGCGTCCCGGCCACCGTCAGCAGTCCGGTGATCCACTGGATCCGGCGGGCCGACGCGAGCGGGCCGTACAGGACGGCCGCGTACATCACGTCCGTGTACATCAGGACCGTGAACAGGTTGCCCTGGGTCAGGGTGTCCAGAACGATCGCGGCGGTCCCGGTCAGCAGGGCCGCGCGGGGCGCGATCCGGCGCAGCACCTCGCAGCCGGCCATCACACCGAGCGGCACCAGGACCGGCCGGGAACCGTCGAGCAGGACGATCGGGTCGTCGGCCGGCCGGGTGCCCAGGCCGATCGCCACCAGCAGCAGACCGCCCAGCAGACCGCCGACCGCGATGAACACGTCGAAGCGGTGCGGGGGGCGCGGGCTGCGCGGTTGTCGGACGGCCATGCCCTCCATCCAACACGGCGCCCGTGCCGTCCGCCTGCTCCCCGGGGACGGTCCCCGACTGCATCGTTCGATGTACCGCGAGGTCCTCACCGCCGACGACGAGGGGCGCTCCTTCGTCCGCAAGCCTGGAAGGGAGCGAGAGGAGCGAACCGTGATCGTCGGACTGATCGTCGCCTGCGAGGTGGCCTTCTGGGTGCTGCTGGCGGCCGGACTGGCCTTCCGGTACGTGTTCCGGATGCCGCGCCTGGGGCTGGCCCTGCTGCTGTGCGAGCCGCTGCTGGAGGTCGTGCTGTTCGCGGTGACCGCGATCGACCTGAAGAACGGCGCCGAGCCGGACTGGCGGCACGGGCTCGCCGCCGTCTACATCGGCTTCACCGTGGGCCTCGGCCACTCCACCGTGCGGTGGGCGGACGCCCGTATCGCCCACCGCTTCGCCGGGGGACCGCCGCCCGCGCGGCCGCCGAAGTACGGCAGGGCCCGCGCCGTTCACGAATGGAAGGTCGCGGGCCGCTGGACGCTCGCCGCACTGGTCGCCGTGGCGCTGCTCCAGGCGGCCGCCTGGTACGTCGGCGGGGACGGCGACACCGACTCGTTGCGGGCGTGGCAGCTGCGGATGCTGATGGTGATCGGGGTCAACCTCGTCATCGCGGGGAGCTACACCCTGTTCCCGAAGGCCGCACCGCGCGGCTGACCGGAGCGGGAACCGGCCAAGATGCGTCAGCGCTCCCCGCCCGGCACCCAGAGCACGTCGCCGACCGCTTTGTTGGCCGTGCGGGCCAGAATGAACAACAGGTCCGAGAGCCGGTTGAGGTAGGTCGCGGTGAGCGGGTTCATCCGCTCGCCGTGCACCTCCAGCGCCGCCCAGGTGGAGCGTTCGGACCGCCGGACGACCGTGCAGGCGTGGTGCAGCAGGGCCGCGCCCGGGGTGCCGCCGGGCAGGATGAACGACCGCAGCTTCTCCAGCCGCTCGTTGAACCGGTCGCAGTCCGCCTCCAGGCGGTCGACGTAGAACTGCTCGACCCGCAGGGGCGGGAACTCCGGGTTCTCCACGACCGGCGTCGACAGGTCCGCGCCCACGTCGAACAGGTCGTTCTGGACCCGGGTGAGGACCTCGACGAGCTCCTCGTCCAGACCGCCCAGCGCGAGCGCGGTGCCGAGCGCCGCGTTCGCCTCGTTGACGTCGGCGTACGCGGCGATCCGCAGGTCGGTCTTGGCGACCCGGCTCATGTCGCCGAGAGCGGTGGTGCCCTGGTCGCCGGTCCTGGTGTAGATGCGCGTCAGATTGACCATGCGGCCAATCTAGACCGTCCCGCGGAATTCGTTCCGTTCCCCTCGTCACTGCCGTCGGCACCCGGTCAGTCCCGGTCCAATCGGCGTGAATCGGACAGTATTTGACGACGTGACCGGCGTCTCACGCCCTGAGACGTGAGCCGCGTTACTAACCGGTCACACAGCGCCTCACGCCCGCTAATCTCCCGCCGAGAGGCATGCGGAGCGGCTGCGCCGGATGGTTGACGCCGGTGACATCGGACGCCTGAGCGGGCAGGGCTTCTACAAGCACCGAAACCGCACAGGCCCCATGGGCCTCACCCCTGCGAGTGAATTCGGTATCGGTTCGCTCACAGACGGCAACCTCCGACCGCTTCCCGCAGTCAGAGGATGCAACACCGGACACCACCACCGCGGAGCACGAGACGCACGCTTAGGGGAGCGCTATGCACATCAGGGGCGACCACGTAGAGCTGGTCGTCGGGGGTCGTCTCGACGTCCGCAGTGCGGCGGACGCCCGTACGGCCCTGCACACGGCCGTGGACGACGGAGTCGGCGACCTGGTGCTCGACCTGTCCGAGCTGGATTCCTGGGACGCCACCGGACTCGGCGTCATCATGGGCGTCCACCGACGGGCCGGCCGGTGCGGCCGACGCCTGGTGCTGCGCGGAGTGCCTCCGCAGATGCAACGCCTGCTGGTGGCCACCCGACTGCACCGGATCCTCGCGATCGAGGGCGGTATCGGAGTGGAGTCCCTGCCCCGGGTCTGACCCCCGAGGGGGCGTGGCCTGCGGCGGGAAACGCGCGACGGGCGCAATCCTCACGAGACTGTGACCCTTCGGGCGGCCCGGCACCCCGGGCTGTCGTAGATACTGTGCGAAGGTTTACGGTTCGTCTGCCCGCCGCCCTCAGCCCTCGAGCGGGTACCGGACCAGAAGCGACAGCGCAGTGTGCAGCAAGGCCGGGAGGGGCTACCGCCACACGACGCTTTTGGGGGGCTTGGACCTATGGACCCGAACACCCGGGGACCCGAGGAGTACGGCCAGGACGGTGGGGGCACCTCCCAGTCGAGCGAATTCGAGACTGGGGAAGGCGGCACGCCGCGCCCGCGCCCGCCCAGGGATCCCCTCACGCCCGACTTCAGCCAGCACACGCCGGCCCTGGCCCGCACCGTGCGGCTCGTCGCGGGCGAACACCTGCTCACGGTCAACCCGGTCGACGGCAGCGAGATAGAACTCTGCCCGCCCACCGACGTACCGGAGCGTCCCGCCAAGCGCACCGCGGAGCGGCGCGCCGAGGCCGAGCGCGCCGCCCGGCCGGCGGCCCCCGCCGGAACCACCCGGCCCGCGCAGCCGCTGCTGGGCCGCCAGGACGAACGCGAACAACTGGTCCGCCTGCTGGCCCGCGGCCGCTCCGTCCGTCTCACCGGACCGGCCGGCTCCGGCCGCACCAGCCTCCTCGACCTCGTCGCGGAGGACTGCGAGGACCTCGCCCCCGACGGCGTCGTCCGTCTCACGGGCTTCCGGCGCACCTCGGCCGACCTCCTCCACGATCTCTTCCACGCCGTCTACGAGGCCCCCCGGTACCGCCCCGACCCCGACGACCTGAGCGCCCTGGTGCGCGAGATCGGCGCGGTCGTCGTGGTCGACGATCTCGACCTCGGCGGCGCCGCCCTCGACGAGCTCCTGGACGCGACGCCCGAGTGCGCCTTCCTGCTCGGCGCGACCCCGGACACCCCGCCGCCCTCCGCGGAGTCCGCCGTCGAGGAGGTCGTCCTCACCGGGCTGGACCGCGCGGGCGGTGTCGAGGTGATCGAGCACTGCGTCGGCCGCGTCCTCACCGAGGAGGAGGCCAACTGGGCCGGCGACCTGTGGTTCGAGTCCGAGGGCCTGCCGCTCCGGTTCGTCCAGGCCGGCGCCCTGCTCTCGCAGCGCGACCAGCTGCGGGCCGGCGCCGACGCGGTCGACGCCTTCGGTGTCTTCGAGGACGCCCGGCCGCTCGCCGATTCCGTCGACGGCCTCGCCGGAGCCGGCGAGGCCGAGGAGATACCCCTGCCCTCGCTCGGCGAGGCCGCCGCGCCCGCGCCGCTGCTGGCCGCTCGCCTCAGTGCCTCCGCCCGCGCCACCCTGCGCTTCGCCGTCGCCCTGGACGGTGAGATCCCGCACCAGGCGCACCTGCCCGCCCTGGTCGGCGACACCCACGCCGACGCGGCCCTCGGCGAACTGGCCGCCTGCGGGCTCGTCTCCCCGGTCGGCACCCGCTACCGGCTCGCCGCCGGCGTCCAGACCCAGCTCGAGGCCGCCGGATACGGCGACGACCTCGAGGCCCGCGCCGACTCCGCCGCCCAGCACTACGCCTGGTGGACCGGACATCCCTCCGTCACACCCGAGCGGGTGTGCGCGGAGGCCGACGCCGTGCTCGCCGCCCTCGCCGTGATCGTCCCCACGACGACCCGGACCGGCGAGGACGAGGAGTCCACCGCCGTCCGGCTCGCCCGCACCGCCGCGCCCGCGTTCGCCGCGGGCCTGCACTGGAGCGCCTGGGAGAGCACCCTGCACGAGGGCGCCGAGGCCGCCCGGCTCGCCGGGGAGTCCGCCGACCGCGCCTACTTCCACCACGAGATGGGCGTCCTCGCCCTCTGCGGCGGAGACCTCGACCGGGCCCGCTCCGAGCTGGAGGCCTCCCTCGCCCTGCGCGGGGCGATCGCCGACAAGCGCGGGACCGTCGCCGGCCGCCGCGCCCTCGCCCTGGTCGCCGACCGCTCCGGGGACATACCCGGCCTCGCGGCGGCGACGGCGGGCGAGGAGGTGCCCGAGGCGCGCCACGAGGAGTCGGCGTCCCCGCCGCGCGGCGTCCAGGCGGTGCTCCCGACCTACCCGTCGGAGGCCCGGACCGTCGTCGCCCGGCACGCGCCCGCCGGCCCGCCGACCCGCCACACCCGGGGCGGCCTCAAGGCCCTGGCCAAGCGCAACCTGGTCGCGGCCGGCGCGGGAGCGCTGCTCGTCGCCGTCCTCGGCACGGTCGTGACGCTCGGCGCCACCTCCAACAACGACGCCGACAACCCCTCCGACCGGGTCGGCGTCAATCCGTCCGCCGGCACCGGCCTGGGCGACGGCGGACTCGACTCGGACACCCCGGGCGACGACGCCGGCTCCACGGACACGGGCGACGCGACCAGCAGGCCGACGGACCCGGGCCCGGACGGGACGATGGGCACCTCGGACGACCCCACCCCGACGGGGGAGGCGGAGCCGTCCTCGGAAGCGAGCAGCTCACATGGGTCGGGCGGCAGTGGGTCGTCCACTACGCCGAAGCCGTCGACGTCCGGTTCGCACTCCTCGTCGCCTTCCTCGTCACCGTCCAGCTCGTCCAGCAGCGGTTCGGGCTCCTCGTCGCCCTCACCCTCGGCGTCCGAGTCCGACACCACCACCCCGCCCCCGTCCGAGGGCACCCCGCCGACCTCGAACTCGGCCAGCAGCTCGATGTCCTCCTCGCCCGCGAGCTCGATCAGCTCCTCCGGCGCCTCCGCCTCGGCGTCGCCGGACCAGCTGATCTGAGCCTCCGGGCACATGAAAGGGGCCGGGTTCCTCTGAGGAACCCGGCCCTTCTCGTCGTACGGGGGAGGGGTCAGAACAGCCGCAGCTTGTCGTCCTCGATGCCCCGCATCGCGTTGTAGTCCAGGACCGTGCAGCCGATGCCGCGGTCCGTGGCGAGTACCCGGGCCTGCGGCTTGATCTCCTGGGCCGCGAAGACACCGCGGACCGGCGCGAGGTGCGGGTCGCGGTTCAACAGCTCCAGGTAGCGCGTGAGTTGCTCGACGCCGTCGATCTCGCCGCGTCGCTTGATCTCGACCGCGACGGTCTGCCCCTCCGCGTCCCGGCACAGGATGTCGACGGGTCCGATTGCGGTCATGTACTCGCGGCGGATGAGGGTGTAGCCCTCGCCGAGGGTCTCGATGCGGTCGGCGAGCAGTTCCTGGAGGTGTGCTTCCACGCCGTCCTTGATCAGGCCGGGATCGACGCCGAGTTCGTGCGAGGAATCGTGGAGGATCTCCTCCATCGTGATGATGAGCTTCTCTCCGCCCTTGTTGACGACGGTCCAGACGCCTTCCTCGTCGCCCGCGCCCTCCTTCAGCGTGCAGGGCGGCGACATCCAGTTGAGGGGCTTGTAGGCCCGGTCGTCCGCGTGGATCGAGACGCTGCCGTCCGCCTTGACCAGGATGAGACGGGGGGCGGAGGGCAGGTGGGCGGTGAGCCGGCCGGCGTAGTCCACGGAGCACCGGGCGATGACGAGACGCATGGTCCGCAACGCTATCCGACGCCCCACCGGGCACGCGATTCGCCCGCTCCTCTTCTCCACCACCGTCCACGGGGGCCTCACCGGCCCCGCCCGTTTCGACCTGGTAACCGATTGTTCGGCACGTGCTCGACAGTGGCCGATTGTGTGCCTACTTGGAGTTCCCTATGTGCCCATTCTCCTGGTGCGGTCACGGTCCGTTGCCTACCGTAGTGAACGGGAGGTCGCGATGCGTGTACTCAGCGTGTGCGGTGTTTCGGCATGCGAACTCCCTTTCCCTGTCCGGCAACCCCTGATGTTCCGGGGGTGCGAGAGGAGTACCCATGTCGCTCGACGTCTCACCGGCCCTACTCGAACAGGCCGAGCGAGGCGAGGTCGACGAAGCAGAATTCGTCGACTGCGTCCGGACCTCCCTGCCCTACGCATGGGAGATGGTCAGCTCCCTGGTGGCCCAGCTGAAGGTGGACGGCGGAGACTTCGCCGACAACCAGACGCCCCCGCCGGACGAGCAGGCACGCGGGCAGTTGCTGCGCGCGCTCGCGAGCGACGCCATACGCGGCGCGCTTCAGCGGCACTTCGGTGTTCGGCTGGCCTTCCAGAACTGCCACCGGGTGGCGGTGTTCCCGTTGGAGCCGGCTGTCGATCAGAAGCTCGCCCGTTTCACCTCGGTCCGCAGTCAGGTGCTGAACCAGTCCCCGGAATTCCGGGACTGCTGACACGTGAGCCTGTTGCTTGCCGCTCCTGACGCGGGAGGTTCCATCAGTACGGGAGCGGCAAGCCTCGCGGCCGGCTGGGCTGTTCACCGGAGGTGGGGGAGCACCTCCGAGCCCAGCCGCCGTACGTTCTCCTCGGTGGCCGCCAGGTCGCCGGAACCCTCGACCAGCAGGGCGAAACGCGAGATGCCGGTCCGCTCGCCGGTCGCCGCGAGCCGGTCGGCGCACAGCCGTGGGGTGCCCACCGGGTGCAGCCCGCAGAGCAGTTCGGTGTATGCCACCGGGTCCCGCATGGAGCGGGCCCGGCCGTCCACCGTCACATGCGCGTCGAGGCCCTGCCTCAGCCAGCCCGGCATCGCCTTCACCAGGGTCTCCACCGCGTCGGTGCGCCGGTCCGCGATCTGGCAGACGCCCGCCGAGACGTGCGCGGCGCCCCGGATCTCGTCCCCGGACCGCCCGGCCGCGCGCGCGTACTGCCGCCACGCGGCGACCATCTCGGCCTTCTCCTCGTCCCCCACGTGCATGCCGAGGAGCATCGGCAGCCCGCGCTCGGCGGCCAGCCGTACGCTCGCCGGCGAGGTGCACGCGACGACGACCTCCGGGCCCGAGGCGTCGGTCAACGCCTCCGACGGCCGCGGTACGACGGGGACTTCGCGGAAGCGGAACCGCTCGCCATCGGCCCCCACCGAGGGGTCGCGCAGCCAGCGCACCAGCAGATCGAGTGATTCCGGGAACCCCCGCTCGTACGCCTCCAGGCCCGCGCCGAACACCTCCAGGTCGACCCATGGGCCGCCGCGCCCCACGCCCAGCGAGAAGCGGCCGCCGCTCGTCACGTGCAGCAGCGCGGCCTGCTCGCCCAGGGCGACGGGGTGGACGGTGGGCAGTACGCTGACCGCCGTACCGACCCGGATCCGGTGGGTGCGGCCCAGCAGCAGAGCGGCGAGCGTGACGGCCGACGGGCACGTGCCGTACGGCACGAAGTGGTGCTCGGCCAGCCAGACCGAGTCGAGGCCCGCCTCCTCGGCCACCTCGGCCGAGCGGACCGCGCGGTGCAGCGCCTCGCCCTGGCCCTGGCCGGGGAACTGGGCCCCCAACACGAAACTTCCAACGCGCATGGACTTTCCTGCTTCCTTGGCTCCGACGCGGAGCTCCCCCACCCGGCATAACCGTCCGACACGTGCCGAGGACACGGCCTGGCGGAGAGATTTGCGGATTGTCTGGAGAATGGGACGCCGGGGAGGGCGACTTGTGGGGATGGCTGCCCTACGGATACCCGCGTGCTCGCCGCGTAGGCTGGACGCCACTCCTGCTTCCTGTATAGCCCCGTGAGGTGTCCCGTGTCCCCGCGTCGCAACCGACCCAAGGGTGAGGGCCCCGGCCAGAGCGCCGAGGACGACCGCGCGAGCCGGTACGGCGGCTGGCACTCGGGGGAGAGCTGGCAGGGCGAGCAGTGGAGCGTGCGGCACGTGGCCGGCGCGAGCGCCCAGGGCAAGGCCTACCGGTGCCCCGGCTGCGACCAGCTGATCCCCGACGGGGTGCCGCATGTCGTCGTCTGGCCCGAGCACGCGGGCGTGGACGACCGCCGGCACTGGCACAAGGCGTGCTGGAACGCACGGGACCGCCGCACCCCGGGGGTGCGGCGGTCCCGTAACGCGCCGAGGTTCTGACCGTCAGACGTCGCGCTTCTCCAGCAGGGCGAAGGCGCCGCCGAGCACCGCGGCGGTCACGCCGAGCGCGATCCACAGCGGGTCCCAGCCGCTCGGCCCGCTGTCGCTGAGCGAGGACGAGTAGAAGACGCTCATCTGGCTCGGGATCGAGTACTCGAACAGGGCCTGGCGCAGGTCTTCCAGCGAGGACGAGAACATGAAGATCGCGATGACCAGCGGGGCCAGCAGGACGCCGATCATGATGGTGATGGCGCCGGCCGAGTGCCGGATGACCGAGCCGACGGCCAGCGAGATCAGCCCGAGCAGCGCGATGTAGAGGGACACGCCGAAGGTGGCCTTGAGCCACTCCGAGCCGGTCGGCTGCCGTGCGTCGCCCAGCATGCCCACGTCCACCATGGCGACGAAGCCCGAGGACACGAGCGTGACGACGAACGCGACGGCGAAGAAGACGACCGATTTCGCGGCGAGCACCCGGCCGCGGGACGGGCAGGCCACCATCGTCGTGCGGATCATGCCGGTGCCGTACTCCGAGGCCGTGGTCAGCACGCCGAGCGTGATGATGCACATGCTGCCCAGGAGCAGCCCGAAGAAGCCGAACGACAGGGCGGTGTCGTTCGCGAGGTCGCCCTCGGTCGCGTTCGCGGAGACGATCGCGCCGGCCAGCAGTCCGATGCCGACGACGAGCAGCACGAACACGCCCAGCGTCCACATCGTGGAGCGCACCGAACGGATCTTCGTCCACTCCGAGGCGATGGCGTGCCCGAGGTGCGTGCGCACGATCGGGATCGGCGAGGTGTAGGCGGGGCCGGCCGCGGCGTACGCGGGACCGGGCGCCCCCTGCCAGGCGGGCGCGGCCTGCGGCGACGGGTGCTGCGGGGTGCTCATCGGGCGTCCTCGGACTGGGTCGGTGCTGCGTCGGGAGCGGGAGCGGCGGGAGCTGCCGGGGCGGGCGCGGGCGGCGCCTTGTCCAGGGACGCGGCGGCCGGGGCGGGCGCCGGAGCCTGGGTCACGGGTGCGGCGGGGGCCTGTGCGGGCGCCTGCGCGTACGGGTTGGCCCCGTTCGGGCCGGGTGCCGTGCCGGGTGCCCCGGGGGCGCCGTACGCCCCGTAGGGGGCCGCAGGCGGCGTCTGGGCCGGCTGCGGGGGCGCGTATCCGGGATGCTGCGGGGGCGGCGGGGCGTACCAGCCCGGCTGGCCCTGGCCCGGCACCGGCATGGGCGGTTGCGCGCCCGGCGGCAGTTGCTGCTGGAGGCCGGCCTTCTGGTCGATGGTCGACCGGTAGTCGACGGCGCCCTGCGTCATCCGCATGTACGCCTCCTCCAGCGACGCCTGGTGCGGCGACAGCTCCCACAGCCGCACGTCGGCCTCGTGGGCGAGGTCGCTGATGCGGGGCAGCGGCAGCCCGGTGACCCGCAGCGCGCCGTCCTGCTCGGGCAGCACATGGCCGCCCGCCTCGGTGAGCGCGGAGGCCAGCTTCTCGCGCAGCTGGGGGTCGGTGTGCGGGGTGCGGACCCGCGCGAAGTCGGCGGAGTTGGCCGAGATGAAGTCCTTCACGCTCATGTCGGAGAGCAGCTGACCGCGTCCGATGACGATCAGGTGGTCGGCGGTCACCGCCATCTCGCTCATGAGGTGGGAGGAGACGAACACCGTGCGGCCCTCGGCGGCCAGCGACTTCATCAGGTTGCGCACCCAGAGGATGCCCTCGGGGTCGAGGCCGTTGACCGGCTCGTCGAAGAGCAGCACCTGCGGGTCGCCGAGCAGGGCCGCCGCGATGCCGAGCCGCTGGCCCATGCCCAGGGAGAAGCCCTTGGAGCGCTTGCGCGCCACGTCCTGGAGGCCGACCACGCCGAGGACCTCGTCGACCCGCCGGGCCGGGATGCCGGACAGCTGGGCCAGGCTCAGCAGGTGGTTGCGGGCATGCCGGCCGCCGTGCACCGCCTTGGCGTCCAGCAGGGCGCCCACCTGGCGGGCGGCGTTCGGCAGCTTGCGGTACGGGTAGCCGCCGATCGTCACCGACCCGGAGGTCGGGTTGTCCAGGCCCAGGATCATCCGCATGGTCGTCGACTTGCCCGAGCCGTTCGGCCCGAGGAAGCCGGTGACCGCACCGGGCCGTACCTGGAAGGAAAGGTTGTACACAGCGGTCTTGTCGCCATAGCGCTTGGTCAGGCCGACTGCTTCGATCATGCTCCGCACCCATCGAAAGGTTCAGGACAGCAGGGCACACGCCCCCGTAAGGGTTAGGAGACTATCGGGGCGCTGACGGTTCCGCTCAAATGAAAGCAAAGCCCAAAGCGTTACGCGTCGCGTTTCTTCAGCAGCAGGTAGCCGCCCGCGAGCGCGGCGAGGGCCCACAGCGCCATGATGGCGAACCCGCCCCAGGGCCCGTACGGGGTGTCGTCGTCGATCGGCGTGACCACCTGCATGATCTTGCTGCCGGCCTGGTCGGGCAGATACCGGCCGATCTTCTTCGTCGCCGAGACGTTGCCGAGGATGTTGGAGATCAGGAAGAAGAACGGCATCAGGATGCCCAGCGACAGCATCGGCGAGCGCAGCATCGTGGCCACACCCATCGAGAACACGGCGATCAGCGTCATGTACAGACCGCCGCCGATGACCGCCCGCAGGACACCGGTGTCCCCGATCGACGCCTTGTGGGAGCCGAGCATGGCCTGCCCCAGGAAGAACGTGACGAAGCTGGTGGCCAGCCCCACGGCCAGCGCGAGCCCGGTGGCCACCGCGATCTTGCTGAACAGGAAGGTGCCGCGCTGCGGCACAGCGGCCAGCGAGGTCCGGATCATGCCGGTGCTGTACTCGTTCGACACGACCAGCACCCCGAACACGATCATCGCGAGCTGGCCGAGGCTCATCCCGGCGAAACTGATGAACGTGGGGTCGAAGGAGAGCCGGTCGTCGCGGCTCATGTTGTCGAACTCGTGGCTCGACAGCGCCGAGATCAGCATGCCGAGGGCGATGGTGACCACCACGGCGAGGGAGAGCGTCCACACCGTGGACGCCACCGACCGGATCTTGGTCCATTCGGACCGGATGACCTGGGTCGCCGCCATCATCAGCTCCTCGTCCAGTCGTCGCCCCACTGCTGCCGGGGCGGTGCGGGGGGCGTGCCCGTGATCGGGGCCGTCAGCGCGTCCGCGGCCGGGTCCGTGTGCGCGTGGTACTCCACCGACTCGGCCGTCAGCTGCATGAACGCCTCCTCCAGCGAGGCCCGCTGGGGGCTCAGCTCGTGCAGCACGATCCGGTGCTGCGCGGCCAGCTCCCCGATGTGCTCGGACTTGCCGTCGTCGACCTCCAGCACCCCGCTGCCGGTCTCGACGACCAGGATCCCGGCGCCGTGCAGCACATCGAGCAGCCGCTCCCGCTGCGGGGTGCGGATACGGACGAACGAGCGCGAGTTCTGCGCGATGAAGTCGGCCATCGAGGTGTCGGCGAGCAGCCGGCCCTGTCCGATGACGACGAGGTGATCGGCGGTCAGCGCCATCTCGCTCATGAGGTGGGAGGAGACGAACACGGTCCGCCCCTGCGCGGCGAGGGACTTCATCAGGTTGCGGATCCAGTGGATGCCCTCGGGGTCGAGACCGTTGACCGGCTCGTCGAACATCAGGATCCGGGGATCGCCGAGCAGCGCGCCGGCGATGCCCAGCCGCTGCCCCATGCCCAGCGAGAACCCCTTGGCCTTCTTCTTCGCCACGGACGTGAGACCGACCGTGTCCAGCACCTCGTGCACCCGGCTCTTCGGGATGCCGTTGCTCTGCGCCAGGCACAGCAGGTGGTTGAAGGCGCTGCGCCCGCCGTGCATGGCCTTGGCGTCCAGCAGGGCGCCGATATAGGTGAGGGGGTCCTTGAGCCGGTCGTAGTGCTGCCCGTCGATCCGGACGTCCCCCGCGGTCGGCCGGTCGAGGCCCAGCATCATCCGCATGGTGGTGGACTTGCCGGCACCGTTGGGACCGAGGAAGCCCGTGACGATGCCCGGTCTGACGGTGAAGGTGAGGTTGTTCACCGCGACCTTCTCGCCGTACCGCTTCGTCAGGCCCGACAGCTCGATCATGCGGCCACGCTAAAGCGCGACAAAGCCCTCTGCCACCGGAGTGGCGGAGGGCTTCGCCGATGTTCGGTCGCCGTACCCGTGGACGTTACCGGGACTGCTGCGCCGGGACCCCGCGGGAGATCGGCTCGTCGTCCGTGGACGGCGTACCGGCCGCGGCCACCGCGGCGCCGGTCAGCGTGGCGAGCATCTCGCGGACGTTCGTCAGCTGGGCGTTGATCGAGTCGCGGCGGTTGGTGAGGGCCGCCAGCTCGCGCTCGGATTCGGAACGGATCCGGTCCGCCTTGGCATTGGCGTCGGCCACGATGTCCTCGGCCTGGCGCTGCGCCGTCTCGACGGTCTGACGGGCCCGGCGCTCGGCGTCGGTGCGCAGCTTCTCGGCCTCCAGCCGCAGCTGCTCCGCGCGGTGCTCGATCTCCGCGAGACGCTTCTCGGCCTTCTGCTGACGGGACGCCAGGTCGCGCTCCGACTGCTCGCGGCGCTTGGCGAGGTTGGTCTCGAAGTCGGCGGCGGCCTGTGCGGCCTTGGCGCGGGTCTCCTCGAAGAGGGCGTCCGCCTCCTCACGCTTCGACTGCGCGTCCTTCTGCGCCTCGGAACGCAGCTGCGACGCGTCGCTCTTGGCCTTCTCGACGATCCGGACGCCCTCGTCCTCAGCCTTGGACTTGCGCTCCGCGGCGAACGACTCCGCGTCGTTGCGCACCTGCTGGGCCGCCGACTCGGCGAGCTCACGGTGCTGCTCGGCCGCGCGACGGGCCTCCTCGCGCAGATCCTTGGCCTCTTCCTCGGCGAGGCGGAGGATCTTCTCGACACGCGCGCCGAGACCGGCGTACGACGGTTCCGCGTCGCTTACCTGGGCCTGGGCGTTCTGCGTCTCGAGGTGGAGCTCCTCGATGCGCTTTTCCAGAGCAGTGATACGGGCCAGAGCGCTGTCACGGTCGGAGACGAGCTTCGAGATGCGTTCGTCCACCTGAGCGCGGTCGTACCCACGCCGCACAAGCTCGAAGCCGTAGGGGGAAGTGTCGCTCATGGGGTTCCTGTCGAATGAGACCGGTGAGGTGATAGGTGGAATCCTAGGGCCCGGAACGGTGTGTCATCGAGCGTATACGTGTTTGATCTGGAGAATGACACCCCTTTTGGGTGGCTGAGCGGCAGAGCGCTTGCCAAAGGTCCGGTCAAAGGCGCGAGACTTTAACGCAATTCACACATTCCGCTAGCCGTCCGAAGCCTTCCCGCCCGATCGGGGCGCCCCGATCGTGGCGCCCGCCTTGACGCCCCCGTCCTTGCCGCCGGTCGGGACCTCGAAGGACTCCAGCGCCTCCAGCACGTCCTGGACCCGGGAGATCTCGGCGTTGATGTCCTCCCGCCGGCGCACCAGCACCTCCAGCTCGCGCTTGCCCTCCTCGACCGTGCGGCGGGCCTCGCGGATCGCCTCGGCCTTGAGCTCCTCGGCCTCGCGTACGAGCGTCGCCTTCTTCTGCTCGGCCTCCTTGAGGAGCCCCTCGGCCTTCTTCACGGCGGCGATACGGACCTTGCCGGCCTCGGAGTTGGCGTCCGACACCAGCTCCTTCGCCTTCGCCTGCGCCCTGGCGAGCTGCTCCTCGGACGCCTTGATGAGCGCGTCGCAGCGGTCGCCGGTCGACTTCATCGTCTCGGCGGCCTCGCGGCGGGCCCGCTCGTGCAGGCCCTCGACCTCGCTCGTGATGCGGTCGCGCAGCTCCTCCGCCCGCTCCCTTATCGCGGTCGCGTCCCGGCGGGCGCCGACCAGCAGCTCGTCGGCGTCGGTCCGGGCCTTCTCCACCCGGGAGTTGCCGTCGACCGTCGCCTCGGAGACCAGCCGCTCCGCCTCGTTGCGGGCCGCGCCGACCATCGAGTCGGCCTGCGCCTCCGCGTCCGCCGTGACCTGCTGCGCCTGCTGCTGTGCCTCGGTGAGGAGCTTGTCCGCCTCGGCCGCGGTCTCCGTGATGAGGGTGTCGACCTGCTCGGCCGCCTCGGAGCGCCGCTTGTTGGCCTCCTTGCGGGCCTCGTCCAGCGTCGAGTCGGCCTCCTCGCGGGCCACGCTCATCAGACGGTCGGCCTCCGCGGCCGCCTCCGTCCTGACCCGCTCGGACTCGGCGCGGATCCGCTCGGCGTGCTGCTGCGCGGAACCCACCGTCTCGGCGGCCTCGGCGCGCAGCCGCTCCGCGTCCCCGGCGGCGTCCGAGATCAGCTTCTCCGCCTTGGCGACCGACTCGGCCCGCAGCCGGTCGGCCTCCGCGATCGTCTCGGACTGGAGGCGCTCGGCCTCGGCGATGGTCTCCGTCTGGAGCCGCTCCGCCTCGTTGCGGGCCTCGGTGATGAGGGTGTCGGCCTGCGTCGCCGCGTCCGAGCGGATGCGGTTGGCGTCGTCCCGGGCGTCCGCGCGGGTGCGCGACGCGTCCTGGTCCGCCTGGGCGATGGCGTCCGAGACCTCGGTGCGGACCCGCTGGGCGTGCGCGGACGCCTCCGAGCGCAGCCGCTCCGCCTCCGCGATCGCCTCGCCGACGGTCTGCTCGGCCAGCGCCTGCGCGGCCTCCGCCGCCTCGCTCGCCTCGCGCCGCACCCGGTTCGCGTCCTCGGCGGCCCGCTCCTGCACCGCGTAGGCGTCGGACCGGACCCGGTCCGCCTCCTCCTCGGCCTCGCGCCGGGTACGTTCCGCCGCGTGCTCGGCGGCGGAACGCAGCCCGTTGATCTCGTCCTGCGCCTGCTCGTGCAGCCCGGCGACGGACTCCCGTACCTGCTGCGCGTGCTGCTCGGCCGCCGACACCATCTCGTTGGCACGCCGGTCGGCCTCCTCGACCAGCCGGACGGCCTCGGTCTGCGCCTCGTCCACGCGCTTGCGCGCCGAGGCCAGCAGTTCCTCGCTCTGCCGGCGGGCCTGCTCGCGCTCCTGGTCGGCCTCCTGGCGGGCGGAACCGAGGAGCTCCTCGGCCTCGCGGCGGCGCCGGAGCGCCTCCTCCTGGGCGGCGGCCAGCGTCTCGGACGCCTCGGTCGCGAGCCGCTCGGCGGCGGCCTGCGCCTCCGCGCGCACCCGGTCGGCGGTGTCCTGCGCCTCGGTCTTCAGCCGCTCCGCCTCGGCGGCGGCCTCGGAACGCAGCCGTACGGCGACGGCCTCGCCCTCGGCGCGCGAGGCGGACGCGTCGGCGGCGGCCTCGTCGCGCAGCCGGTCCACCTCCGCCCCGGCCTGCTGCTGGAGTACGCGGATCCGCTCCGCGGCCTCCGAGCGAAGCCGTTCGGCCTCCTCGCCGGCCTCGCGACGGATCCGCGCGGCCTCCTCCCGGGCGTCGGTCAGCGCCTGCTCGGCGGAGGCGAGCCGGGACTCCGCCTCGGTGTGCAGCCGGGTCAGCTCCTCGGCGGCCTCGGCCTGCCGGGCCTCGACCCCGCGCTCGGTCTCCTCGCGCAGTTCGAGCGCGGCCTGCTCGGCGTTGGAGGTGATGGTCTCGGCCAGCTCCACCGCCTCGTCGCGCTGGCGCTCGGCCTCCGCGCGGGTCCGCTCCAGCGTCTCCTCGGCCTGCCGGCGCAGCGTGGTGGCGCGCTCGATGGCCTCGGTGCGCACCTTCTCGCTGTCCGAGGTGGCCTTCTGGCGCAGCTCGTCCGCGTCGGCCTTCGCCTTGGACAGCAGCTCCTCGGCGGTCCTGGCCGCCTCCTCGATCTGCTGGACGGCCTCCTTGCGGGCCTCCGCGCGGATCTTCTCGCCCTCGGCGACCGCGTCGGCGCGCAGCTGCTCGGCCTCGCCGCGCAGCCGGCGGGCCTCCTCCTGGAGCTCGACCGTCTTGGCGCGGTACTCCTTGGTGTCGTCCTTCGCCGAACCCTTGAGCTGCTCGGCGATGTCGTGCGCCTCGGCGCGCAGCCGGTCCGCCTCGGTCTCCGCCTCGCGACGGATCCGCTCGGCCTCCTCGGCGGCGGCCTTCGTGGTGTTCTGCGCGTCGGCCTGTGCCTTGTTCAGCACGTCCTCGGCGGTCTTCGCCGCCTTCGACAGCTGGGTCGCGCTCTCCTCGGCGGTGAGCGTGCGGGCCTTCTCGGAGGCCTCCGCGACGATCTTCTCGGCCTCGGCGCGGGCGTCGGCGACGAGCTGCTCGGCGTCCGCCTTGGTGGCCTCTGCCTCCTTGGTGGCCTCGCTGACCAGCCGGGCGACCTGCTCCTTCGCCGTACGGGTGCGCTGCTCCTTGGCGGCCTCCGCGCCGGCGAGTGCCTTCTCGGCGGTGGCCTTCGCCTCCGCGAGCACCTTGTCGGCCTCGGCCTGCGCCTTGCGCAGCGCCTCCTCGGCCTCGGACATGCGCTGCTCGGCGGCGCGGCTGAGCTCACCGGCCTGTCGGCGGGCCGCGTCGGACTCCGTGACGGTGGAGGTGCGCAGCTGCTCGGCGTGGTCGCTGGCCTCCTGCGCCTGGCTGGAGGCGGCGTTCAGCAACCGTTCGGCGTCCGTGCGGGCCCGCAGCAGCAGCTGCTCGGCCTCCGCGCGGGTCGCCTCCGCGTCGGCCTGGAGTCGCTGACGGGCCTCCGCGGCCACCCGTTCGGCCTCGGCGCGGGCCGCGGTCAGGGCCTGCTCGGCCTCGGCCCGCGACTCGTCGAGGAGGCGGCGCGCCTGCGCCTCGGTGCGGGCCCGCAGCTGCTCGGCCCACGCCACGTTCTCGTTGACGTGCGACTCGACGTTCTGCCGGCGCTCGGCCAGCTCCTGGTCGAGTTGCTGACGACGGGCCACCGCCTCCTGGTGCAGCTCCGCCTGGAGCCGGGCCGCCTGTTCGGCGTGCTCCTGGAGGATGCGCTGCGTCTGGGCCCGGGCCTGGCTCAGTTCCCGTTCGGCGTCCTGCCGCAGCTGATCGGCCTGCATCTGCGCGTTACGCAGCATCTGCTCGGCCTGGTACCCGATGTCGCCGCCGTCGAAGGCGGGCCGGGACATGATGGTGCGACGCGCCTCGTGCAACTTGGCGCGCAGCACCTCGACCTGGTAGCCGAGGTCCTCGGCATGCTGGATCGCCTTTTCCCGCTCGGTCTTCAGCCGCTTCATCTCGGCTTCGAACCGAGTCAGGTGGTCGACGTCAGCCGCCGGCTCCCGCTCCTGGCTCTCGTAGCCCCGCACTGCGCGGTCCCATCCGTCCCTGGTCGCATGCTTCCCGTACGAGCTCCGTCCATCCGCCGAACGGGGCTCCCGGGGAATGGTGTCAGATCAACGACGGAGCATGGGCTGCTGCCCCGACGCTCGTCCCCCGACACCCGGACCCCGGCTGCGTCCCGCCGCCGTACGGCAGGACCGGGTCGCCCCGGTGTGAGCGGCGACCGCCCCCAACCCTACCGGCCCATATGTACGAGGGTCAGTGCTCAGGTGACTCAACGGCCGCCGAAGTGACCAGTTCTGTCAGTACTCCGTGGCAATCCTTGGGGTGCAGGAAAGTGATTCGTGACCCCATGGAGCCGCGTCGCGGCTCTTCGTACAGAACGCGTACGCCCTTGTCCTTGATGTCCGCGGCGTCCGCGTCCACATCCGCCGTACCGAAAGCGATGTGGTGGACGCCCTCGCCGTTCTTGTCGAGCCACTTGGCGACGGTGGAGTCCGGCCGTGTCGGCTCCAGCAGTTGCAGGTAGGACGCCCCGCCGTCGGACGTATCGTTGATCTTGAGCATGGCCTCGCGCACGCCCTGCTCCTCGTTGACCTCGGAGTGGAACACCTCGAAGCCGTACGTGGAACGGTAGAACTCGACGGTCGTGTCGAGGTCGTGGCAGGCGATCCCGATGTGGTCGATTCGCGTCAGCATGGTGTCAGTGGAGCGCGAGCGCGGTGGTTACGCAACGTGCGCGCGATCACACTGACGGCCCGATGACGGCACGGAGTGCCACTCAGTACATTCGAAGTAAACCCTCGTTCACTCCTCGGCCCGTGCAAGGCCGGTAAGGGGAATCGCAGCTCATGACTGAATCGACTGGCTCCAACGGCACGACCTCGGTGATCGTCGCGGGCGCGCGGACGCCCATGGGACGGCTGCTGGGCTCCCTGAAGTCCTTCTCCGGAGCCGACCTCGGCGGCTTCGCGATCAAGGCCGCCCTCGACCGTGCGGGAATCGGCGGCGACCAGGTGCAGTACGTGATCATGGGGCAGGTGCTCCAGGCCGGGGCGGGGCAGATCCCGGCCCGTCAGGCCGCGGTCAAGGCCGGCATCCCGATGAACGTCCCGGCGCTCACCATCAACAAGGTGTGCCTGTCGGGCCTCGACGCGATCGCGCTGGCCGACCAGCTGATCCGCGCGGGTGAGTTCGACATCGTGGTGGCCGGCGGTCAGGAGTCCATGACCAACGCCCCCCACCTGCTGCCGAAGTCCCGCGAAGGCTTCAAGTACGGCGCGATCGAGATGCTCGACGCGATGGCGTACGACGGTCTCACCGACGCCTTCGAGAACATCGCCATGGGCGAGTCCACGGAGAAGCACAACACCCGGCTCGGGATCGCGCGTCCCGAGCAGGACGAGATCGCCGCGCTGAGCCATCAGAGGGCCGCCGCCGCGCAGAAGAACGGCGTCTTCGAGGCCGAGATCACCCCGGTCGAGATCCCGCAGCGCAAGGGCGAGCCGGTCGTCTTCAGCAAGGACGAGGGCATCCGCGCCGACACCACGGCGGAGTCCCTGGGCAAGCTCCGTCCGGCGTTCACCAGGGACGGCACGATCACCGCGGGCACGTCCTCGCAGATCTCCGACGGCGCGGCGGCCGTGGTCGTGATGAGCAAGGCCAAGGCCGAGCAGCTGGGCCTGTCGTGGATCGCCGAGATCGGCGCCCACGGCAATGTGGCGGGACCGGACAACTCGCTCCAGTCCCAGCCCTCGAACGCCATCCTGCACGCCCTGAAGAAGGACGGACTGGAGGTCTCCGACCTCGACCTGATCGAGATCAACGAGGCCTTCGCCGCCGTGGCGGTGCAGTCGATGAAGGATCTCGGCGTGTCCACGGACAAGGTGAACGTCAACGGTGGTGCCATCGCCCTGGGTCACCCGATCGGCATGTCCGGTGCCCGCCTGGTCCTGCACCTGGCCCTGGAGCTCAAGCGCCGGGGCGGCGGCGTGGGCGCGGCCGCGCTGTGCGGCGGCGGCGGTCAGGGTGACGCGCTGATCGTGCGGGTGCCCAAGGCCTGAGGCCTGCCGCACGTCTCGTGCGCGTCTCACCCGGAACGGATCGACAGATCGAACGGATCGAACGGAGCTGTGATGCAGGACGTCTCCTCGCTGGTCGCCCAGGCCAGGGAAGGCCGGCCGCGGGCCGTGGCCCGGCTGATCTCCCTGGTGGAGGGGGCGTCCCCGCAGCTCAGGGAGGTCATGGAGGCGCTGGCCCCGCTCACCGGCAACGCGTATGTGGTGGGCCTGACCGGCTCACCGGGCGTGGGCAAGTCCACGTCGACGTCCGCGCTGGTCACCGCCTACCGCAAGCAGGGCAGGCGGGTCGGGGTGCTGGCCGTCGACCCGTCCTCGCCGTTCTCCGGCGGTGCCCTGCTCGGCGACCGCGTCCGGATGTCGGAGCACGCCTCCGACCCGGGCGTGTACATCCGCTCGATGGCCACCCGCGGTCATCTGGGCGGTCTCGCCTGGTCGGCCCCGCAGGCGATCCGGGTGCTCGACGCGGCGGGCTGCGACGTGATCCTGGTCGAGACGGTCGGCGTCGGTCAGTCGGAGGTCGAGATCGCGTCGCAGGCGGACACGAGTGTCGTTCTGCTGGCCCCCGGCATGGGTGACGGCATCCAGGCCGCCAAGGCCGGGATCCTGGAGATCGGCGACGTGTACGTCGTCAACAAGGCGGACCGGGACGGTGCCGACGCCACCGCCCGTGAGCTGAACCATATGCTCGGCCTCGGGGAGGCCCGCGGTCCCGGGGACTGGCGCCCGCCGATCGTGAAGACGGTCGCGGCCCGCGCCGAGGGCGTCGACGAGGTCGTCGAGGCACTGGAGAAGCACCGCGCGTGGATGGAGGAGCACGGTGTCCTCACCGAGCGGCGCCGCTCCCGCGCGGCCCGCGAGGTCGAGACGATCGCCGTCACGGCCCTGCGCGAACGC
Source organism: Streptomyces sp. NBC_00637 (assembly GCF_045161545.1). Taxonomy (NCBI): domain Bacteria; kingdom Bacillati; phylum Actinomycetota; class Actinomycetes; order Kitasatosporales; family Streptomycetaceae; genus Streptomyces; species Streptomyces sp. NBC_00637. Next base: position 2,654,848 of record NZ_CP109046.1, on the reverse strand, counting down.
ATCGGGGACCTGCACGGCGATCGTCGGCTGAGCACTCTCGCCGAGCGCATCGTCGCCGGTGAACTGGACCCCTACCGGGCGGCGGACGAACTGGTGGCGGGGCTGACACAGGGCTGAGGGCGACGGGCCGACCCGGGGCCGACGCGCGGCCGGTGTGCGAAGGCGCCGACGAGCACCTCGCCGAAGGCGTCGCCGGCGTCCGGGCCGCGCTGATACGGTCATGTCCATGTTCCTCCTCCTGGCATAGGGGCCGCCCCGGCCCGCGAACGGTGAGCGGCGTCCGCCGCACCGTCTCGCGGCGATCAGGCGTCCCCTTTCTCCTGCCATGAGTCGAGGAACTCCTCATGTCCGCTTCGCCTGCGGTGCGGCCTTCGTATGCCGTCGTCCTGCGCGTTCCGCACGCCCGCCGTACCTTCGCCGCCGCCCTGACCGGACGGCTGTCATACGGGATCGTCCCGCTGTCCTTGATGCTCGCCGTGACCCGCTCGTCGGGCTCGTACGCGGTGGCGGGCACCGTGATGGCCCTGTTCGGGGCCACCACCGTCTTCCTGTCGCCCGCCAGGGCGGCCCTCATCGACCGGCACGGGCCGTGCCGGGCACTCGTCCCGATGACCGCCGCCTACCTGGCGGTCCTCGTCCTGCTGACCCTGACCCTCGCCCGTCCGGCCGGCACCTCGGCCGCCGTGCCGGGGGCCCTCGCCGCCACCGCGGGCGCCTGCGTACCGCCGCTGGGGCCGACCATGCGGGCGGTGTGGGGGAGGCTCACCCCGGACCGCGCGCTGTTGCAGCGCGCGTACAGCCTCGACGGGGTCGCCGAGGAACTTCTCTTCGTCACCGGACCCCTGCTCGTCGGCGTGCTCGTCGGCTTCGCACCGCCGACCGCGGGGATCGTCGTCGGGGCGGCCCTCATGGCCGTGGGCACGGCCGGGTTCCTGTCCTCGCCGGCCGTGCGGGCGGTGGGGCCGCAGCGGGCCAGCGCACGCCGGGGCGGCGGCGGTCTGCGCGGGCTCGGGCGGCCGGTGGCCGCCGTCGCGGGCGTGGGACTGGCGTTGGGTGCGGTCGATCTGCTGGTCGTGGCGTTCGCCGAGCGGCACGGGCACGGGACCGGCGGGGCGAGCGCCGCCTGGGTGCTGGCCGCGCTGTCGGCCGGCAGCGCCGTCGGAGGGCTGCTCAACGGGGCGCTCACCTGGCGGGCGTCGACCGGGGCGCGGCTGCCGCTGCTCACGGCGGGGCTCGGGCTGACGCTGTGCGGCGCGGGACTCGCGCCGGGGCTCGGCACGCTGGCCGCAGCCGTCGCGGCCGCCGGGTTCTTCGTGTCGCCGGCGATCACCACGGCCTATCTCATCGCCGACGAGACGGCCGCGCCGGAGGCCCGGGTGCGGGCGGGGGCGTGGGTCAACACGGCCGTCAACGCGGGCAGTACGGCCGGTACGGCGATCGCCGGAGCGCTGGCCGGGTCCCTTCCGGTGGCGGTGTGCTTCGCGCTGACCGGAGCGGTGGTCCTGCTGGCGGCGGCCGCCGTCGCCCGCGGCTCCTGGCGGGGCGCGAACGATCTCGTACCCCTCGCCTGACCGGGGCTGGGGCGGGAGCGCGGGCCCGGGTCGTGTGACGCCGACAGGCGGAGCCCTGTGGGAGCTCCGCCTGTCGGTCGCTGAACCGACCGTTCGCACCGATCGCCTGAACCGATCGGTCTGGATCGCGGGCCGGGATCGATGGGCCGGGATCGATGGGCCTGGGCCGATGGGGTCCGGGCCGATCGTCTAGCGGTCGTCCCTCACGGGCGTCCGCGCTGCCCGCGGAGGTGTTCCGCGACGGGCTTCAGGGCCTTGGAGAGTTCGGTCGTGGCCTCGGGCGAGAGCAGGTCGATGAAGTGCCGCCGCACGGATTCCACGTGATGGGGCGCGACCTTCTGCATCGTCTCCAGGCCGTGCTCGGTCAGGACCGCGTACAGGCCGCGGCGGTCGGACTCGCAGTTCTCGCGGCGCACCAGGTTGGCGCTCTCCATGCGGGTGATCTGGTGCGAGAGACGGCTCTTGGACTGGAGGGTGGCGGACGCGAGGTCGCTCATCCGCATCCGGACGCCCTCCGACTCGGAGAGATTCACCAGGATCTCGTAGTCGTTCATGGTCAGGCCGAACGGTTGGAGATCCTTTTCGAGCTGGTACGTCAACAGCCTGTTGACCTCCAGGTGGGTGCGCCAGGCGCACTGCTCCGCATCGGTCAGCCAGTGTGTGGCCGTTTCGGTCTCCATAGATGAAGTCTACCTAAAATGTTGAAAGGCGAACTAGTGACGGTGGTGTGACGGCGCGCACGCGTTCGATGTCACACTCCGCAGACTACCGCTCACAGCCCGAAGCGACGCTGGAGGTCTCCCAGCTGTCCGGGAAGGCGCGGTGCGCCGGTTTGCGCTCCGTGGCCACCGTGCCCACCTGGCACGGCGCCCCCGCCGGGCACTCCCGGCTCGTGCGGAACCGCCCCCGTCGCCTGCTCGGCCATGAGCAGCTCGGTCGACTGGAGCAGCACCGTCCCGGCCCCCACGAACTCGAACTGGTGCTCCTCCCCGGAAGCCCCTCCGAGGCCTGTCAGCGCACGTAGACCGCCCATCAGGCCGGTCATGTACCCGTGGTCGTAGTGATGGCAGGGAGAGGGGCAGTCGGCCCAGCCGACGAGTGCCTGCGGGTCGACCCGGATCGGGGGTTCCATGAACACCACCGGACCGTTAGATGCGGCGACGAACTTGCCGGTTCCGATCAGCGTCAGAAATCCCGGCACGATCGACTGCTTGAGCGACAGAGTTGGCTGAAAAGCGAGCAGATTGCCCGAGCGAATGGTCAGGTTGCCGTCGTCCAGGTCGTACGAATTCACGTCGAAGGCCCGGTCGGCGAGGAGCATCTTGCCCGAACCCTCCGCCACGACCCAGTCGCTTGCGTGCAGAGGCGAATGAAACGAAGTGCGCACCAGACGGTCCAGCCGGCCGTGTCCGATGCCGTTGAAGTCGATCGACCCGTAGTAGGCGATCATCTTCCCCTTCTGGAGGAACCACTGGCTCCCCTTGAGCTCCACACAGAAGGTGTAGCTGTTCACGTTGTCGTCGACCGGCAAGGTCATCGGGTCGTGCACCGTCGGGCCGCCGCCCGGAGCCCCGTACATGCTCACAGCTTCTCCTCGGACGCCTGGACGAACACCGCACCGCTGCCGCTCAGCTCGAGCTGGAACGCCTCGCCGGAACCCCGGCCCACCATGTCCCGCCAGCCCAGCGCCGTCGACAGTTTGTTGCGGACGTCGCCGTGGTGGGCGACGTAGGCCTGGGGGTCGACATGGACCGGGCGCTGCGGGGTGATCGGCACCTCGAAGACTCCGCCGTGGGCCATCACGGCGACGGCCCCGTGCCCCTTGAGGGTGGTGGTGAACAGGCCCTGTCCGCTGACCTGGCCGCGCACCATGCCCATGACCCCGCCCTGGGAGCCCAGGAACATCGTGCCCTGCTGGAGGGTGCCCTCGAAGGCGAGCAGGCGGTCCGCCTCGACGTACAGGGTGTCGCCGGTGAGCCGGATGACCTGGACGTGGTGGCCGCCGTGCCCGAAGAGGACCGTGCCGCTGCCCTCGACGGTCATCAGGGGGGTGTCCTCGTTGGCGAGCCGCCGCCCGATCATGGACATCACCCCGCCCTGCCCGCCCTGGACGTTGGGGGTGAAGGCCACTTCGCCGCGGTAGGCGAGCATGGCGCCGCGCTGGCTGAAGAGCCGTCCGCCGGGGACGAGGGTCGCCTCGACCATCTTGGAGTTGATCTCACGGAAGGTCATCTCACACATCCCCCGCGATCGTGTTGCGCTCGCTCGGCTGGACGTACACCAGGCCGTCCCCCTCGAACCGGATCTGGAAGGCCTCACCGCCGCCCTCACCCATGAACGTGCGGAAGGTCACACCGGACTGGAAGGACTGCCGGACATTGCCCTGGTGCGCGACATAGGCGCCGGGGTCGACGGTCAGCGGGTACTGCGGGCTGACGCGCAGCACCACGGCGGGGCCGTCCGAGGTGATGGCCGCCTGGCCGGTGCCCTCGACGGTCGTCGTGAACAGTCCGTTGCCCTGGGTCGCGCCGCGCATCCCGGTGAAACTCGTCCCGGTCCTGAGCCCGGCGTCGGTCGCGAGCAGGTTGCTCGACTCGACGTACAGCTTGTCCCCCCGGAGCTGGACGAGATTGATCTCGGAGGCGCGATCGGCCAGCCAGCACGTCCCCTGCCCTCTCACCTCCATCATGGTCATCTGCTCACCGGTGAGCCGCCGGGTGACCATCCCCCGGATGCCCTCACCGCCGCCGCTGAGCTTCTTGAACGCCATCTGTCCGTCGTACGCGACCATCGAGCCGTTCTTCGCCTTCACGGCGTCCCCGGTCATGTCGACGGCCAGCACCTTGCTGCCTTGGAGTCGAAACATCGCCACGCGGCGAAGGTATCGGCCGGACGGGTGTGCCGAACAGCACCCGAGGATGGAGAACGACCCTGAACGCACCCCTAGGTGAACCGTTTGCCACAATGGACGAACGCTTGTGCGTGCATTCACAAACCGCCCTGTTCGCCGCCGTACCTCCCCCCGAAGGTGATCCGTGGACCTGAAGACAGCCTCCGCCCTCCGCCGCCTGCGCCTGGTCTCCGCCCCCGAGGCCGTTTCCTTCATCCTGCTGCTGATCTGCTCGGTGCTGAAGCGGACCACGGACTTCAACGCGGTGCCCGTGATGGGCATGGTCCACGGCGTGCTGTTCGTCCTGTACGTGCTCTTCTGGGCGGACGCCTGGAACCGCGCGAAGTGGTCCTTCGGGACCGCGGCCCTCTACTTCGTCCTGTCGGTCCTGCCGACCGGCGGCTTCTTCGCCGAGCGCAAGCTGCGCCGTGAGGCCGAGGACGCGGTCATCGCCTCCCGCGCCCGTCAGGAAGCGGTGGCGAAGGCATGATCGTCGCGTTCTCGGTCACGCCGCTGGGTGTCGGCGAGGACGTCGGCGAGTACGTCGCCGACGCCGTCCGGATCGTCCGCGCGTCCGGCCTCCCGAACCACACCGACGCCATGTTCACCTCCATCGAGGGGGAATGGGACGAGGTCATGGACGTCGTCAAACGCGCCGTCGCAGCCGTCGAGGAGCGGGCCCCTCGGGTCTCCCTTGTCCTCAAGGCGGACATCCGTCCCGGTGTGACGGACGGTCTGACCTCGAAGGTGGAGACGGTGGAGCGGCATCTGCAGGAGCGCTCGGAGTAGCGGAAGCGACGGCGTCGGGACACCCGTTTGGGCAACAGTCGCTCGAACGGGCCATATCGGATGGGGTTGCGGCCGGTGCCGCCTGGCTAATGTCACCCGAGGCCGATCAAGTTCCGCGCCTGGCGTGGCATCCAAGAGGAGTGTGCGGTGGCAGGGCGGCGCGGACCGGGACCGGTCGGCAGGGCGGTCACGGCGTTCCTGGTGGCGGCATCGCTGGCGGTGGTCTGTGTGGGGGAAGCGCCCCCACCGCGCGCGTGCGCGCTCGCCCGGGGCGAACTGACCGTGGACGACCTGCCCGCCGGCTCCTCCGTGCTCGACTGTGCCGCCGTCGGCCGTGTCGTCACCCATGAGGGCGCCGGAGTGGCGGTGCCCGAGCCCGGCACGACGGTCAGTGTCGACGCGCTCACGGCGGACGGGGCGGGGCACGATTTCACCCTGAGGGTCGCCGCCGACGGCACGGTCTCCTACGCCTACGAGGCGGAGCCGGCCCGCGCGGCGGCAGCCGTCGCCGGGGCCCGCGCCGACGCCCCCGCCCCCTGCGCCGACGGCGCCTACTCCACCGAGGGCCGCAAGGAGTACGGCACGTACGAGTGGTTCATCGGCGACGGCCCCCTGCCGGGCCGGCTGTCCCACGCCGAGGGCCGGCGGGCCTTCGAGGACGCCATCGCCACCATCACCACGAGCCGCAACGACTGCGGCTTCGACGACAGGGTCGCGGCGAAGGCGAGGTTCCTGTCCGGGACCGGCAACGAGGCCGGCATCGACCGCGCGGCCCGCTGCACCCGGCGGGACGGTCTGAGCGTGTGGGACGCGGGCGACATCGGCGGCGAGGCCGTCGCGACGACCTGCTCCTGGAGCCGCCCGGTGCCCAATGGACCCGAGGAACTGCTCGAGGCCGACGTCCGCTTCAACACCCACGACTTCCCGTTCACGAACCGCCCGTCCGGCGCCTGCACGCACGCGTACGACATCCGCAGCGTCGCCACGCACGAGGCCGGGCACGTCTTCGGCCTCGGCCACTCCGGCCCCGGGCACGAGAACCTCACCATGTACGCGGACTCCTTCGCCTGCTCCACGGGCGCCCGCACGCTGGGCAAGGGTGACGTCCTCGGCCTGCGCAGCCTCTACTGAGCGCCGCCCGCCACCAGCGCCATCCCCAGCGGCGTCCGCTCGTACAGCACCTGGTGGCCATAGCGCCGGGACACCAGCAGCCCTGAGTCGCGCAGCACCGTCAGGTGCGCGGAGACCGAGGACGGGGCGAGGCCCAGCCGGTGGGCGAGGGCGGAGGTGGTCGCCGGATCGCCGAGCGCGCCGAGCACGGAGGCCCGGCCCCGGCCCAGCAGCCGGACGAGCGCCTCGGGGGAGTGGGCGGTGGTGTCGGTCCACAGGCCGCCGATGCCCCGCGCCGGGTAGACCAGCGTCGGCTGCCAGGGAGGGTCGAAGCCGCTCACGACGTCCGGCCACGCGAACACGCTCGGCATCAGGACCAGCCCCTGCCCGCCCAGGTGCCGCTCGTGCTCGCCGTTCGAGGCGATGGTCAGGGTGCCGGCCCGCCAGCCGCACCGCCGGTCGATCTCCGGCAGCAGCCCGCCCAGGCCGACCTCGGCAAGCCGGCGCGAGTGGAAGGCGACATCCGCCTCCAGCAGGGCGCGCAGCCGGGGCCAGTCCGGCGCGAGGAGGGTGTGCCAGACCTCCGCCAGTACGCCGGTCAGCTCCCGGATCATCCGCTCCGGATCCGCCAGCCAGGCCCGTCCCCGGGGCGATTCCAGGGCGCCGGGGGTGTCCGCGAGCGAGCGGGCGGTGTCCGCGCGAGCGGCCCGCGGGTCGGCGGCCAGGACCGCGGCGATCTCCTCCTCGAACCCGGCCGCGGGCCCGACCGGCGGCGGGCACAGCCAGTCGGGGGTGTGGCCCCGACGTGGCATCAGCAGCCAGAGCCCGGTCAGGTCGAGCGCCTGAGCGGCCGTACGGACCCCGCGCAGCCAGGGCGCGTGGTAGGCGTGCCGGTCGGGCCGCTTGAGGGTGCGCACGACCTCCTGCGTCTCCCACAGCGGGGACACGGCGAAGCGGCAGCGCAGGAAGTCGTCCTCCCCGAAATGCAGGTGTGACGGCACGACCTCACCTCTCGAACATTCGGCGGTGCCCGAAACTCTAGGGCCCGCGCCCTCCTCCGGGCACGCTCCCGCCATGCCGGAAGTGACGACCCCCTCGACGACAGAGACACCGGAGCCCTCGGAAACCTCGGAGCCCTCAGAGCCGTCAGCGCCCTCGGAGCTCCGAGAGCTCTCGGAGACGCCGAAGACCTCGGGAACCACGCAGACCTCGGGAAGCACGCAGACCCCGAAGATCACCCAGACCCCGAAGACCACCCAGACCCCGGACACCCCGGCCACCCCCGGGCCCGGGGCTCCGTCCGCCGGTTACCTCCGCGTCTTCGCCGTCCGTGAGTTCCGGGCCGTCTTCGCCGCCCACCTGCTGTCCATGCTCGGCGTGATCGTCGCCGAGATCGCGCTGTCCGTCCTCGTCTACGACCTGACCGGCTCGCCGCTGATGAGCGCCCTGGCCTGGGCCCTCGGCTTCCTGCCGTACGTCGTCGGCGGCACCCTGCTCGCCGGGGTCGCCGACCGCCTCCCGGCCCGGCGGGTGCTGGTGGGCTGCGACCTGGTGTGCGCGGTGTGCGTGCTGCCGATGACGGCGTCGGGCGCGCCCCTCGCCCTGCTGCTCGCGCTGCGCTGCTGTCTCGCCGTCGTCTCGCCGGTCTTCGCGGGCACCCGGATGGCGACCCTCGCGGACATCCTCGGCGACGGCGACCTGTTCGTCCTCGGCCGCTCCCTGCTGCGTATCACCGCGCAGAGCGCGCTGCTCGTCGGCTTCGGACTCGGCGGGCTGCTGCTCACGGTCGCCTCGCCGCGCCAGGCCCTGCTCGTCACCGTCGGCACCTTCCTCGCCTCCGCCGCGCTGCTGCGGTTCGGCACCCGGAGCCGCCCCGTCCGTGCCCGGACCGGCGGCGCCCTGGTCACGGACTCCCTCAAGGGCGCCCGGCAGATCCTCGCCGACCGGCGGGTGCGGGCGCTGCTGCTGCTCTTCTGGGTACCGCCGGCCTTCACGGTCGCGCCCGAGGCGCTGTCCGCGCCCTACGCCGACGGTCTCGGCGTCGGCTCCACCGGGCTCGGTCTGCTGATGTGCGCGCTGCCGGTCGGCACGATCGCCGGCGAGCTGTACGCGGGCGCCCGGCTGCGCCCGGTCACCCGTGAGCGCGTCGCGCTGCCGCTCGTCTGTGTGACCCTGCTGCCCTACCTCGGCTACGCCCTGCATCCCGGCCTCGCGGTCTCGCTGCTCCTGCTGGTGGTCTCGGGCGCCGGCTCGGCCTACACCCTCGGCCTCGACCAGTGGATCGTCCGGGACGTGCCCGATGAGCTGCGCGGACGGGCCATGACGCTGCTCACCGCCGGGCTCATGACGTTCCAGGGGGTCGGTATGGCTCTCGCCGGGATCGCGGCGGAGCTGGTGGGGGTCGCGGCCGCGGTCGCGGGGGCCGGTGTGCTGGGGACGGTCTGCTGCGTACTGGCGGCCGTGGAGGTCCGCCGGACCGAAGGCCGAGACGGGGCTGACCGCGATATGACCGGCCGGTAAGGTCTGGAGGCGTGCCGAAACCGCCCAGTCTCGCCTTCGACCCCATCGCCCGCGCCGACGAGCTCTGGAAGCAGCGCTGGGGGAACACGCCGTCCATGGCCGCGATCACCTCGATCATGCGCGCGCACCAGATCCTGCTCGCCGAGGTGGACGCCGTGGTCAAGCCGTACGGCCTGACCTTCGCACGCTTCGAGGCGCTGGTGCTGCTCACCTTCTCCAAGGAGGGCGAGCTGACCATGTCGAAGATCGGCGAGCGCCTCCAGGTGCACCCCACCTCGGTGACGAACACCGTCGACCGCCTGGTGAAGTCGGGCCTGGTCGCCCGGCGGCCCAACCCCAACGACGGCCGCGGCACCCTCGCCGTCATCACCGACAAGGGCCGCGAGGTCGTCGAGGAGGCCACCCGGGACCTGATGGCGATGGACTTCGGTCTCGGGGTGTACGACGCGGAGGAGTGCGGGGAGATCTTCGCGATGCTCAGGCCGCTGCGGGTCGCCGCGCACGACTTCGACGAGGAGTGAGGGAGCCGGCCCCGGCAGGAGTGACCCGGGGCAAGATCTCCCGGAACGGGTCGTTACGCTCGTCGGCATGAAGAAGAGCGTGCTGACCCGCTACCGCGTCCTGGCCTATGTCACCGGTGTGCTGCTGGTCCTGCTGTGCCTGGGCATGATCGCCAAGTACGGCCTGGACGTCGACGGGGCCGCGGACTTCACCCGCGTCGTCGCCATCGCGCATGGCTGGCTCTACGTCCTCTACCTGGTCTTCGCCTTCGACCTGGGCTCCAAGGCGAAGTGGCCGGTCGGCAAGCAGCTGTGGGTGCTGCTGGCCGGGACCGTGCCGACGGCCGCCTTCTTCGTGGAGCGCAGGATCAGCCGCGAGCTGGAGGGCCGGATCGCCGACGACGCTCCCGTGCCCGCCAAGGCCTAGACCCGCCACGGTCCCACCGTCGTGCCCGGGCCGCGGAAGCGCCGCGGCAGGGCCGTACGGGGGCTGTATCCGCGCCGCACACGCGTGTGTGCGGCGCGCGGACACGCACAGTTACCAGGATGTCCTACCAAGAGCCATCGACATTTACTTGGACGTCCTAGTAAATTCGAGTCATGGACGCTGACGCCATCGAGGAGGGCCGCCGCCGCTGGCAGGCCCGGTACGACGCTTCACGCAAGCGTGAGGCCGACTTCACCACGCTCTCCGGAGACCCCGTGGAGCCGGCGTACGGGCCCCGGCCCGGTGACACGTACGACGGCTTCGAGCGGATCGGCTGGCCCGGGGAGTACCCCTTCACGCGCGGCCTGTACCCGACCGGCTACCGGGGGCGCACGTGGACCATCCGGCAGTTCGCCGGGTTCGGCAACGCCGAGCAGACCAACGAGCGCTACAAGATGATCCTGGCCAACGGCGGCGGGGGTCTGTCCGTGGCCTTCGACATGCCCACGCTGATGGGGCGCGACTCCGACGACCGGCACGCGCTGGGCGAGGTCGGGCACTGCGGGGTCGCCATCGACTCGGCCGCCGACATGGAGGTCCTGTTCAAGGACATCCCGCTGGGCGACGTCACGACCTCCATGACGATCAGCGGCCCGGCCGTCCCCGTCTTCTGCATGTACCTCGTCGCCGCCGAACGGCAGGGCGTCGACCCGGGCGTCCTCAACGGCACGCTCCAGACGGACATCTTCAAGGAGTACATCGCCCAGAAGGAGTGGCTCTTCCAGCCCGAGCCCCATCTGCGCCTCATCGGCGACCTGATGGAGTACTGCGCCTCCGGCATCCCCGCCTACAAGCCGCTGTCCGTCTCCGGCTACCACATCCGCGAGGCCGGGGCGACGGCCGCACAGGAGCTGGCTTACACGCTGGCGGACGGCTTCGGGTACGTGGAGCTGGGACTCAGCCGCGGTCTCGACGTGGACGTGTTCGCGCCCGGCCTGTCCTTCTTCTTCGACGCGCACGTCGACTTCTTCGAGGAGATCGCCAAGTTCCGCGCGGCGCGCAGGATCTGGGCGCGCTGGATGCGGGACGTCTACGGGGCGAAGTCCGAGAAGGCGCAGTGGCTGCGCTTCCACACCCAGACCGCGGGGGTCTCGCTGACCGCCCAGCAGCCCTACAACAACGTGGTGCGTACCGCCGTGGAGGCCCTCGCGGCGGTGCTCGGCGGGACCAACTCGCTGCACACGAACGCCCTGGACGAGACCCTCGCGCTGCCGAGCGAGCAGGCGGCGGAGATCGCGCTGCGCACCCAGCAGGTACTGATGGAGGAGACCGGTGTCGCCAACGTCGCGGATCCGCTGGGCGGTTCCTGGTACGTCGAGCAGCTGACGGACCGGATCGAGGCCGACGCCGAGAAGATCTTCGAGCAGATCAGGGAGCGGGGCCTGCGGGCCCACCCCGACGGGCGGCACCCGATCGGACCGGTCACCTCCGGGATCCTGCGCGGCATCGAGGACGGCTGGTTCACCGGGGAGATCGCGGAGTCGGCGTTCCGGTACCAACAGGCCGTGGAGAAGGGCGAGAAGCGGGTCGTCGGCGTCAACGCGCACCACGGGTCGGTGACCGGTGACCTGGAGATCCTGAGGGTCAGCCACGAGGTGGAGCGGGAGCAGGTACGGGCGCTGGGCGCACGCAAGGCCGCTCGGGACGACGCGGCGGTACGGGGCGCGCTCGCCGCCATGCTGGACGCCGCCCGTGACGGCTCCAACATGATCGGGCCGATGCTGGACGCCGTGCGGGCCGAGGCGACGCTCGGCGAGATCTGCGACGTACTGCGGGACGAGTGGGGGGTGTACACCGAGCCCCCCGGGTTCTAGGGGGCGTCGGCGCAAGCGGGGCGGGGGCGAGCCGGTGGCCCCCGCCCTCAGGCGTGTTCGCCGGGGACGTCCGCGGCCGGGCCGGTGGACGCGGTCAGGCCCAGGAGCAGCACCCGGGTGAAGCTGCGCACCCACTCCTCGTCCGCGGGTTCCGCGCTGACCAGGGTGCGGTGGACCACCGCACCCGCCACGACGTCGAAGATGAGGTCGACCGTGCGGGCGGCCTCGGCCGGGTCGGTCTGCGGGGGGAGCTCACCGCGCGCCTGGGCGCGGGCGCGGCCCTCCAGGACCAAATCCTTCTGCGGGTCGACGATGGAGGCCCGGATGCGCTCGCGCAGGGCGTCGTCGCGGGTGGACTCGGCGACGGCCGCCATCAGGCCGCTCTTGGCCTCCGGCCGGGCCAGGATCGCCGCGAACTGGAGGACCACGCCCTCGATGTCGGCGGCGAGGCTGCCCCGGTCGGGGAGTTCGAGTTCACCGAAGAGTTCCGCGACGGCGTCGACGACCAGTTCGTTCTTGCCGGCCCAGCGGCGGTAGAGAGTCGTCTTGGCGACCCCGGCGCGCGTCGCCACGTCCCCCAGCGTCAGCTTGGACCAGCCCAGCTCGACCAGCGCCTCCCTGGTCGCGGCCAGGATCGCGGTGTCCGCGGCGGCGCTGCGCGGACGGCCCGTACGGCACGCGGGGGTGCGGATCTGCATTCCCCGACCATAACCGGCGGTTTGTCATGGGCTTCCGTGAGGGAGATCACCGAGGCGTGGTGTTGCGGAGGCACCCCATGCCATTACGCTACGACTCGTAGCGAAAGCTCGCGCGGGACGTGCGCGGGCTGTCGCACCGGCAGGGTGCGGGGTGGGGACCCCGGCGCTCATGTTCGGAATGTTCGGGACGTATTCGGAACGCTTTTCACGCAGGCGCGCGGACGGGGGAGGATAGACCCATGCAGCCACGGAACATGTCCATGAGCGGAGTCGTCGACCTCGCCGCGGTGAAGGCGGCCCAGGAGGCCAAGGCGAAGGCGGAGCAGACGCGCGCCGAAACGGCACGGCAGGGCGGCGCGGGGGCCGTCTCCCCGGCCGATCTCGTCATCGACGTCGATGAGGCGGGCTTCGAGCGGGAGGTCCTCCAGCGGTCGGCCGAGGTGCCCGTCGTCATCGACTTCTGGGCCGAGTGGTGCCAGCCCTGCAAGCAGCTGAGCCCCGTCCTCGAGCGGCTCGCCGTCGAGTACGACGGCCGCTTCCTGCTCGCCAAGATCGATGTCGACGCCAACCAGATGCTGATGCAGCAGTTCGGGGTGCAGGGCATCCCGGCCGTCTTCGCGGTCGTCGCCGGGCAGGCGCTGCCGCTCTTCCAGGGGGCCGCCGGCGAGGCGCAGATCCGGCAGACCCTCGACCAGTTGGTCCAGGTCGCCGAGGAGCGGTTCGGGCTCACCGGCCTGACCGTCGACTCCGAGGCCGGACCGGTCGCCGCGGAGGCGGTCGCGGCCGAGCCCGTCGGACCGTACGACGCGCTGCTCGAGGCCGCCGTACGGGCGCTGGACGCCGGTGACTTCGGCGGCGCCGTGCAGGCGTACCGCAACGTCCTCGCCGACGACCCGGGCAACAGCGAGGCCAAGCTCGGGCTCGCGCAGGCCGAGTTGCTCCACCGGGTGGGCGGCATGGACCCGCAGCAGGTGCGCAAGGACGCCGCCGACCGGCCCGAGGACGCCGAGGCGCAGATCGCCGCCGCCGACCTGGATCTGGTGGGCGGTCATGTCGAGGACGCGTTCGGACGGCTCATCGACACCGTGCGGCGCACGGCCGGCGACGACCGGGACGCCGTACGGCTGCGGCTGGTCGAACTGTTCGAGGTGGTAGGGCCGGACGACCCCCGGGTCGCGGCGGCCCGGCGGGCGCTGGCGCGCGCCCTGTTCTGATCCGGGTTCCTGATCCGGCCGGAGCCGGGTTCTGACCAGTCACTAAACGTCAGAGCCCGTGGTGTCGGAGTGAAAGTTCCGTCGATGTGGTTCCCCTGCGGCCGCGCTTTACCAAATCTTGGTAATCGCGGCCGCTGTTACTGCAAGTAAGACTTGGGCGTTCTTCTGTCTGATTCTGTCCAGCGATCAACAGCTTTGTCCCGGACGCCGATGACACCCTGCGTTGCCGGTCGAGACCTATGGGTCGTTGTTCGGTTATCCCGCCGTTACTAGCGAGTAACGAACCCCCTTGTGCGGGCGGCGAGAATGCACCACGATCGGCCACGCTCGGTCCAATCCCGTACCCCGACAGCCGGTTGGGTCAACGGGTTTTCCTGGGTCCCCACCGAGTAGAGCCGCCGGCAGTGGAGTCGGCTCTTGGGCAGGGGGGTCTTCGCCACGGTGAAGCCTGTCCAGCAAGGTTGTGCGTGATGTGTGTCAGGCGCGACCCAGTGGTTGTCGCTCGGGGGTGATCGCCGGTGATCGGTGCGCGGTTCGCGCCTCCGAGACAGGCGCTCCCCTTCCCGAGGACGTAGCACTTCTCCCATCCCTGCCCGGCTGAGCCGCCGTACGAGGGGGCCAGTCAGGGTCAGGAGATGTACGTCCGAGAAGGAGGAAATATGGAGTCCCAGGTGCGTGGCGGGACCAGATGGAAGCGCTTCGCTGTGGTCATGGTGCCCAGCGTCGCCGCTACGGCATGTATAGGTGTCGCCCTCGCGCAGGGTGCACTGGCCGCGTCGTTCAGTGTGTCCGGCCAGTCGTTCAAGGTGAGCGCCGACAAGCTCGAAGGCACGGGCTTCTCGCAGTACGGCGCGATCGACTCGGGTTACACCCTCGACGGCAAGAAGACGGCTCACGCCGTCGCCGTCTCGGCGTTCAAGAGCGCCTCGATCACGAACATGTGCCAGTCCGTGGTCACCCCGAACATCCCGCTGCTCGGTTCCGTCAGCCTTCAGCTGAAGGCCGGCGGCAACGGTACGCCGGTCGAGGCCGAGAACCTCTACATCGACGTCGAGGACCTGAGCGCGGACGCCGTGTTCAGGGGCATCGACATCGGTGTGGCCGCCAAGGACGCCACCAAGGGTCCGGGCCTCAAGAGCGGTGACACGGCCAACCCGTACGGGTTCGCCCAGCAGGCGGACTCCGCCACGCTGACCGACGTGAAGCAGACGGCGTGGGCCACCACCGCCGGAACCTTCAAGCTCAGCGGCCTGAAGATGTCGCTGTCGACGGGTGTCAAGGAGTGCTACTAAGCACTCTCTGACGGGCGGGGGAGCCGGTGGCGCCCCCGCCCGTCCAGTCTGAAGCCCGCGGCTTCACCAGCAGTTCGACTCACCACCACAGAAACGCCGCACCAGGGAGCTGTTTTCCATGAGCGCCGAGACCCCTGTCGCCCCCGGCCAGTTCACCCGCCGGAGGCAGCAGTTCCGCGCCTGGCGGGGAACCAGGCCGTTCTGGGCGGGCCTGTTCGTCCTGATCGCCGGCTTCCCCATCGCCTACTTCCCCTACGCTCACCTCCAGGTGGGCCACCTGACTCTGGCGATGGCCACCACCGCGGGCGCGGGATCGCTGATCATCGGCGTCCTGCTGGGCGTTCTGGGCATCAGTCTGTGGTTCCAGAAGCACGTACAGGTCTTCGCGGGAGTCGCGGCGATCCTGCTCGGCCTGGTCTCCATCCCGGTCTCGAACCTCGGCGGCTTCCTCATCGGCTTCCTCTTCGCGCTGATCGGCGGGGCGATGGCCGTGTCCTGGGTGCCGGGCACGCCGCCCGCCCCGGTGCCGGCCCCCGGAGCCGACGTGAACGTCGGAGACGCTCCCGAGGGCACGTACCCCGCGGGTCCCGCCGACGCGGGCGACCTCACCGAGAACCCGTACAGCACCGGCCCGGCACCCTCCGAGAAGCCGTCCTTCACGAAGGACGAGCCCGGGGCGGGCGAACCGCACGATCTGCACGATCTGTCAGGAACGAGCCCGGCCAACGGGGCGAACGGGAGGCACAGTGCCGGCTGACGAGGTTTCCACCGGGAGCGATGTGGACGCTGCCCGCGTGAGAACCACCGGGCCGCGGCACGCGGCACCCAGAAAGCCGCTCTTCACCAGGTTCCACATGCCGGCCGGCAAGGCGATAGCCCTGGCGGCCATGCCGACCGCGGTCCTCATGGGGATGGGGTTCACGCCGACCCTCGCCAACGCCGAGGACCAGCCGGCGTCCAAGAGCCTCACCATCGACGAGTACAAGGACTGTGTGGCGGCCCTGGAGGGCGCGGACGCGTCCGCGTCGGCCTCCCCGTCGGCGTCCGCCTCGGCGAGCGCGAGCGAATCGGCCGACGACTCCAAGGACGACTCCAAGGACGACTCCAAGGACGAGTCCTCGGACGACTCGAAGGACACGTCGGGCGACACGGGTGACTCCGGTTCGTCGGATTCAGGTTCCGACGACACGGCCGAGCCCGCTCCCGCCGCGTCCTCCGCGGCCGCCGTGCCGGAGAAGTCGACGACGTCCGGTGACACCGCGACGGCCGACCCCTCGGCCTCCGAGACGGACAAGAACGTCCTGGAGACCATCGGCGACGCCATCACCGACCTCTTCGACGGCAACGGCTCCGACGCGACGGCCGGTTCGAGCCCGTCCCCGTCGGCCTCGGCCTCGGCGTCCGCCGACGACTCGTCGTCGGACTCCGGCTCGGGCTCCACGGACACCTCCGGCTCCGGCTCCGCCGGCGAGGACTCCTCCGGTACCGCCAAGGACGCCACCGACGCCGTCACCGACACGGCGAAGGACACCGTCAAGGACACCGCCGACAAGGCCGAGGACGCGGCGAAGGACACCGAGGAGGCCGCCGACGACGCCACGGCCTCGCCGAGCCCCTCGGAGAGCGCCACCACGGACGCCGACGACTGCCCCGCCGCCACGGACGACGAGGGCGGCATCGACAACAAGATCCGGCTGCCCGACGACCCCTGGTACCTCAACGCCAGTTCGCTGCTCCTCAAGGGCGCCGACTACCAGGGCGTCGTCAAGGTGAAGACCGCCAACGGCACGGTCAAGGAAGTGCTGAAGTACGTCATCTCCGACGGCACCGACATCGGCGACCTGCACCAGACGGTGAACGACAAGCAGTCCGGCAAGACGTACCACGTGCAGGCGGGTCAGGGCACGACGTCCACCATCCGTGACGGCGACACGATCATGTACACGGAGAGCATCTCCGGGAACCTGTTCGGCCTGATACCCATCACGTTCAGCCCGGCGAGCCCGCCGCCGCTGAACATCCCGCTGATCTACTTCACCAACGTGAAGGTCCAGCAGGCGGGCCAGCTCGGCGGCACGCTGACCGTTCCCGGCCTGCACCAGTACACGACCGGCTGAGCGGTACCGGCCGATCGTCCCCGAGCCCGTCCGGGAGCCGCGACAGACGCCGAGGGCGCCCCCTGAATCCTCAGGGGGCGCCCTCGGCGTCTGTCCTGGCCCGCTCGGCGGAGCGGGCCGCCCGCTCAGTCGCGGGACGCGCCACCGAGGTGGTGCACACGCAGCATGTTGGTGGTGCCGGCCACGCCGGGGGGCGAGCCGGCGGTGATGATGACGACCTCGCCCGGGCTGAACCGGTTGATCTTGGCGATCTGCTGGTCGACCATGTCGACCATCTCGTCGGTGGTGTTCACGAACGGCACGATGTGCGACTCGACGCCCCAGCTGAGCGCCAGCTGGTTGCGGGTGCCCTCGTCGGTGGTGAACGCGACGATCGGCTGGGCCGCGCGGTAGCGGGAGAGACGGCGGGCGGTGTCGCCGGACTGCGTGAAGGCCACCAGGGCCCGGCCGCCGAGGAAGTCGGCGATCTCGCAGGCGGCGCGAGCGATCGAACCACCCTGCGTGCGGGGCTTCTTGCCCGGCACGAGCGGCTGGAGACCCTTGCTGAGCAGCTCCTGCTCGGCCGCGGTGACGATCTTCGACATCGTCTTCACGGTCTCGATCGGGTAGGCGCCCACGCTCGACTCGGCGGACAGCATGACCGCGTCCGCGCCGTCCAGGATCGCGTTGGCCACGTCGGAGGCCTCGGCGCGGGTCGGACGGGAGTTGGTGATCATCGACTCCATCATCTGGGTCGCCACGATCACCGGCTTGGCGTTGCGGCGGCACAGCTCGATGAGGCGCTTCTGCACCATGGGGACCTTCTCGAGCGGGTACTCGACGGCCAGGTCGCCACGGGCCACCATGACGGCGTCGAACGCCGCGACGACGTCCTCCATGTTCTCCACGGCCTGCGGCTTCTCCACCTTGGCGATGACGGGGACCCGGCGGCCCTCCTCGTCCATCACCCGGTGGACGTCGGCCACGTCCTTGGCGTCCCGCACGAAGGACAGCGCGACCAGGTCGGCGCCCATCCGCAGCGCGAACCGCAGGTCGTCGATGTCCTTCTCGCTCAGCGCGGGCACGTTGACGGCCGCACCGGGCAGGTTGATGCCCTTGTGGTCGGAGATGACACCGCCCTCGATGACGATCGTCTTCACCCGCGGGCCCTCGACGTCCAGGACCTTCAGCTCGACGTTGCCGTCGTTGATGAGGATCTGGTCGCCGCGCGAGACGTCGCCCGGCAGACCCTTGTACGTCGTGCCGCAGATCGTCTTGTCGCCGGGGACGTCCTCGGCGGTGATGGTGAACTCGTCACCCCGCACCAGCTCGACGGGGCCTTCGGCGAAGGTCTCGAGGCGGATCTTCGGGCCCTGGAGGTCGGCGAGGACACCGATGGCCCGGCCGGTCTCCTTGGCGGCGGCCCGGACCCGGTCGTAGCGGCCCTGGTGCTCGGCGTGCGAGCCGTGGCTGAAGTTGAAGCGGGCCACGTTCATGCCGGCTTCGATCAGCGACACGAGCATTTCATGGGAGTCGACCGCGGGGCCGAGAGTACAGACGATTTTCGAACGGCGCATGGGGCGATCCTATCGGTTTGTTTCGCTACGGAATATTCCGTCTGGTGGAAGATACAAATGAGAGGCCTTGTGCTCAGTTGCTTTACTGCTCGGTTGCCCCGCGGCGGAGCCGCAAATGATTAGCGCTTCACCAGTGCGTAGGTCTGCGTGGCGATCTCCAGTTCCTCGTCCGTCGGCACCACGGCGACCGCGACCCGCGCGCCGGCGGGGGAGATCAGCCGCGGCTCGTCCCCGCGCACCGCGTTCAGCTCCTCGTCCACCGCCAGGCCCAGGGCGCCCAGGCCGGCGATGGCCGCCTCCCGTACCGGCGCCGCGTTCTCCCCGACCCCGGCGGTGAACGCCACCGCGTCCACGTGCCCGAGTACGGCGTAATAGGCGCCGATGTACTTCCTCAGCCGGTGAATGTAGATGTCGAAGGCGAGCTTCGCCCGCTCGTCGCCCTCGTCGATCCGGCGCCGGATCTCCCGCATGTCGTTGTCACCGCACAGCCCGACGAGCCCGCTCTTCTTGTTGAGAAGAGTGTCGATTTCGTCGATGGACATTCCACCAACTCGCGCCAAATGGAAGATGACGGCCGGATCCATGTCCCCGGAGCGCGTACCCATCACGAGCCCCTCCAAGGGCGTCAGCCCCATCGAGGTGTCCACGCACCGGCCCCTCTCGACGGCCGAGGCGGACGCCCCGTTGCCGAGGTGCAGCACGATGACGTTCACCTCTTCGGGTGTCCTGCCCAGCAGCTTCGCCGTCGCCCGGGAGACGTACGCGTGCGAGGTGCCGTGAAAGCCGTAGCGGCGCACGCGGTGCGCGTCGGCCGTCTCGACGTCGATCGCGTAGCGGGCCGCGGCCTCCGGCATCGTCGTGTGGAACGCGGTGTCGAAGACGGCGACCTGGGGCAGGTCCGGGCGCAGGGCCGTCGCGGTGCGGATACCGGTGAGGTTGGCCGGGTTGTGCAGCGGGGCGACCGGGATCAGCCGCTCGATCTCGGCGAGGACGGCGTCGTCGATCACGGTCGGCTCGGTGAAGTGCTTGCCGCCGTGCACCACCCGGTGTCCGATGGCGGCGAGCTCGGGGGAGTCGAGACCGAGGCCGTCCTTCGCGAGCTCCTCCGCGACGGCCTTCAGCGCGGCGTCGTGGTCGGCGATCGGCTCGGACCGCTCACGGCTCTCGCCGCCGGTCGCGAGGGGCGTGTGCCGGAGCCGGGAGGACTGCTCACCGATCCGCTCGACGAGCCCGCTCGCCAGCCGGCCGCTGTCCCGCATGTCGAGCAGCTGGTACTTGACCGACGAGGAGCCGGAGTTGAGGACGAGGACACGGCTGGCAGTCACTGCTGGGCAACCTTCTGGTCGGCGGTCGGGGACGGGGACGGCAGCGAGGACGGGGTCCCGGCCTCGTCCTGAGCCTGAGCCCGAGCCGGGTCCTGGACCTGGGTCTGGGCCTGGATCGCCGTGATGGCCACGGTGTTGACGATGTCCTGGACCAGGGCGCCCCGGGACAGGTCGTTGACCGGCTTGCGCAGCCCCTGGAGCACCGGCCCGACGGCGATCGCGCCGGCCGAACGCTGCACGGCCTTGTAGGTGTTGTTGCCCGTGTTGAGGTCCGGGAAGATCAACACGCTTGCCTGGCCCGCGACTTCGGAGCCCGGCAGCTTGGTCGCGGCCACGGTCGGCTCCACGGCGGCGTCGTACTGGATCGGCCCCTCGATCCGCAGGTCGGGGCGCCGCTCGCGGACGAGCTTCGTCGCCTCCCGCACCTTGTCGACGTCGGCGCCCGAGCCGGACGTACCGGTGGAGTACGACAGCATCGCGATCCGCGGCTCCACGCCGAACTGGGCGGCGGTCGCGGCCGCCTGGATGGCGATGTCGGCGAGCTGCTCCGCGTCGGGGTCGGGGTTCACGGCGCAGTCGCCGTACACGAGGACCTTGTCGGCGAGACACATGAAGAAGACGGACGAGACGATGTCCGCGTCCGGCTTGGTCTTGATGATCTCGAAGGCGGGCCGGATGGTGGCGGCCGTGGAGTGCACCGACCCGGAGACCATGCCGTCGGCGAGTCCCTCCTGGACCATGAGCGTCCCGAAGTAGTTCACGTCCGAGACGACGTCGTACGCCAGCTCGACCGTGACGCCCTTGTGGGCCCGCAGCCGGGCGTACTTCTCGGCGAAGGAGTCGCGCAGCTCCGAGGTGGCCGGGTCGATCAGCGAGCTGTCGCCGAGGTCGATGCCGAGGTCGGCGGCCTTCTTGCGGATCCGGTCGACCGGTCCGAGGAGCGTCAGGTCGCAGACGCCCCGGCGCAGCAGCACCTCGGCCGCGTGCAGCACGCGCTCCTCGGTCCCCTCCGGAAGGACGACCCGGCGCTTGTCGGCGCGGGCCTGTTCCAGGAGCTTGTGCTCGAACATCATCGGCGTGACCCGGTCGGTGCTCGGCGCGGAGACGCGCCCCAGCAGACCGCTCGTGTCCACATGCCGCTCGAACAGGCCCAGCGCGGTCTCGGCCTTGCGCGGGGTGGCCGCGTTCAGCTTGCCCTCGAGGGAGAACAACTGCTCGGCGACGGGGAAACTGTTGCCGGGTACCGAGACGACGGGCGTGCCGGGGGCGAGGCGGGCGGCGAGGGTCAGGATCTCGTCGGTCGGCACCTCGTCCAGGGTGAGCAGCAGACCGGCGATCGGCGGGGTGCCGGCGCTGTGCGCGGCCAGCGAGCCGATGACCAGGTCGGCCCGGTCCCCCGGAGTGACGACCAGGCAGCCCGGCGTCAGCGCGTTGAGGAAGTTCGGCAGCATCGCCCCGCCGAAGACGAAGTCGAGGGCGTCACGGGCCAGCCCGGAGTCGTCGCCGAGGAGCACCCTCGCGCCCAGCGCGTGGCTGATCTGCGCGACGGTCGGCGCGGCGAGGGCGGGCTCGTCGGGCAGCACGTAACAGGGCACGGGCAGCCGGGTCGCGAGCCGGCCGGCGATCTCCTCCCGATCGTCCGGGGCCACCCTGTTGCTCACCATCGCGAGGACGTCGCAGCCGAGGGCCTCGTACGCCCGGTAGGCGTTGCGGGTCTCGGCGAGCACGGACTCCACCGTCTGCCTGCGGCCGCCGACGACCGGGATCACGGACGCGCCGAACTCGTTCGCGAGGCGCGCGTTGAGGGCGAGTTCGTCCGGGAACTGGGTGTCGGCGTAGTCGGTCCCCAGGACGAGGACGACGTCGTAGGCGCGGGCGACGCGGTGGAACCGGTCGACCAGGGTGGAGACCAGTTCGTCCGTCCCCTGCTCCGCCTGGAGGGCGGACGCCTCGTGGTAGTCCATGCCGTAGACGGTGGCCGGATCCTGCGCCAGCCGGTAGCGCGCACGCAACAGCTCGAAGAGCCGGTCGGGCCCGTCGTGGACGAGGGGACGGAACACGCCCACCCGGTCGACCTGCCGCGTCAGGAGCTCCATGACTCCCAGCTCGACGACCTGACGGCCGTCGCCGCGATCGATTCCGGTCACGTACACGCTGCGGGTCACGCGAGCTCTCCGTCTCTCTCCGGGGCACGGGGCGGGGGGCACAAAAATCGCCCACCTAGGTGAGCAGATCCCTCTTGACAATACCTCCGGCCGTAGTTAAGGCGCCCGTCAAGAGACAGCCCGCTCGGCGGCGTGAAACAATCGAACCTGGCTCACCGGTACCAACAGCGAGCAGGAGACACAGCACGATGCGCATCGGAGTTCTCACCGCAGGTGGCGACTGCCCCGGCCTGAACGCAGTGATCCGGTCGGTCGTGCACCGCGCCGTCGACAATTACGGCGACGAGGTGATCGGCTTCGAGGACGGCTACGCGGGTCTGCTGGACGGCCGTTACCGCAGCCTCGACCTCAACGCGGTGAGCGGCATCCTGGCCCGCGGTGGCACGATTCTCGGCTCGTCCCGCCTGGAGCGCGACCGGCTGCGCGAGGCCTGCGAGAGCGCCTCCGACATGATCCACGACTTCGGCATCGACGCGCTGATCCCGATCGGCGGCGAGGGCACGCTCACGGCGGCGCGGATGCTGTCCGACGCCGGCCTGCCGGTCGTGGGCGTCCCGAAGACGATCGACAACGACATCTCGTCGACGGACCGCACCTTCGGCTTCGACACGGCGGTGGGCGTCGCCACCGAGGCGATGGACCGCCTGAAGACCACGGCGGAGTCCCACCAGCGGGTGATGGTGGTCGAGGTCATGGGACGCCACGCGGGCTGGATCGCGCTGGAGTCCGGCATGGCCGCGGGCGCGCACGGGATCTGCCTGCCGGAGCGCCCCTTCGACCCCGCCGACCTGGTCAAGATGGTCGAGGAGCGGTTCTCGCGCGGCAAGAAGTTCGCGGTGATCTGCGTCGCGGAAGGCGCGCACCCGGCCGACGGCACCATGAACTACAGCAAGGGCGCGATCGACCAGTTCGGTCACGAGCGCTTCCAGGGCATCGGCACGGCGCTGGCCTACGAGCTGGAGACGCGGCTCGGCAAGGAGGCCCGACCGGTCATTCTCGGCCACGTCCAGCGTGGCGGTGTCCCGACGGCGTACGACCGTGTCCTCGCGACCCGCTTCGGCTGGCACGCGGTGGAGGCGGCGCACCGCGGCCAGTTCGGGCGGATGACGGCCCTGCGGGGCACGGACGTGGTGATGGTGCCGCTGGCGGAGGCGGTGACCGAGCTGAAGACGGTGCCGAAGGACCGGATCGTCGAGGCGGAGTCGGTCTTCTAGAGGGTCCTGTCGTTCAGGCGGAGCCGTCGTCCAGGCGATCGCGGCGATCAGACCGTCTCGTCGTCCAGGCGGTCCCGTCGATCAGGCGGCGCGGTTCCCGAGGCTTGTCCAGAAGGTGTCGACGATCCGGTCGAGGAAGTCCCGGCCGGCGTCGCTCGCCTCTCCGGCCGCGCCGCCGCCGCCCCAGCTCAGCGTGGCGACCATCTGCCCCTGGTAGTCCTGGTGCAGCTCCTGGAGGGTCCCCTCCAGGAGACGCCGGTCCAGGGGCACGATCCTGCCCACGGGGCCGACGTACGCCTGCCAGCGGGTGCGGGCGGCGGTGCGCAGCAGGTCCGCCAGCCTGGCCTCCAGGCCGGTGACGGTGACCAGGTCGGGCAGCGAGAGGCCGAGCAGCTCGGCGAGGGCCGCGGCCTGCCGCTCGGTGCCGCGCCACTGTCCGCTCTCCTCCATCCGCGTGTACGCCGGGAACTCGTGGCCCACGGCCCGCGCGACGTCCTCGGGGGCGAGGCCCCGGGCGACGCGGTGTTCGCGCAGGGTCCGCGGCCTGCCGATCAGCTCACCCGGGGAACACCACAACACGCCCGCGAGAGCGGTGAGTTCGGGATGCGTGGGGGTGAGTTCGCCGCGTTCCCAGGAGATGACGAGGTCGGGGGTGGCGTGCGGCAGGGCGTACGAGGAGCGCAGCCCGTGGGCGACGTGGACCGGGGTCATGCCGAGCGCCGCGCGGAGCCTGCGGGCGGCGGGAGCGTCGAAGGGGGGACCTGGCTGACGGGTGTGGGCTGGGGGTCTGGGCACGGGGACAAGCTAGGGGGTGGTGGACGCGGTGACTACCGGGTGTTCGGACATAGCCACCGACTGTAGGAACCTACGGTGGTGACCGGTCGGTCAGTAACAGGTGCCTCGGCAACCGGTGGTCGGCGACCGGCCGGCGTGCGCGGACGTCACTTTCCGCGGGCCGCCCGTACCCACCGGTACACCAGTTCCGGCCTGCCCACCTGCCCGTACAGCGGCTTCCGCTCGGCCCGGCCCGCCTCCACCAGGTGCTCCAGATACCGGCGGGCCGTGATGCGGGAGATGCCCACCGTCTCGGCGACCCCGGCCGCGGTCAGCCCCTGCTCCGCCTCCCGTACGGCCTCCGTGACCCGCTCCAGCGTGGGTGCGCTCAGCCCCTTGGGCAGCGCGGCGGGCCCCGGCGCCCGCAGTGTCGCCAGCGCCCGGTCGACCTCGTCCTGACCGCTCGCCTCGCCCGCGGCCCCACGGAACTCGGCGTACCGCACCAGCCGGTCGCGCAGCGTGGCGAAGGTGAAGGGCTTCAGCACGTACTGCACGACCCCCAGCGAGACGCCCTCCCGCACGACCGTCAGGTCCCGCGCCGACGTCACCGCTATCACGTCCGCGTGATATCCCGCCGCCCGCAGCGAGCGGGCCAGCTGCAGCCCGTGCGCGTCGGGCAGGTGCAGGTCCAGCAGCAGCAGGTCGACCGGCGTGCGGTCCAGCAGGCGCCGCGCCTCCGCGCCGGTGTGCGCCTTGCCGACCGCGACGAACCCCGGCACCCGGCCCACGTACATCACATGGGCGTCCGCGGCGACCGGATCGTCCTCCACGATCAGCACTCTGATCGGCTCTTCGCTCGTCATGGCCTGCCTCCGGACCCCGTGACGGACCCGGCGGTACCCGGGGCGGAACCGCCGCCGCCGGACGTGGCCGCGGCCGGCAGCGGCAGGCGTACCAGGAACTCCGCTCCGCCGCCCGCGGCCTCCGCCACCGACAGCGTCCCGTCGTGCCGCTGGACCGCCTGGCGGACCAGCGCCAGCCCGAGGCCGCGCCCGCCCGGCCCGGCGGGTTTCGTCGAGAAGCCGCGTTCGAAGACCAGGGAGGCGTGCGCGGGATCCACACCCGCTCCCGTGTCCGCCACCCGCAGCAGCAGCTCGGTGCTCTCGGTGGCGGCGGTCACCGTCACCCGCGCCCGGGTGCTTCCCTGGGCCGCGTCCACCGCGTTGTCGATCAGGTTGCCCAGGATCGTCACCAGGTCCCTGGCGGGGAGCGACTCCGGCAGCAGGCCGTCGTCCAGGGTGCTCTCCTGCGACACGACCAGTTCCACGCCCCGCTCGTTGGCCTGGGCCGTCTTGCCGAGCAGCAGGGCCGCGAGCACCGGCTCGCTGACGGCGGCGACCACCTGGTCGGTCAGCGCCTGGGCCAGTTCCAGCTCCGCCGTCGCGAAGTCCACCGCCTCCTCGGCCCGGCCCAGCTCGATCAGCGACACCACGGTGTGCAGCCGGTTCGCCGCCTCGTGGGCCTGCGAGCGCAGCGCCTGGGTGAAGCCGCGCTCGGAGTCCAACTCGCCCATCAAGGACTGGAGTTCGGTCACATCGCGCAGGGTGACCACGGTGCCCCGGCGCTCGCCGCCCGACACCGGGGAGGTGTTCACCACCAGCACCCGGTCCGCTGTCAGATGCACCTCGTCCACCCGGGGCTCCGAGGAGAGCAGCACACCCGTCAGCGGGGCCGGCAGACCCAGTTCCGCCACCGACATGCCCACCACCTCTCCCGAGACGCCCAGCAGCTCCCGGCCCCCGTCGTTGATCAGCGCCACCTTGTACTGTCCGTCCAGCATCAGCAACCCCTCCCGCACCGCGTGCAGGGCGGCCTGGTGGTAGTCGTGCATATGGCTCAGCTCGGTCGCGTTCATGCCGTGGGTGTGGCGGCGCAGGGACGCGTTGATCACGTACGTGCCGATCGCGCCGAGGGCGAGCGCGCCGACGGCCACCGCGAACAGGGCCGTCACCTGGTCCTGCACCCGCTTGCTGATCGACTCGACCTTGATGCCCGCGCTGACCAGGCCGATGATCGTGCCGTCGTCCTCGATCGGGGTGACCGCGCGGACGGACGCGCCGAGGGTGCCGGTGTAGGTCTCGGTGAAGGTGTCGCCCTTCAGCGCCGCCGCCGTGTTGCCGCGGAAGCGCCGGCCGATCTGGGTCTCGTCCGGGTGGGTCCAGCGGATGCCCTCCGGGTCCATGATCGTGACGAAGTCGACCTCGGTGTCCTTCATGACCCGCAGCGCGTACGGCTGGAGCTCGGCGGTGGGCCGGGGGGTCCGGATCGCCGCCCGTACGGAGGGGGAGTCGGCGACCGAGCGGGCCACGGCCGTGGCCTGGCGGCCCGCGGCCTCCTCGGCCTGGCCGCGGTCGCTGACGTACGTGAACAGCGCGTATCCCGCGACGAGCACCGCTATCAGCACCGCCTGCATGGCGAAGAGCTGGCCGGCGAGGCTGCGGGGTCTCGGCAGGGCGGGGATGCGCATGCCGTCAGTGTGCCCCCGGGGTTGAGCGTGAACTAAATGAACGGAAGGGTGACCGCCCTCACAGGGCGGGAGATAGTCACGGCAATCCCCCATACACCCCGGTCGTGAGCCGCACGCCGGTGATGCCGACGAAGACGTCAAGGAGGGCAGCCGTGGCCGCCAGCAGCACCCCCGATACGGCACCTGCCGCACCCGCGATCAAGCGGGACCGCACCCACTATCTGTACATCGCGGTGATCGTCGCGGTCGCCATCGGCATCGCCGTGGGCCTCGCCGCCCCCGACTTCGCCGTCGAGCTGAAGCCCATCGGGACCGGCTTCGTCAACCTGATCAAGATGATGATCTCGCCGATCATCTTCTGCACGATCGTGCTGGGCATCGGCTCCGTGCGCAAGGCCGCCAAGGTCGGCGCCGTCGGCGGTATCGCCCTCGGCTACTTCATGGTCATGTCGCTGGTCGCCCTCGGGATCGGCCTCGTCGTCGGCAACATCCTGGAGCCGGGCACCGGCCTCGCCATCACGGACGCCGTGAAGGAGACCGGGCAGGCGCAGGTCTCGCCGGAGGCCAAGGACACCACCGAGTTCCTGCTCGGCATCATCCCCACCACGATCGTCTCCGCCTTCACCGAGGGCGAGGTCCTCCAGACCCTCCTCATCGCCCTGCTCTGCGGCTTCGCGCTCCAGGCCATGGGCAAGGCCGGTCAGCCGGTACTGCGCGGTGTCGAGCACATCCAGCGCCTCGTCTTCCGCGTCCTCGCGATGGTGATGTGGGCCGCCCCGATCGGCGCCTTCGGCGCCATGGCCGCGGTCGTCGGTTCGTCGGGCGTGGACGCGCTCAAGAGCCTCGCCGTGCTGATGCTCGGCTTCTACGCCACCTGTTTCCTCTTCGTCTTCATCGTGCTCGGCGCGCTGCTGAAGATCGTCTCGGGTCTGAACATCCTCTCCCTGTTCAAGTACCTGGCCCGGGAGTTCCTGCTGATCCTGTCCACCTCCTCCTCCGAGTCCGCGCTGCCGCGGCTCATCGCGAAGATGGAACACCTGGGGGTCAGCAAGCCCGTCGTCGGCATCACCGTCCCGACCGGCTACTCCTTCAACCTCGACGGCACCATGATCTACATGACCATGGCGTCCCTGTTCATCGCCGACGCCATGGGGACGCCGATGTCGCTCGGCGAGCAGATCCCGCTGCTGCTCTTCCTGTTCGTCGCCTCCAAGGGCGCGGCCGGTGTCACCGGCGCCGGTATGGCGACCCTGGCCGGCGGTCTCCAGTCGCACAAGCCCGCCCTGGTGGACGGCATCGGCCTCATCGTCGGTATCGACCGCTTCATGAGCGAGGCCCGCGCCCTCACCAACTTCGCCGGCAACGCCGTCGCCACGGTGCTGATCGGCACCTGGACGAAGGAGATCGACAAGCCGCGCGTGCAGCTGGTGCTCGCCGGCGGGCTGCCCTTCGACGAGAAGACCCTGCTCGACGAGGACGGCGACGGCGTCGAGACCGTCCCGGCGGACGTGCCCGAGCAGCGCGAGGGCGGCGAGAAGGAACTCGCCAAGGCCTGAGCCCTCCCCGACTCCGGGTGTCCGGCCCCGCCTGAACCGGGGCCGGACACCCGGTCACCACCCCACCGTCTCCGGGCGGCCGAGCACTCCCCCGTGGCTCGGCCGCCCGGTCTGTGTCTCACGCCGGTCCACCCGCCCGAGGGTCTCGGCGGCCGCGCGCGGCAGCCACCGCCGGGCGTTGCCGAAGGTGAATCCGAGCCGGGTGGCGCGGGTGTTGTCCATGCCGTAGAAGCGGCGGAAGGAGAGTGGGGAGACCTCGCCGACCTCGACCTCCCGGAACACCGTCCGGCCCCCGGGGAGGTGTGCGGCCACCGCCTCGCACAGTTCGCGCGTGGTCAGCGTCCCGTGCGAGGCCGCGTTGACCGGGCCGGTGAAGTCCTGGCCCACCGTCCAGAACAGGAAGTCGGCGACCTCCTCGACATGGATGTACGTCGCCGGACGGTTCGCCGTCGGCACGGTGATCGGTTCACCCGCGCGGATCCGGGAGGCGTAGTGCTCCAGCCGTCCCGTGAAGTCGTCGGCCCCGCCGAGTACATGGGCGACCCGGACGGCCACGTGGGGGAACACGGGCTCCGCCGCGAACACCGCCTCCGCCTGCCGCTTGCCCTCGCCGTAGTGCGAGTCGAGGAACTCCGGATCGTCCCAGGGGAGTTCGAGATCGACCCGCACGTCCAGCGGATCGACGTCCCGCTCCCGCACGGAGGCGACGGAGTCCTCGTACTCGTACACCTCCACCGTCGACGTCAGCACGTAACGCCCGGTCCGGCCGGCGAACACCCGGCGGGCGGTCGCCGCCTGGCGCGGGGTGTAGCAGACCTGGTCGACGACGACGTCGAAGACGCGGGAACCGAGCGCCGCGTTCAGGGCCGTCTCGTCGTCGCGGTCGGCGATCAGGTGGAGCGCGCCCGGGGGCGGCGCGGAGGAGCCGCGGTTCAGTACCGTCACCCGGTCCCCGGCGGCCAGCAGGCGGGCGATCAGCCGCTTGCCGAAATACCGGTTGCCGCCGATGACCAATACCTCGCGCGCATTTCCCCGCCTGGGCGCCGTCTTTCCGGCCGGCGTCTTCGCGGCCGCCGTTTCCCCGGATGCGGACTCTCCCGCCGCCACCTCCCGGGCCTTTACCTCCCGTGTCATTTGCATGACCATGATTCTCCCGGCGTACGAGCGTGTCCTGAAGGGGTAACCATGGGAGTTCCGGCCGTCGCACCGAAAGAACCGCGGGATTCGCGGGCCGCCGCCGACGGAACATCGGTGGCCTTCGACGCGGTGGACCGGCAGATCCTGGAACTGCTCCAGACCGACGGCCGGATGAAGCTCAGCGAGCTGGGGCGGCGGGTGCGGCTGAGTCCGGCGGCGGTGACGGAGCGGGTGCGGCGGCTGGAGGCCGCCGGGGTCATCAGCGGCTACGGCGCGCACGTCAGTCCCGCGCGGCTCGGCTACGGAATCCAGGCGTTCATCCGGGTCGACCCGCACGGCGGCTACAACCTGAAGCACCCGAGGACCCTGGAGCTGATCGGGCGCCCCGAGATCACCGAGGTCCACCA
The DNA here is from genome assembly GCF_045161545.1 of Streptomyces sp. NBC_00637. Taxonomy (NCBI): domain Bacteria; kingdom Bacillati; phylum Actinomycetota; class Actinomycetes; order Kitasatosporales; family Streptomycetaceae; genus Streptomyces; species Streptomyces sp. NBC_00637. The sequence goes on along the minus strand of NZ_CP109046.1, from coordinate 2,625,185 downwards.
CGTGGTGGGGGAGGACTGCTGGATCCTCAAGGTCGCCGTCCGGGACACCGTCCACCTGGAGGGCGTCCTCGAGGCGGTCTCCGCGCTCGGGCGCACCACGACGTCGATCGTGCTCACCTCGCCGGTCGAACGCAAACCGCTCTTGCCTTGACGTGGGCGTCAAGCCTTACGTTCGTAGGCATGCGCATCGGCGAGCTGGCCGCACGGGCCGGGACCACCACCCGGACGCTGCGGTACTACGAGTCGCGCGGGCTGCTGCCCGCACGGCGGGGCGACAACGGGTACCGGACGTACGACGAGAGTGATCTGCGGCTGTTGCGGCAGATCAGGACGCTCCAGGACTTCGGGTTCGACCTGGAGGAGACCCGGCCCTTCGTGGAGTGTCTGCGGGCCGGGCACCCGCAGGGCGACTCGTGCCCGGCGTCGCTCACGGTCTACCGGCGCAAGCTGGACGAGCTGGACGCGCTCATCGGGGAGCTGCGGGCGGTACGGGAGACGGTCGCCGGGCAGCTCGCGCGGGCCGAGCTGGCGCGCGACGAGCTGGCCGCCGAGGCGCGGGTTCCGGGGGGTCCGGAGCCCGAGTGCGAGCTGGGAGGGCAGTAACGGTGATCAAGGCGGATGGTGTGGCCGAGGTGACGGACGCGGACTTCGGGGCGGAGGTGCTCGGGGCGGATCTGCCGGTGCTGGTGGAGTTCACCGCCGACTGGTGTCCGCCGTGCCGGCAGATGGGGCCGGTGCTCACCGCGCTCGCCGCGGAGGAGGGCGAGCGGCTGAAGGTGGTGCAGCTGAACGTGGACACCAACCCGGAGACCACCAACGCCTACCGGGTGCTGTCGATGCCGACCTTCATGGTGTTCCGGGCCGGTGAGCCCGTGAAGTCGATGGTGGGCGCCCGGCCCAAGCGCCGGCTGCTGGCGGAGCTGGACGAGGTCCTGTGAGACCCCGGCGAGGAGCCGCCGGGCCGAACTGACGGGCCGGGGCGTCCCCCCCCTCTACGGAGAAATCCCCCGAGCAATTGCGCTCGGGGGATTTCTCTGCGTATATTCGATGATTCGCGACTTCGGTGAACGAGGTCGCAAAGAGGCTCAGTGAGCACAGCATATGCGGGCGGGAGTGGAATTGTCAAACGCCGACTTTCCGGATAGTGAATTGCGCTGCGAGCAGGAATTCATCGACGACCTGTACGCGAGAGTGGACGCCCTGCGCGGTCACACCGAGGGCGCCGTCACCGACGCGCTGGCCCAGGGCAACACGCCCATGCAGGCCCGGCTCGAGCGGGACATCCTGGTCGCCGAGCGCTCCGGGCTGCTCGCCGCGCTGAACGCGGTGGACGGCTCCCTCTGCTTCGGCCGCATCGACCTCACCTCCGGCACCGACCACCACATCGGACGCATCGGCCTGCGCGCCGAGGACGCCGAGCGCACCCCGGTCCTCATCGACTGGCGCGCCGACGTCGCCCGCCCCTTCTACCTCGCCACCGGCCACACCCCGATGGGACTGCGCAGGCGCCGACACCTCACCACCGAGGGCCGCCGGGTCACCGCCCTGCACGACGAGATCCTCGACATCGGCGACGTCACCCGCACCGGCCACGAGGACCCGACCGGCGACGCCGTCCTGCTCGCCGCGATCAACTCCGCGCGCACCGGCCGGATGAGCGACATCGTGCAGACCATCCAGGCCGAACAGGACGAGATCATCCGGGCGCCCCACCGAGGGGTGCTGGTGGTCGAGGGCGGCCCCGGCACCGGCAAGACGGCCGTCGCCCTGCACCGCGCCGCCTACCTCCTCTACGAACACCGGGAACTGCTCGCCAAGCGGGCCGTCCTGATCGTCGGCCCCAACCCCGCCTTCCTCGGCTACATCGGTGAGGTGCTGCCCTCGCTGGGCGAGACCGGTGTGCTGCTGGCGACGGTCGGCGAACTCTTCCCGGGCGTGCGGGCGACGGCGACCGACACCCGCGCGGCGGCGGCCGTGAAGGGCCGCGCCGACATGGCCGACGTCCTCGCCGACGTCGTACGCGACTGGCAGGCGCTGCCCGATCCCGTGATCGCGATCGGCCACGACCGCGAGATCCTGATGCTGGACGACGGCCTGGTCAACGTGGCCCGTGAGCGCACCCGGGCCGCCCGGCTGCCGCACAACGCGGCCCGCGAGATCTTCGAGGGCCACATCCTCAACGCGCTCACCGACATGCTCGCCGAACGCATCGGCACCGATCCCTACGACGGAACGAACCTCCTCGACCCGAGCGACGTCACCCAGATCCGCGACGAACTGGCCGAGAACCCCGAGGTCTGGGCCGCCATCGACCAGTTGTGGCCGCGCCTGACCCCGCAGCGCCTGCTGGCCGACTTCCTCGCCGACCCCGTGGGGTACGTCTCCGACGACGACGCGGCCGCCATCCGCCGCCCGGTGACACGGGCCTGGACCGTGGCGGACGTACCGCTGCTCGACGAGGCGGCCGAACTGCTCGGTGAGGACGACCGGGTGGCACGGGCCCGCGCGGACCGCGAGCGGGAGACCCAGGTCGCCTACGCGCAGGGCGTCCTGGACGTCTCGTACGCCTCGCGCACCTACGAGTTCGAGGACAAGCACGAGGAGGACTCCGAGGTCCTGTCCGCGCACGACATCATCGACGCCGAACGCTTCGCCGAACGCCATGTGGAGGACGACCACCGCAGCGCCGCCGAACGCGCGGCCGCCGACCGCACCTGGGCGTTCGGGCACATCATCGTCGACGAGGCGCAGGAACTGTCGCCGATGGCCTGGCGGCTGCTGATGCGGCGCAGCCCGACCCGCTCGATGACCCTGGTCGGCGACCCGGCGCAGACCGCCGAGGCGGCCGGCGTCGGCTCCTGGGCCGGCATCCTCCAGCCGTACGTGGAGGACCGTTGGGCGCACACCCGGCTCGGCGTCAACTACCGCACCCCGGCCGAGATCATGGACGTCGCCGCCGCGGTGGTCCGCGCGGAGCACCCCGGCTTCGAGCCGCCGAGTTCGGTGCGGTCGACCGGTGTACGTCCATGGGCGCGCGCCACCGACGATCTCCCCGGCGCCGTCGCCGACGCGGTCGGCGAGATGACCCCGGCCGAGGGCCGGCTCGCCGTCATCGCCCCGCGCGACCTGCACCGGAAACTGGCGGCGCGGCTGGACGGGGTGACGGCGGGCGCCGAGCCGGACCTCACCCGGAACGTCGTGCTGCTCGACCCGCGCCAGTCCAAGGGCCTGGAGTTCGACTCCGTGCTGGTGGTGGAGCCCTCGCGGTACGGCACCAGTGACCTGTACGTGGCGCTGACCCGGGCGACGCAGCGGCTCGGGGTGCTGCACGCCAGGCCGCTGCCGAAGGCGCTGGCGGCGGTCCTCGGGGGACACCCGGCGTAACGCGGGACGCCGGGGCGGTATCGGGCGGGGGCCGTGATCACCGCGAGGTGGCCGCCGGTGCGATGTGCGGGGGTGTGCGGTGTGCGGTGGGGCAGGACCCCACCGCACACCTTCGTACCGGCCGCCGGCCGGCCCGGGTTCAGGCGGGCCGCAGCCACACCGTCGCCAGCGGCGGCAGCGTCAGCCGGACGCTCGCCGGCCGGCCGTGATGGCCCTGCGGCTCCGGCTTGACCGGGTCGGAATGGGCGACCCCGCTGCCGCCGTACCCGGCCGCGTCGGTGTTGAGGACCTCGTGCCAGGCCGGGACGTCGTCGGGCACGCCGAGTCGGTAGTCGTGGCGGACGACCGGCGAGAAGTTGGAGACGGACAGCAGCGGGGAGCCCTCGGCGTCGTACCGCAGGAAGCCGAAGACGTTCTCCTCGGCCGCGTCCCCGACCACCCACTGGAAACCGGCGGGATCGGTGTCCCGCTGCCAGAGGGCCGGCGCCGCCCGGTACACGGTGTTCAGGTCGCGGACCAGATCCCGGACACCGCGGTGGTCGGCCTCGGCGCCGTACGCCGGATCCAGCAGCCACCAGTCGGGGCCGTGGGCCTCGGACCACTCCGCGCCCTGGGCGAACTCCTGCCCCATGAAGAGGAGTTGCTTGCCCGGGTGGGCCCACATGAACGCCAGGTACGCCCGCAGGGCGGCGCGCTGCTGCCACCAGTCGCCGGGCATCTTCGACACCAGCGAACGCTTGCCGTGGACCACCTCGTCGTGGGAGATGGGCAGCACGTAGTTCTCGCTGTAGGCGTACACCATGGAGAAGGTCATCTCGTGGTGGTGATACCTGCGGTGCACCGGCTCGTGGCTCATGTACGCCAGCGAGTCGTGCATCCAGCCCATGTTCCACTTCAGCCCGAACCCGAGCCCGCCGAATCCGCTCGGGCCCGAGTGGTGCGTGGCCCGCGTGACGCCGTCCCAGGCCGTGGACTCCTCCGCGATCGTGACCACCCCGGGGCTGCGGCGGTACACCGTCGCGTTCATCTCCTGGAGGAACGCCACCGCGTCCAGGTTCTCCCGGCCGCCGTGCTCGTTCGGGGTCCACTGGTCCGGCTCGCGCGAGTAGTCGAGGTACAGCATCGAGGCGACGGCGTCCACGCGCAGCCCGTCGATGTGGAACTCCTCGCACCAGTACGTGGCGTTCGCCACCAGGAAGTTGCGCACCTCGCGCCGTCCGAAGTCGAACTCCAGCGTCCCCCAGTCGGGATGCGCCGCGCGCAGCGGGTCCTCGTGCTCGTACAGCGGACGTCCGTCGAACTCCGCGAGGGCCCACTCGTCGCGCGGGAAATGCGCCGGCACCCAGTCCATCAGGACGCCGATGCCGGCCCGGTGCAGCGCGTCCACCAGGTACTTGAAGTCGTCGGGGCCGCCGAGCCGGGCGGTGGGCGCGTAGAAACCGGTGACCTGGTAGCCCCAGGAGCCGCCGAAGGGATGCTCGGCGACCGGCATCAGCTCGACATGGGTGAAGCCGAGGTCCCGGACGTACGCGGGCAGTTGATCGGCCAGTTGCCGGTACGTCAGCCCGGGCCGCCAGGAGGCCAGATGGATCTCGTAGACGGAGAACGGCGCCTCGTGCACGGGCGTCCCGGCCCGCCGCGCCAGCCACTCCTCGTCGCCCCACTCGTAGTGCGAGGCGTGCACGATCGACGAGGTCGCCGGCGGCACCTCGGTGCGCCTGGCCATGGGGTCGGCCCGCAGGGTGTGCGAGCCGTCGGGGCGGGTGATGTCGAACTTGTACAGCTCGCCCTCGCCGATCCCGGGCACGAACAGCTCCCAGATCCCGGACGAGCCCAGCGACCGCATCGGATACCCCGTGCCGTCCCAGAAGTTGAAGGTGCCGACCAGCCGCACCCCGCGCGCGTTCGGCGCCCACACGGAGAAGGCGGTGCCGCCCACGCCCTGGTGGGTCGTCGGGCGCGCGCCGAGCACCGTCCACAGCTGCTCGTGCCGGCCCTCTCCGATCAGGTGCAGGTCCAGGTCGCCCAGGGTCGGCAGGAAGCGGTAGGCGTCCTCGGTCTCCACGGTGGTGCTCTCGTAGGTCACCAGGAGCCGGTGGACCGGGGTCTCCGTCAGGGGCAGCAGGCCGGAGAAGAAACCGTCGCCGTCGTCGTGGAGTTCGGCGCGCACATCGCCCGCCAGCACGGTGACGGACCGCGCGTACGGGCGCAGCGCCCGGAAGACGACCCCGCCGGACACCGGATGCGCGCCGAGCACGGAGTGCGGGTCGTGATGGGTGCCGTGCAACAGCCGTTCACGGTCGGCGGGGCCGAGCGCGGGGTCGATGACGGCATCGGGACCGGGGCCGGTGCCGGGGCCGCGGCCGGAACCGGAGTCGGGGCCGACGTCCACGGGGAGCTGTCCCGGCTTCGCCGGCTCCTTCGCGACGATGTCCTCGGCCGCCGCCGGGGGTATCCGCCCCGGTTCGGCCGCCGGCGCCGCCGACGTCTCCGGGACCGCGTCCTCGACCGCCGCCGCCTCGGCGGTCACCTGCTCCGTGGGCGTCGTCGCGTCCGCCGCCCCGCCGGCCGTCTTCTTCCCGCCCGCCGGCTTCTTGCCCGTCGTCTTCCTGTTCGCCGACTTCTCGGCCGCCGCCTTCTTGGTCACTGCTTTCTTCGCGGTGGCCTTCTTCTTCGGGGGAGTCACGTACGGAGCCTCCTCAAGGCAGATCGGGTGCGGCGAGGCGGTGTATCGCGGAAAGGGGCACGGGGAGCCAGTCGGGACGGTGCCGGGCCTCGTAGACCACCTCGTAGACCGCCTTGTCCGTCTCGTGGGCCCGCAGCAGCACGGGGTCGGTGCGCGGGTCGACGCCCGCCACCTCGGCGTACCCGGAACAGTAGGCCGCCCGGCAGGCGTGTGCCCAGGCCGGTGCGGGCGGATCGGCCGAGTGGGCGGCGTAGTCGAAGGAACGCAGCATGCCCGCCACGTCCCGCACGGTCGGCTGGGGCATCCGCCGCTCCGCCAGCGGCCTGGCGGGCTCCCCCTCGAAGTCGATCAGCGCCCACTCGCCGGATGCCGAGCGCAGACACTGCCCGAGGTGCAGATCGCCGTGGACGCGCTGGGCGGTCCAGGTGTGGCCCTCGGCCGCGAGGTCGGCCAGCGCGGTGAACGCGGTGCGCAGCGCCGGCGCGTACGGGCGCAGCGCGGGCACCGCCTGAGCGGCGGCGTCCAGCCGCTCGGTCATGCCGTCCACCATCGGCCGTATCTGGGCCGGCCCCAGCGTCGCCGTGGGCAGCGCCCGGGCCAGCGCGCCGTGCACCTCGGCGGTGGCCCGCCCCAGCGCCCGCGCCTCGGCGGCGAAGTCCTCGCCCTTGGCCAGTTCCCGCAGCGCCAGCTCCCAGCCGTCCGCCGCGCCCTGCACAAACGGCTGGAGCACGGCCAGGACGTACGACTCGCCCTCGCCCTCACCCGGGTCCCCGTACATCCACGCGGTCGGCGCGGGCACCCGGGGGCAGCCCTCGCGGGCCAGCGCCAACGGCAGCTCCAGGTCGGGGTTGACGCCCGGTACGACCCGGCGCAACAGCTTCAGAATGAACGTATCTCCATAGATGACGGACGAGTTCGACTGTTCGCCCGTCAGCCGGCGCGGGACCAGACCCGACCGGATCTCCTGACCGGGATCCCGCTCGCAGCGCAGCCCGCCGATCCGGGCCCCGGTGCGCAGGGCCTCCAGGAGCACCTCGGCGGGCCGGGTGTCGTACAGGGCGTCGAACACGGTCCGCCCGGCCAGCGGGCCCTGGGTCACATGGCCGATGAGCGCGGGCGCCAGCCGGGGCGGCAGCGCCTCGCGGGTGCCGATCAGGAGCTGGTAGCAGTCGCCGGGCGTCGCCGGCTGATGGGCGCGCACCAGCAGGTGGTACAGCCCCAGTCTGGTGTGGGCCGGCAGCAGCTCGGTGGCCGCCACCAGCGAGAACCCGGTGACCGGACGCCCCTTGCCGGCGAACCAGCGCTGCCGGGGCAGCCATTCGCGCAGCAGGGGATCGAGCGAAGCGAGGAGGCCGGGGTCGGTCCGGCCGGAAAGTGTGACAGTCGCCGCCATAGGTGTCACGTTCCTTTCCCCGGGGGGTCGGGGGCGGGGCGTTACTGATGCGTGCCCCGGGCGGGGCGAGGGAAACCGCCCCGCCCGGGGTTCGAGGGCCGGACCGGCCTACGCCGCGTCCCTGCGCAGCCGGAACCAGTAGAAGCCGTGGCCCGCCATGGTGAGCAGGTACGGCAGGTCGCCGACCGCCGGGAAACGCACCCCGCCGAACAGCTCCACCGGGTACCTCCCCTTGAACCGGCTCAGGTCCAGTTCCGTGGGCTGCGCGAACCGGGAGAAGTTGTGCACGCACAACACCAGGTCGTCCTCCCCGTCCTTGGTCAGGGGCGCCTCGCGGAGGAAGGCCAGGACGGCCGGATTGGAGGACTGGAGTTCGGTGTAGGTGCCGAGGCCGAAGGCGGGGTTCTGCTTGCGGATCTCGATCATGCGCCGGGTCCAGTGCAGCAGCGAGGAGGGCGACGACATCGACGCCTCGACGTTGGTGACCTGGTACCCGTAGACGGGATCCATGATGGTCGGCAGGACGAGCCGTCCGGGGTCGCAGGACGAGAAGCCCGCGTTGCGGTCCGGTGTCCACTGCATGGGGGTGCGGACGGCGTCGCGGTCGCCGAGCCAGATGTTGTCGCCCATGCCGATCTCGTCGCCGTAGTACAGGATCGGCGAGCCGGGCAGGGACAGCAGCAGTGCGGTGAAGAGCTCGATCTGGTTGCGGTCGTTCTCCAGCAAAGGCGCGAGACGGCGGCGGATGCCGATGTTGGCGCGCATACGCGGGTCTTTCGCGTATTCCGCGTACATGTAGTCGCGTTCCTCGTCGGTGACCATTTCGAGGGTGAGCTCGTCGTGGTTGCGCAGGAAGATTCCCCACTGGCAGCGGGAGGGGATCGCGGGGGTCTTGGCGAGGATCTCCGAGACGGGGTAGCGGGATTCCCGGCGGACCGCCATGAAGATGCGGGGCATGACGGGGAAGTGGAACGCCATGTGGCATTCGTCGCCGCCCGAGGCGTAGTCGCCGAAGTAGTCGACGACGTCCTCCGGCCACTGGTTGGCCTCCGCCAGGATCACCGTGTCCGGGTAGGCGGCGTCGATCTCCTTGCGGACCCGCTTCAGGAACTCGTGGGTGGCCGGGAGGTTCTCGCAGTTCGTGCCCTCCTCGGCGTACAGGTAGGGCACGGCGTCGAGGCGGAAGCCGTCGATGCCCAGGTCCAGCCAGAACCGCAGTGCGGAGATCATCTCCTCCTGGACGGCCGGGTTCTCGTAGTTGAGGTCCGGCTGGTGGGAGAAGAACCGGTGGAAGAAGTACTGCTTGCGGACCGGGTCGAAGGTCCAGTTGGAGACTTCGGTGTCGACGAAGATGATGCGGGCGTCGCCGTACTGTTTGTCGTCGTCGGCCCACATGTAGTAGTCGCCGTAGGGTCCGTCGGGGTCTTTCCTCGATTCCTGGAACCACGGGTGCTGGTCGCTGGTGTGGTTCATCACGAAGTCGATGATGACGCGCATGCCGCGTTGGTGGGCGGCGTCGACGAATTCGACGAAGTCGGCGAGGTCGCCGAATTCGGGGAGGACGGCGGTGTAGTCGGATACGTCGTATCCGCCGTCCCGTAGCGGGGATTTGAAGAACGGCGGCAGCCAGAGGCAGTCGACTCCCAGCCATTGCAGGTAGTCGAGTTTGGCGGTGATGCCTTTGAGGTCGCCGACGCCGTCGCCGTTGCTGTCCTGGAAGGAGCGGACGAGGACCTCGTAGAACACGGCGCGTTTGAACCACTCGGGGTCGCGGTCCTTGGCGGGAGTGTCCTCGAAGGTGTCCGGAACGGGCTCGTTGACGATCATGGTGTGGGTGACCCTCCGATCTGCGGGTTGGACGGTCGCAGGACGGTGAGTACGTGCGCGGGCCTGGTGCCCGGTTCGAGGCGCACGTAGTTGGCCCTGCCCCAGTGGTAGGTGTCGCCGGTGAGCTCGTCGCGCACCGGCACCGACTCGTGCCAGTCCAGGCCGAGTTGCGGCATGTCCAACGACACCGTCGCCTCCTGGGTGTGGTGGGGGTCGAGGTTGACGACCACCAGAACCGTGTTCGAACCGCTCTTCTCCGAGCTCCTCTTCGAGTAGGCGATCACCGCTTCCTTGTCCGTGGGATGGAAGTGCAGATCCCGGAGCTGGTGCAGGGCCGGGTTCGCCCGCCGGATCTCGTTGAGCCGGGTGAGCAGCGGCGCGATGCTGCGGCCGGCTTTCTCGGCGGCCGCCCAGTCACGGGGTTTGAGCTGGTATTTCTCCGAGTCGAGGTACTCCTCGGCGCCCTCGCGCAAGGGGGTGTCCTCGCACAGTTCGTAGCCGCTGTAGACGCCCCAGGTAGGCGAGAGGGTGGCGGCGAGGACGGCGCGGATCTCGAACGCGGGGCGGCCGCCGTGCTGGAGGTAGGCGTGCAGGATGTCGGGGGTGTTGGCGAAGAAGTTGGGCCGCATGTAGGAGGCGGCGTCCCCCGACAGTTCGGTGAGGTACTCCGTCAGTTCCTGCTTGGTGTTGCGCCAGGTGAAGTAGGTGTAGGACTGCTGGAAGCCGATCTGGCCGAGGGTGTGCATCATCGCGGGGCGGGTGAAGGCCTCGGCGAGGAAGATCACGTCGGGGTCGGTGCGGTTGATCTCCGCGATGACCCGCTCCCAGAACACCACCGGCTTGGTGTGCGGGTTGTCGACCCGGAAGATCCGCACCCCGTACGACATCCAGTGCCGCAGGACCCGCACGGACTCGGCCACCAGACCGTCCAGGTCGGCGTCGAAGGCGATCGGGTAGATGTCCTGGTACTTCTTCGGCGGGTTCTCGGCGTACGCGATGGTGCCGTCGGGCCGGTGGTGGAACCACTCGGGGTGTTTCTGCACCCAGGGGTGGTCGGGAGAGCACTGGAGCGCGAAGTCGAGCGCGATCTCCAGGCCCAGTTCTCCCGCCCGTTCCACGAACCAGGCGAAGTCCTCGATGGTCCCCAGGTCCGGATGGACGGCGTCGTGACCGCCCTCCGGCGAGCCGATCGCCCAGGGCACCCCGACATCGTCCGGGCCGGGGTCGAGGGTGTTGTTGCGGCCCTTGCGGAAGGTGGTGCCGATGGGGTGGATCGGCGGGAGGTAGACGACGTCGAAGCCCATCGCGGCGATGGCGGGCAGCCGGCGCGCGGCGGTACGGAACGTGCCGTGCGGGCGCTCGGCGGTCCCCTCGGAACGCGGGAAGAACTCGTACCAGGCGCCGTACAGGGCGCGTTCGCGCTCGACCAGCAGCGGCAGCGGCTCGGAAGCGGTGACCAGCTCCCGCAGCGGATGGCGGCCGAGCACGGCGTCGACCTGCGGCGTCAGCGCCGCCGCGAGGCGGGAGACCGCCGGGCGGGATTCGTCGCGCAGCGCCTCGGCCGCCGTCAGCACCACGGTGCGGTCGGGTCCCTCCGGCACTCCGGCAGCCGCCCGTTCGTACAGACGTGCGCCCTCGTCGAGGACCAGCTCGGTGTCCATCCCCGCGGGGATCTTGATGCGGGCGTGGTGCCGCCAGGTGGCGACCGGGTCGCTCCAGGCCTCCACGGTGTACGTCCAGCGGCCTGTCGCGTCCGGCGTGACGTCCGCGCCCCACCGGTCGGTGCCCGGGGCGAGTTCACGCATCGGCGTCCAGGGGCCCGGGTTGCCGTCCGGATCCCGCAGGACGACGTTGGCGGCGACGGCGTCGTGCCCCTCCCGGAACACGGTCGCCGAGACCTCGAACGTCTCACCCGTGACCGCCTTGGCGGGCCTGCGACCGCGCTGGACGAACGGGCGGACGTCGAGAACGGGTATGCGGCCGACGGCGGTGACCTCGCCGCCCGAGGAGGATCGCTCCGGGGCCGGTGGGCCGGGTGCGGGCGTGAGCACCGGGACCGACGGGTCCTGCTCGGCGTTCTCGACGCCGCCGGTGCTCTTGCCGCTCTTGTCGTTCCTGGTGCGAGGCGTCGGGGGTGATGACGGGTGGTGCCTTGCTGGCATGACCGCTCCTGTCCGCATCAAACGGGGGGTAGGCGGATGGATGTGGTGGGGAGGGGGTCCTGCGGGGGAGTACCGAGGGAGCCTTCCACCCTATGCGGGTGAGCAATCCGGCACGTTGTTAACTACTCGTGCCAATGTCAACGCACAAGACCGGCCCCGTTCGAGGGGGAACGGAGCCGGCCTCGGAGCCCCGTCATGCGAACGGTGGGACCTGGAGGAGCTTGTTCGGCGAACCGGTCCCGCGGCCGGAAACCCTGCCGTTCACCGCCCCCGTGACCAGTGCCCGCGCGACCTGGGCGGGGGTGGCTTTCGGGTGGTCGGCGAGGTGGAGCGCGGCCGCGCCCGCCGCGTGCGGAGCCGCCATCGACGTGCCGGAGTGGGCCACCCGGCCGGTGTCGCTCGTGTACGAGGCGGAGGTGATCGACACTCCCGGCGCGAACAGGTCGAGGGCCGAACCGTAGTTGGAGAAGCCCGCCCGGGCGTCCCCCCGGTCGATGGCGCCGACCGTGATCGCCTCCCGCACGTCGGCGGGGGAGTGCAGGGCGGCCGGCTGTCCCGCGTTGCCCGCCGCGACGGTGTAGGTGACCCCGGACCGGATGGAGTTGCGGACGGCCGCGTCCAGCGCCGCGTTGTAGCCGCCGCCCAGGCTGAGGTTGGCCACCGCAGGCTTGCGGGCGTGCCGGGTGACCCAGTCGATACCCGCGATGGCCTGCGCGGTGGTGCCCGCACCGGCGTTGTCGAGCACCCGTACCGCGACCACCCTGGCCTTCTTGGCGACACCCAGCCGTGTGCCCGCCGCGATGCCGGCGACATGCGTGCCGTGGCCGTTGCCGTCGGCGGCGACGCGGTCACCTCCGACGAAGTCCCAGCCGTAGCTCGCCCGGCCGCCGAAGTCGGCGTGCGTGATCCGGACGCCGGTGTCGATCACGTACACCGTGACCCCGGCGCCCGCCGACTTCGGCCAGTTGTAGCTGTTGTCCAGCGGCCGGCCCGGCTGGTCGACACGGTCCAGCCCCCACGACGGCGGATTCCCGTCGGCACCGGCCGCATCCAGGGTCACCCGGGTGTCCTGGACCACCGAGGCCACCCGAGGGTCGGCCGAAAGTCGCCGTGCCTGTCTCTCGTCCGCCTCGACGGCGAACCCGTTGAGGACCGTGTCGTAGGTCCGGCTGACGGTCGCCCCGTACGAACCGACGAGGCTCCGCCCGGCCTTCGACGACGCGTCGGTGTCCCCCGTCAGCGTCACCAGATAGCTTCCGCCGACGGAACCGGGCAGACCGGCGCCGAGTATCTTCCCCTCCGGTGCGGCGTGCGCGGGCAGGGTGACGGCCGAAAGAACCACGGTCGTGACGACCGCGGTCAGGCCCCCCGCCCGGCGCAGACGCCGTGCTCGCGTCCGTGCCATGGTTCGAGTTCCCCTCCTCGACTCGGCGCACGACGGCTCCGCCGACTTGCCCGACTTCGCCGGGTACGCCACTGGGCAGCCTCTCGTGCGGGGCGAAAGGCCACAAGGTGGCCTACCGGGGCGAAACGGGTTTCGGCCCGTTGTCGCGGGTAGGGCCGAAAAGCGAGGGTCCGCGGGCGGCCAGCCCTCAGCGAGGCCCGCGTCGGCGCCGGTACCTTCGTAGACGACGTGGACGCACACCGCCGTGCGTCTCTTCCTCACGCACGCCGAGGTGGAATGTGAAGGCGATCCGTCGATTCACCGTCCGACCCCTCCTCCCCGAACCCCTCCTCCCACTCAGCGATCTGGCCCGCAACCTGCGCTGGTCCTGGCACGCCGAGACCCGCGACCTCTTCCAGTCCGTCGACCCCGAGCGCTGGGCCGTCTCGGACGGCGACCCGGTGAGACTCCTCGGCGGCGTGCGTCCGGCACGCCTGACCGAGCTCGCCGGCGACCGACGCTTCCTGCGCAGGCTCGGTGCCGCCGCCGACGACCTGCACGACTACGTGACCGGCGACCGCTGGTACCAGGCGCAGCCCCGCAGCGCCGGGCTGCCCGCCGCCGTCGCCTACTTCTCACCCGAGTTCGGGGTCACCGCCGCGCTGCCCCAGTACTCCGGTGGTCTCGGCATCCTGGCCGGCGACCATCTGAAGGCGGCCAGCGACCTGGGCGTCCCGCTGATCGGCGTCGGGTTGCTCTACCGGCACGGCTACTTCCGTCAGTCGCTCTCCCGGGACGGCTGGCAGCAGGAGCACTATCCGGTCCTCGACCCCAACGAGCTGCCGGTCACCCTCCTGAAGGAGGACGACGGCACCCCCGCGCAGATCTCCCTCGCCCTCCCGGCAGGCAAACAGCTGCACGCCCGGGTCTGGCTGGCCCAGGTCGGCCGGGTCCCGCTCCTCATGCTCGACTCGGACGTCGAGGAGAACGACCTCGGCGAACGCGGGGTGACCGACCGGCTCTACGGCGGTGGCAGCGAGCACCGGCTGCTCCAGGAGATGCTGCTGGGCATAGGAGGTGTCCGGGCGGTACGCACGTACTGCCGGCTGACCGGCCACGCCCCGCCCGAGGTCTTCCACACCAACGAGGGCCACGCGGGCTTCCTCGGCCTGGAACGGATCGCCGAACTCTGCGACCAGGGGGTGGAGTTCGACGCCGGTCTCGAAGCCGTCCGCGCCGGAACGGTCTTCACCACGCACACCCCCGTCCCGGCCGGCATCGACCGCTTCGACCGTGAACTCGTCGCCCGCCATTTCGGCCCCCAGGCCGAGCTCCCGCGCATGGACGTCGACCGCATCCTGCGCCTTGGCATGGAGACCTACCCGGGCGGCGAGCCGAACCTGTTCAACATGGCCGTGATGGGCCTGCGGCTGGCCCAGCGCGCGAACGGCGTGTCCCTGCTGCACGGCCAGGTGAGCAGGGAGATGTTCTCCGGCCTGTGGCCCGGCTTCGACCCGGAGGAGGTGCCGATCACCTCCGTCACCAACGGGGTGCACGCTCCGACCTGGGTCGCTCCGGAGGTCCTGCGCCTCGGCGCCCGCCAGTTCGGCTCCGGGCGCGCCGAGGACGCCCTGAGCGTCGGCGGCTCCGACCGCTGGGACGCCGTCGCCGACATCCCCGACCAGGACATCTGGGAGCTGCGCCGCGAGCTGCGCGAGCAACTGGTCGTGGAGGTGCGGGAGCGGCTGCGCGCCTCCTGGCGTCAACGAGGCGCCGGCACAGCCGAGTTGGGCTGGATCGACGGCGTCCTCGACCCCGACGTCCTCACCATCGGCTTCGCCCGGCGGGTCCCCTCCTACAAGCGTCTGACGCTGATGCTGAGGGACCGCGACCGCCTGATGGACCTCCTGCTCCACCCGGAGCGGCCGATCCAGATCGTCGTCGCGGGCAAGGCGCACCCCGCGGACGACGGGGGCAAACGACTGGTCCAGGAGCTGGTCCGGTTCACCGACGACCCCCGGGTCCGCCACCGCGTCGTCTTCCTGCCCGACTACGGCATGGCGATGGCGCAGAAGCTGTACCCCGGCTGCGACATCTGGCTCAACAACCCCCTGCGGCCCCTGGAAGCCTGCGGCACGTCCGGGATGAAGGCGGCGCTCAACGGCTGCCTCAACCTCTCCGTCCTGGACGGCTGGTGGGACGAGTGGTTCCAGCCCGACTTCGGCTGGGCGATCCCCACCGCCGACGGCGCAGGCACCGACCCCGACCACCGTGACGACATCGAGGCGGCGGCCCTCTACGACCTCCTCGAACAGCGCATCACCCCCCGCTTCTACGAACGCGGCCAGGCGGGCCTGCCCGACCGCTGGATCGAGATGGTCCGCCAGACCCTCACCCTGCTCGGCCCGAAGGTGTTGGCGGGACGCATGGTCCGCGAGTACGTCGAACGGCTCTACACACCGGCCGCCCACGCACACCGGACGATGAGCCCCGACACCGCGCGCGAACTCGCCGCCTGGAAACAGCGGGTGCGCGCCGCCTGGCACGCGGTGCAGGTCGACCACGTCGAGACGTCGGTGGCCACCACCACCGCCGAACTCGGTACGACCCTCGCGCTGCGGGTCCGCGTCGGCCTGGGCGACCTCACCCCCGACGACGTCGAGGTGCAGGCGGTCTCGGGTCGAGTCGACGAGGAGGACCGCATCACGGACGCGGCGACGGTCCCGCTGAAACCGTCCGGCGGCCCCGACCTCGAGGGCCGCTGGCTCTACGAGGGCCCCCTGTCCCTGGACCGCACCGGCCCCTACGGCTACACGGTCCGCATCCTCCCCGCCCACCGACTCCTCGCCTCCGGCACGGAGTTGGGGTTGGTGGAGACGCCGTCGGAGGAGGCGGTGGAGGGAGCGGGGGTCGTGCTGCGCTGACCGGGCGGCGGACCGCCGCTCCGCCGGGGCCACCGATGTACGCGCGGTGGCCCCGGCGGCCCGGGCCGGGAGCGGCGGGAGCGGAAGTCCCTGGCGGATCGGCGCCGGGGAGCGTTATGCTCCCCGGCGATGACTACCTCTTCTGTAGACAGATCGGGGGCCCCGTCCGCGCAAGGTGAGTGCTGATGCTCACTTGGATCGCGAACGAGGATTCCCGACTTTCCTTCTGGCTGCGCGTGCGCGAGTTCGCCGTGCCGGCCTCCATGATCGAGACTGCGACTGCCCGCCGCCATGTCGGGGACTGGGCTGGGGCGTGTGTCGCCGCAGGTGTCGACGTCGATCTCGACCTTCGCGCCGTGGCGCGGACCTACGGTCGTGCGTTTGTCTCCCGACTCCGGGCCGATCTCCGTCACTTGGCGCCTGACCTGCTGCGATGGCATATGCCGAGGGTCGCTCCCGACGGATTGCTGCGGCCGGGGGTGACCGTCTCCCTCGCTCGGTATGACCTCGACGTCGGTGTCGGCGGCGCGGGGCGGGACGACACCCGGTGGCCGGTGCACCTCGTGGTGCGGACCCCGCCCGCCTGGGCGGATGCCGGCCAGCGGTTCAGCCTCGGGTTGTGGGACGGGTCCCGCGGTGACCGTACGCATCCGCATCCCCGTCCCAGCCGGCGGTTCCGGTTCGACCTGCACCGGCACCTCTGGGATGCGCGTCGGGCGGACGAACTGCGGATCCGGGCCGGTGGCGCGGCGGGTGACACCCTGCTCGGCCACGAACTTCCCGGGCCCGACGGGCGGGGCGCCGCCGTCGACCGATGGGCGGACGAGGCCGAACTCCTGCTCCGGGCCGAGGGCAGTACCGGGTCCGGGTCCGGGTCCGGGGCCGGCGGGACGGTACTCGTGCGGCTCGGGGGCCGGCATCGGCTGGTACTCGGACTAGGGCCGGGGCCCGCTTCCGAGTCCGCAGGCGTGCCGTCCGCCTCGCGGATCACCGCCGTGTCCACCCGCAGCGACGGCTCGACCGTTCTGCCGGTCCTGCCCGACGCGGCGACCTGGGTGCCGCCCGACCTGGAGTTGCTCCGCGCCGGCGCGATCGGCGCCGACCGGCTGCATCCGCTCGTCGCCTCGGCGTTGGTACCGGGGCACTCGCCGGCGCCGACCGGGCCGGACCGATTCCCGCATCCCGCCCGGGCCGGGCAGCCGCATCTCGTGGAGTGCCGGGGGGAGCGGCATCGGATCGGGCTGGTCGACGGGGTGCTGGCCGCGCTCGACCACCACCCGGACGAGGTCCGGCGGGAGGAGTTGCTGGTCGCGCTGACCGGGAGCCCGCTGCCCTGCCTGCGGGCCATCGACGACGCCCATCGCCGCCCGGACTGCCTGACCGGGGTCCGTGACCGGCTCGTCCACGGAGACATCGCCGGTGCGCTGGCCGTCGTCGAGGGGCTGCTCGGGCCCGACGCGACACTGCGCGAGGGACCGCTGCGGGACGAGTTGCGGGCGGCCGCGCGACGGCGCGTCACCTACGGGCTGTTCAGGGCCGGACTCGCGGGGCCCGGGCCCGGCCGTGTCCTGCCCGGGGCCGTCCGCCGCCCCGGCCGACGGTCCCACCCCCGCCACGCCCTCGTTCGCTGAACCTCGTTCGCCTCCGCGGCAGCGCTTCACCGGCTCCGCGCCGCCGAACCCCGAACTCCCGAACCCCCGAACTCCCGAACCCTCGGACTCCCGAACCCTCGGACTTCCGAACCCTCGGACTTCCGAACCCTCGGACTTCCTGACCCTCGAACTCCCAAAGGTGATCACCCATGCCCGCTTGCGCCCCGCTCACCCTCGTCGACGCCCCTTCCGACCCGTTCGCAGCCGACTCCGCCCCCGGTACCGCACCCGACTCCCCGACCGATACCGCGCCCGATTCCGTGCCGGGGCCCGTGCCCGGTTCCACGTCGTCCCGACTCGGCATCGCCGCCGATCTGTTGGCCCTGCTCCGGGACTCCACCACCGAACCCCGCCCCGACGGCCAACTGGAGGCGCTCACCCTCGCCGTGGCCGCCGACCTGCCCGTGCTGCTCTGGGGTGAGCCGGGGATCGGCAAGACCGCCGCCCTCACCCAGCTCGCCGCCTCGCTCGATCTTCCGCTGACCACCGTCATCGCGAGCGTGCACGAACCGTCCGACTTCTCGGGGCTGCCCGTCGTCGGGGACGATCCCGCCGAGCAGGGCGTGCCCATGGCGCCGCCGGACTGGGCGGTCCGGCTGGTGCGGGCCGGGAAGGGGCTGCTGTTCCTCGACGAACTGTCCACCGCGCCGCCCGCCGTGCAGGCCGCGTTGCTGCGCCTGGTGCTGGAGCGCCGGATCGGGTCGTTGCAACTGCCGCCGGAGGTGAGGATCGTGGCCGCCGCCAACCCGCGGGGCTCGGCGGCCGACGGCTGGGAGCTGAGCCCGCCGCTGGCCAACCGGTTCGTGCATCTCCAGTGGACCCACGACCACGAGGTCGTCGTACGCGGACTCGGCGGGACCTGGCCGCGGGCCACGCTGCCCCGGCTCGACCCGGCGAAGCTGCCGGAGGCCGTTGCCTTCGCGCGGCGCGCGGTGTGCGGGCTGCTGGCCGCCCGGCCCACGCTCGTGCACCGGCTGCCCAGTGGGGAGACCCGGCGGGGCGGGCCCTGGCCGTCGCCCCGCAGCTGGGACATGACCCTGAGCCTCATCGCCTTCGCGACCGCCGCCGGTTCCTCCCGGGACGTGCTGTCCCAGCTGGTCCGCGGCACCGTCGGGGACGGGCCGGGACTGGAGCTGCTGGCGAGCCTGGACCGGCTGGACCTTCCGGACCCCGAGACGCTGCTCGCCGACCCGGCGGGCGCCGACCTGCCCGAGCGGGGCGACCTGCGGCAGGCCGTGCTCGACGGGGTGGTGGCGGCGGTGCGGGCCCGGCCGGAGCGGTCCCGTTGGGACGCGGCGTGGGAGCTGCTGGTCAAGGCGGTGGAGACCGGCGCCCCGGACCTGGTGGTGGTCCCCGCGACCACTCTCGCCACTCTCCGCCGGGAGGACTGGGACGTTCCCGCCTCGATCGAGAGCCTCGCCGGCGCCGTCGGACTGTCGCGGCGGGCCGACGAGGCGGCGGGCCGGGCGGCGGCACGGCTCGCCGGAACCGCGAAGGCCGGCCGATGACCGCGCACCCGACGGCGACCGCCCGCCCCCGCCCGCGCCCTCCGGTGAGGGTGCCCCCGTCGCCCGAGGTGTCGGACCCGGCCCGGAACGCGAACCCGGATCGCAGCCCGGGCCCGAACCCGGGCCCGGATGCGGACTCGGCTCCACAGCAGGATCCGGAGCCGAACCCGCCGCGCCCGGGTTCGGGCCCGGGGCCGGACCGGGACCCGGGCCTGGAACTGGACCTCGACAAGCTCCTCGCGGCCCGGTTGCACGCCGCGCGGGCCCGGCCCTATCTGGCGACGGCGCTGTTCGCGCTGCACATCGTCGCGTCGCGGCAGGTGCCGACCATGGCCGTCGACCGGCACTGGCGCTGCTACGCAGCACCGGCGTTCGTGGACCGGATGCCGGTGGAGGACCTGGCGGCGGTGTGGGTGCACGAGGTGTCGCATCTGCTGCGCGACCATCACGGACGCAGTGACCGGTACGCCAGGCAGCACGGTCTGACCGGGCCGGGGGAGCGGCTGCGGATGAACATCGCCGCCGACTGCGAGATCAACGACGACGCCTTCGGGGAAGGACTGGTCCAGCCCGAAGGCGCGGTCAGGCCGCAGTCGTTGGGGCTGCCCGACGGCCGGTTGATGGAGGAGTACCTCAGCCGGTTCCGGCTGGGGCCGCACACGGAGGGACTGTCCTGGCTGGACTGCGGCAGCGGTGCCGACGGACTGGACCGGGAGTGGGAGCTGGGTCCCGACGGCGCGCACGGGCTCAGCAAGGAGGAGCGGGACGCGGTCCGGTTCCGGGTGGCACAGGGCATCAACGGCCGGCCGGGTTCGGCGCCGAAACAGTGGAAGCGGTGGGCGGAGGAGGCGTTCCATCCGCCGCAGCCGTGGCGGGAGTTGCTGGGCGCGGCCGTCCGCTCGGCGGCCTCCGGGCCGGGCGTGGGCGAGGACTACAGCTACGGCCGTCCGGCGCGCCGCTCGGCAGGCCTGCCCGGCGTCGTCCTGCCGAGCCTGCGTCGCAGACCGCCCCGGGTCTGCGTGGTCGTCGACACGTCCGCGTCGGTCAGCGACGCCGAACTGGGCAGCGCGCTCCTCGAGGTCGCCGCCATCGCCCGTGCCGTGGGCGGCCGTCGTGAACTGGTCACCGTGGTGCCGTGCGACGCCTCGGCCGGGTTCGTGCACTCGCTGTGCCGCGGTGAGGGCATTCCCCTGCTGGGCGGTGGTGGGACGGATCTGCGCGCCGGGTTCGCGAGGGCACTCCGTACGACGCCCCGCCCCGACGCGGTCGTGGTCCTCACCGACGGCCAGACGCCCTGGCCGGAGAGCCGGCCCGCCTGCCGGACGGTGGTGGGCCTGTTCCCCCGGGCGGGCGCGTACAGCGAGCACGACCCCGAGTACGTGCCGGACACCCCGCCCGCCTGGGCGCGCGTGGTGGAGATCGGGTGAGCTGACGAGGGCGTTGTGCGGTGAATGTGGTGTGATCACGTTCACTTCGCGCGGGCGAACCATGTGCGTACCTTGTGCTTCGGCTCGGAGATCCTTTAGAGCTTGCCCACTCGTGATCGTTTGGGCGGGGGATCCCGCGTGCTCGGCGCGTCGGAACAGCGAATGAGTGGATGAGGCAAGTGAGCGTGGAGAGACCCGAGATGTCCCGAGCCCGCCGTCGAGGGCCGGCCGTGCTGCGGACCGCCGTGACCCTGGCCGGGCTGTGCCTGGTGGGATGTTCGGCCGCCGACACCGGTGCCGAGGAGCCGGCGGGCGGGGAGCGTTCGCCGTCGAGCTCCGTGTCCGCGTCGGTGGGTTCGGCGAGCGGCGCCGCGTCGCCGAGTCCCTCTCCGAGCCGCTCGGCGACCGTGTCGGCCACGCCGTCGCCGTCGAAGACCTCGGCCTCGCGGGAGACGAAGGACTCGTCGACGCGGGTGGGCAGCGGCTCCGGTACGTCGGGCGGCTCCGGTACGTCGGGCGGTTCGGGTTCGGGTACGAGCGGCAGCGGGTCGGGCGGGTCGGGTTCGGTCGCGCAGAATCCCAACCGGGGATCCAATCCTCCGCCCGCGCCGGCCCGTCCGTCTCCCACGCCGGAGTGGAGTTCGGAGGAATGGCAGCCGGGGGACCCGGTCGAGACCAAGCCTCTCGTCACACCGGAACAGGGCTGACATAGGCTGTTCCGCCCGGTGATCGACGTACAGAGAGGCCGACGGCGCGTGTCTGACAGACCGTCCGACGAGGACAGCTCCGGTTCATCCATATCCGACGCGGAGTGGGCGAAGTTCGTCCAGGACAGCGCACGCGAGATACCCGCCTCCGCGCCGAAGGAGCCGTCCGCGCGTGCTCGTATGGTCGCCGAGCGGCTGCGGCAGGAGGAGGCACGCGGAGCGACGCCGCAGGGGTGGCGGACCGTCGCGGATCTCCAGCGGACGCATGAGCGGGCGTCCCGCGGGAAGCGGCGGCTGTGGGTCTTCCTCGGGCTGCCGGTCGTGATCGCTCTGGCGGCTGTGGCCATGCGGCCGTCGCTGCTGCCCGGGGACCCGTTCGGCACCGGCGGGCCCGGGGCCGCCGTCTCCGCGTCGCCGCTGCCGGCGGAGACCGCCGCGCCGACCGCCGCGCCCGGTGCGGCGGACGCGGCGACCCCCACGATCGAGCACCCGTTCGCGGGCTCCCCGGCGTTGCGGTGGGCCGACGGCGCGGCCGGCATCGTCCTGCCGAAGGCGACCCGCGTCGGATCGCTGTCCAAGGCGCAGGTGGAGCAGGCGCTCCAGCAGACGGGCAAGCTGCTGATCGACGCGAACCTCGACCCGGCCACCCTGCGCGGCGGACGTCCCGAGACCGCGCTCTCCGTGATCGAGCCCCGGCAGAAGGAACTTCTGGACCGGCTGGACACCTCGCTGAGCAAGCCGGACGAGAAGCACGACCCGCTGCTGATGTTCAGCCGTTTCGACCCGGCCGAACTGCGCCTGGTCGGCGACGTGGTGAAGACGCGGGGACGGACGACGTTCGAGGCGGGCGAGAGCGGCGTCGTCGTCGTGCACGCCGACTACACCTTCGTCTATCCGGTGATGCGGGTGGAGAAGGACGCCCCGACCGAGGTGGTGCGCACCATCGTGCGCCGGGTCCTCGACGTCGAGCTCCACGATCCCGACAAGTACGTCGTCAGCCCCGGGAAGATCACCGTGAAGCGGTTCGACCAGGAGATCGGCAACTCCGCCTGTGACGTCTACGACGGGTATATGCACCCCCGGTTCGAGACGGCCCATTCGCCCACGCCCACGGGCGCGCCCGCGACCGGTCCGACGAAGGACCCCTACGACCGCAGTCGCGACATCGCCGGTGACACCGACGAGGGCTGCGGCGTGGTGTCCCGTACCTGACCTGTCGGCGCGTGGTGCCCGGGAGGCCGGCCGGCTACGATTCCTCGCCGCCGCACAGCCCCCGCAGCACCACGCCGCACCGGCGTGCGTAGGCCTGTTGCAGGCCGCGGGTCGCCGGGCCGCCGGCCCTCGCGTACCACTTCGCGCCGCGGCTGAACGCGGAGACGGTCAGCCATACCGTGCCGTCCCCCGTGCGGTCGACGACGAAGGACTCCTCGCCGCACTCGGGGTGGCCGGGAAGGGTGCCGTACGCCCAGCCGGCCCGCCGGTGTTCGTCCACCGTCCAGACCACGCGGCAGGGGGCTTTTATGAGGCCGGCCAGGGTGACGGTGACGTCGACGTCGGGGGCCGCCCGGTCCGCGGTGGTGTCCATGCCCACGCCCAGTGCGCGGTGCATCTCCCAGGTCAGGACCGCTTCCGCGGCGCGGCGGAAGACCTCGTGGCCCTCCCCGAGGCGGGTGCGGACGTGCAGGGAGTGGAAGCCCGCAGGGCAGTGGCCGGGCCGGTCGCGGGTCGCGCCGACGTCGTCGTACGTGAAGTCCTTCGAAGACATGGGAGCCAAGAGTAAGGCGGTACCCGGGGATGCCTTCGTCCCGGGTACCGCCTCACGTCAACCGCTCTTGGATCAGGCGACGTTGACGGCCGTCCAGGCCGCGGCCACCGCCTTGTACTCGGTGCTGGTCGAGCCGTACAGCGCCGACGCCGCGCTCAGGGTCGCCGTGCGGGCGCCCGCGTAGGTGGTCGTCGAGGTCATGTACGTCGTCAGCGCCTTGTACCAGATCTGGACGGCCTTGGCGCGTCCGATGCCGGTCAGGGTGGAGCTGT
The DNA here is from genome assembly GCF_045161545.1 of Streptomyces sp. NBC_00637. Taxonomy (NCBI): domain Bacteria; kingdom Bacillati; phylum Actinomycetota; class Actinomycetes; order Kitasatosporales; family Streptomycetaceae; genus Streptomyces; species Streptomyces sp. NBC_00637. Next base: position 2,602,094 of record NZ_CP109046.1, on the reverse strand, counting down.
TGTACGTCGGGGAGTTGTAGGCCACCCCGTTGATGGTCCGGCTGCCGCTGCCCTCGCTCAGCAGGAAGAAGAAGTGGTTCGCCGGGCCGGACGAGTAGTGCACGTCCAGGTTCTTCAGCGAGGACGACCAGTAGTTGGCCGAGCCGCCGTCCTTGCTGGGCTGGTCCATGTAGCGCAGTGGCGTGCCGTTGCCGTTGATGTTGATCTTCTCGCCGATGAGGTAGTCGCCGACGTCCGAGGAGTTCGCCGCGTAGAACTCGACGGCGGTGCCGAAGATGTCGGAGGTCGCCTCGTTGAGCCCGCCGGACTCGCCCGAGTAGTTCAGGCCCGCCGTGTTCGAGGTGACGCCGTGGGACATCTCGTGGCCGGCCACGTCCAGCGAGGTCAGCGGGTGGGTGTTGCTCGACCCGTCGCCGTACGTCATGCAGAAGCAGCTGTCGTCCCAGAACGCGTTGACGTACGCGTTGCCGTAGTGGACGCGGGAGTACGCGGCCACGCCGTTGTTCTTGATGCCGCTGCGGCCGAAGGTGTTCTTGTAGAAGTCCCAGGTGACCTGGGCCCCGTACGCGGCGTCGACGGCGGCCGTCTGGTCCGTGGTCGAGCTGGAGGCGGCGCCCGTGCCCCACGTGTCGTCCGCGTCGGTGAACAGCGTGCCCGCGGAGGAGGTCGTGGTGTGCGACTTGTTGTACGTCTTGTGGCTGCCGCGCGTGCTGTCCGTCAGGCTGTACGTCGAGCCCGAGAGGGTGGTGCCGAGGGTCACGGTGCCCGAGTAGAGGCTCTTGCCGGTGCCGGTCTCGATGCCCTGGTACTCGTACAGCTTCTTGCCGGTGGCCGCGTCGGTGATGACGTGCAGCTCGTTCGGGGTGCCGTCGTCCTGGAGCCCGCCGACGACCGTCTCGTAGGCGAGGACCGGCTTGCTGCCGTTGCCGGCCCAGATCACCTTGCGGGGCGCGTCGCTGGCCTCGGTGCTGGCGGAGCCGGCGTCCTTGGCGAGGGTCAGCGCCTGCTTCTCGGCCTTGGCGGCGGTGACGACCGGGGTGAGCGAGGCCACCTTGATGGTGGTGTTCGTCGCCTTGGTGACACCCTTGTTCGCGCCCGCGGCCGACTCGTGGACGACCAGGTCGCCGCCGAGGACCGGCAGACCCGCGTAGGTCCGCTCGTAACGTGTGTGGACCGTGCCGTCCGCGTCCTTCACGACGTCGCGCACGACCAGCTTCTCCTGGACGCCCAGGCCTATCTCCTGTGCGGTGGCGGGCGCGTCGGCCTGCTTGTCCTGGATCAGGGCGGTGCGGGCGGCCGGAGCCAGCGCGGTGGGCACGGCGAGGGGTGTCGCGCCGACGGCGTCGGCCGGCGCCTGGGCGGCGGCGGTACCGGCGGTCAGGCCGGTGGTGACCAGGGCTCCGGCCGCCACGGCGGTGGCGATGGCCAGAGAGGTGCGCTTGTGACGCGCGTAGAGGGAGGTCACACAAGCTCCTTGGGTGTGGGGGTGCCCGGGCAGCGTGGGGTGGCTGTCCGTGACTGCTGTGAAGTTGTGCGGCGGGTGACAGGAAGACTGGCATCAAGGCGCGTACATGTCAGGACCCCGAAGTGATGTTGGCTGAAAACCAACGGCCGAGAGAACATTGCCGCTTTGTAAACGGATTCGACCTGGGTCAAAGGCCAACAGTGCGTTGGTAAGGCACCGGCAAAAAGCGGACGCCGTCCCGGAGGGGTCGAACCTCCGGGACGGCGTCCTGTGCGTGGGCCCTCGTTCGGCTGTGCACGGCCCCTGCGGGGCCCGTGGCCTACGGGAAGGTCAGCTTCCAGCTGTTGATGTAGCCGGTGTCCTGGGCCGCGTTGTCCTGGACCCGCAACTTCCATACCCCGTTGGCGACCTCGGAGGAAGCGTTCACGGTGTACGTGGTGTTGATGTTGTCCGTGCTGCCGCCGGTGCCGTACGCCTTCAGCGTGTAGGCCGTGCCGTCGGGGGCGAGCAACTGCACCTGGAGGTCACCGATGTAGGTGTGGACGATGTTGACCGCCACCGCGAGGTTCGAGGGCGCGTTGCCGGTCCGGCCGGAGACGGTGACCGAGGAGGTGACCGCGGCCCCGTTGTCCGGAATCGATACGTCGGCGGTGTTCTCGAACGAGGTGCCGCCACCGCCGCCACCGCCGGAGCGGGCGCCGACCGCGACGCCGGCCCACGCGTCCTGCACGGCCTTGTACTCGGTGGAGGTCGTGCCGTACAGCTCACCGGCCGCCGCCAGCGTGCCGGTGCGGGCCGCCGCGTAGTTGGTGGTCGTGGTGAACTTCGTGGTCAGCGCGCGGAACCAGATCTTCTCCGCCTTGTCCCGGCCGATGCCGGTGACCGGAAGTCCGTCCGCGGTCGGCGAGTTGTAGCTGACGCCGTTGATGACCTTGGTGCCGCTGCCCTCGCTCAGCAGGTAGAAGAAGTGGTTCGCCGGGCCGGACGAGTAGTGGACGTCGACCGAGCCGATGCCCGAGTACCAGCTGTCCTTCGACGCGCCGTCCTTGCTCGGCTTGTCCATGTACCGCAGCGGCGAGCCGTCGCCGTTGATGTCGATCTCCTCGCCGATGAGGTAGTCACCGACGTCGGAGGCGTTCTGCGCGTAGAACTCGACCGAGGTGCCGAAGATGTCCGAGGTCGCCTCGTTGAGGCCGCCGGACTCACCGCTGTAGTTGAGACCCGCGGTGTTGGAGGTGACGCCGTGCGTCATCTCGTGCCCGGCCACGTCGATTGCCGTCAGCGGGTGGGTGTTGCCCGAGCCGTCGCCGTACGTCATGCAGAAGCAGCTGTCGTCCCAGAACGCGTTGACGTAGTTGTTGCCGTAGTGCACGCGCGAGTACGCGCCGACGCCGTTGCCCTTGATGCCGCTGCGGCCGTGCACGTTCTTGTAGTAGTCCCAGGTCAGGGCCGCGCCGTAGTGGGCGTCCGCGCCCGCGGTCTCCAGGTTCGACGCGGCGCCGTTGCCCCAGACGTCGTCGGCGCCCGAGAAGAGCGTGCCGGTGCCGGAGGAGCCGTGGTTGAGGTTGTACGTCTTGTGGTTGCCCCGCGCGGCGTCGGTCAGGTTGTACGTCGACCCCGACTGCGTGGTGCCCAGGGTCACCTGGCCGCTGTACATCGTGTTGCCGGTGCCGGTCTCGATGCCCTGGTACTCGTAGAGCTTCGCGCCGGTGGTGGCGTCGGTGATGACGTGCAGCTCGTTCGGGGTGCCGTCCTCCTGGAGGCCGCCGACGACCGTCTCGTACGCCAGGACCGGGGTGCCGTTCGCCGCCCAGATCACCTTGCGCGGGGCACGGTTCGTGTCCGCCCGCTCGGCGCCGGCGGCCGTGGCGAGGCCCAGCGCCTGCTTCTCCGCCTTGGCCGCGCTGACGGTGGGCGAGAGCGAGGCCACCTTGATGACGGCCCGGGAGGCCTTGGTGACGCCCTCGGTGGCGCCGGACTTCGCGGTCTCGACGACCAGGTCGCCGCCGAGCACCGGCAGCCCGCCGTAGGTGCGCTCGTAGCGGGTGTGCAGGGTGCCGTCGACGTCCTTGAGGACGTCACGGACGACGAGCGCCTCCTGGGCGCCGAGGCCCAACTCCTTGGCGGTGGCCGCCTTGTCGGCGTCCGCGTCGCGTATCAGCGCGGCGCGCTGGGCGGGCGTGAGGCGCACCGACTCGGCGCCCGGGTTGGCCTTGCCGGCCGCCTGCGGTGCCTTCACCGGGGCGGCGGACGCGGCGCCGGACTGCACGGCGGCGGCGATGAGCGCGGAGACGCCGACGAGGGCGACGGCCGCGGCACGGCGGGAGGTGCTGTGGGGGGTGCGTCTGCGAGCGGGGCTGCTGCTCAACACTGACTCCTTCTGCGCGGCCACGGGTCACGCGGCCAGGGGAGACCCGACGGCGGGTGAGCCGTACGGGCACGACAAAGGCGGTACGCAGAACAAAGGCGGAACGTGGAGCGGGCTTATCTGTGGGGTTGCTGTGAACCAGCAGTGGGAAGAGTGGCAGTGGATTGCGCTATCTGTCAGGAGCGCGTCAGGAAGTTGGCCGGAAATGGTTCGTTGTCCGGTATTTCATGTTCGATATGCGGTCGAGTCGCCGGACGGACATGTGGGGGCGCGGGGTGGGCAGGTCGACTCGTCGGCGGGGCCGGTCTCCGGCGTTCACCAGTGGTCCGCGGGACTTGTCGGGTGGTCCGCGGGCAGCGGTCAGGCGAGCCCCAGCTCGTGCCGCCACCGCCAGGCGAGCTTCAGACAGGCGCGGCCGGCGGGCAGGGTCCCCGCGTGCTCCGCGTACCCCAGCACGCTCTCCTCGGTGAACGGGATGCCCCGGTACCCGGCCGCCGCCCGGGTACCGACGACCAGCACCCCCTCGTCGTTGCGCTCGACCATCGACGCGAAGACCTCGTCGAAGGTCGCCGCGTCCCAGACGCAGACCAAGCAGATCTCCGGCTTCCACCCGAGCGGATCGAATCCCAGCCCCAGGAAGCGAACCCGGGCACGCCGCTCCTCCAGCGCACGCTCGAAGCGGGAGAAGGGGGCGTCCCGGGCGTAGTCGATGGTCACCCCGCCGTCGCCGGCGGCGTCCGCGGCGCCGAGGAACTCCTCGGCGTACTCCCGCATGGTGTTGCGCCACAGGTCCAGATCGGAACGCCACACGGGCAGCACATCGGCGTGCGGCTGGAACTCCCCGGCCGGCACCACGTGCGTGGTGTTCATGGCGACGGCCACCTTCCCCGCCTCACGGTGGTGCATGAAGAAGTACGCCGCCCCGTCCTCCACTCGGATCGTGAGGGTGCTGACGCCCGGCAGCGCACACCGCCTGTCCAGCGCGAAGGGGTCGCCCAGCGAGCGGCGGTAGGGGCCGTGCAACGGCCGCGCCGCCCCCTGGACGGCCCGCAGCGCCTCCTCGTAGACCAGGGCCTCCGTCGTGTCGAGGTGGTCGAAGTAGCGGCCGAGCGTGAAGGTCAGGTCGAGGCCCGCCTCGGGCCGGTCCGACGGCGGGGGGACGACCTCCAGCAGTCGGTAGGAGGGTCCGTTGAACCACACGGCGGGTCGGTCCACCGACTCGATCGCGGCGGAGTAGCTCTCCCACCGCCCGGCGCCGGAACGGTACGGCCAGTAACGGTCCAGCTGTCCGGCCCGGCCGTCCAGCCGCTCGTAGGGCCGGACCTCGCGCAGTGACATGCGGACGGCCTCCAGCGGCAGCGGGCGCGGGGGTATCCAGCCGGGTCGGGTCAGCAGCACCAGCTCCTCGTCCGCGCGGTGCTCGCGCTGGCCGTCGGCGCACGCGGTGCTCAACTCCGCGCGGTGGTCCTTCAGATGACTCCGCACCCGGACGAAGAGGGCCAGGCTCTGCTCCTGGCGCGCGGCGCGCTGCGGCGCCACCGCGAGCAGCGCGGCGGCGATCGCCACGAGTAAGCCCGCTATGCCGATGACCGCTTCCATACCCCCGTACCTTCCCTTCCGGTGGTGCCGTTCCTTCCGGCAGGGCTACCCTGCCCGGTCCCGGAGCGGGGCGAACGGTGGACCGAAACGGTCAGGATTCGGTTCGCTCGCCGTGCCATGTGCGCCACAGCGCCGCGTACGCGCCGTCCGCCGTCACCAGCGTCTCGTGCGTGCCGAGTTCGGTGAGGCGGCCGTCCTGCATCACGGCGACGCGGTCCGCGTCGTGCGCGGTGTGCAGACGGTGGGCGATGGCGATGACGGTCCGGCCCCGGAGCACGGCGGCCAGCGCCCGCTCGGTGTGCCGGGCGGTCGCCGGATCGAGCAGGGCCGTCGCCTCGTCCAGGATCAGCGTGTGCGGGTCGGCCAGCACCACGCGGGCCAGGGCGAGCTGCTGGGCCTGTGAGCCGTCCGTACGGACGCCGCTCCCGCCGAGCACGGCGTCGAGAGCGCCCGGCAGCTCCCGGACCCAGTCGGCGGCGCCGACCGCGGCCAGCGCCGCCCACAACCGCGCGTCGCTCGCGGCCGGTTCGGCGATCAGCAGGTTGTGGCGGACCGTACCGAGGAAGACATGGTGCTCCTGGGTGACCAGCACGACCTGCCGGCGCAGCGTCTCGGGCGCCAGCTCCGCCACCGGCACCCCGCCCACCGTCACCGTGCCCGCGCTCGGCGCGTCCACGCCCGCGAGGAGCCTGCTCAGCGTGGTCTTGCCCGCGCCCGACGGGCCCACGACCGCGAGCCGCTCCCCGGGCCGCACCGTCAGATCGACCCCGCGCAGCACCTCGCCGCCGCGCTCGTAGGCGTACCGCACGCCCGTCACGTCGATCCGGTCGTCCGCCGGGGTCGGCGCCCCGCCGTCCGGCTCGGCGCGCGGCACCCCGGCCAGGCCCTCCACCCGGGCGAACGAGGCGCCACTGCTCTGGAGTTGCTCCACCCGCATCAGGATCTGGTCGAGCGGTTCGGTGAACTGCCGCAGATACAGCGCGGCCGCCACCACCGCGCCCAGGCTCATCGCGCCCCGCGCGTGCAGCGCGCCGCCCAGCAGCAGCACGCCCGCGACCGGCAGCGAGTACGACACCTCGATCACCGGGAAGAACACCGTGCGCAGGTGGAGGGTGCGCAAGCGGGTGCGGCGCGAGAGCTCCAGCGCCTCGCGGCTCGCCGCCGTCCGCCGCTCCTGGAGCCGGAACGCCTCGACCGTGCGCGCCCCGGACGCGGTGGCGGCGACGATCTCGGCGACCTCGGAGGTGGCCGCGCCCTCGGCGAGGTAGGCGGCGCGCGCCCGCCGCAGATACCAGCGCAGCGCGAACCAGATCGGGGTCAGTCCCAGCACCCCGACCGCCCCGAGCAGGGGGTCGATGACGAACACGGCGCCGAGCGTGAAGAGCGCCTGGACGGTGCAGACCAGCAGCTCGGGCCCGGCGTCCCGCAGGGTCGTGCCCACGGCCGCGACGTCGGCGGTGCCGCGTGTGGTCAGATCGCCGGTGCCGGCCCGCTCCACCACCGAAGCGGGCAGCGCGAGCGCCCGCCCGACGAACTCCTCCCGCACCCGGGCCAGCGTCCGCTCGCCGAAGCGGTGCCCCGCGTACCGGGCCCAGCGGGCCAGTACCAGCTGCGCGATCGCGCAGGCCAGGAGGGTCGCCGCCAGCCGGTCCACGGCCCCGGTGCCGTGCCCGGCCCGCACCTCGTCGATGATCCGCCCCAGCAGCCACGGCCCGGCCAGTCCGGTCCCGGCCGCGAGCACGTTCAGGGCGAGCGCGCCGGCGAAGGCCCGCCGATCGGCCCGCAGCAGCCGGACGGCGGCGCGGCGCACGTCACCGGGCTCGGCGACCGGCAGGCGTCCCGAGGTCCCGTCGGCCCCCGTCATCGCGCCACCTCCCCGGCTCCCGCGCCGGCATCCGCACCCGTGCCGGTGCCGGTGCCTGTGTCGGTGTCCGGGTCCGCGCCTGTCCCCGGCGTCGGATCCAGGTCGTCCAGGGCGTCCAGGTCGTCGGCGGGGTCTTCGGTGTCGCGGGCCACCAAGGCCCGGTATCCCGGCTCGCGTTCCAGCAGGTCGCGGTGGTGGCCGGTCGCCGCGGCCTTTCCGTCGACCAGGTAGTGGACGGTGTCCGCCTGGGCGAGGAGCAGCGGGGAGGTGGTGGTCACCACCGTGGTCCGGCCGGTCCGTGCCGCGCGCAGCCGCCGGGCGACCGCCGCCTCCGTGTGCGCGTCGAGCGCCGACGTCGGTTCGACGGCCAGCAGCACCTCGGGATCGGCGAGCAACGCCCTCACCAGCCGCACCCGTTGCCGCTGGCCCCCGGACAGGCTGCGGCCCTGCGCGGTCACGGGCGACTCGAGTCCCTCCGGCAAGCCCCGCACGATGTCGTCGGCGGCCGCCGCCCACACCGCCCGTTCGACGTCCGCCGGGGAGGGCGCGCGCCGTCCGCCCACCACCTCGCGCAGACTCCCGGCGAACAGGTCGGCCTCGTCGTCGGCTACCAGGATCCGGTCCCTGACCTGGGCCGGCGGGACGGCGTCCAGCCGTACCCCGCCCCAGGTGGCGTCGGTGGGCCCGTATCTGCCGAGCCGGTCCACGACGGCGGTCATCTCCGCGTGCCGTGCGCCGACCAGCGCGGTCAGCCGGCCCGGCGCCACCCGTACACCCGAGACGGGGTCGTGCAGCACGGACGGCTCGACGGGCGCGTCGGCGGCACCGACGGAGGTGGCGGTGTCGGGGGCCGGTTCCAGCCGCAGCAGCCCTACGACGCGCCGGGCGGCCACCACGCCCCGGCTGAGCTGGTAGCCCATCTCGACGAGGAACGCCACCGGCCCGATCAGGACCGCGACATAGCCGTACACCGACACCAACTCGCCGACCGTCAGGTCCCCCTGGGCGGCGAGCCGGGCCGTCAGCCAGGTCACCACGGCCAGGAACAGCGTCGGCAGGCCCACCCCCAGCGCCTGCATCCAGCTGGTGACCGCGCCGACCCGGTAGCCCTGCGCCCGCAGCCGCTGCGAGTCGCGCCCGAAGGAGTCCGCGAACAGCTCCTTGCCACCGAGCCCGTTGAGCACCCGCAGGCCGCCCGCGAGATCGCCGATCCGCGCGGTGAGCACTCCCTGCCGCTCCCGGTACTCGGTCTCCGTGCCCTGCAACCGCTTCATCAGCGGCCCGACCAGCACCGCGACCACCGGCATCCCCAGCAGCACCACCATCGCCAGCAGCGGCGACACCGACAGCAGCAGCCCGGCGACGAAGACGTAGACGACGAGCGAGCCGATGCCCGGCCCGACCACCGTCAGCGAGCCCGCGATCGTGTGCACGTCGCTCACCCCGATGGTGACGACCTCCCCGGCCCTCACCTGGCGCGGCAGCGCGGCGCCGAGCCGCACCGTGTGCGCGACGACGACCTTGGTGGTGCGGAGGTACGCGTCCATGCGCACCCGGGTCATCGTGCGGTGCCGCATGATGCTCACCCAGGCGTTGAACGCGCCGACCGCGAACAGGGCCGCCGTCCAGCCGGCCAGCGCGGCCGTGTCACCGGGCTCGAGACCGTCGTCCACCGCCTTCGACAGCAGGTACGGCGCCACCGCCATCAGCACCATCCAGACGCTGGCCAGTACCGCCCCGGCCAGCGCCCGCCACGGCTGGCAGCGCACCAGCCACGCCAGGTACGCCCAGCCGCCGCGGCGGTCGGGCGTGCCGGGATCCTCGTACGCGTCGATCATCCGCTCGTCCTTCCGCCCCCGTGGTCCCCTGGACGCCTACGCCAGACTGTCGCGCCAGGCCCGGTGCAGATCCGCGAACCGGCCCGTGCCCGCGATCAGTTCGGCCGCGGTGCCGTCCTCGACGATCCGCCCGTGCTCCATCACCAGGACCCGGTCGGCGATCTCCACGGTCGACAGCCGGTGCGCGATCACCACCGCCGTACGGCCCTTCAGCACCGTCGCCATCGCCGCCTGCACGGCCCGCTCGCCGGGGATGTCGAGCGAGCTGGTCGCCTCGTCGAGGATCAGCACCGCCGGGTCGGCGAGCAACGCCCTCGCGAACGCCACGAGTTGCCGCTGCCCGGCGGAGATACGGCCACCGCGCTTGCGTACGTCGGTGTCGTAGCCGTCGGGCAGGGCGCAGATGAACTCGTGGGCGCCGATCGCCTTCGCCGCCCGCTCGATCTCCTCCCGGCCCGCGTCCGGCCGGCCGATGGCGATGTTCTCGGCGACCGTGCCGGAGAACAGGAACGCCTCCTGCGTCACCATGACCACCCCGCGCCGCAGTTCGGACACGGCCAGGTCGCGCAGGTCGACCCCGTCCAGCAGCACCCGCCCCTCGGACGGGTCGTAGAAACGGGCGAGCAGCTTGGCCAGCGTGGACTTGCCCGCACCGGTCGAGCCGACCACGGCGACGGTCTGCCCGGCGGGCAGGGTGAGGTCGAAGCGGGGGAGGATCTCGCCGCCCGTGCGGTAACCGAAGGAGACCCCGTCGAAGACGACCTCCCGCCCGGGCAGTTCACCCTCCGGCGCCGGGAGTTCCCGCGGCGCCGACGGCTCGGGCACGGACGGCGTCTGGGCGAGCAGCCCCGCGATCTTCTCCAGCGAGGCGGCGGCCGACTGGTAGGAGTTGAGGAACATGCCGAGCCGGTCGATGGGGTCGTACAGCCGCCGCAGGTACAGCACCGCGGCCGCGAGCACACCCAGTTCCAGTGAGCCGTCCGCGACCCGCATGGCGCCCCAGAGCACGATCGCCGCGACCGCCGTGTTGGCGACCAGCCGCGACCCGACGACGTACCGGGCCATCTCCAGGATCGCGTCGCCGTTGCGCCGCTCGTGCAGCCGGTTCAGGACCCGGAAGTCGGCGTCGTTGACGGCCTCGCGGCGGAACGCGCGCACCGGGCGGATGCCGTTCATCGTCTCCACGAACTTCACGATCACGGCCGCGATCGCGGTGGAACGGGCGGTGAACACCCGGGCCGCGCGCCGCTGGTAGAGCCGCACGAGGAGGTACAGCGGCACGAAGGAGGCCACCGCGACGGCGCCCAGGCCCAGGTCCAGCCAGAGCAGCATCGCGGAGATGAACAGGAAGGACAGCACGACCGTCACGAGTTCCTGCAGGCCCTCGCTGAGAAGCTCGCGCAGGGCCTCCACGTCGCTGGTGGAGCGGGAGATCAGCCGGCCCGAGGTGTAGCGCTCGTGGAAGTCGAGGCTCAGCGCCTGCGCGTGCCGGAAGATCCGGCCGCGCAGATCGAGCAGCGCGTCCTGGTTGACGCGGGCGGAGGCGATCAGGAACGCGTACTGGAGCGCGCCGGAGACCAGCGCGCACAGCAGATAGCCGACGCCCACCGCGATCAGCGGCCCGTGGTCGTCGGCCCGGAACGCCGGTACGGCACGGTCGATGGTGTACGCCACCAGCAGCGGGCCGGCCTGCACGGCCGCCTGCTGGAGCAGCAGCAGGAGCGACGTGAGGGCGACCCGCGCCCGCAGGGGCGCGAGCAGGGAACGCAGCAGCGCGCCCGTGGCGCCGGGCGGGGTGGGCAGGACGTCCTTGTCGAAGGGGTCGTCGGCGGCCGTCCGCGGAGGGGCTTCGGGGTCGTCGTCGGTGACGGGGGAAGCGGTGGTGGGGGCGGTCATCGGCGGTCGGCCTCCTGTTCACCGGACATGAGGTGGGCGTACTCGGCGTTGCTGCGCAGCAGTTCGTGATGGGTGCCCACGGCGGTGACGCGCCCGTCGGACAGCAGGGCGACCCGGTCGGCGAGGAGCACGGTGGACGGGCGGTGCGCCACGATCAGCGCGGTGGTGTCGGCGAGGACCTGCCGCAGCGCGGCCTCGACGGCGGCCTCGGTGTGCACGTCCAGCGCGGACAGCGGGTCGTCCAGGACGAGGAACCGGGGCTGCCCGACGACGGCTCTGGCCAGCGCGAGGCGCTGCCGCTGCCCGCCGGAGAGACTGAGCCCCTGCTCGCCGACCTGCGTCTCGACGCCCTGGGGCAGCGCGTGCGCGAAGTCCGCCTGCGCCACGTCCAGCGCCCGCTCCAGCCCGACGGCGCCCGCGCCGTCCGCCGCCCCCATGAGGACGTTCTCCCCGACGCTCGCCGAGAACAGCGTCGGCTCCTCGAACGCGACGGCGACCCGCGAGCGCAGCTCCGCACGGGACATCGCGGTGATGTCCTCGCCGTCGAGCGTGATGCGGCCGGCGGTCACCTCGTGCAGCCGGGGGACGAGGGCCGTCAGCGTGGTCTTCCCGCTGCCGGTCGCCCCGACCAGCGCCATCGACTCGCCGGACCGGATGTGCAGGTCGACTCCGTCGAGGGTGGGCGGGGAGCCGGGGGAGGCGTCGGGATAGCGGAAGGTGACGCCGGCGAACCGCAGCCCGCCGTCGGACGTGGCGGCTTGCCCACCGCGGCCGTCGGGCTCCTCGGGGGGTTCGTCCATCACCTCGAAGTAGCGCTCGGTGGCCGTCGCCGCCTCCTGACTCATCGCCAGCAGGAATCCGATCGAGTCCACCGGCCAGCGCAGCGCGAGCGCGGTGGACAGGAAGGCGACCAGGGTGCCCGCGGACAGCTCGCCGTCCGCCACCTGTACCGCGCCGAGGACCAGCGCCGCCCCGATCGCCACCTCCGGCAGCGTCACGATGACGGCCCAGATCGTGGCCAGCAGCCGCGCCTTGCGCAGCTCCGTGCCGCGCAGCGTCGACGACAGCTCCCGGAAGGCCCGTGCCTGGCTCCGGTGCCGCCCGAAGCCCTTGATGATCCTGATCCCGAGGACGCTCTCCTCGACCACCGTCGTCAGGTCCCCGACCTGGTCCTGGGCGAGCCGCGCCACGACCGCGTACCGGTTCTCGAAGTACACGCACATCACGACGACGGGGACGGCCGGCCCGAGGATGACCAGTCCGAGCGTCCAGTCCTGGAGCAGCATGATGACTACCCCCAAGAGGATCGTCACCGAGTTGACCAGCAGGAACGTCAGCGGGAACGCCAGGAACATCCGCACCAGTCCCAGGTCGGCCGTCGCCCGGGACAGCAGCTGTCCCGAGGGCCACCGGTCGTGGAACGCCACCGGCAGCCGCTGGAGCCGCCCGTAGAGATCGGCCCGCATCTCCGCCTCGACATGCGCCAGCGGACGCGCCACCAGCCAGCGCCGCATCCCGAACAGCACCGCCTCCGCGCACCCGAGCAGCAGCAGGCAGAGCGCGCCGAGCCAGACCCCGGCCGTGTCCCGGCCGGCCACGGGGCCGTCCACCATCCACTTCAGGACGAGCGGGATGACCAGCCCCGCACAGGAGGCGAGCACGGCGACGAAGGCGGCCGCGAACAGCCGTATCCGCACGGGGCGGACGTACGGCCACAGGCGCAGCAGGGAGCGTACGGCGGAGCGGTCCTGGGAAGCGGTTGCAGGTGTCCTGGGCATCACCGCGAGCCTACGGACCGGCACTGACGACGCCCACCGAGTTTTGGCCGGACCGGACTCGTCCGCAGGTCCTACGACCTGCTGTTCCTGTTCGAGGGGTCGTACCGGCGCGTCGACCGATCGGCCGATGCCCGTTCGAGCGAATCGGCCGGTGTGCGGGCCGGGGGGCCGCCCGCCGCCGTCCGCGAGGCCCCGGAGCCGCACTCCGGGTACGCCGCTTTGCACCCGCGCCCGCCGGCCACCTGGGCGGTGTCCGCGCGGTCGGTGCACGGGCGCGGCCCGGTCGCCTCACCCCACCACCCGCAGCAGCAGCACCGCCCGCCCCGGCACCGTCACCGGCAGCCCCGCCGGGTGGATCACTCCCGGCGCCCGCCCCTGCTCCTCGCTCGACGTGTCGACGACCACCTCGTACCGCTCCGCCCACGGCGCCCCCGGCAGGACGAAGCTCACCGGCCGGTCCCCGGCGTGCAGGACGGCGAGGAAACTGTCGTCGGCGATCGGGGCGCCCCGCTCGTCCCGGCCGGGGATGTCCCGTCCGGACAGGTACATCCCGAGGGTCGCCGCGGGCGCGTACCAGTCCCCTTCGGTCATCTCGGTGCCCCGCTCGGTGAACCAGGCGAGGTCCCGCAGCCCGTCCGCCGAGTGCGCCCGCCCGGAGAAGAAGGCGCGGCGGCGGAGCACCGGGTGGCGGTGGCGCAGGGCGATCAGCCGCGAGGTGAGGTCGAACAGGGCCCGCCAGCCCGGCTCCTCCAGCAGCCCCCAGTCCACCCAGCTGATCTCGTTGTCCTGGCAGTAGGCGTTGTTGTTGCCCCGCTGGGTGCGTCCCAGCTCGTCGCCCGCGACCAGCATCGGCACGCCCGTCGACAGCAGCAGCGTGGTGAGCAGGTTCCGCAGCTGGCGCCGCCGCAGTGCCAGGACCCGCTCGTCGGACGTCGCGCCCTCGGCGCCGCCGTTCCAGGAGCGGTTGTCGTTCGTGCCGTCGCGGTTGCCCTCGCCGTTGGCCTCGTTGTGCTTGCGGTCGTACGACACCAGGTCGCGCAGGGTGAAACCGTCGTGCGCGGTCACGAAGTTGACCGACGCGTAGGGCCGGCGCCCGCCCCACGCGTACAGGTCGCTCGATCCCGACAGCCGGTAGCCCATCTCCCGCACGTCCGGCAGCGACTGCCGCCAGAAGTCCCGTACGGCGTCGCGGTAGCGGTCGTTCCACTCCGTCCACAGCGGCGGGAAGGCGCCCACCTGGTAGCCGCCCGACCCCACGTCCCAGGGCTCCGCTATCAGCTTCACCCGGCGCAGCACCGGGTCCTGCGCGATCACCGCCAGGAACGGCGACAGCATGTCGACGTCGTGCATGGAGCGGGCCAGCGCCGCCGCGAGGTCGAAGCGGAACCCGTCGACGCCCATCTCCGTCACCCAGTACCGCAGCGAGTCGGTGATCAGCCTCAGCACGTGCGGCTGGACGACGTGCAGGGTGTTGCCGCAGCCCGTGTAGTCGGCGTACCTGCGAGCGTCCGTCTGCACCCGGTAGTAGCCCCGGTTGTCGATGCCCTTCAGCGACAGCGTCGGCCCCAGCTCGCCGGCCTCCGCCGTGTGGTTGTAGACGACGTCGAGGATCACCTCGATCCCGGCCGCGTGCAGGGCGCGCACCATCCGTTTGAACTCGCCGACCTGCTGGCCCGTCGTCCCGGCGGAGGCGTACGCGGCGTGCGGGGCGAAGTAGCCGACGGAGTTGTAGCCCCAGTAGTTCTTCAGTCCCCTGCGCAGCAGGTGGTCCTCGTGCGCGAACTGGTGCACCGGCAGCAGTTCCACCGCCGTGACGCCCAGCTTCACCAGGTGCTCCACGGCAGCCGGGTGCGCCAGACCGGCGTACGTGCCGCGCAGTTCCTCCGGGACCCCCGGGTGCAGCCGGGTGAAGCCGCGCACGTGCAGCTCGTAGATCACCGAGTCCGCCCAGGGTGTCTTCGGGCGGCGGTCGTCGGCCCAGTCGTCGTCGTCGTGCACGACGACTCCCTTGGGGACGTGCGGCGCCGAGTCCCGTTCGTCGCGCACGGTGTCGGCGACCTGTTGCTGGGGCCAGTCACGGACGTGCCCGTAGACCTCCGGCGGCAGGCTGAACTCGCCGTCCACCGCGCGGGCGTACGGGTCCAGGAGCAGCTTGGCCGGATTCCAGCGGCCGCCGGTCCACGGATCCCAGCGGCCGTGCACCCGGTAGCCGTAGCGCTGCCCCGGCATGATCCCCGGCACGAAGCCGTGCCAGATCTCGTGGGTGAGCTCGGTGAGCGGGGCGCGGGTCTCCCGGCCGGTCTCGTCGAACAGACACAGTTCGACCGCCTCCGCCCCGCCCGCCCACAGCGCGAAGTTGGTGCCCGCGACCCCGTCCGGGCCGACCCGGAAGCGGGCGCCCAGTGGTGTGGACGCGCCCGGCCACACGGGTGGACCCGGCACCTTGCGCGACGCACCGTTCATCACGGTGTCCGGCGTGGCGCGTTCCGCCACCGCCTCCTGCTCGGCTGCGCTGGACACCGTTCAGCCTCCCGCGGCTCATGGAACGACGTGGGAAAAGAGCGCGCGGTGTCCCGGCCGCGGCTCCCCGTCGCGTCGTCCTCCCCCCATTTCTGCCCAGAGCGGCCCTCGCACTCACGTTTCCCCGGAGCGTGCCCGGTCGTTGGACATCATGTGAGGCACGTACATGGGCGCGCACGGCGCGCGGGGGTCGCACTGGCCGCCGTACTGACATGGGCAGGACTACTGGCCGGGGCCGCCGGTTGCACCGGCGAGGACAGCCGGAGCGGACTCGACCGGGTGCTCGGCAAACCCCGGGCCCCCGAGGACGTCATCCGCGTCACCCCGGAGGACGGCATGAAAGGAGTGCGGCCCGAGGAGCGGCTGCTGGTGCGGGTGCCGGGCGGACGGCTGGAGTCGGTGAAGGTCGTCAGATCGCAGGACGCCCAGGAGACACCTGTCCCGGGCACGATCGCCGCGGACGGCCTGACCTGGCGTCCGGACGACGACCGGCTCGGGCTCGCCGCCCGCTACACCGTCGACGCCGTCGCCCTGGACGGCGACGGGAACCGGTCGGCCCGGCACACCACCTTCACCACCTACGTCCCCGAAGAGCGCTTCATCGGCTACGTCACCCCGGAGAACCGCTCCACCGTGGGCACCGGGATGATCGTCTCGCTGGAGTTCAACCGGGAGATCGCCAACCGTGCCGCGGTCCAGCGCGCCGTCCGGGTCACGGCCGAACCCGCGGTGGACATCCGGCCGCACTGGTTCGGTGACACCCGGCTCGACTTCCGGCCCGAGGACTACTGGGCGCCCGGCACCCGGGTCACCGTCGCGCTCGGCCTGCGGGACGTCGAAGGGGCGCCCGGTGTCTACGGGCTCCAGGACAAGTCGTTCTCCTTCACCGTCGGCCGCAGCCAGGTGTCCCTGGTGGACGCGGCGAAACACACCATGCAGGTGCGCCGCGACGACGAACTGCTGGCCACCGTGCCGATCACGGCCGGGGCGCCGAAGAACACCACCTACAACGGGAAGATGGTGGTGACCGAGATGCTGGAGCTGACCCGGATGAACGGCGCCACCGTCGGCTTCAAGAAGGCCGACGGCAAGGGCGAGTACGACATCCCGGACGTGCCGCACGCCATGCGGCTGACGAGCTCCGGCACCTTCCTGCACGGCAACTACTGGGCGGAGGACGTCTTCGGCCGGGCCAACGTCAGCCATGGCTGCGTGGGCCTGCGGGACGTGAAGGGCGGTGCCTCGGACACCCCGGCGGGCTGGTTCTTCGACCGCTCCCTCGTCGGTGACGTCATCGAGGTCGTGCACAGCAAGGACAAGCAGGTCGCCCCGGACAACGGGCTCGGCGGCTGGAACATGACCTGGAAGGAGTGGATCGCCGGCGGCGTCCTGAAATGACCTCGCTCCCCGGTGCAACCTTCCCCGCGTTCGCACAGTCCTAGTTGGGACTGAACAGTGACAATCTCGGCCCGTCCAGGCCGTTGACCTTGTGGTTAATATGCGGCGAACGCGGGGGACGCGTCGCGGTGCGGGCCCGGGGAGGGCCCGGGGAGTGGGGAGAACGACTTTGAACGTGCGACCGATATCGGGGGCGTCGGTTGGGGGACGCCGACGCGGCCGCGACAAGCGGTTGGCGCTGATCGTCGGCGGGCTGCTGCTGGCCGTCACGGCCTGCGGCGGGGGCGGGGACTCCGGGTCCGGCGACGCGAAGGACGCGGGTTCCGGCGACAAGGGCGCTTCGGCCGCGGCCGAGAGCAAGCAGTCCGAGGCGGTCGTGACCATCGCCCCGAAGACCGGCGCCAAGGATGTCGACACCAGCGGCGCCCTGAAGGTGACGGCCGCCAAGGGCAAGCTGACCGAGGTCGTCGTCAAGGACGACAAGGGCACGGCGGTCGCCGGCACGATCTCCGCGGACGGCGTCGGCTGGACGCCGGCCACGCACCTGGCCGGATCCACCAAGTACCAGGTGCACGCCGTCGCGAAGGACACCGAGGGCCGTACGGCCGCCGAGGACTCGTCCTTCACCACGCTGAGCCCGCAGAACACCTTCACGGGCAACTTCACGCCCGAGGACGGTTCCACGGTCGGCGTCGGCATGCCGTTCTCGGTGCGCTTCACCCGGGGCATCACCCACCCGGACGACGTGGAGAAGGCCATCTCCGTCACGACCGTCCCGGCCGTCGACGTGCAGGGCCACTGGTTCGGCAACGACCGTCTCGACTTCCGTCCCGAGAAGTACTGGAAGGCCGGCACCAAGGTCACCGTGAAGCTGAACCTCGACGGGGTCGAGGGCCGCAAGGGTGTCTACGGCAAGCAGGCCAAGACGGTCTCCTTCACCATCGGCCGCGACCAGGTGTCCGTCGTGGACGCCAAGAAGCACACGATGAAGGTCACGCAGGAGGGCAAGGTCGTCAAGACCATCCCGGTCACCACCGGCAAGTCCGGCTACGCGACCTGGAACGGCCAGATGGTCATGAGTGAGAAGTTCACCGTGACCCGGATGAACGGCGACACGGTCGGCTACGACGGCGAGTACGACATCAAGGACGTCCCGCACGCCATCCGTCTGACCGACTCCGGCACCTTCGTGCACGGCAACTACTGGGGCGGCGACGCCTTCGGCAACTACAACGCCAGCCACGGCTGCATCGGCCTGCGGGACGTGCGCGGCGGCTACGACAGCGGTGTGCCGGCGGCGTGGTTCTTCAACCACTCCATGGTCGGCGACGTGGTGGTCGTGAAGAACTCCACCGACCCGACGGTCGACCCGTCCAACGGCCTCAACGGCTGGAACATCCCGTGGGCGGAGTGGACGAAGTAACGTCCCCGCGTAGCCCCTGACGGGCGGGCCCGGTGCTGTGACAAACGGCACCGGGTCCGTTGCCATTAGTGGTGGTTAACCTGCTGCCATGACCGTGAATCTCGAAGTCGCCGACGGCGTCGGCACGCTGCGTCTCGACCGCCCGCCCATGAACGCGCTGGACGTGGCCACCCAGGACCGGCTCAAGGAGCTCGCCGAGGAGGCGACCCGTCGCGACGACGTCCGCGCGGTCGTCGTGTACGGCGGTGAGAAGGTGTTCGCGGCGGGCGCGGACATCAAGGAGATGCAGGAGATGGACCACACCGCGATGGTCCTGCGCGCCCGCGCCCTCCAGGACTCCTTCACGGCGGTGGCCCGCATCCCCAAGCCGGTCGTCGCGGCGGTGACCGGATACGCGCTGGGCGGCGGCTGCGAGCTCGCGCTGTGCGCGGACTTCAGGATCGCCGGGGACAACGCCAAGCTGGGCCAGCCGGAGATCCTGCTCGGGCTGATCCCCGGCGCCGGCGGCACCCAGCGTCTCTCCCGGCTGGTCGGCCCCTCCAAGGCGAAGGACCTGATCTTCACGGGCCGGATGGTGAAGGCCGACGAGGCGCTGAGCCTGGGCCTGGTGGACCGGGTCGTCCCGGCCGCCGACGTGTACACGGAGGCGCACCGCTGGGCCGCGAAGCTGGCGCAGGGTCCGGCGATGGCACTGCGTGCCGCGAAGGAGTCGATCGACATGGGTCTGGAGACCGACATCGAGACGGGTCTCGCGGTCGAGCGGAACTGGTTCGCGGGTCTGTTCGCGACCGCCGACCGCGAGATCGGGATGCGCAGCTTCGTCGAGGAGGGCCCGGGCAAGGCCAAGTTCCTGTGAGGGAGATCTCCTTCCAACTTTCCGCGATCACTTGCAATTGACGGAGTGTCTGATGCGGGTAGCTCGATGGGGCGGTTTATGGGGACCTTAAGGCGACCTTAAGCGTGTCTTGTCGGGCGACCCCGCCGAGCGCTTCCGCGCACATGGTCGCCGCAGGTCAGTCCTGGTTTGTCGGGCTTTGAACTGTCCCTGGCATATGCCGATCGGTTCATCCGGAACGGTGTGTTCCGGGGAGCGTATTCCGTCGGAACGGCCCCGGAGGCGGCTCGGGGCCGCCATGATGGGGGCATGGCGGGGCTGGAGGGCATCGAACAGCCGCGGGGACCGGGCCGTGCGACCGCGGCGCGCTGGTCGCCCGCGGTCGAGGACGAACGGGCGTTGAAGGCGCTGGAGTTGTTCGGCAACCCGACGGACGGCGAGGTGCCGCTGCCGTCCCGCCCCGAGTCCGCCGCCACGGCCCGTCGGCTGGCCCAGGTCGTCGTTCTGCGCCAGTGGGGACTGACCCCCAAGATGACCGAGGACGCGGTCCTCCTCGTCTCGGAGCTCGTCGGCAACGCCGTACGGCACACCGGCGCCCGGGTCTTCGGCCTCCGGATGCGGCGCCGCCGGGGCTGGATCCGCGTCGAGGTCCGTGATCCCTCCCGCGGGCTGCCCTGTCTGATGCCGGTTCAGGAGATGGACATCAGCGGGCGGGGCCTGTTCCTCGTCGACAAACTCTCCGACCGGTGGGGCGTCGATCTGCTGCCCCGGGGCAAGACGACGTGGTTCGAGATGCGGGTCGCCGACCGGTAGCGCGCGTGCGGTCGGCGGCCAATGCCGGGTATGTGCGGTTGCGCCCACCGGCCGTCCCCCGGGGGCTGCCCCCCGTCCCCCCGCTTCGGCCCTGAACGGGCCTCGCCCTCGAACGCCGGACGGGCTGAGCAGGCCGTCCCCCGGTCGGCGGGACGGGTCGGGCCGGTGGCCGCAGGGGCCGAGTCTGTCGTCCCGGGGCGGCGGGTGGGGTGTGTTGTTTCCCGGTCGGCGAGCCGGGTAGCGTCAATGGCCGGAAATGTCGCATATGCGGCCTTAAATGGTGCGGGTGACCACATCCGACCGTCGTTCCGTGCTGCGGGCGGGCACCGGGCTCGTCGCCGGGGGCGCGTTCGCGGCCGCGTGCTCGCCCTTCACGTCCTCGTCCGGCGCCGACGCCCGGCACGGCCCCGCGTCCGCCTCCCCGGCCTCCGCTTCCCCGACCAGCGCCCGCAAGGCTCCCGCCCGGACCCTCGTCGCCCCCGCGCCCCGTGCCTTTCCCGGGCAGCCGGCTCAGATCAGCCACGGTCCGCGCGGCCGTTCCCGGGTCGCTCTCACCTTTCACGGGCAGGGGGAGCCGAGTATCGCCAGGGCCCTGCTCGGCGAGGCCGAGCGGCAGGGCGCGCGGGTCACCGTGCTGGCCGTCGGGTCCTGGCTCGACGAGCACCCCGACCTCGCCCGCCGGATCCTCGACGGCGGCCACGACCTGGGCAACCACACCCAGCGCCACCTGGACATCAACGCCATGCCGGAGGCCGAGGCGACGGCCGAGATCACCGGCTGCGCCGAGCGGCTGCGCAGGCTCACCGGGTCCATCGGCACCTGGTTCCGGCCCTCCCGTGCCCTCCGTGCCTCCCCGTTGGTGGAAACGCTGGCCCGCCGCGCCGGCTACCCGCACGTCCTCTCCTACGACGTCGACTCCCTCGACTTCACGTCGCCCGGCGCCGCCGCCGTCGCCCGCACCATCCTCGGCGAGATCCGGGACGGGTCCGTCGTGAGCCTGCACTTCGGGTACGCGGACACGGTCGCCGCACTCCCCGCCGTACTCGACGAACTCGCCCGCCGCGGACTGCGCGCGGTCACCACCACGGAGCTGATCGGCTGATGCACCGCAACCTCGTGACAAGCGCCCTGCTCGCCGGCGCCGCGCTCACCGTCCTCGCCGCCTGCGGCACCGGCCCCGACGGCGGGACGGGCAAGGAGGGGCCGGGCGGCGCCACCAAGGCGGCCGCCCCGGCGCCGGCGAAGAAGGCCCGCAGGCCCGTCGTCGACGGCCTGCCCGGCATGCCGCCCGTGCTCGACCCGAAGGACGTCTACGCCGCCGACCGCCCCGGCAGACTCTCCCCGGTGGTCAAGGACTTCCCGTCCCGGGTCTACGTCCCCAACACCGAGTCCGACACCGTCTCCGTCATCGACCCGAAGACGTACGAGGTGATCGAGACGCTCCGGGTGGGGCGGCAGCCGCAGCACGTCGTCCCCTCCTGGGACATGAAGACGCTGTGGGTCAACAACAACCGGGGGCACACCCTCACCCCCATCGACCCGAAGACCGGCAAGGCGGGCAAGTCGGTCGAGGTGCACGACCCGTACAACCTCTACTTCACGCCCAACGGCAAGTACGCCGTCGTCATGGCCTCCATGGACCGCGAACTCGTCTTCCGCGACCCGCACACCATGAAGCGGATCAAGACGGAACCGGTCACCTGCTACGGCGTCAACCACGCCGACTTCTCCCTCGACGGGAGGTACTTCATCGTGTCCTGCGAGTTCAGCGGTGAGCTGCTGAAGGTCGACACCGAGAAGATGAAGGTCGTCGCACAGCAGAGGCTGCCCTTCAAGGGCGCCATGCCGCAGGACGTGAAGGTCTCGCCCGACGGGAAGCGGTTCTACATCGCGGACATGATGGCCGACGGGATGTGGATCGTCGACGGCGACACCTTCGGCAGGCCGGAGTTCCTGCACACCGGCAAGGGCTGCCACGGGCTGTACATCGGCCGCGACTCCCGCGAGATGTACATCTCCAACCGCGGTGAGGGCACGGTCTCCGTCTTCGACTTCCACGAGAACGCGCTCACCAAGAAGTGGCGCCTCCCGAACGGCGGCAGCCCCGACATGGGCGGCGTCTCGGCGGACGGCAAGGTGCTGTGGCTGTCCGGGCGGTACAACTCCGAGGTGTACGCCATCGACACCCGCACCGGAGAGCAGCTCGCCCGGATCAGGGTCGGTCGGGGGCCGCACGGCCTGGCCGTCTATCCGCAGCCGGGCCGCTACTCGCTCGGCCACACCGGCATCTTCCGCTAGGACGACCCAGGTCACCGACACGCTCGGCGTCCGGGTGAGCGATCCGCCCCACGGACCGCCTCGGGCGCCGCACCACGTGCCGCCGTCCCACGTGCCGCGCTCTCGCCCGTTGCACCGGCCGCCGTTGCACCGGCCGCCGGGACGCCCGGAGCCTGCCGGACGGTGAGCAGCACCTCCGCCCCGACCGGCAGATAGCCCGCCGCCTGGAACGCCCGTGTGCTGCGGGCGTTCCCCGGCGAGACCTGCGCCCACACCGGCTCGCCCCCGCCCAGGTGCCGTGCCGCGCCCACCAGGGCCCGGCCCAGCCCCCGGTGCCGTACGCCCTCCGCGACCTCGACGGCGACCTCCAGCCGCCCCGCGACCCCGCGCCCCAGGACGACCACGCCCCCCGCCGCGGCCCACACGCGTACCTCGTCGCGCCGTCTGCGCGAGCTGACCACCCGGGGATGGTCCGGGTCCTCGATCTCGGTCAGGGCGAGGGCCGGCGGGCCCGGCAGCGGGGAGCCGACCACCAACTGGTCGACCGTCTCCGCGACCCGGCCCGTACGGTCCAGCAGAGCCGTCAGGAACCGGGGGCTCATCGACGCGGCGAGAGCGTCGCAGTCGGCGGCGCGCAGTGTCTCGTACACCCAGGCCGGATCCTCGTCCGTGAAGACCACCGAGTGCGCGGTGAAGGAGAGGACGCCCGCCTCGCGCGGGGACGGCTGGGGGAGGACGGTCGTGCGGCCGTCCGGGGGAGGGAAGACACCGTGCGCGGCCGCGTCGAGAATGTCCCGCAGATCCCCCACCGCGCCGGCCCCCTTCGGCTCCTTTGAGCCTCCGCCCACTGGAAGGCCCGCACTCACACACATGATCGACGACGGCACCGGACTTTTCACCATCGGAAAGCCGGCCCGCCCCACCGGACCGGCCTCCCGAGCAGGTGGACGCCCGGGCGACGCCGACCGGACCGCCGTCCTGGACCGGCTGACCGCCGCCGCGAACGAACGGGTGGGCCGGTACCGCCGGTGGTCGGCGATCGTGAACGGCCTCGGAAGCCTGCTCGCGCACGTGGAGGAGTCCTCCTGGGTGGTCGCCGCGTTGCGTGCTCACCAGGGCCGTTAACCTGACCTGCGTCAGTAGAACAGCGAGTATGACCGCAAGGCATGACGAAGAGGGGCGGATCGGTGGCCGACATCGAAGAAGCGCGCAAGGAGTTCCAGCGGATCGACACGGACGGTGACGGATTCATCACCGCGGCCGAGTTCAAGACCGCCCTGGCCCAGGGGGGTGACTGGAACGTCACCGAGTCGGTCGCCGAGGCCATCATCAAGAGCCGCGACCTCGACGGTGACAAGCTCCTCTCGTTCGACGAGTTCTGGGCGCACCTGAACAAGTGAGACGAGCGGACAGGGGGCGCCTCGCGACGCGGGGCGCCCCCTCCTGCCGTTCCCGGCTCCCCGAGCCCTCAGCTCCTCATGGCCGGCGTTCGATCCGCACGGTCCACCGGCCGCCTGCCCCGACGTGCCGCCCGCGGTTCCCGCACGTCGGCCCGGCCGAGGCGCCGGCCCGGTACTTCGCACGCGGCCGTGGTCGCCGCCGCGCGCAACCCCGTGCTCACCGACCTGTCCACGGAGTTCGTCCCCGTCCTGCGCAAGGGCCTGGTGGACCTCCACGCCCTGACCGGACTGCGCGCCCGGGAGCCCGACACCGCCCACGAGGCTCACGAGGTGCTGATTCGGGCCGTCGAGGACGGGGACCCGGAGACCGCGGCGGCCGTCCTGACGGCGGAGCCGGAAGACGCGTTCGGCGGTCGGTGTCAGGTCGTCCCCCGGAGGCGCGACGCGTCCAGCCGCCTCCCGTGAAGAACCTCGCGGAGTCGGAATAGCCCGTCGCAGACCGTCGTTGCACCCTCAGATGCATGCGCGTGCATCGAATATGGATGGGCTCGGTCCCGGAAGGCAAGGCATCTCATGAAGATCGGCATCATCGGCGCGGGCAACATCGGCGGCAACCTCACGCGGCGCCTCAGCGCGCTCGGTCACGACGTGTCCGTCGCGAACTCCCGCGGCCCGCACACACTCGGGGAACTCGCCGAGGAGACGGGAGCGACCCCGGTCACCGTCGAGGAGGCGGCCCGCGGGGCCGAGGTCGTGGTGATCACGATCCCGCTCAAGGCGGTGCCCAGCCTGCCGTCCGGCATCCTGGCCGAGGCGGCCGACGGGGTGGCCGTCATCGACACCAACAACTACTACCCGCAGCAGCGCGACGGCCGCATCGCCGAGATCGAGGACGAGGGCATCACCGAGAGCCGCTGGACGGAGCGCCGGCTCGGCCACCCCGTGATCAAGGCCTTCAACGGCACCTACGCCCAGGACATCCTGGACCGGCCGCTCGCCGCGGGCCACCCCGACCGTGTCGCGCTCCCGGTGGCCGGCGACGACGAGGCGGCGAAGGCGAAGGTACGCGCCCTGATCGACGAGCTCGGCTTCGACACCGTGGACGCGGGCGGCCTCGACGACTCCTGGCGCCAGCAGCCCGACACCCCCGTCTACGGGCTGCAGGCCGGCGCCGAGGCGGTCGCCAAGGCCCTGGCCGAGGCGAGCCCGGAACGCCCGGCGGCCTTCCGCGGCTGAGGGCGGGCCCGGGGCCCCGTCCGCCCTAGACGATCCGCAGCGGGTGGTGCGGCCCGTCCGGGAGCTCGATCGTGATCGGGTCCCCGGGACGGACCACACCCCCGTCGAGCACCACGCCCATGATTCCGGACCGGAAGGCCGGCCGGCCGTCCGGACCCCGGCCGACGACCTGCTTCATGAGCCCCTTCCGGAAGCCGTCGATCTGCTTGCAGGGGTTCCGCAGCCCGGTCACCTCGACCACGGCCTGTCCGCCGAGCCGCAGCCGCGTCCCGGTGGGCAGGCCGAGCAGGTCGATCCCGCGCGTGGTCACGTTCTCCCCGAGCTGCCCGGCGGCCACCTCGAACCCGGCCGTACGCACCTCCTCGAAGAGCTCCTCGTGTATGAGGTGCACCTGCCGAAGATTCGGCTGCGAGGGATCCTTCTCCATCCTGAACCGGTGCTTCACCGTCACTCCGGCGTGCACGTCCCCCGCCACCCCGAGCCCGGCGACCAGCGTGACGCTCTCCCGGTTGGGCTTGGTGAAGGAGTACGTGCCGCTGCTGCTGACCGCGCTGACGACGGACCTGCTCATATCGGGGGAAGCTCCCTCAGCACTCGATGATGTTCACGGCCAGCCCGCCGCGGGCCGTCTCCTTGTACTTGACGCTCATGTCCGCGCCGGTTTCCTTCATCGTCTTGATGACCTTGTCCAGGGACACCTTGTGCGAACCGTCGCCGCGCATCGCCATACGGGCCGCCGTGACCGCCTTCACCGAGGCCATGCCGTTGCGCTCGATGCACGGGATCTGGACCAGGCCGCCCACGGGGTCGCAGGTCAGGCCGAGGTTGTGTTCCATGCCGATCTCGGCCGCGTTCTCGACCTGCTCGGGGGAGCCGCCGAGGACCTCGGCCAGCGCGCCCGCGGCCATCGAGCAGGCCGAGCCGACCTCGCCCTGGCAGCCGACCTCGGCGCCGGAGATGGAGGCGTTCTCCTTGAAGAGCATGCCGATCGCGCCCGCCGCGAGCAGGAAGCGGACCACCCCGTCCTCGTCGGCGCCGGGCACGAAGTTCACGTAGTAGTGCAGGACCGCCGGGATGATGCCGGCCGCGCCGTTCGTGGGGGCGGTGACCACCCTGCCGCCGGCCGCGTTCTCCTCGTTCACGGCCATCGCGTACAACGTGATCCACTCCATGGAGAGCGCCAACGGGTCGCCCTCCGCCCGGAGTTGACGTGCCGTCATGGCCGCCCGGCGGCGGACCCGCAGGCCGCCCGGCAGGATGCCCTCGCGGGACATGCCCCGGGACACGCAGGCCTGCATCACCCGCCAGATCTCCAGCAGCCCGTCGCGGATCTCGTCCTCGGTGCGCCAGGCGCGCTCGTTCTCCAGCATCAGCGAGGAGATCGACAGGCCGGTCTCCTTCGCCAGGCGCAGCAGCTCGTCGCCCGTGCGGAAGGGGTACTTCAGGACCGTGTCGTCGAGTTTGATGCGGTCCGCGCCGACCGCGTCCTCGTCCACGACGAAGCCGCCGCCGACCGAGTAGTACGTCTTCGACAGCAGCTCGGCGCCCTGGGCGTCGTGGGCCCATATCGTCATGCCGTTGGCGTGGTAGGGGAGGGCCTTGCGGCGGTGCAGCACCAGGTCGTCGTCGAAGGAGAACGGCACCTCGTGCGAGCCCAGCAGCCGCAGCCGGCCGGACTCCTTGATCTGCTCCACCCGGTCGTCCGCGCCCTCCACGTCCACCGTGCGCGGCGAGGAGCCCTCCAGGCCGAGGAGGACCGCCTTGGGCGTGCCGTGGCCGTGGCCGGTCGCGCCGAGCGAGCCGTACAGCTCGCAGCGCACCGAGGCGGTGGAGTCCAGCAGACCCTCGCCGCGCAGCCGCCGCGCGAACATGCGGGCAGCGCGCATCGGGCCGACCGTGTGGGAGCTGGACGGGCCGATGCCGATCGAGAACAGGTCGAAGACCGAGATGGCCACGGGAACTCCTCCATACGGGGGTGGTGCGGGGTGCCGCCCACACCTCACAGTGTGCGCGGCACCCGGGAAAGGGAACTACTCGCTCAGACCGGGATACAGCGGGTGCTTGTCGGCCAGGGCCGTGACCCGGGCCTTCAGCGCCGCCGCGTCGGCCTCCACGAACGGGGACGGCGCCTTCAGCGTCTCGGCGATCACGTCCGCGACCTCGGCGAAGTCCGCGGCGGTGAAGCCGCGGGTGGCGAGGGCGGGCGTGCCGATCCGCAGTCCGGAGGTGACCATCGGCGGCCGCGGGTCGTTCGGGACCGCGTTGCGGTTGACCGTGATGCCGACCTCGTGGAGCCGGTCCTCGGCCTGCTGACCGTCCAGCTCGGACTCGCGCAGGTCGACGAGGATCAGGTGCACGTCGGTGCCGCCGGACAGGACGTTCACCCCGGCCGCGCGGGCGTCCGGCGAGGTCAGGCGCTCGGCGAGGATCTTCGCGCCCTCGACCGTGCGGGCCTGGCGCTCCTTGAAGTCCTCGCTCGCGGCGACCTTGAAGGAGACCGCCTTGGCCGCGATCACGTGCTCCAGGGGGCCGCCCTGGAAGCCCGGGAAGACGGACGAGTTCAGCTTCTTCGCGAACTCCTTCTTCGCGAGGATGATGCCGCCGCGCGGGCCGCCCAGCGTCTTGTGGGTGGTGGACGTGACGACGTCGGCGTACGGCACCGGGTTCGGGTGCAGACCGGCCGCGACCAGACCCGCGAAGTGCGCCATGTCGACCCACAGGAAGGCCTCGACCTCGTCCGCGATCCGGCGGAACTCGGCGAAGTCCAGCTGCCGCGGGTACGCCGACCAACCCGCGATGATCACCTTCGGGCGGTGCTCCTTGGCGAGCCGCTCGACCTCGGCCATGTCGACGAGACCGGCGTCGTCTACGTGGTAGGCGACCACGTCGAACTGCTTGCCGGAGAAGTTCAGCCGCATGCCGTGGGTCAGGTGGCCGCCGTGCGCCAGGTCCAGGCCGAGGATCGTGTCGCCGGGCTTGGCCAGCGCGAACAGGGCGGCCTGGTTGGCGGAGGCGCCCGAGTGGGGCTGGACGTTGGCGTACTCGGCGCCGAACAGCTCCTTGATCCGGTCGATCGCGATCTGCTCGGCCACGTCGACGTGCTCGCAGCCGCCGTAGTAGCGGCGGCCCGGGTAGCCCTCGGCGTACTTGTTGGTCAGGACCGAGCCCTGCGCCTCCATCACCGCGAGCGGAGCGAAGTTCTCCGAGGCGATCATCTCGAGCGTGGACTGCTGGCGGTTCAGCTCGGCGTCGACCGCGGCGGCGATCTCCGGGTCGAGTTCGTGCAGGGGCGTGTTCAGGACGGACATGCGTCTACGACTCCTCAGCCGGCGATGAAGGCGGTGTACTCGTCGGCGCTGAGCAGGTCCTCCTGCTCACCCGCCGTGCGTACCTTGAACAGCCATCCGCCCTCGAACGGGGCGGAGTTGACCAGCGCCGGGTCGTCGACGACGTCCTGGTTGACCTCGACGATCTCGCCGGAGACCGGCGCGTACAGCTCGCTGACCGACTTGGTCGACTCCAGCTCGCCGCAGGTCCCGCCCGCGGTGACCGTGGTACCGACCTCCGGGAGCTCCACGAAGACCACGTCGCCGAGCGCGTTGGCCGCGTGCTCCGTGATGCCGACCGTCGAGACGCCGTCCTCGGCGACCGACAGCCACTCGTGCTCCTTGCTGTAGCGCAGCTGCTGGGGGTTGCTCATGGCTTGAATTCTCCTGTACGCGGGAGGGTGCTGGTGAATGGGGGACTGCTGAAAACACGCGTGAGCAGCGGAACTGTGCGCAGCGTCACGTGCGGGCGGGCGTCTTCGCGCCCAGTGTCTACTTCTGGCGCTTGTAGAACGGCAGCGCCACGACCTCGTACGGCTCGTGGCTGCCCCGGATGTCCACGCCGACACCCGTGGTCCCGGGCGCCGCGTGGGCCGCGTCGACGTACGCCATCGCGATCGGCTTGCCGAGGGTGGGGGAGGGGGCACCGGAGGTCACCTCGCCGATCACCTCGGCGCCGGCCACCACGGCGAACCCGGCGCGCGGGACCCGGCGGCCCTCGGCGACCAGGCCGACGAGGACCCGCGGGGGCTGCGAGGCGGCCCGCTCGGCGGCCGCCTCCAGTGCCGCACGCCCGACGAAGTCGCCGTCCTTGTCGAACTTCACCACCCGGCCGAGTCCCGCGTCGAACGGGGTGAGGGAGGTGCTCAGCTCGTGCCCGTACAGCGGCATGCCGGCCTCCAGGCGCAGTGTGTCCCGGCAGGACAGACCGCAGGCCACCAGCCCGGCGGTCTCCCCGGCCTTGGTCAGCGCCTGCCACAGCTCGACGGCGTGCTCCGGCCGTACGAACAGTTCGAAGCCGTCCTCACCGGTGTAGCCGGTGCGCGCGATCAGCGCGGGGACCCCGGCGACGGTGCCGGGCAGACCGGCGTAGTACTTCAGGCCGTCCAGGTCGGCGTCGGTGACGGCGGCGAGGATGCCCGGGGACTCGGGGCCCTGCACGGCGATCAGCGCGTAGGCGTCCCGGTCGTCGCGGACCTCCGCGTCGAAGCCCTCGGCGCGCTCGGTCAGCGCGTCCAGCACGACCTGCGCGTTGGACGCGTTGGCCACCACCATGAACTCGGTTTCGCCGAGCCGGTAGACGATCAGGTCGTCCAGGATGCCGCCGTCCGCCCGGCAGATCATCGTGTAGCGGGCGCGGCCGGCCTTGACCGCACCGATGTTGCCCACCAGGGCGAAGTCGAGGAGGGCGGCGGCCTGCGGGCCGGCGACGGTGATCTCGCCCATGTGCGAGAGGTCGAAGAGCCCGGCCCGGGTGCGGACGGCGTGGTGCTCGTCGCGCTCGGAGCCGTAGCGCAGGGGCATGTCCCAGCCGGCGAAGTCGGTCATCGTCGCGCCGAGCGCGCGGTGCACGGCGTCGAGGGCGGTGCGGCGCTGCTCGGCGTTCTGGTCGGATGCGGGGTCGGTACTGCTCATCGGGCGTTCGTCTCCCAAGGCGACGGAATCCCCCCGTGCGAGCGCAGCGGGACATGCGGGCATGGGGGAAGGCGAGGTCGTTCCTCCCCATCTGTCATCGGAACCTGAGAGGTTCGCCATGACAGCCCGCCAGGGGATCGATCATGACTTGCACCTTGGGTGGAGCCACTGGAGACAGCGGCCCGCTTTTCAGATGTGCCTCGCCCGCGCGGTAACGGGGCCTGAGAGATTCAAGGGAGGGACTTGCTCCTTCGGCGCCCCAGCGAAGCTGCTGCTGAGGACTCTCCCGCGCGGATTCAAACGGCCGGTATGCAGTTGGCGCGGCCATCATTGCACGGCTCGCCCCGATCACGGCAGGCCGCATCTGTAACCGGCTTGTGTCGGTACGCGCACGAAATCACCGAGCACAGCGCATTACCTTCTCTTTACGCTCGGTGGGGATGAGGACACCATCTGACCCCAGGGGAGGACGATCACGGTGAACAGGACGACCAGGGCAAGGTCCACGGCACTCGCGACCGGTTCCGGCATCGCGCTGCCCGCGCAGCCCGTCGCCCCGGCCCGGGAGGCGCGCGGCCCGCGGTCGGCGCCCGTCGTCCGCGACCTGCGCGAGCGGCTCGGCCGCAGCCCGCACGGTCTGCTCTTCGGCCCCCGTGACCTGGTCGTGGTCACCGGTCTGCCCGGCAGCGGCAAGTCCACGCTCATGCGGCGGACCGTCCAGGGCGTACGCGTCGACTCCCAGGACACCCGGGACCGCTGGGACGCCCGCGCCCCCCGCTTCCTGCCCTACGCCCTCTACCGGCCGCTCGTCCGGCTCGCCCACTACGCGGGCCTGCGCCGGGCGCTGCGCGGCGGCACGGGCGTCGTCGTGCACGACTGCGGTACGCAGGCCTGGGTCCGTGACTGGCTGGCCCGCGAGGCCCGCCGCCGCGGCGGCACCCTCCACCTGCTGCTGCTGGACGTCGGCGCGGACACGGCACTGGAGGGACAGCGCGAGCGCGGCCGGGGTGTCTCCCGGTACGCGTTCCTGCGCCACCGCCATGCCGCCGCCCGTCTGGTGCGCTCGGTGGAGAAGGGCAGGCTGCCCGAGGGCTGCGGCTCGGCGGTGCTGCTCGACCGCGCGGCGGCCGACGCGCTGCGCCGCATCGGATTCACGGGCTGACGGCTCCGGGGCGGCCCCCGGTACCCGCTAGCCTTTCGGTCACGGCAGAGTGAGCGGCTCTCAGCAGGCGGTAGGCAGATGGATTTTCCCCCGGTGAACTTTCCGACGGACTTCTCCGCGGACCGTCCGGCGCAGGCACACCCCCATCCGCACGGCGGATGGCCCGGCAACGAGCTGGAGGAGGTGCTCTCCGGCTCCCTCGGCGTGCCCGGAGCCGGCGGCCGGATCGTCGAGGTGCTCGGGCGCAGCTTCGTCTGGGTGCCGCTGCCCGGCGGCGGTGGCCCGCACAGCGGTCCCCTCGACCTGCCCACGATGGAGCTCGAGGGCCAGGTGTACGTGCCGGTCTTCAGTTCCGAGGAACAGTTCCGCCAGGTCGTCGGCTCGCACATGTCGTTCACGATCGCGCCCGCCGTGGAGTTCGCCCGGGGCCTGCCCCCGCAGGTGGGCATCCTGGTCAACCCGGACGGCGTGGTGGGGGTCCCGCTGCCGCCGCCCGCCGTGGCCGAGCTCTGCCGGGCGGGCCGTACCCCGCTCGACGGCACCGCCGCCGGCGGCCGGGTCCGCCTCTACGAGCCCGACTGGCAGGACGACCCGATGGAGTTCCTGGCCGCGGCCTCGGCGGAGTTCGAGGCGATCGGCGTGGTCCGTACGGCCCGCCGCTGCCTGGCGGCCATCGAGACGGCGGACCCGGTGATGTTCGTGGGCGTGGAACTCTCCCAGTGGGAGGGCGACTTGCGCGCCCTGCCGCTGGACGCCCTGGGCAGGGCCCTGACGAGGGCGGCGACGCCCTGGCCGGTCAACCTGGTCCTCCTGGACGTCGCCCAGGATCCGGTGGGCGACTGGATGCGGGAGCGGGTCCGCCCGTTCTACACCAGGCTTCACTAGGTGCCGGGCCGGAGGCGGCGCGGCCGAAGGGGCGTGGGCCCGCGGCCGTCCGAGGCTCCGCCGCGGAGCGCCCCCGGCCGCACCCGGCCCGGGGCCGCCGACGTGTCATCAGCCCGAGCTCCCCACGGCTCGGCCGGGCGGAGCGCCTAAGCTGGACTCCGACGCGGGGCAACTTCTCGAAGGGGCGATAAAAAGTGAGCGCTGGCACTGCCGCGACCGGCTCGGTCGAGCACATGCTGCGCCAGGTCACGCCCGGGCGCTACGACGCCTACGAGGCGCTCCTGCGCGCGCTCGCGACCCCCTCCTCCGG
This sequence comes from Streptomyces sp. NBC_00637, assembly GCF_045161545.1. Taxonomy (NCBI): domain Bacteria; kingdom Bacillati; phylum Actinomycetota; class Actinomycetes; order Kitasatosporales; family Streptomycetaceae; genus Streptomyces; species Streptomyces sp. NBC_00637. Next base: position 2,570,066 of record NZ_CP109046.1, on the reverse strand, counting down.
CCGGCTCTGGATGCTGCTGTGGCACGGCCAGGCCGGCTCCCCGGACGCCCAGTACGGAAACATGGAGGTCGAAGGGCACGGGTACGCCCCCTGCGTCACCTCCGCCCAGGAGCTCAGCGCGAGTGGCTGGAACAGGTCGTACGAGGTGGTCGAAGGGCTGGACGTGGCCCGCACCCTCTATCCCGACCACTACGGCCTGTGGCTGAACCCGCACGCCCCCGGCGGCGGTGTCGGCATTCCGTGGCTGGACCTGCGGCGCATCGCCACCGGTCTGGAGCGTCAGCCGGCCGGGCCGCTGCGGCTGTCCGAACCGGGCATCGAGATCCCGCAGTTCTACGCCCTGCTCGCGCAGAACGCCCACCGTACCCCGGCGGTCCGCGCGCTGCGCCGGGCCTGGGTGCAGCCGGCGCTGGGCGCGCCCTACCTGGCCATCGGGCTCGACGTGTACGACTCCTCCCCGCCGGCCGTGGACGCCGTCCGGGCGATGATGCAGCAGTCCATCGGGGCGGTGCCGGACGGGCTGCCGGTCTCGACGGTCGCCATGACCGACGAGTACGACCCCGTCGTGATGTGGATGCGTGCGACCGCCCGGCCCTTCTACGACCGCGAGGCCCACGCCCCCGCCCCGGCCCAGGCTCCCGCCGGCGGCTACGGCTTTCCGCCCACCGGACGTTACTGACGTCCGAAACCGGTCCCGCCGCGAGGTGGGAGCCGGATGTCTTCGCGCGTAGATGGCGACGATTGGTACCGGTTTTGTCCGTTCTGACCCAATAAGTCAGTGTCCGGGGGGCGTTACCCGCCGTCCGGATAACGGAACCCCTCTACCCGGATTACGTTTACGCATCCATTCACTGCCAAGTCTGGCTACAGATCGCCAAACCGTTGAAGACTCCGGCGTCAGGGGACTTATCCCCTGCGTATTACGGACTGATCACGCCGCTACAGCGGCAAGTGCGGGCCGGCTACCGCCGGTTGAGAGGGGTCCCTGCCAGATGACGGCACCATTGCACGAGCCGACCGCGGAAGCGGCCCCGAGCGCGGCCGAGGAAGCGTCGGTCGCCACCAGCGGCGCCAAGGCCGTTCAGGGCCGTTCCCTGGGCCGGATCGCCTGGGAGCGCCTCAAGCGGGACAAGCTCGCCCTCACGGGCGGCGTCGTGGTGCTCCTCCTCGTCGTGATCGCGCTGCTCGCGCCGGTCATCACGGGACTCCTGGGGCAGGACCCGAACGAGTACCACGAGAGCCTCATCGACCCGCTCTTCGGGACGCCCACGGGCTCCCTGGGGGGCATCAGCGGTGACCACCTGCTCGGTGTCGAGCCGGTCAACGGCCGTGACATCTTCGCCCGAGTCCTCTACGGCGCCCGGATCTCCCTGCTGGTCGGCTTCCTGTCGGCCGTGGTCGCCGTGATCCTCGGAACGGTGCTGGGCATCCTCGCCGGTTTCTTCGGAGGCTGGGTCGATTCCTTCATCAGCCGGGTGATGGACGGTCTGCTCGCCTTCCCGCAGCTGCTGTTCATCATCGCGCTGGTCTCCGTCATGCCGAGCGACATGCTGGGACTCTCCGGTTCGAGCGTGCGTGTCTTCGTGATGATCCTGGTCATCGGCTTCTTCGGCTGGCCCTACATCGGACGTGTGGTGCGCGGCCAGACCCTCTCGCTGCGTGAGCGCGAGTACGTCGAGGCCGCCCGATCGCTGGGCGCGGGGCGGCTGTACATCCTGTTCAAGGAACTGCTGCCCAACCTGGTCGCCCCGATCGTCGTGTACACGACGATGATGATCCCCACCAACATCCTCACCGAGGCGGCGCTCAGCTTCCTGGGCGTCGGGGTCAAGCCGCCCACCGCCTCGTGGGGGCAGATGCTCTCGAGCGCGATCGACTACTACGAGTCGGACCCGATGTACATGGTGGTCCCCGGTGTGGCGATCTTCATCACCGTGCTCGCCTTCAACCTCTTCGGTGACGGCATCCGGGACGCGCTGGACCCGAAGGCCTCCCGCTGATCCGCCCCGTCGGGGATCCGCGAACACAGCGAGCCGCAGAACCGCCGAAACACGGCGCCTCAACCGTCCCGTGGTCTCCACACGGGGTATCTCTCATCTATCCGGAGGATCCGAGATCGTGACTACCCAACGCACCTCAGGGCGGCGGAAGCAGGCATTTGCCGCTGCTGCCGCGGTCGCCGCGCTGCTGACCACGGCGGCGTGCGGCGGCGGTGGAGACGACGGCGACAAGGGCTCGAGCTCCGGTGCCGCCGGCTTCGACGCCGCGAACAACAAGGTCGCCCAGGCCTCTGCCGCCAAGAAGGGCGGCACGCTGAAGTTCGGTGCCGCACAGGACGCCGACTCGTGGGACACCACGCGTGGCTACTACGGCATGATGTGGAACTTCGCCCGCTACTACAGCCGTCAGCTCGTCACGAACAAGGCCGAGCCGGGTGCCGCGGGCGCCGAGGTCACTCCGGACCTCGCCACCGCGACCGCGAAGGTCACGGACGACGGCAAGACCTACACGTACACCCTGCGTGACGGCGTCACGTGGGAGGACGGCAAGGCGATCACGTCCAAGGACGTGAAGTACGGCATCGAGCGCGTGTGGGCGCAGGACGTGCTGTCCGGCGGTCCGACGTACCTCAAGGACGTGCTCGACCCCAAGGGCGAGTACAAGGGTCCCTACAAGGACACGTCCGCGGACAAGCTCGGTCTGAAGGCGATAGACACGCCCGACGACAAGACCATCGTCTTCCACCTCCCGCAGGCCAACTCGGACTTCGAGGAGATGCTGGCCCTGGTCTCGGCCTCGCCGGTCCGCCAGGACATGGACACCAAGGCCAAGTACGGCCTGAAGCCGTTCTCCTCGGGCCCGTACAAGTTCGCGTCCTACTCCCCGGGCAAGGACCTCAAGCTGGTCCGCAACACCTCCTGGAAGCAGGCCTCGGACCCGATCCGCAAGGCCTACCCGGACCAGATCACCATCAAGTTCTTCTCGGACGCCAACCAGCTCGACCAGCGTCTGCTGAGCGGTGACCTGGACCTCGACCTGAACCAGACCGGCATGTCGCCGCAGGGCCGCACCACCGCCCTGAAGCAGCACAAGGCCAACCTGGACAACCCGGTCTCCGGCTACGTCCGTTACGCGGTCTTCCCGCAGAGCGTCGCGCCGTTCAACAACATCGAGTGCCGCAAGGCCGTCATCCTCGGCGCCGACCACGTGTCGCTCCAGACCGCCCGCGGCGGTCCGGTCGCCGGTGGCGACATCGGCACCAACATGCTGCCGCCGTCCGTCCCGGGTGCCGAGGGTCAGAAGTACGACCCGTACGAGATCTCCGGCGCCAACAAGAGCGGCAACGAGGCCAAGGCCAAGGAGGCCCTGAAGGCCTGCGGTCAGCCGAACGGCTTCAAGACCACCATCGCGGTGCGTAACAACAAGCCGGTCGAGGTGGCCACCGCCCAGTCCCTCCAGGCGTCGCTGGCGAAGATCGGCATCACCGCCGAGATCGACCAGTACGACGGCTCGCAGACCGCCGGCATCATCGGTAGCCCCTCGAACGTGAAGAAGAAGGGCTACGGCATCATCATCATGGGCTGGGGTCCGGACTTCCCGTCCGTCCAGGGCTTCGGTCTGCCGCTGTGGAGCAGCAAGTACATCGCTGAGAGCGGTAACAACAACTACGCGCTCATCAACGACAAGACGATCGACGGACTGTTCTCCTCGTACGTCACCACGCTGGACGACGCCGGCAAGACCAAGATCGCCACGGAGATCAACCACAAGGTGATGGAGGGCGCGTACTACCTGCCCTTCGTCTTCGAGCGGTTCATCAACTGGCGCTCGGACAACCTGGCGAACGTCTACACCACCGACGGTTACAGCGGTCAGTACGACTTCGTCAACCTCGGTCTGAAGAACCCGAAGAAGTAGTCCCGGCACACCCGCCGAACGGCACGAAAGGCAGGTGAAGGCCGGCGCGGCGGATCCGCGGGTCACTGGACACAATCCGGTGGCCCGCGGTCCGCGGCGGGCCGAGAGCTGTGCTCGCTTACCTCATCAGGCGGTTGTTCGCCGCCGTAGTGATGCTCGTGGTCATCGTCATGGTGGTCTTCGGCATCTTCTTCCTCATCCCCAAGTGGGCTGGCGTAGACATCGCCTTGAGCTTCGTGGGCAAGCAGGCCGACCCTGCCGCCGTCGAGGGTGTGCGCGAGAAGCTGGGCCTGGGCGACCCGATCTACGCCCAGGTCTGGGAATTCTTCAAGGGCATCTTCGCCGGCCGGACCTACACGGGCGGTGGCGACTCCATCCACTGCGCCGCCCCGTGTTTCGGTTACTCCTTCCGCAGTGAGCAGGCCGTCTGGCCGGTGCTGACCGACCGCTTCCCGGTGACCCTGGCGCTCGCGCTCGGTGCCGCCGTGCTGTGGCTGATCTTCGGTGTCTCGGCCGGTGTGCTCTCCGCGCTCAAGCGGGGCAGCCTGTGGGACCGCGGCGCGATGGTGATCGCGCTGTCGGGCGTCTCCCTCCCGATCTACTTCACCGGCATGGTCGCCCTGTCGATCTTCGTGTACGGACTGGACCTGTTCGACGGGCAGTTCGTACCCCTGGGAGACAGCTTCAGCGGCTGGTTCGGCGGGATGATCCTGCCGTGGATCACCCTCGCGTTCCTCTACGCGGCCATGTACGCCCGTATCACCCGGGCCACCATGCTGGAGATCCTCGGCGAGGACTACATCCGTACCGCCCGCGCCAAGGGCCTCAAGGAACGCACCGTCATCGGCAAGCACGCCATGCGCTCCACGATGACCCCGCTGCTCACCATGCTCGGCATGGACCTGGGCGCTCTCATCGGCGGTGCGATCCTGACCGAGACGGCGTTCAGCCTGCCCGGCCTCGGCCAGGCGGTGCTCAACGCCATCAAGAACCAGGACCTGCCCGTCATTCTGGGCGTCACCCTGATCACTTCTCTCGCGGTGCTCGTCGCCAACCTCGTGGTGGACATCCTGTACGCCGTGATCGACCCCCGAGTGAGGCTCTCATGACGGAACTCAGCAAGAGCGGAGCGGCCGTGGGCGAGCCCACCCCCGCTTCGCCCGCGCCGACCTCGTTCCTCGAAGTGCGCGACCTCAAGGTGCACTTCCCGACCGACGACGGCCTGGTCAAGTCCGTCGACGGGCTCAGCTTCCAGCTGGAGAAGGGCAAGACCCTCGGCATCGTGGGCGAGTCCGGCTCCGGCAAGTCGGTGACCTCGCTCGGCATCATGGGCCTGCACACCGCCGGCCAGTACGGCAAGCGCAAGGCGCAGATCTCCGGCGAGATCTGGCTGGACGGCACCGAGCTGCTGTCCGCCGATCCGGACCACGTGCGCAAGCTGCGTGGCCGCGAGATGGCGATGATCTTCCAGGATCCGCTGTCGGCGCTGCACCCGTACTACACGATCGGTCAGCAGATCGTGGAGGCGTACCGGATCCACCACGACGTCGACAAGAAGACGGCCAAGCGCCGCGCGGTCGAGATGCTCGACCGGGTGGGCATCCCGCAGCCGGACAAGCGCGTCGACAGCTACCCGCACGAGTTCTCCGGCGGTATGCGTCAGCGCGCGATGATCGCGATGTCGCTGGTCAACAACCCCGAACTGCTGATCGCGGACGAGCCGACGACCGCCCTGGACGTGACCGTCCAGGCGCAGATCCTCGACCTCATCCGTGACCTCCAGAAGGAGTTCGGCTCGGCGGTCATCGTCATCACCCACGACCTGGGCGTCGTCGCCGAACTCGCCGACGACATCCTGGTGATGTACGGCGGCCGCTGCGTCGAGCGGGGCCCGGCCGACAAGGTGTTCTACGAGCCCCGGCACCCCTACACCTGGGGTCTGCTCGGCTCGATGCCGCGGCTGGACCGTGAGCAGCAGGAGCGCCTGATCCCGGTCAAGGGCTCCCCGCCCTCGCTGATCAACATCCCGTCCGGCTGCGCCTTCAACCCGCGCTGCCCGTACGCGGACCTCCCGAAGGACAACGTCACCCGCACCGTCCGGCCCGAGCTGGCCGAGGTCGGCAGCCGGCACTGGGCGGCCTGCCACCTGGGCACGGAACAGCGGGAGCGGATCTGGACCGAAGAGATTGCGCCGAAGCTGTGAGTGACGACCAGAAAGCGGTGAAGATCCCCGCGCAGGCCGAGGGCCCGACGACGGGCGCGACCCTCGCCGAGGGCGCCGCCCCCGGCGAGGTCCTGCTGAAGGTGACCGGCCTCCAGAAGCACTTCCCGATCAAGAAGGGCCTGCTCCAGCGGCAGGTCGGGGCGGTGCACGCGGTCGACGGCATCGACTTCGAGGTCCGCTCCGGCGAGACGCTCGGCGTCGTGGGCGAGTCCGGCTGCGGCAAGTCCACCATGGGCCGGCTGATCACCCGGCTGCTCGAACCGACCGCGGGCAAGGTCGAGTTCCAGGGCAAGGACATCACGCACCTCGGGGTGAGCGGCATGCGTCCGCTGCGCCGCGACGTGCAGATGATCTTCCAGGACCCGTACTCGTCGCTGAACCCGCGGCACACCATCGGCACGATCGTCGGCGCTCCCTTCAAGCTCCAGGGCGTCGAGCCCGAGGGCGGCATCAAGAAGGAAGTCCAGCGGCTGCTGTCGGTCGTGGGTCTCAACCCCGAGCACTACAACCGCTACCCGCACGAGTTCTCCGGCGGTCAGCGTCAGCGCATCGGCATCGCCCGCGCGCTCGCGCTGAACCCGCGGCTGGTCGTGGCGGACGAGCCGGTCTCGGCCCTCGACGTGTCGATCCAGGCGCAGGTCGTCAACCTGCTCGACGACCTCCAGCAGGAGCTCGGCCTCACGTACGTGATCATCGCGCACGACCTCTCGGTCGTCCGGCACGTCTCGGACCGCATCGCGGTGATGTACCTGGGCAAGATCGTCGAGCTGGCCGACCGTGACCTGCTCTACAAGTCGCCGATGCACCCGTACACCAAGGCCCTGATGTCGGCGGTGCCGATCCCGGACCCGCGGCGCAAGAACGCCAAGAGCGAGCGGATCCTGCTCAAGGGTGACGTGCCCTCGCCGATCTCGCCGCCGAGCGGCTGCCGGTTCCACACCCGGTGCTGGAAGGCGACGCAGGTCTGCAAGACCACCGAGCCGGTCCTCGTCGAGCTGCGGACCGGCCAGCAGGTCGCCTGCCATCACCCCGAGAACTTCGAGGACCAGGCGCCGCAGGACACCGTCCTGCTGACCGTGGCCAAGGAGGCCGCGGAGCTGGTGGCCGACGAGGTGCTCGCGGAGTCCGCGGAGACCTCGGCCGCGGTGGCGGCGGAGGTGGCGGCCGAGGCGGCCGCCGAACCGACCGGTGCCACGCGGCCGGCCGGGGCCACCGAGCCGACAGCGGTCGCGAAGGACGCCGAGGCGGCCGAGGCGGGCGACGATGCCGCGTCGGAGGCTTCCGGCGACGACACTCCGGCCGAAGAGAAGTAAGTAACACCGAGCCCCCGCCTTGCAATGTAAGGCGGGGGCTTTGTGCTGGGTGAGAATGTAGGGGTGCTCCAGCAAATTTTCAGCCCCTCCGTCCAGCACACGCTCGACCTGGTCGGCATCTTCGTCTTCGCCATCTCGGGCGCGCTGCTCGCCGTCCGCAAGAACTTCGACGTGTTCGGCATCGCCATGCTCGCCGAGGTCACCGCGCTGGGCGGCGGAGTCTTCCGGGACCTGGTCATCGGGGCCGTGCCCCCGGCCGCCTTCACGGACCTGGGGTACTTCCTCACCCCGCTGCCCGCCGCCCTCCTGGTCATCTTCCTGCACCCGCAGGTGGAGCGCATCCAGTCCGGCGTCAACGTCTTCGACGCGGCGGGCCTCGGCCTCTTCTGCGTCACGGGGACGACGAAGGCGTACGACTACGGCCTCAACCTCACGGCGTCGGCCGCGCTCGGCGTCGCCACCGCCGTGGGCGGCGGTGTGCTGCGCGACGTGCTGGCCAACGAGGTGCCCTCGCTGCTGCGCTGGGACCGCGACCTCTACGCGGTCCCGGCGATCGTCGGCGCCACCGTGGTGGCGCTCTGCATCCGCTACGACGAGCTCACCCCGCTGGCCAGCGGAGCGGCCGCGGTCACCGCCTTCGTGCTGCGGCTGCTCGCGATGCGGTTCCACTGGCGAGCGCCGCGTGCGTGGAATCGGCGCTCGACGGTGCGCGAGGAGTAGTCCCCTTCGCCTTGCCCTTCCCGTCGTGGCCGATCGCGCGCTGATCCAGCTGGGTGGTCAGCCAGCGGAACGCCGGCACGACCTGCGGCCGCCACAGCGCCATGGTGTGGCCGCCCGCGCCGGCCGGGATGTAGACGACGTGCACGGCCGTCGGCGCCTTCGCCTCCCGGCGCAGGGCCAGGGCGGCCTCGTAGCCGTCCTTCGGCTGGCCGGAGAGGTAGAGGGCGACGGGCGGCGGCACGGTGGCCTTGCGCAGCAGCAGACAGGGGTTGTTGGCCCGGCGCAGGGCGGGGCTCTGCGCGGCGAGGGAGTTGGGCTCGACGATCGGGTCGCTGTACCCGGACAGGCTCACCGCAGCCCGGTAGCGGTCCGGGTGCGCGACAGCGAGCTTGGTCGCGCAGTGACCCCCGGCGGAGTACCCGGCGACCGCCCAGCCCTTGGGCGCGGGCTGGGCCCGGAAGTTGTCCCTGACCATCTTCGGGACGTCGATGCTGAGCCAGCTGTCGGCGTTGACGGTGCCCGCGACGTTGGCGCAGCCGGTGTCCACCCCCGGGAGCAGGGTGGTGCGCGGCGCGACCAGGATGAACGGGGCGATCTTGCCGGCGCGCATCAGCGGCGCCAGCTGCTCGTGCACGTGCAGTGTCCCGTACCAGGACTTCGCGGACCCGGGGTAGCCCGGCAGCAGCTCGACCACGGGGAAGGCGAGGCGCGCGTAGGCGGGTTCGTCGTACTGCGGGGGCAGCCAGACGTACACCTCGCCGTTGACGCCGGAGACCCTGCCCTCGAGCTGGGTGACGCGTACCCCGCCCGCCGCGTGCATGCCCGGCCCCTCGGCCTGGGTGAACGTCTGCCGCACCCGGGGCAGCCGGTCCAGCGCGATCCCGCCGGTGCCGTCGGCGCCCAGGTCGGCGGCCTGCTGGACATGGGAACCGGTGCCCAGCAGGTCGTCCCAGGTGTCGTACAGGCCGTTGGCGTTGTTGACCAGGACGAAGACCAGGGCCACGGCCGTGCCCTGGGCGAACAGCAGCATCACCATCCGGGCCGCGGCGCGCAGGACCCGCGGCCCGCGCAGCCGCGACCACATCAGCAGCGGCAGCGCGACGGCGAGCACGGACAGCGCGATCAGGGTGTAGAGGAACGGAGTCCCGGTGAGGCTCATGTCCTTGCAGAGGGGAATCCGGGCGTCGAGGTTACGGACGAGTTCGGACACTTACCAAGAAATTGCCGACCGCTCACTCGAACCGGTCACCCATAAGTCCCCGAACCGGTCATGAGCGGACTCGTTCCGTTCACCCGGCCGCCCCGCTCCAGCGCGACCCCGGCGTGGTCGCGGCACGGTGCCGGCGCGGCCGGAGCGAGGCCCCGGTGGAGCCTCGCTCGACCAAAGCTACCGCTTAGTAATGGGCTGATGTACGGTTCAGGCATGCCAGAAGCAGCTACCGCCGAGGCCGAGCGGGCCTCCACCGCCCTCGTCACGGCCCCTGCCGGTGACCGTGAGTTCGAGTTCGACCGCGACACCGCGCTCACCCGACGCGCGCCCGGTGTCTACGACATCGACCTCTCGGCCGGCTGGACGATCATCAGCGCCGTCAACGGCGGCTACCTTCTCGCCGTCCTCGGCCGCGCGCTCGCGGACGCCCTGCCCCACCGCGACCCGTTCACCGTCTCGGCGCACTACCTCACGGCGTCCCAGCCCGGCCCCGCGGTCGTCCGCACGGATGTCGTGCGCACCGGCCGCACCCTGTCCACCGGCCAGGCCTCGCTCTTCCAGTACGACGAGAACGGCGCCGAGGTCGAGCGGATCCGTGTCCTCGCCTCCTACGGCGACCTGGACGCCCTGCCGGACGACGTCCGTACGACGGCGATGCCGCCCGTGATCCCGCCGATGGACCAGTGCTTCGGCCCCGAGGACGGGCCGGCGCCCGTCGACGGCAGCTCCGCGATCGCCGACCGGCTGATGCTCAAGCTCGATCCGTCGACCCTCGGCTGGGCGCTCGGGCAGCCCTCCGGCAAGGGGGAGATGCGGGCCTGGTTCGGCCTGAAGGACGGCCGTGACCCCGACCCGCTCTCGCTTCTCCTCGCGGTGGACGCCCTGCCGCCCACCGCCTTCGAGATCGGCCTGCGCGGCTGGGTCCCCACGGTCGAGCTGACGGTCCACGTCCGCTGCCGCCCGGCTCCGGGCCCGCTGCGCGTCTCCATCACCACCCGCAACCTCGCGGGCGGCTTCCTGGAGGAGGACGCCGAGGTCTGGGACAGCGCGGACCGACTGGTCGCCCAGTCACGGCAGTTGGCGCGGGTCAGGCTCGGCTGAGCCCCGCCGCGCGGGGGCCTGTGTCACGGAGTCGTACCAGCGTCCGACCGTGCCGCCGGGGTGAACTCGCAGGTCGGCAGGGCGCCTTGAGGCGCGCTTTACCTGATTGACAGGCGGGGGACAGAGGGGGCCCAAGGAAGGCCTAAGCGCCGTTGGTTGAGTTCCGGGTCTCAGGTCTTCCTCATCCTCCCCGGAGCTGTTTCTCATGAAGCGTGCACTGATGCCCGTCCGTCTCGCCCCCGCGGTGGCGTTGCTGGCGCTCTCGCCCCTCGCCCTCGTGGCCTGCGGCTCGGACGACTCCTCCTCGAGCAGCGGGACCTCCGCCCAGCAGTCCTGTCAGCCGCCGTCCGGCAACCCCTCGGGCAGGCCGAGCGGCGCCTCCTCGGGGGCTCCGTCGGGTGCGCCGACCGGCGCCGCCTCGGGGCAGCCGACCGGCATGCCGACCGGTGTCCCGTCGGGCATGCCGAGCGGTGGGCCCGGCGGCGGCGGTCAGGGCGGGGGCGGCGGGCGGGGCGGCGGCTGTGGCGGTCCGGGCGGCGGCCAGGGACAGCAGGCGCAGCAGCAGGGCTGACGGCGGTTCACCCACAGGGGCGGCGCACTCGGGAACGGGTGCGCCGCCCCTGTGGCGTACGCCGGGCCGATGGGCGTCGGGCCGTCAGTCCCGCCAGTGCCGGCGGCCGATGCTGATGAGCCGCATCTGGCGGGCGGCGAGCCGGCCGACCCGCTCCCGTTCCTGAGGCGAGGACTCCAGGGCCTCCAGGAACAGCGAGGCCGTGATGAGCATCTGGTCGACGTAGAGGTGCGAGAGCATCAGCAGGTCGTCGTCGCTCCAACCCTCGGCCTCGGCGTCCTTGGCCAGTTCGGTCTTCACCTCCTCGGCGAACCGGGCGAGTTGGTCCCGGATCGCCTCCCGCACCGGCTGTACCCCGCCATGTCGCTCGCGGGCGATGAAACGGACGGGAGCGGGGTACGCGGTCACATGACCGGCGATCAACTCGACAGCGCGCGTGATGCGTTCCTCGCTCGTGTCGGCCGTGGTCACGGTGGTGCGGATCATCGGGTGCAGGCTGCCCAGCGCCTCCTCGACCAGGGCCACGCCCAGATCCGCGGTGGAGCGGAAGTGGCGGTAGAAGGCGGTCGGGGCGACCCCGACGGCACGGGTGACCTCGCGCAGCCCCAGGCTGCTCAGGCTCTGCTCCTCCAGCAGCACCAGCGCCGCGTCCATGAGCGCCCGCCGGGTCTTCTGCTTCTGGGCCTGCCTGATGCCGAGAGTGTGACTCATATCATCCAGTTAACAACTGTTCTCTGGAATTGGAAAGCCCGGGTGCACGCTAGACTCGAGAGTCAGTGAACAAGTGTAACCACAACTGTTCACCCAAACTTTACGGAGGGGGATCCGATCCCATGCTGTTCCTCGTTGCGGCCCTGCTGCTGTTCGGCGTCGTCATGGGCACCGTGGCCCACGCGCCGTTCGCCTTCACCCTCGTCGCCGCCGCCGTGATCGCCGCCTGGCTCGGTGTCTTCGCGCTCCGCGAGCGTTACGGCAGCCGTCGGCACACCTCGACCCACTGACCCGTCGCACCTTCGTCCCCAGGAGCTGACCAGCCATGCAACTCACCGCACAGGCCACCCGACGTACCGGCATCCGGGACACCGACGGCATGGCCGTCGCGTCCTTCGTCCTCGGCCTCCTCGGCCTGCTCGTCCTCAACGTCTTCCTCGGTCCGATCGCCATCGTCCTGGCGACGGTCGCCCTGTGGCGCGGTACGGCCCGCCGCGGCCGCGCCTTCCTGGGACTGGGTCTGGGGATCGCCGACCTCGTGGTCCTGGTGGCGTTCATGCAGGCGGACTCGACGGTCTCCTGGAGCTTCTGACCGCCCGGGGCTCACCTGCCAGCGAGGCGCGCCACCGCGCCCCCGTAGAATCGGGGCCACCATGGCATACCTCGACCACGCCGCGACCACGCCGATGCTCCCCGAGGCGGTCGAGGCACTCACCGCGCACCTGGGCGTCACCGGCAACGCCTCCTCGCTCCACGCGGCCGGCCGGCGGGCCCGCCGCACGGTCGAGGAAGCCCGGGAGACCCTCGCGGACGCGCTCGGCGCCCGCCCCAGCGAAGTCGTGTTCACCTCCGGCGGCACCGAGGCCGACAACCTCGCGGTCAAGGGCCTGTACTGGTCCCGCCGCGACACGGACCCGGCCCGCACCCGCGTCCTGGCCAGCCCGGTCGAACACCATGCGGTCCTCGACGCCGTGCACTGGCTCGGCGAGCACGAGGGCGCCACGGTCGAGTACCTGCCGGTCGACTCCTACGGGCGGGTCCACCCCGAAGCGCTGCGCGAAGCCATCGCCCGCAACCCCCACGACGTGGCCCTGGCCACCGTCATGTGGGCGAACAACGAGATCGGCACCATCCTGCCCGTCCGTGAACTGGCGGACGTGGCAGCCGAGTTCGGCGTCCCGCTGCACGCCGACGCGGTCCAGGCCTTCGGCCAGGTCCCCGTCGACTTCGCCGCCTCCGGACTCGCCGCGATGACGGTCTCCGGCCACAAGATCGGCGGCCCGTACGGCATCGGCGCCCTGCTCCTCGGCCGTGAGCACACCCCCGTCCCCGTCCTGCACGGCGGCGGTCAGGAGCGTCACGTCCGCTCCGGCACCCTCGACGTCCCCGCCGTCGCCTCCTTCGCGGTCGCCGGACGCCTCGCCGCCGAGCAGCGCGAGTGGTTCGCCCGTGAGATCGGCGCCCTGCGCGACGCGCTGACCGACGCCGTCCGTACGGCCGTCCCGGACGCGATCCTCGGCGGGGATCCGGTGGACCGGCTTCCGGCCAACGCCCACTTCACCTTCCCGGGCTGCGAGGGCGACTCGCTGCTGCTGCTGCTCGACGCCCAGGGCATCGAGTGCTCCACCGGCTCCGCCTGCACCGCCGGCGTCGCCCAGCCCAGCCATGTCCTGCTCGCCGTCGGGACCGATCCCGACCTGGCCCGCGGCACCCTGCGCTTCTCCCTCGGCCACACCTCCACCGAGGCCGACGTCGAGGCGGTCGCCAAGGCCATCGGGCCGGCGGTGGAGCGGGCCCGCGCGGCCGGACTGACGTGACGCGACCCCCGGCGCCGCACGGCGGCCGGGGGTTCAAAGGTGCCTGCCAGCCAAGGCCGCCACCATGGACGCGGCCCGGCCACGCCGGGCCCGGGGGCTGCCGCCGGCAGTTCCACTGCCGGCGGCAGCCTGCTCGGGGGGCGGCGGGTCGGGTCCGCCGGATCCGGGCTAGCTCGACGTGACCATCAGGGAGGCCATCATCCCCTCGTCCTCGTGCTGGAGGAGATGGCAGTGGAGCATGTACATGTACGTGTCGTCGGTGAAGTCGGTGAACTTCATCGCGATCTTGATGGAGCCGCCGCCGACCACTTCGAAGGTGTCGAACCAGCCGAGGTCGACGCCGGTCGGCGCCTCGCCGTTGATCTCGATCACCTGATAGGGCACGTCGTGCAGATGGAACGAGTGCTCGAGCTGGGTGCTGTTCGTGATCGTCCAGATCTCCTCGGAGTCCAGCGTGGTGCTGATCATGGCCATCCCGGCCATGGTCGTGCCCACCGAGCCGTTGATCGACATGGTGCCGCCGGTGCCCTGGCCGAGGGTGATCGTCCGCGCGGTGAAGTCGCCGGTGTCGTACCGGGTGATGGTGTTGAGCGGGCTCGGCAGGGCGGCCGGGGTGTCGGTGGCGCTCGGCGTCACGGTCAGGAAGTCGTAGGTGCCGCTGCCGCCGCGGATCCAGCCGGTGGTGACGACGGCCTGGAGTGTGACCGCGTCCTCCAGGTCGAGGACGAACTCGGCGCGGGCGCCGGCCACCAGCCGGATCGTGGTCACCTCGGTGGCCTCGGTGAGGTAGCCCTGGTCGGTGGCGATCTGGGTGAGCGTCCCGCCGTCGCCGCGCTGGACGGTCATGATGTCGGCGGGGGAGGCGTTCAGGACCCGGAAGCGGGTGCGCTTCTTGGTGGCGGTGAAGCCGAGCGTGGTCGCGTCGACGTTGGTGCCGTTGACCAGCACCGGGAAGGTGACGCCGGAGCTGCGGTAACCGGTGGCCTCGTACTTGATGTCGCCGGCGGCGTCGACCGCCAGACACTGCAGGATGATCGGGATGTCGTCGACGCCGTACTCGCTCGGCAGCGCGGCCGAGACGTCCGAGCCGTCCTCCACGATGATCATTCCGGCCAGGCCGTGCACGACCTGCTCGGCCGTGGTGCCCAGGGCGTGGGGGTGGTACCAGAGGGTCTTGGCCTCGTCGAGCACCTCGAAGGTGGGCGACCAGGTCACACCGTCCGCGAAGGCGTTCTGCGGGCCGCCGTCCATCTTGGCCGGGATGTGGGCGCCGTGGAAGTGGACCGAGGTGTCCGCGCCCAGGGTGTTGGTGAAGTTCATCAGGACCGTTTCGCCCTTGGTCCACTTCATGGTCGGGCCGAGGTACGAACCGTTGTAGCCGGCCGTGGTGCTGGTGACCCCGCCGAGCACCTCGCTGGTGCCCGCCTTCGCGGTCAGCGTGTAGGTGGTGGCGCCGTCGGTGGTGGTGGCCTCCAGCAGGTCGGGGACGGTGAGCGTGCCGGTGGCGTCGGCGGCGGACGCCTTGCTGTTGTTGCCGCCCGTCAGCAGGGAGAAGGTGACCCCGGCGGCTCCGACGGCGGCCAGCCCGGCCGCTCCCGCCATGCCGCCGAGGAACTTCCGCCGGTGCAGGCCCTTGCCGCCCGTGCCCTTCGACTCCTTGGAGTGCTCGTCCTTGTCGTGGCGACCGGTTCTGGCGTGCGCGCCCCTGCCCTGCCGGTCCGAGCCCGAGGGGGAATCCGTGGTGTGTGTCATGGCCGTGGAGCCTCGGGCTAAGGGCTATGTGAAGACTGAGGCGAAGTTAGGAGCGAGCCCGGGAGGCTGTGGAGACGCCCTGCGGTGATCGCCGAGGTCAACTCCCTTGAAAAAAAGCCAGGTTGACGGTCCGCAGGTCACGGTCGGGCGGTGGAACACATCGACGGACCGCTCTCATGAATTGTTCACGATATCGCGCGCGTGTGAGCTGCATCACATCACCCGTTCCGGGGCCTGATGACGGCCGGATCATCACGCGGAGGCGGCCTGCGCCTGTCGCACGAGCCGCAGGTAGCGGTCCCAGTCCCAGTGCCCGCCCGGGTCGGTGTGATCGGTGCCCGGCACCTCCACATGCCCGATGATGTGCTCGCGGTCGACGGCTATGCCGTACCGCCGGCAGATCGCGGCGGTCAGGCGGGCCGAGGCGGCGTACATCGCGTCGGTGAAGTCCTGCGGCCGGTCCACGAAGCCCTCGTGCTCGATGCCGACACTGCGCTCGTTGTAGGCGCGGTTGCCCGCGTGGTACGCCACGTCCAGCTCCCGGATCATCTGCGTGACGTGTCCGTCCTTGCCGACGATGTAGTGCGCTGCCGCCTTGTGCCCCGGGTCCTCGAACGCCTTCACCGCGCTGTCGAGGTCGCCCTGCGTGACGTGGACGACGACCATGTCGATCCCGTAGTCGTCCGGCCGGTCCGCCCAGCGGAAGTTCGCCTCCGAGGCCGCCACCCACCGGGCGCCCCGGTAGTCCACGGCCCCCTCCACCCGCTGCCTGCGCACGCCGGGCAGCCGCCAGTACAGCCGCGTCAGCTCCGCGCGCGCCAGCAGGCCGGTGCCGACGGCCGCCGCCGCCCCGCCGATCAGCAGGGCCCGCCGCCCGATCCGCCGGTCGGAGTCGCTCTTCCCGTCCCCCATGTCGGTGCCCTTCCTCGCCCCTTGTGATCGTCAACGGATACTCGCGGGCTCCGGTTCCCGGCGACCCGTACCCTGGAAGGGTTATGACTGAGACCTCGCAGCGCTCCCGCCCCCTTCGCGTACTCGCCGCCATGTCCGGCGGGGTCGACTCCGCCGTCGCCGCCGCCCGCGCCGCCGAAGCCGGCCACGACGTGACCGGTGTCCACCTCGCCCTCTCCGCGAACCCGCAGTCGTTCCGCACCGGCGCGCGGGGCTGCTGCACCATCGAGGACTCCCGCGACGCCCGCCGCGCGGCCGACGTGATCGGCATCCCGTTCTACGTCTGGGACCTCGCCGACCGCTTCCGCGAGGACGTCGTCGACGACTTCGTCGCCGAGTACGAGGCCGGCCGCACCCCCAACCCCTGTCTGCGCTGCAACGAGAAGATCAAGTTCGCCGCGCTCCTCGACAAGGCGCTGGCGCTGGGCTTCGACGCGGTGTGCACCGGCCACTACGCGAAGGTCCTCGTCAACGAGGACGGCACGCGCGAGCTGCACCGCGCCTCCGACATGGCCAAGGACCAGTCCTACGTCCTCGGCGTCCTCGACGACCGGCAGCTCGCCCACGCGCTCTTCCCCCTCGGCGACACGGTGACCACGAAGGGCGAGATCCGCGCGGAGGCCGAGCGGCGGGGCCTGGCGGTCGCCAAGAAGCCCGACTCCCACGACATCTGCTTCATCGCCGACGGCGACACCCAGGGCTTCCTCGCGAAGCGGCTCGGCAAGGCCGAGGGCGACATCGTCGACGAGTCCGGCTCGAAGGTGGGCACCCACGAGGGCGCGTACGGCTTCACCATCGGCCAGCGCAAGGGCCTGCGCATCGGCGTCCCGGCCGCCGACGGCAAGCCGCGCTACGTCCTCGACATCTCCCCGGTGGACAACACGGTGACGGTCGGCCCGGCCGCCTCCCTGGACGTCCGCGCCCTGACCGCGATCCGGCCCCGCTGGTGCGGCGCCGCCCCGACCGGCCCCGGCACCTACACGGCCCAGCTGCGCGCCCACGGCGGCGAGACCGAGGTGCGGGCCGAACTCGTCGACGGCACCCTCGAGGTCACCTTCACGGAGCCCGTCCGGGGCGTGGCCCCCGGCCAGGCGATCGTGCTGTACGACGACACGCGCGTGGTGGGCTCGGCGACGATCGCGACCACCGTGCGGGCGACGGCCGGGGTGGCCTGACCGTCAGCCGTCCGACCCGAGGAACTCCGCCAGCACCGGCGCGAGGACGCTCGGGTCCACCATGTGGGTCTGGCCTTCGAGCTCGCGGTACGTGCCGTCCGCGACCGCGTCCGCGACGGCGCGCGTGGCCTCGCGCAGCCACGGCGGACTGGCCTGTCCTGCCGCCGCCAGCACCGGGACGGTGAGCGAGGCAAGCCGCTCCCGGGGGACCGCCCCGCCGCCCATCACGCCGTCGTCGTAGGCCAGGGTCGGCGCGATGGCCTCCATCCCCTCCCACATCGGGGACCGGCGGGCGCCCCGGATCATCTCCTCGGCCAGCCCGGTCAGCCGCAGGAACAACTCGACGGCGTCCCCGCGCCGCCCCTGCGCGAGCGCCTCGGTGAGGTCGGCGGTGTACGCGGCGCGCTCGCGTACGCCCTCCTCGTCCAGGGCGTACGGCGTCTCGTACACGGCCACCCGCCGCACCGGCAGCCCGGCGGCCGCCGCCTCCAGCGCCAGCGCGCCGCCCGAGGAGATGCCGTAGAGCGCCGCCTCGCCGCCCGCCGCGTCGATGAGGGCCGCGAGGTCCTCGACCTCGCGTGCCACCGCGTACGGTGCCGTGTCGCCGCTCTCCCCGCGGCCCCGGCGGTCGTACCGGAGCACCGTGAAGCGGTCCGCGAGCAACCCGGCCAGGGGCGCCATGGTGCCGCCCGTGGACATCGCCCCGCTCACCAGGATGACCGCGGGCCCCTCGCCGGCGCGTGCGTACGCGAGTTCGGTGCCGTCGCGCGAAATGGTCTTCTTGTCCATGCCAGTGCAGACTGCCGCACGGCACGGCGGTCATCGGCCTACGACACCGATGCTCACGAGACTTCCGCCTCCGAGACCTCGACCTCGTAGAAGCACAGGTGATTCCTGATCTCGGCGACGTCGGGCTTGGGATCGGGATAGGCCCAGACGAGGTCGGCCGCGTCCGGCAGCGACCAGTAGGACGCCGTGCCCTTGAACGGGCAGTGCGTGTGGGTGTCGGAGGGGGTCAGCAGGTCGAGCCGTACGTCCTCGGCGGGGATGTAGTACCGCACCGGACAGCCGGTCTCGCGCAGGGCGAGCGCCCGGTCGGTCTCGGCCAGCACCCGGCCCCCGTGGACGACCCTGACGTGCCGGTCGTCGCGTTCGATGGTGATCGTGTGTCCTCGGGTCATGCAGGAACAGCGCCCACGGGCCGCCGGTTCTTCCCGCGTACGGTGGCGGCATGCGTATCTGCGTCTTCCTCTCCGCCGCCGACCTCGACGACCGCTACACCCGCCCCGCGCGCGAGTTCGCCGAACTCCTCGGCAAGGGCGGCCACACCCTCGTGTGGGGCGGTTCCGACTCCGGCCTGATGAAGGTGGTCGCCGACGGTGTGCAGGAGGCGGGCGGCCGGCTGTGCGGGGTGTCGGTGACCTTCCTCGCGGCCAAGGCGCGGGCCGGGGCCGACGAGATGGTCATCGCGCGGGACCTCGCCGAGCGCAAGCGCCTCCTGCTGGAGAAGTCCGACGCCGTCGTGATCATGGTCGGCGGGACCGGGACGCTGGACGAGGCCACCGAGATCCTCGAGCTGAAGAAGCACGGGCACACCGACAAGCCGGTCGTGCTGCTCAACACCGCGGGCTTCTACGACGGCCTCAAGGAGCAGTTCCGGCGCATGGAGGACGAGGGGTTCCTGCCCCGCCCCCTCGCCGACCTGGTGTTCTTCGCGGAGGAACCGGTCGCGGCGCTCGTCTACCTGGAAGCCGTGACCTCGGCGGCGGCCGACGCGGGGCAGGGCGTCGAGTAGTCCCCCGCTGATGCGAGCATGGCGGGCATGGCTACTCATGTGATCACCGGAGCCGGCTCCGGCATCGGCGCGGCCGTCGCCCGCCGTCTGCACGCGCGCGGGGACGAACTCGTGCTGCACGCGCGCGACGCGGGCCGCGCGAAGGAGCTGGCGGCGGAGTTCCCCGGGGCCCGGACCCTGGTCGGCGACCTCGCCGAGCCCGCCAAGCTGAGCTGGGCGTTCTCCCACCAGACGCTCCCCGACCGGGTGGACTCGCTGCTGCACATCGCCGGCGTGGTCGACCTGGGCCCGGTCGGCGAGCTGACCCCGAAGTCCTGGCGCCACCAGCTCGACGTCAACCTGATCGCCCCGGCCGAGCTGACCCGCCACTTCCTGCCCCAGCTCCGGGCCGCCCGGGGGCACGTGGTCTTCGTGAACTCCGGGGCGGGCCTGCGGGCGAGCGCCGAGTGGTCCGCGTACGCCGCCTCCAAGCACGGCCTCAAGGCGCTGGCGGACGCCCTGCGCGCCGAGGAGCACGAGCACGGCGTACGCGTCACCTCCGTCTACCCGGGCCGCACCGCCAGCCCCATGCAGGCCAAGGTCCACCAGCAGGAGGGCAAGGAGTACGACCCGGGGGAGTGGATCGACCCCGAGTCGGTCGCCACGACGATCCTCATGGCCGTCGACCTGCCCCGGGACGCGGAGGTCAACGACCTGACGGTGCGGCCGGGACGGTGAGGGCCCAGGCGGGGGCGAGGCGGGCTCCCGCACCTACGTAGGCTTCACCCGTGAACGCACACTTCAGTTTCGGTCCCGCCACCGGCGTCGGCTCCCTGCCCGGCGGTGACGCCCGCGAGGCCGCCAAGGCCGCCACCGGGTCCTTCGAGGACTTCCCGTTCCTCGCCGAGCTGCCGGACCGCGGCCCGGGCGCCGACATGATCGGCCGCACCGCGGGGATGCTCGTCGAGCTGTTCGCGCGCGTGGAGCCCAGCGGTTGGCGGATCGGCGACCGGCCGGGCCGGGACACCAAACGGGCCCGGTCCTGGCTCGGGGAGGACCTCGACGCGCTGGAGGAGTTCACGCAGGGCTACGAGGGTCAGGTGAAGGTGCAGGCCGTCGGGCCCTGGACCCTCGCCGCCGCGCTGGAGCTGAGGAACGGGCAGTCGGTGCTCTCCGACCACGGCGCCCGCCGCGACCTCGCCGGCTCGCTCGCCGAGGGCCTGCGCCTCCACCTCGACGAGGTGCGGCGCCGTCTGCCCGGCGCGCAGATCGTGCTCCAGCTCGACGAACCCTCCCTGACCGCGGTCCTGCGCGGCCAGGTGAAGACCGCCAGCGGCTACCACACCCACCGCGCCGTGGACCGGCAGGTGGTGGAGGCGACCCTCCGGGAGGTCGTCGGGGTGAACGGCGACGGCCCCGTCGTGGTCCACTCCTGCGCCCCCGACGTCCCGTTCGCCCTGCTGCGCCGGGCCGGCGCGGCGGCGGTCTCCTTCGACTTCTCGCTGCTCACCGAGCGTGACGACGACACGATCGGCGAGGCGGTGGAAGGCGGCACCCGGCTGTTCGCCGGTGTCGTGCCGAGCGTGGACACCCCATTGTCGGACCCTGCCGGTAGCGTCATGGGTGTCAGGACGCTGTGGCGCAGGCTGGGGCTGCGACCGGGGCTGCTCACCGAGGCGATCACGCTCACGCCGTCGTGCGGCCTCGCGGGAGCTTCCCCCGCGTACGCGCGCCAGGCCCTCGCACACTGCGTCCGGGCGGCGAGATCCCTCGCGGACAACCCAGAGTAACGGGAGGACGACACGGTGGCCGGCGACAGGCAAGCGGAGACGACGGTGCCCAGCGAGGCACGGGAGAAGCACGCGCAGCTGGCTGAGCAGATCGAGGAGCACCGCTTCCGGTACTACGTGAAGGACGCTCCCGTCATCAGCGACGCGGAGTTCGACCGGCTGCTGCGCGCCCTGGAGGCACTGGAGCAGGAGTACGCCGAGCTGCGGACGCCCGACTCGCCGACCCAGAAGGTCGCGGGCGCGTACGCCACGGAGTTCACGGCCGTCCAGCACCGCGAGCGCATGCTCTCGCTCGACAACGCCTTCGACGACCTGGAACTCGCCGCGTGGGCCGAGCGCGTCCACAAGGACGTGGGCAGCTCCGCGTACCACTTCCTGTGCGAGCTCAAGGTCGACGGTCTCGCCGTCAACCTCACCTACGAGAACGGCCGTCTCACGCGCGCGGCGACCCGTGGCGACGGCCGCACGGGCGAGGACATCACGCCCAACGTGCGCACCATCGCGGAGATCCCCGACCGGCTCACCGGCGACGGGGTGCCGTCCCTGGTGGAGATCCGGGGCGAGGTCTTCTTCCCGATGGAGAAGTTCGAGGAGCTGAACGCCCGTCTGGTCGAGGCGGGCGACAAGCCGTTCGCCAACCCGCGCAACGCGGCGGCCGGTTCACTGCGCCAGAAGGACCCGCGCGTCACCGCCTCCCGCCCGCTGCACATGGTCGTGCACGGCATCGGCGCCCTGGAGGGCTACGAGGGTCTCGTCCGTCTCTCCGAGGCCTACGACCTCCTCCGGACCTGGGGTCTGCCCACCTCCCCGCACAACAAGGTGGTCGGCGACCTCGACGGCGTACGGGCGTTCATCGCCTACTACGGCGAGAACCGGCACTCGGTGGCGCACGAGATCGACGGCGTGGTCGTCAAGCTCGACGAGATCCGCCTCCAGGGGCGGCTGGGCTCCACGGCCCGTGCCCCCCGGTGGGCGATCGCCTACAAGTACGCGCCGGAGGAGGTCAACACCAAGCTCGTCAACATCCGTGTGGGCGTCGGCCGTACCGGACGCGTGACGCCGTACGCCCAGGTCGAACCGGTCACGGTGGCGGGCTCCGAGGTCGAGTTCGCCACCCTGCACAACCAGGAGGTCGTCAAGGCCAAGGGCGTCCTGATCGGCGACACCGTGGTGCTGCGCAAGGCCGGTGACGTGATCCCGGAGATCCTCGGCCCGGTCGCCGACCTGCGTGACGGCAGCGAGCGCGAGTTCGTGATGCCGTCCGAGTGCCCGGAGTGCGGTACGCCGCTGCGGCCGATGAAGGAGGGCGACATCGACCTGCGGTGCCCCAACGCCCGCTCCTGCCCGGCCCAGTTGCGTGAGCGGGTCTTCTACCTGGCCGGCCGCAAGGCGCTGGACATCGACCACTTCGGCTATGTAGCCGCGGCCGCCCTCACCCGCCCGCTGGAGCCGGCCGACCCGCCGCTGCGGGACGAGGGCGACCTCTTCGACCTCACCATCGACCGGCTGCTGCCCATCAGGGCGTACGTCCTCGACCAGGACAGCGGACTGCCCAAGCGGGACCCGAAGACGGGCGAGGAGAAGATCGCCACGGTCTTCGCCAACCAGCAGGGCGAGCCGAAGAAGAACGCGCTCGCCATGCTGGAGACCATCGCGGCCGCCAAGGAGCGCCCGCTGGCGCGCCTCCTCACCGGCCTGTCGATCCGGCACGTCGGACCGGTCGCGGCCGAGGCGCTGGCCCGCGAGTTCCGCTCGATCGAGCGGATCGAGCGGGCGTCGCAGGAGGAGCTGGCGGCCACCGACGGGGTGGGCGCCATCATCGCGGCCTCGCTCAAGGAGTGGTTCGCGGAGGAGTGGCACCAGGAGATCCTGCGCAAGTGGCGGGCCGCCGGCGTCCGCATGGAGGACGAGGGCTCCGGGGAGGACGAGGGACCACGTCCTCTCGAAGGGCTGACGGTCGTCGTCACCGGCACCCTCGAACAGTTCACCCGTGACGCCGCCAAGGACGCCCTACAGAACCAAGGGGCGAAAGTGACCGGTTCGGTTTCGAAGAAGACATCTTTCGTCGTTGTGGGTGACAATCCGGGATCGAAGTACGACAAGGCGATGCAGCTGAAGGTGCCGGTTCTGAACGAGGATGGCTTCACCGTCCTGCTGGAACAGGGACCCGAGGCGGCGGCCGAAGTGGCCCTTCCGGTCGAGGAGTAGCGAGGCGCGGTGGTTGAAGGTCACCCGATCGGCGCATACCAGATGCATACGGGTGGCCGGGGCGCATTCGGGCAACCGTCGACGACCGCTGCCCGTAGAAGCCTTCTGCGGCCTACTGTTGAGACGTGCGCCTGCCGTGCCCAGCTGCGGTCGGGGCATCCCCCTGCTCCTGGTGAGCTGGGGAAAGGGTTCTCCAACGCGGCGCCGCCCGGGGTTGACGGGCAACGGGCCGCGGGGCTGGGCACCGCCGGCTGTGAGAGGGACGGGAATGGAACCGACCGAGAGCGCCGCCCCGGACGAACGGCTGCGCCGGCGCCGGGTCGCCGGCGTCTGGTGGGCGAGCCGGTGGACGGGGCGCTCCGAGCGGCCTCCGGGCGCGGAGGCCTACGTGCCGCACACCGCGCCCCTCCCGACGCCCCATCCCGCGCTGGACCTCCGCGCCGCCTCCGCCCCGCATCCGGGACCGCCCGACACCGACGCCGACCGGCAGCTGTCCTGGCCCGCACTGCCCGCCTCGGTCGTCTCCGCGGCCGCCTTCGCCCTCGGCGCCGGCTTCTACCGCGCGTTCACCGGCCACCACGCGCTCTTCCCGTCCGGCACGGCCGGCTGGGCGCTCGCCCTGCTGGCCGGCGTCATCGTCGGCCACCTGGTCCTGCTCGGCCGCGCCCGCTGGTGGGGCGGCACCGGCTCCGGCGCCGCGCTCACCCTCGCCGTCCTGCTGCTGTACGGCTGGGTGCCGGCCGGCCTGGTCAGCCTCACCGTCGTCGTCCTGGTCGGCATAGCCAGGCGCCACCGCTGGCGGCAGGGCGTCCTGCACGGCGCGGTGGACATCCTCGGGATCGGCGCGGGCGCGCTGTTGCTCGCCGCCTGCGGACGGATACCTTCCGTGGAGCGGCCCTGGACGCCCGACAGCTGGACGGTCTACACCGGCCCCCAGGTGGCGTCGGTGGCCGTCGCCTACCTCGCGGTCACCCGTGTCCTCCTCTGGTATCTGCACACCCCGCGCTCCGGCGGACTGCCCACCGTCGCCCGCACGGCCCTGGTCCGGCAGGGCCTGGTCGCGGTCGCCCTGCTGGGCATCGCGCCGCTGATCTGCGTGGTGGCCGTGGCCAAGCCGATCCTGCTGCCGCTGTTCGCCATTCCGCTCATCGCCCTCGACTCCACCCTGTGGATAGCCCGCGCCCGCGCCGAGGAACAGCTGCGCGACCCGCTGACCGGACTGCCCAACCGCCAGTGGCTCCTGGAACGCATCTGGACCGCCCTGGACGACGCCGAGCGCATCGGCGCCCGGGCCGCCCTGATGCTGATCGACCTCGACCGCTTCCGCTCGGTCAACGACACCCTCGGCCATCTCGCCGGTGACCGGCTGCTGCTCCAGATAGCCGAGCGGCTCAAGCTCGCCCTGCCGCGCGGGGCGGAGGTCGCCCGCCTCGGCGGGGACGAGTTCGCCGTCTTACTGCCCGTCGCCGACTCCACGACCTCGGCGGCGCGGATCGCCCGCGGGCTGGTCGCCGACCTAGGCTCACCGCTCGACCTCGACGGCCTCACCCTCGTCCTGGAGGCCAGCGCCGGCGTCGCCGTCTTCCCCGACCACGCCCTCGACGCGGAGGGCATGCTGCGCCGGGCCGACGTGGCGATGTACCAGGCCAAGCGGGACCGTACGGGCGTGGAGGTGTACGAGTCCAAGCGGGACTCCAACACTCCCGACCGGCTCGGCCTGCTCGGCGACCTGCGGCGGGCGCTCGACGCGCACGAGGTGCAACTGCACTACCAGCCGAAGGTCCGTTTCGACGGGCAGGTGGCGGGGCTGGAGGCGTTGGTCCGCTGGGTGCACCCGGAGCGCGGGAAGGTGCCGCCGGACGAGTTCATAGCGATCGCCGAGTCGTCCGGGCTGATGCCCCACCTGACGGAGTACGTGCTGGAGACGGCGCTCGGCCAGGTCGCCAGGTGGCGGGCCCAGGGGCTGTACGTGCCGGTCGCGGTCAACGTCTCCCCGCGCGACGTCCACACCCCCGGCTTCGCCGGTTCGGTCGCGGCCCGGCTGGCCCGGCACGGAGTGCCCGCGGGAGCGCTCCAACTGGAGATAACGGAACACGTCCTGCTGGAGGACCCGCAGCGCGCCGCCGACACCCTCAACGCGCTGACCGGGCACGGCGTGAAGATGTCGCTGGACGACTTCGGCACCGGGTACTCCTCCCTGGTGCACCTGCGCCGACTCCCGGTGAGCGAGCTGAAGATCGACCGCTCCTTCGTGGCCCGGCTGGCCGTCGACACCGAGGACGCCGAGATCGTGCGCTGCACCGTCGACCTCGCCCATTCGCTGGGGCTCCTGGTGGTCGCCGAGGGCGTCGAGGACGACGAGACCTGGGAGCGCCTGCGCGACCTGGGCTGCGACGCCGTCCAGGGCTGGCTGGTGGCCGCGGCGATGCCCCCGGAGGAGACGACGGCCTGGCTGCGGGCCCGCGGTTCACGGGGCTGGCAGCGTCCCGCGGCGGCACTCCCGGCGGCGGCGTCGGACGAGTAGCGGGCCCCGCCGTGGCAAACCGTTTCACGGGCAGCCCGCGCGGCAGCCTAGGATTGGGCCCAGACCACACACTCACTCCACCCCAGAGGAACGCTGCATGCCTGGCATCACGCGCGAGGAGGTCGCCCACCTCGCCCGGCTGGCGCGTCTGGAGCTGAAGCCCGAAGAGCTCGAACACTTCGCGGGACAGCTGGACGACATCATCGGCGCGGTCGCCCGCGTCAGCGAGGTCGCCGACCAAGACGTACCGCCGACCTCGCACCCGCTCCCGCTGACGAACGTCATGCGGGCGGACGAGGTCCGTCCGTCGCTCACCCCCGAGCAGGCGCTCTCCGGCGCCCCGGCCCAGGAGCAGCAGCGTTTCAAGGTGCCGCAGATCCTGGGGGAGGACTAACCGCCATGACGGACAACGTCAACATCATCAAGCTCACGGCCGCCGAGACCGCCGCGAAGGTCGCCTCCGGCGAGCTCACGGCCGTCCAGGTGACCGAGGCGCACCTGGCGCGCATCGAGGCCGTCGACGAGAAGGTCCACGCCTTCCTGCACGTCGACCGTGCGGGCGCGCTGGCCCAGGCCCGCGCCGTCGACGCGAAGCGGGAGCGGGGCGAGAAGCTCGGTCCGCTGGCCGGCGTCCCGCTCGCGCTCAAGGACATCTTCACCACCGAGGGCATCCCGACGACCGTCGGTTCGAAGATCCTCGAGGGCTGGATCCCGCCGTACGACGCGACGGTCACCCGGCGGCTGAAGGCCGCCGACGTCGTCATCCTCGGCAAGACCAACATGGACGAGTTCGCCATGGGGTCCTCCACCGAGAACAGCGCCTACGGCCCGACCGGCAACCCCTGGGACCTGACCAAGATCCCCGGCGGCTCCGGCGGCGGTTCCTCCGCCGCGCTCGCCTCCTTCCAGGCGCCCCTGGCGATCGGCACCGACACCGGCGGCTCCATCCGCCAGCCGGCCTCCGTCACCGGCACCGTCGGCGTGAAGCCCACGTACGGCGCGGTCTCGCGGTACGGCATGGTCGCCTTCTCGTCCTCCCTCGACCAGGGCGGCCCCTGCGCCCGTACGGTCCTGGACGCGGCGCTGCTGCACGAGGTCATCGCCGGGCACGACCCGATGGACTCCACGTCCATCGACGCGCCGGTCCCGCCGGTCGTCGAGGCCGCCCGCAACGGCAGCGTCGACGGCATGCGCGTCGGTGTCGTGAAGCAGTTCCGCGGCGAGGGCTACCAGGCCGGTGTCATCCAGCGGTTCGACGAGTCCGTCGCGCTGCTGAAGGAACTGGGCGCCGAGATCGTCGAGCTGGACTGCCCGTCCTTCGACCTCGCCCTGTCGGCGTACTACCTGATCGCGCCGTCCGAGTGCTCGTCCAACCTCGCCCGCTTCGACGGCCTGCGCTACGGCCTGCGGACCGGCGACGACGGCAGCCGCTCCGCGGAGGCGGTCACCTCCCTCACCCGTGAGGCGGGCTTCGGCCCCGAGGTCAAGCGCCGCATCATGCTCGGCACGTACGCCCTGAGCTCGGGCTACTACGACGCGTACTACGGCTCGGCGCAGAAGGTCCGCACGCTGATCACGCGGGACTTCGAGAAGGCCTTCGAGCAGGTCGACGTGATCGTGTCGCCCACGACGCCGACCACCGCCTTCGCGATCGGCGAGCGTGCCGACGACCCGATGGCGATGTACCTGGCCGACCTGTGCACCATCCCGACCAACCTCGCGGGCAACGCGGCCATGTCGCTGCCCTGCGGTCTCGCCCCGGAGGACAACCTCCCGGTCGGTCTCCAGATCATCGCCCCGGCGCTGAAGGACGACCGGCTCTACAAGGTCGGCGCCGCCGTCGAGGCCGCCTTCGTGGAAAGGTGGGGTCACCCGCTTCTCGAGGAGGCTCCGTCGCTGTGAGCGCACTGAACAAGGCCAAGGGCTTCAAGAAGTCCAAGTCCGGTACGTACCTGTCCATCGCCGGGACCGCGTTCGGCGCGTTCGGCGTCGCCAAGCGGCTGAAGAAGGCCCGCGCCGAGAAGGACACCCTGGTCCTGATCGACGCCACCGTGTCCGCCGTCGCCATCGTCACCGGACTCGCCATCCTCTACCGCGAGCTGAAGCGGCTGGGCGACGACGACGTCCTGCTGGGCTGAGAGGGAAGTTACACCGTGACCACCACGACCGACCTGGTGTCGTACGAGGACGCGCTGGCGTCGTACGACCCCGTCATGGGCCTCGAGGTCCATGTCGAACTCGGCACCAAGACGAAGATGTTCTGCGGGTGTTCGACCGAGCTGGGCGCCGAGCCCAACTCGCAGACCTGCCCCACCTGCCTCGGCATGCCCGGCGCGCTTCCGGTCGTCAACGCGATCGGCATCGAGTCCGCGATCAAGATCGGTCTCGCGCTGAACTGCGAGATCGCCGAGTGGTGCCGCTTCGCCCGGAAGAACTACTTCTATCCGGACATGCCGAAGAACTTCCAGACCTCCCAGTACGACGAGCCGATCGCCTTCGACGGCTACCTCGACGTACAGCTGGAGGACGGCGAGACCTTCCGGGTGCAGATCGAGCGCGCCCACATGGAGGAGGACACCGGCAAGTCGACGCACGTCGGCGGCGCCACCGGCCGTATCCACGGTGCGTCCCACTCCCTGCTGGACTACAACCGCGCAGGCATCCCGCTCATCGAGATCGTCACCAAGCCGATCGAGGGAGCCGGCGCGCGCGCCCCCGAGGTCGCGCGGGCGTACGTCCGTGAGCTGCGCGAGCTGATCAAGGCGCTCGGCGTCTCCGAGGCCCGCATGGAGATGGGCCAGATGCGCTGCGACGTGAACCTGTCGCTGCGCCCGCACGGCCGGGAGAAGTTCGGCACCCGGTCCGAGACGAAGAACGTGAACTCGCTGCGGTCCGTGGAGCGTGCGGCCCGCTTCGAGATCCAGCGGCACGCCGCCGTGCTGAACGACGGCGGCACGATCGTCCAGGAGACCCGCCACTTCCACGAGGACACCGGGTCGACGACCTCGGGCCGCGTGAAGGAGGAGGCCGAGGACTACCGGTACTTCCCGGAGCCCGACCTGGTGCCGATCGCCCCGTCCCGCGAGTGGGTCGAGGAGATCCGGGCCGGTCTGCCGGAGCTTCCGCTGGTCCGCCGGGGACGGCTGCTCGCCGAGTGGGGCATCTCCGCCAACGACATGCAGTCGATCACCAACGCCGGTGCGCTGGACCTGATCGTCGCCTCCATCGACGCCGGTGCCGACGCGGCCTCCGCCCGTAAGTGGTGGATGGGCGAACTGGCCCGCAGCGCCAACGAGTCGGGCGTCCCGCTCGACGAGCTGGCGATCACGCCGGAGCAGGTCGCCCGGGTCACCGAGCTGGTGAACAAGGGCGATCTGAACGACAAGCTGGCCCGTCAGGTCATCGAGGGCGTCCTCGCGGGCGAGGGCACCCCGGACGAGGTCGTCGACAAGCGCGGCCTGAAGGTCGTCTCCGACGACGGCGCGCTCACCACCGCCGTCGAGGAGGCCATCGCCGGCAACCCGGGCATCGCCGACAAGATCCGCGGCGGCAAGGTGGCCGCGGTCGGCGCCCTGGTCGGCGCGGTGATGAAGGCCACGCGCGGGCAGGCCGACGCGGCCCGCGTCAAGGAGCTCATCCTGGAGAAGCTGGGCGTCGGCGAGGTCTGACCCCGCCGTTTTCCTCGCCCCCCGGGGGGACGCGCCGCACCGGCGCGTCCCCCGGGGCGTCTCCCTTCTCAGCTCGACGCGCTACGCTCGCCCGCCATGAGGGCACGAACCGACTCCGACACCCAGGACGACATACACGACGGTCGGCGCGCCGAAACGGCGGCCGAGACCGGCCCGACCGAAGCGGCCGACGCGACCGAAGCCGCCGATACGGCCGATCCGGCCGATCCGGACGACGACGTGGACGAGGAACACGGCTCCCAGGATGCCCGGCGGGCCCGCTGGACGGCGATCGGCACCGGAGCGCTGCTCACCCTCGCCGGACTCGCGGCCTCCCTCATGCGCCTCACCGGCTCCGCCCCCGCCCTCGCCCCCGCGGCCTACGCCCTCGGCGCCGCCGTCTGCGCCCTGGCCGCCCTCCTGGGATCCCGCGGCCGCACCCGGCGGGCGCTGTGGCTGCTCATCGCCGGGGTGATGATGATGGCGATCGGCGACCAGGCCGACTGACACGTGCGCGACGAGGCAGGACACCAGGTCTTCCGGGCCTTGCGGTGGCTGCCCCGCTCGACCGGTACCGCGGATCGGCATCGAGCCGCCCGAGTGCCGTGCCGCCCATGAGAGGCTCACCGAGGCAGTGGAGCCGGTGGAGGCAGTGGGGGCACTGCGGGAACGGGAGAAGGAGCGGCAGCCGGATGTACGCGATATCGCTGGGTGACGACGGGGCCGAACTGCGCCCGCTGGAGCCCTGGCACGCAGCGGAGTTCCTGGCGCACCTGGAGCGCGGCAGGGAGTTCATCAACCAGTACGTCCCCTTCGGCTCGAAGGCCACCGACGTGGCGACCGCGCGGGAGACGCTCCAGAGGTACGCCGACATGCGCGCCGCCGACACCGGCTCGCTGCACGGCCTGTGGCTGGACGGCACGCTCGTGGGCGGTGTGCTCTTCCTGAACTTCGACGCCGACAGCGCGAACTGCGAGGTCGGCTGCTGGCTGGAACCCGCCGGTAGCGGGCGCGGTCTGGTCACCCGGGCCATGCGGGTGCTGATCGACTTCGCCGTGGAGCGGCGGGGGATCGAGCGGGTCGAGTGGTGCGCCTCCGCGGGCAACACCGCCAGCCTGAACGTGGCCCGGCGGCTGGGGATGACCCGCGACGGCGTACGCCGGCAGGCCTACCCCTATCGTGGGGTGCGGCACGACCTCGAGGTGTGGTCCGTGCTCGCCCAGGAGTGGCGCGACGCCCGCGCGGCCGCCGCTCACAACGATCATTAAGGGACCTCTCAGAGAGCGTCCGTACGGTGCGAGGTATGGGAACCAAGACTGTGGACGAGGCCGGCACGGAATCCGGTACCGAGGCGAAGCGCGACGAGGAGAAGGTGGACGTCACGAAGAGCGAGGCGCCGGACGGTGCGATCGGGACGGAGGCGGAGCAGGTCGGGGACGCCCCCGCCGACGCCACCGGCCAGGCCGACGACACCGAGGACGGTGACGAGCTCCTCGCCGAGGAGGGCGCCGACAGCGCGGCGGCATCCGCCGGCGTCGGCCAGGGTGCCGGCGCCGTCGTCTCCGCCGTGCTCGGCCTCGTGTCGCTCACCGGTGGCTGGATCGGCACCGTCGCCGCCGCCCGCGAGACGCTGGTCGGCCAGCTCCAGACCTCGTCGACCGCCAGTGTCGCCACCCAGATCAAGGAGGTCTACGGCGACGCCTGGCAGACCACCGCGCTGTGGGCCGGCGCGTTCGCGCTGGCCGGGCTGATCGTCGGTGTCGTCGTCCTGGCCAGGCCCGCCTTCGGCGCCCCCGGCAGGCCGCAGGCCCCCTGGATCAAGTCCGTCTCCTGGGCCGGCGTCGCGCTCGGCGTCATCGGCCTGCTGCTGGCCGTGCTCAAGTACACCGACATCCTGTTCGGACTGCCGTCCGCGAGCTGAGCACCCGCAGGTCACGAGGGGTCTTAGGCGACCGTTGAGCCGATTCACGGACGTCCTAAGGCCCCTCGGCCGCGTCTAAGGCGTCGTCGGCCGCCGAAGATGCGGAACTCTCCCGATGTGGCGGACCCCCCTGGCGGACGAAGGTTGAGGCATCGCGAAAAGCGAAGCCGGAACACCGACTCTCAGGGGACACACCATGTACGAGTACGAACTTCATCAGGCCCGTTCCGCCGAACTGCAGCGCCGGGCCGACCACGAGCGACTGGCCCGCGAGGTCGTCCGCAGCCGCCGCGTCGCCCGCCGCGAAGCGGCCGAACGCGCCGCCGCCGAGCGGGCGGTCGGCGGCGCCGGGAGCGAGTCGCATACCCATCTCCGCCATCGGCTCCGGTTCGCCCGCCCGGCGTGAACGCCGGGGCGGGGGAGGGCGGCCGCACGGGGGTCGGCCGCCCTCCCGCCGGGGCCCCCGCGATATCCGCTGGGCCGTCGTCGCACCCGCGTGCGATGCTCGCCCCCGTGGAGACCAGGTCCGTCAGCCCCGTCTTCGTCGGTCGCGCCGACGAGTTGCACACCCTGAACGACGCGCTCTCCCGCGCCGCCGCCGGCGAGCCACAGGCACTGCTCATCGGCGGTGAGGCCGGCGTCGGCAAGACCCGGCTCGTCGAGGAGTTCACCGCGGCCGCACATCGCGGGGGCGCCGTCGTCGCGCTCGGCGGCTGCGTCGAGATCGGTGCCGACGGGCTGCCGTTCGCCCCGTTCTCGACCGCCCTGCGCGCCCTGCGCCGAGCCCTGCCGGACGAACTGTCCGCCGCCGCGGCCGGCCAGGAGGAGGAACTCGCCCGGCTGCTGCCCGAACTGCGGGAGACCACCAGCGGACGAGGCCACGACGACGAGGGCATGGCCCGCCTCTTCGAACTCACCGCTCGCCTCCTGGAGCGCGTCGCCGCCGAACGTACGGTCGTGGTCGCCCTGGAGGACCTGCACTGGGCCGACGCCTCCACCCGCCATCTGCTGTCCTATCTGCTGCGCACCCTGCGCACCGGCCGCCTCGTCGTCCTCGCCACCTACCGCGCCGACGACATCCACCGCCGTCACCCGCTGCGCCCCCTGCTCGCCGAACTCGACCGGCTGCGCACCGTCCAGCGTCTCGAACTCGCGCGCTTCACCCGCGACGAGGTCTGCCGCCAGATCGCCGGCATCCTCGCCGCCGAACCCGACCCCGCCCAGGTCGACGACATCTTCGAACGCTCCGACGGCAACGCCTTCTTCGTCGAGGAACTCGCGGTGGCGGCCCACGAAGGCTGCTGCACCGGCCTCACCGACACCCTGCGCGACCTGCTGCTCGTCCGCGTCGAGGCGATGCCCGAGAGCGCCCAGAAGATCGCCCGGATCATCGCCGAGGGCGGCTCCACCGTCGAGTACCGGCTGCTCGACGCCGTCGCCCGGCTCGCCGAGGACGAACTCATCGAGGCACTGCGCGCCGCCGTCGGCGCCAACATCCTGCTCACCACCGCCGACGGCGACGGCTACCGCTTCCGCCACTCCCTGGTCCGCGAGGCGGTGAGCGACGACCTGCTCCCCGGCGAACGCGCCCGCCTCAACCGCCGCTACGCCGAGGCCCTCCACGCCGACCCGGCCCTCGTCCCCGCCGACGAACGCGTCATGCGACTGGCCAGCTACTGGTACCACGCCCACGACCCGGCGAGGGCCCTCCCCGCCGTCCTCGACGCCTCCGTCGAGGCCCGTTGCCGGCACGCCCACAGCGAGCAACTGCGGCTCCTGGAAAGGGCGATGGAGCTGTGGGAGGCGGTGCCCGAGGACACCCGCGCCGCCCTGCGCCCCGTCCACTACACGGAGGCCTACCCTCCCCCGCCGTCCGAACGACGTGGGGGGACCCCCGACGGGTGCGACCCGGCCACCACACCGCTGCGCTACCTCGACCTGATGGCCGAGGCCGCCGTCGCCGGCCGCTACTGCGGGGAACGCGAACGCGCCCTGAAGATCACGAAGCGGGCGCTGCGCCTGCTGGAGGACGAGGACGACCCGCTGCGCTCCGCCTGGTTCTGGGTTCAGCGCTCCCGGCTGGTGCGCTCGCTGGGCCGGGGCAGCGGGCGCGAGGAACTGGCCACCGCCGAGGACCTGGTGCGCGGTCTGCCGCCCAACGAGGTGCACGCCGAGGTGCTCACCCACATCGCCAACTGGTCCCTGGTCCACGTCCCAGGACCCGACGCCTACGGCGCCGCCGAGCGGGCCGTGGAGTACGCCCGCATGGTCGGCGCCCGCGAGACCGAGCTCGACGCACGCCAGATCCTCGGCGTCCTGATGGTCGACGCCGGCCACATCGAGGCCGGTCTGGCCGAGCTGGTCGAGGTCAGGGAACAGGCGCTCGCCGAGGGCACCCCCTCCGTCGCCCTGAACGCCTATGTCAACCTCCCCTCCGAACTGGAGGGGATCGGCCGCTCCCGGGAGGCCGTGCCGATCCTGGAGGAGGGCCTCGCCTTCGCCAAACTGCACGGCCCGCCCGACACCGAGGCCTGGGTGTGGGGCAACCTCGCCGAGTCCCTGATCTCCCTGGGCCGCTGGGACGAGGCCGACCGCGCCTGCGCCGCCGCCGGACCGGTGGGTCAGGGCGTGGCGGTCAGGGGCTGCCGTGCCACCCTCCGCGCCGAACTCGCCCTCGCCCGAGGCGACCTCGCCGAGGCCGCCCGGCAACTGGCCACGGCACAGAACTTCTTCGGCTCCCACGAGCACGCCCCGCAGAACCACCTGCCCGTCACCCGCCTCGCCATCGGACTCGCGGCGGCCCAGGGACGTCCGCTGGACGCCCGCACCCACTTCGCGGGGGCCCTCGAAAGGGACTTCCGGCCCGGCACCCAGCGCTACGCCTGGCCCCTGCTGCTTGCCGCCGCCTCGGCCGAGGGAGACGCCCGGGCGAACCCCGCCGCCGACCGCGACCGCGCCGACCTCCTCGACCGCATCCGGACGGCCGGCAAGAAGCTCGCCACGATCGCCCCGGTCTGGCAGGCCCACGAACGCTGGGTCCGCGCCGAACTCCTGCGCGCCGAGGGCCGGACCGACCCGGCGGACTGGTCGGAGGTGGTCGCCGCCTTCGAGTGCCTGGAACGGCCCTACGACCTCGCCCGCACCCGGCACCGTCTCGCCGAGGCACTCCTCTCCGTCGGCGGTGACGACGAACGCGACCGGGCCGCCGAACTGTTGCGCCTCGTCCACGCGGTCGCCGCCCACCTCGGGGCCCGTCCCCTCGCCGAAGCCGTCACCCTCCTCGGCCGCCGCGCCCGGCTGTCCCTGAGCCCCGCGGGCCCGCCGGACAGCCCGGCCGACCCCACCGACCCCCTGGCGACGCTGGGCCTGACCAGCCGGGAACGCGACGTCCTGCGCCTGGTCTCGGCCGGGCGTACCAACCGTCAGATCGCCGAGGTGCTCTTCATCTCCCCGAAGACGGCGAGCGTCCACGTCTCGAACATCCTGTCCAAGCTCGACGTCTCGGGCCGCGGTGAGGCGGCGGCGGTGGCCCACCGGCTGGGGCTGTTCCCGCCGGAGGCCGAAGAACGGCTGGTCGCGCGATAATGGGGCAGGCCACCAGGGAGGAGCCGCACAGGCGACCGACCGTGATCCGGCCCGGCATGGGAGAACGATGTTCAACGCATTCGAGGACCTCTTCGCGCCGGGCCGCAAGCACACCCGGGACGAGCAGAACCGGCTGGAACTGACCAGGGAGGACGTCGGCGACGGCGATCCGGGACGCGGGCCGATAGACCTCGCGTCCGGAAAGGTCGTGGTACGGCCTTCGGAGGCGGCGGAGGACGAGTGACGCCGCTCGGCGGAGGACGAGTGACGCCGCTCGGCGGGGGACGAGTGACGCCGCTCAGCTCACCTCCAGCTCCAGGATCCGGTCGTCCCCCTTCTCCGGGTCGCCCCGGCCGTCGGTGTTGCTGGTCGTGACCCACAGCTTGTCGCCGCCCGCCGACACCACCGTGCGCAGCCGGCCGTACTCGCCCTCGAGGAAGGCCTGCGGGTCGGCCGAGGTGGCCGTGCCCTTCAGCGGGACGCGCCACAGGCGCTCCCCCTTCAGCCCCGCCATCCAGATCGAGCCCCCGGCGTAGGCGATACCGCTCGGCGAGGCGTCGTCGGTGTGCCACTGGGCTGTCGGGTTGCGGAACCGCGTGTCCTCGGACCTGCCCTCGGCCGTCGGCCAGCCGTAGTCGCCGCCCGGCACGATCGCGTTGAGTTCGTCCCAGGTGTCCTGGCCGAACTCCGCGGCGAACAGGCGCTGTCTGGAATCCCAGGCCAGGCCCTGCACGTTGCGGTGTCCGTACGAGTACACCGGGGAGTCCGGGAACGGGTTGCCCGCGGCCGGCTCGCCCTCCGGGGTCAGCCGGAGGATCTTGCCGCCGAGCGACTTCCTGTCCTGGGCCAGGCCCCGGTCGCCGCTCTCACCGGTGCCGACGTAGAGCATCCGGTCGGGACCGAACGCGATCCGGCCACCGTTGTGGATCATCCCCTTGGGGATGCCCTTGAAGACCGTGTCGGGCGCTCCCAGCTGGTCGCCGGCGGGCCGCGCGGGGTCGTAGATCATCCGGACGACGCGGTTGTCCGACGCCGAGGTGAAGTACGCGTAGACCATGCGGTCCGACGCGTAGTCGGGGGACAGGGCGAGGCCCAGCAGGCCGCCCTCGCCGGCCGCCGAGACCCCCGGCACCTCGCCCAGCTCGGTCTTCCCGCCCGTCTCCGTGTCCACCCGGGTGATCGTGCCCTCGTCGCGCGAGGCGACCAGGAGCCCGCCCTCGGGGAGGGGCGCGAGGCCCCAGGGCGTGTTCAGACCCTCGGCGACCGTGCGCACCACCTTGACCGTGCCCTTCGAGGGCGGGGTCTCCTCGGCGGACGGGGAGGTCTGGGCCGCCGTACGGCTCGGGGACGCGCTCGCGGAGGCGCCCGAGGACGTCCCGGAGTCGGAGGAGCAGCCGGCCGTCACCAGCAGAGCACCCGCGGCCAACACGGCTGAAACAGCTCGACGTTGCACGATCATGGTCCCTTCGACACGGCGGTTCCCGCGACGGGCTTCACCTGTCCTACGCCGCTGAGGCCTCACGGGTTCCCGATCCGGGCCATCGAGACCCGAAAGGGCGGGACTACTCCCAGGACCCCTGGGCCCCGGGCAGCTCCGCCACCTCCGCCAGGTCCTGCGGCGTCAGCCGCAGACCGGCGGCCGCCGCGTTCTCCGTCACCCAGCGTTCCCGCTTGGCGCCCGGGACCGGGATCACGTGCCGGCCCTGCGCCAGCACCCAGGCCAGCGCCACCTGGGCGGCCGTCACGGCCTCGCCGTGCCGGGCGGCGATCCGGCGCAGACCGACGACGACCGGCTGGTTCGCGGCCATCATCTCGGCGGTGAAACGGGGGTGCCGGGCGCGCATGTCGTCCGGTTCGAAGCCCTGGCCGGGGGTGAGTGTGCCGGTGAGGAAGCCGTTGCCGAGCGGCATCGCCGCCAGGAAGCCCACGCCGCGCGCCTCGCACCAGGGCAGCAGGGTGTCCAGTGCCTCGGGGGACCACACCGACAGCTCCGCCTCCACGGCGCTCACCGGGAAGACCTGCTGGACGCGCCGCAACTGCCGAATCGTTCCGTCGTACAGCCCGCCGGAACGGCGGCCACCACGGGCGCCCACCGCGCACAGCCCCAGCGCCCGCACCTTGCCCGCCCGGACGAGCTCGGCCATCGCGCCCCAGGTCTCCTCGACCGGAACCTCGGGATCCGCCCGGTGCAGCTGGTAGAGGTCGATGACGTCCGTCTGGAGGCGCCGGAGCGAGGCGTCGCAGGCCCGCTTCACATACCCCGGGCGGCCGTTGGCCACGATGTGCTGCTCACCGACGAGCAGACCGACCTTCGTCGACACGAACGCTTCCCCGCGCCGCTCCTTCAGCGCCCGCCCCACCAGCAGCTCGTTGGTGAACGGTCCGTACATGTCGGCGGTGTCCAGCAGGGACGTACCCGCGTCCAGCGCCCGGTGCACCGCCCGGAGCGACTCGTCGCCCCGCTGCCGCGAACCGGTGTACCCCCAGCTCATCGGCATGCACCCGAGACCGACGGCACCCACCTCGAGCGCCCCCGCGCCGATCGTCCTGCGCTCCACCTGCCCGTGACCCTCCCTCACCCGAGCCCCCAACCTAACCTCTGCACGCGCGCGTACCTGACATAGCCTCCTGACCATGAGCGCTGACGTCTGGCTTCCCATCCCCGCGGAAGAGATCGAGGGCCTCCCGAAGGGGCCGAACTACCGCTTCTGGAACGGTGAGGAGGACTTTCCGGCGGACCCCGCCGACTGCGCCTTCTACGTCGTCCCCTACATGAAGCCCGCCGGCCTCGGGCAGCGGCCACTGCCCGCGATGACCTCGCTGGAGGTCGTCCAGACCCTGTCCGCCGGCATCGACCACGTGATGCCGGCCGTCGCCTCGCTGCGTCCGGGCGTGCGGTTGTGCAACGCGCGGGGGGTGCACGAGGCGAGCACGGCCGAGCTCACGCTCACCCTGATCCTCGCGTCGCTGCGCGGCATCCCCGACTTCGTCCGGGCGCAGGACCGGGGGGAGTGGCTCGACGGGTTCCGGCCCGCGCTCGCCGACAAGAACGTGCTCGTCGTCGGATACGGATCCATCGGCTCCGCCATCGAGGACCGGCTCGTGCCCTTCGAGGTGGCGCGGGTGGCGCGCGTCGCGCGCTCCTGGCGCACGACGGCGCGCGGCCCCGTGCATCCGATCGCCGAACTTCCCGCCCTGCT
Source organism: Streptomyces sp. NBC_00637 (assembly GCF_045161545.1). Classification (NCBI taxonomy): domain Bacteria; kingdom Bacillati; phylum Actinomycetota; class Actinomycetes; order Kitasatosporales; family Streptomycetaceae; genus Streptomyces; species Streptomyces sp. NBC_00637. The sequence goes on along the minus strand of NZ_CP109046.1, from coordinate 2,531,933 downwards.
CCCCGACGCGGACGTGGTGATCCTGTGCACGCCCCTGAACGAGAGCACCCTCGGCCTGGTCGACGCCGATTTCCTGGCCCGGATGAAGGACGGCGCGCTGCTCGTGAACGTGGCCCGCGGCGGCGTCGTCGACACCGAGGCCCTGCTCACCGAGGTGGAGAGCGGCCGCCTCACCGCTGCCCTGGACGTCACCGACCCCGAGCCCCTGCCCCCGGGTCACCCCCTGTGGAGCGCGCCGGGCGTCCTCGTCAGCCCGCACGTGGGCGGCCCCACCTCCGCCTTCCGGCCGCGCGCCGAGCGTCTGCTGGTGGACCAGTTGGGCCGCTTCGTGAACCGGGAGCCGCTGCGCAACGTGATCCTCACTACGGGCACGGCGAACGGATCGTGACGGCCGGGGCGCTTCCGTAGTCCCATCTCGGCACCCTCCGCAGTCCTCCGGACGCGGTCCGTACCCCTTCCGGGCGCATATGCCGATGATCGTCACGCAGCGTAGAGGAACTATGTCCCTGAGTGACGAGACTGGTGTATCGTCCCGACAGGGGCTACGCCGCGCATATTCGGCGTCAGGGATGGACATTTCAGACTTGCGAGGGGGGCGACGGGCGATGCACGGCCTATGGACGAACGATCCGACGCGGCGGAACCGCCGGCGGCGACCCTGGCGCTCCACCACGCGCCGGCAGGGTCACGGCACTCACCCCGGCCGGCACCGCCACCGGTGCGTCGGCCACGGGGAGCACGCGCCACCGGCGGCGGTCCGGGACCCGAGGGATCCGGGAGTGACGCGGACCGGGAGGACCCGGTGAGTCCGCCGCCGACCTCCACGCCCGTGCTCGACGGAGCGCTGCGGGCGCTGCCTTCGACGGGGACCCCGCGCACCGTGCGGCCGCCCACCCGCGGCTCCGGGACGAACCTCGTCCACCAACTGCTGCTCGCCCTCCTGTGCGCCGGATACGCCGTCGGTGCCGCGCTCGGCTGGGGCTCGGACCGACTCGCGCTGATCATGGGCGACTTCGGACTGTCCGCCGCCGCGGGCACCGCCGCCGTGTCCTGCTTCCTCTACGCGCGCAGCCGCCGCGTCCGCTTTCGACCCGCCTGGCTCCTGTTCTCGATCTCCTCGGCGATGGCGGCCCTGGGCAACCTGGTCTGGGGGTGGTACGAGGTGGTTCTGGGACGGCCCGTGCCCAGCCCCAGCTTCGCCGACCTGTTCTTCCTGTGCTTCGCGCCCCCCGCCATCGTGGGGCTGCTCGTGCTCGCCGCCCGGCCCATGACGAAGGCGGGCTGGGTCTGCCTGGCCCTGGACGCCTGGCTGATCGCCGGCTCGCTGCTCACCCTCTCCTGGAGCCTCGCGCTGGCCCAGGCGGCGAAGTTCGACGGACCGAGCGTGGCGCACGCCGCCCTGTCGCTCGCGTACCCGCTGCTCGACATCGCCCTGGTGAGCATGGTGCTGGTGCTGCACTTCCGGCGCACGGCGGTGAACCGCACGGCGGTCAACACGGCTGTCGGCGCGCTCGCGCTGACCGTCCTGTGCGACGCCCTGTTCACCTCGCCGCTGCTGCACAACAACTACCGCTCGGGCCAGCTCCTCGACGCGGGCTGGTTCGCGGGCTCGCTGCTCCTGGCGTACGCGCCCTGGGCCGCCTCCCGCCGGCAGCGGTCGGCCGCGGATGAGGGGCACACGCGTGTGGTCCACGAACACGTACCCGGTCAGCGCCCCACGGGGCGCCTCCTCGGGCCGTCGCGCGCGGCGGTGGCCGCGGCCGCGGCGGCGATGTCCGTCCAGCGCCTCGACCAGACGCCTCCCCAAGGAGGCGATCACAGCCGGTTTCCGGTCACCCGGCCGATCACCGGCTCCCTGGCCGCCCTCACGCCCTATCTCGCCGCCGCCGTCTGCACCCTGGGGATCCTCTACAACGTCCTCAACGGCCGCAGCGTCGACCGCGTGGTGCTGCTGACCGGCGGCACGGTCGTGCTCGCCCTCGTGGTGCGCCAGGGGATCATGCTGCTCGACAACATCACCCTCACCCAGGAGCTGGCGCAGAAGGAGAACCACTTCCGTTCCCTGGTGCAGGGATCCAGCGACGTCATCATGATCGCCGCGCCCAGCGGCGTGCTGCGCTACGTCTCCCCGGCCGCCGCCGGGGTCTACGGGCGGCCGGCCGAGGACCTGGTGGGTTCCGAACTGGCCGACCTCATCCATCCCGAGGACCTCGGCTGCGTGGTGCATGAGGTGCGCCGCTTCCTCGCCGCCGTCCCCCTGGAGGAACCCACCACCCGCATCGAGTGCCGCTTCCGGTCCGGTGACGGCGGCTGGCTCAACGTCGAGTCGACCGTCAACCGCCATCACGGCGGCCTGATCTTCAACAGCCGGGACGTGACCGAGCGGGTGCGGCTCCAGGCGCAGCTCCAGCACAACGCCGAACACGACCCGCTCACCGACCTGCCCAACCGCGCGCTGTTCACCCGGCGCGTCCAGCAGGCACTGTCCGGCCGGCGCAGCTCCGACCGGGGCACCGCCCTGCGCAACACGGCGGTCCTCTTCATCGACCTCGACGGGTTCAAGGCCGTCAACGACACGATCGGCCACGCGGCCGGGGACGCCCTGCTGGTCCAGGCCGCCCGCAGGCTCCAGGACTCGGTCCGCAAGGGAGACACCGCCTCCCGGCTGGGCGGCGACGAGTTCGCGGCTCTGATCGTCGGCGACGGCACCCGCGACCGCGCCGCCCGGGAACGCCACATAGTGGAACTCGCCGACCGCCTCAGGCTCACGCTGTCGCAGCCGTACCTCATCGACGGCAACGAGGTCCGGGTCGCCGCCTCCATCGGCGTCGCCTTCGCCGAAGCCGGGCTGGGAACCGGTGAGCTGCTGCGCAACGCCGACCTGGCGATGTACCGGGCCAAGGCGGGCGGCAAGGGCCGGGTCGAGCTGTACAAGCCGCAGATGCAGCAGGACGTCGTACGCAAGGCGGAGCTGGCCACGCGGCTGCGCGCCGCGCTGCACGACGGCGAGTTCGCGCTGTTGCACCAGCCCGTGGTGCGGCTGGAAGACGGCCGGATCTCGTCGGTCGCCGCACAGGCCCGCTGGCGCTCCTCCCAGGGGGTGCTCTTCACACCCGCCGAGTTCCTCCGGGTCGCGGAGGACAGCGACAAGACGGCCGAGCTGGGGCGCTGGATGCTGGAGCAGGCCGTCGAGCAGGCCGCCGACCGGGCCGCGAGCGGGCTCACCCTGCCGGTGGTCGTGCGGGTGGGCGCCCGGCGGCTGCTGGACCGCTCGCTTCCCCTGGGGTCAGTGGAGGCACTGCTGACCCGGCACGGGCTGCCGTCGGGATCCCTGGTGGTCGAGCTGTCCGACACCGACCCGAGAGTGCCGCTGGACGAGCTGGAGCGCCGCCTGGGGGCGCTGCGGCGCCTCGGTGTGCGGATCGCCCTCGACGGCTTCGGCAGCGGCCACGCGGCCCTCACGGCGCTGCGCCGGCTCCCCGTCGACGTGCTCAGGCTCGACCGTTCGCTGGTCGAGGGCGTCGTCGAGTCCGCGCGGCTGCACAAGATCACCAGTGGTCTGCTGCGGATCGCCACCGACCTCGGGCTCCAGTCCGTCGCCGAGGGCGTGGACCTGCCCGAGCAGGTGGTCGCGCTGCGCGCGATGGGCTGTACGCACGGCCAGGGCATGGCGTTCTCCGGGCCGCTCGACGAGTACCGGCTGCGCCGGGCCCTCGCGACCGGCCGCTATCCGGTGCCGCACGGTCCGGCCGAGCCCGCGTTCGCGGGCGGGGGCGCGGGGGTGTACACCAGTGGTGTCCACGCCGGTGGCGTCGCCGGCGGTGTCACGGCCGTCCTGGGGAGCGGAAGTGTCCGTCGCTCACATAATGAGACTCCCGTCCCACCCACTTGACAGTCGGTGCGCGCCGGGGGGAGGGTCAATGCCATGCGCACCCGAATTCTCGTACTTGGAAAGCGCGTCGGCTGAAGTTGGTGACGCTCCGGACGGACCCGGAACTCCCAGCGACCCACACCCGGCGCGCTCCCCTCGCTTGCCTTTTGGCACGAGGGGTTTTTTGTTGCACAAAACCCGCCGCGGCACCTGTGCCAAGGCCCTGAACAACCCTCAGTAAAACCCTCAGCATCGAAAGAGAATGCCGATGACCGAGCAGGCCCCCGGGGCCCATCCGCAGCCGCGGCCCCGATCCGGAGGACAGCACTCCGCGACCGTCGAGCACGTGACGGGTGCGCAGTCCCTCATCCGTTCTCTCGAGGAGGTCGGGGCCGAGACGGTATTCGGCATTCCCGGCGGCACGATCCTGCCCGCCTACGACCCGATGATGGACTCGACGAGGGTCCGCCACGTCCTGGTCCGGCACGAGCAGGGCGCGGGCCACGCGGCCACCGGCTACGCGCAGGCCACCGGCCGGGTCGGCGTCTGCATGGCCACCTCGGGGCCGGGCGCCACCAACCTGGTGACCCCGATCGCCGACGCCCACATGGACTCGGTGCCGCTCGTGGCGATCACCGGCCAGGTGGCGTCGAAGGCGATCGGCACGGACGCCTTCCAGGAGGCGGACATCGTCGGCATCACCATGCCGATCACCAAGCACAGCTTCCTGGTCACCAAGGCCGAGGACATCCCCCAGGTGATCGCGCAGGCCTTCCACATCGCCTCCACCGGCCGCCCCGGCCCGGTCCTGGTCGACATCCCCAAGGACATCCTCCAGGCGAAGACGACGTTCGCCTGGCCGCCGGTCATGGACCTGCCCGGCTACCGCCCGGTGACCAAGCCGCACGCCAAGCAGATTCGCGAGGCCGCCAAGCTGATCACCGCCGCCAAGCGGCCGATCCTGTACGTCGGCGGCGGTGTCCTCAAGGCCGGCGCCACCGCCGAGCTGAAGGTCCTCGCGGAGCTGACCGGCGCGCCCGTCACCACCACGCTGATGGCGCTGGGCGCGTTCCCCGACAGCCACCCGCAGCACCTCGGCATGCCGGGCATGCACGGCTCGGTGGCCGCCGTCACCGGTCTGCAGAAGGCCGACCTGATCGTCGCCCTCGGCGCCCGCTTCGACGACCGCGTCACCGGCAAGCTCGACAGCTTCGCCCCCTACGCCAAGATCGTGCACGCCGACATCGACCCGGCGGAGATCGGCAAGAACCGCGCCGCCGACGTGCCGATCGTCGGTGACGCGCGTGAGGTCATCGCCGATCTGGTCCAGGCCGTCCAGAAGGAGCACAGCGAGGGCCAGCAGGGCGACTACACCGCCTGGTGGAAGGACCTGAGCCGCTGGCGCGACACCTACCCGCTCGGCTACGACCAGCCCGCCGACGGTTCGCTCTCCCCGCAGCAGGTCATCGAGCGCATCGGACAGCTGGCCCCCGAGGGCACGATCTTCACCGCGGGCGTCGGCCAGCACCAGATGTGGGCCGCCCACTTCATCCAGTACGACAAGCCCGCCACCTGGCTGAACTCGGGCGGCGCGGGCACCATGGGCTACGCCGTCCCGGCCGCGATGGGCGCCAAGGCCGGCGCGCCCGCGCGGACCGTCTGGGCCATCGACGGCGACGGGTGCTTCCAGATGACCAATCAGGAACTCACCACCTGCGCCCTGAACGACATCCCGATCAAGGTCGCCATCATCAACAACGGCGCCCTCGGCATGGTCCGCCAGTGGCAGACGCTGTTCTACAACCAGCGCTACTCCAACACCGTGCTGCACTCCGGCCCGAACGACGTCAACCCGGACGCCCGCGGTACCCGCGTCCCCGACTTCGTGAAGCTGGCGGAGGCCATGGGCTGCTACTCGATCCGGTGCGAGTCCCCGGACGACCTCGACAAGGTCATCGAGGAGGCGAACTCCATCAACGACCGTCCCGTCGTCGTCGACTTCATCGTCCACGAGGACGCGATGGTGTGGCCGATGGTCGCCGCCGGCACCTCCAACGACGAGATCCTGGCCGCCCGGGACGTCCGCCCCGACTTCGGCGACAACGAAGACGACTGAGCGAGAGAGACGTAAGAAGACATGTCCAAGCACACGCTCTCCGTCCTGGTGGAGAACAAGCCGGGCATCCTGGCCCGGATCGCCGCCCTGTTCTCCCGTCGGGGCTTCAACATCGACTCGCTCGCCGTCGGCGTCACCGAGCACGCCGACATCTCCCGGATCACGATCGTGGTGAGCGTCGACGCCCTGCCGCTGGAGCAGGTCACCAAGCAGCTCAACAAGCTCGTCGAGGTGCTGAAGATCGTCGAGCTGGAGCCGGGACAGGCCGTTCACCGCGAACTCGTTCTGGTGAAGGTGCGCGCCGACAACGAGACGCGCTCGCAGATCGTCGAGATCGTCCAGCTGTTCCGCGCCAAGACCGTCGACGTCTCCCCGGAGGCCGTGACCATCGAGGCCACCGGCAGCAACGACAAGCTGTCCGCCATGCTCAAGATGCTGGAACCGTACGGCATCAAGGAGCTGGTCCAGTCCGGCACGATCGCCATCGGCCGCGGTGCCCGTTCGATCACGGACCGGTCGCTGCGCGCTCTCGACCGGTCGGCGTAAGTACGTAACCGGTCTTCGTACGAACGGATCCGGGCGGTCGGTGATCATCGACCGCCCGTATGCCGAGACCCCGAGACTTCCCTTCCGCCCGCCGTCATACGGTGGGACGCAACACCTGCACTCAAGGAGAGAACCCAAAGTGGCCGAGCTGTTCTACGACGCCGACGCCGACCTGTCCATCATCCAGGGCCGCAAGGTCGCGGTCATCGGATACGGCAGCCAGGGCCACGCCCACGCCCTGTCGCTGCGTGACTCCGGTGTCGACGTCCGGGTCGGTCTGCACGAGGGCTCCAAGTCCAAGGCCAAGGCCGAGGAGCAGGGCCTGCGCGTGGTGACCCCGGCCGAGGCCGCCGCCGAGGCCGACGTCATCATGATCCTCATCCCGGACCCGATCCAGGCCCAGGTCTACGAGGAGTCCATCGCCCCGAACCTGAAGGACGGCGACGCGCTGTTCTTCGCCCACGGCTTCAACGTGCGCTTCGGCTTCATCAAGGCCCCGGCCGGTGTCGACGTCGCCCTGGTCGCCCCGAAGGGCCCGGGTCACCTGGTGCGCCGCCAGTACGAGGAGGGCCGCGGCGTCCCCGCGATCGCCGCCGTCGAGCAGGACGCGACCGGCAACGCCTTCGCGCTGGCCCTGTCGTACGCCAAGGGCATCGGCGGCACCCGCGCCGGCGTCATCAAGACGACCTTCACCGAGGAGACCGAGACCGACCTGTTCGGTGAGCAGGCCGTCCTCTGCGGTGGCACCTCCGCGCTGGTCAAGGCGGGCTTCGAGACCCTGGTCGAGGCCGGCTACCAGCCGGAGATCGCCTACTTCGAGTGCCTGCACGAGCTGAAGCTGATCGTGGACCTCATGTACGAGGGCGGCCTGGAGAAGATGCGCTGGAGCGTCTCCGAGACCGCCGAGTGGGGCGACTACATCACCGGCCCGCGCATCATCACCGACGCCACCAAGGCCGAGATGAAGCAGGTCCTCGCCGAGATCCAGGACGGCACCTTCGCCCGGAACTGGATGGACGAGTACCACGGCGGTCTGAAGAAGTACAACGAGTACAAGGACGCGGACTCCGAGCACCTGCTGGAGACCACCGGCAAGCAGCTGCGCAAGCTGATGAGCTGGGTGAACGAAGAGGCGTAAGCCTCGGGACGGGGGGCCGGAGCGGATCGCTCCGGCCCCGTTGTCCATCCCGTCCAACCACGGACGGGTGATCCTTCCGCAGAGGCGTGAGGCGGCTTCCGTCGCAGCACTACACTTCTGCACTACATACGCGTCAGGCCCACAGCGTCGTGCGTCTTCCACGCGGCTAGCACCTCCTCCGCCTGCGGCCGTCGGGACGGCCGTCCGCACGCTCTGGACTTGTGAGGACTCACGTGAGCTCGAAACCTGTCGTACTCATCGCTGAAGAGCTGTCGCCCGCGACCGTGGACGCGCTTGGCCCGGACTTCGAGATCCGGCACGCCAACGGAGCGGACCGAGCCGAACTGCTCCCGGCCATCGCCGACGTCGACGCGATCCTGATCCGCTCGGCCACCAAGGTGGACGCCGAGGCGATCGCCGCCGCGAAGAAGCTGAAGGTCGTCGCACGAGCCGGCGTCGGCCTGGACAACGTGGACGTTCCGTCCGCCACCAAGGCCGGCGTGATGGTCGTCAACGCGCCCACCTCCAACATCGTGACCGCCGCCGAACTGGCCTGCGGTCTCCTGCTCGCCACCGCCCGCCACATCCCGCAGGCCAACGCCGCGCTGAAGAACGGCGAGTGGAAGCGCAGCAAGTACACGGGCGTGGAGCTGGCCGAGAAGACCCTCGGCGTCGTCGGCCTCGGCCGCATCGGCGCGCTCGTCGCGCAGCGCATGTCCGGCTTCGGCATGAAGGTCGTCGCCTACGACCCCTACATCCAGCCCGCGCGCGCCGCCCAGATGGGCGTGAAGGTCCTGTCGCTGGACGAGCTGCTCAAGGTCTCCGACTTCATCACCGTCCACCTGCCCAAGACCCCGGAGACGGTCGGTCTGATCGGCGACGAGGCGCTGCGCAAGGTCAAGCCGAGCGTGCGCATCGTCAACGCCGCGCGCGGCGGGATCGTCGACGAGGAGGCGCTGTACTCGGCGCTGAAGGAGGGCCGGGTCGCCGGCGCCGGCCTCGACGTGTACGCGAAGGAGCCCTGCACGGACTCCCCGCTCTTCGAGTTCGACCAGGTCGTGGCCACCCCGCACCTCGGCGCCTCGACCGACGAGGCCCAGGAGAAGGCCGGTATCGCGGTCGCGCGTTCGGTGCGGCTGGCCCTCGCGGGCGAGCTGGTGCCGGACGCGGTGAACGTCCAGGGCGGCGTCATCGCCGAGGACGTCAAGCCCGGTCTGCCGCTCGCCGAGCGTCTCGGCCGGATCTTCACCGCGCTCGCCGGCGAGGTCGCGGTCCGCCTCGACGTCGAGGTGTACGGCGAGATCACCCAGCACGACGTGAAGGTGCTGGAGCTGTCGGCTCTCAAGGGCGTCTTCGAGGACGTCGTCGACGAGACCGTCAGTTACGTCAACGCCCCGCTGTTCGCGCAGGAGCGCGGCGTCGAGGTGCGGCTGACCACCAGCTCCGAGTCGGCCGACCACCGCAACGTGGTCACCGTGCGCGGCACGCTCTCGGACGGCGAGGAGGTGTCGGTCTCCGGCACGCTGGCCGGTCCGAAGCACCTCCAGAAGATCGTCGCGGTCGGTGAGTACGACGTCGACCTCGCGCTCGCCGATCACATGGTCGTCCTCAAGTACGAGGACCGTCCGGGCGTCGTCGGCACCGTGGGCCGCGTCTTCGGCGAGGCGGGCATCAACATCGCCGGCATGCAGGTCGCCCGCGCGGCCGTGGGTGGCGAGGCGCTCGCCGTGCTGACCGTCGACGACACGGTGCCCGCCGGGGTGCTGGCGGAGGTCGCCGAGGAGATCGGCGCGACGTCCGCGCGCGCGGTGAACCTCGTCTGAGGGTGCCGCACGTACTGGGGGCTGCCGCCCCAGGCCCCGCTTCGGCCTGAACGGCCTCGTCCTCGAACGCCGGGCGGGCCGGACGTACTGAGCGTGGCTCGATGACAGGAGCCGGGCGGGCTGGATCACTCCAGCCCGCCCGGCTCCTGTTCTGTCCGGGTCACTTCACGCGGATCCTTCGCAGGCTCATCGACGCCGCCACCGCCGCTCCCGCCAGCAGGAGCGCGCCCGCGATCGCCGCGCCCTGCATCCCGTGGGTGAACGCCTCGCGTGCCGTCGTCGCCAGGGCGTCTCCCGTGCGCCCGGGGAGATGACCCGCCACCGCCAGGGCGCCGCCGAGCGTCTCGCGGGCCTCGGCCGGGGCCGTGGCCGGGATGCCGTGGCGGTAGATCGCGGTGCCGATGGAGCCGAGGACGGCCATGCCGAGGGCGCCGCCGAACTCGGTGCCGGTCTCCAGCAGGGCCGACGCGGAGCCGGCGCGTTCGACCGGGGCCGCGCCCATCGCCAGGTCCGTCATCTGGGACAGGACCATCACGATCCCGGAGGCCAGGACGGCGCAGGCGGTCAGCACGAGCCACATCGAGTCCGTACCGGCGAGGGCGAGCAGCGCGTAGCCGCTCGCGCCGATCGCGAAGCCGGCCGTCACGACGTAGGCGCGGTGGACGCCCTTCTGGACCAAGGAGGTAGCGACCGGGGCCGCCATGCCGATCGGCACCGAGGGGAGCAGGGCCCACAGGGCCGCTTCCAGCGCGCTCTTGCCGAGCACCGACTGGAGGTACTGGGTGGTGAAGAAGGCCGAGCCCAGCATGCCGAAGGCGGAGACCAGGTTGAGGACGAGCGCGGGGGCGAAGCCGTGGCCGCGGAACAGGTCCGGGGAGATCATCGGTGAGGCCGTGGTGCGCTGGCGGTGGACGAAGAGGGCCGCGAAGAGCAGACCGACGGTGACCGAGACGACGTACTCGGCGTGCCAGCCCTCGGACGGGATCTCCTTCAGGCCGTAGACGACGGGCAGTACGGCTGCCATCGACAGGGGGACGCTCGGCCAGTCGAAGCGGCCGGGGGCGGGGTCGCGGGACTCGGGCAGCAGGACCGGGCCGAGGACGAGCAGCAGGACCATCGCGGGCAGGTTGACCAGGAACACCGAGCCCCACCAGAAGTACTGGACCAGCAGGCCGCTCATCACCGAGCCCAGTGCGATGCCCCCGGTCATCACCGCGGACCACATGCCGATCGCCTTGGCGCGCTGGGCCGGGTCGGTGAACATCGTGCGGATCAGGGCCATCGTCGAGGGCATCAGGGTCGCGCCGCCGATGCCGAGGACCGCGCGGGCCGCGATCAGGGTTTCGGCGCTGTCGGCGTAGGCCGCGATCAGCGAGGCGGCGCCGAAGGCGACGGCGCCGATCAGCAGCAGCCTGCGGCGGCCGACGCGGTCGCCGAGCGAACCCATCGTCATCAGCAGGCCCGCCAGGACGAAGGCGTAGATGTCGAAGATCCACAGCTGCTGGGTGCCGGTCGGCGCCAGGTCCGCGTTGATCGCCGGGATCGCGAAGTAGAGGACGGAGACGTCCATGGAGACCAGCAGCAGCGGAAGCATCAGTACGGCCAGGCCGGTCCATTCGCGGCGGCCGGCGCGGCCGGCGCGGCCTGCGTGGCCTGTCACGGGAGCGGGGGCGCCCCCCGGATTCGTGGTGTCCGTCGGGTTCGTCGAGTTGGTCATGAGGGTGACTGTACGAGCGTCTTAAACGCTTGTCTAGAACGAATGTATAAGTCATGCGTATAGGACGGCTGTATGGATCGGAGGTAGGGTGGCGGCCATGGGACACCGTGAGGATCTGCTCGAAGGCGCCAGGCGCTGCCTGCTGGAGAAGGGGTTCCTGCGTACGACCGCGCGGGACATCGTCAAGGAGTCGGGGACGAATCTGGCGTCCATCGGCTACCACTACGGCTCGAAGGACGCGCTGCTGGTGCAGGCGTACGTCTCGTTGATCGAGGGCGCCGGCGACGAGTTCGACCCCGGGTGGGGCGCGGGGGGCGACATGACGGCGGCCGCCGGGTCGCTGGAGCGCTTCCAGGAGGTGTGGGCGAGCATCATCGGCTCGGTGCCGCGGACGCGGGCCATCTGGCTGCTGAGCTTCGAGCTCATCGTCCAGGGGGACCGGCTCCCCGAGGTGCGCAAGCTGCTCGCCGAGGCGCAGGAGGAGGGCCGGTCGGGGATCGTACCCATGTTCAACGGGATCCCGGAGGACCAGCTCGACAAGGAGACCGTCGACACGGAGGGCCGCTTCTACCAGACCCTTCTCAACGGGCTCATGGTCCAATGGCTCTTCGACCCGGACTCGGCGACCGACGCGGCACAGCTCACCGAGGGTCTGCGACGGGTGATCGCGGGCGCCGCTGAAGGCTGATCAGGGCGGGTCGCCTTGCGAGGGCGCGGTCGCGAGATGCCCACCCGGTCCAGCGCGGCCGTCGCCAGGGTGCGTGCCCCGCCTTGCTCCACCCCCGGGATCTGCCGCGGAGGTGGCCATCGACCGGGTGGGCGGGCGACAGCGTCGAGAGGCTACCCGGCGGACCATGATGATCAGGCGTCTGTCTGCGTCCCATTCGCCCGCCAGGGCGAACACCTCGCCCGCCCGGCTGCCGAACGACAGGTCGTGAACCATGCAATCGCGGGCATCGCTTCGCCATGTCTTTTCTCGCTGCCTCTGTCGGTGCCCTCCGCTACCCTGACGGGCTCGGGGGAGGGGGACGTGCGTGGCTGTAGGTCGGGCGACCTGGCGACGATGCCTGGCGGGGGTTCTGCTCTCGCTGGTGACGGCGGGCGGGTTCGTGGGCGCGCATCTGGCGTGGACGGCGGCGGTCGACCGCAGCTATCGGGAGCAGGTGGACAACGCCTGGCCCGGATGGGAGGACTTGGGCGAACTCAGCGAGCAGCAGCAGAACGAGCTCGAGAAGGAGCAGCGCGAGACGCGGGTTCGGTATCGAGAGAAGGAGCGCGCTCCCCGCTCGGGGACGTCGGAGTTCAGACTCGCCCTCTCCTCCGGCTGGGACGCGCGAGCCCGGCATCGGTTGACGCTGAACGGTGACGACCCCTTTGCCGCCGACCTGCGGAGCGGTGGATCGATGGCCGACTGGATGCCCTTCACCGCCCGCCTCAAGAGCGAGGGGGACTGCTACTTCGGCAAGGTGGCCCCGGACGCCGGCGTGGAACGCACCCAGGTCGAGCAGAAGAGCCCGAAAGCAAAGGTATCGGTCACGTCCGAGGTGTCGGGCGAACACCTTGCTCCGAAGTGCCTCAAGGACATCGACCTCGACGGTTCCATGACGCTTGTGCTGAAGCCGAAAGACGCGCGGCTGGGGGCCGCCGGGATCTACGACCGGTGGACCGTGAGTGTCCGGGCCGAGGCCGGCAAGATCCAGGCTGTCCAGTTCGAGTCCGCGACGCAGGGCCAGGTCCTCAGACAGTCCCTCGCCCAGGTCGACATCCTGCTGCCGGCCAAGGGAACAGTGGCTGTCACGGTCGGCGACTTCGACGCGGCCGGCGATGGCCGGAGCGACTTCGTGATTCTCAGCGACACCCTCCAGTCCACCTCCTCCACCGTCCGCGATGTAAGTTTCCTGCTCGCGGCGTTCGCCGCCCTTCTGTTCTGCCTGGTGCTGCCCTTCACGCGCGCATGGGCGCCACCCTCCACGCTGCGCCGCTGGCAATCGGCCGTTGCCGTGGCCACGGTTGGCACGGTCTTGTTGCTCCTGAACGCTTTGGGCGCGTTCGGCCTCGGCCTGGGCACGGATGAACCTGCGGCCTGGGCGGGAACAGCCTTTGCGGCGTGGTGGTGGGTGGTGGTGCCGCTGCTGCTCGTTGCCCTGGCGGCCCGGCTGAGCACCGGCCGACCGCCGCGGGCCCTCTGGATGCTGCTGGCCGCCACGCCGGGACTGGCGCTGCTGGCACCCGTGGCAGCGCTCTCGCTGGCTGACTCGTCCCAGTGGCCCTGGCTCCAGCCGGCCGCTGTCACTCTGTTGGCCTGTGCCGTGGCAGCTGTGCTGCGGGGCGGCCTGCTCGGTGTACCGGGCCGGCGCTGGGCCGTGACTGTCGCCGTCGCCGGGTGGGTGGGCTTGCTGGCCGTGGGGCCGGGTGCGGGTTTTCCGGAGGACATCCTCGGCCGCACCCCCGAAGGGCACTGGCGGACCGCGAACACCGTGGCGACCTACGCCCTGGAGTGCTTCTGGCCCTTGGCCGTCCTCGCGGCGCTCGTCGCCCTGGGGGTGCGCAGCCGGGTGGCGGCCGGTACGGCTGTGCTGCTGTGGTGGCTACTGAGTGTGGGGGAGGGAGAGGCCATCCAGATCTGGACAGACTATTCCGGCACGGGACGCTGGAACGGAGTCGGGGTGGGTTCCAGCGCAGCGGTCAACAGCACCCTGGTGGTCGTGGAAGCCGGCGTCGTGTGCGTCGCTGCCAGCCTGGTGTGGCGCTTCCGGCACGACGCAGGGTCCTGGCCACCGCACACGCGCACGGCGCTGCTCACTCTCGGTGTTACGGCGGCCGTGACCGTACCGGCCGCGAGCGGATTCAGCCAGGTTGGCAGCGGCTATGCGCGGGGTGACTCTCTCCTGCTGGCCCTCGCGTTCGCCGCAACCGGCTTCGCCTGGCTGATTCCCGCCGCCGCGCGGTCGAGGGCCGAGCGTCTGCACGCCACTACACAGGGCGCGCACCTTCGCCGCGTCCACGCCCTGTTGAAGGAACAGGCGCTGGCCGCGGGCCGCCGGATGTTCCTGACGGCCTCGCACACCGCCCTCGCCGAGGGCAGCCTCAAGCCCCGTGACTTCAACACACGCCTGAGGGGCCTGGGCGTCGGCGCGCCGCTGCGCGCCTTCGGCCTGCGAGCCCTCGCGCTCGGCTCCTCCGGCGGCCGCAGTGCCTGGCGCAACGGTGTGGCCGCCGCCGTCTTCGCCGGTGCGCTGAGTCTGCCGTGGATCGCGTACACCCTGCCTCCGCGCATCTCCACCATCGCCGTCTACGACCCCCCGGTGGTCGTCAGCGAGTGGCTCACCGCTCTGCGCTGGCCGCTTTACGGCTTCGTCTACGGCTACCTGTACTCCTGGCTGCGTGGCAGTACCCCGCTAGGCCGGGCGATGTGTCTGCTTGCCGTGGTGCTCCCCGCCGAACTGGCGTCCCTGCTCTACCAGTTCGACCCGGCTGCCGAGTTCGGCGTGTCCCTGCTGCTCACCACCGGCGACTGCCTGGCCGTCTTCCTCGCGCTCGGCCTGTACTGGGAGGCCCGTCAGGTGCGTGCCGCCGGGCTGCGCTGGGGGCAGATCCGGAACTTCCGTACGCTGTCGTCCCTTGCGGTCCCGGTGACGACCGTGCTGGTCGCGGTGACGACGGCCCTTGCCACGGCTCTGGTCGGAGTGTGGGCGACGGCGCCGCAGGAGTCAGGACCGCAGCCGCCGCAGACCTCGGCGACGAGCAGCCCCTGACCTCGTCAGAGCCGGGCCGCCTTGAGGGTCATGTGCAGGAGCAGCCGGTCCTCGCCGTCGTCCAGATCCAGGCCTGTCAGCTGTTCCACCCGGGACAACCGGTAGTAGAGGGTCTGCCGGTGGATTCCCAACTCGGCCGCCGTGCGGCCCGCCTGGCCCGCGCAGTCGAGGTACACCTCTGCCGTGCGGGCGAGTTCGTGGTGCGCCGGGGCCAACAGGGGCCGTACGGCGGGGTCCTGGGCGGTCTCGCGGGGCAGGGCGGTCAGGAGTCGGTAGGGGCCGATGGACGCCCACCGGGCGACCGGGCCGAGGCCGGGCTCCGCCAGCGCCGCCCGGGCCGACGCCGACGCCTCCTGCCAGGCGGTGCCGAGTTCCGCGAGCCCGGCCCGCCCGGCGGCCACCCCCGCGGCGGACCCGCCCGCCCGCTCCAGCAGCCGCGCCGCCGCCGACGTCGCCGGAGTGAGGGTGTCCGTGGACCGCAGACGGACCAGCAGGGCCAGCGACTGGGAATCCCCCTCCGCCTTGAGGGCGTGGGGCGCGCCCCCGCCCCACGGGACCGTGCACAGCGCCGTCGCCCCCGGCAGCGTACGCAGCGAGGGCGCGTCGTCGGGATCGGTGGACGGCCAGGGCGTCACGCACACCACCGTGTGCGGGCCGTCCGCTCGGGCGCCGAGCGCGGTACGCAGCTCCGCCACCGCCATGTCCCGCTGCCAGTCGGCCTGGGCGGTCAGCACCGCCCGCAGCTCCCGGGTGAGGTCCGCGCCGTGCTGCGCCTCGTCGGCCAGCAGCGCGCCGATCCGGCCGGTCACCTCCATGGCGGCCGCCAGCTGGGCGTTCGAGAACCCGGGGTCGTCGTCGAGCAGCCAGACATAGCCGAGGACGACCCCCCGGTGCCGTACGGGGAGGCAGACGCGCCCCCGGTACACCCCGGCCTCCGGGGTCGGCGGGATCCGGACCGGGCCGGTCGCGCGGGTGATGCCGAAGCCCTCGAACCAGGTGCGGACGGCGGTGGTGGAGCGCCGGGTCAGGATCGAGCGGGTGCGCACCGGATCCAGCGCCGAGGCGTCGAGCTCGCCCTCGCTGTCGTAGGCGCCGAAGGCGATCAGCTCGAAATCCCGGTTCTCCAGGGTCGCGGGGGCGCCGAGCAGCTCGGAGATCTCGTCGACGAGCTCCTGGTGGTCACCTTGGTAATCGGCTGTCACCCGGGCATTCTCCCGCACTTCCGCATCCCCTTCATACATCTGTCTGAGATCCGCGGCACGGATGCGTGACAGCTGTCGATGGCCCACGATCGGAGGGATCCTTAGGTTTCACGGTGGTTCTCCGTGCCGTTCCCCGATCGTCGGGCAACGGCCTCGTATGGGTTGGTATGTGGAGGTGCCCCGTGCTGGGTCCCGTGATTCTCGCCGCGTCGCGCAGCGACCGGATGCGACGCCTGATCTCGGCGGCCCCGGTGACGAAGCAGGTCGTGGACCGCTTCATCCCCGGTGAGACGGTCGACGACATCGTCCCGATCGTCGAGGAGCTGACCGCCGGGGGGCTGGAGCTGACGATGGACGTCGTCGGCGAGGACATCACCACCCCCGAGCAGGCCGCCGCCGCCCGGGACGCCTACCTGGCGCTGATCGACCGGCTCGAAGGGCTGGAGCTCGGCGGGCGGGTCGAGATGTCCGTCAAGCTGTCGATGTTCGGCCAGGCGCTGGACGGGGGCCATGAGCTGGCCCTCGCCAACGTCCGGCCGGTGGTCGAGGCCGCCGCCGCCATCGGCACCACCGTCACCCTCGACGCCGAGGACCACACCACCCTCGGCTCGATGTTCGCCATCCACGAGGAGCTGCGGAAGGACTTCCCGCAGACCGGCTGTGTCATCCAGGCCTACCTGTTCCGCACGGAGGCCGACGCCCGCCGCCTCGCCGCGAGCGGCAGCCGGGTACGGCTGGTGAAAGGCGCCTACAAGGAGCCCGCCGAGGTCGCCTACCAGCAGAAGCACGAGATCGACAAGGCGTACGTCCGCGTCCTGCGCACGCTGATGGAGGGCGAGGGGTACCCCATGATCGGGTCCCACGACCCGCGCCTCATCTCCATCGCGCAGGAGCTCGCCCGCAAGGCCGGGCGCAAGCTGGACGAGTACGAGTTCCAGATGCTGTACGGCATCCGCGGCGACGAGCACGTGCGGCTGGCAGCCGAGGGGCACCGCATGCGCGTGTACACCGCCTACGGCACCGACTGGTACGGCTACTTCATGCGCCGCCTCGCGGAGAAGCCCGCCAACCTGCGGTTCTTCGCCCGCAGCATGCTCACCCGGGGCTGAGACATGAGGCAGCCGCAGGCGTCTTCGCCGAGGGGCCCGGGGTCGTCCCCCGGGAGGGCGCGACACGCGCCCCCTCGCGGGGAACCCGGCCGGTCCGCGGTTCCCCGTCCGCTCGACGATCAGCAAGGGCTGATCCCGCACCCGCTCGAAACACCCGCTCAGAAGGAGTAACGGAAGACATGGACGCGGTAACCCAGGTCCCCACCCCCGTCAACGAGCCGGTGCACGGCTATGCCCCCGGCTCGCCGGAGCGTGCCCGGCTGGAGACCAAGCTCAAGGAGCTGGCCGACAACCCGATCGACCTGCCCTGCACCATCGGCGGCGAGCAGCGGATGGGCGGCGGCGAGCGGTTCGACGTCGTGCAGCCGCACAACCACCAGGCCCGCCTCGGCACCTACGCCAACGCCACGCAGCAGGACGCGCAGGACGCGATCGACGCGGCACTCGCCGCCGCGCCGGCCTGGCGCGCCATGTCCTTCGACGACCGCGCCGCCATCATCCTGCGTGCCGCGGAGCTGCTCGCCGGCCCCTGGCGCGAGACGCTCGCCGCGTCGACCATGCTCGGCCAGTCGAAGACCGCCCAGCAGGCGGAGATCGACTGCCCCTGCGAGCTGGTCGACTTCTGGCGCTTCAACGTCGCCTACGCCCGCCAGATCCTGGCCGAGCAGCCCCCGGCGAACTCCCCGGGTGTCTGGAACCGTCTCGACCACCGGCCGCTCGAGGGCTTCGTCTACGCGATCACGCCGTTCAACTTCACGGCGATCGCGGGCAATCTGCCGACCGCGCCCGCGCTGATGGGCAACGTGGTGGTGTGGAAGCCGTCCCCGACGCAGACCCACGCCGCCGTGCTGCTGATGCGGCTGCTGGAGGAGGCCGGGCTGCCCAAGGGCGTCATCAACCTGGTCACCGGCGACGGCGTCGAGGTCTCGAAGGTGGCCCTCGAGCACCGCGACCTCGCCGGTATCCACTTCACCGGCTCGACGAAGACCTTCCAGTACCTGTGGAAGACGGTCGGCGCCAACATCGAGAAGTACCGCTCCTACCCGCGTCTGGTCGGCGAGACCGGCGGCAAGGACTTCGTCGTCGCGCACCCGAGCGCGGACCGCGCGGTGCTGAAGACGGCGCTCACCCGTGGCGCCTTCGAGTACCAGGGCCAGAAGTGCAGCGCGACCTCCCGCGCCTACATCCCGGCGTCGATCTGGAACTCCGGCTTCAAGGAGGAGTTCGCGGCCGAGGTCGACTACCTCACCATGGGTGACGTCACCGATCTCTCCAACTTCGTCGGCGCCGTCATCGACGAGCGTTCCTTCGCGAAGAACAAGGCGGCGATCGACCGCGCGAAGGCGGACCCGACCTGCACGATCGTCGCGGGCGGTTCCTACGACGACTCGGTCGGCTACTTCGTCCGCCCGACCGTCGTCGAGTGCACCGACCCGGAGAACGAGGTCTTCACGACCGAGTACTTCGGCCCGTTCCTCGCCGTCCACGTGTACGACGACAGCTCCGCCGAGGCGTACGACGAGATGCTGACGCAGATGGAGTCGGTGTCGGACTACGCGCTGACGGGCTCGGTCATCTCGGGCGACCGCGCGGCCGCCGCGTACACGATGGAGAAGCTGCGCTACGCGGCCGGCAACTTCTACATCAACGACAAGTCGACCGGCGCCGTCGTCGGCCAGCAGCCCTTCGGCGGTGGCCGCGCCTCCGGCACCAACGACAAGGCCGGCGCCCCGCAGAACCTGATGCGCTGGACCCTGACCCGCGCCATCAAGGAGACGCTGGTCGCGCCGACCGACTACGGGTACCCGCACATGGGCTGACGCGTTCGCGCTGTCGCAGGACGGTCCGACGCGCTGTCGTAGGACGGGGGAAGGGGCCGGGCGAACTGACTCTGTTGGTCAATGCCTGGCCCTCCGTGAGGCCCGTCGGCATCAGGCGGCGGGCCTCAGCGCTTCGAAGCGGGAAGTGCGGGTGCCGATTCGCGGTGTGCCGCTGGTCCAGGTGTCGAGGCGCGAGAGGTTCATCGCGGCTGCGGCGAAGAGGTGCTGGAGGTGGGTCTTGGGCTGGCCGCGGTAGCGGGACCGGCGCAGGCCGTAGGCGCGGACTCCTTGGGAGACGGTGGCCTCGATGCCGTTGCGCTGCTGGTAGCGGTCGCGCCATTCGCGGGTTTGCTGGGCGGCGCGGTTCTGCTGGATCGCCTGGTGTTCGTCGTGGTGTCGCAGCATGATCTCGCGGCGCTGGCCGGTGGCTGATCCGACGCATGAACGCAGGTCGGGGCAGGGGCGGCACTCGCTATGGCGGAAGCGGACCCGGACGACTTCAGCTCCCTGGGAGTTGGTGCGGGGATACCACTGATCGGTGGTGATGCCGTTGGGGCAGGTCACCTGCCGGCGGTCCCAGTCGACGGCGAAGGCATCGGTGGCGAACCGTCCTTTCGCCTGGACCGTGGTGTTCCTCTGGACCGGCCCCAGCAGTTCGATGCCCATGCGCTCGGCGGCGAGGATGTTGCTGCCGTCGATGTAGTTCCCGTCGGCCAGGTGGACGGCGGGCAGCATGCCGCGGGCGGCCAGGTCGGTCTGGATGGTCTGGGTCATCTTGGAGTCATTGACCGACGCGTCCGTGGTGGCGACGTGTGTGATCAGGTTCGGCACATCCGGCTC
This sequence comes from Streptomyces sp. NBC_00637, assembly GCF_045161545.1. Taxonomy (NCBI): domain Bacteria; kingdom Bacillati; phylum Actinomycetota; class Actinomycetes; order Kitasatosporales; family Streptomycetaceae; genus Streptomyces; species Streptomyces sp. NBC_00637. Next base: position 2,511,996 of record NZ_CP109046.1, on the reverse strand, counting down.
ACACGTCTCGGTCAGCTGGATCAGATAGCCGGCCCACCCGGAACCGGCCTTGGCGCCCCGGCGGGCATCCAGGTCATAGGGCGAACAGGGCTGGAGTCTGCCCGGCGGGAGGTCGTTCTCCTCCCGCCAGCGCACCTCGCCCTCACCGACCTGGTAGTTCTTCACCCAGACCTGCCGCAGTACCTCCACTGGCTCAAGCGTCCTCACCTCGCGCGGTGCGTCAGGGGCGAAGGCCGCGGTCATCAGCCGCACACCGTCCGCGCCGACCTGCGCCGTCCAGGCCCGCTGCTTGTCCTTGCTCCTGGGTAGCCGGGCCTCCTCGACCCGGTGGCCGTAGCGGTCGAACCATTCCAGATCGACCCGGCCCGCCAGCCAGTCCGGCGCCACGGCCGCGATCGAATTCAAAGCGGCTCGCAGACTCTCCCCGACCAGGGCCAGCCGGTTCAGCCCCGTGATCGCTCCCAGCACCTTCGCGGAGTCGGTCCGCTGCCGTCCCGCGGTCTTCAGCAGCCCGCGTTCCCTGGCCAGACGCAGGACGAGATCGAAGACCTCGCCGGCCTTCTCACCTGCCAGCATCCGGAACCGGAACTCGCTGAGTACCGAGTAGTCGAACCCGGTGTCCATCAACTCCAGGCCGATCGCGTACTTCCAGTCGATCCGCGTGCGCACGGCGTCCGCCGCCTGCCGGTCGGACAGCCCCTCGGCGAACTGCAACACCGTGACCAGGGCCAACACGCCCGGTGCCACAGCCGGGCGTCCCCGCTCGGGATACAGGTCTGCGAACGCTTCCCCCGAGAAGACCTCGGCGAACTCCTCCCACAGCCGCATAGCGAACGCACCACGAGGACACACCACCCGCGCAACCCGCGCGGTCTCCTCCGGGATCTCCCCCAGCCCCAGCACACGCAAAGACACCGACGCCCTCCCCAAACACAACGTTGGCCTTCACCACCCACAACCGGGCGGTGAAGGCCAACGTCACGCGGAGGGGCCAGGCATTGACCAACAGAGTCGAACTGCCCGGCCCCTTCCCGTTGCCCGCGTGTCTCGCGTCAACGGGTGAGGCTGCGTCCGAGGAAGTCCCGGATCAGCGCCGCGATCTGGCCCGCGTGCGTCTCCAGCGCGAAGTGCCCGGTGGGCAGCAGGTGGACCTCCGCCCGGGGCAGGTCGCGGCGGAACGCGAGCGCGCCGGCCGGGACGAAGATCTCGTCACCGGCGCCCCAGACCGCCAGCAGCGGGACCTGGCTGGTGCGGAAGTACTCCTGGAAGGCCGGGTAGAGGGCGATGTTGGATCCGTAGTCGGAGATCAGGTCGAGCTGGATGCGCGACTGACCGGGCCGGGCCATGAGGGCCGCGTCGTGCTCGTAGGCGTCGGGGCTCACCAACTCCTGCTGCTCCGGCGGGACTCCGTGCAGGTACTGCCACCTGATCCCCTCCGGGCTGCTGATCTCCCGCACCGGCGCCTCGGTCCGCGGGGTCCGCTCCGCGATCAGCGCCAGCACCGGCGCCCAGGCCTGCGCGCCCAGTCCCTCCTCGTAGGCGTTGCCGTTCTGCGTGACGATCGCGGTCACCCGGTCGGGATGGGCGAGGGCGAGGCGCAGGCCGATGGGGGAGCCGTAGTCCTGGATGTAGAGCGCGAACTCCTTCAGACCGAGCTGCTCGGTGAACTCCCCGGTGACGGCGGCCAGTTCGTCGAACGTGTACCGGAAGTCGGCGGGCGCCGCCGACCGGCCGAAGCCGATGTGGTCGGGGGCGATGACGCGATGACTGTCGGCGAGCAGCGGTATCAGGTCGCGGAACATGTGGGAGCTGCTCGGGAAGCCGTGCAGAAGCAGCAGGACGGGCGCGTCTGCCGGGCCCGCCTCCCGGTAGTACACCTCGTGGCCGCGGACGGTGGTGGTGCGGTGACGGACCTGGCGGTGGGCGTGGAGGGTCATGGCACGAGTGCACCACGTGACGACTAACTGGTCAAGAGGCTTTTAACGGTTAGGTCGGTGAGGGTGGTGCCGTTCGGCGGAGGGATGCGTGGACGGGCGGAGGGCGTGATCGGGTCGCGGTCGGGCCGCGGTCACCGCCGGGGTGCGGTCGGGGGTCCGGCCGGAACGCGGCCGGGAGTGCGACCGTTCGGGCGCTCGCCCGGGAGGGAGATCGTCTGCGAAACCGCAGGTCGGCGCCGGGTGACCCGAGGGGCCGTCTCAGATAGTAGGAAGTCCGAGTAATTGTAGAGACAGGCGCGTGCTCCTCCCTTAGTTTTGTAGGAGCCGAACGTCTCGCTCGACCAAGCGAATGGCGGTCGTGAGCCGGGCCCCGTGCAGGCAATCCCTGCGGCCCCGCTCCCCGCCCCATCCGGCGTCTCGCAACCCCCTTGGCACTCCCTGGAATTCGAAGGAGTCGATTCCCCATGGCCGAGACGACCGTCCGCCGCCGAGTCCGTCACATCTCCCGCACGAGCGAGTCCGACCGCAAGAACGCCGCCGCGGCGCTCCAGCGCGCCCTCGACCGCCGTGACAACGGCGGCGAGACCGGCCACTGAGCCGAGCCGCCCCACAGCCCGGGAGCCGCACCCGCACGGGGTGCGGCGCGGGCCCCGAACGGGACTTCGGGACCCGCGTCGCACCTCGACCCCACACGACTTCCGGGTCCTCGTCGCCGCGTCCGCACCACGACTCGCCTGTCCGTATGGCGGACGGTCCATGTCATCCCATGGGACGAGGAGTACGGTTCCCGTATGTCTCGCAGCCTCAATCTCGCAGTGATTCCCGGTGACGGCATCGGCCAGGAGGTCGTGGCCGAGGGTCTCAAGGTCCTCTCCGCCGTCCTCCCGCAGGATGTGAAGCTGGAGACCGAGGAGTACGACTTCGGCGCCCGGCGCTACCACGCCACCGGTGAGACCCTCACCGACGCGGACGCCGAGGCGCTCAAGCGGCACGACGCCATCCTGCTCGGCGCGATCGGCGACCCGAGCGTCCCCTCCGGCGTCCTGGAGCGGGGTTTCCTGCTCAAGCTGCGGTTCCTCTTCGATCACCACGTCAACCTGCGGCCGTCGAAGCTCCTCCCGGGGGTCGCCACCCCGCTGGCCGGCCAGCCCGAGATCGACTTCGTCGTGGTCCGTGAGGGCACCGAGGGTCCGTACACCGGCAACGGCGGCACGATCCGCAAGGGCACCCCGCACGAGGTCGCCACCGAGGTCTCCGTGAACACGGCCTTCGGCGTCGAGCGCGTGGTCCGGGACGCCTTCGCCCGCGCCCAGGCCCGCCCCCGCAAGAAGCTCACGCTGGTCCACAAGAACAACGTGCTGGCCTTCGCCGGTCACCTCTGGACGAACGTCTTCAACCGGGTGGCCACCGAGTTCCCCGACGTCACCACGGACTACATCCACGTGGACGCCGCGACGATCTACCTCGTCACGGACCCCGCGCGCTTCGACGTCATCGTCACCGACAACCTCTTCGGCGACATCATCACCGACCTCGCCGCGGCCGTCTCCGGCGGTATCGGCGTCGCCGCGAGCGGGAACATCAACCCGTCCGGCGAGTTCCCGTCCATGTTCGAGCCGGTGCACGGCTCGGCCCCGGACATCGCCGGCCAGGGCAAGGCCGACCCCACCGCCACGGTCCTGTCCGTCGCCCTGCTCCTGCGCCACCTCGGCTACGAGGCCGAGGCGGTCCGCATCGAGGACGCCGTCTCCGTCGACCTGGAGGAGCGCGGCTCGCTGCCCGCGCGCAGCACCTCCGAGATCGGTGACGCGCTCGCCGTACGAGTAGCCGGCTGACCCCGCGCTCGCGAAACCTCACGAAGCCGCCGGGTCGCATCCGCACCCGGCGGCTTCCGCATGTCCCCCGCCGGGTGCCACCATCAACCCTGGGTCGCATTCACGCCGTTTTGGCCCTCGTCCGCCGCTTGCGATAATCGAACGCGGAGCCGCGGTATGAGGCAATGCTCGGACGTCCTAGCACCGGCCACCGGCCGTACGGGCGTGAGCGCGGCCCGTCACTACAACCGGTGCTGCATCTTCCGGGGGACAACCCCCGGACCCCCGGCCGCAAGACACGGGGTGGCCCAGACGCTTGCCAGGAAGCGAAGGACATCTACTCATGACGACGCCCACGATCGAGCTCAAGCCCTCAGCCAGCCCCACCTCCGCCACCGAGCGGCAGGCGATTCTGGCGAACCCCGGGTTCGGCCGCCACTTCACCGACCACATGGTGACGATCAAGTGGACCGAGGGCCGCGGGTGGCACGACGGTCAGCTCGTTCCGTACGCGCCGATCCCCCTCGACCCGGCCACCAACGTCCTGCACTACGCGCAGGAGATCTTCGAGGGCCTGAAGGCGTACCGCCGTCCCGACGGTTCGGTCGCCACCTTCCGCCCGGACCAGAACGCCAAGCGCTTCCAGCGCTCGGCCCGCCGCCTGGCCATGCCCGAGCTGCCGGTCGAGACGTTCATCGAGGCGTGTGACGCGTTGGTCGGCCAGGACAAGGACTGGGTGCCCGCGCACGGCGGCGAGGAGTCCCTCTACCTGCGGCCCTTCATGATCGCGACCGAGGTCGGCCTGGGCGTGAAGCCGGCCAACGAGTACCTGTTCCTCGTCATCGCCTCGCCGGCGGGCGCCTACTTCCCGGGCGGCGTCAAGCCCGTCTCCATCTGGGTCTCCGAGGAGCACGTGCGTGCCGTCCCCGGCGGCATGGGCGACGCCAAGACGGGCGGCAACTACGCGGCCTCCCTGCTCGCCCAGGCCGAGGCGGCCGCCCAGGGCTGCGCCCAGGTCTGCTATCTCGACGCGGTCGAGCGCAAGTGGGTCGAGGAACTCGGCGGCATGAACCTGTACTTCGTGTACGACGACAAGATCATCACGCCGTCGCTGACGGGCTCCATCCTGGAGGGCGTCACCCGTGACAGCCTCCTCACCGTCGCCCGCGACCTCGGCTACAGGGCCGAGGAGGGCCGAGTCTCCGTCGAGCAGTGGCAGCGCGACTCCGAGAGCGGCGCCCTCAAGGAGGTCTTCGCCTGCGGTACCGCCGCCGTGATCACCCCGGTCGGCACGGTCAAGCGCACCGGCGGCGAGTGGCGGCAGTCGGCCGGCGAGCCCGGCGAGGTCACCCTCAGGCTCCGCCAGGCCCTGCTGGACATCCAGCGCGGCACGGCCGAGGACAAGCACGGCTGGATGCACGAGCTCGGCTAGTCACAGCTCTCCCGCCCACAGGGCCACCCCGTCCGGGGTGGCCCTGTGGCGTTCCCGGGGTGTCCTCGGGCCTTCGGGCGCACTTCGGGCCCACTCTGCGCCCTTCGAAGGCTCGACCGTGTTTGAGCGGTGTTCAAAAGTTTTCCGATAGGTCTTCTGATCATCGAGGAGAACATTTAGAGTGCTGCTCAAAGAAAGGGAGAGGAACGTGCGACTCACCCCCACCGAACGGGACCGGCTGCTGCTCTTCGGGGCCGCCGAGCTGGCCCGCGCCCGCCGGGCCCGCGGCCTCAGGCTGAACGTCCCCGAGGCGACGGCGCTCATCGCGGACACCGTCTGCGAGGCCGCCCGCGACGGCGTCCGGCTCGCCGAGGCGATCGAACGCGCTCGGTCGGTCCTCGGCCCGGACGACGTGCTGCCCGGCGTCGCGGACGTCGTCACCGAGGTGCATGTCGAGGCCGTCTTCGACGACGGCTCGCGCCTCGCGGTCGTCGGCGACCCGATCGCCGGGGGCACGCTGGGAGACCGGGCGCCGGGAGCCCTGCTGCCGGGGCCCGCGCACGCCGACCCCGAGGCGGCCGTACGGCTGGCGGTCACGAACACGGCGACCGTGCCCGTCTCCGTCACCTCCCACTTCCACTTCTTCGAGGCCAACCCGCGGCTCGACTTCGTACGGGAAAAGGCCTACGGGATGCGGCTCGCCGTCCCCGCCGGGTCCTCCGTGCGCTTCGGGCCGGGGGAGAGCAGCGAGGTCGGGCTCGTGCCGATCGGCGGCGACCGGGTCGCGATCGGCTTCGCCGGCCTGGTCGACGGGGCGCTCGACGCGCCGGGAGCGAAGGACGAGGCCCTGCGCCGGGCCGCCGCCTGCGGATATCTGGGAGCGGCAGCGGCAGCGGCAGCGCAAGCGGGATCGGGATCGGAAGCGGGAGGGGCGCGATGAATCCGTACGAGTACGCCACCACCCACGGTCCCAGGGCCGGCGACCGTGTCCGCCTCGGCGACTCGGGGCTCGTCGTCCGCGTCGAGTCGGACTCCCAGCGGCACGGCGACGAGTTCCTCGCCGGCTTCGGCAAGACCGCCCGGGACGGACTGCACCTCAAGGCCGCCGCCGTCCGCGCCACCTGTGACGTCGTGATCAGCAACGTCGTCGTGATCGACGCCGTGCAGGGGATCCGGAAGGTGTCGATCGGCATCCGCGAGGGCCGCATCCACGCGATCGGGCGGGCCGGCAACCCCGACACCCTCGACGGGGTCGACGTCGTCGTCGGCACGGGCACGTCCATCGTGTCCGGCGAGGGGCTGATCGCCACCGCCGGGGCCGTCGACACCCACGTCCACCTGCTGTCGCCCCGGATCATGGAGGCCTCGCTCGCCTCCGGGGTGACCACGGTCATCGGGCAGGAGTTCGGGCCCGTGTGGGGCGTCGGTGTCAACTCGCCCTGGGCGCTGCGGCATGCGTTCAACGCCTTCGACGCCTGGCCGGTCAACATCGGCTTCCTCGGCCGGGGTTCCTCGTCCTCCGCCGCGCCCCTGGTGGAAGCCCTGGCCGAAGGCGGCGCCTCGGGCTTCAAGGTGCACGAGGACATGGGCGCCCACACCCGGGCGCTGGACACGGCGCTGCGCGTCGCCGAGGAACACGACGTCCAAGTGGCGCTGCACAGCGACGGGTTGAACGAGTGCCTGTCCGTCGAGGACACCCTGAGGGTGCTGGAGGGCCGGACCGTCCACGCCTTCCACATCGAGGGCTGCGGCGGCGGGCACGTCCCGAACGTGCTGAAGATGGCGGGCGTCCCCAACGTCATCGGCTCCTCCACCAACCCCACCCTCCCCTTCGGCCGGGACGCCGTGGCCGAGCACTACGGCATGATCGTCGCCGTCCACGACCTGAAGACCGACCTGCCCGGCGACGCCGCCATGGCCCGCGACCGCATCCGAGCCGGGACCATGGGCGCCGAGGACGTGCTGCACGACCTGGGCGCGATCGGCATCACCTCGTCCGACGCCCAGGGCATGGGCCGGGCGGGCGAGACGGTCCGCCGTACGTTCGCCATGGCGGGCAAGATGAAGGCCGAGTTCGGGGCCCCGGACGACGGCCACGACAACGAGCGCGTCCTGCGCTACATCGCCAAGCTGACCGTCAACCCGGCCATCGCCCACGGCCTCGCGCACGAGGTCGGCTCGATCGAGGTCGGCAAGCTCGCCGACATCGTGCTGTGGCGCCCCGAGTACTTCGGCGCCAAGCCACAGCTCGTGCTCAAGTCGGGCTTCCCGGCGTACGGCGTGACCGGCGACCCGAACGCGGCCACCGACACCTGCGAACCCCTGGTCCTCGGACCGCAGTTCGGGGCCTACGGGGCCACGCCCGCCGACATCTCGGTCGCCTTCGTCGCCCGGGCCGCCCTCGACCAGGGCGGCGACTCGATGCCGACCCGCCGGCGCCGCGTCGCCGTCCGCGGCACCCGCGGCATCGGCCCCGCCGACCTGCGCCGCAATTCCCGTACCGGAGCGGTCGACGTCGACCAGCGCACCGGCCTGGTCACCCTCGACGGCGAGCCGCTGCGCTCCGAGCCGGCCGAGTCCGTCTCCCTCAACCGCCTGTACTTCCTCTGAGGACCGCTGATGTCTGCTGCCGCCGACGGCTTCCGCATGCCCGCCGAATGGACCCCGCACGAGCGCACCTGGATGGCGTGGCCGGGCCCCAACCCCACCTTCGACGACCCCGACGACCTGAGTGCGTCCCGGGCCGCCTGGGCCTCGGTCGCCCGCGCCGTCCACCGCTTCGAGCCGGTGACGGTGGTGTGCGGCCCCGGGCAGTCGGCGGACGCCCGCGCCCTCCTCGGTCCGGGCGTCGACACGGTCGAGCGCGAGCTCGACGACGCCTGGATGCGGGACATCGGCCCCACCTTCCTGACCGGCCCTGACGGTGAACTCGCCGCCGTCGACTGGACGTTCAACGGCTGGGGCGCCCAGGGCTGGGCACGCTGGGAGCACGACGCGAAGATCGCCGGATATGTCGCGGACCTCGCGGGGGCGCGGACGTACGCCTCGAAGCTGGTCAACGAGGGCGGCGCGATCCATGTCGACGGCGAGGGAACGGTCCTGCTGACGGAGACGGTCCAGCTCGGCCCGGAGCGCAACCCGGGGTGGACGCGGGAGGAGGTCGAGGCGGAGATCCACGCCATGCTCGGCACCCGCAAGGCGATCTGGCTGCCCCGCGGACTCACCGGCGACTACCCTCCCCACGGCTTCGGCACCCTCGGCCACGTCGACATCGTCGCCGCCTTCGCCCGCCCCGGGGTGGTCGTCGCCCACCACCAGCCCGACCCGGCCCACCCCGACCACGAGGTGACGAAAGAGGTCATCGGGCTGCTGAAGGCGCACACCGACGCACGGGGCCGCCGTCTGGAGGTCGTCGAGGTCGCGGCCCCCACCGTGCTGGAGGCCGACGGCCACTGGGCCGACTACTCGTACATCAACCACTACCTCTGCAACGGCGGTGTCGTGCTCTGCGGCTTCGACGACCCGCGCGACGAGCTCGCGGCGGGCGTCTTCCGCCGCCTGTTCCCGCAGCGCACGGTCACCCTGGTGGACGCCCGTACGATCTTCTCCGGCGGCGGTGGCATCCACTGCGTCACCCAGCAGCAGCCGAAAGTCTGAGCGAAGGGGAGCCGGGAATGGCCGCAGCGGCACGGGCACGGCGCAACGCGCCACCCCGCGAGGACGTCCTCGCCGCCGCCATGGAGATGATCGCCGAACGCGGTCTGGAGAAACTCACCATGGCGGGGCTCGGCCGCGAGGTCGGGATGAGCAGCGGCCATCTCCTCTACTACTTCCACTCCAAGGACGAACTGCTGCTGCGCACCCTGGAGTGGAGCGAGGGCCGGCTCGGCGCCGAGCGCGCCCGGCTGCTGGCCCGCGCCGCGCCTGCCTGTGAGCGCCTGGACGCCTATGTGGACCTGTACGTCCCCGCTGGCCACCGCGATCCGCACTGGACGCTCTGGCTGGAGGTCTGGAGCCGTTCGCAGGGCGCCGCCGAGGACGCGGAAGCCCGCGACCGGCAGGCGGCCATCGAGGGCGCCTGGCATCGCGACCTGGTCGCCCTGCTCGCCGAAGGGGTCTCGAGGGGCGAGTTCCGGCCCGTGGACCCCGACCGGTTCGCGACCCGGCTGCGCGCCCTCCTCGACGGCTTCTCCATCCATGTGGCCGTCGGGCTGCGCGGCACGGGCCGGGAGCAGGTCCTCGGACACGTCCGTGAGTTCCTGGCCGAGAGCCTGCTCGCGGACGCGTGAGACATAGGGACGCGTGAGAACGCGCTGCTCGCATCCTGAGACACCCCGTGAGCAGATGGACGGTCTGTGCCAGACTGCCGCCGTGCTCTCGTTCGCCACGATTATTGGCAGCAGGCGCGCCGGTCCGCAGTGACCGCTCCGTACGACCAGGTACGAGCGGCCATCGTCGTCCTCGACCCGCGCGCAGACCTCTCGCACCCGCGAGGGGTTTTTCGCTTTTCTGGCCCACCCACAGCCGGGAGCGAGAGCGCGCGGGACCATGGGGGGATGGTGGAGCCGGTCATTCCGGTAACGACCGAGATCCGACACAGGAGCCTTCAGACCATGACCTCAACCAGCGAACTCGACGACTCGTTCCACGTCTTCGACACCACCCTGCGCGACGGCGCGCAGCGTGAGGGCATCAACCTCACCGTCGCCGACAAGCTGGCCATCGCCCGGCACCTGGACGACTTCGGAGTGGGCTTCATCGAGGGCGGCTGGCCCGGCGCCAACCCGCGCGACACCGAGTTCTTCGCCCGCGCCCAGGAGGAGATCGACTTCAAGCACGCCCAGCTGGTCGCGTTCGGCGCCACCCGCCGGGCGGGCGCGAAGGCCGCAGAGGACCCCCAGGTCAGGGCGTTGCTGGAGTCGGGCGCCGGGGTGATCACGCTGGTCGCGAAGTCCCACGACCGGCACGTCGAGCTGGCGCTGCGCACGACGCTGGACGAGAACCTCGCGATGGTGAGCGACACCGTCTCCTTCCTCACGGGACAGGGCCGCCGGGTCTTCGTCGACTGCGAGCACTTCTTCGACGGCTACCGCGCCAACCCGGAGTACGCGAAGGCGGTCGTCCGCACCGCCGCCGAGGCCGGCGCGGACGTGGTCATCCTCTGCGACACCAACGGCGGCATGCTCCCGGCGCAGATCCAGGCGGTCGTCGCCACGGTCCTCGCCGACACCGGCGCCCGGCTCGGCATCCACACCCAGGACGACACCGGCTGTGCGGTGGCGAACACCCTGGCCGCGGTGGACGCGGGCGCGACGCACGTCCAGTGCACGGCGAACGGCTACGGAGAGCGGGTCGGCAACGCGAACCTGTTCCCGGTGGTCGCGGCCCTGGAGCTGAAGTACGGCAAGCGGGTCCTGCCCGAGGGCCGGCTGCGCGAGATGACCCGTATCTCGCACGCGATCGCCGAGGTCGTCAACCTGACGCCGTCCACGCACCAGCCGTACGTGGGAGTCTCGGCCTTCGCCCACAAGGCCGGCCTGCACGCCTCGGCCATCAAGGTCGACCCGGACCTCTACCAGCACATCGACCCCGAGCAGGTCGGCAACACCATGCGGATGCTGGTGTCGGACATGGCCGGACGGGCCTCGATCGAGCTCAAGGGCAAGGAGCTCGGTGTCGACCTGGGCGGAGACCGGGAACTGGTCGGCCGGGTGGTGGAGCGGGTCAAGGAACGCGAGCTCGAGGGCTACACCTACGAGGCGGCGGACGCGTCCTTCGAGCTGTTGCTGCGGGCCGAGGTCGAGGGCAGGCCGCTGAAGTACTTCGAGGTCGAGTCCTGGCGTGCCATCGTCGAGGACCGCCCCGACGGCACCCACGCCAACGAGGCCACGGTCAAGCTGTGGGCCAAGGGCGAGCGCATCGTCGCCACGGCGGAGGGCAACGGCCCGGTCAACGCCCTGGACCGCTCCCTGCGCGTCGCACTGGAGAAGATCTACCCTCAGCTGGCCAAGCTCGACCTGGTCGACTACAAGGTCCGCATCCTGGAGGGCGTCCACGGCACCCAGTCCACCACCCGCGTCCTGATCTCCACGACGGACGGCACCGGCGAGTGGTCCACGGTGGGCGTCGCGGAGAACGTGATCGCCGCCTCCTGGCAGGCCCTGGAGGACGCCTACACGTACGGGCTGCTGCGGGCCAAGGTGGAGCCCGCCGAGTAGGCGACGGCCGTTCCGGGTGGCCGGATCCGGGTTCCCGCGCGCGGGTGCTCGGCGGGCGGTCCCCGGGCCGCACGGGCGGTCCCCGGCGAGCCTTGCGAGCTCGCCGAGGATCCCCGCACGGCTCACCGCAGCCGTATCCGCGGCCGTGTCCTACCGCAGTTGCCACTTCTGGTTGGCCGCCCCCGTGCACGACCAGATCTGGCCCCGGGCCCCGTTGGCCGACGAGTTGTCCGTGACGTCGAGGCACTTGTTCGCCGCCGTGTTCACGACATCACCGGTGGTGGCGTCGTACGACCACCGTTGGGCGCCGGTCCCGTTGCAGTCGTACAGCTGTGTCCTGGCGCCGTCGGCCGTCGACCCCCCGACCACGTCGAGGCACTTGCCGAGCGCCTGGATCGAGCCGTCCGGCCGGACCGTCCAGCGCTGTGCGGCCGACCCGTTGCAGTCGTAGAGCTGCACGGCCGTGCCGTTGGCCGCCGCGCCGCCCGCCACGTCCAGGCACTTGCCCGCGAGCCCGGCGAAGGACCCCGACCGGCTCGCGTCGCCCGAGGGCGTCCCCGACCAGGTGAAGGTCGCCGACGTCTTCCCCGGCAGCGAGTACGTGGCGTGCTGCGCACCCCAGTCGATCGTCACCGTTTTCGCGGCCGACGCGTCGTTGTAGGCGATCAGCGCCTTGGAGCCGTCCGGGTTGCGCCAGGCCACATTGGGCACGGACGCCGACGCCGTCGACGCGATCCGCCGGGCGCCCGGACGCACGAACTTCGTCAGGTGGCCCATCGTGTAGTACTCGATCGTGTAGTCGACGGTCCCGCTCGCCCCGTCCCCGTCGTGCACGGTGACCAGCCCGTCGCACGTCCCGCAGCCGCCGTTGTGCGGCCCCCGGTTCTGGTCCACGGCCAGCGACCACTTGGTCACCGACTTCGCCCAGTTGCGGGTGTAGTCGACGATGTTCAGCATGTCCTCGCGCTGCTGGTTCGCGATCCACGTGCCGCCGGAGTGCTCGGTGCCGAAGGCGTCCAGCTGCGGGTACCGGTCGTGCACCGACGTCTGCTTGGCGACGTCCCCGCCGTAGCCGTGCCAGGCGATCCCGCCGAAGTTCGGGTGCGCGCGGACCGCCGCGTCGTCCACCGTCTGCGCCGCGTACGCGTCGTAGGTGTCCCAGTTCCAGTCGTGGGCCAGGACCTTCGTCGGCAGTCCCGCCGACGCCAGCTTGGGCAGCAGTTCGTTCTTGGTGAAGTACGCGAGCCCCGACGCGTTCCAGCTCATCGACGGGTAGCCCGAGCAGCACGTCGGCTCGTTCTGCGCCGTCACGTACGCCACCGGTACGCCCTGGTCCCGGTAGGCCTGGAGGTACTTCACGAAGTACGACGCGTAGGCCCCGTAGTACTCCGCCTTCAGCCACCCGCCGTCGAGCCGGCCGCTGTCCTTCATCCAGGCAGGCGCCGTCCAGGGTGACGCCATCACGGTCAGCGCCGGGTTCAGCTCCCGGGCCCGCCGGGTCAGCGGCACCACGTCCGCCAGGTCGTGGGCGAGGGAGAACTCCGAGAGGTCCGGGTCGCTCTGGCCGGCCGGCACGTCGTCGTAGGTGTAGCCGAAGCGGGCGAGATCCGATCCGCCCATCGGATTGCGCAGGAACGACAGGCCGATGCCCTCGGTCGGCGAGAACAGCTTGCGCAGGGTCGCCTCCCGGGTCGTGGCGGACAGCGCCCCGCTGCCGTTCAGCAGCCAGGCCGCGGTGTCGGTGAACGACGCGCCGCCGCCGGTGAAGGTCTGGTACCCGGTGTTCTCGTCGACGGTGATGTTCTCGCCGCTGCCGCCGGCGCCCGCCTGGAAGGCGAAGGCGGGCTGGGCCTGCAGACCGCGGACCACGTGGCGCCCGCCGGCGTCGTCGGTGGTGGTGAGCCAGACCGTGACCTGCTCACCGGCCGCGTGCGCGGGCGCGGCGGCCGCGGTGATCCCGGCGGAGGTGAGCAGACCGGCGAGGAGCAGCCGGAGGACGCGAGTGGATCTCCTCATGGGGCGCCGCCCTTTCGACAGGTGGGGGATGGGGGCGTGCGAGGCGTGAGTAAATGACGGCTTCGAAGGCGCGTCAAGGGGTCGCGCGTTCATCTGTCGAACGAACAACGTCCCTGATCCGGACGGGTGTTGCGGCCGTACCAGTTCTGGCGTGAAGTCTTGACGGCGCAGCAGGGCACCAGTTAACTCACGGCGTGATCTAAGTCATGAGTGGACCACGAGAGTAGAGGGACGTTCCATGCGAAGAACCGCCCTGCTCGCCTCCGCCACCCTGCTGGCCGCACTGCTCCCGATGACCACCGCCGCCGGCGCGTCCGGCGCCGACGACCCCACCCCCGCCCCCGTCCCGATCGACCGCTTCGAGGGCGAGATCCCCTTCGCGAGCCCGCCCGCCGAGGGAATCTTCACCTGGGGCAGCGACACCGACGACCCGCCCGCCCTCCGGCTGACGGCCCGCGCGGACGCCCCCGAGGGCGACCAGGTCCTCACCGGCGACTACGACATCAGCGGTTACGGCGGCTTCACCCACGACTTCGCCTTCGCGGAGCCCGCCCACGACTGGTCCGCCCACCAGGGCCTCCGGTTCTGGTGGGAGGGCCGCGGCAACGGCAAGAAGATCGCCTTCGAGATCAAGGACGGCGGGGCGAACGGCGAGGCGTCCGAGCTGTGGACGACCTCCTTCACCGACGACTGGACCGGCTGGAAACAGGTCGAGATCCCCTTCACCGACTTCACCTACCGCACGGACTACCAGCCCGTCGGCGGCATCGACCACGTCCTCGGCCTCGACAAGACCTGGGGATACGCCCTCACCCTCCCCGTCGGTGTCAAGGGCGACTTCGCCATGGACGACGTGGAGCTGTACGGCCGGGCCGACCAGTCGCTGCGCGCCGCCGTCACCACCGACGCGGCCGTGTACCCGGTGGCGGAGGGCGGCTCGGCGGCCGTCACGCTCACCGTCGCCACCACCGGCGCCGCCCCTCTCGGCGACCCCGTCACCGTCGCCTACGAGACCGCCGCGACCGGCACCGCCGAGCCCGGCAAGGACTACACCCCGGTCACCGGCACCGTCACCTTCCCGGCGGGCACCCCCTCCGGCGCCACCCGCACCGTCCGCGTCCGCACCCTCGCGGACCACCGGGCCGAGTCCGCCGAGACCGTCCCGCTCCGGCTGACCGTCACCGGCGCCAAGGCGCCCTCCGAGACCCCGCAGGTCGTGGTCGACGCGCACGGACTGCCGTATCTGAACGCCAAGTTGCCGGTGAAGAAGCGCGTCGCCGATCTCCTGTCGCGGATGAGCCTCGCGGAGAGGGCCGGCCAGATGACCCAGGCGGAGCGCGGCGCGCTCACCGCGCCCGGTGACATCGCCGCCTACGACCTCGGCTCGCTGCTCTCCGGCGGCGGCTCGACCCCGACGCCCAACACCCCCGAGGCGTGGGCGAAGATGATCGACGCCTTCCAGCTCCGGACGCGGGCCACCCGCTACCAGATCCCGCTGATCTACGGCGTCGACGCCGTGCACGGGCACAACAACCTGGTCGGCGCGACCGTCATGCCGCACAACATCGGCATCGGGGCGACCAGGGACCCCGCTCTCGCCGAGCGGACCGGCGCGGTAACCGCCGCCGAGGTCCGGGCCACCGGGATCCCCTGGGACTTCGCGCCCTGCCTGTGCGTCAGCCGCGACGAGCGCTGGGGCCGCTCCTACGAGGCGTACGGCGAGGACCCGGCGCTGGTCGAGGCCATGGAGACGGTGATCCAGGGGCTCCAGGGCCGGGCGAACGGCGCGGACCTGAAGGACGACGACAAGGTGCTCGCCACCGCCAAGCACTTCGTCGGCGACGGCGGTACCGCCTACGGCTCCTCCACGACCGGCACGTACACCCTCGACCAGGGCGTCACCAAGGTCACCCGGCCGGAACTGGAGGCCGTCCACCTCGCGCCCTTCGAGACGGCCGTCGACCGCGGGGTCGGCACGGTGATGCCGTCCTACTCCTCGCTCGACATCGCGGGCGACGGGCTGGGGCCGGTGAAGATGCACGCCCGCGCCGACATGATCAACGGGGTCCTCAAGGACCGCATGGGCTTCGACGGGTTCGTCATCAGCGACTGGGCGGCCATCGACCAGCTCCCGGGCGACTACGCCTCCGACGTCCGGACGTCCGTCAACGCGGGCCTCGACATGATCATGGTCCCGTACGCGTACAAGGACTTCCACGCCACCCTTCTCGACGAGGTGGCGGCCGGCGGGGTCGCCGAGCGGCGGATCGACGACGCCGTCTCGCGCATCCTCACGCAGAAGTTCAGGCTGGGCCTCTTCGAGAAGCCCTACGCGGACACGAGCGGCGCGTCCGCCATCGGCTCCGCCGGGCACCGGGCCGTCGCCCGCCAGGCGGCCGCCGCGTCACAGGTACTGCTGAAGAACTCCGGCGGGGTCCTGCCGCTGAGGAAGAACCAGAAGGTGTACGTCGCCGGCTCCAACGCCGACGACCTCGGCAACCAGACCGGCGGCTGGACCATCACCTGGCAGGGCGCCTCCGGCGACATCACCGAGGGCACGACGATCCTGGAAGGGATGCGGAAGGCCGGCGGCGACGTCACCTACTCCCGGGACGCCTCGGCGGCCACGGACGGGTACGACGTGGGTGTGGTGGTCGTCGGCGAGACCCCGTACGCCGAGGGCGTCGGAGACGTCGGCAACGGCAACGACCTGGAGCTGACGGCCGCCGACCGGGCGGCCGTGGACAGGGTGTGCGCCGCGATGCGGTGCGCGGTGCTGATCGTCTCCGGACGGCCCCAGCTGATCGGCGACCGGCTCGGCGACATCGACGCGCTGGTGGCCTCCTGGCTGCCGGGCACGGAGGGCGACGGCGTGGCCGACGTCCTGTACGGCAGGCGGCCCTTCACCGGACAGCTGCCGGTGACCTGGCCGAAGTCCCAGGCCCAGCTGCCGATCAACGTCGGCGACACGGCGTACGACCCGCAGTTCCCCTACGGCTGGGGCCTGACGACCCTGAGCAGGGTGCCGCAGGGCGGGGTCGCCACCCTGAAGGGGCTCGGGGTCGCGGCGGCGGCGGCCGAACGGGCCGGGGCCGACGAGGTGGGACGCGCGCTGGTCCGCAAGGCCCGGCTCATCGTTCAGCGGAAGGTGGGCCAGGCCGTCACGGCGGCGGTCGCGAAACCCTTCGCCGACGCCGACCACCTGCTGCTGACCGGCCGGTACTCGAAGGCGGTGGAGCGGCTGACGGCGGCGTACCGGGCGGCTGGTCAGCCCGGGGATCCGAACGGGTCGCTTTCGGCGGCTTTCGGGTAGCTTCGAAGTATGAAGGTCGCCCCACCGACCCGAAGCTCCGCCGGACCGCTGATCGCACTGGCGCTCGCCGTCCTGACCGCTCTGGCGGTCCTGACGGCGGGCGCCCCGCGCGCCACCGCGGCCACGAGCGTCTCGGCGATCGCCGCGTCCCTCCGCGAGAGCCCGGTCTACGTCGACCCGGAGGCGAGCGCCCAGCTCTCCCAGGCGGAGGCGCACGCCCTGCAAAAGCAGATCGGGGACGCCGGCAAGCCCCTGTTCATCGCCGTGCTGCCCGCCGACTACCCCACGGCTGACCTCTTCACGGATCTGCGCACGGCCACCGGCGTGACCGGTCTGTACGCGATCCGCCTCGGCGACCGGTTCGACGCCCGCGCCGACTCCTCGGTCCTGTCCCGCACGGCCGTCCGCAATCTGGTCGCCAGTGTCCAGGGCGAGGACGACGCCACGACCCAGCTGACCGACTTCACCGACCGGGCCCTGGCCAACATGGGCGGCTCGGCACCGAAGAGCTGGAGCTCCTCGGGCGGCGCCGACGGGATCTCGTCCACCGCACTGATCACGGCGGGCGTGGTGCTGGTCGCCGGCGGAGCGGGCGCCTACACCCTCGTACGGCGCAACCGCCGACGGCGGGCGCAGGAGCGGCGGGCCGCCCTCGACCGGCTGCGGGTCGTCGTGGACGAGGACATCACGGCCTTCGGAGAGGAACTCGACCGCCTGGACTTCCATCCGTCCGAACCGGGTGCCGACGACGCCATGCGCGCCGACTACGAACGCTCCCTGGACGCCTACGAGCAGGCGAAGTCGTTCATGGCGGCGGCGACGAGACCCGAGGACGTCCGCGCCGTCACCCAGGCGCTGGAGGACGGCCGCTTCTCCCTCGCCCGGCTGTCCGCCCGCCGCGCGGGCCGGCCGTTGCCCGAGCGGCGGCCGCCGTGCTTCTTCGACCCCCGGCACGGCCCCTCGGTCGCCGACGCCACCTGGACGCCGCCCGGTGGGGCCACCCGCGAGGTCCCGGTCTGCGCGGCGGACTCGACCCGGCTGGCCGACGGCCGCGACCCGGTGATCCGCGAGGTCGACAGCGACTACGGTCGCCGCCCGTACTGGGAGGCGGGCCCCGCCTACGGCCCCTGGGCGGGCGGCTACTTCGGCGGTGGCATCCTGCCCGGCCTCCTCGTCGGCACGATGCTCGGCGGCATCATGGCCGGCCCGTCCTACGCCTCCGACTACGGCACCGGCTACGGCGACTTCGGCGGCGGCTACGAGGGCGGCGACGTCTCCGGCGCCGACTTCGACCCCGGCGACTTCGGCGGCTTCGGGGGCGGTGGGGGAGGGGACTTCGGCGGAGGCGGCGGGGGCGACTTCGGCGGAGGTTTCTGAACTCCGGCCGGTTCCGGACCGGTACCCGTCACGGGCCCGGCGCGCGACGGCGCCGGGCCCGTGACGTCCTACGGCTGAGCGGTGTGCGTCAGAGGGAGGCCGCCGCCGAGGCGATGGCCGAGGCGAAGGTGGAGACCTCGGAGTAGACGCCGGGGGCGTTGGCCCGGGCGCAGCCGATGCCCCAGCTCACGATGCCGACCTGGACCCAGGCGTTGGCGGAGTCCCGGCGGAACATCGGGCCGCCCGAGTCGCCCTGGCAGGTGTCGGTGCCGCCGGCCGTGTATCCGGCGCAGATCTCGTCACTGGCGACGAGGCCGCTGTAGCCGCTGTACGTACGACAGGTCGCGTCGCTCACGAACGGCACGGTGGCCTTGAGCAGATAGCGCTGCTGGGCGCCGCCCTCGCTGGCGGAGCCCCAGCCGGCGATGGTGAAGGTGCCGGTGTTGTACTGCGTGGTGGTGGCGATCTTCAGCGTGGACTGGGTGGTGATGGGCGAGGCGAGCTTGATGAGCGCCCAGTCCTTGCCGTTGCCGTTGTAGCCGGGGGCCCGGTACACGTAGGTCGACTTGACCTGGACCCGGCCGGTGGTGGACTGGAGGTCCACGACGCCGGCGGTGGCGGTGATGCCGGTGTTGGCGCCGGTGCCGCTGACGCAGTGCGCGGCGGTCAGCACGATCTGCTGGGTGTAGAGAGCTCCGCCGCAGCCCATCGAGAGCCGGACCATGAAGGGGAACTCGCCCTGCGCGGCCCGGGTTCCGCCGACGACGGGGGCGGGGGCGGCCTGTGCGGACGACAGGGGCTGAAGGCTGGCTATGGCGAGGGCGGCCGCGCCGACGGCTGCGCATCTCTTGAGCGCGGTGAGGAGCTTCTTCAAGGTGCTGCCTTCCGTGGGGGGGTTGGCTTGACGAGAGCATGTCAACGCACTGCGCACACCGCAAAGAAATATCCATGTGCTGGCATGGTCAGGTCAAATCTGTTGCTGGATTATGGGAACCCCGCAAGCCCTCGCACAAGGGGGCTGAATCAGCCACATCCGCCCACCGCGTCCTCGCCCGGCCCAGGGGGCCCGCGCCTACCCGCCGGGGCCCCGCCGGTCCACCGGGACTCCGCCCGATCGTGGGGGTCACGCCCGCCTGCCGGCGGCTGGTGCCGCACCCGTCCGACCGGCGGCCGCGCCCGCCGGGGGCGAGGCCCGGCCGCCGGTGCTCCGTGAGCCGGCGTCAGTCCTGGACCGCAGCCTTGGCGAAGTTGAGCAGCGCCTCGAAGTCCAGCGCACCCGGATCCCCGTGCGCGTTCTCCGGTACGTGCATGTGCCCGCACACCCCCTTGAACGCGTTCCACCGTTCCCCGGTCATCCGCTGACCGCCCGCGTTGCCGGCGGACTTCGGGTACGCGGGCCACAGGGCCGGGCCGCGCAGCGGGACACGGTGGTGGATGTGCATCCACGCCAGGTACTCGGCGACGGCGCGCAGCGCCCACTCCGGCGCCTTCGGCCAGTAGACGTGGGCCTGGTCGCGGGCCTTCCACTTGGCGTGCGTGTCGGGGTCGCAGGTGCCGACGAGCTCCGCCTGGCAGACGTTCAGCGTGTTCGTCTCGACGCCGCCGCGCTTGTTGACCAGCGCGCGGGAGGAGACGTCGATCTCGAAGTGCTGGTACCACTTCAGCTTCCTGGCGGCGAAGTCCGGCACGGCCGTCAGGTTGGGCGCGGCCGAGCCGCCCCCGTAGTCGGGCAGTGAACGCCCTTCGGTGGTGTGCAGGACGACGACGTTGACCTCCATGGGGTCACCGCCGAAGTCGTCCTGGTACCAGTGGTCGCGGTTCGCGCCGGGGTAGTGCTGGGGTCCGGTCCTGGTGCTCATGCCTCGCGACTGTGACACGGAACACGGAAAGGGGCCGGGAGCTCTTCGCTTCCGACCCCTATTAGCCGTTTTACGCCGTATTCGTCCAAGCGCTTACGCGTTCTTGATCGCCGAGATGTCGAAGTTCAGCTTGATCTTGTCCGAGACCAGCACGCCACCCGTCTCCAGCGCCGCGTTCCAGGTCAGGCCCCACGCCGAGCGCAGGATCTCGGCCTTGCCCTCGAAGCCGACGCGCTCGTTGCCGAACGGGTCCTTCGCGGCGCCGTTGAACTCCAGGTCGATGACGATCGGCTTGGTGACGCCGAGGATGGTCAGGTCGCCGGTGATCCGGTAGTCGTCGCCGCCCAGCGCCTCCGCCGAGGTGGAGCGGAAGGTCATCGTCGGGAACTCGTCGGTCTTGAAGAAGTCGGCGCTCTTCAGGTGGCCGTCGCGGTCGGCGGACCCGGTGTCGATGCTGTCCATCGTGATGTCGAGGGAGGCGGTGGACTTCGACGGGTCGGCGCCGTCCAGGTGCAGCGCGCCGGTGAAGTCGTTGAACTTGCCCTTGACGTTCGTGACCATCGCGTGGCGCGCGACGAAGCCGAGGGTCGAGTGAGCGGGGTCGATCGTGTAGTCGCCGGTCAGGGCGGCGAGCTCGGGGCTCACCGTGGCGGTGACGGTCTCGTCGGTGTTCTTGCGGCCGAAGATTGCCATGACATGCTCCTTGGGGACGGGAAGACCGAGGATGTTTAATCTTCAACGAGGTCAACAAGGAAGACGGTAGACCTATTCCGTTCAATGTTCAACATCTTCCGCCCGTGTCGTCGGTTCCCCTGTGAAACGGCGGACCCCGGACCGCCGTCCGGACCCCCCGTGTCACTCCGGGGAGGGCATGCGCGCCGGGAATGTGAGGCGGGTCTCAGCGCCGGGGTTTGTGTGACCCCTACAAGGCCCGGCCCCTCTGAGCAGTCGGAACGGCTGCATGGCTGCCCGGTTCTGTTCAGGGCTACCAGGAAAACGCGCCGGAGACTGTACGGAGTCGACGTCCCTCTTTCCTTGGTGGGCTTCGTAAGGTCACTACATGACCGTTTTGGAAGAGACGACGGGCGAGCTGACCGCGGAGCCTTCGGAGCCCACGGATGCGCGCGGCCGCGTGGCCGAGCTGCACGAGATCCGTGCCCAGGCGCTGGCCGGACCGAGCGAGAAGGCGACCCAGGCGCAGCACGCTAAGGGCAAGCTGACCGCCCGGGAGCGGATCGAGCTGCTCCTCGACCCGGGTTCCTTCCAGGAGGTCGAGCAGCTGCGCCGGCACCGGGCGACCGGCTTCGGCCTGGAGGCGAAGAAGCCGTTCACCGACGGTGTCATCACCGGCTGGGGCACGGTGGAGGGCCGTACGGTCTTCGTCTACGCCCACGACTTCCGCATCTTCGGCGGCGCGCTGGGCGAGGCCCACGCCACGAAGATCCACAAGATCATGGACATGGCCATCGCGGCCGGTGCCCCGCTGGTCTCGCTCAACGACGGCGCCGGCGCCCGTATCCAGGAGGGCGTCTCCGCCCTCGCCGGCTACGGCGGCATCTTCCAGCGCAACACCCGGGCGAGCGGGGTGATCCCGCAGATCTCGGTCATGCTGGGCCCCTGTGCGGGCGGCGCGGCCTACAGCCCCGCCCTCACCGACTTCGTCTTCATGGTCCGCGAGACCTCGCAGATGTTCATCACCGGGCCGGACGTGGTCAAGGCCGTCACCGGCGAGGAGATCAGCCAGAACGGCCTCGGCGGCGCCGACGTGCACGCCGAGACCTCCGGCGTCTGCCACTTCGCGTACGACGACGAGGAGACCTGCATCGCGGAGGTCCGCTACCTCCTGTCGCTGCTCCCGCAGAACAACCGCGAGAACCCCCCGCGCACCGAGTCCACCGACCCGGCCGACCGCCGCGGCGACGCCCTGCTCGACCTGGTCCCGGCGGACGGCAACCGGCCGTACGACATGACAAAGGTGATCGAGGAGATCGTCGACGACGGCGAGTACCTGGAGATCCACGAGCGCTGGGCCCGCAACATCATCTGCGCGCTGGCCAGGCTCGACGGCCAGGTCGTCGGCATCGTGGCCAACCAGCCGCAGGCCCTGGCCGGCGTCCTGGACATCGAGGCGTCGGAAAAAGCTGCGCGCTTTGTCCAGATGTGTGACGCTTTCAATATCCCGATCGTCACCTTCCTGGACGTGCCCGGATTCCTCCCGGGCGTCGACCAGGAGCACGGCGGAATCATCCGGCACGGAGCGAAGCTGCTCTACGCCTACTGCAACGCCACCGTGCCGCGGATCTCGCTGATCCTGCGCAAGGCCTACGGAGGTGCCTACATCGTCATGGACAGCCAGTCCATCGGCGCCGACCTCACCTACGCCTGGCCGACGAACGAGATCGCCGTGATGGGCGCCGACGGTGCCGCCAACGTCATCTTCCGGCGTCAGATCGCCGAGGCCGAGGACCCCGAGGCCATGCGGGCCCGCATGGTCAAGGAGTACAAGTCCGAGTTGATGCACCCCTACTACGCGGCGGAACGCGGTCTGGTCGACGACGTCATCGACCCCGCCGAGACCCGCGAGATCCTCGTCCGGTCGCTGGCCATGCTCCAGTCGAAGCACGCGGACCTGCCCTCGCGCAAGCACGGCAACCCCCCGCAGTAACCCGGCAGCTCCAACGGGTAACCCACTGGATTCCCTGCGGAAACCTCATCCACGGAGACTTGCACCCATGAACGCTCCCGACATCCGCGTCGAGAAGGGCCACGCCGAGCCCGAGGAAGTCGCCGCCATCACGGCGATCCTCCTGGCCCGCGCGGCCGCCCAGCCGTCGCCCACCGAGACCCACCGAGGCCGCCCCAGGGCAGGCTGGCGCCGCCTGGAGCGCGAGGGCGGCTTCCGCGCCCCGCACAGCTGGCACTGAACCTCGCACGTCGCGCGAGGGCCCCTCTCGTCCGAGAGGGGCCCTCGCGTCTGCGCTCACGCCGGCGGCCGACACACACGGCGAAGGCCCCGCGCACGGCGAAGGCCCCCTCCGGGCGGAGGGGGCCTTTCGGCTGTCTGCGGCAGGTGCTACCGGAGCCGGGCCATCAACGCGTGCTCCACGAGCGTGATCAGCGCCGACTTGGCGTCCGCGCGGTGGCGGGCGTCCGTCGTGATGATCGGGGTGTCGGGGCCGATCTGAAGGGCCTCGCGCACCTCGTCGGGCTGGTACGGCTGCGAGCCGTCGAAGCCGTTGAGGGCGACGACGAACGGCAGGCCGCT
Source organism: Streptomyces sp. NBC_00637 (assembly GCF_045161545.1). NCBI lineage: Bacteria > Bacillati > Actinomycetota > Actinomycetes > Kitasatosporales > Streptomycetaceae > Streptomyces > Streptomyces sp. NBC_00637. The sequence goes on along the minus strand of NZ_CP109046.1, from coordinate 2,488,765 downwards.
GTTCTCGAAGTAGTCGACCGCCGGGAAGCAGTCGGCGAGACGCCGGGTGTCCACCAGCACGATCGCGCCGATCGCGCCGCGCACCAGGTCGTCCCACATGAACCAGAACCGGTCCTGGCCGGGCGTACCGAACAGGTACAGGATCAGGTCCTGGTCCAGGGTGATACGGCCGAAGTCCATGGCCACCGTGGTGGTGGTCTTGTCCCCGGTGTGGGTGAGGTCGTCGATGCCCGCCGACGCGGACGTCATGACGGCCTCGGTGCGCAGCGGGTTGATCTCCGAGACAGCCCCGACGAACGTGGTCTTGCCCACGCCGAAGCCGCCCGCCACCACGATCTTCGCGGAAGTGGTGGAGCGGGACGGACCCCCGCTAGAGCTTGCGAAGTCCACTGAGCACCCTTTCGAGCAATGTCACGTCTGGCTGGCCGCCGGCGTTCTCGTCGCCGCCGGGCTGATGGATGGCGACCAGTCCCGCCTCCGCCAAGTCGGCGACGAGGATCCTGGCCACGCCGAGAGGGATGGTCAGCAGCGCCGAGATCTCGGCGACCGACTTGATCTCTCGGCAGAGGTTGCAGATCCGCTGATGCTCGGGCAGTTGGCCCTGCATCTGGTGCGGCTGCGCGGTGGTGTGCACCAGCGCCTCGATGGCGAGCTGGTAACGCGGGCGGGTCCGGCCACCGGTCATGGCGTACGGACGCACGAGCGGGTTGCTCGCCGACCCGGCGGGCGCCGACTCCGGGGCGCGGCGATGCGGTTGCACGGGCTGGATGCGCGGCGCCGACGGCTGGTCGTACGGGGACGGCCCGGGACCCTGCGGACCCTGGGGCGTGTACGGCCGCTGCTGGCTGGGCGCGGAGGGGAAGTTGTAACGGTTCGGGTTCTGGGAACCGTCGCCCTGGCCCTGGGCAGGACCGTACGACCAGTTGCCCGAATTCGAACCGCCTGGGGGTGTTGCCACTCTCTCTCCTCCTCCGATGTGCCTGGCACCCATCACGTGGAAGCCGCGTCCCGAAACCCTACGGCCTCAGGACGCCAAAACGCACCGTTCGTTTGTTAGTTGAGAAGGCTCCCTTGGAGCTCCGCACGAAGATCGGGGGTCAGAACCGAACCGGCTCGGTCCACCAGAAGGGCCATCTCGTACCCAATGAGGCCGATGTCCGCCTCGGGATGCGCGAGAACGGCGAGCGAGGAACCGTCGGAAATGGACATGAGGAAGAGGAATCCCCGCTCCATCTCCACAACCGTCTGGTTCACGCTGCCGCCCTCGAAGATCCGGGAGGCGCCTGCCGTCAGGGACGTCAGACCGGAGGCCACGGCCGCGAGCTGGTCGGCCCGGTCGCGGGGGAAGCCTTCGGACATCGCCAGAAGGAGTCCGTCGGCGGAGACCACCACCGTGTGGGACACCCCCGGGGTGTTGTCCACGAAGTTGGTGATCACCCAGTTCAGGTTCTGTGCCGCCTGGCTCATCGGGCTCACACTAACGCTCCTGGTTGTAGGTGCTGTCAGGACCGAGGCCCTGGCCGTTCGTTTCACTGCTGCCTGCGTTGCGTCCGCGCTGGACGCCCCGACGCAGGTTGCTCAACCTGCCTCGGACGTCCTCCGGGGCGCGGGAGACCTGGGGGCCTCCCTGGGGGGTGCTCTCGGCGGCGCCCTCGATCAGATTGGCCTTGGGCACCCGCCGCGGCAGGCCTGAGGAGGTGACCCCGCCCGCCTTCGGCTTCTTCAGGCCGGAGGCCTGCTGCCAGCGCTCGTCGTTGGCCGAGCGCCAGACGTCGCCGCCGCCGTTGCTCTCCGCGGGGGAGGCGGCCGGCTCCTGCTTCGCGGGCCGGGCGCCGTTCGTACCGCTCGCGGCGGCGCCGCGGCGGGGGAGACCGGCGTCGGTCAGCGCGTGGGAGGCGGAGGAGGTCGGTCCCGGACGGTCGAAGCCTACGCGGTTCTGCTCACCCGCGTCAGCGGCCTGCGCGGATTCCGCTTCCGGAGCGTACTGGTCCTGGTAGCCGTTCTGGTAACCGTTGGTGTGACCGGTCGTGTGGCCGTTCTGCTGGGGCCAGTCGTCCTGGTAGGGCTGCTGCTCCTGGTACGGCTGGAAGCCCTCGGACGCGCCGGCCGGGGCCGCCGCCCGGTTGTCCTGGCCGGACTCCGCATACGCGGGGTCCGGGTAGCCGCCGTTCGACGCGAAGCCGTCGTTCTGCGGAAGGCCGCCGTTGCCGGAGAAGGACTCGCCCTGCGGCATCCCACCGTTCGGCGCGAAGTACTGGTCGTCGTACGCCGGGCGCTGCTGCTCCTCGTACGACGTCTGCTGGTCGAACGCCGCGGGCTGCTCGGCGTACCCGGCCGCACCGTTGTCGTAGCCGGCCCCGGCGCCCTGCTGGGCGGGATCGAAGCCGTTCTGCGAGGCGTCGTACGACTGCTGCTGCCGGGGCGCCTCGAAGCCCTCGGCGGACTGCTGCCCGCTCGGCTGGCCCGGCTGGGACTCCAGGGCCGCACGGCGCTCCTCGCGCATCAGCGAGCGGCCCACCGGGTCCAGGTCGCGGATGTCGTCGGGGACCTCGTACTGGCTGTCGTCGAAGCCGAGCTCCGCCGCGGTGCGCATCGGCAGACCGGTGTTGAAGTCCTCGCCGCCACCGCCGTAGTTCTGCTCCGGGATGATCTGGGAGACGGTGAACTCGTCGCGCGGCTGCTGCTGCTCGCCACCACCACCGTGGGTGATGGCGTCCGGCAGCATGACCAGCGAGGTGGTGCCGGCCTGCTCGCCCGAGGGGCGCAGCTGGACCCGGATACCGTGCCGGTCGGACAGCCGGCCGACCACGAACAGGCCCATGCGCTGCGAGATCGCGGCGTCCACCGTCGGCGGGTTGGCCAGCTTGTGGTTGATGTCCGCGAAGTCCTCGGCGGTGAGGCCGATGCCCTTGTCGTGGATCTCGATCATGACCCGGCCGTCGGGGAGACGGGTGGCGGTCACCCGGACCTTGGTCTGCGGCGAGGAGAACGTCGTGGCGTTCTCCAGGAGCTCGGCGAGCAGGTGCACGAGGTCGGTCACGGCACGGCCGTGGATCTCGGCCTCGGGGACGCCGGACAGCTCGACGCGCTCGTACTGCTCCACCTCGGAGGAGGCGGCGCGCAGCACGTCGACCAGCGGGACCGGCTGGTCCCAGCGGCGGCCCGGCTCCTCGCCGGCGAGGACCAGGAGGTTCTCGCCGTTGCGGCGCATACGGGTGGCGAGGTGGTCCAGCCGGAAGAGGTTCTCCAGCTGGTCCGGGTCGGCCTCGTTGTTCTCCAGGTCGGTGATCAGGGTCAGCTGGCCCTCGATCAGGGACTGGTTGCGGCGCGAGAGGTTGGTGAAGATCGCGTTGATGTTGCCCCGGAGCAGAGCCTGCTCGGCGGCCAGTCGGACGGCCTCGCGGTGGACCTGGTCGAAGGCGCGGGCGACTTCGCCGATCTCGTCCCTGGTGTTGATGGGGATCGGCTGGACACGGGTGTCCACCCGGCCCGGGTCGGTGCGCGAGAGTTGGTCGACCAGCATCGGCAGGCGCTGCTCGGCGATGCCGAAGGCGGCGTTGCGCAGCTGGCGCATGGCCTGGCTCATCTGGCGGGCCATGAGACTGGCGACGATGAAGGCGGCGAGGAGGGCGATGATGACGATGGCGCCGTTGATGATGGCGTCGCGCTGCGCGTCGGAGGCGATCTCACCGGCGTCGGTGACCGCGCGGTCGATGAGCTCGCTCTCGACCTGGCTGTAGCCCTCGAACTTCAGCGTCGCGGCCGCCATCCAGGCGTTGGCGGTGACGCCCTGCTCGGCGAGCTTCGACGGCTCCTGCCCGCTGGCGATCGCCTGGATCATCTTGTCCATGGTCGGCGGAGCGGTGAACTCCTCGCCGGCGGCCTCGGCCTTCTCCTTCGCGTCGGCGACCTGCTGCGCGCCCTCTTCGGTCTTCTCCTTCATGACCTCGGTGAGCCGCGCGGCGTCCTCGGTGGTACCACCGGAGACGTACTCCTGCTGGGCGATGCCCTCGAGGTAGGCGTACGAGGTGAAGGCGGTGAGCTGCTGCCGGTAGACCGTCTCGTCGGGGCTGGGCCGGACGAGCAGGTGCATGCCGATGGCGCGCTGGAGGGACTCGGCGCCCTTGGCCAGGGCGACCGCGTAGACGGTGCGGCCGTAGGCGGTGATGTTGCCGGTGCCGAGACCGAGCTCGTTGGAGAACTCCATCAGCAGGTGTTCGACGGCGACGTAGCCCTCTTCGGTCTTCACCGGGTCCAGCGCCTTGGTGTAGGCGGCCGCGCGGATCTTCGCGAGTGTCGGCTCGGCCTCCTCCACCAGCTTCAGACGGCGCTGGAGGCCTTCCTTGTCCGGCATCCCGACGACCTCGTCGTGGAAGGCGGTGGCCTTCGCGTCGGTGGTGGCGCGGGCCGCCTTGACCGTCGGGTCGTCCTTGGTGGACTGGAGCAGCGGCTGGGCGCTGACGTCCCGCTCGTTGAGCAGGGCCTCGGCGTACTCGCCGGCGGCGGCCACGATCTTCGCCGTCTTCTCGGCGTCGCGGGCCTCCTGCCAGGTGTCGATCGAGTTCTTCACCTGGAAGCCGCCCATGACCAGGCCGACCATCACGGGTATGAGCAGGATCGCGTTCAGCCGGGTGGGCACCCGCCAGTTCCGTGGGGAGAGACGGCCGCCGCTCTTCGCGGGGGCGGACGCCGGCTCCGGACCGGACACGGGGGCGGGCGCCGCTCCGCGCGGCGGCGGGGTGAAGTTGCCCCGGGCCGCCGGCTCGGGACTTTGCTTGCTTCGCCTCACTCGACCAACAACCTCTCGGCGGTCGGCACCTTCGTCGTGCCGCAGTGTCTCAGAGCCCGGTCAGCCATCGACCATCAGTACGTCATTGACTATTGGGCAGTTCAGGCATTCCAGCACGACGACCAGCGCTCTTCCAAACATGGGAAAGCGCTGGTTCGATGTGATGTAAGCCCCAGATAAAACGGTCAAAAAGAACGAGCCCCGCCAAAAGGCGGGGCTTTCGTGCGCGCAGTGAGACCAAGCGACCGCGACGCGTGTCGGTACCTGTGGATTCCACTGCCGAAACGTTATGAACACCGGAGCCGACCGTGTCGAAGGCCACAGTCGGCTCCAGAGCGTCTACGACAACTGCCGTACGGCACCGGGTGCTTGAAAGTTACCGCAGTCGCGCCATGAGGGCGTGCTCGACCAGCGTGATCAGCGCCGACTTGGCGTCCGAGCGGTGCCGGGCGTCCGTCGTGATGATCGGGGTGTCCGGTCCGATCTGCAGCGCCTCGCGCACCTCTTCCGGCTGGTACGGCTGCGAGCCGTCGAAGCCGTTGAGGGCGACGACGAACGGCAGGCCGCTGTTCTCGAAGTAGTCGACCGCCGGGAAGCAGTCGGCGAGACGCCGGGTGTCCACCAGCACGATCGCGCCGATCGCGCCGCGCACCAGGTCGTCCCACATGAACCAGAAGCGGTCCTGACCCGGCGTACCGAACAGGTACAGGATCAGGTCCTGGTCGAGCGTGATACGGCCGAAGTCCATGGCCACCGTGGTGGTGGTCTTGTCCCCGGTGTGGGTGAGGTCGTCGATGCCCGCCGACGCGGACGTCATGACGGCCTCCGTGCGCAGCGGGTTGATCTCGGAGACGGCGCCCACGAACGTGGTCTTGCCCACGCCGAAGCCACCCGCCACCACGATCTTCGCGGAGGTGGTGGCCCGCCCCCCGTCAGAGCTTGCGAAGTCCACTGAGCACCCTTTCGAGCAGCGTCACGTCTGGAGCGCCACCGTTGTTCTCGTCGCCGCCCGGCTGGTGGATGGCCACCAGTCCGGCTTCGGCGAGGTCCGCGACCAGGATCCGCGCCACTCCCAGAGGCATGGCCAGGAGAGCCGAAACCTCCGCGACCGACTTCACCTCACGGCACAGATGACAGATGCGCTGGTGCTCCGGGAGCAGCCCCATGAGCGCTGCCGGGTCGGCCGTGGTGCTGATCAGCGCCTCGATGGCGAGCTGATAGCGCGGCCGCGTCCGGCCGCCGGTCATCGCGTACGGACGCACCAGCGGCTGGTCGCCCTCATCCCCGTACGGCTCCGCGTACGGATCATGATGGGCGGTGGGCGGGGTCATGAATCCTCCGGGCGGGACAGCATTCGCGGTCAGTCGTGCCGTCCGTCGAGGCCGGTGGGGGGATTGTGTCGGCCGGACGGTGATTTCGTGAGGCGGGTAGTGCTCGGGCGGGTCAGTGGAGCAGACTGCCCTGGAGTTCGGCGCGCAGGTCGGGCGTGAGGACCGCGCCCGCGCGGTCGACGAGCAGCGTCATCTCGTAGCCGACGAGGCCGATGTCGCACTCGGGGTGCGCGAGAACGGCGAGCGACGAGCCGTCCGAGACGGACATGAGGAAGAGGAATCCTCGCTCCATCTCGACGACGGTCTGCGCGACGCTGCCGCCTTCGAAGATCCGGGACGCGCCGGCCGTCAGCGAGGTGAGCCCGGACGCGACGGCCGCCAGTTGATCGGCACGGTCGCGCGGGAAGCCCTCGGACATCGCGAGCAGGAGCCCGTCGGCGGACACGACAACGGTGTGGGACACCCCGGGGGTGTTGTCCACGAAGTTGGTGATCAACCAGTTCAGGTTCTGTGCCGCCTGGCTCATCTGACTCAACTAACGCTCCTGCTGGTGAGTGGGGCTCGGGAAACTGCCGGTCTGACCGTTGCCGGCCTGACGACCCTGCGCGATGCCCCGACGGAGATTGGTCAGCCGGCCGCGTACGTCGTCAGGCGCACGCGAGACCTGCGGACCGGGCTGGTGCTGTTGCTGCTGAGCCGTGCCCGGGACGAGGTTCGCCCTGGGCACCCGGCGCGGCAGGCCGGATGTGGTGACGCCGCCCGCGGCCGGCTGCCTGACTCGCTCGGCCTGCCGGACGAGTTCGTCGTTCGGCGAGGTGCGCCAGGAGGCATTGGTGGCGGCGGGACGCTGGGGGGCAGCCGGAGCCTGCGGCTCCTGGTGCTGCTGTTGCTGCGGGGCCTGGGCCGCGCCGCCCGCCTGCTGACCGTGGAACCAGTTGGTCTCCAGCGTGTCGTAGAGCGGGGTACGCCCGTCACCGGGACCCGCCGGCGGCAGCGCCTCCGGCTCAGGACGACCCAGGGAACGCTGCGGACCGGTCGGCTGCGACGGGGTGCCGTAGCCACCCGCCTGCGGAGTGGCGAACTGGCCGGTGGACGAGGGGTCCTGGCGCCCGGGCAGCGAGTGCTGACCGGTCGAGGAGCCGTCGTAACCGGGTGCGGCGAACTGGCCGGTGGAGCCGTTGTCGTACGCCTGCGGAGCGAACTGGTTCGGGGCCGCCGGGGTGTTCTGGCCGCCCGGGGCACCGAAGACGTCGGACCGGGTGAAGCCGTTCTCGTCCTGCTGGCCACTGGTACCGGGGCGCTGGAACTGCCCGGTGTCCTGCCGGCCGCTCGTACCCGGACGCTGGAACTGGCTGGTGTCCTGCCGTCCGCCCGGAGCCGACTGGGGGTTGCCCACGGCCGGGAACTGGCCCGTGGCGTGCACTCCGTTGGCGACCGGACGGCCGAAGTCGGCGGGGCCCGCCGGGCTCTGACGGTCGTCGGTGCGCGGGACCACCGGTATCTCGGCGGTCGCCCCGGGACCCTGCCGGTCGTCGAAGCGAGGCATACGCGACGTCTGGGCGACGTCCGGCTCCTCGTGACCGCGCGGGGCGTCCAGCGGGCCGCGCGACACCGGGGGCTGGGCGTTCTCGTCGCCCCAGCTGGTGACCCGCGGCTGCGGGTTGCCGCCCGGCAGCTCGGCGCGCGGACCACCGCGCGGCGGCAGCTGCGGCTGACGGCCGCGGCCGCCCTGATCGGCCTTGTTGTTCCGCTGCTGCGTCGGACGTCCGCCGAACATGTCCACACCCTGCGTGCCCGTGCCGGCCGCCTGGAGACCCTGCGGCGCGCCCGACGTCTGACCGCCGAAGCCCGCACCCGCACCGGCCGGAGCCGGTCGGCCCTGCTGGGGGGAGGCCGGCGGCTGCTGCGGCCCACGCGGCGGCTGACCACCGGGGCGGCCACCACCGTCACGGCCGGGCAGCGCGGCCCGGGGGCCCTGACCGGTGGCGAGCCGGCCACCGGCGCCGGGACCGGAGCCGAGGGCACCGCCCTGCGAACCGTTCTGCGAGCCGTTCTGGCGACGCGCGGCGGCGACGCCCGCGGCGGCCTGCGCGGCGGCGGGACCACCCGAGACGCTGCTCTGACCGGGCTTGGGCTGGGGCTTCTTGCCGCCCTGGGCGACGTCCACGGGGAGCATGACCAGCGCGGTCGTGCCACCGGAGTCGGAGGGACGCAGCTGGATGCGGATGCCGTGCCGCTGCGACAGACGACCGACCACGAACAGACCCATGCGTCGGGAGACCGACACGTCCACGGTGGGCGGCGAGGCGAGCCGCTCGTTGATCGCGGCGAGGTCCTCGGGGGAGAGGCCGATGCCGGTGTCGTGGATCTCGATCAGGACGCGGCCGTCGGGCAGCGCGTGACCGGTGACCTTGACCTTGGTCTGCGGGGAGGAGAACGAGGTGGCGTTCTCCAGCAGCTCGGCGAGGAGGTGCACGAGGTCGTTGACGACCCGGCCGGCCACTTCGGTGGTCGGCACGGAGGCCAGTTCGATCCGCTCGTACTGCTCCACCTCGGAGGCGGCGGCACGCAGCACGTCGACCAGCGGGACCGGACGGGTCCAGCGGCGGCCGGGCTCCTCACCCGCGAGGACGAGGAGGTTCTCACCGTTACGGCGCATGCGGGTCGCGAGGTGGTCGAGCTTGAAGAGCGAGGACAGCTGGTCCGGGTCGGCCTCGCGGGACTCCAGTTCGGAGATCAGCGACAGCTGGCGCTGGATCAGACCCTGGGAGCGGCGCGAGAGGTTGGTGAACATCGCGTTGACGTTGCCCCGCAGCAGGGCCTGCTCGGCGGCGAGGCGGACGGCCTCGCGGTGCACGTCGTCGAAGGCCGCGGCCACCTGGCCGATCTCGTCCCGGGAGTGCACACCGACCGACTCCACGGACGTGTCGACGTCCTGCGGGTCGGACTCGGAGAGCTGCTTGACCAGTTCGGGCAGCCGGTCCTGGGCGACCTTGGTGGCGGTCTCCTGGAGGCGGCGCAGCGAACGGATCATGGACCGGGCGACGACGAACGCGCCGACCAGCGAGACACCGAGCACGAGCAGGATGAGCGCACCGGAGATGATCGCCTCGCGCTCCGAGTCGGCGCGCAGCTCACGCGCCTTCTGCTCCATGTCCTCGAGCAGCGTGAGCTCGATGTTGCCCATCTGCTTGATCTTGGTGGAGCTGGCGTCGATCCAGTCCTGGTACGACTGCTTGTCCAGCGACTCCAGGCCGCTGGCGGAGCTGAGCGCGCGGTCGGCGTAGGTGTTGGCGTCCTCGATGACCGGGTTGCCCGCCTCGATCGGCTGCAGCAGCTCCTCGGCGTCGCTGTCGCCGTAGATGCTGCGGAAGCTCGAGAGCTCGGATTCCTGGTTCTCGAGGCCGGCCTGGGCGTACTGCCGGTCGTTCTCGGAGAGCTTGCCGTAGACGCTGTTGCTCGCCGGCAGCGCCGCCGCGATCACGGCGCGCTGGACGGAGGCGTACTCCTTGGCGGAGGAGAACGCGGCCAGCGCACGCGTGCGCTGGATCATCTCCGGGTTGCTGGTGGCCTGCGCCATGTCCTGGGAGAGGTCGAGCAGGCTGGTGATGAGGCGGTGGTAGCCCTCCACCGTCTGGGTGGAGTTGTTCTTCTCCGCGTAGGCCGTCGTCCGGATCTTGGCGAGGTTGGCCAGGTCGCTCAGCAGACCGACGAGGCTGTCCCGGACGCCCTGGAGATTGCCGTCCGTGGTGGCGCCGTCGATCTCCTCCGACGAGTCCTGGAAGGCGCTGAGCGCGCGGTCCGTCTTCTCGCGCAGGCCCTTGATCCCGGGGTCGGTCGCCTTGCCGTTGTGCGCCAGCGGACCGGCCGACTTGTCGCGCTCCTCCTGGAGCGCGTCGGCCAGGTCGGTGGCCTGCTTGGTCATGTCCGTCAGCAGCTTCATGTTGTCGAGCTGCTGGATGTCGTCCATCGACTGGTTGATGCGCAGCGCGCCCAGCGAGGTGGCCGCGACCACGGGCAGGGTCAGCAGCGCCACCAGACGCGTGGAGATGCGCCAGTTGCGCAGTGCCACCCGGGGGCCGGGCCCGGTCGGCGACTTCGCCGGCGCCGGGGGAGGCGAACCGGGCGACGTGGACGCACCGGGACGTCCCGAGCGCTCACCGCCGTCACCGGACGGATTGGGGCCCTGGTTCTGGGCGTGCTGGGGCGAGGAGCCGACTGCCATCGGGCCAGTCCCGCCGTGCGGCTCCGGCTCGGCCGAAGCGCTGCCATCCCTCTTGAAACGTCCCTGCACTAGCGTCGCAACCTCTGGACCAGGCGCCCCTCCGCGCGAACGGAAGGACGGTGTCGGCGTGTTGGGAGGCGTCCTGAATACGCCCCCCAATTGGTCGTGAGTAACCGGCGCTGGCTCCCCCTGTCTCGCCGCCACCGGGCGCGCTGGGCGCCCTCTGTGCGCCGGCTCGATCCCGCGGCGGTTCGAGGAATTCCAGCACAGTGCAGGATCTCCAACAAGGCCCGTTGGCCAGGCTGTGACATCCGTGACACGACGTGAGGGTCAAGTTACGGGATGTAGAAACCCATCCCACATAAGGCGGACATAAGGGTGTGAAGGGGTGGTGGCCGAAGGGTGTCCCAGTCGCCATGATCAGGAGCGGAATGAGTGCTTCAGGTGGCGAATGTCCGTTTCGTACGGGTCACCCGGTAGTCCGGAATGGCCGTTTTGCCCCTTGATTCGTGAGCAAACTCACACGCTGATCATGCGACCTTCACGTCTTCACCGGGAATCGCGTGTTTAGCCTGACGCTTTACAGGGATGACGCATCCGACAAACCGCGTCCGTGCGGAGGCCCTTGAGGGCTTCCCGGGCGCCCGGACACGACAGGGTCACGTACAACAGTGAAGACGACGACGATGTTCCACAAGATCGCCAACCCCCGGCGTACGACCCTGGCGCACCTCACGGACGCCGACGACCTCCAGCTCCCTGAGCAGCAGGAGCACTCCGTCGAGCTTCCCGCCCAGACCGCGAACCCCAAGCGCACCATCCTCATGGAGGCGCCGGTCGCGGCCTCCGTCGTGGAGTAGATCTTCACGCGGAGATACGGGCACCGGCCGCCGATTGCTCAAGCGGCCACCCACGGATGTCAAGGGCGTCCCCGGCCGGGGGCGCCCTTCCGCGTTAGCCTGGGGCGTCACACTCCACCCAGCTCAGTCAAGGGGCCAACCAACCCGTGCGCATCGCCAGGTTCTCCATCGACGGGAACGTCGCCTTCGGCGCGGTCGAGGGCGACAAGCCGGACGAGCTCGTCCTCGACATCATCAAGGGCATCCCGTTCACGGACTTCGAGCTCTCCGGCACCAAGGTGCCGCTGAGCAAGGTCCGGCTGCTCCCGCCCGTCCTGCCCAACAAGGTCGTGGCCTTCGGCCGCAACTACGCCGAGCACGCGCGCGAGCTGGGCAACGAGGTGCCGGACGCCCCGTTCGCCTTCTTCAAGCCCTCCACCTCGGTGATCGGCTCCGGCGACGCCATCCAGTACCCGGCCTTCTCCGAAGAGGTCCATCACGAGGCCGAGCTCGCCGTCGTCATCGGACGGCTCTGCCGCGAGGTCCCCCGCGAGCGCGTCAAGGACGTGATCTTCGGCTACACCTGCGCGAACGACGTCACCGCCCGCGACGTCCAGAAGCGCGAGAAGCAGTGGGCCCGGGCCAAGGGCTTCGACACCTCGTGCCCGCTGGGCCCCTGGGTGGAGACCGGCCTGGACCTCGAGACCGCCGGCGACCTCACCGTCCAGCTGACGGTCAACGGGCAGCAACGGCAGCTCGGCCGCACCAGCGAGATGATCCATTCGATCGAGGATCTGATCGTCAACATCACCGAGGCCATGACGCTGCTCCCCGGCGACGTGATCCTCACGGGCACCCCGGCAGGGGTCGGCCCCCTGGTCGTCGGCGACGAGGTCGCCGTCACCATCGAAGGCATCGGCACTCTCACCAACAAGGTTGTCAAGCGTGGCTAGCGCACCCGGCTCCTCCGTACGCGTCCGTTTCTGTCCCTCGCCCACCGGTAACCCCCACGTGGGCCTGGTCCGCACCGCCCTGTTCAACTGGGCGTTCGCCAAGCACCACCAGGGCACGCTGGTCTTCCGCATCGAGGACACCGACGCGGCCCGTGACTCCGAGGAGTCCTACGACCAGCTCCTGGACTCGCTGCGCTGGCTGGGCTTCGACTGGGACGAGGGCCCCGAGATCGGCGGCCCGCACGCGCCGTACCGCCAGTCGCAGCGGATGGACCTCTACGCCGACGTCGCCCGCAAACTCCTCGACGCCGGCCACGCCTACCACTGCTACTGCTCCCAGGAGGAGCTGGACACCCGCCGCGACGCCGCCCGCGCCGCCGGCCGGCCCTCCGGCTACGACGGCCACTGCCGCGACCTCACCGAGGCGCAGGTGGCGGAGTACAAGGCCCAGGGCCGCACCCCGATCGTCCGCTTCCGCATGCCCGACGAGACGATCACCTTCACGGACCTGGTCCGCGGCGAGCTGACGTTCACCCCGGAGAACGTGCCGGACTTCGGCATCGTCCGCGCGAACGGCGCCCCGCTGTACACGCTGGTCAACCCGGTGGACGACGCGCTGATGGAGATCACGCACGTCCTGCGGGGCGAGGACCTGCTCTCCTCCACCCCCCGCCAGATCGCCCTGTACAAGGCGCTCACCGAACTGGGCATCGCCCAGGGGACCCCGCACTTCGGTCACCTGCCGTACGTGATGGGCGAGGGCAACAAGAAGCTGTCGAAGCGGGACCCGGAGTCCTCCCTCAACCTCTACCGCGAGCGCGGCTTCCTCCCCGAGGGCCTGCTCAACTACCTCTCGCTGCTCGGCTGGTCGCTCTCGGCCGACCAGGACATCTTCACGATGGACGAGATGACCGCGGCCTTCGACATCGCGGACGTCAACCCCAACCCGGCGCGCTTCGACCTCAAGAAGGCGGAGGCGATCAACGCCGACCACATCCGCCTGCTGGACGTGAAGGACTTCACGGAGCGCTGCGCGCCCTGGCTGAAGGCCCCCTACGCCCCCTGGTCCCCGCAGGACTTCGACCAGGCCAGGTGGGAGGCGATCGCCCCGCACGCCCAGACCCGTCTGAAGGTGCTGTCGGAGATCACCGACAACGTCGACTTCCTCTTTCTGCCGGAGCCCGCCGTCGACGAGGCGAGCTGGACGAAGGCGATGAAGGAGGGCAGCGACGCGCTGCTCACGACGGCCCGCGAGAAGCTGGCGGCGGCCGACTGGACCTCGGCCGAGTCCCTCAAGGAGGCCGTCCTGGCCGCCGGCGAGGCGCACGGCCTCAAGCTCGGCAAGGCACAGGCCCCGGTCCGTGTCGCCGTCACCGGCCGCACGGTCGGCCTGCCGCTCTTCGAGTCCCTGGAGATCCTGGGCAAGGAGAAGACGCTGGCCCGCGTCGACGCGGCCCTGGCGAGGCTCGCCGCGTAGCCCCGCTCCCGCCCGAAGGGGCGGCGCCTGTCGACCGGGCGCCGCCCCTTCGGTATCTCCCGGACAGGGCGGCCACCTCCGCGTTACCGTCGGATCATGAGCATCCTCGCCGTGGTCTGGGACGTGGACGACACCCTCTTCGACTACACGACCGCCGACCGTGAGGGCATGCGGTCGTATCTGACGGCCGAGGGGCTGCTCGACCGGTTCGGCACCGCGGAGGAGGGGCTCGCGCGGTGGCGGGAGGTCACCGAACAGCAGTGGGCCCGGTTCTCGGCGGGCGGGATCACCTTCGAGGACCAGCGACGGGACCGGGTACGGGCGTTCCTGGGCCGCGAGATGACGGACGCGGAGGCCGACGACTGGCTCCAGCGCTACCGCTCGCACTACGAGGCCGCCTGGGCGCTCTTCCCGGACGTCCTGCCCGTGCTCGACGCCCTCGCCGCCAGCCACCGCCACGCCGTGCTCTCCAACTCCAGCATCCACGTCCAGGACCACAAGCTGCGCGTCCTCGGGGTCCACGACCGCTTCGAGGTCATCCTGTGCGCGGCGGAACTGGGTGTCTCCAAGCCGGAGGCCGGCGCCTTCCTCGCGGCCTGCGAGGCCCTGTCGCTGCCCCCTCACCAGGTGGCCTACGTGGGTGACCATCCGGAGATCGACGGGCGGGGGGCAGCCGACGCCGGACTGCTCTCCGTGTGGATCGACCGCTACGGCACGGCCACCGTCGAGCTCCCCTCCGGACGCCACCGGATCGTCTCGCTCGCCGAACTGCCCGCGATCCTCGGCCCCGATACCCGTTTTGGAGCCCGGTCCACCTTCGGGTAATGTTCTTCCTGCGCCGCCGGAGAGCGGGCCGAAAGGCCGGTACCGGAGGAGCAACGCTAGAACAAGAGCCCTTACGGGTCTTGCGTTCCAGTGGCCTATGGTGTAATTGGCAGCACGACTGATTCTGGTTCAGTTAGTCTTGGTTCGAGTCCAGGTAGGCCAGCTCGCAGAGCTTATCTGCACCTGTGGAGGTCGACTCCACGAAGCCCCCGTTGTGTAGCGGCCTAGCACGCTGCCCTCTCACGGCAGTAGCGCCGGTTCGAATCCGGTCGGGGGTACAGATCCTTCCCACGAGGAGAGTTCGGGTAGCTCCCCCTCTCGTCGATGCAGGATCGCTAGGGCCCCCGTTGTGTAGCGGCCTAGCACGCTGCCCTCTCACGGCAGTAGCGCCGGTTCGAATCCGGTCGGGGGTACGCATTTCATCGAATCACCTTGGTCTATGGTGTAATTGGCAACACTACGGTTTCTGGTACCGTCATTCTAGGTTCGAGTCCTGGTAGACCAGCTCTGATCTGCGGAAACGCATGATGCAGGCCCCCGTTGTGTAGCGGCCTAGCACGCTGCCCTCTCACGGCAGTAGCGCCGGTTCGAATCCGGTCGGGGGTACATGATCGAAAAAGCCTCTCGCTTCGGCGGGGGGCTTTTTCGCATGCCGGGATCTCCGGCATGCCCCAACGCCCGGGTCTCTATGAAGTCGAGGTCCGGCACGGCCGCTCGGTGCGTCAACCGGGCGTAGGGCACGAGAAGTTCGGCGTTCCCGTCGTAGCCGAGCCGGCGTTCGGCCTCGCGGCGCCCACGGCCAGGTGCCGGTGGAGGCGCGCGGGCGGTCCGCGAAGGACCGGTTTGCCCACCGGTCCGCTTCTTGGCGCGGCCGTCGTCTGCCGGGGGCGGATGTGTCGTGGCCGGTCGCGCCCGTGCGGCGAGGCCGCACAGCGGCAGGCCCCGGCGCGTCCGGGCCGGTCGGTGATGCCGTCGGTTCGAGGGCTGCCGCGGCGTTGAGGCGGCCCCTTTCCCGGGTCGGTGTCAGCCCGTCCTGCGCAGGGCCTCCGAGAGGCGAGCCGCCGCGTCGATGATCGCCTGGGCGTGCATACGGCCGGGGTGGCGGGTCAGGCGCTCGATGGGGCCCGAGACGGAGACGGCGGCCACCACGCGGTTCGAGGGGCCCCGCACGGGAGCCGACACGGACGCGACGCCCGGCTCGCGCTCGCCGATGGACTGGGCCCAGCCGCGGCGCCGTACGCCCGACAGGGCCGTCGCCGTGAAACGGGCGCCCTGGAGGCCGCGGTGCAGACGCTCGGGCTCCTCCCAGGCCATCAGGATCTGGGCCGAGGAACCGGCCTTCATCGTGAGCGTGGAACCGACCGGGACCGTGTCCCGAAGGCCGGACAGGCGCTCCGCCGCGGCCACGCAGATGCGCATGTCGCCCTGGCGGCGGTAGAGCTGCGCGCTCTCGCCGGTGATGTCGCGCAGGTGCGTCAGCACCGGCCCGGCGGTGGCGAGGAGACGGTCCTCGCCGGCGGCCGCGGCCAGCTCGGCAAGGCGCGGGCCGAGGATGAATCGGCCCTGCATGTCGCGCGCCACCATACGGTGGTGTTCCAAAGCCACGGCCAGTCGGTGAGCCGTGGGTCGTGCCAGTCCGGTGGCCGCGACCAAGCCTGCGAGGGTGGCCGGACCGGACTCCAGGGCGCTCAGGACAAGGGCTGCCTTGTCCAGGACGCCGACGCCGCTACTGTTGTCCATGCAACGATACTCCCGTCTCACTCTGTGAAACGCAAGTTCATTTTTCCGTGAGACGCGCAACCCTTGGACGCATGGTGGCCCGCGGACCAACGGGCCTGGCGGCGGGTGCCCGGAAAACAGGGGCAACGGGCGTCGCCTCCACAAGATCTCTAGTTGGGCCGGTGCGTCATTGCCGGCCGGAGGGAAAGCGATGGGTAGGACACTCGCGGAGAAGGTCTGGGACGACCACGTCGTCCGGCGCGCCGAGGGCGAGCCCGACCTCCTCTTCATCGATCTGCACCTCCTGCACGAGGTGACCAGCCCGCAGGCCTTCGACGGGCTGCGGCAGAACGGCCGCCCGGTGCGCCGTCTCGACCTCACCATCGCGACCGAGGACCACAACACCCCGACCCTCGACATCGACAAGCCGATCGCCGACCCGGTCTCGCGCGCCCAGCTGGAGACGCTGCGCAAGAACTGCGCCGAGTTCGGCGTGCGGCTGCATCCGCTCGGCGACGTCGAGCAGGGCGTCGTACACGTCGTCGGCCCGCAGCTGGGTCTGACCCAGCCCGGCACCACCGTCGTCTGCGGCGACTCCCACACCTCCACGCACGGCGCGTTCGGCGCGCTGGCGTTCGGCATCGGCACCTCGCAGGTCGAGCACGTGCTCGCCACCCAGACCCTGCCGCTGGCCCGCCCCAAGACCATGGCGATCACGGTCGAGGGCGAGCTGCCCGACGGCGTGACGGCCAAGGACCTGATCCTGGCGATCATCGCCAAGATCGGTACCGGCGGCGGCCAGGGCTACATCCTGGAGTACCGGGGCTCCGCCATCGAGAAACTCTCGATGGAGGCCCGGATGACCATCTGCAACATGTCGATCGAGGCCGGTGCCCGCGCGGGCATGATCGCCCCGGACGAGACCACCTTCGAGTACATCAAGGGCCGCGACCACGCTCCCGAGGGCGCCGACTGGGACGCGGCGGTCGCGTACTGGAAGACGCTGCAGACGGACGCGGACGCCGAGTTCGACGCCGAGGTCGTCATCGACGGTGCCGCGCTGTCGCCGTTCGTCACCTGGGGTACCAACCCGGGTCAGGGCGCGCCGCTTTCGGCCGTCGTCCCCGACCCTGCTTCGTACGAAGACGCTTCGGAGCGCAACGCCGCCGAAAAGGCCCTGGAATACATGGGGTTGGAGGCCGGCCAGCCGCTGCGCTCCATCAACGTGGACACCGTCTTCGTAGGTTCGTGCACCAACGGCCGGATCGAGGACCTGCGGGCCGCCGCCGCCATCGTCGAGGGCCGCAAAGTCGCCGACGGCGTACGGATGCTGGTCGTCCCCGGCTCGGTGCGGGTCGGTCTCCAGGCCGTCTCCGAGGGTCTGGACGTCGTCTTCAAGGACGCCGGCGCCGAGTGGCGGCACGCGGGCTGCTCGATGTGCCTCGGGATGAACCCCGACCAGCTGGCCCCGGGCGAGCGCTCCGCGTCCACCTCCAACCGCAACTTCGAGGGGCGGCAGGGCAAGGGCGGCCGTACCCACCTGGTGTCGCCGCAGGTCGCGGCCGCCACGGCCGTCCTGGGCCACCTGGCCTCCCCGGCCGACCTGTCCGACGCCGAGACCCGTACGCCCGCTGGAGTCTGATCAGTCATGGAAGCATTCATCTCGCACACCGGTCGGGCCGTCCCGCTGCGCCGCTCCAACGTCGACACCGACCAGATCATCCCTGCTCACTGGCTCAAGAAGGTCACGCGGGACGGGTTCGAGGACGGGCTGTTCGAGGCCTGGCGCAAGGACGAGAACTTCATCCTCAACCGCCCCGAACGGCAGGGCGCGAGCGTGCTGGTCGCCGGCCCCGACTTCGGCACCGGTTCCTCCCGCGAGCACGCCGTGTGGGCACTGCAGAACTACGGCTTCAAGACCGTGATCTCGTCCCGCTTCGCCGACATCTTCCGGGGCAACTCGCTGAAGAACGGCCTGCTCACGGTGGTTCTGGAGCAGAACATCGTGGACGCGCTGTGGGAGCTCACCGAGAAGGACCCGCAGGCCGAGATCACGGTGGACCTCGAGGCGCGTGAGGTGCGGGCCGAGGGCGTCACCGCCTCCTTCGAGCTGGACGAGAACTCCCGCTGGCGCCTGCTGAACGGGCTGGACGACATCTCCATCACCCTCCAGAACGAGGGCGACATCTCCGCCTACGAGGCCAAGCGCCCGTCGTACAAGCCGAGGACGCTCCAGCTCTGACCCCGGGGCCCCAGAAGGCCCTGAGCAGGTCGAGTTTCGGCCACCGCGACACCCCCGCCGTACCCCCGATCGGTCCGATCGGGGGTACTGCTGTGTCTGCACCCGTTCGGCCCCGTGAATCTTCTCCCTTTCTCCCAACTTCCCACGTTAGAGGGGTTGTTGCCTGGGTACGCGGCCTGTGTGGTCACAACCGCCGCAAGCGCCGAGGCGGCCGTTCGAGGCGGCAGTTGCCCCCTGGGCGGGCGACAACTCGCCCCAGATGGCACAATCTGTGCATGGAACACGACGGCCAACTCGAGCTCTATACGGCGGTCGCGAACCAGCTCAAGGACGCGCACACAAGAGTGCGCGCACTGCAAGTCCCGGAGGGCGTACGGATGGCGCTGACCCGGAAGCTGCTGGTCATTACGGCCGCGGCCAAGCACGATCTCGCCGATGCGACAAGGCGTCTGGAGCGGTTCATGGCGGACCTCGACGAGGGGCGAATGCCCGGCGAGGAGCGTTGATCGTCTCCGGAGCAGCCGATTTCGTTGCGGCACAAGGGTGATTAGCCCGTTTCGTGTTTGATTTGCGGTATATATCTGCCTAACGTGCGAAAAAGCTTGAACAGTTTCGTTCCGGCTAATGTCTCCGAAGGGGAAGACGTGAACAAGGCGCAGCTCGTAGAAGCGATTGCCGACAAGGTGGGCGGCCGCCAGCAGGCCGCCGAGGCGGTCGACGCGGTCCTGGACGCCATCGTCCGCGCGACGGTCGCGGGAGACCGGGTCTCGGTCACCGGCTTCGGTTCGTTCGAGAAGGTCGACCGGCCTGCCCGCTACGCTCGCAACCCCCAGACGGGCGAGCGGGTTCGGGTCAAGAAGACGTCCGTGCCGCGTTTCCGCGCAGGACAGGGCTTCAAGGACCTGGTGAGCGGCTCGAAGAAGCTGCCGCGCGGCGGCGAGGTCGCCGTCAAGAAGGCCCCCAAGGGCAGCCTGACCGGCGGCGCTTCCGCCACGGTCAAGAAGGCCGCCGCGAAGAAGGCCGCCCCGGCGAAGAGGGCGTCGGCCGCCGCGAAGAAGGCCACCCCCGCGAAGAAGACGACGGCCGCCACCGCGAAGAAGACCTCGGCGACCGCCAAGAAGACCACCGCGAAGAAGGCCACCACCAAGACGACGGCGGCCGCCAAGAAGACCACCACCGCGAAGTCGGCCACCGCCAAGAAGACGACGGCCAAGAAGGCCCCGGCCGCGAAGAAGGCGACGGCGACCAAGGCCCCCGCCAAGAAGTCGACCGCGCGCAAGACCACCGCCAAGAAGACCACCGCCCGCAAGGCGTAGAACAGCAGGGCCACTCACGCGCCGGGCCGGACTCCCTCTCGGAAGTCCGGCCCGCGGCGTGTCGGGAGGGGGCCGGGAGGGTCCTGGGCGGAGGAGCCCGCGCCCGTCAGAACGTCTGGAGCGTCACCAGGGTGATCCGGAGGCCGTCCTTCGGCCCCTCCACCTCGATCCGCACCCGCTGCCCGGGCCGCAGCAGCCGCAGCCCGCCCGCGTCGAACGCCGGTGCGTCGAACGACACCGGTGTGCCGTCGTCCAGCAGCACCTGCCCGCTGCGGGTATCGGGGTCGTACGTGTATGCGGTCGCCTGCATGACGGCAGCCTACTGCCCCGGAATCAGCAGCTGCGCCGCCGCCGCGGCCGTCCGGGGGCCCACCCCCAGGGACAGCGCCGCGCGCAGATCCTCGCCGGTGTCCACGTCCTGGCGAACGGAATCCACCTCCTGCGGACACAGTTCCACGGCCCCGGAGGAACGATGCCTGGCGCGGGAATCCGCGCCGAATGCGGGCAGCAATTCACGGCCCGCGGCGACGGCGAGAAGCGTGGTGCCGATCGCCGCCGCGTCCGGGAGGAAAGAGCGGGGGAATTCCCCGGCGGCGTCCAGTACCCGGGCCAATTCCGCCGGGCGCAGGGCCGGCAGATCGGCGTTGAGCGCCGCGAGCGGGGAATCGGGACGCACGGCGCGTACGGCGGCGGCCCCGTGGGCCAGGGCGGTGTTGAGGCCCCCGCGCGGCTCGTCGGCGACGATCCGGGCGCCCAGGGCCGCCAGGACCCGCCCGGCCAGGGCGTCGTCCGTGACTACGGCCACATCCCGCACCGCAGGTGAGGACAGTGCGGCCGCCACGGTGTCCTCGGCGAAGGCGAGGGCGAGGCCCGGGCGCAGCCCGTCGGTTGCGGTGTCCGCGAGCCTGCTCTTGGCCAGCGCCAAGGGCTTCAGGGGTATGACCAAGGTCCACTGCACCGGCGTACCGTCCCTCTCGTGTCGCGGCCATTGTCACCCGGCCCATCCGACGGTCTGACGCGCGGGCGTACCGTGTTCTCGACAGACCGGCGGCCCGGGGCGACACTTGTGCGGCCCCCAGGCCCCGGAGCAGGCCATGGGAAGTCCTAGAGGAAGGTGTCCGCGTGCCCCGCCGCAGAATCGGCTTCTGGTACCGCTTCGCTGCGGTCCTGTGTAAACCCTGGCTGGTGGTTCTGATCAAGCGGGACTGGCAGGGAATGGAACACATTCCGGCCGAGGGCGGCTTTATCACCGCGGTGAACCACAATTCGCATGTCGATCCCTTCGCCTACGCGCACTTCCAGTACAACAGCGGACGCGTGCCGCGATTCCTGGCGAAGAGCGGTCTTTTCAAGGAGGGGTTCGTCGGCGCCGCGATGCGCGGCACAGGGCAGATCCCCGTCTACCGCGAGAGCACGGACGCGCTGAGCGCCTTCCGGGCCGCGATCGACGCCGTGGAGCGCGGCGAGTGCGTCGCGTTCTACCCCGAGGGCACCCTCACCCGCGACCCCGACGGCTGGCCCATGACCGCCAAGACCGGTGCCGCGCGCGTCGCCCTGCAGACCAAGTGCCCGGTGATCCCCGTGGCCCAGTGGGGCGCCAACGAACTGCTGCCGCCGTACGCCAAGAAGCCGAACCTCCTTCCGCGCAAGACGCACCACGTCCTCGCCGGGCCGCCCGTGGACCTCGCACGGTTCTACGGCCACGAGATGACCCCGGAACTCCTCAAGGAGGCGACGGAGGTCATCATGGCGGCCGTCACCGCCCAGCTGGAGGAGATCCGCGGCGAGAAGGCGCCCGAGACGCCCTACGACCCGCGTCGCGAGCGGATCGAGCAGCGCCGCCGTACGCGGGCGGAGACCGGCGACGACGACACCGCTGAGCAGGACGGTACGCAAGCCGGTGCCGGCCCCCGGGCGCAGACCAACGGCACGGCGGCGGCACACACGCAGAGCGGTCACCCGCAGACCGGTCACGCGCAGACCGGCCACACGAAGGCCAGTCACGAGGGGGAGAACAGCAAGTGAGCAAGTCCGTGAAGGCGGCCGTCTTCGGTACCGGATCATGGGGGACCGCCTTCGGCACGGTCCTCGCCGACGCGGGCTGCGAGGTGACGCTGTGGGCGCGCCGCCCCGAACTCGTCGACGCGGTCAACTCCACGCGCACCAACCCCGACTACCTGCCCGGCGTCGAACTCCCGCGCAACCTGCGCGCCACCGCCGACGCGGCCGAGGCGGCCCGGGACGCCGACTTCACCGTTCTCGCGGTCCCCTCGCAGACCCTGCGCGCCAATCTCGCCGACTGGACGCCGCTGCTCGCCCCCCACACCGTGCTGGTGTCGCTGATGAAGGGCGTCGAGCTCGGTACGACCATGCGGATGAGCGAGGTCATCGACGACGTCGCCAAGGTGGGCCCGGACCGGATCGCCGTCGTCACCGGGCCCAACCTCGCGAAGGAGATCGCCTCCCGGATGCCCGCCGCGGCCGTGGTCGCCTGCACCGACGAGGCTGTCGCCCGGAAGCTCCAGGCCGCCTCCCACACGCCGTACTTCCGCCCGTACACCAACACCGACGTGGTGGGCTGCGAGCTGGGCGGCGCCGTCAAGAACGTGATCGGCCTCGCGGTCGGCATCGCGGACGGCATGGGCCTCGGCGACAACGCCAAGGGCTCGCTGATCACGCGCGGCCTCGCCGAGACCACCCGGTTGGGCCTGGCGATGGGCGCGGACCCGCTGACCTTCGCCGGACTCGCCGGGCTCGGCGACCTGGTGGCGACCTGCTCCTCGCCGCTCTCGCGCAACCACACCTTCGGCACCAACCTCGGCAAGGGCATGACCCTGCAGGAGACCATCGCGGTCACTCGGCAGACCGCCGAGGGCGTCAAGTCCTGTGAGTCGGTGCTGGATCTGGCCCGGCGGCACGGCGTCGACATGCCGATCACCGAGACGGTCGTCGCCATCGTGCACGAGGGCAAGCCCCCGGTGGTGGCCGTCAAGGAACTGATGTCGCGCAGCGCGAAGCCCGAACGACGCTGAGCGAACCCGGTGGGCGGACGCTGACTCTCCGCCCTACCACCGGGTACTCTCAAGCCGATATGAGCACCGAGAACCTCCCCCAGAGCCCTCAGCAGCCCGTCCGCAAGCCGCGGGTGGCCGTTGTCTTCGGCGGTCGCAGCTCCGAGCACGGGATCTCCGTGGTCACGGCCGGCGCGGTCCTGCGGGCCATCGACCGGACCAAGTACGAGGTCCTGCCGATCGGCATCACGCGCGAGGGCCGCTGGTTCCTCACCGCCGACGCCCCCGAGCGCATGGCGATCACCGACCGCCGTACGCCCGACGTGGACGAACTCGCCGAGTCGCGGGACGGCGGCGTGGTGCTCCCCGTCGACCCCGCCAACCGCGAAGTCGTCTACTACGAGCCGGGGTCGGTGCCGAAGGCCCTCGGCGAGGTCGACGTCGTCTTCCCGGTCCTGCACGGCCCGTACGGCGAGGACGGCACCCTCCAGGGCCTGCTGGAGCTCTCCGGCGTCCCGTACGTGGGCGCGGGTGTGCTCGCCTCGGCCGTCGGCCAGGACAAGGAGTACATGAAGCGGGTGTTCACCTCCTTCGGGCTCAAGGTCGGCCCGTACGTGGTGATCCGGCCGCGCGAGTGGGCGCAGGACGAGCCGGCCGCGCGCAAGAAGATCGTCGACTTCGCCGGCGAGCACGGCTGGCCGCTCTTCGTGAAGCCCGCGCGCGCGGGTTCCTCCATCGGCATCACCAAGGTCGACGACCTGTCCGGGCTCGACGAGGCGATCGCCGAGGCCCAGCGGCACGACCCGAAGATCCTGGTCGAGGCGGCGCTGCGGGGCCGCGAGATCGAGTGCGGCGTCCTGGAGTTCGAGGACGGCCCCCGCGCCTCCGTCCCGGCCGAGATCCCGCCGCCGGACGCGCACGCGTACTACGACTTCGACGCCAAGTACCTCGACTCGACCCCGGGGATCGTCCCGGCGCCGCTGACGGACGAGGAGACGGCGGAGGTCCGCAGGCTCGCGGTGGACGCCTTCGACGCGGCGTCCTGCGAGGGACTGGTCCGGGCGGACTTCTTCCTCACGGACGAGGGCGAGTTCGTCATCAACGAGATCAACACGATGCCCGGCTTCACCCCGATCTCGATGTACCCCCAGATGTGGCAGGCGACCGGCATCGGCTACGCCGAGCTGGTGGACCGCCTGGTCCAGGCGGCGCTGCGCAGGTCGACGGGCCTGCGTTGATCGGGTTCGACCCGGCCTCGGGCCGGGGTTGATCTAGTCGGCGATCCCTTCGGGGATCGCCTTCTTGATGGCCGGGGCCAGATCGATCAGCACCGAGGAGTTGTCCGCGCTCTCCGGCACCGTCACCTCGACGTACGCGCTCCGGCTGGCGGTGGTGAACCGGTTCCCCCCGCCGTCCCGCTTCTCCATCAGCCAGTCGACGCCGTTCACCCCGCCGGCCACCGCGTCCGGGTCGGCCCCGTCGGCGACCTCGGGGTCGATCATCTTCGGCGGCCGCGTGACACCGCAGCGCAGTATGATCTCCGGGCCTCCCCAGCCCGCGGTCAGCGCGGAGGCGGGCTCGGGATCGTGGCGGCTCTCACCGTCCACCTTCGACGGCAGTACCTTGTCCAGACTTCGGCACAGTTGCGCGGCTTTCGCGCCGGGGCTGGGAACCGCCGCCGACGCGCTGTCGTCTGCCGAGGAGCAGCCCCCGGCCGTGATCAGCAGGACGAGGGCGGATACACCGAGCGGCCGGTGACGGAAAAGGTTCACCGGCCAAGGTTAGACGGGGGCTACAGATGCACGACCGGGCAGGTCAGGGTGCGGGTGATCCCGTCCACCTGCTGGACTTTGGCGACCACCATGCGGCCGAGGTCGTCCACGGTGTCGGCCTGGGCCCGCACGATCACGTCATAGGGTCCTGTCACGTCCTCGGCCTGGACGACGCCAGGGATTTTGCCGATCTCCTCGGCGACGGTCGACGCTTTGCCGACCTCCGTCTGGATCAGGATGTACGCCTGTACCACGGAACCTCCAGGGCGGCCACGAGGATCATGTGGGGAAAAGGAACGCCACGGTATCGCGTCGCCGCTCGTCACGGGGAGACCTGCGGGAAGCACGGCTCGCGCGCCGGGGTGGCGGCAGGACAGAAGTTGACGGCTGACTCGACCGTATCGAGGACACTGGTTACGCGCGACCGGGCACGGACAGGTATAGAAGGGGCGAAAGGGCAATGAAGGGCACTGTTGGTGAGCTCGGGGAGTTCGGGCTCATCAGGGAGCTCACCTCCCGTCTCACCACCACCCCCGCGGTCCGGGTCGGCCCCGGCGACGACGCCGCGGTGGTCGCCGCGCCCGACCGCCGGGTCGTGGCCAGCACCGACATCCTGCTGGAGGGCCGGCACTTCCGCCGCGACTGGTCCACGGCCTACGACGTCGGCCGCAAGGCCGCCGCGCAGAACCTCGCCGACATCGCCGCCATGGGCGCGGTGCCGACGGCCCTGCTGCTCGGCCTCGTCGTGCCCGCCGAACTGCCGGTCACCTGGCCGTCCGAGATGATGGACGGCCTGCGCGACGAGTGCCAGGTCGCCGGCGCCTCCGTGGTCGGCGGCGACGTCGTACGGGGCGACACGATCATGGTGTCGATCACCGCGCTCGGCGACCTGCGCAACCAGGAACCGGTCACCCGGGGCGGCGCCCAGCCCGGCGACCTCGTCGCGGTGACGGGCTGGCTGGGCTGGTCCGCCGCCGGGTACGCCGTCCTCTCCCGGGGCTTCCGCTCGCCGCGCGCCTTCGTCGAGGCCCACCGCCGCCCCGAGCCGCCGTACCACGCGGGTCCGGCCGCGGCCGGGCTCGGCGCGACGGCGATGTGCGACGTCAGCGACGGGCTCATCGCCGACCTCGGGCACATCGCCGAGGCCAGCAAGGTCCGGATCGACATCCGCTCCGGCGCCATCGACATCCCCACCCAGATGCACGACATCGGGCAGGCCGTCGGCGTCGACCCGATCCAGTGGGTGCTGACCGGGGGAGAGGACCACGCGATCGTGGCGACCTTCCCGCCGGACGTGAAGCTGCCCGCCCGCTGGAAGGTGATCGGAGAGGTGCTCAACCCGTCCGCCCTGCCCCAGGTGACGGTGGACGGGGCGCCCTGGACCAGCAAGGGCGGCTGGGACCACTTCGGGGACGGGGACATGGAGTCGTGAGCGCGCTCGGGACCCCTCCCCGGGTGCTGACCGTCGCCGGTTCCGACTCCGGCGGCGGGGCCGGGATCCAGGCCGACCTGAAGACGATGCTCGCGCTCGGCGTACACGGCATGAGCGTGATCACGGCGGTCACCGCGCAGAACTCCCTCGGCGTACAGGGGGCTTGGGAGCTGCCGGTGGAGGCCGTGCGGGCCCAGTTCCGCAGCGTCGTCGACGACATCGGCGTCCAGGCGGTGAAGACGGGCATGCTCGCCTCCGCCGAACTCGTCGAGACCGTCGCCGAGTTGCTCGCCGGCACCGGAGCTCCCGTCGTCGTCGACCCGGTCGGGGTCTCCAAGCACGGGGATCCGCTGCTGGCCGCCTCCGCGCTGGACTCCGTACGCGCGAAACTGCTGCCGGTCGCCACCGTCGCCACGCCGAACCTCGACGAGGTGGCCCAACTGACGGGCGTGCGGGTCGAGTCGGAGAAGCAGCTGAGGGACGCGGCGGCCGCCGTGCTGGCGTACGGGCCGCGCTGGGCGCTCATCAAGGGCGGCCATCTCCCCGGTGCCGCCGTCGACCTGCTCACCGACGGGCACGAGGAGCACTGGCTGCGGGCGCCGAGGTACGACAACCGGCACACGCACGGCACGGGCTGCACCCTCGCGTCCGCGATCGCGGCGCAGCTGGCGAAGGGCGTTCCCGTACCGGAGGCGGTGGCGGCGGCCAAGCGGTACGTCACCGGGGCGATCGCCGCCGGGTTCGCACTCGGCGCCGGCATCGGTCCCGTGGACCACGGATGGGATCTCACCCGGGGTACGGCCGGAGCCTGATGTCGGTCGCGGCCTTCTCGGTGAGCCGCTTGAAGACACCGGCCATCGGACGCGAGCCGAGCAGCCGGTACATCCGGTCCCGGTTGCGGATGCGCCGCTCGGTCGGCGGGGCGAAGAACGGGCCCGCGTTGCCGGAGATCTTCTGGCAGCCCCTGGCGAAGGACCGGACGCGGCTCTCGTACTCGGCGAACGCGGTCCGGTGGTCGCCGCCCGCGAGAGCCAGTTCACCGGCGAGGACGTACGCGCCGACGATGGCCGCGCCGGTCCCCATGCCGCCCATGGTCGCGCCGTACCCGGCGTCCCCCAGCAGGGCCACCCGGCCCTCGGCGAGGCGGTCGACGTGGATCTGCGCGATCGCGTCGAAGTACAGCCGGTCGGCGTCTCGCAGCGCCCCGAGCACCCTCGGCGCCTCCCAGCCCATCCCCGCGAACCGCTCGGCGAGGATCCGCTTCTGCGCGGCCGTGTCCCCGCGGTCGTAGGAGAGTTGCTCCGAGCGGAAGACCAGCAGCGCGCCGGCGCGGTCGGGATCACCGTCGTAGTTGCCCAGGGCGATCGCGCGGCCCGGCTCGCTGTACAGCCTGCCGGTGCGGTCCAGGCCCAGGTCGTTGGGGACGTCGAAGGCGGCCACGTAGTGATCGAAGAAGCGCAGGTAGCGGGACTCGTCGCCGAAGACCAGCCGGCGGGTGTTCGAGTGCAGGCCGTCGGCGCCGATCACGAGGTCGAAGCGGCGGGGGGCGTGCTCCTCGAAGGTCACGTCGACACCGGCACCGGTGTCGGTGAGGGTGGCGATCGAGTCGCCGAAGACGTAGTCGACGTGATCCCGGGTGCGCTCGTACATGATCCGAGCGAGGTCGCCGCGGAGGATCTCGACGTCACCGCTCATCATCTCGGCCGGCAGGTCCACGCGGGGCGAGCCGTCCTCGGCTACGACGATCTGGCGGCCCATGTGGGTCTGGCGGGCGTGGATCTCGTCCCAGATGCCCATGGCGGTGAGGACCTCGCGGTGGACATGCCCCCGGAAGTCGACGGCGAAGCCGCCCGCACGCAGATCCGGGGACCGTTCGACGACGGTGACGCGGGCGCCGTACCGGGCGAGGTGGAGCGCGAGTGCCGGACCGGCGACGCTCGCGCCGGAGATGAGGACGTCCAGGTGGCCGAGGGTGCTGTGGGTCTTCGTCATGCGCAGGAGCCTCGCGGCGGCCGCTGACCGTCCTCCTACCGTCTCCCTACCGACCGCCTACCGCCCACCCTCAGTCCCCTACGGCTGCGGGTCGCCTACCGCCCCCTGCGGGTCGGCGACCGCGGCCGATCTTCGCTCGTGGCCGTGCTCGAACGCCGTGGCGTACGCCTGCGGGGACAGCCGGGCGCGGACCTCGGTCACCGTGCGGACGACATCGGGGTCGCCGAGGAGGGCCGTGCCCCGCAGGCCCGCGGCGGCGCCCAGGAGCTCGGCCGCGCGTTCGGGCCGCGGCGCGACGGAGGCCAGGGCGTCGGCCAGATCGGCCAGCGCCAGGACGTCGAACGACTCCAGCGCCGGGGCACGGGCCTGCTCGAACCACTCGCGGGCCGCCTCGACCTGCGCCTCCGCCGCGGCCGTGCGTCCCAGCCCGACGAGGAGCCGTACCGTCTCGCTGGTGCTGAACCAGGTGGCGGTGCACAGCTCCAGGCCGCTCTCGTAGTGCACGCGCGCGCGTGCGGTGTCGCCGGACAGCCGGGCCACGTCCCCGAGGCCCCGCCGCGCGCCGGCCACCTTGTCGGGCACACCCGCCGTGCGGGCCAGCGCCGCGGAGCGGGTGAAGTGCGCGGCCGCCTCCTCGGTGTCACCCGCGTGCAGCAGCACGACCGCGCGGGAGCGCAGCAGGTCCGCGATCTCCTCAGGGGCTTCCAGTTCCCGTACGTACGCCAGCCCCTCGTCGAGCAGTTCCAGCGCGCGCGGGTACGCGCCACGCCCGTCGGCGGACCGGGCCAGCGGGTCGAGGCAGTTCGCCATGCCCCAGCGGTCGCCGGTGATCCGGAAGCCCTCCAGCGAACGGGCGAAGGAGGCCTCCGCGGCGGCCGCGCGGCCCGAGAAGAGCTCCTGGTAGGCCAGGCCGAGGTCGAACAGCGCGTGCCCCCACGGCTCCTCACCGACCTGGACGCGGACGTGTTCGTCCGTGGCGAGCAGGGGGCCGCCGGTGAGCGACCACACGATGACGGTGAACGGCAGCCGCAGCGGCCGGTCGAGGGACCGCATCACGGCCACCGCGCGCGCGACGCGTGCCGCCTCGCCGGGATCGTCGCCGCGCCCGGCGACGGTGTTCATCAGGCAGAGGGCGTACTCCTCGGCGAGCTCGCCGGGCGGCTCGTCGCCGATGGCCGTCAGCAGCGCGCGGGCCTGCGGCAACTGCTCGCCGTACAGCCCACGCAGCCGCCGGAACCAGGTGAGCGACGCCATGAGCCGCAGGGCGGCGGGGGGATCGGTGGCGGTCAGGAAGCCCATGGCCGCGTCCAGGTTGTCGTGCTCGGCGTCCAGCCGGGCCAGCCAGGGGAGCTGGTCCCGGCCACGCAGATACGGTTCCGCGCGCTCGGCCAGCCGCAGGAAGTACCGGGCGTGCGCGTCCCGCAGGGCCTGCTCACCGGTGCGGCCCTCCGCGGCGAACACCCGGATCGTCTCCAGCATGCGGTACCGGCCCTCGGCCGCCGTCGGGCTCTCGGTCACCTCCAGGAAGGACTTCTCCACCAGCGAGGCCAGCAGGTCCTCCGGATACGGCAGCCCGCACACCGTCTCCACCGCGTCCAGCGTGGCACCCCCGGAGAACACCGTGAAGCGGTGGGCCAGTTCCTGCTCCTCCTCGTCCAGCAGATCCCAGCTCCACTCGACGACGGCGCGCAGGGTGCGGTGCCGGGGCACCTTGGAACGGTCACCGCGGGACAGCAGCCGGAACTGGTCGTCCAGGCGGTCGGCCAGCTCGTCCGGGGTGAGCGTGCGCAGCCGTGCGGCCGCCAGCTCGATCGCCAGCGGCAGCCCGTCGAGGGCCGCGCAGACGCCGGGCACACGCGCGTGGCCCTCGAAACCGGGCCGCACGGCACGCGCGCGGTCCAGGAACAGCCGCACCGCGGGGTCCGGTGGCAGCGGCGGCACCGGGACGAGCGTCTCGCCGGTGATCCCGAGCGACTCCCGGCTGGTCGCCAGCACCCGCACCCCGCGGCAGGACGCGAGCAGCAGGGCCGTCAGCCGGGCCGCGTCCTCGACCAGGTGCTCGCAGTTGTCCAGCACCAGGAGCAGCTCCCGGTCCTCCAGCACCGCCGAAAGACGGTCCGCGCCGTCCCCCGCGGGCGTACGGAACCCTTCACGCACCCCGAGGGCCGTGAGCACGGCGTACGGGATCCGCGTCCCGTCGGCGAGCGGCGCGAGCTCGACGAAACACACGTCCTCGCGGGTCCCGGAGGGGGAGGGGCGGGGCCGCGCCTCGGTACGCGCGCGTGCCGCCTCGATCGCCAGCCGGGTCTTGCCGGCGCCGCCCGGCCCGGTGAGCGTGACGAGCCGCGCCTCGGACAGCGCCTCGGCGATACGGGCCAGTTCGCGCTCGCGGCCGATGAAGCGGGTGAGCTGCACGGGTACGGCGGGCCGCCCGGAGCCGCCGCCACGCAGGAGCTCCAGGTGGAGCGCGGTCAGCTCGGGCGACGGGTCGGCGCCCAGCTCGTCGGCGAGGGCACGCCGGGCCTCCTCGAACACCGTGAGCGCCTCGGCGGGCCGCCCACTCGCGTGCAGGGCTCTCATCAGCTGCCCGTACAGCCGTTCGCTCAGCGGGTGCGCGGTCAGCAGGCCCCGCAGCTCGGGCACCAGGTCGGGCCCGCCGCCGAGCCGCAGATCCGCTTCGACGCGGTCCTGCGCGACGCTCAGCCGCAGTTCGTCGAGCCGGGCCCGTTCGGCGTGCGCGTCGGGGAGGTCGGACAGGGCCGGGCCGCGCCAGAGGGCGAGGGCCTCGCGCAGCAGGGTGGCCGCCCGGGGATCGTCTCCGGCGGCGAGGGCGGCCCGCCCCTGCTCGGTCAGCCGCTCGAAGCGGTGCAGGTCGACGGCGTCGGGCGGGGCGGCCAGCCGGTAACCGACGGGAGTGGCCTCGATCTCCGCGTGCGGGGCCAGCCGGCGGCGCAGTCGGGAGACCTGGGACTGGAGCGCGTTGCCCGCCCCGGCGGGCGGCTCGGCGCCGTACAGGCCGTCGGTCAGGCGCTGCACGGAGACGCTACGGCCGGCCTCCAGCGCCAGCAGGCTGAGCAGGGCGCGGGGGCGGGGGCCGCCGGGTTCCACGGGAACGCCGTCGTCGGTGCGGAGATCGAGGGGGCCCAGGATGCCGAAGCGCATTCACCGGAGTCTGGCAGGCGCCGGGACCCCGGACACGGCGATCTTGGACATCACGCTCCCGAATTCCGCGACGTCGGGTGCGCGGTTCGTGGGTACCGGGACCTCTGGGAGCAGGGGTCCCGGATACCGGGTCGTGGGGACAGCAGAAAGCCGGTCCACCCAGGTGGACCGGCTCTATGCAGCGAACCAGCAGTGGCCGCGCGCGTTGGGGGTCCCCCCGGCTCGAGCGAAGTCGAGAGTGGGGGGATATGCGTCAGCGCGAGACCTTGCCGGCCTTGATGCACGAGGTGCAAGCGTTCACGCGCTTCGGCGTCCCGCTCACCACGGTACGGACGCGCTGGATGTTCGGGTTCCAGCGACGGGACGTACGGCGGTGCGAGTGCGAGATGTTGTTGCCGAAGCTCGGCCCCTTGCCACAGACGTCGCAGTTGGCAGCCACGGGTCACTCCAAGACTTCAGATGCACTTACGGATGATCCCGGCATGCCGGGATCAGGATCTAGGATCTGAGTGGCGCTGCCAGGGGGATGGCCCGATGCGGATCGGGCAACCGGAGCAGCATACAACGACTGCGCCGGTGCAACGAAACTACCATGGCTGCTCAGGGCCCTGCCCCCGGCCCCGGTCGGCCCCCCGCTCCCGCCCGGCCCGCTTTCCTGCGGACACCGGCCCGGGGTCTACGCTGCGTGCAGTCCAGCAGCTCAAGGAGGCGCAGGTGGCGCAGGTGCCGCAGACATTCTTCGATGCTCTCGCGGTGCGCACCTGGTGCGGCCTGGCGCTCACCGCGCTGGGCCGGGCCCGCGAGGAGATCGACGCGATCAACGTCTACCCGGTCGCGGACGGGGACACCGGCACCAACCTCTACCTGACCGTCGAGTCCGCGGCGACCGCCGTCGAGGCGGTCTTCGCCGGGTACGAGGCCGGTTCCGGCGCCGGCTCCGCGCCCGCCGGGAAGCCCTCCCTCGCCGACGCCGCGCGCGCGATGGCGCACGGCGCGCTCATCGGGGCCCGCGGGAATTCGGGGACGATCCTCGCGCAGCTGCTGCGCGGCATGGCCCAGGTGCTCACCGCCGAGGGCGAGACCCCGCACACCGACGGCAATGGGCTGCGGCTGGCCCTCCGGCACGCGGCCGACTCCGCCCGCCAGGCCGTCGCCCACCCCGTCGAGGGCACCGTGCTGTCGGTCGCCTCGGCCGCCGCCGACGCGGCGGAGGGAGCCGAGGGGGACTGCGGGACGGTCGCCCGGGCCGCCTACCGGGGGGCCTGCGTGGCGCTCGCCGCGACCCCGGGGCAGCTGGCCGTCCTGGAGCACGCCGGAGTGGTGGACGCGGGCGGGCGGGGGCTGGTCGCGGTCCTCGCCGCGCTGGTGGAGACGTTCACGGGGGAGGTGCCGGGGCTCTCCGGTGCCGTGTCCGCGGCGGCCGCCGCCGCAGCCGCGGCCCACGGGCGCGTGGAAGCCGTGCGGGTGGCGGACCGGGCCGACGCCGGCGCCGGAGCGGACGGCGCAGGCGGCCCCGCTTTCGAGGTGATCTATCTGCTGGAGGCCGAGGACACGGCCGTGGCGCGGCTGCGGGCGCGGCTGGACGCCCTGGGCGACTCGCTGGTCGTGGTCGGCGGCGACGGTCTGTGGAACGTGCACGTGCACGTGGACGACGCGGGCGCCGCCGTGGAGGCGGGCGTCGAGGCGGGCCGGCCCCACCGGATCCGCATCACCCACTTCGGCGCCGACGACGCGCACACGCGCGGGGGCGAGCGCCCGCCGCGTGAGCGCGTCCAGCGGGCGATCGTCGCCGTGGTGCCCGGCGAGGGCCTGGCCGGGCTGTACACCGAGGCGGGCGCGACCACCGTGCTGGCACGCTCCGGGGAGCCGCCCGCAAGCGGAGAGCTCGTCGAGGCCGTACGACGGGCACACGCGCGTGAGGTCGTGCTGCTGCCCAATGACGCCGATCTGCGGCACACCGCCGCCGCGGCCGCCGAGCAGGCCCGCACCGAGGGCATCCGGGTGGCGCTGATCCCCACCCGGTCCGCGGTCCAGGGGATCGCGGCGTTGGCCGTGCACGAGCCGGACCGCCGCTTCGACGAGGACGTCGTCTCCATGACCTCGGCGGCGGGCGCCACCCGCTACGCCGAGGTCACCGTCGCCGAGCGCCAGTCGTGGACCATGGCCGGCATCTGCCAGGCCGGTGACGTCCTCGGGCTGATCGACGGCGACGTGGCCGTCATCGCCTCCGATGTCACGGCCGCCGCCGAGACCGTCCTGAACCGCATGCTGGCGGCGGGCGGCGAACTCGTCACCCTGGTGCTCGGCGACGAGGCCCCCGAGGGTGTCGCCGAGCACCTGGAGGCACGGGTGCGGGAGACGTATCTCGCCGTGGACACGGTGGTGTATCGCGGGGGCCGGCAGGAGGCGTTGGTACTGATCGGGGTGGAGTAGGGGCGAGGGGGCGGAGGGCGAGGGGTCCAGGAGCGGGGGCGAGGGGCGAGCGGTCGGGGAGCCGGGGGCCGAGGGGTCGTTCAACGATCCTCTCGGTCCGGACCCGGACCCGGGTCAGGGGCCGGGTTCTTCGTCCCCGAGGACCGTCAACGGTCCTTCTGTTCCTCCGCCGCCTGCAACAACTGCTCCGCCTCGGCCCGCCGCGCCCGCGCGGTCTCGTCCTCGCCCTCCTCGCCGCCGCCGGTATCGGCGGCCGACGCGTCGTCCCCGGCATCGGCGTAAGCCCGCAGGACCGCACGCGCGCGTGTCGCCGCCGCCGCGGGGCGTCCCAGGTCGGTCTCCAGCCAGCCCGCGGCCAGTTCCGCGCCGGTCCGGGCGTGCACGGCGCCCTCGCCCAGGGCGGCGAACACCGTGACGGCCTCGGCCATCTGGGAGAGCGCCTCGTCCAGGGCGGCCCGGATCGAGTCGTCGTCCGCGTCCTCGGCGGCGGACCGGGCCAGCAGGTCCCCGAACTGGCGGTGGGTGTGACCGAGTTCGGAGACGAGCCGCAGCCGGGCCTCGTCGTCGTCCGCCGAGCCGAACGCGTCCGCGCACTCCGCCACGGCACTCGCCATCAGCTCGCGTGCCGCGTCGGTCCCGTCCTCGGTGCGCAGGGCCAGCCACGCGCGGGCGCGCAGCGAACGGACGAGCCCGTGGACGTTGCCGAGGTCCCGCCACAGTTCGCCCGCGCGCGTGTAGGCCTGGTCCGCCTCGGTGCGCAGACCGGCCTGGCCGAGCGACTCGGCGGCCAGGTGGGCGAGGGTCGCGTGGTCGTGCTGCTCGGGCCAGTGCCGGGCGGTCTCGGCCGCCTGGAGCCGGCGTTCGGCGGCGTCCCGGTGTTCCCCGAGCTCGCTCAGACAGTCACCCAGCCACCACTGCGTCTGGACGACCGCGCCGTCCCCGTGCGTCTCGACGGTCAGCTCCGCCAGCGCGGACTCCAGCACCTCCGCCGCCTCGGCCCAACGGCCCTGCCGCACCAGGAACCCGCCGAGCTGGTGCCGCGCCCACGCGCCCAGCGTGGGGCCCGCGCCCGCCTCGTCCGCCCAGTGCGCCGCCTCCAGGGCGTGCTCCGCGGCCTCCTCGGCCTCCCCCCGGCCCCCGACGACCTCGGCGAGCTGGAGGTACAGCTGGGCCCGTCCGACGGCCTCCAGATACGGTCCGCCGTGCTCCAGGGCCGCCCGCAGGGCCCGCTCCGCCTCCCCCATGTCGCCCAGCTGATGGGCGAGACCGGCCAGCCGGGCCTCGTACTCCACGGCGAACCACGGCAGGCCCGTCTCCAGGAACTCCGCCGCGGCCCGCGCGAACAGCTCGGCGCCGGCCTCCGGGTTCCCGGAGTGCGTCGCCAGCTCCGCGAGCATCGCGTGCCCCTCGGCGACCCGGGCGGCGAGCCGTACGTCGTTCCCCGTCCGCCCGTCGACGAGCGCCAGCAGCTCCCGTACCGCCGCTTCCGCCGCCGCCAGGATCGCCTCGTCGACCACCTCCCCCTCGGCCTCGTGGACGCGCCGCATCAGGATCCGCGCCCGACCCATCAGCACGCCCGCCGCCTGCGGCACCCCCGTGCCGCCCTCGGCGTACAGCGCGAGCACCCGGTCGTACGGGTCGGCGACCGCCGCCAGGGCCTCGTCGATCTCGCCACCCAGGGCACGGACGTACGCCGCACGCGCGCGTGCGGCCAGGGCCTCGCCGGGGTCGCCCGCCCGCGCGTACAGCTCGGCGGCGCGCTCGAACGTGTCGGCGCCCGCCGGGCCGAGACCTATCGCCTCGTGGTCGGCGATCTCCGCGCGGTCACGCGCCTCCAGCTCGACGCCCTCCGCCTCCTCGGCCAGCCGTGCCACCCGTGCCCACGCCTCGACGGCAAGCGGCTGGAGCGTGTCGGACAGGCGCCGGGCCTCGGCGACCAGGACCGTCAGGTCCGGCTCGACGGCCTCCTGAGCCGCAGCCCGGTCCGTGACCCCGGGCGCCGGCGCGGCGGAGGCGGGGCGAGCCGCCCGCACTCCCAGCGGCAGCCGCTCCACCAGGGGCTGTTGTGCCATACGCGCGCGTGCCCGCTCGCCGACGTAGGACGTGCCGTTGCGCTCGTCGAAACGCGCGGCCAGCGCGAGGGCCTGCGCGCGCGCGTGCTCCGCCAGTTCCCCGGCCGTCCACTCCCGCCCGGGCGGCCCGGGCACCCGCTGACCGGCGAGACCCAGCTCGGACAGACGCTCCATGAGCAGCACCACCACGCTCAGGAACTCCAGCCTGCTGTGCGGATGCCCCTCGTCCGTGAAGTACGCCGGCCGCTCCGCGAGCAGCTCCAGGCCCCGCGCCTCGTTGCCGGTCAGCGCGCAGAACTCGACATGGTCGGCGTAGGCGCCCCGCATGCTCTCCATGGACCGCACCAGCCGGAAACCCCGCAGATGGTGGGCGCGGGCCTCCTCCAGGCGGTCGAGCCGCAGCAGCGGCACCAGGGACGAGGCGAGCACGGTGTGCGGTTCGTGCGCGCACGTGTACTCGCCCTCCAGGACCGGCGCCCACAGGGCGAGCGCCTCCGCGTCCCGGCCCCGCTCCGCCCGCCACCAGCCCTGCCCGTGCAGCTCGCAC
Source organism: Streptomyces sp. NBC_00637 (assembly GCF_045161545.1). Lineage (NCBI taxonomy): Bacteria > Bacillati > Actinomycetota > Actinomycetes > Kitasatosporales > Streptomycetaceae > Streptomyces > Streptomyces sp. NBC_00637. The sequence goes on along the minus strand of NZ_CP109046.1, from coordinate 2,452,628 downwards.
GCGTGACAGTCGGCCATGGTGTCCCGGTCCGCGGCCAACCACGCGCCGAACGCCCGCTCCGCCCGCTCCAGGTCGCCCACGTGCGCGGCCACGCTGAACTCGGCGCTGCGCACCGCCCGCGCGGAGTGCCCGGCGAGCCGGTAGCGGTGTTCCATCTCGCCGAGCCACTTCTCCACCGACGCCAGCGGCACGTGCGGCTGGTCGAGCATGCCGGCCGACACCCACTTGAAGACCCAGTGCAGCGAGTGCGTCTCGTACTCGTCGAAGTCCTCGGGCCGCTCGTCCCACATGCGCAGCAGCCGCGCGAAGGGGACGAACATCTTCGCCTTCTCGGAGCTGTAGTTGTAGACCTTCAGCTGGTGCCCGAGCGCCTCGATCACGGCGAGCGGGATATCGAGCCTCTCGGCCTCCAGCAACAGCTGCTCCGCGCGCGCGTTGCGGGCCGGGCCCTCCGGCTGCTCGCCGTTCTCCGCCATCGCCCGGCGGAGGGAGTCGAAGTCCGTGATCTCACCCATCAGTGACCGCCCTGTTCCTCTGTCGGCTCCCCGGGTGCCGACTCCCCGTGCGTGGCCCATTCCAGGAGGCCTATGAACGCCCGGTTCAGCAGCGCCGAGTCCGCGGGCCGCAGCGGGCGCTGCGCCATCAGCAGCGCCTGCCCGTACAGCGATTCCGTGGCGGTGCTGATCAGCTCGGGATCGTTCAACGAACTGATCCGCCGTATCAGCGGGTTGAGATGATTGAGCACCAGCCGCGCGCGCGGGGCGCTCCCGCGCAGCGAGCCCAGAATGCCCGCCCACAGGTCGTCGGCCTGCGCCTCGGCCTGCGCGCGGGCCTGCTCGTGCCGGACCCCCCGGTCGTCGAGGTGGAGCGCGGGCACCGACAACGGATGGAAGGACCGCAGGACGACGTCACAGCCCAGCGGGTCGAGCGTCGCGCGCGCGGTCGTCAGGAAGCCCGCGAGCGCCGCCTCGTCGGCCGGGGCGACGGCGTCCAGATGGGCGGTCACCGTGTCCGCGTCCAGCTCGGCGACCACCGTCCCCGGCCGCACCGACGGCAGCGCCTCGACCAGCTCGCTGTCGTACGTGTAACCGCCGTTGATCACCCCGATGCCCTGCGCGGACGCGATCGGCGCGACCTGCCGGAACTCCTCCACGGTCCGCGTGAAGTGCACCACCGGGTGCCGCTGCGCGAACTCCTCCAGCGACAGCCGCCCGTCGGTCGTCTCGAAGGGCAGCCACGGCAGCATCGTGCGCAGCATCTCCTCGTCGTGCCGCGCCAGCGACTTCACGCCCAGGTGATGTACCTCCAGGAAGGCCGCCAGCCGCTTCGGATCACCGGCGGCCAGCCCCGTCAGCCACGACCGGATCCGTTCCCCCAGCGCCTCGCGCACCGCGGCCAGCGTCTCGTCCTCGTACAGCGCCTCCCGCGAGGCCGTCGGCCGCAGACTGTCGGTGTCCAGGACACAGCGCACGAAGAACGCCCAGTCGGGCAGCAGCTGTTCGCCCCGCTCGGTCAGCAGCATCCCCTTGAGGTGCACCCGGTGACCGGCGCGCTGCGCCGGACTGACCGCCGACGGCAGCACGTACGCCACCCCCCGCACCCCCGCCACCGGCAGGTCCAGCTCGACCGCGTCCAGCGGCGTGAACCCGAACAGCTCGTGACAGTGCCGGGCCAGCGCCACCCGCCGGTTGGCGGGGGAGGCGTAGGACCGGTCCCAGGGCGCCGGCAGATCGGTGACCGCCTCGTCGCCCACGCGGACGTCGTACGGCAGCAGGGACCCGAAGTCCCGCGCCAGCGCCAGCACCCGCGGTGCGGTGAGCCACTCGCCCGCGCCGGCCCGCGCCACCAGATGCACGGTGGTGCCCGGCTCGGGGCGCTCCTCGTGGGGCAGCGTCCGCACGGTGTAGGAGCCGTCGTCGCGCGCCGTCCACTCCACCGGTGGCGCGTCCGGCGTACGGGCGCTGCGGCTCACCACGCGGATCCGCTCGGCCACCACGAAACAGGCCAGCAGCCCGATGCCGAACTGCCCGAGGAAGTCCGAACGGACGTCCTGGAGCCCCTCGGCACGCTTGGAACTGCGCCCGATCGTCGCCAGCAGGCTGTGCACGTCGGCCTCGGTGAGCCCGACGCCGGAGTCCTCCACCCGCAACCGGCCGTCCGCGGCGAACAGCCGCACCCGCGCCGGGGCGTCGGGCTGCTCGGCCCGCCGGGCGGTGATCGCGTCCACGGCGTTCTGGAGCAGCTCGCGCAGGTAGACCTTGGGACTGGAGTAGAGGTGATGGGAGAGCAGGTCCACCAGACCACGCAGGTCGACCTGAAACGTGTGAGGGGGCTCGGATGCCTGGGATGACGGTGAGGTCTGGGAGTCCATCGCTGCAGCGCCGCGGGCTGGGGGAGGAGCACGGCGCGGGGTCGGGCGGTCCCGGTGGGGCGGTGACCGCGGATGATGGCCGGAGCGCGCCATCCTAGGGCCCGAACGAGCCGCCTGACCAGGGGTTTCGGGACACCTCTACGGCAATGTCAGTGGCGTGGTGTGCAATGGATCTCGTGCCCGCACTGAAAGAACCACTGGAACAGCCACTGAAGTCAGTGCTCGGCCCCGCCACCGCGAAGGTGATGGCCGAGCACCTCGGCCTGCACACCGTCGGCGACCTCCTGCACCACTACCCCCGCAGATACGAGGAGCGCGGCCAGCTCACCCACCTCGCTGACCTCCCCATGGACGAGCACGTCACCGTGGTCGCCCAGGTCGCCGACGCCCGTCTGCACAGCTTCGCCTCGGCCAAGGCCCCCCGGGGCAAGGGCCAGCGCCTCGAAGTGACGATCACCGACGGCAGCGGGCGGCTCCAGCTGGTCTTCTTCGGAAGCGGCGTCCACAAGCCCCACAAGGACCTGCTGCCGGGCACGCGCGCGATGTTCTCCGGCAAGGTCTCGGTCTTCAACCGCCGTCTCCAGCTGAACCATCCGGCCTACGAACTGCTGCGGGCCGACACCGACGAATCGGTCGAGACCTGGGCCGGGGCCCTCATCCCGCTCTACCCCGCCACCGCGAAACTGGAGTCCTGGAAGATCGGCAAGGCGATCCAGACCGTCCTGCCCGCCGCGCAGGAGGCGCTCGACCCCCTCCCGGACGCGCTGCGGGACGGCCGTGGCCTGGTCTCCCTCCCCGAAGCCCTCCTGAAGATCCACCGCCCGCACACCAAGGCGGACATCGCCGACGCCCGCGCCCGCCTGAAGTGGGACGAGGCGTTCGTCCTCCAGGTCGCCCTCGCCCGCCGCCGCCACGCCGACGGCCAACTCCCGGCCGTACCCCGCGTGCCCGCCGCCGACGGCCTGCTGACCTCCTTCGACGCCCGTCTGCCCTTCACCCTCACCGAGGGCCAGCAGAAGGTCTCCAAGGAGATCTTCGACGACCTGGCGACGGACCATCCGATGCACCGGCTGCTCCAGGGCGAGGTCGGTTCGGGCAAGACCCTGGTCGCGCTGCGGGCCATGCTCGCCGTGGTCGACGCGGGCGGCCAGGCCGCCATGCTCGCCCCCACCGAGGTCCTCGCCCAGCAGCACCACCGCTCCGTCGTCGAGATGATGGGCGAGCTGGCCGAAGGCGGGATGCTGGGCGGGTCCGAGCGGGCCACCAAGGTCGTGGTGCTGACCGGGTCCATGGGCACGGCGGCCCGCAGGCAGGCGCTGCTGGACATCGTCACCGGAGAGGCCGGCATCGTGATCGGCACGCACGCGCTGATCGAGGACAAGGTCAAGTTTCACGACCTCGGCCTCGTGGTGGTCGACGAACAGCACCGCTTCGGCGTGGAGCAGCGCGACGCCCTGCGCGGCAAGGGCAGACAACCGCCGCACCTGCTCGTCATGACGGCCACACCCATCCCGCGCACGGTCGCCATGACCGTCTTCGGCGACCTGGAGACCTCCGTCCTCGACCAGCTCCCGGCGGGCCGCTCGCCCATCGCCAGCCATGTCGTCCCGGCCGCCGACAAACCGCACTTCCTGGCCCGCGCCTGGGAGCGGGTCCGCGAGGAGGTCGGCAACGGCCACCAGGCGTACGTCGTCTGTCCGCGCATCGGCGACGACGTGGAGGAGTCGGCCGACGCGAAGAAGGCCGGCAGGGCCAAGAAGAAGTCCCCCGAGGACGAGGCCGAGAAGCGGCCGCCGCTCGCCGTCCTGGACGTCGCCGACCGGCTTGCCAAGGGCCCTTTGCAGGGCCTCGGGGTGGAAGTCCTGCACGGCCGCATGCCCGCCGACGACAAGGACGCCGTCATGCGCCGCTTCGCCGCGGGCGACACCGACGTCCTGGTCGCCACGACCGTCATCGAGGTCGGGGTGAACGTCCCGAACGCCACCGCGATGGTGATCATGGACGCCGACCGTTTCGGCGTCTCCCAGCTGCACCAGCTGCGCGGTCGCGTCGGCCGGGGCTCGGCGCCCGGTCTGTGCCTCCTGGTCTCCGAGATGCCGGAGGCGAGCGCGGCCCGCCGCCGACTCGACTCCGTCGCCGCCACCCTCGACGGCTTCGAGCTCTCCCGGATCGACCTCGAACAGCGTCGTGAGGGCGATGTCCTGGGCCAGGCCCAGTCCGGCGCCCGCAGCAGTCTGCGCGTACTCGCCGTCATCGAGGACGAGCAGGTCATCGCGGAGGCACGCGAGGAGGCGACCCGGCTGGTCGCCGCCGACCCGGAACTGGAGACCCTGCCCGGCCTGCGCACCGCGCTGGACGCCCTCCTGGACGAAGAACGGGAGCAGTACCTGGACAAGGGCTGAGCACGGCCGCCCCGGACGCGGGCGGCCGGGGCGGCGAGAAGCCAAGAGGCCCCTTCGCGGGACGCCCCTTCCGTGAAGCCGCTTCCCGGGAAGCGCCTCCCGGCACGGAGCGCCCGCATCCCTTCGCCTGCCAGACTGGAGGGGTACCCGCCCCCGAACAAGGACCCCGAGATGACCCGCGTGATCGCCGGCGCAGCCGGTGGACGTCGCCTGGCGGTCCCGCCAGGGACCGGCACCCGCCCCACCTCCGACCGCGCACGCGAGGGACTCTTCTCCACCTGGGAGTCACTGCTGGGCGGCCCCCTCGGCGGCGAGCGCGTCCTCGACCTGTACGCGGGCTCCGGCGCAGTGGGCCTGGAGGCCCTGTCCCGGGGCGCGAGCCACACCCTCCTCGTCGAAGCCGACGCGCGGGCCGCCCGCACGATCCGGGAGAACGTGAAGTCCCTCGGCCTGCCCGGCGCCGAGGTCAGGGCCGGCAAGGCCCGGCAGATCGTCCAGACACCGGCGGCGGACCCGTACGACCTCGTCTTCCTCGACCCTCCGTACGCCGTCTCGAACGACGATCTTCGGGAGATTCTGCTCACACTCCGCTCAGGGGGCTGGCTCGCGGCCGATGCCCTCGTCACCGTGGAGCGCAGCACCAGAGGCGGGGAGTTCCCCTGGCCCGACGGCTTCGAGGCACTGAGGGCCCGTCGCTACGGCGAGGGAACGTTTTGGTACGGTCGCGCCGCCTCTACGTGCGAAGACGCACGATGACCGGACTGGAGAGCGAGGGCCCACAAGTGCGCCGTGCCGTCTGTCCCGGGTCGTTCGACCCGATCACCAACGGACACCTCGACATCATTTCCCGCGCGTCTCGTCTGTACGACGAGGTCTATGTCGCGGTCATGATCAACAAGGCCAAGAAGGGCCTGTTCGAGATCGACGAGCGGATCGACCTGATCCGCCGGGTCACCGCCGAGTACGGCAACGTCCGGGTCGAGGCCTTCCACGGCCTCCTCGTCGACTTCTGCAAGCAGCGCGAGATCCCGGCCATCGTCAAGGGCCTCCGCGCGGTCAGCGACTTCGACTACGAGCTGCAGATGGCCCAGATGAACAACGGCCTCTCGGGCGTCGAAACGCTGTTCGTACCCACCAACCCCACCTACAGCTTCCTCTCCTCCTCCCTGGTCAAGGAGGTCGCCACCTGGGGCGGCGACGTCTCCCACCTGGTGCCGCCGCTGGTCCTGGAAGCCCTGGGCGAGCGGCTCAGGAAGGACTGACCCCGGGACCGGTCTCCTGACGGCTCGTCACCCGCTGTCCGGCGGACACCTCATGGCCGTACAGTCGTCCCGTCCGTCTCCAACACAGCGCAGAGAGTGGCGAGCAACCGGTGGACGTGCAGAAGAAGCTCGACGAGATCGTCACGGCGGTCTCCAGTGCCCGGTCGATGCCGATGTCGGCCTCGTGCGTGGTCAACCGCGCGGACCTGCTCGCCCTGCTGGAAGAGGTGCGCGCGGCCCTTCCGGACTCCCTCGCGCAGGCCGAGGAGCTGATCGGCGGCCGTGAGCAGATGGTCGAACAGGCCCGCCAGGAGGCCGACCGGATCATCTCCACCGCGCACGCCGAGCGCGGCTCCCTGATCTCCGACACCGAGATCGCCCGCCGCTCCCAGGACGAGGCGGACCGCATCCTCGCCGAGGCCCGCAAGGAGGCCGAGGAGGTCCGCGCCGAGGCCGACGACTACGTCGACTCCAAGCTCGCGAACTTCGAGGTCGTCCTCACCAAGACGCTCGGCTCCGTCGGCCGCGGCCGCGAGAAGCTCCTCGGCACCGGACCCGGCACCGACGAGCACGGCTACGAGGACGAGGACGCCCCCGAGCGCAGCCACGACCCCGAGACCCTGCGCCGCGACGCCGACGCCTACGTCGACACCAAACTGGGCGCCTTCGAGGCGGTTCTCGCCAAGACCCTGGACGCGGTCGGTCGCGGCCGTCAGAAGCTGCACGGCCGCATCGCCACGGACGATCTCGGCGCCCTCGGCGACGACGCCACCACGTTCCAGCACTCCTCCGACGCCGACTACCTCGCCGACCTGACCGCCCTCGCGGAGCAGGACGCCGCGGCGGCCCAGCCCGTCCAGCAGCCTTACGAGCAGCAGGAACCGCAGCCGGCGTACGGCTACCAGCAGCAGGTGGACCCCTACGGGGGCTATCAGCAGCAGCAACAGCAGCAACAGCAGCAGGGGTACGGCCAGCAGGACGCGTACGGCTACCAGCAGCAGGCCGACCCCTACGCGTACCAGGGTTACGACACCCAGCAGGCCCCCTACGACCCGAACCAGGCCGGGCAACAGCCCCAGCAGCAGCACCAGCAGCAGGTCCAGCAGGGATACGCCCTCGACGAGACCAGCCTCTTCGACACCGGCATGATCAGTGCCGAGCAGCTGCGCGCCTTCGAGCAGGAACGCGGCCTGTAGAACGGCCTTGAACGAGGCCTGTAGGACGGCCCGGAACGGCCCGCGGCGCCGGGGCGGCCCGGCGAAGGGGCCCGGATTGGGCTGTGGGCGAATGCTCCAGTATCCTGGCTCTTCGGTCGCGTGTACGTCCGCGATCACAGCTGCCCGCAGCACCGTGGGACAGCATCCCCCGAGCTCAGAAGATCGAAAGCAGGAATGGCCCTGAACGCCCGCCTCGACCACCGCAAGCCTCTCGTGTTCGACACACACGAGCTGGGGCGGCGTCCTGGTGCGCTACAGCGCCTGACCCGCGAGTTCGAGGCTCCCCGGGATCTCGGGATCCAGGGAGTGATCGGAGTGCCCGAGGGCGCCCCGGTGGAGCTCGAGCTCCGACTCGAGTCGGTCATGGAAGGTGTGCTCGTCACAGGCACCGCCCGTGCACAGGCCGAGGGGGAGTGCGTAAGGTGTCTGGAGCCGCTGGAGCTGGAGCTCGAAGCGGACTTCCAGGAGATGTTCTCGTACCCTGACGCCGACGACCGGGGCCGCCCCAAAGCGGAGCCGGTCGACGACGCCGAGGAAGACGAGGACAGGCTCTTCATCGAGGACGGCTTGTTCGACCTCGAACCCGTGCTGCGCGATGCGGTGGTGCTCGCACTGCCGATGCAGCCGGTGTGCCAGGACGACTGTCTGGGCCTGTGCTCCGAGTGTGGAGCGCGGCTCACGGACGACCCGGACCACCACCACGACGCCACCGACATCCGTTGGGCGGCATTGCAGGGACTCGCCGGTTCACTCGAAGACGGCGAGAAGGACGAGATGAGTGGCGAAGCGCCTCGATCGGCGCCCGCCAACGAGAAGCAGGAGAAGTAGCCGTGGCTGTTCCGAAGCGGAAGATGTCGCGCAGCAACACGCGCCACCGCCGGTCGCAGTGGAAGGCTGCGGTCCCCACCCTGGTTGCGTGCGAGCGCTGCCACGAGCCCAAGCTGCAGCACATCGCGTGCCCGTCTTGCGGCACCTACAACAAGCGCCAGGTCCTCGAGGTCTGAGCGGCTGGTGAGAGGCTTCATGTCTGACGCCAAGGCGGACACGACCGCCAAGAACAAGGCGGACACGGCCTCGTCCCACACGCTTCTGGAAGGGCGGCTCGGCTATCGGCTCGAGTCCGCCCTTCTGGTGCGTGCGCTGACCCACCGTTCCTTCGCATACGAGAACGGCGGTCTGCCGACGAACGAGCGGCTGGAGTTCCTCGGGGACTCCGTGCTCGGCCTCGTCGTCACGGACACGCTGTACCGCACCCACCCCGACCTGCCCGAAGGCCAGCTGGCCAAGTTGCGGGCCGCGGTGGTCAACTCGCGTGCGCTGGCGGAGGTCGGTCGTGGCCTCGACCTGGGTTCCTTCATCCGGCTCGGCCGGGGTGAAGAGGGCACGGGCGGCCGGGACAAGGCATCCATCCTCGCCGACACCCTCGAAGCGGTGATCGGCGCGGTCTATCTCGATCAGGGCCTCGACGCGGCCTCCGAACTGGTGCACCGCCTGTTCGACCCGCTGATCGAGAAGTCCTCGAACCTCGGTGCCGGCCTGGACTGGAAGACCAGTCTCCAGGAGCTCACCGCGACCGAAGGCCTCGGCGTCCCCGAGTACCTGGTCACGGAGACCGGCCCCGACCACGAGAAGACCTTCACTGCTGCTGCCCGCGTCGGAGGCGTCTCGTACGGCACCGGCACCGGCCGCAGCAAGAAGGAGGCGGAGCAGCAGGCCGCCGAGTCCGCGTGGCGATCCATCCGGGCCGCGGCGGACGAGCGTGCCGAAGCGGCGAAGGCCGTGGTGGCCGCCGACGGCAGCCCGGACCCCGAGTCCGCCTCCGCCTGACCGACAGCGCAACAGCAGAGAACCGGAAAAAGCAGAACAGCGGTACGAGACGAGCGCCCGCCCCCCTGTCGGGAGGCGGGCGTTCCGTACGGGGGATCCCATGCCCGAGTTGCCCGAGGTCGAAGTCGTCCGGCGCGGTCTGGAGCGGTGGGTCGCCCATCGCACGGTCGCCGAGGCCGAGGTGCTGCACCCGCGCGCCGTACGCCGTCACACGGCCGGCTCCGACGACTTCGCGCACCGGCTCGAGGGTCACCGCATCGGCACCCCCAGCCGCCGGGGCAAGTATCTGTGGCTGCCGCTGGCCGACACGCACCAGGCGATCCTCGCCCACCTGGGGATGAGCGGTCAGCTCCTGGTCCAGCCGCACGAGGCGCCCGACGAGAAACATCTGCGGGTCCGGGTGCGCTTCGCGGACGAGGTGAACACCGAACTGCGCTTCGTCGACCAGCGCACCTTCGGCGGCCTTTCGCTGCACGACACCACCCCCGAGGGCCTTCCGGACGTCATCGCGCACATCGCCCGTGACCCCCTCGACCCGCTGTTCGTCGACGAGGCGTTCCATCAGGCCCTGCGGCGCAAGCGCACCACCATCAAGCGCGCCCTGCTCGACCAGTCGCTGATCAGCGGGGTCGGCAACATCTACGCGGACGAGGCGCTGTGGCGCGCCCGGCTGCACTACGACCGTCCGACCGCGAACTTCACCCGTCCCCGCACGCTCGAACTCCTGGGCCATGTCCGGGACGTGATGAACGCGGCGCTCGCCGTGGGCGGCACCAGTTTCGACAGCCTGTACGTCAACGTCAACGGCGAGTCGGGCTACTTCGACCGGTCGCTGGACGCGTACGGCCGCGAGGGCCTGCCGTGCAGGCGCTGTGCCACGCCGATGGTCCGGCGCGCGTGGATGAACCGGTCCAGCTACTTCTGCCCGAAGTGTCAGAGGGTGCCGCGCGTGCCGTCGTAGTGCTCGCGGGCGGCCAGGACGTCACCCATACGCCCCTCCAGGCAGTGGATGAGGGACAGCAGTCGCTCGGCGACCTCACGCCCCAGCGGCGTCAGTTCGTAGTCCACGCGGGGCGGGTTGGTCGGCTGTGCCTCGCGGTGCACCAGGCCGTCGCGCTCCAGCGCGTGCAGCGTCTGGGACAGCATTTTCTCGCTCACGCCGTCGACCCGCCGGCGCAACTCGTTGAAGCGCAGCGAACCCTCGTACAGCGCCCCGAGCGTCAGTCCGCCCCAGCGGCCCGTGACGTGCTCCAGCGTGCCGCGCGAGGGGCAGGCCTTGGCGAACACGTTGAACGGGAGGTTCCGGTCCTCCGCGCGCTCCTGGGTGATGTCCATACCGCAAGCGTACTCGAAGGCAGCGCTAGCCGACAGGTTGCACTAACCATAAGTTAGTGCTTTCCTATGGTCACTGCTTTCGACCTGCCCTATTCGAGGAGCGCCCATGTCCACGCCTGTCATCGCTGTCGCCTACCACTCCGGCTACGGCCACACCGCCGTGCTCGCCGAGGCGGTCCGCGCCGGGGCCGCCGACGCCGGGGCGGAGGTGCGTCTGATCAAGGTCGACGAGATCACCGAGGAGCAGTGGGCGCTGCTGGACGGCTCGGACGCGATCGTGTTCGGCTCGCCGACCTACATGGGGACCGCGTCCGGTGCCTTCCACGCCTTCGCCGAGGCGACCTCCGCGCGCTGGGCCACCCAGACCTGGAAGGACAAGCTCGCCGCCGGGTTCACCAACTCCGGCTCCAAGAGCGGCGACAAGCTGCACACCCTCCAGTACTTCCAGATCCTCGCCGCGCAGCTCGGCATGCACTGGGTCAACCTCGGCCTGCTGCCCGGCTGGAACAGCAGCACCGCGTCCGAACACGACCTCAACCGCCTGGGCGTCTTCCTCGGCGCGGCCGCGCAGACCAACGTCGACGAGGGCCCGGACGCCGTCCACAAGGCCGACGTGGCGACGGCGGAGCACCTGGGGCGGCGGATCGCCGAGACCGCGGCCATCTTCCTGGCCGGCAGCGCCCAGGCCGCTTGATCGTTCTATGCGGGGCCAGGCCCCGCCGGTCGGTCCGTCTTCGGGGCTGGTAGCCGAAGAAACGAAGGGCCGGTCCCCGACCTGCGGCCGTGCGATCGATCAACGCTGCGACCTGCGACTCGGCTGTCGGTGGTGGTCAGCGTTGGTCGTCGTTGAGCGCCCTCCGACGGCCCGGGGACGGCCCGGAGGGTGGGGACCCGCCCTCCCGCGTCAGGAGCACGGCTTTTCCGTCCTCCGCGAGCAACGAGCGGCTGTACCCGGCTAGGGCGTGGAAGGGCTTGGGGTACCCGTACGCCGGATCATCACCACGACGTGCCGGGCATATTCCCGGCGTGTCCAGAGTCGTACAGGCCCCGCGGACGAGTCACATTCGATCACCAGCGCACCGGTCGGGAGCCGCCACACTTCGCGCGAGGTCGCCTCGCGTGCACGGACGTAGTCCAGATCCGTCGGGAGTTCACGCAGCCGTGTCCACGGCCGCCGAGGTAAAGCAGGCGGCCGACTGACCACCAAGGGGTCAGGCGCGCTTCTGACCTGACGTCACCCACCACTCTCCCCAGCGCCCATCCCGTCTGCTGTCGACCCGCACGCCCGGGAGAGTTCCTGGCCTTCTGACCTGTGGTTGTCTCAGTAGCCGAAGTCCTGTGTCCACCAGGGGCCGCCCGAGCCCAGGTGGACGCCGACGCCCAGCGTCTTGAAGTCGCAGTTCAGGATGTTCGCCTTGTGGCCGGGGCTGTTCATCCAGGCCTCCATGACCGCGGCCGCGTCGGCCTGGCCGCGGGCTATGTTCTCGCCGCCGAGGTCGGCTATGCCGGCCTTCGCCGCGCGGTCCCACGGGGTCGCCCCGTCAGGATCGGTGTGGTCGAAGAAGCCGCGCGCGGCCATGTCGTCGCTGAACTTCGCGGCGAGCTCCGAGAGCGAGCTATTGGCGGAGACCGCGCTGCACCCGACCTTGGCCCGCTCCTCGTTGACCAGCTTCAGCACCTCGGCCGCGGCCTGCGCCTCGGCGGAGACCGTCACCGGGGACTCGGACTTCTCCGGTGCCTTGGTGGCCGTCTTCGACTTGGACGGAGTGGTCTTCGGCTCCTTCGAGGGCGTGGCCTGCGGCTTCTCGGTGGCCGTCTCGGCCGGCGTCGCCGACGGGGCGGAGGTGGAGGGGGAGGCGGAAGGTGCCGTGGAGGTGGAGGGCGTGGTCGACCGGCCGGCGTCGCGGCTGGTCGACGTGCCACCGCGTTCGGCGTCGGCGGAGCCGGACGTGCCGCCCTGCTCCGAGGCCGAGTTGCTCGGGGAGCCGGCGGCCTGCACCTTGTCGCCCGCGCCGCTGCCGCCGCCGAGCTGGTAGTTGTCGAGACCGGGCACCACGCCCGTGGCCACCGCGACGGTGCCGATCGCGACCGCGGCGGAGACGCCCAGCAGACCCGTCTTGACCGGCGTGGCGACCTTCCGCTTGCGGCGGCGGCCCGCCCCGGCCCGGTTCGCGCCCGGAAGGGCGCCGTCGTCGGGCCGGAAGCCGTCAACCGCGAAGACCGCGGTGTCGGCGTGGGCGTACTCGTCGGCGTGGGCGTACGCGTCGCCGGTGGCGTACAGGTACTCCCGGCTCCTGGCGACGGAGTCGGCGTACGCCTCCGGGTTCAGGTACGGCGCGATGCCCATCGTGGGGCGGTCGTCGGCGTACGAGTCCTGCGGGGTGTGGCTGTCCGCGTGCGAGCCGTGCGTCTGTGTGACCCCTGTGGCGCGGCCCGGGGCGGCGCGGCCGGCGGCGGAGCGTCGGTGGCGTCCCATGTCCTTGCCTTCCTCGTCCAAGCGGTGTTCCCAGCGGTTCCCATACGGTCGGCCGGGGTTGCCGGGGCGCCGGGGTGACGTGCGACCCCTGGGCCTTCTGCTCAACCTGACTCACTCGATCGAGTGAGTTTCATATGAGAATCATTGGGTGGGGACGGTACCGCATGGGCCTGAGGGAGGAAGTGCTCCGAGCGAGTTTGCCCGGTTAGGTTGCACCCATGAACGAGGATGTACGGCTGGTCGCCTGGGTGCGCGGACACGTCCAGGGTGTGGGTTTCCGCTGGTTCACCCGGGCCAAGGCGCTGGAGATCGGCGGCCTGAGTGGTTTTGCTCTCAATCTGGCCGACGGACGGGTCCAGGTCGTCGCGGAAGGGGCCCGAGAGGGCTGTGAGGGGCTGCTCGGATGGCTCCTGGGTGACGACACGCCCGGACGGGTGGAGGGCGTCACCGAGATATGGGACACACCGCGCGGCGGCTACGACGGCTTCGCGATCCGCTGAGCGATCCGCGCGGAGCGGCCCGGAACGGGCGGCGGTACATGCCGGTGGCACCTGCCCGCAGGGAAAGGGGCAGGTGGTTGCCAAGAAACGCTTGCAGTGGGAGGCTCCGCACGTCAGGATGATCGCCACGCACCGAGGGCCCCGCAGGAGTCGCAGCGCCGCCGTTCAGGCCGCGCGCCACCGGGATGCCCGCCAATACGGGGCGTGATCGTGTTGACCGTCAAACTTTTTGGTGAGACGCTGAAAGCACCCCGCGCACCTCAGCTGTTTGGCATGGATGAACGGCAGCACAACAAGATCCTGGCAAGCACCGCGGGTGCGAATCCCTCACGACCCACACCGCTTCGGTCGGTCACTCATTGTGGAGGACCATCCATCATGGCAAAGGCGCTTCTCGGTTACGTCGGCGGCTCCGACCCGCGACTCCTCGCCGAGATGCGACGGCTCCAGCAGCGTGTACAAGACCTGGAATCCGAGCTCGGACGGATCCAGGCCGAAAACGACGCGCTGACGGCTGCCGCTTCTCACGAATCGCTTCTGGAGAGCATCGACGCACGCCAGGCGGAGCCTGCGCTCACCTGATCGCTGCACCGCTGCACAACGGCATACGCAGAGGTCGGGCGGCTCATCTCACCGCGTCGGACCGCTAAGTTGTCAGAGTTTGCAAGGGACGCTTCGGCGTCCCTTCTTTCTTTCCCCCGCCCGTCTTTCCCGCCGTCTTTCTGCCGCCCCTTTGTTCCCCCGCGCATCCTTTCAGTCTCTTAACGTCTGGTGTGCCCTGCGCGTTCACAGGTGAAACCGCGGGTTCATGGAGTGAGACACCCCCGGAAGGTAGAGTCCAGCGCCGTGCACCTCAAGGCCCTGACCCTCCGGGGGTTCAAGTCGTTCGCCTCGGCGACCACGCTCCGGTTCGAACCGGGGATCACCTGCGTGGTCGGACCCAACGGTTCGGGCAAGTCCAACGTCGTGGACGCGCTCAGCTGGGTCATGGGCGAGCAGGGCGCGAAGTCGCTGCGCGGCGGCAAGATGGAGGACGTCATCTTCGCCGGCACCACCGGCCGCCCCCCGCTGGGCCGCGCCGAGGTGTCCCTGACCATCGACAACTCCGACGGGGCGCTCCCCATCGAGTACGCCGAGGTCACCATCACGCGGATCATGTTCCGCAACGGCGGCAGCGAGTACCAGATCAACGGCGACACCTGCCGGCTGCTCGACATCCAGGACCTGCTGTCCGACTCCGGCATCGGCCGCGAGATGCACGTCATCGTCGGCCAGGGCCGGCTGGACTCCGTCCTGCACGCCGATCCCATGGGCCGCCGCGCCTTCATCGAGGAGGCCGCGGGCGTCCTCAAGCACCGCAAGCGCAAGGAGAAGGCGCTCAGGAAACTGGACGCCATGCAGGCCAACCTCGCGCGCGTGCAGGACCTGACCGACGAACTGCGGCGACAGCTCAAGCCCCTCGGCCGCCAGGCCGCCGTCGCCCGTCGCGCCGCCGTCATCCAGGCCGACCTGCGCGACGCCCGGCTGCGTCTGCTCGCCGACGATCTCGTACGGCTGCGGGAGGCCCTGCGGACCGAGGTCGCCGACGAGGCCGCGCTCAAGGAGCGCAAGGAGGCCGCCGAGCAGGAACTGCGCAAGGCACTCCAGCGGGAGACCCTCCTGGAGGACGAGGTCCGCCGGCTCGCACCGCGCCTGCAGCGCGCCCAGCAGACCTGGTACGAGCTGTCGCAGCTCGCCGAACGGGTCCGGGGCACGATCTCGCTCGCCGACGCGCGCGTGAAGAGCGCCACCTCCGCGCCGCCGGACGAGCGCCGCGGCCGTGAACCCGAGGACATGGAGCGCGAGGCCGCCCGCGTCCGCGAGCAGGAGGCCGAGCTGGAGGCCGCCCTCGAAGCGGCCCAGCACGCGCTGGACGACACCGTCGCCCACCGCGCCGACCTGGAGCGGGAGCTCGCGGTCGAGGAACGGCGGCTGAAGGACGTCGCCCGGGCCATCGCCGACCGCCGCGAGGGCCTGGCCCGGCTGAACGGCCAGGTCAACGCGGCCCGTTCGCGTGCCGCCTCCGCCCAGGCCGAGATCGACCGGCTCGCCGCCGCCCGCGACGAGGCCCAGGAGCGGGCCGTCACCGCGCAGGAGGAGTACGAGGAGCTCAAGGCGGAGGTCGACGGCCTCGACGCGGGCGACCAGGAGCTCGCGGAACGGCACGAGACGGCCAAGCGGCGGCTCGTCGAGGCGGAGGCCGCCCTCACCGCGGCCCGCGAGGCGGTCACCGGGACCGAACGCAGACGTGCCGCGACCCAGGCACGCCACGAGACCCTGGCGATGGGCCTGCGCCGCAAGGACGGCACGGGCGCGCTGATCGGCGCGCGGGACCGGCTGAGCGGACTGCTGGGCCCGGCCGCCGAACTGCTGACGGTGACGCAGGGGTACGAGGTCCCGCTCGCGGCGGCCTTCGGCGCGGCGGCGGACGCCCTCGCCGTGACCTCCCCGTCCGCGGCCGCCGAGGCGATCCGCCTGCTGCGCAAGGAGGACGGGGGCCGGGCCGCGCTGTTGCTGAGCGGCGCCCCCGACGACGTGCCCGAGGAGCCGCGGGAGGCCGAGGGACCGCGGTACGCCGCCGACCTCGTGCGCGGCCCCGACGATCTCCTGCCCGCCGTACGGCGTCTGCTGCGGGGGATCGTCGTCGTCGGCACACTCGAGGACGCCGAGGAGGTCGTCTACGCCACGCCCGGTCTCACCGCCGTCACCGCCGAGGGCGACCTGCTGGGGGCGCACTTCGCGCACGGCGGCTCCGCCGGGGCGCCGAGCCTGCTGGAGGTGCAGGCGTCCGTCGACGAAGCGGCCGCCCAGCTCGAGGAGCTGGCCGTGCGGTGCGAGGAGTTGACGGAGGCGCAGCACACGGCGGCGGAGCGCCGCGGGGAGTGTGCCGCGCTCGTCGAGGAGTTGGGGGAGCGGCGGCGGGCCGCCGACCGGGAGAAGTCGGCCGTGGCCCAGCAGCTCGGGCGGCTCGCGGGACAGGCGCGGGGCGCCGCCGGTGAGGCCGAGCGGTCCGCGGCGGCCGCGGCGCGGGCGCAGGAAGCGCTGGACCGGGCCGTGGAGGAGGCCGAGGAGCTGGCCGAACGGCTGGCCGTCGCCGAGGAGATGCCGGTCGAGGAGGAGCCCGACACCTCCGCGCGCGACCGGCTCGCCGCGGACGGGGCCAACGCCCGGCAGACCGAGATGGAGGCGCGGCTCCAGGTCCGTACGCACGAGGAGCGGGTGAAGGGGCTGGCCGGACGGGCCGACTCGCTGGACCGGGCCGCGCGGACGGAACGCGAGGCACGCGCGCGTGCGGAGCAGCGGCGGGCGCGGCTGCGGCACGAGGCCGCCGTCGCGGAGGCCGTCGCCCGCGGTGCGCGGCAGCTGCTCAGGCATGTCGAGGTGTCCCTCGGGCGGGCCGAGGCGGAGCGCGTCGCCGCCGACGCCGCGAAGGCGCGGCGCGAGCAGGAACTGGCCGCCGCCCGCACCGCCGGTCGCGACCTCAAGGCCGAGCTGGACAAGCTGACGGACTCGGTGCACCGGGGCGAGGTGCTCGGCGCCGAGAAGCGGATGCGGATCGAGCAGCTGGAGACCAAGGCGCTCGAGGAGCTGGGGGTGGAGCCCGCGGGGCTCGTCTCCGAGTACGGGCCCCACCAGCAGGTGCCGCCCTCGCCGCCCGCCGAGGGCGAGGTGCTGCCGGAGGACCCCGAGGACCCGCGCAACCAGCCGAGGCCCTTCCTGCGGGCCGAGCAGGAGAAGCGGCTGAGGGCGGCCGAGCGCGCCTATCAGCAGCTCGGCAAGGTCAACCCGCTCGCCCTGGAGGAGTTCTCCGCGCTGGAGGAGCGCCACAAGTTCCTCAGCGAGCAGCTGGAGGACCTCAAGAAGACCCGGGCCGACCTCCTTCAGGTCGTGAAGGAGGTCGACGAGCGGGTCGAGCAGGTCTTCACCGAGGCGTTCCGGGACACCGCACGACAGTTCGAGGGCGTGTTCGGCCGGCTCTTCCCGGGCGGCGAGGGGCGGCTGATCCTGACCGACCCCGACAACATGCTCACCACGGGCGTCGACGTCGAGGCCCGGCCGCCCGGCAAGAAGGTCAAGCGGCTCAGCCTGCTGTCCGGTGGCGAGCGGTCGCTGACCGCCGTCGCCATCCTGGTGTCGATCTTCAAGGCCCGGCCCAGCCCGTTCTACGTCATGGACGAGGTCGAGGCGGCCCTCGACGACACCAACCTCCAGCGGCTGATCCGCATCATGCAGGAGCTCCAGGAGTCCTCGCAGCTGATCGTGATCACGCACCAGAAGCGCACGATGGAGGTCGCCGACGCGCTGTACGGCGTGTCCATGCAGGGCGACGGTGTGTCGAAGGTCATCAGCCAGCGCCTGCGGTGATTCGCCCGTAGCGGGGTATCCGAAAGCAAGCTCCGAGCGCTGCTTCAAGAGTTGAACACATTGTCTCCACCTGTGCGCTGAAAAGTCACAGTCCTCCCCGCTTGACTTCGACACTTGAAGGCATAGTCTCGGCACCGTTGCTTTTACCTTCAGGTACCACCTATCTGGAGGTGTTGATCCCGTCGGCGGCGTTGCCGGCGGCCCGAGGAGTTGAACGTGACCAGCACAGAGCAGGCACAAAAGTCAGGAGCCGGGACGGCTCACCCCGATCATCTCGGGCACGTCATCTTCATCGCGGCGGCGGCCGCGATGGGCGGCTTCCTCTTCGGCTACGACAGCTCCGTCATCAACGGCGCCGTCGAGGCCATCCGGGACCGCTACGACGTCGGCTCCGCGGCCCTGGCACAGGTCATCGCCATCGCCCTGATCGGCTGCGCCATCGGCGCCGCGACCGCCGGCCGCATCGCCGACCGCATCGGCCGCATCCGGGTCATGCAGATCGCGGCCCTGCTGTTCACCGTCAGCGCCGTCGGCTCGGCCCTGCCCTTCGCCCTGTGGGACTTCGCCGCCTGGCGGGTCGTCGGCGGCTTCGCCATCGGCATGGCCTCCGTCATCGGCCCCGCCTACATCGCGGAGGTCGCCCCGCCCGCCTACCGAGGCCGCCTCGGTTCCTTCCAGCAGGCCGCGATCGTCATCGGCATCGCGATCTCGCAGCTGGTCAACTGGGGTCTGCTGAACGCCTCCGGCGGCGACCAGCGCGGCAAGCTCATGGGCCTGGAGGCCTGGCAGGTCATGCTGGGCGTCATGGTGGTCCCGGCCGTCCTCTACGGGCTGCTCTCCTTCGCCATCCCCGAGTCCCCGCGCTTCCTCATCTCCGTCGGCAAGCGCGAGCGGGCCCGTGCCATCCTCGAAGAGGTCGAGGGCGGGAAGATCGACCTGGACGCCCGCGTCGCCGAGATCGAGCACGCGATGAAGAGCGAGCACAAGTCCACCTTCAAGGACCTGCTCGGCGGCTCCTTCTTCTTCAAGCCGATCGTCTGGGTCGGTATCGGCCTGTCGGTCTTCCAGCAGTTCGTCGGCATCAACGTCGCGTTCTACTACTCCTCGACGCTGTGGCAGTCGGTCGGCGTCGACCCGACGGACTCGTTCTTCTACTCCTTCACGACGTCGATCATCAACATCGTCGGCACCGTGATCGCGATGATCTTCGTGGACCGCGTCGGCCGTAAGCCGCTGGCCCTCATCGGCTCCGTCGGCATGGTCGTCGGTCTCGGGCTGGAGGCCTGGGCGTTCTCCTTCGACCTGGTCGACGGCAAGCTGCCGGCCACCCAGGGCTGGATCGCCCTGATCGCCGCCCACGTGTTCGTCCTCTTCTTCGCCCTGTCCTGGGGTGTGGTCGTCTGGGTCTTCCTCGGCGAGATGTTCCCCAACCGGATCCGTGCCGCCGCCCTGGGCGTTGCCGCGTCCGCGCAGTGGATCGCCAACTGGGCCATCACCGCGAGCTTCCCGTCGCTGGCCGACTGGAACCTCTCCGCGACCTACGTGATCTACACGCTCTTCGCCGCGCTCTCCATCCCGTTCGTCCTGAAGTACGTCAAGGAGACGAAGGGCAAGGCGCTGGAGGAGATGGGCTGAGCCTCGCGCAGAGGCCTCCGGGCCCCCTGAGCTCGAGGAGCCGGGCCAAGTCCCCGCTGCCCGCTCCTCGACACCCGTAGAACGTGCTGCCCCGGCTCATCCGTCGAGCCGGGGCAGCACGTTCTCGCAGAACAGCCGCAGCCCGCGCCATCCCTCCGCCGTAGGCATCCCGCCGGCCAGCGGATGCAGGACGAGGTTGTCGAGCCCCTGCGCCACGCACTCGTCCGGCGTGAGGATCCGGTAGACCCCCTCGTCCCGCAGCTCCTCGACACTGCCCGCCGCCGACCGCACGGCCGAGCGGATGTCGCCGGACTGCCAGGAGGCGTACGTCCGTGCCTCGTGCAGGAAGTGTTCGCCGTACTCGGCCCACGCCCGGTCCGGATCCTCGGCGATGTGCAGGAGCGGGGTGTCGGCGCCCGGCATCATCGTCCACCCCTCCGTCCCGTACTCCACGAGCCGCTCCTTGTAGTACGCCTCCAGGTCGGGAAGGTGCGCGCTGGGGAAGAAGGGCAGGCCGAGCCGGGCGGCGCGGCGGGCGGCAGCCTGCGACGAGCCGCCCACCAGCAGCAGCGGGTGCGGCTCGGAGGACGGACGCGGGGTGACCCGTACGGTACGGCCCCGGTACGTGAACTCCTCGCCGGTCCAGGCCTTGAGCAGGGTGTCGAGCAGCTCGTCCTGGAGCCGCCCGCGCCGCTTCCAGTCCACCCCCGCCCGGGCGTACTCCTCGGGCCGGTAGCCGATCCCGGCGACCGTGACCAGCCGCCCGCCGCTCAGCAGGTCGAGCACCGCGATGTCCTCGGCCAGCCGCAGCGGGTCGTGCAGCGGGCCGATCGCCGCCGAGACGGTGACCGCGAGCCGCCGGGTGGCGCCGAGCACGGCCCCCGCGAAGGCGAACGGCGACGGCAGCCAGTTGTTCTCGACGCCGTGATGCTCCTCGGTCTGCACGGTCGTGACCCCGCACTCGTCGGCGTACGCGGCCATCTCGAGTGCGGCCCGGTAGCGCACACCGAGCTCGGCGGGGGTCGCGCCGGGAGCGACGAGGTTGAAACGGACGACGGTGACGGGCATGGGAGGCCCCCTTCGGCGAATGTGGGGGGACCGTAGCTGACGGCCAGTCAGATGGCCATGGGTCCCGCAGGCCGGACCGGGGACCGCTGCCGGCGTCCGCGGTCCCGGGCGCGGGCAGCGCCGCACCGGGTCGGCGCGGCCGACCAGCCGTGGGGGCCGGGGAGCGGGGCTCCGGGCGGGGAGGGATGGATACTGGACGCGTTATGGAAACCGTCATCCTTGCTGTAGTCATCGCCGTGGTCGTGCTCGGTGTGCTCGGCGGGCTCGTGGTCGGCAGCCGACGGAAGAAGTCGCTGCCCCCGCCGCCCCCCACCGCGCCCGACATCACCGCCCCTCCGGCCGAGCCGCACGTCGGCGACGAGGCCGAGACGCCGCGCGACGAACCGCGCCGCACGATAGAGGAGGTGGATCTTCCCGACGGCGGCTCGACCGGCACCGCCGTCGAGGAACCGCCCATTCTCGAGGCTCCCGAGCTCGAGATCCCGGAGCCCACCGAGGGGCGGCTGGTCCGCCTCCGCGCCCGCCTGTCCCGCTCGCAGAACGCTCTCGGCAAGGGCCTGCTCACGCTGCTCTCCCGCGAGCACCTCGACGAGGACACCTGGGAGGAGATCGAGGACACGCTGCTCACCGCCGACGTCGGCGTGCTGCCCACCCAGGAGCTGGTCGAGCGGCTGCGCGAGCGCGTCAGGGTGCTCGGCACCCGCACCCCCGAGGAGCTGCGCGCGCTGCTGCGCGAGGAGCTGCTCACGCTGGTCGGCACCGAGGTCGACCGCACCGTGAAGACCGAACCCGAGGACCGCAAGCCGGGCATCGTGATGGTCGTCGGGGTCAACGGCACCGGCAAGACCACCACCACCGGCAAGCTGGCGCGCGTGCTCGTGGCCGACGGGCGCACCGTCGTCCTCGGCGCCGCCGACACCTTCCGCGCCGCCGCCGCCGACCAGCTCCAGACCTGGGGCGAGCGCGTCGGCGCGCACACCGTGCGCGGCCCCGAGGCGGGCGATCCCGCCTCCGTCGCGTTCGACGCGGTGAAGGAGGGCAAGGAGATGGGGGTGGACGTCGTCCTCATCGACACCGCGGGGCGGCTGCACACCAAGACCGGGCTCATGGACGAGCTCGGCAAGGTCAAGCGGGTCGTCGAGAAGCACGCGCCGCTCGACGAGGTGCTGCTCGTCCTCGACGCCACCACCGGGCAGAACGGACTCGTCCAGGCCCGGGTCTTCGCCGAGGTCGTGAACATCACCGGCATCGTCCTGACCAAGCTGGACGGTACGGCGAAAGGCGGCATCGTGGTCGCGGTCCAGCGCGAGCTGGGTGTCCCGGTCAAGCTGATCGGACTCGGCGAGGGCGCGGACGACCTGGCGCCGTTCGAGCCGGAGGCGTTCGTGGATGCTCTTATCGGCGACTGAGAGAAGCCCTCGCGTACCGCACGCGCACAGGCCGAAGCGCCCGCCCCCAGGTGCAGTGGGAGCGGGCGCTTCGGCCTGTGCGCGCCGTACGGCTCAGGCGCGCGACCGGTGGGCCAGGTAGGCCAGCGTGCCCAGCAGCAGGCGGGCCTGCGGCGGACGGGTCGCCGAGTCGAGCGCGGGTGGGCGCAGCCAGCGCACCGGGCCGAGCCCGCCGCGGTCGGAGGGCGGGGCCGTGATGTGGGTACCGGGGCCGAGCCCGCGCAGGTCCAGGGCGGTCGGGTCGTCCCAGCCCATGCGGTAGAGCAGGCCGGTCAGTTCGGCGGCGGCGCCGGGGGCGACGAAGAACTGGGTGCGGCCGTCGGGGGTGGCGGTGACCGGGCCGAGGGGGAGACCCATGCGTTCCAGCCGGACCAGGGCGCGACGGCCGGCGGGCTCGGCGACGTCGATCACGTCGAACGCGCGCCCGACGGGCAGCATGACCGCGGCGCCCGGGAACTCCGACCAGGTCCTGCTCACCTCGTCGAGCGTGGCCCCGGCGGGGACCCGGGGGGCGAACGCCAGGGGATGCGCGCCGGGTTCACGGCAGTCGGGGCGTCCGCACGAGCAGGCGCCCGCGGCGGCGCGCGCGCCGGGCACCGCGTCCCAGCCCCACAGTCCGGTGAACTCGGCGACGGCGGTGCACTCGTACGAGCGACCGCGCCTGCGCGCGCCGGAGCGGATCTCGCGAATGCCGCCGATCGTGAAGCCCATGCCCCCTCCAACGGGTTCGACGCACCGATGGTTACGCAGCGATCGGTCGTCGTGACTCTGTGTGCTTCTGCTTCCCGTCGACCGCTCGGTCCAGGCAGCGCCTGGAGGTGCTCCGGGTGGTGTGCTGGGCCGTGTGCGCCCCTGAGTGCTTCGCTCCGCCCACTCCCGGCCGTCCTATGTCAAGTGAATCGCGTACGAGCCACCGGGAGTTCATTCGAAGGGGTGGCGAATGGTGGCGTTTCCGGGATCCTCGTGGCCGGAGCCGTGATCGTAGGATTACTTTGAGTGTGCGGGTCCTGGAGGCACATGCGCTTGTGGGTATGCCGGAGGCAAGTCGCCTTTCCGTTCGAAGGGTGACAAGTACCGTACGGCGGGCCGTATTTACCGGCATTCTGATAAGGCTTGGCGCACTCAGTGACAAGTGGTCTCAGGGATGGGGGCGTTCCAGTGAGCGGCAACGGCGGAAGTGGAAACAACGCTGCGGGTGCGGACAAGCGCCCGAACGAGCTGCTCTCCTCGTGGTTCGTTCGCAGCGGCTGGTCGAAGGGCGAACTCGCCCGCCAAGTCAACCGTCGTGCGCGCCAGTTGGGCGCCAACCACATCTCCACGGACACCTCGCGCGTGCGCCGCTGGCTGGACGGCGAGAACCCCCGCGAGCCCATCCCCAGGATCCTGTCCGAGCTGTTCTCCGAGCGGTTCGGCTGTGTCGTCTCCGTCGAGGACCTCGGGCTGCGCGCCGCGCGCCAGCTGCCCTCCGTGACCGGCGTCGACCTGCCCTGGACGGCCCCGCAGACGGTGGCCCAGCTCAGCGAGTTCTCGCGCAGCGACCTGATGCTGGCCCGGCGCGGCTTCCTCGGCACCTCGCTGGCCCTGTGCGCGGGTCCGTCCCTCATCGAGCCCATGCAGCGCTGGCTCGTCCCCTCGCCGCCCGCCCCGCTCGAGGAACCGGACTCCATGCCGACCAGCCGGGCCCGCGGCCGGCTCTCCCGGCCCGAGCTGGACCTGCTGGAGTCCACCACCGTGATGTTCCGGCAGTGGGACGCCCAGTGCGGCGGCGGGCTGCGTCGCAAGGCGGTCGTCGGGCAGCTCCACGAGGTGACGGACCTCCTCCAGGAGCCCCAGCCGGAGTCCACCGCGCGCAGGCTCTTCAAGGTCGCCGCCGAACTGGCCGAGCTCGCGGGCTGGATGAGCTACGACGTCGGTCTCCAGCCCACCGCGCAGAAGTACTTCGTCCTCGCGCTGCACGCGGCCAAGGAGGCGGGCGACCGGCCGCTCGGCTCGTACGTGCTGTCCAGCATGAGCCGCCAGATGATCCACCTCGGCCGGCCCGAGGACGCCCTGGAACTGATCCACCTCGCGCAGTACGGCAGCCGGGACTGCGCGAGCCCGCGCACCCAGTCCATGCTGTATGCGATGGAGGCCCGCGCCTACGCCAACATGGGGCAGCCGGGCCGGTGCAAGCGGGCGGTGCGGATGGCCGAGGACACCTTCGCCGAGTCCGACGAGTGGGACGAGCCGGACCCCGACTGGATCCGCTTCTTCTCCGAGGCCGAGCTCTACGGCGAGAACAGCCACTCGTTCCGCGACCTGGCCTACGTCGCCGGCCGCAGTCCCACCTACGCCTCGCTGGCCGAGCCCCTGATGCGCAAGGCCGTGGAGCGGTTCGCGGGCGACCACGACCACCAGCGGTCGTACGTGCTGAACCTGATCGGCATGGCCACGGTGCACCTCCTGCAGCGCGAGCCCGAGCAGAGCGCCACCCTCGCCACCCAGGCCATGAAGGAGGCCAAGAAGGTGCGCTCCGAACGCGTCAACACTCGTATCCGAAAGACCGTGGACAGCGCCGTACGCGATTTCGGTGATCTCTCCGAGGTCGTGGACCTCACCGAGCGGCTCACCATCGAGCTGCCGGAGACGGCCGAAGCGGTCTGATCCGGCCGGTCCGCAGAGCGAGACCCAGGAACTCCGGCCGCGGCCGGCCCTCCCGAACTGCCCGACTCGGCTCCCCCATGCCAGGTCATTCGGAAGGCCGTCCGCGGCCGGTTTATCGCGTTCTCCGAAGGTTGCGCCACGATAACGATCCACTCGACGAACATCAGGCAGTTCATCGAGGCGTAACGCACGAGGTGCCTTCGTCACAGCGGCGAAACAACGAGGGGTGTCGACCGAAACCGCGCTGCGCGAATCTCATGGCGCATAACCGGCCCACCCCTCACGACCCGCTCTGGCTTCGCCCGCACGGGGCCGTACCTACGACGAGGAGACGCCGATGGCAGCAGCCATCACGCTTGCGGCGGACGCACCCACGCTGTCGTCCGCGAACACAGGCTTCATGCTCATCTGTTCCGCCCTGGTGCTGATCATGACCCCGGGCCTCGCCTTCTTCTACGGAGGCATGGTCCGGGTCAAGAGCACGCTCAACATGCTGATGATGAGCTTCATCAGCATCGGGATCGTCACCATCCTGTGGGTGTTGTACGGCTTCTCCCTCGCTTTCGGCACCGACTCCGGCAGCCTCATCGGCTGGAACTCCGACTGGGTCGGTCTCAGCAACATCGGCCTGACGGAGCTGTGGGACGGCTACACCATCCCGATCTTCGTGTTCATGGTCTTCCAGATGATGTTCGCGATCATCACGCCCGCCCTGATCAGCGGTGCGCTCGCCGACCGCGTCAAGTTCTCCGCGTGGGCGCTGTTCGTCGCCCTGTGGGCCACGGTCGTCTACTTCCCGGTCGCGCACTGGGTCTGGGGCGCCGGAGGCTGGGCCTTCGAGCTCGGTGTCATCGACTTCGCCGGTGGTACCGCGGTCCACATCAACGCCGGTGCCGCGGCCCTCGGCGTGATCCTCGTGATCGGCAAGCGGGTCGGGTTCAAGAAGGACCCGATGCGCCCGCACAGCCTGCCGCTGGTCATGCTCGGCGCCGGTCTGCTGTGGTTCGGCTGGTTCGGCTTCAACGCCGGCTCGTGGCTCGGCAACGACGACGGCGTCGGCGCGCTGATGTTCGTCAACACGCAGGTCGCCACCGCCGCCGCCATGCTCGCCTGGCTCGTCTACGAGAAGATCCGCCACGGCGCGTTCACCACGCTGGGCGCCGCCTCCGGCGCGGTCGCCGGTCTGGTCGCCATCACCCCCTCGGGTGGTGCGATCTCCCCGCTCGGCGCGATCGCCGTCGGCGCCATCGCCGGCGTGCTCTGCGCCATGGCCGTCGGCCTGAAGTACAAGTTCGGCTACGACGACTCGCTCGACGTCGTCGGCGTCCACCTCGTCGGCGGTGTCGCCGGCTCCCTGCTGATCGGCTTCTTCGCCACCGGCAAGGGCCAGTCCACCGCGACCGGCGTCTTCTACGGCGACCACTCGTTCGACCAGCTGTGGAAGCAGTGCGCCGGGGTCTTCGCGGTCCTCGCCTACTCCCTGGTGGTCTCCGCGATCCTCGCCTTCCTCCTCGACAAGACCATCGGCATGCGGGTCTCCGAGGACGACGAGGTGGCCGGCATCGACCAGGCCGAGCACGCCGAGACCGCATACGACTTCAGCGGGGCCGGCGGCGGCGCCGCCCGCACGACCGCCCTCCCGACCGCGGTCACCGACGCGAGCAAGAAGGTGGACGCATGAAGCTCATCACCGCCGTCGTGAAGCCCCACCGGCTCGACGAGATCAAGGAAGCCCTGCAGGCCTTCGGCGTCCACGGTCTGACGGTCACCGAGGCCAGCGGCTACGGTCGTCAGCGGGGACACACCGAGGTCTACCGTGGCGCCGAGTACACGGTCGACCTGGTTCCCAAGATCCGCATCGAGGTGCTGGCCGAGGACGACGACGCCGAGCAGCTGATCGACGTCATCGTCAAGGCCGCCCGCACCGGCAAGATCGGTGACGGCAAGGTCTGGTCCCTCCCGGTCGAGACGGCCGTACGGGTCCGCACCGGCGAGCGCGGTCCGGACGCGCTCTGACGGCAGAACAGAACAGGAGTCGCTGGGTGACGAGTACGGACGTGCGCAAGGATGCAGAGGACTCGGGACCCAGCGGCTACGCGGCGGCCCGGCTGCGCCTCCTCACCGAGGGGGCGCGGTCCGGGCCGCCGCGCCGTTCCGCCCTCGCGGAACTGACCGACGACTGGCTGTCGGGGCTGTTCGCGGCCGGCACCGAGGACCTCAAGGGCGTGTCCCTGGTCGCCGTCGGCGGCTACGGCCGGGGCGAGCTGTCCCCGCGCAGCGACCTCGACCTCCTCCTGCTGCACGACGGCGCCGACCCCAAGGCGGTCGCCGCCCTCGCCGACCGGCTCTGGTACCCCGTGTGGGACCTGGGCCTCGCCCTGGACCACTCCGTCCGCACCCCGGCGGAGGCCCGCAAGACCGCCGGCGAGGACCTCAAGGTCCAGCTCGGCCTCCTCGACGCCCGCCACCTCGTCGGCGACCCCGCCCTGACGGCGGGACTGCGGACGGCCGTCCTCGCCGACTGGCGCAACCAGGCGCCCAAGCGCCTCCCCGAGCTCCAGGAACTCTGCGCCGAACGCGCCGAACGCCAGGGCGAGCTCCAGTACCTGCTGGAGCCGGACCTGAAGGAGGCGCGGGGCGGGCTGAGGGACGCCACCGCGCTGCGGGCCGTCGCCGCCTCGTGGCTGGCCGACGCGCCCCGCGAGGGCCTCGACGACGCCCGGCGCCGGCTCCTCGACGTACGGGACGCCCTGCACCTGGCCACCGGCCGCGCCACCGACCGGCTCGCCCTCCAGGAACAGGACCAGGTGGCCGCCGAGCTGGGCCTGCTGGACGCCGACACACTGCTGCGGCAGGTGTACGAGGCGGCCCGCGTCATCTCGTACGCGAGCGACGTCACCTGGCGCGAAGTGGGACGGGTGCTGCGGTCGCGCGCCGTGCGGCCGAGGCTGCGCGCCATGCTCGGCGGCGGCAAGCCCGTCACCGAGCGCTCGCCGCTGGCCGAAGGGGTGGTCGAGCAGGACGGCGAGGTGGTGCTCGCCCGCGCCGCACGCCCCGAACGCGACCCCGTGCTCCCGCTGCGTGCCGCGGCCGCCGCCGCGCAGGCCGGCCTCCCGCTCTCGCTGCACGCCGTACGGCGCCTCGCCGCCACCGTGCGCCCGCTGCCCACGCCCTGGCCCGCCGAGGCCCGCGAACAGCTCGTGACCCTGCTCGGCTCGGGCCCGCCCACCATCGAGGTCTGGGAGGCGCTGGAGGCCGAGGGCCTGATCACGCGGCTGCTGCCGGACTGGGAGCGGGTGCGCTGCCGCCCGCAGCGCAACGCCGTGCACATCTGGACCGTCGACCGGCACCTCATCGAGACCGCCGTGCGCGCCTCCGAGTTCACCCGCCGCGTCAGCCGCCCCGACCTCCTCCTGGTCTCCGCGCTGCTGCACGACATCGGCAAGGGCTGGCCCGGCGACCACTCGGTCGCGGGCGAGATCATCGCCAAGGACGTCGCCGCCCGGATCGGCTTCGACCGCGCCGACGTCGCCGTCCTCTCCGCGCTCGTACGGCATCACCTGCTGCTGATCGAGACGGCCACCCGGCGCGACCTGGAGGACCCGGCCACGGTCCGCTCGGTCGCCGAGGCCGTCGGCTCGCAGAGCACCCTGGAGCTGCTGCACGCCCTCACCGAGGCGGACGCGCAGGCCACCGGTCCCGCCGCCTGGTCGTCCTGGCGGGGTTCGCTCGTGGCGGACCTGGTCAAGCGCGTGGCGGCGGTGCTCGCCGGGGACGAGCCGGACGAGCCCGACGCCGCCGCGCCCACCGCGGAGCAGGAACGGCTCGCCATCGAGGCCGTCGCCACCAGCAGCCCGGTGCTGGCCCTGCGCGCCCAG
The DNA here is from genome assembly GCF_045161545.1 of Streptomyces sp. NBC_00637. Taxonomy (NCBI): domain Bacteria; kingdom Bacillati; phylum Actinomycetota; class Actinomycetes; order Kitasatosporales; family Streptomycetaceae; genus Streptomyces; species Streptomyces sp. NBC_00637. The sequence goes on along the minus strand of NZ_CP109046.1, from coordinate 2,424,162 downwards.
ACCGAGCCTCCCGCGGAGGACCGGCCGGCGGACGACCCCGAGCCGCTCGGTGTGGAGCTGCTCATCGCCGTACCCGACCAGGCGGGCGTGCTGCCCGCGGTGGCCGGCGTCCTCGCCATGCACCGCCTGACCGTCCGCACCGCCGAGCTGCGCGCCCTGGACCTGCCGAGCGGCGTCGAGGGCTCCGTGCTGCTGCTGAACTGGCGGGTCGCCGCCGAGTACGGCTCGCTGCCCCAGGCGGCCCGGCTGCGCGCCGACCTCGTACGCGCCCTGGACGGCTCGCTGGACATCGCCGGACGGCTCGCGGAACGCGACGCCGCCTACCCCCGCCGCCGGGGCGTGGTCGCGCCGCCGCCGCGGGTGACGGTGGCCCCGGCGGCCTCCCGGCACGCCACGGTCATCGAGGTACGCGCGCAGGACGCGCCGGGCCTGCTGTTCCGGATCGGGCAGGCCCTGGAGGACGAGGGCCTGCGGGTCCGCAGCATGCACGTGTCGACCCTCGGCGCGAACGCCGTGGACGCCTTCTACGTCACCGGAACCGAGGGCACGCCGCTGCCCGGCGACGAGGCCGCCTCGGTGACCCGCAAGCTGGAGGAGACGCTGCGGGCGTGACCGTGGGCCGCGTGGCACGCGTCCCCGCCCGCTGAATACAGCAGGCGGGGACGAATGTCTTGCGCGGCCGGATACCCTGGAAGACGCTCAGACTGCCCCCGACTCCGAGGACCGACGCCGCCGTGTTCGATACTCTCTCCGATCGCCTCTCAGCGACCTTCAAGAACTTGCGCGGCAAGGGGCGCTTGAGCGAAGCGGACATCGACGCCACGGCGCGCGAGATCCGCATCGCCCTCCTCGAAGCGGACGTGGCCCTGCCGGTCGTCCGCACGTTCATCAAGAACGTCAAGGAACGCGCTCTCGGCGCCGACGTCTCCCGGGCGCTGAACCCCGCCCAGCAGGTCCTGAAGATCGTCAACGAGGAACTCGTCACGATCCTCGGCGGCGAGACCCGGCGACTGCGCTTCTCCAAGCAGCCGCCGACCGTGATCATGCTGGCCGGTCTCCAGGGTGCCGGTAAGACCACCCTGGCGGGCAAGCTCGGCCGCTGGCTGAAGGAGCAGGGCCACTCGCCGCTGCTCGTCGCCTGCGACCTCCAGCGCCCCAACGCCGTCAACCAGCTCAGCGTCGTCGCCGAGCGCGCCGGCGTGGCCGTCTACGCCCCGCAGCCCGGTAACGGGGTGGGTGACCCGGTCCAGGTCGCCAAGGACTCCATCGAGTTCGCCAAGACCAAGGTCCACGACATCGTGATCGTGGACACCGCCGGCCGACTCGGTATCGACGCCGAGCTGATGCGGCAGGCCGCGGACATCCGCGACGCCGTGTCGCCCGACGAGATCCTCTTCGTCGTCGACGCGATGATCGGCCAGGACGCCGTCAACACCGCCGAGTCCTTCCGCGACGGCGTCGGTTTCGACGGTGTCGTGCTGTCGAAGCTCGACGGCGACGCCCGCGGTGGCGCGGCCCTGTCGATCGCCTCGGTGACCGGCAAGCCGATCATGTTCGCCTCGAACGGCGAGAAGCTCGACGAGTTCGACGCCTTCCACCCCGACCGGATGGCCTCCCGCATCCTCGACATGGGTGACCTGCTCACCCTGATCGAGCAGGCGGAGAAGACGTTCAGTCAGGAAGAGGCCGAGAAAATGGCCTCCAAGCTGGCGTCCAAGAAGGGCCAGGACTTCACCCTGGATGACTTCCTGGCCCAGATGGAGCAGGTCAGGAAGATGGGCAGCATCAGCAAGCTGCTCGGCATGCTGCCCGGCATGGGCCAGATCAAGGACCAGATCGCCAACCTCGACGAGCGTGACGTCGACCGCACGGCCGCGATCATCAAGTCGATGACCCCGGCCGAGCGCCAGGACGCGACGATCATCAACGGCTCGCGCCGCGCCCGTATCGCCAAGGGTTCCGGCGTCGAGGTCAGCGCGGTGAAGGGCCTGGTCGAGCGGTTCTTCGAGGCCCGCAAGATGATGTCCCGGATGGCCCAGGGCGGCGGCATGCCCGGGATGCCGGGGATGCCGGGCATGGGCGGCGGCGCCGGCAGGCAGAAGAAGCAGCCGAAGCAGGCCAAGGGCAAGCAGCGCTCCGGCAACCCGATGAAGCGCAAGCAGCAGGAGCTGGAGGAGGCCCAGCGCCGCGAGGCCCAGGCCCAGGGCGGCAACGCGCTCGGGCTGCCGCAGCAGGGCGCCCAGGACTTCGAGCTGCCGGACGAGTTCAAGAAGTTCATGGGCTGACGGCCCGACACACGCGGGTCGGCGCGAGCCGCGCCCGTCCGCACGCGAGGTGGGGCGCTCTTCCGATCACGGAGGGGCGCCCCACACGGCGTGACGCCGGGAACGGTCGCGCGGAGGCGGCCGGACGGGCGCCGGGAGCCTCACCCGGCCGGCACGGGCCTGCGGCGAGGCGCGCAGGCGCGCGGGCGTGGTCCTCGGGGACGCGGGAACCTCAGGGGGTCCGCGCGATCAGGTACCGGAACACGTTCGGCATCCACACCGTCCCGTCCGGGCGCCGGTACGGGTGCAGCGCCTCGGTCAGTTCCTTGTCGACCTGCGCCTGGTCCGTCGCCGCGACCGCCGCGTCGAACAGCCCGGTGGACAGCAGGCCCCGCAGAGCGCTCTCCACGTCGGCGTACCCGAAGGGGCAGGCCACCCGCCCCGACCCGTCCGGCTTCAGGCCGGCCCGTCCGGCGACCTCCTCCAGGTCGTCACGCAGCGTCGGACGCAGCCGGACCGTGCCGCCGCGCAGCGGATCGGCCAGCTTGGCCGCGACCCGCAGCACCGCCGCCGTGGCGCAGCGTTCCGGTGGGCCCCAGCCGACGAGCACCACGGCCGCCCCGCGCACGGCGAGCGGCGTCGTGGCCGAGAGCAGGCCGCCGAGCCCGTCCGCGTCGCCCGCGAGACATCCGATCGGCTCGAACGCGGTCACCAGGTCGTACGCGCGCGTGCCCGGCCCGGCCGTGTTCGTCGGTAACCGGTCGGTGAGGCGGGTGCCGCCGCCGTCCCGCCGCGCGTCCGCGGCCCGCTCCCCGGTCTCCCTCGGCAGCAGGCGTTCGCGCGCGAGGGCCAGCCGTTCCGGGGAGGCGGGTTCGACACCGGTGAGTGCCGCCGCGCCTCTGGCGGCCGCCATCACCAGGGCGAGCCCGGATCCGCAGCCCAGCGCGAGGAGCCTGGTGCCGGGCCCCACGTCCAGTCGCTCGTAGACGGCCTCGTAGAGCGGGACCAGCATCCGCTCCTGGATCTCCGACCAGTCACGCGCGCGTGCACCCGGGTCCGCGTGGGGCGTGGGCCCCGCGAGTGGCAGGTGCTGCCGCACGAGCGTAGGTGTCATGGATAAGCGCCCCAATCCGCCGAGAGTTGCCGCAGTAACCGATCAAGTGGCCCCCGTGCAGTGCGCCCGCACTTCCCCCGTATGCCAGGTAACTCCCCGTACGCGGCGGCGTCCAGGGGTCTCGGGCCCCTGCTTGTACGCCGGCTGTGCCTGTGGCGAGAATTCACATTCCGGCAACTCGGGGCCGTACCATCTCGCCATGGCACAGGCTCCCGTTCTCACCCCGCGGGCGGACGACTTCCCGCGCTGGTACCAGGATCTGATCGGCAAGGCTGAACTGGCCGACAACGGACCGGTGCGGGGCACCATGGTCATCCGACCGTACGGTTACGGACTGTGGGAGCGGATGCAGGCGGAGATGGACGCCCGCATCAAGGAGACGGGCACCGAGAACGCGTACTTCCCGCTGCTGATCCCGCAGTCCTACCTCACCCGCGAGGCGGACCATGTCGAGGGATTCGCCCCCGAGTTGGCCGTCGTGACGCACGGCGGGGGCAAGGAGCTGGAGGAGCCGGCGGTCGTCCGGCCCACCTCCGAGACCATCGTCAACGAGTACTTCTCCAAGTGGGTGCAGAGCTACCGCGACCTGCCGCTGCTGATCAACCAGTGGGCCAACGTGGTCCGTTGGGAGCTGCGGCCCCGCCTCTTCCTGCGGACGTCCGAGTTCCTCTGGCAGGAGGGGCACACCGCGCACGCCACCTACGAGGAGGCCCGCGACTTCGCCGCGCGCATCCAGCGCGAGGTCTACGGCGACTTCCTGGAGAACGTCCTCGCGATCGACTTCGTCTCCGGCCGCAAGACGGTCAAGGAGCGCTTCGCGGGCGCCGTCAACACCCTCACCCTCGAGAGCATGATGGGCGACGGCAAGGCCCTCCAGATGGTCACCAGCCATGAGCTGGGCCAGAACTTCGCCAAGGCCTTCGACACCCGCTACCTCTCGAAGGAGGGCACCCGGGAGCTGGTCTGGCAGACCTCCTGGGGTTCGACGACCCGCATGATCGGCGCCCTGGTGATGACCCACGGCGACGACGACGGGCTGCGGGTGCCGCCCCGGCTGGCACACGTCCAGGTCGTCGTCCTCGCGGTCAAGGGCGACGAGGCGGTTCTGGCCAAGGTCCGCGAGCTGGGCGACCGGCTGAAGGCGGCGGGACTCCGCGTCCGGGTCGACGACCGCACCGACGTCCCCTTCGGGCGGCGCGCGGTCGACTGGGAGCTCAAGGGCGTGCCCGTCCGCGTCGAGATCGGACCCCGTGACCTGGAGAACGGCACCGCGATGCTGGCCCGGCGCATTCCGGGAGGCAAGGAGCCGGTGGCGGTCGACGCGCTCGTCGGCCTGCTGCCCGCCGTCCTCGAGGAGGACCAGGCGCTGTTGCTGCGGCAGTCCCGCGAGCGCCGAGAGTCCCGCACCACGGACGTCTCGACGATCGAGGAGGCGGCCGAGGCGGCCGTCGCCGGCGGCTGGGCGCGCATCCCGTGGGCGACCCTCGGCGAAGAGGGCGAGGCCGAGCTGGCCGAGCGGTCGCTGACCGTACGGTGTCTGCTCGCGGAGGACGGGTCGGTGCCGGACGACGGGGACGCCCCCGGTAACGTCGCGATCGTCGCGCGCGCTTACTGAGGCAACGCCCTCCGCTCGCGAGAGCGACCGAAACGCCTCTTGCGCCCCTGCGGAACATCCCCACCCCGGCGCGCGGACGTCGTCTACGCGCCGGGTCGTACGTGGGCCTACGCACCAGCTTGGTAGGAGCTGTGAGGCTTCTCCGCAGATCAGCGCACCCGCCCTCGTCAGGACGCATCAGCGGCAACTGACGGGTACGTGCAAATTATTTGGGATGGCCCGGAATAGGAACACAGGGGCACCCCCGCTCGTTGTCATTACGTGAGCACGACACAGACACCACCTGTTCTCGCCGCAGAACTGGCAGAGGCGTGGGCCGACATTCAGCGGTACCACCCCGAACTGCCGGATCTTGCCGCGCCAGAGTCCCTGATCGGGGAGTCGTCGTCCGCCTGCGGTCACGAGCTCTCCTTCGAGCGACTGCTTCACGAGGCAGTCCATGGCATCGCCGCCGCCCGCGGCGTGCGCGACACCTCCCGTGCCGGCCGCTACCACAACCGCAGATTCCTTGCGATCGCCGAGGAACTCGGACTGGACCACCCCGAGGAACCGCACCCGAGCAGCGGTTTCTCCCTGGTCACGCTCAACCCGGAGGCCAAGCGGCGCTACCGCCCGACGATCGAGCGGCTCCAGCGGGCCCTCAAAGCCCACCTGGTGGCCACCTCCGCCGACACCACCCGTACCTTCCGCGGGCCGGCGGCCCGGCACGGCTCCTCCGGCGGCGGCGTCCGCGTCAAGGCCGTCTGCGACTGCGGCCGCAACGTGCGCGTCGTGCCGTCGGTCCTGGCCCAGGCGCCGATCGTGTGCGGGGGCTGCGGCAAGCCGTTCCGCATCCCGGAGATCGCGGGCGCGGCCTAGGCACTTGCCGTCGTGCACCGGCATCTCGTGGCTGCCGGTTCAGCGTGGTGCGGGGCGCCGTCGAAGGCGGCGCCCCGCGAGCGCCGGGCGTTTCCGCCGCATGCCCGGAACCCACCCGCGGCCGAAAGGGGCCCGCGTGGTGTGGCACAATGGCTAGCTGTACTCGACAGTCGCATAGGACCCCTCTCTCCTCCGGCTGACGCGTCCATCGGGCACTCGGGTACCGCAACCCCACGCGGCAATCTCGCCGTGCCCAACCACGTCAAGACCAGGAGACACCACTTCCGTGGCAGTCAAGATCAAGCTGAAGCGTCTGGGCAAGATCCGCGCGCCTCACTACCGCATCGTCGTCGCCGACTCCCGTACCCGTCGTGACGGTCGTGCGATCGAGGAGATCGGCAAGTACCAGCCGACGTACAACCCGTCGGTCATGGAGGTCGACGCCGACCGCGTGGCCTACTGGCTGGGTGTCGGCGCGCAGCCGACCGAGCCCGTGCTCGCCATTCTGAAGAAGACCGGCGACTGGCAGAAGTTCAAGGGCGAGCCCGCCCCGGCGCCGCTGCTCGTCGCCGAGCCGAAGAAGGCCCGCCCGCTGTTCGAGGCCCTCGGTGGCGACGACTCGGGCAAGGGTGAGGCCATCACCCAGAAGAAGAAGGCTGAGAAGAAGGACGAGGCTGCCGCCGAGTCCTCTGAGCCGACCGAGGCCTGAGCAGCATGCTCGAAGAGGCGCTTGAGCACCTCGTGAAGGGCATCGTCGACAACCCCGACGATGTGCAGGTCGCCTCGCGCAACCTGCGCCGCGGGCGCGTGCTCGAGGTCCGGGTCCACCCGGACGACCTCGGCAAGGTGATCGGTCGCAACGGCCGCACCGCACGCGCACTGCGCACCGTCGTGGGCGCCATCGGCGGCCGTGGCGTCCGCGTCGACCTCGTCGACGTGGATCACGTCCGCTGACGCGTTTCGCAGCACCGGCTCGGGCCGGGGAGGGCCACTGGGCCGTCCCCGGCCCGTAGTCGTTACGGCAGTCGTGACGACAGGTACGACAGGAGATCTTCAGAAGTGCAGCTCGTAGTCGCGCGGATCGGCCGCGCCCACGGCATCAAGGGCGAGGTCACCGTCGAGGTACGCACGGACGAGCCCGAGCAGCGGCTCGCGCCCGGCGCCGTCCTGACCACGGACCCGGCCTCGACCGGCCCGCTGACCATCGAGACCGGCCGCGTCCACAGCGGCCGTCTCCTCCTGCGCTTCGAGGGGGTGCGTGACCGCACCGCGGCCGAGGCCCTGCGCAACACCCTCCTGATCGCCGACGTCGATCCCGAGGAGCTGCCCGAGGAGGAGGACGAGTACTACGACCACCAGCTGATGGACCTGGACGTGGTCACCAAGGACGGCGAGGAGGTCGGCCGGATCACCGAGATCTCGCACCTGCCCTCCCAGGACCTCTTCATCGTCGAGCGGCCCGACGGCAGCGAGGTGATGATCCCGTTCGTCGAGTCGATCGTCACCGAGATCGACCTCGAGGAGCAGCGGGCCGTCATCGACCCGCCGCCCGGTCTGATCGACGACCGTGCCGAGATCGCGTCCTCGCGCGACGACGACGGCGAGGGTGACGACGGCGACGCCGGTGACGACGGCGAGGCCGGGGACCAGGGCGAGGCCGGGGACGCGGACGGGGACCGGCCGTAATGCGCCTCGACGTTCTCACGATCTTCCCCGAGTACCTCGACCCGCTGAACGTCTCCCTCGTCGGCAAGGCACGCGCGCGTGGGCGGCTCGACGTGCAGGTACACGACCTGCGGGAGTGGACGTACGACCGGCACAACACGGTCGACGACACCCCCTACGGCGGCGGACCCGGCATGGTCATGAAGACCGGCCCCTGGGGCGACGCCCTCGACACCGTCCTGGCCGACGGCTACGAGCGGGGCTCGCACGCGCCCGCGATCGTCGTCCCGACCCCCAGCGGCCGGCCCTTCACGCAGGAGCTCGCGGTCGAGCTCTCCGAGCGCCCCTGGCTGATCTTCACCCCGGCCCGCTACGAAGGCATCGACCGGCGGGTCGTCGACGAGTACGCCACCCGGATCCCGGTCTACGAGGTCTCCATCGGCGACTACGTCCTGGCCGGCGGGGAGGCCGCCGTCCTGGTCGTCACCGAGGCCGTGGCGCGGCTCCTGCCCGGCGTGCTGGGCAACGCCGAGTCCCACCGCGACGACTCCTTCGCCCCCGGCGCCATGGCCAGCCTCCTGGAGGGGCCCGTCTACACCAAGCCGCCCGCCTGGCGCGGCCGGGAGATCCCCGAGGTGCTGCTCAGCGGCCACCACGGCAGGATCGCCCGCTGGCGCCGCGACGAGGCCCTGCGGCGCACGACGGCCAACCGGCCCGACCTGATCGAGCGCTGCGAGCCGAAGACCTTCGACAAGAAGGACCGGGAGATGCTCTCCATCCTGGGCTGGGCGCCCGACCCGGAGGGTGCGCCGTACGGTCGATTTTGGCGCAGGACCGACGGCGTGGAAGAATAGGTCGCTGTTGTGCGCCGTCCGGTGTGCGCCCCTGCCGCAGGGGGACACGACGCCCGCCTCGACGGGCACACGGCACTCAATCCTCGAACATCTAGTTCCGTTGATGACCTGTGGCATCAGCGAAGAAAGCAGACGAAATGTCTCACCTTCTCGACTCCGTCGACGCCGCGTCGCTGCGTACCGACGTCCCGGCCTTCCGCCCGGGTGACACCGTCAACGTCCACGTCCGCGTCATCGAGGGCAACCGCTCCCGTGTGCAGCAGTTCAAGGGCGTAGTCATCCGCCGCCAGGGCGCCGGCGTCCGCGAGACCTTCACGGTCCGCAAGGTCTCCTTCTCCGTCGGCGTCGAGCGCACCTTCCCCGTGCACACCCCGATCGTCGAGAAGATCGAGCTCGTCACCCGCGGTGACGTGCGTCGCGCGAAGCTCTACTACCTGCGCGAGCTGCGCGGCAAGGCCGCGAAGATCAAGGAGAAGCGCGACAACTGACTGCACCGAGGGGTTCATAGAGCGGCCGGATAGCATCTGGCCCCGATGGACACCGAAGGTCAGCCGACGACGGAGCGCGACCGCTCCTCCCACCCTCCCGTTCCCGCGGACGTCTCCCAGGAGACCCCGAAGGGGGAGGCGCCGGAGGGACGGTCGCGTTTCGCGTTGGCGGGGCGGATCACGGAGTGGCTCCCGGGCGGCCGGATCAGTCTGACGTTGCTGATCTGCCTGCTGTTTTTGCTGGTTCTCAACGCGTTCGTTGCGCAACCATTCCAGATTCCGAGCGGATCCATGGAAAACGGATTGAGGATCGGTGACCGCGTTCTCGTAAATAAGTTGGCGTACCGTTTCGATGCCGAGCCGCGGCGCGGCGATGTCGTCGTGTTCGACGGCACCGGGTACTTCGGGAACTTCGACTACATCAAGCGCGTCGTGGGTGTAGGGGGAGACCACGTGGTCTGCTGCGACAAGGAGGGGAGGATCAAGGTGAACGGCCGGTCGGTCGACGAGTCGACGTTCCTGTATCCCGGCGACGGTGCGTCCACGGTGGACTTCGACGTGGTCGTGCCGGAGGGCACCCTGTTCGTCCTCGGCGACCACCGCAGTCACTCCCGCGACTCCCGGGACCACCTCGGTTCACCGGGCGGCGGCATGATCCCCGTCGACCGCGTCATCGGCCGTGCCGACTGGATCCTGTGGCCGTACGCGCACCTCACCCGCCTGTCCCGCCCGAGCGCCTACGCGCGCGTGCCCGGCGCTGAGGGTGCCCATGGGTAACCGCGGCAGGCCGCGCTCCATCCCCACCAGCGCCGCGGAGAACCTGCTGCCCACCGGCGCCCGGCGCACCACCTCCGGCTCGGCCGGCGGCCGCACGCGCGCGGAGCGGCGCAAGCTCCAGCGCAAGGTCAAGCGCAAGCGCAGGCGCTCGGCCGTCCGCGAGATACCGCTGCTGGTCGGTGTCGCCGTCCTGATAGCCCTGGTGCTGAAGACCTTCCTCGTGCAGGCCTTCGTGATCCCGTCCGGCTCCATGGAGCAGACGATCCGGATCGGCGACCGGGTCCTGGTCGACAAGTTCACCCCGTGGTTCGGCTCCAAGCCCGAGCGCGGGGACGTCGTCGTCTTCAAGGACCCCGGCGGCTGGCTCGACGACGAGCAGACGACCACGAAGAAGGAAGACCCCGTCGTCGTCAAGCAGCTCAAGGAGGGGCTCACCTTCATCGGCCTGCTGCCGTCCGACGACGAGAAGGATCTCATCAAGCGGGTGGTCGGGGTGGGCGGCGACCGCGTCGTGTGCTGTGACACGCAGGGGCGGGTCACCGTCAACGGCGTGCCCCTGGAGGAGGGGGCGTATCTGTACCCCGGCAACGACCCCTCCAGCACGTCGTTCGACATCACCGTCCCCCAGGGGCGGTTGTGGGTCATGGGCGACCACCGGGCCAACTCCGCCGACTCCCGGGCCCACCAGAACACCGACTACGGCGGCACCGTCTCGGAGGACGAGGTGGTGGGGCGGGCCATGGTCATCGCCTGGCCGCTGGGGCACTGGGTCCGTCTCAAGGAACCGCAAACTTTCGCGTCCGTCACCGGCTCGGCAGCCACGGCGACCGCGTCCGCCCAGCTGTCGCATAGGGTTGCCCCCGGCGATCCGAACGGATCGGTCGGTCAACTCCCGAGCCCTGCGGAACTCCCGCTCGTTATGGGAGTGGTGGGCCTGCGCCGTACGTGGGGCAGGCAGCGGCACAGAGTGAGGAGTTGGCGTGGGGGATGTGGCGGTTGGCGCACGGTCCGGGCACGACGGCGAGGAGCACCGCGGTCATCCGGTGGAAGCCGCCGACCCGGCTTCCGACAGCGCCGTGACTCCCGGGAATGACCCGGCCGCGGGCGGCGAAGGCCCGCCTGCGGACGAGCCGCCCCGGACCGGCGGCGAAGGGTCCGGCGGCCGGGCCCCGAAGCAGAAGAAGCCCCGCTCCTTCTGGAAGGAGCTGCCGATCCTGATCGGTATCGCGCTCGTCCTCGCGCTGCTGATCAAGACGTTCCTGGTGCAGGCGTTCTCCATCCCGTCCGCCTCGATGGAGAACACCCTCAAGGAGGGTGACCGGGTCCTCGTCGACAAGCTGACCCCGTGGTTCGGTTCCGAGCCGGAGCGCGGCGAGGTCGTCGTCTTCCACGACCCCGACAACTGGCTGGCGGGCGAGGCCACCGTCGACCCGAACGCCTTCCAGACCGTCCTCAGCTGGATCGGCCTGATGCCGTCCGCCGAGGAGAAGGACCTGATCAAGCGGGTCATCGGCGTCGGCGGCGACACCGTCTCCTGCAAGGGCACGGGTCCGCTCACGGTCAACGGCAAGGCGCTCAACGAGTCGGACTACGTCTACGCCGGCAACACCCCGTGCAGCCAGGACGACCAGGGCGGCCAGTTCACCGTGAAGGTCCCCAAGGGCTTCATCTGGGTCATGGGCGACCACCGCCAGAACTCCCGCGACTCGCGGTACAACCAGTCGGACAAGAACCACGGCATGGTGCCCGTCGACCAGGTCGTCGGCCGTGCCGTCGTCAAGGCCTGGCCGATCACCCGCTGGGGCACGCTGCCGGTGCCGGACACCTTCGGCCAGGACGGTCTGAACACCCAGGCCGCGGGATCCGCGGCCCTCACGGTCGCCCCGCAGGGCCTCGCCCTCGTCGGCGCCGTCCCGGTGGTCCTGTGGCGTCGTCGGCGCACGGAGGACTCCGCGCTCCGCTGACCTTCCGGCTTCCGCGCGGCCGCCCCTCGGCAAACCCTTTCCCAAGCTTGCGACCACGGCTCGGGAAGACCGGGGAAGAGGGGCTGACCCGGTTCGGTACCGCCGGGTAGGGTGCGGATCCATGGGTGGCGAGAGCACTACGCGTACGGCCCCGCACAGCGGCGGTGGCACCAGCAGTGGCCCGGTGGGCAGCCGGACCGGACAGCGTCTGTCCGGCCTGGCCGTCGCGCTGGGCCTCGTGCTGTTCCTCGTGGGATTCGGATGGGGAGCGCTGATCTACCGGCCGTACACCGTGCCCACCAGTTCCATGAGCCCGACGATCACCGCCGGCGACCGTGTGCTGGCCCAGCGCGTCGACGGCGACGAGGTGCGGCGCGGGGACGTCGTCGTCTTCACCGACAAGACCTGGGCGAGCAACGCGCCCGTGGTCAAGCGGGTCGTCGCGGTCGGTGGCGACACGGTCTCCTGCTGCACCGACGGCAAGCTGACCGTCAACGGCAAGCAGATCGAGGAACCGTATCTGCCCGCGGGCAGCCTGGCCGAGAACAAGAACATCCCGACCGTGAAGGTGCCGGACGGCCGGCTGTTCCTGCTCGGCGACGAGCGGGAGGGCTCCCTGGACTCCACCGCCCACCTCACCGACGCGGCCCAGGGCACGGTCGCCCGCAGCGCCGTCAAGGCCCGGGTCGACGCCGTCGTCTGGCCCATGAACGGCATGCTGGAGCGCCCCACGGGCTTCAAGACGCTCGGCGCCCTCTCCCAGCCGGGTCCGCTGGGCACGCTCGGCTGGATGATCGTCGCCGGTGGTGTGCTGGTCCTCGGCGGCGCGGCGTACGGCCCGATCGCCAAGCGGACGTCCGGCCGCCGCGCCCGGCCGGAGGCGGCCGGTGCCCGCTGAGACCACGGACGACCCGACGGGCGCCGGCCTCGGCTCGTACGAGGGCGGACTGCGCAAGGTCGCCCGGGTGATCCTCCTCGACCCCCGGGACCGCATCCTGCTGCTGCACGGTCATGAGCCGGACGACCCGTCCGACAGCTGGTGGTTCACCCCCGGTGGCGGCGTGGAGGGCGACGAGACCCTTGAGGAGGCGGCTCTGCGGGAACTCGTCGAGGAGACCGGCATCAGCGAGGTCGAGCTCGGCCCGGTGCTGTGGCGGCGGAGGTGTTCCTTCCCGTTCGCGGGCCGGCGCTGGGACCAGGACGAGTGGTACTTCCTGGCCCGTACCACGGTGACGGCGACCCGGGCCACGGCCCTGACCGAGCTGGAGCGGCGCAGCGTCGCCGGAGCGCGTTGGTGGACGTGTCAGGAACTGACCCGGGCCCATGAGACGGTGTATCCGACCAGACTCGCCGAGCTGCTGCGCAGGCTGCTCGACGAAGGTCCTCCGGCCGGACCCGTGACCCTGGAGACGGAAATCGTCTAGAGGCGCACGGGACTGGCGCACAATGGGGAGATCGCACGGCTGAAGGGGAACATGCCATGAGCGCCGAGGACCTCGAGAAGTACGAGACCGAGATGGAGCTGAAGCTCTACCGGGAGTACCGCGATGTCGTCGGTCTGTTCAAATACGTGATCGAGACCGAGCGACGTTTCTACCTCACCAACGACTACGAGATGCAGGTGCACTCGGTTCAGGGTGAGGTGTTCTTCGAGGTGTCGATGGCGGACGCCTGGGTGTGGGACATGTACCGGCCGGCCCGGTTCGTGAAGCAGGTGCGCGTGCTCACGTTCAAGGACGTGAACATCGAGGAGCTCAACAAGAGCGATCTGGAGCTCCCGGGGAGCTGACCCCCCGCAGGGAAGCGCTCGTGCGGGTGACGGGGTTTTCCACAGTCGCCGGGATGTCCACCGAGATCCTTTTCGTGGCGGCGGATGCGTGAGCGTGGGTGCCGGAGGTGGTGCCCACATGAACACGAACGTGGATCTGGCCCGAGGCGCACTCGGCAGGTACGGCGAGGAACTGGCCGCACGACGGCTGGTCGAGGCCGGGATGACGGTCCTGGAGCGCAACTGGCGCTGCGGCAGGACCGGTGAGATCGACATCGTCGCGAGGGACGGCGACGTCCTGGTCGTCTGCGAGGTGAAGACCCGCAGCGGCGGTGGCTTCCAGCACCCGATGGCGTCGGTGACACCGGAGAAGGCCGAGCGCCTGCGCGGCCTGGCCGAGCGGTGGATCCAGGCGCACGGGGGAGCCCCGCCGGGCGGCGTGCGCGTCGATCTGGTCGGCGTCGTCCTGCCCCGCCGCGGGGCGGCCGTCGTCGAGCACGCGCGGGGGGTGGCCTGAGATGGGCTTCGCGCGTACGTGCTCGGTGGCGCTGGTGGGCGTCGAAGGGGTCGTCGTCGAGGTGCAGGCCGACCTCGAACCGGGAGTGGCTGCGTTCACGCTGGTCGGGCTGCCGGACAAGAGCCTGACCGAGAGCCGGGACCGGGTGCGGGCGGCGGTGGTGAACTCGGGCGGGGACTGGCCGCAGAAGAAACTCACCGTCGGACTCAGCCCCGCCTCGGTGCCCAAGGGCGGCAGCGGCTTCGACCTGGCCATCGCCAGCGCCGTGCTCGGCGCGGCCGAACGCATCGATCCGCGGGTGCTCGCCGACATCGTCATGATCGGAGAGCTCGGCCTGGACGGACGGGTGCGCCCGGTCCGGGGCATCCTGCCCGCCGTGCTGGCCGCGGCCGAGGCCGGATACGAGCAGGTGGTCGTGCCGGAGTGCGCCGCCGCCGAGGCGGCACTGGTCCCCGGCGTGTCCGTGCTCGGGGTGCGCAGCCTCCGTCAGCTGATCGCGATCCTCGCCGACGAGCCGGTTCCCGACGAGGAACCGGACGAGGCGGGCCGCCCGGATCCGCTTCTGGCCGGCCTGCGGATGCCGGGCACGGGCGCGGCCACCGGGATGCACGGCATCGGCGCCGCCCATCCGGACCAGGAGCACGACCTCGCGGACGTGATCGGACAGAGCTCGGCGCGGACCGCGGTGGAGGTGGCCGCGGCCGGCGGACACCATCTCTTCCTGGAAGGGCCGCCCGGGACCGGCAAGACCATGCTCGCGGAGCGGCTGCCGGCCGTGCTGCCCCGGCTGAGCAGGCAGGAATCGCTGGAGGTCACCGCGGTCCACTCGGTGGCCGGGCTGCTGCCGCCGGGCAAGCCCCTCATCGACGTGGCCCCCTACTGCGCCCCGCACCACTCGGCCACGATGCAGTCGCTGGTCGGGGGCGGGGCCGGGTTCGCCCGGCCCGGCGCCGTCTCGCTGGCCCATCGGGGAGTGCTCTTCCTCGACGAGACCCCGGAGTTCGGCAGCCACGCCCTCGACGCCCTGCGCCAGCCCCTGGAGGCCGGGCATGTGGTGATCGCCCGCAGCGCCGGAGTGGTGCGGTTCCCGGCGCGGTTCCTGATGGTCCTCGCGGCGAACCCCTGCCCGTGCGGCCGCTTCTCGCAGCGCGACACCCAGTGCGAATGCCCGCCCTCGGCGATCCGCCGCTACCAGGCGCGGCTCTCCGGTCCGCTGCTCGACCGGGTCGACCTGCGCGTCGAGGTCGATCCGGTCAGCCGGGCCCAGCTCGCGCACCGCGGTCCCGGGGGTGAGTCGACGTCGGTAGTCGCCGACCGGGTCCGGGCCGCGAGGGAACGTGCGGCGGCCCGGCTGGCGGGCACTCCGTGGCGGACCAACAGCGAGGTGCCGGGGCGGGAACTGCGTAACCGCTGGCATGCCGCGATCGGTGCCATGGACGAGGCGGAGCGCAGCCTGGAGCGGGGAGTGCTGACCGCCCGGGGGCTCGACCGGGTCCTGCGCGTCGCCTGGACCGTCGCCGACCTGGTCGGCCACGACCGGCCCGACACGATGGACGTGAACCTGGCCCTCCAGTTGCGCACGGGGGTACCGCGCGGTGTGCCGATGGCCCTCGGGGCGCTGACGTGAACGGCGGCGGCGAACCCGCCGGGGACCGGCTCGCCCGGGTCTTCCTCGGGCGGGTCCTCGAACCCGGCGACGAGGTGGGCGGCCAGTGGGTGCGGGAGCGGGGCATCCCGGAGGTGGTGCGTCGGCTGCGGGACGACGGCGAGCCGCTGCCGGGGGTGACCGCCCGGCGCTGGGCCGGCCTGCGGGCGCGGGCCGGGCAGGCCGAACCGGAGCGGGACCTGGCCCTCGCCCGGGAGGCCGGGATGCGGTTCGTCTGCCCGGGAGACGCCGAGTGGCCGGGGACGCTGGACGAACTCGGGGACGCCCGGCCGCTCGGGCTCTGGGTGCGGGGGCGGCCCAGCCTGCGGATGTGGGCGCTGCGGTCGGTCGCCGTCGTCGGCGCCCGCGCCTGCACCGAGTACGGCGCCCACATGGCCGCCACCCTCTCCGCCGGCCTCGCCGAACAGGGCTGGGTGGTGGTGTCGGGCGGCGCCTACGGAGTGGACGGCGCCGCCCACCGGGGCGCCCTGGGCGCGGGCGGCGCCACCGTCGCCGTCCTCGCCTGCGGGGTCGACCAGCCCTACCCGCGCGGCCACACGGCGTTGATCAACCGGATCGCCGAACAGGGGCTGGTGATCGGCGAGCTGCCGCCCGGCGACCATCCGACCCCGACCAGGTTCATCCTGCGCAACCGGGTGATCGCCGCGCTCACCCGGGGCACGGTCGTCGTCGAGGCCGCCTACCGCAGCGGGTCGCTGGTCACCGCTCGGGCGGCCCAGCGGCTGGGCCGGTACACGATGGGGGTACCGGGACCCGCCACGAGCGGGCTCTCCGCCGGTGTGCACGAGCTGCTGCGGGGAGAGGCCGTGCTGGTCACGGACGCCGCCGAGGTCGTCGAGCTGGTCGGTGACATGGGTGAGCTGGCCCCCGACCGGCGTGGCCCCGCGCTGCCGCGCGACCTGCTGGAGCCGGCGGCCCGGCGGGTCCTGGCCGCGCTGCCCGCCCGCAGACCCGCGGCGGTCGGCGAGGTCGCCCGCGAGGCCCGGACCACGCCGGACGACGCGATCGCGAGGCTGTACGAACTCAGAGCACTCGGCTACGTCGAACGACACGGCGACGGCTGGAAGTTGACACGCCAGGCGGTGGTTTCCGTTCGAGGGGGTACCCGGCCGTGTTGACCCGGGGTGTTCGGCCGTCCGGGGGAACACCGAAAGCCTTGGGGATTCCGGCAGTTGACCCGCCCCGGGAGTCGACCGGGGTGACCGCCGTGACCCCGGAGGGCGCCCAGCGGAACGTATCTGCGTACCGGTCGGGGCACATACTTCGCGCACCGCGACAGTCCAGTCACGCTACGCTCACGAGGATTCCGGCACAGACCGGCACCACTGCACCACGCGGTACCCACCTCACGCACTTCACGGCAGAACGGCACAAGGCGACGAATGCCCCAGCACACCTCCGGGTCCGACCGGGCGGCGATCACCCCAGCCGCCCGTGACGGCGGCAGCGTGCGGCCGCCCGCTCCCTCGACACTCGACGAGCTGTGGCGGTCGTACAAGGCGACGGGGGACGAACGGCTGCGGGAGCAGCTGATCCTGCACTACTCACCGCTGGTGAAGTACGTGGCGGGCCGGGTGAGCGTCGGTCTGCCGCCCAATGTGGAGCAGGCCGACTTCGTCTCGTCCGGGGTCTTCGGGCTGATCGACGCGATCGAGAAGTTCGACATCGGACGGGAGATCAAGTTCGAGACCTACGCGATCACCCGGATCCGGGGCGCGATGATCGACGAGCTCCGGGCGCTGGACTGGATCCCGCGATCGGTGCGGCAGAAGGCCCGCAACGTCGAGCGCGCCTACGCGACGCTGGAGGCGCGGCTGCGGCGGACGCCGTCGGAGTGCGAGGTGGCCGCCGAGCTGGGCATCGCGGTGGACGACCTGCACGCCGTGTTCAGCCAGTTGTCGCTGGCCAACGTGGTGGCGCTGGAGGAGCTGCTGCACGTCGGAGGCGAGGACGGGGACGGCCTCAGCTTCATGGACACGCTGGAGGACACCGCCGCGGACAACCCCGTGGAGGTGGCCGAGGACCGCGAGCTCAGGCGGTTCCTCGCGCGGGCGATCAACACACTGCCCGACCGGGAGAAGACGGTCGTCACGCTCTACTACTACGAGGGCCTGACGCTCGCCGAGATCGGGAACGTGCTGGGCGTGACCGAGAGCAGGGTCAGCCAGATCCACACCAAGTCCGTCCTCCAGCTGCGCGCGAAACTGGCGAGCTTCGGCCGCTGAACGGGCCGGACGGGCCGGCCGGGGACGCACGTGCGGGCGGATCCCCTCCCGCCGGGGGTGGAGCGTCCGTAGAGTGGTCGGCGTGCCAAGGATTCGAGCGGCCTCCGTGGCCGAGCACCGGTCGATGCAGCGTGCCGCCCTGCTGGACGCGGCACGCTCCCTGCTGTCCGAGGGCGGGACGGAGGCGCTGACCTTCCCGGCCCTCGCCGAGCGCACGGGCCTCGCGCGCTCGTCCGTGTACGAGTACTTCCGGTCACGGGCCGCCGTGGTCGAGGAGCTGTGCGAGGTCGACTTCCCCGTGTGGGCGGCCGAGGTCGAGGCTGCCATGGCCGCGGCCGACGGAGCCGAGGCCAAGGTCGAGGCCTATGTGCGGCGGCAGCTCGCCCTGGTGGGGGACCGGCGGCACCGGGCCGTCGTGGCGATCTCGGCGAGCGAGCTGGACGCGGGGGCCCGGGAGAAGATCCGGGCGGCGCACGGCGGGCTCGTGGCGATGATCGGGGCGGCGCTGGCGGAGCTGGGGCACACGGAGCCCCGGCTGGCGGCCATGCTGTTGCAGGGTGTCGTGGACGCGGCGGTGCGGCGGATCGAGCTGGGGGCCGCCGAGCATCCCGCGGCGATCACGGAGGCCGCGGTGGGAATGGTGCTGCGGGGCGTCCGGGGCTGACTCACGGCAGGGGGACCCCGAACACCGGCAGCAGCCGGGACGGGCCGCTCCGCCGCAGCCACGGGGGGAGCAGTGACAGCGGGTCCAGATAGGTCCTGCCGTTCAGCAGCCCCCAGTGCACACACGTGCGGGCGCAGTGCGAGCCCGCCGGGGCCCTCGCCGGCCCCACCGTCGCCGGCTCCACCGTGCCGACGACCTGGCCCGGGGCCACCTCGTCCCCCTTGCGCACCGACGCCCGTACCGGCTCGTACGTGGTCCGCAGGGGCGGTACGCCGGTCGCCGACAGTTCCACCGAGACGACGCCCCGGCCCGCCACCCGGCCCGCGAAGGACACCCGTCCGGCCGCCACCGCCCGTACCGGAGCGCCCGGCGGCGCCGCCAGGTCGACACCCCGGTGTCCTCGGGCGTACGGGCTCGCCGGGGGCTCGAAGGCGCGTAGGACCGTCGGACGGGTGCCCACCGGCCAGACCCGGCCGACCGCGGGGACGGGCGGCGCGGGGAGCGCCCGGGCCGCCGGTGCGACCCGCGGGCCCGCCCAGGCCACCGTGGCCACGGTCATGATCGACAGGACCGGCAGCAGTGCCGTGAATCGCTGTGCGTGCATGGCGCCACCGTCCCGCGTCCCCGCGGCCGGTGCCGGGACCTGTGGACCACCCGGTGGTTGTGGACAGCGGCGTCACCCGGGACCCCGCCGGTCCCGTACACTTCTTCTGGCGATCCGGGTCACCGGGTCGACTTCGCACGCCCCGGTATCAGGGGCCGGCCACGGTCGGTTCTCCGGTATCCGCGCCCCTCGGTCCTTCGTGGCTCGGCGCACCGCGGGCGTCAGGCGCGGGAGCCGTCCGGTCCCCGCGGCACAACCGAGAAACCCAAGGAGAACGGCCATGGCCGTCGTCACGATGCGGGAGCTGCTGGAAAGCGGCGTCCACTTCGGTCACCAGACCCGTCGCTGGAACCCGAAGATGAAGCGCTTCATCTTCACCGAGCGCAACGGCATCTACATCATCGACCTGCTCCAGTCGCTGTCGTACATCGACCGCGCCTACGAGTTCGTCAAGGAGACCGTCGCCCACGGCGGCACGGTCATGTTCGTCGGTACGAAGAAGCAGGCGCAGGAGGCCATCGCGGAGCAGGCCACCCGCGTCGGCATGCCCTACGTCAACCAGCGCTGGCTGGGCGGCATGCTCACCAACTTCTCGACCGTCTACAAGCGCCTGCAGCGCCTCAAGGAGCTCGAGCTCATCGACTTCGAGGACGTCGCCGCCTCGGGTCTGACGAAGAAGGAGCTCCTGGTCCTCTCGCGTGAGAAGGCCAAGCTCGAGAAGACCCTCGGTGGTATCCGCGAGATGTCCAAGGTGCCCAGCGCCGTCTGGATCGTGGACACCAAGAAGGAGCACATCGCGGTCGGCGAGGCCCGGAAGCTCAACATCCCGGTCGTCGCCATCCTCGACACCAACTGTGACCCCGACGAGGTCGACTACAAGATCCCGGGCAACGACGACGCGATCCGCTCCGTCACCCTGCTCACCCGCGTGATCGCCGACGCCGTCGCCGAGGGCCTCATCTCCCG
Source organism: Streptomyces sp. NBC_00637 (assembly GCF_045161545.1). Classification (NCBI taxonomy): domain Bacteria; kingdom Bacillati; phylum Actinomycetota; class Actinomycetes; order Kitasatosporales; family Streptomycetaceae; genus Streptomyces; species Streptomyces sp. NBC_00637. The sequence goes on along the minus strand of NZ_CP109046.1, from coordinate 2,404,153 downwards.
TTCCGGCGTCGCCACCGGCGACAAGGGCGACAAGGCCGCCGGCGAGCCGCTGGCCGCGTGGGAGCGCGACCTGCTCGAGGGCGAGAAGAAGGCCGACGACGCCGCGGAGAAGCCGGCCGACGCCGCTGCCGAGGCCCCCGCCGCCGAGGCTCCGGCCGCCGCTGCCGAGGCCCCCGCTGCCGAGGCTCCGGCCGCTGAGGCCGAGGCCCCCGCTGCCGAGGCTCCCGCCGCCGAGGCCGCTCCGGCCGCCGAGGGCGAGCAGGCCTGAGTCAGGCCGTAGGCCGTACGGGCGCCAGTCCGTCCGTACGGCCCTAGGGACGAAGTGACGGCGGGAGGTGCCCAGCGCACCGCCCGCCGTTCACCCACAGTCCCCCCGATCTTCGAGACTTCGAACTCCGAGAGAGATTCACAGATCATGGCGAACTACACCGCCGCTGACGTCAAGAAGCTCCGTGAGCTCACCGGCGCCGGCATGATGGACTGCAAGAAGGCGCTCGACGAGGCCGAGGGCAGCGTCGACAAGGCCGTCGAGGCGCTCCGGATCAAGGGCCAGAAGGGCGTCGCCAAGCGTGAGGGCCGCTCCGCCGAGAACGGCGCCGTGGTCTCGATCATCGCCGACGACAACTCCTCCGGCGTCCTCGTCGAGCTGAAGTGCGAGACGGACTTCGTCGCCAAGGGCGAGAAGTTCCAGGCCGTCGCCAACGCGATCGCCGAGCACGTCGTCAAGACCTCCCCGGCCGACCTCGAGGCGCTCCTCGCGTCCGAGATCGAGGCCGGCAAGACCGTCCAGGCGTTCGTGGACGAGGCCAACGCCAACCTCGGCGAGAAGATCGTGCTGGACCGCTTCGCGCAGTTCGCCGACGGCTTCGTGACCGCGTACATGCACCGCACGATGCCCGACCTGCCCCCGCAGATCGGTGTCCTCGTCGAGCTGGACAAGCCGAACGCCGACGTCGCCAAGGGCATCGCCCAGCACATCGCCGCCTTCGCGCCGAAGTACCTCTCCAAGGACGACGTGCCGGCCGAGGTCGTCGAGACCGAGCGCCGCGTCGCCGAGGAGACCACCCGCGCCGAGGGCAAGCCCGAGGCCGCCCTGCCGAAGATCGTCGAGGGTCGCCTCAACGGCTTCTTCAAGGACGCCACGCTGCTCGGCCAGCCGTACGCGCTGGACAACAAGAAGTCCGTCCAGAAGGTCCTGGACGAGGCCGGTGTCACCCTGAAGCGCTTCACGCGCATCAAGGTCGGCATCTGAGTCCGTGCCGCGATCGACGCGCCGGCCCGATAGGGTCGGACGCAGTCGTCCGGTACGCCGTCACGCGCGTGCGTGGCGGACGACAGCAGATCTGACGAGGAGGCCATTGCCGCGCACGGGTTGGAACACCCCACCGGCAATGGCCTTCTTCGCATGTGCACCACGTGAAAGAGGCGGGATCTCCCATGACCACCAAGGCCCAGAAGAGCGACGACGGCACACTACGCGGCCGGTTCATGCTGAAGCTGTCCGGGGAGGCGTTCTCCGGTGGCGGGGGCCTGGGCGTGGACCCCGACGTGGTGCACAAGATCGCCCGTGAGATCGCCGCCGTCGTCCGTGACGGCGCCGAGATCGCGGTCGTCATCGGCGGCGGCAACTTCTTCCGCGGCGCCGAGCTCCAGCAGCGCGGCATGGACCGAGCCCGCTCGGACTACATGGGCATGCTCGGCACGGTCATGAACTGCCTCGCCCTCCAGGACTTCCTGGAGAAGGAGGGCATCGACAGCCGCGTGCAGACCGCCATCACCATGGGCCAGGTCGCCGAGCCGTACATCCCGCTGCGTGCCGTGCGGCACCTGGAGAAGGGCCGTGTGGTCATCTTCGGTGCCGGTATGGGCATGCCGTACTTCTCCACCGACACCACCGCCGCCCAGCGCGCCCTGGAGATCGACGCCGAGGCGCTGCTGATGGGCAAGAACGGCGTGGACGGCGTCTACGACTCCGACCCGAAGACCAACCCGGCGGCCGTCAAATTCGACGCCCTCGGCTACGGCGAGGTCATCACCCGCGACCTGAAGGTCGCCGACATGACCGCGATCACGCTGTGCCGCGACAACAAGCTCCCGATCCTCGTCTTCGAGCTTCTGACCGAGGGCAATATCGCTCGCGCCGTGAAGGGTGAGAAGATCGGCACGCTTGTGGGTGAGCAAGGCAGCCGGGCCTGACCGGAAGACCCCCGGTTTCGTACGACAACACCTGACCGGGGGACGGGGCGTGGCCGGGGGATGGACAATGTCCTGCCGGTCGGGAACCGTGCAGGAACAAGACGCGACGCAGCCGGCCCGCCTCCGCAAGGAACCGCAGCCGGGCCTACTCAAGACACGCAGGAGCAAGTGGTGATCGAAGAGACCCTCCTCGAGGCCGAGGAGAAGATGGAGAAGGCCGTCGTGGTCGCCAAGGAGGACTTCGCCGCGATCCGCACCGGCCGTGCGCACCCGGCGATGTTCAACAAGATCGTTGCCGACTACTACGGCGCACCGACGCCGATCAACCAGCTGGCCTCGTTCTCCGTGCCGGAGCCGCGCATGGCGGTGGTGACCCCGTTCGACAAGACCGCCCTGCGCAACATCGAGCAGGCGATCCGCGACTCCGACCTGGGCGTCAACCCGAGCAACGACGGCAACATCATCCGAGTGGTGTTCCCCGAGCTGACCGAGGAGCGCCGCCGCGACTACATCAAGGTCGCCAAGGGCAAGGGCGAGGACGCCAAGGTGTCCATCCGCGCGGTCCGCCGCAAGGCCAAGGACGCGATCGACAAGATGATCAAGGACGGCGAGGTCGGCGAGGACGAGGGCCGCCGTGCCGAGAAGGAACTCGACGACACCACCGCGAAGTACGTCGCCCAGGTGGACGAGCTCCTGAAGCACAAGGAAGCGGAGCTGCTCGAGGTCTGATGAACGACTCTTCCTGGGGCTCACCGCCACACGCCGGGTCGCGGGCCGGGTACTGGGGGCCCGTCGACCAGGGGCCTGTCCAGGGGGCCGCCCCGGCGGGTCCCGCGTACGATGCGCCTGAGGCGCAGCAGACTCGCCCCATGCCCATCGTCCCCGACGTCCCCGCGCACGGCGGAAACCAGGATGACGACCGGGGGGCCGCTCGGCCGGGCGGCCCCTTGTTCTCCAACCGGCCCTACGGCAACCAGCCGTACGGCGACGCCGCCCACGGCCACGACACACCGACGGCACAGCCCTACGCGGCGGTGCCGCAGAATCCGGAGCCCATGCCCGACGCCCCTCACCCGGCGCCCGCACCCCAGAAGAAGAGTGCGGGCCGAGACCTGGGCGCGGCCATAGGGGTCGGGGTCGGGCTCGGTGTGGTGATCATCGCGTCGCTGTTCGTCGTCAAGGCCGTGTTCATCGGCGTGATAGCGGTCGCCGTGGTCGTCGGCCTGTGGGAGCTGACCAGCAGGCTCCAGGAGCGCAAGGGCATCAAGGCGCCGCTCGTGCCGCTCGCGGTCGGCGGGGCGGCCATGGTCGTCGCCGGCTACGTGCGCGGTCCCGAGGGCGCCTGGGTCGCCATGGCCCTCACCGCCCTCGCGGTGCTGGTCTGGCGGATGACCGAGCCGCCGGAGGGCTACCTCAAGGACGTCACCGCCGGCGTCTTCGCGGCCTTCTACGTCCCGTTCCTGGCCACGTTCGTCGCCCTGATGCTCACCGCCGACGACGGAGCCTTCCGCGTCATGACGTTCCTGCTCCTGACGGTCGTCAGCGACACGGGCGCCTACGCCGTCGGCTGGCGCTTCGGCAAGACCAAGCTCGCCCCGCGCATCAGCCCGGGCAAGACCCGCGAGGGCCTGCTCGGCGCGGTGTCGTTCGCGATGGTCGCCGGCGCGCTGCTGATGCAGTTCGTGATCGACGACGGCACCTGGTGGCAGGGTCTGCTGCTCGGCCTGGCCGTCGCGGCCAGCGCCACGCTCGGCGACCTGGGCGAGTCGATGATCAAGCGGGACCTGGGCATCAAGGACATGGGCACGCTGCTCCCCGGCCACGGGGGCATCATGGACCGCCTGGACTCCCTGCTGCCCACGGCCCCCGTCGTGTGGCTGCTCCTCGTCCTGTTCGTGGGCTCGGGCTGATCCACCCGGTACCACCGGCTCGTACGGGCCCTCTCCCCGGAATGCGGGGAGAGGGCCCGTCGCCGTGCTGGTGCCGTGCCGTGCCGTGCCCTGCCGGGCCGTGGCCGGGCCGTCGGATCCGGGAGACCTCGTTCCCGGACCGTGCGAGGCCGATCCGGGCTGACGGACGGCACCCGCCAGTGACCGCCCCCACCCTGCTGTGGCCTGGGCTGCCCGAGTTGATCTGCGACACTGGAAGGGTTATGCCGAAGCCCGGAGAACTTACTTTCGTCGCCCCCCGCGGAGCCAAGAAGCCGCCGCGGCATCTCGCCGACCTCTCGCCCGCCGAGCGGAAGGAGGTCGTGGCGGAGATCGGGGAGAAGCCGTTCCGTGCCAAGCAGCTGGCGCAGCACTACTTCGCGCGCTATGCGCACGACCCGGCGGAGTGGACCGACATCCCCGCCGGTGCTCGCGAGAAGCTGCGTGAGGCGCTGCTGCCGGACCTGATGTCGGTCGTGCGGCATCTGTCGACGGACGCGGGGACCACCCGCAAGACCCTGTGGCGGCTGTTCGACGGCACGCTCGTGGAGTCGGTGCTGATGCGCTACCCGGACCGGGTGACGATGTGCATCAGTTCGCAGGCCGGGTGCGGGATGAACTGCCCGTTCTGCGCGACCGGGCAGGCGGGGCTGGACCGGAACCTGTCCACCGCCGAGATCGTGCACCAGATCGTCGACGGGATGCGGGCGCTGCGGGACGGTGAGGTGCCCGGAGGGCCGGCCAGGCTCTCCAACATCGTCTTCATGGGGATGGGCGAGCCGCTCGCCAACTACAAGCGGGTCGTGGGTGCCATCCGCGCGCTCACCGACCCGGCTCCGGACGGACTCGGCCTCTCGCAGCGGGGCATCACCGTGTCGACGGTCGGGCTGGTGCCGGCCATCCACCGGTTCTCCGACGAGGGCTTCAAGTGCCGGCTCGCGATCTCCCTGCACGCGCCGGACGACGAGCTGCGCGACACCCTCGTCCCCGTGAACACGCGGTGGAAGGTGCGCGAGGTGCTGGACGCCGGGTTCGAGTACACCGAGCGGTCCGGGCGCCGGCTGTCCATCGAGTACGCGCTGATCCGCGACATCAACGACCAGGCCTGGCGTGGTGACCGGCTCGGGCGGCTGCTGCGCGGCAAGCCCGTGCACGTCAACCTCATCCCGCTCAACCCGACCCCGGGTTCGAAGTGGACGGCCTCCCGGCCCGAGGACGAGAAGGCCTTCGTCGAGGCGATCGCCGCGCACGGGGTGCCCGTGACGGTCCGGGACACCCGTGGTCAGGAGATCGACGGGGCGTGCGGTCAGCTCGCTGCCACCGAGCGGTAGTCTGACCTCGGTATCAGTACATCTTCATATTCCGACAGGGGAGCGCCACAGCGCTGAGAGTGCGGGAGAGTCCGCAGACCCTCTGAACCTTGCCCAGGTCATTCTGGGTAGGAAGTTCGGTCATCACTCAAGCTGTTGCGCCCTGCCCGGGCGCCGGCGGAACCTTCCGCCGGTGCCCGGGCAGGGCCGCGTCTCTTCCTGGTCAACCCCAGGAGGAAATCCAGTGCACACCAGGACGTTCGTGGCCGCGGCCGTCGGCCTCGGCCTCGTCACGCTGTCCGCCTGCGGATCGTCGGACGACGGCGGTTCGGCGGCCGACTCCAAGACCGTCACCCTCGTCAGCCACGACTCGTGGGCCGTCTCCAAGAGCGTGCTCGCGGACTTCGAGAAGAAGTCCGGCTACCAGGTGAAGGTCCTCAAGGACGGCGACGCCGGTCAGGCCGTCAACAAGGCCATCCTCACCAAGGACAACCCGCAGGGCGACGTCTTCTTCGGCGTCGACAACACCCTCCTGTCGCGCGCCCTCGACAACGGGCTGTTCCAGTCGTACGAGGCGAAGGGCACCGACCAGGTTCTGCCCGCGTACCGGGCCGACCAGGACAAGCACCGGGTCACGCCGGTCGACACCGGCGACATCTGCGTCAACTACGACAAGGCGTACTTCAGCGAGCACAAGCTGACACCGCCCGCCTCCTTCGACGACCTGCTGAAGCCCGCGTACAAGAACCTGCTGGTCACCGAGAACGCGGCCACCTCCTCGCCCGGCCTCGGCTTCCTGCTGGGCACGGCGGCGAAGTACGGCGACGGGGGCTGGGCGGACTACTGGAAGAAGCTGAAGGCCAACGGCGTGAAGGTCGTCGACGGCTGGGAGCAGGCCTACAACGAGGAGTTCTCCGGGTCCGCGGGCGGAAAGAAGGCGGGGGCCGACCGGCCGCTCGTCGTCTCGTACGCCTCCTCGCCGCCCGCCGAGGTGATCTACGGCGACCCGAAGCCGGCCACCGCCCCGACCGGCGTCTCCGCGGGCACCTGTTTCCGCCAGGTCGAGTACGCGGGTCTGCTGAGCAACGCCGCCAACGCCAAGGGCGGCAAGGCGCTCCTCGACTTCCTGCTCACCGCGGAGTTCCAGCAGGACATGCCGCTGAACATGTTCGTCTACCCGGTGCGCAAGGGGGCCGAGGTCCCGGCGGAGTTCACGCAGTTCGGGCCGCAGGCGAAGGACCCCGAGACCCTGGACCCGGCGAAGATCGCCGACAACCGTGACGACTGGGTCAAGTCATGGACCTCGCTCGTACTGAAGTGAGCAGACGCGAGGCCCGCGCGGGGAACGCGGCGCGGCTCGGACTCATGGCCGTGCCCGTCGCGTTCTTCGCGGTCTTCTTCGCCTACCCGGTCGCCGCGATCGTCGCCCGTGGGCTCGGCGCCGACGGGGACGGGGGCTTCGGGCGGCTGTGGGACGTGCTCGCGCAGTCCGGCATCCGGCACGTGCTGTGGTTCACCACCTGGCAGGCGCTGGCCTCCACGGCGCTCACGCTCCTGGTCGCGCTGCCGGCCGCGTATGTCTTCGCCCGCCTGGAGTTCCCGGGCCGGCACGTGCTGCGCGCGGTCGTGACCGTCCCGTTCGTGCTGCCGACGGTCGTCGTCGGCACGGCGTTCCTGGCGCTCGTCGGGCGTGGCGGACTGTTCGACGAGCTGTGGGGCGTACGGCTGGACACCACGGTGTGGGCGATCCTGCTGGCGCACGTCTTCTTCAACTACGCGGTCGTGGTACGGACGGTGGGCGGGCTGTGGTCGCAGCTCGATCCCCGGCAGGAGGAGGCGGCGCGGATGCTCGGCGCGTCCCGCCTGACCGCGTGGCGCACGGTCACGCTGCCCGCCCTGGGGCCCGCCGTCGCCGCCGCCGCGCTGATGGTCTTCCTCTTCACCTTCACCTCCTTCGGGGTGGTGCAGATCCTCGGCGGCCCCACCTTCTCCACCCTCGAAGTGGAGATCTACCGGCAGACCTCCGAGATCTTCGATCTGTCCACGGCCGCCGTCCTCACGATCGTCCAGTTCGTGGCCGTCGGCGCGATCCTCGCCGTGCACGCCCGGACCGTACGGCGGCGGGAGACCGCGTTGCGGCTGGTGGACCCGTCGGTGACGGCACGACGGCCGCGCGGCGCCGGGCAGTGGGCGCTGCTGGCCGGGGTGCTCGGCACGATCGCCGTCCTGCTGGTGCTGCCGCTGGCGGTGCTGGCGCAGCGCTCGTTCGACGCGCCCGACTTCGCCTACTACAGGGCGCTGACCAGCGACGACGGCAATGTCTTCCTGGTTCCGCCGATCGACGCGATCGGCAACTCGCTCCAGTACGCCGTCACCGCGACCGCGATCGCCGTGGCCGTCGGTGGGCTCGCCGCGGCCGCGCTCACCCGACGGGACGCCGGACGGCTGGTCCGTGGCTTCGACGCGCTGCTGATGCTGCCGCTCGGCGTCTCCGCGGTGACCGTCGGCTTCGGGTTCCTGATCGCGCTCGACGAGCCTCCGCTCGACCTGCGCGGTACCTGGATCCTGGTGCCGCTCGCGCAGGCGCTGGTCGGCGTCCCCTTCGTCGTTCGGACCATGCTGCCGGTGCTGCGGGCGGTGGACCAGCGGCTGCGCGAGGCGGCGGCCGTGCTCGGGGCGTCGCCGTGGCGGGTGTGGCGCGAGGTCGACCTGCCGATGGTGTGGCGGGCGCTGCTCGTCGCGGCCGGGTTCGCCTTCGCGGTGTCGCTCGGCGAGTTCGGGGCGACGGTGTTCATCGCGCGGCCCGACAACCCGACGCTGCCGGTCGCCGTCGCACGGTTGCTGGGCCGGGCAGGGGAGATCAACTACGGCCAGGCGATGGCCCTTTCGACGATTCTGATGGTGGTGTGCGTGGTGGCTCTGCTGGTGCTGGAGCGACTGCGGACCGACCGGACGGGGGAGTTGTAGATGCTGCTGGAACTGGAGCGCGCCACCGTGCGGTTCGGCGGCCGGCCCGTGCTGGACGCCGTCGACCTCGCGGTCGCCGAGCACGAGGTGGTGTGTGTGCTGGGGCCGAGTGGCAGCGGCAAGTCGACGCTGTTGCGGGCGGTGGCCGGGCTCCAGCCGCTGGACGCCGGACGGGTGCTGCTCGACGGACGCGACCAGGCGGGGGTGCCCGCGCACCGGCGGGAGCTCGGGCTGATGTTCCAGGACCATCAGCTGTTCCCGCAGCGGGACGTGGGCGGCAACGTGGCCTTCGGGCTGCGGATGCACGGCATGCCAAGGACCCGACAGGGCGAGCGGGTGGCGGAGTTGCTCGACATGGTCGGGCTTCCGGGCGCCGCTCGACGTGCGGTGGCCGCGCTCTCCGGTGGGGAGCAGCAGCGGGTGGCGCTGGCCAGGGCCCTCGCACCGCGCCCCCGGCTGCTGATGCTCGACGAGCCACTCGGTCAGCTCGACCGGTCGTTGCGGGAACGGCTGGTCGTCGAACTTCGGGAGCTGTTCGGCAGGTTGGGGACGACCGTGCTGGCGGTCACCCACGACCAGGGGGAGGCGTTCGCGCTCGCCGACCGGGTCGTGGTGATGCGGGACGGGCGGATCGCCCAGTCCGGTACGCCGCTGGAGGTGTGGCAGCGGCCGGCGGACGCGTTCGTGGCGCGTTTCCTCGGCTTCGACAACGTGGTGGAGGCGACCGTCACGGAAGAGGCCGCGGTCACGCCGTGGGGCAAGGTGCCGGTGCCGGCCGGGTCGGCGCAGGGGGCGCGCACGCTGCTGGTCCGGCCCGCCGGTGTGCGTCTGGTGGGCGCGGACGAGGGACTGCGCTGTTCGGTCGCCGCCCGCACCTTTCGCGGCACGCATGTCGCCGTGCACCTTCAGCCGCAGGGCGCGCCGAGGCTGGAGGCGGCGTGCACGCTGCGGGACGCGCCGGAGGTCGGGGCCGTGGTCGGAGTGTCCTTCGACGCGACCGAGACCGTCGTACTGGACTGACCGCCGGTCGGGAAGAAGTCCGGCCGCGGACACGGGACATGCGGAGGGCCCGCCCCGGAGGAGGGGCGGGCCACACATGTACGCGGTCGGGCCGGCGGCTCGTCCCGCCGGCCGTGCGGGTCAGCGCTGGCTGGACCCGCGGCGCCGCATACCGAAGAACACCGCGCCACCGCCGACGGCGACAAGGACGGCCGCGATGCCGACGATGAGACCGGTGTTGGAGCCGGCCCCGGTCTCGGCCAGGTTGGACTCCTGGACCGCGGCCGACGGGGCGTTGCTCGCGGAGGGCGCGGGCGCGGCGCTGTCGCTCGCCGAGTCGGACGCGGACGGGGTGGCCGTCTCGGCCGGCGGCGGCGTGGTCGTGCTGTCCGACGGCGTCGAGGACGGCGTGGTGGACGGGGTGGAGGTGTCGTCGGCCTTGCAGGACTTCGACGGGGTGGTCAGGTTCCCGGGGATGTCCAGGTCGACGAGGACCTTCTCGTTCTTCACGGCCTTCACGTGGATCCGGTAGATGGCGCCCGGCTCCCAGTCCTCGGCGAAGGAGATCGTGACGCCCTTCTTCGAACCCTCGACCGGCTGGGCCGCGCCGACCTGCCTCAGGTCGCCGCCGTTGTTCTCGAGGAAGACGGTGACCTCGGCGGGGACGCCCGAGGGGTCCTTGTCGGTGACGGTGATGAGGCCCTTCGCACCGTCACAGGCGGCGGAGGCGGAGAACTCGCTGATGTCGCAGGCCAGCGCGGTGCCGGCGGCGCTGAGCGCGAGGGCGGCGGAGGCGGCGGTGACACCGAGCATGCGCACCGAACGGGCGGCGGTACGGCGGGAAAGGGACACGTTTGTCCTTTACGGGAAGCGCAACTGCGGGGGGTGGAGGGGAAGATGGCGCCCCCGGTGAGCGAGTGCGTCACCATCCCCAGCAGACCCACAGGTCTATAAGCGTTCCATAAGAAGTGTCAATGCGGGGACGCCTTCGAGCGGCTGGCTTTGCCCGCTTATTAACCACCGAGACGTTTCAACGCCTCCGGAGCCTCCTCGATCCGGTCAACGAGGGCGATACGGGACTCCATGGACCGCTCCCGGGCGAGTGACCGCAAGAGCGGCCAGGCGGGCAGCCGTCGAGTCCAGTGGTCCCGGTCCACGAGCACCATCGGCGTCGGCTCGCCCCGTGACCCGTAGTAGTTGGGCGTGGCGTTGTCGAAGATCTCCTGTACGGTCCCGGCGGCGCCCGGCAGGAACACCACGCCCGCGGTGCAGCGGGCCAACAGGCCGTCCTCACGGGTGGCGTTGGAGAAGTACTTGGCGAGGTGCGCGGCGAACGGGTTCGGCGGCTCATGGCCGTAGAACCACGTGGGGATGCCCACCGAAGGGCCGCCGCCCGGCCACTTGGCCCGCACCTCGAAGGCCGCCGTCGCCCAGTCGGTCACCGACGGCGTGAACTTGGGTGCCCTGGCGAGGAGTCGGAGGGCGTCCGTGAGCATCTCGTCGTCGAAGGGGGCCGCGTAGGCGCCGAGGTTGGCCGCCTCCATGGCGCCGGGCCCGCCACCGGTGGCCACCATCAGCCCGGACCGGGCGAGTTCACGGCCGAGCCGGGCCGCGCCGGCGTACTCCCGCGTACCGCGCGCCATCGCGTGGCCGCCCATGACACCCACCACGTTCCGCCCGACGAGGAGTTCGTCGAGCGCGTCGGAGATGGCGTCGTCGTGGATCGAGCGGAGCATCGAGCCGAATATGTCGCCGTCCGCCTTCGTGCGCTGGAACCAGGCGTATGTCAGGGCGTCCGGGGTCGCCTCGTAGCCCTCGTCCAGGGACGCGAACAACTCGTCGGGGGAGTAGACGAAACCGCGGTAGGGGTCGAAGGACAGACCCGGTACGGGCGGGAAGACCAGGGCGCCGCAGGCGCGGGACTTCGTGGCCGCCGCCGGCTCCATCGGGCAGCCGAGGAAGACGGCGCCCGAGGTGTCCAGGGCGAGCAGCGCGTCCGTACGGGCCGTCAGGTCGACGGACTGGACGCGGAAGTGGGAGAGCGTGCCGTGGGTGGCGACCACCTCGTCGAACTCGGCGAGGGACTCGATCTCACGGTCGTGGGAGCCGTCGAACGGCTGGGCGGGTGTCGTCGGATGCACCCGCCCATGCTAGGCAGCGCCGGATGAGCGCGGGTCAGCTCCCGACGGCCGACGGGTCCATCCAGACGACCTCCCAGGTGTGGCCGTCGAGGTCGTCGAAGGAACGGCCGTACATGAAGCCCAGGTCCTGGGTGTCGCCGCTCGGCGAACCGCCCAGCGCGAGCGCCCTGTCGACGAGCTCGTCGACCTTCTCGCGGCTCGGGGCGCTCAGGGCGATCAGGACCTCGCTGGTGGTGGCGGTGTCCGCGATCTCCTTCTTGGTGAAGGTCGAGTAGAACGGCTTGGTGAGCAGCATCGCGACGATCGTGTCGCTGATCACCACGGAGGCCGCGTTGTCGTCGCTGAACTGCGGGTTGATCGTGTAGCCGAGCTCCGTGAAGAACTTCTTCGAGGCGGCGAGGTCGTTCACGGGCAGGTTAACGAAGATCATCTGCTGGTAGGCCGGGGTGGTCATCGGGTCTCTCCCAGGGGATTCGCGGTGCTGGTGTGTGGCGTTCGGTGGGGTAGACCGAGGGGTCGTGCGGAACTCATCGCGGGCCGGGGATCTTTTTTCGGCGCGTGGCCGTGCGCGCGGCCGTATGGGGCCGTGCACCGGCGGAGCCCGCGGTCGGCGGGCCGGGCCGGCGGGTCAGCGGGTCAGCGGGAGTGCCGCCAGTTCGGCCACGATCAGGGTGAGCGGGACGAAGAGGGCGAGCAGGGCACCGGTCCGCAGGGCGGCGGCGCTGCGCAGTGTCTTGGCCGGGGCGCCGAGACGGAGCAGGGCGGCGGTGGTGTCGGCGCGGACCTGCCTGGCCTCCACGGCCGCGGTCAGCAGCGTGGCGACGGTGCAGCCCACCACGACCAGGGCGCCGAGGGTGGTGAGCGGGCCGAAGGCCGGGTCGGCCGGGTCGTACAGCGAGGCCATCGTGAACGTGCCGGACGCCACCGCGCAGACCACACCCAGCGGCCGTCCGATACGGGCCGCCTCCTGCATGAGGCCGCGGCCCGCGAGGAGGCGGAGGGCGCCGGGGCGGGCCGACTGCAGCAGCCGGCCGCAGAGGTGCGTGAGACCGGGGCCGGCGAGGGCCAGACCCACGGCGGTCAGGGTCCAGCCGATGAGGACCGCCGCGGGGCCGGAGGGGAGGCCGCCGGGCAGGGGGAGAGTGCTGGGGTTCGCGGTGCGGTTCGCGTACGCCTCCACGGCCAGGCCGGCGGCGAGGACGGCCATCCCCCACGGGAGGGCGGTGGGGTGGGGCGGACGCGTCAGCGGCCGGGTCGGCGCCGGCGCCTGTGTCTCTGCCTGTGTCTCTGCTGGTGTCTCTGCCGCGGGGGTGCCGGCGGCGGGGTTCTCCGTCGTGCCGTCGACCCGGGCCCGCGCCGAGGCTGGCAGGGTCGTGGTGCCCGGGCCCGAGGGGAAGCCGTCCTCCGCCGCGTCGAGGGTCGCCCCGGGGGCGGGGCCGCCCGGCGCCGGATGAACGGGCCGGCCGTTCGCCACCGGGTCCGGAACCGCCGTCTCGGTGCGGGCGGCGTCCGCGGCCCGGCGGGTCGGCCGGTCGCTTCTCGACCTGGCCCCGAAGCGGCCGTACTCGCCGAACCTGTCGCCCGGCCCGGTCCTCGCGTACGCGCCGAACCGGCCGAACGTCTTCGGGGCCGCCTGGGCCGCCACGCGCGCGTCCCGCGGACGGAGCATCAACGCCACCGCGAGGGACGAGGCCACCGGGACCAGTGCCAGCAGGGTCAGGGACGCCGGCAGCGGGAGGGGCTGGTTCGCGGCCAGGAAGTCGTCGGCCGCTCCGTCGAACGGCATGCCCGTGAGGTCGCCGCGCAGGTGCAGGAAGAGGAGCAGGGCCAGCATGGAGCCGAGCAGCGTCGACAGGGCCGTCGTCATCGCCGAGACGGCCATCAGACGGGTCGGGCCCAGGCCGATCGCCGCCAGGCCGGGGCGCGGGCGGGTGCCGGGGTCGGTGCGGGCCACCGCGAGCGCGAAGTAGACCGTCGCGGCCAGCGGGACCGCGCACCAGGCGAGGCGGAGCACGGAGGCGGCCGGGGCCTCGGGGTGGGTGAGGGCGCGGCCGAGGGTGCACAGGAGGAGGAAGCCGGTGCCCGCCGAGGCCGTCGCCACCAGGAGGCGGCGGAACTGGACGGCGGGATGGGCGCTGCGCGTCAGACGGAGAGCGAGCACGCGGCCCCCCGGCCTTCCGGTTCCGTGACCGGCGGCAGATGGACCGTCTTCACCCGGCGGCCGTCCATCAGCGGCACCGTGCGGTCGGCGAGGGCGGCGGTCTCCGGGTCGTGGGTGGCCAGCACCACGGTGATGCCGTGGGAGCGGGCCGCCGTCGTCAGGGTGCGCAGTACGTGGGCCCGGTCCGCGCGGTGGAGGGGGGCCGTCGGCTCGTCCGCGAAAAGGACCGAGGGGGCCGGGGCGAGGGCGCGCGTGATGCAGACGCGCTGGCGCTCGGCCTGGGTGAGTTCGTGCGGGCGGCTGCGGGACCTGTCGCCGATGTCCAGGCGCTCCAGCCACTCCAGCGCGGCGGCCTTGGCCCGGCGCCGGCTGGTGCCGCGCAGCATCAGGGGCAGGGCCGCGTTCTCCCAGACGTTGAGTTCGGGAACGAGGACCGGAGCCGGGTCGATCCAGCCGAAACGGTTGCGGCGCAGCCGTTCACGGGCCATCGGGCCCATCGTGTGGACGGGCACGCTGTTGAACCAGACCTCGCCGCGCTGGGCGGGCACCAGGCCGGAGAGACAGTGCAGCAGGGTCGTCTTGCCGCTGCCGCGCGGTCCGCTGACGGCGAGGATCTCGCCCTCCCGCACGCCCAGCGAGACACCGCCGAGCGCCGGTGAGCCGTCGCGGTGCGTGAAGTAGAGGGAGCGTGCCCACAGCACGTCGTTGTCCGGCGGGGCCTCCATGGGCGTACACCTCGGTTCAGATCTGTGGTTCCCGTGCCAATCCCCCGTGCGGGGGAACGAAGGCGGGGCCGATCGGTCACTCGCACGCTAGGCAGCCGGGACGGGAAGCCCGGACAGCACACGGCCCCGGGTCGCCGTTTCTCACTCGAACGGTCGACACCGGGGCCGGTGTTGATCAGCTGATCAGGCTGACGGTCAGAGCTTCGTCCACGCCTCCGTGAGCGTCGCCCGCAGGATCTGCTCGATCTCGTCGAAGGTCTCCTGGTTGGAGATCAGCGGCGGGGCGAGCTGGACGACCGGGTCGCCGCGGTCGTCGGCACGGCAGTACAGGCCGTTGTCGTACAGCGCCTTGGAGAGGAAGCCGTACAGGACGCGCTCGGTCTCCTCGTCGTCGAAGGACTCCTTGGTGTGCTTGTCCTTCACGAGCTCGATGCCGTAGAAGAAGCCGTTGCCGCGGACGTCGCCGACGATCGGCAGGTCGTGGAGCTTCTCCAGGGTCGAGCGGAACGCGTCCTCGTTGTCGAGCACGTGCTGGTTGAGGCCCTCGCGCTCGAACAGGTCGAGGTTGGCGAGGCCGACCGCCGCGGAGACCGGGTGGCCGCCGAAGGTGTAGCCGTGCAGGAAGGTGTTGTCGCCCTTGTAGAACGGCTCGGCCAGCTTGTCGCTGATGATGCAGGCGCCGATCGGGGAGTAGCCCGAGGTCATGCCCTTCGCGCAGGTGATCATGTCCGGGACGTAGCCGAACTTGTCGCAGGCGAACATCGTGCCGAGGCGGCCGAAGGCGCAGATGACCTCGTCCGACACGAGCAGCACGTCGTACTGGTCGCAGATCTCCCGGACGCGCTGGAAGTAGCCGGGCGGGGGCGGGAAGCAGCCGCCGGCGTTCTGTACCGGCTCCAGGAACACCGCGGCGACCGTGTCCGGTCCCTCGAAGAGGATCTCCTGCTCGATCTGGTCGGCGGCCCAGCGGCCGAAGGCCTCCGGGTCGTCGCCGAACAGCGGGGCGCGGTAGATGTTGGTGTTCGGGACCTTGTGCGCACCCGGGACGAGCGGCTCGAAGGGGGCCTTCAGGGCCGGCAGGCCGGTGATCGACAGGGCGCCCTGCGGGGTGCCGTGGTAGGCGACCGCGCGGGAGATGACCTTGTACTTGGTCGGCTTGCCCTGGAGCTTGAAGTACTGCTTGGCGAGCTTCCAGGCGGTCTCGACCGCCTCGCCGCCGCCGGTGGTGAAGAACACCTTGTTCAGGTCGCCGGGCGCGTGGTCCGCGAGGCGCTCGGCGAGCTCCACGGCCTTCGGGTGGGCGTAGGACCACACCGGGAAGAACGCCAGCTCCTGCGCCTGCTTGAAGGCCGCCTCGGCGAGCTCCACCCGTCCGTGGCCGGCCTGGACCACGAACAGGCCCGCGAGACCGTCGAGGTAGCGCTTGCCCTTGTCGTCGTAGATGTAGGTGCCCTCGCCCCGGACGATCGTGGGGACGGGGGAGTTCTCGTACGAGGACATGCGGGTGAAGTGCATCCACAGGTGGTCGTACGCGGTGCGGCTGAGGTCCTTGGAGCTCACGGTTATCGGGTCCTCACGATTATCGGGTTCCCCACATGTAGGTCTGCTTCTTCAGCTTCAGGTAGACGAAGCTCTCGGTGGAGCGCACGCCCGGCAGGGCACGGATGCGTTTGTTGATGACGTCCAGGAGGTGGTCGTCGTCCTCGCAGACGATCTCGGCGAGGATGTCGTACGAGCCCGCGGTCATCACCACG
Organism: Streptomyces sp. NBC_00637; assembly: GCF_045161545.1. Lineage (NCBI taxonomy): Bacteria > Bacillati > Actinomycetota > Actinomycetes > Kitasatosporales > Streptomycetaceae > Streptomyces > Streptomyces sp. NBC_00637. Next base: position 2,387,972 of record NZ_CP109046.1, on the reverse strand, counting down.
TACTCGACCTCCGCCATGTCGGTCAGCGCTTCCGCGATGGACTCGACATCACCCTCGACGTTGATCCCGACCATCGCCTGCCGGCGGAAACCCACGGTGAGCGGGTCCGTGACGGCGACGATCTGCATCACGCCCTGGTCGAGCAGCTTCTGGACGCGCTGGCGCACGGCCGCCTCGGAGAGGCCGACGGCCTTGCCGATCGCGGCGTACGGCCGCCGGCCGTCCTCCTGGAGCTGCTGGATGATGGCGAGACTGACGGCATCCAGGTGAGGGGTGCTGCCGTTCCTGGACTCGCGGGAGTCCCTGTGCTCTGCGCTTCGACTGGCCACGGCCTCACTCTGCACGACGTCTCGACAGTTCCGCAAGGTCGCGGCGATGAAATTCGTTGTTTACGTAAGCGAGATCTGCGGATTCCGCAGCCACGACCGGATCGGGGGTGTTGAAAACGTCGGGGCAAGGATTAGTGTGGGTGTCTCAGTCCATGGACACCGAGACACCGAACGAACCTGGAGGGCCGGCAGTGAGCACCGAGCTGGGACGGCTGCGCAAACTACGCAACTACATCGCCGGCGAGTTCCGGGACGCCGCCGACGGACGGACCACCGAAGTGGTCAACCCCGCCACGGGCGAGGCGTACGCGACCGCGCCGCTGTCCGGCCCGGCGGACGTCGACGCCGCGATGGCGGCCGCCGCCGAGGCGTTCCCGGGCTGGCGCGACACGACGCCCGCCGAGCGTCAGAAGGCCCTGCTGAAGATCGCCGACGCGTTCGAGGAGCGGGCCGAGGAGCTCATCGCGGCCGAGGTGGAGAACACGGGCAAGCCGATCGGGCTGACCCGCTCCGAGGAGATCCCTCCCATGGTCGACCAGATCCGCTTCTTCGCGGGCGCGGCCCGGATGCTCGAAGGGCGCAGCGCCGGCGAGTACATGGAGGGGCTGACCTCCATCGTCCGCCGCGAGCCGGTCGGCGTCTGCGCGCAGGTCGCGCCGTGGAACTACCCGATGATGATGGCCGTGTGGAAGTTCGCCCCGGCGATCGCGGCCGGCAACACGGTGGTGCTCAAGCCGTCCGACACCACGCCGGCCTCCACCGTCCTGATCGCCGAGATCATCGGCTCGATCCTGCCCAAGGGCGTCTTCAACGTCGTCACCGGCGACCGGGACACCGGCCGGCTGATGGTCGAGCACCCCACCCCGGCGATGGCCTCCATCACCGGCTCGGTGCGCGCGGGCATGTCGGTCGCCGAGTCGGCGTCCAAGGACCTCAAGCGCGTCCACCTCGAGCTGGGCGGCAAGGCGCCGGTCGTCGTCTTCGAGGACACCGACATCGAAAAGGCCGTCGAGGACATCTCCGTGGCGGGCTTCTTCAACGCCGGCCAGGACTGTACGGCGGCCACCCGCGTCCTCGTCCAGGAAGGCATCCACGACGAGTTCGTGGCCGCGCTCGCGAAGGCGGCCGCGGAGGCGAAGACCGGGCAGCCGGACGACGAGGACGTGCTCTTCGGCCCGCTGAACAACCCCAACCAGCTGCAGCAGGTGACCGGCTTCATCGAGCGGCTGCCCGCCCACGCCAAGGTCGAGGCGGGCGGTCAGCGGGTCGGCGACAAGGGCTACTTCTACGCCGCGACCGTCGTCTCCGGGCTGAAGCAGGACGACGAGATCATCCAGAACGAGGTCTTCGGGCCGGTCATCACCGTCCAGTCCTTCACGGACGAGGACCAGGCGGTCGAGTGGGCCAACGGCGTCGAGTACGCCCTCGCCTCCTCGGTGTGGACCAAGGACCACGGCCGTGCGATGCGGATGTCCAAGAAGCTCGACTTCGGCTGCGTGTGGATCAACACCCACATTCCGCTGGTCGCCGAGATGCCCCACGGCGGCTTCAAGAAGTCCGGTTACGGCAAGGACCTGTCGGGCTACGGCTTCGACGACTACACGCGCATCAAGCACGTCATGACGTCTCTCGACGCGTAGCGCTCCGCTGGGTTGGGCGGGGGTTCTGCGCGGTTCGCCGTGGCTGGTCGCGCAGTTCCCCGCGCCCCTGGGGGTTGGGGTGGGCGTGGGGTTGCCTGTTCCCCGGGGACGCCCGCTGTTTGCGCAGTTCCCCGCGCCCCTGAGGGGGTTGGGGTGGGCGTGGGGTTGCCTGTTCCCCGGGGACGCCCGCTGTTTGCGCAGTTCCCCGCGCCCCTGAGGGGGGTTGGGTGACCGCATGGTTTTTCGTGTCCTGGGGACGCTGGTCGTGTTGCGCAGTTCCCCGCGTCCCTGAGGGGGGTGTGGGTGACCGCATGGTTTTTCGTGCCCCGGGGACGCCGGCTGTTTGCGGAGTTCCCCGTGCCCCTGAAGGGGCTTGACATGGTGTCGGGTCGTGCGGGGTGTGGTTGACGTAGCGTCGATTGTTCGGGGGTGGGGCCCACGGCATGCTGGCGGGGTGTCTCGGACTCCCTCGTTCTCCCGCGCCGTGTCCCGCCGTTCCCTGCTGCGCACGCTCGGGGGCGCCGGCGCTCTCGCCGGGCTCGCCGGCTGCGGGGTGCCCGCCGCGTACGTACGGCCCGGCGACCGCGCCGGGGCCGACCTCTCGGCCGACGACAAGCGGCTGACCTGGGCGAACTGGCCGCTGTACATCGACACGGACGACGACGAACCCAATCGGCGGCCGACGCTCGACGCCTTTCGGAAGAGCACGGGCATCGCCGTCGACTACGTCGAGGAGATCAACGACAACGACGAGTTCTTCGGCAAGATCAGCCCCGCGCTGATGAACCATCAGCAGACCGGCCGCGACCTGATCGTCGTCAGCGACTGGATGTGCGCCCGGTTCGTACGGCTCGGCTGGGTGCAGGAGATGGACCGGGCCGCCCAGCCCCACGTCACCGAGCACCTCGATCCGTTGCTGCGCTCGCCCGCGTTCGACCCCGGACGCGTGTGCACCGTGCCGTGGCAGTCCGGCATCACCGGCATCGCCTACAACCGGCGGAAACTGGGCCGGGAGATACGCGCCGTCTCGGAACTGTGGGCCGACGACCTCAAGGGGCGGGTGACGCTTCTGTCCGGCCTGGACGAGGCGTTCGCGCTGCTGATGCAGGGCAACGGCGTGGACGTCACCAAGTGGACGGCCGACGACTTCCACCAGGTCTGCGACGAGGTGGAGAAGCAGGTGAACCGCGGTCAGATCCGCCGTTTCACCGGCAACGACTACACCAAGGACCTGGTCAGCGGTGACGTCCTGGCCTGCCAGGCGTACTCGGGGGATGTCATCCAGCTCCAGGCCGACAACCCCGACATCCGCTTCGTCGTGCCCGAGGAGGGCGCCGAGCTGTGGGCGGAGTCCCTGATGATTCCCAACCTCGCCCGGCACAAGGCGAACGCCGAGAAGCTGATCGATTACTACTACCGGCCGGAGGTCGCCGCCGAGCTCGCGGCCTGGGTGAACTACGTCTGCCCGGTCCCCGCCGCCCAGGCGGTGCTCGCCGACTCCGACGACGAGGAGACGGCGGCCCTCGCGGAGAACCCGCTGATCTTCCCGGACGCCGACATGCGCGCACACCTCGCCATCGCGCGGGACATCACCTCCACGGAGCGGCTGGAGTTCGCCAAGCGGTGGAACGCGATCGCCGGGCTCTGACCCCGACTCCCCCTGCTTTGCCATCTCTTTACAACCCGACCTCGGGCTGTCTCGTCTCTTCGCTCGATCCGTCAACGGACCGATGAAGGAGAGCGATTCATGCGACTCATGCCGCGAACGGGCCTCGCCGCCCTGGCAGTTGCGGGTGCAGCCCTGTTGGTGGGCGCGGCACCCGCGTCGGCCGACGGCGGGACACCGACCCCCGTCCCCAGCGCCGTGGACGGCCGCGACGCGACCCCGGCGCCCGCCGAGGACACCCGCGACGCGACCCCGGCCCCGACCGAGGCCGGTACCGCTCCGTCCACCGGTCCGGGCCAGGTCGCCGTGGTGCCGCGGGGCGGGGCCGACACCGGGGTCGGGGAGCCCTCCGACGGGCATGGCGGGCTGATCGGCGGCGGCGCCGCCGCCGCGTTCGCCGCGGCCGGCACGGGCCTCTACGTCGTACGGCGCCGGAGGGCGACCGGCGCATGAGCCCGCTCTCCAGGCGCGCCCTGATCCTCTCGGCCCTGGCCGCGCCGCTGGTCGCGGGCTGCGCCGGCGACCCGGCCGACCCGGCTGCCACCGGCGGCGCCGCGCGAACGCCGGGCACCTCCTCGGCCCCCGCCTCCGCCGGGACGGCGCGTCCCCTCGCGCGCTCGGTGCCGGTGGGGCTGCGGATTCCGGCCATCGGGGTCGACACCCCGGTCATGCGGCTGGGGCTGGCCGCCGACGGCAGCGTGCGGGTGCCTCCGGTCGAGGAGCACGACCGGGCGGGATGGTACGAGAACTCGCCGACCCCGGGTCAGACCGGTCCGTCGGTGATCCTCGCCCATGTCACGGTCGGCACCTACGGGGACGGCGTCTTCCGCCACCTCGACCGGCTGCGCCGGGGTGACCGGATCGGGGCCCGCCTGGAGAACGGAGTGACGGCCGAGTTCGCGGTCACCGAGGTGAAGACCGTCGACAAGGCCGAGTTCCCGACCGAGCGGGTCTACGGGAACGTGGACCGGCCCGAACTGCGTCTCATCACGTGCGGCGGCCCGCGTACCGGCGACGGATACCGCGACAACGTGATCGTCTTCGCCGCCCTGACTCCCGCGGGAGAACGTTGAAACGGCCCGCTCGGTCCCGCGAGAGGGCGGCGTCCGAGCTGTTCGCCGCCCTCTACCCGCGCCTCGCCGGCTGGTGCCGCCGTCTCGTCGACGACGACGAGACGGCCCACGAGATCGCCTCGGAGGCGTTCACCCGGCTCTGGGCCCGCTGGACGGCGGTGACGGAGCCGCAGGGCTTTCTCTACGTGACCGCCGCCAATCTCGTCCGCGACCACTGGCGCAAGCTCGAACGCGAGCGCCGGGCCCTGCGCCGGGCCACCGTCGAAGCCGCGGTCGCCCCGCCCGTCGAGCCGGCCGATCCCTCGGTACGGCTGCTCGTGCAGTCCCTGCCCGACCGGTTGCGCGTGCCGATCCTGCTGCACTACTACGCTGACATGCCGATCCGGGAGGTGGCCGTGCTGACCGGGCGCAAGGAAGGAACCGTCAAGGCCGACCTGCACGCGGCCCGCGAACTGCTCCGCGCCCACCTGAGGAGAAGCCTTGATCACATCCGCTGACGACTTCGACGACGGCCCGGATCTCGACCCCGACGACCCCCTCACCGTCATCCTGGGACCCGTCCCCGGCCATCTCGGCCCGCCGCCCGGCCGTTACGAGGAGATCCGGCGCGGCGCGATCCGCCGCCGGCTGCTGCGCACCGCGGCCGGGGTCGGCGCGACCTGCGGGATCGCCGCGCTCGCCGTCCTGCTGCCGCTGCACCTGACGGCGTCCGACACACCCGCCCGCCCGACGGTTCCGCTCGCCCCGCCGCCGGTGAGCGGCACTCCGACCGCGCCTCCGCCGTCGCCCTCGCCCGCACCGGCCACCGACCGCCCTACCGAGGGGGCCACTCCGGCCCCCGATCAGCGGACGTCGGCTGTCCCCGTCGCCACCGCTGTCCCGACCACGGGCCGCGACGACCGTGACCCGTCGCCGGAACCGACCGCGACGGGCGAGCAGCGCAGGTCCTCCACGGCCCGGCCCACCCCCTCCGTCGCGGAGTCGCGGGACCCGCTGGACTGAGGCGGCCGCGCCGTCACTTGAGCGCGGCCATGGCGATCCGCTGGGCCACCGGGTTCATGTCCTCGCCCTTCGCGTCGGTGGAGCCGACCGAGTAGACCAGGGTGCGGCCGAGGTCACGGGTGCCGGCGATCAGCGTGTTGTAGCCGTAGCGGCCGCCCGACTTGAGCCAGTAGACCTTCCCCTCGTACGGGAAGCGCTGGAGGCCCGCGCTGTAGGTGGCGCCGTCGATGTGCGCCGGGAGCGTGAACATCTCCCGCAGCTGCGGGGCCGGGACGATGCGGCCGCGGAAGAGGGAGGTGAGGAGGCGTTCCAGGTCGGCGGTCGTGGAGATCATGTCCCCGGCCGCGAACCGGTCCGCCTGGTTCCACTCGGTGACGTCGACGAACTCCGTCGTCCCGTCGGCCCGGCGCACCGCCTGGTAGCCGTGGTTGTGCGGGCCGTCGATCCGCGGGTCGGTGCCCGGGAAGTACGTGTCCCGCATACCGGCGGGCCGCAGGACGAGCCGCGTGGCCTCGGACGCGTACGAGTGGCCGGTCACCTTCTCGATCAGCAGCCCCAGGACCGTGTAGTTGATGTTCAGGTAGTGCTGCTTCTCGCCGGGGCGGAACTCCGGTCCCTTGGCCGCCGCCGACGCGACCACGGCCTGCGGGGTGAGGGTGTCGAAGCGGTGCGCGTACACCTCCTCGAAGGAGTCCCCGAGGCCGTCGCCCGCCGGGATGCCGCTGGTGTGGTTCAGGAGCTGCCGTACGGTGATCGGCCGGAACTTCCCGCCCAGCACGCCGGGCAGATAGCGCTGGACCGGGGTGTTCAGGTCGATCCTCCGTTCGGCCGCCAGTCGCAGCACGGCCGCCGCCGTCACCACCTTCGTCGTCGAACCGGCCCGGAAGCGGGCGTCGGGGTCGGCCGGAGCGGCGCTCGCCAGGTCGTGCACGCCCGCGCTGCCGCGCCAGGTGCCGTCGGTGCCGCCGACCCGGACGAGGGCGGCGGTCGCGTCCGGGTCCGGGAGACCGGCGAGCGCGGCGGTCAGCGCTTCGACGTCGAGGGCGTTCGTGGAGTGGGCCGAGGCCGAGACCGGGACCGAGGTGCGGGCGGGCGTCGCGAAGGCGGGCGCGGCCAGCGGGGTCGCGGCGAGGACGGCGACCAGGGAGGCGGCGAGGACGGCGGTGCGACGGCGAGCTTGCATACGCGTGCTCCAGAGGAAGAAGGCGGGCCGGAGGTTTCGTCACGATCTTCCGCCGGGGCGCGACCCTCGCGGATCGTCGCCGAGGAGGGTGCCCGACCCTGGGGAAACCCTGAGCAACTTCCGTGCGGGCTGGGGGACTTGCTCAGGGCACCCCCCCTACGGGTGGCCGACGGCTGCCGGGCCGGCTGCCGGGTCGGGGGACGGGCCGGTCGCCGGGCCGGCGTCGAAAAGTGTTATCCGTGGGCCGTCCCGGCCGTCTCCTGGGTGTGATCTCCGACATTGCCGACACCGGGGTCCCGGCTGAGAGGGTGCGGGCATGAAGACGTACGCCGAGGCCGGCCGGCACTGGCGTGCCACCATCGCCGACGCGCAGGCCGGCGACCGGCGGGCGCTGGACGAGTTGGTGGCGGGCTGGCTGCCGCTGGTCTACAACATCGTCGGCCGCGCCCTGAACGGTCACGCCGACGTCGACGACGTCGTGCAGGAGACCATGCTGCGCGCCGTCGGCAACCTCGGCTCGCTGCGCGACCCCGACAACTTCCGCTCCTGGCTGGTCGCCATCGCCATGCGGCAGATCCGGGACCGCGCGCGCCGCAGGACGCCACAGCGTCTCGACGAGAGCGTGCCATCCGGTGAAGCCGCCGACTTCGCCGAACTCACCGTGCTGCGGCTCCAGTTGGAGGGACAGCGGCGCGAGGTCGCGGAGGCGGCCCGCTGGCTCGACGACGAGGACCGGCACCTGCTGTCCCTGTGGTGGCTGGAGGTCGCGGGCGAGCTCACCCGCCGCGAGCTGGCCGCGGCCGTCGGTATCAGCCGGCAGCACGCCGCCGTGCGCGTCCAGCGGGTGAAGGAGCGCCTGGAGGTCTCCCGGGGCATCGTGCGCGCCCTCGACGGCGCCTGCCCCGAACTGCGCGAACTGACCACCCGCTGGAACGGCAGGCCGGACTCCGTGTGGCGCAAGCGGCTGGCCCGGCACATCCGCGGCTGCGGCTACTGCGGTGACACCCCCGAGTCCGTCGTCCCGGCGGAACGGCTGCTCGTCGGGATCGCGCTGGTCCCGGTGCCGGCCGGCTTCACGATCTCCCTGGTCCTCGGCGGCAAGACGGCCGCGGCGGCCACCGGCACGGCCTCCGTCGGCTGGTCCGCGAAGGTGCTGACCGCGCTCACCAAGCCGGCCGTCGCGGTCACGGCCGGCGCGACCCTCGCCGCGGGTGGCGCCTACGTCGTCGTACAGACCCCCGACGAGCCGCCCGCCCGCGCGGCCGTCGTCCCCACGGCGGCGGCGAGCACACCCGCCGGCGCGCCGTCCACGCCCGGTCCCGCCCCGTCCCGCTCGGCCTCGCCGTCCCCTTCGCCGACGGCGAGCGAGCGGAAGCCGGACCGGTACGGGAGTGTCGTCGACGCCGTCGACAGCGCGCCCGACCCGCGAACGACGCCCGCCGCCCTGCCGCAGCGGCCCGCGTCCGGCGTCACCAGCAGCGGCGGCGCCCACGCCACCCTGAACCACCGCGGGGACGCCGTGACGCTCAGCGGCCAGGGCTATGTCCTCGTGCGCTGGCAGATATCGCCGCAGTACCGCTCCGGCGGCCTCGTCATGCCCAGCTGGACGGGCCTGCGGGGCAAGCTCTTCCATGTGGCCTCGGGCGGCGGCCGTCGCATGGACGACCCCGTCAGCGCCACGGACACCACCGCCACCGGCATGGGCAGCACGGCCACCGGCTTCGTCGTCCTGCCGTCCGGCACCCAGCAGATGTGGCAGAACGAGTACTTCTACCTCACCGGCAGCGTCACCCTCACCGTGAACGAGCGGGGCGCCGACTACGGCCTCAACGTCTTCCCGACGACCTGGGACGCCGTGGAGAAGGACGTCACGAGCGGTCCCGGTCAGGGCGCCGGCCGCTACGGCCTGGTCCGTGACACCGGTGAGGACGACACACCCGTCCCGCAGTACGTCACCCGCGGGACCCCGGCCGACCCGGCGACGGCGCCCCAGGCCTCGCGCGTGTGACGCTCCCGGGCGGTCAACCGTGCTTGCGCAGGGCCGTCAGCACCTCGATCCGGTTGGTGGTGATGGAGTCCACGCCCAGGTCGATGAGCCGCCGCATGGAACGGCGGGTGTCGGGGGTCCAGACGGAGAGCAGATAGCCGTCGTGGTGGACGCGGGCGGCCAGCTCCCGGTCGACCAGGGAGAAGCGGTAGTTGAGCCAGCGCGGCTTCACCGCGTCGAGCAGCGCGGGCCGCGGGGGCGCCAGGCTGGTGCAGGTCAGGGCGATCTCGGCGGACGGGTCGGCGGCGCGCACGGCCAGCATCGCGGTGGCGTCGGCGCAGTAGAGCACCCGGTCCGCCGCTCCGGCCTCGCCGACGGCGTCCACGATCCGCCGAGCCGTGCGCACCTCGCGCGTCCCCGGCAGATCGAGCATCAGCCGGCTCCCCCCGGTCGCCGCGAGCGCTTCCGCGAGGGTCGGCACCGCACCGGCCGTCAGCCCGCGCACCTCGGCGGCGGACAGCGACCGCAGCGGCCGGTCCTGCTCCCACAGCCGCTTCAGCGTCTCGTCGTGCAGCAGGACGGGCACGCCGTCCCGGGTGAGGCGTACGTCGAACTCGACGGCGTCCGCGCCCTGGTCGAGCGCGGAACGCAGCGAGTCGAGGGTGTTCTCACGGAAGCGGTAGGGGTCGCCGCGATGGGCCACGGCAGTCACGGTGCGCATGGGCCCATTGTGGCGGCCGCCGGTGCTCAGGGGGCCGTCCAGTCCTTCGTGTAGGCGTCGATCTCGGCCTTGATACGCGCCTTGCCGGCCTCGTCCAGGAAGGAGGCGTCGACCGCGTTCCCGGCGAGGGCGGCGAGGCCCCGCTCGTCGAGATCGAGGAGACGGGCGGCCACCGCGTACTCGTTGTTCAGGTCGGTGCCGAACATGGGCGGGTCGTCGGAGTTGATCGTGACCAGGACCCCCGCCCGCACGAACTCCCCGAGCGGGTGCTCGTCCAGGGTGCGGACCGCGCGCGTGGCGATGTTCGAGGTCGGGCACACCTCCAGGGCGATGCGGTGCTCGGCGAGGTGCGCGAGCAGCTTCTCGTCCCGCGCGGAGCTGGTGCCGTGACCGATGCGCTCGGCCCGCAGGTGGGTCAGCGCGTCCCACACCGTCTGCGGGCCGGTGGTCTCGCCGGCGTGCGGCACCGACCGCAGCCCGGCGGCGATGGCCCGGTCGAAGTAGGGCTTGAACTGCGGGCGCGGTACGCCGATCTCGGGCCCGCCGAGGCCGAAGGAGACCAGTCCCTCGGGGCGGATCCGGTCGTCCGTGGCGAGCCGCGCCGTCTCCTCGGCGGCCTCCAGCCCGGCCTCGCCGGGGATGTCGAAGCACCAGCGCAGTACGGTCCCGAACTCGGCCTCGGCCGCCTTGCGGGCGTCCTCGATGGCGTCCATGAAGGCGGCTTCGTCGATGCCGCGCCGGGTCGAGGAGAACGGGGTGATGGTCAGCTCGGCGTACCGCACCTGCTGGCGGGCCAGGTCCCGGGCGACCTCGTACGTCAGCAGCCGGACGTCCTCCGGGGTGCGGATGAGGTCCACGACGGACAGATACACGTCGACGAAGTGGGCGAAGTCGGTGAACGTGAAGTAGTCGGCCAGCGCCTCGGGGTCGGTGGGCACCTTGGAGTCGGGGTGCCGGGCGGCCAGCTCGGAGACGATGCGCGGGGAGGCGGAGCCGACGTGGTGGACGTGCAGTTCGGCCTTGGGCAGCCCCGCGATGAAGGCGTGCACGTCACGGGCGCCGGCCGCGGCGGCCTCGGTGGGGCCGGCGGGTGCGCCGGAGACGGGGGAGCCGGGGGCTGCGGCGGATGCGTCGAAGCGGTCGGTCATGGGGTCCTCCCCGGGACGGCGCCCCGGGCCGAGCGGGCCGGACGGGACGCGGGTGATCGGCTGATCGATGAGTCGGGATCATCGTAGGCGGAGCGGGCGGGGGACGGCCCTCGGCCCCGTTCGCCGGCGCCCGGGGGGACGCCGCCGCCCGGTTCCGGTCGCGAACCGTCGCCCACCGCGCCGACCGCCGCACCGGTCGCGGGCCGTAGCATGACGGAACGTACGCGGGGTGGAACGGCGTACGGAAGACGGAACGCACGAGGGACGCGCGATCGCGAGCGCGGAAGACGGAACGCCTGGCGGAACGCGGGGCTGAGGGCGACAGAGGGGATCCACGCATGTCCGACGACGCGCCGACTCCGGCCGGTGACGCCGCCCGGGACCCGTGGCCCGCGCCCGCCTCCGCCGGGGCGGACGGGCCGCGGGACGCGGTTCCCAAGGTGCCACTGGAGAAGGGCCCGGCGGGCACGGGCACGCCGGAAAGCGGTGCCGGTGCCGGCTCCGGTCCCGCCGGTTCCCCGGCCGCGCCGAACCCCTGGGCCGCCCCGGGCGACAACGCGCGCAGCGGGGCCGGCCACACCGTCGCCGCGAACGAACCGCGGACTCCCGCCCCGGCTCCCCATGCCGCTCCTGTCCCCGCCCCCTCGGATCAGGTGCCGCCGGGCGTTCACGACCAGCGGACGGTGACCGCGCTGCCCGGCGTGCCCCCTGCGCCCGCGGACGCGACCCCGCAGCCGTGGGCCGCCCCCTTCGGGAACCCGCCGGTGAACGGTCCGCTCGGGTCCTATCCGCCGCCCCACCCCGGCACGGCGGCGGGCGGCGTCCCTCCCGTCAACCCCTTCGCCCCTCCCGGGCCGAACGGCGCGGTCCCGCCGCCTCCGCTCGCGCCCCACGGCCCCGGCCAGATCCCGTACGGATACCCGGGCGGCTACGGCTACCCGTCCCAGCCCTACTACGGGGGCGGCGCTCCGGGACCCTACGGCTGGCCCGTCGGGGCGGGGGACAGGAACGGCATGGGCGTCGCCGGGATGGTGCTCGGGATCATCTCGGCCGTCGGCTTCTGCATGTGGCCGCTGGCCGTCGTGCTCGGCATCCTCGGCATCACCTTCGGCGCGGTCGGGCGGGGGAAGGCCAGGCGGGGCGAGGCCTCCAACCCCGGTCAGGCGCTGGCCGGGATCATCTGCGGAAGCGTGGGCATCGCCCTCGCGATCGGACTGGGCGTGCTGTTGATCGTGCAGCCCTGAGGCCCCGGCAGGATCGGGCGCGACGGCGCCGCCCCCGATCCGTCGGCGTGCCTCGGTTCGCTGTCGCGGTTCGCCGCCGTCACTCGGCTCGCCGTCTCACCGTCTCGATGCGGGGCCGTGGCGCGGGTCGCCGGCCCGGGGCGCCCCGCGGCTCAGGCCGCCGCGCGCAGTCGCTCCCGGGCCTCCATGAGGGCGAACCCCAGCAGGTTGGGCCCCCGCCAGCGCTGCGGATCCATCGCCGCGTCGTCGTCCGCCGCCAGGCCGATGCCCCACACGCGGTCCACGGGGCTCGCCTCCACCAGCACCCGATCGCCCGTGTCGAGCAGGAACGAGCGCAGCCCGGGCTGCGAGGCGAACTTGTGGACGCTGCCCTCGACCACGATCCGGAAGCGCTCCCGCTGCCAGGTCGTCTCGTCGAAGCCGCGCACCAGCCGCCCCTCCTTCTTCGCCTGGGCGGGGGACTTCGCGGCCAGCGCCCGCTTCTCCGCTTCCCCGTCCTCGAAGAGGCGCGCCTTCCCGGCCATCATCCAGTGCTCGGCCGTCGCGTAGGTGACCCCGTCGACCACGAAGGGTGACGGCCACCACTGGCTGAGGCAGCTCCGGCCCAGCCGTCCGTCGGGCTGCGGCCGGTGTCCCCAGAAGTGCAGATACTTGATCCTCGCCCCGGTCCGGGCCCGCCTGACCAGGGCCTCCTGGCAATCGATCCTCTCCATGCACGCGAGTCTGGCACGCGCCACTGACACTGCGTCCCGCCTTTTCCGTTCCGACTCGACACCTGGTCGACCCCGCCGTCGACAGATTCCGTCGCGTAACCAAAAGGCAACAACGGAATCACTTGTTGGGGGACCCTCGCTCTGTCAGGATCGGCAATCAAATCAAGCTGGAGCTACGCCAGCCGCCGCCGCGCACAGCGGGGCGAAGGCGGAGGAGAGCGACATGCAGGACCGGTTTCCCGCACAGGAACGTTTCGCGGACGGCGCTCAGTACATCGGGGGCCGTCTCCGGCACGGCACGTCCGGCCGGACCCACTCCGTGGTCGACCCCGCCAGCGGCGAGGGGGTCTTCACCTACGAACTGGCCGGCGCCGACGACGTCGACGCGGCCGTGGCCGCCGCCCGGGCCGCCTTCCCGGGCTGGGCGGGCACGACGCCGGGCGAGCGCTCCGACGCGCTGCACCGGTTCGCCGCCGTCCTCGCCGACCGTGCCGAGGAGTTCGCCCGCGCCGAGTCCCTCCAGTGCGGCAAGCCGCTGAAGCTGACCCGCGAGTTCGACGTGCCGGGCACCATCGACAACACCGCGTTCTTCGCCGGCGCGGCCCGCCACCTCGCGGGTCAGTCCGCCGGTGAGTACTCCGGCGACCACACCTCCTACGTCCGTCGTGAACCCATCGGCGTCGTCGGCTCCATCGCGCCCTGGAACTACCCCCTCCAGATGGCCGCGTGGAAGATCCTCCCGGCGATCGCGGCAGGCAACACCATCGTGCTCAAGCCGGCCGAGCTCACCCCGCTCACCTCGCTGCTCTTCGCCGAGGCGGCGACGGCGGCGGGCATCCCCGACGGTGTGATCAACATCGTCAACGGGACCGGACGGGAGGCCGGTGAGCGCCTGGTCGGGCATCCCGACGTCGCGATGACCTCCTTCACCGGCTCCACCGCCGTCGGCAAGCGCGTCGCCGAGGTCGCCACCGCGACCGTCAAGCGGCTGCACCTGGAGCTGGGCGGCAAGGCGCCCTTCGTCGTCTTCGACGACGCCGACCTGGAGGCCGCGGCCAACGGCGCGGTCGCGGGGGCGCTCATCAACACCGGGCAGGACTGCACGGCCGCCACGCGCGCGTACGTGCAGCGTCCTCTCTACGAGGCGTTCGTCGAGCGGACGGCCGCCCTCATGGAGACCGTCCGGCTCGGCGATCCCTTCGCCCCCGGCACCGACCTCGGCCCGCTCGTCTCGCATGTCCAGCGGGACCGGGTCGCGGCCTTCGTCGACCGGGCGCGTGCCTACGCGCGCGTGGTGACCGGCGGAGAGGTTCCTCAGGGGGGTCTCAAGAACGGCGCGTACTATCGCCCCACCCTGATCGCGGACGCCGCGCAGGACAGCGAGGTCGTCCAGTCCGAGATCTTCGGCCCGGTCCTGGTGGTGCTCCCCTTCGACAGCGACGACGAGGGCATCGCGCTCGCCAACGACACCCCCTACGGGCTGGCCGCCTCCGCGTGGAGCCGGGACGTCTTCCGGGCGAACCGGGCGACGCGTGAGATCAAGGCCGGGTGTGTGTGGGTCAACGACCACATCCCGATCATCAGCGAAATGCCCCACGGCGGCTACAAGGCCTCCGGCTTCGGCAAGGACATGTCGGTCTATTCGTTCGAGGAGTACACACAGGTAAAGCACGTTATGTTCGATAACACCGCGGTGGCCCGCAAGCCCTGGCACCGCACCATCTTCGGGGACTGTTAAAGCGACGACGACCGGCCGCCGACCACGGCCGACCCTCCCGAAAGGGCACCACGCGCATGGAGCAGTACGAGCCCGACCGCCTGAGCCCGGCCCAAGTGGCCGCCGTGCGGCGCAGCCTCCGCAACGGCAGGGGGGCCATGACCCGCCGGTCGCTGCTGCGCGCCTCCACGGGAGGCGCCCTGGCGCTGGGCGGCCTCGGCGCGCTCAGCGCCTGCGGGATCCCCGCGGCCGGCAAGACCGAGGGCGGCACGTCCGCCGACGACCACTCGGCGAAGGAGAAGACCGTCAGCTTCTCCAACTGGACCGAGTACATGGACGTCGACGAGAGCGGCAAGCACCACCCGACGCTCGACGCCTTCACCAAGCGCACCGGCGTCAAGGTGAAGTACACCGAGGACATCAACGACAACAACGAGTTCTTCGGCAAGATCAAGCCGCAGCTCGCCGCGGGCCAGGACACCGGCCGCGACATCATCGTCCTCACCGACTGGCTGGCCGCCCGCCTCATCCGCCTCGGGTGGGTCCAGAAACTGGACCCGTCCAACCTGCCGCACGCCTACGCCAACCTCTCGCAGCAGTTCCGCACCCCCGACTGGGATCCGGGCCGGGCGTACTCGTATCCCTGGCAGGGCATCTCCACGGTGATCGCCTACAACAAGAAGGCGCTCGACGGCGTCGAGGTGAAGTCGGTATCCGACCTGCTCGACAACCCCAAGCTCAAGGGCCGCGTCGGCTTCCTCACCGAGATGCGCGACAGCATGGGCATGACGCTGCTGGACATGGGCAAGGACCCGGCGAAGTTCACCGACGACGACTACGACGCCGCCATCGCCCGCCTCCAGAAGGGCGTCGACAGCGGCCAGATCCGCCGCTTCACCGGCAACGACTACACCTCCGACATCACCAGCGGCGACTTCGCGGCCTGTATCGCGTGGGCCGGTGACGTCGTACAGCTCAAGGCGGACAGTCCCGACATCGACTTCGTGATCCCGGACAGCGGTTACCTGACGTCCAGCGACAACATGCTGATTCCCAACAAGGCGCGTCACAAGACGAACGCCGAACGGCTCATGGACTACTACTACGAGCCGGAGCCGGCCGCCGAACTCGCCGCGTACATCAACTACGTCTGTCCCGTGGACGGCGTGAAGGACGCGCTGGCGAAGATCGACGAGGATGCGGCGAACAACCCGCTGATCATCCCTGACAAGGCCATGCAGGCGAAGTCGCACTCCTTCCGCTCGCTGAGCTCGAAGGAAGAGACCGCCTACGAGGCGAAGTTCGCAAAGCTCACCGGGGCGTGACGACGATGAAGACGACCGACAGCGGCAGCGGCGACGTCCGCCTGACCGGCATCAGCAAGACCTACGGCTCCTTCGCCGCCGTCCACCCGCTCGACCTGACCGTCCCGCAGGGCTCTTTCTTCGCCCTGCTCGGCGCGTCCGGCTGCGGCAAGACCACCACCCTGCGCATGATCGCCGGTCTGGAGGAACCTTCCTCCGGAACCGTCCACCTCGGCGACCAGGACGTGACGGCACTCCCGCCGTACAAGCGGCCCGTGAACACCGTCTTCCAGTCCTACGCCCTCTTCCCGCACCTCGACATCTTCGAGAACGTCGCCTTCGGCCTGCGCCGGCGCGGCATCAAGAGCGTGAAGAAGCAGGTCGAGGACATGCTGGAGCTCGTACAACTCGGCGAGCAGGCCCGCAAGAAGCCGCACCAGCTCTCCGGCGGCCAGCAGCAGCGCGTCGCCGTGGCCCGCGCCCTGATCAACACCCCCAAGGTGCTGCTGCTCGACGAGCCCCTCGGCGCCCTCGACCTCAAGCTGCGCCGCCAGATGCAGCTCGAGCTCAAGCGCATCCAGACCGAGGTCGGCATCACCTTCGTCCACGTCACGCACGACCAGGAGGAGGCCATGACGATGGCCGACGCGGTCGCCGTGATGAACGCGGGCCGGGTCGAGCAGCTCGGCTCGCCGACCGACCTCTACGAGAACCCGAACACCACCTTCGTCGCCAACTTCCTCGGCACGTCGAACCTCATCGAGGCCGAGGTCGACACCAAGAGCGGCGACGACATCGTGCTGAAGGCCGGCGGCGGCAAGCTCGTCCTGCCCGGGTCGCGCTGCTCCGCGCCCACCACGGCCGGCGGCAAGGTGCTGGTCGGCGTCCGCCCGGAGAAGATCTCCCTCACCCACGCCGACGACGCCGGCGAGATACCCGAGGGCCGCAACCGCATCACCGGGCGGATCGCCAACTCCTCGTTCATCGGCGTCTCCACCCAGTACGTCGTCGACAGCGCGGTCTGCCCCGAGTTCGAGGTCTACGCCCAGAACATCGACCGGGACGCCCGGCTCGCCCCCGGCGCCGAGGTCGTCCTGCACTGGAGCCCCGCCCACACCTTCGGCCTCGACGCGGCCCAGGCCATCGACGCGGGCATACAGGAAGAGGCGGCCCTCTGATGGCGACGCTCACCGAGGCGCCCCCGCCTCTCTCCCCGACGGCACCGGTGGAGAAGCCGCCCCGCAAGCGCGGGCGCTGGACGCCGTACTGGCTGCTGCTGCCCGGTCTGCTCTGGCTGCTCGTGTTCTTCGCGCTGCCGATGATCTACCAGGCCTCCACGTCCGTGCAGACGGGCTCCCTGGAGGAGGGCTACAAGGTCACCTGGCACCTCGCGACCTACTGGGACGCGCTGAGCGAGTACTGGCCGCAGTTCCTGCGCTCGGTCCTCTACGCGGCCGCCGCGACGATCCTGTGCCTGGTGCTCGGCTACCCGCTGGCCTATCTCATCGCCTTCCGGGCCGGCCGCTGGCGCAACCTGATCATGATCCTGGTGATCGCGCCGTTCTTCACCAGCTTCCTGATCCGCACCCTCGCCTGGAAGACGATCCTCGCGGACGGCGGGCCGGTCGTCGGCGCCCTCAACACCCTGCACGTCCTCGACGTCACCAGCTGGCTCGGCTGGACGGCGGGGGACCGGGTGCTGGCCACCCCGCTCGCGGTGGTCTGCGGTCTGACGTACAACTTCCTGCCCTTCATGATCCTGCCGCTCTACACCTCGCTCGAACGCATCGACGGGCGGCTGCACGAGGCGGCCGGCGACCTGTACGCCAGGCCCGTCACCACCTTCCGCAAGGTCACTTTCCCGCTGTCGATGCCGGGCGTGGTCTCCGGAACGCTGCTGACCTTCATCCCGGCGGCCGGCGACTACGTCAACGCGGAACTCCTCGGCTCGACCGACACCCGCATGATCGGAAACGTGATCCAGACGCAGTTCCTGCGGGTGCTGGACTATCCGACGGCGGCGGCCCTCTCCTTCATCCTGATGGCCGCGATCCTTTTCATGGTCACTCTCTACATCCGCAGGTCCGGGACGGAGGATCTGGTCTAAATGCCCTTCGTCAACTGGCTCAAGCGCCATTTCGTGGTCATCGCGGGACTTCTCACGCTCGCTTATCTCCTCCTGCCGAACGTCGTCGTCACGGTGTTCTCCTTCAACAAACCGAAGGGCCGCTTCAACTACCAGTGGCAGCAGTTCTCCACCGACGCCTGGCAGGACCCGTGCGGGGTCTCCGGGCTGTGCGGCTCGCTGTCGCTGAGCCTCCAGATCGCCGTCTGGGCGACCGTCGGCGCGACCGCCCTGGGCACGATGATCGCCTTCGCGCTCGTCCGCTACCGCTTCCGCGCGCGGGGCGCCGTCAACTCGCTGATCTTCCTGCCCATGGCGATGCCCGAGGTCGTCATGGCCGCCTCGCTGCTCACCCTGTTCCTCAACCTCGGTGCCCAGCTGGGGTTCTGGACCATCCTCATCGCCCACATCATGTTCTGCCTCAGCTTCGTCGTGACGGCGGTGAAGGCGCGCGTCATGTCGATGGACCCGCGGCTGGAGCAGGCCGCCCAGGACCTCTACGCCGGGCCGGCGCAGACGTTCCTGCGCGTCACCCTGCCCATCGCCGCACCGGGAATCGCCGCGGGCGCGCTGCTCGCCTTCGCGCTCTCCTTCGACGATTTCATCATCACGAATTTCAACGCGGGCTCGACCGTCACCTTCCCCATGTTCGTCTGGGGCTCGGCGCAGCGCGGAACGCCCGTTCAGATCAATGTCATCGGTACGGCCATGTTCCTGATCGCCGTACTGTTCGTCCTGACCTCGATGGTCATCGGAAATCGCCGCAACAAGCAAAAGGCGTAATCGCAAAAAGCCCCTGTAGGGAGTTGAAATCATGGCCCCAAGCGCCATGAACCGGTGGATCACTTCTCTTTCCGACGCACAGCCGGTGCCGTACTGGCTGGAAGATCCCGGCAAGCCGCACCCCGAACCCGCGCTCACCGGCCCCGAGACCTGCGACCTGCTGGTCGTCGGCGGCGGCTACAGCGGACTGTGGACGGCGCTCGTCGCCAAGGAGCGCGAACCGCAGCGGGACGTGGTGCTGCTGGAGGGCCGCGAGGTGGGCTGGGCCGCCTCGGGCCGCAACGGGGGCTTCTGCGCGGCCTCCCTCACCCACGGGCTGGCCAACGGCCTTGCCCGCTGGCCGGACGAGATCCACCGGCTGGAGGAGCTGGGGGCGCGCAACCTCGACGAGATCGAGGCGGCGATCGCCCGGTACGGCATCGACTGCGACTTCGAGCGCACCGGCGAGATCGACGTCGCCACCGAGACCTACCAGGCGCGGGAACTGCGCGACTGGTACGAGGAGCTCGAAGGCAAGGGCCTCGCCGACGGGATCGAGTTCCTCGACGCGGACGCGGTGCGCGAACAGGTCGCGTCGCCCACCTTCCGGGCGGGTCTCCACGACCGCCGGGGCGTGGCCATGCTCCATCCCGCCAAGCTCGCCTGGGGTCTGAAACAGGCGTGCGTGCGGCTGGGCGTCCGCGTCTACGAGCACACCCCGGCCCTGACGCTGAAGTCCTACGGCGCCGGAATGGCCGTGGGCACCCCGTACGGGCAGGTGCGGGCCCGCCGGGTCGCGCTCGGCACCAACATCTTCCCGAGCCTGGTCAAGCGGGTGCGGTCGTACACCGTCCCGGTCTACGACTACGCGCTGATGACCGAACCGCTGAGCGCCGGGCAGCTCGACTCGATCGGCTGGAAGAACCGGCAGGGTCTCGGGGACTCCGCCAACCAGTTCCACTACTTCCGGCTGTCCGCCGACAACCGGATCCTGTGGGGCGGATACGATGCGGTCTACCCCTACGGGGGCCGGGTGCGCGCCGAGTACGACGACCGGCCGGAGACGTACGCCAAGCTCGCCGGCCACTTCTTCGGCTGCTTCCCGCAGCTGGAGGGCGTGCGCTTCACCCACGCGTGGGGCGGGGCGATCGACACGTGCTCACGCTTCTCGGCGTTCTTCGGCACGGCGCACCAGGGGAAGGTGGCCTACGCGGCCGGGTACACCGGCCTCGGTGTCGGGGCCACCCGCTTCGGGGCCGAGGTCATGCTGGACCTGCTGGCGGGGGAGAGCACCGAGCGGACGTCGCTGGAGATGGTCCGCAAGAAGCCGCTGCCCTTCCCGCCCGAGCCCTTCGCCTGGACCGGCATCGCCCTCACCAAGTGGTCGCTGGCCCACGCCGACGCGCACGGCGGGCGGCGCAACCTGTGGCTGAGGACGATGGACCGGCTGGGGCTGGGCTTCGACAGCTGACCCCGCCGGCGAGGTGTGACCCGGTTCACTCCAACGGGTGGCCCCGATCCGCGTAATGCCCGTCGGGAATCTCCCTCTCCCTCGTGACGCGACCGCGTCCACGAGGGAAAGGGAGGTCTTCTCATGGCTGGGGCGAAGACGGCCGTCGCATGGCTGGCATCCGTCGCACCGGATCCCGAGGCATGCCGCCGGGAGTGGGAGCGCAACCCCCTGGGGGTGGCGCTGCTGCCCGCGGGCCGGGCCTGGGACGTACTCATCCTGCCGGGCGAGCTCGGCTATCCCACGCTCGACGTGCTCACCCGGATCCTGCACCGGCCGGGTCCCGTCCTGGTCGACTTCGGGGACAACCGCATGGGCTTCTTCGTGGCGCCCGGCACGGCCGCCCGCTGGCTCGGCACCGGCATCCGCACCGCCGGGACCGGCACCTGGATCGTCGTGCCGTATCCGGGCCGTTCGACCCGGGGAGTCCGCTGGCTCGTCCCGCCGGACGGCTCCGGCACCCTGACCGATACCGCGCTGCTCGAACTGGCGATGCACGAGGCGGCGGCGGCACTGGCCGGCGGAGAGGACGGCTGACCGACCGGACACCCGCGGTCGACCGACCGGACGCCTCCGCCGCGCCACCCGGCCACCGGCCCGCTCGCGGCCGGCGCGCCCCCACGCCCCCCGGACCCCGAGGCACGGCGGAACCCCTTCACGTCGGCCGCCCGCGCGGCCGACGCGGACGCCTTCGGCGAAGGCGTCGCCGACCGCTGCCTGTCCCTGACAGCCGCCCCCGCTGACGCCCCCCCCCGCTGACGCCCGCCCGCCGCCGAGGACGGCGCCGCGCCCGTCGTTCCGCCGTCGTGTCGTCGCGCTATTCCGTGGACGTCGCCTTCAGCGCCAGCCACAGCTCCATCCGGACGTCCGGGTCGTCCAGTGAACGCCCGAGGATCTCCTCCACCCGCCGCATCCGGTAGCGCAGGGTGTGCCGGTGGACGCCCAGGTCGGCCGCCGCCGCGTCCCACTGGCCGTGCCGGGAGAGCCAGGCCCGAAGCGACGCCACCAGGTCGCCGCGCCCGGTCGCGTCGTGTTCGTGCAGGGCGCGCAGCAGACCGTCCGCGAACGCCTTCACCGCGTCGTCCGCGAGCAGGGGCAGCACGGAGCCCGCCGCGAGCCGCTCGTGCTCCACGAGGACCCGGCCCCGGCGCCGCGCCACCGACAGCGCCTGCTCGGCCTGCTTGTAGGCCGCCGCCGCGGCGATCGGCCCGGCCGGCGCGGACAGGCCCACGACGAGGCCGTCCTCCTCGCCGGACTCGGATCCGGAGCCCCCGGCCGCACGCGCACCCTCCAGCGCCGCCGCGTACTGCGCGCACGCCGCCGCGGCCGCGCCCCCGTCCGCGACCAGGACCACCAGCCGGTCGCCCTCGGGCACCACCAGCACGGCCTCCCCGGCCCGGGCGGCCGCCGACTCGACGGCCTCGGTGAGCCCGTCGAAGGGATCACCGCCGGCCTCACCCGCGGCCGGGGCCGGTACCGCGTCGGCGACGATCACCCGGAACGGGGCGTCGAGCAGACCGCCGTACAGGTCGCCGGCGACGGCCCGCGCGTGGTCCGGTTCGCCCGCCAGCAGCATGCGGAGCACCGCCGCGCCGATCCGCTGCTGCGCCGCGTGCAGCGAGCGGGAGCGTTCCGTGGTCAGGGTGAGCAGCGCGATGGCCGAGTGGACGGCGTACCGCTCGGCGGTGCCGAGCGCCGAGGCGGTGCCGACGGCGAGCGCGGCGCGCGGGCGCCGGCCGGTGCCCAGGGAGTGCAGCTCGACCCGGTCGTCGTGCCGGCCGTCGGGTCCTGAGCGCTCCGGGCTCCCGCCGCCGCCCGCCACCGCCGAGGCCGGGGCCGGCCGTTCCCGCAGCCGTTCGACCTCGGCGGTGAGCCGCGCCGCCCGGCGGCCCGCCCACTCCGGCGCGGCCCCCACGACGGCGCCCGAGGCGTCGTACAGGGCCGCCCACCCGTCGACCTGCGCGGCGAGCGCGCGGAGCAGCCCCTGCGGGCCGTCCGTCAGCGCCTGCTTCGTCAGCTCGCGCTGGGCCGCGAACCCGGCCGTGACCGCCCGGTACTGGTCGGCCGCGATCGCCGCCGACACGGCCTTGCTGATGGCGAGGAACGGCGTGCGGCGCGGCACCTCCAGCAGGGGCAGGCCTTCCTCGTCGGCCGCGTCGACCAGGGCCTTCGGGATGTCGTCGTAGTTGACGCCGACGGCGAAGCCCAGTCCGACCACCCCGGCCTTGGCCAGCCGCCGCACGTAGCGCCGCATGGCCTCCGGGTCCTCCGCGTCCAGCTTGAGCGCGGTGATCAGCAGCAGCTCCCCGCCCTCCATGTACGGCACGGGGTCCGCGAGCTCGCTGACGTGCGCCCAGCGCACCGGCACGTCCAGACGGTCCCCGCCCGCTCGCACGGTCAGTTTCAGCGCGGAGTGGTGGACGAGCGAGGCGAGCGTGGGAGGCATGGGGCCTTCAGGTCGGGGGAGTGATCGGCGGCGTGATCTTTTGGCCGCCGCGTATGAACGGTCTCCCCCGATTCTGCCTCACTGTACGGACCGCGGGCGTGTCTTCAGCCCCGCAGGTCCACCAGCAGAGGCGGCGCGTGCTCGCCGTCCACACTCGTCAGGGAGAGCACCGCGTGGCCGGGCGGCACCTCGTGCGCCAGCCGGGACGCCGACCACCGCTCCCGTTCCACCTGGCGCACGGTCACCGCGTCCGTGGTCACCGCCTTGCCGGTCACCAGCTTGCGCAGGGCGTGGATGGCGCGGGTCATCGGCTGGTCGGCGAAGACGGTGTGCTGGGCGACCTCGGTGGTCTCCACCATCTCGGTGCCCCAGGTCTGCGCGAATCTGCTGCCGTCCCAGGTGGTGATGCCGGAGAACGCCATCCGGCAGCCGACGGCACCGTACAGCGGTCCGTGCAGCGCCTCCGGGACGTCGCCGATCGAGCGCAGGGCGAGCACCACGCCCGCGTTCTGCGAGCGCAGCCGCTGGAGCCTGCGCACCGACCCGTCGGTGACGGTGCCCGTCGCGTCGTCCAGGAGCAGACAGGCGAAGTGGTCGCGCCGCTCCCGCACGACGGTGTGGAACTGGGCGAGGACCAGTCGGGTGATGAGCCGGGCCGCCTCCTCGTGACCCCGCTCGGGCAGATCGATTCGGACCCGCAGCGGATGGTGGGCGACGGCGCGCAGCGAGAACGCCCGGTGCGCGTTGCTGCCGCCGCCGAAGAACTCCGCGAACACCGGGCGGCCGAGCAGCGCCAGCCGGTCGGCGAGGGCCCGGCCCGCGTCGCCCGGGGCGCCCGTCTGCCGGACGCGTGCCTCCAGCTCGCGGCGCATCACCTCGTCACCGGCGACGGCGTCCCGGAGCGCGGACAGCGCGGCCGGTTCGCCCTCCAGCAGTTCGCGCAGCTCGGGCAGGGTGGGGAAGCATCCGTGCGCGCTCCGGTAGGGGCCCAGCACCTGGGCGAGCGCCGTGGCCGCGCTCTGGCCGCTCACCGCGTCGAGGTCGCCGACCAGCGCCTCGGCGAGGATCGCGGCCGCCTCGTCCGGGTCCTCGGACTCCGCGTACGGGTCCAGGTCGTGCACGGACGAGGGGTCCCCGATCCCGACGATCACGTCGAACGCGGAGTCGGAGCCGAGCGGGCCGCTCCCGGGCGAGGACACCGCGACGACGGCGCACGCCCCGGTGAGCGCCTGGAGGGCCAGTGCCTCGGTGAGCGGCTCGACCAGGGTCCGGGTCTTGCCCGATCCGGACGGCCCGACCGCGAGCAGCGAGGTACCCAGCACGTCCGGGCCGAGCGCGGCACCCGCGTCGTGATAGCTGACCGGGGTGCGCTCGGCGGCCACCCAGCGGCCGACCCGCACCTGCCCGGTGAGGAGATCGTGCCGGGCGCCGCGCCGGGGCAGGTCGCGGGCGCCGGAGGGGTGGGTCCAGGCCGCCCCGCCCTGCCGCAGCACGGTCTCCCGGAAGTCCGTGAGCCCCGCCGTCCAGGCGCGTCGTACACGCACGCAGTCCACGTCGTTCATCCGGCCGGCGGCGACCTCGGAGGTCAGCAGCTCCGCCGCCTCGTACTGTCCCGCGTCCCGCAGCTCGGGCCACTGGGCACGCGGCCGCTCGACCGCGGGCCGGGCCTGGTCGGGCCCCGCGCGCCGGGCGGCGAGTCGTTCCCGCGCGTACGGCCACCAGCCGCCGACCTGCGCGAACGGCCACACCACCAGCAGCGTGATGACCGTGTACAGCGCGTTCGTGAACAGGGGGGAGGCGAACAGTTCGTAGCTGCCGGAGATCAGCACGATCAGCGAGAACAGGGGGTCGATGACGGGGAGGGCGTCCCAGCCGACGCCGAAGGCGCCGGGGAAGACGAAGCTGAGGGTGGCGAGCGCGCCCAGCAGGGCGACGAGAGCCCGCGCGGGCTGCGGCCGGCGGCCCACGAAGTGCCGCACGGCGTGCGCCCAGCTGCCGAGCCGGCCCATGCCGTAGACGAGGACGGCGAAGAACACGCCGTCGTAGACCACGCGTGCCTCGGCGCCCTCCATGGACTTGGGGGACGCGATCGTGCCGCCCCACCACCAGTCGTCCGGGGTGAACAGCCGTAGCAGGGTGAACTGGTACGGCAGACCGCCCCGGCGCCACAGCGACCACAGGACCAGTGCGACGACCAGCGGGACCAACATGCCGACGACCGTGACCGGCGCGAGCCGCTCCGTGGCCCGGGCCGCCTTCGGTGGCCGGTACCCGAAACGCCAGATCCCGGTCCCGGCCGCGGGGCGCGCCTCGTCGAGCCAGTCGGCGACGGCGGACGAGGCCTGCGGGGAGTGCCCGGGAGCAGGGGGTGCGCCCGGCGCCCTGTCCGGCCGCGGTGGCGCCGACGGCGGGTGCGCCGGCCCCGCCGGGCGCGGCACGGGATTCGCCTGCGTGCCCCGCGCGTCCTGCGTCCCGTCGCCGTCCATCGCCCCTGCCCCCTGACCAGCCGTTCCGTCCACCATCAGCGAGCCAATCTAACGCGCCCGCAAGGGGAGTTCACCGCTTACGCGGCCGGGGCCCCTGACGATCACCGTCCGGCGGCACTGTCCATGACGGACAAGCCGTCCCGCCGACACCGCCCACATGGAGCATGCCCACCCTCCACTCCCCGTCCTAGCCTGCGAGAAAAGAACGAAAGTGTCCGCAAAACCCCAGGAGCCCCTCATGACCGCCCTTCCGCAGGAGCGCCGCGTCGTCACCGCCATCCCCGGCCCGAAGTCGCAGGAACTCCAGGCCCGCCGTACCGCCGCGGTCGCGGCCGGTGTCGGTTCGGTGCTCCCCGTCTTCACCACGCGCGCGGGCGGCGGCATCATCGAGGACGTCGACGGCAACCGTCTGATCGACTTCGGCTCCGGCATCGCCGTGACGTCCGTCGGCGCCTCCGCCGAGGCGGTCGTGCGCCGGGCCACCGCCCAGCTCGCCGACTTCACCCACACCTGTTTCATGGTCACCCCCTACGAGGGCTACGTGGCCGTGGCCGAGGCCCTCGCCGAGCTCACCCCGGGTGACCACGCCAAGAAGTCCGCGCTGTTCAACAGTGGTGCCGAGGCCGTCGAGAACGCCGTCAAGATCGCGCGGGCGTACACCAAGCGGCAGGCGGTCGTCGTGTTCGACCACGGCTACCACGGCCGCACCAACCTCACCATGGCGCTGACGGCGAAGAACATGCCGTACAAGCACGGCTTCGGTCCGTTCGCGCCCGAGGTCTACCGCGTCCCGGTCGCCTACGGCTACCGCTGGCCCACCGGCGCCGAGAACGCCGGCCCGGAGGCCGCCGCGCAGGCCATCGACGAGATCACCAAGCAGGTCGGCGCGGACAACGTCGCGGCGATCATCATCGAGCCGCTGCTCGGCGAGGGCGGCTTCATCGAACCCGCCAAGGGCTTCCTGCCGGCCATCAGCGAGTTCGCCTCCGACAACGGCATCGTCTTCGTCGCCGACGAGATCCAGTCCGGCTTCTGCCGCACCGGCCAGTGGTTCGCCTGCGAGGACGAGGGCATCGTCCCGGACCTGATCACGACGGCCAAGGGCATCGCGGGCGGTCTGCCGCTGGCCGCGGTGACCGGCCGCGCCGAGATCATGGACGCCGCGCACGCGGGCGGCCTGGGCGGCACCTACGGCGGCAACCCGGTCGCCTGCGCGGGCGCGCTCGGCGCGATCGAGACGATGAAGGAGCTCGACCTCAACGCCAGGGCGAAGCACATCGAGGCCGTCATGAAGGGCCGCCTCACCGCCATGGCCGAGAAGTTCGAGGTCATCGGCGACATCCGCGGGCGGGGCGCGATGATCGCGATCGAGCTGGTCAAGGACCGGACGACGAAGGAGCCGAACCCCGAGGCGACCGCCGCGCTCGCCAAGGCCTGCCACCAGGAGGGCCTGCTGGTCCTGACCTGTGGCACCTACGGCAACGTGCTGCGCTTCCTGCCGCCGCTGGTCATCGGCGAGGACCTGCTGAACGAGGGCCTCGACATCATCGAGCAGGCTTTCGCGCGCATCTGAGCCCCGGCCTCGCACAGCTGATTCCCATCGGCCGCAGAGCGTGTGAAGAAGGTGTGCGAGGAGGATGGCGGGACGCGATTCTGCCTGTCGTACCGCCTGTCCCTGCCGTAGGTTCTACCCAGATGAGAGATACACCCCGTCCACAGGGGACTGTGGACGGAACCCAGGCCGGGGTTTCCCCAGCTTCGACCTGGTCGTGCCTCGCGCACACAACCGGAGCTTCCGGCTTCGGATCTCCACACCGATCGGACGGCCGCCCGCCCCAAACCCCCCGGGGCGGCCGGCGCTCCGGTCCGGACGGCCACCCCGGAACCACCCCCCCTGTTCCGGGGTGGCCGACCTCCTTCTCTGGTGCAGACCACGGAAAGCAGACCCCGGACACGTTCCGGGGTCTTTTTCCGCTCCGGGTTCCTTTTCCGCGTGCCGGCCGCTCCTGACAAGCTGGGCCCATGCCGTCCCGCCCGTCCGGTCCGTCCCGCGCGACCCGCGCCGTCCTCGGTCTCCTGCCGCCCGCCCTGCTCTTCGCGCTGATCACCTGGCAGGTCGCCGTCGACGGCCCCCTGTTGCGCCCGGACGAGCGCCTCTCTCGCGCCCTCGTCCATCCCGACCGGGCCTCCGAGCTGCTGGCCGACCTGGGCGAGGTGCAGATCGCGCTGCCGGTCCTGGTGCTGGTCGCCGGGTACGCGGCATGGCGGGGGAGAGCGGCGGGCGAGGCGCGGTGGTGGGTGCCGTCCGTCGCCGCGCTCGCCGTGATGGTGCTGGTGCCGCTGATCGTCGTCCCGCTGAAGCTGTGGACCGACCGGCCCGGCACGCCCGCCGTCCCCCCGGCCACCGGCTACTACCCCTCCGGTCACACGGCGACGGCGGCCGTCGCCTACGGTGCGGCGGCGCTGGTCCTGCTGCCGTGGCTGCGCGGCGCGTTCGCCCGCCGGCTGGCCCTCGCGACGAGTGCCCTCCTCGTCCTGGCCGTGTCGTTCGGGCTGGTCAGGCGCGGCTACCACTGGCCGCTGGACGTCGTGGCGAGCTGGTGTCTGTGCGCCGTGCTGCTCGGCGCGCTGTGGCTCCTCCTGGGACGTGAGCGGCCGGAGCGGCGGGGGCCGGAGCGGGAGGGGCTCCGTGCTTCGGCGGGACGACCGTGCCAAACCGGCGCACCCGGGCCGCCGACCCGTACGACTCGGACAAGCGCCCCTTCGGCCTCCCGCCCCTACCGTGGAGGACGAAAACCACAGGACACCCCCTAAGCGGAAGGGCCGGGACTCGCACATGCCCCAGGAAAAGAATGTGGGGGCCACCCACGCCTTCTGGCTGGCCGGCCGCCAGGTCACCGGCGAGGACGCCTTCGACGTCACCTCTCCGTGGGACGGCCGGCTCGTCGGCCGGGCCGGCGTGCCGACGGACGCGCAGGTCGAGGAGGCCGTGGCCGCCGCGTACGCCGTGCGGGACGAGTTCGCCGCCACCCCGGCCCATGTCCGCGCCGCCGCCCTCGACCACGTCAGCAAGCGGCTCGCCGAGCGCACCGAGGAGATCGCCCAGCTGATCTCCGCCGAGAACGGCAAGCCGGTCAAGTGGGCGCGAGGAGAGGTCGGCCGAGCCGTCTCCGTGTTCCGGTTCGCCGCCGAGGAGGCCCGGCGGTTCAACGGCGGCGAGGCCCAGCGCCTCGACACGGACGCCGGCGGCCAGGGACGTCTCGCCCTCACCCGGCGCTTCCCCAAGGGGGTCGTGCTCGGCATCGCGCCGTTCAACTTCCCGCTGAACCTGTGCGCGCACAAGATCGCCCCGGCGATCGCGGCCGGCGTGCCGATCATCCTCAAGCCGGCCCCGGCGACCCCGCTGTCCGGCCTGCTCATCGGTGACCTGCTCGCCGAGACCGAGCTGCCGGCCGGCTCCTGGAGCATCCTGCCGGTCTCCAACGACTGCATGCCCGCCCTGGTCCAGGACGAGCGTCTGCCGGTCATCTCCTTCACCGGTTCCGAGAAGGTCGGCTACGCGATCATGGACTCGGTGCCGCGCAAGCACTGCACCCTGGAGCTGGGCGGCAACGGCGCGGCCGTCGTCCTCGGCGACTTCGCGAGCGACGCCGACCTCGACTGGGCGGCCACTCGCATCGCGACCTTCTCCAACTACCAGGGCGGCCAGTCCTGCATCTCCGTGCAGCGGGTCATCGCGGACGCCTCCGTGTACGACCGGCTGCTGCCGCGTATCGTCGCGGCCGTCGAGGCGCAGGTCACCGGCGACCCGTCCGACGACAGGACCGACGTGGGCCCGCTGGTCAGCGAGGACGCGGCCAAGCGTGTCGAGACCTGGGTCGACGAGGCCGTCGCGGCCGGCGCCTCCCTTCTCGCGGGCGGCAAGCGGGACGGCGCCTCCTACGCGCCGACCGTCCTCACCGACGTACCGGCGGACACCACGATCGCCTGCGAGGAGGTCTTCGGACCGGTCCTCACGGTGACGAAGGTGAACGGCGAGGCCGAGGCCTTCGCCGCCGTCAACTCCTCCAAGTACGGCCTCCAGGCGGGCGTGTTCACGCACGACGTCCAGGTCGCCTTCCGCGCCCACCGCGCGCTGGAGGTGGGCGGTGTCATCGTCGGCGACGTGCCCTCCTACCGGGCCGACCAGATGCCGTACGGCGGCGCCAAGCAGTCCGGCGTGGGCCGCGAGGGCGTGCGGTTCGCGATGGAGGACTACACGTACGAGCGGGTGCTGGTCCTCACGGGGCTCGCGCTCTGAGACGCCGGGGTGACCCTCCGGCCCGCCTCTGGCTAATGGGAACCATTTTCATATAGGCTTCCCCGAAGGGGTCCGGCACCGATGCCTTCCGGTGCCGGACCCCTTCTTCGCGCCGGCCTGCTCCGGACCCTCAACCGGAGAAGCCGACGTGCGCCAGCCGCAGTGGGCCGCGCAGTCCGAGGCGCAGGTCGTGGACGCCCGCGGCGCTGAGGGCGGCGTCCACGGTGACGTAGTCGTACGGTTTCCCGGGGGACGCGGCGACCGTCAGCGTGGCCAGGGTCGGGCCGCCGTCGAGCGACAGCTCCACCGTGCCCGAGCCGGCCGCCGTCACCGTCACCCCCGTCGTGCCGGCGCCCGTGCCGAAGTCGCAGGCCCGGTAGAGCAGTTCGCCCGTCCCGGCCGCCGCCGGTGTCACCGCGTCGCCCGACACCTTCGTACGGTCGACGATCTCGACGCCGCTCTGCTCGTCGAAGTCGGCGGCCTCCAGGCCGCGCCGGCGGACCGGGCGCGGGGCGGACGGTTCGCCCGCGAGCGTGACCGTCGTGCGCAGCCGGACGTCCGTGCTGGACGCGCCGACCAGGAGCTCGTACGGGCCGGACTCCAGCCGCCACCGGCCCTGCGCCACGTCCCAGAAGGCGAAGGCGGACAACGCGACGTCGAAGGACAGCTCCGCGCTCGCGCCCGGGACGAGTGTGACCCGCCGGTGGTCGAGCAGCTCGCGGCGCGGCCGGATGACCGAGGGGTCCACGGCGCGCGTGTAGAGCTGGGCCACCTCGTCGGCCGTCACGTCCCCGGTGTTGGTGACCGTGCAGGAGACGCGAGCCGTCCCGTCCTCGACACGCACCGCGAGGTCCGCGTAGGAGAACGACGCGTACGACAGGCCGTGCCCGAACGGGAACAGCGGGGTGCCCTCGAAGTAGAGATACGTCTGACGGGCGCCGATCACGTCGTAGTCGAGGAGGTCGGGCAGATCGGCGTCCTCGGCGTACCAGGTCTGCGGGAGGCGTCCGGCCGGGGAGACGTCACCGGCCAGGACACGGGCGAGGGCGGTGCCCGCGGCCTGGCCGCCGTGCGCCGTCCACAGGACCGCGGACAGCGGGCCGGGCTCGATCGCGTACGGATACGCCGACACCAGGGCCAGCACCGTGCGCGCGTTCGCCGCCCGGGCGGCCGCCAGCAGCCGCTCCTGGTGGGCCGGCAGCCGCAGCGTGGTGCGGTCCTCGGTCTCCCGGCCGTTGATGTGCGGGTCGTTGCCCGCCACGACCACGACGACGTCGGCCCCGGCCGTGACGCGGGTCACTGCGTCCTCGCCGGATTCGACGACGATGACCTCGACGACCTCCGGACGCTCCTCGTCCGGTCCGGCAACCCTGACGCCGTCGGCGGCGACACACACGGGACGACCCATACCCAGATGCAGCAGGAGGTGACCGTGCCCGTACCCGTCGCTGCTTTCGGCGGTGCTCCCGTCGGCGTCCGCCTGCGGTACCAGGCGGAACGTCTCCTGGACGACCCAGCCGCCGGGCTGGTCGGCGGAGGCGCGCAGGAAACCGTCCTCGGCGACGGACAGGTAGCGCCCGTCGGGCGCGCGCAGCGTCAGCACGCCCTCGCCCCAGTCGACGAGCGCGAGCTCCGTACCGGTCGCGTCCGTGGTCAGCGGCGGGAGGTCGGTGCGGCCCGCGAGCAGCGCCGGGTCCAGGGCGCCCTCGGCGCCGCGCACCTCGTCGGTGGCCTCGGGTGCGGTGGGGACCTTCAGGAACGTTCCCGCGGAGGTCTTGAGCAGGACCCGGTCCACGCCCTCGGCGAACTCGACGCGCTCGGCGCCGAACCGCTCGTACAGGCCTTCCAGCGGCGTGGAGCGGTGCAGCAGTGTGCCGCTGTACCAGTCGAGCTTGCACTCGTCGGCGAGCAGGCCGACCACCGCGATCCGGGTGTCGGCGGCCAGCGGCAGCACACCGTCGTTGCGCAGCAGGACGATCGCCTGCTCGGCGGCCTCCCCGGCGAGTGTGCGATGGGCCGGGGAGTCGAACTCGCCGGTGCCGGCGTGCGGATCGTAGTGCGGGTCGAACTCGCCCAGCCGGAAGCGGACCGAGAGCTGGCGGCGGACCGCCGCGTCGACGTCGGCCCGGGTCAGCAGGCCCCGCTCCAGGGCCCCCTCGACCCGGGCGACGATCTTCGAGCTGTCCGTGCCGTGGTCGGTGAAGCTGTCCACGCCGGCCACGAGCGCGGCCGCCGTCGCCTCCTCGTGGGTGTCGAAGTAGTGCTCGGAGTCCACCAGGTTGGAGGGCGCGCCCGCGTCCGAGCAGACCAGCAGTTCCTCGTCGGTCCAGGCGCGCAGATGCTCGCGCAGATACGGCGAGACGTGGTTGGGGCGGCCGTTGACCAGGTTGTACGCCGGCATCACCCCGGCGACCGAGCCCGCCTCGACGCATCCGCGGAAGGCGCGCAGATCGTACTCGTGCAGCACGCGCGGGCGGACCGAGGACGAGGTGACGTCCCGGCCGGTCTCGTTGTTGTGGGCCAGCCAGTGCTTCAGGACCGGGGCCGTGCGCCAGTACGTCGGGTGATCGCCGCGCAGGCCGTGTGTGTAGGCGGTGGCGATGGCGGAGGTCAGCCGGGGGTCCTCGGAGTAGCCCTCCTCGTTACGGCCCCACAGGGGGTGGCGCAGCAGGTTGACGGTGGGGGACCAGACGTTCAGGCCCACCCGCTCGTCGCGGGCGCGCATCGCCCGGACCTCCTTGGACACCGCCTCGCCGATCCGGCGCACCAGGTCGGGGTTCCAGGTCGCGCCCAGACCCACGGCCTGCGGGAACACCGTCGCCGGGCCCATCCAGGCGACGCCGTGCAGCGCCTCCTGGCCGGTGCGGAAGGCGGCGATGCCGAGCCGCTCCACGGCGGGTGCGAACTGGTGCAGGAAGGAGACCTTCTCCTCGGGGGTCAGCCGGGACAGCAGATCGTCGATGCGCTTCGCGAACGGCAGCTGCGGATCGCGGAGAGGCGCTGCGGGCGGCGTGTGTGCGGTCACGTGGGGATCCCTTTGCGATGGAGCGGGGAGGCGCTTTCGAAGCGCTTCGATGCTCATTCGACGGTGGGGTGGGTGTCAAGGGGACTTCGCCTCTATTTCAAGCAGCGCATACGAAGAGGTCACTCCGCATACCTCGGAGGAATGTTGGGAGCGACCCTTGTGCACCCCAGGGTGTTCACTTAACCTCGCAGCAACATCGAAGCGCTTCGACTGGAAAGCATCGACGCAGACGTCGGAGGACCGCTTCAGCTCAGCCAGATCCACTGAAGACACCGCAGCCGACGGCCACCGCCGGGTGTCCTGGTGCGCCATGAAGGGTTGACGCAATGACGCCGAACGCCGCTTCCCTCTCTTCTGGTCCTTCCGGGCCCAGCCGGAGAAGCTTCCTCGCCTCCACGGCGGTCGCCACCGCCGCGGTGGCGGGAGGGATGCCGCTGCTTGCCGCCTGCGGCGGTACGGACAGCGGCTCGCGCGAGGGCACCACGTCGGGCAAGGACGCCAAGAAGATCCTTCCGGCCTACGTCGCCAGCAACGTGGTGACGCCCGACTTCCCGTCGAAGAACGGCTCCTCGGTCGGCTTCAGCAGCAAGCTCGACCTCGCCACGCTGAAGACCTCGGTGCCGAAGAAGCTCGGCAAGGGCGGCAAGGTCACCGTCATGTCGCCGTTCTGGGGCTCGCCGCCCAAGAGCGACAACGCCTACTACACGGCGATGAACTCGCTCATCGGCGTCGACGTCGTCTGGCAGAACCAGGACGGCAACACCTACGACCAGAAGCTCGGCGCCGTGCTCGCCTCCAGCGACGTGCCGGACGTGGTGGTCGTCCCCGGCTGGAACATGGGCGGCAAGATACCCAGCGCGATCCTCAGCAAGTTCGCCGACCTGGGCCCGTACCTGTCCGGCGACAAGGTCAAGGAGTACCCGAACCTCGCGGCGATCCCGACCGACGCCTGGCAGCGCTCCCTCTTCGGCGGCAAGCTGCGCGGTCTGCCGATGCCGTCGTCCTACGTCGCCAACATCGTGCCCTTCTACCGCAAGGACCTCTTCGACAAGCAGGGTTACACGGTCCCGAAGACGACGGACGAGTTCACGGCCCTGGCCAAGGAGATCACCAACGCCAAGGCCAAGGTGTGGGCCTGCGGCGACATGAAGTGGACCGCGTTCAACAGCTTCGGGGTGCCGTCCGGCGGGGAGAAGCCGCTCGGCTGGATCCTCGAGGGCGACAAGCTGGTCAACCGCATCGAGATGGACGTCTATCTGGAAGCGCTGGAGTGGACGCGCAAGCTGTTCGCCGCCGGCTATGTGCACCCGGACTTCAAGCTGGGCAAGAGCCAGGCCGTCGACCCGAGCACCAAGTTCGCCGCCGGCGAGTTCCTCATCTACAACAACGACATCTCCAGCTGGTACGGGCAGCAGGCCTCGCAGGCCGCCCAGAACCCGGACTTCCAGATCTGGGGCATGGACATCTTCGGCCACGGCGGCGCCGACCCCGTCATCTACGCCACCCAGCCGGCCAACATCTTCGCCTTCGTCAACAAGAAGGCCTCCGAGGCGGTCATCCGCGATGTGCTGGCGGTCGCCAACGTCACCGCCGCCCCGTACGGCACCAAGGAGTACATGCTCACCAACTTCGGGGTGGAGGGCACGCACTACAGCGTCAAGGACGGGGTGCCCGTCAAGAACGACAAGGGCAACCAGGAGGTCCTCAACGCCTTCGTGATGATCGCGAGCCCGGCGTCGACCATCGCCCACCCCGACTTCCCGGAGATCGCCAAGGGCCAGGTCGAGTGGCAGCAGCGGATGGGCGCCTTCACCAGGAAGTCGGCCTTCTACGGCATGCAGATCACCGAGCCCAGCCGCTGGACCAACCTCTCCAACGACTTCGAGCAGCTGGAGGACGACATCGTCCGCGGCCGCAAGAAGATCAGCGACATGCAGGCGGCCGTCTCCGAGTGGAAGAAGAAGGGCGGCGACGAGCTGCGCGCCTGGTACCAGAAGCTGCTCGACGACAACGGCACGGCGACGAGCTGACGGCGGCGAGGCAAGGAGAACGGCCGTGTCGCACAGCACGGTGCCTCGGAGCAGGGCCGAGGCCGACGAGACGGGAAAGACCCCGGTGGCGCCAGGCGGCGCCACCGGCCCCGGGAAGAAACGGTCCGCCGGGAAGCTGAGCCTGCGGGTCAGGCTCCGACGGGATCGCGTCCTGCTGCTGATGACGCTCCCGGCGATCGTCCTCATCCTGCTCTTCAACTACGTGCCGATCCTCGGCAACGTGGTCGCCTTCCAGGACTACGACCCCTACGTCAGCGACAACGGGATCGTCGCCATCTTTCACAGCCCCTGGGTGGGTGTGGAGAACTTCCAGCGGCTGTTCGAGGACTCGGCCTTCTGGCAGGCCGTCCAGAACACCCTGGTGCTGTTCTTCCTCCAGCTGGTGCTGTACTTCCCGATCCCGATCATGGTCGCGCTGCTCATCAACAGCGTGGTCAGGCCCCGGGTCCGGGCGGTGTCGCAGGCGATCCTCTACCTGCCGCACTTCTTCTCCTGGGTGCTGGTCATCGCCGTGTTCCAGCAGCTCTTCGGCGGCGCGGGGATCCTCTCGCAGCTGCTGCGGCAGCACGGGTACGACGGCATCGACATCATGACCGACCCGGACACCTTCAAGTTCCTGATCACCGCGCAGAGCGTCTGGAAGGACGCCGGCTGGGGCATCATCGTCTTCCTCGCCGCGCTGGCCTCGGTCAACCCCGACCTCTACGAGGCCGCCGCGATGGACGGCGCGAACCGCTGGCGCCGGATGTGGCACGTGACCCTTCCGGCCCTGCGCCCGGTGATCGCGCTGCTGCTGGTACTGAGGGTGGGTGACGCGCTGACGGTCGGCTTCGAACAGATCCTGCTCCAGCGCGACGCGGTCGGACCAGGGGCGTCGGAGGTCCTCGACACCTTCGTGTGGTGGAACGGCGTGCGCAACCAGGACTTCGGCTACGCGGCCGCCGCCGGTCTGATCAAGGGCGTCATCAGCCTCGGTCTGGTGCTCGTCGCGAACAAGGTGGCCCATCTCATGGGCGAGCAGGGGGTGTACCAGAAGTGACCGCCGTGATCGACAAACCCGTGCGCCCACCCGGCCGCTGGGCCGCGCCGCCGCGGCCCGCGTGGGAGGAGGAGCCCAGCAGGGCCGGCCTCGCGGGCAAGGGCATCGCCCTGTCCTTCGCCTGCCTGGCGATCCTCTTCCCGCTGTGGATCGTCCTCGTCACCAGCCTCTCCTCGCGGAAGACCATCGACGAGGCCGGCGGGCTGGTGATGGTGCCCAAGGGGATCACCTTCATCGCCTACCGGGAACTGCTCAGCGGCGGACAGGTCACCCGCGCGGCGGTCGTCAGCGTCCTCATCACCCTCGTCGGCACGCTCTTCTCGATGGGTGTCTCCGTCCTGTGCGCCTACGGGCTCTCCCGCTCGGGCTCGCTCGGACACCGTTGGATCCTGATGGTCCTGCTGGCGACGATGTTCTTCAGCGCGGGCCTCATCCCGACCTACCTGCTGGTGCAGTCCCTGGGCCTGATGGACACCTACCTCGCGCTGATCCTCCCGAGCGCGATCAGCGTCTTCAACATCCTGGTCCTGCGCGGCTTCTTCATGGGGATCTCGCAGGAGCTCATCGACAGCGCGCGGATCGACGGGGCGGGGGACTTCCGGATCCTCTGGCAGATCGTCATGCCGCTGTCCCGGGCGGTGCTGGCCGTCATCACGCTGTTCTACGCCGTCGGTTACTGGAGCGCCTGGTTCAACGCGTCGCTGTACCTCAACGACCAGGACATGATGCCGCTGCAGAACGTCATGATCCAGCTGGTGCAGAAGCAGGAGGCGCCGGTCGGGCTGGGGCAGGCGATCAAGACGGGGCAGTTGTCGGGCCTGGCCGTGCAGATGGCGGTCATGGTGATGGCGCTGCTGCCGGTGGCGGTGTTGTCGCCGTTCGTCCAGAAGCACTTCAAGAAGGGGATGCTCACCGGGGCGGTCAAGGGCTGACGTTCCTTCCGAGGCGAGGAGCGGCGCACCGTCGTCCTCCGGCCGCGGGCGGGCGGGGGCCGGTCGCGCGGCTCCCCGCGCCCAGGCCGGCAGGCACCCGGCGCTCCCTCGTCCCTCTCGCCGGCGCGGACGATCGTGCCTCCCCCCGGTTCGCGCGACGCACCCCCGGCCCAGCGCGTCGACCTCTCGACCCCGACCCCCTGCGAGGAACCCCCATGCACGTCACCCGCCGTACCGTTCTCGCCGGCACCGCGGCCGCCGCCGCGATCACCGCGCTGCCCGCCGGGCAGGGCCTCGCCCGCGCCGCCGGGACCGCCGCCCCCGCCTACCGCTGGCGCACCGCCGTGATCGGCGGCACCGGATTCGTCACCGGTGTCCTCTTCCACCCGGCCGTCCGCGGTCTCGCCTACGCCCGTACCGACATCGGCGGCGCCTACCGCTGGGACGACCGCGCGGCCCGCTGGACCCCGCTCACCGACCACCTCGGCTGGGACGACTGGAACCTCCTCGGCGTGGAGGCCCTCGCCGTCGACCCCGCGCACCCGGACCGCCTCTACCTCGCCCTGGGCGCGTACGCCCAGTCCTGGGCAGGCAACGGAGCCGTCTTGCGCTCCGAGGACCGCGGCGCCACCTGGACCCGCAGCGACCTCACCGTGAAGCTCGGCGGCAACGAGGACGGCCGGGGGACGGGGGAGCGGCTGCTGGTCGATCCGCGGGACGGCGACACCCTGTGGCTGGGGACCCGGCACGACGGGCTGCTCAGGTCCACCGACCGCGGCGCGACCTGGTCGGCCGTCGGCGGCTTCCCGGGCACGCCGGGCGCGAGCGGCCAGGGCGTCACCCTCCTCGTCGCCGCCGGCCGCACCGTCTACGCGGGCTGGGGTGACTCCGACGGGACGGCGGGGTCCCCGAACCTGTTCCGGACCGCCGACGGCACCACCTGGGAGTCCGTCCCCGGCGCGCCCGCCGGCACCTCCGCCAAGGTGCCCGTCCGCGCCGCCTACGACCGCCACACCCGTGAGCTGTACGTGACGTACGCCGACGCCCCCGGCCCCAACGGCCAGGCGGACGGCAGCGTGCACAAGCTGGCGACCGCGAGCGGCAGGTGGACCGAGGTCACGCCGGTGAAGCCGGGCGGCACCACGGCCGACGGTTCGTCGGACACGTTCGGCTACGGCGGAGCCGCCGTGGACGCCCGCCGCCCCGGCACCGTGGTCGTCTCCACCAACAACCGCTGGGCGGCGGTCGACACCCTGTACCGGACCACGGACGGCGGCCGCACGTGGACGTCGCTGAAGGACACCGCGGTCCTCGACGTCTCCGAGACGCCGTTCCTCACCTTCGGCGCCGACGCCCCGAAGTTCGGCTGGTGGATCCAGGCCGTCGCCGTCGACCCGTACGACTCGAGGCACGTCGTCTTCGGCACCGGCGCCACGCTCTACGGCACCCGGGACCTGAAGCACTGGGCCCCGCAGATCCGCGGCCTGGAGGAGACCTCCGTACGGCAGCTGATCTCGCCCCCGACCGGACCGGCACACCTGATCAGCGGCCTCGGGGACGTCGGGGTGATGTACCACGAGCGGCTCACGGCCTCGCCGGCCCGGGGCATGGCGACGAACCCCGTGTTCGGCACGGCGACGGGACTCGCCCAGGCCGCCGACAAGCCGTCGTACGTCGTCCGCACCGGCTGGGGCGACCACGGCAACGGCGCCTGGTCGGCCGACGGCGGCAGGTCCTGGGCGCCCTTCGCGGCTCAGCCGGCCCTCGCCAAGGACGCACCGGGACCGATCGCCACCAGCGCCGACGGCGGCGTCCTGCTGTGGACCTTCGTGCACTGGGACGGCACCAGGTACCCCGCCCAGCGCTCCACGGACAACGGGGCGACCTGGTCGGAGGTGGCCTCCTTCCCCAAGGGCGCCACCCCGCTCGCCGACCCGGCCGACCCGGCACGCTTCTACGCGTACGACACCGACACGGGAACCCTGTTCGCCAGCACCGACGGCGGCCTCACCTTCACCGCGCGAGCGGGCGGCCTGCCCTCCGGCGACAGCCAGTTCCAGCTGGCCGCGGCCCCCGGGCGCTCCGGCGACCTGTGGCTGAGCACCAAGTGGAACGGGCTGTACCGGTCCACCGACGGCGGCGCGAGCTTCACCCAGGTGACCAGTTGCCGGGCCTCGTACACCCTCGCCTTCGGCAAGGCCGCCGAGGGCACCGACTACCCGGCGGTCTACCTGGTCGGCTCCACGGAGGCGATCACCGCCGTGTACCGCTCCGACGACGGCGCGCGGACCTGGGCGCGGATCAACGACGACCGGCACCAGTGGGGCTGGATCGGCGCGACCATCGCCGCCGACCCGCGGATCCACGGCCGTGTCTACATCGCGACCAACGGCCGGGGCATCCAGTACGGGGAGCCGGTCTGATGCCGAACCTGCGCGACGCCACCCGTGGCCGCATCCTCTTCGGCGGCGACTACAACCCCGAGCAGTGGCCCGAGGAGGTGTGGCACGAGGACGTCCGGCTCATGCGGGCCGCCGGCGTCAACTCCGTCACCCTCGGGGTCTTCTCCTGGTCCCGGCTCGAACCCGAGCCGGGAGCACGCGAGTTCGGCTGGCTCGACACGCTGATGGACCTCATGCACGCGAACGGCGTCGGCGTCGTCCTGGCCACCCCCACCTCGGCCCCGCCCCCGTGGCTGGGCCGCCTGCACCCGGACACCCTGCCCCGCGACGAGAACGGCGACGTCGAATGGTGGGGCGGCCGTCAGCACTTCTCGCACTCCAGCGCCACCTACCGCCGGTACGCCGCCGCCATCACCGAGGACCTGGCCGCCCGCTACGGCGGCCACCCCGCCCTCACGATGTGGCACATCAACAACGAGTACTGCACGGCCGATCACGGCGACGAGGCGGCCGCCGCCTTCCGCCGCTGGCTGCGCGAGAGGTACGGCACTCTGGACGCCCTCAACACCGCGTGGGGCACGGCCTTCTGGAGCCAGGGCTACGACAGCTGGGACGCCGTCCTGCCGGCCCGCCGCCCCCACTACCTGAAGAACCCCGGGCAGGTGCTGGACTTCCGGCGCTTCACCTCCGACATGCTGCTGGAGTGCTACGTCGCCGAGCGGGACATCGTCGCCCGGCACACCCCGCACATCCCGGTCACCACCAACTTCATGCCGCTCTTCGTCGGCCAGGACGCCTGGCGCTGGGCCGAGGAGGAGGACGTCGTCTCCGTCGACCTCTACCCCGATCCGCGCGACCCGCTGGGCGCCCAGCACGGGGCACTGGTGCAGGACCTGACCCGCTCCCAGGCGCGCGGCCCCTGGATGCTGATGGAGCAGGCGGCGGGACCGGTCAACTGGCGCGGGGTGAACCACCCCAAGCCACGCGGCCTCAACCGGCTGTGGTCCCTCCAGGCCGTGGCCCGCGGCGCGGACGCCGTCTGCTACTTCCAGTGGCGCCAGTCCCGGCAGGGCGCCGAGAAGTTCCACTCCGGGATGGTCGGCCACGCGGGGGAGCGGGGCCGCACCTTCCAGGAGGTCACCCGGCTCGGCGCCGAACTCGCGCGCATCGGACGGGAGGTGACGGGCAGTCATATCAGCGCCGACGTCGCGATCCTGCACGACTGGCAGGCCTGGTGGGCCGGCGCCCAGGACGCCCGCCCCTCCCTCCACGTCGACCACCCGGCCGTCCTGCACGCCTGGCACCGCGCCCTGTGGGAGAGCCACCTCACCACCGACTTCGCCCACCCCGAGCACGACCTCACCGGCTACCGGCTGGTCGTCGTCCCCCAGCTGTACGCGATGACGGACGCGGCGATCGACAACCTGCTCGCCTACGTCCGCGGTGGCGGCACCCTGGTGGCCGGCTTCCTGACCGGCGTCGCCGACGAGGACGACCGGGTCCGTCCCGGCGGGATGGACGCCCGCCTGCGCGAGCTGTTCGGCATCCGCACCCTGCACGAGTG
Organism: Streptomyces sp. NBC_00637; assembly: GCF_045161545.1. Classification (NCBI taxonomy): domain Bacteria; kingdom Bacillati; phylum Actinomycetota; class Actinomycetes; order Kitasatosporales; family Streptomycetaceae; genus Streptomyces; species Streptomyces sp. NBC_00637. The sequence goes on along the minus strand of NZ_CP109046.1, from coordinate 2,347,603 downwards.
GTGGCCGCTGGAGGCGGGGGAGCACGTCGAGACCGACGGCTTCCGCGGGACCCTGTGGTCGGAGGAGCTGGAAGCGGCACCGGACGCGGTGGAAACCGTCTACAAGGGCGGCGAACTCGACGGACTGCCCGCCGTCCTGCGCAACGACCGCGCCTGGTACGTCTCCACCCTCCCCGAGCCCGAGGCCTTCCGCGCGCTGCTCGCCCGCGTCGCCGCGGGCGCGGGCGTCCGGCCCGTCCTCGACGATCTACCGCCGCACGTCGAGGCCGTACGCCGGGGCGAGCTGCTCTTCCTGCTCCATCACGGCCGCGAGCCGGTGACCGTCGAGCTCCCGGGCACCCACCACGACCTGCTGACCGGGACGTCCGTCACCGGCGAGATCACGCTGGGCCGCTACGGCGTGGTGGTGCTGCGCTCATGACCCGCGCCCCGTCCCGCGCGCACCCCGCCCTCCCGCGCACCGACCGTCCCGTGCACGGGACCCACGAGTACCGGCCCGCCGCCCGCTGGGAGGACGCCTTCCTCAGCGGCAACGGCCGGCACGGCGTCCTCGCCTTCGGCGACCCGTACGACGACCGGATCGTCGTCACCCACCACACCCTGGTCCGCCCCAACGGCGCCGAACACGCCCGGCCACCCGAGCTCGCCGCCGAACTCCCGGCTCTCCAGGACAGGTTGCTGGCGGGTGAATGGGAGGCCGCCGAGAGCTTCACCGACCACCGGCCCCTGCAATGGGTCCAGCCCTTCCACCCGGCCTTCCAGATACGGCTCAGGGTCCCCTCGGACGAGCCGCGCCGTCACCGCCTGCGGTCCGTCGACTTCACCACCGGCGAGGCCACCGCGACCTGCGCGGGCGGCACCAGCCGGGTCTTCGTCTCCCGCGCCGACGACGTGATCGTCCAGCAGGTCACCGGCCTCGACCTGGACATCTTCCTGGACCACCGGCTGCCGGGCGCCCCCGCCGACCTCGCGGTCGGGCAGGGTTGCGTCCTCACCCCGGACGGCGCCCTGCTCACCCTGCGCGCCCGTTACCCCGGCAGCGACCGCGCCTACACGGGCGTGACCCTCGTCGTCGTCACCGGCGGTCACACCCGGCTCACCCACCCCGGCGTGCGGGTCACCGGCGCGGATTCCGTGCTGCTGCTCACCCGCGTCCGCAGACACACCGGCGAACTGGACGTCACCGCCGAACAGCGCGCCCTGAGCGCGTTGCCGCGGCGCTACGACGACCTGCTCGGCCGCCACCTCCCCCTGCACCGCACCGCCTACGAGCGCGTCACCCTCGACCTCCACGCCGAGCCGGACGAGCGCGGTCTGCCCGGCTCCGAGCTGCTGGCACGCCCCCGCAGCACGGCGCTCCTGGAGCGCCTCTTCGCGGCGGGGCGCTACCACCTCCTGTCCTCGGCCGGCCTCAACCCACCCCGGCTCACCGGCCTGTGGACCGGCGCCTGGGACACCGCCTGGGCCGGCGGATTCACCAACGACGCCAACGTCAACCTCCAGACCGCGTCCGCCGCTTCCGCCGCGCTTCCCGAGGTCACCGAGGCACTCGCCGCCCTGATCCACCGGCAGTTCGACGACTGGCGGGAGAACGCCCGCGCGGTCTTCGGCGCCCGCGGCGCGGTCGCCCCCGCGCACTCCGACGGCGAGTCCGGACTGACCTACCACTTCAGCCGCGAATACCCGCTCCACCTGTGGACCGCCGGCGCCGACTGGCTGCTCAAGCCCCTGGTCGACCACGACGAGACCTACGGCGTACGCGACCCGCGCACCACCGCCGCCCTCGCCGAAGTAGCCCGGTTCTACGAGGACTTCCTCACCCGCACCGACCCCGGGGACCCCGGGGGGCCACTCGTCGTCGTGCCCTCCTACTCGCCGGAGAACCGTCCCACGGGCGGCAGTTGGGGCGCCGTGAACGCGGCCATGGACCTCTCGGCGGCCCGGCACGCGCTGCTGACCGCCGCCGACCACCACCCGGGCTCCGCCGACGCCGCACGCTGGCGGGCCCTCGCAGGCCGCCTCCCGCCGCACCGGATCAACTCCGACGGAGCCCTCGCCGAGTGGGCCCGGCTCGGCCTCGACGACACCTACGACCACCGCCACCTGAGCCACCTCTACGGTGTCTGGCCCCTCGACGAGATCAACCCCTACGACACCCCCGGGCCGGCCGCCGCGGCCCGCCGGGCCCTGGAACTGCGCGGCGCCGAGAACGACTCCGCGCACGGCCACCTGCACCACGCGCTGATCGCGGCCCGGCTCCGGGACGGCGAGCGGGTCGCCCACGCCCTCGGCGAGGTGCTGGACGGCGACTTCTTCCACGACTCCCTGATGAGCGCCCACTACCCCCGCCGCGACGTGTACAACGCCGACGCCGCGCACACCCTCCCCGCCGTGCTCGTCGAGATGCTCGTCCAGTCGACCCCCGACCGGCTGGTCCTGCTGCCCGCGCTCCCCGAGGGGCTCCCGTCGGGCGAACTGCGGGGCGTGCGGACCCGGTTCGGCGCCGAACTGGACCTCTCCTGGGGGCCCGACGGCTTCCGGGCCGTCCTGCGGCCGCGGCGCGCCCACCGCATCGAAGTCCGGACTTCCTCCGGCGGCGCATCGCCGCTCGACCTGGTCGCCGGAGAAGACCACGTCCTCACCTCGGGGACGTGGTGACTCCCCCCACCCATGGAAGGGACACCATGGCAACACGTACGTTGAGCAGGGTCGGCAAGGCCCTGCTGGCCCCGGCGCTCGCACTCGGCGCCACCGTCGGACTCGCCGCAGCCCCCGCCCAGGCCGCCGTCTGGAACTCCTGCGACCAGTGGGGCAACACCAGCCTGAACGGCTACACGCTCTACAACAACATCTGGGGCTCCGGCGCCGGCAGCCAGTGCGTCTGGGCCAACTCCGGCACCAACTGGGGCGTCTGGGCCAACCACCCCAACACCGGCGGCATCAAGTCGTACCCCAACTCCAAGAAGGTGATCAACAAGACGATCACCTCGCTCGGTTCGCTGTCCAGCAGCTACAACGTCACGGTCCCGTCGTCCGGCGCCTACAACACGTCGTACGACATCTGGGACACCGACTACGACTACGAGATCATGCTCTGGGTCAACAAGACCGGAGCCGTCGGCCCCCTGGGCACCTCGCAGGGCAACGTGACGCTCGGCGGTCACACCTGGACCGTCTACAAGGGGAACAACGGCGCGAACGAGGTCTTCTCCTTCATCCGCACCTCCAACTCGTCCTCCGGGACGGTCGGCATCCTGCCGATCCTCAAGTGGATCAAGGACACGAAGGGCTGGTTCGGCAACGAGACCATCGGTGACGTGCAGTTCGGATACGAGATCACCTCGTCCTCGGGCGGTCTGGACTTCACCACCAACAACCTGACCGTCAGCAGCAGCTGACCGCAGCGCGCGGCCGGTCCGCGACCGCGCGGGCCGGCCGCGCACCGTCCTCAGGCCCGGTCGGCCTCGGCCCGCAGCGCGTTGTAGTCGGCGAAGGCCGCGTCGACGTCGGCGCGGGTCAGGCCGTACCGGGCGAGGTCGTAGCTGTGCGGCCGGGTGCCCCTCGGGCGGGCGGCCACGGCGGGCAGCCGTGCCGCGTCGGCGTCGGTCCAGCGGGCGCCGACGGCCGCGTAGAGCTTGGGGGCCCCGGCGGCCGGATCGGAACCCAGCCAGGAGTACGGGACGTCCACGAGCGCCCCGGGGGCGAAGGCGGCACGGGCCGCGAGACCGCGGCGCACCGAGCGGCTCAGCAGCTCCAGCCAGGTGGCCCCGAGCCCGTGCAGGTCGACGGGGCGCAGGGTGATGGCCATCCCGTGCTCGATCAGACTGCAGAAGGACGCCACGACGGCGGCCGGGTCGCGGTGCGTCCACACCAGCGTGGCGTCCGGGAAGACGGTGAGCAGGGCGTCCAGGTTCCCGGTGTGCAGGGGCGACTTCAGCACCCAGCGGCGGCGGGTCCTGCCGTACTGGAGCACCTGGTAGATCTGCTTGAGGTACGCGTAGTCGGGCACGTGGTCCCGCTCGTCGAGGGCCGCCCGGTAGGCCGGGATGCGGGCCTGGGACAGCGGCATGACGGTGTGCGGGAGGGCGAAGGTGCACTCCTCGGGGCCCTCGGCCACCAGCGGGTGGATGTCGCGGTATCGCGGGGCGAACAGGTCGATGCCGCCGACCATCAGACGGGCGGCGGTGACCGCCTTGCGGCGGCGCTCGGGCGACGGCTCCAGGTCCGGTGTCAGCAACTCCCACAACAGGGGACATCGGTGCCGCTCCGAGAGGGACAGCACGCCGTGCGTGAGGGTGGTGGCGGTGCGGGGCAGACCCACCACGAACACCGGCCGCTCGATGGGCTCCCGCTCGATCTCGGGGTGTTCGGCGAGAAGCCGCCGCACCCGGGCGCGGTTGGCGAGATGCCTGCGGACATGGCCCTGCGCGGACCACCAGCCGACCGGGGTGAGGTTCTCGTCCCGGGACCAGTGGCGCAGCAGCTGCCGGAAGTCGTCGACGAACCGTTCGTCACCGCCGGCCTGTCCGGCGTCGGCGAGAAGACGGTCGAAGACACGGTCGGGGGAGCGGCGGGAGCCGTGGCCGGGCCGGAGCAGCAGATTGGCCAGGGTGAGGGCGAGCGGGGGTGAGGACACGGGCGGGACACCCTTCGGAGCGGGGACGGGTAGCGGACGGGTGGTCCCTTACCCAGTCAACTGCCCTTTGTCTCCAAGGGAGTTCACCGATGGCGCAGGTTTTACGGGCGGCCGGTCCCTCCCCTGGCCCGGGACCGGCCGCCCGTGCTCGCCTCCCGTGCGGCTACTCCGTGACCGGCAGCCGCGCCCCGTCCCGCAGGAAGAGCGGGAGGCGGTCCAGCGGGGCGTCGACGGTCACGGCGCCGCCGCCCTCGTACGTCTCGCCCGTCCACGCGTCCGTCCAGGTCGCGCCCTCCGGGAGGTAGGCCGTGCGGGCCGTGGCACCCGCCGTCAGCACCGGCGCGACGAGCAGGTCCCGGCCGAAGAGGTAGGAGTCGTCCACCGACCAGGCCGCCTGGTCCTGCGGGAACTCCAGGAACAACGGCCGCATCGGCGGCAGCCCCTCCTCGTGGGCCTCCCGCATGACCGTCAGGACGTACGGCTTGAGCCGCTCGCGCAGCCGCAGGTACTTCTCCAGGACCGCGCCCGCCTCCTCGCCGTACGACCACACCTCGTTCGGGCCGCCGGTCATGTCCGGTCCCAGCGGCATGCCCGGGTCGCGGAAGCCGTGCAGCCGCATCAGCGGGGACAGCGCGCCGAACTGGAACCAGCGGACCATCACCTCCTGGTACGCCGGGTCGCTCGGGTCGCCGCCGTGGAAGCCGCCGATGTCGGTGTTCCACCACGGGATGCCCGACAGCGCGGTGTTCAGTCCGGCCGCGATCTGCCGGCGCAGGGTCGGGAAGTCGGTGCCGATGTCACCGGACCACAGGGCGGCGCCGTAGCGCTGGCTGCCCGCCCACGCCGAACGGTTGAGGCTGATGATCTCCTCCTCGCCGGTGGCGCGCAGACCCTCGTAGAACGTGCGGGCGTTCTCGGCCGGGTAACTGTTGCCGACCTCGAGGCCCGGGCCCGTCCAGTAGCGCAGGTTCTCCGGGAAGCCGGGCTTCAGCTCCGGCTCGCAGGCGTCCAGCCAGAAGGCCGTGATCCCGTACGGCGTCAGGTAGTTGTCGCGGATCCTCGACCACACGAACTCCCGGGCCTCGGGGTTCGTCGCGTCGTAGAACGCCACCTGGACCGTCGACGCGACGCCCTTGTCCGGCCAGTCGGCGTGGGCCATCGGCCCGTACTGGGTGCCGATGAAGTAGCCGCGCTGCTCCATCACCGGATGGTTCTCGCTCAGCGGCGACACCGACGGCCAGACGCTCACCACCAGCTTGACGCCCAGTTCGTCGAGCTCACGGACCATCGCCGCCGGGTCCGGCCACTCGGCCGGGTCGAACTTCCAGTCGCCCAGGTGGGTCCAGTGGAAGAAGTCGCAGACGATGGCGTCGAGGGGCAGGCCCCGGCGCTTGTACTCCCGCGCCACGCCGAGGAGTTCGTCCTGTGTGCGATAGCGCAGCTTGCACTGCCAGAAGCCCGCGGCCCACTCCGGCAGCATCGGGGTACGGCCGGTGGCCGCGCTGTAACGGCGCTGGGCGTCGGCCGGGGTGCCGGCGGTGATCCAGTAGTCGATCTGCCGGGCGGAGTCCGCGACCCAGCGGGTGCCGTTGCCGGCCAGTTCGACCCGGCCGATCGCCGGGTTGTTCCACAGCAGGGTGTAGCCGCGGCTGGAGGTGAGCACCGGGATGCCCACCTCGGCGTTGCGCTGGACCAGGTCCAGGACCAGGCCCTTCTGGTCCAGGCGGCCGTGCTGGTGCTGGCCGAGGCCGTACAGCTTCTCGTCGTCGTAGGCGGCGAAGCGCTGTTCCAGGCGGTGGTGGCCGTTGCCGACGGCCGTGTAGAGGCGGGTGCCCGGCCACCAGAAGTGGGCGCGCTCCTCGGCCAGGATCTCGGTGCGGTCGTCCGTCCGCAGGAACCGGATCACACCCTCGGCGTTCACCTCGACGGTGAGGGCGCCGACCGTCAACAGGCCCTCGGCGTCCGTGATCTTGACGCTGCTCTCGGTGGCCGGCGGCTCGTCGAGCAGGGCGCCCGGCAGCCCATCGAGGATCGGCCCGCCGAGCCGGGCGCGCACCCGGACGGCGTCCGGACCCCACGGCTCGACCCGCACGGTCTCCTGGCGGCCGCTCCACTCCAGCACGCCGCCGTGCTCACGGAAGGTGCCGACCGTGGGCGACGACTGCGCGAGGCTGACCTGAGGCTGGTTTTCGGCAGGCTGGTTCATGTGAGGTGCTCCTTGAAGGAGTGCAGACATGGCGGTGCCCTGGCAACGGGCGCGACGGCGGAAGGACGGAGGAGCGGAGGGGCGGAAAAGCGGAAAGGCGGGGGGCTGGGGTGGGTCAGGAGACGGTGGGCGCCGGCCCCGTGCTCGCCCGGATCGTCAGCTCGGGCGCGATCAGCACGACCTCGTCATCGCCGTGCCCCTCCAGCTTGGCGACGAGACGTTCCACGGCGTGCCGGCCCATCTCCTGCGCGGGGATGGCGACCGAGGTCAGCCGCACCGATGCCTGGACGGCGACCTGGTCGGGGCAGATGGCCACCACCGACACGTCCTCCGGCACGGCCCGGCCCTGCTGGCGCAGCAGTGCGAGGAGCGGCTCGACCGCCGACTCGTTCTGGACGACGAACCCGGTGGTGCCCGGCCGCTCGTCGAGGACCCGGGCCAGGGTCACGGCCATCGCGTCGTACCCGCCCTCGCACGGGCGGTGCAGCAGCCGCAGGCCCAGCTCCTTGGCCCGGTGGCGCAGTCCGTCGAGCGTGCGTTCGGCGAAGCCGGTGTGCCGTTCGTAGACCGCCGGCGCCTCGCCGATGACAGCGATGTCACGGTGCCCCAGCATGGCCAGGTGCTCCACGCAGAGTGCGCCGGTCGCCGCGAAGTCCAGATCGACGCAGGTCAGGCCGGAGGTTTCGGCGGGCAGCCCGATCAGCACGGACGGCTGGTCGGTGGAGCGCAGCAGCGGCAGCCGCTCGTCGTCGAGTTCGACGTCCATCAGGATCATCGCGTCGGCGAGCCCGCTGCCGGTGACGCGGCGGACGGCGTCGGGGCCCTCCTCGCCGGTGAGCAGCAGGACGTCGTACCCGTGGGTGCGCGCGTGCGTGGCCACCGCGATGGCGATCTCCATCATCACCGGCACATAGATGTCGGTGCGCAGCGGGATCATCAGCGCGATGATGTTCGACCTGCTGCTGGCCAGTGCGCGGGCGCCCGCGTTCGGGTGGTAGCCCAGCTCCCGGATGCTCTGCTCGACCCGCTGCCGGGTGGTCGTGGAGATGGACCGCTTGCCACTGAGGACATAGCTCACCGTGCTCGCCGAGACTCCGGCGTGCTGGGCGACCTCGGCGAGGGTGACCATCCAGCTCTCCAAGTTTTGTGAAGCGCTTCGACAGTGCGCAGGGCGAACACGGGCGGGTGAGGGTGGTTCGACAGTAGCTCTAGCGGGGGTGGGTGTCCATAGGTTGTCGAAGCGCTTCGACAGCGAGTTGTGGGGGATTGGTGGAGAAGAGTACGGCACGCTTTTCCGGCCCCCGCGGCCACCACTCGTTCGGCGCAGGCCCCGCACCGAAGACCGGCGCGTCCCCGGCGGCGCGGCGGGCGCCGGGGCCCTCGCGGAAACCGGCCGCCGCAACCGCTTCGCCACGTGGCCGACGGAGGCCGGACCCGCGCGCGTGGGGTGGCCACCTCGCCCCGGATCGGGTACCAACGATCGGGTAGCACCCATCGGTAACCAATGTGGCCCGAGATCCCGATTCGCGGCGAGGTGAGCCTCATGTCCGCACCACCCCTCAAGAAACCCACTGTCACCGAGCGTGAGGCGCGCCAGGTCGCCGAGGCGGCTCGGGAGCAGGACTGGCGCAAACCCAGCTTCGGCAAGGAACTGTTCCTCGGCCGCTTCCGGCTGGACCTCATCCACCCGCATCCGCTCCCCACGGACGAGGCCGTCCGGCGCGGCGAGCAGTTCCTGACGAAACTCCGCACCTTCTGCGAGACGCAGGTGGACGGGGCCCTGATCGAACGTGAGGCCCGCATCCCCGACGAGGTGATCAACGGGCTCAAGGAGCTCGGCGCCCTCGGCATGAAGATCGACCCCAAGTACGGCGGTCTCGGCCTCACCCAGGTGTACTACAACAAAGCCCTGGCCCTGGTGGGCTCGGCGAGCCCCGCGGTCGGCGTGCTGCTCTCGGCACACCAGTCGATCGGCGTACCCCAGCCGCTGAAACTGTTCGGCACCCCGGAGCAGAAGCAGCACTTCCTGCCGCGCTGCGCCCGCACCGACATCAGCGCCTTCCTCCTCACCGAGCCGGACGTCGGCTCCGACCCGGCCCGCCTCGCGACGAGCGCGGTGCCGGACGGCGACGACTACGTCCTCGACGGCGTGAAGCTGTGGACCACCAACGGCGTGGTCGCCGACCTGCTGGTGGTGATGGCCAGGGTGCCCAAGAGCGAGGGCCACCGGGGCGGTATCACCGCCTTCGTCGTGGAGGCGGACTCGCCCGGCATCACCGTGGAGAACCGCAATGCCTTCATGGGCCTGCGCGGCATCGAGAACGGCGTGACCCGCTTCCACCAGGTGCGGGTGCCGGCCGCGAACCGCATCGGCCCCGAGGGCGTGGGCCTGAAGATCGCCCTGACCACGCTCAACACGGGCCGGCTCTCGCTGCCCGCGTCCTGTGTGGCGGCCGGTAAGTGGTCGCTGAAGATCGCCCGCGAGTGGTCCGCGGCCCGCGAGCAGTGGGGCAGGCCGATCGCCCACCACGAGGCGGTCGGCGCGAAGATCAGCTTCATCGCGGCGACCACCTTCGCCCTGGAGGCGGTGCTCGACCTGTCCTCCCAGATGGCGGACGAGGACCGCAACGACATCCGGATCGAGGGCGCGCTGGCCAAGCTCATCGCCTCCGAGCTGGGCTGGCGCATGGCCGACGAGCTGGTCCAGATCCGCGGCGGCCGCGGCTTCGAGACGGCCGCTTCGCTGGCCGCCCGCGGCGAGAAGGCCGTCCCCGCCGAACAGGTCCTGCGCGACCTGCGGATCAACCGCATCTTCGAGGGCTCGACGGAGATCATGCACCTCCTCATCGCCCGCGAGGCCGTCGACGCCCACCTCTCGGTGGCCGGGGACCTGATCGATCCCGACAAGTCCCTCCAGGACAAGGCGAGGGCGGGCGCGAACGCCGGCGTCTTCTACGCCAAGTGGCTGCCGAAACTGGTCGCGGGTCCGGGCCAGCTGCCGTCCTCCTACGCGGAGTTCAAGCACGAAGTCGACCTTTCCCCGCATCTGCGGCACGTCGAGCGGCACTCCCGCAAGCTCGCCCGCTCCACCTTCTACGCCATGTCCCGCTGGCAGGGCCGGATGGAGACCAAGCAGGCCTTCCTCGGCCGGATCGTGGACATCGGGGCGGAGCTGTTCGCGATGAGCGCGGCCTGCGTACGCGCCGAACTCCTGCGCTCGCGCGGCGAGAACGGCCGGGAGGCCTACCAGCTCGCCGACGCCTTCTGCCGTCAGTCCCGGATCCGCGTCGACGAGCTCTTCAGCCGGCTCTGGAGCAACACCGACGACGTGGACGGCAAGGTCGTCAAGGGTGTCATGGCCGGCACCTACGAGTGGCTGGAGCACGGCATCGTCGACCCGTCCGGGGACGGTCCCTGGATCGCCGACACCACACCGGGCCCCAGCGAGCACGCGAACGTCCACCGCCGCATCCGCTGAGCCCGCTCCGGGACGTGGGTCCGCCACCGTGCGCGGACTCACGTCCCGGCGGTCGTGCCCCCGCCGATCGGCGCCCTTCTGGTCAGCACCCGGACCACGTTGGTGGGCACGGTGATCAGCCGGCTCCTGGCCCGCGCCGTCACCGCCAGTTCGACCCAGCGCGGCATCGGATCCGGCGGCAGGGCGGCACCGGCCCGCAGTTCGAGCCGCCTGATCAGCTGCGACTCCAGCTGCCACAGCGCGATGTCCAGGCCGCCCTCGGGGACGTCGTACGACAACGTCCGCGTGAACTCGGACTCCGTGTTCACCGAGATGGTCGACCTGGTGAGCCGGGACCACTGCGCGCTCGCCTGCGCGGCGAGGAACGAGACGTCCAGCTTCGCCTCCAGGCCGATGGTGGTCGCCAGTTCCCGCGCGGTCTCCTCGCTGACACCCACGCGGACCGTCCGCTCGTCGGTGAACTGGCTGGGCCCGTCGGTGGACACCACCCACAGCAGCCGCCAGCGCTGCACATGCCCCAGCCGGAACGTCAGCACCCGCGAGGCCGCGTCCAGCTGTGCCGGGGCCAGCGCGCCGAAGCCCGGCTCCCGCGCGAGCAGCCGACGGGTGAACGCCGGGGCGGAGACGCTGCGCGAGACCAGCCAGGCGGACTGGCGGTGCTGGAGCTCACCGAGCGCCGACCCCACCGACTCGCCCAGGAAGGCGGGCGGTTCACGATGGGTCAGGGCGATGGTGCGCCGGTTCGTGGTCGTGCTCATGGCCGTGGTCCGCTCCGCCCGCCCCGGGCGGGCGGCCCGGTGGGCCGGTGCAGGGCCCGGTGGTGGAGGTCGGCCGCACACTGCGCGATGGATTCCACCGCCCCCAGCGCGAAGGCGAGATCGCCGGACCGGTCGCCGCTCAGACTGACCTCGAGGGTCTGGCTGCCCGCGACGGTCACCTTCAGCAGCCCGTCGGTGGCGTGTGCCGAGGACGGGTACAGCACGTGCAGGGTCACCGGGACCCGGCCGGCCCAGACCACCTGGCCGGTCACCGCGATCCGGTCGGAGCGCACGACGTGGCGCAGCCCGTCGTACTTCGCCATCAGGTCCCGGTCACGGGCCAGCCGTTCCTGGCCCTGGGGCGAGTCGGTCCAGCCCGGCACCGACAGCGGCACCGGCCCGCGCGCCGCCGGATCGGGAACCGCGACCGTCCCGCCCGCCGGGCCCGGCGCCGCCTCGGTGACGATCAGGTTCTCCGCCGCCAGTTCGTAGTAGTGCCGGTCGCCCCGGACGAAGAGGAAGTGCCGGGCCGACGCGAAGCCACGGCTGTCCGTGCCCAGGCTGGCGAAGAAGAAGTCGTGGTTGTGCCCCTGGGCGTTCACCGTGTCCCGGTATCCCTCGACGTCCCCGGAACTCAGGTTGCGCAGCTGGTTGGGATGGTGGCTGTGCCAGCTGCCCAGGTGCTCGATCTCGGGGTAGCGCTTCTCCAGCCGCCGGAACTCCTGGGTCTGGAACTCGGTGTCGCCGCGATGGAACGTGGGGGTGCGGTCCGCCCGCGGCCCGTCGTCGATGTAGTCCACGACGTGCAGTTCCAGTCGCTCCATCGCCGCGTGGCGCTCGTCCAGCCGCTCGGAACGCTTCGTGCCGCGGATGAATCCGACGTACTTGCCGCCCACCTCCACCTTCGGATGGCCGAGGATCTCCTGCGTGAAGCGCCGCGTCACCCGGGGCCGTACGAAGACCCGCAGTGCGGCCGGGCATTTCCTGCGGGCTGTTCCGAACATCTCCACCGTCCTCACTCGCTGTCCGTGTCGGCTTCGGTGGCCGGTCCGCAGGTGAGATGGCACCCGGTGAGCGGCCGGAGCAGGATGCGCGTGTTGTCGTACGAGTTGCCGAAGAGGCCCTCGGCCCGGCGGATGCCGACGGTCAGCCAGTTGAAACTCGGCTGGAGCAGGTACCGCGAGCGACGGCCGCCCAGCAGCGAGAGCACGTAGTGGGCGTGGTACGAGGCCACGATGGAGATGTCGGCGGCCAGCCCGGAGGCGGCGAAGTCGGTCTCGCCCAGGCCGTAGATCCGCTGCTGTTCCTCGTCGGTGAGTTCCAGCCAGTCGTCGAGGTCCAGACCCCGGTCCATGCAGAACTTCAGCTTGCAGTCGTGACAGCCGGTCTCGCCCGGGAGATAGGCGTACACCTCGCCGCCGAGCCCGGTGCGGAACACCATGCCGAAGACACACGGGACGCGGCTGCGCACGCACAGCTCGTTGACGTAGTTGCGGGCCACGGCGTCGTCGACCGCGCACACCACCAGGGTCGCGCCGGCGATCGCCCGCTCGATCTCGGGGGATGTGGTCACGTCGTGCGCGAAGGAGTCGACCCGGCTCGCCGGATTGCGGTCCACGAGCCATTCGGTGGCGATGTCGGTCTTGAGCCGCCCTAGGTCGCCACGCCGCGCCGGATGCTTGACCAGGTTCTCCGGCTGGAGCACGTCGGGGTCGAACAGCGCCCAGTCGCGGATGCCGCACATGGCCAGGCGCTCCATGACCACGGTGCCTCCGCTCCCGAGGCCGACCAGGACGATCCTGGCCCGGCCCAGCTCGGAGGTGTCGAGGAGATAGTCGATGCGGGATGTGTCGAGCACCGCGTCAGCGGTCATACCAGGACCTCCTCAGGTGCCCGGTGGCGCCTGCTGGTGGGGCTGCTGGGGGCCCGGCCATACCTGCCGCTCGACCCAGATCTCGTACTTGTTGAGCCAGATCGCCGCCTTCGCGACCACGGCGGCCGCCGAGAAGAAGGAGGACCACTGCCTGCGACGCATCACGCAGATCGTGCCGTCCGCGTACATGTGCGGGTTCTTCACCGGCGTCCAGCCGTGCGGCCAGACCTGCGGAAGGCTGTGCGGATAGCCGTCGGGCAGATCGATCCACATGTCGTACCGGGTGCCGGCGAACGTGCGCAGCGGACCCCTGGCGACCGCCCAGGTGCCCGGGCGCGGAGTCGTGGAGTCGAGAACGAACCTGGGGAAGTGCAGCGCCAGGATGCGTCTCTCCTCGGCCAGCCGGCCGCCCACCGGATCGGCGCCGATGACCAGACTGCGGGTGACCTTGATGTCCCTCGCCTCGCCCGGCACGTCAGGACCGGTCCGTCCGGGAGTACTCCCCCTTCTGGTCGGCGATGCCGACGATCGGCTTGTTGATGAACCCGGCGGGCGACTTCCCGGCGGCATAGATGTTGCCGTCCTCGCCGACCTCCACGAGGTCGTTGTCACCCAGCGATGACAGCAGTTGCTCCGCCTCTGCGCGGCTCGTCATCCAAACCCCCCGATCGATCCGCAGATCCTGGGCCGAAAGTTAGCGGCACGGTTAGGTGAAGTACCAACGAAAAAGACAAAATGATCGGTACGGGAAGCAGGGCGGAAAACTCCGCACAGCGGACGATGTGAAATGCGCATCGCCGACCATGTCCGGCCGTGCGGGGTGGGGCGTGAGCGACCGATGGCCCCTCACGGGGGACACCCCGGTCCGGCCCCGCACCCGTTGCGGCAACAATGGGGGGATGACCGACAGTCCAGCCCCCCTCGCCGACCCGCACCTCGTCTACGACCCGGTCGCGGGCGACGGCCCGAAGGACGTGGCGATCCTCGGCTCCACCGGTTCGATCGGCACCCAGGCCATCGACCTCGTGCTGCGCAACCCGGACCGCTTCCGGGTGACCGGCCTGTCCGCCAACGGCGGTCGGGTCGCCCTCCTCGCCGAGCAGGCCCGCCGGCTGCGGGTACGGACCGTCGCGGTCGCCCGCGAGGACGTCGTCGCGGCCCTGCGTGAGGCGCTCTCCGCCGAGTACGGGCCGGGGGAGCCGCTCCCCGAGATCCTGGCCGGCCCGGAGGCCGCCGCCCAGCTCGCCGCCGGCGACTGCCACACCGTCCTCAACGGCATCACGGGCTCCATCGGCCTCGCGCCCACCCTCGCCGCGCTGAAGGCGGGCCGCACCCTCGCGCTCGCCAACAAGGAGTCGCTCATCGTCGGCGGCCCGCTGGTCAAGGCGCTCGCCCGGCCCGGCCAGATCATCCCGGTGGACTCCGAGCACGCGGCCCTCTTCCAGGCCCTCGCCGCCGGTACCCGGGCTGAGGTGCGCAAGCTCGTCGTCACCGCCTCCGGCGGCCCGTTCCGCGGCCGCACGAAGCGGGAGCTGGCGAACGTGACGGTCGAGGAGGCCCTCGCCCACCCCACCTGGTCGATGGGCCCGGTGATCACGATCAACTCCGCGACCCTGGTCAACAAGGGCCTGGAGGTCATCGAGGCGCACCTTCTCTACGACATTCCCTTCGACCGCATTGAGGTCGTCGTGCATCCCCAGTCGTATGTCCACTCGATGGTGGAGTTCACGGACGGATCGACGCTGGCCCAGGCGACGCCCCCCGACATGAGGGGGCCGATCGCCGTCGGTCTGGGCTGGCCGCGGCGCGTCCCCGACGCGGCGCCCGCCTTCGACTGGAGCACGGCGTCGACGTGGGAGTTCTTCCCGCTCGACAACGAGGCCTTCCCCTCGGTGAACCTCGCGCGGCACGTGGGCGAGCTCGCGGGTACGGCCCCGGCGGTGTTCAATGCCGCCAACGAGGAATGTGTGGAGGCGTTCCGCAAGGGCGCGCTCCCGTTCAACGGCGTCATGGAGACCGTCACCCGGGTCGTGCGGGAGCACGGCACACCGGCGACGGGAACTTCACTCACCGTGTCGGACGTCCTCGAAGCGGAGACCTGGGCACGGGCCCGGTCCCGGGAACTGACGGCAACCGCGGAGGCGCGTGCATGACAGCCCTGATGATGGTCCTCGGCATAGTCGTCTTCGCGGTCGGCCTGCTGATCTCGATCGCCTGGCACGAGCTGGGCCACCTGTCCACGGCCAAGCTCTTCGGCATCCGGGTTCCCCAGTACATGGTCGGCTTCGGCCCGACGGTCTTCTCCCGGAAGAAGGGCGAGACCGAGTACGGCGTCAAGGCCATCCCCTTCGGCGGCTACATCCGCATGATCGGCATGTTCCCGCCGGGCGACGACGGCCGGATCACGGCCCGCTCCACGTCCCCCTGGCGCGGCATGATCGAGGACGCCCGCTCGGCCGCGTACGAGGAGCTCCAGCCGGGCGACGAGACGCGCATGTTCTACACGCGCAAGCCCTGGAAACGGGTCATCGTGATGTTCGCGGGCCCCTTCATGAACCTGGTGCTCGCGGTGGGCCTGTTCCTCACCGTCCTGATGGGCTTCGGCATCCAGCAGCAGACCAACACCGTCAGCTCGGTCTCCCCCTGCGTCATCTCGCAGAGCGAGAACCGCGACGAGTGCAAGTCAAGCGACCCGGCCTCCCCGGCCGCGGCCGCCGGCATGAAGCCGGGCGACAAGATCGTCTCCTTCGCCGGGCAGCGCACGGACGACTGGGACACGCTCTCCGACCTGATCCGGGTCAGCGCCGGCAAGGACGTCGCCATCGTCGTCGACCGGGGTGGCAAGGAACTGACCCTGCACACCACGATCGCCACCAACCGGGTCGCCAAGAAGGACTCGGACGGGACCTACGTCCAGGGCGAGTACGTCAAGGCCGGCTTCCTCGGCTTCAGCGCGGCCACCGGCGTCGTCAGGCAGGACTTCGGCGACTCCGTGTCCTGGATGACCGACCGGGTGGGCGAGGCCGTCGACTCCATCGCGGCCCTCCCCGGCAAGATCCCGGCCCTGTGGAACGCCGCCTTCGACGGCGCTCCCCGTGAGCCCGACTCACCCATGGGCGTGGTCGGCGCGGCCCGCGTCGGCGGCGAGATCTTCACCCTGGACATCCCGGCCTCGCAGCAGCTGGCCATGGCCGTGATGCTGGTCGCGGGCTTCAACCTCTCCCTGTTCCTCTTCAACATGCTCCCGCTGCTGCCGCTGGACGGCGGGCACATCGCGGGCGCCCTGTGGGAGTCCCTGCGCCGCAACCTCGCCAAGGTCCTGCGCAGGCCGGACCCGGGCCCGTTCGACGTGGCGAAGCTGATGCCCGTGGCGTACGTGGTGGCGGGCATCTTCATCTGCTTCACGGTGCTGGTCCTCATCGCGGACGTGGTGAACCCGGTGCGCATCTCGTAGCCACCTCCTCGTCACGCACGGTTCACGGCGGCCCGGGACGATACGTTCCGGGCCGTCTTGCGTCGCGAGGGTTTGACGGCGAAGGGGTCCCCCCGCCGAGTGGTTCGAGACCGGGAAGTGCTCGCGCCCGGGCCGGTGCCGTAATCTCGAAGCCTGGAACCCGCCTGAAGACGGGACCTGGGCCTTGATCCACGACTTGGGGTTGCACAGCAGATGACTGCGATTTCTCTCGGCATGCCGTCCGTTCCGACCAGGGTTGCCGAGCGCCGCAAGAGCCGGCGGATCCAGGTCGGATCCGTGGCGGTCGGCGGAGACGCCCCGGTGTCGGTGCAGTCGATGACGACGACGCGTACCTCCGACATCGGCGCCACCTTGCAGCAGATCGCGGAGCTGACGGCGTCCGGCTGTCAGATCGTGCGGGTGGCGTGTCCTACGCAGGACGACGCGGACGCGTTGGCGACGATCGCCCGCAAGTCGCAGATCCCGGTGATCGCGGACATTCATTTCCAGCCGAAGTACGTGTTCGCCGCGATCGAGGCGGGGTGTGCGGCGGTGCGGGTGAATCCGGGCAACATCAAGCAGTTCGACGACAAGGTCAAGGAGATCGCCGAGGCGGCGAAGGAGCACGGCACGCCGATCCGTATCGGTGTGAACGCGGGTTCGCTGGACCGGCGGCTGCTGCAGAAGTACGGCAAGGCGACGCCCGAGGCGCTGGTCGAGTCGGCTCTGTGGGAGGCTTCGCTGTTCGAGGAGCACGGTTTCCGGGACATCAAGATCTCCGTGAAGCACAACGATCCGGTGATCATGATCGAGGCGTACCGGCAGCTCGCCGCGCAGAGCGACTACCCCCTGCACCTCGGTGTCACCGAGGCCGGTCCCGCGTTCCAGGGCACGATCAAGTCGGCGGTGGCGTTCGGCGCGCTGCTCTCGCAGGGCATCGGTGACACGATCCGGGTCTCCCTGTCGGCTCCGCCGGTCGAGGAGGTCAAGGTCGGCAATCAGATCCTGGAGTCGCTGAACCTCAGGCAGCGTGGTCTGGAGATCGTCTCGTGTCCGTCCTGCGGGCGGGCCCAGGTGGATGTGTACAAGCTGGCCGAAGAGGTGACGGCGGGTCTGACCGGTATGGAGGTCCCGTTGCGGGTCGCCGTGATGGGCTGTGTCGTCAACGGCCCCGGCGAGGCCCGTGAGGCCGACCTCGGTGTCGCCTCCGGCAACGGCAAGGGGCAGATCTTCGTGAAGGGCGAGGTCATCAAGACCGTCCCCGAGTCGAAGATCGTGGAGACCCTCATCGAGGAGGCCATGAAGCTGGCCGAACAGATGGAAAAGGACGGCATCCCGTCCGGGGAGCCGTCGGTGTCGGTCGCGGGCTGACACGCGCCGACGGTCCGACGGGCCGAGTGGCGTCCGGACTTCCGCGCCGGACGCCGGACGCCGGACGCCGGACGCCGGGCGACTGAGGCCGGACGCCGGACGCCCCGAGGCCGACGGCCGGCCGGTCCGAGCTGCTGCGCCGGTCCGGGCATCCCAGCCCGTCCGGCGTTCGAGGACGAGGCCCGTCCAGGGCCGGGGCGGGGGTCCGGGGGCGGCAGCCCCTGCGGACGGCACGACACCCACGGTCACGGCGGACGAACGCAGGCCGAAGACGGGGCGGCACCGCAAAGCATCCGCAGGTACAGTGCGGGGATCAGCAGACCTGAGTGTGAGGCCCCGCGCGTGTTGACCCAGACCACCTCCCGGGTCCTCGAACCGAGCGACCTGGACGCCGCGCTCGCCGTCCTCGACCGCGAGCCGGTCGCCAACGCCTTCGTCACCTCCCGGGTACAGGTCGCGGGCCTCGACCCGTGGCGGCTCGGCGGCGAGATGTGGGGCTGGTACGAGGACGGCATGCTGACGTCCCTGTGCTACGCGGGCGCCAACCTCGTCCCGATCTGCGCGACCCCGAGAGCGGTGCGCGCCTTCGCCGACCGCGCCCGCCGGGCGGGGCGCCGCTGCTCCTCGATCGTCGGCCCCGTCGAGCCGACCACCCAGCTCTGGCGCCTCCTCGAACCCCACTGGGGCCCGGCCCGCGAGGTCCGCGCCCAGCAGCCCCTCATGGTCACCGACCGCATGCCGGCCGACATCGCGCCGGATCCGTACGTCCGCCGCATCCGCAAGGACGAGATGGACACGATCATGCCGGCGTGCGTGGCGATGTTCACCGAGGAGGTCGGCGTCTCCCCGATGGCCGGCGACGGAGGCCTGCTGTACCAGGCGCGGGTGGCCGAACTCGTCGGCTCCGGCCGCTCGTTCGCCCGCCTCGACGACCGGGGCCGGGTCGCCTTCAAGGCGGAGATCGGCGCGGCCACCTCGCACGCCTGCCAGATCCAGGGTGTGTGGGTGGCCCCCGAATACCGGGGCCAGGGTCTGTCGGCGCCCGGCATGGCGGCGGTCCTTCGCTACGCCCTGGCGGACGTGGCCCCGGTGGTCAGCCTGTACGTCAACGACTTCAACACCACGGCGAGGCGCACCTACAGGAGGGTGGGCTTCCAGGAGGTCGGCGCTTTCATGAGCGTGCTCTTTTGACGCCCCTGTAGGCTCCCCGCCATGGACCTCGTGATCGGCCCCTTGGACCTTCCCGCCCATGTGGACGAGGCCCTGGCCGTCCAAGCGATCGCCTTCGGACTGGGCCCCGACGAGGTGGCCGTCCGCCGGCAGATCGTTCTGCGCCACATGGCGCATCCCGGTGCGAGAGCGTTCGGCGCGACCGTCGGAGAGCGACTCGTCGGCTTCGTCTACGGCATGCCCAACGACCGTACCCACTGGTGGTCCACGGTCGTCCAGCCCTACCTCCGGGCGCAGGGCAACGAGCACTGGCTGGACGACTCCTTCGTGATCACGGAACTGCACGTCCACCCCGCCCACCAGAACCGCGGCGCGGGCCGGGCCCTGATCACCACGATCACCGACACGGCGACCCAGCCCCGCTCGATCCTCTCCGCGATCGACACCGACAGCCCCGCCCGGGCCCTCTACCACTCCCTGGGCTACCAGGACCTGGCTCGCCGGGTGCTGTTCCCCAGCGCCCCCCGTCCGTACGCGGTGATGGGCGCCCCGCTGCCGCTTCTGCGCGGGTAACGGATTTCCGGCCCGCCACGCTCCCGGCTAACCTCCTAGCCACCACCCTTTTCGGCAGGAGATACGAGAACCATGGCGAACGCACCGGTCCAGCGCATGTCCCAGTTGATGGCGAAGACGCTGCGCGACGACCCCGCGGACGCCGAGGTCCTGAGCCACAAGCTCCTCGTCCGCGCCGGCTACGTCCGCCGTACCGCCGCCGGTATCTGGTCCTGGCTGCCGCTCGGCAAGAAGGTCCTCGCCAACGTGGAGCGCGTCGTCCGCGAGGAGATGGACGCGATCGGCGCCCAGGAGGTCAGCCTCCCCGCCCTGCTGCCGCGCGAGCCCTACGAGGCGACCGGCCGCTGGGACGAGTACGGCGCGGAGCTGTTCCGCCTCCAGGACCGCAAGGGCGGCGACTACCTCCTCGGCCCCACCCACGAGGAGATCTTCACGCTGATCGTGAAGGACCAGGCGTCCTCGTACAAGGACCTGCCGGTCATCCTCTACCAGATCCAGACGAAGTTCCGTGACGAGGCCCGCCCCCGGGCCGGCATCCTGCGCGGCCGTGAGTTCCTCATGAAGGACTCCTACTCCTTCGACACCGAGGACGAGGGCCTCGCGCACTCCTACGCCCTGCACCGCCAGGCCTACCAGCGGGTGTTCGAGCGTCTCGGCCTCGACTACCGCATCTGCGCGGCGACCGCGGGCGCGATGGGCGGCTCCAAGTCGGAGGAGTTCCTCGCCCCGTCCGTCGCCGGCGAGGACACCTTCGCGGACTGCCCGAACTGCGACTTCGCGGCCAACACCGAGGCGATCACGTACGAGCTGAAGCCGGTGGACGCCGACGGCGTGGCCGCGTCGGAAGAGATCCCCACCCCGGACACCCCCACCATCGAGACCCTCGCCGCCCACCTCGGCGTCCCGGCCTCGGCCACCCTGAAGAACCTCCTGGTGAAGGTCGACGGCGAGATCGTGGCCGTCGGCGTCCCCGGCGACCGCGAGGTCGACCTGGACAAGGTCGAGGCGCACTTCGCCCCGGCGGCCGTCGAACTGGTCACCGCCGAGGACTTCGTGGGCCGCCCGGACCTGGTCCGCGGCTACGTCGGCCCGCAGGGTCTGGACAAGGTGAAGTACATCGCCGACCCGCGCGTGGCCCCTGGCACCGCCTGGATCACCGGCGCCAACAAGGAGGGCATGCACGCGAAGAACGTCGTCGCGGGCCGGGACTTCGAGGTCGGCGAGTACGTCGACGTCGTCGTCGTCCAGGAAGGCGACCCCTGCCCGAAGTGCGGCACCGGCCTCACGCTGGACCGCGCCATCGAGATCGGCCACATCTTCCAGCTGGGCCGCAAGTACGCCGACGCCCTCAAGCTCGACGTGCTCGGCCCGCAGGGCAAGCCGGTCCGCGTGACCATGGGTTCGTACGGCATCGGGGTCTCGCGCGCGGTCGCCGCCCTCGCCGAGCAGAGCGCCGACGAGAAGGGCCTGTGCTGGCCCGCCGAGGTCGCCCCGGCCGACGTGCACGTCGTCGCGGCGGGCAAGGCCCTCCAGACCGAGCTGGCGCTCGACGTCTCCGAGAAGCTCCGCGCGGCCGGTCTGCGGGTCCTGGTCGACGACCGGGCCGGCGTCTCCCCGGGCGTGAAGTTCACCGACTCCGAGCTGATGGGTGTGCCGAAGATCCTGGTGGCGGGCCGCCGCTCGGCCGAGGGCGTCCTGGAGCTGAAGGACCGCAGGACCGGCGAGCGCGAGGAGCTCACGGTCGACGAGGCGATCGCCAAGCTGACGGTGTGACGTAAAGCAACGTCTCAGAGAGTTCTGAGGGGGCGTACGGCAGCCTCACAGGCTTCTCTCAGACCGTTCCCCGACCGTAGGACGTGACAGAACGTCACTGCGGAGGGGAACGGTCATGGCGACCAGGGAAGAGGAACGGGGGGCCGCGGCAGCGGTCCGCAGAGGTGCGCGGCGTACGGCCGCGCTGGCCGCGGCGGTCACGCTCGCCGCGGCGGCCGGGGTGTTCGCCCTGGTCGGCACCATGCAGGCCGACGCCGAGACGACGGCGAGCGGCACGAGCACGAGCTCCTCGGACACCGGCTCCTCGGACACGGGCACGGGTACCACCGACAGCGGCACGGACTCCTCGTCGAGCAGCTCGTCGAGCGGCTCGACGTCGGACAGCGGCAGCTCCTCCTCGGACAGCGGTCTCACCTCCTCCTCCGGCGGCTCCGCCGACTCCACGTCGGGAGCGTCGTGATGAGCGGCCTCCCCGGGTCCCGCACCACGGCCGCCGCGCAGTGGCGGGCCCTCGGCACCACGGTCCGTCTGGTCGTCACCGACCCGGCCTTGCTGGAATCCTGCAACCTGCTCCTCGTCCGGCACCTCGCCGAGGTCGACGCGGCGTGCAGCCGCTTCCGCGCCGACTCCGAACTGGCCGCCCTCGACGGCACCACCGGCCGCCCGGTCCGGGTCAGCCCGCTGCTCGCCGAGGCCCTCGACGTGGCCCTGCGCGCGGCCGAGGCGACCGACGGGGCGGTCGACCCCACGGTCGGCTCCGCGATGGACGCCCTCGGCTACGACCGCGACTTCACCTTCGTCCGCGAGGACGACCGCCCGGTCCGCCTCACGGTCCGGCGCACCCCCGGCTGGCGCGCCCTGCGCCTGGACCGGGCGACCGGCACGGTGACCGTCCCCGAGGGCGTCCGCCTCGATCTGGGCGCCACCGCCAAGGCCTGGGCCGCCGACCGGGCCGCCAGGACGCTGGCCGGGGCGGCCGGCTGTGGGGTCCTGGTGAGTCTGGGCGGCGACACGGCCGTCGCGGGGGAGCCCCCGGCGGGCGGTTGGCAGATCCGCGTCCAGGACGTCACGGGAGCCGTCGACGAGACCCCCGCCGAGGGCCCCTACGACTCGGTCGGCCTGCGCGGTGGCGGCCTGGCCACCTCGGGCACGACCGCCCGGCGCTGGCGGCGCGGCGGTCACGACCTGCACCACATCGTCGACCCGCGCACCGGCCTGCCGGTCCGTTCCCCCTGGCGCACGGTCTCCGTCGCCGCCACGACCTGCGCCGACGCCAACGCGGCGAGCACGGCAGCCCTGGTGAAGGGCGCGGGCGCGGAGCGCTGGCTGACGCGCAGGGGACTGCCGGCCCGACTGGTGGCCCAGGACGGCACGGTCGTGACGACTCCGGGCTGGCCGCACCCGGCCCGTCCGGCGATCGAGGCCGAGGCGGAGACCGGGGCCGTCAAGGCCGACCGGGGCGCCCACCGCCCGGAGGCGGCCGCGTGAGTTCCGAGACCCTCTGGTACGCCAACCGGGCAACGGGCGCCGTCTGCCTGATCCTCTTCACCGTCGTCGTCCTGCTCGGCATCGCCGTCCGGACGAGGACCCGGCTCCCCGGGCTGCCCCGCTTCGGCCCGATGAGCCTGCACCGCACGCTCTCCCTCTCCGCGACCGCCTTCCTCGCCCTGCACATCACCGCCGCGGTCGTGGACGGCTACGTCGACATCACCGTCGTGGACGTCCTCGTCCCCTTCGCCGGCGACTACCAGCCCCTCTGGCTCGGCCTCGGCACGGTCGCCCTGGACCTCGTGCTCGCCGTCCTGGTCACCAGCCTGCTGCGCGAGCGCCTCGGCCACCGCGCGTGGCGGGCCGTCCACTGGCTGGCGTACGCCTCCTGGCCGGCCGCCCTCGTGCACGGCGTCGGTATCGGCACGGACACCGGCGCCGACTGGATGACCTGGCTGACCGTCGCCTGCGTGGCCGCGACGGTCGCCGCCTTCGCCGCCCGCCTCGCCCACGCCGCCCGCGCCGGCCGCCGTACTCCCGCGGCCCTCCTGCGCACCGCCGAAGGAGCCCGACCGTGACCACCGTCTTCCCGGACCTCCACATGCCCCCACGTCTCCTCGCCCCCGGAGCCACCCCGGCCGACTTCGCCACGCACCACCAGCGCTACGGCCCGCTGCCGCACGGCGACCCCGAGGAACTGCTCCGCACGGTCGCCGAGGCGGGCCTCACCGGACGCGGCGGAGCCGGCTTCCCGACGTACCGCAAGCTCGTGGCCGTCGCGGAGGCCGGTCGGCGTACCGGCCGCGCTCCCGTCGTCGTGGCCAACGGTGCCGAGGGGGAGCCGGCCAGCCGCAAGGACAAGACCCTGCTGCGCCTGTCGCCCCATCTCGTGCTGGACGGACTCCAGGCGGCGGCCCGGGTGGTCGGCGCGGGGGAGGCGTATCTCGCCGTGGAGGACGGCGCGACCTGGCTGGAATCCGCCGTCGCCCAGCGCACCGCGGATCCGGTGCCGGTGAAGGTCGTCCGCCTGCCCGGGTCGTTCCTCTCCGGTCAGGCCGCCGCCCTGGCCCGGTACGTCTCCGGTGGCGCGGCCCTGCCCACCCATCGGCGCCCGCCGGTCCGCGAGCGCGGAGTGCACCGGGCCCCGACCCTCGTACAGAACGTCGAGACCCTGGCCCACCTGGCGTTGGTCGCCCGCTACGGCGCCGGCTGGTTCCGCACGGCCGGTACCCCGACCCAGCCCGGCAGCGTGCTGTGCACGGTCCATGTGCCGGGCCGCGAACCCCGGGTGGTGGAGGCGCCCTACGGCCTGCCCCTGGGCCGGCTGCTGCCGCTGCAAGCCGCCCAGGCGGTCCTGGTCGGCGGTTATCACGGAACGTGGATCCCGGCCCCGGAGGCCGGTCAACTCGCTCTTGACAGCAGTTACTTGGGAGCGGGTGTCCTCGCCGTACTGCCCGTCGACCGCTGCGGTCCCGCCGAGACGGCACGCGTCCTGCGCCATCTCGCCCTCCAGTCCGCCGGCCAGTGCGGCCCCTGTCTCAACGGCCTGCCCCGCATCGCCACCGCCTTCCGTACCCTTGCCGCACCCGGTCCCCAGGGCACCGTCCGCGCCGATCTGGCCCGCTGGTCGGGTCTCGTCGAGGGCCGAGGCGCCTGCCATCACCCCGACGGCACCGTCCGTCTGGTCCGCAGTGCCCTGACCACGTTCGCCGCCGAGGTCGACGCGCACGCCCGGGGTCACTGCACCGCGACCGATCACGCGCCCCTGCTGCCCGTCCCCGAGGAGGGCTGACCCATGAGCACGGCCCGGCACATCGACATCGACTGGACGGCCTGTCAGGGCCACGGTCTCTGCGCGGACTTCCTCCCCGAACACATCACGCTCGACGAGTGGGGCTACCCCCTGGTCGACGGCGCCCCGGTGCCGGCCGCCACCGAGAGACGCGCCCGGCGCGCGGCCGCCGCCTGCCCGGTCCTCGCCCTGGCGTTGCTTCCGGGGAGGGCGGGCTGAGCGGGGGCAGGACGATCAGCAGACCTCGACCGCGAGGAAGCCGCGGGGCGCGAGTTCGTGCGGGAGTTCCACCCGCATGCCGCAGAAGCACCACAGCAGGCTGCCCCGTGAGGCGGGGGCGCCCAGGTCGACCATCAGAATGTCGCGAACTTCCCGGAGCACGTCACTCGGTTGGAAGCCTCTGGCTACGCGGATACTGACCTCATCCGGGTCCCAGACCGCAATTTTGGGCAAAGTGTCTGCCACGCAAATGTGGATGCACACAACTGTCTCCCCAGGGATGCACAACGTGACACGAGTGATCCGCTCCGGGAGGCCAGCGGCCCACTGATGGTAGCCGTGGGCGTCGTGGGTAGGGGGGGTTTCGGTCATATTCATCCGCAAGGGGCGGACCGCCTTGCGTGTCCGCGGGGGACCGGCATGGTGGCCCGTGGGCCGAAGCGGTGCCGCTGACCTCAGGTGATGCGGCTGACCTGCAACATTGCCTCGGCGTCCTTCAACAACGCGCGTTGACGTGCCTCTGGCAATTGCCGGTACAGCTTGAGGAGTCGTGCCTCCCGCTCGTCCCCGCTGGGTCCGGGCGCGGGACGGCCGACCGCCTCGAAGAACTCCCTCGGCGTCGTCCGTACGCCCCAGCGCCGGAACACGTCGACCATGGCCCGCAACTTCTCCGGGTCGATGCGCGAGGTGCCGCGCGTCCGGTTCATCCACGCGTTCAGCGTCGGGTACGAGATGCCGGCCGCCGAGGCCAGGTCCTTCTGCGTCTTTCCCGGAGCCTGCGCCAGCAGGCGTTCGAGCAGAGTCGCCAGGTCCACGTCCTGGCGTGCCGGATCGTCGCCGGGTGTGGGGTCTCCTGGGCGGCTCTGCTGGTTCGTCACGACTCAGAGGATCGGTCATCGATATCTACAAGCGCAAGTAGATCGCAGACCGCCGAGCAGGGCTGTCGGTGCACGCCGGAGCACTGCCGAGGAGATGGCGCACACCTGCGCCCCCCGTGCTCCCCCTCGCCGCACCACACCCGAACCTTGCGCTCCGTACGCAACTTGACACTGTATGCATCTACGTGAAGACTGTAGACCGGCCCGGCGGCGGGCCGTCCGGCTCGCGGAGGAAGTGGGGCCCCGCGCCCCTTCCGGCGAGAGATCCGGCAGTCCGTGTCGCCGGCGCCCCGCGTCACGGCCATCGCGTCACCGCGCATCTCGGGTCATCGGTCGCCCTGCTTCGTCATGGAGCGGGGCGGCCGGACGTCCGGCCGCCGAATCTACATCTACATGCATATCGCAGATGCGAGCGTTCCTCGCACCGCACCCCGCACGACGTCGACGGGAGTACCCACCGTGTCCACACCGAACAACGTCACGTCCGCTCCGGACGGTCCGGACGGTCCGGAACCCGAGCTGATCGCGCGGGCCCGCGCGGGCGACCGGGAGGCGTTCGCCACCCTCTACTACGAGCACTACCGCCTCGTGTACGGCTTTCTGCTCGTCCGAACGCGCAACAGACACCTGGCCGAGGACCTGACCCAGGAGGTGTTCACCCGCGCGCTGCGGCGCATCGACGGGTACGTCTGGCAGGGCACGGCGTTCGCCGCCTGGCTGGTCACCATCGCCAGGAACCTCTACCTGGACGAACTCGGCCGCGGCCGAACCCGGTTGGAGACCCCGGTCGCCGAATTCCAGGACCCGCAGGTACCCGGCCGCGGTCCGGAGTCGCTCGCCCTGCGCGAGCTGGAGGCCGTCGAGGCGCACGAAACGGTCCGCACCGTCCTGCACACGCTCAGCGCCCAGCAGCGCCACTGCGTCCAACTCCGTTTCCTCGACGAACTGACAGCGCAGGAGACGGCCCTGGAAATGGGCCGCAGCGTCGGCGCCGTCAAGGCATTGACCCACCGGGCGCTGCAGAAACTGCGCTGGACGGCCGGGGCGGTGGCGGTGTGAACGGGAACGTCCCGCACGCCGCGCGCGTGATCCGCACGGTGCTGGGAGCCGTCCGGACCGAACAGGCGGCGGCCGTGGCACACGCGCTGGACTCGGCCCGCCTCCTCGTCGACCCCGAGCGTTCCTTCGGCGTGGTGCTCTACCGGACACCGGACGGCGGCTGGGCCCGCACCGCCCGGCCGGTCACCGCACTGGAGCGGCAGGCCCTGGACTGGGACACCTCCTGCGAACGGGCGCGGCACGTCGCACGCGCCGTCGAGCGGCACCTGGACACCCACCCCGGCCCGCACGCCGTCCGCGTCGAGGGCGACCGGGTACGGGTCCTGCTCCGCGTCGACGGCCCGGCCCAATGGGCGCGCTGGCGCTCGTACTTCGGCATCGCACTCGTCGGCGAGCGGACCGACGACCACACCCTGACGGGCGAGGGGGAACGCGAGGGCGTCCGCGTGACGGTGGTGGCCCTCAGCGCCTCCGTGGCGCCTCCGGAGCCGACCACGGGCGAGGGGCAGCACCGGTTCCGGCTCGGCGAGACCCTGTACGACCTGGCCTTACCGCTGCGCGACGGGTACGGGGGCATCTGGTACTTCGAGGGCCGTCGAAGCGGCGACGGGATGCCCCTGATGGCCCTGGACGGCCGGCCCGAGCGGTGCTCCCTCGCCAACGTGGCGGCGTACCTGGGGCCGTTGTCGCCGGTGCGGCCCGACGAGGATGGCACGGCCGTCGACCCGGCGGGACACCCGTCGGCGTTGCCCACCCCACCGGCCCTGCCGCACCCGACCCCGCCGACGCCGTACGGCAGGGCCGTACCGCACACGCTCCCGGGCGGGCCCGGGCCGTGGGCGGCGGTGGACGTCTCGGAGACGGCGGCGCGGCCGGACGTGCCGCGGCCCCGGGTGATGTCGGACCTGCCGGACCCGCGGACCCTCGCGGGGCCGCCGTATCCGTGGGGTATGCGGACGGTCTCGGACCGGCCGGATCAGGCGCGGACACCGACACCGGCGCAGGGTCCGGCAGAGGAACAGCCGCCGCAGCCGCAGGCGCAGGAGCCGGGATCCGGGGCGCCGTCGGGGGCGCCGGAGCCGGTGGAGCCGCCGCACCGGGAGGCCTGGGCGGCCTGGGCGGAACCCTGCGGGCCGCTCGTGCCGTCGGTCGCCGCGGCCGGA
Organism: Streptomyces sp. NBC_00637; assembly: GCF_045161545.1. Taxonomy (NCBI): domain Bacteria; kingdom Bacillati; phylum Actinomycetota; class Actinomycetes; order Kitasatosporales; family Streptomycetaceae; genus Streptomyces; species Streptomyces sp. NBC_00637. The sequence goes on along the minus strand of NZ_CP109046.1, from coordinate 2,319,712 downwards.
CCGGCGGGGCCGGTCCGATGAGCGCCGGTCGGTGGAGGGGACCGACCGGCGCCGGGGGAGGGGCGGACCGGGGGAGCCGGGCATGGGAGTCGAGCGCTGCCTGCCGGCACCAGGACGCGGACCTGTGGTTCTCCCGCCGTTCCTCGTCCCGTGCCGTGGCCATCTGCGCGGCCTGTCCGGTGCTGGCCCACTGCCGGGCCGCCGTCCTCCTGCGCGAGAAGGGACTGCCCGAATGCCATCGCGACGGTGTCATCGCCGGCCTGACAGGCCCTCAGCGTCATGCCCTGGAGCATCAGGCGGACCGGTCGCGGCAGGTGCCGCCCGCAGACCTCCAGACATCCCGCGTCGCGCCGGCCGGTGTGCCGCGGGGGCAGTCGGCCCCGTGCGGGACCCGGGCGGCCTACCAACGGCACCTGCGCCTGCGGGAGCCGGTCGACGAGGCCTGCCGGCTCGCCAACGCGCGCAGCGCCGGCCGTTACCGCCGTACCGGCACCACCCGCGTCCGCGACGAGACCGCCCGGGGCCGCGACCGCCAGGGGGGCACGGCCGGGACACCCGGCGGCCCGCCCCGGACATAGCCCCCGTTCACCGCCACCGGAGTACTCGATGTCCTTGCCCTCGATGCGCCGTCCGCCCGAGGAGCCCCTGCCCGACGGCTCCCGCGACCGCCGCTCCCGAGCCGCCCGTCCCGCCGGCCGCCTGGCCGCCCTTCGCCGCCTCTTCAGGCCGCGAGGCCCGGCCCCCGGACCGCGGACCCGGCCCCGCCACAGCGCCTCCCCGGACCTGGACGACTGCCGCCGGGAGCTGGCCCGTTGGCAGCGGCACGCGGACTCCTTCGAGCGGGAGCTGACCCGCGTCTCCTTCGAACGCGCGCACCTCCTCGCCTGGCTGGCGGCGCTGCACCCGGCGAGCGCGGTCGTCGTCCCGGCCGTCGGCGCCGGGACGGACGGCACGCACCTGCTGCGCCTCGTGGCCGGGGGACGGCAGCTGTCCTGGGGTCTGCCCCCCAGGGACGTCCCGCTGTTCGCGCACGTCCCGTACACCGAGCGCCCCACGGGCCACCTGCAACGGGACGGCCCCGACGCCGTGGAGCAGGCCGCCCACATCCGCAGTCACACCCGCCTGCTGGCCCTGGAGGGAACTCTCTTCGCCGCACCCGCCGAGCGACGGCCGAGGGCACGGCCGGCCGAGCACTGACACCGCACGGCACGGGCTTCGTGGCCACCCCGCGAAACTCCGGTCGGCAGGCTCGGGAGGCATGTCGGCCGGACCCACAGCGCTCCCCTGCGGGGGGACCTCCGGCAGGGGAGCGCTGTCCCGCCGGCACCGCGCGGGCGGCTCGGCGGTCCCGCGTCCGGCCGTCCCGCGCCCGCGCATCCGGCGGTCCGCTCTCGTCCCGTCCCCGGCGTGCGCTACAGCCAGCCGGCGAATTCGAGCAGCAGCTCGGCGTCCCGCGTCCGCCCGACCCGCCGGGCCCGCACCCCCGACTCCACGGCCCGGAACAGCGTCCAGCCGCGCAGCCGCTCCTGGTCCAGCTCCAGCGACTCCGCGAGCCGCTTCACCCGGCGCCGCACCGTCGACGCCCCGGACGGCGAGGCGATCAGGTCCTCCACCCGGTCGCGGACCAGCCGGGCCAGGTCGAAGGCACACTCGCCGACCACCGGATCCGGTCCCACCGCGAGCCACGGCATCCGCTCCCCGGCCAGCACCTTGCTCTGCCGGAACGTGCCGTGCAGCAGCCGGTGCTCGGGCGGCTTTGCCAGCAGCTCCGCGCGGGCGGCGAGCGCCGCGTCCACCAGGGCCGCCACCTCGGGCTCGGCCCCGGCGCTCGCCCGCATCGCCTCCGCCTGCCGTCCCGTCCGGTCGGCCACGGACTCGAAGGAGTGGCCGGCCGGTGGCTCGACCCACAGCCGCCGCAAGGTCCCGGCCGCCTCCAGTAGGGCCTTCGCCTCCGCCAGCGACCGCACCGACACATCGGGATGCAGCCGCTCGAGCAGCAGTGCCCCCGCCGTGCGCGGTCCGTCCAGCAGCTGGACGGCGCCCAGGCCGTCCCAGTGCGCCAGCGCGGCCCGCTCCGCCTCCGGCCGGAACCGGGGCGGGGCCAGCTTCAGCACGGCCGGTGTCCCGTCCGCGCGCCGCACGAGGACGACCAGGCTGGTCCGGCCGCCCGGTACCTGCACCCGGTCGACGGTCGACTCGCTCAGCGCGACGGCTTGTCGGACCGTCTCCGGCAGCTTCTCCAACCAGCCGTCACCGTCCGGTGCCGTCTCACCGAGCGCCCTGACCAGACGCTGCGGCGGTTCGAAAGCCATGCGCGAGTCGCTTCCTTCCTGCTTCGGGTCAAGCCGCCGGTGTGCCCGAGGCACCTGCCGCCGCCGGAGGCGTGGCCGCTGCCGGTGCGGACGGCGAGCCCGTGGCCGGATCCGTACCGGTCCGCTCGGCGAGACCAGGGAAGGCTACGCTCCCGCCGCGCCAGCGCACCGCACGGACCGCCGCGTCCCGCAGCGCGCCCGCGGCCTCCCGGCGCCGTGCGTCCCCGGCTGCCCGCACCAGGTCGGAGTACACGCCGGCCACGCGATCCTCCAGCTCGGTCGCGAGCCGGACCGCCGCCGCGGAATCCGGCACCGGGAACGGCAGCGCGTACCCGGCGCTCGCGGCGACCGGCTCGGCCCCCAGGTCGCGCAGCTCGCGCACCAGCGCGTCGCGGCGCGCCCGGTGCGCGTCGTAGGCCGCCCGTACCTCGGGTCGCCGCCCCTCGCGGATCCGTCCGCCGACGACCCCGTACCCATACACCGCGGCGTGTTCGGCGGCCAGCGCCGCCTGGAGTGCGGTCAGCTCCGCGCTCGTGGCCTCGCTCATCGCGCACCCTCCGTCAGCAGATAGGCGTGCGCCGCGCCGGCCGCCGCGACCGAGGCCAGCAACCGGGCCAGCTCGCCGGGGACGTCCAGCAGTTCCGTGGCCCTGCGGTCGGCGAGCGCCCGCTCGGCCGCGGCCAGCCCGGCGATCGCGTCCGTATCGAGGATCGGCACGGCGGACGGCAGGACGGAGGGAACGGCCGGCGCGGTCGAGGCCGAACTCGTCGGGGAGGTGGCGGAAGTGGGGGGATCGGTGACGGAACTCGTGGCGGAGGGGGAGGAGTCGGTCGCGGAGGGGGTCGTCCCCGGGGTGCCTCCGAAGGCCTCCACGTGCTGTACGGCCTCCGCCCGCAACGGCCCCAGCAGCCCCGCCAGCGTCGGATGGACGGCGAGCACGGCGTCGTACCGTGCCACCAGGTCGCCGCTCTCCCGGGCCGCACGCGCGCGTGCCCGCTCGGTGACCGACAGGCTGCGTCTCGCGCTCTCCTCGGACTCCTCGGCGGCGGACGAGCAACCCACGAGCAGCGCCGCTCCCGCGGCCGACGCGAGCAGGGATCTTCGGCGCGGCCCCGAGGGGGTGCGCGAGGAGAGGGGCAACGGCACGGCGGGCGTCCTCGGGGAGCTCGTACGGAACTGGTGTCCTGGTGGGCGGCGGGCCCGCGATCACCGTACCCGCGCGGCCGCCCCGCATCACTCAGCGGCACCGCCCCGTGCGGGGCCGCCACCCTCCGTGCACAGGTGGACGGCAACACACCTTGCGACCGGATACCCTTTGACCAGACACGCGCACCGTCCCACAACAGCACACGCGGCCGAGGAGTCACCCGGATGAGCACCACCCAGAGCGAGAGGCTGCGAGAGCTCCTGGAACCGCTCGTCGCCTCCCAGGGACTGGATCTCGAAGAGATCACCGTGGACTCCGTCGGACGCAAGCGGGTGCTGAGCGTCGTCGTCGACTCCGACTCCGGAGCGGACCTGGACCAGATCGCCGATGTGAGCCGCGCGCTCTCGGCGAAGCTCGACGAGACGGACGCGATGGGCGAGGGCGAGTACACCCTCGAGGTCGGCACCCCGGGCGCGGAGCGCGCGCTCACCGAACACCGCCACTACGTACGTGCCGTCGGCCGGCTGGTGCGGTTCCAGCTGACCGAGGGCGGCGAACTGACCGCCCGGATCCTGACGGTCGACGACGAGGGACTCGATCTCGAGGTCCCCGGCGTGAAGGGCCGCAAGGCCACCGCCCGCAGACTTTCCTTCGGGGACATCGAGAAGGCCCGCGTGCAGGTCGAGTTCAACCGCAAGGACAAGAGCGACCAGCACGCGGACAACGACAACGACGAGAACGAGATGGAAGAGGAGGCGTAGCCGTGGACATCGACATGAGTGCCCTGCGGGGCTTGGTGCGGGAGAAGGAGATCTCCTTCGACCTGCTGGTCGAGGCGATCGAGTCGGCCCTCCTCATCGCCTACCACCGCACCGAGGGAAGCCGCCGTCACGCGCGCGTGGAGCTCAACCGGGAGACCGGACATGTGACCGTGTGGGCGAAGGAGGACCCCGAGGACCTCGAGGAGGGGCAGGAGCCCCGCCCGTTCGACGACACCCCGTCCGACTTCGGCCGCATCGCCGCCACCACGGCCAAGCAGGTCATCCTCCAGCGTCTGCGCGACGCCGAGGACGACGCGACGCTCGGTGAGTACGCCGGCCGTGAGGGCGACATCGTCACCGGCGTGGTCCAGCAGGGCCGCGACCCGAAGAACGTGCTGGTGGACATCGGCAAGCTGGAGGCCATCCTGCCGGTGCAGGAGCAGGTTCCCGGCGAGACGTATCCGCACGGCATGCGCCTGCGGTCGTACGTCGTACGGGTGGCGAAGGGGGTGCGCGGTCCGTCCGTGACCCTCTCCCGCACGCACCCCAACCTGGTGAAGAAGCTCTTCGCCCTGGAGGTGCCGGAGATCGCCGACGGTTCGGTCGAGATCTCCGCCATCGCACGCGAGGCCGGTCACCGTACGAAGATCGCCGTCAGGTCCACCCGTTCGGGTCTGAACGCCAAGGGCGCCTGCATCGGCCCCATGGGCGGCCGGGTGCGCAACGTGATGGGCGAGCTGAACGGCGAGAAGATCGACATCGTCGACTGGTCGGACGACCCGGCCGAGATGGTGGCGAACGCGCTGTCCCCGGCCCGGGTCTCCAAGGTCGAGGTCGTCGACCTCGCGGCCCGCTCCGCGCGCGTGACGGTGCCGGACTACCAGCTGTCGCTGGCGATCGGCAAGGAAGGGCAGAACGCCCGGCTCGCCGCCCGCCTGACCGGCTGGCGCATCGACATCCGTCCGGACATCGAACAGCCGACCGAGTAGCCCGGTGAGCAGCGGGGGAATAGATCTCGGCCTTCCGGGGCTCAGATCACGACAGATGTAACGCGGCAGGTGTTCGAGTCCTTACCCGAAGGGGTGAGGTCGCCGCGGGGAGGTAGACTTAACAATGTCTGGCCGGACGCACGCCGGAGCATGCCCTGAACGCACCTGTGTGGGGTGCCGGGAGCGGGCGGCCAAGACGGAGCTGCTGCGTATCGTGGCGATCAAGGACGCATGCGTCCCCGATCCACGCGGTACGCTGCCCGGCCGGGGTGCGTATCTGCATCCCGCCCCGGTCTGTCTCGACCAGGCGGTACGCCGCCGGGCGTTCACGAGGGCGTTGCGAGCCCCGGGAGCGCTCGACACAAAGGCGTTGCGCCAGTACGTCGAGCAGACGAACGTTGCCGAACAGGCGACACCGTAAGAAGGCGTCGCACGGAACCTCCGTGCGGCTCTGGTACCCCGCGAGTTGGAAGTAGGTCGAGATTGCGATGAGCACTCGATGAGCACGCGATGAGTACGCCCATGAAGTAGCGACGGTCCGGACACACCCGGACCTAAAAGGAGCGAAGTGGCTAAGGTCCGGGTATACGAACTCGCCAAGGAGTTCGGGGTGGAGAGCAAGGCCGTCATGGCCAAGCTCCAGGAACTCGGTGAATTCGTCCGTTCGGCGTCTTCGACCATCGAAGCGCCCGTTGTCCGCAAACTGACTGACGCCTTCCAGGGCGGCGGCAAGCCCGCCCCGCGCAAGGCAGCCCCCAGGCCCGGTGCGCCGTCCCCGGCGCAGGGTGCCCGTCCGGGCCCCGCCGCACCGCGGCCGGCCGCCCCCAAGCCCCCCGTGGCGCAGGCGCCCGCGGCCCCGGCTGCTCCGGAGGCCCCCGCGGCTCCGGCCGCCTCCTCGGCCCCCGCGCCGGCGGCTTCCGGCCCGCGTCCCGGTCCCAAGCCCGCGCCGCGTCCGGCCCCGGCCGCCCCGGAGTTCACCGCTCCGCCGGCCGCTCCCGCCGCCCCCGCGGCTCCGGCCCAGTCGTCCGGCCCGAGGCCGGCCTCCCAGGGTCCGCGCCCCGGCGCGCCCCGTCCCGGTGGCCGTCCCGCGCCCGGTCAGGGCCAGGACCGCGGCGACCGCGGTGACCGTGGTGACCGCGGTCAGGGCCAGCGTCCGGCCGCCGCGCAGGGCCAGCGCCCCGGTGGCGCCGGTGCCCCGCGTCCCGGCGGTGCCCGTCCCTCGGGTCCGCGTCCGGGCAACAACCCCTTCACGTCCGGCGGCAACGCCGGTATGGCGCGCCCGCAGGCGCCCCGTCCGCAGGGCGCCCCGCGTCCCGGCGGCCCCGGTGGCGCTCCCGGCGCCGGTCCCCGTCCGCAGGGCCCCGGTGGCCAGGGCGGCGGTCCTCGTCCGCAGTCTCCGGGCGGCTCGCGTCCGTCTCCGGGCGGCATGCCCCGCCCGCAGGGCGCAGGCCCCGGCGGTCCGCGTCCCGGCGGCGGTCCCCGTCCCAACCCCGGCATGATGCCGCAGCGTCCCGCTGCGGGCCCGCGTCCCGGCGGTGGCCCCGGCGGCCGTGGTCCGGGTGGCGGCGGCGGTGCCGGTCGTCCCGGCGGCGGCGGTCGTCCCGGTGGCGGCGGCTTCGCAGGTCGTCCGGCAGGTCCCGGTGGCGGTGCCCGTCCGGGTGGCGGCGGCGGTTTCGCCGGTCGTCCCGGTGGCGGTGGCCCCGGCGGCGGTGGCGGCTTCGGTGGCGGCGGTGGCCGTCCCGGATTCGGTGGTCGTCCCGGCGGTCCCGGTGGCCGTGGTGGCACGCAGGGCGCCTTCGGCCGTCCCGGCGGTCCCGCGCGTCGTGGTCGCAAGTCGAAGCGGCAGAGGCGCCAGGAGTACGAGGCCATGCAGGCCCCGTCGGTCGGCGGCGTGATGCTGCCTCGCGGCAACGGACAGTCCGTCCGCCTGTCGCGCGGTGCGTCGCTCACCGACTTCGCCGAGAAGATCGGCGCCAACCCGGCGTCGCTCGTCGGCGTGATGATGAACCTCGGCGAGATGGTCACGGCCACGCAGTCCGTCTCCGACGAGACGCTGCGGCTCCTCGCGGACGAGATGAACTTCGTCCTCGAGATCGTCAGCCCCGAGGAGGAGGACCGCGAGCTGCTCGAGTCCTTCGACATCGAGTTCGGCGAGGACGAGGGTGGCGAGGAGTTCCTCGTCGCGCGTCCGCCGGTCGTGACCGTCATGGGTCACGTCGACCACGGTAAGACCCGACTGCTCGACACCATCCGCAAGACGAACGTCATCGCGGGTGAGGCCGGCGGCATCACGCAGCACATCGGTGCCTACCAGGTCGCCACCGAGGTCAACGGCGAAGAGCGCAGGATCACCTTCATCGACACCCCGGGTCACGAGGCGTTCACCGCCATGCGTGCCCGTGGTGCCAAGTCGACCGACATCGCGATCCTCGTGGTGGCGGCCAACGACGGTGTGATGCCCCAGACGATCGAGGCGCTGAACCACGCCAAGGCGGCCGACGTGCCGATCGTGGTCGCGGTCAACAAGATCGACGTCGAGGGCGCGGACCCGACCAAGGTGCGCGGTCAGCTCACCGAGTTCGGTCTGGTGGCCGAGGAGTACGGCGGCGACACGATGTTCGTCGACATCTCCGCCAAGCAGGGCCTCAACATCGAGAGCCTGCTGGAGGCCGTGGTCCTGACCGCGGACGCCTCGCTCGACCTGCGGGCCAACCCGGAGCAGGACGCGCAGGGCATCGCGATCGAGTCCCACCTCGACCGTGGCCGCGGCGCCGTCGCGACCGTCCTGGTCCAGCGAGGCACCCTGCGGGTCGGCGACACCATGGTGGTCGGCGACGCGTACGGCCGTGTCCGCGCGATGCTCGACGACAAGGGCGAGAACGTGGAAGAGGCGGGTCCCTCGACTCCGGTCCTCGTCCTCGGTCTCACCAACGTCCCGGGCGCCGGCGACAACTTCCTCGTCGTCGACGAGGACCGCACGGCACGTCAGATCGCCGAGAAGCGCGCGGCGCGCGAGCGCAACGCCAACTTCGCCCGGCGCGGAGTCCGGTTCTCCCTGGAGAACCTGGACGAGGCCCTCAAGGCCGGTCTGGTGCAGGAACTCAACCTCATCATCAAGGGCGACGCGTCCGGTTCGGTGGAGGCTCTCGAGTCCTCGCTGCTCCAGCTCGACGTCGGCGAAGAGGTCGACATCCGCGTCCTGCACCGCGGTGTCGGTGCGGTCACCGAGTCGGACATCGACCTGGCGACCGGCTCCGAGGCCATCGTCATCGGCTTCAACGTCCGCGCTGCGGGCCGCGCGGCGCAGATGGCGGAGCGCGAAGGCGTCGACGTCCGGTACTACTCGGTGATCTACCAGGCCATCGAGGAGATCGAGGCGGCCCTGAAGGGTCTGCTCAAGCCGGAGTACGAAGAGGTCGAGCTCGGCACGGCGGAGATCCGCGAGGTCTTCAAGTCGTCCAAGCTGGGCAACATCGCCGGTGTCCTGGTCCGGTCGGGCGAGGTCAAGCGCAACACCAAGGCGCGCCTCATCCGCGACGGCAAGGTCATCGCGGAGAGCCTCACCATCTCCGGGCTGCGTCGCTTCAAGGACGACGTCACCGAGATCCGCGAAGGCTTCGAGGGCGGTATCAACCTCGGAAACTTCAACGACATCAAGATCGACGACGTCATCGCGACGTACGAGATGCGGGAGAAGCCGCGGGTGTAAGCACCCATGGTCCGTACCGGCCGGCGGGGGATCGTTCCCCGCCGGCCGGTACGGCGTCCGGCGGACGCATGAGCGAGGTGAAACCCCGTCGAGTCGCCGCCCGGATCGTTGTACCGTTCTTGATGTCCCTGTCCCATGGACGGGCAGGGCCATCGATCCCGTACCGGCGGGTGAACCGGCTACACATGTACGTGGGGACTCTGTCCTTCGACCTCCTCCTCGGCGACGTACGGTCGCTGAAGGAGAAACGCTCCGTCGTCCGTCCGATCGTCGCCGAGCTCCAGCGCAAGTTCGCGGTGAGCGCGGCCGAGGTGGACGACCAGGACCTCCACCGCAGGACCAGGATCGGTCTCGCCGTGGTCTCCGGAGACGCGGAGCATCTGACCGATGTACTGGACCGGTGCGAACGGCTGGTCGCCGGGCGCCCCGAGGTGGAGCTGCTGTCGGTCAGGCGCCGCTTCCACGGTGAAGACGACTGACCGACCGACAACGCAAGAGAAGAAAGAACGGGAGACGGACCAGTGGCCGACAACGCGCGCGCCAAGAGGCTGGCGGACCTCATCCAGCAGGTGGTGGCCCAGAAGCTGCAGCGCGGGATCAAGGACCCGCGGCTCGGTTCCCACGTCACCATCACGGACACCCGGGTGACGGGTGACCTCAGGGAGGCGACGGTCTTCTACACGGTGTACGGGGACGACGAGGAGCGGGCGGCCGCGGCCGCCGGCCTGGAGAGCGCCAAGGGCGTCCTGCGCTCCGAGGTGGGCCGTGCGGCGGGCGTGAAGTTCACACCGACGCTGGCCTTCGTCGCCGACGCCCTGCCGGACAACGCCCGCACCATCGACGACCTCCTCGACAAGGCGCGTGCCGCCGACGAGAAGGTCCGCGAGGTGTCCGCGGGCGCCGGGTACGCCGGCGAAGCCGACCCGTACCGCAAGCCCGGTGACGAGGACGAGACGGACGACTCCGCCTGATGAACCACAAGCAGACCCCGCCCGACGGCCTTGTCATCGTCGACAAGCCGTCGGGCTTCACTTCGCACGACGTCGTGGCCAAGATGCGCGGGATCGCCAAGACCCGCCGCGTCGGCCACGCCGGCACGCTCGACCCGATGGCGACGGGCGTCCTCGTCCTCGGCATCGAGCGGGCGACCAAACTCCTCGGGCACCTGGCGCTCACCGAGAAGGAGTACCTGGGCACGATCCGGCTGGGCCAGACGACCCTGACGGACGACGCGGAGGGCGAGATCACGGGGTCCACGGACGCCTCGAAGGTCACCCGGGACGCGATCGACGCGGGCATCGCCAAGCTGAGCGGCGCCATCATGCAGGTGCCGTCCAAGGTCAGCGCCATCAAGATCAACGGAGTCCGCTCCTACAAGCGGGCCCGCGACGGCGAGGAGTTCGAGATCCCGGCCCGTCCGGTCACCGTCTCCTCCTTCTCCGTGTACGACGTGCGGGACGCCGTCGCCGAGGACGGCACCCCGGTCCTGGACCTGGTCGTGTCCGTCGTCTGTTCCTCCGGCACCTACATCCGGGCCCTCGCCCGCGACCTGGGGGCCGGCCTCGGCGTCGGCGGCCACCTCACCGCTCTGCGCCGCACCCGCGTGGGCCCCTACAATCTGGACTCGGCGAAGACGCTCGACCAGCTCCAGCAGGAGTTCGGCGTGATGCCGATCGCCGAGGCGGCCACCGCCGCGTTCCCCCGCTGGAACGTGGACGCCAAGCGGGCCCAGCTGCTCACCAACGGCGTACGCCTGGAGATGCCCGACGCGTACGTGGGCACGGGTGCCGTGGCCGTCTTCGACCCCGAGGGCCGGTTCCTGGCCCTGGTCGAGGAACAGAAGGGCAAGGCGAAGAGCCTGGCCGTGTTCGGCTGAGCGATTCGAGACGCGGCACGCGTCGGCGCGCGTCGCGTGGTGCCGGGTCGCGTGGTGCCGCGAACCCGGGTGCCCGTGGAGCGGCGAACACGGGGTTGTGCTGCGCCGCCGCTCCACGGTCCCCCCTCGGTTCCCCCACCCCTAGGGTGTATCCAGCGGCCCTCGTTCATTCACCCGTCCGGGCAGGCGCTCGGAGTGAACCCGGGGAGTGCAGGGGGGCGCGTTCGTGCCGTGATCTGTCCCGCTGATCATCCCGCCCCTACCGTCGGACCCAGGGCACGCGGGCGCGGCGGGAGGTACGACGATGGCGGGACGAAGCCCGCGGACACCGCGGCACGACTCCTCGCGGGGCGCGACCCGGAGCCGCCCGGCGGAACAGCCGGGCCCCCTGGATCCCCCGGATGCTTTCGGTCCCCCGGAGGTCCCTGACCCCCGCAACGCCGCCTTCGCCCCGGACCTCGCCACCGACGGCCATGCCTCGCTGGTCAGGATCAGCGACCTCGCCGGCCGGCCGCGCGGCACCGGGTTCGTCGCCGACCACCAGGGCACGGTGATCACCAGTCACGAGGCGGTCGACGGCCTGCCCCGGCTCGTCCTCCACGCCGCCGGCGACCGCGGTTGCGTCGTGACCGCCGACGCGGTCACCCCTCTCCCGGAGCTCGACCTGGCCCTCGTCCGCACCCAGGGGCTCGGCGGGATCCCGCTGCCGGTGACCGTGCGGGACGGTGTCGAGACCGGCCGGTACGTCCGGCTGGCCGCCGGCTGCTGGCGCGAGGCGCGGGTCCTGGACGTGGCGTCGGTGACGTACACGGCGACGGACCGCTTCCACCTCCTCGACGGCGCCCTGGAGCTGGCGATCGGCACGGCGGGCCGGGACGCGCTGCGGCTGGGCGGTGGCGCGGCCGGGGGACCGGTCCTCGACGCCGAGACCGGCGCGGTCGTCGCCGTCCTCGGCACCGCGCTCCGGTCCGACCACCGGGAGACCGGCTTCGCGGTACCGCTGCGCCCCCGGATTCCCACGCCCGACGACGTCCCGCCCGACGATGTCCCGCCCCACGACGACATCCCGACGACCGGGGTGCCCTCCCCGGCCGGCGGCACCCCCGGCGGCCTGCCGCCGAGCGACCACATGAGCGACGGTGGGCCGCCGAAAGGACCGCCCCCGGGTGCGGGGGAGGCGTTGAGGGGTGCGGGTGACCTGGGCGTCGGCCTCTACGGTGGCGGTACCACCGGGACAGGGGCCGGGACAGGGGCCGGGCCGTGGGCGGCGGCGGAGCCAGGGGTGGGGCAGGGGCCGGGGCCGGGAATGCGGGCCGGTGGTCCGCTGGCCGAGCTGCTCGCGCGTAACGCGGCCACCGTGCCCGCCTACGGCGCCGACCTCAACCTGGCCGGTCTCCTCGAACTCACCGCTACCTCCGTGGGGTCGGACGGCCCGCCCGGTGCGCTGTCCGGCCCCCTCGGCCAGACCGCGACCGGCTCCTTCGTCGCCCCTGCGGAACCGATCGAACGTGATGTCCCGGCAAAGGAGTTCGCCGCCTTCGAGACGAGCCCGGCGGTCGTCCTCGGGCTCGTCGGCGCACCGGGGAGCGGCCGTACGACGGCACTCGGAGCCCTCGCCGCGCGCCGCGACCGGGGCGCACGGCCGGCCCCCACCCTGTGGCTGCGCGGGGCCGACCTGAGGGCCGGGGACGACTCCCTCGCCGACGCGGCCCGTCGCGCACTGAACCGTGCGGCACGCATCGTGGCGGCTTCGGGCCCGGCCTCGGCCATGGCGTCGGGTCCGGCTTCGGCGGCAGGCGCGGCAGCGGTAGCGGGGCGGGCGCCGGGCGCCGATCCGAGCGGGCCGTCCGGCATCCGCGGCCTCGGTGACGTCACCCCCGAGCGGCTCGCCCGCCTCGCCCGGACCGTCGGACGCCCCTTGCTGCTGCTCCTCGACGGACCCGAGGAGATGCCCCCCGTCCTCGCGCACCGGCTCGCCGAGTGGACCGAGGGCACGGTCGACTGGTTGCGGGAGACGGGCACCCGGCTGGTGGTCGCCTGCCGCGGGGAGTACTGGGAGCGGGCCGGCGCGGAGTTCCCGCCGGAGCTGCTCCACGGGGCCGCGACGGCAGGGGACCCGCTCCCGCCCTGCGTCCGCCTCGGCGACCTCACCGCCGACGAGGCGCGCGAGGCCCGCGCCCGCTACCGCGTACCCGAGGGCGTCCTCGCCGCCCCCGACGACCGGCACCCCCTCACCCTGCGTCTCCTCTCCGAGGTCTGGGCCGCCCTCCCAGGCCCGCAGGCCCCCGCGCCCGTCGACCGCGACGACGTGCTGTCCGCGTACCTCGACCTGATGTGTCTGCGGGTCGCGGTACGCCTCGCCGCCGAGAACGGGCTGCGCGGCAGCGCCGTACGGCGTCTCGCGGCGAAGGTCGCCGGCCAGGTGCACGAGGCCGCCCGCCGCAGTCTCGGGCCGGGCCAGGGCGAACTGGACCGGGCGTCGTTCGAGGCGGTGTTCCCCTGGGGCCCGGCGCCGGCCCGCCTCGGTGGCGGCGCCGGGTGGGCGTCCGCCGTCCTCGCCGAGGGCCTGCTCGTGCCCGCGGGCGGCGGCTACCGCTTCGCCCACGAGGAACTCGCCGACTGGATCCAGGGCGTCCACCTCGACCTGGACGAGGCCCTGCGCGCCCTGGTGCACCGCCGTCGCGCAACCGACGGAGGGCATCCGCTGCCCGTCCCGCACCACCGGGCAGGTCCCGTCGTCGAGGCCCTGCTGCTCCTCGGCCGTCAGCAGGGCCCGCACCGACTCGCGCTACGGCTGCGGGAGTTGGTCCACGCCCTGGACGCCGACCCGGACTCGTGGTGGGCGGCCCGGCTGCTCACCGAGACCCTGTCGCGCGTTCCGGACGCGACGCCGTACACGGGCGTCCTGCGCCTGCTGGCGGATCTGATCGGCGCGGGGGCCCAGGCGCACGGCCGGTTCGTGGACTTCGGCCCCGCCTTCTGGACCGGGCTGGTCCTGGCTTCCGACGCCCGCCTCGACCTGCTGCGCCGTCTCGTCCTCGCCGACGGCGCCCCGCACGACGCGGACGGGCCGCGCTACCTCGACGCCGTCGCCGGGCTCCTCACCGCCGACCCCACCGCCGTACAGCCCTGTCTCACCCGCTGGTTCGACGACGAGCGGCCGCTGCCCGCGACCCCGCACGCCACCGTGGCGACCGCCGCGCAGGCGCTGCTGCACACCCACCGGCACCGGGCTTCGGACGACCTCACGGAGGCCCTCGTCGACTGCGGGCACCCCCGCGCCGACGAGTTGCTCGCCGTCCTGGCGGAGGAGGAGCCGTCCGCGCTGTGCCGGGCCGTCGACCGCTGGTCGCACGACGGGCGGCCGGCCCGGCGGACCGCGGCGATGACGTACGGACTGCATGCCGCCCCGCACATCCGGACGGAGGCCGACCACCGGCTGCTGCGTTACGCGGCGCTCGTCCTGCTGGCCCGGCCCGCCGACCACGCCCTGCACGGTGGCGCGCTCGCCCTCCTCGTCCGGGACCCCGAGACCCGCGCCCGGCATCTGCCGCAGGCGCTGGAGCGGTTCACCGCGGGGGACCCGCGCCTGCCGCCGGCCGCGCTGCTCACCGCCCTCGGCACGCACCCCGAAGCGGTCCTGGACGCCTTCCGGTCCCGCCTGTGCGGCCCCGACCGCGCGGACACCGGCAGTGTCCTGCGCGCCCTCGCCGAGGTCACCCCGCCCGCCCTGGCCCAGCGGGTCGCCGCTCTCGTCCGAGAGGTAGTGGAGCGGCGACCGGAGGCCGCCGGACAGGTCGCCGCGTACGTCGACCGGCGCCTCGACCACGGCCCCGCCGCCCGGGCCGTCCTCCTGCCGCTGGTCACGGGCCTGCTGGACGACGGGGGGCCCGAGCGTGTGCGCGCCGCGCTGGCCGGTGTGCTGGCGGCGCCCGGCGCCCCGAGGTCCCGCCCCCTGCGGGACGAACTGCTGGAGCACCTCCTCCTGCGCGAACGCTCCCCGGAGGTCCTGGACGCCGTCCTGCACGGCGCCGCCGGGCGCGACGGCGAGGACCTGCGCGCACTCGTCCACCGCACCGGTCTCCTGATGGTCCGCACCCCCGACGGCGCGACCCGCTTCGACCGCGGTCTGGTGGAGTCGGCCCGGCACGTCCCGGGCTTCGCCGCGCGGGTGGTGGACTGGCTCACGGACGCGCCCGGGGAGTGGGCGGCGGTGGTCGGCCCCAGCGCCCGCCGGACGATCGAGAACCTGGCGGGGGCACGGGTGCCCGCGTGACGCGTCGCCTCCGTGAGGGGTCGTCCCTGTGGCCCGACTCACGTGGGTCGGGTCACAGCCTCCATGTCGATGCGGGCCGGAAGCACCCGGCATGGCACCCTTAGTCCTGCGCAAGAGGCAATGGTGGATACGGACACGGGTTCGAGGAGCGGTCACAGTGCAACGCTGGCGTGGCTTGGAGGACATCCCCGAGGACTGGGGACGCAGCGTCGTCACCATCGGCTCCTACGACGGGGTCCACCGCGGGCACCAGCTGATCATCCGGCATGCCGTGGATCGCGCCCGTGACCTGGGCGTTCCCGCCGTCGTCGTCACCTTCGACCCGCATCCCAGCGAGGTCGTCCGCCCCGGCAGCCACCCGCCGCTGCTCGCCCCGCACCACCGTCGCGCCGAGCTGATGGCCGAACTGGGGGTGGACGCGCTGCTGATCCTCCCCTTCACCACGGAGTTCTCGAAGCTGTCCCCTGCGGACTTCGTCGTCAAGGTCCTGGTCGACAAGCTGCACGCCAAGGCGGTCGTCGAGGGCCCCAACTTCCGTTTCGGCCACAAGGCCGCGGGCAACGTCGAGTTCCTCACCGACCAGGGCAAGGTGTACGACTTCGACGTCGAGGTCGTCGACCTGGTGCTGTGCGGTGAGGCGGGCGGCGGGCAGCCGTTCTCCTCGACGCTGACCCGGAGGCTGGTCGCCGAGGGCGATGTCGCGGGTGCGGGGGAGATCCTCGGCCGCCCGCACCGGGTGGAGGGGATCGTGGTGCGCGGCGCGCAGCGGGGGCGGGAACTCGGTTTCCCGACCGCCAACGTCGAGACCCTGCCGCACACCGCGATCCCGGCGGACGGCGTCTACGCGGGCTGGCTGCACGTGAACGGCGAGGCGATGCCGGCCGCGATCTCCGTCGGCACCAACCCGCAGTTCGACGGCACCGAGCGCACGGTGGAGGCGTACGCGATCGACCGCGTCGGCCTCGACCTGTACGGCCTGCACGTCGCCGTCGACTTCCTCGCGTTCGTGCGCGGCCAGGCGAAGTTCGATTCGCTGGACGGGCTGTTGGAGCAGATGGCCGAGGACGTGAAGCGCTGCAAGGAGCTGGTGGCGGCGGAGTAACCCGCCTTCTCCCGTCGGGGGTTCGACCGAAGAACGGCCGAAGGGCGGCCGGTGTCCCGGGACACCGGCCGCCCTTCGGCGTTTCTCACTGCTGCCGCTCTCGTCGCTTCACTGCTGCGGGGGCTGCCCGGGCTGGGGTGCCTGGGGGGCCTGAGGGGCCTGGGGGTGTTGCGGGTAGCCGTAGGCGGCCGGGGGATACCCCGGGTGCTGTTGCTGCTGTTGCTGCTGTTGCTGCTGTGGCGGCTGCGGGGCGTAGGGCTCCTGTCCCGGCTGGGGCTGCTGTGGATACGGCTGGCCCGGCTGCTGCTCCGGATACGGCTGACCCTGGGGCTGCCCCTGCTGCGGGGGGTACGGCCCGCCGGGGCCGGGCTGGGGCGCCTGCGGGTACGGCTGCCCCGTCTGCGGCGGATACGGCTGCCCGGGCGCCGGCTGGCCCGGCACCTGCTGGCCCGGCACCTGCTGGCCCGGCAGCGGCGGGGCGGCCACCGGCGGCGGGTTGCCGTCGCTGGTCCACAGGCCCTGGCGCTGCTGATGGCGGATGAAGTCCTCCGCGACCAGCGCCGTGAGGTTGAAGTACGCCTCCCGGACCTTCGGCCGCATCATGTCGAGGTCGACCTCGGCGCCCGCGGCCAGGTGCTCGTCGAACGGCACCACGACGACACCGCGGCAGCGGGTCTCGAAGTGCGACACGATGTCGTCGACCTTGATCATCTTGCCGGTCTCGCGCACCCCGGAGATGACGGTGAGGGACCGCGAGACGAGCTCGGCGTACCCGTGCGCGGACAGCCAGTCCAGCGTGGTGCTGGCACTGCTCGCGCCGTCCACCGACGGCGTGGAGATGATGATCAGCTGGTCGGCGAGGTCGAGCACCCCGCGCATGGCGCTGTAGAGCAGACCGGTGCCGGAGTCGGTGAGGATGATCGGGTACTGGTTGCCCAGCACCTCGATCGCGCGCCGGTAGTCCTCGTCGTTGAAGGTCGTGGACACGGCCGGGTCGACGTCGTTGGCGATGATCTCCAGGCCGGACGGCGCCTGCGAGGTGAACCGCCGGATGTCCATGTACGAGTTGAGGTACGGGATCGCCTGGACGAGGTCGCGGATCGTGGCCCCGGTCTCGCGCCGGACCCGGCGGCCGAGCGTACCGGCGTCCGGGTTGGCGTCGATCGCGAGGATCTTGTCCTGGCGTTCGGTGGCGAGGGTGGAGCCGAGCGCGGTGGTGGTCGTGGTCTTGCCCACGCCGCCCTTGAGGCTGATCACGGCGATCCGGTAGCAGGACAGCACCGGCGTGCGGATCATCTCCAGCTTGCGCTGCCGCTCGGCCTCCTCCTTCTTGCCGCCGAGCTTGAAGCGGGAGGAAGCGGCGGCGGGCCGGCCGCTCTTCGCCTTCTGCCTCTTGTTGTTCAGCAGTCGGTCGGAGGAGAGCTCCACGGCGGCCGTGTAACCCAGCGGGGCGGCACCGGGGTTGACCGGCTGCCGGTGGTCGTGCTGGATCGGCTGCGGCCAGGCGGCACCGGCCCGTGGGTCGACGGGCGGCTGGTGCTGCTGATGCGGCTGCGGGCCCTGCGACGCGTCGGGGGCCGGCACGTGCGGGGCCTGCGCGGCGTGCGGTACCGGCGACTGGGGCTGGGGCTGGGGAGGCTGCCCGGGGAAGCCCTGCGCGGCTCCCTGCGGGAATCCCTGGGGGGCGGGTGCCGGGGGCTGCCCGTCCGCCTGCTGCGGGATGCCCGGCTGCGGGAAGCCGGGGTGCGGGAAGCCGGGGTGCGCTTGCGGGGCCTGCGGCTGCTGGGGCTCCTGGGGCTGCGGCGCCGGGGGCTGGGGGAAGCCGTAGCCGCCGGGGGCGGGCGGTGCGTCGGTGGGGTGGGGGAAGCCGTAGCCGGCGGGCGGCTGGGGTGCCGCAGGAGCCGGTTGCGGTGCGGGGGCGGGCGCCGGAGCGCCGCCCGGGTGCGGGAAGCCGTAGCCCGGCTGCGGGGCAGGGGGCTGCTGGGCCGCCGGGGCCGGGGCGGGCGGCTGCTGCGGGAAGCCGTAACCGGGCTGCGGTGCGGCCGGGGCCGGCTCCGGAGCCGGCGGGTTCCAGCCGACCGGCGCGGGCGGGGCTGCCTGCGGCTGGACGGGCGCGTGGACGGGCGGCTGTTGGCCAGGCGCGGGTGCGGGCGCCACGGCGTCGGCGGGCTGTGACTGTGCCGGCCACTGGGCCGCCGGGGCGGGTGCCGCGGGCTGGTACGACGGTGGCAGCGGCGGCAGCTCGCCCTGCGGGGCCGGCGGAGGGGTCCAGGCGGGCTGCGCAGGGGGAACGGCGTCCTGCGGCGCGCTGACCTGCGGCTCGACGGGGCCCGCGGGGTCGGCGGGGTCGGCGTCCGAGGGTCCTTCGGCGGCGGAGTCGTGCTGCGGGGCAGCGTCCTCGATGACGGCGTCGTCGTCGGATGCGGGGCCCGTCACGGCCTCGGCGTCCTGGGGCGCCGGCTCGTCGCCCGGGGGAGTCGCGGCGACGCCTTCCTCGGCTGGTGCGGTGCCGGGCTCGTCGGCCGTACCGTTGGTGCGGACTTCGGCCCCGGACTCGCCCTCGGTGTCGACCGCGTCCTCGGCGGGGTCGGCGGACGCTGCCTCGTTGCCGTCCGTCGCATTCCCGTCGGTGGGTGCGTCCGCCGTATCCGTCGCGTTCGCGTCCTCGGACGGCGCGGCGCCGGTCGACGGAGAAGGGGCGACCTCGCCCTCCTGCTGCGCGGGCCCGTCGGGTTCGGCCTGTACGGCGGCGGCGTGCTCCGCGATCTCGCGCTTGAGGGCGGCCGCGGAGAACCGCATGGTCGCACCGCTCTCCAGGTCCCCGTTTCCGGAACCGCTCTCCTCGCCACTCGCCGAAGCCCCCGCGGCTCCCCACGGGACCTCGGGCTGCCCGTGCGGCTGAGACTGCGGCTCGAATCCGCTGCCCGCCGGAAGGCCCGGCACGGCGACCGGCCCGGCGCCGGGAGGCGTGGCGGGCGCCGCCGGAACGGGCGCAGTGAACGGAGTGGGCGGCGCGGGAGGCGCGGGAGGCGTCGCGGGCGTGACCGGTCCGCCGGGCGCGGCCAGGGGGAATGCCCCGTCCGGCGCGGGCGGCGCAACCGGGGCGAACGGAGGCGCGGGCGCCGCCGGGGCCTGGGTGGACGGAGCCTCAGGCGCGGGCACTGCCGGCGGCGGGGCCGGAGCGAACGGAGCCTCGGGCGCAGGCGCGGGCGCAGGTACAGGCGCTACCGGCGGCGCAGCCGGTGTGAAGGGAGGCGCGGGCACCGCCGGTGGCGGGGCCTGGCCGAACGGAGCCTCCGGCGTGGGCGGCGCCGGCGGCGCGAACGGAGCTCCGGGCGTACCTGCCGGCACCGCCCCCGACCCCGCCCCCGGGCCGACGCCCGTGCCGGCGTCCGAGCCGGTAGCTGCCCCGGGTGTCGTCCCGGGCCCCGCGCCCGGTGCCGGACCCGAACCGCCGCCCGTGTTCTGCGTGTACCAAGCCGGCGGCGCGTAGTCGATGGTGAACTCGCCCGTCGCCTCCACGGAGGACTCCGCGTCGGGCTGGTCATCGCCGGGTGTGGCCCAGCCCCCGCGGTTCCCGTCCCGATCGCTGCTCACAATTCCTCCTGATGTGGTCGAGCACCCTCATGCCGTGCCGGGGCGACCGTTCGCTTGTCGTGCTTGAGTGGTTCGAGGCCGTCTGACGTCGTCCGATGCGGCTTTCCCCCGGGGAGACGCCGACGTCCACCCCACGGTTTCCGGCCTCGCGCCCCGTACCAGCCTAATCATCGGACAGCCCACCTCGGCAGGGCCGCCCACCCGTCGGCATCAGTCCACCACGTCAGGCAGCCCCCGAAAGGGCCGCACACATGCTTCAGGTCACTCGCCAAACGGTCATAACGGCCGAAGTGCCGCACGGGCGGCGGGAGAAGCCGCCGGGTCAGTCCATCCGTCTCGGTGTGCCCAGCAACCCGATCTCCGCATCCGTGGGTTGCGTCATCACGTACTGCCGGTCGCGCTCGGCGCACCACAAGGTGAACCCGTCGGCGAGCGTGGGCAACGCCTCGACGTCCTCCCGGGACAGCGACAACGCGCGGCCCAGTTCCGCGGCCTCGTCCGGTGAGATCCGCTGTACGCCGACCAGCCGGGCCTGCCGGACCAACCGCGGGGCGACCGGACTGAGATACGGCAGCAGCGTCAGCACGGACTGCCAGGGCCCCGAGGTGACCCGGCCGCGCGGCGGACGCATCCCGCAGTCCCGCACCACCAGCACCGGCGTGCCCGCCGACGCGCCCTGCGGAGGCACCCGGCCGACCTCGTGGACGGCAAGCCCGTTCTGCCCGCCGCCCATCGCGTGCACCATCTGCACCCAGGCCTGCGGCCGTCCCGTCTCCACGGCCACCCGGGCCCCGGTCGCCGCCGTCCTGAGGGCGAGGACCTGCGCGGTCCACAGCCCGCCGATCAGGACGACGTCGTACGGCGTGGGCCGGTTGATGCCCAGCACGGCCGGCCGCCCCCGGGCACCGACGCCGATGACGACACCGTCGTCCCCAATGGGCAGCGCGAGCGCGGCCAGTTGGTCCGCGGACACCGAGTGCCGGCCGTGCCGCGGCCCCCTCAGGCCGAAGCCACTGCGCGGCGAGGGGCGCGGCGAGAGGCGTCCGGGCCGGCCGGCGGACGGCTCCGGTTCGCCGGAAGCGGAGGCGCCACGGGTCGTCGTCGTCACCGAGCACCTCCGAGCGGCAGCGTCGCGAGCATGCCGGGCACCTGCTCCCGGTCGAGACGGGCGAGACCGGCGCCGGTGTGCCGGGCCGCGCCCCGCACCGCCCGCCGGGCCGCCACGAGTTCGTCGTCGCTGCGCCCCGTCACCCGGATGTGCCCGGACAGGGACACCTCCTGTCGGTCACCGCGTGCGAGGGTGACGCTGAACGTGGTGGCGAGCGCGGGAACGGCCGTGACCAGGGCGACGAACTGCGGGAGCGACGGGCCGTCGCCGCCCAGCGCGGGCCACCGGCGCAACCAGAACGTGGTGTGACGGCGGTTGTCGCAGCGCCAGCTCCGGCCGGTCTCCTCGGTCCGCCGCTCCACCGTCCCGGTCCGCCCGGCCTCCGCCGTCACCAGCGGGTTGGCGCACGCGGACGTGGCGATGGCGGCCGTCAGCTCCTCCTCGTCGAGGACGGTCGCCCGGAATCCCGCGCCGGTCAGCCGGCTCGCGAGATGGTCCACCGCCCGGACGACGCACTTCTGCGCCCCGACCGCACCGCCCCCGCGGACGGCCACGGCCTCCGGGCAGAGCTCCGGATCCAGCTTCAGGGCGATCCACGTGATGCGGACCGCCGGCGCTCCGGTCTGCTCCTGCAGAGGCGCGTAGTTGGCCACGGCCACGGACTGCGGGGGCAGGTGCAGAGCGGGCGCGGGCTGGGTGTGCAGCACGATCTGGGCGGACTCCAGCCGGATTCCGTCCACCTCGAGGGCGTCCCGCACCAGAGCGAGCGGCAGGGGCTGCCGGCCGCGCTCGGCCCGCATCGCGGCCGTGTCCGCCTCCACCTGGAGAACGGCGGTGACGAAGGTGCCGTCACCGACGATCCCCACGGGCCGCCGGTCCCGGCCGCTGTACGTGTACGTCCGCAGCCCGGGATCGCATTCCACGGCGGGCGCGAACCCCGGTTCCGTCCCGGGCGGTATCTCCAGCCGCGCCGCCAGCCGCCGACGGGTCTTCAACTCCCTCGCCGTGGCGAGCCACTGCGGAACCGAACGGCCGCGACGGCGCACGAAGGCGAGAGCCACCAGCAGGGCGGCGACCACCGCCGCCGCCACGAACACCACGGGACCGCTCACCCAGCCGACGAGCAGGACGGCGGCCGCGATCTCCAGCAGCACGAGGCGTTGCAGACGGAATGCCCCGGCCTGTCCCGTGCGCGTCCGCAGATGCGGGGCGCCCGGTGCCGACGGCCGTGCGGTCCGCTCGGGCGGCAGCGGACCGGTCGTCGAGGAACCCCGCGTCCGCGACCGCCCGACGGAGCGCACGCCCGTTCCCGAAACCCTCACCGCGTCCCCCCCGTTCCGCTCACGAACCGCCCGTGTTCCAGCACCGCACAGGGCACTCGACGGCCCGGGAACCCTACCCGCTCCCCAAGTCCCCATGGTTACCGGGCATAGTAGGTGGCCGCTCTGACATCGGAGACGGGGAGCCGGCCCACCGCGTCGCGGATCACGCGCATCACGCGGATCGGCCGGAAAACGGGGAGAGACGGGCACAGATGGCATCTCGGCGGGACCAGCTCAACGCCTACACCTTCGCGAAGCGCCGGATGCTCGCGGCTTTCCTCCAGCCGTCGCCCGACGGCTCGGAGGAGGGGGCACCGCGGCCGTTGCGCTCGATCCTGCCCGGGATCATCGTGGGGGTGCTCGTCATGGCCGTCTTCGGGGCGTGGGGCATGTTCCGGCCGACCGCGCCGAAGGGCTGGGACACGCCCAACGCCAAGGTGATCGTCGCGAGCAAGTCGACCACCCGCTATGTAGTGCTGCGGACCGGCGACGAGGTCCAGCTGCACCCGGTCCTCAACATGGCCTCCGCCAAACTGCTCCTCGACGAGGGGCAGGGCCAGGTGGTGACCGTCTCGGAGTCCGTCCTCGACAGCGGCAAGATCCCGCACGGTGTCACCGTCGGCATCCCGTACGCCCCCGACCGGCTGCCCTCGGATTCCGAGGCGGGCAAGGCGAAACGATGGGTCGTCTGCGAACGGCCCGGCGCGGGAGGCGGGGACTCCGTCCAGAAGGCGGCACTGGTCCTGGCCGCCCGCGAGAAGGACGCGACCGAGGGCGCGGGACGTCTGCACGACGGCCAGCTGCTCTATGTGGCCGACCCGGACGGCAGACGCTACGTCGTGGACGCGGCCGGCACGGCGTACCCGGTCGGCAAGACCGACGAGCTGCTGCTGCGCGCGGTGGTCGGCTCCGGCCGGGAACCCCAACGGGTGTCGTCGGAATGGATGGCGACCCTGCACCAGGGCGATCCCATCGCGTTCCCGGACATCCCCGGACAGCCCGGCGAGGCGGCCGGCGCGCCGGGCCAGCTGGACACGTCGGCCGACCGGGTCGGCATGGTGCTCAAGGCGTTCGACAACAACACCGAGCAGTACTACGTGGTGCTGGGCGACCGGGTCGCTCCCGTGTCCGCCTTCGTCGCCCAACTGCTCCTGTTCAGCGAGGAGCTGGCGCCCCTCGGCCAGGCCGGGCACGCCCGTGAGCTGAGCCCCGGCGCGATCGTGCCGGGCGAGGCGTTCGGCACCGAGCACCGCTGGCCCACCGGCGACCCCGAGCCCGTCAACGAGGCGTCGGGGGACGCCGGGAGCCGCAGCACGATCTGCAACGTCCTGCGCGGCGTGAACTCCGGCACGGGCGCCACCACCCTGAGCACCTGGGTGGGCACGGACTTCCCGGCCAAGCTGCCCACCGGCTCGTCCAGCGCCTATGTGACGCCGGGCTCCGGCCAGCTCTACCGCCAGTTCCAGGGCGAGGCGACCAAGGCCGGCCCGGTCTTCCTGGTCACCGACACGGGCCTGCGCTACGTCCTGCAGTCCAACGGTGACAGCGCGACGGACGACGCGGGCATCGGTACCACCGCCGAGCAGCGCGAACAGCAGCAACAGGAGGCCCGGCAGGCCCAGACCCTGCTGGGCTACAAGGACGTCGACCCGGCGCCGATCCCGGCCGCCTGGTCGGAGTTCCTGCCCACCGGCCCCCGCCTGTCGACGGCGGCGGCCCGCCAGCCGCAGGGCTCGTGAGGAGGAGGACGACGGTGCTGCGGACGGCGATGACGCCTCGTACGACCCGGACGGCCCGGGCGCCGCGCAAGGCCCGGGGACCGCGCACGGCGACCCCACTGCTGCGCACCGCGCTGACGGTGACCGCGGCCCTCCTCGGCACGGCCACGGTCCTCGCACCGCCCGCGCAGGCGGCGGACAAGCTGCCCTACTCGGACCAGTGCGCGTTCCCCAACGGCGAGTACCCGGGCCGCCCCTGGGCCCTCCAGCGGGTCCTCCTGGACGAGCTGTGGAGCCGCTCCAAGGGCGAGGGCGTCCGGGTGGCCGTCATCGACACGGGCGTGGACGTGAAGAACCCGCAGCTCACCGAAGCGGTGGACGCGAAGGCCGGCCGCAACCTTCTCCCGAAGAACCTCAAGGACGACGACGGCGACCCGATCGAGCGAGGCGCCGAGAACGGCACCACGGACACCGTCGGGCACGGCACCAAGGTCGCCGGCATCATCGCGGCCCGCCCCCTCGACGGCACCGGCTTCGTGGGGCTCGCCCCCGAGGCGACGATCATCCCGATCCAGCAGAACGACGCCGAGGGCCACGGCGACACCGACTCCCTGGCCGAGGCGATCCGCTATGCCGTTCGGGCCGGGGCCGGGGTCGTCAACATCTCCCAGGACACGTCCGACGCGGTCCGGCCGACCTCCGACCTGGAGCGCGCCGTCGACGAGGCCCTGGACCACAACGTCGTGGTCGTCGCGTCGGCGGGCAACGACGGCCTGGGCGGCAACGTCAAGGAGACCTACCCGGCGTCCTACGAGGGCGTCCTGGCGGTCGCCGCCTCGGACCGCAACAACGAACGCGCCTCCTTCTCCCAGTCCGGCGACTTCGTGGGCGTGGCCGCACCCGGCGTCGACATCGTCTCCACGGTCCCCCAGGGCGGCCACTGCTCCGACAACGGGACGAGCTTCTCGGCGCCGTACGTGGCAGGCGTCGCGGCGCTGCTCAAGGCGCGTCACCCGGACTGGACCGCGCGCGAGATCGTCGCCCAGATCGAGCAGACCGCGGAACGCACCATCGCGGGCCACGACCGACTCGTCGGCTGGGGCGTCGTCGACCCGGTCCGCGCCCTGACCGAGGACGACCGGCCCATCGAGTCCCCGAGCCCCCGCGACGGCCTGGGCGGCGCCGAGGCCCCGAGCCCCGCGAAGTTCCACACCGGCGAGACCCCCGACGAGCGCAACACCCGCCTCGCCACCTACGCCGTCGTCGCGGCGGCGGTCCTGGTGGCGGCTCTCGGCGGCACGGCGGTGGCGATCCGCGACGCCCGGAGACGGGCGCGGAGGGTCGTGGGGGCGGAGTAGGGGCCGGCGGCCATCTCACCGCGCCCGGGCGTGAGTTCACACGTGCAGTCACCAACGATTTGTAGGATCATCGCAACCGCAAGCGACGTGTCACGCCTCTGCGACACGGGGGGACGGAGGTACGGGATGGGTGTGCCCGGAGCGGGCTCCGGACAGGGCAGCGGCCCCGAGCTGAAGGTGTCCGCGGAGGACCTCACCAAACTCGCCGACGACCTCGACGACATGCAGGACCACCTGGACAAGCAGGTGCGACGCATGGACGCGGTCGTCGACAGCATCGAGGCGGGCTGGCGCGGCCCGGCGGCGTCGGCGTACCGCGACTTCCACCGCGCGGCGGCCGAGGACGCCGTACGCATCCGTGAAGTGATGAAGCTGATCGAGGAGGCCGTACGGCTGAGCCGGGACGGCTTCTCCCAGGACGACCTCGACGTGCTCGCCCGGATGCGGCGGATCCAGGTGGACGTCGGGAGCGAGGTGGACAGACTGTCGACGCCGAACACCGGCGCACCGGCGGCGCCGCCGCGGAGCAGCCTCGACGACCTGTGACCCGTTCGAACCGCAGTTCCGCACCGCAGTTGCCGAGACGAACACAGGGGGAGTCATGTCGACCGGCACCGCACCCGACGACGACCACATAGCCGTTTCCTTCGCCACCCTCGAGGTGCTGGCCGCCGATCTGGAGGACATCCTCAAGAAGCTCAACGGCAAGCTGGACGATCTCTACGACCGGGTCGTGCCCGTCGTGCTGTCCTGGCGCGGCGAGACGCGCGAGGTCTTCGTCGACAAACTCGACGAGTGGGACCGCTCGGCCCAGGACCTGCAAGCGGCCCAGAAGTGGCTGCACGAGTACGTGACCACGGGCCACACCAACTACGCGGCCGCACACCTCGCGGTGCTGCGGGGCTGGGGTGGTGCCTGATGGCCGACGGGCGGCCCAGCGACGAGCAACGCGCACAGGAGCGGTCGGACGCCCGCACCCGCTCGCCCAGAACGAGCGGCGGCGGCTTCGACCTACAACCGCAGCACGTGCACTACACCGCGCTGGTGGTGCGTGACGGGCAGTTCGACTACGACAAGGGCGCCAGGGCCCTCGTCGACGTGCTGAACCAGTACAGTCAGTCGGCCGGAACCGGCTGGGGCGCGGACTCCTTCGCCGCAGCGTACAAGTCGGTGAACGAGAAGTTCCTGGAACTCTGGGCGAAGAGCGTGGTCAGCGTGGGCGGCGTCGCCGTCGGCCTGACCGACACCGCCAACAAGTACACCCAGGCCGACTGGGCCGCCCGCAAGATGTACGGTCCGCCGCCTGTCGAGAAGCCGCCGCCCGTCGTCATCGAGAGGCAACCCGGATACGGCCCGGTCAACGACATCAAGTGGTCGGGCACCGGGGAGGACGCGGACTCCTGGGACATCTCCGGAATCCTCGGCGAGGTTCCCGATTTCCTCGCCGACGTCATCCGGCCCGCGATCGAGCACGGCCTCAATCTCGGCAAGATGCACGAGATCACCCCGGGCGCCAGAGACGAGGAGCTCAAGGGCATGGCCACGGCCTGGCGCGCGGTCGAGAAGGACGCGAAGGCGGCGTCGGACAACTTCAACGGTGCCATCAAGTTCATCACCAACAACAAGGGCAACGACGAGTGGCAGGGCGCGATGAAGGCGTTCTGCCAGACCATCTGGGGCACCACCGAGTGGGGCAGGACCTACGACGCCCAGGGCAACCGGGCTTCCATGGGACGCAGTTGGAAGACGAACCGCAGCGTCGTCCCGGCGAAGCAGCGGCCCATCATCGAGATTCTCCGCCAGACCGCGACCACCGTGCAGGAGAGTCTCGACCATCTGGCCGACGTCCGTCTCAAGACTGCGGAGACGACCACCCGACTCGGCAAAGAGGCCGCGAAGGCGACCGTCAAGGACCTGACCACCGGCCTCGACCTGTTCGAGCTGACCCGGCTCGCGGCGACCATGGCATTCGGCGAGATCGTGCTGACGTTCCGCTCACACATGGACAAGGGGGCAGCCGACAAGGCGGTCGAGGAATATCACCAGGCCTTCAGCGACGCCGCAACCACGCTGAAGACACTGGAGACCGATCTCGACGAGGCACTGCTCAGTGTGCCCACGTTCCGTGCGGAGGCGGCCCGCGCGGAGGCGTACGGCGCACGCTCCCTGAACGACTTCAAGAAGGAACACATCTGGCAGCGCACAGAGAGCCAGATCCCCTACAAGTACTCCATCGACCTGGCCACGGAGGAGGAACTGAGCGGCGGCCACAGCATCGACAAGCATGTAGGTCTGACGGACGCCCAGCTGACCCAGCGATTGCGGGACGAGGCGACCGGGGCGGGGAAGGTCGATATTCCTGCGGCTTCCTCCTTCACCGACCTGGAATCGGCGCAGTATTACACTCAGCACAATGTCCGTAGCAATACGGCAGAAATCGACAAGTGGCTTACAGGTCCGCCTCCTCCGGTTCCGGGTGAAAAGCAGGACTTCTCCGTGGATGCGGTGCCCTCGGGGCCTCTGGGGATTCCGGCGGTGACAGGGCGCACGGCGCCGGTCGTGAACGATCGGGCGACGGCGCCACAGGACGCTCACGGCGTTCTGACCGTACTCAAATACGATCCGAACCTGGACCCGCCGTTCGTAGTCCTGACGTCCATGCCCCAATGACGAGTGAGGAGACAACGATGGCCGAAGCCGATGAGCGTTCATGGTCCGATGCGATCGACATGTACGAGCGTCGGGCGACCATCGCCAAGGTGACGAGCAGGGAGCACGAGAACTGGGTGCTCGACCTGTCCACCTTGATGCACGGCGATACCCGCGACGCGCGCGGCTGGCGCACGGTGGACATCTGGGACGGCGAACTCGAAAGGCTCGACGAACCGTCCTACCCCTTCGCCATGCCTCCGGAGGCCATCGCTACGGCGGACGCCTGGAAGCCATACCTGCATGAGATCCCGCGTTCTCAGGCCGTACGGTTCCTCGTGGCCCTTTCCACGCCCTGGATCGATGTCACAAAGGAACCGGATTTCGAGGAGCGCAAGGAAGACCTTGAAGCGAAGGCCCGCGTCATCCTGTCGCGCTTCCCAGAAGGCTCCCACTTCTATGCGAACACCGGGCACGGCAGCGATACCCGTGACTACTATCAGAGAGTTTCGCGGTGGTACTCCTTTTCCGTGCGCACCTGCGACTTCGGTTTGGTGCTCGTGTCGGAGACGGAAGTCGGGATGGTCTGGTCATTCCGCTGATGTGACGCGATCCGCCCCTGCCGCCCCGACCCTCCGTTCCGCCCACGATGGAGAAGCCCCTTGCGCACCCGCACTGCCAGCTATCAGGACCGTGAAGCCGCCCAATGGGCCACCCAGCAGGTCGTCACCGCCAATGAGCAGGTCATCCATCGCTGGCTGGCCGGATCCACGCGGCGGCGTCTGACCATCGAGGCATCGTGGCCCTCCCGGACCGAGCCGGTGGGGCGAGTGCTGCTGCAGGCGATGATGCTGGCTGGCCGGGAGCCCGTTGACGTGCGCGCGGCCCGGGTGGTCCTCCAGCGGGACACAAGCCGCCCCCACGGTTTCGCTGTTCACGCCACCTTCCCCGTCTACCTGTAGAAACCCTGTAGAGGCTGCCGACCGTGCCCCTGAGCCCCCTAGAACACGACCGCCGCTACGGCGAGCTGGACCAGGTGATCCGTGCCTATGCCGGCCGGCCGGCGGACGACACCCCCGACAGGACCAGCGATGCCCTGACCGCCTACCTCCGCCAGACCTGGCACACCCGCCCCTGGGCACTGGCCGTCGCCGAGCGTCAGCTGCGCGAGTACGCCGACAACCCGCCCGGCCGACTCCGTCTCCGCTTGGGCGAGTTCTACGCGATCCCGGACGTCGGTCTGCCCGAGGGCGAGATCCAGCAGTGGCTGTACCACCTGGCCGATCACATCAGGCACAGCATCGAACAGGGCGAGGTCCCGCCCCCGGCCGTGCCGGCCACTCACTGGGAGTGGCACGCCCGCTTCCCTGAACTGGGCCAGTTCCTCGGCGGCTGGTTCTCCCAGGACATGCCGGACGAGTTCGACGACCACGACGCGGCCGTCGACGACTACCGCGCCACGACCGACCGGCACCTCGTGGCCCGTCTGGTCGGCGAGTTGCGCGAGCTGCTCGCGCTCTCCCTGGACGAGTCCGACTACGCCGTGGCCGTCGCCGAGTTGGGTATGGAGGTCGACCCGCCGGCGCCGTACGCGCCCAGCGGCTGGCTCGCGTTGGCCGCCGACCGGCTCACCTCCCCGGCCGAGCACTGACCGCACCCACGGCCGGTCCTCCCGCCGCCACGGCTCGCAGGAAAAATCATCCCGAACGTGAGAAACGGGCCACGTGCGCAGCAGCGGTGACGCGGTTGTTGCATAAGGCAGTTGGGGCTGTCAGAGGGAGTCATTACAGTGGTTGCGTTGCGGTCATGAACACGTGAAAGGCGCGGGCGGTGCCGCCCAGGACGGGCGGCGGACAACGGGGAGAGTGGCTGTCGTGATTCCTGCGGACATGGGCGGGGGCTCCGCCGACGTACGGCGCGGTTATATGGCGCTCTCGACGTTCAAAAAGCGGGTGGACGACCTGCTTACTGCCTTCGAGAAATCGGCCGGCGGCTCGGCGAAGGTGGCGGACCACAGCCTCGCGGAACACACCTTCGGTGCGGGGAACTTCCCGGAGGCAAAGACGCTGCACCTCCAGTACGAGCGCGTCCACGAACGCATCACGACCCTCTCCAGGTCGCTGGGCCTCCAGTTGGAGGCCATGCAGATCGCCGTGCACGGCGTGGACGTCACGTTCGACAACCTCGAAGACGATCTCCGGTACCGGTTCCACGAAATCCGCACCGAGGTCAACCGGGATCGCGAAGAGGCGCTGGACAAGCAGACCGACCGCACCAACGACGCCGACCACAGCGGCACGGGGTACTGATGAGCGGCGACAAGAAGAAGCCGGACCACTATCAGGCGGAGCGCCAGGTCGCCGTCGAGCAGAACACCGGCGTGGACGACGCCGTGAACAAGGCTGTGGTCATCAGCCCCGGGTCCCTCAGCAGCCCGGGCGGATTCGGCAAGACCAGCTTCGAGGGTTACGACCTCAACGCCATGATCGACATCGTCGAGTCGGCGAACCCGGAGACCCTGGAAAGCGCGGCCACGGCCCTGGTCGACGCCCGGGACGCCATCAACGACGCCGCCAACGAGCTCAGCCGCAACCTGGGCGACGTCGACTGGGAGGGCGAGGCCCACACAGCCTTCTACACCTGGGGCATGAACCTCACCACCACCGCCCTCGCGCTCGCCAGTTACACCGACGAGGTGGGCACCCAGGTCCTGGCGGCAAGCTCAGGCCTGGCCTCCGTACGCAAGTCGATGCCCCCGCGCGACAGTCGCCTCGTCCCCAAGAAGGTCGAGGACATCCCGACGCCCCAGCAGGTCGAGGGCAACGAGGAGTACACGGCGGCGGTCAAGGCCGAGAAGGACCGCCAGGAAGCGATCAACCAGATGTACCGGCTGGCGTCGTTCTACACGGTGTCGAGCGGAATGATGGAACTGGCGGAGGAGCCGGTGTTTCCGGAGATGCCGGCGGTGGGGGTGCCGGAGCCGCCGCCCGGTTACGAGACGCCAGCCCCTCCAGGGGAGCGCAACATCGGCCTTGGTACGGGCACGAACGGCTCGGAAGCAGCACGAAGTCATTCGCCGGCTGACAGGACCGGGCCGTCCCAGCCGGACGACTCGTTGCCATCCGTCAGGGGACTGGACGACCCCCTCACCCGCCCGGAACACCACGTCGGCACGGAGATCGACAGCGTCGGCACTGTGCCGCCGCAGGATTCGGCGAAGCCGACGACCGTTGTGCCGCACCCGACAGCGGGTCCCGGCGCAAGTCCAGGGGGAGCGGTTCCTCCCTTTGTCCCCACCGGGGTACCACCCGCGCTCCGAGGGCCGGTCGGACGGCCCTCAGGATTCGGCGGGGTGTCGGGCAGCCGACTTCCAGCCTCGGCGCAGGGGCGTGTCGGTGGTGTGCCCGGCGCTACCTCGGCAGGGCGTACGGGAACCGGCCC
The DNA here is from genome assembly GCF_045161545.1 of Streptomyces sp. NBC_00637. Lineage (NCBI taxonomy): Bacteria > Bacillati > Actinomycetota > Actinomycetes > Kitasatosporales > Streptomycetaceae > Streptomyces > Streptomyces sp. NBC_00637. The sequence continues at coordinate 2,288,347 of NZ_CP109046.1, read as the reverse complement.
CATGGGGCAGACGGGACGTACCGCCGCAGCAGGTAAGTCCGGTGGCCGCACCACTGGCCCCATGGGTCGCAATGTGGTCGGCGGGGTGCCCAAAACCGGCGGGCAGTCGGCGGCAGGGCGTCCTGGCGGCGCCCCACGCGGATCTGTGTCCGGCATGGGTGCCACGCCCCCCGGACGTTCGGGCGTCGGGCGCACCGGTGCCGGACGTACGCGCGATGGCGTTGTGGGCGGGAAGCCTGTCACCGGGGGTACCGCCGGAGCCACCGGTTCCAGGTTGCCGCGAGGCACGGTCGTCGGCGGTGAAGGCGCATCCACTTCGCGCGCTGCGGGCGAGAAGCCTGGTCGACGTGGAGTGATCGGGACCCCCGGCTCGACGACGGGTGCTGGAGCAGGACATGGGGCTCGCCGCCCGGTCGGAAACCCTGACGGTGTGGTCGGAACGCCAAAGGGGAGAGTCCCCGGAAACAAAAGCAAAAGCGGCGGGGAAGCCCCTGGCGGCTCACGCGCGGCACGTGGTTCGGCCGCGCGCAACCAGGGCTCCGGTAAACCGCGTTCACGCCGTGACGAACGGCGCGATGACGCGTCGACAACCGACTGACCGGACAAGAGTGAGGACAGACAGAGGCATGGCGCCAGGGATCAGTCGACGCGGCGGGCGGAGCGCGTCTTTCGCGGGACGAGGCGGAAGACGGGTTTCCGCCGTCTGTTCAGCTCTAGGGGCCTTGGCCGTCCTTTCGGCAGGTCTGGCTCCCCATGCGTCGGCCGCTGATATCCAGTCGCGACAGTGGTACCTGTCGGCTATGAAGGCCGACGAAATGTGGAAGGTGAGTACCGGCGAGGGCGTCAAGGTTGCGGTCATAGATTCGGGCGTCAATGCAAACACCTCTTCACTCAAAGGACAGGTGCTCGCCGACGAGGTCCCGGCTGCAGTAGCCTACGGCGCCACGAGTGACTACACGGGTCACGGAACGACCATGGCGGAACTCATTGCTGGTACAGGTACAGGCGACGGCCTGAAAGGGATAGCGCCTGGAGCCAAGATCGTTCCGTTCCGTATCGTAGCCGACAGCCTGAAAGACAAGGCAGAGATAAAGAAGACCGCGAGCTCGGCGAAGGCAATTAGGGCAGCCGCTGACAGCGACGTAAAGATCCTCAGCATGTCCTTCGGGAGCCCGGGTGAAGATCCAGAGGAAGCGGCGGCAATCAAATACGCCCAATCCAAGGGAAAATTGATGTTCGCCAGCGTCGGCAATGATGCTGAGACGAAGAACCTGATCGGCTACCCCGCTGCCTATCCGTACGTGATCGGAGTTGCTGCTTCCGACAAATCCGGGACAGCCGGAAAATTCTCGGAGTACGGCAACTATGTTGACCTGGCCGCTCCCGGGCTCAACATCCCCGGCTGGTGTGACGCGACATTCCGCTCCTACTGCGACAGTGCGGGAACGAGTATGTCGGCCGCCATCGCCTCCGCCTCCGCCGCCCTGGTCTGGTCCGCCCACCCCGACTGGACGGCCAACCAGGTCCTCGCCAGCCTGATCGACACCGCCGGACGCGACTGGGCGAAGGACGATCCGAGCACGTACCTCGGCTACGGCTTGATCCGCCCCCGCCTGGTGCTGGAGCAGAGCAACTTCAACCCCGGCCCGGCCGGCACCGACCCGCTCGCCAGGGAGAACGCGACGGGCGTCACGGACGAGGCGGGCAACGCGCCTTCCGCGTCGGCGTCGACCTCGCCCCCGTCCGCGAAAGCCACCGCCGGCGGCCAGACCTCGGCGGCAGCATCGACGTCCGACACCTCCGACAACACCACGATGTGGATCGCGCTCGGAGCAGCGGCGGCCGTTCTGGTGATCGGGGGCGGAGCCTTCGCGGTGATCCGCTCTCGGCGAGCCACATGACCCACGCATGACGAACCTCGACGTACGAAAGGGAGTGCCGAAATGGTCGACCGCAAGCTAAACGACGGCGACGTACAGAAGCTCCAGAAGGAAGTCATCGATCGCTACGACAACATCCGGGGTTCCCTCGCGAAGTTGCAAGGCACGATCGACATGATCGAGAGGGCGTGGACGGGCCAGGGAGCCAACGCCTTCAACGTCAAGCAGACGGAGATCAACGGCCATATGGTCGCGATCGGCAAGATGCTCGACGACTTCCTCGACGGCATCCACATGACCAAGACCGACAAGCAGAACCTCGAGGACCAGATCACCGCCGACATGAACAAGATCTCGGTCGAGGATCTCGGCGGAAAGACTTCGGCGCTCAACAGCTACTGACCATCGATCCGGCGAAGTCCGGCTGAAGTCTTCAGAGAAACGAGGGGAAATGCCTTCCGGAGCCCATTACGAGGAACTCGCCGTCACCTACGGCACCATGGACGCGCTCGCCACCGAGCTCGGCGACCAGGCCAAAAAGCTCGAGGAGGACCTCGAAGCGCTGCGCCAGGCCGTGCTCAACGTGTCCTCGGGCTGGGGTGGCGAGGCGTTCCAGCAGTTCCAGAGCAAGAGCGAGGAGTGGAACAAGCACGCCCGCGGCATCCACGCGGCGCTGCTCCAGATCTCGCACCAGGTCCACGGCGCCGGCGGTGACTACCGCGGCGGCGACCTGAAGGGCGCGAGCTACTTCATGTAACAGCGAGTACGTCACAACACCAGGGTGGGCACGCACGGGAGGTGCCCACCCTGTGCTGTAACCGAAGAGGCGTGGCAGGCGGGGGACGCTGGGAGAGCGCGGAGCACGCACGAGCACGCACACTCGTGCGCCGGTGTCCGCCTGATCGAGTTGAGCCCAGATCCAGGTCAGGTGCAGTCCTTCCCTTTCCGCACCTGCCCGGTGTATTCGGTGATAAGACGCTTCATCGTGGACGAGCCCCCCCGGCCGGAGGCGTAGACCTGGACAACGGTGAAGAGGGCCTGATCCGGGTGAGTGGAATCCGTACACCCCTGAACTTTCCCGACCGCGCCGGTGTCCGAATAGAGGAACGTGTCGCCGCTGCTCACGTCGCCCTTGCTGACCTGAGCATGCACGGCGGCGACGTCGGCAACGCTTCCTGTCTTTTCCCACCACAATCGACCTGTCACAAGGGCGAGTTCACCGTCTACGCTTACGTTGCAGCGCTCGGTTCCACCGTTGGGTGTCGTCTGCCGGGTGGAAACCGATTCTCCGGGCGGCAGGAACGGTGCCAGAAGGTCGGGGTCCACGGGCACCCCGCACAAGGACTCCGGGAGGGAATAATCCCTCTCCTCGCCGCTTGTGCATCCGGACAAGGCGGTTCCGGCTGCGAGCGATATCGTCAGGATTGAAAGCCGACGAAGCGTCGTCGACAGCGGAAGCGATATGCGCTTCAAGGTCAGGGACCTCTCTGGACGGGTGGATCCTCGTGCGGGTGTACGACTCGTGCGGCCGGGGCTCAGCATCAGACATCCGTCTTCAGATCGGAGGCCATGACAGTGACGTTCGTCCCGGAATCCTTGAAACCGCGAGCTGCGCTGACTCGGGCCCATTCTCCGACACTCGGTATATCGACCCTGCCGTGGTTCTTCGCTGCGGTCTCTGCCGCCTTCTCGGTGTAGCCACTGTTGCTGTCGAGGCCGCTCTCCCAGTACTCGCCCATAAGGGGCCCGGCATTGCCCAGTTCCTTTCCTTCTGCGTCCTTGAATAGCTCTTCCAGGATCACGCTGGTCGCGGTACCTGCTATACCACCGGCTGCCGCACCCCCAACCGGGCTGACGATGAAGGTCGTTCCCACCCCCGTGACGGTGCCGACCGTTCCGGAGATGACGTTCTTCCACTGAGCCACCGAGTGCTCGTAGGCCTTGTCCGCGTCTTCGCCCTCGTGCGCGACGACTTCGGCGCGGCCTTGAGCCAGCGTTCCGGATACCTCGCCCGATCCGCTCGCGATCTGTTCGACGACGAACTGGGAATCGGTGGCATAGCGCTCGCTCGCCGAGAGGTGGGGGTCGAGGTGATATTCCATCAGATTGCCCATATAGGCTTTCTGACCCACCTCCACGGCGGCGTACCCTTCGGGGTTTTGTCCGACAGTGAAGAGGAGCCGTGTCACGTCTCGGTGGTTGAACGTCGCCTCGGCGCCGACGATCGGGAAGAGCCGGTCCGTGTCGCCGTCGGAGTCGTTGGTCATGGCCCGATTGATGTCCGGTAGGTATTCCGATGCGATCTGGCCGATGCTGTCGCCCATGTAGCCGTAGTCGGTGACGCGTGACGGCTGTTCCGAGACGGACGCCACCAGGCTCTCCATCAGCTTCGCCTGCTCCGCATTGTGCGGCGGGGTGTCCGCCGTGGGCATCTCGCCCGCCGGATGCCCCGTGGTGGCGGCCTCCAGGGCGAGAGCCAGGTTGTTCCGCCCGGCGATGCTGTCCTCGCCCTTGTCGTCCTGGTCCGGCGGCCAGTCCCGCTCCTCGAAGAGGTAGTCGAAGTTGGTCAGCGACGCCCGCTTGCCCTTGTCGTCCTTGAAGTCGTGGTCCTCGTCCTTGGTGACGAAGGTGTCGTTGAGGAACTCCGTGGCCGCGTCCGGGCTGTTCGAGAGGGCTTTGAGATAACCGGTCATCGGGTCCCAGCCGGAGTCGGTGCCGGTCCGGTTGAGGAGGGGGTCCGCGCCCGTGCGCTGCCAAGCGCCGTGCCGTCCGTTACCCGTGAACTTCTTCTCCGTCTCGATCAGCTTGTCGCCGTAGTCGACGAGGAACCGGTCGTCGAAGTCGCCCCATCGCATGAGGTTGGTCATGACCTGCCCGCCGAGGGGGAAGCCGCCGGTGCGGCCGACCGGCTTGTCGACCAGGTCGATCATCGTGGACTTCCACTGGGTCATGTCGGCGTTGTCGCTCTGTGACGCGGTGGCGAGCGTGAGGCCCAGGTTCTTCTGGAGGTCGTCGTACTGGTCGACCCGCTGCTGCCCGATCTTCCACGCACTGTGCGGGTCGTTGATGCCCGTCCAGAAGTCGAGGGTTCCCCGCGGTCCCAGCCGCGTGGCGAAGCGTTCCGCGAACAGTGGGTCGTCGGCGTAGTCCTTGAGCCCCTTGTCGAGCCGGTCGAACTCGGCGACCGACAGATCCTCGGGTTTCTGTTTCGCCAGGTCGGCCAGCTCCTCGGCCTCCTCGAGCGCCTTGGCCGCGGAGTCCCGGTCGGTGTAGTCGACGTCCGAGAAGCCGAGCGTGCTCTGGTCGGCGATGGCCATGAGGACGGCGTTGGCCGAGTTGTCACTCGTGGCGGCCTGTTCCAGGATCTTCTGGATCTCGTCCCGCAAGGCGGTGATGGCGCCCCGGTTGTCCTGGTCCTGTCGGGTGCGGCCCTCCGGCGGGACGTTCGTGGTGACCGTGAACCCGCCCTCGTAGCCGATGACCGTCAGGTTCTGCCGACGACCACGCTCGATGGCGTCGTCGAGCTGCCCCTTGTACTTCTTCAGCTCGTCCCGGGTGTCCTGGAGGATCTTGTGGATGGACGAGGCCTGGCTGTGCGCGTCGGTGAACTCCCCGGCGGTCTTGCCGATGAACTCCTTGGAGACGGTGGCGTTGTACCCCGCCCAGCTCGCCTGGTTCGCGGCGCCGCGCAGGCCCTTCTCGGCCGCGTCCATCAACGTCTCCAGGTCGACCACCATCGTCGACCAGTCCTCGACCGCATCGTCCAACAGGCTGAACTCGGCGTTGCGAAGGGCGTCGAGATCCATCAGCTCTTGCCCTTTTTGTCGTCCTTCTCGCCGTACACCGGGTTGTGCTTGCCGGCTTCGCCGACGCGTTCGTCGAAGCCGGCGTCGAGCACGTCGATGCTGCTCATCTGGCGGCGGATGTAGTGGTCGTCGCCGGCATGCAGCTTCGTCGTGACGGTCATGTGGTTCGAGATGTGCGCGCACGCGTCCCTGAGGGAACCCAGCTGCTCGTCCCAGCGCAGGGCGACATGCTGGAGTGCGCTGCCCAGGGCGAAACCGCCCTTGCCGAGGGCGCCCGCGGCGCTCTCACTGGTGGGCACCGCTCTGCGGCCCTTGTCCCAGAGGTCGTTGTACAGCTTGAACGCGTTCGTGCCGATCTTCGCGAGATCACTCTGGTTGGCTCGCAGCTCGCCGTACCGACCGGGATCCGGCGCGGGGCGTACCGGCCCGCTTCCGGGATCCAGCTGGTTCAGCCGCATGTGGGGTGCGGCGCCCGAGGCCGCATCCGCCTTCAGTTGCTCCCACTCGTCCCACGCCACGCCGCGAACCCCTTCCCCGTATCCCCGTATCCCCGTGTCCCCGTGGAGCCCGCACCTCGGGCGGGCCAGGCGCCCAGGCCACCAACAGGCCAGATCCATGAACCCGGTTCAAGCGAGTTCACAGATCTCACCCTACTTTCCCCAATTCACCGCCGTACGGTTGACGACGGCGAAGCCGAGTCCTCCGAATTCAGCATCGAGGAAGCCTTGAGGACGGCAGCGAAAACGCGCCCGTCACCCCTCCTCCGGCACCCACCCCACCTGCACCAACGGCTTTCCCCGTCGCCGGGAGACGAAGATCCCCCGGCCCGGGGGCATCGGACGGGGCCGGACCCCGCCGAGGAGGTCGCCCTCCCCGGGGTCGCCCGCCAACACCACGCCCTGGGCGCCCAGTTCCTTGATGCGCTGCATGAACGCCTCGTACGACGCCCGCCCGGCGCCCGCCGTCGACCGTGCGACGATGAACCGCACGCCCACGTCCCGGGCGAACGGCAGCAGCTCCGTCAGGCCCGCCAGCGGATTGCCGCTCGACGTCGCCACCAGGTCGTAGTCGTCGACGACGACGAACACCGTCGGGCCACGCCACCAACTGCGGTCCCGGAGTTGCCGTGCCGTCACGTCGGCCGTCGGGGCGCGGCGCTTCATCAGGTCGGCGAGCGCGGCCATGTGGTGGTCCATGGCGTTGGACATGGGGATGTACTCGGCCAGGTGGGAGTCCGGCGTCGCGTCCAGCAGGGAACGCCGGTTGTCGACCACGAACAGCTTGCACTCGTCGCCGGAGTAGCGCTGGGTCAGTTGCCTGATCAGCAGCCGCAGCAGATTCGACTTGCCGGACTCGCTCTCGCCGAAGACGAGGAGGAACGGATCCTGCTCGAAGTCGACGTAGACCGGCTCAAGGCGGTCCTCGTCGAGGGCGAAGGCGACCCCGCGGCGCGGGAAGCGGTCACCCGGAGGCAGCGAGCCGGCCGCGAACTCCCTCGGCAGCAGCCGTACTTCGGGCGCGGGCGCCGCCTGCCACTGCCGGGCGACCTCCGCCGTCAGCGCCTGCGTGGCGTCGGCGAGGTCCGTGTCGGAGGTGACGCCGTCGATGCGCGGCACCGCCCCCATGAAGTGCAGCTTCTGCGGCGACTGGCCACGGCCCGGCACGCCCGACGGGACGTTCGCGGCGACCTTGCGGTCGATCTCGGAGTCCATCGTGTCGCCGAGCCGCAGTTCGAGACGGTTCATCAGATGGTCCTTGAGAGCGGCCCTGACCTCCATCGAGCGCGAGGCCGTCAGCACCAGGTGGACGCCGTAGCCGAGCCCGCGCGCCGCGATGTCGAGGATCACCTGGTCCATCGCCTCGTACTCGGAACGGAAGTTGCCCCACCCGTCGACGACCAGGAACACATCGCCCCAGGGCTGGTCGGTGACCGAGATGTCCCCGCGGGCCCGCCTGGCCCGGAACTCCGCGATCGACGGGATCCCGGCCGAGCGGAAGTACTCCTCGCGCCGCGTCAGCACGCCGTACACCTCGGCCACCGTGCGCCGTACCCGCTCCGGGTCGAGCCGGGAGGCGACCCCGCCCACGTGCGGCAGGCCGGCCACCGACGCCATCGCGCCGCCCCCGAAGTCGAGGCCGTAGAACTGGACCTCGTGCGGTGTGTGGGTGAGGGCGAAAGCGCAGATCAGCGAGCGCAGCAGGGTCGACTTGCCGGACTGCGGGCCGCCGACGATCTGCATATGGCCGGCCGCGCCGGAGAAGTCCACCCAGAGGGAGTCGCGCCGCTGCTCGAACGGCTTGTCCACCAGGCCCACCGGCACGACCAGCCGGCCCGCACCCTCGTATCCGGGCTGGGTGAGGCCGCGGCCCGGTACCGCGGTGAGCCCCGGCAGCAGCGCGTCCAGCGAGGGCGGACTGTCCAGCGGCGGCAGCCACACCTGGTGCGCCGCCGGGCCCTGCGCCTCCAACCGCCGCACCACGACGTCGAGCACCGTGTCCGCCAGCGCGTCGTCGACCTCCGCGTCGCCGGACGGGCGGGCCTGAGGCACGGCCGCGTACCGCACCGGAACCTCCGCCGAGGTGAACAGCACCGGCCGCCGGTCCACCGGCAGCGGGCCGCCCCCCGGCGCCGTCCGCTGGGCGCCGGAGCGGTAGACCCCGGACACGTAGGCCGCCTTGAAGCGCACCATCTCGTCCGTGCCGAACTTCAGGAAGCCGGAACCCGGCACGTTCGGCAGCGAGTACGCGTCGGGCACACCCAGCGCCGCCCGCGACTCCGCCGCCGAGAAGGTGCGCAGACCGACGCGGTACGACAGATAGGTCTCCAGGCCGCGCAGCCGGCCCTCCTCCAGGCGCTGCGAGGCCAGCAGCAGGTGCACACCGAGCGAGCGGCCGATCCGGCCGATCTGCACGAACATCTCGATGAAGTCCGGCTTCGCCGTCAGCAGCTCGCTGAACTCGTCGATCACCAGCACCAGGGAGGGGATCGGCTGGAGGGCGGCTCCCGCGGCCCGCGCCTTCTCGTAGTCGTGGATGTTGGCGTAGTTGCCCGCGTCCCGCAGCAGCTCCTGACGGCGGTTGAGCTCACCCCGGATGGAGTCGCCCATCCGGTCCACCAGCGTCAGGTCGTCCGCCAGGTTGGTGATCACGGCCGCCACGTGCGGCATCTGCGCCATGCCGGCGAAGGTCGCGCCGCCCTTGAAGTCGGCGAGGACGAAGTTCAGCGTCTCCGAGGAGTGCGTGACCGCCAGGCCCAGCACCAGTGTGCGCAGCAGCTCGGACTTGCCGGACCCGGTGGCGCCCACGCACAGTCCGTGCGGGCCCATGCCCTCCTGTGCCGCCTCCTTGAGGTCCAGCATCACCGGACGGCCGTCCTCGCCCACCCCGATCGGCACCCGCAGCCGCTCCGCGAGTGAACGCGGCCGCCAGGTCCGCCGGGTGTCCACGGAGGCGGCGTCCCCGAGGTTCAGCAGGTCGGTGAACTCCAGGTTGGCCAGCAGCGGTTCGTCGTCGTCCCCGCCGGAGGCCATCCGCAGCGGGGCGAGCTGCCGGGCGAGCGCCTCGGCGGACTCCGGGGAGAGCGCGTCGGGCGTCCCCTCGTAGACGGCGCCCTGCCCCGACTCCAGCCGCAGCATGCCCGGCTGTACGACGATGTCGAGCTCGCCGCCGGCCCCCGTCGGCTCACCGGGGACGATCTCGAGGACCGTCACACCCTGGAGCCCCTCGGGATTGGCCAGCACCGAGTCCGGGGGGAGGGAGACGCCGTCGAGGACGACGACGATGTGCGGTTCGTCGGGCAGCGGCGTCGCGTGCGGATGGAACCGCGGGCGCCCCGTCAGCCGAGCCCCGAGCAGGTTCTCCAGCTCGCGGGTGTCGGTGCCGATCAGCCGGCGGCTGCCCGCCCCGTCCACGGCCCCGGACGCCTGGACGTGCGGCAGCCACTTCGCCCACTCCCAGTGCGGCAGCTCCTCCCGGCCCGCCGCGACGACGAGAACCAGGTCCTCGGACGAGTGCAGCGCGGCCAGCGAACCGGCCAGGGCGCGGGCGCAGGAGCGCACCGACCGAGGCTCACCGCTGACGGTGACGTGGTAGAAGGCGCGCAGCGAGACGGCCATCGGCAGGTCGTCGAGGCTGTCGTGGACGGCGAGGAAGCGTTGCAGCGCGCCCGCGGTCAGCGGCTCCAGCTGCTCCACGGGGCCGGTCTCGGGGGCGATCAGCGGGGTGGCCAGGGACTGCGCGCCGAGGCCGACGCGGACCTGGGCGAAGTCCTCGTCCCCGGGCCGTCGTTCCCACACCCGGCTGCCCTCGGCGACCAGCGCCCACAACTGCTCGGGGGAGGGGTGCAGGTAGTACTGCGCGTCACGCTGGGCCCGCGCGGTGTCGAGCGCGGTGCGCCGGATCTGCGCCAGATAACTCAGGTAGTCGCGGCGCATGTCCGCCAACTGCCCCTGCGACCCGCGCCGGAAGCGCACCACCATCGCGATCGACATGGCCACCGTCGAGGCGATCATGACCATGCCCATGATGCGCATGAACGGTTGCCCGCTCGTGAAGAAGAAGACCACCGAGCCGCCCATGCCGAGCGTCGGCAGCAGTTGCATCAGCACGCTCTCCTGATGGCCCCGCGGCAGCTCCGGCGGAGGCTGGAGGACGACCTCACCGGTGGGAACCTCGGACGGCAGCGCCCGTGGCTGGCGCTTCACGACGATGTGGCTCACGGCTCACCAATCCCCTTGCGAGGCCCCGAATCCCCTTGCGCGGCCCCGGAAAACCTCGTCCGCCGCCCCGTCCCGGACGGACGCAGGCCGCCGCGTGATCCTACTGACTGCCTGTCCTACCAAGGGGCGGTAGGGTGCCGGATGTTCGCGTGAGCACACCCGCGGGACGCGCCGCGCACCAACCGGCGCGGAACCTTCACACCGCCGACCGACACCGAACACGCCGACGCGGAACCATCACTGAGGGGGAGCAGCAGGTGAGTATCGCGGCCTCCGCGGCAGCCACCGGAGAAGGGCGCGGCGCCGGAGCCGCGCCCACGGCGGGGACGGGACTCGGCTTCTGCCGGGTCACCATCGTCGCCCCCGACAGCCGGATCGACGTGGCGCTGCCCGACGACGTGCCCGTCGCCGACATCCACCCGGAGATCCTCCGGCTCTCCCGGCAGAGCCCCGCCGAGGGCGCTCCCGTCGGCTACCACCTCGTCCGCCGGGACGGCACCGTCCTCGACAGTTCCCGTTCGTTCGCCGCCCAGCACATCCTCGACGGCGAGCTCCTCACCCTGCGCCCCTTCGCCGAGTCGCTGCCGCCCGCCGTCTTCGACGACGTGTCGGAGGCGGTCGCCGCGGCGGTGACGCGCGAGCACACCCTGTGGAGCGGCGAGCTGACCCGCGCCGCGGGCCTCGTCGGCGGAGGGGTCCTGCCGGCCCTGCTCGCCTTCGTCGCCTGGACCGGCGACCCGCGACACGACATGCACGGCCTGCCCGGCATCCTCGCCGGGGTCGTCGGTGTCCTGCTGATCGCCCTCGCCTGCGTCCGGGCCCGCGTCTACGACGACCGGGGCTCCGCCGTCGCCCTCGGGCTCGGCGCGCTGCCCAACGTGGCCGTGGCGGGCTCCGGGCTCCTCCCGCTCGCCGACGGTCAGGGCATCGGCCGGCTCCAGTTCCTGCTGGCCTGCGCCGCGGTACTGCTCGCCGCGGTGCTGCTCACCCTGTGCTCACCGCGCGGGGACGGCCCCTTCGTCGCCTTCGTGGTCGCCTCCGGTGCCGGCCTGGCGGCGGTGTTCGCGGCGATCCTCGCGCACTGGACGCCGGCCGAGACCGCCGCCCTGTGCGCCCCCGTCGGAGTGGGCGCGCTGGCGTTCCTGCCCGGCCTGTCCATGCGCTTCGCCCGGCTGCCGATCGGCTTCGACGCCCCGGCCACCGCTCCGCGCAGCGCGTACGGCGCCGATCCCACCCCGCGCGAGCCGGTCGACGCCGAGCGGATCGCCGCCCAGGCCCGCCGCGGACACGAGCTCCTGGTCGGACTGGTGGGCGGCTGCGCGGTGGTCACGGTCGGAGCCTGCGCGGTTCTCGGGTTCTCCGACGACGTCTGGGCCCGGCTGCTCGCCCTGGCCGCGAGCGTCGCCCTGCTGATGCGCGCCCACCTGTTCCGCTACACCGCCCAGGTCGCCCCCGTGCTGGCGGCGGGCCTCGGTGCCCTCGTCCTGCTCGGACTCGGTCTGGCGCTGAACCCGCCGCACTCGGTGATCCGGGACGCGCTGAGCGGCGACCGCACCGACCTGGAGATCCGTACCGTCTGGCTGGTCGCGGCGATCGCGGCGGCGTCGGCGATCGTCACCGCGATCGGCCTGATCGGCTCGCGGGGCGGCCTCACCCCGTTCTGGGGCCGCTTCACGGAGCTCGCCGAGGGCTTCGTCCTGCTGACGCTCGTCCCGCTGGCACTGGCCGTCTTCGACGTGTACGCGACGGCCCGGTCGATGACGGGCTGACCCGCGGGCGGCGACGAGGAAACGCCGCCCCGGCCGCCTACCGCGGCGGCGAGCCGGTCCCGGAACCAAGCACGGTGCCGACGACACCCGCAACGACGGCCGTGACCACGGCCGGGCCGGCACCCGTGACCACGGCCGGGACGGGACCCGTGACGACCGACGACGCCCGGGGCGGGCAGCGGCGGCCGGCACACACCGGCCGCCGGTCCGGCTACCGCGCGGCGGACTCCCCGTCGTGCCGTGCCGGCTCCAGATCGAACTCGCCGTCGCGGGCCCCGAGCACGAAGGCCCGCCACTCCGCCTCCGTATAGCGCAGCACCGTCTCCGGGTCGAGCGAGGACCGCATCGCGACGGCCCCCGCCGGCAGGTAGGCGATCTCGACGCGCTCCTCGTGCTCCTCCGTGCCCGGGGCGCACTGCCACTCGGCGCCGGAGATGTCGAGCGCGTACAGCTCGTCCCGCTCCCGCTCCTTGCGCGCTTTGACCTCTTCGTCCTCGGCATCGGCCATGTCGGCTCCGACCCTTTCCCCTGGGTTCCCGCTGTTCCAACGAGCTGTGGCATCACCCTACTTGCCGGCGTTCCCCCAGCTCAGAGGTTCTTCCTTTACCTTCCGGCCCGGCGCCGTCGCCCGTACACTGCCCCCCGTCGGCACGGCACCGCCGGCCCGTCCGCGGCGATATCCCGGACAAGCCCGGCGCCCCGGCCTGCTACCCTGGCTTTCGGCCGTTTGTGTACGCACCCCCGGAAACACCCTCAGGGAGTCCCTGAAGGTTCTGGAGGTCGCGCTCAGCGGATCCCCGCCTCCCGAGTAACGGAAGCTCCCCCGAGACCTAGACCGGGGGCACTCGATGGCCCTGAAAAGACTACGAGGAGTACGCGTGCCGCTCGACGCCGCTACGAAGAAGCAGCTGATCACCGAGTTCGGTCAGAAGGAGGGCGACACCGGCTCCCCCGAGGTCCAGGTCGCCATGCTGTCCCGCCGGATCTCGGACCTGACCGAGCACCTCAAGACGCACAAGCACGACCACCACTCCCGTCGTGGTCTGCTGATCCTGGTCGGTCAGCGTCGCCGCCTTCTCCAGTACCTGGCCAAGAAGGACATCCAGCGCTTCCGTGCGCTGGTCGACCGCCTGGGCATCCGCCGCGGTGCGGCGGGCGCCAAGTAGCACGCCGTGAGGGGAGCGGTTCCCGGACCATCGGGACCGCTCCTTTTGCTGTACGTACCGGTACGCGGTGGCACGCATCGGCACCCGCCGGTACGCGCCGTGGACCACCGGCGCCGGGGCCCGTCGTACGCCCCCTCGCCCTACGGAAACGTGCGGAGTGTCACCAACGCTTTGTAGTGTGGTAGCACAACGCCTTACGTACGACACAGCGTGATGACGTGTACTCGCTGCGGGTAAACGTCACCACGCCCACCGAACGAGGAGAAGCGCGCTTCGCCGCCGCCGGTCCTCGGTAGTGGCCCCCGGGAAAGAGATCCCCGGGTGCTTCGATCGAAGACCGGCCCGCACCGAGCGTTTCTCCGCAACCGTCCCCCTGCCACACGGGCAGCGAGGGACGAAAGACGACAAGTAACGGAGAAAATGCTAGTGGAGAACGAGACCCACTACGCCGAGGCCGTCATCGACAACGGTTCCTTCGGCACCCGCACCATCCGCTTCGAGACGGGCCGCCTCGCCAAGCAGGCCGCCGGCTCCGCCGTGGCGTACCTGGACGACGACACCATGGTGCTGTCGGCCACCACCGCCTCCAAGAACCCCAAGGACCAGCTCGACTTCTTCCCCCTCACGGTGGACGTCGAGGAGCGGATGTACGCCGCCGGCAAGATCCCCGGCAGCTTCTTCCGCCGTGAGGGCCGTCCCTCCGAGGACGCCATCCTCACCTGCCGCCTGATCGACCGCCCGCTGCGCCCGTCCTTCAAGAAGGGCCTGCGCAACGAGATCCAGGTCGTCGCCACGATCATGGCGCTCAACCCCGACCACCTGTACGACGTCGTGGCGATCAACGCCGCCTCCGCGTCCACGCAGCTGGCCGGTCTGCCCTTCTCCGGCCCGATCGGCGGCGTCCGCGTCGCGCTGATCAACGGCCAGTGGGTCGCGTTCCCGACGCACACCGAGCTCGAGGACGCCGTCTTCGACATGGTCGTCGCCGGTCGCGTCCTGGAGGACGGCGACGTCGCGATCATGATGGTCGAGGCCGAGGCCACCGAGAAGACCATCCAGCTCGTCGCGGGCGGCGCCGAGGCGCCCACCGAGGAGGTCGTCGCCGCCGGTCTGGACGCCGCGAAGCCCTTCATCAAGGTGCTCTGCAAGGCCCAGGCCGACCTCGCCGCCAAGGCCGCCAAGCCCACCGGCGAGTTCCCCGTCTTCCTCGACCACCAGGACGACGTCCTGGAGGCGCTGTCCGCCGCCGTCCGCCCGGAGCTCACCGCCGCGCTGACCATCGCGGGCAAGCAGGACCGCGAGGCCGAGCTGGACCGCGTCAAGGCGCTCGCCGCCGAGAAGCTCCTGCCGGAGTTCGAGGGCCGCGAGAAGGAGATCTCCGCCGCGTACCGCTCGCTGACCAAGTCCCTGGTCCGTGAGCGCGTCATCAAGGAGAAGAAGCGCATCGACGGCCGCGGCGTCACGGACATCCGTACGCTCGCCGCCGAGGTCGAGGCCATCCCGCGCGTGCACGGCTCGGCGCTGTTCGAGCGTGGCGAGACCCAGATCCTGGGCGTCACCACCCTCAACATGCTCCGGATGGAGCAGCAGCTGGACACCCTCTCCCCGGTGACCCGCAAGCGCTACATGCACAACTACAACTTCCCGCCGTACTCCGTCGGCGAGACCGGCCGCGTGGGCTCGCCCAAGCGCCGCGAGATCGGCCACGGCGCCCTCGCCGAGCGCGCCATCGTGCCGGTGCTGCCGACGCGCGAGGAGTTCCCCTACGCGATCCGTCAGGTGTCCGAGGCCCTCGGCTCCAACGGCTCGACGTCCATGGGCTCGGTCTGCGCCTCCACCATGTCGCTGCTGAACGCCGGTGTGCCCCTCAAGGCCCCCGTCGCCGGTATCGCCATGGGTCTGATCTCCCAGGAGATCAACGGTGAGACGCACTACGTCGCCCTCACCGACATCCTCGGTGCGGAGGACGCCTTCGGCGACATGGACTTCAAGGTCGCCGGCACCAAGGAGTTCGTCACCGCCCTCCAGCTCGACACCAAGCTGGACGGCATCCCGGCCTCCGTCCTGTCCGCGGCCCTCAAGCAGGCCCGCGACGCCCGCCTCCACATCCTCGACGTGATGATGGAAGCGATCGACACGCCGGACGAGATGTCCCCGAACGCCCCGCGGATCATCACCGTCAAGATCCCGGTGGACAAGATCGGTGAGGTCATCGGCCCGAAGGGCAAGATGATCAACCAGATCCAGGAGGACACCGGCGCCGAGATCACGATCGAGGACGACGGCACCATCTACATCGGTGCCCAGGTCGGCTCGCAGGCCGAGGCCGCCCGCGCCACGATCAACGGCATCGCCAACCCGACCATGCCGGAGGTCGGCGAGCGCTACCTGGGTACGGTCGTCAAGACCACCACCTTCGGTGCGTTCGTGTCGCTGCTCCCGGGCAAGGACGGTCTGCTGCACATCTCGCAGATCCGCAAGCTCGCCGGCGGCAAGCGCGTGGAGAACGTCGAGGACGTGCTCGGTGTGGGCTCCAAGGTCCAGGTCGAGATCGCCGAGATCGACTCCCGCGGCAAGCTCTCCCTGATCCCCGTGATCGAGGGCGAGGAAGCTGACGAGGACACGAAGGACGACTCCGACAAGTGACGTCGAGTAGCTCCCAGGCGACGGCCCGCACCTCTTCGGAGGCGCGGGCCGTCGCCCGTACCCAAACCCTGATCAAGGGCACGGCCGGCATCGGTGTCGTCCGCAAGACCACCCTCCCGGGCGGCCTGCGCATCGTCACCGAGACCCTCCCCTCGGTCCGCTCCGCCACGTTCGGCATCTGGGCGCACGTCGGCTCCCGCGACGAGACGCCGTCCTTGAACGGCGCCACGCACTACCTGGAGCACCTCCTCTTCAAGGGGACGAGCCGCAGGTCCGCGCTGGACATCTCCTCCGCCATAGACGCGGTCGGCGGCGAGATGAACGCGTTCACGGCGAAGGAGTACACGTGCTACTACGCGCGCGTGCTCGACGCCGACCTGCCGCTCGCCATCGACGTCGTCTGCGACATGCTCACGGGCTCCCTCATCCGCGAGGAGGACGTCAACGTCGAGCGCGGCGCGATCCTCGAGGAGATCGCGATGACCGAGGACGATCCCGGCGACTGTGTGCACGACCTGTTCGCGCACACGATGTTCGGCGACAACGCCCTCGGCCGCCCGGTCCTCGGCACCGTCGACACGGTCAACGCCCTCACCGCCGACCGCATCCGCCGCTTCTACAAGAAGCACTACGACCCGACCCACCTCGTGGTCGCGGCCGCCGGCAACATCGACCACAACAAGGTCGTACGCCAGGTCCGCGCCGCGTTCGAGAAGGCCGGCACCCTCACGAACCCGGACGCCACGCCCATCGCCCCGCGCGACGGCCGGCGCACGATCCGCTCGGCCGGCCGCGTCGAGCTGATCGGCCGCAAGACGGAACAGGCGCACGTCGTCCTCGGCATGCCGGGCCTGGCACGCACGGACGACCGCCGCTGGGCGCTCGGCGTGCTGAACACCGCCCTCGGCGGCGGCATGTCCTCCCGCCTCTTCCAGGAGGTCCGCGAGAAGCGCGGCCTGGCCTACAGCGTGTATTCGTACACCTCGGGCTTCGCCGACTGCGGCCTCTTCGGCGTGTACGCGGGCTGCCGCCCGAGCCAGGTGCACGACGTGCTGAAGATCTGCCGGGACGAACTCGACCAGGTCGCCGAGCACGGCCTGTCCGACGAGGAGATCGCTCGCGCGATCGGCCAGCTGAGGGGCTCCACCGTCCTCGGCCTGGAGGACACCGGCGCGCTCATGAACCGCATCGGCAAGAGCGAGCTCTGCTGGGGCGAGCAGATGTCGGTCGACGACATGCTGGGCCGGATAGCGGCGGTGACCCCGGACGAGGTCCGCTCGGTGGCCCGCGACATCCTGGGACGGCGCCCGTCGCTGTCGGTCATCGGCCCGCTCAAGGACAAGCAGGCCTCCCGGCTGCACGACGCGGTCGCCTGACCCTTCGGCAGTCCTTCGGCAACTTCGGTAAGGAAGCACAACAGATGAGCAAGCTGCGTGTGGCGGTCCTCGGCGCCAAGGGCCGGATCGGTTCCGAGGCGGTACGAGCGGTCGAGGCCGCCGAGGACATGGAGCTGGTGGCCGCCCTCGGCCGGGGCGACAAGCTCGGGGCGCTGACCGAGAGCGGCGCCCAGGTCGTGGTCGAACTGACCACGCCCGACTCGGTCATGGACAACCTCGACTACTGCGTGGGGCACGGCATCCACGCCGTGGTCGGCACGACCGGCTGGACCGAGGAGCGTCTCGCGCACCTGAAGGGCCGGCTGGCCGAGTCCCCGGAGACGGGCGTGCTCATCGCGCCCAACTTCTCCATCGGCGCCGTCCTGACCATGAAGTTCGCGCAGATCGCCGCGCCGTACTTCGAGTCCGTCGAAGTCGTCGAACTGCACCACCCCAACAAGGTGGACGCGCCCTCCGGCACCGCCACGCGCACCGCCCAGCTCATCGCCGAGGCCCGTCGCGAGGCGGGCACGGCCCCGGCGCCGGACGCCACGCAGACGGGTCTGGAGGGGGCGCGCGGCGCGAACGTCGACGGCGTCCCGGTGCACGCCGTCCGGCTGCGCGGGCTGCTGGCCCACCAGGAGGTACTCCTGGGCGGCGAGGGCGAGACGCTCACGGTCCGCCACGACTCGCTGCACCACAGCAGCTTCATGCCGGGCATTCTGCTGGGCGCCCGCCGGGTGGTGTCGACGCCGGGCCTCACCTTCGGCCTGGAAAACTTCCTCGACCTCGGCTGAGGCTGACATGCGCGCCAAACTCTCCTACGCCCTCACGGCCGCCGTCCTGGTCTTCTACTTCGTCCTGGTCGGCAGCCGCGGCGTCATGCTCATCCAGTCCGGCACCCTGCTGACCGTCACCTTCGGCGTGGCGGTGCTGATCCTGCCGGTCATCGGCGTCTGGTTCCTGTGGAAGAACACCCAGTTCGTCCGCCGGGCCAACGCCCTCGCCGTCGAACTCGACGCCGAGGGCGGACTGCCCGTCGACGAACTGAGGCGCACCCCGGGCGGCCGCGTCGACCGCGACTCCGCCGACGAGGTCTTCGACCGGCGCAAGGCCGAGACCGAGGCGGCCCCCGACGACTGGCGCACCTGGTTCCGCCTCGCCGTCGCCTACCACGATGCCCGCGACACCCCCCGGGCCCGCAAGGCGATGCAACGCGCGATCAGCCTGCACGACGGCAAGCCGGTCCAGACCGCCTGAGCCGTACGACACAGACCGCGCAGACGCCACAGACCACGAAGGGGCCGGCCCGCACGGTTGCGGACCGGCCCCTTCGGGCGTCTGACAAGCGGGATCAGCCGCGCCGGTTCTCCGCGGCCCACGCCTCGATCGCGTCCGCCGCCCGGTCGAACGCCTCGGCGCGCCCCAGGAAGTCCGCCCCGTGGCTGGTCAGCAGCTGCGTGGCCTCCTCGGGACGGTCCCGCCGTCCGTGGGTCAGGGCCTGCCCCTGGACGGTCCGCGGCAGCCCCAGCCACCGCACCGGCTGCTGCACGGTCCGCACCGCCACGACCCGCTCCCAGGGCAGCGTGCGGGTGAGCAGGAAACGCACGTGCCGCAGCCCGCGGTCGCTCACCCAGACACCCATACGCAGCAGCCGCAGGGCGGCGCCGATCACGAGCAGGGAGCAGCCGAAGACGGCACCGGCCTCGGACGCCGACCCGGTCAACGCGATGATGACGGCCGCGAACAGCACGTACGAGGCGAGCAGCAGCGCCAACGCGGCCACCCCGACCCGCCAGGGTCCGGGCCGGTAGGGGCGCCGCCAGCGCTCCCGGTCCTCGAAGGGCAGCGCGACGTCGTCCGCCGCCTCGAATGCGCGGTCGGCCGTCAGGAAGGGCAGGGGCACGGCTGGTCCTCACTCGTCCATGCGTGGGCTGTGCCCGGTGAGGTTATCCGCCTGTGTCCCGGCTCACCACCATCGGGGGTCCGCAGGGGGTTCCCGGCGCGCCCTTCGGGCGGTGGGAGAGGCGTCAGCGCCCCTGGGACGCCTGCGACTGCTGCGTGGGCGCCGAGTGATCCAGGCTCAGCGCCGGCATCCCGATGACCAGCGACCCCACCAGCGCGGCCACGACGGTGAGCCCCAACAGCCAACGACCGGCTATCTGACCGGCGGAGGAGTGCTCGGACGGCGGGGGAGTGACATTGCTACGGAACCGGTCGGCCTCGGCGAGGAAGGCGAAGGGTACGGGTTCGCGCCGGCGGAACATGATGGGTACGTCCTCCTGAGGCTTTCGATCGGGCGCTTCACTGATACAGACGAGCGGGTGCCCGAAAACGTGCCCCATATCGCCAGACGTCCCGCACGAATCCCGCGGCACGCCCGTGGACGTCCCGCTCGGCGGCCCCCGTAGAGTTGGCGCCGCTCCGAAGACGCGACGGAAGGACCCCCGCACAGTGACCGACAGCCCCGCCGACGACCTCAAGCCCGGTTTCCGCAGCGACGTCACCGTCGAACTGGTCAAGCACACCGCGTCCGACGCCGACGTACTCTTCGCCGCCCGTGTCTCGACCGTCGGCGAGCAGTCCCTGGACGAGCTGGGCAAGGACCCGGAACGCTCGAAGGGCCTGATCAACTACCTGATGCGGGACCGGCACGGCAGCCCCTTCGAGCACAACTCGATGACCTTCTTCATCAGTGCCCCGATCTTCGTCTTCCGCGAGTTCATGCGCCACCGCGTGGGCTGGTCGTACAACGAGGAGTCCGGCCGCTACAGGGAGCTCCAGCCCGTCTTCTACGTCCCCGGCGAGTCCCGCAAGCTCGTCCAGCAGGGCCGCCCCGGCAAGTACGTCTTCGTCGAGGGCACGCAGGCCCAGCAGGAGCTCGTCGGCCGCACCATGGAGGACTCCTACCGCCGGGCCTACGAGGCCTACCAGGAGATGCTCGCCGCCGGAGTCGCCCGCGAGGTCGCCCGTGCGGTCCTGCCGGTCGGCCTGTTCTCCTCGATGTACGCCACCTGCAACGCCCGCTCGCTGATGCACTTCCTCGGCCTGCGCACCCAGCACGAGCTGGCGAAGGTCCCGTCCTTCCCGCAGCGGGAGATCGAGATGGTGGGCGAGAAGATGGAGGCCGAGTGGGCCAAGCTCATGCCCCTCACGTACGCCGCCTTCAACGCCAACGGGCGCGTCGCCCCGTAGGCGACACGGCTACGGAGACGTATGTACGGATCATCCGCGCGAAGTGTCCGTATTGCGGCATTTAGAGAAGTTCATCTAGCCTGATCAAACGGACCCGGCACTGCTTGAACCCCCGAGCAGGCAGTGCCGGGTTCCATCTTTGTCATGACTTTTCGCACCCCCCGAGGGCAGACCTCACGGTGAGCAACGAGTAGCGTGTCACCCATGGCTCCGACCTCCACTCCGCAGACCCCCTTCGGGCGGGTCCTCACCGCCATGGTCACGCCCTTCACGGCGGACGGCGCACTCGACCTCGACGGCGCACAGCGGCTCGCCACCCACCTCGTGGACGCAGGCAACGACGGCCTGATCGTCAACGGCACCACCGGCGAATCCCCCACCACCGGTGACGCGGAGAAATCGGACCTGGTACGAGCCGTCCTGGAGGCCGTCGGAGACCGTGCCCACGTTGTCGCCGGCGTCGGTACCAACGACACCCACCACAGTGTCGAACTCGCCCGCTCGGCCGAGAAGGCGGGCGCGCACGGCCTCCTGGTCGTCACCCCGTACTACAACAAGCCCCCTCAGGAGGGTCTGTACCGGCACTTCACGACCGTCGCCGACGCGGCGGAGCTGCCGGTCATGCTCTACGACATCCCCGGCCGCAGTGGTGTCCCGATCAGCACCGAGACCCTGGTCCGCCTCGCGGCGCACCCGCGGATCGTCGCCAACAAGGACGCCAAGGGCGACCTGGGCCGCGCGAGCTGGGCCATCGCCCGCTCCGGCCTGGCCTGGTACTCCGGTGACGACATGCTGAACCTGCCGCTGCTCTCCGTGGGCGCGGTCGGTTTCGTCTCCGTCGTCGGTCACGTGGTCACCCCGGACCTGCGCGCCCTCGTCGACGCGTTCACCGCCGGGGACGTGCAGAAGGCGACCGAGATCCACCAGAAGCTGCTCCCGGTCTACACAGGCATGTTCCGCACCCAGGGCGTGATGACCACCAAGGCGGCGCTCACCCTGCAGGGCCTGCCGGCCGGCCCGCTGCGTTCGCCCATGGTCGAGTGCTCGCCCGAAGAGATCGAACAGCTCAAGATCGATCTTGCGGCGGGCGGGGTACAGCTCTGACAACAGACTTCACAACTGAATAGCAGGCCACCGGTGCCTGCGATCCACAACGACAACTGCTACTGCACGAACGTCACGCGCGCCACGTGCCCACCGGTACGTGGCGTGTGTGGTTGAGGAGAGTCTTTTGAGTCATCCGCATCCCGAACTTGCCCCGCCCCCGCCGCTCCCGGCGGGCGGCCTCAGGGTCACGCCGCTCGGCGGCCTCGGCGAAATCGGCCGGAACATGACGGTCTTCGAGTACGGCGGCCGCCTGCTGATCGTCGACTGCGGCGTGCTCTTCCCCGAGGAGGAGCAGCCCGGAATCGATCTGATCCTGCCGGACTTCACGTCCATCCGGGACCGCCTCGACGACATCGAGGGCATCGTCCTCACCCATGGTCACGAGGACCACATCGGTGCCGTCCCGTACCTGCTCCGGGAGAAGCCGGACATCCCGCTGATCGGCTCCAAGCTGACCCTCGCCTTCATCGAGGCCAAGCTCCAGGAGCACCGGATCCGTCCGTACACCCTCGAGGTGACGGAAGGACACCGGGAGCGCATCGGCCCCTTCGACTGCGAGTTCATCGCCGTCAACCACTCGATCCCGGACGCCCTCGCCGTCGCCATCCGTACGCCGGCGGGCATGGTGGTCCACACCGGCGATTTCAAGATGGACCAGCTCCCGTTGGACGGTCGGCTCACGGACCTGCACGCGTTCGCACGTCTGAGCGAGGAAGGCATCGACCTTCTTCTCTCCGACTCCACGAACGCCGAGGTCCCCGGTTTCGTGGCGCCCGAGCGGGACATCTCCAACGTCCTGCGCACGGTCTTCGCGAACGCCCGCAAGCGGATCATCGTGGCCAGCTTCGCCAGCCACATCCACCGCATCCAGCAGATCCTGGACACCGCGCACGAGTATGGCCGCCGGGTCGCCTTCGTGGGCCGCTCCATGGTCCGCAACATGGGTATCGCCCGCGACCTGGGCTACCTCAAGGTCCCGCCGGGCCTGGTGGTGGACGTCAAGACGCTCGACGACCTGCCCGACCACGAGGTGGTCCTGGTCTGCACGGGCTCCCAGGGCGAACCGATGGCGGCCCTGTCCCGTATGGCCAACCGCGACCACCAGATCCGCATCGTCCCCGGCGACACGGTGATCCTGGCGTCGTCGCTCATCCCCGGCAACGAGAACGCGGTCTACCGCGTGATCAATGGCCTGACCCGCTGGGGCGCGCACGTCGTCCACAAGGGCAACGCCAAGGTGCACGTCTCGGGCCACGCGTCCGCGGGCGAGCTCCTGTACTTCTACAACATCTGTCGCCCGAAGAACCTGATGCCGGTCCACGGCGAATGGCGCCATCTGCGCGCCAACGCCGAGCTGGGCGCCATGACCGGTGTCCCGCACGACCGCATCGTGATCGCCGAGGACGGCGTGGTCGTCGACCTCGTCGAGGGCAAGGCGAAGATCTCCGGCAAGGTCCAGGCGGGATACGTCTACGTCGACGGCCTCTCGGTCGGCGATGTGGGTGAGCCGGCCCTCAAGGACCGGAAGATCCTGGGCGACGAGGGCATCATCTCGGTGTTCGTCGTCGTGGACTCCTCCACCGGCAAGATCACCGGCGGCCCGCACATCCAGGCCCGCGGTTCGGGCATCGAGGACTCGGCCTTCTCGGCCGTCACCCCGAAGATCGCCGAGGTCCTGGAACGCTCCGCCCAGGACGGCGTGGTCGAGCCCCACCAGCTCCAGCAGCTCATCCGCCGCACCCTGGGCAAGTGGGTCTCCGACACCTACCGCCGCAGGCCGATGATCCTCCCGGTCGTGGTCGAGGTCTGAGCGACGTACGGCGCCTCGTAGGCGTGAACCCGGAGCGGGGCTCCTCGATTTGCATCGAGGAGCCCCGCTCCAGTACGTTTACGGCTCCGCCTGAGCGGGAACCCCAGATGCTTCGCGCGTCGGAGGGCTCCCCGGAGGGGCCGGGAAATCCGACTCAGAACTTCTGATAAAGTCGGAACCGCCGGAAAGGAAACCGCGAAACAAAAGCGGGAACCTGGAAAGCACCGAGGAAATCGGGTCGAGAAAAGATCTGATAGAGTCGGAAACGTAAGACCGAAGGGAAGCGCCCGGAGGAAAGCCTGAGAGAGTCTCTCGGGTGAGTACAAAGGAAGCGTCCGTTCCTTGAGAACTCAACAGCGTGCCAAAAATCAACGCCAGATATGTTGATACCCCGTCCCCGGCAGTGATAGCCGGAGATGAGGTTCCTTTGAAACAAAACACAGCGAGGACACTGTGAACGGCCGGGCTTATTCCGCCTGGCTGTTCCGCTCTCGTGGTGTCGTCCCGATTACGGGAAAACATTCACGGAGAGTTTGATCCTGGCTCAGGACGAACGCTGGCGGCGTGCTTAACACATGCAAGTCGAACGATGAACCATTTCGGTGGGGATTAGTGGCGAACGGGTGAGTAACACGTGGGCAATCTGCCCTTCACTCTGGGACAAGCCCTGGAAACGGGGTCTAATACCGGATAACACTTCCACTCGCATGGGTGGAGGTTAAAAGCTCCGGCGGTGAAGGATGAGCCCGCGGCCTATCAGCTTGTTGGTGAGGTAATGGCTCACCAAGGCGACGACGGGTAGCCGGCCTGAGAGGGCGACCGGCCACACTGGGACTGAGACACGGCCCAGACTCCTACGGGAGGCAGCAGTGGGGAATATTGCACAATGGGCGAAAGCCTGATGCAGCGACGCCGCGTGAGGGATGACGGCCTTCGGGTTGTAAACCTCTTTCAGCAGGGAAGAAGCGAAAGTGACGGTACCTGCAGAAGAAGCGCCGGCTAACTACGTGCCAGCAGCCGCGGTAATACGTAGGGCGCAAGCGTTGTCCGGAATTATTGGGCGTAAAGAGCTCGTAGGCGGTCTGTCACGTCGGATGTGAAAGCCCGGGGCTTAACCCCGGGTCTGCATTCGATACGGGCAGACTAGAGTGTGGTAGGGGAGATCGGAATTCCTGGTGTAGCGGTGAAATGCGCAGATATCAGGAGGAACACCGGTGGCGAAGGCGGATCTCTGGGCCATTACTGACGCTGAGGAGCGAAAGCGTGGGGAGCGAACAGGATTAGATACCCTGGTAGTCCACGCCGTAAACGGTGGGAACTAGGTGTTGGCGACATTCCACGTCGTCGGTGCCGCAGCTAACGCATTAAGTTCCCCGCCTGGGGAGTACGGCCGCAAGGCTAAAACTCAAAGGAATTGACGGGGGCCCGCACAAGCAGCGGAGCATGTGGCTTAATTCGACGCAACGCGAAGAACCTTACCAAGGCTTGACATACACCGGAAACGGCCAGAGATGGTCGCCCCCTTGTGGTCGGTGTACAGGTGGTGCATGGCTGTCGTCAGCTCGTGTCGTGAGATGTTGGGTTAAGTCCCGCAACGAGCGCAACCCTTGTTCTGTGTTGCCAGCATGCCCTTCGGGGTGATGGGGACTCACAGGAGACTGCCGGGGTCAACTCGGAGGAAGGTGGGGACGACGTCAAGTCATCATGCCCCTTATGTCTTGGGCTGCACACGTGCTACAATGGCCGGTACAAAGAGCTGCGAAACCGTGAGGTGGAGCGAATCTCAAAAAGCCGGTCTCAGTTCGGATTGGGGTCTGCAACTCGACCCCATGAAGTCGGAGTTGCTAGTAATCGCAGATCAGCATTGCTGCGGTGAATACGTTCCCGGGCCTTGTACACACCGCCCGTCACGTCACGAAAGTCGGTAACACCCGAAGCCGGTGGCCCAACCCCTTGTGGGAGGGAGCTGTCGAAGGTGGGACTGGCGATTGGGACGAAGTCGTAACAAGGTAGCCGTACCGGAAGGTGCGGCTGGATCACCTCCTTTCTAAGGAGCACTTCTTACCGATCCCTTCGGGGTGAGGTCAGAGGCCAGTACATCGGCGTACGTCCGATGCTGGTTGCTCATGGGTGGAACGTTGATTATTCGGCATTCTCAGTCATCTCGGGCTGCAAGTACTGTTCTTCGGAGCGTGGAAAGCATGATCATGAGTGGCGAGGGTGCCGGGCACGCTGTTGGGTATCTGAGGGTATGGCCGTATGGCTGCCTTCAGTGCCGGCCCCAGTGAACTCGCCGAGTGTGGCGGGGTGATGGGTGGCTGGTCGTTGTTTGAGAACTGCACAGTGGACGCGAGCATCTGTGGCCAAGTTTTTAAGGGCGCACGGTGGATGCCTTGGCACCAGGAACCGATGAAGGACGTGGGAGGCCACGATAGTCCCCGGGGAGTCGTCAACCAGGCTTTGATCCGGGGGTTTCCGAATGGGGAAACCCGGCAGTCGTCATGGGCTGTCACCCGCTGCTGAACACATAGGCAGTGTGGAGGGAACGCGGGGAAGTGAAACATCTCAGTACCCGCAGGAAGAGAAAACAACCGTGATTCCGGGAGTAGTGGCGAGCGAAACCGGATGAGGCCAAACCGTATACGTGTGAGACCCGGCAGGGGTTGCGTGTGCGGGGTTGTGGGATCTCTCTTTCACAGTCTGCCGGCTGTGAGACGAGTCAGAAACCGTTGATGTAGGCGAAGGACATGCGAAAGGTCCGGCGTAGAGGGTAAGACCCCCGTAGTCGAAACATCAACGGCTCGTTTGAGAGACACCCAAGTAGCACGGGGCCCGAGAAATCCCGTGTGAATCTGGCGGGACCACCCGCTAAGCCTAAATATTCCCTGGTGACCGATAGCGGATAGTACCGTGAGGGAATGGTGAAAAGTACCGCGGGAGCGGAGTGAAATAGTACCTGAAACCGTGTGCCTACAAGCCGTGGGAGCGTCGGACGGAGAGCTTGCTCTTCGTCTCGTGACTGCGTGCCTTTTGAAGAATGAGCCTGCGAGTTTGCGGTGTGTTGCGAGGTTAACCCGAGTGGGGCAGCCGTAGCGAAAGCGAGTCCGAATAGGGCGTTTCAGTAGCACGCTCAAGACCCGAAGCGGAGTGATCTAGCCATGGGCAGGTTGAAGCGGAGGTAAGACTTCGTGGAGGACCGAACCCACCAGGGTTGAAAACCTGGGGGATGACCTGTGGTTAGGGGTGAAAGGCCAATCAAACTCCGTGATAGCTGGTTCTCCCCGAAATGCATTTAGGTGCAGCGTCGTGTGTTTCTTGCCGGAGGTAGAGCACTGGATAGGCGATGGGCCCTACCGGGTTACTGACCTTAGCCAAACTCCGAATGCCGGTAAGTGAGAGCGCGGCAGTGAGACTGTGGGGGATAAGCTCCATGGTCGAGAGGGAAACAGCCCAGAGCATCGACTAAGGCCCCTAAGCGTACGCTAAGTGGGAAAGGATGTGGAGTCGCACAGACAACCAGGAGGTTGGCTTAGAAGCAGCCACCCTTGAAAGAGTGCGTAATAGCTCACTGGTCTAGTGATTCCGCGCCGACAATGTAGCGGGGCTCAAGCGTACCGCCGAAGTCGTGTCATTCATACAATAGGGCCAACGCCTGTATGGATGGGTAGGGGAGCGTCGTGTGCCGGGTGAAGCAGCCGCGGAAGCGAGTTGTGGACGGTTCACGAGTGAGAATGCAGGCATGAGTAGCGATACACACGTGAGAAACGTGTGCGCCGATTGACTAAGGGTTCCTGGGTCAAGCTGATCTGCCCAGGGTAAGTCGGGACCTAAGGCGAGGCCGACAGGCGTAGTCGATGGATAACCGGTTGATATTCCGGTACCCGCTGTGAAGCGTCAAACATCGAACCAGGCGATGCTAAGTCCGTGAAGCCGTTCCGGACCCTTCGGGGAAAGGAAAGTGGTGGAGCCGACGAACCAGACTTGCAGTAGGTGAGTGATGGGGTGACGCAGGAAGGTAGTCCATCCCGGGCGGTGGTTGTCCCGGGGTAAGGGTGTAGGACGAACGGTAGGCAAATCCGCCGTTCACATAGTCTGAGACCTGATGCCGAGCCGATTGTGGCGAAGTGGATGATCCTATGCTGTCGAGAAAAGCCTCTAGCGAGTTTCATGGCGGCCCGTACCCTAAACCGACTCAGGTGGTCAGGTAGAGAATACCGAGGCGTTCGGGTGAACTATGGTTAAGGAACTCGGCAAAATGCCCCCGTAACTTCGGGAGAAGGGGGGCCATCACTGGTGAGAGGACTTGCTCCTCGAGCTGGGGGTGGCCGCAGAGACCAGCGAGAAGCGACTGTTTACTAAAAACACAGGTCCGTGCGAAGCCGTAAGGCGATGTATACGGACTGACGCCTGCCCGGTGCTGGAACGTTAAGGGGACCGGTTAGTCACTCTTCGGGGTGGCGAAGCTGAGAACTTAAGCGCCAGTAAACGGCGGTGGTAACTATAACCATCCTAAGGTAGCGAAATTCCTTGTCGGGTAAGTTCCGACCTGCACGAATGGCGTAACGACTTCTCGACTGTCTCAACCATAGGCCCGGTGAAATTGCACTACGAGTAAAGATGCTCGTTTCGCGCAGCAGGACGGAAAGACCCCGGGACCTTTACTACAGTTTGATATTGGTGTTCGGTTCGGCTTGTGTAGGATAGGTGGGAGACTTTGAAGCGGCCACGCCAGTGGTTGTGGAGTCGTCGTTGAAATACCACTCTGGTCGTGCTGGATGTCTAACCTGGGTCCGTGATCCGGATCAGGGACAGTGTCTGATGGGTAGTTTAACTGGGGCGGTTGCCTCCTAAAGAGTAACGGAGGCGCCCAAAGGTTCCCTCAGCCTGGTTGGCAATCAGGTGTTGAGTGTAAGTGCACAAGGGAGCTTGACTGTGAGACCGACGGGTCGAGCAGGGACGAAAGTCGGGACTAGTGATCCGGCGGTGGCTTGTGGAAGCGCCGTCGCTCAACGGATAAAAGGTACCCCGGGGATAACAGGCTGATCTTCCCCAAGAGTCCATATCGACGGGATGGTTTGGCACCTCGATGTCGGCTCGTCGCATCCTGGGGCTGGAGTCGGTCCCAAGGGTTGGGCTGTTCGCCCATTAAAGCGGTACGCGAGCTGGGTTTAGAACGTCGTGAGACAGTTCGGTCCCTATCCGCTGCGCGCGCAGGAATATTGAGAAGGGCTGTCCCTAGTACGAGAGGACCGGGACGGACGAACCTCTGGTGTGCCAGTTGTTCTGCCAAGGGCATGGCTGGTTGGCTACGTTCGGGAGGGATAACCGCTGAAAGCATCTAAGCGGGAAGCCTGCTTCGAGATGAGTATTCCCACCCCCTTGAGGGGTTAAGGCTCCCAGTAGACGACTGGGTTGATAGGCCGGATGTGGAAGCCCAGTAATGGGTGAAGCTGACTGGTACTAATAGGCCGAGGGCTTGTCCTCAGTTGCTCGCGTCCACTGTGTTGGTTCTGAAACCACGAACAGCCCCATGCCATGGTCACGGTGTGGTGCGGCTGCATGTGTTTCACAGTGTTTCGGTGGTCATAGCGTGAGGGAAACGCCCGGTTACATTTCGAACCCGGAAGCTAAGCCTTACAGCGCCGATGGTACTGCAGGGGGGACCCTGTGGGAGAGTAGGACACCGCCGAACAATCATTCAAAGGGTTGGTCTCTGAACTTCGGTTCAGGGACCAACCCTTTTTTGTTTTCGGCCACTTGAAGTTCATGTTCCGGCTCCAGCATCCACGGCATGGGTACTGCCGCAATGCTCAGGGCCGCCGGAGTCGGAATCGGTGACGAGGTCGTCGTGCCGGCCTTCGGAAATGTGGAAGTCGCCGGAGCGGTTGCCCTGGTGGGTGCGCTTCCGGTGTTCGCCGACGTCGATCCGGAGACGTACTGCCTGGACCCGGCAGCCGTCGAAGCGGTCCTAACTCCGCGCACCGCGGCGGTTGTTGTCGTGCATCGCTTCGGCCGGCCGGCGGATGTCGGGCGGTTGCACGGCGTGGGGCGGCGGCACGGGCTGCTGGTGTTGGAACAGGCGGAGTCCGAGGCGCCGTACGACGAGGTCGCGCAGCGTCGGGAGCGGGCGGCCTACCTGGACGGGCGGTTGCGTGGGGTGCGGCTGCCGGACGGCGGGGCCGGACACACGTATCAGCAGTACGTCGTGCGGGTGCCCGGGAACGGTCGGCCCGACCGGGATGCCTTCGCACGGGCCTTGCGGGGAAAGGGAGTCGAGTGCCGGGTGCCGGTGAAGACGCCGTTGCACCGGCTGCCCGAGTTCCGGCGGTGTGTGTCGCTGCCGGAGACCGAGCTCGCCGCGGACGAGACGCTCGCGCTGCCGGTGGACGCCTCGTTGACGAAGCGGGACATGCAGCGGATCGTGTCCGCCTGCAACGCGCTCGGCGGACTGCTTCAGCCCGCCTTCTGAACAAGTTTGGGAACACCGGCCACTTCGGGGTACGATCTGTTCTGTTGCCGCGAGGGAAACCTCGAAAAGCGACAGGCCCTCTTAGCTCAGTCGGTAGAGCGTCTCCATGGTAAGGAGAAGGTCAACGGTTCGATTCCGTTAGAGGGCTCCACAGAGAAAGCCCCCGCCCTTCCGGGCGGGGGCTTTTTCATGCTCTGCGTACTCGCTTTTCACGCCACTCGCATGGCCAGGATCGCCATGTCGTCGGACGGGGCGTCGGACGCGAAGCGTTCCACCGCGCGCATGATGCGGGCCGCGACCGCGCCGGCCGTGAGACCCGTACACGTGGTGAGGACGTCGGCGAGACCGTCGTCCCCCAGCATGCGGGTGCCCTCGCGGCGCTCGGTGACGCCGTCCGTGACGCAGAGCAGGACGTCGCCCGGGTCGAGGGTGACCGTCTGCTCGTACAGCTCCAGGTCCTCCATGACGCCCAGCAGCGGCTGCGGCTCGGCGGCCGCCTCGACGGTGCCGTCCTGGCGCAGGCGCAAGGGGAGCGGGTGGCCGGCGCAGACCACCTTCAGCTCGGCGCTGCCGTCCTCCTGCGGACGCATCTCGCCGTACAGGAGGGTCAGGAAGCGGCTGCGGGCGCCCTCGTCGAGGATGGCCGAGTTGAGGCGCTCCAGGACGGCAGGGCCGCTCAGGCCCTCGCGTGCCAGCAGACGCAGGGCGTGGCGGGCCAGGCCGGTCACCGCCGCCGCGTTCGGGCCCGTGCCGCAGACGTCACCGATGGCGAAGCCGTAGGCACCGTCGCTGATGGGGAAGACGTCGTAGAAGTCACCGCCGACCTCGTTGCCCTCGCCGGCCGCGCGGTAGATGACCTCGACCTCGACACCGTCGATGGCGGGGAGTTCCGGGGGCAGCAGGCTGCGCTGGAGGGCCTGGCTGATGGCCGTGCGCTCCGAGTAGAGGCGGGCGTTGTCGAGGGCGAGGGCCGCTCGGCGGCTCAAGTCCTCGGCCAGTTCCAGGATTTCCTGGCGGAAGTGTTCGTCGGTGGGCTTGCCGAGGGTCAGCATGCCGATGACGCGGTTGCGGGCGACCAGCGGGAGCACGACCGTCTCGCCGCCCACCGCCGAGGCGGTGGCGAGCGTGGGGCCGATGCCGGACGCCACCTGGTGGGTCGGGCCGCCGGTCAGGCCGAGGCTGCGCATGGAGCTGCGCAGGGCCGCGTCGTGCGCGGCGGCGGCAGGGGCCGCCCAGACCCGGGCGCCCGGGGTGGGAACCGGGTCCGGCGGTGCGATCTTCGACAGCAGCGACTTGATGCCGTCGATGAACTCCTCGTCCTCGTGCAGGACGTACGACAGGTAGGGATCGGAGGCCTGGTCGGCGATCGTGTAGACCGCGCACCAGGTGGCCAGGGTCGGAACCGTCATCTGGGCCATCAGGGCCAGGGTCTGGTCGCGGTCCAGGGTGCCCGCCAGGAGGTCGGAGGCCTCGACGAGGAAGCTGAGGGAACCTCGGCGCAGGCGTTCCAACTCGCCCAGGCGCGCCGACTCCACGGCCAGGGCGATGCGGTCGGCCGCGAACTGGAGACGCAGGGCCTCCTCGTTGGAATAGCGGCCGGAAGCCTCCGCCGCCACGCCGAGGGAGCCCGTCAGGCGGCCCTCGACCTTCAGCGGGACCGTGACGACGGAGCGCATGCCCGTGCCGTTGAGCAGCGGCACGGCGCCGGGGACGGCCAGGAGGTCCTCGTGGACGGCCGGCATGCGGGCCGAACCGTAGCGGCCGGGTCCCGCCTCGACGGGCACGCGCGCGAAGCGCTGGCGGGCGGAGGGCAGGCCCGTGGAGGCGCGGACCTCCAGCTCCGTCTCGTCGTCGGTCGCCAGGAGGAGGAAGGCGGAGTCGCCGTCGAGCATGTCGCGGGCGCGCTCGACCGTGCGCTGGAGGAGGCCGTCGAGGTCGTCCGGCGCCGGGGAGCCGATGAACACCTCGAAGGGGTCGGTGTTCTGACCGTCCGAGGTGGTGGCCGAGTCGGCGGCCGGGCCGCGCGACGGGGTCTGGAGGACCGCGCGCTCGTGATCGCGGACAAGCAGGCAGACGGTGGAGGGCTCGCCGTCGGTGTCGCGGACGCGCAGGTGGGAGGCGTACACGGGTGTGACACGGCCGTTGGCACCGCGGATGCCGTAGCTGCCCTCCCAGCGGGAGAGCTGGAGGGCCTCGACGATGCCGGTGCTCGTGCCGGGCGTGTGCGGCCAGGCGGCGAGGTCGGTGAGGGGTTTGCCGGTGACCTGGTCGGCCGGGTAGCCGAAGAGTTCCTCGGCGTCCTCGTTCCAGGCCGAGATGGCGCCCGTGCGGTCGATCTGGACGACCGCCACGCGCACGCGGCTGTCGGCGAGCGGGAGGAGGTCCGCCGGGAGGGAGGGGCCGGCCGTGCGGGTGCCGACCGGGCGGTCGGGGAGGTCGAGCTGGAACCAGACCTGCTTGTGGGTGGGGGTGTACTCGACGCCCCAGCGGCCGGCGATGGCCGCGCACAGTTGGAGACCGCGGCCGCCCTCGCGGTCCGGGCTGCCCATGGTGGCGAGGGAACCCTGGAGCGGGATCTCCCGTTCGGGATACCGGTCGGACACCTCGACGCGTACGCCGTCGGCGCTGCGCAGACACAGGACGTCGGCGTGCGTGCCCGCGTGGACGACCGCGTTGGTCACCAGTTCGCTGGTGAGGACCACGGCGTCGTCGATGATGTCGGCGAAGCCCCAACCCTGGAGGGTGTCGCGGACGAAGGCGCGGGCGGTCGCCACCGATCTCCCGACAGGCTCGAAGCTGGCAGCCGCGCGCGCGGTGATCACTGAACTCCTCGGCCGGTCGTCGACGTGCGGGGCGCCCTGGCCGGTCAGGGCGCCTCGCTGGTGGGGCGGGCGCGTGCCGGGAGGCCGGGGGTCCGGGGTCTGTCCCCCCGGGATCAGTCCGGTGGTCATGTGTGCGGCCGCCCCTCCGATGCCCGCTCGTGCTCGTGCCACCGCCCAGGCCGGTCGGACCGGCGTGGCTGGACAGCCGCATGCAAGGTTACTTACCTTCCCGGTCCGTACGGATGCCGGTCGCCAGTGTTTCCGCCCGAGGGTGTGCGGACGATGTGCGAAGCTGCCGAACTGTTATGGCCTGGTTCGGCAAGGGTGAAACACTGGGCAGGCTTCTTGTGAAGGTCCGGGCAGACTGGGTGTCTTCTGAGCACAGGGGGCAGCAGCCCCCCGGGTCCGCCTGATTTCATCGGGCGGAACGCCGAGTGGCAACAGGCACGGCGAGCAGTAGCACCCAGGCACAGAGGTAACGGTCGATCCCTGTGGGAGGGACAAGTGGAGTCTGGCGCAGCGACGCGGGGCACTAAGACGCGCGCGAAAGGCGGACAGTCTCTGAGCAGGCCGCGCACACCACGGGGTGGGACGACCGTCGTGGACACGGCGGCCCTGAACCGGCTGCTGGGGGCCCTCGGCTCCATGCGGGACGGTAATTTCCGCAAGCGGCTCACGGTGTCCGGGGACGGCGTGATGTCGGAGATCGCGGCCGTGTTCAACGAGGTCGCGGACCGGAATCTGCATCTCACGGGTGAGTTGTCGCGGGTCCGGCGCATGGTGGGACGTGAGGGAAAGCTCACCGAGCGGCTCGAGACGGGCGCCTGTGAGGGGTCCTGGGCGACGGCCGTCGACAACTCGAACGCGCTGGTCGACGACCTCGTACGACCTGTTTCCGAGGTCGGGCGGGTGCTGTCGGCGGTCGCCGAGGGTGATCTGTCGCCGCGGATGGAACTCAGGACGCAGACGCCGGAGGGGACCGGGCATCCGCTGCGCGGTGAGTTCCTGAAGGTGGGGCGGACGGTCAACAACCTCGTGGACCAGTTGTCCACGTTCACCGACGAGGTCACGCGTGTGGCCAGCGAGGTGGGGACCGAGGGCAAGCTGGGCGGCCAGGCCCAGGTGCGCGGGATGTCCGGTTCGTGGAAGGACCTCACCGAGTCCGTCAACACGATGGCGTACCGGCTGACGGCGCAGGTGCGGGACATCGCGCTGGTGACGACGGCCGTGGCCAAGGGTGATCTGTCCCGGAAGGTGACGGTTCACGTCGAGGGCGAGATGCTCGAGCTGAAGAACACCGTCAACACGATGGTGGACCAGCTCTCCGCGTTCTCGGTCGAGGTGACCCGGGTCGCCCGCGAGGTGGGCACCGAGGGCATTCTCGGCGGCCAGGCGCAGGTGTCGGGCGTCGACGGCGTGTGGAAAGAGCTCACCGATTCGGTGAACACCATGGCCGGGAACCTGACGGCCCAGGTGCGCGGGATCGCGGAGGTGACGACGGCGGTCGCCAACGGTGACCTGTCGCAGAAGGTGACGGTGTCGGCGCGCGGGGAGGTCGCGCAGCTCGCCGACACGATCAACCAGATGACCGAGACGCTGCGGACCTTCGCCGACGAGGTCACGCGCGTGGCCAACGAGGTGGGGGCCGCGGGGCAGCTGGGCGGCCAGGCGAACGTGCCGGGCGCGGCGGGTACCTGGAAGGACCTGACGGACTCCGTCAACACCGTCTTCAGGAACCTCACCACGCAGGTGCGCGACATCGCGGCCGTGACGACGGCCGTGGCCAGCGGTGATCTGTCGCAGAAGGTCACGGTGGACGTGGCCGGCGAGATGCTGGAGCTGAAGAACACCGTCAACGGGATGGTCGACCAGCTGTCGGCCTTCGGCGCCGAGGTGACGCGCGTGGCGCGCGAGATCGGGGTCGAGGGTGAGCTGGGCGGCCAGGCGCAGGTGTCGGGCGCGGCCGGGACGTGGAAGGACCTGACGGACTCCGTCAACACGGCGTTCCGGAATCTCACCGGACAGGTGAGGAACATCGCGCAGGTCACCACGGCCGTGGCCAACGGCGACCTGTCGCAGAAGGTCACGGTGGACGTCTCCGGCGAGATGGCCCAGCTGAAGAACACCGTGAACACGATGGTCGACCAGCTGTCGTCGTTCGCCGACCAGGTGACCCGGATGGCCCGGGACGTGGGCACCGAGGGCCGGCTGGGCGGGCAGGCCCGGGTGGACGGTGTGTCGGGCACCTGGAAGGAGCTGACGGACTCCGTCAACTCGATGGCCGGGAACCTGACCTCCCAGGTGCGCAACATCGCGCAGGTGACGACGGCCGTGGCCCGTGGCGACCTGTCGCAGAAGATCGACGTCGACGCGCGCGGGGAGATCCTCGAGCTGAAGAACACCATCAACACGATGGTCGACCAGCTCTCCGCGTTCGCCGACCAGGTGACCCGGGTGGCGCGGGACGTGGGCACCGAGGGGCGGCTCGGCGGGCAGGCGCAGGTGCCGGGCGTCGCCGGTGTGTGGCGGGACCTGACGGACTCGGTGAACGGCATGGCCGGGAACCTCACCGCCCAGGTGCGCAACATCGCGCAGGTCGCCACCGCCGTGGCGCGCGGTGACCTGTCGCAGAAGATCACGGTGGACGCGCGCGGGGAGATCCTCGAGCTGAAGAACACCCTGAACACGATGGTCGACCAGCTGTCGTCGTTCGCCCAGGAGGTCACGCGGGTGGCCCGTGAGGTGGGTACGGAGGGGCAGCTCGGCGGGCAGGCCGAGGTGCAGGGTGTCTCCGGCACCTGGAAGGACCTCACGCAGTCCGTGAACTTCATGGCGAACAACCTGACGATCCAGGTGCGTCAGATCGCCGAGGTCACGACCGCGGTCGCCAAGGGCGACCTGTCGAAGAAGATCACGGTCGACGCCAAGGGCGAGATCCTGGAACTCGTCACCACCGTCAACACGATGGTGGACCAGCTGTCGTCGTTCGCCGAGCAGGTGACCCGGGTGGCCCGTGAGGTGGGCACCGAGGGCATCCTGGGCGGTCAGGCGCACGTGCCGGGCGTCACGGGCATCTGGAAGGACCTCAGCGGCAACGTCAACCTGATGGCCAAGAACCTGACCATGCAGGTGCGCAACATCTCCCAGGTCGCGGCGGCCGTCGCCAACGGCGACCTGACGCGGCAGGTGACGATCGAGGCGCGCGGCGAGGTCCAGCAGCTCGCGGACACCTTCAACACCATGGTGAAGACGCTGAGCTCGTTCGCCGAGCAGGTCACCAAGGTGGCCCGTGAGGTGGGCACCGACGGCATCCTGGGCGGTCAGGCGCATGTGCCGGGTGTGGCGGGCACGTGGAAGGACCTCACCGACTCGGTGAACGGCATGGCATCCAACCTGACCGGTCAGGTGCGCAACATCGCCATGGTCACGACGGCCATCGCCAAGGGTGACCTGACGAAGAAGATCGACATCGACGCGCGCGGGGAGATCCTCGAGCTGAAGACGACCATCAACACGATGGTCGACCAGCTGTCCTCGTTCGCCGAGGAGGTCACCCGGGTCGCCCGTGAGGTGGGTACCGAGGGGCAGCTGGGCGGTCAGGCACGCGTGCGTGACGTCGACGGCACCTGGCGCGACCTGACCGAGTCCGTGAACGAGATGGCCGGGAACCTGACCCGGCAGGTGCGTGCCATCGCGCGCGTGGCGACCGCGGTGACCCGCGGTGACCTGAACCTGAAGATCGACGTGGACGCGTCCGGGGAGATCCAGGAGCTCCAGGACTACATCAACAAGATGATCGCCAACCTGCGCGACACCACGATCGCGAACAAGGAGCAGGACTGGCTCAAGGGCAACCTCGCGCGCGTGTCCGCCCTGATGCAGGGCCGGCGCGACCTCCAGGACGTGGCCTCCCTGATCATGAGCGAGCTGCCGCCCCTGGTGGCCGCGCAGCACGGCGCGTTCTTCCTGGCGATGCCGCCGGCCGAAGGCGACGCGGATCTGTACGAGCTGCGGATGCTGGGTTCGTACGGCTACTCGATGGGCTCCATGCCGACGTCGTTCCGGCCCGGTGAGGCGCTGGTGGGGACGGCGGCGGAGGAGAAGCGGACGATCCTCGTCGCGAACGCCCCGACCGGCTACCTGAAGATCTCCTCGGGGCTCGGCGAGGCGCCGCCCGCGCAGGTGATCGTGTTGCCCGTGCTGTTCGAGGGCCAGGTGCTCGGGGTGATCGAGCTGGCGTCGTTCACGCCGTTCACCCAGATCCAGAAGGACTTCCTCAACCAGCTCGCCGAGATGATCGCGACCAGCGTCAACACGATCTCGGTCAACACCAAGACGGAGCAGCTGCTGAAGCAGTCGCAGGAGCTGACCGAGCAACTGCGGGAGCGGTCGGCCGAGTTGGAGCAGCGGCAGAAGGCCCTCCAGGCGTCCAACGCCGAACTCGAGGAGAAGGCCGAGCTGCTGGCCCAGCAGAACCGCGACATCGAGGTGAAGAACACCGAGATCGAGGAGGCGCGGCAGGTCCTGGAGGAGCGCGCCGAGCAACTCGCGGTGTCGATGCGGTACAAGAGCGAGT
Source organism: Streptomyces sp. NBC_00637 (assembly GCF_045161545.1). NCBI lineage: Bacteria > Bacillati > Actinomycetota > Actinomycetes > Kitasatosporales > Streptomycetaceae > Streptomyces > Streptomyces sp. NBC_00637. The sequence continues at coordinate 2,251,007 of NZ_CP109046.1, read as the reverse complement.
TCCTCGCCAACATGTCGCACGAGCTGCGCACGCCGCTCAACTCGCTGCTGATCCTGGCCAAGCTGCTCGCCGACAACGCGGACACCAACCTGACGCCGAAGCAGGTCGAGTTCGCGGAGACGATCCACGGCGCGGGTTCCGACCTGCTCCAGCTGATCAACGACATCCTCGACCTGTCGAAGGTCGAGGCGGGCAAGATGGACGTCTCGCCGACGCGTATCGCGCTCGTCCAGCTGGTCGACTACGTGGAGGCCACCTTCCGTCCGCTGACCGCGGAGAAGGGCCTCGACCTGTCCGTGCGGGTGTCGCCCGAGCTGCCGGCCACGCTGCACACCGACGAGCAGCGGCTGCTGCAGGTGCTGCGCAACCTGTTGTCCAACGCGGTGAAGTTCACCGACTCCGGTTCGGTCGAGCTGGTGATCCGTCCGGCCGGGGCGGAGGTGCCGGTGGCGATCCGGGAACAGTTGCTGGAGGCCGGTTCGCTGACGGACGCGGACGCGCCGCTGATCGCGTTCTCGGTGACCGACACGGGGATCGGGATCGCGGCGAGCAAGATGCGGGTGATCTTCGAGGCGTTCAAGCAGGCGGACGGCACGACCAGCCGTAAGTACGGCGGTACGGGCCTCGGGCTGTCGATCTCGCGGGAGATCGCGCAGTTGCTCGGCGGTGAGATCCACGCGCAGAGCGAGACGGGCCGTGGTTCGACGTTCACGCTCTATCTGCCGCTGCACCCGAGCGAGCTGCCGCCGCAGGGCTACCAGCAGGTCGTGCCCGCCCTGGAGGCCGGTGACCTGGTGGCCTCGGAGAACGGGACGCGCGAGCTGTCGGAGCTGTCCGAGGCGGAGATCGAGATGCCGGCCGAGGTGCGGTCGTACCAGGACGCGCAGAACGGTCCGGCGGCGCTCTTCCGGCGCCGGCGCCGTCTGGTGAGCGGTGGCGAGCAGGTGGGGCGGCCGGAGCAGTGGCCGGCTCGCGTGCAGGAGCCGGGGGCGCAGGCGCGCGAGGGCATCCGGTTCGGCGGCGAGAAGGTGCTGATCGTCGACGACGACATCCGCAACGTGTTCGCGCTGACCAGCGTTCTGGAACAGCACGGACTGTCGGTGCTGTACGCGGAGAACGGCCGCGAGGGCATCGAGGTCCTGGAGCAGCACGACGACGTGGCGGTCGTCCTGATGGACATCATGATGCCCGAGATGGACGGCTACGCGACGACCACGGCCATCCGCAGGATGCCGCAGTTCTCCGGGCTGCCGATCATCGCGCTGACCGCGAAGGCGATGAAGGGCGACCGGGAGAAGGCGATCGAGTCGGGGGCCTCCGACTACGTGACGAAGCCGGTCGACCCCGATCACCTGCTGTCGGTGATGCGGCAGTGGATGCGGGACGAGTGAGGGGCGCGGACATCGACCGCGGCGTGACGGGAACCTTCCGGAGGCGCCGGGAGTTGCTGACTCAGGGTGTCCGCTGCCGTGTAGCCGGGTGGAAATCGGGGAACCTTCTGGTCTCCTGCTGCGTTCCTGCTACGTGCACAGTGACATCACGGTGACAGGGTGTGGCGACGGTCGGGGTGCGGCTACCATGACCGGCACAAGGAAGGGCGGCGCAACGGAGTCGTCCCCAGGGGCGGCGCCCGGTGCACTGCCGGGGCGAGGAGGGCGGGCCATGGTGCAGAAGGCCAAGATCCTCCTGGTCGATGACCGGCCGGAGAATCTGCTGGCGCTGGAGGCGATCCTCTCTGCGCTCGATCAGACGCTGGTGCGGGCATCGTCCGGGGAAGAGGCGCTGAAAGCACTGCTGACGGACGACTTCGCGGTCATTCTGCTGGATGTCCAGATGCCGGGCATGGACGGCTTCGAGACGGCCGCGCACATCAAGCGGCGGGAGCGGACCCGGGACATCCCGATCATCTTCCTCACCGCGATCAACCACGGGCCGCACCACACCTTCCGCGGGTACGCGGCGGGCGCGGTGGACTACATCTCCAAGCCGTTCGACCCGTGGGTGCTGCGCGCGAAGGTCTCGGTGTTCGTCGAGCTGTACATGAAGAACTGTCAGCTGCGTGAGCAGGCGGCGCTGCTGCGGCTCCAGCTGGAGGGCGGTGGCGGCAAGGCCGCCGTCGGCGGTGTCAAGGAGTCGGCGGGGCTGCTCGCCGAGCTCTCCGCGCGGCTCGCGGCCGTGGAGGAACAGGCCGAGGCGCTGTCCAAGCAGCTGGACGACGAGTCCGCGGACGCGGCGGCGGTGGCCACGGCGGCGCATCTGGAGCGCAAACTCACCGGGCTGCGCAGGGCGCTGGACGCCCTGGAGCCGGGTACCGGCAGCGGCACGGCCGCGGTGCCGTCACCGAACTGATCGGAACTGACGCGTGCGACGCGGCGAGTTGTATGTGAGGGCGCGTCAGTTCCCTCCCCGCCGAAGGCGGACGTGTCAGTTCGGTGCCTTCGGGAGGGCGACACGAACGGGTGAAGCAGTGGGCACACGTGTCCGCTGTGGCCTCCACCGGTAACCTCACACCCATGGCCTCACGTCCCTCCGCAGCAAAGAAGCAGCCCGCCAAGAAGGCCGCTGCTCCCGCGAAGAGGGCCGCCGCCAAGAAAGCCCCGGCGAAGAAGGCCCCCGCCAGGAAGGCCGCGGCCAGGAAACCCGTGCCCGCGCCCGCCCCCAGTCCCACGGGCGGTGTCTACCGGCTGGTGCGCGCCATCTGGCTCGGACTGGCGCACGCCGTCGGCGCCGTGTTCCGCGGCATAGGGAACGGCGCGAAGAACCTCGACCCGGCGCACCGCAAGGACGGCGTCGCGCTGCTGCTGTTCGGCCTCGCGCTGATCGTCGCCGCGGGGACCTGGGCCGACCTGCGTGGCCCCGTCGGCGACCTCGTCGAGATCCTGGTGACCGGCTCCTTCGGACGGCTCGACCTGCTGGTGCCGACCCTGCTGGCCGTCATCGCCGTGCGCTTCGTCCGGCACCCCGAGAAGCCCGAGGCCAACGGCCGTATCGTGATCGGCCTGTCCGCACTCGTCGTCGGTGTGCTCGGCCAGGTCCACATCGCCTGCGGCGCGCCCGCCCGCAGCGACGGCATGCAGGCCATAAGGGACGCGGGCGGACTCATCGGCTGGGGTGCGGCCACCCCGCTGACGTACACCATGGGCGAGGTGCTCGCCGTACCCATGCTGGTGCTGCTCACGGTCTTCGGGCTGCTGGTGGTCACGGCGACCCCGGTCAACGCCATCCCGCAGCGGCTGCGGCAGCTCGGGGTGCGGCTGGGCGTGCTGCACGACCCGGCTGCGGACGAGTACGACGACCTCGACGACGACGCGCGCTACGACGAGCAGTGGCGCGAGGCGCTGCCCGGGCGCCCCCGCCGGCGCTCGGGCGCCCCCCAGGCGTACGACCCGGAGGACGCCGAGCAGGAGGCGCTCTCCCGGCGGCGTGGCCGCCCCCGGCGCTCCGCGGTGCCGCAGCCGGCCATGGACCGGCGGATGGACGCGGTGGACATCGCCGCGGCCGCCGCGGCCGACCTCGACGGCGCCGTCCTGCACGGCATGCCGCCCTCGCGGATCGTCGCCGACCTCACCCAGGGGGTGAGCGTCGGCGACGGCGAGCCGACCACGCCGACGCCCGTTCCGGCACCGGCCTCCCGGCCCAGGCAGGAGAAGCTCAGGACGGGCGGGGGAGCCGTCCCCGACCTGACCAAGTCGGCCCCGAAGGAGACCCGCGAGCTGCCCCCGCGCGCGGAGCAGCTCCAGCTGTCCGGTGACATCACCTACTCGCTGCCCTCGCTCGACCTCCTGGAGCGCGGTGGACCCGGCAAGGTGCGCAGCGCGGCCAACGACGCGGTCGTCGCCTCGCTGACGAACGTCTTCACCGAGTTCAAGGTCGACGCCGCCGTCACCGGCTTCACCCGGGGGCCGACGGTCACCCGCTACGAGGTCGAGCTCGGCCCGGCCGTCAAGGTCGAGCGGATCACCGCGCTCGCGAAGAACATCGCGTACGCCGTCGCCAGCCCCGACGTGCGGATCATCAGCCCGATCCCCGGCAAGTCCGCGGTCGGAATCGAGATCCCCAACACCGACCGGGAGATGGTCAACCTCGGCGACGTGCTGCGGCTCGCCGAGTCCGCCGAGGACGACGATCCGATGCTGGTCGCCTTCGGCAAGGACGTCGAGGGCGGCTATGTCATGCACTCGCTGGCGAAGATGCCGCACATGCTGGTCGCCGGCGCCACCGGCTCCGGCAAGTCCTCCTGCATCAACTGCCTGATCACGTCCGTGATGATAAGGGCGACCCCCGAGGACGTCCGGATGATCCTGGTCGACCCCAAGCGCGTCGAGCTCACCGCCTACGAGGGCATCCCGCACCTCATCACACCGATCATCACCAACCCCAAGCGGGCCGCCGAGGCGCTCCAGTGGGTCGTACGCGAGATGGACCTGCGCTACGACGACCTCGCCGCGTACGGCTACCGGCACATCGACGACTTCAACCGCGCGGTGCGCGAAGGCACCGTGAAGCCGCCCGAGGGCAGCGAGCGCGAGCTCCAGGCGTACCCGTACCTGCTGGTGATCGTCGACGAGCTCGCCGACCTGATGATGGTCGCGCCGCGTGACGTCGAGGACTCGATCGTGCGCATCACGCAGCTCGCGCGCGCGGCCGGCATCCACCTGGTGCTCGCCACCCAGCGCCCGTCGGTCGACGTCGTCACCGGCCTGATCAAGGCGAACGTGCCCTCGCGGCTCGCCTTCGCCACCTCCTCGCTCGCCGACTCGCGGGTCATCCTCGACCAGCCGGGCGCCGAGAAGCTGATCGGCAAGGGCGACGGGCTGTTCCTGCCGATGGGCGCGAACAAGCCGACCCGTATGCAGGGCGCCTTCGTGACCGAGGCCGAGGTCGCGGCCGTCGTACAGCACTGCAAGGACCAGATGGCGCCGGTCTTCCGGGACGACGTCACCGTGGGCACCAAGCAGAAGAAGGAGATCGACGAGGACATCGGCGACGACCTCGACCTGCTGTGCCAGGCGGCCGAGCTGGTCGTCTCCACGCAGTTCGGATCGACGTCCATGCTCCAGCGCAAGCTGCGCGTCGGCTTCGCCAAGGCCGGCCGGCTGATGGACCTCATGGAGTCCCGGAACATCGTCGGGCCCAGCGAGGGTTCCAAGGCGCGTGACGTTCTCGTGAAGCCGGACGAGTTGGACGGCGTAATCGCCGTGATCCGGGGGGACTCCGCGGGGTAGACGTCGGAGTAGACGTCAGTCGGGGAAACGGAGGCGGACCGTGACTCACCCGTTAGAGAGCGGTGGGCAACCGTTTCCCTTTGCCGTACGTCCAGTTGAGCGAGAGGACAGGTGCGGCTCCCCGCCGGGGTCGTAACCGGCCCGTCATCGGTGTGACCGGCCATACCGATGGCGTACAAAGTCGTACCGCCCGGTTGCCCCTCCCTTTGGCACCCCCCCTAGACTGAACCTCCAGCACAGGTGGCTACACGCTCGAAAGGCGCCCCCGTGTCCATCGGCAACTCCCCTGAAGACGAGCGTCCCTTCGAAGACCCGTCCGAGGAAGCCCCCCTCTCCATCGGCCGCGCCCTGAAGCAGGCCCGTATCGCGGCCGGGCTGACCGTCGATGACGTCAGTTCCGCCACCCGGGTCCGCATCGCCATCGTCCGCGCCATCGAGTCCGACGACTTCGCGCCCTGCGGCGGGGACGTCTACGCACGCGGGCACGTCCGGACCCTGGCCCGGGCCGTTCGTCTCGACCCCGCCCCGCTGATCGAGCGATACGACGAAACCCACGGCGGCCGTCCGGCACCGACCCCGGCCGCGCCCCTCTTCGAGGCGGAACGTATCCGCCCCGAGCGGCGCGGGCCGAACTGGACCGCGGCCATGGTCGCCGCGATCGTCGCCGTGGTCGGTTTCGTCGGCTTCACCGCGTTCACGGGCGGTGACGACGACGGATCGAAGGAGCAGACGGCCGAGGGTGCCACCCCCGCGGCCGGCAAGACCGCCTCACCCACGACGAAGACCGACAAGCCCGTCGACGAGAAACCGGAACCCTCCGACAGCGCCATCGCCGCGGCCCCCCAGGACAAGGTGACCGTCCAGGTCAGCGCCGTGGACGGCCGCAGCTGGGTCGCCGCCAAGGACCACAACGGCCGACTCCTGTTCGACGGCCTGCTCAAGCAGGGCGACTCCAAGACCTTCCAGGACAGCGAGAAGATCAACCTCGTCCTCGGTGACGCCGGTGCGATCGATCTCTTCGTCAACGGCAAGAAGCTCGACGACGATTTCCGGCCCGGCGCCGTGGAGCGGCTGACCTACACCAAGGGCGACCCCCAGGTCGGCTAGGCCAGGCGCGGCAGGGGGTGTACGGGGTTGGCGAAGATCGCCAACCCCGTCGACGTTCGGTGCCGGTGGGACAAAGTAGTCTTGAGCCCATGCCTGAACGCCGTACCGTCGCACTCGTCACCCTTGGCTGCGCCCGTAACGAGGTGGACTCGGAGGAGCTCGCAGGCCGTTTGGAGGCGGACGGCTGGCAGCTCGTGGAGGACGCCGAGGACGCGGACGTCGCCGTCGTCAACACCTGCGGTTTCGTCGACGCCGCCAAGAAGGACTCCGTCGACGCCCTGCTGGAGGCCAACGACCTCAAGGGGCATGGCAGAACCCAGGCCGTCGTGGCGGTGGGCTGCATGGCCGAGCGGTACGGCAAGGAACTCGCCGAGGCCCTGCCCGAGGCCGACGGTGTGCTCGGCTTCGACGACTACTCCGACATCTCCGACCGCCTCCAGACCATCCTGAACGGCGGAATCCACGCCTCCCACACCCCGCGCGACCGGCGCAAGCTGCTGCCGATCAGCCCGGCGGAGCGGCAGGAATCGGCCGCGTCGGTGGCCCTGCCCGGACACGGGCCCAACGACCTTCCCGAGGGTGTCGCCCCGGCCTCCGGCCCCCGCGCGCCCCTGCGGCGCCGGCTCGACGGCGCCCCGGTCGCCTCGGTCAAGCTCGCCTCGGGCTGCGACCGGCGCTGCTCCTTCTGCGCGATCCCGTCCTTCCGCGGCTCCTTCATCTCGCGCCGCCCGAGCGACGTGCTGAACGAGACGCGGTGGCTGGCCGAGCAGGGCGTCAAGGAGGTCATGCTGGTCTCCGAGAACAACACCTCGTACGGCAAGGACCTCGGCGACATCCGGCTGCTGGAGTCGTTGCTGCCCGAGCTGGCGGACGTCGACGGCATCGAGCGGGTGCGGGTCAGCTACCTCCAGCCGGCCGAGATGCGGCCCGGCCTGATCGACGTGCTGACCTCGACGCCCAAGATCGCGCCCTACTTCGACCTGTCCTTCCAGCACTCGGCGCCCGGCGTACTGCGCGCGATGCGCCGCTTCGGCGACACCGACCGCTTCCTGGAACTGCTCGACACCATCCGGAGCAAGGCGCCCCAGGCGGGTGTCCGCTCCAACTTCATCGTGGGCTTCCCCGGTGAGTCCGAGGCCGACCTGGCCGAGCTGGAGCGCTTCCTGAACGGTGCGCGGCTCGACGCGATCGGGGTCTTCGGCTACTCCGACGAGGACGGCACCGAGGCCGCGACGTACGACGACAAGCTCGACGTGGACGTCGTCGCCGAACGGCTCGCACGGGTCTCCCGGCTCGCCGAGGAGCTCGTCTCGCAGCGGGCCGAGGAGCGGGTCGGCGAGACCGTGCACGTGCTGGTCGAGTCGGTGGACGACGAGGGCGTGTTCGGCCGCGGGGAGCACCAGGCACCGGAGACGGACGGTCAGGTGCTGCTCACATCGGGCGGAAACTTGAGCGTCGGTCGTATGGTCGAGGCGAAGGTGGTCGGTACCGAAGGTGTCGACCTGGTCGCCGAGCCCCTGGCGGGCTCGTTCGGGTGTAGCGAGGAGGCGGGCAGATGACGGGTGTTCCGGCATCGGCTGCGGGCGGCTCCTCGCAGGCTTCACCGGCTTCGCAGACCTCACCGGGTCCCCAGGCTTCGCACGCCGCGCAGGCGGCGGGCGCCGTGGTGACCCCTGCGGGAGCGTCCGCCGACGGGGCCGCGATGTCCGACCCGGAGGATGCCGGGAGGCCGCCGCGGGGCGCGAAGCTGGCCGCCGCCGCCGTCAACCAGGCGAGCGTCTGGAACATCGCCAATCTGCTCACCATGCTGCGGCTGATCCTGGTGCCCGGCTTCGTCGCGCTGATGCTGGCCGACGGCGGCTACGACCCGGCGTGGCGCGCGTTCGCCTGGGCGGCCTTCGCGATCGCCATGATCACCGACCTGTTCGACGGGCATCTGGCACGGAGATACAACCTCGTCACCGACTTCGGGAAGATCGCCGACCCGATCGCCGACAAGGCGATCATGGGAGCGGCGCTGATCTGTCTCTCCTCGCTCGGTGACCTGCCGTGGTGGGTGACGCTCGTGATCCTCGGCCGGGAACTCGGGATCACGCTCCTGCGTTTCCTGGTCATCCGGTACGGGGTCATCCCGGCGAGCCGGGGCGGCAAGCTGAAGACGCTCACGCAGGGCATCGCGGTCGGGATGTACGTCCTGGCGCTGACGGGCTGGCTGGCCACCCTGCGGTGGTGGGTGATGGCAGCGGCGGTCGTCCTGACCGTGGTGACCGGGCTCGACTACGTACGACAGGCCATTGTGCTGCGCAGGCAGGGAATCGCCGAGCGCAAGGCCGCGTTGGAGGAGACGCAGGCGTGAATTCCCCCGCCACCGATGTGGTGCGACTACTCACGGTGAAGGAAGAGACGCTCGCTGTGGCCGAGTCGCTCACTGGTGGCCTGGTCGCGGCGGAGATCACCACGGTCCCCGGAGCGTCCAAGGTCTTCCGCGGCTCGGTCACCGCCTACGCCACCGACCTCAAGCACGGACTGCTCGCCGTGGACGCGGATCTGCTGGCCGCGTGCGGAGCCGTGGACGCGCAGGTCGCGGCGCAGATGGCCGCCGGAGTGCGGAAGGCGCTGGGGGCCGACTGGGGCATCGCGACCACGGGCGTCGCCGGCCCCGACCCACAGGACGGACAGCCGGTGGGGACGGTTTTCGTGGCGGTGGACGGCCCTTCCGGGGCGCTGTCCGGTTGCGCCGGCGGCGGAAAAGTGGAGGCCCTGAGGTTGAACGGCGACCGGGCGGAAATTCGTAGAGAGAGTGTACGGAGCGTACTCGCACTGCTCCTGACAGAGCTTGCGGGCGAACACACCGGGAATGAGCGGGCACAGGATACGGAACAGAACGGGGGGTTTTGATGTTTGCAGCCCTGAGTGAACACGACATCGCTCCCCGCACGGCCGCAGCGCAAGGCGGTACGGTGGGGCGTGAAGGATGCGGCTACGCGGTCCGAGGAGGGAGCCACCGATGATTCTGCTCCGTCGCCTGCTGGGTGACGTGCTGCGTCGGCAGCGCCAGCGCCAGGGCCGTACTCTGCGCGAAGTCTCCTCGTCCGCCCGAGTCTCACTCGGCTATCTCTCCGAGGTGGAGCGGGGGCAGAAGGAGGCTTCCTCCGAGCTGCTCTCCGCCATCTGCGACGCGCTGGACGTACGGATGTCCGAGCTCATGCGGGAAGTGAGCGACGAGCTCGCTCTCGCCGAGCTGGCTCAGTCTGCTGCCGCCACCCCCCGCGAGCCTGTACCGGCGTCGGTTCGTCCGATGCTGGGTTCCGTGTCGGTGACCGGTGTGCCACCGGAGCGGGTGACCATCAAGGCACCCGCCGAGGCGGTGGACGTGGTCGCCGCGTGACATTCACGCGCGCGGGCGTGTGACGCGTGGGTATGTGACGCGACGCAGGCACGTAGGAAGCATGTGTGAGGCCCCGGCCGGGGCTTCTCCGGGAGGACCGGAGAGGATGCGGTCGGGGTTTTCGCGTGGGTCGTCCGTTTGCCGGTGCGAGGTGCCGAGGTCATCGTGGAGGGGCACGACGGGGGCCAACCACCGGAGGTACCGATGTACGTCGTGAAGAGTCCCCTGCCCGACGCCGACCTGAAGACCGTCTCGGAGGCGTTGCAGGGCGCGCTCGTCGACCTGCTCGACCTGTCGCTCGTCGCCAAGCAGGTCCACTGGAACGTCGTCGGGCCCCGTTTCCGATCCGTCCATCTCCAGCTCGACGAGGTCGTGGACGTCGCCCGCGGCCACTCCGACACCGTTGCGGAGCGTGCCTCGGCGCTGGGCGTCTCGCCGGACGGGCGTGCGGCGACGGTGGCGGCCGGCAGCGGGATCGGTGCGGTGGCCGGGGGCTGGGTCAAGGACTCCGACGCGGTGGGCACGCTCGTCGCCGCTCTGGGTGCGGTGATCACCCGGATGCGGGAACGGGTGTCGGCCACGGCGGACGCGGATCCCGTCAGCCAGGACCTCTTCATCGGCATCACCGCCGATCTCGAGAAGCATCACTGGATGTTCCAGGCGGAGAGCGCGTGAGGCGACAGGGGCGCGGGCGGCGGCTCGGCTCCGCCGATGCGCCCCTGTGCCGCCCGTGCGCCCAGCCGGGTGCGGGGACGGCCGTCTAGCGTCGGCCTCCGCACAGGCGCGGGGGCTACTGGATGTCGTGGTGAGGCTCGGGCTGGAGGTGACGGCCATGGTGGGGCGAATAGCGGGGCGAGGGGCCGTGCTGGGGCTCGGCCTCGGGCTGGGCGGGATGTGGTGGTGGGCCGTGTTGCGGCTCGCCGTGGCGCCCGACGCCGGAATGCTGGAGGGCGCGGTCGCCGCCGGAGGCTGGGGACTGAGCCTGCTCCCGGTGCACTGCGTCGCCAAGGCGCGTGCGGCGGGGGCCGTCGAGGACGGGCGATGGCGGGCCGCTTGGCGGGGAGTCGCGGTGGCGGGGGACGGGAGCGGGAGCGGCGGCTGTTGGGACGGTGGAGGTGGGGGTGGGAGATCTGGTGGGTGGGGAGGCGGCGGTGGGGGCGCTGGGGACGCCGGCGGCGGGAGTGCTGGGGGTGGGACCGGGGGAACCGGTGGTGGCGTGGCTGGGAATGGGGGCGGGGCTGGGGGAGAGGCGCGAGGGTAGGTGTCTGGCGGGGGGTGGGTGTTCGCGGGGGCGGTGTCTGGCCGGGGTGGGTGTCCTGCGGGGGTAGGTGTCCCGCTGGGGGAGTGCCGCGAGTGCCGCGCGAAGGTGGGTGTCCGTGGAGCGGGGCGATCGCCCTTGGGCGGGTTGAGTGGGGTGGTCGGGCTTCGTGACTCCCGCTCGGTACGGTGCTCGGTCTGGGGTGGGGCTTCGTGGTTGGCCGGGGGCTCGGGCCGGTGTGCGGCCTGGGGTGGGGTCTCGTGGTGGGCCGGGGGCTTGGCGTGGTGCTCGGCGCGGTGCTCGGTCTGGGGTGGGGTCTGGTGTTGGGCTGTGGCTCGGTCCGGTGTGCGGCCTGGGGTGGGGTCTCGTGGTGGGCCGGGGGCTTGGCGTGGTGCTCGGCGCGGTGCTCGGTCTGGCGTGGGGTCTGGTGTTGGGCTGTGGCTCGGTCCGGTGTGCGGCCTGGGGTGGGGTCTCGTGGTGGGCCGGGGGCTTGGCGTGGTGCTCGGCGCGGTGCTCGGTCTGGGGTGGGGTCTGGTGTTGGGCTGCGGCTCGGTCCGGTGCGCGGCCTGGGGTGGGGCTTCGTGGTTGGCCGGGGGCTCGGGCCGGTGCTCGGCCGGGTGTTTGGCCCGGTGCTTTTACCAGGGCATGGCCACTCCGCCGTTCGGGCGGAGGATCTGGCCTGTGGTGAACGACGACGCGTCCGAGGCCAGATGGAGCACGGCGTGGGCGATGTCCTCCGGTTCGCCGACCCGGCCCAGGGGTGACATCCGGGCCATGAGCGCCTCGGTGTGCGCCTGTGCGCCTGCGTCGTGGCGGTCGGTCATCGGGGTGCGGATCCATCCGGGGGCGACGGCGTTGACGCGGATGCCGTGCCGGCCGACCTCCGTCGCCAGCGTCTTCGTCAACTGGACCACGGCCGCCTTGGCGACGCCGTAGCAGAGCAGACCCGGACCACCGGTGTCGACCGCTCCCGAGGCCATCGTGACGATGCTGCCGCCGGTTTCGCGGGCCAGCATCAGGCGGGCCGCCTCCTGACAGGCGTACAGCACACCTTTGAAGTTGACGGCCAGGACCCGGTCGAGGTCCTCGTCCCGGGTCTCCAGGACCGGGCTGCTGTGCATGATCCCGGCGACGGCGGCCATGACGTCCAGCCGCTCGCAGGACTCGACGGCCTGCCGGACCTGGACGCGGTCGGTGACGTCGAGGTGGTGGGTACGGGCTGTGCCGCCCCGGTCCTTGATCAGGGTCGCCGTCTCGTGCAGGCCCCGGTCGTCGCGGTCCGCGCCGTGCACGGTGGCGCCCGCCTGGGCGAGCAGCAGGGCGCAGGCGCGCCCGATTCCGCTCGCGGCGCCGGTGACGAACGCGGTGCGTCCGGTGAGGTCGTACGCCTTCACGGCCATGAAGTGACGGTACGAGGGTTTCTGACGGCCCGTCAATTGCGTGGCGCCTGCCCGAGGCTGAGGGCTGCTCGTCAACGGGGTTGCAGGGGGCGGTCGTCGAGGGCCGTCACCTGGTGGTGCGGGGGCGGAGACGGCGCGTCGGCGGGGAGCCCGGTGCCGGGGCGGGTCCGGCCTGGCAGACGGGGCACCAGTAGGTCGGGCGCTCGCGGGAGCCGTCGCCCTGGTCGGCGACCCGGACCTGGGTGCCGCAGCGCAGGCAGGGCCGGGGTGTGCGGCCGTAGACGAACAGGTTCTGGCCGCGGCGCCCCGTGGTGTTGCGGATGGGACGGTCGCGGTTGGCCTCCAGGATCTTCTTCGCGACGGCGGGCAGCTTCGCGGCGCGGTCGGCGGGAAGGGCGCCGACGGGGAGCCATGGGGTGACGCCGAGCAGGAAGCAGAGCTCGCTCTTGTACACGTTGCCGATGCCGGCGAGGTTGCGCTGGTCGAGGAGGGCCTCGCCGAGAGCGCGGGCGGGGTCCGTGAGCAGGTTGGCCAGGGCTCGCTCGGGGTCCCAGTCGGGGCCCAGCAGGTCGGGGCCGAGGTGGCCGACGGCTCGTGACTCGTCGGCGGTGCGCAGCAGTTCGAGGACGGGGAGGCGGTATCCGACCGCGGCGCGGTCGTCGGTGCCGAGGATCGCCCGGATCTGGTGCGCCGGGCCGCCGGTCCAGGGCTGCCCGTTGGTGAACACCCTCCAGGAGCCGTCCATCCGCAGGTGCGAGTGGAGCGTCAGGTCCCCTTCGACGCGGGTGAGGAGATGCTTGCCGCGCGCGGTGACGTCCAGGACGGTGCGTCCGGTGAGGTCGGCGGTGGCGTATTTCGGCACCCGGAGATCCGAGCGGGTCAGTACCTTGCCCGCGAGCGCGTCGTGCAGTCGCCTCGCGGCCTGCCAGATCGTGTCACCTTCGGGCATGGGTCAAGGGTGACATGCCGGTCGCTCCGGGCGGGGTGCGGTGGTCATGCGCGCAGTCGCAGGCCACGCGGTGTCGCGATGAAGCCCGCTCCTTCCAGCAGGGTGCCGATGGGGGAGGTGAGAGCCGAGGCGCCGTTGACGCGCTCCACCGTCACCGTGCCGAGCGAGCCCGCACGCGCGGCCTCCGCGAGGGCCTGCGCGGCGGTGTGCAGGCGTGGGTCGTCGGTGGGGCTGTCCTCGCCGTCCGCGGTGGAGGGCCAGGCCAGCAGGGTCTTCCCGCCGCGTTCCATGTAGAGCGTCAGTTCGCCGTCCACGAGCACCACCAGGGAGCCGGCCTTGCGGCCCGGTTTGTGCCCGGCGCCGCTCGGCGGCTCGGGCCAGCCCAGGGCGGCGCCGTACGCGTTCGCCGGGTCGGCGGCGGCGAGGACGACGGCGCGGGAGCCACCCGATGTGGCTCCGTGACGGTTGCGGTTCTGGGCACGCCGGGGGTCGTGATCGGGGAAACCCGGGCCGGACGGGAAGCCCGGGCCGTTGGGCCTGCCCGAGCCGTTCGGACCGCCCGAGCCGCTTGGGCCACCCGTACCGCTCGGGAAAGCGTTGCCCCCGCGAGGGCCACCGGCGCCCGGGGAGGAGAAGTCGCGGGGGGAGACGTACTCGTCCGGCGAGGCGGGGGTCGCCGCGTTGAAGGGGGAAAGCGGGTCGGCGTCGGGGCCGGGAAGGTCCCAGATGTCGTCGGCCGGGGGGCCGTCGGGGAAGGAGAAGCCGTCCGAGGGGCTCGCCGGCGGGGGGTTCGGGCCGGGCAGCGGCTCACCTCGGTCGCGGGCGTTGGCCACCGCGCGCAGCCGGTCCACGGCACCGTCCATGGCGAACTGCGCCGCGCCCAGGCCCTCGACGACATAGCCGCGACGGGCCTGACCGCTCTCCTCGAAGACGGACAGGATGCGGTACGTCGCCGAGAAGCCGCCTTCGACGCCCTCGGCCGCGACCGCGCCCCGCGTCACCACTCCGTGCCGGTCGAGCAGCGTACGGGCGAGGGCGTGGGCACGGACCGTGGGGTCGGACTCGTGGGCCGGCAGCAGGGACCAGCGCCCGGCGACGGTCGGGGGACCGGTGCGGGAAGCGGGGCGGGCCGCTGCCGTCAGCGAGCCGTAGCGGCCGCGCGGCACCGCGCGCTTGGCACGGTGGGCGGTGGAACCGGCCGTGCGCCCCGAGCCCAGCAGGGCGCGCAGGGGGGTGAGCGTGTCGTTGGTGAGCCGGCCGGACCAGGCCAGGTCCCAGACGGTGTCGGCGAGCTGTGGGTCGGTGGCCTCGGGGTGCGTGGTGGCGCGGACCTGGTCCGCGATCTGGCGGAAGAACAGGCCGTAGCCCCCGGAGAGGGCGTTTAGTACCGACTGGTGCAGTGCCGTCAGCTCCAGAGGGTGAGGCGGCGGCAGAAGCAGGGGCGCCGCGTCCGCCACGTACAGGGAGATCCAGCCGTCCTTGCCGGGGAGGGCGCCCGCGCCGGCCCAGACCACCTCTCCGGCCGCGGTGAGTTCGTCGAGCATCGCCGGCGCGTAGTCCCGCACACGGGACGGCAGCACGAGCTTCTCCAGGGCCGAGGCGGGGACCGAGGCGCCCTGGAGCTGCTCGAGGGCGCGCACCAGTCCGTCGGTGCCGCGCAGGGAGTGGCCCTTGCCGATGTGCTGCCACTGGGGCAGGAACTGGGCCAGCGCGGGCGGCGGGACCGGCTCCAGCTCGTGCCGCAGGGCGGCCAGGGAGCGGCGACGCAGCCTGCGCAGGACGGTCGCGTCGCACCACTCCTGGCCGATGCCGGCCGGATGGAACTCGCCCTGGACGACGCGCCCGCCGGCCGCGAGTCGTTGGAGCGCGCCCTCGGTCACCGCCGCGCCGAGGCCGAAGCGGGCGGCGGCGCCTGCCGAGGTGAAGGGGCCGTGGGTGCGTGCGTAGCGCGCGAGGAGGTCGCCGAGCGGGTCCTTGACCGGTTCCGTGAAGGCTTCCGGCACACCTACCGGGAGCGCCGTGCCGAGCGCGTCGCGCAGCCGGCCCGCGTCCTCGATCGCGGCCCAGTGGTCGACGCCCGCGATGCGGACCCGGATGGCGCGGCGGGCGGCGGCCAGTTCCTGCGCCCAGTGGGGTTCGGCGCCGCGCTCGGCCAGCTCGGCGTCGGTGAGCGGACCGAGAAGGCGCAGGATGTCCGCGACGCCCTCGGTGTCCTTCACCCGGCGGTCCTCGGTGAGCCACTGGATCTCTCGCTCCAGTTCCGTGAGGACCTCGGCGTCGAGCAGTTCGCGCAGCTCCGCCTGGCCGAGCAGCTCGGCCAGCAGACGCGAGTCCAGGGAGAGGGCGGCCGCACGGCGCTCGGCGAGCGGGGAGTCGCCTTCGTAGAGGAACTGGGCGACGTAACCGAAGAGGAGGGAGCGGGCGAAGGGTGAGGGCTCCGGGGTGGTGACCTCGACCAGGCGTACCTTGCGGGCCTCCAGGTCACCCATCAGCTCCACGAGCCCGGGAACGTCGAAGACGTCCTGGAGGCACTCGCGGACCGCTTCCAGGACGATCGGGAACGAGCCGAACTCGCTCGCCACCTGGAGCAGCTGGGCGGCGCGCTGGCGCTGCTGCCACAGCGGGGTGCGCTTGCCCGGGTTGCGGCGCGGCAGCAGCAGCGCGCGGGCGGCGCACTCACGGAAGCGGGCCGCGAACAGCGCCGAGCCGCCGACCTGGTCGGTGACGATCTGGTCGACCTCGCCCTTGTCGAAGACGACGTCGGCCGCGCCGACCGGTGCCTGCTCGGCGTCGTACTCCGTGCCCGCCTTCGAGGGCTCCCGGTCGAGCAGGTCCAGGCTCATGAGGTCGGCGTCGGGCAGCCGCAGGACGATGCCGTCGTCGGCGTGCATGACCTGGGCGTCCATGCCGTAGCGCTCGGAGAGCTTGGCGCCCAGTGCGAGGGCCCAGGGAGCGTGGACCTGGGCGCCGAAGGGGGAGTGGACGACGACCCGCCAGTCACCCAGTTCGTCCCGGAACCGCTCCACGACGATCGTGCGGTCGTCCGGGATGTGCCCGCAGGCCTGGCGCTGCTCGTCCAGGTAGGAGATCACGTTGTCGGCCGCCCAGGTGTCCAGGCCCGCGGTGCGCAGCCGGAGCCGGGCGTCCTCCTTGGGCAGGGAGCCGACCTCACGCAGGAACGCGCCCACCGCGCGGCCGAGCTCCAGCGGGCGGCCCAGCTGGTCGCCCTTCCAGAACGGCAGCCGGCCCGGGACCCCGGGGGCGGGGGAGACCAGGACGCGGTCGCGTGTGATGTCCTCGATACGCCAGGAGCTGGTGCCGAGCGTGAAGACGTCGCCCACGCGCGACTCGTACACCATCTCCTCGTCGAGCTCGCCGACCCGGCCGCCGCCCTTCTTGGGGTCGGAGCCCGCCAGGAAGACCCCGAACAGGCCCCGGTCGGGGATCGTGCCCCCGGAGGTGACGGCGAGACGCTGGGCGCCGGGACGGCCGGTGATCGTGCCGGCGACGCGGTCCCACACCACGCGCGGGCGCAGCTCGGCGAAGGCGTCGGACGGGTAGCGGCCGGCCAGCATGTCCAGGACCGCTGTGAACGCGGACTCGGGGAGGGCGGCGAAAGGGGCGGCACGGCGGACCGTGGTCAGCAGGTCGTCGACCTGCCAGGTGTCGAGCGCGGTCATCGCGACGAGTTGCTGCGCCAGGACGTCCAACGGGTTGGCGGGGACCCTCAGGGACTCGATGGAGCCCGTGCGCATCCGCTCGGTGACCACCGCCGCCTGGACGAGGTCACCGCGGTACTTCGGGAAGACCACACCGGTGGACACGGCGCCCACCTGGTGTCCCGCGCGGCCGACGCGCTGGAGGCCCGAGGCCACCGAAGGCGGGGACTCGACCTGGACGACGAGGTCCACCGCGCCCATGTCGATGCCCAGCTCGAGGCTGGAGGTCGCCACCACGGCGGGCAGCCGGCCCGCCTTGAGGTCCTCCTCCACGAGCGCGCGTTGTTCCTTCGAGACCGAGCCGTGGTGGGCGCGCGCGATGACGGGCGGGGCGCCCTGGGCCGCGCCCGAGCCACCCATGAGCTCGGCGGGCGAGTGGTGTTCGTCCAGCGGCTCGCCGGTGGCCCGCTCGTAGGCGATCTCGTTGAGCCGGTTGCACAGGCGTTCGGCGAGACGGCGGGAATTGGCGAACACGATCGTGGAGCGGTGGGCCTGGACGAGGTCGGCGATCCGCTCCTCGACATGCGGCCAGATCGAGGGGCGCTCGGCCCCTTCCGATCCTTCGGCGACCGGGGAGCCGCCCAGCTCGCCCAGGTCCTCCACCGGGACGACGACCGAGAGGTCGAACTCCTTGCCGGACTTCGGCTGGACGATCTCCACCTTGCGCTGGGGGGACAGGTACCGCGCCACCTCGTCGACCGGCCGGACCGTGGCCGAGAGGCCGATGCGGCGGGCCGGCTTCGGAAGGATCTCGTCCAGCCGCTCCAGGGAGAGCGCCAGGTGGGCGCCGCGCTTGGTGCCCGCGACCGCGTGCACCTCGTCCAGGATCACCGTCTCGATGCCCGTCAGCGCGTCGCGCGCGGCCGACGTGAGCATCAGGAACAGCGATTCGGGGGTCGTGATCAGGATGTCCGGGGGGCGGGTGGACAGCGCGCGGCGCTCGGCGGGCGGGGTGTCCCCGGAGCGGATGCCGACCTTGACCTCCGGCTCGGGCAGGCCGAGACGCACGGACTCCTGCCGGATGCCGGTCAGGGGGCTGCGCAGATTGCGCTCCACGTCGACCGCGAGGGCCTTGAGGGGCGAGACGTAGAGGACCCGGCAGCGCTTCTTCGGGTCGGCGGGAGGGGGCGTCGAGGCGAGCTGGTCCAGGGCGGCGAGGAAGGCGGCCAGGGTCTTCCCGGAGCCGGTCGGGGCCACGACCAGCACGTCCGATCCCTCGCCGATGGCCTGCCACGCGCCCGCCTGGGCCGCGGTGGGCGCGGAGAAGGCCCTCGTGAACCAGCCGCGGGTCGCGGGGGAGAAGCCGTCGAGGGCTCGGCGTGCGGAGCTGACCATGCGTCCATCCTGCACCCGGCCACTGACAATTGCCCTGACCTGCGCGGATACGGCGTCTCTCGGGCCCGGGGCGGTCGGCGTTCGCCGTGCGGAGGGGGCCGGTGGGATGTGGCGCGGGGCACGGAAGCGGCAGAGGGCGGCGGGGCGGGGCGCGGAGGCGGCGGGGGTGGTGGGGCGCCGTAGCGGAGGCGGTGGGCCGTCGGCCCGGTGCGGTGGTCCGGTAATCCGGACACCCCGCACACCGGGCGGGCGGGGGTGCCGGAGGGCTGGCGGTACGGAGCGGTGTATCCGTCGCCCGACGTGGTGGCCGAGATCGCGGCCGAGACCACGACCCTTCGGGGCACCCCGGGATTCGTCAGTCCCGTGCTGGACGACACGTACGCCGTCGGGCTGGTCCATCAGGTGCTCCGAGCCGCCGAGGAGGGCAACGCGCTGGCCGCCGACACCCTGCTGCGGGTGGCCGTGACGCGGCTGCTGCGGCTCAACGGCGGACCGCTGCCGCAGCGGGAGGTGCGGTCGGCAGGGGCACGGATCGCCGCACGCGCGCGTGGCGTGCTGGAGGAGCGGTTGGCCGATCCGCCGGCGCTGGAGGAACTGGCCGCGGGTCTCGGAACCAGCTCGTTCGCACTGCTGCGGGCCTTCCGGGACGCGTACGGACTGCCGCCCCATGCCTGGCTGACCGATGCCCGCGTGCGGCGGGCGCGGCGGCTGCTGGACGCGGGGACCGCACCGGCGGAGGCGGCCGTCGCCGTGGGATTCGCCGACCAGCCGCACCTCAACCGCCATTTCGCCCGGATCGTCGGGGTCCCTCCCGGGGCGTACCAGCGCGAGCGCAAGAACGTACAAGACCCGGCCGCAGGTCTGCTCCTACCCTCGTGGGCGTGGCAGAACAGACAGCTCTCACGGACAGACGAGCCGACGGCGGGGGACGGCCGGACGCCGCCGTCGTACGGGACGCACTCGGGGTCGGGATCGCCGTAGGACTCTCCGGGTTCGCCTTCGGGGTGACCTCGGCGGGCAGCGGACTCACGGTGTGGCAGACCTGCGCGCTCAGCCTTCTCGTCTTCACGGGAGCGTCCCAGTTCGCGCTCGTCGGGGCGCTGGCGGCGGGCGGCAATCCCCTGACGGCGGCCGCGGGCGCCTTCTTCCTGGGCGTACGCAACGCCTTCTACGGTCTGCGTCTGTCGCAGTCGCTGGCGCTACCGCGCGCGGTGCGCCCGTTCGCCGCCCAGTGGGTGATCGACGAGACGGCGGCGGTCTCGCTCGCCCAGTCCGGGCGGCGTGCCGCGCGCATCGGCTTCGGTGTCACCGGGCTGACCCTGTACGTGCTGTGGAACCTCACCACGCTGCTCGGCGCCCTGGGCGCCGAGGCCATCGGGGACACGGACGCGTGGGGGCTCGACGCGGCAGGGCCCGCCGTCTTCCTGGCGCTGCTCGCGCCGATGCTGAAGACCACCGCCGAGCGGGCCGTAGCCGGGCTCGCGGCGCTGCTGGGGCTGGGCCTGCTGCCCGTGCTGCCCGCCGGAGTGCCCGTGCTGACGGCCGCGCTCGCCGTGCCGGTCGTCCTCTATCTGGAGGGGCGGCGGCAGGCCGCCCGGGCGGCCGGTGGGGTCGGCACGGGGGAGGAGGAGCGGTGAACATATGGATCGCGATCGGCGCGACCGCTCTGGGCTGCTACGCCGTCAAGCTCGCCGGACTGCTCGTCCCCGCGGGCCTTCTCGAACGTCCCCTCGTCAGGCGGTGCGCCGCCCTGCTCCCCGTCGCCCTGCTCGCCGCCCTCACCGCCCAGCAGACCTTCGCCGACGGGCACGCGCTCGTGCTCGACGCGAGGGCCGCGGGGCTCGCCGCGGCCGTCGTCGCCCTCATCCTGCGGGCTCCCTTCCTGCTGGTCGTCGGGGCCGCCGTGGTGGTGACGGCCGGGGTGCGGGCCCTGGGCGGGTGAGGGACGAAGGAGGCCGGTCCAGGTGAGGGCCGGCTGTCGGCGGCGCGGAGGGATGCCATGGCAGTGCGGGGCAGCCCATGGCAGGGCGGGAGCGGCCGATGGCGCGGCGGACCAGGCGACGGCGCGCGGGTCAGCCGATGGGGCGGCCGTAGGCCCTGAGGGTGCGCAGGGCCTCGATCGTCACCATGGGGCGTGCCTCCAGGGCGGTGCCGGGTGCCCAGCGGCGCCACCGCACGGGCCAGCCGCCGTCCTGCTGCTGATCGTCGGCGAGGTGGTCCAGGGAGCGCGCCATCTCGTCGTCGGTGAACCACGCCCGCGCGAGGGAATGCGGTGTCCGCGCGAAGTCGTACGGGAAGTGGTGCTCGCCGGGGGCGTAACCGGGTGCGACCGGATACGCGTCCAGGTGGTCCGGGTCCAGCGCGGCGAGCCGGTGCTCGCGTACCAGGCGGCCCAGCCGGTCGGCGGCCGCCTCCGCGCGCGGGCGGTCGGTCGCGGAGTCCAGGAAGGCCACGGCGGCCTGGATCTCGTACGGGTGGGACCGTTCCAGGGAGTCCACCGCCTGCCAGCAGAAGTCCGTGGCCCGGAACAGCCACGCGTGCCAGACGTCGTTGCGGTGCAGCAGGCCCACGATCGGCCCGGTGGAGAGGAGCTCGCTGGGCGGGTCGTCCACGATCGGGATGAAGGGGGCCGCCGGGTATCCGCGCTGGCTCGGATGGATCGCCGGCAGCGCGCCGTCGACGGTCGAGACCGAGGTCAGATAGCCGCACACCCGCTCCACGCGCCGGCCGCCGAGGCGTCCGACGGAGTCCAGGACCCGCAGGGCCCGCACGGTGTGCAGGGGCTGGCTCACCGGGCCCCGCAGGTCGGGCTCCAGCGCGTGGCCGTATCCGCCGTCCTCGTTGCGGTAGGCGTCGAGGGCGGTCTCGACGGGGTCTGCGCCTCCGTGCAGGAAGTCGTGTGCGAAGAGGTGCTGCTCCAGCACGCGCGCGGTGAGCCATACGAAGTGCTCGGCGCGGAAGAGCGGGGAGCGCGCCGGGGGCGTCGGGGGGAGTGGGGATGCTCCGGATTCGGCCATGCGTCAGACCGTAGGGCGGAAAGCGGTCTCCGCAGGCGGTCCCGGCGAGGGCCACCCCCTCGCGCGGGATACTGGTGTCATGCGGTTGACGGTCTTCTGGCAGCGAATGGACGAGCACTTCGGCGCGGGGTACGCCGAGACGTTCGCGCGCGATCACGTGATGGCGGAACTCGGCGGACGCACGGTGCACGGAGCGCTGGCGAACGGCTGGGAGGCCAAGGACGTGTGGCGGGTGGTGTGCACGGTGATGAACGTTCCCCAGGAGATGCGCTGATCCCACGAGATGAGCGCAGGCGGTTCTCCGATTGTCGGTGCCGTAGGCGAGACTTGCCCCGTGGCACCCACTGACGAGACCGGGCAGACCGCCCGGCACGCATCCCCGCTCGGCGCGACGCCGCCCACCGGACCGCCCCCGGCCGACGGCGGCGCCGAGCAGGGTGCGCGCATGCCGCGCTGGCTTCCGCGCGCCATGGTGCTCGCGCTCGCTCTCATCGGTGTGTTCCAGCTGGGCCTCTGGGCTTTCCATCAGCTCATCGGTCTACTGCTCAACATCCTGATCGCGTTCTTCCTGGCCCTCGCCATAGAACCGGCGGTCAGCCGGCTGTCGGCCCGCGGGATGCGCAGGGGGCTGGCCACCTTCCTGGTCTTCTTCGGCCTGCTGATCGTGGCCGCGGGCTTCTTCACGCTGCTCGGTTCGATGCTCGCGGGTCAGATCATCAAGATGATCGAGGGCTTCCCGGAGTACCTCGACTCGGTGATCAACTGGATCAACACCACGTTCCACACCGAGCTCAGGCGCGTGGACATCCAGGAGGGCCTGCTCCACTCCGAGTGGCTGAAGAAGTACGCCCAGAACAGTGCCGCCGGGGTGCTGGACGTCTCCACGCAGGTCCTCGGCGGTCTCTTCCGGCTGCTGACCATCGCCCTGTTCTCGTTCTACTTCGCCGCCGACGGGCCGCGCCTGCGCCGCGGGCTGTGCTCCGTGCTGCCGCCCGCACGGCAGGCCGAGGTGCTGCGGGCGTGGGAGATCGCCGTCGACAAGACCGGCGGCTATCTGTACTCGCGCGGACTGATGGCGTTGATCTCCGGCGTCGCGCACTACGTCCTGCTCGAGGCGCTCGGCATCCCGTACGCGCCCGTGCTCGCCGTCTGGGTGGGTGTGGTCTCGCAGTTCATCCCCACCATCGGCACCTATCTCGCGGGCGCCCTGCCCATGCTGATCGCCTTCACCGTCTCGCCCCTGTACGCCCTGTGGGTGCTCATCTTCGTCGTGGTCTACCAGCAGTTCGAGAACTACATGCTGCAGCCCAAGCTGACCTCGAAGACCGTCGACATCCACCCTGCCGTCGCCTTCGGCTCGGTCATCGCGGGTACCGCCCTCCTCGGCGCCGTCGGCGCGCTGGTCGCCATCCCGGCGGTCGCGACGCTCCAGGCGTTCCTGGGCGCCTACGTGAAGCGTTACGCCGTCACGGACGACCCCCGCGTCCACGGACACCGGGGACACGGGGGCGGGCCGGGACCGCTCACGCGCGCGCGGCGGCTGTGGGGGCGGGCGCGGCACCGGCAGGACGGCGCGCCGGACGAGTCCGGCTGACGCGGAGCGGCAGTCAGTACCCGAGGACCGCCCACACTCCGGCCGCGGCGACCGCGACCGCGTAGCACCCCACCGCCGCGGACACGATCCGGTGGCGCGCGGCCTCGCTCCAGGGCGTGCGGGACAGCAGCCAGGCCAGCGCCGGCAGCACCAGGACGGCGTGCAGACTCACCCCGTGCAGGGGCTTGAGCGAGGCCGTCGAGTGATACGCCGCCTCCTGGTGTCCCGTGCGGGTGAGCACGACACCGCGCGCGATCATCGCCGCCCCCGAGGCGAGCGCGACGAGCAGGATCGCGAAACCGGAGCGCACCGCGAGGGCCATCCCGGCCGGCCCCGTCGGCCGGTGCCGGAAGGACGCCACGGCGAACGCGGTGAGCAGCACCACGAGGACCCCGCCGCCGACCGCCAGCGTCATGGACACGCCCGTGTCGAGGGGCGTCTCCATGTCCAGGTGCGAGGGCACCCCGCGCCACGCCTGGAGGGTGATGCCCGCCACCTCCACGACACAGTCGGCGGTGAACACCCCGAGCAGCGCGGCGCGCAGCCGTGGCCCGACCCGCACGTACGAAGTGACCCGGACGACCGCGAGGAGCGTCACTCCGAAGGAGATCCCGAAGGTCACCGGCTTGCGCCAGGAGACCGGCCCGTTCCAGGGGCCGCCGTCGACGGCGAACACCACGAGGTGGACGAGCCCGGAGAGGATCAGCAGGAGCGCCGTCGCCTCGTAGAGGCGATATCTCGGGTATCGGGGGTACCGGAGGTACGGGTGGTGCCGACTGTCCGGGGGGTGCGGGTGAGGGACCGGGTACCCGGTGTCGCCTTCACCGCGCGAGGGCGCGGTCTTCTGCCGGTGCATGCACCGAGCCTCCCGGTCGCGTCGTACGCCGTCGTCGTCCTGCCGGAGACACCCGGTGTACGCCCGGGGAAGTAGCCGGGAGCGAGCGGACGAAGGGGCGTGTGAGCCGATCGGGGGGTGTGGGCGGCGGGTGAACGTAGCCTCGGAAGTGCCGCGTGGTGCGCTTGACACGAAAATCGAACATCCGTTCTCATTGAGGTTCCGGTGAGACGCTGGTCGGGTGTTCTGTCCTGTTTCGGATGGAGAAGCACCCGAGTTATCCACAGGCCGGACCGGCGTCGGGGCGCATTGTCAGTGGCAGGCGTTAGCGTCTTTGACGTGAAGCGATCGACTCAAGCAAACCGGGTGGAACCCATGGCAGGAACCGACCGCGAGAAGGCACTGGATGCCGCACTCGCACAGATTGAACGGCAGTTCGGCAAGGGCGCCGTGATGCGTCTCGGCGAGCGACCGAACGAGCCCATCGAGGTCATCCCCACCGGGTCGACCGCACTCGACGTCGCTCTCGGCGTCGGCGGGCTGCCGCGCGGCCGCGTGGTGGAGGTGTACGGTCCGGAGTCCTCCGGTAAGACGACACTGACGCTGCACGCCGTGGCGAACGCGCAGAAGGCCGGCGGACAGGTCGCCTTCGTGGACGCGGAGCACGCCCTCGACCCCGAGTACGCGAAGAAGCTCGGCGTCGACATCGACAACCTGATCCTCTCGCAGCCGGACAACGGCGAGCAGGCCCTCGAGATCGTGGACATGCTGGTCCGCTCCGGCGCCCTCGACCTCATCGTCATCGACTCCGTCGCCGCGCTCGTCCCGCGAGCCGAGATCGAGGGCGAGATGGGTGACAGCCACGTCGGTCTCCAGGCCCGTCTGATGAGCCAGGCCCTGCGGAAGATCACCAGCGCGCTCAACCAGTCCAAGACCACCGCGATCTTCATCAACCAGCTCCGCGAGAAGATCGGCGTGATGTTCGGCTCCCCGGAGACCACGACCGGTGGCCGGGCGCTGAAGTTCTACGCGTCGGTGCGCCTCGACATCCGCCGCATCGAGACCCTGAAGGACGGCACGGACGCGGTCGGCAACCGCACCCGCGTCAAGGTCGTCAAGAACAAGGTCGCGCCGCCCTTCAAGCAGGCCGAGTTCGACATCCTCTACGGCCAGGGCATCAGCCGCGAGGGCGGTCTGATCGACATGGGCGTGGAGAACGGCTTCGTCCGCAAGGCCGGCGCCTGGTACACGTACGAGGGCGACCAGCTGGGACAGGGCAAGGAGAACGCCCGTAACTTCCTGAAGGACAACCCCGACCTCGCCAACGAGATCGAGAGGAAGATCAAGGAGAAGCTGGGCGTCGGCGTGCGTCCCGAGGAGCCCGCCGCCGAGCCGGGCGCGGTCACCGCGGCTACCGCGGGCACGCCCGCGGACGACGCCGCCAAGGCGGTTCCGGCCGCCGCGGCCAAGACCGCCAAGACCAAGGCCACGGCTGCCAAGAGCTGACCGTGACGCGACGAACGGACTGGGCCGAGTACGTCTCCCCCGACACCCCCCGGGGGACGGTGGGCGGGGCCGACGGCGGCCCCGCCCAGGCCGGCGAGGACCGGCCGGACAACGGCTCACAGCGCGATGAGGGGACGGACGGCGACGGCCGGCCCCGTGGCGGACGGGCGCGGCGCGGTCGCGACGGAGGTCCACGCGCCGGGCGTGGGGGCCGCCGACGCGGCTTCGGGGAAGCGCCCACCGAGGACGGAGGCGCCTCTTCCTCGTCGAGGGCCGAGAGGGGGGAGCCTTCAGGGGACCCGGCTGAGCGGGCACGGGCGATCTGCCTGCGCCTGCTCACCGGGACCCCGCGCACCCGGAAGCAACTCGCCGACGCCCTGCGCAAACGGGAGATCCCGGACGACGTGGCGGAGGAGGTGCTCTCGCGGTTCGAGGAGGTCGGACTGATCAACGACGGCGCCTTCGCGGAGGCCTGGGTGGAGTCCCGGCACCACGGCCGGGGACTGGCCCGGCGGGCGCTCGCCCAGGAGCTGCGCACCAAGGGGGTCGATGCGGAGCTGATCGAAGAGGCCGTCGCCCAGCTCGACTCCGATCAGGAAGAGGAGACGGCGCGCGAGCTTGTCGCCCGCAAGCTGCGCTCGACCCGCGGCCTCGACCGCGACAAGCGGCTGCGCCGCCTCGCCGGAATGCTCGCGCGCAAGGGTTATCCCGAGGGCATGGCCCTGCGGGTGGTCCGGCAGGCACTGGAGACGGAGGGCCAGGACACGGAGTTCCTGGACGGCGAGGCGTTCTGAACGAGGGGCGCCGAACAGGGCGTTCCTCCAGCGCAGCAAGGCGTTCTCCCACGGTGGGGTGGGGATAACCCCCCACTGAGGACGCCGGACCACCGCAGTGCACACAGGTCTGTGCACAGGCGAGTGTGTACGCATGCCCCAGGAACCCGTGCCCACGAGCCCCCGGACGCGGAACACGCCTCCGCGGCTCCCGTCGAACTCGGCGACGTCGCCGCGCTCAGGGCGCTCGCCCAGCCGCGACGGCAGCGCATGCTCGAACACCTCACCCTGCACGGCCCGGCCACCTCGGCGACCCTTGCGCGCGCCCTCGGCCTGAACACCGGGTCCACCAGCTACCACCTGCGTGAGCTGGCCAGGTACGGCTTCGTCGAGGAGACGGACGCGGAGAAGTCCGCGCACCGGGGCGAGAACCCGGCCGCGGCGAGGCGCGCGGAGCCGTCCGCGCATCGGGAGCGCTGGTGGCGGGCGGTCCCCGGGGACCGGCGGTTCCCGCCGCGCAGCCGTCAGAGTCCCGAGATGCGGCTGGTCATGGACGAGCTGAACCACCATGCCTACGCCGCCGATCTGGACCTCTTCGAGCGGCTCCAACGGGACGCGGAGGACGACGACCCGTGGGCGGACGCGTTCCCCTACTCGCGCGGCACCATCCGGCTCACCCTGCCCGAACTACGGGAATTCTTCGAGGAGTACATCGCCCTCCTCAACCGCTACAAGCGACCCGAGTCGGCGACCCCCACGGGCGCGCGCACGCTGCTCACCCGCTTTCTCGCCTTTCCCGCCGCCTCTCCCGCGCCCGACCCCTTCGTCACCCCCTCCGTCAGCGACGCGAGAGAGGCCGATCCCTCATGATGCTGCGCTATGCCCTGAGAACCGTCCGTGCCCGCAAAGCGGGCTTCCTGGGCGCCTTCCTCGCACTGCTGTGCGCGGCCGCCCTGATCAGCGCATGCGGCACTCTCCTGGAGACCGGGCTGCGAGGCACCATCCGCACCGAGCGCTATGCCGCGGCCCCGGTCGTGGTCTCCGCCGACCAGAACGTCCACCAGACCACCGTCAAGCACAAGAAGGGCAAGACCAAGGTCAAGCACAAGGCCAAACCCATCGCCGAACGCGCCTGGCTCCCGGCCGGCCTCGAACACAGGCTCGCCGTCACACCCGGCGTCGCCCGGGTCATCCCCGAACTCACCTTCCTCGCCGAGCCGTTGACCCCCGCCGTCACCCCGGTCTCCGACGACAGGCCCGCATACGGACACGCCTGGGACTCCGCCGCGCTGACGCCGTACCGGCTCACCGCGGGCACCCCTCCCGCGGCGGCCACCGACGTGGTCGTCGACCGAGACCTCGCCGCGCGCGCCCGCCTGGCCCCCGGCGCCCGGCTCACCGTCCAGTCGACGCAGGCCCCGCGCACCTACCGCGTCTCCGGCATCGCCGCACCCGGCACAGCCGTACGCCACCAGAGCGCCCTCTTCTTCTCCACCGGCGAGGCCCGCCGTCTCGCCGCACACCCCGGGCAGGTCACCGCGTTCGGCGTGCTGCCGAAGGCCGGCGTCGAGCCGAGCCGGCTCCGCGAGGCCGTGGCCACGGCGCTGCACGGCACCGGAGCCCAGGTCGGTAGCGGTGACGACCGGGGGACCGTCGAGTTCCTGGACGCGGCCGCGGCCCGGGTCAAGCTGGTCAGCATGGGTGGCGCGATGGGCGGCACCTCGCTGCTCGTGGCGGTCCTGGTGGTCGTCGGGACCTTCACGCTCTCCGTCCAGCAGCGCCACCGCGAACTCGCCCTGCTGCGTGCCGTCGGCGCCACCTCCGGGCAGATCCGCCGCCTCCTCGGGCGCGAAGCCCTGATCGTCGCGCTCGCCGCCGGCACGGCCGGAGCACTCCTGGGGCTTCCCCTGGGTGGCCTGCTGCACGACAGGTTCGTCGCCCTCGGCGCCGTACCCGCCACGCTTCAGCACACCGTGAGTTTCCCCCCTCCGCTCGCCGCGGTCGTCGCGACCCTGTTCGGCGCCTGGGCCTCAGCGCGGATCGCCTCCCGCCGCGTCGCCCGCATCCGCCCGGCCGAGGCGCTGGCCGAGGCCCGCACCGAGCGCACCCGGCCGGCCTGGGGGCGCCTCCTCGCCGGTCTGCTGTCGCTCGCGGCCGGGGCCGTCCTCGTCTCCCTGCTCGGCTCCCTGCGCACCGAGCCCGCGTCGACGCCCGTGACCTTCCTCGCCGTCGTCGTACTGTCCACCTCCGTCGCCCTGCTCGGGCCGCTCCTGGTCAGAGCGGCCGCTTTTCTTCTCGCCGGTCCCCTGCGGCTGACCGGCCCCGGCGGCAGGCTCGCCACCGCCAACCTGCACGGAAACGCGGTCCGGATGGCCGCCGTCGTCACCCCTCTCACCCTGCTGATCGGCATGACCTGCACGGTGCTGTTCGTCCAGCCCACCCTCGGCGACGCGGCCCGCGCCCAGGTGCGCGAGGGCGTGCGCGCCGACTGGGTCGTCGTCTCCCAGGGCCCCGGTGTGCCCGCCGAGGCGGCACGGCAACTGCGTACGCACCACGATGTCGTCACCGAAGTGGTCCGTACGACCGTCCGGGTCGGTCTCGACAAGTACGCGGCCCAGGGCGTCACTCCGGCCGCCGTCAGCCGTACCTGGGACCCGGATGTGACCGCCGGCTCCCTCGACGGGCTCACCGAGCACACCGTCGCCATCAGTGAACTGGCCGCGGACCAACTCCACCTGGCGCCTGGACGCACCCTGAAACTCACGCTCGGCGACGGCACGCCCGCCACACTCACCGTCGCCGCCGTCTACGCCCGGGGTCTCGGCTTCGGAGACCTCACCTTCGCGCACGACCTGGTCGCCCGCCACATCGACAACCCTCTCGCCTCCTCCCTGCTCGTCAGCACGCCCCGTACACAGAGACAACTCGCGACTACGTTGCGTGAGTTCCCGGGGCTCAGGGTGATTTCTCCGGCGGTGGCCGACTCGCTGCGAGCCGAACGGCAGCAGGCGAACACCGAGGTCAACCTGCTGGCCATGGGACTCGTGCTGGCGTTCACGGCCATCGCCGTGGTCAACACGCTCGCCATGTCGGTCGCCGAGCGGGTGCGGGAGTTCGCGCTGTTGCGCCTCGCCGGGGCGACCCGTCGTCAGGTGCTGCGCATGCTGCGCACCGAGGCCTTGTCGGTCCTGCTCCTCGCCGTCGTCCTCGGCAGTGCCATCGCCGTGGCGGTCCTGACCGCGTTCAGTATCGGCATGACCGGACGAGCGGCCCCGGCGGTCGTCCCGCTCGTGTACGCCACGGTGGTCGCCGGGGCCGGACTGCTCGCCCTGGTCGCCACCGCCGTGCCGGGACGCGTGGCGCTTAGGGCGCGCGCGGTGACGGTGGCGACGGCGAAGGAGTGAGTGACGGTGGCGTCGGCGAGAAGTGAGTGACGGTCACCTTCCACCCCGGGAGGGGTCTTCGACGATCACCCTTCCACCCCGGGAGGGGTCTTCGACGATCACCCTTCCACTCCGGGAAGGGTGATCGTCGAGACCCCCAGGGAGCGCACGATTACCTTGCGCTCCCAGAAGGGTGAGTTCGTCCGGCCTGCCGGTACCGTCTGCTGCCGCCCGTGAACTCCCCTCTCCTCCCAGGGGGTTGTCTCCCGCACCTCGAAAGGCGGCCTTGCCATGCCCGTGCCCACCCGCTCCCGAAGACCGCTCGTCGTCTCGGTCCTCGGCGCCGGCCTGCTCGTCACCGGCTGTGGGATGTGGCCGACGCAGGCCACGGCACCCGCGGGAGCGGTCACAGGCCGGATCACGCTGGGCTTCGTCAACGGCGGTACCACCGAGTTCCATACGTGCCTTCAGGAGTCCGTCGAGCGGACGGCCCGCAACAACAGCGTCCGGCTCGTCACGGCCAACTCGCGCCAGAACGGTGATACAGAGGCCTCCAACATCGAGGACATGATCGCCCGCAAGGTGGACGCGCTGGTCGTGCAGACCGTCGACGTCAACGCCCTCAAGAGGGACATCGCCAAGGCGAAGGCGGCCGGCGTGCCGATCTTCCTCACCTCGGTCGCCCCTGACGACACGTCCGACCTCCTGGGGGCCGTCGTGGTCGATCTGAAGGAGGTCGGAGAGCTCGACGCCGAGTGGATCGAGCGGGACTCCGCCGGCCGCGAGGTGAGCGTCGGCGTGATCGCGGGAGCCCCCGGTGCCGCCTCCGACCTGCTGACCGAAGCCTTCACCGAGCGGCTGCCGGACACCGCCGCGGTCGTCGCGAGCAAGCCCGGCATGTACGACCCCGCCAAGGCGCGGACGGTCGCCGCGGACATGATCAAGGAGATTCCCGGCCTGGACTACGCGTTCGTGGCCAACGAGGAGATGGCGTTCGCCGCCCGCAAGGCCTTCGACGCGGCCGGTGCCGAGGACGTGAGGATCGTGACGGTGAACGGTACCGACGAGGCGCTGGCCGCACTCAAGGCCGGCAGCCTCGCCGCCACCGTCTCCAACTCGGCCGCGGACACCGGCGAACTGGCGGTACAGAACGTCATCTCCCTGCTCCGCAAGGACGACCGGGCCGACAGGATCGAAAAGACGCCCGTCCGTCTGGTCACCAAGGACAACGCGGACACGGCCCCGCTGTACTGCCCGCCGCAGGACTGAGCCCGGCGCGCCGCCGGACCGCTACGACGTCACCGGGAGCCCCGCCGCCCGCCACGCCTGAAAGCCGCCGACGAGGTCGGTGGCCCGGTGCAGCCCCAGCTGGTGCAGGGACGCGGCGGCGAGGCTCGACGCGTAGCCCTCGTTGCAGATCACGACCGCCCGCACGTCATGACTCGTGGCCTCGGGCAGGCGATGACTGCCCTGCGGGTCGAGCCGCCACTCGAGTTCGTTGCGCTCGACGACCAGGGCGCCCGGGATGAGGCCGTCCCGCTCGCGCAGCGCCGCGTACCGGATGTCGATGAGCAGCGCCTCGCCCGCGCGGGCGGCCTCGTACGCCTCCCGTGCCTCCACGCGCGCGTACCGCGCCCGCACCCGCTCGAGCAGCTCGTCCACGCCCGGCGGCCGTTCGCCCGCCGGGCGCCCTTCCCGAGGTGCGTCCGGGGCGCTCACTGCCAGTCCTCCGGGCGCTCGACCTGCTCCAGCCGCAGGACGTGTCCCGTACGGCTGTAGCGGCGGATGCGCGGCAGCGGGGGGTAGTAGGCGTGGACGGAGACGGCGTGTTCCTCGGTGGACAGGTTCAGGACCTCGTGGACGTGGTGGTGTCCGAAGGAGCGGCCGCGGCCGGCGGTCAGTGTGCGCTCCCGGTCCACGCCTTCCGTCAGCTCGAGGGTCTTCCAGCCGTCGGTGGGCAGCCGCGCGGCGAGCGAGTACTCCTTCAGCTCGCCCCGCGCGGTAAGGAAGGCGCCGACCGAGTCGGCGTGGTCGTGCCAGCCGGTGCCGGTGCCGGGCGGCCAGCCGATCAGCCACGCCTCGCTGCCGCCGGGACCCTCCAGGCGCACCCAGGTGCGGCCTTCCGGGTCGAGGGGGAGCGAGGCGATCAGCTCGGCGTCGGCGGCCGTGCGCCGGACGAAGTCGAGGAGGTCGGCCTGGGTGGGCGCGGCGACCGCGGCAGTGGATACGGAAGGAGAGACAGACACGGATACCGTCCTGAGAACGTTCGCGGGGAGCGCGCGGCCGCGCACGAGGCGAGGTGCGCATCGGCGGCGCGCGCCGGTGGGGAAGAGGATGCGAAGGCGAATTCAGCAGGACGGGCGACACACGCAGCCCGCATAGCGGACGAGGTCCATATGGACCCTCCGCCACAGGCGCACATCGGTGTCGGTCACGATCCGGAGTACACCACGCCGGTGTACCCCGGTCAACTCACTGTCACGATGTGGACCGCACGGTCACAGCCGGTGCAGGTCGTACGGACGGGCGCCCGCCACGGCGCCCCGTACCGTCACTTGGCCGCTGAGCCCGCCGTGGCTCCCGCTCCCGCTTCGGCGGACGTTTGCCGTGAACCCGAAGGCCCGCCCACCGTCGCCTCCGCCGCCGCGTACAGGTCGGCCGCGCGTACTCCGCTGAGCGCGGTGACCAGATGGCCGTCGGGCCGGATCAGCAGAACGGTGTGCGCGGCCGCGCCCGGATAGCTCTCGGCCACCAGCAGCTCGGCCGGGCTCGGCAGGGCCGTCACCGCGGCGGCGAGCCGGGGCATGATCCCGGCGCCCACCCAGTGCCTGCGCTCCCACACGCCGGTGCCGGGCGCGATCAGCAGGACGAGCAGGGCGCCGCGCCCCAGGCGGTCCCGCAGCCGGACGAACGAGCCGTCCTCCGCGGTCACACGGACGTCCTCGACGGGCGCGCCCACAGGCGTGTCCACCGGCGTCTCCGCCTCCAGGTGCCGGGGTGCGAGCGGCGAGCCGTCGTAGGTGCCCGGCGCGCCCAGCGGACCGCGGCCGAGGTGGCCGTCGGTGAGCAGCACGTCGTGACCGCGGGCCGTGCCGGGCACGTACGCCCTTATGCCCGCGCCGCCGCGCAGCAGGGGCAGTGCCTGGTCGGCGGCGCGCAGCCGGGCGGCGACGGCCGCGCGCCGCTCCGCCTGGTAGCTGTCGAGCAACGCCTCGTGCGACCCGTGGTGCCAGGCCAGGGCCAGCTTCCAGGCCAGGTTGTCGGCGTCCCGCAGGCCCTCGTCGAGGCCCTGGGTGCCGAGTGCGCCGAGCAGGTGCGCGGCGTCCCCGGCGACGAAGACCCGCCCCACGCGCCAGCGGCGGGCCAGCCGGTGGTGCACGGTGTGGACGCCGGTGTCGAGCAGCTCGTAGGGGGGCGTGGAACCGCCGCTCCAGCCCGCCAGGGTCTCGCGGATACGTGCCACGAGCAGCTCGGGCGTGACGAGGTCCTTGCCGGGCGGCAGCAGCCAGTCCAGGCGCCAGACGCCGTCCGGCAGCGGGCGTCCGGTGACTTCCCCGGCGGAGGGGCCGGTCACCCGCCACGGCGGTGTCCGATGGAGCAACGCCTCGTCGGGCCACGGAAGTTCCGTGCGCAGCGCGGCCACGGCGTGTCGTTCCACCGCGGTGCGGCCGGGAAAGCGGATGTCGAGGAGTTTGCGGACCGTGGAGCGCGGGCCGTCGCAGCCGACCAGGTGGCTGCCACGCCACCAGGTGCCCTGGGGGCCGCGGGTGTGGGCCGTGACGCCTGAAGGTTCCTGCTCGATGCCGTCGAGGCGGCTGTCCGCGGAGATGCTCACCAGCCGCTGACCCGCGGCGGCGGCGCGCAGGGTGCCCGTCAGGACGTGCTGGGCGATGTGCAGGGGGGCGGGATCGGTCGCGTCGTCGAACCGGACCTCGCGGGTCACCTGCTTGCGCCGCATCGACCGCCATCCGGCCCAGTGGACGCCGGCCCCGTCGAGGGACGTTCCGGTCAGCCGCTCGACGAGCGCGGCGGTGTCCTCCCGCAGGACGACGGTGCGCGCGAGCCGCGGCTCGTCCTTGCCGGGGCCTTCGTCGAGAACCACGGAAGGCACCTGCTGGCGGGCCAGCGCCAAGGCGAGCGTGAGCCCCACCGGCCCAGCTCCGACGATGATCACCGGGTCCACGGCGTGCCGCCCCCTGCCCACGACGGTGTCCTCAGGGACGTAAGGGAACAAGAGGTAGGAGCAGGGTGCACGATCACAGAACGTATGCAACCCATTGCCGCTGCTTGCGTCAAGTGACGGAGGCAGCGGCGCGCGCGCCACTGCCTCCGTACAGGTCACACCACGTGAGCGGGCGTCAGGCGGACGCGCCGCTTCCGAAGCCGCCGCCGACCTCGGCCGCGTTCAGGTCGTCCACCTTGTCGACGCCCAGGACCGCGCCGGTACTGCGCTTGCTGCGCCGCAGGTAGCTCTCCAGCCAGCTCGCGAAGCTGGTGAGAATGAAGTTCAGCACGATGAACATGATCGCGACGACGATGAAGCTCGGGATCACGTTGGCGTAGTTGGCCGCCAGCGTGCCGCGGGAGTTGAGCAGCTCGGGGAACCCGAGCATCACGCCGCCGAGCGCGGTGTCCTTCACGATGACCACCAGCTGGCTGACGATCGCCGGGAGCATCGCTGTGACCGCCTGCGGAAGCAGGATGCTGTTCATCGTCTGGCCCTTGCGCAGACCGATCGCGTACGCGGCCTCGGTCTGTCCCTTGGGCAGGGAGAGGATGCCGGCCCGGACGACCTCGGCGAGGACCGAGGCGTTGTAGAGCACCAGGCCGGTGACGACGGCGTAGAGGGGCCTGTCCTCGCTGGTGACGTCCGTGGAGCGGGCGTAGAACTCGTTGGCGAACAGCATCAGCAGCAGCACCGGGATCGACCGGAAGAACTCGACCACCGTGCCGGACACGGCCCGCACCCACCGATGGTCGGACAGGCGGGCGATACCGAAGACCGCGCCGAGCGGAAGGGCGATCACCATGGAGAGCGCGGCTGCTTTGAGCGTGTTCTCGAGGCCGGGCAGCAGATACGTCGTCCAGGCCTCGGACTCGGTGAACGGTTTCCACAGCGCGGAGGTGAGCTGGTCCTTGTCCTCCATCTTCTGCCACACCCACCACACGAACAGGGCGAGGAGGACGAAGAAGACCACCGAGAAGAGGACGTTGCGCCGCCTGGCGCGGGGTCCGGGAGTGTCGTAGAGGACCGAGCTCATCGCTTCACCGCCAGTCGCTTGCTGAGCCAGCCCAGGATGAGGCCGGTCGGCAGGGTCAGTACCACGAACCCGAACGCGAAGACCGCGCCGATGAGCAGTGTCTGCGCCTCGTTCTCGATCATCGTCTTCATCAGGTAGGCCGCTTCGGCGACGCCGATGGCGGCCGCCACCGTGGTGTTCTTGGTCAGGGCGATCAGGACGTTGGCCAGCGGTCCGATGACCGAACGGAAGGCCTGCGGGAGCACGATGAGCGTCAGTGTCTGGGTGAAGCTCAGACCGATGGCCCGGGCGGCCTCCGCCTGTCCCATGGGCACCGTGTTGATGCCGGAGCGGATCGCCTCGCACACGAAGGCGGCGGTGTAGGCGATCAGACTGAGCACGGCGAGCCGGAAGCCCTGGACCTTGAAGTCCTCGGCGCCCAGGGTCATACCGAAGACGTCGGCGAGGCCGAGCGAGCTGAAGAGGATGATGACCGTCAGGGGGATGTTCCGGACGATGTTGACGTAGGCGGTGGCGAACCCGCGCATCAGCGGGACCGGGCTGACCCGCATCCCGGCCAGCAGAGTGCCCCAGATCAGGGAGCCCACGGCGGAGAGGGCGGTGAGTTTCACCGTCATCCAGAACGCCCCTAGGACGTCGTAGCCTTCAAGAAAGTCGAACACGATCTCCCGCGCTTCCGGGTGGGTGACGTATGTGGAGGGCGGGGCGCGCCGCCGCCGTGATCGCGACGGACGGCGGCGCACCGCGAAATACCCCGCTCGGCTGAGCCGTGGGTTACGAGGCGTTCGGGACGATGACGCCGATCTTCGGGGCGGCCTCGTTCTTGTAGCCCGCCGGGCCGAAGTTCGCGTCGACCGCCTTCTGCCAGGAGCCGTCGCTGACCATCTTCTCCAGGGCGGCGTTGATCTTGTCGACGGTCGCGGTGTCGCCCTTCTTGACGCCGACGCCGTAGTTCTCGTTGCTGAGCTTCAGGCCGGCGAGCTTGAACTTGCCCTTGTACTGGTCCTGCGAGGCGAAGCCGGCGAGGATCGAGTCGTCGGTGGTGACCGCGTCCACGGAGCCGTTCTGGAGGCCGGCGATGCACTCCGAGTAGGAGCTCACCTCCTTGAGGTTCGCCTTGGGGGCGATCGACTTCTGCACGTTCTGCGCCGAGGTCGAACCGGTCACGGAACACAGGTTCTTGCCGTTGAGGTCGTCACCCTTGGCGATCTTCGAGTCCGACTTGACCAGCAGGTCCTGGTGGGCCAGCAGGTACGGGCCGGCGAAGTCGACCTTCTTCTTGCGCTCGTCGTTGATCGAGTAGGTGGCCGCGATGAACTTCACGTCACCGCGCGCGAGGGCGTTCTCGCGGTCCGCGCTCTTGGTCTCGACGAACTCGATCTGGTCGGGCTCGTAGCCGAGCTGCTTGGCGACGTAGGTCGCGACGTCCACGTCGAAGCCGGCGAAGGACCCGTCGGGCTTCTTCAGACCGAGGCCGGGCTGGTCGTACTTGATGCCGACCTTGATCTTGCCGCCGCCGCCGCTGGAGCTGCTGCTGCCGCTGTCGTCCTTGTTGTCGTCGCCGCCGCACGCGGTCGCGGTCAGGGCGAGGACGAGGGCTACCGCGGAGGCGGCGGTGACCTTGCGAAGCTTCATGAGGGACTTCCTTAGAAGAGTGGTGAAGTACTGCGTGCGGTGTGGGTTCCGTCAGTGATGCAGGTCAGTGGTGCAGGATCTTCGACAGGAAGTCCTTGGCACGGTCGCTGCGCGGATTGCTGAAGAACTGGTCGGGCGCAGCCTCTTCGACGATGCGTCCGTCCGCCATGAACACCACGCGGTTTGCAGCCGATCGTGCGAAACCCATCTCATGGGTGACGACGATCATCGTCATGCCGTCCCTGGCCAGCTGCTGCATGACTTCGAGGACCTCGTTGATCATCTCGGGGTCCAGAGCCGACGTCGGCTCGTCGAAGAGCATGACCTTCGGGTCCATCGCCAGCGCCCGCGCGATGGCGACACGCTGCTGCTGACCGCCCGAGAGCTGTGCCGGGTACTTGTCGGCCTGGGAGCCCACACCGACCCGGTCGAGGAGGGTGCGCGCCTTCTCCTCGGCCTTCTTCTTGTCGGCCTTGCGGACCTTGATCTGGCCGAGCATCACGTTCTCGAGCACGGTCTTGTGCGCGAACAGGTTGAACGACTGGAACACCATGCCGACGTCGGCGCGCAACCGGGCCAGTGCCGCGCCCTCCTGGGGCAGCGGCTTCCCGTCGATGGTGATCGCGCCCTCGTCGATCGTCTCCAGGCGGTTGATGGTGCGGCACAGCGTCGACTTACCGGACCCGGAGGGTCCGATGACCACGACGACCTCGCCGCGGTGGATCGTGAGGTCGATGTCCTGGAGAACGTGCAACGCGCCGAAGTGCTTGTTGACGCTCCTCAGGACGACCAGTTCACCGCTCGCGACCGCGTCTTCCTTGGTCACCGATACTTCGGTCATCGCTCTGGTGCTCCGTCCTCCTCGGTTTCGGAGGACAGTAGTGACCTGCCGCGACCAGCGTCATTACATCTGAGGGGAATCTGAGCATCACGATCCGATAGCAATCGGACACGTGTCGTAGCACTTGTGACCTGGGGCCGTATCGGGCGGATAACGGAAGCCCGACGCAACCGGAACCCCCTTGACGGCGTCCTCGTCCATCAGCGTGACTGCCATGATGCACACACGCGCGTGGCCGCGTTCTTCCGACCGGAGAACCGAACACCTGTTGTAGTGGGTCAGACCGTATGCACGATGAACCGGAGGAGGCCGGCATGAGACTGCTGCTCGTCGAGGACGACAACCACGTCGCCGCCGCGCTGTCCGCGGTCCTGAAGCGGCACGGTTTCGACGTCACCCACGCGCGCAGTGGCGAGGAGGCGCTCCAGGCGCTCGTCCCGGAGGGCGCCGGCTTCGGGGTCGTCCTGCTCGACCTCGGCCTCCCCGACCAGGACGGATACGAGGTCTGCGGCAAGATCCGCAAGCGCACCGCCACGCCGGTGATCATGGTGACCGCCCGCTCCGACGTCCGCTCCCGCATCCACGGTCTCAACCTGGGCGCCGACGACTACGTGGTGAAGCCGTACGACACCGGGGAGCTGCTCGCCCGCATCCACGCCGTCAGCCGCCGCACCGTCCACGAGGACGCGGAGGGCGGCGGGGAGGACGCGCTGCGCCTGGGCTCCGTACACATCGAGCTGCCCACCCGGCGCGTCACGGTGGACGGTTCGGTCGTCCAACTGACCCGCAAGGAGTTCGACCTCCTGGCGCTGCTCGCCCAGCGTCCCGGCGTCGTCTTCCGCCGGGAACAGATCATCAGCGAGGTGTGGCGCACCAGCTGGGAGGGGACCGGGCGCACCCTCGAGGTGCACGTGGCCTCGCTGCGCGCCAAGCTGCGCATGCCCGCGCTGATCGAGACCGTACGCGGCGTCGGCTACCGGCTCGTCGCGCCCGGCGCGTAGCGGGGACCGCTGTTGCGTACTCGTCTTCTGCCGCTGCTCATCGTGCTGATGGCGGCCGTGCTGCTGGCCCTCGGGGTGCCGCTGGCCGTCAGTGTGGCGGGCGCCCAGCAACAGAGCGTGGTCGTCGACCGCATCGACGACACCGCGCGGTTCGCGGCGCTGGCCCAGTTCGTCACCGCCTCGTCGGGCGTCAACGACTCCGCGTCGGCCACGAACGAGCGACGCGCCACGCTCAGCCGGGAACTCGACAGCTACTACGACGTCTACGGCATTCGTGCCGGGGTCTTCTACGGCACCGACACCCCCATGGCTCATGCCCCGAGGGACTGGTACCTCCCCGAAACGGGGGAGGTGCGGGAGGCCTTCGAGGAGGCGCTGCTCAGCCGTCGCAGCCACGATCCCCGGCAGGTGTGGCCATGGCAGCGCAACCGGCTCGTCGTGGCGTCGCCGGTCATCCGGGACGGTGACGTCGTCGCCGTCGTCGTCACCGACTCGCCCACCGGGCCGATGCGGTCGCGGATCCTGCACGGCTGGCTGGTGGTCGGCGCGGGCGAGATCGCCGCGATGCTGCTGGCCATCGGCGCCGCCCTGCGGCTGACCGGCTGGGTGCTGCGGCCGGTGCGGGTCCTGGACGCCACCACCCACGAGATCGCCAGCGGCCGCCTGAAGTCCCGGGTCGCGGTGGCCGGCGGGCCCCCGGAACTCCGGCGGCTGGCCGGGGCATTCAACGAGATGGCGGACAACGTCGAGGACGTGCTGGAGCAGCAGCGCGCCTTCGTCGCCGACGCCTCGCACCAACTGCGCAACCCGCTCGCCGCCCTGCTGCTGCGCATCGAACTGCTCGGTTACGAACTCCCGGAGGGCAACGAGGAGATCGCTTCCGTCCAGAACGAGGGCAAGCGCCTGGCCCAGGTCCTGGACGACCTGCTGGATCTGGCCCTGGCCGAGCACGCCGAAGCCGACCTGCGCGTCACCGACATCGGCGCGCTGGCCGCGGAACGCGTCGCCGCCTGGGCGCCCACGGCCGAGGCCAAGGGCGTACGGCTGGTCGGCGACTGCCCGCCCACCACGGCCTGGGCGGACCCGGTGACGCTGTCCAGCGCCCTGGACGCCGTGATCGACAACGCCGTGAAGTTCACGCCGGAGGGGGAGGACGTCACGGTCACGGTCGCGGCCGACGGCGACACGTCCACCGTCGTCGTCACGGACAACGGTCCGGGGCTGACCGACGAGGAACTCACGCGCGTGGGCGACCGTTTCTGGCGCAGCGGCCGACACCAGAACATCAAGGGTTCGGGGCTCGGCCTGTCCATCTCCAAGGCCCTGCTCGCGGCGGGCGGCGGCTCCCTCTCCTACGACCGTCACGAGCCCGGCGGACTGACCGCGACCGTGTCGGTGCCTAGGTCGCCGACGTCGTAGCCAGGGGCCCTACGGCTTGACGGAGCGGTAGTAGCGCCGGGCGCCCTCGTGCAGCTTCAGCGGGTCGGTGTAGATGGCCGTGCGCAGGTCGACCAGCTGCGCGGAGTGCACGTGCGCGCCGATCCCGTCCCGGCTCTTGATCACCGTCCGGGTCAGCCACTCGGTCAGGCGGGGCGCCATGTCCGTACGGGTCATCAGCAGGTTGGACACCGCGATCGTGGGCACGGTGGAGCCGTTCTGGATGGTGGGGTAGGCCGACTCCGGCATGTTCGCGGCCCGGTAGAACCCGGTGGCGTCGTCCTGGTCGTGCATCTTGGCGACGAGGTCGGGCGGGATCGGCACGAACCGGAAGGTGAAGGTGTCGGCCAGCGACTCCAGCCCGGCCGTC
Organism: Streptomyces sp. NBC_00637; assembly: GCF_045161545.1. Taxonomy (NCBI): domain Bacteria; kingdom Bacillati; phylum Actinomycetota; class Actinomycetes; order Kitasatosporales; family Streptomycetaceae; genus Streptomyces; species Streptomyces sp. NBC_00637. The sequence goes on along the minus strand of NZ_CP109046.1, from coordinate 2,210,973 downwards.
GGCACCCCGCCGGACCAGAAGAAGGCGTCGATCTTGCCCTTCCTCAGCTCCTCGGGACCGGTGTCGATGCCCCGCGACACGGCCCTGATGTCCTTCGCCGGGTCCAGGCCGGCCGCCTTGAGCACCCGCTCGGCGATCAGCCGCACGCCCGAGCGGGGCAGCCCGGTCGCCACGGTTCGGCCTCGGAGATCCGCGACGGACCGGACGTCCGAGTCGCGCGGCACCACGAGCTGGACGTAGTCGTCGTAGAGCCGGGCCACCCCGCGCAGCCGGGCGGCCGAGCCGGGATGCTGACGCTCGTACGTCTCCACCGCGTCGGCCGCGGCGATGGTGAAGTCGGCCTCCCCGGTCGCCACGCGCGCGACGTTCTCCTGCGATCCGTTGCTGGTCGACAGTTTCACGTCGAGGTCGGGCATGTCGCGGGCGAGCTCCGCGCGCAGGCGGCTGCCGTACTCGTAGTAGACGCCGCTCGTCGTGCCCGTACTGAAGGTGATCGACCCGCTCGGCGGATCCTCGCCCAGGGGCAGCAGCCACCACAGCAACAGCCCGAGGGCGACGACTGCGGCGGCCGTGCCCTGGAGGGCACGGCGCCTGCCGACACGGGAGAACAACGAGGACATGGGCGCGATCCTGCCAGTCGGCACGAGGTGCTGACCAGGGCGGGGCCCGCCGGGCCGGTTCCGGACCGGAGTGTCGGTGGCCGTCGTTACAGTCGGTGCATGAGTTCCTCGCCCGCCGAACTGGTCCGTGAGTTCCACCGCGCTTTCGGGCTCGACGTCCGCGGTACGCCGACGGAGGTGTCGCCCGGCCTCGCCGCACACCGCGGCGAGCTCCTCGCCGAGGAGGCGGCGGAGGTCGCCGAGGTGTCGGTCGGAGGCCCGCTGGACCGGCTCGCGCACGAGCTGGCCGATGTCGTCTACGTCGCCTACGGCACGGCCCTGGTGCACGGGATCGACCTCGACGCGGTCCTCGCCGAGATCCACCGGTCGAACATGACCAAGCTGGGCCCCGACGGCCAGGTCGCCCGCCGCGCCGACGGCAAGGTCCTCAAGGGGGAGCACTACGAGATACCGGACGTGGCCGCGGTGCTGCGCCGCCAGGGCTGGACGCCTGACGACGCGGCCTGAGGCCGGGCTCCGGCGATCCGGCAGACCGGCGACCCGGCAGACCGGCGATCCGCTCAGCAGGCTGACGCGCCGGACGCCGGCGGTCACCCGTACCGGTCGCGGGCGCGCGCCGGCGGTGTGCGGCAGACGAGCCTCGGTCGTCGCCGAGCCTCAGTCGCGCACCGGCGTCTGCGTCCTCGCCTCGGGCAGCCGGTCCGCCGTGCCGTGATCGTGGGGCGTCCGGCGCCGCGCCCACCAGGCCGCCAGTGGCTCGGTGTAGCGGGCGGTGAGCGGGCCCACCACGACCAGGATCAGGACGTACGCCGTGGCCAGCGGCCCGAGCGAGGGCTCGATCCCGGCGGTGACCGCCAGCCCCGCGATGACGATCGAGAACTCCCCGCGCGCCACCAGCGCGCCGCCCGCCCGCCAGCGTCCCTTGACCGATATCCCGGACCGCCGGGCCGCCCAGTAGCCGGTGGCGATCTTCGTCGCCGCGGTGACGACGGCCAGCGCGAGGGCGGGCAGCAGGACGGGAGGAATGCTCGCCGGGTCGGTGTGCAGCCCGAAGAACACGAAGAAGACGGCGGCGAACAGGTCACGCAGCGGGCTCAGCAGGGTGTGCGCGCCCTCGGCGACCTCCCCGGACAGCGCGATGCCCACCAGGAACGCCCCGACGGCCGCCGACACCTGAAGCTGCTGTGCCACCCCGGCGACCAGGATCGTGAGCCCCAGCACGACGAGGAGCAGCTTCTCCGGGTCGTCGCTCGACACGAACCGGGAGATGACCCGGCCGTAGCGCACGGCCGCGAACAGCACGAGCCCCGCGACGCCCAACGCGATCGCCAGGGTGACGCTGCCGGCCGCCAGCCCGACCCCGGCCACCAGCGCGGTGACGATGGGCAGGTAGACCGCCATGGCCAGGTCTTCGAGGACCAGCACGCTGAGGATCACCGGGGTCTCCCGATTGCCGACCCGGCCGAGGTCGCCCAGCACCTTGGCGATCACCCCGGACGAGGAGATCCAGGTGACGCCGGCCAGCACCACGGCCGCCACCGGCCCCCAGCCCAGCAGCAGAGCGGCGGCCGCGCCCGGCAGGGCGTTGAGGGCGCAGTCCACGAGACCGGCCGGATAGTGGGCCTTGAGGTTGGAGACCAGATCGCTCGCCGTGTACTCCAGGCCGAGCATCAGCAGCAACAGGATGACGCCGATCTCGGCACCGGTGGCGACGAACTCCTCGCTCGCGCCGAGCGGCAGCAGCCCGCCCTCACCGAAGGCCAGACCGGACAGCAGGTAGAGGGGGATCGGCGAGAACCGGAAGCGGGCGGCGAACCGGCCGAGCAGGCCGAGGCCGAGGATGATGGAACCGAACTCGATCAGCAGAACCGCGGAGTGCACTCGATCACTCCCGACCGAGTATGGCCGCGGCCGCGTCCACACCTTCGCGGGTGCCGATGACGATGAGGGTGTCGCCGCCCGCCAGACGGAAGTCGGGCGCCGGGGACGGGATCGCCTCGGCCCGCCGCAGTACCGCCACGATCGAGGAGCCGGTCTCCGTCCGCATCCGGGTGTCGCCCAGCAGCCGCCCGTTCCAGCGGGAGGTGGCCGACACCTCGACCCGCTCGGCGACCAGTCCCAGGTCCGTCGTGTAGAGCAGGCTCGCGCTGTGGTGGGACGGCTTCAGCGCGTCGATCAGCGAGCCCGCCTCGGCACCGGTCAGCCGCAGGGACTGGGCGCAGGAGTCGGGGTCGTCCGCCTGGTACAGGCCGACCGTCCGGGTGCCGTCGCGGTGGGCCACCACGGACAGGTGGCGCTGCTCCCGCGTCACGAGGTCGTACTGGACTCCGATACCTGGCAGCGGTGTCGTCCGGAGGCGTGGAGCAGACACGTTTCTTCCCCTTGCTGGTCGTTGCCGGTGGTTGTTCGTCGTTGCGTGGGCCGTCTGGGACGAGTGCCCAAAGGCGTCATGCTGCCATCCCCCCGTACGGTGACGACATGGGTGTCGTGACGGATGGACAGGGCCGACGATGGACGGAGAGGCTGGCCACGGCGGTGCCCTGGAGACGCGGCCGGGCCCGGCACGAGCCGGGAACCGGAACGACCTCAGGGACCGGAGCGGCTGGAGGGACCGGAGCGACTGGATGGGCAAAGAGAGCGGCACGAGCCGCAGCCGACGGACGAGCCGGGCGGGTCGGTCGAACCAGGCACGTCGAGTACCGCGAGCAGGCCGATCAAGCCGAGCGAGTCCAACGAATCGGGCGAGGAGGGGTCGCGCACATGTCGCTGTTCTGGCGGATCTTCGTGCTCGACGCCGTCGGTCTGGTCGTCGCGGCCGCGCTGCTGCTGGGCCCGGTCACCGTCTCCACGCCCATACTACCGGGCGAGGTCCTCGTCGTGGTCGCGGGGCTGGCCGCGCTGCTGACCGTCAACGCGGTCGTGCTGCGCGTCGGACTGGCCCCGCTGGGGCGGCTGGGACGGGCCATGGCCGACGCCGACCTGCTGCATCCCGGCGCCCGTGCCGTGGTCTCGGGACCGGTCGAGACGGCCGAGCTGATCACGACGTACAACGCCATGCTGGACCGGCTGGAGGCCGAACGCGCCGCCAGCGCGGCCGGGGCGCTGTCCGCCCAGGAACGCGAGCGCCACCGTATCGCCCGTGAACTCCACGACGAGGTCGGCCAGACCCTCACCGCCGTGCTGCTCCAGCTCAAGCGCGTCGCCGACCGGGCCCCGCGGGATCTGCGCGGGGAAGTGGGCCAGGCGCAGGAGGCCACCCGGTCCGGCCTCGACGAGATCCGCCGCATCGCCCGTCGGCTGCGCCCCGGCGTCCTCGACGAACTCGGACTGCTCAGCGCCCTGCGCTCGCTCGCGGGCGAGTTCACCACCCATGGACTGACGGTGCGCCACGACCTCGGCACCGGGCTGCCCCCGCTGACCGAGGAGACGGAACTCGTGCTCTACCGCGTGGCCCAGGAGGCCCTCACCAACACCGCCCGGCACTCCGGCGCCGACCGCGCCGAACTCCGCCTGCGCCCGGTCACCGACGGCGTCGAGCTCCTCGTACGGGACAACGGCAGGGGTCTGGGCGCGGCGGGCGGGGAGGGCGCCGGAATACGGGGGATGCGGGAACGGGCCCTGTTGATCGGCGCGACCCTCACGGTGTCGTCCAGGGCGGACGGCGACGGCGGCACGGACATCCGCCTGCGGGCGGACACGAGGGCCGGGCGGACGGCCACCGGAGGCGGCCGGGCGGACGCGACGGCCGCCGTCGGAAGCCGCCGATGACGGACGGCACGGCCCCGGCCGCACCCTCGGCGGCGTCGCCCGCACCGATCCGCGTCCTGCTCGCCGACGACCACACCCTCGTACGCCGGGGCGTACGGCTCATCCTGGACGGTGAGCCCGACCTGACGGTGGTCGCCGAGGCCGGGGACGGCGCCGAGGCGGTCGAGCGCGCCCGGGCCGGCGACATCGACCTGGCCGTCCTCGACGTGGCCATGCCCCGGATGACCGGGCTCCAGGCGGCCCGTGAACTGTCCCGCCGTCTTCCGGGCCTGCGCATCCTCATCCTGACCATGTACGACAACGAGCAGTACTTCTTCGAGGCGCTCAAGGCCGGAGCCGGCGGGTACGTCCTGAAGTCGGTCGCCGACCGGGACCTGGTCGAGGCGTGCCGGTCGGTGGTACGGGACGAGCCGTTCATCTGTCCGGGCGCGGAACGGGCCCTGGTCCGCTCCTATCTCGACCGGCTGCACCGCGGCGACGGCGTCGACGGGCTGCCCGAGCGGCCCATCACCGAGCGCGAGGAGGAGATCCTCAAGCTCGTCGCCGAGGGGCACACCTCCCGGGAGATCGGCACGCTGTTGTTCATCAGCGCCAAGACCGTGGAACGGCACCGCGCCAACCTCCTGCACAAGCTCGGCATGCGCGACCGGCTGGAGCTCACCCGCTACGCGATCCGCGCGGGCCTCATCGACCCCTGACGTCCCGCGCGGGCGCGCGCGTCGACCGTCGATGTCCGTGCCGCAGGGGGCGTCCGAGCCCGGGCCCGGGCCTCGCGACGGAGGCTGACGGGCGTCCTCCGGGGAGCGCCTACCCTTGAGCCATGACCAGCAGCAGCGACCGGAGCCTCGCAGTGGACGTTCACACACCCAAGAGCTACGAGATCCGCACCTATGGGTGCCAGATGAACGTCCATGACTCCGAGCGATTGTCCGGGCTGCTCGAAGACGCCGGATACGTGCGGGCCCCCGAGGGGTCCGACGGCGACGCGGACGTCGTCGTCTTCAACACCTGCGCGGTGCGCGAGAACGCCGACAACCGTCTCTACGGCAACCTCGGCCGGCTCGCGCCGAGGAAGGCGAGCCGGCCCGGGATGCAGATCGCGGTCGGCGGCTGCCTCGCCCAGAAGGACCGCGACACCATCGTGAAGAAGGCGCCCTGGGTGGACGTCGTCTTCGGCACGCACAACATCGGCAAACTCCCGGTCCTGCTGGAACGCGCGCGCGTGCAGGAGGAGGCCCAGGTCGAGATCGCCGAGTCGCTGGAGGCCTTCCCCTCCACCCTGCCGACGCGGCGCGAGAGCGCCTACGCGGCATGGGTGTCGATCTCCGTCGGCTGCAACAACACCTGCACCTTCTGCATCGTCCCGGCTCTGCGGGGCAAGGAGAAGGACCGTCGCACCGGCGACATCCTCGCCGAGATCGAGGCGCTGGTCGCCGAGGGCGTCTCCGAGATCACCCTGCTCGGCCAGAACGTCAACGCCTACGGCTCCGACATCGGCGACCGCGAGGCCTTCGGCAAGCTGCTGCGCGCGTGCGGCACGATCGAGGGTCTGGAGCGCGTCCGCTTCACCTCCCCGCACCCGCGCGACTTCACCGACGACGTCATCGCGGCCATGGCCGAGACGCCCAACGTGATGCCGCAGCTGCACATGCCCCTCCAGTCCGGTTCGGACACCGTCCTGAAGGCGATGCGCCGGTCCTACCGGCAGGATCGCTACCTGGGGATCATCGAGAAGGTGCGGGCCGCCATCCCGCACGCGGCGATCACCACGGACATCATCGTGGGCTTCCCCGGTGAGACCGAGGAGGACTTCGACCAGACCCTGCACGCGGTCCGCGAGGCCCGTTTCGCGCAGGCGTTCACCTTCCAGTACTCCAAGCGCCCCGGCACCCCGGCCGCGACCATGGAGAACCAGATCCCCAAGGAGGTCGTGCAGGCGCGCTACGAGCGCCTCGTCGCCCTCCAGGAGGAGATCTCCTGGGAGGAGAACAAGAAGCAGGTCGGCCGCACCCTGGAGCTGATGGTGGCCGAGGGCGAGGGCCGCAAGGACGGCGCCACCCACCGCCTCTCCGGCCGCGCCCCCGACAACCGCCTGGTCCACTTCACCAAGCCGGAGCAGGAGGTGCGCCCCGGCGACGTCGTGACCGTCGAGGTGACGTACGCGGCCCCGCACCACCTCCTGGCCGAGGGCCCCACCCTGCACGTGCGCCGCACGCGCGCGGGGGACGCGTGGGAGAAGCGCACCGCCGAGAAGGCGGCGAAGCCCGCCGGCGTCCTGCTCGGCCTGCCCAAGATCGGTGTGCCCGCCCCGCTGCCGGTGGTGACGGGCAGCGGCTGCGGCTGCGACTGACAGCCGCCGCGATGCCCGGCGGGCGACCCCGTCGCTCTCGTACGGGGTTACCCTGCCGATCATGCTTGTCGCCGCCGCAGTCTGTCCTTGTCCGCCCCTCCTGGTACCCGAGATCGCCGCGGGCGCCGCTGCCGAGCTGGATGCCGCGCGAGCCGCCTGCTCGGACGCGCTGGCCGTGCTGGCCGCCGCCCGGCCCGACCGGCTCGTGGTCGTCGGACCGGCCGAGCAGGCCGCGCGCGGAACGCATCCGGAGGGCGGACGGGGCTCGTTCGCCGGCTTCGGGGTGGATCTCACCGTTCGGTTGGGCCGGGGCGGCGGGGACACGCCGTCCGCACGCGAACTGCCGCCGTCCCTCGCCGTCGCCGCCTGGCTGCTCGAGCGGACGGAGTGGTCGGCCGCCCCGATCGAGGGACTCGGCGTCGGGGAACCGCTCGCGGCCGAGCGGTGCGTCGAAGTCGGCCGGGGCATCGGCGCGACGGCGGAGCGGGTCGCGCTGCTGGTGATGGGGGATGCCAGCGCCTGCCGCACGCTGAAGGCGCCGGCCTACCTCGACGAGCGCGCGGCACCGTTCGACGCCGAGGCCGCGCGTGCGCTCGGCACGGCGGACCTCGAGGCCCTCAAGGCGATGGACGCCGAGCTGGCGTACGCGCTCAAGGCCTCGGGACGGGCGCCCTGGCAAGTGCTGGCGGGTGCGGCCGAGGACGCCGGACTGACGGGCGCACTGCTCTACGAGGACGCGCCCTACGGGGTCGGATACGTCGTCGCGACCTGGTCGTAGGCGGCCCTCGGGCCGTCGGGCGGTGTCGTGCGACTCGCGTCATACGGCGGTGTCGTACGGCTGTGTCGTCGTACGACGGTGGCTTCGTCCTTCGGCCGGCTGCCCCACAGAGCCCTGGTGAGCCGTGGCGTCGTGAAACGGCGGACGGCCGCGAGCGTTTCCGCTGCGCGGCCGTCCGTCGAGGGGCCGGCGTGAGGTGCTGTGCTGCTCAGGAGGCCGGCGGGGGAGTGTTCGGCGGGGTGAAGGTGTCGCCGCCCCCGGCGGGTTGGTCCTTGTGCGCGAGCCGGTCCATGGCGCCCTTGGCCTTACCCGTACCCGACTGGATCTTGTCGCTGTACTTGCCCTTGGTCTTCTCGTCGACGACCTTCGCGGCCTTGTCGAGACCGTGCTGGACCTTGTCCCCGTGCTGTTGCGCGAGGTCCGAGACCTTGCCCTTGGCCGGGGAGAGCCTGGCCTTCAAATTGCCCAAAAGACCCATGGAGCACCTTCCTCGCGGGTTCCGTTACGTGCGGGCGCCTTCGCCCGCTTCGCTGTCGGCCGCCTCGTCGGCGGACTGCTGCCGGGGGATCTCGACCCCGTCGGTGGCGGTGACGACAACCGGTTCCGTCGTGTTCTCCGGCTCCGGATCCGGTGCGGCGCCCTTTCCGGCCTCCGCCGCGTCTGCGGCCTCCGCGCCCTCGGCCGGCTCCTGCGCCGACGTCGGATCGCCGGTCCGCTCCGCCTCGACGCCGTCCACCGGCGTACCGGTCGGCGCGTCGGCGGCGCTCGCCGTCTCCGCCGTCGCCTCCTCCGTCGCCCTCGACCTCCGAAAAATTCGCGCCAATACGCCCATATCCACTCCATACGGTACTCGTGCGGGCGAAATCCCGCGTTGGCCGGTGCGTCCGTTTCCGTCACCGGGGTCACCGCCCCCGCGAAGGGTGACGGGAATCTCGCAACGGCAACGACGTCGGACCGGCGCCGTCACGTAACTCGTTCGAGGGCGGGGGTCGGGGTTTGCGAGACTGGTGCCGTGAGCAGCGCACCCCCCGCCCCCCGCGTCATCGCCGTCGTCGGACCGACCGCGGCCGGAAAGTCCGATCTGGGCGTATTCCTGGCCCAGCGGCTCGGCGGCGAGGTCGTCAACGCCGACTCCATGCAGCTCTACCGAGGGATGGACATCGGCACCGCCAAGCTGACGCCCGACGAGCGCGGTGGCGTCCCGCACCACCTCCTGGACGTCTGGGACGTGACGGAGACCGCCTCCGTCGCCGAGTACCAGCGGCTGGCCCGCGCGAGGATCGACGCCCTGCTCGCCGAGGGCCGTTGGCCGATTCTCGTCGGCGGCTCCGGGCTGTACGTCCGGGGCGCCGTCGACAACCTGGAGTTCCCCGGCACCGACCCCGAGGTGCGGGCCAGGCTGGAGGAGGAGCTCACGCTGCGCGGCTCGGGCGCGCTGCACGCCCGGCTGGCCGCCGCCGACCCCGAGGCCGCGCAGGCCATCCTGCCCGGCAACGGCCGCCGTATCGTCCGGGCCCTCGAGGTGATCGAGATCACCGGCAAGCCCTTCACGGCGAACCTGCCCGGTCACGACTCGGTCTACGACACCGTCCAGATCGGGGTCGACGTGGCGCGCCCCGAACTCGACGAGCGCATCACCCGCCGCGTCGACCGGATGTGGGATGCCGGGCTGGTGGACGAGGTCCGCGCGCTGGAGGCGCAGGGCCTGCGTGCGGGGCGCACGGCCTCACGCGCGCTCGGCTACCAGCAGATCCTCACCGCCCTGACCGGTGGGTGCACCGAGGACGAGGCGCGCGCCGAGACGGTCCGTGCCACCAAGCGCTTCGCGCGCCGTCAGGATTCGTGGTTCAGGCGCGATCCGCGGGTGCACTGGTTGAGTGGGGCCGTAGCCGACCTCGCAGAACTTCCGGAGCTCGCGTTGGCGTTGGTGGAGCGACCGGTCACAGCCTGATCACGTCATGGCATCGGGACGCCCAGGCCGTCATCCGGGCCTCCGACGCCGTGCCATCATCGAGCTTCGATCGACCAAGTGGAGTCCGAGTTGGGAGGGCGCGTGGCGATGGAGGCCGGCCCTCGCGACACCGCAGAAGGCACCGAACACCTCACCACCGAGCGTGGTGAACCGGAGCCCGAGGAAGGCCGTCTGAGCCCTGACGGGCCGGACGAGGACGACACCCGGGACGGCGTGAGCGACGACGGCCCCGAGCCCGAGGAGATGTTCGCGGGCGGCCCCGAGGTCGAGGTCGAGCTGCGCCCGCAGCGTCGGCTCCGGATCTGGCAGCTCGCGCCCATCGTGGCGCTGGCCGCGGTCGGCTCCCTGATGTTCGCCTTCCCGCTCGCGTTCGACTTCGGTGACAGCGGCGCCATGATCGCCATGCTCGGGCTGCTGATCTGCTCCTGTGCGGCCGGCTGGGGAATGACGGCCGCGCGCCGCGTGGGTTACACGTGGCCCGGACTGCCGCAGCGGGGCTCCGGGCGCCGCCCCGACTGGCGGGTCGCCCTCGGGTACGTCCTGCTGGTCGCCGCGGTGGTGGCCCTGGCCGTGGGGCGGGTCGCGCGGCTGCGCTGAGTTCCACGCGCGTGAGGGGCCCGTCTGCGCCGCCGCCCCGGGACGCTGTGTTCGTGCCACCCCGTACGATCGGGGAATGAGCACGCGGATCGCCTTCCTCAAGGGTCACGGCACCGAGAACGACTTCGTGATCGTCCCGGATCCCGAGAACGCCGTCGACCTCCCCCCGGCCGCCGTCGCCGCCCTGTGCGACCGCCGGGCGGGCATCGGCGGGGACGGGCTGCTGCACGTCGTGCGGTCCGCCGCCCATCCCGAGGCGAAGGACATGGCGGCCGAGGCGGAGTGGTTCATGGACTACCGCAACGGCGACGGCTCCATCGCGGAGATGTGCGGCAACGGTGTCCGGGTGTTCGCGCGCTACCTCCAGCACGCCGGGCTCGTCACCGAGGGGGACCTCGCGGTCGCCACGCGCGGGGGCGTGAAGCACGCCCACCTCGACAAGGAGGGTGACGTCACCGTCGGCATGGGCCGGGCCCGCCTCCCCGAAGGGGACGTCACGGTGAGTGTCGGCGAGCGCAGCTGGCCCGCGCGGAACGTGAACATGGGCAACCCGCACGCCGTCGCCTTCGTGGCGGACCTCGCGCACGCCGGCGACCTGTTCGCCCCGCCGCCGTTCACCCCCGCCTCCGCCTACCCGGACGGGGTCAACGTCGAGTTCGTCGTGGACCGCGGCCCGCGACACGTCGCCCTGCGCGTGCACGAGCGCGGGGCCGGCGAGACCCGATCGTGCGGCACGGGCGCGTGCGCCGTCGCCGTGGCGGCCGCGCGCCGGGACGGCGTCGACCCGGCGGCCACCGGTGTACCGGTGACGTACGTCGTGGACGTCCCCGGCGGACGCCTGGTGATCACCGAGCGGCCCGACGGCGAGATCGAGATGACCGGCCCCGCAGTGATCGTCGCCACAGGTGAGATCGATGCGGGATGGCTGGAAACCGTCGCCCGCTGATTCCGCCGAAAGCTTGGCATCGGAGGTGGGAGCGATCCGACGGCCTGGAGGGTCGCCCCCCGAGGGCCGGTGGCGGGCTCGAATTCACGGGCGAGATCAGGTCAGGCGGCTCAAAACCGTAAACCCCCGATCCGTCGCTCGAATGGGTGATCCGTTTCACGCTCGGCGAGAGGCGGTCAGTCGCGCGTGATGGGCTCGGTAGCATCAAGCACCGGCCCGGACGGGGGACCGTTCACCAGTCCCCTGAGCCGTGTCCGCCCTGGGACACCCCGTCCGCCGGTCCACGCAGCCGGAGGTGCCCATGAGTGCGGAGGCCACGAATCCCGCGACCCCAGGCCCGGTAGTGCCGTCAGCGCCCCGCAGGCGCAGTCGCCCCCGGATCGACCTGCGTCGCCTCGGCCGGGCCGCGCTGCTCGGCCCGGCTTCCCGCGGCCGGCTGCCCGACGCGATCGGCCACGTGGTCGAGGCCCATCGCGCCCACCACCCCGACGCCGACCTGGAACCGCTGCACCGCGCCTATGTGCTCGCCGAGTCCTCGCACCGCGGCCAGATGCGAAAGAGCGGCGAGCCCTACATCACCCACCCGCTCGCCGTGACCCTGATCCTGGCCGAACTCGGCGCGGAGACCACGGCACTGACGGCCTCGCTGCTCCACGACACGGTCGAGGACACCGATGTGACGCTCGATCAGGTCGGCGAGGAGTTCGGCGCCGAGGTGCGCTATCTCGTCGACGGCGTCACGAAGCTGGAGAAGGTCGACTACGGCGCCGCCGCCGAGCCCGAGACCTTCCGCAAGATGCTCGTCGCCACCGGCAACGACGTCCGTGTGATGTCGATCAAGCTCGCCGACCGGCTGCACAACATGCGCACCCTCGGCGTGATGCGCCCCGAGAAGCAGGAACGCATCGCCAAGGTCACCCGCGACGTCCTCATCCCGCTCGCCGAACGCCTCGGGGTCCAGGCCCTCAAGACCGAGCTGGAAGACCTCGTCTTCGCGATCCTGCACCCCGAGGAGTACCAGCACACCCGCCAACTGATCGTCGACAACGCCTCCCGCGCGGACGACCCCCTCGCGGAGTTCGCCGAGGCGATGCGCACCGTTCTGCGCGACGCAGACATCCAGGCCGAAGTCCTCATCCGCCCACGGCACTTCGTCTCCGTGCACCGCGCGTCCCGCAAGCGCGGCCGCATGCGGGGCGCCGACTTCGGCCGGCTGCTGGTGCTGGTGAACGAGGACGCCGACTGTTACGCCGTCCTGGGCGAACTGCACACCTGTATGACGCCGGTCGTCTCGGAGTTCAAGGACTTCATCGCCGTTCCCAAGTTCAACCTGTACCAGTCGCTGCACACCGCCGTCGCCCGCGAGGACGGCCAGGTCGCCGAAGTCCTCATCCGCACCCATCAGATGCACAAGGTCGCCGAGGCCGGCGTCATCGCCCTCGGCAATCCCTACACGGCTCCGGCGGAGGAGCAGGCCCGGGGGAGGGGCCCGGCCGACGAGGAACGCGTCGACCCGACCCGGCCCGGCTGGCTCTCCCGCCTCCTGGACTGGCAGGAGGCCGCGCCCGATCCCGACACCTTCTGGTCCACCCTGCGCGAGGACCTCGCCCAGGACCGCGAGATCACCGTCTTCCGTCCCGACGGCGGCACGCTCGGCCTGCCCGACGGAGCCACCTGCGTCGACGCCGCGTACGCGCAGTACGGCGAGGACGCCCACGCCTGCATCGGCGCCCGGGTGAACGGCCGTCTGGCGACCCTCAGCACCGTTCTGCGGGACGGCGACACCGTCCAGCTCCTCATGGGCCAGGACCCCGCTTCGGAGCCCTCCAGGGAGTGGCTGGAGCACGCCCACACCCCGGCCGCCCGCATCGCCATCCAGCGGTGGCTCGCGACGCACCCCGCTCCCGCCGAGCACGAGGGCGCGGGGAGGGGCGGGGGCGCGGAGACCGCGGAGGACTCCGGGGCCGCCAAGGTCGCCGAAGCGACCGCCCGCTCCGCGGCCGACCCGACCACGCCGGACGCCCCCGCCTCGCGGCCCGGCGCCGCGATCACCGTCGTCGACCGGCCGGGCGCCGGCGTCCGGCTCGCCGGCTGCTGCACGCCCGTGCCCCTCGACGAGGTGACCGGCTTCGCGGTACGCGGGGGCGTGGTGACCGTGCACCGCACCGAGTGCTCCGCCGTGGCGCGCATGGCGGACGCCGGCCGTGAGGAGGTCGCCGTGAGCTGGGGCGACACCACCGGATGCCGGGTGACGCTGGTCGCCGAATCGTTCGGCCGCCCCCATCTGCTCGCCGACCTCACCGAGGCCATGGCGCTGGAGGGCGCGGAGATCGTCTCCGCGACCGTCGAGCCACCGAGCCAGCAACGGGTGCGCCACACGTACACCGTGCAACTCCCGGACGCCGGCCACCTGCCCACCCTCATGCGCGCCATGCGGAACGTCCCCGGGGTGTACGACGTGGGCCGCGCGCAGCATCACGCTCCGGCCTCCCCGGAACCGGCGTAGGCCGCGCCCACGCGCGCGTGAGTCCGTGGGCCATCGCACCGAACGTCCACGCGCGCGTGGACGCGAGAGCGGCGCGCGGTCGCCCTCCCGAGCGTCAAGTACGGGCGCGTGCGCAATCCGTTCGGGTGGGCCGGGTGCGCGTCGCCGACGGGACGGACGTGCGCGCTGGTAGCGGTGGTGCATGCTGCTCACCCCTCGCGCCCGGCTGAAATCCGCGCTCCTCGCCTCGGCCGTCTCCGTCTGCCTCGTCGCCGCGAGCGCCCCGGAGGTCCCGCTCGGCGTCGGCGACCGTCTCTTCCCCCTCCTGGGCAACCCCGGGTACGACGTCGCCTCGTACGATCTGGCCTTCTCCTACTCCGGCACCAACACCAAGCCTCTCCAGGCGGTCACCACCATCGACGCCTGGACCACCACGGACCTGGACCGGATCAACCTCGACTTCGCCCAGGGCAAGGTCGAATCCGTGGAGGTCGACGGCACCCCCGCCACCTTCGGCAGCGCCGGCGACGACCTGGTCGTCACTCCGGAGGACGCGCTGCCGGCCGGCAGCTGGATGCGGATCACCGTGCGGCACACCAGCGATCCCGTCAGCAGCGACGGCCGGGACGGCGGCTGGGTCCGGACCGCGGACGGCCTCGCCATGGCCAATCAGGCCGACGCCGCGCACCTGGTCTTCCCGTGCAACGACCACCCGTCCGACAAGGCGATGTTCACCGTCCGGATCACCGCTCCGAACGGCTACACGGCCGTCGCGGGCGGGCTGCCGACCGGTGTCGAACGGGCCGGCAAGGCGACCACCTGGACCTATCGCACCCAGCACCCCATGGCCACCGAACTCGCCCAGGTGAGCATCGGCCGCTCCACGGTCGTGCACCGCGAGGGGCCGCACGCGCTGCCCGTGCGAGACGTCGTGCCCACCAAGGACCGCGAGGTCCTCGAACCGTGGCTGAAGAAGACCCCCGACCAGATCGCCTGGCTGGAGGGCAAGGTCGGCCCCTACCCGTTCGAGACGTACGGCCTGCTCATGGCCGAGGCCTCCACCGGGTTCGAACTCGAGACGCAGACCCTCTCCCTCTTCGAGCGGGACCTCTTCACCGAGCCCGGCTACCCCAAGTGGTACGTCGAGTCGATCATGGTGCACGAGCTGTCCCACCAGTGGTTCGGCGACAGCGTCAGCCCGCGCACCTGGTCCGACCTGTGGCTGAACGAGGGACACGCCACCTGGTACGAGGCGCTGTACGCCGAGGAGAAGGCGGGGCGCACCCTGGAGGCGCGGATGAAGGCGGCGTACGGCGCCTCCGACCGCTGGCGCTCCACGGGCGGCCCGCCGGCGCAGCCCAAGGCCCCCAACCCCGGCCAGAAGATCAGCATCTTCCGGCCCAACGTCTACGACGGCGCGGCTCTGGTGCTCTACGCACTGCGCCAGGAGATCGGCCGGGCGGCGTTCGAGCACCTGGAGCGGGCGTGGGTCCACAACCACCGGGACTCCACGGCGAGCACGGCCGACTTCGAGCGCCTCGCCCAGGAGATCTCGGGACGTGATCTGGCCCGGTTCTTCAAGGACTGGCTGTACGGCGAGAAGACCCCCGCGATGCCCGGCCACCCGGACTGGAAGCAGGCGGCGCCGGTCGCGAAGGGCGAACCGAAGGCCGCGCCGAAGGTCGCCCCACCGGCGGCGCGGGCCGCGAAATAAGGCCGTGACGAGACGGGCCGTACCGTGCGACCATCGTGAGGCCGGTGCAGCGCGGGACACGGGAATCTCCCGGGGCGCTCGCGCGTTGACCACCATGAAGGCCGCCGCACCGGCATCCAACGACGTAAGGACCCAATGACCTCCTCTTCTTCCCCTTCCCAGGACACCCAGCGCGTTTCGCACGCCTACCCCGAAGGTCTCCGGGCCGATGCCCTGATGGAAGAGGACGTCGCCTGGAGCCACGAGATCGACGGGGACCGGGACGGCGACCAGTTCGACCGCTCCGAGCGCGCGGCCCTGCGCCGCGTGGCGGGCCTCTCCACCGAGCTCGAGGACGTCACCGAGGTCGAGTACCGCCAGCTCCGCCTGGAGCGGGTCGTGCTCGTCGGCGTCTGGACCACGGGAACCGCCCAGGACGCGGACAACTCCCTCGCGGAGCTGGCCGCCCTCGCGGAGACGGCGGGCGCCCTGGTACTCGACGGCGTCATCCAGCGCCGTGACAAGCCCGACGCGGCCACCTACATCGGCTCCGGCAAGGCCGAGGAGCTGCGCGACATCGTGCTCGAGACGGGCGCGGACACCGTCATCTGCGACGGTGAGCTCAGCCCCGGCCAGCTGATCCATCTCGAGGACGTCGTCAAGGTCAAGGTCATCGACCGTACGGCCCTGATCCTGGACATCTTCGCCCAGCACGCCAAGTCCCGAGAGGGCAAGGCGCAGGTGGCGCTCGCGCAGATGCAGTACATGCTGCCGAGGCTGCGCGGCTGGGGTCAGTCGCTGTCCCGGCAGATGGGCGGCGGCAAGGGCGGCGGACTCGCCACCCGTGGCCCCGGTGAGACCAAGATCGAGACGGACCGGCGCCGGATTCGCGAGAAGATGGCGAAGATGCGCCGGGAGATCGCGGACATGAAGACCGGCCGCGAGATCAAGCGCCAGGAACGCAAGCGTCACAAGGTGCCGTCCGTCGCCATCGCGGGCTACACCAACGCGGGCAAGTCGTCGCTGCTCAACCGCCTCACGGGCGCGGGCGTCCTGGTCGAGAACGCCCTGTTCGCGACCCTGGACCCGACCGTGCGCCGGGCGGAGACCCCGAGCGGCCGTCTGTACACGCTGGCCGACACGGTCGGCTTCGTGCGGCACCTGCCGCACCACTTGGTCGAGGCGTTCCGCTCCACCATGGAAGAGGTCGGCGAGTCCGACCTGATCCTGCACGTGGTGGACGGCTCGCACCCGAACCCGGAGGAGCAGCTGGCCGCCGTACGCGAGGTGGTCCGGGACGTCGGCGCCACCGGCGTGCCCGAGATCGTCGTGATCAACAAGGCGGACGCGGCCGACCCGCTGACGCTCCAGCGGCTCATGCGCAACGAGAAGCGCTCCATCGCGATCTCGGCGCGCACCGGCCAGGGCATCGACGAGTTGCTCGCGCTGATCGACAGCGAGCTGCCGCGGCCGTCCGTCGAGGTGGAGGCGCTCGTGCCGTACACCCACGGCGGCCTGGTGGCCCGTGCCCATACCGAGGGCGAGGTGATCTCCGCGGAGCACACGGCGGAGGGCACCCTGCTGAAGGTGCGGGTGCACGAGGAGCTGGCGGCGGACCTCGCGCCGTACGTGCCGGCTCCGCTCGGCTGAACCGTCACGGCCCTCTGACCGCCCGAAGGCCCGCCTCCCGCTGCATGCGGGAGGCGGGCCTTCGGCGCGCTCGGCTCACCGACCGCCGTACGTCCGGCTCATGTTCTCGTAGAGCGCCTCGGCCTCCTGGCCGAGCTGGGGCCCCGCCAGCCAGCTGTTGTCGGCCGGGCCGATCGAGGTGTTGGACACCAGCTCGGTCCTGCCGTCCACCACCCGGAACCATCCGCCGCCGGACGAGCCGCCGGTCATCGTGCAGCCGATGCGGTACATCGTCGGCAGCGACGGGTCGAGTGAGAACCGTCCGGGCCGGTCGAGGCACTTGAACATCTTCAGCCCGTTGTAGGGCGGTGCCGCCGGGTACCCCCAGGCGCCCATCGACGCGACCTCGGTCACGGACGGTGCGGAGAAGTCGACGTCCAGCGCCGCGCCGACCGTCTCCTCCAGCGACTTGGAGCCCTGCTCCGGTGTCACGTGCAGCACGGCGTAGTCGTACGCGGCTCCCGCGCCGCCCGTGTCCGATCCGCCGGCGATCCACTCGTTCGACGTCGACGCCCAGTCGGCCCACCAGTTGCCGTAGGGGGCGATCTCGGACGCCGAGGCATCGCCGAGCCGGTCCTCCGTCCTGCCGAGGTCGTTGTAGGCCGGAACGAAGACGAGGTTGCGGTACCAGCCACCGTCGCCCCCGGCGTGCACGCAATGCCCGGCCGTCCACACGAGGTTGGACTTGCCCGGGTGGTTCACGTCCTTGACGACGGTGCCGGAGCAGACCATCGCGCCCTCGGGCGAGTCGAAGAAGACCTTGCCGACCGGGGCCGCGTTCTCGTGGTAGGGCGTCTTCTCGGCCTCCGCCTTCACGGCCGTCGGGGCCGGGTCGCCGACGCCCTGGTCGGCGGCGGCGTCCTTCGTGGTGACGGTCTTGTTCGCCTCCTGCGCGGACTGCATCCGCGCGGGCTTCCACAGCCCCTCGATCACCGGATTGACGAAGTCCTTGGCCGCGCTGAGCCACTTGTCCTTGTCCCAGTCCTGCCAGCCGCCGTCGGCCCACTTGTCGACGTCGACGCCGTGCTTCTGGAGCTTGTCGGCGATGTCGGCAGGGATCTGTGCCTTGTCGTCGCCGGAGCCCGTGGCGGTCGGAGAGGCGGTGGCGTCGGCCTTGGCCTCGTCGGAGCCGTTGCAGGCGGTCGCCGTCAGAGCCAGGGCGGTGACGAGCCCGGCCGCGAGCAGGGTGCGCCGTCGGCCGTGTGGGTGTGCGGCGGGCGTACGTGTGGAACGCATGGTGCGAAGTCCCCCGTTGAAGCATGGATGTGGAGCGTGTGCAAATGGGACGTATGGAGGTGGAGGGTATGGATGCGGAGCGTGTGGATCGTTGAACGCGTGAGCGCGAGCGCGAGGCGGACCGGAATGTCATGAGCCTGACAGGCTGGGACGGAGACGGTACGGCGCGTTCCCGCGGGCAACACCCCACTATGCCCGTGGAGTTCGGGACGTACGGCGGTGGGACGGTGAAGGTTCCCGTCAGACGTCCCACCGCTGATCAAGCTACTGACCGGCGAACTTGTCACTCACCGAGTCGAACACACCCTTGGCCACGTCACCCAGCCGCGGTCCCGCGAGCCAACCCGCGTTCACCGGGCCGATCGAGGTGTTGGACACCAGCGCCGGCTTCCCGTCCGACCCCTTCGCGACCCAGCCGCCGCCCGACGAACCACCGGTCATCGTGCAGCCGATGCGGTACATCGTCGGATCCGAGGAACTCAGCGAGAACCGCCCCGGCTTGTCCTGGCACTGGTAGAGCTTCTGGCCGTCGTACGGTGCCGCCGCCGGGTAGCCGGTCGCGGTGATGCTGCTCACCTTCGGTACCGCCGGGGCCTTGAAGTTCACCGGCAGCGCCGAACCGACCGTCTCCTCCAGGGACTTGCCCGTTCCGCCCTCCTCCGGTGTCACATGGATGACGGCGTAGTCGTAGGAGGCGCCGTCACCACCGGTCTGCCCGCCCTGCGCGATCCACTGGTCGGACGTCTTCGTCCAGTCGCCCCACCAGACCCCGTACGGAGCCGCCTGCTCCTTGGTGGCCGTCTCCAACTGCTCCGACGACATGCCCGAGTCGTTGTACGACGGCACGAACGCGATGTTGCGGTACCAGCCGCCGCCCTTGCCGGCGTGCACACAGTGGCCGGCCGTCCACACCAGGTTGGACTTCCCGGGGTGAGCCGGGTCCTTCACGACCGTCGCCGAGCAGACCATCGTGCCCTCGGGGGAGTCGAAGAACACCTTGCCCGCCTCGGCGGCGTTCTCGTGGTACGAGGGCGAGACGGCCTTCGCGTCCACCGCCTGCGGCGTCGCGTCGGTCACGCCCTGGTCGCCGGAGAGGTCGCTCTCGTCGACGCTCCGGTCCGGGTCGTCGGCCTCGCGCATCCGGTCCGGGTCCCACAGCCCCGCGATGATCGGGTTGACGTAGTCCTGCGCCTCACGCAGCCAGTCGTCCCTGTCCCAGTTCTTCCAGGCGCCGTTCTTCCACTTGTCGAGGTCGATCCCGTGCTCTTTGAGCCTGTCCTTGATGTCGTCCGGGATCGTGATCTTGCCGTCGGTGCCGGTCGACGCCGCCGCGGAGGCCTGACTGTCCGCTTCGTTGTCACCCGAGCCGCAGGCGGTCGCGGTGAGCGCGAGCACCGAGGCGAGGGCCACGGCGCCCAGTACGGGGGAGATTCCGCGGCGCGCGTTCCTCCCCCGCCGAGCGGCGAACGACGGCCGTATGGATCGCATGATCTGACTCCCCCTGCTGTCAACGAACGTGAAGTACCGGCCGCTCCCGCGCAGCGAAACTCATGGTGATCTCACACCGAGTTCAAGCGGGTCTCACGGCCATGTGTGATGCCACCACACGATATGCGGTCGCCGCGGGCGACTCCCGACCGAATGGCAACTGTTCCGCCACAGACCACCGACGGGACGGGCCGGGCGTGGGACCGAGGTGGGCTGGACGGGCGCGAGCGGGCGTCGGGGCGGGCACGGTCATTCTCGTCACGACCCGTAACCAGCAGGGCCGTTCGGTGTTGGTAGCGAGGGGGATTGTCGTGCGTGCCGGCCCTTCGACCGGCGGGAGGGGCAGGGGAAGGCGTGGCCATGACCGAGCCAGCACCCGAGGAGGCCTCCTCGGCGCGGACCACCACCGGCACGGACTCCGACGAAGCCTCTGACACGGGATCCTCCGTCACGGGAGCCCGGGTTGCCGCGACGGCGGACGTGGCGGACCGGACGGGTGGCCGGCCCGCTCACGAGGGGATCCTGCGGCGCCAGTCGGCTCGCGAATCCGCGGCGCGCACCTACGCGCGGGCCCTGCCGATCGTGCCGGTACGGGCCCGCGGACTGACCATCGAGGGCGCGGACGGCCGCCGCTACCTCGACTGTCTCTCGGGCGCCGGAACCCTCGCGCTCGGCCACAACCATCCCGTGGTGCTGGAGGCCATCCGCAAGGTCCTCGACTCGGGGGCTCCCCTGCACGTCCTCGACCTCGCCACCCCGGTCAAGGACGCCTTCATCACCGAACTCTTCCGGACGCTGCCGCCGGGGCTCGCCGACCACGCGCGCGTGCAGTTCTGCGGACCGGCCGGCACGGACGCCGTGGAGGCCGCCCTCAAGCTGGTCCGGGCCGCCACCGGCCGCACCGGCGTCCTGGCCTTCACCGGGGCGTATCACGGGATGACCGCCGGCTCCCTCGAAGCCTCCGGGGGCGCCTTCGACGTACGGGTGGCACGGCTGCCCTATCCGCAGGACTACCGCTGTCCGTTCGGGGTCGGCGGCGAGCACGGCGCCGAACTCGCCGCCCGCTGGACCGAGTCCCTCCTCGACGATCCCAAGTCGGGGGTACGGCAGCCCGCCGGGATGATCCTCGAACCGGTCCAGGGCGAGGGCGGCGTGATTCCCGCGCCGGACGGATGGATGCGGCGCATGCGGCAGATCACGGCCGAGCGCTCGATCCCGCTGATCGCCGACGAGGTGCAGACGGGCGTGGGACGGACGGGCGCCTTCTGGGCGGTGGAGCACAGCGGGGTCGTCCCCGATGTGATGGTCCTGTCCAAGGCCATCGGGGGCAGCCTGCCGCTCGCCGTCGTCGTCTACCGTGACGCCCTCGACGTCTGGCAACCCGGCGCCCACGCGGGCACGTTCCGCGGCAACCAGCTCGCCATGGCCGCTGGTACGGCCACCCTCGCCTACGTCCGCGAGAACCGCCTCGCCGAACGCGCGGCCAGCCTGGGCGCCCGCATGATGGGCCAACTCCGCCTCCTCGCTGAGGACTTCCCCTGCATGGGAGACGTGCGGGGGCGCGGGCTGATGATCGGGGTCGAGATGGTGGACCCCGAGGGAGAAGGCCGGCCGGGCGTGAACGGCGCCCCGCAGGTCGCCGCGCGCGGAGACTGGGCCGGTGGCGAGCCCGGCGGGTCGGCGGACGGCGACCACGCCCGTGACGTCCCGCCCCGCCCGACGCCGCGCTCTGCTCCCGCGCCCGCCCCCCACCCGGCCGCGCCCGCGCTGGCCGCAGCCGTCCGACGGGAGTGCCTGCGGCGGGGCCTGATCGTCGAACTCGGCGGACGCCACGCCAGCGTCGTTCGGCTGCTCCCGCCCTTGACGATCACCGACGAGCAGGCCGTCGCGGTCCTCGACCGACTGGCGGACGCGATGGCGGCGGTGTCCCGCGGTCACCTTCGCGGCGCGGACCGAAGAGTGCCCGATCAGCCGAACCGCCGGGCCCAGCCCGAGCCTCGTCCTGGGTCCGAGCCCCGCCCTGGGTCCCCCTCCAGGTCTGAATCCGAGCCTCGCTGTGAGTCCCGGTCCAGGCCTGGGTCCGAGCCCCGCTGTGAGTCCGAGCCTCACCCTGGGTCCGAGCCACGCCCTGAGTCCGAGACCCGCCCTGAGCGCGAGGCCCAGTCCGAGCCCCCGCCTGAGCGCGAGCCCCAGTCCCCGACGCAGCAGCACGGCCAGCACCAGCACCAGCACCAGAGCGGGCCGAGCCTGCCGTCCGGGCCGGACCGGCCACAGGGCGGCCATGCCGAATGGGCGGGCTAGCTCCGGGCGACCGCCCGCGTACCCCCGTGACGGCGACCACCGGCGCCGGCGGTTCCGGTGTCGGTCCCTCCGTCGGTGCGCGACGCCCACGCGACGCGCGGGCACGCAAGCTCCGCGCGCCTGCCTGCTCGCGGCCGACCCCACGACCTCACGAGGAACGACCATGACCACCTCCTCCGCCCAGTCCACCCCGCTCACGTCCCCCGTCCCGCACCAGCAGGGAGACGCCTCCCCGACGGCCCCGCCGAGCCGCCCCGACGATCTCCTGGACCACCCCGACCCGCTCACGGCCGCCAACGCGGCCGCCGTGGAGAACCTGTTGCGCTGCTGGGTGCGCGAAACGGGCCTGCCCGCACCCCAGGACGGTGTCCTTCGCCTGCCGCTGCCCGCCAGCGGCATCACCCTGCTCACCCCCGTCCACTACTGGTCCCCGACCGGCTGGCACCGCTTCGGCCTCCCGCGTCCCGCCGGCGCCCCGGAGCAGTCACCGCCCGCGGACGCCGTCATGGTCGCGGCCCTGCTGGCCCGCGAGACGCTCCGGGACGGTTGCCCGTCCGACGGAGCCGCCGATGCCGTGCGGCCGTCCCACGCCGCTGTCCTCCCGGCGGAGCCCGGCACTTCCGTCGAGCCGGCACCCCGTCCCGCGCAGATCAACACCAGTAGCGGGGAAGGTACCGACCTCGTCGCACGCGTCGCCGACTCGGTCCGGCGTACCGCGGTGTTCATCGGCGAGCGCCGGAAATGCGCCGTCGACGAATCCGACCTCTTCCTGACCGCCGAACAGGCCCTGCTGCTCGGACATCCGCTGCACCCGACGCCGAAGAGCCGGGAGGGCCTCTCGGACGGCGAAGCGCGCCTGTACTCACCGGAGTCGCGCGGCTCCTTCCCCCTTCACTGGCTCGCCGTAGCTCCTTCCGTGGTCGCCACCGACTCCGCCTGGACCGAAGCCGGACGCCCCGTCCCCGCCGCCCGGTTGACGGCCCGACTCGCCGGCGCCGGGCTGCCCCTGCCGACCGGCTTCGCCGCCCTGCCGGTGCACCCCTGGCAACTGCGCGAGGCGCGGCACCGTCCCGAGGCCGGGGCCCTGTTCGACGCCGGACTCCTCCAGGACCTGGGCGCCCGTGGTCCCTTGTGGCATCCGACCTCCTCTGTACGCACCGTCCATCGGCCGGGAGCCCCCGCCATGCTCAAACTGTCGCTGGGTCTGCGCATCACCAACTCCCGTCGCGAGAACCTCCGCAAGGAACTCCACCGTGGTGTCGAGGTGCACCGTCTTCTGCGCGCCGGTCTGGCCAAGGAATGGCAGGCGGCCTACCCCGGCTTCGACATCGTCCGCGATCCTGCCTGGCTCGCGGTCGACGGCGCGGACGGCCTCCCGCTGACGGGCCTCGACGTGATGATCCGCCACAACCCGTTCGCCCCGGCGGACGACGTCTCCTGCATCGCCGGTCTCGTGGCACCCCGTCCGGACTCGGCTGCCGACCACCGCTCCCGGCTGGCCGCGATCGTCGGCCATCTCGCCGCACGGACGGGCAGGCCCCTGTCGGCTGTCGCCTGCGAGTGGTTCCTGCGCTACCTGGAGCAGGTCGTCCGCCCCGTCCTGTGGCTCGACGGTGAGGCAGGGATCGCCCTGGAGGCGCATCAGCAGAACACGCTCCTCCTCCTGGACCCCGACGGCTGGCCCGCCGGCGGCCGCTATCGCGACAACCAGGGCTACTACTTCCGCGAGTCCAGCCGCGCGCGACTCGATGCCAGGCTGCCCGGTGCCGGTGAGCGCAGCGACACCTTCGTGTCCGACGACGTCACCGACGAGCGTTTCGCCTACTACCTCGGCATCAACAACGTGTTCGGGCTGATCGGCGCGTTCGGTTCCCAGGGGCTCGCCGACGAGCAACTGCTGCTCGCCGCCTTCCGGCGCTTTCTCGGCGGTGCCGCTTCCGGCCCCCGCCGGCTGCGAGGTTCGCTCCCCGCCCGACTGCTCGACTCGCCCCGCCTGCGCTGCAAGGCGAATCTGCTGACCCGGTTGCACGGCCTCGACGAACTCGTCGGCCCCGTGGACACCCAGTCCGTGTACGTCACCATCGCGAATCCCCTGTGTTCCTGAGCCGTCGTTTCACCGGCCCCGACCCCCTGCCACCCCTGACACCCCTGCCCTCCTCCGACGTACATGCGCCGCCCGACCTGCTGAGAGGAGCTGCCGTGGCTCCCGTCGAGTCAGCCGCCGACAGCCGTACTCCGCCCGCCGCCTCCGACCTGCTCGACCGTGTCGGCGACTGGGGGCCTGTCGCCACCCCGGCCGGCACGCTCCACCTGCTACCCGTACGGGTCGAGAGGGACCTCGCCCTCGTCACCCGGTGGATGAACGACCCCGTTGTCGCGGCGTACTGGGAACTGGCGGGTCCCGAATCCACGACGGCGCGACACCTGTGCCGCCAACTCGACGACGACGGGCGCAGCGTCCCCTGTCTCGGGGTGCTGGACGGTCGGCCCATGAGCTACTGGGAGATCTACCGGGCGGATCTCGACCCGCTGGCCTGCCACTATCCGGCCCGACCGCACGACACCGGTATCCACCTCCTCATCGGCGGTGACGCCGACCGCGGGCGAGGCCTGGGCAGTGGTCTGCTCAGAGCCGTGGCCGACCTGGTCCTCGACAGGAGGCCGGACTGTGCCCGAGTCGTCGCCGAACCCGACTGTCGCAACATTGCGTCCATCGCCACCTTCCTGAGCGCGGGCTTCCGATTCCTCGCTGAGATCGACCTGCCCACCAAGCGGGCCGCCCTCATGGTCCGGGACCGGGTCCCGTCCGAGCTTTCATGACGCTGAGTAATCACGCCGTCACATCTGGAACGCTCCTCGCGGCGCGTCAGTTCCCGCCCACGCCGAAGCCCGGCTTCCCCACCCTCACCGAGAGACCCACCGTCTTGATCCGCTCCCTCCCGTCCGCCGTGACCACACGTTTGTCAGTGCCGCGCCGTAGGGTGGTCGCGCTATGACGAAGCCCTCACTCCCCGAACTCCTGCACGCTGCCGTCACCGCCGTCGGCGGCACGGAGCGTCCCGGCCAGGTGACCATGGCCGAAGCCGTCGCCGAGGCGATCGACGACGGATCCCATCTGCTGGTCCAGGCCGGCACCGGCACCGGTAAGTCCCTCGGCTACCTCGTGCCCGCACTCGCGCACGGGGAGCGAGTCGTGGTCGCGACCGCCACGCTGGCCCTCCAGCGCCAGCTCGTGGAGCGGGACCTGCCGCGTACGGTCGACGCGCTGCACCCGCTGCTGCGTCGCCGCCCGGAGTTCGCCATGCTCAAGGGCAGGTCGAACTACCTGTGCCTGCACCGACTCCATGAGGGCGTCCCGCAGGACGAGGAGGAGGGCCTCTTCGACCAGTTCGAGGCGGCGGCGCCCACCAGCAAGCTGGGCCAGGACCTGCTCCGGCTGCGGGACTGGTCGGACGAGACCGAGACCGGTGACCGGGATGACCTGACACCCGGTGTCTCCGACCGTGCCTGGGCGCAGGTGTCGGTGTCCTCCCGGGAGTGTCTGGGAGCCACGAAGTGCGCCTACGGCGCCGAGTGCTTCGCGGAGATGTCCCGCGAGCGCGCCAAGCTCGCCGATGTCGTGGTCACCAATCACGCACTGCTCGCCATCGACGCCATCGAGGGTGCTCCGGTCCTTCCGCAGCACGAGGTGCTGATTGTCGACGAGGCGCACGAGCTGGTCTCGCGGGTCACCGGTGTGGCCACCGGCGAGCTCACGCCCGGCCAGGTCAACCGGGCCGTACGCCGGGCGGCGAAGCTCGTCAACGAGAAGGCCGCCGACCAGCTCCAGACCGCCGCCGAGGGTTTCGAGCGGCTCATGGAACTGGCGCTGCCCGGTCGTCTGGAGGAGATCCCGGAGGATCTCGGGTACGCCCTCATGGCACTGCGTGATGCCGCGCGGACCGTCATCTCGGGCATCGGCGCGACCCGCGACAAGTCCGTCCAGGGCGAGGACGCGGTCCGCAAGCAGGCCCTCGCGTCCGTGGAGTCCGTGCACGATGTGGCGGAGCGGATCGTCAACGGCTCCGAGTGGGACGTCGTCTGGTACGAGCGGCACGACCGTTTCGGTGCCTCCCTACGTGTCGCGCCCATGTCCGTGTCGGGCCTGCTGCGGGAGAAGCTCTTCGCCGACCGCTCCGTGACCCTGGCCTCCGCGACCCTCAAACTGGGCGGGGACTTCAACGGTGTGGGTGCCTCGATGGGGCTGGCGCCGGAGGGCACCGAGGGCGAGGACGTTCCGCAGTGGAAGGGCCTCGACGTGGGGTCGCCCTTCGACTACCCCAAACAGGGCATCCTCTATGTGGCCAAACACCTGTCGCGCCCCGCGCGGGACGGCGACCGCGGCGACATGCTGGACGAACTGACGGAGCTGATCCAGGCGGCCGGCGGACGCACGCTCGGCCTGTTCTCCTCCATGCGCGCCGCTCAGCTCGCCGCGGAGGAACTGCGCACGCGTGTCCCCGAGTTCCCGATCCTCCTCCAGGGCGAGGAGACACTCGGCGAGCTGATCAAGAACTTCGCGGCGGATCCGAAGACCTGCCTCTTCGGCACGCTGTCGCTCTGGCAGGGCGTCGACGTCCCCGGTCCCAGCTGCCAGCTGGTCGTCATGGACAAGATCCCGTTCCCGCGCCCCGACGACCCCCTGATGAGCGCCCGCCAGAAAGCTGTGGAGGACGCCGGCGGCAATGGCTTCATGGCCGTCGCGGCCACCCACGCGGCCCTGCTGATGGCCCAGGGCGCGGGCCGGCTGGTGCGGGCGTCGGGCGACCGAGGTGTGGTCGCCGTGCTGGACCAGCGGCTGGCGACGGCCCGCTACGGGAGCTATCTGAAGGCGTCCCTGCCGGACTTCTGGTACACCACGGACCGCAATCAGGTCCGCAGGTCGCTCGCGGCGATCGACGCCATGGCCCAGCAGGCGGAGGCCAAGCGGGCGGAACCGGCGGAGGTCGAGCAGGCGGAGGCGGAGGCGGAGTGAAGGAGGGGGCCGTCCCGCTTCCGGGACGGCCCCCTCCTTCATGGTCCGTCGGCGCAGCACAGGGCCCCGGAACCGGCGCAGGGATCCCGGGGCCCAGTCTCGGGGGGTGGACGAAGGTGTCCCGTCCACCGCCGTACTCAGATGCGGCGGAGTACGGCCACCACCTTGCCGAGGATGGTCGCGTCGTCGCCGGGGATCGGCTCGTAGGCCGCGTTGTGCGGGAGGAGCCACACATGGCCGTCCTCGCGCTTGAAGCGCTTGACGGTGGCCTCGCCGTCCAGCATCGCCGCCACGATGTCGCCGTTCTCGGCGACGGGCTGGCGGCGGACGGTGACCCAGTCGCCGTCGCAGATCGCGGCCTCGATCATCGAGTCACCGACGACCTTCAGGACGAACAGCTCACCGTCACCCACCAACTGCCTCGGGAGGGGGAAGACGTCCTCGACCGACTCCTCGGCGAGGATCGGACCACCGGCGGCGATGCGGCCGACCAGCGGGACGTAGGACGCGGCGGGCTTGCCGGCGGTGTCCGTGGGCTGCGCGGAGCTCGCCTGGTCGGAACCTCGTACCTCGTAGGCGCGCGGCCGGTGCGGGTCGCGGCGCAGGAAGCCCTTCCGTTCCAGTGCCATCAGCTGGTGGGCGACCGACGACGTGCTGGACAGGCCGACCGCCTGACCGATCTCCCGCATGGACGGCGGGTAGCCGCGCCGCTGTACGGAATCCCTGATGACCTCGATCACTCGGCGCTGCCGGTCGGTGAGTCCCGAGCTGTCGGCGCGGATGCCTGGAGGTCGTCCAGGCAGGGAGCGCTTGTGTCCCTCGGGATTCACGGCTTCGTTCATCGCATGCACCGGCTCGAGTCGGCCCTGGGAGCGGTCCTGGGCAGTGATGGTGGCACTGTCTGCGGTGGTGGTCACGTCGGCCCCTCTCGATTGTCTCCCTGCTGGACAACGGTAGTTGCTTTCGAAAGGTTGCGCCAAACACACGTTCGAGTGAAAAAGCGCGGATAACCTGACTTGATCACGTAGCTGGGTGTATACGCTCACGAGCTGCCCGGCGGACATAAGGGCTCATTGTGTACTCTTCACCGCCGAGACGGACGACCTGGTGAGGCGCCGCCTCAGTCTGCCACCCGGCGTCCCGCAGGCCGAGAAGCGGCCCGGCTCTGTGCGAGAGTCCCACTTCTTCTCCCTGCGGCGCTCACGGTATCGCCGTATCCGCGTGTCCTCGCGGGTGCACGCGCGCGTGCACGGATGGTTTTCGGGTGCTGGGTGTGACGGCGGGATCGCGAGCGGTGAGCGCGCCGGACGCGACACGCGATACAGCCTGGATGTATGAGCCAAGCCCCCATATGTAGTGGTTGGATTGCGGCAGCGGCCCAGAAGTTGTGGTCCCCGGTGTCTTCGGATGCTCATGGATCCCCTATGCTTGGGGCTGCTTCGAGGGGCCCATGAGGTCCGGCGAGGCCATTGAGTCTGCTGTGAGGAGGGTTGGAGTCCATGCACTGCCCCTTCTGTAGGCACCCCGACAGCCGTGTCGTCGACAGCCGTACGACGGATGACGGCACGTCGATCCGCAGGCGCCGCCAGTGCCCTGACTGCTCCCGTCGTTTCACGACCGTGGAGACGTGCTCGCTCATGGTGGTGAAGCGGTCCGGAGTCACCGAGCCCTTCAGTCGTATCAAGGTCATCAACGGCGTGCGCAAGGCATGCCAGGGGCGGCCTGTCACGGAGGACGCTCTGGCCCAGCTCGGCCAGCGGGTCGAGGAGGCGGTGCGGGCCACCGGAAGCGCCGAGTTGACCACCCATGACGTGGGGCTGGCCATACTCGGCCCGTTGCAGGAGCTCGACCTCGTCGCCTATCTGCGATTCGCCTCCGTCTACCGGGCGTTCGACTCGCTCGAGGACTTCGAGGCCGCCATCGCGGAACTGAGGGACCAGACGGCACGCCCCGCCGCGGACGACGACGACCGCGGGGGCGACGCAGGGGCCGTCGTGGGGAGCCGGGAAGAAGAAGGCGGGTCGGGAGGGACCGTGCAGGTCCCCGAGCCCGCTCACGCCGCCGACTGACCGGAGAGCCGGAACCGGGGTTGTGAGACCGGGGACGGCCGGGCGGCGGCGGACCAAGACCTGTTGTGGGCGACAGCGCGTGGGTGCCCACAGCACAAGACAGAACACCGTGTCACGGGAACAACGTGGCATTTTAGGGCGTTTTCGCCCGTAGAGGGAGGCGGCATGACAGAGACGGCGAGCGGTCCGGCACGAGGTTCCCGAGCCAAGGGAGCCAAGACCACCAAGGGCCTGCGCATCGAGCGCATCCACACGACCCCCGGAGTGCACCCCTACGACGAGGTGGCCTGGGAGCGTCGTGACGTCGTCATGACCAACTGGCGCGACGGCTCGATCAATTTCGAGCAGCGTGGCGTCGAGTTCCCCGACTTCTGGTCGGTGAACGCGGTCAACATCGTCACCAGCAAGTACTTCCGCGGTGCCGTCGGCACCCCTCAGCGCGAGACCGGTCTCCGGCAGCTGATCGACCGCATCGTGAAGACGTACCGGAAGGCCGGTGAGGACCACAGCTACTTCGCCTCGCCCGCCGACGCCGAGATCTTCGAGCACGAGCTGGCGTACGCCCTCCTGCACCAGATCTTCAGCTTCAACAGCCCGGTCTGGTTCAACGTCGGTACCCCGCAGCCCCAGCAGGTCTCCGCCTGTTTCATCCTGGCCGTCGACGACTCCATGGAGTCGATCCTCGACTGGTACAAGGAAGAGGGCATGATCTTCAAGGGCGGCTCCGGCGCCGGCCTGAACCTCTCCCGGATCCGCTCCTCCAAGGAGCTCCTCTCCTCCGGTGGCAACGCCTCCGGTCCGGTCTCCTTCATGCGCGGCGCCGACGCCTCGGCCGGCACCATCAAGTCCGGTGGCGCCACCCGCCGCGCCGCCAAGATGGTCGTCCTGGACGTCGACCACCCGGACGTCGAGGACTTCATCGCCACCAAGGTGAAGGAAGAGGAGAAGATCCGC
This sequence comes from Streptomyces sp. NBC_00637, assembly GCF_045161545.1. Classification (NCBI taxonomy): domain Bacteria; kingdom Bacillati; phylum Actinomycetota; class Actinomycetes; order Kitasatosporales; family Streptomycetaceae; genus Streptomyces; species Streptomyces sp. NBC_00637. Next base: position 2,181,013 of record NZ_CP109046.1, on the reverse strand, counting down.
GCCCTGCGCGACGCGGGCTTCGACATGGACCTGGGCGGCGACGACATCACGTCCGTCCAGTACCAGAACGCCAACAACAGCGTCCGCGTGAACGACGAGTTCATGACGGCCGTGGAGAACGGCACCGAGTTCGGCCTGCGCGCCCGCATGACCGGCGAGATCATCGAGAAGGTCGACGCCAAGGCGCTCTTCCGCAAGCTCGCCGAGGCCGCGTGGGCCTGCGCCGACCCGGGCATCCAGTACGACGGTGTGATCAACAACTGGCACACCTGCCCCGAGTCCGGCCGCATCACCGCGTCCAACCCGTGCAGCGAGTACATGCACCTGGACAACACGTCCTGCAACCTCGCCTCGCTGAACCTGATGAAGTTCCTCAAGGACGACAGCAAGGGCAACCAGTCCTTCGAGGCCGACCGTTTCCAGAAGGTCGTCGAGCTCGTCATCACCGCGATGGACATCTCCATTTGCTTCGCGGACTTCCCGACCGAGAAGATCGGCGAGAACACGCGCGCGTTCCGCCAGCTCGGCATCGGCTACGCCAACCTCGGCGCCCTGCTGATGGCCACCGGTCACGCCTACGACTCCGACGGCGGCCGCGCGCTGGCCGGCGCCATCACCTCCCTGATGACGGGCACGGCCTACCGCCGCTCCGCCGAACTGGCTTCGGTCGTCGGTACGTACGACGGCTACGCCCGCAACGCCGACGCCCACAAGCGCGTCATGAAGCAGCACTCCGACGCCAACGGGACGGCCGTCCGCATGGACGACCTGGACTCCCCGGTCTGGGCCGCCGCCACGGAGGCCTGGCAGGACGTTCTGCGGCTCGGTGAGAAGAACGGCTTCCGCAACTCCCAGGCGTCCGTGCTCGCGCCGACCGGCACCATCGGTCTGGCGATGTCCTGCGACACCACCGGCGTCGAGCCCGACCTCGCCCTGGTCAAGTTCAAGAAGCTGGTCGGCGGCGGCTCGATGCAGATCGTCAACGGCACCGTTCCGCAGGCCCTGCGCCGCCTGGGTTATCAGGAGGAGCAGATCGAGGCGATCGTCGCCCACATCGCCGACAACGGCAATGTGGTCGACGCCCCCGGCCTCAAGCCGGCGCACTACGAGGTGTTCGACTGCGCCATGGGCGAGCGTGCCATCTCCCCGATGGGCCACGTCCGCATGATGGCCGCGATCCAGCCCTGGATCTCCGGTGCCATCTCCAAGACGGTCAACATGCCGGAGACGGCGACCGTCGAGGAGGTCGAGGAGATCTACTTCGAGGCCTGGAAGCTCGGCGTCAAGGCGCTCGCGATCTACCGCGACAACTGCAAGGTCGGCCAGCCCCTCTCCGCGAAGACCAAGGAGAAGGAGAAGACCGAGGTCACCGAGAAGGCCGAGGAGACGATCCGCGCCGCGGTCGAGAAGGTCATCGAGTACCGCCCGGTCCGCAAGCGTCTGCCCAAGGGCCGTCCCGGCATCACGACCTCCTTCACGGTCGGTGGCGCCGAGGGCTACATGACCGCCAACTCCTACCCGGACGACGGTCTCGGCGAGGTCTTCCTCAAGATGTCCAAGCAGGGTTCGACCCTTGCCGGGATGATGGACGCCTTCTCCATCGCGGTCTCCGTGGGCCTCCAGTACGGCGTGCCCCTGGAGACGTACGTCTCGAAGTTCACCAACATGCGCTTCGAGCCGGCCGGCATGACCGACGACCCGGACGTGCGGATGGCGCAGTCGATCGTCGACTACATCTTCCGTCGTCTGGCGCTCGACTTCCTGCCCTTCGAGACGCGCTCCGCGCTCGGCATCCACTCCGCCGAGGAGCGTCAGCGCCACCTGGAGACCGGTTCGTACGAGCCGAACTTCGAGGAGGAGAACGTCGACGTCGAGGGGCTCGCACAGTCGGCTCCGCGGCAGACGGACCTGAAGGCCGTCGCCACTCCGAAGGCCGATGTCGAGGTGGCCGAGCCCGCCCCGAAGCAGGCTCACACGAGTGCCGAACTGGTGGAGATGCAGCTGGGCATCCAGGCCGACGCCCCGCTGTGCTTCTCCTGCGGTACGAAGATGCAGCGGGCCGGTTCCTGCTACATCTGCGAGGGCTGCGGTTCGACCAGCGGTTGCAGCTGATCAGCGTGACGCCGGTCAGGTCGCGATGACCTGACAAAGGGCGGTGGAGCCGGTTCTCGGCTCCACCGCCCTCGGTGTTCTCCGGAGGTTCCACCGTCGCGAGACGTCGGTGGGGTCCTCCGAGCGTTCAGGAGTGGCGCACCTGGCCCATGGTCCTCGTGAACGTCGCCGGGTCGTCCTCGAAGCCCTGGACGCCGGGGTGGAACGACCATCCGTCGGACGACTCGCGCAGGAACTCGCCGACCGTCGCCGCGGTCGCGCCGAGGACATCGGCGAAGTCGTCCTGGTCCAGGACGGTGTAGCCCTCCCGTATCCGGAAGCCGGGGTTGAGCACACCGACGAACGTCCGGTGCTCCGGGTTCTGCTGGATGACCACACCGACGACCACGCGCGCGTACCGCGCGTCCAGCCGGTCGAGCTCCAGCGTCATCACCTCGTCCCAGCCGAAGCCCTTGCCGTCCTTGCTGTCACGGTTGAGATAGATCGTTCCGTCGGGGGAGCGACTGTCGAAGTGCACGACATAGGCAGGGGCCCCGTGCGGATCGCTCGCCAGGTAGGTCGCGGCCACGATGTCCAGGTCGGTGGGCGGCTGCCCTGTCGGACTCGGGTCCCACTTCAGCGCCATCTCGACCTTGCGGATTCCCTTGTTGAGGCCGCTCACCGGAATTGCCCTCCCCGTTTCCCCGTCTGACATCGCCCCGAACCCACCGACTTTCAGGGTCGGTTGTCCATCCTGCCACGCGCGCGTGCGCCATCGCAGCGTCGCTCTGTGAACAAGGGTGACCAACGCCACGCCCACTGGCCTTACCATGGCGCGGTGCTGGTCAAGTGGATTCGCTGCACCGTGGTGGACCGCCGCGGTTTCGAACGGGGACAGCGAAAGTGGGCGGGGCTTCTGGGGGAGCCGGGGTTCCGGGGGCAGGGCGGGGGCTGGAGCAGAGCGCGGCCCTCCGTCGCGCATGTCTTCGCGTTCTGGGAGAGCCGCGCCTTCTACGACTCCTTCATGGCGCGTTCCCATGACCGGCTGGCCGTGGCTCAGTCGGGCACGTTCAAGGACGCCCAGGTACGGCTGTTCGACTACCGCTTCGACGTGAAGACGGGCTTCGAACCCCGCTTCACCGACTCCGACCTGCTGCGGGTGGCCCTGTGCCGGGTCCACGAGGAACGTGCCGAGCACTTCACCCTCATGCAGGAGAAGGTCTGGAACCCCGCGATGGCCGGCTCACCCGGCATGATCCGGGGAATGTTCGCCGAGGCACCCGGCCACGAGTTCATGGTGCTGTCGATGTGGCGCTCGGAGGCCGAGCACGGGAAGTACCGGACCGAACGCGTGGAGCGGCTCGCACTGCGCGCCCAGACGGAGACGGACATATCCGCCCTCACCGGTGACATCGTCGAACTCGAGTCGACCTGGACGGTTTGAAAACCGGACGCACCAGCGGGTCCGGTGATCGTGCGCTGCATGCGCTTTTTGGTGCGGGATTTGTGTGACCTACGCTGTATGGAGGCCGTACGAGTGCTCGATCGGCCGCGACGCGATCTAGGGTTTTGGCATGGCACGACCACGGCGCATCGTCCTTGTCCGGCACGGGGAGTCAACGGGCAATGTTGATGACACCGTCTACGAGCGTGAACCCGACCACGCACTGGCCCTGACCGAGCGAGGGTCGCAGCAGGCCGAGGAGACGGGTAAGACCCTGCGGGAGGTGTTCGGCCGCGAGCGGGTCAGCGTGTACGTCTCCCCCTACCGGCGTACGCACGAAACGCTCCGGGCCTTCCACCTGGACACGGAACTCATACGGGTACGCGAGGAGCCCCGGCTGCGCGAGCAGGACTGGGGAAACTGGCAGGACCGCGACGACGTACGGCTGCAGAAGACCTACCGGGACGCCTACGGGCACTTCTTCTACCGTTTCGCCCAGGGGGAGAGCGGCGCCGACGTCTACGACCGGGTCGGCGGCTTCCTGGAGAGCCTCTTCCGCAGCTTCGAGGCCCCCGATCACCCGCCGAACGTCCTCATCGTGACCCACGGCCTCGCGATGCGGCTGTTCTGCATGCGCTGGTTCCACTGGACGGTCGCGGAATTCGAGTCCCTCGCGAATCCGGGGAACGCCGAGATGCGGATGCTCGTTCTCGGGGACGACGACAAGTACACACTCGACCGGCCCTTCAACCGCTGGCGAGATCCGGAACCGTACGGGATCACCGGATAGGGTGGCAGATCGATGACCGCTGACTCCTCTCCCGACCGGCGCCTGGAGCGCGCGCTGGCCAGCCTCCGTGGCCTTGCCCTGGGTGACGCGCTGGGCTCACAGTTCTTCGTGCCGGTGAACTATCCGCTCCTCCAGCGCCGCGAGCTGCCGCCCGGTCCCTGGCAGTGGACCGACGACACCGAGATGGCCTGCTCCGTCGTGGCGATTCTGGCCGCCCATGACCGCATCGATCAGGACGCGCTGGCCCAGTCCTTCGCCGAGCACCACGACTTCGACCGCGGGTACGGGCCTGCGGTCAACCGGCTGCTGAGACTGGTCAGGGAGGGTGCCGACTGGCGTGAGCTGGCGGCCGCCCTGTTCAACGGACAGGGGTCCTGGGGCAACGGCGCGGCGATGCGCGTCGCCCCGCTGGGGGCCTGGTACGCGGACGATCCCGAGCAGGCGACCCACCAGGCCGAGATCTCCGCCTACCCCACGCATCAGCACCGGGAAGCCGTGGTCGGAGCCATGGCGGTCGCCGCTGCCGCCGCCCTGGTGGGCGCCCCCGCAGGGCCGCCCAGCGCCGAGGCGCTCCTGGACGGCGTCGTCGCCCTCGTCCCGAAAAGCGCCGTGGGCGCGGGTCTGCGGCGCGCCAGGGACATGCTCGACTACGCCGACGCGGCCACCGTGGCGGCAGTGCTGGGCTGCGGGAGGCGGACGTCGGCTCACGACACCGTGCCCTTCGCGGTCTGGTCGGCGGCCCGCGCCCTCGGTGACTACGAGTCGGCGTTCTGGACGACCGCGCAGGTCGGCGGCGACGTGGACACGACCTGCGCCATCGTGGGCGGCATCCTCGCGTCCGGCAGGGCTGGGGCTCCTCCGCAGACATGGGCGCAGCAGGTGGAGGCGCTGCCCGGCTGGATGCCCGCGCGCCGAGTGGTGCCCGAGGTCTGAGAGCGACGCCCGGCGTGCGACCGCCGACGCCCCGCTCGCCTCATCCGCCTCACCACGGGCCGACGTCGTCGCACCGGCCGAACAGTGCGCGCGGGCCCGGCCCCGGGCGGTCGTTGAAACTCTCCGTGCCCGATGGGAACTCTGCGTGACCGTCAGCGCGTTGTTCGGACATCCGCTGTGCGCGTCACGTCGTGCGAGCCGTGCGGGCGGATGAGGGGCCGGGTGGCCGTGGACATGGAAGAGGGGGTGGGCGTGCGGTTCAGCCTGAGGACGATCGTGTCGGTGTCGGTGTCGGTGTCGGTGTCGGTGTCGGTGTCGAGAGACCGCGCGGGCCGACCCGGAAGCGGTGGACTCGCCTTCGGTGTGACAGGCGGTGACCTTCCCGGGCCGACCGGCGGTGCCGTTCCGTCAGCCGGCGATGGGCCCCGCCGTGCCGGACAGTGCCTCCAGGTCGCTCTTCTGGACACGGATGACGAAGAAGGCCGTCGCCAGGGCGAGTACGGCCATCGCGACGGCCGGGACGAAAGCCGTCGAGATGCCATGGGCGAGCACCTCGTGTCCCCAGGGGGCCGGCAACCGGTGCGTCTTGGCGAACTCCGCCTTCTGCTCCGGGGTGCCGTCCGTGAGGAACCTCGGCAGCTGCTTCTCCGCCTCGTCCTTGCTGGCCGTGCCGAAGACGGTCGTCAGGATCGACAGACCGAGCGAACCTCCCACCTGCTGGGTGGCGTTGAGCAGGCCGGACGCGGCGCCTGCCTCGTGCGGGGCGACACCCGAGACGGCGGTGACCGTCACCGTCACGAAGTTCAGCCCCATGCCGAAGGCGAAGACCACCATCGGCCCGAGGATGCCCCCGACGTAGGAGCTGTCGGGACTGATGAAGGCCTGCCAGGTGAGGCCGAGCGCCACCAGCGCGGAGCCGGCGAGCATGAACGGCTTGGGGCCGAACGTGGGGAGGAAGCGCTGCGACAGACCCGCGCCCGCCGCGATGGCCACCGTGACGGGGAGGAACGCGAGGCCCGACTTGATCGGGCTGTAACCCAGCACGTTCTGCACGAAGAGCACGATGTAGAAGAACATGCCGAACATGGCCGCCGCGAGGCTGAGCATGATCACGTACGTGCCGGAGCGGTTGCGGTCGGCGAACATCTTGAGCGGTGTGATCGGCTCCTTGGCCCGCGCCTCCGTGAAAACGAAGGCGACCAGCAGGACCAGCGCGACCGCGAAGGCGCCGAGCGTCAGACTGTCCCCCCAGCCCTCCTCCGCCGTGCGGATGAACGCGTACACCAGAGAAACCATGCCGAGCGTCGAGGTCAATGCGCCGGCTATGTCGAAGCGTCCGGGGTGGCGTTCGGACTCGCTGATGTAGAGCGGGGCGAGGAAGGCGATGAGCACCCCGATGGGCACGTTGACGAACAGCACCCACCGCCAGTCGAGCCATTCGGTGAGCATGCCGCCCGCGAGCAGACCGATGGCGCCGCCGCCCGCGGAGACCGCCGCGAAGACGCCGAAGGCCCGGTTCCGCTCCGGTCCCTCGGGGAACGTGGTGGTGATGAGCGCGAGCGAGGTGGGCGACGCGATGGCGCCTCCCATGCCCTGGAGGGCGCGCGCGGCGAGCAACTGCCAGGGTTCCTGGGCCAGTCCGCCCAGAAGCGAGGCGAGGGTGAAGAGAAGGATGCCGGTCATGAACACGCGGCGCCGGCCGAGGATGTCACCGGCTCTGGCGCCGAGCAGCAGCATGCCGCCGAAGGTGAGCGTGTAGGCGCTGACGACCCAGGTGAGGTCGGTGGTGCTGAACTTGAGCGCGTCCTGAATGTGCGGGAGGGCGATATTCACAATCGTCGCGTCGAGTACCACCATGAGCTGGCAGGCCGCGATCACGGTCAGTGCGATGCCGGGGTGTCCTTCCCGGCGGGCCGCCCCGGGTTTCTGGTTCTGAGTCAGCTGAGAGGTTGTCACTATGAGTCCCCCACAAGAGCATTAGTGAACGATGGCGTTCACTGGCCCGTCAACGGTAGTGAGTCTCTCGGAGTGAACGCAAGCGTTCACTCGCGACGTCGCCTCCCGGCGTGTCCCCCGTCGCGGTCACACGAGCCTCGCGCCACCCCCGGCATCCCCGCTTCCTCTGCTCGCTGGAGATACTCGAATGGTTACTTCGCGCTGGACGGCCGCCCCCGCCCGGGCGTCCTCTCCCCGCCGGCGCGGCGCCGTGCTCGAACGTGCGATTCTCGATGCCGCGCTGGAGCAGTTGGGCACCGTCGGCTGGAACGGCCTCACGATGGAGGGGGTGGCGGCCGGTGCCCAGACCGGCAAGGCCGCCGTCTACCGCCGCTGGCCCTCCAGGGAGGCGCTGGTCGCGGACGCCCTGCGGGCCGGACTGCCCCGGCTGGACGCCGTACCCGATCTGGGCAGCGTGCGCGAAGATCTGATGGCGTTGTGCCGTGACGCCCGTGACGCGATGTTCTCCCGCCCCGGTCTCGCCTTGCGTTCGATCATTCACGAATGCGATCCGGTTCGGGCCGAGCGCTTCCATACCCTGATCATCGAGGGTGTCGTGGAGCCGACCGTCCAACTACTGCGCGAGGTCGTGAACCGCGGAATCGAGCGCGGAGAGGTACGGGCTGACGCGGCGAACGGCTATGTCTTCGATGCTATTCCGGCCATGATGATGTATCGGTCGAAGATGTGCGGGTGCGAATGGAATGACCGTGAACTCGACGAGATGATCGACGGGCTGATGCTGCCGCTGCTGCGGCCCGCCCTGCCCTGAGCGCGGAATCGGCGGCCTCGCGATCGGCCGGCGAGGCCCCGGCGCCGACCGGGGGTGTCGCGACGGGATCCCGGCGGCGTAATCTAAGGGCGCCATGCCGTACGAACCACCCACTCACACCGTCGAGCGCTCCCTCCGCGCCACGACCGGAGCGAAGGTCATTGCCGGTGTCGACGAGGTCGGCCGCGGCGCCTGGGCCGGTCCCGTCACCGTCTGCGCGGCCGTCACCGGACTCCGCCGGCCCCCCGCAGGTCTCACCGATTCCAAGCTGCTCACCGTCAAGCGGCGCAACGAGCTCTCCCAGGAACTGCTGACATGGGTGACGTCGCACGCCCTGGGGCACGCCTCCCCGGAGGAGATTGATGATCTGGGGATGACCGCCGCGCTCAGGCTCGCCGCCGGGCGGGCCCTGGCTGCCCTCCCGGTCCGCCCGGACGCGGTGATCCTCGACGGGAAGCACGACTACCTCGGCACGCCGTGGAGGGTCCGCACCGTGATCAAGGGCGACCAGTCCTGCGTGGCGGTCGCGGCGGCCTCGGTGATCGCGAAGGTCCAGCGCGACAAAATGATGGCCGAACTGGGTATCGACCATGCAGACTTCGGTTTTGCGGACAACGCCGGGTATCCGTCGCCTGTGCACAAGGCCGCACTGGAGGAGCGGGGACCCACTCCGCTCCACCGGTTGTCATGGGCGTATCTTGATGCGCTGCCCCGGTGGCGGCACCTCAAGAAGGCCCGTACCTGGGCGAACGGGAACGTTCCGGCAGTCGAAGGTCAACTCGGCTTCGACTTCTGACCATCCCGGTCGCACTGATGTACCACCCGCTGGCGCTTGCCGCGCCAACGTTTGATAGATAACAGCTCATGCCTCTCATTCCCCAGGAGCCTCAGATTCACGAGAGTGCCCAGGGTCCCCGCGCCACTCCGGCCAGTGGCCGCACAGCGCCGACCCCTCGACCTGTACCCGGACCCCGTCCCGCGGCTCCGTCGCGTCCCGGTCGTCCCGGACCCGTCCGGCCCACGCCACCGGCGCAGCGCGCCCCGCGTGACGTGCCCGCCAAGCCCGGGCCCTCGGCCCCGGCCGCCCCTGCCGTCGCGGCGCCCGCTTCGGTGACTCCTCAGATCCAGTTGATCCCGGCCTCGGCCGAGGGCGCGCTGGACGCCGCCGAGGAGGCCGTGGACCTCCTCCTGGACTCGGGCCGTACTCCGGGGGACGTGCTGGTGGTCACCACCGGCGAGCAGCACCCGTGGGCCACCCATGAGCTGTCCTTCGGCGAGGCGCCCTACTGGGCGCAGCACGACGCGGGAGACGACGTCTTCTACGCCGACGCCGCGGTGGTGGACCGGGCGGGCGTGCGTCCCGTCGTGGTGGTCGCCGTCAACGGCGGTCCCGACAGCGTGCCCGCCACCGTTCTGCCGCTGGCGCGCGCTCGGGCCGCCGCCCTCCTGATCGTCTGTGGCAACCCGCAGCAGATCAACGCGGCGTTGGGCGCGGGCGTCTGAACCGGTTCCGGTAGGCACGGAGGCAACGCCGTCACGGAGGCAACGCCGTCACGGAGGCGTCGCTGTTGCGGCGCCTCCGCGGTGTGCCCTCGCGATACGACTGTGCGCGTGCGCGGACGGACCGTGTCTCGGCGCGCGACGATACGCAGCGGCCCTCGGGAGGCTCGAGCCTTCCGAGGGCCGACGTGTTCGCGGGTCGGTGACCGATCACCCGCTTCTCAGCGGGCGGCCGCGCGGCGCAGTACTTCGGAGGCGGAGCCGCCGGTCCTCGGCAGCGGCGGCGGGGCCTCGGACAGGGCGAAGGGTTCCGGAGTCGAGTCCGCGTGCGGCCGCCGGCCGCCGCGGCCCTCGCCGAGGACCTGCCAGCCGTCCCTGGTCAGAGTGATGTACGCGCCACAGCGCAACCCGTGCAGTGTGCAGGCATCACGCAGCCCCCACATCCACGCACCGTCCTCCTCCGTCCAACGCGCGTCGCCGTCCCGGCAGTAGAGCAGTACGGCGGTGCGCACGGGCGTACGCAGCCGCAGGTCGTGCGGGATGACCCGACGCAGCTGGGCGAGCAGGGCGTTGCGGAACATCCAGCCGTCGGACGATGCCTGGCGCCGGGTGAACGAGGCGCTGGCCCGCACCCGTTCGTCCGGGTCGAGCACGGCCACGATCGCGGTCGCCGGCCGTGGCCGGTGCCGTGAGTGCAGTCCGCTGACGACTTCCCGCGGGTTGCGCAGCAGCGGGATGCCGGCCGCTGCCCATTCGGCGGGTTCGAGCAAGCGGGTGGCGGAGGTGGCGGACGTGGACGTCGACAGCGATGCCGCCGAGGACGGAGCGAATCCGAAGGTCACGATCCTCCCTTCGGCTACGGCCCACACTGCGGGCGGGTCGGGTTCGGGGGAGCGCACGCCGCAGCAGAGCCCTACCGGGCTACGGTCGAGCCGTGCGGGGAGCGGACTTCAATTCTTCCTGCCGAACTTGGATGCGGCAACGAGCAATTGGGGTCACCGACCGTTATGTGACGATGAGTGACTTATATCCTTACCCACTGATTCGCGGAAGGACACGTGAGCCGGCAGCTCACGCCTCGTGCGCGCTTCCGCAGCGGTGGATTCGACGGCACGTTGCCGCCGGAGCGCCGCCGGAAGGCGACCGGGGGCGCCTCGGGGCGGGCGTCGTCCGTCGCCACCTGTGGTCACCCTTGCACGGCGAGTACCAGAGGCAACACCCCGGGCGCACCCGCGCGACGGAGCATCCGGGCCGCGACCGCGAGGGTCCAGCCCGTCTCGGTGTAGTCGTCCACGAGCAGAACGGGCCCCGAGGACTCGGTCAGCGCGGTGGCGAGGGCCGGCGGCACCTCCAGCATGCCGTGGAGCGCCTTGAGGCGTTGGGCACTGTTGCTGCGGGAGATCGGCGAGGCGTCGGCGGTGTACTCCACCGAGCCCAGGAACGGCAGGCGGCCGACCTCGGCGATACGCGCCCCCAGCGAGTGGATCAACCGCGGTCGGGTGCGGGAGGCGATGGTGACCACGCCGACCGGACGCGGTGAGGCGTCGGCCACCGCGGAGGCCCAACCGCCGGGACCCTTCGCCCAGTCGGCCAGGACCCCCACCACGGCCTTCGCCACATCGTCGGGAGCCGGCTCGTCGGCAGCCTGGGAAGTGAGCATCGGGCGCAGCCGGTTGCCCCACCCGATGTCGGAGAGGCGCCCCAACGCTCGCCCGGTCGAAGCCTGTTCACCGGCCGGGATGCGCCCCTTGAGCTCCACGCCGATCGCCGGGAGACCGGTCGGCCACATACGGCGGGGCTCCACCTCGACTCCCGCGCGGCCCAGGTCCACTCGCGCGGCATCCAAGGCCGCCGTGGACGTCTCGGCGGTGTATCGCGCTCCCGCGCAGTTGTCGCAGCGGCCGCAGGGCTTGGCGCCTTCGTCGTCGAGCTGGCGCTGAAGGAACTCCATCCGGCAGTCCGTCGTCGACGCGTACTGCCGCATCGCGTCCTGCTCGGCCTTGCGCTGCCGGGCAACCCACTCGTACCGCTCGGTCTCGTACGTCCACGGCCGCCCGGTCGCGAGCCAGCCACCCTTGACGCGCTTGACCGCCCCGTCCACGTCGAGGACCTTCAGCATGGTCTCCAGGCGGGAGCGGCGCAGCTCCACCAAGGGTTCAAGGGCGGGCAGCGACACAGGCCGCTCCGCGCGCGCGAGGACGTCCAGGGTGCGGCGCACCAGCTCCTCCGGCGGGAAGGCGAGCGACGCGAAGTACTCCCAGATCGCCTCGTCCTCCTTCCCCGGCAGCAGCAACACCTCCGCGTGCTCCACACCACGTCCCGCGCGGCCCACCTGCTGGTAGTAGGCGATGGGGGAGGAGGGCGAGCCCAGGTGCACGACGAACCCGAGGTCGGGCTTGTCGAAGCCCATGCCGAGCGCGGAGGTGGCGACCAGTGCCTTGACCTTGTTGGCCAGCAGGTCCTCCTCGGCCTGCTGCCGGTCGGCGTTCTCCGTGCGTCCGGTGTACGAGGCGACGATGTGGCCGCGCTGCCTCAGGAACGCGGTGACCTCCTCCGCGGCGGCGACGGTGAGTGTGTAGATGATTCCGGATCCGGGCAGGTCGTCGAGGCGATCGGCGAGCCAGGCCATCCGGTGCGCGGCGTCGGGCAGCCGCAACACGTTCAGACTGAGGCTCTCGCGGTCCAGCGGGCCGCGCAGCACCAGGGCGTCGGAGGTGCCGCCGGTGCCGAGCTGTTCGGCGACGTCGGACGTCACGCGCGCGTTGGCTGTCGCGGTCGTCGCGAGTACCGGTACACCCGGCGGGAGATCGGTGAGCATGGTCCGCAGCCGACGGTAGTCCGGGCGGAAGTCGTGACCCCAGTCGGAGATGCAGTGGGCCTCGTCGACCACCAGCAGTCCGGTCGCCGCCGCGAGTGCGGGCAGTACCTCGTCACGGAAATCCGGGTTGTTGAGCCGCTCCGGGCTGACCAGCAGGACGTCGACCTCGCCGGCGGCGATCTCGGCCTGCACGGTGGCCCATTCCTCGGTGTTGGAGGAGTTGATGGTCCGTGCGTGGATACCGGCCCTGGCCGCGGCCTCGACCTGGTTGCGCATCAGCGCGAGCAGCGGAGAGACGATCACGGTGGGGCCGGCGCCGCGGGCTCGGAGCAGTGAGGTCGCCACGAAGTAGACGGCGGACTTGCCCCATCCCGTCCGCTGCACCACCAGGGCCCGGCGCCGGTCCGCGACCAGCGCCTCGATCGCCCGCCACTGGTCCTCGCGCAGCCGTGCCACGCCCGTGGCGTCACCGACGAGGCGGGCTAGGACGGTGTCGGCGTCGGCCCGGAGATCCGCGTTGCTCGTGTGCTCCATGCCTCCATACAACAGGACGGCGCTGACAATCCGGTCGGTGCCGGGAGGCAGCACGCGTCGCTCAGCGGTCCCGCAGCCATCCACTCCCCACGTCTGACGTGTCCCTGATCCGACTTATCCACAGGCCTAAGCGGAACTTCATGATCCGCGAGATCGTCGGCGCATGACGAATCACAGCGAAACCACTGGATCCTCCGAAAACGGCGACATCACCGGACGGGACGGACGGGACGGACGAGACGGAGGGGATGGCGGCGACGGACTGGAGCACCAGCACCCGGCCTATGTCAGCCACACGAGGTACGACGGAGACGTCGGGTACGGCACAAGCCCCGCTGACCACCAGGTCACCCTGCGTACTCCGGGGGAGCTGGCCGACGCGCTGCCCTACCTGCTCGGGTACCGGCCGGAGGACAGCATCGTCCTGGTCGCCCTGCACGACCGCGGCGGGCGAGGCAGGTTCGGGGGCCGGGCCCGGCTCGGCATTCCCGCGAACCCGGACGATTGGGGAGCCGTCGCCCAGCAGCTGGCGCAGGGGCTCGTGAAGGGCAGCGAACGCCGCGGTACCCGTCCCGCGAGCATGGTCGCCTACCTCTGCCAGGAACCGGGGAAGGGGGAGACCGGCCGTCAGGTGATGGAGCGGCTTCAGCCGCTGGCCCACCGGCTGCGTATCGAATGCGGCCGCCTCGACGTTCCCGTGATCGAGGCGCTCTGCATCACCGACGGCCGTTTCTGGTCGTACTGCTGTGGAGGCAAGGGCTGCTGCCCGGTCGAGGGGGTGCCGATGGGGCTGCCCGGTACCTCCGTGCTGGCCGCGGCCGCGACCTACGCGGGGATTCAGGTGCGGGGCACGTTGCGCGAGTTGCGTGCCCGGCTGCTGCCCCTGGAGACCGGTGCCGCGGTGGAGCAGGAGATCGCCTTGGACGCCGTCGGCATGGCGCTCATCCCGAGGATCCTCGACGACGCGACCCGCGCCGCGGTGGCCGAGCAGACGCTGGAACTGGCTGAACGGCTTGTGCGCCGCCTCGCCGAAGCGCCCGTCGTGCCGGGTGTGCACCTGGCGGACCGCCGAGATGACGAACTGCTCGGATCCGACGAAGCCGCGGCGTTGATTCTCGGCCTTCAGGACCGGGCGACGCGGGACCGGGCGGCCGGGTGGATGGAGGGTGACGAGGCGGCCCCGGCCCTGCGTCTCTGGCGGGCCCTGTCACGGCGCTGCGTCGGACCGTACAGCGAACACGCGGCGGCAGTGCTCACCCTCGCCGGCTGGGTGGCCTGGTCCAGCGGCGATGATCTGGAGGCAAGGGAGGCCTTCGCCATGGCGCTGGGCGTGGACCCCGACTATCTGTTCGCCCGCCTTCTGCACCAGGCCTGCAACGAAGGCCTCGACCCCGAGTCGGTACGACGCTGCCTGCGCGCCGACCGCGAGCCACGCGAGCTGTCCACGGCTGTGGAGACCCGTGGGGATACGGCGGCCGCGGCCGACGACTCCGACGGCTCCGGGGGATCCGCGACCTCCGAGACCTCCGACGGCTCACAGGACAGGCACGGGAAGGAGCTGCGCGCAGGACTGTACGGAACAGGGAGTGGCGGCGACGGGGCCACGGACCTCCGAGGTCCGGTAGCGGAGATCCACTCCGGCGAGGGAGACCGCCCGGCCCGGGGGAGTCGCTCCGGCGAAGGGGACGGTTCCGACGAACCCGACCTCGCGCGCGGCTCCGGCGAATCCGACGACGTGAAGGGCAGTGGCGACCCCGAGGATGTGCATGGCTCCGCCCAAGCCGAGCACGAGGACCGACCCGGCGAGGGGAAGGACGCCTCCGGCTCGGTCCCGCACACTTCAGCCACCGGCACCTCGGAACCCGGGCCGACATCCGCCCCCACCGCTGCTCGCAGGCGTCGCCGCGTCCGTCCCACCGGCGCCGACGCGGATCACACCCAGGCAACGCCCGGAGCGCAAGAGCAAGAAGGTCGGGAACCGCAACGCCGCGCTCAGGGAGCGAACGCGCGTCGTGTTCACACGCCGAGGTCGCACGTCACGCGCCCGGCCACCCCGAGCCGAGGAGGATCCCGCAACCGACCCGCGGGGAAGGCCACCGCGCGGCGTCGTGACGACTGCCCTGACGGTCTGCGGTCCGACAGCGACAGCACCAGCGGGACGGGGTGACACCCCTGCCGCATGGTGAAGAGGGGGTCCCGCGTGGGGAATCGGCGATCACCGAAGCCGGGGGCGGGTTGACATCCTGCCCTGCCCGGTGAGCGCCTGTGGCCAGGACCTGGAGCCAGCCACCTGAAGCGGGCTCACCTGAAGCCGGTCCCCCTACGGCCGGCCCCCTACGGCGGTCCCTTGCGGACACACGTCCCGAAGGGGACGGGTGACCCCGCAGTTGGTCCGGCGTGCTGCCAAGCCGACGCCGGCCCGGCGTGCACCGAAGCAGGCGCCGCCGGTCCGGATCCGGCGGCCATTCGGTGGGGCTGCGGCCCGGGAGCGTGACCTGGGGGAGCCCCGCCCCGTTCACCTGAGTGGCGGAACGCCCGCACGGGTCGTGCCGCCGCAGCGCACCCGCCCTGCCGGAGCCGTCCACCCGGCCTCGACCATGCCCGAGGCGCACAAGAGAGCAGAAGAAGTCACCGCATGCATCAGCCGACTCCGCCCTCCGCCGCCGACGAACGCTCCGGTTACGACATCTCGACGCCGACCCCTGGCGCGGGGACCGGCCCACCGCTTGCGGACGGACCGGGTCCGCCCCGGGCCGGGTTTCCCGCCGAGAGCCGCCGCACCTCGTCATCCTCTCCGCTCGTCGGGCCGGAGGAGGGCCCGCGCTTGTCCGCCGGCCCAGGCGCCCGCGGTACGTCCCCCTTCCAGTCGTCGGCCGGCACAGTGCGTCGCCCGCCGACGTCCTCGTCCAGAGGCGCCGGGCCTCCACCCGGCGCGCCGACCCAGCCTCGCTCCGTCGGTCTGCCACCCGCTCACACGGCGATGATCTGCGTCGCCCTGCCGGGCCTCGCCGTCTCGACGGAACAGGGGCAGCTGACGGGCCATGGCCTGGAGGGGTTCTACCGGGCGGGGCGGCGCATCCTGTCCCGCTGCCAGGTGCGGGTGGCGGGACGCGAACCGCTGGCGGTCCAGGCCCGGATGACCTCGGCCGACCGGGCCCGCTTCGTCGGCACGCTCCGTGTCACACCGCACGGTGGCCCGGACCCGGACGTCATCGTGGAGCGGACCCGCTGCGCCGACGGTACGGAGCTGATCACGCTGCACAGTGCCGCCGCCCGGCCCCTGCGCCTCCCCGTCGAGGTGGCACTCGGCACGGATCTGGCCGACCTGGGGGCGATCGCGTCCGGCACCGTGGGGCCCGAACTGGCCGCCAGTGTCCACGATTGCGGTCTGCGGTGGTCCTGTGCGGCCGGGGCGTCGAGCGTCACGGCCGACCCGCCCCCGGCTGACGCGATCGCCTCCGCGGGATTGCTGCGCTGGGAATTCGACGTGCCTCCCGGTGGCACCATCCGTGTGGAGTTGAGGGTCCGCCTGGACGGTGCGGGGCCGGTCCGGGCCGTGGGACGTGCGGCCACGAGCCCGTTGGCGGCGGCACAGGCGACGGGCGACGACCCGCGCGTGGGGGCACTGCTGGCGACGAGCGTGGCGGATCTTCAGGCCCTGTTGGTGCGCGACCCCGCGCATCCCGCGGACACCCACTTCGCGGCAGGGGCGCCGTGGCGTTGCGGCCTGGCGCCGGCAGACGCGCTTGCCGCGGCCCGCATGGCCCTGCCTCTCGGGACCCGCCTCGCCGTGGGCACGCTGCGCATCCTGGCCCGCACGCAGAACACCGCCCCGGGGCCACGGTGCGGCATGATCCCCGGCCCCCGGCGGGATGCGGGTGCGCATCTCCCGCCGGTCTGTACGAGCACCGAGGCCACCCTGCTCTTCCCGGTACTGCTCGCGGAGGCACGCCGATGGGGCCTGACCGACCTCGAGACGGAGGAACTGCTGCCGGCGGCCGAGCGCTGCCTGACCTGGCTGCGCACCGCGGTCGGCGAGGGGCCGTATCTGGGCGACCTCCAGCCCGGTGGCCCCGTCCGCTGCGAGACACAGGCTCACGCCTACCGGGCCGCACTGCTCGGCGCCGACCTGCTCGAAGCCCGCGACAGACCGGGCGGGGGCGCGCTACGGGAATGGGCCCGCAAACTGCGGGCCACCTTCCGGCGGGACTTCTGGATCGACGACCCCGGTGGCGGCCGGCCCGCGGCCGCCCGCACCGCGGACGGGCGGCCGCTTCCCCACCTCTGCGCGACGACCGTCCATCTCCTCGACACCGGGTTGCTCGGCGGTGGCGCCCATGCCCCCGGGCTGCTGGACCGGGTGCAGACCGAGCAACTCGCCCGGCTGCTCGGCAGCCCCGTCATGGACTCGGGCTGGGGGCTCCGTGGCCTCGGCGCGAACGAGGCCGGCTACAACCCCTTCGGCCACCGCAGCGGTGCGGTCCGGGTGCAGGAAACGGCGATCGCCGTCGCGGGCCTGGCCGCCGCGGGATTCGAGAAGGAGAGCGCCGTGCTGCTGCGAGGCGTACTGACGGCGGCCGAAGCCTTCGGGCACCGGCTCCCGGAGATGTACGCGGGGGAGCAACGTGGTGACGGCAGAGCCCCGCTTCCCCATCCGGCCGCCTGTCGTCCCGCCGCCACCGCGGCGGCGGCCGGTGTCCTGTTGCTGACCACCCTGGCCGGCGTGCGGCCCGACGCCCCGGCCGGAACGGTCACGCTGCGCCCCCTGCGCGGCGCACCCTTGGGTGAGATCGGCCTGAGCGGGCTGCGGGTGGCCGGCGCCCCCTTCTCCGTACGGGTCAGTCGGCTCGGTCTCGCCCTGGTGGAGGAAGCGGCCGACGGCCTGCAATTGGGAGTGTGACCTCGTACGACGCAGCTCGAGGCGCGGCCGGAGCGGGTGACGACCGCCGTGCGGCACCGAAGTGGATCAGCCATCGAAGCGGCCGACGAAGGGAGTGTTTATCGTCAGGAAGACGACTATGATCGCCGCATGCCCTACGACCCGTCAGCCTTTCCGCCCTTCGCCGTCACCGTGGACCTGGTCGTGCTGACCGTGCGCCGCCATGCCTTGTGCGCGCTGGCGGTGCGCAGGGGCGAGGCGCCGTTCCAGGGGCGGTGGGCGCTCCCGGGCGGCTTCGTACGGGCCGACGAGGACCTCACCCAGGCCGCGGCGCGCGAACTGGCCGAGGAGACCGGCCTCCACGCCCACGACCCCTCGGTCCCGGCTCACGACAACGGCGCCCACCTGGAACAGCTCGCCACGTACGGCGACCCCAAGCGTGACCCCAGGATGCGCGTCGTCAGCGTCGCGCACCTGGCGCTCGCCCCCGACCTGCCGGCGCCGCGAGCGGGCGGAGACGCCAGCAACGCGCGGTGGGCGCCGGTCGAGGAACTGCTTCAGCACGGCGGTTACGACCGCGACGGGGAACCGGTCGCCCCGGAAGCACCGCTCGCCTTCGACCACGCGCAGATCCTCGCGGACGGCGTGGAGCGGGCCCGTTCGAAGATCGAGTACTCGTCACTCGCGACCGCGTTCTGCCCGACCGAGTTCACGGTCGGCGAGCTGCGCCGGGTCTACGAGGCGGTCTGGGGGGTGGCACTCGACCCACGCAACTTCCACCGCAAGGTGACGGGCACGCCGGGCTTCCTGGTGCCCACCGGTGGCACCACCACTCGGCAGGGCGGCCGCCCCGCCCAGCTGTTCCGGGCGGGCGGCGCGACCCTGCTCAACCCGCCGATGCTGCGGCCCGAGGTCTGAGGCGGGCCTACCGCACCCACTGACGGACGGGGAAGGCCCGCCGGTCGGCGATCCGCTACTGCGCAACGGCGGATGGCGTCACCGTGCGGTGAACGGAAAAAAGGGATATAACGCGCTATCTTGCTACGGGTGATCCAGGCCTTCGGACTGACCAGCAACTCCCGCAAGGCGCTTCCGCCCGCCGTCGACGATGTCTCCTTCGAGGCGTGCGCGGGCCGCGTCACCGTGCTGCTCGGAGCGCCGGGCGCGGGCAAGACCACGGCGCTGAGACTCATGCTCGAACTCCAACAGGGGCGCGGACTGGCCTACTTCCGTGGTCGTCCGCTGCACCGCATCGCCCATCCCTCGCGTGAGGTCGGCGTCCTTCTCGGCGATGTGCCCGGGCACCCGGCCCGCTCGGTCCGGGGCCACCTGCGCATGTTGTGCGCGGCCGCGGGCGTCCCGGGGTGGCGGGCCGACGAAGTGCTCGAGGTGGTCGGCCTCGTCAGCCTGCGCGACGAACGCCTCGACAGCCTGTCCCGCGGTATGGACCGGCGGCTGGGCCTGGCCTGCGCTCTTCTCGCGGACCCGCACACCCTGGTCCTCGACGATCCGGCCCACGGTCTCTCCGGGCGGGAGAACCGTTGGCTGTACGGCATGCTGCGCGCCCACGCGGACCAGGGCGGTACGGTCCTGACGACCACCACCGATCCCAAAGAGGCCGCCCGCAACGCCGACCGGGTCATCACCCTGGACCGTGGCACCCTGGTCGCCGACCAGGAGGCCGCCGACTTCGCCCGCACCCGGTTGCGCCCCCGGGTCGCAGTCCGCAGCCCGCACGCCGTCCGCCTGGCCGCCGTGCTCGCCAGGGAGGCCCGAGCCGCACAACGCTCCGTAGAGGTGGTGCAGGAGGACGGCAACCGGCTCTCCGTGTACGGCAGTAGCTGTGCCCACATCGGCGAGACGGCGTTCCGGCACGACATCCTGGTCCACCAACTCGCGGACGAGGCAGGCGACATGGGGCCGGGGGCCGGAGCGACGCCTGCGCGGCGGACGCACTCCGAGACGAAGCCGGGCCCCCCGGGGCGGACGGGCCAGGACCCCTCGGGCGGGCAACCGCCCACCGTCGTCGTCGACGATCCGGGCACGCAACGCACGGAGGCTCCGGGAGACGCGCGCGTGGCGGGTGAATCCCGGTACGCACGCGACGTGGACGCGCCGCGCGGCCCCGACGACGATCCGCCGCCGTCCCCGGAGCCGTACCGGCCGGTCGACGCGGCGCCCCGCGACCGCGCCCTGGCGCCCGCCGACGGCGACTTCCCGTCCGGCCCGACGGCACCGACTGCCGTCGGACGGACCGCGGGCACCCCGGAAGCGACGGCGTCCCCGACCGGCCGTGACAGGCACCCCGCCGACGTGCCGGCCGCCTCGGCAGGCACGCTCCTCGATGAACTCCGGCGGCCCGGCGAAGCCGATACCACCGACGGCGCCACCTCAGGCGCCTTCGTTGCCGAGGCCACCACCTCAGTCGACCGCCTTGCCGACGACACCACCTCAGGCGACCACCCCGTCGATGGCGCCACCTCAGGCGACCACCCCGTCGATGGCGCCACCTCAGGCGACCACCCCGCCGCCCCCTCCTCTGCGGCCTCGTCTGTCATGCCCTCAACCCGGCGCCCCATCCGACCCCTCGCGTCGCGCGGAGTCGACACCCTGTCCGCCCTGCCACCTCCCATCTCCGTCCGCTCGGCCCCCAGCCCCCTGCGTCCGCTCCGCTACGAACTCCGGCGCGCCACCGGGATCGGTACCGGATTCACCACCGGTGCCGCCGTGCTGATCGTCTCCGCCCTCACCTCGGTATTCCTGGCCCGCGCCGGCCACACCGCGCAGACCCGGCTGCTGACCGCGTGGCCCACGGAGCTTCCGCTGCCGCCCGCCGCACTCGGCGCGGGACTGCTCGGCGCGCTCGCCTTCGGAGACGAGTTCCGTCACCCCGCCCTGGCCGCGGACCGCGGAACCGTGCCCCGGCGGCTGGGACTGCTCACCGCCAAGCTCCTCGTCGCCGCTCTCACCGCACTGATGCTGGCCTTCGTCACCGTGGGCTGCGACGCCGAAGCGCTCTATCTCGTCTACGGACGGGAGGTCGCCCAGGTTCCCGCGGACTGGCTCTCGCTGAGCGCGAGTTGGATCGGCCTCGTGGTCGGCTGCGCCTGGACCGGGGTACTGGCGGCCGGTGTCTTCCGATCCGCCGCGGCCGGGCTGGCGGCGGTGGTCGCCATGCCCGTCGTCGTTCTGCCCGTCGTACAGAAGGCCGTGGAGAGCACGTCCGTGCGGACGGCGGCCGGATTCTCGATGAGGTTGCGCGAGCTGCTCCTGGTGCAGTGGCCCTTCGGCGGAGAGCGTTATCTGACCGCCGCGGCGCGCGTGATCGCCCAACCGGTCGGCGGCGCAATGACGTTGTCGCTCGCGACTCTCCTCTGCGCGTACCTGCTCACAACCTTGCGAAACAGGGTCCGATGACCACCGTGGGCCGATCCGATCCCGGCGTGTGCGCAACTCCCCGAAGAAAGCCCATTTCTTTCCGATAAGGCGTCAATTGCGACGGGGTGAGCGATCACCCTTTCGTGTGCTTTTCACCAAAGACCTCAAGGGAGTTGGGAGCAGCGCCGACAAAGGATCCGTGAGTACCCTTGCGCACACCATGATGACCGCCGCCCGCTCCACCGACTCCGGTCTGGCCGGCCCGGGCGAACTCGACCGCTATCCCTTCGCCGAGGCCCCGGGGGCCGAACGCGTCGGAGCCTCCGTCTGGGATTCCGCGGAGCCTGAGCTCGGCCGCGTGGGCCGCCGCACCGCGGGCAGCCGTGGGCGCGGACTGCACGGCCAACTCGTTCAGCAGCTCGGTCAGATGATCGTCGCGGGCGACCTGGGCGCCGACCGCCCGCTGGTGCCCGAGGAGATCGGTCAGCGGTTCGAGGTGTCCCGCACCGTCGTCCGCGAGTCGCTGCGCGTGCTCGAGGCCAAGGGCCTGGTCAGTGCCCGGCCGAACGTCGGCACGCGCGTGCGTCCCGTGAGCGACTGGAATCTTCTCGACCCGGACATCATCGAGTGGAGGGCGTTCGGCCCCCAGCGCGATGATCAGCGGCGTGAGCTGAACGAGCTGCGCTGGACGATCGAGCCGCTTGCCGCTCGTCTCGCCGCGGGGCACGGTCGGGCCGACATCCAGCAGCGACTGGGCGACATGGTCGAGATCATGGCGCACGCCATGGGGCAAGGTGACGCGCTCACCTACTCCCGGGCCGACGCCGAGTTCCACTCGCTGCTCATCCAGGTCGCGGGCAACCGCATGCTGGAGCACCTTTCCGGGATCGTGTCGTCCGCGCTTCAGGTCTCCGGTGGGCCGGTAACGGGCTGTGACCGACCGAACGACGCGTCGCTGGGACATCACGGCCGGATCGCGGACGCCCTCGCCGCGGGCGACGGCACCGCGGCCGAGACGGCCATGCGGCAGCTGCTCACCGTTCACCCCGAGGTGGAGCGAGTCGTGCCGGCGCCACGCGAACACTGACCGCGGCGCGCGCGGGGGGAACGCTCGGGGGCGTCTTCCCCCTCCCGCGCCGTCCTCGGCCGTGCTTCACCCGCACCACTCCCGTCGGACCCCGCAGAACCCGCCACGGGGCCTGCGGGGTCCGACGGTCGACGGGGCGGCACCGGTCCCGGCGGCACCGGTAGGCTCCATGGGTGACCTCTTCTGTCCGCGTCTGATCTCTTTTGCGCACTTACGGGGTGTGACTCGGGCCACGAAGATTGGGCGTAACGCTTGTGGAAACAACGCGATGACCTAAGAGGTGACTGCCGCAGAGGGAATACGGACGCCGTTCAAGGCGCTGTGCATCCTCCCGGCCCCCGCCCGCACCGTCGGCCCACCCCCAGGCCGGTGGTCGGCTCCTGTCCGTCACGGACGGGGCCGGAAGCCGTTTTCCAACGTTCCGAGAGGTTGTTCGTGTCGGCCAGCACATCCCGTACGCTCCCGCCTGAGATCGCCGAGTCCGTCTCTGTCATGGCGCTCATTGAGCGGGGAAAGGCTGAGGGGCAGATCGCCGGCGACGATGTGCGTCGGGCCTTCGAAGCTGACCAGATTCCGGCCACTCAGTGGAAGAACGTACTGCGCAGCCTCAACCAGATCCTCGAGGAAGAGGGTGTGACGCTGATGGTCAGTGCCGCGGAACCCAAGCGCACCCGAAAGAGCGTCGCAGCGAAGAGTCCGGCCAAGCGCACCGCCACCAAGACGGTCGCGGCGAAGGCGGTGACCACGAGGAAGGCCACCGCCACGGCCGCCCCGGCCACCCCGGCCGCTCCCGCTGTGGACGATTCCGCAGACGAAGCCGCCCCCGCCAAGAAGGCGGCTGCCAAGAAGACGACCGCCAAGAAGGCGGTCGCGAAGAAGACCGTCGCCAAGAAGACGGCGGCCAAGAAGACCGCGGGCAAGGACGACGCCGAGGCTGTCGAGGAAGAGGTCCTCGAGGACGTCAAGGCCGGCGAAGAGGAAGAGGAGGGGACCGAGAACAAGGGTTTCGTCCTCTCCGACGACGACGAGGACGACGCGCCCGCCCAGCAGGTCGCCGTGGCCGGTGCCACCGCCGACCCGGTGAAGGACTACCTCAAGCAGATCGGCAAGGTCCCGCTGCTCAACGCCGAGCAGGAGGTCGAGCTCGCCAAGCGCATCGAGGCCGGTCTGTTCGCCGAGGACAAGCTGGCCAACGCCGACAAGCTGGCCCCGAAGCTCAAGCGCGAGCTGGAGATCATCGCCGAGGACGGCCGGCGCGCCAAGAACCACCTGCTGGAGGCCAACCTCCGCCTGGTGGTCTCCCTGGCCAAGCGTTACACCGGCCGCGGCATGCTCTTCCTGGACCTCATCCAGGAGGGCAACCTCGGTCTGATCCGCGCGGTCGAGAAGTTCGACTACACCAAGGGCTACAAGTTCTCCACGTACGCCACCTGGTGGATCCGTCAGGCGATCACCCGCGCGATGGCCGACCAGGCCCGCACCATCCGTATCCCGGTGCACATGGTCGAGGTCATCAACAAGCTCGCGCGCGTGCAGCGTCAGATGCTCCAGGACCTGGGCCGCGAGCCCACCCCGGAGGAGCTGGCCAAGGAACTCGACATGACCCCGGAGAAGGTCATCGAGGTCCAGAAGTACGGCCGTGAGCCCATCTCCCTGCACACCCCGCTGGGCGAGGACGGTGACAGCGAGTTCGGTGACCTCATCGAGGACTCCGAGGCCGTGGTCCCGGCCGACGCGGTCAGCTTCACGCTCCTCCAGGAGCAGCTGCACTCCGTCCTCGACACCCTGTCCGAGCGCGAGGCGGGCGTCGTCTCCATGCGGTTCGGTCTCACCGACGGTCAGCCGAAGACCCTCGACGAGATCGGCAAGGTCTACGGCGTGACGCGCGAGCGCATCCGTCAGATCGAGTCCAAGACCATGTCGAAGCTGCGCCACCCGTCCCGTTCGCAGGTGCTGCGCGACTACCTCGACTAGGTCGTAGCCGTACGAAGCCGAAGGCCCGGTCCCCGTAAGGGGGACCGGGCCTTCGGCTTCGCCGCGAGGGTGCGGGGTGCCGCGCGCTGGATGACTCTGGGTGTCCATCAGTCACTCCAGAGTGAGGAGCGCGCATGCGTCGTCTCTTTGTCCGGGCCTTGTCCCGGCCGTTGATCCTGGCGGCCGCGGCGGTGGCCATACCCTTGGGCTCCGCCGCCCCGGCGGCCTCCGACGGTGTGGTCGTGGGCGGCTTCCCGGTCGACGTCTCCCAGAGCCCGTGGACGGTCGCCCTGTCCAGCCGTGACCGGTTCGGAGGTATGCGCTCCGGGCAGTTCTGCGGAGGCGTGGCGGTCGGCCCGTCCACAGTGCTCACCGCGGCCCACTGCATGGGCGAGGACGTCCTCGGAGCGCCGCCGGGGGAGCTGGCCGACCTGAAGGTCGTCGCGGGCCGCACGGACCTGTACGGGGACACCGGGCAGGAGGTCTCCGTGCGCAGCGTCTGGGTGAATCCGGGCTACGACAGCGCCGGCAACGGCGGCGACTTCGCGGTGCTCACCCTCGCCCGGTCCCTTCCGGCGGCCGCCGTCATCGGCATGGCGCCCGAGGGCGACCCGGCATACGCGGCGGGCACGGACGCCGTCGTCTACGGCTGGGGCGACAAGACCGGGTTCGGTGCGTACGCCCACAGTCTGCGGGCGGCGCGTGTCCATGTGATGTCCGACGCGTCCTGCGAGCGGGCCTATCCGGGCACCTCCGACGGCACCTACGACGCGAGCAGCATGGTGTGCGCCGGGGAGGAACGGGGCGGCCGTGACGCCTGCCAGGGGGACAGCGGCGGGCCGCTGGTCGCACAGGGTCGACTCATCGGGCTCGTGTCGTGGGGCAGCGGCTGCGGGCGGGCGGGAAGCCCGGGCGTCTACACGCGCGTGTCCGACGCCCTGAAGACCCTCGGCTGGGCGGGCGCGGGCACTGGGAGGGGTCAACCGGCCCCCTGAGGGCGTCGGAGCGAGCTCTGCCGCCTCGCGGCCGTGGTCGGGCGGTCTCGGGCCACACGAGCGGGCGGCCGCCCCCGGGAGGGGACGGCCGCCCGTATACCGGCCTGTGCCGGTCTTGGCTCGTCGTGGACGCGCAGATCAGCGCTCTTCTTCCGAACTGGAGCCCGGAACGGTCGTCAGCCGCTCTGTCTCGTCCTGTATCTCAGCGGCGATCTTCTTGAGTTCCGGCTCGAACTTGCGGCCGTGGTGGGCGCAGAAGAGCAGTTCTCCGCCGCTGAGCAGCACGACGCGTACGTACGCCTGGGCGCCGCAGCGGTCGCAGCGGTCAGCGGCCGTCAGCGGGCTCGCGGGGGTCAGAACAGTAGTCACGTCGCCTCTTCTCTAGCTCGACGAGCTGTCGTACCAGGGTCAACATCCAACCAGCCCCAAAACGTTCCCGCTCGTGGCTTGTCCTCGAAAAAATCTTTCCGAGGTGGCCGTCTGCTGCCGGTTTGGCGGCGAATGTGCCGTATTGCGTGGTCTGTGGTGCTTACGGTTTCGCTCTGTCGGTCATGGTTCGGTCCTCCCGGCCGGCTTGCCGGTTTGTTCATGAGGACGTGCCCGGAGCCTAAATGGTTCATGCCCCGAAGGGAACGTGATATGTACTTCACTCCATCGAGGGATCGAACACGCATGCGACGCTGGACTAGTCTGAGTTTCGGACGAGGGTGGCGTTACAACGGCTCTACCAGGCCTCGGTACCCTCTTGGCGGCTACCCAAGCCGCGCCCTTACCCAGAAGGGCCCCAAGTGAAATTCAGCGAGGAGCGAACCGCGTGACCGCCGAAACGTCCGTGCCGTCCACAGCGCTGCTGGCAGGAGCAGACCGGGACGGTTCCAACTACACCGCGCGGCACCTGCTCGTCCTCGAGGGCCTCGAGGCCGTGCGGAAGCGCCCGGGTATGTACATCGGCTCGACCGACAGCCGTGGTCTGATGCACTGCCTGTGGGAAATCATCGACAACTCCGTCGACGAGGCCCTGGGCGGTTACTGCGACCACATCGAGGTGATCCTCCACGACGACGCCTCGGTGGAGGTCCGCGACAACGGCCGTGGCATCCCCGTCGACGTCGAGCCCAAGACGGGTCTGTCCGGCGTCGAGGTCGTCATGACCAAGCTGCACGCCGGCGGCAAGTTCGGCGGCGGCTCCTACGCCGCCTCCGGCGGTCTGCACGGCGTCGGCGCCTCCGTGGTCAACGCCCTGTCCGCCCGCCTCGACGTCGAGGTGGACCGAAGCGGCCACACGCACGCGATCAGCTTCCGGCGTGGAGTCCCGGGCGCCTTCGCCGCGGACGGCCCCGACTCCAAGTTCGAGACGGGAGGCCTGCGGAAGGTCAAGCGGATCGCCAAGAACCGGACCGGCACGCGCGTGCGCTACTGGGCCGACCGCCAGATCTTCCTCAAGGACGCCAAGCTCTCGCTGGAGAACCTCCACCAGCGTGCCCGCCAGACCGCGTTCCTGGTGCCCGGCCTGACCATCGTCGTCCGCGACGAGTACGGCCTCGGCGAGGGCGGAAGCAAGGGCGAGGAGTCCTTCCGCTTCGACGGTGGCATCAGCGAGTTCTGCGAGTACCTGGCCACCGACAAGCCCGTCTGCGACGTCCTCCGCTTCACCGGGCAGGGCACCTTCAAGGAGACGGTCCCGGTCCTGGACGAGCACGGGCAGATGACCCCGACGGAGGTCACCCGTGAGCTCGGCGTCGACGTGGCGCTGCGCTGGGGCACCGGCTACGACGCGAACCTCAAGTCGTTCGTCAACATCATCGCCACGCCCAAGGGCGGCACGCACGTCGCCGGCTTCGAGCAGGCGATCGCCAAGACGATGAACGAGGTGCTGCGCGCCAAGAAGCTGCTGCGCGTCGCCGAGGACGACATCGTGAAGGACGACGCTCTGGAGGGCCTGACCGCCGTCGTCACGGTGCGTCTCGCCGAGCCCCAGTTCGAGGGCCAGACCAAGGAGGTTCTCGGTACCTCGGCGGCCCGGCGCATCGTGAACACCGTGATCTCCCGGGAGCTCAAGGCGTTCCTGACCTCCGCCAAGCGTGATGCGGCAGCTCAGGCGCGGGTCGTCATGGAGAAGGCGGTCGCCGCCGCGCGGACGCGTATCGCGGCCCGGCAGCACAAGGACGCCCAGCGCCGCAAGACGGCACTGGAGTCCTCGTCCCTGCCCGCCAAGCTGGCCGACTGCCGCAGCGACGACGTCGAGCGCAGCGAGCTGTTCATCGTCGAGGGGGACTCCGCGCTCGGTACGGCCAAGCTCGCCCGGAACTCCGAGTTCCAGGCACTGCTGCCGATCCGGGGCAAGATCCTCAACGTCCAGAAGTCGTCCGTCACCGACATGCTGAAGAACGCCGAGTGCGGCGCGATCATCCAGGTCATAGGAGCGGGCTCCGGGCGCACCTTCGACATCGACGCGGCCCGTTACGGCAAGATCATCATGATGACCGACGCCGATGTGGACGGCTCCCACATCCGGACGCTGCTCCTGACGCTGTTCCACCGCTACATGCGGCCCATGGTCGAGTCCGGTCGGGTCTTCGCCGCGGTGCCGCCCCTGCACCGCATCGAGCTCACCCAGCCCAAGAAGGGCCAGGACAAGTACGTGTACACGTACTCGGACCGTGAGCTGCGCGACAAGCTGATGGAGTTCCAGAGCAAGGGCGTCCGGTACAAGGACTCCATCCAGCGCTACAAGGGCCTCGGTGAGATGGACGCCGACCAGCTGGCCGAGACGACGATGGACCCGCGCCACCGCACCCTGCGCCGCATCAACCTTTCCGATCTGGAGGCGGCCGAGCAGGTGTTCGATCTGCTCATGGGCAACGACGTGGCGCCCCGCAAGGAGTTCATCTCCAGCTCGGCGGCGACGCTGGACCGGTCCCGTATCGACGCATAGCCGCGGTGCCCGGCCCGGCCGGGTCCCGGGCACGTAGGGCTGAGGGTTCTCCACCCGCGGGTGGAGAACCCTGGCCTCCGGAGATCCACCCATGATCCACCCCCGCTCCGATCTGCGGACCGGCTCGTTTCCGTAGCGTCGAAGGTGTCGGCAGCGCTCGCTGCCGGCTTCCCCTTCCCGCTCACGGAGGCCGCGATGTCCGGGTTCGTCGACGCACTGGTGATCGTGGCTGTGGCCGCACTCGTGATCGTGCGGCAGTTCAGCGCCAGCCGTATCGACACGGACCGGAGATGGTGGCTCCTTCCGGGAATCCTGCTGATCACAGCGCTGCGCGAACCCGATCTGCTCGACGCCCGGCACCCCACCGGATCAGCCCTCGTCCTCGGTGCCGAACTGATCGTCGCTCTGGCCATGGGAGCCGCCTGGGCCTGGACCACCCGCGTCTGGGTGGCGCCCGGTGGCGCTGTGTGGAGCAAGAGCACCAAAGCGAGCGTGGCCGTCTGGGGGGCCGGCATAGCGCTGCGGGCGGGCCGGTTCGGGGTCGGCGCACTGCTGGGCATCCACCAGGAAAGCGCCGCCCTGATGCTCGGACTCGCCGCCACCTTGCTCGTCCGTTCCGGGATCCTGATCTGGCGCGTACAACCACTGAAGCAGGTTCCCGCGCAGGCCGCGGCGTACGGTGACCACCTGCCCCGGTCCCCGCGGAAGGAGCGCGTGTGACGCAGAGTGTCTGGACACGCTGGCCCTCACGGGAAGCGCTGGGCCCCCGGGGGGCATCGCGCCCCAGGCGGCTGCTGGCCTGGGCCGTAAGGCTGCTGGTCCTGGGAGCACTTTTCTGGAGCGCCGTCCACGACAGCCGCATCCAGGGGTGGGTGGCGGTCGCCGGAGCCGGCGGTGTTCTTGTCGCGGGTGGGCTGGCATGGGCCTTGTTCCGGACCACACTCGAGCACCGACTGTGGCCGTCCCTGGCGGCTCTCCTCATGCTGCTGGGGCTGGCGGCCGGCGCCGAGGCCGCGGACTTTCGTTCACCCGCCGCCGTGCTGTGGTGCGGTTGCGCGATCGCGGCTCTGGAGCGGCTGCCGCTCGGCGCGGCACTGCCGGCGGCTTCCATCGGGTTCGCGGCCTTCGCCGTGGTCAACGACGACTCGGGGGTGACGTCGGCCGTCGCCATCGCGGGCATGGCCCTCGCCGGATACGCACTGCGTCTGGACGCCGAAGCCAGAGGCACCGCACAGCGACTGCTCACCCAGGAGCGGGCCGCACGCGTCGCCGAGGCCGAGTCGGCCGCACTCGCGGAGCGGGCTCGCATCGCCCGGGAGATCCACGATGTCCTGGCCCACAGCCTCTCGGCGCAGCTCGTGCACCTGGAGGCGGCCCGGCTGCTGATCGAGCGGGGCGCGGACCGCGAGCAGATTCTCGACCGCGTGGTGGCCGCGCGGGGGATGGCCCGCGACGGTCTGGAGGAGACCAGGCAGTCGCTTTCCGCACTACGGGGCGAACTGACGCCGCTGGAGGACTTTCTGACCGAGCTCGTCCGCACGTCCGACGGTGCCGAGGTCATCGTGGGGGGCGAACGCAGAGCGCTGCCGGCCGAGGCGTCGCAGGCCGTGCGCCGGGTCGCTCAGGAGGCCTTGACGAACGCTCGCAAACACGCGCGGGGCGCCAAGGTGCGGGTGCGGCTGGAGTACGGCCGACATGAAGTGACGCTGGACGTGCGGGACTCGGGCGGTTCGCCGGGCGAACTCGCGGAAGCCGGAGGCGGGTACGGTCTGCTGGGGATGCGGGAGCGCGCCGAACTGCTGGGCGGATCGCTCGCCGCCGGACCGGACGAGGAAGGGTTCGCGGTGACGCTGAAGGTGCCGGTATGACGGAGGAGGCGGCGAGGAAACCCGCCAGGGTCGTGGTCGCGGACGATCAGACAGTGGTCCGCGAAGGCATCGTGATGCTGCTCGGGCTGCTGCCGGGAGTCGAGGTCGTGGGCGCGGCCGGCGACGGGGAGGAGGCCGTGCGGCTCGTCACCGAACTGGCGCCCGACGTCGTGCTGATGGACCTGCGCATGCCTCGCTGTGACGGAGTCGAGGCGACCCGGCGCATCCGGTCCGAGTACCCCGGAACGCAAGTCGTGGTCCTCACGACCTACGCGGACGACGAATCCCTGTTCCCGGCGCTGAAAGCGGGCGCACGGGGGTACCTCACCAAGGACGCGGGCGGGGACGAGATCGTAAGGGCCGTGCACAGCGTGCTGTCCGGGGACGCCGGGCTGTCGCCGAGTGTCCAGCGAAGGCTGCTGGAACGTCTGTCGGCGCCCGAACCGGAGCCGCCCGCGCCCGCGGTCGTCCCCGACGGGCTCACGACACGCGAGGCGGAGGTGCTGGTACTGATCGCCGAGGGGCTCAGTAATCAGGAGATCGCACGCAGGCTGAGCGTGTCCACCGCGACGGTGAAGACGCACATCAACAACATGTTCTCCAAGACGGGGCTCAAGGGCCGAGCCCAAGCGGTGCGTTACGCGTACGGGAAGGGGCTGGTCCGGCCGCCCGCGGGGTGAAGGGCGCTTCGGTCACCTGATGGGGTGAAGTGTTCGGGGAACAATAGTCGGGGATCTTCCCGTTCTGTCCATCCTTGGGCATGCAGTCAAGCAACGGTCGTGCCCGCGCCGACGGGGACGGTCCCGACAGCGATGCCCCCACGCCACACGTGCACGAACACTTCCAAGGCCAAGCCCAGGCGTACGCCGAGCCGTCCGCCGACGTGCGCTACGAGGACCCGTGGTACGACGCGCTCGCCTCGGGCTGGGGCGAGTCGGCCATCATGAGCACGCCCGGGCCGGAGGTTCCCGCGGCCCGTCGGCGGGAGACCGGAACCGAGGCAGCGGCTCAGATCTACCTCGAGGTGCAGCGCAGTGCGGCCTTCCAGGAAGTACGCAGCAGGTACCGGCGGTTCGTGGTGCCCGCCGCAGCCGGGTTCCTCATCTGGTACGTCGCGTACGTGGTGGCGGCGACGACCGCGCCCGGCCTGATGGCACGGCCGGTGGCGGGCGCCGTGAACGTCGCACTGCTCGCCGGGCTTGGCCAGTTCCTCAGCACGTTCCTGCTCACCTGGGCCTACGCCCGGCACGCGCGGCTGCGCCGGGATCGCGCCGCGCTCGAACTCCGTTGGGAGACACAGGAGTTGACCAGGGGAGCGCAGGGTGGTGCGTCGTGACCGGGAACCATCAGGCGCTGGTGTTGCTGTTGTTCAGTGCCTTCGTCGCGGTCACATTGGGGATCACGACCTGGGTCAGCCGTAACCGCCATGGTTCGGAGGAGGAGTTCTACGTCGGTGGGCGGCTGTTCTCCCCGATGGAGAATGGTTTTGCCATCGCCGGCGACTACATGTCGGCCGCCTCCTTCCTGGGCGTCACCGGACTCATCGCGCTGTTCGGGTACGACGGGCTGCTGTATGTGGTCGGCTTCCTCGTGGCCTGGCTTGTCGTGCTGTTCCTCGTGGCCGAACTGGTGCGCAACTGCGGGCGGTTCACGCTCGCCGACGTGGTCGCCGCGCGGATGAGCGAGCGGCCGGTGCGAATCGCGGCGGGGACCGCGTCGGTCACCGTGTCCGTGCTCTATCTGGTGGCGCAGATGGTGGGCGCCGGCAGTCTCGTCGCGCTGCTCCTCGGCAACACCGACGAGGCGGCCCAGTCCTGGGCCGTCATCGGGGTCGGGGCGCTCATGGTGATCTATGTGTCGCTGGGAGGGATGCGGGCGACCACGTGGATCCAGATCGTCAAGGCGGTGCTGCTGCTGGCCGGCACCATCGCCCTCACCGTGCTCGTCCTGGTGCGCTTCCACGGTGACTTCGACCAGTTGCTGCGCACGGCGGCCGAGCGCAGCGGGCACGGTGACGCGTTTCTGGCGCCCGGGCTGAAGTACGGCGGGGACTGGACCGCGCGGTTCGACTTCATGAGCCTGGGGCTCGCGCTGGTGCTGGGCACGGCGGGACTGCCGCACATCCTGTCCCGCTTCTACACTGTGCCGACCGCGCAGGCCGCCCGTCGCTCGGTCGTCTGGTCGATCGGGCTGATCGGCGGTTTCTACCTGATGACGATCGTCCTCGGCTTCGGTGCGGCCGCGATCGTCGGCCCGGAGGCGGTGCGCGGTTCGAACGCGGCCGGGAACACGGCGGTTCCCCTTCTGGCACTCGACCTGGGCGGCGGCGCCGACTCCACCGGCGGAGCGGTGCTGTTCGCGATCGTCGGGGCCGTCGCCTTCGCCACGATCCTCGCAGTCGTCGCCGGGATCACGCTCGCCTCCTCGGCGTCGGTGGCGCACGACCTGTACGCCTCCCTGCGCCGCCGTAAGGCCAGACCCCGCAGCGAGGTCGCGGTGGCGCGAGTCGCCGCCGTGGGCGTCGGCGTGGTCGCCATCGCCCTCGGCCTGCTGGCCCGCGACCTCAATGTCGCGTTCCTGGTCGGGCTCGCCTTCGCCGTCGCCGCGTCCTCGAATCTGCCGGTCCTGATGTATTCGCTGTTCTGGCGGAGCTTCACCACGCGGGGCGCCGTCTGGGCGGTGTACGGAGGGCTGGTTCCAGCGCTGGCGCTCGTCGTGCTGTCGCCGGTGGTGTCCGGCAGCCCCGAGTCGCTCTTCCCGGACGTGGACTTCCAGTACTTTCCGCTGCAGAACCCCGGCCTGGTCTCGATTCCGCTGGGCTTTCTCGCGGGCTGGCTCGGCACGGTCACCTCGGCCGAGGTCGCGGACGAGGCCAAGCACGCGGAGACGGAGGTGCGGTCACTGACCGGGGCGGGCGCCGCGTAGCCGTCGGCCCTCATTACCGTCGGCGGGCGGCTCCTCACCGTCGTGTCGCGTCCCGGCGCCCGGCTACGGCGCCACCCAGGCGTACCGGTGCTCCGGGCGGCCCGTGTCCCCGTACTTGAGGGAGAGGTGCAGGCGTCCGGCCTGTTCCAGGTGGCGGAGGTAGCGCTGGGCGGTGGAGCGGCTCAGGCCGGTCTCGGCGGCCACCTCGTGGGCCGACAGCGGATGGTTAGCGCGGTGCAGAACCTCGCAGATCAGGTCCGTGGTCGGTTCCGAGTGGCCGCTCGGCAGGCCGGGTGAGGACGGCGCCGGCCCGGTGCGCAGGGCGCCGAAGATCCGGTCGACCTGCTCCTGGCCGGCGATGCCGTGCCCGCCGACCCGCTCCACCGTGCGGCGCAGGGCGGCATACGAGTCGAGGCGGGTGCGCAGGGCGGCGAAGGTGAACGGCTTGACCAGGTAGTGCAGCGCGCCCAGGCGCATCGCGGTCTGGACCGTCGTGACGTCTCCGGCCGCCGTGATCATGATGACGTCGGTGCCATGGCCCTGTTCGCGCATGCGGTGAATGAGCTGGAGACCGGTCTGGTCGGGCAGGTAGTGGTCGAGCAGCACCAGGTCGATGGTTCCGCGCTCGATGGTTCCCAGTGCCTGGGCGGCACTGTGCGCGCGGGCGGCCACCCGGAATCCGGGAACCTTTCCCACGTACTTGGCGTTGATCTCGGCGACGCGGAAGTCGTCGTCCACCACCAGGACGTCAATCATCGGGCCTCTCTCCGTCAAGGCCAGGCGGGCGTTGAGCCCGTGTTTCGGCTTCGCTGTTCTAGCGCGAGCAAAACGAGCACAACAGGCTACTGCAGGCAAAAGAAGCGCATGCGCCCAGAAGGCTGATGCAGCCTCCCGGGTCGCCTCTACCGTCCCCGGCCATGAGCGCACACACCAGCCCCGCCATCGAGCTGCGGGGCGCGAGCAAGGTCTTCAGGACCCCGTCGGGGGCTCCGCACACCGCCGTGCGGGAACTCGACCTCACTGTCGGGCAGGGCGAGTTCGTGGCCGTCGTCGGCCCGACCGGCTGCGGTAAGTCGACCACGTTGACCCTGGTCAGCGGTCTGGAAGAGCCCACCCAGGGCGAGGTGATGGTCGGCGGGCAGCCCGTGCGTGGCGTCGGTGACAAGGTCGGCTTCGTCTTCCAGCAGGATGCCACCTTCCCCTGGCGTACGGTCCTGTCCAACGTCATGGCAGGGCCCCGCTTTCGCGGTGTGCCCAAGGCGGAGGCGAAGCGGAAAGCGCGCGAGTGGCTGGCCCGGGTCGGGCTCACCGCGTTCGAGGACCGCTATCCGCACCAGCTCTCCGGCGGGCAGCGCAAGCGCGTGGCCCTCGCCGCGACCTTCGTGAACGACCCCGAGATCCTCCTCATGGACGAGCCGTTCTCGGCGCTCGACGTGCAGACCAGGGCCCTGATGTCGGACGAACTCCTCGAGCTGTGGGAGGGCACGGGCGCGTCCGTCGTCTTCGTCACCCACGACCTGGAGGAGTCCATCGCGCTGGCCGACAAGGTCGTCGTGATGACCGCCGGTCCGGCCACCGTGAAGCAGGTCTTCGACATCGACCTGCCGAGGCCGCGCAAGGTCGAGTCGGTGCGGCTGGAACCGCGGTTCATCGAGATCTACCGCGAGATCTGGGAGTCCCTCGGTGAAGAGGTCCGCATCACCCGCGAAAGAGGTGCCGCCAGTGTCGCCTGAAGTGCTCAGCACCCCGGTCGTCGACACGGCCAAGGCCCCTGACCGCGCCCACTCACGCGCGCGTGCCGCTCGCCGACGCAAGGCCGTCGTGACGGCGTCGCGTGTCCTGCTCCTGGTGGCGGTACTCGCCCTGTGGGAGGCGCTCTCCCGGGCCGAGGTCATCGATCCCTTCAACTTCTCGATGCCCACGAAGATCTGGGACCAGATCTGGACCTGGGTGACGCACGGGACCGCGCTCGGCTCCCTCGGCGAGCAGATCTGGTACACGCTCTACGAGGCGCTGCTCGGCTGGGTCATCGGTGTGGTCGCCGGCGTCGTGTGCGGTATCGCCCTGGGGCGGATCACCTTCCTCGCCGACATCCTTGGTCCATACATCAAGGTGCTCAACTCCATTCCCAGGATCGTGCTGGCCCCGATCTTCGTGATCTGGTTCGGCCTCGGCCCCGCCTCCAAGGTCGCCTCGGCCGTCGTCCTGGTGTTCTTCCCGGTCTTCTTCAACGCCTTCCAGGGCGCCCGCGAGGTCGACCGCAATCTGGTCGCGAACGCCCGCATCCTCGGAGCGAGCGACCGCAGGGTGACGCTCCAGGTGGTCGTCCCGTCCGCCACCTCCTGGATCTTCACCAGCCTGCATGTCAGCTTCGGCTTCGCCCTGATCGGCGCGATCGTCGGCGAGTACATCGGTGCGACCAAGGGCATCGGCCTGCTCGTCGCGCAGTCGCAGGGCACGTTCAACGCGGCGGGTGTCTACGCCGCGATGGTCATCCTCGCCGTCGTCGCCCTCTTCGCGGAGGGCCTGCTCACCTTCGCCGAGCGCCGCATCTTCCGGTGGAAGCCGTCGGGCTCCGACAGCTGACCCTCCTCCCCACTCCCGTTCCCCCCTCGCATCGCCCTCTCACAAGGACGTGAACCCGCCATGCGCACAACCGCCAGATACACGGCCCTGGCCGCCGCCGGCCTGCTCGCCCTCTCCACGCTGACCGCCTGTGCCGACGACGCGGCGAGCACCGCGTCCACCGGCTCCGGGAGCAAGGGAGACGGCAAGGGCACCAAGGTCAAGATCATGGTCGGTGGCCTCGACAAGGTCATCTACCTGCCCGCCATGCTCACCCAGCGTCTGGGCTACTTCGACGCCGAGGGGCTCGACGTCGAGATGCTGAGCGAGCCCGCCGGTGTCCAGGCCGAGACGGCGCTCGTCTCCGGCCAGGTGCAGGGAGCCGTCGGCTTCTACGACCACACCCTCGACCTCCAGGTGAAGGGCAAGGAGGTGGAGTCGGTCGTGCAGTTCTCGCACGCGCCCGGAGAGGTGGAGATCGTCTCCACCAAGGCGGAGGACGACATCAACTCGCCCAAGGACTTCAAGGGCAAGAAGCTCGGGGTCACGGGCCTCGGTTCCTCGACCGACTTCCTCACCAAGTACCTCGCGGTCAAGAACGGCGTGAAGGTCAGCGAGTTCACCCCGGTCGCCGTGGGGGCGGGGCCGACCTTCATCGCCGCCCTCCAGCAGGGCGCCATCGACGGCGGCATGACGACCGATCCGACCGTGGCGACCATTCTCGACAAGAAGGCGGGCAAGGTCCTGCTCGACATGCGCACGCCGCAGGGCTCCGAGGAGGCGCTCGGCGGACCGTATCCCTCGTCAAGCCTGTACATGCAGACGGACTGGGTCAACAGTCACAAGGACACCGTCCAGAAGTTGGCCAATGCATTCGTCAAGACGCTCAAGTGGATGTCCACGCACAGCGCGGCCGAGATCGCCGAGAAGATGCCGACGGACTACTCCCAGGGGAACAAGCTGCTGTACTCGGTGGCCATCAAGAACACGCTGCCGATGTTCACCAAGGACGGCGTGATGCCCAAGAACGGGCCCGAGACCGTCGAGAAGGTCCTCAAGGCCTTCAATCCCAACATCCAGAACGCCGACGTCGATCTGAGCAAGACCTACACGACCGAATTCGTCGAGAAGGCGGTGGGCTGACGATCGAGCGGCCGGCGGGTCCGGATCCGTACTCCAGAGGGGCACGGTTCCCCCCGCCCCCGAGGACCGTGCCCTCAGGCGCGGGTCGCCCACACGTAACGGTGTTCCGGGCGGCCCGCGTCGCCGTACTTCAGGGTCAGCCGGGCCCGCCCGGTGCGCTCCAGGAGCTTCAGGTAGCGCTGGGCGGTCTGACGGCTCACCCCGGTCCGGTCGGCGATCTCCTGGGCGGACAGAGGCCCCTCGGCGTTCATCAGGGCCTGGCGTACGAGTTCGGCGGTGGTGGGGGAGTGCCCCTTGGGCAGGCCGGGCTCCGAGGGAGCGGACAGCGCGCCGAAGATGCGGTCGACATCGGCCTGTTCGGCCTCCCCGCCGCCGTCCAGTGTGCGGCGCAGCTCGGCGTACGCCTCCAGCTTGGCGCGCAGACCCGCGAAGGCGAACGGTTTCACCAGGTACTGAAGGGCGCCCTGGCGCATCGCCGCCTGCACCGTCGTGACGTCCCGCGCGGCCGTCACCATGATGACGTCGGTCTGGTGGCCGCGCCGGCGCATCTCCTGGACGACCTCGAGACCCGTCTCGTCGGGCAGGTAGTGGTCCAGCAGGACGAGGTCCAGGCGGGGCAGCAGCTCCAGCTGACGCAGCGCCTCGGCCGCGCTGTGGGCCTCGCCGGCGACGTGGAAGCCCGGCACCTTCTCGACGTAGGCGGCGTTGACCTGGGCGACCCTGGTGTCGTCGTCCACGACCAGGACCTCGATCATCGCGCCTCCTCCTCGGCAGTGCTGTTCGCCGGTGCGGACAGGGCGGGTTCCAGGTCGGGCTCGGTGAGGGCCTCGGGCAGGACGACGGTGAACTCGGCGCCCCCTCCGGTCGCCTCGTCCACCGTGGCGTGGCCGCCCTGGCGCTCGGCGAGCCTGCGCACCAGGGAGAGCCCGATGCCCCGCTTGCCGTGGGCCGGCGGCTTCTTCGTGGACCAGCCCTCGGTGAAGATCAACTCGCGTTGCTCGGGCGGGATGCCGGGGCCTGTGTCCCGTACCCGCAGGACCGCCGTACGGCCCTCCGCGCGCAGCTCGACCTCCACGCGCGCGTGCGGTGTGCCGGCGACGGCGTCGAGCGCGTTGTCCACGAGGTTGCCGACGACCGTGACCAGCCCACGCGGGTCGACCAGGCGGTCGGGCAGCCGGGTGCGGTCGGAGACCCACAGGGCGACGGCGCGCTCGGCCGCGACGGTCGCCTTGCCGACCAGCAGGGCGGCGAGCAGCGGGTCCCCGATCTTCTCGGTCACCTGCTCCGCGGTCGCCCGGTGATCGCCGACCACCTCCCCGACGAAGTCCACCGCGTCGTCGTACATTTCCAGTTCGAGCAGCCCCAGCAGGGTGTGCATCCGGTTGGCGTGCTCGTGGTCCTGGGCGCGCAGCGCGTCGATGAGGCCGTGCGTCGAGTCGAGTTCCCGCCCGAGCTGTTCCAGCTCGGTGCGATCGCGCAGGGTGGCCACGGCTCCGCCGTCGTCGGTGGGCATGCGGTTGACGACCAGGACGCGCTGCCCTCGGACGGCGATCAGGTCCGTGCCGGTCACCCGGCCCGCCAGGACATCGGCCGTACGCCCCCCGCCGAGCGCCTCGTCGGGCGATGCGCCGACCGCTTCCTCCCCGATGCCGAGGAGGCGCTGGGCCTCGTCGTTGAGCAGCCGGACGCGGCCGACGCGGTCCAGGGCCACGACGCCTTCCCGGATGCCGTGCAACATCGCCTCGCGCTCGGCGAGCAGCGCCGAGATATCCGAGAAGGCCAGGTCGCGGGTCTGGCGCTGGACCCGCCGGGAGATCAGCCAGGCGGCCAGCGCGCCCACGGCGAGCGCGCCGCCGGCGTAGGCGAACAGCCCGGGGATGGCGTGGATCAGGCGGGCGCGCACGCTGTCGTACTCGATGCCGACCGAAACCGCGCCGATGATCTTGTCGTCGCCGTCGCGCAGCGGAACCTTTCCGCGCGCCGAGCGGCCCAGGGTGCCGCTGTCGATCTCCATGACGTCCCTGCCCGCCAGGGCCTGGCTCGGGTCGGTCGACACGTGGCCGCCGACCTGCGCGGGGTCGGCGTGCGACCAGCGGGTGCCGTGGAGGTCCATCACCACGACGTACTCCGCGCCGCTGGCCTTGCGGATCCGCTCGGCCTCCCGCTGGACCGGTCCGTCGACCGAGGGCCGCGTGCGCTGGAGGTCCTCGGCGAGCTGCGGCACGGCAGCGGTCGTCTGCGCGATGGCGAGGGCTCGGCGCATCGCCTGGTCGTCCAGCTGGTCGCTGAGCGGGGCGAGGAACAGCCCGGTCGCGAGCACCACGACTCCCGCGGCGATCGCCAGCTGCATGAGCAGGAGCTGCGAGAACATGCGCCGCGGCATTCCGAGGCGCAGGCGACGGGCGGGGGGAGTGGGGCTCATACCCAAGACGGTACGTGGGTGGACCGGCGCAGCCGTAGGGGTAGGTGGTGTGGATCTCTTGACCCACTCAAGAGGAAACGATTCCGCCGTGCCCGGGCGACGTGCGGCCGTATCGCGTCGGGAGGTGTGTCAGCCCACCAGGGCCGCTCCGGCCAGCTCGCGTACCGCCACCACGTCCATCCGCGCAGGTGAACCCAGGACCGAGGTGCCGCAGCTCTCCGGCCGGGGCGGGAGCGAGGCACCCTGGGCGACGACGACCTGCCAGTGGCGTCCGTCCGTGTGCGCGACGGTCACCTCCCAGCGCGGTGCGCCGCCCGTCGTCCGGACGACGCTCAGCGCCTCGGCCGCGTTCTCGCCGGTCGCCGAGCGCACCGCCAGTTCCGCCGCCTGGCCGGGCCGCTCCCAGGCCGAACACCCGCGGCACCCCTCCACGACGATCCGCCCGTCCTGGACGCCGTGCAGGACCTCCTTGACGGCGCGGGCCTCGGCGCGGCCGTACGCGTACCCGTACGGCAGGACGAGGAGGGTGGGGGAGAAGCGATGACCCCCCAGATGGGTGACCTCCCAGGCGCCTCGTACCCCCGAGGCGGCGAGTTCGGCGGCCAGTGGCCGGCCGAGGAGCGCGCAGCAGCGGTCGCGCTTGCCGTTGGTGCAGACGAGGGCGAGGGGGTCGCCCGTGTGCGGTCCGCCCCGCAGCGCGGTGTCGAAGGTGCGGTGCTCTCCCCTGCCGAGCGCGGCGAAGTCGAGGTCCAGCAGCTGCCGTGGGTCGTGGGTGACGGCGCTGCGCAGCCACACCTTCCCGGGGACCGTGTGGGCGGCGTACACCTGCCGCAGGGGTGATGCGCCGACGTCCGCGTGGCGCCCGGGGCGGCGGATGAGCGCGATGCGTACGCCCGTGTTCCGCGCGGCTGCGTCCAGGGCACGGCCCAGGGCCGGGTCCAGGTGGCTCGAAACCAGCGCCTCGGCACCCCAGGGGCCGGGCTGTTCCAGGAGGAGCCAGGTCGTTGCCGTGGCCGCGGTTCCGGAAATGGGCTCGTCGAGATCCCGCGAGACGGTCGCGCACGTACTCACAGAGGTGAGCCTAACCTGACTTCCCGGAGCGTGACTTCCGGTGGGGTCACCGGCTCGGCCGCGCGGGTACGCGGGCGCGTGCCACGGGGGATGCGATACCCACGCCCATCCTGGCGTCGCCCCTGGTCGACGCGACGCCGGCCGGCGGAGGGGGCGGCACACGGACCGTGCCGGACGGTCGGCGCCCCGGAGTGTGACGGGCGCAGGCGCGCTCGCGCCCTCTCCGCGTCCCCTAGCGCGGGAGAGGCTGGGGCGGCCTGGGCCCCACGTAGTGTCCGCTCGGGCGCATCCGCAGGGGGCGTTCGCCGTACTCCTCCAGGGCGTGGGCGATCCAGCCCGCCGTGCGGGCGACGGCGAAGATCGTCTCGCTGGCCGTGGACTCCATGCCGCTGGACGCGGTGAGGACGGCGAGCGCCAGGTCCACGTTGGCGTGCAGCGGCGTGTGGCGGGCTGTCGTGGCCACGATGTCCCGGGCCGCCGCGAGGGCCGGCCCAGCAGCGGGGATCTCCTCCAGGAGAGCGAACAGGGCACGCGCGCGTGGGTCCTCGCCCGGGTAGAGCCGGTGACCGAGACCTGGGATGCGGCGGCCCGCGCGCAGCTCCTCGGCGATCACCGGAGCGGCACTGCCGACGTCGAGCACGTCGAGCAGCATGCGGTGGGCCAGCCCGCCGGCCGCGCCGTGCAGCGGCCCCTCGATCACCCCGAGCCCGGCGGAGACCGCCGCGTAGGCGTGCGCACGGGCCGAGGCGGCGACACGCACCGCGAGTGTCGAGGCGGCCAGGTCGTGGTCGACGAGCAGACCGAGCGCCGTGTCGAGAACGCGCAACTGGGCCTTGTCGGCAGGCCTTCCGCTGAGCCGACCCCACAGGCGCGGGGCGAGCGGGCCTTCGTCGCGGTGCGTGGGCACCTTCGGGGGCAGTGCGGCGACGAGGGTGGGGATCAGGATGCGGGCGGTGCCGAGCACGGCGTCCTCGGACAGGTCGAAGCGCAGCGGGTCCGCGGCCGCGGCGGCGACGGCGGCGACCCGCAACCGGTCGGTGGGGCCGGTGTGTTCGGGCAGCGCCTCGACGACGCGTCGGGCGGCCGCGACGGATGCGTCGGGCGCGGTGAAGGCGACGCCGGGCCGCAGCCGACCCGTCCACAGCCACTCCGCGACCTCTTCGTAGGAGTGCCGCGAAGCCAGTTCGACCGCGTCGACGCCCCGGTAGTAGTAGCGGTCCTCCTGGATGAACGTGAGCCGCGTGCGTACGGAAAGTTCCGCTCCGGAGCCCGGACTCCCGCTGCTCTCGCGCTTGTTGCGCCGTGCGAGCGTCTCGACCTCGCCGGCGTCGAAGGTGCTGCCCCGCCCTCCTGGCGTGCGCCGGCTGCTCAGTTGGCCGCGACTGACGTAGGCGTACACGGTCTCGGGCTTCACGCCGAGCAGCTCGGCGGCCTCTTTGGTGCTCAGCCGTCGTTCGGGGTGGCCGGGTCCGGGTTCCTGATCGCGCATGGAGGTCACCGTATCCACAAGACACATAGGTTGATTCAATCAATGTTGACAGAGAATAAGTCAACCATGGACAGTCGAATCAAGTTCAAGGAGGAGACATGTCCGTCAACCTGTCAGCCGCTCCATCCATCGACGTGCCGCGGGGACTCGCGGGTGTCGTCGTCGCGGACACGGAGGTCGGCGACGTCCGAGGGCGCGAAGGCTTCTACCACTACCGCCAGTACTCCGCCGTGGACCTCGCGCGCACCCGCCCCTTCGAGGACGTCTGGCACCTGCTGGTCCACGGCGAACTGCCGGACACGCGACGGAGCGCCGCCTTCGCCGCCGAGACCGCGGCGCTGCGGATGCTCCCCGAAGAGGTGGCCGCCGCCCTGCCCGCGCTGGCGGCGGCGGCCGGTCCGGACGCGAATCCGCTGGCCGGGATGCGGACGGCCTTGTCGTTGCTGGGCGCGGCGAAGGGATTGCGGCCGATGTACGACGTCGGCGCGGACCGGCGCCGCGAGGACACGGTCGCCGCGGCGGCGGCCGTACCCACGCTGCTCACCGCGCTGTACCGGCTGGGGCGCGGTCTCGACCGCGTCGAGCCGCGCGCCGACCTGCCGTACGCGGCGAACTATCTCTACATGTTGACCGGCGTCGAACCCGATCCGGAGCGGGCCCGGGCGATCGAGCAGTACTTGATCGCCACCATTGATCACGGCTTCAACGCGTCAACCTTCACGGCCCGGGTCATCGCCTCGACCGGGGCGGACGTGGCGGCGTGTCTCGTGGGGGCCGTGGGAGCGCTGTCGGGGCCGCTGCACGGTGGCGCGCCCAGCCGGGCCCTGGACGCCCTGGACGCCATCGGCACTCCGGATCGCATCGATCCCTGGATCCGTGAGCGTGTTCTTGCCGGTGAGCGCATCATGGGCTTCGGCCATGCCGTCTACCGGACGGAGGACCCGCGTTCGCGCATGCTCCGTGAGATCGCCCGGCGATTCGGAGGCCCACGGGTCGAGTTCGCCGTCGAGGTGGAGCGGCGCGTGGAGGCGATCCTCGCCGAGCTGAAGCCCGGCCGGGAGCTGCACACGAACGTGGAGTTCTACGCGGGTGTGGTCATGGAGCTCTGCGGGCTGCCCCGCGAGATGTTCACTCCGACCTTCGCGGCGGCGCGCGTGGTGGGCTGGAGCGCCAACATCCTGGAGCAGGCGGAGGACTCGAAGATCATCCGCCCGGTCGCGCGGTACGTGGGGCCGGGGGCGCCGGTAGAGGTGCCGGCAATGGCCTGACCGCGCCCCGACGTCACGCGCACGGAAGGAGGGCCCGGCATTGCGGGCGGACCGGTCGGGCCCTCCTCTCGAAAGTGCCTAAAGGTCCGGAATATCGGCCTTCGCGCGAATCAGGGTTTCGCGAGTGATGACGACAATTCTCTCGTGGTCACCGCGTGAGGCGTCGGAGGGGAGATCCGGGTCCAGTGAGTCCGTGGCATCCGTGCCGATAACGGCGAAATTGCCATCGGCAAGTTCGAAAATATCGGGGCAATTTGCTCCGCTCACGCTTCCCCGAGCGCGCGGAGATGCACCGATTCGACGGATGATCTGACTCACTGTTGCTTCCTTGGGTCCGTTGGTTTGCGCACGACGACTGCGCGGTGCAAGGCGGGCCCTGTGGGGTGCGCTCGTCATCCGGCGGCGTAGGCGACGTCTGGTGGGGCCGCTCTACGCGATCAAGCGCGAGTCAACTCCGTGACGCCCCTCCTAACTCCGGATTTGACCTGTTCGTTATGGGCCGGGGGTGTGATTCCGCAGGAGGGGGTGCGAGCTCCGGGGCGTGAGCCCTCGGCTGCCGGAGTGCGCCGAGGGCCGGGGGAGTTCATGGGCTCGGCGGCTCGCCCACCACCCACCATTCGTCGGCGTCCGACTCCTCGAGTTGTGTGAGGAGTTCGTCCACCATGCGGCCGAGTTCCGCTTCGTCGGAACCGTCGGCAATCGTCGCCCGCTGGTGTCTCGTCGCGTACCAGTACTCCCGTACCACAGGGTTCTGGAGAATGCCGCGAATGTATCCGAAGAACTCCTCGCGGGATATGTTGCCTATCCGGTAATAAAACAGCGCGTTGGTGTAGAGCGCGTTGGCGTAGAGGTACTGGCGCCGCTGCTTGGTGGAGACGGGCGCCTCGAAGAGGTCCAGGACTTCCGCCAGTTCGGGGTCGTCGATCGCTTTGCTGAGCAATTCCCAGTGAAGGCGCTGCTGGTTGGCCAGATTGGTGTGCTGCTGGGAGTGGGCGGTCCGTTCGAGGTGTTCCAGGCGCACCCGCAGTGTCTCCAGCGCATGGCGTTGTGCCGCCATGGTGACGAGGGCACCCGCGGCCATGCCGGCCGCCGCCGCAGCGACGGCACCGAGTCCGCGTACCCCAAACCTCTGTGTGGCCATGTCAAAAACCCCCGATCGAGCGGCCGTGCGCCGGTCGTCGGGGTGCGGGTGGACGTGACGGGGACCGGCGAGCGGTGGGCGGCGCTTGCCGTCTCCCAGAGTGCCGAGCGGCTCTGATCGGCGGGGGAGGCGGAGGGGAGGCGCACGGAGGGAAGCGAGGGTCGCACGCCAGGGCGCCTTGCTCAACGTCTGCCCCGCACACGCTGCTAACAATCGTTCACTTCGCGGTGATTCCTCCGGCTCGTATCCTGAGGCGGCATTCAATCCTCGTACGCGCGCCGGACCCGCGCGCCGGTGCACGCGTAGGTTTCAGAAAGGTCGCACGTGTCGCAGAGCCGCAGTCCGCAGCAGATCCCGGTCGTCGTACTCGCCGGATTCCTCGGCTCCGGCAAGACGACCCTGCTCAACCATCTCCTGCACCACAGCGGGGGCAGCCGCATCGGTGCGATCGTGAACGACTTCGGAGCCATCGAGATCGACGCCATGGCCGTGGCCGGTGCGCTCGGCGACTCCACCGTCTCCCTCGGCAACGGCTGTCTGTGCTGTGCCGTCGACGCCGGCGAACTCGACGTGTACCTCGAACGGCTCGCCAGACCGGCCGTCGGCATCGACGTCATCGTCATCGAGGCCAGTGGGCTCGCCGAGCCCGAGGAACTCGTACGGATGGTGCTGGCCAGTGAGCATCCCGGCATCGTCTACGGCGGGCTCGTCGAGGTCGTCGACGCCGCGGAGTTCGACGAGACCCGGGCGAAGCACCCCGGGATCGACCGGCACCTCGCCCTCGCCGACC
The DNA here is from genome assembly GCF_045161545.1 of Streptomyces sp. NBC_00637. Taxonomy (NCBI): domain Bacteria; kingdom Bacillati; phylum Actinomycetota; class Actinomycetes; order Kitasatosporales; family Streptomycetaceae; genus Streptomyces; species Streptomyces sp. NBC_00637. The sequence continues at coordinate 2,136,206 of NZ_CP109046.1, read as the reverse complement.
TCGTCGTGGTGAACAAACTCGACCGCGCGCCCGACGCCGACCGGGTCCTCGAACTCGTCCGCTCCCTCAGCGACCGGGCCGCCGTCGCCCCCGCCACCTACGGCCGAATCGACCCCGGGTTCCTCTTCGACTGCCGGCCGGGCGAGGAGCGTGCCGGGCAGCTCTCCTTCGACGGCCTGCGCGACCACTCCGAAGACGGTCACGCGGAGCACCTGCACAGCTCCTACGACAGCCTCTCCTTCACGTCCGACGTGCCCCTCGACCCCCGCCGGACCATGGGCTTCCTCGACAGCCGACCGGAGGGGCTGTACCGGATCAAGGGGTATGTCGACTTCGGCCCGCACGACCCGGCCAACCGGTACGCCGTGCACGCCGTCGGGCGGTTTCTCCGCTTCTACCCGGAGCCCTGGCCGGCCGCCGACGCCCGTACGACCCAGCTCGTCCTCATCGGCTCGGGCATCGACACCGACGCCCTCGGCAAGGAACTCGAGGCGTGCAAGGACGACGCCCCACACGCCGACGAGCACGGCATGTGGGGCGTCCTGCGCTACGTACAGGCCCCCGACGACGAGGTCCCCGACGGCCAGGCCTTCCAGGAGACCGAGGCCCCCGCTGATTCCCTGCGGCCCGATCCGCAGCCCAGGCCCTGACTCGGGCGTGGACCTGCCCCCGCTCGGGCCTGGACCTGCCCCGGCTCGGGCCTGGACCTGCCCTAGACCGGCCCCGCCACCACCGAGATCGTCTTCGTCAGCGACACGCCCGAGCCGTCCCGGCGCGGGTCCATCTCCGGCAGCTCGGCGGGCAGACCGTTCTTCTGCGCGGCCTTGGCCGGGACGGGGCCCGCCCAGGCGAGGGACAGGCAGTCCTCGCCCTTCAGGAACCGCTGGCAGCGCACACCGCCGGTGGCACGGCCCTTGCGCGGGTACTGGTCGAACGGGGTGAGCTTGGCGGTCGTCTGCACGGAGTCGTCCAGGGTCCCGCGCGACCCCGCGATCGTGAAGACCACGGCGTCCACCGCGGGGTCCACGGCCGTGAACGAGATCACCTTCGCGCCCTCGGTGAGCTTGATGCCCGCCATGCCGCCCGCCGCGCGGCCCTGCGGACGCACCTGCGAGGCCTGGTAGCGCAGCAGCTGGGCGTCGTCGGCGATGAAGACCAGATCCTCGTCGCCGGTACGCAGTTCGACGGCGCCGACGATCCGGTCGCCGTCCCTGAGGGTGATGACCTCCAGCTCGTCCTTGTTGGTCGGGTAGTCGGGCACGACCCGCTTGACGACGCCCTGCGCCGTGCCGATGGCGAGGCCTGGCGACGACTCGTCGAGCGTGGTCAGGCAGATCACCGTCTCGTCGCCCTCCAGGGAGACGAACTCCGCCAGCGGGGCGCCGCCCGAGAGGTTCGGGGCCGAGGCCGTGTCCGGGAGCTGCGGCAGGTCGACGACATTGATCCGCAGCAGCCGGCCCGATGAGGTGACCGCGCCGATCTCCCCGCGCGCGGTGGCCGGCACCGCCGAGACGATCACGTCGTGCTTGGTGCGCTTGCCGTCCCCGTCCCCGTCCTCGGTGTCGGCCGTGAAGGGCGTGCCGTTCGCCGTGCGGGCCAGCAGGCCCGTGGAGGACAGCAGGACACGGCACGGGTCGTCCGCGACCTGGAGGGGCACGGCGGTGGCCGTGGTACCCGACGACTCCAGCAGGACCGTACGGCGCTCGGTGCCGAACTTCTTCGCCACCGAGGCCAGTTCGGCCGAGACCAGCTTGCGCAGCTCCGCGTCCGAGTCCAGGATCCGGGTCAGCTCGGCGATCTCCTCGTTGAGCTTCTCCTTCTCCGCCTCCAGCTCGATGCGGTCGAACCTGGTGAGCCGGCGCAGCGGGGTGTCAAGGATGTACTGGGTCTGGATCTCCGACAGCGAGAAGCGCTCCATCAGGCGCTGCTTCGCCTCCGCGCTGTTGTCGCTGGAGCGGATGAGGCGGATGACCTCGTCGATGTCGACGAGCGCCGTCAGCAGGCCCTCCACCAGGTGCAGCCGGTCACGGCGCTTGCTGCGGCGGAACTCGCTGCGGCGGCGCACCACGGTGAAGCGGTGGTCGAGGTAGACCTCCAGGAGCTCCTTGAGGCCCAGCGTGAGCGGCTGGCCGTCGACCAGGGCCACGTTGTTGATGCCGAAGGACTCCTCCATCGGGGTCAGCTTGTACAGCTGCTCCAGGACGGCCTCCGGAACGAAGCCGTTCTTGATCTCGATGACGAGACGCAGACCGTGCGCCCGGTCGGTGAGGTCCTTGACGTCGGCGATGCCCTGGATCTTCTTCGAGCCGACCAGGTCCTTGATCTTGGCGATGACCTTCTCGGGTCCGACGGCGAAGGGCAGTTCGGTGATGACCAGACCCTTGCGGCGGGCCGTGACGGTCTCCACCGCCACGGTGGCGCGGATCTTGAACGTGCCGCGGCCGTTCTCGTAGGCGTCCCGGATGCCGGAGAGGCCGACGATCCGGCCGCCGGTGGGCAGGTCGGGGCCAGGAACGAACTTCATCAGGGCGTCCAGATCCGCGCCGGGATAGCGGATCAGATGGCGGGCGGCCGCGATGACCTCGCCCAGGTTGTGCGGCGGCATGTTCGTGGCCATGCCGACCGCGATCCCGGACGAGCCGTTGACCAGGAGGTTCGGGAAGGCGGCGGGCAGCGCGACCGGCTCCTGCTCCTGGCCGTCGTAGTTGGGCGTGAAGTCGACCGTGTCCTCGTCGATCGACTCCGTCATCAGGCTCGTCGCCGCGGCCTGGCGGCATTCGGTGTACCGCATGGCGGCCGGCGGGTCGTCGTTGCCCAGCGAGCCGAAGTTGCCGTGGCCGTCGACCAGCGGCAGCCGCATGGAGAAGGGCTGGGCCATCCGCACCAGCGCGTCGTAGATCGACGCGTCGCCGTGCGGGTGCAGCTTGCCCATGACCTCGCCGACGACCCGGGCGCACTTCACATAGCCGCGCTCCGGGCGCAGGCCCATCTCGTTCATCTGGTAGACGATGCGGCGGTGCACCGGCTTGAGGCCGTCACGGGCGTCCGGCAGGGCGCGGGAGTAGATGACCGAGTACGCGTACTCGAGGAAGGAGCCCTGCATCTCGTCGACGACGTCGATGTCGAGGATGCGCTCCTCGTACGAGTCGTCGGGCGGCGGGGTCTTCGTGCTGCGGCGGGCCATCGCTGCCGGCTCCTTGCTGGGGCGTGATACGGGATCTGACGCGGACCATTGTGGACCGTGGCACTGACAGCGCGGGCGAGGACCCGGCGTCGGCCGTCCGGCCCGAACGCAGAGGCATCTCCTCCACGGCTGCCCGCAGGCTACGCGATCTCGCTCTCGGCGTATGTCGTCCGGGAACTTCGCGGACCGTCCGCACGCTTGCATACAGTGGCAGGACCGGCAGGAAAACCGCGGTTTCGACGACCGCGTCCGCGATCGGAAGGGACGTACATGCCCATGGGTCACACGGCCACAGCCCAGGCAGGCTCCGGGGGCCTGACAGCGACCGAGCACCGTCTGGCCAACGGCCTGCGCGTGGTGCTCTCGGAGGACCACCTGACCCCCGTGGCGGCGGTGTGCCTCTGGTACGACGTCGGTTCGCGCCACGAAGTCAAGGGGCGTACGGGGCTTGCTCACCTTTTCGAGCACCTGATGTTCCAGGGCTCCGGCCAGGTCAAGGGCAACGGCCACTTCGAGCTGGTCCAGGGGGCGGGTGGCTCGCTCAACGGCACCACCAGCTTCGAGCGCACGAACTACTTCGAGACCATGCCCACCCACCAGCTGGAGCTCGCCCTCTGGCTGGAGGCCGACCGCATGGGCTCGCTGCTCACCGCGCTGGACGACGAGTCGATGGAGAACCAGCGCGACGTCGTCAAGAACGAGCGCCGCCAGCGCTACGACAACGTCCCCTACGGCACGGCCTTCGAGAAGCTGACCGCCCTCGCCTACCCGGACGGCCACCCGTACCACCACACGCCGATCGGCTCGATGGCCGACCTGGACGCCGCGACCCTGGAGGACGCGCGCGCGTTCTTCCGCACGTACTACGCGCCCAACAACGCGGTCCTCTCCGTCGTCGGCGACATCGACCCGGAGCAGACCCTCGCCTGGGTCGAGAAGTACTTCGGCTCCATCCCCGGCCACGACGGCAAGCCCACGCCCCGTGACGGCGCTCTGCCCGACGTCATCGGCGGGCAGCTGCGCGAGATCGTCGAGGAGGAGGTGCCGGCCCGTGCGCTGATGGCCGCCTACCGCCTGCCCGAGGACGGCACGCGCGCGTGCGACGCCGTCGACCTCGCGCTCACCGTGCTCGGTGGCGGCGAGTCCTCCCGCCTCTACAACCGGCTCGTGCGCCGCGACCGTACGGCCGTCGCGGCCGGCTTCGGCCTGCTGCGGCTCGCCGGAGCGCCCTCCCTCGGCTGGCTGGACGTGAAGACGTCCGGCGACGTCGAGGTGCCGGTCATCGAGGCCGCGATCGACGAGGAGCTCGCCCGGTTCGCCGAGGAGGGTCCCACGGCCGAGGAAATGGAGCGCGCCCAGGCGCAGTTGGAGCGCGAGTGGCTGGACCGGCTCGGCACGGTCGCCGGCCGCGCCGACGAACTGTGCCGGTTCGCTGTCCTGTTCGGCGACCCGCAGCTCGCCCTCACCGCCGTCCAGCGCGTGCTGGACGTGACGCCCGAGGAGGTGCAGGAGATCGCCAAGGCCCGCCTGCGCCCCGACAACCGCGCGGTGCTCGTCTACGAGCCGACGCCCGCCGAAGCCCCCGCCGACCAGGACGAGAACGAGGAGGCGGCCCGGTGACCGAGCTCGCCACGATGGACTTCCACCCCCAGCCCCGGGCGGGCGAGGCCAAGCCGTGGGCGTTCCCGGCGCCCGAGCGCACCGCGCTCGCCAACGGCCTGACGGTGCTGCACTGCCACCGGCCCGGCCAGCAGGTCGTCGCCGTCGAGATCCTTCTCGACGCGCCGCTGGACGCCGAACCGGCGGGCCTCGACGGCGTCGGCACGATCATGGCGCGGGCCTTCTCCGAGGGCACCGACAAGCACTCCGCCGAGGAGTTCGCCGCCGAACTGGAGCGCTGCGGCGCCACCTTGGACGCGCACGCCGATCACCCCGGCGTCCGGCTGAGCCTCGAGGTGCCGGCCTCGCGCCTGCCCAAGGGCCTCGGTCTGCTCGCCGACGCCCTCAGGGCACCCGCCTTCGCCGACAGCGAGGTCGAGCGCCTCGTCCGCAACCGGCTGGACGAGATCCCGCACGAGCTGGCCAACCCCTCCAGGCGCGCCGCCAAGGAGCTGTCCAAGGAGCTGTTCCCGGCCACCGCGCGGATGTCGCGGCCGCGCCAGGGCACCGCGGAGACGGTCGAGAAGATCGACTCCGCCGCCGTACGCGCCTTCTACGAGCGGCACGTGCGTCCCGCCACGGCCACCGCCGTGGTCGTCGGCGACCTCACCGGCGTCGAGCTGGAGGCGCTCCTCGGCGACACCCTGGGCGCCTGGACGGGCTCCTCGGCCCAGCCGCGGCCCGTGCCGCCGGTGACCGCCGACGACAGCGGCCGGGTCGTCATCGTGGACCGACCCGGCGCCGTCCAGACGCAGTTGCTGATCGGCCGGATCGGCGCCGACCGGCACGACCGGGTGTGGCCCGCGCAGGTGCTCGGCACCTACTGCCTCGGTGGCACCCTCACCTCCCGGCTGGACCGTGTCCTGCGCGAGGAGAAGGGCTACACCTACGGGGTCCGCGCCTTCGGGCAGGTCCTGCGGTCCGCCCCGGACGGCTCGGGCGCCGCGATGCTCGCCATCAGCGGCTCGATCGACACCCCGAACACCGGTCCCGCCCTGGAGGACCTGTGGAAGGTGCTGCGCACCCTTGCCGCGGAGGGGCTGACCGACGCCGAGCGTGACGTCGCCGTGCAGAACCTGGTCGGTGTGGCGCCGCTGAAGTTCGAGACCGCCGCGGCCGTCGCCGGCACGCTGGCCGACCAGGTCGAGCAGCACCTGCCGGACGACTTCCAGGCCACGCTGTACCAGCAGCTCGCCGCCACCGGCACGGTGGAGGCCACCGCGGCGGCTGTGAACGCCTTCCCGGTGGACCGCCTGGTGACGGTCCTGGTCGGTGACGCGGCCCAGATCAAGGAGCCGGTCGAGGCCCTCGGCATCGGCGAAGTGAAGGTCGTGTCCGCCGAGTAGCTCCCGGCAACGGCACGCGCGTGTGGGGGCCCTGGTCGACGAAAGCGTCACCAGGGCCTCCGTATGTCCGAATTGATGCGGAGGTTGCCCGTCTGCCCTGTGGGATGCGCTACAAAAACCGGGATCCGTTTGAGGATTGAAACCCGCGCCGCTTAGCGTCATCCGGGCTGTTCGTCACGCAGTGCGCCGCAGCCGCGGCACCGGACAGTCATCGCCGAGTCCCCGTACGGCGCGAGCCAGGGGAGCCGGGGACCCACTTGTGCAGTCCCTGGGGTGAATCGGACGCCCGCGCGTGTACGCGAGGGGGTCCGTAGGAGACCTTCCTGCTCCGAACCCGTCAGCTAACCCGGTAGGCGAGAGGGAAGGAAAGGACACCCCCGACTTCATGGCGTTCACCTGCGCGCCCGGTAAGCACCGTCGTCCCGGCCGGATGCAGCGGACCACCGCTCGCGCGGCGGGCGTCGCGGCGCTCACCACCACCGGCGTGATGGCCACCGTCGCCTCCGCCCCGGCGTTCGCCGCCGAGCCCAGCCCCGAGCAGACCGGGCTGATCCCCGTCGTCACCGCTTCCGCCGCCGTCGCCGACGAGGTGGACGACCAGGTCGCCGTACAGAAGCAGGCGGCCTTCGAGGAGGCCGCCCGCCAGGCCGCCGCCAAGAAGGCCGTGGAGGAGCGTGAGGCACGCGTGCGTGCCGCCCGCGAGGCCGAGCGCAAGCGCCTCAACACCTTCGTGTCGCCGATCACCGGCTCCTACGTCTCCACCGCCTACCAGGCCAGCAGCTCGCTGTGGTCCTCCGGCAGCCACACCGGCATAGACTTCCACGCCGCGAGCGGCACCTCCGTGCACGCGGTCGGCTCCGGCACCGTGGTCGAGGCCGGCTGGGGCGGGTCCTACGGCAACCAGATCGTGATCAAGATGAGCGACGGGACGTACACCCAGTACGGTCACCTGTCGTCCATCGCGGTGTCGGTGGGCCAGACGGTCACCCCGGGCGAGCGGATCGGCCTGTCCGGCGCCACCGGCAACGTCACCGGCGCGCATCTGCACTTCGAGGCCCGCACCACCGCGGAGTACGGCTCGGACATCGACCCGGTCGCCTACCTCCGCCGGCACGGCGTGAACGTCTGACGACCTGCGGCGACAGATCGTCTTGCCCCGGCCTTACCGGCCGGGGCTTTCGTCGTTTACGGGGCCTTGGTGTCCAAAAAATATCCCTGGATTCCGGCCCGCCATCGGAAATCCCCGCTGATTGCAATAGAGTCACGGAACACACGTCAATCGTCGACGTTTCACGGGGATTAAGGCGGAGGTCCGTCATGCGTATTCCGGCGCACTCGGTGTGCACGGCCATTCGGGACGACATCGTCGCGGGTGTCTACGAGCGCGGCAGCCGCCTCACCGAGGAACTCCTCGCCCGCCGCTACGGCGTTTCCCGCGTCCCGGTCCGCGAGGCGCTGCGCACCCTGGAGGCCGAGGGCTTCGTCGTCACCCGGCGGCACGCGGGCGCGTGCGTCGCGGAACCGACCGAGCAGGAGGCCGCCGACCTGCTGGAGATGCGCATGCTCCTGGAGCCCCTCGGTGCCTCCCGGGCCGCCCAGCGGCGCACCGAGGCCCATCTGAAGGTGCTGCGCGGACTCGTCCGGCTGGGCCAGGAGCGGGCCAGGCGGGGGAACAGCGAGGATCTGCGCTCTCTGGGGGGCTGGTTCCACGAGACGCTCGCCCAGTCCTCCGGAAGCCATGCCCTGACGTCGATGCTCACCCAGCTGCGTCACAAGATCGCCTGGATGTACGCCGTGGAGGCCCCGGCCGACCCCGTGGAGTCCTGGGCGGAGCACGGCGCGATCGTGGACGCGGTGGCGCGCGGCGACGGCGAGCGCGCGCGGGCGATCACGGCACTGCACACCGAGCGCGCGACGCTCGCGCACCGGTTGCGCTTTTCCGGCGGCGCCGATCGCGCCGACCGTGTGAGGACTTCGCAACCTCCCGTAAACATGACGGGTCTGCGGCATTAACACGGGCGCCGTATACAAAGAGGGGATAATTCGCGGGGGATTATTTCCGCTGCCCGTGAACGGGAAATGCGAAGGGCTCGCCCGATAATTCGGACGAGCCCTTCGCGGTGTGCGGGACGCCTATGGAGCGACGAACACCACAGACATCGATCAGACGGTTTCGGGGAGCTCCTCGAGACCCTCGGCGACCAGCTTGGCCAGTCGGTCGAGGGCGGTGTCCGCGCCGTCGGCCTCGGAGGCGAGGACGATCTCCTCGCCGCCCTGGGCGCCGAGGCCGAGAACGGCCAGCATGGAGGCCGCGTTGACGGGGTTGCCGTCGGCCTTGGCGATCGTCACCGGGATACCTGCGGCCGTGGCGGCCCGGACGAAGATGGAAGCGGGGCGGGCGTGAAGGCCCTCGGCCCAGCCGACGTTGACGCGGCGCTCAGCCATGTGATGCTGCCCTTCAGTGTTCAGGTTGTCTAGACCAGTGTTCCACACGTGAAGCGTGTGAGGGAGGGGTCGCGTGGGCCCCTCCGGATGTGGTCGCCGGATCGCGGCCTCGATCCGGCTCGTTCCTCCACAGACTGCCTCGCGCCGTTGTCGTACGCGAGCCGTACTCTGGGCCCCATGCAGAGCGCGTCGGACCGGCACGAGTACCCCGCCCACTGGGAGGCCGACGTGGTGCTGCGCGACGGCGGCACCGCGCGCATCCGCCCCATCACCGTCGATGACGCCGAGCGCCTGGTCAGCTTCTACGAGCAGGTTTCGGACGAGTCGAAGTACTACCGCTTCTTCGCGCCCTACCCGCGCCTGTCCGACAAGGACGTCCACCGCTTCACGCACCACGACTTCGTGGACCGGGTGGGACTCGCGGCCACGGTCGGCGGCGAGTTCATCGCCACCGTACGCTATGACCGCATTGGTGCCGACGGCATGGCGGCCTCGGCGCCGGCCGACGAGGCCGAGGTCGCGTTCCTCGTGCAGGACGCCCACCAGGGCAGGGGCGTCGCCTCCGCGCTGCTCGAGCACATCGCGGCCGTGGCGCGCGAGCGCGACATCCGCCGTTTCGCGGCCGAGGTGCTGCCCGCCAACACCAAGATGATCAAGGTGTTCACGGACGCCGGTTACACCCAGAAGCGCAGCTTCGAGGACGGCGTCGTACACCTGGAGTTCGGCCTCGAACCCACCGAGCGCTCCGTAGCCGTGCAGCGCGCGCGGGAACAGCGCGCGGAGGCCCACTCCGTGGGGCGCCTGCTGGCGCCCGGCTCCGTAGCCGTCGTCGGCACCGGCCGCGCCCCCGGCGGCGTCGGCCGAAGCGTTCTCGGCAACCTCCGCGAGGCGGGCTTCACCGGGCGGCTGTACGCCGTGAACAAGGCCTTCCCCGAGGACCTGAAGGAACTGGACGGGGTGCCCGCCCATCGCTCGGTGCGCGACATAGCGGCGCCCGTCGACCTCGCGGTCCTGGCCGTCCCCGCGGAACAGGTTCCCGAGGCCGTCGCCGAGTGCGGCGAACACGGCGTACAGGGACTCGTGGTCCTCTCCGCCGGTTACGCCGAGAGCGGCCCCGAGGGGCGGGAGCGGCAGCGTCAACTCGTCCGGCACGCACGCGCGTACGGCATGCGGATCATCGGCCCCAACGCCTTCGGAGTCATCAACACCTCCCCCAAGGTGCGGCTGAACGCCTCACTGGCCCCGGAGATGCCGAGGCCCGGCCGGATCGGCCTGTTCGCCCAGTCCGGCGCCATCGGCATCGCCCTGCTGTCCCGCCTCCACCGGCGCGGCGGAGGCGTCACCGGCGTCACCGGCGTGTCCACCTTCATCTCCTCCGGCAACCGCGCGGACGTCTCGGGCAACGACGTCCTGCAGTACTGGTACGACGACCCCGACACCGACGTCGCCCTCATGTACCTGGAGTCCATCGGCAACCCGCGCAAGTTCACGCGCCTCGCGCGACGCACGGCGGCGGCCAAGCCCCTGGTCGTCGTCCAGGGCGCCGGTTCCGCTCCGCAGGGACACGCCGTACGGGCGACGCGGCTGCCGCCCGCGACGGTCTCGGCGCTGCTGCGGCAGGCCGGCGTGATCCGCGTGGACACCATCACCGAACTGGTCGACGCGGGTCTGCTGCTGGCCCGTCAGCCGCTGCCGACGGGCCCGCGGGTGGCGATCCTCGGCAACTCCGAGTCGCTGGGCCTGCTGACGTACGACGCCTGCCTCTCGGAAGGGCTGCGCCCGCAGCCGCCGCTCGACCTGACCACCGAGGCGTCGGCCCACGACTTCCACGCGGCGCTGGCCCGGGCGATGGCCGACGAGACGTGCGACGCGGTGGTCGTGACGGCGATCCCGGCGATCGGCGAGAGGTCGCCCGGGGACGCGGAACTCGCGGAGGCCCTGCGCTCGGCCGCGGCGGCCGCCCCCGCCAAACCGGTGCTCGTCGTGCACGTGGAACTCGGCGGCCTCGCCACGGCGCTGTCCGCCGCGACGAGCACCGCACCGCGCTCGGAAGTGGCCCCGCGCGCGCGTACGGACGCCCCCGACGGCGGCCCGCAGCCGGTGCCCGCCGCCGTCGACGCGCCCGAGGGGATGCATCTCATCCCCGCCTACCCCGCCGCCGAACGTGCCGTCCGCGCGCTCGCGGAGGCCGTCAAGTACGCCCAGTGGCGGCGCGAGTCGGTCGACGCCGGCAAGGTCCCCGAGTACGAGGACATCGACGAGAAGGGCGCCGCCGAACAGATCGGCGGACTCCTCGCGCGCGGGCAGGGACTGACCCTCGGCACCGACGAGACGTGCGAACTGCTCGCCCGCTACGGCATCCGTACCCGCCGGGCCATCCCCGCGCCCACCCCGGACGAGGCCGCGCGGGCCGCGGCCGCCCTCGGCTACCCCGTCGCCCTCAAGGCCACCGCCCCGCACCTGCGGCACCGCGCGGACCTGGGCGGCGTACGGCTGGATGTGGCCGACGAGGAGCAACTGCGCCGGTCGTACGCCGAGTTGACCGAGCTCTTCGGCAAGCCGGAGGAGATCCGTCCGGTCGTGCAGGCGATGGCACCGCGCGGCGTCGACACGGTCGTCCGCGCGGTCATCGACCCGGCGGCCGGCGCGGTCCTGTCCTTCGGCCTCGCCGGCGCCGCCTCACAACTGCTCGGAGACATGGCGCACCGGCTGGTTCCGGTCACCGACCGCGAGGCGACCTCGCTGATCCGGTCCATCCGGACCGCCCCTCTCCTCTTCGGCTGGCGCGGCTCGACGCCCGTCGACACCGCCGCCCTGGAGGAGCTGCTGCTGCGGGTGTCCCGGCTGGTCGACGACCACCCCGAGGTCGTCGCGGTCACCCTGGAGCCGGTCGTCGTCGCCCCGCACGGCCTGAGCGTGCTCGGCGCCTCCGTCCGCCTCGCGCCCCCGCCGGCCCGCGACGACCTCGGGCCGAGGAGGCTGCCGACGTACTGAGCGGACCGTCCGGGGCACGTCGTCGGGCACGCGCGCGAGGACGCGCAGCCCGGGCGGCGGCTCTCCGGTGGAGGCGTCCCCAGCAGACACCGGGGGAGTGCGCCCCGGCCGCGGCCGACGTACCGGAGCGGTCCTGAGCGGTGCCTCGCAGTCAGTGGGTCCCCGTAGGATGGAGGGCATGGCCAAGACCAGTACGACGACCCAGGGGCTGCGCGCGGCGATCGAGCGCAGCGGCTACTACCCGGCCCTCGTGGCCGAGGCGGTGGAGGCCGCCGTCGGCGGCGAGCCGATCCGGTCGTACCTGGTCCACCAGGAGACCACGTTCGACCAGAACGAGGTGCGCCGGCACGTGACCGTGCTGGTCCTCACCGGCAACCGCTTCATCGTCAGCCACACCGACGAGCAGGCCGCCGACACCACCTCCCCGACGCCGTACGCCACGACGTCCACGGAATCCGTGAAGCTCGGCCGGATCTCCTCCGTCGTCCTCAGCCGGGTGGTCGCCAACCCGGAGTCGTACACGCCGGGCTCCCTGCCGCGCGAGGTCGTGCTGACCATCGGCTGGGGTGCCGTCTCCCGCATCGACCTGGAGCCGGCCGCCTGCGGCGACCCCAACTGCGACGCCGACCACGGCTACACCGGCAGTTCGACGGCGGACGACCTCAGCCTGCGCGTGAGCGAGGCCGGCGACGGCCCGGAGACGGTTCGCCAGACGCTCGTCTTCGCACAGTCGCTCTCCGAGGCGACAGCGGACGTAACCCGCTGATGAGCCACCCGCGTCCCCCTGCCGCCACCTCCTGGGACTTCCCCGAACCGCTCGCCGTGGGCTCCGCGCCCGTCCCCGAGTACGGCTCCGGCTCCCTCGCCGACCTGCTGCCCACGCTGGCGGCGGGCATGGGCGTGCCCGGCACGACCGCGGCGATCCCGGAGCTCGCCCCGGCCGACCGCAACTGCGTCTTCCTGATCGACGGCCTCGGCTGGGAGCAGATCAAGAGCCACGCCGACGAGGCGCCCTACCTCCACGCGCTGCTCGGCAGCTCGCGCGGCGGCACCGGACGCCCGCTCACCGCCGGCTACCCGGCGACCACCGCCACCTCCCTCGCCTCCGTCGGCACCGGCCTCCCTCCGGGCGCGCACGGCCTGCCCGGCTACACCGTGCGCAACCCGGAGACCGGCGCCCTGATGAACCAGCTCCGCTGGCAGCCGTGGACGGCCCCGGGCGCCTGGCAGCCGTACCCCACCGTCTTCCAGCTCGCCCACGAGGCGGGAGTGCACGCCGCCCAGGTGTCGTCCCCCACCTTCCAGAACACCCCGCTGACCAAGGTCGCGCTCAGCGGCGGAACGTTTCACGGGCGGCTGACCGGCGAGGAGCGCATGGACTTCGCCGCCGAGCAACTCGCCGCCGGCGACCGTTCGCTCGTCTACACGTACTACGCGGAACTGGACGGTGCCGGGCACCGCTACGGCGTCGCCTCCGACACCTGGCGCGGCCAGCTCATGTACGTCGACCGGCTCGTCCAGCGCCTCGCCGAGCAGCTCCCGCCGCGCAGCGCGCTCTACGTCACCGCCGACCACGGCATGGTCGACGTGCCCTTCGACGAGGAGCACCGCATCGACTTCGACGCGGACTGGGAGCTGCGCGCCGGCGTCGCCCTGCTGGGCGGCGAGGGCCGCGCCCGCCATGTCTACGCCGTGCCGGGCGCCGAGGACGACGTCCTGACCTGCTGGCGCGAGGTGCTCGGCGAGCAGTTCTGGATCGCTTCGCGCGACGAGGCGATCGCCGCGGGCTGGTTCGGACCGCAGGTCGACGAGCGGGTGTACGCCCGCCTCGGCGACGTGATCGCGGCCGCCCGGGACGACGTCCTGATCATCGCCTCCGAGCGGGAGCCCAAGGAGTCGGCGATGGTCGGCAACCACGGCTCGATGACCCCTGCCGAGCAGCTGGTCCCGCTGCTCGAAGTACGCTCCTGACGCCCGGAAACCTTCCCCCGCCTCCTCGACCCGCCACCTTCACCCTTCTCCGAAAGGCGCTCGACTTCCCATGCCCGAGCTGGTGTTCTTCTCCGGAACCATGGACTGCGGGAAGTCGACGCTGGCTCTCCAGATAGAGCACAACCGCTCCGCGCGCGGCCTCCAGGGCATGATCTTCACGCGGGACGACCGTGCGGGCGAGGGCAAGCTGTCCTCCCGTCTGGGCCTGGTCACCGACGCGGTCGAGGTCGAGGACGGCCAGGATCTCTACGCCTCCCTCGTCGAGCACCTCTCGCAGGGCGGTCGCGCGGACTACGTGATCGCGGACGAGGCGCAGTTCCTGGCCGAGGAGCAGATCGACCAGCTCGCACGGGTGGTCGACGACCTGGACATCGACGTCTACGCCTTCGGGATCACCACCGATTTCCGCTCCAAGCTGTTCCCCGGGTCCCAGCGGCTCGTCGAACTCGCCGACCGCGTCGAGGTCCTCCAGGTCGAGGCCCTGTGCTGGTGCGGCGCCCGCGCCACGCACAACGCCCGCACGGTGGGCGGGGTCATGGTCGTGGAGGGCGCCCAGGTCGTCGTCGGAGACGTCGACCAGGCGGACACGGTCGGCTACGAGGTCCTGTGCAGGCGCCACCACCGCCGCCGTATGACCTCGGCGTCGGCGCGCGCGGCGGCCCTGTCGCCGGACGTGCTGCCGGTGCAGCAGGTCTGACCGCCCGCGGCTTCGGGGACCGTCCTCACCGAGGTCCCTGGATCAGGGAGAAGTGGGCCCCCTCGGGGTCGGCCACACTTGCCACGCGCCCGTGCTCGCTGTCCTGAGACGGCTCGAGGACGCGCCCGCCGAGTGCGACGACGTGGCCGAGCGCCGCGTCGGTGTCGGCCACCTCGAAGTACGTCGTCCAGTGCGGTCCCCGGTCCCGGGGCAGAGCGGTGCCCACCCCGTGGATGCCGGCGACCGGGCGGCCGGCGACGTGCAGGGTCACGTGGTCGAAGTCGGGGGAGACCACCGTCTCCTCGTAACCGAAGACCGTCTCGTAGAACTTGCGGACGCCCGCGGCCTCGTAGGTCGTCAGCTCGTTCCAGGCGGGGGTGCCGGGCACGCCCGTGATGGTGGTGCCGACGTGGGCCGCCGCCTGCCAGACGCCGAAGACGGCGCCGGAGGGGTCGGAACCGATGGCCAGCCGCCCGGCGTCGGAGGCGTCCAGCGGGCCGACTCCGACCGTGCCGCCGCACAGCCGGACCGTTTCGGCGGTCGTGTCCACGTCGTCCGAGGCGAAATAGGGCGTCCAGGCGACCGGGAGATGCCGGTCCGGGGGGAGTTGGCCGATGCCGGCCACCTCACGGCCGTCGAGCAGCGCCTGGACGTAGGGACCCAGTTGCTGCGGGCCGGGCCGGAACTCCCAGCCGAACAGCTCGCCGTAGAACTCCTGCGTCGCGGTCAACCCGTGCGCCATCAGACTCACCCAGCAGGGTGTACCGGGCGCGTACCGGCCGTGTGCTGCGCCGGTCGGGCCGGCCGACCCACCTGCCTCGGTCATCGTCACTCTCTCCTCGGCCCCCCGCGGTGGCCGTGTCGCTTCCGCCCTCGGAGGATGCCTGATAGGGGGTTCTCATCGATGTACGCGTGGTTGTCGCCGTATGTCGATCGCCTGCACGGCATGTGCTCGATCCCGTACGCCCCGTGATCGAGCCTGTCCGGCCGAGCAGAGTAGCCGGACACGCGCGATGGGGCCACCCCGTACGCGAGGATGGTGACCATGAACGCCATCATCACCGCATCGGAACTGGCCGGCGACCTGGCGGGGGAGAACCCTCCCGTCGTCCTCGACGTCCGCTGGCAGCTCAGCGTCGCGAAGGCGGCGGGGGAGCCGCCGTTCGACGGGCGCGCCGCGTACGAGGCCGGGCACGTGCCCGGCGCGGTCTACGTCGACCTGGACCGGGAGCTCGCGGGCGCGCCGGGCGGCCGGGGCCGGCATCCGCTGCCCGACCTCGCGCTGTTCGGGTCCGCGATGCGCCGGGCGGGTGTCTCGGCGGGCAGGCCGGTGGTCGTGTACGACGGCGGGCAGGGCTGGGCGGCGGCCCGCGCGTGGTGGCTGCTGCGCTGGACGGGTCACCCGGACGTGCGGGTCCTCGACGGCGGGTTGCCGTCGTGGCAGGGGGACCTCTCGCAGGACGTCCCCGCGCGCGTGGAGGGCGACTTCGAGCCGGCGCCGGGCGCCACGGGACTCCTCGACGCGGACGGGGCGGCCGCTCTCGCCCATTCCGGAGTGCTGTTCGACGCCCGCGCGGGGGAGCGGTACCGCGGTGAGGTCGAGCCGATCGACCGGGTCGGCGGGCACATCCCGGGCGCCGTCTCCGCGCCCACGAACGACAACGTGGGCCCGGACGGCCGCTTCCTGCCCGCCGAGGACCTGAGGGATCGCTTCAAGGCGCTGGGGGCGTCCGACGGCACCGAGGTCGGCGTCTATTGCGGCTCGGGTGTCTCCGGCGCCCACGAGGTGCTGGCCCTGGCCGTCGCGGGCATTCCGGCGGCGCTGTACGTCGGCTCTTGGTCGGAGTGGTCCTCGGACCCGGCCCGGCCGGTCACCGTGGGCCCCGACCCCCGGTAGTCCCGTCGCGCGGACACGTGGGGGAGGGCCGCACCGAACAGGTGCGGCCCTCCCCCACGTATGTACGGGTGTGTTCACCGGATTCTGCGAACCGGCCGACACCTCGGGCGAGTCGCCCGAGGGCCGGTTACTCCTGCTTCTTCCGCCGGGTGCCGAACACGATCTCGTCCCAGCTCGGCACCGCGGCCCGGCGGCCCGGACGGACGCCGTCCGCCTCGGCCTGACGGTCGGTGGCGCCGACGAGACGGTCGCGGTGGCTGCCGACGGAACGCGGCATGAGGACGTCCGCGTAGGCGGATCCGGCGGAGGCGGCCGGCGCCGGGGGTTCCTCGGCGACGGGCTCCTGCTCGTCGGGTTCCTCCGGAGCGGGCTCCGCCGGGCGCTCCGGGACGACCATGTCGCCACGGAAGCTCGGCACCGCCTCCAACAGGCTGGTCAGAGAGTCGCGTTCCCGCTCGCCCGGGCTCTCCTCGGCCGGCTCGGGCGGCTGGGCCGGCAGGCTGGGCCGATCGAGCGTGCGGTCCAGCGGACGGTCGCGCGGCAGCCGTGCGATGCGCGGGACGAACGGAAAACTCGGCTCGGGAGCGGCCAGGTCGTCGGACTCGCCGATCAGCGAACGCGCCTCGTCGTCGACGGCCTGGACGAGCCGCCGGGGCGGGTCGTACGTCCAGCTCGCCGAATGCGGTTCGCCCGCGACCAGGTAGACCAGCAGGACTTCCCAGGTGCCGTCGTCGCGACGCCACGAGTCCCACTGGACGGTGTCCTTGTCGGCGCCGCGCAGCAGCAGGCGTTCCTGGACGGCTTCACCGAGTTGGGGTCCGGCGTTCTCGCCGGGCCGACGGACCGGGGTCTTCCGGGCCCGCTCGGCCATGAAGGCGCGCTCGGCCAGCACGGGGCCCTCGAAGCGGCGCACACGGTCGACGGGGATGCCGGCCATCTGGGCGACTTCCTCCGCGGTGGCACCGGCACGTATACGCGCCTGGATGTCACGGGGGCGGAGATGGCTCTCCACCTCGATCTCGATCTGGCCGAGGCGGGGACGGTCGCCGCGGACGGCGGCGCGCAGACGCTCATCGATCGGAAGCGTGTACTCCGTGCTGTCCGCAGCCTTCAGCACCAGCCGTGTGCCGTCATTCGAGACGGCCACGACACGCAGTTCGGGCATGGGGACCTCCCGGGTGGTGCCTGCCGACGTCACGTGCGTCGCTGCTTCCGCTAGTCGAGTGTGGCCTGCCCGGGTGCAGCCTGCCACAACCTTGCCGAGTTAACCGGCGTGTCGGGCACAGGCCCTGCGCCGCCGTTATGGCACGGTTACCTATTCGCCACGCTGAGTGATCAACCCCGTCACCCTGTGCAACCAGTTCCCCTCAAGCGGTCCAGCGAGGCCCCGGACATCCTGGAGGGAGACCGGGCCCAGGGCTCGCAACAGTACTCCATTTGGGCCACGTGCGTGGATTGGCGCGCCATCCAACTTCTGTGGAGAGGCGGGACTTGGCCGTCCACGGCGGGCATTTGGCGATCTTGGGCGTGGCGTAGTTCACGCAATCTCCCGAAAAGGAACTCTCGGTTTCGCCCGTACGTCCCCTTCTCGTGCAGTTGCTTGATCAAGTGCGGGAAAGGCAGGCAAGCTCCCGGTATGCGTGAAAGGCCCGAAGCCGCTGGTGAGTCGAGCGCCGGGGAGGAGGTGAAACGGAAGCGGATCGACCTGAGCGTGCCGCAGGTCGCCGGCAGCGCCGTGGCCGCGGTGGTGGCCGCGAAACTCGCCTCGTACTTCGGGGTCTACGGCACGATCCTCGGCGCCGGTCTGGTCAGCGTCGTCGCCACCTGCGGCGGTTCGCTCTTCCAGCACTTCTTCAGGCGTACCGGGGAGCAGCTCCGCGACACGCAGACCCGCGACACGAGGGCGGCCGCGAAACCGGGGGACCGGACGCCGCCCGGGCCGGGCGAGTTCACCGAGGGGACCGTGCATCGCGCACGGCTGGGGCGCCGTAAGCGGCCGGTGGTGGCGGCCGCGCTCGTCTTCGGGGTCGCGATGGCCGGCATCACCACCTACGAGCTGGTGTCGGGCGACACCTTCAGCGGAGACCGGGGCACGACGGTCACCGGGGCGGTCACGGGCGGCGGTTCCTCGTCCGGCACGTCGTCCGGCTCGTCCGGCGAGGAGGCGGCCACCACCTCGCCGTCGCCCTCCGTCCTGTCGAGCGGGGAGTCCACTCCCTCGGGCGGTGGCTCCTCCCTGGCAGGCGACGACGGCGAGGAGGACTCGGGCGACGACACCGGCGGTGGTACGACGACGGGCGGCACGCCGACCCCCACGGCCACGGAAGGGGGCACGGGGGCGGACGCCTCGGCGAGCCCCGCACCCACGGCGTCCGCTACGCCCCCAGAACCCTCCGCAGGTAGTCGTTCTGGAACAGACGATCAGGATCCAGCCGATCCCGCAGCGCCGTGAACTCGCCGAAGCGCGGATAGACACCGGCGAAGTACTCCGCGTCCCGCGTGTGCACCTTGCCCC
This sequence comes from Streptomyces sp. NBC_00637, assembly GCF_045161545.1. Lineage (NCBI taxonomy): Bacteria > Bacillati > Actinomycetota > Actinomycetes > Kitasatosporales > Streptomycetaceae > Streptomyces > Streptomyces sp. NBC_00637. Next base: position 2,117,477 of record NZ_CP109046.1, on the reverse strand, counting down.
AGTGCGGGCGGCCCTCGTGGGCGGTGAAGATGCGCTCGGCGGCGGTGAAGTACCCCTGATAGGGCGTGCCCTTGACCATGTGGACGGCGATGTACGCGGTGTCGCGGCCGGAGGCCGTGGACAGGGCGATGTCGTCGGCGGGTGCGGTGCGCACCTCCACGGGGAAGCTGATCCGCAGGCCCGAGCGGTCGAGCATCGCCTTCAGCTCGCGCAGCGTCTCGGTCACCGCCTCGCGCGGGACGGCGTACTCCATCTCGACGAAGCGCACCCGGCGCGGCGACGTGAAGACCTTGTAGGGGATGTCCGTGTAGGTGCGCGCGGACAGGGCCTTGCTGGAGACCTGCGCGATCGCCGGGATCGTGGCGGGCACCGCTCGGCCCATCCACTGGGCCACCTGGAAGACGCCGTTGGAGAGGAGCTCGTCCTCGATCCAGCTGGAGACCTGGCTCACGGGTTTGCGGGGGCCCGCGCTGCGGTTGTTGCGCTTGGTGTTGGTGCTGCCGGTGTGCGGGAACCAGTAGAACTCGAAGTGCTCGTTCTCGGCCCACAGTTCGTCGAAGTCGTCGAGGACCTTGTCGAAGGGCATCGGTTCCTCCCGCGCGGTGAGCAGGAAGATCGGTTCGACGGCGAAGGTGATCGCGGTGACGATGCCGAGGGCGCCCAGGCCGATCCGGGCGGCGGCGAAGAGCGCGCGCTCCTCCTCGGTCCCCTTCTCCGAGCAGGTCAGCACCGAGCCGTCCGCCGTGACGAGTTCGAGCCCCTTGATCTGGGCGGCGATCGAGGCGGACTCGCGGCCGGTGCCGTGCGTACCGGTGCTGGTGGCCCCGGAGACCGTCTGTTCCATGATGTCGCCCATGTTGGTGAGCGACAGGCCCTCGCGCGCGAGCGCCAGGTTGAGCCTCTTGAGCGGGGTGCCGGCCTCGACCGTGACGGTCATGTTGTCGCGATCGATGTCGCGGATGCCGGTCAACAGTTGAGGGCGGATCAACACGCCGTCGGTCGCCGCGATCGACGTGAAGGAGTGGCCCGTGCCGACGGCCTTCACCTTCAGTCCGTCCTCGGCGGCCCGGCGCACGGCATCCGCCAGTTCGTCGACGGAGGCGGGCGTGACCTCCCGCGCGGGGCGTGCGGTGACATTGCCGCCCCAGTTACGCCACGTGGCGTTCTTCCCGCTCGCTGTGCTGCTCAACGGTGCCTCCCCGACCCGGCGCCGGCCTGCTCAGCCGGCGGTACCCCAGGAAACCGACCGCGACCGCGACGGCTCCGGACACGGCCGGAACCCCGTACCCGGCCTGTGCGCCGGCCGCGTCGATGACCCAGCCGGCGATGGAGGAACCGAGCGCGACGCCGACCGCGAGCCCGGTGCTGATCCAGGTCATGCCCTCAGTCAGTTGTGCGCGTGGTACGTGCTCTTCTATGAGGGACATCGTGGTGATCATCGTGGGAGCGATGGCCAGACCCGCAAAGAACAGCGCCACGGCCAGAAACGGCAAGTTTCCGACCAGTAGGAGGGGGATCATACTCACGCCCATCATGAACACGCCCAGCAGCCAGCGCCGCTCCGGTGCCCCCTTGAGGTGCAGCAGGCCGAACACGAGCCCGGCCACGCAGGAACCGGCCGCGTACAGCGCGAGGACGACGCTGGCGGCGCCCTTGTGGCCCTGCTCGTCGGCGAAGGCGACGGTGACCACGTCGACCGCCCCGAAGATCGTCCCGGTCGCCACGAAGGTGACCACCAGGACCTGGAGTCCGGGTGAGCGCAGCGCCGAGCCGCCGCCGCGCTGCTCGCGCGGGTGCGGCGCGGGCTCGGTGGCCCGCTGGGCCGTCAGCCAGAAGACGCCGACGGCGAGGAAACCGGCCGCCAGCAGCGGCCCCGCCTCCGGGAACCAGGCCGTGGACAGACCGATGGAGATGATCGGCCCGAAGATGAAGCACACCTCGTCCACCACGGACTCGAAGGAGTACGCGGTGTGCAGCTGGGGCGTGCCCCGGTACACGGCCGCCCAGCGGGCCCTGATCATCGCGCCGAGGCTCGGCACGGCACCGATGCCGGCGGCGCACACGAACAGGACCCAGTCCGGCCACTCGAAGTGCGCGGCCAGCAGCAGCCCGGCCGCGGCGGCGAGCGCGACCAGCGTCGCGGGGCGGAGCACCCTGCGCTGACCGTGCACGTCGACCAGACGCGAGATCTGCGGTCCGAAGGCGGCGGCCGCCAGCGCGATGGTCGCCGACAGCGCCCCCGCGAGCCCGTAGCGCCCCGTGAGCTGGGAGACCATCGTGACGACGCCGATGCCCATCATCGACAGCGGCATCCTGCCGACGAACCCCGCGGCGGAGAACCTTCTGGAGCCGGGGGCGGCGAACAGGGCGCTGTACGGGCTGGGCACGGGGTCTCCGGTGGGTCCGGGCACGCGCGCGTGACGGTTCGGCGCGGCGTGAGGGAAGGCGGCTCGGCGGGGGCTCGGTAGGCGTGCGGTGAGCCCGGCAGGGCCGGTAAGGCGTGAACGCAGCTCATACAGCTTACGAAGTTAGGCAACCCTAACGCATCCGGGTGCGGGCGGCGCCCCTCCGGCACCCCGCCGTTTCCCGCCTGTCGGAGGCGGGTGGCAGGATCGAGTCATGCGAGACGCGCTCGATGCCACCCCCTACGACGCCCTGCTCCTGCTCTCCTTCGGCGGCCCGGAAGGCCCGGACGACGTGGTTCCGTTCCTGGAGAACGTGACGCGCGGGCGCGGCATCCCCAAGGAACGCCTCAAGGAAGTGGGCCGGCACTACTTCCTGTTCGGCGGGGTCAGCCCGATCAACGACCAGAACCGCGCCCTGCTGGACGCCCTGCGCAAGGACTTCGCCGAGCACGGCCTGGACCTGCCGATCTACTGGGGCAACCGCAACTGGGCCCCGTACCTCACGGACACCCTGCGCGAGATGGTCACCGACGGCCGCCGCCGCATCCTCGTCCTCGCCACCAGCGCCTACGCCTCGTACTCAGGCTGCCGCCAGTACCGCGAGAACCTCGCCGACTCGCTGGCCGTGCTGGAGGCCGAGGGCCTGGAGCTGCCGAAGGTCGACAAGCTGCGCCACTACTTCAACCACCCCGGCTTCGTGGAGCCCATGACCGAGGGCGTGCTGCGCTCGCTCGCCGACCTCCCGGACGAGGTCCGGGACGGCGCGCACCTCGCCTTCTGCACCCACTCCATCCCGAACGCGTCCGCCGACACCTCCGGTCCGGCCGGGGACCACGGCGACGGCGGCGCGTACGTGAAACAGCACCTGGACACCGCACGGCTCATCGCCGACGCCGTCCGCGAGCGCACCGGCGTGGACCACCCCTGGCAGCTCGTCTACCAGTCCCGCTCCGGCGCCCCGCACATCCCGTGGCTGGAGCCCGACATCTGCGACCACCTGGAGGAGCGGCACGCGGCCGGCGTCCCGGCCGTCGTGATGGCCCCCATCGGCTTCGTCTCCGACCACATGGAGGTCCTCTACGACCTCGACACGGAGGCCACGGCCAAGGCCGAGGAGCTGGGCCTGCCGGTGCGCCGCTCGGCCACCGTCGGCGCAGACCCGCGCTTCGCCGCAGTGATCCGCGAGCTCGTCCTGGAGCGCGCCGCGGTGGAGAACGGCATCGACGTCACCCCGTGCGCCCTCGGGGCACTCGGCGCGAGCCACGACCTGTGCCCGGTCGGCTGCTGCCCCGCCCGCGCCCCCAAGCCCGCCGCCGCGGGCGCCGACAGCCCCTACGCGTGAGGAACGGCGTGACCGACCCCCTGCACACCGAACTGCTCGAGCTCGCCAAGGAGGCCGCCCGCCGGGCCGGCGAGCTGCTGCGGGACGGCCGCCCGGCCGATCTCGCGGTCGCCGCCACCAAGTCGAGCCCGATCGACGTCGTCACCGAGATGGACATCGCGGCCGAGAAACTGATCACCGGCCTCATCTCCGAGCACCGCCCCGACGACGGCTTCCTCGGCGAGGAGGGCGCCTCCAGTGAGGGCAGCAGCGGCATCCGCTGGGTGATCGACCCCCTCGACGGCACGGTCAACTACCTCTACGGACTGCCCACCTGGGCCGTCTCCATCGCCGCCGAGCAGGACGGCGAAACCGTCGTCGGGGTCGTCGAGATCCCGCTGCGCGGCGAGACGTACCACGCGGTGCGCGGCGGCGGGGCCCGGGGGAGCGGCGCCCGGGAGGGCGAGCGTGCCCTGTCCTGCCGTGAGGCGACGTCCCTCGACCAGGCCCTGGTGTCCACCGGCTTCAACTACGTCACCGAGGTCCGCGCCCACCAGGCCGACGTCGCGCAGCGGCTGATCCCGCTGCTCCGGGACATCCGGCGCAGCGGCTCGGCCGCGGTGGACCTGTGCGACGTGGCGGCGGGCCGCCTCGACGGCTACTACGAACGCGGGCTCCACCCCTGGGACCTCGCCGCGGGGGACCTGATCGCCCGGGAAGCGGGCGCGCTGACCGGTGGGCGGCCCGGAGAGCGCCCCGCACGCGACCTGACGGTGGCTGCCACCCCGGGCGTCTTCGAGCCCCTCCAGCGACTCCTGGAGGACTTCGGCGCCTGGCACGACTGATCCGCCCGTGCGCGGACACGCGAAGGGGCCCCGGCGCTGGATTCGCCGGGGCCCTCCGCGTGCCTGCGTACTGCTCAGACGCTCGCGGCGCCGACCTCCACACCGTGCTCGGCGGCGAGGCGTCGCAGGTCGTCGAGCTCGGCCTGTTCCACCTCGACGAGGAAATCGTCGCCCTCGTCGAGAGCCCGCGTCAGGTCGGACTCGGTCGTCCTTATGCGGTGCAGAAGTCCTGCGGTGAATGCGTCCATGCTGCGCCCCCTCGTCCTGGGTCGTGGGTCGGTGGCACGGGGGTGTGCCGGTTGGGAAGGGGCGATCACGTCTGCCACAGGGTGCCCAGCACTGCCTGCCGGGCGGCGACGGTGCCGGACACCCACGCCCGCTCTGCGGCAAGCGGACCGCGGAGTACCGCATGGTGCTGCGGCACATGCAGAGCGTGATCGCGGGATGTACAGCCGTCCTCCCCCCGCTCCCTTCCACGGAAACCTCAACCTCACGAGAAAATCTCGCATTCCCGGGCTTCACACCCGCCCTTCATCTTCCGCGCACCCGCCTTACCGCCGACTTATGGCCGAAAAGGGCAGGATGGAAGCCCACACCCACCAAGGCCCCTGCCCGCGTGCGCTCAAGAGCGCTACGCGGGTGGACACAGGAAGGACAAGCGACGTGCGCGTACTCGTCGTCGAGGACGAGCAGCTGCTCGCCGATGCGGTGGCCACCGGACTGCGCCGGGAGGCCATGGCCGTCGACGTCGTGTACGACGGTGCGGCCGCCCTGGAGCGCATCGGCGTCAACGACTACGACGTGGTCGTCCTCGACCGGGACCTCCCCCTCGTCCACGGTGACGACGTCTGCCGCAAGATCGTCGAACTCGGCATGCCCACGCGCGTGCTGATGCTCACCGCCTCGGGTGACGTCAGCGACCGGGTCGAGGGCCTGGAGATCGGCGCCGACGACTATCTCCCCAAGCCGTTCGCCTTCAGCGAGCTGATCGCACGCGTGCGTGCCCTCGGCCGGCGCACCAGCCTGCCGCTGCCGCCCGTCCTGGAACGGGCCGGCATCAAGCTCGACCCCAACCGCCGTGAGGTCTTCCGCGACGGCAAGGAGGTCCAGCTCGCGCCCAAGGAGTTCGCCGTCCTGGAGGTGCTGATGCGCAGCGAGGGGGCGGTGGTCTCCGCGGAGCAGCTCCTCGAGAAGGCCTGGGACGAGAACACCGACCCGTTCACCAACGTCGTGCGGGTGACCGTCATGACGCTCCGCCGCAAGCTGGGCGAACCTCCGGTGATCGTCACGGTCCCCGGTTCCGGCTACCGGATCTGATCCCCCGTGGCATCGACACCCGCGCCTCCCCAGGCGCCCCCGAAGCCCACCTGGGACCCCAGGAGCCCGCAGACCCCCTTCCCCTGGCTGCGCCCGACCATCCGGATACGGCTGACGCTGCTGTACGGCGGGATGTTCCTGATCGCCGGCATCCTGTTGCTGTCGATCATCTACCTGCTGGCCGCGCAGGCCCTGCACGAAGGCAGCGGCCAGTCCTTCCGGGTGAGCGGGAGCAATCTCGCCATCAGCAGTACCACCTGCCCGCAGCTGAACGCGGCGACCAACCAGGACCAGATCACCGAATTCCTCAAGCAGTGCGACGCGACCCAGCGCCAGCACGCCCTGGACGACCTCCTCAGCCGGTCCCTGCTGGCCCTCCTCGGCCTCGCCGTGATCGCTTTCGCGTTCGGCTACGCCATGGCCGGCCGTGTGCTGTCACCGCTCGGCCGGATCACCCGGACCGCGCGCGCGGTCGCCGGCTCGGACCTGTCCCGCCGTATCGAGCTGGACGGACCGGACGACGAGCTGAAGGAGCTCGCCGACACCTTCGACGACATGCTGGAGCGCCTCCAGCGGGCCTTCACGGCCCAGCAGCGCTTCGTGGGCAACGCCTCGCACGAGCTGAGGACACCGCTGGCGATCAACCGCACACTGCTCGAGGTGCACCTTTCCGACCCCGGCGCACCGGTGGAGCTGCAACAGCTCGGCAAGACGCTGCTGGCCACCAACGAGCGCAGCGAGCAGCTCGTCGAGGGCCTGCTGCTGCTCGCCCGCAGCGACAACCAGATCGTCGAGCGTAAGCCGGTGGACCTCGCGGAGGTCGCCGAGCAGGCCATCGACCAGGTGCACGGAGAGGCGACGACCAAGGGGGTGGTGATCCGCGGGGAGCAGAAACCCGCCGTCATACAGGGCAACGGTGTCCTGTTGGAGCGGATCGCGCTGAATCTCGTGCAGAACGCCGTACGGTACAACGTGTCCGAGGGCGGCTGGGTCGAGGTGACCACCGAGGTCCAGCACGGTCAGGCGGTGCTCGTCGTGTCGAACACCGGTCCGGTCGTGCCCGCGTACGAGATCGACAATCTGTTCGAGCCCTTCCGTCGCCTGCGTACGGAGCGGACCGGCAGTGACAAGGGGGTCGGGTTGGGCCTGTCCATCGTGCGGTCCGTGGCCCGGGCGCACGGCGGTCATATCGCGGCCCAGCCGCGCGAGGGAGGTGGGCTCGTGATGCGGGTCACCTTCCCCGTCTGAGATCATGTCGCCGACACACGCGGGGATGTTCGCTTTGCGCGGAATTTTCTGGGTCCCTACCCGGGTTTCCCGTGTGTGATCGATCACAAGGGCGAATTGGCCATCATCCACTCTCCGTGATCATGAATGCCGTCGTAAAGCCCGGAAAATCCGGGTTTTCAGGGGTCCTGATCACGGGAAGTACACGGTGAGACGCCTTTGAAGTGCGGCATTCGGACCGTGTACGGTCCCGATCGCCATCCAAGCCGATCACTCGTGAGGAGTTCGGTTGGGTGTCGATTGAGTAACAGACCTTGATGTGAGGCAAAATCTCCGCCTCGAGGCGGGCACAAGTCCGGCCTCTCACGCGTTACGTGCGCTGGAGACACCGCAGAACACCCAGAGGGGGAGAGGCGAAATGGCTACCGATTACGACACCCCACGCAAGACCGACGACGACGTCGACTCAGACAGTCTTGAAGAGCTGAAGGCCAGGCGGAACGACAAGTCCGCCTCCGCAGTCGATGTCGACGAATTCGAGGCCGCGGAGGGTCTCGAGCTGCCCGGCGCAGACCTCTCGAACGAGGAACTGGCCGTCCGGGTGCTGCCGAAGCAGCAGGACGAGTTCACTTGCATGAGCTGCTTCCTGGTGCACCACCGCAGCCAGCTGGCCCGGGAGAAGAACGGCCAGCCGATCTGCCGCGACTGCGACTGAGGCGGGGTCGGCCGTGACTGGCTCGACCCCTCCTCGGAAGCGCCGCTTCCCCCTGCGGGGAACGGACAAGGGGCCCTCCGAGGGCCCTCACGGCGTGCGTGACGACGAGCGAGGCTCATCCGGTACGGGAGTGGTCCCTGCGGGATCGGCCTCGCTCGAACCCGCGGCCGACCGGGCTGACCTCCCGGTCGCCACGGGGAGCGCCGCCCCCGTCGCCAAGCGGCGGGCGGCGGTCATCCGCGACAAGGCGACGGACCTCGCCAGGGAAGGCGTCCGCAAGGGCGGTGCCCGCGCCAGGGCGGGTCTGGGGCACCTCGCCGACCGGATCATCGACCTCGCCCCCCGGGTCCCCGTACGGGACCTCCAGACGCTGCGCAGGCAGTTCCCCGGTCTCGGGCCCGAGCAGCTGGCGGACAAACTCGTGTCGGGCGCGGCGACCGCCACGTCCACCGTGGGCGCCGGTATCGGCGCGGCGGCGATGCTTCCCGTGCCGCCCGCGATGCCGACCGAACTGGCCGCGGAGATCACCGGGGTCGCGGCGATCGAGCTGAAGCTGATCGCCGAACTCCACGAGGTCTACGGCGTGCGGCCGGCGGGCAATCTCAAGGACCGCAGCACGGCGTATCTGCGCTCCTGGTCGGGCGAACGCGGCGTCGACGTGCTGAAGCCCTCCTCCGTCAACTCGGCCCTCGGTGGCCAGATGAAGCGCGAGCTGCGCCAGCAGATCATGAAGCGCATGGTCCGTGACCTGCCGAACCTGATGCCGTTCATGGTGGGCGCCGCCGTCGGCGCGGTCATGAACCGGCGGGACACCAGGAGAGTGGCCGCGAAGGTCCGGGCCGACCTGCGGAAGATGCAGGTGCCCTGGGACGCGCTGCCGGAACTGCCGCCGCTGGAGAGGCCGGCGGATCCCCTCGCCATCGGCGAGATCTCCGAGAACCCTCTGCACGCGCTGGGTTCCGACGACCCCGGGAACCCCGGGAACCGCGGGAAACCCGGCGGATCCGGACGCTGAGCTCCGGTCAGGCCGTCGTTTCCCGCGCCGCCTTCAGCGCCTCTGCCAGGCGCTCCGGCTGCCGCGTCGACAGGTACAGGTAGGGCGTGGGGTCGTCCGGGTCGGTGACCTCGACCCGCAGGGCCCCGGGGATGTACGAGCGCAGCAGCAGGAAGGCCCGGGTGTCGGCCTTGTACGTGCGCCAGGCGCGCGCCTCGTCCGCGTCCAGGATCTCCGCCTCGCCCAGGGCCGCGACCGGGATCTTCGCCTCGCCCGCGATCAGCGAGTCGCCCACGACGCGGATGCGCAGCGAACCGTACGAGCTGGCCACGACCGCCGCGGCCGCGGTGCCGCCGACCAGGCCGCCGAGCAACGGCAGGGTGCCGAAGGGCAGCAGGATCAGGGCCATGGAGACACCCACGAGGAACGAGACGAACCACCACGATCGGGGTGCGGTCAGGCGTTCTTCGTACGGGGTGGTCGAGAGCTGCATGGAGCCAAGCTTGGCACGGTGTCCTGATGTGGCGGACGCGCGGGTAAGGTCTGCGGCTGTGAGTGGTACTTCCGCAGCTCTTGAGCCTCCGGCCGATGCCGTGAAACCCGTCCGGCACCCCGACGCTCCCGTGCCCGGCGAGCTTCTCGGTGCCCACTACGAACACTGTTTCGGATGTGGCGGCGAGCAGACCCATGGGCTGCAACTGGAGGCGCGCGCCGGCGAGGGGGTGACCGTCACCGCCGAGTTCATCGTGCAGCCCGCCCACCAGGGCGCGCCCGGCCTCGCGCACGGCGGGATCCTGGCCACCGCCCTCGACGAGACACTCGGCTCGCTGAACTGGCTGCTGCGGACGATCGCCGTGACCGGGCGGCTGGAGACCGACTTCGTACGGCCCGTGCCCGTCGGCACCACGCTGTACCTGGAGGCCGAGGTGACGGCCGTGGCCAGGCGCAAGATCTACTCGAGCGCCACCGGGCGGATCGGCGGTCCCGACGGGCCGCTCGCCGTCCGTGCCGACGCGCTCTTCGTCGAGGTCGCCGTCGAGCACTTCGTGAGCCACGGCCGGGAGGCGGAGATCCAGGCCGCCATGAGCGACCCGGACCAGATCAGGCGCACCCGCGCCTTCGAGGTGAACCCGTGAGCCGTGATCCCCTGAACGTCCTGCTCCGTCGCGTCGACCCGGACGTACCGCTTCCGACGTACGAGCACCCGGGTGATGCCGGGGCCGATCTGCGCACCACACGCAGCCATGAACTCGCGCCGGGCGAGCGGGCCGTGCTGCCCACGGGGGTGTCCATCGCCCTGCCCGAGGGGTACGCGGCCTTCGTGCACCCGCGCTCGGGGCTGGCGGCCCGGTGCGGCGTCGCCCTGGTGAATGCCCCGGGGACGGTTGATGCCGGGTACCGTGGGGAGATCAAGGTGATCGTGGTGAATCTCGACCCGCGCGAGTCCGTGCGGTTCGAGCGCTTCGACCGGATTGCCCAACTGGTCGTCCAGCAGGTCGAGAAGGTCCGCTTCCAGGAGGTGGCGGAGCTTCCCGAATCGGCGCGGGCCGCAGGGGGCTTCGGGTCCACCGGCGGGCATGCCGCCGTGGGCGGTGAAAGCGGTACAAGCGCCTCGGCCGCCGAGGGCGGCGCGACGGGTGGGAATCGATACGCTTCGGTCGTATCCGACCGGGAAGGACAGTGACGTGTTCGGACGTCGCAAGAAGAAGGGTGCCGCCGAGGACGCGGCCGGCGAGGCCGAGCAGGTCGTCGACAGTGTCGACGCTGAGGCGGACGACGTAGAGGGCGAGCGCGAGCGGGTGAGGCTCGAGCCCGAGCCGCGACCCGACGGTCCCTGGGACGACTCTGAGGTGCGCGACCCCGCCGAGGGCCGCGTGGATCTGGGCGGGATCTTCGTGCCCGGCGTCGACGGCATGGAGCTGCGGGTCGAGGTCGCCGGTGACGCGATCGTCGCGGCGACCGTCGTACTGCGCGACAGCGCCATCCAGCTCCAGGCCTTCGCCGCTCCCAAGCGCGAGGGCATCTGGGGCGAGGTGCGCGAGGAGATCGGCTCCGGCATCACTCAGCAGGGTGGCATCGTCGACGAGGTCGAAGGCCCGCTGGGCTGGGAGCTGCGTGCCCAGGTGCCGGTGCAGCTGCCGGACGGCACGGGTGGCTTCCACGTCGTGCGGTTCGTCGGTGTGGACGGTCCCCGCTGGTTCCTGCGCGGGGTGATCTCGGGCCAGGGCGCGGTGCAGCCGCAGGCGGCCGGTCTGCTCGAGCAGATCTTCCGGGACACCGTGGTGGTCCGCGGCGAGGGCCCGATGGCGCCGCGCGACCCGATCGTCCTCAAGCTGCCGAACGACGCGCAGATGGTCCCCGAGGGCGTCCAGCAGCAGGACGACAGCTCCCGCTTCTCCGGCGGCATGGGCCAGCTCCAGCGTGGACCGGAGATCACCGAGGTCCGCTAGTCCACGACGGCAGACGGCACGGCTGAAAGGGCCGCACCCCGCACGGGGTGCGGCCCTTTCAGCCGTGCCTGCGTCCCGCGTTCTTCTCGTGTGTGAACCCTTGACGGTCCATTGGTCTGGACCTACGGTCTCCGCTCAACGCCTGAGTTCATAAGGGCGCTCTGTGTTCACATACAAGAATGAAACGGAGCTGCTGTGCGCCGAACCGCATTCCTTGTGACCGTCTCCGCCCTGGTCCTGGGCGCTCTCGCGTCCCCGAACGTCCCCCGGGCCCAAGCCGCCCCCGCCGCCTTCGCCCACCCCGGGGTCACCGTCTCCCGGGCACAACTGGACTTCGTCCGGGACAAGGTCGGCTCCGGGGCCCAGCCCTGGAAGGGCGCCTTCGACCAGCTCCTGGCGAGCAAGTACGCCGGCCTGAACCGCACTCCCAAGCCCCGCGCCGTGGTCGAGTGCGGCTCCTACTCCAACCCGAACTACGGCTGCACGGACGAGCGGGAGGACGCGCTCGCGGCGTACACCGACGCCCTCGCCTGGTACGTTCACACGGGACGAGCGGTACGCGAAGAAGGCCATCGAGCTGATGGACGCCTGGTCGGCCGTCGTCAAGGACCACACCAACAGCAACGCGCCCCTGCAAGCCGGCTGGGCCGGCTCCTCCTGGCCGCGGGCCGCCGAGATCATCAAGTACACGTACACCGGCGGCTGGGCCGGCTCCGGCCGCTTCGCGACCATGCTGCGCGACGTCTATCTGCCCGAGGTCATCAACGGCTCCAACTCCAACGGCAACTGGGAACTGTCCATGACGGAGGCCGCGATCGGCATCTCCGTCTTCCTCGAGGACAGGGCGTCGTACGACAAGGCCATGGCGAAGTTCCGCACCCGCACGGCCGCCTACGTCTACCTGGCCTCCGACGGCGAGCTGCCGAAGACCGTGCCGAGCCAGAACCTGAACACCCGGGACAAGGTCGTCGCCTACTGGCAGGGACAGGGCACGTTCGTCACCGGCCTGACCCAGGAGACCTGCCGCGACCTCACCCACACCGGGTACGGCATCTCCGCGATCTCGCACGTCGCCGAGACCAGCCGGATCCAGGGACAGGACCTGTACGGCACCGACGTCGGCGAGCGGCTGCGGCAGGCCCTCGGCTTCCAGGCCAAGTACGAGCTCGGCGCGGCCGTCCCGAGCTGGCTGTGCTCCGGATCCCTGAACCAGGCGCTCGGCCCGGTCACCGAGGTCGGCTACAACGCGCTGCACAACCGTCTGGGCATCGCGATGACCAACACCCAGACGCTGACCCTGCGGAACCGCCCGGCCGGCAGCAACAACCTCTTCGTCGCCTGGGAGACGCTCACCCACGGGGACAATCCCGCCTGACCCGATGCCCGTGACCCGACGTGCGTGACCGATGCGCGTGAACCGATTCGGGGGGCTCGTCCGATGATGGGGTGAGGGGCGCCGGTGATCGTCCGCCGCGTCAGGGTTGCGTCAAAGACGTCCCTCACCTGTCAGCTCGCCCCCTGCGCCGGAACCGCCGGCCGTAGGGTCGACGCTGCGTAGGCGGGAGACACGGGAAGGCGGGAGGGCCATGGCACGCGGAAAGCTTCGGATCCACCTCGGTGCGGCACCGGGCGTGGGCAAGACGTACGCGATGCTGGCCGAGGCGCACCGCCGGGTGGAGCGCGGCACGGACTGCGTGGTGGCGTTCGTCGAGCACCACGGACGGCACCGCACCGAGCTGATGCTGCACGGCCTCGAACAGGTCCCGCGCCGCGAACTGGAACACCGGGGCGGCCTCTCCACCGAGATGGACGTGGACGCGGTCCTCGCCCGTGCCCCGCGCGTGGCCCTGGTGGACGATCTCGCGCACACCAACGCCTCGGGCTCGCGCAACAGCAAGCGCTGGCAGGACGTGCGGGAACTGCTCGCCGCCGGCGTCGACGTGGTCTCGACCGTGAACATCCAGCACCTGGAGTCCCTCGGCGACGTCGTGGAGTCGATCACCGGGGTCCGGCAGGCGGAGACGGTGCCCGACGAGTTCGTCCGGCGCGCCGACCAGATCGAGCTGGTGGACATGTCGCCGCAGGCACTGCGCCGGCGGATGGCGCACGGGAATATCTACCGGCCGGACAAGGTCGACGCCGCCCTGTCCCACCACTTCCGGCCCGGAACCCTCACCGCCCTGCGGGAGCTCGCCCTGCTGTGGGTGGCCGACCGGGCCGACGAGTACCTGAAGCAGTACCGCAGTGAACACCGGGTGTCGGCGATCTGGGGCTCGCGCGAGCGGATCGTGGTCGGACTGACCGGCGGACCGGAGGGGCACACCCTGATCCGGCGGGCGGCACGGCTGGCGGAGAAAGGCGCCGGCGGGGAGGTGCTGGCCGTGTACATCGCCCGCGGCGACGGGCTGACCTCCGCCTCGCCCGAGGAGCTGGCGGTTCAGCGCACCCTCGTCGAGGACCTGGGCGGCTCCTTCCACCAGGTGATCGGCGACGACATCCCGGCCGCGCTGCTCGACTTCGCCCGCGGGGTCAACGCCACGCAGATCGTGCTCGGCTCCTCGCGCCGCAAGGCCTGGCAGTACGTCTTCGGGGCCGGGGTCGGCGCGACGGTCGTCCGGGAGTCGGGGTACGACCTCGACGTGCACATCGTCACCCACGACGAGGTCGCCAAGGGGCGCGGGCTGCCGGTGGCCCGGGGCGCCCGGCTCGGGCGGCGCCGGATCGTCTGGGGCCGGCTGGTCGGTGTGGTGGGCCCCGTGCTGCTGGCGCTGCTGCTGAACACCGTCCACCTCGGCCTCGCCAACGACATGCTGCTGTTCCTGGCCGTGACGGTGGCGGCGGCGCTGCTCGGTGGGCTGCTGCCGGCCCTCGCCTCGGCGGCGCTGGGCTCGCTCCTGCTGAACTACTTCTACACACCGCCCCTGCACCGGTGGATGATCGCCGACCCGAAGAACATCGTCGCCATCGTGATCTTCGTCGGGGTGGGAGTGTCGGTGGCGTCGGTGGTGGACCTGGCGGCCCGGCGTACGCACCAGGCGGCCCGGCTGCGGGCCGAGTCGGAGATCCTGTCCTACCTGGCGGGCAACGTGCTGCGGGGCGAGACCAGCCTGGAGGCGCTGCTGGAGCGGGTGCGCGAGACCTTCGGGATGGAGTCGGCCGCCCTGCTGGAGCGGGCCGACGACACGGCGCCGTGGACCCGCGCGGGCCGTGTCGGGAGCGGACGGCCGGTCGAGCGGCCCGAGGACGCGGACGTGGACGTGCCGGTCGGCGACGACCTGGCGCTGGTCCTCACCGGGCGGGTGCTGCCCGCGGAGGACCGGCGGGTGCTGGCCGCGTTCGCCGCGCAGGCGGTCGTCGTACTGGACCGGCGGCGCCTTCGGGAGGAGGCCGACCAGGCCCGTGCGCTGGCCGAGGGCAACCGCATCCGTACGGCCCTGCTGGCCGCCGTGAGCCACGACCTGCGGACCCCGCTCGCCGGGATCAAGGCAGCGGTGTCGAGCCTCAGGTCGGACGACGTGACCTGGTCCGAGGAGGACCGGGCGGAGCTGCTGGAGGGCATCGAGGAGGGCGCGGACCGCCTGGATCACCTGGTGGGCAACCTGCTGGACATGTCCCGCCTCCAGACCGGCACGGTCACGCCGATCATCCGGGAGACGGACCTCGACGAGGTCGTGCCGATGGCACTCGGCGGGGTGCCCGATCCGGCGGCGAGCGTGGAGCTGGACATTCCGGAGTCGCTGCCCATGGTCGCCGTGGACGCCGGGCTGCTGGAGCGGTCGGTCGCGAATCTCGTGGAGAACGCGGTCAAGTACAGTCCGGGCGGCGAGCCCGTGCTGGTCTCGGCGAGCGCGCTGTCCGACCGGGTCGAGGTACGCGTCGTGGACCGCGGGCCGGGCGTTCCGGACGAGGCCAAGGAGCGGATATTCGCCCCGTTCCAGCGCTACGGCGACGCCCCGCGCGGGGCCGGGGTGGGCCTGGGTCTCGCGGTCGCGCGTGGCTTCGCCGAGGCCATGGGCGGCACCCTGAGCGCCGAGGACACCCCGGGCGGCGGCCTCACCATGGTCCTCACCGTCCGAGCGGCGGGACCGCGCCCCGAGCCGCACACCGCACAGCCCGCACGACCCGAAAGGCACGCCTCATGCTGAGCCCGGCCGAGGGGGCGCCCCAGGCCCCCACGCGAGTGCTCGTGATCGACGACGAGCCGCAGATCGTCCGCGCCCTCGTGATCAACCTCAAGGCCCGCGGGTACGAGGTCGACGCGGCCCCCGACGGCGCCACCGCCCTCCGGCTCGCGGCCACCCACCACCCGGACGTGATCGTGCTCGATCTGGGGCTGCCGGACATGGACGGCGTCGAGGTGATCAAGGGACTGCGCGGCTGGAGCAGGGTGCCCATCCTGGTGCTGTCCGCCCGGCACTCCTCGGACGAGAAGGTCGAGGCGCTCGACGCGGGCGCCGACGACTACGTCACCAAGCCGTTCGGCATGGACGAACTGCTGGCCAGGCTGCGGGCCGCCGTCCGCCGGGCGGAACCGGCCGGGGGCGGCGAGGACGAGGTACTGGTGGAGACCGAGACGTTCACCGTCGACCTGGCGGCGAAGAAGGTCGACCGGGCCGGGAAGGACGTCCGGCTGACCCCCACGGAGTGGCATCTTCTGGAGGTGCTGGTGCGCAACACCGGCCGGCTGGTCGGCCAGAAGGAGTTGCTCCAGGAGGTGTGGGGGCCGTCGTACGGAACGGAGACCAACTACCTGCGGGTGTACATGGCCCAGCTCAGACGCAAGCTCGAGGCGGATCCGTCGCATCCCCGGCACTTCGTCACCGAACCCGGGATGGGATACCGGTTCGAGCGCTAGTGCGATGGGCAGGGCGGTGGCTGCGGCTCCGCGGGCCTGCCCCGGTACCCTTCAGACATGAGTGCTGTCCCTCGTTCCGAAAAGCCGGTGGGCCGGTTCCGGCGCATGCTCGACCGGCTCTCCTCGTCGCAGGAGGACCTGGAGTCCGAGGAACTACGGGAGGACTCCGAAACGGCCGGGTGCACCCGGATCGGCGACTGCCAGGACCGCCAGATCGTCACGGTTACTGGTACCTTGCGCACGGTCACTCTGCGGCCACGCGCCGGAGTCCCGGCCCTGGAGGCCGAACTGTTCGACGGCACCGCCGCGCTGGACGTGGTGTGGCTGGGCAGGCGTTCCATCGTGGGCATAGAGCCGGGACGCAGGCTCATCGCATCGGGGCGGGTCTCCATGAGCCGGGGCCGCCGGGTGCTGTTCAACCCCAAGTACGAACTGAGACCCGTGGGTAGGGAGTAGCCGGTGACGTCGCTCGACAAGCCGACCGAAGACACGACCGCGGACGACACGACCGCGGCCGACGCCCGGGCGGTGACCGAGGCCGCGCTCTTCGAGGCGTTCGGCGGGGTGCGGGGCATGGTCGAGACGGTCGTGCCCGGTCTGCTCTTCGTCACGATCTTCACGATCAACAAGGATCTGCACATGTCCGCGATCGCCGCGCTCGCGGTGTCGCTGATCCTGGTCGTGGTCCGCCTGGCGATGAAGGACACGGTCAAGCACGCCTTCAGCGGCGTCTTCGGAGTCGCCTTCGGTGTCGTCTTCGCGATGATGACCGGCAACGCCAAGGATTTCTATCTGCCGGGCATGCTCTACACGCTGGGTCTGGCCCTCGCCTACATCGTCACGACGCTGTGCGGGGTGCCGCTGATCGGCCTGATCCTGGGTCCGGTCTTCAAGGAGAACCTCTCCTGGCGGACCCGCAACCCCGGCCGCAAGAAGGCGTACGCCAAGGCCAGCTGGGCGTGGGGACTGATCCTGCTCGCCAAGTGCGCGATCCTGTTCCCGCTGTACTGGTGGGCCAACACCGCGCAGCTGGGCTGGGTGCTGATCGCGCTGAAGATCCCGCCGTTCCTGCTCGCCGTCTGGCTGACGTGGGTCTTCCTCGCGAAGGCGCCCGCGCCGATCGACGTGTTCGCGGAGATGGAGGCGGAGGAGAAGGCCGCTGCCGCGGAGGCGGCGGCGTCGGAGGGGTCGCCCGAGGCGGCGTCCGAGGCCGGTGGGCGGCACCGTCGGGACCGGTAGGTTCCGGCGTTCCGGTGACCGGCCCCGGGGGCTGCGCCCCCAGACCCCCGCTTCGGCCCTGAACGGGCCTCGTCCTCAAGTGCCGCACGGGCTGGTAGCAGCCCTACGGCCTTGTTATCGAGGCGCCGCGGCCAGTGACAGGAAAGGGCGCCCCCGATGTCGGGGGCGCCCTTCGCCGTCGTGACCCTCGGACCGAAGGTCAGCTGCCGGTGTCCTCCTTGCGGACCGACAGCAGGTCCTCCAGCTGCTCCTCCCTCGCCTGGGCGGCCACGAAGAGCAGCTCGTCGCCCGGCTCCAGGGAGTCCTCGCGGGTCGGGGTCAGGACCCGGGTGCCGCGGATGATGGTGACCAGCGAGGTGTCCTCGGGCCACTCCACGTCGCCGACCTGGGTGCCGGCCAGCGCCGACTCCTCGGGGAGGGTCAGCTCGACGAGGTTGGCGTCGCCGTGGCTGAAGCGCAGCAGCCGGACCAGGTCGCCGACGCTCACCGCCTCCTCGACCAGGGCCGACATCAGACGCGGGGTGGAGACGGCCACGTCCACACCCCACGACTCGTTGAACAGCCACTCGTTCTTCGGGTTGTTCACCCGGGCGACGACGCGCGGGACGCCGTACTCCGTCTTGGCCAGCAGCGACACGACGAGGTTGACCTTGTCGTCGCCGGTCGCGGCGATCACGACGTTGCAACGCTGGAGGGCGGCCTCGTCGAGGGAGGTGATCTCACAGGCGTCGGCCAGCAGCCACTCCGCCTGCGGGACGCGCTCGACCGAGATGGCGGTCGGCGCCTTGTCCACGAGCAGGACCTCGTGGCCGTTCTCCAGCAGCTCGCCCGCGATCGAACGGCCGACGGCGCCGGCTCCGGCAATGGCGACCCTCATCAGTGACCGTCCTCCTTGGGGCCCTCGGCGAACGAGGCCTCGACCTTCTCGACCTCGTCGCTCCGCAGCATCACGTGCACCAGGTCGCCCTCCTGGAGCACCGTCTGGGAGGTGGGCAGGATCGCCTCGCCGAGGCGGGTGAGGAACGCGACGCGGACGCCCGTCTCCTCCTGCAGCTTGCTGATCTTGTGGCCGACCCAGGACGGGGCGGCGTGCACCTCGGCGAGCTCGATGCCCCCGGTGGGGTCGCGCCACAGCGGCTCGGCGCCCGAGGGGAGCAGCCGGCGCAGCATCTGGTCGGCCGTCCAGCGGACGGTGGCGACGGTGGGGATGCCCAGGCGCTGGTAGACCTCGGCGCGCCGGGGGTCGTAGATGCGGGCGGCGACGTTCTCGATGCCGAACATCTCACGCGCCACCCGGGCGGCGATGATGTTGGAGTTGTCGCCGCTGGACACGGCCGCGAAGGCGCCGGCCTCCTCGATGCCCGCCTCGCGCAGGGTGTCCTGGTCGAAGCCGACTCCGGTGACCCGCCGGCCACCGAAACCGGAGCCCAGCCGTCGGAAGGCGGTGGGGTCCTGGTCGATCACGGCGACCGTGTGCCCCTGTTGCTCCAGGGTCTGCGCGAGGGCGGAACCCACCCTGCCGCAGCCCATGATGACGATGTGCACGACCGTCCTTCCGAGGTCAAGAAGTCAAGAAGTCAATAAAAATTCTGGCCTGGCTTTGAACAGGGTCTCAGACCGTCGACCAAGCTACACACGTGCGGTCGGCGCAGGGCACCCCCTGTGCACCCTTTCCGTGATCAGCGGCGGCTGATGCTCCAGAAACTGAGGAAGGTAAGGATTCCGAGGCCGACGAGGGTGCCGACGGCGCCGATGATCTCCGCGGTCGTGTGCATGGACCCTCCAAGGGGGCGGCAGCGGGCGGGGATTGTCATATAGACATGGGGACCGGCGCGGTCACGGAATCCGCAGCGCGGGCCCGGCCGATTTCACCCGGGAGGCAGACGCGGCACGCCATCACCCGGCTGAGGCCGGGGGAGGGTGGGCGGTCCCGTGTTCGAAGGCCTACGATCCTCTGTTGTGTCCAAACTGACCGACGTGCCCAAACGGATTCTGATCGGGCGCGCACTGCGCAGTGATCGGCTCGGAGAAACGCTCCTGCCGAAGCGCATCGCCCTGCCCGTCTTCGCTTCCGACCCGCTGTCCTCCGTGGCCTACGCGCCTGGGGAGGTTCTGCTGGTCCTGTCCATCGCGGGCGTGTCGGCCTACCACTTCAGCCCCTGGATCGCGCTCGCGGTGGTCGTGCTGATGTTCACGGTGGTCGCCTCCTACCGGCAGAACGTCCACGCCTACCCCAGTGGCGGTGGCGACTACGAGGTGGCCACCACCAACCTCGGCCCCAAGGCCGGCCTGACCGTCGCGAGCGCGCTGCTCGTCGACTACGTCCTGACCGTCGCCGTCTCCATCGCCTCCGGCATCGAGAACCTCGGCTCCGCGATCCCGTTCGTCGTCGAGCACAAGGTGGCCTGCGCGGTCGCCGTGATCGTGCTGCTGACGCTGATGAACCTGCGCGGCGTCAAGGAGTCCGGCAAGCTCTTCGCCATCCCCACCTACGTCTTCGTCGCGGGCGTCTTCATCATGATCGCCTGGGGCGCCTTCCGCGGGCTGGTGCTCGACGACACCATGCGGGCGCCGACCGCCGAGTACACGATCAAGGCCGAACACCAGGGCCTCGCCGGTTTCGCGCTGGTCTTCCTGCTGCTGCGCGCCTTCTCGTCCGGCTGTGCCGCGCTCACCGGCGTGGAGGCGATCTCCAACGGCGTCCCCGCCTTCCGCAAGCCCAAGTCGAAGAACGCGGCGAGCACCCTCGCGGCGATGGGCCTGCTGGCCGTCACCATGTTCTGCGGCATCATCGTGCTGGCCCTGTTCACCAAGGTCCGGATGGCCGAGAACCCGGCCGCCGACCTGTTGCACAACGGCGTCGCGGTCGGCGCCGGATACGTCCAGAACCCGGTGATCACCCAGGTCGCCGAGGCCGTCTTCGGCAAGGACAGTTTCCTCTTCATCGTGCTCGCCGCGGCCACCGCCCTGGTGCTGTTCCTGGCGGCGAACACCGCCTACAACGGCTTCCCGGTGCTCGGCTCGATCCTCGCCCAGGACCGCTATCTGCCCCGGCAGCTGCACACGCGCGGCGACCGCCTCGCCTTCTCCAACGGCATCGTGCTGCTCGCCGGCGCGGCCACGCTGCTCGTCGTCATCTACGGCGCCGACTCCACCCGCCTGATCCAGCTGTACATCGTCGGCGTGTTCGTGTCCTTCACGCTCAGTCAGATCGGCATGGTCCGGCACTGGAACCGACTCCTGGCGACCGAGACCGACCAGCTCAAGCGCCGCCACATGGTCCGCTCCCGCGCGATCAACACCTTCGGCGCCTTCTTCACCGGCCTGGTCCTGGTCGTCGTCCTGGTCACCAAGTTCACCCACGGCGCCTGGGTCGCCCTGCTCGGCATGGTGATCTTCTACGGCACGATGACCGCGATCCGCCGCCACTACGACGGTGTGGCCGCGGAGATCGCCGCTCCCGAGGGCCCCAGCGACGACACCGTCCGGCCCTCGCGCGTCCACTCGGTGCTGCTGATCTCCAAGATCCACCGGCCGACGCTGCGCGCCCTCGCCTACGCCAAGCTGATGCGTTCCGACACCCTGGAGGCGCTCACCGTCAACGTCGACCCGGCCGAGACGAAGACGCTGCGCGCCGAGTGGGAGCGGCGCGGGATCGACGTACCGCTGAAGGTCCTCGACTCGCCCTACCGCGAGGTCACACGGCCGGTCATCGAGTACGTCAAGAGCCTGCGCCAGGAGTCGCCGCGCGACGCGGTGTCGGTGATCATCCCGGAGTACGTGGTCGGCCACTGGTACGAGCACCTGCTGCACAACCAGAGCGCCCTGCGGCTCAAGGGACGCCTGCTGTTCACGCCGGGCGTCATGGTCACGTCCGTCCCCTATCAGCTGCAGTCCTCCGAGGTGGCGAGGAAGCGGGCCCGCAAGCGTCAGGAGTGGAACGCCCCGGGTGCGGTGCGACGCGGTCCCGCGCAGGAGGGACGCCCGAAGCAGCCGTCGGGCACCGGTCCGGGCAGCGCGTCGGGCACTTCGAAGCCGGACGCGAAGGACTGACCCTCGCTCCGGGGCGGGCACTCGACCTCCGCCCCGGCGCATGGTGAACGGCCGGACGACAGCCACGTAGACTGGTGGGCTGTTGTCCGGCCGTTCCTCGTTCGACGTTGTGGAGTCACCCCGCCATGCAGGCAGAACCGAAGAAGTCGCAGGCGGTGTCGCTCGTCGGGCAGGAGTACGAGGTCGAGATCGGCCCCGTCGCCCACGGCGGCCACTGCATCGCCCGGACGGAGGCCGGCCAGGTGCTGTTCGTCCGGCACACACTGCCCGGCGAGCGGGTCGTGGCCCGGGTGACCGAGGGCGAAGAGGGCGCACGCTATCTGCGCGCGGACGCGGTGCGGGTGCTGGAGGCGTCCAAGGACCGGGTCGAGGCACCCTGCCCGTACGCCGGACCCGGCCGCTGCGGCGGCTGCGACTGGCAGCACGCCAAGCCGGGCGCCCAGCGCCGGCTCAAGGGTGAGGTGATCGCCGAGCAGCTGCTGCGGCTCGCGGGCCTCACACCCGAGCAGGCCGGCTGGGACGGCACCGTGATGCCGGCCGAGGGCGACAAGCTGCCGCCCGGCGAGGTGCCCGCATGGCGCACCCGCGTCCAGTACGCGGTCGACCCCGACGGCAACGCCGGTCTGCGGCGCCACCGCTCGCACGAGGTCGAGCCCATCGAGCACTGCATGATCGCGGCGCCGGGCGTCAGCGAGCTGGGCATCGAGGACCGTGACTGGTCCGGGATGGCGTCCGTCGACGCCATCGCCGCGACGGGCTCCCAGGACCGCATGGTCATCCTCGAACCCCGCCCGGGCGCCCGTCTCCCGCTCGTCGAACTCGACAAGCCCGTCTCCGTCATGCGCGTCGAGGAGCACGACGGCGGCATCCACCGCGTCCACGGCCGGGCGTTCGTGCGGGAGCGCGCCGACGGACGCACGTACCGCGTCGGCAGCGGCGGCTTCTGGCAGGTCCACCCGCAGGCCGCCGACACCCTCGTCAAGGCGGTCATGCAGGGCCTCCTGCCGCGCAAGGGCGACATGGCGCTCGACCTGTACTGCGGCGTCGGCCTCTTCGCGGGCGCTCTCGCCGACCGCCTCGGCGACAAGGGCGCGGTCCTCGGCATCGAGTCCGGCAAGCGCGCCGTGGAGGACGCCCGGCACAACCTCGCCGGGTTCGAGCGGGTGCGGATCGAGCAGGGCAAGGTCGAGGCGGTGCTGCCGCGCACCGGGATCACCGAGGTCGACCTGATCGTCCTCGACCCGCCGCGCGCGGGCGCGGGCAAGAAGACGGTCGAGCACCTCGCCTCGCTCGGGGCACGCAAGATCGCGTACGTGGCCTGCGACCCGGCGGCCCTCGCCCGCGACCTGGCGTACTTCCGGGACGGCGGCTACAAGGTGCGGATGCTGAGGGCGTTCGATCTGTTTCCGATGACGCACCACGTGGAGTGCGTGGCGATCCTCGAGCCTGCCGCAAAGGGCGTCTGACCTGCGGATTTGTGTAAGCGGGGGTGATGTCGACGGCGGCTGCACCCCGTTCTCGGCCATGTACCGCCCGCCGAGTACGAACGACTGGTGGCGACAACAGGAAGCCACCCGACAGTCCTGCTGAAAACAAGATCACCGGACTCTACGGAACCCGGGACAGCTCAGACCGTAGCGTCCTGGTGAGGCCGTCGGTACAGCCGTGGCCGAGCAGAACGGCGGATGGACCCACTTCGCAGCCGGGACCGAGGACCTCGGCCTGACTCGTCGAGCATGCCGTGCGCCGGCCGGATCTTGATGGTCGGCGAACGGCGCCGCCGTCCGGTCGAGGCGGTGCGGTCGAAGCATCGCGCGTGATCGGCCGAAGTTGACACCCGACGAGGCAGCTACCACGCTGGTGAGGGGCGGCGAAAGGACCGCGGTCGTGAGTGGTGGGCGCAGTGGGTACCCCGAGCTGCTGACGGCTGCGGAGACGGCGGCGCCGGCGGAGGCCGTCGACGTGTTCGCGGAGGAGTTGCGGCGGCGTTTCGGCGCCGTGGAGGTGTCGTTCCTCATCGTCGATCTGACCGGGAAGGCAGTGGCGCGGCTCTCCACAGCCGAGGCGGTGGAGGGCGCGCGGGATGCGGAGCGGATCCCTCTCTTCGGCAGCGTCTACGAGGTCGTTATCCGGACCCAGCGGCTGTGCCAAGTGGCGATGGACCAGGGGCAGCGGGTGATCGTGCCGGTCACCAACCGCGGAGACGCCATCGGGTTGCTGGAACTGCTCCTGCCGGCGACCCCCGGCCCGGACGTCCTGGAAGCGGTCGAGGAAGCCGCTCACGTGCTGGCGTACGTCGTGATCGCCAACGGGCGCTTCACCGATCTGTACACCTGGGGCAAACGCTCCCGGCCCTCGACCCTGGCGGCGGAGATCCAGTACCAGCTGCTGCCCCAGTCGCTGTCGTGCGAGGCTGCCCAGTTCACTCTGTGCGGGAGTCTGGAGCCCTCCGCAGCCCTCAGCGGCGACACCTTCGACTACGCCCTGGACCGTGACACTCTGCACATATCGGTGACCGATCCCATGGGCCACGACATCGACGCGGCCCTGGCCGCCACGGTCCTGGTGGGCGCCCTGCGCGGTGCCCGCCGGGCAGGAGCCGGCCTCGCCGAGCAGGCCCACCTGGCCGACCAGGCCCTGGCCGGCCACAACCGCGGCCACGCCACCGGCCAGCTGCTGCGCATCAACCTCCATACGGGGCGGGCCCAGCTCGTCAACGCCGGCCACCCATGGCCCCTGCGTATGCGCGACGGGATCACGGAGACGATGACCTGCGAGGTTGACCACCCCTTCGGGCTGTCCGTGGACGTGCCCCACCCCTACCGGGTCCAGGACCTCGATCTGCGCCCCGGTGACCGTCTGCTCATGCTGACCGACGGCATGCTCGAACATCACGGAGAGAAGGTCGATCTGCCTGCCCTGTTGAAGAGGGGCCGGGATCTGCACCCGCGGGAGGCCGCGCTGATGTTGACCTCCGCCGTCCTGGACGCGGCCGGCGGCCGGCTCGAAGACGATGCCACCGTGATGTGCCTGGACTGGCACGGTCCCCAGCACACCCATCGACACGTCAGCTCCGGCGCGGACGCCCGTCAAGCCTCCGCCGCCCGTATCAAGCAGCCGTGACCGCGGGCCTTCTCCCGGAGCATCCTGGCCGCGGACCCGAGTGACGGTGAGGGCGGTCCCGCCCGCTCTTCTCCTGGAGGGCTGCGATGAACGGTGTGTCCGGCGCCGTCGGCGTTCGGATGATCTCTTCCCGCCGCCTTCACGGCGGTGGCCCGTCGAGGTCAGCCGGCGGGGGAGGAGGCCGGCAGGTCCTGGTCGGCGGCCCAGGAAGCCAGGATGCGCAGCCGTTCGTGGGTGGGGGATCCGGGCCCGGCGGTCCAGACGGTGAGGTTCTGGTCGGGGTCGGTGTTGGCGGTGAGGGTGTCCCAGTCCAGGACGAGTTCGCCGACGACCGGATGGTCGAGGGTCTTCGTGCCCACGGTGCGGGCGGCGACGTGGTGATCGCCCCACCAGCGGGCGAACTGCTTGTCCCGAAGGGACAGTTCACCCACCAACTCGATCAGGCGGGGGTCCTCGGGATACTTCGCGGCCTCCATGCGGAGCTGGGCGACGGCGATGTGCGCGGAGCTCTCCCAGTCGGCGTACAGGGTGCGCATGGCGGGGTCCGTGAAGATGATCCGCGGGTAGTTGCGGTGCTTCTCCTCGATGCGGGAGAAGTCGGTGACCAGGGCGGCGGCCAGCGCGTTCCAGGCCAGAATGTCCCCGCGCCGGCCCTGCACGACGGCCGGAGTGGCGGTGAGGTCGTCCAGGACCCGCTGCAACTGCGGCTGGACCTTCTGCCGCCCGCGGCGCCGGGTGCGGGTGGTGGTCTTGCCCGCCAGCTGGAAGAGGTAGCCCCGCTCGTCGTCGTCCAGGTGGAGCACCCGCGCGAGGACGTCCAGCACGGGCGCCGATGCCTGCATGCGGCCTTGTTCCAGGCGGGTGTAGTAGTCGGTGCTGATACTGGCGAGCTGGGCGACCTCCTCGCGGCGCAGCCCCTCCACCCGGCGGGGTCTGTCGGTCTCGGGCAGGCCGACCGTGCGCGGGCTCAGCTCGGAACGGCGCTTCTTGAGGAATTCTCCCAGCTCATTGAGGGGGACGTTGGCGGTCATGCTTCCCAGCATGGCACCGATCGCACCTGCGCAAGGGGGGAGAGTTTCCTCCCCGGATGTTTCCCTCCCGGGATACTTCTCTCCGCTTTTCGCGCCTGTTCTCGCGTGTGACTCTCGATCGTGAGCAGTCGTTCCTGACCGCGGCTGCGGTCCGCAGACCCCCCGCACCGAAGGAAGCACCCCATGCGCGGAGCAGTCATTCACGCCCCCGGCGACGTGCGTTTCGAGAGCCTCGACGACCCGAAGATCATTGAGCCGACCGACGCGGTGATCCGTACGGTCGCCACCTGTGTGTGCGGCTCGGACCTGTGGCCCTACCGCGGCGCGGAACCCATCGGCGACCCGCACCCGATGGGACACGAGTACGTCGGCATCGTCGAGGAGGTCGGCGGCGACGTCACCAACGTCAAGCCGGGCCAGTTCGTGGTCGGTTCCTTCGCCACGTCGGACAACACCTGCGTGAACTGCCTGGGCGGCTGGCAGTCGTCCTGCCTGAACCGTGAGTTCATGAGCACCTGCCAGGCCGACTACGTGCGCATTCCCAACGCGCACGGCACCCTCGTCGCCACCGACGAGCACCCCGACGCCGAGACGGTGCCGAGCCTGCTCGCCGTGTCCGACGTGATGGGCACCGGCTGGTACGCCGCCCTCGCCGCAGAGGTGAAGCCCGGCTCCACCGCGGTCGTGGTCGGTGACGGTGCGGTCGGCCTGTGCGGAGTGATCGCCGCGAGGGAACTCGGCGCGGAGCGGATCATCGCCATGAGCCGTCATGAGTCCCGTCAGAAGCTCGCCCTGGAGTTCGGCGCCACCGACATCGTCAGCGAGCGCGGCGATGACGGCGTCGCCCGGATCAAGGACCTCACCGGCGGCATCGGCGCGGACTCCGTGCTGGAGTGCGTGGGCACCGCCGAGTCCATGAGCCAGGCCCTGCACTCCGCGCGGCCGGGCGGCAACGTCGGCTTCGTCGGCGTCCCCCACGAGGTGGCCGTCGACGGCCAGGAGCTGTTCTTCTCCCAGGTCGGCCTGCGCGGCGGCCCCGCCCCCGTACGCCGCTACCTGCCCGACCTCATCGACCGCGTCCTGACCGGCCGCATCAACCCGGGCAAGGTCTTCGACCTCACCCTGCCCCTGGACCAGGTCGCCGAGGGCTACAAGGCGATGGACGAACGCCGCGCCGTCAAGGCCCTCCTGAAGCCCTGAGCGCGGACGCGTCCGCACCCGGGGCCGCACCGAGGAGTTGCGGTCGCAGACCCGGCAACCACCCGCGCTCACACAAGGACCGACCATGACGACCTTCGTCCCCACCGGCGCCGGCCCCGGTCTCGGGCTGGCCACCGCCCGCCGCTTCGGCGTCGCCGGCCACACCGTCGCCCTCATCGCACGCAGCCCCGAGACGCTGGCACAGCGGCTGTACGACATGCACGCCGAGCGGGACGGCTTCCGCCACCACGCCGAGCCCCTGCCCGACCAGCCACAGGTGACGTCGTGAACCCGGCACCCCTTCGCACTGTCGCCCGCGTGGTCCCGGCCGCCACCCTGCTGCTGATCGTGACCGCCTGCACCGACGACTCCCCGTCCTCCACCGCTTCAGAGCCTGCATCGGCTCAGGCATCGTCAGCCCCGGTCGCCCCCACCTCATCCGGCAGGACAACCGCCATGAACATCCGGCTCACGCTCAACGGCCACTCCGTCGCCGCCACCCTGAACGACAGCGCCACCGCCCGCGACTTCGCCGCCCAGCTCCCGCTCACCCTGTCGCTGCGCGACCTCGACGCGGCTGAGAAGATCGCCGACCTGCCCCGGAAGCTGTCCACCTCCGGCGCCCCGGAAGGGGCCGATCCCGAGGTCGGTGACCTGGCGTACTACGCCCCCTGGAACCAGCTCGCCACGTACTACCGTGACGCTCCCTACGCGGAAGGCCTGGTCATCATCGGACACATGGCCGACGGCGGCACCGAGCAGCTCGCCACCGCCGACGAGATCACCGTCGAAGCCACGTCCTGACCCGCCCCACCGCTCGCCCTCAGAGCGGCGGCCGCACAGGAAGGGGGGAGGAGATCCTCCCCTTTTCGTCCGGTTCGCTTCATGGAACCGTCGAAGAAGTGGCCGAGCCGTCCGCTGTCCGCCGCGACGGCTTCAGGGGCCCCCGATCCGCCGATTTCCACGCAAGGAGAGACCACACGTATGCCTTCCGCGTCCGGGACCACCCCCGGCAAGCTTCCCTTCGTCGTCTGGGTGCTCGCCGCCGGCACGTTCCTGATGGGGACCACCGAGTTCGTCGTCGCCGGCCTGCTGCCGGAGCTGGCCGGTGACCTCGGAGTCAGCGTCTCCCACGCCGGCCTGCTGATCACCGCCTTCGCCATCGGCATGATCATCGGCGCGCCGACCATGGGCATGGCCACCCTGCGCCTGCCTCAGCGCCGGACACTGATCCTCGCCCTGTCCGTGTTCTGCCTCGGACATCTCGTCGCCGCCCTCAGCACGTCCTTCACGGTCGTCCTTCTCGCCCGCGTCGTGACCGCTCTGGCGACCGGTGCGTTCTGGTCCGTCGGCTTCGTCGTCGCCACCAGGGCCGCGGGACCGCGTGACGCCACCCGCGCCACGGGCGTCATGATCGGCGGCCTGACCCTGGCCAACGTCGTCGGCGTGCCGATCGGCTCCTTCGCCGGCCGGTTCACCGGCTGGCGCGGCCCCTTCTGGGCCCTGGCCGTCCTCTCCGGGCTCGCCGCCGTGTTCATCGGCCGCTTCATCCCGGCCCGGGAGCAGCGCGCCGAGGTGTCGCTGCGGGCCGAGGTCCGGGCTCTGCGTCAGGGCCGGCTGTGGCTGGCGCTCGGCGCCGCAACGCTGATCATGGGCGGTGTCCTGGCGACGTACACCTATGTCACGCCGCTGCTGACCGACCGCGCCGGCATCCCCGCAGGTGCCGTACCACTCGTCCTGATCGCCTTCGGTGTCGGCGCCCTGGGCGGTACCACCACGGGCGGCCGCCTGGGCGACCGGCGTCCGATGGTCACCACGATCACGGCCGCCGCCGCCACCGCCCTGGTCCTGTTCCTGCTGATCCCGCTGTCCGGCAACCCGGTGACGGCCACCGTCCTCGTCTTCCTCATGGGTCTGACCGGCTTCACGGTCAACCCGGTCGTGACGGCCCTCGCCATGCGCTTCGCGGGCGACGCTCCCACCCTCACCTCGGCGCTGACCACCTCCGCCTTCAACACCGGCATCGCCGCCGGTTCGTTGATCGCCGGTACGGCCCTGGACTCCTCCCTCGGCCTGACCGGACCGCCGCTGGCCGGCACCGTCATCGCCGCTCTCACGCTGCTGCCCCTGATCGCCCTCGCCGTCCACGGCACTTCCCACAAGGGCCGGATCGTGGCCCGGAGCGGCGCTCCCACGCACATGCGACACGACGAACCGGCGCAGGCGCCGTCGCAGCACTGACCCAGGCCCGGATCCGCGTCCTGTGGCTGTGCAGCCTCGGCGCGGGTTTCGTCGTCGGGGTCGCCCTCCCCGTGGACGGCGGCTACGTCGCCCGCTGAAGACAGCCCACACACGAAGGAGAGCTGAGAGACACCATGGAATTCATCAAGCAGCAGCCCAGCAGCAAGGCCCCGGCGGACTGGTTCACCGGTGACGTGTGGTGGGACGTCATCGTGGCCGGTCAGGAGCCGTCCAGGATGCGCGCCAACCTGGTCCGCTTCTCGCCGGGCGCCCGCACCAACTGGCACTCCCACGCCGTGGGCCAGACCCTGCACGTCGTTTCCGGCGTCGCCCTGATCGGCACCCGGAACGGCACCGTCTTCGAGGCTCACCCCGGCGAGACCGTGGCGTGCCCGCCGAACGAGGAACACTGGCACGGCGCCGCCCTCGACCGGTTCATGGAGCACATCGCCCTGTGGGAGGGCACAGGTGACGGCGCCCCCGAGACCACGTGGGCCGAGCCGGTCACCGAGCAGCACTACAACGGCCGCCGCACCCGCTACCAGTAGCCCCCGGTCCCTCCCGCGCACGCATCCGGGGCTCACTCAGGACCTCACGGCGTCCCGCGGACGGGCCGCCTGCCTCGCCCTGCGCGCACGTGCGCCGATGACGTGGGTCCAGGGAGAACTGCATGCTGAACATCGCGGACACTCTGCACCGCTGGTGCCGCGAGGCACGTCCCTTCGCCCTGGCAACGGTCGTCGGCGTGCACGGCAGTGCCCCTCTGCCGGTCGGTACGTCGGTCGCGGTGGACGAGGACGGCGACGCCGTCGGCAGCATCTCCGGCGGCTGCGTCGAGGGAGCGGTCTACGGGATGTGCCGGCAGGTGCTCCACGACCTGGGCGCTCCGCGGCGGGCCTGGTTCGGCTACTCCGACGACGACGCCTTCGCCGTCGGCCTGACCTGCGGCGGCGAACTCGACGTCTTCGTCCAGCGCATCGATCCCACAGCCCAGCCGCACCTGCCCACGGCCCTCGCCGACATCGATCGAGGGCGACCGGTCGCCGTGGCACAGGTCGTGGACGGCCCGGAGCGCCTCCTCGGCTCCTCGCCGAGCGTGCTCGGCGGCGGCCATGTCGCCTACGGGCGCGTGGACGGCGGCCCGGCGGACCGGGCGGTGGCCGACCGGGCCAGGGCCCTGCTGCGGGCGGGCCGGACCGTCCGCCTCGACATCGGCGGGCAGGCAGACGAATGCCCCGAACGGCTGTCCGTCCTTGTCCATGCGTCCCCGCCGCGCCTGCTGGTCTTCGGCGCCGTCGACTTCGCCGCGGCCCTCAGCCAGGCCGGCCGCTTCCTGGGCTACCGGGTCACCGTCTGCGACGCCCGCCCCGTCTCCGCCACTCCCGCCCGCTTTCCGCACGCGGACGAAGTGGTGGTCGACTGGCCCCACCGCTACCTGGCACGCACCGACGTGGACGAGCGCACCGCCCTCTGCGTCCTCACACACGACGCCAAGTTCGACATCCCGCTGCTCGCCTGGCACTCGACCTGCCCGTCGCCTACCGAGGGGGGCGTCAGTGCGGCTGCCCCACACCCCCGTTGAGGGGGCTACGGGACGAGTTCCCAGTCCTGGGAGCCGTCGCCGGTCGCGGTCTGCAGGGTGAGCTGGCCTCCGGCGGTCGCTCCGGTCAGGTAGAGGCTCGTGTTCTTGACCGACTGCAGTGTGTAGAGGCCGTCGCTGGTCTTGACGAGGTTCCAGCTGCCCGTCTTGCTGTTGTCGACCCACTGGCCGATCTTCTGGCCGGCCGTCGCGCTGCCGGTCCAGATGGCCGCCGCGCGGCCGCCCGACTTGTTGAGCAGGGTCACGCCACCGTTGGGTTCGGTCACCACGTGCCAGTACTGGGTGTCCGGGTTCGCCGCGGAGCCGGGAGCCTCCAGGCGGACGTCGGGCACGTCCGCGTTGCCGATGTTCGCGTCGTTGGTCTTGTTGCCGGTGCCGATCACCTGGTCGGTCTTGCGGTTCACGAGCTGGTAGTAGGCGCCGTCGGACCGGCCGAGGTCGACCTCGGCGAACTTGAGTGTCGAGGTGCCCTGGTTGTTGAGGATCACGATGCGGCCGGTGCCGTCGACGTACTGCAGGTTGCGGCTGTAGGCGGACGGCGAGGTCGTCTGGTATTCCTTCCACGTGCCGTCGCTGCGTCCGCTCTCGTTGACCCAGACGTTGCCGCTGCCGGCGGCGTTGTAGACCAGGCGTCCGCCGGGAAGTCTGACGAGGACCGGACTGCCGCCCGTCGCCAGGGCGTGGGAACCGCCGTCGAGCGGCAGGGAGGTGACGCCCGTGCCCGTGGCAGAGCCCGGGTAGAACTTCAACGGGTCGTCGGCGAGCACGTACTTGGTGTTGACTCCGCCGCCCCAGTACTCGAAGGTCAGGAGCCACTTGCCGTTCGTGGTGCGGACGACGTTCGCCATGCCCGGCCGCCCGCCGCCGATCTCCGTCTTGCCGCCGCCCATGTCCTGGGTCAACCCGGCGATGTCGACGACGGGGGCGCTCCACGCCGTGCTACGACCGTCCCAGGTCTTGTGGGCGAGGATCTGCCCCTGCGAGTCCGTCGCGGTACCGTTCGCGGGGTCCAGGGTCGGGAGACCGGTGGTCGCGTTGAAACCGGTGTAGTCGTTCTCGTCGGAGTAATAGCAGACGAGTTGACCCTTGTAGACCATCAGGTACGGCTCCCAGACGGGGTCCACCTGCCTGTTCGTGTTCGCGGCCGCGATGTTCTGGCCGGTCGCACCCGCGCTGCCGCCCTGCCAGCCACCGGTCGCGACGACGTTGAGGATCTTCCACGTCGCGCCGTCGTCGGTGCTGGAGTACAGGGCGATCGCCAGGTCCTTGCGGTCGCCGTCGTTGGACGGCGTCCAGTTCGGGTCGGCGGCCTTGTGCTCCTTGTAGTAGGAGTCGTCGCCGGACACGACACTGCTGAGGAGCAGGGTGCCCTGCTTGAGGTTCCCGACGTCCTGCGGAAGGACGTAGAGATACGGGTTGGTCCAGTTGCTCGTGTACTTCGCGTACTGCGGGTCGCCGGAGATGTACGCGGGTGCCTTGACCTCGGACAGCGGCTGCCACGACGTGCCCTTGTCGTCGCTCTTGTAGACCGGCAGCGTCTGCTTGTCGGCGCTTCCCGTCTCCGCCACGACGGTGGACTTCTCGAACGCCGCGACCAGACGACCGCTCGGCAGCTGCGCCGACTTCGGGTAGATCGCGCAGTTGCCCCGTCCCTTCAGGCACGGTTCACCGCCGAGCTGGTAGAGGGTCCCGCCCGTCGGGTCGTACGCCTGCGCGCTCGTCATGGGCATCGCCAGCATCGCTGATGCGGCGGTGAAGGTTCCCAGTGCTTGCCCAAGCCTTCTTCTCTTCACGGCTCCTCCTTCGGGGGTGAACACGGTGATGCCTGCGGGGGATGGGTCAGGGGCGGTCGTCTGCGGGGGCAGGGTGCTGTGGCGGCGCGCACGCCGATGCGGTCGCCGGCGTACGGGGTCACGCGGAGCGGGCCACGTGGTGCGGAGACCTGGGCGCGGCAGGAGACACGGGGGTGGAGCGAGCCGGGGAAGGCGACGGAACCGTGTGCGCGGAACGGCTCAGGTCCGGTCCCGGTGCGGGGACTGCTCAGCGGCGGGTGCCGGGGCCTCCGTTCGGGAGCGGCGGACTCGACGTACCGACCGCCGGAACGACGTCCGAGCCGACGACACCGACCTCGGCCGGTCCGCGCCTCGTCCGGCACCCGGACGCCGCCGACCGGTCGCCCCCGACGGCGAAAAGCGCGTGGCTGCCTTGTCTCGTCAGTGCCGCTCGCCGTCCTGCGAGGCGGTCGGGGGCGCCGAACCACCTTTGGTGAGCGGTGAGGTGGTGTCCCGTCACCTCTGCCAGGGCCGACGGATGGTCGGGGGCGGTCGTGTGGCCCGTCGGGTCGACGGCGACTCCGGCGCCGACGGGTCTCGTCGGGTCGCCTTCCGTCGTGTCGACCGCACGGCGGAGCGCGCGGCCCGTGTTCCACACGGCCCGCTCGCCACCGGCGAGAACCGAAACGGGTTTGTGCGGGGCCGTGCCGAGCGTCGTCAGGCGGGAGTCGTCCATGCCGCGGGGCGCGCGGGCGCTCGTATCCCGCCCCGTCTTTCGCGTCATGGTGTTCTCCCGGTGGACCGCGTGATCGAGTTCAGGACAAGAGATCGCTTCTATGACTGCGCTGTCATGTCTACGCAGTCATACGGTCGCCGTCAAGAGTCCGGGATATATGCGGGGACAACGCCCGTGAGGAGAGAGGGTGTGTTCGGGATATCGATCAACGTTCGTGACATCGGGCGGGTGCGCAAGGGCCGGCCGGGCCCGGGTTCGGTGACATGAACCCGGGCCCGGCCGGCCCACACGCGCGCGAGAGGTCGGTCTCGCGTACCCCTGCCGCCGCTCTTCTCCTACTTCTTCCTGCTCTTGTGGCCGGTGACGTCGGCGACCCAGGCGACGAAGTCGGGCAGGTCGATGTTGGCGCCGTGGCCCTGGTCCCAGTAGTAGAGGTGGTCGACCTGGTCGCCGAGGCCCTTGGCGGCGGCCGCGAGGTTGGCGGAGATGACGTGCGAGGTGTCGGTGTCGTTGGTGCCGAGGCGGATCCACCAGTGCTTGGTGCGCTTCGGGTTGGCCTTCTCCACCAGGTGGTACATGGGGTTCATCAGCCGCAGCTTCTCGGGGATGTCGCTGTCGAGGCGGGTGCCGGTGACGCCGGTGGTGTCGTTCTTGAGGCTGTAGGT
Source organism: Streptomyces sp. NBC_00637 (assembly GCF_045161545.1). Taxonomy (NCBI): domain Bacteria; kingdom Bacillati; phylum Actinomycetota; class Actinomycetes; order Kitasatosporales; family Streptomycetaceae; genus Streptomyces; species Streptomyces sp. NBC_00637. Next base: position 2,083,688 of record NZ_CP109046.1, on the reverse strand, counting down.
GGTGAAGTGGCGGGCCTTGGTGGTGCCCACGCCGAACTCGTTGTTCTCGCCGGCGGACAGGTCGAAGGCGTCGAAGGCCGGGGTGGTCTTCTTGCGGGTGCCGACGTGGGTGAGGTAGTCGGCCCAGGTGAAGGTGGCTTTGCCGCCGGACCAGGTGATGAAGGTGTTGGCGGCGAGGTAGGTCTCGCGCTCGGTGTCCGACAGGCCGGCGAGGTAGGTGGTGGCCGACGGCTGGAGGTACTGCTCGACCAGGTACTCGTCGTAGTTGCGGGCGGTGAGCGTGCCGAAGCCGTCCAGGCCGCGCAGCTTGAGCTTCGCCTGGTATTCGGCGAACTGTGACCGGAGGTTCTTGGACACCGTCTGGTCGACGACCTTGCCGGTGGACTGGGTGACGTTGGTGCCCCAGTTCCACTCGTAGGCGCCGTCGGCGTGCTCCAGGTCGGTGATCGGGCACCAGGCGCCGGTCGCGAAGATCGCGTCGGAGGCGTCGGCGGCGCCGATCTCGGTGAGGAGCTTGTCGTAGAGCGGGCTGTCGCCGGAAGCGCCGAGCAGCGAGGACAGGGCGCCGCCCGCGCTGACGCCGACCGAGACGATCCGGTCGGTGTTGCCGGGGATGCGGCCCTTGTTGGACCGCAGGTAGCGCACGGCCGCCTTGAGGTCGACGATCGCGGCGGGGGCGGTGCCGTAGTACTCGCCGGCGGAGTTCGTGGTGGTGCGGCCGCGGGCGCCGGGTTCGACGACGACGTAACCGGCCAGGAGTGCCATCTGCGGCATGGCCTTCGCGCCGCCACCGCCGCCGGCGGGAGCGGAGGCGGAGGCCGAGGGGGCGGGGGAGGCGGACGCCGACGCCGAGGAGGAGGGGCCGCCGCCGCCCGTCGGAGGCGTTCCGCTCATCGCGGCGCCGCCGATACCGGTGGCCTCCGCGACGGAGGACTCGACGTATCCGGCGATGACGTTGGACAGGACGATGGGCGCGTCGGAGGCGTCCACGGCGGTGCCGTCGATCTCGACGGGCACGCTGACGATCAGGCTCTGGTACTTCTCCTCGACCGGCTTGGAGACGTACGTGATGGCCTTCCAGAAGTGGTAGGTCACGTCATGGTCGGTACCGTCGGTGTCCGTGATGGTCGTCGTGATCTCGGTGTAGCCCTCCGGATCGAAGACCAGCTCGCCCGACGAGGACGAGGAGGCGCTCTCGCTCGCCGCCTGCGCGCTGAGGGCCATGCCGCCGACCGCCGCGACTCCGGCGGTAGCACCGATCCCCACGACGACGGACCTGCGCTTGATTGCCTTGTGCTTCACCGTGACGACCTCTCCGGTTGTGTCCCACCTGATCTGCCTCCGTGAAGATAGGCAGGTGTTGACGATAGTGCCAACAATTCGGCCGGATTCATGGGAGGTCCACATGGCCTCACGGGAAATCGACAGCAAGTGCCCTTCCGGCCCACAGATGGATCACCCTTGTGGCGGAATTGCGGGTGGCCGAAACGGGGGTGCACCGGCCCCCATCCATCGAATCTGTCGGCCGACTGTGAATATCTCTTGTCGTCGACGATATTGTTGACGATATTTCCCGGCGCGTTCTACGGTCCCCGGAAGAAACAGGGAGACCCACAGGGGCCGGCGTGAGGCCGGCGTGTGAAGAGGAGACAGGTCGATGAAGCGCCGGAGCCTTCTTGCCGGAATCGTGGCCGCTACCGCCGTCCCTGCCGTGGCCGGGTGTGCCTCGGGCTCGACGCGGCCCAGTGTGACGGGGACGCAGCTGGCCGCCGGTTCCGGTCACGTCGTCGAGGGCACGGCCATCACCGAGGTGTTCGGGGACGGGCAGAAGCTCACCGCCGTGGCCCTGCGGTACGACAAGGAGATCGACGCGTCGAAGCTGTCGCCGTCCACCTTCAAGGTCACCGACAGGACCGTGACCAACGTCTACGCCAACACCTCGGCGGCGAAGGCGGGACACGGCACCAACGGTGAGTACGTCGTCATCGAGCTCTCGCCGCTCGACGAGGCGGCCCGTCTGTACTCGGACGGCTTCTCCGGAGGCTCGTCGTCGTCCACGCCCTCGCAGCAGCCCTCGGCCTCCGCGTCGACCGCCCCGTCGCCGTCCGGCTCGGCATCGCCCTCGGGCGCTCCGTCCGGCGGCCCGGGCGGCCCGGGCGGCGGCATGCAGAGCCCCACGCTGAAGGAGGCGGTGGCCGAGGTGACCCAGGTCGGCACGGTCACCACCAGCGCCGGGGACACCTACGCCGCCGACAGCACAGCCGTCACCACGAGCAAGGTCGACAATCTGATCGTCGACGACTTCCGGCAGGGGCTGAAGTACACGGACGCGGGCACCGGCAACTCCCTGCAGTACAACCTGTTCGTGCCGAAGAACTACGACAAGTCGAAGTCGTATCCCATGGTGCTGTTCATGCACGACGGCGGCACCACCGGCACGAACCCGCTCATCACCCTGACCCAGGGGCTCGGCGCCGTCGTCTGGGCGAGCGAGTCGGAGCAGGCCAAGCGCGAATGCTTCGTCCTCGCGCCGCAGTTCACCAGCGAGGCGGACGAGGGCAGCGACGGCAACGCGGCGGCCCTGCAGACCATCAAGGGGCTGATCGACTCCCTGACCGGCAAGTACAGCATCGACAAGAAGCGCCTCTACACGACCGGCCAGTCCGGCGGCACGATCACGTCGATCGCGCTCGACTTCACCTACCCCGACCTCTTCGCCGCCTCCTTCCTCGTGGCCGGACAGTGGGACGACCTCTCCCAGGTCAAGCCGCTGGCCAAGCAGAAGATCTGGGCCGTCGTGTCGCAGGGCGACGAGCAGGCCTATCCGGGGATGACCGGCATCATGGACACCCTGGCGAAGCAGGGAGCGAAGATCAGCCGCGCGGTCTGGGACGGTCAGCTGACCCCCGGTCAGTTCGCCCCGTACGCCGCGCAGATGCGGGCCGAGAAGACCCCGATCAACTTCACGGCGCTGAAGAAGGGCACCGTGGTGTGGCCCGGCCTGGCGGAGAGCTCCGTCGACAACCACATCTGCACCTGGCGGACCGCCTACGCCATCGAGGGAATCCGCGACTGGCTCTTCGAGCAGAAGAGGAAGTAGTCGAACCGGCTCCCCGACCGGCTCCGCCCGGCTCAATGCCCAGCCCTCCGCCCAGCCCTCCGCCCAGCTCTCCCCCCGGCTCTCCGAGGGCCCTTGCCAGGGTTCTTGTCGCGATTCCCTCGGAGAGCCGGTGCGGGGCCCGTCGACGCGCGCTACGGCCGGCACCGCACACCGCACACCGCCGGCCGCGGAGGGCGTGACCACCGCTGTCGCCTTCGTGCCGGAGACGGCCACGGTGGTGGCGGTCGCCGTCTGGCGCCGACTTTTCTCACTCGCTTGTGCGCAGGGCGTCAACGCTTCGGCCGTTCCTTTGTGCGCCCTCTGCATCGGTCCGCCCGCGGTGACTCCTGGCCGGCCGGGACGCCGGCCGCGGAACACGGCTCCGGCTGTCGGCGGGGTGTGCCCCGCCCGCTGTCAACCCGCACGGAGCACAACCTCATGTTGCGCCAGGAAACCTATGAGTCCCTCCCTGCCCTGTTGTGACTCCCGAGACACGGGGCACAGCATGAAGCGACCTCCCCGAGCCCTGCCGGCAGGGACCGACTCACAGACAGGGGCAGGCGCCGAGCCGTGCACACGAGCGCCCACCTCTCCCCGTCACCAGGAGATTTTTTGAACCGGCGAGATGTTCCGCCCACGTTCCACTCCACCCCGCTCGGCCGCCGCGGCTTCCTCGGTGTCGCCGGGGCGACGGCCGGCGCCGCACTGGTCGGCACCGTGCAGGCCGCCCCCGCCTCGGCGGCCGGCCGAGCCGCCGCCGAACGGCCCGTGCGGACCGACTCCGGCCTCGTCACCGGCGTCCCGGCGGCCCTCGACGGCGTCACCGTCTACAAGGGCATCCCGTACGCGGCCTCCACGGCGGGCGCCAACCGCTGGCGGGCGCCGCGGCCCGCGCCGTCCTGGAAGGGGGTGCGCAAGGCGGACACGTGGGGCGCCGCCTGCCCGCAGCCGGTCACGGGCATCGCCGCCGACAAGGTGCCCCCGCTGAGCGAGGACTGCCTGAACCTCAACGTCTGGACGCCCGGGGCGAGTTCGCGGGAGCGCCGACCGGTCTTCGTGTGGATCTACGGCGGCCGCAACAGCGCCATGTGGGCCTCCCAGCCGGTCTACGACGGTGCCGGACTCGCGGCGAAGGGCGTGGTCGTGGTCACCTTCAACCACCGCGTCGGCGCCTTCGGCGGCCTGGTCCACCCCGAGCTGAGCGCGGAGACCGGCCATGGCGGCTCGGGCAACTGGGGTGTCCTGGACACCGTGGCGGCCCTGAAATGGGTGCGGCGCAACATCGCCGCGTTCGGCGGCGATCCGGACCGCGTCACGATCGGCGGCTGGTCGCACGGCTCGTCGTTCGTGAACATCCTGATGATCTCCAAGCTCGCCCGGGGCCTGTACCACCGGGCACTGCTCGCGGCCGGAGTGCAGTACACCAAGGACCCCGCGCTCGGTCATGTGGCCGGCGGCTACGACACCTTGGCCGCCGCCGAGGCCAACGGCACCGCGTTCACCGCCTACATGGGGGCCTCCTCCCTGGCCGGGCTGCGCGCGCTGAGCGCCGACGAGATCGTGACCAAGGTGTACGCGCCCGGCGCCCCGGCCGCGGGCACCGACTTCGGCAACGTCCTGGACGGCCACGTCCTGCCGACCACGTACACCGACGCCATGGAGTCCGGGACCGAGGCCGACGTCCCGGTCCTCACCGGCAACAACAAGGACGAGAACGGCGCCTCGCCGACCCTGTCCATGACGGTCGCCCAGTTCCAGGCGTACGCGGCCACCACGTTCGGGGACCAGGCCCAGCGGTTCCTGACGCTCTACCCGGCCGGCACCGACGCGGAGGCCGCCGCCCAGTACAACAACTACGCGCGCGACGAGGAACGCGTCTCCACCTTCCTGTGGGGCACGCAGTTCAAGAACACCGCCGGCAGCCGCAGCCCCGTCTACAACTACTGGTGGACGCACGCACCCCCCGGCTCGGACACCACCAACCCGATCGAGCCGGCCAACGGCGTGGGCGCCTACCACGGCGCGGAGAAGTACTACCTCTTCGGGAACCTGTACGGCACCGACCGCCCGTGGACGGACAAGGACCGCGAGATCGCCGACACCACGTCCTCCTACGTGGCCAACTTCGCCGCCACCGGCAACCCCAACGGCCGTTCCCTCCCGGCCTGGCCCGCCCTGCGCACCGGCACACCGCAGTCGATGGAACTCGGCGACGCCTTCGAGGCGATCCCGGCGGCCGACAGCGAGGCCAAGTTCGCCTTCCTCGAGACGTACCTGCTCTCGCAGACCACGCAGTACTGACGGGCCCGTCCGCGATCCGTCATCGTCCCCCCGCTTCTTCGAACGGAGATCAGGCATGCCCGCACTCACCGCATGGTGCCGAGGCAGAACGGCCACCCTCCTCGCCCCGCTGGCCGCCGCGCTCACCCTCGTGATCGGCGGCAACGCGGCGCTCGCCGCCGTCTCCGCGGACGGCACGCAGGCCACCGCGACGGTCGACGCCCAGGCAGCGAGCACCACCACGGCCGGCATCGCGCCGGCCATGACCTGCGCCGGGGTCAGTTCCCTCGACCTGGCCGCCGCCGTCCCCGACGTGCCCTTCGAGATCACCTCGGCCGCCGAGGTGGCCGCCTCCGGCAACACGCTCGGCAACTGGGGCTACTGCAACGTGCAGGGCGTGATCGCCCCGCAGATCCACTTCCAGCTGCGCCTCCCGCTGACCGGCTGGCAGGCCGACTACCTGCAACTCGGCTGCGGTGGCCTGTGCGGCAACGTCAACACCGGCAACGCCGCCGCCTCCTACGGCTGCGTCCCGCTGACCGACGGCGCCTTCGCCGTCGGCTCCAGCGACGAGGGCCACTACCAGGGCGGCGGTCTGTTCTCCACCGACCCGACCCTGCGCGCCGACTTCGGCTACAAGTCCGACCACCTGCTCGCCCAGGTCGCCAAGGCCGTCGTCAAGCAGTACTACGGCCAGGCCGCCACCCACTCCTACTTCGACGGCTGTTCGCAGGGCGGCCACCAGGCACTGACCGAGGCCCAGCGCTACCCGACCGACTTCGACGGCATCGTCGCCGGCGCACCGGCCAACAACTTCACCGCGCTGAACACCTTCTCGCACGCCTGGACCGCCCAGTCCGTCTACCTCGACGGCGGCCCCGCCACCATCACGACCGCCGACCTGGCCCCGCTGCACGCGGCGGTCCTCGACGCCTGTGGCGCGCCCGCCGACGGCATCCTCGCCGACCCGCTCGCCTGCACCTGGGATCCGGCGAGCATCCGGTGCGCGGCCGGACAGACCTCCACGACCGCGGACTACTGCCTGACCGCCGACCAGGTCACCACCCTGCGCCGCATCTACGCGGGCCCGACCGACGAGCACGGCGAACTGCTGTACCCGGGCTACCAGTTGCGCGGCTCCGAACTGAACTGGGCCGGGATCATCGTGCCCACCACGGCGACGGGCACCACCGGCGACCAGAGCTTCGTCCGGGAGACCCTCCGCTACCAGATCTTCGACAGCCCGCAGCCGGCCCTCACCTACAAGGACGTCAAGTTCACGGCGGCCTACTTCAAGAAGGTCATGCAGCCCAACGAGGGCATGTACGACGCGACCGACCCCGACCTGAGGGCGTTCAAGAAGGCCGGCGGCAAGCTGATCCTGTGGCACGGCCTGGGCGACCAGCACATCCCGGCGGTCGGCACCATGGCGTACTACAAGGCGGTGCAGAAGGTCATGGGTGGCACCGCGGCCACCACCGACTTCGCCCGGCTGTTCCTGCTCCCGGGCGTCGCCCACTGCGGCGGCGGCCAGGGCCCGGACAAGCTGGACGCGCTGACCGCGATCGTCGACTGGGTCACCCAGGACAAGGCCCCCGCCAGCCTGCTGACCAAGGCCGTCGACAGCACCGGCAAGGTCACCTCCTCCCGCCCGGTCTACCCCTTCCCGTACGTCGCCAAGAACACCACGGGCGGCTCCTCGGACGACCCGGCGTCCTACACCCCCGTCAAGTCCACCGCCGAGGCGAACCTGACCCTGAACTGGCTCGGCTCCTTCCGCTCCGGCTACGAGACGGTGGGCAACTGGGTCCACGGCAAGTGGGTGGTGAGCAAGGGCAAGGCGTGACCTGGCCCCCGCCGACGATCAACGGCCCGAGGGACCCACTGCCAGAGGAACCCAAGGCCCGAAGGACCGACGGACGACGGCCCGATCCACCGGCCGACCCCGCCCCGCACACGGCTCACGCGTGTGCGGGGCGGGGTCGGTCCGGAGACCGGACGGTCTGCCCGCCCGAACCGGGCGGCCGTCGACCGTCACCCGTTCCCGTAGTCCTCGACCAGTGTGGCGATCAGTGCGAGCAGCGCGTCGGCCCGGTGGCGGTCCTCGGGCTGGGCGCGCAGGGACTCGTCGGCGGCCCGGAGCCGGGCCAGGGCGCGGGGTTCGCCGTCCATCACGTCCTCGATGAGCGGCGTGGTGATCAGGTCCAGGCACTCGGTGAACAGGCGGCGGGTGGCGGGCGAGGGCGGGCCGGGGTCGGGGGCGGCGAGTCCGGGGGTCAGGTACCGGGCCGGGTCGGTCAGGCTCCAGCCGACGACGGTGCCCCGCTGGACGAGGAGTGCCACGTCGGGGGCGATGCCGATGCGGGCGTCCAGCGGCTCGTCGAGGACGTCGAGGTCGCGCAGGCAGGTCAGCACGGCGTCGTCGGGGGAGCGGCACAGCACCGTGCACGTCTCGTGCCGGAAGTGCGTGACCTCGGCCGCGCGGAGGCCGCCCGGGCGTACCGCGGGTGTGCCGGGAAGGCGGGCGGAGTCCTCGGCCGGGGCGGCCTCCTCCGGGATCCGGAATTCGGCCCCGACCAGCTGCCGGCCGTCGGGGTCGAAGCGGAAGACGTCGGGGAGGTCCCACAGCCAGTCCTGGCTGCCGAACGTGTCCGCGAGGAACTTCTCCCTCTCGACCCTGTCCCCGTAAGGGGCGACGATCAGAGTCGTGCCCAGGAGCCGGGGGACGAGGGGGAGCGGTTCGTCCGTCACGGTCGCGCGCCAGCCGCCGTCGAACTTAAGTTCGGTCGTCATCGCCGCCTCATCTGATCCGTACTGCCGGAGGCTGGAAACCGCCGTCCTTGGCGGGAATCCTGCCCGTCACGATGGCCTCGTCGGTCACCGGCGCACCGGGGTCCGTGGGTTTGCCGCCGAGCGCCTCGGCTCCGGAGCCGCCCTTGATGCCGGACGGTCCGTAGGCCGTGATCGCCTGGCCCTGAGTGGTGCCGGGGCCGTCGATCACGACGATGTCCTCGCCTTGCCTGAAGGTGAACGTCCCGGCCTGGCCCGTCGAGTGGTACACGGCGTCCGGGTTCTTCAGGATCTCGATGACCCGTTCGTCGCTGAAGTCGTGCCGGGTGTCCCCGTGGTAGTCGAAACGCTTCTTGAACTCCGCGTTGTTCGCCCTCTCGACGATGCCGTCCACGATCTTGTCGATCCGTTTCCGGGCCCGCTCCTCCCGCGTGTACTTGGGCATCAGACCCCACGGGTCGCACCCGGTGTGCGGGTTGTCCACGTACGCGAGGGGGTTCGGGGCGGGGGCGAGACCGAGCGGGTCCGGCGAGAGGTAGCGGCCGGTCTCGGGGTCGTAGTGGCGGAAGCAGTTGTGGTGCAGGCCGGTCTCGGGGTCGTAGTACTGGCCGGGGAAGCGGAGCGGGGTGTAGGCACCGCTGTCCCGGGACCAGGCCGTGGTGCCCCAGAGCGTGCTGCGGGTGCGCCAGGCGATGTCGCCCGTCTCGTCGACGAGTTCGGTCGGTGTGCCGACGAGGTCCGTGGCGATGGCGAAGAACCGCCGGTCGATCTCCTCCTGGCGGTCGTCGGCCGTCAGGAGGCGCTCGGTCTGCGCCAGGGGCACGACATCGCGGTGGTCCCAGGTGAGGGCGACCGTGTGCGGGACGTCCGGCTGATGGCTGGTCTGTTCGCACAGGGTCAGGCCGTCCCAGGTGAACCGGATCTCCTCGACCACGCTCTCGCCGTCGTCCGCCAGGCGCTGTTTCGCGGTGCGGCGGCCGAGCGGGTCGTGACGGTACCTCCACCGGGTTCCGTCGGGCGTGGTCACGGAGGTGAGGCGGTTCTCCGTGTCCCACGTGTAGCGCCAGGTGTCCGGCTTGCGGGAGAGGCGCGTCTTCTGCCGCAGGACGACGCGGCCGAGGGCGTCGTGCTCGAAGCGGACGTCTCCGGCCCGGGTGAGGGTGGTGCCGGTGTAGGCGCGCGATCCGGTGGCCTCGCCGCCGGGGTGGCCGGAGGGCCAGGACGCCGAGGTCTGGTTGCCGGCCTCGTCGTAGGCGTACCGCTCCGTCCAGTCCTGGGCGTGGACGGCGGTGACGCGGCCCACGCGGTCGAGGTCGAAGGTGCGGGCGCCCGACAGCCGGTCCACGACCGAGGCCAGGTGTCCGTCGGCGCGATAGGAGTAGGCCCGGCTGTTGACGTCACGGCCCCCGGCGGTGATCTGCTGCGTGGCGAGGCGTCCGGCGTCGTCCCAGGCGGAGGTCATGGTGATCGCGTCGCCGAAGACGCGGGCGAGCTCCCGGCCGGCGGCGTCGTGCGTGAACTCGACCCGGTGACCGCCGCTGGTCAGACGGTGGGGGAGCCCGTCGGCGCCGTAGGAGTAGGAGGTGACGTGACCCGTGGGCGTGGTGCGGCGCGTCCGGCGGCCCAGGACGTCGTAGGCGTACAGGAGGGCGCGGCCGTCGACCAGTTCCGCCTTGGTGAGTCCGCGACGGTCGTACTGATAGCGCAGTTCACCGTCCGGTCCGGTCGCCTCCAGCAGGCGCCCGGCCCGGTCGTAGGCGTACGTCGTCACCCGGCCGTCGACGTCCTTGCGGACCGCCCGCCCGAGCTGGTCGCGTTCGAACGAGATGGTTCCGCCGAGCCCGTCGACACGGGCGGCCAGCCGGCCCGCGGCGTCCATCCGGTAGGTGAGGGTGCGGCCGTCGAAGTCGGTCTCCGAGACGACGTTGTCGGCGGCGTCGTACGCGTAGGTCCAGGTCAGCCCCTGCGGGTTCGTGACGCGGGTGAGGCGCAGCCCGGCGTCGTGCTCGAACTCGTAGCGCGCGCCGTCCGGCCGGACACGGGCGACCGGCAGGTCGAAGTGGGTGTACTCGAAGCGCGAGACACCACCGGCCGCGTCGGTGCGGCTGAGCAGGTTGCCCTCGCCGTCGTAGGTCCACGACTCGGTGGCGCCGTCCGGACCGGTACGGCGGGCGAGTTGCCCGTCGGCGGTCCACTCCAGGCGGGTGACGCCGCCCACCGGATCGGTGACGCGGACCGGCCTGCCGAGGCTGTCCCGCTCCGTGCGGGTGAGGGCGCCGGCCGGGTCGGTCACCTCCACGGGCAACCCCGCCGCGTCGCACACCACGTGTGTCGTGGCTCCGAGCGGGTCCGTGATCGAGGTGAGGCGGCCCGCCCGGTCATGGGTGTAGCGGGTGGTGGCACCGGCCTGGTCGGTGACCGCCGTACGGTTGCCGCGTTCGTCGTACGCGTGCAGCGTGCGGGTGCCGTCCGGGCCGACGACCTCCACCGGCAGGCCGAACGGGCCGCGCACCGTGCGCAGTTCGCTGCCGTCGGGGCGGACGACGGAAACGACCCGGCCCTCCGCGTCGTAGGAGAAGACGGTGGTGAGACCCAGCGGGTCGGTGCGGCTCACGAGGTTGCCGCTGCGGTCGTGGCCGAACCGGGTGGTGTGACCGAGCGGGTCGGTGAGGGCGAGGCGACGGCAGCCGGGGCCGTACAGATGGCGGGTGACCCGCCCGTCGGCGGTGGTCAGGACCGTCGTGCGGTGACCGGTACCGGCCTCCGGTTCGCTGTAGGACAGGGTGATCTGGACGTGGCCGGCCTCGCCGCCCTCCGCCACGACGCGATCGCGGTCGTCGTAGACGTAGTCGTAGCGGCTGCCGTTGGAGTCGATCCAGGCGATGACGCGGCGACGGTCGTCGTAGACGAAGGTGGTGACGGCGCCCGACGGCTTGGTGACCGTGACGAGGTCGCGGTCCCGGTAGCCGTAGCCCATCAGGGGCAGATCCGCCCCGCCCTCGCCCCCGCCGGCCAGGGAAAGGCCGGTGACCAGGCCGTCCTCCACGGACAGGTTCACCCGGTGACCCGCCGAGTGGACCAGGGCCAGCGGCAGTCCGTCCTCGTCGCGGTGGACGTCGACGGCGTGGCCGTTGCGTTCGCTGACGCCCGCCAGCCAGGCGACGCCGTCACCCCCCGGTTCGGCGCCGGACGGGGCGGCGAAGTGGAAGGCGAGACCGCTGTCGAGGGCGGTGACCGTGTAGCCGCCGTCGGTGTCACGGGCCAGCAGTGTGCGGGCCCGGCCCGCCTCCGGCCGGGTGGGCGCACCGGGGGCCGGGTGCGGGTACGGGACCAGGAGCCCCTCGGCGGTGACGTGCAGGACACCGACGGCGTCGACCTCCAGACGCTCGTCGACGGTGGACGACCAGGCGGGCCCCAGGAAGCGGCCGGTCGCGGTGCCGGACTCGGTGCGACGGGTGAAGACCAGCGGCAGGACGCCCGGGATCTCCAGGTCGGTCTGGGGCAGGAACATCCGGCCGGTGGCGAGGTCCACCGGGTCCGTGCCGTCGGTGGGGCGCTCCCCGTCCGGCCGGCTGTGGGTCCCGTCCGGGGCGTCGTCGATCAGCCGGCGCAGCCGCGCGGCGTCGGCGGCCTCCTCGGCGACGCGCACGCCCTTCACCGCCGCGCCGCCGCCCCCCGTGGCCACGGTCAGCGCCACGTCGGGCAGCAGCCGGCCGAAACCCTCGGCCGGGTCCTTCATGAAGTCGCCGATCATCTGCTTGCCGGTGCCGACCGGGTCGTTGGCGGCCACCACCAGGCCCGCGGCCAGGCTGTTGAGGGACGTGGCGTACTCCGCCGGGTGCGTGATGTTGTACGGGTCCAGCGGGTTGACGCCGCGGACGAAGTTCAGCAGCCCCGCCGTGCCCTTGACGACACCGCCGCCGACGTGGTCGCCCATCAGTTGGAGTTCCTGCATCCCGTCGCCCAACTGCTCGGCGTAGGACGGCTTCTGCGGGGCCGTGTCGCGGGCGGCGCGGACCGCCGTGCGCGCGGTCTCCGCCGCCGAGTTGCGCTGCTTGCGGGCCTCGGCCAGAACGTTCTGGGCCTCCTGCATCAGCTTCTTGCCGGGGTCGTCGAACGTCGCCGCGGGCTTCGGGGGCAGCGAGGCCGGGTCACGCCGGTCCGCGGGCTGCGCGTTGTAGCGGTCCACGGCGCCGTTGTAGTCGTCGACCTTCTTGCGGTGGGCGTCGGCGGCGTCCTCGGACGCCTTGACGCCCTCCTTCCACTTGTCGATCGCCGTCTGCGCCTGGCCCTGCGCCCAGGTGACGGTCCCGGCGAACGCGTCCAGCGCGGCGGCCGCCTTCGTGCAGGCGTCGGCGGCCGTGTACCACTTCGGTGGCTGGGTGCTCACCGCGGTGCGCAGCGCGTCGGCCGTCTCCCCCTCGAGCCGGGACGAGTCGAGGCCCTTGAGACCGTCGCCGGCGCTGTCGAAGGCCGACTGGAACGCGCGCAGTCTCGTGGCGGTGGAGGTGATCTCGCTCGGGCTGCCGTAGATCAGCTTGGTCTTGTCCTCGGTCTGCCCGAGGTCCATCTCGTCGACCTCGGCGCCGAGCCGGTTGGCGACCGACCGGGACTGTTCACGCACCCAGTCCGCGCCGGACTCCCAGCCGACGTCGTCCAGCCGGTCGGCGGTCCAGTCGCCCGCGTCCTCGACCCGGTTGCCCACCCACTCGACGCCGTCCTCGACCGCGTCCTCGACCGAGTCGGGCGTGATGTCACTGATGAAGTCGCCGATGCCCACCGTCAGTTCCCCCCGGAGTCACCCTGTTGCCGCTCCTGCTGGGCGCGTTCCTCCGGCGAAGGGCCGAAGGTGTCGTCCAGAGCCTGGTTCCACTGGTCGTCGGAGATGCCGAGAGCGTCGTTGAGCACCTCGGACTGCCGACCGCCGCGCCCCTCGGTCAGCACGGTGCGGCCGGTGTCCTTCCAGGTCTGCTCCATGTCCTGACCGGCCTTGTCGAACGACTCGGCACTCCAGTCCGGGTCCAGGTAGTCCGGCGTGAAGATGTCGCCCCAGTCCTGCTGGGCGATCTCCTCCTCACTGGCGTGCGGGTTCCCGCCGAACAGCGAGTTGGCGCCCACCTTGAGCGTGGACGCGACGTACTGGTCGTGCTCCCACTGGGTGCCCGCCGCCAGGCCGAGGCGGTTCGCGAGCGCGCTCGCGTCGTGCACCAGGGCACGCACCCCCCACTCCCAGCGCTCGCAGAAGTCCTCGAAGTCGACCGCGAGGCCATGATGCCCGGCCTCCATCCCGGTCATCGCCAGCTCCGAGAAGCCCTTTCCGAGCACCGACCCGGTCGCGCCGCCGAGGTCCCCGAGCTGATCGATGGTCGCGCCCACGCCTTTGGTGAACTTGGCGACGGACGCCTTGTCGAGCCGCAGGTCCGGTCCGTCACCGCTCATCGCGGCGGCCTCTCTCCCGCCGCACCGCCGTCGACGGCGACCGCGTCCGGAACGATGCCGACGACCGGCGGGAAGAACATCGACCCGTCCTCGGTGGCGATGTCCACGGCGAGACCGGCGGGCTCCCCGAGGGAGGGCACGATCTCGTCGACGATGCGCGCACCCAGCAACGCCGCGTAGTCCATGGGCCGGTCACCGCGTGTGTGGTGCGGCGCGAACCGGGCCAGAGCGGCCTCGTCCGTGAACCCGCAGATCCACCGCACCCCGCCCGAACGCACCGACCAGAGACCCCCGTCGGCCACCGGAACCAGGAGGACCGAGCGTCGCATCTCGCCGACCAGGGCGCGGGGGTCGTCACCGCCCGCTCTCCGCTCGGCGATGCGTTCGGCGAGTGCCGCCTTCGGCTGCTGCACGCTTCCTCCCCGGTCGTGGGCGACTGTCACAGGTGACTGATGACAACTGATGGCACCGTAGAGCAGGACGCGCACGAAGAAGCAAGCGGTTCTCCCCCGGCAGGTGTGGGGGTTCGGTCGTGGTGCCCCCGCGAGGGTCTGCCGACGCCCGGGCGGGAGGGGCCGAGGCGTTCGGCCGTGGCTTGAAGGTGGACATGCGGCCTCGCCTTCCGGCCGACGCGTCGGGGGTTCGTCCGGGGTCGCACCCGAGTCGTGCCAGGGCCGCGTCGGGGGCGCATTCGGGCCGCTTTCGGGCCGTGCCCGAGTCGCCCCGGCGGCGAGGATCCGCCACAATGGCGCCCGTCGTCCGTCAGTCCGTACCGAACCACCTGAGGTTTCCCGTGACCCACTCCGTGGCCCGCGAGCCGCAGCGGCGTAATTCGCGGTCCAACCGGGCGCGCATTCTGGCCACGGCCCGGCAGGAGCTCGGCCGGAATCCGGACGTCACCCTGGAGGAGATCGCGCGGGCCTCCGGCGTCGTACGACGGACCCTCTTCGGACACTTCCCCGGGCGGGCGGCGCTGTTGGAGGCGCTCGCGGACGAGGCGTCCGAGGCGCTGCGTGGCGCGCTGGCGGTCGCGGTGGCGCCGCAGGAGCCCGCCGAGCGGGCGCTCGCGCACTTCGTGCACACGATCTGGCCGGTGGGCGACCGCTACCGGCTGCTCCTCGCGATGGCCCGGCGGGACCTGGGCGACGAGCGGGTCGCCGAGATCCTCGCCCCGGCCCGGGCCGAGGTCACCGCCATCCTGGCGCGCGGGCAGCGCGACGGTGTCTTCCACACGCAGCTGCCGCCCGCCGTGCTGAGCGCGGGGCTCGAGGCGATGCAGGTCGCGCTGCTGGAAGAGGTCAACACCGGTGCCCTGGAGGACGACGGGACCCGGACGGCCGTCGTGACGCTCGTCGCGGCGGGGGTGCCGGAAAAGCGGGCCCTGGCCGTGGTCGACGAGGTCGTCTCGGCGACGGCGGGCGTCGAGCCGGAGGCCTGAGCCGTCCGCTTCGGTGCAGGCCTCGGTAGGTCTCGGTAGGTCTCGGCAGGCCTCGGTGAGTCTCGGAAGGTCCCGGTAAGTCCCGGCAGGTCTCAGGTCCCTGAAGCCCTGCCTTTGCCCTGCCCCGCGGTGCCCTGCCCTGCCCTGCCCCGCCCTGCCCTGCGGTGCCGTGCGTGCCCTGCCGTGCCGCGTTGTGCCTTGCCATGCTTTTCCGTCCCGTGCTCTCACGGGCCCTGGTTGGACGACGCCTCGACGCCGCCGTGAGTGCGTGGTCACGGTGGCCTCCGCCGTTCGCGACTCCACCCGTGCCGTCACCAGTCGGTCGACCGTGGCGGGAACCACGTCAACGACAGCGGGCGCGCCCCACGCGCCGCCGCCCGCGAGGTGAGGACGGAGCGTGCCAGGGCACCCGTGGCGTCGGCGAACTCGGCGCGGCCGGCGTCGGCGTCATGGCTCGGCTTTCGCGAGGGCGGCCGATCGGCTGGTCACGGGGTGGGTGGCCAGAGAGGGCAAGAGAGGCGGAGGAGTATTTGCACATCGATGGGCAATAAACTAGCCTGCACATCAATGGGCAATTAACTCGTACTCTTAGGAGCCCCCCATGCCCTTCCCCGTCAACACGCCCATCGAGAAGATGACCGGGCCGTATGCGAAGCGCTGGTCGGCGCTGCTCGTGCTCTGCCTGAGCCTGTTGATCGTGGTCATGGCGAACACCTCGTTGATCGTGGCCGCGCCGGACATGACCACGGACCTGGGTCTGAGCAGCAGTGATCTCCAGTGGGTCATCGACGGCTACACGGTCCCGTACGCCGCGCTGATGCTCGTGCTGGGGTCGATCGGCGACAAGTACAGCCGTCGCGGCGCCCTCGTCACCGGGCTGCTGGTCTTCGCGGGCGGTTCGGTGATGGGCAGTCTCGTGGACCGGACCGAGTTGGTCATCACGGCTCGCGCGATCATGGGTGTCGGTGCCGCGGTCGTCATGCCGGCCACGCTGTCGCTGCTGGTCGCGATCTTCCCGCGGAGCGAGCGGGCCAAGGCCATCACCGCCTGGACGGCCACCTCGGGGCTGGCCATCGCCGTCGGTCCGCTGGTCGCCGGCTGGCTGCTCCAGGACCACGCGTGGGGCTCGACCTTCCTGATCAACGTCCCGATCGCGGTCGTCGCCGTCGTCGGCGCGCTCGCGCTGATCCCGCCGTCCAGCGCGGCCGGCATGGGCCGGATCGACTACGTCGGCGGACTCCTGTCGATCGTCTCCGTCGGCTCGCTGGTCTACGCGACCATCGAGGGCCCGCACTTCGGCTGGGGCGCCGGCCCGATCGCCGCGGCCGTGGTCGCCGGCGTCGGCCTGGCGGGGTTCGTGGCCTGGGAGCTGCGGCATCCGCATCCGATGCTGGACGTCCGCAGGTTCCGGCTGCGGCCCTTCAGCGGTTCGATGCTCGCGGTGCTGTTCTTCTTCTTCGGCACCTTCGGCGCGATCTACTACTCCACCCAGTTCCTCCAGTTCGTGCTGCACTACGACGCGTTGGAGACCGGTGTACGACTGCTGCCGCTGGCCGGTGCCGTCTTCGTCGGCGCCGCGGTGACCGGGCGGCTGACCCCGAAGCTGGGCGTACGGGCGATGGTCGTGTCCGGCATGGTGATCGGCACGGTGGGCGTCTTCCTGCTCACCCGGGTCGACACGGCCTCGACCTACGCGGACTTCCTCGCGCCGATGATGATGCTGGGCTTCGCGATCGGCCTGAGCGTGTCGCCGGCGACCGACACGATCATGGGGTCGTTCCCGGAGAGTGAGCTCGGCGTCGGCGGCGGCGCCAACGACACCGCGCTGGAGCTGGGCGGATCGCTCGGCATCGCGATCCTCGGCTCGCTCCTGGGCACCGCGTACCGCGACGAGCTGACGGACCTGGTCGGCGGCAACCTGCCCGCCGCCGCGCTGGATACCGCCAAGGACTCGGTGGGCGGTGGCCTGGCGGTCGCCGAGCAGGTTGCGAAGGACCCCGCCGGTGGGGCGCAGCAGGCGCAGGCCCTGGTCGAGGCCGTGCACGAGGCCTTCGCCCACGGAGTCGCCCAGACCAGCCTGGTCGGCGGGATCATCATGGCCGCCGGCACGCTGATCGTCTTCGCGGTCCTGCCCGGCCGTAAGGCCTTTGAGGGCACGGAGAAGACGGACGGGTCGGACGGGGCGGACGGGTCGGACGGGTCCGAGGTGTCGGACCGATCGGATGGGTCGGATGGGCCGGAGGCGACGAAGGAGTCGGAGAGTTCGGAGAGGTCGGAGGAGACGGCGGCCACGGAGGCGTATTCCGACGCCTCCTCCCGTTAGGACGGTCGGCCCCGCCCCCGGCTTTCTCCCGTCCCGCCGTCCCTGATGCTGTTCTGTTGTCCTTCCGCCCCGCCCTGCCGTGGTGTTCCTCGGAACTCCGCCGGCGGGGCGCCCGACGTTCGGGCTTCAGTCGGGAGCGGCGGCAGTGGCAGTGGCAGAAGCGGAGTTGGAGGAGGTGGCGGCGGCGGTGTCGGGCTCCTGGTCCGGTGTCCCGGCGGCCTCAGGCTCGACTGCCCCGGCCGTCAGCGGCCTTGGGGCCTCGGCCGCTCAGGCCTCGGCCGCCTCGGCCACGTCGGACTCGGCCGTCGCTGACTCGGCTGCCTCGGACTCGGCTGTCTCGGCCGCCTTCGGGATCAGCCCGCGCATCGCGGCGCACTGCTCCGGTCCCATGACGTGGGCCAGCGCTCCTCTCACCGTTTCGGCCAGCACGGCGGACGTCTCCCGGAGCATGCCTCGGGCCTTCTCGGTGAGGGCCACTTCCACGCCGCGCTTGTCGCCGCAGACCGACTTCCGGGTCACCAGGTCGGCGTGCTGAAGACAGGCGACCTGATAGGTCAGCCGCGTCTTGGGCCGGCCCAGGAGCTCCGCGACGCGGGTCATGCGGAGGCCTTCCCCGGGCTGCTCCGCCAGCAGGCACAGGATGAGGAACTCGTCGTGAGAGACGTCGAGCCGCTCCTTGACCACCGAGCGCAGCCGCTGTTCCACCGCCCCGGTCGCGGCCAGCAGGAGCATCCAGCCGCGCAGTTCGGCCGGCAGCAGTCCGGAGCCCTGCGCGGACGGACATGAGGGCAGGTCGGTGGGGTGCTCAGCGGGGTCTGCCATGGCAACGAGTGTATCCGTGGTCCAAATTTGCACGACCATGTTGTTCATTTTTGGATTACCGGCTAGCGTGAGTCTCCCAGCTTCGTCCAAATTTGGATTATCAAGGAGAACGCCATGACCGTCGCCGTGGAAACCGGACTGTGGCAGCTCGACACGGGTGCCTCCACCGTCGCGCTGAGGCACAAGGCGATGTGGGTCCTGGTCGCCGAGGGAGTCTTCGCGACCGTCCGTGGCGGGGGCGAGGTGGCCGCCGACGGAACCGTCACCGGCACCCTGGTCCTGGACACGGCCTCTCTCGACACCAGGAACGGCATGCGGGACAAGCATCTGCGCGGCGCCGATTTCCTCGACGTCGAGAAGTACCCCGAGATCACCTTCGCGGTGCGCGCCGCCGACCTCGGCGCCGACGGGGACGTGAAGGTGTCCGGTGAGCTGACGGTTCGCGGCATCAGCCGGCCGCAGACCTTCACCGCTCGCCTGAGTCAGGCCGACGCCGACGCGGTCACCCTGGACGCCACGTTCACCGTGGACCGGAACGAGTTCGGGATCACCCTGAACAGGCTCGGCATGATGGGCGGTCCGACGACGATCACCACCACGCTCCGCTTCACGCGCACGGCCGCCTGAGGCAGCGCCGCCGGATCCCGCCTGCGGAACGTGTTTCCAGCCCTGTTTCTGTCGAGCTGCGCCGAGCAACCGGTTTCGCAACGTAGTCGGGGCTGGTGAGCGAGGTGTGACCGCGCGCGAAGTGTCCCGTGAGCAGCGGTGAGAAGCCGCTGCTCGGCCCTCGAGGCGGTGGCGGTCCGTGTCGCTGTTGGGCTGAACGGGTGACTTGGCGTAAGAATGGCTGGTGCAGGCATGGAAAGCGAGTCAGTTCGGGGGGTGCGGTGAACCGTTACGACGTCACCGATGAACAGTGGGAAGGGCTCGCTCAGGTCGTTCCGCTGCGGGGCCGGGACGCGTGGCCGTCGGCGGTGAGCCACCGCTCGCTTCCCGACGCGGAAACAGAGACCCGGCGCCGTTTCGTCGTGTTGCGGGTCAACGTCTTCGCGGACGCCCGCGAGGTCGCCGAGACGCTGATGGCGGGCATCCCGGTGCTGCTCGATCTGACCGGCGCGGAAACCGACACCGCCAAGCGTGTCCTGGACTTCTCCACGGGAGTCGTCTTCGGCCTGGCCAGCGGCATGCACCGGGTCGACCGCAACGTCTTCCTGCTGACCCCTCCGGGCACCGAGGTCAGTGGACTCATGGAAGGCGCGGGAGTTCCCGGAGTCTGAGCGGAGCCCGAGCGAGCTCCGAGCCGACCTCGGGTGCGGAGCGAGACCGCCGACCGTGCCGGCCGCGCCGAGTGCGTCGACCGCGCCGAGCGTCGTGGGCGACGCGGTCGGTGCAGGCGGCGTGCGGTCGTCGTGGTCGCTCGATCGTAGGAAGCTTCTCGGGGCGGAACGGTTCGTCTGGCGACGGAGTCCTACGGTCCGGATATGCCCTCGCCGTTCGCCTCCAGCACCGCCTCTACCGCCTCCTCCGCCACCGCAGCCCCCTCCACCGCCTGTACCGCCTCCGCTTCCACCGCGGCCCCCTCCACCGCCTCCGCCGTGGGCGGCTTTTCCTCCCCGGCTCCCTCCGACGCATCCTCGGGTGCCTCCTCCGCGCCTTTACCTCACCTGACGCACCCGGCGTCCGACGGGCCGCCGTCCGGGGACGTGTCCCGTACCGTGCCCGCGCAGGCGCCTTCCGTGGCGGAGCGCCGTACCACGCCCCCCGCGCCGGATCCTCGTACCGCGTCCGCCCAGGTGCGGCACGTCCGGCCCTGCGTCACCGAACTGCGGCTCTCCGCCTTCGCGGGGCACCGTCGGGCCCGGTTCCCGCTGGGGGCGGTCACGCTGTTCGTCGGCGCCAGCGGGAGTGGTAAGAGCAGCGCTCTGCGGGCCTACGAGGCGCTGGCGCGACTCGGGGGCGGGGCCCCGCTGGGCGAGGTGTTCGCCGATCCGGCCGCGTGCGTGCCGCAGGGGGCGCGGCCCGACGCCCAGCATCGCCGGGGGTTCCGCATCGGATGCACGGCCGACGGACCCGGCGGCCCCGTCCGGCTCGACGTCGCCGTGCAGGCCGAACCCGAGCTGCGCATCGTGGGGGAGCGGCTGAGCGCGGCGGGTGTCGTGCTGCTGGAGACGGCGCTGCGCGACCCCGGGCGCCGTGCCGTACAGGCCGCCTGGCACACCGGCGGCTCCGCACCGGTGACGCGCGCCCCGCTGCCCGACGACCGGCTCGGCACCGCCCTGCTGCCGCTGCGCGTGGCCGGCAGGACCGACGGACAACGGCAGGTGCTCGCCGCCGCGGAACAGATGGTCGTCGCCCTGCGGTCCGTCTTCGCCTGCGATCCGCAGCCGGACTGGATGGGGGTCCCCGTCCCCACCGGCTCCGGCCGGCTGTTCAGCGGCTGCGACAACCTCGCCGACGTCCTCTGGCGCACCCGCGAGGAGTGCGGGCGCCGGCACGCGCTGCTGGTGGCCGCGCTGTCCGCCGGATCCACCGGGCCGGTCGTGGACCTGCGTGCCGAGCCGCTGGCCGACGGCACGGTCCGCGCGCTGCTCCACCGCGCCGACGGCAGCCGCACGGAGCTCGCCCGGCTGGGATACGGCGAGCTGCGCTACATCGCCCTGGCCCTGGTGCTGCTCACCGGGCCGGGCGTCCTCGACGTGGACCCGGCCGGCGAGATCCCCGCCGCGTTGCAGACCCTCACCCTGCTCGCGGACGGCCTCGACCGGGGACTCGACGTACGACAGCGCACCGAACTGCTGCGGCTGGCGGTGCGGATGGCCGAGCGCGGGCACATCCGCTGCGTCGGCGCGGTGGGCGACGGGTACGGGGCCACCCCTACGGAGGGAGTGACGGTGGTACACCTGGGTCCGTGACAGAACAACACCTCGACGTGGCGAAACTCCAGCGCAGGCTCGCCGAGTTCGCGGCCGCGCGGAACTGGCAGCCCTTCCACACCCCCAAGAACCTCGTGTCGGCGCTCAGTGTGGAGGCGTCCGAACTGGTCGAGATCTTCCAGTGGTTGACGCCGGAGGAGTCCGGGCGCGTGATGGACGATCCGGACACCGCCCACCGGGTGACGGACGAGGTCGCCGACGTGCTCGCCTATCTGCTCCAGCTGTGCGAAGTGCTGGGTATCGATCCGCTGGTGGCGCTGGACGCGAAGATCGACCGCAACGAGCGCAGGTTCCCGGCGCCGTAGCGGTGAGGTGGCGGTGCCGTGAGTGGCGGCGCCGTCGCGTCGGCTCGAAGGTGAGCCGAACAGTCCGTTTTCACTCTCCGGAGTCGATGAGCGGACCGAAATCGATTTGTTGTCCACAGATTTCGGTCTTCCTCTGGCTTTTCGCACCACACGCCCTCACTCTGGGTAGTGGAGTAGTGGACACGGATGTTCGGGCGGACGTGCGGGCAGCACGTCGGGGCAGACGGGGGCAGCGCATGGACGCGGTGCGGCTCATCCTGACGAGCAGGCGCGCGCTCGCGGGCGGTGGCGAAGGAGCGAGGATCCTCGCGGAGGTGTGGCAGGCGCAGGCCCTGGCGCAGGCGATCGGCAGTCGCCTCGCCGTATCGGGCCCGCCCGAACTGCGCGGCGAGGCACTGGGACTGACGGAGCTGGCGGGCAGAGGCTGCGGTGTGCTGGGCGCGCCGGATCTCGACCCCGGGGACCTGCTCGCCGCCCGGCTCACCGAACTGGACGACGCCCGCCGGGCGCTGCTCGATCTGAGCGGCCTGCTGGGCGAGGTCGGAATCGCCCTGGTCGGCCTGGCGAGCTCGGCTGACGAACACGGCACGTACTGGAAGTGCATGGAGGCCATCGACGCGGCGGACGAGTCCCGCGACCGGGTCCTGGAGATGCTGCGCAAGCTGGCGGCGAGAGAGGAACGGGAGGAAAGAGAGGGCGCATTGCCGGAGAGATGAGGAAGGCCGACCTGCCCGGGGGTGCGGTACCTGCTCTTGGCGTTGGGGGTCAGGGGTCCGCCTCGGGCGTCTGTCGCCCGCGTCCCCCCTCCGGCGTCCCGCGTTTGGTGTCTGGTGTCTGCGACGGGCGTCCGGCGTCCGGTACCTGGCGGTGGCTCGCGCCTGGCGTCCAGTTGCCCGCGTCCGGCGTCCGGTGCCCGCATCCGATGCCTGGCGTCCGCGTCCGGTGCCCGGCCCTCACGCCCTGACCGACGTCCGGAACCCGCACCCGGTGCCTGGCGTCCGGCGGTCGGGATCAAGAGGGGGCAAGGCGGAGAGGGGGAGGGAGGGAAGGGGAGGGAGGGAGGGGGGAGGGGGCGGGGGCGGGGGATGAAGCGTCAACCCACCAAGCCACCGTCCTCCCCCAGCCCTCGCCGCGATCCCCCGGTCGCCTGGAATTCCGAGTCCAACGCCGAAAGATCCGCGTTCAGCGCCGCCATCAGCTCCTCCATCTGCTCCAGCAACCCCTTCGGCTCGGCTGTGGCGGGCGACCCGCCCTGCTGCGGCACGGCCTCTTCGGACACGGCGGCCTCCTCGGCCCTGACCGGCTCCCCGCGGAGGGCCGATGCGGGTGACGTCCCGGCGCCGACCGGCCGGGTACGGGTGCCGGGCCCCCGGCTCCGCCCGCCCAACGATCACCAGAGGGGCGGGTCACCGGGCCGGGCAACCCCCCACGCACGACACGGACGTTTTTCACCCGACCCGGGGACGGCCGGGGGAGACGGGACCGGTGGGGTTGACGGGAAGATCGGAGTGCAGGATGGAGGTATGGATCTGCGTATCTTCACCGAGCCCCAGCAGGGGGCGACCTACGACACCCTCCTCACCGTGGCGAAGGCCACCGAGGACCTCGGGTTCGACGCCTTCTTCCGGTCCGACCACTATCTGAAGATGGGCGACGCCAGCGGTCTCCCGGGCCCCACGGACGCCTGGATCACCCTCGCCGGGCTCGCCCGCGAGACCAAGCGCATCCGCCTCGGCACGCTGATGACCGCCGGCACCTTCCGGCTGCCCGGCGTTCTCGCCATCCAGGTCGCGCAGGTGGACCAGATGTCCGGTGGACGCGTCGAACTGGGCCTGGGTGCGGGCTGGTTCGAGGACGAGCACACCGCGTACGGCATCCCCTTCCCGAAGGAGAAGATCGGTCGGCTGGAGGAACAGCTGGAGATCGTCACGGGTCTTTGGGCGACGGAACTCGGCAAGACCTACGACTTCCACGGCACGTACTACGACCTCACCGACTCACCCGCGCTCCCCAAGCCCGCGCAGGCGAAGATCCCGGTGCTGATCGGTGGCACCGGCGCGACCCGGACGCCGCGGCTGGCCGCGAAGTTCGCGGACGAGTTCAATATGCCGTTCGGCTCGATCGAGGACAGTGAGCGTCAGTTCGGCCGGGTGCGGGCCGCCGCGCAGGAGGCCGGCCGCGCCGCGGACGCGATCACCTTCTCCAACGCTCTCGTCGTCTGCGTCGGAAAGGACGACCAGGAACTCGCCCGGCGTGCCGCCGCGATCGGCCGCGAGGTCGACGAGCTGAAGGCCAACGGGCTGGCCGGTTCCCCGGCGGAGGTCGTCGACAAGATCGGCCGATACGCCGAGGCCGGTTCCCGGCGGTTCTACCTCCAGGTTCTGGACCTGCACGACCTCGACCACCTGGAGCTGATCTCCGCCCAGGTGCAGGCGCAGCTGAACTAGTACGGGCGGCAGGGGCGCGGGGGTGCGGAGGCGCAGGGACGCCGGCACGCAGCGACGCGGGCGGCGGGGGCTCGGGTACCGGCTTGGACATCGTTGTCCTGCTTGTCGGGCAGCCCGGGCGCGCCGTCGGTCATCTGTGACACGGCTGTGACCGGAGCTGTGGCTTCCGTCACAGTCGGCGGGGTCAGGCCCTGGTGAGGTGGCCTGATGCGCAGACCTCTCCCACTCCTGCCGGCCTTCGCCGCCCTGCTGCTCCTCACGGCATGCGGGTCGGAGCACGGCGGCACGCGGAACGGCGGCGTCGGCGCGAGCGGTTCGACGCCGGGGGCGCAGGTCACCGAGCCCGCCGTGGACGGGGTCCGGATCACCTCGGTGACCCTCCCCTCCGCGTCCGCGACCCTCAGCGCGTCCGGCGGCGGCCCCGTCGAGGCCGAACGTCTTCCGGCCGACCCGGGCGCCGGCTCCGACATCTCGGCCGCCTACGAGGTCACCAACTCCGGTACCGAAGAGCTGACGTACACCATCCGCTTCGAGTTCAGGACGAGCGCGGGCGAGGTCATGAGCAGCGAGCCGGTGACCGTGCGGTCCGTGGGGGCAGGCCGTACGGTACGGGGCACCGTCCGGCGGGGGATGCTCGAGCCGGGGTCGTCCCTGGTGACGACGGTGAAGGTCGGCGAGGTGACCAAGGTCCCGGCGGACGAGGCGCCGACCGAGGCGGGGGTCTGCCCGCCGTCCGGGATCCGCGTCTCGGCGGACGACGGCGACGCCGCGATGGGGCTGCGCGTCGTGGGACTCGTCCTGGAGAACTGCGGGAAACGGGACTACACCCTGGACGGCTACCCACAGGTGAGCCTCCTGGACGGGGACCAGGAGCCGATCGACGGCGTCGAGATCTTCCAGGGCAGCGGCGGCATCTCGACCGTCACCGGCTTCGACGACCCGCCCCGGCCCGTCACCCTGAAGCCCGGTGAACGCGCGAGCGCCGGCCTGATGTGGCGCAACACCACTGACTTCGGCACCGCGGTCGACGTCCCCTACGTCCGGGTACGCGCCAGGTCCGATGCCGCTCCCGTGACGGTGACCCCCCACCTGGACCTCGGCACCACCGGAAAACTGGGCGTCAGCCCCTGGCGAAACATGCCGGAGTAGAGCCCCCCGACCGGCCCCGGCGAGTCACCCGTCCCCGCCGCCGCCCGGGCGATCTCGCGGTCCTCGTCACCTCGCGTTCCCTGAGCCCCCGTGCCCAGCGCCCCGTGCCCCCGGGCGGTACCTCCCGCCTGCCCGACCCTTCCGGGAGATCCCCGATCCCACCGTCAACGCACCCGTCCCGGTGTCTGACCAGCGCGGACGGCGGTCGACCGGCTGGAAAATCGCGGGTGGCGCGGAAACGTTCTCTGTACGTTGTAGGGGTGCGCGAGCGCACGATCAGCGCTTTCGCTCCTTCTTCCGAACCCACCGAGGCACCCACGTGTTCCTGACGATCAGCACCACCGGCACCCCCGCACGTCCTGCCACCGACCTGGGCTTTCTGCTGCACAAGCATCCCGACAACGCGCAGGCGTTCTCCACCTCCTACGGCAAGGCCCACGTGCTCTATCCCGAGGCCGATGCCGAGCGCTGCACCGCGGCGCTGCTGTTGGAGGTGGACGCCGTGGCGCTGGTCCGGCGCGGCAAGGGCAAGGGCCGGGGCGGTGCGCCGGACGCGGCTCTCGCGCAGTACGTCAACGACCGTCCCTACGCGGCGTCCTCGCTGCTCGCGGTCGCCCTGAGCGGTGTGTTCTCCAGCGCGATGCGGGGCGTGTGCGCGGCGAAGCCCGAACTCCCTTCGCAGCCAAGGCCGTTGCGCGTGGAGGTGCCCGCGCTGCCCGCCCGTGGCGGCGTCGACCTCGTACGCGGCCTCTTCGAGCCGCTCGGCTGGGCCGTGAGCGCCGAACCGGTGGCTCTCGACCCGGAGTTCACGCAGTGGGGCGACTCGCGGTATGTGAGCCTGGTCCTGGAGGCGGAGACGCTCACCGTCGCCGAGGCCCTGCGTCATCTGTACGTCCTGCTGCCCGTCCTCGACGACGCCAAGCACTACTGGGTCTCCTCCGACGAGGTCGACAAGCTGCTGCGCGCCGGTGAGGGCTGGCTGTCCGAGCACCCCCAGCAGAAACTGATCACCAGCCGTTACCTCTCCCGCCGGTGGTCGCTGACCCGGCAGGCCATGGAGCGGCTGGAACTGGTCCGGCTCGCCGAGGCAGACGACAGCGAGGTCGACGAGATCGACAACGCGGTCGCGCCGGAGGCCGAGACGGAGGAGCGCCCGACCCCGCTGGCCGTGCTGCGCCGCGAGGCGATCGTCACGGCGCTGACGGAGTCCGGGGCCGCCCGGGTCCTCGACCTCGGCTGCGGCCAGGGCCAGTTGGTGCAGGCACTGCTGAAGGACCCGCGCTTCACCGAGATCGTCGGCGTCGACGTGTCGATGCGCGCGCTCACCATCGCCTCCCGCCGGCTGAAGCTGGACCGCATGGGCGAGCGGCAGGCCTCTCGCGTCCGGCTCGTCCAGAGCTCGCTCGCCTACACCGACGCCCGCCTCAAGGGCTACGACGCCGCCGTGCTGAGCGAGGTGATCGAGCACCTCGACCTGCCCCGGCTGCCCGCCCTGGAGTACGCGGTGTTCGGGGCGGCCCGCCCGCGTACGGTCCTGGTGACGACGCCGAACGTCGAGTACAACGTCCGCTGGGAGAGCCTCCCGGCAGGTCACGTCCGGCACGGTGACCACCGCTTCGAGTGGACCCGCGAGGAGTTCCGCGGCTGGGCGGCCACCGTCGCCGAACGGCACGGCTACGCCGTCGAGTTCGTCCCGGTCGGCCTGGACGACCCGGAGGTCGGACCGCCCACCCAGATGGCCGTTTTCACCCTGAGCAGCGTGACCGAGAAGAAGGAGGCGAAGGCAGCATGACCGACACCCAGGTTTCCCCGGAGCAGGGCCGTGTACTGCCCGTCACCGACCTCTCCCTCGTCGTCCTGATCGGCGCGTCCGGGTCCGGCAAGTCCACCTTCGCCCGCCGCAACTTCAAGTCCACCGAGATCATCTCCTCCGACTTCTGCCGAGGTCTGGTCTCCGACGACGAGAACGACCAGAGTGCGACCAGGGACGCCTTCGACGTCCTGCACTACATCGCGGGCAAGCGCCTCGCGGCGGGCCGGCGCACGGTGGTGGACGCCACCAGCGTGCAGCCGGACGCCCGCCGCCAGCTGGTCGAGCTGGCGAAGCAGTACGACGTGCTGCCCATCGCCATCGTGCTCGACGTGCCGGAGGAGGTGTGCGCCGAACGCAACGCGGCCCGCACCGACCGCGCCGACATGCCCCGCCGGGTCATCCAGCGCCACACCCGCGAACTCCGCCGCTCACTGCGCCATTTGGAGCGCGAGGGCTTCCGCAAGGTGCACGTCCTGCGAGGTGTCGAGGACGTCGAGCACGCCTCGGTCGTCACCGAGAAGCGCTACAACGACCTGACCCACCTCACCGGCCCCTTCGACATCATCGGCGACATCCACGGTTGCGCCTCCGAACTCGAAAGCCTGCTCGGCAAGTTGGGGTATGCCGACGGAGTCCACCCGGAGGGCCGGCAGGCCGTCTTCGTCGGCGACCTGGTCGACCGGGGACCGGACAGTCCGGGCGTCCTGCGCCGCGTGATGGCGATGGTCAGGTCGGGCAACGCCCTCTGCGTGCCCGGCAACCACGAGAACAAGTACGGCCGCCACCTGCGCGGCCGCAAGGTCCAGCACACCCACGGCCTGGCCGAGACCATCGAGCAGATGGAGAGCGAGAGCGAGGAGTTCCGCACCGAGGTACGGGAGTTCATCGACGGCCTCGTCAGCCACTACGTCCTCGACGGGGGCCGGCTCGTGGTCTGCCACGCCGGTCTGCCGGAGAAGTACCACGGCCGCACCTCCGGCCGTGTCCGCTCGCACGCGCTGTACGGCGACACCACCGGCGAGACCGACGAGTTCGGCCTGCCGGTGCGCTACCCGTGGGCGGAGGACTACCGGGGCCGTGCCGCGGTCGTCTACGGCCACACGCCCGTCCCGGAGGCCACCTGGCTGAACAACACCATCTGCCTGGACACCGGCGCCGTGTTCGGCGGCAAGCTGACCGCGCTGCGCTGGCCGGAACGCGAGCTGGTCGACGTACCGGCGGAGCAGGTCTGGTACGAGCCGACGAAGCCGCTGCGCTCCGAGGCGCCCGGCGGCCACGACGGCCGTCCGCTGGACCTGGCGGACGTGCACGGCCGACGCATTGTCGAAACCCGTTACGAGGGTCAGAACCGTGTCTCGATCCGGGAGGAGAACGCGGCCGCGGCCCTGGAGGTCATGAGCCGCTTCGCGGTGGACCCGCGGCTGCTGCCGTATCTGCCGCCGACGATGGCCCCCACGGCCACCTCGCACGTCGAGGGCTACCTGGAGCACCCGGTGGAGGCGTTCGCGCAGTACGCGCAGGACGGTGTCGCCCGGGTCGTGTGCGAGGAGAAGCACATGGGCTCGAGGGCGGTGGCCCTGGTGTGCCGGGACGCGGAAACAGCGCGTAAGCGTTTCGGCGTGGACGGCCCCACCGGATCCCTCTACACCCGCACGGGCCGGCCGTTCTTCGACGACGAGAGCGTGACGGAGGAGATCCTCGGCCGGATCAGGACGGCGGTGGACGAGGCGGGCCTCTGGTCGGAGCTGGCCGCACCCGACAGCGCCTCCGGCACGGTGGACTGGCTTCTGCTGGACGCCGAGCTGATGCCCTGGTCGCTGAAGGCCTCGGGGCTGCTCCGCTCGCAGTACGCGGCCGTGGGCGCCGCGTCCCGCGCGGTCTTCCCGGGCGCCCTGTCCGCACTGGAAGGCGCGGCGGCGAGGGGCGTCGACGTCGGCGACCTCCTCTCCCGCCAGCGTGAACGGGCATCGGACGCGGCCGCGTTCACCGAGGCGTACCGCCGCTACTGCTGGCCGACGGACGGCCTGGACGGCGTACGGCTGGCCCCGTTCCAGATCCTCGCGGTGCAGGGCCGCAGCCTCGCCGACCTGCCCCACGACGAGCAGCTGTCGCTCCTCGACCGGCTGGTGGAACACGACAACACGGGCCTGCTCCAGACGACCCGGCGTCTCTACGTCGACACGGCCGACCCCGAGTCGGTCCAGGCCGGCGTCGACTGGTGGCTGGAGATGACGGGCCG
This sequence comes from Streptomyces sp. NBC_00637, assembly GCF_045161545.1. Lineage (NCBI taxonomy): Bacteria > Bacillati > Actinomycetota > Actinomycetes > Kitasatosporales > Streptomycetaceae > Streptomyces > Streptomyces sp. NBC_00637. The sequence goes on along the minus strand of NZ_CP109046.1, from coordinate 2,054,610 downwards.
AGGCGGCGAGGGCATGGTCGTCAAGCCGCTGGGCGCCCTGGTCCGAGGGGGTGCGCCCCCCTCGGGCGACGCCGGGAGCGGGGGAGGGCAGGGCCGTCTGGTCCAGCCCGGCATCAAGTGCCGGGGCCGCGAATACCTGCGGATCATCTACGGCCCGGAGTACACCCGCCCCGACAACCTCACCCGCCTGCGCGGCCGCTTCCTCAACCACAAGCGGTCGTTGGCGATCCGCGAGTACGCCCTCGGCCTGGAGGCCCTGGCGCGCCTCGCCGAGGGCGAGCCGCTGTGGCGCGTCCACGAAGCGGTGTTCGGCGTACTGGCCCTGGAATCGGAGCCGGTCGACCCGCGACTGTGACCGGAACGACGACGGGCTCGACGCGGCGAGCGTGCGCCGGGCCTACCGGCACACCGGTCCGCCGGAACCGGAGACGGGAGGACGGGAGGACGGGGGCGGGCGTGCCGACGGGAAGGCCCTGCGGCTCGACCCGACCCGTGGCGCCGCGGCTCCGCCCCCGCCCGGCGTCCGGGAGTGCGCGCTGCGGCTCCGCCCCCGCCCGGCGGGCGGCGGTGGCGCTGGGGCTCAGCCGACGAGTCGCAGCGCCGCCTCCGCCCGCCCCACCCGTACCCGCTGCCCCCAGGTCAGTTCCACCGCGTCGCTCTCGATCCCGTCACCGAAGGCGATGAGCCGTTCCGACTCGACGGTGAGGGTCAGCCGGCTGCCGGCCGCGAGCTCGCCGGCGACCAGCGAGGTGCCGGTCGCCGGCGACGGCCAGGCCTCCCGGACGAACCACACCAGCCGGTCCTCCGTCGGACCCGGAAGGCGCGGGCCCACGTCACTCCCGCCCCCGCCACCACGTCCGCCACCGCCGCCCCGCTCCTGCCACACCGACCGGATCCAGCCGGTCGCCCCGGTGCCCGTGCCCACCAGTACCCCGGAGGAGGCCTGGGCCTCGACGGCACCCCCGTCGTCGTCGAGGCCCAGACGGTAGCGGGCGGTCTGGTGTCCGGCGGCGCCCAGATAGATCTCGTTGAGCGCCAGCAGCCGCTGGGTGTCGTCGGCCACCGCCTCCACCATGGTCAGCCCCTGCGAGCCGGTGCCCGCCGCGAACACCGAGGGCAGGAGCAGCCGGGCGTCCGCGGGGCTGTGGCGGACCAGGACGCCCGGGTTGCGGCCGGGGTCGGTGTCGATGCCCACCACCGGCTGCCCGGCCAGGTACTTGGCGACGTTGGCCACCAGCCCGTCCTGGCCGACCACGACCACCACGTCCTCGGGTGCGAAGAGGAAGCGGTCCAAGTCGGCCCGCTCCACGTGTGTCTGACGCCAGGTCAGCGGAATCGCGGCCGTCACCTCCGCCATGGCCCGCCTGGTGCGCCGGTGGCGTTCGGCGACCTCCTCGATGTCCCGGCCCCTTGAGGAGAGGAAGAAGGCGGCCTGGCCGTGGGTGCCGTGCCGGGCCACCAACTCCTCGTACTCCGTGGTGCGGTGGACCAGTACGGCCCGTGGGGCGAGACTCATTCCCGTTCCTCGCCGCCGAGCCTCGACAGGAGACCGGTGAGGACGTCCGGAGAGATCGTCACGCTGTCGATGCGTGGCAGGTTCTCGGCGAGACGGGTCCGGGTGAGGGCGTGCAGGGTCGCCACGTCGACGTCGGCGTGTACGCGCAGCCACGCCGCCTGGGCCTGGGCCCGCGCCTCGCCGACCTCGCGCGCCGCCTGCGCCTCGGCGTGGGCGAGCTGGACCGTGCGCGCCGCCTCCGCCTGGCTCAGCCGTTCGGTGCGCTGTGCCTCGGCATCCGCCAACCGCACCTGCTTCGCGGCCCCGGCCTCCGCCAGCTTCACCGCCCGCGCGGCTTCCGCCTCCGCGAGCCGTACGGACCGGGTGGCCTCCGCCTCGGCCCGCACCTTGTCCGCCGCCGCGTTCTCCTCCGCCTCGCGGCGGGTGTTCGTGCCGCGCTGCTCGACCAACTGCTCCTCACGACGGGCCAGTTCGATCTTGCTGGCCAGCTCGTTCTCGGCGATCGTCCGCTCCCGCTCGACGGCCACCGCCCGCCGTTCGTACGTCGCCCGGTCGGCCTCCTGCTGGATCTGCTCACGTGCCGGGGTGCGCAGCGCCCGCTCCACCTCCGGTTCCGGACGCAGCGCGACGACCCGTACGGCCACGATCTCGATGCCCGTGGCCGGCAGTCGCGGCTCCGCCGCCAGCCCCGCCGCGACCCGCTCCCGTACCGACTTCACGCCGTCCACCAGCGCCGACGCCAGCGACGTCCGCGCGAGGACGTCCAGTGCGTGCTGCTGCGCCGTCTCGGTGAGCAGGGTGCCGAGTTGTTCCAGGGGCGCGCTGCGCCACACCCCGGTGTCGGGGTCGATGGAGAAGTCGAGGCGGGCGGCGGCGACAGCCGGGTCGCTGATCCGGTAAGTCACCGTCGCCTGCACCGCCACGTCCTGGAAGTCGACCGTGCGGGCATGGAAGGTCATCGCCAACTCACGGTCGTCCACCGGTACTTCGGAGAGTGCCGCGCTCAGTGAGCGGAACCAGAAGCTGAGCCCGGGGCCGTCGTGCGCGAGCGTGCCGGAGCGGTGGTGGCGCACGTGCGCCGTCGGGGCGCCGCGCAGATGGCGCCAGCCGAGGCGCCGGGTGATGTCGGCCATGAGAGGCCCCCCTCGTCATTTCTCGTCAGTGCGACGATAAAGAAACGATAGTCGCCCGTTCCTCTTGTCGTCAAGGGGACGAGAAAGGCTGGAGGGCGGAGGGAGGTCGACGGGAAGGGCGGAGGGAGGGGGAGGAAAGCGGGAAGGGGGGAACAAGCTCGCGCGGAAACGGTCCAGTAGGGGGTGAAGCCGGTCTCCGGTGGTCAGGATGGAGACATGGGATTCCATGTCGACTCCGAGGCCGGGCGGCTGCGCCGCGTCATCCTTCACCGGCCGGATCTCGAGCTCAAAAGGCTCACCCCCAGCAACAAGGACGCACTTCTCTTCGACGACGTGCTGTGGGTGCGCCGGGCGCGCGCCGAGCACGACGGTTTCGCCGACGTGCTGCGCGACCGCGGCGTCGCCGTACACCTCTTCGGCGACCTGCTCACCGAGGCGCTGGAGATCCCGGCGGCCCGAGCGCTCGTCCTGGACCGTGTCTTCGACGAGAAGGAGTACGGGGTGCTCGCCACCGACCACCTCCGTGCCGCCTTCGAGACGCTCCCCGCCCCGGAGCTGATGGAGGCCCTCGTCGGGGGCATGACCAAGCGGGAGTTTCTGGAAGCGCATCCCGAACCGACTTCCGTGCGCTTCCACGTCATGGACCTCGACGACTTCCTCCTCGACCCGCTGCCCAACCACCTGTTCACCCGTGACACCTCCGCCTGGATCTACGACGGTGTCGCGATCAACGCCATGCGCTGGCCGGCCCGGCAGCGCGAGACCGTCCACTTCGAGGCGATCTACCGGCATCACCCCCTCTTCCGCGGGGAGCCGTTCCGCGTCTGGTCGGAGGGGCAGGCCGACTATCCGTCCACGATCGAGGGCGGCGACGTCCTCGTCATCGGCAACGGCGCCGTGCTGATCGGCATGAGCGAGCGCACCACCCCGCAGGCCGTCGAGATGCTCGCCCACAAGCTGTTCGCGGCGGGCTCGGCCGAGACCATCGTCGCCCTCGACATGCCGAAGCGGCGCGCCTTCATGCACCTCGACACCGTCATGACGATGGTCGACGGCGACACCTTCACCCAGTACGCGGGCCTCGGGATGCTCCGCTCGTACACCATCGAGCCGGGCGTCGGCGAGAAGGAGCTGAAGGTCACCGACCATCCGCCGGAGCACATGCACCGCGCGATCGCCGCCGCCCTCGGCCTGAGCGAGATCCGGGTGCTCACCGCCACCCAGGACGTCCACGCGGCGGAGCGTGAGCAGTGGGACGACGGCTGCAACGTCCTCGCCGTCGAGCCGGGTGTGGTCGTCGCCTACGAGCGCAACGTCACCACCAACACCCATCTGCGCAAGCAGGGCATCGAGGTGATCGAGATCCCCGGCAGCGAGCTGGGCCGGGGGAGGGGCGGGCCGCGCTGTATGAGCTGCCCCGTCGAGCGGAGTGCCGTATAGGCGTACGGACGGGCGTACGGGTGCCGCTCGGGTGTCTGTATAAAAATGTTGAGTATCGTATAGACTTCCGGGCGTCCCTGTCACCGCAGTCCCGTGCACCGCGCACTGCACTCTTCACCGCACTTCTGGAGCGACCCCATGGCGACAGTCCCGACCGCCCTCGCCGGCCGCCACTTCCTCAAGGAGCTGGACTTCACCGGCGAGGAGTTCCGCGGCCTGATCGAGCTGGCAGCCGAGCTGAAGGCCGCCAAGAAGGCCGGGACCGAGGTGCAGCATCTGCGCGGCAGGAACATCGCCCTGATCTTCGAGAAGACCTCGACGCGCACCCGTTGCGCGTTCGAGGTCGCCGCCGCCGACCAGGGCGCCTCCACCACCTACCTCGACCCGTCCGGCTCCCAGATCGGCCACAAGGAGTCGGTGAAGGACACCGCCCGCGTGCTGGGCCGGATGTACGACGGCATCGAGTACCGCGGGTCCAGCCAGGAGAAGGTCGAGGAGCTCGCCGCCCATGCGGGCGTGCCCGTCTTCAACGGCCTCACCGACGACTGGCACCCCACCCAGATGCTCGCCGACGTGCTCACGATGACCGAGCACTGCGCCAAGAATCTCGTCGAAGACGGTTTCGTCCTCGCCTACCTCGGCGACGCCCGCTTCAACATGGGCAACTCCTACCTGATCACCGGCGCCCTGCTCGGCATGGATGTCCGGATCGTCGCGCCCAAGGAGTACTGGCCCGGCGACGAGGTGATCGCGCGGGCCCGCAAGCTGGCGGAGGGCTCCGGGGCCACGATCCTGCTCACCGAGGACCTCGCCGAGGGCGTCACGGGCGCAGATTTCGTCGCCACCGACGTGTGGGTCTCCATGGGGGAGCCCAAGGAGGTCTGGGACGAGCGGATCGCCGCCCTCGGCCCGTACGCCGTGACCATGGACGTCCTGCGCGCCACCGGCAACCCGGACGTCAAGTTCCTGCACTGCCTCCCGGCCTTCCACGACCTCGGCACCAAGGTCGGCCGCGAGATCCATGAGAGCCACGGCCTGGACTCCCTCGAGGTGACGGACGAGGTGTTCGAGTCGGCCCACTCGGTCGTCTTCGACGAGGCGGAGAACCGGCTGCACACGATCAAGGCCGTGCTGGTGGCGACACTCGCCTGAGCGGGCGGCCCGGATCCACGGCCGGATCCGCGGACCTGCGGGACGTGGGAACCGCACGCTCCGCGGGCGCACGCTCCACGTCCGTCACGGGCGCCGCGGCCCCCGGGTCCCGGCGCGCGGCACGCCCGTAGGGAGCCGGCCGTCCGACGTCACGCCGGGTGCGGCCGCCACTGCTGCGGGACGGCGGACAGCCTGAACCACACCGCCTTGCCCTGCTCGGTGGGCCGGTGCCCGCAGGACGAGCTGAGCGTGCGGACGAGCAGCAGCCCGCGCCCGTGCTCCTGCCAGGGGTCGGGCTCCTCCCCGGAAGGGTGAGTGAGATCGCCGGGCGGCACCGGGTCGGGATCGTGCACCTCGACCCGGCAGCCGGTCGGGCGCAGCTCCACCACCAGCTCTATCGGGGCGTCCCCGGCGGTGTGCTCCACGGCGTTGGCCACCAGCTCGGCGGTGAGCAGCTCCGCGGTGTCGCTGTCCGCTCCGTGCTTCAGCTCGGCCAGCGCCGTGCGGACCAGCGCACGGGCCACCGGCACGGCCGCGGCGGAGTGCGGCAGCGCGATACGCCAGGAGGCGGGCGGCTCGGAGGGGCGTTCGTGCAAGGCGAGTCCGTTCATGGCGCAGGGTCCGGTGATCGACATCAGGCGGTCCTGCTTTCAACTTCAGGAATGGTACGGCGGCCTCCGGCAGAGGCGCTCGTCGGGCGCCGTACGGGACCTTCGGCCCCTGCCGGCGGCTTACCCGCGTCAACGGTCTCTCTCGCGCGCCTGATCCCGTTGTTACCGCGTTATCGACGACCGGTGACGTGTGTGACGAGAACATGCCGTGCGGTGACACAGTGTTTCTTCCCGGCGGCTCTATCGCGTACTCATGACGACAGTCACCAGAAGGTGATAACTTCGGGGGTGACTGTCGAGGAGGCCGCCCTCATGAGTCCCTTCACCGGCTCCGCCGCCCGCACCTCCGACTGGCACCACCTGCGCGTCGAGCGCACCGACGGCATCGCCACCGTCACCCTGGCCCGTCCCGAGAAACTCAACGCCCTCACCTTCGGCGCCTACGCCGACCTGCGCGACCTGCTCGCCGAGCTGTCCCGGGAGCGGTCGGTCCGCGCCCTGGTACTGGCCGGCGAGGGCCGCGGCTTCTGCTCCGGCGGAGACGTCGACGAGATCATCGGCGCCACCCTTGGCATGGACACCGCCCGACTCCTCGACTTCAACCGGATGACCGGCCAGGTCGTGCGCGCCGTACGGGAGTGCCCGTTCCCGGTCATCGCGGCCGTGCACGGCGTCGCGGCGGGCGCCGGCGCGGTCCTCGCGCTGGCCGCCGACTTCCGGATCGCCGACCCCAGCGCCCGCTTCGCGTTCCTCTTCACCCGCGTCGGCCTCTCCGGCGGCGACATGGGCGCCGCCTATCTGCTGCCCCGGGTCGTGGGCCTCGGCCACGCCACCCGGCTGCTCATGCTCGGTGAACCGGTCCGCGCCCCCGAGGCCGAACGCATCGGCCTGATCAGCGAACTGACCGACGAGGGCCGGTCCGACGAAGCCGCCCAGGCACTCGCCCGCCGCCTGGCCGACGGACCCGCACTGGCTTACGCCCAGACCAAGGCGCTCCTCACGGCGGAACTCGACATGCCCCTGGCCGCGGCGGTGGAACTGGACGCCGCGACCCAGGCCCTGTTGATGAACGGCGAGGACTACGCGGAGTTCCACGCAGCGTTCACGGAAAAGCGGTCTCCGAAGTGGAGGGGACGGTAGGCGTGGCGGCCGACGTGCGGACATCCTCCCCGGGGGCGCGGGACAGTGACAGCGGCGGCTCCGCCGCGCGGGAGCGACCGGCCACCACGCGCCCGCAGCCGCCCGCGTCGACCAGCCACCCCCTGCGCGTCGCGATCGTCGGCGGCGGCCCCGGCGGCCTCTACGCCGCGGCCCTGCTGAAACGCCTCGACCCCGCCCGGGAGATCACCCTCTGGGAACGCAACGCCCCCGACGACACCTTCGGTTTCGGAGTGGTCCTCTCCGACGAGACCCTCGGCGGCATCGAACACGCCGACCCGCAGGTCTACGCGGCCTTCCAGCGGGACTTCGTCCGCTGGGACGACATCGACATCGTGCACCGCAACGCCCGGCACACCTCCACCGGACACGGCTTCGCCGCCCTCGGCCGGCGCAGGCTCCTGGAGATCCTGCACGAACGCTGCCGCTCCCTCGGCGTCCACCTGCGCTTCCGCACCGAAGCCCCGGCCCCCGCACGGCTCGCGGAGGAGTACGACCTCGTCATCGCCGCCGACGGTGTGCACAGCACCACCCGTGAGGCGTACGCCCGGGTGTTCCACCCCCGGGTGGACGGTCACCGCTGCCGCTACATCTGGCTCGCCGCGGACTTCGCCTTCGACGCCTTCCGCTTCGAGATCGCCGAAACGCCCCACGGAGTGATGCAGCTGCACGGATACCCCTACGCCGCCGACTCCTCGACCGTGATCATCGAGATGCGCGAGGAGGTCTGGCGGGCAACCGGTTTCGACGAACTCGACGAACGGGAGTCGGTCGAGCGCTGCGCCAAGATCTTCACGGACGCCCTCGGCGGACGCCCTCTCACGTCCAACAACTCCACCTGGACCACGTTCCGGACCGTCGTGAACGAACGCTGGTCCCACGGCAACGTCGTCCTGCTGGGCGACGCCGCCCACACCGCCCACTTCTCCATCGGCTCCGGCACCAAACTCGCCGTCGAGGACGCCCTCGCGCTGGCCGCCTGCCTGCACGAACACCCGGATCTGCGTACGGCGTTGACCGCCTACGAGGAGGAGCGCAGGCCCGTCGTCGCCTCCACCCAGCGGGCCGCCCGCGCCAGCCTGGAGTGGTTCGAGAACATCGGCCTCTACCTCGACCAGCCGCCCCGCGCGTTCGCCTTCAACCTCCTCACCCGCAGCCGCCGCGTCACCCACGACAACCTCCGTCTGCGCGACCCCCACTTCACCGAGGCCGTGGAGCGGGAGTTCGGCTGCCCGCCCGGCACACCCCCGATGTTCACCCCGTTCCGGCTGCGCGGCCTGACCCTGCGCAACCGGGTCGTCGTCTCACCCATGGACATGTACTCGGCGGCCGACGGCCTGCCCGGCGACTTCCACCTCGTCCACCTCGGCGCCCGCGCCCTCGGCGGGGCCGCCCTGGTGATGACCGAGATGGTGTGCGTGTCACCCGAGGGACGCATCACGCCCGGCTGCACCGGCCTCTACACCGATCGCCAGGCCGACGCCTGGCGGCGCGTCACCGCCTTCGTGCACGAGCGGGCGCCGGGTACCGCGATCGGTGTCCAACTCGGCCACTCGGGGCGCAAGGGCTCGACCAAGCCGATGTGGGAAGGCATGGACGAACCACTGCCCGACGGCAACTGGCCGCTCGTGGCCGCCTCCCCGCTGCCGTACAAACCGGGCGGCCGGCTGCCACGCGAACTCAGCGGAACTCAACTCGCCGACATCCGACGTGAGTTCGTGGTCGCCGCCGAGCGTGCCGTCCGGTCCGGTTTCGACCTGCTCGAACTGCACTGCGCCCACGGCTACCTGCTGTCCGGCTTCCTCTCCCCGCTGACCAACCGCCGCACCGACGCCTACGGGGGCTCGCTCGGCGCGCGACTCCGCTTCCCGCTGGAGGTCTTCGACGCGGTCCGCGCGGTATGGCCGGCGGAACGACCGATGACCGTCCGTATCTCCGCCACCGACTGGGCCGAGGGCGGCACTTCGGCCGACGACGCCGTCGAGATCGCCCGTGCGTTCGCCGCGCACGGCGCCGACGCGATCGATGTGTCGACCGGCCAGGTTGTGGCCGAGGAACGGCCCGAGTTCGGACGCTCCTACCAGACGCCGTTCGCCGACCGGATCCGGCACGAGGTGGGAGTGCCGGTGATCGCGGTCGGCGCCATCTCCTCCTGGGACGACGTCAACTCGCTGATCCTGGCAGGCCGTACGGACCTCTGCGCCCTCGCCCGGCCGCACCTCTACGACCCGAACTGGACCCTGCACGCCGCCGTCGAGCAGGGCTACACCGGACCGGGCGTCGACTGGCCCGCCCCCTACCGGGCCGGCAGCCGCCCCCCGCGCACCGGACGCTCGGACACGCCCAAACCGCGTCTGACACTCACCAGTTGAGGGAACAGCCGGAGGCCGTTCCGGAAGCCGGCCCGGCGGAAAGATGGGAAGCCCGGCCCGGCAGGAACCAGGAAGCCCGGCCCGGGAAGCGCGCCGGGCTCCGGTTCGGAGGCCGTCGCGGCCGAGGCCGCCGCGCTCACACCAGCCCGCGTGCCGCCAGCACCGCGTACACCGCGTCCGCCGAGTCCGGCGGGGTCCGGTCCTGCGTCGTCAGGACGAGCTCGGGGTCGACCGGTGCCTCGTACGGGTCGTCGACGCCCGTCAGCCCGGTCAGCTCGCCCGCGGCCTGCCGGGCGTACAGCCCCTTCACGTCCCGCTCGCGGCACACCTCGACCGGGGTCGCGACATGCACCTCGATGTACGGCGTGCCGCTCGTCTCGTGCCGGAGCCGCACCGCCTCGCGGCTGTCGGCGTAGGGCGCGATCACAGGGACGACGCAAAGGACGCCGTTGCGGGCGAGGACCTCCGAGACAAGGCCGACGCGCTGCACGTTGACGTGCCGGTCGGCTCGGGAGAAACCGAGGCCGGCGGAGAGGAAACGGCGTATCTCGTCACCGTCGAGGACCTCCACCCGATGTCCTTCGCGCTTCAGTCGATCGCTCAGGAAACGGGCGATCGTCGTCTTGCCCGCGCTCGGCAGCCCCGTGAGCCAGACCGTGGCCCCCTGCGCCTTCGGTGTGACGGTCCTTGGTGCGACGGCCCTCGGCGTGACGGCCCTCGGCTTTTCGGTCATGCGCAACAGTCCTCTTTCCTGCCCGTCGTACCCCCGTCCCGCCCCCGTGGAACGGTAGGTAAGAAGTCTGAGAAGACCGCTCGAAGAGTCTGAGCTTTGACTGAGTGACTCATGGCGCGTGCGGGGTCACTCCCGCGAACTGCGCCCCCGCGTCCCGCAGTCGCTCGTGCAGTTCCCGGAACACGGCCGCCGAGCGGGTCCCGGGCCAGCCCTCGGGCAGCAGGCGGACGGGCAGGCCGGGGTCGGTGTAGGGCAGGTGACGCCAGGAGTCCAGGGCGAGGAGGTAGTCCCGGTAGGCCTCCTCCGGCGGGGTGTCCGGCCGCTGCCGCCAGGCGTGCAGCACGCGCGCGTGGTCGTCGAGGAACGTCTCGTGCTCCTTGGCGATGGCCGCCAGATCCCACCAGCGGGCGACGGACTCGACGGTCGGCGCGAAGCCGAGGTGCTCACCCCGGAAGAGGTCGACGTACGGGTCGAGGCGCAGCCGTCGGAGGGTGTGCCGGGTCTCGTCGTGCAGCCGTGCCGGCGCGATCCACACGCCCGGTGCGGCGGTACCGAACCCCAGGCCCGCGAGCCGCGATCGCAGCACGTGCCGCTTCTGCCGCTCCGACTCCGGGACGGAGAACACCGCCAGCACCCAGCCCTCGTCCGCCGGCGGGGCGGTGGCGTAGATGCGCCGGTCGCCGTCTTCGAGCAACTGCCGTGCCTCGTCGGACAGTTCGTATCCGGCCGCGCCCTGCGCGGTGCGGGCGGGCAGCAGCAGTCCGCGCCGCTTCAACCGGGACACCGAGGAGCGCACGGAGGGCGCGTCGACGCCGACCGCGGCCAGCAGCCGGATCAGCTCGGCGACGGGCACCGGGCCCGGTGCGAAGCGGCCGTACGCGCCGTAGAGCGTGACGATGAGAGACCGGGGTGCGGGCTGATCGGACACGTTGATCATCTTAGGTCTTCGGTATCACTGCTGGTCACTATTGGTGTCATCGCCGACGTGATCTTCACAGTGGCCTTCGGTACGGTTCTCGTCGGCGCCTTCGGGGGCCACAGGGCCGGGGTCGTCGCCGTGGCCGTCGATGTGGTCTTCGGTGCGCAGCCTGAATCTCTGGAGCTTCCCGGTCGCCGTGCGGGGCAGCCCGTCGAGGAAGACGAACGCGCGCGGGCACTTGTACGGCGCCAACTCCTCCTTGAGGAAGGTGCGCAGCACCTCGGGGTCGCGCGGGGCGCCGGCCCGCAGGACGACGAACGCGACGACCACCTGCCCCCGTTGCTCGTCTGCCCGCCCCACGACCGCCGCCTCCACCACGTCCGGGTGCCGCAGAAGCGCGTCCTCGACCTCCGGGCCCGCGATGTTGTACCCGGCCGAGATGATCATGTCGTCGGCGCGCGCGACGTACCGGAAGTAGCCGTCGGCCTCACGGACGTAGGTGTCGCCGGTGACGTTCCAGCCGTCCCGCACGTACTGCTGTTGACGCGGGTCGGCGAGATAGCGGCAGCCGACCGGGCCACGCACGGCGAGCAGGCCGGGAGCGCCGTCGCTCACGGGCTTGCCGCCGGCGTCCTGCACGCGCGCCTGCCAGCCGGGGACGGGGATCCCGGTCGTGCCGGGCCGGATGTGTTGGTCGGCGGCCGAGATGAAGATGTGCAGCAGTTCGGTCGCGCCGATGCCGTTGATCAGCCGGAGTCCGGTCCGCTCGTGCCAGGCCCGCCAGGTGGCGGCGGGCAGGTTCTCGCCGGCGGACACGCAACGGCGCAGCGAGGAGACGTCGGGCGCGTCGGGGCGGCTCGGGTCGTCGAGGTCGTTCAGCATCGCGCGGTACGCGGTCGGCGCGGTGAACAGCACGGTCACCCGGTGGGCGGCGATCGCGGGCAACAGTTGCCGGGGGCCCGCCTGTTCGAGCAGCAGAGCGCTGGCGCCCGCCCGCATCGGGAAGACGACCAGCCCGCCGAGTCCGAAGGTGAAACCGAGCGGGGGACTACCGGCGAATACATCGTCAGGAAGCGGTTTCAGTATGTGCCGGGAAAAGGTGTCGGCGATCGCCAGCACGTCCCGGTGAAAGTGCAGACAGCCCTTGGGGCGGCCGGTGGTGCCGGAGGTGAAGGCGATCAGCGCCACGTCGTCGGAAGCGGTTTCGACGGCTTGGTACGGCTCCTGCGGCGCCGACCGGTTCAGCAGGTCGTCGGGAGCGTCACCGCCGAACGTCGTGATCCTGAGCCCGGGTATCTCCGCCTTGGCCAGGTCGTCGACGGCCCGGATGTCGCAGAGCGCGTGCTCCACCCGCGCGATCTCGCACATGGTGCGCAGCTCGTTCGGCCGCTGCTGGGCCAGGACGGTGACCGCGATCGCACCCGCCTTCAGCACCGCCAGCCAGCAGGCCGCGAGCCAGGGCGTGGTCGGGCCGCGCAGCAGCACACGATTGCCGGGGACGACGCCGAGATCGCCGCTGAGCAGATGGGCGATCCGGTCGACGCGGGCCCGCAGCTCCCGATACGTCCAGGTCGGCCCGGAGACGGTGTGGAAAACGGGCCGGTCCAAGGCGGCGTGGTCGAGCAGCTCGGCGGCGCAGTTCACCCGCTCGGGGTAGTCCAGTTCGGGCAGATCGAACCGGAGGTCGGGCCAGTGGCCGGGCGGCGGAAGGTGGTCGCGCGCGAAGGTGTCGACGTGGGCCGAGACGTTCATGGGCGTTCGCCCCCTTGCCTGGATGGACTGTCCGGCTGGGCTGCCCGGGCGGGCGTCGTCGTGGGGTCGCGCAAGGAGCGTAGCGCGTTGGTGACGACAGTCAACGGTACGCGATATCGTCGTAGGGAGGCGGGCCGGCGGCTGAAGGCGGCGAGGCGGCCCGAGCGGGACGTACGGAACACGAAGACGGCAAGACACGGGGCGACTGGAGCGACGCGGCAGAAATACTTGCGGCACGCCGTGCGCCCCGGCGGAAGCAGCAGCTCCGAGACCGAAACAGCAGAAACAGCACGGCAGAAACAAGCACGGCAGAAACACGGACGGCGGTAACACGCACGGCAGATACAGGTACGACAGAAACAGGCACAGCGGAACAAGTACGGCAGAAACAAGCACAGCGGAAACAAGCCCAGCGGAAACAGGTACGGCAGGTCACGCACGGCGGAGGAGACAGGCGATGCCCGCATTCTCGCTCGAACCGGCACAGGCCGCCTGGTGCGCCGAACTGCGCGCCCTCGCCGCCGAACGGCTGCGCCCACTCGTCGAGAAAGGCGAACCAGGTCGCGTCAACCGCCCGCTGGTCGCCGAGCTGGGCCGGCTCGGTCTGCTGCCGCGGCTGTTCACCTCCGGCGCCGTCGACCTCTGCCTCATGCGCGAGTCACTCGCCTACGCCTGCACGGAGGCGGAGACCGCGCTCGCGTTGCAGGGACTGGGCGCGCATCCGGTGCACGCCCACGGCACCCCCGACCAGCGACGGCACTGGCTCCCCCGCGTCACCGACGGCACCGCGATCGCCGCCTTCGCCCTGAGCGAGCCGGGCGCGGGCTCGGACGCGGCTGCGCTGTCCCTGGCCGCCGAGCCGGACGGGCCGGACGGCTGGCGGCTCACCGGTGAGAAATGTTGGATCTCCAACGCTCCCGAGGCCGACTTCTACACCGTCTTCGCCCGCACCACCCAGGGGGCCGGCGCCCGGGGCGTCACCGCGTTCGTCGTTCCCGCCGACCGCGCGGGCCTCACCGGTTCCGCCCTCGACATGCTCTCCCCGCATCCCATCGGCGCCCTCCGCTTCGACGCCGTCCCGGTCACCGTGGACGACATGCTCGGCGAGCCGGACCGCGGTTTCCGGGTCGCCATGGGCACCCTCGACCTGTTCCGCCCCAGCGTCGGCGCCTTCGCCCTCGGCATGGCGCAGGCCGCACTCGACGCGACCTTGGCCCACACCGCCCGACGGGACGCGTTCGGCGGCAAGTTGAGCGGGCTCCAGGCGGTCACCCACCAGGTCGCCGAGATGGCCCTGCGCACGGAGGCGGCGCGGCTGATGGTCCGGGCCGCGGCGACGGCGTACGACAGCGGCGCGCCGGACGTCCCGAAGCGTGCCGCGATGGCCAAACTGTTCGCCACCGAGACGGCGCAGTACGTCGTCGACACGGCCGTCCAACTCCACGGCGCACGAGCCCTGCGCCGTGGCCACCTGCTCGAACACCTCTACCGGGAGGTGCGCGCACCTCGGATCTACGAGGGAGCCAGCGAGGTCCAACGCGGCATCATCGCGCGGGAGTTGTACGCCGAATTCACCGACCCGGAGGCCAGGTGACCATCCAGCGAGTCAACCCCCCCGAACTCTCCCCGCCCCTCGGCTTCTCCCACGCCGTCGTCGCGACCGGCGAGCGGCTCGTCTTCCTTGCGGGCCAGACCGCTCTCGACGTCGACGGGAAGATCGTGGGGGAGTCCCTGCCGGATCAGTTCACCCGGGCGTTGACGAATCTGCTGGCCTCGCTGACGGCGGCGGGCGGTACGGCGTCCGACCTGGCGCGCGTCACCGTCTACGTCACGGATGTCGCCGCCTATCGCGAGCGGGCTGCCGAACTGGGTCGCATCTGGAGGGAGTTGGCGGGCCGCGACTATCCGGCGATGGCGGTAGTCGGGATCGTACGACTCTGGGACGAGCAGGCACTCGTCGAACTGGACGGGTTCGCGGTACTCGGCCGCTGAAGCGGGGGTGCCGGGACCGGTTTCCGTAAGCGGTATCAGGGACCGGTTTCCGTAAGCGGTGTCGGCAACCCGATTCGCCTACCTCCGTCGCGACCGTCATCGGCGAAGCCGGCCGGAGCGAGCCGACCCCGTTCGTCCCGACCATGCGCGGTTACGCGCGGTCAGGCAGGGGCGAGCAGCGTCAGGCGGGGCTCAGGCAGGGTCAGGCGGCGATGGCCAGTCGGTCGGCGGTCACCCGGTGCGGGTCGACGATCCGGCCGTCGGGCAGCAGTTCGCCGGAGTCGTCGAAGACGATCGTGCCGTCGCACATCAGGTTCCAGCCCTGCTCGGGGTGGGCGGCGACGATGTGCGCGAGGTGTACCGGGCGGACGTCGGCAGAAGCGCCGGGAAGCTGGTGAGAACACATGGAGCACCTCCACGTCGGTGGGGTCGGCCGTCCGGTCGGCCCCCATGAACAGACCATGCACCCGTCCTGCGGGCATCTCCAGAGGGTGCTCGCAAGCGTGACAGCACCAGGACAACTCCAGGACGGTTCGTCGACGACCGGTGCGGACTCGCCACCGAAGGAGTGACGATCACCGTCCCGGGCGTGTCCGCCCGGTACCTGTGGAGGCCCCACAAACAGGAGGTTCTCCCATGTCGTTGCGCCCCGCCCTCTCCGCGGCCGTCGGTGCCGTACTGCTGCTGCTCGCCGCCCCGGCGGTCACGGCCACCGCCGATCCGTCGGAGTCCGTCACCGTCGGGCCGGTCGGCAGCATCGCCTCGGACGGCACCGTCACCCTCTCGGGCACCTACCGCTGTGTCGGCAACACGGGTCCCGTCTTCGTCAGCTCCTCGGTCGGTCAGGGCTCCGGCAAGGTCCGGCACGGTATCGGCGGCACCCGTGCGGTGTGCGACGGCGCCGAGCACGCCTGGAAGAACACCGGCAAGGTCACCCCGGCCGACCTCGCGCCCGGAGAGGCCCACGTCGAGGCCACGTTGATGGAACTCCGCCCCGAGGGGAGCCTGCCGCTGCCCCGCTTCCACGCGACGCAGGAGCGCGACATCACCCTGACCGTCGGCTGAGCGACGGGTCCCGCTCGACGGGTCCTGCGCGGAGGGGTCCCGCGCGGCGGGCGGCACCGACCGGTCCAGACAGGTCCACACCGGTCCAGACAGGTCCACACCGGTCCCGACCGGTCCGCTCCCGCCTCAGACCGGGTAGGCGTGGGTCTGCGTGGCCTTCACCGTCGCCCAGACCCGCGCCCCCGGGTGCAGATCGAGTTCGGCCGCGGCGACCGTCGTGAGGTCCGCGGCGAGCGGGAGTTCGCCGGTGAGGTCGGCGCGGATCTGGTCGCCGTGGGTTTCCAGGCCCGCGACCTCGCACTGCCAGAGGTTGCGGGCACTGGCGCCGGTCGGGCGGTCGCGGTAGAGGGTGACGGCGCTCGGCGGGAACGCCACGAACACCGGGCCGGACAGGATCTCGGTGGTGGTGATGGGCGGGCCGGCGTCGAGGCGGACGGTATGGCCGTCGGACTCGCCCCGGTAGAGATTCAGTCCGACCAGCTGGGCGATGTAGTCCGTACGGGGGTGCCGGGCGATGTCGGCCGGCACGCCCTCCTGGACGACCCGCCCGTGCTCGACGACGACCAGCCGGTCGGCGAGCACCATGGCGTCCAGCGGATCGTGCGTGACCAGGACGGCTACCGCCTCGAACTCGGCCAGGTGGCGCCGGAGTTGGGCGCGGACCTCGAGCCGGGTGCGGGCGTCCAGTGCCGCCAGCGGCTCGTCGAGGAGCAGCAGCCGCGGGCGGGTGGCCAGCGCACGGGCCAGCGCGACCCGCTGGGCCTGGCCCCCGGACAGCCTGCGCGGCTTGGCGCCGGCGTGCGCCGCCAGACCGAGGCGGTCGAGCCACTCGGCCGCCTGGGCGCGGGCCTCCGTCTTGGTCGCGCCCTGACAGCGCGGGCCGAAGGCCACGTTGTCCAGGGCGGTCAGATGCGGGAAGAGGAGATAGTCCTGGAAGACGACGCCGACCGGGCGGGACTCCGGCGGCGTACCGTCCAACGCGCGGCCGTCCAGCCGTAGCCGGCCGCCGGTGAGCGGCGTCAGACCGGCGAGGGCGCGCAGCGCCGTGGTCTTGCCCGCGCCGTTCGGACCGAGCAGGGCGACCACCTCGCCCGGCGCCACACTCAGCGCCACGTCGAGCCGGAACGAGCCGCGCTCCACCACCAGATGGGCATCGAGCCCGTCGACGGACATGTCCGCGCGTACGTCGGAGCCGTCCGTGGACGGGCCGGTGCGGCGGACGTGGTGTACGGCCCGGGAGTCGGCGGCGGTCTCCTGGGGTTCGGTCATCGCGCGGTCATCCAACGGTCGCGCAGACCCACCAGTACCGCGACGGACACCGCCAGCAGGACCAGGCTGAGGGCGATGGCGGCCTCCGGGTCGCTCTGAAGGGCCAGGTAGACGGCCAGCGGCATGGTCTGGGTACGGCCGGGGAAGTTGCCGGCGAAGGTGATCGTCGCGCCGAACTCGCCGAGCGCCCGGGCCCACGCCAGGACCGCGCCGGCCGCGATGCCCGGCGCGATCAGCGGCAGCGTGACCCGGCGGAACGCGGTGAAACGGGAGGCGCCGAGGGTGGCCGCCGCCTCCTCGTAGCGCGGGTCGGCGGCGCGCAGGGTGCCCTCGACACTGATGACGAGGAACGGCATCGCGACGAACGCCTCGGCGATCACGACCCCGGTGGTGGTGAACGGGAGCGTGACGCCGAACCAGGAATCCAGCGACTTCCCGACGACGCCGTTGCGGCCCAGCGCCATCAGCAACGCGACACCGCCGACCACCGGCGGCAGGACGAGCGGCAGCGTCACGAGGGCCCGGACCAGGCCACGCCCCGGAAACTCGACGCGGGCCAGCAACCAGGCCAGCGGCACGCCGACGACCAGACTCACGGCGGTGGCGGCGGTGGCGCAGACCAGCGACAGCCGGAGCGCCTGCCACACCTCGGCACTGGTCAGCAGCTCGGGCAGGCTGCGCCACGGAGCCCGCACCAGCAGGGCGATCAGCGGCACGACCAGGAACGCCAGGCCGATCAGCGCGGGCACCAGCAGGGGCAGCGGCACACCACGCACCTGGGCCCGGACACGCCGCCGTCGCGGGACACCTCGCATGGTGTCGGCCGCGACGTCGGACTTGCCGGTCGGGAGGGTCACGGCTTGAGGAACCCGGCCTCGGTCAGGACCTTCTGGCCCTCGGCGGACCGCACCAGCGCGATGAACGCCTCGGCCGCCTCGGTGTCGTGCGCGTCCTTGAGCCGGACGATCGGGTAGTCGTTGACGGCATCGGCCGACTCGGGGAACTCCACACCCTCCACCTTGCCATCCGCCGCGTGCACATCGGTCTTGTAGACCACCGCCGCGTCGGCCTCCTTCAGCTCCACCTTCGTCAGGGCGGCCTTGACGTCCTGCTCGTAGGAGACGGGGGTGAGCTTCAGCTTGGCGGCGTCGAGGGTCTTCTGGGCGGCGGCGCCACAGGGCACCGTCTTGTCGCACAGCACGACCTTCAAACCGGTTTCGGTGAGGTCCTGGAGGGAGGAGATCTTGTCGGGGTTGCCCGGCAGGGTGGCGATCTCCAGCTGATTGCGGACGAACGTGGCGGCCGTTCCCGAGGCGTCGCCCGCGTCCGTCACGATCGCCATCGTCTTGGGGCTGGCGGACGCGAACACGTCGGCCGGGGCGCCACCGGTGATGCTCGCGGCGAGGGAGTCGCTGCCGCCGAAGCTGAAGGTGACCTTCGTTCCGGGGTGCGCCTTCTCGAACTCCTTGCCCAGCGTCGTGAAGCTCTCCTTTAGCGACGCCGCGGCGAACACGGTGACCGTGCCCGACAGCTCGTCCGACCCGGACGCGGCCGCCGAGGAGCCCGACTTCGCGGACGAGGAGTCGTCGGACGACGAGCAGGCGCTCAGGGCCAGCAGCGCGGTGACTCCCAGAGCCGCCACCTGCATCGGTCGGCCGGTCCGGCGCACGGTACGGGTCATCACGGGTCCACTCCCTCTGGTCCTGACGGACACACTCGCCTGCGGTACCGGCGGACCGGCTTCGGACTCGTCCGGCAGCTCTACCGCTCTACTGCATGCGCTGATCATACTGCCGCAGATACGAGGCGAAAGTCTCTTGCCGCTTTGCATGAGCAGGGACAGAGGTAGAAGGGGGTGGCATGTGCGTTTCTATGGGAGGAGGGCCATGTGTCGTCGTCCAAGCCGTCCGGCAGGCGATCGCCCGGCCGCCGACCGCTCAGCGGCCGACCGCACTCCGCCTCCGCCGCTACAGGCCGAACGCTCCGCCCTCGACGGGGATGAGCAGCCCGAGGGAGATCAGGACCGACGGCAGCAGGACGTGGCCCCACCGGCTCAGCGCCCCGGCGACGAGGGGGCGGGTGGCGAAGAACCGCCCGGCGAAGCACCACACGCCGACCAGGATCAGGAAGACGACGGCGTACACGCTCATCCCGCCGGCTCCGGCGGTGGCGAACACGGGAACGTAGGCGCCGACGTTGTCGCCGCCGTCGGCGAGGGGCACCGCGGCGACCTCCACGACCTTGGGCCCACCGTCCTCCTCGCCCGCCTCCCGCTCTCCGTCCGCCTCGTTCCGGTGCCGCCACCCCTGCCATGCGGCTTTGAGGCCGAGCGCGAGGGGGAGCAGGCCGAGGTACGGGATCACCGACTCGGGCAGGAAGGTCGCGCCGAACGCCGCGCAGGACCGACGACGGCGCCCGCTCCGCGCGCTCAGGTCCGGTCGATGTGCACGTTGGTCGACTTCACCCGGGCGGTGGCCTCGACCCCGACCTCCAGCCCCAGTTCCTCCACGGCCTCCCGCGTCAGCAACGACACCAGCCGGTGCGGCCCGGCCTGGATCTCCACCTGGGCGGCGACATCGCCGAGTTTCACGGCCGTGACGATGCCGGGAAAGGCATTGCGGACCGAGGTGTACGAGGTTCCCTCTTCGCCGCCACCGGCCTTCGCCAGCTCCACCGAGAAGGCGGCCAGATCCCTGCCGTCGATGAGGCGTCGTCCGCCTTCGTCCCGGTGTGTGGCCACCCGGCCCGCGTCCGCCCACCGCCGCGCGGTGTCCGGACTCACCCCGAGCAGACGCGCCGCCTGGCCGATCGTGTAGGACTGCATAGCCGCCAAGATAGGCGATCAACGACGACCCGCTCGTGCACGGGGGCCGCATCCCACCGCCGCCGCGAAGAACCGATGCCCGGCGAGATCTCGTCCGGGACGGCGCAGGTCCTGATCGAGCGTGACTCGCGTCTGCCGTGACCGCCCTCGGAGGCGGCGGGCTGGACGGGGATGTCACGCCACGGATCCCGGCGGCGCCGGCGGTGGCGGTCGCACGGTCTCGACGCTGCCCATCGCCGGCAACGATCGGCCACGTCCTGCCCACCCTCGACGGCGGCCGGCTGCACCAGGCCGTGGCGCATCCAGCGGACCGGTTTCGTGAGCACGACAGGGATGGGGAAGGATGCGACAACAGGCACCGCCCCTTCATGGTCATCGGGCGTAAGACGCGCAAATGATCAGGAACCCCGTGCCTGCACTGCCACCCACTCACCACTCACCACCCACTCACCACCCAACAGCCCACCTGAACAGAGAACTTGTAGCCGGCCTGCAATGATCACCGGAGTCACCAGGGAGCCCGCAGCATGACCGGCACCACGGAGGCCCCTGGCGGCTCGGCCGCGGTCGACGATTCGGCACGCAGTGTCACGCGTCCGTTCTACGTCTACGCCGTGCTCGCCAACACGCTGTTCCAGCGCGGCGTATTCGTCCTCTTCCTCTATGCGCGAGGCTTCTCCGTCGGGCAAGTGGCCCTCCTTCAGACACTGCTCTACCTGGTCAGCGGACTCGCGGAATTGCCGACGGGAGTCATCGCCGACCGCATGGGCAGGCGTGCCGGCATCGTGATCGGCCAGGTGCTGATCGCTGGATGCCTGCTCGGCCAGGTGGCGTCCTCCGACTACTGGGTGTTCCTGGCGCTGTTCACCGGCCAGGGTGTGGGCATGGCGTGCGTGTCCGGTTCGGACACCGCCCTGCTGTACGACCTGCTCGTGCGTCGGGGCGCAACGGCCGGCTACGTCAAGATCAGGTCCCGGTTCACCATGCTCGGGACGGTCACCTCGGGGGCCGCCATCGTCCTCGGCGGCCAACTGCAGCGCTTTTCCTGGGGAGTCGTCTACGTCGGTTCGGCGGCGTGCCTCGTCCTGGCCGTGGTGGTGCTGATGTCACGGGTGCCCGAGATCCGCGGCACGGACGCGGTGGACGAGCAGGACGGAGCCGAGAAGGAGCACGGCGACGCCACAGCATGGCGGGCGATGCTTCGGGTCGCCACGCCGGCACTCGTGACGCTTGTCGTGGTGTCCGGATTGATGCACGCCACTTTGACGCCGTACATCATTTTCACGCAGAAGACCCTTGCCGATCAGGGAGCGGGCACCGCACTGGTCAGCGTGGTCATATCGGCGGGATTCTTCGTCGGCGGCCTCACCCCGCTGCTGTCGGACCGCGCGGAGCGGCGCATCGGGTACCGGGTCATCGTCCCGGCGTCCCTCCTGACGCTCGCCGTGGCGATCGGCCTGAGCGGCCTCGGCCTTGTCCGGGTCACCATCGCGGCGTTCCTGCTCCTGGTCGGAATTCCCGAGATCACCGCCGTGCTCGTGGACAACGTGTTCAACGAGGCAGTGCCATCACGCCACCGGGCGAGCCTGCTGTCGACGATCGCATTCGTGGAGTCGGTGCTCATCGGCACCGGCTATCTCGTCCTCGGCGCACTCATGGACGAGCTGGGCTCCGGTGTGGGCATGGCCACCTACGCCGCGGTGCCCCTGCTGGCATGTCTCCTGTGGCTCCCGGTGCTCTTCCGAGGGGGGCGGGTGACCACCGAGATCGAGAGGCCCGCCGAACAAGAGGCATCCTGACCGTAGCCGTAGCCGTAGCCGTAGCCGTAGCCGTAGCCGTAGCCGTAGCCGTAGCCGTAGCCGTAGCCGTAGCCGGCGCCTCGGCTCGCCGAGATCGGCCTTGGAGGCGCCCGATACAGGCGCAAAGCACCGGGGGAGTCCCGCGGATGCCGCCTTACCCCACTCCGACTCGCTCAGTGGCGGGTCGGCTGGGGTGCGGCGGCTTCGCTCATCAGATGTCCCGGAAGATCTCGATCTGTGCCCCCACGGAGTTCAGTCGCTCGGCCAGATCCTCGTAACCGCGGTTGATGACGTACACGTTGCGCAGCACCGAGGTGCCCTCCGCCGCCATCATCGCCAGCAGGACGACCACCGCGGGACGCAGGGCCGGCGGGCACATCATCTCGGCGGCCCGCCAGCGCGTCGGGCCTTCGACCAGCACCCGGTGCGGGTCGAGGAGTTGCAGCCGTCCGCCGAGCCGGTTCAAGTCCGTCAGATAGATCGCGCGGTTGTCGTAGACCCAGTCGTGGATGAGGGTCTTGCCCTGCGCGACGGCCGCGATCGCCGCGAAGAAGGGGACGTTGTCGATGTTCAGCCCGGGGAACGGCATCGGGTGGATCTTGTCGATCGGCGCCTCCAGCTTGGAGGGCCGGACCGTGAGGTCGATCAGTCGGGTGCGGCCGTTGTCCGCCGGGTACTCCGGCGTACGGTCGTGGTCGAGCCCCATCTCCTCCAGGACCGCCAGCTCGATCTCCAGGAACTCGATGGGCACCCGGCGCACCGTCAGCTCCGACTCGGTGACGACTGCGGCGGCCAGCAGGCTCATCGCCTCGACCGGGTCCTCGGAGGGCGAGTAGTCGACGTCGACGTTGATGTTCGGCATGCCGTGCACGGTGAGGGTGGTGCTGCCGATGCCCTCGACCCGCACACCGAGCGCCTCCAGGAAGAAACACAGGTCCTGGACCATGTAGTTGGAAGAGGCGTTGCGGATAACGGTTACGCCGTCGTACCGGGCCGCCGCCAGCAGAGCGTTTTCGGTAACCGTGTCCCCGCGCTCGGTCAGCACGATCGGCCGGTCCGGGCGGACGGCGCGGTCGACAACGGCGTGGTACTGCCCCTCCGTCGCCGCGACCTCCAGCCCGAACCGGCGCAGCGCGATCATGTGCGGCTCGATGGTCCGCGTACCGAGGTCGCAGCCCCCGGCGTACGGCAGCTTGAAGTGGTTCATCCGGTGCAGCAGCGGACCGAGGAACATGATGATGGAACGAGTGCGTACGGCGGCGTCGGCGTCGATCGCCGCCATGTCCAGCTCGGCCGGCGGCACGATCTCCAGGTCGACACCGTCGTTGATCCAACGAGTCCGTACACCGATGGAGTTCAGCACCTCGAGGAGACGGTAGACCTCCTCGATCCGGGCGACCCGGCGCAGCACCGTACGCCCCTGGTTGAGCAGTGAGGCGCACAGCAGGGCCACGCAGGCGTTCTTGCTGGTTTTCACGTCGATGGAGCCGGACAACCGACGGCCGCCCACGACCCGCAGATGCATCGGTCCCGCGTAGCCCAGAGAGACGATTTCACTGTCCAGGGCTTCACCGATTCGAGCGATCATCTCAAGGCTGATGTTTTGGTTGCCTCGCTCGATGCGGTTGACGGCACTCTGGCTGGTTGCGAGCGCCTCGGCCAGCTGCGCCTGTGTCCAGCCCCGGTGCTGACGGGCGTCACGGATGAGCTTGCCGATGCGTACGAGGTAGTCGTCTGCCATGAGGTTGAGGTTATCTCAGATATGAGATGGCACCTCTTGTGGGGTCCATTCGGGTGACGTCCCGTCAATGGTGCCCGCCCTTACGCGTACGGCGCCACCCGAAAGGTCCGGGCAAATCAACCGATGTCGTACGACGTCCGGTACTGCTGTGCGTGTGACGCGGTCCGTGCTTGCCACCGCCGGTCGTGATCGACCAGGAATGCCGGTTGATGTTCAGTCGCACCCCGGGGAGGATGCGGAAACTCTTGCGGAAAGTGAGGGGCATCGAGCCTCCTTCGTCGCGTGGCGTCCGTCCGCACACGTCTACCCCGACTCGGCGGGCCCATGACCGGGCGCGTCCTCAATGCCCTTTCCTCGGACGCTCGTTCAAGCGCCGAAACCCGGCACGGCTGTCACGGTCATCATCGCCATCGCCATCGCCATCGCCATCGCCATCGCCATCGCCATCGCCGTCGCCGTCGCCGTCTCTGTTGCCGTTACTGTCACCGTGGCCGGCGCGTACGCGGTGGTGAAGCAGCCGCTCTCGTGTCGGTCGCTGCTCCGAGCCGGGGTCGGCGCCTCCGCCGCCGGTCGGCCGCCGGTCGGCCGCCGGTCGGCCGCCGGTCGGCCGCCGGTCGGCCGCCGGTCGGCCGCCGGGAGGGCTGCCAGGTGGGCCGCGGCGGGTTGCGGGTGGGCCGCGGTGGGCCGGATCGGATCGGCCGGGCTGGAGACATCAGGTCGGACACGTGGGATCGGAGACACCAGGCCGGCCGGGCGGAAAACGCTCGGCTGTCGCTCGGCTGGAAACGCCGGGCTGGAAACTTGCGACGTGAGAGAGCGGAAGTACGCGCGGATCGAGCGGGAGAGACGGTTTCTGCTGGCCGGACCCCCGGCACCTTCGTCGGTAACGGTTACCCGGTTGATCCGGGACCGCTATCTGGAGGGAACGCGGCTGCGGCTGCGGTGGAGCGAATGCCCGGACACCGGATCCCGGGAGCTCAAGCTCACCCAGAAGGTGCCCGCGAACCGGCCGGGCGCGGTCCAGGGTCTGATCACGAACACGTACCTGTCCCGGGCCGAGTACGACCTCCTCGCCTCACTGCCGGCGGCGGTGCTGTCCAAAACGCGGTTCAGCGTGCCGCCGCTCGGGGTCGACGTCTTCGACGGTCCGCTGAGGGGGCTGGTTCTCGCGGAGGCGGAGTTCTCCGGTGACGAGGAGGCGCTGGCCTTCGTGCCGCCCGCGCGGTGCGTGGCCGAGGTCACGGATGACGTGCGCTTCACCGGCGGCATACTCGTCAGCGCTTCCCGGAGGGAGCTGTCGGCCTGGCTGGCCGATTACGGCATCGGGCTTTCTCCGAGGCCGGGCAGCGAGCCCGGGCATGACCATTCAGCCCCCATGTACTAGAGTTATCTCGACATCGAGATATCTGCCGAGGCGCCCCGCAGCCGCCCACCCCAGTAAGGGTGCCCTAACTTAGCCTCACCTTAGCGGATCGGCCAAGTCTGCGTGGCGGCAGGATGCGGTGGTAAGCGCACATCAAAGAAGGAGACTGTCGTGTCGGCGAACAGCTTCGACGCCCGCAGCACGCTGCAGGTGGGCGACGAGTCGTACGAGATCTTCCGGCTGGACAAGGTGGAAGGCTCGGCTCGCCTTCCGTACAGCCTGAAGGTGCTGCTGGAGAACCTGCTCCGTACCGAGGACGGCGCGAACATCACCGCCGACCACATCCGTGCGCTCGGCACCTGGGACTCCCAGGCCCAGCCGTCGCAGGAGATCCAGTTCACGCCGGCCCGCGTGATCATGCAGGACTTCACCGGCGTGCCCTGTGTCGTCGACCTCGCCACCATGCGTGAGGCCGTCAAGGAGCTCGGCGGCGACCCGGCGAAGGTCAACCCGCTCTCCCCGGCCGAGCTGGTCATCGACCACTCCGTCATCGCCGACAAGTTCGGCACCAACGACGCCTTCGCCCAGAACGTCGAGCTGGAGTACGGCCGCAACAAGGAGCGCTACCAGTTCCTGCGCTGGGGCCAGACCGCGTTCGACGACTTCAAGGTCGTCCCGCCGGGCACCGGCATCGTCCACCAGGTGAACATCGAGCACCTCGCTCGCACGGTCATGGTCCGAGGCGGCCAGGCGTACCCCGACACCCTGGTCGGCACCGACTCGCACACCACCATGGTCAACGGCCTCGGTGTGCTGGGCTGGGGCGTCGGCGGTATCGAGGCCGAGGCCGCGATGCTCGGACAACCGGTTTCGATGCTGATCCCGCGCGTCGTGGGCTTCAAGCTCACCGGTGAGCTCACCCCCGGCACCACCGCCACCGACCTGGTGCTGACCATCACCGAGATGCTCCGCAAGCACGGTGTCGTCGGCAAGTTCGTCGAGTTCTACGGCGAGGGCGTCGCCGCCACCTCGCTCGCGAACCGCGCCACCATCGGCAACATGTCGCCGGAGTTCGGCTCCACCGCCGCGATCTTCCCGATCGACGACGAGACGCTGAACTACCTCAAGCTCACCGGCCGCTCCCCGCAGCAGGTCGCGCTGGTCGAGGCGTACGCCAAGGAGCAGGGCCTCTGGCTGGACCCGCAGGCCGAGCCGGACTTCTCCGAGAAGCTCGAGCTGGACCTCTCCACGGTCGTCCCGTCCATCGCCGGCCCGAAGCGCCCGCAGGACCGTATCGTCCTCGCGAACGCCGCCGAGCAGTTCAAGACGGACGTGCGCAACTACGTCGACTCCGTGGACGAGGCGGGTCAGGAGTCCTTCCCGGCCTCCGACGCCCCGGCCGTCGCCCCGAACGGCGCCCCGTCCAACCCGGTCACGGTGACCGCCCCCGACGGCTCGACGTACGAGATCGACCACGGTGCGGTGACGGTCGCGGCCATCACCTCCTGCACCAACACCTCCAACCCGTACGTCATGGTCGCCGCCGCGCTCGTCGCGAAGAAGGCCGTGGAGAAGGGCCTGACCCGCAAGCCCTGGGTCAAGACCACGCTCGCCCCGGGTTCGAAGGTCGTCACCGACTACTTCGACAAGGCGGGCCTCACCCCGTACCTCGACAAGGTCGGCTTCAACCTCGTCGGCTACGGCTGCACCACCTGCATCGGCAACTCCGGCCCGCTGCCGGAAGAGGTCTCCAAGGCCGTCAACGACCACGACCTCGCGGTCACCTCGGTCCTCTCCGGCAACCGGAACTTCGAGGGCCGGATCAACCCCGACGTCAAGATGAACTACCTGGCCTCCCCGCCGCTGGTCGTCGCCTACGCCCTCGCGGGCTCCATGAAGGTGGACATCACGCGCGACGCCCTCGGCACGGACCAGGAAGGCAAGCCGGTCTTCCTGGCCGACATCTGGCCCTCCGAGGCCGAGGTCAACGACGTCGTGGCGAACGCCATCGGCGAGGACATGTTCAACAAGTCCTACAAGGACGTCTTCGCCGGCGACGCCCAGTGGCAGGCGCTGCCGATCCCGACCGGCAACACCTTCGAGTGGGACGCCGAGTCGACCTACGTGCGCAAGCCCCCGTACTTCGAGGGCATGACGATGGAGACCACCCCGGTCACCGACATCGTCGGCGCGCGTGTCCTGGCCAAGCTCGGTGACTCGGTCACCACCGACCACATCTCCCCGGCCGGTGCCATCAAGGCCGACACCCCGGCCGGCAAGTACCTCACCGAGCACGGTGTCGAGCGTCGTGACTTCAACTCCTACGGCTCCCGCCGAGGCAACCACGAGGTCATGATCCGCGGTACGTTCGCCAACATCCGCCTGCGCAACCAGATCGCGCCGGGTACGGAAGGCGGTTACACCCGCGACTTCACCCGGTCCGACGAGGGCGCCCCGGTGGCGTTCATCTACGACGCCTCGCGCAACTACATCGAGCAGGGCATCCCGCTGGCCATCCTGGCCGGCAAGGAGTACGGCTCGGGCTCGTCGCGCGACTGGGCCGCCAAGGGCACCGCGCTCCTCGGCGTCAAGGCCGTCATCGCCGAGTCGTACGAGCGCATCCACCGCTCGAACCTCATCGGCATGGGCGTGCTCCCGCTCCAGTTCCCGGAGGGCGCCAACGCCGAGTCCCTCGGCCTGACCGGCGAGGAGACCTTCTCCTTCACCGGCGTCGAGGAGCTCAACAACGGCACCACCCCCCGCACGGTCAAGGTCACCACCGACACGGGGGTCGAGTTCGACGCGGTCGTCCGCATCGACACCCCCGGCGAGGCCGACTACTACCGCAACGGCGGCATCATGCAGTACGTCCTGCGCAGCCTGATCCGCAAGTAACCGATCGGACAAGCGGTTCCACAACGGATCGAGCCGCGGCTCGGCGAACGGTGGGGCAAGCAGTACGGAACGGCATTGGAGGGCCGCATCCCCGGCAGCGGGGGTGCGGCCCTCCGTCGTGCCGCTCGGAGAACGGCCCCCGTGGCCTACGCGAGCCAATGGCCGCTCGGATCAAGGAAGTTGGCGGACGAGGCGGCGGGCCGCCGGGATCCGGGGAAGGAAGCCGCGAGAATGCGCGGACCGGAGCGGGTGGGAAAACGCCGGTTCGCACGGCTTCGGCCCAGTCGGAACACAGGGTTCCCTCAGCCAACCGGGACACGATCAGGACATGGCTGGCATCTCCGGTACCCGAAGCGGACGGGTCCGTGTTCTGATCGTCGACGACGAGCCCGCGCTCACCGAAGTGCTCTCCGTGGCCGTCACCGAGGCGGGCTGGCGCCCCTACCCGGCCGCCGACGGGCACAGCGCCCTCAGGATCGCGCGCGGCTGCGCCCCGCACGCCGTCGTCCTGGACGGCATGCTGCCCGACCTCGACGGCATCCAGGTGCTGCGCCGGCTGCGCTACGAGAACCCCGAGTTGCCCATCCTCATGCTCACCGCCCGCGACGCGACGGAGTTCCGCATCGACGGGTTGGCGAACGGCGCCGACGACTACGTGACGAAACCGTTCTCCCTGGAGGAGGTCGTGCTGCGCCTGCGCGGACTGCTGCGCCGGTCCGGTGCCGAACGGACCCGCACCGACGACTCCGTACGCGTCCTCGGCGACCTGGTGGTGGCCGGCGAGTCCCGCGAGGTGCACCGCGACGGCTCGCGGATCACGGTGACCGCCAAGGAGTTCGAACTGCTCAGCCTGCTGATGGAGCACCCGCGGCAGGTGCTGAGCAAGTCGCAGATCCTCGACCACGTGTGGACCGGTTCCTTCGACGGCGGCGGAAACCTCGTCGAGGTGTACATCTCCAGCCTGCGCCGCAAGATAGACCGCGGCCGCCCACCCATGATCCACACCGTGCGCGGGCTGGGGTACGCCATCAGGCCCGTGGAGGACGGAAGATGAGGACGCGTGCGAGTGGCGGCCACCCGAAGGACGCCGGTTCGCGGGAGCTTCCTGCGCGCGATGCCCGTCCGGACAGCGACGGCCGGTGGGATCTCCGTCAGCCCGACGCCCGCGCCCGGGACGCCCATGAGCCGGACGCCCGAGGGCGGGACATCCGTGAGCCGGACTCCCGAGTGCGGGACGCCCATGAGCCGGACACCCGAATGCCGGATGCCCGTGAGGCGGACGCCCGTCCGCGGGGCGGTTCGCTGCGCACCCGCCTCCTGATCTTCATCAGCGTCGTTCTGGTCGCCGTCTGCGCCGTGATGGCGCTCACCACCGTTTTCGCCCAGCGCGCCTACCTGCTGGGCAACCTGGACGACCGCGTCGCCGACGCCGCGGAGCGCAGCCTGGGCGGTGCCTCGCTCAACCCGGATCTCACGCGGGACCTCACCTTCCTCGACGAGAGCGGCCATCCGGCCGGGATGCTCGCCGCCCGCCTCGACGCCGACGGCGTCGTCCTCGCGGCGGCGACGGTGGGCCAGGACGCTCCGCCGCGGAACCTGACGGAAACCCAGATCGCCTCCTTGAAAGGCATCGGAACCGACGGCGGCCTGCACACCAGGACGGTCCCCGGCCTGGGGACCTATCGCCTCACCGGACTCGACGCCGACGGCGTACGGGTGCTCACCGGTCTCCCGATGGACGACGTCCAGGACATGATCAGAGGTCTGGTGGTCGTCGAGGCGGTCGTGGCCGTGGTGGGTCTGGCAGCCGCCGGCTGCGTCTGCGCGGTGGTCATCCGCCGCCAGTTGCGCCCCCTCGGCAGGGTCGCCGCCACCGCCGTGGAGGTCTCGCACGCCCCGCTGTGCCAAGGCGAGGTAACCGGTCTCACCAGGGTTCCCGAACGGGACACCGACCCCGGCAGCGAGGCGGGTCAGGTGGGCGCCGCCCTGAACCGCATGATCGACCATGTGGAGTCCTCGCTCGCCGAACGCCAGCGCAGCGAGGAGCGGATGCGCCGCAGCGAGGAACGCATGCGCCGCTTCCTGGCCGACGCCAGCCACGAACTGCGCACCCCCCTCGCCTCCATCGCCGGTTACGCGGAGCTGATGAACCGGGGCACGGACCGCATCGAACCGGGACTGGCCTGGCGCCGGGTGACGGCCGAGTCTGCGCGGATGACGGGCCTGGTGGAGGACCTGTTGCTGCTCGCCCGTCTGGACGAGGGCCGGCCACTGCAGTCCGCCGAGGTGGACCTCGCGGCGCTCGTCGCCGAGGCGGTGTGGGACGCACGCGCCGCGGGCAGCGGTCACGACTGGCAACTGGAGCTGTGCCTCGACGAGGCGCCCCTGGTCCTGGGGGACGAGGCACGCCTCCACCAAGTGGTCGCCAACCTGTTGGCCAACGCGCGTGTGCACACGCCCGTCGGCACGAGCGTCGTGGCGGTGGTGGAGGCACGGCGGGGCGTGGGCGCGGTACGCGTCCGGGACGACGGCCCCGGCATCCCGGACGACCTCCTTCCGACGGTCTTCGAGCGCTTCACCCGCGCCGACGCCTCCCGGGCCCGCGCCGCCCCAGGCAGCGGCGCCGGTCTCGGCCTCGCCATCGTCGCGGCGATCACGGCGGCCCATGGCGGTCACATCGCCGTGCACAGCGAACCGGGCTGCACGGAGTTCACGGTGGAACTGCCGCTGGCGGGGGATACCGGCGCGGACACGCTGACCTGGAGTCCGCAGGTGTCGGTGCGCTGAGCGAAGCGCCGCCGAGACGCGGGGCGGCGAACCCGCCAGGGGCCACCGTGGGACGTCAACCAGGCCCGGTCACCACACTCGGCCGGCCAGCCGTCCACCTCAACCACTTCGGTGCCAGGCCCGGTCACCACATTCGGCCGGCCCGCCCGGCGGCGGGGGGTGTCCGTCTCCGCCGCCTCGACCCGGCCCGGGCAGGGAGGGAAACAGATCCGCGGTCCCGCCCTGACATCGGCTGTCGGCCGGGGTGCGACGACGCGTGAACGTGGCGGAGTGGCAGCCAGGGCCGTCCGCGCCCGTTTACAAGTGGGCCGTACGGCGCTACCTTCCGCCACAGGTGAGGTGGGAGCGCTCCCATATGTGCTCGCGTCCGATGGACCGGAACCTGTCGGGCGAGACTCCGGGAGGCTCCCGCCTCACGCCCCCACACCCGCATCCGCAGTGCACCCCCTGCACGCACTTTCCGTACACGGAAGGCGGACTCCCTTGTCATGCAATCTGTCATGATCACGTCAGACTCGAAGTCGAGGTTACGCACCCGCGCCCTCCTCCTCGTCCTCCTCGCCCTGCTGGCCACCGTCCCCGCCCTCGGCTTGATCGTCACGACCGGCGGCAAGGCCGAGGCTCACGGCACCCCCATGAAACCCGCCAGTCGCACTTTCCTGTGCTGGCAGGACGCGCTGACCGACACCGGTGAGATCAAGCCGGTCAATCCCGCCTGCAGGAACGCGCAGCAGGTAAGCGGTACCACACCGTTCTACAACTGGTTCTCGGTACTGCGCTCCGACGGGGCGGGCCGCACGCGCGGCTTCGTTCCGGACGGCCGGCTGTGCAGCGGCGGCAACACCAACTTCACCGGTTTCGACGCGGCTCGCAGCGACTGGCCGCTCACCCACCTCACCTCGGGCGCGACCGTCGACTTCTCCTACAACGCCTGGGCGGCGCACCCGGGCTGGTTCTACGTCTACGTGACCAAGGACGGCTTCGACCCGACCCAGACCCTCACCTGGGACGCGATGGAGAGCCAGCCCTTCCTCTCCGTCGACCACCCGCCGCTCAACGGCAGTCCGGGCACGGTCGAGGCCAACTACTCCTGGACCGGCCGACTCCCGACGAACAAGTCCGGCCGGCACATCATCTACATGGTCTGGCAGCGCTCGGACAGCGCCGAGACCTTCTACTCCTGCTCCGATGTCGTCTTCGACGGCGGCAACGGTGAGGTAACCGGTATCCACGAACCGGGCAATCCCACCGAGCCCGTTCCCGGTACCTGCACCGCCACCCGGCGTACGACCAACAGCTGGACCGGCGGCTACCAGTCCGAGGTGACCGTCACCAACTCCGGCGACGTGCCGATGCTCGGCTGGATGGTCGACTGGACGCTGCCCGGCGGCCAGTCGGTGGCCAGCCTGTGGAGCGGCAACGCGACGTACGACGGGCAGGCGGTGATGGTGCACAACGCCGACTGGAACGGCTCGTTGAGTCCGGGTCAGAGTGCGACGTTCGGTTACGTCGTCTCCGGTTCGGGCGGTGACAGTGCCACCAGCCTTCCCTGCAGGGTCGGCTGAACGAGAGCAGCTCAGGGCGGGCCCGGTGGGCGGCGAGCCGCGCGCCCACCGGGCCCGCGAGCCGGTCCTGCCCCAAGGGGGGAGCGGGGCGGTCCGGGGTGTCCCGCCCGGACGGTGTCACGGGGGGGAGGTCGCGGTGCGACAACGTTGTCCGAACGTCGCGTGGACGACCCTACCGGGTCAACGCGTGTAGGAGTCAACCGCGTTGGGCGGAAGTGGCCGGGAAGCGTCTGCCCGCGCCCGAGTGCCTGCAAATGCGTTCTCGCGCCGGCGAAACGCGTGGGCACCGGTCCGGCACCCGCGCCGCATCGCGCCGCGCCGCATCGCGAACGCACGGGCGCGCCCGCCGGTCCCGGGGGCCACGCGCGGCATCGGCTGTCGTGAGCGGACGGCGGCGTGACGTGCAGGACGTCAGCCGCCCAATATGGCTGCCAGCCAGCGGAGTTGGCGTGCCACCTGTTCTGCCTCACCGCCTTCGTGCCCGTTGAACGGATACGCGGACATCTCCCTCCGGGGATCGGCGCCGTCGCTCAGCTCCCCGTACCGGTTGAACGCGGCGTACGCCCCGCTCGGCGGACAGACCGTGTCGCGCAGGCCTGTGCCGAAGTGGGCGGGGGCCTGGGCGCGGCGGGCGAAGGAAACGCCTTCCACGTAGGAAAGCGTGCGGTATGCGGTTTCCTCGACTCCGCGGTGGACGGAGAGGTAGGAGGCGATCTCGCCGTACGGACCCATGTCGGTGAGGTCCAGTGCGCGCCGGATGCCGCACAGGAGTGGGGCCGTGACCAGGACGGCGGCCAGGTCGGGGACCAGGCCCGCGACGGCGAGGGCGAGTCCGCCGCCCTGGCTGTTGCCGACGGCGACCGCGCGGGCGGAGTCGACACCCGGCAGCGCCCGAGCCGCCGTCACCGCGCGCACCGCGTCCGTGATCAGTCGGCGGTAGTGGTAGTCGCGCGGGGAGAGAAGGCCGCGCACCGCCGGACCGGGTCCGCCGGGCGCGGTGGCGTGCGGGTCCGGGGTGGCACCCCCGTTGCCGTACTGGTCGCCCTGACCGCGGTTGTCCATCAGCAGGTGGGCGTACCCGGCGTTCACCCACGTCAGACGTTCGTGGGGGAGACCCCGGCCGCGTCCGTAGCCGACGAATTCGACAACCACCGGAAGCGGTTCCCGCGCACCCGCCGGCAGGCTGAACCAGGCGCGCACCGGATCCCCCGTGAAGCCCCGGAAGGTCACGTCCCAGGTGTTCGTGAGGCGGAGACCGGTTTCGACGGGGTGTACCGACACCAGCGGGGCGCGCTGCCCGGCCTGCTTAAGAGTGTCCCTCCAGAACGTGTCGAAGTCGTCGGGCTCGTCGGGCTCGGGGCGGTGGCGTCGCAGTTCCGCCGGCGGCAGGTCGAACGCGGGCACGAGGGCACCTCGCAGGAGTCGGGAGCGGTCGATCGTTGCGTGGCTCAGCCAGAAATTTGCGGTGGACGGTAGCACTCGACTTCCCGGTTCTACCCCGCCCGTTGCGGAATCCAACGCCTTGCGTCGTCCCACCAGCCCACCGTGCAGCACCCATTGACAGCGCTTTCCGTGTGCCCGTACGTTGCCGCAGAGTTACCGGTAAGGGCACGAAAGTTTCGAGATCACGCGTCGGCGAATCGAGCGTTTCGAAGTACGCCCCGGGAGGCCCGAGCATGAGCACCTCCACCACATCGGCCCCACCTCCAGGAACCCAGGACCCGTCGCCCAAGACCCGGCACGGGCCCGCGCGTCCGGTCTCCGCGCGCCGCGGCTGGCGGCGGTCACTGCGCCGGGACTGGCAGCTGTACTCGCTGGCCGTGCTGCCGCTGATGTTCTTCCTGGTCTTCCGTTACCTGCCGATGATCGGAAACGTGATCGCGTTCCGCCGCTTCGAGCCGGGCGGTTCGATCCTGGGGGAGCAGTGGGTGGGACTGCGCTATGTGCGGATGTTCCTCACCGACCCCACCTTCTGGCAGGTCTTCCGCAACACCCTGTGGCTCGGCGGACTGACGCTGGTGTTCTGTTTCCCCATCCCGATCGTCCTGGCGCTGCTGCTCAACGAGGTGCGCCGACGCTCGCTGAAACGGTTCGTGCAATCGGTTTCGTACCTTCCGCACTTCCTGTCGATCGTGATCGTCGCGGGCGTCACCCTGCAGATGCTGGCGACGGACGGCCCGGTCAACCATGTGCTGGACTGGTTCGGCCGTGATCCGGTCCGGTTCATCCAGGAACCCGGCTGGTTCCGCACGATCTACGTCGGCTCGGAGATCTGGCAGACCGCGGGGTGGGGCACGATCCTCTACCTCGCCGCGCTCACCACGATCGACGAAAACCTCTATGAGGCCGCCCGGATCGACGGCGCGAGCCGCTGGCGGCAGATCTGGCATGTCACCCTGCCCGGTATCCGCCCGACCATGGTCACGTTGCTGATCCTGAACATCGGCACGTTCATGGCGGTCGGCTTCGAGAAGGTCCTGCTGCTCTACAACCCGCTGACCTACCCGACGGCCGACGTGGTCTCGACCTACCTCTACCGGGCCGGCGTCGAGTCCAACAGTTTCAGCTACGCCGCCGCGATCGGTCTGTTCGAGGCGATCATCGGCCTGGTGCTGGTCACCGGCGCGAACCAGTTGTCGCGTCGCACGGTGGGGACGAGCCTGTGGTGAGCCTTCTGACGTCCCGTACTTCGCGTCCGCGCGCCTCCGCGCACCAGCCCACGCGGGGGCACCGCGTCTTCCACGGCGTGAACGGCGTGATTCTCACCCTCGTCGTCCTGGTGACCCTCTACCCCTTCGTCAACATCATCGCCCGGTCGTTCAGCGGGGAACGCCAGATCCGTGCCGGTGAGGTGACTCTGTGGCCGGAGGGGTTCAACCTCACCACCTACAGAATCGTTTTCCACGACTCGATGTTCTGGCGCAACTACGCAAACACCGTGCTCTACACGGTCGTCTCCACCGTCATCGCCATGGTTCTCACGACCTGCTACGCCTATGTCCTGTCGAAGAGGAACCTCAAGGGGCGGGGCGTCCTCGTCGGAGTCGCCGTGTTCACCATGTTCTTCACCGGCGGCCTCATCCCGAACTACGTCCTCGTCACCAGCCTCGGCCTGAAGAACTCCGTCTGGGCGATCGCGCTGCCCAACGCGATCAGTGTCTTCAACCTGCTGGTCATGAAGGCCTTCTTCGAGAGCCTGCCGACCGAACTGGAGGAGGCCGCGGAGATCGACGGCCTGAGCACCTACGGCATTCTGCTCAGGGTCGTGCTGCCGCTCTCCAAGGCCGTCATCGCGACGATGGTGCTCTTCTACTCGGTGTCCTTCTGGAACTCCTGGTTCTCCGCGTACCTCTACATGGACCGGAGCGACCTCATGCCGGTCACCGTCTACCTGCGCAACATGCTCTCCGGTGCCACGACGGGCGGCAACGCGGGAGCAGCCACGGAGGAGTTGAGCCAGGTGGGGGCGAACATCCAGGCGGTCACGATCGTGCTGACCTCGCTGCCCATTCTCTGTGTGTACCCGTTCGTCCAGCGCTATTTCGTGTCGGGCGTGATGCTCGGCGCGGTCAAGGGCTGAGAGCCGTACCTCCTACGGAACAAGGGAGCATCCGTGAAGAACGCCGGTCAACTGTCCCGACGCCAGATCCTCGCCGCGGCAGGCTTCATCGGCCTCACCACTCTCACCGGGTGTGGCAGCGGCGACGACGAAGGGGACTCGAAGGACCTGTCCAAGAAACAGAACGGCGCGATGAAGGAATACCGTGCCGGCCAGCAGTTCAAAGCGTCGAAACCGCTTTCCTTCTCGGTCCTGCACAACAACAACCCGGGTTACCCGTTGAAGAACAGCTGGCTCTTCTGGAAGGAACTCACCCAGCGCACCGGCATCACGCTGAAACCCGTCGACGTTCCGCTGAGCGACTACGAGAAGAAGCGCAGCGTCCTCATCGGCGCGGGTGACGCCCCGTTCCTGATCCCCAAGACGTACCACCCCTCCGAAGTCGCCTTCGTCTCGTCGGGAGCGATCCTCCCGGTGAGCGAGTACGTGCACCTCATGCCCAACTTCCAGGACAAGGTCAGAAAATGGAAGCTGGAGCCGGAGCTCGACTCCATCCGGCAGTCCGACGGCAAGTACTACCTCCTCCCCGGCCTGCACGAGAAGGCCAAGTCCGGCTACTCGCTGTCCTTGCGCACGGACGTCCTGGAAAGACTCGGCCTGAGCCTGCCCACCACCTGGGACGAGGTGTACGAGGTCTTCAAGGCGCTCAAGGCCGAATACCCCGACCGCTACCCCTTCAGCGACCGCTGGAGCACCAACACACCTTTCCCGGCGGCCGCGTTGCTCAGCTACCTCGGCCAGGCGTACGGCGTGAAGGCGGGCTGGACCTACGACAACATCAGTTTCGACCAGACGGCCGGGAAGTTCGTCTTCACCGGCGCCAGGGACGGCTACCGCCAGATGGTCGAGTACCTGAGAAAGCTGGTGGCCGAGAAGCTGATGGACCCGGAGAGCTTCACCCAGACGGACGAGGACGCGGTGCAGAAGCTGCTGGGTGAGAAATGCTTCGCGATCAGCGCCAACCCGCAGGAGCTGGTCCAGAAATACCGCTACAACCTGGAGAAACAGGTGAGCGGAGCGAAGATCGAGATGGTGCCGGTGCCCCTCGGCCCGGCCGGCCCGGTGGTGCTGGGCGGCGCTCGGCTGGAAAACGGTGTCATGGTCTCCGCCAAGGCCCTCAAGAGCGACACCTTCGTCGCGATGATGCAGTTCGTCGACTGGCTCTGGTACGCGGACGAGGGGCAGCGGTTCGCCAAGTGGGGGGTCCAGGACGTCACTTACACCCGGACCGGTGACCAGTACACGCTGGAGCCCGGCATCAGCCTCATGGGTTCGAACCCGGACGCCCCGAAGGACCTGCAGAAGGACTACGGATTCTTCAACGGTGTGTTCACCTACGGCGGCAGCTGGGCACTGGTCTCCTCTTCCTTCAGCCCCGACGAGAAGAAGTTCCAGGACGCGATGGCCCAGCGCGAGGAACTGCCGATCGACCCGGCTCACCCGTTGCAGTCCGTGGAGCAGGAGCAGGCATCGCTGTGGGACACCCCCCTGAGGGACCACGTCACCCAGAACACGCTCAAGTTCGCCATGGGCAAGCGCCCGCTGTCCGAATGGGACGACTACGTCTCCGAGTTGAAGGCCAAGAACATGGATCAGCTCGTCGGCCTGCACAACAAGGCGCGTGAACGCTTCCAGAAGGAGAACGGGTGACGACTGTTCCCGCCGAGCCGACAGGCCGGCTCTCCGACGCCTGGCGACACTGTGTGGGCACCGGCCGGGTCGAACTCGCCCTGCGCCGCGACTACCAGGACTCCCTCGCCCTGATACAGCGCGACATCGGATTCCGGCACATTCGCGGCCACGGCCTGTTCAGTGACGGCATGGGCGTCCACCGCCCGTACGACCATGAGGGCGTCCGTCACGTCCACCACTCGTTCACCTACGTCGACCAGATCGTCGACGCCTATCTCGCGGCCGGCATCCGCCCCTTTCTCGAACTCGGCTTCATGCCCGCAGAGCTGGCCTCCGGAAGCCGCACCGTCTTCTGGTGGCGGGGCAATGTCACACCGCCCCGCTCCCACCGCGAGTGGGCCGCGCTGGTGCGCTCCACCATCGCCCACCTTGTCGACCGCTATGGCCTCGACGAGGTCCGGACCTGGCCGATCGAGGTGTGGAACGAGCCGAACCTGCCCGACTTCTGGCAGGACGCGGACGAGACGGCGTACCACCGCTTGTACGAGGTCACCGCACACGCGGTGAAGGAGGTGGACGCCGGCCTCCAGGTCGGGGGCCCGGCGATCTCCCCGGGCGCCGACGACTGGCTGGAGCGCTTCGCCGAGTTCGCGGAACACCGGGAGGTGCCGGTCGACTTCGTGTCGAAACACGCCTACAGCTCGGGACCCGCGCAGCACGTACCGTTCGGGGTCCACCAGACCCTGGCCCCGGCATCCGACCTCCTCGACCAGTTCGCCACACCCCGCGTACTCCTCAAGGGCACCCGGCTGGCAGACCTGCCGGTCCACATCACCGAGTTCAACTCCTCCTACCGTCCCGACAACCCGATCCACGACACCGCTTTCCACGCCGCTTACCTGGCGCCCGTCCTCGCGCACGGCGGCGACCACACCGACTCGTTCTCGTACTGGACGTTCAGCGACATGTTCGAGGAGACCGGTGTGCCCACGGCTCTCTTCCACGGCGGGTTCGGACTGCTCACCCACCGGCAGATCAGGAAACCGACGTACCACCTGTACGCGTTCATGGCGCGGATGGGCCCCGACCTGCTCGCCCTCGGCGACGACCACCTGGTCACCCGCCACCCGGACGGCCGGATCACGGTCCTGGCCTGGGCGCCCGTCGATCCGACCGGCGAGATCCCCGGCCCCGACCGGCACGTGCTGCGGCTCTCCCTTCCGGTCGGGGCGGGCGAGGTGTTCGTCCGCCGGTCCACCGTCGACGACGAGCACGGAAACGCCTGGACCGCCTGGCGGCACATGGGCAGTCCGCGTTCGCCGAAGCCCGGACAGCTGGACGTCCTGCACGAGGCGTCCGAACCCGCACGCGCCCACCGGCGGCTGCCCGCGAGGGAGGGCCGCGTCGACCTGGACCTCACGCTGACCCGCCATGAGATCACCCTCGTAGAACTCACCCCGGTCGCTGACGAGACACCTGCCTGGTGGGACGAACGACGCCTGCTCGGCGGGACGGCGACATGAGGGCGGTAAGCGTTTCGACACCGATTTCCCCCGCCCCCGGGCGCCCCGCGCAGGCACAACGGCCTGATGAGCGGCGGCGCGAGCGATGTCGAAACCGGTTTCCGGCCCGGCCGGCCACCACTCCGCGGCAGAGCCACCCGGGCGGCCGGCTGAACCGTTGCGGAACCGGTTTCCCCCCCCGCAGCCCGCCGACGGCAAGGAGAGCCTCATGAGCACCGCGACCAGCGTGGGCGGCTTCGGCATCGGGCCCCTGTCCCGCGCCGCCGCCCTCCTGCACACCCTCCTCGCCGTCGAGGCCCTCCTCCTCGCGACGGCCGCCCCCGGACTCGTCGGCCTGTTTTTCCTGGGCCCCGACCCGGCGAACCTGCCCCTCGCCGCCGGCTGTCTGCTACCGCTCGGCCCGGCCCTCTCCGCCGCGCTGTACGCCCTGCACCACCGCAGCCGCGACCTCACCGACCTCCACCCGGCCCGCGACTACCTGAGAGGCTGGCGGCTCAACACCCGTCCCGCGCTGAAGCTCTGGGCACCCCTGCTGGCCTGGCTCACCGTGATCGCGTTCACGCTCATCCACTTCGCCGAGACCGGACTGCCCGGCTGGTGGGCGGTGCTCCTCGGGGTGATCGGGGTGGTCTCCCTCCTCTGGGGCGCCCACGCGCTCGTCCTCACCTCGCTGTTCGCGTTTCGCGCCCGTGACACCGTCCGTCTCGCCGCGTACTTCCTGCTCCGGCGCCGGCGCGCCACTCTCGCCGCGGCCTCCCTGCTCGCCCTGGCCGGCGGTCTGACCACTCTGCTCACGGAAGCCCTGCCCGCTCTGCTGGCCGCACCCCTGCTGCTCTCCCTGCTCAGGTCGAGCGAGCCGGTGATCGTCGAGACTCAGGAGGACTTCACCGTATGACCGAGCCCGACACCGGAAGCGGCGGCCGTCTCCCGCACACCGCCAGGATCCCGTACGGCGGCGACTACTGCCCCGAGCAGTGGCCGCGGGACGTCTGGGACGAGGACCACCGCCTGTTCACCCAGGCCGGTGTCGACACCCTCACCGTGGGCGTCTTCATCTGGTCGCTCACGCAACCTGATGAAAGCGTTTACGACTTCTCGGTCCTCGACGGCATCCTCGACCGCGCCGCCGCCGAGGGGCGGCAGGTCTGCCTCGCCACCGGGACCGCCGCCCTCCCACCCTGGCTCGCGAAGAAGTACCCCGAGGTCAACCGCACCGACTTCGAGGGCCGCCGACATCGACACGGTCAACGGCACAACTTCTGTCCCAGCTCACCCGAGTACCGGCGGTCGGCCATGGCTATGGCCGGACGTCTCGCCGAACGGTACGCCGAGCACCCGGCATTACTGGCCTGGCACATCAACAACGAGTACGGCGGAGCGTGTTACTGCGACCTGTGCGCCGACGCCTTCCGCCGCTGGCTGCGGGAACGGCACGGCACACTCGACGCGCTCAACGGCGCCTGGTGGACGACGTTCTGGTCGCACCGCTACACCGACTGGGACCAGATCGAGCCGCCGAGCGCCCTCACCGAACACTGGCGAGGTCCCGACCACACCGCCTTCCAGGGCGTCACCCTCGACTACCGGCGCTTCATGACCGACGCCTTGCTCGGCTGCTTCGTCGGCGAGAAGAAGGCGATCCGCGCCCACGACGCCGACACGCCCGTCACCACCAACCTGATGGGCACCTACCGTCCGCTCGACTATCACCGCTGGGCGCCCCACCTCGACTTCGCCTCCTGGGACAACTACCCGCCCCTCGACGCCCCGCCCACCCGACCTGCCTTCGCCCACGACCTGATGCGCGGCCTCAAGGGCGGCGCCCCCTTCTGGCTGATGGAGCAGACGCCGTCCACCACCGCCTGCCGTGACGTGAACCCCCTGCGCCGCCCGGGCGAACTCCGCCTCGCGACCTGGCAGGCCATCGCGCACGGGGCGGACGCCGCCCTCTACTTCCAGATGCGCGCCTCACGCGGCGCCTGCGAGAAGTACCACGGTGCGGTGATCGGGCACGCCGGCCGCGCCGACACCCGCGTGTTCCGCGAGGTCGCCGCCCTCGGGCGGGAACTGAGCGAGCTCGGAGCGGCCACCCTGGGCGCCCGGACCCCGGCCCGCACCGCGCTCCTCTTCGACTGGGACAGCTGGTGGGCGCTCGAGATCTCCGACGGCCCCTCGCGACTGGTCCGCTACCAGGACGTCGTACACGCTTACTACCGGGCCGCCCGCGAAGCCGGGGCCGACGTCGACGTCGTCGGGGTGACCGCCGATCTCACGCCGTACGACGTGGTCCTCGCCCCGGTGCTCCACCTGGTCCGGGGAGACCTGGCGAAACGGCTGGAGGCGGTGGCCCGACGAGGCGGCACCGTCCTCGCCACCTTCCTCACCGCCCGCTGCGACGAACACGACCGCGCCTTCCTCGCCGACGTCCCCGGTCCCCTGGCCCCCCTCATGGGCATCCGTGTCGACGAATGGGACGCCCGACACGATCATGTCGAACAGCCGGTCCTCATAGGTGAGTTCGCGACGTCGGCCCGTCTCGTCTTCGAGATCGTGCAGCTCCGCGGCGCCGAACCGATCGCCATCTACGGCGCCGACTTCTACGCCG
The DNA here is from genome assembly GCF_045161545.1 of Streptomyces sp. NBC_00637. Lineage (NCBI taxonomy): Bacteria > Bacillati > Actinomycetota > Actinomycetes > Kitasatosporales > Streptomycetaceae > Streptomyces > Streptomyces sp. NBC_00637. The sequence continues at coordinate 2,013,145 of NZ_CP109046.1, read as the reverse complement.
GCACCCCGGCCGTGACCCGTCACCCCTTCGGCGCGGGACAGGCCTGGTACGTGGCGACCGCCCTCGACCAGCCCGGCGTCGACCACGTCGTCCGCCGGGTCCTCGCCCGCCATGACCTGATCGGCCCCTACGCCGGCCATCCCGCCGTCGAGAGCGCCACCCGCGTCACGGCCGACGGAACCCGTTTCCTCTTTCTCCTCAACCACGTTCCCGAGTCCGTCCGGATGCCGGCCCACGCGGCCGCGACCGACCTCCTCACCGGCAAGCGGGTCGAACAGGGCGACGTGCTCGCCCTCGACCCGCTGGGCGTGGCCGTTCTCCGGCTTCAGTAGATCGTGCGTCCCCGGCCGTCCGGGATCCCGGACTTCCGCAGGAAGTAGCTGTTCACCTGGTCCCGCCATTCGCGTGCGCCGCGCACCTGTTCCTCGTACCGTTCCGCCACGCGCGCGTGCCACGCCGGTTCCATCAGGTCCGCGAGGCCCGCCCACACCCGGCGGGCCTCCTCGGCTTCCTCCACGCCCTCGAAGTGCGTGTCGTAGATATGGCTGCACAACCGTTTTCCCGCTCCTCAGCACATGCCCGTACGGCACGTGATGGAAGAACAGCAGCAGCTCGTCGGGGCACGACGCGGCCGACTCGTACAGCTCGGCCCAGGGCTTGGCGTACTGCGCCGCGTAGCCCGTGCCGGTGGCCGCGCTCCGGTCGACGCCGATACCGTCCCGGTCGGCGAAGTGGTACGTCCCCCAGGAGGTGTACTCGTAGCCGTCGACACTCGGTCCGTAGTGGTGGCCCGGTTGGACCATGAAGCCGACGCCGAGCGGCGCGGTGTACTTCTCGTAGGTGCGCCACGAGCCGTGCAGCACCGCTCGCAACCCGGCCGCCAGCTGCTCGGAAGCCGTCGGAAACGTGAGCGCGATCCACTCGTCCAGGATCCGGCGCGGGTCGGCATCCGGGTGCCAGGCGAGCCGGCCGAAGGTGTAGAGGTTCGCCTGCGCCAGCGGATGCCCGGTCCAGAACGGGTCGTCACCGACGTTGGCGACCGCCACCAGCCCGCCCTGCGCCAACTCCAAGACAGCGGGCTGCTGTTCACCCTCCGGCTGAAAGCGCAACGCCTCGCTCCACATCGGTCCCAGCCAGCACACGTGCCGTTGCTGCCCGGTGTACTCCTGCGTGGCCTGCACCTCCACCGCGACCCGTGTGCGAGGCAGCGCTCCCAGCACCGGCGAGACCGGCTCACGCACCTGGAAGTCCATCGGCCCGTGCTTCACCTGGAGCACGACGTTCTCGGCGAACTTCCCGTCCAGAGGCGCGAAATGGTCGTACGCGGCCCGCGCCCGGTCCGTCGTACGGTCCCGCCAGTCCTGGCGGTGGTCGTACACGAACGCCCGCCAATGGACGGTGCCGCCGTGCGGAGCGAGAGCCGCGGCCAGCATGTTCGCGCCGTCCGTGTGTGAGCGGCCGTACGTGAACGGGCCCGGCCGGCCCTCCGAATCGGCCTTCACCACGAACCCGCCGAAGTCCGGGATCACCGCGTACACCTCCCGCGCCGCCCGCCCCCACCAGCCGCGCACCGCCTCCTCCAGCGGGTCGGCGGTGGACAGCCCGCCGAGCACGACCGGCGCGGCGAAGGTCACGGACAGATGCGTGCGGATCCCGTACGGACGCAATGTGCGCGCGATGTCCGCGACTTCGCCGATCCGGTCGGTGAGAAGGTGCGCCTCGGTCTCGTGCACGTTGACGTTGTTGACCGAGACGGCGTTGATCCCGCAGGCCGCGAGAAGCCTGGCGTAGGCCCGAACGCGTTCCGGCTCCGCGCGGGCCCGCCCGTCCCGCCAGAAGAGGGAGCCGCCCGCGTACCCGCGTTCCACCTGGCCCATGACCGGATGGACGGCCACGTTGTCCCAGTGGTCCAGCATCCGCAGCGCCGTCGCCGGGCGATGCACCTCACGCACCCGCGTGCCACGGAAGGCGTCCTCACCGAGCCGCACGACATGGAACAGGCCGTACAACAGGCCGGGTTGACCGCTCGCCGTGATGACGGTGGTCCCGTCGGCGCGCTCGATGACAAACCCTTCCGCGTCCGGTTCGCCGAGCTCGCCCGTGCCGCCCGGGCCACGCGGTCCGCCGGAGGCCGTCGGGCCGGCGAGTTCGCCTCGGCCCCTGGCACCTCCGGGACCCGGGCCGGCGGCGAGACCCGGAGCTGCGTCACCAGGGCAGTCGCCGTCGGTCAATCGCAGCACGAGGTCGTACGAGGACGAGGTGGACGATGCGCCCCGTACGACCACTTCGCCGCCGAACCGCGCGCAGGCGTGGGCCACTTCACCGTGCACCGTGTCGACCAGTGGGCCCGAGCCTTCGACCAGCGTGCGTCGGCGCCCCATCGGGCGGAACGCCTCCGGTGGCAGCCAGGCGGGGTCGATCCCCTCGATCAGGGCGGGCACGGTGAGCGGCATGGTCCCTCCCGGGTGATGCGGGCTGCCTAGGCGATGGCCGATCCGGTGCCGCGGGCGGCGCCGATGAGGTCGGTGAGCGCCGCGTCGTCGTAGACGGAAATGTCCACGTAAGCGCCTTCGGGCAGGTCGAAGTCCAGGACCTGGTAGTCCAGCACCGCCGTGGTGCCGGGCGGGCTGAAGGTGCCCAGGTCGTGGGCCACGCCGCCGGACGTGTAACCGACCTTGACGTAGTAGGTGTCACCGTCGTTGGCGGTGTCGTACACCCACAGCTTCTCGTCGTTGGGGTGGAACTCGACCTTGCCGACGAACGCGCCCGAGCTGGTCAGCTCCATCTTCACCGCCAGGCCGCCGGCGTCGTTCGCGAAGTAGGTGTTGTCGAACGGGTCGGTGAGGTTGCCACCGCTGCACGGGCAGTTGCCGGTGTCGTAGTAGTAGGAGTTGAACGCCGGGTTCGGGCTGTACGCCTGCGCCGGAGCCGCCGTCGCGAACAGGGCCCCCGCACCCAGCGCAGCACCCGCGAGAAGTCCCGTGAACCGTTTGATGATGCTCATGTACCGCATTCCCCCTCCGCGACGGGCCGCCCGGTGTACCCGGGCGGCCTGAGCATTCTGGAACACGGGGGACGCCCGGTACAGCGGGCCTTCGCCGTCGGTTACCGGATCAGGACAACAACTCGACTTCGGCCAGGCTGACTTGGCCGTCGTCGAGGACCAGCCGGTAGTGCGTGTACGTGCCCGGGTGCTGGAGCGTGAAGGCGCGTGTCTGCCGGTCCCACGGGAAGCTCTGGTCGGCGCGTCGATCCAGGTCGGTCCACGTCAGCCCGTCCGCGGAACCCTGGAGCACCCAACTCTTCGGCGCTTGGGCGTGGTCGGCGGACGTGAGGGTGTACTGCACCGCCTTCGTACCGCCCGTGACCGGCAGGGCAACCGTTCCCGACACCGTTTCCCGTGTGGCGGACGTGTCGTCGAACAGTGCGCCCGCTCCCTTGAGCACGTCCGTGCGCGGCGTCGGCACCTTGTCGTCCTGAGTGATCGAGACCGGGCCCGCCTTCTTCCCGGACCCCCACGACGAGGGCCGCGGTCCCATGCTGAACTCCAGGACCCCGCCCTTGGCGAGCAGCGTGTGAGGCAGCGAAGTCGACGTCCACGCGCGGCCGTTGACCTTCAGCCCTTGTACGTACACGTTCTTCGCGCTGTTCTTCGGTGCCTTGACCACCAGATCCTTGCCGTTCTCCAGGTGCACGGTCGCCTTGGTGAACAACGGTGAGCCGACGGCGTACTCGCCGCTTCCCATCACCAGCGGATAGAAGCCGAGCGCGGAGAACAGGTACCAGGCCGACTGCTCGCCGTTGTCCTCGTCGCCGTGGTAGCCCTGCCCGATCGAGCTGCCGGCGTAGAGCCGTGCGAGCACCTCGCGGGCCTTCGCCTGCGCCTGCCAGGGCTGGCCGGCCGCGTCGTACATGTAGATCGAGTGGTGGGCGACCTGGTTGGAGTGCCCGTACATGCCCATCCGCACGTCCCGCGCCTCCGTCATCTCATGGATGACGCCGCCGTACGAACCCACAAACTCCGGGGAAGCGGTTTCCGGGGTGGCGAAGTAGGTGTCGAGCTTCTTCGCGAGACCGTCGCGGCCGCCGTACAGGTTGGCCAGGCCGCGGCTGTCCTGCGGGGCGGTGAAGGCGTAGCCCCAGCCGTTGGTCTCGGTGTAGTCGTACCCCCACACCCGCGGGTCGTAGCTGTCCGAAGCGACCCGCCAGTCGCCCTTGTCGTCCTTGCCCTGGAAGAAGCCGGCCTTCGGGTCGAAGAGGTGCACATAGCCCTGGGCGCGGTTGCGGAAGTAGTCGGATTCCTCCTGGTAGCGCTTCTCGCCGGTCTGCCGGTACAGGGCCTGGCCCATGCGGGCGATGCCGTAGTCGTTGAGGTAACCCTCCAGTGCCCACGACAGGCCCTCGTGGGTGGCCGTGTCCGTGTAGCCGAGGAAGGGCGAGGTGGACATGCCCTTGCGGCCCACCCCCGACGCCGGGGGCACCACCGTCGCGTTCTTCAGGGCGGCCTCGTACGCGGCCTTGGCGTCGAAGCCGACCCCCTTGACGAACGCGTCCGCGAAGGCGACGTCGGACGAGGTACCGGTCATCAGGTCGGCGTACCCGGGCGAGGACCAGCGTGAGGTCCAGCCGCCGTCCTTGTACTGCTGGACGAACCCGTCCGTGAGTACACCGGCCTGGGTGGGCGTCAGCAGGGCGTAGGCCGGCCAGGTCGTCCGGTAGGTGTCCCAGAACCCGTTGTTCACGTACACCTTGCCGTCCACGATCTTCGCGCCGGTGTGCGTCGGGGTGTCCGGACCCGGCATCGGCGAGAAGGGCGACGCGTACCGGTACGTCGAACCGACCTTCTCGAAACCGGAGTTGGGGTACAGGTAGAGCCGGTACAGGCTGGAGTACAGGGTCGTGAGCTGGTCCTGGCTCGCCCCCTCGACCTCCACGGTGCCGAGCAGCCTGTCCCACTGCCGCTGGGCCCGCTGCCTGACCGTGTCGAAGTCGGTGTCCTGCGGGATCTCCTGGCGGAGGTTGTCGCGAGCCTGGTCGACACCGATCAGCGAGGTCGCCAGGCGCAGGGTGACGGTGCGGTCCGCGCCCGCGTCGAAACGCAGGTAACCCTTTACGCCGCTCGACGAGCCATCCGTCACGGGGGCGTCGAACTCGCCGTACACGAACAGCCGGGTGGCACCCGTCGACAGTCCCGACTTCACGTCCGAGTAACCCGTGACGACACCGGTTTCCTTGTCCAGGGTCAACCCCGCCTGGTCGGTGACGTTGTCGAAGACGACGCTCGCGTCCGAGCCCGGATAGGTGAAGCGCAGGGCGGCCGCGTGATCGGTCGGTGCCATCTCCGCCGTGAGACCGTTCTCGAAACGGACTCCGTAGTAGTACGGGCGGGCGGTCTCGTTCTCGTGCCGGAAGGCCAGGGCCCGTGCCGTCCGTCCGGTGTCCGGGACGCCGGCCGCGGCCGATGGCATCATCTGGAACGTCTGGCGGTCACCCATCCAGGGACTCGGCTCGTGGCTCGCGCTGAACGCCTGGATCGTGGGCAGATTGTCCGCGTTGTTCGCCCGCGCGTAGTCGTACAGCCAGCCGAGTGAGGAGGCGTTGGTCACCGGCGTCCAGAAGTTGAAGCCGTGCGGCACGGCCGTCGCGGGAAACGTGTTCCCACGCGAGAAACTCCCGCTGGAGTTGGTGCCGCGGGTGGTCACCGCGTAGTCCGACAGATGCGACTTCGGCGTCTCGGGGGCGACGGTGCGGAGCGCGATGTCGTCCACCCAGCCCCTGAACCGGGCCGGCCCGCCGGGGGAGTCGTAGGCCAGAAGGATCCGGTCGACCGTCTTCCCGGCCGCCACCGTCCCGATCCCCGACACCACGTCGTTCCACTGGTTGACGTACAGCACCTTCGAGGCGCCCTGGCCGCGAGGCGACAGCGGGAAGCCGTACTGATCACTCGCCCCGAGCCCGCTCAGGTACGTGCCGTCCGTGAAAGCGAGGTCGACGGAAACGTTGGTGGCCGCGTAGTCACGGTCGCCTTCAGCCATCCCCGGGAAGATCCGGTACGCCAGCTGCGTGCGGGAACCGACCCGGACGTTCACGTCGAAAATCTTGTTGTACGAGTACGCGTGGCCGGAAGCCGTGTGCCGACCCGCGTACCGCAGCGCACGTCGCCCGCTGAACCCGGCACCCGCCTTCGCCGTCGGTGAGCCGCTCGGCCCCCGGTCGACGACGCTGAGCATGTCCGGCGGCACGGGCTCGTCGCCGCCGCCCGTGCCGAACCGCACGTCGGCCAGCTGGAGGATCCCGGCGCCGTGATTGCGGGTGATCTCCAAGCGGAAGTGCCGATACGACGCCGGGGCCGCCAGGTTGTAGGTACGCGTCTGGAACCGCTCGGCGAAGGATTCCCCGGAGCGGGTGTCGAGGGGTGTCCAGGTGGCGCCGTCCGCCGAGCCCAAGAGGGTCCAGTCGGCGGGGTCGCGCTCGGCGACGTCGTTGGCCGAGGTGAGGGCGTACGTGCTCACCGGCGCGGGCTCGTCGAGGTCGAACTCGACCCACCCGGTGGACGCGAACGCCAGCCACTTGGTGCTTGCCTCGCCGTCGACGAGGTTCTCCTTCACCTCGCCGCCGGCCGTGTTCTCCGCGCTCGCCCGGACGTCCGTGACTCTGTCGGTCACCTCTCCCGGGAGCCCGCCGCCGTAGCCGCCGTCCACCCCCGAGGCCCGTTTGCCGCCGCCGGGCGTCGTGTCGACGGTGCTCTGCCAGTCGGGGGCGCGTTCACCTGCCTCGAAGGACGAGGCGAACCCCCGGCCGGGTACCGGCACGGGGGAGGGCAGCGCGACCGCCGTCCCCTGCGCGCCGACCGTCATGACCAGAGCGGCCGTGATCACGACCGCCCGCAACCGCCCGATCCGTTGCATGCGTGAGCACCCTCCCCGCACCGGACAACGCCCCGGACAACGTTGTCCTCGAGTTGCGCAGGAATCAGTAGGTGGCCAAGTGGACAGTGATGTCAAGGATGTTGATTGCGCCAGGCGAGGCTCATGTCATACGAATCTCCGGCAAGCCACCCACCGGCCGGTCATATTTCCTGGAGGTCTCAACTCGGAAAAGACCCATGGCCAACCTTGCGTTCGATCTTGCTCCGTTGGCAGGAAGTGGACTATACCTGTCGGCGATTCACCGTCCGATTCCGGCGATGCCGTCCGAACGCGCGATCCGTACGACCCTGCTTGACCTGACCGCGGTGCCGGGAAGGATCCGGTGCACCGCCTGAGTCCTGGAGAAGGCGAGGACTTGAGCATGGGATCCCACTCCGAGAACATCGGCTCCGAGAAGAACGGCTCCGCAGGTGTCGGCCGTCGAGATCTGATCAAGAGATCCGCGGCGCTCGGCCTGATCTCCGTCCCCACGATGAGCTTTCTGTCCGCCTGCGCCAGCAGTGGCGGGGGCGACGAGGACAAGGCCAAGGCCGGAAAGAAGACCGCGAAGAATCCGCTCGCGGTCAACGAGACCGCTCAAATGGAATTCGTCCTGTTCGACGGCGGTTTCGGCAAGGAGTACGCCGAGGACGCGGTGAAGATCTACGAGCAGAACTTCCCGAGCGCGAAGGTCAAGTTCTCCGCCACCCAGAAGATCCAGTCGACCCTCCAGCCCCGTTTCAACCAGGGCACCCCGCCCGACCTCATCGACAACTCCGGCGCCGAGCAGATGGACATGGGTGTCCTGGTCGGCAAGAAACAGCTTGCCGACCTCACTCCGCTGCTGGACGCCGCGTCGTACGACGACCCGAACAAGAAGGTGCGCGACACCCTGCGCCCCGGCATCGTCGAGATGGGCCAGTTCGACGGCGACCCGGTCTGGATCATGTACTACGCGTACACCGTCTACGGCGTCTGGTACTCGCAGAAGGCCCTGGACTCGCTCGACGCCACCTATCCCGAGACCTGGGACGAGATGCTTGCGGTGTGCGCGAAGGCCAAGAAGAAGGGCATCGCGGGCTGGACATACGCGGGCAAGTACCCGTATTACCTCCCCTTCTCGCTCTACCCGATGATCGGCAAGGTCGGCGGCCGGGAGGTCCTGGACGCCATCGACAACCTGGAGCCGAACGCCTGGAAACACCCGGCGGTAAAGGCTTGCTTCGACGCCTACTACGAGCTCTACAAGAAGGGTTACGTCCTCCAGGGCACCCCGGGCCTCGACCACATCCAGTCGCAGACCGCCTGGGCCAAGGGCAAGGCACTGTTCATCCCCAACGGCTCCTGGGTGGAGAACGAGTCGGCGAACGTCATCCCCGCCGACTTCGACCTGGCCGTCTCCGCGCCCACCGGCATCGACTCCTCCGACAAGATGCCCTTCGGCACCATCTGGGCGTCCGGCGGCGAGCCGTTCGTCGTGCCGGCCAAGGCGAAGAACACGGCGGGCGGCATGGAGCAACTGCGCATCATGCTCAGCGAGGCGTCCTCCAAGAACTTCACCTCCAAGGTCAAGTCGCTGACCGCGTACAACGGCGGCACCGACGGCATCACCCTCACCCCGGGCCTCAAGTCGGGCGTGGCCGCGCTGGACAAGGCCGGCGAGAACGTGGTGAATCCGCGACTTCAGGACTGGTATGTCCAGCTGCAGAAGGAGAAGATCGGGGTGTCCGGTCTCGGCGAGATGATGGCCGGCCGACTCACCCCGGCCGAGGCGATCAAGAAAATCCAGGGCTACGCCGACGAGGCCGCGAAGGACACGACGATCAAGCATTACAAGCACCAGTGACGGTGAGCATCACGGCGAAGTATCCATAAAGGCACCGGAGTGGCGATGCAGCACGGCAAGTACCGGTTCATCGTGGGGTTCCTGGCGCTCCCCCTGGGACTGTACGCGCTCTTCGTGGTGTGGCCGTTCATCCAGTCCATCTACTACTCGTTCACGGACTGGACCGGCCTGAGCCCCGAATTCGAGATGGTCGGCCTGGACAATTACCGGAGGATGCTGGACGACGAGATCTTCTGGAAGTCCTTGCAGCACAGCTTGATGTCCGCGGTCCTGCTGCCGCTGGTGACGATCGGTCTGGCGCTGTTCTTCGCCTTCATGATCAATGTCGGCGGGCGGCGGAGGAAGGGCGGCCCGGTGATTTCCGGGGTCCGGGGATCCTCCTTCTACAAGATCGTGTACTTCTTCCCGCAGGTGCTGTCGATCGCCATCGTGTCGCTGCTGTTCGCCTTCGCCTACAACCCGGACAGCGGCGCCATCAACTCCTTCTTCCGGGGGATCGGGCTGGACGGTCTCCAGCCCCTCTGGCTCGGCGACCCGGATCTCGCGCTGTGGTGCGTGATGGCGGTGCTCGTCTGGTCCACGGTCGGTTTCTTCGTGGTCCTGTTCTCCGCCGGCATGGCCTCCATCCCGGCGGACCTGTACGAGGCCGCGCTGCTGGACGGCGCGGGCCGGGCCGCGACGTTCTTCCGCATCACCGTGCCCCTGCTGTGGGACACGGTGCAGTCGGGCTGGGTCTACATGGGGATCCTCGCGCTCGGCGCCGAGTCCTTCGCGGTCGTGCAGATCATGACGACCGGGCCGGGCGGCCCCGACTACTCGACCACCGTCATGGTCCTGTACGTGTACCAGAAGGCCTTCCGTGACGGTCAGGCCGCCTACGCCACCACCATCGGCGTCGCCCTGCTCATCGTGACGCTGGCCTTCGCCGCGGTCGTGATGCGACTGGGACGGCGCGAGCGGCTGGAGTACTGACGATGAAGACGACCGAAAGCCCCGCGCCCCTGCCCGCCGAGTCCGGCTCGGCCGTCCCCGTCACGAAGGTCGACCTGGCGACCAGGAAACCGCCCAAGGGGAAGAAAACAGAAGGAAACGTTCTCAACGCCTTCTCCCACGGCATCCTGGTCATCTGGGCGATCATGGTCGTACTGCCGCTGCTGTGGGCGGTGATGACCTCCTTCAAGGACGACGGTTCCATCTTCGGCTCGCCCTGGTCGCTGCCGGACAAGCTGCACTTCGACAACTGGTCGCGGGCGTGGACCGAGGCCAACATGAGCGACTACTTCCTCAACACCGTCCTGGTGGTGGGCGGTTCGCTCATCGGCACGCTGGTCCTGGGCTCGATGGCCGCCTACGTCCTCGCGCGTTTCGACTTCCCCGGCAACCGCTTCATCTACTACCTCTTCATCGGCGGCATGAGCTTCCCGATCATGCTGGCGCTGGTCCCGCTGTTCTACGTCGTGAACAACATGGGGCTGCTGAACTCCCTGCACGGCCTGATCCTCGTCTACATCGCCTACTCGCTGCCGTTCACGGTGTTCTTCCTGACGGCCTTCTTCCGCACGCTGCCGACCTCGGTGGCGGAGGCGGCCTTCGTGGACGGCGCCTCGCACAGCCGTACGTTCTTCCAGATCATGGTGCCCATGGCCAAGCCGGGCCTGATCAGCGTCGGCATCTTCAACTTCCTGGGCCAGTGGAACCAGTACATGCTGCCCACGGTCCTGAACACCGACCCCGACAAGCGCGTGCTCACCCAGGGACTGGTCCAACTGGCCGTCAGCCAGGGCTACAAGGGTGACTGGTCGGGACTCTTCGCGGGGCTCGTGATGGCGATGCTGCCGGTGCTCGCCGCGTACATCGTCTTCCAGCGGCAGGTGGTGCAGGGGCTAACCGCGGGGGCGCTGAAGTAGCAGCGCGCCGGGAGTACCGCCGGCGCCCGCGTCGAAACGCCCTCGGGCCGGCGCGGGCGCCCGCTTCGAAGGTCCGGCCACGCCGACTTGACCGCCAGCGGCGGCCGGCACCGCCACGGCCACCGGCAGCGCCACCGCCACCGGCAGGGCCACTCACGCCACCGCCATGGCCCACCGTCGCCCGTCCGGCCGTATCGCGAGGACTGCGACCGCCGACTGTGGCCATGGCCGCGGCGTGGGGCCCGACCGGAAGAGTCGGGCGAAACCGCCTTCGCCTTCATTTCCTGGCCCGCTCGCACCGGCCCCTTGTGAGCCGCACCGCGTCCACGGCGTGCACGCACCCCACCCCGCGCCTCTTCATCACCTGTTTCCGCCCCTGCCCCCGCCCCGGCCGCAACGCCCCGCAGCCACTCCGGCACGCCCCGCGACCCCGGCTCGGCCACCCTCCGTGTCTCTTCGCACGCAGGCGGATACTGTTCAACCTCTTGACGGGAGGCGACCCGAACGGCTCAGCTTAGAGTTCACTAGTTGGACATAGACGGGGCCTCATTGAAGCGGTCCCGCGCGCAGGAGGTCGTCGTGGAGACTCCGGGGTCGCAGTCGTCGCTGCACCGAGCCAACCTGGAGCGAGTCGTACGCGCCGTGCGTCTGGCCGGGTCCCTGACACAGGCGGAGATCGCCCGGACCACGGGCCTGTCCGCCGCCACCGTGTCCAACATCGTGCGTGAGCTGAAGGACGGCGGGACCGTCGAGGTGACGCCCACCTCGGCCGGCGGGCGAAGGGCGCGCAGCGTCAGTCTGAGCGGCGACGCGGGCATCGTCATCGGGGTTGATTTCGGACATACCCATCTACGGGTCGCGGTGGGCAATCTGGCCCATCAGGTCCTTGCCGAGGAGTCCGAGCCACTGGACGTGGACGCCTCCTCGACACAGGGCTTCGACCGGGCGGAACAGCTGGTCACACGGCTGATCGAGGCCACCGGGGTGGACCGTGCGAAGGTCGCGGGAGTGGGTCTCGGCGTGCCCGGGCCGATCGATCTGGAGTCCGGGACGCTCGGTTCGTCCGCCATCCTGCCCGGCTGGATCGGCACCAGGCCCGCCGAGGAGATGAGAGGCCGGCTCGGCGTGCCCGTGCACGTGGACAACGACGCCAACCTCGGCGCCCTCGGCGAGATGGTCTGGGGCAGTGGCAGAGGCGTGCGTGACCTCGCGTACATCAAGGTCGCGAGCGGTGTCGGCGCCGGTCTGGTGATCGAGGGGAAGATCTACCGCGGCCCCGGTGGCACCGCGGGAGAAATCGGGCATATTACACTTGACGAATCCGGCCCCGTCTGCCGCTGCGGAAATCGGGGCTGCCTGGAGACCTTCGCGGCGGCGCGCTATGTGCTGCCGCTCCTCCAGTCCAGCCACGGCACGGATCTGACGATGGAAGGCGTCGTGCGGCTGGCGAGGGACGGTGATCCGGGCTGCCGTCGGGTGATCGCCGACGTCGGCCGACACATCGGCAGTGGAGTCGCCAATCTCTGCAATCTGCTGAATCCGAGCCGGGTGGTGCTGGGCGGTGATCTCGCCGAGGCCGGTGAGCTGGTGCTCGGTCCGATCAGGGAGTCCGTCGGCCGCTATGCGATCCCGAGTGCGGCGCGTCAACTCACCGTTCTTCCGGGGGCACTTGGGGGCCGTGCGGAGGTGCTCGGAGCGCTCGCTCTCGCTCTCGGCGAGATGGGCGATTCGACCCTTTTGGACGGCACGCTGACCGCAGCGACACCTGCCTTCACTTAGAGAACGAATGACGCCGTTGCAATCTCGTTAAGTATTTACTTCTTGACGTCGAACTTGCGGCCGAGTTGACTTCGAGCCACCTCGGCCGCAGCGTTGCGGCCCTGTCAGGGAGGCACACCACAAATGAACGCAACGATGCGTAGAGTCGTGATCGGCGCCACCGCCGTGTCCATGGCGCTGTCGATTGCCGCGTGCGGCAAGGCCGGCGACGACAAGGACAGCGACTCCGGCAGCAGCAGCTCGGGCGACAAGTCCATCGGCCTGCTGCTCCCCGACAGCGTCACCGCGCGGTACGAGAAGTTCGACAAGCCGTACTTCGACGCCAAGGTCAAGGCGCTCTGCTCGGACTGCAAGCTCGAGTACGCGAACGCCGCGGCCGACTCGGCCAAGCAGGCCCAGCAGGTCAGCAGCATGGTGACCAAGGGTGTCAAGGTCATCGTGATCTCCGCCCAGGACTCCGCCGCGATCAAGTCCTCGATCCAGTCCGCGGTGGACAAGGGTGTCAAGGTCGTCGCGTACGACCGCCTCGCTCAGGGCCCCGTCTCGGCCTACGTCTCCTTCGACAACGTCAAGGTCGGCGAGCTCCAGGGCCAGGCCCTGCTCGACTCCCTCGGCGCCAAGGCGACCACCAAGTCGAAGATCGTCATGATCAACGGTGACGACGCCGACCCGAACGCCGGTCAGTTCAAGGAAGGCGCGCACAAGGCGCTCGACGGCAAGGTCGACATCGCCTACGAGCAGTCCGGCCTGTGGAAGGACACGGTCGCCGCGCAGAAGATGTCCGCGGCCATCACCCAGCTCGGTGCCAAGAACATCGCGGGCGTCTACTCCGCCAACGACGGCATGGCCGGTGGCATCGCCAACACCCTCAAGGGTGCGAAGATCAGCGGCATCCCGCTGACCGGTCAGGACGCCGAGCTCGCGGGTATCCAGCGCATCGTCGCCGGCACCCAGTCCTCGACCGTCTACAAGGCCTTCAAGCCCGAGGCCGAGGCGGCCGCCCAGCTCGCCGTCGACCTGCTCGAGGGCAAGGACATCAAGGCCGCGGCCACCCAGACGCTGACCAGCGGCTCCGGTGACAAGGTCCCCTCGCAGCTGCTGACCCCGGTGTCGGTCACCAAGGCCAACATCAAGGACACGGTGATCAAGGACGGTCTGTACACCGTCGCGGACATCTGCACCGCCGAGTACGCCGCCGCCTGCAAGGCCGCCGGTCTCCAGTAACCGGCCCGGCCGCCGCAAGGCACCCGGTCCCGAGGGCCCCTCTCGAGTCGTTGCTCGAGCCGGCCCTCGGGTCCCACCGACCGCGAAGCGGTCCCGTGAGACCTGTCCGATGCCCGCCCCACCTCACACCCCGCTGCCGGGGCGGGCGTCGGACGGAACCGTTGCCAAGTGCAGCGGATTCACGCATGTTCATCTTGTAAACCTCGTGCGTCGGCACCGCGTACCCCGCGTGTCGCGCACATCCCTCCGCGCCTGTCTTTGAGCGCGGCATCCCCGCCGGTCAGGCGGCGAAGGAGATGGTTCACGTGTCCGCTACGCCCGTGCTGGCGTTGCGCGGAGTCTCCAAGCGATTCGGTGCTGTGCAGGCACTCACCGACGTCGAGCTGGAGGTCCACGCCGGAGAAGTGGTCGCCCTGGTGGGCGACAACGGCGCAGGAAAGTCCACCCTGGTCAAGACGATCGCGGGTGTCCACCCCATCGATGAGGGCGTCATCGAGTGGGAGGGAAGCCCGGTCAACATCAACCGGCCGCACGACGCCCAGGGACTCGGCGTCGCGACCGTCTACCAGGACCTCGCCCTGTGCGACAACCTCGACGTCGTCGGCAACCTCTACCTCGGACGTGAGCTGCTGCACCGCGGCGTCATCGACGAGGTGACGATGGAGAAGAACGCCCGGGAGCTGCTCTCCACGCTCTCCATCCGCATCCCGAGCGTCCGGATCCCGATCGCGAGCCTCTCCGGAGGTCAGCGCCAGGTCGTCGCCATCGCGCGCGCCCTGATCGGCGAGCCGAAGGTCGTCATCCTCGACGAGCCCACCGCGGCTCTCGGTGTCGAGCAGACGGCGCAGGTCCTCGACCTGGTCGAGCGGCTGCGCGAGCGCAACCTCGGCGTCATCCTCATCAGCCACAACATGGCCGACGTCAAGGCGGTCGCGGACACCGTGGCCGTCCTGCGTCTGGGCAAGAACAACGGCTCCTTCCCCGTGAAGGACACCAGCCATGAAGAGATCATCGCCGCGATCACCGGGGCCACGGACAACGCCGTGACCCGTCGTGCGGGGCGTCGCACCGCGGAGGCGGCAAAGTGAGCGACACGTCCAAGACCGTGAAGAGCGACTCCTCGGAGCCCGGGAAGGTCGAGAAGACCGGGGGCGTCATCGAGGACCAGACCACCGTCGCGCCCGCCGACGACCCGACCGCCGCGCCGGTCTCCGTCGTCGACCCGCGCCTGCTGGTGCGTGAAGAGGGCTTCAAGGGCTACCTCACCGAGTTCAAGCGCAAGGTGAAGGGTGGCGAGCTGGGCCAGATCCCCGTCGTCATCGGTCTGATCGTCATCTGGACGATCTTCCAGGTGAAGAACGACCTGTTCCTGAGCGCCGACAACCTCTCGAACATCAGCTACTTCATGTCGGCCACCGGCATGCTGGCCATCGGCCTGGTGTTCGTCCTGCTGCTCGGTGAGATCGACCTGTCGGTCGGTTCCGTCAGCGGCCTGGCGTCGACACTGTTCGCCGTGTTCGTGGTGGACCACACCATGAACCCGTGGCTGTCGCTGGTCCTGACGGTCCTCACCGGTGCGGTCATCGGCGCACTGCAGGGCTGGTTCTTCGCGAAGATCGGCGTACCGGCCTTCGTGGTCACCCTGGCCGGCTTCCTCGGCTGGAACGGTCTGATGCTGTGGCTGCTGGGCTCCAGCGGCACGATCAACATCCCGTCGGACTCCGGCCCGGTGCACCTGCTCGGCCAGAACTCCTTCTTCATGGACCAGGCGATCATCGGCGCCTACCTGCTGGCCGGTCTCGCCGTCGTGCTGACCGCCGTCGGCAACTTCGGCGAGCAGCGTCGCCGCCGGGCCGCCGGTGTGCCGTTCCGGCCGACCACCGAGATCCTGCTGCGCGTCGGCGCGCTGGCCGTCGCGTCCTTCCTCGCGGCGAGCGTGCTGAACAACGCGTCCGGTGTCTCCAACGCGTTGGTGATCTTCCTGGCGGCGCTGGTGATCGTCGACTTCGTGCTCCGTCGCACCACGTACGGCCGTAAGGTCTTCGCGGTCGGTGGCGGTATCGAGGCGGCGCGCCGTGCCGGTATCAACGTGCCGATGGTCCGCATCACCGTGTTCGCCATCTCCGGTGGCTTCGCGGCGGTCGGCGGCATGTTCTTCGCGGGTCAGACGGCGTCCGCGACGCTGAACGCCGGCGGCGGCAACACCCTGATGCTCGCCATCGCGGCGGCCGTCATCGGTGGTACGAGCCTCTTCGGCGGCCGCGGCACCGTGTGGTCCGCGCTCCTGGGCATGCTGGTCATCCAGTCCATCCAGACCGGCCTCGACCTGCTGAACATGAACACCTCGATCCAGTACATGATCACCGGTGGTGTTCTGCTGGGCGCGGTCGTCATCGACTCCATCTCCCGCAAGAGCCAGAAGGCCGCCGGTCGCGGCTGACGCTCCCGGTGACCTCGCTGTGCCCGGCATCCGTACCGATGCCGGGCACAGTCGTGTCATAGGAAAGGCTCATTCTGGGTACGGCCGTTCGCGTGACCTATGACCCATGGGCCGGAGTCCGTCCGCCCGGGCGGAACATTAGACTCGACAAGCCCGGCAACAGCTCGATCAGCTTTTACTGCAAGGAGGCACGGGTGCCGCTGCTGACCCGCATCAGGGGACCGCGTGATCTGGACCGGCTCAGCCTGGAGGAGCTGGACCAGCTGGCAGAGGAGATCCGGACCTTCCTCGTCGACGCCGTCTCCAAGACCGGTGGCCACCTCGGCCCCAACCTCGGCGTGGTCGAGCTCACCATCGCCCTGCACCGGGTCTTCGAGTCCCCGAAGGACAAGGTGCTGTGGGACACCGGCCACCAGTCCTACGTGCACAAGCTGCTCACCGGCCGGCAGGACTTCTCCCGGCTGAAGATGAAGGGCGGCCTGTCCGGCTACCCCTCGCAGGCCGAGTCCGAGCACGACGTCATCGAGAACAGCCACGCCTCCACGGTGCTCGGCTGGGCCGACGGCCTCGCGAAGGCCAACCAGATCCTGGACCGCGACGACCACGTCGTCGCCGTCATCGGAGACGGCGCGCTCACCGGCGGCATGGCCTGGGAGGCGCTGAACAACATCGCCGACGGGGACCGCCCGCTGGTGATCGTCGTCAACGACAACGAGCGTTCCTACGCGCCGACCATCGGCGGCCTGGCCAACCACCTCGCCACCCTGCGTACCACGGACGGCTACGAGCGTTTCCTCGCCCGCACGAAGGAGGTGCTGGAGCGCACCCCCGTCGTCGGCAGACCCCTCTACGAGACCCTGCACGGCGCCAAGAAGGGCCTGAAGGACTTCATCGCCCCCCAGGGCATGTTCGAGGACCTCGGCCTGAAGTACGTCGGCCCGATCGACGGCCACGACATCGAGGCCCTGGAGTCCGCGCTGGCCCGCGCCAAGCGCTTCGGCGGCCCGGTCATCGTGCACTGCCTCACCGAGAAGGGCCGCGGCTACCAGCCCGCCCTCCAGGACGAGGCCGACCGCTTCCACGGCATCGGCCCCATCCACCCCGACACCGGTCTGCCGATCAAGGCGTCGGGAGCCGACTGGACCTCCGTCTTCGGCGACGAGATGGTCCGGCTCGGCAAGGAGCGCGAGGACATCGTCGCGATCACGGCGGCGATGCTGCAGCCGGTCGGTCTGAAGAAGTTCGCGGACGCCTTCCCGAACCGCATCTACGACGTGGGCATCGCCGAGCAGCACGCCGCCGTCTCCGCCGCGGGCCTGGCGGCGGGCGGGGTGCATCCGGTGTTCGCGGTGTACGCCACCTTCCTCAATCGTGCCTTCGACCAGGTCCTGATGGATGTCGCCCTCCACAAGTGCGGTGTGACGTTCGTACTGGACCGGGCGGGTGTCACCGGCACCGACGGCGCCTCCCACAACGGCATGTGGGACATGTCGATCCTCCAGGTCGTCCCGGGCCTCAGGCTCGCCGCCCCGCGCGACGCCGACCAGGTCCGCGCCCAGCTGCGCGAGGCCGTCGAGGTCGAGGACGCGCCGACCGTCGTCCGATTCTCCAAGGGCGCCGTCGGCCCCGCCGTACCCGCCGTGGGACGCGTCGGCGGCATGGACGTGCTGCGCGAGAGCGGCACCGACACCCCGGACGTGCTGCTGGTCTCGGTGGGCGCCCTCGCCCCGATGTGCCTGGAGATCGCGACCCTCCTCGACCGGCAGGGCATCACCACCACGGTCGTCGACCCCCGGTGGGTCAAACCCGTCGACGAGGCCATGGCCCCGCTCGCCGAGCGGCACCGCGTGGTCGTGACCGTCGAGGACAACTCCCGTGTCGGAGGCGTCGGCTCGGCGGTCGCCCAGGCACTGCGCGACGCGGGTGTCGACGTGCCGCTGCGCGACTTCGGCATCCCGCCCCGCTTCCTCGACCACGCCTCCCGCGCCGAGGTCATGGCCGAGATCGGGCTCACCGCTCCCGACATCGCCCGCCAGGTCACCGGCCTGGTCTCCCGGCTCGACGGCAGGTACGGCAGCACGGCCGCCGAGGTCGACTCCGTGGAGTCCGCCCGGGACTGACGCCGTACCGGGCAAGCCGACACGCCCGAATGGGCCGGTTCGACCACTGTGAAGAGTGGTTGAACCGGCCCATTCGCGTTAACCCGCCCGCGCCGGGGCATACGGTCTACGCCCCCTCTCGATCATGTCGAGGACGACACAGCGTGGGAGGTCCCCGTGAGCAGCACCCTCTTCCGGACGAAGAAGGTCGAGCAGTCCATCCTCGATACCGAGGAACCCGAGCACGCGCTCAAGAAATCCCTGTCCGCGCTGGACCTCACCGTCTTCGGCGTCGGCGTCATCATCGGCACCGGCATCTTCGTCCTGACCGGCACGGTGGCCAAGAACAACGCCGGTCCGGCCGTCGCCCTGGCCTTCGTGGTGGCCGGGGTCGTCTGTGCCCTCGCCGCGCTCTGCTACGCGGAGTTCGCCTCGACCGTCCCGGTGGCGGGGTCGGCGTACACCTTCTCGTACGCCTCCCTCGGCGAGCTTCCCGCCTGGATCATCGGCTGGGACCTGGTCCTGGAGTTCGCGCTCGGCACGGCGGTGGTGGCCGTCGGCTGGTCCGGGTACATCGCCTCGCTGCTCGACAACGCGGGCTGGCACCTGCCGGCGGCGCTCAGCGGCAGAGAGGGAGCCGACGGTTTCGGCTTCGACATCCTGGCCGCCGCTCTCGTGCTGGTGCTGACGGCCATTCTCGTGGTCGGCACGAAGCTCTCCGCGCGGGTCACCTCGGTCGTGGTCGCCATCAAGGTGACCGTCGTCCTGACCGTGATCATCGCCGGTGCCTTCTTCATCCACGGCGAGAACTACGACCCGTTCATCCCGAAGGCGCAGGCCGTCGAGGCGGGCAACGGTCTCCAGTCGCCGATGATCCAGCTGATCTTCGGCTGGGCGCCCTCGAACTTCGGCGTGATGGGCATCTTCACCGCCGCCTCCGTCGTCTTCTTCGCGTTCATCGGCTTCGACGTGGTCGCCACGGCCGCCGAGGAGACCAAGCACCCGCAGCGCGACATGCCCCGCGGCATCATCGGCTCGCTCATCATCTGCACGGTTCTGTACGTCGCCGTGTCGATCGTCGTCACCGGGATGCAGCACTACACCAAGCTGTCCGTCAGCGCCCCGCTCGCCGACGCCTTCAAGGCCACCGGGCACCCCTGGTTCGCAGGCTTCATCAGCTTCGGCGCCGCCGTCGGCCTGACCACCGTCTGCATGATCCTGCTGCTCGGCCAGACCCGCGTCTTCTTCGCGATGAGCCGCGACGGACTGCTGCCCCGCTTCTTCTCGCACGTCCACCCGCGGTTCAAGACCCCGCACCGGCCGACCATCCTGCTCGGCGTCCTCATCGCGATCCTGGCCGGCTTCACCAGCCTCAGCGAACTCGCCGAGCTGGTGAACATCGGCACCCTCTTCGCCTTCGTGGTCGTCGCCATCGGCGTGATCCTGCTGCGCAAGTCCCGCCCCGACCTGCCCCGGTCCTTCCGGACCCCGTGGGTGCCGTTCCTGCCGATCGTGTCGGTGTGCGCCTCGCTGTGGCTGATGCTCAACCTGCCCGCCGAGACCTGGCTGCGGTTCGGTATCTGGATGGTCATCGGCTTCGTCGTGTACTTCCTCTACGGCCGCTCGCACAGCCGTCTGGGGCAGCAGGAGCGGACGGCCGCCGGCGCGGCCTCCGGGCCGGGGCGCGACGACACCGTGTGACGCCGGCGGAGCCCCGGCCCCGCCCCGCCGCGCGGGGCCCCGGCCCCGCACCCCGGCGGCCGCGTACCGCGGGGCCGTGTGCCTCTACGACCGCGTACCGCTTCAGGTCCGTACTCCTCAGTCCCGTACCGAGCGCGGGCCCGTCACGTCCGCGCCCAGCTCCGTCACCCGGCGGCGCAGCTCGCGGTCGGCCGTGACGACCAGGCGGGAGCGCTGCGCGGACCCGGCGACCAGCTCGACGACACGGTCGTCCCCGCTGCCGGGCGCCGCCTCCACCCGCACGCCGGGCACCGACTCCACCCCGCGGGCCGCGCCCTCCACGACGAGGACGATCTCCTGCGGCCCCTCGTGGCCCCGCAGCCCGTCCACCGCCAACCGGTCACGCAGGCGCTCCGCGGCCCCGCGCCGGTCCCGCCACCACCCGTCGGGCACCGACCCGACCACGTTCGCTGCGTCGACGATCACGAGCAGCGCGGCATTGTCGTCCATCGGCCCAGGTTCGCACGACCGCTCCCATGGGCGGACCCTCGCGCAGGCACCGTGAGGGGCCCGTCATAAAGTGATCGGGTGAACGGCGACTGGCTCATACGCGGCCGCGACGGACGGCTCGGCGTCTATCTGACGTCGGACGACGCCGTCCTGTGCCGGGCGGAACGTACCCCGGGCGGGCCCTGGGAGGCCCCACGCAGGGTGGGCGGCGACCAGAAGGTGTACCCCGCCGCGGCCATCGGCCAGGGCGCCGACGGCTACGCCCACCTGACCTCCTGGCGGCCCACGGTGAAGGGGGAGGCGGGCCTGGTGCACTCCGCGCACTTCCGCCCGCACCTCTCCGCCCTGGACTGGACGCCCATCGGCCATCCCAACAAGAAGGGCGACCGCACCGGCACGCCCGCCGTCGCGGTGGACGCCCAGGGGCGCGCGCACGTCTTCGCCCGCAACATCGGCACGGGACTGTGCATGGTCGCCCAGAAGGAGAAGGGGGGCTGGGACCCGTGGCGCGACCTCAAGGGGCAGGGCATCGAGGGGCCGCCGATCGCGGTGACGGGGGAGTCCGGCACCGTCCACGCGTACGCCGCCGTCTCCGGTGGGATCCTGCACTGGCGCCAGGAGGCGCCGGGCACCCAGCCGGTGCTCCAGGAGCCCCTCAGGACATCGGTCAGGAGCCGCACCCTGCGGGCGCTGGCCACCTCCCCGGAGCACACCACCCTCTTCTACACCGACGACTCCGGTGACGTCTGCGCGTGGCGTCCCGGCACCGAGCCCGTCTCCGTACTCGCCGCCGCCGGCCCCGGTCCGGTCGCCGCGATCCGCACGGAACTCGACGGTCACGACTGCACGTTGCTCGCCCAGCGCTCCGCGAGCGGGCGGGTCGCCTTCGCGGCGTATCCGACCGAACGGGAGTCGGCCGGCGCCTGGTGGGCCGAGTCGGGCCCCCAGCTGCCCGCCGACGCCGTGGTGGCGCTCGCCAAGGACCACGAGGACCGGGTGGTCGCGGCCGCCCTGTCCCCGGCGACCGGCATGCTCCAGCTCACGCGCCGCAAGGACGAGCCCGGCCTGGCCCTGATGGCCTGGCGGACGGTGTGACGCGGAGGAACCGTCCGACGCGGCCGGCGGTACGCCCACCAGGATCACCGCGCCGGAGGCCGGGCACCCCGAACTGACGGCGCGGCGCGGCGCGCCGAGGCCGGCAGGACGACGGAAGCACGGGAACACGGGAACACGGGAAAGAGGGCCCCCGCCGGTGGCGGAGGCCCTCTTCACGTCCGAAGACGCGTTGCTACAGCGGTTACGCCGGAACCGAGGCCACGCCCGGCGCCAGGAACTTCTTGCCGTTCACGCGCTCGGAGACACCTTCGCGGTCCAGGTACGGCGTGATGCCGCCCAGGTGGAAGGGCCAGCCGGCGCCCGTGATCAGGCAGAGGTCGATGTCCTGCGCCTCGGCGACGACACCCTCGTCGAGCATGAGCCCGATCTCCTGCGCCACCGCGTCCAGGACGCGCGCCCGCACCTGCTCCTCGTCGAGGACGGTGTCGCCCTGCTTCAGGAGCGCGGAGACCTCGGGGTCCAGCTCGGGCTTGCCGCTGTCGTAGACGTAGAAGCCGCGCTTGCCGGCCTTGACGACGGCCGCGAGGTTCGGAGAGACCGTGAAACGGTCCGGGAACGCCCGGTTGAGCGTTTCCGAGACGTGCAGACCGATCGCCGGACCCACCAGCTCGAGGAGCACCAGCGGGGACATCGGCAGGCCGAGCGGTTCCACCGCCTTTTCCGCCACCGCGACCGGGGTGCCCTCGTCGATGACGTTCTGCACCTCGCCCATGAAACGGGTGAGAATGCGGTTCACGACGAACGCCGGGGCGTCCTTCACCAGAACCGCGGTCTTCTTCAGCTTCTTGGCGACGGCGAAGGCCGTGGCCAGCGAGGCGTCGTCGGTCTGCTCGCCGCGGACGATCTCGAGGAGCGGCAGGATCGCGACCGGGTTGAAGAAGTGGAAGCCCACGACCCGCTCGGGGTTCTTCAGCTTCGACGCCATCTCGGAGACCGACAGCGAGGAGGTGTTCGTGGCGAAGATCGCGTGCGCCGGGGCGACCGCCTCGACCTCCGCGAACACCTGCTGCTTGACGCCGATCTCCTCGAACACGGCCTCGATGACGAAGTCCGCGTCGGCGAAGCCCTCGGCCTTGTCCAGCACACCGGACACCAGCGCCTTGAGGCGGTTGGCCTTGTCCTGGTTGATGCGGCCCTTGCCGAGCAGCTTCTCGATCTCGGCGTGGACGTAGCCCACACCCTTGTCGACGCGCTCCTGGTCGATGTCGGTCAGCACGACCGGCACCTCGAGGCGGCGCAGGAACAGCAGCGCGAGCTGCGAGGCCATCAGGCCCGCGCCCACGACGCCGACCTTGGTGACCGGACGCGCCAGGGACTTGTCCGGGGCGCCGGCCGGGCGCTTGCCGCGCTTCTGCACCAGGTTGAACGCGTAGATGCCGGAGCGCAGTTCGCCACCCATGATCAGGTCGGCGAGCGCCACGTCCTCGGCGTCGTAGCCCTGCTGGAGGTCGCCGTTCTTGGCGGCGGCGATGATGTCGAGGGCGCGGTAGGCGGCCGGGGCCGCGCCGTGCACCTTGCTGTCGGCCACGAACCGGCCACGGGCGACGGCCTGGTCCCAGGCCTCACCGCGGTCGATCACCGGGCGGTCGACGACGATCTCGCCCTTGAGGACGGACGCCGTCCACAGCAGCGACTGCTCCAGGAAGTCCGCACCCTCGAACAGGGCGTCGGCGATGCCCAGCTCGTAGACCTGGGCGCCCTTGAGCTGCTTGTTCTGGTTCAGCGAGTTCTCGATGATCACCGAGACGGCCTTGTCGGCGCCGATCAGGTTCGGCAGCAGCGTGCAGCCGCCCCAGCCGGGGACCAGACCGAGGAAGACCTCGGGCAGCGAGAAGGCCGGCAGCGCCGCGGACACGGTGCGGTACCTGCAGTGCAGACCGACCTCGACGCCGCCGCCCATCGCCGCGCCGTTGTAGTACGCGAAGGTCGGGACCGCGAGGTTCGACAGGCGCTTGAAGACCTCGTGACCGCCCTTGCCGATGGCGAGCGCGTCCTTGTGCTCCTTGAGGAGCTCGACGCCCTTGAGGTCCGCGCCGACGGCGAAGATGAACGGCTTGCCGGTGACGCCGATACCGACGATCTCGCCGGCCGCGGCCTCCTTCTCGACCTGGTCGATCGCGGCGTCGAGGTTCGCGAGGGACTGGGGGCCGAAGGTGGTCGGCTTGGTGTGGTCGAAACCGTTGTCCAGCGTGATCAGGGCGAAGCGCCCCGCGCCGAACGGCAGGTCCAGGTGACGGACGTGCGCCTGGGTGACGACCTCGTCGGGGAACAGCTCGGCCGCGCCCTTCAGCAGTTCGGTGGTGCTCACTTGTCGCCTCCGGCGGCCTCGAAGTGCGGGTTCTCCCAGATGACCGTGGCGCCCATGCCGAAGCCGACGCACATGGTGGTCAGGCCGTAGCGGACGTTCGGCTGTTCCTCGAACTGGCGGGCCAGCTGCGTCATCAGGCGGACGCCGGAGGAGGCCAGCGGGTGACCGAAGGCGATCGCCCCGCCGTACTGGTTGACGCGCTCGTCGTCGTCCGCGATGCCGTAGTGGTCGAGGAAGGCCAGGACCTGGACGGCGAAGGCCTCGTTGATCTCGAAGAGGCCGATGTCGGAGATGGACAGACCGGCCTGGGCCAGTGCCTTCTCGGTGGCCGGGATCGGGCCGTAGCCCATGACCTCCGGCTCGACACCCGCGAAGGAGTACGCGACGAGGCGCATCTTCACCGGCAGGTCGTTCTCGCGGGCGAAGTCCTCGGACGCGATGAGGGAAGCGGTCGCGCCGTCGTTCAGACCGGCCGCGTTACCGGCCGTTACCCGGCCGTGCACACGGAACGGGGTCTTGAGGCCGGAAAGGTTTTCCAGCGTCGTTCCCGGGCGCATCGGCTCGTCGGCGGTGACCAGGCCCCAGCCCGTCTCCCCGGCGTCCGGGTTGGTGCGGCGGACCGAGACCGGCACCAGGTCGGCCTGGATCTTGCCGTTCGCGTAGGCCTTGGCGGCCTTCTCCTGCGAGCGCACGGCGTACTCGTCGGCGCGCTGCTTGGTGATCTGCGGGTAACGGTCGTGCAGGTTCTCGGCGGTCATGCCCATGAACAGGGCGGACTCGTCGACCAGCTTCTCGCTGACGAAGCGCGGGTTGGGGTCCACGCCCTCGCCCATCGGGTGGCGGCCCATGTGCTCGACACCGCCGGCGATGGCGACGTCGTAGGCGCCGAAGGCGACGGAGCCGGCGACCGCGGTGACGGCCGTCAGGGCGCCCGCGCACATGCGGTCGATGGAGTAGCCGGGCACGGAGGTCGGCAGACCGGCCAGGATGCCGGCCGTGCGGCCGAGGGTCAGGCCCTGGTCACCGATCTGCGTGGTCGCGGCGATGGCGACCTCGTCGATCTTCTTGGGGTCGAGACCGGGGTTGCGGCGCAGCAGCTCCCGGATCGCCTTCACGACGAGGTCGTCGGCGCGCGTCTCGTGGTAGATGCCCTTCGGGCCCGCCTTGCCGAACGGGGTACGGACGCCGTCGACGAAGACGACGTCCCTGACGGTACGAGGCACGATGACTCTCCTCCAGGTGCGGGATGGCACTGCTGCGACACGCAAGCGCTGAGCGCGCGCTCAGGACCCATGCTACTTGTGGGTAACGTAGCTGCCCAGTCCCGGAGGGCCAAGCGGTGAACGTCACACCCGGAAGGGGGGCGAGGTCACCCTCGCGCTCACCCCCGCGGCGGAGCCGTCGAGCCCCGTGGAGTCAGTACGGGCGTCGGCACCGGGTGCGATCCCGGACCCGACCCGGTGATCACACCGAACAGCGTCCGCGCCGCCTCCGCGCCGAATCCGTGCACGTCATGGCTCATCGCGGAGAGCGTCGGATGGGTGAGCCGGCACAGCTGGGAGTCGTCCCAGGCGAGCAGGGACACGTCACCCGGCACCCCGAGCCCCATCTCGGCCGCCACGGCCAGTCCGGCCACCGCCATGATGTCGTTGTCGTAAACGATTGCCGTCGGCCGGTCCGCCGGAGCGGCGGTCAGCATCGAGCGGGTCGCCCGCGCCCCCGCCTCCCCCGAGTAGTCCGTGGCGACCTGCCACGCCCCGGCCAGCCCCAGAGTCCGCGCCGCAGCGTCGAAGGCGGCGGTCCGCATCACCGTGTGCCCGAGCGCGGCCGCGCCTCCCACCCGGGCGATCCGCCGGTGCCCCAGCGCCGCGAGATAGCGCACCGCCTCCGTCACCGCCGTCGCGTCGTCGGTCCACACGGACGTCAGGCTCCCGGTCAACGCGGGGTGCCCCACCGCGACCACGGGCATCCCCAGCTTCTCGGCCGCCGCCACCCGGGGATCGTCGGCCCGGAAGTCGACCAGGATCGAGCCGCCGATCTGCCGCCCCCGCCACCACGACTCCAGCAGACCGGCCTCCTCCTCGACGGTGCGCACCAGCCGCAGCAGCAACGAACAGGAGTGCTCGGTCAGGACGCTCTCCACCCCGGAGACGAACTCCATGTAGAACGGTTCCAGGCCCAGCATCCGCGCCGGCCGGCAGATCGCGAGCCCCACCACGTCCACGCGCGAACTCGACAGCGAGCGTGCCGTGAGGTTCGGTTCCCAGCCCAGCTCCCGCGCCGCCGCGAAGATCCGGTCCCGTGTTGACTCCGACAACCCCGGCTTGCGGTTGAAGGCGAGCGACACGGCGCCCTTGGACACGCCGGCCCGCGCCGCCACGTCCTTGATGGTGACGCGGGGTGACGGGGACGCTGTCATCGAGCGGGCTCCTGGCAGTACAGCGCGGCCCGGGCGGCGGCGGCATCCGGAGTCTCCCAGCCCTCGACCCCGATGGTCACCCGTTCCCCGGGCAGCAGGGTCACGAGCCCCCGGTCGGCGCGCGCCCCCGGATCCAGCCGGTCGGCCTGGAGGAGCAGATCCCGTACGAGGGTGAGGGCCGTGACCGTGACGCTCCCCGGCTCCACGGTCACCTCGAACCGCGGCCGCGGGTACGGGATGTCGCGGTCGGGTGCCGGGAAACGCACGGCACGCAGCCCTTCCCCGCTCCCGGCCTCGTCCGGCCGGGTGGACCCCCGCGCGTCGGCCACCAGGAACTCCTTCGGCCCGGTCGGCTCGAGTTCGGCCGGCACCCGCACCTCGTCCACCACCCGGGCCGCGACTGCCAGTTCCAATCTCGCCGCGCCGATCACTTCCCCCTCCACGGACATCCGCCGCAACGACAACGTGCCCGCCCACGGCTCACCCGACTGGTTCACGGCCGCCAACACCAGTGCGCCGTCCCGCGCTTGGAAGGTGAGCAACCGGTCCGCGTAGAGCCGCCGCAACTCGTGGTACAGCGGTTTCTCCCGCCCGTCCCCGTCGATCGCCGCCCAGGACGTCACCGGCCAGCAGTCGTTGAGCTGCCAGACGATCGTGCCCGCGCAGACCGGCCAGTGCGACCGCCAGTGCTCGATCCCGGTCGCCACGGCCCGCGCCTGGTTGACCTGCGTGAGGTAGTGCCAACGGTCGAAATCACCGTCGGGCACGGCGAAGTGGCGGGCGAGACCGCGCTCCAGCTTGCCGTTGCCATCCTCGGCCTTCTGGTGATGCAGCATGCCGGGGGAGTCCGCCGTCAGCTCCTCGCCCGGCAGCGCCCGCCGCAGCGTCGCGTGGGCGGGCGGCGCCTGCCAGCCGAACTCGGCGACGAACCGCGGTACTTCACTCTCGTACGCGGAGTAGTCGTGCCGGTTCCACACCTCCCACGAATGGTGCGTCCCGTGCGCGGGGTCGTTCGGATGGTGCTCCCACGACCCCGACCAGGGGCTCCCCGCCGTGTACGGCCGAGTCGGATCCGACTCGGCCACGACACGCGGAAGCACGCCCAGGTAGTACCCCTCGCCCCAGGAGTCCCCGCCGAGCCGCTCCTCCCACCCCCAGTCCCTGAACCCCCACAGATTCTCGTTGTTGCCGTTCCACAACACGAGCGACGGATGCGGCATCAGCCGTACGACGTTCTCGCGGGCCTCCGCCTCCACCTCGCCCCGCAACGGCTGCTCCTCGGGGTAGGCCGCGCACGCGAACGGGAAGTCCTGCCACACCAGCAGGCCCAGCTCGTCGCAGGCGTCGTAGAAGTCCTCGCTCTCGTAGATGCCGCCGCCCCAGACCCGGACCAGGTCGACCCCGATGTCCGCCGCCTGTCGCAACCGCTTGCGGTAACGCTCCCGGGTCACCCGGGACGGAAACACGTCGTCCGGGATCCAGTTCACGCCCCTGGCGAAGAGCCGCTCCCCGTTGACGACGAGGGTGAAACCGGTTCCGTGGGCGTCCGCGGAGGTGTCCAGGCCGACGCTGCGGAACCCCACGCGCCGCCGCCAGACGTCGAGCGGCGCACTCCCGTGACGCAACGTCAGCTCGACCTCGTACAACGGCTGTCCGCCGTAGCCGCGCGGCCACCAGAGCTCCGCGTCCGGCACCTCGACCCGCACGACACCGCTGGTGCCCGTCACCTCGGTGCGCACCGACCGTCCCGCCACCCGGGCCTCCAGCGTGAGCCCGGCCTCCACCCGGGTCCGTTCCACGTCCACCCGCAGCTCGACGACCCCGACACCTTCCTCGACGGTCACCAGGGGGCGCACCCGCGCGAGCCGGGCCGTCGACCAGCGCTCCACCCGCACCGGCCGCCAGATCCCCGCCGTCACCAGGGTGGGCCCCCAGTCCCAGCCGAACGAGCACGCCATCTTGCGGAGGTACTGGTACGGCTCGGAGTAGGCGGACGGGCGCTCACCGACCGTGCCGCGCACGGCGTCCGCCTCGGCGTAGGCCGACACGAACCGGACGGCCAGCGACCCCTGGAGCCCCGTCACGTCGAACCGGTACGAGCGGTGCATGTTCCGCACCCGGCCGAGGAGCCGACCGTCCAGCGTGATCTCCGCGACCGTGTCGAGCCCGTCGAAGACCAGGTCGCTCTGCTCGTGCCCGGACGGCACGGCCGGCAGTTCCCTCTCGTAGGTCCACTCGCGCCGCCCGACCCACGCGACCTCCTTCTCACCGAGACCGAGGAACGGGTCCGGGATCACCCCGGCGGCGAGCAGATCGGTGTGCACACAGCCCGGCACCACGGCCGGGAGCGACCTTCCCTCGTGCCGCAGCTGCCATCCGTCGTCGAGCGGTGAGGCCTCCAGCATGCGCACTCCCTAAACCGGTAAAGCCCACAACTGAGCGCCACTTCTTCATCGTTGGCGGGAATCGGACTTTACCGGTTGAGAAAGCGCTGTCAGAGTGCCGAATCAGCCAACCCGCTCGTGTTCGACCAACCCGCACGTGCTCGTCCGTCCCGAGAACATCCCGAGAACGGAAGTGATGCACATGAACCGCCGCACCGTCACGGCCCTCGCCACGGTCGCCGGAGCCGCCCTGCTGCTCCCGGGCTGCACCGGCACCGGAGGCAGCGCGAAGGGCGCCGACGCCAACGCCCCCGACGACCCCTCCAAGGTCAGCGGAACCATCACGGTCCTCACCGTGCGCACCGACCTCGTGCAGGACGGCACGATGAAGAAGTACGCCGCCGAGTTCAACAAGACCTATCCCAAGGTCAAAGTGGAGTTCCAGGCCCTCACCAACTACGAGGCCGAGATCAAGATCCGGATGAACACGGACGACTACGGCGACGTCCTGCTGATCCCCGCCGTCATCAAGAAGGACGACTACCCGAAGTTCTTCGCCTCCCTCGGCACCGCCGCCGAACGCGGCAAGAAGTACCGCTTCACCGACTTCACCACCGTCGACGGCAAGGTCTACGGCCAGAGCCCGGTCGGGGTGATGCCCGGCTTCGTCTACAACAAGCGGGTCTGGAAAGAGGCAGGGGTCACCGAGTGGCCCACCACCCCGGCCGAGTTCCTCGCCGACCTCAAGGCGATCAAGGCCAAGACCGACGCGACCCCCTACTACACGAACTTCGCCGCCCAGTGGCCCCTGACCTCGTGGACGTACGCCAACGGCTCGGTCCACTGCGACCCGCAGGCGACCACGAAGCTCGCCGAGGACGACCCCTGGGCCGAGAACTCCGATCTGCGCGTCGGCGACACGCTGCTGTACGACATCGTCAAGCAGGGCCTCGCCGAGAAGGACCCGACGACCAGCAACTGGGAAGAGTCCAAACCCCGCACGGCCAAGGGCGAGATCGCCACCCAGTGGCTCGGCACCTGGGCGATCATCCAGTTCCAGGACGCGGCGAAAAAGGCCGGCGTGAACCCGGACGACATCGGTTTCATGCCGTTTCCCGCCCAGACGGACGGCACCTTCTGCGCGACCGTCGGCCCCGACTACAACCAGGCCGTGAACGTCCACTCCCCGCACAAGGAGGCGGCCCGCGCCTGGATCGACTGGTTCACCGACAAGTCCGGTTACGACAAGGACAACCTGGCGATCTCCCCGCTCAAGGAGGCGGCCATGCCCGAGGTGCTGAAGCCGTACGAGGAGGCGGACGTCAAGCTCATCGAGCTCGACGACTCGGCGGGCGCGAAGGTCAAGCTGATCGACGACGAGTCCGAGGTCGGCATCTACAAGCCCGAGTACCGCCAGGATCTGGTCGACCTGGCACGCGGCGCCAAGAAGGGCAGCCTGGACGACTTTCTAGGCGGACTCGCCAAGAAGTGGACCGAGACGCAAGCGAACGTGAGCGACTGATGGCGCACGCGCACACGCACACCCCCACTCCGGGCCACCGCACCGAGCAGGCGGACTCCGAGGCCGTGACACCGGTTTCGAAACGCACCGCTCCCACGCCGGCGCCGCGCCGGGCGCGGACCTGGCGGCTGCTGACCCCCTGGCTCTTCCTGCTCGCCCCGCTCGCCCTGCTGATCACCTTCACCTACGCGCCGATCGCCAACATGGTCGCCTACAGCTTCACCGACTGGGACGGCGTGAGCCCCGAACTGCACTACACGGGGACCGAGAACTACACCGAGATCTTCACCAGGGAGGACCTCTTCCAGGTCTTCTGGGTAAGCGGCTACTACCTGGTTGCCTCGGTGATCCAGATCGTCGCCGCGCTGTACTTCGCGACGATCCTGAGTTTCAGCATCCGTTTCCGGAACTTCTTCAAGGGCGTGCTCTTCTTCCCGTCCCTTGTGAACGGCGTGGCAATCGGTTTCGTCTTCCTCTACTTCTTCCAGGACGGCGGCACCTTCGACACGGTGCTCGGCCTCTTCGGCTATCACACCGACCACGCCTGGCTGGGCACCCCGGCCTCGGCCAACGTCTCGCTCGCCGGCGTCTCGATCTGGCGCTACCTCGGCATGAACTTCGTCCTGTTCCTCGGCGCGATCCAGTCCATCCCGGGGGAGCTGTACGAGGCGGCCGAACTGGACGGGGCCGGCCGCTGGCACCAGTTCCGCTACATCATCCTGCCCGGCATCAGGCCGGTGCTGACCCTGACGGTGATCCTCTCCGTCTCGGGCTCCCTCTCGGCCTTCGAGATCCCGTACATCATGACCGGCGGGGCGACCGGTACCGAGACCTTCGTGATCCAGACGGTGAAGCTGGCCTTCCAGTTCAACAAGACGGGGCTCGCCTCGGCGGCGGCGGTCGTGCTGCTGCTGATCATCCTGCTGGTGACCTGGGTGCAGCGACGTCTCGTCCCCGACGACAGGGTGGACCTCGTATGACACGCCGTACCGTGGCCCGCGCGCTGGTGTACCTGTCGCTGATCGCCGCGACGCTGGTCGTCCTGCTCCCGCTGGGCGTCGTCCTGCTGACCTCGCTGAAGACCGAGAACGAGACGGCGAACGGCAGCGGAGCGCTCACGCCGCCGCACGACCTGTTCAACTTCCACAACTACGTGACGGCGTTCCGGGACGGCGGCATGCTCACGGCGTTCGGCAACACCGCCTTCATCCTCGTCGTCTCGGTCGGCGGAACCGTTCTCATCGGGTCGATGACCGCGTACGCGATCGACCGGTTCACCTTCCGTTTCCGGAAACTGGTGATCGCCCTGTTCCTGGTCGCCGCGCTGGTCCCCGGGGTGACCACGCAGGTGGCCACCTTCCAGATCGTCCACAGCCTCGGCATGTTCGACACCCGCTGGGCCCCGATCGCCCTCTACATGGGTACGGACATCGTCTCGATCTACATTTTCCTGCAGTTCGTGCGCTCGATCCCGATCTCCCTGGACGAGGCCGCCCGGCTCGACGGCGCCAACGCGTTCACCATCTACCGGAAGATCATCTTTCCGTTGCTGAAACCGGCGATCGCGACGGTCGTGATCGTGAAGGGGATAGCCGTCTACAACGACTTCTACATCCCTTTCCTCTACATGCCCTCACAGGATCTTGGCGTGATCTCGACGTCCCTGTTCCGCTTCAAGGGCCCCTACGCCGCCCACTGGGAAACGATCTCGGCAGGAGCGGTGCTGGTCATCCTGCCGACACTGATCGTCTTCCTCGCCCTCCAGAAATACATCTACAACGGTTTCATGAGAGGAGCGACGAGGTAACCGTTTGCTGCTGCTGCTGCTGCCGCAAGCGCCTCGTGCGCGACTCGTCAGGCGTCCTGACCGGCCAGTGCCGCGGCGAGCACCGGCGCGACCTGCTCCACCTGCCACGGCCGTGCCCCGTACGAGGCGAGCGCGTCCGCGACCGCTTCGGCGTCGGCCGCCGGCGGCTCCCAGCAGACCCGCCGCACCGCGTCCGGGGCGATCAGGTTCTCCTGCGGCATGTTCAGTTCCTCGGCCAGCGCGGAGACGGCCGCGCGCGCCGCGGACAGCCGCGCCGCGGCCACGGGGTCCTTGTCGGCCCAGGCCCGCGGCGGCGGCGGGCCCGCCACCGGCTGCCCCGGCTGCGGCAGCAGCGACTCGCTCAGCGCCCTCGCCCGGTCGACCGCCGCCTGCCACTGCTCCAGCTGCCGTCGGCCCATCCGGTGCCCGAACCCGTTCAGCGCGGCCAGCGCCTGCACGTTCAGCGGGAGCGACAGCGCGGCCTCCACGATGGCCGCGTCCGACAGCACCTTGCCCGGCGACACGTCCCGCCGCTGCGCGATCCGGTCCCGGGTCTCCCACAGCTCCCGCACGACACCGAGCTGCCGACGCCGGCGCACCTTGTGCATGCCGGACGTACGGCGCCACGGGTCCTTGCGGGGTTCGGCGGGCGGGGCGGCGGCGATGGCGTCGAACTCCTGGCGGGCCCAGTCCAGCTTGCCCTGCCGGTCCAGCTCCTTCTCCAGCGCGTCGCGCAGGTCGACCAGGAGCTCGACGTCCAGGGCCGCGTACCGCAGCCAGGGGTCGGGCAGCGGCCGGGTGGACCAGTCCACCGCGGAGTGGCCCTTCTCGAGGACGAAGCCCAGTACTCCCTCGACCATCGCGCCGAGGCCGACCCGCGGGAACCCGGCGAGCCGTCCGGCCAGCTCGGTGTCGAACAACCGCGTCGGCACCATGCCTATCTCGCGAAGGCACGGCAGGTCCTGGGTGGCCGCGTGCAGCACCCATTCCACACCGGACAGCGCCTCGCCGAGCGCGGAGAGGTCGGGGCAGCCCACGGGATCGATCAGCGCGGTGCCGGCGCCCTCGCGACGCAGCTGCACCAGATAGGCGCGCTGTCCGTAGCGGTAGCCGGAGGCGCGCTCGGCGTCGACGGCGACGGGGCCGGTACCGGTGGCGAAGGCCGCGATCACCTCGGCGAGGGCGGTCTCGTCGGCGATCACGGGAGGAATGCCCTCGCGTGGTTCGAGCAAAGGAGTCGGCGCCCCGGAGTCAGCTGATCCGCCGTCGTCCGGAGGGGCGCCTCCGGTGGTTCGCAGTGAACTGGCTGCTGCGGTTTCTTGGGCGTCGGTCACCTGTCAAGGGTATCCGTGTATGGACGGCGCC
This sequence comes from Streptomyces sp. NBC_00637, assembly GCF_045161545.1. NCBI lineage: Bacteria > Bacillati > Actinomycetota > Actinomycetes > Kitasatosporales > Streptomycetaceae > Streptomyces > Streptomyces sp. NBC_00637. Next base: position 1,979,831 of record NZ_CP109046.1, on the reverse strand, counting down.
CGCCGACGGAACGTTCCGTCGGCGGGCGCCGGGGGGTCGTAAACCAGTCAGGACGGTGAACGACGGGGAGGGGGGCGGGAAGAAATCGGTCGGTGACGGGAGAAGCCGGGCCGGGGGTCACGGGGCGTTCCCGGGAAGATCCCTCGGGTGCCGGGCGGGGTCTCAGTGGATGATGCCGGTCCGCAGGGCCACCGCGACCATGCCGGCGCGGTCACCCGTGCCGAGCTTGCGGGCGATGCGGGCGAGGTGGCTCTTGACGGTCAGCGCGGACAGGCCCATCGAGACGCCGATCGCCTTGTTCGACTGGCCTTCCGCGACCAGTCGCAGGACCTCGACCTCGCGGCCGGAGAGCTCGCGGTAGCCGCCCGGGTGACTCGGGGCACCCGGGGGGCGGCGGTGCATGCGGGCGGCGGAGCCCATGGGGGAGGCGCCGGGTCGGCTGGGGAGGCCGAGGTTGGTGCGGGTGCCGGTGACCACGTAGCCCTTGACGCCGCCCGCGAGGGCGTTGCGCACGGCGCCGATGTCGTCGGCGGCGGAGAGGGCCAGCCCGTTGGGCCAGCCCGCGGCGCGGGTCTCCGACAGCAGGGTGAGGCCGGAGCCGTCGGGCAGGTGGACGTCGGCGACGCAGATGTCGCGGGGGTTGCCGATGCGGGGACGAGCCTCCGCGATGGACGAGGCCTCGATGACGTCGCGCACACCGAGCGCCCACAGATGGCGGGTGACGGTGGAGCGGACGCGTGGGTCGGCCACGACCACCATGGCGGTGGGCTTGTTCGGGCGGTAGGCGACCAGGCTTGCGGGCTGCTCGAGGAGAACGGACACCAGGCCTCCTGGGTGGGGGACGGGGGCCGGCTCGCGGGGCTTGTGGGGAGGAAGCCGGGACGAACCGTGCTTTCAAGGTCACAGTCGTCTTCGGCAGCGAACCCGGGGTCCTTTAGAGAATGATCACGATCTAGTGAGTAACAATACGTGCAATTCGGACACGCGATCGATCATCCGAAGATCGAGTCGGTTTAAGTGGGTCTCTTACGGGATCGAAAATGGCCGTATCGACAAAGAGATGGTCAACGTGACTGGGGCCCCCGGCGCTGCGGCAGCGTCACCACCGACGCGTCCCCAGGACCGGCCGGCGGCAGCCCCGCCACCTGCGCCAGCAGATCGCACCAGGACGCCAGGTGCGCCGCCGCCTCCGGCACCCCGCCCAGCCCCTCGCGCGGTGTCCAGGAGGCCCTGATCTCGATCTGTGAGGTCGCCGGGCGCTCCGCCAGCCCGCCGAAGTAGTGCGACCCCGCACGGGTGACCGTCCCGCTAGGCTCGCCGTAGGTCAGCCCGCGCGTCTGGAGCGCGCCGGTCAGCCACGACCAGCACACCTCCGGCAGCAGCGGGTCCGCGGCCATCTCCGGCTCCAGTTCGGCCCGGACGAGGGTCACCAGCCGGAACGTCCCGCGCCAGGCGTCGTGCCCGTCCGGGTCGTGCAGCAGCACCAGCCGACCGTCGGCCAGGTCCTGGTCGCCGTCCACGACCGTCGCCTCCAGCGCGTACGCGAACGGTGCGAGCCGCTTGGGGGCCGGTGTCGGCTCCATCTCGATCTGCGGCCGCAGCCGGGCCGCCCTCAGCTGGTCGACGGCCGCCCGGAAGGGCGGTGGTCCCGACCTGGTCCCATCCGGGTCCCCCTCGTTCGCGTCATCCATCCCGCCAGCGCCGTCCGACAGTCGTCCCTGAGCCGCAGCCATGCGGGGAAGATTAAGGGGAACGGGGCCTTCGCGCAGGGCAAGACACCCGTGCGGGGCTCGCGGACGGGTGCGCGCTGGGCGAACAGGCGCACGGACCGCGCACGCCCGGGACACGCGACCGAGGCGGGGCGGGGCCGGGTGCGGGCACGGCAGGGGGCGGCCTCACCGCCTCCGGCGCCGTGCGAGACTTGCCGTCGTGAGCGCGAACGAGAGCCCGGCGGGCCGGCAGCCGACAGCGACGTACGACAGTGCCTTCCTGAAGGCGTGCAGGCGTGAACCGGTGCCCCACACGCCCGTGTGGTTCATGCGGCAGGCCGGGCGCTCCCTGCCGGAGTACCGCAAGGTCCGCGAGGGCGTCCCGATGCTCGAGTCCTGCATGCGGCCCGAGCTGGTCACCGAGATCACCCTGCAGCCCGTGCGCCGGCACGACGTGGACGCGGCGATCTACTTCAGCGACATCGTCGTACCGCTCAAGGCCATCGGTATCGACCTCGACATCAAGCCCGGCGTCGGTCCGGTCGTCGAGCGTCCGATCCGCACCCGCGCCGACCTCGCCCGGCTGCGCGACCTCACCCCCGAGGACGTCTCCTACGTGACCGAGGCCATCGGCCTGCTGACCGCCGAACTCGGCGCCACCCCCCTCATCGGTTTCGCGGGCGCCCCGTTCACCCTCGCGAGCTACCTCGTCGAGGGCGGTCCGTCCCGCACGTACGAGAACGCCAAGGCGATGATGTACGGCGACCCCGAGCTCTGGGCCGACCTGCTCGACCGCCTCGCGGAGATCACCTCCGCCTTCCTCAAGGTGCAGATCGAGGCCGGCGCGAGCGCCGTCCAGCTCTTCGACTCCTGGGCCGGCGCGCTCTCCCCGGTCGACTACCGCCGCTCCGTGCTGCCCGCCTCCGCGAAGGTCTTCCGCGCGGTCGAGGGGTACGGCGTCCCGCGCATCCACTTCGGCGTGGGCACCGGCGAACTGCTCGGGCTGATGGGCGAGGCCGGGGCGGACGTCGTCGGCGTCGACTGGCGCGTCCCGCTCGACGAGGCGGCCCTCCGGGTCGGCCCCGGCAAGGCGCTCCAGGGCAACATCGACCCGACCGTCCTGTTCGCCGGCACCGAGGCCGTCGAGGCCAAGGCCCGCGAGGTCCTCGACACGGCCGACGGCCTGGAGGGCCACGTCTTCAACCTCGGCCACGGCGTCATGCCGTCCACCGACCCGGACGCGCTGACCCGCCTCGTCGAGTACGTCCACACGCAGACCGTCCGCTGACCTCGCTCACCAGGTGTGCCGGGGGCGCGCCCGTCTGCCGAACAGCAGCCCGCGCGGCTCCGGCGGCGCGGGCGTGCCCGGCTTGAGCGGCCAGGCGAGCAGCATGCCGGCGAGGAAGCCGACGACGTGCGCCGCGTACGCCACGGTGCCCGCGCCCGAGACGCCCTCCCCGGAGGAGTACACGGCCTGGAGCACGAACCAGAAACCCAGCACCAGCCAGGCCGGCAGCCGCAGCGGCAGAAACACCAGGAACGGCACGAGCACCCACACCCTGGCCTTCGGGTACAGCACCAGGTAGGCGCCCAGCACTCCGGCGATCGCCCCCGACGCGCCGATCAGCGGATCGGTCGAGTCGGCGTTCAGCAGGGCGAAACCGTACGACGCCGCGTAACCGCAGGCGACGTAGAAGAGGGCGAAGCGGACGTGCCCCATGCGGTCCTCGATGTTGTTGCCGAAGATCAGCAGGAACAGCATGTTGCCCAGCAGGTGCAGCCAGCCGCCGTGCAGGAACATCGCGCTGAGCACGCTCAGCGCGGGCGACTTGTCGTAGCGCGGCGGGGCCAGCGCGCAGCCCGCGCCCCGCACGTCCCCCGTGGGGACGAGCTGCGCCAGCTGATGGTGGATCAACTCCCGTGGTACGGCGGCGTAATGCTCCAGAAAGGCGTGCAGATGGCACGTCTGGGCCAGGCTGCTGTCGCCCGCCGTGGAGCCGGACAGGCCCGGCATGAACAGGAACACGAAGACGTTCGCCGCGATGAGGGCGTACGTCACCACCGGGGTGCGGCGCACGGGATTCACGTCATGGACGGGGATGACCACAAGGAAGTTCTGCCCCCGATCCGTTCGGCGAACCGGTGAACGGGGATCCCCACGGGCGCGTATGAACCGTCAACTGCTCGCGGCACGAGGAAGGCGGGCCGCGGGGACGACGTGAGGAACAGCGATGAACGACCGAGTTACTCCCCCGATGCACGCCACTCCGGACGGCGAGGCGGAGATCTCCCTGGTGATCCGGCTGCCCTGGGAGGACGTGGCACGGCTCGGCCAGGAGGCCGGGCGGCTGGCCGCGCAGATGCAGCGGCCGGTGACGCTGGACGAGGCCGTCAGCAGCCGGCTGCGGTCACGGCCGGCGCCCGCGGCCCATGCCAAGCCCGCCGAGCAGCCGCCCGCCGCGGCGGTCTCCGCGCTGCCGCGACTGAGTGGAACCGCTTGAGCAACGTTGCGGGGGCCGGGTGCGCGGGGACTGCTCGCGCGGCCCCCCACGCCGCTCGGGCCGCTCGCCCCGCCCCCACACCACGGCTAGGACTCGCGGACCTTCGCCGACGCCTTTCGCGCCGCCACCAGCACGGGATCCCACACCGGTGAGAACGGCGGCGCGTACCCGAGGTCCAGGGCCGTCATCTGTTCCACCGTCATCCCGGCCGTCAACGCCACCGCCGCGATGTCGACGCGTTTGCCCGCACCCTCCCGCCCGACGATCTGAAGGCCCAGCAGACGGCCCGTGCGCCGCTCGGCGAGCATCTTGACCGTCATCGGGGAGGAGCCGGGGTAGTAGCCGGCGCGGCTGGTCGACTCGATGGTGACCGCCTCGAACCGCAGGCCGACGCGACGGGCGTCCTTCTCCCGCAGGCCGGTGCGGGCGATCTCCAGATCGCACACCTTGCTGACGGCCGTGCCGACCACGCCGGGGAACGTGGCATAGCCACCGCCGACGTTCGTGCCGATCACCTGGCCGTGCTTGTTGGCGTGGGTCCCCAGGGCGATGTGACGCTCCTGGCCGGAGACCAGGTCCAGGACCTCGACGCAGTCGCCGCCGGCCCACACGCTCCCGTCGGCGAGCGGCCCGCGCACCCGCATCGCCAGGTCCGTGAGGAGCCCGCCGTGCGGGCCCAGGGGCAGGCCGGCGGCCCGCGCGAGCGCCGTCTCCGGACGCACCCCGATGCCCAGCACCACCACGTCCGCCGGGTACTCGGCGTCCTCGGTGACCACCGCCCGGACCTGACCGTCCCCGGCGGTGCGCAGCGCGGTCACCTCGGTGTCGTTCACCATCGTGATGCCCAGGCCCTCCATGGCCCGGCGCACCAGCCGCCCCATGTCCGGGTCCAGGGTCGACATCGGCTCGCTGCCCCGGTTGACGACCGTCACCTCGTAGCCGCGCTTGATGAGCGCCTCGGCCATCTCCACACCGATGTAGCCCGCCCCCACGACCACGGCCCGCTTCCCCCGCGCGCGTGACAGCGTGTCGATCAGCGCCTGCCCGTCGTCCAGGGTCTGCACCCCGTGCACGCCCGCCGCGTCCATGCCCGGCAGATCCGGCCGGACCGGACGGGCCCCCGTCGCGATCACGAGCTTGTCGTACGACGTCCAGGACTCCGCCCCGGAATCCAGCGCACGCGCGCGTACCCGCCGCCCCGCGACGTCGATCTCCGTGACCTCCGTGCGCAGCCGCAGGTCGATCCCGCGCGCGCGGTGTTCCTCGGGTGTGCGGGCGATCAGGTCGTCCCGCTCGGTGACGTCGCCACCCACCCAGTAGGGGATGCCGCACGCCGAGAAGGACGTGAAGTGGCCCCGCTCGAAGGCCACGATCTCCAGCTCCCCCGGCCCCTTCAGACGGCGGGCCTGGGACGCCGCGGACATACCCGCGGCGTCCCCGCCGATCACCACCAGTCGCTCGATGCTCATGCGAACACGCTACGGGGCGACCCCAGTTCAGTCCTCCTCGGGCTCGCGCACCCCGGCCGCGTTCACCGCGCCCCCGTGCACGCCCGCAGCGCCCGCAGCCCGCACCCGCCGCCGCGGCCGCACCAGCCGCAGCCACACCAGCAGGAGCAGGAGGCCCGCCACGAGGAAGGGCAGCGCCGCGCCGAAGACGACGGCGATCCAGCGCAGCGTCGTCACGAACGCGTCCCAGCCGCCCGCCAGCGCGTCCACGAACCCCGGGTCGTCGTCCTCGGCGGCCACCACGACCGGCTTCTCCGACAGCGTCAGCGTGACCGTCGCCAGGCTCGTGCGGTCCTTCAGGGACGCCTGCTGGGCGAGCAGCGCCTCGAGGTCCGCCTCCCGGCCGCTCAACTCACCCTCCAGGGTGACCACGTCACTCAGCTTGGTGGCCCGGTCCATCAGCTCACGGACCCGGGCGACACTGGCACGCTGCGAGGCGATCCGGCTCTCGACGTCGACGACCTGGTCGGTGACGTCCTGGGCCTTCGCCGTGCGCTCCAGCAGCTTGCCGGCGCCCTGGAGAGCGGCGAGGACGTCGTCGTACTTCGCGACGGGCACCCGCAGCACCACCCGGGTCCGCTCGGCGCCGTCCTCCTCCCGGACGGTGGTCTCGTCGCCCACATATCCGCCCGCGTTCTCGGTGGTCGCGCGAGCCTCGTCCAGGGCCTTGGGCACGTCCTTGACCTGCACGGTCAGGGAGGCGGTGCGGATGATGCGGTTGGCGGTGAGGTCGGGGGCGGAGGTGGCCTTCGAGCCGCTCGCGCCCGCCCCCTCCTTCGCGTCCTGCGCGGCGTCCGCGTCACCGGCGCCGGCCTCCCCGACGGCCGCCTTGTCGGCCGAACTGCTGGCGCCCGAGTCGTTCGCGCCGCTGCATCCGGTGAGCGCGAGGGCCCCGGCCAGCAGGATCCCGGCCAGGGCGTGACAGGGCCGTGCGGAACGTCGTACCGAGCGTCCCGCGGAACGTGGTGTGCGCATGTGGGTGTACCCCCGAGATGGTGACGACTGTGACGTTCCTTCGACGCCCGGGCGGGCCAGGACGTTGGCGGGAATCGGTTCCGAACAGGTCACGGTCGGGACGCGGAGAGGACACCGGCCCACGACGGTGGTGTCGGTGGGGTCTGAGAGAGTGGGACCCATGAGCTCAACGGGTACGGGCACAGGGCAGCACGTCATCGTCGTCGGAGCCGGCATCGCCGGGCTGGCCGCCGCCCACCGGCTGCTGCGGCGCGGGGCGCGGGTGACCGTCCTCGAGGCCTCCGACCGGGTGGGAGGCAAGCTGCTGCCCGGCGAGATCGCGGGTGTGCGCGTGGACTTCGGCGCCGAGTCGATGCTGGCCCGCCGCCCCGAGGCGGTCGCCCTCGCACGCGAGGTGGGCCTCTCCGACCGCCTGCGCCCGCCCGCCACCGCGACGGCCTCCATCTGGACCCGGGGTGCGTTGCGCCCCATGCCCAAGGGCCACGTCATGGGCGTGCCGGGCACTGCGGCCGCCCTCGCCGGACTCCTCTCCGACGAAGGGCTCGCCCGGATCGAGCGCGACGCCGACCTGCCCCGCACCGAGGTCGGGGACGACGTGGCGGTCGGGGAGTACGTCGCGGCACGCCTGGGCCGCGAGGTCGTCGACCGCCTCGTCGAACCGCTGCTCGGCGGGGTGTACGCCGGCGACGCCTACCGGATCTCGATGCGCTCCGCCGTCCCGCAGCTCTACCAGGCGGCACGAACCCACACCTCGCTGACGGAAGCCGTCCGCGAGATCCAGGCGAAGGCCGCCGCCGGCGGGCGGACCGGCCCGGTGTTCATGGGCATCGAGGGCGGTGTGGGCTCCCTGCCCCTCGCGGTCGCCGAGTCCGTGGCGGCGCGCGGCGGCGAGATCCACACGCGCGTACCCGTGACCGGGCTACGCCGGGCGCCCGGCGCGGGCTGGCACGTCATCGCGGGGGAGCGGCTGCTGCACGCCGACGCCGTGGTCGTCGCCGTGCCCGCCCCGGCCGCCGCCGCGCTGCTGGCCCCCGAGGCCCCCGGCGCCGCCGCCGCACTGCGCACGGTCGAGTACGCCTCCATGGCCCTGGTCACCCTCGCCTACCGGCGCGCCGACACCGTCGGCGCCCTGCCCGACGGCAGCGGTTTCCTCGTCCCGCCCATCGACGGCCGCACCATCAAGGCGTCCACCTTCGCCTCCCGGAAGTGGGGCTGGATCGCCGACGAGGACCCGGACACGGTCGTGCTGCGCACCTCCGTAGGGCGGTACGGCGAGACGGAGATCCTGGGCCGCGACGACGTCGGCCTCGTCGACGTCTCCCGGCACGACCTGCGCGCCGCCACGGGCCTGGACGCCACGCCCGTCGAGACCCGCGTCACCCGCTGGACGGACGGCCTGCCGCAGTACCCCGTCGGCCACCACGCGCGCGTGGCCCGCATCCGCGAGCAGGTCGCCGAGCTCCCCGGCCTCGCGGTCTGCGGCGCCCCGTACGACGGCGTCGGCATCCCGGCCTGCATCGCGAGCGCGTACGCCGCGGTCGACCAGCTCGGCGGCGACCTGAGCGCCGTACGGGAGCTCGCGGCCCACCCGGTGCAGAGCCTGCACGGCGGAGCGGGAGAATGAGAGCCATGAGTGACGACGCCCCCACCACCGAGTCCGGCAGGGTCCCGAACAAGGGCAAGCTGGCCAAGGACCTCAACGAGGTCATCCGCTACACGCTGTGGTCCGTCTTCAAGCTGAAGGACGTGCTGCCCGAGGACCGCGCGGGTTACGCCGACGAGGTCCAGGAGCTCTTCGACCAGCTCGCCGCCAAGGACGTGACGATCCGCGGCACCTACGACGTGTCCGGCCTGCGCGCCGACGCCGACGTCATGATCTGGTGGCACGCCGAGACCGCCGACCAGCTCCAGGAGGCGTACAACCTCTTCCGGCGCACCCGGCTGGGCCGCGCCCTGGAGCCGGTCTGGTCGAACATGGCGCTGCACCGCCCCGCCGAGTTCAACCGCTCGCACATCCCGGCGTTCCTCGCCGACGAGACGCCCCGCAACTACGTGAGCGTCTACCCCTTCGTGCGCTCCTACGACTGGTACCTGCTGCCCGACGAGGACCGGCGCCGCATGCTCGCCGACCACGGCAAGATGGCCCGCGGCTACCCGGACGTCCGCGCCAACACCGTCGCCTCGTTCTCGCTGGGCGACTACGAGTGGCTCCTGGCCTTCGAGGCCGACGAGCTGTACCGCATCGTCGACCTCATGCGCCACCTGCGCGCCTCGGAGGCCCGCATGCACGTCCGCGAGGAGGTCCCGTTCTACACGGGCCGTCGCAAGGACCTCACGGAGCTCGTCGCCGGACTCGCCTGATCAGCGCCCCGGCCGGGCGGCTCGCTCCGCGGGGGCGACCGCCGGCCGGGGTTCGGCGTGCGGTGCGCAGGCCGCGCGCCGCCCCGGGAGCCGGCCCTCCAGCAGGTAAGCCTCCAGGTGGCCGTTGACGCACCGGTTCGGGCCGCCCGCGATACCGTGCGTACCGGCGTCCCGCTCGGTCACCAGCACCGAACCCGTCAGCCGCCGGTGCATCTCCAGCGCCCCGGCATAGGGCGCCGCGGCGTCCCGCTCGGAGGCCAGGATCAGCGTCGGCGGCAGCTCGCCCGGACCCGTCCGCACGTCGACCGGCCGCTGCCGGGGCGCCGGCCAGTACGCGCACGGCAGGTTCGCCCACACGTTGTCCCACGTCTCGAACGGCGCGACGCGCGCCAGCCGCGTGTTGTCGCGGTCCCACACCCTCCAGTCCGTCGGCCAGGACGCGTCGTTGCACTCCACGGCCGTGTACACGGCATTGGCGTTCTCCGCCTCCGCGGCGGCCTCCCGCACCGGCCCGGCCTGCGCGATCAGCTGCTTCGGATCGCCCTTCAGATACTCCGACAGTGCCTGCGCCCGCGCGGGCCAGTAGTCGTCGTAGTACCCGGCCTGGAGGAACGCGCCCTGGAGCTGTCCCGGGCCCACCTTCCCGCCGGCCGGCTCCGCGGCCAGCATGGCGCGCGCCCGCTCGTAGCTGCTCAGCACCGCCTCCGCCGTACCGCCCAAACCGTACACGTCGTCGTGCTTGGCGACCCACTCCCGGAAGTCCGTCCAGCGGCTCTCGAACGCCGCCGACTGGTCGAGGTTGTTGCGGTACCAGATCTGCGCCGGGTCCGGGTTCACCGCCGCGTCGAACACCATCCGCCGCACGTGGGAGGGGAACAGCGTCGCGTAGACGCTTCCGAAATAGGTGCCGTACGACGCCCCCATGAACGTCAGCCGCTCCTCGCCGAGCGCGGCGCGCAGCACGTCCAGGTCGCGGGCGTTGTTGAGCGAGTTGTAGTGCCGCAGGGCGCTGCCCGACCGCTTCGCACAGCCTTGGGCGTACGCCTTGGCCTGCGCGACACGCTCCCGCTTGTACGACTCCGAGGGGTGGTCCGGAGCGGGGGAGGGCCCCTTGAAGAAGCGCTTGGGATCCTGACAGGAGAGCGGCGCCGAACGGCCGACCCCGCGCGGGTCGTAGCCGACGAGGTCGTAGGCCGCCCCGATGCGCTTCCACTCCGGCAGCAGCCCGATCAGCGGGAAGTACAGGCCCGAGCCGCCGGGACCGCCCGGGTTGAAGACCAGCGCGCCCTGCCGGGGCACCCGGTGCTTGCTGTTGTGCGGATCCCGGTGGGTGGCCCGCACCCGGCTGACGGTGAGCGCGATCTGCTTGCCGTCGGGGGCCGCGTAGTCGAGCGGGACGGAGACCTTGCCGCACTGCATGCTGCCGGGCAGATCCTGCGCGTCGGAGCAGTTCCCGAACTCGACACCCTTCGCCGCGGCCCGCGCGGCGGCCAGGACGACCCCGGGCGAGCCGGACAGGCCGCTGATGTTCGGGGCGCCGCCCGCCGGGACGGCGGAGAGGGCGGTCAGAAGCAGGGCTCCTGCGGCCGAGTGGAGGGCGGCGGCTCTCATCGGGGGTCCCTTCGGTGCACGGCGGCGACAAAAGGGATGGTTGGTTCGACCGTGGGGGAAGGCAAGCACCAACGGCGGGTGTCGGCGCCAATGCCCCTTGTGCGCCCCCCGGTGGTCGAGCGCGCCCCGCCTCAGTCCCTCCCGTACTGCTCACGATGAGCGAAGGCCGCCCGCAGATCCGGCTCGCCCACCGCGCGGATCCCGCGTACGGCGACCGAGGTCAGAAACGTACGGTCGTCCGCCGTCCCCGCACCCCCGGTGTGCCGCGCCAGCGCACCCAGCAGCCGCTGCCCGGCCGGGGAGGCCCAGCGCGAGTACGGGTGCACCTCCACCCGCGCCATGGCCAGGCAGCTCAGCGTGAGCACCAAGGGCAGCGCGAACCAGAGCGCGATCAGATCACGAGGCATGTCCGCGGTGGCGGGGAACAGCAGCGCGGTGACACCCAGCGCGAGGACGGCCACGGCGGCGACCCGCACCTGCCGCACCCCGTCCGCGACGGTCGTACGGGCCCCTTCGGGCACCGCGAGACCGGCACGGACCAGCCGGTCGGCCAGGCCGCCCACCGCGTCCGCGGCGGCCGCCGCGGCCCGCGCCGGGGCGATACGGGACTGCCCCTCGGGCCCGATGGCCCCTATGACCGACCGCTCCATCTCGTCGCGCCCGCGCGGGTCCACGACGGTCGCCCAGCCGGTGCGGGCCAGCATCAGCCGCCGCTGCCGGGCCATCGAGACCATGGTCAGGTCGGCGACCCTGCCCGGACCGCCGGAGAGGAAAGCCGCCTCGTAGAGCGTCAGATCGTGTCCCTGGCCCGCGTTCTCGTCGAGGGCCGCCGTCCGTACCGCGGCCAGACACAGCCGTGCGCACGCCGCGACCGCGACGGCCCATGCCAGCAACAGGAGAAGCACCCAGACCATGCCGCGTTTCTACGCCATGCGCACAGGAAGACGCCACGCCCTGTTCACAGTCCGGACCGGGACCGGTGGATATGTGACGTTCCGTTTGCCTTCGCCTGTGCCTCCGCCTCTGCCGTCACCTTCGCCCCGGTTCCGGCCCGGCCTCGGGAACAGGCGCGGAAACGGATGCGGAAACGGACGGGCAGCAGACGCGGAAACGGACGGAGAAACAGACGCGGAAACGCACTGGGAGACGAACGGGGAACGGACGGGAAACCGGTGTCAGGTGCCGGGTGGAGGGCTCACCGCGGCCGGCGGGAGCGTGTAGGTGGGATACGGCGACGACGACGGAGTCACCGGCACGGCCGACCCGGGGTCGGCCGTCGGACCCGGTGGGCCGGGGGAGCGGGTGATCGGCGGCGTGCTGCCCGCGGCCATGTCCCGGGCGAGGGCGTCGTAGTCGACGTACCCGGTGGCCTCGAGGATCTTGATGTGGTCCAGCACCGTGGTGTTGGCATCGTCGGCGAGCCGGCGCACCAGCGAGTTGCGGGTACTGGCCCGCACCTGGGCGACGACGGAGAACACCCGCCCGTGCGCGAGACGCAGGGTGTTGGCGAACTTCCAGTCGTACTGCTCGCCCTGCGCCGCGTCGAGGTCGCTCAACCAGCCCTTCTGCTGGTCGTTGGGCTCGTTCGGCAGGGCGAGGCCCAACTGGGAGGCGACGGTGCGCACCCGCTCGTCCAGGAACGTGTGCCCCTCGACCAGGTGCCGGCCCGCCGTCCGTACGGCCTCGGTCGTGCCCTTCGTCTGCGCCTGCTGACCGGCGGGCAGCTCCCACAGTCCCGCCAGCCTGACCTTCGTGACGAACTCCCGGTCCAGCGCGGACAGCGGCCCGTACTGCGTCGAGACCGTCTGCGCGTTCAGTACGTCCACTCCGGTGCCCGACCGGTCGGCGTACGACCAGATCGGGAAGACCAGCGCCGCCAGGGTCGCCGCCAGGCCCGTGATGATGAGCCCGGTTCCGCTGAAGATGCCTCTGCCCTGTACGGGGGGTCGCGGCCGCATGGGTGCCTCCTGCTCGCGGCACTGCACACTAGTGCGCTTCGGTTGCGGGACTGGCTGGCATATTACTGCGCCTGCGCCGCCAACTGCCGTATGGGTGCAAAAGGTTACCGAGGGGGCATTGCGGGCCGTGTGAGACTGCCGGAACGGGCTCCTAAACGGGAGAAAGCATGTGGAAACGGTTGAGAAGCTGTTGTGCCGCGGGCGGGATGAGGTGGGGTGTTAACCCCGGCACATTCGGGCCACGCACGACACCGGACGTCTCATCGTCGAACCAACGTCCGCCCCACCCGTCCCACTCGCCCGAGTCGTGACGTCGGCCTCGGTGCCGGGCCCGAGCGGTCCAGCCACCAGCGGCGCAGTTCGCGACGGGCTCTGCCCTCCGCCGCCCGTCCGCCCAGGAGCGTCTCCTCGGCGAAGTCGAGAGCGTCCTGCCGGTAGCCGCCGCGCATCGGGTGCCCTTGGGCGTAGGCGATGAACGCCGGGCGGTAACCGCTTCCGAGGATCAGCGGCAGCTCCGGGGCCACCTTCGCCACCACATCGGCCCGCTTCGCCGCCAGCGCGCGGGACTGTACGCCGAGCCGCACCCGGTCGAAGCCTTCGGGGACCGGCGTCCCGGCGACCAGCGCGGACAGCAGGGCCGCCTGCGCGAGACCGAGGCGCTGACGCGTGGCCTCGTCGAGGACCTCCGGGTCCGACTTCGACGCGCACGGGGCGGATCCGTTTCCGGCCTCATCCCCGGTACGGGCCCCGGTACCAGCTTCGGTCCCAACCTCGGTCCCAGTCCCAGTCCCAGTCCCGGTCTCAGCTCCGATCCGCGTTCCAGCGGCGGTGGCGGTGGCGGTGGCGGTGGTTGCGGGCGCGGTCGCCGTCGCGGCCACGGTCATGGTTGTGGTTGTGGTTGTGGTTGTGGTTGCGGTTGCGACAGCGGTTGCGGGCGTCGTCACGGTCATGGTCGCCGCCTCCGTCGCGCGGTGCCCGCCCGCGCTCGAACGACGGGCCCGCGCGAGGGCACCCTCCTGCCCGCCCGCTTCGACGGCGGCCCTGATCATGCCCAACTCCCGCTCCAGTTCCACCGGTTCGGGAAAGTTCTCGTCCCGCTCCAGCAGCACTCCCGGCGGCGACACCCGGGACGCGAGGTCGGCGAGGATGTCGAGGACCGGCCGGGGAACCGGGTGGGCGTGACTGTCGTGCCAGACGCCGTCCCGCTCGAAACCGCCCGCCACGTGAACGTAGGCGATGGCCTCCAGGGGCAGTTCGGCGAGCGCCTTCGCCGGATCCTCGCCCCGGTTGACGTGGTTGGTGTGCAGGTTGGCCACGTCGATGAGCAGCCGCACACCCGTGCGGTCGGCCAGCTCGTACAGGAACTGCCCCTCCGTCATCTCGTCGCCCGGCCACGCGAGGAGCGCGGCGATGTTCTCGACGGCGAGCGGCACGGGCAGCGCGGCCTGCGCGATCCGTACGTTCGCGCACAGCACCTCGAGGGCGTCGCGGGTGCGCGGCACCGGCAGCAGATGTCCGGCCTCGAGCCGCGGGGACGCCGTCAGGGGGCCGCCCGCGCGGACGAACGCGATGTGCTCGGTGACCAGCGGCGCATCGAGTGCCTCGGCCCGCTCGGCGAGCGCGGCCAGCCGTCCCGCTTCGGGCCGCTCCGCATCGCCCAGCCCGAGCGAGACACCGTGCGGGATCACGGTGACCCCGCGCTCGCGCAGCCGTAGCAGCGACTCGGGCAGATGCCCGGGACACACGTTCTCGGCGACGGCCTCGACCCAGTCGATGCCCGGCATACGTTCCACGGCCTCCGCGATCTCCGGCCGCCAGCCGATCCCCGTCCCCAGTCGCCTCATGGTCCCCGCCTCCTTCGTGCCCCCTGCGTGGTGACGGGGGTATGGCCCCGCCACCGCCTTCCGAACCGCCCGCCACCCGCCTTCAGAGCAACATTTGAGGTTCGGGCCACCGGGCTGAAGAGCTGCGGGGCCGTCCGGCCGCGAGGTGGTCCGCGGCCGGGCTAGCGGGCCCGCAGGGCCGGGTGGTCCGCGACCACCGTGCAACTGCCCGGCGCGATCTCGGTGAACCCCGCGTCCCGCACCAGCGGCAGTCCGCTCTCCGTCAGCTCACGCCACCTCCGCGGGTCCGCCGTCCGCACGGCGAGCGGAAAGCCCGCCTCACGCCAGGCGGTCCGCTGCTCGTCCGACAGCTCCCACCAGGCCAGCTGCGCGCCGTGCCCGGCCTGCGCCATCGCCTTGCCCGCGGACATGGCGACCTCCGGGTTCTGCCAGATCACCGCAGTCGTGGGGTCGATGTCGGCCGGTGGCTCCGGGTCCTCCAGATCGGTTCCGGAAACCTGGAGCTTCACCAGGTCCTTGGGCCAGCCGTCCAGTGGAACGGGCGGGAAAACCCTTACTTCCGCCGCCTTGCCCGCGACCGTGATCCCGGGCAGCGCCTCCGCCCGCCGCCACTCGGCGCCCCGAGCCCGCCGCACCACCTTGCGGATCCGGGCGTCCTGCCAGTCACGCATGGCAGCCGCCCACTCGCCGCCGCCCAGCGCCCGCTCGTCGGCGAGGATGGTCAGCACGGCCCGAGCCGCCGTCTCCAGCGCGTCCGTGCGCGGCGGCGGGTCGGCACGCTCGATACGGACCACCAAGGGCAGCACGAACTGCGGTGCCTCGTCCCGTATCGAAGGCTCGGAACGGAAAGGGCTGTCGCCGGGAACGGCCGGATCAGTGGTCACGTCCCTCAGTCTGCCAGGTGGAAAGATCCGTACATCCGCGAGTGAAGGGACGGTCCGCATGCCACGTGAGCTACGGCTGGAGGCCGTGGGCCGCCGCTACGGCGTGCGCGGCCCCTGGGTGTTCCGCGACGTGCACCTGAACCCGGCCCCCGCCGCCCTCACCCGCATCGAGGGTCCCAACGGCACCGGAAAGTCCACCCTGCTCCGCCTGCTCGCCCGCATCGACGCCCCGACCGAGGGCAGGGTCACCGGCGCCCCCCGCACCGCCTACGTTCCCGAACGTTTCCCCGCCGCCCTCCCCTTCACCGCCCTCGGCTACCTCACCCACCTCGGCGCGGTCCACGGCCTGTCCCGTACGGCGGCCGAACGTGCCGCGGGCGACTGGCTGGACCGCTTCGGCGCCTCCGCGCACGCCCACACCCCGATGAGCCGCCTGTCCAAGGGCAGCAGTCAGAAGGTCGCCGTGGCCCAAGCACTTCTTGCCGAACCGGAGTTGCTCATCCTGGACGAGGCCTGGACCGGTCTCGACACCGACGCGCGCGCCGAACTGGAACGCGCCGTCGCCGAGCGCACCGCCGCCGGATCGGCCGTCGTCTTCGTGGACCACGACCCCCGCCGCCTCGCCGGCCGGACGGACGCCGCATACGCGGTCCGCGACGGCACCCTCCACCGCCGCAACTCGGTGGAACCGGTTGCCACCCCCGACGGCCCCCACGTGATCATCGAGGTGCACGGCCCGACCGCCCCCCTCCCACCGGAAGCCCTCCGGCTGGCCACCACCACCGAGGAGACGGCCGACCGCACCCACCGGCTCACGGTTTCCGCCTCCCACTCCGACGTCCTGCTCCGCACCCTGCTGACCGCCGGCCCCCCGTGGCACGTGGTGAGCGTCCGTCAGGACGGGGGCGACCACCGGTGACCGCCCTCCTGCGCTATCAGACCGCTCTGTTCCTGCGCTCGCAGCGCTGGCTGCCCCCGTTCCTCCTCTACGTCGTCTTCCTGGGCATCGGCGTGCAGGGCGGCCAGCCGCTGCTGGACTCGCTCGGCTACACGGCCGCGTTCCTGCTGCCCGTCGCCGCCTGGCTGGTGCGGATCTGCGTGACCAACGAACCCCCGGCCGCCCGTACCGTCGTCGCGGCGGCGGTCGGGCCCGGGCGGGCGCACCTGGCCTGCGTCCTGGTCGCGCTGACCACGGCCGTCGTGCTCGGTGCGGCGGCGACGGGTCTGGTCACCTTCATCAGCGACCCGGTCGGCAGTGACCACCACCAGCACGTGCCCGTCCTGGAATCCGCCGGCGCGGGACTGCTCGCCGTCCTGACCTGCGCCATGCTCGGTACGGCCGTCGGCGCCCTCACCGCCTGGCCCGTGCTGCGCTCGCCGGGCCGCGCGGTGCCGACGCTGCTGCTGGCGGCCCTGCTGGCACTGGTGGTCAGCGGTTCCCCGGCGCAGGCGGCGGTGAACGGCCTGGTCGTCGGCTCCCGGTCGGCCACCGTCCACGTGCCCCTGCTGCCCGCGGTCGCGGCAGCCCTGCTGACCGTCGCGGCGACGGCGCTGGCGTGCGCGCTGACGTCACGCCGCGCACCGTGAGCAGGGGACAGGGGGCGGGGGGCAGGGGTGGGGGCGCCGGGGCGGGGCGGGGTGGAGGAAAGCGGTTACGTAGCGGGGAACCATCGTGCGACGGCGAGGTGCGTCGGTAACCGGCTACGGATCAGCGACACGATCATCCGTCGGTAAACGATCACGAATCAGTTACCGGCCGTCGTCGCCGACTACCCGTCAGCAACCGGTTACTTCACAGCGGTGCCGACTCCACCCTGCCCGTGAACCGGCCGCCCACTTGTTCGGCGAGCCAGTGGACGCGGGTGATCTGGTCACCGTTCCGGTCTCGGGCGTGCACGTGGACGGTGTGGTCCTGCGACGGTTCGTTCTGGTAGAGGTCCCGGGAATTCACCGTCAGCGTGAGGTAGGCGTATTTCTGCGAGATCTCTTCCAGCCCGGCTTCGGGAACCGCAGGCCATGCGTCCGGATCCCACCGGACAGCTGCGGGATCCGGCCCCAGGGCGGCGATGAAGGGCGTGGCACGGTCCAGCGGGCGTCCCCAGTCGGACACCCGGATCGGCAGACTGTCCGCAGGGTCGTCTCCGTCCTCCGAAGAACCGTGCTCCTTGCCGGCCGACGCCCACCATTCGAGGTCGGGCAGTACGTGACGCACTCGCGTCAGGACCTCCGGCGACCTGATCACGGCTTCGAAGTCGACCTCTCCCTGGCCGATGTCCGCAACGGCCAGCAAGGTGCGCACCGCACGTATCGCTTCGGAGAGGTCGGCGGTGGTGAGGACGGCGGCCGCAGCGGAGTTGCTCATCCCGGAACCATAGGACGGCACTCCGAGATCAGCCCGGGCAGGTTCCGACCTGTGCCGGATATCCGGCGCCCTGATGCCCAGCCGATAGGGCCTGAACTGGGTGCGCCCGCCCGCTGTCCCGGTGTGACGATCACGGAAAGCGGGCGGCAGCGCTCTCGGCGCTGAGGTGAAGCTTGGCGGCAACCGGTTACCTGTCAGTTGCCGGCGGCCGTGGGGAGCCAGCGGGTACCGCCGTGCAATCGGTTACCCCGAGCACGCTGTCCGCTGGGCCTCCTGCCACTCGCACACCGGGCACAGCGTGATGCCCTTGTACGACTCCGGATACTCCGTCGGCTTTTGGCACAGCACGCAGTCCGCGTACGGCGGCCCCTCGGCCCGGGGCGGCGTGGTCGCGTCGATCAGGCAGTACTCCCGGTCACTGTCGTCGCTCATACCTCCAGCGTACGTAAGCGATGACGACCTACGAAGGGGGGCAGGTGTGGTTCAGCGTCGTCGGCTCGCCGCCCCGATGAGCTCGGACACCTTCACGAACCGGTACCCCTGACGGCGCAGCTCCGGCACGACGGTCCGTACGGCGCGCTCGGTTGTCGGGGCGGCGCTGCGCGTGCAGTGCATGACGACGACGGAGCCGGGCCGGACTCCGTCCAGTACCTGTCGGGCCACCGCGTCCGCGTCGGTCGCGAACGCGTCTCCGCTCACCACGTCCCACTGCACCGCGGTCACTCCCAGGCCGCTCACCGCGCGCAGCGCACGCCGGTCGTAGCAGCCGCCGGGAAAACGGAAGTAAGGCATCGCGTCCGGCACGCCGGCCTTGCGAAACGCTGTATACGCCCGTTCCACGTCCGCACGCATCCTGTCCTCGGGGACGGTCGGCAGGCCGTAACAGTCGTCGGTGAAGGCGTAGTGACTGTAGGAGTGGTTGGCGATCTCGAAACGGGGGTCGCGGCCGAGGGAGCGGGCCTGCTCCGGGTATTCCTCGGCCCAGCGGCCGGTCATGAACACGGTGGCCGGCACCTTCAGCGCCCGCAGTGCCGCGATCAGTCCCGGGTTGTCGAAGTGTTCGCCGGCCGCGGCACGGGCTCCCTGGTCGGCGGTCATGTCGGCGTCGAAGGTCAGGGCGACCGTCTTGTCGGCCGTGCGGGGCGCGCTGCTGAAGACGGGGGTGAGGCCGGCCGGACCTGGGGCCAGTGTGGGCGGCCGGCTGGGGGGGTTGGACACGTGCGCGGGGCCGGCCGGACGGGCGACGCGTGGCTCCTGGGGCGTGCCGCAGCCGGTGAGGGAGGTGAGTGCGGCCCCGAGGGCACAGAGGGCGGCGAGGTGACGTACGGGAGGGATCATCGTATGAAGTTATGAGTGTTGTGATGGTGTTCATGGCTATATGCGGCCGCGTCCCTGGTGGTGTCACCCGCCCGGGCTCTTGCTCGCTCTCTCGAGACTCCCGCCCAGGCGTGGATGCGGAACGCTGCGCCCGCCGCCTCACCGGCGTTCCTGGAGCCGGGGGGCCTGTCCGGCGGGAGCCCGCCGGACAGGACGCGATGCCTACCCCGGCCCCGGGGAGGGGGTCAGTGCTTGAGCGTGAAGGTGAAGTCGCCGGAGAGCTTGGCGCTCAGCCGGACGGCCGAAACGAGTTTCCCCTCCGTGATCAGTCTCTCGACCTCGGCCCGCGAAAGCCTGCACCCTTCAGAGATCAGTCGCACCGGCCGGACGGGGATCCGCGCCGCGAAGCGGACCGAGATGTCGATCACCTCGCGGTCCAGGTGAGCCGATCCGCCCGTGGTGAGACGCCAGGCGCCTTCCCAGTCGAGGGCGATGCGATTGCGCCGCCGCACGACCGGATCCTGGAGCAACTCGGCTGCCAGCCCGGGGTCGTTGCCATGCAGCCGATCGAGCAGTTCAGGTCGTACGGAGCGTACGTTCATCCGCTCCAGAACCGTGAACTTCGCCGTTTCCCCGCAGGAGGTGCAGAGCGCGAGGAGCCAGGCGTCGATGAGCTTGTGGTTGGCGTTGATGCGGAATTTGCCGTTCGCTCGGAAACTCCGGGACGCGCACGTATGGCAACGGTGGAGAACGAGCGGCAGGCAGGTGGGTATGACCACCCAGTTTTCGAGCACAGAAGTACACCGGTTTCAGTGAGAAGTCCGCAGCAAAAAGGAGCGCGGCGCAACATGCGCGACACGCGACGATTCAGCGCTCGGGAGGTCTCACACGGTGTACAACGGCATGTCCTTGACAGACGACTGGGGTCGGCAGCACGGTAACGGCCTCGAGCGGCACCGTTCCAGTGCTTTTTCGGGCGCCTCGCCGCCGCGGCCGGTCCGGCGAACGGCGCATCCTGGTCGGAGTCGGAGTCGGAGTCGGAGTCGGAGTCGGAGTGGGAGCCGGATCGCGGCGACTGCGTCTGCGCGGGCGGCCGCGGTCGTGACGGGAGCCGCGTGCCTTGCGTCGTCGCTGAGGTGAACAGGGCGTGGGGATACGCGGATGCCCGCCGCCTCGACGGGCGACGGGCATGCATTCCTCGACGGTAAAGACGCGAAGGACGGTGAAGACGGGAAAGAGCGGCGGTGCGTTGCCCCGTTGCCCCGGCGCGCTCACCCACGACAGCGGCGGCGCACACCTGCGCTGATCAAGGCACCTGGCGCCGCCGAGGCACCTAGCGCCGCCAAGGCCCCGTGACGGCGAACGTCGTTCCCGGGGTGTAGCAGTTGACGTACATCGTGTCGCCGTCGGGGGAGAAGGTGACGCCGGCGAACTCGCCCCACTCGGGGGCCTGCGGTGTTCCGATGTTCTGGCGGCCCCGCGCCATCGCGTACACCTCGCCCTTCCTGGTCACGCCGAAGACGTGCTGGGCGCCGTTGCCGTCCTCGCAGACCATCAGGCCGCCGCTGGGCGCCAGGCAGATGTTGTCCGGGGACTCGCCGGGGAGCTGGACGTCCGTGTCCGGTCCGAAGACGATGACGAGGGTGAGGCGGCGGAGTTTCGGGTCGTACCGCCAGATCTGGCCGAAGTGGTCGGCGCCCGAGCCGTCCGATGCATGGGCGAACGACGACACGAAGTACACGCACCGCCCGCCCCAGTAACAACCCTCCAGCTTCTGGGCGTGCGTGATGCCCTTCGGGCCGAAGTCCTGGAGGCGGACCGGGGTTTCGACGGCGAGGGGGTCCGGTACGTCGACCCACTCGATGCCGTCGAAGGTCGCTCCCGTGTCCTGGATCGTGGACAGGTCCGGTACGCCGGGGACGCGCATCGCCTGGAGGCGGCCGCCCGCGCGCAGCGACCCCGCCCCGCCCAGCGGCTTCCGCGGGAGAAAGCGGTAGAAAAGGCCGAACGGCTGAAGAAACGCGTCCTCCGTTTCGTAAACGATTCCCAGACGCGGATCGACGGCGATCGCCTCGTGCTGGAAACGGCCCATCGCGGTCAGCGGGACGGCCCCGCTGCGGCGTGGGTCGGTCGGATCGACTTCGAAGATGAAGCCGTGATCCTTTGTGTAACCGTTTGTGCCGGCCTTGTCCTCGGTCTCCTCGCAGGTCAGCCAGGTGTGCCACGGGGTGGGCCCGCCCGCGCAGTTGACGGCGGTACCGGCGATGGCCACCCGCTCGGACAGCACGTTGTTCCGGGAGTCCAGCGTCAGTGCCGTGCAGCCGCCCTTGCCCGCCGGGTCGTAGGTCAGGCCTTCGACCGTGGGGACGGGGAACTTCGCCGTGGGGCGGTTCTCGTGGTTGCGGACCAGGTGGACGCGACCGCCCCGGCCGGGCAGCGCCGTCATGCCGTCGTGGTTCGAGGGCACCGGGCCCTCGCCGGAGCGCAACGGGTCGCCCTCGCGGGACAGGACCCGGTAGCGGAAACCGGCGGGGAGGTCGAGCAGGCCGTCCGCGTCGGGTACGAGAGGGCCGTAACCGTCGTGGCCTAGGCTCTGCGCGGCGGCGGTGCCCGCGAAGAGGTCGGAGAGGGCGCCGGTGAACGCGATGCTCGTGCCCACTCCCAGCGCGCCGGTACCGGCGAGGATCTGACGTCGTGTCGCAGACATGGGGAAACCTTCCTGCTGGCGGACAGGAACTGTGATCCCGCTGTGTCTATCACCCGGAGTGCGCCCCGGGAACCACGCGCGTAGCTCGTGTCACTCGTCCACGTCGTCCTCGTCGTCCGAGGGGGGCTGCGGTGAAGGCGGCAGGGTTGGCTGTTGCTGTGGCTTGTGCTGCGGCTCTTGCGGTGCAGGTTGCGGAAGCGGTTGCTGAGCCTTTTCCAGGAAGCGCAGCAGCTCCACCGGGAACGGCAGGACGAGGGTGGAGTTCTTCTCGGCGGCGACGGCCACCACCGTCTGGAGCAGCCGGAGCTGGAGCGCGGCGGGCTGCTCGGACATCTCCTTCGCGGCCTCGGCGAGCTTCTTCGACGCCTGGAGCTCGGCGTCGGCGTTGATGATCCGGGCCCGCCGCTCACGGTCGGCCTCGGCCTGCCGGGCCATCGAGCGTTTCATGGTGTCCGGCAGGGACACGTCCTTGATCTCCACCCGGTCGATCTGCACACCCCAGCCGATGGCCGGGCTGTCGATCATCAGCTCCAGGCCCTCGTTGAGCTTCTCCCGGTTCGACAGCAGGTCGTCCAGCTCGCTCTTGCCGATGATCGAACGCAGCGAGGTCTGCGCCATCTGCGAGACGGCGAAGCGGTAGTCCTCGACGTTGATGATCGCGGCCGCCGCGTCCACGACCCGGAAGTACACCACCGCGTCGACCCGCACGGTCACGTTGTCGCAGGTGATGCCCTCCTGGGCGGGGATGGGCATCGTCACGATCTGCATGTTGACCTTGCGCAGGCGGTCCACGGCCGGGACGACCATGGTGAACCCCGGGGAGCGGACCTGACCGCGCAGCCGGCCGAGTCGGAGGACGACCCCGCGTTCGTACTGCTTGACGACCCGCGCCGCCGCCCCGAGGTACACGAGGCCTCCGGCGGCGACCACCGCGGCCGCGCCCAGCAGGTCCTGGAGCATGTCGACCTCCTCGGCAAGAGGCCCGTAAGAGCGTTTCTGCCTGCTCTGTAACGATATGCCCGCCGCCCGGCCCGGGGCCACGCCCCGGGTCCCGGCCCGGACGGCGAGCGGGTCCGGCTACACCGTCGTAACCGGTTCCGTGACCTTTGCCGGTGTCGTGACCCTGATCGGTTCCGTGACCTTCACCGGCTCCGTGCCCGCCGCGCTGTGCCGTTCGGCCCACGTCTCCAGTGCCGTACGGCAGGCGTGGTCGAGGTGGTGCAGACCGGAGAGGTCCAGCTCGACGGGGCGGTCCTGCGGGAGGGCCTCCAGGCTGTCGAGGATCTTCGGCAGCCGCAGGAACGTCGCGTTGCCCGACAGATGTGCCTGGACCGGTCCCGCGCCCTTGTCGACGACCTCCAGCCTGATGTGCGAGGCCTCCCAGGCCGTCTTGGCGACGGCCAGCGCGAGGCCGATGAGAACGCCCTCGAACATGCTGACCGCCACGATCGACACGGCCGTCACGACCAGGATCAGCGCCTCGCCGCGGTGCTCGCGCCACAGACCCACGATCGCCCGCACGGGCACGAGCTTGGCGCCCGCGTGCACGAGGATGCCGGCCAGGGCCGGGAGGGGGATGTACACCAGCACGTTCGGCAGCAGGGCCGCGAACAGCAGCAGCCACACGCCGTGCAGAACGCGAGACGCCTTGGTCCGTGCGCCGGCCTGCACGTTGGCCGCGCTGCGCACGATCACCGCGGTCATCGGCAGCGCGCCGAGGGCCCCGCAGATCGCGTTGCCCGCGCCCTGCGCCATCAGCTCCCTGTCGTACTCGGTGCGCGGACCGTCGTGCATCCGGTCCACCGCCGCCGCGCTGAACAGCGACTCGGCGGACGCGATCAGCGTGAACGCGACGATCGTGCCGAGCAGGCCGACGTGCGCCAGTTCGCCGAAGGAGCCGAGCGAAGGAGGCTGCACGGAACCGAGCAGGCCCTGCACCTCGACCGTGGCCACGGGCAGGTTCAGCAGCAGGGCGACGAGCGTCGCCAGACCCACCGCGGCGAGTGGGCCGGGCACCGTACGCACCCTCGACGGCAACCGCTTCCACAACACGAGCACCGCGACGGTGCCGGCGCCGATCGCGAGCGAGGCCAGTGCGGAGGCGCTGCCGGCCGCGTCCACGAGGGCGCCGGGCAGTCCGATGATCTTGTCGATGCCGGACGCCGGTGCCTTGGCGCCCGCCGCCGAATACAGCTGCCCGGCGATCAGCACCAGGCCGATTCCGGCCAGCATGCCCTCGACGACCGAGACGGAGATGGCCCGGAAGTAGCGGCCCAGTTTCAGGGCGCCCATGGCGAGCTGGAGGGCGCCCGTGGCGAGGACGATGACTCCGAGGGCGGGCAGGCCGAACTCCCGCACCGCCTCGAAGACCAGCACGGTCAGTCCGGCCGCGGGGCCGGACACCTGAAGGGAGCTGCCTCGCATCAGGCCGGTGACCAGACCGCCGACGATGCCGGTGACGAGCCCCAGCTCGGCCGGCACGCCGGAGGCCACGGCCACGCCCACACACAGGGGCAGCGCGACCAGGAACACCACGAGAGAGGCGGCGAAGTCCTGCTTGAGGTGGGGGAACCGGGATATTCGACCGGCGGCCTTCTGGTTCATCGCGGTGCTCACAGGGCCTCGAACGCGTCGGTGTCGACGCGGTGTTCGCGTACGGCACCGGTGTGCACCTCGTAGTACCAGCCGCGCACCCGCAGCCGGCCGTCGGCCAGCCGCTTCTGCACGCACGGGTAGGAGCGCAGCCGCAGCAACTGGGCGAGGACGTGGTTCTGCACCGCCCGCATGACCGTGGGGTCGTCGGGGTCGGTGGTCCCGGGTTCGTCCGCGGCGTGCGCGAGCCAGTCGCGTACGGCGGGGACGCCGTCGAGGTCGTCGCCGCGCACGAGCGCGCCGACGGCGCCGCAGTGCGAGTGGCCGCAGACGACGACGTCCCGGACGCCGAGCACCTCCACGGCGTACTCGATGGTGGCCGCCTCGCCGGTGGGGCGGTCGGAGCCGTAGGGGGGCACGATGTTGCCCGCGGTGCGCAGCTCGAAGAGCTCGCCGGGCCGGGCGCCCGTGATCAGGGCGGGGACGACCCGCGAGTCGGAGCAGGTGATGAACAGGACCTGGGGGGCCTGGCCGGCCGCGAGTTCGGCGAACTCCTCAGGGCGCTGTCCGAAGGTACGGGCGTTGTCGATGAGGGGCTGCATGACGTGGTGACTCCTCCTGGCGCGCGTGGGGGCGCGTCGGATGTGCAGGACACAGGACAGGTGGTGGGGGAACTGCTGTTCTGCTCTGCTTCTCAGCAGCGGAAGACCTGGAGGGCCGCCGGTGAGTGGGCCGCCGAGGATCTCGACGAGCGGTGGTGGGGGTCGCCGGGCCGGGCCGGCTGATGCGCCGCCGCCGGATCCTGCGCCAGCAGTGCGCGCTGGGGCTCCTGGGGTGCCGAGCCCGCGGAGGCGGAGGCGGCGGCGCGGTGCCGGTCGCGGGTGCGCAGGGGGTCCGCGGGGCCGCCGGAGCGGTCACAGTCGCGGAACGTGACGATCTCGTCGCGCATCGCTTTGCCGGAGGGTTTGATTCCGGGCGGGGTCTTGGCCTCGGCATGACGCGCCGTGTGCGCGTGTGCGAAGGACGGCGTGGGTGCGAAGAACGGGAGGGCGAGCAGGACGGCGGCGAGGATCGAGATGACGGTCCGGGTCGTCGTACCTCGGAACATGCGCCCCCCTTCGGTCGGTTCGCGGTTCTAGTCCAGACCAAGGGTTGGTCAACCAGTGGTCAAGAAACACGTTAACCCTGCAAGGTTGTTTGCAGGGTTAACGCGGCGTTGCGAAACGAAGTGCGCCTCAAAAGGGAGGGGTTCTTGGCGCGAACCGTCTCTTGACCGTACAGGCCAAGATCGTTTATTGGGGCGCGACGAGCCGTTCGGCGTCGCGGGCCAGTGCGGTGAGCCGGGAGATCGCGCGGAAGTACTTCTTGCGGTAGCCGCCGTTCAGCATCTCCTCGCTGAACAACCGGTCGAAGGGGAGTCCGGAGGCCAGGACCGGGACCTCGCGGTCGTAGAGCCGGTCGGCCAGGACCACCAGCCGCAGGGCCGTGGACTGGTTCGGCACCGCCCCCACGTCCGTGAGGCAGACCGCCTTCAGGCCGTCCGTCAGCGCGCCGTAACGGCTCGGGTGGACCTTCGCGAGGTGCTCCAGCAGGTGCGGGAAGTCGTCGAGCGAGGCGCCCTCGGTCGCGTAGGCCGCCTTCGTCACCTGCTCGTCGGAGAACGGCGCGGGCGCCTCGGGCAGACCGCGATGGCGGTAGTCCTCGCCGTCGATGCGCAGCGCGCGGAAGTGCGCGGACAGGCCCTGGATCTCGCGCAGGAAGTCCGCGGACGCGAACCGGCCCTCGCCGAGTTTGCCGGGCAGGGTGTTGGAGGTGGCGGCGAGTGCGACGCCCGCCTCGACCAGCTTGCCGAGCAGTGTCGAGACGAGGACGGTGTCGCCCGGATCGTCCAGCTCGAACTCGTCGATGCACAGCAGCCGGTGCCCGGAGAGGGTGCGCACGGTCTGCTGGAAGCCGAGGGCGCCGACCAGGTTGGTCAGCTCCACGAAGGTGCCGAAGGCCTTGAGGGCGGGCTCCGCGGGGGTGGCGTGCCACAGGGACGCCAGCAGGTGCGTCTTGCCGACGCCGTAGCCGCCGTCCAGGTAGACACCGCGCGGCCCGGCGGGGACCTTCGGCGCCTTGGACCTGCCGAAACCGAGAAAGCCCCGCCTGGCGCCGCCCATGGCGTGCGCTCCGCCGAGTCCGGTCGCGAAGCCTTCCAGGACGCCGACCGCCTCGGTCTGGCTGGGCTGGTTCGGATCCGGCAGATAGGTGCTGAAACGGACCGAGTCGAAGCGGGGCGGCGGCACCATCTCGGCGACCAGCCGGTCCGCGGGGACATGCGGCTGACGGGTGCAGAGGGACATCGGGGCCGCGTCGGCTATCGGGCCGAGACCGGGGGCGGAGGAGGAGGACGACACGGTTGCCCATGCTACGGGGCGTGCCAGACTGCCTGGCATGCGACGGCTGTTCCCTGTGACCGACCAGACAGTGACGACCGACTCCGGCGGCGGGCCGCCCGGGGTCCCCGGTGAGGGTGGTGGCGAGACGCGTGGCGCGGCGGAGGACCGTGAGTGGAGCCTGGACGAGCTCGCGGACGCCTACGCGTATCCCGAGCCCGGCCCCGGACCCGGTGGGCCGGTGCCCTGGCTGCGGGCCAACATGGTGTCCACGCTCGACGGCGCCGCCCAGCACGACGGGCGTTCCCAGCCCATCTCCACCGCCACCGACATGCGGATCTTCGGCACGCTGCGCGGCCTCGCGGACGTCGTGGTCGTGGGCGCGGAAACGGTACGTCTGGAGGGATACCGTCCCGCACGCGCGCGTGCCGAGTTCGCCGGGCGGCGCGAGGCGGCCGGGCAGGACCCCGCGCCGGCTGTCGCGGTGGTCACCGCGAGCCTCGACCTGGACTTCTCGCTCCCCCTCTTCACCTCGCCGCTGGTCCCCACGCTGATCCTGACCGGCGCCGCCGCGGCCCCCGAGCGGGTCGCGGCCGCGGAGAAGGCGGGCGCGCGCGTGGTGATCGCCGGTGACGGCATGGGGGTGGAGCCGGACCGGGCCGTGCGGGCGCTCGCCGAACTCGGGCACACCCGGCTGCTGACGGAGGGCGGGCCCCGGCTGCTGGGTCAGTTCGTGGCCGCCGGCGTGCTCGACGAGCTCTGTCTGACCGTCTCCCCGATGCTCACCGTCGGCGACGCGCAGCGGATCGCGGGCGGACCGTCGGTCGCCGTTCCGCGGCGGTTCGCACTGGTGTCCCTCCTGGAGGAGGAGGGTTTCCTGTTCAGCAGGTATCAGAGGCCGGATGCCGGATAGGAGTTCGATCGTCACCGTCGGTCCAGAAAGCGCGGAATGAACCGTTCCGTTTGGCGTCCGGCGGGCACACTGAATCTCGCAGTCCCCGTGCGCACACGGGGAAGGATGGTTTCCGCAGGGTCGCGAACGGCCCACGGAGGAGAGAGGGCCACGGGGGTCCTCGAAGGAGAATGGGGCGCTGGTGTTCACAAGCGTTTTGATGATCGAGAAGGCCCTGACGTCCGCCGACGTGGAGTTCGTCAGCACCTTGCACGGGGACGAGCCGGTCTCCTTCCAGGTGCTGCTCCAGCCGCGCGGCGACCAGGCGGACCGCTTGCTGCGGGCCATCGACGACGTGGCCCTCGGTGAACTGGACGAGGCGGCGCGGGAGGGTGAGACGCCCGAGGGGGACGAGGCGAAGGGGTTCGGCGTACGAGCACTGGAGGTGTCCCTGCAGGCCCTGCACGCGGCGGGGCACGACGCGGTGGGACGCCTCGTCGAGGACCATCCGCTGGACGCGCTGAAGGCCCTGGTGGCGGAGGCGGGAGCGGACGAGGTGATCGTGCTGACCGCCCCCCACTACGTCGAGGAGTTCTTCCACCGCGACTGGGCCTCGCGGGCCCGCCACAAGGTGGGCGTACCGGTGCTGAAGCTCTTCTCGCACAGCAAGGTGTGAGCGGACCCCTGTGATGCGCGGGTGCGGGTGCGGATACGTGTCCGGGTGCGGGTGCGCCCTGGCCGGTCGTGCCCGCGCGGCGCACTCGCGCACCGGTAGGGCCCCGCGCCCCTGGGTGGGTGCGGCGCGCCCCGCGCAATAGGGTGGGGGCGCACCGAACCGTCGTAGCGCACCCTGGGAGAACACGCATGGCACCCGGCCTTCCTACCGCCATGGACCGACCGCACTTCATCGGCATCGGTGGGGCGGGGATGTCGGGGATCGCGAAGATCCTGGCTCAGCGCGGCGCGAAAGTCGCCGGCAGCGACGCCAAGGAGTCCGAGACCGCGGCGGCGCTGCGGGCGCTCGGGGCGACCGTGCACATCGGCCACGCCGCCGAGCACCTGGCCGACGACGCCAGCTGCGTCGTCGTGTCGTCGGCGATCCGCGCGGACAACCCGGAGCTGGCCCGCGCGGCCGAGCTGGGCGTTCCGGTCGTCCACCGCTCGGACGCGCTCGCCCGGCTGATGGACGGGACGCGGCCGATCGCCGTCGCCGGCACCCACGGCAAGACGACCACCACGTCCATGCTGGCGGTGTCGCTGTCCGAGCTGGGCCTCGACCCCTCGTACGCGATCGGCGGCGACCTGGACGCGCCCGGCTCCAACGCCCTGCACGGCGACGGCGAGATCTTCGTCGCCGAGGCCGACGAGTCGGACCGCAGCTTCCACAAGTACGCGCCCGAGGTCGCCATCGTCCTCAACGTCGAGCTGGACCACCACGCCAACTACGCCTCGATGGACGAGATCTACGCCTCCTTCGAGACCTTCGCCCAGAAGATCGTGCCCGGCGGCACCCTGGTGATCACCGCCGACCACGAGGGCGCGCGGGAACTGACCCGGCGGGTCGAGGGTGTGCGGGTGGTGACGTACGGGGAGGCCGAGGACGCCGACGTGCGGGTGCTGTCCGTCGTACCCCAGGGGCTGAAGAGCGAGGTGACCGTGCTGCTCGACGATCAGCGGCTCACCTTCACGGTCTCCGTGCCCGGCCGCCACTACGCCCACAACGCCGTCGCCGCGCTGGCCGCGGGCGTCGCCCTGGGCGTCCCGGCCGCGGAACTCGCCCCCGCCCTGGCCGCGTACACGGGCGTCAAGCGCCGGCTTCAGCTCAAGGGCGAGGCGGCGGGCGTCCAGGTCATCGACTCCTACGCCCACCACCCGACGGAGATGACGGCCGACCTGGAGGCGATGCGCGCTGCGGTCGGCGACGCCCGCATCCTCGTCCTCTTCCAGCCGCACCTGTTCTCCCGCACCCAGGAACTCGGCCGGGAGATGGGCCGGTCCCTCGCCCTGGCGGACGCCTCCGTCGTCCTCGACATCTACCCCGCCCGCGAGGACCCGATCCCGGGCGTGACCAGCGAGCTGATCATCGACGCGGCCCGGGCTGCGGGCGCGGACGTGACCGCCGTGCACGACAAGGACCGGGCACCGGAGGTGGTGGCGGGAATGGCGAAGGCGGGTGATCTCGTTCTCACCATGGGCGCGGGCGACGTGACGGACCTGGGCCCGCGCATTCTGGACCGTCTTTCCCAGTAAGGGGCTGAGGCTCATGTCGTACGACGTCGAAAAGCCGGACGAGCAGTGGCGGACGGAGCTGACCCCGAGCGAGTACGCCGTGCTGCGGCAGGCCGCGACCGAGCCCGCGTTCACCGGTGAGTACACCGACACCAAGGCCGAGGGCGTCTACTCCTGTCGCGCCTGCGGTGCCGAACTGTTCACCTCCGAGACCAAGTTCGACTCCCACTGCGGCTGGCCGTCCTTCTTCGACCCGAAGGACACCGACGCCGTGGAGCTGATCGAGGACCGCTCGCACGGGATGCTGCGCACCGAGGTGCGGTGCGCCCGGTGCGGTTCGCACCTCGGACACGTGTTCGCGGGCGAGGGCTACGGGACCCCGACCGACCAGCGGTACTGCATCAACAGCATCTCGCTCCGGCTGGCGACGGACGGCGAGGGCTGACGGCGCGAGTCGGCGGGGAGGGCTGCGGGGACCGGCAGGCGGAGAGGGCTGTGGGGCTGACCAGGACGGGTCGGCGGCTCACAGCTGCTTCCGCTGTACCAGTGCCGAGAGCACCAGCATCCCGGGCACCAGGGGCAACCACACCGTCAGCACCCGGTAGCCGATGACCGTCGCCGTGGCGAGGGGCAGCGGGGTGCCGTAACCGGCCAGGGTGAGGACCAGCGCCGCGTCGACCGGGCCGATCCCGCCGGGTGCGGGGACGGCACCGGCCGCGGTGCTCGCCGCGAGGAACGCGAAGAGCAGCTGCGGCCAGGACAGGGGCAGGCCCAGCGCCGTCCCCACCGAGGCCACCACACTCGCCTGGATCAGCGGCGCCGCGATCGCTCCGCCCCACAGCGGCAGGAAGCGGGCGGGGCGGACGTGCAGACGCCGGGCGTCGGTGAGGGCCGTACGGACGAAGTCCAGGGCGGGGCGGCGCAGCGGCCGCACGGCGACGAGCAGCGCCGCGCTCGCCGCGGGGACCAGCAGGAGGCCCGCGGCGGCCAGGAGCAGGGTCCGCCCCTCCGGGAGAAGCCTGGCGGGCGGTATGGCGCTGGGCGCGGCGAGCAGGAAGATCAGCACCACAGGCGTCTTCGCCACGGCTCTGACCAGGGAGTACAGGGCGATCGAGGCCGTGGCCCGGGGGAGCGGGACGCCCTGGCGTTGCAGGAAGCGGACCGTGACCGCGTGAGCGCCGATACTCGCGGGCAGTATGTGGTTCGCGGCGCCCGCGGCGATCTGGGAGGCCACCAGCAGACCCGGCGGCAGCCGGTCCGGGATCGCCCCCTGGCGGGCACAGGCCGCGGCGACCGAGCCCAGGTAGGTGAAGAGGAGCCCGACCAGCAGCCACCAGGGGTCGGCGGTGGCCAGCAGGGCGGTGCCGTCCCGCACGGCATGCCAGTCGACCGCCGCCCACACCGCGAGCAGCAGGATCGGGAACAGGGCGATGGCCCGGCGGGTGGCGGTGGCGGCCAGCGGACGGCGGCGGTCCTGCGCGAGGGGCGGCTGTGGCTGAGGCGGGGGCGGGACCGGGGACGACGGGTCGTCGAGGGGCAGCAGGGACACGGCGCACGTCGTCCTTCCGCGTCGTGACCGCGCGCGGCGGCGCGACGGTTCGGGCCGGGGAGGGGACGGGGAGGTCCTTCCCCTCCGGTGTGACGGTGCGGTGTCCGTAGGCCGACGGAGTGCGGGCCGAAGGGCGACCGCGGTGCGGTGAAGCGGGATGCCGTGCGGCTGATGCTGTGAGACGCCGTGTGGCGGGGTGCCGTGAGGTGCCGTGAGGTGCGATGTGGCGGGGGGAAGTGCGGTGGGGCTGTGGGATTTCTGCCCGCACCCCCCGGGGTTCATCCCGGGCATGGCCCGAGGTTCACCGGCCCGCAGTACGGACGGCACCTTCCGCGTGATCCGATCCGTCGCCTTGCGGGGGCGACGGAAAGTTGTTCCTGCCGCACGGAAACAGCTGTCCGGAGTCTTCGCGTGACCGCGTGACCGCGTGACCGCGTAACCGCCTTCACCGCGGTTACCGGGCCGCGGCGTCCCGTGCCGCCGGGACCGGTGCCCGTGGCAATGTCACCGTGAGAACCGTGATGCCCTCCGTGTCGCCCAGCTCCAGCGAGCCTCCGTGCGCCCGCACCAGGGACCGGGCGACCGACAGGCCGAGTCCGCTGCCGCCGCGGTCGCGGCTGCGGGCCTTGTCGACGCGGTAGAAACGGTCGAAGACGCGGTCGCGGTCGCCGGGCGGGATGCCGGGGCCCCGGTCGGTGACATGGACGCATGCGGTGTCCGGTGAGACGACGACCTCGACGTGGACCGCGGTGCCGACCGGTGTGTGCACGGCCGCGTTGGTGAGGAGGTTGTCCAGGACCTGGCGGATGCGGTGCGGGTCCATCCGCAGCGGCACGACGGCCGGGCCGGCGGACACCGTCAGCGGATGGCCGGGGTGGCTCGCGCCGAACGCGTCGGCCGCCTGCTCGACCAGCTCCACCAGGTCGGCGTGCTCCATCCGCAGGGGCGTCTCCACCTCGGCCGCGTCCAGACGGGCGAGCAGCAGGAGATCGTCGAGGAGGACACCCATCCGGGCTGCCTCGGCGCGCAGCCGGGCCAGGTGTTTGTCCCGTTCCCCGGGCGCGTTCGCGGCGGCGTACTGGAAGAGGTCGGCGTAACCGCGTACCGACATCAGGGGCGTGCGCAGTTCGTGGGAGGCGTCGGCGACGAAGCGACGCAGGCGCTGTTCCGCCTCCGCCCGCACGGCGAGGGAGTCGTCGATGTGCTGCAACATGGTGTTGAAGGCCGTGCGCAGCTCCTCGACCTCGGGACCGCCGCCGGGCCCGTCCGCGCGCAGGTGCAGCCGGGACGCCGACTCGGTCAGGTCGTGCGAGGCGATGCCGTGCGCGGTGTGCGCCATGTCGCTCAACGGTTTCAGACCGTGTTTCAGCATCCGCCGGCCGAACACCACGAGCGCGAGCAGGGCGAGGCCGAAGGCGACCACCTGCACGGTGATCAGCCGGCGCACGGTGCCGTCGATGTCCTCCGTCGGCGCGGCGCTCACCAGCACGACCCCGGGCGAGACCTCGCAGGCCCGCAGCAGATAGGTGCCCTCGCCGTCGATCCGTACCGTGCGGGTGACATCGGCGTCGGTGTCCTCCATCCGCCGGGCGAGGGCGGTGAGCGCCGTGGTGTCCGGCGGCACGTCGGCGGGCCTGCGCAGCACGGCCGAGCCCGCCGAGACGTCGTACACGGCCGTGTACCAGCCGTAGTACGGCTTGCGCTGCACGACGCCGTGCGCCTTGGCGTCCTTCGTCTGCACGACCTGGACCAGCTTGATCTGGTCGCGCAGCTGATGATCCAGGTAGTCGCGCATGTACATGGTCAGCGTGGCGCCGACCACCGCGAACACGACGAGCGACAGCGCGCCCAGGCCGAGCGCCAGCCGGGTGCCGAGCCGCAGTCTGCGGTACGCGTGCCAGAAACGGCCGATCACTCGGCCGCCTGCCGGATCACGTATCCGAAACCGCGTACCGTCTGGATGAGCGGATCGTCGCCCGTCGTGTCGAGCTTGCGGCGCAGTCGGCTGACGACCAGTTCGACGACGTTGGAACGGCCGCCGAAACCGTATTCCCACACGTGGTCGAGGATCTGTGCCTTGGTGAGCACGGTCGGCGATTTCCGCATCAGGTAGCGCAGTACCTCGTACTCGGTGGGCGTGAGCGTCAGCAGTTTCCTGCCGCGTCGCACCTCCCGGGTGTCCTCGTCCATGGTGAGGTCCGCGACCCGCAGTACGGAGCGCTGGGCGCCGGGACCGGCGCTGCGCCGCAGCACGGTCCGCAGCCGGGCCATCAGCTCCTCCACGGCAAACGGTTTCACCAGATAGTCGTCGCCGCCCCGGGTCAGCCCCGCGACCCGGTCGGCGACCCCGTCGCGCGCCGTCAGGAACACCACCGGCACCATCGTCCCCGTGCGCCGCAGCCGGTCGAGGACGCCGAAGCCGTCGATGTCGGGCAGCATCAGGTCGAGCACCACGATGTCGGGATGGAAGTCGGCGGCGCGGCGCAGCGCCTCCGCTCCCGAGTTGGCGGTGACCGCGTCCCAGCCCTCGTAGCGGGCGACCGTCGCCACGAGATCGGCGATCGGCGGGTCGTCGTCCACGACGAGGAGTCGTACTTTTTCCACCCGCTCATAGTGCGCCACACACCCCGCAGCGCCAGACCCCCGTCTCACGCGCGCGCGAATCGATAAGATCTTGAAAGTTGCACGACAGGAAAACGACAGCGAAGCACGGACAAGCTCTGTGTTGTAAGGACCCGATCTAGGAGTTTCCGTCCGTGACGACCGTCCAATCGCCTCCCGTACCCCCCACGGCGATACGTCCCAAAGTCGTGGCCCGCACCGGCCTGTACGCCGTGCTGGCCGCGAACGCGGCCGTCGTGACCCTCTTCGCCGTCCAGGCCGGCTTCGCCTCCAACGCGCTCGTCGTGATCGGCCGCTTCGCCGGCCTGTACAGCGCCCTGCTGATGGCGTTCCAACTCCTGCTGGTGGCCCGACTGCCCTGGCTGGACCGCCGCATCGGCATGGACCGGCTGACCAACTGGCATCGCTGGACCGGTTTCGGCCTGTTGTGGACGCTGGTCGGCCACGTGGTGTTCATCACCTTCGGCTACGCCGACTCCTCGTCGATGAATCCGGTGAGCCAGCTCGTCGACCTCGCCGAGACCGTCGAGGGCGTGCTGCGCGCCGCCGTCGCGATGGTGCTGATCCTGGTCATCGGCGGCGTCTCGGCCCGCTGGGCCCGCCGCCGCCTCGCCTACGAGACCTGGCACTTCATCCACCTGTACACGTACGTCGCCGTGGTGCTGGCCTTCACGCACCAGGTCGCGGTCGGTACGACCTTCACCGCCTCGTCCGCCGCCACCGCGTACTGGTACGCGGTGTGGGGCGTCGCCCTCGGCTCGGTCCTCCTGGGCCGGCTGGTCCTGCCGCTGTGGCGCAACCGGCGCCACCGGCTGCGCGTCGAGGCCGTCGTCCCCGAGACCGAGAACGTCGTCAGCGTGTACATCACCGGTCGTGACCTGGACCGGCTCCCCGCCCTGGCCGGCCAGTTCTTCCTCTGGCGGTTCCTGACCAAGGACCGCTGGTGGCAGGCGAACCCGTTCTCCCTCTCGGCCGCGCCCGACGGCACCCGGCTGCGCCTCACCGCGAAGGCGGCCGGCGACGGCTCCGCGGGACTGCGCCACCTCAAGCCCGGCACCCGGGTCTTCGCCGAGGGCCCCTACGGCGCGTTCACCGCCATGCACCGCACCCGGCCCGAGTCCCTGCTCATCGCGGGCGGCGTCGGCGTCACTCCGATCCGGGCGCTCCTCGAGGAGATCCACGGGCACGCGGTGGTCATCTACCGGGTGGCCGGCGAACGCGACGCCGTCCTGTACGACGAGCTGCGCGAACTCGCCCTGGCCAAGGGCGCCGAGCTGCACCTGGTCACCGGACCGCCGGTGCCGGACCGGCTGGCACCACGTGAACTCGCCGCGCTCGTACCGGACATCGCCGAGCGGGAC
Organism: Streptomyces sp. NBC_00637; assembly: GCF_045161545.1. NCBI lineage: Bacteria > Bacillati > Actinomycetota > Actinomycetes > Kitasatosporales > Streptomycetaceae > Streptomyces > Streptomyces sp. NBC_00637. Next base: position 1,944,471 of record NZ_CP109046.1, on the reverse strand, counting down.
GTCTTCCTGTGCGGGCCGCCGCCGATGATGAACGCGGTCCTCGGCACCCTGCGCGAGCTGGACGTGCCCAAGCCGCAGATCCACTTCGAACGCTTCAGCCTGGCGGGATGAGAGAGACATCGTGAAGCGAGCCATACCTGTCCTGCTCCTGTCCGTGGCCGGACTGATCCCGATCTGGCGCTACGAGCCGTCGACCGGTACGACATCCACCACCGAGGCCGCCTCGGCACCCTCCGCGCCCTCCTCCTCGGGCTCCTCGGGATCGACCACGTTCACCGGTACGACCGTGGCCACCGAGAAGGGCGACGTCCAGGTCCGGATCAGCTACGACGGCGACAAGATCACGGCCGTGAAGATGCTGAAGCAGCCGAACCATCCGCAGACGACGGCGGCGGTGCCGAAGTTGGTTGCGGAAACGCTTGCGGCGCAGGGTGCGGACATCGACACCGTTTCCGGCGCGACCATCACGAGTGACGGTTACCGGGAGTCGCTCCAGGCCGCGATCGACGCCGAGGCGGCCGCCGCCTCCGCGTCCCCCTCGGCTTCGGCAGCCGCCCCGGCGTCGCAGACCGTGGCGGGCCCGACCGTGGCCACGGAGAAGGGCGACGTCCAGGTGCAGGTCACCTTCGACGGCGACGAGATCACGGCCGTGGAGATGCTGAAGCAGCCGAACCATCCGCAGACGACGGCGGCGGTGCCGAAGTTGGTTGCGGAAACGCTTGCGGCGCAGAGTGCGGACATCGACACCGTTTCCGGCGCGACCATCACGAGTGACGGTTACCGGGAGTCGCTCCAGGCCGCGATCGACGCGAAGGGCGCCTGACGTGCACCGCGTCGAACACGTCATGGGGTTCCCGGTCTCGCTGCGGGTCGACGACACCGTCGTGCCCGACGGGACCGGGGACACCGTGTTCGCGTGGTTGCGCGAGGTCGACGAACGGTTCAGCCCGTTCAAGACTGACAGCGAGGTCTCCCGGTACGGCCGGGGCGAGCTGTCGGCCGGCGAGCTGAGCGCCGACCTCGTGGAGGTGCTCGACATCTGCGAGCAATATCGGGTGGCCACCGGCGGCGCCTTCGACGTCCGGCTGCCCGGCCGTGACCTGGACCCCTGCGCGGTGGTCAAGGGCTGGTCCGTGCAGTGGGCGGCGGAGCTGCTGACCGGGGCAGGACTGCGCCGCTTCTGCCTCAACGCCGGGGGTGACGTGGTCGTCTCCGGCGGGCCCTGGCGGGTCGGGGTACGGCATCCCGAGATCGCCGACCGGCTGTGCGCCGTCCTGGACCTCACCGACGGGGCCGTCGCGACCTCCGCTCGCTACGAGCGCGGCGACCACATTCTCGACGGCCGGACCGGCCGTCCGGTGACCGGTCTCGACAGCCTCACCGTCGTGGCCCCGACCCTCACCGAGGCGGACACCGTCGCCACGGCCGCCTTCGCCATGGGCGCGGAGGGCGTCGAGTGGGCGGCCGCGCGGGACGGTTGCGAGGTGTACGCCGTACTGCCCGGCGGACGTGTGCTGCGCACCGGCGGGTTCCCGACGGCCGGGGCAGCGGCGGCGTGAGTGGCGGGGTGGCGGCCCTGGGAGCGGCACTGTGGCTGCTCGGCTGGGGCGCGACGGTCCTCGCCTGGACGTCGGGAGGCGGGCGCCGGCCGCAGACCCGACGGCAGGGTCGGTGCCACTGACCGGGCGGCTCCGGAGCAGTTCGCTCTGAAGCGGTTTCACGACGGCTTCACGACGGTTCCCGGGCAAGGGGAAGGCGGGCCGCCGGATGAAACCGGCGGCCCGCCTTTTGCCGTTCACGACCTGCCCACGACCTGCCCCGCGGTGCTCAGCCGACGTCGGACGCGTCCAGGCGGTAGAGACCGCTGTAGTCGGACACCGCCGTGCCGTTCGCCTTGACCCAGGTGGAGATCTCGGAGTTCGAGGAGCCCTGTCCGCTGTCACCGACGACGATGTAGTGGAGCTTGCCCGCCTTCACGAGGCTCTTCAGCTTGGCCAGGGTCATCGCGTCGTCGCTGCCGGACCAGCCGCCCATCGAGATGACCGGCTCGCCGGACTCCAGGATGATCGAGGAGGCCGTCTGGTCGGTGGCCACCGCCACCAGCCAACTGGCGCCGTCCTGGTTCTTCTTGAGGTACGTGATCATCGCGGACGACACCTGGGTGGCGCCGCCCGTGCCTCCGCCGGTGCGACCGTCGGCGGTACCGGACTCCGCCGTACCCGCCTCGGTGGTGCCCGACTCCGTAGAGCTGCCACTGTTCGACGGCGGCCCGCCCATTTCCTGGCTGTCGCCCGAACCGCTCGGCGCCTGACCGGAGTTGGTTACCGGTTCGCCGCCGGCGCCGCTGGGCCGCTGGCCACCGCCGCCCATGCCGCCCATGCCGCCCATACCGCCGGTGCTCGGGCCGGCCGTCGGGTTGGTGCCGTTGGTGCCGGAGGTCGCGGCCGAGGCCGAGTAGGCGGCCGGACCGGCGAGCAGCGCCACGACCGCCGCCAGTGCCGCGACGACCGTCAGCCGCTGTCGCTTCGTGAACCGGCCGACCAGCAGCCCGATCACCGAGGCGGCTCCCGCCACACCGGCCACGACCTCGGCGACCGTGTACAGGGTGCCGGAGCCGGAGACCCGCTGGAGCAGGACGACCGCCCACACCGAACTCGCCGCCACCGCCGTCGGCAGCACCCAGCCCCACTTCGCCGCGGAACCGTCGCGGAAAGCGTTGTAGAGCATCACGCCGCCCGCACCGGCCAGTGCCGCGATACCGGGTGCCATGGCGGTGACGTAGTACGGATGGAAGGTGCCCTCGGCGAGGGCGAAGGTCAGGTAGTGCAGGACGAACCAGCCGCCCCACAGCATCAGCGCGGCACGCCTGGCGTCCGTACGGGGCGCCCGGCCGCGCAGCACGAGACCCCCCACCAGCGCGATCGCCGCGAAGGGGATCAGCCAGGAGATCTGGCCACCCATGGTGTCGTTGAACAGCCGGTACAGACCCGCCTCGCCGCCGAAGCCGGCGCCGTTGCCCTGCGAACCCACCGACGAACTCGCCCCGAAGATACGGCCGAAACCGTTGTAGCCGATGACCAGGTCCCAGACCGTGTTGTCCGTCGAGCCGCCGATGTAGGGGCGGGACGAGGCCGGGATCAGATCGACGACCACCATCCACCAGGCACTGGAGACGACCAGCGCCACCGTGCCGACGGCAAGGTTGCGTATGCGCTTGCCCAGGGAGGCGTTCGCGGCCCACAGGTACACCAGGAAGAACGCGGGCAGGACGACGAACGCCTGCATCATCTTCGTGTTGAACGCGAGACCGATGGCGACACCGGACCACACCAGAGGCATCAGCCGGCCGGTGCGCACGGCCTTCAGCAGCGCGGCCGCGCCCAGCAGCATCAGGAAGACGAGGATCGGGTCGGGGTTGGTGTCCCGGGTGATGGCGACCGTGATCGGGGTGAGCGCCAGCGCCAGCCCGGAGAGCGTCGCCGCCACCGCGCCGAAGTCCCGCTTGACCAGCCGGTACAGAAGCGCGACGGAACCGGTTCCCACGGCGACCATCGGCAACATCAACTGCCAGGTGCCGTACCCGAAGGCCCGGGCGGACAGGCCCATCACCCACAGGGCGAACGGCGGCTTGTCGACCGTGATGAAGCTGCCCGCGTCCAGAGCGCCGAAGAAGAACGCCTTCCAGCTCTTGGTGCCGCTGTAGACGGCCGCGTCGTAGAAGGTGTTGCCGGTGATCGAGGAGAGGTTCCAGGCGTAGAGGGCCGTGGCCAGGACGAGGATCGCCCAGAGGGCCGGGCGGGCCCAGCGCGGGTCCTCGGGTGCTCCGGTGAACAGCCGCCTGGCGCGGGAGGAGAGCCCGCCGTCGGAGGGCGGGGCCGCCCGGTGGCGGGAGCCGTCGTCCCGGACGGGCGCGGGCGGCGGGGCGAGTGTCGTCATGACGCGTACTCCAGGTGGGTGTCCGCCCCGGTGGACAGGATGGCGGCGGGGGTGGTCGTGCGTGCCGCGGGCACCTGGGGGATGCTCGTGCGGCGCGGTACGGCGGGGACGCGGGTGCGGCCGGTGAGGGTGGCGTGGAACATGCGGCCCATGCCCTTGAGGTCGTCGACGGCCGTGCGGACGATGTCGACCCGGCTGTCGGGGTCGTCGGTCCAGTCGACCGGCACCTCGTGGACGCGGAGCCCGTTGCGCTGGGCCAGGACCAGCAGTTCGGTGTCGAAGAACCAGGCGGTGTCCTCGATGTGCGGGGCGAGCGCGCGGAAGACGTCGGCGCGGACGGCCTTGAAGCCGCATTGCGCGTCCGAGAACCGGGCGCCGAGGCCGGCCTTGAGCAGCAGGTTGTAGGAGCGGGAGACGAACTCCCGCCGGGCGCCCCGCACCACGGACGCCTGGCGGTGCAGCCGGCTGCCGACGGCGAGGTCGCTGTGGCCGGACAGCAGCGGGGCGACCAGGGGGAGAAACGCCTCCAGGCCCGTCGACAGGTCCACGTCCATGTAGGCGACGACGTCCGCGCTGGAGCGGTTCCACACGTGTTTCAGAGCGCGGCCCCGGCCCTTCTCCTCCAGGCGCATGGCGTGCACCTGCGGGAGACGGAGGGTCAGGTCGGTCGCCGTGAACCAGGTGGCGTCCGTGCTGGCGTTGTCCGCGATCGTGATGCGGAACGGGAACGGGAAGGACTGTTCGAGGTGTGCGTGGAGACGGCGGATGCTGTCGGCGAGGACGTGGGCCTCGTTGTACACCGGCACCACGATCTCGACCGACCGCTGCCGGACGCCTCCCGCGTTCGTTTCGTTCATGGCCATGACGATCGGGGCCATGTCTGGGGGATCCCTGAGCCGGTCCTGAGGGAAGAGTGAGAATCAGCGGACTCACAGGTCGCGCATAGCGGAAACCCCTTTCACCCAGGAACGGGTGGCGTGCTCCACTGGGATCGTGAGCCTGACGAGCGAGGTCTTCCTGGTGGGGGACGACGGTGACGTCGGTGTCCTGACCGGGGAACGGGACGGCCGGCCCGACGGCATGGACCTGGCCGGGCCGGAGTCGTGGCAGGTGACGGTCTGGGGATCGCGGGCCATCCGCCGGATCGGTGCCCGGTTCCTGCCGGCCCTGGTGAGCGTGCGCAACGGTGATGTCGTCGCCCCGGACGAGATCCCCGCCTTCCTGGCGGAAATCGCTCTGGTACGCGCTTTCTCGGAGCAACTCGCCACCGAGACCTGTCCGCCGGACCGCGCGGTCGAGAGTCACCACCACCACATCTGCGCCCGCCTCGACGGCATCGAGGCGAGCGCGCGGTACGCGCAGGGGACCGGCGGCGGACTGCTGATCTGGTAAGCGGTCTAGACTCTCCCCGCAACGGCCCGAACTCGTGTCGAGAGCGGGCAGAAATAGCCAGACCCGAAGGGTATTCGGCGCTTTGATACGGATAGATTCAGTCACCAAGCGATACCCGGACGGCACGGTGGCGGTCGACCGGCTCTCCCTCGACATACCGGACCGTGCGATCACCGTCCTCGTCGGCCCCTCGGGCTGCGGCAAGACGACCACCCTGCGGATGATCAACCGGATGGTCGAGCCCAGCGAGGGCACGATCCTCATCGACGGCGTCGACAGCCGCCAGCAGCCGGTCAACACCCTGCGCCGGTCCATGGGTTACGTCATCCAGAACGCCGGACTCTTCCAGCACCGGACGATCGTCGACAACATCGCGACCGTGCCCCGGATGCTCGGCTGGAGCAAGGACAAGGCCCGCGCGAGGGCGCGGGAACTGATGGAACGGGTCGGACTCGACGCCTCGTTCGCCAAGCGGTACCCCTATCAGCTCTCCGGCGGCCAGCAGCAGCGCGTCGGTGTGGCCCGCGCGCTCGCGGCCGATCCACCGGTACTGCTCATGGACGAGCCGTTCTCCGCCGTCGACCCCGTCGTCCGCAAGGGCCTTCAGGACGAACTACTGCGCATCCAGGACGAGTTGGGAAAGACCATCGTCTTCGTCACGCACGACATCGACGAGGCCGTGAAGCTCGGCACGATGGTCGCCGTGCTGCGCACCGGCGGCCGGCTCGCCCAGTTCGCGCCACCCGCCGAGTTGTTGTCCGACCCCGCCGACGCCTTCGTCGAGGACTTCCTCGGCGCCGACCGGGGCATCCGGCGCCTGTCGTTCTTCTCCTCCGCCGGCCTGGAACCGCTCACCACCCCGATCGTCGCGATCGACTCCACGGCCGCGCAGATCGCCACGCGTGGCGCGACCGATGCCCCGTACCTCCTCGTCACCGGCCTGGACGGCCGTCCGCTCGGCTGGAGCGAGCCCGACGCGCTGACGGCCGGACGGATCGACGCCGACCGACTGCTGCCGTACGGGCGGCCGTTCGTCGCCGGGCGGGACTCGCTGCGCGCGGCCCTCGACTGCGCGGTCCTGTCGCCCACCGGATGGGCGGTCGCCGTGGACGCCGAGGGCCGGGCCGCCGGAGTCGTCTCGCAGGCGGCCATCGGCGAGGCCATCCGCGGCGCCCACGCGGCAGGCCGTGACGAGCGGCCGGCGCCCGAGGAGACCGCCCAGAAGGTCATCCGGTGAACCGCTTCTTCGACATACCCAGCGACCTCCAGCACGACTGGCTCGGCCTCATCGGGCTTCATCTGCGCGAGGCCCTGCTGCCGGTGCTGGGCGGGCTGCTGCTCGCGCTTCCGCTGGCCCAGCTGTGCGTGCGGCTGCGCTGGCTGTACCCGCCCGTGCTGTGGGTGACGACCGTGCTCTACGCCATCCCGTCCCTGGCCTTCTTCGTCGTCCTCATCGACTACACGGGGCAGACCGAACTGACGGTGATGATCCCGCTCACCGTCTACAGCCTGGTCGTGCTCGTCCCGGCGATCGTCGACGGCGTCCGTTCGGTCCCGCAGGAGACCCTCGCCGCCGCGACCGCCATGGGCTTCGGACCCGTACGCCGTTACGTCCAGGTCCAGTTGCCGATCGCGGTGCCCGCCATCATCGCCGGCCTGCGGGTGGCCACCGTGTCCAGCATCAGCCTCGTCAGCGTCGGCATGCTGATCGGCAACCAGGGTGCGCTCGGCAACCTGCTGCACGACGCGCAGATCTACAACCGGCCGGAACTCGCCTGGAACTCCGTGATCACCAGTGCCGCTCTGGCGGTGCTCGCGGACGCCGCGCTGGTCGTCGTACGCATCCTGCTCACCCCCTGGATGCCGAGCGGCGTGCGGGGCGGAAAGACCAAGCCCGCCGGGGTCCGGCCCGAGCCGGCCGTGCCCGCCCTGGAGGACGCAGCCCGGTGAACGTCATCAATTTCGTCAGCGCCTTCTTCAGCGACAGCGCGCACTGGCACGGTTACGACGGAATCCCCACCCGGCTGTGGGAACACGTGCAGTACTCCGTGGAAGCCCTCGCCATCGCCGCCGTCATCGGACTGCCGATCGGCCTGGTCACCGGTCACTACGGACGGGGCGGAAACGTCCTTTCCCTTGTTGCCACGGCCGGCCGGGCGCTGCCCACCTTCGGTCTGCTGGTGGTGACGACCATCGTGCTCGGGTTCGGCATGCTGCCGGTGATGATCCCGCTGGTCGTCCTCGCCGTCCCGCCGATCCTGGTCACCACCTACGAGGCGGTGCGCTCCGTCGATCCGTCCCCCGTGGACGCCGCGCGGGGCATGGGCATGGGGGAGCCCGGCATCCTGCTGCGCGTCGAACTGCCCGTCGCGCTCCCGCTGGTCTTCGGCGGTCTGCGGTCGGCGGCCATCCAGATCGTCTCGACGGCCACCATCGCCGCGTACGTCAGCCTCGGCGGCCTCGGCCGCTACATCGTCGACGGTCTCTACCAGCACGACTACGAGAAGGTGGTGGGCGGCGCCACCCTGGTCGCCGGCATGGCACTCGCGACGCTCGCGGTGTTCTGGGCGGCGGCGAAGGTGACGGTCTCGCCGGGGGTACGCCGGAGCAACTAGGGTGCGTATCGAGTTGTGATCAAGGGGCGCCTCGGGTGAGGTCTTTGATCCAGATCGTCGAGGCGCGTAGGTGGAGGCCGGCGAGGTAGCTGTCCGGGGTCTTGTCGTACCGGGTGGCGATACCTCGCCAGGCCTTGAGCTTGTTGATCAGGCGCTCGACGGTGTTCCTCTCCTTGTGGAGGTCGGCGTCGCGACTGACAGGCCGACCGCCTCTGGAGCCCTGCTTCTTCCGGTGGGCGGCTTGGTCTTTCTCTCGGGGATGACTGATTTGATGTGGCGTTTACGCAGGTGGGCCCGGTTACCGCGGGATGAGTAGGCCTTGTCCCCAGTGACCGCGTCCGGGCGGGTGCGGGGGCGACCGACAGGCCCGCGGACCCGTACCTTGCCCGGCACGGGGATGAACTGCGGGCTGTCCGCGGCCTGTCCCGCGGTCAGGACGAACGCCAACGGGCGGCACTTGCGGTCGGCGGCGAGGTGGACCTTGCTGGTCTGCCCGCCCCTGGAGCGTCCCAGGAGCGCGGCCTTCAGACGGAGTCTGCGTCGGCGCCGGATGCGTCGTCGCTCCTCACGCTCCGGATCTGCTCCGGCTTCCTGCCCCTCGTCGCAGCCGCTCCGGGTACGGGCCGTACTCTCCGATCGGCAGATACGGCTCAATGAACTCCCTTTCCCCGTAAGTCAGTTGCACTCGCGTCACGCTAGAAGATCTACCGGTCCAGCACCCGCCACGAAGGCGATTCCCGCAGATTGATCACGGCCCAACACGCGCCCCGAGATCAGCCGAGACCACGATGGGCGGCCCACAACACCCCGGCACGGCCGGCAGCATCGGAGACCAGGGCCGCCAGTTCGGGTCTATCGGGCACAGGGAACGAGACGTATGCGCCCCGACCACCACCGACGGGTCTGCCATAAGCCTTCACGGCGAGCTGACCGTCCGGGAGAAGCCTGACGTTGAGTGTGGTCAGCGCGAACGCTTCACCGCGTCGAGTGTCCGTCCAGCGGAGCGCCTGCGGGATCACGACATTGATCGCCAGAGCACTCACTTCCAGATCGCTGCTCATGGACGGATGATCTCACGCGAGTCGACGTAGGCGGCCGCAACTGGCCTATGCGGCAAGCAACTTGATCACAACTCGACACGCACCCTAGCCCCGCACCAGGCAAGTTTCGCCGTGCGCGGCCCGCTGCCGTCCGGGGTGGGGCATCAGGTCCGGTCGCCCGGACTCGGCGGGGCCCGAACTCGTCAGGGCAGGAGACGACCTCGGGCTCGCCGTGTTCGGGCTCGCCGTCCTCGGGTCACACCGCGCCGTGCGGGGCAGCATCCGGACGGCGCGTCACGTCACCGCAGGGCAAGGGGCGGGCAAGGGGTCAGCCCGCTGTCGGGCTCTGCGGATCCTCGGCTCGTGTGAACCCGTGACTCCGCTCCACTTTCGCCACGTGCAGCGTGTAGCTCTGGTACCACTCGGCTCGCCCGCGCTTCTGCGCCGCGCGGTGCTCGGCGTTGCTCCGCCACTGCGCGAGGGCGTCGGCGTCGCGGAAGTACCCGACGGTGATGCCCAGGCCGCCAGGAGTCTGCGCGTGATCCATCCCCAGGTATCCGGGGACGTCCTTCACCAGGTCCTCCATGCGTGCGTTGGTCTCGCCGTAGCCGCTCTGCTCCTGGCTTCGCACCGTGCTGAAGACAGCCACGTAGTAAGGGGGTTCGAAGGCCCCGACGGGTGCGACAGGCGCTTCCGGTTGATCGCTCATGACGCCACCGTAAAGCGGGAAGTGCCCGACGGACCAGCGTCTTTGCCGAACGGGATACACAGCGGATCGGGCTCTTGACCAAGGCTGTACGGAGCTAGCCTCCAGCGCCCGGAAACGGGTACGGAAACGGCTACGGGAAGGGCCACGGCCACGGGCCTACCGACTCACAGCACAGCACGGCTCGACACGGAAGAGACCGCGGTGCGGGGAAGCATGATGCCCCGCACCGCGGTCCGTTCCGGCCGCGCTGCGCCTCGCCGTCAGCCGCCCGAACGTGCCAGTGCCTGTTCCAGTACCACCAGCAGGGCGTCGCGCACCGAGCCGCGCTCGCGGGCGTCGAACACGAGCAGCGGCACGCCTTCGGACACGTCGAGGGCCCATCGGACCTCGTCCAGCGTGTGCGCGATCTGTCCGTCGAAAGCGTTTACGGCAACGGCGAACGGGATCTGCTTGTGCTCGAAGTAGTCGACCGCGGCGTAACAGTCGTCGAGACGGCGGGTGTCCACGATGACGAGCCCGCCCACCGCGCCCTCCACGATGTCGTCCCACATGAACCCGAACCGCTCCTGCCCGGGCGTGCCGAACAGGTACAGCTTCAACGTCGGGTCGATGGTGATGCAGCCGAAGTCCATCGCGACCGTGGTGGTGGTCTTGCGCGGGGTGTGGCTGAGGTCGTCCACCCCTGCCGCGACCTCGGTGATGGCCGCCTCGGTGGTCAGCGGCTCGATCTCGGAGATCGAGCCGACGGCGGTGGTCTTGCCCACGCCGAAGCCGCCCGCGATCACCAGTTTCACCGGCAGCGGCGGCCGTACGGCGGCCTGGCCGGCCGAGGTGCGGACCAGCGGTTCAGTCGGTGTCACGGAGTACCCCCCGGGAGTCGGGGATGGCCCGCAGGCCATCGATAACCCTGCGCAGAACGGATGCGTCGTGGGTGACGCCGGAGTCGGGCACGTGCACCGAGAGCTGCCCCGCCGTCCGGAGGTCCTCGGCGAGGACCCGCACCACGTTCAGGTGCAGCCGCAGCCTGGCCGCGATCTCCGCGATGGACTGCGGGACGCGGCAGGCGGCGACGATGTCGTGCTGTTCGAAGGAGAGCCGGCCGAGCGCGTCGAGCCCGCCGGTGGTGGCCACCAGCTGCGTCTCGACGGGCATCGTCCGGCCGGACGACGCCTCGCCCGCGCCGCCCGCGACCCGGCCGGCGGTGACCAGGAAGGGCCGGACGGCGGGTGCGGGGCCGACAGGGGCGACGCCGTCCTCGCCGGCCCCGCGCGGTGTGCGGCCGTCCGCCATCGGTGTTCGCTCTCTCTACGGTGGCACGCGCTCAGCGCGTGCGCGTGGCGCCGACGCTGTTCTTCAGTTCCAGGACGAGCTGCGGACTGAGCGCCGTGCCGGCGCGGTTGGCGAACACCGTCATCTCGTAGGCGATGTTGCCCAGCTTGGCCTCCTTGTCGGTGACGACGCCGAGCACGGCGCCGCTGCCGATCGCGGAGACCAGGACGTGGCCGCCCTCCAGGTCGATGATGACCTTGTTCAGGCCGCCGAGGCCGTAGTTGCCGGAGGCGCCCGCGGCCAGGCTGGTGATGCCCGAGACGATCGCGGCCAGCCGTTCGGAGTCGGCGTGCTCGCGCAGCTCCGACACCGCGATCAGCAGTCCGTCGGAGGACACCGCGATGGCGTCCACGACCCCTGCGGTCTCGGTGGCGAAACGGTTGAGCAGCCAGGTGAAATCGGCTGCGGCGGCCCGCAGATCGGTCGGCTTGGCGTCTCCGGCGGGAGTCTCACCTGTCGACGTGCTCACTGCTCGGCTCCTTCCGGAAGGTGGTTCTGGTGGTGCGTGCTGTCCCGGGCGGTGATCGGGTCGGTGATCGGCTCGGTCCGGTCGGTCGCGTCGGACGGCTCTGTCCGGTCGGTCCGGTCGGGCGAGACGCCGGGACGGTGGTCGGGCCGGCGGTCGTTCCGGCGGTCGATCGGGTCGTCGGTGGTGGGGGCGAGGGGGCGGGGCTCGGCGGGGCGGGGGTGTTCGCCGGTGTCCCGGTGCGCGCGGGCCACGGCCGCCTCGAACTCCTCCAGCGAATCGCGCACGGCGTCCGCGTCGGCGGGGCGGGCGGCCTGCCGCGCGGACTGCTGGGCGGCGGCGTCCGCGGTCGTCCGCAGCGTCGCCCCGCGCACCCGTCGACGGAGCGGACGGGAGCCGTCGGGACCGACGGCGAACGGGTCGGTCCCGTCCGGGGCGGGCGCGGAGGGAGGGCCGGCGGGGCCGTCGGTACCGGTGGCGCGGTCGAACCTGGACGGTTCGGCGGCGCGGTCGGTACCACGGTCGGCGGCGAGACGCTCTGTCCGGCGGACGCCATCCCCGTGCCCGCCCGTCGTGTGACCGGCGGGCCGGGACCCGGCAGCGTGGACGTGCGACGACTGCGTCGTACGGGCGTGGTCCCCGGGTTCGTCCTCCGCGCGGGCGTGGAGCGCCGCCTCGGCCGTGCGCGGCGCCGCGATCCCGACGCCGGCGGGGTAGGCGCGGACCGCCGGCTCGCCCGTGGTCCCCGGCTCGGCCCCGTCAGTGGCCGCGACATCGGCCTGGGCGGGAACGGCGGGGGAAGCGGACTGCGCCGTACCGGCGGAGACACCGGTTTCCACCGCGCGATCGGAGGAAGCGGTTACCGCCGTTTCCCCGGAGGAACCGGAGGAAGGGGAACCGGCGTCGGCCGCAAGGCTGGTGGAAACCGTTTCCGCCGCACGGCTCGAGATACCGCTTTCGTCGGTTTCGGCGGAGGTTCTGGTGGCTGTCGAGGCGGTGTCCCGCGCCCGGTCGTCGGTGTCGGCCGCCGGTTGGAGCGGGGCCTCGGCCTCCCGTGCGGCGGGGGACGGATCGCGGCGGGGGACCCGGCGCGGGAGCGCGGTCGGATCGTCCTCGTGCGTGGCCCAGGACGGAACCGTGGACGGGATCGAGGAGGACGGCGAGGGGCCGGCCGGCGGGGCCGACGGGGCGGCGAGCGCCGCCGTGGCCGGGGAGGAGGACGTGCCGGTGGAGGCAGGCAGGCCGGCCGGGCCCGGCTCGCTCATCGTCAGGAGCAGCGTCGACGGGATCATCACCTCGGCGGTCACGCCGCCGCCCGGGGTGCGGGACAGGGTGACGTCGACGTCCCAGCGGCGGGCCAGCGCGCCGACCACGAACAGGCCGAGCACCTTGGTCGGGACGACGTCGAGGCGTTCACGGCGCACCAGGCGGGAGTTCTCCTCGGCGAGGCGTTCGGCGCTCATGCCCAGACCGTGGTCGGCGACGGTGATCGAGGCGCCGTCGTGGTCGGAGCCGACGAACACCTCGACGGGGCTGCCCTCGGGGGAGAACGACACGGCGTTCTCCAGGAGTTCGGCGATCATCAGCGTGAGGTCGCCGATGATGTCGGGCTCCACCATGGCCTCGGTCGCGGCGCGCAGCTGGACCCGCTGGAAGCCCTCGATCTGGCCCAGCGCGGCGCGTACGACGTTGGTGAGCTCGATCGGTCCGGCGTCCAGGACGGCCTCACGGATGCCGGCCAGCAGCATCAGGCTGTCGGCGTTGCGGCGCAGGCGGACCGCGATGTGGTCGATGGAATAGAGACGTTCCAGCAGCGCGGGGTCGGTCTCGCCGCGTTCCACCGCGTCGATCAACGCGAGTTGACGGGTCGTCAGGTTGCTGACGCGGCGGCCGACGTTGCCGAACATCTCGGCGACGTTGCGGCGGCTGAGCACCTGGCGTTCCAGCAGCGCGGCCGCGGTGGTCTGCACGTTGTTGAAGGCCTCGGCGAGTTCACCGATCTCGTCGTCGGCCGTGACCGGCAGCTCACGCAGTCGTGGCGGGCCGGACTCCTCCGCGTCGTCGTCGGCCACGCGGGCGAGCTCGCGGCCCGCGACGTCGGCGACCTCCTGGGCGGCGCCGGTCAGTGCCAGCACCGGGCGGACCACGGAGCGGCGTACCAGGATGGAGAAAGCGATCCACAGGGCGAAGCAGATCAGCGCCAGGTTCAGCAGCAGGCCGGCGCGCCACTGGGCGCTGGAGGCGGTGTCGTCGGCGCGGTCGGCGATCTGGTCGATGAGCGAGGCGGTGATCTTCAGGCGGGTCCTGGCCTGCGCGCTGTAGTCGGGGTAGGAGGCGATGGCCACGCGGAACGCCGTACGGATCTCGGCCTTGGACTCGGCCTGCAACGCGCTCGGGTCCACCGCCAGTTCGGCGTAGTGCTGGCCGATCGAGGCCTGCGAGGCGTTGTGCTCGATGCCGCCGAACTCCTCGTTCTGTGCCTCGCCGGCGAACCGCTCGAACCGTTCGGCCTGGTAGGTGAACAGCTCGTAGGAGCCGACCGCGCCGGTGAACTCGATGAGTGCGTTGCTGTCGCCGGTCCGGGCGGAGAACACGGCGGTCTCGAAGGCCCCGTGCGCGGCGTCGGCGCGCAGCAGCGAGTCGAGGAGGTTGCCGGTGAAGGTCGTCGCGAGGTCGGCGTTGCGGTCCAGGCCGAGGCCGTCGATGAGGCCGTCGGCGGCACCCGAGTACGCCGGGTCGATGTTGTCGGCGGGCAGATAGCCCTGCTCGATGGTGGTCCGCAGACCGGCGAGGCCCTGGACCTCCTTGAGCGCCTGCACCTCGGTGTCCGGCAGCCGGTCGCCGAAGGCGTCGACCACCTTCCGCACCTGCGCGTCCACGGCGGCCTGCGCCTGCCGGTAGCCGTCGGTGGAGGGCGTGCCGCCGTCGAAAGACGCCTCGTGCCGCACGGAGAGCAGGATCGCCTGCTGGTGTTCGTCCTGCAGCGCGGCGACGAGCCGCGCGACCTGGGCACTGTCACGCACCAGTTGGGCGGCGTCCTCCGCGCGGTTGGACTCCTGCACCAGGTCGACGATGAGGTACGTCAGCAGCAGCGCGATCACGGTCAGCGGGATACCGACGAGTACGTTCAGCTTGCGCTGGAAGGGCCACCGGTCGGCGAAACCCCGCAGGCCCCGGCGTGCGGACGTAGGTGCCGAGGGTGTCGACCGGGCGGGCGCGTCCACCTCTTTCGTGGACACCGGGCCTCCTTCAAGGGGGTGCTGCGGGCGTGCGAGGGGCGGTTGCACGCATGCCGCTTTTTGCACACACGTGTCCGAAATGTGAATGATACGGATGCGGCCCCCGTACACCGCTGTGGCCTCCGCCGACTGCTGTGGCGGACGCCAACTCCGGCGAGACTATCGCCTATTCGAACGGTCGAGCGCGTCGCCCTACGTCAAGAATCCATTACGAAGCGGTGAACTGGGGCCTTCCCGGAGCCTCCGGAGGCGTAGACAGGTGATCTTCCGATCTGCGCGCAAGTGATCACGGATCGAGGTCAATCGTTAACCCGGCTCCTCTTGACTGATCAAGAAGCGGGTGGATTGGATCAGGCCAGAGTGTTTGAGTTCTCATCAACCCCCCAGCCCGGAACGGCAACCGTGACTTCCAACGCCCACAGCAGCAGGTCCCTCAGGAACCACCCCGGTGCGGCGGCCGTCGCCCTCGCGGCGGTGACGGTCCTGCTGGCGGGATGCTCCTCCTCGTCCGACGACACCTCCGACCCGCTCGCCGGCGACAAGGCGGCCGGTGACACCGTGGTCGTCGGCTCCAACAACTTCGCCGAGAGCATCCTGATCGCCGACATCTACGGCGAGGCCCTGAAGGCCAAGGACATCAAGGTGTCCTACAAGCCCAACATCGGCAGCCGGGAGACCACGTACGGCCTGCTCAAGAACGGTTCCATCACCGTCCTGCCGGAGTACAACGGCTCGCTGCTGGCCTACCTGGACGCGAAGGCCGAGCAGACCTCGCTCGCGAAGGTGAACGCCGATGCGAAGGCAAAGCTCGACTCCAAGCTGACGCTGCTGGAGTCGTCGCCCGCCGAGGACAAGGACTCCGTCACGGTCAACGCGGCGACCGCCAAGAAGTACAACCTCACCGCGACGTCCACGCTCGCCGACCTCAAGGACATCGCGCCGGAGCTGGTCCTCGGCGGTTCGCCCGAGTTCCAGACCCGCCAGCAGGGCATCCTCGGCCTGGAGTCGGTGTACGGGCTGAAGTTCAAGTCCTTCAAGGCCCTCGACGCGGGCGGTCCGCTGACCCAGGCCGCACTGAAGAAGAACACCGTGCAGGCCGCTGACATCTTCACCACGGACCCGACCATCACGCAGGAGAAGTTCGTCGTCCTGCAGGACCCGGAGAACCTCTTCGGATTCGCGAACGTGACCCCGCTGGTCTACAAGAGCGGGCTCTCCCAGGAGGGCATCGACGCGCTCAACGCCGTCTCCGCCAAGCTCGACACCAAGACCCTGCTCGACCTCGACTCCCAGGTGCAGCTGGAGAGCAAGGACCCGCTGGACGTCGCCAAGGCCTGGCTGAAGTCGGCCGGCCTCGGCTGAGGTTCCACCGGACCACGTGCACCGTTGGACACCACGGCAAGAGAACCGGTCCGGATTCCGCCGCACCGCGGGGAAACCCGGACCGTCCTGAACGGAACCGCCCTCACCGTCGGCGAGCTGACCGCGCTCGCCGACGGTGAGGCCGTCCCCACGGTGGCGCCCGAGGCCCGTGAGCGGGCCACCGCGTCCTGGCACACCGCGCGACGGCTCGCCGCCGCCGGACGGCTGTACGGCCGCGGCACCGGCGTCGGCGCACAGCGCTCGGTGCCGGTCGGCGAGGGCGACGAGGCCGCGCACGGCCTGCGCCTGCTGCGCAGCCACGCGGGCGGAGCCGGCGCGCTGCTTCCCGTCCGCCAGGTCCGCGCCATGCTCGCGGTGCGGGCCAACCAGCTGCTCGCCGGCGGCTCCGGCATCCAGCCCGCCTTCATCGACGCCCTCGTCGACGCCCTCCGGCTCGGCGTTCACCCGGCCGTCAACGAGTACGGCGGCGTCGGCACGGGCGACTTGACGGCCCTGGCCCAGACCGGCCTGACGATCATCGGTGAACGTCCGTGGTCGAGCGCCGAGCCGGCCGAGCCGGGAAACGTTCCAGGGCCCGGGCGGGACGCGGAGCAGGGTGGCCCGCCCCGTGGAGCCGCGTCGGCGGTCGGTGCGGACGCCGGGGGCGAGCCCGCCGCCGTTGCCCGGTACGGCGGCGCCCCCGCCATGCACCTCGTCACCCTGCCCGGACCCGCCTCCGACAGCGTTTACGTTCCCGTTTCCGCCCCTGTCCCGGCGGCCACCCCCGTCCCCGGGGACACCGCCGCCGCTCCTTCCACCGGACTGCCGGCCCCGGTGGTCCTCCAACCCGGCGATGCGCTGGCCCTGCTCAGCAGCAACGCCCTCGCGTTGGGGCAGGCCGCGCTCGCGCAGCGGGAGCTCGACGTGCTGCTGCGGGCCACGCACGCCGTCGCCGCCCTCTCCCTCGCCGCGGTGTCCGGCTCGCCCGAGGCCTATGCCGCACCCGTGCACGCCCTGCGGCCCTACCCCGGCGCGGCCCGCGCCGCGGGTGAGGTGCGGCGGCTGCTCGGCCTGCCCGACCGGCCGCGGCGCCGCGAGGGCGGGCGTGTCCAGGACCCCTTCGGATTCCGCGCCTTCCCCCAGGCGCACGGCTGCGCCCTGGACGCCGCCGACCGCCTGCGCGACGTCATCGAGGCGGAGGTCAACTGCCCCTCGGAGAACCCCCTCATGGATTCCGACGGCACGTCGGCCTACCACCACGGCGGCTTCTTCGCCGCACCCCTGGGACTCGCCCTGGACGCCGCGAACCTCGCCCTGTTGCAGACCGCGCAGCTCTCCGTCGCCCGCCTGACGGCGCTCGGCGACCCCGGGCTCACGGGCCTGCCCCCGTTCCTCGGCGCAGGGCCCGCGAGCAGCTCGGGCACGATGATCCTGGAGTACACCGCCAACTCCGCTCTGGCGGAGCTGCGTTCCGGCACGGCACCCGCCTCGGCGGGCCACGCCGTCCTGTCGCGAGGTCTGGAGGAGGCCGCCAGCTTCGCCGGACAGGCCGCCCGCCAGACCTCGCGGGCAACGGACGCCTACGCCATCGTCCTCGCGTGTGAACTGGTCGCCGCCGTACGGGCCTTGAGGATGCGCCCGATCCACTCGGCGGCCCTGCCGCCGCCGGCCGAGGTCTTCGCCGCGGCGGCGGCCGTTCTCCCCGCGGGCACGGAGGACCGTCCACTGACCGACGATGTGACGACGGCGGCCGAACTGCTGCCACGACTGGCCGGGTTGTGAGACGGACGGCGCGGCGGCGGCTCAGGGGCGGGTCCGGGCTCCGGTGAGGGACCCCGCTCAGTAACCCACGTAGAACGTCGCGTCCTGCTTCTCGGTGGCCGTCGAGACCGGGTCGATACGGAGCACGTAGTTCGAGTGCCGGATGTAGCGCGTCGGGTTGTTGTAGGAGCGGAACGACGCCCATCCGGAGTCCGCCAGGCCCGCCGTGCGGTAGAACGTCGCGTCACCGGCGAACGTCGATGTGCCGTCGTTGACGTCGAGTTGGAGCTGGTAGTTGTAGTGCCGCAGGTACCTGGTCGGGTAGTTGACCGACTGGAAGGAGATCCCGGTGCTGTCGGCCAGACCGGGGACGAGCTTCCACTGCGAGTCGGTGTACAGGTCGAAGGGGTACGTGTCGATGCGGGCGGTGTAGTTGGAGTGGCGGACGTAACGGTCCGGGTAGTTGTAGGACTTGAGCCGGTTCCAGGCGGGGGCGCCCCACTTGGCGACGAGGTTCGTGTACTGGGTGCCGGTGATCGTCGTGACGCCGCAGTGCTTGGAGTTCACCGGCTGGGTGTACGTCTTCTGGTCGAGCGCGGTCCAGGTGCCGGCCGACAGGTCGGTGGACTGCCAGGCATAGAAGACGCCGTTGGGGGTGTAGGTGTCCCCCCACAGCCACCAGGTGCTGGACGTCAGCGACTTGACGAGGGTCGGCGCCTCGGTGCCGCCGTGGGCGACGCCCGTGTTGAAGACCGTGAAGCTGCCGGGGTCGAGGGAGCTGGACCGGGCGCCCACCAGCGTCTGGTCCTTCTTGAAGTAGAGGTAGTTGACGCCGTTCACCCCCACGGCCATGTCGCCGTCGATCACGTCGTAGCCGGGGTCGAAGAAGACCTGGGGCGCCGAAGCGGTGACGAAGTCGGTGGTGTAGTTGACCATGATCACGTTGTGGCCGCTGCTGTTCACGGCGGAGTAGATGAGCGCGTACTGTCCCCGGCCCGCGTCCCAGAACGCCTCCGGCGCCCAGCTGTGGGTGTTCATGTCGTGCAGCTTCAGCCGGTGGTAGCCGGTGAAGGTGCGCAGGTCGGTGGAGTTCCACACGTGCACGTACTGGCTGACGTAACTCCAGTCGGTGCCCTTGAGGTCGGTGGCGATCACCACGAACGTGCCGTCCTGCTTGCGCAGGATGAACGGGTCCCGCAGCCCCAGCGCGCCCTCCGTGGGCGTCACCACGGGGTTGTTCTGGTTCAGCGGCATCCACTGCAGCCCGTCGGTGCTGACGGCGAGGTGGAGGCCGTAGTCGGTGCCGGCGCCCAGGCTGGTCGACTCGGTGAAGTACCCCATGACGTAGGCCGAGTCGGCCGCGCGGGCGGACGGCACGCCGAGGGTGAGGGCCAGGGGGACGGAGGCGGCCGCGCCCAGGATGAGGCGGCGGGAGGGGTTGGGGGTCATATGCGCTCCAGAGGTGCGGGGGTGCCCTTTGATGCCGACCATCGGTTCGAAATGTCGAACCAGGTTCGATGAGTCGGTCAGAAGGTAGGGGCGTGCGGGGAACAGGTCAATCACTGGGACACGCTTGGCGGTTTCCCGCCGCGCACCTGTGCGGGGCCCATGAAAAATCAGGCGATCCCCTCGGCGGTCCGGGCTACTCTCGGCGACCGTGAACAGGAGACGGCGGAAGAAACTGACCACACGTCTGTTGTCGGCGGTCATGTTCGGGAGCGGTCCTCAGGTCGACCGGCTGCTGCGGGCCGGTGCCGACCCCACGGCCGCCGATCCGGACGGAACGACCCCCTTGTACGCGGCCTGCGTTCAGGGGTCGGCCGACGCCGCACGCAGGCTGCTCGAGGCCGGAGCGCCACCCGACGCCGAGAGCGCGGGCCTGGGCGCCGAGGGAACCCCGCTCTGCGCGGCGGCCTGCTGGGGCCACATCGACGCGGTCCGCGTCCTGCTCGCCCACGGCGCCGACCCCAACCTCCGCGAGGACCACGGCACCGGGCTCACCCCACTCGAGTGGGCGGCCGCGGGACCGCATCCGGAAACGGTTGCCGTACTGCGCGCCGCGGGAGCCCGCTGACGGAACCGGATACTCACGGGCGTCCTGCGGGCAGACAGGCAGCCAGGCAGCCAGGGGACGGCCGGCCAACCGGTCACCCGGACCGGGTGACCAGGAGCCCGGGCGGGTGCGGGGGCGATCAGTGTGCAGGGCTCGTCCGGAACGCGGCGTCCTCGATCAGCCGGTCGAGCAGAGCGATCAGTACGTCCCGGCACGAGTCACGCTCGCGCGCGTCGCACAGCAACACGGGAACATGCGCCGGCAACGCCAGCGACTCCTTGATCTCCTCCGTCGGATACGGATGCAACCCGTGGAAGCCGTTTACCGCAACGACGAACGGGATCCCCCGGCGCTCGAAGAAGTCGATCGCGGCGAAGCTGGACTCCGGCCTTCGTACATCGAGGAGCACCACCGCCCCCAGGGCGCCGATCGCGAGGTCGTTCCACATGAACCAGAACCGCTGCTGGCCGGGCGTGCCGAAGAGATACAGCACCAGATCGTCGCCGATGGTGATCCGGCCGAAGTCCAGGGCCACGGTGGTGGACCGTTTCTCCTCGATGCCCTTCAGGTCGTCCACCTCCAGCCCGGCGATGGTCAGCGGCTCCTCCGTGCGCAGCGGCGCGATCTCACTGACCGCCCCGACCATCGTGGTCTTTCCGACGCCGAAGCCGCCGGCGACGAGGATCTTCACCGTGTCGGGAGCCGTGGCCTGCCCGGCGCCGAGGGCGGTGGAAGCGGTGGCATCAGATCCGGCCAAGGCCGTCCCTCACTTTCTCCAGGAGCTCGAGATCCGCGGCGCCGGTGACGGAACGGGGCGGCCGGGCGGTGATCAGCCCCGCCTCCAGCAGGTCGCAGAGCATGATGACGACCACGCTCACCGGCAGGTCGAGATGGGCCGCGACTTCCGCCACGGCGAGCGGACGGGCGCACAGCCGCAGGATCCGGAGGTGCTCCGGCTGCGGACGCGCCGCCCGCTCGGGCGGCGGGTCGACCGCGGTCACCGTCGTGATGAGCGTGAAGTCGGCGCGGCTGGGCCGGGTCCGGCCACCGGTGAGGGTGAACGGCCTGACGAGCCGGCCCGCTTCGTCGCCTCCGCTCACCTCACCCGCCGTTGGTGCGGACGGCGGGACCGACATGTGCCCGCGGTGCCGCGCTGAGGTGCTCGCCGATCTTCTTCACCAGCATGTTCATCTGGTACGCCACCACGCCCACGTCCGCGTTCTTCCCCGCCAGCACGACGAGATGCGCCCCCGGGCCGGCCGAGGTGAGGATCAGGTAGCTGTTGGCCATCTCGATGAGCGCCTGGCGTACCGGACCGCCGCGGAAATCCATGCTGACGCCCTTGCTGAGACTCATCAGACCGGACGCGGTCGCCGCGAGCCGTTCGGCGTCCTCCCGCGGGAAACCGGTGGACTTGCTCACCACCAGCCCGTCCTCGGAGAGTACGACGGCCTGGTTCACGTCGGCGACCCGGTCCACGAGACCGGTGAGCAGCTGGTCGAGCTGGGTGTTCGTGCCAGGAACGGAGCGTGTCATCGCGAAATCCTTCATGTGCGGTCGGCGGGGGGAGTCGAGGTCGGGGAGGTGTCCGTGGTGGTGACCGGCGGGCCGGGGGGCTCCTCGGCGGACGTATCCCGCGGGTCGTCGTCGGGCCACAGGTCGGCGTCGGCGTGTGCTCGCAGCGTGCCCCGCTGGAAACCGGCGAGGGAAGAGGCGGCGCGCTCCGCGGTGAAGTCGTCCGGGTAACCGTCCTCCTCGACGGCCGCCGTGGCCGCGGCGGAGGCGGAATCCTCGCGCAGCTCGGTGGCGAGGCTGGTCTGCGGGACCCTGCGCGGCAACGGGGTGAGACCCTCGGGCCGAGCTGCCGCCCCCGGCGTGCGGGCCGGGACGGTCGCCGCCCCGCTCGCCCGCAGGCCCCCACGACCAGCGAGGCGCGGTGGACCGGACCGGGCGACGTGCGCGTCGGCCGCCGCCGTCCCGTCCGTCGGGAGGGACGCCTCGGTCGTCGAGGACGCGACGTCCGCCGGCGACGGAGAGCCGCCCGCCTCGCGCTGAAGGCCCTCCGAAGCGGGTCGGCCGGGTGCCGGGTCCCACCTGGCGGCCGCGGGGGACGCCGAGTCGTGCGCCGGAGACTCCGGGATGCGCGCCGCAGCGGAGGCGGCGTCCGCCGGGAAAGGCGACGCGGCCGGTCCGGCGTCCGACCTGCTGTGCTCGCCCGACCTGCTGTGCTCCCGCGCCGCGTCCCCCGTGTCCTCCACCGGTGACGGAGGGCTCGTCTCCGGCGAGTGGGAACCGGTTACCGAAAGCTGGCCGGAGTCCTCCGCCGCCGGGGCCGCCGAGCCGGGCGCCTCGCTGACCACGATGTCGTGCGGGAGCAGCACGATCGCCGTGGTCCCGCCGTACGGTGACGGGCGCAGGGTGACGCCGATGCCGTGCCGGGTCGCGAGCCGGGCGATCACGAACATGCCCAGCCGCAGGTCGTCGGCGAGCGCCACCACGTCGAACTGGGGCGGCACCGCCAACTGCGCGTTGAACGAGGCGTAGTCCTCCTCGGACAGGCCGAGGCCGCGGTCCTCGACCTCGATCGCCAGGCCCCTGGCCACCAGCGAGGCCCGTACACCGACCGGGCTCGGCGCCGGTGAATAGGACGTCGCGTTGTCGATGAGCTCGGCGAGCAGATGGATCACGTCCGCCACGGCGGGCGGCGCGATGGACACGTCCTCCTCGGTGTGCACCTCGGCCCGCCGGTACTCGGCGACCTCCCCGACGGCGCTGCGCAGGATGTCGATCAGCGCCACCGGCTCCGTCCAGCTGCGTCCCGGCCGGCCGCCGCTGATGATGACGAGGTTCTCCTCGTAGCGCCGCAACTGGCTCGCCGTGGAGTCCAGTTCGTAGAGGCCGTTGAGGACGTCCGGGTCCTGGTGCCGCCGTTCCAGTGCGTCGAGCTTGCTGAGCTGGAGGTTGACCAGGTTCTGGCTCTGCCGGGCGATGCCCAGGATGACCTTCTGGAAGCCGCGCCGGGTGTCGGCGAGTTCGACCGCGGTGTGCACGGCGGTGCGCTGCGCCGTGTTGAACGCCGCGGCCACCTGGCCGAGTTCGTCGTGGCCGTAGTCCAGGGGAGGGGTCGCCGAGTCCACGTCGACCGTCTCGCCCCGGTCCAGCCGGGTCACGACGTCCGGCAGCCGTTCGTGCGCCAGGCTCAGCGTGGCCATCCGCAGCCCGTGCAGTCGCCGGGACAGCGAGCGGGTGATGCGCCAGGACATGCCGACGCACAGCAGCAGGGCGGCGAGACCGCCGGCGCTCAGCGAGGCGGCCGTGATGAGGAGTTCTCGCGCCTCGTCTGCGCTGCGCTGGAGCAGCGCCGTGGTCTGCAGCCGGATCAGGCCCGAATACTGGTCGGAGACCTCGATGAGCGCGGCACGCCACTGTTTCTGCACCGCCGGCAACGCGATGTCACCGTTTTCGCTCGGTTTCGAGCGGGCCGCGAGCACCTTGTCCTCGACGGACTCCAGGATCTGCCACTGGTAGCTCGTCAGGATCTTCTCGGTCTGCGCCTTCGCGGTGCCGGTGAGCGACGGGACGATCTGGTCCTCCACGAGCCAGCGCCGGGTGTTCACCAGCTGGGAGAACTCCGCCCACGTCTTCTCGTCCATCCGCTGTCCGGGCCCGGCGAGCGTGAGCTGGAGGTCCTCCTCGGAGACCAGTTCGGCCGCGTGCTCCAAGGCGACGAGCGGTCCGGCCTGCGAGGTGAGGTCACCGTCGTCGACCTGGGACAGCTCCTCGAAGGCGTGGATCTGGTCGTCGATGATCGACGTGTACTGATCCAGCGCCTGAGCGGCGGTGATGTCGACGGGGTCGTCCACCTGGCCCCGGTAGTACTCCAGGCTGCCCACGGAGGCGACGACCGAGTACATCCGGTCCCTGACCCGTTCGGACGCCTGCTGGATGTCGTCCGACCGGGCGACGAGTTTGGCGACCGCCGCGTCCGTCTTCTCGCGCTGCGCCTCCAGCGCGGCCCGGGAACCGGCGGGTCGCGAAGCCAGCCACACGGCGGACAGGCTGCGTTCCTGCTGGAGCATGAGCGTCGCCTCGGTGCCCATGGCGCCGGTCGACCGGCTCAGTTCGGTCTGCGCGCGCAGCCGCAGCCCCTCCGCGAACATCTGGGTCGTCGTCACACCCCACATGGCGGCGAGGGTGACGCTGGGCACCAGCGCCAGCAGGATCAGGGAGAGACGTATGGAGCCGAGACGTCGGCGCCGGGCACCTGTCCGTGGAGACATAGTCGTCCTAGAGCGATCAGCGGGGGAGGGGGGAGGTGGGGAGGGGAAGGGGAGAGGGAGAGGGGGAGGAGCGGGGGCGGGGAAACGGTCGGTCAGCGGGTGCCGGCGGCGGCGAAGCGGGCGACTTCGGCGACGTTGGTCTTGGTGACGAAGGCCGGGCCCGTCAGCACGGGAGCCGTACCGCCGCCGCTGAGGTTGCCGTTGGTCTTGTAGAGCCAGAGTCCGTCGACGGCCAAGTAGCCCTGAAGGTAGGGCTGTTGATCCACCGCGAACTGCACGCTGCCGTCGCGGACAGCCGTGACCAGGTCCTTGTTGAGGTCGAAGGTGGCGACCTTTGCCTTGCTGCCCGCCTTGTCGGTCGCCTGCACCGCGGCGAGTGCGAACTGCGCTCCGTTGGTGATGACTTCGTCGATGTCGGGTTCCTGCCGCAGACGTGCCGCCACGGCGGTGGTCACCGCGTCCATGTCCGTTCCGTCGACGTAGAGCATCTCGGTCTCGCCGGTGAACGTCTTCTTCACGCCGGCGCAGCGCGCCTCCAGGGCGATGTTGCCCCGTTCGTGGATGACGCACAGGGCGTGCTTCGCACCGAGGCCGTCGAGTTTGTCGCCGACAGCCCGGCCCGCGACGCTCTCGTCCTGGCCGAAGTACTCCAGAAGTCCCGCCGAACGCCACGCGTCGATACCCGAGTTGAGTCCGACGACGGGTATGCCGGCAGCCTTGGCGCGGGCCACCGGACTCTTCATGGCCTGCGGTTTGGCGAGGGTCACCGCGATGCCGTCGACCCGGTCGCCGATCGCGTCGCGCACCAACTCGGCCTGCCCGGCGGCGTCGGAGTCGCTGGCGTAGGTCAGGTCGACGCCGTCCTTGGCGGCCGCGGCCTCGGCGCCCTTGCGCACCAGCTCCCAGAAGTCGTCGCCCTTGGCGCCGTGGGTGACCAGGGTGATCTTGATCCGGTCGCCCGAGCCGCCCGCCGTGTCCATGTCCGATCCGGACGAGGCGGCGCCGGAACAGCCGGCGAGCAGGAGGAGGCAGCAGGCCGCGGCCAGGGCGGTGAGGCGGGCGGATCCGAGTGGAACGGAAGCGGAGGGAGCGGGGAGGGGAGTGTTCATGGGGGGCTGCACCTCGCTGTGCGGCAGAGCAGGGAGGACGGGGCAGGGGAGGAGGGAGCAGGGGAGCGCGGGGCATGCGCCGCCGGAGCGAGGGGGTGTGCGCCGGCGAGAGGCATTCGTTGGCTCGGAGCCAACCGTGTGTGACCGCTGGTAGTCAAGTGAGCAACCACATGGGGTGAGGTGGTGCTGCCACATCGTGATCCGGGACGGTGCGGCGCGGACGGAAGGGAGCATAACCGCAGTTGAATTGACTGATCGTCAATCGGGCGGCCGGGTTCACGGCTTGTGGGTCACGGCCCCGTACATCGCGATATCGGCCTCGCGGACGACCTCCATGCCCTTGCCTTCGGGATGCCGGTGGTGGGCCTGGACGACGCCGGGTTCGACCCGCCCGGGGCCGGTGAGGAACGGCGTCGCCGGGACCGTTCTCGGCGCTGGTCGTTTCGCCGCCGTCCACCTCGTCGCTGTCCATGCGTATCAACCTGCCACTCGCGTCACACGGTTGTGCCGGAAAGCGCGGTTTCCGGACGCCGGTCAGGCCGATGTGGATCCTCACGGGTGAGGCCGAGGCGACGAAGGACCGGACGAGACGCGGCCGGGAAGCCGCTGCCGGGCTCTTCCCTCGCTTCATCCGCCCTCCCGGCCCTCCCGGCCCTCCCGGCCCTCCCGGCCCTCCCGGCCCTCCCGGCCCTCCCGGCCCTCCCGGCCCTCCCGGCCCTCCCGGCCCTCCCGGCCCTCCCGGCCCTCCCGGCCCTCCCGGCCCTCCCGGCCCTCCCGGCCCTCCCGGCCCTCCCGGCCCTCCCGGCCCTCCCGGCCCTCCCGGCCCTCCCGGCCCTCCCGGCCCTCCCGGCCCTCCCGGCCCTCCCGGCCCTCCCGGCCCTCCCGGCCCTCCCGGCCCTCCCGGCCCTCCCGGCCCTCCCGGCCCTCCCGGCCCTCCCGGCCCTCCTAGCTCTCCTAGCTCTCCTGGTCCTCCCATTGGTCCTGGCCCTCCGCCGGCATCTCGTGTTCTTCCTCCTCCTCGAAGAGGTCACCGATCTCGTCGACCGCGTCGGCCGCCACCATGCCGCCGACGACCCCCATGGCCGGTCCCGCCGTACCGGCGGTGACTGCCGTACCGGCGGCGACCGCCATGCCCACTCCGGGGCCGGAGCCGGGGCCGGAACCGTCTGCGGCGCGGTGACCGGCGGGTGAGGCGGTGCGGACGTACGCCTGGGCGCCGTACGCCTCCCGGTGTTCGGTCAGCCGGCGGATCCAGCCGTCGACCTCGTTGTTCCAGTCGAGGACGGGCACGTCTTCGTGGCGCACGGTGAAACGGGTCAGCGCGTCGTGGCCGGGGGTGAGCGGGCCGCCGCGTTTGTCGGCCTCCAGTACGACCTCCAGGCCGGCGGCGGTGGTGAGGAAGGTCAGCTCGATCTCGGTCACCGCGTGCGCGTACCGCGGGGGAGGGGTGAGCTCGATCTCCTGGCGGAACGGCAGGCGTTGGCCCGTGCCCCCGATGCGGCCGCGCTCCAGGTCGGCGGAGCGGAACCCGAACCCGAGCTGCCCGAACGCGTCGAGGACCGCCTCCTGCACGGGCAGCGGACGGACGGTGAGCGGGGTGAGATCGCCCCGGCCGCGGGCTGCGGCCACCGCGAGATCGGTGCGCACGCCGAGAGCGATGCCCAGCGGACGCCCGTTCAGCTCGGTGACCGGTGTCTCCCAGGGCAGCGTGACCGTGAACGGCACACTGCGTTCCTCGGCCTCACCGAGTCGGAAGCCCCCGCCGACGACATGGCGCTCGAAGGCGACGGTGCCCTCGCCGGCGCCCTCCTCGTGCGCCGCCTCGACAGGCTGCTCCGCCTGCACGCGGGCCAGCAGCTCCAGACGTATCTCCTCGATCTCCACGGCCGCGTCGCCGCCCCGCAGCCGGACCCGCCCCGACAGTTCACCGCCGGGCAGCACCGCCTCGCTGTCGAGCACCGTGTCCACCGAGGGACCGCTTGTGCCGATCGCCCCGAGCAGCCGTTTGGCCACCATGCCGCTGTCGCTCCTTCACGCCGAAGTCACTGCCTCGCACGCATTGTCCCGAACCCGTCGTCCCGGGCCGATCGCAGTGATCTTCCGCTGAACTCGTCGCGAAGGTGCAGAAGTTCCCACGTCACCTGTTCGAATGACGTGTGGTGGCGGCGTGACGAACCGGCGGGGCCGGGAGCGGTCTGCGGTGCGCAGATCGTCCCGGCCCCGCCGGTGAAGCGCCGTACGGCCGTGGGTCACGTCCGCGCGACAGGTACGCGCATGCCCGGTGTCAGGCGGGTTTCCCCGCTCCGGGCAGTGGGCCGTCCTGGCGCACCGACTCGGCCGTCCGCGTCTCCTTGCGCCGCTGTCGGCGGCTCTGGCGCGGTTCCTGGTCGGGCAGCCAGCCGAAGGTCAGGCTGCTGCCCACGGCACCCATCAGGAGGCCGATGACGAAGCCGCCGATGTTGGAGGTGAGCCAGGTGCCCAGGGAGAGCAGGATGGCGATGATCGAGTAGAACAGCCGCTGGGTCGGGTTGAAGATGATCAGCAGACCGCAGAGCACCATCAGGGTGGGCAGGAGGTAACCCGCCAGCCCCTGCATGCCCACATGAAGGATCACCGGGAGCGGCGCCTTCATGGTCACCAGGATCTCGGTGCCGCCCAGGACGAGCAGCATGCCGCCCGCGAAGGGCCGGTGGCCTCTCCACCCGCGGAAGCGGTCCCGCCACTGGGTGAAGGTCATTACTTGCAGCCCTCGCTCGAGAAGCTCATCTTCAGGCCGGGAAGCTTGAAGACGGCCGCGGTGGCCGCGTAGTTGTGCTGGTACAGGTTCTTGATGACGACCGTGTCGGCCTGCTGGCCGTAGACGCCCGCGGGACCCTGGATCGGGACCTTGTCGAAGGTGCTGGAGTCGCGGCCGATCTCGATGTTGTTGAACTCGGCGTCGCCCGAGATCTCGTCGGAGTCGATGGCCAGGTTCTTCACGCTCACCGGGGTGGATCCGCCGCCGGCCTTGAGGATGAGCTGGATGCCGCCGAGGTCGACGCTCTGGCACATGTTGGTGATCTTGCCGTTCTTCACGACCGAGGTGACGACCAGGACCTGGCCGCCGGTGTCGCCCTGGTTGGGGCTGTTCTCGATCATGTTGTCCAAGCCGCCGAACTGGGCGAAGCCCTCACCGTCGAGCCGGTCGGCGGTGACGACGAAGGGCATCCCGGAGATCGCGAACTGGACGCCCAGGGCACCCTGCGCGGTGACGACCGCGAGCCCCGCGGCGACGAAGGTGGCGGGCACCGCCATGACGGCGGCCCGGCGCAGCCGGACCCGGCCGCGTCTCGTTGCGGAACCGCTTTCGGGGTTTTCGGGGGTGTGGTCGGCGGACGAATTGACGTCCGGGGACGAGGCCATGTCTGCTCCCATGCACTTGGTCATGCGGGTTGGGCTTCAGGGCACGTTGTCCTGGCGCGGACAGCGGCTGCCGCGCCGCCTCCTCGCGACTCCCGGAAACCGCAAGGGCTTTCTGGTTACGCAGCAGTAGCCGTCGAGGAAGTTACCGATGGTTACACCAACCGGTCAAGGGAGATGTGGAAAAAGAGTGTTCATAATGTGCCACCTGTGCGACGCGCGCCCCGACCGACCTTTCGCATATATCTGTTGGCCCATCAACTTTGTTTGTAGGCCTTGACGTTGACGGACCATCAGGTCTACAACTCTCCCTGGCTCAGCCGGGATCCGTGGCGCCGGATCCGCAGTGCGGCGACATCGCCGCGCTCCCGGACGCTTTTCAGCCAGTACGGGCCACTCGGTCCCGAGCTCGATCCCCGCACGGCACCGGTAGGGCCGCTTCCCCCCAGCGGGCCGCGACCGGTCGCCCATCCCCGCCCGGCCCGGCCGGAGTCACTCGCCAGTGCCTTCGACCGGTCACCGGCCGGCCGCCGTTGCCGGTCCGTCACGTACGGAGAAGGCGTCACGGGCCGGCGACGGCGGACGCCGATCAGCGTCCCCTCGCGTCGCGACAAGCGACGCGCCGGTTCAACCCCCCACCGACCATCCCCCCTGTAGCAAGCCCCACTTGAGAAAGAGGCACCCCCATGCGCACCCGCTCCCTCCTCGCCCTCGCCGGTACCGTCGCCGCCCTCTCGCTCACCGCCGTCACCCCGGCCTCCGCGGCCGGCGCGGTGCTGACCACCGCCAACGGCGACGTCGCCGTCGGTGATGTCCTCAACGCCTCGCTCGCCAGCGGCACGGCCGCGACGCTGTACTCCAGCGCGACCGGTACCAGCGGCGTCTCCTGTGCCACGTCCGCGTTCAGCGCCACCGTCGCCGACAACCCCACCGCGCCGGGTACCGCCACCGAGTCGCTCACCGCGCACTCCTTCGCCAACTGCACCGCGAACGTCGTCGGCGTGCTCGGCGTCACCAGCGTCACGGTCAACAACCTGCCGTACACCACCAGCGTGGCCTCGGACGGCACCGTCACCGTGACCCCGGCGAGCGGCTCCACCATCCAGACCACGGTCGTGCTGCGCACCCTGCTGGGCAGCATCAACTGCGTGTACCAGGCGCCCAGCCTGACCGGCACGGCGAGCAACGCCGACAACAGCATCACCTTCACCAGCCAGCAGTTCGCCAAGACGTCCGGCTCGTCGCTCTGCTTCGCGAACGGCTACTTCACCGCCAAGTACGCCCCGGTGACCGACGCGGGCGCGGCCGTCACCGTCAACTGAACACCGTCACCAGCAACCGAACACCGTCTGCGTGACTGATCGGCCGACGCACAACCGAACGCCGTGTCGACGGAGTTCAGTGCCGACGCAGACGCACGACGAGGGCGGCGCCGCCGGTGAGTACCAACACCGCCGCGGCGCCGCCCGCCAGTAGCGGCGCGGACGGCCCGGAGCCGGCCCCGGTCGTGGACGCCACCGGGGTGCTCTCGGGGGCGGCCGCGGCGGCCCGGTCGGGTGCGGCGTCGGACGCGGTCGACACCGACGGAGCGGCGGACGGTGAACTGGGCGTCGGGCTCGCGGAAGCCGCGGGCGTGGCCGAAACGGGTGCCTTGGTCGTCGGCTTGCTCTCCGGCTTGCTTGGTGAAACCGCTTCCGGGAACACCACGTCCGAGCACGAGTAGTACGTGTCCGGCGTGCTGCTGTTCTGCCAGATCGTGTAGAGCATCTGACGTCCCGTCCGGTCGGCGGGCAGCTTTGCCGTGAAGTGGTAGGCACCGTTCGTCAGCGCCGGATCCTTGACCTCGGCGAACGGACTCGTCGGCAGGTCGGACCAGGTGAGCGGCTTCGACGGGTCGTACCCGGGCTTCGTCAGATACAGCTTGAACGTGCCGGTGTGCGCGATCGTCGACGCGTACGTCATGCGCAGCGTCCCGCCCGGGCTGAGCCGGGTCGACGGCCAGTCGGCGCGGGCGAGGTCGAGTCCCTTGTAGGCGGACAGGCCCCCGCTGCACAGCCGCCCGTCGGGGATGGTCTGCCGGTCGCGGCCGTTCACGTTCGCCACCCGCAGGTTGTCCCACGCGGCGAACGAGGTGCCGTTGGCGTCCACGGCCGCCCGGCAGGCCGCGGTCTTCGCGTCGGCCCCGCCATCGGGGGAGCAGGCGAACACCCGGCTGACCGGATCCGTGGGGGCGCCGTGCGCCTGGGCCGGTGCTGCGGCCCACAGGCCCAGCAGAAGCGGACTCACGGCGGCGGCCGTCAGGGCTGCGGTGCGGTGTGCGGTGGTGCGGGGCATCGGGGACG
This sequence comes from Streptomyces sp. NBC_00637, assembly GCF_045161545.1. NCBI lineage: Bacteria > Bacillati > Actinomycetota > Actinomycetes > Kitasatosporales > Streptomycetaceae > Streptomyces > Streptomyces sp. NBC_00637. The sequence continues at coordinate 1,913,439 of NZ_CP109046.1, read as the reverse complement.
TCTCCTCGGCCGGCGCGGGAACGGTCTTCGGTCAGTACGGGAATCGGGTCCGGCGCGTTCAGCGCCGTGTCCGGTGGCCGGCGCGCCCCACGGACACGATCAAATCGGGCGTTCGCCGGCCGATCGTGGCCGTCGAGGGTGTGTTTTTGGCCGGATCGAGGGTTTCCCCTGTATCCGGATGACTGATCCTTTGCCTATCGTTCCTGCACAGCCGACCCACAGGTAACCCCGACGGGGTCGGTTCCCGCGCCTGGCCGGCCTTCAGCGCTGCTCTTCGATGCACCCCACGCATTTTTTGACGCACCCGCGCACTTCGATGCACCCCCCTCCGCTTCCCCCCTCGAAGCGAATCGACCGCCGCTCCGCCCTGCCCGGAGCCGGTTACGAAAGGCACCCCCTTGCGCACCTCTCCCGCCCTGAGACGGAAGCTGATATCCGTCGCCGCGGCCTCCGCGGCCCTGCTCACCGCAGCGTCGACCGCTTCGGCCGTCGCCGCCCAGGAAACCGTTTCCCAGGATTCCGCCGTCCTCGCCGCCCAGACCGAGGCGGCGCCCGGCACCCCGGCCGAGCGCCTCATCGTCGGCTACAAGTCCGATGCCGCCGAGGCCAGGTCGAATCCGGCCGCCGAGGCCGACGCCGCCGCCAAGGGCGAGAAGACCGGCGAGGACGTCGACTTCCAGCGCCGTCTCGGCACCGGCGCCGCCCTGGTCGACCTGGGCGGCGACCTGACGAAGACCGATGTCGCCGACGTCGTCGCCCAGTACCGGGCGGACCCGCAGGTCGCCTACGTCGTCCCGGACCGGCTGAACAAGCCGAAGGCCGACCCCAACGACACCGAGTACACCAAGCAGTGGGACCTCTACGAGTCCACCGCCGGTATGAACGTGCCCGCCGCCTGGACCACTTCCACGGGCACCGGTGTCACCGTCGCCGTCATCGACACCGGTTACGTCGCGCACACCGACCTCGCGGCGAACATCGTGGGCGGCTACGACTTCATCGCCGACACCGCGGTCTCCGCGGACGGTGACGGCCGCGACGCCAACCCGGCCGACCCGGGCGACTACTACGCCGCCAACGAGTGCGGCTCCGGCGTCCCGGCCGCCAACTCCTCCTGGCACGGCACCCATGTGGCGGGCACCATCGCCGCCGTCACGAACAACAACAAGGGTGTCGCGGGCATCGCGTACGGCGCGAAGATCTCCCCGGTCCGGGTGCTCGGCAAGTGCGGCGGTTACGACTCGGACATCATCGACGCGATCACCTGGGCGTCCGGCGGCACCGTCTCCGGTGTTCCCGCCAACTCCAACGTCGCCAAGGTCATCAACATGAGCCTGGGCGGCGACGGTGCCTGCACCTCGGCGACCCAGAGCGCGATCACCGCCGCCGTGAACCGCGGTACGACCGTCGTGGTGGCCGCCGGCAACGAGAGCGACAACGTCGCGAACCACTCGCCGGGCAACTGCAACAACGTCATCTCGGTCGCGGCGACCAACCGCACCGGCGCCAAGGCGTCCTACTCCAACTACGGTTCCCTCGTGGACATCTCGGCGCCCGGCGGCCAGACCAGCACCGGCACCGCGAACGGCATCCTGTCCACCCTGAACTCCGGGACCAAGACGCCGTCGAGCGAGTCGTACGCCTACTACCAGGGCACCAGCATGGCCACCCCGCACATCGCGGGCCTGGTCGCGCTGGTCAAGTCGGCGAACTCCGCGCTCACGCCGGCGCAGATCGAGACGGCCATCAAGAACAACGCCCGTGCCCTGCCCGGCGCATGCTCCGGCGGCTGCGGCGCGGGTCTGGCGGACGCGGCCAAGACGGTGCAGGCGGTGAGCGGCTCCGGCGGCTCCACGGGGGGCACCACCTTCTCCAGCACGACAGCGGTCGCGATCCCGGACAACGGTTCCGCCGTCGAGTCCTCGATCGTCGTCAGCGGCCGCACGGGCAACGCCCCGACGGCCCTTCGGGTCGGCGTCGACATCACCCACACCTACCGCGGCGACCTCGTCATCGACCTCGTCGCGCCCGACGGAACCGCCTACCGGCTCAAGGCGGCCAGCTCGTCGGACTCCGCCGACAACGTCAGCACCACCTACTCGGTGAACGCTTCCGGCGAGACCGCCAACGGCACCTGGAAGCTGCGCGTCCAGGACACCGCGGCGCAGGACACCGGGAAGCTCAACAGCTGGCAGCTGACCTTCTGAGGCGACTCGCTGCCCGCCACCTGTGACGAGCGGGCGGGCCGACCGGTGTGGATGGACACCGGCCGGCCCGCCCGCTTTCCGTTCCCCGGTGTTCCCGGTGTTTCCCGGTGTCCCTGGTGTTTCCGGCTGTTCCCGGGTGTTTCTCACTGTTCCTGGGCGTTCCCGCTGTTTCCGGGTGGTTCCCCGCTGTTCCCCGTTGTTCCCCGCGAGGTCGTGAGTCGAGCTCCGGACCACCGGCAAGTACCCAGCGGGGGCAACGAGTTGCCTGTGTGTTTCCAGCCGTTTCCCAGGAAAACAAACCGGACGCCTCGCACCCGGACGCCGCCCGAAAGGTGTGCTCTGTAGGGTGCCGTGGGAATCTCGGTAAGCGGTGACACGTGTAGCCCGGACGTTGCGGCATCCTGTCCTTCAGCTGCTCACAAGCGGAAACCGCGCACCCCGTCTCTTTCGATTACAGCTCGATTATGCCTCCGGTACGTTCTCTGTGGGAGGCTTCCCGTAGCGGGCCAGCGGCGGTGCACAAGTCGGTTGAGGGCAGCGGGCGTCAGAGGTCTCCACTCCATGGCCAATACAGTCGTACCGTGAGCTATTGTGTACGGGGGGTAAGAAAAAACGGCATGACCCGTTCGTTACCGGCCCGGGAGAGTACCAGTCGATGGCGAGGCAGTTACGCGCCGAACAGACCCGCACGACGATCATCACGGCCGCCGCCGATCTGTTCGACCGGCACGGCTACGAGTCGACAAGCCTCAGTGACATCGTCGCGCACGCCCGTGTGACCAAGGGCGCCCTCTACTTCCACTTCGCGGCGAAGGAGGATCTGGCCCACGCCATCATGGAGTTGCAGTCCTCGGCCTCACGCCGGATCGCCGGCGAGATCGACGACCGCGGCTACGCCTCCCTCGAAGCCCTGATACGCCTGACGTTCGCCCTGACGCGGCTGTCGGTCGAAGGACCCATCACCCGGGCCGGTCTGCGGCTCGCCACGGGGGGAGTGGCGGTCCGGCCGCCCTTGTCGCATCCCTTCGTGGAGTTGCTGGACCTGATCTCCCGGCGGCTCGGCGGCGCGCTCAAGGAGTCCGACATCCATCCGGACGTCGACGTCGACGCGGTCGCGCACTCCCTGGTCTGCTTCTTCGTCGGTACCCGGGTCGTCGGCCGCTCCCGCGAACCCGCCGGCCGGTTGCCCCGCCGGATGGCCGAGATGTGGCACGTCCTCATCCGCGGCCTCGTACCGGTACCGCGCCGGCCGCGCTACCTCACCCTCGCGGCACGGCTGGAGCGCGAGGTCATGGCGGTGGTGTGAGGGGTGGGGTGCCTGACCCTCGGCGCTTGCCCGTTGCCGCCTGCCGGTCCGCCGCCTGCCGCCTGCCGGTCCGCCGCCTGCCGCCTGCCGGTCCGCCGCCTGCCGCCTGCCGGTCCGCCGCCTGGTGCCTGGTGAGAGGGGTTCGGGCGCGCGGTCGACGTGAGGGTGACGGTCGGCCCGGGTGGTGTGCCCCCGGGATACGGTGAACCGCATGTCCGACACCCCCGCGCCGCCCGTGATCCTCGGCGACGAACCCGGCTCGTTCCCCCACAGCGTCCTGGCCGAACGGCATCCGGCGATCATCCAGCAGGTGCGGGAGGCGTTTCCGTACGGTCCCGACATTCACCGTCGTCTGGACGCGCTGCTCGACAACTGCACCAAGGGCGTGATCGAACCACCGGCCGCCGACGCGCCCGACCGGGACCGGTGGCGCACCTGGGGTCTCGACGCGTATGCCGGCCGATCCTGGTTCGAGGTGCCCTGGCTCTGGTCCGAGAGCTACTTCTACCGTCAACTCCTGGAAGCTGTGGGCTACTTCGGTACCGGTCCCTGGCGGGGCGTCGACCCGTTCCGCCCCTTCAAACTGGCCGAGCTCAACGCCCCGGAGACCGACGAGGAGTTGACCGCGCTCGACGCCCTGGAGGGCCGTCCGGTGCACGAGCGTGACCGTGCGCTCCTGCACGGGTCCTTGTGGGGCAACCGCGCCGACCTCGGCTTCCGGCTCTCCGACGTCGAGGCGGAGAAGCGGGCCGCCGTGACGGGGTTGGTCGCCGACGACAGCGACGCGCTGTGGTCACTGCTGCCGACTGCGACTGCGACTGCGACTGCGACTGCGACTGCGACTGCGGGTGTGGGTGTGGGTGCGGATCCCGGTCCCGGCACCGGTGCCGGCACCCTGTGCCTGGTTGCCGACAACGCGGGTCGGGAGCTGATCCCCGATCTCCTCCTGGCCGCCCATCTCCTGGCGCACGGGCGGTGCGGCCGCGTCGTGCTGCACGTCAAGCCGTACCCGTACTACGTCTCCGACGCCACCACGGCCGACGTGGTCGACGCGCTGAGGAAACTGACGGCCGCGCGGGGAGCGGCCGCCGACCACGGCCGGCGTCTGTGGGCTGCCATGGCCGACGGCACCCTCACGGTGCGCGCCCATCCCTTCTCCGCCGCACCGCTGCCCTACGCCGCGATGCCGGACGACCTGCGGGCCGAGTTCGCGACGGCTTCTCTGACGATCGTCAAGGGCGACCTCAACTACCGTCGTCTGGTGGGCGACAGCCGCTGGAACCCGACCACCCCGTTCGTCGACGTCACCGCCTACTTCCCCGGCCCGGTTGCGGCCCTGCGCACCCTCAAGTCCGAGGTGATCACCGGTCTGTCCGCCGACACGGAGGCCGCCCTGGTCGCTGCCGAGGGGCAACGCTGGCGCACCGGAGGAACGCACGCGCTGATCCAGGTACGGAAGTGACGCCCACGGACGGGTACCGACCGCTGCCTGCTGCCTGCCGCCCGTGGCCCGACTGCGCCCGGCGGGCGGGCTGCCGACGAATACGCCAAGTCCGGTACGGTTCACGGCTTCCCGCCTGATTCACGCGATGGTGTGATCATGTGTCGCCCCGCGGATGACCGCGCGGACCCCCGGGTAGGGCCCGGCCATGACGCAACCGTTCGAACTCCCGCACTTCTACATGCCGCATCCCGCGCGCCTGAACCCGCACGTCGAGGAGGCGCGGGCCCACTCGACGCAGTGGGCGCGCGACATGGGCATGCTGGAGGGGTCCGGGATCTGGGAGCAGGCCGACCTGGAGGCGCACGACTACGGCCTGCTCTGCGCCTACACCCACCCCGACTGTGACGGTCCCGCGCTGTCGCTGATCACCGACTGGTACGTGTGGGTGTTCTTCTTCGACGATCACTTCCTCGACATGTTCAAGCGCACCCCGGACCGGGCAGCCGGCAAGGCGCACCTGGACCGGCTGCCGTTGTTCATGCCGCTGGACCTGTCGACGCCCGTGCCCGAGCCCCGCAATCCGGTCGAGGCGGGCCTCGCGGACCTGTGGACGCGCACGGTGCCGGACATGTCGCAGGACTGGCGTCGCCGCTTCGCCGTGGCGACGGAACACCTGCTCAACGAGTCGATGTGGGAACTGTCCAACATCAACGAGGGGCGGATCGCCAATCCCGTCGAGTACATCGAGATGCGCCGCAAGGTGGGCGGGGCGCCCTGGTCGGCGGGGCTCGTGGAGTACGCGACCGCCGAGGTGCCGGCCGCCGTCGCCGGGTCGAGGCCCCTGCGGGTGCTGATGGAGACCTTCTCCGACGCCGTGCACCTGCGCAACGACCTGTTCTCCTACCAGCGCGAGGTGGAGGACGAGGGCGAGAACAGCAACGGTGTGCTCGTTCTGGAGACGTTCTTCGGCTGCACCACGCAGGAGGCCGCCGACACCGTCAACGACATTCTCACCTCCCGCCTCCACCAGTTCGAGCACACCGCGTTCACCGAAGTGCCCGCGGTGGCCCTGGAGAAGGGCCTCACGCCCGACGAGGTCCTCGCGGTCGCCGCCTACACCAAGGGCCTGCAGGACTGGCAGTCCGGCGGCCACGAGTGGCACCTGCGCTCCAGCCGCTACATGAACGAGGGCGCCACCTCCGTGGCCCCCTGGCAGAGGCTCGCGGGGCCCCACACGTCCGCCGCCGACGTCGGCGCGTTGCTCGCCTCGGCCGCCGCGGAACGCCTGAGGGCGTACGCACACGTGCCGCACCAGAAGGTCGGCCCGTCGCTGCTGCCCGACTTCCACATGCCCTACCAGGTGGCGTTGAGCCCGCACCTCGAAGCGTGCCGTCCGCGTCTGAAGGCCTGGATGCACCGAACCGGCATGTTGGAGGAGGGCGTCTGGGACGAGGACAAACTCGCCGCCTACGACCTGCCGCTGTGTTCGGCCGGCCTCGACCCGGACGCGACCGCGCACGCGCTCGACCTCAGCGCGGCGTGGCTCGCCTGGGGCACCTACGGCGACGACTACTACCCGCTCGTCTTCGGGAACCGTCGCGATGTGGCCGCCGCCCGGCTGACCACGACCCGGCTGTCCGCCTGCATGCCCGTCGACGGCGAGCAGCCGCCCGTCGTCCCCGTGAACGCCATGGAGCGGGGCCTGATCGACCTGTGGGTGCGCACCACCGGCGACATGACCCCCGACCAGCGGCGCACCCTGCGCGACGCGGTCGACGTCATGACCGAGAGCTGGGTGTGGGAGCTGTCCAACCAGCTCCAGAACCGGATCCCCGACCCGGTCGACTACCTGGAGATGCGCCGCGCCACCTTCGGCTCCGACCTCACGCTGAGTCTGTGCCGGATGGGCCAGGGCCCCGCCGTCCCACCGGAGGTCTACCGCAGCGGTGTCGTCCGCGCGATGGAGAACGCGGCCGTGGACTACGCGTGCCTCACCAACGACGTGTTCTCGTACCAGAAGGAGATCGAGTACGAGGGCGAGATGCACAACGCGATCCTCGTCGTGCAGAACTTCTTCGGCTGCGACTACCCGACCGCGCTCGGTATCGTCCACGACCTGATGACCCAGCGCATGCAACAGTTCGAGCATGTCGTCGCGCACGAACTGCCGGTCCTGTACGACGACTTCGGCCTCTCGCCCGAGGCGCGTGAGGCGATGGGGAACTATGTCGCCGATCTTCAGAACTGGCTGGCGGGCATTCTGCACTGGCACCGCGAGGTCGACCGCTACAAGTCCGGGTACCTGGCACGCCGCACCCACGGCTTCCTGCCGGACCTCGCGCCACCGGCACCGCTGACCCACCTGTCGGTCTCCGCGCTCTCCCCCAGCTGACGTTCCGTCACGGCAGACGTCCTTTCACAACTGCCGTTCCTTGCGGGAGGCGTGCTCGACGGCGGCTCGTGCCAGTGCCCGGACGATCGGGTGCGGGCGCGAGCCGTCGCCGGACAGCTCCGGCTGGAAGAGGGACGCCAGGAAGAAGGGGTGGCCCGGCAGTTCGGCCATCCGGACCTGGCCCTCCTCGTCGTGGCCCGAGAAGAACAGGCCATGGGCGCGCAGGGTGTCGAGGTGGCGGGAGGGGCCGTACGCGCAGAAATAGCGCTCGACCGTGCGCTCGGAGCCGATGACGGACTGGGCGAGCGAGCCCGGTTCGATCGTGACGACGCCCTCGTGGCCGACGAGGGAACAGGCCAGGGGCTCGATGAGCGGGTCGTCCGCCTCCGGGTCGTTCTCGGCGTGTGCCGCCCGCGACAGTCCGCAGACGTTGCGGGCGTACTCCAGGAGTGCGTGCTGGAAGCCGCCGCAGGTGCCGAGGAACGGAATGCCCTCCTCGCGCGCCGTGCGGATCGCGGACAGGACGCCCGTCTCGCTGCGGTACGGGCTGCCCGGCACCACCCACACCGCGTCGAACCCACGCACGGCGCCCTCGGCCTCCGCCTCCTCGGAAGGGATCCAGTAGGCGTCCAGGACCAGCCGGTCCCGGGTGGCGAGCGCGTCCAGCAGGACGGGGACGCGGCTGTGCGAGACGACGTTCGGGGAGCGGTCGCCGACCAGGGCGGCCTTGGCGATCTGAGCTGCGGTGTCGGTCATGCCTCTCATCCTCGGGGTGGCCCCGACTTCACGTCCAACGATCATTCCTGCACTCTCGATAAGCAGAACTGATGGGACCTGCGACCCTGGGCGCATGGACCCGCATCTGCTGCGCACCTATGTCGCCGTCGCGCGGCTCGCCTCCTTCTCCGAGGCCGCCCGCGAGCTCGGCTACACCCAGTCCGCCGTGTCCCAGCACATCGCGGCCCTCGAACAGGACCTCGGCGCGCCCCTGCTCAGCCGTCGGCCCGTCCACCCCACCGCGGCCGGCGAGCGGCTGCTCGAACACGCGGGGCCGCTGCTGCTGCGCCTGGAGGCGGCCCGCGCGGACGTCGTCCGGATCGCCTCGGCGCCCGCGTACGGGCTGACCCTGGCCGGCTCGCCGACGGCGCTCGGCCCGGCCGCCCTCGCCGTGCTGCCGCCCGCAGGGGTGACGCTGCGGGTGCTCGGTCGTGAGGACGTCTGCGCCGCCGTCGCCGACGGGACGGCCGACGTGGGCCTCGTCGACGGTCTGGCCGCGCCCAGCGATCCGCTCCGGCTGCCCGATGTCGCGCCGCTGACCACGCACGGCGTCGGCGAGGAGCCGGTCAGTGTGCTGCTGCCCGCCGCCCATCCGCTGGCCCGGCCCGACGGCCTGAGCCTCGGGGACCTCGCCGATGCCCGCTGGCTGGACGCCCCCGACGCCGGGCTGCCGCTGCCTCAGCTGCGGGCCGCGAACGGCGGCCACGGCTTCCGCCCCGCCCTGCGCTACGACGGCACCGACGTCCGCGCCCTGACCGCCCTGGTCGCCGCCGGACACGGCCTCACCCTGCTGCCCCGGTCGGTGGCGGCCGGCCTGCCGGGCACGGCCGCCGTCCCGGTCACCGCGCCCCGGGTGGTCCACCGGACCGAACTCGTGTACGCGGGTACGCCGTCGGGTGCGGCGCGGACGCTGGTGGATGCGCTGTCCACCGGCCCGTGACCTGCGGGGCGGCCGACCCGTACCGCCGCCGACGCTCGGTCAGTCTCACTCGTTCGTGGCTCGTGGTGCGCCGGTGCGCCGGGTAGAGCACCAGCCGGAGGCGAACCATGGAACAGACAGCGTTGCGTCCCAAGCCGATGCCCGGTTCCGAACCCGTCGGCAGTACCGGGCCGGGCGGCCAGGGCCAGGGCCGGCGCCCGCACGCCGCGCGCCGCCGCGGCCGACGGCTGACGAGCCTGCTGTGCGGCCTGTTCGCCGGCACCGTCCTGGTCCTGTCCGGCGTCGGACTCGGCACCGTGGGGGCGACCGTGATCGGCATGAGCAGACTGGCCGAGCTTCAGCGGCAGGCGGGGCCGGGCGGCCCGGGCGCACCGGTCGGCGCGTCCGCTCCGGTCCGGCCGAGCCCGTCCGGACCGGCCGAGCCGTCCCCACGCGTGCCGGATGCCGCCCTGGGTCTCGAGGCCGTGGACGCGGAGAGGACGGGTGCCGAGATCGTCGCCGTCCACATCCCGGGCCCCGGCTACACGGCGGGCCTGGTCCGCGGTGACGTCCTGCTGAGGTTCGGCGGCACCGAGATCGACTCGGCGACGGACCTCGCCCGTGCCGTCGACGAGGCCCGCCCCGGCAAGCAGATCAAGGTGACGGTGCGACATCGCGGCGGCGGATTCGGAAGGGTGACGGTGATCCCCGGCGTCGTCACGTGAAAGGCGTCCACGAGGTCACCGCCCGCACCATCCGCACCGCCCGCACCATCCGCACCACCCGTACTGCCCGCACCACCCGTACACCGACGCCCAGTCGCCGCCCCCGCCGGGCCAAAGCAGCGACCGGGGCAGGCCGAGCCGCAGCCGCAGCCAGCCCTAGCCCCAGTCGGAACCGCTCGAGGTGACCTCACCACTGGCTGAGCGAGGGGGAGCGGGCAGTCACCCAACCGACCGGCGACGCGACGGACCACTTCCCCGGGCACGGCCGTCCCCGCGCCCCCACGACCCCGAGGCGTGCCGGCGCCCGGAGCGGGTCACCGGCGGGTTCCCGCTGCTTGTCGGCCCGCGGACGGCCCCGGACGGCCGACCCGGGCCGGTCGCCCGACCGAAACCCGCGTCGACCGGCTCGCGCGACCCCCGCCGTAAGGGCAGGATGCTGCCGTGACCGTCATGGTGGCACCACCATGCCCGTCACACCTCAGGCGTCACATCCTTCTGGGAGGCCCGGATGACCGGCACCGCCACCGCGCCCTTCAGCGCCGACGACTACCGCTCCCGTATGGAGCGGGCCGCGCGCGAGGCCGCCGACGCCGGACTCGCCGGACTGCTCGTGGCACCCGGGCCCGACCTCGTATGGCTCACCGGCTACGCGCCCACCGCCGCCACCGAACGCCTCACCCTGCTCGTCCTCACCCCCGGCCGGGACCCCGTCCTCGTCGTGCCGACGCTGGAGGCCCCCGACGCCGCGAAGGCGGTCGGCGCCCCGGCGCTCACCCTGCGGGACTGGACCGACGGCAAGGATCCCTACGCGGCGACCGCCGCCCTCCTCGACACCGGTGGCCGGTTCGGGATCAGCGACAACGCCTGGGCGATGCATTTGCTGGGCCTCCAGCAGGCTCTGCCCGCCACCTCCTACGCCTCGCTCACCGAGGCCCTGCCGATGCTGCGCGCGGTCAAGGACGCGGCGGAGCTGGAGCTGATGGCGGCCGCGGGAGCGGCCGCGGACGCGACGTTCGAGGAGATCCGCAAGGTCCCCTTCGCCGGGCGGCGGGAGACGGAGGTCGGCGCCGACCTCGCCGGGCTGCTGCGCCGGTTCGGGCACTCCCAGGTCGACTTCACCATCGTCGCCTCCGGGCCGAACGGCGCCAACCCGCACCACGAGGTCGGCGACCGGGTCATCGAACACGGCGACATGGTCGTCCTGGACTTCGGCGGGCTCAAGGACGGCTACGGCTCCGACACCTCCCGCACCGTGCACGTCGGCGAACCCACCGACGAGGAGCGCCGGGTCCACGACCTGGTGCGCGAGGCCCAGGAGGCGGGCTTCAGGGCGGTGCGGCCGGGCGTCGCCTGCCAGGAGGTCGACCGGGCGGCCCGCGCGGTCATCGCCGACGCCGGCTACGGCGAGTACTTCATCCACCGCACCGGCCACGGCATCGGTGTCACCACCCACGAGCCGCCGTACATGATCGAGGGCGAGGAGCGGCCCCTCGTGCCGGGCATGTGTTTCTCCGTGGAGCCCGGGGTGTACCTGCCGGGCCGGTTCGGCGTGCGGATCGAGGACATCGTCACCGTCACCGAGGACGGCGGCCGCCGTCTCAACGACACCACCCGCGAGCTGGTCATGGTGGACTGATCCGCCTCCACGAGTACCGGCATCCATCCGAACGGCGACGGCGCGACCATGACCCAGGCACCGACACCCACCGCGGACACCGTCCGCCGGCTCGTCCGCGCGCTCCTCGACGAGGGCGGCGCGAGCGGCTCCGGATGGGAGGTACGGCCCGTCGTCGAGGGCGCGGCGCCCTCCACGTGGTGGGTCGGCACCCGCCATGTCATGCGGCTGGCGACCGACCGTGAGACGTCCCTGCGCCGCCGCCGCGAACTGCGGTTGCGCGACCTCGTCCGTCCGCACGTCCCGGTCGCCGTGCCCACCAGCGTCGCGCACGGCGAGTGGTCGCCCGGCCTGATGTACACCCTCGACACCAAGCTGCCGGGCGGCACCGCCGAGGAGCACGACGTGTCGGCCGTCGGCGAGGCCGACCTCGCCGGACTGCTCCGCGGGCTGCGCGAGGTGCCGCCCCGGCAGGCCGAGGCGCTCGGCGTGCCGCGAACCGCCCCGCGTTCCCTGGAGGCGCTGCGCCGGATGGCCGTGGCCGCCGCCGAACGCCTGGCCCGCGCCGACGAGTTCGACCCCGCCCGCCTGCACCAGCTCACCTCGCCCGGCGCGGCCCAGCTCGCCGCCCAGCCCGGCACCGCCGTCCTCGTCCACCACGCCCTGCGGGGCGAGCACCTCGTGGTGAGCGCCGACGGCCGGGTGCGCGGTGTCCTCGACTGGACCGGCGCGGTCCTCGGCGATCCCGCCGAGGACATCGCCGGGCTCGCCCTCGCCGTCGGTTCCGGCGCCGCCGTCCGCGCCGCCACGCTCGCCGGATACGGAGCCCGTCCCTGCCTGCGCGGCCTGTGGCTCGCCCGCTGCGACACCGTTCTCCGCCTCGCGGATCGCCTCACCGGCCGCCCCGCCGCAAGCACCGGCGCAAGCCCCGCCGGCCCACGGGACGCTGAAGCGCTCGCCCTCCCGCGGGTCCAGCTGGCACGGGCCTGGGAGGCGATCCTGCTGGAGCGGGTGACGGAGTTCCGCGAGGAGGAGGGGGAGGGCGGCGGCGCCGGCGACGAGGGATGAGGGGCCGACGGCCAGGAGCGTCGGGGGGCCGGGGGAGGGGCCACGCGCGGGCGGTGGCGGGCCCCGACGTTTCCCTCAGTCCTGCTCCAGCACCACGCACGACTCGCCGGACACTTGCAACAGCCCGTCCCGGCCCGGGACGTCGACCGGGTCCCAGGTGGCGAGTACGCGGGCCGGGCGCGGGCCCAGGGGGATCGCCGCCGGGTCCTTGCCGAGGTTGACGGCCACCCGGACGTCACCGCGCCGGAACGCCAGCCAGCGGGCCTGCGCGTCGTACGCGACCTTGATGTCGGCCAGATCCGGGTCGGTGAGGTCCGCGGTCGTGTGCCGCAGAGCGATCAGCTCGCGGTACCAGGCCAGCACGCGCGCGTGAGGCTCGCGTTCCGGCTCGGACCAGTCCAGGCACGAGCGCTCACGGGTCGCCGGGTCCTGCGGGTCGGGCACGTCCTCCTCGGCCCAGCCGTGCGCCGCGAACTCCCGCCGCCTGCCCCGCCGTACGGCCTCGGCGAGCTCCGGGTCGGTGTGGTCGGTGAAGTACTGCCAGGGCGTGCCCGCCGCCCACTCCTCGCCCATGAAGAGCATCGGCGTGAACGGCGCGGTCAGGGTCAGCGCGGCCGCGCAGGCCAGCAGCCCGGGGGAGAGGGAGGCCGAGAGACGGTCCCCCTGGGCGCGGTTGCCGATCTGGTCGTGGGTCTGGCCGTACCCGAGGAGCCGGTGCGCGGGCAGCCGGGCGCGGTCCAGCGGGCGGCCGTGGCGCCGGCCGCGGAAACCGGAGTACGTGCCGTCGTGGAAGAAGCCGCCGGTGAGGGTCTTGGCGAGGGCGGCGAGCGGAGCGCGCGCGAAGTCGGCGTAGTAGCCCTGGGACTCGCCGGTGAGCGCGGTGTGCAGGGCGTGGTGGAAGTCGTCGTTCCACTGCGCGTGCAGCCCCAGACCGCCCGACCGGCGGGGCGTGATCAGCCGCGGGTCGTTCAGGTCGGACTCGGCGACCAGGAACAGCGGCCGGCCGGTCTCCGCGGCGAGGGCGTCCACCGCCGCCGACAGCTCCTCCAGGAAGTGGCACGCGCGCGTGTCCGCCAGCGCGTGGACCGCGTCCAGCCGCAGCCCGTCGAGCCGGTAGTCGCGCAGCCAGGCCAGCGCACTGCCCAGCAGATAGGCCCGCACCTCGTCCGAGCCGGGCGCGTCCAGGTTGATGGCGGCGCCCCACGGCGTGTGGTGGGTCTCCGTGAAGTACGGGCCGAATTCGGGCAGATAGTTGCCGGACGGGCCCAGGTGGTTGTGCACCACGTCCAGGACGACACCCAGACCGAGCGCGTGGGCCCGGTCGACGAACCGCTTGAGCCCCTCCGGACCGCCGTACGGCTCGTGCACCGCCCACGGCGACACCCCGTCGTACCCCCAGCCGTGCCGGCCGGGGAACGCGCACAAGGGCATCAACTCGACGTGGGTGATGCCGAGTTCGGCGAGATGCCCGAGGCGCTCCGCGGCCGCGTCCAGCGTGCCCTCGGGGGTGTACGTGCCCACGTGCAGTTCGTACAGGACCGCGCCCGGCAGTGGACGGCCCGACCACGGCGTACGCCACTCGTGACGGGCCTGGTCGACGACCGCGCTCAGCCCGTCCGGGCCGTCCGGCTGACGGCGGGAGCGCGGATCGGGGCGGACGGGTCCGCCGTCCACCGCGAACCCGTACCGCGTGCCGTCCGCGGCCTCCGCCTCACCGGTCCACCACCCCGCCCGCTCCGGATCGCGCTCCAGCGCGCGGGTGACGTCCTCGCACTGGAGCGTCACACGTTCGGCTTGCGGTGCCCACACCTCGAACTGCACGGACGGTTCCCCTTCGTCTGCTCACCGTGATGTAGCCCGTCGCACTCCATCGTGCTCCACCCGAGGTCAATCCGCTTTTGGAACACTCCCATTGGCGGCACGGGGGCGTGCCGGGCGTTTTCGCGTCTTCTGGACACCCGGAGCCCGCTGACCGACAATCACCACCGTGACGTCGTCTTTCGAGTTCAACACGTACCCCGCGCGGCTGACCGACGCGGAGCGCGACCGGGCGCTGAAGGTGCTGCGTGACGGCGTCGCCATGGGGCGACTGTCGCACGACACGTTCATCCGGCGCATGGAGCTGGCCCTGGTGGCCCGCCGCTCCGACGAGCTCGCCGTCCTCACCGCCGACCTTCCCCGGGAGAGCCGGCTCTCCCGGGTCGTCTTCGGCAGCGTCGAGGCGGTCTCCGGCTTCACCGTCCGGCTGCGCAGGGCCTGGCAGGCCGAGCGGCTGCCCAAGCTGCTGCTGCCGCACCCGGGCACCGAGAGCGCGCTGCGCATCGGCCGCGATCCCGCGAGCGGCCTCAGACTGACCCACGACAGCGTCTCGCGGGTGCACGCCGAACTCAGCCGTCAGGGCGGGATGTGGGTGCTGCGCGACCTCGGCTCCACCAACGGCACCACGGTCAACGGACGGCGTGTCATCGGCGCGGCCGTGGTCCGCGAGGGCGACCAGGTCGCCTTCGGCCGCATGGCCTTCCGCCTCTCGACGAACTGACCCCCTCGCCCTGCCGATCGCCGGCCTGCCCGCTCCGCCGACCCGCTGGCCCTGCCGAGCCGGGCCCGCCCGAGCCGCCTCCCCGCCGACCGGGTCGCCCGCTCCGCCGACCCGCTCGGTCCGGCCTGTGCGCCTCCGCCACCCCGGCACCCCGCCCCCCGAACGCCCCGGCGCCCGTGCTCGGTCCGTCGGCCCGGATGCGGCCCGTCGAACCGTGGCGTTCCGGCGGGCCGACGAGACCCCTGGGCTCGCCCCACTCACCACGGTCCGCTCAAGTACCCACGCCTATCGCGGTGTTGACGAACCCCCGGCCCATGACTCACTGTGCGTACACCAGACACGCCCGGTGAACCGACGGCGCCGCCCTGTGGGAGGTGTGCCCTGCCGCCCCTCCTGCGCTACCCGACCGTGGACGAACTCGCGGCCCGCGCGGCCGCGCTCGCCGTACGTGGTTCCGGGGACGTCCGGCTGCGCCGCGTCGGGGTCTCGCGCGCGGGTTCGCCGCTGTGGCTGCTGTCCGTCGGCCGGGGCACCCGCCAGGCGCTGGTCGTCGCCGGACCGCACGCCAACGAGCCCGTCGGCGGCGCCACCGTCCTGCGGCTGGCCGAACGCGTCCTCGCCGACCCGCGGCTCACCGTCGGCGCGGACGCCACCTGGAACCTGCTGCTCTGCCTCGACCCCGACGGCCTGCGCCGCAACGAGGGCTGGCTGACCGGCCCCTACAGCCTCGGCCGCTACTTCCGTCACTTCTTCCGGCCCGGGTTCCTTGAGCAGCCCGAGTGGCTGCCCGACGGCGCGGCAGCCGCCGCGCTGCCGGAGACCCGCACGCTGCTGCGTCTCCAGGACGAACTGAAACCCTTCCTCCAGTGCTCGCTGCACGGTGTCGACGTCGGCGGAGCCTTCGTGGAACTCACCCGCGACCTCCCCGGGCTCTCGCGCCGCGTCGCCCACGCCGCCGCCCGCCTCGGCATCCCCCGCGAACTCGGGCCCTACGACACCCTGTACTGGCCGCGCCTCGGACCCGCCGTCTACCGGATCCCGCCGCCGCGCCCGCGTGATCTGGCCGCCGCCATCACCGAGGCCGCCGTCGAGTCGACCTGGTACCACCCGCACCGGCACGGGACGGTCACCGCGGTCGTCGAGGCGCCCATGTGGGGCGTCGCCGCCGTCGAGGACGGCTCCCCGCCCGCCGACCGGGACGCCGTACTGCGTGCCGTGAGCTCTGCCCTGCGCCATGACGCACAGTCGCTGGAACGTATCCTCGCGCGGGTGCGGCCCCACCTCGCCGCCACCTCCGACACCGCGCGTCTGCTCGCCCCGGTCGACGACTATTTACTGGTCTGCCCCGGTCTCGCGGACGCCTGGGACCCGGCCACCGCCGACCCCACCCGCCCCCTGCCCCCGCTCAGCACCGCCCATCTGACCGCCCTGCGCATCGCCGGCCGCCGGATCGCCGTCCGGACGGCGGGCCTGCTGCACCAGCTGGTCACCGCCACCGGACGCGATGTCGCCGGCGTGCTGCCGGAACTGGACGGGCTCATCGACGCGTGGTGCGCCGCGTATCAGCAGGAGTGCGGGGCGCGGTGGATTCCCGTCGCGCGCCAGGCGGAGTACCAGGCGCGGGTCGTGTTCGCCGCGTTCGAGCTGGCCGGCCGCCGTGCCGCCGAGCCCGCCGGTGCCCGTTCGGGTGAGTCGGACTGGGGTACACAGCCGGCCGTGCCGATGCATCGGGAATGACGTACTTCCTCACCTGTCTCCGCCCGGCGAAAGCCGTACGGCGCGCGCTCCCGGCCGCGGCCGCCCTCCTGCTCGCCGTCGGCGCCGCTCCGGCCCTGGCCGCCTCCCACGACGCCCTTCCCGGCAACTGGCTCCAGCTCACGGTCACCCGCGGCGACGCCCGCTCCAGCGACACCCGGGGCACCCTGCTGCTGTGCGACCCGCCGCAGGGTCATTCCCGCGCCGCGGAGGCCTGCGACGTCCTGGCGCAGGCCGACGGCAACGTCGACGCCCTCCCCGCGGACGGCAGCCGCATCTGCCCGCTCGTGTACGCGCCGGTGACGGTGCGCGCGCAGGGGCAGTGGAACGGGCGCCCGGTCGACTACCAGCACACCTTCGGCAACGACTGCGAGCGGGAGGCGCTGACGGGAGCGGTCTTCGCCCTGGACGACCAGGAGGTCCCCGAGGTCTGACCCGGGCGAAGCGGTGGCCGCGCCCACCCGCGCGTGCCGGCGGCCACCGCCCCGCCCGTCGCCCCTGTCGCTCCGCCCGTCGCCCCCGTCGCCTCGCCCGTCGTCCCTGCCGCCTCGCCCGTCATGCCGCTCGCTCGCGCGCGTGCAGGGCCGCCGCGACGACCGTGCGGGACTGGTGCTCGACCTGGTGCTCCAAGGGCACCCAGCGGGCCCGGAAGCGACAGGCGAAGGAGTCGCTCCAGGTCTCCACGAGCTGTTCCAGACGTGGGGCGGCGTGGTCGTCGCTCTCCTGGAGGACCCGCCACAGCATCGCGGCCGCCCGCAGCGGCAGCCGGCGGGCGAAGGCGTCCACACTGCCGACGTACGCCATCGTCGTGTCGGCGGGCGGGGTGTCCGTCCAGTCCGCGGCCAGTCCCGGCACCAGCTCCAGCGCCCACTTCGCCGCCCGCAGCAGGGGCCCGTCCACGCCCTCCAGCCGCGGCAGCGCCTCGACCAGTACCCGCTCCACCTCCGTGGAGTCCCGCAGCAGCCGCCGCGCCAGCCGTCGAATCGCCGCGGCCGGGGCCGGATGCGGAGCAGGGTCGTCCACCATGTCGCTCGCCCACATCGGCACCTCCACCACCGCGGTCAGACCGCCGTAGCGATGGGCGTGGTACCAGGTGCTGTGCCGTGCGTCGTCCGGCATGCTCGGGTACGCCGCCTCCGTGCCGGCGGCCGGCATGACGTGCACGCCGGGCCCCGACGCGGGCCAGCCCGCCGCGTCGGACGCGCCCGTCTCCACCGGGATGTGCAACTGGGCGGCCGACTTGACGAACGGCTCGGCGAGACCCGGGATGTCCTTGGTCAGCTGCACCCAGCTGCCGCCCAGATCGGTGCCGTGCAGCGTCACCTGGAGGTAGGGCCGCAGCTCGTCGATGACCCGGGTCAGCGCGCGCGTCTCGGGAGGCAGCCGGTCCGGCGGCAGGACCGCGGGGGACCACTCCGGCTGCTCCGGACCGGCGGGCCGGAAGAAGCCGAGGTGGTACTCCAGCAGGCTGCGCGGCGCCGGGGTCACATGCAGGCTCGCCCCGTCGGGGTCCGCGCACAGCAGGAAGTGCCAGGACGTGCCGTCCCGCAACTCCCTTTCCTGTACGACCCGTTCGGCGAGCGCCAGCAGCGTCGAGCCCCCGGTCGGCTCGTTGGCGTGGGCACCCGCGACGACGAGCACGGCCCGTCGGGCGTGTCCCACGGACAGCAGGTGCAGGGGCCGGCCCGCACGGGAGACCCCCACCTGCCGCAGTGTGCACATTCCGTGCTCATGTGCGACCAACGCCCGCACAGAGAAAGTCAGTTCGGTCACAGTGGGGTAGCGCAGCTCCGGCAGGAGACTCACCCCCGTATTCGTCCGCCCGGCCGTTGCATCCGCAGTACCCCACGGTCGCTGAGAACTGTCAAGAACGCCTGGGGGGAGGCTCCGGGGAGCGCTCGGATGCGCGCGCCGGCGGAGGGTACGACGGTCCGGCCTTCACTCCCCGTGGGCCCTCCCGGCTCCGGCAGGCCCCGCGGGCGGGGCCGGAGGCCAGGGAATCCGAGCGAGGAGCGGGACGATCGTCTCCTCCTCGAAGTCGAGGTGTGCGTTCAACTCCCTTGACATGGCGTCCAGTTCCCTACGGAAGCGCTCCGGTTCGGCGATCGCGACGCCCGCCAGCAGGGTCACCAGTTCGTCCTGGATGCGCGTGACCGTGCGGTGTTCCTCGGCGAGCCGGGCGAAGGCGCCGGCCAGGTCGGGATGGTGTCGGGCCATCGTGGGGAACACATGTGCGTCCTCGCTGGCGTGGTGGAACCGCAGCGCCTGACAGAACGCCAGGCAGCGCTGCCGGATCTGTAGCCCCAGGCCCGGGGCGGGCGGCTCACCGGGCCCCTCGTGGGCCGCGCGGGCGGCGAAATGGGCGTCGGCCTGCGCCGCCACCTGACGCAACTGGCCGCGCAGCCAGGTGTGTACCTCCATGATCTTGTCGGCGAGGGTGCGGACCTCGCGGGGGCCTTCCCAGCCGTCGGGTTCGGCGGGTTCCAGCACGACGACCGGCAGGAGGCGGGTGGTGCGGGCCTGGTGGGCGCCGTATCCGGGGGCCGTCCGCGCGGCATGCGCGAAGAGTTCCTCGCGCCGGGCCCCCTCGGCGGGGACCGCGAGGGCCTGGAAGGTGTCGGTGCCGAGCTCCACGCGCACCACGGGGTGGGCGAGCAGGTCGCGGTACCACTCGGGGTGGCTCGGGTCACCGGGGTCGGCGCCGACGACCAGCAGTGAGTCGCCGTGGCGGACGTAGCCGAGCGGAGTGGTCCGTTCGGCCCCCGACTCGGCTCCGGTGGTCGTCAGCAGGAGCAGGTGAGCCCCTTCGAAGGGGCCGTCGGCCTTCCCGCCGTGGGCGCGGAACTGCTCGATGACGGATTCATTGAACGACGTGGGCATGGGGTGGGTCTCTCCGGAGGTCATGGTGAGCGTGCACGCGGCAGCCGGCAGCCGGCAGTCGACGTCGACGGTCGCGGCGGCGCGCGGCACGGGCCCGGGGCACGCGGGACGGCGCCGGGCCAAGGTGAGGGAAAGCAGATGGAGGAAGCGCCCATGGAGAAGGCGCACATGGAGGAAGCGCACACAGGTAGCGCGCGGAGGAGGTGCGGAAGAGAGGCAGCGCACGACGGAAGGCCGAAGCCGACGCGTGCGTCGGCGCTGTGTCAGTTCCGGGGCGCGGAGTGTGAACTCATGGCGTATCCCTCGGAGAAGGGTGTTCGCCCGACTGCCGGCCGGCCCACTGCTCTTTGACCGGCGTCACGCGACACCGCCCCCATTACATGCACCCGGCAGCCGCCTGTCAACGCCCAAGGCCCACGCCCACGCCCACGCCCAAGGCCCAAGGCCCAAGGCCCACGCCAAGGTCAAGCAGGGAGACCACGCAGCGAGACCACGCAGGCAGACCGCGGCTGAAGGCCGCCGCCCCGCCCCCCCCGGGGCCCGCTGCCGACGTCACCTCGCCGCGTCACCCTCTCCGCCTCACTCCGCCTCCCGCCGTTCCAGCAGCGCCACCGGCAGCCCCTCGAACAGTTCCGCCAGGCGCGCGTGGCCCGTGAACTCCCGCTCCGGAGCCAGCACGTCGGCCCAGGTCCCCGGCGGCAGGGCCAGCCTGGTCTCGCGCCAGCCGCCCGCCTCCGCCAGCCGCAGCGACAGCCGCGTCACGGCCGTCACCACCCGGCCGGAGCGCGCGAAGGCCAGACAGTGGGCCGCGGCCGTCCCCTCGGCGGACAGCGGCTCGTACCCGGCGGCCTCCCCGAAGACCTCGGGCCGCCGCCGGCGCAGCCGCAAAGCGGCGGCGGTCACCGCGCCCTTGGCGCCCGGTTCCTCCGGCGGGAACCGCACCGGGCGCCGGTTGTCCGGGTCCACCAGGACCCGGTACTCGCTCTCCGTGCCCTGGTAGACGTCCGGCACCCCGGGCATCGTCAGATGCACCAGCGCCGTACCGAGCACGTTCGCCCGGATGTGCGGCTCCAGCGCGTCGCGCAGCGCGGCCACCCGCTCGCCCGGCACCCCGCACGGCCCCGCCGTCACGAACGCCGCCACCGCCTCCTCGTACGCGGGCTCCTGCTCCGTCCAGCTCGTGTACAGCCCCGCCTCGCGCGCGTGCTTGAGCAGCGACTCCCGGACGCGCTCCGGGGCCGCCGGGCCGAGCCCGAAGACGGTCTGCCAGGCCGCCCACGCCAGCTGCCCGTCCGGTACGCCCTCCTCCGCGCGGGTGACCTCCTCCAGGAGGTCCGCCCAGCGCCGCGGGCACTCGGTGAGGACGGCGAGCGCGGCGCGCACGTCGGCGCTGCGCTTGGTGTCGTGGGTCGACACGACCGTCCCGGTGGCCGGCCAGTCGCGCTGCACGCGCGCGCAGTAGGCGTGGAAACCGACCGGGGACACGCCCGGCACGCCCGGGTCGCCGCCGACCTCGTTCGAGGCCAGCAGCGGCACATACCGGTAGAACGCGGTGTCCTCCACCGACTTGGCGCGCAATGCCGACGCCGTCTGCGCGAACCGTGCCCGGAACTCCGCCCCCGCCGCGCCCTCCCCGCCGAGCACCAGACCCCGCACCACGTCGACCGCGCCCGCCTCCTCCGGCACTACGAACGCCTGCCGCGCCTGCGCGGCCGCCTCCTCGGTCACGACGGCGGCCGGGTCGCCCGAGGTGTACGGCCGGTACACCTCCATGCGTACGAGCAGCTCCTCCAGCGCCGTGCGCAGCGCCCAGGGCGCCCGGTCGCGCAGCGCGGGGTCGGCCGACTCGGCGCTCACCCGGGACGCCACCCGCGTCAGCCGCTCGGTCTCGGCCGCCAGCTCGTGCGTGAGGACCTTGTACGCCGCCCGCCGCACCGTGGCGGCCCAGTCGCCGCCCCGGTCCGTCTGCGGGGCCGCAAAGCGCCGGTAGCGGGCCAGCAGCTCCCCGGCCCCCTCCGGGTCCGTGAACAGGCCGTCGATCTGGCGCAGGGAGTCGTAGCCGGTGGTGCCGGCCACCGGCCAGGAGCCGGGCAGGCGCTCCCCGTCGGCGAGGATCTTCTCGACCACCGTCCAGCGGCCGCCGCTCGCCGTGCGCAGTCGTTCCAGGTAGGCGTCGGGGTCGGCCAGGCCGTCGGGGTGGTCCACGCGCAGCCCGTCGACGACGCCCTCGTGCAGCAGCCGCAGGATCGTGCCGTGGGTGGCCTCGAACACCTCCGGGTCCTCCACCCGCACCCCGATGAGCTCGGAGATGCTGAAGAACCGCCGGTAGTTCAGCTCGGTGCGGGCCAGCCGCCACCACGCCGGCCGGTACCACTGGGCGTCCAGCAGCCGGGGCAGCGGCAGCCCCTCGGTGCCCGCCCGCAGCGGGAGGACGTGGTCGTGGTAGCGCAGGACGTCGCCGTCCACGCGCAGGTGCGCCAGCTCCTCGCCGACGGGGCCGCCGAGCACCGGGAGCAGCAGCCGGCCGCCCTGCGCCTCCCAGTCGATGTCGAACCAGCGCGCGTAGGGCGACTTCGGCCCCTCCCGCAGCACCTCCCACAGGGCGTGGTTGTGCCGCGGGGCCATCGCCATGTGGTTCGGCACGATGTCCACCACCAGCCCCAGCCCGTGCTCCCGCGCGGTGCCCGCCAGCGCCCGCAGCCCCTCCTCCCCGCCCAGCTCGGCCCGCACGCGGGTGGGGTCCACGACGTCGTAGCCGTGCGGGGAGCCCGGGACGGCCTCCAGGACGGGGGAGAGGTGCAGATGCGAGACGCCGAGGGAGGCGAGGTACGGCACGGCGGCCGCCGCGGCCCCGAACCCGAACTCGGGCTGGAGCTGCAACCGGTAGGTCGCCGTGGGCGGCACGGGAACGGAGGCGTCACGTCGCTCAGGGGTCATGACAACCTACGTACCCGTCCCGCCGCGTTTCGTGTCACACCCCCCTCCAGGCGGGTCGCCCCGTTCCCTGCACCGTTCGGCTAGGTCGGCCGCTGGAGCACCGTCATGCTCCGGTCCACCAGCGTCAGCCGGGCCCCGGCCTGCACCTTCGGCCCCGCGCCCGGCGCAGGCGCCTCCGGGTTCCCGGTGTCCACGACGACCTGCCACTGCCGCCCGTGGTCGACGGGTACGACGAACTCCAGGGCCTTCGCGGAGGCGTTGAACATCAGCAGGAAGGAGTCGTCGGTGATCCGTTCGCCGCGCGCGCCCGGCTCGGAGATCGCGTTGCCGTTGAGGAACACCGACAGCGCGGACGCCTGTGCCCGGTCCCAGTCCCGCGGCGCCATGTCCTTGCCCTCGGGAGTGAACCAGGCGATGTCCGACAGCTCGTCGTGCGTGCCCTCCACCGGCCGGCCGTGGAAGAAGCGGCGCCGCCGGAAGACGGGGTGCTCCTTGCGCAGCCGCACCAGCGCGCGCGTGAATTCCAGCAGCTCGCTGCCCTCCTCGGGCCACTGGACCCAGGCCAGCTCGCTGTCCTGGCAGTAGGCGTTGTTGTTGCCCTTCTGGGTGCGCCCGAACTCGTCCCCGTGGCTGATCATGGGCACGCCCTGGGACAGCATCAGCGTGGCGAGGAAGTTGCGCATCTGCCGGGCCCGCAGCTCCAGCACCCCGGGGTCGTCGGTCGGGCCCTCCGCGCCGCAGTTCCACGACCGGTTGTGGCTCTCGCCGTCCCGGTTGTCCTCCCCGTTGGCCTGGTTGTGCTTGTCGTTGTACGAGACCAGGTCGTGCAGGGTGAACCCGTCGTGGCAGGTCACGAAGTTGATGGAGGCCAGCGGGCGCCGGCCGTCGTCCTGGTAGAGGTCGGAGGAGCCGGTCAGCCGGGAGGCGAACTCGCCGACCGCGCGGGCCTCGCCCCGCCACACGTCCCGCACGGTGTCGCGGTACTTGCCGTTCCACTCGGTCCACAGCGGGGGGAAGTTCCCCACCTGGTAGCCGCCCTCGCCCACGTCCCACGGCTCAGCGATCAGCTTCACCTGGGACACCACCGGGTCCTGCTGGACCAGGTCGAAGAACGAGGAGAGCCGGTCCACCTCGTGGAACTGACGGGCCAGGGTCGCCGCGAGGTCGAACCGGAATCCGTCGACGTGCATCTCCGTCACCCAGTACCGCAACGAGTCCATGATCATCTGGAGGACGTGCGGGGACCGCATGAGCAGGGAGTTGCCCGTGCCCGTGGTGTCCATGTAGTAACGCGGGTCGTCCGTCAGCCGGTAGTACGACGGGTTGTCGATGCCCCGGAAGGACAGCGTCGGGCCCAGGTGGTTGCCCTCGGCGGTGTGGTTGTAGACCACGTCGAGGATGACCTCGATCCCCGCCTCGTGCAGCGCCCGCACCGCCGACTTGAACTCCAGGACCTGCTGACCGCGGTCGCCCCACGAGGCGTACGCGTTGTGCGGGGCGAAGAACCCGATCGTGTTGTAGCCCCAGTAGTTGTTCAGGCCCATGTCGACCAGCCGGTGGTCGTTGACGAACTGGTGCACCGGCATCAGCTCCAGGGCCGTCACCCCGAGCTCCGTCAGATGCTCGATGATCGCCGGGTGGGCCAGGGCCGCGTAGGTGCCGCGCAGCTCCTCCGGCAGCCCCGGGTGGCACATCGTCAGGCCCTTCACATGGGCCTCGTAGATCACCGTGTGGTGGTATTCGGTACGCGGCCTGCGGTCGTCGCCCCAGTCGAAGTAGGGGTTGACCACGACCGACGTCATCGTGTGGGGCGCCGAGTCGAGGTCGTTGCGCCGTTCGGGGGCGTCGAAGTGGTAGCCGTACACCTCCTCGCCCCACCGGATCGAGCCGCTGACCGCCTTCGCGTAGGGGTCGAGCAGCAGCTTCGCCGAGTTGCACCGCTGCCCGCGCGCGGGTTCGTAGGGGCCGTGTATCCGGAACCCGTACCGCTGTCCGGGCATGACGCCCGGCAGGTACGCGTGCCGGACGAACGCGTCGCTCTCGCGCAGTTCCACCGCCGTCTCCGAGCCGTCGTCGTGCAGCAGACACAGCTCTACTCGGTCCGCGGCCTCCGTGAAGACCGCGAAGTTCGTGCCGGCGCCGTCGTACGTGGCACCGAGGGGATACGCCTCTCCAGGCCAGACCTGCATGGACACGACTCTTTCAGTTGTCTCGCCCTGCCGGGGGCGCCTTGAGGTCGAGTCTCCAGGAAAGTGAGGGAACCACCTGTGACTTACGCCCCTCTTACCGACCGACCGGCGCACGGGACGACAGATGACACACGTCCGGTGCCGAACCAGTGGGGCAGACACGTACTCCCGGGCAACAGGGGGAGTAGGGGGAGATTGTGCGCACGACAGTGCGCCGCCACCTGGGCAAGGTGGTGGCGGGTACGGCCATCGCGGTGGCCGCGACGGCCGTGATGGTGGGGATCACCCTGCCGGGCACGGCGGGGGCGGACGACACAGGAGGCGGCAAGAACGGCCAGAGCACCGGACAGGCGGCCGGCCGGCAGCCGGGGGACACGGCGGCGGTACAGCCCGGTGTCGTCGAGGCGGCGCCCGCCGAGGGCGCGAAGGGCAAGGGCCGCGACCCGCTGACCGACGACGAGATCGCGCGCGTCGAGCAGATCGCGCTCGACCGGCAGAGCTTCCGCGCGAGCGAGGACGTGGACGGCGACCGCGGCCCGCAGCGCCTCGGCGTGGACCTCGCCGAGCCCGCGGAGGGCGAGGCGGACGACCCGGACGCGCCCCGGCGGGCGGTGGTGTCGTTCTACGACTACAAGAACGACACGCTCGTCACCAAGACCGTCAACCTCGACACCGGCAAGGTCGAGGGCACCGGCACCCGGCACGGCGTCCAGCCGCCGCTCGGTGCCGCCGAGCAGACCGAGGCCGCGCGCCTGCTGATCGCCGACCCGCTCGGCGCGGGCCTCAAGGCGGACTTCAAGGACGCCACCGGCAAGGAGCTCAGCTCCCCGGACCAGCTGCAGATCGCCGCGATGATCTACCGGGCGGTGCCGGGTGCCGAGCCCGCCGTCCTCGACCAGTGCGGGGAACACCGCTGCGTACGGCTGCTGCCGAAGGTCAGGAACGGCCCGTGGATCGACGCCCGGTCCCTGGTGATCGACCTCAGCACCGGCAAGGTCGCCCGGCTCACCGGCTGAATCCGTAGCCGTCCCACCACCACGTCCGTCGTCCGACGCGCCTCCCGCAGCGGGAGGCGAAGGGAGTCATGTCCTCATGCGTGTTCCGAATCCGACCGGCGGCCTCCGGCCGCAGGGCACCGGCCGTGCCCGCAGGAGTGCGGCCGTCGGCCTCTGTGCGGCCGCACTGGCCGCCGGCGCCGCCGCCGGAGCCGGCCCCGCCGCCGCCCAGCCGAAGGCGGCCCCCGCGGCGGCCGCCGACTGCAGCGCCGCCTACCGCATCGAACAGAAGCTCGCCACCGGCACGACCTGGCGCATGTGCTGGCGCTTCGAGGCCAAGTCCGGCCTGGTCCTGGAGAAGATCTCCTACCAGCCGCCCGGCGAGGCCAAGCCGATCAGGGTCCTCAACAGCGCCAAGATCGCCCAGATCCACGTGCCGTACGACGACGGCAAGAACGAGTACAACGACATCACCGACTACAACTTCGGCTCGGGCCTGGTCAACATGGCCCCCTCCGAGTGCCCCGGCGGGACCATCCGGACGGTGAAGGTCCCGGAGTCCTTCTCCGACAACCCGAACGTCAAGGGCCTGTGCACCACCACCCGTTCGCGTGGTCACGCCTACCGCATGCAGGCCGACACCGGGAACAAGGTCTTCCAGACCCAGGGCAAGGACCTGCTGATCTACACGGTCAACAAGGTCGGCTGGTACGAGTACATCACCGAGTGGCGTTTCTCCGACGACGGTGCCATCAACATGAACGTCGGCGCCACCGGCAGCCTCTCGCCCTTCGACTACGACGCGGGCGACGGCCGCGGCTGGCCGATAGGCAAGGGCGCCAAGTCTTACGCCACCAGCCACAGCCACAACGTCTTCTGGCGGCTCGACTTCGGCCTCGACGGCTCCTCGGCGACCAAGGTGGAGCAGTACGACTCGGTGGTCAGCCCGCCCGCCGGCGGCCAGCAGGGCCCGACCGCCAAGACCACCCGCACCGCCGTCACCAAGGAACTCGCGGGCGACGCGAAGAACATGCGCTGGTGGCGGGTGGTCAGCGCGACCGGCAAGAACAAGGACGGTCACGCCCGCTCCTACGAACTCGTCCCCGGCGCCACCACCAAGTACTCCGGGCGCAAGTTCACCCAGCACGACGTCTACTTCACCCAGTACAACCAGTGCGAGCAGTACGCCAGCAACAACGTCCGCGACTGCGGCAGCCCCCTGCACGGCACCTCCGTCGACAAATGGGTGAACGGACAGACCCTCACCCACCCCGTGACCTGGGTGAACGTGGGCTTCCACCACATCGCCCGGGACGAGGACCAGCAGCCCATGCCGGTCCACTGGCAGGGCTTCTCGCTCGTCCCCCGGGACGTCACCGCTATGAATCCGCTCACTCCGTCCGCGCTGGCGGGACAGAACGGTCAGTCGAACAGCGGTAGTTGAGAAACGACCTGTCCATCCGGCTGCACCGCCCGCCGCTCCCGGAGTACCCTTCCTTGATCGTTGGGACGGGGATGCTCGGGGGAGCGGAAGGCGGTGCGCGGGTGGGCTCGGGAGGGCTGGAGCTGCCCCCTGGTGACGAGGGTCACGAGGGGGGCTCCGCAGACGTCCCGCCCGGCACGGTGTCCCTGGCCCGGCCGATGGAGACGAACGCCATCGGACCGGAGCTGGACTGGGATGCCGACGCCTGGCGCGAGGTACGCACCCGCGCCCAGCGGGCCGGCCGGGCCTATATCTGGCTGAACCTCGTCGAACAGCGGCTGCGCGCCGTCGTGGCCGCCGTCCTGCGGCCCATCTACGAACCCGTCCACGGCGACGAGTGGGTGGTCGCCGCGGCCGGACCCGCCGGCCAGGAGTGGGTGCAGCGCGCGGTCGCCGTGCGCGAAGTCAGCCGCCGCAAGGGCTACTTGCTGGACCCGGCCGACGACAACGTGGTCTCCTTCCTCACGCTGCCGCAGCTGCGCGAGCTGATGGTGCAGCACTGGCCGTGCTTCGAGCCCTACTTCGACGACCGCCGGGACGTCGAACTGGCCCTGGACGAGCTGGAGGTGACCCGCAACGTCGTCTCCCGCAACCGGGCCCTGTCCGAGGCCGTCCTCGGCCAGGCCGAGCGGGCCTCCGCGCGCCTGCTGGAGATGCTCGGCACCAGCGGCGACGTCCCCTCGGCGCGCCGGCTGCCCGTCGACGCCGTCGAGGACCTCGTCGGCGACCGGTACGCGGACGTGGTCGCCGTCCACTCCGACCGGGTGCGGCTGCTGCGCCGGTTCCCCGCCGAGGACATCTTCGACGGCGCCCGCCGCCTCGACGCCATCGGCATCGGCCTCAACCTGCTCGTGCAGAACTTCTCCGGCCGCCGCCTGGTCCGCCTCGCCGAGGGCGGCTCCCGCGTCCGGCTGCTGTTCCTCAACCCGGCGTCCAGCGCCGTCAAGCGCCGCGAGCGCGAACTGGGCATGAAGAGGGGCGAGTTGAGCCGGGCGGTGGAGATGAACATCCTGCACATGCGCCGGGTGCGCGCCAGGCTGCGGGACCCGGGCGCCTTCCAGATCCAGGTGTACGACGAGACGCCCCGCTTCACCGCCTACCTGGTCGACGGCGACGGCACCGACGGCATCGCGGTGATCCAGTCCTATCTGAGGCGCATGCGCGGCATGGAGGCGCCGGTGCTGGTACTGCGCAACGGCAACCGGGTCGTCAAGCCGGGCGAGGTGGACGACGGCGGACTCTTCTCGGCATATCGCGAGGAGTTCGAGCTGGCCTGGGCGGACTCGCGGCCGGTGTCCTGAATTATCCGTTTCGGCCCGGCGGCAAGCGGAACGCGGTCCTCTGGTTGTCAGTGGCGCATGCGAGGGTGGAGACCACTGGGGGAAAGCACCACCAAGAAGGGGGGCCACCATGGCCTGGTACCGGGAGCTGCTTGTCGGCTTCGACCTGGAGACGACCGGGACGGACCCGCGCGAGGCGCGCATCGTCACGGGAGCCGTGATCGAGGTCAGGGACGGGCAGGTCCTGGGACACCGCGAGTGGTTGGCGGACCCGGGCGTGGAGATACCGGCGGACGCGGTGGCGGTGCACGGGATCAGCAACGAGCGGGCCGCCGGCGAGGGCGCCCCCGCCGACCGGGTCGCGGACGCGATCGCCGACGTCCTCGCGGGCTACTGGCGCACCGGCGTCCCGGTCGTCGCCTACAACGCCGCCTTCGACCTGACCCTGCTCTCCGCCGAACTGCGACGCCACGGCCTGCCGTCCCTGCGCGACCGCCTGGGCGGCCTGGACCCGGCGCCGGTCGTCGACCCGTACACCATCGACCGCTCGGTCGACCGCTACCGGCGCGGCAAGCGCAACCTGGAGGCGGTCTGCGCCGAGTACGGCGTCCTGCTCGACTCCGCGCACGACGCCTCCGCCGACGCCCTCGCGGCCGCCCGCCTCGCCTGCGCGATAGCCGGCCGCCACCCCAAGGTCGCGGCCCTCGGCCCGGCGGAGCTGCACCGCCGCCAGATCGAGTGGTACGCCGAGTGGGCGGCGGACTTCCAGAGCTTCCTGCGCCGCAAGGGGGAAGCGGACGCGGTGATCGACGGCGCCTGGCCGGTCCGGGAGCCGGCGGAGAAGACCGTCTGACGCCGCCGCGGCCCGCCCGCCCTCACCGCTCGTCGGACGGGGACCCGTCGGCGTGCCTCCCGGCCCGGGCGGCGGCCCGCCACGCCCGCAGCACCCGGATCAGAACGGATACCACCGCACCGCCTCGTCCCCGTCGCGCAGCGACGCCACCCGACGCCGGAACTCCGTCAACGCCTGGGGATTCGTGGGCGCGTGCTGGGCGACCCAGGCGCAGCTCGCGGTCTCGCGGGCGCCCCGCAGGACCGTGCAGCCCGCCCACTCCCGCACGTCCCAGCCGTAGGCCTCGGTGAAGGTGTCGTAGGCCTCGGCGGGCAGCCCGTACCGGTCGCGGGAGAGCGCCATGACCACCAGGTCGTGCTCGCGCAGATCGGCCGACACCGTCTCCAGATCGACCAGGACCGGACCGTCGGGCCCGATGTGCACATTGCGGGGCAGCGCGTCGCCGTGGATCGGGCCGGGCGGCAGATGCGGGGTGAGCGCGGCGGCGGCCGCGGCGAAGCCGTCGCGGCGCTCGCGCAGATAGGCCGCGTCCGCCGGGTCGACGGCGTCGCCCGCGAGCCGCAGCCAGCGTTCGACCCCCGACAGCAGATCACGCGCGGGCAGGCCGAAGCCGGGGGCGGGCAGCGCGTGCACGAGGCGCAGGAGTTCGGCCAGATCCCGCGGTTCGGCGGGGCGCACGGGGTCGGGCAGCCGGTGCCACACGGTCACCGGGTGCCCCTCGACCAGCCGCGGCGCGGGCTCGGCGGCCCGCACCGCCGGGACGCCCGCTTCGGCCAGCCAGACGGCGACGTCCAGTTCGCGCCGGGCCCGGTCGAGGAGCTCGGCGGCCCGGCCCACCTTCACCACCAGGTCACCGGCGGCGAACACGGCGTTCTCGCCCAGGGCGAGGAACCGCGCCTCTGCCGCCGGACCGGGCAGAACCGCCGCCGCGGCGAGTACGTCCCGCGCCCGTGCCTCGTCCATCGTCCGCCTCCGTGTGGTGCGCCGCCCCGGTCTGCCGGACGGCGTCGGGATCCGGCCATCCGACGGCCAGTGTCGCATTCGCACAGATCGGGCCGTGCGCAAGGTCTCTTGACGGGGTACAGCACCTTCACGACCATGGCGGGGCCCGTCACAGCCGCGGGAAGGGGGCCGATCCGGTGTCGTCGGCGACCGAGAAGAGACGGACCGTACGTCGCGCGTCCGGCACCGGCCCGCCGCGCGGCACCGCGGGCCACGGCGCGTGGTTCCTCGTCCTCCCCGCCCTGATCCCCATCCTGGCCCTGAGCGTCGGCCCGCTGCTCTACGGGATCCTGCTGGCGTTCACCGACGCCCAGTCGGGCCGCACCGCGCCCACCCGCTGGATCGGCGTCCTCAACTTCTCCGACCTGCTGCACGACACGCTGTTCTGGGAGTCGTTCCGGATCGGCCTGGTCTGGGCGGTCGGGGTGACCGTCCCGCAGTTCCTGCTCGCCCTCGGCCTCGCCCTGCTGCTCGACCAAGACCTGCGGCTGCGCTGGCTGGCCCGCGCCCTCGCGATCATCCCCTGGGCGATGCCCGAGGTCGTGGTCGGCGTCATGTGGCGGCTCGTCTACAACCCGGACGCCGGCATCCTCAACGAGACCCTGCGCGACCTGGGTCTGGGCGACGGGCGGGACTGGCTCAGCGGACTGGCGACCGCCCTGCCCGCGGTGATCGTCGTAGGCGTGTGGGCGGGCATGCCGCAGACCACGGTCGCCCTGCTCGCCGGCCTCCAGAACACCCCGAGGGAACTGCACGAGGCTGCCGCGGTGGACGGCGCGGGCGCCTGGCGCCGGTTCCGGACGGTCACCTGGCCGGCCCTGCGCCCCATCGCCCTCGCCATCACGGCTCTGAACTTCATCTGGAACTTCAACTCCTTCGCCCTGGTCTATGTGCTGACCAACGGCGGACCCGGCGGACGCACCCGGCTGCCCATGCTCTTCGCCTACGAAGAGGCCTTCCGCTACGGCCAGTTCGGGTACGCGGCGGCGATGGGCTGTGTGATGGTCGCGGTGATCTCGGTGTTCCTCGCCCTGTTCCTGGTGGGCCGGATCCGGGGAGGTGACGAGGCGTGAGAACCCGCCGCGCGGCCCGGGCCGGACAGTACACCGCCCTGCTCGGCTACCTCGTCTTCCTCGCCTTCCCCTTCCTCTGGCTGCTCTCCGTCGCGTTCAAGCCGGCGCGCGAACTGGGCAGCCTGCACCCCACCTGGATCCCCGAGCACCCCACCCTCGACAACTTCCGCCAGGCGTTCGACGAACAGCCCCTGCTGCACGCCGCGCTGAACTCCCTGCTCGCCGCGGTGAGCGCCGCCCTGATCGCCGTGGCCGTCGCCACCCCGATGGCGTACGTCATGGCCCGCCGGCGCTCCCGGCTCGCGCGGGCCGCGTCCGGCTGGGTGGTGGTCAGCCAGGCCTTCCCGTTCGTGCTGGTGATCATCCCGCTGTTCCTGGTGCTGAAGAACCTGCGGCTGATCGACTCCGTGCCGGGACTGGTGCTGGTGTACGTGGTGTGGGCGCTGCCCTTCGCGCTGTGGATGCTCGTCGGATACGTCCGGGCCGTCCCCGTCGAGCTGGAGGAGGCGGCGGCGATCGACGGCGCCGGGCGGCTGCGGACGCTGGTCTCGGTGACGGCGCCGCTGCTCGCTCCGGGGATCGTGGCGACGGGGCTGTTCGCGTTCATCACGGCGTGGAACGAGTTCTTCTTCGCGCTGGTGCTGCTGAAGTCCCCGGGGAAGCAGACCCTGCCGGTCGTCCTGACCCACTTCATCGGCACGGAGGGCGTCGCCGATCTCGGCCCCCTGGCCGCCGCCGCCCTCCTCGCCACCCTGCCCTCACTGGTCGTCTTCGCGATCGTCCAGCGAAGGATCACGGGCGGCATGCTCGCCGGGGCGGTGAAGAGCTGATGCGGATCCGAGCGCTGATCGTGGCCGTCCTGCTGCTTCTCGCGGGCTGTACCGCCGGTGGCGGCGGGGACGACGGCCGTATCACCCTCCGCTTCCAGTCCCTGGCCTGGCAGGAGGAGTCCGTCCAGGCCAACAAGGACCTGGTGGAGGAGTGGAACGCCACCCACTCCGACGTCAAGGTCGAGTACGTCCAGGGGAGTTGGTCGAGCGTCCACGACCAGCTGCTCACCTCCTTCGAGGGCGGCGAGGCCCCCGACATCATCCACGACGCCTCCGACGACCTCGCCGACTTCGCCTACGGCGGCTACCTCGCCGACCTGACCGACCTGCTGCCGGCCCGCCTCAAGTCGGACATACCGCAGCGCAGTTGGGAGACGACCACCTTCGGCGACGGCGTCTACGGTGTGCCGTTCCTCCAGGAGCCGCGCGTCCTCGTGGCCAACGCGACCTGGCTGAAGCGCTCCGGCGTACGGATCCCCACCCCCGAACACCCGTGGAGCTGGGCGGAGTTCCGGCAGATCACGCGGCGGCTCGGCGGCGCCGGGAAGTACGGCGTGGCCTGGCCTCTGAAGGAGCCCGTCTCCGCCACCCTCAACCTCTCCCTGTCGGCGGGTGGACGGCTCTTCCACCGGGGAGCGGACGGAAAGGTCACCGTCCGCTTCGAGGACGGCGACGAGGTCGTCCCGCGCACCATCCACGACCAGGTCGACACCGACCGCAGCGCCTCACCCACGACGCTGGGCAGCGGGGGCTCGGACACCCTGCCGGGCTTCTTCGGCGGCCGGTACGCGATGGTCCCGCTCGGGTTCTCCTACCGTCAGCAGATCGTGCAGCAGGCGCCCGAGGGGTTCGACTGGCAGGTGCTGCCCGCCCCCGCGGGCGCCGACGGACTCGCCCAGGGCGTCAGTCCGCAGACGCTGTCCGTCGCCGAGGACAGCGCGCACAAGAAGGAGGCGGCGGCGTTCCTCGACTTCCTGCTGCGGCCGAAGAACATGGTGCGCCTCGCGCTGGGCGACTGGATGCTGCCGACCGGCACGCGGGCACTCGCCGACCCGGCCCTGCACACGGCGAAGGACGACTGGGCGACCGGTACCGCCCTCGCCGAGCACCTGCGTCCTGCGCCCGCCCAGTCCGTCCGGGGCTATCCCGAGTGGAAGGACAAGGTCGCCACCCCCGCGTTCCAGGAGTACTACAGCGGG
This sequence comes from Streptomyces sp. NBC_00637, assembly GCF_045161545.1. NCBI lineage: Bacteria > Bacillati > Actinomycetota > Actinomycetes > Kitasatosporales > Streptomycetaceae > Streptomyces > Streptomyces sp. NBC_00637. The sequence continues at coordinate 1,879,971 of NZ_CP109046.1, read as the reverse complement.
GCGATCGGTCTCGGGGAACTGCGCGAGCGGCTCGAGAAGGACGGCAACCTGGTGCTGGCCCGCTACCAGCGCTGAACGACCGGGCGAGGGGCACCGGATCCGCGCCGGGCGCCGGGCGCCGAGCGGCAGTGGCGAGCGGGGAGTGCCGGGCGCCGGGCGGCAGTGGCGAGCGGCGGGCCGGCCTCACGGAACGGCGGGGCCGGTGAGGAACCGCCCCTGGTCGTCGTACGGCCAGACGTTGGGCACACAGCCGTCCATGCCCTTGATCTGCTGCATCATAGCCGGGGCCGGCTTGCCCGGGCCGGGGCAGCCGACGTGGCCGTGGCCGAGGAAGTGGCCCACCTCGTGGTTGACGATCAGGGCGCGATACGCGGTGACGTCCCGGGCGTAGACGGGGGTGGCCAGCAGCCAGCGCTTGAGGTTGACCATGACGTTGTCGGCCACGTTGCAGTTGACCTCGCCGCCGGTGTCCAGTCCGTATTGACCGCAGATCTCGTCCACGGTGGCGGGTGTCGCGACCCGTACGACGAAGTCGGTGGTGCCGCCGGAGACCCGCTGGAACGCCGAGCGGCCGTCCGCCGTCCAGCCGCGCCGGTCGCCGAGGATGCCCTCCACCTGCCGGGCCACGTCCGTGGCGGACAGGTCGAGGCCGTCCTCGACGTCGACCCGGTAGCGCAGGGCCGTGCCACGGCCCACCTTGGCGCTCGAACCCGACGCGGTGGTGAAGGTGCCCGGTCCCGACGCCGGGATGTCCGACGCGGACGACCCGGCGGTCGCGCTGTCGGAGGTTCCGCCCGACGGACTGCCGGACGGGCTCGTGGACGGACCGGCGGGAGGTGTGCCCGAGCCGGCCCCGGCGGTGCCGGCCGTCGGCCCGCTGGAGGCGGGGCCGGACGCCGCGGATCCGCTCGGCCCCGCGGACGCGGTGGAGCGACCCCCTGCCGAAGCCCCGCCCGCGTCGGCGGACGTCCAGCCCGCGGCCGCGAAACCGGCGGCGCACAGTACGGCCAGCGCGGCCGCTCCGCCCCACAGCGAACCCTTCCGGGCGCGTCGGCCGCGGGCGTGCGCGTGGCCGCTCCGACGGCGACGGGCGGAGGAAGGCGTTGCTTTGTGCGCGGTCATGGTTGTTCAGATTGTGATCGCCATGTGATCGGATCTGGCCCGTATGATAACGAAAGGGTAACGACCCGACCGGTTCCGTTTCATGTGATCATCCGGTAACAGCGCTCCGAACGGGCCGACGCGGTACGGATACTGAGCGCATGCCACGAGTTCTGCTGATCGAGGACGACCGTGCCGTGCGGGACGGGGTCGGCCTCGCGCTGCGCCGTCAGGGTCACGAGGTCGCCGCCGCCGAGACCGGGGAGGACGGCCTGGACCGGCTGCGGTCCTTCCGGCCCGACGTCGTGGTGCTGGACCTGATGCTGCCCGGCATGACCGGCCTGGACGTCTGCCGCAGGATGCGTGTGCTCGACCAGACGCTGCCGATCATCATGGCGACCGCGCGGGGCGACGACGAGGACATCGTTGTCGGTCTGGAGGCCGGCGCCGACGACTACGTGGTCAAGCCCGTGCCGGCCCGGGTGCTCCAGGCCCGGATCCGCGCCGTCCTGCGCCGGGCGGCCGGCGTCACACCCGCCGACGGCGGCATACCGAAGATCGACACCTACGGCGACCTGGCCGTCGACCGGGCAGGGCTCTCGGTCACCTGGCAGGGTGCGCCGGTCGCCCTCGCCCCCTCCGAACTCCGGCTGCTGCTGACCCTGTCGGCCTCGCCCGGCCAGGTGTTCAGCCGGCAGCAACTCCTGGAGGCGGTCTGGCAGCACAGCTACCACGGCGACGCGCGCCTGGTGGACGCCTGCGTGAAGCGGCTGCGCGCCAAGCTGGGCGAACCCCCGCGCGAACCCCGCCACATCCACACGGTCCGCGGCTTCGGCTACCGGTTCGCCTCGCGGTGAGGCCCCTGGGAACCAGGATCGGAACACATCGGCTACGGGGGCTGCGCGTGCGCCTGGTGGTGGCCTTCGCGCTGGTGGCCGCCGTCACCGCCACGACCACCGGCGCGCTCACCTTCCGGGAGGCGCGCACGGGGGTGCTCCAGCAGAGCCAGGACACCGTCATCCAGCAGCTGCGCACCCACGTGACACGGCTCGCCCCCGAGCTGGTCCTGCCGGCCAGTCGGGACGCGCTGCGGCGGTTCGCCGCCGACGTGGCCGCCGCAGAGCCGTCGGGCGCCTGGCGCGTACTCGTCGTCTACCGCGGGCTGCGGGTCACGTCCGTCCCCGACGACCCGTTCGAGGAACTGACACCCGCCCTGCGCGAGGCGGTCGACTCCCGGTCGGCGACCGTCTTCCAGCGGGTGAACCGCGCGGACCACACCGCGCTCGTCGTCGGCATGTCGGTCGCCTTCGGCTCCGCCGAGGGGAGCGGTTGGCCCCTCTCCGGCCTCCAGGTGTTCCTGACGGTGCCGCAGACCACCGAACAGGCCTACGTGGACGCCCTGGTGACCGCGGCCGAGCGGGCCGCCGTCCCCGCCCTGGCCCTCGCCGTCCTGCTCGCCCTGCTCGCCGCCCGCGGGGTGCTGCGGCCGGTACGCGCGCTGCGCCACGCCACGCGCAGCATCGCCGAGGGCCGACTGGACACCCGGCTCGCCGTCGACGGATCGGACGAACTGGCCGAGCTGTCCCACACGTTCAACGAGACGGCCGCCGCGCTGGAGGAGTCGGTGGCCGAACTGCGCGGCATGGAGGCCCGGGCCCGCCGCTTCGCCGCGGACGTGTCGCACGAGCTGCGCACTCCGCTGGCCGCCATGTCGGCCGTCACCGACGTGCTCGACGAGGACGCCGCCGGCCTGGACCCGGACACCGCCACCGCGGTCCGGCTGATCAGCGAGGAGACCGTGAAGCTGGCCCGGCTCGTGGACGACCTGATGGAGATCTCCCGCTTCGACGCCGGCGCGGCCGTGCTGCACGCGGACGAGATCGACCTCGCCGAGTCCCTCCGGCGCACCCTCGCCTCCCGGGGCTGGACCGACACGGTGGAGGCCCGCCTGCCGGAGCCGGACGCGCTGCGCGGACGCGTGGACCCGCGTCGCCTCGACGTCGTCGTCGCCAACCTGGTCGGCAACGCCCTGCGGCACGGCGCCCGCCCGGTGCGGTTGAGTCTGCGCGAGGGCGAGCGGTCGGGGACCGGGCGGCGGGTGGTCATCGAGGTGCTGGACAGCGGGCCCGGCATCCCCGACGACGTTCTGCCCCATGTCTTCGAACGTTTCTACAAGTCGGACGCCGCCCGGTCCCGGACCGAGGGCAGCGGGCTGGGACTGGCGATCACCGAGGAGAACGTACGGATGCACGGCGGCACCGTCCGGGCGGCGAACCGGCCGGAGGGCGGCGCCGTCTTCACGGTCGAACTCCCGCTGCGGCGGAACGAGTCGGCACCGGACGGGGCGACCCCGGACGAGGCGACGCGGGAGGGGCGGGCATGAGGGCCGTACGGCGAGCCGTGATGCTGTGCGTGCCGGCGCTGTGCGGGCTGGTCTCCTGCGGGATCCCGGCGACCGGGGTGGTGGAGGCGGGCGGACCCGCGCACGGAGTCGTGCCGATGGTGCGGGTCTATCTCGTCGAAAACGGTTCCCTGGTCGCCGTCCCCCGCAGGGCCGTCGGTGTGGTCGACGCGGAGTCCGCGGTGAGGCTCCTCCTGGAGGGCCCGACGGCCACGGAACGGACGAAGCGACTGAGCACGCTGCTGCCCCCTCGGCGGACGCCGCGCCGCTCGCCCCCGCGCCCGTCGCGAGCATGGCCCCCGCCACCGGTCCGTCCGATGGCCGCGCCGCCGAGGCCCGGGCGCCGGCCACCGTGTCGGTGGACCCGCGAAGCGGCGTGATCTCGATCCGACTGCGCCATGTCGCACAGGAGTTGCCCGACCTCGCGCTGGCGCAGCTGATCTGCACGGCGGCCGAGGCGCAGCGCACCACGGACACCGGCACCGGCGTCGACACCGACGCAAACGCAAACGCAGCGACGGTGACCGTGAAGGTGACGGACGCGCGCGGGCGGAGCGCCGAAGGGTCCGACGAGCGCTGCCCCGACGGCTGAACCGCACCCCCTTGAGGTTGCACGAGACGTCTCGTCTCGTTAGTGTCGACGACATGACCAGTCGCCCCGCCCATCTCGCCATGTTCTCCATCGCCGCCCACGGCCACGTGAACCCGAGCCTCGAGGTGATCCGCGAGCTCGTCGCACGCGGGCACCGGGTGACGTACGCGATCCCGCTCGTCTTCGCCGAGAAGGTCGCCGGTACCGGAGCCGAGGTCAAGCCGTGGCACTCGACGCTGCCCTCGCCCGACGACGACCCCTCCGCCTGGGGGAGCACCCTCCTCGACAACGTCGAGCCCTTCCTGGCCGACGCGATCCAGGCCCTGCCCCAGCTGATCGAGGCGTACGACGGGGACGAGCCGGACCTGGTGCTGCACGACATCACCGCCTACCCCGCCCGCGTCCTCGCCCACCGCTGGGGGGTGCCGGCGGTCTCCCTCTCGCCCAACCTCGTGGCCTGGGAGGGCTACGAGGAGGAGGTCGCCGGGCCGATGTGGGCGGAGCCGAGGGAAACGGAGCGCGGAAAGGCTTACTACGCACGGTTCCACGCCTGGCTGGAGGAGAACGGGATCACCGAACACCCCGATCCCTTCGTCGGCCGCCCGGCCCGGTCCCTCGTGCTGATCCCCAAGGTGCTCCAGCCGCACGCCGACCGTGTCGACGAAAGCGTTTACACGTTCGTCGGCGCCTGCCAGGGCGACCGCGCCGCCGAGGGGGGATGGACGCGCCCCGAGCGGGCGGAGAAGGTCGTCCTCGTCTCGCTCGGCTCGACCTTCACCGACCAGCCGGACTTCTACCGGGACTGCGTGCGCGCCTTCGGTGACCTGCCCGGCTGGCACCTCGTCCTCCAGGTCGGCAGCCGCGTCGACCCCGCCACGCTGGGCGCCGTACCCGACAACGTCGAAGTGTGTTCCTGGGTACCGCAGTTGGCGGTGCTGAAGCAGGCCGACCTGTTCGTCACGCACGCCGGCGCGGGCGGCAGCCAGGAAGGGCTGGCCACGGCCACCCCGATGATCGCCGTCCCGCAGGCCGTCGACCAGTTCGGCAACGCGGACATGCTCCAGGGGCTCGGGGTGGCCCGGCGGATCGCCACCCCCGAGGCGACGGCCGCGAACCTGCGGGAAGCCGCCCTCGCACTCGTCGACGACCCGGAGGTCGCCCGTCGGCTCAAGGTGATCCAGGCGGAGATGGCGGACGAGGGCGGCACCCGCCGGGCGGCCGACCTCATCGAGGCCGAGCTGGAGAGAAAGGGTTTCTGAAACGGTTCCCGACCGGGTACGAGCGGGTGCGACCGGGTGCCGACCGTGTGCCGAGCCCGCGTACCGCATCGGGCACGAGTGAGGGCCCGTTGACTCCCCCGGGAGGTCAACGGGCCCTCGGTTCATGTTGCTTCGGTCGACGCGACCGGCGTCAGACCCGCAACGGCTCGCCCTCGTCGTCCCGCGTCACCGGCGCGACCGCCTCCGGCGACTCGTCGTGCGTGAAGTCGGGCAGCCACTGAAGCCACTTCGGCAGGTACCAGTTGCGCTCGCCCAGCAGCGCCATCACGGCCGGGAGCAGCACACCCCGGATGATCGTCGCGTCGATCAGCACCGCGGCCGCCAGGCCCACACCCATCTGCTTCATGGACTGCATGGACAGCGTCCCGAAGATCGCGAACACGGCGACCATGATGACCGCGGCGCTGGTGACCACACCGGCCGTGGTGACCACACCGTGCTTGATGGCCTCGTTCGTCGAACGGCCCCGCATCCGCGCCTCACGGATCCGCGAGACCACGAACACGTGGTAGTCCATCGACAGTCCGAAGAGGATCACGAAGAGGAACAGCGGCAGCCAGGTGATGATGGCGCCGACGCCCTCCGCGCCCACCAGCGACGCGCCCCAGCCGTGCTGGAACACGGCGACCAGGATTCCGTAGGCGGCGCCCACAGACAGCAGGTTGAGCACGATCGAGGTGATCGCGACCGTCAGCGAGCGGAACGACAGCAGCATCAGGAGGAAGGCGAAGACCACGACGAAGGCGAAGACGGGAGCGACGGCTCCGGCCAGCTGGTCGTTGAAGTCCTTCGAACCGGCCACCTGCCCGGTGATCGGCGCCTGGAGACCGTCGACCTTGCCGAGTGTGGCGGGCCGCACCTCGTCGCGCAGCGTGTCCAGGCTCTTGCCCGCCTTGTCCAGGTCGGAGCCGCCGACCAGCGGAACGTACACGTACGCGATGTTCTGCGCGTCGTGCAGCTTGATCTCGACCGGGCCGCAGGAGGCGCCCGAGCTGACCGCCTGTGCCTTGAACTGCTCGAGCGCGGTCTTCACCTCGGCGGCGTTGATGTCGTCCGCCTTGACGATCACCTCGGCCGGTTCGGAACCGCCCGGGAAGGCGTCGTTGACCCGGTTGTAGGTCTGCACGATCGGCAGCGAGTCGCCGAACTCCTGGTCCAGCGTGAGGTTCTGGGTCTTCATGCCGACCGCCGGAGCGGCGATCGCGAGCAGTGCGCCGGCCGCCACGACCAGCGACACGCCGGGCTTGGCGAGGACGACCTTCAGGACGGCGCTCCAGAACCGGCTGCCCTCGGCGGCGCGTCCGCCGTTGCCGTGCTTACGACGCTTGTCGGGGTGCAGGAACGGGATGCGACCCTTCTCCACCCGGTGCCCGAGCAGCGACAGCAGCGCCGGAAGCACGGTCACCGAACCGACCATGGCGACCGCGACCACCATCAGGGAGGCCAGGCCCATCGCCTCGAACGTCGCGAGACCGGTGAACAGCATGCCCGCCATCGCCACACACACGGTGACTCCGGAGACGATCACGGCACGGCCACTGGTCGCCGCGGCGATCCTGAGAGCGGTTTCGGGATCACGTCCCGCGGCCCGCTCCTCGCGCTCCCGGCGCAGGTAGAACAGGCAGTAGTCGACACCGACGGCCAGACCGACCAGCAGCATCACGGAGCTCGCCGTGTCGTCCATCGGCTGGAAGTGGCTGACGATGCTCATCAGGCCCATCGTCGCCATGATCGCGGTGACCGCGAGCGCCACCGGCAGCAGCGCGGCCACCAGCGCGCCGAACGCGATCAGCAGAATGCCCAGGGCCACCGGCACGGCCGAGTACTCCGCCTGCTGGAAGTCGTCGCCGAACGCGTCGTCGAACGTCTTCATCATGCTGGCGCCGCCGATCTCCTCGATCCGCAGCGTGGAGTGGTCCTTGCCCACTGCCTCGACGGCATCGAGAACCGGCTCGACCCGCTCGCCCGCGGTGTCGGAGTCGCCCCGCATGTCGAACTGCACGAGCGCGCTGTGACCGTCCCGGGAGATCGTGTCGGCGTCGTAGGGCGAGGTCACGTCGGTGACCTCGCCGGTCTTGTCCACGGCGGCGACGACCGCGGCGACGGCGGCCTTGAACTCCGGGTCCGTGGCCTTGACCGAGCCGTCCTTCGACTGGATGAGGACCGTCTCACCGGCCGGCTCGTCGATGCCGGCGTCCTCCACGATCCGGGCGGCCGTATGGGTCTCGCCCCCGAGCTGGTCGCTCTCCTTGACCTCGACCGTGCCCGCCGCCGAACCGATCCCCACGGCCAGGACGACGAACAGCACCCAGAGGCCGACCGCGGCCCATCGGTGCCGGGCACTCCAGCCGCCGGCCCGCGCGGCGATGCCCCGCACCCGTATATCTCCGTTCCCCATGGCCTGCCCTCTTGTGATGCGGTGTCAGCCCCCTGCCGCCACCTTTCGATTCGAAGGTATGGCCTGGATAAAGCCATCTCGTCGTGCTGCCCGGTGAGGTGCCGGACCCCCGACTCCTCCCGTCGGACCCCGCCGTCTCACCGCAGGGGAGGACACAGGCCCCCTACATCTATCCGGGGATCTCGGGGACGACGATCAGGGTGCGGGGCCGGTGGGGCGGGCCCGTGACGGCGAGAGGGAGTCCGAGGCGCAGGTCGGAAGGGTCATGACAGGAGTTTGTTGAACAAGTCATAAGCCTGTGGAGATGTCCGGCAGATGTTGCTCCGCGGCCCGCCGATCGGCCAGAGTTTCGCCCGACGCTCCACCCCGGCCGCGGCCGTCGTGCCCACCCCCACGGGGCACGACGGCCGCCTAAGGTGAGCGGATGACGACGACGTACGCGGCACTGCTGCGCGGCATCAACGTGGGCGGCAGCAGGAAGGTCCCGATGGCCGAACTGCGCACCCTCCTGGAGGGGCTCGGCCTCGGGGACGTCCGCACCCACCTCCAGAGCGGTCAGGCCGTGTTCTCCTCCGCCCACGGGGACGAGGACAGCCTCGCCGCCGAGCTCACGGCGGCGATCGAGAAACACTTCGGCTTCGCCGTGGGGGTCATCGTGCGCGACCACACCTATCTGGAAGCGGTTGCCGACGCCTGCCCGTTCCCCGCCACGGACCTGGAGGCCAGGCAACTCCACATCACCTATTTCTCCACCCCCGTCGACGCGGAGCGCTACGCGGACATCGACCAGGCCGCCCACCTCCCCGAGGAGTTCCGCCTCGGCGACCGCGTCCTGTACCTGTACGCCCCCGAGGGCCTCGGCCGCTCCAAGCTCGCCGAACAGCTGTCCAGGCCCCGGCGCAACAAGGGGCTCATCGCCACGACCCGCAACTGGAACACCGTCGTGAAACTGGTGGAGATGACGCGAGCGTGACCTTGCGCAAGCCGCGCGAGGGCGCCCGGGAGAGCATCTCGCGGGGCAGGGTGAGCCGCGGACCGGCGGGGAGCCGGTGGATCCCTGAGACCGGGATCGGTCTCCACCCCGAACGACCTCGGGCGGATCCTTTCCCGGGCTTGTGACGGGGCGTGCGCACGGCTGTGCGACGCTCCTCCCATGCGCTACATCATCATCGGGGCAGGGGCGATCGGCGGCACGGTCGGCGGACGACTAGCACAGGCCGGGCACGAGGTCGTGCTGGTCGCGCGAGGCGCGCACCGGGCGGCGCTCACGGAGGACGGACTGCTGCTCAGGGTCCCGCAGGGCGAGCTGACCTACCGGCTGCCCGTCGTCGAAGGACCGGACGCGCTCGGCACGCTGCGCGCCGACGACGTCCTCTTCCTCGCCGTCAAGACCCAGGACACCGAGGCGGCACTGCGGGTGTGGGGCCCGGCCCCGGTCGAGGGCGGCGGCACGGCCGCCGAGCGGCTGCCCGTGTTCTGCGCGCAGAACGGGGTGGAGAGCCCGCGCCTCGCCCTGCGCCGTTTCCGAAACGTGTACGGCGTCTGCGTCTGGCTGCCCGCCACCCATGTCGAACCGGGTGTCGTCTCCGCCGCCGGCACACCGCTCACCGGAATCCTGCACCTGGGCCGATACCCGCACGGCACCGACGAGACGGTCCGCCGGATCGCCGCCGACCTGGAAGAGGCGTATTTCGAGGCACCGGTCGTACCCGACGTCTCCCGCTGGCAGTACGCGAAGCTGCTGTCCAACCTCGGAAACGCCATGGAAGCGGTGAGCGGCACCTCGGGAGACCCCGGGGCGGAGGCGCTGTACGCGAGGGTGCGGGCCGAGGGCGAGGCCGTGCTGCACGCGGCCGGGATCGAGTGGACGAGCACCGGGGAACAGCAGGCCGTACGCGGTGACAAGGTCACGCTCGTCCCGCTCGACGGCGCCCCGCGCGGCGGTGGGTCCTCCTGGCAGTCCCTCAGCCGTGGTGTCGGCTCCATCGAGGCCGACCACCTCAACGGCGAGATCGCGCTCCTCGGCCGGCTGCACGGCGTACCGACCCCGCTGAACGAGTTTCTGCAACGGCTTGCCAACCAGTTCGCCCGGGAGCGCCGGGCCCCCGGCTCCCTGCCGTTGACGGAGCTGATCCGATGGGCCGACCGGGCCGCCGCCGCTGTCGCGTTTGTTCAAGAACCCTGAGCACCGCGCTGCCTAGCGTGGGACGCATGAAGTACGACGAGACGCACCAGTACCTGTCCGAATGCGCCGCCGAGGCGGCGCGCGTCGCCCGCGGTGTCCCGGCGGCACGATTGAGCGACCCGACGCACTGTCCGGGCTGGGACGTTCGCACCCTGGTCAACCACTGGGTCCTGTACACCTCCCACGGCCTCGAACACCGCGCCCTGCGCAAACAGCTCCCCGACGACCTGGTCGCCCGCGACTTCACCGCCGACCCGCGGTGGGCCGAGGCGTACGCCGACCAGCTCGGGCGCGCGGTCGCGGCCTGGGCGGATCCGGCCGTGTGGGAGGGCGAGGTGGATTTGGGAATGGCCGCGATGCCCGCCGCCGAGATCGCCTCGATGATCGTCAAGGAGATGGCGGTGCACGGCTGGGACGTGGCGGTCGCCACCGACCAGGAGTTCCACGTCTCCGACGACGCGGCCCGGTTCGTGCTCGACGTCGTCGAACAGCACGGCGACCTCTACCGCCGGTACGACGGCTTCGCGGCCGTGGTGCCGGTGGCACAGGACGCCCCGGTGTTCGAGCGGGCGCTGGCGGCGAGCGGCCGCGATCCACGCCAGGGCGCGGCCCGCGGGGTCCGCTGAGCGCCACCGGGAATTCTGTTTCGACCGCGGCTGACGGCTGACGGCTGACGGCTGATCCGGGCCGTCGACGTCGACCGTTGCCGAGGCGGCCCGTGGGCGGTCAGGCGCCGACGGCCGCCAGCGCCGGCGCGCGCGCCGCGTCGTAGCGTTCCAGCAGCACCCGTGCCACCTCCGGCGCCGGGCCGAGCACGTCGGCCAGGACGTCCGCCGCGGCCGCGCCTCGCGCGATACGGTCCGGCAGGAATCCGGGGGCCAGGACGTACGGTGCGACGGCGACCCGCGCGCAGCCCAGCGCCCGCAGTTCGCGGACCGCGTCCTCGGTGCGCGGGAACCCCGAGGGAGAATTGCCGGAGGCGAACGCAGGCCGCACGGCACACCAACCGGTGCGCCGCCACTCCCGCGCGATTTCTGCGATCACTGCGATCGCCTCCGGGTCCGTGGACCCCGCCGAGGCCAGCACGACCCCGGTCGAGGACTTGTCGGCGGGCGTCAAGCCCGCCTCGTACAGCCGCCGTTCGAGGACGGCGAGCAGCAGGGGCGACGGGCCGAGGACCTCGGCCTGCCTGATCCGCAGCTGTGCCGGAGCGTCCCGCAGGACCGCCGGGATGTCCGCCTTCGCGTGGAACGCCCGGGTCAGCAGCAGCGGCAGCGCCACGACGTCACGGACGCCCTCCGCCGCCAACGACTCCAGCACTCCCTGGACGGAGGGGATGTTGAAGTCCAGGAAACCGGTCTCCACCCGCAGTCCCGGCCGCAACGACCGCACCCGCCGCACCAGGGCGTGCACGGTCGCCGCGTGCCGAGGGTCGCGGCTGCCGTGGGCGATCACCACGAGAACGGGAGGAACCGGTTTCCTGTACATGTGACTTCAGCTCTTCACCAGCAGACCACGGCTGCGCAGCACCCACCGCTCCAGCGGACTGAAGATCAGCAGGTCGATGGCGATACCGACGAACAGGATGAGCAGGATCGCCTCGAACACCATCGACATGTCACTGGCGTTGCGCCCGTTCTCCAGCAACTGGCCGAGGCCGACGCCGAGGTCGGGGAAGGACGCGATGATCTCCGCCGCCATCAGCGAACGCCACGAGAACGCCCAGCCCTGCTTCAGCCCGGCCACATAGCCCGGCAGCGCGGCCGGCAACGTGATGTAGAACGTTCCCTTCAGTCCCGTCGCGCCCATCGTGCGACCCGCCCGCAGGAACAGCGGCGGCACCTGGTCGACGCCGGACACCAGCCCGTTGGCGATGGACGGCACCGCGCCGAGCAGGATCACCGCGTACATCATCGAGTTGTTCAGGCCCAGCCACAGCACGGCCGGCGGCACCCACGCCACCGACGGCAGCGACTGGAGACCGGACAGGATCGGACCGATCGCCGCCCGCACGAACTTCACCCGGGCCACCAGCAGACCCAACGGGGTGCCGATCGCCAGGGCGAAGAGGAAGCCGAGCAGACCGCGCGAAACGCTCGTCCAGATGTAGCCGAGCAGCTTGCCCTCGAGCCAGGCGTCCTGAAGCGTCCGCCAGACGTCCAGGGGAGAGACCAGCTTCGTCGGGTCGTCGACGATCTTGAAGGTGATGTGCCAGACGATCAGCAGCAGCACCGTCGCGATGATCGGCGGCAGGATCTTGTCGACGAAGGTCCGACGAAAGGGCGTACGGCCGGTGGGCGCCACCACGTCCAGCGCGTCGAGTCCCGCCTCCACCCCGGCGAGCTCGGTGGTGACCGCCTTCGCCACCGGCGGGTTCGTCTCAGTGCTGGCCATGTCGGCGGATCTCCCCACGCAGGACTTCGGTGATCTCGATGGACAGTTCCGCGACCGGGGCGTCCTCGATCCGGCGCGGCTGCGGGATGTCGACCGTCCACTCCCGCGCCACCCGGCCGGGCCGGGAGGACAGCAGGACGACCCGCTGCGCGAGCCGCACCGCCTCGCGCACGTTGTGCGTGACGAAGAGGACGGACAGTCCCGTCTCCTCCCAGATCCGGGTCAGCTCGTCGTGCAGCACGTCCCGCGTGATGGCGTCCAGCGCCGCGAACGGCTCGTCCATCAGCAGGATGTTGCTCTCCTGCGCCAGCGCGCGGGCCATCGCCACGCGCTGCCGCATACCGCCGGAAAGTTCGTGAACACGCTTTCCGTAAGCGCCCTTCAGCCGGACCAGCTCGAGGAGCTCCTCCGCCTTGCCGCGCCGCTCGGTCTTCGCGACCCCCCGGAGCTTCAGGGCAAGCTCGATGTTCTTGCCCGCGGTCAGCCACGGGAAGAGGGCGTGCTCCTGGAACATCAGTGCCGGACGGCCGTCCGTCGTGATGGAGCCGGTGGTGGGCTCGTCGAGCCCCGCCACCAGGTTGAGCAGAGTGGACTTGCCGCAGCCCGAAGCCCCCAGGAGGGTGACGAACTCGCCGGGAGCGACATCGAGGGTGATGTCGTCCAGGACGAGCTGCTGCCCACCCGGCCCCGCGAAGGACTTCGAGACGTGCTCAAGCCGGGCCGCGTATTCCACGGACTGCGCGGACTCGGCGGCCTTGGCGAAGGTCGTGGCCATGGTCGTCACCTCCTGGGAACTCATCGGATTCCGGTCAGCCGACGCCGAGACCGGCGTCGTCGACCGTGGACTCGCCCTCGGCCTTGAGGACCTTGTTCAGGATGCTCAGGTCGTAGATGCCCTTGAGGTCGGGCTTCTCCAGCAGACCCGCCTTGACCGCGTGCTCCGCCTCGGTGTTGAGCGTGGAGGCCAGCGGGTCGTTGATGAACTGGATCGACGTCCACGCCGGGTCCAGCACCTCGGTCGGCAGCGCCTTGCCGGAGTCCGCCTCCAGCTGCTTGTTCGCCGCGGCCTTGGCCGCCACCGGGTTGGCGTTGATCCACTTGTTGGAGTCGACCGAACCCTTCAGCACCGCCTCGACGACCTTCGGGTGCTCCGTGAGGAACTTCTGCGACACGATGATGTTCGTGATCACGAACTTCTTGTCGGGCCACAGCGACGCCTCGTCGAGGAGCACCTTGCCGCCCTCGGCGACCAGCTTGGACGCGGTCGGCTCCGGCACCCAGGCGCCGTCGAGCGAACCGGCCTTGAAGGCGTCCGGGGTCACCTTGTTGTCGCTGCGGACAACGGTGACGTCACCCTTGCCGCTCTGTGCGTCGACCTTCCAGCCCTGCTCCGCGATCCAGTTCAGGAACGCCACGTCCTGCGTGTTCCCGAGCTGAGGTGTCGCGATCTTCTTGCCCTTGACGTCCTTGAGGGACTTGACCTTGTCCGGGTTGACGACGAGCTTCACGCCGCCGGACGCCGAACCGCCGACGATGCGCAGGCTCTTGCCGTCGGACTTGGTGTAGCCGTTGATCGCGGGCGAGGGGCCGATCCAGCCGATGTCGATGGAGCCGGCGTTCAGCGCCTCGATCTCGGACGGGCCCGCGTTGAAGGTCGCGTACGACGCCTTGGTGGCACCCAGCGCCTTCTGGAAGATGCCCTGCTCACGGCCGACGAGCGCGGTCGCGTGGGTCAGGTTGCCGAAGTATCCGATCTTGACGGTGTCGAGCCCCTCGATCTTCTCCGATCCGGCGGCGACCTTCTCGTTGGCGTTGGAGTCCTTGGCCTCGGAACCGTAGCCGCAGGCCGCGAGGGCGAGAAGGGGAAGGGCCGCTGCGGCGGCGAGACCGCGGCGGAGGAGAACTGAGCGGTTGGCAGGCACGGGAGGGGTTCCTCTCGTTGGCCCGGCGGTCACGGATTTTCAGGTCGTGGCCGGGAAATCGGCAAAGGGTCTTCGTCGCTTACGGAGTGGGGGTCCACCCGCCTGCGAGCGAAGCCGAGCATGTGGGGGCGGGTGGGGTGACGGGGCGCGCAGGCAGTGCGCGTACGTCAGAGCGCACATCGCGCCACCCCACCCTGCCCGCTGCCGAGGGCGCCGCTGCCGACACGGCCGCCCTCCTTCGCGAACTCGGAGTAGAAATCCGTTGCGGTCATTTCAGAAGTCCCAACCGTCGTCGTCGGACCGGTCCTTGACCGGCTCCGGTGACGCGAACGACTCGCCCACCATGCCCGCGGTCAGCGTGGTGCCGTCGGCCGGATCGATCAGGATGAACGAACCGGTGCGGCGGGAGTCGGCGTAGGAATCCACCGGAAGCGGCTGCGAGGTGCGGATCTTCACGCGTCCGATGTCGTTGGCGACGAGCTGTCCCGGGTGCGGGTGCAGGGACAGGTCGTCGAGCGTGAGCCGGGACGGGATGTCCTTGACGATCGCCTTGACCGTGCGGGTCCCGTGCTTGATCAGCACCCGGTGCCCGACGGTCAGCGGCTGGTCGGCCACATGGCACACGGTCGCCTCGACGTCCTGAGTCGTGGGCGGCGCGTCCTTGGTCGGCACGATCAGGTCGCCACGCGAGATGTCGATGTCGTCCTCGAGCAGCACGGTCACCGACTGGGTCGTCCACGCCGAGTCCACCGGCTCGCCCAGCAGGTCGATACCGGCAATCGTCGAGGTGCGGCCGGACGGCAGCACCGTCACCGCCTCGCCCACATGGAACGTGCCGGCCGCGATCTGGCCCGCGTACCCCCGGTAGTCCGGGTGCTCCGCGGTCTGCGGACGGATCACGTACTGCACCGGCAGCCGTGCGTGGCAGTGCGCCAGGTCGTGACTCACCGGAACCGTTTCCAGGTGTTCCAGGAAGGTAGGCCCGCCGTACCAGTCCATGTTCGCCGACGGATCCACCACGTTGTCGCCGGCGAGCGCCGAGATGGGGATCGCGGTGACCTCGGGAACGCCGAGCTCGCTCGCGTATGCCGTGAACTCCTCGGCAATCTCCGCGAAGACGGTTTCCCGGTACTCGACGAGGTCCATCTTGTTGACGGCGAGGACGACGTGCGGAACACGGAGCAGGGCGGCGATCGCCGCGTGCCTGCGGGTCTGTTCCACCACCCCGTTGCGGGCGTCGACCAGGATCACCGTCAGCTCGGCCGTGGAGGCGCCCGTCACCATGTTGCGGGTGTACTGCACATGACCGGGTGTGTCGGCGA
Source organism: Streptomyces sp. NBC_00637 (assembly GCF_045161545.1). NCBI lineage: Bacteria > Bacillati > Actinomycetota > Actinomycetes > Kitasatosporales > Streptomycetaceae > Streptomyces > Streptomyces sp. NBC_00637. The sequence continues at coordinate 1,864,376 of NZ_CP109046.1, read as the reverse complement.
GGATGAAGCGGCGCCGGGGCGTGGCGAAGTAGCGGTAGGCCACGTCGATGGTGATGCCCTGCTCACGCTCGGCGCGCAGGCCGTCGGTGAGGAGCGCGAGGTCGGGGGTCTCCTGGCCGCGGTTCGCCGAGGCACGCTCCACGGCCTCCAGCTGATCGCTCAGGATCGACTTGGAGTCGTGCAGGAGCCGGCCCACGAGCGTGGACTTGCCGTCGTCGACGGAACCGGCGGTGGCGAACCGCAGCAGGGTCGTGGCCGAGAGTTCCTCGGAGGTGATCGTGCTCATGCTTAGAAGTACCCCTCGCGCTTGCGGTCTTCCATCGCGGCCTCGGACATCTTGTCGTCGGCGCGGGTGGCGCCCCGCTCGGTGAGCCGGGAGGCGGCGATCTCGGCGATGACGTCGTCGAGCGTCACCGCGTCGGAGTCGACGGCGCCGGTGCAGGACATGTCGCCCACGGTCCGGTAGCGCACGAGGCGCTTCTCGACGCTCTCGCCGTCCTTCGGTCCGCCCCACTCGCCGGCGGTCAGCCACATCCCGCCGCGCCGGAAGACCTCCCGGTCGTGCGCGAAGTAGATCTGGGGCAGTTCGATGCCCTCACGGGCGATGTACTGCCAGACGTCGAGCTCGGTCCAGTTGGACAGCGGGAACACCCGGACGTGCTCACCGGGGGCGTGGCGGCCGTTGTACAGGTTCCACAGTTCCGGACGCTGGCGGCGGGGGTCCCACTGGGAGAACTCGTCGCGCAGGGAGAACACGCGCTCCTTGGCGCGGGCCTTCTCCTCGTCGCGGCGGCCGCCGCCGAAGACGGCGTCGAACTTCTCGGACTGGATCCGCTCCGTCAGCGGCAGCGTCTGGAGCGGGTTGCGCACGCCGTCGGGACGCTCGCGCAGCGCACCGCGGTCGATGTAGTCCTGGACGGAGGCCACATGGAGGCGCAGCCCGTGCGCGTCGACGACCCGGTCCCGGTACTCGAGGACCTCGGGGAAGTTGTGCCCGGTGTCGACGTGCAGGAGCGAGAAGGGGACCGGGGCGGGGGCGAACGCCTTGAGGGCCAGGTGCAGCATGACGATGGAGTCCTTGCCACCGGAGAACAGGATCACCGGGTTCTCGAACTCGCCCGCCACCTCGCGGAAGATGTGCACCGCCTCGGACTCCAGCGAGTCCAGGTGGCTGAGGGTGTACGGGCCGGCCGTACCCTCCTCGGCCTTCGCGACGGTCGTCGTCATGCCAGTCCCCTCTCGGTGAGCAGGGCGTACACCGACGCCGCGGACTCCTGCACGGTCTGGTCCTGGGACTCGATCCGCAGGTCGGGCGACTCGGGGACCTCGTAGGGGTCGTCGACCCCGGTGAGCCCGGTCAGCTCGCCCGCCGCCTGCTTCGCGTACAGGCCCTTCACGTCCCGGACCGAGCACACCTCGACCGGGGTCGCCACGTGCACCTCCAGGTAACCGGTTCCGCTCTCCTGGTGGCGCTTGCGCACCGCTTCCCGGCTGTCCGCGTAGGGCGCGATCACCGGGACCAGGGCCTTGACGCCGTTACGGGCGAGCAGTTCGGCCAGGAAACCGATGCGCTGCACGTTGATGTGCCGGTCCTCGCGGCTGAATCCGAGTCCCGCGGAGATGAACTCACGGATCTCGTCGCCGTCGAGCACCTCGACGCGATGGCCCTCCTCGCGCAGCCGGCCGGCCAGCTCGTACGCGATGGTGGTCTTGCCGGCGCTCGGCAGACCCGTGAGCCAGACGGTGGCTCCGGTCGTCACGTGGTTCTCCCGGTTCGTAGATGTGGGGGTGGGGGCGGGGGTGTTCGTGGAGGTCGAGGTCATCGCGGTCAGCCGTGCAGCCCGCACTCGGTCTTCGCGCGTCCCGCCCAGCGGCCGGAGCGCGCGTCCTCGCCCGCGAGGACCCGTCGGGTGCACGGGGCGCAGCCGACGGAGGCGTAACCGTCCATCAGCAGGGGGTTGGACAGTACGCCGTGCTCGGTGATGTACGCGTCGACGTCGTCCTGGCTCCAGCGGGCGATCGGCGAGATCTTGACCTTCTGCCGCTTCTCGTCCCAGCCGACGACCGGGGTGTTCGCGCGGGTCTCGGACTCGTCGCGCCGCAGGCCGGTGGCCCAGGCACCGTAGTTCTCGAGCCCCTCTTCCAACGGCTGCACCTTGCGCAACTTGCAGCACAGGTCCGGGTCGCGGTCGTGCAGCTTTGGCCCGTACTCGGCGTCCTGCTCGGCGACGGTCCGGCGCGGGGTGAGCGTGATGACGTTGACATCCATCACGGCTTCGACGGCGTCCCGGGTGCCGATGGTCTCGGGGAAGTGGTAACCGGTGTCGAGGAAGACCACGTCCACGCCCTTGCGGACGCGGGACGCCAGGTGGGCGACCACGGCGTCCTCCATGGACGACGTCACACAGAACCGCTTGCCGAAGGTGTCCACCGCCCACTGGAGGATCTCCAGCGCGGAGGCCTCCTCCAGATCGCGGCCCGCCTGCTCGGCCAGCGCCTTCAACTCGTCGGTGCTGCGGCCTTCCTGAAGCGTCGTCATATCCGGTCCCCTCCCGGTTCGGTGTGCTGAACGCCCCGGGCGAGCAGCCCGAGGAACTTCAGCTGGAATGCGCGATTGCATGCCGCGCATTCCCAGGCGCCGTGACCCTGCTCGTTCGGACGCAGGTCCTCGTCGCCGCAGTAGGGGCAGTGGAAGGGGGCGGCCCGCTCGCTCACGACAGTGCCTCCTCGCTGGCGCGGGTGGCCCAGGTTGCGAACCGCTCGCCGTCCTCGCGCTCGTCCTGGAACCGCTTCAGTACGCGTTCCACGTAGTCCGGCAGTTCCTCCGAAGTGACCTTCAGACCACGGACCTTGCGGCCGAAGGAGGCTTCCAGCCCGAGCGCGCCGCCCAGGTGCACCTGGTAGCCCTCGACCTGCTCGCCCCGCTCGTTGACGACCAGCTGTCCCTTGAGTCCGATGTCCGCGACCTGGATACGGGCGCAGGCGTTCGGGCAGCCGTTGATGTTGATGGTGAGCGGCTCGTCGAACTCCGGGAGGCGGCGCTCCAGTTCGTCGATCAGGGCGGAGCCGCGCTGCTTGGTCTCGACGATGGCGAGCTTGCAGTACTCGATGCCGGTGCAGGCCATGGTGCCGCGCCGGAACGTGGACGGCCTGGCGGTCAGGTCCAGCGCCTCCAGCGCCTCGACCAGCGACGCGACCTTCTCTTCCACCACGTCGAGGACGATCAGCTTCTGCTCGACGGTGGTCCGCACCCGGCCCGAGCCGTGCTCCTCGGCGAGCTCCGCGATCTTCGTCAGGGTGGCGCCGTCCACGCGGCCGACGCGCGGGGCGATACCGACGTAGAAACGGCCGTCGTTCTGGCGGTGCACACCGACGTGGTCGCGCCAGCGCTCCACGGGGGCGGCGGGCGCCGGACCGTCGACGAGCGCGCGCTTGAGGTACTCGTCCTCCAGGACCTGGCGGAACTTCTCCGGGCCCCAGTCGGCGACCAGGAACTTCAGGCGGGCGCGGTTGCGCAGGCGCCGGTAGCCGTAGTCGCGGAAGATGCCGATCACGCCCGCCCAGACGTCCGGAATCTCGTCCAGCGGGACCCAGGCGCCGAGCCGGACGCCGATCTTCGGGTTGGTGGAGAGCCCACCGCCGACCCACAGGTCGAAGCCGGGGCCGTGCTCGGGGTGCTCGACGCCGACGAACGCGACGTCGTTGATCTCGTGGGCGACGTCCAGGAGCGGGGATCCGGAGATCGCCGTCTTGAACTTGCGCGGCAGGTTGGAGAATTCCTTGCTGCCGATGAACCGGCGGTTGATCTCGTCGACGGCCGGGCTGCCGTCGATGATCTCGTCCTCGGCGATTCCGGCCACCGGCGAGCCGAGGATCGTCCGGGGCGTGTCGCCGCAGGCCTCGGTGGTGGACAGGCCGACCGCCTCGAGGCGGTTCCAGATCTCGGGCACGTCCTCGATGCGGATCCAGTGGTACTGGACGTTCTGCCGGTCGGTGAGGTCGGCGGTGCCGCGCGCGAACTCCTGCGAGATCTCGCCGATCACCCTCAGCTGTTCGGTGGTGAGCCGGCCGCCGTCGATGCGGACCCGCAGCATGAAGTACTTGTCGTCCAGCTCCTCCGGCTCCAGGATCGCCGTCTTGCCGCCGTCGATCCCCGGCTTGCGCTGGGTGTACAGGCCCCACCAGCGCATCCGGCCGCGCAGATCGTTGGGGTCGATCGAGTCGAAACCCCGCTTGGAGTAGATCGTCTCGATGCGTGTCCGCACATTGAGACCGTCGTCGTCCTTTTTGAACTGCTCGTTGCCGTTGAGCGGGGTGAAGTGCCCCGCGGCCCACTGGCCCTCACCGCGGTGACGGCTCACCTTGCGGCGGGGAGTCGCGGCGGCAGGGTTCTGCGGGGTGGCGGCCATGGTTGATACGTCCTTCGGGACAGCGGAGGAAGGTGTCGGCGCGTAGCGCCGTCCGGGAGAGGTGCTGGTCGGTGCCGGGCGGGAGCTCTGACCTGCGCGCGGGCACATGGAGCTTACGTGCGCGTCATTGCGCGGGAGGAGGCTCGAGCGGAGATGTCGGCGGTGCTGGGGCTCGTCAGCTCGCCGGACAGATGGCGCTGGACATGCGGCCGAGGTCGACGTGCCGCCGACTCACCAAGGCAATTCCAGTTCCGGACATGACGAAAGCGTGTCACGGCGATCTGGACACAGTCCAGCTTCGTCCGCGATGCGGACACCCGGGTCCCGAAATGTGAGACCGGGGTGTCCTCGATCACATGACCTGCGAGGGCTCTTGTCGGTGCAGGTCACAGCCGGTATGAGCGAGGGGGTCAGACCGCAAGGGCGCCCGGCCAGGGGCCCGGCGCGGCCACCTCGGCCTGCTCCTCGACCTTGGTGTCGAACAGCTTGAAACCGCGCCGCTGATAGTTGTCCATGGCGTGCTCGCCGTCCAGGCTGCACGTGTGCAGCCACACCCGCTTGGTCCCCGGCAGTCCCGGCCAGCGGTCCGCGAGATCCCAGGCGCGCGCCGCGCCGTACGACAGCAGGTGCCCGCCGATGCGCCGTCCCCGGAAGGCCGGGATCAGACCGAAGTAAACGATCTCTACGACTCCGTCGTCCTGCGGTTCCAGCTCCACGTATCCGGCCGGTGTGCCCCGGTCGTAGGCGACCCAGGTCTCGACCCCGGGACGTGCCAGATGTTCCTGCCACTGCGCGTACGTCCAGCGCAGCCGGTCGATCCAGCGGATGTCCCCGCCGACGGACGCGTACAGGAAACGGCTGAACTCGGGGGAGGGGACCTCGGAGCGGACGATCCGGACGTCGCCCTCGGGCGCGGCGGCCGGGAGGACGTCGGTCGGGTCGGTCTGCTCCAGGGACCAGGTGGTCACGGGGATGTGGGTCATGCCCGTCAGGGAATCATCTACCCGGTTGTTCTGTCGATCGAGGCCAGCGGCAGCGCGAAGAGCACGCGTCCCGACTGGGTCCAGACCTCGCCGGTCTCCTGCCAGAGGGAGAGGGAATCGGTCTGCGGGCTCCAGCAGTTGTGTGTTTCCTCGGTGCCGCAGACCGCGGCCTCGGACGTGTCCGCCGTGTCGTCGCTCCGGCCGGCGTCCTGCCGCCACAGCGTCCCCTGCTCGTCCCGCTGGTCGGCGGCACGGCTCACGTACCACTCGCCCCGGTACGACAGCACGCCCCGTACGCCCGTCACCTTTGTCTCGTACACCTCGGAAGCCCGTACCCGGCCGGTGGCGCTCGTGGCGAGCAGCCCCTCGTGGCCCGGGACGGTGCTGAAGGGGTAGCGCCACAGGCGGGCGTCCCGATCGCCGTCGTCGAGGGTCCACTCCCCGGCGACCAGGCTGTCCGGCACGGTGCTGCGGTCGAGGGAAACGGTTGCCGGGTGCGGAGCGTCGGAGGCGCCGCTCAACTCGTAGGAGCCGATGGCCGGCAGTACGAAGCGGTAACCGTTTGCCGACCAGCCGCCCGGCACCCGTCCGACCGCGTCACCGGCGACGGTGGCCCGCTGGACCCGGTTCATGTCGTACACGTAGAGCGCGGCCCGGTCCCCGTCGTCGGCGGTGACCAGCAGTTTGTCCTGGTACCAGACCATTCCGGAAACATGTGAGACCAGCCCCCGGTAGTCCCGCCCGTCGTCCACCGGGAGGGCGAGCAGCGCCCAGGTGTAGGTGAGGTGGTTCAGGTCGCCCGCGTTCACGAAGCCGACCCGGGCAAGACCCCGGTCGGCGACGGTGCCGCCGCTGCGTGACCACCCGGAGAGGATCACCCGGTTCGAGCCCCAGACGCCGTCGTCGTCCGCGTCCCCCGAGGTGGTGACCGCGCCCGGCTGCCAGCCGGCGGTGTCGTCCGTGTTCCAGCAGTAGGCGCGCGAGGCCACCGGGGAGACCGGCAGGGCCCGGCGTTCGGCCGGCGAGCAGTCGATCGCGTCCCGCAGGCTGCGGTCCGCCCCGGCCAGCACCGCTCCGACGCCGACCGGGCGGCCCATTCCCGCGGCGAGCCGGTCGAGGGAGGCCTGTGCCACCCGGTTCTCCGTGAGACGCAGTTTTCCGGTGTCGGCCGAGGCGGTAAGCGGTTTCAGATCCCCGGGTCCGTCGTGGGTGACCGTTGCCTGGGAGGCGCTGATCATGGTGGCGGCAACGGTGAGAGCGAGGGCGGTTCCGGACAGGAATGCCCGTAGTGCCCTGCCTCGTCTGCGCCGGCGGTGTCGGCCGCGTTGCTTCATTTGCCCTCCCGAGGCGGGCCAACTGCGCCTGATGATCCGTACGTTGACCGAGGAGCAGGTGGGGTGACCCGTAGAGGGATGCTACGGCAGTCGGGCGCCGTCGGGGGCGAAGACCCCGCAAATATGCGGAAGATGCCACCGGAAGGACCCGGGCGGACATCGTTGCTACGGTGCCGCCACCCGGTTCCTCACCACGGCGGGAGCGGACGAATGCGGTAGCAAACCCGTCGGATCCGCCGGAAGCAGCACCTCGACCTCGGCGTCCTCGCAGAAACGATACGGCCGATGTTCCAGGAAACCCCCCAGATACCGCCGCACCCGGGACATCTCGGCCCGCACCGTCACCGTGCGGCCCGAGTCGCCGAACACGTCCTCGGCCAGGCCCGCCGCGCTGCGACCACCACGGTCGGCCGCCAGCAGATACAGCAACTCGGCGTGCCGGGGACTGAGTTCGTGGGACCACGAACCCGCACCCCCCGAGACCGTCACCGACCAGCGCCGGGGCCGGGTCAGATCCAGCACGATCCGGGTCCCGCCGCGCGGCGGCGGCTCGGCGGTCTCGTCCACCGACCGCACCAGCCAGCCTCCGGCCAGCGGCTCGATCGAACACAGTCCGAGCGCGGGCAGCCGGCGACGGCCCGGGGACGACGACTTGGGCAGCGCGATACGGCTCGCGTACGGCATCCCGGTCACCGCGGCCGTCCACCCGTCCCCGTCCACCACGGCCGCCCGGCCGCCCAGACGGGCCAGTACCGGCGCCGCCACCGCGCGCAACCGCTCCAGCGAAACCAGGTGCCTCTCCCGCAGCCTGGCCTCGGCGAGCTTCGCCACCGAGTCGACCCAGGCGAGCGTGGCCGGATGCATCGTCTCCAGCGGCCCGCTGACATCGACCACACCGAGCAGCCGGCCGTTGCGCGGGTCCGTGATCGGGGCGCCCGCGCAGGTCCAGGCCGTGTGCGAGCGTACGAAGTGCTCGGCGGCGAACACCTGCACGGGCCGGCGCACCACCGCAGGCGTGCCCACACCGTTGGTGCCGACCACGGCCTCGCCCCAGTCCGCGCCCAGCTCGAAGCCGAGCCCGTCCGCCTTGCGCAGCACGGGTCCGCAGCCCTCGCGCCACAGCACCCGGCCCTCCTCGTCGGCGACGACCATGATGTGGTGGGCGACGTCCGCGACCGACAGCAGTCCCTCGCGCAGCACCGGGAGCACCTCCCGCAACGGCGACTCCTCCCGCCTGCGCCGCACCTCGTCCGCGCTGAGCAGCCCCGCCCGGAAATCGTGTTCCGGGTCGACACCACTGCGCAGCATCCGATCCCAGGACTGCTCGATCACGGGACGCGGGGCGACACGCGCCCGCTGACCGGCCAGCCGGGCGTCGCGCACCTCGTTGAGCATCCGCGCCGCCCGCGCGGCGTCGACGGCCGCGAGCTGCGGCACGTTCATCGGTGGCATCACCACTGGGCCTCCCGGGAGCACACAGTCGGACAACCGGATGTCAAGTTTTCGCGCCGACTGTTTCCGGTCTTGCTGAAGGCCCCCATCTTGCCCTTCACAGGTGACGGAGGGGCACACTCCGGTCACATCCACCGACACGTTGCAACCCCCTGCAACCCTGGTGAACATCCACAGGGTGTTTCAAACTTGAGCCACGCCGTCCCGAGCGGCGATTCTGGCCTCGCAGGGCCATTGCGGCGGGGGTGGTGCCGTGTCGGCGCAGCACCACCCCCGCTTCCTGTTCCCACAGGTCGGCCCGGTCAGGAGCGGGGATCGGCCCGCTCGACGACCGACGCCAGGTCCAGGCTGTGGGGCAGGGTCCCGAAGGCCGCGCCCCCGTCCCCGCCCAGCCGCGAGGCGCAGAACGCGTCGGCGACCTCCGGCGGTGCGAATCGCACGAGCAGTGCCCCCTGAAGCACCAGAGCGAACCGCTCCGCCAGCCGGCGCGCCCGCCCCTCGACGCCGTCCAGATCGGCCAGTTCCGTCAGCAGGCTCTTGATCGCCTTGTCCAGCCGGTGATCGGCTCCACGCGCCCGCCCCACCTCCTGGAGATAGGCGTCGAGCGCGTGCGGCTCCCGTTGCAGGGCGCGCAGCACGTCCAGCGCCTGCACGTTGCCCGCGCCCTCCCACACCGAGTTCAGCGGCGACTCGCGCACCAGCCGGGGCATCCCCGACTCCTCGACGTAACCGTTTCCACCGAGGCATTCCGACGCCTCCACCGCCACCGGCGCACAGCGCTTGGTCACCCAGTACTTGGCAGCCGGAACCGCGATCCGCAGCAGCGCCCGTTCCTGCTCGCCACCGTCGTCACAGGCCGCCGCGAGCCGCAGCGCGAGGACGGTCGCCGCCTCCGATTCCAGCGCGAGGTCGGCCAGGACGTTGCGCATCAACGGTTTGTCGACGAGCTTTCCGCCGAACGCCTCACGATGGGTGCAGTGATGGATCGCCTGCGCCACCGCCTGCCGCATCAGCCCCGCCGAGCCCAGCACACAGTCGAGCCGTGTCGCCGCCACCATGTCGATGATGGTGCGCACCCCGCGCCCCTCCTCACCGACCCGACGGGCCCAGGTTCCGTCGAACTCGACCTCCGCGGACGCGTTGGACCTGTTTCCCAGCTTGTCCTTGAGCCGCTGGATACGGAAAACGTTACGAGAATCGTCTCCGAGCACGCGGGGAACGAGGAAACAGGTGAGCCCGCCACCAGCCCGGGTCGGGGCCGCCTGCGCGAGCACCAGGAAACCGTCCGACATGGGCGCCGAACAGAACCACTTGTGACCGGTCAGTACGTACGTCCCGCCCTCGGCGAGGGGAACGGCGACCGTCGCGTTCGCCCGGACGTCGCTGCCGCCCTGTTTCTCCGTCATTCCCATGCCGAACAGCGCCCCGGCCTTCAACCGGGCCGGCCGCAGCTCACGGTCGTAGATCGTGGACGTCAGCCGCGGCTCCCACTCGGCGGCCAGCTCCGGATCGGCGCGCAGCGCGGGCACCGCCGCATGGGTCATCGACAGCGGACAGCCGTTGCCCGCCTCCACCTGCGTCCACACCAGGAAGCCCGCCGCCCGGCGCACATGCCCGCCCGGCCGCACCCAGGCATCCGTCAGATGGGCCCCGACCCCCTTGCCGAGCAGCCGGTGCCACGCCGGATGGAAGTCGACCTCGTCGATGCGGTGCCCGTAGCGGTCGTGCGTACGCAGTTTCGGCGGATTCTCGTTGGCCTGCACCGCCCACTCGTGCAGTTGTTCCGATCCGGCCGCCCGGCCGAGCGCCGACAACTCGCCGTGCGCCGCGTCGAGCAGGTCCGGATCAAGATGCCGTTCCACGGCCTCCACCAGCGCGTGATCGGCGCCGTACACGTCGTACCCGGTCAGGGGCGGGGGCTGGTTGGTCACGGTGTGCGTGGTGCCTGCCATAGCCCGAACCTACCCCCGGGTACGACGGTCATGGCCCCCTGGAAGCCCGCGCGCCGCTCCCCGACCCGGTGAAGCGGCCTTGCCGGAGGTGAGTGCAGCCCCGAACGGCGGATACCTTTAGGGCGTGCAGCCAGGAAGTCAGTCACCCGAGCAACCCGGAAGCCCCACCGGGCGTCTCCACCGGGCGCGTGCCCTTTACCGGAACGTTTCCAAGCGGCGGACAGCCTGGCTGCTGTTGAAGGACACCGTCAACACCTGCGTCGAGTACCGCATCCTCGGTCTGGCCGCCGAAGCCGCTTTCTTCACGTTGCTGTCCGTGCCGCCGCTGCTGCTCAGCCTCATCGGCCTGCTCGGCTACGTCGACGACTGGACCGGTACCGACACCATCACCAGTCTCGAGGCCAACCTCCTCGACGCCTCACGCACGGTCCTCTCGGACAAGGGCGTCCGGCAGATCGCCCAGCCGATCCTCGACGACGTGATGAAGGGCGGCCGCCCCGACGTCATCTCCATAGGTTTCCTGTTCGCGCTCTGGTCGGGCTCACGCGCGGTGAACGTCTTCATCGACACCATCACCGTGATGTACGGCCTCGACGGCGTGCGCGGGATCGTCAAGACACGGCTGGTGGCCTTCCTGCTGTTCGTCGGGGCCCTGCTGATCGGCTCGGTCGCGCTGCCGCTGATGGTCGCCGGACCGGACGCGGTGGTGCGGGTCGTCCCCTGGTCGACCACCGTGGTGCAGGTCCTGTACTGGCCGGTCGTGATCGTCCTGTCCATCGCGTTCCTGACAACGCTCTACCACGTGTCCGTACCCGTGCGCTCGCCGTGGATCGAGGACGTCCCCGGCGCGCTCGTCGCTCTCGCCATGTGGGTGCTCGGCAGTTTCCTGCTGCGTATCTACCTGACGAACACGATCGAGGGCGCCACCATCTACGGCTCCCTCGCCGCCGCCGTGGCCGTACTGCTGTGGATCGGTGTGTCCGCGTTCGCCGTGCTGGTCGGCGCCGCCGTCAACGCCGCGATCGACCGGGTCTGGCCGGCCGCCGCGACGGCCGCGGCCCGTGCCGCCAACGAACGGCTCCGGGAGGAGGAGGCCGCGGAGTACGTCGCTCGCATGGCGGCGATCCGCTCCCACGAGGACGACGACCCCGACGATCCCGACATGCCGTCCGAGTTTCCCGAGCGGTGGTCCCGTTTCCTTCCGCCGGAGGACGTGACGGGGCGTTTCCGGACGCACGCGAAGAGTTTCCCGAAGGGCCCCGGGGGAAACAGCGGGAACGGATCGGAACAACCCCCGGAGAAGTAACCCCCGGGAAATGACTTTCCGGGTGGGTGGCGAAGCCCGGGTGGCGAACCGAGGGGAAGTCGCGTCCCCAGAGCCCCTCGGAGCCCCTCGGAAACGCGGAAGGAAAGCTACGCCTTCCAGACGTCCGCCCCGGCCGACTCCGCCGCGAACTCCGCGAAGTCACGCGGCTCGCGGCCGAGCACCTGCCGGACGCCGTCCGAGAGATAGGCGTTACGACCGTCGAGTAGCGACTCGAACAGCTCCACCAGGAACGCCACTTCCTCCGGCGGTACCCCGAACGCGGCCAACCGCTCGCCGTACCGACGGGCCGGGACGGGCGTGTACGTCAGCTCACGCCCGGCTGCCCGCCCGATCTCCGCAACCGCTTCCCGAAACGTCAGCAGCCGTGGCCCGGACACCTCCAGAGTCCTGCCCACGTACTGATCGCCCTGGGTAAGCGTTTTCACCACCACATCGGCGACATCCCGCAGATCGACGAAGGGCTCCGCTGCCTCCCCGCCCGCGAACACCAGCTCCCCGCTCTGCCGCAGCCCCCTCCACCAGCGGCCCCTCACTCAAGTTCTGCGCGAACCATGCGGCCCGCACGACCGTCCAGTCGGCGCCCGACGCCCGCAGCGCCTCCTCGGTCGGCAGCGCCCGCTCCTCACCCCGCGACGACAACAGCGCCAGCCGCCGCACCCCGAGTGCGACCGCCTCCCGGGCCAGCCGCCCCACCGCGTCGGCGGCGTCCGGCGCCCCCACATCCGAGGGATGCACCAGGTACGCCGCGTCCGCGCCGCGCAGCACGTCCGCCCACGTCGAACCGTCGTACCAGTCGAACCCCTGGCCTCGCGAGGCCGCCCGCACCGTCAGCCCGGCCGTCTCGGCCGCCTGTGCCACCCTGCTGCCCGTCCGACCGGTCGCGCCGGTCACCACCACCGTCATCCGCTGTGCCGTCTTCTGTGTCATGCGTTCAGTCAACTGCCGTACGCGGCAAGGTCCCATCGCTGAACGGCTCGTTCCCATAAGCGCGCGTCTACGCTGACCGCATGGACGTACTCGCAGGCCTGCTGGAGGGTCCACGCGCGCGTGGCGCCCTGATGATCCGCGCCTGCTTCGACCCGCCGTGGGCCGTGCGGGTCGAGGACCGCGCCCCGCTGACGGTGATGCTCATGGTGCGCGGCGAGGGCCGGATCGTGCCGGACGACGGGGAGGCCGTCCGCCTACAAGCCGGCGATCTCGCCATCGCCCGCGGCCCCGCCCCGTACACCTGCGCCGACGCCCCCGGCACGCCTCCCCAGGCGCTGATCCTCCCCGGCGGACAGTGCGCCTATCCCGACGGTCGCCTCCTGAACGGCTCCATGGACCTGGGAGTACGCACCTGGGGTGATCGGCTGGAAGGCTCCACGGTCGTCCTGATCGGCACGTATCTCATGCAGGGCGAGATCAGTAATCGGTTGCTCGACGCGTTGCCCCCGCTGCTGTCCCTCACCTCCGAGGTCTGGCAGTGCCCGCTCACCCCGCTGCTCATGGAGGAGATCGTCCGCGACGAGCCCGGTCAGGAGGTCGTCCTGGACCGCATGCTGGACCTCCTGGTCATCGCCGCGCTGCGGGCCTGGTTCTCCCGTCCTGAAGCGGCGGCCCCGGCCTGGTACCGGGCGTTGGCCGACCCGGTCGTGGGCCGCGTGTTGCGGCTGGTCCAGGACGACCCGGCGCACCCGTGGACGGTCGCGTCCCTCGCCATGAAGGCGGGCGTCTCCCGGGCGGCCATGGCGCGTCGCTTCAGCGACCTCGTGGGCGAGCCGCCGATGACCTACCTCACCGGCTGGCGCCTCGCCCTCGCCGCCGACCGACTGCGCGACACCGAGGACACGATCGGTGCGATCGCCCGCCAGGTCGGTTACGGAAGCGCTTTCGCCCTGTCCAGCGCGTTCAAGCGGGTGTACGGCGTCAGCCCGCAGGAACACCGGACGCGGGCGGGCTAGGGAGGGCACGCGGGGGAGGGGGATGGTCGGTGGGGGCAGCTGGTCGGTGGGGCTGCTGGGCCACTGCGACGGCTGGGCAGCGGGGGAATCCGGTTTCCGGCCCCATCCGGACAGACCGGAAGGGGGCGACACCGCAGGGTACGGCGGCCCCCTCCAGGTACGGAGCGGTGGCGGAAGCAGGACAGGAGACGGTGCGGATCCGTACCGGCGTCCCGGAACCCCGCGGCGTAGCCTGTCGTACATGTACGAGGAGTGGCCTTCCCGGCTGGTCGGGGCGGTGGTGTGGACGAACACGCCGTCCCTGGCACCGGGCACCCGTCGTCCCGTGCTCCCCGACGGCTGTATGGACCTGCTGTGGCGCGAGGACAGACTGCTGGTGGCCGGACCGGACACCCACGCACATGTGCCAGACGGCCCGCCCATCACCTGGGCGGGCATCCGCCTGTTCCCCGGCACCGCGCCCGCGCTGCTCGGTGTGCCGGCTCATGAACTGCGCGACCGCCGTGTCGAGTTGGCCGAACTGTGGCCCGCGTCGGAAGTGCGTCGCCTGACCGGCCGGGTAGCCGCGGCGGCGCACCCGGCGGTGGCCTTGGAGGAGCTGGCGCTGGAGCGGGCGGCGCCGCCGGACCTGGCGCTGCGCCGATTGGTCGCCGCTCTCGCCTCAGGTCGGCCGGTGGCCGAAACGGCGGACGAACTCGGCCTCGGAGCACGTCAGTTGCACCGGCGTGCGCTGTCCTCCTTCGGCTACGGCCCCAAGACGCTGGCGCGGATCCTGCGCCTGCAACGTGCTCTCGCGCTGGCCCGGCGGGGCGTGCCGTACGCGGACACGGCGAACCGGACCGGTTACGCCGACCAAGCCCATCTCTCCCGGGATGTGAAGGAGTTCACCGGCCTCACGCTGGGCGCCCTGCTGCATTGAGCCCTGTGCGTCGAGAGCCCTGCTGCGTCGGGAGGGCTGCTGCGAGCAGGCGGCGGTCAGTGGGGGAGCGGTGCGAACAGGTCGACGCCGTTGCCGTCGGGGTCGAGTACTACGGCATAGCGCTGGCCCCAGAACGCGTCCCACGGTTTCAGGTCGCCTCGGTGGCCGGCGCCCAGCAACATCTCGTACACGGTGTCGACCTCACCCGGTGTGTCACAGCGCAGCGCGAGTGAGGTCCGGCCACCCCCGGACGGTGCCTGCCACCCCGGGTTGAACGAGCGGACTGTGTCCTCGGTGTCCAACAACAGCCTTAGCCCACCGGGTAGTTCGGCCTCGGTGTGCGGCTCGTGCTCGGCCCCCTCGGGGAAGACGAAGCCGAGCCGGCGATAGAAGGAGACGGACGCGGCCATGTCGGAGACGACCAGGCCGATGGCATCGAATCGTGGACTCATGCGGTAACGGTAGGCAGCGCTGCCGCAACCGGTCTTGAAAGAAACGGACACGCCCTCGGAAAACCTTTCCGTACACCTGGATGGAGCCGGTGCGCGGAAGCCGGACCGTGCGGACACGACGGCCGGCCCCGTCCCGACGGGCTCACGGAACGGGACGACTGGACGACGGGAAGGGACGACGGGACGATGGGCTGCACCGGCCCGACTGAGCGTTGCGTTGCCACCGATCACCGTCGGCCGCCGACCACGAGAGCGCGCCGAGATACGCCGGCCTGGGCGGGCAGTGCTTCCAGGGTCAGCTGAAGGTCACCGGCCCGTTGGGTGTGTCCAGGGTGAACGAGAACCCCGCCGGGCCCTCGGCCAGGGCGAGGTCGGTGCCGAGGGCGCCGAGCAGGGGGCGGATCTCCTCGGGGTCGGGAGCGGTGGCCGTCAGTTCCAGCAAGGGACTGACGGGCAGGCCGGAGGCGGAGGGGTGGATGCTGCCACCCCAGTCGATGAGGAAGGGGACCAGGCCGGACGGATGCGGGGAGCCGCCGTCGGTCAGCCGCCATCGAAGGAGGGTCCCGTCGGGACGACGTCGGCTCATCTCCCGTACATCACCGGTGTCGTAGCCCCGGGCGCGGACGTTCGCGACCGTCGCGTCCAGGTCGGGCGGGCTGATGGCCCAGGTGATCGTCCGTGCGGAGGCGAGCGCGTCCACGCCGAAGGGGCGTGGGCCGGACGGCGCGGGCTGTTCCGGATCCGGGCCGATGATCTCCAGGTACGCGCGGTGCCCCAGGTCGACCAGGTGGTTGCGGGTGCCGAGCCCGACATGCACTCCTCCCGGTGCCGGAACCACTCCCGTGCGCCGGGTGAACTCGGCGACCGTCGCCGCCAGATCGGGCGTTGCGAGGACGATGTGGTCGAGGCGTGCGGGAATGGTGTTCATCCCGCTCGAGCCTACGCGCCCGGCCTCCGAAATGACCGCGCCCATGGAACGCCTGAGCGGCGGGCCGGTGTGCGAGGTGCTGCTCTACCGGAGACCCGCGCCCTCCCCACCGCATGCGTCGCGCGGCCACTGATCGTCAGGCTGAACACCGATGACGGCCGAGGGGGACCGGCGTCGGTCGGCGTCGGGTCGGTGTCGGAAACCGGACGAAAGCGGTGGACTCGCTGAACCGCAGTCTCGGGAAGACGCGTCGTCAGGTCGGCGGAAGCCGGGCGAACACGGGCCAACCGGTTACACCCCCGCTTCCTGTCCCACCCGCTCCGCAACAGCGCCCGTCGCCGAAATTTTCGCCCTGATCATTTCGCTGGGGCCGATGCTCCCGCCCGCCTAGGCTCGTCCCCATGACCGCCCGCCTGCTCGTGTACACCCGCACAACCGATTACCGGCACGACTCCATCCCGGACGCCGTCGCCGCCGTTCGCGGGTTGGGCGAGTTCGCTGTCGACCACACCGAGGACCCGGCCGCCCTGGAGGCGCCGCTGGACGGGTACGCCGCCGTGGTCTTCCTCTCCACCAGCGGCAACGTGCTGACTCGGGCAGGGAGGGAACGCCTCGCCGGCTTCGTCGAGGCGGGTGGCGGTTTCGTCGGGGTGCACGCGGCAGCCTGTACCGAGTACGACTGGCCGTACTACGGCGAGCTCCTCGGCGCCCGCTTCGCCCGCCACCCGGAATTCCAGCCGGGCAAGGCGGTGATCGAGGACCACGACCACCCCGCCACCCGTTCCCTGCCGACCGTCTGGAACTTCACCGACGAGTGGTACGACTTCCGAGCCAACCCGCGCGGGCGGGTACGGGTTCTCGCCGTCGCCGACGAGTCGTCGTACACCGGCGGCGGGATGGGAGCCGACCACCCGCTGGTCTGGTGCCGTGAGCAAGGCCGGGGACGCGTTTTCTACACGGCCCTCGGTCACTCCTCCCAGGCCTACGCCGACCCTCACTTCCGTACCCATCTCGGCGGTGGCATCGCGTGGGCGGCGCGGCTGCGGGACCAGTGACGTTTCTCCGGTGAACCGGTTGCGCCATTGGGGTGAGCAAAGCCTTCACATGCGGAAAGTCGCGCATCGACATAGAGATCCTTTTGTCTTCGCAAAGGGCTGTTGTGTCGCAACGGCTTTCTTGCATCTGGTGTGTTGACCCCTCGACTCCATTGGAGGAGCCGGACGGTGACTTACGGGAACAAGTTGCGGGAGCGGATCGCCGACCCCGGAACGACCCCCCTGATCGGCGTGTACGACATGTACTCGGCATCGATCGCGGCGGAGCACTACGACGGGATGTTCGTCTCGGGATTCGGCTTCGCGGCCTCGCACTACGGGCTGCCGGACATCGGTTTCATCGCCTGGCCGGACATGGTGGCGTTCGTCCAGCGGCTGCGGGGCGCGTTCCCGCGGCAGCACCTGCTGGTGGACATCGACGACGGGTACGTCGATCCGGAGGTCGCCTGCCACGTGGTGGAGGGACTCGAACGCATCGGGGCCTCCGGCGTGATCCTGGAGGACCAGAAGCGGCCGCGCAGGTGCGGGCACGCCGACGGCAAGCAGGTGCTGCCGCTGGACGAGTACCTGGCCAAACTGGAGATGGTGCTGGCCGCCCGGCGCGACCTGGTCGTGGTGGCCCGTACGGACGCCACCGACGAGCACGACATCCTGCGGCGGGCCCGCATGCTGGCCGCCACCGACGCGGACGTGGTCCTGGTCGACGGGGTCCGCACCGTGGAGTGGATCCGCCGGATCCGTGACGTGGTAGGAGACAAGCCGCTGCTGTTCAACCAGATCGCCGGCGGCAAGTCCCCCAGGCTCTCGCTGAGCGAGCTGTCCGATCTGGGCGTGAACGTCGCGATCTACAGCACGCCGTGTCTCTTCGCGGCGCACGCGGCGATGGACTCCGCGCTCGTCGACCTCAAGCGGGCCGACGGCCGGCTCCCCGAGGTGGACGCGGCGAGCGGCGTCGGTGTGCGGGCCTCGACCGAGTTGTTGGAACGCAACATCGCGCGCCTGCGTACCGCGCCCGAGAGCGTGATCGCGTGAGCCCGGTCGCTCCCCGACTCAGGACGGCGGCCGTCCTGGCGGTCGCTCTGCTGGGCGCCGCCGCCACGACGCCGGCGGTCGCCGAGGGCAGCCTGATCACCGTGATCGACAATTCGCACGCCGACTCGATCCTCGAGGTCGACCGAGCGGCCAACGTCCAGCAGGGCAGCAGCGGCACCGCGGGTAGCGACCACGACGGAAGCGCCGTCGACCTGATGGAGGCGTTGGTCGGCGCGCCGGACCGCGGCGAGGACTGAGCGAGGAGATCACCGGCCGGGTGCCACCGTGATGGTGACACCCGGCCTTCGGCTGTCCCTTACGACGATCTCCCAGGTCACCCGGGTGAGCCCGCCACCAGGTGAGTTACTCGATTGCGAGGAAACGCGTTACAGCAAGTGTGCCGGCGAAGGCCGGGACCGGTCGAGGCCGTGCCGTCACGGAACCCGGTCGCGGCCGTGTCGCCCGTGACATGCCGACGCATGTGAGCGCCACGGCCCGGGCGACGGATCGCCGGCCGGTTCGTCAGTCCTCGTCGACGTCAGGGCGTCCGACCTCGTTCGACTCCACGTCTTCGGGCCCGTCGCCCGGCTCGTCACGAGGATCGGTCACGGTGACGCGGGCGGTGGTGTCCCGAGGAACGGGACCGGAGGTCACGGCCTGGGCCGTCCCCATGACGGTGATGAGGACGGCCGAAGCGACGACGAACAGTACTGCGGTGCGCGTGCTGAGTTTCATGCCGGGAAAACGATCAGTAACGCCGGAGGGTCACCGTTTCACGTTCTTGCCCGCCGGCTCGGTGGAGCCGTGCTCGCCCGCTCCACGAGCCGTGTCGACAACTCGGTCCGCGTACCCTCCGGACGCTCGCCGTCCATCATCCGAAGCAACAACCGCAACCCCGTTGCTGCCATCTCCGCCAACGGCTGGCGCACGGTGGTGAGCGCGGGGGTCGTCCACCGGGACTCCGGCAAGTCGTCGAAACCGACCACACTGACGTCGTCGGGGACCCTCAACCCCCGCTCCGCCAAAGCCAGATAGGCACCCAGGGCCATGCGGTCGGAGCAGACGAAGACGGCCGTCGGCGGTTGGGGCAGATCGAGCAGCTCACCCATGCGCCGGTGGGCGACGGACTCGTCGAAG
This sequence comes from Streptomyces sp. NBC_00637, assembly GCF_045161545.1. Classification (NCBI taxonomy): domain Bacteria; kingdom Bacillati; phylum Actinomycetota; class Actinomycetes; order Kitasatosporales; family Streptomycetaceae; genus Streptomyces; species Streptomyces sp. NBC_00637. The sequence continues at coordinate 1,845,453 of NZ_CP109046.1, read as the reverse complement.
CCGCCGTTGCGCAGGTATTCGGGGCGGAACGCGATCCCTGCCGACGCCAGGGCCGACCGGTAGCCGGCAACTCGGGCGCTGCTGCACATCTTGCGGCGCGGGCCGGCGATCACGGCGATGCGTTCGTGACCGAGCGCCAGCAGGTGCTCGGTCGCCGTCACCCCGCCCTGCCAGTTCGCCGCCCCCACCGACACCACCCCGGGCGGCGGCTCGACCACCGGGTCGATCAGCACGAACGGGGTGCGGTGCTGCTCCAGCCACGCGTACTGAGAGGGCGTCAATTCCGTCAGGTTGAAGAGCACTCCGGACGACCCACGCACCGTCAGCTTGTCCAACCAGCCGCGCTGCGGGCGCCCGACACGGGTGCGGGACATGGCGGCCGAGACGACGACGTCCAGACCCGCCTCGTGTGCCGCCTCCTCCACGCCGTGCAGCACCGCGCCCGACCAGGAGCTGTCCAGCGAGTGCACCACGAGGTCGATCAGCCGGGGCGGCTTGGTCGCGTCGAAGCGCGGTCTGCGGACATAACCCAGCCGGTCCAGCGCCTCCATCACCCGGCGTCTGGTCTCGGGGGCGACATCCTCCCTGCCGTTGACCACCTTGGAGGCGGTCGGCACCGACACCCCGGCCTCGCGGGCCACGACCGCCAGGGTCGGCCCGGCCGTCGCGCTTGCACTCGCACTCGCGGTGCGCACCATCGGGATCCACCTCTCCGGCCCGCCCGAAGGCCAGCGAAAGTTCGATCAGCGCCCTTTCGGAGCCGACGTGGAAACAGACGACTCACAGAAAGCGCTTGCTATCCTAGGTGCGCCTCGGCGTGACGTGAAGACTCCGGAAAACGCGGGATCTTGAACGCCGGAACTTTCGGAACACTCCGGACGAGTGGCGCGGCCCGGATGGCAACGGGCGGCCGCCCTGAAACAGGAAGTGGGCGCCGGACCGGGGGAGGCGGGGAAGCCCGTGCTGATCGTCAACCGGGACCCGACCCGGGGCGACGGGCGCACCGGGCCGGCACACGCCGGCAGGAACGGCGTGGGGACATCCGGACAGGACAGTGTTCTCATGCCGGCACGCAGGTCAGCCGGAAGTCCCGGAAGTCGGCGGTGAAGGACGCGTCGACCAGGTCCCGGGCATGAATCCCGGCCAGGGTTCCGGTGAAACGCAGCCGGTCGCCGTGATCGTCCGACAGCCGGCCTACGTCCAGCGCCGGACCGACCGAAGCGCGAACACCCTCGCGCACGTACCAGAACCGCGCCTCCGTCCTCACGACCGTCACACCCAGCGTGATCGGCACGTTCGCGTCGACGTCCACGACCGCCGCCTGCCGTGCGCCCTTCTCGTCGCGCTCCACCAGACTGAGCACGGTCCGTCCCCCACCGCGCCACTGTTGACCGCGCTGCGGTTCGGCGGCAGGTTCCGCCCACGTCAGATCGAGGGAGAGGTACGCCTCCGCGTCGTAGCGAAGGATGAGCCCAGCTGCCTGGGTGAAGGTCGACGGCCCTGCCTGCAGGGTGACTTGTGCGGTGGAGCGGTGCTCGGTGAGGCGTTGCGCGAGCAGGCTCTGTCCCCAACGCGACTCCGGCCCGTGCCGACCGCGCAGGCGGATCCAGCCGGGTCGGGAGACGAGATCCGCCCAGGAGGGGTCCGGGGGTTCGCGCAGCGTGCTCCATGGCCAGCCCAACACGTCCTGAGCAGGCGGTGGTTGGCTGACTTCGCCGGAACTCCGGGGAACCTCGACGTCGACCGCCGGATGCCAACCGCCCTGACGCAGACGAGGTCTGCCCTCCGCGTTCCAGGTCACCGCCTGGATGGCGGTTTCCCTGCCGAGGGTGCAGCGGGGACCGCTTTCCGTGTCGAGGGGGCGGGCCGTGAGGTGGCTCAGAAACCACTCGCCGTTCGGCGTCTCCACCAGCTCGGCGTGGCCCGCCTTCTGCAGTGGCAGCCGTGGATCGTCGCGTGACGTGAGCAACGGGCGATCGTCGAGTACGTAGTGCCCGGTGAGAGTACGGCTGCGGGCCGTACGGACGCCGTGCTCGAAACCGGTTCCACCCTCGGCGAGGACCAGGTGGTACCACCCACCATGGGCCAGCAACTTCGGTCCCTCGATGAGCTGTTCATGCTGCAACAGGAGGTGGGTGACGCCGAGGGGGACGAGGGTGCCGCGCTCCAGTTCCGTCAGGACGATACCCGCGAAGCGCGCTCCGCCGGGGCGGTGATCGTTCTGGAGGTTGAGCAGCCAGAGACGGCCCTCCTCGTGGAAGAGGGCGGGGTCGAAGCCGTGACCGGCGATGCGGCGCGGCGGAGTCCAGGGGCCCCGCACGTCGTCGGCCGTGGTGACGTAGGTGTCCTGGTCGAAGTACGGCGTGCCGACGGAACGTACGACCGTGTAGACCACCCAGAAGCGCTCACCGTCCCAGCTCAGCGACGGCGCCCAGATGCCGCCCGAGTCGGGCACGCCGGCCAGCGTCCCTCCTGGCGCGGCTCCTCGGACGTGCCCCGCGTACTCCCAGTGCGCCAGGTCACGTGACCGGTGGATCGGGATCGTCGGGAACCATTCGAAGGAACTGGTCGCCACGTAGTACCAGTCGCCGACCCGGATCAGGGAGGGGTCGGGAGCGAAACCGCGGATCACGGGATTGTGCAGGACGGTCACTTCAGCGCCCCCAGCGTGACACCGGTCCGCCAGTAGCGACGCATCGCGACCATCATGATCGCCATCGGCACGATGGACAGCAGCGCGCCGGTCAGGACCAGGCTCGTGAGGTCGACCCCGGATTCCAGGCGCTTGCCGCTCCAGTTGTAGAGGCCGATGTTGAGCGTCCAGTTCTCCTCGCCGCGCAGCACGGTCAGCGGCAGGAAGAAGGCGTTCCAGGTGTTGACGAAGGCCAGCAGAAACACGGTCGCACCGCCCGTGGTCATCATGCGCAGCACGATGCTCACGAAGATGCGCAGTTCACCCGCTCCGTCGAGACGGGCCGCCTCGAGGAGTTCGAACGGGATCGTCGCCTCGGTGTACACCTTGGCGAGATACACGCTGAACGGATTGATCAGGCAGGGGATCAGCATCGCCCAGGGCGTGTCGACCAGGCCGATATCCGAGAACAGCAGATACAGCGGCAGCGTGAGGAGGGCGATCGGGATCAGGAACGAGCCCACCACGCAGGCGAAGACCACGGCGCGACCCGGAAAATCGAAGCGGGCCAGCCCGTAACCGGTTGCGAGCGCGACGACGGTGCCGCCGAGAGAGCCGACTCCCGCGTACAGCAGCGAGTTGGCTGTCCAGCGGAGGAAAATGCCGTCCTGGTAGGTGAACAACTGATGCAGGTTGTTCCACAGATGCATGCCGGAGAACCACAGGCCGTTGCTCTGATAGAGCCCGGTGCGGTTCTTGGTGGCGGCGACGATCAGCCACCAGACCGGGAACAGACTGTAGGCGCTTGCCAGGACCAGTCCCAGGAGAAGGAACCGCTGGCCGCCCTGAGAGCGGGAGGCGGGGTCGGGGTCCGTACGCCGGCGCACCGCCGGCGTCGAGTTCTTCCGCGCGCGGTCTTCGGTGAGCGTCATCAGTCGGCCTCCCTCGAAGTCAACCGGTAGAAGAGGAAGGAGGCGACGCCCAGGATCAGCGCGAGCAGTACCGACAGGGCCGCGGCGTAGTGGTAGTTACCGGCGTTGAACGCCTGGTTGTAGATGATCATGATCGGGGTGAAACCGTCGTTCACGGTCTGCGGAGTGACGTTGCGAAACAGCGCGGGCTCATTGAAGATCTGCAGCATCTGGATGACGGACAGAAGCCCGGTCAGCACCAACGCCCCTCGTACGTATGGCACTTTGATACTGCGAGCGATCCTCACCTCCGAGGCCCCGTCCAACCGCGCGGCCTCGAACAGATCGCGTGGAACGGCCTGGAGCGCCGAGTAGATGATCACCATGTTGTAGCCGATGCCGTGCCAGGTGAGCAGGTTGCCGATGGACGGCCAGACCATGGACGGCGAGAAGAAGTTCCAGTCGGCGCCGAACAGCTTGCCCAGTGGCGTGAGCGGACCGACGTCCGGGCTGTACAGGTTGATCCACACGAGGGCGGCGACCACCCCAGGGATCATGTATGGGACCAGCAACACGATCCGGAACCGGCTCGCCGCCCGCGAGCCGAGCGCGTCCAGCAGCAGCGCCAGCAACAGACTGACGAAGAGCATCACCGGAATCTGCACACAGGCGAACAGCACCACACGCAGGATGGATCCGGTGAATGCCGCATCGCTCAGCCCCCGTTGGTAGTTGTCCAAGCCGGAGAACCTCTCCGAGGCCCCGCCGAGACCGAGCCCGGACTGCTGGGTGCGGAACAGCGACTGGTAGACGGCGTAACCGATCGGTACCAGATACAGGAACACGAAGCCGAGCTGGAAGGGCACCGTGAACGCGGCGCCCTTCCAGCGCAGGGATTGAATCATCGGTCGCGCCTCAGCCCTCGACGCTGATGCCGCGGGACTTCAGGTCGTTGACCGTCCACTCCTGCATGTGAGCGAGCAGATCGGTGACCTTCTGGTCCTTGTTCACGACCTTGGCCCATCCGGCCTGCATCTCGGTGAACATCGCCGTCCAGTCCGGTCCGAAGGTCCAGTCGGTGGTAACCGTGTTCAGGCTGTTTTTCACGATCTGCTGGGCCGGTTCGTAGTTCGCCCCGAGCAGCTTGTCGGAGATCGCCTCGCCGACATAGGTGTCGCTGTCGGCCAGCGCCGGCATCACACCGTTGCCCGTGGTCGGGCTCGCCATCGTCTTGACCGCGCCGGTGTCGGTGGACATCCACAGCGCGGCCTCGGCCGCCTGCCGCTGGTTCTTGCACTGCTTGGTCACCAGGGTCAGGCCGCCGCTCTGGTTGGTGCCCGCGGGGGTCTTGGCCGCCTCACCGGCGAACGTCGGCCACGGCGAGAGGGCCCACTTGCCGAAGGACTTGGTGAAGTTCTGCACCATTCCGGCCATCTGCCAGGTGGAGATCTGGCGGGTCGCGGTGCCGCCGTTGTCGTAGTTGCGCTGGACGGCCGCGTAGTCGGCGAAGGACAGCGTCGAGTTGAGGTCGTTGTCGACGATCTCCTGGATCACCTTCGCGGCCTTGAGCGTGCCCTCGTCCTGGAAATTCACCTTCCAGGAGTTTCCGTCGATTCCGTACCAGTGGGCGCCGGCCTGCATGGCCAGCACTTCGAGAGTGCTGGGATCCTCGCCGGCGTAGTTCGTGATCTTGACGCCGTGCTTCGCCAGCGTCTTGCCGGCGGCTATGAACTCGTCCCAGGTGGTAGGCGCCTTCAGGCCGTACTCGGCGAAGACGTCCGTGCGGTAGATCGTGAAGGCCGGCGCCGAACTGGTGGGCACGCCGTAGACCTTGCCCTGCACCTGTCCGGCAGCCCAGGAACCGGCGTTGAACTTGTCCTTGCTCGGCTCGACGTACTTCGTGATGTCGGCGAGCGCGTCTTGCGACACCCAACTGGTCACGTACTCGGCGGTGTTCTGCACGAGGCAGGGCCCGTTGCCGGCCTTGACCGCGTTGGTCAGCTGCTTCTGCATGGTCAACTGGTCGGTGACCTTGGTGTACTTCAGCTGAATGCCCTTGTGGGAGGCGTTGAACGCCTTGACGACCGCTTCCTGCCCGTTCGCCCAGCCCCAGAAGGGGAGGGTGACCGGGCCGGACGCCGAGGCGTCCCCGTCGCCCGACCCACCACAGGCGGAGAGCAGACCTGTCAGCGCGATACCCGCCACGGTGGCGCGGGCGAACCTTCTCCGGGGGCTGGTGGAGTTCATCTGACCGTGATCCTTCGGAAAGTAGGCGTCTCGGAACGAGAGAACAGCGGCTCGGTACTGGCCGGGAACGGCGGCTGGAAGCCGGACGACGTCGGCGAAGCAGAAGTTGTAGAAACCGGTTGCTGTGACGGTAGGCCGGGGGATTCGCCAGTATCAAGGGGCGTGCAGGAAATTATTGGGCCGGTAGGACGCCGTGCGGCGTCGTACGGTGGGCCGGGCGCGCCCTTGATGGCTTGTAGAGAAGCAGGTCAGATGCGATGTCCGGCGGTGCTGGGAGGAGAGTGGCAGAGCCCCCGGAGAGGCCCGCACACCGTGGAAGATACTGAGAAACCGTTTACGAAAACAGATCGATGAGCGGGTCCCTGGCGACGTCGAGGCTCACGGGTGTCGCTTCGGCGGCCGCACCGAGTCCCGTACGACGACGTGGGTGCCCAGGATCAGGTGCTCGGCTTCCCCGCTCTTACGTCGGGGGCCGCCCCCGAGCCTCTGCCTCCGATCGGCCACCGCACGCAGGGCGACCCGGCCCATCTCCTCGTAGGGCACGTGCACCGTGGTCAGTTGGGGGGTGAGCTGGGACGCCAGGGGGATGTCGTCGTAACCCGTGATCGAGACATCGTCCGGCACCCGCAGACCTGCTCCGCGCAGTGCCTGCATGGCTCCCGCCGCGACGATGTCGGTGCCGGCGAGCACGCCGGTGAAGTCGGGCGTCTCGTGAAGAGCCGCCTGCACGGCGGCGTACCCGTGCTCGTCGTCGTACGGACCGTGCCGGACCAGCCCCTGGTCGAACGGCACCCCGTATGCCTCGAAGGCCCGTCGGGCCCCCTCCAGCCTGCCCTGGGCGGTGGTGAGCTCCGCAGGGCCGGGCAGGACCAGGACCCGCCGGTGACCGGCCGAGAGCAGGTGGCTGGCCATGGCGTAGGCGCCGGACTCGTTGTCGTAGTCGATCGTCGTGGCCGGGACGTCCCCCTCCAGCGGTGGCCTGCCGACCAGGACCAGATGCGAGCCGGCCGCGTCCAGCGAGCGGGCGAAGCGAGCCATCCGCAGCTGGTACTCGTCGTAGTCGTAGGCCCCGCCGAGCAGGACCACCGCGTCGGCGCCCTGCTGGCGCATCAGGTTGACGAGGGTGAGTTCGCGTTCGGGGTCGTCGCCCGTGGTGCCGACCAGCGACATCCAGCCGCGCAGGGTGGCCGCACCCTCGACGCCCTTTGCCACGTGGGCGAACGCGGCGCCGGTGATGTTGTTGATCAGTATCGCCACCGTCGGCGTACCACCACCGGCCAGGGAGCGGGCGTGCGCGTTGGTGACGTAGTCCAGGTCGCGGACGACCTTCATCACGCGGCGCCGTAGTTCCTCGGAGACCGGATAGTTGCCCGACAACACGCGGGAAACGCTTGCTACGGACACGCCCGCGCGTTCCGCCACATCCCGTATGGTCGCCCGGCCGGCGTCACCCGTCGTCCTGCGCTGACTCACGTTGCGGCTCCTTCACTGTTCGTGGGCGCCGACGAGGACGCCATGGAGGCCACGGTCGCGGACACAGCCCTTGCCTGATCAAGGCACGGCCGGGGCCCGGCCCCCCGTCGGTGCCGGAACCGTATCCCAATGGTTCACGGCTCGGACCGGCCTGTGGACAACCTCGGCCGCCGCCGCGCCCGGCGGGGTCGACAACGGCTCGGACCTGTACATCACGCCACCCGGGCCAGGTCGGCGTGCCGTACCTCATGGCCGAGGGGAAGTGCGTCGGCCAGCCGTTCCAGCTCCTCGACGACGATGCGGCCGAGCCGTTCCAGCTCGTTTCCGAGGGAGCCGGCGATGTGCGGGGTGAGGAACACGTTCGGCAACCGGTACAGGGGGGAGCCCGCCGGCAGCGGTTCGGGCTCGGTGACGTCGAGTACCGCATGCAGTCGACCGGAGACCAACTCGTCGGTGAGGGCGGAGTGGTCGACGAGGGCGCCTCGCGAGGTGTTGATCAGCACGCCGCCGTCACGGACCAGGGCGAGGCGGGCACGGTCGAGCATGTGACGGGTCTCGGGGATGTCGGGCGCGTGCAGGCTGACGATGTCGCTGTGCCGCAGAAGATCCTCCAGGGAGAGCAGCCGCGCCCCGAGCGCGGCGGCCTCCGACGCCTCCACATACGGATCGTGCAGGAGGACCTCGAAGTCGAACGGGCGCAGCAGCTCCAGGAGACGGCGCCCCACACGAGAGGCGCCGATGACACCTATCCGGCGGCCGAGGTTGCCGGTGGCCGCGGTCTCGGCGGGGGTCGGCTGGGCCTGGGTACGGCGGAAGCGCTCACGGTGGACGAAGGCGTCCTTCCCGGCGAGAAGGATCATCGCGAGGGTGTATTCGGCGACCGGGACGGCGTTGCCGGTCACGGCGCTGGAGACGGTCACCCCTCGGGCCCACAACGCCTCTCCGACCAGGGAGCGCACCGAGCCGGCGGCATGCAGGACCGTACGGAGCCGAGGTGTCGAGTCGAGGATGCCCGTATCGAGGCGGGGGCAGCCCCAGCCGGTGATCAGGATTTCGGCGTCGGTCAGCGCCGACGCCGCCGCGGGATCGGAGAAATCCCTGACGACGAGCGCAGGATCGATATCGGCCGTCCGCCGCAGCCGGGCCATGAGGGGCGGGGGAAACAGCAGGGGAAGGTGCACCGGATCCATGGCGAACACGGCCCTGGGCAGCTGGGCGCTGGGCATGACTCTCCTGAGGCGCGTGGGAAACGTTTTCTGAAAACGCCTTCTACCGTAGATCTGGCGCAGAGGCAGGGTCAATCGGTCGGGGCCGGCGGGAGCGGAAACCTTTCGGACGGATCCCCGGCAAGTAGTCACCTCAGAAGGGTTGTTGAGGAGGAACGGAGATCCGCTTGGCCGGCCACGAGGGCGGGTGCGGTCTGTTTCCGAAAGAGGTGAGGTCAGCGGGCCGTGAGCCGTGTGAGGGATGTTCGGTGCACGGGTGAGGTCACAACCGGTTGTGGCGGCCTTGTCGAAAGTGGCGCCCTCGGGTCGATCGTCGCGGTGGCACGGCTCGATCGTCCGGTGCCGGGGCCTTCCTCAATGCGGGCGCTCCGATCCATGCAGCTCAGGGGCCTGCCGTCCCGCTGCAACCGAGGCACCTGTCCGCCGGCGGTGGTCTGTCTGGGCCGTGCACAGAGTTTTCGAAAATCTACGGGGCCCCTTGACGGGCTCCCGGGAGCGGAAGAAGCTCTGGCCACCCCTTAATGGCAACCGGTTCCTACCTGTTACTGCCGCGCCTTCCGGCGACCGAAGCGCTCGTGCTCACCTGGTCCAGAACGCTCCTGCCTTTCCGAAACAGAAGTCGAGGCCCCCATGCGCTTCCACGCCGGCACGCCTACCAGCCGCCGACACTTCCGTTCTCTGGTGGTCGACGGCGCAGACGGCGCAGGGGTCGACAGGGCGGGGCTCACCGGGTGTGCGCCGCAAGCGTCGAGCGGACGGGGCAGGCGGGTCGGACTCCCGCTTTTCACTGGTCGGCCACGCCCGCCGCGTCGCTCATGGCCGCCTACGTCAACGCGCCTGCCCCACCCGTCACCGACCTCATCGCCGCCTGGATGACGTACGTCGTGCCCGTCCTGCTGGTCACCTTCGTGGCTCAGCGCGGCTTCGTAGCCGGGTCGACGTCCGGCCTCGAGCAGTGCGAACTTTCCGCCTCGCGCGGTATTCCCTCACCAACCGTTGCAAGGAGTCATGCATGAACGCGCCCCTGTCCCGTCGCACCGCCCTTCAGGCGGCCGGCGCCACCGTGTTCGCCGCCGGTCTGTCCGGGGGCCTCACGGCCACGGCGGCTCACGCGGACGACCACAACTCGGCCTCCAAGCTGATCACCTACCCCCGACCGGCCGCGCTGCCGACGAACACCAGCTTCAAGGTCCGAGTGCGTAAGGCCCCTGACGGCGAGTGGCAACTCCTCGACATCTACCGGCCTCAGCTGGAGGAGATCAACGCCACCACCGGCTCCGGCAAGGTCTACAACACCTCGATGGTGTACTTCGACTTCCGCGGCTCGGTGGAGCTGGAGGTCGTCTATCTCAAGGGCGGCGTCACCAAGGCCAGAGTGCGGCCGGACGCGCTGGGCATCGCGCCCGAACTCCTCGGAGACACCATGCGGTTCACCCTCGACGAGCCGCGCGATGTCGTCGTGCAGATCAATGAGGAGATCTTCGACTGCCTGCATGTCATCACCAACCGCATCGACCCGCAGCCGCCCTGCGCGGACGATCCCGACGTCATCTATTTCGGCCCGGGCGTGCACACGATCACCGGCAACGTCCTCACCGTGCCCAGCGGCAAGACCGTCTACCTCGCCGGAGGCGCCGTCCTCACCGCGCAGGTCTTCTTCAAGGACGTCGAGAAGGCCGCACTCACCGGCCACGGCATGCTCTACGCCGGCCCCGGCGGGATCCTCTGCGAGGGCAGCAAGAACATCCGCGTCCAGGACGTCATCATCATGAACCCCAACGGCTACGCCGGCACGTTCGGGGAGAGCGAGAACATCCATGTCAAGAAGGCCCGTTCCTTCAGCTCGAAGGGCAATGGAGACGGTTTCGACGTCTTCTCCTCGACCGGCATCGTTTTCGACGGCTGTTTCATGCGCAACTCCGACGACTGCTTCGCCATCTACGCGCACCGCTGGGACTACTACGGCGACACGCGCGACATCACCATCCAGAACTGCACGCTCTGGGCCGATGTCGCTCATCCCATCAACGTAGGCACCCACGGCAACACCGATGCCCCCGAGATGATCGAGAACCTCGTCATCAAAAACCTCGACATCCTCGACCACCGTGAGCCGCAGATGGGATATCAGGGGTGTATCGCCCTCAACCCCGGTGACTGCAACCTCATCAAGAGCGTTCGCATCGAAGACGTGCGGATCGAGGACTTCCGCTGGGGCCAGGTCATCCACATGCGGATCATGTACAACACGAAATACAACACCTCGGTGGGGCGCGGCATCGAAGACGTGTACGTCAAGAACCTCAGCTACCGCGGCACTCACGCCAGTCCGTCGTTGTTCCTCGGCTACGACGCCGAGCACGCCATCAAGAACGTCACCTTCGAGAACCTGGTGATCAACGGGCAGGTCATCGCCGACTCGATGAAGAAGCCCAGTTGGTACTACACCACCGACGCCATGCAGTGGTTCTACAACGAGCATGTGCTGGGCCTCAAGTTCCTCACCACCGCCGAGGCGGAGGCGGTCGCGCAGTGAGCGACGTCAGCCGCCGCGGTCTGCTCAAGTCGTCCACGGCATTGCTGCTCGCCGCGGGCACGAGAACGGTGTTCGCGCCCACGGCCAGGGCGGCGGAAGCGGGTACGACAGGCGTCGGATCCGCATTCGCCTTCACTCACCCCGGTCTGCTGCACAGTGCCGCCGACCTCGCGCGTATGAAGTCCGCGGTCGACGGCAGACAGTCGCCTGTCTACGACGGCTATCTCGCGCTCGCCGCACACAGTCGCTCGCAGACTGCATACACCATTCAGAACACCGGCCAGATCACCTCCTGGGGGCGCGGCCCCGCCAACTTCATGATCCAGGCGGTCGCCGACTCGGCCGCCGCCTATCAGAACGCTCTGCTGTGGGCTGTCACCGGAGAGCGCGCCCATGCCGACAAGGCCCGCGACATCATCAACGCCTGGACGGCCTCCCTCTCGATGATCACGGGAGCGGACGGACCACTCGGCGCCGGCCTACAGGTGTTCAAGTTCGCCAACGCGGCCGAACTGCTGCGCCATACCGCCTACGACGGTTGGGCCGGCTCGGACATCTCCCGCTGCGAGGAATCCTTTCTGAACGTCTGGTATCCGGCGGTCTCCGGATACATGCTCTACGCCAACGGCAACTGGGACCTGACGGCAATTCAGTCCATCCTCGCCATCGGCGTGTTCTGTGAGCAGCGCACCCTTTTCGAGGACGCTCTGCGCTTCGCCGCGGCGGGCGCCGGAAACGGCAGCGTGACCCACCGCATCGTCACGGCGAGCGGACAGGGGCAGGAGAGCGGTCGCGACCAAGGCCACGAGCAACTCGCGGTGGGTCTCATGGGCGATGCCGCCCAGGTCGCGTGGAACCAGGGCGTCGACCTCTGGAGCCACGACGGTAACCGCATTCTCGCCGGCGCCGAGTACGCGGCCCGCTACAACCTCGGGGGCGACGTCCCTTTCATCCCTGACCTCGACCGCACGGGCAAGTACATCAAGAAGACGGTTTCCGCCACAGGACGTGGCACCCTGCCTCCGATCTACGAGATGTACTACGCGCACTACGCCGGAGTCCGAGGCCTGGAAGCGCCTTACGCACGGGCGGCGCTCTTCCGCGGCACCGGCGGCACACGAGTCGTCGAGGGCGGTAACGACGATCTGCCGAGTTGGGGAACCTTCGCCTACGCGGGCGCGACCACCCCGGCCCCGACCGTTCCGGCATCTCCGGCCGGGGTCACGGCCATGGGGGAGGAGCGGGCCGTCGCGGTGTCGTGGCTGCCGTCCGCCTGGGCGACCAGCTACACGGTGCTGCGCGGCACCGCCCCCGAGGGCCCCTTCACGCGGCTCGCGGCCGACGTCCACGAACCCGCGTACACAGACACCGGCGTGCTCGGCGGGCGCACGTACTACTACACGGTCATGGCGGTCAACTCGCTCGGTCTCAGCGGGAGTTCGATGGTCGCCCGGGCTGCTGCCGGGCTGCCCGAGCCGTGGTCGACGACCGATGTCGGCGCTGTCGCGATCCCGGGCTCGGCCGCCTTCGACGGTGAGCGGTTCCTGCTGGAGGCTTCCGGTGGCGCCGACTCCTACCGCCTCGTGCACCTTCCGCTGCAGGGCGACGGTTCGGTCACCGCCCGGATCGTCTGGCCGCTCAGCTCCCAGTACTCCAAGATCGGCGTCACCCTGCGCGCCTCCCTGGCCCCGGACGCTGCGCACGCCTCGATACTGATCCAGGGACTGCCGCTGCATGCCTGGAGCGGCGTGTGGACCGTACGGCCGAGCGCCGGGGTGCCCGTCTCGGCGACCGGGAGCACCCCCGTGCCTCCGTCCCAGCGCGAGGCGATCACCACCAAGGCCTCCTTCCCGATCTCCGACCTCGGTGCGCTGCCCGAGTCCGCGACCCCGATCGAGGCCCCTTACGTCGAAGGCGCGGGCGACGGATACCGCTTGCGGGCGCCGTACTGGGTGCGGGTGACCCGGAAGGGCCGACGCTGCACAGGCTCCATTTCGGCAGACGGTGTGCAATGGACCGTAGTCGGCGCGACGGACGTCGACGATATGCCGCATATCGCATACGCCGGCCTCGCTCTCACCTCCTGTCTCGGCGTGGACGAGGAGTACGCCGAGACGGGCACCGGCGCCTTCGACAACGTCAGCGTCACCGGAGCGAGCGTGGACGTCTGGCGCATGCCTCGTCCCACCCGCACCGCGGCCGACCTGAGCGCCGCCACCGGCGCCGACGGCGTCCGGCTCACGTGGACCGACTCCGACCTCTCCGCCCGCTACACGGTGTTGCGCGCACCACGGGCGCGGGGCCCCTACAGGGAGATCGCGACCGCCGTCGGTCCGGTCGGATTCGGTACTCGCATGCGCTACACCGATGTGAGCGGAACCCCGGGGTCGACGTACCACTACGCCGTCTCCAAAACCAACTCGGCGGGCAGGGGCCCCCGTTCGAAACCGAGCAGTGCGGTGGCGCCCTCCCTCTCTCCCGCCGCCGGCCAGGCGGCGCGCTTCGAAGCCGAGCCGCTTCCGTCGCCCTGGACGCATGGCGATCTCGGCGACGTGGTCATCGATCCGCGCGACTACGGAACCTTGGGTGCCGTGGCCGTTCTCACGCCTGGCGACGCGGCGTACGACCACGGGACCTTCGTCGTACGCGGATCGGGCGCCGACCTCAACGTCAACTCGCAAGGCATGACCGGGCAGTTCGTGCGGCGCAGCTTGTCCTCGGACGGCGAGATCACCGCGCGGCTGCTCTCCCGCGAGGGGGCGGCCGCCGACCGCGTCGGTCTGCTGATGACCAAATCCTTGTCGCCGTTCGACCAGGCGGCGGGTCTGATCGTCACCGGCGGCACGACCGCGCAGCTCATGCTGCGGCCCACGGTGGCCGGTGCCTCCGCCTTCACCGGCACGACCGCCGTCCAGCTCCCTCTCCTCTTGCGGCTGAAACGCACGGGAACCGTATTCGCCGCCCTTGTCTCCACCGACGACGGCGTCACCTGGACCCCCCTCGCCGAGGGCTCGATCCCCGGCTTCGGTGACGCTCCCTACCACGTGGGCCTGGTGGTCTGCTCCCGCAACCCCCAGGCCCTCGGTACCGCACGGTTCGGCGAGGTGATCGTCACCTCGGCATAGCCAACCCGGGATCCCCCACGGATCCGCCACGATGGGAGCCGCACCCCCATGAGCCGTACATCCCCCCACCTTCACGACAACCGCCAAGTGAGCCGCCGCGGACTGCTGAAGTCCGCCGGAGGCCTCGCCGCCGCCGTCGCCCTGGGCGCGAGCGTCACCGCCGCCGCCACGACGCCGGACGCGGCGCCGTCCACCTTCACCCACCCGGGCATGCTGCACAACGCCGGTGACATCAATCGCGCGAAGGTCAGGGTCGCCGCCGCAAGCGATCCCTGGTTGTCCGGCTGGAACAAACTGATCGCCAACCCCCACTCCCAGGCCGGCTGGACGCCCAGGGCGACAGCGACGATCATCCGCGGCGGCACCGGCGAGAACTACAGCCTGATCTACAACGACATAGCCACCGCCTACCAGAACGCCCTGCGGTGGCGGATCGGCGGCACGGAAGCCAACGCGCGCTGCGCAGCGGGCATCCTCAACGCCTGGGCGAGAACGCTCACTACACTCACCGGAAACGCCGACCGTTTCCTCGCCGCCGGGATCTACGGCTGGCAGTTCGCCAATGCGGCCGAGCTGATGCGAGGGTACGACGGCTTCGACCTCTCCGCCTTCCAGCAGATGATGGTCAACGTCTTCTACCCGCTCAACAACGGTTTCCTGACCCACCACAACGACGCCTGCATCACCAACTACTGGGCCAACTGGGACCTCTGCAACACGGCCTCCATTCTGGCCATCGGCATTCTCAACGAGGACTCCGCCAAGTACGACCAGGCAGTCGCCTACGCCAAATCCGGCGCGGGAAACGGTTCCCTCGCGCACGCCGTGCCGTACCTCTACACCGACGCGAACGGCTACGCCCTGGGCCAGTGGCAGGAGTCAGGACGGGATCAGGGGCACACCGTGATGGGCATGGGCCAGATGGGCGCGATCTGCGAGATGGCCTGGAACCAGGGCGACGACCTCTACTCCTACGACAGTAAGCGTTTCCTGAAAGCCGCCCAGTACGTCGCGAAATACAACCTCGGCAAGGACGTGCCCTACACCGCCTACACCTGGGGCAGTGGCCAGAACTGCGCGCAGAACTCTCAGACCGTCATCTCCGCCTCGTCGCGTGGGCAGGTCCGTCCGGTGTGGGCGATGCTCCACTACCACTACAACCGGCGCCTGTCCCTGGACGACAGGTACGTCTCGCAGATGTGCTCCGCCGTCGCGCCCGAGGGCGGCGGCGGGGACTACGGGTCCACCAGCGGCGGCTACGACCAGCTCGGTTTCGGCACCCTCATGTACGCCAAATAGCCCAGCCGCAGGCTCGTGCACCGGAATACCACGCGCCGTTGTGGTGCTCTGGTCATACCGGTGCGCGAGCGCGGCGAAGGGCTGGTGAGCAGATGGCAGCAGACCGGACGGACCCACGGGCCGAGGCCCGGACGGAGCCCGACCCCGATCCCGTCGTCACGACCCCCTACGGGGCCGTACGCGGGAGGTACGAACACGGGATCGCCGCCTTCCGCGGGATCCCGTACGCGGCGCCACCTTTCGGGGCCCGCAGGTTTCGGCCCCCCGCGCCGCCCGAGCCCTGGGACGGGGTTCGCGACGCGGGAGCCTTCGGCGCAACGCCGCCGAAACCGCCGTACTCCGAGGCTTTCGCCCAGTACCTGTCGGACCCCGTCGTGGCGGGCGACGACTGCCTCAACCTCAACGTCTGGACACCCGAGCCCGGCCCGGCCGCCCGGCTGCCCGTCCTCGTCTGGTTGCACGGGGGCGCTCTGACCAGGGGTTCGTCAGCAGTGCCGGTATACGACGGACGGCATTTCGCCCGCGATGGAATCGTCTTCGTGTCGATCAACTACCGGCTGGGGGTGGAGGGCTACGGGCTGTTCCCGGACGTCCCCGCCAATCCCGGTCTGCGTGATCAGCTTGCGGCGCTGGAATGGGTGCACCGTTCGATCAGGGCCTTCGGCGGCGACCCCGACAGGGTCACCCTGGCGGGACAGTCCGCCGGAGCCATCAGCGCCGGAGCCCTGATCGCGGCTCCGCGGGCGCAGGGCCTGTTCCGGCGCGCCGTCCTCCAGAGCGGACCGCCGCAGGTGTCCGACCGGGACAAGGTCCGGCGCATGGTCCGCCGCATGGCGGCCCGGCTGAAGGTTCCCGCCACGGCCGAAGCCTTCGCCGCGGTGGACCGGGACCTGCTGCTGCGCGCCCAGGCCGAGGCCGGCCGGCTCAGCAGCCCCGTTCTGGGCGGCCCCGCCTTCGGCATCGTCGTCGACGGCGACCTCGTCCCGCGCGACCCCCAGCAGGCCCTCGTCGACGGGGATGCCGCCCCGGGTACCGACCTGCTCCTGGGCTGGACCCGGGACGAGTACCGGCTGTGGCTGGTCCCGGGCGGACTGATGGAACGTGTCGATCGGCTGGGGGCCGTCGCCCTCGCCGGTGCCATGGCCCGCTGTCGCTGCGGCCATGAGGTGCCGCGCGGCTACCGCGCCCTGCATCCCGAGGCCGGCACCGGCGAGATCGTCGGTCAGATGGTCACCGACAGTCTGCTGCGCAGCCCCCTGCAACGACTGGCCGAGGCGCGCTCCGGGTCGTCCTATGTGTACGAGTTCGCCTGGCCCTCGCTGAAGCCCGGCCTCGGCGCATGTCACGCCCTCGAGCTCGGTTTCGTCTTCGACACCGGCGAAACGACCGAGAGCGCGAAACTCGCCGGGGACGGTGTGCCGCAGGAACTCGCCGACGCGATGCACGGGGCGTGGACACGGTTCGTGGCTACCGGCGACCCCGGCTGGGAGGCCTGGGGGCCGGCGCATCCCGTGCGGATCTTCGGCGAGGCGGACAGCGGACGACATGAGGACGACGGCATTCCGTACGAGGTCGACCGTATGTCGTATACGGCATACGGTCCGCGCGACCGCGAGATGGCCCTGTGGGCAGCGGCGGCGACAACCGCTCCACCAGGAGGAATCGTCGACGAGCCGCCCGCGCGGGACCCGCTGCCCGTCAAGACCCTGCGCGGCACCGAACTCAGGTCCGCGGTGCGTCGACTGCGCCGCGCCGGGGGAGTGCGAGGACGCTGACCGCCCGGCCCGCCCAAGTGGGCGTGAGCGGTAGGGGCTGTGGCGTGAGGTCGGAAATCTGATCCACGCTGCGGTGCGGCGCGGTGCGTGCCAGGAGCCCGGCGGGGTGGCTCGGCAGGCCGGCGCCACCAGCTGTCACCTCGTGGCCACGGACCCTTTTCCAGCGCCTGCGACCGAGTCCCGAACCACCACATGCGTGCCCAGCAACAGGTGGTCGCCGGGCGCGTCAGGGGCGCGGCCCAGCACGGTGCGGACGGCGAGGCGACCCAGCTCCTGGTAGGGGACATGGACCGTGGTCAGGGCCGGACGCAGGTCGCGGGCGAACGGGATGTCGTCGTAGCCGGCGACCGACACGTCGCCCGGTACGTCCAGGCCGACGTCGTGCAGGGCGGCCAGGGCGCCGATGGCGACCATGTCGGTGGCGGCCACCACGGCCGTGAAGTGCAGGCCCTGATCCAAGGCCAGACGCAGCAGGCGGTATCCCGAGTCGCGGGAGAAGTCGCCGTGCAGGACCAGCGTCGGATCCGCGTCGATGCCCCGCGCAGCGTGGGCCTTTGCGTAACCGCTTTCACGTGCCAGCGCCGTCGTGTGGTCCGGCTTGCCGCCGAGGAAGAGCACCCGGCGGTGGCCCTGTGCGAGGACGTGCGAAACCAGGGCGAACGCACCGCCCTCGTTGTCGTACTCGACGACCGTCACGGGCGCTCCGGGGCCCAGTGGTGGTCGTCCGCACAGGACGAGCCGGGATCCGGAGGAGGAGAGCGAGTCGGCGATACGGCGGGTGCGCTCGCGATATTCCGGTGTGTCGGCCGCGCCGCCCACCAGGATGACGGCGGCGGCCCGCTGGGCCCGCATCGTTTCCACGAAGTCCAGCTCGCGCCGCACGTCACCCTCGGTGCTGCACACCAGGCACAGGTGACCGAGCCGGTGCGCCTCGCGTTCCACACCGTGCGCCATCTGCGCGAACGACGGTCCGGTGATGTCCTCCAGCACGAAGGCCAGCGTCGGAGTTCCGGCACCGGCGACCGCCTTGGCGCGAGCGTCGGCGACGTAGTCCAGCTCGCTCACGGCCCGAATGACCCGTCGGCGGGTCTCCGCGCTGACCGGGTACACGCCGCCGAGCACCCGAGACACGGTCGACGCGGACACCCCCGCATGGGCCGCCACGTCCCGGATCGTGCTGCGCACCGCGTCCGCGGTCTTCCGTGTCATCGTGCCCTCCCCCTCGGCGAAAAGCCGACAGCAACCGCTTTCCCGAGCGGAGGCTAGCAGCGGGGGGCGGGCGGCCGGAGGGCTATGCGGAGGTCAGTGTCCGAGCGATGGACGCGACCGCCTCCGGACCGACTCGACAGCAGCCGCCGATCAGACGCGCCCCCGACTCCCGCCATTTCAGGACCTGTTCGGCGGTGAAGGTGGATCGCCCGTTCCAGGCGCGGGCCTGTGCGTCCCACACCTCGCCACTGTTGGGGTAGACCACGACCGGCTTGCCGGTCACCCGCGCCGCGGTCGTCACAGCGGCCTCGACGTCTTCCGGGGCGCAGCAGTTGACCCCGACCGCGATCACCTCGTCCGACTCGGCGGCCAGGGCGAACGCCTCGTCCAACGGCTGCCCGGCGCGCGTACGCCCACCGGCGACCGAGTACGACAGCCAGGCCGGCACGCCGAGACCGCGCACCGCGCGCAGCAGCGCCTCGGCCTCATCGGCGTCGGGAACCGTTTCCAGCGCGAATACGTCCGGCGCCGCAGCGGCCAGGACCTCCAGCCGGGGTCGGTGGAAACGTTCCAGTTCCTCGACACTCAGCCCGTACCGGCCCCGGTACTCGGAACCGTCCGCGAGCATCGCTCCGTAGGGCCCCACCGAAGCAGCCACCCACAGCGGGTGGGCGAGGCCCTTGTCCCGGGCCTGCCGAGCGGCCTCCTGGGCCAGTTCCACACTGAGCGCCAGCAGACGGGCAGCCTCGTCGTGGCCGATGCCGCGCTTGGCGAAGCCCTCGAACGTGGCCTGGTAGCTGGAGGTGATCGCCACGTTCGCGCCCGCCTCGAAGTACGCGAGGTGCGCCTCCGTGATCGCGTCGGGCTGCTCCGCGAGTAGTCGCGCGGACCACAGTTCGTCGCTCAGATCGTGCCCGGCGGACTCCAGCTGGTTGGACATACCGCCGTCAAGGACGACGGCTCCGGAGGCGAGAGCCGTGGAGAGGGAGGTCTCGGCGGGGGGAGCGGGGAAATCGCTGGTCATGTCACGACGCTAGTCGAAGGGACGGCGCGCGGTCGGATGTGTCCAATCAATGAACAGGGTGACCACAATATGAGATAGATGATGAGGGGTGCGAGATGGGGAGCGGGCCCTTGCCCTGCTTCATCGCTCCCGGGTCACGTGTGGCAGCTCATCACCCGTGTGTCGAGTGCCGTCCACCGCGGCGGCGCCCGCCGCCCCGCGTGCGCCTGGTCGCGGGGACCAGGAGGCCTCCGAGCAGCCCGGCTGCCAGTACGTACGGCCACCAGCCGAACGCGCCGCCGCGGGCCGCGCTCGCACTGCGCGTCCGGGCTGCCACGGACCCCGACGAGGCTTGTCCGTGCGCGCTCGCCGACGGGCTCTCGGTTGTCGCCGTGAGGACGACGTCATTGCCGTCACCACCCTTGTAACTGATCCGGTAAACGGTGTCGGCGAGCTTTACCTCGGCTCCCTCGCGCAGCGTGTCGAAGGTGCCGGTCGTGGGCGTGTCGCCGGTGTGGTCCAGGACGGTGATCACCCGGGCTGGGACATCGGCGGTCGCGGGGGAATCGTTGCCGGAAGCGGTACCAGCACCGTTTCCGGTCCGCGGCGAGGACGTGCGGTGGGCGGTACCGGCTTGGGGTGTCACGGTGCCCGTCCCTGCCTCGGACAGGTCGAGTCCGCCGCCCAGGGTGACCTTGCCACCCACCTTCAGGGGCTTGTCCGCCAGGACCAGCTGCCCCTTGTCATTCTGCGTGTAGGCGCCGGTCACGGTCAGCCCACCCGTGACCACGCCCTCGTTCGTCACGGCGCCGTGCACCGTGCCCTTGCCGCTGAGCGCGCTCGTCACCCGCAACGCCGAGTCGCCGGTGTCCAGCCGCGCTCCAGCCGACGTCAGCCGGATCGCCCTGCTGTTGGCGAGAGTCGTCCCGTTTCTGAGCGCCAGGGTTCCCTGCTTGACCGTCGTCGTTCCGGTGTATGTCACCGCGGTGCCCGTGAGAGTCGTCGTCGCCGCTCCGGACTGGACGAGCGAGCCGCTGCCGCCGAGCCGGGAGAGGGAGATCGCGGTCTTCGTGTTGCGCACGACGAGAGTGCCGTTGTTCACGACGCGGCGTCGGTCGGTGCCGGTGAGCAGGGAGCCGTCCCCCTGCGCCGACCCCAGTCGCAGGACCGCCCCCTCCCGCACGGTCGTAGAACCGTCGTAGTACTGGGGGGCCGCGAAGGTGACGTCGTTGCCCTTGGTTCCTGCGATGACCACGTCGCCGGCGCCGGGCACGGCCAGGGTGTCGTGGTACTTGCCGCCGCCGATCGGCGCGCCCAGGGTGACCGGTCCGTTGTAGTCGAATGTCAGCAGGGACCGCCGTCCGCTGGCTTCATGCAGGTTGATGTAAACGGTGTCCTTTGTTCCCGGCATGAAGATCTCGTGCGTGGTGCCGTCGCCCCACTGCACGTCGGCGCCTTCGATGTTGGTGCCGCGTTTGTTCAACTGGTGGGCGACGGCACGCCAGTTGATGTCCGGGTCGCTGAGCGAGGGATGGGTGTCGCCGCCCTGGTCGCTGTAGCTGTACTGCCCGGTGAGGACGACCTTGCTGCCCGGTCGCGAGTGGACGTTGATGTCGCTGCCGTACTCCGGCTGGTAGAAGTCCTGCCGCAGCGTGATCGTCTGGTGGAGCGGGGTGTCGATGATCCAGGACCCCTGGTTGAGGATCGCCCGGGCGTTGGGCAGTGACACCGGGTATTCCGGGCGGCCGACCGCCATCCCGGTGCCGTTGTCGATGACCCCGGAGAAGGGATGGGTGCCTGCCAGGTCGAGGGTGCCCCACATGCTGCGGGGCTGGGTGACGAGGCCGGTGCCGCTGATCGTGCCGATGTTGAAGGTGCGGGTCAGCGAGAGCCGGAGGGTGCCGTCGACGCGGACGTTGAGCTGATTGAGCCGGTAACCCGGAGTGTCGTAGGGGAAGTGGCCGATCAGCCCCGTGCTCCCGCCGGTGCCGTACTGGAGGGTCGTCCCCCGCTCCACCGTGATCGCGGGCGGGTCGGGGTGGGCGACCGTGGTGTAGGGATGATTTCCGCCCTGCGTGCGCACCACCTGCCGCCGCCGTGCCTCGGGCAACGTGAAATCGCTGTCCTTGCTCAGGACCAGCGTTCCGCCGCCGCGCACGGTAAGCGTTCCCAGACCTCGGAAAGCACCGTCGTAGGTCGTCGTCCCGGAGGGCACGGTGACCACGGTGTCGCCGGCGAGCGTCACGTCCCGGTTCGCCAGGACGTCGGCGGTGACGTCCCGGGAGTCGGCGGCGATGGCCGGGGGAGCGATGGCCACGAGGGAGGCGACGGTCGCGAGGGCGCCGAGGACCGCTGCTGAGGTGTGGAGAGGGCTGTGCACGTATCGGAGACGCGTCGGCGCGGCACCGATAACAGAAATCTGCTTTCCCGGATGCCGCCGGTGGCTGTTCGCACCCAGAAAACCACCTTCCCGCCGGAAACCTCCGGAAAGGGCTTTCCATCAAGTCACGTCCGATCCGTTGACCTGCTCGTAACGCACCCTTACCTTTTCGGCGTTCGTCATTCCACATGTCGTTCGCAGTTCCGAACACCCTCTCTCGAGAGGTAGCCGCGTGTACCCCGATCCGCTCGATTTCCGACATGCCGACCCCGACCCCCAGGACCGACCTCATCCCTCCCGCGAGGGCCGCAGCACGGCTGCCCCCTCTCTCCGTGGCGGGCGAGCCGCCTCCACCCGCCGGCCGGCGTTCGTGATCAGCCGGACCGGATTCCGCCTCGACGGCGACCCGTCGAACGACCCCAGCCGCCACACCCGGAGACAGGCCGTCGGCCCGCATCCGGACGGCGCCCCCGAGCTCGGCGACCCCGTCGCCGATACCGTGAAGGAGAGTGCGTGAGATGAGACGTGCGTACACGACCCTGCTCGCCCTCTGTCTCGTGCTGATCGGTGCCCTCGCGACCGCGGGACCCGTCCAGGCGGCACCCGTGACGATCGCCAACGGCACGCAGTTCACCGACAGTTCGGGCAACCCCGTACACGCCCATGGCGGCGGGGTTCTCAAAGTCGGCTCCTACTACTACTGGTTCGGCGAGGACCGCAACGCCGACAACACCTTCCGGTACGTGGACGCCTACCGCTCCACGGATCTGCGGAACTGGGAGTTCCGTAACCACGTCCTGACCCAGTCGAGCGACCCCGAGTTGGCCACGGCCAACATCGAGCGCCCGAAGGTCATGTACAACGCGTCCACCGGCAAGTTCGTGATGTGGATGCACAAGGAGAACGGCACCGACTACAGCGAGGCCCGAGCCGCCGTCGCCGTGTCGGACACCGTCGACGGCAACTACACCTGGCAGGGCAGCTTCCGCCCGCTCGACCAGCACATGTCCCGCGACATCACGGTCTTCGTGGACACCGACGGCGCCGGGTACATGATCTCGGCCGCGCGCGAGAACTACGACCTCCAGATCTACCGGCTCACCGCCGACTACACCGGTATCGCAAGCCTGGTCGCCGACCCCTGGCACGGCGGCCACCGCGAGGCGCCGGCACTGTTCAAGCGGGGCGGCGTCTACTTCATGCTCACCTCCGCCGCGACCGGCTGGAACCCCAACCAGCAGCAGTACGCCACGGCGACCTCGCTCGCCGGTCCCTGGTCGGCCATGACGAACGTCGGTGACTCCACGGCGTACGGCTCGCAGACCGCATACGTGCTGCCCGTCCAGGGCACCTCCGGAACCTCGTACCTCTACCTGGGCGACCGTTGGGGCAACTCCTTCGCCGGAACGGTCAACGACTCCCGTTACGTCTGGTTGCCGCTGACCTTCCCCACGAGCACCTCGCTGTCGATGTCCTGGACCCCCGAGGTCACCGTCGACACAGCGGCTGGGACGGTTACCGGAACAAGCGCCACGTACAACACACTCATCGCCCGGCACAGCGGAAAGTGCGCGGATGTCACGAGTCAGTCCCTCTGGGCGGGCGCGCAGATCAAGCAGTACGACTGCAACGGCGGTAACAACCAGAAGTACTGGTTCAAGTCCGTCGGAAGCGGTTACTACCAGTTGGTCGTCAGAAACAGTTCCCTGTGCGTGCAGGAGAACGCGAGCACGGTCAGTCAGGAGAACTGCGGTGCGACGGTCACCGCTCAGCAGTGGTCGCTGACGACCTCGGGCAGCTACGTCACCGTCAAGTCCCGCGCGAGCGGCGAGTGTCTGGACGTGAACGGCGCGTCCACCGCCAACGCCGCCGCCCTCATCACCTACACGTGCAACGGAGGGACCAACCAGCAGTGGACGCGCGGGACCTGACCTACGTCAGGCGAGGAGGTCGATCGCGTCGATCGACGTGCCCGCGCTGAGATAGGAGGTCGTTCCCGAACCGCTCACCACGTTGATCTTCAGCACGTTGTACTGCCCGGTGTCCGTGAGCCACGCGCTCGCCGGGACGCTGTAGGTGAACGTGTAGTTGTTGCCCCGGTAGGACCCGTTGGTGAGGGACCGGGTGCTCGGCTGGGTGGGCGGGGAGGGGATGGCCGACGTCCAGGTGTCGTTCACGACCACTTGCGGCCGGCCGTTGGCGTAGGCCGTCGTCACGCCGATACGCAGGGTGTGCGCTGCGGCGGCCTGGGCCGCGGTCAGCTTGAAGTACACGAGCAGTCCGCTGTTGACGTCCTTCCAGATGTAGCAGGGGAAGGCCGAGGTCTCGCTGCCACTGCCGATCACCACGTTGCCGGTCCAGGTGGCGGCCCGGACGTCCGACGGGTGCGCGTAGGTCATCAGGTCGGCGTTCTTGAAGCCGCTCGGCGTGCCGGTCCAGTCGTTGATCCGCCAGATCGCGCCCGCGTTGCCCGGGTCGTTGGAGGACGGGATCGCGATCGAGTTGAGGGTGGTCGTGCCGCCTGCGGATACGGTCACCTGCGTACTGTATACAGCCAGTTCGCTCTTGTGGACGGTCAGCGTGTAGGTCCCCGGCAGCACCCCGGCGATCGAGAAGTAGCCGTCGGACGACCGCGCCGAACCCCAGTACTGTGCGGCCGAGTTGGCGAGTCCGACCGTGTACGGGTACGCCGTGTTGCGTCCCGTGATGCCGACCCCGGCGACCCGCCCCCGACCGCTCGCCGCGACATAGCCGGAGATGCCGAGCGAGTCCGCCCACGAGGTGGTCAGGGTGCCCGGGAACAGCGACGAAGAGGGGGCGCCGCCGTCCGTGAAGGCGATGACGTAGGGGCCCTGGAGACCGAAACGCTGCTCCTCGGTCTGGTTCTGGCCGTAGTACAGGATCTCGTACAGGCCGCCGCCGTCGGCGCTCTGGTGGCGCAGGAGAGAGCGGTAGAAGGGGCCGCCCGAGGCCTTCTCGTGGTTGCTGCGCACGATCCAGAGCCCGACGTTGCCGGTCGTCCAGCCGATGTAGGCGTAGTCGATGACGCGCAGCTTGGAGTAGTGCTTGGACCGGGTCTGGCCGTCGGACTTCGCGAAGACGTCGGAGGCCTCGACGGTGCTGGTCGTGTACGTGTAGGAGTCGGGCTCGTCGTTCAGGAACAAGCCCGCCTTGACGCGCACGATGTAACGGGTTGCCGAAACGGACGTGTCGGCCTTGTTGGTCCACAGGTAGACGTTGTTCTCGCCACTGCGGGCCGCGTAGTAGTGCTTCAGCGTGCCGTGCGTGACCGAGATCAGGATCGTCGAGCCGGACTGCGCGATCGTGACGGTGGAACCGCCCAGGCCCGACTCGATGTGCGAGTTCATGCCGCCGTAGCCCTGGTACTCGGTTCCCCGGTAGGCCAGCGAGGTGAGGTCGCCGGTGGATTTGCTGACCTTGAAGACCAGGTTGGCTCCGGTGTCGACGACGTAGTTCGAGCCGTCGTCGGTGTAGCCGAAGGCCGCTGCGGCAGCCGGTACGGCGAGCGGCCCGGCCAGGGCGGCCGAACCTGCTGTGGCCGCGCTGCCGAGGACGAAGGTGCGGCGTCGGATCGGCCGGTGGCTCTCGGATCCGGACATGGGGGTGCCTCCTTCGGGAGGTGTGGGGGTGCGGGTGCCTGAGAGAGTGACAGTTGAATCGATTGCGCGAAAGGGCTTTCACTAGCTGGAGGTCGGCAATCTTGCGAAATTCGTCTCAGGCCTAGAAAGCGCTTGCCAGAGACGGTACGGTCCAGCCGCCAGCCCCTGTTGCCGTGACGGAGGAGCCGCAAGTGAGACGTTTCAACATCGCCGTACTGGCGGCGATGACCCTGACCGCCGGTCTGACGGCGGTACCCGCCGCCCAGGCGCACGGCGGCCACGCATCCCTCGGCATCGACAACTGCACCGCGAACACGTGCCACTTCGACGTCCAGCCCGGCACGTACGACGTCGAGGTCGTCCTCGGGGACGACGCGGAGTCGAGTACCGGCATCAGCGGCGAGACCCGGCGCGCCCTGCTGCCGGAGACC
Source organism: Streptomyces sp. NBC_00637 (assembly GCF_045161545.1). NCBI lineage: Bacteria > Bacillati > Actinomycetota > Actinomycetes > Kitasatosporales > Streptomycetaceae > Streptomyces > Streptomyces sp. NBC_00637. The sequence continues at coordinate 1,819,586 of NZ_CP109046.1, read as the reverse complement.
GTCGCCCCCGCCGGCGGACGGGTCGTCCGCAGCTTCACGGTGGACGTGCGCACCCCTGAAGGAGAGCCGACGGGTGCGGTCGGAACAGCCGGTCTCGATCTGGCGATAGGCGGCTCGGCGCCGGCCCTGACCGACATCAGGGTCTCGCGGGCCCGGCACGCACGGCAGGTCTTCCTGGTCGGTGACTCCACGGTGTGCGACCAGCCGGCGGACCCGTACACCGGGTGGGGTCAGCAGTTGCCGCAGTACCTGCGCAGAGGAGTCTCGGTCGCCAACTACGCCGATTCGGGGGAGAGTACGGTCACCTATCTGGGGAACCCGCAGCTCTGGGCCACGGTGCAGCCGCTGATCCGGCACGGCGACCTCGTCCTGGTCCAACTCGCGCACAACGACAAGACGACCGACGAGGCGACGTACCGGGCGAATCTCGAGACACTGGTGGCGGGAGTGAGGGAGAAGGGCGGTCAGCCGGTCCTGGTGACTCCCATCGTGCGACGCTGGTTCAATGCCGACGGCACGCTGAACAACGGAACGGCACTGCTGGTCAACGGACTTGGCGTGGACCACCCGGCGGTGATCCGCTCGGTCGCCGCCGCGCAGGAGGTCCCGTTGATCGATCTCACCGCCAAGACCAAGGCGCTGGTGGAGTCCCTGGGTGTCGAGGGCTCCAAGGCGCTCTATCTCTACAACGAGAAACGCGACAACACGCACACCTCCGTGTACGGAGCAACGGTCTACGCGGGCCTGGTCCGCGACGAACTCGTCGCCCGGCATCTGGTGCCGAAGGGCATCGTCCGGGTGGGATGAACGCCTGGGGGCGCCCCGACCGGAACCGGGACGCCCCCAGGTCCTGGCCACCCCGGACTCCGCACCGGTCGCGAAGGAAAGAAACAGCAGATGCACCTGCCCCCGCCCGACCTCGCCCGTAGCCCCCGCACCGGCTACACCCGCGCCCACTGGGAGGCCGCCGCCGACGCGCTGCTGGCCGCGGTGGAGCCGTACGCCACCGAGGATCGCGCTCTCTACCACTTTCCCGGAGACCGGGAGAGCTGGTCGGGCCGCCTCTCCGACGGCCTGGAAGGGTACGCCCGCACGTTGCTGCTGGCGGCCTTCCGCCGTGACGAGAGGGCGCTGGAACGTTACGCAACCGGTCTCGCGGCCGGTGTCAGCGGCGTCTGGCCCCGCATCGAGGACCGCGGTCAGCCCCTCGTCGAGGCCGCGTCGATCGCCCTCGCCCTGCGCCTGACCCGTCCGCTGCTCTGGGACCGCTTGGACGACGGCGTGCGGCAGCGTGCCGCGGCCTGGCTCGGCGACGCGCTGACCGCCGAGGCCTGGCCCTGCAACTGGGAGTTGTTCCCGGTGACGGTAGGCGGTTTCCTGGAGTCTGTCGGACATGAGCCGGAGGCCGCTCGCAAGGCGATCGACCGCGGGCTGGACCGCATCGAGCAGTGGTACGTCGCCGACGGCTGGTACAGCGACGGAGCCGGCCGGGCCTTCGACTACTACAACGGCTGGGCGATGCACCTCTACCCGGTACTGCACGCCTGGCTGGCCGACGACCCCGGCCTGCTCGCCCTCTACGGCGGTCGGCTCAGGACCCATCTCGACGACTACGCACGCCTGTTCGGCGGTGACGGCGCCCCGGTGCACCAGGGCCGTTCCCTCACCTACCGCTTCGCCACCACCGCCCCCCTGTGGCTCGGCGCCCTGACCGGCCACACCCCACTGCCCTCCGGCGAGACCCGCCGCCTGGCCTCGGGCGCGCTGAAGTACTTCCTGGAACGGGACGCGGTCGACGAGCACGGCGTGCTGACCCTGGGGTGGCACGGCCCTGACGCGTCGGTCCTCCAGGGCTACTCGGGACCGGCCTCCCCCTACTGGGCGAGCAAGGGGTTCCTCGGCCTGCTGATTCCACCGGAACACGAGGTGTGGACGGCTACGGAGCAGGCGGGACCGACCGAACGGCAGAACGCGGTTACCCCACTTGCCGCTCCCAACTGGCTTGTGCAGTCGACCAGTTCCGACGGGCTGGTCCGGTTGCACAACCACGGCAGTGAGGACGTCCGCTACGACCCGTACTACACACGCTTCGCGTATTCCACGGTCACCCGGCCGCTCGACGCGCCACCGGACAACGTCGTGAGCGTCGGCGGCGACCCGCGTCGCGAGGGCATCGTCCCGCTCGGGGCGGGGGAGGACTGGGCGGCCTCCCGATACGTGCTGAGCTCCGGCGCCCACGTCACCAGCCTGGTAGTGGCCGAGGGCGCGGTGGAGGTGCGTGCCCACCTGGTGGCCGGCGCGGAGCCGGGAACCGAAGTGGACATCACGGGCTGGGTACCGGTGGAGGGCGGGGACGAGCGGGCGGAGCTGGTCCCCGTGCACGGACTCGCGGACACGTCCCCCCTGTCGGGTGCCGTGGACGAAGGACCGGCGACTCTCTTCGTCGCGCTGGCCCGCCTCACGGCCGAGGCGGATCCTCCGCCCCTCCGCGAACTGGTGTCCGTGGAGGTACGGAGGGTGGATGCCGACATCGCTCACGTCGCGTACGACCTGAGCGTCCGGCGACCGACGGGTTCGGAACGTCACTTTCGCTTCACGGCTTCAGACGGGCGATCCGCAACGTCGTCGTGGTCGGTGAAGCCCCGGTGAGCGCCGTGGCGTAGGACGGCGTCGCGGGGGCGTACGCCCAGGTCAGCGTTCCGTCCTTGAGGACCGCGAGGTCGCCGGTGATGCGCGTGCTCACGACCTTGTCGGGGCTCTGGACCTTGCCGTTCCAGTCGACGAGTCGGAAGTGGGTGCCCGTGAAGGTGCCCGTGCAGGTGCCCCTCGCGCACTTGGCGCCTTCGAGGGACTCCCAGGAGACAAGGAGGCGGTCCTCGCCGTACGGGGCGACATGGACGTTGACGTTCTCCGTGCCGACCGCGCTGGTGAGATAGACGGCCTTGCCGGGACCGGAGTTGCGGTTCTTCATGAACGCCAGCGCGACCTGGTGGGTGCTCGTCGCCGGTTTCACCGTCCAGCCGCGGCCGCTGGAGTCGTCCGGGTTCTTCTTGGCCGAGGCGGCGCCGCGGGAGGCGAAAGCGGTTGCGTAACGGCCGGCGGACGACTTCACGAGGTCACCGGAGCGGCCGGGGAAGGTGCCGCCGCAGTATCCGGCCCAGCACTGCTCGCGCCGCACCACGGGGGCGGTGTCCGGGGCCCCGATCCCGGTCGAGACGAACAGCCCTGAGCGCCAGTCGTCGAAGCACAGGGAGGTGAAGGCGCCGGAAGTCTCGGCGTGCAGGGCGATGCCCTCGTTGTGGCTGCAACCCCAGCTCCAGCCCCCGGTGAGCTTCGCCCCCTTGGCACTCGGGTACGCCATCTTGTCCCCGTAGTGCCCGTCGGCGAAGCCGCCGGCTCCGTGCACGACGAAGTAGGCGCCGTACTTCGTGCCGTTCCAGGTGAGCTGCCCGTCGAGCAGCGGCGCGGTGTCGTGGGAAGCGGTTCCGGTGAGTTTCGTGAGGAAGGTCCGCTTGCCACTCGTGTAGCGGACGATCGCCGCCGCTGTTTCCTTCCACTTGTTCGTGTCGGCGACTCGAGTGAGCAGTGCGAAACCGTTGTCGTGCGCGACCAGACCGCCGACCTCCTTGGCGCTCTTGACGACGGTGTCGGCGCCCGAGCGCTTGCCGGCGGCGGTGAGCGGGGTGACGTGGACGCCGTCCGCCGCCGGCCAGGCGACGCGGAGCGTGCCGTTCGGGGCCACCGCGGTCGTCGTCCGCGTCCACTCCCGGGAGTTGTTGTAACCGGCCGCCAGATAGGGGAACTTGGCGGTGAGCGTGACGGCCGTGGTGGTGGGGGTGAGGTTCGGGGAGGTCGTCGCGGCCCCGGCCGTGCCCCACCAGGCACCGGCGAGCACCGCGGCCGCCGCGAGGCCGCCGATCACGGGCTTGCGGGCCGCGCGCATACGGCGGTGGCGCGTCGTGCGTCGTGCGGATGTCATGGCCGGTGGTCGCCGCCGGCCGGCAAAAAGGTTGCCGTTCCGCCCGGACGCGGAAGGTGCCGTCGTGGCGGATGGGGTGCGGATGTGGTCACGGCGGCCCGCCACCGAGCCGACACGGAGGACGTGGCGCTGGCGGCGCCCCTCCCTGCGCACGTGCTGGGGACAGGGAATTCTCCGTTGCCCCGTGTGACCGGAGTGCAGAAGAATCCGCGTATGACTTCTGTACTCCGTCACGTCACGATCGACAGCTCCGATGCCTACGCCCTCGGCACCTTCTGGTCCCAGGCGCTCGGCCAACCGCTCCACGAGGAGGACAAGCCGGGCGACGAGGAGGCGTTGATCGAGGCAGCGGGCATGCTCTTCGTCACCGTCCCGGAGGCCAAGAGCCAGAAGAACCGTATTCATTTCGATCTCCAGCCGCAGGACCGTACCCGCGAGGAGGAGGTCGAGCGTCTCCTCATCCTCGGCGCCACCTTGGTCGACGACCGCCGTAGGCCCGACGGCACGGGCTGGGTGGTCCTGGCGGACCCGGAGGGCAACGAGTTCTGCGTGGAGCGCAGCGCCGGCGAGCGGGCCGCGGGCTGAGGACGAAACAGCAGGGCAGGAAACGGACAGGCCGGCAACGACCTGCCGACAACCACCTGGTGGGCAACGATCTGGCCGGCAGGGCAGGAGCGAGCCGGTGAAGGGAAGCGTGCGGGGCACGGTTCATCGGCAGCGTTCGCCGGAAGCAGTCTCGCGGAACCGCGGAAACAGTCCCGCTGAAGCAATCTCGCGGTAATGGGCCTGCGGAAACGGCTCCTGGAAACTGATCAGCCGGGAGGGTTCGGCGGGGACGGTTCGGCGGGGGCCTAAAGGACCTGCCCCTAGCGTGGACTGCATGCGTGCACCCGGGTCGACCTCGAACCCTTTCGCCGACCTCCACCACCTCGACAGCCCGCTCCTCCTGCCCAACGCCTGGGACCATGCCAGCGCGATGGCCATGACGGGAAAGGGTTTCCGGGCGATCGGCACGACGAGTCTCGCGGTGGCGGCTGCGGTGGGACTACCGGACGGCGCAGCGGCGACTCGCGACGAAACGCTGGGGCTCGCGATGATTCTGGGCTCGCAACCGTTCCTTCTCTCGGTCGACGCGGAAAGCGGTTTCAGCGACGATCCCGACGACGTGGGCGAGTTCGCCCGTCAGCTTGCGGCGGTGGGCGCGGTCGGTATCAACCTGGAGGATGCTCTGGGGCCGGTCGACCGGCACGCCGCGAAGATCGCCGCAGTCAAGACTGCCGCGCCGAGCCTCTTCGTCAACGCCCGCACGGACACGTACTGGCTCGACGGACACGGGCGCCACGGCGAACACGTCGAAAGCGGTGTACGCAACGGAGCAGAAACGCTGTCCCGCCTCGACGCCTATCAACAGGCGGGCGCGGACGGGGTCTTCGTCCCGGGCCTGACCGATGTGCGCGAGATCGCCGCCCTCGTCGCACGACTGGACGTCCCCCTCAACATCCTCTATTCGCCGACCGGGCCCACGGTCACCCAACTCGGCGACCTGGGGGTGAGCCGCGTCAGCCTCGGTTCGCTTCTGTACCGGCGAGCCATGGGGGCGGCGCTCGAAACGCTGGACGAGATCCGTGGCGGACGTAGGCCGGGCGGCTGTACGCCGACGTACGAGGACATCCAGAAGATGGGCGCTGACGTGAAACGCCATGCCTGACGGCGTCAGTTGACGGCGTCGCCGACGCCCGTCTCCCGGGGCCAGTGGGTCAGAGCCATGTGGAGGGCCTCGATCGCCTTGTCCCACGACCGCTGCACGTCCCGGGGCGCGCCGAAGCCGCCGCCGGCCTCCAGCGCGCAGTACCCGTGAAAGGTGCTGCGCAGCAGGCGGACGGCGTCGGTGAGGTCGGGTTCGGTGAGCCCGTAGGCGCGGAGCATCCCGTAGGTGATCTCGGCGGTCCGCCGTGGAGCGGTGGATTCGGCGGCCAGCTCCCGGTCGACCTCCTGATCGAGCTGGATCTGGGTGGCGGCGTACCGGCCCGGATGCCCGAGGGCGTACTCCCGATACGCGCCGGCGAAAGCGACCAGCGCCTCCTTGCCTGCGAGTCCCACGACGGCCACGGCAATTCGGTCGATCATCTCACCGCCGACCAGCAGCGCGAGCCTTGTCCGTAGTTCCCGGAGGTTTCTGACGTGCGAGTACAAGCTCGCGTCCTTGACCCCGAACCGGCGGGCCAGCGCCGAAATGCTGACGTTGTCGAAACCGACTTCGTCGGCAAGCTCCGCGGCGGCTTCGACCAGGCGGTCGGTGGTGAGGCCGACTCGTGGCATGGGGACCGCCTTGTGTGCGCTCGGACCTGGAGGTATCAGGCAGGATCCTAAGGGTTGCGCAGGTGAGACAGGGGGACGGGTGTGTGGAGAGTCCACCCCGGGCCCGAACCCGAGCCCAACGCCCAACCCGAGGCCAAAGCCCCGAGCCCCAAGAGCTCGGACAGCTCAGCCCTGAGCCCAGCCCTGATCCCGGGGCCGCAGAATCGCTCTGTAACGGCTTTCCTGCTCAGCCGGGCCAGGAAATGACGAGCATCGGACCGTACGGGCTGCGAGCATGAGCGGCACACGGACCGCGGTGTCCGGATCCGGTGCCGAGACCGGGCGCCCACCCGGTCGCCGAAGCGCGATCGCCGGCCCCCGAACCCCCACAAGGAGGCATCGCATGCCCGTGCCCGCCGACCCCACCGTCCTGCACCCCATGCCCGAGCAGCCGCGGGTCGTGCTGCTCAAGGCGCTGGTGAAGTCCCCGCTGATCGAAGTCGGGGAGTACACGTACTACGACGATCCTGACGACGCCACCGCGTTCGAGACGCGCAACGTGCTCTACCACTACGGTCCGGAGAAGCTGGTCATCGGCAGGTTCTGCGCGTTGGGGACCGGAGTGCGGTTCCTCATGAACGGCGCCAACCACCGCATGGACGGCCCCTCCACCTTCCCCTTCCCCACCATGGGCGGTTCCTGGTCCGCACACTTCGACCTGCTCACCGGCCTGCCGAACCGCGGGGACACCGTGGTCGGTAACGACGTGTGGTTCGGTTACGGCGCGATGGTGATGCCCGGTGTCCGGATCGGGCACGGCGCGATCATCGGCGCGGGTTCCGTGGTCACCGCCGACGTGCCCGACTACGGGATCGTCGGCGGCAACCCGGCCCGTCTTCTCCGCACCCGCTTCAGCGAGACCGACGTCGCCCGGCTGCTGGCGATCGCCTGGTGGGACTGGCCCGCCGAGCACATCACCGAGCAGGTGCGCACGATCATGTCCGGCAGCGTCGACGCCCTCGAGGCCGCCGCGCCGAGCTCGGCGCCCCCGCAGGTCGCTGCCCGGGAAACCGTTTCCCCGGACACATCTACGCGCGGACCTGCCTAGCCCGCCGTCCCCGCGGACGCGGATCAGCCGATCGGCGCGTACAGCATGCCCAGCTTGTCCACCTCGTCGCCCGCGCGGCCCGTGAATCCGACGATCTGCCAGCCGGACGGGGCCGTGAAGGTGGTGGCGTCGGTCGTCGCCGTGCCGGAGGACAGGGCGCGGCCCTTGTCGGTCGTGAACGCCGCCGAGAAGATCCTGGTGCGGCCGTCCTTCTGGCCCTGTGTCAGCTTCACCGAGGTCAGGTGCTCGCCCGTCGCCAGCGTCAGGGAGGTCGCCGTGCCGCCCGTGCCTCCGTGGGTGAGCGTCGTACCGCCGTCGTGGGTCAGTGCCACCGCGTCGAGGCGGGCGCCGCCGCGCAGGGTCAGCGTGCGCGGAGCCGGGGTGGCCGGCAGGTCGTCGGCGTCGTTGAACGCGGTGCTGTGCGGGCCGCCGAAGAAGTCACTGGCCCGCAAAGTGGAGTTGAGTGTGTAGGAGAAGTCGACCGTGTGCGGGAAGTGGTCCGACAGGTTGCCGCCGGCGGAGTCCAGGAAGGACGCCCACTCGTTGTTGTAGCGGGTCGCGTTGAGGGTCAGGAGCCTGCTGCCCCGGTAGAAGACCTTGTCCACGACCTCGCAGTCGTTGGTCGGCGCGGTCGTCGGGCACAGCAGCGCGTCCGTGCCCTGGGTCGGGCGGATGCCGCCCTTCACCCGCTGGACCCACGCGTCCGTGAGACCGTTCTCGTCGGCGAGGGTGCGGATGTTGTCTCCGGCGCGGGTGTAGCGCGTGTTGGTGTCCCCCATCACGAGCACCGCGTTGCCGGACGAGTTCGCCTGGATGAAGTCCGACAGCTGCTCGATGTTGGCGCGGCGGGCGGCCAGCGCGTCGTCCGTGTCGTCCGCGTTGGTGTGCACGTTGTAGAGGTCCACGAAGACGCCTTCGGCCAACCGGACCCGGGACAGCGTGAAGCCCTTGGGCGTCAGGCAGTTGGTCCCGGTGCAGTCGTTCCACCGCACCCGCTCGAAGTCGTCGAAGGCGTAGTCCGAGAGGGTGTTGAGGCCGTCGCCTATGCCCGCGCCGCCGCTGGTCGGGGTGCGGTACGGGTGGTTGTCGCCCGCGTAGAGCGCCGCGTGGTAGTTGAAGTCCTCTTGGACGTCGACGATGTCGTACGCCGCCAACCGTGGTGAGAGCAGCGGGGTGTTGGTCGACGGGTTGCCGGAGCTGAGGCCGTCGGGCAGGCCCGCGACGTTGTACGTCAGGACGTTGAAGGTGCCGGACGCGGCGACGGTGGCCGCATGGGCAGGGGCCGCGGCGGTCGCGGTGAGACCGGTCAGGGCCAGGACGCCGGCTGCGAGAGTGCCGATGAGTCGTCTCATGTGGGGGTGTCTCCGGTGGGGGGGAAGAGCGGCGAAGGAGCTGAACAAAGCTCAGATTGGGGCCGTCCGGAGCGACACACAAGGGCACTTGAGGAAACAGTGGATACGGAGGAGAAAACGCTTGCGGTCGCCTACGGCCGTGTGCGCCGCTTGTCCTGTTCGCGTTGCTTGCGGCGCCTCCTCCGCGACCGGTTCGACCCTTCAGAGGGGGTCGGTGCCTGGCCTACGACTCCTTGAGATGCCCGACCCGGGCCCGTACGTGTCCCGGCTCCGGCTCGCCGTCGCCGCCCGCGCACCGCCACACGGCCTGCCCGTCCTCGAGAGCCGCGTGCATCCCCAACCGGTGCTCGGTGCAGACGGGCCACACCTGCCACAGGCACCCCAGCACCGTTTCCTGCGCGGCCTCGGCGACATCGGCGAGGGTGGTGCCGGCGGGTCCGACGGCCGCGGTCGAGGGGAGGTCGTTGCCGTGCCAGCGGCCGTCGGGCAGGGCGACGTACACGTGCTCGGTCGCCTGTTCGTCGTCGTCCGACTCCTCCGGCCAGACGGGCTGCGCCATCAGGCGCAGCGGGCCCGGGTCGGGCAGGAGAGCGCTCAGGTCGTGGTTGACGAGGATCAGCGCCTCGTCCCAGACCGGGTACTCGCCGGGCTCGACCATACGGACGCCGGGTGTCTCGAAGGAGTCGTACATGAGGGCCATCATGTATCAGACACCGCCTCGCCGGAACCTCGATCATCCGGGCGCTGTCCGGCCCAGCCCCATGCGGTGGTGTCCCGTCGCCGGACGTCTCATCCGTTCACGCCCGTGTAGTGCCGCAGACTCCACCGCCACAGCAGCCGCGAGCCGAGGTAGGCCAGCAGGCCCAGCAGCGGGGAGGCCGCCGCCAGCCAATAGGGGACACCGGTGCCGTGACCGTGGCCGGTCAGGACGGCGGCCGGGAAGTAGGCGACGAACGCGAGGGGAAGGCCGTACGTCAGGAGGCCGCCCACCGCCTTGGGCAGCACGTTGAGCGGGTAGCTGCCGAACGTGCCGAGGAGTTCCTCCAGCCAGCGGCCCCAGTAGTCGGCGGTCGGGAAGCGCAGAGCGGCGGAGGCGACCGCCGTGAAGAGGGCGGCCTCCAGCAGCATGCCCCCGAGCACGGCCGCGACCAGGTACGAGATCCGGCCGGCCGTCCAGTCGAGCCGACTGCGGCCGAGCGCCGCCACCATCAGACCCACCGCGACGGTCAGATCACCGATGGCGTTGGTGGGAAACGACCGCAACTGGACCTGGAGATGGACCGGCATGGGCCGCACCAGGCAGACGTCGATCTGGCCTTCCTGGATGAAGTAACCGATTCCGTGCATGCGACCCAGGAAGAGGACGAACAGGCCGTGGGCGAGCATCCGGGTCGCCGGGATGAGCAGCACGTCCGTGCTGTCCCAGCCGCCCATCCCGCTGAAGCGGGTCAGCAGCACGGTGGCGAACACGATCACCGAGACCTGCCAGACGGCGCCGATCGCGACCATCATCAGGAACTCGGAACGGTATTCCAGCTGGGCGCGGAAGTTCAGACGTGTGATGCGCCATGCGAGGCGTACGGCTTTCAAGAGCGTCAGCCTCCCTGGGAGATGACCCGCCGGGCGGCGAGGCGCCACACCAGCCGGGTGAACAGGGCCAGCACCGCCACCCAGGCGGCCTGCGCCAGCAGGGCGGGCACGGCGTCCGCCAGCGGGATGCGGCCGACGTAGAGCGACAGCGGAACGCTCAGCGTGGCCTGGAACGGCAGGAAACCGCTCAGGGTGACGAACCAGTCGGGGAAGAACCACAGCGGTGCGTACACCCCGGACATGAGGTTCTGCGCGAAGATCAGGATGAGCATCGCGGCGTTGTTGCGCAGGGTGAAGAAACACAGCTGGTCGATGGCCAGCATCACGTAGTACAGGATCCACTGGCCGAGCAGGAGGCTCAGCGCGAACACCGCGGCCACGGCGGCCGACCGGGGCGGATCCACCACGTCGGCGGCGAGGCAGACGGCGTAGCCGGTCAACGCCCAGGCCAGCCCGTACAGTTGCTCGCCCAGCGCACGCAGGGCGTAGTAGCGCTGAGGCGACAGCGGGCGCAGGTACCAGTAGACGATCGTGCCGAAGTGCATGTGCTGGATCACGGTGTCGCGGGCCGTGTACTGGTCCAACTCCCGCAGCCGCGAGGCCAGTACGGCCAGCACGGCGTAGGTGACCGCCTGGTCGCGGGTCATTCCCGCGGTGGTTCCCGTGTGGGCGTACAGGCCGTGCCAGAGGGACGCCACCAGAAGCACCTGGACGGTCAGTCGCAGCAGCGCGGCGGTCATCCGGGGTGGGGTGTGCAACTCGCCGAGCGGGGTGACCCGGGCCGTGCGCCAGGCGTGCAGGACCGCCATCAAGCATCCCCGGCCTGGACGTACGCGGCTCGCATCACGTCCTCCAACTCGGCCTCGTCGAGGGCGATGTCGCTGACCTCGTACCTTTCGATGACCGACTTCAGCGCCTGGTGGACCGTCGGGGCGCCGGGGCCGTCCGGTCCGAACACGACCCGGGATCCGTCGTGTCGCAGCACCGCGATCCCCGGCAGCGCCGCGACCTCGGCGTGCGGGTCGGTGAGGGTGGCCCGCACCTGCCAGGTCGAGCCGAACGCGCGGCGGATCTCGTCGAGGGTGCCGTCCAGGACCAGGCGTCCGTGGTTGATCAGCACCACGCGCTCGGCGAGCCGCTCGACCTCCGTCATGTCGTGCGTGGTCAACAGGACGGTCTTGCCCCGTTGTTCGACCTGGTGGCGCAGGAACTCGCGGACCTGTTCCTTCACCACCACGTCCATTCCGATGGTCGGCTCGTCGAGGAAGACGACGGGCGGGTCGTGCAGCAGGGCCGCCGCGAGGTCGCAGCGCACGCGCTGACCGAGGGAGAGGTGGCGGACGCGGGTGTCCCAGAAGGAGGAGAGGTCGAGCAGTTTGTCGAACTCTCGCAGACGCACGGTGTGTTCGGCCTTCGGAACCTCGTAGATGTCCCGCAGGATGGCGAACGACTCGCGCACCGGCAGATCCCACCACAGCTGGGTGCGCTGCCCGAACACGGCACCGATGTTGCGGGCGTTGCGTTCCCGTTCCCGGTACGGCACCACGCCGGCGACGCGTGCCTCGCCGGAGGTGGGGGTGAGGATGCCGGTGAGCATCTTGATGGTGGTGGACTTTCCGGCGCCGTTCGGGCCCAGCAGGGCGAGGAGCTCGCCCGCGGCCACGTCGAAGCTGATGCCGCAGACGGCCTGCTTGGCGACCCGCTCGGGGTTGACCAGGGAGCGCAGGCCGCCGACCAGGCCGGGTCGGCGGACGGTGGTGTGGAAGGTACGGGAGAGGTCGCGCACCTCGATGCTGCCGATCACTTGTCGAACCTCCGGTGAAGCGCGGCCGGCCGGCTGGGGGAGCCGGCCGGCCGCGGGAGACGTCATCACCGTGTCGGAATGTCGATCAGATGGTCAATCGATTAATCGACCGTCCTGAACACGCTCGGCAGGCCGACGGGTTCGGCGTTCAGTAAGGCCATGGAAGCGGGCCGGGGTCACATGACCGGACGCCGATGCCGTGCCGGCCGTCGTCTCGCACTTGCCGATCTCCCCGCCGTGCGGCCGGCCGTGGGCGCGGGGCTCCGCGCGTCGCAACGGAGCAAGAAACCGCCTTCGGAAACCTGGCTCCCGCCCCCGCTTCCCGGCGAGACGCTCCCGGCGCGGTCGACGGATGGGGTCCCCCGCCCGAGTGGGGCCGAGAGCGGGGGAGGCGCGGAAGGACATCGGTCTCCTGGGCCGGCTCAGCCCTTGATGCCGGTCTGCGCGATGCCCTGGACCAGCCAGCGTTGAAGGAAGAGGAACACGAACACCAGGGGCAGGATGGAGAACGCGGTGGCCATGAAGATCAGGTGGAAGACGACGGTCTGATTGGTCATGTAGTTGGAGAGCGCGACCTGGACGGTCCACGATCCCGGGTCCTGGCCGATGACCAGCGGCCACAGGAAGGAGTTCCAGCCGTTGATGAAGGTGATGGTCGCCATCGCCGCGAAGAAGTTCAGCGAGTTGGGCACCACGATGCGCCAGTACGCACCCCAGTAGCCCAGTCCGTCCACCCGCGCCGCCTCCTCCAGCTCCTTGGGGAACCCCAGGAAGTACTGGCGGAACAGGAAACAGGTGAAACCGCTGAACAGGCCCGGAATGATCAGACCCCGGTAGGTGTCCACCCAGCCGAGCGACGACACCAGCACGAAGCTCGGGACGAAGGTGACCGCCGTCGGGACCATCAGGGTGCCCAGGACCGCGTAGAAGACCTTGTTGGCGTGCCGGTACGGGATGCGGGCGAGACCGTAGCCCGCGAGGGAGCACACCAGCAGGACTCCGACGGTGTGCAGGGTGGCCACGACCGCGGAGTTCCACAGGGACTGGCCGAACGGCACCGTCTCGTCGGTGAACAGTTCGCTGATGTTGCCCCACTGGATGTCCGTGGGGAAGAACTTCCAGTTCTCACCGGTGATCTCGGCATCGGTGGACAGGGCGTTGCGGATCAGCAGGTAGAACGGGATCAGGAAGAGGAAGCAGGCCACACCGGTGGCGATGTAGAGGCCGGTGGAGCTCATCACACCGCCGCCGCGACCGCCGCGGCGGGGCTTGTCCGGAGAGGGCGCGGGTTCGCGTACCTCGGGCATCGTGGTGGTCACTTGGACTCGTCCCCCCTTCCGAAGCCCAGGAACTTGCCCTGGAGCAGGGTCACGGCGCAGATCAGCACGGTCAGGATGACCGCGCCCGCGCTGCCGGAACCGTAGTCCTGGCTCTCGCCCAGGGCCTTGTAGTACAGCTCGACGAGGGGCGGACGGCCCCACGTGGTCTTCGACAGGAGGTTGTAGAACTCGTCGAAGGCCTGGTAGGCGGCGATGAGCAGCAACAGGATCACCGCGGTGGACGTGGCGCGCAGCTGGGGCAGGGTGATGTAACGGAAGGTCTGCCAGCCCGGCTTGGCGCCGTCGATGGCGGCGGCCTCGTACAGCTCGCCCGGGATGTTCTGGAGCGCGGCGAGGAAAAGGATCATGTAGAAGCCGGCCTGGAGCCACAGCCGCGCGCTGACGATGACGAGCCAGTACCAGGGCGGGTTGGGGTCGGCCAGCCAGGCGATGTTCTCGATCCCGAACCAGCCGAGGACGGTGTTCATCATGCCGAAGCGGACGCCGCTGAAGATGGACATCTTCCAGATCAGCGAGGCGGCGACGTAACTGCACGCGGTCGGCAGGAAGAAGACGGAACGGAAGAACGCCCGCATGAAGCGCAGCCGGTTCACCAGCAGGGCCAGGCCCAGGGAGAGCGCCCAGGTGGTGGGCACGATGAACGCGGCGAAGAGGGTGAAGGTGCCGAGCGAACCGACGAAGTCGTCGTTCGTCAGCATGTACGTGTAGTTCTCGAAGCCGACGAACTTGTCGGGCGTGACGGTGAAGCGGGCCTCGAAGAAGCTGAGCCACAGACTCCAGAGGATCGGCGCGTAGACGAAGATCGCCAGGCCGATGAGGAACGGCCCGGTGAAGAGCCAGAAGTTGAAGGTGGGGCTGCCCCGCAGACCCCGCCGCGGCTTGGCCGAGGAGGCCTTCACCGGGGCGGGGCGCGCGACGTCGCGCGAAGTGGTCGTCGACATGTCGTGGTCCGTCCCGCGGCCTATCCGAACAGCTTCTTGAGTTCGCGGTCGACGGCCGTGTCCGCCTTGTCGAGGGCCGCTTCCGGGTCCATGTCCTTGCGGACGCAGTTGGCGAAGACGTCCTCGAGCGAGGTGCGCATGGCTTGGGTCCAGCCGATATTGTCGAAGTGCCCGAACTCGTTGAAGAGCCTGACGCCTTCGGCGGCGTTGCCCGACTTGAGCTTGGTGGCGGTCTGTGCGAGCGAGGTGCGCGGCGGAATGTGGAAGCCGAAGGACGTGGCCCAGTCCTCCTGGTACTTCTTCTGGTCGATCCACAGCCACTTGACGTATTCCTTGGCCGCCTCGACGTTCTCGCCCTTGGCGTTGACGAACATCGACCAACCACCGTTGTAGACCGACTGCTTGCCGGAGTCGATGGTCTTCGGGAACGGGAAGACCCCCCAGTCGTCGCCGAGCGCGTCCTGGATCGCCGGCATAGCCCACATGCCGCAGAACTGGATCGCGCACAGGCCCTGGTTGAGGGAGGAAGGGTCCCAGGACTCGGTCGGAGCACCGAGCAGAAGATTGCCGCTGGTGAACAGCTTGCGCATCCTCTTCAGGCCCTCGATGACACCGGGGGTGTGGTAGGCGATCTCGTTCTTCTCGGTGAGGTGGTCGGCGTTGGCCGACCAGATCATCGTGTCGATGACGTTGTGCAGGTCGTTGCCCATGTACAGGCCCTTGACCTTGCCGGTGGTGAGCTTGTCGGCGGCCTCGGCCAGTTCGTCGAGCGTGGTCGGCACGTCGACCTTGGCCTTCTCCAGCATTGACTTGCGGTAGAAGAAGAACTGCGGGTCGTCGATCATGCGGACGCCGTAGATCTTGCCGTCCACCGTGTGCGACTTGATGTCGGCGGGGTTGAAGTCGTCCTTGACCGGCGTGACGATGTCGGTCAGGTCGGCCACCTGACCGCTCTTGATGAGCTGGATCTGCGGGTGGAACTCGAAGAGGTCGGGCGCGTTCTTGGTCAGCAGCGTCGCGAAGAGCTTGCTCTCGAAGTCGGCACTGGTGATCCACTGCGTGGTCACGTCGGCCTTGTCGTAGGCCTTCGCGTACTTCTTGATCGCCTGTTCGGTGCCCGCCTCGCCGTACGCGTGGAAGTACTGCGTGAGGCCGACACCCGAACCGGACCCGCCACTGCGGCCGTTGTTGCCGCCACAGGCGGCGAGCGTACCGGCGGCGGCCATGCCCGCGGCGGCTCGGAAGAGGGACCTGCGGGACCAGTTGCTGTTGCTCATTGCCGACATGGCGACGTCCTTGTCTCGAAGTGCGGCTAAGGCGCTGTAGCTCGGCGCAGGTGGCTCAATTCCTGTCGCGGAGCGGGACGTTAACCTTCGACTAAGCCTTCGGCAAGGGGTTGGACGAAGTCTGTTCGAAGCGTTGTGTTCGGTTCGGAATGGCGAACGAGCAAGGCCTCGGCAAAGGGCGTGGAGCGGCCGCCGCAGGGGTAACGCGAGCGCGTGACACGGAGGTTGAGGAGCTTCGGGGTCAGGGCCGCCGGTCGTCGAGCAGGGGGAACTTCCGGACGGCTACTGCCTGGCCAGGACGTCGCCGGCCTCGCCGGTGCCGCTGTGGCGGATCACCGCCGTACGGTCGGCGCTCGTCCGCTCATCCGTTGTGTCGTCGTGAAGGTGGTGCGGTTCCGCACGGCTCACGCGGGCGGCGCGGTACGGCCCCTCGCACCCGCGAAAACGGCACGCTTGCCGTTTCTCTGCCCTACCGACTGCAACGCCCCTTCGAGCGCGAACGTCGCCGCCCCCAGACAGGCCGGGTCGGTGGGGATCGTCGAGAGGACGATCCGGTTGGCGGCCAGCGGACGCTTCAGCGCGTGCCGGGCGACCGCCTCCCGCACCTCCACGAGAAGGGGTTCGCCGAGCCGGGCGGCGACCCAGCTGCTCAGCACGACCACCTCGGGGTTGAGCACGTTGACCAGGTTGGCGATGCCCGCGCCGAGATAGCGGGCCGTGTCGCGCACGACCTTGACGGCGACCGGGTCGTCCGCGGCGACCCCGGCGGCCAGGGCGTCGATGGTGGCCGTCTGGTCGTCGGGGTGCAACAGCGGGCTGCGCGGGCTGAGTTCACGCAGGTTCTGCATGATGCCGGGCGCACCGACGTACGTCTCCACGCACCCGTGGTTGCCGCAGCGGCAGAGCCGTCCGTCCAGCACGAGCGTGGTGTGCCCCCACTCGCCGGCGCTGTTGCTGACGCCCCGGTGCAGAGCGCCGCCGAGGACCAGGCCGGCCCCGACTCCCGTGCCCAGGTTGACCACCACGGCGTCCCCGTGACCGCGCGCCGCCCCGAACCACAGCTCCGCGACCGCGCCGGCCCGCAGCGGATTGTCCAAGTACAGGGGATACGCGATGTGTTCGGAGAGCAGGTCGAGCAACGGCACGTCGTGCCAGTCCCAGTTGGGCGCGTACTCGGAGATGCCGGTGGCCCGGTCCACCTGGCCCGGCACGCTCACCCCGACGCCTAGCACCCGGGCCGCCTCGACCCCGGCCTGTGCGACCACGGAACCGGCGGCCGCGGCGACATGGCCGACCACCTGCTCGGGGCGGCTCTCGCCGGGCCGCATGTTCTCCTCGGCGCGGGCCAGCACGTTCAGCGCGAGGTCGAAGAGCTCGACATGGACGTACGTCTCCGCGATGTCCACGCCGATCAACGCGCCCCCCGACGCGTTGACGGCCACGAGACCCCGGGGGCGGCCCCCCGCCGAGTCCTCGAACCCGACCTCGGTGATCATGCGGAGATCGAGCAGCTCTCCGACGAGGGTGGCGACGGTCGCGAGCGAGAGACCGGTCGCGGCCGCGAGTTCCTGCCGGGAGGTGGGCGAGGCGGCGATGATCTGACGCAGCACCTCGTAGCGGTTCGCGGTGCGGATGTCACGTGATGTGCCGCGCTTCATGCAGCGTGCCCCCTCGTCCCTTCCGTGCCTCTCGGTGCCGGGCGGGCCCGCACTGCGACGGCACCGGTGCCGCGCCAGGTTATGGGCTGCCGAACCGTTCGACAAGGGGTTAGGAAAGGGGCTTTATAAAGTCACGGGCACCCGCGCACCTAGCCTGCCAGGACGTCCCGCACGAAGGCGTTGGTGAACTTCCCGGCCGGATCCAGCACCCGGGCCAGGGCCGTGAAGTCGTCGATCCGGGGGTAGCGCCCCCGCACCACGTCGGCCGGCACCTCGAACACCTTGCCCCAGTGCGGCCGCGGTTCGAAGGGCTGCAGCGCGGCTTCCACCGCCCGCACCACCGGGAGCACGGCCGCCGTGTCCTCGACCCAGGTGAAGTGCAGCGCCACCGTGTCCCGCCCGTACGAGGGGCTCAGCCACTGCTCGTCGGCGGCCACCGTACGCACCTCGCAGATCTGGAGTACGGGGGCGACCGTATGCCGGATACCGTCGATCGCATACAAAGCCTCGGTGGCATCCCGGCGCGCCAGCAGATACTCGCTCTGCAGCTCGTTCCCGCTGCTCGGGGTGAACTCCGCCCTGAAATGCGGCAGCCGCTCGTGCCACGGCCCCGGCACCCCGAACTGCTCGGTGCAGTTGACGGCCGGCATCCCCGGTACCGGATGCAGCGCCTCCATGGCCGGAGTGGCCCACGGGAAGTCGGCGAGGGGCTCGTCCGTGCGCCGCTTCAGCCACACCTGCCGGAAGCCGGGCGCGCCCCAGTCGGTGAACAGACTGACGCTGTACGCGGACCCCGCGACGGTCTCGAAGTCCAGCCCCTCCAGGGGAAGTTCGGTGAACAGATGCTGCTCGACCTCGTAACCGGGCTCGAGATCGAGGACGAGCGCGGTGACCACCCCGAGAGCGCCCAGCGAGGTGACGGCACCGTCGAAACGCCGGTCGCCGCGCCCGATGACGACGGTCGAACCGTCGGCGGTGACGATCTCCACCTCCCGTACGGCCGACGCGAGCGAGCCGTTGCCGACCCCCGACCCGTGCGTACCGGTCGCCACCGACCCGGCGACCGAGATGTGCGGCAAGGAGGCCATGTTCGGCAGCGCCAGCCCGCGCTCGTGCACGCGGCGCGCCAGCTCGGCGTACCGGACCCCGCCCGCCACCCGCACGGTCCGGGCCGACGTGTCGACGTCGACCTCCCCGGCGAGCGCGCCCAGCGACAGCAGCACCCCGTCGCCACCGGGCTCGGCGATCGCGTTGAACGAATGCCCGCTGCCCAGCACCCGCACCCGGCCGCTCCCCGCCACGAGCGAGCGGAGCGCGTCGAGAGAACGCGGACGGTGCAGCTCAGCGGCGGCGAAGGTGATGTTGCCGGCCCAGTTGGTAACGGTTTCGGTCATGCGACTGCTCGCCCCTCCCGAGGAGATCGAGAACCCGGAATTCCCAGGTGGAACCTACCCTGCCCGCAACACAGGGCCCCCGCCCCCACCTCCGCGCCGCCGGGGGCATACCGTGAGGAGTCGTACGTCCGAGCCGGGAGGACAGGGATGGACAGCCGTACCGCGCTGGTCGAGGATCTGATGGAGCGGTTTCCGCATGTTCCGCGGGAAGCCGTCTTCAAGGAGGACCTGCTGCGTGGAGGTGTGGCCTTCGATCCCTCCGCGCTGAGCGACAACGAGTCGGGCGAGGTCAAACCGAAGTCCTACTTCATCTTCTCCTTCGACCACGGCACCCTGCCCGAGCTGGGCGAGGCCGCGCTGCGTCGCCCGCCGGAGGAGATCATCCTCACGGGAGGCCCGTACGACCTGCGGCGGACGGTCGTCTCGGTCCGGGTGAATCCGTCCTCCCCGTACCGTGTCGCGGCGGACGACGAAGGTCTGCTCGGGCTCTACCTCGACGGAAAGCGCATCGCCGACGTCGGTGTGCCGCCGATGCCGGAGTACTACCGGCACAAGCTCTCCAACGGGAAGTCCGTCATGGAGGTCGCCCCCACCATCCAGTGGGGTTACCTGATCTATCTGACCGTTTTCCGGGTGTGTCAGTACTTCGGCGCCAAGGAGGAGTGCCAGTACTGCGACATCAACCACAACTGGCGCCAGCACAAGGCGGCGGGCCGGCCGTACACGGGCGTGAAGGACGTCGAGGAGGTCCTCGAGGCCCTGGAGATCATCGACCGGTACGACACCCAGAAGGCGTCCACCGCCTACACCCTCACCGGCGGCGCGATCACCAAGACCGTCGCCGGGCGGGACGAGGCCGACTTCTACGGCCACTACGCCAAGGCCATCGAGGAGCGTTTCCCGGGCCGCTGGATCGGCAAGGTCGTCGCCCAGGCGCTGCCCCGCGACGACGTGCAGCGCTTCAAGGACTACGGAGTGCAGATCTACCACCCCAACTACGAGGTGTGGGACCGCCGTCTGTTCGAGCTGTACTGCCCGGGCAAGGAGCGTTACGTCGGCCGTGACGAGTGGCACAAGCGGATCCTCGACTCGGCGGAGATCTTCGGCGCGCGCAACGTGATCCCCAACTTCGTCGCGGGGGTGGAGATGGCCGAGCCGTTCGGCTTCACCACCGTCGACGAGGCCATCGCCTCCACCACGGAGGGCCTGCGTTTCTTCATGTCGCAGGGCATCACGCCCCGTTTCACCACCTGGTGCCCGGAGCCCACCACCCCGCTGGGCAAGGCCAACCCGCAGGGTGCGCCGCTGGAGTACCACATCCGGCTGCTGGAGGCATACCGCGCCACCATGGACGAGTTCGGTCTCGCCTCGCCGCCCGGGTACGGCCAGCCCGGACCCGGCCGTGCGGTGTTCTCCGTGAGCTCCTTCATGGACAGTCTTCCGGCCGAGGACTCGGCGACCGTATAGTCCGCGCAACGATCCACGCGGCCGGGCAATCGTTTCTAGGGTACGGAGGGTTCCCGGGGTCTGAGTATTCCGGGGCCCTGAGGTTCCAGGGCCCGTGGGGTCGAGCAGTTCCGAACGTCTCGGAAACCGGTGTCGAAACTCTGCGCCGGTGTTGAGCACAGGGCGGTCCGCGTCCGTAATAGAGACCGGAGTACCGGGCGCGGCCGCCTTCTCGTCTCCCGTTCCGCTGTCGTCCCTGCTGTCCTGACATGACATCTGAACAGGGCGCTTGTCAGTTGTGTTGGAAACGTGAAAAGCTCTGCCCCTGCCGCGAGGTTCCCCCCAACTCCATTGCCGTCATGGTGAGTTGACCTTGCTTGTGGATGCAGGAGACTCATGCCCGACCTGCCGACCCCGAAGGACGCCGCCGAGGCCGCACTGTTCTCCGAGTGCTGGGACGCGGTCCTGTCGTATGCCGACCTGTGTACGTCCGGCTCGACCGCGGCGAACCAGCTGGCCCGTGAGGCGTTCGCGCTCGGCATACGCGAGGCCCGCGCCGCCGAGGACGGGACCGCACGAGGTTCCGGCCGCCGCTCCTCCCGGCTGCCCCGGATCCCGTTGCTGCTGACCGCCGTACGCACCACGGCCGCCACCTGGGAGGCCCGGGGACAGGGCCACAAACTCGACCCCGACCTGCGCCTGTGGCTGAACTCCGACAAGGCCGCACGGTACGTCGGACCGCCCCTGAGCCGCCCCATCGCCCTGCGCGGACTGCGCGACATGCAGGAACCGGACGCCGCCCTGCTGTGGCTGGCGGAGGTGGAGGCACTGCCGCTGCACGCCGTGGTCCGCAGGCAGGGCCTCGACCCGACCGCCGCCGTGGAGGAGCTGAACCAGGTCCGCGGACTGTTCCGGGACCGCTGCCACCGCAACCATCTCGACACGCCGATGGACGCGGAGTGCCGCAGCTACGTCCGGCTCCTGGACGCCGTCACCCGCTCGCCCGGCGCCGACACGCCCCCCGACCTCTCCCGCCATCTCGCCACCTGCGTGGAGTGCGCGGAGGCCGCCGCCTGTCTGCGGCTGCACGGGGGAGGGCTGCCCGCCGCCCTCGCCCAAGGCGTCATCGGCTGGGGCGGCCTCGCCTACCTGGAGCGCCGCCGCCGGGCCGCCGAGGTGCGCCTCGGCGCCGGACGCCCCGACGCGCCGGACGCCGAGGGCACGGCGACGCACCTCGCCGCGAGCCGGGCGCGCATGCTGCGGGGCGGGATGCTCGCCGCCGCCGTGCTGGTCTCCGTCGTGGCACTCGCCGTGTCGATGATGCCCGGCGACACCGGTGCCGGCAGCGGCGGCGAGAACGTCGCCCAGGGCAACCCCGCGGACAGCACCCCGGTCGCCGGACCCGGCTCCGTCCTGCCGTCCGCGGATCCCGCCACCTCCGCCGCGCCGTCCTCGTCCGGCCCGGCGGCGTCCGCGAGCGGTACGCCCTCGGCACCGGACGACGACGCCGGGAAGCCCGACCCCGAGCCCCAGGGCACATCCTCGGCCACCGCCGGTGCCGGGGGAAGCGAGGACACGGCGGCCTGCGAGGTCACGTACGACCTCGTCAACCAGTGGCCCGACGGCTTCCAGGCCACCGTCACCGTCACCACCGCCGTGACGCTCGACGGCTGGCGGGTGGCCTGGTCCTTCCGCGACGGCCAGAAGGTCGACCAGATGTGGGACGCGAGCGTCGCCCAGAACGGCTCGCGCGTAAGCGCCACCGCCGCCGACTACAACAGGTCCGTCTCGGCGAACGGCACGCTCACCTTCGGCTTCCTCGCTTCCTGGCAGGGCAAGAACAGCGCGCCGTACGCGTTCACCCTCAACGGGCAGACGTGCACGAACTCCTGACGCACGGCGGCTGAACCGGCCGCCGGCGGAAACGGAGCGCGGGACGGAAAGAGGGGGGCGGATCTGTTTCCGCCCCCCTCTCGTCGTGGCGCACGTGGCGCGGCGCACACGGCGAAGGTGGCGAGCGTGGCGAACGATCCGAGGTTCCGTCGGCGCGGGGGCGACAGCCGGGTGCCGGGCCGCGAGCCGGGACCATCGGCGAGGGGCCGAAATTGGGTGGCAACCGGTTTCCCACGCCCCTATCCTGAGTGAGCTTCGAGCGGGGCCGACGGCCGTGCTGTCCGTCGTATGAGGAACTCGAGGAACGGGAGGTGTGACCGATGACTGTCGCCGAGAAGGGTGCTGTTCGCAGCGACCAGACGTCCGTCCACTCCACCTCCGCGGTCTCCGGCTGACCACTTCTTCCGCTTCGCCGACGCGAGCGCTGCCGGGGCCGCCCCTGTGAAGGGTTTCCCTTGCATTTCCCCTCCGCCGCCTCTCCTTCGGCTGTGCCGCTGTCTCTCGCCGCGTACGGCTGGGACACCGACCGGGACGCCGAATTCGCCCCCTATGCCGCGCAGGGTCTCCTGCCCGGCCGTGTCGTGCGGGTCGACCGTGGCCTGTGCGATGTCGTCACCACGGCGGGCATCGTGCGCGCCGACACCGAGTTCGTCGTCCCCCGTGACCCGCTGAAGGTCGTGTGCACGGGCGACTGGGTCGCCGTCGACCCCGAGGACGCCGATCCGCGGTACGTCCAGACACTTCTGACGCGCCGTACGGCCTTCGTACGTTCCACCTCCTCCAAGCGGTCCGAGGGTCAGATCCTCGCCGCCAACGTCGACCACGCCGTCGTCGCGATGTCCCTGGCCGTCGAACTCGACCTCGGTCGCGTCGAACGGTTCCTGGCGCTGGCCTGGGAGTCGGGCGCCCAGCCCGTCGTCGTGCTCACCAAGGCCGACCTGGTGCCCGACCCGGTCGCGCTGTCGTACCTCGTCGAGGACGTCGGCGCGAGCGCGCCCGGCGTGCCCGTCCTCACCGTCTGCGCGCGCGACGGCGACGGCGTCGAGGAGCTCGCCGAACTGCTCGGGCGGGGCACATCCGTGCTGCTCGGGGCGTCCGGCGCGGGCAAGTCGACGCTCGCGAACGCGCTCGTCGGCGAGGACGTGATGGGCGTCCAGGCCACCCGCGACATGGACGGCAAGGGACGGCACACCACCACCACCCGCAACCTGCTGCCGCTGCCCGCCGGGGGCGTCCTCATCGACACGCCGGGGCTGCGCGGCGTGGGCCTCTGGGACGCCGGCGCCGGGGTCGGACAGGTCTTCTCGGAGATCGAGGAGTTCGCCCGGGGCTGCCGGTTCCACGACTGCGCGCACGAGTCCGAGCCGGGCTGCGCGGTGCGGGCGGCCGTCGAGGACGGGGCCCTGCCCCAACGACGGCTGGAGAGCTATCACAAGCTCGTCCGGGAGAACCAGTGGATCGTCGCCAAGTCCGACGCCCGCATGCGCGCGAACGTCCGCCAGGACTGGAAGCGCAAGCAGGCCGCCGGCCGGGCCGCGGGGGAGGCGAAGCGCGGGCGTGGACCGTGGCGACCCGCTCCGCCGCGGTGACGATCGTCTGTTTCGGTAGCGCTTGCCGGGCCTGGACCGTGTGCCTGTTTCGGTAGCGCTTGCCGGTGCCAGCGTCGGTGCCGGTGCCGGTGCCGGTGCCGGTGCCGGCAAGCGTTACCGTGCGCCGCGGCACGGAGTACTGACGGCGTCAGGTGCCGACCAGACAGGCGCGCCGGTCAGCTCGTGGGCCGCCGCCCTTGGGCAGCCGCGTCGCAGCCGTGGCCGTCTGCCACCTCAGTGGCCCCGAGGCCATCGCGGCGTGGCTGCAGCCGTCGACGGGAGGCATGCAGCGGGGCATACGAGGGGACGCGTCGTCACGTCCTACTCGTCCGGGTCCCAGGCGCTGAGCCGGTCGAAGAGACGTCGGTCGCCTTCGAGCTTCAGGGAGTCGATCGGGATACGGTCGTGCAGGATGAGCACCAGCTCGTTGGCCGTACCCCAAGCGGAAAGGTTGGCCGCGTCCGGGTCCCGGTCGGCAGCGGTGTCCGATATGCCGCCGGGTCCGGGGAGACGGGCGGTCCGTGCGCCCTCGGCGGAGAGCGAGAGGCGCCAGGAGCGGCCCTCGGAGGCACGGAAGTCGATGACAGCGGGCTCGTGCGGCCAGGCACTCGTCGTCGCGACGCAGGTGGACAGGAACTCGTCGACACCGTCGAGGGCCACCTCGACCGGCAGCGGCTGCGGGGCACCCACGGTGATCTGGGCGTCGTAGGTGTGCACCGCCATCTGCTGGAGCTGATGCCGAGCCACGGCACCGGAGGTGTGCGGTGACTGCAACGTCTCCCACCATGCCCAGCAACCGCGATCCGGGCCGGCCTTCCGCAGTGCGTCCAGCAGTTGCTCCGTGGACTCCGCCAACCAGGCCGGCAGCGCCTCGCGGTTCCGAGGCGCGGCGGGAGCGCCCTCCGCCGCCGACTTGGCCGGAGCAGGCCCGGCGGCGACGGTGGCGGCCCAGTCCCGGCGCCCCTCGCCGATGTGCTGTGCCAGATCGAACAGCGTCCACTCGGGGCAGGTGGGCACCTGCACGTCGAGGCTGGGCGCGGAGGCGACCGCGGCGCGGAAGGCGGTCGACCGGTCGTCGATCAGGCGCAGCAGAGCGGGGAACTCGAGTGTCGTTGTCACCCGGACTCCCTATCACCGCCTTCCCATAATCGGACAGCGATTTTCACAGCCGCCGCAGGCGGGCCCGCACCACCGAGGCGACCTGCCCGCGTTCTTCAACGCTTGCCGGCCCTGGTAACCGTTGCCGGGCCCCGGTAACCCGTGTCGGCGTCGGTCACGCTTGCCGGTCGCGGTAACCCATGCCGGCCCAAGTAACCCATGCCAGCGGGGTAACGCTTGCCGGTCGCGGTAACGCGTGTCCGTACGGGGAGCGCCTGCCGGTCGGGAACCGTTTCCGGTCGGTTTCCGGGGCAACGTCACGTCCGATTTCCGCTAGCACCGTTTGTCCCGGGCGCGAAGACTGGAGTCCATGACGGACCAGGACACGCGTTACGAGGCGGTCCGCAGCAGGGACGCCCGGTTCGACGGCGAGTTCTTCTTCGCCGTCGAGACCACCGGTATCTACTGTCGGCCCAGTTGCCCCGCCGTGACGCCGAAACGCCACAACGTGCGTTTCTTCGCGACGGCCGCCGCCGCGCAGGGCTCGGGTTTCCGGGCCTGCCGGCGGTGCCGCCCGGACGCCGTGCCGGGCTCGGCCGACTGGAACGCGCGCGCCGACGTCGTCGGCCGGGCCGTGCGGCTGATCGGCGACGGCGTCGTCGACCGTGAGGGTGTCACCGGGCTCGCCGTACGGCTCGGCTACAGCGCCCGCCAGGTGCAGCGGCAGCTCACCGCCGAACTCGGCGCCGGACCGGTCGCCCTGGCCCGGGCGCAACGCGCGCACACCGCGCGGGTGCTGCTCCAGACGACGGGTCTGCCGGTCACGGAGATCGCCTTCGCGGCCGGGTTCGCCAGCGTGCGCCAGTTCAACGACACCGTGCGGACCGTGTACGCGTCGACCCCGACCGAGCTGCGGGCCGCCGTACGCGCGGCCCGCCGCGGCGCCACCCCGTCCGCGGGGATCCCGCTGCGGCTCGCCCACCGGGGCCCCTACCACGCGGGCGCCGTGTTCGACCTGCTGCGACGGGAGGCCGTCGCCGGGGTGGAGGAGGTGTGCGGGCCGCCCGGCGGGCGTACCTACCGCCGTACGCTGCGACTGCCGTACGGCACCGGGATCGGCGCCGTGGACGAGCGGGTGGGCGACGCCGGCCGGGCCTCGGCCGTCCACCCCGGCGGCTGGCTCGACGCGCGACTGCATCTCACCGACCTCCGCGACCTCACCACCGCCGTCCAGCGACTGCGCCGGCTGTTCGACCTCGACTCCGACCCGTACGCCGTCGACGAGCGACTCGGCGCCGATCCGCAGCTCGCTCCGCTGGTCGCCGCCCGGCCCGGCCTGCGGGCGCCGGGGGCCGCCGATCCTGAGGAGTACGCGGTGCGCGCGGTCGTGGGGCGGGCGGCGGCCGAACGGCTCGTTCGCGCCCATGGCAAGGCCCTCGACGCGCCCTGCGGGACGCTCACGCATCTCTTCCCCGAGCCTGCCGTCCTGGCGCAGGCCGCGTCCGGGTCCCCGTCCGGGTCGGCGTCCGGGTCCCCGTCCGGGTCGGCGTCCGGGTCCCCGGCCCAGGAGCCGCTGGGCGCTCTCACCACCGCCCTCGCCGACGGCACCGTACGGCTGGATCCGGGGGTCGACCGGGACGACGCCCAGGAGGCGCTGCTGGCGCTGCCCGGGCTGGACGCCCGTACCATCGCGGAGATCCGTGCCCGCGCCCTCGGCGACCCCGACGTCGTGCCGGCCGGCATGGACGTCCCCGACACCTGGCGCCCCTGGCGCACCTACGCCCTGCACCACCTGCGCGCCGCGGAGGAACGATGACCGACCTGACGTACTGGACCAGCGTCGAGAGCCCGCTCGGGCCTCTGCTGCTCACCGCGGACGCGGACTCCACGCTGACCTCGCTCTCCGTGCCCGGGCAGAAGGGCGGGCGGACCGTCCAGGACGGCTGGCGGCACGACCCCGGCCCCTTCCGCTCCGCCGCCGAGCAGCTCGCCGCCTACTTCGCCGCCGAGCTGAAGGAGTTCCGGCTGCCGCTGCGCGGTGACGGCACCGAGTTCCGCGAACGCGTGTGGGCCGCCCTCGACTCCGTGCCCTACGGAGCGACCACGACCTACGGCGAGATCGCGGCCCGCGTCGGCGCCTCGCGCATGGCCGTACGGGCCGTCGGAGGGGCGATCGGGGCCAATCCGCTGCTGATCGTGCGGCCCTGCCACCGGGTGATCGGCGCCGACGGCTCGCTGACGGGATACGCGGGCGGGCTGGAGCGCAAGGTCCGGCTGCTCACGCTGGAGGGTTCGCTCCGGGAACCGTCGCAGTCGTCGGCGTGATCGCGGGGGCCGCCGCCGGGCACGTCATCCCCACAGCACCGTCCCCAGCCACGCCCCCATGATCAACAGGCAGGTGAACAGCTCCGTGAGGACGCTGGAGCCGCCCGAGCGCATCGCCGTGCGCAGGGCGGCCCGGGCCTCGCCGTGGCGGCCCAGACGGAGACGTTCGGAGAGATAGATACCGCCCATGAACCCGGGGATCGCGCCGATCACGGGGAGCAGGAAGAAGCCGAGGAACGCGCCGAGTCCCGCGTACACCGCCATCCGGGGGGTCGCGCCGCTCTCCCGCAGCCGTCGGGGCGGCAGCGTCCAGCGCACCACCTGCGACAGGAACAGCGTCACCGTGGCGGCGACCAGGACGAACCAGGCGACCGGCTGCGGATCCTCCAGCGCCCACCACGAGACCGCGGCCCACACCAGCCACGACCCCGGCACGCCGGGCACCAGCACTCCGCACAGGCCGAGCAGAATGACCAGTCCGACCAGCAGGAGTTGCGCCACTCCCATCTGCCCAGGGTGCCCGAGTCGAAGAGAACGCGCAGGTCAGCCATCCGGCATCGGAGCCGTCGGCGGGTACCGTCAGTGCTCCCGGGCCACCCAGCCGCGTTCGTACGCGTGCCAGCCCAGCTGCAACCGGGTCGTCACTCCCGTCAGCTCCATCAGACGCTTCACCCGGCGCTGGACGGTCCGCAGCCCGAGGTCGAGCTGCTTGGCGGCGCTCGCGTCGGTCATCCCGGCCAGCAGCAGGGAGAGGATCTCCAGATCGGCAGCGTCGGGGCCGTCCGGGGCCTGCTCGACGACGCCGGCCGCGCCGAGGCGCAGCGGCAACGCATCACGCCACACCGAGTCGAACAGGCCCGACAGCAGCTCCAGCAACCCGCTGGCGTGCACCACGAGCGCGGCGGGCTCGGCCGAGCGGCCGGTGAGCGGCACCAGGGCGAGCGAGCGGTCGGCGACGACGAGTTTCGTCGGCACGCGGTCCACCACCCGCACCTGTTCGTCCCTGTTCAACGCGGCGGTCAGTTCCGTCATGCCGTCCGGCTGGTCGAGCACCGCCCGCTCCAGTACGACGCGGTAGCGCACCCCGCGGGCGGTCGCCCGCTCCTCGGCGTCGTTCTCGCCGCCGGTCACGGCCACCGGGGTGCCGGTGACCAGCGCGCACACCTCCTCGCTCGCCCCGAGCTGGATCTGCAGGAAGCGCTGGGCGACGGCGGCGGCGCCCGTCACCACCTCGACCAGGTCGTGCACCGCCGGTTCGGCGGCGGCCGCCCGGTACTCCTCGGCGAGCAGGGCCGCCGCCAGCTCCGCCTTCTCCAGCTCGTGCCGCTGCTGGGTGAGCAGGGCGCCCAGGGCGACGCCCGGAGGCGCGGCGACCCAGCGGCCGGGACGACCCGAGGACTGCGCGGCGAGGCCGTGCCGTTCGAGCCGGCGCAGTGCGCGTTCCGTGTCGTGCTCGCCGAGGGTCAGCCGACGCGCCAGGTCGGGCACGTCGGCGGCGCCCACGGACACCAGCGCCCGGTACGCGGACTCGTGGGTCTCGTCCAGCCCTATCGCTCCCAGCATCGGGGTCTCTCCTCCTTCTGACGTCCCGTGAGTGGCGGGAAACAGCCACGGCGTAAACCCGCCGCCGCACATCATCGCCGTACCGCCGGTCACTCTGCCAAGGTGTGGCCACGGCGGAAACACGTGATCATCCACTGATCATCCACAGCGGAGATCCGGGAACGCCTTACGGACTCGGGCCGGTCGGCGACAACGCCACGGCGCGGAAACCTTTCGAGAACGTGATCCGGGCTCATGACGCGCAGGGGCGCATAGGGGATGTGAGCCTGGGTCACCCCATGTCGCCGGGCGGTTCTCCCGTGGGGGGTGGAACCGCCCGGCGACCTTTTTCCACACCTTGTTTCGCACTGCTGTCCAGGACGTCACTCGACTCGCTGTTCGACACACGTGCGGTGGCGCATTTTCCGGATGCCCCGTTTTCATCCTGCCTCCGCGGTGGACAATCGGTTGCATGAGCCAGCAGGGGGGAAAGCCCACCGGTCACGAGGACGACTGGTGGGGGCAGTTGTACGACGACGCCACCGAGGACACGGGGCCCGCACGCACCGCAGACTCCCTGGACGACCGTTTCGCCTCGGCCGCCGGAACGGTGCGCTCCGGCGGTACGGCGGAGAGCGCGGGTACGCCGGACGGCGTCGCCGGTCCCGGTCCCGGACCCACGGCGGCCTCGCGGCGCTCGCAGGGCACGGGCGGAACGGGCGAGTCCGGCGAGGCCGGTGGGACGGGCGGGACGGGCGGGATGGGCGGGACGGTGGGCGACGCGGGTACCGCGGACGCCTCCGGCGGAGCGGGCCCCGTGCCGGCGCCCCGCTCCGCCGAGCGATCCGGCGCCGCCGGAGGAACCGACTGGTGGACGTCTTCGGCCGCCGCGACGACCGCAGGGGCGCCATCGCCGCCGGAAGCCACAGTTCCGCCGCCCCGGGGCCGATCGGCCGCCGAGCCCGCGCCGGCGCGGGAGACCGGGTGGGACGTCCCCTGGGACACGGGGCCCGACCTGGACCCCGACCCCAACCTCGACCCTGACTCCTATCTCGCTGGTGCTGGTGCTGGTCCTGACACCGGTATCGGTACCGGCACCGGCACCGGCACCGGACGTGACGGCGATGAGCGGGACGGCTGGAGCGACGTCGACGCCGGTGACGTGGAAACGGACCGGGACGCCCGTCCGCAGGGGCGGCACCGCGCGCCCTGGGAGTCGCCGCCGGCCACGCCCGTCGGCCCCACGAACTTCCCGCCCCGCCCGCTGCCCCCGGGATTCGCCGAGCGGGGGCACCATGGCTCCGCCCCCTCCGCGTCCTTCTCCACCCCTTCCGCCGTCGACGGTCCTGCGCCGACGGAGACACCCCCGGGCATTTCCGAACCCATGGCTCCGCCGTCCGTCCCGCCGCCCGCACCGCCGTCGGTCCCGGCGGCCGTCCCACCGTCCGGCTCGCCCGCGAAGCCGACGACCGCACCCGGCGGACCGGGCACCACGACCGAGCCGGTCGAGGACGTCAGTCGACCGGCCTCACCGGCGGCGGCGCCACCACCGCCCGCGATGCCCCCCGTTCCGGCCCACGCGCCTGCGCCTCCGCCTTCGCCCCCGCAGGCGCCCACCACGTCCGTCGACGGTTCGGCGGCACCCCTCCACGGGACGAACCCCGCGCTTGACCAGGAACGGGAGCCGGACGGCGTACGCGCCCCCGTCTCGCCGAGCAGCTCCCCACCGGACCATCCCCCCACCGTCGTCGGCCTCCCCGCCCCGCCCGCGCTCGCCCCCCTGTCCACCTCCTCCACCTCCTCCAGGGACTACGTCGGTTCGGGACCGCCCACCTACGACGCCGAGCCCACCGCTCTTCCGCCCGCGGACCCGGACGACCTCGACGACCTGGTCGCCGACACCGTCCTGGACGGCGCCCGGTACGGATCCTGGGCGCTGCGGGCCGCGTCGGCACGGGGGGACTCCGCCCGCTACCGGGGGGAGCCGCGCCGTGACTCGCTACTCACCGCCCGCTTCGGCACGGGGGACCAGGCGCTGATCCTGGTCGCGATGGCGACCGGCGCCCGGGCGACCCCGGGAGCGCACCGGGCGGCCGCCGAGGTGTGCCGGTGGATCGGGCGGGCCGTGGGCCGCAGTCACGTCCGGCTCGCGGAGGACATCAGGGCGGCCCGGCGCGGAGACCTGAAGTCGGGCCTGCACCGGCTCACCGACCGCAGCCTCGGCCGGCTCCGCGCCGGCGCCGCCGAACAGGGCCTGGCGCCGGAGGAGTACGCGGCCACGTTGCGGTGCCTGCTCCTGCCCGCCGACCCCGCCTGCCGTACGCGCGTCTTCTTCGGTGTCGGTGCCGGCGGACTGTTCCGGCTGCGCGGCGGTGTGTGGCGGGACATCGAACCGCAGGTGGGCGCGGTGGCGGGCGAGCCGGTCGTCGGGTTCGGTTCGCTGCCGGCCGAGACGCCCGAGGGCGACCGGCTCACCATGGACCTGGGCATCACCACCCCGCCGAACCCCTACGACCCGGACCCGGAACCGCCCCGTGAGCCGTTCCGGTTCCGCGCCTCCGTAGCCCGCCCGGGTGACACGCTCCTGATGTGCACCGACGGCATGGCGGAACCCCTGCGCGGGGAGCCGGAGCTGTCCGCGTACCTGACGGGACGCTGGTCGGGCCCCACTCCGCCCGGTGTCGCCGCCTTCCTCGCCGACACCCAGGTGAGAGTGAAGGGCTACGCCGACGACCGCACGGCGGCGGCCGTCTGGGAGGCGTAACCGGGTCGCCGCGGCCACTGTGGAGGGAGGGACCCGAGGAGACCGAAGGGGTGCGTCGACCCATGGCCAAGCAGAACGTCGCGGAACAGTTCGTGGACATCCTCGCCCGCGCGGGAGTGCGCCGCCTCTACGGTGTCGTGGGGGACAGCCTCAATCCCGTCGTGGACGCGGTGCGGCGCAACCCCGCCATGGACTGGATCCATGTCCGTCACGAGGAGACGGCCGCGTTCGCCGCCGGTGCGGAGGCCCAGATCACCGGGAAGCTCACGGCCTGCGCGGGCTCCTGCGGACCCGGCAACCTCCATCTCATCAACGGCCTCTACGACGCCCACCGCTCCATGGCTCCCGTCCTCGCCCTCGCCTCGCACATCCCGTCCAGCGAAATCGGTCTCGGCTACTTTCAGGAAACCCACCCCGACCAGCTGTTCCGGGAGTGCAGTCATTACAGCGAGCTGATCTCCAGCCCGAAACAGATGCCCCGGCTGCTGCACACGGCCATCCAGAACGCGGTCGGCCGCGGTGGCGTCAGTGTCGTGTCGCTGCCCGGTGACATCGCCGACCAGACGGCTCCCGACAAAGCCGTCGAAACCGCTCTCGTAACCGCCCGGCCGACCGTCCGCCCCGGCGACGCCGAGATCGACGCGCTCGTCGCGATGATCGACGCGGCCGACAAGGTCACCCTGTTCTGCGGCAGCGGCACGGCCGGCGCGCATGCCGAGGTCATGGAGTTCGCCGGGAAGATCAAGTCCCCGGTGGGCCATGCGTTGCGCGGCAAGGAACATATCCAGTACGACAATCCGTACGACGTCGGAATGAGTGGTCTGCTCGGTTACGGCGCCGCCTACGAGGCCACGCACGAGTGCGACCTGCTGATCCTGCTCGGAACCGATTTCCCGTACAACGCCTTCCTCCCCGACGACGTGAAGATCGCCCAGGTCGACGTACGGCCCGAACACCTCGGCCGCCGCTCGAAACTGGACCTCGCCGTGTGGGGCGACGTACGGGAGACCCTGCGCTGTCTCATCCCGCGGGTGCGAGCCAAGGAGAACCGGCGGTTCCTCGACCGGATGCTGAAGAAGCACGCCGACGCGCTGGAGGGGGTGGTCAAGGCGTACACGCGGAAAGTGGAGAAACACGTACCCATCCATCCCGAGTACGTCGCCGCCGTCCTCGACGAACTCGCCGACGAGGACGCCGTGTTCACCGTCGACACCGGTATGTGCAACGTCTGGGCCGCCCGCTATCTGACGCCCAACGGCCGTCGTCGTGTGATCGGTTCCTTCTCCCACGGCTCCATGGCGAACGCGCTGCCCATGGCGATCGGCGCCCAGTTCACCGACCGCCGCCGTCAGGTCGTGTCGATGTCCGGCGACGGCGGTTTCGCCATGCTGATGGGCGACTTCCTGACGCTGGTGCAGTACGACCTGCCGGTGAAGGTCGTCCTCTTCAACAACTCGTCCCTCGGGATGGTGGAGTTGGAGATGCTGGTCGCCGGGCTGCCCTCGTACGGCACGACCAACAAGAACCCCGACTTCGCCGCCGTCGCCCGCGCCTGCGGCGCCCACGGCGTGCGGGTCGAGAAACCCAGACAGCTGGCCGGCGCGTTGAAGGACGCCTTCCGGCACAAGGGCCCGGCCCTCGTCGACGTCGTCACCGACCCCAACGCCCTGTCCATCCCGCCGAAGATCAGCGCCGAGATGGTGACCGGGTTCGCGCTCTCCGCCTCGAAGATCGTTCTCGATGGCGGAGTGGGCCGGATGCTTCAGATGGCCCGCTCCAACCTGCGCAACATGCCCCGGCCGTAGGGCGGGGGCGGCCGGCCGGGCCGACCATCGGTCCGACTGCCACGGTCCGACTGCCCACGGTCGGGCTGTCCACCGGCCGGGCG
Organism: Streptomyces sp. NBC_00637; assembly: GCF_045161545.1. NCBI lineage: Bacteria > Bacillati > Actinomycetota > Actinomycetes > Kitasatosporales > Streptomycetaceae > Streptomyces > Streptomyces sp. NBC_00637. Next base: position 1,786,291 of record NZ_CP109046.1, on the reverse strand, counting down.
CCCAACGGTCGGGCCTTCCATCGGCCGGGCGCCCAACGGTCGGGCCTTCCATCGGCCGGGGCGTCAGTCGCCGGTCAGGACCCACTGACGTGCACCGTTCTCGGAGCCGTACCAGTAACGCGGCAGTCCCTTGACGCCGCTCGTGCGGAACGGGCGACCGCGGTCGTCGATACGGACCGTGCCGGTACGACCCTGGGACGACCAGTCCAGCTCGAGGTACCAGTCGCAGGCGCAGGTCTCGGTCCGTGCCGTGACCAGCAGCACCTCGGGGTCGGTGCTGGACACGCGGTACGGCAGGCTCACCGCCGGAATCGGCGTGCCCGCGTCGTTGCCGGCGACCGAGTGCGCCACGGGACGGTCCTTGTCCAGGTCGACCGAGAAGTAACGCTTGCTGAGCTCGCCGCCGCAGCCCTGGTCCATGGCGTACGCGGTGCCCTGCGCGGGGGCCGCACGACCGACGACCCGCACGCGCAGCGCCGTCAGCACGACGGCCGTGGAGCTGCGGCCCTGCACCGAGATCTCCACGTTGGTCTCCCGCCCGTGCACCGCGCCCTGGGCGGTCGCCCAGGGGCCGGCGTCCTGCTCCGCCGGGGGCGGCGGAACCTGCGCCGGCGGCTTGTCGATGACGTAGTCGTGACTGCAGTTCAGCGCCCATACCTGCGAGTCGACGGTCCAGGCGAGCGGCACGCCCGACGCGGGAGCCGAGGCCTTGCCACCGGCCGGGGAGGTGTCCGAGGAAGGGGAGTTCCTTGCGGGTCGGCTGGAGGCGGAGGCGGAGGCGGTGCCGGGGGTTGGTGAGGTGATCGCGCCGGGCGTCGGGGAGTGGGACGGGGCCGTCCTCCGGGGCGCGGCCGTGGCGGAGCCGGAGTACGGGGTCACGTCGGCGGAGGCGGAGGGGTGGCCGCCGCCGGGCAGTGCGGACAGCGTTCCCAGGGTGGCGAGCACCACGCAGGCGACACCGACGGTGACCGTGGCGCGCCGACGGCGATACCAAGAGCGTTGCGGTACCCGGTTCCCGTCCGGTTTCCGGGCCTGCGCGCTTGCGGTGGGCCCGGTACTCGTTCCTCCCGGCGTTTCAGCGGGTTTCGCGGCGTCTGTCGTGGTCGCGGTGACGGGCGTTTCCGGCGCCACCGCTGTTTCTGTCGTTACCGGCGTTACCGACGCTTCCGGTGTCCCTGTTGTTCGCGGTGTTTCCGACCGCTCGTGGGTCTCACCTGTTTCCTGGGTTTCCGCGGCTCCCCGGGCCTCCCGGGCTCCCACGGTTTCCGTTGTCTCCGGGAGGTTCGTGGGCCGGGTCCGCTGGCGGGCCGCCACCGCTCGCAACCACCGCCGGTGCAGTTCGAGGCGTTCGTCGGGTGTCGCCCCGCAGAACTCCGCGAGCCGTTCGACAGGGGCGAAATCCTGCGGAACCGCCTCCCCGGCGCAGTACCGGTGCAGCGTCGAGGTGTTCATGCCCAGCCGACGGGCGAGGGAGCCGTAGCTGCGCTCCGTGCGCCCCTTCAGTTCCGTCAGCAGCGCCGCGAACTCCGTCACATCGGCCACACCGTCGTCGGTCGACACCGTTCTCCCCGTGTTCGTCCGGCCCGGCGGTCATCCCAGGCAGTCATATACCTGCACGTCAGATGGGCTGGGATGGTTCCACCCGGGCCGATCGGGTGCTGACCGTTGCACCGGACCGCCCGGAGCGCCGATGCTCTTGGTGTCGCACCGCCCAGGGCCGGACCGACCAACCGGCGTCGTGGTGACGACCCACAGCCAGGCACTCACTCACGGGGGACACCCATGTCCAAGCGCATCCGAGCAGGCACGCTCAGCGGGCTCACCGCACTCACGGCGGCGGGTCTCGCCCTCGGCACCGTGCTCGCCGCACCGGCGGGCGCCGCCGCTCCGCGAACGCCCGGGTTCCTCTCGGCCGCCGATCTTCCGCCGCACCCCGGCTCGCCCTGGACGGCCGGCAAGGTCACCGCAGGCGCGTCGCCGGACGTGGAGGTGGACCGCTGTCTCGGCAAGGCACTGGGCGACGGCCGCGACTCCTGGTACCGCGACTTCCGGACCGACGTCGACACGAGTGCCCGTCAGGTGAGTGTCGAGCTGACGAGCGTCAGCGCGGCGAAGGGGCGGTTGTCCCGCGTCGAACACGACATCAGGTCCTGCCCCGCGTGGATCGAGCAGGCCGACCCGGAGACCGAGGCCACCCTCAAGGACTACGGGAAGCTGAACGTGGAGGAAGGCGCCCACGTCTACGGCCTGCACACCGAGACCTCCTGGGGCGCGACCGACATCCGCCTCCTGTCGGTCGGCCGGGACGGCACGACGGTGACGGTCGTGGACTGGGGTCAGCTGGGCGGCTTCGGCGACGCCCCCGTGGAGGCCTTCAAGAAGACGACCGTCACGGCCGTCCGCAAGCTCCACTGACACACGACCACCGAGGAAAGAACCGGGGCCGCCGCCCTCCCGCCACGGGGGTCGGGAGGGTCGGTGGCCCCGTATGACCGCACATACCGCACACCCATCAGTCAGGCCGGACAGGCCGTACACAAGAGACCTACGGGGAAGACACATGACCAGCGACATCAGCACGACCGACAACGGCGCGACCGACGGCAACGGCGTCACCGACAGCATCGGCACGGGCGGCAGCCGCGCGGCCCGTTTCCGTACCGCCCGTCGCCGTACGGCCCTCGCCGCCGGCCTCGCCCTGGCCCTCGGCGTCGGTGTGACGGCCCAGGCCTCGGCCGGCAGCCCGCGCAGCGTGAGCGGCAAGCCGTCCGACAACATCACGCGTATCGCCGACTTCTACGGCGCCTACATCGACGCGGTGACCGACGAGGGCGGCGACAAGCTCGCGGACGAACTCCGCAAGCACTACCTCACCCCCGCCTTCCAGAAGGAGCTGGCGGCCTGGGAGGACAAGAACCACGCCAACGGCGTCCTCCAGGCCCAGAACGTCCCGCTCGCGTGGAAGGTCACCGACAACGGCACGGCGGACTACACGGAGGCCGTGGTCACCCTCACCTGGGGCAGCGAAAAGACCACGCTCATCGTCGACATGACCCGCGGCTCCCACAAGATCTTCCACATCGGCACGAAGGGAGCCTAGATCGGCTAGGGCACCGCGGCCCCGCCGGACGACGGACAAGTGGTCGGGCGGACGGGCGGACGGACGGGCGAGCGGGTGGTCGGTCGGGCGGGCGCCCGGCCGCCGTGCCGGAGTGTCCCTTCGCCCGGGGCACTCGCGGCGGCGCCTACGTCCATCGCTCGACCTCCGGCCCGATCGCCGGCCCGATCCGCAGCTCGCTCACCGGTGATCACCGGTCCACCCCACCGTTTTCCCCGCCGGGGCGGTTCGCGCACCAGCGCATTCCGGCCAACCTCGGCGGTTGCGCGGGGGCGCGTTCGGCGCGGCGACGGGGGCCGGGGCGGCGGCCGACCTGGCGGAGGCGGTACCTGCCGTCCCAGCTCTTCTCGGCGTACGGCCAGGTCGGCAGGGGCGGATCGGCAGCCGGGCGGATCCCGTGCGGTCGGCGGCCGTCGGACACGTAGGTTCGGAGGCGGTCGTGACGGCCGGGAGCGGCGGCCGTATCGCACCGTGCACACGCCGGCTCACGCCCGCTCGCGAGGGGGGTGATGGGCGGATGACCTCACGCGGGTGCACGCCCCCCGAATGGACGTCGGCGCCGTCGTACCGCAGCCTGCTCGCCCGGCGACCGGAGGCCGGTCACCGCGTCCGCCCGGCGGTGCGCCCCCGGTTCCGGTACCCGCCCCGCCTACCGGGACCGGCTCGTCGACCAGGGCTTTCCCCATCGGGCGCCGGTCGGGGCGGGAACCATGAGCGGCGCGCGCGGCCCGGTCCGCCGGTATCGGATGCTCCGGCCCGCGCCGTGCCGACGTCACCGTGGGCGCAGGGGGCACGTACGCCGCGACCGGCACGCGCCGTCACAGCGCTCGCTCCGGACGCGCTCGGGCGCGGGCCGCACGCGCCGTGCACCGCCCACTGCCCGACGGCCCGGACCGTGCCGACGGACTGTCCCACCACCCCCGGGAGCGTCCTGGAGGCCCGCCCGAACATGGCCGAACACCCGGGCGTCGATGATTCGACATGACTGGCGCGGTGCCGACCGGGCAAGGATCCCCGTGAACGTGTTCGAGCAGGAGGGGAACCCACATCGACACGCGGGCGGGGGTCATGGAGAGGCAGGCACGGGGAAGCGGTCCGACGGCGATCGCGGGCACCTCGGCGACGAGACAGGCGGGGGAGAACAGGGCCGAGGACGTGGCGGACCAGGACCGGGCGGCGCAGCTCAGGCGCAGACTCGGGCGGGCGGACCTGCGGGCGGTGCCCGAGACGCGTCAGGCGCTGCGGGAACTGTTGCGGGGCTGGGGACGGCCGGGGCGGTCGGAGACGGCGGAACTGCTCACCAGTGAACTCGTCACCAACGCGCTGGTCCACACCGACGACGACGCGGTCCTGACGGCCACCGTCTCACCGGCCGGCCTGCGGGTGGAGGTGCGCGATTCCGCGGCCCACCGCCCCCGGCCGAGGGTGCCGAGCGCCGACGAGGCCACGCACGGCCGGGGTCTGGTCCTGGTGGAGTCCCTCGCGGACACGTGGGGGGTACGGGCGCAGGGCGGCGGCAAGGTCGTCTGGTTCGAGCTGGGCGCCGGAGCCGCGTGAACGAGCGGCGACGTGCGACCGGCCCTCGAGCGAGGTCGCCTGTCGCCGCTGCTCCGTGGCTGGGCGACGGGCGCGGGCAACGGGAAGGGGGCGCGGCCGTCCAGGCCGCGCCCCCTTCCCCTGTACCTGATCCACCCGGTCGAACTCTCGACCTGGCCGGACCGGCCGCACCGATGATGCGTCAGCCGAACTGCTGCTCCAGATCCTTGAGCTTGCGCTCCAGGGAGTCGAGGCGCGGCAGGGCCATGGTGTCGTCCTCCGCGGTGAGGTCGACGGTGAGCGAGGAGTCGGCGCCGTGGCGGACGGGCTGAAGGGAGTGCCGTGAGCGGACGGGCAGTTGCTCCGCCGAGTTCGCTATGGCGGGCTCCGCGGAGACCCGCTCGGCCGTGGCCGGCTCCAGCGCGGCAGGAGCCTCCGCCTGGCGGCCGCCACCGCCGCCACCGCGACCGGGGAAGCGGCCGTGGCCGCGGCTGATCGCCTTCAACTGGGCCCGCTCGACGCGCTGCTGCTCGCGACGGCGCAGCTTGGTCTCCTCCTTGCGGGCCTTGTCGTCGCGGACCTCCTCGACGGCCTCGTCCAGACTGCGCACGTTCTCGAGCAGCATCAGCGACCAGGCCTTGTAGGTCTCGCGGGGCGCACGAGCCCAGCGCACGACGCGGATCTGCGGGAGCGGACGGGGCACGAGGCCCTGCTCGCGCAGCGCGGCCCGGCGGGTCTGCTTCAGGGCCCGGTCGAAGAGCACGGCCGCCGAGAGGGACATGCCCGAGAAGAACTGCGGCGCGCCGTCGTGGCCGAGGCCCCTGGGCGCGTGCACCCAGTTGAACCAGGCCGCCGCGCCCGCGAACGTCCACACGAGTATCCGGGAGCCGAGTGCGGCGTCGCCGTGACTGGCCTCGCGCACGGCGAGCACCGAGCAGAACATCGCCGCGCCGTCGAGGCCGAACGGGACCAGGTACTCCCAGCCGTTGGTGAGGCCGAGGTTCTGCTGGCCGAAGCCGACCAGGCCGTGGAAGGAGAGCGCGGCGGCGACTGCCGCGCAGCAGAACAGAAGAACGTAGGAGGCAGTGCCATATATGGCCTCCTTGCGCCTGCGGCGCTCCTCGGTACGCTCCCACGAATCGTCCGCGCTCGCGTTTGCCCCGGAGGAGCGCTTGCCGCGCGCGAGCACCGCCACCGCCGCCAGCATGCCCAGGAGCAGTACGGCGCCGGGAAGCAGCCAGTTCAGCGATATGTCGGTCAATCTCATCAGGGGTCCCTTGCATTGGGATAGGGCGTAACGCCCGCCATAGTGGCGCAATCCCGCCGTCCCTCAGGGGGTTTCGGGGCAAGAGGCCGCCAAGGAAGTGCAAGGGGATGCCCAGGGCGACGTTCTGCTCGAACTGCCGCTTGAGGGGCGGGAGTTGAGTTCGAATAAGAGTACCCGTACGGGTGGTTCCTCGGAAAGTTCCCGGGGTAGGTGAGGAAATTGTGAATTGCCTGTAACCCTGGGAGTCGCCTCGCCCGGGTGATCTTACGGGACGTCCGGCGGCGTCCGGTCCCGGGGTGCGTCTGAGGCCCCCTCAACTGGCGGCGAGCGCCGAGAGCTTGGCGACACGGTCCGCGTCGCAGGTGCGCGGGCAGGTGGCGCAGGTGTCGTCGGGGCGCACTGTGTAGAACATGCAGCAGCTCGCCCGGTCCCGGGTGGGCAGGGTCTCGCCGTCCGGGCCGGTCAGCTCACGGAAGGACGCCGAGCCGACGTAGGGCCGGGTGGCGCCCGGCAGGAGCAGCTCCAGTTCCCGCCTCGCCCGGTCCTTCTCGCCCTCGCCGAGCAGCTCGGCGACGTACCAGAGGCCCTCCACGATCTCGTCGGTCACCATGCCCCACAGGGCCCGGCCGCGGCGGCGCGCGGGTGGTCCGAAGCCGGCGAGCACCGGCTCGTGGTGCTCGGCTATCGCGGCCCGCACCTCCGCCCGCAGCGCCTCCTCGTCCGGCACCACCCGGGCACCGGGCAGCAGCGCCGCCGGGTCGCCCGGCAGGCAGGCGAAGGAGGTGGGCGGCCGGACGGCCATCCGCATGCCGTCGCCGGTGCGGTCGTACGAGACGTGTGTCACGGGCAGGCGGGGCGCCCGGCGGCCCAGGAACCAGGGGACGGTGATCAGCAGGCAGGCGGGCCAGGAGTACCGGTGCAGTCCGAAGCTCGCCACGACGTCCGGGCGCGCGGGCCGGCCGTAGTCGCGGATCACCTGCGCGTCGTCCCAGGCGAGGAAGGCCTTCAGCGCCGCTCCGCCCCGCGCCAGGTCGGCCGCCGCGACCCAGCCCCCGCCCCGCGGGAACGGTTCCCGGTGCCCCAGCTCCGTGACGGTCAGGTCCGGAAAGACCTCCGCGAGACGGACGTAGGCCTCCGCTGTGGCCGACGGGGCTGTGGGCATGCCGGGACCGCCGTTTCGAGAGGGATTAGAGGTAAGCCTTACCTTACTCAGTATCGTCGGGATTTGAACTGGCGGCCAGTACGCCTAAGGTGCTTGACGGACGAGTAACAACCCGCCGTAATGACCCCAAGTACCGACAAGGCCGGAGGAGGCCCCGTGGAGCAGGGTGCGCAGGGCTCCACCGGTACCGGGACCCCGCCCGTGCCGGGAGCCGAGGGCCGGGCCCGGGTGCCGGCCCAGTCGCGGGGGGCCGACGGGTACGGCGACGGCGTGGACCGGGAGAGATGCGGTCCGACGGGCGCCGCGCGTGGCGAGCACACGCACAGCGAGACCCCCGTCCCGCGCCCCCGGCCGGTGGTGCAGCGAGCCTCGGTGCGCGGTCAGATCCTCGACGCCCTGCGCACCGCGCTCGTGGCCGGGGAACTGCTGCCGGGCGAGGTGTACTCGGCGCCGGTCCTCGGCGAACGCTTCGGGGTGTCCGCGACGCCGGTCCGCGAGGCGATGCAGCAGCTCGCGCTCGAGGGCGCAGTCGAGGTCGTCCCCAACCGGGGCTTCCGGGTGGTCGTGCGGGGCACGCGCGAGCTGGGCGAGCTGGCCGAGGTGCGCGCGCTGATCGAGGTTCCCGTGATGCTGCGGCTCGCCCGTACGGTGCCCGCCGAACGCTGGGCCGAACTGCGGCCGGTGGGCGAGGCGAGCGTGCGCGCGGCGGCCTCGGGCTGCCCGGCCACGTACGCGGAGGCCGACCGGGTCTTCCACCGCGCGGTGCTCATCCTGTCCGGCAACGAGCAACTGGTCGGCGTCGCCGAGGATCTGCACCGGCGCTCGCAGTGGCCGCCGGCCGGCGGGTCCGCGCGGCGTGGGCGCGCGGACCTGGTGGCCGACGCGGCGGAGCACATGGCGCTGCTGGAAGCGCTGACGGCGGGCGAGCCCGACCGGGCGCAGGCGCTGGTACGCGGCCACTTCGCCGGCACCCGCAGCTGAGCCGAGCGCTGTCCGCGTCCCGCAGCCGACCCGACCCGACCCGACTCGACTCGACCCGCCTCGTTCTCAGACTCCGGACGGGCTGGGGGTCGCCGGTGGGGTCAACTGCCGTGCCAGCCAGGTCGGTACGCCGCCCAGCAGACGGAACAGCCGGCGTGCCTCCTCCCGCAGCCGGGAGGCCTCCGGGTCGACCTCCGCGTCCGCCAGCGAGGCGAGCGCCGGAGCGGTACCCACCAGGTAGCCCAACTCCTCACGGATGCGGAGGGATTCGGCGAAGCCGTGCCGGGCCTCCGCCATCTCGCCGTCACGCAGGGCGAGTCCGGCGAGGTGGCGCCAGGTGAAGGACAGCAGCAGCGAGTCGGAGTGGGCCGCGGCCGCCGTGTGGGCGCGCCGGTACGCGGCCCTCGCGGCCTGCGGGGAACGCGAGATGTTCTCCGCGAGCAGGCCCCGGCGGAAGTCCAGCAGGGCCCGTCCGGGCGCGTCCGGCGGGATCAGCGCCGCCGCCCGGCCGAGCGCGGCCCGCGCCTCGTCCACCCGGTCGCGCACGCCGTGCACGGTGGCCGCGTAAGCAAGTTGCCCTCGTTCACAAGCGGCCGCGCCGCGTTCCTCGTCGTCGTGGGCCAGCGCCTCCGCCGTGCGCAGCGCGTCCTCGGCGTCCTGCCAGCCCTGCTCCGTGTACAGGCAGCGTTCCACGAGCAGCGAGGCCCGCTGGATCGCGCCCGCCGCGCTGTCGGGCGGGAGCAGAGCCGCCGCGTCGGCCCAGCAGGCGCGTGAACGCAGCCGCCATACCGCGGTCTGGAGGGGATCGTCACCTGAGGTCGTTCCGGTACCAGACATGGCGGTGTACGCCACGTTGCCCTCCCCGAGCGCGCCGTCGAGCTTTGAGTGGTGGCCGCATCTCAGCACGGATCACAGCGCCGGGCCAAGGGGGCGGGTGAAGGATTTCACAAAGTCGTGGGACTCCGCGCCCCAAACGCTTCGACGGGTCGTGACCCAGGGGTGGTGACCGGTGCCGGTCGGTGTCAGCTCATCCGCAGCGCAAGGAAGAAATCCAGCTTGTCCTCCAGCCGCGAGAGGTCACGGCTCGTCAACTGCTCGATCCGTCCGACCCGGTAGCGCAACGTGTTGACGTGCAGGTGCAGACGGGACGCACACCGGGTCCACGAACCGTCACAGTCCAAAAACGCTTCCAGGGTCGGGATCAGCTCGGCGCGGTGCCGGCGGTCGTAGTCGCGCAGCGGGTCCAGAAGACGGGCGGTAAACGCTTTCCGCACATCGTCCGGGACGAACGGCAGCAGCAGCACGTGCGAGGCCAGCTCCTGGTGCCCCGCGGCGCAGACCCGGCCGGGACGGGCGGCGGCCACCCGCCGCGCGTGCCGTGCCTCCTCCAGCGCCCCGCGCAGCCCCTCCGCCGAGTGCACGGCCGCGCTGACGCCGAGCGTGAGCCGCCCGTCGCCGTCGAGGCCGGACGACAGCGGATCCCGGACGGCCGCCAGCAGCGCGTCCGCGAGGACGCCGGTCTCGGAGCCGTCGTGCTCGCTCGTCACCGCCGGCAGCGGGACCAGGGCGATGGCCTCGTCGCCGGTGTGGGCGACGGCGATACGGTCGGAGGGCTCGGGACCCGTGGCGAGCGGGTCGACCAGGATCTCCTCCAGGAGCGACTGGGCGACCGGACCGGCCTCGGGACCGCCCTCGTCCCACTCGACCCGGGCCACGATCACCTGCCAGTGCGGAGCGGCCCCCAGCCCGGGCAGCAGCACCGGCGCGGCCACCCGCAGGCGTGCCGCGATCTCGGCCGGGGCCGCGCCCGTCTGGACCAGCTCCAGCACCTCCTGCGCGAGACGCCTGCGCACCGTGCGGGCGGCGTCCCGGCGGTCCCTCTCGACGGCGATCAGCTGGGTGACGCCCTGGAGCAGGTCGAGGCGTTCGTCCGCCCAGTCGCCGGCGTCCGCCTCGACGGCCAGCAGCCAGTCCGACAGGACGCTCTCGCGCACGTCCCGCGGTGCCTGGGCGGCCTGCGGGGTCCGTGGGACCTGCGGGAGCCGGGCGCCGCTGCGGATCGGGAAGAGCGAGTACGTCGTCTGGCCCAGGAGCACCCGGTGCGGTCCGCGCCGCCCGGTGCGGACGGCGGCCAGGTGCTCGGCCGCCAGCCTGGCGCACGCGTCGGGCGGCAGGCCAGGGCCCGCGGCCTTCGGACCCGCGACGAGGCGGCCGGTGGGGGACAGGACCCAGGCGCGCAGGTCCAGGTCGGAGCCGAGCAGGTCGAGGACCACGTCCGGGCCGCCGCCCGCCGGGCCCGAGGTCATCATCCGGCGGTGCCGGTCCACGACGGCCGCGAGGTCCCCGGCCCGCTCGCCGGACACCTGACGCACGACATGCTCGGTGATCGTCGCGAAGGCCACCGACTCGTGCACCGCGAACAGCGGCAGTCGGTGCCGGGCGCAGGCCACGGCCAGGTCCTCCGGCACGTCGCCCAGCTCCGCCTCGCCGGCCGCCAGCGCGGCCACCCCCGCCTGCGCCAGGATCCGTACGAAGGGCTCGGAGTCCGCCGCGTCCCGGCGCCACGCCAGACCGGTCAGCACCAGTTCGCCCCCGGAGAGGTAGCGGCTGGGGTCCCGCAGGTCCGTGGTCATGACACCCCGTACCGTGCGGTCCAGCTCGTCCCCGCCGCCGAGGAGCCTGAGGCCCAGCGCATCGGTGTCCAGCAGTGCGCGCAGCCGCATCTCGTCGCCGCCGTTCTTTGTCTCGAAAACTACGATGAATCCTGAAGGACGTGGTGGTGGGGGAGGACCCGCCGTCGGTCCGCCCCGAAGGGCCCGACCGGTGCGGCGGACAGTCGTGCACCGCATTCTTCGGTCGCCAGGTCGTTTCCTACGTTTCCACAGGAAAACGAGGAGGTTACTGAGGACCCCCGTTCATACGAATCTACAAGATGCCCGAACGGACCAGCCAACTCCTTCATGGTTTCCGTGACTGACCCGGTCGGAGCAAGGCGCTGTGTACTGGCCTCATTCCGCGTGAACACCACAAGATACGAGCCGGGCCCGCCGCACCCGATTCTGGCTCGATACGACTCACGAGAACCAAGAGACGAAGAAGAGAGCCGGTCATGGACTTCCTTCGCCCCGCCAGCTGGGAGGAGGCGCTCGCCGCCAAGGCCGAGCACCCCACCGCTGTGCCCATCGCGGGCGGCACCGACGTGATGGTCGAGATCAACTTCGACCACCGCAGGCCCGAGTACCTGCTCGACCTCAACCGCGTGGGCGACCTCTACGAATGGGAGGTCGGCGAGGAGAGCGTGCGGCTCGGCGCCTCCGTCCCCTACAGCCGCATCATGGAGAACCTGCGCGCGGAGCTGCCGGGCCTGGCCCTCGCCTCGCACACCGTGGCCTCCCCGCAGATCCGCAACCGCGGCGGCGTCGGCGGCAACCTCGGCACCGCCTCGCCGGCCGGCGACGCCCACCCCGCCCTGCTGGCGGCCGGCGCCGAGGTCGAGGCGGAGTCGGTGCGCGGTACCCGCCGGATCCCGATCGACGCCTTCTACACCGGCGTGAAGCGCAACGCGCTCGCCCCCGACGAGCTGATCCGCGCCGTCCACGTCAAGAAGGCCGACGGCCCCCAGCAGTACTCCAAGGTGGGCACCCGCAACGCCATGGTCATCGCCGTCTGCGCCTTCGGTCTCGCGCTGCACCCGCAGTCCCGGACCGTCCGTACCGGCATCGGCTCGGCCGCGCCCACCCCCGTCCGGGCGAAGACCGCCGAGGACTTCCTCAACGCGGCGCTCGAAGAAGGCGGTTTCTGGGACAACGGGAAGATCATCGCCCCATCGGTCGCCAAGCAGTTCGCGGACCTGTGCGCCGCGGCCTGCAACCCCATCGACGACGTCCGGGGGACGGCGAGTTACCGACGGCACGCGGTGGGCGTCATGGCCCGCCGCACGCTGACCTGGACGTGGGAGTCGTACCGCGGCCCCCGCCGCACCGCAAAGGGAGCCGCGTGATGCGCGTCAACTTCACTGTCAACGGACGTCCGCAGGAAGCCGACGACGTCTGGGAGGGCGAGAGCCTGCTCTACGTGCTGCGCGAGCGGCTCGGGCTGCCGGGTTCCAAGAACGCCTGCGAACAGGGCGAGTGCGGCTCGTGCACGGTCCGGCTGGACGGCGTCCCGGTCTGTTCCTGCCTGGTCGCCGCCGGACAGGCAGAGGGCCGCGACATCATCACCGTCGAGGGCCTCGCGGACTACGCCAGGCAGCGCGCCGAACACGGCGGTTGTGGAACCGGTTCCTGCGGCACCCCGAGCACATCGCACACAGCAGGCGCGACGGGCGCCCCCTCCCTCGACGGAACCGACGGCGGGCCGGCGGCCGAGGGCACCGACTCCCTGACCGGCGAGGCGAGCGAACTCGCCCCGATCCAGCAGGCGTTCATCGACGCCGGGGCCGTCCAGTGCGGTTTCTGCACACCGGGCCTGCTGGTCGCCGCCGACGAGATGCTCGAACGCAACCCGAACCCGAGCGACGCGGACATCCGCGAGGCGCTCTCGGGCAACCTCTGCCGCTGCACCGGTTACGAGAAGATCATGGACGCGGTCCGCCTGGCGGCCGCCCGTCAGGGAGAGGCGGTCTGACCATGCCCACCAACGGCACTCCCACCACCCTCACCCAGGGCTCCCGGACCAGGGGCGGCATCGGCGAGTCCACGCTCCGTCCCGACGGCACCCTCAAGGTCACCGGCGAGTTCGCGTACTCGTCCGACCTGTGGCACGAGGACATGCTCTGGGGCCAGATCCTGCGCTCCACGGTCGCCCACGCGGAGATCGTCTCCATCGACACCTCCGAGGCCCTCGCCCTGCCCGGTGTCTACGCCGTGATGACGTACGACGATCTGCCGACGGACGTGAGGAACTACGGCCTGGAGATCCAGGACACCCCGGTCCTGGCCCACGGCAAGGTCCGCCATCACGGCGAGCCGGTCGCGATCGTCGCCGCGGACCACCCGGAGACCGCCCGCCGCGCGGCCGCGAAGATCAAGGTCGAGTACCGCGAGCTGCCCGTCGTCACCGACGAGGCCTCGGCGACCGCGCCGGACGCGATCCTGATCCACGAGGGCCGCGACGACCACCACATCGGTCACGTCGCGCATCCGAACATCGTCCACCGCCAGCCCATCATCCGGGGCGACGCGACCGCGGCAGCAGCGCGCGCCGATGTCGTCGTCCGGGGCGAGTACACCTTCGGCATGCAGGACCAGGCCTTCCTCGGCCCCGAGTCCGGCCTCGCCGTGCCCGAGGAGGACGGCGGCGTCCACCTCTACGTCGCCACCCAGTGGCTGCACTCCGACCTGCGCCAGATCGCGCCCGTCCTCGGCCTGCCCGAGAGCAAGGTGCGGATGACGCTGTCCGGCGTCGGCGGGGCTTTCGGAGGCCGCGAGGACCTGTCGATGCAGATCCACGCCTGCCTGCTGGCCCTGCGCACCGGAAAACCCGTCAAAATCGTTTACAACCGTTTCGAGTCCTTCTTCGGCCACGTCCACCGCCACCCGGCGAAGCTCTCCTACGAGCACGGCGCGACCAGGGACGGCAAGCTCACCCACGTCAAGTGCCGGATCGTCCTCGACGGCGGCGCGTACGCCTCCGCGAGCCCGGCCGTCGTCGGAAACGCCTCCTCGCTCGGTGTCGGCCCGTACGTCGTCGACGACGTCGAGATCGAGGCCCTCGCCCTCTACACCAACAACCCGCCCTGCGGCGCGATGCGCGGCTTCGGCGCGGTCCAGGCGTGCTTCGCCTACGAGGCCCAGATGGACAAGGTCGCGGCCGAACTCGGCATGGACCCGGTGGAGTTCCGCCGGCTCAACGCGATGGAGCAGGGAACGCTCCTGCCGACCGGACAGCCCGTCGACTCCCCGGCGCCCGTCGCCGAGATCCTGCGCCGGGTCAAGGCGATGCCACTGCCCCCGGAGCGCCAGTGGGAGAGCAGCGAGGGCGCGGACGTACGGCAGCTGCCCGGCGGTCTGTCCAACACCACGCACGGCGAGGGCGTCGTCCGGGGAATCGGTTACGCGGTCGGCATCAAGAACGTCGGCTTCTCCGAGGGCTTCGACGACTACTCGACCGCACGGGTCCGCATGGAGGTCATCGCCGGCGAGCCCGTCGCGACCGTCCACACGGCCATGGCGGAGGTCGGCCAGGGCGGCGTCACCGTCCACGCGCAGATCGCCCGCACCGAGCTGGGCGTGTCACAGGTGACCATCCACCCCGCCAACACGCAGGTGGGCAGCGCCGGTTCGACCTCGGCCTCCCGGCAGACGTACGTCACCGGCGGCGCCGTCAAGAACTCCTGCGAGCTCGTCCGGGAGAAGGTCCTGGAGATCGGCCGCCGCAGGTTCGGCTCCTACCACCCCGCCTGGGCCACCGCCGAGCTGCTCCTGGAGGGCGGCAAGGTCGTCACCGACGGCGGCGAGGTCCTCGCCGACCTGGTCGACGTGCTCGAGGGCGAGAGCGTCGAGGTCGAGGCGGAGTGGCGGCACCGGCCCACCGAGCCGTTCGACCTGCGCACCGGGCAGGGCTTCGGGCACGTCCAGTACTCCTTCGCCGCGCACCGCGCCGTCGTCGAGGTCGACACCGAGCTCGGTCTGGTGAAGGTCATCGAGCTGGCGTGTGTCCAGGACGTCGGCAAGGCCCTCAACCCGCTGTCCGTGATCGGTCAGATCCAGGGCGGCACGACCCAGGGTCTGGGCGTGGCGGTCATGGAGGAGATCATCGTCGACCCCAAGACGGCGAAGGTCAGGAACCCGTCGTTCACGGACTATCTGATCCCCACGATTCTCGACACGCCGACCATCCCGGTCGACGTGCTCGAACTCGCCGACGACCACGCCCCCTACGGGCTCCGTGGCATCGGCGAGGCACCCACCCTGTCGTCCACTCCGGCGGTCCTCGCGGCCATCCGGAACGCGACCGGACTGGAACTCAACCGCACCCCGGTACGTCCGGAGCACCTCACCGGCACGTGTCCCCTCGGGGTCTGAGCAGGTCGTCCGGGGGTGCCGCACCCCCGGACCACCCCCCTTGTTCGTCTCGGGCCGTCCCCCGGGTCGTCCATTCCCAAATCCCGCGACTCGCCGAAGGCACCACGCGGGTGTCCCTTTGAACCTTGGGAGATGGCCCATGACCCAGCAGTCACTGGAGCCGAGGACCACAGCCGAAGACGCGGGCGAAGGCACCCGCGTCCCGGCCGGACGGTCCTGGCTCGACCGCTACTTCCACATATCCAACCGAGGATCCACGGTCGCCCGCGAAGTGCGCGGCGGCGTCACCACCTTCATGGCGATGGCGTACATCCTCCTGCTCAACCCCCTGATCCTGTCGGGCAAGGACGCGGCCGGGGACACCCTCGGCCAGCAGGCGCTGATCACCGCAACCGCTTTCGCAGCGGCTTTCACGACGCTGCTGATGGGCTTCTTCGGCAAGGTGCCGCTCGCGCTCGCCGCCGGGCTCTCCGTGTCCGGGGTCCTGTCGTCCCAGGTCGCTCCCCAGATGACCTGGCCCCAGGCGATGGGCATGTGCGTGCTGTACGGCGTCGTCATCATGCTGCTCGTCGTCACCGGTCTGCGCGAGATGATCATGAATGCGATCCCGCTCGCGCTCAAGCACGGCATCACCATGGGCATCGGCCTGTTCATCGCGCTCATCGGCTTCTACAAGTCCGGCTTCGTGCACCAGGGGAAGGCGACCCCGCTCGCCCTCGGTCCGGCGGGCGAACTCGCGGGCTGGCCCGTCCTGTTGTTCGCCGGAACACTGCTGCTGATCTTCATGCTCCAGGCCCGGAACATCCCCGGCGCGATCCTCATCGGCATCGTCGGCGGCACGGCCGTGGCCGCCGTCCTCAACGCCACCGGGGTCGTCGATCCGAAGCAGTGGGCGGCCGGCGCTCCCGAACTGCACGGCAGCGCCGTCTCGATGCCCGACTTCTCGCTCTTCGGGGACGTCGAGTTCGGCGGCTGGGGCGAGGTCGGCGCGATGACCGTCGGCATGATCGTCTTCACGCTCGTCCTCGCCGGTTTCTTCGACGCGATGGCCACCATCATCGGCGTCGGCACGGAGGCCGGGCTCGCCGACGACAAGGGGCGGATGCCGGGCCTGTCCAAGGCGCTGTTCATCGACGGCGCCGGCGGAGCGATCGGCGGAGTGGCGGGCGGCTCCGGCCAGACCGTGTTCATCGAGTCGGCGACCGGCGTGGGCGAGGGAGCCCGCACGGGTCTCGCCTCGGTCGTCACCGGCGCCTTCTTCGCGGCCTGTCTGTTCTTCACCCCGCTCACCGCGATCGTCCCGCAGGAGGTCGCGTCCGCCGCCCTGGTCGTCATCGGCGCGATGATGCTGATGAACGCCCGCCATGTCGACTGGGCCGACCGGGCAACCGCCGTCCCGGTGTTCCTGACCGTCGTCCTGATGCCCTTCACGTACACCATCACCACCGGTGTGGCCGCGGGCGTCATCTCCTACACCGCCATCAAGGCCGCGCAGGGCAGGGCTCGGGAGATCGGCGCCTTCATGTGGGTCCTGACGGCGATCTTCCTGGTCTACTTCGCCCTCCACCCGATCGAGAGCTGGCTGGGCGTGCACTAGCGCCCCGTCCCGGCGGGCACCCGTCCCGAGGGGCGCCCGTCCCGCCGGGCACCCGCCTCCACTCCACCACCGCAACCGCCGTCCACCCGACCGCAGTCAAGGAGACCGAGAGATGCTGGACATCGCCGAGGAGCTGAACCGGTGGGTCGAGCAGGGCCGTGACTTCGCCGTGGCCACCGTGGTGGCCGTCGGTGGCAGCGCGCCCCGCCGGCCGGGCGCCGCCCTGGCGGTGGACGCCGACGGGGAGGCGGTCGGCTCGGTCTCCGGTGGTTGTGTGGAGGGCGCGGTGTACGAGCTGTGCCGCCAGGCGCTGGAGGACGGGGAGTCCGTCCTCGAACGCTTCGGTTACAGCGACGACGACGCCTTCGCCGTGGGGCTCACCTGCGGCGGGGTCATCGACATCCTCGTCACCCCGGTGCGGGCCGGCGACCGGACCCGGCCGGTGATCGCGGCGGGCCTGGCGGCCGCCGCCTCCGGCGGGGCCACGGCACTGGCGCGGATCGTGACCGGCCCGGCCCACCTCGTGGGCCGCGCGCTGCTCGTCCGCCCGAACGGGAGCGACGAAACCGGTTCCTACCGGAGCGCTTCTTACGACACCGGTTTCCGTGACGGCAAGGCGTACGACACCGGTTTCGACGGCGGCAACGCTTACGACAGCGGTTTCCGGGGCGACGGCGCCGACAATAGCGGTTTCCGGGGCGACGGCGCCGCCAACAGCGGTTTCCGTGACGGCAAGGCTTACGGCAGCGGTTTCCGGGGCGACGGCGCCGACAACAGCGGTTTCCGCGGCGGCAAGGCTTACGACACGGGTTCCTACGAGGGCGGTTTCGGCGCCCATCCGGAGCTGGACCGCACGGTCGCGGCCGAGGCCGGCGCCTTCCTGGACGCGGGGCGCACCGGCACCCTGGAGATCGGCGAGCAGGGTTCTCGCTGCGGGGCGCCGCTCACGGTCCTGATCGAGTCGTCGGTCCCGCCGCCCCGGATGATCGTGTTCGGCGCGATCGACTTCGCGTCGGCGCTGGTGCGGGTCGGCAAGTTCCTGAACTACCGCGTGACGGTGTGCGACGCGCGTCCCGTCTTCGCGACCGCGGCCCGTTTCCCGCAGGCCGACGAGATCGTCGTCGAGTGGCCGCACCGGTACCTGGAGCGCACGGAGGTGGACGCGCGGACCGTGTTGTGCGTCCTCACCCACGACGCCAAGTTCGACGTCCCCCTGCTCCGGCTGGCGTTGCGGCTCCCGGTCGCCTACGTCGGCGCGATGGGCTCCCGCCGCACCCACCTCGACCGCAACGCACGGCTGCGTGAAGTGGGCGTGACCGACCTGGAGTTGGCCCGTCTGCGGTCCCCCATCGGTCTCGACCTGGGCGCCCGTACACCCGAGGAGACGGCACTGTCGATCGCCGCCGAGATCGTGGCCGCCCGGCGCGGTGGCAGCGGGGTCTCACTCACCGGCGCGCACACGCCCATCCATCACGACGCTGCCTCGGCGCCGACGGGCCGGATCGGCTCGGTGGCCTGAGCGGCCGCTCCGCGCACGGCCGGCTGGTCGGGCCAGGTGAACGCGTAGCGCGGGTCGCCGTCCCGGGTCAGCCGGACGTGGCGCAGCAGTTCGCGCGCGATGCCCGCGTTGCCCATCGCCCAGCCGGTCTGCGGTTCGAGGCGGCTCGGGACGGGCCGGTGCGCGAGGTTGGACCAGCGCGCGCCCTCCGCGTCCCGGATCGCGTGTGTGGCGAGGTCCGCCACGAGGGTCCTGGCGAAGTCGGGGGAGTCGCCCTGCTCGGCGATCCGGTCGCAGGCCAGCGCCAGCACCCCCGCCGTGCCGCAGCAGCGGCCCGTGTTGTCCCAGAACCCGGGCCGCAGTCGCCGCGGCAGTCCGGACCGGGTCACGGTGTGCCAGCAGCGGTCGGCGAGACGTGCCCAGGCGGGTTCGCCGAGCACGTCGCGCAGCAGCCGGAAGACCTGGGCGTCGCCGGCCGGGCCGTGACACCAACCGTAGCTGTGGCGCTCGACCACGTCGGGCCGGTGGTGGGGGTCGGAGTGCGGTACGAGGAAGCCGTCCGGACCGGCCTCGTCCCGGGCGACGACGTCGGCGACGCCGGCCCGCCCGAGTTCCACCAGGTCCGTACGGCCGGTGGCGGTTCCGACGGCGGTCAGGGCGTAGGCGATGCCGAGCGTGCCGTGCGAGACATGGTGCAGGCGGGCCGGGGCGCCGAGCTTGAACTCCCAGGTGACGCCGCCCTTTTCGGTGGTCTCGGCGGTGTGAAGGTACGGCTCCAGCGCGTGTACGGCGAGGTCGGCGTCGCCGGCGGCCAGTGCGCCGAGGCCGATGCCCGCGTTGCCGCCCATCAGCTCGAACAGCACGCCCCAGCGCACTCCGTCGAAATGGTCCCGCACGCGCTCCAGGGCCCGGTCCGCGGCGGCGCCGGCGGTGTCGGCGCCGAGTTCGCGGTGGACGGCCCGCAGTACGAGCGCGATACCGGTCAGTCCGAAGTACAGGGAGTGGTCCGGGTGGTCGTCGACGGCGTCGGCGAGGCCGCGGGCGGCGCGCAGGGCGGTGTCGGCGTAGGAGTCGTCGCCGAAGTGCCGCCAGGCCTCCAGCAGTACGGGTACGACGCCGGCCGTGCCGTTGTACAGCTGCGGCTCGGTCCGGTCGCCCGAGGGTGCGACGGGCCAGCCGAGCCCGCCGCCGCTCCCGGTGTCACGTGCGGTGCCCCGCAGCCAGCGCAGGGCGTCCCGGGCGAGTTCCTCGACGTCGGCGGCCGTTGTCATGCCCTCAGCCTGCCCGGTCGCCGCGGGCCGGGCACGTCAGTGACCGCGGAGCAGCCGGTTGACCGCGCGGCCGAACACCGAGCGGGCCGTGGCCCCGAGGACGGGATCGAGGAAAGACGGTAGAAAACGCGTCCCCAACTCCTCGCGCCAGAGCACCCGGGCCCGCCCGCCGGGGCCCGGCCGTACCTCGATCTCGGCCCAGCCGAGGACGACCCGGCCGCGTTTCTCCAGTCGGCACCGGCCCGGCTCGTCGTCGGAGGGCGGCTGCCACACGGTCACCTCCATCCGGTCGGCGAAGGAGAACGGGCCGAGACCCGAACGCGCCACGAAGACCGTGCCCTCGTGGGTCGGGGCGGGGGTGAGCACGGCGACGCGGGTGAGCGGTACCACGTCGCCGTGCCGGGACCACTCCGTCAGACGGCGCCAGGCGTCGTCCGGGGAAAGCGGTACCGTGCGTTCGAGCTGGAAGAAGACCACGCGTCGATCGTAGGGAGTCGGGGGCGTCCGACGGCGGATTACCCTCCGGCTCACAGGTTCGGACTCACCTTCGCGGTGTGGCGGCCGGGTCAGCGGTAGACGTGGCCGGGCAGCGCGCTCCCCGGCGCCAGGAGCTGGGAAACCGTCACGAAGACGTATCCGCGCTCTTTCAGCGCGTCGATGATGCCCGGTACGGCCGGCACGGTCCCGTCGTAGATGTCGTGCAGCAGGATGATGCCGTCCCGGTCGGCCTGGGCGAGCACCCGGCGGCGGATCAGCGCCGAGTCGGTCGTCGTGTAGTCCTTGGCGGTCACGGTCCACAGCACCTCGGCGAGGCCCAGCTCGCGGCAGATGCCGTGCACGGTCTCGTCGGTGCGGCCCTGCGGCGGGCGCATCAGGGTGGGACGGCGGCCGGTGAGGCGCTCTATCTCGTCGTTGGGGCGCCGGAGTTCGTCGCGTATCTCGTCCGGGGTGATCTGCGTGAGGATCTGGTGGTCCCAGGTGTGGCTGGCCACCTCGTGTCCCTCGGCGGCCATGCGTACGACGAGTTCCGGGTACTTCTCGATGTGCCGCTCGCCCAGCAGGAAGAAGGTCGCCGGGACCTGTCTCTCCTTGAGGATGTCGAGCAGGCGGGCCGAGTTCTCGCTCGGGCCGGCGTCGAAGGTGAGGGCGATGCACTTCGCCTCACGGCAGTCGACGGTGCCGAAGCGGGCGGCCTGGGTGGTGGCGGCGGGGCGGGCGCGGGCGGCGCTCGGGTGGGTGATGTCGGCGCCGCCGCAGCCGGTCAGCGTGACCGCCAGGCAGGTGGCCGCCGCCGAGATGGCGACGGCCCGCAACCTGGCCCCCGTTTTCTTCGTCTTCCTGGTCAGAGAAGGCATGCCGAGACTATACATAGAGCGTATACACCCTATGAATAGTCTCGGTCGTCATGTGCTCCGCAGGCCGGTCAGGGCCCTATTGGGCGTAGAACGTCGCGTCTGCCTTGTCCGTGGCCGTGCTCGGCGTCTGCACGTAGAGCACGTAGTCGTAGTGGCGCACATAGCGTCCGGCGTAGTTGTACGACTCGTACGAGACCCCGGCGGAGTCGGCGAGACCGGCCCGCCGGTAGAAGGTGGCGTCGGAGGCGAACGCCGACGTGCCGTCGTTCTTCTCCAGCCACACCTCGAAGTTCTTGTGCCGCAGGTAGTAGCCGGGGAAGTTGGCCGACTCCAGGGAGACCGTGCCGGTGCCCGCGAGACCGGGGACCACCCGGAACTGCGAGTCCGCGAGCGGGCTGACGCCGGCCTCGATGCGGGCGCGGTACTCCCAGTGCCGGATGAAGCGGTCCGCGTAGTTGTACGAGGAGAAGCGCTGCGGGGTGACCCCGTCGGCCACCGGGATGCCGAAGTCGGGGGTGCCGTCAGCCTTCCAGTACACCTTCTGCACGCGGGTACGGCGGTTGGGGTCGTTCAGCGGGTCGCCGGTGATGTCCTTGTAGCTGCGGTCGTGGTAGACGAGGATGTCGGACTTGCCGTCCTCGGAGACCGTGAACGAGTTGTGGCCCGGACCGTACTGCGAGGTCGAGGCGTTCGAGGTGAAGACGGGCTGCGTCCCCTTGGCCCACGACGCCGGGTTGGTCAGGTCGGCCGTCGCGGAGGCGGTCAGCATGCCCAGGCAGTAGTTGGCGTCGGTGGCGCTCGCCGAGTAGGTCATGAAGACCTTGCCGCCGTGCTGGATCAGCGCGGGGCCCTCGTTGACCTTGTAGCCGACCGTCTCCCAGGAGAGCGTCGGCTGGGAGATCTCCGCCGGAGTGCCCTGGATAGTCCAGGGGTTGGCCAGCTTCGCGATGAACAGGCTGGTGTTGTTGTCCTCGGCCGGGTTGCGCTGCGCCCAGGCGAGATAGCGGACACCGTTCACGGCGAAGGTGGTGGCGTCCAGCGAGAAGCTCTCCCACGTGGTCTTGATCTGGCCCTTCTCGGCCCAGGCGGCGGTGAGCGGGTTGGCGCCGGTGCCTTCGAGGACGTACATGCGGATCGCCCAGACGTCACTGGTGGACCCGGCCGCGAAGTACACGTACCACTTGCCGTCGATGAAGTGGATCTCCGGCGCCCAGATGTGGGCGCCCATGACCCCGCTGCTGTGTTTGGTCCAGATGGTGACCTCCTGGGCCGTCGACAGGCCCTGGATGGTCGTCGCCCGGCGCAGCACGATGCGGTCGTAGGCGGGGACCGTGGCGGTGAAGTAGTAGTAGCCGTCGGTGTGTTTGTAGATGTGCGGATCGGCGCGCTGCTCCGCGATCGGGTTGGTGTACGTCACGGCGGGGGAGTCGGGCACGGCGGCCTGGGCGGGGGCGCCCACGCCCGTGAGGACGGCCGCGAGGGCGACGAGGCCGGCCAGGATCAGCCGAACGGCGTTGCGTCTCAAGGGACTTCTCCAGACGGAGGGGAGGGGAGGGGAGAGGGGAAAGGGGTGTGGAGGGGAGGGTGGCGCCGGGGTTCAGGTGGTGGGTACGAGGCGCCACTGCTGGCAGGTGTTGTTCAGCCAGGTCCACTGCCGGACGTCGGCGCCGTTCGTGGTCGCGCAGTCCGCGACGTCGGCGACCTTGCCGCTGTTCTCGTTCACGAGCCGGACGTAGTCGCCGGTCGCGGTGAAGACGGGGCGGAATCGCTGGCACGTGTTGTTCAGCCACGACCACTGGCGCAGGTCGGCGCCGTCGGCGGCGGAGCAGTCGGCGGTGTCCATCACCCCGCCGGTGGCCACGTTCACCAGCCGGCTGGTGTCGTCGCCCTGGTCCTCGATCCGCCACTTCTGGTTGGTCCCGCCGGTGCAGGTCCACTGGAAAATGTTCGTGCCGTTGGCGGTGGAACCGCCCTCGACGTCGAGGCACTTGCCGCTGTTGCGGTTGACGAGGGTGTACGACGTCGGGGTCGCCGCCGTCTCGCCGGACGGGCCGGGGAGCGTCGTGCCCAGGGCGACGGGGGTGCCGAAGTTCGGGGTGCCGTCGGCGTTCCAGGTGAACTTCTGCGCGCGGGTCGTCCGGCCGTTTCCGCAGCCGCCGCTCGCCGAGGAGTTGGCGTGGTAGACGATCCAGTTCTCGGTGCCGTCGGGTGAGGTGAAGAAACCGTTGTGGCCCGGCCCGTAGACGCCGGCCGCGTCGTTGCGCTGGAAGACGGGCGTCTGCTTCTTGGTCCACGACGCCGGATTCAGCGGATCGCTGCCCGTCAGCTCCAGTTGGCCGAGCTTGTAGTCGGCGGTCTGGCAGTAGCTGGCGGAGTAGCTGAGGAAGGTACGGCCGTTGTGGTACAGCGGTTCCGGGCCTTCGTTGACGGGCGCGCCCACGCGTTCCCAGGCCAGTGTGGGGCTGGAGATCACCGTGAAGGTGTTGCTGGACAGCGTGTACGGGTTGCTCATCGGCGCGATGACCAGGCTCTGCGCGCTGCCGTTCACGGAACCGCTTCCGACGAGATACAGGTTTCCGTTCGCCTGCAGCACGCTCGCGTCGATCAGCCAGCCGCCCGGCGTGAGGTTGGAGCCGGTCAGGGAGCCCTTGTAGGTGTAGGGGCCCAGCGGGTCGGTGCCGGCGCTCTCCAGGACATGGGTGCGCTGGGAGTCGCAGCAGGCGGTGCCGCCCTGGCCGGCCGAGTAGTACAGGTACCAGTGGCCGTTGAACTGATGGATCTCCGGCGCCCAGATATTGGTGTTGCGGGTGGAGGTGGTGTCCGACCACACCTGCACGGTGGGCGCGGTGGCGAGGCCCGCCAGGGTGGGCGCCTTGCGCATGCCGAGGACGCCCGTGAACGTGGTGGTGATCAGGTAGTAGTTGCCGTTGTAGTACTCCAGCCAGGGGTCGGCGCCCTTGGCCGACTTCAGCGGGTTGGTGTACGGGCGGCCGTCGGCCGCGGCCACCGGCTGGGTCGCCGCCACCAGGGCGACGAGGAGGGCCAACACGCAGACGAGCAGGGGTCTGCGGCGGTATTTCCGAGGCATGCAGGACCGTCCCTTGTCCGTGAAACTGCCTGTCCGAGATTTCGAACGTGGTTCGTAACTTCGGCCAGAAGATAGGGGGCCAGCATGGCCTCGTCAATGGTTTCGACACCCCGCCGACGCGCAGGGCGCCCCGCCCGGTCGCTGGAGGACCGGGCGGGGCGCCCTGGATGTTCCGTCGTTCCGTCCTTTCGGCCTCCCCTGGTGGAGCGGCCGGGAGCGGATCAGACCAGGTCGAACCGGTCGAGGTTCGAGACCTTGACCCACGCGGCGACGAAGTCGTTCACGAACTTCGCCTTCGCGTCGTCGCTCGCGTAGACCTCGGCGAGCGCGCGCAGCTCGGAGTTCGAGCCGAAGACGAGGTCGGCGCGGGTGCCGGTCCACTTGACCTCGCCCGAGGCGGCGTCGCGGCCCTCGAAGGTGGACTGGTCCGCGGACGTCGACGACCACGTCGTACCCAGGTCGAGCAGGTTGACGAAGAAGTCGTTGGTCAGCTTGCCCGGGGTGTCGGTGAAGACGCCGTGCGAGGACTGGGCGTGGTTGGCGCCCAGGACACGCAGGCCGCCGACGAGAACCGTCAGCTCGGGCGCGCTCAGGGTCAGCAGGTTCGCCTTGTCGACCAGCAGGAACTCGGCCGGCAGACGGTTGCCCTTGCCGAGGTAGTTGCGGAACCCGTCGGCGGCCGGCTCGAGCGCGGCGAACGACTCGACGTCCGTCTGCTCCTGCGTGGCGTCCACCCGGCCCGGCGTGAAGGGGACCTCCACGGCGTGACCGGCGTCGGCGGCGGCCTTCTCCACGGCGGCGGCGCCACCGAGGACGATCAGGTCGGCCAGGGAGACCTTCTTCGCGCCGGAGTTGAACTCCTGCTGGATGCCCTCCAGGACGCGCAGCACCTGGGCCAGCTCGTCCGGGTTGTTGACCTCCCAGCCGCGCTGCGGCTCGAGGCGGATACGGGCGCCGTTGGCGCCGCCGCGCTTGTCGCTGCCGCGGAAGCTGGAGGCCGACGCCCACGCGGTGGACACCAGCTGGGAGACGGTGAGCCCCGAGGCGAGGAGCTTGGCCTTGAGGGCCGCGATGTCCTCGGCGCCGATGGTCTCGCCCTCGGCCTGCGGCAGCGGGTCCTGCCACAGCAGGGTCTCCGCCGGGACCTCCGGGCCGAGGTAGAGGGACTTCGGGCCCAGGTCGCGGTGGGTCAGCTTGTACCAGGCGCGGGAGAAGGCGTCCGCGAACTCGGCCGGGTTCTCGTGGAAGCGGCGCGAGATCTCACCGTAGATCGGGTCGAAGCGCAGCGCCAGGTCGGTGGTGAGCATCGTCGGGAGCTTCTTCTTCGACGCGTCGTGCGCGTCGGGGACGATCGCCTCGGCGTCCTTGGCCACCCACTGCTTGGCGCCGGCCGGGGACTCCGACAGCTCCCACTCGAAGCCGAAGAGGATGTCGAAGAAGTCGTTGCTCCACTGGGTGGGCTTGGTGGTCCAGGTGACCTCCAGACCACTGGTGATGGCGTCGCCGCCCTTGCCGGTGCCGAAGGAGGACTTCCAGCCCAGGCCCTGCTGCGCGAGGGCGGCGGCCTCGGGGTCATCGCCGACGTGGTCCGCCGGACCGGCGCCGTGGGTCTTGCCGAAGGTGTGACCACCGGCGATCAGCGCGACGGTCTCCTCGTCGTTCATCGCCATGCGGCGGAACGTCTCGCGGATGTCGCGGGCGGAGGCCAGCGGGTCCGGGTTGCCGTTGGGGCCCTCGGGGTTGACGTAGATGAGGCCCATCTGGACCGCGCCGAGCGGGTTCTCCAGCTCACGGTCGCCGGTGTAGCGCTGGTCGTCGAGCCAGGTGGTCTCCGGACCCCAGTACACGTCCTCGTCGGCCTCCCAGACGTCCGCGCGGCCGCCGGCGAAGCCGAAGGTCTCGAAGCCCATCGTCTCCAGCGCGACGTTGCCCGTGAGGATCATGAGGTCGGCCCAGGAGATGGACTGGCCGTACTTCTTCTTGACCGGCCACAGCAGACGGCGGGCCTTGTCGAGGTTGGCGTTGTCCGGCCAGCTGTTCAGCGGCGCGAAGCGCTGCTGCCCGCGGCCACCGCCGCCGCGGCCGTCGCTGATGCGGTAGGTGCCGGCGCTGTGCCAGGCCATCCGGACCATCAGCGGGCCGTAGTTGCCGAAGTCGGCGGGCCACCAGTCCTGCGAGGTGGTCAGCACCTCGGCGATGTCCTGTTTCACGGCCGCCAGGTCGAGGGCCTCGAACGCCGCGGCGTAGTCGAACTCCGCGCCGAGCGGGTTCGCCACGACGGGGTCCTTGGCGAGGATCTTCAGGTTGAGGCGCTCCGGCCACCACTGGCGGTTGCCGCCGCCCTGGGTCGGGTGCGCGGCGCGATCGTGCGCGACCGGGCAGCCACCTGCCTCCGCCGCCTTCGAGTCGGTCACGATCGCGTCATGGTTCTCGGTCATGGGGGAATCCTTCTGGGCTGGTCGGATCACAGGCTCGCGCACCGCAGGCGTCGGTTCCTGCGGGCGCTCGGGTGCTGCGGGCGTTCAGGTGCCGCCGGCGGTGGAGCAGTCGGGGCACAGGCCCCAGTAGATGACCTCGGCCTCGTCTATGGCGAAGCCGCGGTCGTCGGAGGCGGTCAGACAGGGGGCGTGGCCGACGGCGCAGTCGACGTCGACGACCGCGCCGCAGGACCGGCAGACGAGGTGGTGGTGGTTGTCCCCCACGCGTCCCTCGAACCGGGCGGGGCTGCCCGGGGGCTCGATGCGGCGCACCAGTCCCGCGCCGGTCAGCGCGTGCAAGGCCTCGTACACGGCCTGGAGGGAGATGTGGCCCACGCGGCCGCGCACTCCGGTGGCGATGGCCTCGACACCGAGGTGGTCGCCGTCCCGGACGGTCTCGAGCAGGGCGACACGGGCGGCCGTCACCCGCAGGCCGGCACCGCGCAGCTCTTCGGCGGTGGTCGGTGTACGGGGTGCTGTCATGAGGTCGAACCTACTTCATAAACACGAACCATTCAAGAAAACGAACGGTGCAAGTCTGGGAAACGGCACACGTCAGAGAAACGAGCCGAGCCCGTCGAGGAGCCTGTCGACGTCCCCGGTGTCGTTGTAGGGCGCGATGCCCACCCGCAGCGCGGGGTCGGCGAGCTCGAGCATGGTGAACGCCTCGTAGGCGTAGAACGAGCCCGCCGGGGCGACGACACCCCGGGCGGCGAGATGCGCCTGGGCCTCGCGCGCGTCCCGGCCCGCGAAGCTCATCAGCACGGTCGGGGTGCGGTCCTTCGCCCTCGAGTGGACGGTGACGGCGTCGCCCAGCGCGCGCAGTCCCTCCTCGACCCGGGCGCGCACCGCGTTCTCGTGCTCGTGCAGGGACCGCAGCGACCGTGCCAGCCGCTCCCGGCGCGTCGCCGGCGTCCCCGGCGTGTCCCCGGGCGCCCCGGGCCGCTCCCGTTCGTCCGGATCGAGCGCGGCCAGGAAGTCCACGGCCGCGCTGGCGCCCGCCAGGATCTCGTAGGGCAGCGTCCCGAACTCGAAGCGCTCCGGCACGGTGTCCGGCGACGGCAGCAGCTTGTCCGGTACGAGCGTGTCGAGGACGTCGGGCGATCCGGCGAGCACGCCGCAGTGCGGTCCGAGGAACTTGTACGGCGAGCAGACGAACAGGTCGGCCCCCAGCGCGGGTACGTCCACCAGGTGATGTGCGGCGTAGTGCACCCCGTCCACGAACACCAGGGCGCCGGCCTCGTGCGCCAGGTCGGCGATCCGGCGCACCGGCGGCAGGGTGCCCAGCACGTTCGAGGCCGCCGTCACCGCGACCAGCCGGGTCCGGGGCGACAGCGCCCGCTCGTAGGAGCCGAGGTCGAGCTCCGCGGTCCCGGCGTCGATCTCGATCCAGCGGACGACGACCCCGGCGCGCTCCGCCGCCTGCACCCAGGGGCGCACATTGGCGTCGTGGTCGAGCCGGCTGAGGACGATCTCGTCGCCGGGCCGCCAGCCCGTGGCCAGGGTCCGGGAGAAGTCGTACGTGAGCTGCGTGGCGCTGCGCCCGTGGACGACACCCGTCTCCGGCACGCCCAGCAGGTCGGCGTAGGCGGCCCGGAAGCCGGCGACGGCCTCTTCGGCGTTGCGCTCGGACGCGCTGACCTGCCCCCGGTTGGACAAGGGGGCGGTCATCGTCCGGATGACGGCCTCGGCGACGGGGGTGGGCGTCTGGGTACCGCCCGGTCCGTCGAAGAAGGCGAGACCGTGTGCGAGGGAGGGGAAATGTGCCCGGAGGGCGACGACATCGATGGCCATGGCCCCGACTCTGGCACCCGGGGCCGGACGCCGCAGCGGTCCGGCCCGTCCGGTGGTCACCACCGGGCAGGACGCCGCGGCGCATTCGGGGACCGACGCGGCGAATTACGCGACGAATGCCGGACAGAGGACTACGACTGACCTGACCTGAACCTGCCGATCGAACCCGACCCGACCCGACCCGACCCGTACCGAACTGACCTGTGCGTCGAGAGGCCCTCGCATGTATTCCGTACTCGACCGCGCGCTCGACTGTGTCGTCGGCGCGCTCGGGAAGACCACCGACCCGACCGGGGTCACCCTGCACCGTTCCCCGGACTCGGGGCGGGCGCGGCTGGCCGATCCGGCGTTCGACTTCAACAGCGCCGTGCCGTCCGGGGTGCGTCTGGAGATGCTCACCGACGCCACCGAGCTCGAACTCGACGTACGGCTGACGGTGGTCCTCCCCCTGGGCATGCCGTCCACCGGCAGCGTCTTCGACCTGGTGGTCGACGGGGAACTGGCCGAGCCGGTGGTGGTGACGGAACAGAGCCCGATCTTCCTCGACCCCGCGACCGGCTCGCTCAAGGCGGGACCGGCCGAGCCCGCGACGGTGCGGTTCCGCCTCGGCCCGCGGGCCTGTGAACGGCGGGTGGAGATCTGGCTGCCGGTCACCCCGGCCCTCACGCTGACCGACGTCCGTGTCCCGGACGGGGCGTCGGTGCGCCCGGCTCCCGCGAGCGGCCCGCTGTGGGTGCACTACGGCAGTTCCATCAGCCAGTGCTCGGACGCGGACCGCCCGACCTCGACCTGGCCGGCCGTCGTGGCGCGCTCGGCCGGCCGGTCCCTGGTCAACCTCGGCCTGGGCGGGCAGTGCCAGCTCGACCCCTTCATGGCCCGTGCCGTCCGCGACCTGCCCGCGAGCGCGATCAGCCTCGAACTGGGCATCAACGTCCACAACGCCGACAGCATGCGCGAACGCGCCTTCGTCCCGGCCTTCCACGGCTTCCTCGACACGATCCGCGACGGGCACCCGGACACACCGGTCCTGGTCGTCAGCCCCATCGTCTGCCCGGCCGCCGAAGAGCGGCCCGGTCCCACGCTGGTGGGCGCCGACGGCATGGTCCACACCGTCCACCGCCCCGCCGAGCTCGCGTTCGGCGCGCTCACGCTCACCCGTATCCGTGAACTGCTGAGCCGGCATGTCGAGCAGCGCCGGAAGGACGGCGACGAGCGGCTTCGACTCCTCGACGGGACAACGCTGTTCGGCCCGGACGACGTGGCCGACCTGCCCGACGGCCTGCATCCGAACGCGGCCGGTTACGCCCGCATGGCCGAGCGCTTCCTGCCCCGTTCGTTCGGCGAGAAGGGCGCGTTCGGGTGACTACCCCGGGCCGCTCGCCGAGAGGCCCGGGTGCGGCGGACGGGACCGCGCGGCGCCGCGGACGACGTCCAGCACGTCCCCGGCCCGCGTGCCGTCCGCGCCCCGCCACGCGATGTGCTGGTCGGGCCGGACCAGCAGCATCGGGGCGCCGTAGCGCTCGGGCGGGACCAGGCCGGTCACGTCGACGGTGGCGAGGGGGACGCCCCGGGCCGCCGCCTCCCGCGTGAAGGCGGCGCGGCCGGCTTTCCTGTCACCGGCCGGGAGGAGCAGCGTCAGACCGTCGCCGAGCAGGTCGTACAGGGAGCGGCCGTCGGGGAGCCAGCTGTGCGGCAGCCGGGCGCCCGGGAAGGACAGGCCGTGGTACCCGCGAGGTGTGAGGGGCGGGACGGCGGAGCCGTCGTCGACGACGACGGGGGACGAGGCGTAGTGCTGGCCGAGGACGAGGCCCTCGCTGTGGAACTCGCCGGCCTTGGCCCGGAGCGCGGCGGCGGTCCGCGCCCGGCGGCGGTCGGCCTCGGGGGTGTCCCCGAGGAGCGCGGGGTCGGCGAAGGACGGGGCGAGAAGCCTGTCCTGGGCGGCACCGCCGGCGATGATCCGCCGGGCCACCGGGCGCCGCTCGGTCTGGTAGCTGTCCAGCAGCTCCGCGCCGCCCCAGCCCTGGAGGACGGCGGCGAGCTTCCAGCCGATGTCGACCGCGTCGCCGACACACGTGTTGAATCCGTGCCCGCCCCACGGAGGGTTGAGGTGGGCGGCGTCGCCCACCAGGAAGACCCGGCCGCGCCGGTAGCGGTCGACCAGGAGCATGCGGGCGGTCCAGGGGTCGGTGGCGAGCACCTCCAGGGGCCCGCGGTGTCCGGCGCCGACGAGACCGCGCACCAGCGCCTCGGGTTCCACCGGGCGGTCGGGGCCGGTCCGCTGGACGATGGCCCACCACCGGTCGTCCAGGTCGAGACGGCCCATCAGACCGGACACCTCGGGACTCACCACCCAGTACTGCACCGCCCGGTCCAGGCGGACGGCCTCGCCCAGGCCCGGCGCCCTGAAGACGACGCTGAGGTTGGGCCGTTCCCCGGACGAGCCCGCGTACGCGGCTCCGACGGCCTGCCGGACGACTCCGCCGCCGCCGTCGCAGCCCAGCAGATACCCGGCCGTCAGCACGCCGACCGAGCCGTCGGCGGCGGCGACCGTGGCCCGCACGGCGTGTTCGTCCTGCTCGACGGCGGTGACCCGGTGGCCGGTCAGGCAGGTGACCGAGGGCAGTCCGGCCACCGCCGTACGCAGGATCCGCTCGACGACCGGCTGCGGGACCTGCTGGCCCGGCTCCGCCCAGCGCTCGTCGCGGCCGTCGTACAGGCCGAACACGTTGCGGAACCTGGTCAGTTCGGTGCCGAGGAGCGCGGTGCAGAAGATGACGTCCTGGGACCAGGCCACGGGCAGCGGGGCGGCCGCGCGCAGACGGTCGGCCAGACCCCAGCGGCGGAAGTGCTCCATGGTGCGGATGCTGGTGGTCTTGGCCCGGGGCCGGTCGTCGTCGACGGTGACGCGCGGCTCGACGAGCACGGTGCGGATGCCGCGGCGGCCGAGCTCGATCGCCGCGGCGAGACCGGACGGCCCCCCGCCGGCGATCAGTACCCGGACGGCCGTCCTGGTCACGCGCCGGACCTCGCGGACGCGTCGGTGACGGGCGTACGCAGCGTGCCGAGCCGGTCGACCTCCACCTCGACCACGTCACCCGGCCGCAGCAGACGGGGTGGCGTGCGCACGTAACCGACGCCCTCCGGGGTGCCGGTGGCGACGACGTCACCCGGATGCAGGGTCAGGGTCGCGCTGATCCGCGACAGCAGCTCGGGCACCCCGAAGATCATGTCGCGGGTGTTCCCGTCCTGCACGACCTCCCCGTTGACGCGGGTGACCAGGCGCAGCCCGTCGGCGAGACCGCCGGCCTCGTCGGCGGTGACGAGCGGTCCGATCGGGCCGCTGAGATCGGCGTTCTTGCCCAGCGTCCACTGGGCGGTGAGCTTCTGCGCGGTGCGGGCGGTGAGGTCGTTGAAGACGGCGTATCCGAGGACGGCGGCCTCGGCCTCCCGCTCGTCCGCGTCGCACAGCCGGGCGCCGACGACGGCCGCGACCTCGCCCTCCCAGTCCAGGCCCGGCTCGTTCGCGGGCACCGGGACGGGAACGCCGCCCACCGACAGAGAAGCCGTCCAACGGCCGAACACGGTGGGGTGCTCCGGCGCCCGGAAACCGCCCTCGGCCGCGTGCGCACGGTAGTTGAGACCCACGCACAGCACCCGCGCCGACGCCGGTACCGGCGGGGCGGGGGACACCTCCGCGAGCGGGATCGTGCCGCGGCGGACGGCGCGGGCCCGCTCCATCCAGCGGGGGAGATCCGCGTAGAAGCCGTCCACCTCCGTGAGCGGGGCCACCAGGCCGTCGACGGCGACGCCGATCACCACCTGCCTGCGGCCGGGCCCCCGGCCCGGATCCGCCATGCCGACGAGCCTCATACGCGCGTGCCTCCTGATTCCGCCACCGGAGCCGCGGCCAGACGGATGTCGAACTCGGCCTCCAGGAAAGGGCCTTCCATGCCGTACCGGCGGGCCGCGTCCTCGTCGGCGACCGGCGAGAAGGGCGCCACCAGCGCGTCCTTCACGGCGAACGCCGCGTCGGAGCCGAGATAGGGGTCCGCGGCGGCGAACACATGAGTGGTGAGCGACCGGTGACCGGCCGCCTCCACCCGCAGATGGATATGGGCCGGACGCATGGGATGACGGCCCAGCGCCCGCAGCAGCTCGCCCACCGGGCCGTCGGTCGGCACCGGATAGCTGGCGGGCTTGACCGTACGGAACCAGTAGGCGCCGTCGGGACCCGTCGTGAACAGGGCGCGCAGGTTCCCGTCGGGCTGCTCGTCGTCCTGGCTGTCGTACAGACCCGTGTCGTTCGCCTGCCAGACGTCCAGCACGGCGCCGGACAGCGGCCTGCCGTCGCAGTCCGTGATCCGGCCGTGCACCACGGCCCGCTCACCGCGCCCGAGTTCGGGGCCCTCGGCGATCCAGGCGCCCATCGGGCGGGGCGGCGCCGGCGAGTGGAAGGGCCCCTCGACCGAGCTGGGCGTCATCGTGGGCGGGCCCGTGTGGTTGACGTCGTCGACGGCCGAGGTGAGGCCCAGCATGTCGGAGAGCAGGAGGAACTCGTTGCGGCGGTCGGTGCAGGCCCGGCCCGTGCGGACCAGGAAGTCCACCGCGCGCAGCCACTCGTCCTCGGAGGGCCGCGTCTCCCGCACGAAGGCGTGCAGATGGGTGACGAGGCCGCCGATCAGCTCCCGCAGCCGCTCGTCCTCGCCGCGGACGGTGGAGAGGACCTGGCGTACGAGGGCGTCCGGCCCGGGGGCGGGCTCGGGTGCCGGTGCCGGTGCGGGGGGCGCCGTCCCTCCGGCGGCGGCCGGGCGAGCCGTTTCGGTGCTGTCGGTCATGGGGTCGCTCCCGCGGGAGTCAGGGCGGCGTCCGGTGCCACGCAGCCGTAGGTATGGGTGCCGGGCCCGGCCCGGTGCCGGGCGCCGTCGGGCAGGACGACGTGCGCGGTGGTGCCGGGCGGCACGGCGACGCCCAGGTGGAAGCGCCCGCCCTCGATGTGCCAGGACGAGCGGATCGGCCCGTGGGGCGAGTGGTGTTCGGCCCGCGCCCGGGTCAGGCCGCCGCCGGGGCGGGGCGCCACGGTGAAGCGGCGATAGCCCGGAGCGTCCTCGTCGGGCCTGATCCCGGCCGTGTGGCGGTGCAGGAACGAGACGACCGCGCCCTTCGAGTAGTGGTTGAGCGAGTCGTGCGGGGTGCCGTCCGCCCGGACGCCGTCCCAGTGCTCCCAGACGGTCGTCGCGCCCCGGTCGATCATGTGGAGCCAGGACGGGGCGGTGTCCTGGAACAGCAGGTCGTACGCGACGTCCAGGTGTCCGGAGTCGGCGAGCACCGGCAGCAGGTCCGGGGTGGCGAGGAAGCCGGTGCCGAGGTGCGTGCCCGCGGCACGGACCAGCTCCACCAGCCGCTCGGCGGTCCGGGCCCGCAGTGCGGCCGGGACCAGGTCGAAGGCGAGCGCCCGCACATGGTGGGCCTGGGTGTCCGGACGCAGCGAGCCGTCGGCCGCGATGAACTCCGTGCGCCAGGCGTCGCGCACCCGCTCGCTCAGTTCCCCGTAGCGGTCGGCGTCCTCGTCGCGGCCCAGGACCCGGGCGACGCGCGCCGCCAGCCGGGTGGAGTGCGCGTAGTAGGCGGTGGCGACGTCCGCCTTGTCCAGCGCCGCGTACCCCTCCAGATCGTCGACGTGCTCACCGGGCACGAGCCACTCGCCCCAGTGGAACCCGGTGTCCCACAGGTACCGTTCGTGCGGCGCCGGGCGGGGGGAGCGCCGGATCCGGTCCGGGTGGCGCCCCTCCAGGGCGGCCCGTTCGACCCGGCCGAGCCACGCGGTCATGGCCGGCCACAGCTCCTCCAGGATCCCGGGGTCGCCGTAGGCCAGGTACAGCTGCCAGGGCACGATGACCACCGCGTCGCCCCAGCCGGCGGAGCCGTGGAGATGCGCCATCGGACCCTTCGGGCCCTCGGCGCGGCAGGCCGGCGAGATGTTGGCGACGGTGCCGTCCGGCCACTGGTCGGCGGCCACGTCGCGCAGCCACTTCGCCGAGAAGCCCGACACGTCGTAGAGGAAGGCGGCGGTCGGCACGAACAGCTGCCAGTCCCCGGTCCAGCCGGCGCGTTCACGGGTGGGGCAGTCCGTCGGGATGTCGCAGACGTTGCCGCGCAGGCCCCACCGGGCGGCCTCGTGCAGCCCGTTCACCCGCTCGTCGTCGCAGTCGAACCAGCCGGTCCGCCGCAGGTCGGAGTGGACGACCACGCCGCGCAGGTCGTCGGCGGTCAGCTCGCCCGGATGACCTTCGACGCGGACGTACCGGAAGCCGTGCGTGGTGTGCCGCGGCTCGAAGGCCTCACCGGGACGGCCGGCCGAGACGACCCGGTCGACCTGACCGGCCGGGAGCGGCTCGGGCAGGAACGGCATGTCCACGCGGAGGTGATCCGTCGTCACATCGCCGTCGGGGCCCAGGGACTCGCCGTGCGTGAGGGTGAGGCGGGTTCCCGCAGGACCGAGCCCGGTCAGCCGCACCCAGCCGTTGATGTTCCGGCCGAGATCGAAGACCTGCCGGTCGGGGCGCGGGCGGGTCACGGCGACCGGGACGAGTTCCTCGACCCGCCGTACCGGCGGGGCGGGTGAGGCGACCAGTCCGGCGTGCCCGTGGTCGGCGACCTCCACCGGCGTCCACGCCGAGTCGTCGTAGCCCGGCCGGTCCCAGCCGACGGGGGTGAGGCGCAGATCGGTGGACTGCCCGGCGATCAGGTCGGCGGCCACGATCGGCCCGGGGGCCCAGCGCCAGTGCCGGTCCGTGCACACGACGGACGTGGTGCCGTCGGCGTGCTCGAGGTGCAACTGCGCCAGGAACGAGACCCGTGCACCCCACTGGTCGTGGGCCCGGGTGACCCCGACCTGCCCGCGGAACCAGCCGTCGGACAGCACCGCCCCCAGGGCGTTCTCCCCGTCCCGCAGCAGCGCGGTCACGTCGTACGCCTGGACCTGGAGGTGTACGTCGTACTGCGTGAAGCCCGGTGTCAGCTCGGCGTCCCCGACGCGCTCCCCGTTGAGGAAGACCTCGTAGAGGCCCTGGGCGGTGGCGTAGAGGCGGGCCCGGCGGACCGGGGAGCCCGGGGTGAACCTCGTACGCAGCAGCGGAGCGGGCCGCTGCCCGGCGGGCGGCACGTGTGGTCCGCCGAGTGCCGCGGGCGCGGCGGTCACGCCGGCGACG
The DNA here is from genome assembly GCF_045161545.1 of Streptomyces sp. NBC_00637. Classification (NCBI taxonomy): domain Bacteria; kingdom Bacillati; phylum Actinomycetota; class Actinomycetes; order Kitasatosporales; family Streptomycetaceae; genus Streptomyces; species Streptomyces sp. NBC_00637. The sequence goes on along the minus strand of NZ_CP109046.1, from coordinate 1,750,914 downwards.
GAGCCGCCGGGCCGGCCGTGCCCGCCGTGTTCCCGGTGCGGGTCCTGTTCCCCGTGCTCGTCAGGCTCGCCGTGCACGGAATCAACGGCCCCGCCGGGCACGATGGCCTCGCCAGGCACGGTGGCCTCGTCAGACACCTCAGGCACCTCAGGCATTTCGGCCCCGCCATGCACACCACCCCCTCCTGGCGCCGAGGTCGCGACGGGTACGACGGGCTCGATCCACCGTGCCTGCCAGTCGGCGGGATCCAGCAGGCCGGTCTCGAACCAGGCCTCGCGCGACCACGCGCTCTCGCCGAGGTCGGTCCAGACCTTGACCCGCCAGGTGATCCGCTCCCCGGAGCCGGGCGGCGGCCCGCCGTACGGCACATGCGTGCTGTCGGCAGCGTCGACCCGGCCGGAGTCCCAGCCCGCGCTCGTGCGGACGCGGTACGCGACCTGCTCGCGCGAGCCGGGCGGCAGCCACCAGGACAGCCGGGGGCGGCGGTTGCCGAGGCCCAGAGGCTGTTCCAGCTCGTCGGCACGCAGGCGGGTGGGAGCGGCGTTCATACAGGTGACCAAACGTTCGAGGAGGGGTCAGGCCGGGTCGGGAAGCACGGGGAGGCCGCAGACGCGCGCGGCGAACTCCAGGGCTTCGGCGAACACGGTCTCCGGATCGGGCAGCCCGGCCCACAGGTGATCCGCGCCGTCGACCAGACGCAGGCTCACCCGGCATCCGTGGGCGCGCAGGGCCGCGGCGAGCTGTTCGCTCTGCCCGCTGGGGACGAAGCGGTCGGCGGTGCCGTGGGCGAGCAGGAAGGGCGGGGCGGCGGCGGACACATGGCTCACCGGGCTCGCCGCGGCGGCGCGTTCGGGTGCCGCCGGTACGGGCGCGCCGATGAGCAGCGCCTCCCGAGAGTCCTCGGCGTCCGGGGCGCTCACCGCGTCGGGCCGGGACTGGCGCTGCATGGTGCGCAGGTCCGCGGGGCCGTACCAGTCGACGACCCCGGCCACGGTCACGCCGGGACCGGGCTCCGCGACGTCGCCCTCCCACTCGGGTCTGCCGGCGGTCAGCGCGAGCAGCGCCGCGAGATGACCGCCCGCCGACTCGCCCCACAGGACGGCCCGTCCCGCGTCGAGCCCCAGCACGTCGGCGTGCGCGCGCAGCCAGCGCAGCGCGGCCTTGCCGTCGTGCAGCTGGGCCGGGAAGACGGCCTCGCCGCTGAGCCGGTAGTCGAGGGAGGCGACCGCGAAGCCCGCCCGGACGAGACGGTCGAACGGCCCGAGCGGCCACCCGGCGAAGGCCGGACCGAACTGGTCGCGCCGTCCGGTCCGCCAGCCGCCGCCGTGCAGGAAGACGACCACCGGGGCCGGGTGTCCGGGGTCGCGGGCGGGCCGGTACAGGTCGAGCAGCAACGGCCGGAATCCGGTCGGCGAGCCGTACTCGACCCCCCGGAGCACGCGGGAGCCCCCGGCCGTGGTCTGCTCCGCCGGGAGGGCGGGGATGTTCGCCGTCATGTCAGCGGTCCAGGGGACGCAGGTCGAACCGGAACTCCTGCCGGTGCTCGCGGGCGACCCGGGCCAGCCGCTCGTGGGAGGGGATGTGGGGCGGGTGCGGAAGCTCCCTCGAGTCCGTGCGGGTTCCGGCGTCGCCGAAGAACCGCTCGAAGCCGCCGCTGGAGGCGCCCATGATCTTCGTGTCGTCGGCCTCGACCCGGAAGGTGTGCAGGCAGCCGGCGGGCACGTAGCCGAAGTCGCCGGGCTTGAGGAGCTTCTCGTACGTCTCTCCGTCGCCGTCCTGGATCCACACCCGGGCGCGGCCGGACAGCAGATAGAAGGTCTCGTGCACGTCGGCGTGGCTGTGGGTGGGGATCGCGTCGCCCTTGGGGGCCGCGTAGGTGAAGATGCCGAACTGGCCGGCCGTCTCGTCCTCGCTGAGCAGCACGGTGATGAGGGCGTCGAACAGGTGGGACCGCTCACCCTCTCCGGCTTCCAGGAAGAAGGGCACCGGCTTCCCGGGCAGGGGGAGGCGCCTGGCGCCGCCGCTCTGGGCGAACTCCGCAGTCATGGGATCTCCTCGGAAATCTGATCGGCTCCACCCGGGGCGGGAGCGGGCGACCCGTCGACGCGGCCGCGAGAACGGCCGCGTCGAGGACGGCCGCCGTGACGACAGGTGCCGTGACGACAGGTGCCTCAAGGGGGGTGCCTCAGGGACGGCTGCCTTCACGACGGGTGGCGCAGGGAAGGGCGGATGCCGTAAGGATGGGCCCGCGGCCGCCGTCCCACCAGGCGGAATTTCATTGAATGGCATACGGCCGAAACGTGGACGCCACGCGTCTCCGGTAGCGGGGTGGGTCACACTGCACGGGTGACGAACAACGCGGGAACCCCCCGTGCCGGCGTCCGGGGGCGACGGCCGCCGCAGGGCGAGCCGGTCATCGACCGTGCGTTCGCGCTGCTCACGGCGTTCTCCGAGGACCGCCGCGCACTGACCCTCGCCGAGCTCAGCCGCGTCACGGACACACCGACGAGCACGACGCTGCGGCTGGCCCGGCGGCTCGTGCACTGGGGCGCCCTGGAGCGGGACGCCGACGGCCGCTACGTGGTGGGCCTGCGGCTGTGGGAGGTCGCCTCGCTGGCGCCGCGTGCGCACGGGCTGCGCCGGGTGGCGCTGCCGTACATGGAGGACCTGTACGAGGCGACCCACCAGCACGTCCTGCTGGCCGTACGGGACGGCACGGACGCGTTGCTCGTCGAGCGGCTGTCGGCCCACGCCGCCATCGACGTCCTGTACCGGGTGGGCGGCCGGCTGCCGCTGCACTCCACGGGCGTCGGTCTGGTGCTGCTGGCGCACGCCGGCGCCGACTTCCAGGACGAGATCCTCGGGCAGGCCCTGACGCACGAGCCGGAGGGGGTACCGCTGTCCTCCGCCGCACTACGGCGTTCCCTCGCCGAGATCCGCAGCACCGGGGTGGCGGTCGTCAACCGGGCGGAGCCCGTCCCGCTGCACGCCGTGGCGGCCCCCGTGCGGGGCGCCGACGGCGAGGTCGTCGCGGCGCTGTCGGTCGTCGTCCCGGCCGGGCACGCGGAACCCCGCGTGCTCGCCCCCGCCCTGCGCGCCACCGCCCGGGCCCTCTCCCGCAGCCTCGGTGCCGTCACGGCACCGCCGGCTCCGGCGCAGGGCGGCGGCCCGCGCCGACGACCGTGAGGCTCCGGGCGGGGCAACGCCACCGTCTCCCCCCGCCCGGGGACGCGACGGGAGAAGACGGTGGGACTGCGGGACTGCGGGGCTCCTGCCCGGTCAGGAGGCCGGGGGAGCGTCGCCCGCCGCCGCGCCGGCCGCCGCCGCGTCACCCTCCGCCGGATCCCGCGGCGCCGGAAGGAACAGGGACACCGCCAGCGCCGCCAGCAGGATCAGCGCGCCGGTCCAGAAGACCCAGGTGTAGCCCGCGTCCAGGTAGAAGGCGGTGCCCTTCAGGACCGTGCTGTGCGCGGCGAGGACGGCGAAGCACACGGCGGGGACGACCGTGCCGAAGAAGTTGAAGAGCATCTGCATCAGACCGCTGCCCTGCCCCTGCTCCTCCACCGAGACCACGCCCAGGACCAGCACGGGAGCGACGGAGACGATGAGGCCGGTGCCGACGTTGGCCAGACACGCCGTCAGGACGAGCTGGGTGGCATCGGCGTGGAACAGGCCCATCAGCCCGTATCCCGCCGCGCCCAGCGCCAGTCCGGCCCCCCACAGCAGGCGGGCGTCGGCCTTGCGCAGCAGGCGGCCGGCGAGGAATCCGGTGCCGAGCATGACCAGGTTCCAGGTCAGACCGATCCGGGCGTTGTGCGTGCTGGTCCAGCCCAGTCCGTCGGACACCCCGGGGATGCGGGGGTAGAGGGCCAGCAGGATGCCCATCGAGGCCATCGCCAGCGCGGTGGCCTGGCCCACGGCCGCGGCGCCGACCGTCAGCGCGACCGGCCGCCGGCCGAGCACGCGCAGGTCGAGGATCGGGTGGGCGCTGGAGCGCTCGACGAGGACGAACGCGCCGATCGCCAGCAGTCCGCCGGCCGTCCAGCCGAGCGTCGCCGCGCTCGTCCAGCCCCGGCTCTGCCCCTGCCCGACCGCGTACACGACGGCTGCCAGGCCCCCGCCGAGCAGCAGCCCGCCCGGCCAGTCGAAACCGTTCTGGAAATCGTGCCGCGGAGTCTCGGGCACCAGCAGGGCCACCAGGAGGAACGCCACCGCGGTCGCCGCGGCGATGAACCACAGCGCGGCCCGGTAGCCCCCGGCGTCGATCAGCCACCCGGCGAGCAACGGTCCCACGACCCCCACCAGACCCATGCTGCCGCCGAGCACCGCGCTGGCCTGCTTCACCATCCGGGCGGGGAAGAGGTCACGCACGGCGGGGAAGGACAGGGCGGCGAACGGGGCGTAACAGGCGGCGATGCCCCGGCCGACCAGCAGCAGCCAGAAGCTGCCGGCCATGGCCGCGATGATGTCGCCGACGACCCCGAGGCCGATCATGGCGAGCATGATCCGCCGCCTCCCGTACCGGTCGCCGGCCTTGATGACGAACGGGATGAGCAGCGTCGAGACCAGGGTGACGATCAGCGAGAACCAGGCGACCTGGGTGGTGTGGAAGCGCTGCGCGACGTCGGCCGTCGTGTTGGCCGTGACGATGCCGGCGACGGCCAGCAGCTGCGTCGGCCAGATCAGGGCCACCAGCAGGGCCATCAGCCGCCGGTTCCAGCGTTCGGTGGTCCGGGCGGACGATGCCGTGAGCGAGGGGCTTGCAGACGTCGATGTCACGCAGCCGCTCCTTTCGCGAGCCGGGGAAAGGGCAGAACGCCCGGGAGCGGCACCTCCGACACCTGACGGCCGGCCCCCACGAGGCGTGCGGCAAGAATGGGCGGCCGCCGCCGCGGCCACCAGGCGGATTTTCATTGAATGGCACGTGACGGACGCGCGGCCGCGGCGGGTCGTCGGCAGGGAGGCCGCCTGCCCGGAGCGTGGCGGTGACGGCGTCGCGGACCAAAGGTGTCCGCAACTCCCGCTACGTTGCCGTACATGACGAAGACGACGTACCCGGCGGGCCCCGTGCTCGGCGCTCGTGCCCTCAACCGCGCCACGCTGGAGCGGCAGTTGCTGCTGCGGCCGGCGTCGATGTCCGCCGGGGCCGCCGTGGAGCACCTGCTCGGGCTCCAGGCACAGAACGTCAAGCCGCCGTACTACGCGCTGGCCGCCCGGCTCGACGGCTTCGTCCCCGAGCGGCTGTCGGCGCTGATGGCGGGCCGTGAGGTGGTCCGTATCGTCAGCATGCGTTCCACCATCCACACCCACACCGCCGACGACTGCCTGACGCTGCGGCCGTTCGTCCAGCCCGCCCGCGACCGTGAGCTGACGTACTTCCGCAAGGGGCTCGGCGGCGTCGACCTCGACCGCCTCGCCGCCCTCGCCCGCGACCTCGTCGAGGCCGAGCCGCGCACCATGAAGCAGCTGCGCGAAGCGCTCTCCGCCGAGTGGCCGGACGCCGACCCGCCGTCCCTGGCCGTGGCCGCCCGCTGCCGTCTGCCCCTCGTGCAGGTCACCCCGCGCGGACTGTGGGGCAGGAGCGGGCAGGTCGCGCTCACCACCGCCGAGCACTGGCTGGGCCGGCCCGCGCTGCCCGCCCCGACGGCGGACTCGGTGGTCCTGCGCTACCTGGCCGCCTTCGGTCCGGCCTCCGTCAAGGACATGCAGACCTGGGCCGGCCTGACCCGGCTGCGCGACGCCTTCGACCGCCTGCGCCCGCGGCTCCTCACCTTCCGTGACGAGCACGGCGTCGAGCTCTTCGACCTCCCCGACGCGCCGCGCCCCGACCCGGACACCCCGGCCCCGCCCCGCTTCCTCCCCGAGTTCGACAACCTCCTCCTGTCCCACGCCGACCGCACCCGGGTCGTCCCGGCGGAGTACCGGGGCCGCTCCTGGCAGGGCAACCAGGCGTACTGCACCTTCCTCGTCGACGGTTTCCTGGCGGGCGTGTGGAGACTGGAGCAGGACGCCCTGGTCGTCGAACCCTTCGGCACCCTCACCGGCGCCCAGCGGCGGGACGTGGCCGCCGAGGGCGAGCGGATGCTGGCCACCGTGCACCCCGGGCAGCCCTACGACATCCGGTTCGGGACCGTCGTACGGACGTGACCACCGTGGCCCCCGGCATACGACAAGCCCCCACCGGCGACCGGTGAGGGCTTGGAGAGGGGGCGCTGCGGGCCGCTCGTGGAGGCTCGCAGCGCCCCCCGGTCTTTCCCTGAGGGGTGCTCAGGAGATCTCGGGAACCGCTGTGCGGTGACGGACTACGAGTTGACCTGCGTCGTCACCAGGCTGGAGAAGGTGGTCAGCCGGGTGTACACACCCGGGTAGCCGGCCTCCGCGCAGCCCTCGCCCCAAGAAGTGATGCCTGCCAGGACGCCCCCGATGAGCAGGGGACCGCCGCTGTCGCCCTGGCAGGTGTCTACGCCGCCGGATGTGTATCCGGCGCAAACCATGTCGGTCGCGACGAAGTCGGAACCGTAGGAGCTCTTGCAGCTGGTGTCGGACACGATCGGGACGGTCGCGGTCCGCAGCTGGTTGGAGGAACTGCCGCTCTCCGAGGTGGTGCCCCAGCCGATGATGCGGGCGGTGGTGCCGGCCGCGTACACACCGGTCTGGGACGAGGAGACGTACGACGCCGTGGTGTAGGGCATCGACGTCGACAGGGTCAGGACGGCCACGTCGTCACCGTTGGTGGCGTCCGTGTAGCTCGGGTTGATCCAGATCTTGCTGACCCGGCTGACCGTGCCGTTGGTGCCGTTGAGGTAGGTGCGCCCACCGACGACGCGCACGCTGCTCGTGGTCTCGCCGACCATGCAGTGGGCGGCCGTGACCACCTTGGTCGCCGAGACGAGGGTGCCGCCGCAGAACTGGTTCTGCGAGGCGTCCGTGATCTGCATCATGAACGGGTACGTCGTGGTCGTGGTCGTCGTGCCGCCGACGATCGGCTGCGGCGCTGCGACAGCGGTGGGGGCGCTGAGCAGTGCGGTCGCCGCGGCCGCGGCGGTCGCCGCGAGGACCGCGGCGGTCTTCTTGAACCGGTTGAGCCCGAACATGGATCTCCTCGGTGGGGATTGCCGGTGGGGGGTCGCACGGGTGTGGGGGGTGCACGGGGGTCGCGGGACCGACCCCCGTATGCCCGGGCGAGCGGCACGTCCCTTAAGCTAGGTCCCGGCACCCGTTCCCCCCAATGAGGGAACCCCCTAAGGGAGTTGGGGCAGGGAAAACCCTCGGTCGGCTCAGGCACGTCACAGTCGCCGCCGAGGGGGTGCTCAGAGAATCCGCCGCACGGGGCCGCGGCACCCGCTGAGGGTGGGGAGCCCTCAGGGGCAGTTAACCCGCGGATTCCTCACTTCGCGTGACGCCCCGCCGCCAGTCGGACGATGTCCACCCGGGAACGGATCCCCAGCTTGCGGTAGACCCGGGTCAGGGTCGCCTCGACCGTCTTGACGCTGATGAACAGACGCGCGGCGATCTCCCGGTTGGTCGCGCCCTCCATGACGAGCGAGGCGACCTGACGCTCCATCGAGGCGAGCCCCTCCAGCGCGTCGGACGGGGGAGCCGTCTGCCGGGGCACGGCGGCCGTCCCGGGCGCGACCGCCGCGGCCGCCGCCTCCACCTGGCGCAGCCAGGGCAGCGCCCGGCAGCGCCGGAACAGCCGCGCCGCCTCGTCGTACGACGTCGGCCCCGGGCGCCCGGTGCGCAGCAGGGCCAGCGCGAACGCCGCCCGCGCCTCCTCCAGGCCGTATCCCAGCTTGGCGAGCCGGTCCTGAACGGACGTCAGCCGGGACAGCGCCGCCTCGTGGTCGCCGCGTGCCGCCCGTACCATCGCCTCCGCCCGGTCCAGCACGGCCAGCACGCTCTCCCGGCCGAGCCTGAGCGCGTGCTCGCGCGTGACGTCGACGACGTCCTGGGCCTCGCCCGGCTCGCCGATGCGGACCAGCGCCTCGGCGAGGTCGCCGTGCCAGCGGCCCCGGGCGGGATCGGTGATGCCCAGGCCCTGCTCCAGCTCCCGCACCCGGCGCAGCGAGCCGACCGCGCCGGCCGCGTCCCCGGCCACCAACTGGGCGTGGCCCAGTGCCGCCAGCGCCCGCGAGACGTACATCTGGTCGCCGTCCTCCTCGGCCTTGCCCGCCGCCTCCCGGGCCAGCGCCAGCGCCCGGTCGACGTCGCCGCCGGACGCCTCGGCGAGGGAGGCCAGCATCGCGGAGGCACCCAGACCGATCCCGGAGTCCCGGGCCAGCCGCAGGCTCTCGCGGGCCAGGTCGAGGGCGCGCCCGCAGTGCCCGGAGCGCAGTTCGGTCTCGGCGAGGAAGCGCTGGAAGTGCACCTCGCTCTCGACCATGCCGCGCCGGCGCACCTCGCGCAGCAGCGCGGTGATGGTCGACCGGGCCTCGGGCAGCTGATCGCTCATCAGCAGCCAGCGGAACCGGGCCGCCCCGGCGCCGTTGTGATGGCACGCCACGTAGGGGTCCTGGGGTTCCCTCAGGGCCCGCTTGATGGTGGAGGGGGCGTTCGGGTGGCCCATCAGGGTCTCGGTCGAGGCCTGGAAGGAGAGCGCCATCAGCTCGGTGCGCCGGTCGTGCCCGCGGGCCGCCAGGTCGGCCGTGTGCGCGGCCTCCTCGCGGGCCTCGGCGAAGTCGCCCTCCACGATCAGCTTGCGCCAGGCCAGCCGGTAGTGGACCAGGGCGAGCAGCCGCGGGTCGTCGCCGGCGTCGGCGAGGGCCTGCGGGAAGACGGCGTCGACCTCGCCGAGGGACTGCCCGGCGGCCTCGATCACCACCTCCCAGGCCCGGATCCGCTCGGCGGGCACGGTCGCGCGGGTCAGCACCTCGCGCGCGATGTCCCGGGCGAGGTCCACCTCACCGGCGGTGATCGCGTCCTCGGCGGCCTGGAGCCGCCGGTCGTCCGGGGCGGTGGGGCCGTCCGGCGGGGTGTGCCGGGCGGCGAGCAGGCCCAGTGAGGCGGCGACCGAGGGTGCGCCCCGGTCGCGGGCGAGCGCGGCGGCCTCGGCGAGCCGGTCGGCGACCTCCGGGTCGGTACCGGTGGTGGCCAGGGCGAGGTTGCGGGCCCGCTCGATCGGATCGGAGGCGGCCGTGGACAGCGCGGCGTGCGCGGCCCGGCGCTCCTGGGCGGGCGCCTCCGCGTACAGCGCGGCCGAGATCAGCGGATGCGCGAACCGGACGGCCGGACCCTCGGGCTCGGTCGCCAGCAGCCCGAGCGCCGCCGCCTGCGCGGTCTCGGCCTCGGCGTTCTCGCGGCCGGCCGCGTGCAGCAGCGCCAGGGTGGGGCGGGCGCCGGCGCTGGCCACGAGCAGGGTGCGGCGGGCCTCGTCGGACAGCATGTCGAGACGGCTGAGGACCAGGGCGCGCAGCGAGGTCGGCACCGGCAGGGGTTCGCCGGGCCGGGGCGGTGTCGGGCTCTCGCCGAGGGCGCGGCCCAGCTCCAGGGCGAAGAGCGGGTTGCCGCCGCTGGTGCGGTGGATCTCCCGCATCGTCGAGCGGGGCAGGTCGGTGTAGCCGCGGTGGTCGAGCAGCGCGGAGACCTGGGCGCGGGAGAGGGGGTTGAGCCGGACGGCGAGGGTGTCGGGCGGGGACGCGCGTAGATGACGGTCGTACTCCTGCTCCTCCGTCCGCACGGCGCACAGCAGTTGGACGGGGGTGTCGCCGAGGCGGCGGGCGGCGAAGCCGAGGAGTTCGGCGCTGGCCGAGTCCAGCCACTGGAGGTCGTCGGCGACGAGCAGGACGGGACCCGCGGCGGCGAGGGCGCGCAGGGCCGACAGCACGGCCAGCCGCAGGGCCAGGCCGTCGCGTTGCAGAGTCGATTCGCCTCGGCCGGTGAGCGCCGACTCCAGGGCCGTGCGCTGGGCGACGGGCAGCTTGTCCGAGATCTCGTCCAGGACGAGGCCGAAGAGGTCGGCCAGAGCCAGGAAGGGGAGGTGGGATTCGGACTCGGTCGCCGAGCAGCGCAGGACGGTGTGGGCCGCCTCGCCGTAATCCGCGGCCAATGCCCGCAGCACGGTCGACTTTCCTATTCCGGCCGGGCCGTGCAGCAGCACACTGCCGCCACGTGTCAGCTGGTCACGGGCGGCCGTGAACAGCTCGTCCCTGCCGATGACCAGGTCGGGGCGGCATCTGGCAGGCTCCTTGAAGTCCCGTCGCACGGTCACCGCTCCCCTCCGAGTGTCGTGTCCGGGCCAAATTCTAGGCATCGTCCCTTTGAAATTCGGAGACGCGGCGTGGTGAGGCATATAACAACGTGCCGCATAGGGAAATTCATGGAGACGACGAATGAATGGTCACTTGTCGTGAGGGGCCTCCCTGGCTGGATGTGATCGCTGCTCCAGGTATCTTGCACCGCCCGCGCTACGGGCATGTTGCGCGCCCCGCGTTCAGGGCAGCAAGCCCGCCCTCCGGGCCGCGACCACCGCCTCCCCCCGGGTGCGTGCGCCCAGCCGGCGCATCGCCGACCGCAGATAGCCCTTGACGGTCTCCGGGCGCAGTCCCAGCCGCTCGGCCGCCGCCGCGTTCGTCGCCCCCGCCGCCACCCACGCCAGCACGTCCAGCTCCCGCGGGGCCAGGGTCACCGGCTGTCCCGGCGCCCGCTCCGGCGGCTTCGGGGTCAGCAGCCCGCAGACCTCCAGCAGCTCGGCGCGCAGACCCGGATCGGCGATCCGCGGGGCCAGAGCGCGCAGCGCCGTGTGCGCCTCGCGCACCTGCTCCCAGCCGGCCCCCGCCCCGGCGCCCGGACCCGGACCCGGCCCCGCGCCCGCCGAGCCGGGCCTGGCCGCCGTCAGCAGGTCACGCGCCTCGTCCCCGACCACCAGCGCCTGTTCGACGTCCCGCGCCGCCTGTACGGCCGCGGTCAGCGTGCGGTCGCCCAGCGGCTGCGCCGTGCGCAGCGCCCCGTACAGCACTCCGCGCACCCGGCGCCGTACGACCACCGGGATCGCCAGCACCGAGCGCAGACCCTCGGCGGCGACGGCCGCGTCGTACTCGTGACTGATCTGCCGGGAGAGGGAGTAGTCCGTGACCGCGCACGGGCGGGCCAGCGCCACCGCCTTGCCGCCGAGACCGTTGCCGGAGGTCACCGCCAGTCCGCGCAGCGCCAGACCGGCCGCGCCGCTGAACTCGCTGATCCGGATCCGCTGCCGCCCAGGCTCCACCAGACCGCCGAAGGCGACCGGCAGCCCCGTCACCCGCCGCAGCCGCGCCAGCGCACCACGAATCTCCACCGTTCCGGCCGCGTCTGCCGCCACGTTCTCGCCCTTTCCGCGCGGCTTGGTGCCGCACACCCCCGTCCGGGGGTAGTGAGACCTGCATCACGGATTACACGATGGCAGAGAGCCGCCCGGCAATGGTCCGGCACCACGGGAGTGCGCCGCAGGGGCCGAAAGCGCCCCCGGAGGCGCACGACCGGGCAAGCCAAGAAAGCACGGAGGACAGATGACGACGGCGACGGCGACGGAGCGTTTCCGCAGAGCCCGCGACTTCCTGCTGGCACACCGCGAGGACTACACCACCGCGTCCGAGGGTTTCGAGTGGCCCCGCCCGGAGCGGTTCAACTGGGCCCTCGACTGGTTCGACGCCGTCGCCGACGGCAACGGGCGCACCGCCCTGCACATCGTGGAAGAAGACGGTTCCGAAACCCGTCTCAGCTTCGCCGAACTCTCCGAGCGCTCCGACCGGGTCGCGAACTGGCTGCGCGAGCGCGGCGTCGCCGCCGAGGACCGGATCCTCGTCATGCTCGGCAACCAGGCCGAACTGTGGGAGACCGCGCTGGCCGCGATGAAACTGCGCGCCGTGGTCGTCCCGGCCACCCCGCTGCTCGGTCCCGCCGACCTCACCGACCGCGTCGAGCGCGGCCGCATCCGGCACGTCCTCGTCCGCACCGAGGACACCGGCAAGTTCGACGGGGTCCCCGGCGACTACCGGCGCATCGCGGTCGGCGGCGCACCCGAGGGCTGGCAGCGGTTCGAGGACGCCTACAGCGCCCCGGCCGGCTTCACCCCGGACGGCCCCACCCTCGCCGACGACCCGCTGATGCTCTACTTCACCTCCGGTACGACCGCCAGCCCCAAGCTGGTGGAGCACACCCACACCTCGTATCCGATCGGTCATCTGTCGACGATGTACTGGATCGGGCTCCAGCCCGGCGACGTGCACCTCAACATCTCCTCGCCCGGCTGGGCCAAGCACGCCTGGTCCAACCTCTTCGCCCCGTGGAACGCCGAAGCAACCGTTTTCATCCACAACTACACCCGCTTCGACCCGGCCCGGCTGATGACCGAGATGGACCGCGCGGGGGTCACGACGTTCTGCGCCCCGCCCACCGTCTGGCGCATGCTGATCCAGGCCGATCTGACCCAGCTGCGGACCCCGCCACGCGAGGCGGTGGCGGCCGGCGAGCCGCTCAATCCCGAGGTCGTCGAGCAGGTGCGGCGCGCCTGGGGGGTGACCGTCCGGGACGGCTTCGGGCAGACCGAGACGGCCGTGCAGATCGCCAACAGCCCCGGACAGGAACTGAAGACCGGCTCGATGGGCCGGCCCAGCCCCGGCTACCGGGTGGAGCTCCTCGACCCGGTCTCGGGCGCGCCGGGCGCCGCGGAGGGGGAGATCGCGCTGGACCTGGCGGCCCGGCCGGTCGGCCTGATGACCGGCTACCACGGGGACGCGGACCGTACCGCGGAGGCGATGGCCGGCGGCTACTACCGCACCGGCGACATCGGCAGTCGCGACGAGAACGGTTACATCACCTATGTCGGCCGGGCCGACGACGTCTTCAAGGCGTCCGACTACAAGATCAGCCCCTTCGAGCTGGAGAGCGCGCTGCTGGAGCACGAGGCGGTCGCCGAGGCGGCCGTCGTGCCCGCCCCGGACGCGCTGCGCCTCGCCGTGCCCAAGGCGTACGTCGTGCTCGCCGAGGGCTGGGAGCCGGGCCCCGACACGGCGAAGGTGCTGTTCGAGCACTCCCGCGAGGTCCTCGCCCCCTACAAGCGCGTGCGCCGCCTGGAGTTCGCCCCGCTGCCCAAGACCGTGAGCGGCAAGATCCGCAGGATCGAGTTGCGAGAGGCGACCGCGGCGGGCTCGCCGGACGAGTACCGCGAGGAGGACTTCCGATGAGCGAGGCGTCGAACGCGCGGGACACGGATGTGTCGTACGCGCACGGGACGAGCGGGACCGCGCTGCTCGGGGACACCATCGGCGCCGACCTGGACCGGACCGCCGCGCGTTGGCCGGACCGCGAGGCGCTGGTCGACGTGCCGTCCGGGCGCCGCTGGACGTACCGGCGATTCGTCGAGGACGTCGACCGGCTGGCGTACGCGCTGCTCGCGAGCGGGGTCGCCAAGGGCGACCGGGTGGGCATCTGGGCGGTCAACTGCGCCGAGTGGGTGTTCGTCCAGTACGCCACCGCCCGCATCGGCGCGATCATGGTGAACATCAACCCGGCGTACCGCACGCACGAGGTCGAGTACGTGCTCCGACAGGCCGGGGTCTCCGTACTGTTCGCCTCGCTCGGTCACCGGACGAGCGACTACCGCGCGATGGTCGAGCAGGTACGCGGCAACTGCCCGCAACTGAGGGAGACCGTTTTCATCGGGGATCCCAGCTGGGGCGCGCTGCTGCGGCGCGGAACGCCCGATCTCCAGGAAACTTTCCGCACCCGCAGAAACGAGTTGTCCTGCGACGACCCCATCAACATCCAGTACACCTCGGGCACCACGGGCTTCCCCAAGGGGGCCACCCTCTCCCACCACAACATTCTCAACAACGGTTACTTCGTGGGCGAGTCGATCGCCTACAGCGAGCAGGACCGCATCTGCGTCCCGGTGCCCTTCTACCACTGCTTCGGCATGGTGATGGGAAACCTGGCGGCCACCTCGCACGGCGCCTGCATCGTCGTCCCGGCCCCCTCCTTCGACCCGAAGGCCACGCTGGAGGCGGTCCAGCAGGAGCGGTGCACCTCCCTGTACGGCGTCCCGACCATGTTCATCGCGGAGTTGAACCTGCCCGACTTCGCGACCTACGACCTCTCCTCCCTGCGTACCGGCATCATGGCGGGCTCGCCCTGCCCGGTCGAGGTGATGAAACGGGTGGTCGCCGAAATGAACATGGCGGAGGTGTCGATCTGTTACGGCATGACCGAGACCTCGCCGGTCTCCACCCAGACCCGCCGCGAGGACGACCTCGAGCACCGCACCGGCACCGTGGGCAGGGTCCTGCCGCACATCGAGGTGAAGGTCGTGGATCCGGTGGACGGCGTGACCCGACCGCGTGGCGTCGCGGGCGAACTGTGCACCCGCGGCTACAGCGTGATGCTCGGATACTGGGACGAGCCCGAGAAGACCGCCGAGTCGATCGACGCCGCACGCTGGATGCACACCGGGGATTTGGCGGTGATGCGCGAGGACGGTTACGTCGAGATCGTCGGCCGCATCAAGGACATGATCATCCGGGGCGGGGAGAACATCTACCCGCGCGAGATAGAGGAGTTCCTCTACGGCCACCCGAGGATCCGGGACGTCCAGGTCGTCGGCGTCCCGCACGAGAAGTACGGCGAGGAGGTCCTCGCCTGCGTGATCCCGGCCGACGGGGCGGACCCGCTCTCGCTGGAGGAACTGCGCGCCTACTGCGAGGACCGGCTGGCGCACTACAAGATCCCGAGCAGGCTGCGGATCATGGAGGCCTTCCCGATGACCGTCTCGGGGAAGGTACGCAAGATCGAGCTGCGCGAGGAAAACGCTCTCTGACGTATGTTTCCCGGCCCCGGGCCCTTGGCTTCCTCCGGGTTCGTTCAGCTGCCTCGGGTGGCGAGGGCGTCGGCCATCGCGTTCACGGGCTGCGGGGTGCCCGTCAGGTCCAGGACGAAGAGGGGGACACGCAGTCGGTCGGCGCGGGCGCGGGCGTCCTCGGCGTACCCGGCGAGGGAGAAGTAGACGCAGTCCGCGGATTCCGTCATGGCCGTCAGCCAGAGGCACTCCACGTC
Source organism: Streptomyces sp. NBC_00637 (assembly GCF_045161545.1). Taxonomy (NCBI): domain Bacteria; kingdom Bacillati; phylum Actinomycetota; class Actinomycetes; order Kitasatosporales; family Streptomycetaceae; genus Streptomyces; species Streptomyces sp. NBC_00637. The sequence goes on along the minus strand of NZ_CP109046.1, from coordinate 1,735,890 downwards.
CCGCAGTGAGGCCGGGTTCACGCTGGGGTCCACCTGGGCCACGAGCCCGCGGGCGGCGAGGCCGATCCCGGAGGTGGGCCGCTGATCGGCCCGCCGGATGTCCGCGTGGCCGAGCCAGTTCAGATAGAGCGCGGCGGCGGTGACCGCGTCGCGAGCGGTACGGATGGCGACGGGTCGGAAGGCACGCCGTTGCGCCCCGGGTTCCGTGTGCGTGTGCGTGTGCGGGTGCGGGTGCGGGTTCAGGTCCGGCTCCAGATCCGGGCCTGGTGCCGGCGTCCGTGCGGAGGGCGGCGGGGGTGTCGACGTCGATGTCGGCGCGGTCGTGTCCGGCCCCGGGCCGGGCCCCCGCCCCCGCTCCGGGCTCGGCTCCCGCTCCGGCCCCCGCTCCGGCCCCGCCGTCCGCCGAACCCCTGGCCCCGGCTCGGGCCCCTGCTCGGAATCGGGGGTCGGGTCGGTCACCGGGATGCGTATCACCGCTCCGCAGGCGCAGCCCAGTTCGGGGTGTGGCCACTGGTGCCGGCGGCCGCAGCCGGGGCACCGCAGGGCGACCCACTCGTCGTCCCACACCCGGTGCGTGACGGTCGTAGGCGTCGTCCGCCGGTCGAGTACGGGCGTGACGGGAGCACCGCACGCGCACGGGTAGCAGGGCGCGGTGTAGCGGCGCTCGCGCCGACAGGCCGGGCAGCGCACCGGCACGCTCTCGGGCATGCGCCCCATCGTCCTACTCCGGTCCCCGCTTGTCCGTCTCTTGACGACCTTCGCGTGCCCACTTACATTGCTTCCAGATAGCAGAAAGTATTTTCCGCATTACGGAAGTAGTGCGGAACGCTGGAACCGAAGGAAGGGCTCACCGCGGGGCGCGACGGGAGAGCGAATCCGACAGCAAGCAGCTGAAGCAGTCGAAGCAGGAGTAGCCCATGGCTCGTATGACCGCTGCCCGCGCGGCAGTCGAGATCCTCAAGCGCGAGGGCGTCACCAGCGCGTTCGGTGTCCCCGGCGCGGCGATCAACCCCTTCTACGCGGCACTCGAGGCCTCCGGCGGCATCCGTCACACCCTCGCCCGTCATGTCGAGGGCGCCTCGCACATGGCCGAGGGCTACACCCGTGCCCGACCGGGCAACATCGGTGTCTGCGTCGGTACCTCGGGCCCGGCCGGCACGGACATGATCACCGGGCTGTACTCCGCCATCGGCGACTCCGTCCCGATCCTGTGCATCACCGGCCAGGCCCCGACCGCCGTGATCCACAAGGAGGACTTCCAGGCCGTCGACATCGCCTCGATCGCCAAACCGGTGACCAAGATGGCGGTCACCGTGCTGGAGGCGGCCCAGGTCCCCGGCGTCTTCCAGCAGGCCTTCCATCTCATGCGCTCCGGACGGCCGGGCCCGGTCCTGATCGACCTGCCGGTCGACGTCCAGCAGACGGAGATCGAGTTCGACATCGACACATACGAGCCGCTGCCCGTCTACAAGCCGGCCGCGACCCGGGCGCAGATCGCGAAGGCGCTCTCGATGCTGAACGCGGCCGAGCGCCCGCTGATCGTCGCGGGCGGCGGTGTCATCACCGCCGACGCCACGGAACTCCTGCTCGAATTCGCCGAGTTGACGGGCACTCCGGTGATCCCGACGCTGATGGGCTGGGGCGCGATCCCCGACGACCACGAGCTGAACGCCGGGATGGTCGGCCTCCAGACCTCGCACCGCTACGGCAACGCGACGTTCCTGGAGTCCGACTTCGTCCTCGGTATCGGCAACCGCTGGGCGAACCGGCACACCGGCCGCGTCGACGTCTACACGGCCGGCCGTACCTTCGTCCACGTCGATGTCGAGCCCACCCAGATCGGCAGGATCTTCGCTCCGGACTACGGGATCGCCTCGGACGCGAAGGCGGCTCTGGAGCTGTTCGTCGAGGCGGCGAGGGAGTCGAGGGCGGCGGGCACGCTTCCCGACCGTTCCGCGTGGGCGGCCGCCGCGCAGGAGAAGAAGGCGACCCTCCAGCGCCGTACGCACTTCGACGACATCCCGATCAAGCCGCAGCGCGTCTACGAGGAGATGAACAAGGCCTTCGGTCCCGAGACCCGGTACGTCACCACCATCGGTCTCTCGCAGATCGCGGGCGCCCAGATGCTGCACGTCTACCGCCCGCGCCACTGGATCAACTGCGGCCAGGCGGGGCCCCTCGGCTGGACGATTCCGGCGGCGCTGGGCGTGGCGAAGGCCGACCCGGAGGCGCAAGTCGTCGCCCTCTCCGGAGACTACGACTTCCAGTTCATGATCGAGGAACTGGCGGTCGGCGCGCAGCACAAGATCCCCTACGTCCACGTCCTGGTCAACAACTCCTATCTGGGGCTGATCCGGCAGGCGCAGCGGGCGTTCGACATCGACTTCCAGGTCAACCTGGAGTTCGAGAACGTCAACTCGCCCGAACTGGGCGTGTACGGCGTCGATCACGTCAAGGTCGCCGAGGGCCTCGGCTGCAAGGCGATCCGGGTGACGGACCCCGCGGAGCTGGGGGCCGCCTTCGAGCAGGCCAAGAAGCTTGCCGCCGAGTTCCAGGTGCCGGTCGTCGTCGAGGCGATCCTGGAGCGCGTCACCAACATCTCGATGAGCGGTACCAACGACATCGGCAACGTGGTCGAGTTCGAGGACCTCGCCACCGAGCCGGGTCACGCGCCGACATCGATCAGGACGCTGAAGGTCTGACGCCGAAGATCTGACACCGACCGTCTGACGCTGACGGTCCGACGCGGCTCGTCGTCGCGCAGGGGTGGCCCGTCCGGGGGACGGGCCATCCCTTGCCGACGTCCCACCGCGCGTGAGCCCACCGTCGGAGCGGGGCCCGCCGCCCCCGTGTCGGCGGGCCCCGCGTGACCACAATGTGCCCTCACCCAGGGGTGGTTGAAGCCTGCTGAGCCGAGTTCAGAGGTTGATTTGAGGTTGTCGGCCCGGTCTGCACCCCGGTCTACTCCCCGGTCCGCTCCCCGTGCGGCCGCCCGTGCTCCTCCGACAGTCCCGGCCAGTCGTCGGGCCCGCCGCCCTGCCATTCGATGAGGTCGCTCTCCTCCACCTCGATCCGGTCCAGGTCGGCCAGGCGAAGGATCTCGACGACGTCGTCGAGGTGGGACGCGACCCCGAGAACGGCGTCACCGGAGGTGACCCGCCGAGACCCGTCGAGCGCCGGAGGGTGGACCACGATGTGCGGAAACTGCGGCGAATCGTTCATATGCGTATTCATCACCAGGTCGAGGGCCTTGTCCACGGGCAACGCGTGGCGCTCCCTCGTCGGTCCTGCTGACGGGGGAGCGCGGGCACGGGCGGCCGTCCGACGGCGCGGGGCCGGCCGTGACAGGACGTCCGGAGCTCGTGCGCGGCCGACGTGCGGTGAGCTCGCGGCGGGAGGTCATGTGCCGCCGTCCGTGCGGTCGGGGCTCGCTCTCAGAGCTTTCCGGCGTTCGTGCCGCGCTTCGGTGTTCTCGTCGAAGTCCTCTTCTTCCGCGGGTCCGGGAACGCGGTCGCTCCCGGTTGCCGGTTGCGCGGTGCCGGCGCCGGGAGGGTGATGACGGCGAGGCAGGCGACGACCAAGGTGACGCCGGTCCAGCCGGTGGCGGGGAGGCGTTCGCCGACGACCGCGACGGCGAGGACGGCGGCGACGGCCGGTTCGAGCAGGGACAGTGTGGTCGCGGTGCTGGCGGGGACGCGAGCGAGCCCCCGGCCGAACAGGACGTAGCCGACGAACATGGGGATCAGGGCCATGTAGGCGCCGACGGCGGCGTCGGACCACGAGTCGACGAGAGGTGCGCCGGTGACCGCCAGGACGGGCAGCAGGACCAGGCCGCCGATCCCGAAGACGGCGCCCATGGCCGCGTGGGAGGGAATCCGGCGGGCGATGAGCCGGTGCGCGGACCAGGCGTAGAGGGCGTAGGTCGTGGCGGCGACGAGCCCCAGACCGGTGCCGAGCAGCGTCGCGGCCACCGATCCCCCTTCGGCTCCGACGTCGGCGTGGGAGGCCTCGGCGACGCACAGCAGGAGCGTGCCGAGCAGGCCGAGTGTGGCGGCGAACGTCCAGCGGCGGGTGAGCCGGCGGCCGTCGACGACGCGTTCGATCAGAACCGAGGCGAGCGGGGCGGTACCGATCGACACCACGGTGCCGACGGCGACTCCGGCCAGGTGCATCGAGCTGTAGAACGCGAGGGGATAGACCGCCACCGAGCCCGCGCCGAGCAGTACCGTGCCGCGCCGCTCGCGCAGTCGGGAGGCGTGATGGACGATCCCCGGGGCGGCGATCAGGGCTTGCAGGAGTCCGCCCAGTCCCATGGCGACCGCGCCGATGGCGAGCGGACCCACGTTCGGGGCGAAGGTGGCGGCTGTGCCCGTCGTGCCCCACAGCACGGAGGCTGCCAGCACGCACAGTGCCCCCATGGCCGTGGACGAGCCGGTGGGCCGCCTCACAGGCGGTCCAGCAGGGCCGCGGCGATGGCGCGGGCGTGCTGGACACGGCCGCCGTCGCCCTCCAGGCCGGCGCGCGCCATCGCGCCCTCCAGGAGGAAGGCGAGGTGCTCGGCCAGCGCCCGTGCCTCGGCCGGGCGTTCGGGCAGCAACTCCTCCAGATGGCCGGCGATCAGCCGCTCGACCTCCTCCTTGTGGGCGCGCACCACGAGCCGGGCTTCGTCTCCGGCCGGAAGTTCGGCGGCCGCGTTGAGCAGTCCGCAGCCACGGAAACCGTGCTCGTAGGCGAACGCCGCGTGGTCGGCGTAGGCGTCGAACACGGCCAGCACGCCGTCCCGCGGCCCCGGGGCCGATGCCAGCCGCGCCCGGTACAGGCCGAGCCACTCCTCGTGTCGGGCGTCGAGGTAGGCCCTGACCAGGTCGGCTTTGGAGGAGAAGTTGTTGTAGAGGCTCATCTTCGCCACGCCGGCCTCGGCGGTGATCGTGTCGATGCCGGTCGCCGCCACGCCGTCGGCGTAGAAGCGGCGAGCCGCGGCGGCCAGCAGCCGTTCCCGTGCCGGACGCCGGCGCCCGCGCTCCGTCTTGTTCGCGCCGATCTCGCTCATGGCCCTCCATATTAGGTAGGTAGGTCTACCTAGTATACGGATCCCTCCGCGCGGGAACGGGTGGCCGTCCGACGGCGCGAGGCTGGGCGCGACAGGACATTCGCGCCGCCGGACGGAGTTTTCGGGGTGGGGTGGGACGGGTCCGAGGTGGGGGCAGGGACCGCGGCGGGGTGCGACGGAGCCGGGAGCGGGCTTCCCTCAGGTCGAGAAGCAGGCCCCGTTCCTTCACCACCGCACTGGCTCGCACGCCGCCGCGGTCCTCGCCCTGCCCGCGCCCCCCTTCCGGCGTCACCCCTCATCCGGGTCGCACGGTAGGGCCGCGGGCCGCGCGTACGAGGTCGTGACGGTGTGTCAGGATCCGTACGCGAGACTGGTGTCCGGTCGCCGACGAGGTCGTGCGCACCGGTCGACAACAGTTTCTAAAAGGGTTTCCGGGCGACGCCGCCACCTGGGCGCGACAGGACAGATGTCAGCGACGGCGCCGCCCGGAAGTCTCAGAGCCGCGCGCCCGACAGGCGCTCGACGGCTCGCAGCAGGGCCGAGTGGTCCAGTCCGCCGTCGCCCTGCGCGCGCAGGCTCGCGACCAGCTGGGCGACCATCGCGCCCACCGGCAGGGCCGCTCCGACGTTGCGGGCGGCGTCCGTGACGATGCCCATGTCCTTGTGGTGCAGATCGATCCGGAAGCCCGGCTTGAAGTCGCGGGTGAGGAAGTTGTCCTTCTTGCGGGCCAGGACGGTCGAGCCGGCGAGCCCGCCGCCGAGCACGTCCAGCGCCGCCTTCAGGTCCACGCCCGACTTCTCCAGGAAGACCACGGCCTCGGCGCACGCCTGGATGTTCACGGCGACGATCAGCTGGTTGGCGGCCTTGACGGTCTGCCCCGAGCCGTGCGGACCGCACAGCACGATGGTCCTGCCGAGCGCCTCGAAGACGGGCTCCGCCTCGTCGAAGTCGCTCTGCTCGCCGCCCACCATGATGGAGAGCACGGCCTCGACGGCACCGGCCTCACCGCCGGACACGGGGGCGTCGAGCACCCGGATGCCCTTGTCCCTCGCCGCCCGCGCCAGGTCGATCGAGGTCTGCGGGGTGATCGAGGACATGTCGATCAGCAGCGCCCCGGTCCGCGCGTTCTCCAGGATGCCGTCGGGGCCGTAGGCGATGGCCTCCACCTGGGGTGAGGCCGGCACCATCGTGATCACGACGTCGGCGTCGCGCACGGCCTCGGCGATGGACCCCGCGGCGCTGCCTCCGGCGGCGGCCAGCCGGTCCAGCTTGTCCTGCTCCAGGGTGAAGCCGGTGACGTCGTAACCCGCCTTGACGAGGTTCTCGGACATGGGCGAGCCCATGATGCCGAGGCCTATCCAGGCGATCTTGGGCAGTGCGGGAAGTGCGTTGCTCATCGGGGGTGCCTCTCGGTACGGGGGGATCAGCGGGGCAGCCAGTCGAAGGCCTCGGCGCTCGGGCGGTCGCCCGGCTTGTACTCGAGGCCGACCCAGCCGTCGTATCCGGCCTTGCGCAGCCGGTCGAGGAGGTCCTCGAGGGGCAGCGAGCCGGTGCCCGGCGCGCCACGGCCCGGATTGTCGGCGATCTGCACGTGGCCGGTCCTCGACGCATAGCGCTCGATCACCGACGGCAGGTCCTCGCCGTTCATCGACAGGTGGTAGAGGTCCATCAGGAACTTCGCGTTGCCGAGTCCCGTGGCGTCGTTGACCCTGTCGACGACGCCGATCGCGGCCGGCGCGCTGACCAGCGGGTAGCGGGGTGACTCGGGCCGGTTCAACGCCTCGATCAGCAGGATCGCGCCGATCCGGTGCGCGGCCCGGGCCGCGAGGACCAGGTTCTCCAGCGCGAGCGCGTCCTGTTCGGCCGGGTCGACGCCGTCGAGGCGGTTGCCGTAGAGCGCGTTGAGCGCACCGCAGCCCAGGGACTGCGCGAAGTCGGCGGCCACGTCCACGTTGGCGCGGAACCGCTCCGACTCCTCGCCGGGCAGCGACAGGGCGCCACGGTCGGGGCCCGGAAGCCGTCCGGCGTAGAAGTTGAGGCCGGTGAGCCGTACGCCCGCGTCCTCGATCGCGTTCTTCAGCGCGTCGAGTTCGGACGCTGCGGGGGTGGGTGAGTCGATCCAGGGCCACCACAGCTCGACCGCGGTGAAGCCCGCCGCGGCGGCGGCCGCGGGGCGCTCCAGGAGCGGGAGTTCCGTGAAGAGGATCGACAGGTTGACGTTGAAGCGCCGGTCTTCGAATCCCATAGGGGTTCCGCGCTCCCTTCCGTGTCGAGTGTTTCCGTATTGCGGAAGTTGTTTTCTGCTTATTGGAAGATTGCCGTTCGGTCGGGCGGCTTGTCAAGGGGATGAGGGGGCGTCGGAGCCCCGTCCCGGTGGAATCCCGACTCCCGGGTGATCGTCCGCCAGGTCCGTTAAGGTCGGGGTCCGGGCGCCGACGATCCGGTCCCGTCGAGAGAGGTGTGGGGCGCGATGCGACTGAAAGTGGAGTTCACCACCGAGCCCTTCGACCTCGACGAGGCGCCCGCGCACGCGCTGGTCGCCCGTGCGGTGATCGAGGCGGCCGACCTGGACGCGGTGGACGTCGGGCCGTTCGGCAACACCGTCGAGGGGGCCGCCGACGCCGTGCTCGCCGCCGTGGACGCCCTGCTGCGCAAGTCCCTCGGCGCGGGCGCCACCCGGGTCTCGCTCCAGGTCAACGTCCTCGATGACGCGGACGCCGACGCCGACGCCCTCGGGGAGGGCGCGTGAGCACCTCCGGCGACGAGGCCTTCATCGCGGCCGTGAAGCCGCTGGTCGACGCGATGGGCGGGGAGATGATCCCGCCGGACGAGGCCGGCACCGACGATGTCGTCCTGGCCTGGGAGGGTGTCGACGCCGTCGCGGTGCGGCTGCCCCAGCTCGCCGACTCCCTCGACCACATCCTCGCCGCCATGGAGCGCAGGAAGGGCAGACCGCTCGCCGACCTGGACCGCAAGGCCAAGCAGGAGGTCGTCCGGATACTCGAGGCGCGTGGCGCCTTCTCCGTACGGCACGGCGTGGAGACCGTGGCGAGCGCGCTCGGGGTGAGCCGCTTCACCGTCTACAACTATCTCAACCGGGAGAAAGGCGCCTGAGCGGTCCGTCGGGGGAGGACTTTCCCGGGCCGCAAGAGGGCCGCAAGGGGCTGCCGCGGGGCCGCAAGGGGCCGCAGAGAAGCCGTACGGGTGTCGCAGGGGGCCGCCGGGTTTCGTTACCCGGAATTTTCAACAAAGTGTTGACGTGGTGTCGCGGACAGGCGTTAGCTGGCCGCAGTCCGCTCAAGCACGACGGCCGTTCCGCGGCCACGGAGGCTCCCGTGACTTCGACCGCCCCACCCCCGGGTCTGGCCCGGTTCAACGACCTCGAGGAGCCCGCGGCCCGCGCCGCGCTCCACGAGGCGTGTGCCTCCACGGCGTGGGCCGGCCGACTGCTCGCGGCCCGCCCCTACGCCACCGTCGCCGAGCTGTACGCCGTCAGTGACGCCGCCATGGCCGGCCTGACCGCCACGGACCTGGCGGAGGCGATGGCGGGGCACCCGCCGATCGGCCGCCCCGAGCCCGGCGACCCGACCTCGGCCCGCGAACAGCGCGGCATGGCCGGCGCCTCCGGGGAGCTCAAGGCCGAAATGCTCGAACTGAACCTGGCCTACCAGGAGAAGTTCGGCCATGTCTTCCTGATCTGCGCCACCGGTCGCACCGGCGAGCAGATGCGGGACGCGGTGAAGGAGCGGATCGGCAACGCGCCGGAGCGGGAACGGGAGATCGTCCGCGTCGAACTGGGCAAGATCAACCGTACCCGCCTCGCCCGACTCGTCGAAGAGGACTGACGCACCCCATGAGCACCAGCAGCACCGCATCGGTGTCCACCCACATCCTGGACACCTCCGTCGGCCGCCCCGCCGCCGGTGTCGCCGTCCACCTCTCCGCCCGCTCGGGCCGGGGTGCCGGGCACGGGCAGGAGGGGGACTGGCGTGCCCTCGGCGGTTCCGCGACCGACGCGGACGGCCGCTGCAAGGACCTGCCGGCGCTGCCGGAGGGGACCACCCACGTACGGCTCGACTTCGCCGTGGAGGCGTACTTCGAGCGACATGAGAAGAAGCAAGCCGATACGCAGCAGGACGTCCCCGCGAATCGGGACAGCGGTCCCGCACCCGTGTTCTTCCCGGAGGTGGCGATCACCTTCGCCGTCGTGCCCGGCGAGCACTATCACGTACCGCTGCTGCTCAACCCGTTCGGCTACTCCGTTTACCGAGGGAGCTAGCTAGATGACCGCCCATTCCCACCCGGCCCGCCCTGCGTTCCTGGGACAGAACCAGTACGGCAAGGCCGAGAACCGCGTCGTCAGGATCACGCGGGACGGCGCCACCCACCACATCAAGGACCTCAACGTGTCCGTGTCGCTGAGCGGCGACATGGACGAGGTCCACTACTCCGGCTCGAATGCCAACGTCCTGCCGACCGACACCACCAAGAACACGGTGTACGCGTTCGCCAAGGAGTACGGCATCGACTCCGCCGAGCAGTTCGGCATCCACCTCGCCCGCCACTTCGTGACCTCACAGGAACCGATCAGGACCGCGCGGATCCGCATCGAGGAGTACACCTGGGAGCGGATCGAGACGCCCGGCGAGGACGAACACTCCTTCGTCCGCAAGGGCCAGGAGACGCGTCTCGCGCAGATCACCTACGACGGCTCCTCCTGGGAGGTCGTCTCCGGGCTCAAGGACCTGACCGTCATGAACTCGACGAACTCCGAGTTCTGGGGCTACGTCAAGGACAAGTACACGACGCTGCCGGAGGCGCACGACCGCGTCCTGGCGACCGAGGTGTCCAGCCGCTGGCGCTTCAACTGGACCGACGACGCCCAGCAGGCGCCGGCCTGGGAGGAGTCGTACGCCCAGGTCAAGCACCACATGCTGCAGGCCTTCGCGCAGACGTACTCCCTCTCCCTCCAGCAGACCCTGTACGCCATGGGCTCGCGGATCATCGACCACCGCGGCGAGATCGACGAGGTCCGCTTCTCGCTCCCCAACAAGCATCACTTCCTGGTGGACCTGAAGCCGTTCGGGCTGAAGAACGACACCGCCGACGGAGCCGTCTACTACGCCGCCGACCGTCCCTACGGCCTGATCGAGGCCACCGTCCTGCGGGACGGCTGCGAGGCGAGGGTCCCCGTGGACCTCACCAACCTCTGACCCACCCCCTTTTCGGCACCCGTGGCCGGCGAGCCCGCGCCTCACCGGCCACGGCACTCAAACTCCCAGGGTCCTGCCGTGCCCTCTCCACCAGAGTCCACTGAGCGAAAAGGACGACACCATGGCAGCAGACCGGCGCACCGTCATCGAGAACTGTTCGATCGCGACCGTGGACGCGCACGACACCGCGTACGAGAACGGTCACCTCGTCCTCGCCGGCAACCGGATCGAGTCGCTCGGCGCGGGCAGGGCCCCGGACGGCCTGGAGAACGTCGAGCGCCGTATCGACGCCACCGGGCACCTGGTCACCCCGGGCCTGGTCAACACCCATCACCACTTCTACCAGTGGATCACCCGGGGACTGGCCACCGACCACAACCTCTTCGACTGGCTCGTCGCCCTCTACCCCACCTGGGCGCGCATCGACGAGCAGATGGTCCGCGCGGCCGCCCAGGGCTCCCTGGCGATGATGGCCCGCGGCGGCGTCACCACCGCCATGGACCACCACTACGTCTTCCCGAAGGGCTCCGGCGACCTGTCCGGCGCGATCATCGGCGCCGCCCGCGACATGGGCGTCCGCTTCACCCTCGCCCGCGGCTCCATGGACCGCAGCGAGAAGGACGGCGGCCTGCCCCCGGACTTCGCCGTCGAGACCCTGGAGGGCGCGCTCGCCGCCACCGAGGAGACCGTCGGGCAGCACCACGACGACTCCTTCGACGCGATGACCCAGGTCGCCGTCGCGCCCTGTTCGCCCTTCTCCGTCTCCACTGAACTGATGCGCCAGGGAGCCGAGTTGGCCCGCCGGCTCGGCGTGCGTCTGCACACCCACGGCTCGGAGACGGTCGAGGAGGAGAAGTTCTGCCACGAGCTGTTCGGCATGGGTCCCACCGACTACTTCGAGTCCACCGGCTGGCTGGGCGAGGACGTGTGGATGGCGCACTGCGTCCACATGAACGACTCCGACATCGACGCCTTCGCCCGCACGGGCACGGGTGTCGCCCACTGCCCCTCCTCGAACGCCCGGCTGGCGGCGGGCATCGCCCGGGTCCCCGACATGCTGAAGGCCGGCGTCCCGGTCGGCCTCGGCGTCGACGGCACGGCCTCCAACGAATCCGGCGAACTCCACACCGAGCTGCGCAACGCCCTGCTCATCAACCGTCTCGGCGCCCACCGCGAGGCCGCCCTGAACGCCCGTCAGGCGCTGCGCCTGGGCACCTACGGCGGCGCCCAGGTCCTGGGCCGCGCCTCGCAGATCGGCTCCCTGGAGCCGGGCAAGCTGGCCGACCTGGTGCTGTGGAAGCTGGACACCCTCGCCCACGCCTCCATCGCCGACCCGGTGACCGCCCTGGTCTTCGGCGCGGCGGCGCCCGTCACCGCCTCCTTCGTGAACGGCCGTCAGATCGTCGAGCACGGCCGCCTGTTGCACGCCGACGAGGACGCGATCGCCCGCTCGACGCGGGAGGAAGCGCGGCGGCTGGCACGCATCGCCGCACAGAGCTGAACACGCCCACCCGTTGCGGACGGGCCCCTACCCCTGAGGGACCCGTGCACAAGAGGCCCGCACAGAGGAAACCCGCCCGTAAGAGGCGGACCCCGTAAGGGACTTGCCCCGTGGAGACCGCGGTCCCCGCGGGCACCGGACTCCGGTCGAGGGGGACGGCCCTCGACCGGCAGCCGTGGCCGGGGCGCGCGCGGACGCGCGTGCCCCGGAACGGTTTCCCCCAGGCACTTCCAGCAGCGCCGCACCACCTCCCTGACACCCGCGTCAGAGCCGACGTGTACCCGACCGGAGGAGAGCCGCCGTGTCCCCGCATGCAGTCGACCACCCCGTGGACGAAAAACTTCCCGCACTGAGAATGGCGACGAGCGGCCTCCAGCACGTGGCCGCCATGTACGCGGGGGTCGTCGCCCCGCCCCTGATCGTCGGCGCGGCCGCGGGCCTGACCGGCACCGAACTCACCTTCCTCACCGGCGCCTGCCTGTTCACGGCAGGCCTCGCCACCCTCCTCCAGACGCTGGGCGTCTGGAAGATCGGCGCCCGCCTACCGTTCGTCAACGGTGTCACCTTCGCGGGGGTCGCCCCGATGACGGCGATCGTGGCCTCCACCGACGACAGGCGGGACGCCCTGCCCGTCATCTTCGGCGCCGTGATCGTGGCCGGTCTGCTGGGCTTCCTGGCCGCGCCCGTCTTCTGCAAGGCGGTCCGCTTCTTCCCGCCCGTCGTCACGGGGACGGTCATCACCCTGATCGGCGTCTCCCTGCTCCCCGTCGCCTTCGGCTGGGCGCAGGGCCCCGACCCCACGGCATCCGACCACGGTTCGACGACGAACCTGGGCCTCGCGGCGGCGACCCTCCTGATCGTGCTGCTCCTGCGCCGCTTCACGCGCGGCTTCGTCAAGCAGGTCGCCGTGCTGCTCGGTCTGCTGGTCGGCACGCTCGTCGCGATCCCCTTCGGCGTCACGGACTTCGGCCCGGTGGCCGACGCGGGTGTCGTCGGCTTCCCCACCCCCTTCCACTTCGGGGCCCCGCAGTTCCAGCTCGCGGCGATCCTGTCGATGTGCGTGGTGATGGTGGTCTCGATGACCGAATCAACCGCGGACATGCTGGCGTTGGGCGAGATCGTCGAACGTCCGGCGGACGAGCGGACCATCGCGGCGGGCCTGCGCGCCGACACCCTGGGCTCGGCCCTCAGCCCGGTCTTCAACGGCTTCATGTGCAGCGCGTTCGCCCAGAACATCGGGCTGGTCGCGATGACCAGGATCCGCAGCCGCTATGTCGTCGCCACCGGCGGCGGCTTCCTCGTCCTGATGGGCCTGTGCCCGGCGGCCGCCTCGCTCATCGCCGTCGTACCCCGCCCGGTCCTCGGCGGTGCCGGCGTCGTCCTGTTCGGTTCGGTCGCCGCCAGCGGCATCCAGACCCTGGTCCGGGCGGGCCTGGAGAAGGACGACAACGTCATGATCGTGGCCGTGTCCCTGGCGGTCGGGATCATCCCGATCACCGCGCCGGAGTTCTACCACGCCTTCCCGGAGACGGCCAGGATCGTCCTGGACTCCGGAATCTCCACGGGCTGTCTGGCGGCCGTCCTGCTCAACCTGGTCTTCCACCACACCGGCCGGGCGCGGGACGCGGCGGACGTGACCCGTCCGACGGCGGCGGGGGAGGAGCTCACCGGGGCGACCCGGGCCCCGGCCACGCCATGAGGTTCGCGAGCAGCTCGGCCTGTTCGACGGCGTCGTCCCGTGCGTGGTGGGTGTGCGGACGCCTCGGCAGCAGGTGCGCCGGCATCGTCCGCTTCGCCACCGCCCGCAGGGGCGCCCCCGCCTTGGTGGCGTACAGCGTCTTCAGGTCGAGGCAGCCGGAGTGCCCGAAGGGGCTCTCACCGGTGAAGCGGATCAGATACCAGTACAGGAACGTCCAGTCGTACGACGCCGGGTAGCCGCTCATCACCGGCTGGGCGTCCCCGCTCACCTCGCCCACCCAGCGGCCGAACTGCGCCAGCGCCAAGGCGGGTTCGAGACCCTCCTTGGTCAGACGCTCCCGGTCGAGTCCGCTCACGGCCAGCGCCTCCGGGACGAAATCGTCGCTGATCGGCCGCAGTTCACGGTAGAAGGTCTGCCGGGCGGGGTCGGCCGCGGTGAACCCGTCGGCGTCGTGCCGTCCCGCGACCGCCGCGCCCAGGCTCAGCATCGAGTACGGCCCCGGGATCGGACCGTCCGCCTCGACGTCGACGGAGATGTAGAGGCTCGGTTTCACGCGTCGTGCGGACATGGGACCAGAGCATCGCAGGTGGGCGGGGCGCCGCGCATCCGCATTGAGCGGTGGCGGAGCATCCCGGCGTCCGGCGGCGCGCCGCGGCGGGTGCGCGCGCCGGCTCCGGTCGAATGTCCCGGGGGAACACCGGTGATACCCCGCAGGTCGTGAACGCGCACGCCTGCCCGGTACGGGAAGTGCCTGACAGGGTGTCGGGGAAGCGGAGCGTGCAGATCCTCGTCGCGGCGGCGCACGGCCCCATCCGCTTCACGGAGCTGGAGCGCAGCATCGAGGGCATCAGCCGCCGCATGCTGACGCTCACCCTGCGCAACCTGGAGCGCGACGGGCTCGTCACCCGCACGGTGCACCCGACGGTGCCGCCCAAGGTCGAGTACGAACTGACGCCGGTGGCACTGGAGTTGTACGAGACCCTGCGCGTCTGACGAACTGGGCCGAGCGCAACAGGATCTATGTCGCGAGGCCCGGGCGGCCTACGACACCGAGCGGGAAGCGGAACCGGTCTGAGCTAGAACCCGAACAGGCTCGGATCCGCGGCCAGTTCCTTGAAGCAGTCCGTCGGGTCGGAGATCAGCCGGCGCTTCTCCAGGTCCAGCAGCCCGCCGACCGAGGTGAGTTCGGCGCAGACCGTACCGTCCGCCCTGCGGATGATCTGCTGGATGCGGAACGTCTTGCCGCCGGCCCACTCGAAGGCGCAGGTGACGTCGACCTCGTCGCCCGCCAGCAGTTCGCGCCGGTAGCGGATGGTCGTCTCCAGGGCGACCGGGCCGACCCCCTTGGCGCGCAGACCGGCCTGGGTGATGCCCGCGGCCTGGAGCAGTGACCAGCGAGCGTGTTCCGCGTAGTTGATGTACACGCTCTGGTTGAGGTGTCCCTGCACGTCGGTCTCGTAGCCGCGTACGGTGATCCGGACGGAGAACGGCTCGCTCACGGTGTCCCCTTCTCGCTTCTCGATGTCGGTGCCCTGACCGTCGATCTTGGCATGTCCCTCACACTCGGCGCGGGGAAGCCAGCAGATAGCGCGCTCTCGTGCGGGACTCGGTGTGCTCGCCGGCCTGCCAGCCGGCCTTCTCCAGGGTCGCCGCGCAGGCCCGCAGTGTCGCGTCGTCCGGTGCGTGCACGGCGACCGCCTCCGGCTGCGGGGTCGCCCGCACCCGGTAGCCGTCGGTACCCCGGGGCCCGGCGGGACGATGGCCGGCCGCCTCCAGGGCCAGCGCGGCGGCCCGCACGAGGTGCGTGCGCTCCCAGCCGCACGGCCGGTCGGTGGCCCCGTCCGGTCGGGTCATGCGGCGCAGTTCGAGCAGGCCCTGCCAGGCGCTGTGCACCTCGCGGGCCCGGGAGGCGGCGGCCGGCCCGGCGTCCTCCTCGCCGCCGACGCGCGCGGCGAAGACGCCGTTCTCCGCCGGCGGCGGCTCGGGGGCGGCCGCCCGCGGAACGCCTGCCGGAGCGGCTGCCGGAGTGGCCGCCTGTACCCCTGCCGGAGCGGTTCCGGGCGCGGGCTCGGGCGCCGGGGTCTCCTCCCGGATCCGGTGCCCCGCCGGTGTCAGGAAGTGGTCGTGCGGCGGGCGCGGGTGCCGGAAGGCGAGCCCGTGCCGTACCAGCGCCGCCAACTGGGTCTGCGTGCCCCGCAGTCGCCCGGTGACCGGGTCGGCGGCGTCGATGACACGCCGCTGGGCGGCGGTCGGCGGTCGTGTCACGGCGTGCTCCCCTCGAATGCCGGCCCCGACGGGGGGCCTCATCGAAGGCTACGACCCGGGTCTGACATTCCAGGCGGCGATGACCGGCCGTCCGTGTTCCGTGCCGAGCCGGCACAGGGTCCCCGTCGCCAGCTGGAACAGCGCTCCGGCCGATGCCGGCAGCCCCAGCCGGCGGGCGGTCAGCACCCGCAGGAAGTGCCCGTGCGCCACCAGCACCACGCCGTGGCCGGTCTCGGTGTGTGCCGCGTCGATCCGGGCCAGCACCCGGTCGGCCCGCTCGCCGACCTGTTCGGGCGTCTCCCCGGGGCGGTCGGACGGGCCGGGCGCGACCCCGTCCGTGAAGAGGAACCAACCCGGTCGCGTCCGCTGGATGTCGGCCGTGGTGACGCCCTCGTAACCGCCGTAGTCCCACTCCCGCAGACCGGCGTCGACCCGGGCATCGTGCAGTCCGATCAGCTCCGCCGTCTCCCGCGCCCGTTGCGCCGGGCTGACGAACGCGGCCCCGATCCGGTGCGAACGGATCAGCGGCGCCAGCCGTCGTGCCTCGTCCCGGCCGTGCTCGGTCAGCGGGACGTCCGTCGATCCGGTGTGCCGGCCCGAGCGTGACCACGCGGTCTCCCCGTGCCGCACGAGAAACAGGTCGCCCACGCGCGCGTGCCCCTTCCTGCCGTGCCTGTCAGCACCGTGACACAGGACCCGGGCGTGCGCACGTCAGCGTCCGGCGGTGGCGGGGGAGGGCCGGGCCCGAGGGACCGGCCGTCGCGCGCTACTGCCGGTACCCGCTGAGGAACCGCCCGATCCGGCCGATCGCGGCCTCCAGGTCGTCCGCGTGGGGCAGGGTCAGGATGCGGAAGTGGTCGGGGGTCGGCCAGTTGAAGCCGGTGCCCTGGACGACCTGGATCTTCTCCCTCAGCAGGAGGTCCAGGACGAACTTCTCGTCGTCGTGGATCGGGTGCGCCTTGGGGTCGATGCGGGGGAACGCGTACAGCGCGCCCTTGGGTTTCACGCACGACACGCCGGGGATCTCGTTGAGCTTCTCCCAGGCCGTCTCGCGCTGGTCGTAGAGCCTGCCGCCCGGCGCCGTCAGCTCGTGGATGGACTGGCGGCCGCCGAGCGCCGCCTGGATGGCGTACTGGGCGGGCGCGTTGGCGCACAGGCGCATGGAGGCCAGCATGGTGAGGCCCTCCAGATAGTTCCTGGCGTGCTGCCTGGGGCCGGTCACCACGAGCCAGCCCGAGCGGAAGCCCGCCACCCGGTACGTCTTGGACAGGCCGCAGAAGGTCAGGACCACCAGGTCGGGCGCGAGCGCGGCGGCCGAGTGGTGGACTGCGTCGTCGTAGAGGATCTGGTCGTAGATCTCGTCGGCGAAGACCATCAGACCGTGCCGGCGCGCCAGGTCGAGGATGCCCTCGATGATCTCCTTGGGGTAGACCGCGCCGGTGGGGTTGTTGGGGTTGATGATGACGACGGCCTTGGTGCGGTCGGTGATCTTGGACGCCATGTCGTCCAGGTCCGGGTACCACTCGGCCTGCTCGTCGCAGAGGTAGTGGACCGCCTTGCCGCCCGCGAGCGTGGTCACCGCCGTCCACAGCGGGAAGTCGGGGGCCGGGATGAGGATCTCGTCGCCGTCCTCGATCAGCGCCTGTACGGCCATGGAGACCAGTTCCGACACGCCGTTGCCGAGGAAGACGTCGTCGACGCCGACCTCCAGGCCCCGCTCCTGGTAGCGCTGGGCCACGGCGCGGCGGGCCGAGAGGATGCCGCGCGAGTCCGTGTAACCGTGCGCCCGCGGGAGCATCCTGATCATGTCCTGGAGGATCTCCTCGGGCGCCTCGAAGCCGAAGAGCGCGGGGTTGCCGGTGTTCAGGCGCAGGACGCTGTGGCCCGCCGCCTCCAGCGCGTCGGCGTGCTCGATCACCGGGCCGCGGATCTCGTAACAGACCTCGCTCAGCTTGTTCGACTGCCGGAACTCCATGCGCGCTCGCCCCTCCGGTTCGTTGTGTTGCTTGGTTTTACCAAGTTCCAGCTTGGAAAGTCCAACGACATGTCTAGACTGCGTGCCATGTCACCTCGCCGAAGCTACGACCAGTACTGTTCCGCCGCCCGGGCGCTCGACGCCGTCGGCGACCGCTGGACCTTGCTGATCGTCCGGGAGCTGCTCGCCGGCCCGCGCCGTTACACGGACCTGCACGCCGATCTGCCGGGTGTGAGCACGGACGTGCTCGCCTCGCGGTTGAAGGACATGGAAAGGGACGGGCTGACCACCCGGCGCCGGCTGCCTCCGCCGGGCGCGGCCTACGTGTACGAACTCACCGCACGGGGGCGGCGGTTGCTGCCCGTGTTGCAGGCGCTGGGGAAGTGGGGCGAAGGCGAACTCGGTGAGCGGCGGCCCACCGACGCCCTCCGCGCGCACTGGTTCGCGCTGCCCCTGCTGCGCGGGCTCGACGCCGAGGGGGCCACGGGTGCGGGGCTCGTCGAAGTCCGGCTCGACGAGGGGGCCTTCCATCTGTACGTGGGCGCGGAGGACGGGCCGGTGTACGGCGACGGGCCCGCGCCCGCGGAGCCCGACGCGCGGCTCGTCCTCGACGCGGACACCTGTACGGCGGTCGCCCAGGGAGCGTTGGGGGTGCTCGACGCGGTACGGGCCGGCCGGATCGAGGTCGGCGGCGACGGCACCCTGGCCAAGGCGCTGCGGGAGGCCTGAGGGCGACCTCGGGGGAGGGCGCGTCACGGACGGCCCGGCGCAGGCATGACGGAAAGCGTCCGGCGCAGGCATGACGGAAAGCGTCCGGCGCGGGGAGGACGGAAAGCGTCCGGCGCGGGGAGGACGGAAGGCCCGCCGCTGGGACGCGGCGGGCCTTCTGATGGGACGTCAAGTGGCGGTCAGGCGCCCGGCGGTACGTTTCGCGGCCGTCCCGAACCCCGGGTCAGCGTGTATCCGCCGATCCCGGCGAGGGCGGCCAGCACCGCGCCGATCGCGCTCCACACCCAGCGGTCGGACCACCAGCCGGAGGCCCAGCCGTCGTCCGGCTCGATGCTCGACAGCACGGCCGTGGCCGACGAGTCGTCGGAGTCGTCGTCCTGCGCATCGGACGTGACGGCGATGCCCGGGACCAGCGGCTTCGCCAGCGAACCGTCGACGGCCGCGGCGCCCCCGATGTCCTTGGACTCCACCCGCAGTTCCGCGCCGACCGGCAGACCGAGGTCGGCCGCCTTCAGGTCGAGGACCGTCAGCCGGACGTAGTAGGTGCCCGGCAGCGGGTCGTCGGCCCACGGCTCCGACCAGGCGCGGACCGTGCGCAGCACGCAGGCCAGCTCCACCGAGGCGGTGCCCTGGGCGGCGGTGCGCGTCTGGGCGCCGTACTGGCAGGCCTGGCGGCGGCGCAGACCGTCGTACACGTCGACCTGCCAGGTCTGCGTGGTGTGGGCCTGCGGCAGCTTCACCGTCGCCTTGACGGTGGGGCGTTGGCCCGAGTCCGCCGGGAACGACCAGTAGAGGTAGTCGCCCGCGGATCCGCTCGCCGTCGCCGTCTGCCCCTGGTCGATCTCCGTCGCCGTACGGAACGAGGTGCCCGCCTCGGTCGGCGCGGAGCTGTCGTCGGACGGGCTCGCCGAGGGGGTGGAGTCGGCCGCGGCCGGTGCGGCCGCCGGCCCGAGCGCCAGCCCGAGCACCGGTCCCAGCGCCAGCAGGGTGCTGCTCAACACACGTGTGATACGCATCAGTTGGTCCTCCAGACCGCGACCCGCCAGCGGGACACCCAGCCCCACAGCACACCCGCGAGGAAGCCGAACAGCACCAGGACGCCCAGCAGCCACCAGCCGCGTCCGAGGCCGAAGGAGGCCACATCGGTCGCCTGTGACGGACCGTCGACCACGTCCACGGTCAGCTCCAGCGGCATTCCCGGCGTGGTCTTGACGCCCGCCGCCGCCGAGTAGGAGTTGGTCACCTGCACGCACACCGTCTCGGCGGGAGCCTCGTCCTCGTCGCTCTCCGCCTTCGGGTAGCGCAGACCGGTCGAGATGACGTCGGTACGCCCGTTTCCGGCCGCCTCACCGCGCACGATCTCCCGGCCGTGCACCGTCACGGCGCGCAGCAGCACCCCGTAGTCGGGGTTCATGGTCCGGTCCGCCGACACGCTCACCGAGGCGCGCAGCTCCTGGCCCGGTTCGACGTCCACCTTGTACCAGCGCTCCTGGCCGAACTCCTCGCGGTCGGTGTACAGCCCGGACTTCAGGGCCGGGGCCGCGGAGCAGGAGGCCGCGCCCTCGGTGGCCACCGGCGTGACCACGGGGTCGGCGGCGCGGTCGACCAACTGGTTGACACGGTCGGTGAGTTCGTCGGTGTGCTCCACCGAGGTGTAGGTGCCGCCGGTCGCCTCGGCGATGCAGCTGAGCTGCTGACGCATCTTGACGTTGGGCACCAGGCCGAGCGTGTCGATCGTCAGGCCGATGCCCTTCGCCGCGATCTCCCGGGCCACCTCGCACGGGTCGAGCGGGGCGCAGGTGTCCTCGCCGTCGCTGATCAGTACGATGCGCTTGGAGCCGGTGCCGCCGTCGAGGTCGCCGGCCGCCTTCAGCAGGGCCGGGCCGATCGGCGTCCAGCCGGTCGGCGACAGGGTCGCCACCGCGGTCTTGGCCTCGGTCCGGTCCAGCGGGCCGACCGGATAGAGCTGCGCGGTGTCCTTGCAGCCCGTCTTCTGGTCGTCGCCCGGGTAGTTGGCGCCCAGGGTGCGGATGCCCAGGAGGACGTTCTCCGGGGTCGCGTCCAGCACCTCGTTGAACGCCTGCTTGGCCGCGGCCATCCGCGTCCCGCCGTCCATGTCCTTCGTCCGCATCGAACCGCTGACGTCGAGGACCAGGTCGACCTTGGGCGCGGTGGCGGTGGTCTCGTCGGCCACCGCCCCGGCCGGGAAGGCTATCCCCGCCGTGAGCGCGGCGAGCAGGGCGCAGACGCCCGCCGCCAGCCGTTGTGTTCTGATCATCGGCGGATCCTATTGATCAGAGGCGTCCGGCCACAAAACGGCGGCGGAACCGGTGTCGACATCGAGGCCGGACCCCGCCCCCGCCGCTGTCCCACCCCAGGGTCAACAAGCCTTGCCGGTCAGCGGGTTGGGCAGCAGGGCCCACTGGTCACCCGGTACCCCCGCCGACAGCCGCATCAGCGTCAGCGCCTTGGCCGGCAGCGGTTCGCCGCACAGCGCCGCGAGGTCCGGCGAGGGCGGGAGGTCCCGAACGGCCGTCTCCAGGGCCGCCCGCAGGGCCGGGCGGCTGCCCGCCGTCCCGGCCAGCGCGCCCGCGACCAGCGAGCCGAACAGCTTGCGCCGTAGCGCCGTCACGTCGTCCGTGCGGATCCGCTCGGGCAGTTCGTCCGGCAGTGCGACGCCGTGCCGGGCCAGCCGGGCCGGACTCACCCGGATGTCGGCCAGATCGCGGTAGACCAGCCGCAGCGGGGCGCCCGACGCCGACAGCACGACCAGCAGGTTCTGGCCGTGCGCCTCCAGCGCCACGCCCCGTTCCAGCAGGCCCAGCCCGACGGTGAGCGCCAGGCGCGCGAACTCCGCCAACCAGGCCGGTGAGGCGGGCAGTCGGGTACCGGCGAGGGCGGCGACCGGGACGACGTGTTCGCCCGGCGCCCCGAAGACCCGCGGCGACTCCCGGAGCACGGCCGCGAGATCGGGGGAGTTCGCGGTGGCCGCGCCCAGGGTGCGGGTCGTGTGCAGCAGGCCGTCCGTGTGCGGGGTCAGGGTCTGCGCGAACGCCGAGAGGGCGGCGGAGGAGGCGATGGACCCGACGGAGATGTCCCGTACGGAGGACGTCAGCCGGGTGCTCAGCGCGGTCTTGACGTGCGGACCGCCGGGAAGCGCGAGGGTGCGCAACGACATCAACGGATGTGCGGCGACCCCCTGTTCGCAGGAACGCCCGAGTACGTGCTCGGCCTGCCACGGATGCACCGGGATCACCAGCCGGGTCCCGTCCCGCAGCTCGCGCGGCCACTCGCCCGACACCAGGCACTCACCGGCGGGCACCGGCAGCAGCCCCAGCCGCACCGAGGGCCGGTGCTCGGGCCCGTACGCGAGCTGCTCGGCCACCGAGAAGCCGGGCCGCGAACGGCAGCCCGGATGGAAGGGATGCCCGTCGACCACCCGCTGCTCCCACTCCCAGTCGTGCGCGGGCCACGAGCCCGGATCGTCCAGCGAGGCGGATCCGGGCTCCTGTCCGGCCCGTGAAAGCGCCAACGACGAGACACTGTCGGCTAGTTCACCGGCGAAGTCCGCGCCGTGCGGCACCCCGAGCGCCGTCATCAGCCGGGCCGGATCGTCGTACGCCACGCGGTCCAGCCGTACCTCCGTCACATAGGCGGCGGTCGCGTACGGATCCGCGCGCGGGCCGTGCAGGCGGCGTCCGTCGCGCAGTCCCAGCAGGCTCTCCCCGCCGGACTCCGCGCGGTGCGCGATCCACGGCAGGGGTTCGTGGACGAGCGCCCGCCACAGCCGGGTCAGCACGGCCGCCCTCGCCCCGGGCAGCGCGGCCGTGAACCGCGGGCCGAGCGAGGGACGTACGGCGGCCAGTTCCGTGGCCGGCTCGGCCTCGGCGGTGGGGGGACGGTGCACGGGTGGGCTCCTGAGGGTGCGGGTACGACGTCACGTAGGGGCCGTGACGACGCGATAATGATCGTCTCCGCCCGGAAGAACCGTAGGGAACCAGGGAACCAGTGGATCGCGTGGACCTCATCCCCCCGCCCGCCGACGCCGAGGCGTCCGCCGACGGCGTCGCCGAGCGCGCCGACGCCTACGCGGCGGCGCCGCTGCTGAACTGTCTGCTGCGGGAGGTCGCCGAGCCGCTGCCGGGCCCGCCGGGCGGCGACGGCCGGTTCGTGTTCCGGCTGCCCGGCGACGGGTCGTCCGGCCGGTTGCTGCGCGTGCGCGGCGAGCGGCGGCCCGCCGAGCCCGAGGTGTACACGGCGGGCGCCTGGCACCGCCTCGGGCACGGCGGACTCGTCGAACTGGCCGCCGAGGCGCTGCGCGGGCACACCGGGCTGGACAACCACGAACTGCCCGCCGAGATGACCGACAGCCGGGACGTGGTGGCCGCGATGCTCAGCGCACGCGCGCGAGCCACCCCGCCGCCCGGCCCCTATCTGCGCTCCGAGCAGTCGCTCCTCACCGGCCACCCGCACCATCCCGCCCCCAAGGCGCGCGGCGGCGGCCCGCCGGCCGGCTGGCTGCCGTACGCCCCGGAGGCCCACGCCCGCTTTCCGCTGGTCCTGCTGGGGCTGCGCGAGGACGCGGTCGTCGAGGAGGGCGACACCCGCGCGCTCGACTCCCTCGGTACGGCCCCGCCCGGCTACCGGCTGCTGCCCGCCCACCCCTGGCAGCTCGACCTGGCCGCACCGGAGCTCGCCCCGGCCTTCGCCGACGGCCGGCTGGTCCGGCTCGGCGCGACCGGCTTCGACGTCTGGCCGACGGCCGCCGTGCGGACGGTCTACGCACCTGAGCGGGACCTGTGCCTGAAGTTCAGCCTCGACGTCCGCATCACCAACGACATCCGCCGGCTGTGGCGACACGACCTGCTGAAACTGCGCCGGACCGACGAGGCGGTGGTGCGGGCCTTCGCCGCGGGCGGCGGCCGCGCGGCCGGCGGCCCGGCGGTCTGGCTGAGCGACCGCGGCTACCGCACCGCCGCGTTCGCCTTCGAGGCGCTCGCCGTCCTGGTCCGCGACGGGCTGGCGGGCGCGCTGCCGCCCGGCGCCACCCCGCTGCTCGCCGCGGGACTCGTCGAGGGCTTCGACGGCAGCCCGCTGGCCACCACGGCGGACCCGGCCGCCTGGTGGGGTGCCTACCTGGACGTCGTCGTCCCCCCGGCCCTGACCGCCTTCGCCGACCACGGGGTCGTCCTCGAGGCCCATCTGCAGAACACGCTGATCGCCGTGGACGCCCACGGCATCCCCGTGCGGGCGCTGTTCCGGGACGCCGAGGGCGTGAAGCTGCTGCCGGACGTGGAGCGGGCGGCCGGCTGGGAACGGCTGGTGTACTGCCTGGTCGTGAACCATCTGTGGGAGGCCGCGGCGGCGCTCGCCGAGTGCCACCCCGGCTTCGATCCCTGGCTCGCCGTCCGCCGTGAACTGGACCGCCACGGCCTTCCCGAGGCCGCCGCCCTGCTGACGGCACCCACCCTGCCCGGCAAGACGAACCTGTTGCTGCGCTGGACGGGCGCGGACGGCGCCGACGCCCGCTACCTGCCGCTGCCCAACCCGCTCGTCCGGTGACGCCGGCCCGGGGGCGGAAGCGCGATCACGAGATAAGGTAAGCCTAACTTGATCGGGCGGGGGGTTCCGGGTGCGGAGCCGTTCCCGTCGCACAGGGAGGCTCATATGGCGGACCACGCGAGCGCCCCGCTGACGCTCGACCGGGTGCGGCTCGGCGCCGGCGGGCCGCTCACCCGGCTGCGGATCGCGGACGGCAGGATCACCCATGTCGTCGCTACGGCCGAGACCGGGGTACGGGCGGTGCGGACCGGGGTCGAACGGGTCCTCGACCTCGACGGGCGGGTGCTGCTGCCCGGCCTCTGGGACGCCCACGTCCACATGGCGGAGTGGGCGAGCGCCCGGCACCGCCTGGACCTGGCCGGGACCGGCTCCGCGCGGGCCGTGGCCGACCTGGTGCGCGAACGCGGCGACGCGGAGCCCGACGGCACGGTGCTCTTCGGGTACGGCTTCCGGGACGGGCTGTGGCCCGACGCCCCGCACAAGCGTCTCCTCGACGCGGTCCTGCCCGACCGGCCGGTCGCCCTGGTCAGCGCCGATCTGCACGCCGCATGGCTGAACTCCGCCTGTCTCGCCCTCGTCGGCCGGGGCGACCACGCCACCGGCCTGGTCAGGGAGACCGAGTGCCACGAGGTCCTGTCCGCGCTTCCCAAGGCGCCGGCCGAGGTCGTCGACGGCTGGATCGCGGACGCCTGCCGGGCCGCGGCGGCGCGCGGGGTCACCGGTGTCATCGACTTCCAGTTCGGCGACACGGTCGCGGACTGGGAACGCCGCGCGGCCGCGTTCCGGCCGGCCGTGCGGGTGGCGGCCGCGATCTACCCGAGCCGCCTGGACGCGGCAGTGAAGCGCGGACTGCGCACCGGGGACGAGGTCGGCGCGCCCGGCGGCCTGGTGCGGGTGGGACCGCTGAAGCTCTTCACCGACGGCTCGCTCAACACCCGCACCGCGCTGTGCCGCGACCCCTATCCGGGGCTGGAGGGGACGGACGGCTCGCACGGCATCGAGGAGACGGCGCCGCACGAGCTGGTGCGGCTCATGCGCCGGGCCGCCGCGCACGGAGTCGTGCCCGCGGTGCACGCCATCGGCGACCACGCCAACACGCTGGCCCTGGACGCCTTCGAGGCGGTGCGCTGCCGGGGCCGCATCGAACACGCGCAGCTGCTGAGCCCCGAGGACGTCCCGAGGTTCGCGCGGCTGGGCGTCACGGCGGGCGTGCAGCCCCGGCACGCCACGGACGACCGTGACGTGGCGGACCGGCACTGGGCGGGACGCACCGGACGCGCCTTCGCCTACGCCGATCTGCTCGCCGCCGGCGCCCGTCTGGAGTTCGGTTCCGACGCCCCGGTCTCGCCGCTCGACCCCTGGCTCGCCCTCGCGTCGGCCGTCAGCCGTACCGATGACGAACGCCCCGCCTGGCACCCGGAGCAGCGCCTGTCCGTGCGGGACGCGCTGGTCGCGTCGGCCCGCGGACGCCGGCTCATCCGGGTCGGCGACCCGGCCGACCTGGTGGTCGTGGACGTGGACCCTTCGGAGGCCGGCCCCGACGCCCTGCGGGCGATGCCCGTGCACGCCACGATGACGGACGGCCGCTGGACCCACGGGCCGTACTGAGCCGGACGGCGGCGGCGGCCCGGGAGCGCGCCGCCCGCCGGCGGAGCGGACCCCGGATCCGGAAGGGACCGTACCCTGCGGACCCGGGGCGTTCGCACGGGTCAGACCGCCTGCCTCGCGGCCAGCACGGAGCGGTGGATCTCGTCCGCCCGGACGGCGACCGTCGACAGCAGGGTGCTGGTCAGCCCGTGGGTGTGCTCGGTCCCGCCCTGGAGGTAGAGGCCTGCCGTCACCTCCGGCACGGTCTCCACCCGGTGGTCCCGGCTCACGCGGACCGCGTCCCCGTCGTCGCGGAGGCAGAGCTTCGCCGCCTCGCCGAGCAGCGACGCCAGATCTCGCGGCCGGTATCCGGTGGCGAGCACCAGCACGTCGGCGCAGAGCACCTGCCGCTCACCGGTGGGCAGGAACTCCACGGCGACCTCCAGTCCGCCGTCGGCGCCGCGGTCCACGGAGCGCACCCGGGAGACGTTGAGGAAGCGCAGCCGCTCCCGGCCCGCGACCTTCTCCCGGTACGAGGTGGCGTACAGGGCCTCGATCAACTCCATGTCGACCACCGAGTAGTTGGTGGAGCGGTGGTAGTCGATCAGCGACTGCTTGACCTCGGAGGGGGCCGAGAAGTAGACGTCGACCGCCTCCGGGTCGAAGATGCGGTTGGCGAACGGGCTGTCGTCGGCCGGGGTGTAGCCGTACTTGGCGAAGACCGAGCACACCTCTGCCTCGGGGAAGGTGCGGTGCAGGTAGTCCACCGCCTCGGCGGCGCTCTGCCCGGCGCCGAGCACCACGGCCCGCCGCACCGGGACACCCGCCTCGCCCAGTCGCGTGGCGCGCGGGATCAACTCGCTGTTGTGCCAGACACGTTCGGCGAGCTCCAGACCCGGAGGCACATGCGGCTCCAGCCCCATGGCCACGCTGACGTTGCGGGTCCTGTGGGTCACGGTCTCTCCCGCACCCGTGGTGTCGCGGCAGGTGACGTCGAAGAAGGCCACCTCCGCGTCGTCGCCGCGCACCGGCACCACGGAGACCACCTCGCTGCCGTACGAGACCAGGTGGGAGACCCGCGCCGCGGCCCACTCGAAGTACTCGTGAAACTCCATCCGCAGCGGGAAGAGGGTTTTCTGGTTCAGGAAGTCGATCAGTCTGCCCCGCTCGCGCAGGAAGCACAGGAAGCTGTAGTCGCTGGTCGGGTTGCGCAGGGTGACGAGGTCCTTGAGGAAGGACACCTGCATCGTGGCGTCGTCGATGAGCATGCCCCGGTGCCAGCCGAAGCGCGGCTGGCGCTCCAGGAACAGGGCGTTGAGGCGGCGCTCTGCCGGAAGGTCTGAGTTGTGCTCCTCAACCGCTATGGAAAGAGCGAGATTTGATGGACCGAATCCGATTCCGATGACGTCGTGTACGACGTCGGCACCCATGAGCGGTGACTTCACCTTGGCATCGCCTCCTCAGGCAGGCCCATGCTAGATAAGGTAAGGCTTACCTTGCAATGAGTCGTTGAAGGGGAGGACGTCATGCGGGTCGTCATGCTCGGCTACCAGACCTGGGGTCACCGCACGCTGCAGGCGCTGCTGGACTCCGACCACGAGGTGGCCCTCGTCGTCACCCATCCGAAGAGCGAGCACGCCTACGAGAAGATATGGGACGACAACGTCGCCGAACTCGCGGAGAAGAACGACGTCCCCGTGCTGCTGCGCAACCGTCCCGACGACGCCGAACTCCTGGCCGCGGTGGCGGACGCCCGGCCGGACATCATCGTCGCCAACAACTGGCGGACCTGGCTGCCCCCGGAGCTGTTCGACCTGCCGCCGCACGGCACCCTCAACATCCACGACTCGCTGCTGCCGTCGTACGCGGGGTTCTCGCCGATCATCTGGGCGCTCCTCAACGGCGAGGAGCGCGTCGGCGTCACCGCGCACCGCATGAACACCGAACTCGACGCAGGGGACGTCCTGGTGCAGCGTTCGGTGCCGGTGGGGCCCACCGACACGGCGACCGACCTGTTCCACCGGACCGTCGACCTCATCGCCCCCCTCGTGCGCGAGTCGCTCGACCTGATCGCCTCCGGCCGGGACGCCGGCCGGTGGGTGCCGCAGGACCGGGCCCGGGCCAGCTTCTTCCACAAGCGGTCGGCGGAGGACAGCCGCATCGACTGGAGCTGGCCCGCGGAACGCCTGGAACGGCTCGTGCGGGCCCAGTCGGACCCGTACCCGAACGCGTACGCCTTCCACCGCGGCCGGCGGCTGAGGATCGTCTCGGCGGCCGTGTCGCAGGGGTGCTACGGCGGCACCCCCGGCCGGATCTTCATCCGGGAGGGGGACGGCGTCGTCGTGGTGGCGGGAGCCGATTCCTGGTCGGGCCGCGCCCGGGGTCTCCTCGTACGGCGGGTACGCACCGACGACGGCACCGAGTACGCGGCCGGCGACTACTTCCGCACCATGGGCGGGTATCTGACGTCCCGCCCGTGAGCGTCCGAAGGGAAACGTAGGCGGGAAAGGGGACGGGGACGGGCACGGCTGCTCCGGACCGGACCCCGGGCCCGCGTGACGGGGGCCGGCGCCGGGTCAGTCGACGATCGCCGCCGGCCGCGTCCCGCCGGCCCTGACCCCGTCGTCCTGGTGGTGCCTGCCCAGCGGGATGACCAGCGGGGTCCCGCTGACCGGGTCGGGGGTGATCCGGCAGCGCAGGGCGAAGACGTCCTCGACGGTGGCCTCGGTGACCACCTCGGCGGGCGTGCCCTCGGCGACGATCCGGCCCGCCTTCATGGCGATGACGTGATCGGCGTACCGGCACGCCTGGTTGAGGTCGTGCAGCACCATCACCACGGTGCGTCCCTCGCGCCGGTTGAGGTCCGTGATCAGGTCCAGCACGTCGATCTGGTGGGCGAGGTCGAGATAGGTGGTCGGCTCGTCCAGGAGCAGCAGGGGGGTGCCCTGGGCGACGGCCATCGCGATCCACGCGCGCTGCCGCTGGCCGCCGGAGAGCTCGTCGACGGGCCGGTCGGCGAGGTCGGTCAGCCCGGTTGCCGCCAGCGCCCCGTGCACGGCCTCCTCGTCCGCCGCGGACCACTGCCGCCACCAGGTCTGGTGCGGTGAACGGCCCCTGCCCACCAGGTCGAAGACGGTCAGCCCCTCCGGCGCCACCGGCGTCTGCGGCAGGATGCCGAGGGTGCGCGCGAGCTCGCGGCCCGGCACGGACCGCAGGGCGACGCCGTCCAGTTCGACGACGCCCCGCCGCGGTGCCAGCAGCCGGGCCAGCGCGCGCAACAGGGTCGACTTGCCGCAGGCGTTGGCCCCGACGATGGCGGTGATCCGGCCGGTCGGCACGGCGAGGTCCAGATCCTCCACCACCGACCGTCCGTCGTAGGCGAGATGCAGGCCCCGGGCCCGCAACCGGGGCTCCGTGGACGGCGGACGGGCGGTGACCGGGCCCGCCGTGTCGGCGTGGGCGGCCGTGTCGGTGGCGGCCGGGCGCGGGACGGCCGCGCCGGGCTTCGGCGCGGACGGCCGTGGGGTGCGCGGGGCGCGCGGGTCGGTGGTCGACATGGGATCAGCCTCCAGAGCCCGCGCGGTTGGCGCGGATGAGCAGCCACAGCAGGACCGGCGCGCCGAGGGCGCCGGTGACGATCCCGACCGGCAGTTCCGTCCCCGGGACCGCCTCGCGGGCGAGGAGATCCGAGCCGAGGACGACCAGTGCGCCGGTGAGACCGGAGACGACGGGCGGCGGCGACGCGGTGCCCGCCAGCCGCTGGGCGATCTGCGGGCAGGCCAGGGCCACGAAGGCCACCGGACCGGCCGCCGCCGTGCCGAAGGCGACCAGCCCCACCCCGGCCAGCAACAGCGCCAGCCGGACGGACTGGACGGGCGTGCCGAGCCCCGCGGCCACGTCGTCGCCGAGTTGGAGGGTGCGCATCCAGCGGCCCATCGCCAGGGTGACCGGCAGGAGCACGGCCAAGGCGAGGGCCAGCGAGTCCACCTGGTCCCAGGTCCGGCCGTTGAGGTTGCCGACCAGCCAGCCGATGGCCTCCTCCGCCTGGAACCGGCTGCCGCGCGCCACCAGGAAGTCGGTGGCGCTGGTGCAGATCCAGGACACGCCGATGCCGACCAGGATGATGCGGTATCCGGTGGTCCCGCCCTTCCACGCCAGCGCGTACACGAGCAGCGCGGTCGCCAGCGCGCCCAGCAGCCCCAGCGTCGACAGTCCGATGCCGCCGGGCAGGCCGAGGACCACGGCCGCCACCACGGCCGTTCCGGCGCCCTCGGTCAGCCCGATCATGTCGGGGCTGGCCAGCGGGTTGCGGGTCATCGTCTGGAACACGGCCCCCGAGACGCCGAACGCGAGGCCGACCAGCAGCCCGGTCAGGGCGCGCGGCAGCCGCAGATCCCGGACGACGACGACCGTGCCGGGGTCGCCAGCGCCGCCCAGCGCCCTGACGACGTCGGTGAGGGG
Organism: Streptomyces sp. NBC_00637; assembly: GCF_045161545.1. Lineage (NCBI taxonomy): Bacteria > Bacillati > Actinomycetota > Actinomycetes > Kitasatosporales > Streptomycetaceae > Streptomyces > Streptomyces sp. NBC_00637. Next base: position 1,705,848 of record NZ_CP109046.1, on the reverse strand, counting down.
CACGGGGTAGTCGCCGAGGGTGAGGCCCCAGCAGAACAGCAGGGACGCGCCCGCCGCGACCAGCACCCCGGTCAGTACCAGGCGCGGGCGCAGCACGCCGGACACCGGGGGGAAGGCCAGCCGGAACGGCCGCACGCGCGGCGCGGAACGCGCGGGGACGGCGGGGGACGTGTGGACGGCCGGTGTGGCCTGCGGGGCCGGGGACTGTGCGGGCACGCTCACACCTCCGCGAGCTTACGGCGGCGGACCAGGGCGATGAAGAACGGGCCGCCGAGGAAGGCGACGAGGACGCCGGCCTGGATCTCGGTGGGCCGGGCCAGCGTCCGGCCCAGGATGTCCGCGGACAGCAGCAGTACGGGCGCGAGGGCGGCCGACAGCGGCAGCAGCCAGCGGTGGTCGGGGCCGAGGCCGGCGTACTGGGCGAGGACGCGCGCGATGTGCGGGACGACCAGGCCGAGGAAGACCACGGGACCGATGACGGCGACCGAGGCGCCCGTCAGCAGCATCACCGCGGTGACGCCCTGGAGGCGGACCAGGCCGAGCCGCCGGCCCAGCGAGGCGGCCACGTCGTCGCCGAGGGCCATGCTGTTGAGGGCGGGCGCGCAGGACAGGGCGAGGACGGCGCCGACCGCCAGGAAGGGCGCGATGCGCAGCAGTTCGCCGGAGTCCCGGTCGGCCAGCGAGCCGGCCGACCAGAAGCGGTAGCGGTCCAGGGCGTCCTGGTCGGTCAGCACCACGGCACTGGTGAGCGACGACAGCAGCGAGGTGACGGCGACCCCGGCGAGCGCGAGCTTGACGGGCGTGGCCCCGGAACGGCCCAGCCGGCCCAGGCAGAAGACCAGGACGCTCGCGGCGAGAGCCCCGGCGAACGCGAACCACACGTAGCCGTAGAGCGATCCGACCCCGAACACCGCGACCGCCAGCACGATCGCGAAGGACGCCCCCGCGCTGACGCCGAGGATGCCCGGGTCCGCGAGGGGGTTGCGGGTGAGGGCCTGCATCAGCGCGCCGGACAGGCCGAGCGCGGCGCCCGTCGTCAGGCCCAGCAGGGTGCGGGGCACCCGCACCGACCAGACGACGTTGTCGACGAGGCGGCTGGGCGGACGGCCCAGGACCGCGCGGACGACCTGGTCGAGCGGAACGTTCAGCGCGCCCAGCGCCACGGACAGCAGGGACAGGGCGATGAGGAGGGCGACGACGAGGGTCACCAGCACCGCGGTGCGAAGCCTTCTGCCTGAAGCCACGTGCCGTTCTCCCTGTCGCGGTCCCGGGTGTCGCCGGGGTGCGTTCGGCCCATCGTCCGTCGCGCAGACCCCTGTTGCGGACCGCCGGACGATCCTGTCAGCAGGTTAGGTGAGCATAACCTCAGCCGCGGTGAGGGGGTACGGGCTTCGCTCGGGGGTCTATCAAGTTAGGCAATGCTTACCTTACTATTCGACCGGTCGCGGCTCCGCTGAGTCGTTCCACACCGCACCGGGAGGCACGGGCAGCTGTGTCGGGCAACAGGCGTTCTTCTGCACAGGCGACGGCGACGGACTACTGGCGGGGGCGGTTCGCCGAACCGGCCCCGCAACCCGCGCTGCCACTGGACTTTCCGCACCCGTCCCGCCAGGAGGGGACGGCGCCACGCGCCCTGCGCACGGCCGCACCGGCGGCGATGGCGCCGGAGACGGCCCGACTCGCGGCATTCGTGGCCCTGTTGCACCGCTACGGCGGCGCGGCGGCGACCGGGACGGCGGTGGCGCACGAAGGGCTGCCGCTGCGCGTGGCGGTGGACGGCGACACCCCGTTCGCCGAACTGTGCGCACGGGTCGCTGCCGCGCACGAGGAGGCCGCGGCCCACCGGCTGCCGACCGCCGAGCTGCTGGATCTCCTCGCCCCCGAACCCTTCCGCGGCGGCGGGCTGTTGTGCGCCACGGGCTTCGGCGGCGCGCCCTGGGACGAGGGCGGCCCGCTGGACCTCGCCCTGACCGTGACCGACGCGCGGGTGTCGGCGGAATACCGGACCGACCTCTTCGCACCCGCCACCGTCGACCGGATCCTCGGCCACTACCGCACGCTCCTCGCCGACGCCGTCGCCCGTCCGGCCACCCCGGTCGCCGACCTGGAACTCCTCGACGGGGCGGAACGGCACCGGATCCTGCGCGACTGGAACGACACCGCGCACGACGTGCCCGCGCTCACCTGGCCGCGGATGTTCGCCGACCAGGTCGCCGCCCGCCCGCACGAGGTGGCCCTCGTCCACGAGGACGTCCGCCTCACCTACGCCGAACTCGACGCCCGCGCCGCCCGGTTGGCGCACGCCCTGGTGGCCCGGGGCGCCGGCCCGGAGACCGTGGTCGCCCTCGCCGTGCCCCGCTCGGCCGACATGATCGTCGCGGAGGTCGCCGTCCTGAAGGCGGGCGCGGCCTATCTGCCCGTCGACACCGACTACCCGGCCGACCGCATCGCCTACATGCTCGCCGACGCCCGGCCGGTCTGCCTCGTCACCACCGCCGAGATGCTGCCCGACCTCCCGCCCGACATCGAGCCCTTGGTCCTCGACGCCCCGGACACCCTCGCCGAACTGGCCGCCCACCCCACGCAGGGCCCGTCGGCCGCCGACGGGCTGACGGCAGCGCACGCCGCCTACGTGATCTACACCTCGGGTTCCACCGGCCGTCCCAAGGGCACCGTGCTCTCCCACGCGGGCGTGGCCAAGCTGGTCGCCACCCAGCGGGAGCGCTTCGGGATCGGCCCGCACAGCCGGGTCCTCCAGTTCGCCTCGCCCGGCTTCGACGTGGCGTTCTGGGACCTGTGCCTCGGACTGCTGTCCGGCGGCCGGCTGGTCGTCGTGCCCGCCGACCGCCGGGTGCCCGGCGCGCCGCTCGCCGACTACGCGAACGAGCACGGCGTCACCTTCATGATCCTGCCGCCCGCCCTGCTCGCGGCGATGCCCGACGACGTGCGACTCCCGCCGCGGGCCACCCTGCTGGCCGGCACGGAGCGGGTCTCGCCCGAACTGGTCGGCCGCTACGCGCGCGGCCGGATGATGTTCAACGCCTACGGCCCGACCGAGGCCACCACCAACTCCACGCTGGGCCTGTGCGATCCGGACACCCCGCCCGGCACCATCGTGCCGATCGGCGTGCCCGACCCCGGCACCCGCGCCTACGTCCTCGACGACCGGCTGGGGCCGGTGCCCGCCGGTGTCACGGGAGAGCTCTACCTCGCCGGGGCCGGACTGGCCCGCGGCTATCTGGGCCGCCCCGCGCTGACCGCCGAACGCTTCGTCGCCGCCCCCGACGAACTCGCCGCCGCACCCGGCGACCGGCTCTACCGCACCGGCGACCTGGTGCGCTGGAAGGCCGACGGACGACTGGAGTTCCACGGCCGCGTCGACAGCCAGGTCAAGATCCGCGGCTTCCGCGTCGAGCCCGGCGAGATCGAGTCCGTCCTGCGCTCCCACCCGGCCGTCGACCAGGCGGCGGTCGTCGTCCGCGAGGACCGCCCCGGCGAACGGCGCCTCGCCGCCTATGTCGTGCCCTCGCTGGACGCCGGACCGCACGCGGACGCCGAGGCCGGCGTCGCCGACTGGAAGGACCTGCACGAACTGCTGTACTCCGCGGCGGGTTCGGAGGGCTTCGAGGAGAACTTCGCCGGCTGGAACAGCATGTACGACGGGCTGCCCATCCCCCTCGCCGACATGCGCGAGTGGCGGGCGGCGACCCTCGACCGGATCCGCGCCCTGCGGCCCCGGCGCGTCCTGGAGATCGGCGTCGGCTCCGGCCTGCTGCTGTCCCGGCTCGCCCCGGACTGCGAGACGTACTGGGGCACCGACCTGTCCGAGGAGGCCGTACGGGCCCTGGACGCCCAGGTGTCCGCCGTCCCCGGCCTCGCCGACCGGGTCACCCTGCTGGCCCGGCCCGCGCACGACCTCACCGGACTGCCCGAGGGCCACTTCGACACGATCGTCGTCAACTCCGTCGTCCAGTACTTCCCCGGCGGCGACTACCTCACCGGTGTGCTGCGCGCCGCCGCCACGCTGCTCGCGCCCGGCGGCGCCCTCTTCGTCGGCGACGTCCGCAACCTGCGGCTGCTGCGCACCCTGAGCGCGGCCGTCGAGAGCGGCCGGGTGCGGGACGAGGGGGAGGAGGCGGGCGACAAGGAGGCCCTGCGCGCCGCCGTCGACCGGGCGCTGGCCTGGGAGGGCGAACTCCTCGTCGATCCCGACTACTTCACCACCCTCGACGGCCTCGGCGCCGACATCCGGATCAAGCGCGGCACGCATCCCAACGAACTCACCCGCTACCGCTACGACGTGGTGCTGCGACCGCGGGCCGACCGGTTGGAGGAGGTGCCCGAGTCGCCCTGGTCCGCCCTCGGTTCGCTACCCGCCCTCGACGCCCTGCTCGCCGGGCACCCGGGCCGGCTGCGGGTCACCGGCATCCCCAACGCCCGGCTCGCCGACGACCTGGCCGCCCTCGACGCCCTGCGGGACAGCAGCAGACCGGCCGACGCCACCCACGGAGTGGACCCCGAGTCCCTGCACGAGGCCGCCGCCCGGCACGGCTACGAGGCGGCGCTCACCTGGAACGGCGACGCCGAGGACGGCAGCCTGGACGCCGTGTTCGCGCCCGCCGGCGACGACCTCGCCGTCCGGTACCGCGCCGGCGGCGGCCGCCTGCTCACCAACCGGCCGGCACCGTTCCGCAACGTCACCGCGCTGATGACGGCCCTGCGTCGGCATGCCGCCGCGTACCTGCCCGACTACATGGTCCCGGCCGCCTTCGTCCCGCTGGACCGGCTGCCGGTCACCCCCAGCGGCAAGCTCGACGCCGCCGCCCTGCCCCTGCCCGACCCGACCCGGACCGGCACCGGCCGGGCGCCCGGCACGGAACGTGAGCGGCTGCTGTGCGAGCTGTACGCACGGGCGTTGAAGGTGCCCTCGGTGGGCATCGACGACGACTTCTTCGCACTCGGCGGCGACAGCATCCTCGCCGTCCAGCTGCTGGTCCTGGCCCGCCGGGCCGGCCTGGAGCTGACCCCGCGCGACGTGTTCCGCCACCGTACGGTCGCGGAACTGGCCGGCGCTGCCCGCACCCCGGTGGCGGCCGACCCGGTGGACGACACCTCCTGGCAGCCAAGCGACGCCGAACTCGTCGCGCTCCAGGGCGAGTCCGCCGTCACCGTCGAGGAGACGCTGCCCCTCGGTCCGCTCCAGGAGGGCTTCTTCTTCCACGCCCTGATGGACGGGGCCGAACACGACACCTATGTCGTCCAGCAGGTCGTCGAGCTGTCCGGACCGGTCGACGCCGCCCCGCTGCGCCGGGCGGCGCAGCGGCTCCTCGACCGGCACGCCCCGCTGCGCGCCTGCTTCCGGCAGACGCCCGACGGCCGCCCCGTCCAGATCATCGCGTCCGGACTCGCCCTGCCCTGGCGCGAGGTCGACCTGGCCGCACAGGACGACCTCGCGGTCCGGCGCGCCCTCGCCGAGGCGGTCGCCGCCGACGAACGCGCCCACCGCTTCGACCTCGCCCGGCCGCCCCTGCTCCGCTGCGCGCTGATCCGCCTCGGCGAGGAGCACAGCCGACTGGTCCTGACGTTCCATCACATCGTGGCGGACGGCTGGTCGCTGCCGATCCTGCACCGCGAACTGCTCGCCCTGTACGGCGACGATCCGGCGCCGCTGCCCGAAGTCGCCCCGTATCGCGGCTATCTCCGCCGGATCGCCGGCGCCGACCGCGAAGCCGCCCGAGCGGCCTGGGGCGCCGCGCTCGCCGGGGTCGAGGAGCCCACCCGGCTGGTCGAGGCGCCCGCCCCCGCCGGACCGGTCGAGCCCGCGCAGATCCGCGTGGAGCTGTCCGAGCGCGTCACCGCCCGGCTCGCCGCCCGCGCCCGGGAGCGCGGCGTCACCCTCGGCACCCTCGTGCAGGGCGCGTGGGGACTGCTCCTCAGCCGCATGACGGGCCGTCAGGACGTGCTGTTCGGCACCACCGTGGCCGGACGGGACGCCGCCGTCGACGGCATCGAGTCGATGATCGGTCTGTTCATCAACACGCTGCCCACCCGGCTGCGCTGGACGCGGGACGACACCCTGGGCGCTCTCCTCGACCGGCTCCAGGAGGAGCAGAGCGCGCTGCTCGACCACCAGCACCTCGGCCTCGCGGACATCCAGCGGGCCGCCGGGCACACCGGGGGCGGCGAACTCTTCGACACACTCGTGGTGTTCGAGAACTATCCCGGCGGCGAGGGGGCCCCGGGCATCACCGATCCCACCGGCGCGATCGCCGTCACCGGGCACGCCTTCCACGACGCCGTGCACTACCCCCTGGCCCTCGTCGTCAAGCCCGGCCGCCGTCTCGACCTGCGGTTGAAGCATCACGCCGGCCGCCTGGACGCCGACGCCGCGCGGTCCCTCGCCGACCGGCTCACCCTCGTCCTGAACGCCCTGGCCGACGACCTCGCCGTCCGGGTCGCCGACCTCGGACTGCTCACCGCGCGCGAGCTGGCCGGCGCCCACCCGAGGGGGGAGTCCCGGCCGGTCCCGGACACCACACTCGCCGCCGCGTTCGCCGCGCGGGCGGCGCGCACCCCGGACGCCACCGCCGTCGTCTTCGACGGCACGGTCACCCTCAGCTATGCCGAACTGGACGCACGAGCCGAGGAGTTGGCCGGTCGGCTGCGCTCCCGGGGCGCGGGCCGCGAACGGTTCGTCGCGGTCGCGGTACCGCGCTCGGCCGAGCTGATGGTGGCGCTGCTGGCCGTCCTGAAGTCGGGCGCCGCCTATCTGCCCCTGGACCTCGACCACCCGGCCGAGCGGCTGGCGTACATGCTGGCCGACTCGGGGGCGACCATGGTCGTCACCACGGCACGGGACGCGGCGCGGCTGCCGGCGGCCGAGGGCCTCGACGTCATCGACGTCGGCGCCGTCGAGGTGAGCGCCACGACCGGCACGGACCCGGCCGCGGGCGGCGTCCGGCCGGCCGACCCCGTGGACCCGGCCCGCCCCGACGACCCCGCCTACCTCATCTACACCTCGGGCTCCACCGGCCGGCCCAAGGGCGTCGTCGTCACCCACCGCGCCATCGTCAACCGGCTGGCCTGGATGCAGGGCGCGTACGGCCTCGGCCCCGACGACCGGGTGCTCCAGAAGACGCCCGCCGGCTTCGACGTGAGCGTCTGGGAGTTCTTCTGGGCGCTGTGCGAGGGCGCCGCCGTCGTCCTCGCCGCGCCGGACGGCCACCGCGACCCCGCCTACCTGGCCCGCCTGATCCACGCCGAGGGGGTCACGACGACGCACTTCGTGCCGTCGATGCTGGCGGCGTTCCTCGCGTCCGAAGAGGTCACCGCCGACCCCGCGTGGGCGGGCAGCCTGCGCCGCGTGTTCAGCAGCGGCGAGGCGCTGTCCGGAGCGGCGGCCCGCCGCTGGCACGACCTCACCGGGGTGCCGCTGCACAACCTGTACGGCCCCACCGAGGCGGCCGTCGACGTGACGTACCACGCCTACGACGGCGCGTCCGACACCACCGTGCCCCTCGGCCGCCCCGTGTGGAACACCGGCCTGCGCGTGCTCGACGCCTGCCTGCGCCCGGTCCCCGACGGGGTGCCCGGCGAGCTGTACCTGACCGGCGTCCAGCTGGCCCGCGGCTACCACCGGCGCCCCGCGCTCACCGCCGACCGGTTCGTCGCCGACCCGTACGCAGGCGAGCCCGGCTCCCGGATGTACCGCACCGGTGACCTGGTGCGCCGCCGGCCCGACGGGATCCTCGACTACCTCGGCCGCACCGACCGGCAGGTCAAGCTGCGCGGCAACCGGATCGAACCCGGCGAGATAGAGGCGGCGCTGACCCGCCACCCGGCCGTGGCCCGGGGCGCGGTCGTCGTCCGCGACCGGCGTCTGGTCGCCTACGCGGTCCCGGTGGCCGGCGCCACCGTCGACGTCGCCGAGCTGCGCGCCGCCCTCGCGGACGCGCTGCCCGCACCCCTGGTCCCGGAGGCCTACGTCCTCCTGGCCGACCTCCCGCTCACCCCCAGCGGCAAGCTCGACCAGGCCGCGCTGCCCGCCCCCGAGGCCGGGCGTGCCGCCCGCCGGGAGCCCGCCACACCGCTGGAACGCCGACTCACCGAGATCTTCGCGGCCGTCCTCGGCATCGCCGACGCCGGCCCCGACGACGACTTCTTCCAGCTCGGCGGCGACAGCATCAGTTCCATCGGCGTCGCCGGCCGGGCCCGGGCCGCCGGTCTCGGCCTCAGCCCGCGCGACGTGTTCACCCACCGCACCCCGGCGGCCCTGGCGGCGGCCGCGGTCGCGACGGCGGCCCCCGAAGCCGGCCGGGCCCCCGCGGCCCCCTTCACCCTCACCGACGCCGAACACGCCCGCGTCCGCGCCCTGGCCGCCCCGGCGGCGGTCGCCGACGTCTGGCCGCTGGCCCCCCTCCAGGAGGGCCTGTTCTTCCACTCGGCGTACGACGAGGGCGCGCTCGACGTCTACACCGTCCACGAGACCTTCGACTTCGCCGGCCGGCTCGACACCGTACGGCTGCGCGCCGCCGTACGCACCCTCCTCGCCCGTAACCCGGGGCTGCGGGCCGGCTTCACCAGCGAGGGCCTCGACCGGCCGGTGCAGTTCATCGTCGAGGACCCGGGAATCCCGCTGGAGGAGGTCGACCTCTCCCACCTCCCCGCGGCCGAACAGGACGCGAGGCTCGCTGAGTTGACCGACGCCGAGCGCGACCGGCGGTTCGACCTCTCGGCGCCCCCGCTGTTCCGGCTGCTCCTGCTGCGCCTGGGCGCGCGGCGCGGCGACCGGCTCGTCATCGGGCGTCATCTGATCCTCTGGGACGGCTGGTCGGCCTGGCTGTTCCTCGACGAACTGTTCGCCCTCTACGCGTCGGGCGGCGACGCCGGCGCTCTGCCGGCCCCCGGCAGCTACCGCGACTACCTGAGCTGGCTGGAGCGGCAGGACGACACGGCCGCCACGGCCGCCTGGCGCACCGCCCTGGCCGGTCTCGACGAGCCCACGCTGCTGGCCCCGGCCGCGGCCGACGGCCTCGAACCGGTCATCCCCGACCAGCTCGACCTGCGCCTGCCCGCCGAGCTCGGCGACCGGCTGCGGGAGGCGGGCCGCGACCACGGGCTGACCCTGAACACGCTCCTCAACGCGGCCTGGGGGCTCACCCTCGCCTCCGCCACCGGGCGCCCCGACGTGGTGTTCGGCACCACCGTGGCCGGCCGGCCCAGCGAGGTCCCGGACGTCGGCGACATCATCGGCCTCTTCCTCAACACGGTTCCCACCCGCATCGTCCTCGACCCCGCCGAGCCGGTCCTCGCCCTGCTCCGCCGCATCCAGGGCGAACGCCTCGACCTCATGCCGTACGAGCACCTCGGGCTCGGGGTGCTCCAGGCCGAGACCGGACACCGCAAGCTCTTCGACACGCTGTTCGTGCTGCGCAACAACGACACCGAGGAACGGCTGGCGGACCTGCGCACCCGGCACGGCGCCACGGCCGTCGCCAACGTCGACGCCACCCACTATCCGGCCAACCTCGTCGTCACCCCGGGCCGCCGGATCGCCGTCACCCTCACCCACCGCCCCGACCTCGTCCCCGCCGACCGGGCGCGCTCCCTGCTCGACCGGTTCGCGCTGCTGCTCGACCGCCTGAGCGCCGACCTCACGGTCCCCGTCGGTTCCCTCGACCCGCTGCTGCCCGCCGAACGCGCGGCGCTGCGCGCCCGGTCGGCGGCGAGCCGGGTGCCCGACCCCGAGGACACCGTCGCCGACCTGCTGGCCGCGCAGGCCGCACGCACCCCGCACGAGCGAGCCCTCGTCTTCGGCGAGCGCACCCTGACGTACGCCGAACTCGACGCGGCCGTCAACCGCATGGCCGGGCTGCTCATCGACCGGGGCGCGGGCCCCGAGCGGGTGGTCGCCCTCGGTCTGCCGCGCTCGCTCGACATGGTGGTCGCGCTCTTCGCGGTGCTGCGCACCGGCGCCGCCTACCTGCCGCTGGAGCTGGACCATCCGGCCGACCGGCTGTCCCTGATGCTGGCCGACGCCCGCCCGCTGCTGCTGCTCACCACCGCGGCCGTCTCCGCCACGCTGGACGGCGACATGACCCGGGTTTTGCTCGACGACCCAGGCACCGAGCGGGAGTTGGCGCAGCGGTCGGACGCTGCCGTCCGGTTCCGCTTCAGCCTCGAACACCCGGCGTACGTCATCTACACCTCCGGCTCCACCGGCCGCCCCAAGGGCGTCGTCACCCCCTACCGGGGTCTGACGAACATGCAGCTCAACCACCAGAAGGAGATCTTCGCCCCGGCCATCGCCTCGGCCGGCGGGCGGCGGCTGCGCATCGCGCACACCGTGTCCTTCGCCTTCGACATGTCGTGGGAGGAACTGCTCTGGCTGGTCGAGGGCCACGAAGTGCACGTGTGCGACGAGGAGTTGCGCCGTGACGCCGAGGCGCTCGTCGCCTACTGCGAGCGGCACCGCGTCGACGTCGTCAACGTCACCCCCACTTACGCCCGGCTGCTGATCGAACAGGGACTGCTGACGGGCCATGTCCCGCCGCTCGTGCTGCTGGGCGGCGAGGCCGTCCCCGAGACGGTGTGGACGGCCCTGCGCGACACCGAGGGGACGTACGGCTACAACCTGTACGGGCCGACCGAGTACACCATCAACACCCTCGGCGGCGGCACCCTCGACAGCGCCACGCCCACCGTCGGCCGCCCGATCCGCGGCACCCGCGCCCACCTCCTCGACGCCTGGCTGCGCCCGGTGCCCGACGGCGTCCCCGGCGAGCTGTACATCGCCGGGATCGGCCTGGCCCGGGGCTATCTGGACCGGCCCGCGCTGACCGCCGAACGCTTCGTCGCCGACCCGTTCGGTGAGCCCGGGACGCGCATGTACCGCACCGGCGACCTGGTGCGCCGGGGCCCCGACGGCAACCTCGACTTCCTCGGCCGCACCGACGACCAGGTCAAGATCCGCGGCTACCGCATCGAACCCGGCGAGATCGAGACCGCCCTCAGCCGCCATCCGCTGGTCGCCCAGGCCGCCGTCGTGGTCCGCGACGAACGCCTCGTCGGCTATGTCGTGCCCTCCGGCGCCGACTCCGCGGAGCGCTCCGCTGCCGAGGCCGCCCAGGTCGGCGAGTGGCAGGAGATCTACTCCGACGAGTACGAGGAGATCGGGACCGCCGTCTTCACCGAGCGGTACGACGGCTGGGACAGCTCCTACGACGGCCGGCCCATCCCGTTCGAGGAGATGCACGAGTGGCGCGAGGCCACCCTCGCCCGCATCGACTCCCTGCGCCCCCGCCGGATCCTGGAGATCGGCGTCGGTTCCGGCCTGCTGCTGTCCCGGCTCGCCCCGGACGCCGAGGCCTACTGGGCCACCGACTTCGCCGCCCCCGTCATCCGCAAGATCGGTGAGGAGGTGCGGCGCGACCCCGCCCTGGCCGCCAAGGTCGAACTGCGCTGTCGGCCGGCCGAGGACCTGAGCGGCCTGCCGACCGGCTACTTCGACACGATCGTCATCAACTCCGTCGTCCAGTACTTCCCGAGCATCGACCACCTCACCGCCGTCCTGCGCGGCGCCATGGACCTGCTCGCGCCCGGCGGCGCCCTGTTCGTCGGCGACGTCCGCAACCTGCGCCTGGCCCGCACCTTCCACACGGAGATCCAGCGCGCCCGCGGCACCGCCGAGGCCGACCTGGCGGCGGCGGTGGAGCGCGGCCTGCGGCTGGAGAAGGAACTCCTCGTCGACCCCGACTTCTTCACCACCCTCGGATACGGGGTCGACCTGCGCACCAAGCGCGGCCACCACCACAACGAGCTGACCCGGCACCGCTACGACGTCGTCCTGTACGCCGGCGAGCCGGACGTGCGGCTGGACGCTGTGCCGGTCGTCGACTGGGCCACGGCCGACACCGTCGGCGAACTCGTGCGCGGGGACCGGTCCGGCCCCGAGAGCATCGGCGCCCTGCTCGACGGCAACCGGTCCGTGACCGGCGGCGCCGGCCGGCACCCGCGCGACGAACGGCCCGCGGGCCTTCGACTGACCGGCGTGCCCGACGGCCGTACCTCCGAGGCGGGCGTCGACCCCGAGCAGCTGCACCGGCTCGGCGCGGCCGCCGGTTACCGGGTCCTGACCACCTGGTCGACGCTGCCCGGCACGTTCGACGCGGTGTTCCTGGCCTCCGACGCCTCGCCCACCTCCTCGCTCGCCGCCGCCCCGCGTCTCACCGGCGGGCTGTTCCGTGCCGGCGGCGGCACCCACCCCTACGCCAACGACCCCACGGCCGCCCGTGAGGCGAGCGCCCTGGTGCGCCGCCTGCGGGAGGACCTGGGCCGCGAACTGCCCGACTACATGGTCCCGGCCGCCTTCGTCACCGTCGACGGCCTGCCGATGAACGCCAACGGCAAGCTCGATGTGCGCGCCCTGCCCGACGCCGAGCCCGCCGTCGCCCTCGGCGGCGGACGCGGCCCGCGCACCCCCCGGGAGGAGGTGCTGTGCCGGCTGTTCGCGGAGGTGCTGGGGCTGCCCGAGGTCGGCGCCGAGGACAATTTCTTCGACCTCGGCGGACACTCGCTGCTCGCCACCCGGCTGGTCAGCCGCGCCCGCACCGAACTGGGCGCCGAACTCGCCATCCGTGACCTCTTCGAGGCGCCCACCCCGGCGCTGCTCGCGGCCCGCGCGGACGGGGCGAAGCCGGCCCGTCCGGCGGTCACGCCCGTCGCCGACCGGCCCGCCCGTGTCCCGCTGTCGGCCGCCCAGCGGCGGCTCCTGCTGGTGGAACAGATCACCGGCACCGGCGTCGCCTACAACTTCCCGCTGGTCTTCCGCCTGCGCGGCGGCCTCGACACCGAGGCCCTGGCCGCCGCCCTGCGGGACGTCGCCGGGCGCCACGAGGCGCTGCGGACGGTCTTCCCGCTGCACGAGGGCGAGCCCTACCAGCGGATCGTCCCGGCCACCGAGGCGGTGCCCGCCTGCACGGTGAGCGACTGCGCCGAGGACGCGCTGCCCGCCCTGATCGAGGCCGCCCAGCGCCGTCCGTTCGACCTCACCACCGAACTCCCGCTGCGCTGCGAGGTGTTCCGGCTGGAGCCGGACGACCACGTGGTAGCCGTCGTCCTGCACCACATCACGACCGACGAGTGGTCCGACCGCCCCTTCCTCGCCGACCTCACCGCCGCCTACGCGGCCCGCCGCGAGGGGCGGCCGCCCGGGTGGGCGCCGCTGCCGGTGCAGTACGCCGACTACACCCTCTGGCAGGACGACCTGCTCGCCCGGACCGGTGAGAGCCAGCTCGCCCACTGGACGGACGCCCTGCGCGGCCTGCCCGAGGAACTCGCCCTGCCGGCCGACCGGCCGCGTCCGGCCGAGCCGTCCGGCCGCGGCGGCACGGTCCGCCTGGAGCTGCCCTCCGCCACCGGCCACGCCCTGCGCGACCTGGCGGGAGCCACCAGGACCAGCATGTTCATGCTGTTCCAGGCCGCCACCGCGGCGCTGCTGCACCGCCTCGGGGCGGGCGACGACATCCCGCTCGGCGCGCCCATCGCGGGCCGTACCGACGAGGCGCTCGGCGAGCTGGTCGGCTTCTTCGTGAACACCCTGGTCCTGCGCACCGACCTGGCGGGCGACGATGTGACGTTCCGGCAGCTGCTGGGCCGGGTCCGGGAGTCGTCCCTGAAGGCGTTCGAGTACCAGGACCTGCCCTTCGACCGGGTCGTGGAGGCCGTCAACCCGCCCCGGACGGCCGGCCGCAACCCGCTCTTCCAGGTGATGCTGGGCTACCACCACCGCCCCGACGGCGACCCGGACGTGCTCGGCCTGCGGACCGAGTGGTTCGCCATGGACACCGGCATGGCCAAGTTCGACCTCCACTTCACCTTCGTCGACGAGACCGGCCACGACCGCGTCGTCCTGCTCCTGGAGTACGCGGCCGACCTCTTCGACCACGAGACGGCCGACCGGCTCGCCGGCCGTCTGGTGCGGCTGCTGGAAGACGTCGCGGCCGCGCCGGACCGAGCCGTACGCGATCTCCCGCTCCTGGAGGAACCCGAACGCGCCCTGGTGCTGGGGGAGTGGAACGCCACCACGCACCCCGTCCCGTCCACCACCCTGCCCGCCCTCTTCGCCGCCCAGGCGGCGCGCACCCCGAACGCCACGGCCCTCGTCTTCGAGGGGCGGCGGCTGACCTACGCGGAGCTGGACGCCAGGGTGGAGCGGACCGCACGCGTGCTGGCCGGGCTGGGCGCGGGCCCCGAGCGGACCGTGGCCGTCGCCCTCCCGCGCTCGCCCGACCTGGTCGTCGCCCTGCTCGCCGTCCACCGCGCGGGCGCCGCCTACCTGCCGCTCGACCCGGACTACCCGGAGGAACGCCTCGCGCTCATGGTCGAGGACGCCCGCCCGGTGTACGTGATCCGCGACGGCCTGCCGACCGGCCCCGAGGTGGATCCGCCCGCCGCCCCCGGTCCGGCGCACCCCGCCTACGTCATCTACACCTCGGGCTCCACCGGCCGGCCCAAGGGCGTGGTCGTCCCGCACGAGGGCATCGTCAACCGGCTCCTGTGGATGCAGCACACCTACGGTCTGACGGCGGCCGACCGCGTCCTGCAGAAGACGCCGTCCAGCTTCGACGTGTCGGTGTGGGAGTTCTTCTGGCCTCTGATCACCGGCGCCGCCCTGGTGCTCGCCCGGCCCGAGGGCCACCGCGACCCGGCCTACCTGGCCCGGCTGATCCGTGAACAGGACGTCACCACCGTCCACTTCGTGCCGTCCATGCTCCAGCTGTTCCTGGAGGAACCCGCCGCCGCGCGGTGCACCGGCCTGCGCCGGGTGATGTGCAGCGGCGAGGCCCTGCCCGTCGGCCTCGCCCACCGCTTCCACGACGTCCTGACGGCGGAGCTGCACAACCTCTACGGGCCGACCGAGGCGTCCGTCGACGTGACGGCCGTCGAGATCGGACCCGACGCGCCGCGCGTGCCGATCGGCCGCCCGGTGTGGAACACCCGGGTGTACGTGCTCGACGCCGGACTGCGCCCGGTGCCGCCCGGCGTCCCCGGCGAGCTGTACCTCGCGGGCGTCCAGCTCGCCCGCGGCTACCTCGACCGGGCCGCGCTCACGGCGGAGCGGTTCGTCGCCGACCCGTACGGGGCGCCCGGCACCCGCATGTACCGTACGGGCGACCTGGCCCGGTGGGCGGCCGACGGGACGGTCGAGTACCTGGGCCGCACCGACGACCAGGTGAAGGTGCGCGGCTTCCGCGTCGAACCCGGCGAGATCGAGGGCGTCCTGACCCGGCACCCGGCCCTCGCGCACGCCGTCGTCGTGGTCCGTGACCAGCGGCTCGTGGCCTATGTGATCCCGGACCGGGACGCCGGACCGGTGGACGCGACGGCGCTGCGCGCCCACACCGCCGCCGGACTCCCCGCGCACATGGTGCCCGCGGCCTTCGTCCCGCTCGACACGCTGCCCCTCAGCCCCAACGGCAAGCTCGACCGGCGGGCCCTGCTCGCACCCGACTTCACCTCCGCGGGAGCGGCGGGCGCTCCGCCGCGCGGCCCGCGCGAGGAGATCCTCGGCGCACTCTTCGCCGACGTCCTCGGCGTCGACCGGGTCGGCGGCGACGACGACTTCTTCGCCCTCGGCGGACACTCCCTGCTCGCCATGCGCCTGGTCAGCCGGGTCCGCACGGTCCTCGGCGCCGACATCACCGTCCGCAGCGTCTTCGAGGCGCCCACCCCCGCGCTGCTCGCCGCACGGCTCGACGACCGGGCCGGCGGACTGCCCGCCCTCGTCCCAGCCGCCCGGCCCGAACGGCTCCCGCTGTCCTTCGCCCAGCAACGGCTCTGGCTGCTGCACCGCATCGACGGGCCGGGAGCCACGTACACCATCCCGGCGGCCTGGCGGCTGACCGGCACGCTCGACCCGCAGGCGCTGGCCGCCGCGCTGAACGACGTCGCGGTGCGCCACGAGAGCCTGCGCACGGTCTTTCCCGAGCACGACGGCAGGGCCCACCAGGTCGTGCTCGACCCGTCCCGCGTCACGGTCCCCGTCCACCACAGCCGGGTCACCGAGAGCGAACTGCCCGGCCGGCTCGCCGCGGCCACGGCGCAGGGCTTCGCACTCGACCGCGAACTCCCGCTGCGCGCCCATGTGTTCGCTCTGGGCCCGGAGGAACACGTCCTGCTGCTGGTGCTGCACCACATCGCCGGCGACCAGTGGTCCGACGGCCCCCTGTGGCGTGACCTGGCCACCGCCTACGAGGCCCGCCGCGCAGGACACCGGCCCGGCTGGGCGCCGCTGCCGGTGCAGTACGCCGACTACGCCCTCTGGCACCGCGAGGCGCTCGGCGACGCCGACGCGCCGGACAGCCGCCTCTCCCGCCAGCTCACCTACTGGCGCGGCACGCTCGCCGGCCTGCCGGACGAACTCGCGCTGCCCGCCGACCGGCCGCGGCCGCGGGAGGGCAGTCACCGCGGCGGCGCCGTCGGGCTGACGGTCGACGCCGCGCGCACCCGGGCGCTGCGGGCGCTGGCCCGCCGCCACGGGGTCAGCATGTTCATGGTCGTCCAGGCCGCCGTCGCCGCGCTCCTGCACCGGCTCGGCGCCGGGGACGACATCCCGCTGGGCGCGCCGATCTCGGGGCGCTCCGACGAACACCTCGAAGGCCTGGTCGGCTTCTTCGTGAACACCCTCGTGCTGCGCACCGACCTGTCCGGCGACCCCACCTTCACCGACCTGCTCGCCCGCGTCCGGGAGACCGACCTCGCCGCCTACGAACACCAGGACCTGCCCTTCGAACGCCTGGTGGAGGCCCTCAACCCGACCCGCTCCCTGGCCCGGCACCCGCTGTTCCAGGTGATGGTCGTACACCTCGAGAACGCCGGCGCGACTCCCGCGCTGCCGGGCCTGACCGCCCGCCGCGAACCGCTCGGCCGGCAGGGCGCCAAGTTCGACCTCGGCTTCGACTTCGTCGAACAGGGCGACGACGCCGGCATCCGGGGCTGGATCGAGTACAGCGCCGACCTCTTCGACGAGTCCACCGCCGAACTCCTCGCCCGGCGGCTCGCCTCGCTGCTGGAACAGATCGCCGCCGACCCCGGCCGCCGCGTGGGCACCCTCGACGTGCTGGGCGACGACGAACGCGCCCTCGTCCTCACCGGATGGAACGACACCGCGCGGCCCGTCCCCGGCCTCACCCTGCCGGAGCTGTTCCGCGCCCAGGCCGCCCGCACCCCGGAGGCGACCGCCGTCGTCTTCGAGGACACCGCCCTCACCTACGCCGAACTCGACCTGCGGGTCGAGCGTCTCGCCCACACCCTCGTCGCGCACGGGGCACGGGCCGAGGCCACCGTGGCCGTCGCCCTGCCGCGCTCCCTCGCCCTCGTGACCGCCCTGCTCGCGGTCCACCGCGCGGGCGCCGCCTACCTGCCCCTCGACACCGGCCACCCGGCCGAACGGCTCGCGTACACGCTCACCGACGCCCGCCCGGTCTGCCTGGTCACCGCCGACGGGGTCACCCTCCCCGACAGCGGTGTGCCCGCCCTCACGGTGGACGCCGACGGCGCTCCCGACCGCCCGGCACACGCCCCCCTGCCCACCGGGTACGACCCCCGTCACCCCGCCTACGTCATCTACACCTCCGGCTCCACCGGCCGCCCCAAGGGTGTGACGGTGCCCCACGAGGGCATCGCCAACCGGCTCCTGTGGATGCAGGACACCTACCGCCTCGACGGCGGCGACCGGGTCCTGCAGAAGACCCCGGCCGGGTTCGACGTCTCGGTGTGGGAGTTCTTCTGGCCGCTCGTCGCCGGCGCCACCCTGGTGCTCGCCCGCCCCGAGGGCCACCAGGACCCGGCCTACCTCGCCGACCTGATACAGCGCCGGCACATCACCACGGCCCACTTCGTGCCGTCGATGCTGCGTGCCTTCCTCGACGAGCCGACCGCCGCCGGGTGCACCGGACTGCGCCAGGTGATGTGCAGCGGTGAGGCGCTGCCCGTCGCCCTGGCCGCCCGCTTCCACCGGCTGCTGCCGGGCAGCCGGCTGCACAACCTGTACGGCCCGACGGAGGCGTCCGTCGACGTCACCGCCCACGAGGTGTCCGCCGACCCGGCCACCGTGCCGATCGGCCGCCCGGTGTGGAACACCCGTGCCTACGTCCTGGACGCCGCGCTGCGCCCGGTCCCGCCCGGCGTGGCCGGCGAACTGTACCTGGCGGGCGTCCAGTTGGCCCGCGGCTACCTCGGCCGACCCGGCCTGACCGCCGAGCGGTTCGTCGCCGACCCGTACGCCGACCGGCCCGGCACCCGGATGTACCGCACCGGGGACCTGGCCCGCTGGACCCGCGACGGCGCCCTGGAGTACCTCGGGCGCACCGACGACCAGATCAAGCTGCGCGGCTTCCGGATCGAGCTCGGCGAGATCGAGACCGTCCTCGCGGAGCACCCGGCCGTCGACCACGCCACCGTCGTCCGGCGCGACGCGCACCTGGTCGCGTACGTCATCCCGGCCGGGGACGGCTCCCCGGTGAACGCGACGGCACTGCGCGCCCACGCCGCCGCCGTGCTGCCCGACCACATGGTCCCGGCCGCCGTCGTCACCCTCGATGCCCTTCCGCTCACCCCCAACGGCAAACTGGACCGCCGCGCGCTGCCCGCCCCCGACTTCGCCGCCGAGGTGACCGGCACCCGGCCGCGCACGCCGCTGGAGGAGACCCTCGGCGCGCTCGTCGCGGACGTCCTCGGCCTCGAACGGGTGGGCGTCGAGGACGACTTCTTCTCCCTCGGCGGCGACAGCATCGTCGCCATGCAGCTGGTCGCCCGCGCCCGCGCCGCCGGGCTCGCCCTCAGCCCGCGTGACGTGTTCCGGCACAAGTCCGTCGCGGGACTGGCCGCCGTGGCCGCCACCGCCGACCCCGCCACCGCCGGCGGGGGCCACGACGACGCCCCCCTGCTCGACCTCACCGACGAGGAGCGCGCCGAACTCGCCGTCCTGCCCGCCGGGACGGAGGTCCTGCCCGTCTCCCCGCTCCAGGCCGGCCTGCTCTTCCACGCCGCCCTCGACTCCGGCGAGGAGGGGCCCGACGTGTACACCGTCCAGGTCTCCTACGAGCTGGAAGGACCGCTGGACGCCGACCGGCTGCGCGCCGCCGGACAGGCGGTGCTCGACGCGCACGAGAACCTGCGCAGCGGTTTCCGGCACCTGTCCTCCGGGCGGCCCGTCGCCGTCGTGCCGCGCACCGCCGTACTGCCCTGGCGGCAGCTCGACGTGAGCGACGATCCACCGCGGTGGACCCGGCTGCTCGGTCAGGAGCGCCGCCGCTTCGACCCCGAACGCCCGCCGCTGCTAAGGCTGTTGCTGGCCCGGCTCGGACCGGACCGGCACCGGCTCGTGCTCTCGCACCAGCACCTCCTGCTGGACGGCTGGTCGCTGCCGCTGCTCACCGCCGAGCTGTGGGCGCGCTACGAGGGCCGCCCGCCGGCCGAGCCCGCCCCGTACCGCGAGCATCTGCGGCTGCTGGCCGCCCAGGACCCGGCCGCCTCGGCCGCGGCGTGGGCCGAGGCCCTCGGGGGCCTGGCCGAACCCACCCGGCTCGCGCCCGCCGACGCCGACCGGACCGCCGCCGTGCCGCGCACCCACACCGTCCACCTGGACGCCGCCCGCACGGCGGAGCTGGAGGCGTTCGCCCGGAGCCGGGGCGTCACCCTCAACACCCTCGTCCAGGCCGCCTGGGGTGTCCTGCTCGGCCGGCTCACCGGACGCGAGGACGTGGTGTTCGGCGCGACCGTCGCCGGCCGCTCGCCCGAGCTGCCCGGGGCCGAGTCGATGATCGGCCTGTTCATCAACACCGTGCCGGTCCGGGTACGGGTCCGTCCGAGGGAGAGTACGGGCGAGCTGCTCGCCCGGCTCCAGGACGAGCAGTCCCGGCTCATCGCCCATCAGCACCTCGGTCTCGCCGACATCCAGCGGGCCGCCGGACTCGGCGAACTCTTCGACACCCTGGTGGTGTTCGAGTCGTACCCGGTGACCGAGACGGACGAGGAAGGCACCGGACCGCGCGTCACGGTCCGCGATCACGAGGATTCCACCCACTATCCGTTCGCGTGGGCCGTCGAGCCCGCCGAACGGCTGCGGCTGACCGCCGAGTTCCGCCCCGAGCTGTTCACCCCGGCCACCGTACGGCGGATCACGGACGCCCTGACCACCCTGCTCACCGGCATGGCGGCCGACCCCGACCGCCCGGTCGGGCGGCTCGACCTGCTCGGCCCCGCCGACCGGCACACCGTCCTGCGGACCTGGAACGACACCGCGCTGCCCGCGCCGGCGGACGAGCGGCCGGGCACCGTGCCCGAGCTGTTCGCCGCCCAGGTCGCCGCCTCCCCGGACGAGGTCGCCGTCGCCGACGGCTCGGTGACCTGGACATTCGCCGAACTCGACGCCCGCACCGACCGGTTGGCCCGGATCCTCGCCGGTCACGGCGTCGGCCCCGAGCGGATCGTGGCGCTCGCCCTGCCCCGCACCGCCGAGCACATCGCCGCGATCCTCGCCGTGATGAAGGCGGGCGCCGCCTATCTGCCCCTCGACCCCGGCCTGCCCGGGTCCCGGCTCACCGGCATGCTCGACGACGCCCGCCCGGTCCTGGTCCTGGCCGCCGAGGAGACCGCCCGCACGCTGCCCGCCACCGACGTCCCGCTGCTGCTCCTCGACCCCGCGACCGACTCCTCGGGCGACGCCCCGTCCGATCCCGCGACCGACTCCTCGGCCGACGCCCCGTCCGATCCCGCAGCCGACGCCGCGTCCGGCTCCTCGGCCGCCGTACCGGCCGACGCCCTGCCGGAGGCGGACCCGGCCGCCCCCGCCCCCGACCACCCGGCCTACGTCATCTACACCTCCGGTTCGACGGGCCGTCCCAAGGGGGTCGTCGTCACCCAGCGCGGGATCGCCCACCTCTTCCACAGCCACCGTCACGACCTGCACGAAGTGGCCCGGCGCCGCACCGGACGCCGGCACCTGCGCGTGGGGCACGCCTGGTCCTTCGCCTTCGACGCCTCCTGGCAGCCGCAGCTGTGGCTGCTGGACGGGCACGCCCTGCACATCGCGGACGACGACACCCGCCGCGACCCCGAACTCCTCACCGCCTTCGTCCGCGACCACGGCATCGACTTCATCGAGGTCACCCCGTCACTGCTCGCCCAGATGGCGGACAGCGGGCTGATCACCCCCGAGGGCGACTGCCCGCTCTCCGTGGTCGGCTTCGGCGGCGAGGCCGTACCCCCGGCGCTGTGGGCACGGCTGGCCGCGCTGCCGGACACCGAGGCGTTCAACCTGTACGGCCCCACCGAGGCCACCGTCGACGCCCTCGTCGGCCGGGTCCGCGACAGCGCGAGCCCGGTCGTCGGACGCCCCGTCCACCACTCCCGCGCCTATGTGCTGGACACCGCGCTGCGCCCGGTGCCGCCCGGCGTCACCGGCGAGCTGTACCTGTCGGGACCGGGCCTGGCCCGCGGCTACCTCGGCCGACCGGACCTGACCGCCGAACGCTTCGTGGCCGACCCCTTCGGGGCGCCCGGCGCGCGCATGTACCGCACCGGCGACCTGGCCCGCTGGACCGAGGACGGTTTGCTGGAGTTCGCCGGCCGCACCGACGACCAGGTCAAGATCCGCGGCTACCGGGTCGAACTCGCCGAGATCGAGGCCGCGCTGGACACCCACCCGGGCGTCGCGCAGTCCGTCGTCGTGGCCCGCGAACACCGGCCCGGCGTACGGCAGCTCATCGCGTACGCCGTCGTCCCGGACGGTACACGGGACCCGGCCGGCCTGCGCGCCCACGCCGCCGCCGCGCTGCCCGACTACATGGTTCCGGCCGCCGTGGTGGTCCTGGACCGGCTGCCGCTGCTGTCCAACGGCAAGCTCGACCGGGCCGCCCTGCCCGCCCCGGACTTCACCGCCGCGGGCGGCGGCCGGGCCCCGGGGACCGACGCCGAGCGCACCCTGCGCGACCTGTTCGCGGACGCCCTCGGGCTGCCCGCCGAGGCGGTCGGCACGGACGACGACTTCTTCTCCTTCGGCGGCGACAGCATCATCGCCATGCAACTCGTCGCGCGGGCCAGGGCCCGTGGCCTGCGGGTCACCCCCCGCCAGGTCTTCCGGCACCGCACCGTCGCCGCGCTGGCCGCCGTCGCGGTCCCGCTCGGCGCCGGCGAACGGCTCGCCGCCCACGACGACGGCACGGGCACCGTCCCCCTCACCCCGATCATGCGCGCCCTGCTCGAACGCGGCGGTCCGCTCGCCGCCTACCACCAGGCGGCCCTGCTCCGCACCCCCGCCGACCTGACCGGACCCGGACTGCTGGCCGTGCTCGGGGCGCTCGCCGCCCGGCACGACATGCTCCGCGCCCGGCTCGTGCGCGACCCGGAGTGGGCCCTGTGGGTTCCGCCGGCCGAGGACACCGACGTCGCCACCTGGCTCACCCGGGCCGACGTGCGCGGCGCGGACGAGGCCGGACTGCGCGCCGCCGTCTCCGCCCACGCCGGGACGGCACGGGCCGGCCTCGACCCGGACGGCGGGGCGATGGTGCGCGCGGTCTGGTTCGACGCGGGACCCGGGCAGCCCGGCCGGCTGCTGATCCTCGTCCACCACCTGGTGGTCGACGGCGTCTCCTGGCGTGTCCTGCTGCCCGACCTCGCCACCGCCTGGGCCGCCGTCAGCACCGGACGAACCCCTGAACTGCCGCCCGTGGAGCTGTCGTTCGCCCGCTGGTCACGGCTGCTCGGGACCCGGGCGGGCGATCCGGCGGCCGAGGACGAGCTGCCCTGGTGGACGGCCGCACTCGCCGAGGGCGCCGGCCTCCCCCTGACGCGGCCCCTGGACCCCGACCGGGACACGGTCGCCACCACCGGCCACCTCTCCCTGACGCTGCCCGCCGACCTGACCGGCCCCCTGCTGAGCCGGGTCCCGGCCGTCTTCGGCGCCACCGTCAACGACGTCCTGCTCACCGCGTTCGCCCTCGCCGTGGGCGACTGGCGGGCCCGGACCCCGGGCGCGAGCGGTCCGGGCGGTCCCGTCCTCGTCGACCTGGAGGGCCACGGCCGCGAGGAGGAACTCGCGGGCGACGCCGACCTGTCCCGTACGGTCGGCTGGTTCACCAGCGTCGTCCCGGTACGGCTCGACCCGGGCGACGCCGACCCGGCGGACGCCTTCGCGGGCGGCCCCGCGCTGGACGAGGCCCTGGCCCGGATCCGCGCCCACCTCGCTGCCCTGCCCGCGTCCGGCATCGGCCACGGCCTGCTGCGCCACCTCAACCCCCGGACCGGCCCCGGACTGGCCCGGCTCGGCGAGCCGCAGATCGAGTTCAACTACATGGGCCGCTTCGAGCGCCCGGAGGCCGCCGACTGGTCCTACGCCCCCGAGGAGGACGCCGCCGACCTCGACGCCGACCCGGGTATGCCGATGTCCCACGCCCTCACCCTCAACGCCCTCACCGAGGACCGCCCCGGGGGGCCGGAACTGAGCGCCCACTGGGCGTACGCGGCCGGACTCCTCACCGAGGACGCCGTACGGGACCTGGCACGGACCTGGTTCCGGGCACTGGAGGCACTGGTACGGCGGGCGACCGCGACCCGCCCCTGGCCACGACCGCACCGCCATGGCGGCACAGCCACAGCCACAGCCGCGGCGACGGCGACGACGATCACGACCACGGATCAGACCAGAGAGACAGGGACCCCGACATGAGCAACCCGTTCGAGAACCCCGACGGCGTCTACTCCGTCCTCGTCAACGACGAGGGCCAGTACAGCCTGTGGCCCGACTTCGTGGACGTCCCGGCCGGCTGGACCGTCGCGCACGGCCCGGCCGCCCGCCAGGAGTGCCTGGACCACATCGAGGCCAACTGGACCGACCTGCGGCCCAGGAGCCTCGTCGACGGGTCCTGAACCCGGGACGGCATGACGGAGGGGGCGGGCCCGCGCGGGCCCGCCCCCTCCGTCATGCCGTGGGACCGGTCAGGACGCCGGCTGCTCCACCTTCGTCGCCGTCTTGCCGTCCACCGCCGCCGCGAGCTGCGGTACCAGGCGGTCGAGGACGTAGGGCAGGCTCAGCACGGTCGACAGCGACACCGCGTTGCCGTAGTCGCCGGTCTCCTGGATGAAGACCTCACGGCCCTCCTTCACCACGTCCAGGTCGGCGTAGATCTTGTCGCCGTGCAGCTTGGCGACCGCCGCGGTGAGGTCCGGCACGATCCACACGTCGACGTCCTGGTCGAGCAGGTCGAAGCGCTCCTTGCTGATGTTGGCGCCGAACGTGTCGCCGATCACCTTGTCGAGGTCCTTCGGCAGCGAGAAGCCGAGGCCGGACAGGATCCGGGAGCGGGTGTCCTGGCTGCCGTAGACGAACGTGCCCTCGTACGGGGTCGCCATGACGGCCGTGGCCCCCGCGAAGGCCGGGTTGGCCTTCTTGGCCGCCGCGAACCTGCCCTCGACGCCCGACACGAGCGTCTTGGCCTCGGTCTCCTTGCCCAGCGCCTTGCCGATCTCCTCGGTCTGCTGCTGCCACGGCACGCCGTAGTCGTTGTACGCCTTCGGCTGGGCGACCACGGGCGCGAACTTCGACAGGCTCTCGTACTGGGCCTTGGTCAGTCCCGAGTACACGGCGAGGATGAGATCCGGCTTCAGGGCGGCGATCTTCTCCGCCTGCGGGCCGGTACCGGTGTCGGTGAGGACGGTCGGCGCCGCCGCACCGCCCAGCTTGTCCCGGGCCCACGGGCCGACGGCGCCCTTGTAGCCGCCGAGCCACTCGGTCGTGCCGACCGGCACCTTGCCCAGCGCGAGGACGGCGTCCTGGTCGGTGAGGCCGACGGTGACGATCCGCTGCGGCTCGGACTCGATCGTCGTACTGCCGTACTTGTGGTCGAGGGTGACGGGGAACGCGCCGGCGGCGGACGAGGAGTCCGTGCCCTTCGCGTCGGAGGACGGGGAACCGGAGTCGGAGTCGCCGCAGCCGACCGCCGCCACGGCGAGCAGGACTACGGAGGCGAGCAGGCCGGACAGCCGTGAGGCTCTGGTGGCGCGGGGCATCGGATGATCCTTCTGTTCGTCGCGGTGCGTTCGGCGGGGGGTGGCCGGTTCCGGGGCGGGGGGAAGGCGCGGAGGGGATGGGGAGGGGAGGAAGACGGGAGAGGGAAAGGCGGGCGGGTGTTGTCGTGGTCGTCAGGGGCCGTCCGGGGTGGGGGAGCGGCTGCCGGACCAGGCGTGCCACAGGGTGGCGTACGCGCCGCCGGCGGTGAGCAGTTCGTCGTGCGTGCCGCTCTCCACGACCCGGCCGTCGCCGAGGACGACCACCCGGTCGGCGGTGGCGGCCTGGCTGAGCCGGTGCGCCACGACCAGCGCCGTGCGGCCCCGCAGGGCCTGTTCGGCGGCCTCGTCGAGCTGGCGGGCGCCCGAACTGCCCGCCTCCGCGGTCGCCTCGTCGAGGACCACGACCGGCGGGTCGGCCAACAGCAGGCGGGCCAGCGCGAGTTGCTGGGCGCGGTCGGCGGTGAGCCGGTGTCCGCCGTCGCCGACGACCGTCTCCAGTCCCTCCGGCAGTGCCTCGGCCCAGCCGAGGGCGCCCACCGTGGCCAGCGCCTCCCGCAGCTCCTCGTCGTCCGCCCCGGGGCGGGCCAGTCGCAGGTCGTCGGCGAGCGGTCCGGCGAAGACGTGCACCTCCTGCGTGACGAGCCCCACCAGGCGGCCGGACTCGTCCGGTGCGACGCCGCCGATGTCGATGCGGCCGCTCCCCGGCCGGTGCAGTCCCGCCACCAGCTTCGCGAGCGTGGTCTTGCCCGCCCCGGTGGTGCCGACCAGCGCGACCCGTTCCTTGGGCCGGATCTCCAGGTCGACCCCGTGCAGTACCGGACGGCCGGCCACATACGCGTGGGAGACGGCTGTCAGTGTCACCGACGGGGCGCCGGCGGCCGTCGAACGGTCGTCCGCGGCTTCGGCGAACGCGGGCGCCGGTTCGTCCACCACCCCGACCAGCCGGGCCAGTCCCGCCGTCGCCGACTGGGCGTCGTCCAGCAGCACGAGCGCGGTGTTCACCGGCCCGAACAGGCTGTGGAAGTACAGCGCGGCGGCCGTGGCGGTGCCGACCGAGGCGGAATGGGAGCGCACCAGCAGGAACCCGGTGACCAGGACGGCGCCGAGGCCCGCGTACTCGGCGATGTGCAGACGGCTGTAGAAGCGCAGCACCAACTGCACCCCGCGCATCGTCAGTTCCACCGACGCCCGCGAGCGGTCGGTGACCCGCCGGGTGTGCCCGGCCTGAAGCCGGTACGCCCGGACGGTCCGCGCCCCTCCTATGGTGTCCAGCAGTTGCTGCTGCTGGGCCCCGGTGGCGATGCGCTCCTTGGCGTACAGGGGCACGGCGTTGCGCACGTACCACCGCGCGGTGTGCGCCTGTACGGGCAGGGCGACGAGTGCGGCGAGCAGGAACCGCCAGTCCAGCAGGGCGAGGGCGCCCAGGGTCAGCACGATCGACAGCGCCGAGCGCGCCAGTTCGGGCAGGGCGCCGCGCACCGCGTCGGCGACCCGCGAGACGTCCCGGGTGACCCGGGCGTTGAGGTCTCCGGAGCCCGCCTTCTCCAGCCGCTCCAGCGGCAGCGAGAGCGCACGCTCCACGAACAGTTCGCGCAGCCGGGCGAGTACGGTCTCGCCGAGCCGGGACACCAGCGACATGCCCAGCGCGGTCGTGACGCCCTGGACCACGGCGACCCCGGCCAGCGCGACGACCGGCAGGGTGAGCGCGTCGGGGGACCGCCGCTCGGTGACCACGTCGACGATGTGGCCCAGCAGGGGCTGGGTGAGCAGCCCGACGGAGGTGGCGAGCACCATCAGTCCGAACCCGGCCCAGGCCGTCCCCCGGTGCGGCCGCACCAGCTCACGCACCGCGGCCCGGGTACGGGACGCACTCGCCGTCGGCAGCAGAGCCCGGTCGGCTTCCGTCCTGACGCCCGCCGCAGGGGCGTCGTCCCCCAGGCGGGGCTCCGCCTGCCCGGCTTCCGCCTGTCCCGCCTCCGCCCGCTCCGGTGGTGTCGTCACGTCAGCACCGCCGTCCGGTAGATCGCGTCGGCCCGTACGAGTTCCGCGTGGGTGCCCTCGGCCCCGATCCGGCCGCCGTCGAGGAGGACCACCCGGTCGGCGACGGCGAGCAGGGCCGGGCTGTTGGTCACCACGACCGTGGTGCGGCCGCGCCGGAGCTCGCGCAGCCCCTCGGCGACGCGTGCCTCGGTGACCGCGTCCACGGCCGTCGTCGGGTCGTGCACGACCAGGACGGGCGCCCCGGCCCGCAGTGCGCGGGCCAGCAGGACGCGTTGACGCTGACCGCCCGACAGGGACCGGCCGCCCTCGCCGACACCGGTCGCGACGCCGTGCGGCAGGGAACGGGCCACCTCGTCGGCGTGGGCGGCGGCCATGGCGCGTTCCGTCCGGGGATCCGTCGCCCCGTCCCGAGCCTCTTGCGCCGTCCCGTCCCGCGGCCCGTCCGCTGCCGGGCCGCTCCACGGCTCCGTCCCCGGCGCCACGTTCGCGGCCAGCGAGCCGTCGAACAGCACGGCGTCATGGGCGGCCACCAGCACGGCCGCCCGCAGTTCGGCCGGATCGAGCCGGGTCAACGGCACGCCGTCCAGTTCGACCGACCCGGACTCCGGGTCGGTCTCCCGGCCCAGGCAGCGCAACAGGGCCTCGGCCGAGGCCGGATCCGTCACGGCGATCCCGGTCAGCCGTCCGGCCGGCACGTCGAGGTCGACACCGTCGGTTCCGCCGAGCCGCACCCCGCGCAGTCGCAGCTCCCCGCGCACCGGGTCCGGCACCGGATCCCCGCCGCCCACCACGGCGGGTGCCGCGGCGAGGACCTCCGCGACCCGGGCGGCCGAGGCCCGGCCCTGCGCCAGTTCGGCGTTGACCCAGGCGAACGTCTCCAACGGCCCCAGCAGGAACAGCGCGAGACCCACCGCGGACACCAACTGCCCCAGGGTGAGCGAGCCTTCGAGCGCGAGTCGTCCGCCGACGAGCGCTATCAGCGCGATGAAGCCGCCGGTCAGGGCCAGGACGAGTCCCGTCTGCCAGGACTCGGCGCGGGCCGCGCGCAGGGTGGCCGCGAGGGAGGCCCGGCTGGTCCGGCGGTACCGCTCGACGGCCGCCTGCTGAGCGCCCAGTCCCTTCAGCACCCGAAGCCCGGCCACCAGGTCGGCGGCCACTCCCGAGGCGTGCGCGGCCCGGTCCTGCTCGGCCTCGCTGCGACGCTCCAGCGGCTTGCTCAGCAGATGTCCCAGCCACAGCAGCACCGGCGTGCCGAGCAGCACGATCAGTCCGAGCGGCACGGACGTCAGCAGCAGCCACACGGCGCTGACGGTGATGCCCGCCACCGCCCATATCCCGCTCATCAAGGCCATGTTGACCGCGCCGACGCGCTTGGCGTCCTCGGTGGCGACGTTAGCCAGCTCGCCGGGCAGCCGTCCCTCCTCGGCTCCGCCGCGGGCGTCGAGCACCCGGCGCACGATCGCCAGGCGGAGGGTGTGCGCGGCCTCTTCGGCACCGCGTTCACCGGCCCGCGCGCCCAGCCGGAAACTCCACGACAGCGCCACGTACATGACGGCCAGGACGGCCAGCCAGAGGGCGAGCCGCCCGGCGTCCTGCCCGGCCACGGCCTGGTCGATGACGACACCGATGAGCACCGGTACCAGGGCTTCCCCCAGTTGGTGCACACACCCGAGTGCCGCCCCGAGGCCGACGCGCCGCGCCTGGCCCCTGACCGAGCGCCTCAGGACGGCCCGCCCCGGCTGTTCCCCTGATCTCACCAGCCACCCTCCGGAAACCGGTCAACTTAGGCAAGGCTACTCTAAGTAGAGCCGCGTGAGTCAATGCCCTGTCGGCCGCCGCGCCGCGCGGAGCACTCCCGGACGCGACACCGGTCCGGCCGGGCCGGCGCCCGTGTGCTTCAGTGAAGCGCCGCGGCCGACCGGGCCGCGCCGCTCGGACCTCGCATCCGGAAGGGACCCGACCTCGTGCACGTACTGATCCTGGGCGGGACCACCGAGGCCCGCCGCCTCGCCGAACTCCTGGCGGCCGACGCCGTGCCCGGACTGCGCGTGACGACCTCCCTGGCCGGACGGGTGGCCGCGCCCCGGCTGCCGCCCGGCGAGGTGCGCGTGGGCGGCTTCGGCGGGGCCGAGGGACTGGCGGCGTGGCTGGGCGAGCGGCGGGTCGACGCGCTCGTCGACGCCACCCACCCCTTCGCCTCGGTCATCGGCCGCAACGCGGCGCGGGCCGCGGCCGACGCCCGGGTGCCGCTCCTCGCGCTGCGCCGCCCGGGCTGGGTCCCGGTGGCGGGCGACGTCTGGCACGAGGCCGGTTCCCTGGCGGAGGCCGCCGGGCTGCTGCCCTCGCTCGGCCGGCGGGTGTTCCTCACCACCGGGCGCCTGGGGCTGGCCGCCTTCGCCGACCTGGACGACCTGTGGTTCCTCGTACGGTCCGTCGACCCGCCCGAGGCGCCGGTCCCGTCCCGCATGGAGGTGGTGCTCGACCGCGGGCCCTTCACGCTCGCCGGGGAGCGCGAACTGCTGCGCCGGCACCGCGTCGACGTCGTCGTGACCAAGGACAGCGGGGGAGCGGCCACCGCCCCGAAACTGACCGCCGCCCGCGCGGCGGGGCTGCCCGTGGTCGTGGTGCGCAGACCGCCGGTCCCCGCGGGCGTCCGGGTCGTGGCCGAGCCGGAACAGGCCCTGGAATGGCTCAGGGGCACGGAACGGCGGCGAGGGTAGGAACCCGGCCGACGCCGCGTCAGAGGGACGGTACGGCGCCCAGGAAGCGGATGTGCGGGCGGCCGTCGGGGCCGTCGGCGGTGACGGCGGCCCGGACGCCGTAGACGTCGGCGACGAGGGCCTCGGTGAGGACCTCGTACGGGCTGCCGCAGGCCACCACGCGACCCTCCTTGAGGACGACGAGCCGGTCGCAGTACATCGCGGCCAGGTTGAGGTCGTGCAGCGCGACGACGCTGGTGACGCGGAGTTCGGTGATCAGGGCCAGCAGGGCGAGCTGGTGCCGGACGTCCAGGTGGTTGGTGGGCTCGTCCAGGAGGAGCTCGCGGGGTTCCTGGGCGAGGGCGCGGGCGATCTGGACGCGCTGGCGTTCGCCCCCGGAGAGGGAGTGCCAGGGCCGGTGGGCCTTGTCGGCGAGCCCGGTACGGGCCAGCGCGGCGCGGACGGCCTCCTCGTCGGCGGCGGAGGCCGGGGCCCAGGCGCGCCGGTGCGGGATCCTGCCCAGCCGTACGACGTCGAGGACGCTCAACGCGAGCTGGGTGTCGCTCTGTTGCTCGACGACGGCGACGCGCCGGGCGAGGGCGCGGCGGCTCATCCGGGGCAGCGGGCACGCGTCGAGGGTGACGACGCCGGAGTCCGGGGCGAGCACGCCGGCGAGCAGGCGCAGCAGGGTGGACTTGCCCGAGCCGTTCGGGCCGAGCAGGCCGGTGACGGCGCCGGGGCGGGGCGTCAGACTGACCCCGTCGAGTATCAGGGTGCCGCCGGCGGCGCGGGTGACCCTATCGGCACGCAGCCCCTCAAGGCCGGGGGTCCCGGAGCCGGTCGACTTGGAACCGGCCGACTCGGAACCTGCCGCCTCGGGGCCGGTCATCGGGTGCCCTTCGCGCGGTACAGGACGGCGACGAACGCCGGGACGCCGATGAGGGAGGTCACCACGCCCACCGGCACCTCCTGCGGGGCGAGCGCGGTGCGGGCGAGGGTGTCGACCCAGACCAGGAACACCGCGCCGGTCAGGGCGGTGGCGGGCAGCAGCCGGGTGTGGCCGGGGCCGGTGAGGGCGCGGGCGGCGTGCGGGAGGACCAGGCCGACGAAGCCGATCGCCCCGGCCGAACTCACCAGGGTGGCGGTGAGCAGCGCGGTGGTGCACAGCAGCACCAGCCGGGTGCGGGCCACGGAGACGCCGAGGGAGAGGGCCGCGTCCTGCCCGAAGGCGAACGCGTCCAGCGTCGTGGCGTGGCCCAGACAGACCACCAGCGCCACGACCAGCGCGGCCGCGCCGACGCTCACGTCCGTCCAGTCGGCGCCGCTGAGCGAGCCGAGCAGCCAGAACAGGATGCCGCGGGTCGTCTCCGCGTCGGCGGCCGTCATCACCACGAAGGAGGTCAGCGCGGAGAACAGCTGCATGGCGGCGACTCCGGCGAGGACCACCCGGTCCGTGGTGCCGCCGAGGGTGTGGCTGAGCAGCAGCACCAGCGCGAAGGAGACCAGCGCGCCGAGGAAGGCGCCACCGGAGACCGACAGAAGGCCGCCGCCCGCGCCGAGGACGACGACCAGCACCGCGCCGGTCGAGGCGCCGGAGGAGACCCCGAGGACGAAGGGGTCGGCGAGCGGGTTGCGCAGCAGGGACTGCATCACGGCCCCGCAGACCGCCAGGCCGGCGCCGCACACCGCGGCGAGCAGCGTGCGCGGCAGCCGCAGGTTCCACACGATGCCGTCCCGCAGCGGTGTCAACTCGGCCTGTCCCCACCCGAGATGGGCGGCGACCGCGGACCACACGTCACCGACGGCGATGTCCGCGGGACCGATGGTGATGGCCACGGCGACCGAGGCGCACAGCGACGCGAGACCGGACGCCCACAGCAGCGCGCGGCGCGGTCCGCCGACGGCCGCCGCCGTGGACGCCGGTGCGCCGGTCATTTCGCGAGGCCGTGAGCGCGCAGCGCCGCCGCCACCCGCTCGATGCCCTCGACGGTCCTGATGGTCGGGTTCATGGACTGTCCGGACACCAGCACGTACCGCTTCTCGCGCACCGCGCTCATGTTCCTGGTGACCGGGTTCGACTCCAGGAACGCGATCTTCCCGGCCGCGCTCTCCGCCGTCTGCCGGCGCCGGGTCAGGTCGCCGAGGACGAGGAGGTCGGGGTCGCGGTCGGCGACGGTCTCCCAGTCGACCTGGGGCCACTCCTCCTCGGTGTCGTCGAAGGCGTTCTTCGCGCCGAGCTCGTGCGTGACGATGCCCGGAGCGCCGCAGCAGCCCGCGGCATACGGCGACTGGGAGTTGGCGAACCAGTACATGAGGGTCACGCCCCGGGCGTCGAGGCCGGCGGTGGCCTCGGCCACCCGCTTCCTCAGTTCGGCGACGAGCCGCTCGCCGCGCTCGCGGACGCCGAAGACCTCGGCCAGGTCGCGGACTTCGCCATAGACCGCGTCCAAGGTCAGCGGCTCGGTGCGGACGCCGTCGCCGTCGCCGCTGTTGTCCTTGCCGACGCAGTCGGAGGGGGAGAGGTAGGTGGGTACGCCGAGTTTCTCGAACTCCTCGCGGGGCGCGACCCCGCCCTTGCCGAGGGTGGAGGCGAACGAGGCGGCGACGAAGTCGGGTTCGGTGTCCAGCACCGTCTCGAAGGAGGGGGCGTTGTCGGCGAGGCGCCTCACCTTCGCGTTCGCCTTCTCCAGGCCCTCGGCCACCGGGTCGGTCCAGGTGGCCGTGCCCACCATGCGGTCGGCCAGCCCGAGGGAGAGCATGATCTCGGTCGTGCCCTGGTCGAGGGAGACGGCCCGCCGCGGCGGACCGTCGACCGCGACCCGCTGCCCGCAGTTGTCGAGAACGACCGGACGGCCGGCGGCCTCGCTCCCGCCCGCCGAAGCGGAGGTGCCCGCCGGACCGGCCGCCGGACCGGTGGAGCCGCAGCCCGTCAGCAGCAGGGCACCGGCCAGGAACAGGACGGCGGGACGGGCGGGGCGGACGGCACGTGCGAACGGCACAGGGTTCCTTCGGCGTCGAGGGCTCATGCGCGAAGCCCGGTCGTACGGTGCTCCCCCCGGCCGTCCTGCGGCAGCGGGGGCGCCAGCAGGTCTTCGGACTCGGGGTCACCCGGACGAGGCGCCTTCCCGGACCGCGTACGCCGTCCAGTGGCCGATACCCCGCCCGTCGCCCTCACCGCTGCGCGTCAGCTCCGGATTCGCACCGGATTCCCTGACC
The DNA here is from genome assembly GCF_045161545.1 of Streptomyces sp. NBC_00637. Taxonomy (NCBI): domain Bacteria; kingdom Bacillati; phylum Actinomycetota; class Actinomycetes; order Kitasatosporales; family Streptomycetaceae; genus Streptomyces; species Streptomyces sp. NBC_00637. The sequence continues at coordinate 1,672,864 of NZ_CP109046.1, read as the reverse complement.
CGTGCACACCTGCGTGCGCACATGGGTTCGACTGGCCTTGGCAAGCTACCACACGCCACCCGGGCCGCCCGCGGGCCGTTTCGTACGGGGATCGGACCTCTCGCCGACCGTCACGCCTGGTTACTATGCTCACCCGGGCCAGAGGGAGGCAGGCATGTTGACCGAGGTCACAGCGACCCGCTACCTCGCTCCGCTGCGAGCGGGCGGCTCGGTGCCCGCCGTCGTCGAGGCCGACGACCTGGGCACCTACGTCGTGAAGTTCACGGGCTCCGCGCAGGGCCGCAAGGCGCTCGTCGCCGAGGTGATCGTCGGCGAGCTGGCGCGTGCGCTCGGGCTGCGCTTTCCCGAACTGGTCCTGGTCCACTTCGACCCGGCGATCGCGGCGGACGAACCGCACCAGGAGGTACGGGACCTGCACGCCGCGAGCGCGGGACTCAACCTCGGGATGGACTTCCTGCCGGGCGCGGCGGACTTCACGCCGGAGGTCGCGGAGGCCTTCCCGGTGGAGCCGCTGGAGGCGGGGCGGATCGTCTGGCTGGACGCCCTGACGGTGAACGTCGACCGGACGGTCCACAGCTCCAACCTGATGGTCTGGCCGACGTTCGGCACCGTCCCGCCGCGGCTGTGGCTCATCGACCACGGCGCCGCCCTCGTCTTCCACCACCGCTGGGACGGCGCCGACCCCGGGAAGCCCTACGACTTCCGTCACCACGCCCTCGGCCGCAATGCCCCGGACACCCGGGCGGCCGACGCCGAGCTGGCGCCCCGGGTGACCGAGGAGCTGCTGCGCCGGATCGTGGCGGAGGTACCGGACGCCTGGCTGGCCGGCGAAGCGGGGTTCGCGACCCCGGACGCGGTCCGCGAGGCGTATGTGCGCCACCTCCACGCGCGCGTGCGGGCCTCCGCGGCCTGGCTGCCCACCGACTTCCCCGACCCGCGGGAACTCGCCGCCGACGAGGCCCGGCGCGCGGCGCGAACACGGCAAGGACGGCCCGACTGGCTCAAGCGGGTCCCCGACCTGCACGGCAGGCCGGCCGCGGAACAGGATTGGTCGGTGCACCTCGGATGAGCGGATCGAGTGACGCGAGCGCGCGGGTCGAGATCGAGTACTGCACCCAGTGCCGTTGGCTGCCGCGCGCGGCCTGGCTGGCGCAGGAGCTGCTCACGACCTTCGAGGCCGAGCTGACGGAACTCGCCCTGAAGCCCGGCACGGGCGGCGTCTTCGTCGTGCGGGTGAACGACGAGGTGGTCTGGGACCGCCGCGAACAGGGTTTCCCGGAGCCCACGGCGGTGAAGAAGCTCGTACGCGACCGAGTGGCCCCGGGGAAGTCCCTGGGCCACTCGGAGAGATGAGCGTGCGGGTCGGTGCCGGTGCCGGTGCTCAGCCCCTCAGCTGCTCGTAGGCGGGCAGGGTGAGGAAGTCCGCGTAGTCCTCGTCGAGGGCGACCGTCAGCAGCAGGTCGTGCGCCTGCTGCCAGTGGCCGGCCGCGAAGGCCTCCTCGCCGATCTCCGCGCGGATCGCCGCCAGTTCCCGGGCCGCCACCTCGCGGGCCAGCTCCGGCGTGGCCTTCACCGTGGTCCCGTCGTGCTCGAACTCCACTCCGGCGTTGATCCACTGCCAGATCTGCGAGCGGGAGATCTCGGCGGTGGCCGCGTCCTCCATCAGGTTGAAGATGGCGACCGCGCCCAGGCCGCGCAGCCAGGCCTCGATGTAACGGATGCCGACCTGCACGGCGTTGACCAGGCCCGGGTACGTCGGCCTCGCCTCCAGGGAGTCGACGGCGATCAGGTCGGCCGCCTTGACGTCGACGTCCTCGCGCAGCCGGTCCTTCTGGTTCGGCCGGTCGCCGAGCACGGCGTCGAAGGAGGCCATGGCGATCGGCACCAGGTCCGGGTGGGCCACCCACGACCCGTCGAAACCGTCCTTCGCCTCACGGTCCTTGTCCGCCTTGACCTTCTCGAAGGCGATCTTGTTGACCTCCTCGTCGCGGCGGGACGGGATGAAGGCCGCCATCCCGCCGATGGCGTGCGCGCCGCGCTTGTGGCAGGTGCGCACGAGGAGTTCGGTGTACGCCCGCATGAACGGGGCGGTCATCGTCACCGCGTTGCGGTCCGGGAGGACGAACTTGGCGCCGCCGTCACGGAAGTTCTTCACGATGGAGAAGAGATAGTCCCAGCGGCCGGCGTTCAACCCGGAGGCGTGGTCGCGGAGTTCGTAGAGGATCTCGTCCATCTCGTACGCGGCCGTGATCGTCTCGATGAGCACGGTGGCGCGGACGGTGCCCTGCGGGATGCCGACATGGTCCTGCGCGAAGACGAACACCTCGTTCCAGAGGCGGGCCTCCAGGTGCGACTCCGTCTTCGGGAGGTAGAAGTACGGGCCCTTGCCGAGGTCGAGCAGACGCCGGGCGTTGTGGAAGAAGTAGAGCCCGAAGTCGACGAGTGCGCCCGGGACCTGACGGCCTTCGGCGTCGACGAGGTGACGCTCGTTCAGGTGCCAGCCGCGCGGGCGCATGACGACCGTGGCGAGCTCGCCCTCGTCCTTCAGGGCGTACGACTTGCCCGACCCGGGATCCGTGAAGTCGATGCGGCGGGTGTAGGCGTCGGCCAGGTTGATCTGACCGAGGACCACGTTCTCCCAGGTGGGCGCCGAGGCGTCCTCGAAGTCCGCGAGCCAGACCCGGGCGCCTGAGTTGAGGGCGTTGATGGTCATCTTGCGGTCGGTGGGACCGGTGATCTCGACCCGGCGGTCGTCCAGCGCCGCGGGGGAGGGGGCCACCCGCCAGGAGTCGTCGGCGCGGATCGCGGCGGTCTCCGGGAGGAAGTCCAGGGTGGAGGTGCGGGCGATCTCGGCGCGGCGCTCCGCGCGCCGGGCGAGGAGTTCGTCCCGGCGCGGGGTGAACCGCCGGTGCAGTTCGGCCACGAAGGCGAGCGCCGCCTCGGTGAGGACCTCCTCCTGCCGGGGGAGGGGCTCGGCGTCGACGATGGCCAGCGGGGACGGCGCTGGTGCGGACATGAGCGGTCACTTCCTTCAGCGGTGGCACCGGGTGCCAGTCGAACCGGGTACGGCGGGCGGGGTCCCGGGCGGACCGAGCCCTTCTGATCAGTGGATACTAGTTTCCTCATCGTGGAACTTCAATGATTTGTTGATGTCGAGACTCTCCGCGTCGAGGCAAGGTGGCGCACCGTGCCAGGTCCCTCACTCGAGGTGCGCGAGATCCTGCGGGGTGTCGATGTCGAAGGGGCGGGCCACGTCCGCGCACTCGACGAGGGTGATCGCCTCCTCGTGCTCCCCGAGATAGGCGCGTGCCCCCCGATCGCCGGTGGCGGTCGCCGCCACGCCCGCCCAGTGGGCGGCCCCCAGCAGGACGGGATGGCCCCGTACGCCGTCGTAGGCGGCGCAGACCAGCGAGGACTCACCCTCGCACGCGGCCAGCACCCGGGCCACGGCCCGCGGCCCGATGCCGGGCTGGTCGACGAGCAGGACCAGCGCGGCGCGCGTCCCGGTCCCGGCGAGCGAGCCGAGCCCGGCCCGCAGCGACGTACCCATGCCCTGCTCCCACTCCGGGTTCGGTACCAGCACGCACCCGTCGAGCCGCGCCCGCTCGCGTACGGCGTCGGCGGCGGCCCCGAGCACCACGTGAACCCGCGCGCAGCCTGCCGTACGCAGCACCTCCACCGCGTGTTCGACGAGCGGCCGCCCCCGGTGTTCGAGCAGCGCCTTGGGGCGTCCGCCTAGCCGGCGGCCCCCGCCGGCCGCGAGCAGCAGACCGGCCACCTGGTGCGCGGCGGGGTCTTCCTTTTGCGTCATGCGTCCTGCATACCTGACGTGGCGTCGGCCGTGCGGTTTCGTGGGGCTGAATTTCGGTCCGCGCAGTGGCGCGCGCCGCATCGGGTGGCGTTTACTGACCCGCGCGTCCTCCGGTGCCCGGCCGGCACGGGAGGGGCTGCGGGGCGGGTGGGCGCGCACGCGCGCTCAGCGGAGCGCGCGGGGGGAGAGCTGTGTTGCGAAGCTTGAGGCAGAGGGCAGTGACCGGCAGCTACGAGGATCCGAGGGTGGCGGGACTGCGGACCGCGGTGTCCCGGCTGCGCCGGGAGCTCGCCACGTATCCGGTCGAGTTCCCGGACCGCGCGATCGCCGAGGACGAACTCGCCGCGCTCGCCGCCATGGTGACCCACGGCATCCCCGAAGTCCCCCGGTTACGCCGTTCCTTGCTGCTGATCGCGGGCGCGATCGGCTCGGTGAGCGCATTGGCCCGGAGTCTGTCGGAGGTGCGCCAGGCCGTGGAACTGTTCGGGCGCGCGCCGGGACGCTGAGGTCCGGCGGTCACGGCGACACGGCGGACGCGCGCGCCCTCCCGCCCTCGCCGCGTGATCCGGCCGGCAGGTCTCAGACCGCCGGCCCGGAACTCGTCAGCGCCTGCGAGAGTTCCACCGCGACCTGCCGCAGCACGGGCACGATCTTCTCCGTGGCCGCCTCCGTGACGCGGCCCGCCGGGCCGGAGATGGAGATGGCCGCCGGGGTCGGGGAGTCCGGCACCGGCACCGCCAGGCAGCGCACGCCGATCTCCTGCTCGTTGTCGTCGACCGCGTAGCCGGTGTTCCGTACGTCCGTCAGGGCCGCGAGGAAGCCGTCGGGGGTGGTGAGCGTCTTGTCCGTGGCGGCGGGCATGCCGGTGCGGGCGAGCAGGGCGCGCACCTCGTCGTCCGGGAACCCCGCGAGCAGCGCCTTGCCGACGCCGGTGGAGTGCGGCAGGACACGGCGGCCGACCTCGGTGAACATCCGCATCGAGTGCTTGGACGGCACCTGCGCCACGTACACGATCTCGTCACCGTCGAGCAGCGCCATGTTGGCCGTCTCGCCGGTCTCCTCGACCAGGCGGGCCAGGTACGGGCGGGCCCAGGTGCCCAGCAGCCGGGCGGCGGACTCGCCGAGCCGGATCAGCCGGGGGCCCAGCGCGTAGCGCCGGTTGGGCTGCTGACGGACGTAACCGCAGACCACCAGCGTGCGCATCAGGCGGTGGATGGTGGGCAGGGGCAGCCCGCTGCTCGCGGACAGCTCGCTCAGGCCGACCTCGCCGCCCGCGTCCGCCATCCGCTCGAGGAGATCGAAGGCGCGCTCGAGGGACTGGACCCCGCCGCCGGCGGACTTGGCGGAGTCGGTGGTGCTGGCGCTGGACGTCGGCACGGCGCGTTCCTTTCGAAACTGGCGGAAGGGCTGAAGCCTACCCGGCGGTCGGTTGACTCCTCGCTTGCGCGTCACTAGATTCTGCTGGTCGGAATCTTAATTCCGACATGTGGAAAAGTCCAGAGCGCCGGGGGTGGGTGCACTCTAGGGGGAGCGTGCCCTTGACGGCGTGGGGGCGGGAGGGAAGACTCCTTCAACAGAACGTTGAATTCCGTTACGCGGAAGTTTCTCCCGCGTCACCGGATGAGAACGGAAGAGAGGGGTCCGGGTGTCCGACGCTGAACTGGTGCTGCGCTCGACGCGCGTCATCACTCCCGAAGGGTCACGGCCCGCCGCGGTCGCGGTCGCCGGCGGCCGGATCACGGCGGTACTGCCGTACGACGCCCCCGTTCCCGAGGGGGCCCGGCTGGAGGACTTCGGCGACGACGTCCTGCTGCCCGGCCTGGTCGACACCCATGTGCACGTCAACGATCCCGGCCGTACCCACTGGGAGGGCTTCTGGACCGCCACGCGCGCGGCGGCGGCCGGCGGCATCACCACCCTCGTCGACATGCCCCTCAACTCGCTGCCGCCGACCACCACGGTCGACCACCTCCGGGTCAAGCGGGAGGTCGCCGCCGACAAGGCGCATGTCGACGTCGGCTTCTGGGGCGGCGCCCTGCCCGACAACGTCAAGGACCTGCGCCCGCTGCACGAGGCCGGCGTCTTCGGCTTCAAGGCGTTCCTCTCCCCGTCGGGCGTGGACGAGTTCCCGCACCTCGACCAGGACCGGCTCGCCCGCTCCCTCGCCGAGATCGCCGGATTCGACGGCCTGCTGATCGTGCACGCCGAGGACCCGCACCACCTCGACACCGCCCCGCAGCGGGGCGGCCCCAGGTACGCCGACTTCCTGGCCAGCCGTCCCCGCGACGCCGAGGACACCGCCATCGCGAACCTCGTCGCGCAGGCGAAACGCCTCCACGCGCGCGTGCACGTGCTGCACCTCTCCTCCGCCGACGCGCTGCCGCTGATCGCCGCCGCCAGGGCCGAGGGCGTGCGGGTCACGGCCGAGACCTGCCCGCACTATCTGACCCTGACCGCCGAGGAGGTCCCCGACGGCGCCAGCGAGTTCAAGTGCTGCCCGCCCATTCGCGAGTCCGCCAACCAGGACCTGCTCTGGCAAGCCCTGGCGGACGGCACGATCGACTGTGTGGTCACCGACCACTCCCCGTCCACGGCCGACCTCAAGACCGACGACTTCGCGACGGCGTGGGGCGGCATCTCGGGCCTCCAGCTGAGCCTGGCGGCGGTGTGGACCGAGGCCCGCCGGAGGGGTCACGACCTGGAGGACGTCGTCCGGTGGATGTCCGCCCGTACGGCCGACCTGGCGGGCCTCTCCCACAAGGGCGCGATCGAGGCGGGCCGCGACGCCGACTTCGCCGTCCTCGTCCCCGACGAGACCTTCACCGTCGACCCCGCGGCCCTCCAGCACCGCAACCGCGTCACGGCATACGCCGGCAGGACGCTGTCCGGCGTCGTGCGATCCACCTGGCTGCGCGGCCGGCGCATCTATTCCGACGGCGAGTTCACCGCACCCAAGGGCCGGCTCCTCGCCCGCACCCCCTGAGCCGAAGGGACGCCGGACCCCCTTCCGACTCCACCCGCACCCGCACCGGCCCCCTCCCGAAAGGCAGACCTGATCACCGTGACGGCGACACAGAGCTTCACCGGCGACGCGAACCCCTACGGCGGCGGCGACCCGTACGCGGACTACCGCACCGCCGACTTCCCCTTCACCCGGTACGCCGACCTCGCCGACCGGCGGCTCGGGGCCGCGGTCGTCGCCGCCAACGACGAGTTCTTCGCCCAGCGCGAGAACCTGCTGGTGCCCGGACCCGCCGAGTTCGACCCGGAGCACTTCGGGCACAAGGGCAAGGTCATGGACGGCTGGGAGACCCGCCGCCGCCGCGGCGCCTCCGCCGACCACCCCTGGCCGACCGCCGAGGACCACGACTGGGCGCTCGTCCGCCTCGGCGCGCCCGGGGTGATCCGGGGCATCGTCGTCGACACGGCGCACTTCCGCGGCAACTACCCGCAGGCGGTCTCGGTCGAGGGCGCCTCGGTGCCCGGCTCGCCGTCCGCCGAGGAGCTCCTCGGCGACCATGTGAAGTGGACGACGCTGGTCCCGCGCACGCCGGTCGGCGGCCACGCGGCCAACGGTTTCCCGGTGTCCGTGGAGCAGCGCTTCACCCACCTGCGGGTCAACCAGCACCCCGACGGGGGCATCGCCCGCCTGCGTGTGTACGGGGAGGTCGTGCCCGATCCCGCGTGGCTGAGCGTGCTCGGCACCTTCGACGTCGTCGCCCTGGAGAACGGCGGCCGCGCCGAGGACGCCTCCGACCTCTTCTACTCGCCGGCGAGCAACACCATCCAGCCGGGCCGCTCGCACAAGATGGACGACGGCTGGGAGACCCGCCGCCGCCGCGACCGGGGCAACGACTGGATCAGCTACCGCCTGGCGGCGCAGGCGCGGATCCGCGCCCTGGAGATCGACACGGCCTACCTGAAGGGCAACAGCGCCGGCTGGGCCTCGGTGTCGGTCAAGGACGGCGAGAGCGGCGCCTGGACGGAGATCCTCGCGCGCACCCGTCTCCAGCCCGACACCAACCACCGCTTCGTCCTGCCGGAGCCGGCGGTCGGCACGCACGCGCGCGTGGACATCTATCCCGACGGGGGCATCTCCCGCCTGCGGCTGTTCGGCTCCCTCACGGAGGCGGGCGCGGCGGCGCTGACGGCCCGCCACCAGGAGCTCGGCGGCTGAGCCGCCACCACGACCGCGAACACCCGGGCGAAGGGGCGCTCGCGAGGCGGTGACCCGTCGGCGTGCGGCGGGCCCGCGCCGCTCCGCGAGAGTGTCGTCCTAGGCCGCGTGCCCGCCGTCCACGGCGAACTCGGCGCCCGTGACGTACGCGGCCCCCGCCAGGTGCGCGACCGTCGCGGCCACCTCCCGCGCCGTGCCGAAGCGGCCCAGCGCGGTCATCGTCGCCTGGCCCGCCGCGTGCGGGCCGTCCGCCGGGTTCATGTCCGTGTCGATCGGGCCGGGATGGACGAGGTTCGCGGTGATCCCGCGCGGGCCCAGCTCCCGGGCGAGGGCCTTGGTCAGACCGATCAGGGCGGACTTGCTCATCGCGTACAGGGTCCCGCCGGGGCCGGGCACCCGCTGGGTCATGCAGGTGCCGATCGTGATGATCCGTCCGCCGTCCGTCATGCGCCCGGCGGCCGCCTGCGAGGCCAGGAACACGCCGCGCACGTTCACGGCGAGCACGCGGTCGACGTCGGAGAGGCCGAGCCCCTCCAGCGGGCCGAGGACGCCGACGCCCGCGTTGTTCACCAGCACGTCGAGTCCGCCCAGCATCCGGGCCGTGCGGTCCACCGCCCCGGCCGCCTCCGCGGGGTCCGCCGAGTCGGCGCGCAGCGCCACCGCCCGCCGCCCCAGCGCCTCCACGGCCGCCACGACGTCCCGCGCCGCCTCCTCGCCGTTCACGTAGGTCACCGCCACGTCCGCGCCCTCCCGGGCGAGCCGCAGCGCCGTGGCCGCTCCGATGCCGCGGCTGCCGCCGGTCACGAGGGCCACCTTGCCGTTCAGAATTTCGTCCGTCGTCGTCATGGGTCCATCCCAGCGGCCGGTGCCCCGCCCCGCTGGCGGCGAACGGACGTCGAGGTCCGGCCCTCCCACCGGTCCCGCGGGGGCCCGCACCGCCCCCGCACCGGCTACGCCGTCCGAGGAGACCGGAACTCTTTCCTCCGCCTCCCGCGTTCTCCTTCCGTGACCCTTCAGCAAGAGATCGTCGGCAACGCCATGCAGATGGCGGTCGTCAGCCTGCGGCCCGGGCAGACCGTGTACTGCGAGGCGGGCAAATTCCTCTTCAAGACGACGAACGTGACCATGGAGACCCGGCTGGGCGGCCCCTCCGGCGGGGGCGGCGCGGGCGGTGGGCAGGCGCAGGGCGGCCCGTCCGGCGGCGGCATGGGCGGCATGCTGCGCCAGGCCATGGCCACGGCCATGCAGGTCGGCCAGCGCGCGCTCGCGGGCGAGTCGCTCGCGTTCCAGTACTTCACCGCCCAGGGCGGTGACGGCACGGTCGGCTTCGCGGGCGTGCTCCCCGGCGAGATGCGCGCCCTGGAACTGGACGGCACGCGCGCGTGGTTCGCCGAGAAGGACGCGTTCGTCGCCGCGGAGTCGACCGTCGACTTCGGCATCGCCTTCCAGGGCGGCCGCACCGGCATGAAGGGCGGCGAGGGCTTCGTCCTGGAGAAGTTCACCGGTCGCGGCACGGTGATCATCGCGGGGGCGGGCAACTTCATCGACCTCGATCCGGCCGACTTCGGGGGCCGCGTCGAGGTCGACACCGGCTGCGTGGTCGCCTTCGAGGAGGGCATCCGCTACGGCGTCCAGCGTGTCGGCGGTCTCAACCGTCAGGGGGTCATGAACGCGGTGTTCGGCGGCGAGGGCCTGTCCCTGGCCACCCTGGAAGGCAGCGGCCGCGTCATCCTCCAGTCCCTGACCATCGAGAGTCTCGCCAACGCCCTGAGGAAGGCCCAGGGCGGCGACAAGCAGGGGCCGACCGGCGGACTGTTCTCGACGAACGCGGGCTGAGCCGACGAGCGCGGTGCCGCCGTGCGCCAGGAGCCGGCCGTCGGTGCGGCGACGCACGGCGGTCCGGCCGGTCGTGCCTCGCCCCGCGGCTGGAGACGTGGGGGGTCCGCGGGGCGAGGGTCTGGGGATCGGACGTGCGGACGGGGTCGCTCAGCAGCCGTAGTTGATCAGGTTGAAGGTGACGTAGTGGTCCGCGGTGTAGTAGTCCTCGGCGGACTTCTTCCCGGTCACCACCCGGCGCGCTCCGCGCGTCGAGGACCCCGGGGTCTTCACCGTGTACTCGTGGTAGTAGCCGGACGTCTGGCTGGGCAGGACGCCTTCCCGGTTCTGGAAGACGGCTCCGTCCTGCGAGTACGGGAAGGGCCCGCCCGCGTCGATGAGTTCGAGCGTGTCGTAGGCCTGGGAAGGCAGCTTCGTGTAGCAGACGCTGCCGACGGCGGCGTGGGCCGTGGTGGCGGAGACGGCGCCGCCGACGAGGAGGGCGGACAGAACGGCCGCCGACGTGACCGTACGAGTGATCCGTGGGGGGAATCTCATGGCTTCATGATGACGCGCGTAGACAGTGTCATGTCAATGACAAGGCAGCGGAATTCGCCTCGGGGCCCGAGAAGTTTTCACGGCGTTAACCGGCGCCGGACCGCGGCCGCTCAGCCCGGTCCGCCGTCCACCCGGGCGGCGAACAGGGCGAACGCCGGCACCATCGACGCGACGTTCGCGTCAGCGTCGTAGCCGTCGGGGAAGCCGAGGCGAGGACTGCGGAGCGGCGGTCCGGCCGCGCCGAAAGTAGGCGGCGCCGCGACGTGGGTCGGTCGTTCCCGGTCTTCGGTAGGGGATCGTCCCCGCAGGAAGGTGCGGCGGTCCCGCGCTGCGTAGATTTGCCGACCATGAGGGCAGACGACAGCACGGCACCGGCGGCGCCCGGCTTCACGGGACCCAGGTGGCTGCTGCCGTCCGCCCTGGCCGTGGAACTCGCCCCCGGGACGGCCCCCGGGACCGGACGTCCCGGCCGGCCGCTCCGGCGCACGGTGCGCGACTGGATCGTCGACCTCTCCTGCTTCCTCGTGGCCGTGGCGATCGGCCTGACGGTCGCGGACTCCTTTCCCGGCGAACGGGACCTCCCCGAGGTCGTCGCCGCGGCCGACCAGCTCCTGGGCGCCCTCGCCTGCGCGGCGGTCTGGCTGCGCCGCCGGTGGCCCCTCGGCCTGGCGATCGCGATGGTCCCCCTCGGCTTCCTGTCGACAACCTCCGCCGGGGCCTGCACGGTCGCCCTCTTCACCCTCGCGGTGCACCGGCCGTTCCGGTACGTGGCCTGGGTGGGCGGTGCCCAGGTCGCCCTGTTCCCGCTCCTGGCCTGGGTCCGCCCGGATCCCACCCTCGCGTACGCGCCCTCGGTGGCGTGGAGCGTGCTGTTCACCGTCACGGTCATCGGCTGGGGCATGTTCGTCCGGTCCAGGCGGCAGCTGATGCTGAGCCTGCGCGACCGCGCCCGGCGCGCCGAGACGGAGGCCCGGCTGCGCGCCGAGCAGGCGCAGCGGCTGGCCCGTGAGGACATCGCCCGGGAGATGCACGACGTGCTCGCGCACCGGCTGACCCTGCTCAGCGTGCACGCGGGCGCGCTGGAGTTCCGTCCGGACGCGCCCCGCGAGGAGATCGCGCGGGCTGCCGGCGTCATCCGCGAGAGCGCCCACGAGGCGCTCCAGGACCTACGGGAGATCATCGGCGTCCTGCGGGCCGGCGAACCCGACGACGGGGGCCGCCCCCAGCCGACGCTGGCCGCCCTGGACACGCTGGTCGCGGAGTCCCGCCAGGCCGGCATGAAGGTCACCCTCGACCAGCGCGTCACCGACGGCGCGGCCGTTCCCGCCTCGGTCGGCCGCACCGCCTACCGCATCGCCCAGGAGTGCCTCACCAACGCCCGTAAGCACGCCCCGGGCGCCGAGGTCGCGGTCACCGTCACCGGCGGCCCCGGCGACGGTCTCGACGTGTACGTGCGAAACCCGGCCCCCGTGGGCGACGTACCGCCCGTTCCCGGCTCCGGCCAGGGCCTGATCGGCCTGACCGAACGGGCCACCCTGACCGGGGGGCGGCTGGAGCACGGGGCATGGGGCGACGGAGGATTCGAGGTACGGGCGTGGCTGCCGTGGCCGGCGAGGCCTTGACGGGGGCGGGCCCCGGCCGCTCCGGCCGGCTCGTTCGTCGCGAACCGTGAACCCGCCCGCCGGCAACCGTGATTACGTGAGGTCCATGACTGCGATCAGAGTCCTCCTCGTCGACGACGATCCCCTGGTGCGGGCCGGCCTGGCTTTCATGATGGGGGGCGCCGACGACATCGAGATCGTCGGTGAGGCGGCCGACGGGAGCGAGGTCGAGGCGCTCGTGGAGCGCACCCGCCCCGACGTGGTCCTGATGGACATCCGGATGCCGGCCGTGGACGGGATCACCGCCACGGAACGGCTGCGCGCGAGCGAGGGCGCCCCGCACGTCGTGGTGCTGACCACCTTCCACGCCGACGAGCAGGTGTTGCGCGCGCTGCGCGCCGGTGCCGCCGGGTTCGTCCTCAAGGACACCCCGCCCGCCGAGATCCTCGACGCCGTGCGCCGGGTGGCGGCGGGTGACCCCGTCCTGTCGCCCGCGGTCACCCGGCAGCTGATGGATCACGCGGCCGGCGGCGCGGCCGACACCCGGCGCACGCACGCGCGCGTGCGCGTCGCGGCCCTCGGCGAGCGCGAACGCGAGGTGGCCGTCGCGGTCGGCCGGGGGCTGTCCAACGCGGACATCGCCGCCCGGCTGTTCATGAGCGTCCCCACCGTCAAGGCCCATGTCTCCCGCATCCTGGCCAAGTCGGGCCTCGACAACCGGGTGCAGATCGCCCTGCTCGCCTACGACGCGGGGCTCCTGGACGAGGGTGCCGACGGGCCCGGGTGACGGTCGGCTCCCGCCTCCCGGCGGGTTCCGGGGCGGCCCCGTCAGCCCGTCCCGGACGTGGTGGGGGTCGCCGGGATCTCCGCGAGCCACACGGCCCTGCGCTCTCGCCGGGACACCTCGCAGGCTTCGGCTATCCGGAGGGCCTCGAGCGCCTCGCGGCCGTCGCAGGGGTTGGCCCGGCCGCCCCGCACGACGTCCACGAAGGCGTTCAGCTCCGCCGTGTACGCGGGCTCGAACCGCTCCAGGAACCCCGTCCAGGGTTTGTCCGCGGCCGGTGGACCGGTGGGTTCGGTGGACGCGATCGGGGTGCGGTCGTCCAGGCCGACGACGATCTGGTCGAGCTCCCCGGCCAGCTCCATGCGGACGTCGTAGCCCGCCCCGTTCAGCCGCGTCGCCGTCGCCGTGGCGAGGGTGCCGTCGTCGAGGGTGAGGACCGCGGCCGCCGTGTCCACGTCCCCCGCCTCGCGGAACATCGCCGGCCCGGCGTCGGAACCGGCGGCGTACACCTCCGTCACCTCGCGGCCGGTCACCCAGCGCAGGCAGTCGAAGTCGTGCAGGAGCGCGTCCCGGTAGATCCCGCCAGACACCGGCAGCCAGTCGGCCGGCGGCGCCGACTGGTCGGAGGTCAGCGCCCGTACGGTGTGCAGCCGTCCTAGCCGTCCCGAACGCACCGCCTCCCGGGCCCCGGTGTACCCCGCGTCGAAGCGGCGCTGGAAGCCCATGTGAAGGATCGTTCCGGCGGTCTCGACCTCGGTGATCGCCTGTAACGTGCCCGCCAGATCGAGGGCGATCGGCTTCTCGCAGAAGACCGGAAGCCCGGAGCGTGCCGCCCGGCCGATGAGCTCGGCGTGGGCCGAGGTGGCCGTCGTGATCACCACGGCGTCCACGCCCCAGCGGAAGATCTCGTCCACCCCTGGGGCGGCCGTCTCGCCCAGCCGGTGCGCGAGCTCCTGGGCCCGCGCGTGGTCCGCGTCCGTCAGGATCAGGGATCCGACCTCGCGGTGACGGCTGAGTGTGTTCGCATGAATGGTGCCTATGCGGCCCGTCCCGATGACCCCGATGCGCATGAAACAAAAGTGACCTCGCGGCCGGGCGCTGTCAATGCGTATGTCCGGACAACCGAACTACACAACTTCCCGTCAACCGGTCCCGGAGCTACGCTCGGGCCGTGCCGAAACCAGGAGTGGACCCGACCGTGCAGCTGGAACTACGTGTGGACCGAAGTTCGCCGGTGCCGTTGTACTTCCAGCTCGCCCAGCAGCTGGAGGCCGCGATCGAGCACGGGACGCTCACCCCCGGCAGCCTCCTGGGCAACGAGATCGAGCTCGCCGCGCGGCTCGGCCTGTCCCGGCCGACCGTCCGCCAGGCGATCCAGTCGCTCGTCGACAAGGGCCTGCTCGTCCGCCGCAGGGGCGTCGGGACGCAGGTCGTGCACAGCCAGGTCAAGCGCCCCCTGGAGCTCAGCAGCCTCTACGACGACCTGGAGGCCGCGGGGCAGCGACCGGCGACGACGGTACTGGTCAACACCGTGGTCCCGGCGTCCGCCGAAGTCGCGGCCGCGCTCGCGGTGGCCGAGGGCAGCGAGGTGCACCGGGTGGAGCGGCTGCGCCTGGCGCACGGGGAGCCGATGGCGTACCTGTGCAACCACCTGCCCTCCGGCCTGCTCGGCCTCGACACCGACCAGCTCCAGGCCACCGGCCTGTACCGGCTGATGCGGGCGGCCGGGATCACCCTGCACAGCGCCCGCCAGTCCATCGGCGCCCGGGCCGCCACCAGCGCCGAGGCCGAGCGGCTCGCCGAGGAGGAGGGCGCCCCGCTGCTGACGATGCAGCGCACGACCTTCGACGACACCGGCCGGGCGGTGGAGTTCGGCGACCACATCTACCGGCCGACCCGCTACTCCTTCGAGTTCCAGCTGCTCGTACGCCCCTGAGGCCGTCGCCGCGATCACCCCGGCCTGGTCGCATTGTCCGGACAAGGTGAGTGATAGGCGGTCACCCACGCGACCGGATCACCCCGCCCCGCGGGACCGGCGCTCCGGACGACGGACGGCGACGGCCCGGACGGCCACCACCGCGAGCGCGCCACGAACCCGCCACCGGCCCACGGCGGGCCCGGCGAACGCGGCGGGCCGCGCCGACGCGCGGCCGCACCGGGCCTGACCGGCCACGACGCGCCCGGGCACGGCAGAGGTGGCCGCGCCCGCCGCCGCCCCGCTCGGCACCCGGCGGGACGGTGAGGCAGAATCGGCGGCGATGAGCACCTACGGCAACTTCACCGCCCCCATCGGCTCCCGCCGCGCCCCCGCACTCCGCACCGTGGGCACGAGGGAGCGCCGATCGCACCTCACCGCGCCCCGGGTGCCGACCGTGGGCATCGACATCGGTGGCACCAAGGTGATGGCGGGGGTCGTCGACGCCGACGGCAACATCCTGGAGAAGGTCCGCACGGAGACCCCGGACAAGTCCAAGAGCCCGAAGGTCGTGGAGGACACGATCGTCGAGCTCGTCCTGGACCTGTCCGACCGCCACGACGTGCACGCGGTCGGCGTCGGCGCGGCGGGGTGGGTGGACGCGGACCGCAACCGCGTCCTGTTCGCGCCCCACCTGTCCTGGCGCAACGAGCCGCTGCGCGACCGTCTCTCCGGCCGTCTCGCGGTGCCCGTCCTGGTGGACAACGACGCCAACACCGCCGCCTGGGCGGAGTGGCGCTTCGGCGCGGGCCGCGGCGAGGACCACCTCGTCATGATCACCCTCGGTACCGGCATCGGCGGCGCGATCCTGGAGGACGGCCAGGTCAAGCGCGGCAAGTACGGCGTCGCCGGCGAGTTCGGCCATATGCAGGTGGTGCCCGGCGGCCACCGCTGCCCGTGCGGCAACCGCGGCTGCTGGGAGCAGTACAGCTCGGGCAACGCGCTGGTCAGGGAGGCCCGCGAACTGGCCGCCGCCGACTCCCCGGTGGCGTACGGGATCATCGAGCACGTCAAGGGCAACATCGGCGACATCACCGGCCCGATGATCACCGAGCTGGCCCGCGAGGGCGACGCCATGTGCATCGAGCTGCTCCAGGACATCGGCCAGTGGCTCGGCGTCGGCATCGCCAACCTGGCCGCCGCCCTCGACCCGTCCTGCTTCGTGATCGGCGGCGGCGTCTCGGCCGCCGACGGACTGCTGATCAGCCCCGCGCGGGACGCGTTCAAGCGCCAGCTCACCGGCCGCGGCTACCGCCCCGAGGCCCGTATCGTCCGCGCCCAGCTGGGCCCCGAGGCCGGTATGGTCGGCGCGGCGGACCTGGCCCGCCTGGTCGCCCGCCGCTTCCGGCGCGCCAAGCGCCGCCGCGTCGAGCGCTACGAGCGCTTCGAACGGTTCACCGAGGCGGCCCGCCGCACCCAGGACAAGGACACGGCGTGACCGCCGTAACGCCCCGCCCCCAGGACATCGCATGACCGCCGCACGACCCCGCACGACCCGGGACACCGCATGACAGCATCGCTGCCCCGCCAGGCCGCGCCCCCCGACGAGCCGCACCGTCCGCCGGAGGACCGCCGGCACGTGATCCGCCGCAGGGCGCTCACCCTGCTGATCATCGTCCTGCTCATCGGTGTCCCGGCCGGTTACCTGGTGATCTCCGCCAACCAGAGCCGCGACAGCGGCAAGGACAAGGAGGCGAAGTACTCGGCGACCGGCCTGACCGAGGGCTGGCCCTCGAAGGTCCAGCGCCGCCTCTACCAGGTGCCGATCCCGCACCCCTCGAACCAGGTCGCCTACTACGAGACGAACAACTGGAAGACCAGCCGCCTGTACGCCCAGTTCCAGACCACCCAGCTCGGACTCGACGAGTTCCTCGCCGGCATCGGCGTCACCAGGGCCGACCTGAAGAAGGGCAAGATCACCATCAGCGCCCGCGACCAGGAGGTCACGGGCTGGAAGTTCAGCGGCCCCGGCTCGCGCCCCGGCGACGACTTCGGCATCGTCCACGCGCAGAAGAATCCCGAGCCGACGCTCGACGTGGTGGTGAACACCGGCAACGCGGTCTACCCCTTCGTCTACGTGGTCTCCCGCACGGTCCCCTGACCGGTCCCGACCGGGTTCGCCCGGAGCCGGGACGCCGTGCCCCGGCAGGCCTCCGGGACCGATTGTCAGACCCCGCCCGTAGAGTCGAAGACGACTGATCCGACACGCGGGCGGGAGGTGGACACAAGGCATGAGCGTGAGGACCGACGGCACGGCCGAGGCGGACCCCGTCTCCGGTTCCACCGCCGTCTGCGTGCGACTCGCCGCCGTCTTCCTGCCCGCGCCCCTCCCGCGCGAGGGCCGCGTCGCGTTCTGGGACCCGGCGGACGACCCGCTGCCCACCGCGGCCGACGCGGAGCACACGGAGCTCACCGTCGTCCGGCGCCACGGCTCCGCCATCCGCCGCCGGCAGGCCCCCGCCCTGTCCCTGCCCCTCGACAAGGCGCTGCCGCTGCTCGTGCGGGCCCGGCGCGACCCCGCCGCCCACCCGGCGACCGCCTGCTGGGGCGCGGCCGCGCTGCACGCGCTGCGGCTCACCGCCCGCGGCCGCCTGCTGCCCGGCCTGACCCCGGCGGGACTCGACGCCTGGCGGGCCGGCCCGCTGGACCCGGAGGACGTCGCGCACCTGCGCGCGGTCGCCGCCGCGCTCCCGCACGAGGGCCACGCCGTGCCGCTCCCCGGCCCCGGACCGCTGCGGCTGCCCCGGCCCGAGGCCCTGATGCGGTCCTTCCTGGACGCCGTGGCGGACACCCTGCCCCGTACCCCGGCCGCCCCGCACGCCTGCGGGAAGCCCTTCGCCGACCGCTCGCCCCAGCGGCTGCCCGGCGCGCACGACTGGGCCGCGGAGGTCGCCGCGGGCATGGACGCGGGCGTGCGGATCTCCCTGCGCCTCGACCTGTCCGCGTACGACATGTTCGACCGGCTCGACGACGGCGAGCGGACGCGCCGGGCGGGCGCCGCGATCGTCCAGGTGCACAGCCTCGCCGACCCCACCCTGATGACCGACGCGGCGGCCCTGTGGGCGGGCGAGGCCGACGCCGCCTTCGGGGCACGCGCACGCGTGGACGCGGCCCTCGCGGTACGGCGCGCGGCCCGCGTCTGGCCGCCGCTCGCCCGGCTCGCCGAACAGGACGCGCCGGACGTCCTCGCCCTGTCCGAGGACGAGCTGAGCGATCTGCTCGGGGTGGCGGCCACCCGGCTGGCGACGGCCGGGGTAGCCGTGCACTGGCCGAGGGATCTGGCACAGGACCTCAGCGCGGCCGCGGTGGTCCGGCCCGCGCCCGGCTCGGCGACCGACGGCACCGGCTTCTTCGAGAGCGAGGAACTGCTCCGGTTCCGCTGGCAGCTGGCCCTCGGCGGCGACCCGCTCAGCGAGGCCGAGATGGACACCCTGGCGGAGGCCCACCGCCCGGTGGTCCGGCTCCGTGACCAGTGGGTCCTGGTCGACCCGGCGCTCGTGCGCAAGGCCCGCAAGCGGGAACTGGGCCTGCTGGACCCGGTCGACGCCCTGGCCGTCGCCCTCAGCGGCACCGCGGAGGTCGACGGCGAGAGCGTCGAGGCGGTCCCCGTCGGCGCCCTGGCCGCCCTGCGCGACCGTCTCACCACCGGCGTACAGCCCGCCGATCCGCCCGCCGGCCTGCACGCCACCCTGCGCGACTACCAGCTGCGCGGCCTGGCCTGGCTGGACCTCATGACCTCGCTCGGCCTCGGCGGCTGTCTCGCCGACGACATGGGCCTCGGCAAGACGATCACCGTCATCGCCCTGCACCTGAAGCGGGCCCGCACCGAACCCACCCTGGTGGTCTGCCCGGCCTCCCTCATGGGGAACTGGCAGCGCGAGATCCACCGCTTCGCGCCCGGCGTCCCGGTCCGCCGCTTCCACGGCCCCGACCGCAGCCTCGCGGACCTCGGCGCCGGCTTCGTCCTCACCACGTACGGCACGATGCGCTCGGCGGCACCCTCCCTGGCCGGCCAGAGCTGGGGCATGGTCGTCGCGGACGAGGCCCAGCACGTGAAGAACCCCTACTCGGCGACGGCGAAGGCCCTGCGCACCCTCGCGACCCCCGCGCGCGTGGCCCTGACCGGCACCCCCGTCGAGAACAACCTCTCCGAGCTCTGGGCCCTGCTCGACTGGACGACACCCGGGCTCCTCGGCCCCCTGAAGTCCTTCCGCGCCCGGCACGCGCGCGCGGTGGAGAACGGCGAGGACGACCAGGCGGTGGAGCGCCTGGCCCGGCTGGTCCGCCCGTTCCTCCTGCGGCGCAAGAAGTCCGACCCCGGCATCGTGCCCGAGCTGCCGCCCAAGACCGAGACCGACCACCCCGTCCCGCTCACCCGTGAACAGGCCGCGCTGTACGAGGCGGTGGTGCGGGAGTCCCTGCTGGCCATCGAGACGGCGGACGGCATCGCCCGGCGCGGCCTGGTGCTGAAACTGCTGGGCGCGCTCAAGCAGATCTGCGACCACCCGGCCCTGTACCTCAAGGAGGAGACCGCCTCCGTCGGCGACGCCCTGGCCGCCCGCTCCGGCAAACTCGCCCTGCTGGACGAGCTGCTGGACACCCTGCTCGCCGAGGACGGCTCGGCCCTCGTCTTCACGCAGTACGTCGGCATGGCCCGCCTGATCACCGCCCACCTCGCCGCCCGCGCCGTCCCCGTCGACCTGCTGCACGGCGGCACCCCGATCCCCGAGCGCGAGCGGATGGTGGACCGTTTCCAGGACGGCGCGACGCCGGTCCTCGTCCTCTCCCTGAAGGCCGCGGGCACCGGCCTCAACCTGACCCGCGCGGGCCATGTCGTGCACTTCGACCGCTGGTGGAACCCCGCGGTGGAGGAACAGGCCACCGACCGTGCCTACCGCATCGGCCAGACCCAGCCGGTCCAGGTGCACCGCCTCATCACCGAGGGCACGGTCGAGGACCGCATCGCCGAGATGCTCCAGGCGAAGCGCGCCCTGGCCGACGCCATCCTCGGCTCCGGCGAGTCGGCCCTCACCGAACTCACGGACCGTGAACTGTCCGACCTGGTCAGGCTGCGGAGGGAGGCGTGATGGACCAACCGGAGCCGGCCGAGCCGCAGGAGACGGCTGGGGATCCGGCCGCGCCGGAGGAGACGGCAGCGGAGCCGGCCGAGCCGCGGAACACCGCATCGGAGAGGGCCGAGACCGCCACCGCCGTTCCGGTCGGGGAGCAGGGGGAGAAGTCCGCGAGCCCCGCCGACGAGGTACGCCGTGCGCTGCGGGCGGCCCGGGAGCGCTCGCAGGAACAGGAGCCGCCGGCGCAAGGACTTGCGCGAGGTGCCTCGCACGGGCCGTCGCACGAGTCCGCGGTCCGCCCCGGGCGCCCCGCCTCCCGGCCCGGCGACGCGGCCCGCGCGGCCCTGCGCCGCACGGCGGACCCCGCGCCCGCGGTCACCGCCACCGTCACGGAGTCCACCCCCGGGGAAGCCGCCCCGGTCGCCGACGCCGACCCCACCGCGACTGCTGCTCCGTCGGCAGGGGCCGCGCCGACTGACCCGGCGTCGGCGGACCTCCGTCAGGCGGACCTTCCTCCAGCGGACCTCCCCCCGGAGGCCCCCTCGTCGACCGACGCCCCGCCGACGGTCGGCGAGCCGCGAGCGCCGCGGGCCGACACCGGCTCGCGCCCCGGGGACCTCGCCCGGGAGGCCCTGCGCGCCGCCCGCGCGCAGGCCCGGCAGAGCCCGGCCGAGACCCGGACGCGGTCAGGCCGCGGGACCCCGCGCGGCGACGGCGGTCTCCGCCCCCGCACCGGCGCACGCCCCGCCGAAACCCGGCGGCACCGAAGTCCCCAGGACCAGGTCGCCGACGAACGGGCACGCGTCGTAAGGGAGTTGCTCGCGGGCGCCTTCCGGATGCCGTCGGAGGAAACGGCCCGGCCCGAGGACGGGATCGCGCCCGAGACCGAACCGGAAGCCGCCCCCGGAGCCGAGCCCGGAGCCGAGCCCGAAGCCGAACCCGGAGCCGGGCGGACCGAGCCCGAAGCCGCGCCCGAAGCCGCGTTCGAACCCGAACCCGAAACCGCCCCCGGAGCCGCGTCCGAGGCCTGGCCCGGAGCCGCCACCGAACCCGAGGCCGTGGTCGGCAACGGGGCGGCGGCCGAAGGGAGTTCGCCCGCGGGTGGTCCTCCGACCGGCGCATCCTCCGCGGCTTCCCTCGCCGTCGCCGGCGCGTCTTCCCGGTCTCCCGGACCGTCCCGCGCCCCCCGTTCCATGGCCGCCCCCGCTCGGGACGGGGACCACCGCAGGACCTTCCCCGCGTTCCCGCCGCGTACCGGCGGATCGTTCGCCGGGACCTGGTGGGGCAACGCCTGGGTCGCCGCGCTGGAAGAGGGCGCCCTCGACGCCCAGCGTCTGGCCCGCGGGCGCGGTTATGCCGAGCAGGGAAACGTCGACGCGATCACGGTGACCCCCGGGCTCGTGCTGGCGTACGTGCAGGGCAGCCGCCCCCGCCCCTACCGTGTACAGGTGCGGCTGCGCACCCTCGGCGGCGAGGACTGGGAGCGCTTCCTGGAGGCGGCCGTCGAGCGGCCCGGGCACATCGCCGCGCTGCTCGACAAGGAGATGCCCGAGTCCCTCGCCGAGTGCGGGGTGCCGCTGCTGCCGGGCCCCGGAGACCTCGAGCCGCAGTGCAGCTGCCCCGACCGCGGCCACCCCTGCAAGCACGCCGCCGCCCTCTGCTACCAGACCGCGCGGCTGCTGGATGCCGACCCGTTCGTGCTGCTCCTGCTGCGCGGCCGGGGCGAACGCGAGGTGCTCGACGCGCTGTCCCGCCGTAACGCCACCCGCGCGGCCCGCGCCGCCCAGGAGCAGGAACCGGAACCCCTGCCGGGCGTGCGGGCCGCCGAAGCCCTCGCCGAGCGGCGGCTCCCGCCGCTGCCCGCCCCGCTGCCCGTGCCCCCGCACCCCGAGCAGCCTCCGGCGTACCCGTCCGCGCCGAACGGCCCCGACTCCTTCGCGCTGGACCACCTCGCGACCGACGCGGCCGCCCGCGCCCACGCCCTGCTGACGACCGGGCACGACGAGATCGGCGGACTGGACCTGTGGCGGGACGCCGTGCGGCTCGCCGCGTCCCGCCCGGGTTCCGGGCTCACCGTCACCACCCGCGCCCTCTACGCCGCCCTCGCCTCGGCGGCCGGCCGCACCCCCGTCGAACTGGCGCGCGCGGTGGCCGCCTGGCGACAGGGCGGACCGGACGGGCTCACCGTCCTGGAGGAGACCTGGGACCCGCCCGCCGGCCGCTTCGACCGGGCCAGGCCGCTCCTCCTCGCCGCCGACCTCCCGGCCTTCCGCCCGCGCCGCAACCACCTCACCCACCCCCGGGGTCATGTCCAACTCCGTTTCGGGCGCGACGGGTTGTGGTACGCGTACGAGTCCGAACCGGGCCACGACGACTGGTGGCCCCGCGGCACCCCCGACCCGGACCCGGTGGGCGCGCTGACCGGCCTGGGCGCCTCGGACGAGTTCTGACCCGGCCGCCTCGCCCCTGCGCCTGCACCCGCCCTCGCCCCTGCGCCTGGCCCCGTCCCGCCCCGCCCCCGTCGGCGCGCGGCGCGGCCCGGCCCGCGTCCGCGCCTCACGCCCGCCCTCCGCCCCCTGTCGTCAGGGCACCGAGGCCGTCTGTACGATGCACGCGCATCGGATCTCACGGACCGCCGGAGCGGGCGGGTGAAGCCCGGTGTGAAGGATCTTCGCGGGGCTGCCACAACCTGGGACGGCTTGCACGGGGTTCCGACCCAAGCGCGTGAGAAATGGTGAGATGTGGGAGCGTGAGCCGGGTGAGCGAGAGTACGACCAACACCCTGCAATACCGCTTCGACGGGCCGGAGGACGCCCCTGTCCTGATCCTGGGCCCGTCACTGGGCACGACATGGCACATGTGGGACCGTCAGGTTCCCGAGCTGGCCCAGCAGTGGCGGATCTTCCGCTACGACCTGCCCGGTCACGGCGGCGCCCCGGCCTACCCGGTGGGCTCGGTCTCCGACCTGGCCGGGCGGCTGCTCGCCACCCTCGACCGGCTCGGGGTGCAGCGCTTCGGCTACGCGGGCTGCGCGTTCGGCGGCGCGGTCGGCGTGGAACTGGCGCTGCGGCACCCGGAGCGGGTCGCCTCCCTCGCGCTGATCGCGGCCTCGCCGCGCTTCGGCACGGCCGACGAGTTCCGGCAGCGAGGCGTCATAGTGCGCACCAACGGCCTCGACCCCATCGCCCGCAGCTCGCCCGACCGCTGGTTCACCAGCGGCTTCGCGGCCGCGCAGCCCGCGATCACCGAGTGGGCCGTGCAGATGGTGCGCACCACCGATCCCGGCTGCTACATAGCTGCCTGCGAGGCGCTCGCCGCCTTCGACGTGCGGGCCGAGATCGGTCTCGTCGGGGTGCCCACGCTGGTCCTCGTCGGCTCGGACGACCAGGTCACCGGCCCCGCCGAGGCGCGCACGCTGGTGGCCGGCATCCCGGACGCCCGGCTGGCCGTCGTACCGGGCGCCTCGCATCTGGTCCCGGTGGAGCAGCCCGCGGCCGTGACCGACCTGCTGGTCCGCCACTTCTCCACCGCCTGGCAGCCCGCCTACGACTCCGGCACCGGGCAGACCGCCGTGCCGGGCATCCCCGTCAGGGCGGTCCCGACCGCCTCCCAGCAGCCTCCGCAGCCGGTGGCCATCGCGGAGATCGCGCCCGCCCCCGTCGTCGAACCGGCGCAGGTGATGGGCCGGCCCGATCCCTACGACGCCGGTCTCAAGGTGCGCCGGGAGGTGCTAGGGGACGCCCATGTCGACCGGGCGCTGTCGCAGGCCGACGACTTCTCCGGGGAGTTCCAGGAGTTCATCACCCGCTACGCCTGGGGCGAGATCTGGGACCGGCCGGGCCTCGACCGCCGCTCCCGTTCCTGCGTCACGCTCACCGCGCTGGTCGCGGGCGGTCACCTGGACGAGCTGGCCCCCCACCTTCGGGCCGCGCTGCGCAACGGCCTCACCCCCGACGAGATCAGGGAGGTCCTGCTCCAGGCCGCCGTCTACTGCGGCGTACCCGCGGCGAGCGGCGCGTTCAAGGTGGCCCAGCAGGTCATCCGGGAGGAGACCACCCCCACCGAGTGAGCCGTCCACCGGACGCGGGGGCAGGATGGATCGCATGACGGCTCTGAAACTCACCAAGAAGACGCACGCGTGTGTCCGCCTGGACAAGGACGGGCGCACGCTCGTCCTCGACCCCGGCGCGTTCAGCGAGGCGGACGCCGCTGCCGGCGCGGACGCGATCCTGGTCACGCACGAGCACCCCGACCACTTCGACGAGGGCCGGCTGCGGTCGGCTCTGGAGGCCGACCCGGCCGTGGAGCTCTGGACCCTGAGGTCGGTCGCGGAGAAGCTCTCCGCCGCGTTCCCCGGCCGGGTGCACACGGTCGGCCACGGGGACACGTTCACCGCCGCGGGGTTCGACGTCCAGGTCCACGGCGAGCTGCACGCCGTCATCCACCCCGACCTCCCGCGCGTCACCAACGTCGGCTTCCTCGTCGACGGGGGCCGCGTCTTCCACCCCGGAGACGCGCTCACCGTCCCCGAGCACCCGGTGGAGACCCTGCTGGCCCCGGTCCAGGCCCCCTGGAACAAGATCTCCGAGGTGATCGAGTACGTCCGCGAGGTCCGGCCGCAGCGCGTCTACGACATCCACGACGCCCTCCTCACCGACCTCGCCCGCCCGATCTACGACACCCACCTGGGCAACCTGGGCGGCGCCGACCACGGCCGGCTGGCGCCGGGAACCTCGGCGGAGGTCTGAGGGACGGCGTTGTCGGACCCTCCGGGTAGGTTGTGAGGCATGCGTATCGCGACCTGGAACGTGAACTCGATCACCGCCCGCCTGCCGAGGCTGCTGGCCTGGCTGGAGAGCAGCGGCACCGACGTGCTGTGCCTCCAGGAGGCCAAGGTCGCCGAGGCGCAGTTCCCGCTCGACGCGCTGCGCGAACTGGGTTACGAGGCGGCGGTGCACGCCACGGGCCGGTGGAACGGCGTGGCGGTGATCTCCCGCGTCGGTCTGGCGGACGTCGTCAAGGGTCTGCCGGGTGACCCCGGCTACGAGGGGACGACGGAGCCCCGCGCCATCTCGGCGACCTGCGGCCCGGTCCGCGTCTGGTCGGTGTACGTGCCGAACGGCCGCGAGGTCGAGCACCCGCACTACGCCTACAAGCTCCAGTGGTTCGAGGCCCTCAAGGCCGCCGTCGCGGGCGATGCCGCGGGCAGCCGCCCCTTCGCGGTGATGGGCGACTACAACGTGGCGCCCACCGACGACGACGTGCACGACGTGGCCGCCTTCGAGGGCCTCACCCATGTGACCCCGGCCGAGCGGGCCGCCCTCGCGTCGCTGCGGGAGGCCGGCCTGTCGGACGTGGTCCCGCGCCCCCTGAAGTACGACCACCCCTTCACGTACTGGGACTACCGCCAGCTCTGCTTCCCCAAGAACCGCGGCATGCGCATCGACCTGGTGTACGGCAACGAGCCGTTCGCCAAGGCCGTCAAGGACTCCTACGTCGACCGCGAGGAGCGCAAGGGCAAGGGCGCCTCGGATCACGCTCCGGTCGTGGTCGACCTCGAGGTGTAGCGCGCGCCGGGGCCCGTCCGTCTCCGCGCGATGCCCGCCGGGACGGGCGGTCCGGCCGCCTGTGTATGCCAGCGCGCCTGTGGTGCGTACGCCGGTGTGAATGTCACGCTGGGCTTATGAACATCCCTTTCCTGGGCAACAGGAGCAAGAAGCACCCTGTGGCGGTGCTCGCCGAGGACCTCGAGGGGATCGCCGAACTCCTCTCCGAATGCGAGCTGTTGCGGGCGCACGCGGCCCGGCAGGGGATCGGACTCGACGACACGGCCGCCTCGTTGGAGGCGCTGGACCAGCTCCCGCCGCGCTGGCGCGAGGACGAGGAGACCCTGCCCTGGTTCGGTCACGACGCCGGGCTCTATCTGGGGACGGTCGTCGTCCGCACGGTGCCCGGCGCCGTCTGGGTGATCTGGCCCGGCGGGGAACCGGCCGTCCGGCTGGTGTCCGGCCGGGAGGTCGACGTGGTCACCGCCGGGCGTGAGTGGGCCGCGACCGGGACGCCCGAACTGTCCCAGCTGTACGCCGAGGTGGCCGAGAACTGAATTGCGAGCGCGTAAATACGGCTAATGGCGCAGAAGTGCGTGTCGTGACCCGACTCCGGCCTCGTGTGGATAGTTTGCGGCGACCGCGACACAGCTGAAAGTGAGTAGGGCTGCGCATGGCCGTCGATCCGCTGATCGAGCTGCGTGACGTCAACAAGTACTTCGGGGAGCTGCATGTCCTCCAGGACGTCAACCTCACCGTCGGCAGGGGGGAGGTGGTCGTGGTGATCGGCCCTTCGGGGTCGGGGAAGTCGACACTGTGCCGCGCGATCAACCGGCTGGAGCCCATCCAGTCCGGTTCGATCACGCTCGACGGACAGCCGCTG
Organism: Streptomyces sp. NBC_00637; assembly: GCF_045161545.1. Lineage (NCBI taxonomy): Bacteria > Bacillati > Actinomycetota > Actinomycetes > Kitasatosporales > Streptomycetaceae > Streptomyces > Streptomyces sp. NBC_00637. Next base: position 1,646,642 of record NZ_CP109046.1, on the reverse strand, counting down.
CCCGAGGAGGGCAAGGCGCTGGCGGGACTGCGTTCCGAGGTCGGCATGGTCTTCCAGTCCTTCAACCTCTTCGCCCACAAGACCGTTCTGCAGAACATCTCGCTGGGCCAGGTGAAGGTACGCGGACGCAAGAAGGACGAGGCAGACCGGCGCTCCCGTGAACTGCTCGACCGGGTGGGCCTCGCCGACCAGGCCGACAAGTTCCCCGCACAGCTCTCCGGAGGTCAGCAGCAGCGCGTGGCCATCGCCCGCGCCCTCGCCATGGACCCCAAGGCGCTCCTGTTCGACGAGCCCACCTCCGCCCTCGACCCCGAGATGATCAACGAGGTCCTCGAGGTCATGCAGCAGCTGGCCCAGGAGGGCATGACCATGGTCGTGGTCACCCACGAGATGGGTTTCGCGCGCTCGGCCGCCAACCGCGTGGTCTTCATGGCCGACGGTCGCATCGTCGAGGACCGCACCCCCGAGGAGTTCTTCACCGACCCGCGCAGCGACCGCGCCAAGGACTTCCTCTCCAAGATCCTCAAGCACTGAGCGACGGCGTCGGCCACGGCCACAGCGCCCACCCGCCCCGGCGACGGCCGGAGATCACTGCTCGCGCAGCGGAACCGACACGTACGACGGGTCGTTCGCCGGCGAGGAGAAGGTCAGCCGCGCGCCGGACGGGTTGTGCTCGATGTAGAGCGGGTCGACCGTGTCGACGACCAGGGCGAGCCGGTGCCCCGCCGGGACGTCGTAGGCCGTGGAGAACAGGTCCAGGTCGAGACCGAAGGGCTTGCCGGGCGTCCGCCCGTGGAACGTGTACGGCGCGTGGGAGACCAGCTTGCCGAGGCCGAGCGGCCCCACGTCGTAGAGGTAGGCGACGAGGGTGCCGCTCTCCTCGGTCGGGGTGACGGTGGTGTGCACCTGCGCGGTGCCGCGCACCCGCTGGGTGGTGGCGTACTTCCCGGACTGCCACACGGCGGCCCAGCGGCGGGGGAGTAGGGGGATCGCGGCGACCGGGGGCAGCCGCGCCACCTGGTCGAGGATGCTGGACAGGAAGACGATTCCGCCGTCCGCGCCCGAGTCCACGTTGGTGTGGATCGTGGTGGAGCCCGCGAGGTCGATCTTCTTCCGGGTCGCGGTCGCCGACTTCCAGTCCGGATATCCCTCGTAACCGCTGGTGGAACGGGACTTGAGGCGGACGGGCTGTTCACGGTCGATGCCGTTGTCCTCGCCCTTGAGGTAGTGGTCGAACCAGCGCTCGGTGTCGGTCCACACGTCGTTGGGCACCCCGAACAGGCCCGTGATCTCGGCGGTCGCGTGGTCGCCGGGGCGGAACTCCAGCCGCTTCGGGCCGGTCAGCCGTTCGTAGAAGGCGGCGGACTGGTTGGGCGGGAAGATCGTGTCGCCCCAGGCGCCGGCGAGCATGATCGCCGCCCCGTTCTTGTTGAGCTGGTCCAGATAGGTCGTGGGGGAACGTTTCTGCCCCCAGGCGACGATGTCCTTCTCCTTCGACAGGTCGGAGGAGTAGAAGGCCGAGAAGACCTCCTGGGACTCGGCGCTGCGGCGACCGGCGACCATGCCGACGGTGTCGAGCACGGCGGCGGCCTGGACGTGCTGGGTGCGGCCGGAGTAGATCGAGTCGATCAGGTCGCCCCAGCCGCTGAGCGAGGCGACGGCCTTGACGCGCGGGTCGTGGGCGGCGGCCAGCAGGCTGATCCCGGCGCCGTAGGAGACGCCCGCCATGCCGACGTTCTCCGGGTCGCTCGGGGTGTGGGCGAGTGCCCAGTCGACGACCTTGGCGGCGTCCGCGACGTCGTGCGGACCGGCCACGTCGATGTCGCCGCCGGACTGCCAGAAGCCGCGCACGTTGTAACTGAGCACGACATAGCCGGAGTCGGCGAGCCGTTGCGCCTGGGCGAGGTACTCGACCTGCGGGAAGCCCCAGCTCGTCGGCAGCACGATCAGCGGGTGGCGGCGGGTGCCGTCGGTGTCGGCGGGGGTGACCACGTTGGCCTTGAGGACCGTGCCTCCGTCCCCGGCGATGTCGACGTACCGGACCCCGCCGGTGGCGGCCTGGGCGGCGGGCGTCAGGCCCAGCACCCCGCCGGCGACCAGGGTCGCGGAGACGGCGCCCATGGCGGTCGTACGAAGGGCCAAGCGCTGCGGTCGTCCCACGGGTCACTCCTCTTGCCTGCGCCATCGCAAAGTGACCTGACCGTAACCGTTCCGCCCCGACGCAGGTAACCGTCGGTAAGTTACGTGGGAGTAACAATTGTCGTGTCCGGCAGGGGAGCCTGCGCCGCCCGGGTCACGTCCTCGACCAGTTCGACCACATCGGGGCCGTATGCCTGGGAGTTGATGACTTTCAGCAGCAGCACGAAGGAGCCGTTCCCGTGTTTGCGTGCCAGCCGCTCGTGGTTGCGGACCAGATAGCGGGTCGCGGCCTGGTTGTTGATCGCGCGCTGGCCGCAGAACAGGAACACCGGCCGCGCCTCGCGCCGGTGGCCCGCGGTGAGCCGGGCCAGCAGCACGTACTCGGTGACGCCCGGGTCCATGCGGTGGTGCTCGCCGCCTATCTGGAACGCCAGCCGGTCCGGGCCCGGTTCGCGATCGGTGTTGACCCGTACCCCGGGCAGCATGGCCTGGATGTGGGCCGCCATCCTCCGATTGGACCCGGGGCCGCCGACACAGAACTCGGTGCGCTCGCCGAAACCCTGCCGGGCCGCGTCCTGGGTGACCACCTCGGCGCCCGCGCCGCAGTCCTTGATGAGCGCGGCGAGTTCCAGCAGCGCGAACACGTCGTGGCGGTGCACCGCGAGGTCGGGGCCGCCCGCGTCGCGGTTCACGACGAGCAGGCACTCCGAGTGCTCGGGCAGCCCGAAGAAGGCCTGCTTGCGCCGGAGTCTGCGCTTCCACAGGTAGGTGCGGGTCAACCAGCCGAGCGCGGCACTGATGCCGGCCGCGACCACGCCCAGGACGATATTGCGCACGTCGTCGTTCATGGGCGCGCATGCTAGCGGGCGGGCACGGTCGGGGCGTACCCGTGTTCGAGGTGTGGCAGTCGTATGACAGTGCCCGGAAGGAGGCTGTCGGGGCCCCCGGAATCTGGTTACGCTGCGCGGACGTTCCCGGACTGGAGGTACGGATGCGTCGCCCTGTCGCGCGGAAACTGGCGGTCCTGGCTGTCTCGGCCGCCGTGGTCACGGTGGGGGCCGCGGCGCCACCCGCCGCCGAGAGAGCCGGTGTCGCGAAGGTCCCGGTCGCCGTCGGCTACGGCGGCGCGGTCGCCAGCGTCGACGCGGACGCCTCCGCCGCCGGCATCGAGGTGCTGCGCAAGGGAGGCAACGCCGTCGACGCGGCCGTGGCCACCGCCGCCGCGCTCGGCGTCACCGAGCCCTACTCGTCCGGCATCGGCGGAGGCGGCTACTTCGTCTACTACGACGCCGACTCCCGCACGGTGCACACCATCGACGGCCGCGAGACCGCCCCGCTGACCGCGGACTCCGGTCTCTTCCTGGAGGACGGCAAGCCCCTCGCCTTCGCCGACGCCGTCACCAGCGGCCTGGGCGTCGGCACACCAGGCACTCCCGCCACCTGGGCGACCGCGCTGAAGGAGTGGGGCAGCGAGAAACTCGGCACGGTCCTGAAGCCCGCCCAGCGCATCGCCCGCGACGGCTTCACCGTCGACGACACCTTCCGCACCCAGACCGCCGCCAACGAGACCCGCTTCCGCTACTTCCCCGACACGGCGAAGCTGTTCCTGCCCGGCGGTCGACTCCCCGTCGTGGGATCGACGTTCAAGAACCCCGACCTCGCCCGCACTTACGAGGAGCTGGCCCGCAAGGGCGTCGGGGCGGTCTACCGCGGCGACCTCGGCGAGGACATCGTCTCCACGGTGAACAAGCCGCCCGTGGACCCGGGTTCGGGCTGGAACGCCCGGCCGGGCGAGTTGTCCGCGAAGGACCTCGCGGCCTACCGCGCCAAACTCCAGGCGCCCACCAGAACGTCGTACCGCGGGCTGGGCGTCTATTCCATCGCGCCCTCGTCCTCGGGCGGCACGACGGTGGGTGAGGCCCTCAACATCCTGGAGCGGACGGACCTCTCGAAGGCGAGCGAGGTCCAGTACCTGCACCACTACCTCGAAGCGAGCCGGATCTCGTTCGCCGACCGAGGGCGCTGGGTCGGCGACCCCGCCTTCGAGGACGTCCCCACCCGGCAGCTGCTGTCGCAGAAGTACGCCGACTCGCGCGCCTGCCTCATCAAGGACGACGCGGTCCTCACCAGCCCCGTGGCGCCCGGCGACCCGCGTCACCCGGCCGCCTGCGGCACGGGCGGCACGGCGGCTCCGACGACGTACGAGGGCGAGAACACCACGCACCTCACCGTCGCCGACAAGTGGGGCAACGTGGTCTCCTACACGCTCACCATCGAGCAGACCGGCGGCAGCGGCATCACCGTGCCCGGCCGTGGCTTCCTCCTCAACAACGAGCTCACGGACTTCTCCTTCGCCCCCGCGAGCCCGGCCGTCCACGACCCGAACCTGCCGGGCCCGGGCAAGCGGCCGCGTTCGTCGATCTCACCGACGATCGTGCTCGACCGGCACGACAAGCCGGTGGTGGCGCTGGGCTCACCCGGTGGCGCGACCATCATCACGACCGTGCTGCAGACGCTGATCGGCTTCCTCGACCGCGGGCTGCCGCTCGTCGACGCGATCGCCGCCCCGCGCGCCAGCCAGCGCAACGCCGCCCAGACGGAGTTGGAGCCCGCTCTCTACGACGACACCAGCCCTGACGGACTGCGGGCCCGCCTGGAGGCCCTCGGGCACTCCTTCAAGCCCAACCCCGAGATCGGCGCGGCGACCGCCGTGCAGCGGCTGCCGAACGGCAAGTGGCTGGCCGCCGCCGAAACCGTACGGCGCGGCGGCGGTTCGGCCCAGGTGGTGCGTCCGGCGCGCTAGACGGCCCCGGCCCTGCCCCGGCCCCCCCGGGGCCGTGGTCGCTTCAGGGTGCTCAGAGTTCGGGGGCGGGCGGTTCGCCGGTGTTCGTACGGAACGCGAGCCGCCCGTCCTCCACCCCCACCGTCACCCGGTCGCCCTCCTCGGCCCGCCCGTCCAGCAGCAGCCGGGACAGCTGGTTGTCGACCTCGCGCTGGATCGTGCGGCGCAGTGGCCGGGCGCCGTACTCGGGCTGGTAGCCGCGCTCGGCGAGCCAGTCGACGGCCGCGTCGGTGAACTCGGCCGTGATGCCCCGGGCCTGCACCAGCCGCCGCGTCCGCTCCAGCAACAGGTCCGTGATCCGCCGCAGTTGCTCACCGGTGAGCTGGCGGAACACGACGATCTCGTCGATCCGGTTGAGGAACTCCGGCCGGAAGTGCTCCCGCAGCGGCCGCAGGATCCGCTCGCGCCGCGCGGCCTCGTCGGCGTCCGCGCCACCCGAGCCGAAGCCGATGCCGGCGCCGCGCCGGGTGATCGCCTCCGAACCCAGGTTGCTGGTCATCACGATCACCGTGTTGGTGAAGTCGACCGTGCGCCCCTGCGCGTCGGTGAGCCGGCCGTCGTCGAGCACTTGGAGCAGGATGTTGAAGACGTCCGGGTGCGCCTTCTCCACCTCGTCGAGCAGGAGCAGCGAGTACGGGTTGCGGCGGACGGTCTCCGTCAGCTGTCCGGCCTCCTCGTGGCCGACGTAGCCGGGCGGGGCGCCGATCAGGCGGCTCACCGTGTGCCGCTCCTGGTACTCGCTCATGTCGAGCCGGACCATGCGCTCCTCGCTGCCGAACAGCGACTCGGCCAGGGCGCGGGCCAGTTCGGTCTTTCCGACGCCGGTCGGACCGAGGAACAGGAAGCTGCCGATCGGCCGGTCCGGGCTGGCGAGCCCGGCGCGCGAGCGCAGCACGGCGTCCGCGACGACCCGTACGGCCTCCTCCTGGCCGACGACCCGCTCGTGCAGATGCTCCTCCAGGGCGAGCAGGCGGTCCTTCTCCTCCTGGGTGAGGCTGGCGACGGGGATGCCCGTCTGCCGGGACACCACCTCGGCGATCGCCTCCGCGGTGACCTCCAGGTGCCGGCCCTCGTCGGAGGTGACCTCGCCGCTCGCGTCCGCGATGCGCTGCTTCAGCTCCACGATGCGGTCCCGCAGCCGGGTGGCCTGCTCGTACTGTTCGTCGGCGACGGCCTGGTCCTTGTCGCGGGCCAGCTCCTCCGCCTCGCGCTCCATGGCCCGTACGTCCGTGCCCTTGGTCCGGGCGCCGAGCCGCACCCGGGCGCCGGCCTGGTCGATCAGGTCGATGGCCTTGTCGGGCAGCCGGCGGTCGGTGAGATAGCGGTCGGACAGCTCCACGGCCGCGACGAGCGCCTCGTCGGTGTACCGGACCTGGTGGTGGGCCTCGTAGCGGTCGCGCAGCCCGCGCAGGATCTCCAGCGCGTCCGCGACGGACGGCTCCGGGACGAGGATCGGCTGGAAGCGGCGGGCGAGCGCCGCGTCCTTCTCGATCCGCCGGTACTCCTCCAGCGTCGTCGCGCCCACGATGTGCAGTTCGCCGCGGGCCAGGGCCGGTTTGAGGATGTTGCCGGCGTCCATCGACCCGCTCTCGCCACCGCCGCCCGCGCCGACGACGGTGTGCAGCTCGTCGATGAAGACGATCAGCCGGTCGGAGTGGGCGCGGATCTCGTCGACGATGGTGTTCAGCCGCTCCTCGAAGTCACCGCGGTAACGGGTGCCCGCGACCACGCCCGTCAGGTCCAGGGCGACCACGCGCCGTGCGACGAGGACGTCCGGCACGTCGCCGTCCGCGATCCGCTGGGCCAGTCCCTCCACGATGGCGGTCTTGCCGACACCCGCGTCACCGATCAGCACCGGGTTGTTCTTGCCGCGCCGGGAGAGCACCTCGATGGTCTGCTCGATCTCGTCGTCGCGGCCGATCACCGGGTCGATCCGGCCCTGGCGGGCCAGTTCGGTGAGATCCGTGCCGTACTTGTCCAGCGTGGGCGTGCCGGTGTGCCGCGGCGGGTCACCGGGGCGGGGGGCCTGCGCGGTGTCCGGGGGGTCGTTCGGCAGGCCCGCGGCGGCGAAGCGGGCCGCGTTGAGGATGTGCCCGGCCGCGGAGTCGGGGTTCGAGGCGAGGGCGCTGAGCACGTGTTCCGGGCCGATGTAGCCGGCGCCGCGCGAACGGGCCAGGTCGTGCGCGTCCAGCAGGGCGCGTTTGGCGGCCGGCGTCAGGGACAGCGAGGTGGGCGGTGGCACCTCGCCCGGCGGGTGCTGGACCGGGCCCGAGCGCTCGTCGATCTCGGAGGCGAGGGCCTCGGGGTCGGCGCCGGCCCGGCTGAGCAGCGAGCGGGTCGGCTCCGCGCCGAGCGCCGCGCGCAGGAGGTGCTCGGTGTCCAGGTCGCGGCTGCCGTGCTCGGCCGCGTACTGGGCCGCTCCGCGTACGAGCTCCCTGGCGGGCCGGCTGAGGAGCTGGCCGATGTTGATCTGCCGGGGGCCGGGGCGGGGTCCGCCGAAGAAGCGGGCCAGGAATTCGCCGAAGGGGTCGCCGTACCCCTCCGGGCTGGAGAAGCCGCTGGTCATGGCGTTCCGTTCGATCGACGTGCGCTGCCGGTCGCGGACGGGGCTCCTGTCCGTGCCGGGCTACACCACGATGGCACGATCCGCAGGGTGTGGCATGTCCTGGGACCTGCCGCCGTACGGGGGCCGCGGACCGCGCGTGGCCGGTCGCACCGGCGGGCACGGAGCGGCGGTTCGCCACGGTTCCGCGCCCGCCGGCGGGACGGTCCTACAGTCGCTCGGTGAGGATCCTCGGTCCGCTGTCCGTGATCGCCACCGTGTGTTCCGCGTGGGCCGCCCTCGACCCGTCGTTGGTGCACAGGGTCCAGCCGTCCGGCGCCTCGTGGTAACCGTCCTGGCCGCCGGCGATCAGCATCGGCTCGATCGCGATGACCATGCCGTGACGCAGGGGGTAGCCGCGGCCCGGGCGGCCCTCGTTGGGGACCCCGGGGTCCTCGTGCATGTGGCGGCCGATCCCGTGGCCTCCGAAGCCGTCCGGGATGCCGTAGCCCGCCGTCCGGCACACCGTGCCGATCGCGTGCGCGATGTCGCCGATGCGGTTGCCGACGACCGCCGCCTCGATACCGGCCGCGAGGGCGCGCTCGGCGGTCTCGATCAGCCGCACGTCCGCCGGACGCGGTGTGCCCACGGTGAAGCTGATCGCGGAGTCGCCGACCCAGCCGTTCAGCGAGGCGCCGAAGTCCGCCGAGACGAGGTCGCCGTCGCGCAGCCGGTACCCGGTGGGGACGCCGTGCACGATCGCGTCGTTCACCGACGTGCAGAGCACCGCCGGGAAGGGCGTCGCGGCGAAGGACGGGCGGTAGCCGAGGAAGGGGGACGTCGCGCCCGCCCCGCGCAGCACGTCGTGTGCCAGCGCGTCCAGCTCCAGCAGGGATACGCCCACGTCGGCGGCGTCGCGTACGGCCGTCAGCGCCCGTGCGACGACCTGTCCCGCCGCGTACATGGCCTCGATCGATGTGTCTGTCTTGAGCTCCACCATGCCAATTACTATACCGGTATTAGAATGGGGTCATGGTACGTACTCCCCTCACTCCCGAAGAGCGCGAACGCGGCGAACGGCTCGGGCTGCTGCTGCGCGAGGCCCGCGGCGGCCGGAGCATGGCCGGCGTCGCCGCGAGCGCCGGCATCTCCGCCGAGACGCTGCGCAAGATCGAGACCGGCCGGGCCCCCACGCCGGCGTTCTTCACCGTCGCCGCGCTCGCCCGCGTGCTCGATCTGTCGATGGACGAGCTGGCGGGGCTGTGCGTGCCCGCCCCCGCGTGACACCCTGGGGGCGCTGTCCGCGCCCCGTTCGGGAGCGTGCGCGCACGTCGTCGCGTCGGTTTCGAAAACCGGCCGTAGCCGCGCTGTAACACGGTTGGTGTTTCCTACGAACCGGAGTGTTCCGGTCGGGCGGGAGTCGAGCGATGGCTGTGGATCAACTCCCGGGCCGGGTACGGGAGTTCGCGAGCTACCTGAACGGGTTGCTGTCGCGCCTCGATCAGGGCGCCGGCTGGTGCGCGGTCTTCTGGCAACGCGATCCCGACGGCATGCGGGCCTGCCTCGACGGACGCGAGGTGCCGCCCTGGGACGTGGTCGAGGCGGTGCTCCAGGACCTCGCCGCCGAGTACGGGACCGCGGTCGCCGCCCAGCAGGCGGAACGGGTCCGGCCGTTGCACGCCGCCGCCCTCGCCGCCCACGACGCCCGGCCCGGTGGCCGCGACGCGCTCGGCGACCGGCTGGACGTGATGCTCCGCGAACAGCGCTACGCCGCCGAACGGGTGGCCGAGCTGGGGCGCCGGCTGCCGTCCGCGGCCACCCACGAGCAGGCCGAGGCCATCCGTCTCGACCTCGCCTGGGCCCACGACGACCACGAGCGGGCCACCGCCCGGTGCGCCGAACTCCGTTACCGGATGGCGCAGTCGGACCGGCTCCGGACAGCCGGCAGAAGCCCTGATCCCGCCCCGGACACCGCTGCCGCCGACGCCGCCCACGAGTCGCCCGCGGAGTACGGCGCTCCCGCGGCGTACGACGCCCCGGCCGGCTACGACGCCGCCGAGCCCCCGGCCGAGCCCCCGGCCGAGCGGCCGGCCGACGGGTACGGGACCGAGGCGCCGGCGGCCGGCGCCCCCGCCCCGCGATCGGCCCCCGCCGAGGACGTCCCCGCCGAGGCCGCCCCCGTTCCGAAACAGCGCAAGCGCCGCCGCGGGAGCGCCCGTTTCGCCGGTATGACCGAGGACGAGGACGCCACCTCCGTCGGCGTGCCGCCCGGCACCGAACCGGTGCGGCCCGCGCCGGCCCCGACCGGCCGCCGCGGCCCGCGCGGCGCCCGCTTCGCCGGGGCCGCCCAGAACGTCGAGCGGCGGTCCGAACCGCGGCGCGAGCCACTGGACACGGCGGCCCGGCGGGAGACCGTCGAGACGGTCGAGCGGCTGGTCCGCCTGCGCGGCGAAGGCCGCAGCGGCGAGGCGCACGGCCTGCTCGTCGAGCTCGCCTACTGGCCGGCCGCCCGCATCCCGCTGCTCGCGGCCGAACTCCAGCGCGCCGGGCTCACCGCCGACTGGACCACCCTGCTCTGGGAGGCGGCCTCGCTGCCCGCCGACCGGCTGGTCGCCGCGGCCGACGCGCTGGTCGCGGTGGGGCGCACGGCCGACGGCGAGCAGATCCTGCGCCAGGGCGTCGCCCGGCCGGCCACCGAGATCGGGCAGGCCGTCCTCGGCCTGGTCGAGGAGGGCCGCCGACGCGAGGTCCGCGCGCTGCTCGACGCCTACGTCCGGGTCCGCACCCCCGAGGAGGCCGCCCGCAGCGTCGCCCCGGCCCCGGAGACCCTCGTCCCCCTCGTGCTGGAGGCCGCCCGGACGGTCTCGGAGGAACGTCACTGGGACCTGGTGCACGCCCTGCGGGTCGCGGGCTTCACCGCCTGACCGGGTCACCCCTTACGCCGTACGGCCCCCGACTCACCCACCTGAGTGTGAAACGCGATCGACTCGGCGGGTTAACGACGATGGTCTTGGCAAGCCCGTCCTGGAGGCTTACGTTCGACCCTCTACGACCTTCGTCTACGGGCGTAGAGGCTCTGACGTCCCGTCGAAGGAGCAGCTCATGGCCAACGTCGTACGTGCCGCACTGGTTCAGGCCACCTGGACCGGCGACACCGAGTCCATGGTGGCGAAACACGAGGAGCACGCCCGCGAGGCGGCCCGCCGGGGCGCGAAGATCATCGGGTTCCAGGAGGTCTTCAACGCTCCCTACTTCTGTCAGGTCCAGGAGCCGGAGCACTACCGCTGGGCCGAGCCGGTCCCCGACGGACCGACCGTGCGTCGTATGCGGGACCTCGCGCGCGAGACGGGCATGGTCGTCGTCGTGCCGGTCTTCGAGGTCGAGCAGTCCGGTTTCTACTACAACACCGCCGCCGTGATCGACGCCGACGGCTCCTACCTCGGCAAGTACCGCAAGCACCACATCCCGCAGGTGAGGGGTTTCTGGGAGAAGTACTACTTCAAGCCCGGAAACGTCGGCTGGCCCGTCTTCGACACGGCCGTCGGCAAGGTGGGCGTCTACATCTGCTACGACCGCCACTTCCCGGAGGGCTGGCGGCAACTCGGTCTCAACGGCGCCCAGTTGGTCTACAACCCGTCCGCCACCCACCGGGGCCTCTCCGCCCACCTCTGGCAGCTGGAGCAGCCCGCGGCCGCGGTCGCCAACGAGTACTTCGTCGCCGCGATCAACCGGGTCGGCGTCGAGGAGTACGGGGACAACGACTTCTACGGGACGTCGTACTTCGTCGACCCGCGCGGGAAGTTCGTCGGCGAGGTCGCGAGCGACAAGGACGAGGAACTCGTGGTCCGCGACCTCGACTTCGACCTGGTCGAGGAGGTCCGCCGGCAGTGGGCCTTCTACCGGGACCGCCGCCCCGACGCCTACGACGGGCTGGTGCGGCCGTGAACGATCTCCACGCCCGCCACCGGAAGGTCCTGCCGGACTGGCTCGCCCTCTACTACGAGGACCCGCTGGAGATCACCCACGGCGAGGGCCGGCACGTCTGGGACGCCGCCGGCAACAAGTACCTCGACTTCTTCGGCGGCATCCTCACCACCATGACCGCGCACGCCCTGCCCGAGGTCACCAAGGCGGTGAGCGAGCAGGCCGGGCGGATCATCCACTCCTCGACGCTCTACCTCAACCGGCCCATGGTCGAGCTCGCCGAACGCATCGCCCACGTCAGCGGCATCCCAGACGCCCGCGTCTTCTTCACCACCTCGGGCACCGAGGCCAACGACACGGCGCTCCTGCTCGCCACCACCCACCGGCGCAGCAACACGATCCTCGCGATGCGCAACAGTTACCACGGCCGTTCCTTCAGCGCGGTCGGCATCACCGGCAACCGCGGCTGGTCGCCGACCTCCCTGTCCCCGCTCCAGACGCTCTACGTGCACGGCGGGGTGCGCGGGCGCGGCCCGTTCGCCGGTCTCTCCGACGCCGAGTTCGTCGAGGCCTGCGTCGAGGACCTGAAGGACCTGCTCGGTCACACCCGCCCGCCGGCGGCCCTGATCGCCGAGCCGATCCAGGGGGTCGGCGGGTTCACCTCGCCGCCGGACGGACTGTACGCGGCATTCCGTGACGTGCTGAACGCGCACGGGATCCTGTGGATCGCCGACGAGGTACAGACCGGCTGGGGCCGTACCGGCGAGCACTTCTGGGGCTGGCAGGCGCACGCCCGCAGCGGGCCGCCGGACATCGTCACCTTCGCCAAGGGCATCGGCAACGGCATGTCCATCGGCGGGGTCATCGCCCGCTCCGAGATCATGAACTGCCTGGACGCCAACAGCATCTCCACGTTCGGCGGCACCCAGGTCACCATGGCGGCCGGTCTCGCCAACCTCTCCTACGTGCTGGAACACGACCTCCAGGGCAACGCGCGGCGGGTCGGCGGCCTGCTCATCGAGCGGCTGCGGGGCGTCGCCGCCCAGGACCCGGGAGTACGGGAGGTGCGCGGGCGCGGGCTGATGATCGGCGTCGAGCTGACGAAGCCCGGCACCGACCGAGCCGACCCGGACCGGGCGGCCGCCGTGCTCGAGGCGGCCCGCCTCGGCGGGCTGCTGATCGGCAAGGGCGGCGGCCACGACACCAGCGCCCTGCGCGTCGCCCCGCCGCTGTCCCTGACCGTGGCGGAGGCCGAGGAGGGCGCCGCGATCCTCGAAGGCGCGCTGAGGAGCACGCAGTAGCGCAGGTCCGAGCCAAGGGAACACAACGCCATGACCATCACCCTGGAGCCCTGGGGGCCGGTAGAGCCCCTGGAACCCGCCCTGTCGGTCCGTCAGGTCCTGGCCCTGGAAAGGGTGCTGGCCGGGGAGCCCGAGGTGGTGGCCGGCGCGGGTCAGCTCGACCGGCCGGTGCGCTGGGTGCACGTCGCCGAGGCCGCGGACGTCGGCGTGATGCTCAGCGGCGGCGAGATGGTCCTCACCACCGGAGTGCTGCTCGCCGGTGACGAGAACGCGCAGACCGAGTACATCCAGTCCCTGCACCGCGCGGAGGCCGCCGCCGTGGTGCTCGGACTGGGACGGGCGTTCCCCGCGCCGCCGGCCGTGATGCGGCGCGCCGCCGAGCGGTGCGGGCTGCCGATGGTCGTGCTCCACCGCCCTTTCCCCTTCGCCGAGTTGACGGAGGAGGTCCAGTCCCGGCTGGTCCGGCGGAAGTTCGCCGCCGTCAGTCTGTCCGAGGCCGTACGGACCGCCCTCACCGCGCTGATCACCGCCGGCGCCCCGCTCCAGCTGCTGCTCGACGAGGTCGCCCAGCACGCCGCCTGTCCCGTCGTCGTCACCAATCTCGCCCACCGGGTCCTGGCGACGGCGGGGGAGCGGTCGGCCGTCGACGACGTGCTGCGGGACTGGGAGCGCATCGCCCGCCAGGCCGGCGGCAGCGAGGGCGACGGCTGGATCCGCGCCGAACTGGGCGGACGCGGCGAGCGGTGGGGGCAGATCGTGCTCTGCGGCCACCGCGGCGACACCGCGGGCGGACGGCTCCTCGCCGACCGGGCGGCCGAGGCCCTCGTCCTGCACCGCATGCTCGGCGGCGTCTCCGCCCACAGCTGGGAGGAGCAGTCCGCGCAGAGCCTGCTCACCGACCTGGTCTCCGGCGTCGTGCCCGCCCGGCAACTGCTGCCCAGGGCCCGGGCGGCCGGGCTCCCCGTCAACCGGCGCACCTTCGTCCCCCTGGTCGTCCGAGACGGCGATCCCGCTCAACTGGAGCGCATGCTGCGCCTGTTGGGGATGCCCGGACTGGTGGCCGAGCTCGCCGACGGGGCCACCGCCGTGCTGCTCAGTCTCGCCCGCGACCAGGACGCCGCGGCGCTCGCCGCGCACTTCGCCGCCCGGCTGCGGACCGAGTCCGGCGACAGCCGTACGGTCGTCGCGGCGGCGGACCCGCGCACCGTCTGGGACGACGTGTCCGCCGGGCTGCGCGAGGCCCGGCATGTCGCGGACGCCGTGGCCGACTCCGCCGCCGCCCTCGACCTGCCGGCCGTCGTCCGCCTCAGGGACGTGCATCTGCGCGGCCTCGTCCGGCTGCTGCGGGACGACCCGCATGTGCAGTCCTTCGCCGAGCGGGAGCTGGACGGGCTGCTGTGCGCGGCCGGGGACGACCTGCTCGCCGTGCTGCGGACCTACCTGGCCACGGGCCGCAACAAGTCCCGCACCGCCCAGCTCCACCATGTCTCCCGGCCCGCGCTGTACCGCCGGCTGGAGGCGATAGAAGAACGGCTGGGCGTGGACCTCGACGACTTCGAACAGGCCGCCTCGGTACACATCGCGCTCCTCGCGCACGACGCGCAACAGAGCTGACCGCGGGCCGCGGGCAACAGCTGCGAAACATGGAACGACCAGGGAAAACGGTGGTGAAACATGGGTCCGGGAAGACGTGACACGGTGGCACGCCGGACACCCGCAGGCGTGACACCGTGCAACTCAGAGCAGGCTCGCCGGCTTCCTAGGCTCCTCGTACACCGAGCGACCGGAGGTCCCGATGAGCAGAGTGATCCGTGCCGCCGTCTTCCAGACGGCCTGGACCGGCGACAAGGAATCGATGATCCAGGTACACGAGCAGGCGGTCCGCGACGCGGCCGCGCAGGGTGCTCAGGTCCTGTGTTTCCAGGAGCTGTTCTACGGACCGTACTTCTGCCAGGTCCAGGACCCGCAGTTCTACGAGTACGCCGAGCAGATACCGGACGGCCCGATCGTCAGGCGTTTCCAGGCGCTCGCCGAGGAGCACGGCATCGTCCTGGTGCTGCCGATGTACGAGGAGGAGCAGCCGGGCGTCCTGTACAACACCGCCGCCGTGATCGACGCGGACGGCTCGTACCTCGGCAAGTACCGCAAGCACCACATCCCACAGGTGAAGGGTTTCTGGGAGAAGTTCTACTTCCGGCCCGGGAACGTGGGCTGGCCGGTCTTCGAGACGGCCGTCGGCAAGGTGGGCGTCTACATCTGCTACGACCGCCACTTCCCCGAGGGCTGGCGTGCGCTGGGCCTGGAGGGCGCCGAGATCGTCTTCAACCCGTCGGCGACCTCGCGCGGCCTGTCCGCGTACCTGTGGCAGCTGGAGCAGCCGGCGGCGGCCGTCGCCAACGAGTACTTCGTCGGCGCGATCAACCGGGTCGGTGTCGAGGAACTCGGCGACAACGACTTCTACGGGACCTCGTACTTCGTGGACCCGGAGGCCCAGTTCGTCGGCGAGGTGGCGAGCGACAAGGAGAGCGAACTCGTCGTCCGCGACCTCGACACGGCCAAGCTGCGCGAGGTCCGCGACCGTTGGCAGTTCTACCGGGACCGCCGCCCGGAGGCCTACGGCCCGCTGACCGCCCCGTAGGACCCGAGGCCCCCGCGCCCCGGCCGGGGGCGCGGGGCGCCGCCCGTGCGCGGCTCCGCCGCGGGGCACGACCGGCCTCGAACGACCCGTACGTCACGACCACAACCCAGCGGAGCGTCCACGCATGAGCACCCGTACCGTCATCCGCGGCGGCCTCGTCGTCACCGCGTCCGACGAGATCCACGCCGACGTCCTGATCGAGGACGGCCGCATCGCCGCCCTCGCCGCCTCCGGCACCCCGGCCGCCGGGGCCTGGACCGCCGAGCGGGTCATCGACGCCACCGGGAAGTACGTGATCCCGGGCGGAGTCGACGTCCACACCCACATGGAGCTGCCGTTCGGCGGCACCTCCGCCTCCGACACCTTCGAGACCGGCACCCGGGCGGCCGCCTGGGGCGGCACGACGACGATCGTCGACTTCGCCGTGCAGAGCGTCGGACGCAGTCTGCGCGACGGGCTGGACGCCTGGCACG
The DNA here is from genome assembly GCF_045161545.1 of Streptomyces sp. NBC_00637. Lineage (NCBI taxonomy): Bacteria > Bacillati > Actinomycetota > Actinomycetes > Kitasatosporales > Streptomycetaceae > Streptomyces > Streptomyces sp. NBC_00637. The sequence continues at coordinate 1,630,783 of NZ_CP109046.1, read as the reverse complement.
CGAAGGCCGAGGGCAACTGCGCGATCGACTACGGCTTCCACATGATCGTCTCCGACGTGAACCAGGACACGCTGAAGGAGATGGACCTGCTGGTCGAGGAGGGCGTCACCTCCTTCAAGCAGTTCATGGCCTATCCCGGCGTCTTCTACAGCGACGACGGTCAGATCCTGCGCGCCATGCAGCGCTCCGCCGACAACGGCGGGCTGATCATGATGCACGCGGAGAACGGCATCGCCATCGACGTCCTGGTCGAACAGGCGCTGGCCCGCGGCGAGACGGATCCGAGGTACCACGGCGAGGTCCGCAAGGCGCTCCTCGAGGCCGAGGCCACCCACCGCGCCATCAAGCTCGCCCAGGTGGCGGGCGCTCCGCTGTACGTGGTGCACGTATCGGCGATGGAAGCGGTTGTGGAACTGGCCAGAGCGCGCGACGAGGGGCTGAACGTCTTCGGCGAGACGTGCCCGCAGTATCTGTTCCTGTCGACGGACAACCTCGCGGAACCCGGCTTCGAGGGCTCGAAGTACGTGTGCAGCACCCCGCTCCGGCCGAAGGAGCACCAGGCCAAGCTCTGGCAGGGCCTGCGGACCAACGACCTCCAGGTCGTCTCGACCGACCACTGCCCTTTCTGTTTCGTGGGTCAGAAGGAGCTCGGCCGGGGTGACTTCTCGAAGATCCCCAACGGTCTGCCGGGCGTCGAGAACCGGATGGACCTGCTGCACCAGGCCGTCGTCGACGGGCACATCAGCCGCCGCCGCTGGATCGAGATCGCCTGCGCCACCCCGGCCCGCATGTTCGGCATGTACCCGAAGAAGGGCACCATCGCCCCGGGCGCCGACGCCGACGTGGTGATCTACGACCCGCACGCGGAGCAGGTCGTCTCCGCCGAGACGCACCACATGAACGTCGACTACTCGGCGTACGAGGGCAGGCGGCTCACCGGCCGCGTCGAGACGGTCCTGTCGCGGGGCGAACTCGTCATCACCGAGCGGGAGTACACCGGACACGCCGGTCACGGCGCCTACACCCCGCGCTCCACCTGTCAGTACCTCAACTAGGAGCAGCGCACATGGACTTCGGACTCGTCCTACAGACCGACCCGCCGGCCTCGAAGGTCGTCGAGCTGATGAAGCGCGCCGAGGGCAACGGCTTCACGTACGGCTGGACCTTCGACTCCGCCGTGCTCTGGCAGGAACCGTTCGTGATCTACAGCCAGATCCTGGCGAACACCAGCAGCTTGACGGTCGGCCCGATGGTGACCAACCCGGGCACCCGCACCTGGGAGGTCACCGCCTCCACCTTCGCCACCCTCAACGACATGTTCGGCAACCGCACGGTGTGCGGCATCGGCCGCGGCGACTCCGCGATGCGCGTCGCGGGCCGGGCCCCGAACACCCTCGCCCGGATCAGCGAGGCCATGAAGGTCATCAGGGCACTCGGCTCGGGCCAGGAGGCGGACCTCGGCGGCACGGTCGTCAGGTTCCCGTGGATCAAGGACGACGCGCGCCTCCCCGTCTGGATGGCCGCGTACGGCCCCAAGGCGCTGAAGATGACGGGCGAGGAGGCCGACGGCTTCATCCTCCAGCTCGCCGACCTCTACCTCACCGAGTACATGGTGAAGGCCGTCAAGGACGCCGCCGTCGCCGCCGGCCGTGACCCCGCAGAGGTGAAGATCTGCGTAGCCGCCCCGGCCTATGTCACCGAGGACGACTCGCCCGAGGCGCTCGCCCACGCGCGTGAGCAGTGCCGCTGGTTCGGCGGCATGGTCGGCAACCACGTCGCCGACCTCGTCTCCAAGTACGGCGAGCACTCCGCCGCCGTACCGGACGAACTCACCGACTACATCAAGTCCCGTGAGGGGTACGACTACTCGCACCACGGGCGGGCCGACAACCCCGACACCGCGTTCGTACCCGACGAGATCGTCGACCGCTTCTGCGTCATCGGACCGGTCGAGAAGCACATCGAGAAGCTGGAGGCGCTGCGCGCTCTGGGCGTGGACCAGTTCGCCGTCTACGACATGCACGACGCGCGGGAGGCCACCATCGACGCCTACGGGGCCCGGGTGATCCCGGCCGTCAACGGCTGACCCGCGCGCTCGGAGCGCCGTACGACCTGGGAAAACCGTAGAAACCGCTCGACTCCCCATCCCCCCACTCCAGTTCTCCCCTCCTCCGACGTCCCGGGGGAGGGGGCCGGAGCCCGCACGGCCTTTCCGGATCCGCCCCTCGTTTGATTGGCCTGCCCATGACCGACACCGCTCCCACGGCCATACCGCCGACCTCCCAAGTCACCCTCGCCGACGGCCGGGTGGAGATCGCCCCTGGTTCGCCGCAGCCCAGCGGCCCCTACGCCAACGAGGACCTGCTTCCGGTCCCGGTGGAGAAGCGCACCTGGACCACGTACAACTTCTCCGCGCTGTGGGTCGGCATGGCCCACAACACGGCGTCCTGGACGCTCGCCTCCGGTCTGATAGCCGTCGGCATGGACTGGAAGCAGGCGGTGTTCACCATCGCCCTGGCCAACGTCATCGTGCTGGTCCCGATGCTGCTCACCGGCCACGCGGGGCCGAAGTACGGCATCCCCTTCCCGGTCTTCGCCCGCGCCTCCTTCGGCATCCGCGGCGCCAACCTCCCCGCCGTCGTCAGGGCGTTGGTGGCATGCGGCTGGTTCGGCATCCAGACCTGGATCGGCGGCGAGGCGATCTACTTCCTCGCCGGGAAACTGATCGGAAACGGCTGGAGCGACGCCGGTGAGATCGGCGGCTACGCCTGGACGATGTGGCTGTCGTTCGCGATCTTCTGGGCGATCCAGGTCGCGATCATCTACCGGGGCATGGAGACGATCCGGCGCTTCGAGAACTGGGCCGCTCCCTTCGTCCTCGTCGGCGCGCTGGTGATGCTGATCTGGATGAGCAACAAGGCAGGCGGCTTCGGTCCGTTGCTCGACCAGCCGTCCAAGCTCGGCTGGGGCGGCGACTTCTGGAAACTGTTCTGGCCGTCGCTGATGGGCATGATCGGTTTCTGGTCGACGCTGTCGCTGAACATCCCGGACTTCACGCGGTACGGAAAGTCGCAGAAAGCGCAGACCTGGGGACAGGCACTCGGTCTGCCGACCACCATGACGCTGTTCGCGCTGCTGTCGGTGATGGTCACCTCCGGTTCGCAGGCGGTGTACGGCGAGACGATCTGGGATCCGGTACAGCTCGCCGCCAAGACGGACAACGTCTTCGGGCTGCTGTTCGCGCTGGTGACCGTGCTGGTGGCGACCCTGTCGGTGAACGTCGCGGCCAACCTGGTCTCGCCGGCCTTCGACTTCTCCAACATCGCGCCCCGGAAGATCAGTTTCCGTACCGGCGCCCTCGCCACCTGCGTCCTCGGGGTGCTGATCTTCCCGTGGAAGCTGTACTCCGACCCGCAGGGCTACATCTTCACCTGGCTCGGTCTGGTCGGCGGACTGCTGGGCACGGTCGCCGGCATCCTCATCGCCGACTACTGGATCCTGCGCCGCGGCAAGCTCGACCTGACCGATCTGTACCGCACCGGCGGCCGTTACTGGTACGACGGCGGCTGGAACTGGCGGGCCGTGGTGGCCTTCGTGACCGGTGGAGTGCTCGCCGTCGGCGGCGCCAGCTTCGAACCGCTGGTCGACGGACGGCCGGTCCCGGCGCTGGAATCCCTCGCCGACTACGGCTGGGCGGTCGGGCTCGGCACCTCGATGGTGCTGTACCTGGCCCTGATGCTGCTGCTGCCCGCACGGCAGGAAGAGCACGCGGACGCCGTCTGACGGGTGGCGCGAGAACGGCCGGAGGAGCGAGTGCGCTCCTCCGGCCGTGCTGTGCCTCGATCCGTGCTGTGCCTCGATCCGTGCGGTGCGCGGCGGGGAGCGGATCGCTCAGCTCTTCGGGCCGCTCGACAGGGCGGCCACCACTTCCTTCGCGGCCTTGATCGCGCCCTTGTTGATCTCGTCGGTGCTCGGCGCCTTCTTCGTCTCGAAGTCGCTGCCGTTGTAGTTGACGATCACCAGCGCGTTGGACACCCGGGCGATGACGACGCCCTCACGCGTCTGCTGCTTGTCCTCGGTCGTGAGGTTCACCACCGAATAGGCCTCGTTGCCGAGGCCCGGGACCGCCCCGCCGCCGCTCTTCTCGCCGGTGCGCTCCTTGTAGGAGGTCTGGGCCGCCTCGTCCGACTCCGTGATCTCGAAGGAGACGTCGAGCCACCGGTAGTCGTATCCCTTGAGCGCGTTCCAGGAGCAGGTGCGGCGCAGATCGGTGTCCGTGGACGGGATCTCCTTGCCCGCGGTCTTGGCGCCCGGCACGAGTGCGGTGACCGTCTTCGCGGCCACGCTGGTGCACGGGGCGGGCGCGGCGGAGTACGTCTTGGACACCGCCGTGGAGGAGGGGCCGGACGTCTTCTCGGACCGGGTCTTCTGCGTCTCCTTGGCCGCGGTGTCCTGCTTTTCGGTGAGCGGGCCGGACGACATCGCCCAGCCCGCGCAGGCGAGCACGACCACGGGGGTCAGGCGCGCGGTGAGGGCGAGCGGCAGTGGGAGTGAGCGCACGGCGCACTTTCGTGGGGGACGGTGCGGACGGAGTCCGCGGTGCGGACAGTGGACGCCAGTGTCACACGACTCCCTGTGGGGCGGAAGTGTGAACTCGCTCCGTGGCCGGGCGGTGACGAAGGGGCCCCGCACAAGCGGGACATCACGGTTCTTCATGGGGCAGGGGCGGCAGGGCACGCGGTGGGCGGGACGGTGTGCGGGGGGTCGGTGCGTACGATCCCGGGAGTGGCCGCAGCGCAGTGAGGAGCCTTCCGTGTTCACCACCCGCCCCACCCTCCAGGGCACCTTCGGCATGGTGTCCTCCACCCACTGGCTGGCCTCCCAGTCGGCGATGGCCGTCCTGGAGCGCGGCGGCAACGCCTACGACGCCGCCGTCGCCGGTGCCTTCGTGCTGCACGTCGTCGAACCGCATCTCAACGGCCCCGCGGGCGAGGTGCCCATCCTGCTCGCTCCGGCCGACGGCGAGGTGCGGGTGCTGTGCGGGCAGGGAGTCGCGCCCGCGGGCGCCACGGTGGCGCACTACCGGGCGCTCGGCCTGGACCTCGTACCCGGCACCGGACCGCTGGCCGCGGCCGTGCCCGGCGCTTTCGACGCCTGGATGCTCCTCCTGCGCGATCACGGCACCAAGTCCCTGGACGACGTACTGGAGTACGCCATCGGGTACGCCGAACACGGGCACGCGCCCGTGGAGAACGTGGGCGCGACCGTCGAGACCGTGCGGCAGCTGTTCGAGACGGAGTGGACCTCGTCGGCGGAGGTGTACCTGCCGGGCGGGACGCCGCCGCGGCCCGGCGCGCTGCTGCGCAACCCCGCCCTCGCCGCCACCTGGCGGCGGCTGCTCGCCGAGACCGCGGGGGCGGGTGACCGGGAGGCCCGGATCGACGCCGCGCGGGAGGTGTGGCGGAGCGGGTTCGTCGCCGAGGCCCTCGTCCGGCAGGCCGCCCGGCCCACCCTGGACACCAGCGGGGAGCGCCACACCGGCACGCTCACGGCCGCCGATCTCGCCGCCTGGTCCGCGTCCTACGAGGCGCCGGCGACCTACGACTGGAACGGCTGGACGGTGTGCAAGGCCGGCCCCTGGAGCCAGGGCCCGGCCCTCCTTCAGCAGCTCGCCCTGCTCCCGCCCGAGCTGCCCGCGTACGGCTCCGCCGACTACGTCCATCTCCTGGTCGAGGGCTGCAAGCTGGCCATGGCCGACCGCGAGGCCTGGTACGGCGACGCGGCCGAGGTCCCGCTGGGCGAGTTGCTCGCCGCCGGTTACAACGCGGACCGGCGACGGCTGATCGGCGACAAGGCGTCGTACGAGCTGCGGCCCGGCAGCCCCGGCGGGCGGACCCCGCGACTGAGCACGCACGCGTACGTGGTCGTCCCCGACGACCCCGGCTTCGACCCCATGGGTGCCGGCGAGCCCACGGTCGCCAAGCACTCCACGTCCCCCGTGCCCGGCGAGCCGGAGGTCGGCGCGCAGGGGGCCACCCGGGGGGACACCTGTCATCTGGACGTCGTCGACCGCTGGGGCAACATGGTCGCCGCCACGCCCAGCGGCGGCTGGTTGCAGTCCAACCCGGTCGTGCCCGAGCTGGGCTTCCCGCTCGGCACGCGGCTTCAGATGACCTGGCTGGAGGAGGGGCTGCCGAACTCGCTGAGCCCCGGCCGCCGCCCCCGCACCACCCTCACCCCCTCGATCGCGCTGCGCGACGGCGTGCCGGTGCTGGCGTTCGGCACCCCCGGGGGCGACCAGCAGGACCAGTGGCAGCTGCACTTCCTGCTGGCCGTCGCGCTGCGCGCGCGGGTGCGCGGCGGTCTCGACCTGCAGGGCGCGATCGACGCCCCGAACTGGCACAACGACGCCTTCCCCGGTTCCTTCTACCCGCGCGGCATGCGGCCGGGGAGCGTCACCGTGGAGTCCCGGATGCCGGCCCGGGTGGTGGAGGAGCTGCGGCGGCGCGGCCATGACGTGACCCTCGGCGACCCGTGGTCCGAGGGGCGGTTGTGCGCGGTCGCCCGGGACCCGGAGACCGGGATCCTGCTCGCGGCCGCCAACCCGCGCGGGATGCAGGGTTACGCGGTGGGCCGCTGACGCCGTGAGCGGCTCGGCTCTCGGCGGCGCGAGGACCGTGGGCCGCTGACGCCGAGCGGTCCGGCTGTCGGCGCGTGTGCGGGGCGGCCGTTGACGGGGGTGAGCGGAGCGATGCGTTCCTGTTCTTCATCCCGATTCCACCCGGGATGCACCGGGCGGGTGGGGATTGTCAGTGGGGCGTGCTCTCATGGAGGCATGATCGAAGACACGGAAACCATCGACGAGTTTCTCGCCCGCCACTCCGCCGACGTGGAGGAGGCGGTCCGCAAGGCCGCCGCGGCCGAGATCATGCCCCGCTTCCGCCGGCTCGGCGCGCACGAGGTCGACCAGAAGAACGGACCGCACGACCTCGTGACGGACGCCGACCGCAATGCCGAGCTCTACCTCACCCAGGCCCTCGGCGCCCTTCTGCCCGGCTCGGTCGTCGTCGGCGAGGAGGCCGTGCACGCCAATCCGGCCACGTACGAGGCGATACAGGGCGACGCGCCGGTCTGGATCGTCGACCCCGTCGACGGCACACGGCAGTTCGTGCACGGCGACGACGGGTTCTGCACCCTGGTCGCGCTCGTCCGCCACGGGGCCGTGCTCGCCTCCTGGACCTACGCTCCGGCCCGCGACCAGCTGGCCACGGCCGTCCGCGGCGGCGGCGCCTTCCTCGACGGCGAGCGGCTGTTCGCCGGCCCGCCCGAGCCGGGCCGCGACCTCAGGGTGGCCACCTCCCACCCCGACTACACCACCGACGAGCAGAAGCGCGCCCTGCTGGGACTGTGGACGGACGGGGTCGCACCGCGCGCGTGCGGCTCGGCCGGCCTCGAGTATCTCGCCATAGCCCGGGGCGAGTTGGACGCCACGGCGTTCTCCTGGGAGGCGGCCTGGGACCACGCGGCCGGGATCCTGCTGGTGGAGGAGGCGGGCGGCGCCCACCTCACCCTCGGCGGCGCGCCGTTCCGGGTGGTGGGCGGCAACGTCCTGCCCTTCACGGCGGCCCGGGACGCGGCGACGGCCCGCCGCGTGGTGGAACTGCTGTCGGGCAGCGGGACGGACCTGGGCTGAGGCGACCCGGGGAGGTTGCGGGTCAGGGAAGGCCACGGCGCCGAAGTCACTCCGGCCGGGCGCGAGCGACCCCCTGCCGCGACGGGAGACCCCGGGCCCCGGCCGTAAACCCTGGGCCCCTTCCGGTCGCCCACGCGGAGAACCCTCCGGCAGACGCCCCCCCCGGGGCCGCTCGATCGAGGCATGGGGATGTTTCGAGGCCCCGCGCCGCCGGGGTCGTCGTACCCCCGGCATATCCTGATCGCGGGGGCCACCGGTCTACGGAGGTCACCGGCTGACGAAGGGGTCGAAGTGCCGTCGATGCTCGATGCGGTCGTGGTGGGAGCGGGGCCCAACGGGCTGACCGCGGCGGTGGAGCTGGCCAGACGCGGCTTCTCCGTGGCGATCTTCGAGGCGCGCGACACCGTGGGCGGGGGAGCGCGCACCGAGGAACTCACCCTGCCGGGCTTCCACCACGATCCGTGTGCCGCCGCCCACCCCCTCGGCATCAACTCACCCGCGTTCCGCGCACTGCCCCTGGAGCGCTACGGCCTGGAGTGGCTGCATGCCGAACTGCCCATGGCCCACCCCTTCCCCGACGGCAGCGCCGCGGTGCTGTCGAGATCGGTCGCCGAGACCGCCGCCTCCTTCGGGCCGCGCGACGCGGGTACCTACCGCCGGCTGGTGGAGCCCTTCTTGCCCAAGTGGGACACCCTGGTCCGCGACTTCATGTCACTGCCGCTGACCGCGCTCCCGCGCGACCCGGTCACCCTGGCCCGTTTCGGTCTGGCGGGCCTGCCCCCGTCCAGCTGGCTCACCCGACGCTTCCGTGACGAGCGGGCCAAGACCCTTTTCGCCGGACTCGTCGGGCATGTCATGGCCCCGCTGAGCGGCTTCGCGACCGGCGCCATCGGCCTGGTCTTCGCCCTCGCCGCGCACGCCCGCGGCTGGCCGGTGGTCCGTGGCGGCTCCCAGTCCCTCTCGGACGCCCTCGCCGCCTACCTCGAGGATCTCGGCGGCAGCATCCACACCGACTACGAGGTCAAACGTCTCGACGACCTGCCGCCGGCGCGCGCCTACGTCTTCGACACCTCACCCACCGCGCTCGGCCGCATCGCGGGCTTCGGCAACTACTACGAGGGCTACCGGTACGGACCCGGCGTCTTCAAGATCGACTACGCGCTCGACGGTCCGGTCCCGTGGACCGCGAAGGAGGCCCGCGCCGCCGGCACCGTGCAGATCGGCGCGAACAGCGCGGAGATCGGCGCCGCCCTCAGAGCGGTCTCCCGCGAGAACCGGGCACCCGACCGGCCCTTCATGATCACGGTGCAGCCCGGCGTCGTCGACCCCGGCCGCGCCCCGGCCGGCCGACACGTCTTCTGGGCGTACGGCCATGTGCCCAACGGCTGGACGGGCGACCTCACCGACGCCATGGAACGCCAACTGGAGCACTTCGCCCCGGGGTTCCGCGACCGGGTCCTCGCCCGGGCGAGCGCGGGTCCCGCCGAACTCGCCGCCCGAAACGCCAACTACGTGGGCGGCGACATCGCCGCCGGCGCGGTCTCCGGGCTCCAGATCCTGCTGCGTCCCAAGCTGACCGCGTTCCCGTACGCCACTCCGCACCCGGCCGTCTTCATCTGCTCCTCGGCCACCCCGCCCGGCCCGGGCGTGCACGGGATGTCGGGCCACAACGCGGCGAAGGCCGTATGGCGGACGCTGCGGCAACAAAGGTGAGCGGACGGCAGCTTCCCGTTGGTATACACACGGTCATGACCACGATCACCCTCGTCCGGGGCGACATCACCCGGCAGTCCGTGGACGCCGTCGTCAACGCGGCCAACTCGTCCCTGCTCGGCGGCGGTGGCGTCGACGGCGCCATCCACCGCCGGGGCGGCCCCGCGATCCTCGCCGACTGCCGTCGGCTGCGCGCCTCTCATCACGGCAAGGGCCTGCCCACCGGCCAGGCGGTCGCCACGACCGCGGGGGAACTGGACGCCCGCTGGGTGATCCACACCGTGGGCCCCGTGTACCAGGCCTCCGGCGGCGACCCCTCGCTGCTGGCCTCCTGCTACCGCGAGTCCCTGAAGATCGCGGATGAACTGGGCGCGCGCACCGTCGCGTTCCCTGCCGTCTCCACCGGCGCGTACGGCTGGCCCATGGCCGACGCCGCCCGTATCGCCGTCGAGGCGGTGCGCGCGGCGGATACGGCGGTCGAAGAGGTGCGGTTCGTGTTGTTCGACGACAGCGCGTACCAGGCCTTCGCCGAGCTGATCGGCTGACCGAGCGGGCGGGGCCCGGCGACCGCGCCCGGCGACGGGACCGCGGGTGACGCCGGACGGCGTCACCCGCGGAACCAGGTGATGGTGGACGGGCGGACGACGGACCGGGCCGGGCCCGGGTCAGCCCTCGATGCGGTGGGTGGTCCAGAACGACGTCAGGTCCGTGGTCGTGGCGGCCTGTGCGGCCGCCTTGAACTCGGCCGTGGTCGACACGCCGTACCAGTGCGAAGTGGCGTAGTCCTTCAGCAGCTTGGCCATCGCGGTGTCGCCCAGGAGCCTCCGCAGGTCGTGCAGGGCGCACTTGCCGTAGCCGTAGACGACGGTGGAGTACCGGGAGGAGTGGGTGTCCCAGTAGGCCATCGAGTTGGTGATCTTCTCCGCCGACGAGGCCCACGAGACGCTGCTCCAGCAGCTGGTGCCCGTCTTGCCCAGCGCCAGATCGGTGGCGTAGTCGGTGAACGACTCGTCCAGCCAGGGGCTGTTGTACTCGTCGTCGCCGACGATCCCGTAGAACCACTGATGGCCGATCTCATGGGTGAGGGCCGTGGTGCTGACCAGGTCGAGGACGAAGCCGGGGTACTCCATGCCGCCGAACCAGAAGCTGTTGTCGATGACCGCGTCCAGCTCGCCGTACGGATAGGCGCCGAAACGGGAGGAGTGGGCGTCCACGGCGGTCTTGGCGGTGGTGAGCATCGACTGGGCGTTGGCCGAGCTGATGCCGGTGACGGAGTAGACGTTGATCGGGGTCCCGGCGGTCGAGGTGCCGGAGATCTTGCTGAACGGGCCGGCCGCCCAGGCGAAGTCACGGACCTTGGTGGCGGTGGCCGTGGTGACGGTGCGGCCGCTGCCGCCGGCGGTGTCGACCGAGGCCCCGGTGGCCGGCACCAGGAGGGTGGTCGGATGGTCGAGGGTCACCTTGAAGTCCGCGGCGAGTGAGTAGAACGACTCGCCGTTGTTCGTGTACGGGTCCAGGTGCCAGCCCGCCCCGTCCTTCACCGCCAGCAGGGGCAGCGCGTTGCCGATGAAGCTGAACGCTCCGTCGTAGCCGAACCGGTCGGCGCCGCTGGGAACGGTGATGCCCAGGTCGAAACCGATCGTGGCGCTCTGCCCCTGGGCCAGGGGACTGGCGAGCGTGACCTGGAGGGCCGTGCAGCCCACCGACAGGGCGCCCGCGGTGCCGCCGGTGACGTTGCTGACCGCGATCGGCATCGAGGTGCAGGTGCCGTGGTAGTTGTCCCAGAGCCGCAGGTACACCTCGCCGAGCGCGGTCGACGAGGCGTTGGTGAAGGTCGCGCTCTCGTGTCCGGTCCAGACCGTGCCGGCCGTGTTGCTGGTCAGACTGACGGTGTACGAGGGTGCCGCCGGGGTGCGCGTGGAGTCGGCGGGCGGGGTGGTGCCGCCGGAGGTGTTGAGCGCGAGGTCGTCGAGGACGAAGCTCGACTGGAGGCTGGAGTCCTCGGTGCCGGTGAAGGAGAGGCTCACGGTCTGGCCAGCGAAGGCCGACACGTCGAACGACTTCTGGACGTAGCCGGTGTTCTTGTCGAGGTTCGAGTACGTGGCCAGTGTCGTCGTGCCGATCTTGGCCGTCAGCTTGTCGTACGCGGTCGACGAGGTCGTCTCGGCCGTGTCGATGTGCAGCCAGAACGTGAGACCGGCGGCGGAGCATCCGGCCGGGATCGTGACGCTCTGCGACAGCGTGTCGGTGTGGGTGCCGCCCACCCCGTCCAGCCAGGCGAAGGCGGTGCCGCCGTGGGCGCTCTGCCCGGTGCGGCTGGTGATCACACTCGTAGAGGACTGGGTCCACGGCGAGACGCCGCTCTCGAAGCCGGCGTTGGTGATCACCTGGGCCGGCGTGCAGGCGTCGGCGGCGGTTGCCCTCGCGGGTGCGACGGCGGTCCCGGCCGCGGCGACGCCTGTGGAGGTGATGCCGTCCGGTGCGACGGCGGCCGCCGGGGCGGTGCCGGACGCGACCGAGACGGTCCGCTCCGGCGTGGCCGCCGCGGGCGTGGCGGGGAGCGAGACGGCGGCCAGCGCCGCGAGGGTGAGCGCGCTCGCGGCGAGGGCCTTGCGGGGGGTGGGTCTCACACGTGGCTCCTTTGTGGCGGCCGGGTTGTCCGGCCTGCTCGGTGGCTGTCCCTGACGGCGTGGGTGTGCCGGAGGGCGGTGCGCGACGGCTGCCGGAAGCCTGACAGATTTGACGCGGGCATGCCATCAGGCAATGGCAAAGGGTCCGCCCCGGAAGCGGACGCGACGCCCCCGCTCGCGGCCTCGGGCTCCCGTGTGCGCCGACCACGCCTCACGCACCCTCAAGAAGCGGTGCCAGGTGGGGAGATCGGTTTTGAACGTGTTCAACTACGGGCGTACGCTACCCCCATGAGTGAGCGAGCCGCCCTGGTGAAGGGCATCCGCGCATGGCTGGGGTTCTTCGTCGTCTGTCTGGTGCTCAGCGGTGCCACCGCCTTCCCGCTGGTGCACGAACTGCGCTGGACCGAGGATCTGCTGCGTCAGCTGTCCGTCGCCGAGCAGCTGCCCGGCCTCATGGAGTGGGTCACGCGGGTCCGGCAGGGGCTCGACACGGCCGACGCCGACCATCCCTTCCTCCTCTACGGCACGGACTGGCTGGCCTTCGCCCATCTCGTCATCGCCGTGGCCTTCTACGGCCCCTACCGTGACCCGGTGCGCAACATCTGGGTCGTCGAGTTCTCGATGATCGCCTGCGCCGGGATCATCCCGCTCGCGCTGATCTGCGGGCCGCTCCGGGGGATTCCCTTCTGGTGGAGCGTGATCGACATGTCGTTCGGGGTGTTCGGGGCGATCCCGCTGTACGTGGTGCGGAAGAAGATCAAGCGGTTGGAGGCGACGTCCCACGGGGTCCCCGCGCCGGTCGTTGCCTGAGCGGCCGTTCCTGTGCGGGGAGCCCGTGTCCTGCCACTCCTCGGTCCCGACTCCATCGGCGGCGAGCGCTCGAACGCCGTACGCGACCGGCCGGCAGGATCGCCTCGTCCGGGGCTGCGGTCCGGGCGGCGGTCTTCCGCTGACGAGCCCCCCCCGCGGTGGCGGCGTGGGCCGTGCCGGGGCCAGGTGTTCGAAGGCCACCGCTCTCTGGCCAACGCGCGTAGAGGTCGGGCACCATCTCTCTGCACCGCCCGCACAGCAGGTCCACAGCAAGCACGGCCGTCCGCAGGAAGGGATCCTCATGAAGTTCCGCTCCGCACTGACCGCCCTCGCGCTCGTGGTCGCTCCCGGCATCGCCGTCGTCGGCACCGCGACCGACGCCTTTGCCGCCACCAAGGTCGGCCACGCCACGGCCACCGCGATGTTCCGCGAGGTGGGGATCACCTGGTCCTCGTCCGGCAACTGCTCCGACCGCAACAACTCGACCTGTACGTCCTTCGAGCAGCTGAACCTGGCCACGGCCCAGGGCGCGCAGACGCTGAAGCGGGCCACCGGCTGCGCGCTCAACATCACCGGCGGCACGGAGACCGGCCACGCGAGCGGCACCTACTCGCACTGGAACGGCTACAAGCTCGACTACGGCAAGAACACCTGTGTCACCAACTACGTCAAGAACACCTTCACCTACATCGGCCTGCGCGGTGACGGCGCCCCGCAGTACCGCTCGGGCTCCGGCAACATCTACGCCGACGAGGGCAACCACTGGGATGTCCTCTACTACAACTGCGGCGGCTGCTGAACGCCGCGCCGCGTGCCCGGTGCGCCACACGGGCGCCCCGGGCACGCGGTTTTTGAGCTCTTTCGGACGCGCAGGCCGGCCGTCGCTCACTTCGGGTGTCCCGGCAGGTGGTGCGTGCACCGAAGACCTCACGTTCACATATGTAGACAAGTGAGGGACGGAGTGCGGGCCGGTGTCGGCCTGGTCCCGCGCCTGTCTGTCGTGCGCCGCACCGCCTATACGGGCTTGGCCGGGCAGCGGCAGAAGTCCGACCGGTCGATCGACGTTCACATACTTGTCACCCCGTGACGGCCGCCCTATCCTCACGTGGAGAAAGCGCTTTCCCGGTGGCGGTCGACCTCGGCCGTGCCGCGGGAAGCGGCCCGCGGTATCGGCCGTGGGGCAGCTCGCGCGCCGCAACCGATCCGGCGCACGGCTGGCCAGGGCTGACCGCACCCAGGTGCCGACGCGCCAGGACTCCGGGACGCGCTCCGGGGCGCGAACGTATCGCGCACGTCGCCGTGGCCACGGGGGCGGGCACCCGCACCAAGGGCCGGCCGGGCCTCCGCGGTCCCGTGTCCCCGGTCGTCCCGCCCTCGGTGGTGTCCCCACCTGCGTCGCCTCGGCATGCGTGCGCCCTGACCCGCCACCCCCGGTCGCGCCGCCCGCATGACCGTCGTGCCGCCGCCGTGGGGCTCCGCCCGCACCGCATCGACACCACCGTCCCGTCCCTGAAAGCCCTTACCGAGAACGACACCCGCACGGACCGGCAGGGGGCTGCACGGACACCCTTAGTGGCATGTACATGGCATGGGTGCGCGATCTCGACGGCCCTCGGTCCGGGCACGGACGCGCGCGTGGCACCCCCGGTACGCGATGAAGAAAGACGAGGCAAGATGAGAAAGCCAGTCGCTCTGCGACTCTCCGCGGCACTCGGCACGCTGGCCCTGGCGGCGGCGACAGGAGTGATCCTGTCCATGCCCACCGCGTCGGCCGCCGCCGCCGGCGCGACCGGGTTCGCCACCCAGAACGGCGGCACCACCGGCGGCGCCGGCGGGACGACGGTCAAGGCCACCACGGGCACCCAGATCCACCAGGCCCTGTGCGGCCGGGCCAGTACCAGCACCCCGATCACCATCCAGGTCGAGGGAACCGTCACCGTCGGCAACACCGCGAAGGTGTCGGGTACCGGATGCAACACCGCCGCCGGCGTGATCGAACTGAAGGGCATCAGCAACGTCACCCTCATCGGCGTCGGCAGCGGAGCCGTGTTCGACCAGATCGGCATCCACATCCGCCAGTCCAGCAACATCATCGTCCAGAACGTGACCGTCCAGAACGTGAAGAAGTCGGGCTCGCCCACCTCCAACGGCGGCGACGCGATCGGCATGGAGTCCGATGTGCACAACGTGTGGGTCGACCACGCCACACTGATCGCCTCGGGCGGCGAGTCGGAGGGCTACGACGGCCTCTTCGACATGAAGGACAACACCCAGTACGTGACCCTGTCCTACAGCATCCTGCGCAACTCCGGCCGCGGCGGTCTCGTCGGCTCCAGCGACAGCGACCTCGCCAACGGGCCCGTCACCTTCCACCACAACCGGTACGAGAACATCGACTCCCGGACTCCCCTCCTGCGCGGCGCCACGGCCCACATCTACGACAACTACTACGTCAGCCTGAACGAGTCGGGCATCAACCCCCGGGCCGGCGGCAAGGCCAAGGTCGACAACAACTACTTCAAGGACTCCAAGGACGTCCTCGGCACCTTCTACACCGACCTGCCGGGATACTGGCAGGTCAGCGGAAACATCTTCGACAACGTGACCTGGTCGGCGCCGGGCGAGGACAACAACCCCGCCGGACCGAACCCGACGTCGAACACGACCGTCAGCATCCCCTACTCCTACACCCTGGACGCCGCGTCCTGCGTGCCGTCGATCGTGACCGCGACGGCCGGCGCCGACAACGGCCTGAAGGTGTCGGACGGCAACTGCGTCGCGACGACGCCCACCGCGACCGCCACGTCGACTCCCACGCCGACCGCCACCGTCACCGCCACGCCGACCGCGACCGCGACGTCGACACCCGCCGGCACCAACCTGAGCATCGGCGCCGACTCCGACGGTTCCAGCAAGGCGGCCGGCACCAGCTACGGCAATGTCCGGGACGGCGACACCGGCACCTACTGGTCGCCGAGCGGCGCGACCGGCTCCATCTCGATCAAGTGGGGCTCGGCGACCACCCTGTCCAGGATCAACATCCGGGAGGCCTCCGGTGCCACCGGCGCCATCGGATCCTGGCGGGTACTCAACGCCGACACCGGGGCGGTGCTCACCTCGGGCAGCGGAGCGGGCGCCATCTCCTTCACCTCCACCTCGCTGAAGAAGGTCACCTTCGAGATCACCGGTTCGAGTGCCACCCCGAGGGTGGCCGAGTTCGAGACCTACGCCTGAGGTCCGCCCGGCCCGTCGTACGGCCTTCGCTCGATCAGCTCCATCAGCTCCATCAACGCGTCCTCTCGGGCCTCGGCCGGGGAGGACGCGGTGATCTGTGGGACGCGGAGCGGGAACGGCCGCGACCGTTCCCGCCCGTGAGCGTCCCCTGTCCGGACAGCGTGCGCCGGCACGACAGCATGACGACCGGAAGTCCACGCGGCATCGCACACCCGGGCCCGCGCGATCAGGCGGGCCGCGAGGTCCGTTCCCGCTCCCCGTCGACGCCTCCACGCCCTGCCGGGCGATCACTCCACGCGCGCCGGGCGGACGTCTCTCGGCATCTGCCGGCGCAGCCGGTCGCGGCGCGTGGGACGGGCGCCGTACGGTCGTCCTCCGTCGCACACCGACGCGGGACGACGAACACGTCGACGGTCCGCACGTCACCACCGCCGGTGTCTACTGCGTGCCACCGTGATGCGCCGCGTCGCTCCGCTCCGGCACCGCTCGCGCACCCGGAAACCGTCCCCGCGCACCCGGAAACCGTCCCCGCGCGGCGGGAAACCGGCCCGGCGCCGCCCTCGCACCGTCCCGCGCGGACGCGGAACGTGCCCGCGCGCAGCCCCGGGTAGCCTGCCCACCTGCGACGGCGGCGGCTCGCTCACATCCGCCCGCCCCCCGGTGTGCGGCGGGCTTAACTCCTGGTGGCCGGTCGGGGAGACACCTGTGTAATGCACGGTTCGTACCGTCACAGAGGCTTGCAGAGGCTGTCATCAGGCTGATCGTCAGAAGGAAAGGGGCGCCCGTGGCCGCGTCGGACCCGCGGACCGGCAGTGCGAACACGACCGAGGTGCGTACGGTCTGCTCGTACTGCGGTGTGGGCTGCGGCATGCTCCTCGACATCGGGCTCGGACCGGACGGACGCCGTACGGTCCTCAAGGCGTCGGGCGACAAACGGCATCCGGCGAACTTCGGCCGGCTGTGCACCAAGGGCGCGACCACCGCCGACATGCTCGCCGCGCCCGGCCGGCTGACCGGCGCGCTCGTCCGCGCGGACCGCGGCGCGGCACCGGAGCCCGCCCCCGTGGACACGGCGATCGCCGAGACGGCCCGGCGCCTGCGGGCGATCGTCGACGAGCACGGCCCCGACGCGGTCGCCCTGTACGTGTCCGGACAGATGAGCCTCGAAGCGCAGTACCTGGCCAACAAGCTGGCCAAGGGCTACCTCCGCACCAACCAGATCGAGTCGAACTCCCGGCTGTGCATGGCCAGCGCGGGAACCGGTTACAAGCTGTCTCTGGGTGCCGACGGCCCGCCCGGCTCGTACGAGGACCTCGACAAGGCGGACGTCTTCCTCGTCATCGGTTCCAACATGGCCGACTGCCACCCGATCCTGTTCCTGAGGATGATGGACCGGGTGAAGGCGGGGGCCAAGCTGATCGTCGTCGACCCGCGCCGCACGGCCACCGCGGCGAAGGCCGACCTGTTCCTCCAGGTCGCGCCGGGCACCGACCTCGCCCTCCTCAACGGCCTGCTCCACCTCCTGCACGAGAACGGCCACACCGACCCCGACTTCGTCGCCGCGTACACCGAGGGCTGGGAGGCCATGCCGGAGTTCCTCGCCGACTACGCGCCCGCGGCGGTCGCGGAGATCACCGGCATACCGCAGGACGACCTCCGTGCGGCGGCCCGGCTGATCGGCGAGGCGGGGGAGTGGACCAGCTGCTGGACCATGGGCCTCAACCAGTCCACGCACGGCACCTGGAACACCAACGCGCTCATCAACCTCCACCTCGCCACCGGCAGGATCTGCCGTCCGGGCAGCGGCCCCTTCTCCCTCACCGGCCAGCCCAACGCGATGGGCGGCCGGGAAATGGGTTACATGGGTCCGGGGCTGCCGGGCCAGCGCTCCGTCCTCGTCGAGGGCGACCGCGCCTTCGTCGAGGAGCTGTGGGGACTCGCGCCCGGCACGATCAGGCCCGACGGTGTCGGCAAGGGCACCATCGAGATGTTCCGGAAAATGGCCGACGGCGACATCAAGGCCTGCTGGATCATCTGCACCAACCCGGTCGCCTCCGTCGCCAACCGCAGGACGGTCATCGAGGGGCTGGAAGCCGCCGAGTTCGTCGTCGCGCAGGACGTCTTCGCCGAAACGGAGACAAACGCTTACGCCGACGTCGTCCTGCCCGGCGCGCTGTGGACGGAGACCGAGGGCGTCCTCATCAACAGCGAACGCAACCTCACCCTCGCCCGGGCCGCCGCCGACCCGCCCGGCGAGGCCATGGCGGACTGGCGGCTCATCGCGGAAGTCGCCTGTGCCATGGGTTACGAGAGCGGTTTCACCTACGACTCCGCCGAGCAGGTCTTCGAGGAGATCAAGCGCGCCCACAACGCGCAGACCGGATACGACCTGCGCGGAGTCACGTACGACCGGCTGCGTGCCACCCCCGTGCAGTGGCCGGCGGCCACCGCCGACGGACCCGACCGCAACCCGATCCGCTATGTGAACGAGGACGGCTCGCTCACCTTCCCCACGGCCTCCGGCCGCGCGGTCTTCCACCCGCGTCCGCATGTCCCGCCCGCCGAGATGCCGGACGACGACTACCCGTTCTTCCTGAACACCGGCCGCCTCCAGCACCAGTGGCACACCCTGACGAAGACCGCGCGGGTGGCCAAGCTCAACAAGCTCGATCCCGGCCCGTTCGTCGAGGTGCACCCCGAGGACGCCGCCGCGCTCGGCGTGGGAGACGGCGACTCCGTGGAGGTCGCCTCGCGGCGCGGCCGGGCCGTGCTGCCGGCCGTCGTCACCGATCGCGTGCTGCCCGGTTCCTGTTTCGCGCCGTTCCACTGGAACGACCTGTTCGGCGAGTACCTCAGCGTCAACGCGGTCACCAGCGACGCCGTGGACCCGCTGTCCTTCCAGCCCGAGCTGAAGGTGTGCGCGGTCTCCCTGACGAAGGTGTCGACACCGGTCACCGTGCAACCGCCGGCCACCCGGGCCCCGGTGCCGCAGAACCCGCTCGGGACCGCGCCGGGTACCCGCGCCCCGGTGCCGGACGGGCCTGGAAATGCCCTCGTGCCGGCCGCCCTCGCACCGACGGCCCTGGCCGTGCCCGCCGTCCTGCCGTCCGCGGCCGAGGTCTTCGGCCTGCGTCCCGCGCCGCCGCCGGTCCTGACCGAGCGCGAACGGCAGTACCTGGTCGGCTTCCTCGCCGGTGTCCCGGCCGGCGCCCCCGGCGTACCGGTGCTGCCGGCGGACGCGCCCTTCAGCCCCGAGCACGCGCTGTGGGTCAACGGCACCCTCGCCGGCATGTACTCCCGCACCGCCGCCGCACCCCCGGCGGCCCCGGCGCGCCGGGTGGTGATCCTGTGGGCCTCGCAGACCGGCAACGCCGAGGACTTCGCCACCACCACCGCCGCACGGCTCACCGCGGGCGGTCACCCGGCGTCCCTCGTCGCCATGGACGAGGCCGACCCCGCCGCGCTGCCCTCCGACGCCGACCTGCTGCTGATCACCAGCACCTTCGGCGACGGCGACGCCCCCGACAACGGCGCCGGCTTCTGGGACGGCCTCGACGCGCTGGACACCGGCCGTCTGGAGGGCCGCCGTTACGCCGTCCTCGCCTTCGGGGACTCCTCGTACGACGACTTCTGCGGGCACGGCCGGCGGCTGGACCGCCGGCTGGACGAACTCGGCGCGGTCCGGCTGGCGCCCCGCACCGACTGCGAGCCGGACTACGAGACGGAGGCGGAGGCCTGGCTCGACCAGGTGGCCACCGCCCTCAAGGAGGCCACGGAACGGCTGCCCGCGTCCCCCGCCCGCCAGGTTCCGGCCGTCGGGGTTCCCGCCCCCGTCCACCCGCCGGTGACCGTTGCGGAAACCGTTTCCGTCACGGTGCCGAAGGCCCCCGCCGCTTCCCGTCCCAGGCGTCCCGCTCCCGTCGTCGCCCGCCTGACCGGCAACCGGTTGCTGAGCCTGCCCGGCTCGGGCAAGGAGGTCCGCCGCTTCACCTTCGACACCCGCGACAGCGAGACCCCGCTCGTCTACGAGGCGGGCGACGCACTGGCGGTACGCCCCCTCAACTCCCCGGCGGTGGTGGCGGAGTGGCTGAGCGTCACCGGCCTCGACGCGCACACGCGCGTGCAGGTCGACGGCGTAGGAGAGGTCCCGCTCGGTGAGGCGTTCCTGCGCCACCTCGACATCACCCGGATCACCCCGGCCCTGCTGCGCTTCACCGCCGACCGCACCCGCGACCCGCGTGAACTGCGCAAGCTGCTGCGCCCCGACAACAAGGGCGAGCTGGCGAAGTGGTCCTGGGGGCGCCAGGCCGTCGACGTGGCGGCCGAGTTCGGGGTCCGCGCCGACGCGCAGGAGTGGGCCGACCTGCTGGGGCGGCTGCAGCCGCGGCTGTACTCCATCTCGTCCAGCCCGCTGACCGACCCCCACCTCGTCTCGCTCACCGTCTCCGTCGTGCGGTACGAGAACCTGGCCGGCCGCCCCCGGCAGGGCGTCTGCTCGCCCTTCCTGGCCGACGCCGAGCCCGGCACGGAGGTGGCCGTCCATGTGCAGCGCTCCCCGCACTTCCGCCCGCCCGCCGACCCGGCCACCCCGATGGTGATGGTCGGCCCCGGCACCGGGGTGGCGCCCTTCGTCGGCTTCCTCCAGGAGCGGCGGGCACGCGGGCACCGGGCCCCCAACTGGCTGTTCTTCGGCGAGCAGCACCGGGCGACGGACTTCTACTACGAGGAGGAGCTGGCCGCCCTGAGGGAGGAGGGCACCCTCGCCCGGCTGGACACCGCGTTCTCCCGCGACCAGCGCGCCAAGGTCTACGTCCAGGACCGGATCCGCGAGCACGGCTCGCACCTGTGGTCCTGGCTCCAGGACGGCGCCCACTTCTACGTCTGCGGCGACGCCTCCCGGATGGCGAAGGACGTCGATCTGGCCCTGCGCGACGTCGCGGTCCTGCACGGCGGTCTGACCGAGCCGGAGGCGGCGGCCTATGTGAAGCAGCTCGCCTCCGACAAGCGGTACGTGCGGGACGTCTACTGACGGGAGTCACCAAAAAAGCCCGTGGGAGGCAGGGGCACCAAGTGGCGTTGCGCCGAAGAGAGTTGATATTCGGCCATCGCGGCGCGTCCATGTTCGTTTTTTCAACAGGAGTGGACAAGATCTGACGCACCCTCCGTCCGTGCGAAGCCGCACGGGTCGCCCCGAGGAAGGTCGTGGTCATGTCGCACCCGCATGTGTCGTCCATGGACCGGCCGGACCGTCCCCAGTGGACGGATCCGGACCACCCCCCGCGGACGGTCGTCAGCCGTCGTCGTCTGCTCGAAGGGTCGGCCGCCGTTCTCGGCGCGCTCGCCCTGTCCGCTCCGTCCGCCGCCCACCGGGCCGTCGCGGCGGACGGCACCCCGGAGTGGAACGGCGCCATCGACGTCTTCCGGCTCGGTACCGAAGCCCCGCACACCACCCTCATGCCGTACGCGGACCTCGCCCAGGCGCTCGCCGCCGACCGCACCCGCTCGCCCTACCGGCTGAGCCTCGACGGCACCTGGAGGTTCGCCCACGCCGACCGTCCCGAGGACCGGGACCCCGACTTCCACCGCCCCGATGTCGACGACAGCGGCTGGGACACCATCCCGGTGCCCGCGGCCTGGCAGTTGCACGGATACGACCGCCCGATCTACGTCAACATCACCTACCCGTGGTGGGGCGCCAACGGGCTGGGGGAGGAGGCGCAGCCGCCCGCCGCCCCCACCCGCTACAACCCCGTGGGCCAGTACCGTCGCACCTTCACGGTCCCGCGCGGCTGGGCGGGGCGGCGCACGTTCCTCCACTTCGAAGGGGTCAAGTCCGCCCACTACGTGTGGATCAACGGCGAGTTGGTCGGTTACCACGAGGATTCCTACGACCCCGCCGAGTACGACATCACCCCGCACCTCAAGCCGGGGACCAACCGGATCGCGGTGGAGGTCTACCGCTACTCGGACGGCGACTGGCTGGAGGACCAGGACATGATCCGGCTGAGCGGCATCTTCCGCTCGGTCTACCTGTACTCCACACCGGCCGTCCATCTGCGTGACTTCAGACTGGACACCCCGCTGAGCGACGATCACGGGACGGCCGAGCTGTCGGTCACCGCGAACGTGCGGGACTACGGCGGACAGGGCGGCGGCCGCTACTCCGTCGAGACCCAGTTGTACGACGCGGGCGGGCACCCGGTGTGGCCGCGGCCCCTGCAACAGGCCGTCGTGCTCGGCTCGGGGGAGGAGACGGCCGTACAGGCCGCGAAGGCCGTGCCCGCGCCACGCCTGTGGTCGGCGGAACATCCGTACCTCTACACCGCCGTGCTCCGCCTGCGCGACCCGTCGGGAAAGGTGATCGAAACCCTTTCCCACCGCGTGGGCCTGCGTGAGTTCGCGCTCAAGGACGGCCTGATGCGCATCAACGGCAAGCCGGTTTCCTTCCGGGGCACCAACCGGCACGAGATGCACCCGACCCGCGGCTCGGCCCTCACCCGGGCCGACCTCGTCGAGGACATCGGGATCATCAAGCGGCTGAACATCAACACCGTCCGCACCTCGCACTACCCCAACAACCCGCTCTGGCTCGAACTCGCCGACGAGTACGGCCTGTACCTCGTGGACGAGACCAACCTGGAGACCCACGGCATCCGGGGCGAGTACCCCGGCAACCACGCCGAGTGGACGACGGCGTGCCTGGCCCGTGCCCAGAACATGGTCCACCGCGACAAGAACCACGCCTCGGTCGTCATCTGGTCCCTCGGCAACGAGGCGGGCGGCGGCACCACGTTCAACGCCATGCACGACTGGATCCGCTCCTACGACGCCACCCGCGTCATCCAGTACGAGGGCGACGACCGCCCCGGGATCAGCGACATCCGCTCCGAGATGTACGACACCCCCGCCCGCGTCGAGGCGCGGGCCGAGGACACGAGCGACACCCGGCCGTACGTGATGATCGAGTACTCCCACGCGATGGGGAACTCCAGCGGAAACCTCAAGAAGTACTGGGATCTGATCCGTCGTCACGAGGTGCTCCAGGGCGGCTGGATCTGGGACTTCGTCGACCAGGCCCTCGACTGGCCCACCCCCGTGCGCAAGCTGTTCACCGAGACCGGGCCCGCCGCGCTCAAGGGCGAACTCATCGCCTCCAGCGGCACCTTCACCCGCGCCGAGGGCATCTCGGGCGGAACCGTCTTCGCCCGCGACGCTTCGCTCGACCTCACCGCCTCCCTCACGCTGGAAGCCTGGATCACCCCGCGCGTAACCGGTTACCACCAGCCGATCATCGCCAAGGGCGACACCCAGTACGCCCTGAAGCAGACGAACAGGACCCTCGAGTTCTTCATCTACGGCAGCGGCCAGTGGATCACGGCGAGTTGGGCGGTGCCGGCCGACTGGACCGGCTCCGAGCACCATGTCGCGGGCGTCTTCGACGCGGCGACCGGCACCCTGACCCTGCATGTCGACGGAGTGGTCCGGGCCACCCGCACCACCACGGTGCGCCCCGCGATCAACACCGCGCCCCTGTCCCTGGCCACCGACGTCGACAACCCGACCCGGGAGTTCAGCGGCACCGTCCGCCGGGCCCGGGTGTACGCCCGGGCGCTCGCCGCCGCCGAACTGGCCGCCACCGGCCGCGGTCCCGGTGACGACGGCGTACGTTTCTGGTTCGACGCCGCCACCGTCGGCCTCACCGAGAAACGCCCCCGCGAGAAGTCCTTCCGCGCCTACGGCGGCGACTGGGGCGACAACCCCAACGACGGCGCCTTCTCCGGCGACGGCATCGTCACCGCCGATCGCGGGGCCACCGGCAAGTCCGCCGAGGTCAAGCGGATCTACCAGTCGGTGCACGCCGCACCGGCGTCAGGCGAGCTGCTCGCCCCGGGCGCGGCGGTCACCCTCACCAACGAGTACCTCTTCACCAACCTTCGTGAGTTCGACGGGCGTTGGGAACTCGCGCGGGACGGGGAAGTGGTCCGGCGCGGGAAGCTGAGCCGCGACCGACTCGGCGTGGCCGCACAGTCGAGCAAGGACATCACCGTGCCCTTCGAACTGCCGGACCACCCGGCGCCGGGCGCCGAGTACTTCCTCCGGTTGTCGTTCACCACCCGGGAGACGACGAAGTGGGCGAAGGCCGGCTTCGAGGTGGCCGCACAGCAACTCGCCGTCGCGGCCGGGAGCCCCGCCGTCACGCCCGTGCCCCTGGCCGGCGTCCCGGCGCTCCGACACCGGGACAGCGCCGGGTCGGTCACCGTCGAGGGCGGGAACTTCTCGGTCACCGTCGACAAGGCGACCGGCGTCATCACCTCCTACGAGGCCCACGGCGCCCGGCTGATCTCCTCGGGGCCGGCCCCCAACTTCTGGCGTGCCCCCACCGACAACGACCGGGGAAACGGACAGCACACCCGCAACCAGACGTGGCGCGACGCCGGCGCGCGTCGCAAGGTGACCGACGTGAGCGTGCGGGCCCTGCGCGACCGGGCCGTGGAGATCAAGGTCGCCGGCACGCTGCCCACCACGACGCAATCGACGTACACCACCACCTATACCGTTTTCGGAAACGGTGAGATCAAGGTCGACAACACGCTGCACCCGGGCGCCGCTTCCCTGCCGTACATCCCGGAGATCGGCACGCTGCTGTTCCTGCCCGCCCGCCTGGAGAAACTGCACTACTACGGCCGGGGTCCCGAGGAGAACCACTGGGACCGCAACGACGCCACCGACGTGGGCCGTTACTCGGGAACCGTCACCGGGCAGTGGACCTCCTACCTGCGGCCCCAGGAGAACGGCAACAAGACCGACGTCCGCTGGGTCGCCCTCACCGACGGCGACGGCGCCGGCCTGCTGGTCTCCGGCGAGCCGCTGCTGGAGTTCAACGCCTCGCACTTCACGCCCGAGGACCTGTCCGTCGGAGCCCGTCACGACTACCAGCTGACCCCTCGCAAGGAGGTCGTACTGCGCCTGAACCACCGGCAGATGGGCGTCGGCGGTGACAACAGCTGGGGCGCGCACACGCACGACGAGTACAAGCTGTTCGCCGACCGCGACTACGCGTTCACCTACCGGCTCCGGCCGTTGACCGACGTCGACAAGGCGACGGCCGCCTCGCGGCGGCCGACGGCAACCTCCGAGTAACCGTTTCCACGGTTTCCACCGCTTCCCCCGCTGTCTGCGGTACGGGCACGGGTACGGCCGAAGACGCCGTACCGCGTGTCCGTACCGCGTGCCCGTACCGCCGGCGCGCTTCGGGCGCCTCAGCCGGAACGCGGCGGGGCCTCGCCGGCCGAGGCCGGTGCGGCGAGGCCTTCCCGCAGCCACCGGTCGTCCTCGAACTCCGGCGGCACCTCGTCCTGCCCGGGGTCGATCCCCAGCGCATCGAGCGCGTCGAACCACCGGTCCCGCTGCGACCGAGGCAGACGTGCCCCGCACCAGGGACAGAAGGCGATCTCCCGGGAGGCCGAGCCTCCGTCGTGGACGATCAGTCCGTACTCCCGGAACCTCGGTTCGAACCGCACCAGCGCGTCCGGGCAGGCGAAGACGTCGGGGTGCTCCCGGCACCGCCAGCCGGCCTGGCGGGTCATCTCGTCGCAGCAGTGATCGATCACTCACACATTCTCCCCGCCGGCGCGCGAGAATCGGATCGGCAGCACGCATCACCCGTATCGCACTCCACGGAAAAGGAAACGAATCCATGACCGAGCAGGACGAACGCTTCGACGTCGTGGTCCTAGGCGCCGGTCCGGGCGGCTACGTCGCCGCGGTCCGTGCCGCCCAGCTGGGCAAGCGCGTCGCCGTCGTCGAGGAGAAGTACTGGGGCGGCGTCTGCCTCAACGTGGGCTGCATCCCCACCAAGGCCCTCCTGCGCAACGCCGAACTCGCCCACATCTTCACCCGCGAGGCGAAGACCTTCGGCATCAAGGTCGACGGCGAGGTCTCCTTCGACTACGGAGAGGCCTACCGGCGCAGCCGCAAGGTCGCCGACGGCCGGGTCAAGGGCGTCCACTACCTGATGAAGAAGAACAAGATCGCCGAGTTCGACGGCCGCGGCGCCTTCGTCGACGACCACACCCTCCGGGTGACCGGTTACGACGGGGAGACCCGCACCCTCGGTTTCGACCACTGCGTCATCGCCACCGGCGCCACCCCCAAACTGCTCCCCGGCACCCGCCGGACCGCCCGCGTGGTGACCTACGAGGAGCAGATCCTCGCCGACGACCTTCCGCAGTCGATCGTCATCGCGGGCGCCGGCGCCATCGGCATCGAGTTCGCGTACGTCCTGCACAACTACGGTGTGAAGGTCACGATCGTCGAGTTCCTGGACCGCGTCGCTCCCCTGGAGGACGCCGAGATCTCCGCCGAACTGGCCAAGCAGTACCGCAAGTTGGGCATCGACGTGCTCACCTCCACCCGGGTGGAGTCCATCGACGAGTCCGGTCCGCGGGTCCGCGTCACGGTCACCGGCAAGGACGGGGCCCAGCAGGTCCTGGAGTCCGACAAGGTGCTCCAGGCGATCGGCTTCGCCCCGAACGTCACCGGCTACGGCCTGGAGAACACCGGGGTGAAGGTCACCGAGCGCGGCGCGATCGACGTCGACGGCCGTTGCCGCACCTCCGTTCCGCACATCTACGCCATCGGAGACGTCACCGCGAAACTGATGCTCGCGCACGCCGCCGAGGCCATGGGCGTCATCGCCGCCGAGACCCTCGCCGACGCGGAGACGATGGAGCTGGACTACGCCATGATCCCGCGTGCCACCTACTGCCAGCCCCAGGTCGCCAGCTTCGGCTACACCGAGGCCCAGGCGCGGGAAAAGGGTTACGACGTCAAGGTGGCGAAGTTCCCGTTCACCGCGAACGGCAAGTCGCACGGCCTCGGCGACACCACCGGTTTCGTGAAGCTGATCAGCGACGCACGGTACGGCGAACTCATCGGCGGCCATCTGATCGGCCCCGATGTCACCGAACTGCTCCCCGAGCTGACGCTCGCCCAGCAGTGGGACCTCACCGTCCACGAGGTCGCCCGCAACGTGCACGCCCACCCGACGCTGGGCGAGGCCGTCAAGGAAGCCGTCCACGGCCTGGCCGGGCACATGATCAACATGTAGCCCGGCTCCGCACGCCGCACGCGCGGGGCCGTTCACCCGAACGGCCCCGGCTCGCTCGCCGTCGTCGCCCGGCCGGGATGTGCTGGACCCCACCGGACCGACCCCGGGCCGGACCCGACGGCGAGGGAGTCCGCCATGCCGGAAAGCGGTGTTCCCGCCGACGCGGAACTGCAGGCTCTCCGGGCCCGCATCGCCGCCCTGGAGGCCGAGCGGTCCCGTCGCCCCACACACCACCGGGTCCGCTCGATCGTCGCGGTCGTCCTCATCGTCCTCGGCTGTGTCCTGGCCCCGCTGGGCCTGGTGGCGGCCTGGACCTCCAGCATCGTGGGCGACACCGACCGCTACGTCGACACCGTGCGCCCGCTGGCCGCCGACAAGGACATCCAGAACGCGGCCGCCAACCGCGTCACGAACGCGCTGATGGAGCGGATCGACCTCACCGCCCTCCTCCAGGACGCCGCCCCGGCCCAGCGGCCGCTGCTGGAGAAGGCCCTCGGCAGGCTCGGTCCCTCGCTGGAAGACGCCGTCCGCAGCTTCGTGCACGACAAGGCGCAGGCGGTCATGGCCTCCGACGCCTTCCAGAAGATCTGGAACGACGCCAACCGCAGGATCCACAGCTCCGTCGAGAAGGCCCTCACGGGCAGCGGCGGCGGCGCGGTGAAGATCGAGAACGACACGGTGACCCTCGACCTCGCCCCGGTCGTCGACCAGGTCAAGCAACGCCTCGTCGACTCCGGAATGACGGTCGCGGGGAAGATCCCCCAGATCCACACCGACTTCACGGTCGTCGAGTCCGAGGACATCGGCAAGGTCAAGACCTACTTCCGGGTGCTGCAACTGGTCGGCTTCTGGCTGCCCGTCGTCGCGGTCCTGCTGGTGGCGGCCGGGGTCCTGCTCTCGACCCACCGCCGCCGCGTCCTGATCGTGGCCGCCCTCTGCTTCGCCTTCGCCACGCTCCTCCTGGGCGTCGCGCTGACCGTCTTCCGGGTCGTCTACCTCGACGCCCTCCCGGCAGGCGTCTCCCAGCCGGCCGCCGGGTCCGTGTACGACACGCTCACCCGTTTCCTGCGCACCTCCGTACGGTCGGTGGTCGCGCTCGGTGTGGTGATCGCCATCGCCGCCTGGCTCACCGGGCCCGGCCGCCATGCCGCCCTGGTGCGGCGGCTGTGGCACTCGGGTATCGGCGCCGTGCGCGCGACCGCCGATCACGCCGGGATGCGCACCGGCCCTGTCGGACCCTTCGTCGACCGCTACCGCACCTGGATCACCTGGATCCTGGCGGCGGGCGCCGTCCTGGCCTTCGTCCTGTGGCCGTATCCGACCGGCTGGGTCGTGGTCGGCCTCGCCCTCGCCCTGCTCTTCGCGCTGGGGATCGTCGACTTCCTCGCGACCCGGCCCGGCCGAAAGGACAGCCCCGCATGAGCTCGCACTCGCCGACCGGAGAGCCGCACGGTGACATAGGCACCGCCTGGTCCACGCCGCCCGGCGGCCCGTCCGGGCCCGCCGCCCACGACAGCCGGGCCGGCGGCGTCGTCTTCGCCGGCGTCCTGCTGCTGTGCAGCGGGGTGCTCGCCGTTCTCCAGGGCATCGCGGCCATCGCCGAGGACGACGTCTACGCCCGCGTCGGCTCGTACTCCTACGAACTCGATCTCACCGGCTGGGGCTGGATCCACCTCGTCCTCGGCGTGGTCGCGGCGGCGACCGGCGCGGCTCTGCTCAGGGGCATGGCCTGGGCGCGCTTCGCGGGCATCTTCCTCGCCGCGCTCAGCCTGGTCGCCCAGTTCCTGTTCCTGCCGTACGAGCCGCTGTGGTCGATCGTCGTGATGGCGATCGACGTGTTCGTGATCTGGGCGTTGGTGACCTGGCAGGAGAGGACGGGCTGAGCTCCTGAGGTCCTGAGCTCCTGGGGTCCAGAGGGGCTGGGGGCCCGAGGGTCCTGAGGCCTGCGGCACGGCGGACCGGACCCGGTACCCTCCGGGGGAGCGGGGGCTGCGGGCGGTGCAGGCCGCGCGAGGTCGATGTCGGATTCTCGCCAGCACCGGACCGCCGACCGGTCGATGCTGGACGTATGCAGAACGGGATGTACACCGATCGCGAGCGCTGTGTGCGCGCCGTGCGGTCCAAGGACGCGCGGTTCGACGGCTGGTTCTTCACGGCGGTCCTGACGACAGGCATCTACTGCCGGCCCAGCTGCCCCGTCGTGCCGCCCAAGCCGCAGAACATGGTCTTCCACCCGAGTGCCGCCGCCTGCCAGCAAGCCGGTTTCCGCGCCTGCAAGCGCTGCCGGCCCGACACCACGCCGGGCTCACCGGAGTGGAACCAGCGCGCCGATCTGGTCGCCCGCGCCATGCGGCTGATCGCCGACGGTGTCGTGGACCGTGAAGGCGTGCCCGGACTCGCGGCCCGCCTCGGCTACAGCACCCGCCAGGTCGAACGCCAACTCCTCGCCGAACTCGGCGCGGGCCCGCTGGCGTTGGCCCGGGCGCAGCGTGCCCAGACCGCTCGGCTGCTCATCGAGACCACCGAACTCCCCATGGCGCAGGCGGCGTTCGCGTCCGGCTTCGCCTCCATCCGTACCTTCAACGACACCGTGCGTGAGGTCTTCGCGCTCTCGCCGAGTGAACTGCGCGCCCGGGTCCCGCGCAAGGACCATCCGGTCCGCCCGACCACGCCCGGCACACTGGCCCTGCGCCTCCCTTTCCGTGCCCCGCTCAACCCCGAGAACCTCTTCGGACACCTCGCCGCGACCGGCGTACCGGGTGTCGAGGAGTGGCGGGACGGCGCGTTCCGGCGCACGCTCCGGCTGCCGTACGGGCACGGCGTCGTGGCGCTCACCCCCCGGCCCGACCACATCGGCTGCCGCCTCACCCTCAGCGACCTGCGCGACCTCACGGTG
This sequence comes from Streptomyces sp. NBC_00637, assembly GCF_045161545.1. Classification (NCBI taxonomy): domain Bacteria; kingdom Bacillati; phylum Actinomycetota; class Actinomycetes; order Kitasatosporales; family Streptomycetaceae; genus Streptomyces; species Streptomyces sp. NBC_00637. Next base: position 1,600,697 of record NZ_CP109046.1, on the reverse strand, counting down.
GCGATCAGCCGCTGCCGGCGCATGCTCGACCTGGACGCCGACCCGGTCGCCATCGACGACCAGCTGCGCACGGATCCGCTCCTCGCGCCCCTGGTGGACAAGGCCCCCGGCCGTCGGGTGCCCCGTACGGTCGACGAGGCGGAGTTCGCCGTACGCGCCGTGCTGGGGCAGCAGGTCTCCACGGCGGCGGCCCGCACCCACGCGGCTCGGCTGGTCACCGCGCACGGCGAACCGGTCGACGACCCGGAGGGCGGCCTCACCCACCTCTTCCCGACCGCCGAGGCGCTCGCCGCCGTCGACCCCGAGACGCTCGCCATGCCCCGCACCCGCCGCACCACCCTCACCACACTCGTCGGACAACTCGCCGACGGCACACTGCGCCTGGGCGTGGAGAGCGACTGGCCGAAGGCACGCGCCCTGCTGCTCGCGCTGCCCGGCTTCGGGCCCTGGACGGTCGACGTCATCGCGATGCGCGCCCTCGGCGACCCGGATGCCTTCCTCCCCACCGACCTCGGCATCCGGCGCGCCGCCAAGGAGCTGGGCCTGCCCTCCACCCCCGCGGCGCTCACCGCCCGCGCGGCGGGCTGGCGCCCCTGGCGGGCGTACGCCGTCCAGTACCTCTGGGCGACCGACAGCCATCCGATCAACTTCCTTCCCGTCTGAGGAATCCCCGTGAAACAGCACACGATCACCGACAGCCCGTACGGCCCTCTCACCCTCGTCGCCGACGACGGCGTCCTGTGCGGCCTCTACATGGTCGGACAGCGTCACCGCCCACCCGAGGAGAACTTCGGCCCCCGCGACGCCACCGTGTTCCGCGCCGTGGAGGAACAGCTGGAAGCCTATTTCGGCGGCGGGTTGCAGGACTTCAGCCTCCCGCTCCACCTGGACGGAACCCCGTTCCAGCGCTCCGTCTGGGACGAGCTGCGGAAGATCCCGTACGGCGAGACCCGTACCTACGGCGCTCTCGCCGAAGCCCTCGGCAAGCCGACCGCCTCCCGGGCGGTGGGCCTCGCCAACGGCAGGAACCCCATCGGCATCATCGTGCCCTGCCACCGCGTGATCGGGGCCGGCGGCGGCCTCACCGGCTACGGCGGCGGCCTGGAACGCAAGCGGCGCCTGCTGGACTTCGAGGGCGGCACCGCCCCCGATGACACGACGCTCTTCCCGCTCGGGGCGTAAGAAGGCGTGACCCGCCCGGACCGGCAACGGCGAGGGCGGGCCACATCCGCAACGGCGAGGGCGGGCCCACCGCCCCGACGGAGGGTGTCAGAGCTCCGTCTTGGCCAGCTCCCGCAACAGCTTCGGCAGCGCCGTCCCGATCGGCTCCCGGACGACCTCGTCGGCGATCTCGTCGTACGGCGTCGGCTCGGCGTTGACGATGACGAGCCGGGCCCCGTGGTCGGCGGCGACACCGGCCAGCCCGGCGGCGGGCTGGACCCGGAGGCTCGTGCCGACGGCGACGAAGACCTGGCAGGCCTTGGTGATCGCGACGGCCTCACCGAGCACCACCGGGTCGAGCCGCTCGCCGAACATCACCGTGGCCGACTTCAGGATCCCGCCGCACGTCAGGCACGCCGGGTCCTCCTCACCGGCGTCGACCCGCGCGAGCGCGTCCTCCATCGGCCCCCTGGCGTGGCACCGCGTGCACACCACACCGCGTACGGTGCCGTGCAGTTCGAGCACCTTGCGCACCGGCAGGCCGGCGCGCTGATGCAGCCCGTCCACGTTCTGCGTGATCACCCGCACCGGCACCCCGGACCGCTCCAGCTCGACCACGGCCCGGTGCGCCGCGTTCGGCTCGGCCGTCAGGGCCCGATGCCGCCGCCGCATCCGCCACGACCGTCGCCGGATCTCCGGATCTCCCATGTAGTACTCGTACGTCACGAGCTTCTCGGCCTCGGGATCCTCGCGCCACACACCGTTCGGACCGCGGTAGTCGGGGATGCCGGAGTCCGTGGAGACACCGGCCCCGCTGAGGATGGCGACAAGAGGCTTGCTCATGCGTTCGAGCGTAGGCCGGGGGCCCGGCAGCCGCGAGCCTATATCGCGGTGCCCCGGCCGGTGTTACCGTCCGGCATGGCCAAGATTGCTGTCTCGCTCGACGCCGAACTCGTCGTCGAGGTCATGGTGCTCACCGGTGTGGGCAGCCCCCAGGACGCCGTCGAACTGGTCGTGCGCGACTACATCGAGCGCGGCCATCGCACGGAGGCCAGGACCGCCGTCCGGGACGAGGCCCTGCGCGAGGTCGACGCCAAGCCGCGCGACGTCGACGGCTGAGAGCGCCGGACCGGCGGGCTGGGTGAGCCGGGGTCATCGGGCTGGGTGAGCCGGAGTCAGCGGACTGGGCGGCCGTTCTCCAGTTCCGCCGTCGTCGAGCCGTCCGCGAGCGCGTCCAGGGCGGCCAGGACCCGGTGCCCCAATGCGCCCAGCAGATAGGTGTGCAGCTCCTCGCGCGGGACCAGCCGCCAGGACAGCAACTCCGTCTCCTGGAGCCGGATCGCCTCGAAGTCGTCCGCGTCGAGCACGCCGCCGTCGTACACGTACGCCGCCAGCGGCGGCCGGTCCGGGCCGAGCACCCAGTCCACCGCGAGCAGCCGGCCGAGCGCGCGGTCGAGTCCGATCTCCTCGAGCGTCTCGCGGCGCGCGGCCTGCCGGGGGGTCTCGCCGGTGTCGGACTCGATCGTGCCGCCGGGCAGCACCCAGCCCGCCCGGTAGTTGGGCTCGACGAGCAGGACCCGCCCCTCGGCGTCACGGAAGATCGTGGCGGCGCCGGCCAGGACGCGGGGCAGGGAGGCGATGTACGACGCGTAGTCGGGCGTGCCGGAGATGCTCATCCGGAAAGCGTAAGGGGGCCCGGCCGCGGCGCGCAGGACCGGCCGCGTGGCGGCTCAGTCCGGCGCCGGGTGGTCCCGCACCCCGACCAGTCGCACCGTGCGCCGTGCCAGTTCGCTGACGCGGGCGCCGTCGAAGCCGAACACCGCGCTGCGCACGGTGTCCTCCAGCGGCTCGGTCCACTGCGGCGGGATCGCCGAGGCGCCGGTCAGGACACCGGCCACCGAGCCGGCCGTCGCGCCGTTGGAGTCGGTGTCCAGACCGCCGCGCACGGTCAGCGTGACGGTGCGGGTGAAGTCGCCGTCGCCGTACAGCAGTCCGGCGGTGAGGACGGCGGCGTTCGGGATCGTGTGGATCCAGCCCAGGCCCGCCGTCTCCCCGGTCACCGTGGCGAGGGTGTCCTCCCAGGTCATGCGGGTGTCGTGGAGGGAGGCGACCCGGCGCACGGTCCGGGCGAGGCGGCTGCTCGCCGGGACGACGGCCAGCGCCTCGTCCAGGGCGTGGCGCACCGTCGGCGCGGTGAACGCCGCCGAGATCAGCGCCGCCGCGAACATCGCGCCGTACACGCCGTTGCCGGTGTGCGAGAGCACCGCGTCCCGGCGGGCCAGGGAGGCGGCGCGGCGGGGGAGGCCCGGGCAGGTCCAGCCGTAGATGTCGGCGCGGATCAGGGCGCCGATCCACTCCTGGTACGGGTTGTCGTACGTCGCCGTCAGCGGCGGCTTCAGCCCGGCCGTGAGGTTGCGGTAGGCGGCCCGCTCGGCGGTGAACGTTTGGAGGTACGGCAGCCGCAGCAGCCACAGGTCGCCGACCTGCTCGGTGCTGAAGCCGAAGCCGTGGGTCTCCAGCAGGTCGAGACCGAGGATCGCGTAGTCGACGTCGTCGTCGCGGCAGCTGCCGTGGATACGGCCGCGCACACACGCCCGCCACTCCGGACGCAGCCGCAGGCCGTCCTCCTCGGTGGGCGGCTCGGGCAGATAGTCGGTGAGCGGCAGGGCGGCGGCCCGCCGCAGATAGCGGTCGATGCGCTCGCGCGTCCACAGATCGCCCTGCTCGACCGGCTTGCCGAGCATGTTGCCCGCGATCCGGCCCAGCCAGCCCCCGAGGATGCGGTCGGCGAGCTCCGGCTCGCCGATGACAGGGCTCATGCGTCCGGTCTACCCGATCCGGGGGACACCCGCGAGGGTTGCGGCGGGCCCACAGGCGCCCCTCAGGGTTGTTCCAGGGTCCGGGCACCGCATGACGGCGGGGGCGCCTTCCGGTTAAGGTCGCAGCGGCGCGACTGGCCCTGACGTGCGCGGGGCCCGGAGAGCAAGGGGATGGCAAGGTGACGGACGCTCCAGCGCGGGGCACCCGACGGGTGCTCGTGGCCGCGGACAAGTTCAAGGGCTCACTGACGGCCGTGGAGGTCGCCGAGCGGGTGACGGCCGGGCTGCGCCGGGCCGTGGCGGACATCGAGGTGGAGGCCCTGCCCGTCGCCGACGGCGGTGACGGGACGGTCGCCGCGGCGGTCGCGGCCGGCTTCGAACGCCGGGAGGTGCGGGTCGCCGGGCCTCTCGGGCAGGAGGTGACCGCCGCGTTCGCGGTACGCGGCGACACGGCGGTCGTGGAGATGGCGGAGGCGAGCGGCCTCCAGCGGCTCCCGGCCGGCGTCTTCGCGCCCCTCACGGCGTCGACCTACGGCTCGGGCGAACTGCTGCGGGCCGCACTGGACGCGGGGGTACGGACGATCGTCTTCGGGGTCGGCGGCAGCGCCACCACGGACGGCGGAGCGGGCATGCTGTCCGCGCTCGGCGCACGGTTCCTCGACGAGGACGGCGAACCCGTGGCCCCGGGCGGCGGCGGCCTCCTGGAGCTGGCCCGCGTCGACCTGTCGGAGCTGGATCCCCGGCTGACCGGCGTGGAACTGGTCCTGGCGAGCGACGTCGACAACCCGCTGACCGGTCCCAAGGGCGCGCCGGCGGTGTACGGCCCGCAGAAGGGCGCCTCGCCGGACGACGTGGCGACGCTGGACGCGGCGCTCGCGCACTACGCGAAGGTGCTGGAGACGGAACTCGGGTCGAAGGCGGCGGAGTACGCCGCCGCGCCGGGTGCGGGCGCCGCGGGCGGCATCGGCTACGGGGCGCTGCTCATCGGCGCCCGGTTCCGCGCCGGCATCGAGGTCATGCTCGACGTACTGGGCTTCGCGTCGGCGCTCGAACGGGCCGAGCTGGTGATCACCGGTGAGGGCTCGCTGGACGAGCAGACCCTGCACGGCAAGGCCCCCGCGGGTGTCGCCGCGGCCGCCCGGGCGGCCGGCAAGGAGGTCGTCGCCGTCTGCGGCCGCCTCGCCCTGCCACCGGCGGCGCTGGGCGGGGCCGGCATCCGCCGCGCGTATCCGCTGACGGATGCCGAACCGGACATCGCCAAGTGCATCTCCGACGCCGGACCGATCCTGGAGCGGGTCGCGGAACGGATCGGCCGCGACTTCCTGGGCTGAGGGCGGACGGCGCTGTGGGCTACGACAGGGGGATCAGATCACCGTCGGTCTCCCTGAAGTAGCTGCCGTCGGTCCGGCCCTCCACCCTGCCGTTCTTGAACCACTGCTTCGAGAAGTGGTGGACGGTCTTCGCGGTGGTCTCCCAGACCAGGGAGTGGCCCGCCCCGGCCAGGCAGAACATCAGTGTCTTCGGTCCCTTCACGGCGTCGTAGAGGGCCGGCACGGAGAAGCGCAGGATGTCCGGGAACGTCGCGGGACTGTTCGCCGTCCGGTCCTGATCCCCGTACACGATGAGCAGGGGGACCCGGTTGCCGAGCACCCGCGTGCCGGCCGGGTTCTCGTACGGCGCGGTCTGGCTGTTCCAGCCCCACGAATAGGTGTTCCGGTAGCGCAGGACTCCCTCGTACACGCCCGGCGCTTCTTCGGGGCCCCACTTGCCGCCCACGGGGTCGTCCTGCACGCAGGCGTCCCACGCGCGCTCGTCGATACCGGGCTCCCACAGCGCGGGGGTGCTCGTCAGCGACGCCTTGAACCCGGTCTTGCCGGCGACGTGCATCGGGAAGCCGAACAGATTGGCCGGCTTGGACACGGGCAGCGTCGACACACCGGGCGGGCGTCCGAAGGGATCGGCGGGCTTTTCCGACCACCGCCCCTTCGGCGGGAACACCGGGGCGAGGAGGAACATGCTCTCGACGTCCTCGGGATGCCGGAGCGTATAGGGGCCCATGACGAGCGCGGCCGCGGACCAGCCGACGAAACGAATCGGTTTGTCCAGGCCGGGCAGCCCCCTGATGTACTTGACGACGGCACCGAGCTCCGCCGCCTCGCTCTCCGTGTTGCCCAGTTCGTGGGCGTAAGGGGGCGGGGGCGGGCAGGGTTCGGAGAGCGGGTTGGGGACGAGAACCGCTTGTTGCTGGGTCGGGTTGGCGTTGCACGCCTCGTCCATCACCTTCGGGTGGGGGGACCGGCCGGACCCCTGGAGATCCATGATGAAGACGTCGTAACCGTCCGACGCGAGTTCCTGGGCCCAGCTGTACCGGGTGGCGTGCCCGTCGGGCACCGGCGCCAGATCGAACCCGGCCAGTGCCGGGACGCTTCTGCCGTGCAGCATGAGAACCGGCTTGTGCGGATTGTTGCCGTGGGTGCCGTCGTACTCCCGGACGGGGAGCTGCACCGAGTCTCCGTAGTTCGCGGGGATCTTCGAGGTGTGCGCTACCAGATGTTCTTTGAGGACGAGTGAGGGCATGACCATCTCCCGAAGGGTGCAAAGGGGGTGATTCTCATACAATCCCCCCTCCCTCTACGCTCCTCTTCTTCCTCACGCTCTGCAACCGCTCGATGATCGCCGGTAGTTGACGGTGCAAGGGCACACGACGGACGCCCTTGAACGCGAAACGGGTGCGGCCCGGACCTTCGAGGTCCGGGCCGCACCCGTCAAGCGAGGGAGCGAAGGTCAGGGCAGCTGGGCCGCCCGCGCCTCGCGGCGGTTGCCGCGGAAGTTGTTCACCCGGCGGGCCGTGGCGAACAGCGGGATGACCGCGCCCATGACCAGCTGCAGCGCGCAGCCGGTCTGGAGCAGGAGCTGACCGCTCGGGGCGTCGAACGCCCAGGCCGCGAGCAGACCCATCGACAGCACGATCCAGGCGAGCATCGCGCCGGCGAGGCGGCCCCGCGGCTTCGGGTACTCGACCCGGCTCACCATCAGCCAGGCGGTGCCCAGGATGGCCATCAGGGTCGCCACGAACGGCAGCTCGAGGAGCACGATCGAGACGACCGTCAGCGCGCCGAACGGCGACGGCATGCCCTGGAAGGTGCCGTCCTTGACGGTGACGCACGAGAATCTCGCGAGCCTCAGCACCACCGCGAGCAGCACCACGATGCCACCGACCGCCGCCACCCGCTGGTGGGCGTCGTCGGCGACCATGCCGTAGACCAGGACGAAGTACGCCGGGGCCAGACCGAAGCTGATCAGGTCCGAGAGGTTGTCCAGTTCCGCGCCCATGGGGGAGGAGCGCAGCTTGCGTGCGACCAGGCCGTCGAACAGGTCGAAGACCGCCGCGCACAGCATCAGGATGACCGCCGTGGCCGCGCTGTGGCGGGCCATGCCGGATTCCTGGCTGCCGGTGAGGTGCGGGATCAGGATGCCGGTGGTGGTGAAGTACACCGCCATGAAGCCGCACGTTGCGTTGCCGAGGGTGAGCGTGTCCGCTATCGACAGGCGGAGAGAGAGGGGCATCTCCTCGTCGTCGTCCACGTCGTCGGCCTCGGGCACCCAGCCCGCCTGGGTCTCCGGGTCAATCACGGTCAATGCGAGTCACCCCTGCCACCGTCTTCTGCCCCACCTCGACCGCGACGTCCACGCCCTCGGGGAGGTAGATGTCGACACGCGAACCGAAGCGGATCAGGCCGATCCGCTCGCCCTGCTCGACCTTCGTGCCCTCGGGGAGGTAGGGGACGATGCGGCGGGCGACGGCGCCGGCGATCTGGATCATCTCGATGTCACCGAGTTCGGTGTCGAAGTGCCAGACGACCCGCTCGTTGTTCTCGCTCTCCTTGTTGAAAGCCGGTACGAACCCGCCGGGGATGTGCTCGACCGACGTCACGGTGCCGGCCAGCGGCGCGCGGTTGACGTGGACGTTGAGCGGGCTCATGAAGATCGCGACGCGGGTGCGCCCGTCCTTCCACGGCATGATGCTCTGCACCACGCCGTCGGCGGGGGAGATGACCCGGCCCGAGGCGATCTCGCGCTCGGGGTCGCGGAAGAACCACAGCATGCCCGCCGCGAGAGCGGTGGCGGGCACGGCGACGGCCTTGGCGGCACCCGAGCGGCGGGCGCGCAGCAGGCTGACGGCTGCGGTGGCGACGGTCGGCAGAAGCCACGGCGATGCTCCGCGCGCGAGGCGTGCGCCTACCAGGCTGTCGCGGTGTGCAGAGGTTTGGCTGTGGGGCATGGATGACCTTCGTAGCGGATGATGCCGCGCTTCGACGGGGGGACGGCGGCTTTCCGCGATCGTAGCGGTTCGGGGCCACAACTGGGTAAGCAAGGAAGCCGAGTCGACGGCAGAGGGAAGTTGACGGGGTGTGATCTTCTTCTCGAAGAAAACACCCCCAACCCGGACAATCAGCCCTGGAACCGATACTCCTCGAGCAACCTGCGCCCGATGATCATTTTCTGGATTTCCGCGGTGCCTTCGCCGATCAGCAGCATCGGCGCCTCACGGTAGAGGCGCTCGATCTCGTACTCCTTGGAGAAGCCGTACCCTCCGTGGATCCGGAAGGCATCCTCCACGACCTCCTTGCAGTACTCGGAGGCGAGGTACTTCGCCATCCCTGCCTCGAGGTCGTTTCGTTCCCCGGAGTCCTTTTTGCGTGCGGCGTTCACCATCATGGCATGCGCGGCCTCGACCTTGGTAGCCATCTCGGCGAGCTTGAACTGGATCGCCTGGTGCTGGGCGATCGGCTTGCCGAAGGTGTGCCGCTGCTGGGCGTACGACACGCCCAGTTCGAAGGCACGCTGTGCGACGCCGCAGCCACGCGCCGCGACATTCACGCGACCCACCTCGACGCCGTCCATCATTTGGTAAAAACCTCGGCCGGTGGCCCCGCCGAGCACGCTGTCGGCGGGAAGGCGCAGGCCATCCATGATCAGCTCGGTGGTGTCCACCCCCTTGTAGCCCATCTTGTCGATCTTGCCCGGGATGGTCAGGCCGGGGCGGACCTCACCGAAGCCGGGCTCCTTCTCGATCAGGAAGGTCGTCATCGACTTGTGGGGGGCGGTGCCCTCGGGGTGTCCTTCGTCACTTCGGACCAGAACGGCCACCAGCGACGACGTCCCGCCGTTCGTCAGCCACATCTTCTGGCCGTTCAGGACGTACTCGTCGCCGTCCTTCACCGCCTTCGACGAGATCGCGGACACGTCCGAGCCGAGAGCCGGCTCCGACATGGAGAAGGCGCCGCGGATGTCGCCGGCCGCCATCCTCGGCAGATAGTGGTCCTTCTGCTCCTGCGTGCCGTGCTGCTTGAGCATGTACGCCACGATGAAGTGCGTGTTGATGATGCCGGAGACCGACATCCAGCCGCGGGCGATCTCCTCGACGCACAGCGCGTACGTCAGGAGCGACTCGCCCAGACCGCCGTACTCCTCGGGGATCATCAGGCCGAACAGGCCCAACTCCTTGAGGCCGTCGACGATCGCTTGCGGGTACTCGTCGCGGTGCTCCAGCCCGGTCGCGACCGGGATGATCTCCTTGTCCACGAAGTCGCGGACGGTGGAGAGGATCTCCTGCTGGATGTCGGTCAGACCGGCGGTCTGGGCGAGGCGCGCCATGGCTACTTCTCCGTCTTTTCCGAAGGGTCGTTCAGCTCCGGGCGGCCCGGCTGCTCGCCGCCGCGCTCCTTGATGTACGTCTCGGTCGGCACCATCACCTTGCGGCGGAAGACGCAGACCATCGTGCCGTCCTGCTTGTAGCCCTTGGTCTCGACGTAGACGATGCCGCGGTCGTTCTTCGACTTCGACGGCCACTTGTCGAGCACGGTCGTCTGGCCGTAGATCGTGTCGCCGTGGAAGGTCGGCGCCACGTGCTTGAGCGACTCGATCTCCAGGTTGGCGATCGCCTTGCCGGAGACGTCCGGCACGGACATGCCGAGCAGCAGCGAGTAGATGTAGTTGCCCACGACGACGTTCTTGCCGAAGTCGGTCGTGTGCTCCGCGTAGTTGGCGTCCATGTGGAGCGGGTGGTGGTTCATGGTGAGGAGACAGAACAGGTGGTCGTCGTACTCCGTGACCGTCTTTCCCGGCCAGTGCTTGTACGTCGCCCCGACCTCGAACTCCTCGTAGGTGCGTCCGAACTGCATCGCGCTCAGGCCTCCGGGATCTCGAACTTGCCGGTGCGCCGCATGCCGGCGGCGCGTCCCTTGCCGGAGATGACCAGCGCCATCTTGCGGCTGGCCTCGTCGATCATCTCGTCGCCGAGCATCGCCGAGCCCTTCTTGCCGCCCGCCTCGGACGTGTAGTAGTCGTACGCGTCCAGGATCAGCTCGGCGTGGTCGTAGTCCTCCTGCGACGGCGAGAAGATCTCGTTGGACGCCTCGACCTGACCCGGGTGCAGCACCCACTTGCCGTCGAAGCCGAGCGCGGCCGCGCGTCCGGCGACCTCGCGGTAGCCGTCGACGTTGCGGATCTGGAGGTAGGGGCCGTCGATCGCCTGGAGGTCGTTGGCGCGGGCGGCCATCAGGATCTTCATCAGGATGTAGTGGTAGGCGTCCGCCGGGTAACCGGGCGGCTGCTCGCCCACGACCAGCGACTTCATGTTGATCGACGCCATGAAGTCGGCCGGGCCGAAGATGATCGTCTCGACGCGCGGGGAGGCCTGCGCGATCTCGTTGACGTTGTTGAGGCCCTGCGCGTTCTCGATCTGCGCCTCGATGCCGATCCGGCCGACCTCGAAGCCCATGGTCTTCTCGATCTGCGTCAGGAGCAGGTCCAGCGCGACGATCTGCTGGGCGTTCTGCACCTTCGGCAGCATGATGCAGTCGAGGTTGGGGCCGGCCCCCTCGACGACCGTCACGACGTCGCGGTAGGTCCACTCGGTCGTCCAGTCGTTCACCCGGACGACCCGCGTCTTGCCCGTCCAGTCGCCCTCGTTGAGGAACTTGACGATGGTGTGGCGTGCCTCGGGCTTGGCGAGCGGCGCGCACGCGTCCTCGAGGTCGAGGAAGACCTGGTCCGCGGGGAGGCCCTGCGCCTTCTCCAGGAAGCGGGGGTTGCTGCCCGGAACGGCGAGACACGAGCGCCGCGGACGAAGACGGTTGACGGTCATGCGGGGACCTCCAGGGGGTCGAGCTTGTTCGCTTTCCGGATCTCGTCGACGATGCGGCCGATGATTCCGGTGATGTCGAAGTCCTTCGGGGTGAAGACCGCGGCCACGCCGGCAGCTTTGAGCTGTTCGGCGTCTCCATTCGGGATGATGCCACCGGCGATCACCGGGATGTCTGTGGCACCGGCCACACGCAACCGTTCGAGGACGTCCGGCACCAGCTGGGCGTGCGAGCCGGAGAGGATGGACAGGCCCACGGCGTGCACGTCCTCCTCCAGCGCGGCGTCCACGATCTGTTCGGGCGTCAGCCGGATGCCCTGGTAGACCACCTCGAAGCCGGCGTCCCGGGCCCGCACGGCTATCTGCTCGGCGCCGTTGGAGTGCCCGTCCAGGCCCGGCTTGCCGACCAGGAAGCGCAGCTTGCCGACGCCCATGTCCTTCGCGGTGATGTCGACCCTGCGGCGGACGTCGGCCATGGCCGAGCCCTCCTCCGCGGGGACGGCCACCGGCGCCGACGACACGCCGGTCGGGGCGCGGAACTCGCCGAACACCTCGCGCAGCGCCCCCGCCCACTCGCCGGTCGTGACCCCGGCGCGGGCGCACTCCAGGGTGGCGTCCATGAGGTTGGCGGTGCCCTTGGCGGCCTCCTTCAGCTTCTCCAGCGCCTTGCACGGGCGAGGGTGGTTGAAGGGCGGCTGGTAGCGCGTGTCGCGCCAGTTCTGCAGGGAGGCGATGACACGGGCCTCGACCGCCGGATCGACCGTCTGGATGGCCGTGTCGAGATCGGCGGTGAGCGGGTTGGGCTCGGTCGTCTCGAAGACGTTGACGCCGATGATCTTCTCCTGCCCGGACTCGATCCGGGCCCGGCGCTCGGCGTGCGAGGAGACGAGCTGCGACTTGAGGTAGCCGGACTCGACGGCGGCCATCGCGCCGCCCATCTCCTGGATCCGCTCGATCTCCGTGAGGGATTCCTCGACCAGCTCGGCGACCTTCGCCTCGATGACGTGCGAGCCCTCGAAGATGTCCTCGTACTCCAGCAGGTCGCTCTCCAGGGCGAGGACCTGCTGGATCCGCAGGGACCACTGCTGGTCCCAGGGGCGGGGCAGGCCCAGGGCCTCGTTCCAGGCGGGCAGCTGCACGGCACGCGCGCGTGCGTCCTTGGACAGCGTCACGGCGAGCATCTCGAGGACGATCCGCTGGACGTTGTTCTCCGGCTGCGCCTCCGTCAGGCCCAGGGAGTTGACCTGGACGCCGTAGCGGAAGCGGCGCTGCTTGGCGTTCTCGATGCCGTAGCGCTCACGGGTGATCCGGTCCCAGATGCGGCCGAAGGCGCGCATCTTGCACATCTCCTCGACGAAGCGGACGCCCGCGTTCACGAAGAAGGAGATACGGGCGACGACGTCGCCGAACTTCTCGGCCGGCACCTGCCCGGAGTCCCGGACGGCGTCCAGCACGGCGATCGCCGTGGACATCGCGTACGCGATCTCCTGCACCGGCGTGGCCCCGGCCTCCTGCAGGTGGTAGCTGCAGATGTTGATCGGGTTCCACTTCGGGATGTGGGAGACCGTGTACGCGATCATGTCCGTCGTGAGACGCAGGCTCGGCCCCGGCGGGAACACGTGCGTGCCGCGGGACAGGTACTCCTTGACGATGTCGTTCTGGGTCGTGCCCTGGAGCTGGGTGATGTCCACCCCCTGCTCCTCGGCGACGACCTGATAGAGCGCCAGCAGCCACATGGCGGTGGCGTTGATCGTCATCGAGGTGTTCATCTGGTCCAGGGGGATGTCCTGGAACAGCCTGCGCATGTCACCGACATGGGCCACCGGCACGCCGACCCGGCCGACCTCGCCGCGGGCGAGGATGTGGTCGGAGTCGTAGCCGGTCTGGGTCGGCAGGTCGAACGCGACCGACAGACCCGTCTGGCCCTTGGCGAGGTTGCGCCGGTACAGCTCGTTGGACGCCTCTGCCGTGGAGTGACCGGCGTACGTGCGCATGAGCCACGGCCGGTCCTTCTGACGCTCAGTCATCTATGACCCCGGGTGTCTCAGATGTTGCGGAAGCGGTTGATGGCGTCGATGTGCTGGGCGCGCTTCTCCTCGTCGCGCACACCCAGACCCTCCTCGGGGGCCAGCGCGAGGACGCCGACCTTGCCCTGGTGGAGGTTGCGGTGCACGTCGTAGGCGGCCTGGCCGGTCTCCTCCAGGGAGTAGACCTTCGACAGCGTCGGGTGGATCTTGCCCTTCGCGATCAGCCGGTTGGCCTCCCAGGCCTCGCGGTAGTTGGCGAAGTGCGAGCCGATGATCCGCTTCAGGGACATCCACAGGTAGCGGTTGTCGTACTCGTGCATGTAGCCCGAGGTCGAGGCGCAGGTGGTGATGGTGCCGCCCTTGCGGGTGACGTACACCGAGGCGCCGAAGGTCTCGCGGCCCGGGTGCTCGAAGACGATGTCGATGTCCTCGCCGCCGGTGAACTCGCGGATGCGCTTGCCGAAGCGCTTCCACTCCTTCGGGTCCTGGGTCCGCTCGTCCTTCCAGAACTTGTAGCCCTCTGCGTTGCGGTCGATGACCGCCTCGGCGCCCATGGCCCGGCAGATGGCGGCCTTCTCGGGGGAGGAGACGACACAGATCGGGTTGGCGCCCCCCGCCAGCGCGAACTGGGTGGCGTAGCTGCCGAGTCCTCCGCTGGCGCCCCAGATCAGGACGTTGTCGCCCTGCTTCATGCCGGCGCCGTTGCGGGAGACCAGCTGCCGGTAGGCGGTGGAGTTGACGAGGCCGGGGGCCGCCGCCTCCTCCCACGACAGGTGGTCCGGCTTCGGCATCAGCTGGTTGGACTTCACCAGGGCGATCTCCGCGAGGCCGCCGAAGTTGGTCTCGAAGCCCCAGATGCGCTGCTCGGGGTCGAGCATCGTGTCGTTGTGGCCGTCGGAGGACTCCAGCTCGACGGACAGGCAGTGCGCGACGACCTCGTCGCCCGGTTGCCAGGCGTTGACGCCCGGGCCGGTGCGCAGGACGACGCCCGCGAGGTCGGAGCCGATGACGTGGTACGGCAGGTCGTGCCGCTTGGTCAGCTCGCTGAGCCTGCCGTAGCGCTCCAGGAAGCTGAACGTCGACACCGGCTCGAAGATCGAGGTCCACACGGAGTTGTAGTTGACCGAGGAGGCCATGACGGCCACCAGGGCCTCGCCCGGGCCGAGCTCGGGGACGCGGACCTCGTCCAGGTGGATCGACTTGCGCGGGTCCTTGTCGCGGGTCTCCTGACCGGCGAACATCTCCGTCTCGTCCTTGTGCACGGTGATCGCGCGGTAGGACTCGGGGAGCGGCAGAGCGGCGAAGTCGTCCGGCGTCGAGTCCGGCGACTGGATCGCGTCCAGGATCTTCTTCATGGTCACGGTGTTGCCTCCGGCGGTGAGCGCCCTGAGGGCGGGGCGCTGAGGGTTGCGGCGGTGCTGCTGAGGGTTGGGAGAAGGTGCCGTCGGTTCGGCGGATGTGCTGTTCGGCAGCGCTTTGTGGCGCGGGAGGTTGCCTGTGACGCAGGCGTCCGGGCGCGCAAACCATGAGTTTGCGGGGACAGCCGACGTACGAAAGGTCTCTGCACGCCGGCCGCCCGGACACCTTCAACGTATGACACCGCGTGTCACCTCGCAAGGCACTGAGTGCCAGAACTTGGTCTCAGCTGAAATCTTTACGTAACACATGAGCGATGATCGATCGAACGGGCTCTGAAATCTGCGCGAAAAGGGGCTCTGACATGCCAAAACGGCCACCCGGTGGGGTGGCCGTCGTCACAGCGTGGAAGGAGTTTTCGGGGCGTGCTCAGCGCTCCTTGAGGGCCTGCTCGATGGTGCGCATGACCTCGTCCAGCGAGGCATCGGTGCGGGCGACCGTCACCAGCACCTCCCCCTGCGCGGAGACCGCCGCCGGGGCGGGCCGGGGGCCGCCGGCGCTGCTGCGGCCGGCTCCTATACCCGTCCCGAACGTCTTGCGCACGATCGCGAAGGCGTGGTCGAGCTGGGTCTCGACGTCGCCCTGGCCTCCGGCCCTGAGCCAGCGCCGCAGCACGTGGTTGTGGGCGGTGACCACGGCGGACGCGGCGACCTCGGCGAGCAGCGGATCGTCGTTGGCGTCGTCGTCGTGGGCGTGCTCGTCGAAGTGGCCGAGGAGATAGCGGGTGAAGAGGCGCTCGTAGCGGGCCACCGACGCGATCTCCGCCTCGCGCAGGGTGGGCACCTCGCGCGTCAGCTTGTAGCGGGCGACCGAGATCTCCGGCCGGGCCGCGTACATCTTCATGACCTCCTTGATGCCGCGGCACACCGTGTCGAGCGGATGCTCGTGCGCCGGGGCCGCGTTGAGCACGGCCTCCGCCCGGATCAGGGTGTCGTCGTGGTCGGGGAAGATCGCCTCTTCCTTGGAGCGGAAGTGACGGAAGAAGGTCCGGCGGGCGACTCCGGCCGCGGCCGCGATCTCGTCGACGGTGGTCGCCTCGTACCCCTTGGTCGCGAACAGCTCCATCGCCGCGGCCGCCAGTTCTCGGCGCATCTTGAGCCGCTGGGCGGCCGCGCGGCTGCCCGCGGCACTCTCCGGCGCGTCGGGCGTGGCGGGTGTACGTGAGGACCTGGCGGGCTGGGGCATGACCCGAACGTACTGCATGTGCGCAGCTCGGTGCGCGTGTCCGGGGTTTCCCCCGCCCTCGGTGGGCGGGGGCCCGAGGGCGGGGTCGAGCAGCCCACCCCAGTCCTCGTCCGCGCGGAGCCGGTCGCCGATCCCGTCAGCGGCGGGCATATTCGCGGAAGCCGCGGCCGGTCTTGCGGCCGAGGCAGCCCGCGGCCACCAGGTGCTCCAGGAGCGGCGCCGGGGCCAGACCGGGGTCCCGGAACTCGCGGTGCAGCACCTTCTCGATCGCCAGGGAGACGTCGAGCCCGACGACGTCCAGCAGCTCGAAGGGGCCCATCGGGTAGCCGCCGCCCAGCTTCATCGCCGCGTCGATATCGTCGAGGGACGCGTAGTGCTCCTGGACCATCTTGATCGCGTTGTTGAGGTACGGGAAGAGCAGCGCGTTCACGATGAAGCCCGCACGGTCTCCGCAGTCCACCGCGTGCTTCTTGATCCGCCCGCACACCTCGCGGACCGTCGCGTGGACGTCCTCGGCCGTGAGCACCGTGCGCACGACCTCGACCAGCTTCATCGCCGGCGCCGGGTTGAAGAAGTGCATCCCGATCACGTCCTGCGGGCGCGACGTGGCGCGGGCGCAGGCGACGACCGGCAGCGAGGAGGTCGTCGTGGCGAGGATGGCGCCGGGCTTGCACACCTTGTCCAGCGTCGCGAACAGCTGCTGCTTGATCTCGAGGTCCTCGGCGACCGCCTCGAGCGCCAGATCGACGTCGGCGAAGGCGTCGTAGGAGCCGGCCGGGGTGATCCGGTCCAGGATCTCGGCTGCGGCCTCCGCGGTCAGCCGGCCCTTGTCGACCGAGCGGGAGAGCGACTTGCCGATCCTGGCCTTGGCGGTCTGCGCCTTCTCCTCGCTGCGGGCGGCGAGGACGACGTCGTAGCCGGCCTTGGCGAAGACCTCGGCGATACCGGACGCCATGGTGCCGGAGCCGGCGACGCCGACCGACCCGACCGGACGGCCGGGGGCCACGCCGGCGCCGGACAGGGGCGTCAGCGCGTCCGGGACGACCGTCGCGCTGCCCGGGGCGTCGTAGGTGTAGAAGCCGCGGCCCGACTTACGGCCGGTCAGGCCCGCCTCGCTGAGCTGCTTGAGGATCGGCGCCGGGGCGTGCAGCCGGTCGTGGGACTCGGCGTACATGGCCTCCAGGACCGTACGGGCCGTGTCGACGCCGATCAGGTCCAGCAGGGCGAGCGGGCCCATCGGCAGCCCGCAGCCGAGCCGCATCGCGGCGTCGATGTCCTCGCGGGAGGCGTACCGGGCCTCGTACATCGCGGCGGCCTGGTTGAGGTAGCCGAACAGCAGGCCGTCGGCGACGAAGCCGGGACGGTCGCCGACCGCGACCGGCTCCTTGCCGAGGTCGAGGGCGAGGTTGGTGACGGCGGTGACCGCGGTCGGCGCGGTCAGCACCGAGGAGACGACCTCGACCAGCTTCATGGCCGGCGCCGGGTTGAAGAAGTGCAGGCCCAGCACCCGCTCCGGACGCGCCGAGTCGGCGGCGAGCCGGGTCACGGAGAGCGCGTTGGTGCCGGTGGCCAGGATGGTCTCGGGCCGCACCAGCCCGTCCAGCTCGCGGAAGATCTGCTGCTTGATCTCGTACGACTCCGGCGCCACCTCGATGACGAGGTCGGCGTCGGCCACCGTACGCAGGTCGGTGGAGACACGGACTCGGGCCAGGGCCTCCGTGCGCTCCTGCTCGGTGAGCCGCCCGCGCTGCACGGCGCGGGCGGTGGAGGCCTCCAGCGCGGCGAGGGACCGCGCGGCCTGGGCCTCGCTGATGTCGACGCCGACCACCTCGCGCCCGGCCTTCGCCAGGACCTCGGTGATGCCGGTGCCCATGGTGCCGAGGCCGATGACGGCGATCGTCTGGAGCGGGGACAGAGGGGTGTCGGACAGGGGAGCGGCCATCGCGGGACTCCAGGAATGAGGTGACGACTGGGACGCGCCCGGGTGCGCCGAGGAGCCTTCGCGAGGCAGGGGCGCACCGGGTGCGGAGAAGGAGTTGCGGGTGTTGCCGGGCTACTTGCGCACACGCCCGGTGCCGTCGCCGAGGGCGTGCACACGCCCGGAGCGAACGGGGGGATCCGACCGGCCCTGTCCCGTGGCCGGGTCGTACAGCGGTACCGGTGGTACCGAACCGACTTCTCGCGGCGACTGCGTCACCAGGCCACCGCGAGGAGGTGAGACGAGTGGGTGACTCGCTCGTATGAGCTTAACCGGTGGGTAACGAGCGCGCCAGCCCCTGTGTTTGTGATCTGTTCCGCTCGAACGGCCTCACCCGGTCGGGGCGGACCGGGTGCCCGGTTCGCGCCTCCGCGCCCTGCCCATCCCCCTACGCTCGGCATATGGACGAAGAGTTGCGATCACTCACGGAGCGCTTACGGCGCGAGTCCGGCGCGACGGCCGCGTACGAGCGACTGGCGCGCACCGCGGACCACGACGAACTGGCGGGCGTGCTCATCGCGTCGGGGCAGCCGCTCTGGGCCCGCGAGCTGGCCGCTTTCCGGCTGGGATGCGCCGGCGACCGGCGCGCCTTCGAGGCGCTCGTCCTGCTGCTCAACCACCGGGATCCGGCGCGCTGCGCCTCCGCCGCCCACGCGCTGAGCCGGCTCGACGACCCCCGCACCGCCCGGGCCGCGGCCGCCCTGGCGACCAACGAGCTGCGCGTCGCCTACGCCCTGCACCCCGTACGGCTGCTGGTGGACCTGCGCGCACCGGAGTCCGTACCCGCGCTGATCACGACCCTGCGCCGCCGTCTGAGCCCCCACGACCCCTATCGCCGGGTGGCCCTCGCCTGCGTGGAGGGACTGGGCACCCTGGCCGACGACCGCGCCCGGCCGGTCCTCCACGACGCCCTGGCCCACCCGGCCCTCGCGGAGGCGGCCGTGCACGCGCTGGCGCGGATCCCCAAGCAGCGCTGAGCCGCCGTCGGACCGCGACGCCGGGTCGGGTGCCGGACGCGGCGTGCGGCCCGGTGCCCGACCTCGGTGCCCCGTCCGCCATCCCTGGGCGTGCGGAAACCGGACTCGCTCACGCATGACGGTCTTGTCGCCCATTAGTTCGAGATTCGAATATCTTCGCGATGGGAAGATCGCCTTCCGCCGGACTGCAGAGGGTCGGCGCGCCCGTCGGGCTGCCGCCGAAATGACCGCGGACGAGCCGGATCAGTCCGGCTGTGGAGGGGATAGGCCGTGACCAGCACACAACTGCCCGATGAGATACCAGTCCTGAGCCCGCCTCAAGATCCGACCAAAACTTTCGGGCAGTTCCTGGAAGACAAGTGGTCAGCGGTCTGCGGGGGCTTGGGGATAGACCAGTGGGTGACGGAGAGTGTGTTCCAGGACCTGCGGGAGGCACTCCACCCGTGGGGCGAGAGGCCCGTGGGAACGCGATGTGAGCCGCCTTCGTTCGTCTCGGCGGACGGCTTCCCCGCCGAACTCTCCGTCAGTTGGAAGGCCGGCCGGCCCGAGGTCCGCATCCTGTTCGAGTCGCTCGGCTCCGACGGCACCCCGCTCGGCTGTCAGGAGGCCGGCCGTCGGCTGACGCGGAGACTCGCGCGGAGACCCGGGACGGACATCGCGCGATACCTGGGTGTCGAGGACCTGTTCATCGCGTCCGCCCCCGATCGCTACCGGGCCACCATCTGGCACTCCTTGGCCTGGCGGCCGGGGGAGCTGCCCCGCTACAAGGTCTACCTCAACCCGCAGGTGCACGGCCTGGACCGCGCGTACGACGTCATGACGCAAGCCATGAACCGGCTGGGCCTGGCACAGGCCTGGGAACGGGTGGCGCGGCGCGGCGAGGAACTGGCGCGTAGAGGACACGAGTTGGAGCTCATGGCCCTCGATCTGGAGGGCGGAGACACCTCCCGGGTGAAGGTCTACTTCCGGCACCTCCCCATGCCGATGGACGAGCTGGACACCGTGGCGGCCCTGGCGCACTGCCACGACCCGGCCCGGGCGGCCCGGGCGCGCGCCGTGATCTACGGGCGGGACGGCGGCACCGTGAGCAACGAGCCGATGACCTGCCTGGCCTTCCGGGAGGGCGTGCCCGACCCCGAGGAGGCCAACGTCTACCTGCGGCTGCCGAACAACACCCGCAACGACGCGGAGGCGGCCTTACGTGTCGCGCGGCTCATGGAGCTGGAGGGGATCGACCCGCGTCCGCACGCCGAGGTTCTGCGGCGGTTGACGGCGGAGCCGCCGGAGGGCGCCGGGCAGTTGCAGGAGTTGTGCAGCTACCGGACGATCTCGCAGGACCTGCCCGCGGACATCGGTCTGTACCTGCGGTTCCCCACGTACGCCGACCCCGCGATCTGAACCTGGACCGGGTCCATGGGCGACGGCCCCGCCACAGCCGCTCCGGCACCGCGTGCGGGCTCCGCCGGGGGGCCGGCCGGCGACGGCCGCGAATCGGCCGGTGCCCATGACGGTGGGGGTGCCCCCGGCCGAGCGAAGCCGAGGCCGGGGGAGTGAGTACCGCGCCGCGGCGGCGGCTCCGTCGGGGGCGGAGATCCTGGTCGGTTCTCTCATCTGCCCATGGTGGACCACGGGTCTGACAACGCCCCCGACGGGCCTGCGCTCAGCGCTCAGCCACGGAACCCCAGCAGCCCGTGCAGCGTCGAGCCGTGGGCGCTGCGTGACCCCACCTTGGAGGTCGACGGCTTCGGGTCGGGCTGCGCTGCGCAGACCGCGTCGACCCCGCCGGTCCCGCGCGGCACGGTGCCATCGGTCAGGTACGCCGCCAGATGCTTGTCCAGGCAGGTGTTCCCGCTCAGCGTGATGCCGTGGTTCTGGCCGCCGTCCTCGACGACGAGGCTGGAGCCGCGCAGCAGCGCGTGGACCGTGGCGCCGCCCTCGTAGGGGGTGGCCGCGTCGTTCGTCGCCTGGAACAGCAGGGCCGGCGGCAGTTGGCCGTTGGCGAGGTTCACCGGGCCCACGGATTCGGTCGGCCAGAACGCGCACGGCGCGTTGTACCAGGTGTTGTTCCAGGTCATGAAGGGCGCCTTCGCGTACGCCGACCAGTTGTCCGTGCGCCACTCGTCCCAGTCGCGCGGCCAGAAGGCGTCCCGGCACTGCACGGCGGTGTAGACGCTGTAGCCGTTGTCGCCCGCGGTGTCGACGGCGGCGAGGTTCTCGTACGCCTCGACCAGCGGGGCGGTCTCCTTGCGGTTCGCGTACGCCGCGAACGCCTCGGCGAGGTGGGGCCAGTAGCCGTTGTAGTAGCCGCCGGGCAGGAAGGTGTCCTCCAGCTCCGACGCGCCCACCCGGCCGCCGGCCGGCTTCCCGGCGAGGGCCGCCCGCATCGCGTACCACTTGGCCTCGACCTGCTCCGGGTCGGTGCCGAGCTTGTACGTCTTGTCGTACTTGGCGATCCAGGCCATCAGGGCGCGGTGCCGGTCGTTGAAGGCCAGGTCCTGGGTGAGGTTGTCCTCGTACCAGACGCCCGTGGGGTCGACGATCGAGTCCAGGACCAGCCGCCGTACCCGCTGCGGATACAGCTTGGCGTACACCGCGCCGAGGTAGGTGCCGTACGAGTAGCCGAAGTAGTTCAGCCGCCGCGCGCCGACCGCGGCACGGATCGCGTCCATGTCCCGTACGGCGCTGACCGTGTCGATGTAGGGCAGCACGCGCGCGTACTTCTTCGCGCAGGCCGTCGCGAAGGACCGCGCGCGGTCGACGTTCGCCTTCTCGATCGCCTCGGTGCCGGGCACGGAGTCCGGGCGCACGGAAGCGAAGTGGCCGGGCGCGCAGTCCAGCGCGGGCGTGCTCCTGCCCACCCCGCGCGGGTCGAACCCGATGACGTCGTACTGGGCCGACACCGCCTTCGGCAGCGCCGAGGCGACGAACGCGGCGAGGCTCAGTCCCCGGCCGCCGGGACCGCCGGGGTTGACCAGCAGCGGGCCCTGGTACTTCCTCGCGGTGTGCGGGACGCGGGACAGCGCCAGGGTGATCTGCTCACCGCCCGGCCGCTCGTGGTCGAGCGGCACCTTCAGGGACGCGCACTGGAGCGCCGGCTGCCCCGTGGTGCCGCCGCAGCCCTTCCATTCGAGCGCCGCCGCCCGGGTGGGCTCGGCGGGGTGCGAGGGGCTCGCGGCGGCGGGCGCGACGGTGACCGTCCCGGCCACGACGAGGGCGGCAGCGCACAGCGCTGCTGCGCGTTGGTTCATGGAGTGCTCCCGGGGCGATGGAGGGGCCGAAGGTCGGACCGGGCAGGTCACGGCCCTTGCCGCATCGTTCCGAAAACAGCGTCCGGCAGAACCTGTTCCGCCGTTGATTGACCCGTTCGGGTCGCCGGATGCGCTCGGAAGCGCTCAGATCAGCGTGAGCTGGGTCGGCCCGGACCCGGTCGGCTCCTCCTCCGGCCCGGGCCGTGGGATCCTGCGGGGCATCCCCGCGCGCGTGGGGCCGATCCCGTACTCCTCGGCCAGTTCGTGGACCTGACGGGTGATCCGCCGCTGGTACCACTTCGGGGCGTAGGCGCCGTCCGCGTACAGCCGCTCGTACCGGCGCACCAGATAGGGATGGTGCTGCCCGAGCCAGGCCATGAACCACTCGCGGGCGCCGGGCCGCAGATGCAGCGCCAGCGGGGTGACGGAGGTGGCGCCGGCGGCCGCGATCGCCCGCACGGTGGCCCGCAGCTGGTCCGGCTCGTCGCCGAGGAACGGGATCACCGGCGCCATCAGGACCCCGCAGCCGATCCCGTGGTCGGTGAGGGTCCGCACGACGTCCAGGCGCCGCTGGGGGGCCGGCGTGCCCGGTTCCACGGTGCGCCACAGCTCGGTGTCGGTGAAGCCGACGGAGACCGAGACACCGACGTCGGTCACCTCGGCGGACTGCCGCAGCAGGTCGAGGTCGCGCAGGATCAGGGTGCCCTTGGTCAGGATCGAGAAGGGGTTCGCCCGGTCGCGCAGGGCGGACAGGATGCCCGGCATCAGCCGGTAGCGGCCCTCCGCGCGCTGGTAGCAGTCGACGTTCGTGCCCATCGCGACGTGCTCCCCGTGCCAGCGCGGCGAGGCCAGCTGGCGCCGCAGCAGCTCGGGCGCGTTCACCTTGACGACGATCTGGGTGTCGAAGCCGGTCCCGGTGTCGAGGTCGAGATAGCTGTGCGTCTTGCGGGCGAAGCAGTACACGCACGCGTGCGTGCAGCCACGGTAGGGGTTCACCGTCCATTCGAACGGCATCCGGGAGGCCCCCGGCACCCGGTTGAGGATCGAGCGGGCCCGGATCTCGTGGAAGGTGATGCCGGCGAACTCGGGCGTGTCGAACGTCCTGGTCGTGACCGCGTCCGCGCCGAACAGCGCGGCATCGGCCGGCCGGTCGTGGCGGGTCTCCGCGGTGAGGTTGTCCCAGCGCATGACGCCTCCTCGGTAGCACTGCCCCCACAATAGAACATCTGTTCCCATGATCGTGCGGGGGGCTCTTCGGCAGCCCTTTTCGATCGCCCCGCGATCGCTTCGGGGACCCCGATTTGGGCGGCCGTGGACCGGGGTGGTTGGCTTGCCCCGAAGCTGCAGAACCCCGAACACCCCTGAGCAACACGGACCTGGAGGAACCCCATGGCGCAGGTCGAGGCCACCACCGAGCGGGTCGTCGCCGCGGACCCGGAGAAGGTGTTCGACACCATCGCCGACTACAGCGACGCGCGCGGGAGGCTGCTGCCCGAGCACTTCAGCGAGTACGAGGTGCGCGAGGGCGGCGACGGCGAGGGCACCCTCGTCCACTGGAAGCTCCAGGCCACCAGCAAGCGCGTGCGCGACTGCCTCCTGGAGGTCGCCGAGCCGACCGACGGCGAGCTGGTCGAGAAGGACCGCAACTCCTCGATGGTCACCGTCTGGCGTGTCACCCCGGCGGGCGAGGGCAAGTCCCGCGTCGTCGTCACCACGACCTGGAACGGCGCCGGAGGCGTGGGCGGTTTCTTCGAGAAGACGTTCGCGCCCAAGGGCCTCAACAGGATCTACGACCTGATCCTCGCCAACCTCGCCACCGAGGTCGAGAAGTAGACCAACAACGCAGCGCCCCCCGTGCGTTGCCCTCCTTCACCGGTTCGAGTGGATATCCCTTGTGACCGGGATGGCCCCGTAACTCGTCGCGCTTGCTCGTAGTTGTCGCTTTACGCGGGAATTGTGTGGCAGGTGCGACGAGGGAGCGGTACATGGGCGGGACGACGCCGGTACAGGACGAGCCGGTCACGGCACCTGCCGCGGAGGACCCGCCCCCGCCCCCGGCGCCGGCCGGCGGGACGGAACCCGGCCGGCGCCGGGTGCGGCTGATCTTCTTCTCCCTGATGCTCGCACTGCTCCTCGCGGCCCTGGAGCAGATGATCGTCGCCACCGCCCTGCCGAAGATCGTCGGCGAACTGCACGGCCTGGACCGGATGTCCTGGGCGATCACCGCCTACCTGCTCACCGCCACGGTCGGACTGCCGGTCTACGGCAAGCTCGGCGACCTCCTCGGCCGCAAGGGCGTCTTCCAGTTCGCGATCGTCGTCTTCGTCATCGGCTCCGCGCTCGCCGGGCGGGCCCGCACCATGGACCAGCTGATCGCGTTCCGCGCGGTCCAGGGCGTCGGCGCGGGCGGACTCATGATCGGCGTACAGGCGATCATCGCGGACATCGTGCCGCCTCGGCAGCGCGGCCGGTTCATGGGCCTCATCGGCGCCGCCTTCGGTCTCGCCTCCGTCGCCGGACCGCTGCTCGGCGGCTACTTCACGGACCACCTCTCCTGGCGCTGGTGCTTCTACTTCAACGTGCCGTTCGGCCTCGCCACCCTCGCCGTCGTCACCGTCGTCCTGAAGCTGCCGAAGCCGGTGGCCAAGCCCCGATTCGACGTCCTCGGCACCCTGTTGCTGGCCACCGCCTCCACCTGCCTCGTCCTGCTCACCAGTTGGGGCGGCACCACGTACGCCTGGGACTCCGGCGTCGTCCTCGGCCTCGGCGCGGGAGCGGCCGCCTCGGCCGTGCTGTTCCTCGCCGTGGAGCGCGCCGCCGCCGAACCCCTCATCCCGCTGCGGCTGTTCCGGGACTCCGTCTTCAACGTCAGCGCACTCGTCGGCCTGGTGATCGGCGTCGCGCTGTTCGGCGCCGCGAGCTACCTGCCGACCTTCCTCCAGATGGTCGACGGGGCCACCGCCACCGAGTCGGGGCTGCTGATGCTGCCCATGATGGGTGGCATCGTCGGAGCCTCGGTCCTCTCCGGGCAGCTCATCACCCACACCGGCCGCTACCGGATCTATCCCGTCCTCGGCAGTACCCTCGCCGCCCTCGGCATGTGGCTGCTGTCCAGGCTGGAGGTCGACACGCCCCGGCTCCAGTACAGCCTCTGGATGGCCGTCCTCGGCGCCGGCATCGGGCTGGTGATGCCCGTCCTGGTCCTCGCCGTGCAGAACTCCGTGCGCCCCGCCGACCTCGGCACCGCCACCAGCGCCAACAACTACTTCCGCCAGATCGGCGGCAGCGTCGGGGCGGCCGTCTTCGGCACGCTCTTCGCCGACCGGCTCACCGACGCCCTGAGCGCCCGCCTGCCCGCCCGCGCCGCCGGCGACGTCCCGGACCCCGAGTCCCTCACCCCGCAGCTCGTCCGCACCCTGCCCCCGCAGCTGCGCGACGCCTACATCGGCGCCTACGCCGACGCCATGCCGAGGATCTTCCTCTACCTCGTGCCGGTGCTGCTCCTCGGCCTGCTCCTCGCCTTCTTCCTCGAGGAGAAACCGCTGGTGGCCCACCACACCGGCGCGGCGGAACCCGCGTCCGGGAACACGCAGGTCCCGCAGACCCTCGCGCTCCAGGCGCCTCACCTCGCCGGCGTTCCCGTCCAGGGCACGGTGCGGCGCCCCGACGGGACCGTCGTGCACCGCGCGGCGCTCACGCTCATCGACGTGACCGGGCAGCAGATCGGCCGGGACGCGAGCGCCGCCGACGGCCGGTTCGCGCTGGCCGCGCCCGGCTCCGGGGCGTACGTCCTGATCGCCGCCGCCGGCGGTCACCAGCCGCGCGCCTTCTCCCTCACCGTCGGCGAGCGGCCCGTCGCGCTCGACGTCGTCCTCGGCGGGGCCGGTCGCCTCGCCGGGAGCGTCGTGTCCGCCGACGGCTCCCCGGTACGGGAGGCCGCCGTCACCCTCACCGACGTCCACGGCGAGGTGGTCGCCACCACCCGCAGCGGCCGCGACGGCGGCTACGTCATCACCGAACTCGTCGCCGGGGAATACACCCTCGCCGCCGGCGCGCCCGCCTTCCGCCCGGCCGCCGTACCGGTCAGTGTCCAGGCCGCCCGCGAGACCCGCCAGGACGTCGAACTGGCCGGCGGCGCCCTGCTGCGCGGCACGGTCCGGGCCACCGGCGGGCGGCCCGTCGAGGACGCGCGCGTGACCCTCCTGGACGCGGCGGGCAACGTCGTGGACACCCTCACCACGGGGCCCGACGGCACCTTCCGCTTCGTCGACCGCTCCGGCGGCGAGTACACCGTCATCGCCGCCGGTTACCCGCCGGTCGCCACCGTCCTCCAAGTGGCGGGCGGCGCCCGCACGGAACGCGACCTCCAGCTCGGCCACGAGGACTGATCCCGTCGCGAACGGCCGCCGGGACGTGCGGCGTACCCCGGCGCGCCGCGCTGAAACCAATTCCAGGATTGCCGCACATGCCGACCGACGTGCGCCGTACGGTGGTGACGGCGCAACAGATCTTGCACAGCTCTGGGGAGAGAGGGCCTGGGCCATGGACCGTGGCACCGAGAGGGACGTACCTCCCAGCCGCGGAGCCGGCGGCGGCACGGCCGACACGGCGGGCGAGGCAGGGCAGGGGTCCCCGCGCCCGGAGGACGGGGGAGAGTCCGCCGACGCCGGACGCGTCCCGCTGGCCGTCGTCGTGGTGGACCGCGAGGGACTCGTCTCCCACTGGAGCACCGGCGCACGCCGGCTCTTCGGTGTCGTCAAGGACGAGGCGATCGGCCGGCCCGCGATCGACCTGCTCCCCGTCTCCGGCGCGCTTCCCGAGCCGGACGACCACTTTCCCGACGGCGGATACGACGGCTACGGGGACTACGCGGCCTACGACGGCCTCGGGCCGGGCCTCGACTCGTCCCTCGACCGGGGTCTCGGCTATCCGGCCGCCGGTCGGGCCCGGCTGACCGTCCCCGGGCGGGACCGCGAGCGTGGTCGGGTCGACGTGCTGTGGTGGGCCTACCCGCTGGTCGGCCCGGGCACGGAACGGCTGCTGGTCCTGGCCGCGGACGCGACGGAACTGCACAGGGACGAACCGGTCGACTCCCTGGCCGTCGAACGCATCGCGCCCGCCTTCGCCCTGCACACCGACTTCCCCGGCGCCGCGGAACTCGCCCGGCGACTGCCCGAGATCCTGCCCAGCATGAGCGTCGGCGAGAGCGCCCGCATCGTCGCGCAGGTCCTCGAACTCGGCTACCCGGTACTGGAGTTCAGTCAGAACGACCGGGTGCCGGTGACCCCCGACTGGGGCGTGGCCCGGCGCGTCGAACGCAGAGCGCGCCGCGAACGGGCCGCCCGCGCCGTCGCCGAAGGGACGCCGATACCGCAGGAGCTCGCCGACGAGGGCGAGGACCTCGAGTACGTCGCCGTCCGTGAGCGGCTGGAGTTCCTCAACGAGGTCAGCGGGAAGATCGGCACCTCCCTCGATCTCTCCCGCACCATCATCGAGGTCAGCAAAGCCGTCGTGCCGCGCTTCACCGACGTCGCCGGCACCTATCTGCGCGAACAGGTCGTCGCCGGTGAGGGGTTCCCCGACGGCGTGCCGGACACGACCACCATGTGGCACCGGGTCGCCCTCGAACACACCGACGAACCCGGCCGCTGGGACGACGTCGTACCCGTCGGCGAGGCCATGCCGTTCCCGGCACACACCCCGTTCTTCCAGTGCATGACGAGCGGACAGCCCGTCCTCGTGCCCCGCATCAGCGAGCGAATGGGCCACGCCATCGCCTCGCAGTTCGAGAAGCGCGACATCCGGCCCCTGATCACCGGCCGTTCCATGCTGGTCGTCCCGCTCAAGGCCCGTAACGTCGTCCTCGGCTTCATGATCCTGCTGCGCCACCCCGAGCGCGCCCTCTTCAACGACATGGACCGCGTCACGGGCGCCGAACTCGCCGCCCGCGCCGGCCTCGTGCTCGACAACGCGCGCATGTACACCTACCAGGAGAGCGTCGCCGAGATCCTCCAGGACAGCATGCTGCCGCACATCCCACCGCGCATGGCGGGCTGCGACATCGCCACCCGCTATCTGCCGGGCACGTTGCTCGGGCGGGTCGGCGGCGACTGGTTCGACTCGGTGAAGCTGCCCGGCGCGCGTACCGCCCTCGTCGTCGGCGACGTCATGGGACACGGACTCAACTCGGCCGCCATGATGGGCCAGTTGCGCACAGCCGTGCAGACCATGGCAGCGCTCGACCTGCCGCCCGCCCAACTCCTGCGCAACCTCGACGACCTGGCGCAACGGTTGGGCGACACCTACCTCGCGACGTGCCTGTACGCCGTCTACGACCCGATCGTGGGCGAGCTGCACCTCGCCAACGCCGGCCACATCCCACCCGTGTTGGTACGCGCCGTCGACGGCCGCAGCGAACTGCTCGAACTGCCCACCGGCGCGCCCATCGGAGTCGGCGGGGTGCCCTTCGAGGCCGTACGCGTGCGCGTGGACCCGGGCGACCGGCTGGTGATGTGCACCGACGGCCTGGTCGAGGTGCGCGGCGAGGACATCGGCGTAGGGCTCGCGACCCTCTGCGAGTCCGCCGCCCACCCGGCCGCCTCCATGGACGACGCCTGCGACACCATCATCCGCACCCTCAACGTCCGAGGCGGCCGCAAGGACGACGTGGCCCTGCTCATGGCGCGTCTCAACGGCATCGAGCCGGACGACGTCGCCGAGTGGCGGTTCCCCCTCGACCCGGCGGAGGTCGGCCGGGCCCGAGCGGTGGTCCGCGAACAGCTCCACGCATGGGGTCTGGCGAAGCAGGCCGAGGCCGCCGAACTCATGGTGAGCGAGCTCGTCACCAACGCCGTACGGCACTCCCGCCGCAGCCCCGTGGCCGTACGCCTCGTCCGCGGCGAGACGCTGCTGTGCGAGGTCGAGGACGACGACCACGAACTGCCGACCCTGCTGAGTGCCGGCCCCGGCGACGATGCCGGGCGGGGACTGCGCGTCGTGAGCGCGCTGGCCCGCGAGTGGGGCACCAGTCGTACGGCCGCGGGGAAGTCGGTGTGGTTCGAGCTGACGTTGCCGCGCCGCCCCGCGGGACGCTGAGCCGAGGCACCGGGGCGCACCGGACGGCGGACGGAACTCGAACGCGGCGTGAAGGAATGAGCTCCGCGCTTGTCGCGCCGTCCGGGGAGCGATAGACCGTACTCGCCCGTCACTTACGACGGATCGGTTCTGCATCCTGGGGAGTTGTGCATGAGCGTGACGAGTCGGTACCGGGAGGCGTGGGAGGGCTTCTGGCGGGAGGCTCCGCAGGAGGCGGGCGGTGTGTTCTGGGACGCGGATCCGAAGGTGACCGCAGCCCCCCACCTGGCCCTCTTCGAGCCCCATCTCGCCGACCCCGGGCTGGCGTTGCTGGACCTCGGCTGCGGCAACGGCACCCAGACCCGCTACTTCGCCGACCGCTTCCCGCACGTGGTCGGAGCCGACCTGTCCGCCTCGGCCCTCGACCACGCCCGCCGTGCCGACCCCGCCGGACAGGCGACCTACCGGCTGCTGGACGCGGCCGAGAAAGGCGCGGCCGAGACGCTGCACGCCGAACTCGGCGACGCCAACGTCTATATGAGGGGGGTCCTGCACCAGTGCGAGCCCGACGACCGGCAGCCGCTGGTGGACGGGATCGCCGCATTGCTCGGGGAGCGCGGCCGGGTGTTCCTCGTCGAGCCGTCGGAGGCGGCCCGTCCCGTCCTGGGCGGACTGGCACAGAGTCCGGCCGGTCCGCCGCCGAAGCTCGCGCCGATCTTCCGGCACGGCATCGCCCCGGGCGAAGTGGCCGACGACGCGGTGCCCGCGTTTCTGCGCGCCGCCGGTCTCACCATCCTGGCCAGCGGTGAACTACCCCTCGTGACCACCGAGTTCGCGCCCGACGGCACCCGGATCGAACTGCCGTCGAAGTGGCAGGTCGCCGCTCGCGTCGAGTGACCGCCGTCACATGAAAGCGGCTCCTGTGGCTGTCACACCTTCGCGGCGCACGGTGTCAGGGGGGTGAAGGAACACACGGAAACCCCTTGAGGAGCTGCTGAGATGTTCACCGACCACTCCACCGCCTATGTCGTCGTCACCCTCGTCGGAGCCGTCATGGCGGGCTTCTCGGCCGCCTCGATCTTCCTCGGCGCCGAGTGGACGGTGAAGCCGCTGGCCGACTACGGAGTGCCGCGCTCGTGGTGGCCGTGGCTCGGCGCCGCCAAGGCCGCGGGCGCGGGCGGTCTCCTGGCCGGGCTGTTCGTGCCCGTCGTCGGCGTACTCGCCGCGATCGGTCTGACCCTGTACTTCCTCGGCGCCGCCGTCACCGTGCTGCGGGCCCGCTGGTTCGCACACCTGCCGTTCCCGCTCGTCTACGCGGCACCGGCGGTGGCCTCCCTGGTGCTGGCGTTCTGACCCCGGTCCGGGCACGGGACAAAGGACAAGGCGGGGGACGGCGGGGGACGAGGCGGGGGCGGCCGGACCTCCCGGTCGCCCCCGCCCGTTCGTCAGTCGTCGGCACCCACCGGCGTGAGGCCGACGGGCCCGGCGCCCCCGGGCTCGGCTCCGACGGTGTCGAGCACCGCCACCTCGATGCCGTCCAGCCGCTCCCGGTCCGCCACCACGTCGATCCCGGTGATCGCGCCCTCCGCGATCGTGAACAGCAGCACGAGCCGCAGCCTGCCGTGCGGCGCCATCGCGAGGCCGACCCGGCCGTCGAGCAGGGCGAGGCCGGTGAACCGGGCCCGGCCGGTCGCCGCCATCGCGCCCTCGGCCACGGGCCGGGCGCCGCCCACCGTGACGGGCTGCGGCGTCGGGACGACGAACCGGTCGGCGGTGAGGACCACGTCCGGGTGCAGCAGGGCGAGCAGCGCCTCGAAGTCGCCGCCTCGCGTGGCGGCCAGGAACGCCTCGGCGACCTCGCGCTGACGGGCCCGGTCGGCGGCGGCCACGGGGGCGACGACGCCGGGCGAACCGGCGGTACCGGGGCTGACGCCGTCGGGCGTCCCGGCACCGCCCGCGGCCTCCGGCGCGCCGCCTCTGACGCGGCGACGGGCCCGGCTGGCCAGTTGTCGCGTCGTGGCCGGAGTGCGCTCGATCATCGCGGCGATGGTGTCGAAGGGCACGGCGAACAGGTCGTGCAGCACGAACGCCACCCGCTCGGCCGGGGCGAGCGTGTCCAGCACGACCAGGAGCGCCACCCCGACCGAGTCGGCGAGCAGCGCCTCCTCCTCGGGGTCCTCGCCCTCCGTCCCGACCGCCGGCTCGGTCACCTCGGTGTCGAGCGGCACCTCGGGCCGCGTTCTTCGGGAGCGCAGCATGTTCAGGCACACCCGGCTCACGACCGTGGTGAGCCACCCGCCGAGGTTCTCCACGTCGCCGATGTCCGCCCCGGTCGCCCTGAGCCATGTCTCCTGCACGGCGTCCTCCGCCTCGCCGAGCGAGCCGAGCATGCGGTAGGCGACGGCGCGCAGATGGGCCCGTTCGGCCTCGAAGCGCTCCGGTGGCAGGGCGGTGTGCGTGGTCATGGCGGGTCCCCGTTCATGTCGCTGCGGTGCGGACGTGTGAGCCCAGATCACCACACGCCGCGGGTCGGCCGCATCAAGGCCCCCGGAACGAGGGGGTGTTCCCGCGATCAGCGCCGGCCGGTGTCCGGCGGCCGCCCCCCGGGACGCCCGCGGCCGCCGTCCCGAGCCGGTCCGACCAGGGACGGCGGCCGAGGTGTCTGCCGAGCGGGGGTGCCGGTCGAGGGACCCCGGCCGTGGTCGGCGGACGCCGTGGGGAAGCTCCCGAGCGAGTGGAGTCGCTCCCCGGAATACCGGGGCGCGGCCCGATAGGCTCGGCTCTCCTTGAGAGGACGGGGCGGACGTGAAGATCCTCATCAGTGCCGACATGGAGGGCGCCACCGGCGTCACCTGGCCGGCCGACGTAATGCCCGGGGCGCCCGAGTGGGAGCGGTGCCGGTCGATGTTCACCTCGGACGTCAACGCCGCCGTGCTCGGCTTCTTCGACGGCGGGGCGGACGAGGTCCTGGTCAACGAGGCCCACTCGACCATGCGCAACCTGCTCCTCGAACAGCTCGACGAGCGGGTGGAGATGCTCACCGGGCGGCACAAGTCCCTCTCCATGGTGGAGGGCGTCCAGCACGGGGACGTCGACGGCATCGCCTTCGTCGGCTATCACGCGGGCGCCGGGATGGAGGGCGTCCTCGCCCACACCTACCTGGCCAACTCCCTCACCGGCGTCTGGCTGAACGACGTCCGGGCCAGCGAAGGGCTGCTGAACGCGCAGGTCGTCGCCGAGTACGGGGTGCCGGTCGTCCTCGTCACCGGTGACGACGTGGCCTGCGAGGACGCGCTCGGGTACGCGCCCGAGGCGCTGAAGGTCGCGGTCAAGGACCACGTCTCCCGGTACGCGGCCGTGTGCCGTACGCCGACCCGCACCGCCGCCGACATCCGGGCCGCGGCGAAGGAGGCGACGCAACTGGCTGTCCGTCAGGAACCTTCGAGCGCGGGGCCGTTCACGGTGGCCGTGGAGTTCGACGCCGAGCATCTCGCGATGGCGGCCACCGTAGTGCCGGGCGTCGCCCGTGTCGGCGAGCGGAAGATCGCTTACACCAGCGGCACCATGTACGAGGGCATCCGTACCTTCAAGGCGGTCACCACGATCGTCTCGGCCGCGATCGAGGAGCAGTATGGCTGAGCGGCGGGACCGGGGGCAGCGGCGGGAGCGAAGACCCCGGCAGAAGAACCGGCAGAGGCGGGAGCGGGATGTCTGACGCACAGGCGCGGGACGAGGTCGTCCGGTTCACCTCCGATCTCATCCGCATCGACACCACCAACCGGGGCGGCGGCGACTGCCGGGAACGGCCCGCCGCCGAGTACGCTGCCGACCTGCTCGCCGAGGCCGGCATCGAACCGACGCTCCTCGAACGCACCGCGGGACGGACCAACCTCGTCGCGCGGATCGAGGGCACCGACCCGGCCGCGGACGCGCTGCTCGTCCACGGGCACCTGGACGTGGTCCCCGCGCAGGCCGCCGACTGGAGCGTCCACCCCTTCTCGGGGGAGGTCCGTGACGGGGTCGTGTGGGGGCGCGGCGCCGTCGACATGAAGAACATGGACGCGATGATCCTGGCGGTGCTGCGGGCCTGGGCCCGGCAGGGCGTCCGGCCCCGGCGCGACCTCGTCATCGCCTTCACCGCCGACGAGGAGGCCAGCGCCGAGGACGGCTCCGGGTTCCTCGCCGACCGGCATCCGGAACTGTTCGAGGGCTGCACCGAGGCCATCGGCGAATCCGGGGCGTTCACCTTCCACGACGGCGCCGGACGCGAGCTCTACCCCATCGCCGCAGGTGAGCGCGGTACCGGTTGGCTCAAGCTCACCGCAGGCGGGCGTGCCGGACACGGCTCCAAGGTCAACCGGGAGAACGCGGTGACCCGCCTGGCCGCCGCCGTCGCGCGCATCGGCGAGCACGAGTGGCCCCTGCGGCTCACTCCGACCGTCCGTGCCGCGCTCACCGAACTGGCCGCGCTGTACGGCATCGACGCCGACCTCCACGACGTCGACCGTCTGCTGGCGAAGCTCGGACCGGCGGCCGCCCTGGTGGAGGCGACCGTACGCAACAGCGCCAACCCGACCATGCTGGACGCCGGATACAAGATCAACGTGATCCCCGGGGAGGCCGCGGCCTACATCGACGGCCGCTATCTCCCGGGCGGCGAGGACGAGTTCCGCGCGACGCTCGACCAACTCACCGGCCCCGACGTCGATTGGGAGTTCCACCACCGCGAAGTCGCCCTCCAGGCACCCGTGGACGCCCCGATCTACGCCCGTATGCGGGCCGCCGTCGAGGAGTTCGCGCCCGAGGGGCACGTGGTGCCGTACTGCATGTCGGGCGGCACGGACGCCAAGCAGTTCTCGCGGCTCGGCATCACCGGCTACGGTTTCGCCCCGCTGAAGCTTCCGGAGGGCTTCGACTACCAGGCACTCTTCCACGGCGTCGACGAACGCGTCCCGGTGGAGGCACTGCACTTCGGCGTCCGGGTACTCGACCGGTTCCTGCGGACGGCCTAGGCGAGCGGGGGAGAACGTGCAGGTCCTGCCCTACGGTTTCTGGCCCTCGCCCATCGACGCGGGCCTCGCGGCCACGCACGACGGGCGCCCCGAGTACGTCGGCTTCGTCGGCGACGAGGTGTGGTGGACCGCGCCCCGGCCGGCCGAGCACGGCCGCCGCACCCTCGTCCGGCGGCGGCTCGACGGTACGGAGGAATCCGTCCTGCCCGCCCCCTGGAACGTCCGCAGCCGGGTCGTCGAGTACGGCGGCCGGCCGTGGGCCGGTGCCGTGCACGACGGGCGGCTCCTCGTGGTGTTCGTGCACTTCGCCGACCAGCGGCTGTACGGGTACGAGCCCGGTGCCGCGCCCGGCGCCGGGCCGCGCCCGCTCACTTCCGTCTCGTCCGTGGGTGGCGGACTGCGGTGGGTGGAGCCGCAGTTGCTGCTGGAGCGGGGCGAAGTCTGGTGCGTGCTGGAGGAGTTCACGGGTGAGGGTCCGACCGACGTGCGCCGGCTGCTGGCCGCGGTACCGCTGGACGGATCGGCCGCCGACGATCGCGCCGCCGTCCGTGAACTCACCGACGAACGACGCCGGTTCGTGACGGGGGCCCGTCTCTCGTCCGACGGCCGCCAGGCGGCCTGGCTGGCCTGGGACCATCCGCGGATGCCTTGGGAAGGCACGGAGGTGGTCGTCGCCGACGTCACGGAGGACGGCGCCCTGAGCGGCGCCCGGGTGGTGGCCGGCGGGCCGGGGGAGTCGATCGCCCAGGTCGACTGGATGCCGCCGACGGGATACGGGCGGCTGTCGCTGGACGACGGTCGACGGTCCGCGGGAGACGGCGGACCGTCGACCGTCGACGAAGAACCGTCGACGATCGACGGAAGACGGTCTGCGGGTGACGGAGGATGGTCGACGGACGACGAAGGATGGTCGACGGGCGACGGTAGACAGCATGCACGAGATGGAGCGCGGTCGACGGGCGACGGTAGACAGTCCGCACGCAACGGAGAGCATTCGACAGGCGACGGTAGACAGTCCGCACCCGACAGTCGACCGTCCGCACCCGACAGTCGACCGTCCGCACGCGCCGAAGAACGGCAGCCGGGCGACGGACAGCAGTCCGCAGGCGACTGTCTACTGTATACAAGCGACCGCAGCGGCTGGTGGAACCTCTACCGTGACCACCAGCCCCTGTGCCCCCGCGAAGAGGAGTTCGGCGGGGCCCTGTGGAAGCTGGGGCAGCGCTGGTTCGCGCCGCTGGAGAGCGGGCTCGTCGCCGTCGTGCACGGCCGGGGGGCCACCGCGCTCGGGATCCTCGACCCGGAGACCGGTGATCTCGTCGACGCGGCCGGACCGTGGACGGAGTTCGCGTCCACCCTCGCGGTGCAGGGCGACCGTGTCGTCGCCGTCGCGGCCAGTCCGCGCAGCGCGTACGAGGTGGTGGAACTGGACGCCAGGACCGGCCGGGCCCGGGTGATCGGAGCCGCGCACGACGACGCGGTGGATCCGGCCTACTATCCCGAGCCCCGGATCCGTACCTTCACCGGCCCCGACGGGCGGGACATCCACGCGCACGTCTACCCGCCCCACCATCCCGGGCATGTCGCGCCCGGCCACGAACTGCCGCCCTACGTCGTGTGGGCGCACGGCGGGCCCACCGATCGCGCCCCGCTCGTGCTGGATCTGGAGATCGCCTACTTCACCTCCCGGGGCATCGGGGTCGTCGAGGTCGACTACGGCGGCTCGA
Source organism: Streptomyces sp. NBC_00637 (assembly GCF_045161545.1). NCBI lineage: Bacteria > Bacillati > Actinomycetota > Actinomycetes > Kitasatosporales > Streptomycetaceae > Streptomyces > Streptomyces sp. NBC_00637. Next base: position 1,564,926 of record NZ_CP109046.1, on the reverse strand, counting down.
CCGGGTACGGGCGGGAGTACCGGGAGCGGCTGCGCGAGCAGTGGGGCGTGGTCGACGTCGAGGACTGCGCGGCGGTCGCCCTGGCGCTCGCCGACGAGGGCACCGCCGACCGACGGCGGCTGGCCGTCCGGGGCGGCAGCGCGGGCGGCTGGACCGCCGCGGTGTCGCTGGCCGGTACCGACGTCTACGCCTGCGGCACGATCCGCTACCCCGTGCTGGACCTGGTGGGGTGGGCGACGGGGGAGACCCACGACTTCGAGTCGCGCTACCCGGACAGTCTCGTCGGCCCACTCGCGCAGGTGCCCGCCCGCTACGCCGAACGCTCCCCGATCGAGCACGCCGACCGCGTCACCGTGCCGTTCCTGCTCCTCCAGGGGCTGGACGACGTGATCTGCCCGCCCGCCCAGTGCGAGCGCTTCCTGGGCCGGCTGGCCGGGCGGGCGGTGCCGCACGCGTACCTCGCGTTCGAGGGGGAGGGGCACGGGTTCCGCCGGGCCGACACGATGGTGCGGGCTCTGGAGGCCGAGTTGTCGCTGTACGCTCAGGTGTTCGGGCTGCGCCCGCCCGGAATCCCGAGGTTGGAGCTTGTGCGGTGAAGGAACTCCAGCGGCCGGCCCGGCTCGCCGCCGGCGCCCGCGTCGCGATCGTCGCACCCAGCGGACCGGTCGAGGAGGAGCGGCTACAGGCCGGCCTGGACCTGTTGCGCGGCTGGGACCTCGACCCGGTGGTCGCCCCCCATGTGCTGGACCGGCACGAGCGGCTGCCGCATCTCGCGGGCACCGACGCCGACCGGGCCGCCGACCTCCAGCGGCTCTGGTGCGATCCGGGCGTCGCCGCCGTACTGTGCGCACGCGGTGGTTACGGCGCCCAGCGGGTCGTCGACCTGCTCGACTGGGACGCGATGCGGGCGGCCGGGCCGAAGGTGTTCGTCGGCTTCAGCGACAGCACCACCCTGCACGAGGCGTTCGCCCTCCGCCTGGGCCTGGTCACGCTGTACGGGCCCGCGGCCGCCGGCGTCGACTTCATCAAGAGCGCCCGGGGGCAGGAGCACCTCAGGGCCACCCTGTTCGCCCCGGAGACCGTCCGTACCCTCGCCACCACCGGTACGGCCATCGCTCCGGGCCGGGCGCGGGGTGTCACCCTGGGCGGTTGTCTGGCGCTGCTGGCCACGGGCTTCGGCACCCCGCACACCCGGAGCGGCGCCCGCGGCGGCCTGCTGCTGACGGAGGACGTGGGGGAGCGGCCGTACAGCGTCGACCGGGCCCTCACACAACTGCTGCGCACCGGCTGGCTGGACGGCGTCGCGGGTGTCGCGCTCGGGTCCTGGGAACGCTGCGGCCCGTACGAGGAGCTGCGGCCGGTCCTCGTGGACCGGCTCGGCGGCCTCGGTGTCCCCGTCGTCGAGGAGCTCGGGTTCGGCCACTGCGAGGGGGCGCTGACCGTGCCCTTCGGCGTACCGGCCGTCCTCGACGCGGACGAGGGCACGCTGACCCTCGACGTCCCCGCCCTGCGCTGACCCCCGGCCGCCTCGCCTGGCCGCCTCACCTGGCCGTTTCGCGCCGTCTCACCCGGCGGGCGCGTCCCGCCGTGCGCGGGAGCGGCTCAGGGATCAGGCTGGGAGCATGAGCCCGAAGACCTCGAAGGCCGCCCGGAGCGGTGGCAGGAACGAAGCGCTGACGCCGGGCCGGATCATCGTCCTGGCGCTCGCCGTCCTCACCCTGGTCTTCATCTTCGAGAACACCCGCCCCACGAAGATCCGGGTGCTGATCCCCGAGGTGACGGTGCCGCTGTGGACGGCGCTGCTGGCGATGTGGGTGATCGGCGTACTGTGCGGCGCCTCCTTCGCGTACTTCAAGAAGCGGCGCAAGTGATCCGTCGTACGCTGTTGCGATGCCGCACACCGCATCCCGTTACCTCGCCGAGGGCCCCCGCGTGGGCATACGCCACTTCACCTACGAGGACGGGCCGGAGTTCACCGCCCGCACGCGCGAGAGCGAGGACCTGCACCGCCCGTGGCTGTTCCCGCCGGCCACCGCCGACGCGTACACGGCCTACGCGGGCCGGCTGATCGAGGACCCTTCGAAGGCCGGCTTCCTGGTGTGCACCCTGGAGGACGGGGCGGTCGCCGGGTTCGTCAACATCAACAACATCGTCGAGGGGGGCTTCCGGTGCGGGGCGCTGGGCTACGGCGCCTTCGCGCACGCGGCCGGACGAGGGCTGATGCGCGAGGCGCTCGACCTGGTGGTGGGCCACGCGTTCGGGCCCATGCGGCTGCACCGGCTGGAGATCAACGCGCAGCCCGGCAACGTCGCCTCGATCGCCCTCGCCCGCGCCTGCGGGTTCCGCAAGGAGGGGTTCTCCCCGAAGATGATCTACGTCGACGGGGACTGGCGGGACCACGAGCGGTGGGCGATCACCGCCGAGATGCGGACTTGTAGTTGATCTTCATCGTGTCGAGGTCGGTGACCGTCGACCGCAGCCCGGTGAAGCCGTGGCCGAGCCCGCGCAGCGTCGCCTCGGCGCGCTCCTCGGCGAGCGCGCCCGCCATCTCCTCGCCGTCAGCCGCGTCCGACACCACCACGTAGCGCATCGAGAAGTGCTTCAGCGGCGACGGCTCGTACGACAGCGTGCCCTCCTCGGTGAACCGCATGCTCGTCAGGCCGTGGGCGCCGGACTCGGCGAGGAGAGCGGTCCGGCTCTCGTCGGTGAGGGCGTCCCAGGTGCCCCGGACGATCACCCGGTAGGTGTGCTGCTCACTCACTGTCGCTCCTTCGTGCCTGCCGTCGAACGCCCGACTCTACGTCCGCGACGACGCGACGCACGCGGAATTTTCGCCGCGCCCGGCGCCTCAGGAGCCGCGCCGGTCGACGTACTCGTACACCGCGCCGTCCGGGTGCCGCGCGATGAGGTTGCGGCCGACCGGGGTCGGCACCGGGCCGGCGATGACGTCGGCGCCCAGCTCGGTGAGGGTCCGGTGGGCCTCGTCGACGTCCGCGACGGCGATCGTCGCGGCCACCTTGCGCAGCAGCTCCAGCTCGGTCGGCGGCCCGCTCATCAGCAGGAAGCAGCCGACCGCGGCCACTTGTACGCCGCCCCGCTCGAAGCGGAGGGCGCCGGTGCCCGCCAGCCGCTCGTAGAAGGAGACCGAGGCCTCCAGATCGTCGACACAGACACGCAGTGTGGCTCCCAGAATGTCCATGCGGACGAGCCTAGTTGGGGCGGGCGCGGTGAGGTGATCCCTTCACCCGATCCCCGTCCGGCCCCTCCCCGCCCGCCTCTCCGCCCGTCTCCGCCTCCTCTCGTCGCCGCTCCGGCGCGCGGGTCCGTGGAGTTAAGCGTCCATGACAGCGGGTACCCGACGTCCATGGAGCGCATGGATCACCTGGAGCATCTGGACAAGCATCTGGTCGACGAGCTGGCGCAGGTGGCGCGCGAGACGATCCGCGAGGAGCTGCGCGAGCAGACCCGCAAGCAGCGCCGCACGGCCATGCTCTACGCGGCGTCCGGCGCCGTCGCCCTCTACGCGGGCGCGGCCGTCGCACTCGCGGTGGGCCTCGCCCTCGGCATCGGTCTGCCGGACTGGGCCGCGGCGCTGATCACCGCCGCGATCCTCGCGGTGGTGGCCTACCTGCTGCGCGGCGCGGCCAAGCCGCACGCCTCGTCCCCGACCACGGCAGGACTCGAGGCCGCAGCGGACAAGGGCGGCAAGGGCCCCGGTCGTGTCATCGGCGGTACCTCGCCGGCCGCACCGCCCGGCGGTACCGGCCTGCCGTACCCCCCGATGCCGCCGACCGCGCCCGGCGCCCACGTGCCGGCCCCGGGCGAGGCGCCGCGCGCGGACGACATCGACCCCGAGAGCACGCACCGGGCCTGACACGCGGTGCGCGTCCGCCGAAGTGACGTAGCCCCGTCACGCGTTCGGTATCCGGGCGGCCCCGCGGCACACGCTGCCGCGGGGCCGCCCGGTGCGTACGAGGGCCCCGGCCCCTCCGCAGCCCTCCCATGGGACCCATGGGGAGGCCGGGCACGCGGAGGGACCGTCGGCGCACGTTTGGCGGGTCCTGCCAGGGGGACGCGGAAACCTTCGTACGAAAACCGTCCGAACCCCTTCGGAGGCCCACCGTGAGGCGTCCCCGCATCGTGATCGTCGGAGCCGGCTTCGCCGGGTACCGGACGGCCCGCACCCTGGCGCGGGCGACCGGTGGCCGGGCCGACATCACTCTGCTCAACCCGACCGACTACTTCCTGTACCTGCCCCTGCTGCCCCAGGTGGCGGCCGGCATCCTCGAGCCGCGCCGGGTGACCGTCTCGCTGTCGGGGACCCTGCGTGCGGTGCGGCCGGTGCTCGGTGAGGCCGAACACGTCGACCTCGACGCGCGCACCGTCCACTACACGAACCCCGAGGGCGACAGGGGAACGCTCGGCTACGACCGGCTCGTGCTCGCCGCCGGCAGCGTCAACAAGCTGCTGCCCATTCCCGGCGTCGCCGAGCACGCGCACGGATTCCGGGGTCTGCCCGAAGCCCTCTACCTGCGCGATCACCTCACCCGGCAGGTGGAGTTGGCCGTCTCGGGCGCCGACGCGGCCGAACGCGCGGCGCGTTGCACGTTCGTCGTGGTCGGCGCGGGGTACACCGGAACCGAAGTCGCCGCGCAGGGGCAGTTGTTCACCGACGCCCTGGTCCGGGCGCACCCGTTGCGCCGGGGCATGCGACCGCGCTGGCTGCTGCTCGACGTCGCGTCGCGCGTCCTGCCCGAACTGGACGAGCGGCTCTCCCGTACCGCCGACCGGGTGCTGCGCGAACGGGGCGTCGAGGTGCGCATGGGGACCTCCGTCAAGGAGGCCACCAGCGACGGAGTCCTGCTGACCGACGGCGAGTTCGTCGGCACCCGCACCCTGGCGTGGTGCGTGGGCGTACGGCCCGATCCGCTCGCGGAGTCGCTCGGGCTGCCCATGGAGCGCGGCCGGCTGCTCGTCGAACCGACCCTTCAGGTGCCGGGCAGGCCCGAGGTGTTCGCGTGCGGCGACGCGGCCGCCGTACCGGATCTGGAGAAGCCCGGGGAGTACACGCCGATGACCGCGCAACACGCGTGGCGCCAGGGCAAGGTGGCCGGCCGGAACGTCGCCGCCTCGCTCGTCGAGGGCGGCGGCGCCGCCGGTCTGCGCCCGTACCGGCACAAGGACATGGGGTTCGTCGTGGACCTGGGCGGCGTACAGGCCGCCGCCAATCCGCTCGGTGTCCACCTGTCCGGACCCGCGGCCGGCGCGGTCGCCCGCGGCTACCATCTCGCCGCGATGCCCGGCAACCGCGTGCGCGTCGCCGCCGACTGGCTGCTGGACGCCGTACTCCCGCGCCAGGAAGTCCAGTTGGGCCTCGTCCGGTCCTGGTCGGTACCGCTGGACACGGCGTCGCCGGAACTGGCGCGGGCACCGGGAGACCAGAAGCGCGAGAGGACGGCCTCCGGCCCCGGCGCGGCCACCGAGGAGGACGTGAACGAGACGAACGACATGGACGACACGAACGACACGGACAACGCGGACGCCGCGGACGACGGCGACGCGGACGGCAGGAACAGGCACGACAGGAACGAGGGAGACGACGTGAACGACGCGAACGACGTGAACAAGGCGAACGGCGGGTCCGGCGAGAAGCACCCCTCCCCGGAGGACGACTCCCAGTCGATCACCGCGCCGACACCCGAGGTGGGACGGCATTCGAGCGACGAGCGCGGGTCCCGGGTGGGGCAGTCGTCGCCGGAGGAGGGCTCCCAGTCGATCGACTCGCCGACACCCGAGGTGGGGCGGCACAGTTCCGGACCGCCGACCGGTCGAGGTGACAAGACCGCTCCCGGCCCCGTCGAGCGCGGCGACACCCGCGCGGAAGGAGACCAGTAGCCTGATGGACAGCGCCGAACTCACCGAACTCGGACAGCAGTTGAGGGTCGACAGTGTGCGCGCTTCCGCCGCGGCGGAGTCCGGGCACCCGACGTCCTCGATGTCGGCCGCGGACCTGATGGCCGTCCTGCTCGCGCACCACTTCCGCTACGACTTCGACCGCCCGGCGCACCCGGGCAACGACCGCTTCGTCCTCTCGAAGGGCCACGCCTCCCCGCTGCTGTACTCGGCCTACAAGGCCGCCGGGGCCATCGACGACGAGGAGCTCCTGACCTTCCGCGAACTCGGCAGCCGACTCGAAGGACACCCCACCCCGCAGCGGCTGCCGTGGGTCGAGACGGCCACCGGCTCGCTCGGCCAGGGGCTTCCGGTGGGCGTCGGCATCGCGCTGGCCGGGAAGCGGCTGGACCACATCGGCTACCGCGTGTGGGTCCTGTGCGGGGACAGCGAGCTCGCCGAGGGCTCGGTGTGGGAGGCCGCCGAGCATGCCGGCCACGAACACCTCGACAACCTCACCGTGATCGTCGACGTCAACCGGCTCGGCCAGCGCGGCCCCACCCGGCACGGCCACGACCTCGACGCCTACGCCCGCCGCTTCCAGGCCTTCGGCTGGCACACGATCGAGATCGACGGACACGACGTGGACGCCGTCGACCGCGCCTACGGCGAGGCGGCCTCCACCCTGGGGCAGCCCACCGCGATCCTCGCCCGCACCCTCAAGGGCAGGGGCGTCGCCTCCGTGGAGGACCGCGAGGGCATGCACGGCAAGCCGCTGCCCGACGCCGACGAGGCCGTCGCGGAACTGGGCGGCATCCGTGACCTGCGGGTCCACGTGCGCGAGCCGGCCGACGCCCGCATGCTGCACTCCGTCCCGACCCGGCCCCTCGTGCTGCCCCGCTGGGAAGGGGAGGACCGCGAGAAGGGCGTGGCGACCCGGGACGCCTTCGGCAAGGCCCTCGCCGCCCTCGGCGCCGCTCGCGAGGACGTCGTCGCGCTCGACGGCGAGGTCGGCGACTCCACCCGCGCCGAGGCCTTCGCCAAGGAGCACCCCGACCGTTTCTTCGAGTGCTACATCGCCGAACAGCAGCTCGTCGCCACGGCGGTCGGCCTCGCGACGCGCGGCTGGGTGCCGTACGCGTCGACGTTCGCGGCCTTCCTGACCCGGGCCCACGACTTCGTCCGGATGGCCGCGGTCAGTGGCGCCGGCATCAATCTCGTCGGCTCGCACGCGGGGGTCGCCATCGGACAGGACGGGCCCTCACAGATGGGTCTGGAGGATCTGGCGATGTTCCGGGCCGTGCACGGCTCGACCGTGCTGTACCCGTGCGACCCCCACCAGACCGCCCGGCTCGTCAGCGCCATGGCCGGCCTGGACGGCGTCCGTTATCTGCGCACCTCACGCGGGGCCTACCCGGTGCTCTACGGGCCGGACGAGGAGTTCCCCGTCGGGGGGAGCAAGGTGCTGCGCTCCTCCGACCGGGACCGGCTGACGATCGTCGCGGCCGGCGTCACCGTGCACGAGGCGCTGAAGGCCGCCGAGGCGCTCGACGGCGAGGGCATCGCGGCCCGGGTGATCGACCTGTACTCGGTCAAGCCCGTCGACCGGGCCACGCTGCGGCGGGCCGCCGAGGAGACCGGCCTGCTGCTGAGCGTGGAGGACCACCACGAGCAGGGCGGCCTCGGGGACGCGGTCCTCGACGCCTTCCTCGACGGGCGGCCGGTGCCCCGGCTGGTGCGGCTCGCCGTCCGGACGATGCCCGGCTCGGCGAGCCCGGCGGAGCAGCTGCACGCCGCGGGCATCGACGCCGAGTCGATCGCCGCGTCCGCCCGGCTGCTGGTGGAGCAGGCGATCGCGCCGTGACCGGCGACGACGTACGGCGGCTGCGGGTGGGCCGCCGCAGCGTCGAGGTCCACCGGCCGGACAAGGTGCTCTTCCCGGGCGGCGGGGAGGCGAGGCAGTACACGAAGGGCGACCTCGTCGCGTACTACCGGTCGGTCGCCGCGTTCATGGTTCCGCAGCTGCGCGGGCGTCCGCTGATGCTGGAACGGCATCCGGACGGCATCGACGGGCCCCGCTTCATGCAGAAGAACACCCCCGAGCACTACCCGGAGTGGATCGCGCGGGCCGAGGTGGCCAAGGAGGACGGCACCGTCCACCACACCGTCTGTGATGACTCGGCCACCCTGGCCTACCTCGCCGACCAGGCGTGTCTCACCCTGCACCGCTGGCTGTCGCGGGTCGGCCGGGTCGACCGTCCGGACCTGATGGTCTTCGACCTCGACCCGGCCGACGGCTCCCGTTTCGCCGCCGTCCGGGAGGCCGCCGAATGGCTCGGTGAGCTCCTCGACCAGCTGCGGCTGCCCTCGGCCCTGATGACGACGGGCTCGCGCGGACTGCACGTCGTCGTCCCGGTGGACGGGCGCGACGACTTCGACGAGGTGCGCGGCTTCGCCCGGGACGCAGCCGAGCTGCTCGTCGCCGAGCACCCCGACCGGCTGACCACGGCCGCCCGCAAGAAGGACCGCGGCGACCGGCTCTACCTGGACGTGCAGCGCAACGGCTACGCGCAGACCGCCGTCGCCCCCTTCACCGTGCGCGCGCTGCCCGGGGCACCCGTCGCCACGCCCATCACCTGGGAGCAACTGCGCGATCCGGAGCTCGGCCCCCGCCGCTGGACCATCGCCGACGCCGCCGAGCAGGCCCACGCCCGTCCCTGGGCGGCGCTGACGGGCCGCGGGCGCGCCCTGGGCCCGGCCCGGCGTCGGCTCGACGCACTGCGTCACGCGTGAAGGTTTGGCCAAGAGCCTTCGGGCCACCCGGAAGAAGAGGTGGCCATGGTGAACACGAAAAGCACATCGCAGTCACATACGTCACGCGACTCGAACAGCACGCACGAATCATCCGAATCTGACCAGTCACAGAGTTCACGGACCCCGCAGAGTTCGCAGGGTTCGAAGAGACCACAGAGATCACACAGACCACAGAGATCGCGAAGTTCGCAGCGTCCCGAGAGCGAGCGGACCGCGACGAGCAAGGAAGGCAAGGACGACGTGGCGGACGACCGGCCGAGCCCCATGGAGGTGCTGCGCGAGGCGCGCGCCCAGCTCGCGGAGCTCACGGGGATGACCGCGGAGAGCGTCTCCTCCTTCGAGCAGACCGACGACGGCTGGTCCCTGGACGTCGAGGTCCTCGAGCTCGCCCGTGTGCCCGACACGATGAGCCTGATGGCCAGCTACCAGGTGGAGCTCGATCCGCAGGGCGCGCTCACCGGCTACCGGCGTGTCCGCCGCTACGAGCGCGGACGCTCCGACGCACATCGGCCCGGCGGCCGTTAGGCCGCCGGCCCGCAGTCATTCCCGATCATCCAATCCCAGACAAGGAGGCACGGTCGACATGACCGTTGTCCCGGCTCAACAGTCCGGCGGTGGAGGCGGCTCCAGTGGCCTCTACGACGTGCTGGAACTCGTCCTCGACAGGGGTCTCGTCATTGACGCGTTCATACGGGTCTCCCTGGTCGGCATCGAGATTCTCAAGATCGACGTAAGGGTCGTGGTGGCCAGCGTCGACACCTACCTGCGCTTCGCCGAGGCGTGCAACCGGCTGGACCTGGAGGCGGGGCCGCGCAAGAACCCCGGCCTGCCCGACCTGGTCGGCGAGGTCACCGAGTCCGGCGCGCGCGGCAAGTCCAAGGGCGCGCTGTCGGGCGCCGCGGAAACCATCTCCGGTGCCTTCAAGCAGGCCCGTGACGAGGGCTCCCAGGAGGAGCGGGAACCCAGGCCGCGCGCGCGTAAGAGCACCACCTCGCGCCGGAAGGAGGAGCAGGAGTGAGCACGTATGTGTACGGCATCGTCTCGAGCTCGCACCCCGACCTCCCGGACGGCCTGGCCGGTGTCGGCGACCCGGCCCTGCCGGTGCGTGTCCTGAAGGAGGGCACACTGGCGGCGGTCGTCAGCGATGCCCCCGAGGGGCTGCGGCCCAAGCGCAGGGAACTGCTCGCCCACCAGACGGTTCTCGCCGAGGCGGGCGCGGACGGCTGCGTGCTGCCCATGCGGTTCGGCAGTGTCGCCCCCGACGACAGTTCGGTCACCGGGGTCCTCGCCGAGCGCACCAAGCACTACGAGGAGCGCCTGCGGGCCCTCGACGGCAAGGTCGAGTACAACATCAAGGCCTCGCACGTCGAGGAGGCCGTCCTGCACCAGGTCATGGCCGACAGCCCCGAACTGCGCGGCCTGGCGGAGGCCAACCGGCAGTCGGGCGGCGGCAGTTACGAGCAGAAGCTCCAGCTCGGCGAGATGGTGGCCGCCGCGGTCAAGGCCAAGGAGGCCGAGGACGCGGCCGACGTACGGCAGAACCTCGAGTCGCTGGCCGCGGCCACCAGCGTGGGCCCCGAGTCCACCGGCTGGCTGGTCAACGTCTCGTTCCTGGTGGACCGCGACTCGGCGGCCCGGTTCCTGGAGGCCGCGGAGGAGCTCCGCAAGGGCCGTCCGCACCTGGAACTGCGCGTCAACGGGCCGCTGCCGCCCTACAGCTTCGTCGAGCCCGGCGCGGCCGAACCGGCGGGTGCCACCACGGAGTAGGTGCGTCATGGGACTCATCTCAGAGGTGCTGCTGTTGCCGTTCGCCCCGGTGCGCGGCAGCGGCTGGGTGATCCAACAGGTGGTCCAGGAGGCCGAGCGGATCTACTACGACCCCGCCACGGTCCGGACCGAACTCGCGCGTCTGGAAGAGCGGTTGGACGCCGGTGAGATCACCGAAGAGGAGTTCGACCAGCAGGAGGACGAGCTCCTCGACCGGCTGGAGAGCGCGACGCGCAGAAGCGCGGGAACGGACGACGGGTGGACAGGATGAACAGAACCGCATTGGGCCTCGCGGTCGGGGCCGGGTATTTCCTCGGACGCACCAAGAAGCTGAAACTGGCTTTCGCCGTCGGCAGCCTGGTGGCCGGCAAGCGCCTGAACCTCACTCCCAAGGGCATCGCGGACCTGGTCTCCACACAGCTGCGGGACAACCCGCAGTTCAAGGAGATCGGGGACCAGCTGCGCCAGGACCTGCGCGGGGTCGGCAAGGCCGCCTCCGGCGCCATGGTCGAGCGGCAGATCGAGGCGCTCGCCGACCGGCTGCACGGCCGCACCGCCGAGGTGCGCGACCAGCTCGACGGCGTCGTGCCCGGCGGGCAGGACGAGGCCGACGAGGACGCCGAGGCCGACGAGGAGTACGAGGAGCCCCAGGAGGACGAGGCGGACGACGCGGACGAAGAGCCGCAGGACGCCTCGGACGACGAGGACGAGGACGAGGGCGACGACGAGGGCGAGGAAGACGAGGGCGAGGAGGAGGAACCGCCGAGGAAGACCGCGAAGAAGGCGCCCGCGAAGAAGGCTCCCGCGAAGAAGGCGCCCGCGAAGACGGCCAAGAAGGCTCCCGCGAAGAAGGCGCCCGCGAAGACGGCCAAGAAGGCTCCGGCCCGCGCCGCGGCCGCCAAGAAGACGACGTCGGCCCGGAAGACGGGCGCGAGTACCGCATCGAGGGCCGCCTCGGGTACCACCTCCCGGGCCCGGCGGCCGAAGGGAGGCGGCGACCGATGACCGACACCCTCGGATCCGCCAAGTCCGCGGCCGGCAAGGCCACGGGCGGCAACCCGCTCTCCGGAGTGGCCCACAGCGACGCCGCCGACCGGCTCAAGGAAGAGGTACAGGAGTACCTCGCCGCGCAGGCCACGCGCCTGCTGACCGGCGTCGGCCACAAGCTCGGGGACACCACGGCCAAGCTCAACGACATCGCCGAGGGCAACAGCCCGGGCTTCGCCAAGCTCGCCCTCGAAGGCGGTCGCAAGGTCGCCGAGGGCAAGGGGCCGCTGCGCAGCGCGCTGGAGCTCGGTGGCTCGCGGGTCAAGGACAAGGTGACCGGCGCGTTCAAGAACCTCGGCGGCAAGGGCGGCAAGGGCAAGAAGAGCGCCGGCAAGAAGCCGACCGTGATCATGGAGACGATCGACGTCGGTGTGCCGCTGCGCACCGCCTACGACCAGTGGACGCAGTACCAGGACTTCAGCACCTTCGCCAAGGGCGTCAAGAGCGCGAACCGCGCCGACGACACCACCAGCGACTGGCAGGCGAAGGTCTTCTGGTCCAACCGCAGCTGGAAGGCGAAGACCACGGAACAGGTGCCGGACGACCGGATCGCCTGGACCTCGGAGGGCGCGAAGGGCACGACGAAGGGTGTCGTCTCCTTCCACGAGATCGCCGAGAACCTCACCCGGATCCTGCTGGTCATCGAGTACTACCCGACGGGTCTGTTCGAGAAGACCGGCAACATCTGGCGAGCCCAGGGCCGCCGGGCCCGCCTCGACCTCAAGAACTTCGCCCGCTTCATCACCATCAAGGGCGAGGCGCAGGACAGCTGGCGCGGTGAGATCCGCGACGGCGAGGTCGTCACGTCCCACGAGGACGCGGTCGCCGAGGAGGACGAGAACGCCGAGAACGCCGAGAACGCCGAGGACGACGGGGACGACGAGGAGAACGGCGGGCCCGAGGAGGGTGCCGAGGCGCGGGATGCCGAGGACGGCGGCCCGGAGGACGATGAGGAGTACGAGGAGGACGAGGAGGAGGGCCCGTATGCCGAGGACGAGGAAGTAGAGGACGAGGAGGCGGAGCCCGAGGCCGAGTACGAGGAGGAGGAAGCCGAGGAGGGTGAGCCCGAGGCCGCCGAGGACGAGTACGACGAGTACGAGGACGAGGAGCCCGAGGAGGAGCCCGAGGACGAGGACAGGCGGGTCAAGGGCGGGAGCCGGCGATGAGCATGCCGAGCCGGATGCCGGAGCCGTACGGCCAGGGCGGCGGGGCCAACCTCGCCGACATCCTGGAACGTGTCCTCGACAAGGGCATCGTCATCGCGGGCGACATCCGGATCAACCTGCTCGACATCGAACTGCTCACCATCAAGCTCCGCCTCATCGTCGCCTCGGTCGACAAGGCCAAGGAGATGGGCATCGACTGGTGGGAGGACGACCCGGCCCTGTCCTCCGGCGCCCGCCGCAACGAACTCGCGCGTGAGAACGCCGAGTTGCGTGAGCGGCTGGCGCGGCTGGAGGAACTGGAGCCGGGCCGCGTCCCCCGGGAGAGCCGCGCCCCCGAAGAGAGCCGTGCCCCGCAGGACGTCCGAGAGGAGTCACCATGACCGGACTGCGGTACGTGTACGCCGTCTGCCACCCCCTCGGCGCGCCCCTCCAGGCCGCCCTGTCGGGGGTGGCGGGCGATCCGCCCCGACTTCTCACCCACCGCGGCCTGATCGCCGTGGTCAGCCATGTGCCGGAGGGGGACTTCGCCGAGGAGCCGCTCCGGCGCCGTCTCGAGGACCTGGACTGGCTGACGGAGACCGCCCGCGCCCATCAGCAGGTGATCGACGCCCTCACGGCCGTCACCACTCCGCTGCCGCTCCGGCTCGCCACCGTGTTCCGGGACGACAGCGGAGTGCGCGTGATGATGGAGGAGCGCGAGGACGACTTCCGACGCGTCCTCGACCGGCTCGCCGGGCGGGTCGAGTGGGGGGTGAAGGTGTATGTCGAGCCCGAGGCCCAGGAGGCCGCGCAGGCGGCGAGCAAGCCCGCCTCGGGCCGGGACTACCTGATGCAGCGGCGTTCGAAGGCCCGGGCCCACGACGACACGTGGCAGCGTGCCGAGCGATTCGCCACAGGCCTGCACGAGAGGTTGTCCGCGCACGCCGACGACGCCCGCCTCCATCCGCCGCAGAACTCCGCCCTTTCCAAGGCGTCGGGACAGAACGTACTGAACGCCGCCTATCTGGTTTCGCGCGCGGAGTCCGAGGAATTCGTGGAAATGGTGGACCGCACCAAGGGGGAGGAATCCGGAATGCGGGTGGAACTCACGGGCCCGTGGGCGGCCTATTCCTTCGTGGAGTCCGCCGGCGAGCCCGGCGGCGCGGAAAAGGGCGCCGCCGATACGGGCGCCGCCGATAAGGGCGCCGCGGAGACGGGTGCTGTGGAGACGCGCGGCGCGGAAGCGGGGGAGGGCGCATGACGGTCGTGGAGCGCCGTGAGGTCGCCCTGGTCGACCTGCTCGACCGGCTGCTGGCCGGCGGGGTCGTCATCACCGGGGACATCACGCTGCGCATCGCGGACGTCGACCTCGTCCGCATCGACCTCAACGCGCTGATCAGCTCCGTCAACGAGCAGGTACCGTCGCCATGGGGGGACTCGCTGTGACCGAACGCCGCAACCATATGGACCTCGAGCCCGACACCGTCGAGCGCGACCTGGTGAAACTCGTCCTGACCGTCGTGGAGTTGCTGCGCCAGCTGATGGAACGGCAGGCGCTGCGCCGCTTCGACACCGGCGATCTGAGCGAGGAGCAGGAGGAGCGGATCGGGCTCACCCTGATGCTCCTCGACGACCGCATGACCGAGCTGCGTGATCGCTACGGACTGCGGCCCGAGGACCTGAATCTGGACCTCGGGCCGCTGGGACCGCTGCTTCCCCGGGAGTGAGTCGCTCCCCCGGGGAAGCCCGTGTCGTCCGCCGCGTCAGTTCACCACCTGTACCAGCGGCCCCTGCCTCCCGCGGAAGTGGTTCCGCGAGCCAGGAAGCCGAGCAGCCAGAGGACGAGAACCGCGAGTGCGATCCACCAGAGCAACTTCACCGCGAATCCGGCGCCGAAAAGAATCAGCACCAGCAGCAGAACCAGCAGAACGGGAACCATAGTGTCAACCTCCTGCAATGCGGGTTTCCCGGATTGCGGAAATCATTCGCACTTCATTTACGAACCGTCCGTGAACCGTCCCCGAATCGTCTTCGCGGCATCCTCGAAGCGTCCTGAGGCGTCCGCCGGTCAGGTGGCCTTCCGGCACAGGATCTCCGCGTGCAGAACGCCGAACCAGCCGTCCTCCTGTCGCCCCCACTCCCGCCAGGCCTCCGACACGGCGCGCAGTTCCTCCACCGTGGCGTGCCCGCCCTGGGTGGCGCGCTCCGCGTACGCCGACGCCACGGTGCGGTCGGCCCACAGGCCGCTCCACCAGGCCCGCTCGTCGGCGGTGCTGAACGTCCAGGTGGCCGAAGTGGCCGTGATGTCGGTGAATCCGGCGGACAGCGCCCAGGACTTCAGCCGGCGCCCGGCGTCCGGTTCGCCGCCGTTGGCCCGGGCCACCCGCCGGTACAGGTCCAGCCAGTCGTCCATCCCGGGTGACGCGGGGTACCAGGTCATCGCCGCGTAGTCCGAGTCGCGGACCGCCACGAAGCCCCCCGGCTTCGTCACCCTCAGCATCTCGCGCAGTGCCTGCACCGGGTCGCCGACGTGCTGGAGCACCTGGTGGGCGTGGACGACGCAGAAGGTGTCGTCCGGGTAGGCCAGGGCGTGCACGTCGGCGACCGCGAAGTCGGTGTTCGTCAGACCCCGTTCGGCCGCCGTGGCACGTGCCTGCGCCAGAACCCCCGGCGCGTGGTCGACGCCGGTGACGTGCCCGTCGGGGACCAGTGCGGCCAGGTCCGCCGTGATGGTGCCCGGACCGCAGCCGATGTCCAGGATCTTCATGTGGGGCTTCAGCGAACCGAGCAGGTAGGCCGCGGAGTTGGCGGCGGTCCGCCAGGTGTGCGAACGCAGCACCGACTCGTGGTGTCCGTGCGTGTAGACGGCCGTCTCCTGTGCTTTCGGCATGGCTCTACCCCTTCTCGACGAACCGGGTCCCCGGTTCCCCCACCGTACGCCGATGCTCGGATGGTGAGACCGTTGGTCTTGACATGTGGTCTGACGATGCATCAGCCGCCCTGCGTGCCCCGCCGACTCCGCCGTCGCAGGCGTCCGGCGTGCCGGACGGCGAACGCGGCGCCCACGCCCAGCGCCGCGCCCGCGAACACGTCGCTCGGGAAGTGGACACCCGTGTACACCCGCGACATCGCCACCGAGAACGCGACCGGCGCCACCACCGCGCCCCACACCGGCGACTCCAGGGCGACCCCGGCCGCGAAGGCCGCCGCCGACGCGGAGTGACCGGACGGGAAGGAGGTCGTGATCGGCTGCCGCTTCAGCCGCCGCCCGCGCGGCACCGCGTCCAGCACGGGCCGGGACCGGCGCACCGAACGCTTGCCGAGGGTGTTGATGGTGAGAGAAGCCAGGCCGAGGGAGGTCAGCCCGCGCGCTGCCGCGCGACGGGCCCGGGGCGTGCCGGACACGGCGAGGGCCGCCGCCGTCGCGAACCAGAGCACACCGTGGTTCGCGCTGCGGCTCAGGCGCGGCAGGACCGGCTCGGCGGCCGGCCAGTGCCGCTCGGCGGCGAACGCGAACACCTGGTCGTCGAAGGCGAGGAACAGATCGCGCAGACCGTGCCGACCGGGCTTCAGGACAGTGAGATCGACGTCGGGCATCATGCGCTGCGGGTACCCTGAAGTGGCCGTTTCCTGTGCGGAGGCGGCATCGACACCGGAGGGTCACTGCATGCGACTGCTGCTCGTCCGCCACGGCCAGACCCCCACCAACGTGGACTACCTGCTCGACACCGCCGTCCCCGGCCCCGGCCTCACCGAACTCGGCGCCCGGCAGGCCGCCGCACTGCCGCAGGCCCTCGTCGACGAGGACATCGAGACCCTCTACGCCTCCACCCTCGTGCGCACCCGGTTGACCGCCGCCCCGCTGGCCGCCGCCCGAGGCCTCGACGTCCTCGTGCGCGACGGCATCCGGGAGATCTCCGCGGGTGACCTGGAGATGGTGCCCGGCAACTCGGAGCGCGGCGAGCTCTACATGCGCACGGTGTTCGCCTGGGCGGCGGGCGACACCGGGCTGCGCATGCCCGGCGGGGAGAGCGGCACCGAGTTCCTGGCGCGCTACGACGCCGTGGTCGCCGAGGCCGCGGCGAGCGGCGCGGGAACCGTCGCGATGGTCAGCCACGGCGCCGCGATCCGCGCCTGGGCGGCGACCCGCGCCGACAACGTCGACGTTCCCTTCGCCGCGGCCAACCGCCTCGCCAACACCGGCACCGTCGTCCTCGAGGGCTCCCCGGCCGACGGCTGGAAGGCCCTGTCCTGGGCGGGCGCGGCCGTCGTGCCCGCGGGCGAGGGCGGCCCGGCGGGGGAGCCGGTGGCGGGGGCCGGCGGCTGACGGGCGGCGGCGCGCCCTCCCCGGCCCGCCGGCGTCCACGCGCATAACGGTTTGCCGCATCCCGTGGGCCGCCCGCAGAATGCGTCCTCATGGGACACCTGGAAGCCGCGCACCTCGAGTACTACCTCCCCGACGGGAGGGCGTTGCTCGGCGACGTGTCCTTCCGAGTGGGAGAAGGGGCCGTGGTGGCGCTGGTCGGACCCAACGGCGCCGGCAAGACGACTTTGCTGCGGCTGATCTCGGCCGAGCTGAAACCGCACGGCGGGACCGTCACCGTGTCCGGCGGCCTGGGCGTGATGCGCCAGTTCGTGGGCTCCGTGCGGGACGAGACGACCGTCCGTGACCTGCTGGTGTCCGTGGCCTCGCCCCGTATCCGCGAGGTCGCGCGGGCCGTCGACAAGGCCGAGCACGCGATCATGACCGTCGACGACGAGGCCGCGCAGCTCCAGTACGCGCAGGCCCTCTCCGACTGGGCCGAGGTGCGCGGGTACGAGGCCGAGACGCTCTGGGACATGTGCACCACGGCGGCGCTCGGCGTCCCCTACGACAAGGCCCAGTTCCGTCTCGTCCGCACCCTCTCCGGCGGTGAGCAGAAGCGGCTCGTGCTGGAGGCGCTGCTGCGCGGCACCGACGAGGTGCTGCTGCTCGACGAGCCGGACAACTACCTCGACGTGCCCGGCAAGCGGTGGCTGGAGGAACGGCTGAAGGAGACCCGCAAGACGGTCCTCTTCGTCTCCCACGACCGCGAACTCCTCTCCCGTGCCGCGGAGAAGATCGTCTCCGTCGAGCCCGGCCCGGCCGGAGCCGACGCCTGGGTGCACGGCGGCGGCTTCGACACCTACCACGAGGCCCGCCGCGAACGCTTCGCCCGGTTCGAGGAGCTGCGCCGCCGCTGGGACGAGAAGCACGCCCAGCTCAAGAAACTGGTGCTGAACCTCCGTCAGGCGGCCTCCATCAGCCACGAGTTGGCCTCCCGCTACCAGGCCGCCCAGACCCGGCTGCGCAAGTTCGAGGAGGCGGGGCCGCCGCCGGAGCCGCCCCGCGAGCAGGACATCACGATGCGTCTCAAGGGCGGCCGCACCGGCGTGCGCGCGGTCACCTGCAAGGGGCTGGAGCTCACCGGTCTGATGAAGCCCTTCGACCTGGAGGTCTTCTACGGCGAGCGGGTCGCCGTCCTCGGCTCCAACGGCTCGGGCAAGTCGCACTTCCTGCGGCTGCTGGCCGGCGACACCGTGGCACACACCGGGGAGTGGAAGCTCGGCGCGCGGGTCGTGCCCGGGCACTTCGCCCAGACCCACGCCCACCCCGAGCTCCTGGGCCGCACCCTCCTGGACATCCTGTGGAGCGAACACTCCCAGGACCGGGGCGCGGCCATGTCCCGGCTGCGCCGCTACGAGCTGACCCAGCAGGCCGAACAGACATTCGACCGGCTCTCCGGCGGGCAACAGGCCCGGTTCCAGATCCTGCTGCTGGAACTCCAGGGCGTCACGGCCCTGCTCCTCGACGAGCCCACCGACAACCTGGACCTGGAGTCCGCCGAAGCCCTCCAGGAGGGCCTCGAGGCCTTCGACGGCACGGTCCTCGCCGTCACCCACGACCGCTGGTTCGCCCGCTCCTTCGACCGCTACCTGGTCTTCGGCAGCGACGGCCGGGTCCGGGAGACCGCGGAGCCCGTGTGGGACGAACGGCGCGTGGAGCGGGCCAGGTAGGGCGCCGGGCCGCACGGAGGCCCGGTGGCCGGAATGTTCGTACAGTGGATGCGGAGACGTGTTTCCGGGTGGGGTACCCGAACCGCATGGACGAACACGACGAGCGGGGCATGACGATGACCGGAGTCGACCCGGACCGGCTGGACGACCAGCAGCTGATGAAAGAGCTGGAGACGATCCACCGCACGCGCCACGACACGCTGCTGTACGGCTCGAACGACGCCCTGCGCGTCCACAACGGCCGCATGGCCCAGCTGGAGGGCGAGTACCTGCGCCGCAACCCGCGCCGCTTCGTCTCGCCGGCCCGCACCCGGGACGGCGCGAGGGAACGGGCCGTCGGAACCGACACCGTCGCCTCCCGCCAGACTCCGACCGGCACCCGGGCGACCACGGAAGGCGGCTCGGCGGCCACGCCGGTCGGCAAGTGGGGCCCGGGCAGCGCGAGCGGCCCCGGCGGAGCCTGAGCCCACCGAGGCCGGTCCGATCGCGCGTCTCTCGCGATCTCTGTGTGCACTGTGTCTGTACTTGCGCGATGTCTGCGTGTGACGCGATGGCTGCGGGCGAGCCGCGTGTGAGCGGTCGACCGCAGACTGTCTACGGTGTCCGGCCGACGGCCGACGAGCCCACGGCCCACGAGTCACGGGGGACAGGCGACTGGCGACTGTCTACGAGCGACTGTCTACAGCCGAGTGCCTACGACCGGCCGCCGACGGCGGCTCGCCGACGGCGGCTCGCCGACGAGCGACTGTCGACAAACGACTGTCGACCTCCGACCATCGACGATGGCCCGCCGACGAGCCGCCGTAGACCTCGACCACCGACCGTCGACCACCGGCCACTGGTCGGTCAGCCCGCTTCCTGTGCGAACACGTCCAGAAACGCTGCGCAGAAAGCCTTCAGATCGTCCGGCTTGCGACTGGTGACGAGCTTGTTGGTGCCGTGGTCGCAGATCTTCACCTGCTCGTCGACCCAGGTGGCACCCGCGTTGCGCAGATCCGTCCCGAGGCTCGGCCATGAGGTCAGCACACGGCCCCGTACGACGTCCGCCTCGATGAGGGTCCACGGGGCGTGGCAGATCGCGGCGACCGGGCGGCCCTGCTCGAAGAAGTCCTTGACGAAGGCAACAGCCTTGGCGTCGGTGCGCAGGAAGTCGGGGTTCGCGACGCCGCCCGGCAGGACCAGCCCGCCGAAGGACTCCGCGGACGCCTCACCGACGACCTCGTCCACCGGGAACGTGTCCGCCTTGTCGAGATGGTTGAACGCCTGGATCTCGCCGGACTCGGTCGACACCAGGACGGGCTCGTGGCCCGCGTCCACCGCCGCCTGCCAGGGGTCGGTGAGCTCGACCTGCTCGACGCCTTCGGGTGCCGTCAGAAACGCGATGCGCATAGGGTTCAACATCCTTTCCGTGTCCTTGCGGCCCCCGTGTCGGCGGGCCCGATCTCACCGGCCGGCTGCCGCGCCGTCACCGGCCGCTGCCGACCAGCGCCTCGGCCAGCTCCTGGACGGTGGCGTAACGGTCCTTTCCCGGGAGCTCCCGCACCGCCTCCACCAGCCCGTCCGGCGCGTTCTTGCGGCTCAGGCCCCCGGCCAGCGCGCTCGCGTCCGCGGGGAAGGAACTCCGTCCCAGGTTCCGCGCCAGCTCCAGCCGGATGGTCTCCAGCGTCGCCCGGGGACTTCCGGGCACCACCGGCCCGCCCCAGATCTCGGGGTCGTCCTCGGCGGACGGCTCGGGGTCGTGCCACTCCTCCACCCGCGTGGGGTGGCCGGACCTCAGCAGCCCCTGCAACTCGTGCTTCATCTCGTCGTCCCGGTGCACGCTCAGCCGGTCGCTGCCACGCTGCATGTCTCACCCTCCAGGTTCGTCGGGGTCGGTGGCCACCGCGTACCCGAGGACAGGGAGCCGACACGGGGTCGCCCGGCTACTTCTCCTGTGGCCCCGGCAGGAACTCCTGCATCTTCGACCGGAAGCCCTGCTTGATCATGGAACCCCGGTCGGCGTCGCCCTTGAGGGCCGCGGCGGCCGTGGACTCGATCTGCTCCCAGGTGGCGTGCGGCGGGACCGGTGGCACGGCCGGGTCGGTGAGGAACTCGACGACCGCGGGGCCGTCCGCCTCCAGGGCGGTGCGCCAGCCCGCCTCGACCTCCTCCGGCGTCTCCACCCGGACCCCGGTCAGCCCCAGGGAGCGGGCGAACGCCGCGTACTCCACGTCCGGCAGTTCCTGCGAGGGCAGGAACGACGGCGCTCCGCCCATGGCGCGCATCTCCCACGTCACCTGGTTGAGGTCCCGGTTGTTCCACACCGCGACGACCAGCCGCGGGTCCGACCAGCGGTCCCGGTACTTGGCGGCGGTGATCAGCTCCGCCAGTCCGTTCATCTGCATGGCACCGTCCCCGACCAGCGCGATCACCGGCCGGTCCGGATGGGCGAACTTCGCGCCGATCGCGTACGGCACGCCGCAGCCCATCGTCGCCAGCGTGCCGGAGAGGGAGCCGCGCATGCCGGGGCGCATGGTGAGATGGCGGGCGTACCAGTTCGCCACCGAGCCCGAGTCCGAGGTGACGATCGCGTCGGGCGGGAGCAGCGGGGACAGCGCGCGGGCCACGTACTCCGGGTTGATCGGGTCGGCCGACAGCGCCGCCCTGCGGTCCAGCACGTCGTCCCAGCGCCGTACGTTGTCACAAACGGTTTCGAACCATTCCCGGCCGCGTTCCTCGCCCCTGATCATCGGGATCAGCCGGCGCAGCGTCTCCCGCGCGTCGCCGACGAGGTTCACCTCGTACGGGTAGCGCATCCCGATCATGTGCGGATCGAGGTCGATCTGCACGCCGCGCGCCTTGCCGAACTCGGGCAGGAACTGCGCGTACGGGAAGGACGAGCCGATCGTCAGCAAGGTGTCGCAGTCGCGCATCAGCTCGTAGGAGGGCCGGGTGCCGAGCAGCCCGATCGAGCCGGTGACGTAGGGGAGTTCGTCGCTCAGGACGTCCTTGCCGAGCAGGGCCTTCGCGACGCCCGCGCCGAGCAGTTCCGCGATCCGCTCGACCTCGGCCCGGGCCCCTGCGGCGCCCTGGCCGGCCAGGATCGCCACCTTGTCACCGGAGTTGAGGAGGTCGGCGGCCCGCCGCAGGGACTCCTCCGACGGGATCGTCGTCGCATCGCTCAGACCGAGACTGGACGGCACCATCTTGAACTCGTGCGTGGGCGCGGCGTAGTCGAGCTCCTGCACGTCCCCGGGGATGATGACCGCGGTCGGGCAGCGGCGGGCGTACGCGGTGCGGATCGCCCGGTCCAGCACGTTCGGCAACTGCTCGGGGACCGTCACCGTCTCCACGAAATCCGAGGCGACGTCCTTGAACAGCGTGTGCAGGTCCACCTCCTGCTGGTACGAGCCGCCCATCGCCGAACGGTGCGTCTGGCCGACGATCGCGAGGACCGGCACATGGTCGAGCTTCGCGTCGTACAGGCCGTTGAGCAGGTGGATCGCGCCCGGCCCCGAGGTCGCCACGCACACCCCGAGGCGGCCGCTGAACTTGGCGTAGCCGACCGCCTGGAACGCGGACATCTCCTCGTGCCGCGACTGTACGAAACGCGGCTCGTCCCCGGCCCGGCCCCAGGCGGCGAGCAGTCCGTTGATGCCGTCGCCGGGATAGCCGAAGACCTGCTCCACCCCCCACTCCCGCAGCCGCTGAAGGACGTGGTCGGAGACCTTGACGCTCATGGAAGTGACCTCCTGGGCAGACGACCTGGACGCGGTGTGCAGGGCGTGTCCCGTTCCGTGTGACCCCGGGGGCCGCCGGAAAACCTGGGCGGGTGTTTGGCGTGGGGAGTCCGGGGCAGGCGCGCAACAGTGCTTCGGACCGGAGGCACGTCCGTGGGAGGCCGCGATCTCGCGCCCCCGGCGGCCCGGTCGGGCTGCCGTCGCCTCCCCGGTGACCGGCCAACCCAGAGCACTGCCAAGGGAGTTGCCACACCCTATGCCGAACCGAGCGAGCACGAAGCGCCATGCGCACCACGACGCCCCCGACACCGCCGACGCCTTCCGCAGGCTGGCCACCCTGCCCCCGGGGCCCCAGCGCGACACGCTCCGCTCCCAGATCGTCGAGGCCTGGCTGCCCATGGCCGACCGACTCGCCGGCCGTTTCCGCAGTCGCGGCGAGTCCTTCGACGACCTGCGTCAGGTCGCCGCGCTGGGCCTGGTCAAGGCTGTCGACCGCTACGACCCCGAGCTCGGAAACGCTTTCGAGAGCTACGCCGTCCCCACCGTCACCGGTGAGATCAAGCGGCACTTCCGCGACCACATGTGGACCCTGCACGTGCCGCGCCGCGTCCAGGAACTGCGCAACCGGGTGCGCTTCGCCGGCCAGGAACTGGCCCAGACCGTCTCCGGACGGCGGCCCACCGTCGCCGAGATCGCCGAGCGCGCGCAACTCAGCGAGGAGGACGTCCGCACCGGTATGGAGGCGCTGGAGAGCTTCACCGCGCTGTCGCTGGACGCGGAGCTGCCGGGCGGCGAGGACGGCTACTCGCTGAGTGACCTGCTGGGGGCGGCGGACCCGGCGCTGGGCACGGTCGTCGACCGGGAGGCCGTCAGGGCACGGCTCGCCGCGCTGCCCGAGCGGGAGCGGGCGATCTTGTACATGAGGTTCTTCGAGGACATGACGCAGAGCCGGATAGCGGAGCGGCTGGGCATCTCGCAGATGCATGTCTCCCGGCTGATCAACCGGTGCTGCAACCGGTTGCGGGAACAGGTCCTCAACGACGTCGCGTAGCGGGCACCCGTCGGCGCGGGCGACCCCTGCGATCACCCGGTTGGTGGTCCGTGTCCCGCCAATGGCGTCCGGCGGCGCGCGGCCGGACGGTCCTCGGGCTCTGATGACTGTGGGGCGGGGAACGCCCCGCCCGCAGCCGTCGGCCGAAGGAACCGTCCATGCGTCGCACCGCCCACCTCCTCTCCGCCCTCGCCGTGGCCGGCGCCGTCCTGGTCGCCGTGGGTCCGTCGGCGGCCGCGGACCCGGCGGCGGAGGTCAGCCCCGGCAGCGTCGCCCCCGGCGGCAGCGTCACCGTCTCCGTCTCCTGCGGTCCCCTCGGCGCCACCGCGCCCGAGAGCCTCGACGCCTCCTCGCAGGCCTTCGCCGAGGGCACCGTCAAACTGAGCAAGGTCCCCGGCGCCGACGGCGCGCAGTCCGGGTCCGCCTATCGGGGCACCGCCCGCATCGCGCCCGCCACCGACCTCGAGGTGAGCCCGGACGCGGTCGGCCCGGACGCGGCCTGGACCGTCGACGGCACCTGCCCCGCGGCGCCCGGGGGACAAGGCAAGCCGTGGAGCGCGACCCTGGACGTCGCACGCGGCGCGCCGCAGCCGTGCGGGACGGCGTCCGCCGCGTCCTGCGCCACCGGCCGGCCGTGTCCGCAGGGGGAGGCCGCCTCCGCGGCGCACACCGACTGCGGCACCGTCCAGCCGTGCACCCCGCCCGAGCCCCAGCCGCGCGCCGGCGCGCCGAAGGAGGCCGACTGCGCCCCCGCCACCGTCGAGCACGGCGTGCAGGCCGGTGAGGGCGGTGCCTTCACCGATTCCGTTCCCGCGCTCGCCGCCGGTGGCCTGCTGATCGCCGGCGCGCTCGGCGCCGCCGTGCACCGGCTGCGCCGCCGGGACCCCGAAGGCCGCGCCTGACCCGCCGCGGAGGCCACCCGGCCCGCGCTGTGACCGGCGCAACGAGTGGCGGGGGCCATGGGGTGAGGTCCCTCGGGGTACTCGGAACCCAGGGGCACGACCGGCCCCGTACGAGCGTCCGGCCCCGCGGGGCCGTCGGGCCCCGCACGGGCCGGGCCGCCCCGCACGGCCCACGACGACGTCCGACGGCCTGGGGGCGGGGGCGGCACCCGCGCCGCGGGCACCGCACCAGGCAGCGCACCACCACAGGCACCAGGAGCACCTCAGGGACCACCGGCACGGCACCAGGACCAGGACCAGGCAGGGCACCAGGTACGGACTGCGCGGAGGACGACATGCGGCGGACGGAAGCGGAGGACCACGGGCCCGTCCGCTACGGGCCGCCGCTGCCCTCGGACGGACTTCCCGTGTTGCCGGAACTCGTCTCGGTGCTCGCCGGAGCCGCCGGCAGGGCCGACGGCGAGCCGGTCGGCGGCGGCCCCGCCCTCCTCGACGCCGCCCGCGGCTACTGGGAACGGCGCGGGACCCCCGCCGAGCCGGGCCGCCTCGTGGCCGGGCCCGGCGCACCCGCCCTGCTGCTCGCGCTGACCGCCGCCCTGGGCGGCGACGTCCTGGTGCCCCGGCCCTGCGCGGCCTGGTGGGCGCCGTACGCACGTCTGCTGGGACGGCCCGTCTTCCACGTGGCGACCCCCGCCGAGTGCGGCGGCGTCCCGGACCCCTACGCCCTGCTGGAGACCGTGCGCCGGGTGCGCGCCGAGGGCGGCGACCCGCGGCTGCTGGTGCTGTCCGTCGCCGACGACCCCACCGCGACCGTCGCGCCGCCCGAAGTGCTGCACGAGGCGGTGGAGGCAGCCGCGGGCGAGGGCCTGCACCTGGTCAGCGACGAGACCTGGCGCGACACACTGCACGCCCCGCACGACACCGTGCTGGTCAGCCCCGCCGAGATGCTCCCGGAGCAGGTCACCGTCGTCAGCGACCTCGCCGGTGCGCTGCTGCCGCCCGGTTGGCCGGCCGCCGTCGCCCGGTTCCCCGCCTCGGCCACCGGCGACGACCTGCACGCGCGCGTGCTCGACGTGCTCACCGCGCTCGGCGCGAGCGTGGCCGCCCCGGTGGCCGCCGCCGCCGCGTACGCCCTGGGGGAACCCGAGCCCGTCACCGCGCGCGTCGCCGCCGCCGTACGTCTGCACGCGCGCGTGGCGGACGCCGTGCACGCCGTCGTGGTCGGGGCGGGCGGCCTCGCCCTCCCGCCCCGGGCCGGCCGTCACCTGTACGTCGATCTCGGCCCGCTGCGCACCGCGCTCGCCGCGCACGGCGTCGGCGACGCACAGGACCTGGAGGACTTCCTCTCCGCCCGGCTGGGGATACCCGCGCCGGGCGGACACCGCTTCGGGGACGAGCTCGGGGCACTGCGCGTCCGGTTGTCGACCGGCACCCTGCTGGCGGCCGGTACGGACGCGCGGCGCGCCGACTGCCTCACGTCACCCGCACCGTTGGAACTGCCACACGTGCAACACGCGTTGATGCTCTTGAGGTCGGTCTTCGACGATCTCCGTGACGACGCTCAGCGATGGGAGCCTCCTCGATGACGCAGCAGTCCGAGTCGACCACCACCGGCACGGTGACCACCGAGGACATCGGCGCCCCGGCCCCGCTGTCCCCGCTCGCGCCCGCCGCCCCTCCTCTCGCCGAGCCACGCCCCCTCGGGGAGCGGCGGGTGTGGCCGCGGACCTTCCACGACCGGCTCACCTCGCCCCTGCCCAACCTCAAGGCCATCGCCCGGTTCGCCCGCGAGGGTTCCGTGCGGCCCGGCAGGGACGGCCTCGCCGACATTCCCCGGCTGCCCTTCGCCCCCGCCCCGCTGCCCCGGGTGGACGCCCGTACCGTCGCCGTCTCCTGGGCGGGGCACGCCAGTTGGGTGGTGAGCGTCGGCGGCCTCACCGTCCTGACCGACCCGGTCTGGTCCCGCCGTATCCTCGGCACCCCGGCCCGGATCACCCCTGTCGGCGTCCCCTGGGAGGCGCTCCCGCGCGTCGACGCCGTCGTCATCAGCCACAACCACTACGACCATCTCGACGCCCCCACGCTGCGCCGACTCCCGCGCGACACACCGGTGTTCGTGCCGGCCGGGCTCGGACGCTGGTTCCTGCGCCGCCGGTTCACCCGGGTCACCGAGCTGGACTGGTGGGAGGCGGCCGAACTGTCCGGCGTCCGCTTCGACTTCGTGCCGTCCCACCACTGGTCCAAGCGCTCCCTCACCGACACCTGTCACTCCCTCTGGGGCGGCTGGGTGCTCACCGCCCCCGACGGACAGCGCGTCTACTTCGCCGGCGACACCGGGTACGGCCACTGGTTCTCCCGGATCGGACAGCGCTACCCCGGCATCGACCTCGCCCTGCTGCCCATCGGCGCCTACGACCCCCGCTGGTGGCTCAGCGACGTCCACTGCGACCCGGAGGAGGCGGTCCGCGCCACCCTCGACCTCGGGGCGCGGCGGATGGCCCCCATGCACTGGGGCACGTTCGTGCTGTCCGCCGAGCCGGTCCTCGAACCCCTCACCCGCGTGCGTGCGGCCTGGGAGAAGGCGGGGCTGGACCGGGACGATCTGTGGGACCTGCCGGTGGGCGGCGCCCGGGTACTGGAGTAGCACGGCGCGGCGCGGCGCGGATCCGGCCCACCACGGCCGCTGGACCACTTCGGGCGCGGGACCACCACGGCCGCGGGATCGTCACGAACGCGGGGGCCGGACTGCGGGACCGGCACGACCGCGGGGCCGGACTGCGGGCACGGCACGACCGCGGGCCGGCACAGCCGCCCGGCTAGGCGGTTCTGGTGCCCCGGACCCGGCGCCACAGGCTCGGGGCCGCGCCTATCACCACGGTCAGCGCGATCGCGGCGACCACGCCCTCCCAGGGCTCCGGGAACAGCGAGCCGCCGAGCACGCCGATCAACTGGTAGGTCGCCGCCCAGGCCAGACAGGCCGGGAGATTGCCCCGCGCGAAGCGACGCAGCGGCCACTCGGCGACGAGACAGGCCAGCATCACCGGTATCCGGCCGGCCGGTACCAGCCGGGACAGCACCAGTACGGCCGTGCCGTGGTGGGCGAGCTTGTCCTGCGCCTGCTCCAGCCGCTCCTCCGGTGCCCGCGAACGGATCGCCTCCAGCCAGCGCGAGCCGTTCTTCGAGCGCATCCCGCGCCGCCCCAGCCAGTACAGCGCCGCGTCCCCGCAGAACGCCGCGAGCGACGCCGTCAGGAACACCATCAGCAGCGCGAACGGCACGGTCTGATGGACGGCGACCGCCGCCGCCGTACTGACCAGCGCGCCCGTCGGCACCACCGGCACCAGTGCCCCGATCAGCACCAGCAGGAACAGCGACGGATAGCCGAGGGCCTGCTGCGTGGCCTGGGTCGGCACGACCGTCACGGTCGCGGCGAGCCACCATTTCACCGGAAGACCTCCGGGCGCAGGCTCTCCCCGTGCCCGAGACGGTGCACCGCCACCTTCGGCGCGCGTTCCGCCGCGAGCCTTACGAACTCCTCGCCGGGAGCATGGAATTCATGGGGGCGCACGGCGTCCATGCCGATCGGCCAGTACGTGCCGTAGTGCACCGGCACCGCGGTGCGCGGCGCCAGCCGGGCCAGGGCCTCGGCCGCGCGCCCCGCGTCCAGGTGCCCCTCGCCGAGATACGGGCCCCAGCCGCCCACCGGGAGCAGCGCCACGTCGACCGGTCCGACCTCCTCGGCCATGTCGTCGAACAGGCCGGTGTCCCCGGCGAAATACGTCCTGGCCTCGCCCTCGACGACGTATCCGAGCGCGGGGGAGTGGTGCCGTCCGACCGGCAGCCGCCGTCCGTCGTGGCGCGCGGGCACGGCCCGTATCCGCACGTCGCCGACGGTGGTCTCGTCCCCCGGCGCCATCTCGCTCAGCCGCAGGTGCCGCAGGCGGCGCAGCCCGGGGACGGCGCGCGGCGCGCCCCGGGGCACCAGCAGGCGCGTGCCCGGCGCAAGGCGCGCCAGCGAGGGCACATGGAGATGGTCGGCGTGCAGGTGGGAGACGAGCGCCACGTCCGCGCGCCAGGCGCCGGGCGGGGGCAGCGCGCCCCGGCGGCGGCGCAGATGCGCGAGGCGGCGCGCGAACAGGGGATCGGTGAGCACACGTACGTCCGAATCCTCGACCGTACAGGTGGCGTGCCCCCACCACGTGATCTCCACTGCCACCTCTTTGCCTCCTTCGCGCGACTCCCCCGAAGCCTACGGGCAGGAGTAGGGTCGGCGGCGAAACCCGGAGGTGAGGGGGACGCCATGGGACCGGTGCGGGTCATGCGGGTCACGGCGATCGCGAGTCTGACGCCGCTCGAGGAACTGGACGCCGATCCCTTCCTGGTGGACTCCCGCAGCCAGCACGCGATGTGCGCGCGGTGGGCCGCGGAGCGCGGCTACGTCGTCGGCCGGGAGCTCCTGGTCCGCGGGCTGCGCGCCGACCACTGCGTGCTGTGGGAAGGCGTCCGGGCCGGCGTCGACCTGTTCGTCGCGCCGAGCCGGCGGGTCCTGGAGAGCGCGCTGTCGTCCGTGGAGGAGTTCGCCGCGGAGTGCGCGCGGCGCGGTGTGCGGGTGGAGACGGTCGGCAGCGCCGAGCCCGCCTACGACGCGCAGATGAAGGCCCGGGTGCACCGGAGGCTCTCGATGCCGACGGCCGGCTACGACGGGCGGTAGCCGCGGGGTGCCCGCCACCGCGGTATGACAGGGTGGAGGGCGGCCCCCGCGGGCGTCGGGGCCGGAACGTGAGGTGTACGGGGCGTGCGTGGGGTGCGGTGGCGGCGGGCCGCCAGTCAGGTCGGGCGGAGCATCGCGGTGTGGGCCGTCTGCACGCTCACGATGCTGGTGCTCGCGGGGATCCTGCCCGACTTCCGGCTCCAGTCCGCCGACGGGGACAGCGCCACCACCATCGCCAGGACCGCCGCCGTCGGCGCCGGCGTGTTCGGTCTGCTGTCGGCCCTGGCCTGGCCCCTGCTGGTGCGCCTGCTGTTGCTCGTACCGGCGTTGGTCCTCGGTCTGCTGGTGTTCTTCCTCAACGGTTCGCTGCTGCTGCTCGCTCTGCGGCTCAACCCCTCCGGGCAGAGCGAGGTGGCCCCCGAGACCGCCGTCATCGTCGCCGCCGTGATGTCCGCCGTCGCCTCCGCGACGGGCGGCGCCCTGGCCGTACGCGACGACGACGCCTACCGCCGCCGCCTGTACCGGCTCGCCGACCGCCGCCGAAGAGGCGGCGCCGCCTGCCCCGCCACCCCCGGCACCGTCTTCCTCCAACTCGACGGCGTCGGCCACGACGTGCTGGCCGCGGCGGTACGCAAGGGGCTGATGCCGACCGTCGCCCGATGGCTGGGCAGCGCCCCGGCCCAGGACCGCGGGCAGGCCCGCGCAGGCGGCACCCCACGCCCCAGCCACCGGCTCACCGTCTGGCACACCGACTGGTCCAGCCAGACCGGCGCCAGCCAGCTCGGCATCCTGCACGGCAGCAACCACGACGTGCCCGCCTTCCGCTGGTACGAGAAGGACACCGGGGAGGTGATGGTCTGCAACCGGCCCACCAGCGCCGCCGAACTCCAGCGCCGCGCGGTCGAGTACACCGGTGACGGCGGGCTGCTGTCCGCCGACGGCGCGAGCCGCGGCAACCTCTTCGGCGGCGGCGCCGACGAGCAGGCCCTGGTGCTGTCCATCGCCACCCGCAGGCGCAGCCGGGAGACGCGGTCCCGGGACGGCTACTTCGCCTACTTCTCCGACCCGGCCAACGCCGTGCGCACCGCCCTGTCGTTCGTCGCCGAGGTCGGCCGCGAGATGGGCCAGTCCCTCCGCGCCCGGCTGCGCAGGGAGCGCCCGCGCGTCGGACGCGGCGGCCTCTACCCGCTGGTCCGCGCCTTCGCCACGGTCGTCGAACGGGACGTCGTGGTGGCCGCCGTGACGGGCGACATGCTCGCCGGCCGCACCGCCGTCTACGCCGACCTGGTGGCGTACGACGAGGTGGCGCACCACTCCGGGCCGCTCGGCCGGGACACCGAGCAGGTCCTCGGCCGTCTCGACCGGGCGCTTGCGCTGCTCGAGAACGTCGCCGAACACGCCCCCCGCCCCTACCGGATCGTCGTCCTGTCCGACCACGGCCAGAGCCCTGGGGAAACGTTTCACGCCCGCTACGGCCTCACCCTCCACAATCTGGTGCGGGCCGGCTGCGGGCTGCCCGTACCGCGCAAGGCCGAACGCACCCACAGCGGCGCCGAGGCCCGGGCGGCCGTCCGCGCGGCCCTGCGCCGGCCCGTCGAGGAGGGCGGCGAACGCCACCGCCCGGCCGGCCGCGACGCGGAACCCGTCGTGCTGGCCTCCGGCAACCTCGGCCTGATCTCCTTCCCGGACGTGCCGCACCGGATGAGCAAGGAGGAGATCGACGCCCGCCACCCCGCCCTGCTGACCACCCTCGCCAACCACCCCGGCATAGGGTTCCTCCTCGTCCGCAGCGAGGAACACGGCGGGGTCGTCCTCGGCGCGCACGGCGCGGAGATACCCCTGGACCGCCTCGACCGGACGCCCGGCCCGCTGGCCGCCTTCGGGCCCGGCGCGGCCGACGCGGTGCGCCGCACCCACTCCTTCCCGCACACCGCCGACATCATGGTCAACTCCTTCCACGACCCGGCCGACGGCGAGGTCCTCGCCTTCGAGGAGCAGATCGGCTCCCACGGCGGCCTCGGCGGCGCCCAGGCGAGACCCTTCCTGCTGTCCCCGCTCGCGCTGTCCGCACCCGTCGGGGACGACGAGGAGCTGACCGGCGCGGAGCAGGTGCACCGCGTCCTGCGCCGCTGGCTGCGCGAGTCCGGCGGGCCCCGGATACCGCTCGAGACGGCGCCGCAGGAGCGCGCCGCCTGAAAATCGGCTGCGCCGGGGGAGCCGTACGCACACACTGGCGGTACCGGTCCGGTCGTCCGGATCCCGCGCACTCGCGCCCCTTCCGCATCCCTCGAGGAGCCCCTCCGCTGTGCAGGCTGCCGTCACCGTCACGCCTTCCCGTATCCCCGAACTGCTCCTCGGCCTCGCCACCGTGCGGCCGGTGTTCCTCTGGGGTGCCCCCGGCATCGGAAAGTCCTCCCTGGTCCGGGACTTCGCCGAGTCGCTGGGCCTGGAGTGCGTGAGCCTGCTCGGTACCCAGCTCGCGCCCGAGGACCTGATCGGCGTGCCGCAGATCCGGGACGGCCGGTCGGTGTTCTGCCCGCCGGAGGCCATCGCCCGTGACGAGCCGTACTGCCTGTTCCTGGACGAGCTCAACGCGGCCACGCCCGACGTCCAGAAGGCGTTCTACTCCCTCATCCTCGACCGGCGGATCGGCAACTACGAGCTCCCCGAGGGCTCGATCGTCATCGGCGCCGGCAACCGGGCCACGGACAACGCCCTCGCCCGGCCGATCGCCTCCGCGCTCGTCAACCGCCTCACCCACGTACACCTCGAGGCCTCGGCGAAGGACTGGCTGAAGTGGGCCGCGGGCAACGACATCCACCCGTGGGTGCTCGACCACCTCACCGACCGGCCCGACCACCTGTGGTCCAAGCCGCCGAAAACCGAGGAACCGTTTTCCACCCCCCGCTCCTGGCACATGCTCTCCGACGCGCTGCACTCCTTCGGGCGCGACCTCGACGAGGACACCCTCACGGTGCTCGCGCACGGCACGCTGACGCCCACGCACGCCACCGCCTTCCGCGGTTACGTCAAGATCGTCCGCAGCCGGTACGGCATCGAGGCCATCCTCAAGGGCGAGGCCCCCTGGCCGCGCCGGGTGGAGGACCGCGACCTGCTCTACTACCTCGCCGACTCGTTCCGTGGCCGGCTCGTCAAGGAACTCCCCGCCGTCAGGGAGCACATGTCGGCGAAGGGCCGGCAGACCGCGTACCGCGCCAAGTCGCTGCTCGTCCAGCTCGCGGAGATCTCCGTCGAGGTCGCCCAGACCGTCATCGCCTCCGACGCCGACGGCAACCCGGTGCTGCCCGCCTGGTTCCTGGTCGAGGCGGCCCGGGACATGCCCCGCCTGGTGGAGGCGCGCCGGTGAGACGGGAGGACCGCGACAAGAAGAAGCGCGACCTCGCGGCGGAGGCGTACGAGGCCGGGAAGGCGGCGCTGCGCGGCAACCCGGCGCTGGCCGCCGTCGACTTCGACACCTGCCGCCGCGAGGAGTGCACCCTGGCTCCCCGGGACGGACTCGTCCGCGCCGACTCCAACGGCACCCTGCACGCCCACCCCACCCGGATCGCCGACCCCGCCCTCTGGGCCTGGTCCCTCGCGCACGCCGCCCTCCACCTCGGTTTCGGACACCTTCCGGCGTCCCCGCACGAGCGCGCCCAGCCCGACCGGTACGACCTCGCCGCGCGCTGCATGGTCGTGAACCGGTTTCTGCTGACGTTTCCGGTCGGCCGCGCCCCCGACGAGCTGCCGTCGTCGTACCCGGGCGGCGACGAGGAGCAGCTCGCCGCGCGCTGGCGCCGCATCGGGCTCCCGGCCGCCTACGAGCACTGCGGCACCGCGGGCACGGACACCGACCAGCTGCTCGTGCGATGGACCTGGTCCGGGCGCCCGCTGCCGGACTGGCCGCTGGCCTTCGCCACCGCCCTGACCCGGACCGTGTCCGCCGCGATGGACATGGCGGGCGGCCGCCGCGACTCCCTCGGCGGCGCGGTGACCGTCTGGCGGCCCTGGGAACGCGCGCTGGGCTGGTTCGTCTCGTCCTACCCGCTGCTCGGCGGCCTCGCGGCCGGTATCAAGCTCGTCGCCGACGCCGAACTCGCCCGCGCGCACGGCATCTCGATCGCCGCCGTGAACGCGGAGGCGGGCGAGATCTACATCAACCCGCTGCGCCGCTACGACGACGAGGAGTGGCGGTTCGTCCTCGCCCACGAGATGCTGCACGCCGCCCTGCGCCACGGCGACCGGTGCGGCACCCGCGATCCCTACCTCTTCAACGTCGCCTGCGACTACGTCGTCAACGGCTGGCTGCGCGAGATGCAGGTCGGCACCATGCCCGAAGGTCTGCTGTACGACGCCGAGTTGTCGGGCCTGTCCGCCGAGGAGGTCTACGACCGCATCACCGTGGACCTGCGCCGCATGCGCCGGCTGGCCACCCTGCGCGGCAAGGGCCTCGGCGACATTCTCGGCGCCCCGCTCGGCCCGCCCCGCGACTACGTCGACCTCGACGGCTTCTACCGCCGCGGCCTCGCCCAGGGGCTCGAACTGCACCGGCGGCAGGAACGCGGCTTCCTGCCCGGCGGCTTGGTGGAGGAGATCCGCGCGCTCAGTCACCCGCCGCTTCCCTGGGACGCCCGACTGGCCCGCTGGTTCGACGAGTTCGTGCCGCGTCCCGAGCCGGTGCGCACCTACGCCCGGCCCGCGCGACGGCAGGCCTCCACTCCCGACATCCCGCGCGCGGGACGGTACTTCCCTCCCGAGGAGATCGCCCGCTGCACCTTCGGCGTCGTCCTGGACACCTCCGGCTCCATGGACCGCACCCTGCTCGGCAAGGCGCTCGGCGCCATCGCCTCGTACGCCGAGGCCCGCGACGTCCCGGCCGCCCGGGTGGTGTTCTGCGACGCGGCCCCGCACGACGCGGGCTATCTCCCCGTCACCGAGATCGCCGGCCGGGTCCGGGTGCACGGCCGCGGCGGTACGGTCCTCCAGCCCGGCATCGACCTGCTGCACCGCGCCGACGACTTCCCGCCCGGCGCACCGCTGCTCGTCATCACCGACGGCGAGTGCGACGTACTGCGGGTACGGCGCGAGCACGCGTACCTGATCCCGCAGGGTGGCCGACTCCCGTTCACCGCGCGGGGGCCGGTGTTCCGGGTGCGGTGACGCGGAGTGTGATCGGATGGGGGCACGGAAAACCCGTGCACCGCATATCCGTGCAACGGGAACCCCCGCAGAACTCCATGCGAAAGGAACAACCGTGGCCACCACGCGCTCCGCACACACCGTCTGGGAAGGCAACCTGCTCGAGGGCAACGGGGTCGTGACCTTCGACTCCTCCGGCATCGGCCAGCAGCCGGTGTCGTGGCCGTCGCGCGCCGAGCAGGCGAACGGCAAGACCAGCCCGGAGGAGCTGATCGCCGCCGCCCACTCCAGCTGCTTCTCCATGGCGCTGTCACACGGCCTGGCCGGCGCCGGCACCCCGCCCACCAAGCTCGTCACCTCCGCCGATGTCACCTTCCAGCCGGGAGAGGGCATCACCGGCATCCACCTGACCGTGGAGGGCACCGTCCCCGGCCTCGACGACGACGCGTTCGCCGCCGCCGCCGAGGACGCCAAGAAGAACTGCCCGGTCAGCCAGGCGCTCACCGGCACGACCATCACCCTGTCGGCCAAGCTCGCCTGAATCCGCAGGCAGGGCCGGGGCGCGGGAGTCGCACGAGACCCCCGCGCCCCGTCGCCCCGCCAGACCTCCGCGTCCCATCAGACCCCCGCGCCCCGTCGCCCCTCCGGCCCCCCGCCGGGCAGGGCCGCCCGGCTCAGACGAGTCCCGTCAGCCCCCTGATCGCGGACTGCGCCCACTCCTGCGCCCCGACCGCCGTCCCGGCCGCGAGGCCGGTCGCCACGGGGGCCAGGGCTCCCCTGAGCAGGGTCACCGAGCGGCGCAGCCTACCCGGCTCGGGCGACTCGGCACCCGTGATCTCGGCGAGGACCTCCTGGGCCGCGCTCTCGGTGTCCTCGCGTTCCCGGTCGCCGAGGCCGGCCGTGGGAAGCTGCCGGAGCAACTCGGTCACCAGCGTCGCGAGCGCCTCGTGTCCCGGGGCGACCGTGCTGTTGAGCTGCTGGTTCTGGGTGACCGTCTCGTTGTTCCAGGCGAACTGGGAGCTCGACACGCCCCCTTGGAACACCGGACCGTCGTAGTGGTGCACCTGCCGCGGGTCGTTCATCGGTCGGCTCCGTCCTGATCGCTCTCGCCGCTCTGGTTGGTCTGCTGCTGGGTGACGTGGGTGTTGTTCCACGCCAACTGGGCGCTGTGGACGGCCTCGACGAAGACGGGGCCGTGGTAGTGGTTGACGACGGTCGGCGGCGGTGCCGGCTCCGTGATCTCCGTGACCGGCAGCGATGTACGGAGTGAGACCAGCTTGACGCGGCCGTTGTGCTGCACGGCCACCCCCGTCGTCCCGGGCACGGCACAGTCCGCCAGCCGGCCGCCGCACGTCTCGTCGCAGCGCACGCCCGTGGCCCCGCAGTCCTCGAAACGGCTGTCGGAGACATCCAGATACGCGGAGCCCGTCCCGCACAGGCCGTACGACTCCGCGCCGGTGACGGCGAGGTTCCTCGCGACGAGCCGCGCCGTGCCGAACGCCAGCGCCCCGCCGGTGCTCACGGAGGAGACCGTGCTGTCGTGGACGTGCAGCTGCGCCTCCTCGCCGGCGCCGAACCCCAGCAGCCCGCGCTCCGCCGACACTCCCCTCAGCGTCACCCGGGACTGACCGACGGCGGCCACGGCGGCCATGTCGAAGTCGAGGATCCTGGCGTTGGTGAGCTCGGCGGTCGTGCCGCCGTTGCCCCGCGCCTCCAGGCCGAACGGGCAGCGCTCGACGCGCACCCCCGCGAACTCGGCCTTGCTCTCGTCCCAGACCCGCAGCGCGACGCCGGTCAGGTCGCGCACGTCGACACGGGTGAAACGCCCTCGGGCCTTGTCGGTGACGGCGATGCCGACGTTGCCCGCCGAGACCCGGCAGCCGGTCACCCGGGGGGCGCCGCCCCGCGTCGACAGCACCGCGACGTTTCCCGCGCCGCTGATCTCGCAGTCCTCGAACGTGCCCCGGCCCGAGTCCTGGACGTGGATGCCGGTGTCGCGGCAGTCGGCGAACACACAGCCGCGCACCGCCGGGTCGGCACCGCTCGCCACCAGGATCCCGTTCTCGGCGTCGGTGACCCGGGTGCCGTGTACGGAACCCCGGGACTGCTCGATGAAGGCCAGGCCCGCCCCGTGCGTGGCGACGACCGCGCACTCCTCGACGGTCAGCTCCGCCCGGGTGTCCGCCATGACGGCCGCCCGCTCGGCGCCGGTGACCTCGCATCCCACGAGGTGGGCCGAGGCGTCGCTGACCCGGACGCCGTGGATCCGGCTGCCGTCGAACCGGCTGTCCCGGACCAGCACCCGGGCGTTCTCGATCACCGCGACCGCGTTGTCGGCGGCGTCGGTGAACCGGCACCGCTCGACCTGGCCGCCGGCGCCGGCGAAGACGGTACGGCCGTACCGGAACTCGCTGTCCGTCAGCGTCACGGAGGTGCCCGGCCGGGCGTGCACACAGACGCCGTCGTGCGCCCGGACCGCCACCCGGTCGAGGCTGAGGGCCCCCGCGTGGCAGTCGACGACGCCGGCGTCGGCGTCCCGGCCGACCAGCACCAGGCCGCGGACCACGACCGACCCCGAGACGTCGAGCACGGTGCCCCGGGGGACGCCCACCGTCACGGAACCGGCGTCACCGAGCGCGGTCAGCTCGATCTCGCCCCGGACGCTGAGCCGTTCCTGGTAATGGCCGGGGGTGATCTCCACGCGGGCGGCCCGGCCCCGGGCGGTCGCGGCACGCAGCGCGGACCCGATGTCGGGGTGGGTGCCACGGCCACCGTGCGGCGCGACCACGTACCTCTTGACCATGTCCGCCACCCCCGTAGCGCCCGCCCGTGACGGATCGTCGACTCCCGGTCACCGATGCTACCGGAGGGAGCGATGGCGCCGGGGGTGCGGACGGGGACCTTCACCGGACCTCCCGGCGGCCGGCGAAGCACCCCGGTACCGGCTCAGGGCTTGCGGGCGACTCCCGCGTACACCGGCACGATGCCCTCCGCCTGGGCCGCCACGTCCTCCGGCTCCGGGCGCCAGCCGGAGACCGGGATGACGCCCGGTCCGAGCAGCTCCAGGCCCTCGAAGAAGCGGGTGAACTCGGCCAGGGAACGCGGGTAGAAAGGGGTTCCACCGCGGCGGAAGTTCTCGGCGGCCTTCTCGATGGCCGCCGCGTTCAGGTCGGGCGTCACCTGGGAGAGGATCAGCCAGCTGCCCGGCGCGAGCGCGGCGACGTACTGCTTCAGCAGACCGTGCACGTCGTCGCCCGCCGGGTCGTCGCCCAGGTAGTGCGTGAGGGCGACCAGCGACAGCGCGACCGGCCGCGTGAAGTCCAGGGTGTCGGCGGCCCGGCGCAGCAGCGTGTCCGGATCACGGACGTCGGCGTGCGCGTAACGGGTGGAGCCCTCCGCCGAACCGTGCAGCAGGGCCTCCGCGTGCCGCAGCACGATCGGGTCGTTGTCCGCGTACACGACCTTGGCCTCGGGGGCCACGCCCTGGGCGATCTGGTGCAGATTGGGCTGGGTGGGGATGCCGGTGCCGATGTCCAGGAACTGGCGTATCCCGGCCTCGGCGGCCGTGCGCACCGCCCGCTGCATGAACCGGCGGTTGGCCCGCGCCCCGCGCAGCACCGTGCCGTCGACGGCGAGGATCCTGCGGGCCAGCTCCTCGTCCACCGGGTAGTTGTCCTTGCCGCCCAGCCACCAGTCGTAGACGCGGGCCGGGTGCGGCCTGCTGGTGTCGATGCGGGCGGGTGCCTGCTCGGCCTCGGATCCGGTCATGCGGGTCTCGCCTCCAGGAGGGTCGGGGCTCGGGCTCGGGGCGACGGGCGTGCTCAGAGGCTCGCGCGGGCGTCCCGCAGGATCTTCTTGGTGTGCTGCGCGGACGCGGCGTGCGTCGTCATGTGGTCGAGGACCTCCAGGTGCGCGGAGACCTCCTTGCGGTCGTCGAGGTAGAGGGCGCCGGTCAGGTACTCCGTGACGACCATGTCGGGCAGTTCGGCCTCGGCGAAACGGAACAGGGAGAACGGCGCGGACGTCCCCGGATGCGGGCCGGCCGTGAACTCGCAGACCTGCAGGGTGATCCGGTCGCGTTCGGTGAACTCCACCAGCCGGTCCAGCTGTTCGGACATCACGGCGGCGTCCACGCTCACCGGACGGCGCAGCACCGTCTCGTCCATCACCACCCACAGATGGGGCGGGTCCTCGGACTCCAGCAACCGCTGGCGCGCGAGACGCAGCGACACATGCCGTTCGATCGACTCCGGGGTCGTCTGGCCGACCGTTCCGGCCTCCAGCACGGCGCGCGCGTAGGCCTCCGTCTGGAGCAGCCCCGGCACGAAGTGCGGCTCGTAGGAGCGGATCAGCCGGGCCGCGCCCTCCAGGCTCACGTACAGGCTGAACCACTCCGGCAGCACGTCGTGGTAGCGCTGCCACCAGCCGGGCCGGTTCGCCTCCTCGGTGAGCGTGACGAACGCCTCGGCCTCCTCGTCGCCGACGCCGTACGTCTCCAACAGCACCTGTACATAGGGGACTTTCAGCGCCACGTCGGCAGTCTCCATGCGCCGCACGGTCGCCGGGGCCACGCGCAGGGCGCGGGCGGCTTCCTCGCGGCCGAGGCCGGCCGCCTCACGCAACTCCTGTAGCCGTCTGCCCAGTACCACCTGGCCCACCGTGGGTGCGGGCCGTCGTTCACTCACCCCACGTCTCCCCTACGCCTCGAGGCACGCGGGCCAGTGTGCCACGTTCCGGCGTCACTCTCACAGGAACGGAGTCGAACATTCATCTGGATCCGCGTCCGGGGCACCGCCGGGCGACTACTGCGCTCGGTCGACGAGTGAGTGGAGGTACTTGACCGTCGCGGGGTCCGCCGGGAGGAACGTCTCGACGGCCAGCTCGGCGACCGTCACGTCCATGGGGGTGTTGAAGGTGGAGATCGACGAGATGAAGGAGAGCACCTGCCCCTCGTGCTCGATCCGCATCGGCAGCGCGAAGTACTGCACGGGTTCCGCCGGTTCGTCCGCCGGGCCGTCTGCCGTCTCCGGCCCGCGCTCCGCCACCGGATACGCGGCCACCTCCTCGTACAACTCCCGCAGCGGGGCCGAGCGGTCCAGGGCGATCTGCCGTTCCATCTGCGCGAGCAGGTGGCCGCGCCACTCACGCAGGTTGCGGATGCGCGGCGCGAGGCCGTGCGGGTGGAGGGTGAGGCGCATCGCGTTGAGCGGGGGCGCGAGCAACGACTCCGGGACGCCGTCCAGCAGCATCGTGATGCCCCGGTTGGCCGCCACCACGTCGTACCGCGCGTCCATCACCAACGCCGGATACGGCTCGTATCCCTGGAGCAGCCGTTCCAGACCCGCGCGCAGCGCGTCCAGCGCCGGGTCGTCCAGCGGGGTCTGCGGGTAGCGCGGGGCGTAACCGGCCGCCAGGAGCAGCGCGTTGCGCTCACGCACCGGCACCTCGAGGTGCTCGGCCAGCCGCAGCACCATCTCCTCGCTGGGCCGGGACCGGCCCGTCTCGACGAAGCTCAGGTGCCGGGCCGAGGAGTCGGCGCGCAGCGCCAGCTCCAGCTGGCTCATCCGCCGCCGCTCCCGCCAGACCCGCAGCAGCGGGCCGGCGCCCCGGCCGACGGGGGCGGCGGAGGCGGCGTTCGTACCGGCCGGGACAATGGTCATACGTACGACCGTAGTTGAGGAGCGCGTGGATGAACGACTGGCGGAAGTCCTCCCTGGAATCGACGGCCGTGTACCGCGCCCGGGTACGCGGTTGCCTCCTCGGCGGGGCACTCGGTGACGCCCTCGGCTACGCGGTCGAGTTCTCCTCCCTCGACCGGATCCGCGCGGCCCACGGACCCAGGGGCCTGACCCGGCTCGTGCCCGACGGCGAGGGCGTGGTCGGCCGGGTCAGCGACGACACCCAGATGACCCTGTTCACCGTCGAGGGCCTTCGGACGGCGGTCAGGAGGGCCCGGCTCAAGGGGATCGAGGGGGCGGAGACGGCCCTGGTGCGCGAGGCGTACGGGCGCTGGCTGGAGACCCAGCAGAGGCCGGGGCCGGCCGACGGGATCACGGGCGGACTCCTCGCCGAGCGCTGGCTGTACGCCCGCCGCGCTCCCGGCAACGCCTGCCTGTCCGGGCTCGCCCGGCGTCACGTCCCCGACCCGTGGGCCGAGCTGAGCGGTGCGCCCGGGCCGGTCAACCCCGGTTCCAAGGGCTGCGGAACCGTGATGCGCTCGGCGCCCTTCGGTCTCGCGCACTCCAGCGCCGAGGTCGCCTTCGGCATGGCCGCCCGCTGCGCCCAGACGACCCACGGCCACCCGACCGGCTACTACGCGGCCGGAGCACTGGCCGCGATCGTGGCTCACCTGACGCGGGGGGAGTCCGTCGAGGGCGCCACCCTGCGCGCCCTGCGGCTGCTCGGCCGCCACCCCGGCCACGAGGAGACCTCGGCCGCCCTGAACCAGGCCCTGGACCTGGCCGCCGAACGCGATCCGAGCCCCGAGAAGGTGGAGAGCCTGGGCGCCGGCTGGGTCGCCGAGGAGGCCCTCGCCATCGGGGTCTACGCCGCGCTGGCCACGCACGGGGTGGAGGAGGCCCTGCTCCTGTCCGTGAACCACTCCGGCGACAGCGACTCCACCGGCTCCGTCTGCGGCAACATCCTGGGCGCGCGGCACGGGGACGTCGGGCTGCCGCACGAGTGGCTGGAGCAGGTGGAGGGCCGGGCCGTGATCGCCGCGCTGGCGGACGACCTCGCGGCCGAATGCCTCCGCGGCTGAGCGGGGAGCGGGCCCTCTGACCAGGGCCGTGGCGGGCTTCCTGTGGCACGCTGGACGGGTACGCGACCTCAGGAAGGGAGCCGTGCCATGGCCGTCGAACCGCTGACACGGACACAGATCGAGGACCGGCTGTCCGGGCTGCCCGGTTGGTCCCTGGACGACGATCACCTCACCCGTACCTACCGCCTCGACTCCCACTTCGCGGCGGCCTCCCTGGTCGTCCACGTCGCGCGGATCCAGGACGAGCTCGATCACCACAGCGAGCTCACCCTCGGCTACAACACGGTGTCCCTCGCGGTACACACCCACAGCGCGGGCGGCAGCGTCACCGACCGCGACGTCGAACTCGCCCGCCGGGTGGAGGCCGTGGCCCCCGCACACGGAGCCCGCTGACCCACGGCGGTCGGGACGGGCGGGACGGCTATCCGGGTATCCGGGTATCCGGGTATCCGGGCAGTGCAGGGGTACCGGGCTACCGCTACGGGGCTACGGGGCTACGGGGCCACGGCGCCGCATGAGCAGAGGGCTGGGCTACGAGGGGACGGGCTCGCACGAGCAGGGGTGCGGCGGTCACGGAACGGGGGCGCGGGTGCTGGACTACGACGAGGAAGCCGAACGCTACGACGCCTGGCGCGGAGGCGAGCCCAGGGCGGCGGCCGCCGCGGAGGGCATCCTCGGTCTCGTACCGGCCCGGGCGCGCAGTCTGCTGGACGTGGCCTGCGGCACGGGCATCGTCACGCGGCGCCTCGCGGCCGGGCGGGCAGGCCTGCGGGTCACGGGCGTGGACCGGGCGCCCGCCATGATCCGACAGGCCGCCGCCCGGTTGCCCGGCGCGG
Organism: Streptomyces sp. NBC_00637; assembly: GCF_045161545.1. NCBI lineage: Bacteria > Bacillati > Actinomycetota > Actinomycetes > Kitasatosporales > Streptomycetaceae > Streptomyces > Streptomyces sp. NBC_00637. Next base: position 1,523,107 of record NZ_CP109046.1, on the reverse strand, counting down.
TCGTCCTCGCCGACGGCAGCCGACTCCCCTTCCAGGACGGGGAGTTCGACGCCGTCTGCAGCGTGTGGCTGCTGCACCTGGTCGAGGACGCCACGGCCGCGCGGCGGATCGTCGCCGAGTGCGCCCGGGTGCTGCGGCCCGGCGGGGTGTACATCACCACGGTCGACAAGGGTGCCTCTCACAACGTGGGCAGCGACATCGATGTCGTGCTGTCCTCGCGCCCGCACCGGCCGGCCTCCGACACCGCGGCGCTGGTGGCCTCGTACGCCGTCGAAGCCGGCCTGGTCGCGGCCGGGCAGGCCGGGTTCGACGGGCGGGGGCAGGGCCGCAGCCCGCGCCGGGCCATCGCGGACCTTCGGCGCGGCTGGTTCGTCACCCTGCCGCCCGGTCACCCGCTGGCCGACGAGTTCGCCGCCCGCCTCGCGGCCCTGCCCGACCAGGACCGGCCCCGCCCCGACCCCGCGTTCACACTGAACGCGTTCCGGAAACCGGTTTCCCACCCCCTGGTGGACGGGTGAAGTCCATGACCCAGTTGGTCAGCCAGGTCTCCCCGCCGTCCAGCGAGAAGGCCTGCTCCCAGCGGGCGGACGTGTCGCACACCCCCGACCAGACGAAACGGGCCCGCACGTCCTTGCCGTCGTGCGTGTCGTCGCCGTAGAACTCACCGCGGGCGCGGCTGCCGCCGTCGTCCGCGTCCGCGTCGGCGTCGCCGAAGCCGCCGATCACCGGCGGGAACAGCCTGCCGCTCCGGCTGGACGACCAGTTCAGCGACCACTCGCCGCTCTCCCGGTCGAAGAGCCTCAGGGTCAGCCCCTTCGCGCCGAGGTGCGGCATGTCGATCTCGTCGATGTTCGCGGCCCCGTCGAACAGCGGCCGGCAGTGAGCCGTCGACGGGAACTCCTCCCAGTCGCTGCCGGGGTCGAGGAAGTCGGTGCGTCGGCGGTGGTGGACCTCCCACGAGCCGTGCAGGAAGTCGAAGTCGTGCGGGCTGCTCATGAGCGGTCCCCCGTCGTTCCCTCGGGCAGGGAATCGGTCAAGTAGGCGTCGAGATCGGGCACTTCGGTGGCAGAGCGGACAAGCATGTGACGTACCCACGCGTCCCTTTCGTGCAGGATCGGCGGCAGCTCCCAGACGCAGCCGATCCAGGGCCGGTCGATCGTGACGAAGTGGCTTGGGTCGTCGTCCGGGCAGCCGAGCACCGGCTGGCCCGCGGCCGCGCCCCGGAAGTGCAGGACGTTGTCCCACACCCAGCTGTAGGCGTTGAGGTAGGCGCCGTCGTCACCACCGCGGTGCAGCACGACGAAGGTGGCGGGCGGCGTCCCGTCCGGCGCCGGCAGCAGCTCGGGAAGGATCGCGTGGGCCGCCCTCTCCACCTCGGGCGCGATGCCCGCCGGATCGGAGGTGACGTGGTAGCGCTTGATCCACCGGCCCGCCACCTCGACCGGCGCAAGCACCGTGAGCAGCTTCTCCGCGAAGGGCACGGAAGGCGGGGCCGGGCTCGGGGTGGAGCCCGGCGCGGAGCCCGGGGTGGAGGCGGACGCAGGGGGGAGCGCGGGAGGGAGGGAATCGTGGGAAACGGAGGTCATGGGCAGGACGCTAGGCCCGCTTCACTGACATTCTGTGTCAGTGAAGTCCAGCCGACTCGTGTCGATCCTGCTGCTGCTCCAGACCCGGGGCCGGCTGACCGCCGCCCAGCTCGCGGAGGAGCTCGAGGTGTCGGTGCGGACCGTCTACCGGGACGTGGAGGCACTGGGCGCTGCGGGTGTCCCGCTGTACGGCGACGCCGGTCACGCCGGCGGCTACCGCCTGCTCGACGGCTATCGCACCCGTCTCACGGGACTGACCGCCGACGAGGCGGAGGCCCTGTTCCTCGCCGGCGTCCCCGGCCCGGCCGCGCAGCTGGGGCTCGGTCCGGTCCTGGCCGCCGCGCAGCTGAAGGTCCGCGCCGCTCTGCCGCGGGAACTACGGGCGCACGCGGACCGGATCAGCGGCCGCTTCCATCTGGACGCGCCCGGCTGGTACACGGACGCGGGGGCGGACGGGACGCCGTTTCTTCCGGCGGTCGCCGACGCGGTGTGGAACAACAGGATCCTGAACATCGTCTACCGTCGCTGGCGGGAGCCCACCGACGTCGAACGCCGGCTGGAGCCTTACGGCCTGGTCCTGAAGGCGGGACGCTGGTACGTCGTGGCCGGCCCCGGCCCGCGCACCTTCCGCGTCGACCAGATCCTCGAACTCGCCACCTCCGACGAGGAGTTCACCCGGCCGGCCGACTTCGACCTGGCAGCCCACTGGACGGCGTACCAGCACGGCTTCCACGAGCGGCTGTACAAGGACGGGGCGCAGGCGGTGGTGCGACTGGCCCCAGGGGTGACCCTCTCCCGCGCCGTACGACTCGACGGACCCGCCGGGGCGGACGGCTGGACGCAGGCCACGGTCCCGATCGAGTCCGTCGAGCGCGCCCACGCCGAGTTCCTGGGTCTGGGCTCGGACATCGAGGTGCTCCAGCCGCCGGAACTGCGTGAGCGGATCGCCCGGACGGTGACGGAACTGGCCGCGGTGTACGGCAACTCGCCCGTCCGCGGCGGCGACTGAGGGACGGAACCCATCCGTCCCTCCCTGGAGGTACGTCTCGTGCAGAACCCGCACTCGCATCCCCATCAGCACCCGCAGCCCCCACCGCACTCGGACCCCCCTCCGTACCGGCACCGGGGACGACGAGTGGTCCTCGCCGCGCTGGTCGCCACGACGGCCCTGGTCGGCGCCGGACTGACCACGCTCGGCGCCGGCACGGCCGAGGCCGCCACCGCCCGCCAGGTGGAGGCCCTCGACCGGGGCGTCGTCAGCGTGCACACCGACAGCGGCAACCTGGTCAGCTGGCGCTGGCTCGGCACCGACCCCGACAGCGTCTCCTTCAACGTCTACCGGGCCGGCACCAAGGTCAACTCGACCCCGGTCACCGGCTCCACGAACTACTTCCACTCCGGCGCCCCTGCCCAGGCCGACTACACGGTCCGAGCGGTCGTGAACGGCGTCGAACAGGCCGACTCCGTCCACGCGATCCAGTTCCGCACCGGCTACAAGGACGTCCCCATCACCCCGCCGGCCGGCGGTACGACCCCCGACGGCGTCGCCTACACCTACGAGGCCAACGACGCCTCCGTCGGAGACCTGGACGGCGACGGCGCCCTGGACATCGTCCTGAAGTGGCAGCCGACGAACGCGAAGGACAACTCCCAGTCGGGCTATACCGGCAACACGATCGTCGACGGCGTCAAGCTCGACGGCACCCGCCTGTGGCGCGTCGACCTCGGTCGCAACATCCGCTCGGGAGCCCACTACACCCAGTTCCAGGTGTACGACTACGACGGCGACGGCAAGGCCGAGATCGCCATGAAGACGGCCGACGGCACGGTGGACGGCGCGGGCACGGTCATCGGCAGTTCGTCCGCCGACTACCGCAACTCCAGCGGCTATGTGCTGTCCGGCCCCGAGTACCTGACCATGTTCAACGGCCAGAGCGGCAAGGCGATGAGTTCCGTCGACTACGTCCCGGCCCGCGGCACGGTCTCGTCCTGGGGCGACTCGTACGGCAACCGCGTCGACCGCTTCCTCGCGGGAACCGCTTACCTGGACGGTTCCCGTCCCTCGCTGATCATGGCGCGCGGTTACTACACCCGTACCGTGATCGCCGCCTGGGACTGGCGGGGCGGCGCCTTCACCCGTCGCTGGACCTTCGACACCAGCTCCTCCACCAATACCGGTAAGGGCTACGACGGTCAGGGCTCGCACAGCCTCTCCGTCGGGGACGTGGACGGCGACGGCAAGGACGAGATCGTCTACGGCGCGATGGCCGTCGACGACAACGGCAACGGCCTGTGGACCACGAAGACGGGACACGGCGACGCCCAGCACCTCGGCGACCTCGACCCGTCGCACGCCGGCCTCGAGTACTTCAAGGTCTCGGAGTCGACCGGCCAACCCGCCGAGCTGTACATCGACCCGGCGAACGGCACGGTCGACTGGAAACTGGCCGCCTGCTGCGACAACGGCCGCGGGGTCGCCGGTGACATCTGGGCGGGCAACGACGGCGCCGAGGTCTGGTCGGCCTCCGACACCTCGATCCGTGACGAGGCGGGCGCGACGAAGGGCAGGGAACCGTCCTCCGTCAACTTCCTCTCCTGGTGGGACGCCGACCCCGTCCGTGAACTCCTCGACGGCACCCACATCGACAAGTACGGACCGTCCTCGGACACCCGCCTCCTGACCGGCGCGGGCGTCCACTCCAACAACAGCACCAAGGCCACCCCTTCGCTGTCCGGCGACATCCTCGGCGACTGGCGTGAGGAGGTCGTCTGGCCGACCAGCGACAACACGGCCCTGCGCATCTACTCGACGCCGTACGAGACGACGACACGCATCACGACCCTGCTCCACGACACGATGTACCGCACCGCACTGGCCTGGCAAAATACGGCCTATAACCAGCCCCCGCACCCGAGTTACTTCCTCGGCAACGGCATGCAGACGGCACCCCGCCCGACGGTCTACACGCCCTGAGGTCCACTCCCTCCCAACGAGCGAGGGGTGCGCGTCCCGCTCCCGGGGCGCGCACCCCTGGTCGTCAGCCGAGCGTGCAGCTCTGATCACCGAGCTTGAACGCCACCGGTTTCGTGTTCGACCCCGACCAGCTGCCCGTGAAGCCGAAGCTCACGGACGAACCGGCCGCCACGTTGGCGTTCCAGCCCACGTTCTTCGCCGTCACCGTCGAACCCGCCTGGGTGTAGTCGGCGTTCCACAGCTGGGAGACGGTCTGGCCGTTCGGGAACGTCCAGCCGAGGTTCCAGCCGGACCAGGCGCTCGTGCCCGTGTTGGCGAGCTTGACGTCCGCCTGGAAGCCGCCCGACCACTGGTTGGTGATGGTGTAGGTCACCGCACAGGCACCGGTGGGCGTGGGGTCCGTGGGGTCTGTGGGATCTGTCGGGTCCGTGGGGTCCGTACCCCCGCCTCCGGTGTCGGAGGTGTCGCCGTAGACGACCCCCCGCCCGTTCGTCGAGACGTAGACCCGCCCGTACACCCTCGGGTCACCCGTGATCGCCCCGCCCGTCCAACCCCACTGGTGTGCGTCGTCGTTGACGCGGGTCCAGCTCGTCCCCTTGTCCGTCGAGCGGAAGATGCCCCGGACACCGGCGATCTTCGCGCTGGTGTACAGGGTCTGGTACGACGCGCCCGTCGCCGCCTTGCCGAAACCGATGGTGTCGGCCTGCTCGACCCCCGACAGCTTGGTGAAGGTCGCGCCGGAGGTCGTGGAGTGCCACAGCCCGTACGCCCCGTCACTCGCCCCGCCCGCCAGCCACACATCGCCCTTCGTGCCGGGCAGCGCCTTGAAACGCACACTGTCACCACTGGGCAGACCGGTCGCCGCGGACCCGGTGAAGGTCGCACCGCCGTCCGAACTCACGTAGAACTTGCCCGACTTGAAGCCGTAGAAGGTCTTGGGGTCGACCCGGTCGGACTCGACGACCGCGTCGGCCGGGATCCCGCTAGACGCCTGCCACGAGGTGCCGAAACCCGTGGTGTACTGCACGCCGGCGCCCGCCGGGCTCCATACGAAGCGGCTGCCGTCCGCCGCCGCGGCGACGGTCCCGCCTCCGCTGACCCCCGAAGGGTCCGTCCCCGCGGACCAGTTGGCGCCGTTGTCCGTCGAGAACGCCACGTGCGGGCCCGAGTCCAGGTTGCCGACACGCACCACGGTGTTCGGGTTCGTCTCGGCGTAGTCCAGGCTCGTCGTCGAGGTGAAGTTCGGGGAGGTGAACATCATCGACGGGACCTTCGTCAGGTCCGTGTGCCGGAAGCCGCCGATGTCACCCAGTGCGCTGAGCAGGGGAGCGCCGGACGGTGGGGAGGCGATGTCCAGGACCGCCGTCTCCTCCAGCCCCTGCACCATCGGCTTGATGGTGAACTGGCCCCCGCTGTCCCAGTTGGCCAGGTTCTCCGTGCCGTAGATCGTCGCGCCCGTGCCGTACATCATGCGGCTGGAGTTGAACGGGTCGATCTCCAACGCCTCGGTCATCCAGCCCAGTTTGGGCGACTGCTCGGGCGGCGACGGGTTCGCGCCCCAGGTCAGCCATGGCGACGACGAGACATCCATCGTGTACCGGTTGGCGCGGTTGGGGTACGACGTGTAGTCCCACGCCTTCGTCCAGGTGCCGCCGCTGTCCGTCGAGCGGAAGATCTGGGTGTCCGGCCACCAGGAACTGTAGGCGGTGGCCATGACGGTGCCGGGTTTCTGCCGGTCGATCGTCAGTCCGCTGAAGCCGTAGTACGTGTCGGCCTCCGCCACCGGGCTGATGTCCGTCCAGGTGCCGGTCGCCGTCGCGTAGCGCCACAGCCGGCCCTTGCCGCCGTCGTACGGGCCGCCCTTGTCGCTGTATGCGATATACAGATAGCCGTTGACGGTATCCAGTACACCCTTGTGCGCCAGGTATCCCGTCGGCTGCCCCGCCAGCCGCGTCCACGACACGCCCGCGTCCGTCGACCGGTACACCGCGTTGTCCTGGTCCGCCACGCCGACGTAGATCGTCTTCGTCGCGGTGCCGGACGTCCCGGTGGACTCGTCGAAAGTGACCCAGACGATGCCCTGGTTGTCGGAGGCATAGCCGCTGGTGTCGGTCGGATCCTGCTGGTAGTTGCCGACGTTGGGGAAGTTCGTCACCTGCGACCAGGTGATTCCCGAGTCCGTGGAGCGCCACAGCCCCTTACCGCTCGGCGCGCCCAGGTACAGCACGCTGTCCTTGTTCGGGTCGACCGCCAGCCGCTCGCCCATGCCGCGGCCGGGCATGTTGCCGCCCAGCTTGTAGGGCAGGTCCGTCTTCTGCCAGCTCGCGCCCCGGTCGGCGGAGCGCAGCACGGCCCCGTTCCCCGGATCCCAGCTGTTGGTGTACGTGCCGACCGCCGCGTACACCTTGTTCGGGTCGACGGAGTCGGAGGCCAGGCTCACGACGCCCGTGTGCCCCCAGTCCGCCCAGCCGACCGAGTCCAGCAGCGGCGTCCAGGTCTTGCTCGACTCCTGCCACCGGTAGGCACCACCGATGTCGGTGCGCGCGTAGGCGAGGTTCTTCTCCTTGCGGTTGAAGACGATGCCGGGCACGAAGCCGCCGCCGTCGATGCGGGCGTTCTTCCAGGTGTACGACTCCGCGGCGAGCGTCGTCTGCGGGCTGCCGTCCGCGGCCAGTACGGGCGGACTGCCCGCGATCAGGCCGGCGGCGAGCGCCAGAACTGCCGTGAGGATACGGGTTCTTCGCACGGTGGGGGTCCTTCCGTGAAGAGGAGCGCGCGAGGGCCGGGCGGCCCCCTGTGCGGGTGGGGGCCGCCCGGCCGGGTGGCCTCGTCGTCAGGTGACGAGACCGCGCACGCGGAGCTTTCAAGCGATCCGACGGGAGGTGGGTGCCTCCCCGCGCCCCCGAGCCCCGAAGGGGCGACGAAGGGTGCGGGGAACCGCGCGACCGGCCACGTCCGGCCCGCGGACGAACACCGCCCCACCCGCGGAGCGCTTCGCGGGGGCTATTCGAGAAGCTCCGCGTACGAGCCCATGGCCAGGGCGATGTCCGCCTGGGCCCAGAAACGGTGGTACGTGAACACGGGCGCGGCTCCGCCCGCGAGATAGCTCTCGATCTTCGACCAGGCCGGGTCGTTCTTGTAGAAGGACCGCAGCGAGGCGAAGGTCGAGGAGGAGTTGATCGCGTCGCCGTTCGGCATCTTGCCGCTGAAGGTGCTCGGGACGTACACGCCGTCGTCGAAGCGGTTGTAGTCGGCGCGGGTCTCCGGGACCGCGATACCGAGGGCGTCCTGGTTGTTGGCCCACATCCCGTCCAGCAGCGCCTTGGCCGTCGTCTTCGCCTCCGTGTCACCGGACTTGGCGGCGTAGTACGTCAGGGTCTTGGCGTACGCGGCGGCCACACCGACGTCGTTGGTGTAGTCGGCGACGGTGACGTGAAGTCCCGTGTTGGCGCCGGGACTTGTCGCGTTCCAGGTGTCGGGCTGGCCCGACCACTGGAGCGTGGAGGGGATCAGAAAGCTGCCGTCCGGGTTGATCGTGGTCTTGGACAGCGCCCAGTCGACCCACTTGTCGAGGACCGCCTTGGCGCTCGCGTTCCCCGTCTGCTGGTAGTACTCGGCGACCCGCTCCATCGACCACGCCTGGAATCCGAACCACTGGTTCGACGGCGGGTCGTGGTAGACGGGGGCCTGGTCGTAGTACATGCCGTAGAAGGTCGACGTGCCGGTCGGGGGAGTCGCGTAACGGCCCGCCCAACTGTTCGTCGCCCCACCCGCGATCGCTCCCTCGCTGGACTGAAGCCAGCGGTAGAACTCCAGTTGCCGGCCCAGGGACTTGGCCCAGTCGGCCTGGCCCGTCGCCGACTTGGGCTTCAGGTCGGCGTAACTGCTGAGCGCGTAGGCGGCCAGCGGGTTCTGGTAGCCACCGTGGGTGTGACTGGACCCGATGCGCCAGGCCCAGCCGGCGCTGGTGTCCGTGGCGCCGCCCCAGGCGTAGTACCAGGACATCAGGTAGTGCGAGGCGTCCTTGCCGGTGCCGGCCGCACAGGCGGTCGGTCCGACGCAGTTGCCGATCTTCTTGAAGTACTTGTCGTACATCGAGTAGCGCAGGTAGTCGCCCATCTTCGCGGCCTTGCCGACGGTCGCGGAGACCTCGCTGCCCTTGCCCTGGGCCCCGGCCCAGACGTCCGCCCAGTACGCGGCCTGCACGGCCCGCGCGTCGGCGTCCGGGGCGTTGGTGAACTTCCACTGCTTGGCGTAGGAGGCGTCGCCGGTGAACAGGTCCAGATAGCCGTTCGTGCCGCCGTACTTGAAGGCGTCGCAGGTCGGCTGCGGCACCGTCTCCCACACCGACTCCTGCGCGCCGCGCTGGAAGGTGTTGATGTACGACGGGCCGGTGTCGGCCGGTCCGGCCTCGCACTTGCCGGGCGCGTTGCCGTAGCCGTAGGTGTTGTCCACGTCCTGGAGCCAGTGCATACCGTAGACGTCGTCCGTACCGTATGCGGTCTTCAGTTCACCGGCTATGGGATCCGTTCCCACGGAGACACCGGTGTCCAGCTTCGCCGGATACTCGTTCGGAGTGTCCAGCTCGGGCGCGTACGTCGCCGGCTTGGAGGCGTTGTAGAACGAGTTGGTCGGCTGGTCGGCGTGGGTGGGGATCATGTACTTCTCCATGATGTCCCAGGCGCCGTTGAACTTGGTCCAGTCGCCGGTGATCTTCCCGTACATCGCCTGCAGCCAGAGAAGGTAGCTGTAGGCCTCGGAGGTGGTCTCGTGCCCCTGGTCCGGGGCTTCGACGATCAGCGTCTCGACCGAGTGGTACGGAATGCCCTCGGGGGAGAAGTAACCGTTTGCCGGGTTGGTGATCTTGCCGTAGAGGTCGAGGAACCGGGCGTCGTACGCCTTGGTGCCCGCGATCTCGGTGGCGGTGACCGAGGCCTTCGCGTGTCCGGTGGCCGTCGACTCGAAGGTCGCGGCGCCCGTGCCGGAGGCGTTGGCCGTGATGGTCACGTTCTGGGCGGTGCTCCAGTTCGACGGAGTGAAGGTGAGGCTCGCGCCGCCCGTCACCGTCAGGCCCGTGTTGCCGGTGGTGCGGGCGGTCGTGACGGTCACGTTGGCCGACGGCTGGGTCGACAGCTTCAGCGAGTAGGTGCCCGTCTTGCCCTGCTGCACGGCGAGTTGGTTGGTGGAGGCGACCACGGCCGGTCCCGAGGCGACCGTGATGCCGACGGGGGTCGACGACGCCGACGCGCCCAGGCTGTCGTACGCCTTGGCGACCAGGGAATGACTGCCCACGGACAATCCGGTGGCGGACAGGGTGTACGGCGAGCTCGTGTCCGTGCCCAGCAGGGTCGTGTCGTCATAGAACTCGATCTTGCTGATGGTCGCGCTGTCGGCGGCCGCGGCGGTCGCGGCGAGCGGCACCGCGCCCCCCTGCGTGTAGACCGCGCCCGCGGTCGGGCTGGTCAGCACGGTGACCGGCGGCTGGTGCGCGCCGGCGCAGGTGGTGCCGTTGACCGCGAAGCTCGCGGGAGCGGCGTTCGTCCCGCTGTAGGTGAACTGCGCGCCTGTCGTGACCGCGGCCCCGGCGGCGATCGTCCCGTTGTACGAGGCGTTGTTCACCGTGATCTGCTGACCGGACTGCGACCAGCTGCCGTTCCATCCGTTCGACAGCTTCTGGTTGCCCGCGTAGGTGTACGTCAGGGCCCAGCCGGCGATCGGGTCGGTGCCCCGGTTGGTGAGGGTCAGGTCAGCGGTGAACCCTGAACCCCAGTCGTTGGTCTTGTAGTCCACGCTGCACTGAAGTGCGGCCGCCTGAGCGGCGGTTGTGCTCGTGCTCAGCATGGCGAGGGGGAGCGCCAGGGCCGCCAGGGCGGCGGTCCACAGGCGCCGCGCCCCGCGGCGTCTGCGTGAGGGATCCATGGTGCTGGTTCCTCCTTGCGGCTCGGGGAAGTGGGGGAGGAGCAACAAGCCTTGAACCAGTGGGAGCGCTCCCATAGTGGGGATGAGGGTGGGAGCGGTCAAGGTGCTTGAAGAGTCGAAAAGATTCGACGACAGATGTTGAGGGAAAGTCAGTGATGCCTCTGTTCTTTGCCAGCACTTGGCGCTAGCTTCGAGACACCAGTGGGAGCGGTTCCATCAGTCGACGCGTCCGTTCACGACGCGCCTGAGCTGCAAGGAGTCGCTCATGCGACACCCCCCGCGTTCAGTACTTTTAGCCGTCGCCGGCACGGTCGCCCTCGTTGCGGGCGCCCTGTTACCGGTCGTCACGGCGCAGGGAGCCGTGCCCGCCTGCACGGTCGAGTACTCGGTCACCAGCCAGTGGGAGTCCGGCTTCCAGGGCGCCGTCAGAATCACCAACAACACGACAGCTCTGAGCAGTTGGAACCTCACCTTCGACTTCGCGGACGGTCAGAAGGTCACCCAGGGCTGGAGTGCCAAGTGGTCCCAGTCCGGCACCACCGTCACCGCCGCGAACGAGAGCTGGAACGGCTCTCTGGGGACCGGCGCGAGCATCAGCGCGGGCTTCATCGCCTCCACCTCGAAGACGAACGCCGTACCGACGACGTTCAAGCTCAACGGCACGACCTGCAACGCCGGCGCCGAACCGACCCCCACGCCCACCCCCACCACACCACCCACGACGGATCCACCGGACACCGGTGACGAGCCGCCGGCCCTGCACGTCTCCGGAAACAAGCTCGTGGACGCCGACGGAAGGACCCGTCGTCTGCTCGGCGTGAACCGATCCGGCGGTGAGTTCATGTGCGTACAGGGGCGGGGCATCTGGGACGGACCGGTCGACGACGCCGCCGTCAAGGCGATCGCCGACTGGAACGTAGGCACCGTGCGCATCCCGCTCAACGAGGAGTGCTGGCTGGGCCTCTCGAACATCAACTCCGCCTACGGAGGCACCAACTACGTCAACGCCGTCAAGGACCTGGTGGCCCGCGTCGAGGCGAACGGCATGACACCGATCGTCGAACTGCACTGGACCTACGGTCAGTACACGGGCAATTCGGCCGGCTGCTCGGACGTGCACGCCAGCTGCCAGAAGCCGATGCCCGACATGCAGTACACCCCCTCGTTCTGGACCTCGGTGGCCAACACCTTCAAGAGCGACCAGGCCGTCGTGTTCGACCTGTTCAACGAGCCCTACCCGGACCGCGCCACCTCCACGGTCACCCAGGCGTGGCAGTGCTGGCGGGACGGCGGGACCTGCCCCGGCATCGGGTACGAGGTCGCCGGTATGCAGGATCTCGTCGACTCCGTACGGGCTACCGGCGCCAGGAACGTGATCCTGGCCGGCGGGCTCGCCTACTCCAACGACCTGAGCCAGTGGCTGACGTACAAACCCAACGACCCGACCGGCAATCTCGCCGCCGCGTACCACGTCTACAACTTCAACACCTGCGCGAACGAGAGCTGCTGGAACTCCACGCTCGCCCCCGTCGCGGCCCAAGTGCCGTTGGTTGCAGGGGAGATCGGCGAGAACACCTGCTCACACGGATTCGTCGACCAGGTCATGAAGTGGTTCGACGACCGCGGCCTGTCGTACCTGGGCTGGACCTGGAACACGTGGGACTGCTCCACCGGTCCGTCCCTGATCTCCGGCTACGACGGGACGCCCACGGCGTACGGCGCCGGCCTGCGCGACCATCTGCGCGCCCTCGACGGATAGGTGCCACCGGACCGGTCAGCCGGGTCGATCGGCGGGGCGAAGCCCTTGCCGGTCAACGCGACTGACTGATCGTCAGAACCTCCGCTCGAACGGAACGGACAACCCCCGCAACCGAGAAGGAAACCCGCACTCATGAGCCGTAGCAGAACAGCGGTACTCGCCGCGCTGGCGCTGGTCGCCGGCGCCTCCGGGACGGCGCTCGCGGTCGTCCCCGGCGATCCGGGCATCGCCGCCATCCCGTGCAGCGTCGACTACAAGGTGCAGAACGACTGGGGCAGCGGCTTCACCGCCGCCGTCACCGTCACCAACAACTCGGCCGCGAAGTCGAGTTGGTCGGTGAAGTGGGCCTACGCCGGCACTCAGAAGGTCACCAGTGGGTGGAACGCGAAGATCACCCAGTCCGGTACGGCCGTCACCGCCAACAACGAGACCTACAACGGCACGCTGGCTACCGGCGGTTCGGTCAGCTTCGGATTCCAGGGAACGTACTCCGGGAGCAACGCGATCCCGACCACGTTCACGCTCGACGGCGTGACCTGCAACGTCGACAGCGGTACCGGTGGCCCCACCGACCCCGGCCCGACCGACCCCGGCACCCCGTCCACCAAGGTCGACAACCCCTACTCCGGCGCCAAGGTGTACGTGAACCCCGAATGGTCGGCGAAGGCCGCCGCCGAGACGGGCGGCAGCCGCATCTCCAACCAGCCGACCGGGGTCTGGCTCGACCGCATCGCCGCCATCAACGGAGTCAACGGCGGCATGGGTCTGCGGGCCCACCTCGACGCGGCCCTCGCACAGAAGGGCAGCGGCCAGGAAGTCGTCCAGCTGGTCGTCTACGACCTTCCCGGCCGTGACTGCGCCGCCCTCGCCTCCAACGGCGAGCTCGGCCCGACGGAGATCGACAAGTACAAGACGCAGTTCATCGACCCGATCGCGACGATCCTCGCCGACAGCAAGTACGCCGGCCTGCGCATCGTCACCACCATCGAGATCGACTCGCTGCCCAACCTCGTCACCAACACCGGCAGCCGGCCCACCGCCACCGCGGCCTGCGACACCATGAAGGCCAACGGCAACTACGTGAAGGGCGTCGGCTACGCGCTGGACAAGCTCGGCGCGATCCCGAACGTCTACAACTACATCGACGCCGGTCACCACGGCTGGCTCGGCTGGGACGACAACTTCGCCCCCTCCGCCCAGCTCTTCTACCAGGCGGCGACCTCCGAGGGCGCGACCGTCGACGACGTGCACGGCTTCATCACCAACACGGCGAACTACAGCGCCTTGAAGGAGAACAACTTCACCATCAACGACTCCGTGGCCGGCAAGTCGGTCCGCGAGTCCAAGTGGGTGGACTGGAACCGGTACGTCGACGAGCAGTCGTACGCGCAGGCCTTCCGTAACCAGCTGGTCACCGCGGGCTTCCGGTCGAACATCGGCATGCTGATCGACACCTCCCGCAACGGCTGGGGCGGCACCGCCCGGCCCGCCGGACCGGGCGCCACGACCAGCGTGGACACCTACGTCGACGGCGGTCGCTACGACCGTCGTATCCACATCGGCAACTGGTGCAACCAGGCAGGCGCCGGCCTCGGCGAGCGCCCGCAGGCGGCTCCGGCCGCCGGGATCGACGCGTACGTGTGGATGAAGCCGCCGGGTGAGTCCGACGGCTCCAGCTCCGCCATCGCGAACGACGAAGGCAAGGGTTTCGACCAGATGTGCGACCCGACGTACACGGGCAACCCGCGCAACGGCAACAACCTGTCGGGTGCCCTGGCGAACGCGCCGCTGTCCGGGCACTGGTTCTCGGCCCAGTTCCAGCAGCTGATGCAGAACGCGTACCCGCCGCTGTAGGTCGTCGGACCGTTGCGCGAATCGCCACGCACGGCAGTGAGGTGAGACGGCGGTGATCCGTCGGGGTCGGTGGTCGGTCCTTCCGGGCCGGACCGGCCCCGGCGGTCGCGCACTGTGCCCCCTAGCAGTTCCTGCCCGGCCGCTCCTGCTCGTGTGGAGCGGCCGGGCAGGCGCGATCCGGTTTGCCGTCGGCATCCCTTTTGTTGCCGCACCGGCAACAAAGTTGGCCCTGGACCGGTGCGTCGGCGCACGCTGACGGCACACCGGACGAGAGGCTGACACCATGGCGCACCACCCGCACGAGCCCCACGGCGACCAGCACGCCTCGAACCAGGGCCAGGCCCCCGGCCCTACGCACGGCCACCGCCACGGCCACGGTCATGGCAACGACACCGACATCGACTGGGCGGAGATGGCCCCGCATCTGGAAGCCCAGGCCGAGCTGTTCACCCCCCTGTACGAGCGGGCCCTGTCCTGGCTCGGCAAGGAGGTGACCGAGCCGGGGCTGATCGTCGACGTGGGCAGTGGCCCCGGGGTCGTCTCCTGTCTGTTCGCCGAGACCTTCCCCGGTGCGCGGGTGACGGCGGTCGACGGTTCCGCACCGCTGCTCGAACGGGCGCGGCTGCGGGCCGACCGGCTCGGTCACGGTGACCGGTTCGACATCCTGGCGGGAGAACTCCCGGATGTGCTGGCCGAGTTGGACTACCCGGCCGACCTGCTGTGGGCGGGCCGCAGTCTGCACCACCTGGGCGACCAGCGAGCCGCCCTGGCCGCCTTCGCCAAGCGCCTCGCGCCCGGCGGCACGCTGGCCGTCATGGAGGGCGGTCTGCCGACCCGGTTCCTGCCGCGCGACCTCGGCTTCGGGCGACCCGACCTGGAGGCCCGGCTCGACGCGCTGCAGGAGGAGTGGTTCGCGCGGATGAGGGCCGACCTGCCCGGATCCGTCGAGGAGGCCGAGGACTGGGCGGCGCTGCTCGGCGCGGCCGGCCTGAAGCACGCCCGGACCCGCAGCTTCCTGCTCGACCTGCCCGCGCCCGCCTCCGACCGGGCCCGCGCCTACATCGCCGCGTCCCTGTCGCGGCTGCGGGACGTCTTCGGCGACGCCCTCGGCACCGAGGACCGCGCCATGCTGGACCGGCTGCTCGACCCGCAGGACGAGGCGGGCGTGCACCGCAGGGCGGACGTGTTCGTGCTCGCGGCGCACACCGTGCACACCGCGGTGAGGCCCGTCCAGTAGTGGTTCGGTAGACGCACCCGGGGCCAAGTCCCTCTGAAGAGGCTTGACTTGGAGAGCGCTCCAAGTGGTGGACTGCGTGCCGCGCAACGTACGTCGAGCTACGAGTTGCGGGCCACGGCCTACGGGCTGTAGGCGTCCCGCATCGCGACGCAGCCGGCGTACGCGGCCGATACGCGCAGTCGACCACTGGGGGTACAGCATGAGCAACGTAACGAGCGCTTCGGATTCTCCGGTCGCGCTGATCACCGGGGGCGGCAGCGGCATCGGCGCCGCTGTCGCGCGGCGGTTGCTGGACGCCGGACACCGCGTCACGGTCACCGGCCGTGGCGAGGAGCGGCTGCGCGCCTTCGCCGAGGAACTCGGTGACCCGAAGGGACTGCTGACGGTGGCCGGGAACGCCGCCGACTACGACTGTGTACGGTCGGCGGTCGACCGTACACTCGACACATACGGTCGACTGGATACAGTCGTCGCCAACGCGGGGACCGCCACCCACGACTCGGTCGCCGAGGGCGATCCCGCCGGGTGGACCGACATGGTGTTGACGAACGTACTCGGCCCCGCGTTTCTCATCCGGGCGTCGATCGACGCGTTGAAGGAGACCCGGGGCCGGATCGTGCTGGTCGGCAGTGTCGCCGGCTTCGTACCCACGCCGGGCAACATCTACGGGGCGACGAAGTGGGCGGTGACCGGGCTCGCGGAGAACACCCGCCGCCAGGTCACCGAGTGGGGTATCGGCGTGACGCTGATCGCGCCCGGCCGGGTGGAGACCCCCTTCTGGGACGGCTACGGCAGCCTGCCGCCCGGGCAGCTGCTGACCGCCGACCAGATCGCCGACTCCGTCGTGTGGGCCCTCGGGCAGCCTGCGGGCGTCGACATCAACACCGTCGTCGTACGACCGATCGGGCAGCCCAACTGACGACGGGCCGGCCGACGCGTGGAGGGCGCCTCCCGACCCGGGGGGCGCCCTCCACGCGTCAGGGGGACCTCAGCCGACGTCGAACGTCGCCGGGTCCGGACCGATGCGCCGGTCCTCGTTGAGGGCGCTGATCGCCGCCAGGTCCTCGGTGTCCAGGCTGAAGTCGAACACGTCGATGTTCTCCTTGATCCGCGACGGCGTCACGGACTTCGGGATCACGACGTTGCCGAGTTGGAGGTGCCAGCGCAGCACGACCTGTGCCGGGGTGCGGTGGTGCTTCTGGGCGATGGCCACGATCGCCGGGACCTCGAGGAGGCCCTTGCCCTGGCCGAGCGGGGACCAGGCCTCGGTGGCGATGCCCCGTTCCGCGTGGATATCGCGCGAGGCCTGCTGCTGGAGGTGCGGGTGCAGCTCGATCTGGTTGACGGCCGGGACGACCGACGTCTCGCCGATCAGCCGCTCCAGATGCTCCGGCAGGAAGTTCGACACGCCGATGGCGCGCACCCGGCCGTCCGCGAGGAGCTTCTCGAACGCCTTGTACGTGTCCACGTAGCCGTCGCGGGACGGCAGCGGCCAGTGGATGAGGTACAGGTCCAGGTAGTCCAGGCCGAGCTTGCGCAGCGAGGTGTCGAACGCGCGGAGCGTCGAGTCGTACCCCTGGTCGCTGTTCCAGAGCTTGGTGGTGACGAAGACGTCCTCGCGGGGCACGCCGGAGGAGGTGATGGCTTTGCCGGTGCCATCCTCGTTGCCGTAGATCGCCGCTGTGTCGATGCTGCGGTACCCGGCCTCCAGCGCGGTGGAGACCGCCTGCTCCGCCTCGTCGTCCGGCACCTGCCAGACACCGAAGCCCAGCTGGGGCATCTCCACGCCGTTGTTGAGGATGATCGGGGGGACCTTGCTGCTCACGAGCTCTTGATCCTTCGGTAGTCCGTCAGAGTGGTACTCCCATCGTCAACGATCACGGCGAGTGATGCATTCCTGACGCCGGAATTCGTCTCGGGTGCCCGCCTTGCGCGTGTCGCGAACCCGTGGGAAACGTGTTTCCCACCACTGACCGGAAACCTTACGAGCGGTACAGGGCCTCGACCTCGTTGGCGTAAGCGTTTTCGATCGCCTTGCGCTTCAGCTTCAACGACGGGGTCAGCAGCCCGTGTTCCTCGGTGAAGGGCTGGGCGAGGATGCGGAAGGTGCGGATCGACTCCGCCTTCGAGACCAGCGTGTTGGCCGCCACGACGGATCGGCGCACCTCCGCCTCCAGATCCGGGTCGCCCACCAGCTCGACCGGCGTCAGCTGCGGTTTGTTGCGCATCTGGAGCCAGTGCTCGACGGCCTCCTGGTCGAGGGTGACCAGGGCGGCCACGAACGGCCGGTCGTTGCCGACGACGATGCACTGGTTGACCAGCGGATGATCGCGCACCCGCTCCTCCAGCAGGCCCGGCGAGACGCTCTTGCCGCCGGAGGTGACCAGGATCTCCTTCTTGCGGCCGGTAATGGTGAGGTAACCGTCTTCGTCGAGAGATCCCAGGTCACCGGTTGCCAGCCAGCCGTCGTGCAGCGTCTCGTCGGTGGCCTTGGGGTTGTTGAGATAGCCCTGGAAGACGTTTCCGCCGCGCAGCCAGATCTCGCTGTCGTCCGCGATGTGCACGGTCATACCGGGGATGGCCTGGCCGACCGTGCCGTACCGCGTGCGTCCCGGCGGGTTGGCGGTCGCCGCCGCCGTGGTCTCGGTCAGGCCGTAGCCCTCGTAGATCTGCACACCCGCGCCGGCGAAGAACAGACCGAGCTTGCGGTCCATGGCCGAGCCGCCGGACATGGCGTGCCGTACCCGGCCGCCCATCGCCGCGCGCACCTTGGAGTAGACGAGCTTGTCGAACAGCTGGTGCTGCATACGCAGACCCGCCGAGGGGCCGGGTCCGGTGCCCCACGCCTTCGCCTCGACCGCCTCGGCGTAGTGGACGGCCACGTCCACGGCCTTCTCGAAAGGTCCCGCCTTGCCTTCCCGCTCCGCCTTGCGGCGGGCCGCGTTGAAGACCTTCTCGAAGATGTACGGCACGGCCAGGAAGAACGAAGGTCTGAAAGCGGCCAGGTCGGGGAGCAGGGCGGCCGCGTGCAGCGCGGGCTGGTGGCCGAAACGGACCTTGCCGCGGATCGCGGCGATCTGCACCATCCGCCCGAAGACGTGCGCGAGCGGCAGGAACAGCAGGGTCGCCGCCTCGTCGCCCTTCTTGGAGTGGAACACCGGCTCCCACCGCTCGATGACGGTGTCCGCCTCGAACATGAAGTTGCCGTGCGAGATGACACAGCCCTTCGGCCGGCCGGTCGTACCCGAGGTGTAGATGATCGTCGCGGTCGAGTCGGGGGTAACCGCTTCCCGGTGCCGATGCACGACGTCGTCCTCGATGGCGGCGCCGGCGTCGTACAGCTCCTGCACGCAGCCCGAGTCCAGCTGCCACAGCTGCCGCAGCCGGGGGAGACGGTCGATGACGGTGGCGATCGTCATCGCGTGGTCCTCGTGCTCGACGATCGCGGCCGTGCACTCGGCGTCGTAGAGCATCCAGAAACACTGCTCCGCCGAGGACGTCGAGTAGACCGGCACCACCTGCGCGCCGATCGTCCACAGGGCGAAGTCGAAGAGCGTCCACTCGTAGCGGGTGCGGGACATGATCGCGACACGGTCGCCGAAGCGGATGCCCTGCGCGAGGAGCCCCTTGGCGAGGGCGAGGACCTCGTCGCGGAACTCGCCGGCGGTCACGTCCCGCCACTCGCCCCCCTCGTCCTTGCGGCCGAGAGCGACGTAGTGCGGGTCCTCCTGGGCGTGCCGGAACACGACGTCGGCCAGACCGCCCACCGGCGGTGCCAACGCCAAGGGAGGGTTGGTGAACTCGCGCAAACCCGCACCCCGCTTCTCATGGCCGCACAGCGCCGTGAAAGCTACCCCACCCGGCGGCGGGAGGGGAGGGGGGAGGAAAACGAACGATGCTCTCGTCTGTGCTGGTCAGTGCCGGAAAATGGGCTCACATGGGGAAGGGTCGGACAGAAAACTGACGCAAGAGTAAGTTTCGGCACCGTAATCTCCACCGAATCTGCCCGTACCGATTACTCTGTCCGCCCTTCCGCGGCCTGTCACCGCCTGCGCCGCCGCGCTCCGGCCGTGGGCGCTCGCGCACCGAGTCCCGCTGCGCGAGGCCACGGGCGCAGGCGCGGTCACGGTCCGGGGGTCGCCTCCTCCTTCGACGGCGCGGGAGCACCCGTTCGCGTCGTTCCGGCCCCGGCCCCGGCCCCGCGCGGCGGCCTGACCAGGGCGAGGACGAGCACCGCGGCGACCAGGCCCGCGCAGCCCGCCGCCACCAGCGCCGCGTCGAGCCCGGCGGCGAACGCGGAACGCAGGGCGTGCTCGGAGAGCGTGCCGCGCAGCGCACCGGCCCCACCGCCCGCCAGGACGTGGGAAGCGTCGTGCGGGAGGGTGTCGGTCATGCCGGAGGTCACCACGGTCCCGAACACCGCGACCCCGAGCGCGTACCCGAGCTGCCGGACGGTGTTCACCGCTCCGCCCGCCATCCCGGCCCGCTCCGGCTCCACGGCGGCCAGCGCGGCCCCGGCCACGGTAGGTGCGACGAAACCGGTTCCTATGCCCACCAGCACGAACCCGGGCACCAGTGCCGTCCAGTCCGAACCGGCGCCGAGCACCGCCTGGCAGAAACAGCCCGCTCCGATCAGCAGGAGCCCGCCCCCGATCGTCAGCCGGGCAGAAACGCCATGGAACCGCTTACCCACCACGACCGCGGTGACCATGGCGGCCATCGTCATCGGCAGCAGCGTGAGTCCGCCGCGCACCGGGCTCATGCCCAGCAGCGTCTGCATCCAGATGGACAGGTACGGCGTCACCCCGAACGCCACGCCGTTGAAGGCGAACGCCCCCACCATCACGCCCACGAACGCGGGCCGGCGCAGCAGCGACAGGTCGAGCAGCGGATGCGCGGCCCGACGTTCGGCCAGCACGAAGCACACCAGCGCGAGCGCTGCGAGCCCGAACGAGATGAGCGTCGCCGACGCCGTCCAGCCGTCCTCACCGGCCCGTACGACGGCGTACGCCGTCCCGCCCGCGAAGACCGCGAAGGTCGCCGTGCCCGCCCAGTCAACCCGCGTCCCGCGCCGGCCCGTGGATTCCGGCACCGCCTTCAGTGTCAGCCACACCGCGACCACGCTCACCGGCAGGTTCACGTAGAAGATCCATCGCCAGCCGGGCCCCTCGGTCAGCAGGCCGCCCAGCACCGGCCCGACCGCCGCGGCCGCGCCGCTCACCGCGCCCCACACCCCGAGCGCGGCCGACCGCTGCCGGCCCTGGTAGACCGAGCCGAGCAGCGGCAACGTCGTCGCCAGCATCGCGGCCGCGCCCACCCCCTGGAGAGCCCGGGCGGCGACGAGGGTGTCCGGCCCGCTCGCCAGCCCGCACAGCAGCGACGCCGTCGCGAACACCACCACGCCCACCACGTGCACCCGGCGGCGCCCCAGAATGTCGGCGGTGGCTCCGGCCCCCAGCAGCAGCGCGGCCAGCGCGAGCGCGTACCCGTCGACGACCCATTGCAGGTCGCTCAGCGAGGCGTGCAACGCCCGTGCCATGTCCGGCAGCGCCACGATCACGATCGTCACGTCCAGCAACAACATGAACGTGCCCAGGCACACCGCTGTCAGCGGCCCCCATGTGCGCATGTCCCACTCCTCGACAGTTGTCTCTGACAGGTGTCTCTGCGATTGGTTCGTCGAGCTCCGTACGATGGACGAGACGTGGCCGATCGCCGTGGAATCGGACGGCCTGCCGACGGAATTCGACGATGAGAGGCCGGTGGAGATGGAATCCCACGCCGATGGCAGGCTGGACCGACTGGATCTGCGGTTGCTCTCGGCGCTGGAGGTCGACGGGCGGGCCTCCTTCAGCAAACTCGGCGGGGTCCTGGGTGTCTCCGACCAGACGGTCGCCCGCCGCTACCGCCGGCTCAGCGCCGAGGCCGGCCTGAGAGTCGTCGCCGTCCGGGACGCGGAACGCCTCGGCCAGGACCAGTGGATGCTGCGGCTGCGCTGTGTTCCCGACAGCGCCACCGTCATCGCCGACGCGCTCGCCAAACGCCCCGACACCAACTGGATCGGCCTCGGCTCCGGTGGCACCGAGATCGTCTGCATGACCAGGCCGCGCCATCCCGGCGACCACGACGACCTGCTGCTCGGCAAGCTCCCACGCACCCCGAGCGTCGTGGAGATCCGCGCCCAGCAGCTCCTCCACCGCTTCTACGGCGGGCCGACGGGCTGGTTGCGCAAACTCGGCGCGCTCGACGAGAAACAGATCGACGCCCTGACACCGCGCCACGACCCGAACGCGACGGCGGGGCCGGCCCGCATCCAGCCCGAGGACGAACCCCTGCTCGCCGTCCTGGAACGAGACGGCCGCGCCACCTATCCCGAACTCCAGCGCGCCACCGGTCGCTCCGAGTCCGCCGTCAAACGCCGCCTCGCCGCCCTGCTCGCCTCGGGCGCCGTCTACATCGACGTCGAGTACCACTCCGAGTTCCTCGGTTACCCCCTTGCCGCCGTTCTGTGGATCACCACGGCGCCCTCCGCCCTGCACGCGGTCGGGCAGGCGCTGGCCAACCACGACGAGATCGCCTTCGCCTCGGCCACGGCGGGCCCCTCCCACATCGTCGTCACGGCGGTGGTGCGGGACACGGCGGGCCTCTATGCCTACCTGAGCGGGCCGCTGGGGCGCCTGGAGGGCGTCCAGCACGTGGAGTCGACGCCGTTCATGCGGCGGGTGAAACAGCTGACGTATCAGCATGCTGGGCGGTAGGCGGTAGGCGGTAGGCGGTAGGCGGTAGGCAGGGGAAGGGCGCGGCTGCGGCTGGTGTAGCCGATAGGTGAAATGCTGTATGCAATATGCGGTGTACCGTGCACCACTCGTCGCACTGCCCACGTCGCATATCGCATACGTGCACCGCGTGCGGGCCGGTCAGGCGGTGCCGCCGTCGCCCTCCGGCCGGCCGATCCGTCGACCGGGTCCCGTCGGCCGTCGGTGCAGCCGGTCGCCGCCCGCCAGGATCGCCGCCGCCAGTGCGTCTGCGGCGCCCTGAGCAGAGGTGCGTCTGCCTCCGTGCACCAGTACGAAGTCGACCTGGCCCAGTTCAGGCAAGCCGGCCCGGTCCGGGATGCGCACCAGGCCCGGCGGGATCAGACCCCGTGAGTGGGCCATGACGCCGAGGCCGGCCCGGGCCGCCGCGATGAGGCCGTTGAGGCTGCCGCTCGTGCAGACGATCCGCCAAGCCCGCCCTTGCCGCTCCAGCGCCTCCAGAGCCAGGGCGCGGGTGATGCCGGGGGGCGGGAACACGATGAGCGGGACCGGCCGGGCGGCGTCCAGGCGCAGCCGTTCCGCGCCGATCCACACCAACCCGTCGTGCCACACCAACTCCCCGCGAGGATCCTCGGGGCGTCTCTTGGCCAGTACGAGGTCCAGCTTCCCGGCGGCGAGTCGCTCGTGCAGGGTGCCCGACAGTTCCACGGTCAGTTCGAGATCGACCTCGGGGTGGTCGTAGCGGAAGCCTTCGAGGATCTCCGGCAGCCGGGTCAGTACGAAGTCCTCGGATGCCCCGAAACGCAGCCGGCCGCGCAGCCGGGTGCCGGTGAAGAACGAGGAGGCCTGCTCGTGGACGTCCAGAATGCGGCGCGCGAAGCCGAGCATCGCCTCGCCGTCCTCCGTGAGCTCCACGGAGTGCGTGTCCCGGGTGAACAGTGGCCGCCCGGTCGCGTCCTCGAGGCGTCGCACATGCTGGCTGACAGTGGACTGACGCAGCCCGAGCCTCCGCGCGGCCTGCGTGAAGCTCAGGGTCTGGGCGACGGCGAGGAAAGTACGCAGATGGGAGGGCTCGTACACGCCAGCCACAGTAGCTCCTCGGCGCTTTGTCATCGCGATACGCGATGACAGTGAGAGCGGTATGCCGGATTCCCGATCACGATACGGAGGAGGACGATGGGGAGGGGCTCTCCGAGCCCGGACACACGCCGATCGAACCGCACGTGGAGCACCGTGAAACGCCTGCACTGGCCGAGTTGGATGCCGGTCGACCCCTACATCCTGCTGTTGCTCGGCACCGTCGGGTTCGCGGCGCTGCTTCCGGCGCGAGGTGCCGCCGCCGACGTGGCCTCGGGCGCGTCCACGGCCGCGATCGCCTTCCTCTTCTTCCTCTACGGCGCCCGACTGTCCACCCGCGAGGCGCTCGACGGCCTGAAGCACTGGCGGCTCCACGTAACGGTCCTGGCCTGCACCTTCCTGGTCTTTCCGCTGCTCGGCCTGGCCGCGCGCGGCCTCGTCCCCGTATTCCTCACCCAGCCGCTCTACCAGGGTCTGCTCTTCCTCACCCTCGTACCGTCGACCATCCAGTCGTCGATCGCCTTCACCTCCATCGCCCGGGGCAACGTGCCCGCCGCGATCTGTGCCGGCTCCTTCTCCTCGCTGGTCGGCATCGTCGTCACCCCGCTGCTGGCGGCAGCCCTGCTCGGGAGCAGCGGCGGCGGCTTCTCCGCGGACTCGCTGGTCGAGATCGTGGTGCAGCTGCTCGTACCGTTCCTCGCGGGACAACTGCTGCGCCGCTGGATCGGCGGGTTCGTCACCCGGCACAAGAAGGTCCTCGGGCTCGTCGACCGGGGCTCGATCCTGCTGGTCGTGTACACGGCGTTCAGTGAGGGCATGGTCCAGGGCATCTGGCACAAGGTCAGCGCCGTACGGCTGGGTGGGCTGCTCGTCGTCGAGGCCGTGTTGCTCGCCGTGATGCTCGTCCTGACCTGGTACGGCGGCAAGGCGCTGCGCTTCAACCGCGAGGATCGCATCGCCATCCAGTTCGCGGGCTCCAAGAAGTCCCTCGCCTCCGGGCTGCCGATGGCGAGCGTCCTGTTCGGCGCACATGCGTCCCTGGCGGTGCTGCCGCTGATGCTCTTCCATCAGATGCAGTTGATGGTCTGCGCGGTCATCGCCAAACGCCGGGCGAGGGATCCGCTGGAGGCTTCACGGGAGCCTGCCGACGAGAGGGCGTCGGCTGCGGCGTGAGATGCTCGCCGGTCGCCGGTCGCCGGTCGCCGGTCGCCGGTCGCCGGTCGCCGGTCGCCGGTCGCCGGTCGCCGGTCGCCGGTCGCCGGGCGACTGTAGACAGTCGGCGGCGAACCGCGAATCGTCGACACGTGGCGGCGGGGATGACGGTATGCAATGTGCGGTCGACCGCATCCGTGTTTCCGTATACGTCCCCCGGCTCACGGCACCAGGACGACCTTGCCCAGGTTGCCCCGTGACGTGATCGCCGCGTGCGCCTCGGCCGCGTCCTCCAGGGCGAACTTCCGGTGCACGGCCGGCTTCAGCGCTCCGTCCTCGAACAGGCGCCACAGCTCTTGGCGCCACTGTTCGTACAGTTCCGGTTTCTCGCGCGCGATGTGGGCCATCTGGAAGCCGGTTACGGACTTGGCGCCCACCAGCAGGTCGTACGCCTGGATCGTCCCGCCGCCGGAGCTGTACGCCACGAGCCGTCCGCCGGGTGCAAGGGACGCGACGGTTGGCGCGAGCAACTCGCCGCCGACCGCGTCCAGGGCGTAGTCGACGCTCGTGCCCCAGTCCTCCTGGCTGTAGGTGATGACCTCGTCGGCGCCCAGTTCCGTCACGAAGTCGGCTTTCGCGGGGTCGGACACGGCACCTACGACACGGGTCGCGCCGCGCGTGCGCGCGAGTTGAACCGCGAGGTGGCCGACGCCGCTCGCCGCGGCGGTCACGAGGGCCGCCTCGCCGGGCGCGGGGCGCGCGGCG
The DNA here is from genome assembly GCF_045161545.1 of Streptomyces sp. NBC_00637. Lineage (NCBI taxonomy): Bacteria > Bacillati > Actinomycetota > Actinomycetes > Kitasatosporales > Streptomycetaceae > Streptomyces > Streptomyces sp. NBC_00637. Next base: position 1,498,029 of record NZ_CP109046.1, on the reverse strand, counting down.
GTGAGGGCGCCCAGCGCGACCAGCCCGCTGCGTACCAGGGCGACCGCGTCGACCGCGCAGGCACCCTCCGGGACGGGTGAGGCCATCACCTCGTGCAGGAGGGCGAAGTCGGCGTAGCCGTGGCCGAGGCACAGGCCGGTCACGCGCTCGCCCACCCGGAACCGGGTGACCCCCTCCCCGACCGCCACGACCTCCCCGGCGATCTCGCCGCCGAGGGGAATCGGTTCCGCGGCCTCCGCGACCTTGCGGACGACGGGAAGGGTGGCGCCGATCGCCTCGCAGCGTACGAGGAGTTCGGCGGGGCCCGGTTCGGGGGCGGGGACTTCCTCCAGGAAGAGAGGGCCACCGGTTGAGCCGTATCGGACGCGGCGCATCGCACCTCCAGAATTCATTGGGAGCCCCAACGATATTCCCAAGTTCATTGGGGCGGCCAATGAATATTCGATAGGGTGTGGCCATGCCCGAAGCGCATCTCTCCGCCATTCGTTCGCTGCCCAGCTGGCTCCTGGGCCGGGCCGCCGCCCGAGGACGCGCCCTGGTGGCCGAGGCGCTCGCTGCCGAGGACGTCAAGATGTGGCATCACGTGGTGCTCTCCGCCGTCCGTGATCTCGCCCCGGTGGCCCAGGCCGATCTCGGACGCGGCGTCGGACTCGACCCCAAGGACCTGGTCGGCGTCCTCAACGACCTGCAGTCCGCGGGACTCGCCGTGCGCGAACCGGATCCGCACGACCGCCGGAAGAACGCGGTGTCACTCACCGAAGAGGGGCAACGGCTGCTCGGTCGCTGCGAGAAGGCCGCCCGGGAGGCGAACGACGAGCTGCTCGCCCCGCTCTCCGCCACCGAACGCGAGCACTTCATGGGCATGTTGATCCGGATTTCCGGTACGGAGGGCTGACGGCGGATAGCGTTCCGTCATGACCGAAGCCCTCCCGCTCGTCCCCGCGCGCAGCGCCCTCGTCCTCGTCGACCTGATGGACCGCATCGTCGCGCTGCCCCTGGAACCCCGCAAGGGATCGGAAGTACTGGCCACCGCCGAGGAGTTGGCGGCGGCGTTCCGTTCGGTCGGCGCGCTCGTCGTCCTCGTCCGCGTCGAACGTCCCGGCGTCGCCGAGCAACCGCCCGGCAGCGGTTTCGTCGAAGGGCTCTGTCAAGGCGGTGACTTGGAGATCGTCAAGCGGACCATCGGCGCCTTCCAGGGGACCGGCCTGGACGACCGACGCCGGGCACACGGCGTGACGACCCTCGTGTTCGGCGGCATCGCGACCAATCTCGGCGTCGAGTCCACCGCCCGTGCGGCCGGCGACCTCGGCTACGGACTGGTCTTCGTCGAGGACGCGATGGCGGCTCTCACCAGGGCCGAGCACGAGGCGTCGGTGAAACTGGACTTCCCCCGGCTGGGGACCGTGGTGTCGGCGGCCGACGTGCGCTTCACCAGCGGTTGAGGCGGGGCCCCTGCGGCGCAGGGGGCGCTCCCCGCCGGTCGGGGCCCCGCCGCCGTGCCGCGGGGAACCGGGTCAGCCCTGGGCGGCCGCGGTCCGGAGGGTGATGCGGTCCTCACCCGCGTACACGTTCATGGAGCTGCCCCGCAGGAAGCCCACCAGCGTCAGCCCGGTCTCGGCGGCCAGATCCACCGCCAGGGAGGAGGGCGCCGAGACCGCCGCGAGCATCGGGATCCCCGCCATCACGGCCTTCTGCGCCAGCTCGAACGACGCCCGGCCCGACACGAGCAGGATCGTCCGCGACAGGGGCAGGTCCCCGTTCTGCAGGGCGCGGCCGACCAGTTTGTCGACCGCGTTGTGCCGGCCCACGTCCTCGCGTACGTCCAGCAGCTCGCCGTCCTCGGAGAACAGCGCGGCCGCGTGGAGCCCCCCGGTCCGGTCGAAGACCCGCTGGGCCGCGCGAAGCCGGTCGGGGAGGCTGGAGAGCAGGGCGGGTTCGATCCGGAGCGGGGGAGTGTCGGCGATGGGCCAGCGGGCCGTCGTACGGACCGCGTCCAGGCTCGCCTTGCCGCACAGGCCGCAGGAGGAGGTGGTGTAGACGTTCCGCTCGAGGGTGATGTCGGGCATCGTCACGCCGGGGGCCGTCCGGACGTCCACCACGTTGTAGGTGTTGGAGCCGTCGACGGTCGCGCCCGCACAGTAGACGATATTCAGCAGATCGGATGCAGTGGCAAGTACACCCTCGCTGACCAGGAAGCCGGCCGCCAGCGCGAAGTCGTCACCGGGCGTGCGCATGGTGATGGCCAGGGGTTTGCCGTTGAGCCGGATCTCCAGTGGCTCCTCGGCGACCAGGGTGTCCGGCCGGGACGAGATCACTCCGTCCCTGATGCGGACCACCTTGCGTCGTTCGGTGACTCGTCCCATGTCGTGATCAGCCCCGGTTCTGTACGTGCTGGTAGCCGAAGCGGCCCTTGATGCAGAGATTCCCGTGGGTCACGGGGTTGTCGTGCGGTGAGGTGACCTTCACGATGTCATTGTCCTGCACATGGAGCGTGAGATTGCAGCCCACCCCGCAGTAAGCGCATACGGTCGTTGTCTGCGTCTGTGCTGATTCATCCCAGTTTCCGGCCGCTCGGCGGTCGAACTCGGACTTGAACGACAGGGCGCCCGTGGGGCACACCTCGATGCAGTTTCCGCAGTACACGCACGCCGAGTCGGTGAGCGGCGCGTCGTGCTCGACGGCGATCCGGGCGTCGAAACCACGCCCCGTCACGGAGATCGCGAAGGTGTTCTGCCACTGGTCACCGCAGGCGTCCACGCACTTGTAGCAGAGGATGCACTTGTCGTAATCGCGTACGTACAGTTCGTTGTCGATCTTCGGTTCCTCGTTCAGCCGGGCCGCCTCGGGGCCGAAACGATCAGGCTTCGCGTCGTACTCCTTGATCCATTGCGCAACCATTGGTGTCGTGGACAGGTCGACGGAGGACGCGAGCAGCTCGAGAACGATCTTGCGGCTGTGCCGGGCGCGCTCGGTGTCGGTACGGACCTCCATGCCGGGCTCCGCGACGCGGGAGCACGCGGGCGCCAGTGTCCGGGAGCCCTCGACCTCCACGACGCAGACCCGGCAGGCGTTCTTCGGGGTGAGCGTGTCGCCCTGACACAGGGTCGGCACGTCCTTCCCGGCGGCCCGGCAGCCGTCGAGGAGTGTCGACCCCTCGGGCACCCTGACCTCCCGCCCGTCGATCGTGAACTCCACCAGCCGACGTGGCACTCCCAGCGGTATCGCGGTCATACGGCGGCTCCTGTGCGGACGGTCGCGGTCATTCGTACGCCCCCAGACGGTCGATGGCGGATTCCACGGCGTTCCACGCGGTCTGGCCCAGGCCGCAGATCGATGCGTCCCGCATGGCACGGCCCACCTCGCGCAGCAGGGCGATGTCGTCGGCGGCGTCGGCGCCGGTCCGCTCCGCGATCCGGTGCAACGCCTCCTCCTGCCGTACGGTCCCGACTCGGCAGGGCACGCACTGACCGCACGACTCGTCCCGGAAGAACTCGGCGATGCGCAACAGCAGTCGGGGCAGCGGAACGGTGTCGTCGAAGGCCATCACCACCCCCGAACCGAGCGTCGTGCCCGCGTCCCGGGTGCCCTCGAAAGTCAGCGGGATGTCCAGCTCGTCGGGCCGTACGAAGCCGCCGGCCGCGCCGCCGAGGAGTACGGCACGCAGATTCTCGCGGCCTCCGGCGAGGTCGAGGAGTTCGCCCAGCGTCGCGCCGAAGGGGAGTTCGTGCACACCGGGGTGATCGACGCTGCCCGACACGCAGAACAGCTTGGGGCCGGTGGAGGTGGCCGTGCCGATCGCCGCGTAGGCCGGAGCGCCCATGGTGAGGATCGGCAGGACGTTGATCAGCGTCTCCACATTGTTCTCGACCGTCGGCTTGCCGAACAGGCCCTTCTGTACCGGGAACGGCGGTTTCGAGCGGGGCTCGCCCCGGTATCCCTCGATGGAGTTGAACAGGGCCGTCTCCTCGCCGCAGATGTACGCGCCGGCGCCGCGACGGATCTCGATGTCGAAGGCGTAGCCCTGGCCGAGGATGTCGTCGCCGAGGAGACCGCGAGCGCGTGCACAGTCGACCGCATATTGCATACGATGCAGGGCGCGCGGGTACTCCCCGCGGAGATACAGGTATCCCTTGTGCGCGCCGACCGCATACGCCGCGACCGTCATCGCCTCCACCAGTGCGTACGGGTCGCCTTCCATGAGGGCGCGGTCCTTGAAGGTGCCCGGCTCGGACTCGTCCGCGTTGCACACCAGGTAGTGCGGGTGATCGGGCTGGGACGCCGTGGCCTGCCACTTGCGGCCGGTGGGGAAGGCGGCGCCGCCGCGCCCGAGCAGGCCGGAGTCGGCGACCTCGCGGATGACCCCGGCGGGACCGAGCGCGAAGGCGCGGCGCAGGGCCGTGTAGCCGCCGTGGGCCCGGTAGTCGTCTAGCGACGCCGGGTCGACCACACCGATCCGGTTCAGCAGGATCAGCGACGGGTCCCCGGCCTGCGGTACAGCGTCCGCCGCCGCCCGCTCCTCGGGCGCCGAGTCGGGGGCGCCGGCGGCGAGTACGGCCGCCTCGACGCTCGCGGGCGCCGACACCGCCGTACGCACCGGGTCGCCCGCCTTGACCGCGAGCGTGGCGGGGGCGCGCTCGCACAGGCCGAGGCACGGGCTGCGTTCGACGGACACTCCACTGCCCGGCCCCAGCCGGGACTCGATCCCGGCACACAGTCCGGAGGCGCCCGCGGCGGCGCAGGCGAGGTCCGTGCACACGTGCAGCACGGTGGCCGGCCGCGGCTTGACCGAGAACATCGCGTAGAAGGTGGCGACGCCGTAGGCCTCCGCCGGGGGCACGGTCAGGCGGCGGCACAGATAGCCGAGGGCGCCCTCGCTGATCCAGCCGATTCGGTCGTTGAGCGCGTGCAGCCCCGGCAGCAGCAGGTCGCGGCGGTCCCGGGCCTCTCGTCCGCCCCGCGCCCACCGCAGGTCCGCGTCGGAACGGTCGGCGCCCTCCCAGGAGGACTCCGGTGGGCCGAACAGGGCGTCGACGGCCGCCCGTTCGTCGTCCGTCGGTTTGCTGTCGCCGAAGTGCAGGTCCACGACATCACCTCACACAGGTCGGGGCCGGGAGCTTCTCGATCCGGATCGCCGACGCCTTGAATTCCGCCGTCCCCGCGATCGGGCAGTTCGCCTCGATCGTCAGCTGATTGGTGTCCACCTCGTCGGGAAAGTGCATGGTCATGAAGGCGAGCCCGGGCCGCAGAGCGGTGTCGATCCACACCGGTGCGACCACGGATCCGCGCCGTGAGCTCACCCGGACCTCCTCGCCGACGACGATCCCGTAGCGTTCCGCGTCCTCCGGGCACAGCTCGACGTACTCGCCGCGGCGCAGCGGTGAGGCGAAACTGCCGCTCTGCACACCGGTGTTGTAGGAGTCGAGCCGCCGCCCGGTCGTCAGCCGGATCGGGTACTCCTCGTCCGTCAGGTCGACCGGAGGGTCGTGCCGGACGATCCCGAACGGTGCGCGCCTGCCCCGCCGTGCGGGCTCCTTCTCCCACAACCTGCCGTGCAGATAGGCGGGTTCGAGCCCGTCGGTGCTCGGGCACGGCCACTGGATGCCCTGGTGCTCCTCCAGCCGGTCGTACGTCATGCCGTAGTGGTCCGGGGACACGGACCTGAGCTCGTTCCAGACGGCCTCGGCGTCCGCGTACTTCCACTCGTGGCCGAGCCGCGTCGCCAGATCACAGAGGATGTCGATGTCCTCGCGCGCCTCGCCGGGCGGCGTCACGGCACGCCGGACCCGTTGAACCCGGCGTTCACTGTTGGTGGTTGTGCCGTCGGTCTCCGCCCAGCCGGCGGTGGCGGGCAGCACCACGTCCGCCAACTCGGCGGTCTTCGTAAGGAAGATGTCCTGCACGACGAGGAAGTCGAGGGACCGCATACGACGGACGGCCCGTTCGCTGTCCGCCTCCGACTGGGCGGGGTTCTCGCCGATGCAGTAGACGGCCTTCAGCGAACCCTCCTCCATCGCCTCGAACATCTCCGTGAGGTTCAGGCCGTAGTGCGGCTGGATGGCGGTGTCCCAGGCCGACTCGAACCTCAGCCGGGCGTCCGGGTCGAGGATGTCCTGGAAACCGGGGAGGCGATTGGGAATCGCGCCCATGTCGCCACCGCCCTGGACGTTGTTCTGCCCTCGCAGGGGCTGAAGGCCCGAGCCGTAACGGCCCACGTGCCCGGTCAGCAGCGAGAGATTGATGAGCGCGCGCACGTTGTCGGTGCCGTTGTGGTGCTCGGTGATGCCGAGGGTCCAGCACAGTTGGGCCCGCTCGGCGCGGGCGTAGGCGTGCGCCAACCCCCTTATGGCGGCCGCTGGTACGCCCGTCACCTTCTCCGCAAGGGACAGCGTCCAGGGCTCCACCAGCGTTCTGTACGCCTCGAAGTCGCTGGTGGCGCGCTCCACGAACGCCTCGTTGACCAGGCCCGCGTGGATGATCTCGCGGCCGATCGCGTGGGCCATCGGGATGTCCGTGCCGACGTTGAGGCCGAGCCAGCTGTCCGCCCACTCGGCGGTCGACGTCCGGCGCGGGTCGACCGCGTACATCCGGGCGCCGTTCCTGACCCCCTTCAGCACGTGCTGGAAGAAGATCGGATGCGCGAAACGCGCGTTGGACCCCCACATCACGATGACGTCGGTGTGCTCGATCTCCTCGTACGACGACGTCCCGCCACCCGAACCGAAGGCCGCCGACAGGCCGGCGACGCTCGGCGCGTGACAGGTGCGGTTGCACGAGTCGACGTTGTTGGTGCCCATGACGACCCGGGCGAACTTCTGCGCCACGTAGTTCATCTCGTTGGTGGCCCGGGCACAGGAGAACATGCCGAACGCGCCGCGATGGCGCCGGAGTCCTCCCGCGGTGCGCTCCAGTGCCTCCTCCCAACTCGCCTCGCGAAAGGGTTCGTCGCGGGAGTCCCTGATCAGCGGTCGGGTGAGCCGGGTGTAGGTCTTCGGGGTCCGGTCGCGTTTCCTCATGCGTGCTCCCCAGCGATCATGCGGCGCTCCTCAGCGCGAGCAGGTCCGAGATGGCGTGCACGGTGCGCAGGGTCGGCACGTGCACACCGGTGATCTCCGCCAACTCGACGACGGCCGCCAGGAGTACGTCGAGTTCGAGCGGCTTGCCGCGCTCCAGGTCCTGGAGCGTGGAGGTGCGGTGGTCGCCGACCTTCTCCGCGCCCGCGAGCCGACGCTCGATGGAGACGCCCACCTCGCAGCCCAGGGCCTCGGCGACCGCGAGCGTCTCGCGCATCATCGTCTCGATGACCTGGCGGGTACCCCCGTGGCGGCACATCTGCCGCATGGTGGCGCGGGCCAGCGCGCTGATCGGGTTGAAGGAGATGTTGCCGAGCAGCTTGAGCCAGATGTCGTTGCGCAGCGCGGGTTCCACCGGGCATTTCAGCCCGCCGGCCCGCATGGCCTCGCTGAAGGCCAGGCAGCGGGTCGAGACACTGCGGTCGGGCTCGCCGACGGAGAACCTGGTTCCTTCCAAGTGCCGTACGACGCCCGGCCCTTCGAGCTCGGTCGCCGCGTAGACCACACAGCCGACGGCCCGTTCCGGTGCGAGCACCGCACTGACCGCGCCGCCCGGGTCCACACTGTCGATCCGTAGTCCGTCGTGGGGGCCGCCGTGGCGGTGGAAGTACCACCAGGGGATGCCGTTCTGAGCGGCCACCACGGCGGTGGAGGGGTGCAGCAGGGGCTCGATCAGCGGCCCGCACGCCGCGTACGAGTTGGCCTTGAGGCCCAGGAAGACGAAGTCGACCGGGCCGATGTCGGCCGGGTCGTCGGTGGCGTGGGCGCGGGCGGTGAAGTCGCCGCGCGGACTGAGCACCCGCACCCCGTCCTGCCTCATGGCCGCGAGATGCGGTCCACGGGCGACGAGATGCACGTCGGCGCCGGCGCGGTGGAGCGCCGCACCGACGTAGGCGCCGATCGCACCGGCGCCGAGGACTGCGACCTTCATTGCGAGGGAGCTCCGTTCGGTCGAGGGTACCGAGGAACTGTCGAATCCTGTCGACGAAATATTGTCTACAGTATGGAGGTTGCAGCGGCAAGGGTTCGCGCAGCGTCCGGGACGGTTCGCGGCAAGCCCGGGGAGCGGCGTCAGGAAGCGCCCGACCCTGGGATCGGCGTCGGAACCGGTTTCGGAAACCGGTCGGCCGAACCGTTCGGCGCAGTCTGGATACCGTTCATCGCATGCGGTCGACGCGCCGCCTTTCCAACGCCCTCGCCGCTTCCTACCGTCCAGGACTCATGAGTCCCCCTGTCGCACCGGCCGGCTGGAGCCGCTGGCTCGTCCCCCCGGCCGCTCTCTCGGTCCACCTCTCCATCGGCCAGGCGTACGCGTGGTCCGTGTTCAAACCGCCGTTGGAATCCGCGCTCGGCCTCAGCGGCACCCAGAGCGCGCTCCCCTTCCAACTCGCCATCGTCATGCTCGGCCTGTCCGCCGCCTTCGGCGGCACGCTGGTCGAGCGCAACGGACCGCGCTGGGCGATGACCGTCGCCCTGGTCTGCTTCTCGTCCGGCTTCCTGATCTCCGCGCTCGGAGCGGCCACCGAGCAGTACTGGCTGATCGTCCTCGGCTACGGCTTCGTCGGTGGGATAGGTCTCGGAATCGGTTACATCTCGCCCGTCTCCACCTTGATCAAGTGGTTCCCGGACCGGCCCGGCATGGCCACCGGCATCGCCATCATGGGCTTCGGCGGCGGCGCACTCATCGCCTCGCCCTGGTCCGCGCAGATGCTGGATTCCTTCGGGTCCGACAGCTCGGGCATCGCCCTGGCGTTTCTCGTCCACGGGCTGTCGTACGCGGTATTCATGACGCTGGGCGTCCTGCTGGTGCGGGTACCGCGCAGCACGCGACCGGTGGCAGGCGGCGCCGTCGCCGTCGAGGGCGTACAGGTCTCGGCGAGCAGGGCAGTGCGCACTCCGCAGTTCTGGTGCCTGTGGGTCGTGCTGTGCATGAACGTGACCGCGGGTATCGGCATCCTGGAGAAGGCCGCCCCGATGATCACGGACTTCTTCGCCGACACCTCCACCCCGGTCTCGGTGTCCGCGGCCGCGGGCTTCGTCGCCCTGCTGTCCGCGGCGAACATGGCGGGGCGGATCGGGTGGTCGTCGACCTCCGACCTGATCGGACGCAAGAACATCTACCGGGTGTACCTGGGCGTCGGAGCCCTGATGTACGCCCTCATCGCGCTGATCGGCGACTCGTCGAAACCCCTTTTCGTGTTGTGCGCGTTGGTGATCCTCTCCTTCTACGGCGGCGGCTTCGCGACGATTCCCGCCTACCTCAAGGACCTGTTCGGGACCTACCAGGTCGGCGCGATCCACGGCCGGCTGCTCACCGCCTGGTCGACCGCCGGCGTGCTCGGTCCGCTGATCGTGAACTGGATCGCCGACCGGCAGGAGGACGCCGGAAAGCACGGCGCGTCCCTGTACACCCTGTCCCTGTTCATCATGATCGGGCTGCTGGCCGTCGGCTTCGTCGCCAACGAACTCGTCCGGCCCGTCCACGCCCGCCACCACCACGTCCCCGCCCAGAGGGAGGCCGCCGATGTCGAACGACAGCAGCCCGAGTCCGCAGCCTGACAGGCGGCCGCTGATCGCCTTTGCCTGGCTGTGGGTGGGGGCACCGCTCGCCTACGGGCTGTACGAGCTGGTACGGAAGGCGACGCAGCTGTTCACCGGGTGACCGGGTAACGGTGTTTCCCGGGGGGCGCGTGGTCGGTGGGTATGTGTTCGGCGGTTGCTCGGGCGTCCGAGGGCTATGGGGAAGCCGACAACCCGGGAACCGGTTTCCTGTCGCTTCACGCGCCCTCGTACCCGTGAGTCACTGATCAGACTGGTGGATCCCGCTACCCACGGCAACGAGGGGACCCCCCAATGAACGGCTCGCGCATCGCCGCCGTCGGCCACTACCAGCCCGCCAAGGTGCTCACCAACGAGGATCTGGCGAGCCTGGTCGACACCAGTGACGAGTGGATCAGGAGCCGGGTGGGCATCCGCACGCGCCACATCGCCGGACCCGACGAGCCCGTGGACGAGCTGGCGTCGCACGCCGCCGCCAAGGCGCTCGCGGCGGCCGGCCTCGCGCCGAGCGACATCGACCTGGTGCTGGTCGCGACCTCGACGGCGGTCGACCGCTCGCCGAACATGGCCGCCCGGGTCGCGGCCCGCCTCGGCATCCCGCAGCCGGCCGCGATGGACGTCAACGTGGTCTGCGCCGGTTTCACCCACGCGCTGGCCACCGCCGACCACACCCTCCGCGCGGGCGCCGCGACCCGCGCCCTGGTCATCGGCGCCGACAAGATGTCCGAGGTCACCGACTGGAGCGACCGCACGACCTGCGTGCTCGTGGGCGACGGAGCGGGCGCCGCGGTCATCGAGACCTGTCCCGACGGCGTGGAGCCCGGCATCTCGCCGGTGCTGTGGGGCTCGCTGCCCGAGATGGGGCACGCGGTGCGCATCGAGGGCCAGCCGGCGCGGTTCGCGCAGGAGGGGCAGAGCGTCTACCGCTGGGCCACCACCCAGTTGCCGCCGCTGGCCCGACAGGCCTGCGAGCGGGCGGGCCTCACCCCCGCGGACCTCGCCGCCGTCGTCCTGCACCAGGCGAACCTGCGCATCATCGAACCCCTCGCGCAGAAGATCGGCGCCGTCAACGCGGTGGTCGCGCGTGACGTCACCGAATCGGGTAACACCTCCGCCGCCAGCATTCCGCTCGCCTTCTCCAAGCTCGTCGAGCAGGGAGCCGTCTCCACGGGTGACCCGGTACTGCTGTTCGGCTTCGGCGGCAACCTGTCGTACGCGGGGCAGGTCGTGCGCTGCCCGTGACCGGGGCCGGGGTGCGGGCGCGGGTGGATTCCCGCGGGTGGGGCGCGGCGTACTGTGACGCGATCGACTGTGCCCGGCTCTGGCTACTGTGCGCCGTAGACTGTAGACGAAAGACAATCGATACTCGGCTGTAGACAGTCGATCGGCTACGGACGGCCGAGTACGTCAATCGATATGTGGCTTTCCGGTTGCAGTTGCCCGGTGTTGCCCAGGAGGGGGACCGACCGATGTTGTCGACAGGACTGCCGCAGGGCGCGGTGCCCAAACTCGAACGCCCCGGCCCGCTGCGCGACCGTGTCTACGAGGCCCTGCTCGAACTCATCACCACCCGCGCCCTCCAGCCCGGTCAGCATCTCGTCGAGAGTGAGCTCGCCACGCACCTCGGCGTCTCGCGGCAGCCGGTGCGCGAGGCACTCCAGCGGCTGAACACCGAGGGCTGGGTGGACCTGCGGCCCGCCCAGGGCGCCTTCGTACACGAGCCGACCGAGGACGAGGCGGACCAACTCCTCACCGTGCGCACGCTGTTGGAGGCGGAGGCCGCGCGGCTGGCCGCAGCGCACGCGGACAAGGCCGGCATCGAAGCCCTGGACGAGATCCTGGCTCAGGGCATGCTGGCCGTCGCCAGTGACGACGTGGACACCGCGGTCGCGCTGAACGCCCGTTTTCACGCGAAAGTCATCGATCTCGCGGGCAACGCGGTACTCGCCGAACTCGCGGCCCAGGTGGACCGTCGGGTGCGCTGGTACTACACGCCCATCGCCCGGCAGCGCGGCCACCAGTCCTGGATCGAGCACCGCGACCTGATCGCCGCGATCGCCGCCCGCGACGAGCAGTTGGCCACCCGGCTGATGCGTGAACACACCGAGCACACCCGGCGCTCGTACCACGACCGCCCCAAGTCCTGAGCCTGCTCGGACACCGGTTCCACCAGGTTACGACCGATTCCGGGGGCGTCGGCTCCGCGCTTTGTCCTGCGAGTGGGGAAAGTTGACGGCAATCCGTGCACAGCTTCTTCCCAGGTTCGGCAGGCGCTGCTACGTTCCCTTCGAAAGCCCGACACTGGCGGCCGGACTGAGGCGGGGAGGGGCTCGTGAGACGTATGACGGCACGACCCGCGAACGCCCACCAGGCCCGGCTGCTCAAGCTGTTGCGGGACGGCGGCCCCAACTCCCGTGCCCAACTGGGTGATCAGATCGACCTGTCGCGATCCAAGCTGGCCGTGGAGGTGGACCGACTCCTGGAGACGGGGCTGGTCGTGGCCGACGGACTCGCCGCCTCGCGCGGCGGCCGCCGCTCCCACAACGTCCGGCTCAACCCGGGGCTGCGCTTCCTCGGCGTCGACATCGGCGCGACCTCCGTCGACGTCGCCGTCACCAACGCCGAACTGGAGATCCTCGGGCATCTCAACCAGCCCCTCGACGTACGTGAGGGGCCGGTGGCGGTCTTCGAGCAAGTCCTGGCCATGGCAGCGAAGTTGAGAGCGACGGGACTGGCCGAGGGCTTCGACGGCGCCGGCATCGGCGTACCCGGACCGGTTCGTTTCCCCGAAGGCGTGCCGGTGGCACCGCCGATCATGCCCGGCTGGGACGGTTTCCCCGTACGGGAGGCGCTCAGCCAGGAACTGGGCTGCCCGGTGATGGTCGACAACGATGTGAATCTCATGGCGATGGGGGAGCAGCACGCGGGCGTCGCCCGCACCGTCGCCGACTACCTCTGCGTCAAGATCGGCACCGGGATCGGCTGCGGCATCGTCGTCGGCGGCCATGTGTACCGCGGTACGACCGGCAGCGCGGGCGACATCGGGCACATCCAGGCCGTGCCCGACGGCCGTCCGTGCGCCTGTGGCAACCGGGGTTGCCTGGAGGCCTACTTCAGTGGAGCGGCCCTGGCCCGAGACGCGCTGGAGGCGGCCCAGCAGGGCCGCTCGGCCGAACTCGCGGCACGGCTGGCGACGAACGGCGGCCTCACCGCCGTCGACGTCGCCGCCGCGGCGGCCGCGGGAGACGCCACCTCACTGGAGATGATCCGCGAGGGCGGCGACCGGGTCGGCCAGGTCATCGCCGGACTCGTCTCGTTCTTCAACCCCGGCCTGGTGGTGATCGGCGGCGGGGTCACCGGCCTCGGTCACACCCTGCTCGCCGCGATCCGCACCCAGGTGTACCGCCAGTCGCTGCCCCTGGCGACCGGCAACCTGCCCATCGTCCTGGGGGAGTTGGGCCCCACCGCCGGAGTCATCGGCGCGGCCCGGCTGATCAGCGACCACCTGTTCTCACCCGCGTAACCCGCTACCGACACGGCCCACCAGCACAGCGTGTGGCTCCGCCCTGCCCTGTTCCTTCCCGTTCCGCTCGGTCCTGCCCGTCCTGCTCTGCGCTGCCTCGTCCTGCTGTCCCGTCCTGCTGTCCCGTACTGCTCTGCCCTGAGAACAACGACTTGTTCTGCCCTGACTCCGGCCCGCACGTCCGCCGAGGGGAATCCACATGGCAACAGAACCACCCCTGCTCAGCATGTCCGGCATCACCAAGTCCTTCCCCGGAGTACGGGCGTTGGACGGAGTCGACCTCGCCGTCCAAGCGGGTGAGGTGCACTGCCTGCTCGGCCAGAACGGTGCCGGGAAGTCCACCCTGATCAAGGTCCTGGCCGGCGCCCAGGAGCCCGACGACGGTGTCATCCGCTGGCAGGGCGACCCCGTCACCCTGCGCTCCCCGATCGCCGCCATGCGCCTCGGCATCGCCACCATCTACCAGGAACTCGACCTCGTGGAGCACCTGTCGGTGGCCGAGAACGTCCACTTGGGGCATGAACCCACGGCCGCCGGATTCGTCGTACGGGGGAAAGCGGCGCGCGCGGCAACCAGTGCGCTGATGCGCCGACTTGGGCACCCGGAAATCGAACCTGCGCGCCTGGTCGGAGAGTTGTCGGCAGCGCAACAGCAGATCGTCTCCATGGCGCGGGCGCTCTCCCACGACGTGCGGCTCATCGTGATGGACGAACCGTCCGCCGCGCTCGACCCCGACGAGGTCGACAACCTCTTCCGGATCGTCGGCGATCTGACCGCAGACGGCGTGGCCGTCGTCTACATCTCGCACCGGCTGGAGGAGATCCGTCGCATCGGCGACCGTGTGACCGTACTGAAGGACGGCCGTGCGGTGGCGGGCGGACTCCCCGCGAAGTCGACGCCGACCCGCGAGATCGTCGCGTTGATGACGGGACGCAACGTCGAATACGTCTTCCCCCGGCGGCCGTCCCCCGATGCGCCCGGCGTCGACGCCGGGTCCGCGGACGGGACGCCGGTGCTGGAAGTGCGAGGGCTCGCCAGAGAGGGTGAGTTCGCGTCGCTCGACCTGGCCGTGCGGCCCGGAGAGATCGTCGGTATCGCCGGACTGGTCGGCTCGGGGCGATCGGAGATTTTGGAGACGATCTACGGAGCGCGGAAGCCGAGCTCCGGTCAAGTCCTGGTCGACGGACGGCCGTTGCGCCCCGGGAGCGTACGCGCCGCCGTCCGGGCAGGGCTCGGACTCGCCCCCGAGGAACGCAAGGCGCAGGCCCTGCTGATGCTGGAGTCCGTCACCCGCAACGTCTCCGTCTCCTCCATGTCCCGCTTCTCGCGCGGCGGTTGGATCGACCGGCGTGCCGAACGCGGCGCCGCACGGGCCGCGACGCGTGAGCTGTCACTGCGCCCCGACAATCCGGCCGTCCCTGTGCGCACGCTTTCCGGCGGCAACCAGCAGAAGGCGGTCCTGGCCCGCTGGCTGCTGCGCGGCTGCCGGGTCCTCCTCCTCGACGAGCCGACGCGCGGAGTCGACGTCGGTGCCCGCGCCGAACTGTATGCAGTCGTCCGTCGACTGGCTGACGAAGGCCTCGCCGTGCTCCTGGTCTCCAGCGAAGTGCCCGAGGTGCTCGGCCTCGCCGACCGCGTGCTGGTGCTCCGCGAAGGTCGCGTCGTCCACACGGCGCCGGCCCTGGAACTGGACGAACACCGCGTTCTCGATCTCGTCATGGAAGGAAGCCCGGCGTCATGACGCAGCCTGTCTCCCCACCGAGGGACACCACCGACAAGGTGCCGCAGGTCCCACTCCCCGCCTGGCGCACCGTGATGGCCCGCACCGACGTCCGCACCCTGTCCCTGCTCGGCGTGCTCGCCGCGCTCATCGTGATCGGCGGCATCACCAAACCGGACGAGTTCCTCGACACTCGCAACCTCCAGCTCGTCCTCACCCAGGGGTCCGTGATCGGCGTCGTCACCGTCGGTATGACCTTCGTCATCACCTCCGGGGGCATCGACCTCTCGGTCGGTGCGATCGTCGCGCTGGCCTCGGTGTGGGCGACCACGGTCGCCACCCAGGAATACGGTTTCGCGGGCATTCTCTTCACGGCCATGATCGTCGGAGTGGGCTGCGGCCTGGTCAACGGACTGCTCATCGCGTACGGCGGGATGGTGCCGTTCATCGCGACGCTGGCCATGCTGGCCTCCGCCCGCGGACTGGCCCTCCAGATCACGGACGGCCGGACGCAGATCGTGACCGTGGACGGCGTTCTCGACCTGGGGGAGCGCGACGCGTATGTGCTCGGTGTCCCGCCGCTCGTGATCGTCTTCGCGATCGTGACGGTCATCGGCTGGCTGGTGCTGAACCGCACCACGTTCGGTCGCCGCACGGTGGCCGTGGGCGGGAACGCGGAGGCCGCCCGGCTCGCCGGCATCGACGTGCGCCGCCAGCGGCTGTACCTCTACCTGCTGTCCGGACTGTGCTGCGGCATCGCCGCCTTCCTGTTGATCATCCTGTCCGGCTCGGGCCAGAACACCAACGGCAACCTCTACGAGCTCGACGCCATCGCGGCCGCGATCATCGGCGGCACGCTGCTCACCGGGGGCCGCGGCACCATTACCGGCTCCGTGCTCGGCGTACTGATCTTCACCACGATCACCAACATCTTCGCCCTGAACAACCTGCAGAGCGACGTCCAGCAGATCGCCAAGGGCGCGATCATCGTCGCCGCCGTACTGGTCCAGCGCCGTACCGCGAGCACGACCTGAGGAAAGGTTCACCGTCATGCCAGAGCCGACGCCGTTCACGAACCGCTTCACCAGTCGCAGAGGAATGCTCTTCGGGGCCGCCGCCGTCTCGGCCGGGACCCTCCTCATGGGTTGCACCAGCAACGACTCCAAGGACGAGGAACCGGCCGCGAACGACCAGCCGGCCGCAGACGACAAGCCCGGCAAGCAGGTCACCATAGGCTTCGCCGGGCCGCAGGCCGACCACGGCTGGCTCAATGCCATCAACGACAACGCGGAGAGCCGCGCGAAGAAGTACTCCGACGTGGCGCTGGAGATGACCGAGGGCTCGAACGACACCGCCCAGCAGATCGGCCAGATCGAGACCCTGATCAACAAGAAGGTCGACGTCCTGGTCGTGCTGCCCGCAGACGGCAAGGCCCTCACCCAGGTCGGCCTGAAGGCGATGCGCGCGGGCATCCCCGTCGTCAACCTCGACCGGATCTTCAACACGCCTCAGGCTTACCGGTGTTGGGTTGGGGGCGACAACTACGGGATGGGTCTCAACGCCGGGCACTACATCGGCGAGAAACTCAAGGGCAAGTCCGGTGCCCGCGTGATCGAGCTGGCCGGCCTGGACAACCTGGAACTCACCAAACAGCGCAGCCAGGGCTTCGACGACGCCCTCAAGAACTACCCCAACATCAAGAAGGTCGCCCGGCAGGCCGCCGAGTTCACGGTCGAGTCGGGGCAGGCCAAGATGGCCCAACTGCTCCAGGCGCAGCCCAAGTTCGACGCACTGTGGAACCACGACGACGACCAGGGTGTGGGTGCGCTGCGCGCCATCGAGCAGGCCGGCCGGGACGACTTCCTGATGGTCGGCGGCGCGGGTGCCCTTGCCGCCTTCCAGGCGATCAAGCAGGACAACGGTGTCCTGAAGGCAACCGTTCTCTACCCGCCGACCATGGCCGCCTCCGCCATCGATCTCGCCCGCGCGCTCGGCCAGGGCAAGGGTGTCGGCGGTCTCGCCGAGTTCGAGATCCCCGCCTCGATCACCCTCTACTCGGCAGTCGTCGACAAGACCAACGTCGACCAGTACATGTCCACCGGCTTCAAGTAGGGCGCGCTCGGTCTCCGCCGGGGACGGTCGCACGCCACCGCCGGGGAGGGCGGCAGGCCACCGGGTGGATATACCGCGGCTACGGGCTACGGGCTACGGGCTACGGGCTACGGGCTACGGGCTACGGGCTGTCGGCCATCGGCTACTGGATACGAAGTACGGGATACGAAGTGCGACATGCGGGATGCGCGGTGCGGGACACAGGCCCCGAGAACCGTAGGCGTGGTGCAGGAGCTACCGGCTTCCGTCCCCCTCGCCCCGGCCCGCATGGAGCTGTCGTACTCGTCGGCCTTCGCTTCAGGGGCCGCCGGTCCGGCCCCGGTGCCCTGCCTGACGGGTCGTATCCACTCCGGAGAACAGCGTCCCTCCGGCGACAGCGGCGACACCGGCGCCCTGAGCCTCCGCCGGACGACGAGGCCCTCGCACCCGAGAGCGTCCGCCCCCACCGTGCCACGACGACGAGGAGGACCACCGTATGGAACAGCCGCAGCAGTCAGCAGGACCGGAGGCGGGCAAGCAGCCGCTCCGTGTGGGGATGGTCGGTTACGCGTTCATGGGCGCCGCCCACTCCCAGGGCTGGCGCACCGCGGGCCGCGTCTTCGATCTTCCCCTCCGTCCGGTCCTCGCCGTGATCTGCGGCCGTGACCCCTCCGCGGTGCGGGCGGCGGCGGACCGGCACGGCTGGGCGGCGGCCGAGACCGACTGGCGTGCGCTGATCGCCCGGGACGACGTCGACCTCGTCGACATCTGCACTCCCGGCGATTCCCACGCGGAGATCGCCCTGGCGGCGCTGGCCGCCGGCAAACACGTCCTGTGTGAGAAGCCCCTCGCGAACACCGTCGAGGAGGCCGAGGCCATGGCGCGGGCGGCAGAGATCGCCCACGCGCGGGGTCAGTTGGCGATGGTCGGCTTCAACTACCGTCGTGTCCCGGCCACGGCACTGGCCCGGCGGATGGTCGCCGAGGGCCGGCTGGGCGCGCTGCGACACGTCCGCGTGACCTATCTTCAGGACTGGCTGGTGGACCGCGAGTTCCCGCTGACGTGGCGACTGCGCAGGGAGCTGGCCGGTTCGGGTTCGCTCGGTGACCTGGGCGCGCACATCGTCGACCTCGCACAACACCTGGCGGGGGAGCGGCTCGCAGGAGTTTCCGCGATCACCGAGACCTTCGTACGGGAACGGCCGCTGCCCGGTGGTCCGACGAGTGGCCTGAGCGCGGCCCCCGCCGGCGGCACCGGAACGGTCACCGTGGACGACGCCGCCCTGTTCACCGGGCGCTTCACCTCCGGCGCGCTCGCCTCCTTCGAAGCGACCCGGTTCGCCACCGGCCGCAAGAACGCCCTGCGCCTCGAACTCAACGGCGAGCGCGGTTCGTTGGCCTTCGACCTGGAGCGCCTCAACGAACTCTGGTTCCACGACGCCACCGAGCCCGGCACGCACGCGGGCTTCCGTCGCATCCTCGTCACCGAACCCGATCATCCCTACCTGAACGCGTGGTGGCCGCCGGGCCACGGGCTGGGCTACGAGCACACCTTCGTCCACCAGGTCCGCGACCTGGTGCACGCCGTCGCCGAGGGCCACGGACCCGAGCCCTCCTTCGCCGACGGGCTGCAGGTTCAGCGTGTCCTGGCGGCGGTCGAGGAGAGCGCAGAGAAGAACTCCGTCTACACCCCGATAGCGGACTGAGGACCAAGAAGGGCTGGAGCATGCCGCGTACGTTCACACTCTTCACCGGCCAGTGGGCCGACCTGCCCCTGGAGGAGGTCTGCCGCCTCGCCCGCGACTTCGGCTACGACGGACTGGAACTCGCCTGCTGGGGCGATCACTTCGAAGTCGACAAGGCGCTTGCGGACCCCGGGTACGTGAAGTCCCGTCACCAACTCCTCGACAGATACGGGCTGAAGTGCTGGGCCATCTCCAACCACCTGGTGGGGCAGGCGGTATGTGACGCGCTTATCGACGAGCGCCACCGGGCCATCCTGCCCGCCCGTATCTGGGGCGACGGCGAACCGGAGGGCGTCCGGCGGCGGGCCGCGGCCGAGATCGCCGACACCGCCAGGGCCGCGGCGGCCTTCGGCGTCGACACGGTGATCGGCTTCACCGGCTCCGCCATCTGGCATCTGGTCGCGATGTTCCCGCCCGCGCCGGAGTCGATGATCGAGCGGGGTTACGAGGACTTCGCCGAGCGCTGGAACCCCATCCTGGACGTCTTCGACGCGCAGGGCGTGCGGTTCGCGCACGAGGTCCACCCCAGCGAGATCGCCTACGACTACTGGACGACCGTACGCACGTTGGAGGCGGTCGACCGTCGACCGGCTTTCGGCCTCAACTTCGACCCGAGCCACTTCGTGTGGCAGGACCTCGACCCGGTCGGCTTCCTGTGGGACTTCCGCGACCGTATCTACCACGTGGACTGCAAGGAGGCCCGTAAGCGTCTGGACGGCCGTAACGGACGCCTCGGCTCCCATCTGCCGTGGGGCGACCCGCGACGCGGCTGGGACTTCGTCTCCGCCGGCCACGGCGACGTCCCCTGGGAGGACGTCTTCCGCATGCTGCGCTCCATCGACTACCAGGGCCCGATCTCCGTGGAGTGGGAGGACGCGGGAATGGACCGGCTCCAGGGCGCCCCCGAGGCCCTCATCCGCCTCCGGGCCTACGACTTCAAGCCCCCGTCCGCATCCTTCGACGCGGCGTTCGGCAACTGAACTCACCGCACTCGCCCGGCCTACGACCCCCGACCCGCTGATCGAGTGATCAGTGACCACTCACCACTGATCGCCGGTCCATTGATCACCGGCAACTGAGCGGACAAGGTGACCGGCTCCCCACAGCCGCACCGGGCCGCTCGTCCGTCGCCGGGATGACGGCGCATCCCGGCATTCGCGCCCGCCCGTACAACCAGCCCCACACTGGAGGCATCCGTGCACGGGAACGACCCCACCACCGGCACCCGCGAAACCGAGACGCACAGACGACGTCCGTCGTTGCGCAGAGCCATCGCCCTTCTGAGCGGCGCTCTGCTGGCCGGCGCGTCGCTCACCCTCACCGCGCCCCGGGTCGACGCAGCCGTCGCCGACCCGGCGGCAGCGGTGGCCGAGGACTTCCAGCAGGTCACCCTCGCCAAGGGCGAGGCCGAGGTCGGCGAGCCCATGTCGCTCGCCGTGCTGCCGGACCGCTCCGTCCTGCACACCTCACGCGACGGCGAACTCCGCCTCACCGATGCCGCCGGCAACACACGGCTGGCCGGCAAGCTCGACGTCTACTCCCAGGACGAAGAGGGTCTGCAAGGCATCGGAGTGGACCCGCAGTTCACGGCCAACCGCTTCATCTACCTCTACTACGCACCGCCGTTGAACACCCCGTCGGGTGACGCCCCCGAGACCGGAACGGCGGCCGACTTCGCCCCCTTCGACGGGGTCAACCGGCTTTCCCGCTTCGTGCTCGGGACGGACGGGACGCTCGACGTCTCGAGCGAGACGAAGATCCTCGACGTACCCGCGTCGCGCGGCCTGTGCTGCCATGTCGGCGGGGACATCGACTTCGACGCGGCAGGGAACCTCTACCTGTCCACCGGCGACGACAGCAACCCCTTCCAGTCGGACGGCTTCACGCCCATCGACGGGCGCGACAACCGCAACCCCGCCTTCGACGCCCGCCGTTCCGCCGGCAACACCAATGACCTGCGCGGCAAGATCCTGCGCGTCAAGGTGAACGCCGACGGCTCGTACGCCATCCCGGAGGGCAACCTCTTCGCGCCCGGTACGGACAGGACGCGGCCCGAGATCTACGCGATGGGTTTCCGCAACCCGTTCCGGTTCAGCGTCGACAAGGCCACCGGAATCCTCTACGTCGGCGACTACGGACCCGATGCCGGAGCTGCCGACCCGGCTCGCGGACCGGCCGGCCAGGTCGAGTTCGCCCGTGTCACCGGCCCGGGCAACTTCGGGTGGCCGTTCTGCACGGGCGACAATGATCCGTATATCGCATACGATTTTTCGACGGGTGTATCCGGTGCGCCCTTCGACTGCGCGGCCCCGAAGAACACCTCACCGCATAACACCGGCCTCATCGACCTGCCCCCGGCACAGCCTGCCTGGATCCCGTACGACGGCCCGTCGGTGCCCGAGTTCGGTGACGGCTCCGAATCCCCGATGGGCGGCCCCGTCTACCACTACGACGCCTCGCTCGACTCGCCGGTGAAGTTCCCGGAGGCGTATGACGGGAGCTTCTTCGCCGGAGAGTTCGGCCGGCGTTGGATCAAGCGCATCGCCGGAGACGCGAACGGCACCGTTCAGTCGATCAACGACGTCCCGTGGACCGGCACGCAGGTGATGGACATGGCGTTCGGGCCCGACGGGGCGCTGTACGTCCTCGACTACGGCACCGCCTGGTTCGGCGGTGACGAGCACTCCGCTCTGTACCGCATCGAGAACGCCACCGACGGCCACTCCCCGGTCGCCCAGGCCGCAGCCGACCGCACCTCGGGCCAGGCGCCTCTGAAGGTACGTTTCTCCTCCGCCGGAACGACCGACCAGGACGGCGACGCGCTCACCTACGACTGGGACTTCGGCGACGGCGGCACCTCGACGGGCGCCGACCCTGTTCACAAGTACCGGAAGAACGGCACGTACACCGCGACCCTGACCGCCAAGGACGGCTCCGGCCGTACCGGCAGTTCGAGCGTGCGGGTCGTGGTGGGGAACACAGCTCCGAAGGTGGTGCTGGAAACGCCGAAGGACGGTCAGCTGTTCAGTTTCGGTGACGCGATCCCGTTCCAGGTGAAGGTCACCGACCCGGAGGACGGGAGGGCGATCGACTGCTCCAAGGTCGAGGTCACATTCGTCCTCGGCCACGACAGCCACGGTCACCCCGTCACCTCGGCAACCGGTTGCACCGGCATCCTTCAGACGAGCGCCGACGGCGGCCACGACGAGGACGCCAACATCTTCGGAGTCCTCGACGCCGAATACACCGACGGCGGAGGCGGCGGCCAGGCCCCGCTCACCTCGCACGACCAGAACGTCCTCCAGCCCCGCCACCGGCAGGCCGAGCACTTCGGGAACTCGTCAGGCATCACGGTGATCGCCAAGGACGTCGCCCACGGCGGCAGGACGGTCGGCGACATCGACAACGGCGACTGGATCTCCTTCACGCCGTACGTCCTCGGCAACGCCAAGAAGATCACGGCACGGGTCTCCTCGGGCGGAGCGGGCGGAACGCTGGAGATCCGGGCCGGCTCACCGACCGGCACGCTGATCGGCAAGGCCACCGTCCCGGTGACCGGCGGTTGGGAAAGCTTCCAGGACGTCAGTGCCGACCTGTCCCGCGCCCCGCGTGGCACCACCACGCTCCACCTCGTTTTCAAGGGCGGCTCCGGCGCTCTCTTCGACGTGGACGACTTCACCTTCACGACCGGCTGAGCGGAGGAGACATGATGCACGCAACCCGCAGACTGGCCACCGTCGTCGTGGGCGCGGCGCTGCTCCTCGGCAGCGTCTCGGGCCCGGCCGCCGCGGACTCCGGGAACAGCGGCGGAGAGGGCGGCGGGAAGGGAAACAACGGGAAGGGAAACAGCGGGAAACAGATGCTGGTCTTCTCCAAGACGGCCGGCTTCCGGCACGACTCGATCCCGGACGGCGTCGCCGCGGTGCGCGAGCTCGGTGCGACGGCCGGCTTCGGGGTCGACGCCACCGAGGACGCGGGCGCGTTCACCGCGGGCAACCTTCGGCGCTATGACGCCGTCGTCTTCCTGTCGACGACCGGTGATGTCCTGGACGCCGCCCAACAGGTCGCCTTCGAGGGCTATATCCGGCACGGCGGCGGTTATGTGGGGGTCCACGCGGCTGCCGACACCGAGTACGACTGGGAGTTCTACGGCGGTCTCGCCGGCGCCTGGTTCCGGTCGCACCCGGCGATCCAGCCGGCGACGGTCGACGTCGAGGACCGGGCCCACCCGGCGACGTCGGGACTCGCCCGCACCTGGAACCGCACCGACGAGTGGTACGACTACCGTTCCAACCCGCGCGAGCGCGCCCACGTCCTGGCCTCGCTCGACGAGCGGTCCTACACGGGCGGCACCATGAACGGCGACCATCCGATCGCCTGGTGTCAGGAGTATCAGGGCGGCCGCGCCTTCTACACCGGGGGCGGCCACACGAAGGAGTCCTACGGGGATCCTGCATTCCGTAGACACCTCCTGGGCGGGATCCTGTATGCAGTCGCCGACCTGCAGGCCGACTGTCGACCGGAGAACGGATACCGTCCTCTCTTCGACGGCACCTCCCTGGACGGCTGGCAGCAGGCGGGTCCCGGCTCCTTCTCCCTCTCCGACGACGGCACCCTGACGTCGACGGGCGGGATGGGCCTGCTCTGGTACGCCGGTCGGAGCTTCGGGGCGTACTCCGTGAAACTCGACTGGAGGACCACGGCCGCCGGTCCGAACGACCCCGGCGACGACAACTCCGGTGTCTTCGTGGGCTTCCCGCCTTCGGACGACCCGTGGTCCGCCGTGAACAACGGCTACGAGATCCAGATCGACGCGACCGACGTCCCCGAACGGACCACCGGGTCGGTCTACGGCTTCCGGTCCGCCGACCTCCACAAGCGGGACCGCGCGCTGAACCCGCCGGGGGAGTGGAACACGTACGAGATCCGGGTGCAGGGCGAACGCCTGCGCGTCTGGCTCAACGGCGTGAAGATCAACGACTTCACCAACACCGACCCGGCGCGGAGTCTGCGCGACGGACACCTCGGCGTGCAGAACCACGGCACCGACGACCAGGTGTCCTTCCGCGACATCCGGATCAGGGAACTGCCCGGCCGGGGCGACTGAACGGCGGCGGGCGGGGGACGCCGGACCCCCGCCCCCCGTCCCCACCCCCTCCCCGCCGGCGGTCTCCATCCCCTCCCCCGCCCAGACCGGGCCGCGTTGCCACCTCGATCTCACGCCGCTCCGAACTCCTCTGCGACAGCGGCCCGTTCGTCCTCTTCTTCCCGCCCCTCGTTCTCCGGGGTTCGCGCACGACAAGGAGGCTGTCCATGCCCGCGTCCTCTTCCCGTCCCCCGCGCGTCGGCGTCTGGCTGATCGGGGCCCGCGGTTCCGTGGCCACCACCGTGGTGGCGGGGTGTGCCGCCCTCACGGCCGGCCTGCACCCGCCGACGGGTCTGGTCACCGAGACGCCCGCCTTCGCCGACAGCGGCCTGCCCCCTTTGTCCTCCCTCGTCTTCGGCGGACACGACACCACCGACTGCCCTCTGCCCAAACGCGCGGAGCAACTCGCCGCCGGAGGAGTCCTTCAGGCCGGTCTCCCCGCCGCGGTCGAGGCCGAAGTGGACGCCGCCGACCGGGAGATCAGACCCGGAGGCCCTGTTCCGGGCGACACCCGCAGCGACGAGCGGTTGATCGACGGGTTCGCCGCCGACATCCGCGACTTCATACGCCGACGCGGACTCGCGGGTGCGGTGGTGGTGAACGTGGCCTCGACCGAACCGGCGGCGACCGGAGCCGGCCTGCCACCGAGCTCGCTCTACGCCGCAGCCGCCCTGCGCGCCGGCTGCCCGTACGTCAATTTCACCCCGTCCACCGGATTGCACCACCCGACGCTGGCGTCCATGGCGGAGTCGAGCGGGCTGCCGTACGCCGGACGTGACGGCAAGACCGGGCAGACGCTGCTGCGTTCCGTACTGGGGCCGATGTTCGCCCAGCGCGCGCTGGCCGTCCGCGCCTGGTCCGGCACCAACCTGCTGGGCGGCGGTGACGGCGCCGCCCTCGCCGACCCGGCCGCCGCCGAGGCGAAGAACGCGGGCAAGGAACGCGTCCTCGCCGACACCCTCGGCACCACCCCGGAGGGCCAGGTCCATATCGACGACGTCCCGGTACTGGGTGACTGGAAGACCGCCTGGGATCACGTCGCCTTCGAGGGATTCCTGGGCACCCGCATGATCCTCCAGACCATCTGGCAGGGCTGCGACTCCGCGCTCGCCGCCCCCCTCGTCCTCGACCTGGCGCGCCTTACCGCCCGGGCCCACGAAGCCGGCCTGTCCGGCCCGCTCACCGAACTCGCCTTCTTCTTCAAGGACCCCGTGGGCGACGCACCGTCGGCCTTGGCGGAGCAGCACGCGCAACTCGAACGGTTCGCCGAACGGCTGAGGGGCGGCGTGGGCGTGGGTCTGGGTGCGGGGGTCGGCAGTGTCGAGACCACCGAACGGGAGACGCCCGGGGCACGGCACGATCGCGCGCCGAGGTCGGGCGAGGAGACGGGATGAGCGAGGGCGGGGTGGTGCGTGGGGTGGACCGTCATGCGGCTGGGGCGACCGGACCGGCCGGCGCGGCCACCATGCGCGACGAGTGGACGGCTACGGAAACCGGTTCGCCGGACGGTGGGGCGGCAGCGGAGCCTGGTACGTCGGCCGGGACGGTGGCGGGGGAGGCCGGTGTCTCGGACGGGCTGGTGGCCATGGTGGCCGGTATCCCGGGGAGGAACGGCGCTCGCGGGCCGGCCTGGGCCGAACTGCTGCGGCTGCCGGCCCTGTTCACGGTTCCCGGTGACGCGCTGGCGGGCGCGGCCGCACTCGGCGCCCCCGGCCGTCGGACTCTGCTCGCCATCGGCTCGTCCCTCTGCCTGTACGAGGCCGGCATGGTGCTCAACGACTGGGCGGACCGTGCGGAGGACGCCGCCGAACGCCCTCACCGCCCTCTCCCCTCCGGCCGGGTGAGCCCGACCGCCGCCTTCACGGCGGCCTGTGCCTTCACCGCCGCCGGTCTCGCCCTGGCCACCCGGGCAGGCCGCCCGGCGCTGACGATCGCGGTCCCGCTCGCGGCCGTCGTGTGGTCCTACGACCTTGCCTTGAAGCACACGCCCGCGGGCCCGTTCGCCATGGCCGCCGCTCGTGGCCTGGACCTTCTCCTCGGGGCCGCCACCGCAGGACGCGCCGGTCCGGCCCTTCCCTCCGCCGCACTCCTGGCCACGCACACGCTCGCGGTCACCACCCTGTCCCGCCAGGAGACGCGTGACGGCACGCCGACGGCAGCCCTGGCAGCCCTGGCCTCGACAGGTGCACTGACCTGGCTGTTGCAGCGCAGGCCGTCACCCGGCCGGCCATCCGAGCGACGGTCGTCCGACGGGTGGCGATCACACGGTCATGGGCGTGCGAGGCCGGGACCGGAGTCGAGGCCGGAGAGGCCAGGGCCGAGGCCAGGGCAGGCCTGTCGCCTGCCCGCGCCGCTGACCGCGGCGCTCGCCGCCCTCTACGCCGCCACCACGGCCCGCCCCTACCTGCACGCCTCCCTGAACCCGTCACCCCCTCTCACGCAGCAGGCCGTCGGCGCCGGCATCCGCGCCACCATTCCCCTCCAGGCCGCTCTCATCGCCCGCTCCGGAGCGACCGCCATCTCCGCCGGCACGGTGACCACCGCCACCACAGCCATCACCGCGCTGCTCACAGCCGCTCTGGCTCCGGCCGCCCGGAGGTTCGGGAAGCGGGTGAGCATCACGTGAGCCTCGGACGTACGAGCCGCGAGAGCGGTCCCGGGGAGGAGATCCCGAAGGCGATCACCCAGCCGCCCCCACCCCGGCCGTCGTCTCCACCGGCGCCCTCGGCTGTGCCCCCGACTCCGCCCCCGTCTTCGTCGCGGCTCCGCTTCGGATACGGCACCAACGGCCTCGCCGATCTCCGCCTCGACGACGCCCTCGCCGTCCTCGCCGACCTCGGTTACGACGGTGTCGGACTGACGCTCGACCACATGCACCTCGACCCGTTCGCGCCGGACCTCGTCGCCCGCTCCCGGCACCTCGCGCGCCGACTGGACGCTCTCGGGCTGGAGGTCACCATCGAGACCGGCGCCCGCTACGTCCTGGACGCGCGCCGCAAGCACGGCCCCTCGCTCCTGGACCCGGAGCCGGGCGATCGTGCCCGCCGCGTCGACCTGCTGCTCCGCGCCGTCCGGATCGCCGGCGACCTCGGTGCGCCCGCCGTCCACTGCTTCAGCGGAACCCTCCCGCCGGGCACGGCACCGGAGACCGCGTGGCAGCGCCTCGCCGAGACGCTCACCCCCGTCCTGGACGCCGCCGCGTCCGCCGGCGTCCCTCTCGCCATCGAACCCGAACCCGGTCACCTTCTGGCGACCCTCGCCGACTTCCACCGGCTCCGCCGAGCCCTGGACGACCCGGCGTTCCTCGGCCTCACGCTCGACATCGGCCACTGCCAGTGCCTCGAGCCACTCCCGCCCGCCGACTGCGTACGCGCCGCCGCCCCCTGGCTGCGCCACGTCCAGATCGAGGACATGCGCCGCGATGTCCACGAACACCTTCCCTTCGGGGACGGGGAGATCGACTTCCCGCCCGTCCTCACCGCTCTCGCGGACATCGGTTACGGCGGGCTGACGGTGGTCGAACTGCCCCGCCACTCCCACGCGGGCCCCCACTACGCCGAAGCCTCCCTTCCGTTCCTCCGCCGCGCGGCGGCATCCGCTCAAGTCCCCGGCACCGGCACCGGCACCGGCACCGACCACCACGATCCGCGTCCGCGGACACCCGTCGCTCCGGCCCCCAGCCGCCCGTCCCGGGCCGCGAACCCGCCCGCCGCGCCACCCGGCGAGCCCTCCGCCACCCCAGAAGGGAGCACTCCATGACCCATCTCCCTGACGCCCCGGCGACCCCGGAGGCAACCCCGGAAGCGGAACACGCGGACACCACCACGGCCGGTACTTCCCTCGACGCCCTGCACCGCCACCTGGACACCCACCTCGAGGCGGCCGCCCGCGTCTGGTTCCGCCGGGCTCTCGACGAGGCCGCCGCCCATCCGGGCACCCATGGGCCCATCTCGGTATGGGAGTTGCGCCTGGCCGAGGCCGGACGCCGTTGCGGCAGCCGTCACGCCGACGCCGCCCGCGTGCTCATCCTCCGTGCCGCCCGCGCCGACCAGGCGTCCCTGGCCCGCGTGTATTTCCAGGGCACCGCCGACGAGCGGCGCGCGGTCCTGCACGCGCTGCCCCATCTCGTGTCCGGGTCCGGCGCCCTCCCGCTGGTCGAGGACGCACTGCGCACCCATGACACCCGGCTCCTCGCGGCGGCCGTCGGCCCCTACGCCGCCCGTCACCTCGACGCGCACGCATGGCGTCACGCCATCCTGAAGTGCCTCTTCGCCGGGGTGCCCATCGACGAGGTGGCGGGCCTGGAACGGCGTGCGCGCGGCGACGCCGAACTCGCCCGCATGCTCGCCGACTACGCCACCGAACGTACCGCCGCGGGCCGGCCCGTCCCCCGCGATCTCCGACGCCTCCTCACTCTGACCCATCCGGCAGATCTGACCGGTCGAGCCGATCGAGCCGCTTCAATCGATCCGGCCGCTTCAACCGCTCCGGCCGATCCGACGGCTCCGGCCTCGACGGAATCGGGCCGAGCCGCTCCAGACCCCCATCGCACGGATCTTCCCGGCCCGGGCAGTCCCCGTCGCCCGGCCCACCTCCACGGCAAGGATTCCTGATGCGTATCTTCGACCCCCACATCCACATGACCTCGCGCACCACCGACGACTACGAGGCGATGCACGCGGCCGGTGTCCGTGCCGTCGTCGAGCCGTCCTTCTGGCTGGGGCAGCCACGTACCTCGGCCGTGTCGTTCCTCGACTACTTCGACTCCCTCCTCGGCTGGGAACCCTTCCGGGCCGCCCAGTACGGGATCGCCCATCACTGCGCGCTCGCGCTGAACCCCAAGGAGGCCAACGACCCGCGCTGCGCCCCCGTCCTGGAGGAGCTGCCGCGCTATCTCGTCAAGGACCACGTCGTGGCCGTCGGGGAGATCGGCTACGACTCGATGACCCCCGCCGAGGACGACGCCCTGGCCGCCCAGCTCCAGCTGGCCGCCGACCACGCCCTGCCGGTCCTCGTGCACACCCCGCACCGCGACAAGCTCGCCGGACTGCGCCGCACCCTCGACGTCGTCCGTGAATCCGCCGTGCCGCCTGACCGGGTCCTGCTCGACCACCTCAACGAGACCACCGTGAAGGAGGCGAAGGACGCCGACTGCTGGCTCGGTTTCTCCGTCTACCCCGACACCAAGATGGACGAGGCCCGCATGATCGGGATCCTCCGCCTGTACGGGCCGGAGAAGGTTCTGGTCAACTCCGCCGCGGACTGGGGCAGGAGCGACCCGCTCAAGACCCGAAGGGTCGCCGACCTCATGCTCGCGGAGGGCTTCACCGAGGACGACGTCGACCTCGTCCTGTGGCGCAATCCCGTCGCCTTCTACGGCCTCAGCGGTCGGCTCGCCCGCGAGGTGACCACCTCCGACCCCACCCACGAGGGCAATTCCATCCTGCGCGGCGGGGAGTGAGCGATGCGCTTCCGTCATCCCGACGGCACCACCGTTCACCTCGCCTATTGCACCAACGTCCACCCCGCCGAGACCCTCGACGGCGTCCTCACACAACTGCGCGACCACTGCGAGCCCGTCCGGCGCCGCCTCGGCCGCGATCGGCTCGGTGTCGGGCTGTGGCTCGCCAGGGATGCCGCCCGCGCCCTCGACACCGACCCCTCTGCCCTGCGGGAACTGCGCACCGCACTCGACCGGCGTGGCCTGGAAGTCGTCACCCTCAACGGCTTCCCCTACGAGGGCTTCGGCGCCGAAGAGGTCAAGTACCGGGTGTACAAACCTGATTGGGCCGACGCCGAGCGCCTCGAACACACCGTGGCGCTGGCTCGTGTCCTCGCCCAGCTCCTCCCCGACGACGTCACCGAGGGCACCATCTCCACCCTTCCGCTCGGCTGGCGCACCGCCTGGGACGAGGCTCGCGCCAGCACGGCCCACTCCGCGCTGCGCACTCTCGCCGAGCGTCTGGACGCACTGGAGGAGCTGACCGGCCGCTCCATCCGGGTCGGTCTGGAACCGGAACCCGGCTGCATCGTCGAGACCACCGCGGACGCCCTCGCCCCGCTCGCGGCCGTCGGTCACCCCCGTGTCGGCGTCTGTGTCGACACCTGTCATCTCGCCACCTCCTTCGAAGACCCGGACGCCGCCCTGGACGCACTCGCCGAAGCCCGCGTCCCCGTCGTCAAATCCCAGCTGTCGGCCGCCCTGCACGCCGAGCACCCGCGCCGGACCGCCGTACGCGAAGCCCTCGCCGCGTTCGACGAACCCCGCTTCCTGCACCAGACCCGCACCCTCAGCGCCGCCGGCCTGCACGGCACCGACGACCTCGGCGAGGCCCTCCGCGGCACCGTTCTGCCCGACACCGGACCCTGGCGCGCCCACTTCCACGTCCCGCTGCACGCGGCTCCCGCCGCGCCCCTCACCTCGACCGTCTCCGTGCTGAAGGCCACGCTGACCCGCCTGGTCGGGGGCCCGCACCCGCTGACCCGGCACCTCGAAGTCGAGACCTACACCTGGCAGGCCCTCCCACCCGAGCTGCGGCCCCGCGCCCGAGCCCAGCTCGCCGACGGCATCGCCGCCGAACTCGCCCTGGCGCGCGATCTCCTGACCGACCTCGGCCTCAAGGAGCTCCCATGAGCAGCCCGGCATCCGCCGCCCCAGGACCCCAGGACCGGCGGCCGGGGTTCGAGGACCGGCCGGCGTCGCAGGACCGGCCCGGCCCCCACCACTACGTCCCCGCCCCCGACACCGACCCCGAAGTTCCAGTACCGGCACCTACACCCGCGCATGCACCTGCACCTGCACCTGTATCCGCACCCGTACCCCTCCTCGTCCTCGACGTCGTCGGTCTCACCCCCCGTCTGCTCGATCACATGCCCCACCTCAAGACACTCGCCCGAACGGGCTCCCTCGCACCGCTCGGGACCGTCCTGCCGGCCGTCACCTGCGCGGCGCAGTCCACCTTCCTCACCGGCACACTCCCCGCGGAGCACGGCATCGTCGGCAACGGCTGGTACTTCCGCGAGCTCGGCGACGTACTGCTGTGGCGTCAGCACAACGCTCTCGTCGCCGGCGACAAGCTGTGGGACGCCGCCCGGCGGGCGTACCCCGGCTACACGGTCGCCAACATCTGCTGGTGGTACGCCATGGGCGCCGACACCGACTACATCGTCACCCCCCGTCCGGTCTACTACTCCGACGGCCGCAAGGAACCCGACTGCTACACCCGGCCCCCGGCCCTGCACGACGAACTCACCGAGGAACTCGGCACCTTCCCCCTCTTCCACTTCTGGGGGCCGGGCGCGGACCTGGTCTCCAGCCGCTGGATCATCGACGCGACCCGCCACCTCCTGCGCACCCGCGACCCCGACCTCGCCCTGTGCTACCTCCCTCACCTCGACTACGACCTCCAGCGTTTCGGCCCCGACGACCCGCGCTCCCTTCAGGCGGCCACCGCCCTGGACGCGGCCATGGCCCCGCTCCTGGCCGACGCCCGGGCCCAGGGCCGTACCGTCGTCGCGCTGTCCGAGTACGGCATCACCCGGGTGAGCAGGCCCGTCGACATCAACCGTGCCCTGCGTCGCGCGGGTCTGCTCGAGGTGCACACCCAGGACGGCATGGAGTACCTCGACCCGATGGCGTCCCGTGCCTTCGCGGTCGCCGATCACCAGCTCGCCCACGTCTATGTACGCCGCCCCGAGGACCTGGAGGCCGCGCGGGACGCACTCACCGGACTGCCCGGCGTCGAGCTGCTTCTCGACGACGAGGGCAAGAAGGCGCACCACCTCGACCACCCACGCTCCGGCGAACTGGTCGCCGTGGCGGAGCCGGACGCCTGGTTCACGTACTACTACTGGCTCGACGACGCCCGCGCGCCCGACTTCGCACGGCTCGTCGAGATCCACCGCAAACCCGGCTACGACCCGGTCGAGCTGTTCATGGATCCGCTCGACCCCTATGTGAAGGCCAAGGCGGCCGCCGCGCTGGCCCGCAAGAAGCTCGGCCTGCGCTACCGCATGGCGGTGGTGCCCCTCGATCCGTCACCTGTCCGCGGCAGCCACGGGCGTCTTCCCGCGTGCGACGACGACGGTCCGCTCCTCATCTGCTCCACCCCCCGTTCGCTCGGCGACCGCGTCGCGGCCACCGACGTGAAAGCGCTGCTGCTCCACCTGGCCGGTCTGTCCTGACCGGTTGCCGACTGGTCACCAGTGAAGCACTCACCACTGACAACGCCCGCCGATATCAAGGAGTTCCAGATATGAGCCGCATGTCCGACATCGACCCCGAACTCACCTGCCGTCTGACCAGACGCGGCATGCTCGGCGTCGCCGCGGGAGCCACCGCGGCCGCGCTGCTGGGGGCCGCCGCCCCGACCGCCGGCGCGGCGACCGCCACCGGCACCGATGCCGCCGCCGGTGGCCGCGGCCGTCCCGTCCTGCCCCCCGGCCGCCTCGGCATCCAGCTCTACAGCCTGCGCGACAAGGTCTCCACGCTGGGTTTCGCTCCCGTCTTCGCCGAATTGAGGAAGTACGGGTACGACGAGGTCGAGTTCGCCGGCTACACCCAGGGCTCCGCGGGCCCCATCACCCTCGCCCAGCTCAGGCGGCTGGCCCGCGACCACGGACTGACGCCGATCGGGAGCCACGTCGGCTACTACGCCGACGACCCGAACGCCTACACCTTCGCCGACAACCTCACCAAGGTCCTCGACGACGCCCAGGCCCTCGGTCTCAAGCACATCGGCACCGCCTCCGGGCCGTTCCGCTACGGCTCCACCGTCGACGCGTGGAAGCGCGCGGCCGAGGAATTCAACACCTACGGTGCGGCGGCGAAGGCCCGCGGCATGAAGTTCTACCAGCACAACCACTCCGACGAGTTCGGCTTCGCGTCCGACGATCCCCGCGTCCGTCTGTATGACGTCCTGCTCGCCGAGACCGACCCGGACCTGGTGTTCCTGGAGATGGACATCTTCTGGGCGTACGCGGGCCAGTTCCGTTTCTCGAAGCGGCCCGACGGATCGGCCGCGCCCTTCGAGCCGCTGGACTACGTATTGAGGCAGCCGCACCGCTATCCGCTGTTCCACGTGAAGGACGGCGTCAGCGATCCCTCGAACGAGTTCGGGTACCGGATGACCGACGTCGGGGACGGCGACATCGACTACCAGCGGTTCATCTCGGCCGTCACCCGGCTGCGCGGCGAGCGGCTGGCCCACCACTGGCAGGCCGAACACGACAACCCGGTCGAGTCGTTCGCCTTCGCCCGTAAGTCGAGCGCGCACCTGCACTCGTTGCGCGAGAAGTGCTGAGCGTGCCGCACACCCGGCGCCCCTTGCGCTGAGCGGGCGCACACGCGCGTGGAGGCCCACCCCCTCATCCGGCGGGGTGGGCCTCCACGCGCGCGTGCGTCGTCAGCCCGCGGGCCGGGGCCGAGCGCCCGACGCGAGCTCCCGGCTCCCTCCGGGCTGTCGCAGCAGCAGCGCGATGCCCGCCGCCACCATCGACACGCCGCCCGCCAGCGCGTACGCGCCGTCGTATCCCCAGGCGGCGACCACCAGGGAACCGAGGCCGCCGCCGAACAGGCCGCTGACCAGCTTGCCGCTGTACACCAGCCCGTAGTTGGTGGCGTTGTAGTTCTCGCCGAAGTAGTCCGGCGTCAGCGCCGCGAACAGAGGGTAGAACGCGCCGCCGCCGAAGCCGGACAGGAAGGCGAAGAACAGGAACAGCCCCTCGCTCCCGACGTCGCCCGCCCAGATCACGCCGAACTGCGCCAGCCCCAGGACGACGATGACGAACACGAGCGTGGGCTTGCGGCCCCAGCGGTCGGACAGGCAGCCCACGACGCCACGGCCGACACCGTTGACGACCGCCATGACCCCCATCGACGAGGCGGCCACCAGCGGGCCGAAGCCGACCTCCTTGGCGAAGTCGACCTGGAAGCTGATCCCGAAGATCGACACGCCGGCCGTCATCACGATCGAGAGCCACATCAGGGGCAGCATGCCGGTCCTGATGGCCTCCCTCGGGGTGTACTGCCGCGCGGCCGGAGGGTTCTTCGCCGTACCGGCCGCGTAGGCACGCCCGTCGGAGAGAGCCGGCGGATCGAGGTCGGCGGGCCACCAGTTCTTCGGCGGATCCTTGAAGAAGAACGCGCAGCCGAACACCACGATCATGATGTAGCAGCCGATCAGGTCGAGCACGCGGTGGTAGTTCGCGGTGTCGAAGCCGTAGTTGAAGATGAAGATGAACGGCAGCGACCCGTACGCGAACCCGCCGTTGACGAAGCCGGTCCTGGCGCCCCGCCGCTCGGGGAACCACTTGCCGACCATGTTGATGCAGGTCGCGTAGACCAGGCCGGCCCCGATGCCGCCGACCACCCCGAACCCCAGGATCGCCGCCCGGACGTCGTCCAGGTGCGACAGGGCGAGGAAGCCGACCAGACACATGCCGGAGCCGACGTACATGGCCGTACGGGCCGTCAGGACGCCCTTCTCGCGCAGCCAGCCCGCCGGGAAGGCGATGCCGGCCTGGAAGAACACCCAGACGCTGAGGATCCAGAAGGTGTTGCTCTGCGTCCAGCCGTGGGCGTGGGACAGGGTGTCCTCCGCCGAGCCGTACGCGTACTCGAAGACGCTGATCGCCATCATGGCGATCCACGGCAGGTAGATCATGAGCTTGCGCGAGTGGCCGAGGAGGTCGCGGTCGGTCTCGCCGATGCGGTAGACGCGACCCAGGGAGTCGGTCACCTCGCGGTAGGGACGGTCTGCGGCGTCGGTCGAAGAGTTGTCGGTCGCGAGGGGATCTGCCGTCATGTCAGGCCGTTTCCTCACCGAGCGGTTGGGGGTTGGGGACGATGCGACGACTGGCCGTCGGCCTGCCGGGTGCCTTGAGGAAGAGCGCCAGTACCGCGGAGGCGAGACCGATGCCGCCCGCCAGGACGAAGGCCCCCTCGTAGTCCCACGCGCCGACCACGATCGAGCCGACTCCGGAGCCCACGAGGCCCGAGATGAGCTTGGAGCTGTAGACCATGCCGTAGTTGCTGGCGTTGTTGTTCTCACCGAAGTAGTCCGCGGTCATCGCGGCGAACAGCGGGAAGATCGCTCCGCCGCCGAAGCCGGAGACCATGGAGCAGAACAGGAAGAACGGCATGCTGCCCATCTGGCCGGAGACCAGCACACCGAACTGCGCGGTGCCGAGGACGAGGCAGACGATGATCAGGGTGTGGCGTCGTCCGCACCGGTCGGAGATCCAGCCGATGATGCCGCGCCCGGTGCCGTTGACGATCGCCTTCAGGGACATGGCCGTGGCCACGATCCCGCCGGCGAAGCCCATGTCCTTCCCGAACGGCACCTGGAAGGCGATGCCGAAGATGTTGATCCCGGCCGTGCACAGCAGACAGAACCACATCATCCACAGGACGGGGGTACGCGCGGCCTCCCTGGGGGTGTACTGCTTCACCGCCGGCGGGTTCTTCTGCAGTGCGCGGCGGATCTTCGGGTCGTCGGTGAGCCGGAGCGGGTCGACGTGCGCGGGCCACCAGTTCTTCGGCGGATCCTTGAAGAACCAGCCCGCGAACGCCACGACGGTGCAGCAGACGAGCCCCACCGTCACCAGGACGGTCTCGTAGTTGCTCAGGTCCATGTACGAGGTGAACAGGAACACGAAGGGCACCGAGCCGTAGGCGAAACCGCCGTTGACCATGCCGGTCTTGCCGCCCTTGCGCTCCGGGTACCACTTGCCGACCATGTTCACGCAGGTCGCGTAGACGAGGCCGGCGCCGATACCGCTGCACATGCCGAAGCCGAGATAGGCGACGACGACGTGCGGCGCGTACGCGAGGGACAGATACCCGAGGACCGTGCCCAGCGCGCCGATCATCATCGCGTACCGCGCGGGCAGCCTGCCGCTCTCCCGCAGCCGGCCGGCCGGGAAGGCCACGGCCGCCTGGAAGAACACCCAGACGCCCATCAGCCAGAAGATGTGCCCACTGCTCCACAGGTGGGCGTCGTGCAGTGTGTCCTCGGCCGACGTGAACGCGTACTCCGAGGAGCTGATGCCCAGCATGCCCATCCAGGGGAAGAGCACCATGGTCCAGCGTGGTCGCCCCATGATGTCCCGGTCGCTCTCGCCGATCCGGTACACACGGCCGTTGTGGTCGGTCACCTCCCGGTAGGGGAGGGACGTCGAGTAGTCGGTGGTTGTCATGTCGCTCAGCACCCCTTGCGTCGAAAGTTCTGGCCAGCGCCCCCTGTCCAATGCCTTTCGTGTGCGCTCGGGTCCCGGGGCCGGCCGACGCGCACCGTCGGCCGGCCCCGCGCCGGGGTCACGTCATGAACCGCCCCCCAACAGCCCCGCCGCACGCGCCCACCGGTACTTGGCGCCGAGCACCGCCACCGGCTTCTCGGTCGTGTACGGGTAGGCCACGACGCCCCGTTCGTAGAGGTACTGGCAGGCCTCCTCGACCTCCACGTCACCGGCGAGCGACGCCACGACGGGTTTCTCGATGCCGCGTTCACGGAATTCGCCCACCACGCGCGCGGTGAGTTCCGCGAAGACCATCGGGGGAGTGACGATCGTGTGCCAGTAGCCGAGCACCAGCGCGTGGATGCGCGGGTCCTCGAGCCCCAGCCGGATCGTCGCCTCGTACGTCGACGGCGGCTCGCCCCCGGTGATGTCGACGGGGTTCCCGGCCGCCCCGAAGGGCGGGATGAACGCGCGGAACGCCGTGTCCAGGTCCGGCGGGATGTCCATCAGGGTGAGGCCGTTGTCGGTCACGGCGTCCGACAGCAGCACCCCGCTGCCGCCCGCGCCCGTGATGATGACGATGTTGTCGCCCTGGGGGGTGGGCAGCACCGGCAAGCCGCGCGCGTACTCCAGCATGTCGTTCAGCCCCGGCGCCCTGATGACGCCCGCCTGCCGCAGGATGTCGTCGTAGACGGCGTCGTCGCCCGCCAGCGCCCCGGTGTGCGAACCGGCCGCCTTCGCGCCCGCGGCCGTACGGCCCGCCTTCAGGACGACGACCGGCTTCTTCGGCACGGTCGCCCGCGCGGCCTCCACGAAGGCGCGGCCGTCCTTGAGGTCCTCCAGGTGCATAGCGATGCAGTCGGTGTGCGGGTCCTCGCCGAACCAGGTCAGCAGGTCGTCCTCGTCCAGGTCCGACTTGTTGCCGAGCCCCACGATCGCCGACACGCCCGTCTTCGTGGTGCGCGCGAAGCCCAGGATGGCCATCCCGATGCCCCCGGACTGCGAGGTCAGCGCGACCCCGCCCTTGACGTCGTACGGCGTGCAGAACGTGGCGCACAGGTCCTGCCAGGTCGAGTAGTAGCCGTAGATGTTCGGCCCGAGCAGCCGGACGCCGTACCGCTCCGCGATCGCCACGATCTCGTCCTGGAGCGCGTGTTCCCCGGTCTCCGCGAACCCGGAGGGGATCAGCACGGCGTTCGGGATGTTCTTGCGTCCCACCTCCTCCAGGGCCGAGGCCACGAACCTGGCGGGTATCGCGAAGACCGCCACATCCACCTCTCCGGGAACGTCGGTGACACTCTTGTACGCCTTGCGGCCCAAGATGTCATCGGCCCGGGGGTTCACCGGATGGATCTCCCCGGCGAAGCCCCCGTCGACGAGGTTGCGCATCACCGAGTTGCCGATCTTGCCCTGCTCGTTGGAGGCGCCGATCACGGCGACGGATGCCGGCTGCATCAGACGGCGCATCGAGGTGAGGATCTCCGCGCGCGTGTAGCGTCGACGCTCCTTCACCGGTGTGTCGGACAGCAGCACGCGGATGTCCGCGGCGATGGCGCCCTCGGCCGTGGCGATCACCGGGTTGAGGTCCACCTCGGCGATCTCCGGGAAGTCCGCGACCAGTCGGGACACCCGGCGGATCTGCTCGGCGACCGCCCACCGGTCCACCGCCGCCTGTCCGCGCACGCCGCGCAGGATCTCCGCCGACCGGATCGAGTCCAGCATGGACAGCGCCTCGTCGGCGTCCACCGGAGCCAGCCGGAAGGTGACGTCCTTGAGCACCTCGACGAGCACGCCGCCGAGCCCGAACGCCACGACCTTGCCGAACGTCGGATCGGTGACCGCCCCGACGATGACCTCCTGGCCCTTCGGGACCAGTTCCTGGATCTGCACGCCCTCGACCCGGGCGCCGGCGTCGTAGGCGCGCGCGTTCTCGACGATCCGGTGGAACGCGGCCCGTACGTCCGACGCCCCCTCCACTGCGACGATCACTCCGCCGGCGTCCGTCTTGTGCAGGATGTCCGGCGAGACGATCTTCATCACGACGGGGCCCCCGAAGCGCGCCGCGTACGCGACGGCCTCCTCGACGTCCCTCGCCAGCTCCTCGCGGGGTACGGCGATCCCGTACGCGTCGGCGATCACCTTGCCCTCGGGCGCGGTCAGCGCGGTCCGCCCGTCGGCCCGCACCGCGTCGAGCAGCGCACGCACCCTGAGCATCCGGTCCTCGGCCATCACGTCAGATCACCCCGTTCGACTTGAGCAGGCGCAGTTCCTCGTCCCCGAGGCCGAGTTCGCCGACGTACACCTCTTCGTTGTGCTCGCCGAGCAGGGGTGAGCCGGTCACCTCGACGGGGGAGTCGGACAGCTTGAGGGGGCTGCCCACGGTCACGAACTCGCCGCGCCGCGGGTGCGGCACGCGGACCACCATCTCGTTGGCGACCAGCGACTCGTCCTCGATGATCTCCTTGGTGGACAGGATCGGCCCGCAGGGGATGTTGTGGGCGTTGAGCCGCTCCAGCACCTCCCACTTGGGCAGCGTCGAGGACCACTCCTCGATCAGCTGGAACATCTTGCCGAGCTTGGGCAGCCGGGCCTCGGGTGTCGCCCATTCGGAGTCGCCGGCCAGCTCGGGGCGGCCGATCAGCTCACTGAGCGGCTGCCAGCCGACCGGCTGCACGATGACGTACACGTAGTCGTTGGGTCCGCCCGGCGCGCACTTGACCGCCCAGCCGGGCTGGCCGCCGCCGGACGCGTTTCCGGACCGGGGAACCTCGTCGCCGAAGTCGTCGTTGGGATATTCGGCGAGCGGTCCGTGTGCCAGGCGTTGCTGGTCCCGCAGTTTCACCCGGCACAGGTTGAGTACGGCGTGCTGCATGGCCACGTTGACCCGTTGCCCGCGCCCGGTGTTCTCCCGCTGGTACAGCGCCGCGAGAATCCCCGCCACGGCGTGCACACCCGTACCCGAGTCCCCGATCTGGGCTCCCGTCGCCAGCGGCGGCCCGTCCTCGAAACCGGTGGTCGCCATCGACCCGCCCATGGCCTGCGCGACGACCTCGTACGCCTTGAAGTTGGTGTACGGACCGTCCCCGAACCCCTTGATGGAGGCATAGACGATCCGCGGATTGATCTCCTGGATGCGGTCCCAGGTGAAGCCCATGCGGTCGACCGCGCCCGGACCGAAGTTCTCGACCATGACGTCGGAGCGCCGGATCAGCTCGGTGAGGATCTCCTTGCCGCGTTCGGTCTTGGTGTTGAGGGTGATGCTCCGCTTGTTGCAGTTGAGCATCGTGAAATAGAGGGAGTCGACGTCGGGGAGATCGCGCAACTGCTTGCGCGTGATGTCACCCGACGGCGCCTCCAGCTTGACGACGTCCGCGCCGAGCCAGGCGAGCAACTGGGTCGCGGACGGGCCCGACTGGACATGCGTCATGTCGAGCACGCGGACGCCTTCGAGGGCCTTGGCCGTTGTTCCGGACAGGGGGGTCATGGGGGTCATCGGGGGCACCTCACTTGTACATCGTCTGGTTCATCGTTCCGGGGGCGTAGGCGTCGGGGTCGACCCAGACGTTGATCAGCGAGGGCTTCCCGGACTCGCGGGCGCGTCGCAGCGCGGGGCCGATGTCGGCGGGGTCGCGCACCTCCTCGCCGTAACCGCCCAGCATCTGCGCGAACTTGTCGTAGTGCACGTCGCCGAGGGTGTTGCCGATCCGCTCGCGCTCCGGGCCGTACTTGGCGGCCTGGCCGTAACGGATCTGGTTCATGGAGGAGTTGTTGCCGACGATGCCGACGAAGGGGAGGTCGTAGCGCACGAGCGTCTCGAAGTCCCAGCCGGTGAGCGAGAACGCGCCGTCGCCGAAGAGGGCCACGACCTCCTTGTCGGGCCGTGCCTGCTTGGCGGCCAGCACGAAGGGGACCCCGACGCCCAGGGTGCCCAGCGGACCCGGGTCCATCCAGTGGCCCGGTGACTTGGGCTGTACGACCTGACCGGAGAAGGTGACGATGTCACCGCCGTCCCCGATGTAGATCGAGTCCTCGGTGAGGAAGTCGTTGATCTCGCTGACCAGGCGGTACGGGTGGATGGGGGAGGCGTCGGACCGCAGGTGCGGCAGCCGTTTGCCGAGGGCGCTCTGCTCGGCCGCGCGCAGTTCGTCGAGCCACTCCTTGCGCTTCGAAGCGCCCCCGTTGATCCGTCCGGAGGCGGCCTCGGTCACCGACTTCAGCACCAGCCCGGCGTCGCCGACGATCCCGAGATCGATGTCGCGGTTCTTGCCGACGGTGCGGTAGTCGAGGTCGATCTGGACGACCGTCGCGTCCGGCGACAGCCGCTTGCCGTACCCCATGCGGAAGTCGAAGGGCGTGCCGACGATCACGATGACGTCGGCGTTCGAGAAGGCGTAGCGGCGGGACAGCTGGAAGTGGTGCGGGTCGCCGGGTGGCAGGGTGCCGCGGCCGGCGCCGTTCATGTAGGCGGGGATGTCCAGGGTGCGCACCAGCTCGATGGCGGCGTCGGTGCCCCGGGTCGTCCACACCTGGCTGCCCAGCAGGATCGCGGGCTTCTCGGCGTGCACGAGCAGGTCGGCGAGCTTCTCGATCGCCTCGGGGTCGCCGGCCGAGCGGGTGGAGGCACGGTAGGCGCCGGCCCGCGGAACCCGGGCCTTGGACGCCGGCACCTTGGCGTCGAGGACGTCGCGCGGGATCTCCAGGAAGGCGGGGCCGGGCGCGCCGTGGTAGCACTCACGGAACGCCATGGACACCATGTCCGCCGCGCGTGCCGTGTCCGGGACCGCCGCAGCGAACTTGGTGATCGGCGTCATCATGTCGACGTGTGGCAGGTCCTGGAGCGACCCCATCTTGTGCTGGGTGAGCGCCCCCTGACCACCGATCAGCAGCATCGGGGACTCCGCGCGGAAGGCGTTGGCGACACCGGTGACGGCGTCGGTGGTGCCGGGCCCGGCCGTGACGACCGCGCAGCCGGGCTTGCCGGTGAGGCGCGCGTAGCCGTCGGCGGCGTGGGCGGCGACCTGTTCGTGGCGTACGTCGACGACTTCTATGCCCTCGTCGACGCAGCCGTCGTAGATGTCGATGATGTGGCCGCCGCACAGGGTGTAGATGCGGTCGACCCCCTCTGCCTTCAGTGCCTTGGCAACGAGATGACCACCGGAAATCATGTCCTGGGTGTCGTCGGGCATGGCGAAGTCCCGTCCCTTCATAGGGGGGTGGAAGGCGCTCGCGGTACATTGCATACAGTCGACGAATACTGTATGAAGCTTGTTATCCCGCATCCGGTGGGTGGTGTCCAGGGGGCGTGCGGCACTTTCGGTCATCGGAGTTCGGCCTCGCGGACGGCTCGGCGGGCTTCGGGTTCGACTTCACAGACAGGAGCCGAGATGGACCTGTACGAACACCAGGCAAGGGAACTCTTCGCGGAACACGGCATCCCGGTCCCCAGGGCCGAGGTCACCGACTCGCCCGGAAAAGCGCGTGAGATCGCTCGTCGGCTCGGTGGGCGAGTGGTGGTGAAGGCCCAGGTCAAGACGGGTGGTCGGGGCAAGGCGGGCGGCGTCGGACTCGCCGCCGATCCGGCCGCGGCCGAACTGACGGCACGCCAGATCCTCGGCATGGACATCAAGGGGCACACGGTCGGCACGGTGATGCTGGCCCAATCCGTCGACATCGAGAGCGAGTTCTACGTCTCGTACGTCCTGGACCGCGCGGCCGGCCGGTTCCTCGCGATCGCCTCCGCCGAGGGGGGCATGGACATCGAGGAGGTCGCGGCCACCCGGCCCGCGGCGGTCGCCCGTATCCCCGTCGACCCCACCAAGGGCGTCACCTCGGCGAAGGCCGGCGAGATCGCCACTGCGGCCGGACTGCCCGCGCAG
The DNA here is from genome assembly GCF_045161545.1 of Streptomyces sp. NBC_00637. Lineage (NCBI taxonomy): Bacteria > Bacillati > Actinomycetota > Actinomycetes > Kitasatosporales > Streptomycetaceae > Streptomyces > Streptomyces sp. NBC_00637. The sequence continues at coordinate 1,456,063 of NZ_CP109046.1, read as the reverse complement.
ACCGCGGACGTACTCGTCCGGCTCTGGCAGGTGCTGATCCGGGAGGACGCCCTCCTCGTCGAGGTCAACCCGCTCGTCCGCACCCGCCAGGGACAGATCCTCGCCCTCGACGGCAAGGTCACCCTCGACGACAACGCGTCCTTCCGGCAGTCACGTTGGGGCGCGGAGCACGCCGAGCAAGGCGACCCGCTGGAGGCGGCGGCCGCGGCGAAGGGCCTCAACTACGTGAAACTCGACGGTGAGGTCGGCATCATCGGCAACGGCGCCGGCCTCGTCATGTCGACCCTCGACGTCGTCGCGGCCTGCGGTGCCCGGCCCGCCAACTTCCTCGACATCGGTGGCGGCGCGTCCGCCGAGGTCATGGCCGACGGACTCTCGGTCATCCTCTCCGACCCGGCCGTGAAGTCGGTCTTCGTCAATGTCTTCGGCGGCATCACCGCATGCGACGCCGTCGCCGAGGGCATCGTGCGCGCCCTGGACACCGTACGGCTGACCAAGCCGCTCGTCGTCCGGCTCGACGGGAACAACGCGGCCCGGGGGCGGGCGGTCCTCGACGCCCACCGGCACCCGCTGGTCGAGCAGGCCGGCACCATGGACGGCGCCGCCCGCCGCGCCGCCGAACTCGCCACCGCCGCCTGAGGAGACGACGCCATGGCCATCTATCTCACCAAGGAAAGCAAGGTCCTCGTCCAGGGCATGACCGGCGCCGAGGGCATGAAGCACACCCGGCGCATGCTCGGGGCCGGCACGAACATCGTCGGCGGCGTCAATCCGCGCAAGGCGGGCCGGAGCATCGATCTCGACGAGCGTGCCGTACCCGTCTTCGGGTCGGTCGTCGACGGTATGCAGTCGACCGGCGCCGATGTCACGGTCGTCTTCGTGCCACCCGCCTTCGCCAAGGCCGCGGTCGTCGAGGCGGCCGACGCCGGGATCGGCCTGACGGTCGTCATCACCGAGGGCATCCCCGTCCACGACTCCGTCGCCTTCACCACCCACGCCGCGGCACGCGGAACGCGCGTCATCGGCCCCAACTGCCCCGGCCTGATCACCCCCGGCCAGTCCAACGCGGGCATCATCCCGGCCGACATCACCAAGCCGGGCCGCATCGGCCTGGTCTCCAAGTCCGGCACGCTCACCTATCAACTCATGTACGAGCTGCGCGACATCGGCTTCTCGACCTGCGTCGGAATCGGCGGCGACCCGGTCGTCGGCACCAGCCACATCGACTGCCTGGCCGCCTTCGAGGAGGACCCCGACACCGAACTGGTCGTCCTCATCGGCGAGATCGGCGGCGACGCGGAGGAACGAGCGGCCGCCTACATCCGCGAGCACGTCACCAAGCCCGTCGTCGGCTACATCGCCGGCTTCACCGCGCCCGAGGGCAAGACCATGGGGCATGCGGGCGCGATCGTCTCCGGTTCCTCGGGCACCGCGCAGGCGAAGAAGGAGGCGCTGGAAGCGGCGGGGGTCCGGGTGGGCGCCACACCGACCGAGACCGCCCGTCTCGCACTCGCCGTACTGGACGAAGGGGCGCGGCCGCACTGAACGACGACGCGTCCCCGCCCACCGGAGCCGCCGCGCCTCACCGGTGCGTTCCACAGCCACGCACCACCCCGCCATCGACCGTGCACCGAGAGCGGAGCAGACCGCATGACCACCACCCTCACCCTGAAAGCCGGCACCTCCTGGTCCGACACCTGGCGGCGCTGTCTCGCCGTCGCCCCCGAGGCCTTCCGGGACGACCGCGTCCTCAACCTCTGGAACGCCTGCTGGCAGGCCGACGGCCGGACGCTGCCGGCGACCAGCCCGGTCGACGGCAGCCCGATCGCCGGCCCGCCCCGGCTGGACGGGGACACCGCCCACCGCGCCGTCCGCGCCGGGCTGGACCAGCACCGCGCCTGGCGGCACGTCCCGATCGAGGAGCGCCGCGCCCGCATCGCCGCCACCCTCGACGCCCTGGCCGAACACCGCGAACTCCTCGCCCTCCTCCTGGTCTGGGAGATCGGCAAGCCCTGGCGGCTGGCCCAGGCCGATGTCGACCGGGCCGTCGACGGCGTGCGCTGGTACGTCGACGGCATCGAACCCATGCTGGACGGACGGGTGCCGCTGGACGGCCCGGTGTCCAACATCGCGAGCTGGAACTACCCGATGAGCGTGCTCGTTCACGCATTGCTGGTACAGGCACTGGCAGGCAACGCGGTCATCGCCAAGGCCCCGACCGACGGCGGCGTCGCCTGTCTGACGCTGGCCTGCGCGCTCGCCGCACGCGAAGGGGTCCCGATCACCCTCGTCAGCGGCAGCGGGAGCGAGCTGTCCCGGGCGCTGGTCCGGGCGCCCGAGATCGGCTGCGTCTCGTTCGTCGGCGGCCGCGACACGGGCGCCGCGGTGGCCACGGCCGTCGCCGACCTCGGCAAGCGTCATGTACTCGAACAGGAGGGACTCAACACCTGGGGCATCTGGAACTACTCGGACTGGGACACCCTGTCCGCCGTCGTACCGAAGCTCTTCGACTACGGCAAACAACGCTGCACGGCCTACCCGCGTTTCGTCGTCCAGCGCACCCTGTTCGACGAGTTCCTGACGGCGTACCTTCCCGCGGTGCGCACGCTGACCCTCGGGCACCCGCTGGCCGTGGAGAAGCGTGACGATCCGTATCCCCGGCTCGACTTCGGACCGGTGATCAACGCGGCCAAGGCCAAGGAACTGCACGACCAGATCGCCGAGGCCATCGACCGGGGCGCGGTCCCGCTGCACCGCGGCAGACCGGCCGACGCCCGCTTCCTGCCCGGCCAGGACACCTCGGCTTACGTCCAGCCCGTCACGCTCCTCGGACCACCGCCGTCCTCCCCGCTGCACCACGCGGAGCCGTTCGGACCGGTCGACACGATAGTGCTGGTCGACACCGAGGCGGAGCTGCTGGCCGCCATGAACGCGTCCAACGGCGCACTGGTCGCCACGCTGTCCACGGACGACCGGAGCACCTACGACCGGCTCGCCCCGCAGATCCGCGCGTTCAAGGTCGGCCACGGCGCAGCCCGCTCCCGCGGCGACCGCGACGAGCTCTTCGGCGGGTTCGGCGCCTCCTGGCGGGGCGCGTTCGTCGGCGGGGAGCTGCTGGTGCGGGCGGTGACCCAGGGGCCGACGGGGGAGCGGCTGCCCGGGAACTTCCCGGACTACCAGCTGATGCCCTGAGCGCACGACGGCCGGACCATCTGCCGGACGACCGGTCGGATCGCCGGCCGAGGCCGCGACGGTGCCTCGGCCGGCACACGATCAGGGGTCGGTACGGCCGCTACTCTCGGCGCATGGCGAGTGACCGAGAAGCGCAGTCCCGGCCCCTGGAGTACCGGCTCGGCCACCTGCTCCAGCACGCTCAGGCCGAACTGGCCAGGAAGTCCGCGGAGGCGCTCGTGCCGTGCGGCGTGGACGGCCGCGAGCTGGCGGTGCTGGTCGTGCTCGCCGATGAAGAAACGTTGTCGCAGGCCGAGGCGGCGGGGCGGATCGGCGTCGACCGCACCACGATGGTGGCGCTCGTCGACGGCCTGGAGGACCACGGCCTGGTGGAACGGCGGCGCAGTCCCCGGGACCGCCGCAGGAACATCGTCCGGCTCACGGACGCGGGCCTGGTCTGCCTGGAGCGGGCCGAGGAGGCGCACCGGGCCGCGGAGCGCCGTTTCCTCGCCCCGCTGGACGAGCAGGCGGCGGCCGCGTTGCTGCGGGCGCTGCGGATGCTCGTCGTCGGGGAGACGCCGGCGAAGTGATCACCGGGTCACCCGGCGCGAGGTGCTCGTGCGGCGGCCCCGTCACCCGTGCGGCCAGCGGATATGCAGGTGAGAGGCACTCCGAAAGCTTGGTATTGTTGTGTCTGTCGCCGCGGGAAGACCTCACGCAGCGGCAACACCTGGTCCGGGTGGCGGAATGGCAGACGCGCTAGCTTGAGGTGCTAGTGCCCTTTATCGGGCGTGGGGGTTCAAGTCCCCCCTCGGACACTTTCACCCTCCGTATCGAGCTGCTTCCGCTCGGTGAGCAGTCAATTTCCCGTATTCGGCGTCACGCCGGATGCGGGTTTTGTTGTTTCCGGATCCCTTGCTCCCGAATGTCGCGGAAGCCCGTTTATCGGTTGTCCTGTCGGGCTGTGTGTCATCCCGCTCGCGGAAGCACTTCCCGGTCACTCCACCGTTGCCCGCCGGAGATGCTGACGATCCGTCAATGTTCACGTCAGTACCCATATTGACGGTCTGTGACGTCATCTTGTGGTGATACGATCACGCTCGCTTGTAGAGCGGGCGGATGGGTGCAAGACGACATCTCCGACTACGGGGACAGTCCGGGCGGTCACCCGTCAATGCGGACGGTCCGCCGGTCCACCCGCGTTGACGGGAATTCAGCAACTGGCCGTCAGTCGCCTGAAGAGAGTCTTATGACGCATTACATACAGAACCCGGTACTCTGGGCTCTCCTCGCGGCCGTACTCGTCGCAGTCGCCCTCATTGTTCGCCAGCGCAGGGCGGCGCGTGCCTTAAGGCAGGAGATCGCGGGGCTCAAGTCTCACTACTCCGCGTTGGAAAACGAGTACGCGCAATCCGTCGAGGCAGCTCGGGAACGAGCCGAAGAGGCTACGAAAACGGTCCTCAAGTCCGCGATGCGGACCCTTCAGGGCCTTGCCGCGGAACAGCAGTTGATTGTTTCCCGACTGCAGAACAAATATGGCGAGTCGGTTATTCTCCAGGACCTCCTGGAGATCGACCACACCAATTCGCAGTTCGGTCGACGAGCCCAGTCCATCGCCGTTCTCTGTGACGGCTGGCTGGGACGCGCGCGCGATGTCGCGTCCGTCTACGACGTGGTACGCAGCGCGCAGGGCAGGGTCCGCCATTACCGGCGGGTGGAAATCCTCTCGCAGGTCGACTTCGGCATCACGAGCCGAGCGGTCGAACCGGTCGCGCTGGCCCTCGCCGAACTGCTCGACAACGCGACCAGCTATTCCAGCCCGGACACGGTCGTCGAAATCAACATCCGCACGGTGCCCAAGGGTATTTGCATCGTCGTCGACGACGCCGGTGTCGGTATGAACGACGAAGAGCGCGCCCGTGCCGACAAGCTCCTGTCGAGCCAGCGGGTCTCGGGTGTCTCCGCGCTCGGCAATCCGCCGCAGTTCGGCTTCGCGGTCATCGGTGTGCTCAGCGAGCGCTTCGGCTTCGAGGTCTCGGTGGACTCCACCTCCCCCTACGGAGGCGTCCGGGCGGTTCTCCTCCTGCCGCACGACCTGCTCACCAACGCACCCGAGCAGAAGGAGCCGGCTCCGGTCGCTTCCGGCGTCGGCGCCCCGGCTCGCAGTGGGCCCGAAAGCGGGAATCCCGCCACCGGCACCACCGCCGACGGCCTGCCGAAGCGGCGTCGCAAGCGGCCCATGGCCATCGTGCCCGGCAGTGCGTCCGCGGCCACTCCCGCCCGCACGGGCGCCGAGACGGCGGCGATCATGGGTGCCTTCCAGCGGGGCACCCAGTCGGGCCGGGCCACGCCTGCGAGTCCCGCGGAAAAGTCGAGCAGCACCCGTGGTGCTGGCAGCGAAGGGCATGAGATCTCGTGAACGACGATCTGTCATGGATGCTTGACAGCGCCTTGGAGATACCCGGGGCCCTGCATGCGGTCCTCATCTCCGCGGACGGCCTGCTGATGGCGCGGACGCAGGACTTCGACAAGGACGACGCGGACCGGGTGGCCGCCGCGATGAGCGGGGTGCAGTCGCTCAGCCGCTCGCTCGCGTTCTTCTGCGAGGACCCGCAAATGGGGTGGCGGCAGACACTGGTCGAGTTCGACGGGGGATGGGTCTTCCTGATCTCCGCCGGCGAGGGCGCCTACCTGGGCGTCTCCGCCTCGCCGGACGTCGACATGGCGGACATCACCTTCCGGATGCAGCAGCTCGTCGGCCAGCTCGGCAAGGCGCTGACGACTCCGCCGCGCGAGAACCTTGGCGCGCGGTCATGAACGGCTTCGACGAACTGGAGCCGCAGACGCCGGAGTTAGTGCGTCCGTACGTCATCACCAAGGGGCGCGGGCTGCCCGACGAAGGACAGCTGTCCCTCATCACCCTGGTCACGGCGGCCGCCGATCACGAGCAGCGGCCGACCCGGCTGTCCCCCGAGGAACAGAACCTGTTGGACCTGTGCTCGGCCGGCTACCTGTCGGTCGCCGAGATCGCCGGGCACACCCAACTGCCCCTGGGTGTGGTGAAGATCCTCCTCGCCGCCCTCACCGAAGGCGGCTACCTCGTCACCCGCCCGCCGGTGCAGCGGGCCCCGCTCGCCGACCGGGACATCCTGGAGGAGGTGCTGAATGGTCTCAGGGCCAAGTTTGGATGAGCAGGCCTACGTCCGTGACGGGGCGACGCAGACGGCGGTGAAGATCCTCGTCGTGGGTCACTTCGCGGTCGGCAAGACGACGTTCATCGGAGCGATCTCCGAGATCGAGCCGTTGACCACCGAGGAGACGATGACGCGGGCAGCCGAGTCGGTCGACGACCTCAAGGGAGTCCAGGGCAAGACCACCACCACGGTCGCCATGGACTTCGGGCGCCTCACCATCAGCGAACGTGTCGTGCTCTACCTGTTCGGCACGCCGGGCCAGCAGCGTTTCGTGCAGATGTGGGAGGACATGGCGCGCGGCGCCCTCGGCGCCCTGGTGCTCGTGGACCCCGAGCGGCTCGCGGACTCCTTCGCCGTGATCGACCTGATCGAGCAGTACGGACTCGACTACGCCATCGCCGTCAACCACTTCGACGGCACGCCTCTGCGGGACGAGATGGCCCTGCGCGACGCACTGGACCTGCTCGACGACACCCCCGTCGTCACCTGTGACGCGCGAGACGAGCGGTCTTCGGCCGACGCGCTGATCACCCTCGTCCGCCACCTCCAGGACCGTGCACACTAGGAGCAGACATGGACCAACCCACCGCACCCGTGCCCCCGCCCGGGTGCCCGGCGCACCAGGCCGGCGGCAGAGTGCCGTTGTACGGGCCGGAGTTCGCAGCCGATCCGCAGGCCTACTACACGTACCTGCGGCACTACGGGCCCACCGCACCCGTGGAGATCACCCCCGGAGTCGAGGCCACCCTCGTCACCGACTACGCCAGCGCCCTGCAACTCCTGCAGGACTCCGGCTCCTTCCGCAAGGACGCGCGCCGCTGGCGGGACTTCAACGAGGGTCGGATCGCCCCCGACAGTCCCGTCCTGCCCGTGCTCGCTCACCGGCCCAACTGCATGTACACCGACGGCGCCGAGCACCTGAGGCTGCGTCAGTCCATCACGGACAGCATGGCGCGCGTCGACCCGATGCAGCTGAGCCAGAGTGTCGAGAAGATCTCCGACTTCCTCATCTCCCAGTTCTCCGAGCGGGGTTCGGCCGACCTGATCGGCTCCTACGCCAAGCAGCTTCCGCTGTTCGTGTTCAACGAGCTCTTCGGCTGCACCGCCGACATCGGCGACCGCGTCTTCTTCGGCATCTCCGGCATGTTCGACGGAGTCAACGCCGACAAGGCCATCGAGGTGCTCTTCCAGGCCGTCGGCGAGCTGGTCGCCCTCAAGCGGCGCAAGCCCGGCGAGGACGTCACGTCCTGGCTGCTGCAGCATCACACGAACCTCACCGACGAGGAAATGCTGCACCAAGTCGCCCTGTTGCTGGGCGCGGGGGCCGAGGCGCTGGTCAATCTCATCGGCAACACCCTGCACCGGCTGCTCACCGACGATCGGTACGCCCACGAGGGCGGGCTGATCGACGAGGCGATGGACGACACGTTGTGGGAGAACCCGCCCATGACGAACTTCGCCGCCCACTACCCGGTCGCCGACATGGAGTTCGCCGGCCAGAAGCTCACCGCCGGCGACCTGATGCTGGTCAGCATCGCCGCAGCCAACACCGGCCCCGCGCTGTCGGCGGCGCGCAAGGCCGGCAGCAACCGGGCGCATCTCGCCTGGAGCGCCGGTCCGCACGCCTGTCCGTCGAAGGAGCCCGCCCGGCAGATCGCCGTGTCGGCCATCGAGACCCTCCTCAACCGGCTGCCCGACGTCACACTCAGCGTCCCCGAGGAGAGCCTGACGTGGCGTCCGGGACCCTTCAGCCGTGGTCTCGTCACGCTCCCCGCCCGGTTCACCGCGGTCAAGCCGGTGAGCCGGCCGGCCCGGCAGACGCCCGCCCGGCCCTCGGCTCGTGAGGGTGCCGCGGCGACCCGCCAGGCCGAACAGACAGGTGTGTGGAGCAAGTTCCTCAACTGGCTGACCAAGTGATGCGCCGGAATCTCGCAGTCCTCACGTCGATCGGGTGAACGTTCCGCCACGCGAAGGGTGAGCGCGCGGCACCGGGACTGCTCGCTAGCGACGACGAGAGGCCGTGTACCGCATCGCCCTCGACGCAGCCTCCGCCGCGCGACCCTCCGGACGATGTCCGGACCCGCCCTCCCCGGAATGCGCGTGCGCAGGCACGAAGGCCAGGTACCCGCCCCCAAGGGCGGGTACCTGCTGGTCCGAGGTGTTTCGGGAGCGTTCGCCGCGGGTGGGCCGGCGTTCCTCGCCGGTCCCGTGCCCGCCACATCTCACGCCGCGCGCAGTTGCTCCAGATACGGCGCCACGTCGACCTGGATCGATGCGCCCTCCCGCTGCCCGTACTGACCTGCGATCCCGCTCAGATACGTCGCAATCTCCTTGCGCATGATCTCCTCGTCCGGCAGCACCGCCTCGCCGGTGACGAGCCGCGCCACCCACTGTGTCTGTGCCTCCACCATCCGGGTGATCGAACCGACGGGGCGGACCAGACCGATGAAGAAGATCCCGGGACGGTCAGGGGCGACGACCCGCTTGTAGAGCTCGACCGTGCCCTGCGCGCCGACGGGACTGCCGGGCTCCAGGAAGGGGAAACCCATCTGGTAGCCGGTGCAGTACACCATCGCGTCCGCCTGCACCGATGTGCCGTCGGTGAAGGAGACCCGGTCGCCGTCGAGGGCGTCGATCGCGGGTTTCGGCGTGACCGCGCCGTGGCGGATACGGCTGAGGATCTCGTCGGAGATGGTGATCGCCGACGCGAAGATCGGATGGTCCGGCTCGGGCAGACCGTAGTCGCCGAGCTTGCCGCGGGCCACGAGCAGAGCCTGTTCGACGAAACGGCGCTGCTCGGACAGCGACATACCGATCCACCACGGCGCGTCGGCGATCGTGTCGAGGGCCATGCCGAACAACTGCTTGGGCACGATGTGCAGCCCCCGGCGCACCGAGAGGACCGTCTGTTCCGCGTATCTGGAGAGGTCCGAGGCGATGTCCACGGCCGAGGCGCCGAGCCCCACCACGACGACGCGCTGTCCGGCGTAGTCGCTGCCGTCTCGGTAGTCGAAGGAATGCTGAATCGTTCCTGTGAACGTCTCGGCGCCCCTCGGCAGAGCGGGCATCGACGGCTCCGAGTTGTGTCCGGAGGCGACGATCACGTGCGTGAAGCGCCGGGACGAGAGCGTGCCGTCGGCATCCCGGCTGACGACCGTCCACCCACCGTCGGCCTCCTGGCGCACGGACTCCACGGTCGTCCCCAGCTCGATGCGGTCCAGCACGCCGGCCCACTCGGCGAACGAACGCAGATAGTCGGCGATCTGGCTGTGCCGGGGGTAGAGCGGGTAGGAGGCGGGCATCGGGTAGGCGGAGTAACCCGTCAGCTGCTTCGCGGTGTTGAGATGCAGTGACAGATAGCCGGGGCCACTCTCGCCCGCCTGCGGCCGACGCCAGATCCCGCCGACGTCGCTCGCCTGCTCCAGACAGACGAAGTCGAGCCCCTCGGACTTCAGGGCGTGTGCCGTCGCCAGCCCGGACAGACCCGCACCGATCAGACACAGGCTCACGCGTTCCCCCACAGTTCTCACATCGCCCTTTCGCGCACGGGCAGTTGAATGCCCATCCGGCACTCTCTCCACGCTTCCCACACCAGCGACAAGGATCACAGCGGAGAAGATCGTGCCGAGGTGGCGGGAGAAAGGGGGACGGGTAGACGGGACGTCGTGGGGTGAGACGCCCACACCGGGGCGATTCGCTACTCGCGGGCGGAAGCCCACAGTCCTCGCACATGCCCGAGATGGCGTGTCATGACCGTGCGCACGGCACGTTCGTCGCGGGACAGCAGGGCGTCCAGCAGCTCCAGGTGTTCCTCGGCGGAGGCCAGCAGACGCCCCGACGCGGAGAGGGCGGTCAGGCCGTACAGGCGGGCGCGACCGCGCAGTTCGCGGACCACCTCGACGAGGTGGGTGTTGCCGGCCAGCGCGAGCAGCCCCAGGTGGAACCGGGTGTCCGCCTCGACGTAGGCGATGAGGTCACCCGCCACCGCCGCGGTGACGATCTCCCGGGCGGCCGGCCGCAGCGCCTCCAGCGACACCGGGTCGGCGGTCTTCGCCAGCGCCACCACCGTGGGGATCTCGATGAGCGCGCGGACGTGGGTGTACTCGTCCAGTTGCCGGTCGGAGACCTCGGTGACCCGGAACCCCTTGTTCGGGACGGCATCGACCAGGCCCTCCTTCGCCAGGTCGAGCATCGCCTCGCGCACGGGGGTCGCCGAGACGCCGAAGCGTGCGGCCAGGCCCGGCGCCGAGTACACCTCGCCGGGCAGCAGTTCACCCGCGATCAGCGCGGCCCGCAGGGCGTCGGCGACCCGCTCGCGGTAGCTGCTGCGCCGGCCGCCGAGCGAAGGAAGGGAGGGCACGGCGGCTGCCGGGCTGCTGTCGTGCGGGGCGGCCATGGGGATCTCCTGCAAACGGGGACATGGAAACGGCTGTGCCATGTCACGTATCTCTGTGCACCGTCAGTATCCATCGAGCCACGGCCGCCGCGGTGGGCGTCACAGCACGAAGCCCGCCGGGAACGGGTCCGTCGGGTCGAGCAGGTACTGGGCCGTGCCGGTGATCCAGGCTCGGCCCGTGAAGCTGGGCAACACGGCCGGACGGCCCGCCACTTCGGTGGTGCCGAGCAGTCGGCCGGTGAACCTGGTGCCGATGAACGACTCGTTCACGAACTCGGTGTGCAAAGGCAGTTCACCCCGGGCGTGCAGTTGCGCCATGCGGGCGCTCGTCCCCGTACCGCAGGGCGAGCGGTCGAACCAGCCGGGGTGGATGGCCATCGCGTGCCGGGAATGACGGGCGGTGGCACCGGGCGCGTACAGGTGGACGTGGTGACAGCCGCGGATGGAGGGGTCTTCGGGGTGTACCGGCTCCAGCTCGGAGTTGATCACCTCCATGAGGGACAGGCCGGCGCGCAGGATGTCGTCCTTGCGTGCGCGGTCGAAGGGCAGCCCGAACTCCTCCAGTGGCAGGATCGCGTAGAAGTTGCCCCCGTACGCCAGGTCGTACGTCACGGTACGGCCGTCGGGCAGTGTCGCCTCGCGATCCAGCGCGACGGCGAAGGAGGGGACGTTCCGCAAGGTCACGGACGTGGCCGCGCCGTCCTCGACCGTCACCTCGGCGACGACGGGACCGGCCGGCGTGTCCAGGCGGATGGTGGTGACCGGTTCGACCACCTCGACCATGCCCGTCTCCACGAGTACCGTCGCCACCCCGATCGTCCCGTGCCCGCACATCGGCAGATAGCCCGAGACCTCGATGTACAGGACGCCCCAGTCGCAGTCCGGCCGGGTGGACGGCTGGAGGATCGCGCCGCTCATGGCGGAGTGACCCCGCGGCTCGTTCATCAGCAACTGCTTGACGTCGTCGCGGTGTTCGCGGAAATGGAGCCGCCGTTCGTTCATCGTCGCGCCGGGGACGGTGCCGATCCCGCCGGTGATCACCCGGGTGGGCATGCCCTCGGTGTGCGAGTCGACGGCGTGCAGGACGAGCTTGCTGCGCACGAAGTCGCCTTCTCTCTCTCGAAGTCGAATGGCCGGGTGCTTACGCCAGACCGGCCGCGACGGCCTTCTCGGTCGCCGCGCGGACGGCCGCCTCGTGCTCCGGTGACAGCGGGACCCGTGGCGGGCGGCAGCCCCCGCCGTGGCGCCCCACGACGTCCATCGAGAGTTTGATCGCCTGGACGAATTCGACCCGCGAGTCCCAGCGCAGCAACGGGTGAAGCCGACGGTACAAGGGAAGCGCGGTGCTGAGATCACCGGCTGCCGCCGCCCGGTACAACTCCACCGAGGACTTCGGCAGCGCGTTGGGGTAACCGGCCACCCAGCCCTTGGCGCCCGCCACGGCCAGTTCCAGCAGCACATCGTCGGCACCGATCAACAGGTCCAGTTCCGGGACGAGTTCGGCGATCCGGTAGGCGCGGCGGACGTCGCCCGAGAACTCCTTGACGCCGTGGATGTGCCCCTCGCCGTGCAGTCGGGCCAGCAGTTCGGGGACGAGGTCGACCTTCGTGTCGATCGGGTTGTTGTACGCCACGACCGGCAGGCCCGCCGCGGCGACCTCCGCGTAGTGGGCCACGACGGCACGCTCGTCCGCGCGGTAGGCGTTGGGCGGGAGCAGCATCACCGCCGAGCAGCCCGCGGCGGCGGCCTGCTCGGTCCAACGGCGGGCCTCCGCCGAGCCGTACGCGGCGACGCCGGGCATCACCCGCTCGCCGCCGATCGCGGCCACCGCGGTCTCCACCACCCTGGCGCGTTCCTCGGGGGTGAGCACCTGGTACTCGCCGAGAGAGCCGTTGGGTACGACACCGTCACAGCCGTTCGCCACCAGCCAGGCGCAGTGCTCGGCGTACCGGTCGTAGTCGACGGAGAGGTCGTCGCGGAGCGGAAGCGCGGTGGCGACGAGGACGCCACGCCAGGGGCGGTGCGGCGAGGTCACGGGAGCAGGGGGAGAGGCGGGGGCGGTGGAGTCGGGCATACGGTGGGTCATCCCTTCCGAAGGTGCCGTGTGACATATCACTGGGGGGTCGGGGGATCGGCCGGAGCGGCCAGCACACCCAGGGGCACGGGGCGGGCCAGCAACCGCCGTGCCGGAGTGAGTGCACAGCCGGCGACTGCGGCCACTCCGGGCTCGCACACGCGGCCCTGGCACCATCCCATGCCGGCCCGGGTCAGCAGTTTCACGGTGCGCAGGTCACCCGCGCCGAGCGTGTCGACGGCCTCGCGGACGGCGCCGGCGGTGACCTCCTCGCAGCGGCACACGACCGTCTCGTCCGTGACCTGCTCCGTCCACCGGGCAGGCCGGGCGGCATACGCGGCGTCCAAGGCCGCGAAGAACGACCGCAGCCTGGTACGCGCCCGCGCGGCCGGGGCCCACTCCCGCGGGTCGGGGGCCGTGCCCGTCAGTCTTGCCGCCGCCGACCGTCCGGCGATGTGCCCCTCGGCGAGCGACAGCGCCGAGCCGCCGACCCCCGTGGTCTCGCCGGCGGCCCAGACGCCGGGGACGTCGGTGCGCTGTTCGTCGTCGACCCACACGCCCGGCCCGTCGACACGGCAGCCGAGCCCGTCCGCGAGGTCGGTGTGCGGAAGGAGGCCGTGGCCCACGGCGAGGGTGTCGCAGACGACGCGTCGTTCCGAGCCGGGCACCGGTCGGCCTTCCGAGTCCAGCGCGGCTACGGTGACTGCCTCCAGCCGCTCCGTCCCGTGCGCCTCCAGCACGACATGACGGGTCATCACCGACACGCGTTGACGCAGGAGTCGGGTCGCGTACGAGGCTCCCTCGGCGAGCTTCGCGGGAGCACCCACCCAGGTCCGCGCCCGACGGGTGAAATCCCTCGGTCCGGCCGACTCCACCAGGGCGACGACCCGGGCTCCCGCGGCCGCGAGGCCGGTGGCGACGGGAAGCAGCAGGGGACCCGTGCCGGCCACGACCGTCGTACGGCCGGGCACGACGAGCCCGCCCTTCAGCAGTGCCTGGGCACCGCCCGCGGTGACCACGCCGGGCAGTGTCCAGCCGGGGAACGGCAGGACCTTCTCGTAGCCGCCGGTCGCCAGCAACACCCCGTCGGCGCGGACCGCGACGGACTCCTCCTGCTCCGGACCGATCAGTGCGTGCACGGTCAGGTCGCCCGATCGCCCCTGCACGCACCACACATGATGATCGCTCAGGTGAGTGATGCGGTCGGCGGCGAGGTGGGCGCCGAGCCCGTCCCGCAGTCGCTCCCAGGTGCGCCACTGGTGATGGAGGGCCTGTGGGCGTAGCGCGCCGAGTCCCCGTGCGGGCTGCCGGTAGAACTGCCCGCCCGGCTCGGCGGCGGAGTCGATCAGGACCACGCGTACGCCACGGGCGGCGGCGGCCAGGGCGGCGGCGAGTCCGGCCGGGCCCGCTCCGATCACCGCCAGTACCGGGCGGAGCGTGGTCATCGCGGCCCCGCTTCCTCGTGACCCGCTTCCTCATGGCCCGTCCCCACCTGCGTACGGACGTCCGCGCCCGGAACCGCCGTCACCAGGCAGGCCCGTCGGCCGGGCCGGCCGTCGACGGTCACCAGGCAGTCGAAGCACACGCCGATCCCGCAGAAGACCCCGCGCGCACGCCCCTCGCCGCGCGTGGTGCGCCAGGCCGTGATGCCGGACGCCCACAGGGCGGCGGCGATCGTCTGACCGGGCAACGCCTCGATCTGCCGGCCGTCGAACGTCACGGTGAACGGAGCGCCGGGACGGGCGCGGGCCAGTTTCAGGGGATCCACGGCGCGGCCTCCTCGGCGAAACGGTCACGGTGGTCGGGACGGTCGAAGCGGTCGGGGCGGAACGGCGTCAGGTCCAGCTCCGGGCGTCGGCCGGTGAGTGTCCGCGCGATCAGGTGACCGGTGCCGGTCGCGAGGCCGATGCCCGCGCCTTCGTGACCGCAGGCGTGGAACAGTCCGGGCACACGTGGGTCGGGCCCGACGGCGGGCAGATGGTCGGGCAGGTAGGGGCGGAAGCCGAGGTAGGCGCGCATCGCCCGTACGTGTTCCAGGAACGGGAACAGGCGCGTCGCGCCCGCCGCCAGGGCGCGTACGACCGGCAGCGAGAACGACCGGTCGAAACCCACCCGTTCACGGCTCGCGCCGATCAGCACGGGCCCGGCGGCGGTCCCCTCGACGACCGGCGAGGTCTGCAGGGCGGCGGAGTCGCTCGCCACGTCGGCCACGTAGTCGGCGGCGTAGACCTTGTGCCGTACCCGGCGCGGCAACGGCTCGGTGACCAGGACGAATCCGCGGCGGGGGAGCACGGGCAGCGTGACCCCCGCCAGTGCGGCGACCTCGGACCCCCAGGTCCCGGCCGCGTTCACCACGGCCGGCGCCAGGATGTCGCCCCGGTCGGTACGTACGCCCCGCACCGCACCGGTGGTGTCGCGCAGGACCCGCGTCACCGTGCGACCGGTCTCCAGACGCGCGCCCGAGGCCCGTACGAGGTGGGCCGCGGCCAGGGTGGGCATCACCTGGGCGTCCTGCGGGTACAGCACCCCACCCGCGAGGCCGCGTGCCAAATACGGTTCCAGGTCGTGGAGTTGATCCGCCCGGACACGATCCGCCGACACCCCGGCCGCGCGCTGGCCGGCCGCCAGGTCCGTCAGGGCGTCAAGCGATGTGGGGGAGGAGGCGACGACGAGACCGCCCTTGGGTTCGTACTCGAAGGCGGCGCCCCGCTCTTGTGCGAGCTCATCCCACAACCGAGCCGACAGCAGCGCCAGTTGGAGTTCGGGCCCGGGCTCCTTGTCGGAGACGAGGAGATTGCCCTCGCCCGCGCCCGTCGTGCCGCCGGCCACCGGACCCCGGTCGACCAGGATCACGTCCAGTCCGGCACGGGCCGCGTACAGCGCGCAGGCGGCGCCCACCATCCCGGCGCCGACGACCACGACGTCACCGCTCGGTCGCTTGGTCACGCCGGTAATATGTCACATGGTGCAGAGGTGGGGAAGAAGGCCGGAGCGGCGGGGGATCGCCCGCCCGAGCCGCCGCGCTCAGTCGAACTCGCTGGGCTCCGACGCCGGTGAACGGCCTTCCTGCACGTCCTTGAGCCGGTTCGTGCCCTGGCTGACGGCGGTCTCGGTGCTGTCGTGGTCCGCTCCGTCGGTACCGCCGTTGGTCACCGTGATGGCGTCGTCCCCGACCCGTACGACGGCGACGTCTATGGTGAGGGTGACCGGGGTGCCGCCGGAGGGGCCCGCCACCGTGACGGTGAGACCCTGCCGGGTGTCGCCCGACTTGGGCAGGGAGGCCTCGACGACCTGCACGGTGCGGGTGGACCCGTCCGAGCCGACCGCGTTGAACTGGTCACAGGCGGTCGGAAGGCTCTTGAGCCAGTCGAACGACTGGTCCAGGCTTGCCGGTTGGTAGGCGGCGACCTGGTAGAGCAGCCGGGAGTTCCCCTCGGTGAAGCCGGTGAGCGCCGACGGGCCGGGCGGCGGCCCCAGGAGGTCCTCGTCGTACAGCCCGTCGAGCAGACGCTGGCAGTCGGCGGCCTGCGTCTTGCCGGTGAGGAACTGCGCGGCGTCGACCGTGCCGATCAGCAACTGGTTCCGCCAGCTGGCCGCGGTCTGCACCTGCGTCCAGTTGTCCTCGAGGTCTCCCGCGGTGATCAGCGCCGTCTGCGCGCCGGCCGAGGTGAGCGGCGTGGGGGTGGGGGACGCGGTGGCGGTCCCCTGGCCGGCGGACGAGGTCGCGCCGGCGCTCGCGTCGGTCGACGCGCTGTCGTCCCCGTCGTCGGAGCAGGCCGCCGTGGCCAGTAGCGTTCCGACGGCCAGGGCGACGGCCAGCACACGGACCGGACGGCCGGGACGCGTCGGCCCGGCCGGACCGGACGGCCCGGCGGGACGGGGTGGGGTGGACGGGCGGGACGACAGGCGAGGACTGGTCACGAATACCTCCTGAGGACGGTTCGGGGGCGGGGCGGGGCGGGCCGGTCCCGCGTGGGCGCGCCCCGGGCGGGTTCCCGAGGGATTCCTCTCGTCGACCTGGGTGCTTGCCAGGCACCCTGTGGGCTCTGCTGCTACCTCTGCACCTACACGGCACCACCGGCCGGGCCGCTCGACCAGCGCACTGATCCGTACGGGTGAAGCGGCCGGCGAGGTGGGTCACGGGACGGAGCGCGGGCGGAGCAGGCCGTCCGGCCGGAAAATACGAGGTGGGCCACGCTGGAGCCGGGGCATGATGGCGGTGCTGCCGCCCGGCCGTTACGGGGGCGGGTGATCACCACCAGGGAACGACCGGGGGCTCCTGTGACCGTCACCAACCTCCTGCTGTCCGGCATCGTGGGCTCGACCGCCTACGGGCTCGCCCACGAAGGCTCCGACGTGGACCGCCTCGGCATGTTCGCCGCCCCCACCGAAGACCTGCACGGCCTGCGCCAGCCGAAGGAGTCGCACGTCAGCACGGCGCCCGACCGCACCCTGCACGAGGCCGCGAAGTGGTGCCGGCTCGCCCTCGGCGGCAACCCGACGGTGATGGAACTCGTCTGGCTGCCGGACGAGTTGTACGAGGTGCGGACCGCCCTCGGTGACGAACTCATCGGCCTCCGTGCGACGTTGCTCAGCGCCGGCCGGGTCCGCGACGCCTATCTCGGCTACGCCACACAGCAGTTCCGGAAACTGCAGAACCGCAGCCGGGGTTCCCTCCTCGCGGAGACCCGCAAACGGACCGCCAAGCACGCCCGTCACCTCAAGCGACTGTGCACCCAGGGCCACGAGCTGTATGCCACCGGCCGGTTGACGATCCGCGTCGAGGATCCCGAGAGCTATCACGCGTTCGGAGAGCAGGTCGCGGCCGATCCCGAGGCCGCGCTGCCGCTGCTGCGCGGCTTCGAGGAGGCGTTCGCCGAGACGCGCAGCGTGCTGCCCGAGCAGCCTGACGAAAGGGCGGCCGACGCGTGGCTGCGCCGGGTGCGCAGGCAGTTCTACACGGCGACGCAGGCCACGCACGAGTGACCGGCGGACGCGCGTGTGCCGCGCGGCAGAGCGAAGCCGCACGGCGTCCGCCGTGGGACGGGGGCGGTAAATCGCGTGCGCGGCGCGCCCGTTCGCTCCTACACTCCCCAGAACCGAGCGCGGCCCACGACACGGGCAGCGCCGTACCGAGACGAACGAGGGGAGCCCGGCCATGCGTGACCACACCGCTGTCGTCGCTCCCCGCTCCCGCTACGAGGTGATCCTCGTGTCTCCGTCCGTCCGGTGCTCGCTGCGCGGCCGGCACCGGATGTCCTGACGGACGCCCTGAAGACCCCGATACATCGCTGATGTGCCCCGTTCCGAGGGCACGTCAGCGCGTCGGCACGTAGCTCCGGCTCACCTGCCTCGGCGTACGTCCGGAAATCGCGCTGCCCGTTCTCGGAGACATCCCGAAAGGCCAAGGGCCGTGCGCAACCACCTCGACCGTCATCTGTCCGCCGTGCGCAACCTGGGCATCCTCGCCCACGTCGACGCCGGGAAGACCACCGTCACGGAGCGGATCCTGTATGCCACCGGGACCACGCACAAGCGCGGCGAGGTCCACGACGGCACGACCATCACGGACTTCGACCCCCAGGAGCGCGACCGTGGCATCACCATCTTCGCCGCGGCCGTCAGCTGCGACTGGGACGGTCACCGCATCAACCTGATCGACACCCCCGGGCACGTCGACTTCGCCGACGAGGTCGAACGATCCTTGCGGGTGCTCGACGGGGCGGTGGCGGTGTTCGACGCCGTCGCGGGGGTGGAACCGCAGAGCGAGTCCGTGTGGCGGCAGGCCGACCGCCACGGCGTACCGAGGATCGCGTTCGTCAACAAGCTGGACCGGGTGGGCGCCGATCTCGACGCGGCGGTGACGTCGATCCGGGAACGGCTCCATCCGGTCCCGCTGGTCGTGCAACTGCCCATCGGGACGGAGGACGGCTTCACGGGCGTCGTCGACCTGCTGCGCATGCGGGCGCTGACCTGGAGCGACGGCGGCGAGACGACGGTCGACGACGTCGTGCCGGAGGGCCTTCGACAGGAGGCGCTGCGCCGGCGCCGGCTGCTGGAGGAAGCCGTGGCGGAGCGGCACCCGGCCGCGTTGGAGGAGTTCTGCGACCGGGAGACACTCTCCGCGCAGACCCTCTCCGGTGCCCTGCGCGAGCTGACCCGGACGGGCGACGCTGTGGTCGTCCTGTGCGGCTCGGCCTACCGCAACCGCGGCATCGAACCGCTGCTCGACGCCGTCGTCGCCTATCTGCCGTCGCCCTCGGACGTGCCGCCGGTACGCGGTGTGCCCGGTGGCGCAGCCGGTATGCGAAATACCGAGGGCGGTATGCGTGACACTGCCGACGGTATGCACGGTGGGGTCCACGGTGTGCAGGGCGGTGTCCACGGTATGCACCGAACCGTCGACCGTGGGCGCGAGAGTGTCGACGGTATGCAGGATGCCGTAGGCGAGGAACGGCCCGCCGACCCCGCCGCACCGTTCGCGGCGCTCGCGTTCAAGGTCGCCGCGACCCCCACGGGCCGGCTCACCTATCTGCGGGTGTACTCGGGCACGATCGAGAAAGGAGACGCGGTAT
Organism: Streptomyces sp. NBC_00637; assembly: GCF_045161545.1. Classification (NCBI taxonomy): domain Bacteria; kingdom Bacillati; phylum Actinomycetota; class Actinomycetes; order Kitasatosporales; family Streptomycetaceae; genus Streptomyces; species Streptomyces sp. NBC_00637. The sequence goes on along the minus strand of NZ_CP109046.1, from coordinate 1,436,653 downwards.
GGGAGTCCGGCACGCGGCGCGTCGAGCGGATCGGCCGGATCCTGCGCGTGCAGGCCGACCGGCACGCACAGCTGGAACGCGCGGTCGCGGGGGACATCGTGGCGGTGATCGGGCTGAAGTCGGCCCGGGCGGGTTCGACGCTGAGCGCGCCGGGGGCGCCGGTCGTGCTCGAACCGCCGGGGGTCGCCGACCCGGTCGTCTCCGTGGCGGTCGAGGCGCGCACGAGCACCGACGCCGACCGGCTGGCCACGGCGCTGGCCCGGCTGGCCGAGGAGGACCCCTCGCTGGTCGTCCGGACCGATCCGGAGACCGGCCAGACGGTGCTGTCGGGCATGGGTGAACTGCACCTGGAGGTGGCGGTGGAGAAGGTCCGCCGCAGTCTGGGTCTCGAGGTCAACGTGGGTCGTCCGAGGGTGACCTACCGCGAGACGGTCGCCCGCGGGGTGTCCGGCCTGGTCTTCCGGCATGTCAAACAGGACGGTGGGGCCGGTCAGTTCGCGCACATCGTGCTCGACGTCGAGCCACTCGACGCGGACGGGACCGGAGGCGTTGCTGAAACCGGTTTCACGTTCCGTTCCGCGGTCGTCGGCGGACGGGTGCCGCAGGAGTACGTCCGCGCGGTCGAGGCCGGCTGCCGGGACGCCCTTGCCGAAGGGCCCCTGGGCGGGCACCCGGTCACCGGGCTGCGCGTCACCCTGACCGACGGGGCGACGCACGTGAAGGACTCCTCCGAGATGGCCTTCCGCACGGCCGGCCGGCTCGGGCTGCGGGAGGCGCTGCGCGGCTGCGCGATGGTCGTGCTGGAACCGGTGGTCGAGGTCGGGGTCACCGTTCCCGAGGACGCCGTCGGCGGCGTCCTGGGCGACCTCGCGGCACGGCGCGGGCGCATCACCGACTCCGCCGTGCGCGGCGGATCGGCGGTGGTCACCGCCACCGTGCCGCTGGCCGAACTGTTCGGCTACGCGACCCGGTTGCGCAGCCGGACGCAGGGCCGGGGCACCTTCTCGGCCCGGCCGACGGGGTACGCCCCGACGCCCGCGGCGGTGACGACGCGGTAGGCCCACGCTTCCCGCGAGGTCGCAGGCCGCAGGTCACCTTGTCGGTTCGTGCCACGAACGCCTGACATATTCGTGGCACGAACCGGAGGCCAGGCATCCCCTGGTGCTTCTGGTGCTTCTGGTGCTCCTGGTGCGCACGGCGCGGGCCGGCTGCTCAGGAGCTCGGTGCCGCCCAGGTGGGTCAGGGATACGACACCACGGTCGACGGCACCGTCGACGTGCCGGAAGTCGGCGCCCCGAGGTCGTTGATGACGTGCTCGTACTGGCCTTGGCCGCCCAGGGAGACCACCAGCAGGTCGTGGAACTTCACGCCCGGTACGTCGGGCGCGGCGAAGCCGTGGTGCTGGACGATCGTCGGGTCGACGTTGTAGAAGCAGTAGCTGCCCAGGCCCCAGCCCTCGTGCCGGGTGACGTGGTTGCCGACCTTGTAGGCGGCGTAACCGTTTACCGAGCCGTTCTGGATCGCCGCCTGGTTCGGCGCGTCGTAGGCCTTCTCGTTCTGGAAGAAGATCGTGCGGCCGCGCTGGCCGTTCCACTGCACGTCGTACTTGTTGAAGTGCTCCACGAACAGGCCCGTGGCCAGCACGTCGTGTCCGTTGACGACGACGCCGTAGTCGGCGCGGTTGGCCTCCCAGCCGACGCCCTCGCCGTGGTCCGCGCGCCAGACCCAGGTGTGGTCGACGATCGTGTGGCGGTTGTTGATCACCATGCTGGTGGTGGCCTTGCCCGGGCCCGCCCCGCCGATCCGGACGAACACGTCCTGGACGGTGGTGGGGTTGGCGGAGTGGTCGCGCGACGCGCCGGTCGGACCGACCTCCAGCAGGACCCGGGAGTTGACGGGACCGGCGTCGATGAGGAAGCCCGCCAGCCGGACCCCGTCGACGTCGGCCACCTTCAGCGCGGTGACGCCGTTGTCCGGGATCAGGGTGGCGTACCCCAGGCCCAGCACGACGGTGTTCGCGCGGTTCACCCGGATCGGCCGGTCGAGGTGGTAGATCCCCGGGGTCAGCAGCAGGTTCAGGCCCTGTGCGAGGGCCTGGTCGAGTGTGGCGGCGGTGACGCCCGGCTTGGCGACGTAGAACCGTGACAGGGGCAGCGAGCTGCCGCGCGGTGTGCCGTTGCCCCAGCTGACCCCGCGCGCGTCGGTGCGCTTGGCGGGCAGGAAGACGCGGAACGCCCCGGCGCCGTCGACGTACAGGAACGGCTTCTCCCGGGACACCGGGGTCGTGTGGAGCGTCGTGTACGGCGGGTTCGGGAAGCTCTGGGCGGGAGCGCCCTCCACCCCCGAGAACACCATGTTCCACACGCCGTTGAGCCAGCTGCCGATCGCGCTGTCGCGGGTGTACCACTGCTGCTGCGAGTACGGGCCGATCTCGCCCTCGATGCGGCTGTCGGCGATGTAGCCGCCACTGGCCCAACCGTAGCCGGACGGGGCGAGGTTGAGACCGCCGCGTATGTGCATCCGGCGGAACGGGGCCGCCTGGGCGACCGCCCACCGGTTGGTGCCGCCGACCGGGACGAGCGCGAGGTTCTCCGCCGAACGCCAGAAGTTCTGCGTGGCGTTGCCGCCGAACCAGCCCGCGTCGACGGTCACGTCCCCGTTGATGGTCGTGTCGTCGGGGGACAGGCCGAGGCCGGCGATCGAGGTGTAGAAGCCGAGTTGGGCGTTGAGACCGTGGTAGGTACCGGGGCGGAACAGCAACGCGTAGCGTCCGGTGCCGAACTGGGCCGCTTCCTGCTGCCGGAACACGGCGTCCAGCCGGCCCTGGATGTCCGGGGTCGACGGGTCGAAGACGAGGACGTTCGGGCCGAGGTCGCCCCCGCCCGGGAGCGCGCGCACACGCTTTGCGCTTGGGGCGGCGGAGGCCGGCGCGGAGGCGAGTCCCGCGAGGGCGGGGGCCGCCGCGGCGGTGGCGGCTGCGGCGAGGACCGCTCTGCGGCGCACGGCGGGCGTCTCCGACGACGGAGTGTGGGGCATGGGCGGCTCTCCTCGGTCCAGGCCGCTCGAAGTGAACGGCTGATTTAAGGAAGTGAACGATCGCTTGCTTGAGAGCGCTCTCTCAGCGCTGAATGCTTCAACTACCCGAACGTGCGCGTCAAGTACTGGGAGCCGAGTTCCCCCGACTGTGCCGTAACTCTTGACGCAGGCCGCTTCCGAGGTTTAACTCACGTCCTAAATTAAGTCCTGATGACACCGGGAGCCGACCCATGCGCACCATCCGAGCCGCGGCCACAGGCGCCGTCGTCATGTCCCTCGCCCTCGCGGCAACGGCCTGTGGAGGCGGCACCTCGACGGACGGCGAGGGTTCCAACAAGTCGCCCAAGACCCTGACGTACTGGGCCTCGAACCAGGGCGCGAGCATCGAGGTGGACAAGAAGGTCCTCCAGCCCGAACTCGACAAGTTCGAGAAGCAGACCGGGATCAAGGTGAAGCTGGAGGTCGTCCCCTGGTCGGACCTGCTCAACCGGATCCTCACGGCGACCACGTCCGGCCAGGGCCCCGACGTCCTGAACATCGGCAACACCTGGTCGGCCTCGCTCCAGGCCACCGGCGCGCTGCTGCCCTGGGACGAGGCGAACCTCGCGAAGATCGGAGGCAGAAACCGTTTCGTCGAATCCGCGCTCGGTTCGACCGGAGCGCAGGGCAAGGACCCGGCCGCGGTGCCGCTGTACTCGATGGCCTACGCCCTGTACTACAACAAGCAGATCTTCGCCGACGCCGGCATAGCCCAACCGCCCGCCACCTGGGCCGAGTTGGTGGCCGACGGCAAGAAGATCCAGGCGAAGGGCAAGCAGGTCCTGGGCGCCGAGGGCGCGAACGTCTCGGAAAACGTCCATCACGTCTTCGTCTTCGCCAAGCAGCACGGGGCCGACTTCTTCACCGCCGAGGGAAAGCCCGACTTCACGTCCGACGGGGCGGTCGCCGCGGTCAAGCAGTACGTCGACCTCATGGCGAAGGACAAGGCCATCCCGCAGGGCAACGCCGAGTACGCGCAGAACCAGTCCGTGAGCGACTTCGCCAAGGGGAAGACGGCGATGCTGCTGTGGCAGACGGCGTCCGCCAACCTCAAGTCCCAGGGCATGAGCGAGGACAAGTACGGCATCGCGCCGGTGCCCGTGCAGTCCAGCACCCCCGGCACCGGCACGCAGGTCAACTCGATGGTCGCGGGCATCAACCTGGCGGTCTTCAAGAACACCGACAACCTCGACGGCGCCACCGAGTTCGTGAAGTTCATGACCGGCGGCGAGGAGCAGAAGATCCTCAACAAGGCCTACAGCACCATTCCGCCCGTCGCCTCCGCCCAGGCGGACGCCGGCTTCAACTCCGCCGCGAACGCCGTCCTGAAGGACACCCTCGCCAAGAGCGCCGCCGCGCTGCCGCAGGTCGCCGACGAGTCGCAGTTCGAGACGGTGATCGGTACGGCCGTCAAGGAGCTGTTCGCCGACGCGGCCGCCGGGCGCCCGGTGACCACCGAGTCGGTGAAGGCCAAGCTCGCCAAGGCCCAGCAGCAGATGCCGACGAAGTGAGCACGATGACCACCACAGCCGAGGTCGAAAAGCCTCGCGCAGACCCCGGATCCGGCCGGGCCCCGCGTCCGCGTCCCGGCCGGATCCGCCGCATCGGACTGCCCTACCTGCTGCTCCTGCCCGCCCTCGTCCTCGAACTCCTCGTGCACCTCGTGCCGATGGTGATCGGCATCGTGATGAGCTTCAAGGAGCTCACCCAGTTCTACATCCGTGACTGGGGAACGGCCCCCTGGTCAGGCTTCGACAACTACCGGGTGTCGGTCGACTTCGACGCCCCCGTCGGCGAGGCACTGCTGCACTCCTTCCTCGTCACCGTGGGCTTCACGCTGCTCTCGGTGGGCCTGTGCTGGCTCATCGGCACCGCGGCGGCGATCTTCATGCAGGACGGCTTCCGCGGAAGGGGCCTGCTGAGGGCGCTGTTCCTGGTGCCGTACGCCCTGCCGGTCTACGCGGCCGTGATCACCTGGGTCTTCATGTTCCAGCACGACAACGGCCTGGTGAACCACGTCCTGCACGACCAGCTGCAGCTCACCGACAAGCCGTCCTTCTGGCTGATCGGCGACAACAGTTTCTACGCGTTGCTCACCGTGTCGGTGTGGAAGGGCTGGCCGTTCGCCTTCCTCATCGTCATGGCCGGGCTGCAGAACATCCCGGGCGAGCTGTACGAGGCCGCCGCACTGGACGGGGCGGGCGTCTGGCAGCAGATCCGCCGCATCACCCTGCCGTCCCTGGGCCCGGTCAACCAGGTCCTGATCCTGGTCCTGTTCCTCTGGACGTTCAACGACTTCAACACGCCGTTCGTCCTGTTCGGGCGGGCCGCGCCGGAGGCCGCGGACCTCATCTCGGTCCACATCTACCAAGCCTCCTTCGTGACCTGGAACTTCGGCACGGGCTCGGCGATGTCGGTCCTGCTGCTGCTCTTCCTGCTGGCCGTGACGGGCGTCTACCTGGCCGTCACCTCGCGCGGACGGAGGGCTTCCCGTGCGTCGTAACTCCCCGATGGCACCACCGGGTTCGTTCCTCTGGTCCCGGCGGATCTTCCTCACCCTGCTCACCGGCTTCGTGCTGCTGCCCGTGTACGTGATGGTCTCCAGTTCCCTGAAGCCCCTCGCGGACGTCACGGGCAAGTTCCGCTGGCTGCCCAGCGGCCTGACGATCCGCCCCTACATCGACATCTGGTCGACGATCCCGCTCGCCAGGTACTTCGTGAACTCGCTGGTCGTGGCCGGCGCGGCGACGGTCTGCTCGGTGGTGATCGCCGTGTTCAGCGCGTACGCGGTGAGCCGTTACGACTTCCGTGGGAAACGGGTTTTCACGGTCACCGTGCTGTCCACGCAGATGTTCCCCGGCATCCTCTTCCTCCTCCCGCTGTTCCTGCTCTACGTCAACATCGGCGACGCCACCGGCATCGCGCTGTTCGGCTCGCGCGGCGGCCTGATCCTGACCTATCTGACGTTCTCCCTCCCCTTCTCCATCTGGATGCTGATCGGCTACTTCGACTCGGTGCCACGCGACCTCGACGAGGCGGCGCTGGTGGACGGCTGCGGTCCGCTCGGCGCGCTCTTCCGGATCGTCGTACCGGCCGCGATCCCCGGCATCGTGGCGGTCGCCGTCTACGCGTTCATGACCGCCTGGGGAGAGGTGCTGTTCGCCTCCGTCATGACCAACGACACCACCCGCACGCTCGCCGTCGGACTCCAGGGCTACTCCACCCTGAACAACGTCTACTGGAACCAGATCATGGCCGCCTCGCTGGTCGTCAGCGTGCCGGTGGTGGCCGGCTTCCTGCTGCTGCAGCGCTATCTCGTCGCCGGGCTGACCGCCGGAGCCGTGAAGTGAGCAACCACCCCGATTCCGAAGGGACTTCAGTGACCATCGACTTTGCCGCCCTGCCCCGGGACTTCCTGTGGGGGACCGCCACCTCGGCTTACCAGATCGAGGGAGCCGTGGCGGAGGACGGCCGATCGCCCTCGATCTGGGACACGTTCTCGCACACTCCCGGGAAGATCGCGGGCGACGACCACGGTGACGTCGCCTGCGACCACTACCACCGCTGGCGCGAGGACATCGGCCTGATGCGGCAACTCGGCGCGAACGCCTACCGGTTGTCGGTCTCCTGGCCCCGGGTGGTGCCGGGCGGCGACGGCCCGGCGAACGCCAAGGGCCTCGGCTTCTACGACCGGTTGATCGACGGCCTGCTGGAGGCGGGCATCACCCCGTCCGTCACCCTGTACCACTGGGACCTTCCGCAGGCACTCCAGGACCGCGGGGGCTGGCCCGAGCGGGAGACCGCCGAGCACTTCGCCGCGTACGCGGCGGTCGTCGCCGACCGGCTGGGCGACCGCGTCACCCACTGGGCCACCCTGAACGAACCTCTGTGCTCGGCCTGGATCGGCCACCTCGAGGGCAAGATGGCCCCCGGTCTCACGGACCTGACGGCGGCCGTCCGCGCCTCCTATCATCTGCTCCTCGGCCACGGACTCGCCGTCCAGGCCATCCGGGCGGCGGTCCCGCGCGCCGAGATCGGCATCGTCAACAACCTCTCCACCGTCCACCCCGCCACCGGCCGCCCCGAGGACATCGCCGCCGCCCGCCGTATGGACGGCCACACCAACCGCTGGTGGCTCGACCCCGTGCACGGCCGGGGCTTCCCGGCCGACATGCGGGAGGTGTACGGCGTCGAACTCCCCGAACAGCCGGGCGACCTGGCGACGATCGCCGCCCCGCTGGACTGGCTGGGCCTGAACTACTACTTCCCGGCGACGGTGAGCGACGACCCCGACGGCCCCGCCCCGCACGCCCGGTCCGTCCGCCGGGACGGGGTCCCGCGCACCGGCATGGACTGGGAGGTAGACCCGAGCGGCATCGAGACACTGCTGCTGCGCCTGACCGACGAGTACGGCGCACGTCGGCTGTACGTCACGGAAAACGGTTCCTCGTACCCCGACACCGTCCGCCCCGACGGCACCGTCGACGACCCCGAGCGCCAGGCCTATCTGACCGGCCACCTCGCCGCCTGCGCCTCCGCCGCCCGCAAGGGCGCGCCCCTGGCCGGCTACTTCGCCTGGTCCCTGCTGGACAACTTCGAGTGGGCGTACGGCTACGACAAGCGCTTCGGCCTCGTCCATGTCGACTACGGCACCCAGACCCGCACGATCAAGGGCACCGGACGCCACTACGCGGACATCATCCGTCGCCACCGGGAGGGGGCGGTGAAGGCCGCCTGAGGGGGGCGGGGCACGGGCGGGCACGGGTATCGACAAGGGGACCCCGTGCCCGCCGTGCTCCCCGATGGGGCGGCGTCGGTCGTCCGCGCGGAGGTGGGGGAAGGCCGTCGAAACCGCTTGTTCCGTTTCCGCCGCCCTGAAACGCTCAGGCGCATGATCACCTTCACCGCCCACGACGGAACCCGCCTCGCCTGCCACGAGTCCGGAGACGGGCCGCCCCTGGTCTGTCTGCCCGGTGGGCCCATGCAGTCCGCCGCATACCTGGGCGACCTGGGCGGGCTCACCGCTCACCACCGGCTCATCGGGCTGGACCCGAGAGGCACGGGGGAGTCGGCGATTCCGCGGGACACGTCGTCGTACCGGTGCGATCGCCTCGTCGACGACATCGAGGCCCTGCGTGAGCATCTCGGCCTCGGCCGTATCGATCTGCTCGCGCACTCCGGCGGAGCCAACCTGGCGGTCCTCTACGCCGCCCGCCACCCCGACCGCGTCGGCCGCCTCCTGCTGATCACCCCCAGCGTCTACGCCCTCGGCCTCGAGATCACCGCGGAGGACCGTCTGGGCACGGCCCGCCTGCGTCGGGGCGAACCATGGTTCGCCCCCGCGTACGCGGCCCTGGAAGCGGTTACCGCCGGGCGGGCCACGGCCGACTCGTGGAGCGCCGTCGCCCCCTTCTGGCACGCTCGCTGGGACGAGGCGGCCCGCGCCTTCGACGAGGCCGGCGAGCGGGCGAAGAACCACGAGGCGGCGGCCGTGTACACCGCCGAGGGCGCCTTCGCCCCGGCTGCCACCCGCGAGGCACTGGCCACCTTCGCGTCCCCTGTCCTGCTCCTGGCGGGGGAGTGGGACCTCGCGGCTCCGCCACCCGTGATGAGGGAGTTCGCGGAACTGTTCCCGGAAACGGACCTCATCGTGCAGCCGGGTGCGGGGCACTTTCCCTGGCGGGACGATGCCGCACGCTTCGTGGCCACCGTGAAGGCGTTCACGGACGGCGCCGCCGGTCCTGCGTGATCCGAGTGGGGCGCTGACGCGGGGCCGGCCCTCGGCGGGCCGACCCGTGCACGGCATCCGGTCGGCCCGCCTGTCGGGGATCAGCAGTCCCGCAGTTCCGCCGACTGGTTCAGTACCTGGGCCCGGGTCGAGGTGAACCGCGCGTAGGTGGACCCGTCGCGGGCGCCCGGGCGGAAGGCCGCCACCCGGTGGCAGTTCTGGAAGGCCAGGGTCACGCCGAAGTGGCGCTCCAGGCTGCCGCGGATGGCGTCGCTGGCGAGGGCACGCAGGAGCTGGCCGCGTTCCCGCTCGGACGGGGGAGGGGTCTGGTTGTCGGTGAACTCGCCGACTCCGGCGTGCAGTTCGGTGGCGAGGCCGGCGATGAGGTCGTAGGCGTAGGGGAGGGAGACGCGGACCGTGTCCACGAAGTCCTCCTCGCGGATGGCGCCGGCTTCGGCCTCGGAGAGGAGCTTGGGGGAGACGTCGAGAGACATGGGTGTCCTGTTCTGGTGGAGGGGTGGGGGAGGGGCCGCGCCCGCCTCGACGCGCGCGGGGTCTTCTCAGGTCAGTGAAGTGAGGCCGGGCCCGGGACGAACTCCGGGTCCACCTGGGCGGCCAGGTTCTGACCGGTCGCCGCGTCCGCCCAGGCGCGGGCGTTGCGGAGGTGGAACTCCACGGCGTGGCGGTGGAGGAGGGGCCAGTTCTTCTCGCGGGAGTCGACTCTCTCGCGCAGGAGGGCGAGTGCGTGGCGGTTGGTGTCCTCCAACTCGCCCTGGGGATCGCCCCGTTCGGCCGAGCGGACCCAGGGGGAGTGGACGAGGTGGGTGAGGAGGTCGTCACCCACCTCCTCCTTCAGGAAGAGCAGGTCGTCCTCGCCGGTCACCTTGTTGCCGACCACGGCGAGGGGGATGCCGAACTCGCGGGCGTGGTCGCGGTACTGGCGGTAGACGGAGACGCCCTTGCGGGTGGGTTCGGCCACCAGGAACGTCATGTCGAAGCGGGTGAAGAGGCCGGAGGCGAAGGCGTCGGCGCCGGCCGTCATGTCCATCACCAGGTACTCGCCGGGACCGTCCACCAGATGGCTCAGGTAGAGCTCCACCGCGCCCAGTTTGGAGTGGTAGCAGGCCACACCCAGGTCGCTCTCGTCGAACTCGCCCGTCACCATCAACGGCACGCCACCGACCTCCTGGACGTGCCGCGCGTGCAGTGCGTCGTCGCCGAGCAGACGCAGCAGCCGTGAGCCGCGGCCCGGCGGGGTCGTCTTGACCATCACCTCACGGGAGGCGATCCGCGCGTTGGTGCCGCGCAGCAGGTCCTTGATGTCGCCCAGATGCGCGGCCAGGGGCGGCGCCGCGAAGGGAGCCGTGCGGGCCGCGGGGTCGAGAGCCTCCGCCAGATGCTGGTTGATGTCGCCGTCCACGGCCAGCACCGGTGCCCCGGATCGCGCCAACTGCCGGGCGAACAGGGCCGAGAGGGTCGTCTTGCCGCTGCCGCCCTTCCCCACGAACGCGACGCGCATCACAGCACCCCCTTGTTGAAAATGAATGTCATGTGGCTAGATTTAGGGGCGCGTGACGATCTCTGTCAAATCCGGGAGTGGCGGTTAAGTGATCAACCTTCTTTGCTTATTGCCTATGATGCGCAAGTGCGTCACTACTGCATCAGGCCCGCGGGCCCCGAGGACCTCGACGGCGCCCGAGCCGTCATGCTCGACACCGTCTACCGCGATTTCGGTACCGGCTACGTGCCCCGCTGGCACGGCGACATCATCGACCCGGTCGCCGCCTACCTCGTCCCGGCCCGGCACGTCCTGCTGGTCGCGCTCGACGGCGAGGACGGCGAGGTCGTCGCGACGGCGGCGCTCGACTCCCGGGGTCCCGTGCACCCGCCGAACCCGCGCGAAGTCGCCGAGCGCTACCCCTCCGGCGCGACCGCGCAGTTGCGCCGTGTCTACGTCCGCCGGGAGCACCGGCGGCGCGGCCTCGCCCGGCGGCTGGTCGCCGGACTCCTCGCCTTCGCGGCCGCGGACGGCGGCTACCGGTCCGTCTATCTGCACACGGATCCGGCGGTCGAAGGAGCCGAGGGGTTCTGGCGCTCGCTCGGCACCGTGGTGCACGACGAGCGGGAAGGCGTGACCGGCGGTCAGAGCATCGTGCACTTCGACGTCCCGCTCGATGCCCCCCTCGGCGCTCTTCCCCCCGCCTCTCCCTTCCCCTTCGCCCCTCCGGCTCCTTCCATCCCCGCCGTGCCCTTCACCCCCTCCGCACCCGTCACCCCCGTCACCCCCTTCGCCCCTTCCGCTTCTCCTGCCCCGCCCTCCTCTCGCCCTCGTCCCTCAGGCCGGTAACCCCATGCGCTTTCCCCGCCGTTCCCGCCGTCCCCGCGGCCCCCGTCCGCCCCGGCTGCTCGCCGCGGCTCTCCTCACCCCGCTGCTCGCCGGCTGCTTCGCCTCCTCAGGTGGTGACGGCGCCGCGGCCTCCGGCGCCGAAGACGGCTCCCGGCTGCGTGTCGCCCTCGCCTTCCCGCCCGCCGAGAACCTGTCCCCTTATGGCGCCGACGCGACGATCCTCAGTCGCCTCGGCGTCACCGAGGGGCTGACCGGCCTCGACGCCAACGGCGCCGCCGTCCCCGCGCTCGCCACCTCCTGGCGCCGCGAGGACGACCGCACCTGGCTGTTCACCCTGCGCGAGGCCGCCTTCCAGGACGGTACGGTCGTCACTCCCGCCGCCGTCGCCGCCTCCCTCGCGCACGCCACCGAGGCGGAGCCGGCCCCGGCCGCGCTGTCCGGCGTCACCCTCACGGCGAAGGCGGAGGGCAGTACCGGCGTACGCGTCACCACCGCCGCCCCCGACCCGGTCCTGCCCCTGCGCCTGTCCAGTCCCGCTCTCGCCGTCCTCGCTCCGAAGGCCTACGGCGAGAAGGGCGCGGTCGACCCGGTCGGCACCGCCACCGGACCCTTCGAACTCACCGAGGTCACCGGCGCCACCGCCGCCGACCTCGACCGCTTCGACGAGTACTGGGGCGGCCGGGCCCAGGCCTCCGGTCTCCAGGTGCGCTTCATCGCCGACGGCACCGCCCGCGCCAACGCCCTGCGCACCGGACAGGTCGACCTCGCCGAGGCGATACCCGTCGCCCAGGCCCCCACCCTCGACGCGGACACCCGCCGCGAGACCGCCACGACCCGCACCACCAGCCTGCTTCTCAACGCGAAGTCGGGCGTTTTCAGGGACCCGACGATGCGGGCCGCCGCGCGGGCGGCCGTCGACACCTCCGCCCTCGCCAAGGGCGTCTACGAGGGTCACGCGGACGCCGGCGCCGGCATCTACGGCCCCGCCGTCACCTGGGCCGAGGGCAAACGTGTCCAGCCTGCCGGACGGGTGCCGGCCGGCAGGCCCGGCGGCGCCTCGCTCACCCTCGCCACCTACGACAACCGACCCGAACTCCCGGAAACGGCGCAGGTGTTGAAGCAGCAGTTGGAGAACGCCGGCTTCAAGGTGAGGCTGGAGGTGCGGGAGTATTCGAGGCTGGAGAGCGACGCGCTCGCGGGGAGGTTCGACGCCTTCGTCGGTGCCCGCAACAGCCTCCTCGACACCGGCGACCCCGTCTCGCTCCTGGCCGCCGACTTCACCTGCGACGGCGGCTACAACCTCGCCCTGCTCTGCGACAAGGGCGTCGACCGGGCGGTCGCCAAGGCGCAGACGGTGGCCGACACCGACCAGCGGCAGGACGCCGTCATGGCCGCCGAGGCCGCGATCCTCGGCACGGACGCCGTCATCCCGCTCGTCCACCAGCGCGTCGTCACCGGTGTGGGCGCCGAGGTCGGCGGTGTGCTCCTCGACCCGTACGAGCGCACGCTCGTCGGCACCGGCACCCGGCGCTGACGGGCGTGCGGAACAGGCTGGGCGCGCTGCTGTGGCGTGCCGTGCTGGCCGTGCTGCTGGTGTGCGGCATCGGGCTGCTGCCCTGGCTGTCGCACACCGACCCGGCGCTGACCGTGCTCAAGGCGCGGTCCGCCGACCGGGACGCGACCCCCGAGGTGCTCGCCGAAGTCCGCGCCCAACTCGGTCTACAGGAAGGCCCGTTGCCGCTGCTCGGACAGTGGCTCGCGGAGTTGTCGCGCGGCGACGCCGGGCAGTCGTGGATCTCCGGTTCCGATGTCCTGCCCGGCGTTCTCGAGGCACTCGGCGCGTCGCTGCTGCTGATGGTGGCGGCGCTGACGGTCGCCCTGGTCACCGCCGCCGGTGTGTGCGCCCGCACCCTGCACCTCGGTGCGCGGCGGTGCCTGGAGGGGCGGCCCGCCGGGGGCTCCGGGTCCGCCGTGCTCGCCGCGCTGCCCGAGTTCCTGACCGCTTCGGTGCTCGCCACCGTCGTCGGTGTGCAGTGGGGATGGCTTCCCGCCCTCGGCTGGTACGGCCCGCAGTGGACCGTGCTGCCCGCGCTCGCCCTGGGCCTGCCCGCCGGTGCGGTGCTCGGGCGGCTCCTCGACGACCAGTTGCCGGCCGCCTTCGCCGAACCCTGGGCGCTGGCCGCCGCCGCGCGCGGACTTCCCGGCCGGAGCATCGCCCGTAAGGCGCTGCGCCGCTGTGTGCCCGGACTGCTGCCCAACCTCGGGCTGTTCGTCGTGGGCCTGACCGGCGGGTCCGTCGCCGTGGAGCAGATCTTCGACATCCCCGGGCTCGGCCGGACCACCCTGCAGGCCGCGATCGCGCAGGACCTGCCCGTCCTCCAGGCCGGCACCCTCGTCCTCGTCGCCCTCGCGGCCCTCACCACCGGCGGCGCCAAGCTCGCCGCCCGGCTGCTCATCGGTCCCGCGTTGCGCGACGGTGCTTTGCATACACTCCACCGGCCACCGCCACCGGTCCGCAGGATCCTGCCTATTGCATACGGTCTCCTGTTGTCCGTCGTCATCTCCCTCGGGCTGCCCCGCGATCCGCTCGCCCTCGACACCACGGACCGCCTTCGACCCCCCTCCGCCGCCCATCCGTTCGGCACCGACGCGCTCGGCCGCGACGTCCTCGCCCGGGTCGCGCACGGCGCCCTCGACACCCTGCTCCTCGCGCTCGCCATCAGCGCGATCGCCCTGACGGCCGGAGTGGTGCTCGGGCTCCTGCCCCGGGTGTCCGGGCCGCTCGTCGACACCGTGAACGCCGTACCGCCGGTGCTCGCCGCGCTTCTCGTCGCCGCCGTCTGGGGAAGCGGGCCCACGACGCCCGTTCTCGCCGTGGCGGTCGTGGCCTGGGCGCCGCTCGCCGCGCACACCTCCGCGCTGCTGCGGCAGGAACGGGCCACCCTCCACCTGACCGCCACCCGCTCCCTCGGTGCGGGGCCCGGCCGGCTGCTGAGGAGCGAGCTCCTGCCCGCCGTCCTCCCGCCCGTGGCCCGGCACGCCCTGCTGCGCCTGCCCGGCGTCGCCCTCGCCCTGGCCTCCCTCGGCTTCCTGGGTCTGGGCGCCCAGCCGCCGTCCCCCGAGTGGGGTCTGCTCCTCGCCGAGAACCAGCCCTACGCCGAACGCGCTCCCTGGGCCGTTCTCGCCCCCGCCACCGTCCTCGCCCTCCTCGGCGCGCTGGCGGTGACCGCGGCCGGCGGGCTGCGGCGGCCGCGGCCGCGACACGCGCGTACGGCAGTCCGGACCGCCGACGAACAGCCGTCCCCGTTGACGGAGTTGGTGGGCACCGGATGACGGCGATGCACCTCATCCCGCGCCGCGACGCGGCGGGGACACCACCTCTCTCCCCTCTGCTGCGCTTGCTGATCGCCACGCAACTCGCCTTCAACATCGGCTTTTTCGCCGTCCTGCCCTTCCTCGCCGGGCATCTGGGCGAGGCGGTCGGCATGGCGGGCTGGCTGGTCGGATTCGTGCTGGGGCTGCGGACCTTCAGCCAGCAGGGGCTGTTCGTGGTCGGCGGAGCGCTCGCCGACCGGTACGGCGTCCGGCCCGTCGTGCTCGCCGGGTGCGCGCTGCGCATCGCCGGGTTCGGCTGGCTCGGGTACGCCGAACAGACCTGGACCGTCGTCGGGGCGGTGCTGCTGATCGGGTTCGCGGCCGCGCTGTTCTCACCCGCCGTCGAGTCCGAGGTGGTGCGGCAGGCCGTCGTGCACGAGGAGTCGGGCGGTGGGCCGCGCACCCGGGTGCTCGCGCTGTTCACCGTCTCCGGGCAGGCCGGGGCGTTCGCCGGACCGCTGCTCGGGGCGCTGCTCCTCGCCGTCGACTTCCGCGCGGTGTGCCTGGCCGGAGCCGGCGTCTTCGTCCTCGTCCTGGCGGCTCACGCCCGGCTGCTGCCGCAGCACCTCCCCGGCCGCTCCCGGGTGCACCTGCGCGGCGGTGTCGGCCCGTTGCTCCGCAACCGCCGCTTCCTCGCTCTGTGCTGCGCGTACGGCACCTATCTCCTCGCCTACAACCAGCTCTACCTCGCCCTGCCCGCCGAGGTGGAGCGCGCGGCCGCCTCGCAGACGCCGCTGGCCTGGCTGTTCGCGCTGTCGTCGCTGCTCGTGGTGACCGCCCAGTTGGCGGTCACCCGGTGGGCGGGGGAGCGGCTCGACCCGCGCCGCTGCATGGCGGCCGGGCTCGCGCTGATCGCCGCGGGATTCGCCGTCGTGGCCGCAGCCCGGCCGGCGGGCCGGACCGGGGCGGCCGGGCTGCTGCCCGTCGTCGTGTTCGTCCTGCTGCTCACGCTCGGTCAGATGCTCGTCGTCCCCGCCGCCCGCGCCTGGGTGCCCGACCTCGCCGAGAAGGGCCGGCTGGGCCTGTACACCGGGGCACTGTCCTCGGTGTCCGGGCTGATCGTGCTGCTCGGCAGCGCGGCCACCGGCACCCTCCTGGACGCCGGGCTGCCACCGGCCGTTCCCTGGCTTCTGCTGGCCGCCGTACCGGCGGCGGCCGTGGCCCTCCTTCCCGGAGGGCGTGAACGCGGGCTTCCCCGCAGCGCATGACCACGGGCTGCCCCGCAAGACATGAACGCGGGAGCGGCCGCCGACGTATCAGTCGGGCGTGGGAGGATCCCTCACCATGACCGCGTCCCCGGCCGTCCGGAGTCTGCGCGCCGCGGTGTTCGCCGCGGTGTGCGTGCTGCTGGCCGCCGCCGGGCACGGGCTCGCGACGGGTGACACACCGCCGCCGTGGACGGACGCCGCAGGATTCCTGGCCGTCTTCGCCGCCGGGTGGCTGCTCGGCGCCCGGGAACGCGCGCTGCCGGGGATCGGCGCGGCCATGCTGGCCACCCAGGCCGGCCTGCACATCGCCTTCGACGCGGCCCGCGCCGGCCCGGCCGCGCGGACCATGCCCACGATGCCGATGGCGTCCCCGCACGCAATGCAGGCGCACGCAATGCAGGCACACGCGATGCAGGCGCACGCCCTGCACGCGCACGCTGTTCACCTGCACGCCCACACCGTCACGGCCCTGACCCCGCACACGACGGCGGCCCATGTTCTCGCCGCGCTGGTCGCCTCCTGGTGGCTGCGGCGCGGAGAGGCCGCCCTGTGGTCGCTGCTGCGCTGGGCGGTCGCGTTCCTGCCGGGCCTCGCGGCCTGGTGGCGGGGGACTCCCGTCCCGCTGCCCGTGCCGTCGGTCCGCCCCGCCGTCCCTGCTCCGGTCCCGCCCCGGCAGTTGATGCTGCGTCACGCGGTGAGCCGCCGCGGACCGCCTACCCCGCTCCCGTACGCGATCTGACCCCGAGCCGGCCCGTGCCGGACCCCCATCCTCATCTGTACGGAGAGCACTCACTCATGTCCACGACACACCCCGTCCTGCGCCGCGCCGGTCTCGGCACCGTGCTCGCCGCCGCCGCGGTCCTCGCCGCCGCCGGCGTCGCCTCCGCGCACGTCACCGTGCACCCCGAGAGCTACGCCAAGGGAGCCACCGACGGCGTCCTCAATTTCCGGGTCCCCAACGAGGAGGACGCCGCGAGCACCACCAAAGTCCAGGTCTTCCTGCCCACCGACCATCCCGTGCTCGGCGTGCTGGTGCACCCGCAGGACGGCTGGACCGCGAAAGTGACCACCACGAAGCTCCGGACACCGGTCAAGACCGACGACGGCACGATCACCGAGGCCGTCTCGGAGATCACCTGGACCGGCGGGAAGATCGGCGCGGGCCAGTACGAGGACTTCGACGTCGCCTTCGGTCAACTCCCCGACGACACCGGTCAGCTGGCCTTCAAGACCCTCCAGACCTACTCCGACGGCACGACCGTCCGCTGGATCGAGGAGGCCGTCGCGGGCGCGGACGAACCGGAGAACCCGGCGCCGGTGCTGAAGCTGACGGCGGCAGCGGCGGACGACGGCGACAGCGCCGCAGGCGCCGGCTCGAAGAGCGCGGACGGCACGGAACAGACCACCGTCACCGCCACCGCCACCGACGACTCCACGGCCCGGGGACTGGGCATCGTGGGCCTGGTCGTCGGGGTGCTGGGTCTCGCTGCGGCGGCCTTCGCCGTCGTACGGACGCGGTCGGCACGGCCGTAAGCACCCGGAAGGCCCATGGGGCAGGGCCCGTACCGTGGCACCCGGTCCGGGCCCTGCCCCATGGGAGAGGTGCGTTACACGAGTTCCAGGACCTGCGGCGCCGGAGCCTGCGTCGCGATCCGGGAGGTCCTCCACAGCCACAGCACGTCCCGGCCGAAGGACCACACGAGTGAGCCGAGTGCCAGGGTGACGACGGCGAAGTTGGCCGCGTACGGCAGCAGGTTCGCGCCCGCCAGCAGCAGCAGGACACCCTGGAGCGCGGCGACCGTCTTGCGGGCGGTGCTCGGCGGGAGCGGGGCGTTCAGCCAGGGGGCGACGCGGGCCGCCGCGACGAACACGTAGCGCATGCCGCCGATCAGCAGGACCCACGGGCCCAGCGCCATCGAGACGTACACGCTGAGGACCAGGATCAGGAACGCGTCGACCTCCATGTCGAAGCGCGCGCCCAGCGCCGTCGAGGTGCCGGTACGGCGGGCGACCTTGCCGTCGACGCCGTCGAGGATCAGCGCCACGGCCGTCAGGCCGACCAGCAGCGTCACCGGCGGCGTGCTCTCGAAGGAGTCCGCCACCAGCGCGGTCACCCCGCCGACCAGGGTCGCCCGGCCGAGCGTCACCCGGTTGGCCGGGCCGAACGAGCGCAGGCTGGAGCGGTGCAGCGCCCGGGAGAGCACCCCCCAGGTGGCGATGGCGAAGACGAGACCGGTCACCCAGCCCGCCGGCCCCAGGCCGATCGCCGAGCCGAGCAGAGCCAGCAACAGGATCTGAACGCCCGCTCCCACAGCGGTCTCCTGCTGGACCAGCCTTGCGTCGTAAGTGTTGTTCAGGGCCACCGCACATTCCTCCGGCCAGATGACAAAGATGATCAGTGCCGCGTACTGTGCGCGGACTGTGCACACCTCGGTACGTGGGCCGGTTGCCGATCGTTCAGGAGGATGCCGATGTCTGTCACCGCTCGCGCGTTCTGGGTCAGCTCTCCGGGTGAGGGGGAGATCCGCGAGGTGGTCGTTCCCGACCCGGCCGAGGACGAGGTGCTGGTGCGCTCGTTGTGGTCCGGCGTCAGCCGGGGCACGGAGACCCTCGTCTTCGGCGGCCGGGTGCCCGAGAGCCAGCACGCGGCGATGCGGTCGCCGTTCCAGGAGGGCGACTTCCCGGCTCCCGTGAAGTACGGCTACCTCAACGTCGGGGTGGTGGAGAAGGGTCCGGCGGCGCTGGTCGGGCGCACGGTCTTCTGCCTCTACCCGCACCAGACGCGGTACGTCGTCCCGGCGGCGGCGGTGACGGTCGTACCTGACTCGGTGCCCGCGCCGCGGGCCGTCCTCGCCGGCACGGTCGAGACGGCCGTCAACGCGCTGTGGGACGCGGCGCCGCTGGTCGGCGACCGGATCGCCGTGGTCGGCGGTGGCATGGTCGGCTGCTCGGTGGCCGCGCTGCTGGCCCGTTTCCCCGGGGTCCGGGTGCAGCTGGTGGACGCCGACCCGGCCCGCGCGAAGGTGGCCGAGGCCCTCGGTGTCGACTTCGCCCTTCCCGAGGACGCCCGTGACGGCCTCGACCTGGTCGTGCACGCCAGCGCCACCGAACAGGGCCTCACGCGTTCCCTGGAGCTGCTGTCCGCCGAGGGCACCGTCCTCGAACTGAGCTGGTACGGCGACCGGAAGGTCTCCCTCCCGCTCGGCGAGGACTTCCACTCGCGGCGGCTGGTCATCCGCAGCAGCCAGGTCGGCACCGTCTCGCCGGCCCGTCGCTCCAGCCGCTCGTACGCCGACCGGCTCGCGCTCGCCCTGGAGCTGCTGGCCGACCCGGCGCTCGACGCCCTCGTCACCGGAGACAGCGCTTTCGAGGAGCTGCCGGAGGTCATGCCGAAGCTCGCGAAGGGCGAGATTCCGGCCCTGTGTCACCGCATCGGGTACGAACAAGAGCGCCTGACCTGAGAAAAGAGTGAGATCGGGCTGAACAGGGGGAAGCGAAGAGCCGTACTACACGGCATCCCCCGGCGGCCAACTGCCGGGGGAGCAGAGGCGCCGCACCTGGAGGGTCGTCCGTTGTTCAGTGTCACCGTCCGCGATCACATCATGATCGCCCACAGCTTCCGCGGCGAGGTCTTCGGACCCGCGCAGCGTCTGCACGGAGCGACGTTCCTCGTGGACGCCACTTTCCGCCGCGAGCAGCTGGACGACGACAACATCGTCGTCGACATCGGGTTGGCCACGCAGGAGCTCGGCGCGGTGGTCAGCGAGCTGAACTACCGCAACCTCGACAACGAGCCCGAATTCGCCGGGGTCAACACCTCGACCGAGTTCCTGGCCAAGGTCGTCGCGGACCGGCTCGCGGAGCGGATCCACAAGGGCGCGCTCGGGGAGGGCGCCCGGGGCATCGCCGCCATCGCGGTCAGCCTGCACGAGTCGCACATCGCCTGGGCGAGTTACGAGCGTGCGCTGTGACCGACGTGACCCTGGAGAAGGCCGCGGTGCAGCAGGCCCCGCTCGCCTACGTGCCCGCACAGGCCCCGCTTCCCAAGATCGGCGGGATCATCCCCATGTCCCTGCGTTCGGTGCAGTTCGTGATGCCGGGTGGTGTCGACGACCTGGCGAACCCCAGCGGCGGCAACGCCTACGACCGGCGTCTGTGCCTGGATCTGCCCGGCTTCGGATGGCGGGTGCACCAGCACCGGGTGGGCGGATCCTGGCCACGCCCGGACGCGGCCGCCCGCGCTGATCTGGCGCGGACGCTGCGGGAGTTCCCCGACGGCACGGTCGTCCTCCTCGACGGCCTCGTGGCCTGCGGGGTGCCGGAGATCATCGTCCCCGAGGCGGAGCGGCTGCGGCTCGCCGTCCTCGTCCACCTTCCGCTGGGCGACGAGCGGGGCCTCGCGCCCGAGGCGGCGGCCGAGCTCGACGCCAAGGAGCGGGACGTGCTGCGGGCCGTCCCCGCGGTGATCGCCACCAGCGACTGGGCGGTCCGCCGTCTCGTCTCCCACCACGGACTCGCCCCCGACCGGGTCCATGTCGCCGCCCCCGGCGCCGACATCGCCCCCCTCGCCTCCGGCACCGACGGCGTGTCGCGCCTGCTGTGCGTGGCCGCCGTCACCCCGCGCAAGGGCCAGCACCGGCTGGTGGAGGCCCTGGCCGCGGCGAGGGACCTCCCGTGGAGCTGTGTGTGCGTGGGCGGCCTCCAGCAGGACCCGGAGTACGTCGCCCGGCTGCGCGCACTGATCGCCGGGTACGGGCTGCAGGACCGGCTGGAACTGGCGGGCCCGAAGGCCGGCGCCGAGCTCGACGCCGCCTACGCCTCCGCCGACCTGATGGTCCTCACCTCCTACGCGGAGACGTACGGCATGGCCGTCACCGAGGCGCTCGCCCGCGGCATCCCCGTCCTCGCGACGGACGTCGGCGGGCTGCCGGAGGCGGTCGGCCGTGCCCCCGACGGCGGCGTCCCCGGCATCCTCGTCCCGCCGGAGGACCCGGCCGCCCTCGCGGTCGAGCTGCGGGGTTGGTTCGGCGAGGCCGACGTACGACGTCGCCTCAAGGCCGCCGCACGCGGCCGCCGCGCGGCGCTGAACGGCTGGGCGACGACCGCCCAGAGCCTGGCCGGTGTCCTCGGCCGGCTTTCCAGCGAACCCCGGAGGGCGGCATGAGGAAGACGACGGCGACCCCGGCCGACGTGGCACGACGTGTGGGCGGCATCCCGGCGCAGCCGGTCCGGATGGAGGCTGGTTCCGTGGTGGAGTCCCTGATCCCCGACGTCGGCTCCGCGGCACGCGCGGTGGCACCGGCCGCGCAGTCCGTGTCGCAGCCGTCGGCTTCCGCGGGCGCGCCGGAGGGCGCGGGTTCCGGCGGCGACGACGCGATGTCCGGCGTGATCGCCGGCGCCGGGCCGGTGAACGCGGCCGGCGAGCGGCCCACCGTGCGGCTGCGGGACATCGGGCCGGACGAGCAGCCCCGCTACGCCCCCGAGTGGCTGGAGTTGCGCGAGCCCGCCGACGCCGCCGCCCGGTCGATGGAGCTGCTGGACCCGCTGCGGATCCGGCTCGCCAACCTGCCCGGACGCGGCGGGCTTGCCATCCACGACCTGGGGTGCGGCACCGGTTCGATGGGCCGCTGGCTGGCCCCCCGGCTGGACGGCGCCCAGCACTGGATCCTGCACGACCGTGACCCCTACCTCCTGCACTTCGCGGCCGTCGCCTCCCCGCGGGCGGCCGCCGACGGCAGCCGGGTCACCGTCGAGACCCGGCGCGGCGACGTCGCCCGGCTCACCCCGGACGCCCTGCTCGGCGCCTCGCTGGTCACCGCGTCCGCGCTGCTGGACGTCCTCACCCGCGAAGAGGTCGAGACGCTCGCCGCGGCCTGTGCGGGCGCCGGCTGCCCGGCGCTGCTGACCCTCTCGGTCGCCGGACGCGTCGAACTCAGCGCGCCGGACCCGCTGGACGACGAGATCGCCGCCGCCTTCAACGACCACCAGCGGCGCGGCGGCCTCCTCGGCCCCGACTCGGTGGCCGTGGCCTGCGAGGCGTTCGCCGCCCACGGCGCGACCGTCAAGGTGCACCCGAGCGCGTGGCGGCTCGGCCCCGAGAACATGGGCCTGACCGCCCAGTGGCTGCGCGGCTGGGTCGGCGCGGCCGTGGAGGAGCGCCCCGCACTGGCCGAGCGCGCCGAGGCCTACCTGGCCGCCCGGCTGGCGGCCTGCGCCGCGGGCGAACTCCAGGTCACCGTGCACCACAGCGACCTGCTGGCACTGGCCCGGCCGACGGGCGGAGGCCGATGAGCGCGGAGACGGTGAGCCCCCGGGTGACGGCCGCGCCGTCCGCCGGGTGGACCGAGGGAGCCAGGGTGGTCGCCCGCCGCCCCCCGCGCAGCCCCTCGGCGGCCCGCACCGGCGCCGCGGTGTCCGGGGCCCGGATCGGTGTCATCGTGACCGAGCCGCGGGCGAAGAGGCCCTCCCGGCTGCGCGCGCTGCTCGGCAGCCGTGCCCTGCGCACGCACGTCGGCACGGTCGCCGGAGTCGTCATCCTGAGTGTGCTGCTGTGGCGGCTGGGCACCGGCGTCTTCATGGACGGACTGCGCCGGATCGACGTGCCCACGCTGCTGGTGGGGCTCGGCATCGGCGCCGTCACCACGGTGTTCAGCGCCTGGCGGTGGGCGCTGGTGGCCCGCGGGCTGCGGATCCGGCTGCCGCTCGGCCCGGCCGTCGCCGACTACTACCGGGCCCTGTTCCTCAACGCGGCCCTGCCCGGCGGCGTCCTCGGCGACGTGCACCGTGCGGTACGGCACGGCCAGAGCGCCGGTGACGTCGGACGCGGCGTGCGGGCCGTGGTCCTGGAGCGCACCGCGGGACAGCTCGTGCTGGCCGTCGCAGGCGTAACGGTCCTGCTGACCCTGCCCTCCCCGGTCATGCAGGACGTACGGCACATCGCCCCGCTGGTCCTCCTGGCCGGCGTGGGCGCGCTCGCCGTCGTCCTCGCCGTCCGGATGAACTCCTCGGCACCTCGGCGTGGCGGCCGGCTGCGGGCGGGGCTGGCCGAGGCGCGCGAGGGACTGCTGTCGCGGCGCAACGGGCCCGGCGTCGCCGTGTCCTCGGCGGTCGTCCTGGCCGGGCATCTCGGGATGTTCGTCGTGGCCGCGCGGGTCGCCGGCTCCGACGCCTCCGTCCTGGAGCTGCTGCCCATCGCCGTCCTCGCCCTGCTCGCCATGGGCCTGCCGCTGAACGTCGGCGGCTGGGGCCCGCGCGAGGGAGTCACCGCCTGGGCGTTCGGCGCCGCCGGGCTCGGCGCGAGCACCGGTCTCGCGGTGGCCGTCGTGTACGGCGTGCTCAGCTTCGTCGCGGCGCTGCCGGGTGCGGTCGTGCTGGTCGCCCGCTGGTACGCGGGGCTGCGGGCCGGGACCGCCGAAGAGACGGGACCCCGGCCCGGCGAGCGGCGTCACGACGACGCCGAGGCACCCGTTCCGTCATCCTCACCGGCGTCGGACGCATCCGTCGCGGCCGTACGGGTTTCGGTTCCCGAAGCCGTCGGAGTTCCCGCGGTCAGCAAGGAGAAATACGCGCCGAAGGAATCCGTGAGGCTCGCCAGGAGTTCCTTTCCCTTTTCCGCGGACCCCAGGGAAGGACGGCCGATGACGCCCGAATCGGTATAGGCGGACATTCCCAGCGTGAGCAGATGACGGCGGTCGTCCGCGACGAAATCGGCCGACTCGTAACCGGGCCGGACGAGTTCGGGGTGGGCGTGCAGCAGGATCGAGGTCTCGATCTCCCCGGCGTGCATGTCGGTGAGCAGCGAGGTCGACACCCCGGACCGCCCCAGCGCCGCCTCCCAGTCCTCCGGGGCCGGGAAGAGCGCCATCCGCTCACCCGCGGCGGACGACTCCTGGACGACGTTGCCCAGGACGTAGTTCCCGCCGTGTCCGTTGACCAGCACCAAGGCCTCGACGCCCGAGCGGCGCAGCGACGCCGCTATGTCCCGTACCACCGCGTGAAGGGTCACGGAGGAGATGCTGACGGTTCCCGGCCAGGCCGCGTGCTCGTGCGAGCAGGCGATGGTCACCGGCGGGAGGAGGTGCACCGGGTACGCCCCGGCGATCTCCCCGGCGATGGCACAGGCGACCAGTGTGTCGGTGGCCAACGGCAGGTACGGTCCGTGCTGTTCAAAACTTCCGACCGGCAGGACCGCCACCTGCGTCGGGACGCCGGCGCCCCGGGTCCGTACGTCTTCGGTGGTGTCCGCCGGTACCAGTCCGTACGCCGCCGACCGTATTTCCGAACCACTCATTTCTTCCCGGCCCTTCGTCTCTGCTTAGGAACCAGATCATGACAGAAAAAATTGGCGTACTCGGCACGAAGACCCCGCAGCGCACCGGTGTGGAACGCGTGGTGAATGCACCCCTGCCCACCGTGTACGGGAAATTCCAGGCCGTCGGTTACATGGACCACGACCGCGGGGACGAGCAAGTCGCCCTGGTCTACGGCGAGATCGGCACCGAGGACGTACTGACCCGGCTGCACTCGGAGTGCCTGACCGGCGACGCCTTCGGCTCCCAGCACTGCGAGTGCGGCGACCAGCTGGCGTCCGCGCTGCGGGCGGTCGTCGCCGAGGGCCGCGGCATCGTCGTCTATCTGCGCGGGCACGAGGGCCGGGGCATAGGGCTGCTCGGCAAGCTGCGGGCGATGGCGTTGCAGGCGGAGGGCCTGGACACCGTCGAGGCGAACGTCGCGCTCGGCTTCCCGGTCGACGCCCGCGACTACAAGGTGGCCGCCGACATCCTGCGCGACCTGGGCGTCGACTCCGTCCGCCTGATGTCGAACAACCCGCGCAAGCGCGAGGCGCTGGTCGACAACGGCATCCGGGTCGCCGAGGAGGTCCCGCTGCTGATCGAGCCGTGCGAGAACAACATCACCTACCTGCGCACCAAGCGGGAGCGCCTGGACCACCGGCTGCCCCACCTGGACGCCGTGGCCCACTGGTCCTGAGCGCGCTTGGGACGGCCGCCCCGACGGGTAGGGATCACGGCGGCCATGGCCGTACGACAGCCCCGGTCCCGGCGTACGGGCCGGTGCCGCCGTGACAAGGAGCCGCAGGGTGAACACACATGCCTCGGTGGTCGTCATCGGCGGCGGGGTGATGGGCACGAGCATCGCCTACCACCTCGCCGCCGCCGGCGTCCGTGACGTCCTGCTGGTGGAGCGCGACGAACTCGGCGCGGGCTCGACCTCGAAAGCCGCCGGCGGGGTGCGCGCCCAGTTCTCCGACGAGCTGAACATCCAGCTCGGGGCGCGCAGCCTGGAGTCCTTCGGCCGGTTCGAGGAGGAGACGGGATACGACATCGGGCTGCGCCGCGTCGGCTACCTCTTCCTGCTGACCACGCCCGAGGAGGTCGCCTCCTTCGAGGCGGGGGTGCGGCTGCAGAACGCGCTCGGGGTGCCCAGCCGCATGATCGACCCGGCCGAGGCGCGGCGCCTCTCCCCGCTGATCCGCACCGACGGGTTACGCGCGGCCGCGTTCTCGCCCGACGACGGACACTGCACCCCGGAGGCCGTCGTCCACGGGTACGCGGCCGCCGCCCGCCGGTACGGGGCACGCATCCTGCGGCACACCGCGGTCACCGGCATCGAACGCCGGGGCGCCACGATCACCGCCGTGCGGACCACCCTCGGCCGCGTCACCACCGACACGGTGGTCTGCGCGGCCGGCGCCTGGTCCGGGGCGGTCGGCGCGATGGCCGGTGTGGAGCTGCCGGTGCGGCCGCTGCGCCGCCAGATCGCCGTCACCGAACCGGTCCCCGGTCTGCCGCCGGACCTCCCCATGACCATCGACTTCACCAGCAGCCTCTACTTCCACGGCGAGGGCCCCGGTCTGCTGGTGGGCATGTCCGACCCCGACGAACGGCCGGGTTTCGCCACCGACAGCCACGACCGGTGGATCCCCCGCCTCACCGCGGCCATGGAGCAGCGCGCCCCCGCTCTCCTCGACCTGCGCCGCACCGGTGGCTGGGCGGGGCTGTACGAGGTCACCCCGGACCACAACGCGCTGATCGGCGAGGCGTCTTCGGTATCCCGTTTTCTGTATGCGACCGGCTTCTCCGGTCACGGCTTCCTCCAGGGGCCCGCCGTCGGCGAGGTCGTCCGCGACCTGATTCTCGGCCGCGTACCCTTCGTGGACGTCACCCCCCTGAGCGCCGACCGTTTCGCGGCCGACGCCCCGCGTCCGGAGGCCAACCGCGTATGACCGAACCGCACCTGTGGCTGCGGCACGAGACCCGCACCACCGAACGGCGCACCCCGGTCGTCCCCGACGACGCCCGCCGCCTCGTCGAGGCCGGCGTGGAACTGACCGTCGAGGACTCCCCGCAGCGCGTCTTCCCGACCCGGGAGTACGAGGCCGTCGGCGCCCGGATCGTGCCCGCGGGCTCCTGGGAGTCCGCGCCGCCCGAGGCGGTCGTGCTCGGTCTGAAGGAACTCCCGGACCAGCCCGCCGAACTGGTCCACCGTCACATCTTCTTCGGGCACGCCTACAAGCGACAGCCGGGCGCCGCAGCCCTGTTGCGCCGGTTCGCCGCCGGGGGAGGGGCGCTCCTGGATCTGGAGTACCTGGTCGACGACGACGGTCGCCGTCTCGCCGCCTTCGGCTTCTGGGCGGGCTACCTGGGCGCGGCCCTGGCCGTCCTCCAGCACCAGGGCCGGCTCACCTCCCCTCTGCGCCCCACCGACAAGGACGAGTTGGACGGGAGGCTGCGCCCGGCACCCGGTGACGAGGAGTTCACCGCTCTCGTCGTCGGCGCCCTGGGCCGCAGCGGCCGGGGTGCGCGGGCCGCGTTCGCCACCGCCGGAGCCGACCCCACCTGCTGGGACGTGGCGGAGACCGGCGATCTGGACCGGGCCGCCCTGCTGGCCCACGACGTGCTGGTCAACTGCGTCCTCGCCACGACCCCCGTGCCGCCGTTCGTCCGCGAGGAGGACCTCGACCGACCGGGCCGCCGGCTGCGCACCCTCTCCGACGTCACCTGCGACGTGGGCTCGCCCCTGAACGTCCTGCCGGTGTACGACCGCACCACCGAGTGGACGGACCCCGTGCGCCGGCTGCGCAAGGAGCCCCCGCTCGACCTGATCGCCATCGACAACCTGCCGTCCCTGCTGCCGCGCGAGTCCAGTGTCGACTTCTCGGCGGACCTGACACCCCACCTGCTGGACTTCGGCGCGGACGCGGACGCGGACGTGGGCGTGGGTGTGGGCGTCGGCGGACCGTGGGGCCGCTGTCTGGAGCGCTTCCGCCGAGCCTCCCGCGAACTCGGCGTGACAGAAGCGGAGTCCGGCCGTGCCTGACCTCGTTCCGGCGACCGGCACCGTCCACTGGGTCGGCGCCGGTCTCTCCACGGGCAGCGGCCTGGCCGCCCTCTGCGCGCACACCGACGGCGTACGGCTGTGGCACCGCACGGCGGAGCGGGCGGCCGAGGCGCTCGACCGGCTGGGGCTGACCGGCCGCGCCGAACCGCTCGCCCACACCCTCGACGCGCTCACGGCCCGGCTGGCCCCCGGGGACGTCGTGGTGTCCATGCTTCCCGCGTCCGATCACGCGGCGTTGCTGGCGGCCTGCGTGACCCGGCGGGCCCACTTCGCGTGCTCCAGCTATGTCTCCGACGCGGTGCTGGAGCAGGTGCCCGCGGCCACCGGGGCCGGGCTCGTCGTGCTCACCGAGGCCGGTCTCGACCCGGGTGTCGACCACCTCTTCGCGCACAGCCTGGTGGCTCGCGCCCGGCAGGCGGTCGGCGACGACACGGCCGCCTCGTACCGACTCACCTCGTACTGCGGAGGCATCCCGGCCGTCCCCGACGACTTCAGGTACCGCTTCAGCTGGGCTCCACTCGGCGTCCTCAACGCCCTGCGCTCACCGGCGCGTTACATCGAGGACGGCACCGAGACCGTGGTCGGCCGGCCCTGGGAGGCCACGCGGGAGCACCTCGTCGACGGCGAGGCCTTCGAGGTCTATCCCAACCGCGACAGCGTGCCGTTCATCGGGCAGTACGGGCTGCCGCGGGCGTGGAAGCCGCTGACCTTCGTGCGCGGAACCCTGCGTCCGGACGGCTGGCTGCGCGCCTGGGACGCGGTGTTCGACGAGTTGAAGGCGGGCGACGACGCCAGGATCGCCGCGCTGGCCCAGGAGTTGGCGGCCGCACACCCCACCACGGAAACCGACCGCGACCGCGTGGTCCTCGCCGTGTCGCTGGAGGTGCACGTGCCTGGGGACAGGGAGGGGGACGGGGGCGGGAACGCTACGGGCGACGCGGACGGCCGGGCCGAAGGCGCCGCCGACGGCGCCGCGTGGTCCGGGAGTTACGTCCTGGACCTGGAGGGCGACGAGGAGGAGAGCGCGATGGCGCGCTGTGTCTCCAGGCCGCTGGCTCTGGGTGTCCGGCACATCCTGGACGGCGCCCTGCCACCCGGGCTGAGCCGGGCGGCCGAGACGGCGCCGCGCTCCGAGGCATGGCTTGCCGAACTCGGCGACCAGGGAATCGAGTTCACCTTGCGGGTCGAGGACTGACCACGGGCCGGTGGGTGATCGCCTCGTGGACCAGCCGCTTGAGCTCGGGGTAGAGCTTCAGGGACCTCTTCGGCCGCAGCTGGGTCAGGAACTGGACGGTCAGATCGTGGCTCGGGTCGACCCAGAACGTCGTCGTGGCGACACCGCTCCAGCCGTACGTGCCGAGCCCCGAGGGGGCCTGGGTGCGGCCGGGGTCGGTCACCACCGAGACCCCGAGACCGAAGCCGACGCCGTCGTTGCCGGGCTCGTCGTGGGCGGGCCGGCTGCCGAAGGTACGCAGGTCGGCGCCGCCGGGGAGATGGTTGCGGGTCATCAGGTCGACCGTCTCGGCCCGGAGCAGGCGTACGCCGTCGAGCTCCCCGCGCCGGCGCAGCAGCTCGCTGAAACGGTGGATGTCGTACGCGGTCGCCACCATGCCGCCGCTGCCCGACAGGAACCGGGGGCGGCCGAACAGCGGCAGGCCCGGGATCCGCTCGATACCGCCGCCCTCGGCGTCGCCGTACAGCTCGGCCAGCCGGCCGGCCTGCTCGTCCGTGACCTGGAAGCCGGCGTCCGGCATGCCCAGCGGGCGGAAGATCCGCTCGTCGACGAACTCGTCCAGCGGACGGCCGGAGACGACCTCGATGATCCGCCCGAGGACGTTGGTGGCCACCGAGTAGTTCCACTGCGTGCCCGGCTCGAACTGGAGCGGCAGCCGCGCGTACGCCTCCACCGTCGCGGCCAGGTCGGAGCCCGGCAGCACCGCCGACTCCAGACCGGCCTCGCGGTACAGGGCGTCGACCGGGTGGCAGTGGTAGAAGGCGAAGGTCAGGCCCGCGGTGTGGGTCATCAGATGTCTCACGAGCAGGGGCTGCCCGACCGGGCGGGTGGTGAGGCCGGCGCCCGAGCCGCCCGCGTACACCCGCTGGTCGGCGAAGGCCGGAAGGTGGTCGGCGACCGGGTCGTCGAGGCTCAGCCGGCCCTCCTCGACCAGTATCAGCGCGGCGACCGAGGTGACCGGCTTGGTCATCGAGTAGATCCGGTAGAGGGTGTCGGCCTCGACGGGCAGTCCGGCGGCGATGTCGCGGTGGCCGTGCGTCGTGAGGTGGGCGACCCGGCCGCCACGGGAGACGGCCAGGAGGAACCCGGGCAGGCGCCCCTCGTCGACGAAGTGGGCGACGTGCTGGTCGAGACGGTCCAGGGCCTTCGCGTCCAGTCCGACCTCGCTCGGATCGACCTCTTGCCGCAGCAGTGCCATCGTTCTCCTCCGGTGCGCTCGTTCAAGGTGCGGTCCCGGCCTACCCCGCCCGGACGCCCTCAGACCTCATGGTCGCGCAGGGAATGCGTGTGCGGACCCCTTTCGACGCCGTGACCTGTGTGCGTTGCGTCGCTCCCGCCTGCCGGGGTGCCTGTCGTGAGGGCATCCGGGACGGGACGCGGAACACCTGGCAGCGCCCGGCAGACCGGCAGCGCCGCCGCGGCCACGAGCGCCAACACGACCAGGGGCGAGCGCGCCGCGCCGAGGTCCATCAGCACGGTCGCCGAAGCCACGCCCAGCACCGGCCCGACGTTCATCGCGGTCTGCTGCAACCCGCCGGCCACCCCGGCCGACTCCGCGGGGGCCTGCCGTACGACGACATGGGTCGCCGCGACCATCACGGCGCCGAAGCCCGCGCCCACCAGCGCGAACCCGGCACAGAGACCGGCCGGCGCCGAAGCACGGGCGAGGACGAGGAGACCGGCGGCGAGGACGGCCATGGCGCCGGCGACCGTGACGCGGGCGCCGGACCGGCGCAGCAGGACCGCGGAGGCGGGAGCGGCGGCCACCAGCAGCGCGGCCAGCGGGAGGCTCAGCAGCGCGCTGCGCAGTGGGGTCAGCCCCAGGTCGTCCTGGAGGACGTAGACGCAGGTCAGCAGTCCGCCGTTGAGGGCCGCGGACGCGATGACGAGCACGCCGAGCGCGCCGCCCACCGCCCGGGAACCCACGACCTCCGGCGGCAGCAGCGGGGAACTCGTCCGGCGCTCGTGCCGTACGAAGGCGGCGCCGGCGAGGAGGGCGACCGGCGCCGACCAGGTCACGCCGGGGAGGGTGACCAGGGTGTGCACGAGGCAGGCCAGGGCGACGGCGAGCAGCAGGGCACCCGGCAGGTCGAGCGGGACGCCGGCGGCCGGGCGGGTACGGGGAGGATCCCGACGGTCCCGGGCGGTGACGGCGAGCAGGCCGAACACCACCGTCGGCACGATGTTGAGCAGGAACACGGCCCGCCAGCCGAACTCGGTGGCCAGCGCACCGCCCACCACCGGCCCGGCCGCCGCGGCCACCCCGATGGACGCGGTGCGCACGGCGATCGGCGTGCGCAGCCGCTCGGGCGGATACGCGGCCCGCAGCATCCCCAGCGTGGCCGGTTGCAGCAGCGCTCCGAACACCCCCTGCACGACCCGCAGCGCGATCACCCAGCCGACGTCGGGCGCCAGCGCGATGCCCGCCGACGCGGCGCCGAAGCCGAGCATGCCCAGGGCGAAGGTGCGCCGGTGTCCGTAGCGGTCCCCGAGCCGCCCGGCGAACACCAACAGGCCCGCCACCGCGACGAGATACCCGGTGCTGGTCCACTGGACCTGGGTGAAGGAGGCGCCCAGGTCGCGGCGCATGCTGGGCTGCGCGACGGTGAGCACGGTGCCGTCCAGGGCGACCACCATGGCACCGGCCACGCTGCCGGCCAGCGTGAGGGGCAGGGTGCGGGAGCGGCTCACCGACCGTTCTCCGGACCGAGATGCGCGTCCAGGGCGGTCCGCAGAAGGGGTACGAAGTCGTCGGTCCCCGTGGCGAGTTGGAGACTTCCCCAGCTCCAGAGCTGGGCGATGCCGTGCAGGTTCGCCCACAACGCGCCCGCGACAGAGCGGGCGTCGCTGCCGGGCCGGACCCGGCCGACCAGTTCCACCAGCACGCCGAACAGGGGAAGACTGGTGTCCCGCAACCGCAAGTGGCCGCTCTCCAGCAGATCGTGACGGAACATCAGTTCGTACATCCCCGGGTTGTCCGACGCGAACTCCAGGTAGGTGCGCGCCAGTCGGTTCAGCTGCTCACGGGGGCTCGCGGTGCCGAAGCCGGGGGTCGTCGTGACCCGGGCGCCCAATTGGGCGAAGCCGCGGTGGGCGATGGCCGACAGCAGCTCCAGATGGGTGGGGAAGTGGCGGCGGGGCGCACCGTGCGAGACGCCGGCCCGGCGCGCGATCTCCCGCAGGGTGAGCGCGCCGGCGCCCTCCCGGGAGACCAGGTCCACGCCGACGTCGACGAGCCGGGTCCGCAGATCGGGGTCCGGCTTCCCTGGATCCGGCTTCCCTGGATCCGGTTTCTCGGGGTGTGCCTTCTCGAAGTCGCTCATAGACACTGTCTACCAGGAGGGGGTAGACAGTGTCTACTGATGCACGGGCCCGGGCGAGGTGAGGTGAGGCCGGGCGAGACGGCGGACGGGTCGAGGAAGGCCGGCGGGTCGAGGCAGAGGGGAGTACGGCACACGGGGGGGGGCGGGGAATGCGGGCCGGGGCGGTGCCCGTTGTGTCGACATGACCCAGGACACGACGCAGAACGCGCTGCTCGCCCTGCTTTCCGACGACCGTGGAGGGGTGCTGGTCACCCTCAAGCGCGACGGTCGCCCCCAGTTGTCGAACGTCAGCCATCGCTACTACCCGGACGAGGGGGTCATCCGGATCTCCGTCACGGACGACCGCGCCAAGACCCGCAACCTGCGGCGCGACCCCCGGGCGTCGTACCACGTCACCGCCTCCGACCGGCGTGCCTACACGGTCGCCGAGGGCACCGCCGAGCTCTCGCCGGTCGCGAAGGACCCCTATGACGCCACCGTCGAGGAACTCGTCCGTCTCTACCGCGACCTGATGGGCGAGCATCCCGACTGGGACGACTACCGCGCCGCCATGGTCCGCGACCGCCGCCTGGTGCTGCGTCTGCGCGTCGAGCGGGCGTACGGCATTCCCCAGGGCGCCGACGCCGGTTAGCGGACAGTCCCGCGGGTGTCCGGCGAGGCTCGGCCGCCGGCCCGGGCGCCTCCGGCGCGGGCGTCGCCGTCGCTGCGGGCTTCCAGCGCGCGCAGGACGGCGATCATGTCCGCGCCCGCGTGACCCAGGGCCACGGTCTCCTCGAACAGGGCGTGGCAGGTGTCGAGGAGCGGGGAGGCGAGGCCCGAGGCCCGTGCGGCGTCGGCGATCAGGCGGTTGTTCTCCAGGACGTCCAGCGCGGCGGCCTGCACCGCGAAGTCGGCCGTCAGCAGCTTGGGCGCCTTCATCCGCGAGACCCCGCTCGCCAGCGGGCCGGCGGCCACGACGTCCAGGAACAGCCGCCGGTCCAGCCCCTGCCGCTCCGCGAAGTGGAACGCCTCGGTGAGACCGGTCACCTGCGTGATCAGGAACAGGTTCACCGCGAGCTTCATCAGCAGCGCGCCGGGCGCCGGGCCGCAGCGGAACGTCTCGTGACACATCGGGGCGAGCAACGGCCGGACGACGTCCATGGCCTCCTCCTCGCCCGCCAGCATCGCCACCAGCCGCCCCTGCTCGGCCGGGACCCGCGAGCCGGAGACGGGCGCCTCGACGTACCGGCCGCCCGCCGCGCGTACGTCGGCCTCCAGCGCGCGCGAGTACTCCGGTGAGGTCGTGCCCATGGTGACGACCACGTGCCCGGACACCCGCGCGCCGAAGTCCGGGGTGCCGCGGCCGAGGACGGCGTCGACGGCGGACCCGTCGGCCAGCATGAGGACGACCACGTCGGTGCGCGCGAACACGTCGGCGGGATCCGTCGCGACCTCGGCGCCGGCCGCGCGCAGGGTTTCGGCGGGGCCCGCCGTACGGTTCCACACCACCAGGGGCGTCCCCGCGCGGGCCAGCCGCAGGGCCATGGGGCGGCCCATCACACCCAGACCGATGAATCCGACGCTTCCGACCTGCATGGCGGCCGCCTTTCCCGGTGCTATGACAGCGGTCATAGTCAGGCATCGTAGCGAGCGCTATGACCGTTGTCATAGAATCCGGGTGGTGTCACAGCCAGGAGGAGGAAGACCATGCCGTTGCCCGAACGCGGACCCCGTGAGCGGATGGTCTTCAGCGCCGCCCAGCTCATCCGCCGCGACGGAGTCGGCGCGACCGGCATGCGGGAGGTCGCCGTCCACGCGGGGGCGCCCCGGGGCTCGCTCCAGCACTACTTCCCCGGCGGCAAGCAGCAGCTCGTGGACGAGGCCGTGGGCTGGGCCGGCCGCTACGCCGGCAAGCGCGTCACCCGTTTCCTCGATGAGCTCGCGAAGACCGGTGAGCCCACCCCCGCCGGGCTCTTCGCCGCGATGGTGCGCCAGTGGACGGACGAGTACACGGCGTCCGGCTTCGCCGCCGGCTGCCCCGTCGCCGCCGCGACCGTCGACTGCGCGGCCTCCGGCGACGCCACCCGGGCGGCCGCGGCGGCCGCGTTCGCCACCTGGACCGGTCCGGTCGCCGGGGCTCTGTCCGGCATGGGCGTACCGGCGGCCCGGGCCGGTTCACTCGCCACCCTCATGATCAGCGCCCTGGAGGGGGCGATCCTGATCGCCCGAGCGGAACAGGACGTACGGGCGCTGACGACCGTCGCGACGGAGCTGGCTCCTTTGCTGGACGCGGCCGTCGAGCAGGGCGTTTCCCGGCCGTGAGCGTCGCCCAGCCCCCTGCGCAGGCATGACCGGGCCCCCGGCGCCGAAGGGCGTCCGGGGGCCCGGGTCCGCGGGCTCGGGAGTCGTGGAAACGTCAGGCGGTAACCGTTTCCGGCTGGGAGTCCTCGGCCTCGACGCCCAGGAGAGCGTCGATGTTGCCGACCCCTACGGCCTGCTGCGCAGCCGCGCCGTCACCAACGCCGACGGCAGCGTCCGCCTTCCGCTCACCGTCGGCGCGGCACCCGGCGACGACACCGCGCACGCCCGGCACATCGCGCTGGCCACCCACGACGTGGTCACCGCGGCCCGCCGGTTCGCCGAGGCCGGCGGTCGCCTGCTGCCGATCCCGGCGAACTACTACGACGACCTCGCGGCCCGCTTCGCGTTCGCCGACGGCGAGCTGGAGACCTACCGCGACCTCGGCATCCTCTACGACCGGGACGCGCAGGGCGTCTTCCGGCACTGCTACACGCAGACCGTCGGCGGGTCTTCCTCGAGCTCGTCCAGCGCGACGGCGGCTACCAGGGGTACGGCGCCCCCAACGCCCCGGTGCGGCTGGCCGCCCAGCGCGCCGTGCGCTGACCTACTGCCGGCTGACCGTCCTGGTCACACCGGCGACGACCGTCGTCGCGAGGATCCAGCCGGTCACGATGAGGACGTACGAGAGCGTCTGGTACCAGCCGGCCGGAGCGAACGCGCTCTCCTGGCCGAAAGAGATCACGGGCAGCAGCAGGTCGAGGGTGTAGAACACCGGGTTGAACCCGGGGGCCTCGCCCGCCTTGAGCGGGGGCGGGTGGTGCCCGGCGTACGCGAGGGAGCCGGCGGCCAGCAGGGAGAGCAGCCAGACGGCCGCGCGCAGCGGGCGGAACCCGTAGCCGACGGCCGCGTCCTGGAGGTGGCCCCACACCCGGCCGTACCAGGGCAGGGTGCCGCGATGCCGGCGCTGCTCGGCCAACTGCACGACCCGGGCCGCCCCGTCGTCGCCGATGCGGCGGTAGGCGGCCGTCAACTGCTCGTAGGCGTGGGGGTCGAACGCGCCGTCGTCGCGCTCCAGCATCGGCAGCCGCCGCTCGGCGGGCTCGTGCGGGGTGAGGAAGGTGTAGGTGAGATCCAGCAGCCGCACCTGGTCGGGCAGCATCTCGGGTGCCAGCTGGAGCTGGCCCACCTCGGCCCGCCGCAGATTGAGCCGGCCCTCGATCGGGGCGCCCTCGCGCAGCCAGATCTCCCCTATGACGCAGCTGCTGGCCCGCAGCGCGGTGCCGCCCGGGTTGGACAGGGAGGTGCGCAGCAGATCCACCCGTCCCGGGATGCGGGAGCCGCGCAGATCGATCCGGCCCCGGGCGCGCATCCGGCGGCCCAGCAGGTTGGCGCCGACGTCGAGGGCCTCCGCGCTGAGCACTTGGGCGCCGGGGTTGTCCAGTTCGGCGTCCTCCAGGTCGATGGAGCCGGTGACGGAGGCGCCGTCGAGCCGGATCATGCCCTGGGTGCGCAGTCCGCGGGCGCAGAGGTCGTTGTCGAGGGAGAGCTGGTTGAGCTGGAGGACGGGCTCCGTGCGGTCCGCCGCGGTGACCACCGCCCCGTCGAGGTACAACGCGCCGGAGATCTGCGCCCGGCTGAGGTGTACCGGGCCGCCGATGCGGCAGCGGGTCAGCCGTAGCCCGCCGTCGATACGGATGTGCGACGCGTCCAGACCGGGCAGTTCGGAGTCGCGCAGGCTGACGTAGGTGAGCTGGGCGCCGACCAGGCGCGGTGCCTCGTCGAACCGGCAGTGATTCAGGCGGAACATGCTGTCGACGACCGCGTGCCGCAGGTCGAGGAGGCCGGTGACGCGTGCGCCGGCGACCTTGAGGGCGGCTATCTCGCCGGGTTCGCGGGGGCCGTTGAGGAGGAGCGCGCGCAACACGACGGCCCGCACGGTCCGTTCGGGACCCCAGTCGGGCGACGCGGCCTCGTCGGGGGCCTCACGGAAGTCCACGGCCGTCCCCGTGGCGAAGGCCCGCCAGAGTCGCTGTTCGGCCGGTGTCAGATCGTTGATCTCCATCAGCCGCGACTCTGGCGGGCCTTGCCGAGCGGTGTCAACCGGCTATGCCCGTACGTTCCATTCGGCGATCACGGGCCGCCCGTGCTCCGTCGACAGACGGCTCAGCGTGGCGGTCGCCAGCTGGAACAACCGCCCCTCGACGGGCGGCAGTCCGAGCCGACGGGCCGTCAGCACCCGCAGGAAATGCGAGTGGGCGACGAGCACGACGTCGCCGTCGTCGCGTGCGAGCGCCGTTTGCACCCGGGCCAGCACCCGGTCGGCGCGCCGGCCGATCTCCTCGGGCGACTCGCCGGGGTGACCGTCCGGTCCGGGCGGCACGCCGTCGGTCCACAGGTCCCAGGTGGGACGGGTGCGGTGTATCTCGTCGGTGGTGACGCCCTCGTAGCCCCCGTAGTCCCATTCGTGCAGGTCGGGTTCGGACCGGGCGCCGGTGAGGCCGGCGAGTTCGGCGGTGCGGGTCGCGCGGTGCAGCGGGCTGGTCAGGGCGAGCGAGACGGGCCGGCCGGAGAGGAGCGGAGCGAGCGACTTGGCCTGTTCCTCACCGTGCCCGGTGAGGGGCAGGTCGGTGAAACTGGTGTGCTGTCCCGACACGCTCCACTCCGTCTCCCCGTGGCGGACCAGCAGTAGATCCCCCACGGCCGGACCTACTTCTTCGCCGACTCGACGGCGTGGCCGCCGAACTGGTTGCGCAGCGCCGCGATCATCTTCATCTGCGGCGAGTCCTCCTGGCGGGAGGCGAACCGCGCGAAGAGGGACGCCGTGATGGCGGGCAGCGGCACGGCGTTGTCGATGGCGGCCTCGACCGTCCAGCGGCCCTCGCCCGAGTCCTCCGCGTAGCCGCGCAGCTTGTCGAGGTGCACGTCCTCGTCGAGGGCGTTGACGGCCAGGTCGAGCAGCCAGGACCGGATGACGGTCCCCTCCTGCCAGGACCGGAAGACCTCGCGCACGTTCTCCACGGAGTCCACCTTCTCGAGCAGCTCCCAGCCCTCGGCGTACGCCTGCATCATGGCGTACTCGATGCCGTTGTGGACCATCTTCGAGAAGTGCCCGGCGCCCACCTTGCCCGCGTGGACGTAGCCGTACGGGCCCTCCGGCTTGAGCGCGTCGAAGATCGGCTGCACCTTGGCGACATGCTCGGCTTCGCCGCCGACCATCAGGGCGTAGCCGTTCTGCAGGCCCCAGACACCGCCGGACACCCCTGCGTCGACGAAGCCGATGCCCTTGGCGCCGAGCTCCTCGGCGTGCTTCTCGTCGTCCGTCCAGCGGGAGTTGCCGCCGTCGACGACGGTGTCGCCGGACTGGAGCAGGCCGCCGAGCTCGTCGACGACGGACTGGGTGGCCGCGCCGGCCGGCACCATCACCCAGACGATGCGCGGCGCTTGCAGCTTGTCGACGAGTTCGGCGAGGTCGCTGACGTCGGAGACCTCGGGGTTGCGGTCGTAGCCGATGACGGTGTGGCCGGCGCGGCGGATGCGCTCGCGCATGTTGCCGCCCATCTTGCCGAGACCGATCAGGCCAAGCTGGGTCGAAGTCATGTCAGTTCACTACTTCCTGAGTTCGCGGTAGGCGGCGACGAGAGCGGCGGTGGAGGGATCGAGTCCGGGCACCTCGGCACCCTCGGTGAGAGCGGGTTCGACGCGCTTGGCGAGCACCTTGCCGAGCTCCACGCCCCACTGGTCGAAGGAGTCGATGTCCCAGATCGCGCCCTGCACGAACACCTTGTGCTCGTAGAGGGCGATGAGCTGACCCAGCACCGACGGGGTCAGCTCGGGGCTGAGGATCGTGGTGGTGGGGTGGTTGCCCTGGAAGGTGCGGTGCGCGACCTGTTCCTCGGGCACACCCTCCGCCCGGACCTCGTCGGCGGTCTTGCCGAAGGCGAGCGCCTGTCCCTGCGCGAACAGGTTGGCCATCAACAGGTCGTGCTGCGCCTTGAGTTCGCCGCTCAGTTCGTCGACCGGACGGGCGAAGCCGATCAGGTCGGCCGGGATCAGCTTCGTGCCCTGGTGGATCAACTGGTAGTAGGCGTGCTGTCCGTTGGTGCCCGGGGTGCCCCACACCACCGGCCCGGTCTGCCACCGCACGGGCCGGCCCTCGCGGTCCACCGACTTGCCGTTGGACTCCATGTCGAGCTGCTGGAGGTAGGCGGTGAACTTCGAGAGGTAGTGGCTGTAGGGGAGTACGGCGTGCGACTGCGCGTCGAAGAAGTTCCCGTACCAGACGCCCAACAGGCCGAGGATCAGCGGGGCGTTGGCTTCGGCGGGCGCGGTGCGGAAATGGTCGTCGACGATCCTGAACCCGTCGAGCAGCTCCCGGAACCGCTCCGGGCCGATGGCGAGCATCAGTGACAGGCCGATGGCCGAGTCGAAGGAGTAGCGGCCGCCCACCCAGTCCCAGAACTCGAACATGTTGGCCGTGTCGATGCCGAAGCCGGAGACCTTCTCGGCGTTCGTGGACAGGGCGACGAAGTGCTGGGCGACGGCCTTCTCCTCGCCGTCCAGCCCCGCCAGCAGCCAGGAACGGGCCGAGGTGGCGTTGGTGATCGTCTCGATCGTGGTGAAGGTCTTGGACGCGACGATGAACAGCGTCTCGGCGGGGTCCAGGCCGTGGAGCGCTTCGTGGAGATCGGCGCCGTCGACGTTGGAGACGAACCGGAAGGTCAGCGAGCGGTCCGTGAAGGCCCGCAGTGCCTCGTACGCCATCGCGGGGCCCAGGTCGGAGCCGCCGATGCCGATGTTGACGACATTGCGGATACGGCGGCCCGTGTGGCCGGTCCACTCACCGGAGCGCACCCGCTCGGCGAAGCCGCTCATCCGGCCCAGCACGGCGTGGACCCGGGGGACGACGTTCTCCCCGTCCACCTCGACGACGGCGTCCGCCGGGGCGCGCAGGGCGGTGTGCAGGACCGCGCGGTCCTCGGTGATGTTGATCCGGTCGCCGCGGAACATGGCGTCGCGCAGCCCGGACACATCGGTGGCGGCGGCGAGTTCGCGCAGCAGGGCGAGGGTCTCGTCGGTGACCAGGTTCTTGGAGTAGTCGATGCGCAGATCGCCGACGCGCACCACGTACCGCTCCGCGCGCTCCGGGTCCGCCGCGAACAGGTC
Source organism: Streptomyces sp. NBC_00637 (assembly GCF_045161545.1). Lineage (NCBI taxonomy): Bacteria > Bacillati > Actinomycetota > Actinomycetes > Kitasatosporales > Streptomycetaceae > Streptomyces > Streptomyces sp. NBC_00637. The sequence continues at coordinate 1,397,562 of NZ_CP109046.1, read as the reverse complement.
CCGCAGGTGGGGCTGCCAGTGGGCGCGGTGGTCCGTCAGCGCGGCCCACTCGGGCCGCTGGTCGAGCCGGGGGGTGTCAGACATGGGAAGGGGTCTCCTTGGTGCCCTCGCCCCGCAGGGCGACGGCGTACATCTCGTCCGCGTCGAGGCGCCTGAGCTCCTCGGCGATGAGTTCGGAGGTGGCGCGGACCTTCAGCGCGAGGGTGCGCGAGGGCTGGCCGGGCAGGGTCAGGGTGGCGAGCGGGCCCTCGGGGCGGTCGATGACGATCTCGCCGCTCGCGGTGCCGAGGCGGACGGCCGTGACGACCGGTCCCGCGGTGACGACCCGGTCGACCGTCACGTCGAGCCGGGCCTCCAGCCAGCGCGCGAGCAGTTCGGCGCTGGGGTTGTCGGCCTCGCTCTCGACGGCGGCCGAGGTGATCGGCACCTGGGCTTGGTCGAGGGCCGCCGCGAGCATCGAGCGCCACGGGGTGAGCCGGGTCCAGGCCAGGTCGGTGTCGCCGGGCGCGTACGACTTCACGCGCGCCGCCAGGGCCGTCAGCGGCCGCTCGACGGCGTACATGTCGGTGATCCTGCGCTGCGCGAGGGCGCCCAGCGGGTCCTTGGCCGGGTTGACCGGCGCGTCCACCGGCCACCACACGACGACCGGGGCGTCCGGCAGCAGCAGCGGCAGGACGACGGAGTCGGCGTGGTCGGACACCTCCCCGTAGGTGCGCAGGATGACCGTCTCGCCGGTGCCCGCGTCGGCGCCCACCCGGACCTCGGCGTCGAGGCGGGCGGTGGTGCGGTCGCGCGGGCTGCGGGCGTGCCGCTTGATGACGACCAGGGTGCGCGAGGGGTGCTCGTGCGAGGCCTCCTCGGCCGCCTTGATCGAGTCGTAGGCGTTCTCCTCGTCCGTGACGATGACCATCGTCAGGACCATGCCCACGGCCGGTGTGCCGATGGCGCGGCGGCCCCGCACCAACGCTTTGTTGATCTTGCTTGCCGTGGTGTCGGTCAGGTCGATCTTCATGGCCTGCGCCAGCTCCGTCCGTCTCGTGCGAGCATCTCGTCGGCTTCCTCGGGTCCCCAGCTGCCCGAGGCGTACTGCGCCGGCTTGCCGTGCCGTGCCCAGTACTCCTCGATCGGGTCGAGGATCTTCCAGGACTCTTCCACTTCCTGGTGGCGGGGGAACAGGTTGGCGTCGCCGAGCAGCACGTCCAGGATGAGGCGCTCGTACGCCTCCGGGCTGGACTCCGTGAAGGACTCGCCGTAGGCGAAGTCCATGGTGACGTCCCGGATCTCCATCGAAGTGCCCGGCACCTTGGAGCCGAACCGCACCGTGATGCCCTCGTCCGGCTGGACGCGGATGACGATCGCGTTCTGGCCGAGCTCCTCGGTGGCCGTGGAGTCGAAGGGGGAGTGCGGCGCGCGCTGGAAGACGACCGCGATCTCGGTGACCCGGCGGCCGAGGCGCTTGCCGGTGCGCAGGTAGAACGGCACGCCCGCCCAGCGGCGGTTGTCGACGTTCAGCTTCACGGCGGCGTAGGTGTCCGTCGTGGAGGCCGGGTCGATGCCGTCCTCCTCCAGATAGCCGCTCACCCTCGCGCCGCCCTGCCAGGCGGCCGCGTACTGCCCCCGCACGGTGTGCTTGCCCAGCTCCTCGGGCACCTTCACCGCCCTGAGCACCTTGAGCTTCTCGGTGAGCAGCGCGTCGGCGTCGAAGGCGGCCGGCTCCTCCATGGCGGTGAGGGCCATGAGCTGGAGCAGGTGGTTCTGGATGACGTCACGGGCGGCTCCGATGCCGTCGTAGTAGCCGGCCCGGCCGCCGATGCCGATGTCCTCGGCCATGGTGATCTGCACGTGGTCCACGTACGACCGGTTCCAGATCGGCTCGAACATGGTGTTGGCGAAGCGCAGCGCCAGGATGTTCTGGACGGTCTCCTTGCCCAGGTAGTGGTCGATGCGGAACACCTGGTCCGGCTCGAACACGTCGTGCACGACGGCGTTCAGCTCCTGCGCGCTGGCCAGGTCGTGCCCGAAGGGCTTCTCGATGACGGCGCGCCGCCAGGACCCCTCCGGCCCCTTCGCCAGCCGGTGCTTCTTGAGCTGCTCGACCACCTTGGGGAAGAACTTCGGCGGTACGGAGAGATAGAAGGCGAAGTTGCCGCCGGTGCCGCGGGAGGAGTCCAGCTCCTCGACGGCGTCGCGCAGCTGCTTGAACGCCGTGTCGTCGTCGAAGTCGCCGGGGACGAACCGCATGCCCTCGGCGAGCTGCTGCCAGACCTCCTCGCGGAACGGCGTCCGCGAGTGCTCGCGCACGGCGTCGTGGACGACCTGCGCGAAGTCCTGGTCCTCCCAGTCGCGGCGGGCGAAACCGACGAGCGAGAAGCCCGGCGGGAGCAGACCGCGGTTGGCGAGGTCGTAGACCGCCGGCATCAGCTTCTTGCGGGACAGGTCGCCGGTCACGCCGAAGATGACGAGGCCGGACGGGCCGGCGATACGGGGCAGGCGCCGGTCGCGTGGGTCCCGCAGGGGGTTCTCCCAGGCCGCGCCCACACTGCTGGTACTCATTCCGCGTCAACTCCCTTGCTCATCAGCGACTTCGTGACCGCGTCCAGAAGGTCCTGCCACGCCACCGCGAACTTGGCGACGCCCTCGTCCTCCAACCGGGTGACGACCTCGTCGTAGGAGATGCCGAGGGCCTCGACGGCGGCGAGGTCGGCACGCGCCCGGGCGTAGCCGCCGGTGACCGTGTCACCGGTGATGTCACCGTGGTCGGCGGTGGCGTCCAGCGTGGCCTCGGGCATGGTGTTGACCGTGCCCGGGGCGACCAGATCGTCCACGTACAGCGTGTCCTTGTACGCAGGATCCTTCACCCCGGTGGATGCCCACAGCGGACGCTGCCTGTTGGCCCCCGCCCCGGCGAGCGCGTTCCAGCGGTCGCCGGCGAAGGCCTTCTCGCAGGCCTCGTACGCCAGCCGCGCGTTGGCGAGCGCCGCCCTTCCCTTCAGTCCGAGGGCCTCGTCGGTGCCGAGCGCGGTCAGCCGCTTGTCGATCTCGGAGTCGACCCGGGAGACGAAGAAGGAGGCCACCGAGTGGATCGTGGAGAGGTCCAGGCCCTTGGCGGCGGCCTTCTCCAGGCCCGCCAGATACGCGTCGACGACCTCGCGGTAGCGCTCCAGCGAGAAGATCAGCGTGACGTTGACGCTGATGCCCAGGCCGACGACCTCGGTGATCGCCGGGAGGCCGGCCCGGGTGGCCGGGATCTTGATCATGACGTTGGGGCGGTCGACGAGCCAGGCGAGCTGCTTGGCCTCGGCGACGGTGGCGGCGGTGTGATGGGCCAGACGGGGGTCGACCTCGATGGAGACCCGGCCGTCGCGACCGTCCGTAGCCGTGTATACGGTATGCAGGATATCGGCCGCGGCCCGCACATCGGCCGTCGTCATCATCCGTACGGCCTCGTCGACCGTCACACCCCGCACCGCCAGGTCGGCGAGCTGGTCCTCGTAGCCTTCGCCGGAACCGATCGCGGCCTGGAAGATGGACGGGTTGGTGGTGACGCCGACGACGTTTTTCGTCGCGACGAGTTCGGCGAGGTTGCCGGAGGCGATCCGCTTGCGCGACAGGTCGTCCAGCCAGATGGAGACGCCCTCGTTCGACAGGCGGTCCAGTGCTCCCGCGGTGGCGGTTGCTTCGGTCACTTCGATCATCTTCTTTCTGGCGGTCGGATCAACCACGCGCGGCTGCGGAGTCATCCTGTGCGTGCAGGACCGCCCTGGCCACGGCGGCGACGTTCTCGGCGGTGAAGCCGTACTCGGCGAACAGGGTCGACGCGTCGGCGGAGGCGCCGAAGTGCTCGAGGGAGACGATGCGTCCGGCGTCCCCCACGAACCGGTGCCAGGTCAGGCCGATGCCCGCCTCGACCGCGACGCGGGCCTTCACCGACGGCGGCAGGACACGGTCGCGGTACTCCCGCGGCTGCTCCTCGAACCACTCCACGGACGGCATAGACACCACCCGGACACCGATTCCCTCGGCCTCCAGCGTCTCGCGCGCGGCGACGGCCAACTGCACCTCGGAGCCGGTCGCGACGAGGACGACCTCGGGGGTCGCGGTCGTGGACTCCAGCAGGACGTAACCGCCCTTCGCCGCGTCCGGGTTCGGCGCGTACGTCGGCACTCCCTGACGGGTGAGGGCCAGACCGTGCGGGGCCGGCCGGGTGGCGTGCCGCTTCAGGATCTCGGCCCAGGCGATGGCCGTCTCGTTGGCGTCGGCCGGGCGGACGACGTTCAGGCCCGGGATGGCGCGCAGCGAGGCCAGGTGCTCGACCGGCTGGTGGGTGGGGCCGTCCTCGCCGAGACCGACGGAGTCGTGCGTCCACACGTACGTCACCGGCAGCTGCATCAGCGCCGACATCCGGACGGCGTTGCGCATGTAGTCGGAGAACACCAGGAAGGTGCCGCCGTAGATGCGGGTGTTGCCGTGCAGCGCGATGCCGTTCATCTCCGCGGCCATCGAGAACTCGCGGATGCCGAAGTGCACCGTGCGGCCGTACGGGCTCGCCTCGGGCAGCGGGTTGCCCTCGGGGAGGAAGGAGGAGGCCTTGTCGATGGTGGTGTTGTTGGAACCGGCCAGGTCGGCGGAGCCGCCCCACAGCTCGGGCAGGACCGCCCCGAGCGACTGGAGCACCTTGCCGGAGGCGGCGCGGGTGGCGACCGGCTTGCCGGGCTCGAACACCGGCAGCGCGTCCTCCCAGCCCTCGGGCAACTGACCTGCGACGACCCGGTCGAACAACTGGGCGCGCGCGGGGTCGGCGCCGCGCCACTTCTCCAGCTGCTTGTCCCAGGCCGCGTGCGCCTCGGCGCCCCGGTCCAGGGCGGCACGGGTGTGCGCGAGGACCTCGTCGGAGACCTCGAAGCTCTGCTCCGGGTCGAAGCCGAGCAGGCGCTTGGTGGCGGCGATCTCCTCGGCGCCGAGGGCCGAGCCGTGGGCGGCCTCGGTGTTCCGGGCGTTCGGAGCGGGCCAGGCGATGATCGTGCGCAGCGAGATGATCGAGGGGCGCCCGGTCTCGGCCTGTGCCGCCGTCAGGGCGGCGTACAGGGCGGGGACGTCGACGTCGCCGTCCTCGGTGGGCTCGACGCGCTGCGTGTGCCAGCCGTAGGCCTCGTACCGCTTGAGCACGTCCTCGGAGAAGGCGGTGGCGGTGTCACCCTCGATGGAGATGTGGTTGTCGTCGTAGACGAAGACCAGGTTGCCGAGCTTCTGGTGGCCGGCGAGGGAGGAGGCCTCGGCGGAGACGCCCTCCTCCAGGTCGCCATCGGAGACGATGCCCCAGATGGTGTGGTCGAACGGCGACTCGCCCCGCGGGGCGTCCGGGTCGAACAGGCCGCGCTCGTAGCGGGCGGCCATCGCCATGCCGACGGCGTTGGCGACGCCCTGGCCGAGCGGTCCCGTGGTGGTCTCGACACCGGCGGTGTGCCCGTACTCGGGATGGCCGGGCGTCTTCGAGTCGTGCGTACGGAAGCGCTTGAGGTCCGCCAGCTCCAGCTCGTATCCGGAGAGGAAGAGCTGGGTGTAGAGGGTCAGCGAGGTGTGTCCGGGGGACAGCACGAAGCGGTCGCGGCCCGTCCACTCCGGGTCCGCCGGGTCGTGTCGCATCACCTTCTGAAAGATCGTGTACGCGACGGGGGCCAGGCTCATGGCCGTTCCGGGGTGGCCGTTGCCGACCTGCTGCACGGCATCGGCCGCCAACAGGCGTGCGGTGTCGACGGCACGCCGGTCCAGTTCGGTCCACTCGAAGGTGTTCGGTGTCTGCGTGCTCATCTTCAAGAAATCCTCGATAGGAGCGGTTCGGCTGCTCTGTTGTGTTCAAACCTAAAAGTCTGACTTTTACGAAGGAAGGTCTCCCTGTGTCAGCCTGTGGTGAAAGTGGGACACCCGTCGGCGACACATGAGCGCCACAGAGCGGCAACTGGGCGGTACGAGAAGGACATGGTGGACACAAGTACCCAAGACGGCGCCGGTGAGGGCATCAGCACCTTTCCCTTTCCCGTCGAACTCAGCGTCGGCGGCGTCGGCATGCAGGTGGGCCCCATGGGCACCGGCCGCACCTGGCACACCGACGCACCGCTTGACCGTGTGCATCGCATCGACTTCCACGTGGTGATGCTCTTCGACGACGGGCCCGTCCGCCACATGATCGACTTCGCCGAGCACGAGGCGAGGGCGGGCGACGTGCTGTGGATCCGCCCGGGCCAGGTCCACCGCTTCTCGAAGTCGAGCGGGTACCGCGGAACGGTCCTGACCATGCAGCCCGGTTTTCTGCCCCGCGCCACCGTCGAGTCCACGGGGCTCTACCGCTACGACCTGCCGCCGCTGCTGCGCCCGGACGAGCCCCAGCTCGCGGGCCTGCGCGCGGCACTGACGTATCTGCGGGGGGAGTACGACGACGGAGGGCCCGGCGGCACGCTGCCCCTCAGCCTGCACACGGCGGTGCTGCAACACGCCCTCACCGCGTTCCTGCTGCGGCTGGCGCATCTCGCGGCGAGCAGCGCGGAGGCGGCGCGCGGCCGGGCCGACACCACGTTCACCCTCTTCCGGGACGCCGTGGAACGGGACTTCGCCACCAACCACAGCGTCAGCGCCTACGCCGACGCCCTCGGTTACTCCCGCCGTACCCTCGTGCGCGCGGTCCGCGCCGCCACCGGCGAGACACCCAAGGGCTTCATCGACAAGCGGGTCGTCCTGGAGGCGAAGCGGCTCCTGGCGCACACGGAACTGCCGATCGGCCGGGTCGGTGCGGCGGTGGGCTTCCCCGACCCGGCGAACTTCTCCAAGTTCTTCCAACTGCACACGGGAAACACCCCGGTGGCCTTTCGTGCGGAGCTGCGCTGAGGCGACCGGGGTGATTCCCGAACGGGACTGTCGTGCCTGGGCGGCGCCGGGAGCCGCCCTGTGGGTGAAGGCCGGCCGTCCGGCGCCGCGCGGTCGTCGGTCAGTGGCCGAAGGTGAACCAGTTGACGTTCACGAAGTCCGCCGGCTGACCGCTGGTGAAGGTCAGATAGACGTCGTGGGTGCCGGTCACGGAGCTGATGTTCGCCGGGACCGTCCGCCACGACTGCCAGCCACCGGTGTTGGCCACCGCGAAGCTGCCCACGGGGGTGGCGGTACGGCTGTCCAGGCGCACCTCGACCAGCCCGCTGACCCCACCGGCCGCGCCGCTGGCGACCCGTGCGCTGAACTGCTTCGCCGCCGAGGACCCGAAGGTGACGCCCTTGTACACCGCGTAATCGCCGTTGGCGAGGGAGCCGATGTCCTGGCCGCCGCCCGTGTCGGTGGTGGTCTCGCTCACCGTGCCGGACTGGCTGTCGTACGACTCTGCCTGGATCGTGCCGTAGGCGTCCCGGCTGCCGGTCGGCGGGGGAGTCGTGGTGCCACCGCCGCCCGCGGCCTGGAGCACCTGCACGTAGTCGACCACCATCGGGTGACCCGGCTGGGTGTCGCCGTCCAGACCGCCGCCGAAGGCGTCCGGGAAACCGCCGCCCATCGCGACGTTGAGGATCACGAAGTAGCCGTGGTTCGTCGCGTTGGTCCAGGTCGTCGCGTCGACCTGACTGGCCGTGACGGTGTGGTAGTTGACGCCGTCGACGTAGAACCGGATGGCCTCGGGGCTCACCGAGCGGTCCCACTCCATGCTGTAGGTGTGGAAGCCGGACTGGCAGGTGGTGTTGGGACACGCGACGGAGTTGCCGATGCCGGTGGTCTCGTTGCACGGGCCGCCAGGGTTGGTGCCGCAGTGCATCGTGGACCAGACCTTGTTCAGGCCCTGGACGTTCTCCATGATGTCCAGCTCGCCGACGCCCGGCCAGTTCTGGTAGTTGCCGCGGTAGGGCGAGCCGAGCGCCCAGAACGCGGGCCAGTAGCCCTCGGCGGCGGTGCCGGTCACGTTCGGCATCTGGATGCGGGCCTCCACCCGCAGCTTGCCGCCGGACGGGGGCTGGAAGTCGGTGCGCGTGGTCTCGATGCGGCCCGAGGTCCAGCGGCCCGCGGAGTCGCGCAGCGGGGTGATGCGCAGGTTGCCGGCGCCGTCGAGTGAGACGTTGCCGGTGCTGTTCGTCATCGTCTCGACCTCGCCGGTGCCCCAGTTGGCGGGCCCGCCCGGGTACGAAGTGCCGGTGCTGTACTGCCAGTTCGAGGTGTTCACCCCGGTGCCCGCGGCACCGGTGAAGTCGTCGAGGAAGACCTGCGTCCAGCCGGTCGGGGGTGTCGGCGCGGAGGCGTTCGCGGGCAGGGTGACGGCCGCCGCGGCGGCGGCCGCGAGGCCGAGGGTGCTGAGCACGGCGACGAGTGCGCGTCGCCGTCTGGGTATGCCGGAGGTTGCACTCATGGGGGTGGGCCTCTCGGGTACGAAGTGATGGGCGCGGGTGCCTTCGAGAGTGCTTGAGAGCGCTCTCAAAGTGGGCCCAATGTGCTCTCCGTCCCGGAGGCCGTCAAGACTTAAAGCAAGGAAAGTCCTTTCGTGGCAGGGAAGTTCACGGCTTGAACCACGCAAACGTGTTAAAGCGCGCTGCCCGCCGTCCAGTCCGCCCAGGAGAGATTCCAGCCGTTGAGGCCGTTGGCCGCGTCGACGGTCTTCTCGCCCGAGTTCTCGACGACGACCACGTCGCCGAGCATGGAGCTCGCGTAGAACTCGTAGCCCGCGACGGAACTGTCGTTCGCGCCCTTGGCGTCGTGCAGGCCGACACAGCCGTGACTGGTGTTCTGGCTGCCGAACATCGAGGCCGAGGCCCAGTAGTTGCCGTGGATGAAGGTGCCGGAGGTGGTCAGGCGCTGGGCGTGCGGCACGTCGGAGATGTCGTACTCGTCACCGAGGCCGACCGTGGAGGACTCCATCCGGGTCTGCTTGAACCGCTCGCTGATCACCATGATCCCGGACCAGGTCGTGTGGTCGGAGTCGCCGCCGGAGACGGGGTAGGTGGCCAGGGTCGCGCCGTCCCGCTCGACCACCATCTTCTTGCTGGACAGGTCCACGGTGCTGATCTGCGACCGGCCGATGTGGAACGTGACGTCCTTCGACTGCATACCGTATACACCATTCGTTCCCTCGACGTCCTTCAAGCGCAGACCGAGGGTGATGGTCGTCCCGGACGCCCAGTACGTCTTCGGCCGGAAGTCCAGCCGGGTGTCGCTGAACCAGTGCCCGACGATCTCCACGGCCGGCTCGGCGGTGACGGTGATCGCCTTCTCCACCGCGGTTTTGTCGGACACGGCGTGCGAGAAGTTGATCGAGACCGGCATGCCCACGCCGGAGGTGGAGTTCGCCTCGGGGGTGAAGTAGCCGACGAAGGTCTCGCCCGGGGACTTCGTGGTGAAGGTGGCCGTCCGCGCGCCGGCGCCCTCCACCTGGGCGGTGACCGTGTACTTCGTCCCGGAGTACGGGTTCGCCGTGGACTTCCACGTGGTGCCGGCGGCGTCGAGGGAGCCGGCGAGCGTGGAGCCGTCGTTGCCGGTCACCTTCACGGAGGAGAGCGTGCCGTCGGTCACGGTGACCTCGACGGGGCTGGTGAAGGCCGCCTTCGTGGTGCCGTCGGCGGGGGTGACCGAGACCACCGGCTGCCTGGCGGCCGGCGAGGCCTTCGTCGACGCGGAACCCGATGACCCGGTCCCGGCCGCCGTGTTCTCCGAGGCGTCCGCCGACCCGGAACCGCACCCGGTCAGCGCGACGGCCGGGGCGGCCCCGAGCACGCCCAGGATCCCGCGCCGGGACCAGCCTTCCGGACGCTGTTCGGACCGGTTCGATATGTGCGAGACGCCCACGGCACGCCTTCCTGAGTTGTCCACCTTTGCGCGTGCATCCTGCGCCTCCTACATGGGGCGATCCTTTGAATCCCCGGGTCGTCACCTGAGATTCCTGTGAGGACGGCCTGAGGGCGCTGCCGCCCGCCGAGGTCACGGCCCCCGGACGCCGCGTCCGGGCGCCGCCCACGGACGCCGCTTCCGGACTCCGCCCCCCGGGCCCGTCCGGCAGGGCCGGTGGCGGGCGGGCGGAGGGAGAGGCTGCGAGAGCCGGTAGTCGTGGCGGATGGTTTCCGGTGCGCGGATCGCCGCCCGGCGCATGTCCGCTCCCGTTCCCCACTCCGCTCCCGCGCCGCCGTACCCGCGCCCGCTTCCCGCGCTCCGGAGCGCCCGGCACGCTGTCCCGCTCGGCCTCGCGGGCCGGCGGCCGCAGGATGCCCGGAACTCACCCGGGCCGGCCCTCCGGCTGCCAGCCCAGGGCCCGTGAGATCCCGCGTGCCGCGAGGCGTACGGCCGGTGCCAGTACCGGTACCTGCGCGTCGGCGTGCGGGACGACGACCGAGACGGCGGCCGTCACGGCGCCGCCCGGTCCGCGTACGGGGGCGGCCACCGACAGGGCGTCCTCGGTGACCTGACGGCTGCTCACCGCGACGCCGGTGCGCCGGACTTCGGCCAGTACCCGGCGCAACCGCGCCGGATCGGTGATGGTGTGGGCGGTGTAGGACGCCAACCGCCCTGCGCAGTACGTCTCTTGGAGCGCGGAGTCGCTGTGCGCCAACAGTGCGAGCCCCACGCCGGTGACGTGCAGCGGCCAGCGGGCGCCCACCCGGATGTGCACACCGACCGCCGAACGACCCGACAGCCACTCGGTGTAGACGACCTCGGACCCGTCCCGCACCGCCAACTGCACGTTCTCGTGGGTGGCTTCGTACAGATCCTCCAGGAACGGCAGTGCCACCTGCCGCAGCGCCAGGCCGCGCGGCGCCAGCGCCGCGAGCTCCCACAGGCGCAGCCCCACGTGGTACACGCCGGCCGGGTCCCGCTCCAGGGCGCCCCACTCGGTCAGGGCGCTCACCAGCCGGTGCGCGGTGGTGAGGGCGAGGCCCGCGCGGCGGCTGATGTCGGTCAGGGACAGCGCGGGGTGCGCGTGGTCGAACGCGGCGAGCACGGCCAGCAGCCGGCCGGGCGCGGAGCGGGCGGTCACGGCGAGGACGTCCTCGTCCATCGGGGGTCTCCTCACGGCATCAGCCGAGTCCGTCCTCGGCGATCCGCCGCAGCAGCAGGTGCAGCGTCTCGCGTTCCGCCGGGTTCAGGGGGTTCAGCAGTTCGTTCGTCACGCGCAGGCCCGCCTCGTCGGTGCCGCGCAGGAACGCGCGGCCGTCCTGCGTGAGGGCGACGATCCGGCTGCGGCGGTCGTCCGGTGCCGGACGGCGCTCGGCGAAGCCCAGCTTCTCCAGATCGTCGACCAGGCCGACGATCGCGCTGGGGTCATAGCCCAGCCGTGCGCTCAGCTCCCGTTGGAGGACGCCCTCGGAGGTGGCGAGGAAGCGCAGCACCGCGTAGTGGCGCAGCCGCACTCCCGACTCCTGGAGGAACGTGTTGAACAACTGACCCGAGCGCAGTCCCAGGCGGTACAGCAGGTAACCCGTGTCCGCGTGCAGCCCTCGCATCCACGGCTCGTCCGCGTCGATCGGGGCGGGGTTGCTTGCGTTGTCCTGGCGGGCGATGGCGGACTCCCTGGGCTCGGTCCCCTTCCGGGGGTGGTTCGACGTACGGATTCCAGCATGACGCACCCATAGGATGACAACAACTATTGACGACGACAATTATTGCTCTTAGCTTCGATCTCGTAGTCAGCACCCCGCGCACCCCATGTGAAGGGACACCGTCGTGCCCAGCATCGATCTGACCGGCAAGGTCGCCGTCGTCACCGGCAGCGGCCGGGGCCTCGGCCTCGCCTACGCCCATGCCCTGGCCACCCGCGGCGCGTCCGTGGTCGTCAACGACGTCGACGAGGCCGTGGCCGAGCAGGCCGTGAAGTCCCTCGTCGAGGCCGGCGGCAGGGCGGTCGCCGAGGTGGTCCCGGTCGGTACGACGGAGGCCGCCGAGAGGCTGGTGAACCGTGCCGTGGAGGAGTTCGGCCGGCTCGACGTCCTGGTCACCAACGCGGGCATCCTGCGCGACAAGGTGCTGTGGAAGATGACCGACGACGACTTCGACGCGGTGATCGCCACTCACCTGAAGGGCACCTTCACCTGCGCCCGCGCCGCGGCCGTACGGATGCGCGAGCAGGGCGAGGGCGGCACGCTGATCCTCGTCGGTTCCCCGGCCGGCCAGCGGGGCAACTTCGGTCAGACGAACTACGCGGCCGCCAAGGCGGGCATCGCCGCCTTCGCCCGCACCTGGTCCATGGAGCTGGGCCGCGCGGGCATCACCGTCAACGCGATCGTCCCGGTCGCCGCGACCGCGATGACCGAGACCATCCCCGCCTTCGCCCCCTACGTCGAGGCCTTGAAGAACGGCGAGCCGTTCCCGGACTTCCTGCGCAAGGGCGAGGGCTTCGGCACCCCCGAGGACTGCGCGGCGCTGGTGCCCTTCCTGGCCTCCGAGGCCGCCCGGGGCATCACCGGCCAGGCCATCGGCATCGGCGGCGACAAGGTGGCACTCTGGTCGCATCCGCAGGAGATCCGCGCGGCCTACGCCGACGGCGGCTGGACGCCCGAGACCCTGGCCGACGCCTTCCCCACGTCGGTCGGCGCCGAGCTCCAGACGGTCGGCATCCCGGCCCCCAAGTTCCCGGAGGCGTGATGAGCCCCTCCGCGACCCCCGCCGCGACCCCCGCCATGAACGTCGACGAACTGGTCGCGATCGACGTCCACACCCACGCCGAGGTGTCGTCCAAGGGCCACTCCTCGCTGGACGACGACCTGCACGACGCCTCGTCCGCCTACTTCAAGGTCGAGGGCAAGCGGAAGCCCACCCTGGAGGAGACGGCCCGCTACTACCGTGAGCGGAAGATGGCGGCCGTGATCTTCACGGTGGACGCCGAGTCCGCGACCGGTACGGCACCGGTCCCCAACGAGGAGGTCGCCGAGGCCGCCGCGGCCAACGCCGACGTCCTCATCCCGTTCGCCTCCATCGACCCCTTCCGGGGGAGGGCGGGGGTGAAGCAGGCCCGGCGCCTGGTCGAGGAGTACGGGGTGAAGGGCTTCAAGTTCCACCCCAGCATCCAGGGCTTCTTCCCCAACGACCGCTCGGTGGCGTACGACCTGTACGAGGTGATCGAGGAGACGGGGACCATCGCCCTGTTCCACACCGGTCAGACGGGCATCGGCGCCGGAGTCCCGGGCGGCGGCGGGATCAGGCTCAAGTACTCCAACCCGCTGCACGTGGACGACGTGGCGGCCGACTTCCCGCACCTCAAGATCATCCTGGCGCATCCGTCGTTTCCCTGGCAGGACGAGGCCCTCGCCGTCGCCACGCACAAGCCGGGCGTGCACATCGATCTGTCCGGCTGGTCGCCCAAGTACTTCCCGCCGCAGCTCGTGCAGTACGCGAACACGCTGCTGAAGGACAAGGTCCTCTTCGGCTCCGACTTCCCCGTCCTCACCCCCGACCGCTGGCTCGCCGACTTCGACAAGCTGACGATCAAGGACGAGGTGAAGCCGAAGATCCTCAAGGAGAACGCCGCCCGTCTGCTCGGGCTGACCACACCGTAAGGGGCGTGGAAGATGCGCAACGAGGGACTGGGGTCGTGGCCCGCTCGCCGGGCCAGAAAGACCCCGCACCGCACCGCGCTGGTCCACGGTGAGCAGTCGACGGACTATCGCACACTGTATACACGCACCACGCGACTGGCCCACGCCCTGCGCGCCCGGGGCGTGCGGCGTGGCGACCGCATCGCCTACCTCGGCCCGAACCACCCCTCCTACCTGGAGACCCTGTTCGCCGCCGGGACCCTCGGCGCGGTGTTCGTCCCCCTGAACACCCGCCTCGCCGGCCCCGAGATCGCCTACCAGCTCGCCGACTCCGGCGCCAAGGCCCTCCTCTACGGGCCCTCGCACGCGGGCCTGGTCGCCGGACTGCCCGGGAACACGGACGTCCGGACCTATCTGGAGGTCGGCGCGGAGTACGAGGAGGAGCTCGCCGCCGCCTCCGACGAACCGATCGACACGCCGGTCACCCCCGACGACACCTGCATCATCATGTACACCTCGGGCACGACCGGCCGCCCCAAGGGCGCCATGCTCACGCACGGCAACCTCACCTGGAACGCGGTCAACGTCCTCGTCGACACCGATCTGATCGCCGACGAACGCGCTCTGGTCTCCGCGCCGTTGTTCCACACGGCCGGCCTCAACATGCTGACCCTGCCGGTGCTCCTCAAGGGCGGCTGCTGCGTCCTGGTCGAGGCCTTCGACCCGGCGGCCACCTTCGGCCTGATCGAACAGCACCGGATCACCTTCATGTTCGGGGTGCCGACGATGTTCGAGCAGGTCGCCCGGCACCCGCGCTGGGCGGACGCGGACCTGTCCAGCCTGCGGATCCTGACCTGCGGCGGCTCCCCGGTACCGACGCCGCTGATCGCCGCCTACCAGGCACGCGGCCTCACCTTCCTCCAGGGCTACGGGATGACCGAGGCGTCCCCCGGCACGCTGTTCCTGGACGCCGAGCACTCCGTCAGCAAGGCGGGCTCGGCCGGCGTCCCGCACTTCTTCAGCGACGTACGCGTGCTGCGACCCGACCTCACCCCCGTCGAGGTCGGCGAGACCGGCGAGGTCGTCGTCCGCGGGCCGCACGTCATGCCCGGCTACTGGGGGCTGCCCGAGGAGACGGCCGCCTGCTTCGCCGACGGCTGGTTCCGCAGCGGGGACGCGGCCCGGATCGACGAAGACGGTTACGTACACATCGTCGACCGCATCAAGGACATGATCATCTCCGGTGGGGAGAACATCTACCCCGCCGAGATCGAGGACCTGCTGCTCGCCCACCCCGACATCGTGGAGTGCGCGGTCATCGGCGTGTCCGACGACAAGTGGGGCGAGGTACCGCGCGCGGTCGTCGTGCCCCGCGACGGCGCTTCGCTCGACCCGGACGAGGTGCTGGCCTCCCTGTCCGGGCGGCTCGCCAAGTACAAGGTCCCCAAATCGGTGGTGGTGGCGGACGAACTCCCGCGCACCGCCTCCGGAAAGCTCCTGAAGTCCCGGGTGCGCTCCCGGTTCGGCACCGACTCCTGAACAACTCTCCTGTGAGGAACGGCATATGAGCATCACCGTGAACGGTCTCGACGAGCTGAAGAAGCTGGCCGGGAGCGACCTGGGCACCAGCGAGTGGATCGAGGTCACCCAGGAGCGCGTCGACACCTTCGCCGACGCGACCGGCGACCACCAGTGGATCCATGTGGATCCCGAGCGGGCGGCCACCGGGCCCTTCGGAGCGCCGATCGCCCATGGGTACCTGACCCTCTCCCTGTTCATCCCGCTCTTCACCGAGCTGCTGGACGTCCAGGGCGTCACGACGAAGGTCAACTACGGGCTGAACAAGGTGCGGTTCCCCTCGCCGGTCAAGGTCGGCTCGCGGATCCGCCTGGTGGCCAAGCTGACCGAGGTCGAGGAGGTGCCCGGCGGGGTGCAGATCACCGTCGACGGGGCGGTCGAGATCGAGGGGGGCACGAAGCCCGCGGCGGTGCTGCAGAGCCTGTCGCGCTTCTATGCGTGAGAGGACCTCCGTGGCGTCGTAACGGCTGACTTCGCAGGGGCTGACGTCATGCGTGATGACGTCATGCGAGACGCCGTCGTGGGTGACGGCGTCCTGCGTGTGGACCTCGTGCGTACGGACGCATGGGGAACCGTGGGCCGGCTGTGGCCGGTCGCGCGGTTCCCCCGCGCAACTGCGAGAGCCTTCAGCCGACGACGTCCACGAAGATCGGGTTGGAGTAGAACCAGGTGTCGGCCCACGGGTCACCGTCGCCCGGCTCGTGCGGAATCGGGCCGTGCGGGTCCACGGAAGCGCCCAGGTAACCGGTTCCGTTCCGGTTGCCGTCGCTGCCGCGCAGCCGGAGGTAGCAGGACTCGTCGCCCACCGCGACCGGGACGCGCAGCGTGTAGGTCCCCTTGCGTCCGCTCACGTCCGTCGAGCGGACGACCTTCGTGTCGGGAGCCCGCCAGGTGTCGCGGTCGGACACCGCACCGCGCACCGCGCCCCGGATCACGTCCACGTGGGCCAACCGCGGCAGAATCCCTTGCGGGTTGGGGCGGGAGGCGCTGGTGACGGTGATCTCGAGGGTGAGCTTCTCACCCTTGCGGACCCGGAGCCGGCCGCCGAGCGTGACGCCCCGCCCGTGGTCGTGCTCCCGCCGCAGCCGGACCTCCAGACCGTCGAGCAGATGCCCGTGGTCCAGCCAGATCCGGCCCTCGCGCAGACCGGTCATCACCGCGCGGTAGCCGTAGCGGGTCACACCGACGTGGGTGCGGCTGAACTGCCCCGGCCAGAAGTCGCTGCCGGGCTGCGCGGTGTCGGTGTTCACCGGGTCGGGCAGTCTGCCGGTGTTGTCGAAGTTCTGGCCGGCGGGCCAGTCGCCGTTCTTCCAGGTGTCGAAGACGGTCCGGTGGTTGTCGGAGTTGGTGGTGACCGAGAACAGCCGGCCCTCGGCCAGCATCGAGTCCCACAGGCCGCCCACGGTCGCGGTGGCCCAGTCGAAGCCGCCGTAGGTGAGGTAGGCGTCCGCCGGGTAGCCCGCCCAGGACTGGGCGGACGGCTTGTTCTCGTACTCGCCGCGGATGGACGTGCTGCCGCGCCGGCCGGGGATCGCCGCGCCCTGGGCACCCGGCGCGCCCTCCATGCCGACCACGATCTCGGGCGCCGCGTCGCGCCAGTTGCGCATCTCGTGCGGGGAGTCGATGCCGAGGCGCAGCGGATGGTTGGCGAACACGAGGACGTCGTCGACATAGCCGGTCCGGCGCTGCTCGGCCAGCCATCTGACGGCCTTGACGGCGTGCGCCTCGTTGCGGGCGGTGTCGGCCGCGCCGGCGGCGCCCTCGGTGTAGCCCAGCAGCTTGCCGTCGTAGGCGAGCTCGAACCGTGTGAGCAGGTCGGTCTCGTGCGGGCCGGGGGCGGCGAACACCGTGCAGTGCTCGGCGGCCGGGATGTACCACTCCAGGCCCTGGAAGATCAGCTGGCGCGGGTTCGCGGCGCGGGCCCTGAGGATCTCCTTGTGCTCCAGCGCGGCGCCGTAGGAGGCGTGCCCGAAGTTGGAGTGCTCGTTGAACACCATCCAGTCGAGGCCGTACCGGGCGGCGGCCCGCGCCTGCTGGGAGAACGTGTACTTCGCGTCGTGGCTGTAGACGGAGTGGACGTGGTGGTCGCCCACCAGGTAGGCGAGGCGCGGGTCCTCGCCGCCGTGGCCCCCGCCGGTGGCGGCGACGGCGGGGGAGGCCGCGGCGGAGGTGGCCGCACCGCCGAGGGCGAACGCGGCGCCGAACAGGCCGGCGCGGCGCAGGAGTCCCCGCCTCGACACGCCCTGGGCGTCGAGAACGGCGGGCGGGACGGACGGATCGGCCCAGGCGGGCAGCTGCTGCTCGGTCACGGTGATCCTCGTGCAGAAGGTCAGTGGTTCATTCGGTGGTGCAGTCAGTGGTTCATGAAGGAAGTCAGTGGTTCATGAAGGAGGTGACGGGCAGTGCCCGCGAGACGATCCGGACGTCACCGAGCCGGCCGTGCAGGATCTGATCGATCTTCCCGCCGTACTCGTAGCCGCCGAGCAGCCACGGCAGCCCGACGGAGGTGACGCCCACCGAGACGGCCTTGGGGTTGCGCACCGTCGGGCAGCCCTCGACGTACAGCGTCGTGTGCCGGCCGTCGTTGACGACCGCGAGATGCCACCAGGTCTCCAGCGGGGTCTCCTGACCCCAGTTGGTGGCGATGCCCTGCTGGTTCAGCGGACGCATGGCCCACTGCGGTTCCCGGTCGTCGGACAGGGAGAGGGTGGCGAGCGGCTCGTCGGGGTCGTCGCCGGTTTTGCCCGCCGCGCCGCCCGTCCCGGTCCGGCCGACCAGTCCCGACCAGGCGTGGTGCGACGGGTCCCAGTCGGCGGGGAGACGGTAGAACGCCTCGATGGTGTAACCGTCCTTGAAAGCAGCCGAGTTGAGTGGTGCGCCGTCGACCGTGCGCAGGTAGGCGCCCCTCAGCGGGGACTTGAAGCCCTGGAACTCCAGGCAGCCGTGGCCGGGTTGGTCCGGGTGGTGGTCGGACGACCAGGTCAGGGCGCCGCCGCCCACCGTCACCAGGGTGAGGTCGTTGCCGCGCCCGGACAGGTCACGGACCGTGCCGCCGACCGCCGTACCGTCGTCGTGGCCGTCGAACCGCCAGTAAACGACCGTGTCGCGCACCAGCATCTTCGACACGGGACGGGCGGGACGCGCGGGCACCGGGTCGAAGCCCGCGAAACGCTCGGCGAAGTCGATGTCGACCGTGAACCGGTCGGCGTCGCCGCTCAGTTCGATCTCCTGCCGCTCCAGCTCGTTGAGCCCCTTCGCGGCCCGGCCGAGGATCCACGGGGAGACCGTCTCCACGTCGATGACGTTCCGGTCGAGGTCGAAGCGGTAGAGACGGATCATCGCCGCACCGCCGTAATAACGGTTCTGGTAGTTCGTCAGGTGCAGATGGACCTCATGTCCGGCCGCGTTCCTGTGCGTCGCCCGACCGGCGGGCCAGTAGTGCCCGTTGAGGGTGAGGAAGATCTGGTCGTGGTCCTCGATCAGCCGGTCCCACAGCTGCGTGCCGTACGCCGACAGGGTGTCGTCCTCGACGACCAGCTCGTGCGTGGTCAGGACGACCGGGTTCCTCGGGTGCCGGGCGAGGACGTCGGCGGCCCAGGCGTACCCCTGCTCCGACAACCGCCAGTCCAGCGCCAGCACCATCCACTCCCGGCCGCCCGCCCGGAACAGGTGGAAGGTGTTGTAGCCGTCGGGGGAGGCACCGCCGAACGTGGATCCGCCCCGGAACCGCTGCGGACCGAATGCGTCCAGGTAAGGGGTCGTGCCCCGCTGGTCGGTCGTCGACGATTTCACGTCGTGATTGCCGGCCAGCACGCTGTAGCCGACCCCGCGCCGGTCGAGCAGCCCGAACGCCTCGCTGATCGCCGTGACTTCGTCCTTCGCCCCGTTCTGGGTGAGGTCGCCGAGGTGGGACAGGAACACGAGGTTCCCGGCACCGCCTTCGTCACCGCCCTCGATCAGATAGCGCAACGACGCCTCGACCGGTGCCTTGTCGATGCTCGGGCCGTCGAAGAGGTACTGCGTATCGGGCATGACGGCGAGCGTGAAACGGCGGCTCTCACGGTCCGGGCGCCACGTGGCGGGGGCCGCCTCGGCGGTGGCCGGCAGCGCGAGTCCCGCCGTGGCGGCCGCGCCGAGCAGCGCGGTGGCGCGGAGGAAACCGCGTCTTCCGGCACCGGCCTGCGCGGCCTCGCCCGGTTCGTGGGCATGCGAAGTACACACGTGTGCTCCGTAGGTAAGTCCCGTACTGGGGAAGGGGGTTCACAGGACGCGCAGGGTCCAGCTCCAGCGGTGGACGCCCGGTGCGACGAGATAGGAGGGGAGGGTGTCGGGGCCGCACGACGCCGTACCGAGGCCGCGGTGCGCCGCGTCGAGGTGCACCACGCAGCCGGCGCGCGGCACGAGTTCGTCGTGGTGGGTGACGGCCGTCAGGTCCTCGGCGCGATAGCGCGTGACGCAGACCTGGCGCGGCTCGTCCAGCGCGATGGCGAGGCCCGTGGAGTCCGGCGCGGAGAGCGTGAAACGCCGCACTCCGTGCCGGCCGCCGCTCTCCTGCGGACGCAGGTACGGGGTGAACAACTCGTCGACCCGGGCGCCGTGATGCCCGACCGGCGCTCCGGCGCTCCGGTCGGGGTACGACTCCCAGGGTCCCTGTCCGAACCACTCCATCCGGTCCAGCCCCGCCACGGTCTCGAAGACCGAACCGACGCGGGCCACGTCGTCGAACTCCGTCGGCAGTTCGGCCTGTTCGTCGATCCGGAGGCCGCCCTCGACCGGCGTGAAGACCTGCCGGTGCCGGACGACGCCGGTGGTGCCGGCGTACTCGGCGAGCACGCTCACCCCGTCGCCCTCCTGGCGCACGGAGACCAGACTGCGCATGAGGGCGTCCAGGCCCCAGGCCCGCCAGCGCAGCGCCGTCCCGCCCAGCTCGTCGTTGTCGGTGGGCGCCCGCCACAGCGACAGCACGGGCGCGGAGGTCAGCAGCGGGTGGACGAGGAGCCCGTCGGCGTCGATCTCGACGCGGCCGGCGCCCACCGCGTCCTCGGCCGGCGCAGCGGCCCGCAACCGCACCTGCGGCGCGCACACCGGCGTGCCCCGCGGAGCCCACGGCAGATCTTCGGCCGTGGTGACCCGCAGCGTCAGCCAGGCCTCGCCGCCGTCCCGCGGCAGCGCGAACGGCAACGGCAGCACGGCCGTCCCGCCCGGCCGCAGGTCGGGCAGCTCGGCCGGGGCGATGAGCGTGCCGCCGTGGGCGAGGGACAGTTCCCACTCGGCCGTGAGCCACTCCAGGCCACGGAAGTGCTGGTGGTTGGAGACCGTCACCCCGTCCGGCCGGACGCCCTGGAGGCGTACCGGTGCGGACAGCTCCCGGTGCTCGTACATCACCGGTTTCGGGGTGCGGTCGGGGAAGACGACGCCGTCCGCGACGAAAGCGCCGTCATGGTCCTTCTCGCCGAAGTCGCCGCCGTAAGCCCAGCGGTGTCCGGGCGCGGCGACAGCGTTGTCATAGAGCCCGGCGCCCCCACGCCCGACCGGTCTTCCGTCGTTCACACGCTGGAGAATGCCGTGGTCCCAGAACTCCCAGATGAACCCGCCCTGAAGACCCGGGGTGGCCTCGATGGCGGCCCAGTGGTCGGCCAGCGTGCCGTTGCTGTTGCCCATCGCGTGGGAGTACTCGCACTGGATGAGCGGCTTGGTCTGCCGCCCGGACAGCGCGTGCGCCACGCAGTCCTCCAAGGGCGCGTACATCGGGCAGGCGATGTCGGAGGCGACCTCCGGGTCGGCCCAGCCGAGCTTGGCGGCGCCCTCGTACTGCAACGGCCGGGTCGGATCGTGCCGGCGCACCCAGCCCGCGGCGGCGTCGTGGTTGGCGCCGTAGTCGGACTCGTTGCCCAGCGACCAGACGATGACCGACGGGTGGTTCTTGTCCCGCAGCACCATCCGCGAGACCCGGTCGACGAAGGCGTTCAGATAGCGCGGGTCGTCGGCGATCTCGTGCGCGTGGTCGTGCGACTCGATGTCGGCCTCGTCGACGACGTAGAAGCCGAGCTCGTCGGCGAGGTCGTAGAGCGTGGGGTCGTTGGGGTAGTGCGCGGTGCGGATCGCGTTGAAGCCGAAACGCTTCAGCAGCACCAGGTCCGCCCGCATGTCGTCGTACGACACCGTCCGGCCCGTCAGGGGATGGAAGTCGTGCCGGTTCACACCCCGGATGAAGATCCGCTCACCGTTGACCAGCAGATCCCGGCCGACGATCCGCACGTCGCGGAAACCGACCCGGTGCCGGGAGGTGTCGGCGACGGTGCCGTCGGCGCGGTGCAGCCGGACCGTCAGGCCGTACAGCTCGGGCGTCTCGGCCGTCCAGGGACGCACCTCGGGCACGCGTGCGCGCAGCCGCGCCTCGCCGAGGAAGGCGGACACGCGCTCCTCCTCGGCGTTGGCCAGGTCGAACGCCGCGTCCTGTGCCAGCGGTAGCCCGTCCAGGTCCCCGCTGACGTACCAGCCGGCGGGCAGCGCTCCGCCCGAGTCCCGTACCTGGCAGTCGACCCGCAGCTCACCGTCCCGCGCCGCCCGCACGCTCACGTCGGCCAGGCGCAGCGGGTCGGTGCTGTAGAGCAGCACCGAGCGGGTGATCCCCGCGTGCCACCAGTGGTCCTGGTCCTCGATGTGCGAGGCGTCCGACCACTTGACGACCGTCAGCCGCACCACGGACCGGCCGCCCGGGCGCACCGAGCCCGACAGGTCGAACTCGGCCGCCAGGTGCGAGTCCTTGGAGATGCCGACGGGATGCCCGTCCACATGCACCAGCAGGACGCTTTCGGCGGCCCCGACCTGGAGTACGACGCGGCGCCCGGCCCACTCGGCGGGGACGTCGATCTCCCGCTCGTACACACCGGTCGGATTGTCGGCGGGCGACAGTGGGGGGAATTCTGTATACGGCATACGGACGTTCAGATACCGCGGAAGGTCGTCCGTGTCCTGCATGGTCCATGCGCCGGGCACGGACGCCGTCGACCAGGGACCGCCGACCGGCGTGTCCGGAGCGGACAGCAACCGGAAACGCCAGTCGCCGTCCAGGGAGTGTGCTCCGGAGCGCCGGTCGACGGCGTTCATGGGCAGCCGTCCCCACGAGGTCACCTCGGGTGCCTCCCAGGTGCGGAGCGCCACCAGCGGATCCGTCACTTGATCGCACCCTTCGCGAGGTCGCCGATCATCTGACGGGCACCGATCGCGAACACGAGGAGCAACGGGACGAGGGCGAGCAGCGCGCCGGTCATGACCATTCCGTAGTCGGTGGTCCCGTGGGTGCCGTTGAGCTGAGACAGCGCGACCTGGAGGGTCACGTTGTCCGGGTTGGTGAGGGCGATCAGGGGCCAGGCGTAGTCGTTCCACTGGCCCATGAAGGTGAAGATGCCGAGGAAGGCCAGACCGGGTCGGACCACCGGAAGGGCCACGTGCCAGTACTGGCGCAGGAAGTTCGCGCCGTCGATGCGGGAGGCGTCGAGGAGTTCGTCGTGGATGGCGCCGTTCATGTACTGGCGCATCCAGAAGATGCCGAACGCGTTGGCGGCGGCCGGGACGATCAGCGCCGTCATGGAACCGATCCAGCCGAGTTTCGCCATGATGACGAACTGCGGTATGGCCTGGAGCTGCGCCGGCACCATGAAGATGAACATGAGCAACACGAACAGCAACCGTTTGCCGGGAAAGTCGAACTTGGCGAAGACGAAGGCGGCCAGCGAGTCGAAGAAGAGGACCAGGAAGGTCACCGAGCCCGCCACCAGCAGCGAGTTGAACATCGAGCCGAAGAAGTCGATGTTGTCGAAAAGGCTGCGCACGTTCTCCAGGAAGTGCGTGCCCGGCAGCAGCTTGGGCGGGTAGGAGAAGATCTCCGACGTGGTGTGCGTCGACATGATCACGGCCCAGTAGAACGGGAAGGCCGAGAACAGGACGCCGACGACGAGGGCGGCGTGCAGCCCGATCCCTCTGCGGCGGGACCCGTCGGTCCGCTGGATGCCGGTTCTCCTGGTGTGCCGTGTTTCTCGGGTGGATGCCATGGTGTGCGGGCCTCCCTATTCTTCGCCCCGGCGCTGCACCAGGCGCCAGTTGATGATCGAGAAGAGGACGACGACGAGGAAGATGCCCCACGCCACGGCGGCGCCGTAGCCGAAGTCGTTGTTGTCGAAGGTCTGCTGGAAGAAGTAGAGGACCATCGTCCGGCCGGCGTGACCCGGACCGCCCGAGAACGTCGAGTCGTTCGAGGTGTTCTGGAGCAGCACCTGGGGTTCGGAGAAACTCTGCAGACCGGTGACCGTGGAGACGACGAGCACGAACAGCAGCACCGGCCGCATCATCGGCAGGGTGATCCGGAAGAAGGTCTGCACCGGCCCCGCGCCGTCCATGCGCGCCGCCTCGTACAGCTCGCCCGGGACGGTCTGGAGCCCGGCGAGGAAGATGATCGCGTTGTAACCGGTCCACTGCCAGGTCATCAGTGTCGCGATGGCGATCTTGATGCCCCACGGTGTGTTCAGCCAGGCGATCTGGTCGAAACCGATTGCCTGCAGGAAGGCGTTCACCAGTCCGAAGTTGGTGGAGAAGACCGACCCGAAGATGATCGCGATCGCCACGACCGAGGTGACGTTCGGCAGGAAGTAGGCGACGCGGTACAGGTTCTTGAAACGGACCGCCGAGTTGAGCATGACGGCCGTCACCATCGCCAGGAAGATCATCGGGAAGGTGGCCAGCGCCCAGATGACGATGGTGGTCCCGATCGAGCTCCAGAACTCGGAGTCGCTCAGCAGGTACTGGTACTGCGACAGTCCCGCCCACTCCATCGGGCCGAGGCCGTCCCAGCGGTGGAAGGAGAGGTAGAGCGAGAAGCCGACCGGGATCAGCCCGAAACAGAGGAAGAGCAGGTAGAAGGGGGAGATCGCGGCGTAGAGGTGCCAGTGCTTCCGCCAGCCCGTCCGGGGCCGGGTGACGGGGGCGGGCGCCACGAGCGCCGTCGGCTTCTCCAGCGTGGGGAGGGTGGCCATCAGTAGCTCACCCCCAGGTGCTTCGCGATGCGCCGGCATTTGCTCATGGCGTCACTCCAGGCCTGCTTCGGGTCCTTGCCGAGGACGCCGACGTTCTTGATCTCGTCCTTGATGGGCTGCCCGAGTGCCACGTCGAACGGGCTGTTGTAGGCGACCACGATCTTCTGCGCGGCCGGACCGAAGACGTCCATCGTGACCTGGCCGCCGAAGAAGTCGTCCGGCTCACGCACCTGCTTCAGGTCGTAGGAGGCGGGGGTCGACGGGAAGAGCCCCGCGTCCACGAACCCCTGCGCCTGGTTGCCCGCGTCGAGCATCCAGCTGATGATCTGGAACGCCCGCTCGGGTTCCCGGCACGCCTTGGTGACCGACAGGAAGGAGCCGCCGTTGTTGGAGGGCCGCACCGGCATGTCGGCCACCCGCCAGCGGCCCCTGGTCTTCGGCACGCCGTTCTTGAGGTCGCTGGTGGCCCAGGAGGCGCCCAGCTGGCTCGGCAGCTTGCCGTCCTCGACGGCCGACAGCTGGTCCGGGGTGCCGTTGACCAGGTTCGACACGATCTTGCGCTGCTTCGCCTCCACGGAGAGCGCCCAGGCGTTGCGGACATGCTCCTGGTCGCCGATGAAGTGCCGGTCCTTGTCGACGTACCGCGCGCTGCCCTGCTGGACGACGTTCTCGAAGACGCTGTTGACGTCGGTGAGCAGGAAGGTCCCGGGAATCCGCTGTCGGAGCCGCTCGCCCGCCGCGAAGAACTTCTCCCAGGTGTCGAGCTCCTTCGAGACGTCGGCGGGCTCGTAGGGCAGGCCCGCTTTCTGGAAGACGGCGTACTGGTAGAAGTGCGCCACCGGCCCGCAGTCGATCGGGAAGCCGACCATCGTGCCGTCGTCCGCGATGCCCTGCTCCCACTTCCACGGCAGGTAGAGGGACTTGTATGTGTCCGCGCCGAGCGTGCGCAGGTCCACGAACTGGTCGGCGTTGGGCAGATAGGACGCCATGTCCTCGCCCTTCAGGCCCGCGATGTCGGGGACGTGCGCGCGGCCGGCCATCGTGGTGATCAGTTTCGACCGGTAGTAGCCGCCGATCTTGATGGCCTGGAGGTCGACCGAACTGTCATAGCGGGCCCTGGCGTTCTTGACGACCGTGTCGCCCAGGCCTCCGTCCCAGTACCACAGGACCATGTTCCGGCCGGTCGAGCCGGTCGGAACGGCACAGCCGGAAGCCAGGCCGCCGAGCGCCGTGGCGGCCGAACCGGCCAGGCCCGCACGGAGCAGGCCTCTACGTGAGAGCCGCACAGCTCCCACCGCCTTTCGGATCTGTTCGTGTCTTCGCAGACGGGGTGCGATGTCGCGGAAGGGGTGCGATTCGAGGGGTTGCGTGGGGTCGTCTTCCGGGTCCGGGTCCGGGTCCGGGTGCGGGCGTGGTCAGGGGCGCGGGGCGGGCGGGGTGACCGGCGCGTACCGCACGGGCGGGCCCACGTCCGCCGGAATGCGGTCGGCGAGGAAGGCGTAGGCCCGTTCGAGCTCGGGATCCCGCAGCGAGCGCCACCAGCGGTCGACGCCGTACCAGCCGGGGGCGGCCAGCGCCCCGCCGTGGTGCCGCACCGAGAGACCGGCGGCGAGGACGGCGAACCGCAGCCGTTCCACCAGCGGCCAGCCGCCGAGCGAGGCGGCCACGAAGCTCGCGCCGAACACGTCACCGGCGCCCGTCGCGTCCAGGACATCGATGTCGAGGGCGGGCACCTCCGCGTACTCTCCGGTCTCCTGATCGACCGCGACCGCGCCGTCGGCGCCCCGGGTGACCACCGCGACCGGCACCAGCTCCGCGAGCGTGCCGAGTGCGGCGACCGCGCTGTCGGTGCGGGTGTACGCCATCGCCTCGGTCTCGTTGGGCAGGAAGGCGTGGCACAGGGCGAGCTGGTCGAGCAGGTCGGTGGACCACTCGCCGGTGGGGTCCCAGCCGACGTCGGCGTAGATCCGGGTGCCGTTCGCGGCCGCCTTGGCGAGCCAGGCACGCGGCTCGGCCTCGAGGTGCACGAGCGCCGTGAGGGCCTCGGGCGGGTCGCCCATCAGCGTGTCCTGCGAGTACGGCGGTTCCTGGCCGTGGGTGACGAGGGCGCGGTCGTGGCCGTGCGCGAGGGCGACCGTGACGGGAGTGTGCCAGCCGGCCGCGACGCGCGACAGACCGAGGTCGACGCCCTCCTGGCCGGACAGGACCTGGTGGCAGTGGGCGCCGTAGAAGTCGTCGCCGAAGACCGTGGCCAGCGAGGTCCGCAGGCCGAAGCGGGACGTGGCCACCGCGAGGTTGGCGATGCCGCCGGGGCCGCAGCCCATGCCGGCCGTCCAGATCTCCTCGCCCGGTGTCGGCGGTCCGCCGAGCCCCGTGAGGACGAGGTCGTAGAAGAGCAGCCCGGTGAGCAGCACTTCGGGCCGGTCGTCGTCCACCGCACATCCTCCTCGTCGGGGAGAGCTCGTCCCGAGGGGAGAGCTCGTCAAAACTCTTCAATTCGGTGACCGGAATCGTGCGCCCCTCGGCGACATTGGTCAATACCCCAGCAGAAGTGAGCATGGATTTGATTGAAGATGACGAGTAGTGTTCACGTCGTGCTGGCAGAACGACGACATCAACTCATCCTGCGGGCCCTGCGCTCCGGTGGTCCCGCGGCCGTGACCGATCTCTCCGAGCAGCTGGGCGTGAGCCCGGCCACGATCCGGCGTGACCTGGTGAAACTCGAGGAGGACGGCCTGCTCACCCGGGTGCACGGCGGCGCCGTCGCGGAGGAGGGCGACCAGCCCTTCGCCGAGGTCGCCGAGATGCGGGTGAGCGAGAAGGACGCCATAGCCGCCCACGCGGCGGCCATGGTCACCGACGGTCAGTCGGTCCTCCTCGACATCGGCACAACCGCCTACCGCCTGGCCCGGCAACTGCACGGCCGCCGGCTGACGGTCATCACCAGCAATCTCGTGGTCTACGAGGAACTGGCCGACGACGAGGGCATCGAGCTGGTCCTGCTCGGCGGCATGGTCCGCCGCGAGTACCGTTCCCTGGTCGGTTTCCTCACCGAGGACAACCTGCGCCAGCTGCATGCCGACTGGCTGTTCCTCGGCACCAGTGGAGTGCGCCCGGGCGGGCAGGTGATGGACACGACGGTCGTCGAGGTGCCGGTGAAACGGGCCATGATCAAGGCCGGTGACAGGGTCGTCCTGCTCGCCGACTCGGCGAAGTTCCCGGGTACGGGCATGGCGAAGGTCTGCGGTCCCGAGGACCTGGACGTGGTGGTGACGGACACGCCGGTCGATCCGGCGACCCGGTCCTCCTTCGAGGAGGCGGGCGTCGAGGTGGTCGTGGCAGGAAAGGTGCAAGCGTGAAGCTGACGATTCTGGGCGGCGGCGGGTTCCGGGTGCCGCTCGTGTACGGGGCGCTCCTGACGGACCGCGCCGAGGGCCGGGTCACGGAAGTCGTTCTGCACGATCTGGACGACAGTCGACTGTATGCGGTCGCCCGTGTACTGAGGGAACAGGCGGCCGTCGTCCCCGACGCACCCCGGGTGACCGCCACCACCGACCTCGACGAGGCCCTGCGCGGGGCCGACTTCGTCTTCTCGGCGATCCGGGTCGGTGGCCTCGAAGGCCGCGCGAACGACGAGCGGGTGGCCCTGGCCGAGGGTGTCCTCGGCCAGGAGACGGTCGGCGCGGGAGGCATCGCCTACGGGCTGCGTACGGTGCCCGTCGCCGTCGACATCGCCCGGCGGGTGGCCCGGCTGGCCCCCGACGCCTGGGTCATCAACTTCACCAACCCGGCCGGCCTGGTCACCGAGGCCATGTCCCGCCACCTGGGCGACCGGGTGATCGGCATCTGCGACTCCCCGGTCGGGCTCGGACGCCGGATCGCCCGGGTGCTCGGCGCGGACCCGAAGGAGGCGTGGATCGACTACGTCGGTCTCAACCACCTCGGCTGGGTCCGCGGTCTGCGGGTCGCCGGCCGCGACGAACTGCCGCGCCTGCTCGCCGACGCCGACCTGCTCGGCTCCTTCGAGGAGGGCAAGCTGTTCGGCGTCGACTGGCTCCGATCCCTCGGCGCGATCCCCAACGAGTATCTGCACTACTACTACTTCAACCGGGAAACCGTCCGGGCCTACCAGCAGGTGGAGAAGACCCGCGGTGCCTTCCTGGCCGACCAGCAGGCGCGCTTCTACGAGGAGATGAAGCGCCCCGACGCCGCGGCCCTGACGGCCTGGGACCGCACCCGCGCCGAACGCGAGGCCACCTACATGGCGGAGAACCGGGAGACGGCCGGCGCCGGCGAGCGCGACGCCGACGACCTCTCCGGCGGCTACGAGAAGGTGGCCCTGGCCCTGATGCGGGCCATCGCCCGGGACGAGCGTGCCACCTTGATCCTCAACGTCCGCAACCAGGGCACCCTCTCGGTGCTGGACGCGGACGCCGTCATCGAGGTGCCCTGCCTCGTCGACGCCAACGGCGCGCATCCGGTGGCCGTGGCCCCGCTGCCCGACCACGCCACCGGGCTGGTCTGCGCGGTGAAGGGAGTCGAGCGCGAGGTGCTGGCCGCCGCCGAGTCCGCATCCCGTGCGACGGCCGTGAAGGCGTTCGCGCTGCATCCGCTGGTCGACTCGGTGAACGTGGCCCGCAAGCTGGTGGAGGGCTACACCGACGTCCATCCCGGACTGGCGTACCTTAGGTGAACCTCGGAGGGAAAGCGCTTTCCCCGCTTCCCTCCGATCAGCTCGCCCCCGGCCCCCGGGCCTCCCCGCCCCTCGTGGTCCCTCTCTGGAGATTCCCCATGCATGACGAACGCCGCCGCATCGAGGAGCGCGTCGAGCGCGTCCACAACCAGCGCGTCAAGCCCGCGATCTACGCCGCCGGCGTGCCCTTCGAGGTCGAGGCCTGGCAGGCACCGGGGGAGCCCGTCCCCTTCGCGGAGGCCGCGGCCGCCGCCTATGAGCCCTTCGCGATGGACACCCCGTGGGGTCCGCCCTGGGGCACCACCTGGTTCCGGATGCGCGGCCGGGTGCCCGCCGAGTGGGCCGGCAAGCGCGTCGAGGCGGTCATCGACCTCGGCTTCGTGGGCGACTGGCCCGGCAACCAGGCCGAGGCCCTCGTCCACCTCCCCGACGGGACGCCGCTGAAGGCGGTCAACCCGCTGAACCAGTACGTGCCGATCGGCAACCCGGCGACGGGCGGGGAGATCGTCGACTACCTGGTCGAGGCCGCCTCCAACCCGGACATCCTGGCGAACGACTTCGCGGGCCCGACCCTGCTGGGCGATGTACTGACGGCAGGCGACCGTCCACTGTATACATTCCGCCGCGCCGAGATCGCCGTCCTCGACGAGGAGGTCTGGCACCTCGACCTCGACCTCCAGGTGCTGCGCGAGCTCATGGTCCACCTCGGCGAGCACGAGCCGCGCCGGCACGAGATCATGCACGCCCTGGACCGGGCCATGGACGCCCTCGACCTCGACGACGTCTCCGGCAGCGCCGCCGCCGTCCGCGAGGTCCTCGCGCCCGTGCTCGCCAGCCCCGCGCACGCCAGCGCCCACACCATCTCCGGCGTCGGCCACGCGCACATCGACTCCGCCTGGCTGTGGCCGATCCGCGAGACGAAGCGCAAGACCTCCCGTACCTTCTCCAACGTCACCTCGCTCGCCGAGGAGTACGACGACTTCATCTTCGCCTGCTCGCAGGCCCAGCAGTACGAGTGGGTGCGCGACAACTACCCGCAGGTGTGGGCGCGCATCCAGGAGTCGGTGAAGAAGGGGCAGTGGGCGCCGGTTGGCGGCATGTGGGTCGAGTCCGACGGCAACCTGCCCGGCGGCGAGGCGATCGCCCGCCAACTGGTCCACGGCAAGCGGTTCTTCATCGAGCACTTCGGCATCGAGACCAAGGGCGTCTGGCTGCCGGACTCCTTCGGCTACAACGCCGCCTACCCGCAGCTCGCCAAGCTCGCCGGGAACGACTGGTTCCTCACCCAGAAGATCTCCTGGAACCAGACGAACAAGTTCCCCCACCACACCTTCTGGTGGGAGGGCATCGACGGCACCCGCATCTTCACGCACTTCCCGCCCGTCGACACCTACAACGCGCGGTTCAGCGGCGAGGAGATGAGCCGCGCCGTGCGCAACTACTCCGAGAAGGGCGGCGGTTCGCGCTCCCTGGCCCCGTTCGGCTGGGGCGACGGCGGTGGCGGCCCCACCCGCGAGATCATGGAACGGGCGCGTCGGCTGGCCGACCTGGAAGGCTCACCGAAGGTCGTCGTCGAGCACCCCGACACGTTCTTCGCCAACGCCCGCGCGGAGTACCCGGACGCCCCCGTCTGGGTCGGCGA
The DNA here is from genome assembly GCF_045161545.1 of Streptomyces sp. NBC_00637. NCBI lineage: Bacteria > Bacillati > Actinomycetota > Actinomycetes > Kitasatosporales > Streptomycetaceae > Streptomyces > Streptomyces sp. NBC_00637. The sequence goes on along the minus strand of NZ_CP109046.1, from coordinate 1,367,139 downwards.
GCTCTACCTGGAGCTGCACCGGGCCACGTACACCACTCAGGCCCGCACCAAGCAGGGCAACCGGCGCAGTGAACACAAGCTGCGCGAGGCGGAGTTGTGGGCGACGACGGCCGCACTGCACGCGCCGGGCTACGCCTACCCGTACGCGAAGCTCGACCGGCTCTGGAAGACGGTGCTGCTGCACCAGTTCCACGACATCCTGCCGGGTTCCTCGATCGCCTGGGTGCACCGTGAGGCGGAGGCCGAGTACGCGCGGGTCGCCGAGGAGCTGGAGGCGCTGACGGCCGAGGCCGTCGCGGCGCTGGGCGGCGGACGGCAGGACGGCGCGCTCCGGGTGTTCAACACCAGCCCCTACGCCCGCGCCGAGGTGGTCCGCACACCCGAGGGCGCACCGGCGTACGTGGAGGTGCCCGCGAGCGGCAGCGCGCCGCTGACCGGCGCGGAGTCCCCGCGGCCGGTGACGGTCTCCGGCCGGGTCCTCGACAACGGACTGGTGCGTGTACAGGTCGCGGAAGACGGCACACTGTCGTCCGTATACGATCTGCGGGCGAACCGTGAGGTCCTCGCCGACCGGGGCAACCTGCTGCGCCTGCACACCGACCTCCCGAACTACTGGGACGCCTGGGACATCGACAAGCACTACCAGAACCGGTACACCGACCTGCTGGAGCCGGACGCGGTCACCGTCGTCGAGGAGGACCCGCTCGTCGGCGCGATCCGGGTGACGCGCTCCTTCGGCAAGGGCTCGACGATCACCCAGACCATCACGCTCCGCGCCGGCAGCCCCCGCGTCGACTTCGAGACCGACATCGACTGGCACGAGGCGGAGAAGATCCTCAAGGCCGCCTTCCCGGTGGACATCCGGGCACCGCACTCCTCCGCCGAGATCCAGTTCGGCCACATCCAGCGGCCCACCCACACCAACACCAGCTGGGAGGCGGCCCGGTTCGAGGTCTCCGGCCACCGCTGGGTACACATCGGCGAGCCCGGCTACGGCGTCGCGGTCATCAACGACTCGACCTACGGCCACGACGTCTCCCGCACGGTCCGCGAGGACGGCGGTACGACCACCACCGTCCGCCTCAGCCTGGTCCGCGCCCCGCGGATCCCGGACCCCGAGGCCGACCAGGGCCGGCACCGCTTCTGCTACGCGCTGCTGCCCGGCGCGAGCATCGAGGACGCGGTCGCCGAGGGCTACTCCCTCAACCTCCCGCTCCGTGTCGCGGACGCGTCGGACGCCACCACGGGGCCGGTCGTCTCGGTGGACGGCGAGGGAGTCACCGTCGAGGCGGTGAAGCTCGCCGACGACGAGTCCGGGGACGTCGTCGTCCGGCTCTACGAGTCACGCGGCGGACGCTCCACCGGCACCCTGCGCACGGGCTTCCCGCTCGCGGGCGCCCAGGTGACCGACCTGCTGGAGCGGCCGCTGGAGCCCGCGGTCCTCGGCGAGGACGGCGCGGTCGACGTCGTACTGCGGCCCTTCCAGATCCTGACGCTCCGTCTGGCACGCGCCACCGAAGGCCGCTAGCGGCAACAGGGGCGGGCGCGACCCCGTGCGCGCCCGCCCCTCTCCCCGAAGTGCTCCGCTGCGCGAAGGAGTTCAGCCGTGCCCATGCAACCCTGGTTCACCGAGGCCAAGTTGGGGATCTTCGTCCACTGGGGCATCTACGCCGTCGACGGGGTCCAGGAGTCCTGGTCGTTCTACGACGACATCGTGCCCCACGACCGGTACATGTCCCAGCTCGACCGCTTCACGGGAGCCCACTACGATCCGCGGGCCTGGGCAGACCTGTTCGCCCGCGCCGGCGCCCGGTACGCCGTCCTGACCAGTCGCCACCACGACGGCGTCGCCCTCTGGGACACCGCCTACGGGGACCTGGGGCTGGGCCGCGACTACCTCACCGGCTACGCCGACGCCCTGCGCGAGAAGGGCCTCAAAGTCGGTCTGTACTACTCGCACTCCGACTGGAACCACCCGGACTACGCCAGCACCCGCAAGCCGGGCCGTCCGCCGGAACTGGAGGACAACCGCTACTCCGAGTGCTCCGCCGAGGACGAGGACCTCCAGGCCTGGGAGCGGTTCCTCGCCTACCGGGACGGTCAGGTCCGCGAGCTGGCCTCCCGCTACCGACCCGACCTGATGTGGTTCGACGGCGAGTGGGACCGCAGCGAGGAGCAGTGGCGCATCAAGGAACTGGCCGCGCTGATCCGCTCGTACTCCCCGGACGTCGTCTTCAACGCCCGCATGCTCGGCGAGGGCGACTACGCCACCCCCGAACAGGGCGTCCCCATCGAACCCCCGCCGGGTCCCTGGGAGTTGTGCCTCACCATCAACGACTCGTGGGGCTACCGGCACCACGACCACCACCACAAGTCGCTGACCCGGCTCGTCCGCTACTTCGCCGAGACCATCGGTGGTGGCGGCAACCTGCTGCTCGATGTCGGCCCGATGGAGGACGGCACCATTCCGCAGCCGCAGGTGGAGCGCCTCGAAGGTCTGGGGGAGTGGATCCGCAAGCACGAGCAGGCCGTGTACGGGACGGTGCGGGGGCTCCCGGCCGGGCACCACTACGGGCCCAGCACCCTGTCCGCCGACCGCCGCACCCTCTACCTCACCCTGTTCGACCTCCCGCGTTCCGAGATCGGTGTCCGGGGTCTGGTCACGCCGGTCCGCAGGGTCGGCGTGCTCGGCACCGGAACGGAACTCGCCCACCGGGTCGTCGGCGGACTGCACGAGGCGGTCGGTGTGCTGTGGATCGACCCGCCGGCGGGGTCCGACCTCGACCCGCACGCCACGGTCCTCGCGCTGGAACTGGACGGGGAGTTGGAGCTGTACCGGGGAGCGGGACGCTTCTGAGGCGCCCGGCCCGGGCTTGACCGGCATCACGTGAGCGGGGGCTGCCCGTCGACCGTACGACCGCAGGGCCTGGTGGCGGGGCGGTGCGGGTAGGGCGCGGGGCACGGCGCCGGGAACAGCGATGCGGGCCGGTCGGCCGCTCCCCGTGACAGCGGCCGACCGACCCGATCCCCCGTACCGCCGGGAATCCCCCGTCGATTCCCGGACTTCCCCCGTTGATCCCTGTGCTTCCCCCTGGAGCCCCGTGCTTCCCCCGTTGCTCCCCCGTGGGGCCCTTCACTCTTAAGAGCGAGCTCCCCGGTTCCTGATACACCCGCCGCCGAAAAAGTCCCCCGGACCGTGGCCCGGGGGACTTTTGTTCGCGTGCGAGGAGCTCAGCCGGTGAAGCCGGCCGTGATCGAAGTGAACTGCCAGGTGCTCTGGCTGATGCCGGAGCAGTTGCTCACCACGCCACCGCCGGGGCAGGGCCGGTCGCGGTTGACGGCCCAGTAGGCGAGCCGGGCGATGTGGTGACTGTTGGACCAGTCACGGATCTGCGTCCAGATCGCCGGGGTGGTGTTCTCCTGCTGGTCCGACAGTCCGTTCATGCCGGAGATGCCGATGTGGGCGTAGGCGGTCGCGTCGTCCCAGCCGAAGGTGGACTTCAGCTTGTTCTTCAGCCCTTCCGTGGCGTTCACGGTGTTGCCGTACATGTCCGAGCCGCCGCCGAAGTCGAACGGCATGATGGTGAAGACGTCGATGTCGGCGCCGAGCGACTTGGCCTGCTCGACGAGGTGGTTGCCGTAGTAGGTCGGCCCGGTCGTGGACGTTCCGAAGGTGACGATGGTCTTCAGACCGGGGTTGTTGGCCTTGACCGTCTTGAGGGCGGTCAGGATCCGCGCCTGCACGGCCTCGTTCTCGAACTCGTCCGTGTTCTCGATGTCCATGTCGATCGCCTTGAGGGAGTAGGCGTCGATCACCTTCTGGAGCGCGGCCGCCAGCGCGCTCGCCGAGGAGCAGTTGGCGCCGAGCTTGCTGCCCTGCCAGCCGCCGAAGGAGGGCACGATGTCACCGCCCGCCGAACGGACCTGGTTGATGACGCTCTGGTCGACCCCGCCGGTCAGCGGCCGGTTGCCGTCCCACATCGGGTTGCATCCGCCCCCGTCCAGCACGAACGCCATCGTGAACCACTTGATGCCGGTCGAGCTCATCACGGTGGACACGCTCGGCGGGTCGCCCCAGCCCTCGAACAGATAGGGCGCGGCCTGCTTGAACCCGGTTCCGCCACCGCCGCCCGCGTTCGTCGTGACGCTCACGGAGTTGGAGGCGCCGGAGGTGTTCCCCGCCGCGTCGCGTGCTCTCACGGTGAAGGTGTACCCGGTACTCGCGGACAGCCCGCTGACCGTGGCGGACGTGCCGGAGACGGTGAGCACCTTGGCGGATCCGCTGTACACGTCGTAACCGGTGACGCCGACGTTGTCGGAAGCGGCGTTCCAGGACAGCGAGACGCTGGAGGAGGTCTTGCCGGTCGAGGTCAGCCCGCCTGGCGTGGTCGGCGCCTGGGTGTCGGAGCCGCCCCCGCCGCCCGGTCCGTCCAGGCTGATGTCGTCGGCGTAGTAGGTGCCCTGGGCGTACCAGCCGTGGACGTAGATCGTGGCGCTGGTCTGCGAGGCCCCGGTGGTGAAGGACACCGACAACCGGCTGTACGCCGACGGTGACGACGTCCAGGTGGAGGCGCCGCCGTCGACACCGAGGTAGACGTAGGAGCCGCGTACCCAGCCGGTCAGGGCGTACGTGGTGTTCGGCTGGACCGCGACGGTCTGGCCGCACTTGGCGATGTCACTCGAACTCACCGCCCCGGCAAGGGCCTTGGAGCCGCCGTGGGTGGGCGAGGAGACGACGGAGCCGAGGTTGCCGGTACAGGACCAGGGCGAGAGGGCGCCCGACTCGAGACCGGGGTTGGTGAGGACGTTGGCCGCCTGGGCGGTGCCCGGCAGGGCCACGGCCCCGGCGAGGGCGAGACCGGCGGTGCCGAGCAGGGCGAGGAATCGACGCCAGGGGCGTCCGAGGGGTCTGGTGCGCACGCGATCTCCCTGAAGGAATGGGGGTGTTCGGGAGTGCAGGGGAGTGCAAGGGGGTGCGCAACAAAGTTGGTATGGACCAATCCGCCTGTCAAGACGAGAGACGGAATTGGTCCATACCGGTGGGTGAAATGTCCTACTTGGTCATTCTGCTGGACTGTCCCGCTGGGCCGTACTTCGCGGACGCCCTCCTCGGGCGCCCCCTCGGGGCTCCCTGCTCCGGCGTCCCGCTCGGTCGGCGGCGCGGTCGTCCCGCGCGGACTCCCTAGAGGGGCAGTGCCTGGGCGGCGCCCGCCGTGGTCACCTCGACGGAGCCGACGGGCGCGGGCACGGCCGGCAGCAGCGGCTCGGCGCTCTCCTCCACCCGCTGGTGCGGCAGCGTGACCGCGCGCAGCGGTCGCGGCCCCGACACCACCGTGTAGTCCTGCCCCAGGAACGGCGGCACGATCTCGCCCGGGTCCTCGCCGAGAGCCAACTGCACCGCCGCCCAGGGGGCGTTGACACCGCACAGCGAGAGCTGGTGGAGGCCGCCGGCCGGGCGGGTGTTGACGTCCATCAGGACCGGCCGGTCGCCGAACATCCGGAACTGGATGTTGGACAGGTAGTGCAGACCGAAGCCCTCGGCGATGAGACGCGCGGGCTCCAGCCACTGCTCGTGCAGGGTGAAGCCCCGGCGGCGGCCGTTCTTCGTCCGGCCGATCGCCATCCGCAGGACGTTGTCCGGGCCGGTGAGGCAGTCCACGGACACCTCCGGCTGCTCCAGGCGCGGCATGACCAGCCAGTCGATCTGCTCGTCGTCCTGCTCCGCGGCCCGCCGCAGCGCCTCGACCACCATGTCGAGCTGGACGTAGGGGCTCGGGAAGCCGCTGAGATGCGACAGCGAGAAGGGCGAGCGGGTGATCATCCGGAACCCCACACCGCCGGCGCCGGACGCCGGCTTGAAGCACGCCCGGTGCCCTGCTTCCTCCAACTCGTCCACCGCGGCGACGAGTTCGTCCGCCGTCCGGACCCGGAACCACGGCGGTACGGGCACCCCGATCGCCTGGACCGCCTCGTACGCGATCACCTTGTCGTGGAAGACGGCGACGGCCTCCGGCGGCGGCGCCAGCAGGGCCGTACCGATCGCGTCGAAGTCGGCCCGGTGGGCCACGACGGCCGCCTGGTGCAGCCGGGGCACGAACACGTCGATGCCGCGGCGCCTGCACTGCGCGAGGGCGTACTCGACGTAGGCCGCCGGGGAGAGGCCCTCCGGCTCCAGCTCAGCGGTGTCGGCGGCGGCCAGCACGGGAGAGTCGGCGTCACCGTGGGTGGCGTGGATCTCGACCGCGCGGTCGCTCGGATTTCGTCGCAGCTGATCCGTGAAGAACACGTTCTCCGCGTACGTGCGGTTGAGCCAGACGCGTACGCGGGAGACCATGCGGGCCGCCTTTCACGGTTCGCGGGCAGGGCGAAGCAGGCCCGGCCCGGGCAGGGGGATTGGTGGGTCACCAAACCGCCCTGCGGAAGGGACGTCCATGGCGGTGGTGTTGGGGCGATCATACGGCTTCCCGGAGGTGCGGCGTGCAACACGCGTGTTACGGAATTTCCGATCTTGTTCACGTGGGGCGCCTGTTCGGGTAGAGGGGTGCTACGGCACAGGTGGGACCGTGGACGGGTCCGGCGGGGGAGTCGGTGCGACCTTGTCCCGCAGGCGTGAATGTGTTCTCGTGGTGGCACCGGTGTATGCGGGAGAACGCGGAGAGTGGGCTCGTGAGCGGGGGCGCAAGGTGACGACGGCCGGTGGCGCCGGACAACTGCTGGCCATCAGCGATCTGCACATCGGCTATCCCGAGAACCGCGCGCTGGTCGAGGCGATGGCTCCGGAGTCCGACGAGGACTGGCTGCTGGTCGCCGGCGACGTCTCGGAGAACGTGGCCGACATCCGCTGGGCGCTGAAGACCCTCGCCGGCCGCTTCCGCAGGGTCGTCTGGGCGCCCGGCAACCACGAGCTGTGGACCCATCCCTCGGACCCGGTGGCCCTGCGCGGGGTCGCCCGCTACGAGCACCTCGTCGAGGTCTGCCGTGACCTGGGCGTCACCACACCCGAGGACCCCTACCCGGTGTGGGAGGGCCCCGGCGGCCCGGTCGTCGTCGCGCCGCTGTTCCTGCTGTACGACTACTCGTTCCTCCCGGCCGGCTGCGCCACCAAGGAGGAGGGCCTGGCCTACGCGGAGGGCACCGGCATCGTGTGCAGCGACGAGTACCTGCTGCACCCCGATCCGTATCCGACCCGCGAGGCCTGGTGCCGGGCCCGCGTCGCCGAGACCGAGCGGCGGCTCGCGGAGATCCCGGAGGGCCTGCCCGTCGTCCCCGTCAACCACTATCCGCTGCACCGGCACCCGATGGACGTGCTGTGGCACCCCGAGTTCGCCATGTGGTGCGGCACCGCTCTCACGGCGGACTGGCACCGCCGGTTCCGGATCGAGACGATGGTCTACGGCCACCTCCACATCCCGCGGACCACCTGGCACGAGGGCGTCCGCTTCGAGGAGGTGTCGGTGGGCTACCCCCGCGAATGGCGCAAACGGGCTCAGCCGCCGGGCCGGCTGCGCCGCATCCTGCCCGGGGAGGCGGGGGCTCGATGATCGGGGAGCTGTTGCCGGAGTCCGTGGTGGCGGTGGAGGCCTTCGGCGAGGAGGGCGTGCGGGAATTCGGGGACGCGCCGCTGTACCCGCAGGAGGAGGCGCTGCTGGAGCGAGCGGTCGCCAAGCGGCGACGCGAGTTCACCGTCGTACGCTCCTGTGCCCGGCGCGCCATGGAGAAGCTCGGCGTGCCCGCCCAGCCCGTGCTGCCCGGCGAGCGCGGCGCCCCGCAGTGGCCGGACGGCCTGACGGGCAGCATGACCCACTGCGAGGGCTACTGCGCGGCCGCCCTGGTCCGGTCGGCCGACCTGGCCTCCCTCGGCATCGACGCCGAACCTCACGAGGGTCTTCCCGAGGGCGTCCTGTCCGCCGTCGCCCTGCCCGCCGAGGCGGAGCGGCTCGGCGGGCTCGCCGCGGGACACCCCGAGGTGCACTGGGACCGGCTGCTGTTCAGCGCCAAGGAGTCCGTCTACAAGGCGTGGTTCCCCCTCACCCGCAGGTGGCTGGACTTCAGCGAGGCGGACATCGATCTCACCCCCGCCACCGGCCCCGACGGGAGCACGCACGGCGTCTTCCGCGCCCGGCTGCTCGTCCCCGGACCGGTGGTCGGCGGTCACCGGCTCGGGCACTTCGACGGCCGCTGGACCGTGCGGCGTGGGCTGGTGGCCACGGCGGTCACCGTGCACCAGGGCTGAGCGGCGCACGCCAGGGGGCACCGGGGCGGCTGCCGTCCCCGGTGTGCGCCGAGGTGGCAGCCGATCTCGGGGTCACCCGGGCGGCGGCCGCCGCCTCGGGGTCACCGTCCAGGACACCAGCTGTGCAGCAGCCGGAAGAACTCCTCCTCGTTGCCCGCCAGGCCCGCGGCGGCCAGGGCCTGTTCCGCCTCGGCCAGGACGGCGGGCGGGACCACCGGGGGCAGCCGGTCCTGCGGCGGACCGGCGACGCCGACGCCCTCGCCGTCCCCCTCGTCGCCGAAGGCGGCACGGACGGTGTGCAGCAGCCGCAGGTAGGCCTGTACGGCGGTGCGCTCGCGGTCGGTCAGTACGGCAGTGGGCATCGGTCGGCTCTCCCCGTGTCGGCGTCGTGTTCCCCCGCGCCCGACGGCGCGTACGCCCCTGTGCGGCGGCGCACCCCCCAGCTTGCCGCCCACCACTGACAATCGGGCCTGACCCGGCGTCGGTTCGCCCGCTTAGCGGAGACGAAACCTTCCTGAAATCCCCTGGCGGAAAGGGGTTCTACGCTGGGGTGAAGGGCTTTCGGCGGACCGTCGGCGGCCGGGGCTGGAGGAGGTGGGCGGATGGTCGAGGTCCCGCAGTGGCGTCCGTCGCGCGGCGCCCGGCTGCGCCCGGTGGGCGACAAGGAACCGGAGCTGCGCCACCGCGTGGTGCACGGTTACCGGCGGGCGTTCCGGATGGCCGGCGAGGGCCCGGCGCTGGTCCTGGTGCACGGCATCGGCGACTCCTCGCGGACCTGGGCCGACCTGATCCCCGGCCTCGCCCGCACCCACACCGTCATCGCCCCCGACCTCCTCGGCCATGGCGCCTCCGACAAGCCCCGCGCCGACTACTCGGTGGCCGCGTACGCCAACGGTCTGCGCGATCTGCTGAGCGCGCTCGGCGTCGAGTCGGCGACCCTGGTCGGGCACTCGCTGGGCGGGGGAGTGGCGATGCAGTTCGCCTACCAGTTCCCCGAGCGCACCGAGCGGCTGGTCCTCGTCAGCGCGGGCGGAGTCGGCCGGGAGGTCAACCCCGCCCTGCGGCTGGTCTCGCTGCCGGGAGCCCATCTGGCGCTGTCCGCCCTGCGGTTGCCGGGTGCGCGCTTCCAGGTCGGTCTCGCGGTCGCCCTGATGAAGCTGCTGGACACCGATCTCGGCCAGGACGCCCCCGATCTGCTCCACCTCGTCGACGCCCTGCCGGACGAGACCGCGCGCAACGCCTTCATCCGCACCCTGCGCGCCGTCGTGGACTGGCGCGGCCAGGTCGTGACCATGCTCGACCGCTGCTATCTGACGGCCGGGATGCCGACGATGCTGCTGTGGGGCGACCGGGACAGCGTGGTGCCCGTGCGGCACGCGTACGGCGCCCACGCGGCGATGCCCGGCAGCCGGCTGGAGATCTTCGAGGGGGCGGGCCACTTCCCGTTCCACAGCGACCCCGCCCGGTTCCGCGCCCTGGTCGAGGAGTTCACCCGCACCACGGCCCCGGCCGACTGGAGCCGCGACCACTGGCGCCGGCTCCTGCGCGAGGGCGGGCCCGGCGCGGAGACGGCGGGCGCGCGGGACGGCACGGAACGGGACCTGCGCGGGGCGAGCGAGCGCAGCGCGACCTGACGGTCGTACGAGGGCGGTCGGGGTGGTGGCCGGCCGGTGGCGCGGTCCTACGGCCCCAGATAGCCCAGCGACGCCTCGATGCGGCCGGCCAGGTGGTCGCGCTGGCCCCGTTCCCGGGGCGACGAACCCGAGAGCCAGGTACGGCATTTGCTGGCCAGCAGCAGGCCGAAGCTCTCGGCCTCCTTCTCGTCGGTCAGGTCGAAACGGGTGCGCGCGGCGACACTGCGCACCGTCGCCTGGAGATCCGCCCCGTCGCTGAGTAAACGTGCCGCGACCGCGGTGCCCTCGACGTGCTGGCCGCAGTGGCCCGCCTTCATGTGCCACAGCTCGTGGCCCAGGATCACCAACTGGTGCTCCGGCGCGGTGCGCTCCTCGATGACGACGAGGTCCTGGTCGGCCATGTCGAGCCACAGTCCGCTGGCCGTGTCCGCCGGGAAGGAGGCCATGCGGAAGTGCACGGGGCGGCCCCGGCGTCTGCTCATCCCGTCGCACAGGGCGGTGTACAGGTCGGTCGGCACGGCGGGGGCCGGCAGGGTCAGTTCCGCGACCAACTCGCCGCTGAGACGGCGCATTTCCCTGGCGATGTTCACAGTTCTCCCCCGGATCACGACTCGGGCCGCTTCACGCTCTCCAGGAGCATGTCCAGCCACTCGGCGACCTTGTCGCGGTGCTGGTCGGTGGGCAGCTGGGCGGCCCGCCAGGCGATCCCGCGTACGCCGTGGTCCTGAAGCAGCCGCTCCAGCGGGTCGGAGGCCGCCGCGGCCGCCTCCCGCGCGGCGAGCTTCTGGAGCAGCTCCTGCTCGATGTGCTGAAGGGCTCCCGCGAGCGCCTCCGGGTCCTCGGCCGTGAGGAAGCCGGCGTGCACACGGAAGAAGCGCTGGAGGGCGTCGCAGTGCTCCATCGTGGGCCGTCGGTCGCCGTTGATGAGGGCGCCCGCCTGCTGGCGCGACATGCCGGCGCCGTCCGCGATCTCCTGCTGGGTGTACTTACGGCCGTTCGGCTTGAGCCGGGTGCGGCGCAGCAGGTCGAGCCGTTGCAGGAAGCGGGCCTGCACATCGGGCTCACCGGCGGGCCGGCCGCTCAGCAGGGCTTTCACCACCGGCTCCGGGACACCGGAGGCGACGGACAGCCGCCCGCTGCCGAAGACCTCCGCGTGCGGCACGCCGAGCCGGTCGGCGAGCGCGGCGACACGGGCGACGACGGCGGACATCAGCACCGTCGCCGCGGCGCCCGGAACCTCGAAGTCATCCTCCGACACCGACAGGTCTCCTAGGTCTCTCACGTCCCTCTCACAGGTACACGATCACCAAACGGACGGTCGCCGTGAACTGCGTGGAGAGTAGCCGGTCTTTCGAACTCACATCCAGGTCTCGCCACAACTGTGGCCAATTTCAGCCGTCAACCAGCATGGAATGCCACGATAGTTGACACCGCTCGCGTCGGGGCACCAGGATCGGGGCGCCGCGTGAAGGCCGCATAGGCAAGAGGGGTGACCTCCCGATGGCATATCAGGCAGGAGGGCAGCGGTCCGTACCGCGGCCCGTCCCCGAGAGTCTCGAGGCCCAGGCGTACCTGCACGACTACGCCGTGTACCTGGAGGCCGTCCCCTTCCCGTCCGTCGTCCTCGACCACCGCTGGGACGTCGTTCTCTCCAACGACGCGTTCGCGTCACTTTTCCGGGAGGTGGGCCCGCATCCGACGGCCCTGCCCGGTGACAACTTCCTGCGTTTCGTCCTCTTCCATCCCGACGCCCCCTCGGTCCTCGGTGACCACGAGGCCGGCTGGTGCCTGCCGATGCTCGCCCGCTTCGCCGCGGCCGTGGAGCGGCACGGTCACGACCACGGACTCCAGGCGATCCGGCGTGACATCGCCCAGGACCCGATCATGGAGGCCGCCTACCGCCAGGGGCTGCCGCACTGGATCCGCGCGGTCGGCGAGGAGGCCGTCGAGCACGACGGGGCGGTCCGGCCCCTGCTGCACCCCGACCCCCGCTGGGGCGCCACGGAGTGCCGCATCGTCGGCGACACCCCCAGGACGCTGCACGACATGGGGTACACCCGGCTGACGATGGTGCTGCGCTCCACCCGTCCGGCCCCCGCGCCCCGCAGAGCGGGCGGCGCGCGCCGTACGGCGAGCCACCTCAGCGTGGTCCCCGCGCCCGAGGCCTGACCGGGCACCGTCGGCGTTCAGGTCGCCGACGGCGCCCTGTCGGCACCGCGCTCAGCTTCAGTGGGGCGGCGGCGCCTCCGCCTTCGTGAGGCGGTCCACGGGAGTTCCGCGCTTCGCCGCCTGGATCTGCTCGTAGACATGGGTCCGCAGTTCCGCGAAACGCGGGGCCACCCGCGTGTGCAACTGGTCGCGGTCCGGCGGGAGGTCGACCTTCAGCTGCTCCCGGACGACCGTCGGGGAGGCGGACAGGACGAGGACCCGTTCGCCGAGGTAGACGGCCTCGTCGATGTCGTGCGTGACGAACAGGATGGTGATCCCGCGCTCCCGCCACAGTCCCCGGACCAGGTCCTCCAGGTCGGCGCGGGTCTGCGCGTCCACGGCGGCGAACGGCTCGTCCATCAGCAGGACCCGCGGCTCGTAGGCGAGCGCCCGGGCGATCGCCACCCGCTGCTGCATCCCGCCCGACAGCTGCCACGGATACGCGGAGTGCGCGTCCTCCAAGCCGACCGAGCGCAGGGCGTCCGTGACCAGTTCACGCCGCCGTTCCTTGGTCAACGCCTTCTGTTTCAGGGGAAGTTCGACGTTGTCGCCGACCCGCATCCACGGGAAGAGGCTCCGCCCGTACTCCTGGAAGACGAACGCCATGTCCGGCGGCGGCCCGGTCACCCTGCGTCCTTCCAGGAACACTTCGCCGGAGGTCGGGGTGAGCAGACCGGCCATGCACTTCAGCAGGGTCGTCTTGCCGCACCCCGACGGGCCCACGAGACACACGAGTTCGCCCGCCTCGACGGTGAACGTCAGGTCGCGCACCGCCTCGACCCGGCGCCCCGACCCCTCGTACACCTTCCGCAGGCCGGACACTGCAAGACGCGGGTGCATGGAACGCCCTTTCGCGAGGTTCACGGGGACCGCCGGGTGGATGCGCGCAGACCGTGGTACCAGCCGAGCACCCGACGCTCGACGGCCTGGAAGAGCAGCGACAGCACGAAGCCCAGGAGGCCGAGCACCAGGATTCCGGTCCACATGTCGGGGATGGCGAAGCCTCGTTGGAACTGCACGATGGTGAAGCCGAGTCCGTTGCTCGCCGCGAACATCTCGCTGATGACCATCAGGATGATGCCGATCGAGAGCGCCTGGCGCAGCCCCGCGAAGATCTGCGGGCTCGCCGACGGCAGCACCACGGCGCGCAGCCGGGCGACCCCCGTGACGCCGTACGACCGTGCCGTCTCCGCCATCACCGGGTCCACCGCCCGCACGCCCTCGACCGTGTTGAGCAGGACCGGCCACACACAGCCGCTCGCGATGACGACCACCTTCATGGTGTCGCCGATGCCCGCGAACAGCATGATGACCGGCACCATGACGGGCGGGGGCACCGCCCGCAGGAACTCCAGGACCGGCTCGCACACCGCCCGCACCCGCCGGTACGAGCCGATGACCGTGCCCAGCGCGACCCCGACGACGGCCGCCGTCGCATAGCCGCCGAGGAGACGCAGCACGCTCGGCCGCATGTCGGTGCGCAGTCGCTCCGCGGTCCACACGTCGGGGAAGGCCTTCAGGATCGTGCGCAGCGGCGGCCAGTAGACGTTCGTGCTGCCGTCGGACGCCAGCCACCACGCCGTGACCAGGACGGCCGGCAGGGCGAGCGTGAAGAACAGCCTCAGCAGGACGCGCCGCCAGGTTCCCGGCCCCGTACGGCCGGGGGAGGTCCCGGTCACACCGCCACCTCCCCGCGCACCGACTGGTGCCAGGCCAGCGCGTGCCGCTCCACCGTCCGGGCGCCCACGTTGATCAGCAGCCCCAGCACCCCGGTGACCACGATCAGGGCGTACATCTCGGGGACCGCCTGCGAGGTCTGCGCGACGGCGATCCGCGCCCCCAACCCCGGTGCGCCGATGACCAGTTCGGCGGTGATGACGAGGATCAGCGCGACGGCCGCCGCGAGCCGGACGCCGGTCATGACGTACGGCAGCGCGGTCGGCCACAGGACGTGCCGGACGCGCGCCCAGGTGCCGAGCCCGTAGGAGCGGGCGGTCTCCTCGGCGACCGGGTCGACGTCCTGGACGCCGTACAGGACCTGGATCAGGATCTGCCAGAAGGAGGCGTAGACGACCAGCAGCAGGACCGAGCGCAGTTCGGTGCCGTACAGCAGCACGGCGAGGGGGATCAGGGCCACCGACGGGATCGGGCGCAGGAACTCGACGGTCGAGGCCGTCGCCTCGCGGAGGTGGGGGACGACGGAGATCAGCACGCCGGCCACGATCCCGGCGCCCACCGCGATCGCCAGACCGAGGGCCCAGCCGGTGAGGGTGTCGCCGAGCGCCGTCCAGAAGGCGGAGTCGGCGAGTTCGTCGGCCAGCGCGCCGGCGATGCGGCTGGTGGGCGGGAAGTAGGCCTCCTTGACCAGCCCGAGCCGCGGCACCGCCTCGCCGAGGGCGAGGAAGGCCGCGAGCCCGGCGGTACCGAGTGCGACGTTCGTGCCTCTCACGGCAGCAGCTTCTCCAGGTCCGGGGTCGACTTGAAGAGCTTGTCCTGTTCGCCGAGCTTCTCCAGGGCCTCGATCGACGAACGGTTCGCCTCGGCGGGCCACTTCGGCAGTGTCACCTGCGTCAGCACCGAGGCCGGGATCTTGGTGTACGTGGTGACGATCTGGCGGACCTCGTCCGGGTGCGAGTCGGCGTAGGCGAGGGACTCCGCGGTGGCCTCCTGGAACTTCTTCACCACGTCCGGGTTCTTCTGCGTGTACTGCGTGGAGGTGAAGTACATCGCGACGGTGAGGTTCGGTGCCACGTCCACCAGCGGGGAGGCGATCTCCGTGGCGCCCTGGCTCTTGACGGTCGCCAGCGCCGGTTCGACGACCATCGCGGCGTCGATCTGCCCCGAGTCCAGGGCGGCGGGCATCTGGTCGAAGGCCAGCTCGACGAACTTCACCTTGTCCGGATCGCCGCCCGCCTTGCGCACCGACTCGCGCACCGCGGTCTCGTTGATGTTCTTCAGCGTGTTGATGGCGACCTTCTTGCCCTCCAGGTCCTTGGCGGACTTGAGCGCGCTGCCCTTCTTCACCGTGATCGCCCCGAAGTCCTCGCCCTGCACGCCCGTCGAGGCGATGCCGTTCGAAACGGCCCGCACGGGAACGTTGTTGGACTGCGCGACCATCAGGGAGGTCATGTTGCTGAAGCCGAACTGGAACTGGCCGCTGACGACTCCGGGCACGATCGCCGCGCCGCCCTGCGCGGTGGTGATCGACAGCTTCAGCCCGTGCTTCTCGTAGAAACCCTGTTTCACGCCCAGATAGACGGGCGCCACGTCGACGATGGGGATGAGTCCGAGTTTGACGGTCGTGGTGCCTCCGGACGACGAACTCCCGGTGGACGTACCGGAGTCGTCGGACGAGCCACAGGCCGCCGTGGCGAGCAGGAAAGTACCGACCGCGAGACCGGCGAACAGACGACGCAAGGCTCCTCCTGTGCAGACAACGGTGTTCCGACAGGCTGTGCGCACACCGCACAGTAGTGCTCGATTGGCGTGCAGGGAACGTAGAGCCCGCCGTCCGGCGGGGTCAATGGGTTTGGCTGACGAAATTGTTGACAGTCTGGTAGGCGGCATGTCCACCGTGGTCCGAGCACCGCATTTCGTGAGGTCCTTCGAGCGGGGCCTGGCGGTGATCCGCTCCTTCGACGCCGGGCATCCCGCCCGCACCCTCAGCGAAGTCGCCCGCGCCTGCGGGCTGACGCGGGCGGCCGCCCGACGCCTGCTGCTCACCCTCGCGGACCTGGGATACGTCCACAGCGACGGCCGGCTCTTCCGGCTCACGCCGCGGGTGCTGGAACTCGGCTAGGCCTGTCTGGCCGGCCTCACGCTCCCCCAGGTCGCCGAGCCGCATCCGGAGCACCTCGTCGCACGGGTGAAGGAATCCTCGTCGCTGTGCGTCCTGGACGGCGACGACATCGTCTACGTCGCCCGGGTGCCGACCACCCGCATCATGTCGGCCGTCATCAGCGTCGGCACCCGCTTCCCGGCGCACGTCACCTCGGTGGGCCGGGTGATGCCGGCCGCCCTGGCGGACGACGAGCTCGAACTCCGCCTGAACCGGGCACAGCTGCGCCCGCTCACCGCCCGGACGCTGATCGCGCCGGAGGATTTGCGGGCGGAACCGGCGCGGGTACGGCGGCAGGAGTACGCCTTCGTGACCAGGAACTGGAGGACGGGCTGCGGTCGGTGGGCGCCCCGGTGCGCGGCCGGGACGGCACGGTGGTGGCCGGCGTGAACATCGCCGTGCCCGCCGGCCGCACCTCGGCGGCCGCGGTCCGCCGGGACCTGCTGCCACCGCTGCCGGCCGCCGTGGCACGGATCGAGGCCGACCTGCGCAACACCGGACCGGTGGGAGGAGCCGCCCCCCGGATCACAGATCCAGGACGAGTTTCCTCCCCCGGCACCGGGACACACAGATCATCATCGTCTCCCCGGCCTCCCGCTCCTGCGGACTGAGCACGGAGTCCCGGTGGTCCGGCGTGCCCTCGAGCACGTCGGTCTCACAGGTGCCGCAGGTGCCCTCCGTGCAGGAGTAGAGCACCTCGACCCCCGCCGCGCGCACGGCGTCCAGCACGGACACGCCCGCCGCGACACTCACCGTCCGGCCGCTCCGCGCCAGGTCGACCTCGAACGCGTCGTCCTGACCCGCCGGTTGCTCCCTCGCCTGGAACCGCTCGACGCGGAGCGCGTCGGCCGGACAGCGCTCCTCCACGGCGTCCAGCAGCGCACCGGGTCCGCAGCAGTAGACCAGGGTGCCCTCGGGCAGCGCGTCGAGCACGGAACCGAGGTCGAGCAGACCGGTCTCGTCCTGCGGGGCGACGGTGACCCGGTCGCCGTACCGCGCCAACTCCCCGGCGAACGCCATGGAGGCGCGGGTGCGGCCGCCGTAGAGCAGGCTCCACTCGGCGCCCGCCGCCTCGGCCGCCGCCAGCATCGGCAGGATGGGGGTGATGCCGATGCCGCCGGCGACGAAGCGGTAGCGCGTCGCGGGGCGCAGTGCGAAGTGGTTGCGCGGGCCGCGCACCCGCACCTTTTCGCCCGGCCTCAACTGCTCGTGCACATGGGCGGATCCGCCCCGTCCGGCCGGCTCACGCAGCACCGCGATCCGCCAGGCGGAACGGTCGGCGGGATCGCCGCACAGCGAGTACTGACGCTCCAGCTCCGGGCCGAGGACGAGGTCCACATGGGAGCCCGGCTCCCAGGCCGGGAGCGGCTCGCCCAGCGGGTGGCGCAGGGTGAGGGCGAGCACCCCTTCGGCGGCGAACTCCCGCCTCGCGACGACGAGTTCGGCTTCGTAGACGCTCATGAGTCGATTCCTCGGGGCCGGTGTCCTTCGGGGTGGCCGAGCATCCACTCCCACATCTCGACCGGGTCCTGCGAGGTGTGCTCGGCGCCGCAGTGACAGGTGCCGTGCAGCACGTCGGTGCCCGGCAGCCAGTCGATGCGGTAGATCTCGCCGGTGGGCCCGCCGCTCACAGGACCTTCTCCACGGGCTTGTCGCCCTCCTCCACCAGCCGGGCGAGGATCCGGCGCGCGGCCAGACCGCCGGTGTCGATGTTGATGCTCAGCTCCTGGTAGCCGGTGCGTTCCGAACCGAGCGTGCGCTGGAGGAGGTTGAGCGCGTCGACGTCCTGCATGACCACCGTGTGGTTGTTGCCCCGCAGGAACTCGGTCACCTCGGCGTCGTCCGTCGCCCAGTCCCGCGAGACCATCCAGAAGTCGTACACCTTGCCGTCGTCGGACGGTGTGATCGCGTAGGTGATCTCGGTGTGGAAGCCGTTCGGGTCACTGCCGTCCGCCTCGGGCAGGACGCCCACCGGCGCGATACGGCTGTGCAGCAGGTACAGACAGGGCGCGTGGTACTCGATGTCCTGCCAGCGGGTGATCCGGCCCTCGATGCCGGTCGAACGGGCGTAGAACGGCGGGCACTCGGCGTCGTCCATGTGCCGGCTCACCCGCACGATCCCCGCGCCCTCGTCGACCTCGGTCGTGATCGGCGTCTCGGCGACCTCGGGGGTGCCGATGTAACCGCCGTGCAGATACGTCTCGTGGGAGAGGTCGAGGAGGTTGTCGACGAGCAGCCCGTAGTCCGCGTCGATGGGCTCCATGCCCTGGACGGTGGTCCAGCCGGGCGAGTCGAGGTGGCGGGCGCGAGGGATCGCCGCCGGGTCGGCGAGCGTCGGGTCGCCGATCCACACCCACACCAGGGAGTCCTGCTCGACGACCGGATAGGCGGTGACCCGGGCGGTGCGCGGAATGCGTTTCTGCCCCGGCACGTACACGCAGGCGCCGGTCGTGTCGTACGTGAAGCCGTGGTAGCCGCACACGATACGGTCGCCGTCCAGCCGGCTCTCCGACAGCGGGAAGCGGCGGTGCACGCAGCGGTCGTGCAGGGCGACGGGCGTCCCGTCCTCCTCGGTCCGGTAGAAGACGAGCGGCTCACCGAGAATCGTCCGGCCGAGCAGTTCCTCGCGCCCGACCTCGGCGCTGTAGGCGGCGACGTACCACTGGTTCCTGGCGAATGCGGTCGTGTGCGGCATGGCGATCGGCTCCCGTCGTTGGGTGTGGCGACATCGTCGGGAAGAGCGTCACCGCATCGCAACACCTCTTCCGTCTCATGGAAGGGGATCGGCGAATGGCCTGTTCGGAGCGGCCACCGCCGTCGATCATCCGCCGGCGGCGGGCGCGCAACCCGGGCTGCCCCTTCCGGCATCATGCGGGCCGCTCCCGCAAGTTCCGGTTGCGCGGCCATTGACACGATGCCTGCGGCGGGGTCACGCTCACGCCTGCAAACACACGATTGAAACGATTCAGAACCCCGGGAAGCAACAAGCCGACCCGTCTTGGACCCCGGGCCGCCGACGCGATTGCCGCCCTCTCCGCTCTCCGCACATCTCCTAGGAGCACGCGATGCACCATGTGACGCGCCGCAACATTCTGCGCTCGGCCATAGTCGTGGCCCTGGCCCCCACTTTGGGCTCCGCGATGCTGCCCGGGCTGGCGCCGACGGCGTCCGCGGCGGTCTCGTGGACCGCGAAGTGGCTCTGGGCGCCGTCCGGTTCGGCGAACCAGTGGGTGGCGTTCCGTAGAACGTTCACCCTGGGTTCCGCGCCCTCGAAGGCCGTGACCCGGATCGCGGCCGACTCGAAGTACTGGCTGTGGGTGAACGGCGCCCTGGTGGTCTTCGACGGCGGACTCAAGCGCGGCCCGAACCGTACGGACACCTATTACGACGAGATCGACCTGGCCCCGTACCTGACCGGCGGCAGCAACACGGTGGCGCTGCTGGTGTGGTACTTCGGCAAGGAGGGCTTCTCGCACAGCAGCAGCGGCAAGGGCGGTCTGCTGTTCCAGTCCGACGTCACGACCGGCTCCACCACCACCCGCGTGGTCAGCGACACGGGATGGAGGCACAAGGTCCACCCGGGCTACTCGGACAACACCAGCGGTACCCAGGTCAACTTCCGGCTTCCGGAATCGAACGTCTACTACGACGCCCGCAACGCCACCGCCATGGCCGACTGGCAGTCCTCCGGCTTCGACGACAGCGCCTGGAGCGCACCCACCGACTTCGGCGCCGCCGGAACCGCTCCCTGGAACGGCCTCGTCCAGCGTCCGATCCCGCAGTTCCGCTACTCCGGCCTGAAGTCCTACACCAACGCCGCCTCGCTCCCGGCCACGGGCCAGGGCTCCACCGCGATATCGGCCACCCTGCCGTCCAACATCCAGGTCACCCCGTACCTGAAGGTCGACGCCCCGGCCGGCGCGGTGATCGGCATCCAGACCGACCACTACGACGACGGCAAAGGCCTGGTGGGCATCGACCAGAAGACCATCTTCAACGTCCGCGCCACCTACGTCTGCGCCGGCGGGGTCCAGGAGTTCGAGCCGCTGGCCTGGATGAGCGGTACCGCCGTGCGCTACACGATTCCCACGGGTGTGACGATCGTGGACCTCAAGTACCGGGAGTCCGGCTACGACACCGACTTCGAGGGGTCGTTCACCAGCAGCGACGCCTTCCTCGACACCGTGTGGACCAAGGCCGCCCGCACCATGTACGTCAACATGCGGGACAACTACATGGACTGCCCGACCCGCGAACGCGCCCAGTGGTGGGGCGACGTGGTCAACCAGCTGAAGGAAGGTTTCTACACCTTCGACACCAACTCCCACGCCCTCGGCAAGAAGGCCATCTCGCAGCTGGCCTCCTGGCAGAAGGACACCGGGGCGCTCTACTCCCCGATGCCCTCGACGATCTGGACCGCCGAACTGCCCAACCAGATGCTCGCCTCGGTGTGGTCGTTCTGGACGTTCCACCTCTACACCGGCGACACGAGCACGGTCACCGGCGCCTACCCGGCGGTGAAGAAGTACCTGGACCTGTGGGGCCTGGGCAGCGACGGCCTCGTGTCCCACCGCGCCGGTGACTGGGACTGGCAGGACTGGGGCAGCGACATCGACACCCGCGTCCTGAACAACTGCTGGTACTACCTGGCCCTGGACACCGCCGCCAAGCTCGCCGATCTCAGCGGCAACACCGGTGACGTCGCCGGATGGCAGGCCCAGCGCACCAGCATCAAGGCCAACTTCGACACCCTGCTGTGGAACTCCACCAAGAACGAGTACCGCTCGCCCGGCTACACCGGAGACACCGACGACCGGGCCAACGCCCTCGCCGTGGTCGCCGGCCTGGCCACGTCCAGCCACTACCCGGCGATCACCGACGTGCTGCGCAACCACCTCAACGCCAGCCCCTACACGGAGTTCTACGTCCTGGAGGCCCTCTACCTCATGGGCGCGTCCACCGTCGCCGAGGAGCGGATCCGCAACCGCTACGCCGCCCAGGTCGCCGACCCCGCCTGCCACACCCTGTGGGAGGTGTGGGTCAAGTCGGAGGGCACCGACAACCACGCCTGGAACGGCGCCCCGCTGTACGCGCTGTCCGCCTACGCCGCGGGCGTCCGTCCCACCACGGCGGGCTGGCAGACGTACGAGGTCACCCCGCAGACCGGCACCCTCACGAAGATCGACACGGTGACGCCGACCGTCAACGGCGACATCCGCTTCGGCATCACCCGCGACGGAACCCGGACGACCCTCACGCTCACCTCGCCGAGCGGAACGACCGCCCGAGTGGGCGTCCCCACCTACGGCGGCTCCCAGCCCGTCATCAAGGCGAACGGCACCACCGTCTTCACCGGTGGCTCGTCCACCGGCGCCGTCAGCGGGATGAGCTACGACGGCAAGGACTCCTCGTACGTCTACTTCAAGGTCCAGCCGGGCACCTGGACGTTCGCGGCGACGGGCACCGGCCGCCTCGACAATGTCGCCCTGAACCGTACGGTCACCAGCAACAACAGCCTGGAGAACAGCAACTGGGGCAGGAACCGGCTCACCGACGGCAAGCTCACCAGCGTGACCGGCGCCCGGGGCTACACCAGCAACGAGTTCACCTCCGCCGACGTCGGCGCGAACCCCGTCTGGGTCGAGATCGACCTCGGAGCCGACACCGACCTCGACGCCGTACGCCTCTTCCCCCGCACCGACACCCCGGCCGCCGGGGGAGGGACCGCGGGCTTCCCCGTGGACTTCACGATCCAGACCCGCCCCGACGGCTCCGGCACCTACACCACCGTCCGCACCGTCACCGGCCAGCAGAACCCCGACGGGGCGGTGCAGACGTACGGCTTCAAGGCCACCACCGCCCGCTACGTCCGCCTGCAGGCCACCAGGCTCGGAGCCGCCGCCTCCGACGAATCCACCAAGTTCCGCCTGCAACTCGCCGAACTCACCGTTCCCACCGCCGCGACCACGGTCACGGCCAACTGCACGCTGGAGAACGGCGACTGGGGCAAGACCCGGATCCTGGAGGGCACCACCACCAGCGTCACCGGCGCCAAGGGCTTCACCAGCATCGACTTCCCCGCCGCCGACGTCAGCGCCACACCCGTGTGGATCGAGGTCGACCTCGGGGCCGACCGGTCCATCGGCTCCGTCACCCTGTATCCGCGCACCGACACCAGCGGCGCCGGCGGCGGCTCGGCGAACTTCCCCGTCGACTTCACGCTCCAGACCCGCCCCGACGGATCCACCACCTACACCACAGCCCGTACCGTCACCGGCCAGGCCAACCCGAGCGGAGCCGCCCAGACCTACACCCTCACCTCCGTCACCGGCCGCTACCTGCGCCTGACGGCGACCGAACTCGGCGCTGCCGCCTCCGACGAGAGCACCAAGTTCCGTCTGCAACTGGCCGAGATCGGCATCAAGTAACACGCCACAGCCACAGTGGCCCGCCTGCCCCGGCACACGCCCACGTGCCGGGACGGGCAGCCCGTGCGCACAGCAGACCTCTCCACGGACCACCCCGCGGCCGGTGCCCGCAGCCCCGCCCGAGCCCCGGCCCGAGCCCTGGCCCGACGCCGCAAGCGCCCTGCCCGCCGGACCCGCGGTCACCGTCGAAGATCAGCTCGACGGTGACGTCGGCGCCGACGGGCGGGGCCGTCGAGTGACCCGCATGGGCGGCGTCGGAATGCCCGTACCGGAACGGCGTGCCAGGCTCGGAACCGCACCTGTCGTGTCAGGTGGCGGAGCGTTCCGGGTTCGCCGAACGCGGCCGTGAGAGCACCGACGAGGTCCGCGTCGCGAGGAGGCCATGCGCATGCCCGTCGCCGAGGCCGGACCCGGGACCCCGTCGCCGCCGGACCCGCTCGCTCTGCTGCGGAGCCGCGCGTATCTGGTGCTTCTGCTGATGTCCGCACTGATCGGCGTGCCGGTGTCCGCGGCCGCGTTCGGCTTCCTCGCGCTGGTCGGCGAACTTCAGCCCCTGATCTACACGGATCTGCCCAAGTCGCTGGGGTTCGACGGCACGCCGCCCTGGTGGCCGTTGCCGCTGCTCGCCGTCGGGGGACTGCTCGCCGGGCTGACGATCAGGCATCTGCCGGGGCACGGCGGCCATGAACCGACCGCCGGGTTCAAGGCCGCCGGCCCGCCCGCACCCGTCGAACTGCCCGGCATCTTCCTCGCCGCTCTGGTGACCCTCTGTCTCGGCGCCGTCCTCGGACCCGAGGCCCCTCTTCTGGCGCTCGGCGGCGGACTCGCCGCCGGCGCCGTGCGGATGGTCAGACGGGACCCGCCGGAGCAGGTGAGCGCCGTGCTGGGCGCCGCGGGCAGTTTCGCGGCCGTCAGCTCGCTGCTGGGCTCGCCCCTGCTCGGAGCGTTCCTCCTGATGGAAGCCTCCGGGCTGGGCGGGCCGATGATGGCAGTGGTGCTGGTGCCCGGCCTGCTGGCCGCGGGCATCGGCGCGCTCGTCTTCGTCGGGCTGGGATCCTGGACCGGGCTGGGCACCTACTCGCTGGCACTGCACGACGTCCCCGAGGCCACGCGCCCGACGGTGGCGGAATTCGGCTGGGCCCTGGTCATCGGACTGTCGGCCGCACTCGTCGGCCTGGGGATCCGCCGGCTCGCCGTCCGGCTCAAGACGCACGTCGAGAGGCGACGGGTGGCGGCCACCGTGGCCGCGGGTCTGGTCGTGGCGGGACTGGCGATCGGCTACGCGGAGGGTACCGGCCGCACGGCGACCGACGTGTTGTATTCGGGACAGACGGCGCTGGACCCGTTCCTCACGCACAGCGCCGGGTTCTCGGTGGGAGCCCTGGCGTTGCTGGTGCTGTGCAAGGGCCTGGCCTATTGCGTATCGCTCAGCGCCTTCAGAGGAGGCCCGATCTTTCCCGCGATGTTCGTGGGGGCGGCGGGCGGCATCCTGCTCTCCCACCTGCCAGGGCTGAGCCTGCTCGCGGGGTTCGCGATGGGTATCGGAGCGATGAGCGCCGCGATGCTGGGACTTCCGCTGGTCTCCGTCCTGCTCGCCACGCTGCTGATCGGCGCCCAGGGGCTCACCGTCATGCCGCTGGTGATCGTCGCGGTCGTGGTCTCGTACGTCGCGACGGCGAAGCTGACGCCTCCCCCTCCCGCGGAGCCGGGGGAGGGGCCACGGCCCCGTCGGCGCCGGCCGTGAGTTCGTCGTCAGACGTAAGGACCCCGGACGCCCGACCGCCCGCCGACTGTGAGCCCGGGGTGCCGGCCGGCCCCCCGGACCGGGACCCGGGCAGCGCTGCGCCCACCGGGCCGCCGGCGACCCGGTGGGTGGAGAGACCTCGCCGGACTAGCGGGCGAGCGACCCGTTCTGGGCGTCGGACGCGGACTGCCACGCCCGCATTCCCGCGCGGGACGCTTCCTTGGCCTGCTGCCACTTCGCGGCCGCCTGCTGGGCCGGCGGCACCTCCATGTCGCGGATCATGCGGCGGCCCGCCGTGTACACGGCCAAGGCCCCGATAGCCATGCCGGCGCTCGCCACGATGGCACCGGCCGCGGTGAGCACGGCGCCGATCCTGACGAGCCGGGTGTCGATGTCGATCGTCCGATGGGACGGGTGGTGATGGTTCATGACTCCACCATCCAACGGGGGAAACCGCCGCGCATCCCGACCCACTGCCCAGGCCCGCACCCGGACGTTCTCGTCCTGCGACTCGCCGACATCGAGCACAGCGACGAGCACGCGGTGAACAGGAGAGGGCCGGACGTCGGACCACGAAGGGCTCGGTGCACGGGGCCGGAGGCCCCCGGGGCTCGGTATGCGCGCCGGTTCCACATGCGTGGGGAGGGGATCGGGGTAATTCTCGAAGGAGGGACGCATCGTGTTCGGAAGGTCGGCGGTTCCCGGAGCGTGTCCACCGTCCGCCCAGCCCACTGTCGTATCCCGCTTCGTAACGAGACGGAGGCCGCCGCCATGGAATCGGTTGTCACTGTGGGTCTGGATGGCTCTCCCGGAAGTCTCGCCGCCGCCCGGTGGGCCGCCGACGAGGCGGACAAGCGCAGGTGCACGCTACGTCTGCTGCATGCGTGGCCCATGCTGGCGCCGGAGCCCGCGAACGCCACGTCCAAGGTCGATCAGAACTACTGGGCCAAGCGTCTCGTGCACACGGCGCGGGCCGAGTTGCAGGCCGGTCACCCCGCCCTGACCGTGGTGGGGAGTCTGGTGGCCGAAGACGCCCAGGACGCCCTGCTCCAGGCGGCACAGGAGTCGGAGATGATCGTGCTCGGCTCCCGGGGACTGGGAACCGTCGAGAGCTACTTCCTGGGTGACGTCAGCATGCCGATCGTGGCACACGCGGCACGGCCCGTGGTCCTCGTGCGCGCCGAGGGGCGGCGAGGTGTGGGGGCGCGGCCGGCGCCCGAGAGCCCGGTGGTCGTGGCGCTCAAGCTGAACGGATCGTGCGACGGTCTGCTCGATTTCGCGTTCCATTCCGCGGCGGCCAGGGAGGTTCCGCTGGTGGTCGTGCACGGCCGGAGCGTGCCGTTGCACGCGCGGGTGCCGTGGGGGCTGGATCACGGCGTGACGCAGGAGATGACGCGGGACGCGCAGCAGGAGCTGAACAGGGTGCTGCAACCCTGGAGCGAGAAGTACCCGCAGGTGGAAGTGACCGACAGCATCCTTCTGAGCAGCCCCGCCAAGGCCGTCGTCCACGCCACCGAGGGATCCGGGCTGCTGGTCGTGGGCCGGCGTGCGCACCGGCACGGTGTGGCGGCCCACCTGGGCCCGGTCGCGAATGCCGCCATCCATCACGGGCGCTGCCCCGTCGCCGTCGTCCCCTACGCCTGAGCCCGGCCGGCGAAGCCGCGCACGGGCGCCCTGCCGTAGAGCCCGCGAGGGCCGAAGGCGTACTCCGGCATCCCGTCGCCCGGAGGAGACCCCGCTCACCGGCGCGAGGCCGGACTCCTCGGCGGCGGGCGTCAGGGTTTTCTCTCCCAGGGGTATCCGGCTGTCCTGAATCGGGGTGCAATGGTGGGAGTCAGGCCCTTCCGCCCCCACACCGGTCAGAAGAGGCACGCAATGGACCCATGGCTGATCTGGTTGATCGCCGCGGCCGTGCTGGCCGCGGCGGAGATCTTCACCCTTACCGCTGCGCTCGGGATGCTGAGTGCGGCCGCGTTGGTCACGGCGGGGTCCGCCGCGGTCGGTCTGCCGCTGCCGTTCCAGTTCCTGCTGTTCACCGTCCTCGCCGTGGTCAGCGTGCTGTTCGTGCGACCCGTCGCGCTCCGCCACGTCCTCCGGCCTCCGGCGCAACGGTTCGGCGTGGACGCGCTGATCGGCAGGGCCGCCTACGTCGTCTCCGAGGTGACGGGCCGGGGCGGCAGGGTCCGTATCGACGGTGAGGAGTGGACGGCCCGCGCCTACGACGAGACGCTGGTGATTCCTCCTGGAAAGACCGTCGACGTCATGGAGATCAGCGGCGCCACCGCGATCGTCTACCCCCGGGACTGAAACCATGGAAACCACGGCGTTCCTCGTTGCCGGCCTGATCGTCGCGCTGATCGCGGTTTTCACCGTGGTGCGGGCGGTCCGTATCGTGCCCCAGGCGCGCGCTCGTAATGTGGAGCGACTGGGCCGCTACCACCGCACCCTGACTCCCGGCCTCAGTCTCGTCATCCCTTACATCGACCGCGTTCATCCGGTGATCGATCTGCGCGAACAGGTCGTCTCCTTCAAACCGCAGCCCGTCATCACCGAGGACAATCTGGTCGTCGAGATCGACACCGTTCTGTACTTTCAGGTCACCGACCCACGGGCGGCCTTCTACGAGATCGCGAATTTCCTTCAGGCGGTCGAACAGCTCACTGTCACCACCTTGCGCAATGTCGTGGGATCCATGGACCTGGAAAAGACGCTCACCTCACGCGACACCATCAACAGCCAGCTCCGCGGCGTGCTGGACGAGGCCACCGGCAAATGGGGACTGAGGGTCAACCGGGTGGAGATCAAGGCCATCGACCCTCCGCAGTCCATCAAGGACGCCATGCAGAAGCAGATGCGGGCCGAGCGGGACAAGCGGGCCGCGATTCTCGGCGCCGAGGGGCAGCGCCAGTCGCAGATCCTCACCGCCGAAGGCGACAAACAGGCGGCCGTCCTGCGGGCGGAGGGTAATCGCACCGCCGCGATCCTCCAGGCGGAGGGCCAGTCCCGGGCCATCGACGAGGTCTTCCAAGCCGTCCACCGCAACGACCCCGACCCCAAACTGCTCGCCTACCAGTACCTCCAGACGCTGCCTCAACTCGCGCAGGGCTCGGGCAACAACTTCTGGGTGATCCCCAGCGAGATCACCTCCGCTCTCCAGAGCATGTCCCGTGCCTTCACCGAGGTGCTGCCCCAGTCGCCGGCCACCCGCGAGAAGCCCGCGGACGACATGGTCGCCCAGGCCGCCAGCGACAAGGCGCAGGCGGAAGAGGCCGCCGCGGCCGCCCTGGCCGACGCGGCCGAGGCCGAGGGCGTCACGTCCGAGGGCGGCCCGTCTCACCCGTCTCACCCGCCTCGCTGACGGCGAGCGGCGGCTCGAGCGCACCGAGATCTGCGGTAATTCCGGTCTCGGTCGTGCGCAGGCCGGGTACCGCCCAGGCGGCCGCTGCCACGGCCGCGAGGGCTGCGGCGACGAGGAACGGATGCGCGACGAGCGGGTCGGAGACGCGGTCGAGCGGGTGGTCCGCGAGCAGGGCGGTGCGTTCGGCGAGCCCTGCCGCGGCCGGCACCACGCCGATCGAGTGCGCCGACGAGGACGGCGCCGGCCGACCGCGCCGCCCTGTCAGCAGGGCTTGCGCCACACGCCCAGTTCGAGTTTCTTCTGCATCGACGACAGTTTCAGCCGCCGGGCTTCGGAACAGAAGCTGCTCGTCGGCTCGGCGTACTCGACATGGAAGACCGCCTTGCCCGCCGTGATGAAGGGCGAGAGCAGCGCGCACTCGCCGAACTCGGCGCACTCCTCGTTGACGGCGAAGTCGAAGTGGGACAGGAGCTGGGGGATCTGCGGCAGGTCGTTCTTGAGGCCCACCGCGAGGCCGCGTTCGTGTGCGATGTCCGCGATCATGCGGTTGTAGCGGAGCTGGTCGCGCGCGGTCAGCGGGAAACCGGTGTCGTTGCCGTAGCCCTCCACGAGGTCGGGCTCCACCGCGTCGAAGCCTTTGTCGCGGCACATGTCGAAACGCCGTTCCATGATCGGCCGCAGGACGTCGATCCGCCGGATGTCCAGCCAGCGCTCGCCCGCCCACCCGTTCTCCTCGCCGAGCACCGAGCCGGGGAACGCTTTCCGGTCGGGCCGGAAGTTCTCCCAGGCGCCCACGTTGACGTAACAGATGACCTTGCGGCCGTCGCGGTGCAGCCGGGCCACGTCCGCGGCGGAGTTCTCGAAGCCGTCGATGTCGTAGACGGGCACGTCCACCGACGGGTCGACCTCGCTGTCGAGCTGCCACTGCCAGGCGAGTCCCGGGCGGGGCTGCCACCAGGACGCGTGCCTCGGGGGGTCCCCGCCGTCGGCGCCGCCGGTTCCGGAACAGCCGGAGAGCGCGAGCGCCGGCGCCAGCGCCAGCGCGGACACCGTCAGGATCGCTCGTACCGTATACCTCACGCCGTATACCTCACGCCATATACCTCATGCTGTATGCCCCACGCCGGGTATACCTCGGACCTGTATGCCGCATGGCGTATACCTCGGGCCGTGTACCTCGCGGTGTATGCCTCATGCTGTACATCGCATACCGGATCTCGTGTCCCGAATCCTGCATCCCACAGCCCGCATCCCACGTCCCGCATAGGCATCCGCACACCGCCCCTCAAGGCCCCGCTCACGACTCGGCTCCGGTCAGGGCCGGGGTCAACGCCGACCAGGGGTTGGGCAGTTCGCCCGTCACCGGGCCGCAGACCGCCGCGCCCCGGTCTTGCGCGGTGCGCACGGCGAGCGGTACGAGCGCCTCGGGCACCCCGTACACGAGGTGGCACAGCTTGTCGGGCGGATGCCGTGCCGTCCAGGCCGGTCTGCTGAACGCGGACACATACGTCGACCAGTGGCCCTCGAAGGTGATCGTCAGGTCGGCGAGCCGGGCGTAACCGGGCGCCGGATGGACGCCGGGGTTCAGCACGACGGTGTCCGCGCCCAGCCGGCGCAGGCCGCGGACCAGCCGGCGGCAGGCGGGCAGTCCGTCCGGTGTCGCCGTCACCCGGTCGAGGAAAAGGCCGTCGGCGGCGTACCACTCCTGGTGCCGCCGCAGGTCGTCGGCGATCGCGGCGCGGTCGCGGACCCCGTAGTCGGTGTCGACGTAGCCGAGCAGCCGCGCGCCCGCCGCCCGCAGCGCGCCGGCCGCCGCGCTGAACGCGGGGTCGGGGCCGTCGCCCGGACCGTTCGCGGGGTTGAGGACCACCGCGTACGTGTGCGCGGCGGACGTGATCAGGCGATGCCAGGCGCCCGGGTCCTCGGCCGGGTGGACGTACAGGGGAATCAGCAGGCTCACGGTGTGCCGTCGTCTTCCCACAGCGCGGCCAGCGCGTCGTCGAGGGTGTGCGCGGGACGCCAGCCCAGGGCCTGTTCGGCGGCGCCGATGTCGGAGCACTGCCAGGACACGTCCGCCGAGCGCACCGAGCGGCCGCCCGCCGCGTTCTCCTCGATCCGCCCCCGGAAGCCGGCCTTCGCGGCCAGGCCGTGCACCAGCTCGCGCACCGGCACCGCCCGGCCCCCGCCGATGTTCAGCACCGGGGGCAGCGGACCGGGGGCCGTGACCGCGTACGCCACCGCCCGGCCCACGTCGCGGGCGTCCACGAAGTCCCGGTAGGCGGACAGGTCGCCGAGCCGCAGCACCGCGTCGGGGCCGTCCGGGCCGGCCGCGCGCAGCAGCCCGGCGAGCCGGCCGGGCAGCCCGGCGGCCGGCGCCCCGGGGCCCACCGGGTTCCCCACCCGCAGCACCACCGCGTCCAGACCGGACGAGGTCACCGCGACGGTGCCGGCCAGCTTGGTCGCGCCGTAGGGGCCGACCGGACAGGTGGGCGCCGACTCCGTCACCGAGGTGTCGGGCACGCCCGGCCCGTACTCCGCGGCCGAGCCCAGATGCACCAGCCGGGCCGCGGGTGCCGCCTCGCGCAGCGCCGCGCACAGCACCGCGGGTCCGCGGGCGTTGACCTCGGCGAGGGTGACGGCGTCGCCGCCGGTCGCCCCCGCGCAGTTGACCACCGCGTCGGGCGCGGCGGCGGCGAGGGTCTTGGCCAGCTCCTCCGGGCGGGCCGTGGCGAGATCGACGCCGTACTCGGCGGCGGGGGACCGGCCGCCGCCGAGGACCAGCGCGCCCGGCAGGGCGCGCAGCCGCTCGGCGACGTGGCCGCCCAGATAGCCGGTGTGGCCCAGGACGAGAATGCGCATGCGGTGCTCAGGCTCCCTTGAGCAGATGGGACTTGCGGGTGGTGAACTCGGCGTTGGCCCGGTCGTAGTCGTCGGGCCGGCCGATGTCCAGCCAGTATCCGTCGAACTCGTAGGCGTGCGGCTGGTTGTCGGCCTTCAGCAGGTCGAGGACCAACTCGTCGAAGCCCAGGGGCAGTCCGGGCGTGTAGCCGTCGAGCGTACTGCGCGACAGGCCGTAGACGCCCATGGAGACCCGGTAGTCCATGCTCGGCTTCTCGGTGAAGGCGACGACTCTGCTGTCGTCGGTGGTCAGCACCCCGAAGTCGATGTGCACCTTGCGGCAGTAGGCGGCGATGGTGAGCGGCGCGCCCGAGTCACGGTGGGTGGTCAGGACGTCGGCGTAGTCGAGGTCGGTGAGGACGTCGCCGTTCATCACCAGGAACGTCTCGGGGAGCCGCTCGCGCAGGGTGAGCAGCGGCCCCATGGTGCCCAGGGGGCTCTCCTCGGTGGCGTAGTCGATGGACATGCCCCACTGGGAGCCGTCGCCGACGTAGGCGCGGATGATCTCGCCGAGGTGCCCGATGGCGATGGTGCAGCTGGTGAAGCCGGCCGTGGCGAGCTGGCGCAGCACGATCTCCAGGATGGCGTGCTGGTCGCCGATGGGTACGAGCGGCTTGGGCAGCGCGGTCGTGTAGGGCCGCAGCCGGACGCCCTTGCCTCCCGCCAGGATCACTGCGTGCATGGAGCTCCTCCTCGGTGGTTGTGCGTACGCGAACGTGCCGGACGGGAGTTCAGATGTTGTAGATGCCGGTCTTGTAGCGCGCCAGGTTGGCCGGGTCGCGGAAGAACTCCACGGTGTGCGCGAGCCCCTCCTCCAGGGTGTGCCCGGGCTGCCAGCCGGTGGCGGCGGTGAGCCGGCTCGCGTCCGCGACCAGCCGCATCACCTCGGAGTTCGCGGGCCGGACCCGGGCCGGGTCCTCACGGACGTCGAGCGAGGTGTCCATCACCTTGCCGATCAGCGCGACCAGGTCGCCGACCGAGATCTCGCCGCCGGTCCCGGCGTTGAAGGTGCGACCCACCACCTGCGCGGCGGGTGCGGAGCCCACCGAGAGGAACGCCTGCGCGGTGTCCTTGACGAAGGTGAAGTCCCGCGTGGGACGCAGGTCGCCGAGCGTGATCGTGCGTTCCCCGGCGGCCACCTGGCCGATGACGGTCGGGATGACGGCGCGCATCGACTGCCGTGGCCCGAAGGTGTTGAACGGCCGCAGCGTCACCACCGGGGTGTCGAAGCTGGCGTGGTAGCTGTCGGCCAGCCGGTCGCCGCCCGCCTTCGAAGCGGCGTACGGCGACTGGGTGTTGATGGGATGGTCCTCGGTGATCGGCACGGTCTGCGCGGTGCCGTACGTCTCGCTGGTGGACGTGTGCACCAGCCGGGGCGTACCC
This sequence comes from Streptomyces sp. NBC_00637, assembly GCF_045161545.1. Taxonomy (NCBI): domain Bacteria; kingdom Bacillati; phylum Actinomycetota; class Actinomycetes; order Kitasatosporales; family Streptomycetaceae; genus Streptomyces; species Streptomyces sp. NBC_00637. The sequence continues at coordinate 1,335,415 of NZ_CP109046.1, read as the reverse complement.
AGCGCGCGGACCGCCTCCAGCACGTTGAGGGTGCCGGTGACGTTGGTGTCCACGTAGCTGTGGGGCGCCTGGTAGGAGTACGGGATCGCGATCAGCGCGGCCAGGTGGTAGGCGACGTCGGCCCCTTCGAGCAGGCCGCGCACGGAGCCCGGGTCACGGACGTCGCCCAGGACGATCTCCACCTGGTCGAGGACGTCCGGGTGCAGGGTCTCCAGCCAGCCGTACGAGGAGAAGGAGTTGTACTGGGCCATGGCCCGCACCCGGTGTCCGGAGGCGACCAGCGCCTCGGTGAGGTGCGAGCCGATGAAACCCTCGGCTCCGGTGACGGCGGCGAGCGGTACGGAGGTCAACTCGGTTTTCCTTCCGGTCAGTTGGTCGTGGGGGTGCGCGGAGCGGGGAACCGGGCGGCGGGGCCGCCCGGGGAGGTGCGTGGTCAGGCGTGCGGTGCCGGGCGGCCGAGCAGCCGCAGCGCGCACGCCGACAGACACAGCGCGGCCGCGCCACAGCACAGGGTCAGCGCCCAGGACGGACCGGGCGGCAGGCCGAAGAGCGTGACCGCCCCGGCGCCCGCGGCGGCGGCGAGCGAGATGCCGGCCGACGGCCAGGCCGCGCCGAACGCCTGGAGCAGGAGCGCCGTCCACAGGGCGGCCGCGAGGAACAGCAGGGCGGCCGGTTCGGCGCCGGTGTACAGGGCCGCGGGCACCAGGGGCAGCAGATAGGCGAGCAGACAGAGGCCGAGGATGCCGGCCGAGCGCAGCAGGAACCCGGCCGGGGTGGCGGTGGCGCGCAGCGCGGCGACCGAGAGCCCGCGGTAGCGGTACAGCAGCCACTCCGCCGGTCCCATGCTCACCGTCAGCACGATCACCGCGTACGGCTCCCGGTCTCCCTCCAGCAGCACCAGCACCCCGGCCGCCAGCCCGAACAGGCCGTACGGCAGGGACCACAGCAGGCGCGGCCGGGTCGCGCCGGGCACCGGCGGGACGCCGAGCGCGACCAGCAGCACCCGGCCGGTGACGGCGAGGGTGGCCAGCAGCGCCAGCAGCGGCAGCCCGGCCCGCAGCAGGGAGCCCGGCTCCCACCACGGCAGTACGACCGTCCCGGCGATGAGCGGCGTCAGCGCGGCCAGCAGCAGCCGCTCCCGGGCCAGCACGAGCAGGACCCCCGCCGCCGCCAGGTACAGCGACTGCGCGGCGGCGGCCAGGGTGACCGGGCCGCCCCCGGCGGGCACCGCCGCGGCCGCCGTGGCCACCACCGCCCCCAGCGGCGCGCCGATCAGCAGCGTACGGCCGGCCTCCCGCCGACCGGTGGCCATGCGCAGGTGGGCCCGGTGGCCGAGCGCCTGCCCCCAGGCCCAGGAGACCAGGCCGGCCACGATCAGCACCGGGGCGTGCCCGCCCGCGTCCCACAGCGGGGAGGTCAGCAGGTAGGCCAGGCCCGGGAGGGCGAACAGCACCCCCCGCAGCAGACAGCGGACCGTGTCCGGACGCCAGGGGTCGGCGGCCGGCGCGGGCTCGGGGAACGTACGCGGTACCTGTTCGAACAGCGCGGCCGCCAGCGAGAAGAGGCTCGGGTGGCCGTACCGGTCCTTGATCAGAGCGGCGGAGAGCCCCTCCGCCTCCAGCAGCGCCGCCACCTCGTACGGGTGGACGGCGGGTCCCACCCGGTCGGCGAGTTCGGCGGCGAGCCGGCTGACCGCCTCCTCGTCGGGGCCGCGCAGGGGCAGCCGGATGGCGAGGGTGGCGTCGTCGAAGGCCCAGCGCGGACGGCGGCGCGGCGGGCGGGTGTCGGCCAGCCGCAGCGCCAGCGTGTCCTGTTCGGCGCCGCCGGGTTCGAGGGATATCGGGCCGCTCATCCGGCCACCGTCCCGACCGGGGCGAGCGGCTCGGACACGGCCGGTACGACCTCGGACTCCCGGTTCAGCGTGGGCAGTTCGAGATAGATGGAGCGGAACGTGTCGATCGTCTGCCGCAGGGTGAACTGTTCGATCACCCGCAGCCGGGCCGCCTCGCCCATCGCCCGCCGCCGTTCCGCGGCGCCCAGCAGCTCCAGCGCGGCGCGGGCCATCGCGGCCGGATCACGCGGCGGCACCACGAGGCCGGTGTCGCCGACGGCCTCCCGTACCCCGCCCACGTCGGTGGAGACGGTCGCCCGTCCGCACGACATGGCTTCGATCAGCGTGAACGGGAAGCCCTCGCTGATGCTGGACAGCATCACGACGTTCCCGGCCGCGTAGGCGTCCTTGATGTCGTCCACCCGGCCCTCGAAGGTCACCGCGTCCGCGTGTCCGAGCTCGGCCGCCAGCGCCTCGCACCGTTCCCGGTACGCCTCGCCGCCGCGCGGGGTGCCCCCGAACAACCGCAGCCGCGCGTCCGGGAGTTGGGCCCGGACCAGGGAGAAGGCGCGGATCAGGGTCTCCAGGTCCTTGATCGGGTCGACCCGGCCCGCCCAGGTGAGCGTGAGCACCTCCGGTTCGGGACCGGCGGGCGGGAACGCGGCCGGGTCCACACCGTTGTAGACCGTGCGGATCGACTCCGGGTCGGCACCGCCTTCCTCCTCCCACAGCCGGTTGTAGCGGTTGCCCGGCGTGATCAGGGCGGCCCGGCGGTAGCTCTCCTGCGCCAGCAGCCGGAAGAAGCCGAGCACGACCGCCTTCACCGGCCAGCGGTAGGGGGCGGTTCGGTAGCCGAGGTAACGTTCCCGCAGATAGACGCCGTGCTCGGTCAACAGCAGCGGCACACCGTGCCGTTCGAGCGCGGCGAGTCCCGGCAGGACGGCGACCCCGCCACTGACGGCGTGCGCGACCCCCGTCCGCGGTGCCGGTGCCGCCAGTGGACGCAGGGCGTGCTCCAGCAGGGCGGTCGCGGTCACCGCGTCGTGCAGGGTCGGTCCGGCCTCGCGCACGGCCAGACCCGGCCGGTTCCACACCGAGGTCAGGATCGCGATGGCCCGGTCGCCGCGCAGGAACGGGCTCAGCGCCCCGTCCGCCGCGGCCTCCGCCATCGCGTACAGGGCGGGCGCGAACCCGTCCTCGGCGCCCGGGTCGAGCAGCGCGGTCAGGAACCGTTCGTAGGCGGCGGCCAGCCGACCGCGGGCCCGGCCGCGGGGCGCCCGCCCTGGCGGCGGAGCGCCCCACATGGGGACGGACAGGACGCCCGACACATGGGCGGGCAGCTCCCAGACGACGGGCTCGCGCCCGGTGCCGGTGACGGCGATGACGTCGAAGTCGATGTCGGGCATGCCCTGGACGAGCTGGTCGCACCAGACACTCACGCCGCCGTGACTGTGGGGATAGGTGCCTTCGGTGAGCAGGGTGACACGCGTAGCGCCGAGGCGTCGCGTGTCGTCGTGAACGTGCATCGATGTGCTCCACGGCCGAGGTGTGGGGTGGTTCGTGCCCGGTGGGCCCCTGGGTCGGGGCCCACCGACGGGTCCGGCCGCGCGCCGCGGCCGGTCGGTCCTTGGGTCGGTGCGCCGCTCAGTTGTCCGCGGTGTACGGGACCTGCTCGGTGACGCCCGCGGGGATCCGGGTGTCGGGCGCCGGGGCCGTGACCGTGGCGGTGCCGGAGACGTCGGCCGCCGGGGCCGCCGCGGCCGCCGGCAGGGTCAGGCCGAGCGCGCTGCCCGTGGACGGCGTCCAGCCGGACGCCCCGCCCGCGTAGGCGGTCCCGAAGGCGGTGCCGGCCAGCGTGGTGCCGGTGGGCACGGTCGCGGTCACGTCCACCCCGGCGGGGGCCTCGACGGTGACGACGTCACCGATGCGGTAGGCGGTGACCGAGCCGGACTGGACGGCGGCCGACCAGGCGGCCCGGCGCTTCAGCTCGGTGCCGACGTCCTTCATCCGCAGGTTCACCACGGGGGTGTCGGCCGCGAACAGCGCGGCGTAGCCGTCGAGGACACCGTTCAGCACCGGGTAGGCGATGCGGTCCTCGGCCAGGTTCGACTGGTGGATGAAGTGCGGCTTGGGATCGTTGGACAGCACGTGGCCGAGGGCGATCTTCGTCTCCAGCGGCACGATGTGGTCGGCGTAGCCGGTGGTGGTGTTCAGCGGCGCCGCGAGGCAGGTGGTGGTGGCCGGGTTGTCCTCGCAGATGCCGCTGCCGCCCTGGGCACGGCTGGTGTAGATCCAGTTGTACTCGTCGACCTGCTCGGCCGCGTGGCCCGCGTTGTAGAAGACGTTCATCGGATAGCGCGGCACGGTCGTGGCGGAGCCGACCTGACGCGGGCCGGGGTCACGGGAGTTGTCCGAGCCGGTCCAGCCGATGCCGTTGTCGGTGAGCGCGAGTGCCAGGTTGGGGTTGTCCACCGGCTGCTGCGGCAGCACCTTCAGTCCCGAGTGCTCGCCGGTGACCAACTCGTCCTCGGCCAGGGGGAGTCCGGCCGTCTGCCCGAAGACGCGGTTGTTGGCGATCTCGTCGGATATCTCCGTCCGGCTGACCCACCGGGTGGAGCCGTCGGCGTTGGTGGCGCACTTCCACGGCACGACCGCGGTGTCCTGCACGCAGCCCAGGAAGGCGTGGGTGTAGGTGTGGTTGATCCAGCGGAACGCGTCGCGGTCCGCGATCAGCTTGTCGGCGAGCGCGTCGACGCCGTTGTTGTCCTCGCGCTGGTCCACGCTGCCGGCCCCGTTGTAGGCCAGGTCGAGGGTGAAATCGTGGGCGGTCTGCCAGGCGGTGGCGTGGTCGACGTCCGCGGCCGTCATACGGATCGGGTCGGGGGTGGCGTTCGGGTCGGTGCAGTCGACGTCGCCGGGGGTGCAGTTGAGGGTGGAGTTCCAGCGGTCGTCGGCGGCGAACACGTCGTCGACGTGCACGGCGAAGTAGTTGCGCGAGGCGCCGAGGTGCACACCGCCGGTCATCCACTCGACGATGCCGCGGGCCAGCAGCCGGAACTGCTGCTGGTACTGGTTGTAGACGAAGGTGACGACGAGCTCGCGCCGCCCGTCGTGCCGGTACTCGCCCACCAGCGAGCCACGGGTCGACTGCCCGGGGATCGGCGCGTCGACGTACGACGTGAAGTCCGAGCCCGCCGCGGGCGTCGAGAGGTAGGCGTAACTCTCGCCGACAGCCGGGTCGTTGTCCTCGAACGGCACCGCCCCGTCGAGGTAGCCGAACGGGCCCGAGCGGCCGGCGACGGTCACCGCCGCCTGTACGCCGTCGACACTGCCCGAGTAGCCGCCGTACACCGGGTACTGCAGACCGGCTTCCGGACGCGCGTAGGTGTAGGCGTCGACCTGGGGAACGGCGTAGGTCTGCTCGTAGGCCGCGAGCGCCGTCATCTCGGCCGAGCCGGCCGCGAACGGATTGTCGTTGGGCAGCACGACCGCCTGGAACTTGGCGCGCGGCCGGCCGTCCACCGTGTCCGCGAGGAAACCGGCGTCGATCACGGGCCGGCCGGCCTGCGTGAGGTCGACCGTCGTGAACGGCGTCCCGGCCGCGCTCAGTTCGGACGCGATGGCGTCGGTGGCCGGTCCGCCGTCGCTCACCACGAGTACCCGCAGGTCGATGCGGGGGGCGGTGTCGTCGGCCTGGGCCGCTCCGGCCGGCAGGCCCAGTGCGGCGATGAGCGCGCCCACCGTCAGCACGGTGGTGCGTGGAATCCGCTTCATGCGGTGAAGTCCCCTCCCCGGGCAGGGGTGATCACCGCTCCCATGGAGCGGACGCACCCCCTTGCGTGACGCCGGCGTCCCCCTCAGAAGCCAGTCGTCGTCGCAGCTGTCGCGTCAAATAGTGAGGCCTCTGTGTAGCTTTCGTGGTCATGTTGCGAAACATGACGGAAAAGAGCAGGTGTCCAACAGGCCGGAAACGGAACCTAATTGGGTGTTTCTCCGTCAACGGGGCTTGCGGGCTCCGACGGGCCCCCGGGCTCCGTGTGCTGGTCCGGGGGCCTGGCGGCGCACCGGCGGGCCGCTGGGGCCCGCCGGGCGTACCGTCAGTGGTCCATACCGTGGTCCGCGCCTGGTCGCAGGCCGGTTTCAGGTCACTCTCGCCACGGTCGGACTCGGCCGCGACCGGCTGTCAGGCGCAGAGCACGCGCGTCTCGGGCGTGTAGACCGGCCCGCCGCTGAGGTTCGTGCTGTCGCTGAACTCGGCGTAGAAGTACGAGTAGAAACCGATGTTGCCGTTGCAGCCGGAGTCGGTGGCGACCTGGAGCGTCAGGGTGACGGTACGGCTCTGCCCGGGCGGGACGGTCGTCCCGTAGTTGGCGCCGAGATTGGCGGGACCGGTCCCGGAGCAGGGGGTGGCGCCCGCGGCCGTGGCCAGGCTGCATCCGGTGAAGCTGTACTTCAGGTCGGGGCGCTGGGTGGTCAGCCACGTCGGGTCGATCGTCTGGTAGACGAACCAGATGTCGTAGGTGTGGTTGTTGGTGATCGTCATCGACAGGTTCACCGTGCCGCCGGGCGTGGTGCTGGCACTGTCGGTGGCGAACGTCAGCTCGGCCGTCGCGGGAGCCGCGCTCGCAGCGGGTGCCAGGCCGAAGACGGCGAGGACGAGGGCGAGGATCGCGGTGAGGCCGAGGCGTCTCATCAGAGGTGATCGCATGGCCCGGGAGGCTAGGCACGCCACGTGAACGACGTCTGCCCCGCCAAAGCCGCCCCGCACGCCGTTCGGCCGGAAGTGTGCGCCGGGTGAGGGCTCCGTGACGAACCTGTGGGTGCGTCAGGAGCCGTGCGTCAGCACACGGTAACGGCAGGGTGACGCAACGGATCGACGGCTCGTGAGGGGCCGGGCGGCCCGGTGGTGGGGCGGGCCGGTTTGGCGTGTACCGGCCGTACCGGTCCGCCGCCCGTGCCGCCCGGCGGACGCGCGTAGCGCGGGTTCCCGGCCAACCGCCGCTTTCCGGCCCGCGGTCGGCGGACCGGAGCCGCCGGGAGAGCTCTCGGCCCGTCGCGCACTCCTCGTACCGGCGACCTTCACGCCGGCGTCATCGGGGCCTTCCCTGACGTTCGACGGTCTTGGAACACTCCTTGCGCGCGCATTGCGTCCCGAACCGGCAGGCGCAGCCCTTCCGTACGAGAGGTGCCTCACCCATGCCCGAAGTCAACCGGCGCCGATTCCTCCAACTCGCGGGCGCCACCACGGCGTTCACCGCTCTCTCCGGCAGCATCGAACGAGCCGCCGCGCTGCCCGCGAACCACCGCACGGGGTCCATCGAGGATGTCGAGCACATCGTCGTCCTGATGCAGGAGAACCGCTCCTTCGACCACTACTTCGGCAGGCTGAGGGGTGTCAGAGGCTTCGGCGACCCGCGCCCGGTCACCCGGCCGAACGGCAAGTCGGTCTGGCACCAGGCGGACGCCTCCGGAAAGGACGTCCTCCCGTTCCGCCCCGACGCCGACGACCTGGGTCTCGCCTTCCTCCAGGACCTCCCGCACGGCTGGAACGACGGCCATGCCGCCTTCGGCGACGGCAGGTACGACAAGTGGGTGCCCGCCAAGAGCGCCACCACGATGGCGTATCTGACCCGCGAGGACATCCCCTTCCACTACGCGCTCGCCGACACCTTCACCGTCTGCGACGCCTACCACTGCTCCTTCATCGGCTCCACGGACCCCAACCGCTACTACCTGTGGACCGGACACACCGGTAACGACGGCAAGGGCGGCGGTCCGGTCCTCGGCAACGACGAGGCCGGCTACAGCTGGACGACGTACCCCGAACGCCTGGAGCGGGCCGGGGTCTCCTGGAAGATCTACCAGGACGTCGGCGACGGTCTGGACGCGAACGGCAGCTGGGGCTGGATCCAGGACGCCTACCGCGGCAACTACGGCGACAACTCGCTGCTCTACTTCACGCAGTACCAGAACGCGAAGCCCGGCGACGCGCTCTACGACAAGGCCCGTACCGGCACCGACGCCCGCACGGGCCAGGGGTACTTCGAGCAGCTGAAGGCGGACGTCAAGGGCGGCACGCTGCCGCAGATCTCCTGGATCGTCGCCCCCGAGGCCTTCACCGAGCATCCCAACTGGCCCGCGAACTACGGCGCCTGGTACGTCGCCCAGGTCCTGGACGCGCTCACCGGTGACCCGAAGGTGTGGGCGAAGACGGCCCTGTTCGTCACCTACGACGAGAACGACGGCTTCTTCGACCACCTGATCCCGCCGTTCCCGCCCGCCTCGGCCGCCCAGGGCCGCTCGACGGTCGACGTCGGACCGGACGTCTTCCCGGGCGACAGCGGTCACACCGCCGGCCCCTACGGGCTCGGCCAGCGCGTGCCCATGCTCGTCGTCTCGCCCTGGAGCAAGGGCGGTTACGTCTGCTCCGAGACGCTCGACCACACCTCGGTCATCCGGTTCATGGAGCGCCGCTTCGGCGTCCGCGAGCCGAACATCTCACCGTGGCGGCGCGCGGTCTGCGGCGATCTGACCTCCGCGTTCGACTTCTCCCGCCCGGACACCCGGCCGGTCGTGCTGCCGGACACCGACGGCTACGAACCCCCGGACAAGGGCCGGCACCCCGACTACGTGCCCACCCCGCCGGCCCACCCCGTGCTGCCGAAGCAGGAGCGCGGCTCGCGGCCCACCCGCCCGCTCGCGTACGCGCCCGCCGTGCACGGCTCGGCGGACCCGACCGCGGGGACCCTCACCCTCACCTTCGCCTCCGGGGCCAGGGCCGGCGCCGCCTTCCTGGTCACCGCCGGCAACCGCGCCGACGGACCGTGGAGCTACACCACCGGGGCGGGCGCGACCGTCTCCGACACCTGGAACGCCGCCTACTCGGGCGGCTCGCACGACCTGACCGTGCACGGCCCGAACGGATTCCTGCGGGCCTTCAAGGGAGCGGCCGACGCCGCGGGGCCCGAGGTGACCGCCCGGCACGTCGACGACGGTCTCGAACTGACCTTCACCCACCGCGGCTACGCCACGGTGGAGCTGACGGTGGCCGACGGCTACGGCGGCCGGCCCACGACCGTCAGGCTGCGGCCCGGCGGATCGCTCAAGCGCACCCTGGACCTGCGGGCGAGCCGCCGGTGGTACGACCTCACCGTCACGTCCGGCGCCGACCCGTCGTTCCTGCGTCGGTTCGCCGGCCACGTGGAGAACGGCCGGCCCGGCGTCAGCGACCCGGCGATCGTCACGGACTGACCCGCTTGGCCCGGCGCCACGGCAAATGCGCGGTGCACACCGCATCGTGGGGGCTGGTCAGGTCCCGGCGGGCTCGGGGTAATGTGCCCCGGTGACCACGCATTCGAACACACCTTCAGGCTGGTACCCGGACCCGCACGGGGCGGCCCAGACCTCGCGTTACTGGGACGGTACCCAGTGGACCGAGCACACGCACGCGGACGGCCAGGGCCAGGCCGCGCCGCAGGTGCCCCAGCAGGCGGGACCGGACCAGCGGGTCCAGCGCCAGGTGCAGCAGCAGGCCGGGGTCGCGGCGAGCGGCCCCGGCGGCGGCACGCTGTTCAGCGAGCCGGTGCTGGTGGTGAACCAGAAGGCCAAGCTGATCGAGCTGACCAACGAGTACAAGGTGATGGACCAGCAGGGCGGTCAGCTTGGCTCGGTCGTCCAGGTCGGCCAGAGCGCGCTGCGCAAGATCCTGCGCTTCGTCGTCAGCATCGACCAGTACCTGACGCACAGGCTGGAGATCCGCGACGCCCACGGGCAGCCGGTGCTGCTGCTGACGCGTCCGGCGAAGTTCCTCAAGTCGCGGGTGATCGTGACGCGCCCCGACGGGCAGCAGGTCGGCGAGATCGTCCAGCAGAACGTCTTCGGCAAGATCAACTTCGCCATCAACGCGGACGGCCGGCAGATCGGCGCGATCAAGGCGGAGAACTGGCGGGCCTGGAACTTCGCGATCGTCGACCACGCCGACAACGAGGTCGCCCGGATCACCAAGACCTGGGAAGGCCTCGCCAAGACGATGTTCACCACGGCGGACAACTACGTCCTCCAGATCCACTACCAGCTGCCCGAGCCGCTGCTGAGCCTGGTCGTCGCCACGGCGCTGACCGTGGACACCGCGCTCAAGCAGGACGCGCGCGGCCTGGGCTGAGCCATGCGCGCCAGGGTGACGCGCCCCGAGGGGGCGTCACCCTGGCGCGACGGGTCTACAGCGGGGTGAGGTGTTCCGGCCCGGTCGTCGGCCGGGGCAGCAGCGCCGGTTCGGCCGACGCCGTCTCCGGCCGCAGGGCCAGCACCGCCGCCACGGGGTGATCCTCGTCCTCGACGACACCGGGTTCCGGCGCGGCCCGGGACAGCAGCACCACGCCCCAGCCCGCGACGCCCGCGCCCGCCAGCGCCAGGAGCACACCGGCCGCCCCGCCCTGGAGGCGTTCGCCCAGCAGCGCGAGGCCGATCGCCGCGGCGGCCACCGGGTTCGCCAGGGTCACCATCGCCAGCGGTGCGCCGAGACCACCGCGGTAGGCGGTCTGCGACAGCAGCAGCCCGGCCGCCGCGAAGGCCGCGACCAGCAGCGCCACCCCGATCACCTGCACGCTGAGCAGCGGGCCCGAACGGTCGGTCGCGGCCACCGTCACGGTCTGGGTGAGCGCCGAGGCGACCCCCGAGGCGAAGCCGGACGCGGTCGCGTGCCGCAGTCCCGGCTTGGCGCCGCGCCGGGCCAGCAGTCCGATGAGCGTGGCCGTCGCCCCCGCCACCGCGACCGCCTCGGGCACGCTCAGGACGTCCTCGGGGGCCGGGCCCGAAGCGGTGACCAGGATCGCGGCCAGGCCGGCCAGGGTGAAGGCGGTGCCCCGCCACTCGGCGGCGCTGACCCTGCGCCCGGCGACCCGCGCCCCCATCGGCACCGCCGCGACCAGGGTGAGCGCGCCCAGCGGCTGCACCACGGTGAGCGGCCCGTACTTGAGGGCGACCACGTGCAGCAGCGCGGCGCCCGCGTTCAGCCCCACCGACCACCACCAGGCGCCGTTGCCGAGCAGCCGCACGAGGCCGGTGCCGGGGTGCCGGGAGGCCAGCCGCTCCTGGGCGACGGCGGCGGCCGCGTAGGCGACGGCCGAGAAGAGGGACAGGCCGACGGCGACCAGGGTGGCGTTCATCGGCCCGCTCCCACGAGGACCGGCTCCTCGGCCGGGACAGGGGCGGGCGTGTCGTGTCCCGCCGTCGTGACCGTCCGCCGGGGGGCGCGGATCAGCGCGAGCGCGACGCCGAGCAGGGCGCCCGCCACGATCGCGTCGAGCCAGTAGTGGTTCGCCGTGCCCACGATCACGATCAGCGTCAGCAACGGGTGCAGCAGCCACAGCCACCGCACACGCGACCGGGTCGTGACGACGAGGCCGATCGCGACCAGCAACGCCCAGCCGAAGTGCAGCGAGGGCATCGCCGCGAACTGGTTCGACAGATGGTCCGTCTGCGGCGGGCCGTACACCGACGGCCCGTACACGCGCGCGGTGTCGACGAGTCCCGTCGCCGCCAGCATCCTCGGCGGGGCGAGCGGAACGGCGAGGTGCAGGAGCAGGGCGGCGGCGGTGACCGCGGCCAGCACCCGGCGGGCCCACACGTAGTGGGCCGGGCGCCGCAGGTAGAGCCAGACCAGGAAGGCCACGGTGGCGGGGAAGTGCACGGTCGCGTAGTAGGTGTTCGCGACCTTGACCAGGGAGTCCCCGTGCAGCAGCAGAGCCTGCACGGAGCCTTCCCCGGGCAGCCGGAGCACGCGTTCGACGTGCCACACGTCGTGGGCGTTGCGGAAGGCCTCGCCGGTGTGGCCGGCGGCCAGCTGCCGGCCGAGCTTGTAGACGAGGAAGAGTCCCGCGACCAGCAGGAGCTCTCGGACTATGGGCGGCCGCGCCGGCGTGACCGGCTCCGCTTTCCCAGGCTCGGTGCGGGCATTCATCCCCCGGCCCCTTCACTGACGGTGGTGCGTGTGGTGGTGCTGCCGTGCTCGTGACTCGTGCATACACCATCGATACGATGTCGTACCGATACGTCAGTGTACCGATACGGGCGCGTACCGGTACACTGACGTATCGATTGATGTGCGCCACACCGGAGAGAGGCTCCCGAAAGGGCCGCGCGCAGGCCCCGGGAACGGAAGAGAAGCGAGGGAACGCCAGATGACGTCGCAGGCAGCGGACGGACCCGAGTCGGTCGCCGCCACGAGCCGCTCCAAGCTCACTCCCGAGCGGGAGCAGGAGTTCTTCGACGCCGTCCTCGACCAGGTCCGTGAATGCGGTTACGAAGCCGTCACCATGGAAGGCATCGCCGCCAGTACCCGGTGCAGCAAGTCCACGCTCTACCGGCAGTGGAAGACCAAGCCCCAGTTCGTCGTGGCCGCCCTGCGCTCGCGCCGTCAGGCCCGGCTCACCGGCATCGACACCGGCTCGCTCGCCGAGGACCTGCGCGAGGCCGCGCGGGCCACCGGCCGCTGGTCCACGAACGACACCAAACTGCTGCAGGCGCTCGGCCACGCCGTCACCGGTGACCAGGATCTCGCGCTGGCGCTGCGGGAGGCGATCGTCACCCCCGAGATCGAGGCGCTCAGGGAGATCCTGCGGCGCGGGGTCGAACGCGGCGAGATCGCCGGCGACCATCCGGCGCTCGAATACGTCCCGGCGCAGATGTTCGGCGTGATCCGCGCCCGTCCCGTCGTCGACGGGGAGTACGCGGATCAGGAGTACCTGGTCCGCTTCATGGAGGCCGCCGTACTGCCGGCGCTGGGCCTCACGTAGAGACCCGCACGGTGACCGGCACGAAGACCGGAACCGAGACCGACACAGAGATCAGCACATGACTCAGGCCGCCGTCCACGGGATGACTGGACGGTGACCTGTCTCGCGCCGCACCGTGGGGACGGGGGCGGCGCGCACACCCGGCCGGGTGGGGCCCCCTTGAGCGGAGGGGCGCCCCACCCGGCCGACCGTGTCAGACGTCCTGTCCGCTGCCGCCGCCCGTCGACACCTTGACGCCCTTGGTGATCGTGTCGATGATCGACACGCTCTGATCGGCGTCGACGCCGAAGCGGAGCACCACCAGCCGCTTGGTGTCCGCGGGGGCCGGGAACGCCAGCGACTCGACATAGCCGTCCGCGCCCTTGCTCGTGACCGCCTTCCAGCGCACCAGGTAGCCCTTCTGCCCGGCCACCGTCACCGCCTTCGAGGCGAGCACCTGGTGCGAGGTGATCGCACCGTACGTCGTGCCGCCGTAGGACTCCTCGGCGTTGGCCGAGATGTCCGCCTTCGCGACCGCCTCGGCGGTGTCGCCCTTGGTCTCCAGCACCTCGACGGGCGCCGAGTACACGCCCCCCTTGGTACAGGTCTTGGAGGTGTCGCCGGGGCACTTGTAGGAGGAGTCGGAGGTGATCTGGACGCCCACGCTCAGCTCCTGGCCGGTCCAGCCGTCCGGGATGGCGATGCTGATCCCGTTGAGCGCGTCGGTCACCGCACCGCTCTTGATCTTCGGCGCCTCGGACTCCCCGGGCGAGGGAGAGGCCCCGTCCGTGCCCCCGGAGCCACCCGAACCGCCTGAGCCGCCCGAACCACCGGAGTCGCCGAACGGCCCGCCCTGGCCGCCCGTGCCGCCGGGCCCGCCGCCCTGGCCGCCCGGCCCCTGGGCCGTGCCGCTGCCGCCGGAGCCGTCGTCCTTGGCCAGCGCGTACACGCCGACCCCGATGCTCGCGAGGACCGCGACAGCCGCGGCGACGGCTATCCCGGTCCGCAGCCCGCGTCGCCGGCCCGTGCCCGCCGGAGCCGCCGGATACCCCGGATAGCCGGGATACGCCGGGTACGACCCGTCCGCCGGGGTCTGCGCCGGCGGACCCCATACGGCGGCCGAGCCCGCGGCGCGGGTCTGATCCGTCCATGCCTTGCCGTCCCACCAGCGTTCGGTGGCGGGACCGTCACTTGTCTGCCCCGGATCGGGATACCACCCGGGAGGAGTCACCTGCGTCATGACCCCACCGTATGAGGCATCGGTGAAAGCCGGATGAGAGGGAGGGCACTGTGTCGAAATCGGTTCCGGGAGCGCCGCCGCCCGGCTGGCGTGATTTCGACGTCAATTCGGTGCCCGTCTCTCGCCGTTGACGCCAGGAGACCACTTCCGCAGGCCCGCCGGGGCCTGTCGGACCCCCGTGTGTCACCCGTGGAGGCGGTACCTGCACGGACCGCCCTCCGCGCGGGCCCCCGGAAGGCTACGCTCGACGTCGGTACGTCGTTCGGGCGACTTGGGGAGGTAGCGGGATGACGGAGGTCAGGCCGGCGGCGACCGCTTCGGCTTCCCTGTGGGAGCGCGAGCGGGAAGTCGCCGCCATCGCCGAGGCGGTGGAGACGCTCTGTGCCGACCGGTCCTCTTCGGGTCATCTGCTGGTGCTCCGGGGCGAGGCGGGATTCGGCAAGACCGCGTTGCTGGCCGAGACCCGCCGTATCGCCGAGAGCCGCGGCTGCGTGGTCTGGTCGGCCCGCGGCGGCGAGACCCTGAGGTCCGTCCCCTTCAACGTGGTACGGCAGTTGCTCCAGCCCGCGCTGTTGTCCCTGCACCCGGAGGAGGCCCGCGAATACCTCGGCGACTGGTACGACATCGCCGGCCCCGCCCTCGGCATATTGGAACCCGGCGAAGGCCACGCCGACCCGCAGGGCGTGTGCGACGGCCTCGTCGCCGCCGTGACCAGGCTGGCCCGGCGGGACTACCCGCTCGTCCTGCTGATCGACGACGCGCACTGGGCCGACCAGGAGACCCTGCGCTGGCTCGTCGCCTTCGTCGAACGCCTCGACGAACTCTCCGTCCTGGTCGTCGTGGCCCGCAGGCCCGGCGAGATCAAGGGCGACGCCGCCCGCCACCTCGACGTCATCGGCCAGGCAGCGGGCCGCGCCGTCACCAGCCTCAGCGCCCTGACCCCGCCCGCGGTCGCCGGCCTCACCCGGGCCACCCTCGGCCCGCACGCCGACGCCGCGTTCTGCCGCGAGGTCTGGGCCGTCACCGACGGCAACCCCTACGAGACCGTCGAACTCCTCGCCAAGGTCCGCGACAGCGAACTGGAGGCGAGCGAGTCCTCGGCCGGCGAACTGCGCGCCCTGAACCGCGCGGCCCGCGGCGGCGGCCTCGTCGACCGCCTGGAGAAACTGGGCGTGGACGCCACCAAGTTCGCCATGGCCGCCGCGATCCTCGGCGCCGACATCTCCGTCGAGGAGGCCGCCCTGCTCGCCGGGCTCGGCCGCGACGACGCGGCGCGCTGCGCCGAACTGCTGCGCAACGCCCGCATCCTCACCGAGCCCGTCCCGGCCGGCGACGGCGACCTGGAGTTCGTCCACCCGCTGATCGCCTCCGCCGTCTACGACTCCATCCCCACCGGCCTGCGCACCGCGATGCACGGCATCGCCGCCCAGGTCGTCAGCGACGCCGGCAAGGGCCTCGCGGCCGCCTCCCGGCACCTGCTCCAGGTGCACGCGGAAGGCGACGAGGAACTCGTCGAGCAGCTGCGCGAGGCCGCCCGCGAACACCTCGCCGTCGGCGCCCCCGACGCGGCCCGCCGCTGCCTGGAACGGGCCCTCCAGGAACCGCCCGCCCCCGAGGTCCACGCGCACGTGCTCTACGAACTGGGCTGCGCCACCCTCCTCACCGCTCCCGCCAAGACCATCGGCCACCTGCGCACCGCACTCGCCATGCCGGGCCTCGACGGCACCGAGCGCGTCGACGCCGTCTACCGGCTGTCCCAGGCGCTCCTGCACAACGACCAGCTGGGGGAGGCCGTCCGCACGGTCGAGGCGGAAGCCGCCCGGCACGCCCCCGGACCCGCTCGGCTGCGGCTCCAGGCGGTGCAGTTCATGTGGGAGGGCGTGTACGCCGGGGAGACGACCACCCCGCACCGCTCCGAGAGACTCGCCGAGCTCGTCGGGACCTGTACCGGCCGGGACAACGCCGAGCGTGCCCTGCTCATCCTGCGCGGCTTCGACGCCATGACCCACGGCGAGAACGCCGAGGAGGTCGCCGAGTTCTGCGACCGCGCCCTCGTCAACGGCGGCCTCGCCCCCGGACTCGGCTGGACCGACCAGGAGTGGGGCATCGAACTGCTGATGATGCTGGCCAGCTCCTACGCCTACACCGACCGCCTCGACCGCGCCGACGCCCTCTTCAACGAGGCCCTGCGCGCCTACTCGTCGGCCGGCTGGAGCGGCGGCCACCTCGCCCTGGCCCACGCCTACCTCGGGCTGGGCCTGCGCCGCCGGGGCCGTCTGAAGGAGGCGGAGGAGTCCCTCAGGGAGTCGCTGCGGGTCGCCGAACGCGTGGGACGCGGCCTGCCGCTGTACTGGTCGGCCACCTGCAACCTCGTCGACACGCTGCTCGTCCGCGGCCATGTGGCCGAGGCCTGGGAGACGGCCGAACAGTACGGTTTCGCCCCGCCGTACCCGTCGACGATCGTGCTGCCGGACCCCCGTTCGGTGCGCGGCCGGCTGCTGCTGGCCGTCGGCCGGGTCAAGGAGGGCGTCAACGAGCTGGAGGCGGCCGAGAAGGCGGCCGCGGTGCGGGGCCACCTCAACCCGGTGATGGTCCCCTGGGCCGTCGACCTCGCCCGGGCGCTGGCCACCGAGGACCCGGCCCGGGCGAACCGGCTCGTCTCCGAGGCGCGCCGTCAGGCCGAGCGCTTCGGCACCGCCACCGCGATCGGGGAGGCCCTGCGCTGTGCCGCCGCCCTGGAGACCGGCCAGCGCGCGGTCCGGCTGGCCCAGCAGGCGGTCGACCTTCTGGAGCTCTCGCCCTGCCTGTACGAACACGCGGCCGCCCGTGTCGAGTACGGCATCCTCTCCCGCTCGGTGTCCGAGCTCGGCCGGGGCCTGTCACTGGCGCGCTCCTGCGGAGCGGACGGCCTCGTGGACAAGGCCCAGCAGGCTCTGCGGGCGATGGGGGCGCCGCAGGTGGGCCTGGTACCCGGACAGACCCGGAGATAGCCGCCGCAGACAGCCGCCGGAGGTGACCCGGTGACCTTCCGCGGCGGCCCCTCGCGGGGGACGTGCGAGGGGACGCGCGGGTGAAGCCGCCGGAGCCGTCACCGGCCGGATCACCGTCGGTCATGCGTATCCGTCTCAGCCGGTCCCGTCCTCCTCCGCCAGCACCCGCTGGGCGGTCGCGAACGCCGAGTTGGCCGCCGGAACCCCGCAGTAGACGGCAGTCTGGAGCAGGACGGCGCCGATCTCCTCGGGCGTGAGCCCGTTGCGCCGGGCCGCCCGCACATGCATGGCCAGCTCGTCGTAGTGGCCGTGTGCCACCAGCGCGGTCAGCGTGATCATGCTGCGCTCGCGGCGGCTCAGCGTCGGGTCGGTCCAGATCTCGCCCCAGGCGTAGCGGGAGATGAAGCCCTGGAAGCGCGCGGTGAACGCGGTCTGCCGGGCCTGGGCCCGGTCCACGTGCGCGTCCCCGAGCACCTCCCGGCGCACCGCCATGCCCCGCTCGGCCTCGCCGTCGAGGTGGGAGCGCAGCAGCGTCAGCACGGCCTCGGGGCACTCGGCGGGCGCGAGGTGCGAGGCGCCCGGGAGCTCGGCCAGCGCGGCGCCCGGCACCGCGTCCGCGATCTCCCGCAGATGCGCCGGCGGTGTGGCCGGGTCCTGGCGCCCGGCGATCAGCAGGGTCCGTACGGAGATCTCATGCAGCCGCTCGCGCAGATCGAACGCGGCCAGCGCGTCACAGCACGCCGCGTAGGCCCGCGGGTCGGCGGCGCGGTGGTCGGCGACGAGCCCCGGCACGGTGAACCCGGGTGTGAACCAACGGGCGTTCGCGCCCTCGGCGAGCCCCGCCAGCCCCTCACGGCGCACCAGAGCGGCCCGCTCCTCCCAGGGCGCGGACCCGTTGAAGTGCGCCGACGAACAGATGACCGCCAGCGCCGACACCCGCTCCGGATGATGCAGCGCCAGGTGCAGACCCACGGCGCCGCCCAGCGACACGCCCGCGTACGCGAACCGCTCCAGGCCGAGCGCGTCGGCCAATGCCAGCACCAGGTCGGCGAGGTCACCCACGGTGGCCCCGGGGCCGATCAGGTCGGCCGCCGAGCCGCCGTGCCCCGGCAGATCCCAGCGCACCACCCGGTGCGTCGCGGACAGCTCCGGCGCGACCTTGTCCCACAGGGCGTACGAAGTACCCAGCGAGGGCCCGAGCAGCAGCGGGGGAGCCGAAGCGGGGCCCTCGGCACGATGGTTGAGCAGCTTCTCGGTCAACGTCGCTCCAGCGCACGGTCGGTGAGGATTCCGGCGGAACCGGTGTAACGAGTGGGGTCGGTGAGGTCGCCGAGATCGAAGTCCTTCAAGTCGGTTTCCGAGGCGAGGAGTTCGCCCAGCGGGCGATCCTCCGCGTAGCTGCGCCGGGCGAGCTCGGTGAGCAGTTCCTTGGCGCGGGACCGGCCGAGGACGCTCGACAGGGCGGCGGACAGCCGCTCGGAGACGATCAGTCCGTGGGTGAGTCCGAGGTGCGCCCGCATCGCGTCCGCGTCGACCCGCAGGCTCTCGGTCAGCTCGGCCGCGTCCCGGGCGGCCGCCCCGGCCAGCCGCAGCAACTCCCTGAGCGGCTCCCACTCGGCGTGCCACGCGCCGGCCGGCCGCTCGTCCTCCGCCACCAGGGACCCGTACAGCGTGGCCGCGAGCTGCGGGGCCCGCCGGGCGGCGGCCGCGATCAGCGTGGACCGCACCGGGTTGGCCTTGTGCGGCATGGCAGAGGAACCGCCACCACCGCCCTCCGCCACCTCGGCGATCTCGGTGCGGGCGAGGGTGAGGACATCCGTCGCGACCTTGCCCAGCGCGCCTGCCGTGACGGCCAGACAGCCGGCCAGGTCGGCGATCGGCGTCCGCAGGGTGTGCCACGGCAACAGAGGTGCGCGCAGCCCGAGTTCACCGGCGAAGGCGGCGGGCAGAGCGGTCGCGTCGCCGGCGCCGTACGCCGTGAAGGCGGCCAGCGTCCCGGCGGCGCCGCCGAGTTGGGCGGGCAGCGCGTCGCGCACCACCGTCACCCGGTCCCGCGCGTCCAGCACCAGCGACCGCCAGCCGGCCGCCTTCAGCCCGAAGGTCGTCGGCACGGCGTGCTGGGTGAGCGTCCGGCCCGGCATCGGCGTGTCGCGGTGCTCGGCGGCCAGTCGGGCCAACGCCCCCTGCACGCGGTCGAGGTCGGCCAGCAGAAGACCGAGGGTGCGTACCGCGACCAGCATCGTCGCCGTGTCCATGATGTCCTGGCTGGTCGCGCCCCGGTGGACGTACGGTCCGTACACCGCGCCGACCGCCTTCGTCAGATCGGCGACCAGCGGGATCACCGGATTCCCGCCGCCGCGCGCCCGCTCGGCGAGGGAGCGCAGGTCGAACCCACCGTCGTCGGCGGCCGAGGTGACCGCCGCTCCGGCGCCCCGCGGGGCCAGCCCGAGCCCCTCCTGGGCGCGGGTCAGCGCGGCCTCCGCGTCGAGCAGCGCCCGCAGATAGGCGCTGTCGCCGGTCGCGGCCGCGGCGGGCGAGCCGGTCCACCCAGGGGCGAGCAGACCGGCGTCGTGGTGGGCGGTGGTCACGGGAACCGTCACTGGAACTCCAGGAAGACCGTCTCGCCTTCGCCCTGAAGGCGGATGTCGAAACGGTAGGTCCCCCACGGGCCCCGCGTCGCGACGAGCGTGTCGCGCCGCGCCGGGTCCACCCGCTTCAGCAGCGGGTCGGCGCTCAGCGCGGCCTCGTCGTCCGGCAGATAGATCCGGGTGAACAGGTGCACGAGCAGCCCGCGGGCGAACACACAGACACTCAGATACGGGGCGCTGTGACCGCGCGCGCCCGGCCGCAGCGTCCGCGCCGACCAGTGGCCGTCGGCATCCGTCTGGACGCGGCCCCAGCCGGTGAACTCCACGCCGTTGCGGCCGAGGAAACCGCCGCTCGACGGGTCCCGCCGCATCGAGCCGTCCACCCGCGGCAGATTCCCGTCGGGGTCGGCACCCCACAGCTCCACGAACGCGTCCGGCAACGGGTCGCCCTCCCCGTCGTACACATGCCCCTGGAGCACGATCGTGTCCGGGTGGCCGAGCGGAGCGATGTCGCCGCCGCCGGGGAACGGCAGGGCATGGCCGTAGAACGGGCCGACGGTGTGCGACGGAGTGGGGAGCACGGTCTCCGGACGGCTCGTGTCGATCTTCGTCATGGCAGGTCAGCGCCCTTCTTCGATCCAGGTGGCGTGCGGCCCGTCGAGCACGATGTCCCAGTGGTAGCCCATCGAGAACTCCGGCACCGACAGGCTGTGGTCGTACGTCGCGACCAGCCGCTGCCGGGCCGCGTCGTCCGTCACCGACTGGATGATCGGGTCGTAGGGGAACAGCGGGTCGCTCGGGAAGTACATCTGCGTCACCAGCCGCTGGGTGAAGGCCGTGCCGAAGAGCGAGAAGTGGATATGGGCCGGCCGCCAGGCGTTGACGTGCTGACGCCACGGGTAGGGGCCCGGCTGCACGGTGGTGAAGCGGTAGAAACCGTTGTCGTCCGTGAGCGTGCGGCCGACACCCGTGAAGTTCGGGTCCAGCGGGGCGTCGTGCTGCTCGCGCTGGTGGGCGTAGCGGCCCGCCGAGTTGGCCTGCCAGATCTCCACCAGCTGCCCGCGGACCGGACGCCCGTCGCGGTTCAGCAACCGGCCGGAAACCGTGATCCGCTCACCGATCGGCTCGCCGTTGTGCTGCCGGGTGAGGTCGTTGTCGATCTCGGTGATGTCCCGTTCGCCGAAAGCGGGGGAGGCCAGCTCCACGAGCTCCGGGTCCTTGCTGACGTCGATGGCGACCGGCGGCTGTTTCGGGTGGCGCAGGACGGAGGAGCGGTACGGCGCGTAGTCGCGGCGCGGCTGGTGCTCGACGGGCGCGCCGTCGGCGATCCGCTTCTCGTACGCGGCGTGCTCGGCCGCGATCTCCTGGTCGATGTCGGCTTGCGTGAGAGTCATGGGAGTTCCCGGATTTCTTATCGTTCGAGGACGAGGGCGAGGCCCTGGCCCACACCGATGCAGAGGGTGGCGACCCCGACGCCGCCGCCCCGACGGGCGAGCTGGTGGGCGACCGTGCCGGCGAGACGGGCACCGGACGCACCGAGCGGATGACCGAGGGCGATCGCGCCGCCCTGCGGGTTGAGGACCGCCGGGTCGAACTCGGGCCACTCGGCCATACAGCCGAGCACCTGGGCCGCGAAGGCCTCGTTCAGTTCGAGTACCGACAGATCGGCGAAGCCCCTGCCGGCCTTGGCGAGCGCGCGGTTGACCGCCTCGACGGGGGCGAGCCCGAAGTACTGCGGGTCGATCGCGGACACCCCGGTGGCGCCGACGCGGGCGAGCGGCTCGCGTCCGGTCGCCTTCAGCCCTTCCTCGTCCACCAGCAGCAGGGCCGCGGCGCCGTCGTTCAGCGGCGAGGCGTTGCCCGCCGTCACCGTCCCGTCCTCCGTCCGGAACGACGGCCGGAGCTTCGCCATCGCCTCCCGTGAGGCGTCGGCCCGTACGCACTCGTCGGCGCCGAACACGACCGGGTCGCCTTTGCGGCGCGGGATCGACACGGGCGCGAGCTCGGCGTCGAACAGGCCCGCCGCCTGGGCCGCGGCGGCCTTGCGGTGGCTGGCGAGGGCGAATTCGTCCTGTTGCTCGCGGCCGATCTTGTGCTTGTCGGCGATCAGCTCGGCCGACTCGCCCAGCGGGATCGTCCACTGCGGGTCCATCCGCGGATTGACCATCCGCCAGCCCAGCGTCGTCGAGTACACCTCGGTGTGCCCGGCCGGGAACGCCCGGTCCGACTTCGGCAGCACGTACGGCGCGCGGGTCATCGACTCCACCCCGCCGGCCACGACGACGGAGGCGTCGCCGACCGCGATCGCGCGGGCGGCCTGGACGACCGCCTCCAGACCGGAGGCGCACAGCCGGTTGACGGTGACACCGGGCACGGAGGTGGGCAGGCCCGCGAGCAGCGCGCCCATGCGGCCGACGTTGCGGTTCTCCTCGCCGGCCCCGTTGGCGTTGCCGAAGTACACGTCCTCGATACGAGCGGGGTCCAACGCGGGTGTACGGGCGACGAGTTCACGGATGGCGTGTGCGGCGAGGTCGTCCGGCCGTACCGGGGCCAGGGCGCCGTTGTAGCGGCCGATCGGGGTGCGGACCGCGTCGACGATGTAAACGGTCTTGAAACCGTTGCTCATGACGGGACCCCCTCGGCGAGCCGGACCTTGGCGGCAGTCTTCGTCACGATCTCCTCGGCGGTCACGCCCGGCGCGGTCTCCACCAGCACCAGGCCCTCCTCGGTGACGTCGAGGACACCCAGGTCGGTGATGATCTTGTTCACGCAACGCTTCCCGGTCAGGGGCAGCGCGCAGTCCGTGAGGATCTTGGGGCTGCCGTCCTTGGCGGTGTGCGTCATGACGACGATGACCGTACGGGCGCCGTGCACCAGGTCCATCGCCCCGCCGATCCCGGTGATCAGCTTGCCGGGGATCGCCCAGTTCGCCAGGTCGCCACGCTCGGACACCTGCATCGCGCCGAGCACGGCGACGTCGATGTGCCCGCCGCGGATCATGCCGAAGGACAGTGCCGAGTCGAAGAACGACGCGCCGGGCAGGACCGTCACGGTCTCCTTGCCGGCGTTGATCAGATCCGGGTCGACCGCGTCCTCGGTGGGGTAGGGGCCGGTGCCCAGGATGCCGTTCTCGCTCTCCAGCACCACCTCCACGTCCGCCGGGAGGTAGTTGGGGATCAGGGTCGGCAGCCCGATGCCGAGATTGACGTACTGACCGTCCCGCAACTCGCGCGCGGCGCGGGCGGCCATCTCCTCACGTGTCCAGGCCATCACTCGCTCACCGTCTTCTCTGTCGCCGGCGCGGAGACCGTCCGCTGCTCGATCCTCTTGTCCGCCGCCTGCCGCGGGGTCAGCGCGATCACGCGCTGCACGAAGATGCCCGGCAGATGGACCGCGTCCGGGTCGAGCTCACCGGGCTCCACGAGTTCCTCGACCTCGGCGATCGTGATCCGTCCGGCCATCGCGGAGAGCGGGTTGAAGTTGCGGGCGGACTTGTTGAACACCAGGTTGCCGTGCCGGTCGCCCTTCGCCGCCCTGACCAGCGCGAAGTCGGTGCGGATACCGTGCTCCAGCACGTACTCCGCGCCCTCGAACTCCCGCACCTCCTTAGGCGGCGAGGCGAGGGCGACGCCGCCCTCGCCGTCGTAACGCCACGGCAGTCCGCCCTCGGCGACCTGGGTGCCCACGCCCGCGGGGGTGTAGAAGGCGGGGATCCCGGCGCCGCCGGCCCGCAGCCGCTCGGCCAGCGTGCCCTGCGGGATCATCTCGACCTCGAGCTCACCCGACAGGTACTGGCGGGCGAACTCCTTGTTCCCACCGATGTAGGAACCGGTTACCCGGGCGATCCGCCCGGCCGCGAGCAGTACCGCGAGGCCCGACTCCATCGCACCGCAGTTGTTGGAGACGACCGACAGACCGGCGACGCCCCGCTCGTACAAAGCCTGGATGAGGACGTTCGGCACGCCGCTCAGCCCGAACCCACCCACTGCCACAGACGCGCCGTCCGGCACGTCGGCCACCGCCTCCAGGGCCGTGGCGACCACCTTGTCCATCCGTGAAGCCCCATCTCTTCCACGCGCCCCCGGCCGACAATTAATCAGGGCACTGATTATTTCTCCGAGGTTGCCCACACGCTGCCACCGCGGACCGGAGCAGTCAAGACCCCAGGCCGGAGGGCTGACCAGGGTCACCCGGCCACGAGACTCGGTCGGTCACACGCGGTATCGTTCAGTACACCGACGAAATCTCACGCTGAGGAGCGCACATGGCCGCGGTGGATCTCACCAGCCACCCCGGGCACCTGGCCCGGCGGCTCCAGCAGGCGCACTACCTGCTGTGGAACACCATGGTCTCCGAGGAGATCACCTCGCCGCAGTTCGCGGTCCTCAACGCGCTCGTCGCCGAGCCGGGCCTCGATCAGCGCACGGTGGGGGAGCGGGTGGGACTCGACCGTTCCACCATCGCCGAGGTGATCAGCAGGCTCATCCGCCGGGGACTGCTCGACAAGGTCCGCGACCCGCAGGACGGGCGTCGCTACCTGCTGGGACTCACCGACGAAGGACAGCGCACCCACCGCAGACTGACCGTGCGCACCGCCCGGATGAACCAGGTGTTCCTGTCCCCGCTCTCCGCCACCGAACAGACCCAGTTCCTCGAACTCATCCAACGCGTGTCGGACGCGGCGGAGGGGCTGCGCAACCCCGCCGAGAACCCCGCGGAGCCCCTGGTCGCACCGTCCTGACCAGGGCGGCCGGCTTCGGTCGGGTCGCGTGACCGCCGGGTGGCGTGACCGTCGGGATGCGTGACCGCCGGGCCGAGTGACCTCAGGGTGCCTGCGCGAACACCACCCACACCTGGCCGTCGGCGAAGCGGACCGGTGCGCCGTCGGCGGTCGTGAAGTCCGTGCCGTCCGTGGCCGTCGCCCGCTTCCAGTTCACGTCGTGACGGCGACCGTCGCGCAGCACCAGCGCCTTACCCGCACCCACCGTCTCGGTGTAGGGCGTGTTGTTGCCGAGAAAGTCGTGGAAACCCGACGCCCGCACCTTCACGTACTGCACGACCACCGTGGCCGGCGCCACCCGCCGACCGTCGCTCGTCACCGTCGGCGCGCCGTCCGTGGACACCAGCCAGCCGGCCCGGCTCGCGGACCAGGTGAAGGTGAAACGCGCCGCCGGGTAGCGCACCGAGAGCGCGGGCTGCGCCGTACCCCCGGAGGGCGCGGGGCCGTAACGGAAACCGGTGGTCAGCGCGGCGGTACCCGGCGCCGACGGCAGCAGACGACCGGGACGCACATAGAGGTTGTGCGGCGCGGCCCGCGCGGTGCCCCGGTAGTAGGCCCCGGCGCCCGCGGCGTCCTCGGGCGTGACGGCGTCCAGCGGCGCCCGGTCGATCAGGGGCAGCAGCCTGCCCTGCGCCCCGGAGAACGCCAGCACCGGCCGCGCGAACTGGCCCAGCAGCTCCAGATCCGACTCGCGGGCGCTGCGCACGGGACCCACGGCATCCGGCATCTTGGTCGCGTACACGGCCATCAGCCGGCTCAGCCCGCCCTCCACCTGTTCGACGTAGACGATGTCCGCGGAGTCGAGGCCCGTCTGCGGCCGCGCGTCGGGGGCGTTGTCGATCTTCACGGCGAGCAGGGAGCCGGCGACGGCGCCGGGACTGGTGCTCCCACTCGGGTTCGGCTGCTGCGACGCGCTGCGGCCGTCGTCGTCCGTCGAGGGCTCGCGGCTCGTCGTGCAGCCCGCGACGAGGACGAGCGCCAGCAGGCCGGCGAACAGCGCCGCCGCCACCGAGACGGCCCCGGGACGTCCGGGACGCATCGCGCGCGCCGGGCGTCTCGGGTCTTTCGCGTGTTTCGCCTGTTTCGGGTGTCGTGAGTGTCGCGGGTGTCTTGGGCGTATCGAACGACTCGTGCCTGTCATGGCCACCCCGTTTCGTGTCTCGATTGTGCGCTCGTCCGTTCGAGAGTGGCTATGCGTGGCTGTGGGGTGCGGGGTGCGGGGTGCGGGGTGCGGGCTGTGCGGGCCATGCGCGCTGTAGGGGCGGTGGGGGTGAGGGGTGGGCGCTGTGCGGCGGGCGGGCGGGTGGCGCGTCGTGGTTCGGGGCCGGGCGGTCGGGTACCCGGGCGGCAGCCAGGACCCGGTACCCCCGGACCAGCCGGGACGGGCCGGTCGGCGGAGGGAGCGCGGCGCGATGAAGGCAGTGACCTGGCAGGGCAAGCGGGACGTACGGGTGGACACCGTTCCCGATCCGACGATCCAGGAACCGACGGACGCCGTCATCCGCATCACGTCCAGCGGCCTGTGCGGATCCGACCTGCACCTGTACGAGGTGCTCACCCCGTTCATGACCCCGGGCGACATCCTCGGCCACGAGCCCATGGGCATCGTCGAGGAGGTCGGCGCCGCGGTACCCGACCTCCGGGTCGGCGACCGGGTCGTGGTGCCCTTCCAGATCGCCTGCGGCAACTGCTGGATGTGCCTGAACGCGCTGCCCACCCAGTGCGAGACGACCCAGGTCACCGGCGAGGGGATGGGCGCCGCCCTGTTCGGCTACACCCGTCTGTACGGTGCCGTGCCCGGCGCCCAGGCCGAGTATCTGCGGGTACCGCAGGCCCAGTTCGGCCCCATCAAGGTGCCGGAGGGCCCGCCCGACGACCGCTTCGTCTACCTCTCCGACGTGCTGCCCACCGCCTGGCAGGCGGTCGCCTACGCCGACATCCCCGAGGGCGGCAGCGTCGCGGTGCTCGGCCTCGGCCCCATCGGTGACATGGCCTGTCGCGTCGCCCAGGTGCGCGGCGCGGGGCGGGTGTTCGGCGTGGACCTGGTCGGCGACCGGCTGCGCCGGGCGCGTGCGCGCGGCGTGGAGACGTACGACCTCCGCAGCTTCGACAGCGAGAAGGAACTCGTCGCCGCGATCCGCGACGAGACCGACGGCCGGGGCCCCGACGCCGTGATCGACGCCGTCGGCACCGAGGCGCACGGCAGCGCGGCCGCCCGCATGATCCAGAACGCCTCCGCCCTGCTGCCGAGGAAACTGAGCGGCCCGCTCGCGGAACGCTTCAGCGTCGACCGGCTCGCCGCCCTGAACACCGCCATCGAGCTGGTGCGTCGCGGTGGCACCCTCTCCCTCGTCGGCGTCTACGGAGGCATGGCCGACCCGCTGCCGATGCTCACCATGTTCGACAAGCAGCTCCAGATCCGCATGGGGCAGGCGAACGTACGCCGGTGGGCCGACGAGATCCTGCCGTACCTCACCGACGAGGACCCGCTCGGCGTCGACGACTTCGCCACCCACCGCGTGCCGCTGTCGGACGCCCCGCACGCGTACGAGATGTTCCAGCACAAGCAGGACGGCGCGGTGAAGGTCCTCATGACGCCGTGAGAACGGTTCGCCCTGCGGGGCCTGCCGTCCAAGCGGTTCGCGGTGCGGGGTCTGCCGTGCCCAAGCGGTTCGCGATGCGGGGTCTGCCGTCCCCAAGCGGTTCGCGATGCGGGGTCTGCCGTCCCCAAGCGGTTCGCGATGCGGGGTCTGCCATCCTCAAGCGGTTCGCGCTGCGGGGCCGTCCAGGCGGTTCGCGCTGCGGGCCCGTGGCCGTGAAAGCGGTTACGGAAGAGGGAGGAGGGCAGGTCGGCGGCGCGGGAGAGCCGAGCCAGGCAGGTCGGGCCGCGAGGGAAACCGGTTGCGGATCGGGTTGCGCCTGAAAGCGATTGTGGAGCAGCCGGCGAGTTGCAACCGGTTGTGGATCAGGATTCGTTTCCGAAACCGGTTGCCGGACACGACCGAGGCGTAACCGCTTGCGGATCACGCTCCCGGCTGGTGGATCACGCTCACACCCTTGTGGATCATGTTCCTGATCCCTTCGCGGGCGGGGCTCCGAGGATCTCCGCCAGGTCGTAGCGCACCGGTTCCTCCAACTGCGCGTAGGTGCAGCTGTCCGGGGTGCGGTCCGGGCGCCAGCGACGGAAGCGGGCGGTGTGCCGGAACCGCGCCCCGTTCTCCATGTGGTCGTACGCCACCTCGACCACCCGCTCGGGCCGCAACGGCACCCAGGACAGGTCCTTCTTGCCCGACCAGCGGCTCGGCGCCCCGGGCAGCCGTGCCGTCTCGTGCGCGGCCTCCTGCGACCAGGCCGCCCACGGATGGCCCGCCGCGTCCTCCATGCGCAGCGGCTCCAGCTCCTCGATCAGCTCCGCCCGGCGTTTCATGGGAAAGGCGGCCGACACGCCGACGTGCTGGAGGACGCCTCGGTCGTCGTACAGACCCAGCAGCAGCGATCCGACCACCGGACCGCTCTTGTGGAAGCGGTATCCGGCGACGACCACGTCCGCGGTCCGCTCGTGCTTGATCTTGAACATGGCGCGCTCGTCCTGGCGGTAGCGCAGCGTGAGCGGTTTCGCGATCACTCCGTCCAGGCCCGCGCCCTCGTACTCCTCGAACCAGCGCCGGGCCACCTCGGCGTCGGTCGTCGCCGGCGCCACGTGGACGGGGGCCGTCACCCCGGCGAGCGCCTCGGTCAGCTGCTCCCGCCGGTCACTCAGCGGCACGTCCAGGAGTGACCGGTCGTCCAGCGCCAGCAGGTCGAAGGCGACGAACGACGCCGGGGTCCGTTCGGCGAGCGTGCGCACCCGGGAGTCCGCCGGGTGGATGCGCTCGGTGAGGGCGTCGAAGTCGAGCCGGCCCTCACGGGCGATCACGATCTCCCCGTCCAGCACACACCGCTGCGGCACCCGTTCCCGCAGCGCCTCCACCAGTTCCGGAAAATACCTGGTCAACGGCTTTCCGGTGCGGCTGCACAACTCGATCTCGGCACCGTCGCGGAACACGATGGCCCGGAAACCGTCCCACTTCGCCTCATACTGCATGTCCGGTGGAATCGTCGCCACCGACTTGGCGAGCATCGGCTTCACGGGCGGCATCACCGGCAGATCCATGTTCCCGATTCTGCGCGAGGAACGCGGGGTCCGCCCGGTGTGCGGGCCGTCCGGTCCACGGGCCGCCGCGAGCTGATGCGAGCTGTCGAAGGTGTGTCTACCGTGGCTCGCATGGGCGATGCGGTGGAACTAAAAGTGGCCGGCCGGACGGTACGGCTGTCCAGCCCCGACAAGGTGTTCTTCCCGGAGCGCGGCTTCACCAAGCTGGACCTCGCCCGCTACTACCAGGCGGTCGCACCCGGCATTCTGCGTGCCCTGCGCAACCGCCCCACCACCCTGGAGCGGTACCCGGACGGCGTCACCGGCGAGTCCTTCTTCCAGAAGCGGGCGCCGAAGAACATGCCCGACTGGATCCCGACCGCTCACATCACCTTCCCCAGCGGTCGCAGCGCCGACGAGATGTGCCCGACCGAGGAGGCGGCCGTCCTGTGGGCCGCCCAGTACGGCACCCTCACCTTCCATCCGTGGCCCGTGCGCCGCGACGACGTCGACCGCCCCGACGAACTGCGCATCGACCTCGACCCGCAGCCCGGCACCGACTACGACGACGCTGTTCACGCAGCCCACGAACTGCGCTCTGTGCTGGAGGAGTTCGGCGGTCTGCGCGGGTGGCCCAAGACCTCCGGCGGCCGTGGCCTGCACGTCTTCGTGCCGATCGAACCCCGCTGGACGTTCACCCAGGTCCGGCGTGCCGCCATCGCCGTCGGTCGGGAGATGGAACGGCGGCTGCCGGAGCGGGTGACGATCAAGTGGTGGAAGGAGGAGCGGGGCGAGCGCATCTTCATCGACTACAACCAGACCGCCCGCGACCGCACCATCGCCTCCGCCTACTCCGTACGTCCCCGTCCGCACGCGCCCGTCTCGGCGCCGCTGCGCTGGGAGGAGGTCGGCGACGCCCACCCCGCCGACTTCGACCTCGCCACCATGCCGGCCCGGTATGCCGAACTCGGCGATGTGCACGCCGACATGGACGACCACGCGTACTCCCTGGAGCCCCTCCTCGAACTCGCCCGACGCGACGAACACGACCACGGTCTGGGAGATCTGCCGTATCCGCCGGAGTACCCGAAGATGCCAGGAGAGCCCAGGCGGGTGCAGCCGAGCCGCGCCCGGCACGAGGACGCCCCGGGCGGACCCGGGGCGTCCTAGGCCTTCTCTCTCAGAGTTCCTTGATGCGGATGTCCCGGTACGAGACGACGTCCGTGGTGCTGTGGACCTGGAGCCCGAGGTAACCGGAGGCGAAACGCCGTCCGTCCGTGCCCGGGTCGTCCGCGCGGGGCGGGGAGAACTCCTGCCCACCGGTGTTGTCGAACTCGTTGATCAGCACACCGTTGCGGTAGACCGAGTAGTGCTGGTCGACCACCCTGATCTCGTAGTCGTTCCAGGTGCCCTTCTGTGTGACGCCGGCGCCGGCGAGTCCCACCCGGTCGAAGCCGTACACGGACCCGGTCTTGTACATGTCCCCGTCGGGCCGGTCGAGCACCTGCACCTCGTGCCCGTACTTGATGGCGACCCACTCGGGTCGCGGCTCCTCGGCATGGTCGTGGACCCACGGGAAGCGCACGAACACACCGGAGTTGGCGTTGCCCGTGCCCGGGGCGTCGTCGCGCCACTGGAGCTTCAGCGAGAAGTCGCCGTACTTGCGCTCGGGGAACCACAGCATGCCCAGGCCCTCGCGGGAGGTCCCGCTGGTGATCGATCCGTCGGGGTTCTGCGCGAACGATCCGCCCCCCACCTGCTGCCACTTGGCGAAGGAGCCCGCGCTGCCGTCGAGGATCGTGCGGTAGCCCTCGGTCTGGCCGGGCTTCCCGATCCCGGACTCGCGGGCGGCCTCCTGGACGGCGTCGTACTCGCGCTGGTCGACGATCCCCTCGCCGAGCAGTGCGTCGAGGACCGTCTTGACGTGCTTGAGGAACAGCGCCTGGGACGTCCACTCCCTCTCGTCCTCGATCAGCTCGTTGATCCGGCACCGCTTGTCGGTCAGCCGGTTCGGCACCCCCGAGTCGACCGTGCCGACGATCACCGTCAGCCGGTCGTCGTACTCCGGGCAGTTGGGTGCGGGGACCTGGCTCGACACCACCGTGAAGGTCACCGTGCGCGCGGTGGAGGTGTTGCCCGCCTTGTCGGTGGCGCGGTAGGCGACGGTGTGCGGGCCCGCTCGGTCGACCACCACCGGGATGGTGTATGCGATGTACGGTCCACCGTCGAGTGAATACTCGATGCGGTCGACACCCGACCCGTGCTCGTCCGTCGCGCTCACGGTCACCCGGGCGTTGCCGACATAGGCCCCGGCGGAGTTCTTCGTGCCCTCGACGGTCACGCCGGTCACCGGTGGTGTGGTGTCCTGCGGGGCCGCCGCCACCACGGTGAACCGGACGCTCTTCTCGGCGGCCGCGTTGCCCGCCTTGTCGGTGGCCCGGTACCGCACGGTGTGGGTGCCGACCTGGTGCACCATGACGGGCGCGGTGTACGGCTGCCAGGCCCCGGAGCCGACCGCGTACTCGATGGTGTTGACGCCGGAACCGGTGTCGGAGGCCGACACGGTGACGGTCGCCATGTCGATGTACGTGCTGTCGGGATGCTGCTCGCCGGTCACCGTGGCGGAGGTGTCCGGGGGTGTCGTGTCGTCGGAGGGCGGGGCGACGACCGTGAACGCGGCGGTCTTCTCCGCGGAGACGTTGCCCGCCTTGTCGAACGCCCGGTAGCGGATCTGATGGCTGCCGACCTGGTCGACGACGACCGGTGCGGTGTACGGGATCCAGTCGCCCGCAGTGCCGACCGCATACTGGATACCGTCGACCCCCGACCCGCCCTCGTCACTCGCACCGATCGCGACACTCGCCGAGCCGACGTACGCGCCCTGCGCGTTCTGTGTGCCGGTGACCTGCGCCGACGTCTCGGGCGGTGTCGTGTCCTCGCCACCGCCCTCCGTCACCACGAGGATGCCCTGCATCTGGCCGTGGCCGGGGATGGTGCAGTGGTAGAAGTAGCGCCCCGGGGTGAGGGTGACCTCGGCGGTGTGCCGGCCGCCCAGGTCGTCGTTCGGGTTGGCCAGGATGTTCAGCGTGACGTCGTCGTTGAACTCGGGGTCGGTGGTCGCGAACGTCAACGTATGCGGCATGCCCATGGTGTTGCCGGTCGCCACGCTGTTCTCGAAGACGATCGTCGTCCGGCCCGCCACCGCCGTCGCCGGCGCGGAACCGTACCGGGTGATGTCGTCGCCGGCGGTCCAGGTGAGCACCTGGGCGGCGGCTGCTGCCGGTGCGGGCCGTGCCACGGTGGGCGCCGCCTGAAGACCGAGCATCATCAGCACGGCGGCCAACATGGCCGTCCACATTGTTCGTTTCCGTATCAGCCGGGTCCGTCGTGTCACCGCACACCCCTCGCCAGTCGGTCGGCGGCGGGTGTCGGGCCGCCGCCCTGGTAAGTGACCCTCCACAGCGCCGATTTGGCGTCCGAGGTGAAGAAGCCGCGGCCGTAGTCGAGGACGTACAGGGCGCCGTCCGGGCCGAACTTCCAGTCCATGAGGTTCTTGATGCCGTCGTTGCCGACCGGCACGATCTTCTTCAGCGACTCCGAGTGGACCGGCAGACCGCCCGAGCCTTGTGTCCTCGGGTCCATGACGACCGCGTTGCGCGGCTGATCGGCGTCGTAGAAGTCACCGACGAACCACTTGCCGTCCCAGTACGCGGGCCACTTGACCGTGCTCGCGACGGCGGTGTCGTAGCGGTAGACCGGACCGTTCATCGCCGCCTGCCCGCCGCCCTTGAGCCATGGAAGCCGGTAGGTCGCCTGGTCCTGCCGGTAGGAGGGGACGCCGGCGGCATCGCGCGGGTAGTCGGGTGCGCCGCCCTGGGGCGAGTACCAGATGTTGTTGCCGGTGACCGGCGGCAGATTCACCAGTCCGTCGTTGTTCGGCGACTCGTTCTTCGGGTGGTCGCAGTCGTACCAGCCCAGGGGCTGCGACGGATCGGGCAGGTTGCGGTCCCGGTAGGGCTGCTTGTTGCCCATGCAGTACGGCCAGCCACGGTTTCCCGCCTGGGTGATGACGGCGAACGTGTCGTACTTCGCCGGTCCCCAGGTGGACGACGGCTCGCCCGCGTCCGGGCCGACCCAGCCCGCGTACAGGATGTCCGTGGCGCGGTCGACGGAGATGCGCGCGGGGTTGCGGACGCCCATCACGTAGATCTCGCCGCGGGTCTTGCCGCCGCCCTCGGCGGTCTCCCGGCCCGTGAACAGGTTCCCCGCGGGAAGCGTGTACGTCCCGTCGGGTTCCGGATGGATGCGCAGGATCTTGCCGTTGAGGTTGTGGGTGTTCCCGGCGGTGCGGCGCGCGTCGGCGAAGGAGACGCCCTTGAAGTTCGGCTGCGGGTTGTTGCCGGAGTAACCACCGCTGAAACCACTGGAGTTGTTGTCACCGGTGGCGATGTACAGGTTGCCCTTCGAGTCCCAGGCGAGCCCGCCCCCCGCGTGGCAGCAACTGTGCACCTGTACCGGCCACTCGAGCAGCACCTTCTCGCTGCCGAGGTCGAGCCGGTTCGTGGCGAGGTCGAGCGTGAAGCGGGAGACGCGCCGCTCAGCCATCCGGGTGTCACGGTTGACGCCGGGGTGGGGCGTGTAGTGGAGGTAGACCCAGCCGTTCTGCTCGAAGCGCGGGTCGAGCTCGATGCCGAGGAGACCTTCCTCGACCTTGACGAGCTCGTCGCCACCGCCCTTGTTGCCGAAGACCGTCAGTTCCCCGGCCAGGGTGACCTTCTTGGTCGCCGGATCGTAGACGTGGATCTGGCCCTTGCCCTTGCCCACGTCCGGGTTGTTCCAGTCGGTGATCACCGGCCGGGAGGAGTCGGCGCCGCCCCGCCCGATGTAGAGAACCCGGCCGTCGGGCGCGGTGACCAGGCCGTGCGGTTCACCGATCTGGTCGTTCTGGCCGGGCTGGTTGGCGGGGGTCAGCCGCTCGGCCTTGTAGTTCTTGGTGATGGTCGCTTTGCAGTCGGCCTGCACGAGTCGGGACGTCCACAGCAGGGCGCCGCGCAGATGTGCGCGGAAGTCCGTCTCGTCGTACGACGAGACCGTGCCGCCCATGCCGGTGTAGAAGGAGCGGCCGCCGTCGTAATCGCGGCACCAGCTGACCGGATGGTCGGCGCCGTTGGCGCTCGCGCCCGGCCGGTAGGTCGCCTCGCGCACCCGGGCGACGGTGTGCACCTCGCCGGACGGGTTCTTCGCCCAGTTCGGCCACAGGTCCGGGCGCTTCCACTCCAGGGGCAGCTCGCCGGTGGCCGGATGCCGTCGGTCGCCGACCTCGACGGTGGCCCGCTGCACGGCCGTCGGGCTCGACGCGGCGGGACGGGCGCCGATCAGGCCGGTGAACCAGTCCGAGTACGGCTCGGCGCGGGCCGCGTCGTGGACGCCGACGAATCCGCCGCCGGCCTCCATGTAGGCCTCCAGGCCCGCTTCCTGCTCCGGGTCCAGGACGTCACCGCCGCCGGTCAGGAACACGACGGAGTTGTAACCGCCGAGCCGTGTCCCGTCGGTGAAGACCGAGGCGTCGTCCGTGGCCTCGACCTCGAAGCGCCGGTCCGCTGGCCCGGACAGCCCGATCCGCTCGATGGCCTCGATACCGGCGTTGACGACCGGTGACTCGTCCCCGGCCGCGGCCGATCCGTGGAAGATCAGCACCTTTACGTCGGCGCCGCCCGGTGGTGACTTGATGGACATCGTTGTCAGGGGTGGCTCGGGGGTCGGGCGCGCGTCCGCGGCCGGGGCGGACAGCAGGCCGGCGACGAGCGTGGCGCACGCCACGGCGGTCACCCGGATTCGTTTTCTGGGACTCAACCCTCGTAAGTGCATGGGCGCCTCCTCGGTCACAGCGACAGCGCCAAGGAAGCTAGACCCCATGTGTATGACTCGCCAATAGCTATGACCGCAATGGCACGAACTTTGTCCTGGGTGTGGAGAAACTGCGGAACGGCCGGTACCGTCTCACGGGTTCGTCACAGGCTCGTCTTCTTCATCGTCGCAAATTCCGTACCAGGGTGGGGAGTTCGGCATGGACAGGCGCGGTTTCAACCGCCGGGTGCTGCTGGGCGGCGCGGCCGCCGCGACATCGTTGTCCTGGGGGCCCAGGGCGGTGAGCGCCACCGGACCGGCGAGGACCGCCCCGGCGGGGGGAGCGGTCAGGCACCTCAAGCTGTACGCCGAGAAGCTCGCCGACGGCCAACTCGGCTACGGCTTCGAGAAGGGAAAGGCGACCATTCCCGGGCCGCTGATCGAGCTCAACGAGGGCGACACCGTGCACATCGAGGTGGAGAACACCCTGGAAGTGGCGGCGAGTCTGCACGTCCACGGTCTGGACTACGAAGTGTCCAGCGACGGAACGAAGTTGAACGGCAGTGACATCGAGCCCGGCGGTACGCGCACCTACACCTGGCGCACCCACGCGCCCGGTCGCCGCGCCGACGGCACCTGGCGGGCGGGCAGCGCGGGTTACTGGCACTACCACGACCACGTCGTGGGAACGGAGCACGGCACGGGCGGCATCCGCAAGGGCCTGTACGGACCGGTGATCGTCCGGCGCAAGGGCGACATCCTGCCCGACGCCACCCATACGATCGTCTTCAACGACATGACGATCAACAACAGGCCGGCCCACGCGGGTCACCAGGGCCCCGACTTCGAGGCGACGGTGGGCGATCGGGTCGAGTTCGTGATGATCACGCACGGCGAGTACTACCACACCTT
Organism: Streptomyces sp. NBC_00637; assembly: GCF_045161545.1. Taxonomy (NCBI): domain Bacteria; kingdom Bacillati; phylum Actinomycetota; class Actinomycetes; order Kitasatosporales; family Streptomycetaceae; genus Streptomyces; species Streptomyces sp. NBC_00637. The sequence continues at coordinate 1,300,323 of NZ_CP109046.1, read as the reverse complement.
CCACATGCACGGTCATCGCTGGGCCGACAACCGCACGGGCCTGCTCACCGGTCCCGACGACCCCAGCCAGGTCGTCGACAACAAGATCGTGGGGCCGGCCGACTCCTTCGGCTTCCAGGTGGTCGCGGGGGAGGGGGTGGGCGCCGGCGCGTGGATGTACCACTGCCATGTGCAGAGCCACTCCGACATGGGGATGGTCGGGCTCTTCCTGGTGAAGAAATCCGACGGCACGATCCCGGGATACGAACCGCATGCGCCGCACGAGTCTCCCGCGTCTCCTGCCTCCCCTGCGTCTCCCGTGCCTCCTGCGTCTTCCGTGTCTCCCGCGCCGGACGAGACCGGCCACGGACACGAAGGCGGCGACGCGCACGAGAGCGGCGTCGCGCACCAGCACTGAGGGGCGGAGGCGCCGAGGGGCGCAGGCACGGAGGGGCGGAAGCGCCGTCGGCGCCGCCCCCGGCGCGCCGACGGCGGGAGAGCGCTCTCACCCGGCCGTCGCGCCGGAGCTATCCTGAGCCGCAGCCGGCCAGGAGGAGCCCCGAAGTGACCGAGACAGCGTCGCGACCCACGCTGGAGGCCGTGGCCGCACGGGCCGGGGTGTCCCGGGCGACCGTGTCGAGAGTCGTCAACGGCGGCGACGGCGTCCGCGAGCCGCTCGTCGAGCGGGTCCGGCAGGCCGTGGAGGAGCTCGGGTACGTCCCCAACCAGGCGGCGCGCAGCCTGGTGACGAAGCGGCACGACGCGATCGCCGTGGTCATCGCGGAACCGGAGAGCCGGGTCTTCGCCGACCCCTTCTTCGCACTCCAGCTCCGCGGCATCAGCAAGGAACTGACGTCCCACGACAACCAGTTGGTGCTGCTCCTCACCGAGGGCCGCGACGACCACGCCCGCGTCGCCCGTTACCTCGCCGGCGGCCATGTCGACGGGGCCCTGGTCTTCTCGTTGCACCTCGACGACCCGCTCCCCGGTCTGATCCAGGGCGCCGGCGTGCCGACGGTGTTCGGCGGCCGTCCCGGCTGGAGCGACGGCACCCGGGACGTGGTCTACGTCGACAGCGACAACCGGGGCGGTGCCCGCGAGGCCGTACGCCTGCTGGCCGGGCTCGGCCGCACCCGCATCGCCCACATCACCGGCCCCCTCGACCAGACCTCCGCGGCGGACCGGCTCGACGGATACCGCGAGGTCATGGGCGAGGACGACCCGCGGCTCGTCGTCGAGAGCGACTTCACCCCCGGCGGCGCCGAGCGTGCCATGCGCGAACTCCTCGACCGCCGCCCCGACCTGGACGCCGTGTTCGCCGCCAACGACCTGGCCGCCTCGGGCGCCCTGCGCGTCCTGCGCGAACGCGGACGGCGGGTGCCCGAGGACGTCGCCGTGGTCGGCTTCGACGACATGCTGCCGGTCGCCGAGCAGTGCGACCCGCCGCTGACGACGGTCCGTCAGAACATCGAGGAGATGGGCCGGATCATGGCCCGCCTCCTGCTGCGCCGCCTCGATCCGCGCATCGCCGACGAGACGCCGGGCCGGGTGGTCCTGCCCACGACGCTGGTGCGCCGCGCTTCGGCCTGACCGCACCGCCGTCCCGCTCACCCCCGGCACGGCGCGGCAGGGGAGGGGGCACCGAACGGCACGGTACGGAGAGACCCGCGGCCCGGCACTCCCGTACCGCCTCACATCTCCTGTGGCACGCTCTTGATCACGGCGAAGCGTGCGCCGTAGGGGTCGGCGAGCTTGGCGATGCGGCCGACGCCCTCGACGTCCGTGGCCGGCATCCGCACCCGGCCGCCCAGTTTCTCCGCCTCGGCCACCACCGTGTCAGCGTCGGCGACCTCGAAGTACGGCAGCCAGTACGCTCCGCTCTCGGCCTCCGTGGCGTCGTCGGCCAGCGGCACGATCCCGCCGAACATGGCCTCCTCCCCGGCACCGGCCGGGTTGACGCAGGTGTACGTCCCGCCGGGGAAGGGCGCGGCCGACGTCTCCAGGCCCAGCGTCGCGTTGTAGAAGGCGGCCGCCGCGGCGATGTCCGGCGTGTACAGCTCGACCCAGCACAGCGCGCCGGGTTCGTTCGCCACGTCCACGCCCACCGTCCGTCCCGGCTGCCAGAGGCCGAACGGCACGCCCGCCTGGTCGGCGAGGACCGCCATCGTGCCCTGGCCCATCACGTCCATCGGCGCGAGGAGGACCGTGCCGTGCTTGTGCTGGGCGGTCTGCGCCGTGGCCTGCGCGTCCGCCGTCCTGAAATAGACCGTCCACGACGGCGGGCCCTGCCCGGGTTCGGTCTGCATGCCGCCCGCGACGGTCTTCCCGTCCAGCTGGAAGAAGCCGTAGCCACCGGCGTCGGGTCCCGCCGACCGGAACCGCCAGCCGAAGAGAGAGCCGTAGAAGGAGGTGGCGCCCTCGATGTCGGACGTGCCGACATCGATCCAGTTCGGCGCGCCGTCGACGAAACGGGTGGTGAGCATCGTTGCCCTCCTCGAAGGGATCCCGGCCTCTGCACTGCCGAGTCTCGCACCGCCCACCGACAAACGCCGCCGGAGCACGGCCACCGGCGGACACGGCAGGTCGCGGGAGAGTGGCCACGCGTGCGCCCGGCGCCTGCGCCCGGCGTCCTCGAAGAGGGTGCCGCGTGCACCGCGCGCCGCCGTGCGCGGCGGTACGCGGCAGGAGCATCATCGGGCGGCCAGGGGCCTTCGCGCGCCGCGTATATCCGGCATTGATCGAACGTTTTTCGCCGCCGGGCACGATCCTGGCCATGTACACCGACACGATTCCGACACTCGACCTCGGCTGGCAGCGCGAGGCGCTGTGCGCACAGACCGGGGCGGAGTTCTTCTTCCCCGAGCCCGGCAGCTCGGTGCGGGACGCGAAGCGCATCTGCGGCATGTGCGAGATGCGGTCCGCCTGCCTCGAGTACGCCCTGGCCAACGATGAGCGCTTCGGCGTCTGGGGCGGCATGTCCGAGAAGGAGCGCCTGAACCTGCGGCGCACGGCGCACTGAGCCGCGCCGTACAGACGACCCCGAATCCGAGTGACCGCGTCGCGGGGGTGCGGTGCGGATCCGGGGGCGTCCGGTCGTGGCGCGAGCAGCGCGCACTCCCCTCACCCTCGGTCTCGCCCGGGCGCGGGATGCCGGCTCCACGCGCGGTTCGGCCCGCGCGGTTGGGCCCGCGCGGATCGAGGCCGCGTTCCCGTCGCCCCGGGGCAGACCGATCCGGGCCCGGATCCGGTCGGCGGTGTCCTCGTCGGTCAGCCCGCGCAGGAAGCCGACCGCCTAGCGGCCCGTGTCACCGTCACCCAGGGCGGCATGATGCCGCAGGTCGCGAACGGCCCGCACCGGGAGGTCGATCTCCCTGTGCGAGCCGTCGAAGCGATCGGTGGCGGAGGCGGGTCAGCCGGCCGCCCGCGCCGCCATCCGGGCCTTGCGCGCCGCCAGCTTCTCGTCGAACTTGGACGCCTCCGAGTCGAGCCCGCCCATGTACAGGCCGATCTCCTCCTGCGCCTTCTGGCCCTCGGGGCCGAGACCGTCGATCTCCATGACCTTCAGGAAGCGCAGCACGGGCTGGATGACGTCGTCGTGGTGGATGCGCAGGTTGTACACCTCGCCGATCGCCATCTGCGCGGCGAACCGCTCGAAGCCGGGCATGCCGTGACCGGGCATGCGGAAGTTGACGAGGACGTCGCGGACGGCCTGCATGGTCAGGTCGGGGGCCAGCTCGAACGCGGCCTTCAGGAGGTTGCGGTAGAAGACCATGTGGAGGTTCTCGTCGGTCGCGATGCGCGCCAGCATCCGGTCGCAGACCGGGTCCCCGGACTGGTGGCCGGTGTTGCGGTGCGAGACGCGGGTGGCCAGCTCCTGGAACGCGACGTAGGCGACCGAGTGCAGCATCGAGTGCCGGTTGTCGGACTCGAAGCCCTCGCTCATGTGGGACATGCGGAACTGCTCCAGCTTGTCCGGGTCCACGGCGCGCGAGGCGAGCAGGTAGTCACGCATCACGATGCCGTGCCGGCCCTCCTCTGCCGTCCAGCGGTGCACCCAGGTGCCCCAGGCGCCGTCGCGGCCGAAGAGCGAGGCGATCTCGTGGTGGTAGCTGGGCAGGTTGTCCTCGGTGAGCAGGTTCACGACGAGCGCGATCCGGCCGATCTCGGTGACCTTGGACTGCTTCTTCTCCCAGGCTTCGCCGTCCTCGAAGAAGCCGGGGAAGTTGCGGCCGTCGCTCCACGGCACGTACTCGTGGGGCATCCAGTCCTTGGTGACCTTCAGATGCCGGTTGAGTTCGGTCTCGACCACTTCCTCCAGCGCGAACAGCAGCTTGGCGTCGGTCCAGACGGCGGGGCTGCCGAGGTGAGGGGAGGTGATCGTCACGAGAACTCCAGGGGGACGTGAAGCGGAGCGGAACACTCCGGCGAGCGAGGCCGGACGTACGGAATCGTAGGCTACGTATCCGTAGGTTACGAAGCCGTAGGTTAAGAACGCCGTAAACATCGCTGATCAGCCGTGTTGCGTCAAGGGATCCCGGGCATGTCGAACAGCCCCGGGAGCCGCAGGTCCCAGGGCTGAAAGGGTGGCGGGATCACCCGCTCAGGCGTACAGCTCACGCAGCCGTACCGAGAGGCATGTCACACAGCCCTCGAGTTTCTCGAATTCGCCGATGTCGACGAGGACGGGTTCGAGACCGAGATCGGCGAGCAGGTCCGCCGTCTTCGGCGCGGCGGCCGACAGGAGCACGTGCGGGCCGCCCAGCAGCACCACGTGCGCGCCGGCCTCCTCGGGCACCGACAGGAAACGCGGGAACAGCGACGGCCGGTCCACCTTGGGGATGTGACCGACCACGGTGCCGTCCGGCAGCGCCGTGACCGCCGACTTCAGGTGCAGCACCTTGTTCACCGGTACGGCCACGACCCGCGCGCCCAGCGGCTCGAAGGCGGCGCGCACCTGCTGGACGCCGGCCGCGTTGGTCCGGCCGCCCCGGCCGACGTAGATCGTGTCGCCGATCTTGAGCACATCGCCGCCGTCCAGAGTGCCCGGCTCCCAGATCCAGTTCACCGAGCAGCCGAGGCGGGCCACGGCCTCCTCGACCCCGAGGGTCTCGTCGCGCCGGGACTCGGCGCCGGAGCGCGCGATCAGGGCGACGTTCTTGTACATCACCACCGTGTCCTCGACGAACACGGAGTCCGGGCAGTCGTCGGCCGGGTCCACCTCGACGGTCTCCCAGCCGTGCGCCCGCAGGGCCTCGGCGTACGCCTCCCACTGCTCCAGGGCGAGCTCCACATCGACCTTCTCCCGCTCGACGTGCGTCACCAGGCCTTCGGCGAGGCGCGGGCTGGGGCGGCGGATGAGGGCCTTCTTGCTGGGCACGTCCAGGTCTCCGAATCGGGTGGCACCACCGGCGCCTCGGACGCGGCGCCGGTCAGCCATCATGCAGGGCGGGACCACCAGGACAAAACCCCGCGGTAACAATGTGCCCCTCCTGAGACCGTGCCACGACCGGCGGCCCCGGGCGGGGTCCGCGACGACCCGCCCGGCTCGCGCCACCCGCCCCGCCCGGCCCTCCCAGGTCCGGCCTAGGCCGGATCCGCCACCTCCGACGCCGTCGTCTCCCGCAGTTCCCCGTCCAGCAGCAGCCACCGTGTGATGCCGATGGACTCCAGGAACGGCAGGTCGTGGCTGGCCACGATCAGCGCCCCCTCGTAGGACTCCAGGGCGGTGGTGAGCTGGCGCACGCTCGCGATGTCGAGGTTGTTGGTCGGCTCGTCCAGCATGAGCAGCTGGGGCGCCGGCTCGGCCAGCATCAGCGCGGCCAGGCTCGCCCGGAAGCGTTCCCCGCCGGAGAGTGTCGCCGCCTTCTGGTCGGCTCGGGCGCCCCGGAACAGGAAGCGGGCCAGCCGGGCCCGGATCCGGTTGTTGGTGGCGCCCGGCGCGAACCGGGCCACGTTCTCGGCGACGGTGAGCTCGTCGTCCAGGATGTCGAGGCGCTGGGGCAGGAATCGCAGCGGCACGTGCGCGTGCGCCTCGCCCGCCTCCGGCGCCAGCTCCCCGGCGACGGTGCGCAGCAGCGTCGTCTTGCCGGCGCCGTTGCGCCCGACCAGCGCGACCCGCTCGGGACCGCGCAGGTCGAGACCGCCGTCCACGCGCGCGCCGTACGCGAGCCGGAGGTCCCGGAGCAGCAGGACCTCCCGGCCCGGCGGTACGGCCGTGTACGGCAGGTCGACGCGGATCTCGTCGTCGTCGCGGACGGCCTCCACCGCGTCGTCGAGCCGGTCCTTGGCCTCGGCGAGCTTCTCCTCGTGCAGGATCCGGTGCTTGCCCGCCGACTCCTGGGCCGAGCGCTTGCGCGCGCCCATGACGATCTTCGGCTCGCGCTTGCTGTCCCACATCTTCTGCCCGTACCGCTTGCGGCGGGCCAGCTTGAGGTGGGCGTCGACCAGTTCGCGTTTCTGCTTCTTCAGGTCGGCCTCCGCGACGCGCACCATGCGCTCGGCGGCCTCCTGTTCGGTGGCGAGGGCCTCCTCATACGCGGAGAAGTTGCCGCCGTACCAGGTGACCTCCCCGGCGCGCAGGTCGGCGATCTGGTCGACGAGGTCGAGCAGTTCCCGGTCGTGGCTGACGACGACCAGTACGCCTGGCCAGGACGTGACGGCCGCGTACAGCCGCCGCCGGGCGTGCAGGTCGAGGTTGTTGGTCGGCTCGTCCAGCAGCAGGATGTCCGGCCGGCGCAGCAGCAGCGCGGCGAGCCGCAGCATGACCGACTCGCCGCCCGACACCTCGCCGATGGTGCGGTCGAGGTCGATGTGGCCGAGTCCGAGCTCGCCGAGGGTGGCCAGCGCGCGCTCCTCGACGTCCCAGTCGTCGCCGAGGGTCTCGAAGTGCCGCTCGGAGGCGTCACCGGCCTCGATGGCGTGCAGCGCGGCCCGCTGTGCGGCGATGCCGAGCGCCGCGTCGACCTTCAGCGTGGTGTCGAGGGTGACGTTCTGGGGGAGGTGGCCGACCTCGCCGGCGAGGCGCACCGTGCCGTCGGCGGGGGCGAGTTGCCCGGCGATCAGCTTCAGCAGGGTCGACTTGCCGGAGCCGTTGACGCCGACGAGTCCGGTCAGGCCGGGGCCGAAGGCGACGTCGAGCCCGTCGAAGACGGGGGTCCCGTCCGGCCAGGAGAAGGCGAGGGAGGTACAGGTGATGGAGTGAGTCAAGGCGGGCCTCGTGGTGGCGTGTGCGGTCAGGGGCGACACGTGTCGAGACACCGGAAAGCGGCGACCACCGCGGCAGCGGGGGAGCGCGGAGACATGCAGGAAGTCCTGCTCCGCAAGGACGGCTCGAAGGCCGAGGTCGCACGCGGCGCACACACCTCAGCGGTGTGGCGCGGTGTCTCGAGACCTCAGACGAGCAACGTCCTTCTCCTATCGGCGGCAACAGAACCGTTCTACACGGTAGGAAAGCCCGTAAGGGCTGTCAACGGATTAACAGGCGTCCCGCATCAGCTCCGCCAGGTCGTGGTCGAGGTCGAGCTGCCGGTACTCCGTGCCGGTGGGCACCAGCTCGCTCGTGGCCTGGAGGAAGTCGCGGATCTTCTCGGTGTGGACGTGGACGACGGCGGTGCCCTCGGGCGCGTGGAACTCCAGCACGGTGCGGCCGTACCCGTAGGGCCGCACCCGGACGTCGCCGTGGCCCTCGGCGTCGTGCAGGCCCGCGGCGAGCAGTTCGCGGGCGAAGGTCCAGCAGACCTCGACGCCCTCCAGGGTGGCCGGGGCCGGGAAGGTCATGCGGACGGCGAACGGGTCCTGCCGGTCGTAGGACAGGGTGGCGGGGATGCTCTGCATCCGGGGCGCGGCGGCGACCAGGCGCGCCTCTACGGACTGCTCTATGACGGTGGACAACGCCTTGCTCCCTCGTGTCGGCGGGACGATCTTCCGGGCGGTGCGTCCGGACACTGGAAGAGACGCTGGAACCTGTCGATCCGTGCACACCCTTTGCGAGTGACCTCGGTCACCGTCTTTCATGCACGCGAGTGACTCACCTCTCCTGCGGTGCCTCCCGGGGCGGTTGAGGTGCTCGCGGCCATCTGGACGTCACCGAAAGCCGTGGGCTAGCTTCGCCCGCCATGAGGCGCTTGGGGAACACGCGACGCACGATTCGTCCAGCACGCGGGAGCCGCCGGGTGGCGGTGGCGGCCGGCGGGGCGGCACTGGCCCTCCTGACCGCCCTGCCGGCCCAGGCGCAGCCGTCGGCCTCCCAGGGGCAGGCACCGTCGGCGCACACCCCGGGGGCCGCGGCGCCGCACTGGGACCTCAAGGACACCGGCGCGACCGCCGTACGGTTCCGGGGCCTCGCGGCGGTCGACCGGCACACCGCCTGGGTCTCCGGCACCGAGGGCACCGTCCTGCGCACCACCGACGGCGGCGAGAGCTGGCGAAACGTCTCGCCTCCCGGCGCCGCCGACCTCCAGTTCCGCGACATCGAGGCATTCGACGCGCGCCGCGCCGTGGTGCTCGCCATCGGCGAGGGCGAGGCGTCGCGCGTCTACCGCACCGAGGACGGCGGGACGACCTGGACGGAGTCCTTCCGCAACACCGACACCCGCGCCTTCTACGACTGCCTGACCTTCTTCGACCGCCGTCACGGACTCGCCATGAGCGACCCGGTGGACGGAAGATTCCGCATCCTGTCGACCGACGACGGCGGCCGCTCCTGGAACGTGCTGCCCGACGACGGCATGCCGGCCGCCCTGGACGGCGAGGCGGGCTTCGCGGCCAGTGGCCAGTGCCTGGTCGCCTCGGGGACGAAGGACGTCTGGCTGGCCACCGGCGGGGCGGCACGCGCGCGGGTGCTGCACTCCTCCGACCGCGGACGGACCTGGACGGCCGCCGACACCCCCGTCCCCGCCGGGGACCCCGCGCGCGGGGTCTTCGCCGTCGCCTTCCGCGACCGCACCCACGGCCTCGCCGTCGGCGGCGACTACCGCGCCGACCAGCCCTCCCCGCGGGCGGCCGCCACGACCGGCGACGCGGGCCGCACCTGGCGGCCGGCCACCACGCCCCCGCCCGCCTACCGCTCCGGCGTCGCCTGGCTCCCGCACAGCCGCTCCGCCGCCCTCGCCGTCGGCCCCACCGGAACCGACCTGACCACCGACTCCGGCCGCACCTGGCGCACCGTCGACACGGGTTCGTACGACACCGTGGACTGCACCCCCGACCTCGGCTGCTGGGCCGCCGGTGAACAGGGGCGCGTGGCACGCCTGGAGAGCTGAGCCGTTTTCGGGGTACCCGGTGGGCGCGAACGCGAAAGGAGTGAGCGCCCATGCCACGCGGTTCCAGCCCCAAGCGGGAGCGCCAGTACGAGCACATCAAGGAGAGCGCGCAGGACCGGGGCGAGAGCGCCGGACGCGCGAAGGAGATCGCCGCCCGGACGGTCAACAAGGAGCGTGCCCGGTCGGGCGAGTCCAAGACCGCCAGTCGTACCTCGACCCAGGACATGTCGTCCGGCAAGCGGGGCGGTCAGCGGTCCGGCAAGGGCCCCCAGGGGCCCACGTACGACCAGCTCTACGAAGAGGCCAAGCGGCGCGGAGTCAAGGGCCGTTCGGACATGAACAAGAGCCAGCTCCAGCGCGCGCTCGGCGACAAGAGCTGACCTGATCCGACCCGACGCGTCCGCGCCGCGACCCGATCGTGTGGCCCGTCCCCGGAAGCCGTACGCTCGTCCGCACGATGACGACCGTGGACATTCCGGCGGGCTGGCCCGCGACCGAGGAAGCGGCGCGCGCCGTCCAGGACGAGCTGCGGGCCCGGGTGGTGCTCGACGAACCGGGACCGCCGCCCGGGACGGGCTGCGTGACGGGCGTCGACGTCGCCTACGACGACGAGCGCGACGTCGTCGCGGCGGCGGCCGTCGTGCTGGACGCGGCGAGCCTGGAGGTCGTCGCCGAGGCCACCGCCGTCGGCCGGATCTCCTTCCCGTACGTGCCCGGGCTGCTCGCCTTCCGCGAGATCCCCACCGTGCTCGCCGCCCTGGAAGCCCTGCCCCGGCCGCCCGGCCTGGTCGTCTGCGACGGCTACGGCCTGGCCCATCCCCGCCGGTTCGGTCTCGCCAGCCATCTGGGCGTCCTCACCGGCCTGCCCACGATCGGCGTCGCCAAGAACCCGTTCACCTTCACGTACGAAGACCCCGACGCCCCGCGCGGATCGGCGTCGCCGCTCCTGGCGGGCGACGACGAGGTGGGGCGCGCGCTGCGCACCCGGGCGGGGGTGAAGCCGGTGTTCGTGTCCGTCGGCCACCGCGTCACCCTGGACGAGGCCTGCGCCCACACCCTCGCCCTCACCCCGCGGTTCCGTCTCCCCGAGACGACCCGCAGGGCGGACGCGCTGTGCCGGCGCGCTCTTCAGGAAGCGACCACCCGCCACCGACCGACCTAGTGTCCGGGCCCACGCGGACCGCCGGGCAGGCCGCCCCGGCAGGCCGCCCCGGCAGGCCGCCCGAGCGCGCGCCCGACGGGCGGCCCGAGCGCGCCCGACCGGGCGACCTGGGCACGCCTGTTGCGCGCCGGTCGAGTACGTCGTCTGAGTACGTCACCTGAGTAGCCGTACGGATGTGCGACCCGTGCTCCGCTCGGCAGGCTGGGCCCATGACCACGCACCGTGCCCCCAAGCCCCTCGCCGACCCGAACCGGCCCGTCGAGCGGGCCGTGAACGCCGCGCTGATCCTCGCCGTCCTGGCGGGTGTCGGCTGGATCGCGGGCATGATCTACACGCTGGTGCAGTGGCCGGTATGAGGCCGCGCGGAGGCCACGGGGACGGTCAGCGGCGCGCCGCCACGCGGAAGCGGACACCCGCCCGGGTCAACCGCGCGGTCAGCGCGTCGCCCATCGCCACGGCCGTCGTCACCTGTCCCGCGGTCGGCGGGAGGTCGTCGCAGGCCAGGGCCAGCGCAGCCTCGGCGAACATCTTCGCGGTCTCGTCGTAGCCGGGGTCGCCGCCCGCCACCTCGGTGCACACCCGCCGTCCACCGCCCTCGCCGACGAACCGCACCGAGAACCAGCTCCGCGCCCGCTTCTGCGCGCTCGGCCCGTCCCCGGGCTTGAGCCGGTCCGACAGCCAGCGCCGGGCGGGCGGCAGCTGGGCCGCCGCGGCGAGCGCGCCGACCGCCGCGACCCCGCCGATGGCGACGGGCAGCCGCCGCACGGCCGCGTAGTGCCGGTAGCGGAAGTCGGGGCCGTAGCGCGGCAGCGCCCTCGCCGACCGCAGCACGATCTGCGGGTCGATGGTCGGCAGCGGCAGCGCCCAGGCACCGACCTCCGGGGCGAACCGGGGCGCGCCCACGGGCGCCGCGGCCCGGCGGCCCATGAGCCGCGGTTCGTGCCGGCCCCGATCCCGTGCGGCGGCCAGCAGTTGCCGGCCACGCGCGAACTGGCCCAGGGCGGAGGCGAAGGTGCCGCCCGAGAAGGTCGCGTCGACGCTCACGAAGCCGTCCACGGTCAGGGGCACGCCCTCCGGGAGCTGCCGGACGGTGAAGTACACGCCCAGGTCGTGCGGGACGGAGTCGAAGCCGCACGCGTGGAGCAGCCGCGCACCCGTCTCCCGCGCGCGTGCGTCGTGCCGGACGTACGTCAGGTCCACGAACTCCGGCTCGCCGGTGAGGTCGAGGTAGTCGGCGCCGGTGTCCGCGCAGGCCGCCACGAGTTCCTCGCCGTACGACACGTACGGGCCCACCGTGGTGGCCACCACGCGCGCGTGCTCCGCGAGGGCGCGCAGGGACGCCGGGTCCGAGACGTCGGCCCGCAGCACCCCGGCGTCCGCTCCCAGCCGCTCGCGCAGCCGCTCCAGCTTCTTCTCGTCGCGGCCCGCGATCGCCCAGCGCAGACCGGGGGGCGCGTGGGCGGCGAGGTACTCCGCGGTGAGCGTTCCCACGAATCCGGTGGCCCCGAAGAGCACGATGTCGTACGGACGGTCCGACCTCTTCAGCCTGCTCATGACATCCCCTCGTCGTCGTGCATCCCGCGCCGCTGTCGCCGGCTGAGGCTAGCGTGAGCGGTGCGGAGGCCGACGGCAGGTGCCCCTAAGTGTCTAAGCGCTTGCTCGTTCACCTCTTGTGCCCACTGGAACACGTTCTTAGCATCACTGGTGTTACATCGGTTGTGTCACAGCGAGGGGGCTGGATGACGACGGCACGGACGGCCGGGCACGGCCCGCTGGCGGGCGTGCGCGTGGTGGAACTCGCCGGGATCGGACCCGGCCCCTTCGCGGGCATGATGCTGGCCGACCTCGGCGCCGACGTGGTCCGCGTGGACCGTCCCGGCGGCTCCTCACTGGGCATCGATCCCGCCCACGACGTCACCAACCGCAACAAGCGCTCCGTGATCGTCGACCTCAAGGCCCCGGAGGGCCCCGCGCGCGTGCTCGATCTCGCAGCCCGTGCCGACGTGCTCATCGAGGGCAACCGGCCGGGTGTCGCCGAGCGCCTCGGCGTCGGCCCCGTGGACTGCCACGCGCGCAACCCCCGTCTGGTCTACGGCCGGATGACCGGTTGGGGCCAGGACGGCCCGCTCGCCGACCGGGCGGGCCACGACGTCTCCTACATCGCCGTCACCGGCGCGCTCGGCATGATCGGCGCCCCGGACCGGCCGCCGCCCGTCCCCGCCAACCTGCTCGGGGACTACGCGGGAGGCTCCCTCTACCTCGTCGTCGGTGTCCTCGCCGCCCTGCACCACGCGCGCGTGAGCGGCACCGGCCAGGTCGTGGACGCGGCCATCGTCGACGGCACCGCGCATCTCTCCGCGATGATCCACGGCATGCTCTCGGCCGGCGGCTGGCAGGACCGGCGCGCCGCCAACCTGCTCGACGGCGGCTGCCCGTACTACGGCACCTACGAGACCGCCGACGGCGGGTACATGGCCGTCGGCGCCCTGGAGCCGCAGTTCTACGACGCGTTCGTGGACCTTCTCGGCCTCGAGGACCTCCGCGAGGCCCGCACGGACTGGACCCGCTGGGGCGAGCTGCGCGAGGCCGTCGCCGCCCGCTTCCGGTCCCGCACCCGGGACGAGTGGACGGCCCGTTTCGAGGTTTCCGACGCGTGCGTGGCGCCCGTACTGTCGCTGCGCGAGGCCCCGCGCCACCCGCATCTCGCGGCCCGCGGCACCTTCACCGAGCACTCCGGCATCACCCAGCCGGCCCCCGCGCCCCGCTTCTCCACGACGCCCACGACCGTCCGCACCGGGCCCGCGCGACCGGGCGCCGACACGCGCGAGGTGGCCCGCGACTGGGGCATACCGGAACTCGTGACGGACCTGATGAGGACGCCCGCCGAGGCGGCGGCGGGGAGCACCGCCGAGGCGGACGCGAAGACCACCGCGAGAACGCCCCCCGAGGCGACCGCGAAGACCACCGTGACGTTCACCGCGACGACCCCTGTGACAGACCTCCCGCACCAGGGCGACTGACCCCGCCCCGCACGGCCCACCCTCCCGAAAGGCTTACCAGTGAGCACCGAAGCGTACGTGTACGACGCGATCCGCACCCCGCGCGGGCGCGGCAAGGCGAACGGCGGCCTGCACGGCACGAAGCCCATCGATCTCGTCGTCGGCCTCATCCACGAGCTCCGGGACCGCTTCCCGGGCCTGGACCCGGCCGCCATCGACGACATCGTGCTCGGCGTCGTCGGCCCCGTGGGCGACCAGGGGTCCGACATCGCGCGCATCGCCGCGATCGCCGCCGGACTGCCGGACACGGTGGCGGGCGTGCAGGAGAACCGCTTCTGCGCCTCGGGTCTCGAGGCCGTCAACCTGGCCGCGATGAAGGTCCGTTCGGGCTGGGAGGACCTCGTCCTGGCGGGCGGGGTGGAGTCGATGTCCCGGGTGCCGATGGCCTCGGACGGCGGCGCCTGGTTCAACGACCCGATGACCAACCTGGCCGTCAACTTCGTGCCGCAGGGCATCGGCGCCGACCTCATCGCCACCATCGAGGGCTTCTCCCGTCGTGATGTCGACGAGTACGCGGCCCTGTCGCAGGAGCGGGCGGCGACGGCCTGGAAGGAGGGCCGATTCGACCGTTCCGTGGTGCCGGTGAAGGACCGCAGCGGCCTCGTCGTCCTCGACCACGACGAGCACCCGCGTCCGGGGACCACCGCCGACTCGCTCGGCAGGCTGAAGCCCTCCTTCGCCGACATCGGCGAGCTGGGCGGCTTCGACGCGGTGGCGCTCCAGAAGTACCACTGGGTGGAGAAGATCGACCACGTCCACCACGCGGGCAACTCCTCCGGCATCGTCGACGGCGCCTCCCTGGTCGCGATCGGCTCCAAGGAGGTGGGCGAGCGTCACGGGCTCACCCCCCGCGCGCGGATCGTCTCGGCGGCGGTCTCCGGCTCCGAGCCGACGATCATGCTCACCGGCCCGGCGCCCGCCACCCGCAAGGCCCTCGCCAAGGCCGGCCTGACCATCGACGACATCGACCTCGTCGAGATCAACGAGGCGTTCGCGGCCGTCGTCCTGCGCTTCGTCAAGGACATGGGCCTGTCCCTGGACAAGGTCAACGTCAACGGCGGCGCCATCGCCCTCGGTCACCCGCTCGGCGCCACCGGCGCGATGATCCTCGGCTCGCTCGTCGACGAACTGGAGCGCCAGGACAAGCGCTACGGCCTCGCCACCCTCTGCGTCGGCGGCGGCATGGGCATCGCCACCATCGTCGAGCGCGTCTGACCCCCCTGCGGAAACCCAGAGACTTCTACGGAGACCCCGTCATGACACAGAGCACCACCATCCGCTGGGAACAGGACCGTACCGGCCTCGTCACCCTCGTCCTGGACGACCCCGACCAGTCCGCGAACACCATGAATGCGGCCTTCCGCGCCTCCCTCGCCGCGGTCACCGACCGTCTGGAGGCCGAGAAGGACTCCATCCGGGGCATCGTCCTGACCTCCGCGAAGAAGACGTTCTTCGCCGGCGGCGACCTGCGCGACCTCATCCGCGTCACCCCCGCGACCGCCCAGGAGCTGCTGGACGGCGGACTGGAGATCAAGCGCAACCTCCGCCGCATCGAGACCCTCGGCAAGCCGGTCGTCGCCGCCCTGAACGGCGCGGCCCTCGGCGGCGGCTACGAGCTCGCCCTCGCCTGCCACCACCGCGTCGCCCTGGACGCGCCCGGCTCGAAGATCGGCTGCCCCGAGGTCACCCTCGGCCTGCTCCCCGGCGGCGGCGGTGTCGTGCGCACGGTCCGGCTGCTGGGCATCACCGACGCCCTGCTCAAGGTCCTCCTCAAGGGCACCCAGTACAGCCCGCGGCGAGCCCTGGAGAACGGCCTGGTCGACGAGGTCGCCGTCTCGCCCGACGACCTGCTCGCCAAGGCCCGCGCCTTCATCGACGCCAACCCCGAGTCGCAGCAGCCCTGGGACAGGCCGGGCTACCGCATCCCGGGCGGTACCCCGGCGAACCCCCGGTTCGCCGCCAACCTGCCCGCGTTCCCGGCCAGCCTGCGCAAGGAGACCAACGGCGCCCCCTACCCGGCGCCGCGCAACATCCTCGCCGCGGCCGTCGAGGGCGCCCAGGTGGACTTCGAGACCGCACAGGTCATCGAGGCCCGCTACTTCGTCGAACTGGCCGCGGGACAGACGTCGAAGAACATGATCCAGGCGTTCTTCTTCGACCTCCAGGCGGTCAACTCCGGCGTCAGCCGCCCCCAGGGCATCGCACCCCGCCAGGTCCGCAAGGTGGCCGTCCTGGGCGCCGGGATGATGGGCGCCGGCATCGCCTACTCGTGCGCCCGCGCGGGCATCGACGTCGTCCTGAAGGACGTCTCCCTGGAGGCCGCCCTCAAGGGCAGGGCCTACTCCGAGAAGCTGTGCGCGAAGGCCGTCTCCCGGGGCCGTACGACCCAGGAGAAGGCGGACGCGCTGCTCGCCCGCATCACGCCCACCGCCGACCCCCAGGACCTGGCCGGCTGCGACGCGGTGATCGAGGCCGTCTTCGAGGACACCTCCCTCAAGCACAAGGTGTTCCAGGAGATCGAGCAGATCGTCGCCCCCGACGCCCTGCTGTGCTCCAACACCTCCACCCTGCCGATCACCGCCCTCGCCGAAGGCGTCGAGCGCCAGGACGACTTCGTCGGGCTGCACTTCTTCTCGCCCGTGGACAAGATGCCGCTCGTCGAGATCATCAAGGGCGGCCGCACCGGCGACGAGGCGCTCGCGCGCGCCTTCGACCTGGTCCGGCAGATCAAGAAGACGCCGATCGTCGTCAACGACTCGCGCGGCTTCTTCACCTCACGGGTGATCGGCCACTTCATCAACGAGGGCGTCGCCATGGTCGGCGAGGGCATCGAGCCCGCATCCGTGGAACAGGCGGCGGCCCAGGCCGGCTACCCGGCCAAGGTCCTGTCCCTCATGGACGAACTGACCCTCACCCTCCCGCGCAAGATCCGCAACGAGTCCAGGCGGGCCGTGGAGGAGGCGGGCGGTGTCTGGCCCGGCCACCCCGCAGAGGCCGTCATCGACCGCATGGTCGACGAGTTCGGCCGCACCGGCCGCAGCGGCGGAGCGGGCTTCTACGAGTACGGCGAGGACGGCGGGCGGGCCGGGCTGTGGCCGGGCCTGCGGGAGCACTTCACGCGCGCGGGGACCGAGATCCCCTTCCGGGACATGCAGGAGCGCATGCTCTTCGCCGAGGCCCTCGACACGGTCAAGCTCCTCGAAGAGGGCGTTCTGACGTCCGTCGCGGACGCCAACATCGGCTCGCTCCTCGGCATCGGCTTCCCCGGCTGGACCGGCGGGGTCCTGCAGTACATCAACGGCTACGAGGGCGACCCCGAGGTCGGCACCGGGCTTCCCGGATTCGTGGCACGCGCGCGTCAGCTCGCCGAGCGCTACGGCGACCGCTTCACCCCGCCCGCGCTGCTGCTGGAGAAGGCGGAGCGGGGGGAGACCTTCACGGACGGGCGCTGAGCCGCCGGGCACGGACGGGCGCTGAGCCGCCGGGCCGTCACGGGGAGCCGTCCGCCGGCGGCTCCCCGAGCCACTCCCGCAGCTCCTCCGTCAGCGACCGCTGGAAGGCCGTCAGCAGGGCCTGGACGACCAGCGGCTGCATGTGCGCCGACAGCGACCTCACCGCCTGCGCGTCGCGCTCCGGCACCTCCTCGCGCAGCAGCCGCGACAGCTCGTGGGCCGCGGCGCGCGCGTGGTCGAGGAGGACCGTCCGGGCGGCGAGGATCGCCTCGGGCGACAGCGGCACGTCGAGGAGCCGCACACCCAGCCGCAGCAGCCCCGCGTCGACCCGGTACGCGTCCTCGCCGGCCGGGTCGCCGTCGCCGCTACCCGGCACGCCCAGCACACCCATCGCGGCGAGCCGGTCCACGTCCTCCTCGCCGAGCGCCCGCCCGGCCAGCCGCCGGAGCTCGTCGCGGCCCACCGTCTCCACGGCGTCCGGCGCCCACGAGGCCACCACGGCCCGGTGTACGGCGAGGTCGTGGGCGTCGAGACCGGGCGGCAGGCGGTCCAGATAGCGTTCGATCGCCGCCAGCGTCAGGCCCTGCCGGCGCAGCTCCTCGATCAGCGCCAGGCGCGCGAGATGCCCGGGACCGTAGTGCCCCACCCGGCGCGGACCGATGACCGGCGGGGGGAGCAGCCCCTTGGTGCCGTAGAAACGCACCGTCCGTACGGTGACCCCCGCCCGGGCGGCCAGCTCGTCGACCGTGAGGGCCGGCTCCTCGGTCTCGATCGTCATACGCAGCAGTATCGCTGTCACACCAGCGCGGTGACACCGGCCGGCCCCCGGCGTGCACCGGGTGCGAGGCGACCCGCTGTGACATGGAACACCGCATGGTCGCCGGTGCCTCCGGGAAGCAGCTGCCTTGGTCTGTGCCCCTTCCGGGTGCCGCGGGCCACGACCGTACGGACACCCGGGCGTACCCCGCCCGGGCGCACCAGAGAGTGGTACCACCCGTGAGCAAGGACAGCGTGCGCACGGCCGAAGTCGCCGCCCACCCCCAGGCGACCGCGACACCCGCGGACGCGGGCGACGCCGGCTACAGCAAGGACCTCAAGCACCGCCACGTCAACATGATCGCCATCGGCGGCGCCATCGGCACCGGCCTCTTCCTGGGCGCCGGGGGACGCCTGAACAGCGCGGGCCCGGCCCTCGCGCTCGCCTACCTCGTCTGCGGCGTCTTCGCCTTCTTCGTCGTCCGCGCCCTCGGCGAGCTGGTCCTCTACCGGCCCTCCTCGGGCTCGTTCGTGTCCTACGCGCGCGAGTTCCTCGGTGAGAAGGGCGCCTACGTCGCCGGGTGGATGTACTTCCTGAACTGGTCGACGACCGGCATCGCCGACATCACCGCGATCGCGCTGTACACGCACTACTGGAGCCTGTTCACGAGCGTTCCCCAGTGGGTGCTCGCGCTCGTCGCCCTCGCGGTCGTCCTGGCCGTGAACCTGATCTCGGTGAAGATCTTCGGCGAGATGGAGTTCTGGTTCGCGATCGTCAAGGTCGCCACCCTGGTCGCCTTCATGTGCGTCGGCATCTTCCTGCTCGCCACCCGGCACCAGGTGGGCGGCCAGACGCCCGGCCCCGGCGTGATCACGGACCACGGGGGCCTCCTCCCGCACGGCACGATGCCCGTCGTCCTCGTCATGCAGGGCGTGATCTTCGCGTACGCCGCGCTGGAGCTGGTCGGCGTCGCCGCGGGCGAGACCGCCGAGCCGGAGAAGGTCGTCCCGCGCGCGGTGAACTCGATCATGTGGCGCGTCGGCCTCTTCTACGTCGGCTCCGTCGTCCTGCTCGCGCTGCTGCTGCCCGGCTCGGCGTACACGGCCGACGAGAGCCCCTTCGTGACCGTCCTGTCGAAGATCGGCGTCTCGGGCGCCGGGGACGTGATGAACCTGGTGGTCCTCACGGCCGCCATGTCCTCCCTGAACTCCGGCCTGTACTCCACCGGCCGCATCCTGCGCTCCATGGCCACGGCGGGCTCTGCCCCGAGGTTCACCGCCCGGATGAACCGCAGCCAGGTCCCCTACGGCGGCATCCTGCTGACCTGCGGTGTCTGTGTGCTCGGTGTGGTCCTGAACTTCCTCATGCCCAGCCAGGCCTTCGAGATCGTGCTGAACGTCGCCTCCCTCGGCATCATCAGCACCTGGGTGATCATCATGATCTGCCACCTGGTCTTCGTCCGGCGCGCCAGGGCGGGCCTCCTCACCCGTCCCGGCTTCCGGCTCCCCGGCAGCCCGGTCACGGAGATCGTCACGATCGCCTTCCTGGTCGCCGTCCTCGCTCTGATGGGGAACGACCCCGAGGTCGGCCGCAAGACGCTCCTGCTGATCCCGGTGGTCGCGGTCGCCCTGGTCGGCGGCTGGTTCGCGGTCCGCGGCAGGGTGTCGCACATGACGGACGCCGAACCTACGGGGCTGTCCCGGCGCCCGGAGTAGGCGCCGGAGCAGCCACCCGGGCCGCGGGCCGCGGGCCGACGCCACTGTCAGTGGCACCGCCTACGGTGGCGTCATGTCGGAGATCGCTTATGTCAGGGGTGACGCCACGGCCCCGTCGGTCAAGGGCCCCAAGGTGATCGCCCACGTCTGCAACGACCTCGGGGGATGGGGCAAGGGCTTCGTCCTGGCGCTGTCCCGACGCCGGCCGGAGCCGGAGGCCGCCTACCGTGCCTGGCACCGGGAGCGCGCCTCGAACGACTTCGGCCTGGGCGCACTCCAGCTCGTCCGGGTGCGGCCCGACATCCGGGTCGCCAACATGATCGGCCGGCACGGCACGCGCACGGGCAGCAAGGGCGTCCCCGTGCGCTGCCCGGCCATCGACACCGCCCTGGCGCGCCTGGCCGAGCACGCGGTCGAACTCGGCGCGTCCGTGCACATGCCCCGGATAGGCTGCGGTCTCGCCGGCGGCAAGTGGTCCCGCGTCGAGCCGCTCGTCATCGGGCGGCTGGTCGAGCGGGGCGTCGCGGTGACGGTGTACGACCACGGGGAGGGGTAGCGCCCATGCGCGCCGACAGCGAGACCACCGAGAACGCGAGCACCGGGGACACCGGGCACGCCGACGACATCGACGTCCTGGTCCTGGGCGGGGCGGGCGTGGACACGATCGTGTACGTACCGGAGCTGCCGCTCCCGTACGCCGACAGCTACATGATCGACGGCGGGATCCGCGCCCGTGCCGGACAGACCGGCGACTTCGTCGCCCTGGGGCTGGCCGCCCTCGGACTGCGCACCCACCACCTCGACTTCCTGGGCGACGACCCCGAGGGAGACCTGGTCCGCGCCCTGCACCGGGACAAGGACATCGCCCTGACCGCCGTCCCGCAGCCCGCCGGGACCAAACGGGCGGTCAACCTGGTCGGCCCGGACGGGCGGCGGCTGTCGCTGTACGACAACAGCCGCGGGCGCCCGGACGACCGCTTCCCCGAGGACACGCTGCGGACCCTCGCCGCCGCGTGCCGGCACGCGCACGTGTCCATCACCCACCCCTGCGCCGAGGCCCTGCCCGTACTGCGCGAGGCGGGTGCCGGCATCTCCACGGACCTGCACAACTGGGACGGGGAGAATCCGTACCACGAGGCCTTCGCCCACGAGGCGGACGTCGTCTTCGTCTCCGTCACCGCCCTGACCGACCCCGAGACGACGATGCGCCGCATCGCCGGGCGGGGCCGCGCCGAGGTGGTCGTCGCCACGGCCGGCGCCAAGGGCGCGTACCTGCTCACCGGCGGCGAGCTGACCCACGTCCCGGCCGCCGTCCCGCCCGGCCCGGTGGTCGACTCCAACGGCGCGGGGGACGCCTTCGCGTCCGCCTTCCTGTTCGGCCGTCTCGCCGGCGAGACGCCGCTGCGGTGTGCCGAGTACGGCGCGCTGGCCGGGGCGTACGCCTGCACGGTGCCGTCCACGCAGAGCGCCGCCCTGTCGCGCGACGCCCTGCTGGCCCGGGCGGCGGCCACCGGGCGGTAGCGCCGACCCGGGCCAGGTGCCCCTGCGTCAGGAGGCAGTCCGCAGTCCGGGGCGTCGGAATGCGGCGGCGGGGCTCAGTGCTCGTGCACGTCGTTCGTCGCCGCGATCTTCTTCCAGGACTCGGGCTGCGCGGGGGCGGCCGTCACCTCGGCGATCGACGCCGTCCGTGCCGCCGGCGCCGCCGGCTTGACCGGCTGGAACAACCAGGTGTCGAACAGGGGGCCCAGTTCCCTCCCGGAGATCTGCTCGGCGTACTTCTGGAAGTCGACGACGCTCGCGTTGCCGTACGCGTGCTTCTTCGGCCAGCCCTTGAGGACGGCGAAGAAGGCGTCGTCGCCGATCTCGTCACGCAGCGCCTGGACCGCCAGCGCACCCCGGTCGTAGACGGCGATGTCGAACTGGTCGGCCGGGCCCGGGTCGCCGGGCGGCACCGTCCAGAACGCGTCGTCGGCCGGGTGCGAGGCGTACGTGTAGTCCGCGAGTTCCTGTGCGGTGCCCTCACCCTCGTGCTCGGACCACAGCCACTGCGCGTACCGGGCGAAGCCCTCGTTCAGCCAGATGTCCTTCCACCCCGCCACGGACACGTAGTCGCCGTACCACTGGTGGGCCAACTCGTGCACCACGACGGAGACGTTGGAGCCGTTCGCGAACTGCCGGGGGCTGTAGAACGGCCGGGTCTGCGTCTCCAGCGCGTACCCGGTGTTCGTGTTCGGCACGTACCCGCCGAGCGCGTCGAAGGGGTACGGCCCGAAGTACCCGCCGAGCCAGTCGGCGATCTCCCCGGTCCGCTCGATGCTCGCCCGGGCCGCGCCGGCGTTGTCGCCCAGGTCCTTGCTGTAGGCGTTGACGACCGGGATTCCGCTCTCGGTCCTCCCGGTCGTGATGTCGAACTTCCCGACAGCGAGGGTGGCCAGATAGGTGGCCTGGGGCTTGTCGGAACGCCAGTTCCAGCGGGTCCAGCCCAGCCGTGAACTCGTCGACTGCAGCGTGCCGTTGGAGATGGCCTGCGAGCCGTCGGGCACCAGCACCGACACGTCGAAGGTGGCCTTGTCGAGCGGGTGGTCGTTACCGGGGAACCACCACCAGGCCGCCTCGGGCTCGTTGGCGCCGACCCCGCCGTCCGCGGTGCGGTGCCAACTGGTGAAGCCGTACGCCTGTTTCGACGACGGGATCCCGCTGTACCGCACCACGACCGTGACCGTCGCGCCCTTGGCGAGCGGTGTCTTCGGCGTGATCTCCAGCTCGTGCTCGCCCGAGGTCGCGAAGGAGGCCTTGGCGCCGTCGACGCGCACCTCGCTCACGTCGAGCAGGAAGTCCAGATCGAACCGGGACAGTTCCTGCGTGGTCTTCGCGAGGATCGTCGCGGTCCCCTCCAACTCGTCCGTGGCGGGCTGGTACTTCAGCCGCAGGTCGTAGTGGGAGACGTCGTATCCGCCGTTGCCGTACGCCGGGTAGTAGGGGTCGCCGATGCCCGGGGCGCCGGGGGAGGCGCTCGCGGCCGATGCCGGGATCGCCAGCAGTACGGACGCGGCAGCGAGTGCGCCCGGCGCGATGATTCTGCGGTGCACGAAAGCTCCAAGTCGTAGGGTCACACGGTCTGTTCGGAGCCTATTGACTCCCTGTGTCCCAGGGCCTGCCCAGCGCCGCCCCTGTCACACGATCGCCATTCGGCCGTCACGCGCGGCCCGCCCCAGGGGCGTGATCCGGCCACAGCGGGCCCACAGCCGCCCTCTTATGTACGGGAGTTGACGCGGGTACCGTCCCGCGCATGTGGACACGCATGCGCTTCACGATCTGGAGACCGCTCGCGACCGCCGCCATCACCCTCCTGGTGGCCGCCTTCCTCACCCCGGCCGCGGCCCACGGCACCCCGCGCGAGAGCCGGCCCGTGTACTCGTACGAGAACGCCGTCCGCGAGGCCGTCTGGGTGGACACCGGACTCGACGGCGACGGCGACGGGAAGGCGGACCGTGTCGCCGTCGACATCGTCCGCCCCCGCGAACCCGCCGCACAGGGCCGCAAGGTGCCCGTCATCATGGACGCCAGCCCCTACTACTCCTGCTGCGGACGCGGCAACGAGAGCCAGCGCAAGACCTACGACGCAGCCGGAGACGTCGTCCAGATGCCGCTGTTCTACGACAACTACTTCGTGCCCCGCGGCTATGCCTTCGTCGGCGTCGACCTGGCCGGCACCAACCGCTCCGACGGCTGCGTCGACGTCGGGGGACGCTCCGACGTCCAGTCCGCCAAGGCCGTCGTCGACTGGCTGAACGGCCGCGCCAAGGCGTACACCACCCGCACCGGCACCACGACCGCCGAGGCGGGCTGGACCAACGGCAGAACCGGCATGATCGGCAAGAGCTGGGACGGCACCATAGCCAACGGCGTGGCCGCCACCGGTGTGCGGGGCCTGAAGACCATCGTCCCGATCGCCGCCATCTCCTCCTGGTACGACTACTACTTCGCCCAGGGCGCCCCCCTCTACGACTCCGGCCCCGACTGGCTCTCCGACTACGTCGACAGCCCCGAGGCCCGCGCCGAGTGCGCCACCGTCCAGCGGCAACTGGTCGAGGGGGCCCCGCGCACCGGCGACCTGACGTCGCTGTGGGCCGACCGCGACTACGTCCGGGACGCGCGCAAGGTGAGGGCGAGCGTCTTCCTCATCCACGGCCTCCAGGACCTCAACGTCCGCACCAAGCACCTCGGCCAGTGGTGGGACGCCCTCGCCGAGAACGGCGTCGAGCGCAAGATCTGGCTCTCCCAGACCGGCCACGTCGACCCCTTCGACTTCCGCCGCGCCGCCTGGGTGGACACCCTGCACCGCTGGTTCGACCACGAACTCCTCGGCTACGACAACGGCGTCGACCGCGAACCCATGGCCGACATCGAACGCCACCCCGACCAGTGGGTCACCTCCGCCGTCTGGCCGCCGCACGGCACCCGGACCGCCACCCTGCGTCCCGCCACCGGCGCGCAGCCCGGCGTCGGCACCCTCGGCCTGCGCAAGGGCACGGGCACCGCCGCCTTCACCGACGACCCGCGGCTGAGCGAGACCGAGTGGGCCGCGCGGATCGACACCCCGACCCCCGACAAGGCCGGATTCGTCACCGGCCCCCTCACCCGTGACCTGCGCCTGTCCGGCTCGTCCCAGGTCACCGTCACCGCCACACCCACCACCGCGACGGCCCACCTGAGCGCTGTCCTCGTCGACGTCGGACCCGACACCATCCGCGACTACGCGGCGAGCGGCGAAGGCATCAGCACGCTCACCGACCGCACCTGCTGGGGCGCCGGTACCCCGGGCGACAGCGCCTGCTTCCGGGAGACCGGCGCCAGGACCGCGGAGGTGGGGCAGACGGTCGTCAGCCGGGGCTGGGCCGACCTCGGCACCTACGCCGACCCCGGCAGGGGAGTCCCTCTCACCCCGGGCAGGGCGTACACCCTCACCCTCGACCTGGCGGCCACCGACCACGTCGTCCCGGCCGGTCACCGTCTCGCACTGATCGTCGCGGGCACCGACAGGGACCTCATCGACCCGCCCGCCGACACCCCCACCCTCACCCTGGACCTGTCCGGCACCTCGGCCCGGGTCCCGTTCGTCGGCGGCGCCGACGCGTTCGCCCGTGCCACGTCCGGATCGGCGGCGGCCACCGCCGACACCCGGCCCCTGGACGGCGTACGGGCACCGCACGACACGTACCGGATCCCGTAACACCGCGCGCGGGGTCAGGAGGCGGCCGAGAGCACCAGCCCGGCCGCCTCCTCCGCGCAGCCCCACGCCACCGTGACGCCCGCCCCGCCGTGTCCGTAGTGGTGCACCACCGGCCGGCCGTCGGGCAGCTCCGCCCGCTCCAGCCGTACCGTGTCCCGGACCGGCCGCAGCCCGACCCGGTGCTCCAGGACCCGCGCCCCGGCGACCTCCGGCCGCAGGGCCGCGCACCGCCGTACGATCGCCTCGGCCACCTCGGGATCCGGCTCCAGCGACCACGCGTCGTCCTGGGCGGTACCGCCGAGCAGCAGCCGGCCGCCGTGCGGGAACAGGTAGGCGATCTCGCCGTCCGGGCCGGTGGAGACCAGCCAGGTGTCGACGCCGGGGTTCTCCACGACGACGAGCTGCCCCCGGACGGGCCGCACCGACGGGTCCACCGCCAGCCGCCCGGCGTCGAGTCCCGTGCAGTTGACCACCACCGGCGCCTCCGCCTCCGCCAGATCGGTCACGGTGCGCTCCTCGACCGTGCCGCCCGCGCGGAGCAGCCGCTTCCGGAGCCAGGGCAGATAGGTCGACATGTCGATCAGTGGCAGCCGTGCCCGCACGGCGGTCCCCGCGCCGTACTCGCCCGCCGTCGTCCGGCGCATCCCGGCCAGCTGGCCCGCCGCCCAGCCCTCGACCTCGTCGAGGTCCGTCTCGCCCAGTATCCCGTCGACCAGGCGCACACCGGTCTCTTCGGGCCGCCCGGCGAGCTCCTCGTAGATCTCCAGCGAGCGCAGCGCCCACGCCCGCGCCGACACCTTCGGCCGGATGTGGTACGGCCACCACAGCGCCCCGGCCACGGCCGAGGTGGTCCGCTCGACCGGATCGCGCGTCCAGACCCGGACCCGCAGGCCGCGTTCGGCGAGCACGACCGCCGTCGCCAGCCCGATGACCCCGCCGCCGACCACGACCACATCGCCGTTCCACCGAGTGTCCACGCCCGGACGTTAACCGACCGCACCGCCCGACGGCGAGATCGCGCAGGCATCGCGGGAGACACGGGGCATGGCGCGCGGGCCGCGGGGAGACCGACGTGAGCGGACCGACACGACCCCACCCCCGGACGACCACTAGGATCGACGACCTGATGACTGCCACCCTCGTCGCCAAGAACCTCGCCGCCGGCCACGGCGACCGCTCCCTCTTCTCCGGGCTCGACCTCGTCGTCGCCCCCGGGGACGTGATCGGGCTGGTCGGTGCCAACGGCGCGGGCAAGTCCACCCTGCTCAAGCTGCTCGCCGGGCTCACCGCGCCCGAGCAGGGCGAGCTCAGGCTCTCCCCGCCGACCGCGACCGTCGGCCATCTGCCCCAGGAACCGGAGCGCCGACCCGGCGAGAGCGTGCGGGACTTCCTCGCCCGCCGCACCGGCGTCGCCGAGGCTCAACGCACCATGGACGAGGCCACCCAGGCCCTGGTCGACGGGGCGCCCGGCGCCGACGACGCCTACGCCACGAGCCTCGAGCGCTGGCTCGACCTCGGCGGCGCCGACCTCGACGAGCGCGCCGAGGAGGTCACCGACTCGCTCGGCCTCGGAGTCGGCCTCGACCAGCCGATGACCTCCCTGTCCGGCGGTCAGGCCGCCCGCGCCGGCCTCGCCTCCCTCCTTCTCTCGCGCTACGACGTCTTCCTCCTCGACGAGCCGACGAACGACCTCGACCTCGACGGCCTGGAACGCCTGGAACGCTTCGTGAAGGGGCTGCGGGCCGGGACCGTCGTCGTCAGCCACGACCGCGAGTTCCTCACCCGCACGGTCACCAAGGTCCTCGAACTCGACCTCGCCCAGCAGCAGATCAACCTCTACGGCGGCGGCTACGACGCCTACCTGGAGGAGCGGGACGTGGCCCGCCGGCATGCCCGTGAGGACTTCGAGGAATACGCCGACAAGAAGTCGGCCCTCCAGGACCGCGCGCAGACACAGCGCTCCTGGATGGACAAGGGCGTGAAGAACGCGCGCCGCAAGGCGGGCAACGACAACGACAAGATCGGCCGCAAGTTCCGCAGCGAGGCCAGCGAGAAGCAGGCCGCGAAGGCCCGGCAGACCCAGCGCATGATCGAACGCCTGGACGTCGTCGAGGAGCCCCGCAAGGAGTGGGAACTGCGCATGGAGATCGCCACCGCCCCGCGCTCCGGCGCGGTGGTCGCGACCCTGCGCGAGGCCGAGGTACGGCGCGGCGACTTCACCTTCGGGCCGGTGTCCCTGCAGATCGACTGGGCCGACCGGGTCGCGGTCACCGGCGCGAACGGCGCGGGCAAGTCGACCTTCCTCGGCGCGCTCCTCGGCCGGATCCCGCTGGACGCCGGACAGGCCACCCTCGGCTCGGGCGTCCTGGTCGGCGAGGTCGACCAGGCACGGCAGCTGTTCCACGGCTCCGAGTCCCTGCTGGACGCGTTCCGCGCGGCCGTGCCCGACACCGAACCCGCCGAGGTGCGCACCCTGCTGGCCAAGTTCGGCCTGAAGTCGGACCACGTCACACGCTCGGCGGCCACCCTGTCACCCGGCGAACGCACCCGCGCCGCGCTCGCGCTGCTCCAGGGGCGGGGCGTCAACCTCCTCGTCCTCGACGAGCCGACGAACCACCTGGACCTGCCGGCCATCGAGCAGTTGGAGTCGGCCCTCGACGCCTACGAGGGCACGTTGCTCCTGGTCACCCACGACCGCCGCATGCTGGACGCCGTCCATGTCACGCGCCGCCTGGAGATCGCGGCCGGCAAGGTGACCGAGCGCTAGGTCGTATCCGCGAAGTCCCGCCGGGCACGCGACGCCCGGCACCCGCGCTCGACCTGGGCCCTCCGACGCCGGGCCCCGTCCCGCCAGGGCTGCCGGGGCCCGGTGGGCCGGACCCCGGCGTCGCGCTTCGCGGTCAGCGCCTGCCCTTCTTGGGGTCGACGAGGCCCGCGCGCCGCAGGGCGTCGGCCATCGCGCTGTTGCCCGGCGGGGGAGCCTGGCGCGAACCACCGCCGCCCCCTCCGCCGGCGCCCGCGCCGCGCTGCCCGCCCTGCTGCCGCTGCTGCGGCGGACGACCACCGCTCCGCTGCGGGCGGCCGCCGCCGGAGGACTGACCCTGACCGCCCTGCGGGGCCGCCTCGTCGTCCAGCCGGAGAGTCAGCGAGATCCGCTTGCGCGGGATGTCGATGTCGAGGACCTTCACCTTGACGATGTCACCGGGCTTGACGACGTCCCTGGGGTCCTTGACGAACGTCTTCGACAGCGCGGAGACGTGCGCCAGACCGTCCTGGTGGACACCGATGTCGATGAACGCCCCGAAGGCCGCCACGTTCGTCACGACCCCCTCCAGGACCATCCCGGAGGACAGGTCGGAGATCTTCTCCACACCCTCCTTGAAGGTGGCCGTCTTGAAGGCGGGCCGCGGGTCGCGCCCGGGCTTCTCCAGCTCCTTGAGGATGTCCGTGACGGTCGGCAGCCCGAACGTCTCGTCCACGAAGTCCGTCGGCCGCAGCGAGCGCAGGACACCCGTGTTGCCGATGAGGGAGGCCACCTCCTGGCCGGAGGTCTTCACCATGCGCCGCACCACCGGGTACGCCTCCGGGTGGACGCTGGAGGAGTCCAGCGGGTCGCTGCCGCCGCGGATGCGCAGGAAGCCCGCGCACTGCTCGTAGGCCTTGGGGCCCAGCCGGGCCACCTTCTTCAGCTCGGAACGGGAGGTGAAGGGACCGTTGGCGTCCCGGTGCGCCACGATGTTCTCGGCGAGGCCGGTGGAGATGCCGGACACCCGCGACAGGAGCCGCGCCGAGGCCGTGTTGACGTCCACGCCCACGCCGTTCACACAGTCCTCCACCACCGCGTCCAGCGAACGCGACAGCTTCACCTCGGACAGGTCGTGCTGGTACTGGCCCACGCCGATCGACTTCGGGTCGATCTTCACCAGCTCGGCGAGCGGATCCTGGAGCCGGCGCGCGATCGACACGGCGCCGCGCAGCGACACGTCCATGTCCGGCAGCTCCTGGGAGGCGAAGGCGGAGGCCGAGTACACGGAGGCGCCCGCTTCGGACACCATCACCTTGGTGAGCTGCAACTCCGGGTGCCTGGTGATGAGTTCACCGGCGAGCTTGTCGGTCTCGCGGGATGCCGTGCCGTTGCCGATGGCGATCAGGTCGACGGAGTGCTCCTTCGCCAGCCGCGCGAGCTTGGCGATCGCCTCGTCCCACCTGTTCGCCGGGACGTGCGGGTGGATCACGTCCGTGGCGACGACCTTGCCGGTCGCGTCGACGACGGCGACCTTCACGCCCGTACGGAACCCGGGGTCCAGGCCCAGCGTCGCGCGGGTGCCGGCCGGCGCGGCGAGCAGCAGGTCACGCAGGTTGGCGGCGAAGACGTCGACGGCATCGTCCTCGGCGGCCGTCCGCAGCCGCAGCCGCAGGTCGATGCCGAGGTGCACGAGGAGGCGGGTGCGCCAGGCCCAGCGGACCGTGTCCGTCAGCCACTTGTCACCGGGACGGCCCCGGTCGGCGATGCCGAATCTGGACGCCACGATGCCCTCGTACGACGAGGGGCCGGGCTGCTCCGAGGGCTCCTCCGGTTCCAGGACGAGGTCGAGGACCTCCTCCTTCTCGCCGCGCAGCATCGCCAGGACGCGGTGCGAGGGCAGCGCGGTGAACGGCTCGGCGAAGTCGAAGTAGTCGGCGAACTTCGCGCCCGCCTCCTCCTTGCCCTCGCGCACCTTGGCGGCGAGGCGCCCGCGCCGCCACATGCGCTCGCGCAGCTCGCCGATCAGGTCGGCGTCCTCCGAGAACCGCTCGGTGAGGATCGCCCGGGCGCCGTCCAGCGCGGCCTGCGGATCGGCGACGCCCTTGTCGGCGTCGACGAACGCGGCGGCCGCCGCCTGCGGATCCACCGTCGGGTCGCCGAGCAGCCCCTCGGCGAGCGGTTCGAGACCCGCCTCGCGCGCGATCTGCGCCTTGGTGCGCCGCTTGGGCTTGTACGGCAGGTAGATGTCCTCCAGCCGCGCCTTGGTCTCCGCGCCGAGGATCTGCGCCCGGAGCGTGTCGGTGAGCTTGCCCTGCTCGCCCACCGACTCCAGGATCGCCGTCCGGCGCTCCTCCAGCTCCCGCAGGTAGCGCAACCGCTCCTCGAGCGTGCGCAGCTGCGCGTCGTCGAGCATCTCGGTCGCTTCCTTGCGGTAGCGGGCGATGAAAGGCACCGTCGAGCCGCCGTCGAGCAGCTCCACGGCGGCCTTCACCTGCCGCTGCCGTACGCCGAGTTCCTCGGCGATCCTGCTTTCGATGGACCCTACTTCGATGGACCCGGGTGTCGTCACGATCCCGTACCGCCTTCTCCACTGAGGTTGCGCGGCAATTGTGGCAGGTGACACCGACACTCGGGGATCAGGGCGCGGTCATCAGGCCCTGCGGCTCCGGGCGGAGCCCGAGGCCCCGCCGAAGAGCCGGGCCAGGGCCCGGAAGGGCAGGGTCACGACGGTGGCGACGGCGCCACCGATCTGTCGCAGTACGTCTGCGATCGCACGGAACACGAGCTTCCCCTTTCGTCGCCCGGCCGCTGTGGCCGAGGATGTCCGGGTACCTCGAGATCGTCGGAGCATGCTCACGACTCGTGTCGGCCGAGGCGGGGGCACCCGTCACCGCCGCCCGGCGGGCGGAGCGGGCCGCGAAGAGGCGTGGAGTGCGACCCCGCGGTCGCTTCATCCTGACGTGGTCCAGGTGAAGCGCGGCTCCCGGCGCTCCAGGAACGCGGCGACGCCCTCCGCGGTGTCGCCGCTGCCGCGCGCCTGCGCGCTCCAGTGGGCGTCCCGGTCCCCGCGGCCGTCGGCGAACTCCTTCGCGGCGGCCTGCGTCAGCTGTGAGCGGGACACCAGTACGCGGGTGAACTCCGCGACCCGCTCCTCGAGTCCGTCGACGGGCAGCACCTCGTCGACCAGGCCCGTGCGCAGCGCCCGCTCGGTGCCGATCAGCTCACCCGAGAAGAGCAGGTACTTGGCGGTGGCCGGGCCCACCAGGGACACCAGGCGGCGGGTGGCGGTGGAGGGGTAGACGATCCCGAGCTTCGCCGGCGTCACCCCGAACAGCGCGCCCTCCTCGGCGAAGCGCAGGTCGCACGCCGCGGCGAGCTGGGCGCCGCCGCCGACGCAGTGCCCCCGGACCGCCGCCAGGGTCGGCTTCGGGAACGCCGCCAGGGCCTCCTCGGCACGCACCGCAAGCTCCTGCGCCTCCCGCGGCGACTTCTGGAGGGTGGAGATGTCGGCCCCCGCGCAGAAGGTGCCACCCGCACCGGTCAGCACGAGTGCCCGCACCGACGGGTCGCCGGCCAGGGTGTCGAGCAACGGGGGCAGCGCGGCCCACATCGCGGACGTCATGGCGTTGCGCTTCGCCGGGTGGTGCAGGACGACGGTGGCGACCGCGTCGGTGACGCCGTGCAGCAGATCGGGCTCCATGCCCCGGATGCTAACCACCAGGTCGTCCGCATGATCGAGGGGAGCCGGGATGAGAGGCACGACACGGGCGGCAAAGGCGACCAGAGGCGATCAGAGCGAGCGATAGGGGGCCGAAGATTCCCCAAGTCGCCCAAAGGGGAGGAGTGGCGCCACCGAACCCGTACAACCCGAAGAGTGCGCGAAGTCGGCGCCGATACGACAGAAACGGTCCTGCGGTCGACTTCGGCATCCGGGGCCGGTCGGAAACGTTCGATAACTGCTGACTTCTGTTCAGTCATCGGGAGGGGAGCGCCGCGGTACCAACACTTCACGTGTGGTGACAATCGAGCGCGAGGGTGGCGACCGGACGATGGACGATCAGGGGCGCGGGCCCGACCCCCGCCCGGAGGGCGACCCGGGCGAACCCTCCGCATCCTCGGCGGGGGCCGAGCCCCGGCCGCTGCCCTACGAAGGCGTCTGGCGGTTCACCGCGTCCGCCGTGGACGCCTCGGTGCCGCAGGCGCGCCACGCCGTGCGGGACCTGCTGTACCGCCAGGGGGTGCCGGTCTCCGACGACCTGGCCCAGGGGCTCCTGCTGATCGTCTCCGAGCTGGTGACCAACGCCGTCCGGCACGCGGCCGTGCTGTCGCCGGTGCTCGCCGTGGAGGTGGCGGTCGGGGCCGAGTGGGTGCGGGTGTCGGTGGAGGACAACCACCCCTACCGCCCGACCGCCCTGGAGGCCGACCACGCCCGCACGGGCGGCCGGGGTCTGCTGCTGGTACGGGAGATCACCCGGGAGGCGGGCGGGATCTGCGACGTCGAGCACACGGCGGGCGGCGGCAAGGTGATCTGGGCCGCCCTGCCGCTCAAGCCCGTGCGGGTGCCCTGAGGGTCACCAGCCGGCCGACGGCCCCGTCAGCTCCCTGACCGCGGGGCGCGCGGCGTCCAGCACGGTCATGAACCAGGAGGAGAAGGCGTCCCCGGCGTGCCGCTCCGCCAGCCCCGCGGGCGTGACGAAGGCCGTGTCGTCGACCTCCTCCGCGTCCGGCCGCAGCGGGGACTGCACCAGCCCGACGAACAGGTGGTTGTACTCCTGCTCCACCAGACCCGACTCCGGGTCGGGGTGGTTGTAGCGGACCGTGCCCGCCTCGGCGAGCAGCGACGGGGAGACGCCGAGCTCCTCGAACGTGCGCCGCGCGGCCGCCGCGAACGGCGCCTCACCGGGGTAGGGGTGACCGCAGCAGGTGTTGGACCACACGCCGGGGGAGTGGTACTTGCCGAGCGCCCGCCGCTGGAGCAGCAGCCGGCCCCGCTCGTCGAAGAGGAACACGGAGAACGCGCGGTGCAGCTGCCCCGGCGGCTGGTGGGCGGCCAGCTTCTCCGCGGTGCCGATCGTGACGCCGTTCTCGTCTACCAGCTCCAGCAAGATCGCGTCCGCGGTGCCGTTCGACGACGTGTGTGTCGCGGTGGCAGGTGTGATCGGCATACCCATCCTTAACATCGGTCCTCGCGTCCCCAGTCTGCCGTACGCGTCCGGCACTCCCGGCACTTCGCGCGAAAGCGCGCATGTCCCGCACGGCGAGGGACCCGGTAGGTGATCTTGCCCGGCGCGGTGGGCGGGGAACCGTACGGAACGTCTGTGCGGATCACACCGCGCGACCGGTGGACACGCTCAGTGACAGAGCCGCGCCTCGTGCTCGGCGTGCCCGCTCGGCTCCAGCTGGAAGGTGCAGTGCTCCACGTCGAAGTGGTGGCCCAGACAGCCCTGGAGCTCGTGCAGCATCTTCTCGTGGCCGATCGCGTTCAGTACGTCCGAGCGCACCACCACGTGCGCCGACAGGACCGGCATCCCGGAGGTGATGGTCCACGCGTGCAGGTCGTGGACGTCCTCCACGCCGTCCAGGGCGAGTATGTGGGAGCGCACCTCCGCCATGTCGACGTCCTTGGGGGCCGCCTCCAGCAGCACGTCGAGCGTCTCGCGCAGCAGCTTCACGGTGCGCGGCACGATCATCAGGCCGATGACGAGCGAGGCGATCGGGTCGGCGGTCTGCCAGCCGGTGGTCAGGATCACCACCGCCGAGATCAGCACCGCCACCGAGCCCAGCGCGTCCGCCGCCACCTCCAGGAAGGCCCCGCGCACGTTCAGGCTCTCGGCCTGGCCGCGCATCAGCAGCGACATCGAGATCACGTTCGCGACCAGACCGAACGCGCCGAACCAGATCATCAGCCCGCCCTCGGTCGCGGCGGGGGTGAAGAACCGCTGGACCGCCTCGTACAGGACGTAGCCGCCCACCCCGAGCAGCAGCAGGCAGTTGGCGAGGGCGGCCAGGATCTCGGCGCGGGCCAGCCCGAAGGTGCGGTTCGCGCTCGGCGGCCGGTTGGCGAAGTGGATGGCGAGCAGCGCCATGCCCAGTCCCAGCGCGTCCGTCGCCATGTGCGCGGCGTCCGCGACCAGTGCGAGGGAGTCTGCGAGCACCCCGCCGACGATCTCGACGACCATGACGGCGAGGGTGATCGACAGCGCGACGCGCAGTCTGCCCCGGTACGCCGCCGCGGCCGTACCGGTGGGCGGCACGTGCGCGTGCGTATGGCCGTGGTCGTGCCCAGCCCCCATGGAAGCAGCCCTTCTGTGGTCCGTCGTGGGCCATCGCGTTCTGCCCCGCGATCTCAGTGAACTACGGGAGGGGGGTATCGGGCAACGCGGTACTGAACACCGTTGTCATGTGCCCTGACCTGCGGAAACGAAGAGCAGGTCAGGGAGCCTCCCGAGGCGGGGGAAGCCGACGGCCGGGCTGGGGGTGGGAAGACGTCATGCCTCCCGGTACCGCTGCCGGTACGGCTCCCGGTGCGGACGCCCCGGCGCGGTGCGCTATGCCCGCGATGTCGGCTCTGGGGGGCGCGGTTTGTCGCCCGGGCCGCCGATCACCGATGATGATCTCGGCAAAGGCCGGTTCGAGCCGGGTTCACCCCGTGCCGCCGGACGGCGCCGATCGTGCCTGAACGGGCGGTGAACACGGCGTTCCCGGCATCCGATAGCCTCTGCCGACATGCCGCCCGCCTGGTGCAGCCACTGGTGAAGTCGCCGGTGCAGCCAAGGGGCGCCTCCATCATGTACATGACCGGCGTGAACGCGCCGGACCCAGGGAGTGAGTTCGGTTGTCGACCGCCATCCTCACCGGCTCGCCGGTCCCCGGATCGTCGATCGAGGGCGATCTGCGGTCCCTCGGCTTCGACGTCCGGACCGCCTCCGACGCCGTGGACGCCGAGGCCCTCCTCGCCGCCGTCCCCGGTGACCAGCGGGTCGCCGTCGTCGACGCCCGCTTCGTGGGCCACGAGCACGCGCTGCGTCTCGGCCTCACCGACCCCCGCTTCCCGCTCGCCGCGCTCCCGGGCGCGGTGACCGCGCAACCGGCCGGCCGTCAGGCCCTGACCCGCGCGATGGCCCGGGAGAACTCGGCGAGCGGCGGCACCGCGCACGGCACAGCCACCGCCCGGGCGACGTCGAGTGTGGAGGACGTCGACAGCCTCGCCGACCGGGTGGTCGCCGCCCTCGACGCCGACGGCGCCGAGGTGTACCGGCCCGCACTGGGCACTCTGGTCGCGGAGGTCCCCGCCGACCCGCAGGCCCGCAACGAGGCACGGCAGGCCGTCGCCGCCGTCGACGACGAGGCCGTGCGCCTGAAGTCGGCCGTGAAGGCCCGCGACGGCTTCTTCACCACCTACTGCATCAGCCCGTACTCGCGCTACCTCGCCCGCTGGTGCGCCCGCCGCGGCCTCACCCCCAACCAGGTCACCACCGCCTCGCTGATCACCGCGCTGATCGCGGCGGCCTGCGCGGCCACCGGCACCCGGGGCGGGTTCGTCGCGGCCGGCGTCCTGCTGATCGCGTCCTTCGTCCTGGACTGCACCGACGGCCAGCTCGCCCGCTACTCCCTGCAGTACTCCACGCTCGGCGCCTGGCTCGACGCCACCTTCGACCGCGCCAAGGAGTACGCCTATTACGCGGGCCTCGCCCTCGGCGCCGCCCGCGGCGGCGACGACGTGTGGGCCCTGGCGCTGGGCGCGATGGTCCTCCAGACCTGCCGGCACGTCGTCGACTTCTCGTTCAACGAGGCCAACCACGACGCCACCGCCAACACCAGCCCCACCGCCGCCCTCTCCGACAAGCTCGACAGCGTCGGCTGGACGGTCTGGGTGCGGCGGATGATAGTCCTGCCCATCGGCGAACGATGGGCCATGATCGCCGTTCTCACCGCCGCCACCACCCCCCGCATCACGTTCTACGCGCTGCTCGTCGGCTGCGCCTTCGCGGCGACCTACACCACGGCGGGCCGGGTGCTGCGCTCGCTGACCCGCAAGGCCAGGCGGACGGACCGGGCGGCGCAGGCGCTGGCGGACCTCGCGGACAGCGGCCCGCTCACCGAGCTGGTGGCCCGCACACTCCCCGCAGGTCTTCGCATCCCGGCGCCGGTCGGTGCCCTGCTGGGCGCTCTCCTGCTGGTGCTCGCGGCGTCCTTCGACGGGCCCGGCTTCTCGCTCCTGCTGGCCGCGGTCATGTACGTCCTGCTCTCCGCCGACGCCGTCGCCCGCCCCCTCAAGGGCGCCCTCGACTGGCTGGTGCCGCCGCTCTTCAGGGCAGGCGAGTACTGCGTGGTCCTCGTCCTCGCGATCCGGGCCGATGTGCACGGGGCCCTTCCCGCGGCCTTCGGGCTGGTCTCCGCCGTCGCCTACCATCACTACGACACGGTGTACCGCATCCGCGGCAACGCCGGTGCGCCGCCGGCCTGGCTGGTGCGCGCCATCGGGGGGCAGGACGGGCGCACGCTGCTCGTCGCCGTGCTGGCCGTGCTGCTCACCGCCTCGCAGTTCACGGTCGCGCTCACGGTCCTCGCCGTGGTCGTCGCCGTGGTGGTGCTCGTCGAGAGCATCCGCTTCTGGGTCGCCGCCCACCGGGCAGGCGCCCCGTCCGTACACGATGAAGGAGAACCCGCATGATCGGCCTCGTGCTGGCGGCCGGCGCCGGACGGCGTCTGCGCCCCTACACCGACAGCCTGCCCAAGGCGCTGGTGCCGGTGGGGCCCGCGGGTATAGAGGGCGAGCCCACGGTGCTGGACCTGACGCTCGGCAACTTCGCCGAGATCGGTCTGACCGAGGTCGCGATCATCGTCGGCTACCGCAAGGAGGCCGTGTACGAGCGCAAGGCGGCGCTGGAGGCGAAGTACGGCCTCAAGCTCACCCTCATCGACAACGACAAGGCCGAGGAGTGGAACAACGCCTACTCCCTGTGGTGCGGACGTGACGCCCTCAAGGACGGCGTGATCCTCGCCAACGGCGATACCGTCCACCCCGTCTCCGTCGAGCGGACACTGCTCGCCGCCCGCGGCGAGGGCAAGAAGATCATCCTCGCCCTCGACACCGTGAAGTCCCTCGCGGACGAGGAGATGAAGGTCGTCGTCGATCCCGGCAAGGGCATGACGAAGATCACCAAGCTGATGGACCCCGCCGAGGCCACCGGCGAGTACATCGGCGTCACCCTCATCGAGGGCGACGCCGCCCCCGAGCTGGCCGACGCGCTCAAGACCGTGTGGGAGACCGACCCGCAGCAGTTCTACGAGCACGGGTACCAGGAACTGGTGAACCGGGGCTTCCGTATCGACGTGGCGCCGATCGGCGACGTCAAGTGGGTGGAGATCGACAACCACGACGATCTCGCCCGTGGACGGGAGATCGCGTGCCAGTACTGACCCGGCTGATCCCCTCACCGGTCGTCGTGGACATCCGCCCGGGTGCCCTCGACGACCTGGTCGGGGTCCTCGCCGACGAGCGCATCTCGCACTCGGGCAAGCTCGCGATCGCCGTCAGCGGTGGCTCCGGCGCCCGGCTGCGCGAGCGCCTCACCCCGGCCCTGCCCGGCGCCACCTGGTACGAGGTCGGCGGCGGGACCCTCGACGACGCCGTCCAGCTGGCCACCGACATAAAGGCCGGCCACTTCGACGCGGTCGTCGGCCTGGGCGGCGGCAAGATCATCGACTGCGCCAAGTTCGCCGCGGCACGGGTGGGCCTCCCCCTGGTCGCCGTACCCACGAACCTCGCGCACGACGGCCTGTGCTCGCCGGTCGCCACCCTCGACAACGACGCGGGCCGCGGCTCCTACGGTGTGCCGAACCCGATCGCCGTCGTGATCGACCTGGACGTCATCCGCGAGGCACCGGTCCGCTACGTGCGGGCCGGCATCGGGGACGCCGTCTCCAACATCTCCGCGATCGCGGACTGGGAACTCGCCAACCGGGTCAAGGGCGAGAGGATCGACGGCCTCGCCGCCGCGATCGCCCGGCAGGCCGGTGAGGCGGTGCTGCGCCACCCCGGCGGCGTCGGCGACACCGACTTCCTCCAGGTGCTCGCCGAGGCGCTGGTGCTCAGCGGCGTCGCGATGTCGGTGTCGGGCGACTCCCGCCCGTCCTCCGGCGCCTGCCACGAGATCAACCACGCCTTCGACCTGCTCTTCCCCAAGCGGGCGGCCGCCCACGGCGAGCAGTGCGGGCTCGGCGCGACCTTCGCGATGTACCTGCGCGGAGCCCACGAGGAGTCGGCCTACATGGCCCAGGTGCTGCGCCGGCACGGACTCCCGGTCCTGCCGCAGGACATCGGCTTCACGGTGGACGAGTTCGTCCGTGCCGTGGAGTTCGCTCCCGAGACCCGGCCGGGCCGCTACACGATCATCGAACACCTCGACCTCAAGACCGAACAGATCAAGGACATCTACGCCGACTATGTCAAGGCCATCGGTAGCTGAACTCAGACCGGTCGTCCACCCTCCGGGGGTGAAGGACCGGCGCAGCGGTGAGCACTGGATGGGACGCCTCTACATGCGTGAGGTGTCCCTGCGGGTCGACCGCTACCTGGTCAACACCAGGGTCACACCCAACCAGCTCACGTACCTGATGACCGTCTTCGGCGTGCTCGCGGCCCCGGCCCTGCTGGTGCCGGGGATCACGGGCGCCGTGCTCGGCGTGGTGTGTGTCCAGATGTACCTGCTGCTGGACTGCGTCGACGGCGAAATCGCCCGCTGGAAGAAGCAGTACTCGCTCGCCGGGGTCTACCTGGACCGGGTCGGGGCGTATCTCACCGACGCCGCCGTGCTGGTCGGCTTCGGACTGCGCGCCGCCGACCTGTGGGGCAGCGGGCGGATCGACTGGCTCTGGGCCTTCCTCGGCACGCTGGCCGCGCTCGGCGCGATCCTGATCAAGGCCGAGACCGACCTCGTCGGCGTCGCCCGGCACCAGGGCGGTATGCCGCCGGTCAAGGAGTCGGCGTCCGAACCGCGCTCCTCCGGGATGGCGCTGGCCCGCCGGGCGGCCTCGGCGCTCCAGTTCCACCGGCTCGTCCTCGGCATCGAGGCGTCCTTGCTGATCCTGGCCCTGGCGGTCGTCGACCAGGTGCGCGGCGACCTCTTCTTCTCCCGGCTGGGCGTCGCCGTGCTGGCCGGCATCGCGCTGTTGCAGACCCTGCTGCACCTGGTGTCCATCCTCGCGTCGAGCAGGCTGAAGTGAGCGCGCCCGGGAAGGTCGGCGCGGTCGTCATCACCATGGGCAACCGCCCGGACGAGCTGAGAGCGCTGCTGGACTCGATCGCCAAGCAGGACGGCGAACGCGTCGAGGTGGTCGTGGTCGGCAACGGCTCGCCCGTCCCGGACGTCCCCGAGGGCGTCAGGACGATCGAGCTGCCCGAGAACCTCGGCATCCCCGGCGGCCGCAACGTGGGCATCGAGGCCTTCGGCCCCAGCGGCCGCGACGTCGACATCCTGCTGTTCCTGGACGACGACGGCCTCCTGGCCCACCACGACACCGCCGAACTGTGCCGCCGGGCCTTCGACGCCGATCCGAAGCTGGGCATCGTCAGCTTCCGGATCGCCGACCCGCAGACCGGTGTCACCCAGCGCCGTCACGTACCCCGGCTGCGTGCCGCCGACCCGATGCGCTCCTCCCGGGTCACCACGTTCCTCGGGGGCGCCAACGCCGTGCGCACCAAGGTCTTCGCGGAAGTGGGCGCACTCCCGGACGAGTTCTTCTACGCCCATGAGGAGACCGACCTGGCATGGCGGGCCCTCGACGCGGGCTGGATGATCGACTACCGGTCCGACATGGTGCTGTACCACCCGACGACCGCGCCCTCGCGGCACGCGGTGTACCACCGCATGGTCGCCCGCAACCGGGTCTGGCTGGCCCGGCGCAACCTTCCCGCTCCGCTGGTCCCCGTCTATCTCGGGGTCTGGTTGCTGCTCACCCTGGCGCGCCGCCCCTCGGGGTCCGCGCTGAAGGCGTGGTTCGGCGGTTTCCGGGAAGGCTGGAGCACTCCGTGCGGACCTCGTAGGCCCATGAAGTGGCGTACGGTGTGGCGGCTGACCCGACTGGGCCGGCCCCCGGTGATCTGACAAGCTCGTCCCTGAGGGCTCCCCGGGCCGTACCGCGGGCCCCCCGGCTCATGCCGGCCTCGTCAAGGCCGCGCATCCCGAAGACGAAAGTTTCCTACCTGTGAGTGAGACAACGCATGACGTCGGAGTCGTGGTGACCGCGCCTCCGTCGCCCGACGAGGGCCTCACGGCGGCACAGTTGGCCGCCAAGTACGGGCTGGCCGTGAGCGGTGCCCGGCCCGCGCTGCGGGAGTACGTCCGGCAGCTCTGGGGGCGCCGGCACTTCATCATGGCGTTCTCCCGGGCGAAGGTGGCGTCCCAGTACAGCCAGGCCAAGCTCGGCCAGCTGTGGCAGGTGGCCACGCCGCTGCTGAACGCGGCCGTGTACTTCATGATCTTCGGCCTGCTCCTCGACGCCGGCCGGGGCATGTCGAAGGAGGTGTACATCCCGTTCCTCGTCACGGGCGTCTTCGTGTTCACCTTCACGCAGAGCTCGGTGATGACCGGCGTCCGGGCGATCTCGGGCAACCTCGGCCTGGTCCGCGCCCTGCACTTCCCGCGCGCCTCGCTGCCGATCTCGTTCGCCCTCCAGCAGCTCCAGCAACTGCTGTACTCGATGCTGGTGCTGTTCCTGGTCGTGATCGGCTTCGGCAGCTACCCGGACGCCTCCTGGGCGCTGATCGTCCCGGTGCTCGTCCTGCAGTTCTGCTTCAACTCCGGTCTGGCGCTGATCTTCGCCC
Organism: Streptomyces sp. NBC_00637; assembly: GCF_045161545.1. NCBI lineage: Bacteria > Bacillati > Actinomycetota > Actinomycetes > Kitasatosporales > Streptomycetaceae > Streptomyces > Streptomyces sp. NBC_00637. The sequence goes on along the minus strand of NZ_CP109046.1, from coordinate 1,260,131 downwards.
GGGCCGGCGCGAAGACCCCGGACCTGGCGCAGCTGATGCCGTTCGTGATGCGGACCTGGATGTACGCGTCCGGCGTGATGTTCTCCATCCCCGTCTTCCTCGCGGACAAGCCGCAGTGGGTGGCCAACATCCTCCAGTGGAACCCGGCCGCCATCTACATGGACCTGATGCGCTTCGCGCTCATCGAGGAGTACAGCGCCGAGAACCTTCCCGCGCACGTCTGGGCGGTCGCGGGCGGCTGGGCCGTCCTCTTCGCCCTCGGCGGCTTCGTGTACTTCTGGCAGGCGGAGGAGAGGTACGGCCGTGGTTGAGCCGCTCGCGGGACAACGGATCCCGACCGTCATCGCCGACGAGGTCCACATCGTCTACCGCGTCAACGGCGCCAGGTCCGGCAAGGGCAGCGCCACCGCGGCGCTCAGCCGTATCGCCAGGCGCGGGCGCCGCGATCGCGAGGAACGCGGTGTGCGCAAGGTGCACGCGGTGCGGGGCGTCTCCTTCGTCGCCCACCGCGGTGAGGCCGTCGGCCTGATCGGCTCGAACGGCTCCGGCAAGTCCACGCTGCTGCGCGCCATCGCCGGTCTGCTGCCGCCCGAGAGCGGCAGGGTCTACACCGACGGCCAGCCCTCGCTGCTCGGCGTCAACGCGGCCCTGATGAACGACCTGACCGGGGAGCGCAACGTCACCCTGGGCGGGCTGGCCATGGGCATGTCCCGCGAGCAGATCAAGGAGCGCTACCAGGAGATCGTCGACTTCTCCGGCATCAACGAGAAGGGCGACTTCATCACCCTGCCGATGCGCACCTACTCCTCGGGCATGCAGGCCCGGCTGCGGTTCTCCATCGCCGCCGCCAAGGACCACGACGTCCTGATGATCGACGAGGCCCTGGCCACCGGTGACGCGAAGTTCCGTGGGCGCTCCGAGGAACGCATCCGGGAGCTGCGCGAGCACGCCGGCACGGTGTTCCTGGTGAGCCACAGCAACAAGTCGATCAGGGACACCTGCGACCGCGTGCTGTGGCTGGAACGCGGCGAACTGCGGCTGGACGGTCCCACCGAAGAGGTCATGCGGGAGTACGAGAAGTTCTCGGGCAAGTAGCGCGATTCGGCCAGGGCTCCGCCGGAACTGTTCGGCGGGGCCCTGCGTCTGCAAAGGAAGCGTCAACTCCGGTGCAGCCCAGGAATCTTGACGCCAATCGGTGTGTTGTTGTGATGTCCCGGATGCCCCCGCGAACCGTCCCGCGTTGTACAACGTAAGCTGGACCGGCCCCCGAATCGCGCCAAGTGGGGCGAAAACGCGCGGTGCCCGCCGTCGGGGTCGCTGCGCAGGCGGCTGGGCGGCGTGTCCGAAATAGTGTGTATTAGGTCAGCAGTGTAGAACGGGAGATGTGACGGCGATGGCTACGGAAACTCCCCAGGTCGACGCAGGCCGTGCCGTCCCCGACCCGGGATGTCGACGATGACGGCGCCCGCCGTGCCGCGCGTCGGCGACCCGGAGCGCGGCACGCTCGACAAGGCCGCCGACGAGAACTTCCCGGTGGCCCCCTTCTTCCTGCCCAAGGCCTGGCGCGACGACCTGATGGCCGTGTACGGCTTCGCCCGGCTGGTCGACGACATCGGTGACGGCGACCTGGCCCCGGGCGGCGAGGATGCCCGGTTGCTCGGCGTGTCGGCCACCGCCGCCGAGGACCGCCTCGCCCTGCTGGACGCCTTCGAGGCCGATCTGCGCCGGGTCTTCGACGGCACACCCCGCCACCCCCTGCTGCGCCGCCTCCAGCCGGCCGTCCGGCGCCGCTCGCTCGGCCCCGAGCCCTTTCTCGGCCTGATCGCCGCGAACCGCCAGGACCAGCTCGTCACGCGCTACGAGACCTACGACGACCTCCTCGCCTACTGCGAGCTGTCCGCCAATCCCGTGGGCCGGCTGGTCCTCGCCGTCACCGGCGCAGCCACCCCCGAGCGGATCCGCCGCTCCGACGCGATCTGCACCGCGCTCCAGATCGTCGAACATCTCCAGGACGTGGCCGAGGACCTCGGCCGCGACCGTGTCTATCTGCCGGCCGCGGACATGAGGCGCTTTCACGTCGAGGAATCGGATCTGGCCACGGACACCGCGGGCGCGTCGGTGCGCGCGCTGGTCGCGTACGAGGCGGAACGAGCCCGCGATCTGTTGCTTGAAGGCGCCCCCCTGGTGGGTAGCGTTCACGGCAGGCTGAGGCTGCTGCTCGCGGGCTTCGTGGCAGGGGGAAGGGCGGCGATCAAGGCGATCGCGGCCGCCGACTACGACGTACTTCCCGGCCCGCCCAAACCCGGCAGGCTCCGGCTGCTGCGTGAGGTGGGCGTGACCCTGCGAGGAGAGGGGTGATCCGGACCGTGGAGCCGTCACCGCACGTGCCCGCGCCGGTACTCGCCGCCTACGGCTACTGCGAGACCGTCACCGGACAGCAGGCCCGTAACTTCGCCTACGGCATCCGGCTGCTGCCCACGCCCAAGCGCCGCGCGATGTCGGCGCTGTACGCCTTCTCACGCCGCGTCGACGACATCGGCGACGGCGCGCTGGACGGCGAGGTCAAGACCGCCAGGCTCGAGGAGACCCGGGCGCTGCTGGCCCGGGTCCGCGCGGGCGAGGTCGAGGAGGACGACACCGACCCCGTCGCGGTCGCCCTCGCGCACACGGCGCGGGTCTTCCCCATCCCGCTGCGCGGCCTGGACGAGCTGATCGACGGCGTGCTGATGGACGTGCGCGGCGAGACCTACGAGACCTGGGACGACCTGAAGGGGTACTGCCGCTGTGTGGCGGGCGCCATCGGGCGGCTCTCGCTCGGCGTGTTCGGCACCGAGCGGGGGGCGCGCGGCGCCGAGCGCGCGCCGGAGTACGCCGACACGCTCGGGCTCGCGCTGCAGCTCACGAACATCCTCAGAGACGTCCGCGAGGACGCCGAGGGCGGCCGTACCTATCTGCCCGCCGACGACCTCGCGAAGTTCGGCTGCTCGGCCGGGTTCGACGGGCCGAAGCCGCCGGAGGGCTCCGACTTCGCGGGTCTCGTGCATTTCGAGGTGCGGCGGGCCCGCGCCCTGTTCGCCGAGGGCTACCGCCTGCTTCCCATGCTCGACCGGCGCAGTGGCGCCTGTGTCGCCGCCATGGCGGGCATCTACCGCCGCCTCCTGGACCGCATCGAGCGCGACCCCGGGGCCGTGCTGCGCGGCCGGGTCTCGCTGCCCGGACGCGAGAAGGCCTATGTGGCCGTACGCGGACTGTCGGGCCTGGACGCCCGGCATGTGTCGCGGCGGACCGTCAGGAGGCACCCCTGATGGACGCGACCGGTGACGACGTGGGCCAAGGTGATCCCACCGGCGAAAAGCGGCACGCAACCCTCCGGTGCGGCGCGGCGTCCCTGACTGCGACGGCCGGCGGTGCAGAGTGCGAACACCATGGCCGGTCCGCACGGGAGGGCGCAGGATGAACGACGAGCAACTCGCGGACGCCTCGCAGGCGTCCGGCCCTCCGGGACGCACGGCCGTCGTCGTCGGGGGAGGGCTCGCCGGGGTGACCGCCGCGCTCGCGCTCGCCGACGCGGGCGTACGCGTCACCCTGCTCGAAGGCCGGCCCCGGCTCGGCGGCCTGGCCTTCTCCTTCCGACGCGGCGAACTGACCGTGGACAACGGACAGCACGTGTACCTGCGCTGCTGCACCGCCTACCGCTGGTTCCTCGACCGCATCGAGGCCGGCGCGCTGGCACCCCTGCAGGATCGTCTCGACGTGCCCGTCGTCGATGTGGCCAGACCCGAGGGCCGTCGGCTCGGCAGGCTGCGGCGCGACGCGCTGCCCGTGCCCCTGCACCTGGGGCGCAGCCTCGCCACGTATCCGCATCTCTCGCTCGCCGAACGCGCCAGGGTGGGCCGTGCCGCGCTCGCGCTCAAGGGACTCGACCTCGCCGATCCGCGGCTGGACGCACAGGACTTCGGCAGCTGGCTTACCGCGCACGGTCAGTCGGCACGCGCCGTCGAGGCCCTCTGGGACCTGGTCGGGGTCGCCACCCTCAACGCGGTCGCGCGCGACTCCTCACTGGGGCTCGCCGCGATGGTGTTCAAGACCGGTCTGCTGTCCGACCCGGGCGCCGCCGACATCGGCTGGGCGCATGTCCCGCTGGGCGAACTGCACGACCGGCTCGCCCGCAAGGCGCTCGACTCCGCGGGCGTGCGTACCGAGGTCCGTACACGCGTCACCTCCCTCTCTCTTGACGAGAACGGGGCCTGGAGCGTTCAGGTTCCCGGCGAGACGCTCCGGGCGGACACGGTCGTCCTCGCCGTACCGCAGCGCGAGGCGTACGACCTGCTGCCCGGCGGGGCGCTCGACGAACCCGAGCGGCTGCTGGAGATCGGCACCGCGCCCATCCTCAACGTGCACGTCGTCTACGACCGCAAGGTGCTCGACAAGCCCTTCTTCGCGGCGCTCGGCACACCCGTGCAGTGGGTCTTCGACCGCACCGCCGCCTCCGGGCTGCGCGAGGGCCAGTACCTCGCGCTCTCCCAGTCCGCCGCGCAGGACGAGATCGACGAACCCGTCGCCGTGCTGCGCGAGCGCTACCTGCCCGAACTCCGGCGGCTGCTGCCCCGCACGCGCGACGCCGAGGTGCGGGACTTCTTCGTGACCCGGGAGCGCACGGCGACGTTCGCCCCCACCCCCGGTGTCGGGCGCCTTCGGCCCGGCGCCCGCACCAGAACCCCCGGCCTGTACCTGGCCGGAGCGTGGACCGCCACAGGGTGGCCCGCGACCATGGAGAGTGCGGTCCGCAGCGGTGTGAGCGCGGCGGACGCCGCGCTGAGTGCCCTGGGCCGGCCCCGCCCCCACCGTCTCTTCGAGTTCGAGGAGGCGGCCTGATGCTCGATCAGCACGGCTCGGCACACCCCCGCACCCTCTCCGGCACCGCGACAAGAGGAGAAAACGTGCCCACTGTGCCCCCGGCCACGCCGGCCGCTCGGAGGACCGCGGTGGACGTCACCGCGCTCCTGGAGCGCGGCCGCACCCTGGCCACACCGGTGCTGCGGGCGGCCGTCGACCGTCTGGCACCGCCCATGGACACGGTCGCCGCCTACCACTTCGGCTGGATCGACGCCCAGGGCAACCCGACCGACGGCGACGGCGGCAAGGCCGTGCGTCCGGCGCTGGCCGTGCTCTCCGCGGAGGTGACCGGGGCCGCGCCCGAGGTCGGCGTCCCCGGCGCGGTCGCCGTCGAACTGGTCCACAATTTCTCGCTCCTGCACGACGACCTCATGGACGGCGACGAGCAGCGCAGGCACCGGGACACCGTCTGGAAGGTGCACGGCCCCGCCCAGGCCATCCTGGTCGGCGACGCCCTGTTCGCCCTCGCGGGCGAGATCCTCCTCGAACTCGGCACGGCCGAGGCGGCCCGGGCGACCCACCGGCTGACCGTCGCCACCCGTGCCCTCATCGACGGCCAGGCCCAGGACATCTCCTACGAGCACCGCGACCGGGTCAGTGTCGAGGAGTGCCTGGAGATGGAGGGCAACAAGACCGGTGCCCTGCTGGCCTGCGCCAGTTCCATCGGCGCCGTGCTCGGCGGGGCGGACCGGCGCACCGCCGACGCCCTGGAGAAGTACGGCTACCACCTCGGCCTGGCCTTCCAGGCCGTGGACGACCTGCTCGGCATCTGGGGCGACCCGGAGGCCACCGGCAAGCAGACCTGGAGCGACCTGCGCCAGCGCAAGAAGTCCCTGCCGGTGGTGGCCGCCCTCGCGGCGGGCGGTTCCGCCTCCGAGCGGCTCGGGGAGATCCTCGCCGCCGACGCCAAGAGCAGTGACTTCGAGACCTTCTCCGAGGACGAGTTCGCGGCCCGCGCGGCCCTCATCGAGGACGCGGGCGGCCGTGACTGGACCGCCGGGGAGGCACGCCGTCAGCACGCCGTCGCCCTGGACGCCCTGAACGCCGTGGACATGCCCGAGCAGGTGCGGGACCGGTTCACGGCGCTCGCCGACTTCGTCGTCGTACGAAAGAGATGATCCCTATCGGTCGAATAGCCCTCGCGTAGTCGCCGGCCGGTGTGCGAGGAGAGAGAGCACCGGCCGACGGCGGACCCACAGCAGACGCAACGCCATGCACACTGCACGAAGGGGAAGCCATGACAGCGACGACCGACGGAAGCACCGGGGCCCTGCCGCCCCGCGCTGCCGCGGCCAGCGAAACCGACATCACCATCCCCGTGACGGCCGGGGTACAAGAAGCCGCCGCAAGCGCCATGCAACGCGCCACCGACTTCCTGCTCGCCCAGCAGGACGCCGAGGGCTGGTGGAAGGGCGACCTCGAGACGAACGTCACGATGGACGCCGAGGATCTGCTGCTCCGTCAGTTCCTGGGCATCCGCGACGAGTCCACGACCCGGGCCGCCGCGCTCTTCGTCCGCGGCGAGCAGCGCGAGGACGGTACGTGGTCCACTTTCTACGGCGGTCCGCCCGACCTCTCCGCCACCGTGGAGGCGTATGTGGCCCTGCGGCTGGCGGGCGACGATCCCGAGGCGCCGCACATGCGCCGGGCCTCCGGGTGGGTCCGCGAACAGGGCGGCATCGCCTCCGCCCGGGTCTTCACCCGGATCTGGCTGGCCCTGTTCGGCTGGTGGAAGTGGGAGGACCTGCCCGAACTCCCCCCTGAGCTCTTGTTCTTTCCTAAATGGTTCCCGCTGAGCATCTACAACTTCGGCTGCTGGGCGCGGCAGACGATCGTGCCGCTCACCGTCGTGTCGGCGAAGCGCCCGGTGCGCCCGGCGCCGTTCTCCCTCGACGAGCTGCACACCGACCCCGCGAACCCCAACCCCGCCAAACCCCTCGCCCCGGTCAACAGTTGGGAAGGACTCTTCCAGCGGCTCGACAAGGTGGTGCGCGGCTACCGGTCGGTCGCGGTCCGCAGGCTGCGCGGGGCGGCCCTGAAATCCGCCGCCCGCTGGATCATCGAGCGGCAGGAGAGCGACGGTGCCTGGGGCGGCATCCAGCCGCCGGCGGTGTACTCGGTGATCGCCCTGCACCTGCTCGGCTACGACCTGCGACACCCCGTGATGCGGGCGGGACTCGAGTCGCTCGACCGCTACGCCGTGTGGCGCGAGGACGGCGCGCGGATGATCGAGGCCTGTCAGTCGCCGGTGTGGGACACCTGTCTGGCGACCATCGCCCTCGCCGACGCCGGACTTCCCGCCGACCACCCGCAACTGGTCAAGGCGGCCGACTGGATGCTCGGCGAACAGGTCGTCCGGCCGGGCGACTGGTCCGTGAGCAGGCCCCAACTTCCGCCGGGCGGCTGGGCGTTCGAGTTCCACAACGACAACTACCCCGACATCGACGACACCGCCGAGGTCGTCCTCGCGCTGCGCCGGGTCAAGCACCACGACCCGGAGCGGATGGACCGGGCCATCGCGCGCGGGGTGCGCTGGAACCTCGGGATGCAGTCGAAGAACGGAGGCTGGGGCGCCTTCGACGTCGACAACACCAGCCCGTTCCCGAACCGGATGCCGTTCTGCGACTTCGGCGAGGTCATCGACCCGCCGTCCGCCGACGTCACCGCGCACGTCGTCGAGATGCTGGCGATCGAAGGCCTCTCGCACGACCCGCGCACCCGGCGCGGCATCGAGTGGCTGCTGGCCCAACAGGAGCCGGACGGCTCGTGGTTCGGGCGCTGGGGCGTCAACTACGTCTACGGCACGGGGTCGGTGGTGCCCGCCCTCGTCGCGGCGGGTCTGCCCGCGCAGCACCCCGCGATCCGGCGGTCGGCCGCCTGGCTGGAGCGGGTGCAGAACGACGACGGCGGCTGGGGCGAGGACCTGCGCTCCTACCAGGACGCCGCCCGCTGGAGTGGCCGGGGCGCTTCGACGGCGTCCCAGACGGCCTGGGCGCTGATGGCGCTGCTGGCGGCCGGGGAGAAGGACTCCAAGGCCGTCGAGCGGGGCGTCGCCTGGCTCGCGCAGACCCAGCGGGAGGACGGCTCCTGGGACGAGCCCTACTTCACCGGCACCGGTTTCCCCTGGGACTTCTCGATCAACTACCACCTCTACCGGCAGGTCTTCCCGCTGACAGCGCTCGGCCGGTACGTCCACGGAGAGCCGTTCAGCAAGCAGCCCGCCCCGCACGCGGCTGTCACCGAGGCCAAGGGGAGCTGATGAGCGCGCAGTCCGTCCCGTCGCCGCTGCTGATCGCCTGCGCCCTCGGCATCGAGCACCTCGCCCTGCGCATGGGCGACCGCGGCGGAGCCGACGGGCCGGTCACCGTCCTGCGGACGGGTATGGGACCGAAGGCGGCGGAGCGTTCCGTCACCCGCGTCCTGGCCGACCCGTTGTTCGACGGGGCGGCCGTGCTGGCCACCGGGTTCTGCGCCGGCCTCGCCCCCGGTATGCACCCCGGCGACCTCGTCGTCGCAGAGGAGACCCGCGACCCGCGCGGCAGTGTCCCCTGCGTCGGCACCGAGCTGCTCGTCAAGGAACTCGTGCGCACCCTGCCGGGGCGCACCGTCCACACCGGCCCCCTCACCGGCTCCGACCACGTCGTTCGCGGTCACGAGCGGGCCGATCTGCTGGCGACCGGCGCGATCGCCGTCGACATGGAGTCGGCGGCCACGCTGCTGAGCGCCGTGCGCGCGGAACCGCGCCCGGTTGCGGCCGTCCGGGTGGTCGTGGACGCTCCTGAACATGAACTCGTCCGGATCGGCACGGTACGCGGTGGAATATCTGCCTTCCGCGTTCTTCGATCGGTCCTGCCTGCTTTTTTCGAATGGCACCGTAATGTTCTGCTCCCCCGGAGGTGAGCCGCATGGCCATGCCACTGCGCCAGTCCATCAAGGTCGCTACTTACCTGGCCGAACAGAAGCTCCGCAAGCGGGAGAAGTTCCCGCTCATCGTCGAGCTGGAGCCCCTCTTCGCCTGCAACCTCAAGTGCGAGGGCTGCGGCAAGATCCAGCATCCGGCGGGAGTGCTCAAGCAGCGCATGCCGGTCGCCCAGGCCGTGGGCGCGGTGCTGGAGTCCGGTGCGCCGATGGTGTCCATCGCGGGCGGTGAGCCCCTGATGCATCCTCAGATCGACGAGATCGTGCGGCAGTTGGTGGCCAAGAGGAAGTACGTCTTCCTCTGCACCAACGCCATGCTGCTGCGCAAGAAGCTGGAGAAGTTCACCCCCTCTCCCTACTTCGCCTTCGCCGTGCACATCGACGGGCTGCGGGAGCGGCACGACGAGTCGGTGGCCAAGGAGGGTGTGTTCGACGAGGCCGTGGCGGCGATCAAGGAGGCCAAGCGGCGGGGCTTCCGGGTGACCACCAACTCGACCTTCTTCAACACCGACACCCCGCAGACCATCATCGAGGTGCTGAACTACCTCAACGACGACCTCAAGGTCGACGAGATGATGATCTCGCCCGCCTACGCCTACGAGAAGGCTCCCGACCAGGAGCACTTCCTCGGGGTGGAGCAGACCCGCGAGCTGTTCAAGAAGGCCTTCTCGGGCGGGAACCGGCGCCGCTGGCGGCTCAACCACTCGCCCCTGTTCCTCGACTTCCTCGAGGGCAAGGCCGACTTCCCGTGCACGGCGTGGGCGATCCCCAACTACTCGCTCTTCGGCTGGCAGCGGCCCTGCTACCTGATGAGCGACGGGTACGTGCCGACGTACCGCGAGCTGATCGAGGAGACGGACTGGGACAAGTACGGCCGGGGCAAGGATCCGCGCTGCGCCAACTGCATGGCGCACTGCGGCTACGAGCCGACCGCCGTCCTCGCCACCATGGGCTCGCTGAAGGAGTCCCTGCGCGCCCTGCGGGAGACCGTCAACGGAAACCGGGAGTGACCGCATGACCGCCGTCTCCCTGGGCGTCCCCGGGATGCCGGTCCGGCCGGTGGCGTCGCGCCGCAAGAGCCGGCAGATCCAGGTCGGATCCGTGGCGGTCGGCGGAGACGCCCCGGTGTCGGTGCAGTCGATGACGACGACGCGTACCTCCGACATCGGCGCCACCTTGCAGCAGATCGCGGAGCTGACGGCGTCCGGCTGTCAGATCGTGCGGGTGGCGTGTCCTACGCAGGACGACGCGGACGCGTTGGCGACGATCGCCCGCAAGTCGCAGATCCCGGTGATCGCGGACATTCATTTCCAGCCGAAGTACGTGTTCGCCGCGATCGAGGCGGGGTGTGCGGCGGTGCGGGTGAATCCGGGCAACATCAAGCAGTTCGACGACAAGGTCAAGGAGATCGCCGAGGCGGCGAAGGAGCACGGCACGCCGATCCGTATCGGTGTGAACGCGGGTTCGCTGGACCGGCGGCTGCTGCAGAAGTACGGCAAGGCGACGCCCGAGGCGCTGGTCGAGTCGGCTCTGTGGGAGGCCTCGCTGTTCGAGGAGCACGGTTTCCGGGACATCAAGATCTCCGTGAAGCACAACGATCCGGTGATCATGATCGAGGCGTACCGGCAGCTCGCCGCGCAGAGCGACTACCCCCTGCACCTCGGTGTCACCGAGGCCGGTCCCGCGTTCCAGGGCACGATCAAGTCGGCGGTGGCGTTCGGCGCGCTGCTCTCGCAGGGCATCGGTGACACGATCCGGGTCTCCCTGTCGGCTCCGCCGGTCGAGGAGGTCAAGGTCGGCAATCAGATCCTGGAGTCGCTGAACCTCAGGCAGCGTGGTCTGGAGATCGTCTCGTGTCCGTCCTGCGGGCGGGCCCAGGTGGATGTGTACAAGCTGGCCGAAGAGGTGACGGCGGGTCTGACCGGTATGGAGGTCCCGTTGCGGGTCGCCGTGATGGGCTGTGTCGTCAACGGCCCCGGCGAGGCCCGTGAGGCCGACCTCGGTGTCGCCTCCGGCAACGGCAAGGGGCAGATCTTCGTGAAGGGCGAGGTCATCAAGACCGTCCCCGAGTCGAAGATCGTGGAGACCCTCATCGAGGAGGCCATGAAGCTGGCCGAACAGATGGAACAGGACGGCGTCGCCGCGGGGGAGCCGGCCGTCACCGTGAGTTGAACAGCACGGACCGAAGGGGGCCCGACGTGACGATTCTGGAGAACATCCGGCAACCACGCGACCTGAAGGCGCTGTCCGAGGCGGAACTCGGCGAACTGTGCGAGGAGATCAGGGAGTTCCTGGTGCACGCGGTCGCCAGGACCGGCGGACACCTGGGACCCAACCTGGGCGTGGTCGAACTGACCGTCGCGCTCCACCGGGTCTTCGAGTCGCCGGTCGACCGCGTCCTGTGGGACACCGGCCACCAGAGCTATGTGCACAAGCTGCTGACAGGGCGTCAGGACTTCTCCAAACTGCGCGGCAAGGGCGGCCTGTCCGGCTACCCCTCCCGTGAGGAGTCCGAGCACGACGTCATCGAGAACAGCCACGCGTCCACCGCACTCGGCTGGGCCGACGGCCTCGCCAAGGCCCGCCAGGTGCAGGGCGAGAAGGGCCACGTCGTCGCGGTCATCGGCGACGGCGCGCTCACCGGCGGCATGGCCTGGGAGGCGCTGAACAACATCGCGGCCGCCAAGGACCGGCCGCTGATCATCGTCGTCAACGACAACGAGCGCTCGTACGCGCCGACCATCGGGGGACTCGCCAACCACCTGGCGGCTCTGCGCACGACCGACGGCTACGAGAAGGTACTGGCCTGGGGGAAGGACGTACTGCTGCGCACCCCGGTCGTCGGCCACACGGTGTACGAGTCGCTGCACGGCGCGAAGAAGGGGTTCAAGGACGCGTTCGCCCCGCAGGGCATGTTCGAGGACCTCGGCCTGAAGTACGTCGGGCCCATCGACGGGCACGACATCACGGCCGTCGAGTCCGCGCTGCGGCGGGCCAAGCGCTTCCACGGTCCGGTGCTGGTGCACTGCCTGACCGAGAAGGGCCGCGGCTACGAGCCCGCCCTCGCGCACGAGGAGGACCACTTCCACACCGTCGGCGCGATGGACCCCCTCACCTGCGTGCCGCTGGCGCCCGCCGGCGGGCCGTCCTGGACGTCCGTCTTCGGCGACGAGATCGTGCGGATCGGCGAGGAACGCGACGACGTGGTGGCGATCACCGCGGCGATGCTGCACCCGGTGGGGCTCGGCAGGTTCGCCGCACGCTTCCCGGACCGGGTGTGGGACGTGGGCATAGCGGAGCAGCACGCGGCCGTGAGCGCGGCCGGACTGGCCACCGGTGGCCTGCACCCCGTCGTCGCCGTCTACGCCACCTTCCTCAACCGGGCCTTCGACCAGCTGCTGATGGACGTGGCCCTGCACCGGTGCGGGGTCACGTTCGTGCTGGACCGGGCCGGCGTCACCGGCGTGGACGGGGCGTCCCACAACGGCATGTGGGACATGTCCGTGCTCCAGGTCGTCCCCGGACTGCGCATCGCCGCCCCGCGCGACGCCGAGCAGCTGCGCGCGCAGCTGCGGGAGGCGGTCGCGGTGGACGACGCGCCGACCCTGGTCCGCTTCCCGAAGGAGTCGGTCGGACCGGAGGTGCCGGCTGTCGGCCGGGTGGGCGGCATGGACGTGCTGCACCGGGGCGAGCGCCCGACGGTGCTGCTGGTGGCCGTCGGTGTCATGGCGCCGGTGTGTCTCCAGGCCGCCGAGCTGCTGGAGGCCCGGGGCGTCGCCTGCACGGTCGTCGACCCGCGTTGGGTGAAGCCCGTCGACCCGGCCCTGCCCGGCCTCGCCGCCGAGCACCGGCTGGTGGCCGTCGTCGAGGACAACAGCCGTGCCGCGGGCGTCGGATCGGCGGTGGCGCTGGCCCTCGGCGACGCCGACGTCGACGTGCCCGTACGGCGCTTCGGGATCCCCGAGCAGTTCCTCGCGCACGCCAAGCGCGGCGAGGTGCTCGCCGACATCGGCCTCACCCCCGTCGAGGTGGCCGGCCGGATCAGCGCGAGCCTGGCCGCCCGGGACGTCCGGTCCGTCGACCCCGCGGTGACCGGCCCAGTCAAGGAGAAAGCTGAATGACCACGGAGTTCGACCTCGGCGCCCTCCTGGCCGAGCGCGGAGCCGAGCGCTACGAGCTGCACGGCAGGTACCTCAACCACCAGCTGCCGCGCATGCTGCACACCATCGGCTTCGACAAGGTCTACGAGCGCGGTGAGGGCGCCTACTTCTGGGACGCGGACGGCAACGACTACCTGGACATGCTCGCCGGGTTCGGGGTGATGGGACTGGGCCGCCACCACCCCGTCGTCCGCAAGGCGCTGCACGACGTCCTCGACGCCCAGCTCGCCGACCTGACCCGCTTCGACTGCCAGCCGCTGCCCGGGCTGCTGGCCGAGAGACTGCTCGCCCACAGCCCGCACCTGGACCGGGTGTTCTTCGGCAACAGCGGCACCGAAGCGGTGGAGACGGCGCTGAAGTTCGCCCGCTACGCGACCGGCAGGCCGAGGGTCCTGTACTGCGACCACGCCTTCCACGGACTCACCACGGGCTCGCTGTCGGTGAACGGCGAGTCGGGATTCCGCGACGGGTTCGCGCCGCTGCTGGCCGACACGGCGGTCCCGCTCGGCGATCTCGACGCGCTGGCGGGCGAGCTGCGGAAGGGAGACGTCGCCGCCCTGATCGTCGAACCGATCCAGGGCAAGGGGGTGCACGAGTCGCCGCCCGGCTACCTGCGCGCCGCCCAGGAGCTGCTGCACCGGCACAAGGCGCTGCTGATCGCGGACGAGGTGCAGACCGGTCTCGGCCGGACCGGCGACTTCTACGCCTACCAGCACGAGGAGGGCGTCGAGCCGGACCTGGTGTGCGTGGCCAAGGCGCTGTCCGGGGGCTATGTGCCGGTCGGCGCCACGCTCGGCAGGGACTGGATCTTCAAGAAGGTCTACTCGTCGATGGACCGGGTGCTCGTGCACTCGGCGAGCTTCGGGTCCAACGCGCAGGCCATGGCGGCCGGTCTCGCGGTGCTGTCGGTGCTGGAGAACGAGCAGATCGTGGCCAACGCGCGGGTCACGGGCGACCTGCTCAGGTCCAGGCTGGCGGCCCTGGTCGAAAAGTACGAGCTGCTGGCCGACGTCCGGGGCCGGGGGCTGATGATCGGCATCGAGTTCGGGAGGCCCAGGTCGCTGAAGCTGCGCAGCCGGTGGGCCATGCTCCAGGCGGCCCGCCAGGGGCTCTTCGCGCAGATGGTGGTGGTACCGCTGCTCCAACGGCACCGGATCCTCACCCAGGTGTCCGGTGACCACCTGGAGGTGATCAAGCTGATCCCGCCGTTGATCGTCGGCGAGCGGGAGGTGGACCGGTTCGTCGACGCCTTCACCGCCGTGATGGACGACGCGCACAGCGGCGGCGGGCTGATGTGGGACTTCGGCAGGACCCTGGTGAAGCAGGCGGTGGCCAACCGCTGAGCGCGCGGAAGTGGGGCCGACCGGGAGGCTGAGCACCGGGACCGACCGGGAGGATGAGCGGGCTCCCGACGGTTTTTGCCTCTGAGGCAAGGGATTTGCCGCAGAGGCAATATCGGCGTCCAATGGAGGCATGAACTCGCCCGAGTCCGAGAGCCCGGCGGAACCAGCCGGGGCTCTTCCCGCCGTCGCCCCCCAGCTGCGCTCCCTGCGCCGCCGGGCCGCCCTCACCCTGGAGACCGCCGCCCGCGCCGCCGGGCTGTCGCCGGCCCATCTCTCCCGGCTGGAGACCGGGCAGCGCCAGCCCTCGCTGCCGATGCTGCTCGCGCTGGCCCGCGTCTACGGTACGACGGTCTCGGAACTGCTCGGCGAGACGTCCGCCGACCGGGACGCCGTCGTCCGCGCCGCGGACATGGAGCCGACCCGCGCGGGCGGCTGGACGTACTGGCCGGCGGGCGCCTCCGGGCGCGGGATGCAGGCCCTGCGCGTCCACGTGCCCTACGGGTCTCAGGGCGACGTAGTGCGCGTACACCCCGGCGAGGAGTGGCTGCACGTCCTGCGCGGGCGGCTGCGGCTGCGCCTCGGGGACACCACCGAGCTGCTCGGGCCCGGTGACGGCGCGCACTTCGACTCGCTGACCCCGCACCGCCTCGCCGCACAGGACGCCGACGGGGTCGAACTGCTCTTCGTCCACACCCTGCTGCAGAGCCCCACGGCCACGCTGTGCCTGGGCCCGACCCCTTCGGACATCGGAGAGACGCCATGAAGGACATCGAGGAGAAGTTCCCCCGCACCCTCTGGATCCGGCTGATCATCTACATCGCGGTGGGACACGTCTTCGCGGCGTTCCTCTGGCTGCTGTTCGAGGTGGGGGCCAACCAGTAGAGCTTCCACGCCTGGTGCGGCCGGTGCGGCCGGTGCGGCCGGCATCGGCTTGCGGGCACCGCGCCGCTCACGGGCGTCCCTCGCGACGTCAGTCGAGCAGCCGGTCCCGCAGTCGCTCACGGGTCTCGGGGGAGAGGCCGAGGCCCTTCTCCAGGTAGGCGTCGACGCCGCCCCAGGTCTCCTCGATGGTCTCCACGGCCGCCGTGAGGTACTCCGCACGGGCGTCGAAGAGGGGGCTGAGCAGCTCCATCACCTCGGGGGAGTAGGCCTCGGCGGAGGTGGCGCTGCGGCGCACCCGGTAGCGGCGGTGCTTGGCGTTGGACTCCAGGTAGTCGGCGAGGATCGCCTCGCGCTCCACGCCCAGGGCGAGCAGCGTCACCGCGATGGACAGGCCCGCGCGGTCCTTGCCCGCCGCGCAGTGCATCAGGGCCGGGACGCTGTCCTCGGCGAGGGAGTGCAGCACCCGCGCGTGCTCGGCCGTCCGCTCCTTGATGATCGAGCGGTAGGAGGCGATCATCCGCCCGGCGGCCTTGCCGTCGCCGAGGATCACGCGCAGCTGGTCGATCTCGCCGTCGCGCACCATCTTCCAGAACTCGGAGCCGTCCGCCGGGTCCGACAGGGGCAGGTTCACGTTGCGCACGCCCGGCAGCTCGACGTCCGGGCCCTCCAGCTTCTGGTCCGCGGCGTTGCGGAAGTCGAAGATCGTGTGCAGGCCCAGGCCGGAGAGGAACGCGGCGTCCTCGTCGGTCGCGTGCGCGAGATGGCCGCTGCGGAACAGCACGCCGTGCCGCACCCGCCGGCCGTCGACGGTCGGCAGACCGCCCACATCCCGGAAGTTGCGGACACCGGCCAGCTCGGGCTCGGTCGACGGGATCTGCTGCGTCACGGGGGCTCCCTCCCTGTCGGTCTCCGTCGGCGCGGCTCGTGGTGGCCGACGGGCCTCCTCGACGATACGACATGGATTCCCCGGGCAACGGGTTGTCCACAGGGGGGTGCTGGGACGTCTGCCCAGGTGAAGAGTTGTCCGCGGAAAGTTGCCCGGCGGGCCGACCGCATTCGATGATGTTGGTGCTTGATCGCACCTGTTCGAATTAGTGGGGGTTTGATGCCCGAGATCGCCGACGACGGCCGCACCTGGCTCCTTTCCGGGCCGACGAGCAGCTACGCCCTCCACCTCACCGAGGCCGGCGAGCTGGTCCACCTGCACTGGGGCCCGGGCATCGCGCTCGCGGACGCCGAGGCACTCGCCGCCGTCGCGCCGTCGGAGCGCGGGGCGTCCTTCGAATCCCCGCTCGACGGCCGGGAGGAGTACCCGCTCGAGGGCGGCCCCCGCTTCGTCCGGCCCGCGCTGTCCGTGCGCACCGACGAGCGACGCGGCACCGAGTGGTGCTACGAGGACTTCGAGGCCGACGGCGACGAGCTGCGGCTGCGGTTCCGCGACGCCGGGCTGACCGTGACCCTGCACTACCGGATGCGGGGCGACGTCGTCGAGCGCTGGACGACCCTGCGCAACGACGGTGAGCGGCCGCTGGAGCTGCTGCGCGCCGACTCCGCCACCTGGACCCTGCCCGAGCGCGACGACTGGCGGCTGTCGCAGCTGCACGGCCGCTGGGCCGCCGAGTCCCGGCTCACCCGGTCCCCGCTCTCCTACGGCGAGAAGGTCATCGGCAGCCGCCGCGGCCACACCGGGCACCAGCACCTGCCCTGGGTCGCCCTGGACACCGACGCGACCGAGGAGCGCGGCGAGGTCTACGGATGTGCCCTCGGCTGGTCGGGTTCCTGGCGGATCGCCGTCGCCCAACTCCCCGACGCGCGCGTGCAGATCACCGGCGGCGCCGGGTACGACGACTCGGGCCTGCTGCGACTGGCCACGGGGGAGTCCTTCAGCACGCCCGTCTTCGCCGGCCTGTGGAGCGACGCCGGCTTCGGCGGGGCGAGCCGCGCCTGGCACGCCTACCAGCGCGCGTACGTCGTCCCGGACGCCGAGCAGGACCGGCCGGTGCTGTTCAACTCCTGGGAGGCGACGTACTTCGACATCTCCGAGGAGCAGCAGGGCACGCTCGCCCGGCGGGCCGCCGCGATCGGCGTGGAGCTCTTCGTCGTCGACGACGGCTGGTTCGGGGCGCGCACCGGCGACCACGCCGGGCTCGGCGACTGGCAGCCCAACCCCGACCGGTTCCCCAGGGGGCTGAAGCCCCTCGCCGACCAGGTCCACGCCCTCGGCATGCAGTTCGGCATCTGGGTCGAGCCCGAGATGGTCAACCCCGACAGCGACCTCTACCGGGCCCACCCCGACTGGGTGCAGTTCCAATCCGGACGAAAGCGGACGGAGTTCCGCAATCAGCTCGTCCTGAACCTCGCGCGCGAGGACGTCCAGGAGTACCTGTGGGAACAGCTCCACGGACTCCTGTCCAGCGCGCCGGTGGACTATGTGAAATGGGACTTCAACCGCTGCTTCACCGACGCGGGCTGGCCGGACGACCCCTACCCGCAGCGCCTCTGGGTCGATCACGTCCGGGCCCTGTACGCCCTGCTGGACCGGCTGCGGGCGGCCCATCCCGGGGTCGCCTTCGAATCCTGCTCCGGCGGCGGCGGACGTATCGACCTCGGGATCATGAGCCGCACCGACCAGGTGTGGACCTCCGACAACACCGATCCGCTGGACCGGCTCGACATCCAGCACGGCTTCAGCCAGATCCACCCCGCCCGGGTCATGGCGGCATGGGTCACCGACAGTCCCAACGCCCAGCTCAACGGCCGGGTCAGCTCGCTGCGCTTCCGGTTCGTCAGTGCCATGGCCGGCGTGCTCGGGGTGGGCGGGGATCTCTCCGAGTGGAGCGAGGAGGAGCTCGCCGAAGCGCGTCGATGGGTGGACCTCTACAAGGAGATCCGGCCCGTCGTGCAACAGGGCGACCTCTACCGCCTGCGGCCCCCGACGGGCGGTCTGAGCGCCGTCCAGTACCTGCGCGGTGACGAGAGCGTCGTCCTCGCCTGGCTCCAGGCGCAGCGGTTCGGTGAGGCCGCTCCGGCGCTGCGTCTGCGCGGGCTCGACCCGACGGCATCGTACGAATGCCGTGAAACGGGCGAAGTCCACCGGGGGGCGGTGCTGCTGCATCACGGGCTGCGTACCGGACTGCGGGGCGACCTTGATGCGACGGTTATCCGGCTGCGTCGTATCTGAGGTTTCTGTCCGAATTGGTTCCTTAATTCCAACTCGCTCTGGAATAAAGGAACCTGGAGAGCTGTCACGTGAGCAGCGTCATATCCGTGACCGTATGTCGTCCGTCATGTTCACGTAATTCGCATGCTTTCCAAGGGCCTTGGCGACCAACGGGCCCCCCGTCTCACGGAGTGTGACCGGGGATTCTCACAGCGGATCAAGAGAAAGGCTTCACCCGCACAACCTCTGCTTGTCCCTGTGCGTCCTGGTCGCTTACGTTCCACACCAATCCGGACGGACGCCGAATCCTGCCACCGCCCGGAGTCCGCACACTCACCCGTACATGGCAGGAGCGGGGGACCCACAGGCAGAACCGCCTGTTCCGGTCTCCGGAACAGGCTTTGGGGTAAAGCCGCGCCTCGGCGCGGCCGGGCATCTCCAGTCCGCACCCGACAGCTCACCTCGCAGGCGCCGGAGAGGAATTCGCCATGCCCGCGAAGGGTAAGCACCGCCGTCCGAAGGCCCAGCGCTTCACTCGTTCCATCGCCGTCGCCGGAACGGGCGGCGCCGCGCTCGCCCTTCCGCTCATAGGCGCCGCCGGCGCTCACGCGGCCCCCGCCCAGTCCGTCGCGCAGTCCGCCTCCCAGGCCGTTCCGGAACAGGTCGTGCAGTCCGTGCCGGTGGCGCAGAAGACGACCACCGCCACGACGGCCAAGACCTACACCGTGCGATCCGGCGACTACCTGTCGAAGATCGCCGACGAGCAGGACGTCAACGGTGGCTGGCAGAAGCTGTACCAGGACAACCGGCAGGCCGTGGGCAGCGACCCGTCGCTGATCCACCCCGGCCTGAAGCTCTCGATCGGCAAGAAGGCCGCGACCTCCGCGACCGGCGGCACCGGCTCGTCGTCCGGCTCCTCTTTGTCCTCCTCCTCGTCGAAGTCGAAGGCGTCCGGAACCACGTCGAAGTCCTCGTCCTCTTCCTCCTCCTCGAAGGCGGTCACCCAGGCCGCCGAGAGCGGCACCGGCACCTCCAGCGGTTACACGCTGCCGGTGGCGGGCGCCACCGTCGGCACCGCCTACCACACGGCCGGCAGCATGTGGTCCAGCGGCTACCACACCGGCACCGACTTCGTCGTCCCGACCGGCACCACCCTCAAGGCCGTGGGTGCGGGCACCGTCGTCTCCGCGGGCTGGGGCGGCGCGTACGGCAACCAGGTCGTCATCAAGCTCGCCGACGGCTACTACGCCCAGTACGCCCACCTGTCCCAGCTGTCCGTCTCGGCCGGCCAGACCGTGAGCGTGGGCCAGCAGGTCGGCCTCTCCGGTGCGACCGGCAACGTGACCGGCCCGCACCTGCACTTCGAGATCCGGACCACGCCGGACTACGGCTCCGACGTGGACCCGATCGCCTACCTCCGCGCGCACGGCGTCTCCGTCGGCTGACCCCCTCCGACCGCGACGACCTCCCGCCTGACACGCGGCCGAAGGCCGGACCCCGATCCCCGGGTCCGGCCTTCGGCGTGTCCGGGGTGAGCGGCTTCGGAAATGGCGCGTTCATGATCGTTCCATTGCGGTCATGTGGCGGCCCCCTTTGTCCCGTCGACAGGTGGGGCGGACTCGGGACACAGTGATCTCCATCGGCGAGCAAGCGCTTTCTGTCGTCTCTGCCGACGGCGCCGAGACCCGCCGGGATACCGAGCCGCGTCTCGGTGCCCCCGCCCATCGAAGGAGTTGGCCCCATGTCGACCACCCGCAGGACGTTCGGAGCTCTCGCCGCCGGTGCCGCGCTGGGCGCCTTCGCCCCGGCGGCCGCGGCGAGCGCCGCGAGTGCCGGGCCCCGCCGTCGCCGCCTGATCGCCCACGACGACTTCCGCCACGGCCTGCGCCAGTGGGCCGTCGAACTGGAACAGGGCGGGACGGTCACCGCCTCCCGCGGGACCCTGGAGGTCGACGTCCCCGCCGGGGCGACGATCTGGTTCAAGCGGCCGCTCACGGGACCGTACGTCCTCGAGTACGTCGCCACACCCGTCTCCGCGGGCGGGGTCCACGACCGCGTCTCCGACCTCAACAACTTCTGGAACGCCGTCGACGTGCGCTCCCCGGAAGACCTCTTCGCCACCCGGCGCGGCGGCGCCCTCGCCGAGTACGACTACCTGAAGGCGTACTACGTCGGCTACGGCGCCAACACCAACACCACGACCCGGCTGCGCCGCTACGTCGGCGAGGCGGGGGTCCGGCCGCTGGTCTACGACTACACCGAGCCGCTGCTCGTCGCGAACGAGCCGAACCACGTCCGCGTCGTCTCCGACGGCTCGGTCGTCCGCTGGTGGAACAACGGCCGGCTCGTCTTCGACTTCACCGACCCGGAGCCCTACACGGGCGGGCACTTCGCCTTTCGTACCACCTGGAGTCATTTCCGGATCAACGACTTCCGGGCGTGGTCGCTTATTCCCTGATTGGTCAACTCTTTACGGGTGTCTTATCTCACCGACCGTCAACCCCTTCCTACGATCGCGTAGGTCACATTCGAAGGTGAATGATGAACGGCTGTGGCAGACGATTCGAAGAGTGACGACAGATCAGTGATCGGGTCGTACGTGGCGGTGGGGGACAGCTTCACCGAGGGCGTCGGCGACCCCGGCCCCGACGGGGCGTTCGTCGGCTGGGCGGACCGCTTCGCGGTGCTCCTCGCCGACCGGCGACCCGAGGGCGACTTCAACTACACCAACCTCGCGGTCCGCGGGAAGCTGCTCGACCAGATCGTCGAGGACCAACTCCCCAGGGCGGTGGAACTCGCCCCGGACCTGGTCTCCTTCTGCGCGGGCGGCAACGACATCCTCCGTCCCGGCACCGACCCGGACGAGGTCGCCGAGCGTTTCGAACGCGCGATCTCGGCCCTGACCGCCGCAGCCGGCACCGTCATGGTGACGACCGGCTTCGACACCCGTGGCATCCCCGTGCTCAAGCATCTGCGCGGCAAGATCGCCACCTACAACGGGCACGTCCGTGCCGTGGCCGACCGCTACGGCTGTCCGGTGCTCGACCTGTGGTCCCTGAAGTCCATCCAGGACCGCAGGGCCTGGGACGGCGACCGGCTCCACCTCTCCCCGGAGGGGCACACGCGCGTGGCGCTGCGCGGTGGGCAGGCCCTCGGCATCGAGGTACCGGCCGACCCGGAGCAGCCGTGGCCGCTCCTCCCGCCGCGCGGCACGCTGGACGTGCGGCGCGACGACGTCCACTGGGCGCGCGAGTACCTGGTGCCGTGGATCGGGCGCCGGCTGCGCGGGGAGTCCTCCGGTGACCACGTGACCGCCAAGGGCACGCTGTCGCCGGACGACATCCGGATGCGGATAGCGGCCGTGGCCTGAACCCGCGGCCGGGTGGCACGCGGCCGGCCGTGGACGACGCACGGCCGGCCGCTCCACCAGTGAGGTGATCGCACGGGAGTGGTGCCCGGGCGGGGCCGGACACGGGTGCTGGGATGACCGCACCCCCGCCCGCGCTCGCCCCCCGCATCCGCACCGGGCACCGCCCGACGCCTCCAAGGACCGGTCCCGTATGCCCCTTCCCCGTACGTCCGTCGCCGCGGCCCTCGTCTCCCTGCTCGCCCTAAGCATCCCCGCGCTCACCGCCTCCACGGTGGCCGCGCAGCCCGCCCACCCCGCCGCGACGGCCCGTCCGCTCGCACCGGACAGCCCCGCCACCGTCACGGTCACCGGCGAGGGCAGCGCGAGCGCGCCGCCCGACCTCGCGGTCGTCGGCGCGGGCGTCGAAGCCTCCGCCAAGACCTCGCAGTCCGCGCTGGACGCCCAGAACAAGGCGGCCGCCGCGCTGCTGTCCGCCGTCCGCGCGCAGGGCGTCGCCGACCGGGACATCCGTACGGAGAGCCTCTCCCTCGACGCCGTCTACGACCACACGGGCGGCACCGCCCGGCTGACGGGTTATCAGGCCGCGCAGTCCTTCTCCCTGAAGGTGCGTGACGTGACGAAGGTCGGCGCGGTCGTGCAGGCGGTCACCGACGCCGCCGGTGACGCCGGGCGGATCGGCTTCGTGGCCTTCGACGTCGCCGACCCCACTCCCTTGCGGGCCGGCGCACGCGAGGCCGCGCACGCCGACGCCCACGCCAAGGCCGAGCAGTACGCCCGCCTCGGCGGCCACCGCCTGGGCCGGCTCGTCTCGCTCAGCGAGGACGCCTCCAGCTCCCCGCGCCCGGCGCCGTCGGCCGCGGACACCCCCGGTGCCGGTCTCGGCGGTGTGCCCGTCGCGCCCGGCGAGATCCGCGCGACGGCGACGGTGACGGCGGTGTACGAGCTGGACTGAGCCGCCGGGCCCGAGTGCGTCACCGGCGCGAGTGCGTCGCCGGGCCGGTGGGGCGCCGGACCACTCGGGAGGCGGTTCTCCGCGGAGGGGGCCGTCCACCTCCACGGCCGGCCGGCAGACGTGCCGGGCTCCGGCCGGATCGCGGCGACGGCCGGTCGCTCAGCGCTCCTGGGCGGTCAGCGCCGTGTGGTCCAGACCGAGTTCCCGGGCCAGCGCCTCGTCGACCCACTCCTGGGCCCGGACCCGGGACACCGTGCCCGCGTAGGACGTCAGCTGTACGGCGAGTCCGTCGAGCAGGGCCGTCAGGCGCAGCGCCGTGCCCGCCGGGTCCGGACACCGGAACTCGCCCGCGGCCACGCCCTCCGCGATCACCTCGGCGAGGGCCGCCTTCCACTCCCTGTCGAGATCGCGCGCGACCTCCCGCAGCGCGGGTTCGCGCAGCGACACCGCCCAGCCCTCGATCCACAGCCGCCAGCCCTTGGCCTGTCCCGTGGGCGCGTACCAGCGCACCGCCGACCGCAGCCGGCGCAGTGCCGTGGTCCGGCGGCCGACCAGCTTGCGCAGCTTCGCCAGGTCGCCCTCGGCCGCGTAGGCGAACGCGTCGGCGACGAGCTTCTCCTTCGTCGAGAAGTGGTAGAGCACCAGCGCGTTGCTCACACCGAGGGCCGCGGCCACGTCGGCGATCCTGACCGCCGCCACGCCCCGCGCCTCGATCTGCTCGATGGCCGCCCGCAGCAGCTCCTCGCGCCGCTCGGCCACACTCAACCGGACCCTCACCACGCCGTCACCCTAATCCGTCGGCGCGAGCGACGCCGGACGGGTCCGTGGCGACGGACCCTCACGGAGCGGGCCGGTACCGCCCGAAGCGTTCCGCGATCACCGGCAGCCGCTGCTCGGCGATCGTGTGCGCGGCGGCCCGGGGCGTGGTGCCGTCCGCCTCGGCGCGGGCCAGCACCAGCTCCACCAGGGCGCGCATCGAGCGACGCGTGTGGGCGAAGGCCTCGGTCGCGTCCGCGCCGATGTCGCCGAACAGCGTCCACCACCACCAGGCGTTCGTCCCGGAGTTGACGACGACGTCCGGCAACACGCTCACCCCGCGCGCGTGCAGCAGCTTCTCCGCCTCCGGCAGGAGGGGCATGTTGGCGGCCTCGGCGATCCACCGGGCGCCGATCCGCTCCTGCTCCTCGACCCCGATGGCGTACGACACCGCGGCCGGCACCAGCACCTCCGCCTCCACCGACAGCCAGGCGTCGCCGGGCAGCTCGAGGTCTCCCGGCCGCAGTACGGCGCGGTCCACGGTGCCGTGGGCGTCCCGCGCGGCGAGCAGCGCCTCCACGTCGAGACCGGCCGGGTGGGCGATGGTGCCCTTGACGTCGGCGACGGCCACGACGGTCAGCCCCGCGCGCGTGAGGAAGCGCGCGGTGGCGCCGCCCATGGTGCCGAACCCCTGCAGGGCGACCCGCGTCCCGGCGTGGGCCACGCCGGCCCGGTCCAGAGCCGTGAGCACGGACTCGGCGACCCCGCAGCCGCCCACCAGTTCGTCCAGACCGATGCCGTCGACCTCGACGGCGAAGGCCGCGGCGAGCCGCTCGCGGGCGGCGGACTCGTCGTCCAGCAGCGGATAGACCGCCTGCACGGACGACACCAGCCCCGCCTCGGCGGCCGCCCGGTCCACGAGGTCCTGGGTCAGCCCCAGGTCCTCGCCGGTGGTCCAGCAGCTCTCCACGTACGGCCGCACCGCCCGCAGGTAGCGCACCAGCAGTCCGTACGCCTCCGGGTCCCGTGGATCACAGTCGATACCGCCCTTGGCTCCGCCCAGGGGGACGTAGCGGGCCTCGGGGTCGTAGTGCAGCGCCTCCTTGAGGCTCATGCCGCGGGCCAGCCCGGTCACCTCCTCCAGGGTGCAGCCCGCCCGCATCCGCAGCCCGCCGCTGCACACGCCGCGCACCAGCCGGTCGACGACCAGGTGGCCCTGGCGCCCGGTGACGTGGTCGGTCCAGGTGAGCGACAGGAAGGGGGAGGTCATACGGACTCCTCGACCGGCGGGCCGGTACGGGTGAAACGGCTGGTACTGAACAGTGGGTCAGTATCGGAACGCGGCGGCGCCGTGTCAAAGAAGGCTCGCCCGGAATGACCGGGGTGACCCGGGCGTTGTGGGAGCGGGCGACCATAATGGAACGCCTCAGCGACTTCTCTGGAGGTACCGTGTCCGGTTTCCGTTCCCTGAGCTCCGGGCTCCGCGCTCTACAGCCCGCGGCCTTCGGCGCGGATCCGAGCGGCGAGCGCCTCGCGCGCATCCGCAGATCGCCCCACTACAAGGACGGCGTCTTCCAGAACCCCGGCGGTCCGGCACGGACCCGCCCCTCGGGCTCCACGCTCGACTTCGCCAAGGTCTTCTTCGACAAGGACCAGCGCCCCCGCCGCGCCCCCTCGGGCACCGTACCGGTGCACCCCACCACCCTGGCCGATCTCGCCAGGCCGCCGGCGACGGGACTGCGGCTGACCTGGATGGGTCACTCCAGCGTGCTCGCCGAGATCGACGGGCAGCGCGTGCTGTTCGACCCCGTCTGGGGCGAGCGCTGCTCCCCGTTCGCCTTCGCGGGGCCCAAGCGGCTGCACCCGGTCCCGTTGCCGCTGGCCGCGCTGGGCCCGGTCGACGTCGTCGTCATCTCCCACGACCACTACGACCATCTGGACCTGCCCACGATCAAGGCGCTCGCGGACACGGACACCCTGTTCGCGGTGCCGCTCGGTGTCGGCGCGCACCTCGAACACTGGGGTGTGTCCGCCGACCGGGTGCGGGAGCTGGACTGGCACGAGGCGACGAAGGTCGGCGGACTCACCCTGACCGCCACCCCGGCCCGGCACTTCTGCGGCCGCGGCCTGCGCAACACCCAGCACACCCTGTGGGCGTCCTGGGTGGTCGCGGGCGAGGAGCACCGGATCTACCACAGCGGCGACACCGGCTACTTCGACGGGTTCAAGGACATCGGCGCCGAGCACGGCCCGTTCGACGCGACCATGATCCAGATCGGGGCCTACTCGGACTTCTGGCCCGACATCCACATGACCCCCGAGGAGGGCATGCGCGCCCACCTGGACCTCCAGGGCGGTTCCGGCGGAGTGATGCTGCCGATCCACTGGGGCACGTTCAACCTCGCCACCCACGCGTGGACCGACCCGGGGGAGGGCACCCTGGCCGCCGCGCGGGCCGTCGGGGCGCGGGCCGCCCTGCCCCGGCCGGGCGAGCCCTTCGAGCCCGACGCCGAGACCGTCCCGGACGAGCCGTGGTGGCGCAATGTGGCACTCGCTCCGGCCGCCGGATGGCAGCCCCTGATCGCCACGGTAACGAAGGCCAAAGCCGATACCGAGAGTGACGAACGGCGGGATGCCGTCGAGGGCGGCGACGCGCCGGAGGCGGTCCCGGCGGGCTGACGGCACCGGAAACGTTCGACCGTGCGGGCCGGGGAGCGAAAAGCTCCCCGGCCCGCACGGTCGTTTCCGGACCACCTCCGACCAGGTCTGATCGACATCTTTCCGTATTGCCTCCCGGGTGGTGCGGCCTTATCGGTCTGTCGTGCGAAGCCTCATACCAGAGCGGGACGCTCGGCGGGTGACTTTGTCAACTGCCCATCGCACCTGACACGTTGCCGACTACTGTGAGTGGCCGTCGGGCGACACCGGGCCGAATTCTTCGGCTCCCCCGACCGACAGCCAGGCTCGACGGACCAGTACGAGGACACCGATGTCTCACCTCCGCGCACCCGCCACACGCGCCGACCGCCGTGAGGGCGGGCGGCACGGACGGCCGGTCGCCCGCCCCGCACCCGCGTCGGCCGAGACACACATACGGCCCCAGTTGCTGCGGCTCGCCGTGCTCCCGCCGACCGCGGTCGCCCTCAGCGCCTGCGCGGTGGTCCTGTTCACCGTGCGCTCCTCCGGCGTCCGGCCCGGCGTGACCCTGTGGGCGGTCCTCGCCGGAGCCGTCGCGGTGACCGGCGTCGGCATCGCGATCGCCGCCGTGGCCGCGGACCGCGCCGCCCGCTCGGTCAGTGACCGCGTGGCGGCCCTGCGGCGCGGCAGCGCGCGCGGCGAGGCCGAACTGCGTGCCGTCATCGAGGCGTTGCGCCGCGGCGAGGTCCCGCCCCGGCGCACCTCGCGCGGCGGCCCGCCCGGCGACGCGGACGACTTCGAGCTGCTCGCCGCCGACCTGGCCCGGGCCCACGACGGCGCCGTCACGGCCGTCGTGCAGGCCGCGCAGCTGTCCAGCCAGGCCGGCAGCGAACAGAAGCTGGAGGTCTTCGTCAATCTCGCGCGACGCCTTCAGTCCCTCGTGCACCGCGAGATCTCGATCCTCGACGAGCTGGAGAACGCGATCGAGGACCCCGACCTCCTCAAGGGCCTCTTCCACGTCGACCACCTGGCCACCCGCATCCGCCGCCACGCGGAGAACCTCGCCGTCCTCGGCGGGGCCGTCTCCCGGCGGCAGTGGAGCAACCCGGTCTCCATGACCGAGGTGCTGCGCTCCGCCATCGCCGAGGTCGAGCAGTACGCCCGGGTCAAGCTCGTCCCGCCCATCGACGGCGAACTGCGCGGCCACGCCGTCGCCGACGTCATCCACCTGCTCGCCGAACTCGTCGAGAACGCCACGGTGTTCTCCGCCCCGCACACCCAGGTGCTGCTGCGCGCCAACCTCGTCACCTCCGGGCTCGCCGTCGAGGTCGAGGACCGGGGCCTCGGCATGCCCGTCGAGGAGCAGAGCAGGATGAACGCCCTGCTCGCCGACCCCGACCAGGTCAACGTCGGCCGGCTGCTCGCCGACGGCCGCATCGGCCTGTTCGTCGTCTCCCAGCTCGCCCGGCGGCACGGCATCCGGGTCCGTCTCCAGAGCAACATCTACGGCGGTGTCCAGGCCGTCCTCGTCGTGCCGCAGGCGCTGCTGGGCTCCGCGCCCGGCGTCCTCGGCGCGGTGCCACGAGGACCGGACACCGACGGCGCCGGTCTGCCCCTCGCGCCCGCCGCACCTGCGGACCCGGCCGCACCCGCCGCGCCGGGCAACCCGGTACGGCCGCCCCTGCCGCCCGCTCCCCGGCGGCAGGCCACCCCGACACCCGGACCCGCGCAGCCGCACGAGCCGCGGCACAGCGCGGGCGGGGACCGGCCGACGGGCCTCGCGCACCCGCGCGAGACGCCGTCCCCTGCGCGGGACACCGACGGTGCCGGGCGGTCGTTCGTGCCGGTACGGGTGACGGGCGGCGCCATGCCTCCCGGCCCGCCGGCCGGGACGCCGCAGCCGTGGCACATCCCGGGTGCGGAGCGGAACCCTGCCCCTGCCCCGGCACCTTCTCCGACGGGGGACGACACCTCCGGCGCGGGGACGCCCCTGGTCGAGCCCTCCGGACAACGGCACCCGGGCGGCTCCGGGCCCGCCCACGCGGCCGCACCGCCCCCACCCCCCCGTCCCGCCCCCGCCGACCCGACGGCGCAGCGGCCGGGCGCGCCCGCGCCCCTGCCCGTCCGGGGCGACCGCGCGGCACGGCCCAACCCGGCCGAGGCGGTGCCCGGCATCCGGCGCGGCGACCGGCCGGTCGTCGAGGAGCACGCGGGCATCGCGCCCACCCCGCGTGTCGGCACGGTGCGCGGCACCATGGGCAAACCCCGGCTGCCCCGCCGCCGTGCCCAGGAGCACATCGTTCCCCAGCTGCGCGGCGGCCCGGCCCCCCGCCAGGACTCCGAGCAGCCCGCCGAGCACGACCCCGGCCTGATGGCCGCCTTCCAGCGCGGCATCGGCCTGGCCGAGGCCCAGCAGAGCCTGGAGGCGGAGGCCCTGGACCCGGCACCGTTCCGCCCGTCCGCTTCCCTCGGGGTCCTGCTCGACCCGGCCGCCGGCCCGGTGCCGGGCCACGAGCCCGCACGGGCGGGCCGCGATGGCGTCACCGGCGGCGCCCCGGGCGAGGGCCCGGAAGCGGGCCGGCCGGTGCCGTTCCCCGGCGACGCCGACGGACGACCGCCGCACCCGTCCCGCATACCGCAGGCGCGCGCCACCCCCGCCGCCGCGCCGCCCGAGGCGTACGGCGCGCTCGACGGACCGGACCTGCCCGGTCCCGACCGATCCACCGCCCGGCACGACGGGAGCGCACCCGCCGGATGAGCACGGTCACCCCCACCCCCAGCGCTCCCGCAGACCTTCGTACCTCAAGGAGTCGATCCACCATGGCGAGCGATGCGCCGACCGGCCAGGTATCCGATCTCGACTGGCTGATGAGCGGCCTCGTGCAGCGCGTACCGCACACCCTGAGCGCGGTGCTGCTCTCCTGCGACGGGCTGGTGAAGTCGGTCCACGGCCTCGACCCCGACAGCGCCGACCACATGGCCGCCCTGGCCTCCGGCCTGTACTCCCTCGGCCGGAGCGCCGGCGTCCGGTTCGGTGACGGCGGGGACGTGCGCCAGGTCGTCGTCGAACTCGACTCGACGCTGCTGTTCGTCACCACCGCCGGCTCCGGCGCGTGTCTCGCGGTGCTCGCCGGCCGGGAGGCCGACGCGGCCGTGCTCGGCTACGAGATGTCGATGCTTGTCAAGAGCGTCCGGCCGTATCTCATGACCGCGCCCCGGCAGCACGCCGTCGAACCGTCGGTGATGGGGCCTTGAGCGTGGCGGCGGCCGGAGACGGGCCCTGGCTCGACGACGCGGCCGGACGGCTGGTGCGCCCGTTCACGGTCAGCGGCGGCCGGACCAAGCCGAGTGTCGCCCTCGACCTCATGTCGCAGGTGATGGCCACCGGGGCGACCCCTCTCGGCTACCTCGGTCCCGAGCACGCGACCGCGCTCCACCTGACCCGCGCACCCGTGTCGGTGGCCGAGATCGCGGCCCATCTCAAGCTGCCGGCCGCGGTCACCAAGGTGTTGCTCTCGGACCTCCTCGACTGCGGGGCGCTGACCACCAAGCCCCCCGAGTACCACCACATCCCCACCGACCGGGCCCTTCTGGAGGCAGTGCTCGATGGACTACGACGACAGCTCTGAGTACGACGCGTACGACGGGCACCGCGAGTACGGCGCCCCCGGCGGCGGCTCGGACCCCTTTCCCACGGCACTGAAGATCCTGGTCGCGGGCGGTTTCGGGGTCGGCAAGACGACCTTCGTCGGCGCCGTGAGCGAGATCGCGCCGCTCAGCACCGAGGAGCTGCTCACCACGGTCAGTGCCGCCACCGACAACCTCGACGGCATCGAGAACAAGGTCGAGACGACCGTCGCCATGGACTTCGGCCGTATCACCCTCGACCCGACGCACGTCCTCTACCTGTTCGGCACACCCGGCCAGGAGCGGTTCTGGTTCATGTGGGACGAACTCTCCGAGGGCGCCCTCGGCGCGGTCATCCTCGCCGACACCCGCCGCCTGGAGGAGTGCTTCGCGGCCGTCGACTTCTTCGAGGAGCGCGGACTCGCCTTCATCATCGCCGTCAACGAGTTCGACGGCTCCCACCGCTACAACCCCGAGGAGGTGCGCGCCGCCATCGACCTCGCCCCCGACGTCCCGGTCGTGCGGTGCGACGCCCGCATCTCCGCATCCGGTGTGCAGACCCTGCTCACCCTCGTCAAACACCTCATCGCCCACGCACCGGCCGCACCCCAGCCGAGCCGCGGCGCCCACATGTGATCCCCTCACCCGACGCCCCGGAGCCCACATATGACGTACGTCCACAGCGACGGAACCCGGCCATGAGCTACGACCCGCCGCGCCCGGCCGGTCGTCTGCTGCTCACGCCGGAGGACAGGGAGGCTCCCGCGCGTGCCCGCAGGCTGCGCCGACTGGGTCTCGGGGCACAGCCGGAACCCGCCCTGGACGCCTTCGCGGACCGTCTGGCCGCGGTCGCCGGAGCGCCGTACGCCATGGTGAACTTCCTCGACGAGGAACGGCAGTTCTTCGCCGGACTGCACACCCCGCAGGGCGGCCGGGCCGCGCGCGGCGGCAAGCCCGAGGTGGGCCGCCGGCTGCCCCGCGACTACGGCTACTGCCCGCACGTCGTCGTACGGCGCAAGGCGCTGGTGCTGGAGGACGTGGGCGACTACCCGCGCTTCGCGGGCAACCCGGTCGTCGACGAGTACGGCATCCGCTCCTACCTGGGCGCCCCGCTCATCGACATGAGCGGCATGGTGCTGGGCACCGTGTGCGTCGCCGACCTCACGCCCCGGCCCTGGGGAAGGGCCGGTCTGGAGACCATCAAGTCGACGGCCGCCGAACTCGCCGGACAGCTTCAGCGACGGGAGAGCGACGGGTTCCCCGCGCCGTGAGGCAGGCCCCGGAACCCGGTCCCGCCACCGGGGCCGAGGGCGCCGGTCAGGGGGCCCGCCAGATGTTGTCGAAGGCCGCCTCCTCGATGGACCGCCGCTGTCGTACGGCCTCGAGTTCCGCCACCGCGTCGCCGACCGTCGCCAGCACCGTCACGACCGTGTCGCCGGGAAGGTCCGGGAAGCCGTCGGCGGGCTCCTCGCGCAGACCCACGGCGGCGCCCAGCGCCGCGAGAACCGGCTCGTCCGCCTCCCAGCGCCCGGTGGCGCGGCGCCGGTCCGGCGAGTCGAGCGGCTCCGTCCCCGCGGACAGGAAGGGCAGCCGGCCGTGGCGCGCCCGGCCGACCAGGCCGTCCGCCTCGAAGCGGGCCGCGTAGGCCGCGGCCAGGCCGCTGCCGCGGCGCCACAGCCAGTCCTCGACCGACTCGTACGGCACCGTCCGTACGAGTGCCGCCGCGGCGTCGGCCAGCAGGCGGTCGTCCGGTTCCGGCGCCAGGCCGGGCACCAGAAGATCGCCGTCGAGGGCGACCGCCTCGGTCCCGACGAGATCGATCACCTCGGCGCCCGCGAGGGCGAGCGACAGTTCGCCCTGCCCGACGGGGCGCACGGGCGCCACGTCCATCGCGACGAGCATCAGGTCCCGTGCTGTGGTCATCGAAGACTCCACGTCAGTCGGCCGGCCTTGTGAGGGTTGCGGTCCAGGGTGGCACGCCCCACCGTGGTGTGCGGGAAGCCGGTCCGGCCGAGCGCGGCCACCCGTGTGAAGCGGAGCTGTGGCGGCGCTTAAGAAAAGCTCGATGGACCGGGCCGGGTGAAGTGCGGCAGATTGCTGGGCGAATCCACATGTCTTCCCGGACGCGGGGCCCTTCGGGCTGCTCGCGCCGGGCCCTCACCACAGGAGCCGTAGCGTGAAGGCGCTGGTCAAGGAGAAGGCGGAGCCCGGACTGTGGCTCGCGGACGTCCCCGAGCCGGCCGTCGGGCCCGGTGACGTGCTGATCAGGGTGCTGCGCACCGGTATCTGCGGCACCGACCTGCACATCCGGTCCTGGGACGGCTGGGCGCGGCAGACGATCAGCACCCCGCTCGTGCTCGGACACGAGTTCGTCGGCGAGGTCGTCGACACCGGCCGGGACGTCGCCGACATCCAGGTGGGGGACCGGGTCAGCGGCGAGGGGCACCTCGTCTGCGGCAAGTGCCGCAACTGTCTCGCCGGGCGCCGTCATCTGTGCCGGGCCACCGTCGGGCTCGGCGTCGGCCGCGACGGCGCCTTCGCGGAGTACGTCGCGCTGCCCGCGTCCAACGTGTGGGTGCACCGGGTGCCGGTGGACCTCGACGTGGCGGCGATCTTCGACCCGTTCGGCAACGCCGTGCACACCGCGCTGTCCTTCCCGCTCGTCGGCGAGGACGTGCTGATCACCGGCGCCGGACCGATCGGGCTGATGGCCGCCGCCGTCGCCCGGCACGCGGGTGCCCGCAACGTCGTCGTCACCGACGTCAGCGAGGAGCGGCTGGAGCTGGCCCGCAAGATCGGTGCGAGCCTCGCGCTGAACGTGTCGCGGGCGTCCATCGCGGACGGGCAGCGGGAGCTGGGGCTGCGCGAGGGCTTCGACATCGGCCTGGAGATGTCCGGCCGGCCCGCGGCCCTGCGCGACATGATCGCCAACATGACGCACGGCGGCCGGATCGCGATGCTGGGACTGCCCGCCGAGGAGTTCCCCGTCGACTGGGCCCGGATCGTCACCTCGATGATCACGATCAAGGGCATCTACGGCCGCGAGATGTTCGAGACCTGGTACGCGATGTCGGTGCTGCTGGAGGGCGGCCTCGACCTCGCCCCCGTGATCACCGGCCGCTACGGCTACCGCGACTTCGAGGCGGCCTTCGCCGACGCGGCGAGCGGCCTCGGCGGCAAGGTCATCCTCGACTGGACCGCGTGACCCTCGACCGGATCGCGTGATCCTCGACCGGACCGCGCAAGTCACCGCATTTCTTAGGAGCCTTTCCATGTTCGACTCCGTGCGCGACGACGTCCGCGCCACCCTCGACGAGATCCGGGCCGCCGGTCTGCACAAGCCCGAGCGGGTCATCGGCAGCCCGCAGTCGGCCACGGTCGCCGTCACCGCGGGCGGCCGGCCCGGCGAGGTCCTCAACTTCTGCGCCAACAACTACCTCGGCCTCGCCGACCACCCCGAGGTCGTCGCAGCCGCCCACGAGGCCCTCGACCGCTGGGGCTACGGGATGGCGTCGGTGCGCTTCATCTGCGGGACGCAGGAGGTGCACAAGGAGCTGGAGGCCAGGCTGTCGGCCTTCCTCGGCCAGGAGGACACGATCCTGTACTCCTCCTGCTTCGACGCCAACGGCGGGGTCTTCGAGACGCTGCTCGGCCCTGAGGACGCGGTGATCTCCGACGCTCTCAACCACGCCTCGATCATCGACGGCATCCGGCTGTCGAAGGCCCGCCGGTTCCGCTACGCCAACCGTGATCTGGCGGACCTGGAACGGCAGTTGAAGGACGCCTCCGACGCGCGGCGCCGGCTCGTCGTCACCGACGGCGTGTTCTCCATGGACGGGTACGTGGCGCCGCTCGCCGAGATCTGCGACCTCGCCGAGCGCTACGACGCGATGGTCATGGTCGACGACTCGCACGCGGTCGGCTTCGTCGGCCCCGGTGGCCGGGGCACGCCCGAGCTGCACGGGGTGATGGACCGCGTCGACATCATCACCGGCACCCTGGGCAAGGCGCTGGGCGGCGCGTCCGGCGGCTATGTGGCGGCCCGGGCGGAGATCGTCGCCCTGCTCCGCCAGCGCTCCCGCCCCTACCTCTTCTCCAACACGCTCGCCCCGGTCATCGCCGCCGCCTCGCTGAAGGTCCTGGACCTGCTGGAGTCGGCCGACGACCTGCGGGTGCGGCTCGCCGAGAACACCGCGCTGTTCCGCCGCCGGATGACCGACGAGGGTTTCGACATCCTGCCGGGCGACCACGCCATCGCGCCCGTGATGATCGGCGACGCGGCGAAGGCGGGCCGGATGGCCGAACTGCTCCTGGAGCGCGGGGTGTACGTGATCGGCTTCTCCTACCCGGTGGTCCCGCAGGACCGGGCCCGCATCCGGGTCCAGCTGTCCGCCGCGCACTCCACGGAAGACGTCGACCGCGCGGTCGACGCCTTCATCGCCGCCCGGGCCGAACTGGAAGCTGCCTGAGCCGGAGGCGGTCCGGGCCGCAGGCGGTCTGAGCGGCCCGGACATCTTGCGATAATCGATCCATGATCGAGGCGCGGCGGCTCCACATCCTCCGTGCGGTGGCCGACCACCGCACGGTGACCGCGGCCGCCGCCGCGCTGTACCTCACCCCGTCCGCCGTCTCCCAGCAGCTGACGGCCCTGGAGCAGGAGACCGGCCACCGGCTGGTCGAGCGTGGCGCCAAGGGCGTACGCCTCACCCCGGCCGGCGAGATCCTGCTCGCCCACACCAACGCCGTCCTCGCCCAGCTGGAGCGGGCCGAGGCGGAACTGGCCGCCTACAGCTCCGGGGCGGCCGGCACGGTCACGGTAGCGGCCTTCGCGACGGGGATCGCCCTGGTCGTGGCGCCCGCGGTGGCCCGGCTGGCCGGCACCGCCCCGGGGATCCGGATCCGTGTGCAGGACGCCGAGGGCGACGCCAGTCTGCCGATGGTGCTCGACCGACAGGTCGATGTCGCGGTGGCCGTCGAGTACCGCGGGGCCCCGGCCGCCGACGATCCGAGGCTGACGCACGTCGCGCTCTACGCCGAGCCTTTCGACGCGGTCGTCCCGGTCAGCCACCGCCTCGCCGATGCCCCCGAAGTGCCGCTGGCCGAGCTGGCCAAGGACCCGTGGATCGGCCCCTACCCGGGCAACCCCTGCCATGACGTGGTCGTCCTGGCCTGTGAGAACGCCGGGTTCCAGCCCCGTCTGGAGCACTCATCGGACGACTTCCGCGCGGTCGTCGCGCTGGCCTCGGCGGACGCGGGCGTGGCGCTCGTCCCGCGCTCGGCGCTGCGCGGCATGGACCTCACGGGAGTGGTCGTTCGGCCGGTCGACGGCGTTGCGCCGACCCGGCGGGTCTTCGCGGCCGTCCGCCGGGGGGCGGAGGGCCATCCGCTGATCCGGCCGGTGCTGGAGGCGCTCGGCGAGGCGGCCAGGGTGTGAGCCGCCCGTAACAGCCCTGTCTCATATCCGGGATAACCTCCCGGATATGAGACACGAGACAGTCGGAGCGCAGGCGCCCGGGTCACCGGACCCCGTCGACGTGCGGATCGCCGGACGACTGGCCGAGCTGCGGGCCGAACGCGGCTGGTCCCTGGGGGAGTTGGCGGAACGCAGCGGCGTCAGCCGGTCCACCCTGTCACGGGCCGAGCGCGCGGAGACCAGTCCGACCGCCGCCCTGCTCAACCGGCTCTGCCATGTCTACGGGCGGACCATGTCCCGGCTGCTCAGCGAGGTGGAGGCGGAGCCCGCGCCGCTGGTGCGCGCCGGCGAACAGACCGTCTGGGAGGACCGGGTCTCCGGGTTCGTCCGGCGCTCCGTGTCGCCGCCGCACCCCGCGCTGCGCGGCGAACTGGTCGAGGGCCGGCTCGCCGTCGGCGCCGACATCGCCTACGACCGGCCGCCCGTGGCGGGCCTGGAGCAGCACATCTGGGTGCTGGAGGGCGCCCTCGAGGTCACGGCCGAGGACATCGCGCATCACCTCGGCGCCGGGGACTGTCTGCGCCTGCGGGTGTGGGGTGCGACCCGGTTCCGGTGCGCGGGCGACGAGGACGTGCGGTACGTGCTGGCGGTGGTGCTGCCATGACGGTGACCCGGCTCGACGCCTCCCGACTGCGCGCCCGCGCGGCGGAGTTGGCGGATTTGCTGATCGACGCGGTGGACGACGGCGCCTCGCTCGGCTTTCTCGCCCCGCTCGACCGGGCGGCGGCCGAAGCGTGGTGGGAGGAACGCGCGCAGGGCGTGGCCGCCGGACGGCTCGCGGTCTGGACGGCGCAGGACGGCGAGCGGGACCGGGTGGTCGGCACCGTCGGCCTGGCCTTCCCCGACAAGCCCAACAGCAGCCACCGAGCCGAGCTCGTCAAGCTGATCGTCCACCGGGACGCCCGCGGCAGGGGTCTCGGCCGCACCCTCCTGACCGCCGCCGAGCGGAGCGCCGCCGCGGCCGACGTCACTCTGCTGCACCTGGACACCGAGACCGGCAGCCCCGCCGAACGCCTCTACCGCACCGCCGGTTGGACCAGGGCCGGGGTGATCCCGGACTACGCGGCGAACCCGGCCGGGATCCTCCGCCCCACCACCCTGTACTACAAGCACGTCGCCGTCGGGTGACTGTCAGTGGCAGCCGCTACGGTGCGGAGCATGCCGGACGCCGAAGACGTACGCCGTATCGCCCTGTCCCTGCCGGACACCACGGAGAAGATCTCCTGGAACATGCCCACTTTCCGGGTCGCGGGCAAGATGTTCGCCACGCTGCCCGAGGAGGAGACCTCCCTCGCCGTGCGCTGCCCCAAGGAGGAACGCGACGAACTGGTGCTCGCCGAGCCGGGAAAGTTCTGGATCGCCGACCACGAGGCCCAGTTCGCCTGGGTGCGGGCCCGCCTCGCCGCCTTGGAGGACGAGGCCGAGCTGCGGGACATCCTCTCCGACTCGTGGCGCCAGGCGGCCCCGACGCGACTGCTCGAGGCGTACCCGGAACTGGGGGCGGCCCCGGGGGAGTGACGGCGGCCGGGCCGCGGGAAACGGGTGCGCGACCATCGACCCGAGTGCGGTATGGTTTCCATGCGTGTTCGGCCAGGGGAAACCCCAGGTCAGATGGGCAACGGGACGTGGCGCAGCTTGGTAGCGCACTTGACTGGGGGTCAAGGGGTCGCAGGTTCAAATCCTGTCGTCCCGACCAGCTTCATCGCAGGTCGGAAGGTCGTTTCCACGAAAGTGTGGAAGCGGCCTTCGTCGTTTTCCACGCCGTGCCGCGCGGTGCGAGGCGGCGAGGTGTCCGCGTCGCCCTGTGCTGTGAGTCGGCCGGACTACCTGTGGATTCACCTCACCCCGAGTGACGCCCCGCGGCCCCGCTGCCAGGATGAGGCGCCATGACCGCAGGGCACGGCAAGGCCGACAAGCATCACAGACTCCACGACTCCGCCAAGGCGGAGAAGCACCGGACGGCGCACGGCGCGACACGCGCGAAGCGGGCCGGCCGGGCGGCGCAGGCCGACGAGTCGACGACCGCGCTGGCGCTGGCCGCTCGGGGCGGGGACGCGGCGGCCGTCGAGGGGTTCGTGCGCGCCCTGCACCACGACGTGGTGCGGTACGTGGCCCATCTGAGCGCCGACCCGCAGGCGGCGGACGATCTGGCGCAGGACACGTTCCTGCGGGCGCTGAGCGGCCTGCACCGGTTCGAGGGACGCTCCTCGGCGCGCGCGTGGCTGCTGTCCATCGCGCGCCGGGCGGTGATCGACAGCATCCGGTCCGCCGCCGTCCGGCCGCGCCTGTCGGACCGGGACGACTGGCAGGCGGCCGTGGAACTGGCCCAGCCGCGCGGACTGCCCGGCTTCGACGACGGGGTCGTCCTGCTGGATCTGCTGGCCGCGCTGCCGGAGGACCGGCGGGAGGCGTTCGTGCTGACCCAGTTGCTGGGGCTGCCCTACGCGGAGGCGGCCGAGGTGAGCGACTGCCCGGTCGGCACGGTCCGCTCACGGGTGGCCCGTGCCCGCGCCACCCTGGCCGGCCTGCTCACCGAGGCCGGCGAGCCCGCGGCCGGCGCTCGGTGAGAAGCGGTCGCGCGACCGGGCGGCGTGCGGACGAGGGCCCCGGCCACCGCGCTCACGGCGGTGGTGGTCGGCGCGCGGCGTCACCGGCGGCTGCGGACCCGCCCCTCCCGCGGTGGGCTGATGAACTGGAGCTCCAGCGTGACCGGCGGGGCCGCGATCCCCGGGCCGCCGGCCGCCGCCCAGGTCAGGATCTCCTCCGTGCAGTCGTCGTCCATGGCGAAGCCGACCCAGGTGGCCCGGCCACCGGCCCGGCGTCCGCCGGCCGAGGGCTGGACGACGATCACGTTGGCCTGATCACAGGGCCCGAGGCAGTCCGTCGTACGGACCTCGAAGGCGCCGGCGGAGTCGGCGGCGGCCGCCCGCAGCCGCGCCAGCTGCCAGTCGTGGTCGTAGCCGGGGTGTTTGGCGGCGTCGCCGCAGCAGCAGCCCCTGCACACGACGAGGGTGCAGGGGCGACTGCGGGCGGCGCCGACCAGGGCGCGACGGCCGGTGGGCGCGGGTATCACGCTCAGGAGGCCGAGAGGCCCACGTGGGCCAGGGCCTGCCGCAGCAGGAACCCGTGCCCGCCCGGCATCTCGCTCTGCACCGCGAGCGACGCGGCCTCCTGCGGGCTGAACCACAACAGGTCCAGCGCGTCCTGGCGGGGACGGCAGTCGCCGGTCACCGGCACGATGTAGGCCAGCGACACCGCGTGCTGACGGGGGTCGTGGTACGGGGTGACGCCCTGGGTGGGGAAGTACTCGGCCACCGTGAACGGCTGGAGCGAGGTCGGCACCCGGGGCAGTGCCACCGGGCCGAGGTCCTTCTCCAGGTGGCGCAGCAGGGCGTCACGGACGCGCTCGTGGTGCAGGACCCGGCCGGAGACCAGGTTCCGGCTGACATTGCCGTCCGGTCCGATCCGCAGCAGCAGGCCGATGCTGGTGACTTCGCCGCTGTCGTCGACGCGCACGGGGACGGCCTCGACGTACAGGATCGGCATACGGGCGCGTGCCATCTCGAGCTCGTCGGAGGTCAGCCAACCCGGCGTGGTTTCGGTCAAGTCAGACATTGTTCGATCATACTTTCAGTGTCCGTCGGGAAGCCGGTAGACCCGGCGGGCGTTGTCCGCTCCGGCCCAGCGTGCCAGGCGCAGCGCGTCGGGCAGGCCCAGTTCGTCGGCGTCCACCCGATCCTGGAGCAGTTCCCCCAGTCCCCTGCGGAACGCCAGCGCGCCGAGCCGGTAGAACTCCGGAACACCATAGGCGTCGGAGCTGTACAGCAGTTTGCGGAACGGTGTGATCTCCAGCGCCTCCTCCAGTACCGCCCGCGCTCGCGGGGGACCCACGTGATGCAGGGTGAGCCCCACGTCCAGGTACACCTGCTCGAACACCGCGGCCAGATAGGCGGCCTGCCGCTGGTAGGGCCAGCAGTGCAGGAGCAGCACGGGGATCGTGCCCGCCGTCAGGTGCAGCCAGTCCGTGAGACGGCTGGGGTCCACCCGGTGCAGCCGGATGTCGTTGTCGCCGAAGCCGGTGTGCAGTTGGAGGGGGAGCCCCAGGTCGACGGCGGTCCACAGCAGGTGCCGGACCAGCACCGGGTCCGCCAGCCGTCCGCCGCCCGCCAGCCAGCGCCGGGCGGCGCGGGTGACGTCGGCGTCCGGGGGCCGGGCCGGGTCCAGGTCGAAGCCGGTCCGGTAGGCGGCCACCGACTTGACCGCGATCACCCCCGGCCGTCGTACCGCGTCCAGGGCGGCCGCCCGGAACGCGTCGGCGTACCCGTCGGCCTCGACACCCCGTCCGGCCACGGCCTCCGCGACGGCCTCCAGCCGGACGACCTCGTGGGCGACCGCCGGTCCGTCGGCCCCGGCCGCCCCGGCCAGTTCGGCGGGCGTGGTGACGCGGTGCGGGGCGAATCCGGTGTCGACGCAGAACACGCCGGTCCGGGCGGCGGCGAGGAAGCGCCGGTTCACCTCCCGCGGGCCGAGTTCGGCGCGCCGGGCCAGGTAGGCGTCGGCCGGGGCGTGCCGCTCCAGGTCGAGCAGCGGCGCGCAGTGGCGGCGTACGGCCACCCCGGCGGGCGTGTCGAAGGCGGACATGCCGGGCCACCGGTCGCCCTCGGTGAGCAGCGCCTCGAAGCCCGGCCGGTCCAGGGGGTCGACGACGACGCCGTGGCAGTGATGGTCCACCAGTTCCAGCTCGGCGAGGGCCTCGTGGACCGGTCCGCCGGGCATCTCAGTACTTCCAGCGGTAGGCCGCGGCCACCCGCTCGTCGTCGAGCCCGTCGACGGCGTCGATCTCGCCCTGCCGTACGGCGCCCACCGCGTCGGCGAGGACCGGCCCGAGCGCGGCCCGCAGCACCTCGTCGCCGCGGAACTCGGCGAGGGCCCCGGCGAGCGAGGACGGCAGCCTGCGCACGCCCCGGGCGGTGGCCTCCCGCGCGCCCAGCCGGGCCGGGTCTCCGGTCGTCTCCTCGGGCAGGACCGCGCCCGACCCGAGCCCGGCCAGCCCGGCGGCGATCAGGCAGCCGAGGGCGAGGTACGGGTTGGCGGCCAGGTCGACGGGTTTGACCTCCAGGTTCGCCTGCTCCGCGCGCCGGCCGGCCGTACCGCGCACCAGGCGCAGCGCGCACTCGCGGGTCTCCAGGCCCCAGGCGGTGAACACCCCGGCCCACTGGGACGGTTTGAGGCGCAGATAGCTCGCCGGACTGGGCGCGGTCACCGCCGTCAGGGCCGGGAGCCGGGCCAGCACCCCGGCCGTGAACGACTCCGCGTCGGCCGTCATGCCGTGCCGCCGCGAACCGCCCGAGTGCAGGTTCGTGCCGTCGCGCCAGGCGGAGAGATGGACGTGTCCGCCGTTGCCGACCCCTTCCGCCACGACGGCGGGGGAGAAGGACACCCGCAGGCCGTGGCGCCGGGCCAGCGCGCGGATCGTCTGGCGGACCAGGACACTGCGGTCGGCCGCCGCCACCGGGTCGAGCGCGCCCACGGAGATCTCGAACTGGCCAGGCGCGTACTCCGGATGGATCTGGTCGACGTCCACGCCCTGCGCCGCGCAGGCGGCCAGCAGCTCGGCGGTGTACTCGCTCAGCTCGACCTGCCGGGTCGCGCCGTACGCCGGTCCCGTGGCCGCCGGGACGAACTCCCCCGCGGGAGCCGAGTCCAGGCCGACCGACCACTCGATCTCGATGCCCGCCTTGAAGACGAGCCCGTGCTCGCGGGCCGCGTCCGCGACGACGCGGCGCAGGAAGGTGCGGGAGCAGCCGGGGTGCCGCTCCCCGTCCTGGGTGACGCGGTCGACCGGCGCCCAGGCCCAGCCGGGCTGCCCCGCGAGGGCCACGAGCCGGTCGAGGTCCGGGTACAGGCGCAGGTCGCCGTCCGGTGAGCCCAGCGTCCCGGTCGCGACGATGTGGTCGTTCGCCAGGAACGTGTCGAACACCGGCGACATCCCGACGCCCCAGGCCACCGCCGAGGCCAGCCCGGCCGTGGGGATCGTCTTGACCCGGCCGATACCGGCCGTGTCGACGTAGGCCAGGACGATCCCGTGCACGCCTCTCGCCGCCAGCTCGCCGCCGAGCGCGCCGGCCCGCACGACCTCCCCGGGGCGCCCACCGGGCACGGGATCGGCAAGGGTGGTCATACGTCCTCCACGGTCGGTACGTCCGTTGCGTGCCGTACGTCCGTCATGCGTGCCGTACGTCCGTCAGGGTTTCACGGCCACCGCGCCGTACTGCGGCACCACCGCGAGGGAGCCGGCCTCGCCGCGCCAGCGCGAGCAGGACACCAGGCCCGGTTCCAGCAGGTCGAGGCCCGCGAAGAACTCGGCGATCTCCTCGCCGGAGCGTGCGGTGATCGGCGGGGTCGCGTTCTCGTTCCAGAACTTCATCGCCGGGATCTGGCCCTCGCCGCCCACCGCGCTGTCGTGGGTGGGGTGCGTCAGGACCAGGAAGCTGCCGGAGGGCATGTCGGCCATGACCTCGCGGACGATGGTCCGGGCCGCGTCGAAGTCCAGGACGAAGTTGAGGATGCCCAGCATCATCACCGCGACCGGGCGGCCGAAGTCCAGGGTGCCCGCGGCGCGTTCGAGGATCCCCGCCGGGTCGTGCACATCGGCGTCGATGTAGTCGGTGACGCCCTCGGCGGTACCGGTCAGCAGCGTCCGGGCGTGCGCCAGCACGATGGGGTCGTTGTCGACGTACACGATCCGCGACTCGGGCGCGATGCGCTGCGCGATCTCGTGGGTGTTGTCGGCCGTCGGCAGTCCGGTGCCGATGTCGAGGTACTGCCGTACCCCGCGCTCCTCGGCGAGGAACCGCACCGCCTGCCCCAGGAACCAGCGGTCCGCGCGCGCGATGTCGCGGATGAGCGGGAACATCCCGGCGACATGCTCGCCGACCCCCTGGTCGACCTCGTAGTTGTCCTTGCCGCCGATCCAGTAGTTCCACACCCGCGCGTTGTGCGCGACGCTGGTGTTGAGCCGTGCCGACCCGCTCACGCGACCGCTCCTTCTCACGTCCTGCCCGCGTCACGGGCCTCGTCCGTCATTGTGCCGCCGGATGATCACCGTTGTCCCCGGTAGGGTGAAAATCCGGTGATCCCGTCCAGGAAGCAGGCCATGCCCTACTCGCACGCCCCCCGTCCGACCGCGTCCGCGTCCCCGACGGGTCCCGTCGACATCCGGCTGGTCGTCACCGACATGGACGGCACGCTGCTCGACGACGACAAGAAGGTGCCCGAGGGCCTGTGGGAGACGCTGGCACGGCTGCGGGAGCGCGGGGTGCTGTTCACCCCGGCGAGCGGGCGCCAGTACGCGACCCTGGCCGCGGAGTTCGCCGAGGTCGCCGACGGCATGGTGTTCATAGCGGAGAACGGCACCTACGTGGTGCGCGACGGGGAGGAGCTGAGCTCCGATCCGCTGGCGCCGGGAGTGGTCGCGCGGGTGATGGACGCCGTGCGGGGGCTGACGTCCGACGGCGTGGACGTGGGCGCCGTCGTCTGCGGGAAGCGGTCCGCGTACGTCGAGCGGGCCGACGAGGCGTTCCTGGCCGAGGTGGGCCGGTACTACGTCCGGCACCGGGTCGTCGAGGACGTCACGGCCGTCGGCGACGACATCATCAAGGTCGCGCTCTTCGACTTCGGGTCCGCCGAGCGGACCACCGCGCCGGCTCTCGCGCCCTTCGCGCGGACCCACCAGGTCGTCGTCTCCGGCGAGCACTGGGTCGACGTCATGAACCGCACCGCCAACAAGGGCGCCGCGCTGCGCGCCCTCCAGCGGGAGCTGGGCATCACGCCCGCGCAGACCATGGTGTTCGGCGACTATCTCAACGACCTGGAGATGCTGGACGCCGCCGACTGGTCGTTCGCCATGGCCAACGGCCACCCGGAGGTCGTGCGCCGCGCCCGTCACCTCGCGCCCTCCAACAACGACAACGGGGTACTGCGCACCGTCACGCGCCTGCTGGACCTCTGACGTCCGGGTTCACCCCTCCCTGAGGCACCCCGCCCGCGGCATCCCGCCTGCGGCGCCGGGACCGCTCTCCTAGGCTGCGCGGTATGACCGAACCGGCCGTCGTCGCTGTCGCCCGTCTGACCCGCGAGATCACCGCGGATCTCGATCCCGGCCGGCTGGCGGGCTTCTACCAGGACCTGCACCGCCACCCCGAGCTGTCCTTCCGGGAACACCGCACCGCCGCGAAGCTGGCCCTGCGGCTGCGCGCGGCGGGGTACGAGGTGACGGAGGGGGTGGCCCGCACCGGGGTCGTCGGCGTCCTCGTGAACGGCGACGGGCCGGTGGTGTGGCTGCGCGGCGACATGGACGCGCTGCCCGTGCGGGAGGCGACCGGACTGCCGTACGCCTCGACCGTCGAGGGGCTGATGCACGCCTGCGGCCACGACCTGCACGTCACCTGGCTGGCGGCGGCCGCCGAGGCGCTCGCCGCCGCCCGCGAGGCCTGGTCCGGGACGCTCGTCGTGGTCGGACAGCCCGCGGAGGAGGCCGGGGGCGGCGCGGCGGCGATGGTCGCGGACGGGATCCACACCCGCTTTCCGCGTCCGGACGTGCTGTTCGGCCAGCACGCGGCGCCGGGGCTCGCCGGGTTCTACCCGCACACGCCCGGCCTGACGCTGTCGGCCTCGGACGATGTCGAGGTCGTCGTGCACGGGGTCGGCGGGCACGGTTCACGGCCCGAGTCGACGGTCGACCCGGTCGTGACGGCCGCGTACGTCGTGACCAGGCTCCAGACCGTGGTGGCGCGCGAGATCGCGGCGAGCGAGTCGGTGGTGCTGAGTGTGGGAAGTTTCCACGCCGGTACGAGTTCCAACATCATCCCCGCCGAGGCCCGGCTCGGGCTCAACGTGCGTACGCAGGACACCCGGGTGCGCGAGCGGGTCCTCGCCGCGGTCCGGCGGGTCGTCGAGGGGGAGTGCGCCGCCGCGGGCTGCCCGGTGCCGCCGGAGATCACGGTCCACCCCGGCTGCCCGGTCACCGTCAACGACGCGGCCCTGGACGGGGAGATCGCCGCCGTGCACGGTGAACTCTTCGGTGAGCACACGGTGTTCGACTTCGGGCAGGCACTGGGCAGCGAGGACTTCTCCCTGCTCGCCCCGGCGGGCGTGCCCTACGACTACTGGTACGTGACGTCGACCCGGGCGCCCGTGTGGGAGGCGGCGCCGGGGGAGGGGTTGCGGGAGAAGGTCGACGGTGTGCCGGGAAACCACAGCCCGTTGTTCGCGCCCGACCTGTCCGTGCTGGTGCCGGGAGTGCGCACGCTGGTGTCGGCGGCGCTCTCCCGGCTCACCAGCTGAGGCGCGGGCGGCGTGCGGGGTCTACGGCTTGAGCGG
This sequence comes from Streptomyces sp. NBC_00637, assembly GCF_045161545.1. Lineage (NCBI taxonomy): Bacteria > Bacillati > Actinomycetota > Actinomycetes > Kitasatosporales > Streptomycetaceae > Streptomyces > Streptomyces sp. NBC_00637. Next base: position 1,215,576 of record NZ_CP109046.1, on the reverse strand, counting down.
ATCGTGGCCGATCGTCATCAGACGGTGGCGTCCGCGGGTGTCCTCGGCCCTGGGTTCGTTCTCCAGGTCCGCCTGCGCGGTGACCGTGTCCACGACCCGGTACATCACGCGGACGTCGTCGTCGGTCAGGTCGGTGCGCCGTTTCTGGAGGATCGCCAGCACATGCTGCCCGGTGGGGGTCCCCGCCTCCTCGGGCAGGGGCTCGGCGTTCTCGTCGGCGTCACGCACCCGCAGCCAGGCGGCCAGCTCCTGCGAGGTCATGTTCACCACGCGGTGGAAGTCCTCCCACAGCGCGTCGAGTTCGAGTGCGTCGGTCATGACGGCTCCCTCGCTCCTTCCGTGGATCCGTGGATCAGCTCTCGCGCGGCCAGTTCTCCGCCTCGAACATCCACCGCTGCTTCTCCAGCTCGGCGGTGATGCCGATCAGCAGGTCCTGGGTGACCGGATCCGCCTCCTCGGTGGTCGTGATCCGCTCCCGCAGCCGGGCGATGGCCGCCCCCAGCGTCTCCGCGATCAGCTGGACGACGTCCTCGTCGCGCAGCCAGCCGTCCTTGGGGGACGGCAGGGTGAAGGCCGAGGCGATGGTCTCCGGGCGGCCGTCGGGCGGCAGGCCCAGTGCCGCGGCGCGCTCCGCGACCGTGTCGGCGTACGAACGGGCCGTCGAGACGACCTCGTCGAGCTGGAGGTGGATCGAGCGGAACCGGGGGCCCACGATGTTCCAGTGCGCCTGCTTCCCGATCAGGGAGAGGCCGAGAAGGTCCACGAGGGTGGTCTGCAACGCGTCGTAGGTGACCTGGCGGGCCGGTTCGGGCAGGGGGCTCTTCACGACAGTCATGCGGTACTCCTCGTCTTCGCGTCGTGCCTTGCGGTACGGAGCAGTTCCGCGCGTTCCTCCTCGCCGGTGCCGCCCCACACGCCCGAGGTCTGTCCGATCGCGCACGCGTAGGACAGGCACTCGGTACGTACCGTGCAGCGGTCGCAGACGCGCTTGGCCGTCGCGACGTCGCGCAGGGCGGGTCCGCTCGTGCCCACGGGGAAGAACAGCTCGGGGTCCTCGCCCACACAGGCGGCACTGCGCAACCACTCCATGCAGGCGCGGGTGCCCCGGCCACACCACCGCAAACAGCCGCATCGCGTCCCGCCTCAGTGAGCGAGGACACCGTCCAGGAAGCGCGTCACGTCCGCGAACACCTCGGCGCGGTTCGTCTCGTGGAAGACCTCGTGCCGGGCTCCCGGGTAGATCCGCTCGGTCGGCCTGCCGCCGCTCAGCCGCTCGACGCCGGCCCGGCTGCCGGGTAGCGGGACCAGCCGGTCGTCGTCCCCGTGCAGCCACAGCAGGGGCAGCGGCCCGAGGTCGCCGCCCTCGGCCACGCGCTCCAGGGTCCGTACGAACGCCTCCAGCGTCGGCCGCTTCATCGGCCCGTGCCACACCAGCTCGTCCGCCGCGTAGGCCGCGCCCACCGCCGGGTCGCGGGAGAGGGCGGCGGGCGAGACGGGGAGGTCCGGGATCTCCGCCTGTGCCAGCAGCCGTCCGGGCAGCTCCCAGCCGCCGATCACCGGACCGGACAGGACGAGGGCGGTGAGCGTGCCGTCGTACCGCTGGGCGTACCGGGCCGCGATCAGGCCGCCCATGGAGTGCCCGACCACGATCAGGGGGAGGTCCGGGTGCGCGGCCCGGGCGAGCAGGGTCACGGCGTGCGCGTCGGTGACCACGTCCTCGAAGTCCTCGATCACCACGCGCTCGCCCGACGACCGTCCGTGACCCATGTGGTCCGGGGCGAAGACGGCCGCGCCGTGCCCGGTCAGGACGCCGGCGAGTTCGCCGTAGCGGCCCGCGTGCTCGCCGTAGCCGTGCACCAGGAGGACGAGGCAGCGGGGCCGCGGAGGGGACCACTCGCGCACGGCGAGCGTGCCGCGGGTCCCGGTGAGAACGTGGTCGGTCATCGCTGCTCCCGCTGCGTCGGTGGGGGCCGGTGAAGGCCTGGGGGCACCTTCCCAGGGGGCGGGGCCCGGGTCTATAGTCCAAAACTAGCAGTGCTAATCAAGGAGTCCTCACGTGCGTCCCGTCCACTTCGCGGCCGCCCGCCGCACCCCCGTCGGCAGACTGCGCGGAGCCCTGTCCTCCGTACGGCCCGACGATCTCGCCGCCACCGTGATCCGGGGCCTGGTCGCCGAGGTGCCCGCCCTCGACCCGGCCCGTGTCGACGACGTCTACTGGGGCGCCGCCAACCAGGCGGGCGAGGACAACCGCAACGTCGCCCGGATGGCCGCCCTGCTCGCCGGCCTTCCGGAGACCGTGCCCGGCGCCACGGTGAACCGGCTGTGCGCCTCCGGGCTGGAGGCCGTCACGATCGCGGCCCGTACGATCGCCGCGGGCGAGGCCGACATCGTGCTGGCCGGCGGCTCCGAGTCGATGAGCCGCGCCCCCTTCGTCCTGGCCCGCCCCGACGAGGCCCTCCCGCACCGCGTCGAGACGGTCGACACCCGGCTCGGCTGGCGGCTGGTCAACCCCGCCATGAAGGACCTGCACGGCGTGCTGTCCATGGGGGAGACCGCCGAGGAGGTCGCCACGCGGTACGGCATCACACGCGAACGCCAGGACGCGTTCGCCCTGCGCAGTCACCGACTGGCGGCGCTGGCCCGCAAGGACGGCCACTTCGACGACGAACTCCTGCCCGTGCGGCGCCCGGACGGCGTGGTCGTGGACACCGACGAGGGCATCCGCGAGGACACCTCGCCGGAGAAGCTGGCGAAGCTGAAGCCCGTGTTCCGCGAGGGCGGCACCGTCACCGCGGGCAACTCCTCACCCATGAACGACGGCGCCGCCGGGCTCCTCCTCGTCAGCGAGGAGGCACTCAACGAACTGGGGCTGGAATCCCTGGGCCGCTATGTCGCCGGCGCCACCGCCGGTGTGCACCCCGACGTGATGGGCATCGGTCCCGTTCCCGCCACCCGCAAGGCGCTCGCCCGGGCCGACTGGAGCGTCGACGACGTCCAGGAGGCCGAGTTCAACGAGGCGTTCGCCGCCCAGGTGCTCGCCTGCGTCGACCAGCTCGGCATCGACCCCGGCCTGGTCAACCCCAGCGGCGGTGCGATCGCCCTCGGCCACCCGCTGGGCGGCTCGGGCGCCCGCATCCTCACCACCCTCCTGCACCGCATGCGCCGCACGGGAGCGGAGCGAGGGCTGGCCACGATGTGCGTGGGCGTCGGACAGGGCAGCGCGGTGCTGGTCGAGCGGCACTGAGCGGTCGAGCGGCACCGAGCCCCGACCGCGCCGGCCGGGGCTCCCTGGCCTCCCGGGACGTGAGGTCGCCGGGCGGGACGGCCGCCAGGCGAGACGGCCTGCCGGCCGTCCGGTGGGGGTGCGTACCATCGGCCTCCGCATGAACACGATGAACTTGTGGCACATCACCGGCTGGGAGTTCGTGGCGCTGGCCCTCGCGGCCCTGCTCGTCGGCTTCTCCAAGACGGCCGTCAGCGGGGCCAACACGGTCAGCCTCGCGATCTTCGCGGCGATCCTGCCCGCCCGCGCCTCGACGGGCGTCCTGCTGCCGATCCTGATCGCCGGCGACGTCCTCGCCGTCCTCACCTACCGGCGGCACGCCCACTGGCCCACGCTGTGGCGGCTGTTCCCGGCGGTCGCGGCCGGCGTGGTCTTCGGGACCGTGTTCCTCGTGTGGGCCGACGACGCGATGGTGCGCACCTCGATCGGCGCGATCCTGCTGCTGATGGCGGGCGTCACCGTATGGCGGCGCCGCACGGCCGAAGCGCGCGACGAACCCGACGCCGTGGTCACCCGGGCCGGCCGCGTCAAGGCCCGCTCCTACGGCGTCCTCGGCGGCTTCACCACCATGGTCGCCAATGCCGGCGGCCCGGTGATGTCGCTGTACCTGCTCTCGGCCGGCTTCCGCAAACTCGGCTTCCTCGGTACCTCCGCGTTCTTCTTCCTGATCGTCAACGTCTCGAAGGTGCCGTTCAGCGCCGGCCTCGGACTCATCGACGGCTCATCGCTTCTCCTGGACGCGGCACTCGTCGCGTTCGTCGTCCCGGGCGCGCTGCTCGGCAAGTGGGCCGTGCCGCGCATCAACCAGCGGCTCTTCGAGCAACTGGTGATCGCGGCGACCGTGGTGGGCGGCCTCCAACTGCTGCTGCGCTAGGAACCGTGCCGACAGGCCGCGGCCCTACGGGCCGGGCGCCGGGCTTCAGGGCGCCGCGACGGCCGCCGGTACCGGCCGGTGCCGGGGCAGGCCCTCGTCGAGATCCTCGACCAGGAGCCGCTTGGCGATGGTGTCCACCACCGCCCGCAGATCGCCGCCGGCCGGGCGGCCGATGTCCCGCGTCACCCGCTCCTCCAGCCACTCGCCCCACGCGTGGGTGATCACCGCGGCCTCGCGTCTGCCCGCCTCCGTGTGGGACAGCAGGGAGCCGTCGCGGGTCAGGTAGCCCTCGTCGACCATGCGGTCGAAGACCGGCAGCAGCACCTCCGGCGGCAGCCGGCGACGGGCGGCTACGAGTCCGAGGCTGGTGTGGCCCACCATCCGGGTGAACAGCTCGACCTGCATCACCGCCCAGGCCCCGGCCACGTCGAGGCGCGTGTCGCAGTCCTCGACGACCCGGCGCGCGGTGTCCGCGTCGGTACCGCCGATGATCTTCGCGACGGACGCCTCCAGCACCCGCCGGGAATCCGCGCCGGACGGCTGGCCGAACCCCTCTCCCATGTCGGTGGAGCTCATCCGCGCGCTGTCGCGCAGCTCGACCTGCTTGAGGAACAGGGCGACGACGAAACCGAGGGCCGCGACCGGCACCGTCCACAGGAACACCGTCTGGATGGTGTCCGCGTAGGCGTGCACGATCGGGTCGGCGACCGCCGGGGGCAGCCGGTGCAGGCCCTCCGGGCTGGTCGCCGCCGCGCTGATGACCGCGGGATCGACGCCGCCCCCCGCCGCCGAGGTGGCGGCCTCGACGCCGTCCTCCAGGTTCGGCGCGAGCGAGTTGGTGTACAGGGTGCCGAAGACGGCCGTGCCGAAGGAACTGCCGAGCGTGCGGAAGAACGTGACCCCGGAGGTGGCGGTGCCCAGGTCGGCGTACTCGACGGTGTTCTGCACGGCGATCGTCAGCACCTGCATGGACAGGCCGATGCCGGCGCCGAGCACGAACATGTACAGCGATTCCAGCCACGCGCCCGTGCCCGGCCCCATGAGGGACATCAGATACAGGCCGACGCCCATCACCAGCGAGCCGACGATCGGGAAGAGGCGGTAGCGCCCCGTCTTGCTGACCACGTTGCCGCTGAAGACGGACGCGATGAGCAGACCGAACACCATGGGCAGGGTGCGCACACCGGAGACGGTGGCCGAGTCGCCGTCGACGTACTGGAGATAGGTCGGCAGATAGGTCAGCGCGCCCAGCATCGCGAAGCCGACGATGAAGCTGAGGATCGAGCAGACGGAGAAGACCGGATTGCCGAACAGCCGCATGGGAAGCATGGGTTGCCGCGCCCGCGTCTCGACCCAGCAGAAGAGCGCGAGGGCGATGGCGCCGCCGGCGAACAGGCCGATGATGACGCCCGATCCCCACGCGTACTCGTTGCCGCCCCAGCTCGTCGCCAGGATCAGCGCGCTCGCGCCGACCGCGACGAGCGCGATGCCCAGGTAGTCGATGACCGGCCGGACCGCCGACTTCACCACCGGGATGGTGCGGGCGGCCGCGAAGACGACGAGGATCGCGATGGGCACGTTGACGTAGAAGGCCCACCGCCAGGACAGGTGATCGGTGAACAGCCCGCCCAGCAGCGGTCCGATGACGGTGGCCACGCCGAACACGGCCCCGATCGCGCCCTGGTACTTGCCCCGCTCCCGCAGCGGGATGACGTCGGCGATCAGTGCCATCGCCGTCACCATCAGACCGCCCGCGCCGACGCCCTGCATGGCCCGCCAGGCGATCAGCAGCGACATGTTGGTCGCCAGACCGCACAGGAACGATCCCGTGATGAACACGATCGCCGAGACCTGGAAGACCACCTTGCGGCCGAACAGGTCACCGAACTTGCCGACCAGCACGGTCGCGACGGTCTCCGCGAGGAGGTACGAGGTGACCACCCAGGACATGTGCGCGGCCCCGCCGAGATCCGACACGATCGTCGGCAGCGCCGTGCCCACGATCGTCTGGTCCAGGGCCGCGAGGAGCATCCCCAGCACGATCGTCCCGAAGACGATGTTCCGTCGGCGCGCGTCCAGGACGGGCGGCTGGGTGGCGGCCGGGGCGATTTCCTCGGTGACGGTCACGAGGTCACGATCACACCGGCACCCCTGCCCCGCACCCGGGGACGGGCCGCCCGAGGGGCTACTCGCGTTCCCGGTTGCGGCGCAGCAGGTAGGTGTCCATGATCCAGCCCTTGCGTTCGCGCGCCTCGGCGCGCAGCCGCTCGATACGCGGGCCGGCCTCGGCGATCGGACCGGAGACCAGGATCTCGTCCGGGGTCCCGATGTAGGCGCCCCAGTAGATGTCGACGTCCTCCTCGGCGTACTGCCGGAAGGTCTGGCGGGCGTCCAGCATCACCACCACGTCGTCCACCCCCTCCGGGAAGCCCTCGGCGAGCCGCCGGCCCGTCGTGATCTGCACCGGACGCGCCACCCGGTTCAGGCCCGTGCGATGGCGGGCGACGAGCGCCGAGACGCTGCTGATGCCGGGGACGACGTCGTACTCGAAGGTCACCGCGCCCCGGGCGAGCACCTCCTGGAGGATGCCCAGCGTGCTGTCGTACAGCGCCGGGTCGCCCCAGACCAGGAAGGCTCCGCTCTCGTCCTCGCCGAGCTCCCCGGCGATCAGCCGCTCGTAGATCTCGGCGCGGGCGCTGCGCCAGTCGCCGACGGCGGGGGAGTAGGCCGCCCCGCCGGCCGCGCGGTCCCGCTCCGGGTCCCGGGCCTCGACGACCCGGTACGAGCCGTGCGGCACGTGCGTGTCGAGCATGTCGTGACGCAGCCGTGTCAGGTCGCTCTTCACCTCGCCCTTGTCCAGGACGAAGAACACGTCCGTGCTGCGCAGCGCCCGGACCGCCTGGAGGGTCAGCTGGTCGGGGTCGCCCGCGCCGATACCGATGACATGAATCTTTCGCACGCCCCCGAGTCTGCCGTACGCCACCGACGGTGACCGGGCCGGGTCAGCGCAGCCGGGGCGCCCGGTCCCTCGCGTCCACGGCGGCGCCGGTCCGCTCCACGGTGTCCGCCAGCTCCCGCGCCCAGTGGGCCAGCGCGGCGAGATCCATCCCGTACGGCCGGTCCTGTCCCGCGCCGGCCTCCCACTCCCGCACCGCCCCGGCACCGCGCCGCAGCAGCCGCGCCCCGCCGGTGAGGTTCCCCCGGGCGGCGTGGGTCAGGCCCACCGCGAGCTGTGCCAGCCCGCGCCACAGGGTGCGCTCCGACGCGGGGCCCGACTTCCAGGCGTCCTCGAAGACCTCGTGCGCGTGGAACGGCCTGCCGGCGTCCAGCAGGGCCTGCGCCTCGGCGACGGTCGCCTCCGGGGTGCGGACGACCCCCTCGGGCTGCCGCTCCACACCGGGCGTGCCGTACGGCAGCGGCCGGCCGAGGCCGTCCCGCGGCCGGGCACTGCGCGCCCGGCCCTCGCCGTCGCGGTCCCGGGGACCGGCGGGCCGGCCGCCGCTCGTCCCTGCTGTGCTGTCCAAACGGTCCATACCGCGATTGTCCCGCGTCCGGGCCCCTTACGGCGCACGGCCCGGCGTGGGGTAAAGTGCTGTTCGCGCGATCGCACGGCGAACACCGTGCGCGGCGCACCGGGACGTGGCGCAGCTTGGTAGCGCACTTGACTGGGGGTCAAGGGGTCGCAGGTTCAAATCCTGTCGTCCCGACCAGCTTCACGGCAGGTCGGAAGCCGCTTTCTCGTGATCGGGAAGGCGGCTTCGGTGCGTTCGGGGGCCGCCGCTCCCGTGGGCCCGGCTTCGCGGTCCGGTAAAAGCCCTTGCCCTGAAGCGCACTTCAAGCGCAAGACTCCCGATCGGGCCGGAGGACACCGGCCGAACGGGAGGATCCAGCATGAAGTACCGCACCATAGGCACCGACCCGGCCACCCGCCGCGAGGTCAGTGTGCTCGCCCTCGGGGCCATGCTCTTCGGGTCGGTGACGGACGAGGAGACGTCCTTCGCGATTCTCGACCGGTACGTCGAGGCCGGCGGCAACTTCGTCGACACGTCCGACAACTACGCCTTCTGGGTCGACGGCGGCCAGGGCGGCCAGAGCGAGGAACTGATCGGCCGGTGGCGGCGCAGCCGGGGCGTCGGCCCCGAGATCGTCGTCGCGACCAAGCTCGGGGCCCGGCCGCTGGCGCCCGGCACCAGCTACACGGACAACCCGGAGGGCCTCTCGGCGAAGGTGATCCGCGAGTCCGCCGAACGCAGCCGGGAGAGGCTCGGCGTGGAGAAGCTGGACCTGCTCTACGCCCACATCGACGACCACGCCGTCCCGCAGCGCGAGACCGTCGAGGGCTTCGCGGAACTCGTCGCCGAGGGCACGGTCGGCCTGCTCGGCGTGAGCAACCAGGCCGTGTGGCGGGTGGAGCGGGCCCGCGCCCTCGCCGCCGCGGCCGGACTGCCCGGCTACGAGGTGCTCCAGTACCAGCACAGTCATCTGCGCCCTCGGTCCGACGTCCCGAGCGGGCTCTTCCCGGACGGCAGCCTCGGGCACGCCGGCGCCGAACTCCTCGGCTACCTGAGGGCCGAGCCCGGCCTCACCCTGGTCGCCTACTCGCCGCTGCTCGCCGGCGCCTACGTGCGGCGGGACAAGCCCCTGCCGCCGGACTACGACCACCCGGGCACCCCGGCCCGGCTCGCCGTGCTGCGCGAGGTCGCCCGGGAGAGCGGCGCGAGCGTCAACCAGGTCGTGCTCGCCTGGCAGTTGGGCGGGCGGACGCCGATCGTCCCGCTGGCCGGGGCGTCGTCGGTGGCGCAACTGGAGGAGAACCTCGCCGCCGTCGACCTGGAGCTGACCGCGGACCAGCGTGCCCGCCTGGACGCCGCGCACTGACGAACGGGCGCCGAACGGGCCCCGATCGGGCGCCGGTCGGACGCCGTCCCGCCGGGCGACCCGGGAGCAACCGGGGAGGCTAGGCTGGGATCATGCCGTCCACCCGCCGTACCGCCAGACAGGCCGACCTGCTGGAACGTCTCGTCGCGCTGCTGACGGCGGAGGGGTTCTCGGACCTCACCCTGGACGACCTCGCCGAGCGGCTGCGCTGCTCCAAGACGACCCTGTACCAGCTCGCCCGCAGCAAGCAGGGGCTGGTCGTGGAGGCGGTCAAGCACTACTTCCGCGGGGCCACCGAGTCGGTCGAGAAGCGGGTGGCGCAGACCGTCGACCCCTCCGACCGCGTCCGCGTGTACCTGACCGCCGTGGCCGAACAGCTGCGCCCGCTCTCGCGCCGGTTCCTCGACGACGTGGCGGACTTCCCGCCCGCCCGCGAGGTGTACGAGGCCAACACGCGGATGGCCGCGGAGCGGGTGCGCCGGCTGATCGCCGAAGGTGTCTCGGACGGCGCCTTCCGCGAGGTGCACACCGCGTTCGTCGGCGAGGTCGCCGCCGCGACGATGCGCCAGATCCAGCAGGGCGAGCTCAAGAGCCGCACCGGGCTGAGCGACGCGGAGGCGTACGAGCAGCTCGCGTCGCTCATCGTGCACGCCGTGTCCTCCTGAAGCGAACGATTGCCGACCGCCGTCGGATGCCACGCGCCGCCTCTGTGCCGTACTGTGAATGATACGTTCGTACGCACTCCAGTATCATTCCCAGTACTCACCGGTACTCCTACGTGGAGGTCACCATGCCTGCCACTCGCGCCTTGCCGACCGAGGAAGCCGTCGAGCTCATCCAGCTCACGCGCACCCTCGCCACCAAGGAACTCGCGCCCCGGGTCGCCGACGCGGAGGCGGAGGCGGCGTTCCCCCGGGACGTCTTCCGCACCCTCGGGCGCAGCGGCCTGCTCGGACTGCCCTTCGCGGAGGAGGACGGCGGGGCGGCCCAGCCGTACGAGGTCTACCTCCAGGTGCTGGAGGAGGTCGCCGCGGTCTGGTCGAGCGTCGCCGTCGGCATCTCGGTGCACGCCCTGTCCTGTTTCCCGCTGGCCCGGTTCGGCACCGAGGAACAGCGGCGCAGGTGGCTGCCGGACATGCTGGGCGGCGAGCTGCTCGGCGCGTACTGCCTGTCCGAGCCGCACGCCGGCTCCGACCCGGCCGCCATGCTCACCCGCGCGGTCCGCGAGGGCGACGAGTACGTGCTCAACGGAACCAAGGCCTGGACCACGCACGGCGGTTACGCCGACTTCTACACGGTCATGGCCCGCACCTCCGACGACCGCGCGCACGGCATCTCCTGCTTCCTGATCCCGGCCGGCACCCCGGGGCTCACCGCCGACCCGCCGGAGCGGAAGATGGGCCTGACGGGCTCGGCGACCGCGACCATGCGCCTGGAGGACGTCCGGGTGCCGGTGGAGCGCCGGATCGGGCTGGAGGGGCAGGGGCTGAAGATCGCGCTCGCCTCCCTCGACTGCGGCCGGCTGGGCATCTCGGCCGTCGCCACCGGCCTCGCCCAGGGAGCCCTCGACCACGCGGTGCGCTACGCGCGCGAGCGGGAGACCTTCGGCAAGCCGATCATCGAGCACCAGGGACTGGCGTTCGTGCTCGCCGACATGGGCGCCGCGATCGAGTCGGCGCGGGCCACCGCGCTGTCCGCCGCCCGGTTGAAGGATCTCGGCCTGCCCTTCACACGGGAGGCGTCGATCGCCAAACTCGTGGCCACGGACAATGCCATGAAGGTGACCACGGACGCCGTGCAGGTCCTCGGGGGGTACGGGTACACCCGCGACTTCCCGGTGGAGCGCTATATGCGCGAAGCCAAGGTCATGCAGATCTTCGAAGGAACCAACCAGATCCAGCGCATGATCATCTCGCGCGCGCTGGACCGCGACGAGGGCGGTGTGCTCACCGTCCTCGGCAAGGAGTGATGATGCAGCTCGAGAACACCGCCGCCCTTGTCACCGGCGGTGCGTCCGGCCTCGGCGCGGCCACCGCGAAGGCCCTCGCCGAGGGTGGCGCCCGGGTCTTCGCCCTCGACCTCAAGGACGGCATCGACAAGGCGCCCGAGGTGCCCGGCGTGACCTACGTGCCCGCCGACGTCACCGACCCCGAGCAGGTCGGCGCCGCCGTCGCCACCGCCGCGGGCTCCGGTGTCCCGCTGCGCACGGTCGTCAACTGCGCCGGTATCGGCCCGTCCGCGCGGATCCTCGGCAAGAGGGGCGTCCACGACCTCGGCCTGTACGCCAAGGTGATCCAGATCAACCTGGTCGGCACCTTCAACGTGCTCGCGCTGTCCTCGGAGGCCATCGCCGCGACCGAGGCCGACGAGAACGGCCAGCGGGGCGTCATCGTCAATACCGCCTCCATCGCCGCGTACGACGGGCAGATCGGCCAGGCCGCCTACGCGTCCTCCAAGGGCGGGGTCGTCGGTCTGACCCTGCCGGCCGCCCGCGACCTCGCGCAGTACGGGATCCGGGTGTGCACCATCGCTCCCGGCATCGTGGAGACGCCGATGCTGGCGACCGTGTCGGAGGAGTTCCGCGCCTCGCTCGCCGAGGGTGTGCCCTTCCCGCGCCGCCTGGCCCGGCCCGAGGAGTACGCCCGGCTGGCGCTGGCGATCGTCGACCACGACTACCTCAACGGCGAGACCATCCGGATGGACGGCGCGCTGCGCATGGCCCCGAGGTAGGTCGCCGGGCCGTGCCGGCCGTCAGGGCCTGACCAGCAGCCGGAAGTCGAACGCGTACCGGGACGCGCGGTAGATGTGCGTCCCGTACTCGACCGGCCGGCCCGTGTCGTCGTACGCCGTGCGCTGCATCGTCAGCAGGGCCGCCCCCTCCTTCTCGGCGAGGAGTTCGGCCTCCTGGGCGGTGGCCGAGCGGGCGCCGATGGTCTGGCGGGCGCTGTGCAGGGTGATGCCCGCCGAACGCAGCAGCCGGTACAGGCCGGTCGACTCCAGACGTTCCGTGTCGAGGTCCAGGAGGGCCGGGGGCAGGTAGTTGCACAGGAACGCCACCGGCTGTCCGTGCGTGGCGCGCAGCCGCTCCAGGAGAGTGACCTCGCTGCCCTCCGGGACGCCGAGGGCCGCCGCCACGTCGGCGGTCGCCGGCACGTGTTCGTTGCGTACGACTCGGGTCGTGGGTCCCTGCCCGGCCGCCTCCAGGTCGTCGTAGAGGCTGCTCAGTTCCAGCGGCCGTTTCACCTGGCTGTGCACGACCTGGGTGCCGACGCCCCGCCGTCGTACCAGGAGCCCCTTGTCGACCAGGGACTGGATGGCCTGGCGGACGGTCGGGCGGGACAGGCCGAGCCGGGTCGACAGGTCGATCTCGTTGCCGAGGAGGTTGCCCGGGGCGAGCGCCCCCTGCTCGATCGCCGCCTCCAGCTGCTGGGCGAGCTGGTAGTAGAGCGGCACGGGGCTGGTGCGGTCCAGGGCGAAATGCAGCGGGTCGAGCGCGGAGCCGGGCACGGCACGGGATCGGTCGCCGGTCTTCGCCATCGGGGCACCTCCTCGGGTCGGCGGGGTCGGGCGGGAGAACGGCCGGGAGAGCGGGCGGCCCGGGTCGGCCGGATCGGAGGGATCAGCCGGATCGGGCGGGTCGGCCGGCGGCGTCGGGCCGGCCTGACGCGAGGCGCGTCAACTGCCGTGGGGCGAGGGCGACACGGTTCTTCTCGATCGCCTCCGGCCGTGCGAGGGGTACGGACGGTCGCAAGGGGTAAAGATCGGTCCCGGTAGGACTCGTCATGATCACGCCCGGTGGCTGAGCCCATTCGGCCATGTGCGACGCTCCTCCTGGTGATCGGGGGCCTGGCGTCTCCCAGGTGTAGGTCCAGGGGACCCGCACTGTCAAGAGTTTGTACTTACATTCGGACCTGAGCGTGAAATGATGTCTTAACAAAGTATTGACAGTGAGCCCGCCAAGGGATTGGATCCGGCATCAAGCAGCGCACACCGGGTCCGAGACACCTGAACAGTCGCGGACCTGGCCCCATGGCCCCAATCTGAGTAGAAACGGGCCCCGGATCCTCGCGATCGCCTCCCTATTTCCCTCGTTTTCTCCGTCGCACAGTGAGGTGCAGGAAAGATGGACAGCTCTTCTCCCTCCCGCTCGAGCAGAATCGCCCCGGTCGTGGCCATGGCCGCGGCGGTGGCCCTGACCCTCGCAGGCTGCTCCAGCAGCTCCGGCGGCAAGAAGTCCGAGGAGAGCGCGGACGGCGCTTCCGCGGGCAAGGCGAGCACCCCGCAGATGACGGTCGCCCTGGTGACCCACCAGTCGCCCGGCGACACCTTCTGGGACATCGTCCGCAAGGGTGCCGAGGCGGCCGCCGCGAAGGACAACGTCAAACTGGTCTACTCCGCCGACCCGAACGCCGGCAACCAGGCCAACCTGATCCAGAACGCGATCGACCAGAAGGTCGACGGCATCGCGGTCACCCTCGCCAAGCCGGACGCGCTGAAGGACGTCATCGCCAAGGCGAAGACCGCGAAGATACCCGTGGTCGGCCTCAACTCCGGTGTCAGCGAGTGGAAGAACCTCGGCCTGATGGAGTTCTTCGGCCAGGACGAGACCGTGGCCGGCGAGGCGCTCGGCAACAGGCTCAACTCCGAGGGCGCGAAGAAGGCCGTCTGTGTCATCCAGGAGCAGGGCAACATCGGCCTCACCCAGCGCTGCGCGGGTGTGAAGAAGACGTTCTCGGGCACCACGGAGACCCTCTACGTCAACGGCACCGACATGCCGTCCGTGAAGTCGACGATCACCGCCAAGCTGAGCCAGGACAAGGCCATCGACTACGTCGTCACCCTCGGCGCCCCGTACGCGCTGACCGCGGTGCAGTCGAAGGCCGACGCGGGCAGCAAGGCCAAGATCGCGACCTTCGACCTCAACAAGGACCTCACGAGCGCCATCGACAAGGGCACGATCGAGTTCGCCGTCGACCAGCAGCCCTACCTCCAGGGCTACTTGGCGATCGACTCGCTGTGGCTCTACAAGAACAACGGCAACTACATGGGCGGCGGCGAGCAGCCGGTGCTGACCGGTCCGGCCTTCGTGGACAAGACCAACGTCGACGCGGTCGCCTCGTTCGCCGCGAAGGGCACCCGGTGATGAGCATGACCCAGCATGCCGGGCCGGCGGTGACCACACCGCCGGCCCCCGGCCGCAAGGAGAGTGACGGCCGGACCAAGCAACGCCCGCTGGCTCTGCGGCTGTTGGCCCGCCCCGAGGTCGGTGTGTTCCTCGGTGCGGTGGCGGTGTACGTGTTCTTCCTGATCGCGGCACCGCCGGTGCGTGACGGCAGTTCGATGGCCAACATCCTGTACCAGTCGTCGACGATCGGGATCATGGCGCTGCCGGTCGCGCTGTTGATGATCGGCGGCGAGTTCGACCTCTCGGCCGGTGTCGCCGTCATCACCTCGGCGCTCACCGCGAGCATGCTCGCCTACCAGCTGAGCATGAACGTGTGGGTCGGCGTGATCGTCGCCCTGGCGGTGTCCCTGGGGATCGGGTTCCTCAACGGCTGGATGGTCGTGAAGACCGGGCTGCCGAGCTTCCTGATCACGCTGGGCACGTTCCTGATCCTCCAGGGCGTGAACCTCGCGGTGACCAAGCTGGTCACCACCAACGTGGCCACGGACGACATCAGTGACATGGACGGCTTCGGCCAGGCGAAGAAGATCTTCGCCTCGTCGTTCGACGTCGGCGGCGTCCAGGTGAAGATCACCATCGTGTACTGGCTGGTCTTCGCGGCCATCGCCACCTGGGTCCTGCTGCGTACCCGCTACGGCAACTGGATCTTCGCGGTCGGCGGGAACAAGGAGAGCGCGCGGGCGGTCGGCGTGCCCGTGACCTTCACGAAGATCTCGCTGTTCATGCTGGTCGGCTTCGGCGCATGGTTCGTCGGGATGCACCAGCTGTTCACCTTCAACACCGTGCAGTCCGGCGAGGGCGTCGGCCAGGAGCTGATCTACATCTCCGCGGCCGTCATCGGCGGCTGCCTGCTGACCGGCGGCGCCGGATCGGCGATCGGCCCGGTCTTCGGGGCGTTCATGTTCGGGATGGTGCAGCAGGGCATCGTCTACGCGGGCTGGAACCCCGACTGGTTCAAGGCCTTCCTCGGCGTCATGCTCCTGGGCGCCGTCCTGATCAATCTGTGGGTCCAGCGCACGGCCACCCGGAGGTGACCCGAATGACCACCAACGGAACCGGCACGCACGGCGCCGTCCTCGCGGACACCGTCCCCGAGAGCGGTGACAGTCCACTCGTCGAACTGCGCAATGCCGGCAAGTCCTACGGCAACATCCGTGCCCTGCACGGTGTCGACCTCGTCGTACGGCCCGGCCAGGTGACCTGTGTCCTGGGCGACAACGGCGCCGGCAAGTCGACGCTCATCAAGATCGTCTCGGGGCTGCACCAGCACACCGAGGGCGAGTTCCTCGTCGACGGCGCCCCGGTGCGCTTCTCCACCCCGCGCGAGGCCCTCGACAAGGGGATCGCCACCGTCTACCAGGACCTCGCCACCGTGCCCCTGATGCCGGTGTGGCGGAACTTCTTCCTCGGCTCCGAACTCACCAAGGGCCCCTGGCCCGTACGCCGTCTCGACATCGAGAAGATGAAGAAGACCGCCGACGAGGAACTGCGCAACATGGGCATCGTCCTCGACGACCTCGAACAGCCCATCGGCACCCTGTCGGGCGGCCAGCGCCAGTGCGTCGCCATCGCCCGCGCCGTCCACTTCGGTGCCCGCGTGCTCATCCTCGACGAGCCCACCGCCGCCCTCGGCGTCAAGCAGTCCGGCGTGGTGCTGAAGTACATCGCCGCCGCCCGTGACCGCGGCCTCGGCGTCATCTTCATCACCCACAACCCCCACCACGCCTACATGGTCGGCGACCACTTCAGCGTGCTGCGCCTGGGCACCATGGAACTCTCCGCGTCCCGCGACCAGGTCAGCCTCGAAGAGCTCACCAATCACATGGCCGGCGGCACCGAACTCGCGGCTCTCAAGCACGAGTTGGCCCAGGTGCGGGGTGTCGACGTCGAGGAGCTCCCGGAGGAGAAGGACCTCACCGCGCCCGTGGCGAGCCCCGGGGACAGGACGCCCTGACATGGTCGGCGCCCTCGACCGCATTCGGATCGGTTCGGCCCCCGACTCCTGGGGCGTCCGGTTCCCGGACGACCCCCGGCAAGTGCCCTGGGAACGGTTCCTGGACGAGGTCGCCGAGGCCGGCTACTCCTGGATCGAACTCGGCCCCTACGGGTATCTGCCGACCGACCCGGCCCGGCTCACCGACGAGGTGAGCCGGCGGGGGCTGCGGGTCTCGGCCGGGACGGTCTTCACCGGCATGCACCGCGGGCCGTCCGTCTGGGAGTCCACCTGGGCGCACGTGAGCCGGGTGGCCGCCCTCACCCAGGCGATGGGCGCGAGACACCTCGTTTCCCGTCCTTCTGGCGGGACGACAGGACGGCCGAGATCCTGGAGCCGCCGGAGCTGACGGGGGAACAGTGGGCGCACCTCACCAAGGGCATGGAGCGGCTGGGCCACGAGGTGAAGGAGGCGTACGGCCTGGACCTCGTCGTCCATCCGCACGCCGACACGCACATCGACACCGAGGACCACGTCGAGCGCTTCCTGGACTCCACCGACGTCGAACTGGTCAACCTGTGCCTGGACACCGGTCACTACGCCTACTGCGGTGGTGACAGCGTCGAGCTGATCGAGAACTACGGCGAACGCATCGGCTACCTCCACCTCAAGCAGGTCGACCCGGCGGTCCTGGCCGACGCGGTCAGGGCCGAGGTGGCGTCCGGCCCGGCCGTACAGCGCGGGGTGATGTGGGAACCGCCCTCCGGCGTACCGGAGTTGGAACCCGTTATGATCGCGGCGCAACGGCTCGGCGTCGAGCTGTTCGCGATCGTGGAGCAGGACATGTACCCGTGCGAGCCGGACCGGCCGCTGCCCATCGCGGTGCGCACCCGCAAGTTCCTGCGCTCCTGCGGGGCCTGACCCCGCGGGCCGGGTCACGAGGTGCCCCGCGCCTTCGCCGACAGGCGGCGGCGCGCCCTCGCTCGTATGGTGGTGGTGATGGGCCGCATGCGGCCCGTGCCCCCTGGTGCGGCTGTGGCCTGCGGCGGAACCTCCTCGATCGGGAGCGAGCCCATGACACGACCGTGTATCCGACTGCGCAGGGCAATCGTCGTCGCCGCCACGGTGGGGGCGCTGGTGGTGCCGACCGCGGGCGGGGTGGCGACCGCGATGCCGTCCTCGGCCGTCACCGGCACCGAACCACCTTCGCCGTCCTCGTCCGGGGACGGCGTCGTCGACCTCACCCCGGCCGTACAGCAGCAGGTCGACGCCGCCGTGCAGCGGGTCATGAAGCAGGCCGGCATCCCCGGCGTGTCCGTCGGCATCTGGACGCCCGGGGGCGAGTACGTGAAGTCCTTCGGCGTCGCCGACAAGAGCACCGGCAAGAAGATGGACCCCGGTCTCTACATGCGCATCGGCAGCGAGACCAAGACGTTCACCGTCACCGCGCTCCTCCAGCTGGTCGACGAGGGCAAGGTCGGCCTCGACGACACCATCGGCCAGTACATCGACGGCGTACCGAACGGCGACAAGATCACCCTGCGTCAGCTGGCCGGCATGCGCAGCGGGCTGTTCAACTACTCGGCCGACGAGGACTTCTTCAAGGCGCTGACCTCGAACCCGCAACGGCCCTTCACCCCGCAGCAGTTGCTCGACTACTCGTTCAAGCATCCCGTGCTGTTCCCGCCGGGTGAGAAGTTCTACTACTGCAACACCAACCTCATCCTGCTCGGTCTGGTCGTCGAGCAGCTGAGCGGTCGGCATCTCAACGACTACATCCAGGACCACATCCTGGACCCGGCAGGACTGGACCACACCCTGTTCCCGACCGGCAACGAGTTCCCGACCCCGCATGCGCAGGGCTACACGGACCAGACCGCGACCGGCAAGGTCGAGGACTCCGCCGACTGGGATCCGTCGTGGGGCTGGGCGGCCGGCGCGATGATCTCCCGGCTGGAGGACCTGCGGGTCTGGGCGCGTACCGTGGCCACGGGCGTGCTGCCCGACGGCGGGCGGATGGTCAGCGCCGCCACCCAGAAGCAGCGCCTGATCACCCCGCCGACCCCCATTCCGGGCACCGGCTACGGTCTCGGCATCTTCGACGTGCAGGGCTGGATCGGCCACAACGGCTCGCTGCCCGGCTACGAGTCCCTGACCATCTATCTGCCGTCGGCGCGGGCGACCCTCGTGGTCGTGCTGAACACCGACATCAACTACAAGAACCAGGAACCCAGCACCCTGTTCGGCGACGCGATCACCACGATCATCTCCCCGGACCACGTCTTCAACCTGCCGGCGGAACCAGCGGCGAGGTGAGGACGTTCAGACAGGTACCAGGTGGGTGACGTCGTGGACGGGGAGGGTGAGATGCAGGAGGAAGAGCAGGCCGGCACCGCGGAGGTGGAGCGCAGGGCCCGGTTCGGCGCGCTGCCCGAGCGAGTGCTCCCGCAGGACATGGTCGAGGAGCGCCCGGCCACCCCAAGGGACCCGGCCCGGGACGCCTACGACCCGGACGAGTTCGCGGTCCGCTACGGCCTGTGAGCCGGCAAACCGGCGTATCCGTGGGCCGGTGACCTCGTGGGCCGGTCGAGCCCGTGAGGGCGGCCGGGGAGTGCCTCCCCCCGGCCGCCCTCACTCGTCGGCTCACCGGCCGCGGCCGGCCTCACCGGTTCAGGAGGCGCGGACCTCCGCGATCGTCACCGGCCGGTGCTCGTGCAGGGACAGCGTGCACGCCTCCGCGATCCAGCCCGCCTCCAGGGCGTCCTCGATCGTGCAGGGCGAGGTGCGGGTGCCGGCCACGACCTCGGTGAACGCGGTGAGTTCGGCGCGGTAGGCGGCGGTGAAGCGGTCCATGAAGAAGTCGTGCGGGGTGCCGGCCGGGAAGCTCACCCCGGGCTCCACCGACCGCAGCGGCAGCTTGTCCTCCAGGCCGACGGCGATGGAGTCCTTGAAGCCGTGGATCTCCATCCGGACGTCGTAACCCCGGGCGTTGTGACGGGAGTTGGAGACCACGGCGATCGTGCCGTCGTCGAGGGTGAGGATCGCGCCGGTGGTGTCGGCGTCGCCCGCCTCCCTGATGTAGTCGGCGCCCCGGTTGCCGCCGACCGCGTACACCTCCGTCACCTCGCGGCCCGTGACCCACCGGATGATGTCGAAGTCGTGCACGGAACAGTCCCGGAAGATGCCCCCGGACGCGGCGACGTACGCGGCCGGCGGCGGGGCCGGGTCCAGCGTGGTCGAGCGGACGGTGTGCAGCGTGCCCAGCTCGCCCGCCGTCACGGCCGCGCGCGCGGCGACGAAGCCCGCGTCGAAGCGGCGGTTGTAGCCGATCTGGATGGGGACGGCACTGTCCTGTACGGCCTCGAGGACTTCGACGCCCTCGCTCATCGTCCTGGCGACGGGCTTCTCGCAGAAGACCGGGATGCCCGCCTGGACCGCGGCCAGGATCAGGCCCGGATGGGCGTCGGTCGCCGCGGCGATCACGACCCCGTCCACCCCGGCGGCCAGCACGGCCTCGGGGGAGTCCGCCACCTCGGCGCCGAACCGCTCGGCGGCCTTCTTGGCGGCCTCCGCGAACGGGTCGGCCACGACGAGCGACCCGACGGCGTCGAGTGCGGAAAGGGTCTCGGCGTGGAAGGCGCCGATGCGGCCGAGGCCGAGGATTCCGATGCGCATGTGCTCCGCTGCTTTCCTGGTGTGTTGTGGTTGCTGTCTGTCGCCGGGGCGTCGCCCCGGACCCGCCGCCCTGCGGGCTCGTCCCCGATCGCCGGGCCGGCTCGATGCGCTGGTGCTCAGTCCAGGCCGCCCAGGACGTTCTGGTCCCAGTCGATCACCGATCCGGTGACCACGCCCGACCGCTCGGACAGCAGGAACACCACGAAGTCGGCGATCTCGTCCGGCCGGCCCAGCCTGCCCATCGGAAGGCGTGCGGCGGCCTGCTCGCGCCAGTCGTCCCCGGCGCCGTGGAAGGCCCTCTGGGTCGCGTCCTCGCCCTCGGTGGCCGTCCAGCCGATGTTGAGGCCGTTGATCCGGACCCGGTCGAAGCGGTGCGCGTGGGCCGCGTTGCGGGTCAGGCCGATCAGCCCGGCCTTCGCGGCGACGTACGGCGCGAGAAACGGCTGACCGCCGTGGGCCGAAGAGGTGATGATGTTGACCACCGTGCCGGAGGCGCCGCGAGCCAGCATGTCCGCGACGGCCGCCTGCATGGCGAAGAACGGCGCCCTGAGGTTGATCGCGATGTGCTGGTCGAACAGTTCGGGCGTGGTGTCGAGCAGGGTGCCCCGGGAGGTCAGCCCCGCCGAGTTCACCAGGCAGTCGACGCGGCCGTACGAGGCGACCGTCTCGGCCACCACCCCCTTCGCCTGCGCGGCGTCGGAGAGGTCCGCCCGGACGAAGAGCGCCTTGCCGCCCGCGGCGGTCAGCTCCGCCACCAGCGCCTCGCCCGGTTCCGGCCGCCGCCCGCTGACGGCCACCAGGGCGCCCTCGCGGACCGCGGCCCGGGCGACGGCCGCGCCGACGCCCTGGCTGCCGCCGTTGACGAGGACGACCTTGTCTTCGAGAAGTCCCATGGTCGGACAGGTCCTTTCAGCTCGTGCGGCGCGCGGCGCCGGCCCGTAGTTCGTCCCGGAGCGTCCGCGGGGTCCACTCCTCGCGCAACGCCCGCCGCAGGACGTCCGCCTGCGAGGGCGGGGCGAGGCCGTCGACGGGCGGGTCGCGGTCGAGGTTGGTGGGGAAGGGGTAGCCCTCGGCGCTCGCGGCGACGACCCGCTCCAGCCACTCCTCGCCCACGCCCCGGGCCCGGCGCTCCAGCAGCACGGGGTAGACCGCGTTCGCGACCGACTCCCGGTCCACGGTCTCCATCGCGCGCCCGAAGGCCGAGGACACCTGGAGCAGGTTGGCCGTCCGGCGCACGCCGGTGGTGCGGTTGGTGCCGGCGGCGTGGAAGACGGCCGGATTGAAGAACGCCGCGTCGCCCTTCGACAGCGGCAGCTGGACGTGATGCTTCCCGAAGTACTCCTGGAACTCGGGCCGCCGCCACGCCAGGTAGCCCGGCTCGTACGTCTGCGAGTACGGCAGGTACAGCGTGGGCCCGGACTCGACGGGCATGTCGCAGTGCGCGACCGCGCCCTGCAGCGTGAGCACGGGGGAGAGCAGGTGGACGTGCGCCGGATAGGCCGCGGCCCGCTCGTCGGAGAGGAATCCGAGGTGGTAGTCGCGGTGCGCGCTCTGCGCCGCGCCGCCCGGGTTGACCACGTTGACCTGGGACGTCATCTGGTAGGCCGGGCCGAGCCAGGCCCGCGAGACCAGCGCGAGGATGTCGTTGGCGTAGTAGTCGGCGAACACCTCCGGGTCCCGCAGGGCCACCTTCTCCAGGGCGTTCCAGACGCGGTCGTTGGCGCCGGGCCGGGCGAAGTGGTCACCGGCGGTCGCCCCCGAGGCGCGCTGCTCGGCGATGAGAGCGTCGAAGACGGCGGTGGCCCGGTCGACGACCGCCGGGTCGGGGAAGGCGTCCCGGAAGACGACGACCCCGGGCCCGTCGCTCAGGGCCCGCACCAGCTCGGCGCGGACCGCGCGGTCCGTTCCGGGGGCGCGCAGACGCTCACTGTCGTAGACGAGGACATTGCCCTGCACCGCCGAGGCGTGCGGGAAGTCGGCCAGGTCGGTGGTGCGCTCGACGAGCGGGCGGAAGGTGTCGAGGTCGCAGTCCTGCTCGGACAGCCAGGCGTGGCCCCGCACGGGGGTGAAGGACATCGTCGTCCCTTCCATGGCAATGGCGGCTCAGTGCTGCCATTCTTGTCATGACAAACCCGTCGAACAACCAGCAGGGGGCCATCAAAAACCCCTCAAGCGGATCCCTGGGAGCATTGCGTGGGCCACCCCTTCCCCATCCGGGAGATCGCACGTCAGGCGGGTCTGAGCGAGGCCACAGTGGACCGGGTGCTCAACGGCAGGGGAGGGGTGCGGGAGTCCACCGTGCGGGAGGTGCGGCGTGCCATCGCCGACCTGGACCGGCAGCGCACCCAGGTCAGGCTCGTCGGGCGCACCTTCATGGTCGACATCGTGATGCAGGCGCCGGAACGGTTCACCACCGCCGTGCGGGCCGCCCTGGAGGCCGAGCTGCCGTCCCTGCACCCGGCGGTGCTGCGCTCCCGCTTCCACTTCCGGGAGACCGGACCGGTCCAGGAACAGGTCGCCACCCTCGACCGGATAGCCCGGCGCGGCTCGCAGGGGGTCATCCTCAAGGCGCCGGACGTCCCCGAGACCAACGCCGCCGTCGGCCGGCTGGTCGCCGCCGGGATCCCGGTCGTCACCCTGGTCACGGATCTGCCGGTCAGCGCCCGCCTCGCCTACGTCGGTATCGACGACCGGGCCGCCGGTGCCACCGCCGCCTACCTCATGGCTCAGTGGCTCGGTGACCGCCCCGGCAATGTGCTCACCAGCCTGAGCAGCGGGTTCTTCCGCAACGAGGAGGAACGCGAGATGGGTTTCCGCAGTGTGATGCGGGCCCGGCATCCCGAACGCACGCTGGTGGAGATCGCCGAGGGGCAGGGGCTGGACGCCACGCAGTACGAGCTCGTCCGGGCCGCGCTGGAACGCGACCCGGACATCCACGCCGTCTACTCCATCGGCGGCGGCAACGACGCCACCCTGCGGGCCTTCGCCGACCTCGGCCGCGAGTGCGCCGTGTTCGTCGCGCACGACCTCGACCACGACAACACCCGGCTGCTGCGCGGGCACAGGCTGTCCGCCGTCCTCCACCACGATCTGCGCCAGGACGTGCGCGAGGCCTGCCACACCGTGATGCGGGCGCACGGCGCGCTGCCGCCCGCCGGTCCCACGCTGCCGTCGGCGATCCAGGTGGTCACCCCGTACAACATGCCGCCCGGGCCGGCGGCCGGCTGACACCGGCGGCCGGCCCGGGCCAAGGCCCGGTCTCAGTGCCGCACCGCCGGTGTCCCGCCCGCCGCCGGGACGAGGCGCGCCGCGCTGCGGTACGTGGACACGCCCAGGGCGAGCAGCCAGTAACTGAGGAGGGCCCCCATCAGGGCGGTCGTGCCCCAGCCGTTCGCCGCGTAGAAGAACGCGGGGTCGTTGCCGAAGAACAGGGACGGCACGAAGGCCAGGTTGAGCCCGGCCAGGACGTACGCCGAGCGGCCGGTCCAGCGCGGCAGCAGACGGCTGCGGGTGACGGCGTGACCGAGCGCGGTCAGGAAGAGCGCCAGCAGCAGACGGGAGATCGACCCGTAGAGGATGTAGGTGCCACTGACGTCGATGGTCGGGTCGATCGGGTGGTCGACGGCGATGACCGCGCCGGCCTCCAGCCCCATCGAGACCAGGGTGACCGTGGCGTAGACGAGGCCCGTGGCGAAGGCGATCGAGCCGACCCACCCGCTGTCCGGGTCGACCCGTCCGACCAGCTCCCGGAACGCCGTGACGAACACGACCAGGGCGGCGAGCGCGACGATCCCGACGAGCAGCCGGGACAGCACGTTGGCGTCCGGCGGCGGCCCGTCGTAGAGGAAGTACAGCGGTACCTGGACGATGAGGGCGACCGCGGCGACGAGGGCGGCGAGGCCGGTCAGCCGGCGGGCGATGACTTCGGACATGAGGGTCCCCCGAGTTCTCGGTGTGGCGGATTCGGTGCCGGCGTCCGCGGGTTCCGCCCGCGTTCACCGACCCCTGAAGCCTGCCGTTCCCGGGGCTCGTGGTCCCTGGGCCTGAGAGCCGGATCGGGGGTGGCCCTACCGCCACCTCTACGGGTGTACGTCCACCCAGGAGCCGCTCCGCGCGGACCGTGCCATCGCCTCCAGCACGGTCGCGCTGTGCACCGCGTCCGCGAGCGTCGCCCCGTGGGGGGCGTTCTCGGCGACCGAGCGCAGGAAGCGGTAGGCCTCCACCACCTTCAGGTCGTCGTAGCCCATGGCGTTGGCCGCACCCGGCTGGAAGGCGCCGAACTCGCCGTCGCCCGGGCCGACGTACACCGTGCTGACGGGCTGGTCCTGATAGGTGCCGCCCCGGCTGACGCCGAGCTCGTTCATCCGCCGGAAGTCCCAGAACACGGCGCCCTCGGTGCCGTGCACCTCGAAGCCGTAGTTGTTCTGCTCGCCGACCGAGACCCGGCAGGCCTCCAGCACGCCCCGGGCGCCGGAGGCGAAGCGCAGCAGGCAGTTGACGTAGTCCTCGTTCTCCACCGGGCCCAGCTCGCCGCCGACGGCGAGGCTGTGGCCCGCCGTCGCGCCCGTCGGGCGGGCCCGCTCGGGGACGAACACCGCGCTGTCGGCCGTCAGGGAGGTGATGTCGCCGAGCAGGAAACGGGCCAGATCGGCGCCGTGCGAGGCCAGGTCGCCCAGCACTCCGCTGCCGCCCCGCTCCCGCTCGTACCGCCAGGTCAGGGCGCCGTCGGGGTGGGCCGCGTAGTCGCTGAAGAGACGGATGCGGACGTGGGTGACGGTGCCGAGGTCACCGGCGGCGATCAGGTCGCGGGCGGTCTCCACGGCGGGCGCGTTGCGGTAGTTGAAGCCGACCGCGCCCTGCACGCCCGCCGCGGCCACCGCGTCCGCCACCGCGCGGGCGTCCGACGGGGTGAGACCCACCGGCTTCTCGATCCAGAGGTGCTTGCCGGCCTCGGCCATGGCGACACCGATCTCGCGGTGCAGGAAGTTCGGCGCGGTGATGCTGACGGCCGCCACGCGCGGGTCGGCGGCCACCTCGCGCCAGTCCCGCGTGGCGGAGGCGAAGCCGAACTGCCGCGCGGCCTCGTCGGCCCGGCCGGGCACCTCCTCCGCGACGGTCACCAGTTCGGGCCGCAGGGCCAGCCTCGGGTAGTGGTGCCGTACGCGCGCGTACGCCTGGGTGTGCACCCGGCCCATCCAGCCGAACCCGACGACGGCCACTCCCAGCGCGTCCACCATGACAGTCACCACAGCCCTTTCCTGGACCGTTCCAGCCGCTCTTCCCGCTCCGACCAGGCCACCCTGCGGGCCGATTCCTCAAGTTGTCAAGACATTCGGACACCTTGGGCGACCTGTGCCGCGCCGGGATCGGTCCTCTCGGGAGAGCCCGGCCATCCGTGACGCCGCCGGCCGGGCCGGCCGCATCCGGCCCCACCGGTTCCGGAGGCACGGGGGACGACGCCGCGCCCGCCCGCGGTCACAGTGTGATCGCGTAGGCCTTCCGCAGCGTCTCGTGGACCGTCCAGGTCGTCCGGTCGCCCTCGCGCAGCACCGCCATGTCGCCGGGGCCGACCGTCAGCGTGGGGCCGCCCTCGACCTCGATCGTCGCCGACCCGCTGATCACCACGAACAGCTCGTCCGCCTCGGTGTCGGTTACCGTTCCCGGGGTGATCTGCCAGATTCCCCTGACCTGCCGGCCGTCCGCCGACTCCCACACCACCTTGCCCGTCACCTCGGGGGACCCGGCGACGATCTGGTGCGGATCGAGCGGCTCGGGCTCGAGGTCGGCGTCGGGGATGTGGACGACGAAGCTGTGGGGCGGAGGGCCACCGGGGTTACCGCCGGGACTGCTGTCGGTGCTCATGCGGCGACCCTAGCGAGGCCGTACGTCCGCCGGGCGTGGACACTGTGTGGGCTGTCGGACCAGGTGGGAGGACACTTCGTCACGACTGGCGGCCCGTGCGGCCCGGGGTGATCGTGGAGCCCATGGCGGACGACACGGCGGCGGCGCGCGAGCCGCACCGGCACGACACGCGCGAAGCCCTGCTCTTCGGTGGTGTCTACGGCGCGGTCCTCGCCAGCTCGATGGTCGCCGCGCTCAGCCAGCACGGGCACACCTCCCAGGACAGCCGCCGCTACGACGCCGCCTGGCTGCTGGTGACCGCGTTCGCCTCGGCGCTCGCGCACGGCTACGCCCACTACATCGCCGAACGGGGCGCGCACCGCCGGGGGGACGCGCTGCGCACCCTCGTCGAGGAGTGGCCCCTGGTCGCGGCCGTGCTGCCCACCGTCGTCATCCTCGCGGGCGCCGGCTGGGGCTGGTGGCCGGCGGGCGGGGTGGAGTACGCCGCGTTCGCTCTGAACATCGCCCTGCTGTTCGTCCTCGGCCTGGTCACGGCCCGTCAGGCGCGCCGTCCGTGGGCGGTCGCGGTGCTCATCGGGGCGGTGGACGCGCTGCTCGGCGTGATCGTGGTCGTGGCGAACGCGTTGATCAAGTAGTACGCACCCCTCCTGACCCTGCCCGTCCAGTGGGACCATGGCGCGGCGGCAGTACGCGCGCAATACGGCGGACAAAATTGTTGACAATCTTGTTTCGCTAGATTTAGGTTCGACAGGCACTCACTCAGGGAGGGCAACCATGCCGAAAGAAGCCCGTCCGAGCACCGGAGAGCAGGCCAAGCAGCATGCGCTCGCGCAGCTGCGGCAGGCGATCCTGCACGGCGAGATGGCACCGGCCCAGCGGCTGGTGGAGAACGAGCTCGCCGAGCAGTTCGGTGTGACGCGGGCCAGCATCCGCGCGGCACTCATCGATCTGGAGTCCCAGGGACTCGTCGAACGGATCCGCAACCGCGGTTCGCGGGTGCGGGTGGTGACCGTGGACGAAGCGGTCGCCATCACCGAGTGCCGCATGGTCCTCGAAGGACTGTGCGCGGCGAAGGCGGCCGTCGCGGCCAGCGACGACCAGCTGATCGAGCTGACCGATCTCGGCACGGCCATGACCAAGGCCGTCGCCGACGGCGAGCCGGTCACCTACTCCGACCTGAACCACGAACTGCACGGCCGCATCCGGGAGTTCTCCGACCAGCGGACCGCGCAGGAGCTGCTGGAGCGGCTCAACGCCCAACTGGTGCGTCACCGCTTCCAGTTGGCGCTGAGGCCGGGGAGGCCGCAGCAATCCCTGAACGAGCACCTGACCATGATCGAAGCGATCCGGGCCAGGGACCCCCAGGCGGCCGAGACGGCCGTCCGCGCCCACCTCACCAGCGTGATCGAGGCGCTGCGCGACTGATCACGGCTGCGCGGGGCGGGCGCCCACCTGTCACCAAGGAGATCTGAGAATGACCCAGGCCAACGCGCCCGCCAGCCCACCACGATCGACCCTCGTCGTCACCGCACACGCCGGCGACTTCGTGTGGCGGGCAGGCGGCGCAATCGCCCTGGCCGCCTCCCGCGGGGAGAAGGTCACCATCGCGTGCCTGACCTTCGGCGAGCGCGGCGAGTCCGCCAAGGCGTGGCGCGAGGGCAGGAAGCTCGACGAGATCAAGGCGATACGCCGGGACGAGGCCGAGCGCGCCGCCGCCACCCTGGGCGCCGAGGTCCGTTTCTTCGACGCCGGCGACTACCCGCTCGTGGCCACCGCCGAGCTGACCGACCGGCTCGTCGCCGTCTACCGGGACACCCAGCCGGATGTGGTGCTGACCCACCCCACCGAGGACCCGTACAACGGCGACCACCCGGCCGCCAACCGCATGGCGCTGGAGGCCAGGGTCCTCGCCCAGGCCATCGGCTACCCGGGCGAGGGCGAGATCATCGGCGCGCCGCCGGTCTTCTACTTCGAGCCGCACCAGCCGGAGATGAGCGGCTTCAAGCCCGAGGTTCTGCTCGACATCACCGAGGTGTGGGAGACCAAGCGCCGGGCCATGGAGTGCCTCGGTGCCCAGCAGCATCTGTGGGACTACTACACCGACCTCGCGGTGCGCCGGGGCGTCCAGCTCAAGCGCAACGCCGGCCCGAACCTGGGCCTGGCGCACAAGACCATGGCCGAGGCGTTCATGCGTCCCTACCCGCAGATCGCGAAGGAGCTGGCGTGAGCGGCGTGATCGTCACCGACCCGCCGAAGGCGGAGCTGAAGGACGTCGACGCGCTGGCCGGCTTCGGCGTGGCCACGGTCGGCGAGGCGATGGGCCGCACCGGACTGCTGGGCCCGGACATCCGCCCGATCCAGCAGGGCGTACGGGTCGCCGGGACCGCCGTGACCGTGCTCAGCTGGCCCGGCGACAACCTCATGATCCACGCGGCGGTCGAGCAGTGCGGCGAGGGCGACATCCTGGTCGTCACCACCACCTCCCCGTCCACCGACGGCATGTTCGGCGAGCTCTTCGCGACCGCGCTCCAGCGGCGCGGAGTGCGGGGTGTGATCACCAACGCCGGCATCCGCGACACCCAGGAACTGCGGGACATGGGCTTCGCCGCCTGGTCGCGGGCCGTCTCCTCGCAGGGCACCGTGAAGGCCACCGGCGGCTCCGTCAACGTGCCGATCGCGATCGACGGCCAGGTGATCCGGCCGGGCGACGTGGTCCTCGCCGACGACGACGGTGTCGTGGTCGTCCCGCGCGAGCGTGCCCGCGCCACCGCGGAGGCGTCCGAGGCCCGCGAGGCCAAGGAGGCCCTCTCCCGTGCCGCCTTCCTCGAGGGTGAACTGGGCCTGGACCGCTATGGGTTGAGGGAGACCCTGAAGCGGCTCGGTGTCGAGTACAAGACGTACGACGCGTACGCGGGGGAGTCGTCGTGACCTCCGTGCCCGAGGAGCTGCCCTGCCTGCTGATGCGGGGCGGCACCTCCAAGGGCGCGTACTTCCTCGCCGACGACCTTCCGGCCGAACCGGCCCTGCGCGACGAGCTGTTGCTGCGGGTCATGGGTACTCCGGACGTCCGGCAGATCGACGGGCTGGGCGGCGCGCACCCGCTCACCAGCAAGGTGGCCGTGGTGTCGCCGTCGGCCGACCCGCACGCCGACGTCGACTATCTCTTCCTCCAAGTTGCCGTGGACCGGCCGGAGGTGAGTGACCGTCAGAACTGCGGCAACATCCTGGCCGGCGTCGGTCCGTTCGCCGTCGAGCGCGGGCTGGTCGCCGCGGGGGAGGAGGAGACCGCCGTCCGTATCCGCATGGTCAACTCCGACGACTACGCGACGGCGACCTTCCCGACGCCCGGCGGCCGGGTGGACTACACCGGTGCCGCCGAGATCTCCGGAGTGCCGGGGACGGCCGCGCCCGTGGTGATCGAGTTCCCGCCGGGCGCCGGCGCGCTGCTGCCCACGGGCAACGCCCGGGACGAGATCGACGGTGTGGCGGTGACCTGCGTGGACAACGGCATGCCCACGGTGCTCATCGCGGCCACCTCGCTCAAGGTGACCGGCTACGAACTGCCCAGGGACCTGGAGGAGGACGTCGCGCTCGCCGACCGCCTGCGCAGGATCCGCCTGGCGGCGGGCCGTCTGATGGGTCTCGGCGACGTCTCGGACACCACCGTGCCCAAGCTCACGCTGCTCGCCGCGCCCCGCGGCGACGGCGCGGTCGCCACCCGCACCTTCATTCCTGTGCGCTGCCACCCGTCGATCGGGGTACTCGGCGCGGCCAGTGTCGCGGCGGGCCTGCGGATCGAAGGCAGCGTGGGGGCGGAGCTGGCGCGGATCGACGCCGGAAGTGACCGGATTCGCATAGAACATCCCACGGGATTCCTCGATATCGAAAGTAGCCTCGGGTCGACCCCCGACGGTCTGCCCTCCGCCCGCCGCACCGCCGTGGTCCGCACGGCCCGCAAGATCTTCGACGGCACCGTCTTCCCCAGGTCCGCCGAGACGGCCCCCCTGCCCGCACGCTCCTTTGGAGGTCAACGATGACTCCGCCGCTCGGCGACATCGCCCACATCGGCCACGCCCAGCTCTTCACCCCGGACCTGGACGCCAGTGTCGGCTTCTTCACGGACTACCTGGGGCTCACCGTCAGCGGGCAGGACGGGGACACGGTCTACCTGCGGACCTTCGACGACTACGAGCACCACAGTCTGGTGCTCACCGCCCGCGAGCAGCCCGGTCTCGGCCGGCTGGCCCTGCGCACCTCCAGCGAGGAGGCCCTGCGGCGCCGGGTCGCGGCGGTCGAGGCGGCGGGCGGCACCGGCCACTGGGCCGAGGACGAACCCGGCCTCGGCAAGCTGTACGTCACCACCGACCCGGACGGTCACGAGCACGCCCTGTACTGGGAGAGCGAGTACTACCGGGCCCCCGACGAGCTGAAGCCGGCCCTGAAGAACCAGCCGCAGGCCAAGCCCAACCGGGGCGTGGGCGTACGGCGCCTGGACCACATCAACTTCCTCGCCGCCGACGTGCTCGCCAACTCCGAGTTCCAGCAGGACCTGCTGGGCGCCCGCCCCACCGAGCAGATCCGTCTCGACACGGGGAGGATCGCGGCGCGCTGGCTGACGTACACGAACAAGTCGTACGACGTCGTCTACACCTCGGACTGGACCGGCAGTTCCGGGCGGCTGCACCACATCGCGTTCGCGACGGACACCCGTGAGGACATCCTGCGCGCCGCCGATCTCGCGATCGACTCGGGCGTGTTCATCGAGACGGGCCCGCACAAGCACGCCATCCAGCAGACGTTCTTCCTGTACGTCTACGAGCCCGGCGGCAACCGGATCGAGCTGTGCAACCCGCTCACGCGCCTCGTCCTGGCCCCCGACTGGCCGCTCGTCACCTGGACCGAGGCGGAGCGCAAGAAGGGGCAGGCCTGGGGCCTGCAGACCATCGAGTCGTTCCACACGCACGGCACCCCGCCTGTGGGCTGAGCTCTGTTTTTCGGGTGCGCAGGGCGCCGGACCAGCGGATTCCTGGATTGTCGATGAGATTGTTGACAAAAGTGTTGACTCTCTCGGGACGGATCCTTAGCGTCTTGCGCACACCGGGTCAGCCGCACGAGCCGCGCCGGCCCTCTTCACTCGTCCCCTCCAGGGATCGCCTCCTGGACGAGAGGAAAACAACGATGTCCTCCTCCCCCGCTCTGTCCGCCCGCGGCAGCAGACTGGCCCTCCTGGTCGTCGGTCTGTGCTGGCTGGCCGTGCTCTTCGACGGCCTCGACATGTTCATCTACGGCTCGGTGCTGCCGCACCTGCTGGAGACGAAGACCTTCGGCCTCACCCCGGACAAGGCCGGCGACCTCGGCAGCTACGCCACCTTCGGCATGCTGATCGGCGCCCTCACGGCGGGCACCGTCGCCGACCGGGTCGGGCGCAAGAAGCTGATGGTCGGCTGCGTGATCCTCTTCTCGCTGGCCTCCGGCCTCTGCGCGATGGCGGGCAGCATCGAGGTCTTCGGCCTCGGCCGGACCCTGGCGGGCGTCGGCCTCGGCGGCCTGCTGCCGACCGCGATCAGCATGGTCAGCGACTACGCCCCGCGCGGCCGCGGCGCCATCGTCATCGGCCTGCTGATGACCGCCCACCACGCCGGCGGCATCCTCTCCGCCTACGTCGCCAAGTGGCTCATCGACCCGGTCGGCTGGCGTGCCGCGTTCTGGGTGTGCGTGCTCCCGCTGCTCTTCGCCCCGGTGCTCGCCAAGCTGCTGCCCGAGTCGCTGAGCTTCCTCGTCGCCAAGGGCCGCGCCGACGAGGCCCGCGAGCTGGCCACCCGCTACGACGTCGAACTGCCCGCCGCCAAGTCCGGCAAGCAGGGCGCGGCCGACCGCTGGAACGCGCTGCAGAACCTCTTCCGCGGCGGTGAGTGGACCCAGACGCTGCTCTACTGGCTGGCCTCCTTCGGCGGTCTCCTCCTCGTCTACGGCGTCGCCACCTGGCTGCCGACCCTGATGCGTGCCGAGGGCTACGAGCTGGGCTCGGCCCTGTCCTTCGTGGTCGTCTTCAACCTCGGCGGCATCGTGGGCATGCTGCTCGCCGGGCGCGCCGCCGACCGGTTCGGGGCCCCGCGCATCTCCGCGATCTGGTTCGCGCTGACCGCCGCCGGCGTGTTCCTGCTCAGCGTCCACATGCCGATGAGCGTGACGATGATCGTCGTCTTCTTCACCGGCGTCTTCCTCAACAGCGCCCAGACGATGATCTACGCGACGGTGTCCATCCGCTCCCACGCGGACAACCGGGCCACGGCCGTCGGCTGGACCTCGGGCATGGGCCGCTTCGGCGCCGTCTTCGGCCCGTGGCTGGGAGGCCAGCTGCTGGCCTCGAACCACGGCGACTGGGGCTTCACCTCGTTCGCGATCGCCGGCCTGTCGTCCATGGTCTTCATCGGCATCGCCGCGCTGCGCAGCTCGAAGGAGACCCCGCGCGGCGCCGACCAGGAGCTGGTGGGCGCCCACTGAGCGAGCGCGCGGGCGCACGGCAGACACCGGGGGCATGACGGACGCCGGCCACCGCACGAGGTGCGGGGGCCGGCGTCCGGCCGCACGCTCGACGTATGGGCGAGCGGTGGGAGATCCGCCGGGCGGGCGCGTCGGACGCCCCGCACCGA
Source organism: Streptomyces sp. NBC_00637 (assembly GCF_045161545.1). Taxonomy (NCBI): domain Bacteria; kingdom Bacillati; phylum Actinomycetota; class Actinomycetes; order Kitasatosporales; family Streptomycetaceae; genus Streptomyces; species Streptomyces sp. NBC_00637. The sequence continues at coordinate 1,183,233 of NZ_CP109046.1, read as the reverse complement.
GTGCTGCTGATCCCGGGCGGACTGTGCACGACCGAGTTCTACGCGGACGTGATGGCGGAGCCGGCGGTCGCGGGGCTGGGCCTGGTCGCGGCGACCCAGCCGGGCTTCGGCCGCACCGAGGCGCCCGAGGACGTGTCGATGGAGCACTACGCCCGGCTGATGGCCGGCCTCGCCGCCGACGAGGGGTGCGACGTGGTCGTCGGGCACAGTCTCGGCGCGAACGTGGCACTGGAGATGGCCGCACAAGGCCTGTTCAAGGGCCCGCTGGTGCTGCTGTCGCCGACCTTCTCGCGGGGCGACGAGGCGACGTTCCTGACGGTGCTGAACGCCCTGGGCCGGGTGCCCGGGCTCGGCGCCGCCGCCTGGGCGGCCATGATCGCGCTGCTGCCGCGGTCCGTGAAACGCGAAATGCCGCCGCACCGCGCCGAAGCGCTGGCGGCGGTCATGGGCGGCAACGATCCCGCGTTCTGTCGCCGGATCGTCCGGGACTACTACGTCTACCTGGACCGCTATCCCTCGCTGGTACCGAGGCTCTGCGCGTCCGGTGTACCCGCCTGGGTGGTGCGCGGCGACCGCGACGCGATCGGGCTGACGGCACACGAGCGGCAGAGCCTGTCGGCCTGCCCGCGTGTGCGCGTGGTCACCGTGCCCGACGCGGGGCACCTGCTCCTCGTCGAGCAGCCGGCCGCGGTCGCCGAGGTCATCGCGCAGGCGGCCACGGCGTCGGTGCGCTGACGGCCGTCGGCGGCCGTCCCGCGTCGCCGTCGGCGGCCGTCACCGGCCGTCCTCAGTCGTCGGAGCCCATCCGGTCCTCCGCCGACAGGTGCTCCACCGTGCGGCCGGTCTCGGTGAACGTGCGTGTCACATGGCCCGAGGAGTACACCCACAGGATCCGCAGCGGACGGTCGCCGATGTTGCGGAACAGATGCGGGATCGGGGACGGCACGTACGTGGTGTCGAACTGCTCCAGCTTCGTCACCTCGCCGTCCACCCACACCTCCGCCTCGCCCTCGAGGACCGTCACGTGCTCGTCGCAGTTGTGCGAGTGCAGCGGGGCTCCGGAACCGACGGGATAGACGCTCATCCCGCTCGTGATCCGGTTCTCCCCGTGCGCGGACGCGGTGGTGACGAGCGGTGTTGTCACGACAGCCCCGCCCCGGTCGAGCGGGGGGACGGACGCGACTTTGATGATGGTGGTCATGTCGGACGACGTTAGGTCGCCGTCCGGCGAATGGGGGGCCTCCGGCGTGCAGGTTTACGTTGCAATCCGAGGTGGGTGAGCTTGTCGGACACGGCTGTACCTTCACCTGGCACCGCACGGATTCACGACCCGTGCCCGTAATGCGCCGGAAAGAAAAGGCAGGTATCGGCCGGATGAGGCTCCCCGTTCTCGACGAAGAGGAAATGGATGCGCGGCAGCAGGAGCTGGCCGCGCGGATCGCCGGACGCCGTGGCGCGGTGCGCGGTCCCTTCCGGGTCTGGCTGCACAGCCCGGAGATGTGCGAACGGGCCGAGTCGCTCGGGGCGTTCGCCCGCTTCGACTGCTCGCTGCCCAAGCACCTGCGCGAGCTGACCCTGCTGATGGCCGCGCGCAACTGGGACGCGCAGTACTCCTGGAACGCCCATGTGCACCAGGCCATCGAGGCCGGCGTCCCGGAGGCCGCCGTGAAGGCGATCGCCGAGAAGCGCGAGGCGGTCTTCGACAACGAGGTGGACCAGGCCTTCTACCGGTTCTGCCGGGAGATCCTCGACGACCACTTCGTCACCGACGCCACCTTCGCGGCGGCCCTGGAGCACTTCGGCTCCAAGGGCCTGGTGGACACCATCGGCGCGCTCGGCAACTTCACCATGCTCGGCATGTGCCTGAACACCTTCCAGGTGGACCTCCAGGCCGACAAGGAGCCCCCCTTCCCCGACATCCGCGGCTACGGACGTGTGGCCCCCGAGGGCGACCGGCCATGACCGCCGTACTGCGCGCCCGGGGCGTCACCAAGAGCTTCGGCGGGGCGGCCGCGCTGAAAGGCGTCGACCTCGACCTGTACCCCGGCGAGGTGCACGCCCTGATGGGCATGAACGGCGCCGGCAAGTCGACCCTCGTGCAGGTGCTGTCCGGCGTCCACCAGCCCGACGCCGGCACGATCGAGGTCGACGGGCAGGAGCAGCACGGGCTGAGCGTGCGCAGGGCGCGCAGGCTGGGCATCTCCTCGGTGCCGCAGCGCCGCGAGCTGGCGATGGGTCTGAGCGTGGCCGAGAACATCCTGCTCGGCGACCTGCCCACCCGGGGGCGCGCCGTGCGCTGGAAGACCGTCAGGGCGGAGGCCCGCGCGGCCCTCGCAGCCCTGGGGATCGCCATCGACGTGGAGCGCGCCGCCGGTTCGCTCACCGTCGCCGAGCAGACCATGGTCGAGGTGGCCCGCGAGGTCAGGCGTGGCGGCCGGGTGCTCATCCTGGACGAGCCGACCGCGTGTCTGAGCGCCAAGGACGCCCACCGGATCCGCGCCCTGGTGCGCACCCTGCGCGACGAGGGCGTGGCCGTCGTCTACATCTCGCACTACATCGACGAGGTCATGGCCGTCGCAGACCGCCTCACCGTGCTGCGGGACGGCGCGGTCGTGACGAGCGCGCCCGCCGCCGAACTGGACGACGCGGGACTGGTGCGCGCCATGGTCGGCCGGGACGTCGTCTCCACCCGCCCCGAACGTCCCATGCCCAAGGACGAAGTCGGCCTCTCGGTACGGGGGTTGAGCCAGGGCCGGGCCATCCGGGACTTCACCGTCGAGGTGCGCAGGGGCGAGATCGTCGCCGTCCTGGGGCCCGCCGGGGACGCCCAGTCCCGGTTGTTCGACCTGCTGTCCGGACGGCAGCGCCCGGAGAGCGGCGATCTGCACGTCGACGGCCGGCCGGTGCCGTTGGGGCGGGTCCCGGCCTCGCTCGCCAGCGGACTGCGCTGCGTCACCGGCGACCGCCGCGCCCTGGGACTGGTCCCGGGCATGTCGCTGGACGAGAACCTGATGCTCGCCGACGACCGGTTCGCGCGCCGCCGGCTGCACCGCCGCGGCCAACTGGCGCGGCGGGCTGCCCCGTTGCGCCACAGCTACGGAGTCAGGGCGCTGGCCGGGAACCCGCCGGTGAGCGCGTTGTCGGGCGGCAACCAGCAGAAGGTGCTGCTGGGCAAGTGGCTGGAGACCTCACCGGCCGCGTGCTTCCTGGAGGACCCCACCAACGGCGTGGACATCGCGGCCATGGCCGACATCCACACCCTCCTCGACGACCTCGCCTCCCGGGGAGTGGCCGTCCTGCTCGCCTCCTCCTCCGCCGAGGAGGTCATGCGGCTGGCCGACCGGGTCGTCGTCGTGAGCGCCGGCCGCACCGTCGCCGAACACGACATCACCGCCATCACCCGCGACGAACTCGTCGCCACGGCCCTCGGAGGACAAGCGCAGTGAGCGTCAAGACACTTTCCGATGCCCCCGGCGTGTCCGACCCGCCCGAGGCACCCACGTCCCGTTTCTCCCTGGGCAGGGTGCGCGATCTGCCGCACGCCGGCCTGATCGCCGTGCTCGTCCTCGTCGTGGTGTTCACCGCCGTGCAGAGCGAGACGTTCGCCACCGACCGCAACATCGTCAACATCCTCGGCCAGGTGAGTGTCAACGCCGTACTCGCCGCGGGGCTCACCCTGTTGATGACCGCGGGCGGCATGGACTTCTCCATGGGCAGCAACGTCGCCGTCACGGCGGCCGTCTCGGCGAAACTGCTCGCCGACGGCCAGTCCACCGGCTACGCCGTCGTCGTCGCGCTGCTGCTCGGCACCGCCATCGGTCTCGTCAACGGGCTGGTGGTGACCTTCACCAACGTGGCCCCGTTCGTCGCGACGCTGGCCTCGGCGACCCTGCTCGACGGCGTCGCGCTCCTGGTCCACGACGGCTCCACCATCTCCATCGGCACCCGGATGTTCGCCCTCGGCAACGACAAGGTGCTCGGAGTGCCGTATCTGCTGATCGTCGCCGTCCTGGTGCTGATCGTGACGGCGCTCGTCATGCGGTTCACGGTGTTCGGCCGGGACGCCTTCGCCATCGGCGGCAACGAGCACGTGGCCCGCCTCAGCGGCATCAACGTCACCGCCCGCAAGCTCACCCTGTACGGCCTCACCGGCACCCTCTCCGGACTCGCCGGCCTGATGCTGCTGTCGCGGCTCGGCTCCTCCAGCCCCGGCGGCACCGCCGGCCTCTCGCTCCAACTGGCCGTGGTCGCCGCGGTGGTCATCGGCGGCACCTCGCTGGCCGGCGGGCACGGCACCGTCATCGGCACCGCCCTCGGCCTGGTGCTGCTCGGTGTGGTGGCCAACGCCCTGAACCTCCTCGACTTCTCCAGCAACTACCAGCCGGTCTCCGTCGGCGCCGTGCTGCTCGTGGCGGCGATCGCCAACGAGATGCACAAGGCCCGCTCGGGCTCGGCACGCCACTGACCTCCCCTCTCGTCCATGCCTCCTGAAAGGCGTTTCACCATGAGACTCTCCGTCCGTTCGCGCAGGGCCCTGTTCGCCACCGTCGCCGGTTCCTCCCTGGTGCTGACCGGCTGCGGCAACGGCGACAGCGGGAGCGGGAGCGCCGACAGCGTCTCCCTCGGCTTCGTCAACGGTGGCGACACCAACTTCCACAGCTGTCTGCAGAAAGCCGTCGAGGGCCAGGCGAAGACCTCGGGTGCGAAGGTCTACACGGCCAACTCCCATCAGAACGCCGGGACCGAGCTGTCCAACATCGAGGACATGATCTCCCGCAACGTGAGCGCGCTGATCGTGCAGACGGTCAACGTCGACGCGCTCAAGGGCGACATCGCCAAGGCGAAGGCCTCGGGCATACCGATCTACCTGACCTCCGTGTCCACCAGCGACGCCGCCGACATCCTCGGCGCGGCGGTCGTCGACCTCAAGAAGGCCGGCAGCCTGGACGCGCAGTGGATCGCCCAGGACGCGGGCACCGAGCAGGTCCAGGTCGGCATCGTGGCCGGGGCCCCGGGCGCGGCCTCCGATTTGCTGGTGGGCGGCTTCAAGGGCGCCCTCCCGGCCACCGCCGAGGTCGTCGCCAACCAGCCGGGCATGTTCAACCCGGCGAAGGCCCAGGACGTCGCGGAGAACATGATCCAGGCCAACCCCGACCTCGACTACGCGTTCGTCGCCAACGAGGAGATGGGCTTCGCCGTGCGCAAGGCGTTCGACGCCGCCGGCGCGAAGGACGTCAAGATCGTCACCATGAACGGGACGGACGAGGGGCTCGCCGCCGTCAAGAGCGGGGTGTTCTCCGCCACGGTCGCGAACTCGGCGAAGACGATCGGCGAGACCGCCGTCAAGAACGCCGTCGGCCTCCTGGGCAAGGAAAAGGTTGACAAGATTGCCGACATTCCTCTTCTGTTGGTCACCAAGGACAACGTGGGCGAGGCGCCCCAGTACTGCCCCAAGTGAGGGCCCCACCGGGAAGCGGTGCCTGCCGACGCCCCGCTGTCCCGGGCCGCATGAATGCTCCCGTTCTCGACGCCGCGGGCGGGAGCCGCAATCGGAGGAAACATGGACCGCCTGCTGCTGATGCACAGCTTCGTCACTGTCGCTCAGGCCGGAAGCTTCAACGGAGCCGCCAAGAAACTGGGCTCCTCCGGGTCACTGGTGTCACGGCACGTGGCCGAACTGGAACGCCAGGTGGGGGTCCGCCTCGTCAACCGCACCGCCCGCTCGGTGAGCCTCACCGAGCCGGGGCTGAGGTACGCGGAATTCGCCTCCCGCATCCTCGACGAGATCGACGCCCAGGACGCGGCGCTCGCCGACTCGCACGACCGCGCCGAGGGCACCCTCAGCATCATCTGCCCGAAATGGATAGGCAGCCTGGACCTGGGCGACGCGATCGCCGCCTTTTCCGCGGCCCACCCGAAAATTCAGGTCCGTTTCGAACTCGGCGGTATGTCCGACCGCACCTACGATTTCCTGGACAGCGGATTCGACGTCGCTTTCCACACACGGGATCTGCGCGATTCCAGCGTCCGCCTGAAGAAGATCTCCTCCCTGCCGTTCGTGCTGTGCGGCTCGGCGGACTACATCAAGCGCCAGGGCGGCCTGGAGCATCCCAACGACATCGCCGGCCACGACTGCCTGGTGCACGTCAACGACCCGGTCTGGCGCATCGGCCACGGCCACGCGAGCACCCTGCACAAGATCCGCAACATCGCCTTCTCGTCCAACTCCTACCTGGCCCTCCAGAAGGCGGCCGTGCACGGACGGGGTATCGCCCTGCTCCCGCAGCGCCCGGCCTACGACGACCTCGTCTCCGGCGCCCTGCAGGTGCTGCTGCCCGACCTCGCCGTACCCGACCGTCCGCTGTACGCCATCTACGGCCCCGGACAGGACACCCCGCGCAAGATCAGCGTGTTCCTGGACTTTCTCTCCGAATGGTTCTCGCAGAACCCCATTCCCGCGATCCGGTAGCCCCGACGGCAGGCGCAACCAAGAGTTGCGCATCCGGTGGAGCCGGGGCCATTGAGGCCCCGGCCACCCTCTACCTACGCTCACCAGGCGACACGGAAACGAGGAGTCCATGGGAATCCAGAGAATCGAATCGGTCACCTACGGCATCGACGACCTCGACGAATGCGTCCGGTTCTTCGAGGACTTCGGTCTGTTCCTGGTGGAGCGGACCGGGGAACACGCCGTGTTCGAGACCCTCACCGGGCAGACCCTCCACCTCGACACCGACCCCGGTGCCCTTCTGCCCCCGCCGGTGGAGGACGGCCCCACCCTGCGCGAGGTCGTCTGGGGCGTCGACACCCCACAGGAGCTGACCCGCCTGGCCGAGGCCGCCGGCCGGCGGCGCGCGGTGCGCGAGAGCGCCGACGGCGTCTTCCACACCGCCGACCTCAGCGGCTTCGGTGTGGGCCTCACCCTCGCCCGGCCGAAGCCGGTCGTCGTCGCGTCCCGCCCGGCCAACGCGACGGGCGGCGTCAACCGCTGGAACACCGCCCTGGAACCGCTCACGCGCGCGTACCCGCTGCGCATGTGCCATGTGGCGCTGAACATCGCCAAGGCGGGCAAGGACGAGGCCGTCGCCTTCTACACCGACGTCCTCGGCTTCCGGCCGACCGACATCGTGGAGCCGATGGGCGTCTTCATGCAGGCCCCGGGCGACGACGACCAGCACACCATGCTGCTGTGCCACCGCCCGGACCGGGTGGGCGTCAACCACATCGCCTACGAGGTGCCCGGCTTCGACGACGTCATCGAGGGCGGCAACCACATGATCGAGAAGGGCTGGCGGGAGGCCCGCCGGCTCGGCCGCCACACCGTCGGCTCGAACGTCTTCCGCTTCCTGCACGCCCCGTGCGGGGGCCGGGTCGAGTACGCCGCCGACATGGACCGCGTCGACGACACCTACGAGACCCGCGTCCACGAGACCACCCCGCCGCACCACATCTGGGCGCTGCGCACCAACCGCGACCAGGACGCCCCCACCGCCTCCTGAGCCGACCCGGCCTCACCGACTCCTCAGCCTGAGAGGGCACCCACCCATGACCACCGACCACGGCTACCCCGCCGTCCGCCTCCACATCGCGGGCGAGTGGTGCCAGGGCGGCACCGGACGTACCGCCCCGATCGTGAACCCGGCCACCGAGGAGGTGCTCGGGGAAGTCCCCCTGGCCGCCCCCGCCGACCTGGACCGCGCGCTCGAAGGCGCCGCGGCGGGCTTCAGGACGTGGCGCGCGACGCCCGTCGCCGAGCGCACCGACATCCTGCACGCCGCCGCCGACCTGCTGACCGAGCGCGCCGCCGCCATCGGGCGGATCATGACCCTGGAGCAGGGCAAGCCGCTCGCCGAGGCGACCGGCGAGGCCCGCCGGGTGGCCGGCACCCTGCGCTGGCACGCCGACGACGCCCGCCGCGCCTACGGCCGGATCATCCCGGCCGAGCCCGGCACGGTACTGACCGTGCGCCGTGAGCCGATCGGACCGGTCGCCGCCTTCGTCCCGTGGAACTTCCCGGCGGGCGGCCCGATGCGCAAGATCTCCACCGCGCTCGCCGCCGGCTGCTCGATCGTCATCAAGGCCTCCGAGGAGACCCCGGCGACCGCCATGGAACTGGTGCGCTGCTTCATCGACGCGGGGCTCCCGGCGGGAGTGCTCAACCTCGTCTTCGGTGAGCCCGCCGAGGTCTCCGCCCAGCTGATCGCCTCCCCGGTGATCCGCCTGGTCGCCTTCACCGGCTCGGTGCCGGTCGGCAAGCTGCTGGCCGCGCAGGCGGGCCAGGTCATGAAGCCGTCGCTGATGGAACTCGGCGGCCACGCCCCGGTGATCGTCTGCGCGGACGCCGACCCGGTGAAGGCCGCCCGCAAGGCGGCCCGGGCGAAGTTCGTCAACGCCGGCCAGGTCTGCACCTCGCCGAGCCGCTTCCTCGTCCACGAGAGCCTCGTGGACGAGTTCACCGCCGCGTTCGTGAAGGCCGCCGAGACCGTGGTCGTAGGCGACGGCCTGGAGCCGGGCACCACCATGGGCCCGCTGGCCAACGAGCGCCGGCTGAAGTCCCTGGAGCGGCTCACCGCCGACGCCGTCGCGCGCGGCGCCAAGATCCTCACCGGCGGCGAGCGGCCGGACCGGCCCGGATACTTCTTCGCGCCGACCGTACTGACCGATGTCCCCGAGGACGCCGAGCTGCTGCACGAGGAGCCGTTCGGGCCGATCGCACCGATCGTGCCGTTCAGCGACCTCGACGAGGCACTCGCGACGGCGAACGCGCTGCCCTACGGCCTCGCCGCCTACGGTTTCACCGACTCCGCCGCGACCGCCGAGAAGCTGTCCGCCGAGCTGGAGGCCGGGATCCTCTCCCTCAACCACTGCGGCGGCTCCGTCCACGAGGCGCCCTCCGGCGGCGTCAAGGACAGCGGCTACGGCCGCGAGGGCGGGCCCGAGGCGCTGGACGCCTACCTGGTCACCAAGCGCGTCTCCCACCAGCTGGCGCCGTGAGGTACGCGCGACTCTCGGTCGACGGACGGGCCCGGTGGGGCCGGGTGGGGGAGAGGGACGTCGAGCTGCTGTCCGGCTCCCCGCTGGAGGGTGACCCCGAGGTCGTCGGGACCGTCCGGCGCGACACGGCCGACTGGCTGCCGCCCGTCATCCCGCCCGTGTTCTACGCGGTGGGCCTGAACTACCCACGGCACATCGAGCACGCGGCCCGGCTCGGTAATCCCGCCGCCGTCCTGCCGGACCGACCCGAGGTCGGCTACCGCGCCAACAACGCGCTCACCGGCCACCGTTCACCGATCGTGAAGCCGGCCGAGGTCGAGGGGCGGTTCGAGGCCGAGCCCGAACTCGTCGCCGTCATCGGCCGGACGATCCGGCACGCCTCCTACGCCGAGGCCCGCACGTCGGTCTTCGGCTGGACCATCGGCAACGACGTCAGCGCCCGCGCCTGGCAGCACCAGGACCGCACCTTCTGGCGCAGCAAGAACAGCGACACCTTCAAGCCGATGGGGCCGTGGATCGAGACCGACGTCGACGCCCTGGCCCAGACGACCACCCTGCGGGTCAACGGCGCCGAACAGGCCTCGTTCCCCACCGGCGACATGGTCTTCGACCCGTTCGACTTCATCGTCGAGATCACCAAGCACATCACCCTGCGGCCCGGCGACGTGCTGTGGATGGGCGCCGAGTCGACCTGCCGGATCGAGCCCGGGGACACCGTCGAGATCGAGATCAGCGGCATCGGTGTGCTGTCCAACCCCGTTCACCTCGAAGGGAACCACCAGTCATGAGCGCGGAACCCCGCTACATCCACCACGTCAACTTCCCCACCACCGACTCCGACCGCACCGCCGAGTGGTACACGAAGGTCTTCGGCATGAAGCGGATCATGCCCAAGTCCAACACCCGGGTCGTCCTCATGACCCGCGGCAACTTCGACCTGCACTTCACCCCGGTCGAGGAGATGGAGCGCATGGCGCCCTATCACTTCGCCGTCGAGGTCGACGACTGGGACGACTTCATGGCGCACCTCGACGAGCTGGGCATCCGGCACACGCGGACCATCGAACGCCCCGAGAACCAGTCGAAGTTCTGCTACATCCACGACCCCGACCACACCATGATCGAGCTCGTCCACCACGCCAAGCGCCGCGACTGAGCTTCCCCGCTGAGGAGTTACTCCCATGCCTTTCGCCGACTCCGACGGCACCTCCCTCTACTACGAGCGCCATGGCAGCGGTCCGGCGATCCTGTTCGTGCACGGCAGCGGCGGCCATCACGCCGCCTGGTGGCAGCAGGTCGCCGCGCTGCGCGACGAGTTCACCGTGGTCACCGTCGACCTGCGCGGCTTCGGCAAGTCCGACTCGTCGATGGCGCAGTTCGACGGCCAGGACTTCCCCGGTGACGTCGTCGCCGTCCTCGACCAGGAGGACCTGACCGACGTCATGCTGGTCGGCCAGTCCATCGGCTCGGTCGCCGCCCTGCGCGCCGGCCTGCTGCGCCCCGAACGCGTCTCCTGCGTGGTCCTCGGCCACTCGCTGGGCGGCATCAGCCATCCCGAGCTCAAGGAGCTGGCCGCGGCCGACCGCGCGGAGGCCGTCAAACTCCCGGTCGTCGACCGCCTGCTGACCAAGCCCTTCCAGCGGGAGCGCGCCGACCTCACCTTCCTGTTCCAGCAGATGGGCACCTTCAACGTGGCCAGGATGCAGGACCTGCGCAACCTCGACACCGACGGCCCCTCCCTGGAGGAGATCGAGGCCTCGGGCGTCAGGGTCGCGTTCCTCGCGGGCGAGAAGGACGCCGTACTGAGCGTCAAGACGGTGACCCGCGCCCACGAACTGCTGGCCGGCTCCCATCTGGAGATCGTCCCGGGCGCCCCGCACTCCATGTACTGGGAGACCCCCCAGGCCTACAACGAGGCCGTCGCCCGTCTGCGCCGCACCCTCACCGCACCGAAGGAAGCAGCATGAGCAGCCTGACCCTGGCCGCCGCCGAGGAGATCATCGAGGCCGCCACCGAGCGGGCCCGGGCCGTGGGCAAGGCGGTGAGCGTCGCCGTCGTGGACGCCGGCGGCTTCCCCATCGCCATCCGCCGCCCGGACGGGGCCCGCCCCCTCACCCCGGACATCGCCCGCGCCAAGGCGTACACCGCGGCCGTCATGCAGCGGCCCGGCAAGATGCTGAAGAAGTGGCAGGAGAGCCAGCCCGTCTTCTTCGCACAGCTCTCCCAGCTCCCGGGCGCGGCCATGCCGATCATGGCGACCGAGGGCAGCGTCACCATCAAGAAGGACGGCGAGATCATCGGCGGCCTCGGCATCGCCGGCGGCACCGCGGACGAGGACCAGATCATCGCCGACGAGGTGCTGGCCGCCCTCGGCTACGAGCTGGAGTTCGCCGCCTGGGGCGTCGCCGGCGGCCCGGCCGGGCCCGGAAAGGAGGCGTGACCCATGGCGGACACGTTCAACTACCGCATCGACCACCACGGCAGCCTGGTGCGTCCCGGTGAGCTGGTCGCCGCCCGCGCGGCCGGTGAACCGGAGGCACGGGCGGCCGCCGAACGCAAGGCCGTCGAGGAAGCGGTCGTCTTCCAGCGCAGGCTCCGCTCGACCGTCGTCACCGACGGCGACTTCCCCCGTGAGGACTTCCGCAGCGCCGTCCTCGACGCCGTGACGGGTTTCCGCCGTACCGACGAGGTCGGCGCGGACGGCCTGGCCGGCTGGGTCGCCGAGTCCCTGCCCAAGGCGAACGGTCCGCTGGTCGCCGACTGGGCCGCCCGGCTCACCGAACTCACGGTGATCGCGCCGAAGGTCTCGCTGCCCTCCCCGGCGTACCTCGCCGCGACGACCTACCGGCCCGGCCTCGGCGTGTCCTCGGCGCGGGAACTGGGCGAGGCCCTCGCGGAGATCATCCAGGCGGAGATCGAGCTGCTGGTGTCGAAGGGCGTACGCCTGATCCAGCTCAACAACCCGCTGCTGCTGGGCCAGTTGGCGACCGACCCGGCCGACCCGGGCGCCCTGTCCTTCGAGGACGCCCTCGCCGTCGAGGCGCTCGCCGTACGGCTGGACACGCGTCCCGAGGGCGTACGGATCGGGGTCGCCCCCGGTGGGGCCGCCCCGGAGGACGTGGACCGGGCACGCGCCGAACGGCTGTACGGCGCGGTACCGGCCGACCGGTGGATCCTGCCCTTCGACCAGGGCACCGACGCCGAGCTGGACCTGGTCAGGGCGCTGCCGGAGGACCGGGACGTCTGCCTGGGCGTGGTCGACGCGAGCGTGGCCGCGCTCGAGGACATCGACACGGTGATGACCCGCATCGACGCCGTCGGCGCGTTCAAGGACCTTGAGGACGCGGCCGTTTCGCCGTCCCGCGGCTTCGCCGACGTGGCGAGCCGGCCGCTGCTGACCACGGAGGAGCAGCGCAGGAAGATCGAGCTGGTGGAGACGGTAGCCCGGTACGTGTGGGGCAACGAGTTCTGACAGCAGCGGACAAGGGCCGGGCGACTCGCGAGAGTCGCCCGGCCCACGCCGTACGGCCACGACGTACAGCCCACGCGCCAAGCACCACGCCCTACGGCTCCTTGCCGCTCGGCGTCCGCCCTACGGCACCTTGCCCCTGAGCAGTGCTCCGCCCTACAGCGTCTCGGCGAAGGTGACCGTCCGGTCCGTCAGCAGCGGCCACACGGTCGCCACGATCAGCTTCTGGAAGTGCTCGGCCGCCTTGTGCGCCTCGAACCCGGCCCGGTCGGTGTACCGCTCGTACAGCAGGAAGCCGCCGGGCCGGTCCTCGACCGCGTGCACCTCGTACTCCTCGTTCGCCGGTTCGGCACGGGTGTGTTCGCGCGCCTGGACCAGCGCGGCGCGGACGGCGCTCTCGTCGGCGGGGGCGCAGCGGTACTGGGCGACGACGGCGTAGGACATGTCCGGTTCTCCTCGGCGGGTCGGCGGAGACCGCGGTCAGGCCTCCGGCCTGCCGATTCCAGCATGGATCAGACCCGCGCCCACCCGCGCGCGGCGCAATCAATGCCTGCTGCCGCAGAGCTGGCGGCACCGCCCTGACGTGGTGTGTTGTCACAGTCCGCACCCTTGCCGACAAAGGAAGTGACCCGAGATGCGTAACTTGGAAACCCTCGTGGGCGGGGAGTGGGTGGCGAGCGCCGAGTGGATCGACGTCCTCGACCCCGCCGACGTCCGCACCCCCGTCGCCCGCGTCCCGGCTCTCACGGCCAAGGACGTCACGCGTGCCTTCGACCACGCGGAGCGGGGGTTCGCCGTCTGGAAGCGCACCAGCCCCTTCGAGCGGGCCCGGGTCTTCACCGACGCGGCCCGGCTGATCCGCGAACGGGTCGAGGAGATCGCCGCCGACGTGACGGCGGAGAACGGCAAGACGCTGACCGAGGCGACCGGGGAGACCCTCAAGGCCGCCGACTTCCTGGAGTACTACGCCGGTCTCGCCCGGCAGGGCTACGGCACCCTCCTGCACGACGTACGGCCCCACCACCGCACCCACACCCAGCGCGAGCCGATCGGCGTGATCCTGGTGATCAGCCCGTGGAACGACCCACTGATCACGCCCGCCCGCAAACTCGCCCCGCTGCTCGCGACCGGCAACGCGGCCGTGTTCAAGCCGGCCACCGAGACCCCGGTCTCCGGTCTGCACTTCGCCCGCGCCCTGCACGACGCCGGACTGCCCGCCGGGGCGCTCAACGTGGTGACCGGCCGGACCGCCGAGATAGAGGAGGCCCTCCTCGACGACCCGCGGATCGTCGGCATCACCTTCACCGGCTCCAACGCCGTCGGCAACCGCATCCGTCGCCGTCTCGCCGACCGCAACGTGCGTTTCCAGGGCGAGCTGGGCGGCAAGAACGCCTCGGTGGTGCTGAAGGACGCCGATCTGCCGGCCGCCGCGAAGGCTGTCGTGGCGGCGTCGTTCGGGCAGGCGGGCCAGCGCTGCACCGCCACCAGCCGCGTCGTCGTCGAGCAACCGGTGTACGGGGAGTTCACCCGGCTGCTGGTCGCCGAGGTCGAGCGGCTGAAGGTCGGCCCGGGCGGCGACCCGGCCACCACGCTGTGCCCGCTGTCCAGCGCCAGGCAGCGCGACAGCGTCCTCGCCGACCTGGCCGGCGCCCTCGACCAGGGCGCCACGGTCCTGACCGGCGGCCACGCCGACACGGAGGGCGAGCGCGTCCACGGCTGCTACGTCCAGCCGACCGTGCTCGGCGATGTCACCCCCGAGATGGCCATCTGGCGCGAGGAGGTCTTCGGGCCGGTCCTCGTCCTGCGCGCGGTCGACGGCTTCGACGCGGCCGTCGCGGCGGTCAACGACTCCGGCTTCGGCCTCGCCGCCGCCGTCTTCACCCGCGACCTGGCCTACGCCCACCGCTTCACCGACGAGGCCGAGTGCGGACAGGTCGCGGTCAATTCCACCACCACCGGCTGGGACGTCCACCTGCCCTTCGGCGGGTTCCACGACTCCGGCACGGCCTACAAGGAGCAGGGCGAGGAAGTCCTGCGCTTCTCCACGCGCGTCAAGACGGTCGCCGTGCACTTCGGCGGCTGACGATCGGGAGCAGCGACACAAGAGAGAGGAGGCGTTCGATGGCTGACGAGACGGTCGGCATCGTCGGCGCCGGCATCGTGGGGCTGGCCACGGCCCGCGAGATCGCCCTGAGCAGGCCCGGTACCCGGGTTGTGGTCTTCGAGAAGGAGCGGGAGGTCTCGCTCCACCAGACCGGCCACAACTCGGGCGTCGTGCACGCCGGCATCTATTACACGCCCGGCAGCCTCAAGGCCGAGCTGACGGTACGGGGTGTGGCCCTGCTGCGCGCGTACTGCGAGCAGCGCGAGCTGCCGTATCGGGAGATCGGCAAACTGGTCGTGGCGGTCCGCGAGGACGAGCTCGGCCGGATGAACGCCCTCTACGACCGGGCCAGGAACAACCACGTGCCCGATCTGCGGAAGGTCTCCCGCGAGGAGATCCGGGAGATCGAGCCGAACGCGGGCGGGATCGCGGCCCTGTACTCCCCGCGCACCGCGATCACCGACTATCCGGCGATCGCCCGCGCCTTCGCCGACGACGTCGTCGCCTCCGGCGGAGAGGTGCGGACGGGGTTCCCGGTCACCGGCATCACCGAGGTGCCCGGCGGCATCGAGGTGGCCTCCGGTGCGGAACGGGTGCGGGTGGACCGGCTGATCCTGTGCGCGGGCCTGCACTCCGACTCCGTGGCCGGCCTCGCGCGGGACCGGTCCGCGCCTCGGATCGTGCCGTTCCGGGGCGAGTACATGCTGCTCAGGCCGGAGAAGACGGACCTGGTGCGGGGCCTGGTCTACCCGGTGCCCGACCCCCGTTACCCGTTCCTCGGCGTCCACTTCACCCCCCGCGTCGACGGTTCGGTGGAGGTCGGCCCCAACGCGGTCCTGGCCCTGGCCAGGGAGGGGTACACCCGTACCCGGATCTCCCCCGGGGACCTGCTCGGCCTCGCCGCCTATCCCGGCGTCTGGAAGATGGCCGCCCAGCACTGGCGAACGGGCATCAGGGAGTACCGCGGGTCGTTCTCGGCGAAGGCCTTCATGAAGGACGCGGCGCTGTACGTCCCCGCGGTCGGCGTCCAGGACGTCGTACGCGGCGGGGCGGGCGTGCGTGCCCAGGCCCTGGATCCGGACGGCACCCTCGTGGACGACTTCCGTATCCACCGGGTGGGCCGGGTCACCGCCGTCCGCAACGCGCCCTCGCCGGCCGCCACGGCCTCCATGGCGATCGCCGAGCACATCGTCGAAGCCGCTTTCGAGCGCGTTTCCGGCAGCGGCTGAGAAACACGTGGCGAAACAGCTTGCGCAAGCAAGCTCGGAAACCGCTTTCGACGACCGCGTGCGCAACCTGAAAGTGCCCTGCGAACAGCGCACTTTCACGCAACAACAGCTTGCGCTCCCAGGGGCTCCGCAAGGCCTTCGCGGCCCCCTAGCGTTCCCTCCGCAACGCCTCACCACGTGCCCTACCGAGAGAAAGAAGTACGGGACATGTTCGTCGTCGACACGCAGATCCACATCTGGCTGGAAGAGACCCCGGACCGCCCCTGGGTCCCGGGCGCCCGGGAGCGGATCCGCCTCAACGGCCACCGCGAGGAGGCGTTCTCCTACGAGGAGGCCCTCGAGCTGATGGACGAGGCCGGCGTGAACCGCGCGCTGATCCTGCCGCCGTCCTGGGAGGGCGACCGCATCGACTACGCCCTGGAGGCCTGCGAGGCGCACCCGGACCGCTTCGGCATCATGGCGCGCATCCCGCAGAACAAGCCCGAAGAGGGCAAGGCCATGCTCAAGGACTTCGCGCAGAACCCGTACATCAAGGGCACGCGGCTGACCTTCCACCGGCCACAGGACCGCAACTGGATGATCGACGGCACCAACGACTGGTACTGGCCCGTCGCCGCCGAGCTCGGCATCCCCACCATGGTCCACGCCCCGATCTGGAAGCGTGAGCTCGGCGAGATCGCCGCCAAGCACCCCGAACTGAAGATCATCATCGACCACATGGGCATCATGGCCCGCTGCGTCGACGACGCGATCGGATACTGGGTCGCCGAGACCGCGGACCTCGCGGCCCACCCGAACATCTACGTCAAGGTGTCGGCGCTGCCCGGCTACTCGACGCAGCCGTTCCCGAACAACAACATCCAGAAGTACGTGCGCGAGATGGTCGACAAGATGGGCCCCCAGCGCTGCTTCTACGGCACCGACATCACCCGTCTGCTGGGCCACGGCATCACCTACACCGACACCATCGAGCAGTTCACCAAGCACTGGGACTTCACTCCCGAGGAACTGGAGTGGATCATGGGCCGCGGTATCTCCGAGGTCCTGAACTGGCCGATCGAGGGCTGAGGAGGAACGAGAGATGACCGACACCACCACCTCACCGGGCGCCGACGGCGGCGACGCTCTCGTCACCGCCTTCAACGCCGTCGGCGCCGACTACCTGTTCTGCTCGTCCGGGTCCGAGTGGGCCCCGGTCTGGGAGTCCCTGGCCCGGCGCCACCGGGACGGACTGCCCTGCCCGCAGTACCTGGACCTGACCCACGAGACCGTCGCCGTGGGCATGGCGACCGGCTACGGCCTGGTCAGCCGCCGTCCGCAGGGCGTGCTGCTGCACGCCGCCCCCGGCCTGCTCCAGGGCTCGATGGCCGTCCACGGGGCGCTGCTCGCCGGCGTCCCCATGGTGGTCAGCTCCTCGGAGTCGACCACCTACGGCGACGGCCCGGGGCAGGACCCGGGCGGCCAGTGGTACCGCAACCTGTCCATCGTGGGCGGCCCGCACGGCGTCGCGACCCCTTTCACCAAGTGGTCCACCGAGGCCGCCAGCGTGCACACGCTGCCCACCATGGTCACGCGGGCGGCCGAGCTGGCCTGGCGGGCCCCGGCGGGCCCGGCGTACCTCAACGTCCCGCTGGAGATCCTGCTGGAGGACTGGGACGGCCGCGAGGCCAAGCCCCTCGTGCCCCCGGGCTCCACGCACAGCTCGCCCGAGGAGGTCGACCCGGTCGCCCAGCTGATCCGCGAGGCGAGGAACCCGGTCATCGTCACCGAGACCGCGGGCCGTGAGGCCGGCGGCTTCGAGGCACTCGTCGCCTTCGCCGAGGCCTGGAACATCCCGGTCGTCGAGCCCGACTCGGCGGTGTGCGGCAACTTCCCGCGCACCCACCCGCTGCACGCCGGGAGCGACATCGGGCCGTGGATGGACGAGGCGGACCTCATCCTCCTCGTCAACTGCCGCGCCCCGTTCTACCCGCCGTCGCGCCGCCCCTCGAAGGCACAGATCGTCGTCATCGACGAGGTGCCGCAGCGCCCGCACGTCGTCTACCAAGTCCTGTTCGCCGACAGGTACCTGGAAGGCAACGTCGCCAACACCCTGCGCCAGCTCGCCAAGCGGGCCAAGGACCTCGACGAGGCCGCCGTCGCCGTACGGCGCGCCGCACAGGACGAGCGGCACGCCGCCGAGCAGGCCGCCGTCGCCGACGCCGAGAACCGGGCCCGGACACAGCGGCGGACCGAGGGCGTCGACCCGGTGCTGGTCGCCGCCACCCTGCGCGAGCTGCTCGACGGCGCGCACGGCGTCGTCGTCGACGAGACCATCACCCACAGCCGCGTCGTCAAGCGGCACCTGCGCACGGCCGATCCCGACTCGTACTTCTATGTGCAGGGCGGTCTCGGCCAGGGCATCGCGGTCGCGCTCGGCGTCAAACTCGCCGCGGGGGACCGGCCGGTGGTCCTCACCATCGGCGACGGCGCGTTCACCTACAACCCGGTCGTGCCGTCGTACGACGCGAGCAAGGCGTACCAACTGCCGCTGCTCATCGTGGTGTTCAACAACCGCGTCTACAAGTCGATGAACCTCAACCACCGCAGGTTCTATCCCGACGGAGCGGCCGCCGAGACCGGCGAGTGGCTCGGCACCGACCTGCACCGTCTGCCCCGACTGGCCCAGTTCGCCGAGCCGTTCGGCATGCACACCGAGACCGTCGACACCTCACAGGCGCTCGGGCCCGCCCTGGAGCGCGCCCTCAAGGCCGTGGCGGAGGGCACCACCGCCGTCGTCGACGTCCTCGTCACCCGCTGAACCAGGAGGCACCGCCACCATGTCCACCCCATCCACGAAGATCCTGGTGCCCGCAGAGGACCTGCGCACCTTCTCCGCGGCCCTCCTCGAGAAGGGCGGCCTGAGCGCCGAGCACGCCCGCACCACCGCCGACGTGTTCGTCTGGGCCGCGCTGCGCGGCGTCGACTCGCACGGCATCGCCCGGGTGCCCGCCTACCTGGACCTGCTCGACAAGGGCGTCGCCAACGCCGACGCCCGGATCACGCTCGAGTCCGGCGCCCCGGCCGCGGCCGTCCTGGACGCCGACCGCGCCCCCGGCCCGGTGGCCCTCAGCGCGGCCGCCGACGAGGCCGTGACCAGGGCGAGGACGACCGGCATCGCCGCGGTGGGGGTCCGCCGCACGGTGCACACCGGCGCGATCGGCTACTACGTGTCGAAGATCGCCGAACAGGGCCTGGTCGGCATCGGCTTCGTCGCCGGCATGCCGAACATGGGCTACACCGGTGTCAAGGGCGCGGCGGTCGCCACCAGCCCGCTCGCCATCGCCGTGCCGACCGACTCCTCGTCGCAGCACGCGCCGCTGCTCCTGGACATGGCCACCGCGACCATCGCCCTCGGCAAGATCCGGCAGGCGAAGGCGAGCGGCACCCCGCTGCCCGAGGGCGCGGCCGCCACCGAGGACGGCACCCCGACCACCGACCCGGAGAAGGCGGTCATGCCGCTGCCGCTCGGCGGGGCGAAGGGCTCCGGCATGTCCCTCGCCTTCGAGCTGCTGACCAGCGTGCTCGTGGGGGCGCCGATCTTCGCGTCGTTCCACTCGGACGACCCGGCCGGCCGCAAGCACCGTCAGAACGCCCTGCTCATCGCCGTCGACCCGGCCGCCTTCGGGGGCACGGAGGCCTTCACCGCGTCCGTGGACGCCACGCTGGACACGCTCAAGGGCCTGCCGGCCGCGGACGACGCGCAGGGCGTGTTCTACCCCGGCGAGCGCAGTGCCGCCGTCGCCGCCGGCCGGGGGGAGAACGGCGTCCCGGTGGCGCCCAAGGTGTGGCGCGACCTGACCGAGCGCGCCGAGAAGCTGGGCGTCGCCCTGCCGGCGGCCGCCGGATAGGGGACGGCGGCAGCCCGGGGCGACGACCGGGGGAGGGGAGGGTGACCGGGCACGCCGGTGCGGCGGACGACGCCGTCGGGTCACCCGGGCGGCGACCGGTGCGGCGGGCGCCGCCCTCCCGTCCCCTCTTCGCCCAAGAGGGTCACACCGTGCCGGCGTCGGTCGCCTGTCGGAGATGACGGGCGATCAGCGCGTAGGTGGTGCGGGCCCGTTCGTCGTCCTTGGTGTCGTAGCCGTGGTCGGCCCCGGCGATGTCGTGGTGCTCGACGAGCGCACCGGCCGCGCCCAGTCGCTCGGCGTAGCGCACCGCCTCGTTCCTGAGCAGGTCGTACTCGGCCGTGATGACCAGCGCCGGGGCGATGCCCTCGAGGTCGGCGGTGTCGCGGGAATGGGCGGGCGACACGAGCCGGTGGGCGCGCTCGCGGGGATCGGGGACGTACGACGCGTCGAAGATGTCCCCGAGCCACGGCCGCAGCACCGGCCTGGCGACGGCCGCCTTCTTGTCCTTGGCGCTGGTGGCCAGATCCAGCGGGGGATAGTGCAGCACCTGGAGCGCGATCGAGGGGCCGCCCTGTTCCAGGGACTGCCGGGCCACGGCCGCCGCGAGTCCGCCGCCCGCGCTCTGCCCGCCCACGGTCAGACGCCGGCCGTCCCAGCCGTGTTCGGCGCCGTGCTCGGCGACCCACCGGACGACGTCGTAGGCCTGGGTGGTCGCGGCGGGGAACGGGTGCTGCGGGGCCACCACGTACGTGACGTTGACGACGACCACTCCCGCCTCGGCGGCGAGGACGCGGCAGAGCCCGTCGTCGACCTCGGGCATCGACATGATGTAGCCGCCGCCGTGGAAGTTGACGTGCACGGGCGGACGGGTCGCCGTGCCGGCCGGGGGCGCGTACACCGTGACCGGAGCGGGGGCGACGGAGGTCGGCACCGTCGACCGCGTCACCTCCCGCGGATACTCGGGGAAGCGGGCCTGCCAGGCCGCGGCGGACCCGGCACCCGAGGCCCGGCGACTCGCCAGCCGGGTGACGCCCTGCATCGTCTTGGCGGCGAGGGCGGCCACCGCCGGTCTGGCCAGGATGGACATGCGCGTTCCGTTCGTCGAGCCGTGCCGTCGATCGTCAGGATTCCTGATGAAGAGAACGGGGCGAAGCTAGCACGGCGGGACCCGGGCGCGCACCGGTCCGTCAGTCGCGCCGGGCCACGATCCGGTACGCGTTCGACACGCCGAGCCGGTGCGAGAGCGGACGTACCGCGAACCGGTCGAGCAGGGTGCCCACGATCAGCGCCGGGACCCCGGCGACCAGCAGTGCCGCGCGCAGCGTGCGGCGCAGCGCGCCCGGCGACGCGGGCAGCCACGGAGCGTCGTCACGGGGCGCCGCGTGGTCCAGCGCCAGCCAGACGGCGGCCAGCAGGTCGACCGGGTCGTGCGGCTCGGCGTGCTGCTCCGCCACCACCGTGAAACCCAGCCGGGTGAGCCGTTCGCGCAGGTTGGCCACCGGTACGAAGTGCAGATGCTGCGGCTGGAGCCAGGGCAGCCACCAGCGGCCCAGCAGCCGCGCGTAGCGGCTCTCGGGGTCAGGCACCTCGACGAGGAGATGGCCGCCGGGACGCACCGTCTCGTGCGCGGCGCGCAGTTCACGGTCGGGGTCGGTGCTGTGCTCCAGGTAGTGGAACATGCTGACCACGTCGTACCGGGCGGCCAGCCGGGGCGCCAGTTCGGGGAACGAGCCCCGGTAGCCGTGTTCCACCCGGCCCTCCCGCTCGGCGAGTTCGACACCGTCGGTGAAGTCCAGCCCGTCGAACGTCGTCCCCGGCAGCACCTCCCGGGCCGCCGCGCAGAAGTGACCGTGTCCGGTGCCGACGTCCAGCCAGTTCTTCGGCGCGGGGTCGTGCGCGAGCATCGACCCGGCCCGTCCCCGGTACATCTTCGTGCGGCCCCCGAAGGTGTCGCCCAGCTTCTTCTCGCCCAGCCCGTCGTAGAAGTCCCGGTAGTAGAACTCCAGGCCCTCGGCGCTCAGCCGCGGGTTCTGGAAGGTGTGCCCGCAGCCCCCGCAGCGGTCCAGGACGAAGCGGCCCGGCTTGTGCTGGAGCAGGTCGGTGGTGCGCAGCCGGGTGGTCAGGGCCGCCGAGCCGCACCACGGGCAGCTGGTGCGGCGGGGCTCGAAGAAGCGGTCCAGCCCGGCGGCGATGTCCGCCTGGTAGGCGGGCCGCGCCTCGGCGATCCGCTCGGCGGGCCTGGTCTCGTCACTCATCTGAACTCCCCTGCGAGGTCTTCGAGATGGGCCGCGGCGGCGGACGGACCGCCCGCGGCGCGGAACGCCGTAC
Source organism: Streptomyces sp. NBC_00637 (assembly GCF_045161545.1). NCBI lineage: Bacteria > Bacillati > Actinomycetota > Actinomycetes > Kitasatosporales > Streptomycetaceae > Streptomyces > Streptomyces sp. NBC_00637. The sequence continues at coordinate 1,161,219 of NZ_CP109046.1, read as the reverse complement.
GGATCCGGTCGGCGGCGGCGCGGTGTCCGGGTGCGCCGAGGGCGGAGTCGACCGCCGCGCCCAGTTGCCGCGCGGTGACCCGGCCGAACCGCACCCGCACGCCGGCTCCCGCGTCGGTGACCTGCCCGGCCACGACCGGCTGGTCGTCGCGGATGGGGGCCACGACCAGGGGAACCCCGTGCCACAACGCCTCGCACACGGTGTTGTGCCCGGCGTGGCAGACCACCGCGCCGGTGCCCCTCTCCATCCACTCCAGCAAGGCGAGTTGGGGCACGGACGGCAAGATCAGCAGGTCCTTGTCGTCGCCCCCGGGCTTCAGCGTGCCGCCCGGGTCGACGATCACGCCCTGCACCCGGTCGGCCCGTTCCCGCAGCGCCTCCCGGCAGACGTCGAGGAACCGTCCGCCGACGTCGGTGTTCGCGGTGCCGAGCGTGACGAGCACGGTGGCCCGGCCGCCGTCGAGCCACTCCCAGGGGAAGCCGGCGGCCGACGGCCGGGCCGTGATCGACGGACCCACCCAGCGGACACCTCCGGGCGCCCGTCCCGCCAACTCCGGTGTGCTGAAGGCCAGGACGAGATGGGGTGAGAAGCGGGGGTCGGCGTCGCCCGCCGGATCTCCGATCGCGGACCGCAGCCCGGCCAGCCGGCCGTCGAGCCACTCCCTGACCTTGGGCAGCCCGGCGAGGGGGTCGGTGAACTCGGCGGAGGTGGTCGCCGAGGTCGCCCACGGCAGGCCCAGCCGCTCCGCGACCAGCGCACCGGCGAAGGCCTGCTGGTCGGCGACGACGACGTCCGGCCGGAACGCCTCGACGGCCGCCCGCACACCCGGCGCCATCGCCTCGGCGAGCGGCAGCAGGTACCACTCCCACAGAAACTTCAGCGCCTCGGGACCGCGCAGGTCGGCGGGCCGCTCGCCGCGCGGCGCCGCGCCGCAGACGAAGACCGGGCCGGCCCCGGGGCCCGCGAGCCGGCCGACCAGATCCGGGTCGGCGCAGGCCCACGCCACCCGGTGGCCTCGTGCGGTGAGTTCGGCGGCGACGCCCACGGCCGGGTTGAGGTGACCCACCAGCGGCGGCACGACGAACAGGAACCGGCTCACCCGGTGACCTCCGCCGCCACGCGCCCGGCCTCGTCGACGAGGGACAGGATGTGCCCGCCGACCGTCCCGGAGGCCTCCACCAGGACCGAGTGCTCGTGCCCGGGGATGACCACGGTCCGGCAGTCCGGCAGCACCGCCCGGAGCCAGGGCGCGAGTTCGGCCAGATCGGAGTCGGCGCCGTACAGACCGAGCACCGGGCAACGTACCGCCGAGATCTGATCCTCCGTCAGCACACGGCTGGCCGGGATGTCCCGCCCGAGCGAGGTCTCCCGCGCGAGCCGGGCCGCGCCCCTGGCCAGGCGGGCGGTGTTGTGGCCGCGATGGGCGGTGATCCAGGCGATCGCGTCGGACTCGTTGTGGGCGAGCTGGGTCACGACCCGGTCCAGGATCCCGCCGAGCTTCACCGCCCAGGAGGCGGTTGCCGGTTCGGACTCGACGAGGGTGACGCTCGCCGCCCGCTCGGGGTGCCGGGCCGCGTAGCCGAACGCGATCGTGCCGCCGTAGGAGTTGCCGACCAGATGCACCGGACCGGTCACCGCCAGCCGGCCGAGCAGCGCCTCCAGGTCGTCGATGTTGTCGTCCAGCGTGTAGCCCCCGGCGGGGCGCCCGCTGCGGCCGTGGCCCCGCAGGTCGTACATGACGACGTCGAGGCCCGCCGCCGCGAACGCCGGGGCCACGGTGAAGTAGTAGCTGGCCAGGCTGTCGGTGAGCAGACCGTGCACCAGTACCACGGTGGCGGTGGCGGGCCGGCCGTGCCGGGGGCCGAGCCGCTGTACGTGCAACCGGACGGGGCCGGTGTCGACCATCGCCATGACTCAGCTCGCCTCCGCGGCCTTCAGACTCGTCACGACGTAACCGACGAGCCGTCCGACGGTCAGCTCGATGATCTCGTCGAACTCCATGCCGGCCAGGAACTCGGCGAAGTTGACCCGGTCGCCGTACCGCTCCTGGAGCAGGCCGGCCAGGGTGACCAGGTCGATGCTCTCCAGCTCCAGGTCGCGGTTGAAGGTGGTCTGCGGGCCGATCTCCACGTCGTCGAGGCCGTACTCGTCCTCGAGGAGCCGCGTGAGCATGCCGGTGAGATCGGCCAGCACGGACTTCTCGTCGGCGGTGACGGGGGTGCGGGGGGTGGGGGGTGTCATCGGGCGTCGTCCTCCTCTGCGGTCGGGGGCCCCGTCGTCCAGGCCACCACGTACGAACGGTCGGGCAGCCGGGACGGGTTGGCGGCCAGCGAACAGTGCACGGTGTAGGCGCGTTCCAGGCGGCCCGCGACGGTCAGCCGGTCGCCGGCCGGGGTCGCGTCGAGCACCGCGAAGTCCCGTGGCCTGCCGTCGAATCCGGTGCCCTCCGCCTTGGCGACGGCCTCCTTCGCCGTCCAGAAGCGGGTGAACCACAGGGCCTCGGAGTCGCCGGAGCCGGCCGACAGCTCGCGCAGCAGCCGTAGTTCGCCGTCGCCGAGGGCGGCGGCGAGGGTCTCCGGGGCGCGGTCGGCGACCTCCTCGATGTCGATCCCCGGACCGGGGCCCGGCGTGTGCGGGCGGACGATCGCGACGGCCGCCTCCGCGCAGTGGGCCAGCGAGACGTCCAGCGCGGGCAGGACCCGGCCGTGCACGCCGGTGACGTACGGCCGGCCGGCGTCGTCGTTGCGCACCCGCAGCTCGGCCGGGAAGACCGGGCCCTCGCCCTGGTCCCACAGCCACCGCCGTACCGCGTCCTTGACCGCGATCCGGCCCAGCAGCCACTGCCGGCGCCCGCGCGGCGCGTGCTGCGCGTATTGCGAACGCTCCACGCCGCCGAGGGAGTTGCGCATGATCAGCTCGCGGGACGCCAGGTCCGGCCACCGCTCGTGCAGCAACTGCCAGCCGCCCGGGCGGGTCTCGGACAGGGTGTGGTGCTCCGGGAACCGCTCGACGGGACGGGTCTTCGGGTCGTTGTCGAACCGGCGGTCCTGCCAGCCGTGTATCTGCGCCCACACCCTGCCCCGGACCGTCAGCTGGACCTCGGCCTCCAGGAAGGCGTCGGTGAGCGAGGTGATCCGCACCAGGCACCCCACCGCGGTCCCCGGCGACGGATGCGAACCGTGGAAGCGCATCTCCCGCATCCCGACCGGGAACACGACGGTCCGCTCGGTACGGGTCGCCATGATCCAGTAGCCGAGGATCTGGCCGACGTTGTCCAGCAGCGCGCCCGGTGCGGACGGGGTGGTGATCACCCCGCGTACGTGGCGGTCGCCGATCGCGGTGAGTTCGGTGACGCCCTGGAACGCCGGGCCGTGGAACATCCAGCGCTCGTCGTAGAGCTGGGCGGCGGTGTGGTCCGGGGTGCGCTCGGCGCCGGGATCGATGGGCCACGCGGCGGGCGGCTGCGGGTGGGCGGCGGCCAGTTCGACGGTCGCGCGGGCCCGGGGGCCGAAGGAGACGGCCAGCCGGCCGGGGGCTTCGGGGGTCACGGTCACCGGCACGTCGACGGCGGGGGTGGCCGTGAGCCACTCCTCGAACCGCGCGTCGTGCACGGCCACCGGGACCGTCCCGGGAGCGGATTCCCGGGCGGCGTCCACCGCCGCGTCCACGATGTGCCGCACGATGGTCGTCGCCGGGACGACCGGCCACCGGTCGGCGACCTCGGGCCAGCCCGGCCGCTGCGGGAAGAAGCAGTGGTCCAGCAGGTAGGGCATGGTGTCGGGGGAGACGCGGACGGTGGTGTGCCAGGGGCCGGTCCGGGCGGCCGGGGGAGCGGTGGCTCTCGCGGTCATGAGGGCGGCCGCCGTGTCCGCCGTCTCGTGGAGCAGGGCGGACAGTTCGGCGGCCATCGGCGAACCCTCCACGAGGGCGTCCAGCGACGACGGACCGGCGGCCCGCGTCGCACGGGCCGGGGCGCGCGGCTCGGACCGCAGTTCGGACCGCAGCGCGGTGAGCCGCTGCGGGGCGAGGGACACCAGGGCGCCGCCCAGGTCCAGCCGTACCGGCGTCCGTGCGGCCCGTGCGGCCGCGGCCGCGTCCGAGGAGGACGGAACGGTCGGGGCGAGGGTCGGGGCGAGGGAGGGAGCGACCGCCGCCCCCGCCGTCCACAGCGCGGTGGCCACCCGGCGCAGCTGCGCGAGCCCCGTGCGGTGCGGGGAGTTGGCGGCGACGACCAGGTGGTCCCGGTCGCCCAGGGTGTCCCCGACGAGGGAGCCGAGCTGACCCGGGCCGACCTGGACGAACACCCGGTGCCCCGCCGCGTGCAGCGCCTCGGTCAGCTGCCGGAAGCGCACGGGTTCCAGCAGATGGCGGACGAACAGGGACCGTATCCCCGCCTCGTCCCCGGGGAAGGGCGCGGCCGTCGTGCCCGACCAGACCGGGGTGTGCGGCGGATACAGCCGGAACCGGTCGGCCGCCTCCTTGATCGGGCCGAGATGCGGCTCCAGCATCGGCGTGTGGAAACCCGACCGGAAGGGCAGCACCTGGCCGAGGACTCCCTGGGCGCGGAAGGCCCGCACGAAGTCGTCCACCGCCGCTTGCGGTCCGCACACCATCGACTGGCCGGGCGCGTTGTCGTGGGAGAGCACGAGGCCCGCCGTGTCCGGGCCCCCGTCCCGCAGGGCGGCCAGGACCCGCTCGGCGGACGCCCCGATCGCGCCGAAGGCCAGCCCCGCGACCGCCACCGCGTCGGGGTCGAAGTCCGCCATGAACGCGTCGACCTCGTCCCCGGAGTACAGTCCGGCGGTCGCCATCGCCGTCCACTCGCCCACGCTGTGCCCGGCGACCGCGGCCGGCACGATCCCGCTGCGGCGCAGCGCGGCGTCGAGCAGCCGGCCGACGGCGACGACCCCGAAACCGTGGCGTCCCACGTCGTCGGTCCGGTCCCCGGCGACGGACGGGGCGGGCAGACCGAAGTGGGCGGCCACGTCGTCGACGCGCGGGGTGAAGTCGCCCTCCAGGCCCGGGAACAGGAACGCCGGCCCGAGTCGGCCGGTGCCCAGCAGGGGGCTCGGCCGGAACCAGACGTCGCTGCGGCCGTGCCAGGCGCGCCGCTTGCCGACCGTGCGGCGGGCCAGGGCGAGCCGCTTCGCGGTCGGGTCGACGATGCCGAGGCGGGCAGGTCCCGCGTCCGGATGCGGGGACGAGGGGTCGAGTCCGGCGGCCCGTACGGTGTCGTCGTCGGCGTCCAGCAGAGCGGCGAGGCGCTCGGGGGAGCCGGCGGCGAGCAGCAGGACCCGCTCGGGTTCGGCGACCGCCAGGACCGGACGGGCCGGCGCGGTCGCGCGCGAGCCGCGCCCACCCGGCGCCTCCTCCAGCACCACGTGCGCGTTGATCCCGCCGAACCCGAACGCGTTGACGGCGGCCCGGCGCACGCTCCGGCGCCCGGTGATCTCCCAGTCGGCCGCCTTCTCCAGGGTGCGGAACCGGGTGCGGGCCAGGGCGGGGTGCGGGTCGTCGCAGTGCAGCGTCGGGAGCAGGGTGCCGTGGTGCACGGCGAGTGCCGCCTTGACGAGACCGGCGATGCCCGCGGCCGGCATGGTGTGTCCGATCATCGACTTGACCGAACCCAGCACGGCCTCTCCGTCGCCCGGTCCGAACACCGCGGCCAGCGTGGCCAGTTCGGCCTCGTCGCCCGCCGGGGTCGCGGTGCCGTGGGCCTCCAGCAGACCGAGGGAACCGGGCTCGGCCGGGTCGAGTCCGGCGGCCCGCCACGCCTGCCGGACGGCCTGTGCCTGACCGCCCGGATCGGGGTTGACCAGCCCCGCGGCCCGGCCGTCACTGGCCACCCCGGTGCCCCGGATCACCGCGTAGATCCGGTCTCCGTCACGTTCGGCGTCGGCCAGCCGCTTGAGGACGACGACGCCCGTGCCCTCGCCGATCAGGATGCCGTCGGCGTCCCGGTGGAAGGGGCGGCTGCGCTGGCTGGGGGAGAGCGCGCGGAGCTGGGAGAAGACGCTCCACAGCGTGATGTCGTGGCAGTGGTGGACACCGCCCGCCAGCATCAGGTCGCAGCGCCCGGAGCCGAGTTCGCCCACCGCCTGGTCCACGGCGACCAGCGAGGACGCGCAGGCCGCGTCCACCGTGTACGCGGGACCGCGCAGGTCCAGCCGGTTGGCGATCCGGGAGGCGGCGAGATTGGGCACCAGGCCGATCGCCGCCTCGGGACTGTCCGGGCCGAGCCGCTCGGTGAACGCCTCCCGCACCCGGCCGAGTTGGCCGGACGTCAGGTCGGGCAGCAACTCGCCGAGCGTGCGGACGAGTTGGCCGGCCGTCCGGACCCGCTGGTCGAGCCGGACCAGGCCGGGACCGAGATAGCCGCCCCGGCCGAGGACGACGCCGACGCGCCCACGGTCCGCAAGCCGTTCCGTGCCGCCCGCGTCGTCGAGGGCGGCCGAGGCCACGTGCAGGGCGATCAGCTGGTCCGGCTCGGTCCCGGCCACCGAGTGGGGCATGATGCCGAACCGGGTGACCTCCACCTGCGCCAGCCCGTCGACGAACCCGCCGCGCCGCGCGTACACCCGGTCCGCCGCGGCCGGGTCGGAGGCGGTGCCGGGACGGTAGTACTCGGCGTCCCAGCGTCCCTCGGGCACCTCGCCGATCGCGTCCACACCGTCGCGCAGGTTCCGCCAGTACGCGTCCAGGTCGGCGGCGCCCGGCAGCAGCACCGCCATGCCGACGATGGCGACCGGCGTGTGACGTGCCGTCACGGCCGCCGTCACCAGCCCGACGCGGTGTGGACGACGGCCGTCGCGGACTCCTCGCCCCAGGCAAGCTCCCGCAGCAGCGCCGCGGTTCCCTCCTCGGGATCGATCAGCCGGATGCCGCGCCGGGCGTACTCCCGGGCCAGTTCCACACCCACCATGCCGGCGTGCCCGGCCGAGGGTGCCCAGGGCCCCCAGTGCACGGTCAGCGCGCGATGCCCGGTACGGGCGGCGAAGGCCGCGCCGAGGGTCTCCAGCGCGTCGTTGGCGGCCGCGTAGTCCACCTGGCCCCGGTTGCCCAGGACGGCCGAGAGAGAGCCGAACAGCACGGTGAACGCGGGTGCGGCGGGGAGTTCCTCCAGCGCGGTGAGCAGCGCGTCGGCGCCGGTCGCCTTGGTGCCGTACACGCGCTGGAAGGACTCGGCGGTCTTCTCCGCGACGAGCCGGTCGTCGATCACCCCGGCCGCGTGCACCACACCGTCCAGCCGGCCGTGCTCGGCGTGGATCTCCTTCACCGCCTGGAGTACCGCCCCGGGTTCGCGGAAGTCGACGGAACGGTAGCGGGCCCGGCCGCCGAGCGCCGTCAGTTCGGCGAGGGTGGCGGTGATCTCCCGCTGGGCCAGCAGGAGTTCGGTGGCGCGGTTGATCTCGGCCGGCTTCATGCCGCCGCGCGCGGCCAGCGCGGCCCGCAGTGCGGCCGGCGTGCGGGCGGCCGCGGTGTCCGCGTCCTCGGGACCGTCCGGCGCGGGGGTCCTGCCGAGCAGCTCCAGGCGGCAGCGGGCGGCACCGGCGAGCGCGGCGGCGAACTGCGCCGTGATGCCCCGCGCCCCGCCCGCGAGCAGGACCACCGAGTCCCGGTCCAGCCCGAGCGCCGCCGCCTCGGCGGCCCCGTCCCCGGCCGGTCCGGCGCCCGTGCTGCCGAGTGCGCCGAGCGGCGCCTCCACCAGTTCGAAACCGTGCCGGCCGGCCGCCGTCCGCCACACGACCGGGGTACGGTCCGGCGCGACGGCCTCCGCGACCACGGCGTCCGCGACGGCGGACGGCGAGCCGTCGGACAGGTCGACGACCCGGGCGACCAGCTCCGGGTACTCGCGCGCCACCGTCCGGAACAGGCCGCGCAGCCCGGCGGTCCGGGGGTCGGGTGTCGTGCCGTCGGCCCGCAGGGCCAGCAGCCAGCGGGGGTCGCGCGCCAGGGCCGCCTTCAGGACGGGAAACGCGTCGGGCAGGACGGGGCTGTCGTCGGCGCCGTCGAGGGCGCCGAGGTAGAGCACGCCGTCCACCGGCCCGTCGGCCTCGGTCAGGACGTGGTCCCGGGCTCTCATGACGGTCTCGGCGCCGTGGGACTCCAGGCGGGCCGCCACCTCGGGCGCCTCCCCGAGCAGGGCCCAGCGGGTGCCGGAGAGCGTGGCGGACGGGGCGGCGTCGGCGCCGGGGTGGGTGCCGGCGCCGGTGTCGAGCAGGACCGGCCGCAGCACGTGCCGCCTGGGCGGCTCCCCGGTCACCTCCCGCGTGACCTGCTCGGGCGTGCCGGGCTCCGTGGCTTTCGCTGCCGTGCCGGGCTCCGCGGCCGCCGCAGCGGCGGGCTCGGCGGCTGCCGCCGGGGCGGCCGGACTGCCCAGCCGCGCGGTCAGCCAGGCGGTCACCGCGGCGGCCGTGCGCGCCTTCGCCAGTTCCTCCAGCTCGTCGTCGTCCATCGAGGCGAGGTCCGCACCGGCCCCCGCGCCGAGGCGTCTGGCCAGCTCGCCCGCGATCTCGGCCCGTTTGATGGAGTCGATGCTGAGATCCGCCTCGAGGTCGAGGTCGGGCTCGATCATGTCGACGGGGTAGCCGGTCCGCTCGCTGATGATCTCCAGGACGACCTGCTGGACGTCGGCGGGACCGGCGTCCCGGGGCCCGCCCGGGTCCTGGACCGGTTCCGTCGCCGGGGCGGCCACCGTCGGGCGCTCCGACGGGAGTTGCGGACCTGCCTGGATCACCTGCGCCGCCGGTACGGGCGGTGCGCCCGCGGTGGCCCCGAAGTAGGTGAGCAGGACGTCCCGTTGGGCGGCGATCATCTCCCGGCTGGTGCGCAGGAATTCGGAGACGAGCGCGTCCCGGTCGGACGCGGCGCCGTGCGGGGGGTTCGTCGTCACAGGGGCCACAGTCCTCTCGAGGGGTTCCACGACGCGTCGGGCCGGTGCGAGCGCACCGGGAAGGAGGGCGCCGGCGGCGGTGCGGACGAGTTGTCCGTCGACCGTCCAGCCGGGCCGCTTCGGTACGGGTGTGCGCACCGCGTCGACCGCGTCCCGGCCGCGCAGCAGCCACCCGGCGCGTACCGGCAGGCCCGCGACGGCGAGCCGCGCCAGGGCGTCGAGCCAGTCGGGCAGACCGCCGTCGGGGCGGGGCTCGCAGGCCACCGCGCGGTGCGGACGGTCGCCTAGGATCTGTCCGACCAGCCGGGTCAGCACCGATCCGGGACCGGCTTCGACGAAGACCCGCGCGCCCGCCGCGTACATCGCCTCGATCTGCTCGGCGAAGGCGACCGGGGCCCCGATCTGGGCGGCGAGTCCGTCCCGTACGGCGTCCGGGTCGGCAGGATAGGGCGCCGCCGTGCGGTTGGACCACACGGGGAACTCGGGCGCGTGCACCGGCCGGGCCGCGAGCGCCTCGGCGAACCGGTCGGCGGCGCCGGCGACCAGCGGGCTGTGGAAGGCACAGGCCACGGGGATGCGCTTGGCACCGAGACCGGCCTCGCGCAGCAGGCGTACGGTCTCGGCGACCGCGTCGGAGGGGCCGGAGATCACCGTCTGCTCGGGCGAGTTGCGGTTGGCGACGACCACGGAGTCCGGCGCCCGCGCCGCCGCGAGCACCCGTGTCACCTCCTCGGCACCGGCCGCGACGGCGGCCATGGTCCCGGGATCGGATCCACCCGGTCCACCCGGTCCGGCTGATCCGGCCGGTCCCGCGGCCCCGGCGGCTTCGAGGATCGCCGTCGCCCGTTCCGCGCTCAGCTCCAGGAGGGTCTCGGGCCCGATCGCGCCGGCCGCGCAGAGGGCGACCAGCTCGCCGTAACTGTGCCCGGCGGCCATGTCCGGCCGTACCCCGGCCGCGGTGAGCACGGCGTGCGCGGCGAGCCCGGCGACGCCGAGGGCCGGCTGGGCCACCCGGGTGTCGGTGAGCGCGGCCCGCTGACGGTCGCGGACCGCGTCGTCGAAGGCGGCCGGCGGGTACAGGGTGTCGGCGTGGGCGCGTCCGAGCTCCAGATACGGACGCAGCTCGGGGAAGGTGACGAACAGGTCGGCGAGCATGCCGGGGCGCTGGCTGCCCTGACCGGGGAAGAGGAACGCGACCTTGGCGTCCCCGGGGTGGTCGTCCGGTCCGGCCCGGTGGATCCCCCGCGCCGGGTCGTGCGTGGCCGGATCGGCCGACAGGCGCAGCAACTTGCCGACCAGGTCGTCCACGTCCGTCGCCACGACCGCGACCTGCGCCGGTTCACCGCTCGCGTCCGACCGCCGCGCGGCGCCGAGCGCCAGGTCCCGCAGCCGCCACGGCCGGCCCTGCGCCTGTGCGGCCTTGAGGAGTTCGTCCACCGCACGGCCGGCCGCGGCGGCGTCGCGGCCGCGGAAGACGAACAGTTCGGCCGGCCAGGCGTCCGTGCCCCGCACCGGCGGCACGCCGTCGGCGTAGGCGCGCAGCACCACATGGAAGTTGGTGCCGCCGAAGCCGAACGCGCTGACCCCGGCGACCCGTTCCCCTGCGGGCGCCGCCCAGGGCCGGGCCCGGGTGTGGAAGGCGAACGGGCTGCTCTCCCGGTCCCAGGCGGCGTTGGGGGTCTCGACGTGCAGCGTGGGCGGCCTGACGCCGGTGTGCAGGGCCAGCAGGGTCTTGATCAGGCCGGCGAGTCCGGCCGCGCACTTGGTGTGCCCGATCTGGGACTTCACCGACCCGATCGCGCAGCCGCCCGGTTCGGCCCCGGCCTCCGCGAACACCTCGCTGAGGATGCGCAGTTCGGTGCGGTCGCCGACCACCGTCCCGGTGCCGTGCGCCTCGACGAGTCCGACGTCGGCCGGGGAGAGGCCCGCGTTGCGGTAGGCGCGTTCCAGGGCCGAGCGCTGCCCTTCCGGCCGGGGCGCGGTGAGCCCGAGCGAGCGGCCGTCGCTGGAGGAGCCGAGGCCCTTGATCACGCCGTAGATCCGGTCGCCGTCGCGCTCGGCGTCCGCGAGCCGCTTGAGGACGACGCAGGCCACGCCCTCGCCGAGCGCGATGCCGTCCGCCGAGTCGTCGAAGGCGCGGGAGCGGCCGGTCGGCGACAGGGCGTGCACGGAGGAGAAGAGGACATAGTCGTTGATGCCGTTGTGCAGGTCGGCGCCGCCGCAGAGCACCACGTCGGAGGTGCCCCCGACGAGTTCCTTGCACGCGACGTCCACCGCGGCCAGCGAGGAGGCGCAGGCGGCGTCGACGGTGTAGTTGGCGCCCCCCAGGTCGAGCCGGTTGGCGATCCGCCCCGAGATGACGTTGGCGAGCATGCCGGGGAAGGAGTCCTCGGTGAGCTGCGGCAGCTGCTCGTCGAGGGCGGCCGGGACGCTGCCGTAGTAGGACGGCAGCACCGCCCGCAGGGTGGCCGCGTTCGACAGGTCGCTGCCGGCCTCCGCGCCGAACACCACCGAGGTGCGGGAGCGGTCGAACTCCCGCTCCCCTTCGCCGTATCCGGCGTCCTCCAGGGCGCGCCGGGCCGCCTCCAGGGACAGCAGCTGGACCGGCTCGACGCTGCCGAGCGACGTGGGCGGGATGCCGTAGCGCAGGGGGTCGAAGGGGATGCGGGGCAGGAAACCGCCCCACTTGGACGGGGTCGAGCCGCCGTGGTGGACGGCCGGGTCCCAGCGGTCGGCCGGGACCTCGCCGACCGCGTCCACGCCCCCGACCACGTTGGCCCAGAACGCGGGCAGGTCGGGTGCCTGCGGGAACATGCACGCCATGCCGACGACGGCGATGTCGAGCGGAGCCGGGACGGCCGCCTCCCGGACGGTCCCCTCCGGCGCCAACTCGGCCCGGCGCAGCCCGAGATGCTCGATCGCGCCGGTCGTCACCGCCTCGTGCAGCGCCGCGATCGTGGTGGTCGCCGAGCGCAGCACGGCCACCTCCCCGGCCATGAACATCCCCTCGGTCAACTGGCGCCGCTCGTCGACGGGGGCGAGGGCGCCGTCGGCGTCCCGGGTCACGCCCTTGCTCGCGAGGCGCAGCCGGCCGACGTTGAGCCGCTCCAGTGCCTCCCAGATCTGCCGGTCTCCCACACCCTCGGCCCGCAGCCGCGCCTCCTCGTCGCGATAGCCGGCGGCGAACGGACTCGGCACACAGCGGGTGGCGTGTCCCGGCGCAGACTCCAGGAGTGTGGTCCGCTCGGCGGCCATGACCTGCCGCTGGAAGAGCGGCCGGATCGCGCCGTGGGACACCGCCTCGTCGGTGAACAGATACGCGGTGCCCATCAGCAGGCCGACGGCCGCTCCGCGCGCGGTCAGCGGCGCGGCGAGCGCGGCGACCATCGCCGCGGACCGTTCGTCGTGGACTCCGCCCGCGAAGAACACCTCGACGTCCTCGGCCCCGTGGTCGTGCGACCAGTCCTCCAGGACCGCCAGCTGGGCCTCCCAGAGCGGGAAGCTCGCGCGCGGTCCGACGTGTCCGCCGCACTCCGAGCCCTCGAACACGAACCGGCGCGCCCCGGCGTCCAGGAACTGCCGCAGCAGCCCCGGCGACGGCACGTGCAGGAAGGTCCGGATGCCGTCCCGCTCCAGCGCCTGCGCCTGCGAAGGGCGGCCGCCCGCGATGATCGCGTGCGTCGGCCGCAGCTCCCGCACGGCCTCCAGCTGTGCGGCGCGCACGTCCTCCGGCGCGAAGCCGAGCACACCCACGCCCCAGGGCCGGCCGCCCACCGCGTCCCGGGTCTCGGCGAGCATCGTCCGCGTCCGCGCGCCGTCCGCCAGCGCCAGCGCGAGGAAGGGCAGTGCCCCGTCGGCCGCCACCGCGGCGGCGAACGCGGGCCCGTCGCTCACCCTCGTCATCGGCCCCTGGGCGAGGGGGAGCCGCGTGCCGAGTGCCCGGCTCATCGGCGATCCGGCCCGCAGCGCCCCTGCGGCCGTGTCGTCGCGTACGGCGTCCAGGACCGCGTCCCGCAGCGCTCGCACCGTGCGCCGGACGTCACCCCAGCGCTCGGCGAACCGCGCGGCGAGGAAGCCGTCCTGGCCCACCGGGAGCAGCTGTCCGTGGGGATCCCGCGCGCCCAGCAGCGCCGCCACCGCCCGCGGTTCCGCGCCCTGCGGGAGCTGCGGGGCGGCCGGGCCGCGTCGCAGCAGGACCCGGTGTCCGGCCAGGACGACGGTCTCCGAGCCGTCCAGGGCGCGCAGCGTCGCGGCGGCGTGTTCGGGCAGCGCCGACTCGGCGAGCAGCGCGAGCTGGCTGTCCAGGACCACGCCCGCCGCACCGCCGGCCAGGGCGGCGGCGGCCGTGCGCGGGCCGATTCCGCCCCACGCCCACACCGGCGAGGTCACCTCGGGGGCGGCGAGGAGCTGCTGGAGCAGGACGAAGGTGCTCAGTTCGCCGATCCGGCCACCGCACTCGGCGCCGCGGGCGATCAGGCCGTGCGCCCCGGCGCGTGACGCGTCCAGCGCGCCCGCCAGGTCGGTGACCTCGACCAGCACGCGGTAGCGCGCCGAGAGGCCGGTGACCGCCCACGGTGCCTCGTCGGTCCCCGCGGGCATCTCGGCCCCCGCGAGGTACGCGGCCTCCGGCGTCCCCGCGATGTGTGCGGCCTCCGGGGTGAGGACCACCGTGTGCGGGCCGTGGGGCTCCAGGTCGGCGGGGGAGAGGCGGCAGTGGGCGCCGACCCGGACCCCGAACGCGCCGGGGGAGGCGCGGCGCAGGCGGGACAGTGCCTCGCGGGTTCTTCGGTCACCGGCTCCCAGGTCGAGTACGCCGAGCCCGCCGGCCCGGCCGATCGCCAGGGCGAGCCCGGCATCGGGTTCGCCGAAAGGAGTGATGCCGATGATCATGTCCTCGGAACGCACAGCAGACGTCATGATTCTCCGAATCAAGGGTGAGACTGCACGGTGGGGGGTTCGGGACAGCAATGGCGGCTCACCGGATTCCCGCGGGCAGAGATCCACCGCGGAACGCCGTTCTAAAGCGCGTGCTCGAAACGCGTTGAAAGGTAGTGCGCTTATTACTCACCGGTCAACGTTCGAACGATCGGCCGGTATCCAGCCGCAATGATTCGGTCAGACATGGGCGGAGGGCCAGGGCGTAGGAAATCGGATGAATTCCGTTCGGGCCCGGCCTCGTTCACGCTCCACTCACACCGTAGAAACATCAGGGAACGCAGGAAATGGGTTCCTCTGGACCGCTTGTCCGAATCGCCGCGCACATTCCCGGCGCCGGTCGGGTGGCGGGGAAAATACCGTGGGTCGGACCTGGAGTGACCGGGAAAGGTTTATGGGGAAGGTGATGCGCGAGTCGTGCCGTGAGACGGGCCTTGACGCGGGTCGGCCCGCCGCCAAGACTGCAATCACCGCGGAGTCGAGCCGGTCCTCGGGAGGTCGTCGACCGGCTTGACTGCGTGGTCACCCGATCGCCCGGTCACCCCACGCCCGGCGCGTTCGCGGCGGGTGCTTCACACGCTGTAGCCCCCGTCCACCCCCAGCGCCTGGCCCGTGATGAACCCGGCCCGGTCCGAGGCGAGGAAGGACACCGCCTCCGCGATGTCCGTCGCCTCGCCGAACCGGCGCAGCGGGATGTTGCGCCGGGTGACGGCGAGCGCCGCGTCGTCCAGTTCGCCCGACGCGATCAGCCGGCCGGCGATGCCGTCGGTGAGCATCCCGGGCGCCACGCAGTTGACCCGGACCCCGTAGCGCCCCTCCTCGGCGGCCAGGGCGCGGGCGACCGCCTCGACGGCGCCCTTCGCCCCCGAGGACAGCCCGTCGCGCACCGGGAAACGCCGGGTGGCGACGGTGGTGACCGCGACGATGCTGCCCCGGCTCCGGCGCAGCACCGGCAGCGCCGGATGTGCGAGATTGAAGAACGCCCCCGCGTCCGCGACGAGTTGGGCCCGGTACTCGCCCGGGGTCACCCGGCTCAGATGCCGCATCGGCACATGCGGACCGGCCGCGTACACGAGCGTGTGGATGCCGCCGAACTCCTCGGCGGTCGCGGTCACCGCCCGGGCCGTCGCCGTCTCGTCGGTCAGGTCCAGCGGGAGCGGCACGACTCCCCTGCTCTCGCCGGCCAGGGCCTCGGCCGCCTCACGCCGGGCCCGGTAGGTGAACACCACCGCGCTGCCGCGTGCCGCGAGCGTCCGCACGACCGCCGCGCCGATGCCGCCGGTGCCGCCCGCGACGAACGCCACCCCCGGCCGACCGGAGAAGTCCTCCATGCCCCATCGCCCTCTCTGTCTCCGCGTCCCGGTGGCCCGCCGTCCCCTGTCTCACGGTCCCAGGGGCCTGGCGACGACCACCTTCATGACCTCGCCCGTCCCGGCGTGGACGCGGGTGCCGCGCGCGTCCGCGTACAGCCGGGCGATCGGGTACTCCAGCATGTAGCCGTATCCGCCGAAGAGTTGAAGACACCGGGCGACGGCACGGGCCTGCGTCCCGGTGCAGAGAAGTTCGGCCTTCGCCGCGTCGGCGCCGCAGAGCCGGCCCGCCACGAGTTCGGCGACGGCACGATCGAGGTGCCCCGGGGGCGGGGGGAGGCGCGCCGGGCCGCCTCGGTCGCCGCGCGGGCGAACCCGCACACATGCCGGGCCGTGCCGGTGCGGTGGGCCACCGCACGGTGGTCCGCAGGAACCGTCCGATCGGAGGGCCGCGCGAAGACGTGCCGGGGCCGTACGGGTCCGGGGTGACGGTGTACGGAGTGTTGCCCCCGTGATCAGTGTGACAATCAGCCCATAGTGCGCGTATGACGCGTACCCGTACGGCGCTGCTGTGCGCCGCCGCCCTCCTCGCCTCCACCGTCCAGACGGCGGTCGCGGCCACCACCGACGCCCCCGGTCGCCACGACCGGGCCTGCGCCGCCACCCGGAACCCCCAGGGCAAGGCCCGCGAGGTCCTCGACCTCGTCCGCAAGGCACGCAAGGAGCTCGATCTCAAGGCCGCCCTGGTCAAGGTCACGATCGACGGGCGTGAACTCGTCACCGGCGCGGTCGGCGAGTCCATGACCGATGTGCCCGCCACGCCCGCCATGCACTTCCGGACCGGTTCGGTCGGCATCGCCTTCATGGGCACCGTGCTGCTCCAGCTCGTCGAGGAGCACAAGGCGAAGCTCGACGACCCGGTCTCCCGTTGGCTCCCCGACCTGCCGCACGGCGACAAGATCACCCTGCGCATGCTCGGCGACTCGACGTCCGGTCTGCACGACTACGTCACCGACCCGGTCTTCCTGAAGAAGCTCTACGCCGACCCCTGGCAGCACTGGACCCCCAAGGAGCTCGTCGGGATCTCCCTCAGCCACCCCCTGTGGTACGAGCCGGGCACCAACTGGAGCTACTCGCACGCCAACTTCGTGCTCCTCGGCCGCGCCCTGGAGAAGATCTCCGGCACCCCGCTCGACCACCTGCTGCGGCAGCGCGTCATGAAGCCCCTCGACCTGCGCAACACCCGCAGCAACGACACCGCGGTCATCCCGCGGCCGGTGCTGCACGCCTACGACGAGGAGCGCGGCACGTACGAGGAGTCCACGTACTTCAACCCCTCCTGGACCACCGCGCCCGGCGCCGTCCTGACCCAGGACATCTGCGACCTGGCCCGCTCCGGACAGGGGATCGGCTCGGGCGAACTGCTCTCCAAGGGTTCCTTCCGCACCCAGCTGAACCCGGGCACGGTCGGTCTCGGGCACCCCACGGACACCTGTCCCGCCACGGTCTGCCTGCCCATGACCGAGGACTTCCACTTCGGCGTCGGGGTCGTCGTCGTGAACGGCTGGGTGGTGCAGAACCCGTCCTTCTTCGGCTACGCGGCCGTGATGGCGTACGAGCCGCACAAGCGGCTGTCCATCGCGGTCTCCACCACGGTGGGCGAAGACGCACCCGCCGGCAACAACTCGCAGACGATCACCGAGCGGATCGCGAAGCTGCTCGACCCGGAGCACCCGCTGGCCCCCTGACCCGCCCGGTCAACGCCCGGCGCGTACCCCGTCCAGCGCGATGGCCAGGACGCGGTCGCGCTGGGCGTCGTCCACGAACGCTGTCGCGGTGACACCGGCCACCAGCCGCAGCAGATCACCGAAGTCCATGTCCGTGCGGGCCTCGCCCGCCTCCTGGGCCCGCTCGAACAGCGGGCCCCCGGCCGCGTACATCGAGTCGCGGCAGGCCTGGAAGATCTCCGACTCGCCCTCCAGTGCCTCGCGCACCGCCCGCTTGGTGACCATGTAGCCGGTGAACCGCTCCAGCCAGGCGGTGAGCGCCTCCCACGGCTTCAGGCCGGCCAACTCCCCGGCCGACCGGCACAGCGCGTTGACCTCGTCCGCGTACACGCTCTCGAACAGTGCCCGGCGCGTCGGGAAGTTCCGGTACAGCGTGCCGATGCCCACGCCCGCGCGCCGGGCGACGTCCTCCAGGGACGCCTCGGAGCCGTGCTCGGCGAACGCCTCGCGCGCGGCGGCGAGCAGCGCGTCGTAGTTGCGGGCCGCGTCCTTACGGACCGGCCGCTGGGCCGCGACGATCTCGCTGACGGGGAACTGCTGAGCCGGCACTGCTGCCTCCTGGGCGGGACTCGGTTGAAACGGAGGGGTGCCTCCGTTACAGTGGAGGGGTGCCTCCACTTTAGCAGTCCGAGGTCTCTTCTCCTCTTTCCGGATCCTTCCGAGAGGCTTGTCATGCCCCGCAAGTCCACCCGCCTCACCTTCGCGGTCCTCGCGACCGGTGCCGGCGTGTTCTCCATGCTCCAATCGCTCATAGCGCCGGCCCTGCCGACCGTGCAGCACGCGCTGCACACCTCGCAGTCCACCGCGACCTGGGTGATGACCGCGTATCTGCTGTCCGCGTCCGTCTTCACGCCGATCCTCGGCCGGGTCGGCGACCTGATCGGCAAGAAGCGCACCCTGGTCGGGGTTCTGCTCGCCGTCCTGGCCGGCTGCCTGCTCGCCGCCCTCGCGCCGAACATCGGCGTGCTGATCCTCGCCCGGGTCGTCCAGGGCATCGGCGGCGCCCTGTTCCCGCTCTCCTTCGGCATCATCAGGGACGAGTTCGCCCCCTCCCGCGTGCCCGGCACCATCAGCAACCTGTCCGCCGTCATCGCCGCCGGCGGTGGCGTCGGCATGGTCGCGGCCGGACCGATCGTCTCCGCACTCGACTACCGCTGGCTGTTCTGGATCCCCGTCGGCATCGTCGCGGCGGCCACGCTGATCGCCCTGCGATACGTGCCCGAGTCGCCCGACCGGGCGCAGGGGAAGGTCAGTTGGCTGGGCGCCGTACTGCTGTCGGGCTGGCTCGTCGCCCTGCTGCTGCCGCTCAGCCAGGCGGGCAACTGGGGCTGGGGCTCCGCCCGGGTGATCGGCCTGTTCGCCGTCGCCGTGGCGCTGTTCGCGCTCTGGCTGTTCACCGAGGCGCGCTCCCGCAGCCCGCTGATCGACCTGCGCATCATGCGGCTGCCGGCCGTGTGGACCACCAACCTCGCGGCCCTGCTGTTCGGCGCGGGCATGTACGCGATCTGGTCCTTCCTGCCCGGCTTCGTCCAGACCCCGAGCGTGGCCGGCTACGGCTTCGGCGCGAGCGTCACCGCCTCCGGCCTCCTCATGCTGCCGATGCTGCTCGCGATGTTCGTCTCCGGTGTGCTCAGCGGCCGTCTCGAGCCCCGCGTGGGTGCCAAGGCGCTGCTCACCACCGGCGCCGCACTCGGTGCGTTCGCCCTGGGCTTCCTCGCCCTCTGGCACGACGAGCAGTGGCAGGTCGCCTTCGTGGCAGGCGTGTTCGGCCTCGGTATCGGCCTGGCCTTCGCCTCGATGGCCAACCTGATCGTCGCCAGCGTGCCCGCCGGGCAGACCGGCGCCGCCACCGGTATGAACGCCAACATCCGCACCATCGGCGGGTCCATCGGAGCCGCCGTCACCAGCGTGCTGGTCACCGGCCGCCTCCAGCCGTCGGGTCTGCCCTACGGCTCCGGCTACACCCACGGGTTCACCCTGCTCGCGGTGCTCTGCCTGGGCGCCGCCCTCGCCGCCCTGCTCGTCCCGGTCCGCCGCGCGAGCCGCCTGCCGGAGCCGGTCGCCCACCAGACGCCGACCGCCGCGCCCACCCCCGTACGGTAGGCTCTCCCTGCGCGTTCCCGCAGCTCACCGCCGCGGCAACGCCTCGGGACGTGGCGCAGCTTGGTAGCGCACTTGACTGGGGGTCAAGGGGTCGCAGGTTCAAATCCTGTCGTCCCGACTTTTCGAAGTCGCGGAACAGGGGCCGTCGCAGAGCGATCTGCGGCGGCCCCTGATCTTTTGCGGGTGTCTCGTTTCAGGACTCGAGGATCCTGCGCTTCTGGTCCTCGAACTCCGCCTCGGTGAGGACGCCCTGGGCCTTGAGCTCCCCGAGTTGCTTCAGCTGGTCGATCTTGCTGCTCATGTCGGCCGGCGGGGCGGGCGGGGGAGCGGCGGGCGCCGCCGGCGGGGGCGCGGCCTGCTGATAGTCCTGCTGGGCCCAGCGCCCTTGCTGGCGGCGTGACACGCGGTTCGACACGGCGGTCGCGGTACCGGCCACTACGGCTGTACGGGCGACCCCGCGGAGGAGACCTGGCACGGCGGTTTCCTTTCTCGCCGGAGACCTGCGGAGGAGGGGACGGTCTCTGGTGACCGGCGCGCGACGGTCGGCGCACCGGACACCCCCATTGGACCACCGCTGGGTGGCCCTCGCACGTCGGCTGGGGCGCTGAACTGCGCGAATACCGGCGTTCTGCCGGGTGGTGGATCTCGTGGCAAGCTGATGAACGGGCGACCGAACGGCCACCTGCCAGTGGCGAGATGTGTGGGAGGAGCCTGAGATGACCGCGACCGGAATGCACCACGGACACAGGACGGCGAGCGGCGGCGGGGCATGGGTGTCCGGCTGGACCGGCTTCGCCGGGGTCATGATGATCTTCGGCGGACTGATGGCGATCTTCCAGGGAATCGCCGCCATCGCCGAGGACGACGTCTTCGTCGTCACCCGCAACTACGCCTACAACTTCAACCTGACGAGCTGGGGCTGGATCCACCTCGTGCTCGGCGTCCTGGTCGCGCTCGCGGGTGTCGCCCTGTTCCGTGGCGCGGTGTGGGCGCGCGTCGTCGGTGTCGCCGTGGCCGGCCTGTCGATGCTCGCCAATTTCATGTGGCTGCCGTACCAGCCCGTCTGGGCCATCGTGCTGATCGCCGTGGACGCCTTCGTCATCTGGGCGCTGTGCATCGGAACCGGCCGCGAATCCCGCACCGACTAGCCCGCACCGACGGTCCGCACCGACCGGCCCGCGCGCGCCGACTGTGCGCGCGGGCCGGTCGGTGCGGCCGTCCGACCAGCGGGTCCTGCCCGCGGGTACCGAGCCGTGCGGCGCGGACAGGCACCCCGGGTGGCCGACGGGAGACGCGCCACCGAGCCGCCCTCCCGGTGCCCCCGGGCCCCCATCCGGACGAGCCCCCGAGGACCATGTGACGAGCACGAGCGA
Source organism: Streptomyces sp. NBC_00637 (assembly GCF_045161545.1). Lineage (NCBI taxonomy): Bacteria > Bacillati > Actinomycetota > Actinomycetes > Kitasatosporales > Streptomycetaceae > Streptomyces > Streptomyces sp. NBC_00637. The sequence goes on along the minus strand of NZ_CP109046.1, from coordinate 1,140,818 downwards.
CAACTCCGCGGCGGTTCGCCCCGCGTCGGAGCGCCCGTGACCGGCGGCGGGGAGCCGGGACGCGGGGGTCCGGGGCGCGGTGAGCCGGGGCGCGAGGCCCGGCCGGGGGCGCCGATCGTGCTGGTCTTCGGCGTGTCCGGTTCCGGGAAGAGCACCGTCGGCAGGGCGGTCGCCGAGCGGCTCGGAGTGACCTTCGTCGAGGGCGACGGCTTCCACAGCGCCGCCAACATCGCCAAGATGACCGCCGGCCACGCCCTGAGCGACGCCGACCGCGAGCCCTGGCTGCGTGCCCTCGCCGACCGCGTCCGGCTCTCCGCCGAGGCCGGGGAGGGGCTGGTCGTCGCCTGCTCGGCGCTCAAGCGGGCCTACCGCGACGAGCTCCGGGCGGTCGCGGACGGACGGCTCTGGTGCCTGTGCCTCGCCCTGGACCGGGAGACCGCACGGGACCGTGTGTCCCGGCGCGCCGGGCACTTCATGCCCGCCCGGCTGGTCGACTCGCAGTTCGCGACGCTGGAGCCGCTGGAACCCGACGAGCCGGGTCTGACCCTGGACGCCACAGCCGGTCCGCCGGCCGCTGTGGCCCGGGTGCGGACCGCCCTCGACTCCTTCGGGCGAGCCACGGGCCGGTGACGGTCAGCCGCTCAGGAGTACGGCGACGTCTCCCGGCCGCGGTGTGGGGCCGCCGGTAGGGGTGGCGGGCAGCAGCCGGCCGTCGCCCCGCACCAGGAACAGCAGCCGGTCACCGGCCGGAAGGGTGCCGTCGAGGCGACGCGTCACGACCCGGGCGCCACGGGCGTGACGACGTGCCAGTTCGGGCCCGGTCAGGTCCGGATCGAAGAGCACCTCGCCGCCCCCGTAGGGCGTGACGACGCCCTGACTGTCCGCGGCCGGCCGCAGCCGGTGGACGCCGCCCTCGACGGCGCCCTCGAGACGCGTGGCGGCCAACGCGTTGAAGTCGTCCTCGCCGGTGAGGAGCAGGACCCCGGTGAGGCCCTCCAATTCCGCGCCCTCGCCGGTGGCCGCCGCGAACAGCTCCCCGGGGGCGAGCTCGATCCCGGCGGCCCTGATGCCGTCCCGCTCCGCCTCGCGCCCCGCCCACATCACCACGTCCAGCCCGGCCGACCGCAGGGCCCGTCCCAGATCGACCACCCAGGGGTCGCCGCCCACGAGCAACGGCCGGGAACGCGCCGGGCGCACCACGCCCAGTCGCCCGGCCACCGGCGCCGCGCTCAGCCCGTACAGGGTGACGGTGGCGACGATCACCACGAACGTGGCCGGCAGGATCTTCGCGGCGCCGCCGACACCCCGGTCGACCAGGGTCGCCGAGAACGTCGAGGCGGTGGCCGCGGCAACGATTCCGCGGGGCGCCATCCACCCGAGGAAGCCCCGCTCCCCGGCCGTCAGATCGGTTCTCCACGCCGACACCGCCGCGACCAGGGGGCGGACCACGAGAACCAGGACCACCACGAGCCCCAGCGTCGGCAGCACCACATGCCGTAGGGACCGGGGGCTGACCGTGGCCGAGATGGAGATGAACAGCAGTCCGATGACCAGTTCCACGAGGGTCTCGAAGAACGGCCTGCGGGCGGTGACGCCGGTGCCGGACAGGTTCGCCACCGCCAGCCCCATCAGGACGGCGGCGATGAGCCCCGTGTCGTCCCGGACGATGTCACAGGCCGCCGCCACGCCGACCACCGCTGCCAGCTGCACCGTGGTCGCGAGCACCTCGCCGAGGGGGAGCCCGCGCAGCGCCACCGTCAGGACGGCCGCGCCGACGACGCCCCCCGCCACCCCCACCGCCGTGCTGACGGCGAACGGGACGACCCGGCTGCCGAAGCCGCCGGGCCCGCCGGCCGTGACGGCGTGGAAGACCAGCGCGCCCAGGATGCCGCCCACGGGATCGATCAGCGACCCCTCCCAGACGAGGATCCGCCGCAGTCGCTCGGTGGGACGGACGAAGGCGAGCAGCGGGCCGACGACCGTCGGCCCGGACACGACGAGGATCGCTCCGAGCATCACCGCCGCGCCCCACGACATCCCGAGGAACGGCATGGCCACCAGCGCCGCCGAGGCACCGGTGACCAGCGCGCCGAACCAGATCAGCCGCACCACGACCCGCCGGGTGTGGGCCCGGAAATTCCGCAGGTCCAGGCCGAGTCCGGCGTCGTAGAGGATCACCGCGACGGCCAGCGAGACCAGTGGGGAGAAGGCGCTGCCCAGGAGCCGTTCGGGGTCGACGTCGTCGGTCAGCGCGCCCGCGGTGAATCCCACCGGCAGCAGAACGATCAGCGCGGGGACGCGCAGACGGCTCGCCAGCACCTGGGAGCCGACGGCCAGGACGACGATCAGGCCGAGGCCGAGGAATACCTGGTCCTCCGTCACGGCGACGGAGGACTACGTGCTCGGCGGGCGAGCGTCGTCCGTCTCGTCCAGCGCGGCCAGCAGGGCCGGCACCGGGATCCGCCCGGAGGCGACCAGCTGCGCGCCGCCGCGTCGCAGGGCCGTGGCGAAGGGCGCCGCCCACAGGTTCTCGTAGACCAGGATCGCCGCGGAGTTCCCGGCGCCCAGCGCCCCACCGGCCTCCTCGATGTCGTCCTGGCCCAGCAGGCCGGAGGACGCGCCCTCGAACACGGCCAGGTCCAGCGCTCCGTCGCCGGTGAGGTCGGCGATCTCCATGCCGACCACGGATCCGTCCTCGTCCTTGCGGACGAACAGCAGATCGAGGATCCGGATGAGGCCGCGGTCCACCAGATCGACCAGCAGCGGAAAGCCCTCACCGGTCATGCGGTTCCCGGGAAACTCCACGACGACGTAGTCGATCGGTCCCATTTCGACGAATTCATCGCTCACGGCTTCACCCCTGAAAGGTCACGACGTCCAGCGTCCCCCTGCCCTCGGACTTCATTGCAGCATCGGACGGAGGCGGCCGCACCTCGGTGCGCCGCCCACCCCGGCGCTGCCTCAAGTCGTCCGCCCGGCCGCGCGCCCGTGCCGGCGTTCGCTCACCCGCCGCCAGATGGCCCGCTGGCACTTGAGCGTGCCCGTCCCGACCACGATCAGGACGACGATGTTGAGCAGCAGCTGCACCAGCGAGCCCCGGGCCTCGTCCCAGCTGCCGAACGCCACGGACACCCCGATGTCGGCCCCCGCCGGAATCGTGGTCACCGAGATGAAGACGCCGAGCAGCGCGCTCGTCCGGGCCTCCGACAGCGAGACGATGCCGACCACCCCGGCCAGCACCGCCACCACGGCCGAGAAGAAGTTGGGCGTGTTGATCAGGTTCGAGACGGGCCGCACCCCCAACTCGAAGGCCTCCGGCTGGAGTCCGAAGCCGCGGACGAGGAGGGCGAAGAGGAAGGTCGCGGCGACGGCCAGCACGAAACCCACGAGCAGCGCGAGCAGCCCCTGTGTGATTCTCGGCCGGGAGCGGTTGTCGATGCCGAGGGCGACGCTGGTGATGGCCCCGTACTCGGGGCCGACCACCATGGCCGCGACGATGAGGATCTGCGAGTTGGTGATGATGCCCACCGCGCCGATGAGACCGGCGATGACCAGGAACAGATAGAAGCTCGGGGGGTAGCGGCCCTCGGCCCGGATCCGGGCCTCCACCTGTTCCCACACCGGCGCGCGCGGCCGTGCCCCGAGCTCCTTGGCCCAGGTCCGGGTGGCGCGGTCCGAGAACACCGTGTCCACCGGGTCGAGGACGATGGAACCACGCCGTTCGAGGCCGAGGTCCCGCAGCCCGCGCAGCACCTCGTTCGCGGCTCCGGTCAGGACGTCGCACTCGATGGCGTCACCGTCGGGGTTGCGGACGCGGCCCGGCTGGAGGTGCAGGTTCAGGACACACGGCTCGGCGCCGAGCAGGACCATGACGCGTTCCGTGAGGTCCGGCGGGCACACCGCCCGGATACGGATCATGTCCATCCGGACCTCCGCGGTTCGGTTCGCTCACCTATTAACGCGGCGGCCTCCGGCCCCGGCAACTCGACGCCGGAGATCCGCGATCCCGTGACACCGGCCGATCCGCGCGCGTACCCGTGCACGCACACGGACCGGGGAGCCCGGGGTCCCGGCGCCCCGGTTCACCCGGCCGGCCCAACTCGCCGCCGACATCGGCCGGAGCTACGTTGGTGGTCGGATCGGACGACCGCCCACCCGGCGGGACAGGCGCGTGCTCCGAGGACGGTGGCCGGCGTGACCGACGCGCGGCACCGCGACGTCGCCCCGTCCGACGGCAGCGGCCGTAGCCGCCTGAGGAGAACGCCATGGACCGCTACCCGCCCATCGCCGACCACGGACTCGTCGGCGACCTCCAGACCGCCGCGCTGGTCTCGTCGCAAGGCGTCATCGACTGGTTCGCCGCACCGCGCTTCGACTCGCCGAGCGTCTTCGCCGCGTTGCTCGACCACGACGGCGGCGGGCACTTCCTCCTCGCGCCCGACCACCCGGACGGCACCTGGAAGCAGCTCTACTACCCGGACACCGCCGTGGTGGTGACCCGGTTCATGTCCCCCGACGGGGTCGGCGAGATCATCGACCACATGCCGGTCCAGCCGGGCCCGGCGGCCACCGACCGGCACCGGCTGGTGCGCGTCGTACGGACCGTGCGCGGCACCGTGCGCTTCCGGCTCGAATGCCGTCCGCGGTTCGACTACGCGCGGGCATCGCACGAACTCGACCTGACCCACGACGTGGCGACGTTCCGCGCTCCGGGGGCGACGGCCCACCTCCAGGGCACCATCCCGCTCGAACGGGACGGGAACGACGTCCGGGGCGCGATCACCCTCCAGGCCGGGGAGACGGCCGTCGCCGTGTTCACCATGTGCGCGCCGGGCGGGGAGGCGCCCCCGCTCCCGACCAACGAGAGCGTCACCGAGGGGCTCTGGGAGAACGTCGACTTCTGGCAGAAGTGGGTGCGCACCTCGCGCTACCACGGCCGTTGGACGGAGATGGTGCACCGCTCGGCCATCACGCTCAAGCTCCTCACGTACGCGCCCTCGGGCGCGCCGGTCGCCGCCGCGACGATGGGCCTGCCCGAACAGGTCGGCGGGGAACGCAACTGGGACTACCGGTACACCTGGGTGCGGGACGGCTCCCTGTCGGTGCGGGCCCTGCTCGACCTCGGTTTCGTGGAAGAGGCCACCCGCTTCACCCACTGGCTCGGCGACCGCCTGGCCGCCCGCGAAGGACCGGACGACGAACCCCTCCAGATCATGTACCGCGTCGACGGCGACCCCCATCTGACCGAGGAGATCCTGGAGCACTTCGAGGGCTACCGCGGCTCCTACCCCGTCCGGGCGGGCAACGCCGCCTCCGACCAGTTGCAGCTCGACATCTACGGCGAGGCCCTCTACGCCCTGGCCGAGGGCCGTCAGGTCGGTGAACAGGCGGGTTACCACGGCTGGAAGGGTCTGTCCCGCACGCTGGACTGGCTCGCCGACTCCTGGGACCGGCCCGACGAGGGGATCTGGGAGACCCGGGGCGGCCGCAAGGACTTCACCTACAGCCGCGTGATGTGCTGGGCCGCCTTCGACCGCGGACTGCGCCTGGCCGCCGAGTTCAGCAGGCCCGCGGACACCGTGCGCTGGACCCGGGCCCGGGACGCGATCCTCGAACAGGTCATGGAACACGGCTGGGACGCCAAGCAGCAGGCTCTCGTGCAGCACTACGGCGGAGACGTCCTGGACGCCTCGCTGCTGCTCGCCCCCCGGGTCGGCTTCGTGTCACCGCGCAGCCCCGGCTGGCTCAACACCCTCGACGCGATGGAACGCGTCCTCGTCTCCGACAGCCTGGTCTACCGTTACGACCCCACGGCGTCCCCCGACGGACTGCGCGGCTCGGAAGGCACGTTCAGCCTCTGCACGTTCCTCTACGTGGACGCCCTGGCCCGCGCCGGGCGCCTGCCCCAGGCCCGCTACACCTTCGAGAAGATGCAGACCTACGCCAACCATGTCGGCCTGTTCGCCGAGGAGATCGGCCCCAGCGGGGAGCAACTCGGCAACTTCCCGCAGGCGTTCACCCATCTCTCCCTCATCATGGCCGCGACGACGCTGAACGAGGCCCTCGACGCGATCCCGCGCTGAGGCGGGGATCCCCCGGCCCCGCCCCCGGTCCCTCCGGTGGGGGAGCGGAGGCGGGGATCCCCGGCCCCGCCCCCGGTCCCTCCGGTGGGGGAGCCGGCCTCCGTGCCGCCCCTCGCCCTGGCGGGCGGTGTGCTGGGCCGTGGGTCACGAGAACGCGTGCACCACCTCGATCTCGCCCACGATGTGCGCGTTGAACTCCTCCAGCTCCTCGGCCGGGACCCACAGTTCGAGGATCGTCCGCCCGCCCGCCTGCCGCACCGGATACCTGCGCAGGAACTCGGAGTCGACCTCGAACCGGGTGACATAGCCGGCGCCGTCGTGCTTGACGTTCCAGTCCCGCGCGATCCTGACGGCGTAGTCCTCGTCGAGGACCGGGTAGAAGATCGGCTGCTCGGGGAGCCGGGGTGGCCAGGCCCGCCCGCCGAGCTCACGCACCAGCTCCAGCTCCTTGGGACCGGTGGGACGCCAGAGGGTCGTGGTGGCTCGGGGGTGCTGGTCGCTCATGGGATGCGCTCTCCGGGTGCGGCGACCGCCGGGGCGGCCGGTCTGCGGCCCCCGAGGCTACCGACCGGTCCGCACCGGCGGCCACGGACTTTCGGCTACCGCCGCCCGCGCCGCGCGACGACCTCGGCGAGATAGCAGCGCAGCATCGCCTTCGCCTCGTCGAGGAGCTCCCCGTCACCCTCGGGGGCCCGGCGGAAGGCCTCCTGGGCCAGGGCGTCGGCGGCGAGGATCGCGGCGTGGCAGGCCCTGGCGAGCGCCTCGTCGTCGCGGGCGACGCCCAGCGCGAGCAGCACCCGGCGGATCCCGTCGGCCATCCGCCGTTTGTGCTCACGGTCGGCGGCCCGCGTCCGCTCGGTCAGGCCGCTGCCGAACCACAGGGCGCGGAAACCGTGTTCGGTGCGGTAGACGCGGGCGAACGTGTCGAGGAGCACGCCCACGGGATCCTCCCACCGCTCCCGCGCCGCCGTCCGCACCAGATCGTCCATGACGTCCTCCAGGCGGGCGAAGTAGCGCGCGGCGAGGGCGTCGATGATCGCGTCGCGGTCGGGAAGGTACTGGTACAGCGAGCCGACCGACACCTTCGCCTCGGCCGCGACCCGCGTCGTGGTGAGCGCCTCGACGCCGTCGCCGACCAGGATGCGCTCGGCGGCCTCCAGCAGCAGGGCCAGACGTGCCCTGCTGCGCGCCTGTCGCGGCGTGCGGCGCAGCGGAGTGCCGCCGTCGGGACCCGTGGTCGGCTGGGCCAAGGAACTGCCTCCAAACGTGAACGTGACTTTGTTTCAGGTTTACGCTACCTTCGCGCCCATGACCGCCTCAAGCTCGGCGCTGGGTCAGGAGCGGGCCGCCGTCGCGGACGTCTGCCGGCGCCTGGGGGCCGAAGGCCTCCTCATCGGTACGGCAGGCAACGTGAGCGTACGCGTCGAGGACCGGGTCGCGATCACCGCGACCGGAACGGTCCTCGCCGAACTCACCCCGGACCAGGTGACCGTGGTCGACCTCCGCGGCGAGATCGTGGCCGGAAGCCTGCGGCCGACCTCGGAACTGGATCTGCACCTCGGGATCTACCGCCGCTACGGAACCGGCGCGGTCGTCCACACCCACGCTCCGATGGCCACCGCGGTCTCCTGTGTCCTCGACGAACTGCCGTGCATCCACTACCAGTTGCTCGCCCTCGGCGGCACGGTGCGGGTCGCGCCGTACGCCACCTTCGGCACGCCCGAACTGGCCGAGTCGGTGATCACCGCGCTCGACGGCCGCAGCGCCGCCCTGCTGGCGAACCATGGCGCGGTCACCCACGGGACGACGCTCGACAAGGCGGTCGAGAACGCGCTGCTGCTCGAATGGGCCTGCGGCGTCTACCAGCGCGCGGCCGCCATGGGCCGGCCCCGCTTCCTCGACGAGCAGCAGCAACTCGCCGTGATCGAGGCCGCGATCGCCCGCGACTACGGCACCACGCACCCCGTACCACCCGTGCAGGAACAGAGCCGATAAAGCCGACGAGGCCGACGAGGCCGATGAAGGGGGAAAGCCGATGAAGGTCTTCACCATGGGCGTGCACGTGCTGGACGTACTGGTACGGCCGGTGCAGGAGATACCCGAAGGCCAGGGCGCGACGCTGGTCGACGACATCCGGATGACCGCCGCCGGGACCGCGGGCGGCACCGCTCTCACCCTCGCCAAGCTGGGTGCGCGGGTGCGCAGCGCCGGTGCCATCGGCTCGGACCCGACCGGCGACATGCTGGTGCGGTTGCTGGCCCGAGCCGGCGTCGACACCGAATTCCTCGTCCGCCGCACCGACACCGCCACCTCCGCGAGCGTGCTGCCGATCCGCCCCAACGGCGACCGTCCCTCACTGCACCTGCTCGGCGCCAACATCACCTACGGCCTCGACGACGTCCCCTGGGACGCCCTGGCCGAGGCCGACCATCTGCACCTGGGCGGACCGGAGTTGATCGGCGTGGAGGTCGCGACGCGCATCCTGTCGTACGCCAGGGAACACGGCGTCGTCACCTCCGTGGACCTGCTCGCCCCCGGTGTCCTCGGCAGCTTCGAGCAGATCGAGGCGGCGCTGCCCTACATCGACCATCTGCTGCCCAACGAGGACCAGGTCCTCGGCTTCACCGGCGAGAGCGACCTGCTGACGGGAGCGCGCAAGCTGCTCGGCGCCGGTGCGGGTGTCGTCGCCGTCACGCGCGGTGGCGAGGGCGCGCTCGTGGTGACCGCGGACGGCGCGGAACCGGTCCCCGCCTTCGTCGTCGACGTCGTCGACACCACCGGATGCGGCGACGCGTTCTCGGCCGGCTATCTGCGGGGCGTGAGCCTGGGCCGCACGCCGAGCGACGCCGCCGTCCTCGGCAGCGCGGCCGCGGCCCTCGTCGCGCAGGGGCTCGGCAGCGACCACGGCGACTTCGACCTCACCGCCGCCGACGCCTTCGCCGCGACCACCAAGTCCCGCACCTGAGGAAACTCCGGGGCACCCCGGGGTGTTCCGGCGAACTCGGCCGTCGTGGTCTCGGCGGACACCCTCGCCGACCCGCCGGGGACACCGGTCCGGATCGAGGCGGTCGGTACCCGGGTCGTCGATCGCCCCGAGAGGGGTTCGCCCGGCTCTCGGCTTCCATGTTCACCGGAGCCCCGCGGGTGGTACGCCACGAGCAGGCGGGCGCGGGTCACCACACCGGCGTCGGCCCTACCGCTCTCGCCTGCCACCGGCACGTGCTCGCCTTCGGCGAGGAGTGCGCGCCGGGTGTGCGGGCGCCGCCGACGGAGAAGGGGACATGGCGATGAGTCAGGCTTCGGACACCGCACTGCTGCTCGTACGGGTCGTGCTCGGCGGGGTGATGGTGGCGCACGGCTGGAACCACTGGCGCGGCTCGGGCGGCATATCCGGCACCGCCGGCTGGTTCGGCGGCCTCGGACTCACCCGGCCGAGACTCCAGGCATGGCTCAGTGTGCTGACCGAACTCGGCGCAGGCGTGCTGCTGTTGGCGGGCTTCCTCACCTCGCTGGCCTGCGCGGCGGTGCTGTCCGTGATGCTGGTGGCGGGCCTGCTCGCGCACCGGCGCAACGGCTTCTTCGTGTTCAAGGAGGGCTACGAGTACGTCCTCGTCCTGGGCGTCCTCGCGCTGGCGCTGGGGGCGTGGGGGCCCGGGAAGTACGCGCTGGACGAGGCCGCGGACACCGCGGTGACCGGATGGACGGGCGCCGGTGTGGTGCTCGGGGTGGGTGTCGTCGCGACGGCCGGTCTGCTGGCCGTCTTCTGGCGTCCCCGGAAGGAGAGTTGAGGAGGGGCCCCTGTGCGCCGCGCTGTCCCGGACTGGGCAGCCAGCGAGCGCCGAGGGCCCGGCGGACCGTCCAGGCGGCTTCGGGTCCACGCTGTGGACCAGGCGGCCCGCCGCCCTCGACCCCTTCGCCGACACCGCAGCGAAGACCGCCGGCCCGTCGGCCGAACCGGCCGCCGTCGGCGACCTGGTGCGCCGGTGCGTGGTCGCCGACGCGGATGCGGAAGAGGTCGCCTCCGGCGTACTGGAGTGACTGCGGCCCGGCGCGGTGATCACCGTGCGCCACCGGGCACCCCGACGCGTGCCACCGTCTTGCCGAACGGGCCGCGGAGTGGTTCCCGGAGCGGCACCGGTACTCACCTGGTGGACGCCCCCTTGACGGAGGCTCGAGGCGGATCGACACTCGACACGGGAATCCTAGTGAACGGGTAGGGAAACGATGGGGCGACGGAAGCCGACCACCGGCCGAGCGGGCCGCACGGCATGCTCGTCACCCCTGCTCACCTCCCGCCGTCACATCGACCTGAAGCGCGTGTGCAGCGCCATCGGGTTCCAGGACTGAGCCGGGCCCGTTCCCGCGCCGCACCCGCACCGGCGGTGTCCCACGGACACGGCCGCACCCGGCACGCGCGGACGAGGTCCGTACCTCCCTCTTCGACGTCGCATCCGCCGCGCGTACGTCCCGTGCGCGTCCCGCCTCCGGGGAGAGTCATGTCCGTCACACCACTGGCCGCCCACCTGTCCACCCGGCCCGCCGCCGCCTTCCGGGGCCGGATCGGCCGCGACGCACGCAGCGGCCACTACGCCGTGCCGGGCCGCTACCGCCTCCATCTGACGGCCGGCGACCCCGACTGTCTGCGGATCGCCGTCACCCACAGCCTCCTCCGCCTGGACAAGGCCTGCCCGATCACCTGGCTCCCCGCCGTCCCGGACCGCCCCGACGGAGGCCACTCCGCGCTGCGTCCGCTGTACGACGCCAGCGCGCACCGGTACACCGGACCGGCCCTCGCGCCGGTGCTCAGCGACGACTGGTCGGGGCGCATCGTCAGCAGCCACGGCCCCGACATCGCCCGCGACCTGGCCGCACACGGCGAGATGGGGGCCCCTGCGGACGAAGACCGGGGGAGGCCCGGGGGTGGCCGGCCCACCCTGTACCCGTGCGGCGCGCAGTCGCAGATCGAGGCCGTCGAGCGGATGTGCGCCCAGGGCATCGAGGAGGCGGCCCAGCGTGCCGGAGCGGCCGGCACCGAGGAGGGGGAGCGCGCCGCCGCCCTCGACACGCTGCTCACCACGCTCGCGGTGCTGGAGCGCGGGCTCGGTGCCCACGCCTACCTGATCAGCAATCAGATCACCGCCGCCGACATCGAGTTGTGGGTCGCCCTGGTCCAGCTCGACACCGTGCACCGCCACCACCTGGACGCCGCCACCGTGCACCGCGTCGCCGACCACCCCGCCCTGTGGGCCTACGCCCGCCGGCTGGCCGCTCACACGGCCTTCGGCGCCCACCTCGACCTGGACGCCATCGCCCGTCGCCATCACGCCCGTTGCCAGGGCCTGGAGGCCGCCGGCGCGGCCGTCCAGATCCTGGACTGGGAGACCCACGCGGCAGCGGGATCGATGGTCCACCCGCAGGTCAAGCCGTTCTGAACCAGTCCATCCACTGGACCGCCGTTGACATCCGTCGGGTCGACTGTCTTAACTTACGGCCCAGAACGGTCATGAGTGTCGGCGACAAGCCCTGGCTGGCCGACCGGCAACCCTCGCTCCGCGGTGGGGTGCCCCAGGTGACGACCGGACCGACGTTTCGACAATGACGTATCGGTAAGCGCGAAGGCCCCTCAGGGGCAGGAACAGTGACGGTGACGGACATGTACGAAGCTCATCGGACGGCGCCCCGCCGCTCCCGGGGCTGCGTACGGCCGTACCTCGACATCCTCGTCGCCAACCGCGCCGTCGACCTCCTGCGCGTGAACAGCGCACTGTGTACCGCACCGGGCCGTGCCCGCTGTCGGGGCTGACCGAACCCCCGCACCACAGCCCCGCCTCCGCGTTCCCGACGAACACCGCCCGAGCGGTGTGCCGTTGTCCGCCCCACCCCGGTCTCCCGTACGCATCCGTGCGCCATGCCCTGTTCGCGCCCGCCGAGCGGTCCCCGCCGCCCCGCCGAAGCGCGTCCGGCCGCGCGCGTCCGCCGTGACCCGGGGTGTCCGACTCCCGCCGGAGCCCCTCATGACCGAACCCCCAGGTGCCGTGACCCTTGTCGACGCCGCACCCGCCGTCGACGTCACGCCGCAGAAGCCCACCGCCCAGCGCGTCCAGCCGCTGCGCAGGCCCGGACGCTGGATCGCCACCGCCCTGGCCCTGGTCCTGGTCGCGCAGTTCACCCACGGACTGATCTCCAACCCCTTCTACCAGTGGGACCGCTTCGGCTACTGGTTCCTGCGTCCCGTCATCCTCGACGGACTGCTGATCACCCTCGAAGTGGCCGCCTACAGCGCGGTGCTGGGCCTCCTCGGCGGCATCCTGCTCGCCCTCGCCAGGCTCTCCCGCAGCCCGGTGCTGCGCGCCGTCAGCTGGACGTACGTATGGGCCCTGCGCTCCATCCCGCTGATCGTGGTGCTGCTCTTCCTCTACAACTTCAGCGCCCTGTACCAGACCCTGAGCGTGGGGGTTCCCTTCGGTCCGGCGTTCTTCCGCTTCGACGAGTCCCGGCTGGCCACCGACATGGTCATCGCCGTCGTCGGCCTCAGCCTCAACGAGGCGGCCTACGCCGCCGAGGTGGTCCGCGGCGGCATCCTCTCCGTCGACCAGGGCCAGCACGAGGCGGCCGCCGCGCTCGGCCTGCCCAAGCGCTACCAGTTCTGGAGGATCGTCTTCCCGCAGGCCCTGCGGTCGATCACGCCGAACTACGTCAACCAGCTGATCGGCCTGGTCAAGTCCACCTCCCTGGTCTTCTACGTGTCCCTGCTCGACCTGTTCGGCACCGCGCAGACCATGGGGGCCACCTACCCCGGCGACATCGTGCCGCTGCTGCTGGTCGTCACCGTCTGGTACCTGCTCCTGACCAGCCTCGTCTCCGTCGTCCAGTTCTACGTCGAGCGGTACTACGCCCGGGGCGCCACGCGTTCCCTGCCGCCGACGCCGCTTCAGACACTGCGGTCCGGTCTCACCGACCTGCGGGCCCGCATCCGCCGGGAGGCCGCCGTATGACCACCGAGACCGTGCGCAGCGCCGGCGCCGCCGCGATCGTGCCCGCCGCCGTGGAGGTGCACGACGTGCACAAGTGGTACGGCACGCACCGGGTGCTGGACGGGGTGAGCCTGACCGTGCGGCCCGGCGAGGTGACCGTGATCCTGGGTCCGTCCGGCTCCGGCAAGTCCACCCTGCTGCGGGTCGTCAACCACCTCGAGAAGCCCGAGATCGGCCATGTCAGCGTCAACGGCGAGCCGATCGGTGTCCGCCGGCACGGCGGCCGGCTGCGCGAGCTGAGCGAACGGGCCATCCTGGCCCAGCGCGGCCGGATCGGCTTCGTGTTCCAGAACTTCAACCTCTTCCCGCACCTGACCGTGCTGGACAACGTCGCCGCCGCGCCCGTCGCCACCGGGCGCCTGGCCAAGCCCGCCGCCCTGGAGCTGGCCCGCGAACTCCTCGACCGGGTGGGCCTCGCCGACAAGGCCGGCGCCTATCCCCGGCAGTTGTCCGGCGGCCAGCAGCAGCGCGTCGCCATCGCCCGCGCCCTCGCACAGCGCCCCGGCGTCATCCTCTTCGACGAACCCACCTCCGCCCTCGACCCCGAGCTCGTCGGCGAGGTCCTCGCCGTCATCAAGGACCTGGCGACCAGCGGCACCACGCTCGTCATCGTCACCCACGAGGTCGGCTTCGCCCGCGAGGTCGCCGACCGGGTGGTCTTCATCGACGGCGGGAAGATCGTCGAGCAGGGCCCGCCCGGCGAGGTCCTCGACCGACCGCGGCACGAGCGGACGCGGGACTTCCTCAGCAAGGTGCTCTGACACCTCGACGCCCCCACGCCCGACGCCTCTCACCCGCCCCACGACCCCCACGGGTCCCACACACCCCACAGCCCCCACGCGCCCCACGTCACTCCTCTCCACCCTCCGAGTCCCAAAGGACGGCCATGTCTGCCCACTTCACCCGACGCAGCCTGATCCGCGGCATCACCGCGGCGACCGCGGTCGCCACCCTCGCCACCGGGCTCGCCGCCTGCGGTGGGGACAGCGAGGCCGCCACCACGACCGACAGCGCCGCGGGCAGCGTGACGATCGGCCGGGTGTCCAACGGCGCCGCCGAGGAGACCGCCCTGAAGGTCTCCGAGGTCAAGTCCATCAGCGCCGAACTGCCCGACGCCGTGAGGAACCGCGGCACGCTGAACATCGGCATCGGCGCCCTGCCCTCCGGCTTCGCCCCGCTGGCCTACGTCGGCGACGACCAGAAGACCCTCACCGGGGCCGAGCCCGACCTCGGCCGCCTGGTCGCCGCCGTCCTCGGCCTGAAGCCCGAGACGAAGAACTTCACCTGGGAGAACCTCTTCGTCGGCATCGACAGCGGCAAGGTCGACGTCGCCTTCTCGAACGTCACCGACACCGAGGAGCGCAAGAAGAAGTACGAGTTCGCCTCCTACCGCCAGGACAACCTCGGCTGGGAGGTCAAGAAGTCCAACAAGTGGAACTTCGACGGCGACTACGAGAACCTCGCCGGCCTGACCGTCACCGTCGGCTCCGGCACCAACCAGGAGAAGATCCTCCTGGAGTGGAAGAAGAAGCTGGAGTCGGAGGGCAAGAAGCTCACCGTCAAGTACTACCCGGACCGCAACGGCATCTACCTGGCGCTCGCCAGCGGCAAGATCGACGCGTACTTCGGGCCCAACCCCAGCATCGCGTACAACATCTCCCAGACCGCGGGCACGGCCAACGCCACCCGCAACGCGGGCACCGTCTCCGGCGCGGGCGAGACGCTCCAGGGCCTGATCGCCGCCACCGCGAAGAAGGGCAGCGGCCTCGCCAAGCCGCTCGCGGACGCCATCAACCACCTGATCGAGAACGGGCAGTACGCCAAGTGGCTGGCGGCCTACAACCTCTCCAACGAGGCCGTCGCCACGTCCGCGGTCAACCCGCCCGGACTGCCGCTGGACAACTCCTGAGTCGCGGGAACACCCCGCCGGGCGGCGGCGTTTGGCATCACACCGAGAGGAACGAGGCGCCGCCCGGCGCCGGGGAGGAGGGAGACCGGCCGTGACCCGCATACGCCACGCCGTACACCTCCACTCCCGGCTGCACATCGACCTGCTGCGCGTGACCGGCACGCTCTGTCGCCCCTGACCTCCCCCCCCCCCGGCCCCCGGCCGGGCGGACCCCCTCGCCGCGCTTACCCGGCAGGTGCCCGCGCCCTTCCCGCGCGCGGGCCGGCGCTCTCGTACGGACCTCCAGGAAGGCACCCTCGTGTCCTCGACCTCCTCCTCCCCGCTGCATCTCGCCGTCGCTCTGGACGGCACCGGCTGGCACCCCGCCTCCTGGCGCGAGCCGGTCGCCCGACCGCGTGAACTGTTCACCGCCGGATACTGGGCCGACCTGGTCGCCGAGGCCGAGCGCGGACTGCTCGACTTCGTGACGATCGAGGACGGCCTCGGCCCGCAGTCCTCCCACTTCCTCGACCCGGACGACCGCACCGACCAGGTACGCGGCCGGCTCGACGCCGTCCTCGTCGCCTCCCGGGTCGCCCCGCTCACCCACCACATAGGCCTGGTGCCGACCGTGGTGGCCACGCACACCGAGCCGTTCCACCTCTCCAAGGCGATCGCCACCCTCGACTACGTGAGCACCGGCCGCGCCGGTCTGCGCGTCCAGATCACCGCCCGCCCCACCGAGGCCGCCCACTTCGGCCGTCGCACGATCCCCCGGATCGAGGCCTACGACGACCCGGCCGCCCAGGAGCTGGTGACCGGCCTGTTCGACGAGGCCGCCGACTACGTCGAGGTCGTGCGCCGCCTCTGGGACAGCTGGGAGGACGACGCGGAGATCCGGGACGTGGCGACGGGCCGGTTCATCGACCGCGACAAACTCCACTACATCGACTTCGAAGGCCGCCACTTCAGCGTCAAGGGGCCCTCCATCACCCCCCGCCCGCCGCAGGGCCAGCCCCTGGTCACCGCCCTCGCGCACGACACGATCCCCTACCGACTGGTGGCCCGCGCCACCGACGTCGGGTACGTCACCCCGCACGACACCCACCAGGCCCGCGCGATCGTCGCCGAGATCCGCGCCGAACAGGAGCGGGCAGGGCGGGCCGCCGAACCGCTGCACGTCTTCGCCGACCTGGTGGTCTTCCTCGACGACGCCCCGGCCGAGGCGGCCGCCCGCCGCGACCGCCTCGACGCCCTGGCCGGCGAGGAGTACCGCGGCGACGCCCGCGTCTTCGCCGGCTCGCCCGCCCAACTCGCCGACCTGCTCCAGGACTTCCAGGCCGCCGGGCTGACCGGATTCCGGCTGCGCCCCGCGGTCGCCGGTCACGACCTCCCGGCCATCACCCGCGGTCTCGTCCCCGAACTCCAGCGCCGCGGCGCCTTCCGTCACGCGTACGAGGCCGACACCCTGCGCGGGCTGCTGGGCCTGTCCCGCCCCGCCAACCGCTACGCCGCCGTCTGAGCGGGAGGGAGACCCCACCATGAGCAAGCCCCAGAAGCAGATCCACCTCGCCGCACACTTCCCCGGCGTCAACAACACCACCGTGTGGAGCGACCCGCGGGCCGGCAGCCATATCGAGTTCGGCTCCTTCGCCCACTTCGCGCGGACCGCCGAACGCGCCAAGTTCGACTTCCTCTTCCTCGCCGAGGGGCTGCGCCTGCGCGAACAGGGCGGCAGGATCTACGACCTGGACGTGGTCGGCCGCCCCGACACCTTCACGATCCTCGCCGCGCTCGCCGCCGTCACCGAGCGCCTCGGCCTGACCGGCACGATCAACTCCACCTTCAACGAGCCCTACGAGGTGGCGCGCCAGTTCGCCAGCCTCGACCACCTCTCCGACGGCCGCTCCGCGTGGAACGTCGTCACCTCCTGGGACGCCTTCACCGGCGAGAACTTCCGCCGGGGCGGCTACCTCCCGCAGGACGAGCGCTACGCCCGCGCCAAGGAGTTCCTCGCCGCCACGGGCGAGCTCTTCGACTCCTGGCGGGCCGACGAGATCGTCGCCGACCCGAGCACCGGCACCTTCCTCCAGGACGCCAAGGCCGGTGCCTTCGTCCACGAGGGCCGGCAGTTCGACATCCACGGCCGGTTCAACGTGCCGCGCAGCCCCCAGGGCCGCCCGGTGATCTTCCAGGCCGGGGACTCCGACGAGGGCCGCGAGTTCGCCGCCGAGTCCGCCGACGCGATCTTCAGCCGGTACGCGGAGCTCGAGGCCGGCCAGGCCTTCTACACCGACGTCAAGTCACGCCTCGCCAAGTACGGCCGGCGCGCCGACCAGCTGCTGATCCTGCCCGCCGCGAGCTTCGTCCTGGGCGACACCGACGCCGAGGCCGAGGAGATCGCCCGGGACGTGCGCCGCAGCCAGGTCAGCGGCGCCACCGCCCTCAAGCACCTGGAGTTCGTCTGGAACAGGGACCTGTCCGGCTACGACCCGGACGGCCCCCTGCCCGACATCGACCCGGATCCCGGCGAGCACCACATCGCGCGCGGCCGCGCCCAGGTCCGGATGTACCGCGACCCGCTGGCCACGGCCCGCGAGTGGCGCGAGCTCGCGGAGGCCAACGGCTGGTCGATCCGCGACCTGGTCATCGCGACCGGCAACCGGCAGAACTTCGTCGGCTCCCCGGCGACCGTCGCCAGGACGATCAACGAGTACGTGCAGGCCGACGCCGCGGACGGCTTCATCCTCGTCCCGCACATCACCCCGGGCGGCCTCGACGCGTTCGCCGACCAGGTCGTCCCGCTCCTCCAGGAACAGGGCGTCTTCCGCACCGAGTACGAGGGCACCACGCTCCGGGACCACCTCGGCCTCGCGCACCCGGACGAGGCGTACGGCACCACGCGGGCGGCCTCGTGAAGTCCCTCGCACCCACCGGGCGCGCGCACCGTCACGACCCGCGTCCGTAGCCCGTGAGGCCTCCGGCACCACGGCTCACGGGTCGGGCACGGACCGGTGTGGCCGGGGACGCGTCTCCCTCCCCCGAAGGCGACGCGTCCCCGGCGCTTCCCCCGGCGCCGGACTGTGGTTCAAGGGTGGCCTGACAGCTCACCAGCACATGACCGCCGTCTCGCCCGCGCCCCAGCCGGAGTACAGGCGTACGCGGACGAAGTAGCGCCGGCCCCTGACGAGCCGGATCCTGATCGTGGCGTTGTGCGGGGCGCCGCCGTCGTCGTGTCCCGCGACGAAGCGGGGCTCGCCGTCCCGCTCCTCGAAGACCACGACCATGGAGTCGCTCTCCCCGAAGGTCGCGAAGGTGTACTCGCGGGTCTCGCGCGGCTCGACGGTGAAGTCGACCTGCTCGCCCGGCCCCAGCGACAGCGGCACCGAACGGAACGGCACCAGCGCGGGCGGCCGTCCCCCGTCGGGCGGCGGATACCAGCCGAGGACGAACTCCTTGTCCAGCGGCGACAGTCCGCCCGGCGGATGCACACCCCCGCGGAATTGCTCCGGCTCCAGGATCAGCCCCGCCGCGAAGGGGTATTCCATGACGGACTGCGAGTCCCACACCGACCCGTTCACCTCGGCCGGGTCCAGCTTGCGCAGGATGTTGAACCAGGTCCGGTCCCGGCTCCAGTGGTTCGGCGGACCCGCGAGATCGGCGTACACGGCCTCGTCGTCCCAGTGGAGGCCGGCGAAGGGGCTCTGGTGCTCGTGCTGCATGCCGAGCGCGTGGCCGATCTCGTGCAGGGCCGTCGCGCGCTCCCCGGGCGCGGTCAGATCCCAGCCGAAGTTCATCGTGCGCTCGCCCCGGCCGGCCGACAGCGCGTCCCGGCCCACCGCCGACCAGGAGCCGCCGCCCGGCTGGAACCCGATGCGCAGCTCCGCCTCCGAGCGGTCGGCGACCTCGGCGAACCGCACCCCGATACCCAGCTCCCGCCACTCGCGGAAGCAGTCCCGCACGACCTCCCGCTGCGCCTCGCCGCCGGCCCACGACACCCAGCGGGTCACCCCGGAGCCCGGCAGGGCGATGACCGAACCGTCGCTCTCACCGTCGAGGAAGCAGTAGTGCAGCACCGTGCCGTTGACCCACATCCGCCGTCCGCTCACCAGCGCGGCGAGCCGCTCCACGGCCAGCCCCGGCGCGAACGCGGGGGCCGACTGCCGGGCGAGCGAGCAGTAACGGGCGGTCATGGGCTCCAGGTTGCCGTGCCGGACCGCCGCACCGCCTGAGTCGGGGGCTACTCAAGTCACCCTGTATCAGGCGTGAGTATGCCGACTCCAGTTCACGTGACGTCCTTCGAACCCCGAGACAGCACCCTGCGACCGCCATGGCCGTTCACGGGCCGGGACGAGGAACTGGAGCTCGTCCGCCGCTCGTCGGCGCCGGGCCGGCCCGGCCTGGTCATCACCGGACCGGCGGGCTGCGGCCGCACCCGGCTGGCCCTGGAGGCGATCCGCGGCACCGACTTCACCCGGGTGGCCGGCATCCCCGGGACGCGTGAGCTGCCGTTCGCCGCCTTCGCCCCGCTGCTGCCCGAGGGGGTCACGCTGCACAGGGCGGTCCACCTCCTGTCCGGCGTACGGCAGCTGCTGGTCGACGACGCGCAGCTGCTGGACGACGCCTCCGCCGCCCTGCTCCACCAGCTGGCCGACCAGGGCCGCACCCGGCTGCTGGTCCTCGTCACGAACGGGGGCCGCCCGCCCGGCGCCGTCACCCGGCTGTGGACCGGCGAACTGCTGCCCCGCCTCGCCCTGGAGCCGCTGCCCCGCGAGGAGACGGCCCGGCTCCTCGACGCCGGCGCCGGCGGCCCGCTGGAGCCCCTCACCGCCCACCGTCTGCACCGCCTGTGCGGCGGCGACCTGCGTCTCCTGCGCGACCTGCTGGACGCGCTGCGCGAGCGGAGTCTGCTGACCAGGGACGCGGACACCGGGGAGCGGACCTGGCGCGGCCGGGTGCCGGTGACCCCGGCCCTGCGGGAACGCGCCGCCCCCGTGCTCGCCCGCACCTGCCCCGACGAACGCGAGATCCTCGACCGGCTCGCCTTCGCCGAACCGCTGCCCCTGCCGGCGGAGACCCTGGACCTGCGGATCCTCGAACGCCTGGAGGCGGACGGCCTCCTCGACGTCGACGACGACACCGGCGTCCGCCTGGCCCACCCCCTGCACGGCCCGGTGCTGCGCGCCGAGGCCGGCCGGCTGCGCGCCAGGCGGCTCGGCGGCCGACGACGCTCCGCCGCGTCCGCCCTCGACGCCGAGGCGGCCGGGCTGACCCGCCGCATCGAGCGGGCCGACGTCCGTGCGACGCCGACGCCCGTGGGGGAGTGGTGCGTCGCGGAGGGGGAACCGGTACCCGCGAGGTACGCCGCCGTCCGCCGCGCTTCTCACGGCTGCGGGGAGAACTGCGCGAGGCGGCGGCCTGGGCGAGGGAGGGCCTGGCCGCCACCCCGCAGGACCGCGCCTGCCGCGCCGAACTGGCCCTGGCCGCCGCCCAGTCGGGCGAGACGGGACCATCGATCGACGTCCTCGCCGAGCACCCCGGCACCGCCGCATGGCCACCGGCCGTCCGCGGGGACCTCGACACGGCCCTGAAGACACTCGGGACGACCGAGACCGGCTGCGGTCCGGGCACCGGCACCGGTGACCCCCGCGAAACCCGCGACCCCTACCTCGTCCACGACGCCGTACGCCTGGGCGCCCCCCGGCACGCCGTCCGGCTTCTCCCCTTCGACGGCTGCCTCGCCCGGCATGCCCGGGCCCTCGCCCGGGGCGACGGCCCCGCGCTGGACCTGGTGGCCGCCGAACTGGAGGAGCGCGGGTTCCTGCTCTTCGCGGCCGAGGCGTACGCGCAGGCGGTGGGCGCCCACCGGGACGCCGGCGCGGCCCGCACCGCGCGAACGCGCGCCGTCGCCCTGGCCCGGCGCTGTCAGGGCGCCCGTACCCCTGCCCTGTCGGGTCTGGTCCTGGGCGAACTCACCGCCCGGCAACGGCAGATCGTCACCCTCGCCGCGGCCGGCCTCAGCAACCGGCAGATAGCCGAACGCCTCACCCTGTCCGTCCGGACCGTCGGCAACCACCTCCACGGCGCCTACAGCCGTCTCGGCGCCGGCGACCGCGGCGCCCTTCCATGGCTGGTGGAGCAGCCGGCCTGAACCGGCCGGGCCGAGAGCCGGACTCAGGCCGCCCCGAACGCCGTGAACGCCCAGCCCGTCGCCTGGTGCAGCGCGTCGTCCGGCAGCGCGGCGCGGGCGTCCCGCAGCGCCTCCGCCAGGGAGAGGCCCGCGCTGATGCCCTTGTGCAGGGCCAGCATCAGCGGGACGACCGCCGCGTCGTTGACGGGCGCGCTGCTCGCCACCACACCAGCCGTGCCGAGCGGCAGCAACGCCGTGACCAGGCCCAGGAGTTCGTCCGCGCCGACCGACGCGAGCCGGGCGGTGTCGCAGCTGGAGAGGATGATCCGGTACGGACTGCGGGCCAGCCGCTCGAAGTCGTGGACGATCAGCGGCCCGTCCGCCATCCGCAGGGACGAGAACATCGGGCTGTCCCCGCGGAACGTACCGTGCGCGGCGATGTGTGCCAGCGCGGCCCCGTCCAACTCCCGCAGCACGCGCGACACATGGGCATCCTCCTGCTCCAGCACGATCGGCCTGCCGTACCGCCCGGCCACCTCTGGCACCTCCGCCCCGCAGGACGCCAGCCCCGGGCCCCGCACCAGGACCTGGCGGCCGCCCGGGGGCGGTTCGGTCTCCCGCGCGCGCAGCCAGCCACTGGCCGACGGCGACACACTGACCACCCGCTCCCGCAACGACGGCAGCAGCGCCCACGGCACCCGGTGCAGCCGGGCCGGCGGCACCACCACCAACGGCCCCGGACCCAGCTGCCCCGCCGCCTCGCCGAGCAGCAGTTCCTCCAGCTTCCGCCCCGCCGCCTCCACCACCGGCAGCCGGCCCTCCGCGCCGGGGTGGGCCAGCCGCCGCAGCCCGGCCTGTACGTGTTCGGCCTCCCGCTCCGCCTCGGCCAGCAGCCCGCCCGGGAACCGGCGCACCCGCCCGCCCCCGCACAGCAGCACCTGAACCCGCCCGTCCAGCACGGCCAGTTCGACCAGCCGCCCCTTGCCGAGCCGGTCGAGGAGCCGCCCCGCGTCGAAGCGGTCACCGCCGAACCGGTCACCGCCCCAGGGCGTGACCCCGCGGATGTGCAGGGTCCGGGAGCGGATCTCCCGTTCCAGACGCCGCTGTTCACGCTCCAGCGTCGGCACCGGCCGGCCGTCCATCCGGGCGGCCTCCGCACGGGCGGCGATCACCCGGAAGGCGGTCAGCCCGCTCAGCAGCGCCGGGTCGGCCGGCGGCCGGGTGGGCGGCGTCGACAGCGCCGTGGCCCGCCACCGTTCGCTCCACACCAGCAACTGCCGTGGCCCGCCCCGCTCCAGACTGACCTCCTGGGCCAGCGCGGCGAGTTCGGCGCCCTGCGCTGTGGCCCGGGCCCGCAGCTCCGAGGCGCCCAGCGTCGTGCGGTGGTCGTCGAGGACGTCGAGCCCGCGCCGGCAGGCCTCCAGCACGCCACGGCCCGAGCCGGTCGCCCGCGCCCACAGCGCTTGCGCCGCCCAGCCCGTCATCCGTGCCAGCGGCGGTCCGCTGCGCCTGCTGCGGGCCGCGATCTGCAGGTACCGTTCGGCGTCCGTGGTCCAGTTCAGGTCCAGTGCGATCCGGCCCGCCAGCAGCCAGGCCTGCGGCGCGGCCGGCGCCTGGAAGGCCGCCAGCCGCTCGGCGAGCCTCGCCGCGTCCGCGACCAGCCGCCCGGAGCCGCGTCCGGTGGCCACCCGTGCCTCGATCAGCACCAGCCGGGCGTGCGTCTCCCACCAGGTGCGCCGCTGTCCCGCGAAGAGCCGCTCGGCCACCGCCGCGCGCGCGATGGCCGTCCCCGGATCGCCCGCCAGCCGTGCCGCCCGCGCGGCCGTCAGCAACAGCTCCGCCTTACGGGTGGACTGCCCGCCGATGCCGTCCAGCACCCCGATCGCCGCGTCCGCCTCGGCCAGTGCCTCCGGTGCGAGACCGGCCGCCATCAGGACCTCGCAGCGCCGGATGTTGAGCATGAACGTCGGCGTGCCGAGCTTGGCGTACCGCTCCTCCGCCTCGTCGAGGAGCCGCAGCGCGGCGGGGACGTCCCCGGAACGGAAGGCTGCCAGCCCGCGGCTCTCCACCGCGTCGGCCTTGTCGTGCTCCTGCCCGGTGGTGTCCCACAGTGCCTCGGCCGCCGTGAAGTCCGCCTCGGCCCGGTCGACCGCCCCGAGGGCCAGATGCACGGTGGCGCGCAGGGTGAGGGCGCGCGCCGTCCAGATGACGTCGTCGGCCTGGCGCAGCACGGGGATCGCCCGGCGTACGTCCTCCAGCGCCTCGCGATGATGGCCGAGGACCCACAGGGAGTACGCCCGCCGGTACATGACCCGCGCGCGGGTGTGGCCGCTCCCGCGCTCGACCCCCCGCTCGAAGGCGGCGAGCCCCTGCCGGGTGCGGCCCGCGTGCACCAGCGCCACGCCGAGCGTGCCGAGGACGTCCGCCTCCCGCTCGGCAGAGTCCGCGCGGGCCGCGAGGTCCCGGGCGCGCCGCAGATGGTCCAGGGCCAGGCGCATGTCGCCCCAGTCCCGCTGCCAGATGCCGATCACCTGGTGGGCGACCGAAGCGTGCAACGGCGTCGGATCGGTGTCCAGCACTCCTTCCGCCTGCGACAACGCGTCGCCCGGGGCGGCGAACACCATCGGCAGCAGTTCGAGAACCGAGTCGTTTACCGCTGTCACTCCACGGATGGTAGTGCTCCGGCCTGCACGCCACACCGGTTCGGCACCGTATCCACCAGTAACAATTGGACGTCGTGTCAACGGAGTCGGCAGACCGAGGGGCGCGCGACCGCAACCGCACCACCCCCATCCGCCGTCGCACCACCTGTATCAGACGGCCGTCCCGCGGGTCTTGCTGTCGACCACCGGCTGTAGGGGAGGACACGCCATGGCACCACAGCGATTCCACGAGCAGTTCGACCACCTCCAACGTTCGCTGCCCGACGTCCCGTTGGCGATGGGACCGGACGACTCCGCCGAGTTCATCTACGAGAAGGGAGTCGTCCTCGCGCGCGACGGCGAGGAGGCCCGGGTCGTCGAGGACGCCGTCCGCGCGCACTTCACCGCGACCGAGGGCCTGGTCCCGGACCACGTGCGCCGCGCGGGCCCGCAGACCAACCGCTCGGGCATCACCCGGATCCGGGTCGGCGACCCGGGCGAGGGCGGCCGCGCAGCCGACCCCACCGTCGCGGGCGCCCTGCGCGCGCTGCGGGAGACGGAGGGCCGCGCCGGCCGCCGCATGATCAGCCGCAACCACCTGGTGTCGATCGCCGTCAACGCCTGCCCCGGCGACGAACCGGTGCCCGCCCCGCGCAGCGCCCGGCCCAACCCGGCGGCGGCCCCGGCGGACGACGCCGCGGAAGGCACGGACGCCGTCGGCGTGCTCGTCGTCGACACCGGTCTGACCCACGACTACCGCTCCTACCCGCTGCTGGCCCGCACCGAGGGCGACGCCCAGGTCAGGGAGACCGACGAGGAGGGGATCCTCCAACAGTACGTCGGACACGGCACGTTCATCGCCGGGCTGGTCGCGGCCGTCGCGCCGCACACCGACGTCACCGTGCGGGGCACCCTCAACGACGCCGGCGCGATCCTGGAGTCCGAGTTCGGCGAGCGGCTCTTCGACGCCGTCCAGAGCGGCTGGCCCGACATCCTCAGCCTCTCCGCCGGCACGTCCAACGGCCGGGTCGACGGCCTGCTCGGCGTGGCCGCGTTCATGGAGGAACTCCAGGCGCAGAAGACCCTGCTGGTCGCGGCCGCCGGCAACAACGGCAGCGCCGCGCCCTTCTGGCCGGCCGCCTACGCCTCGCTGCCCGAGTACGCCGACGCGGTGCTGTCGGTGGGCGCGCTGCGCGGCGACGGCGAGTTCGGCGCCTGCTTCAGCAACCACGGCCCCTGGGTCCGGGTCTACGCGCCCGGCGAGCGTCTCACCAGCGCCCTCACCGGCTTCGACACCCCCGTCCCGTACGTCTACCAGCACTCCACCTACGACGCCTGCCGCTACGGCTTCACCTACTCCTGCACCTGTCGCTCCCCGCGTCACACCGGCGTGCTGAGCGAGGCGCAGCAGGCCGCCCCGGGCAAGCCGGACCAGGTGATGTTCGAGGGGATGGCGTCCTGGAGCGGCACGTCCTTCGCCACACCCCTGGTGGCCGGGCTGGTCGCGGCCCACATGACCGCGCACGGGCTCACCGACCCGCGGGCCGCCGCCCGCCGGCTCCTCGCCACCGGCTCCGAGTTCGCGGAGGTGCGCGGTGCGCACGTCCCGGCACTGCTTCCGCCCACCTGGCAACCGGTCCCGGCAGGTCCGGCGTGAGGGCGGCATGACGTCCGAGAGGGGCCCCGCCACGGCGTACGATGACAGGCCGTACACGAGGGGTGGGGCCGTGGACCGTACTGATGTCGGCGCGCTCGTCCAGTCCGCCGTCGACGGTGACACGGCGGCCTGGAAGGCGCTGGTGGACGGGCTGAGCCCACTGGTGTGGTCGGTCGTGCGCGCGCATCGGCTCTCCGACGCCGACGGGCACGAGGTGTACCAGACCGTGTGGTTCCGCTTCGCCCAGCATCTCGGGCGGATCCGCGAGCCGCACAAGGCCGGTTCGTGGCTCGCGAGCACCGCGCGCAACGAGTGCCTGAAAGTGATCAAGAGCTTGAGGCGGCTGACCCCGACCGACGATCCGCTGCTGCTCGACCGGGCCAGCGAGGACCGCACGCCGGAACAGTCGGTGCTGGACTCGGAGGAGGCGGCCGCGCAGAGCGAGCGGGTCCGGTTCCTGTGGCAGGAGTTCGAGGCGCTCGGCGAGCGCTGCCGGCAGCTGCTGCGGGCGCTGATCGCCTCGCCGCCGCCCAGTTATCAGGAGGTGTCGGCCGCCCTGGGCATCGCCGTCGGCAGCATCGGACCGATGCGCCAGCGATGTCTGCGCCGCCTGCGCGCCCGACTCGACGCACGGGGAGCCCTGTGAACGGCATGAACGGTATGAACGACGACGGGCAGGACGACATCTTCGGCGAAGTCCCCTTCGTCGACGAGGAGTTCGACCACGACCGGCTGGAGGAGGAACTCCGCCAGGCCGCCGCCATCCTCGACCCGGTGCCGGCCGAGCTGCGGCGGGCCGCCATCGAGGCCTACGCCCTGCACGACCTGGACGCGCGGATCGCCGAGTTGACGTTCGACTCGCTGGTCGACGCCATCCCGGTGCGCGGAGCGGTGGACGTGCCGCGGATGCTGACCTTCCACACGGGTGGGCTGACGGTCGACGTCGAGGTGACCGACGAGGGGCTGATGGGTCAGCTGCTGCCGCCCCAGTCGGCCTCGATCGAGGTACTGCACGGCCCCCGGGCCGGCGCCTCGCTCACCGCCGACGACATGGGCCGCTTCGCCTGCGACGCACCCCCGGGCGGCCCGTTCGCCCTGCGGCTGCGGACCGGCGCGGAGGTGGTCGTGACGGAGTGGCTGCGCGCCTGAGACCACGGGCGACGGGCGCTCACGCGGCTCGATCCGGCGGGATCCGCCGGCGCGCCCGGGCGCGTCACGGCCGTCGGACGGCCGACTTCCGCCGGGCGACGGACTTCTCGCCGGACGACGGACCTACCGTTGGACGGCTGCCTTCCGGCGCGAGGCGACCCGGTCGGCCGGGACCGCGAGCCGCCGTCCCGGCGACGGGCCGTCACCGGGCCCCGGCCGCCCGTCCGGTGCGGGTGCGCGAACCGCGGGTCAGCCGGTGACGGCGTCGACGAGAGCGGCGAGCGCCGAGGCGAGCCGGGTGAGTCCCGGCCCGGCCGGTCCGCCCGGCTCGGTCATGTACGTGTCCCGCCGGATCTCCACCATCAGCGCGCTCACCCGGGGCTCCTTCCCGTAGTACTCCAGGGGCACGTAGGTGCCGGCGAACGGGCTGTCGAGCCCGGTTTCCCCCACCGCGTCCCCGAACGCCCGCCGCGCGACGGCGAGCAGGTCGGCCGGGGTGTGGAAGGCGTCGGTGCCGAGGCATACCGGCGGTCGCGGTCCCTCCCCGTGCAGCTCGTAGGGCAGCGGCTCGGCGGGGTAGGAGTGGACATCGACGACCACGGCCCGTCCGACGGCCGCCAGCCGCTCGGCGACGGCGTCGGTCATCGCCTGCGCGTACGGCCGGAAGTACCGGGCGACGAGCGGCTCGGGGTCGGTCTCCTGCGGCCGCAGCACCTCGCCGTGCGTGGTCCGCGTGTAGACGGCGCCCATGCCGACGGCCCGCATCTCCTCGCGCTCGTCCGGGAACCGCTCCGGATCGACGACGAGCCGCGACAGCCGGTTCACGAACCGCCAGGGCGTCACGCCGGCCAGCCGCGTCGCCGCCTCGGCGATCTCCGCGGTGTGCGAGTCGGTGATGTGGTCCATCTCCCGCTCCAGCGCCGCGTCGTCCAGCACGATGCCCGCGCGCACCCCGGCCGGTATCTCCCGGGCCGAGTGCGGCACATGGAGGATCACCGGCGAGTCGGCGGCGCCGGGCAGGACGCGGAAGGACGGCACGGCAGGGGTCATGAGGCTGCTCCGGGGTGGTGTCGGTGGCATGGCGCGTGATCAAGATGCCACGGCGGCGGGTCGGGGGCGGGCGCACGACCGCCCCGGCCGGGAGAGACCCGGCCGGGGCGGAGGTGGGTGGTGCTCAGGGGTGCGGCGGTGCGTCAGTTCAGGGACGCGAGGGCCTCGTTCCAGGTGGCCGACGGACGCATGAACGCCGCAGCCTTCGCCGGGTCGGGCTGGTAGTAGCCGCCGATGTCGGCGGGCCGGCCCTGAACGGCGTTGAGCTCGTCGACGATGGTCTGCTCGTTCGCCGCGAGGGTCTCGGCGAGCGGGGCGAAGGCCTTCGCCAGGTCAGCGTCGTCGGTCTGCGCGGCCAGCTCCTGCGCCCAGTACAGGGACAGGAAGAAGTGGCTGCCGCGGTTGTCGATGCCGCCGACACGACGGGTCGGGGACTTGTCCTCGTTCAGGAAGGTCGCCGTGGCGCGGTCGAGCGTGTCGGCGAGGACCTTGGCGCGGGTGTTGCCCGTGAACTCGGCGTACTGCTCGAAGGAGGGCACGAGCGCGAAGAACTCGCCGAGCGAGTCCCAGCGCAGGTAGTTCTCCTTGACCAGCTGCTGGACGTGCTTCGGCGCGGAACCGCCGGCACCCGTCTCGAACAGACCGCCGCCCGCCATCAGCGGGACGACCGACAGCATCTTGGCGCTGGTGCCCAGCTCCAGGATCGGGAACAGGTCGGTCAGGTAGTCACGCAGCACGTTGCCGGTCACCGAGATGGTGTTCTCACCGCGGCGGATGCGCTCCACCGACAGCTTGGTGGCCTCGACCGGGGCGAGGACACGGATGTCCAGACCCTCGGTGTCGTGCTCCGCCAGGTACGCCTCGACCTTGGCGATCAGGTTCGCGTCGTGCGCGCGGGTCGCGTCCAGCCAGAAGACGGCCGGGTCGCCGGTGGCGCGGGCGCGGGTGACGGCCAGCTTCACCCAGTCCCTGATCGGCGCGTCCTTGGTCTGGCAGGCGCGGAAGATGTCGCCGGCGGAGACCGCCTGCTCGATCACCGCGTTGCCGGCCTGGTCGACGAGGCGGACCGTGCCGGTGGTCGGGATCTCGAAGGTCTTGTCGTGGCTGCCGTACTCCTCGGCCTTCTGCGCCATGAGGCCGACGTTCGGGACGGAGCCCATGGTCGACGGGTCGTAGGCGCCGTTGGCGCGGCAGTCGTCGAGCACGGCCTGGTAGACGCCGGAGTACGAGGAGTCCGGCAGCACCGCGAGGGTGTCGGCCTCCTGGCCGTCCGGGCCCCACATGTGGCCGGAGGTGCGGATCATGGCCGGCATCGAGGCGTCGACGATCACGTCGGACGGCACGTGCAGGTTGGTGATGCCCTTGTCGGAGTCGACCATGGCCAGCTTCGGGCCCTCGGCGAGCTCGGCGTCGAAGGAGGCCTTGATCTCGGCGCCCTCGGGCAGGGACTCCAGGCCCTTGTGGATACCGCCCAGACCGTCGTTCGGGGTCAGGCCGGCCGCGGCGAGCGTCTGGCCGTACCGAGCGAACGTCTTCGGGAAGAAGGCGCGCACCACGTGACCGAAGATGATCGGGTCGGAGACCTTCATCATCGTGGCCTTGAGGTGCACGGAGAACAGCACGTCCTCGGCCTTGGCCCGGGCGATCTGCGCGGTGAGGAACTCGCGCAGCGGCGCGACGTGCAGGACGGAGGCGTCGACGACCTCGCCCTCCAGGACGGGTACGGACTCGCGCAGCACCTTGGTGGAGCCGTCGTCGCCGACCAGCTCGATCCGCAGGGAGCCGGCCTCGGAGATCACGACCGACTTCTCGGTGGAGCGGAAGTCGTTCTCGCCCATGGTCGCGACGTTGGTCTTCGACTCCGACGACCAGGCGCCCATGCGGTGCGGGTGGGTCTTCGCGTAGTTCTTGACCGACGCGGGGGCACGGCGGTCGGAGTTGCCCTCGCGCAGGACCGGGTTCACGGCGGAACCCTTGACCTTGTCGTAGCGGGCCTGGATCTCCCGCTCCTCGTCGGTCTTCGGGTCGTCCGGGTAGGCCGGCAGCGCGTAACCCTGCGCCTGGAGCTCGGCGACCGCGGCCTTGAGCTGCGGGATCGACGCCGAGATGTTCGGCAGCTTGATGATGTTGGCCTCGGGCGTCTTGGCCAGCTCACCGAGCTCGCTCAGCGCGTCCGGGATCCGCTGGTCCTCGGTCAGGTACTCCGGGAACACGGCGATGATCCGCCCGGCCAGCGAGATGTCCCGCGTCTGGACGGCGACACCCGCCTGCGAGGCGTACGCCTGGACCACCGGCAGGAAGGAATACGTCGCCAGGGCCGGGGCCTCGTCAGTGTGCGTATAGATGATGGTCGAGTCAGTCACCGGGTGCTCCGCTCCACGTCTGCAACATTGCTCGACATCAAGATATCTCGTGACCGGCGCCGGCTCGACAGGGGTCTCCTCACACCCCGGTCGCACCCCGGGACGGCCGGATGTGCTTCCGGTGCAACCGAAGCGGCCGTTTTCGTGGTCATGGAGGTAGATCTCGACCTCATCCGACGGCCGGACCGACCACCCGGCCGCCCCAGCGAAAGCGGACCATGAGATATCGCAGCAGAGTGACGGCCCCGGCGGCCGCGCTGATCGGCACGGCGGCAGCAGTCCTGGCCGGGGGAAGCGCGGCGTACGCGGACACGGACAGCAAGCCCGCCGACGCACCGGGCCCCGAGACCCTCGGTGACCCCGTCTTCCCGGCCCTCGGCAACGACGGCTACCGCGTGGGCGCCTACCACCTCGACTTCTCCTACGACCCCACGACCACCCTGGTCGACGCCACGGCCACCTTGGAACTGCGCACCACCCAGGCCCTCACCCGGCTCTCGCTGGACGCCCTGGGCCTGGACATACGCACGGTCCACGTCGACGGCCGCGCGGCCACCTTCGAACAGGTGGACGAAAAGCTGCGCATCACGCCCGCCCGGCCCCTGGCCACCCGGGCCCGGGTCACCGTGTGCGTGACCTACACCGCGGACCCGCGCCGCGCGCTCGCGCACACCGCGTGGGTCCCGACGGCGGACGGCTTCGCGATCTGTCCCCAGCCGGACTCGGCGCACACCGTGTTCCCCTGCAACGACCATCCGTCGGACAAGGCGGACTTCACCTTCCGCATCACCGTCCCCGCCGCCCTGCGGGCCGTCGCGAGCGGCTCGCTCGTGTGCACCGAGAACCTGGCGGGCGACCGGACCGCGTACACCTACCGCTCCCGCTCGCCGATCGCCACCGAACTGGTGCAGATCACCGTCGGCGACTACATCGTCAAGAAGCGGAGCGGCCCGCACGGACTGCCGCTGCGCGACGTCGTCCCGGCCGCCCGCGCCGAGGCCCTGGAGCCCGCCCTCGCGCTCACCCCCGGCCTGGTCGAATGGCTCGAGGCCCGGCTCGGCGCCTACCCGTTCGAGACGTACGGGCTGCTGCCCTGCAACACCGACGACCCGAACGCCTTCGACTTCACGGGACTGGAGACCCAGACCCTCACCCTCTACAAGCCGAACTACCTGCTCCAGGCGGAGCCGAAGATCGGCTCGCACATGATGCACGAGCTGGTCCACTCCTACTTCGGCAACAGCGTCAGCCCCGCCACCTGGGCCGACCTGTGGCTCAACGAGGGCCACGCCGACTTCTACGGGCTGCTGTACCGCTACGAGCGGGGCTGGGCGGACTCGCTGGGTCTGACCACCTTCGAGGCCCGGATGAAGGACACCTACGCGCGCGGCGACCAGTGGCGCAGCACCTCCGGCCCGGTCGCCGCGCCGAACGCGGCCAACCTCTTCGACAGCCAGCGCTATCTGGGCGGCGTCCTCGTCCTGTACGCACTGCGTCAGCTCATCGGCGAGGACGCCTTCCATACGGTCGAGCGGACCTTCCTGGCCCGCCACCGCGACGGGTCTGCGTCGACCGAGGACTACATCGCCGTCGCCTCGCGGACGAGCGGGCAGGACGTGTCCGGCTTCCTGCGGGACTGGCTGTACGGCACGACGACCCCGAGGATGCCCGGCCATCCGGACTGGACGGTCACCCCGGTGACGCCGTCCCTCACGGCGCCGCGCCGGCAGGCGGGCGTGCGCTGGCACGAGAACTCGGCCACGCTCTGACCCGGCGGCCGACGCCGTCGGCCGCCGTCAGTCGTGCAGGGCGGTCACCCCGCCCTGCACGAAGTCGTCGACGCTCCGCTGCTGCGGGATGACGACCGTGCCGGACTGCAGGGCCACCGTGCGGGCCGGCGCCGGGATCCGGATGCCCTCCTCCCGGTAGCGGCGGTGCAGCCGCTTGATGAACTCGTGCTTGATCCGGTACTGGTCGCTGAACTCGCCGACACCCAGGATCACCGTGAAGCCGATCCGCGAGTCGCCGAAGGTGTGGAAGCGGATGGCGGGTTCGTGGTCCGGGAGGGCGCCGTCGACACCCGTCATGACCTCCGCGATGACCTCCGAGGTCACCCGCTCCACCTGCTCCAGGTCACTGTCGTAGGCCACGCCCACCTGCACCAGGATCGTCAACTGCTGCTCGGGGCGCATGTAGTTGGTCATGTTCGTCTTGGCGAGCTGCCCGTTGGGGATCACGACGAGATTGTTGGAGAGGGCGCGCACGGTCGTCTGCCGCCAGTTGATGTCCTCGACATAGCCCTCCTCGCCGCTGCTCAGCTTGATGTAGTCACCGGGCTGGACGGTCTTGGAGGCCAGGATGTGGATGCCCGCGAACAGGTTCGCGAGGGTGTCCTGCAGGGCCAGTGCGACGGCGAGACCGCCGACGCCCAGGGCGGTGAGCAGCGGAGCTATCGAGATGCCCAGGGTCTGGAGCACCACCAGGAAGCCGATCGCGAGCACCAGGATCCGGGTGATGTTCACGAAGATGGTGGCCGACCCGGCGACACCGGAGCGGGAGGAGGTCACCGACTGCACGAGCCCGGCGACGACCCGCGCCGCCGACACGGTGACCACGAAGATCAGCAGCACCGTCAGACACTGGTTCACCGTGTGCTGGACGGCCTTCGTCAGCGGCAGCACCGCGGCCGCGGCCGCCGCGCCGGCGGCGGTCATCGACCAGGGCACCACGGTGCGCAGCGCGTCCACGACGACGTCGTCGCCGCTCCACCTCGTGCGCTTGGCGTGCTTCGCCAGCCAGCGCAGCAGCGTGCGGGACAGGAAGGCCGCCAACAGTCCGGTGGCCAGGGCGATTCCGGCGACGACTGCGTCGTCCAGGGTCAGGGCGCGGTTCACCGGTCACCTCCGGGAAGTCGACCCGCGGCACGCGGGGCCGTCGACGGCCGGATGTGAAGTCTCGTCACGATGTCACCTGTTCGGTTCCGGGATGTGCGGTGGCGCCCGCCGTTCGCGCTGCGGGCACGACCGCTCATCCTGCCGTATCCGGCACGGGAGTTCGTACCCGAGGATCCGGACGCGGTGGCGGGATCCCGCAGTCCGGACGATGCCCTCGCCCGGTTCGGCCCGCTCGCGGTCCGATCCGTGGGCCGGTGTGATCCGTGGGTCACGGGGGTGGGCGTCGCGTACGGACGGCGGGCCACCGTGAGGCGCCCGAGGCCCCGCGGTGCCTCAGATGACCTTCATCCGGACCAGCGCGCCGAGCGTCAGCGCGCCCGGCAGCAGCGGCAGCCACACCGTGATGATCCGATAGCCGACCACCACCGCCGTGGCCACCGCCACCGGGCCGCCCGCCGCGACCAGCGCCACGATCAGCGCCGCCTCCACCGAGCCGATCCCGCCCGGGGTGGGGACCAGCGCGACCGCCACCGTCGCCGCCAGGTACGCGACCGCCATGTGCGCCATCGGCACCGGCAGCCCCAACGCCCGCCCCACCGAGGCCAGACCGGCCGCCTGAAGCACCGGGAAGGCCAGCGAGCCGCCCCACAGGGCCAGCGCCCGGGCCGGACGGGAGTGCACCGAGCGCGCCTCGCCGAGCGCGGTGCGCAGGAAGGAGCACACCGCCGACCGCAGACGCCGTACGAAGGTGAGCGCGCCCGCCACCACCAGCACGGCCGCGCCGAGGACGCCCAGCAGCGGGCCGAGCGCCCCGTCGGGCAGCAGGGAACCGAGCCGCAGCGCGTCGGGGAAGACGAGCAGCAGCACGGTGAGCAGGCCCACCCGGGCCACGCCCTCCGCCAGCAGATACAGCGCGAGGGCCGCGGAGGAGCGGGCCAGGGGCACCCCGCACACGGTCATGAACCGCAGGTTGACCGCGCTCGCGCCCAGCCCCGTCGGCAGCAGGTGGTTGGCGGCGCCGGCCGCGAACTGCGCGGCCAGCAGCCGTCGTCCGGGCAGCCGCTCCACCACCGCGCCCTGCCGGGTGACGGCCGCCGCCACCCACGTCAGACAGGTCGCTCCGAGCGCGGCCAGCAGCCAGGGCCACTGCGCGCTCCGCAACTGCGCGAAGCCCTCGACGAGAACGGACCGGTGCCGCACCGCGACCACGGTGACGAGCAGGAGCGGAAGCAGGCACAGGATCTGGCGCACCGGAACGCGCCGGGCCGGTCTGCCCGGGGGAAGGGGGGCGGGACGAGGGGCGGGAAGGGGAACGGGAACCGCTGTCACACTCGGAGAGGTTCTCCGCGCGGTGCCAACTGAGGGTTGCCGGAGCGGGGACGGAACATTGCGTACGGTCATCGGGTCCTTCGTCTGATCCTTCGGCGTCGAAGATGTCGACGATGTCGAAGATGCGCGGAGAAGGTTGACCTCAAGGTTGCTTGAGGTCTTACGGTCACTTCCATGAGCATGGAGAGCACCGCCTGGACGCAGCTTTACAGCGTCATGAACGCCCAACAGGAACGCCGCCCCTTCGACCGGGTGACCTTGCGCCGCATCGGCGCGTTCGCCCGCCCGCACCGCCGCCGGATGGCGCTGTTCGTCCTGCTGGGGGTGCTGACCGCGCTGCTGGCGGTCGCCACCCCCGTACTCGCCGGACGGGTCGTCGACGCGATCGTGTCGCACGGCGACGCGGACGCCGTCGTCCGGCTGTCGCTGTTCATCGCGGTCATCGCGGTGCTGGAGGCGGCGCTCGGCGTCCTGGGCAGGAAGCTCTCGGCGACGCTGGGGGAGGGGCTCATCCTGGATCTGCGCACGGCCGTGTTCGATCATGTGCAGCGGATGCCGGTCGCGTTCTTCACACGTACCCGTACGGGAGCGCTCGTCTCCCGACTCAACAACGACGTGATCGGCGCCCAGCGGGCTTTCAGCAACACCCTCTCCGGAGTGGTCTCCAACGTGGTCACCCTGGTACTCACCCTCGCCGTCATGCTCACCCTGTCCTGGCAGGTCACCCTGCTCGCGCTGGCCCTGCTGCCGGTCTTCGTCATCCCGGCCCGGCGGATGGGCAGCCGGATGGCGGGCATGCAGCGCGAGGCGGCCACGCTCAACGCGGCGATGGGCACCCGGATGACCGAGCGCTTCTCGGCGCCCGGCGCCACCCTGGTCAAGCTGTTCGGCCGGCCCGAGGAGGAGTCGGCGGAGTTCGCGGCCCGGGCCGCCCACGTCCGGGACATCGGCGTCCGTACGGCCACCGCCCAGTCGGTGTTCATCACCGCCCTGACCCTCGTCTCCGCCCTCGCCCTCGCCCTCGTCTACGGCCTCGGCGGCCGTCTCGCGCTGAACGGCACCCTCGAACCGGGCGCCGTCGTCGCCCTCGCCCTGCTCCTGACCCGCCTGTACGCGCCGCTGACCACCCTCGCCGGGGCCCGGGTGGAGGTGATGAGCGCGCTGGTCAGCTTCGAGCGGGTCTTCGAGGTGCTCGACCTGAAGCCGCTCATCGAGGAGAAGCCGGACGCCCGCGAGGTGCCGCCCGGTCCGGTCTCCGTCGAGTTCGACGACGTCCGCTTCGGCTACCCGTCCGCCGACAAGGTCTCCCTTGCCTCCCTGGAGGAGGTCGCCTCACTCGACTCCCGCGGCGGCGCCGAGGTCCTGCACGGGGTCTCCTTCCGCGCCGCTCCCGGCCAGACGGTCGCCCTCGTCGGCTCCTCGGGCGCCGGCAAGTCGACCATCGCCCAGCTGCTGCCGCGCCTGTACGACGTCGACTCGGGCGCCGTCCGGATCGGCGGGGTCGACGTCCGTGACCTGAGCGCCGGCTCCCTGCGGGCCACCCTCGGCATGGTCACCCAGGACGGCCACCTCTTCCACGACAGCGTGCGCGCGAACCTCCTGCTGGCCCGGCCCGAGGCCACCGAGGACGAACTGTGGGACGCGCTGCGCCGCTCCCGCCTCGACGACCTCGTCCGCTCGCTTCCCGACGGTCTCGACACGGTCGTGGGGGAACGCGGCTACCGTCTCTCCGGCGGTGAGCGTCAGCGTATGACCATCGCCCGGCTGCTGCTGGCCCGCCAGCGCGTCGTCATCCTGGACGAGGCCACCGCGCACCTCGACAACACGTCCGAGGCGGCCGTCCAGGAAGCCCTCGCCGAGGCCCTCGCGGACCGTACGGCGGTCGTCATCGCCCACCGCCTGTCGACCGTGCGCGCCGCCGACCTGATCCTCGTCGTCGAGTCCGGCCGGATCGTGGAACGCGGCACCCACGAGGAGCTCCTGGCGACCGGCGGGCGCTACGCCGAACTGCACCGGACGCAGTTCGACCAGCCGGGCATGACGGAGGCGGCCGCGCACTGAGGCGGGGGCGGGGGCGCCGACGGGGGCGGGGCGGGGCGGCAGCGGGCGGCGGGGGCGGTGCGGTGGCCCCACGGGCCGCCGGCTCTCCGGCTCCCGATTCTCCGGCCCCTGCCCCTCCCGCCCGCGGCTCTCCGGCTCCCGTCTCCGCGCCTCGTGCCGAGTACCGCCTGCTTGCTGATTGCTGCTTCCCGCCTCGACCTTCGTGCGGAAGGTCAGCGCTTGGGCGTGGGGAGCAGATCCGCCGGGAAGGCGCCGGCGGCGAGCACGGTGCGCACGAAGACCGCGCCGAGCTCGGTCAGCCGGGCCACGCCGTCCGCGCCCAGGTGTTCGTACGGGGCGCGGTCCAGCCGGTCCGTCTCCCGCTCGATCTCCTGACGCAGCGCGCGGCCCTGCTCGGTCAGCTCCCCGTCGGCGTCCAGCAGGCCGCGCTCGCGCAGCCGGCCGACCGCCGCGTCCCAGTCCTCCCGGCTCCAGCCGCGGGTGGTGTGCACCCACTTCGGCGGCATGCCCTTGCCGGTCGCCGTGTGGGTCACCATCGCCTCCAGGCCGTCGAGCCCCGCGGCCAGCAGCACGGCGAGGTGTCCGTCGCCCCGGTGCTCGCGCAGCAGCGTCGCGGCGTGCCAGTACGCGAGGTGCGGCTCCTCGGGGACCGGCAGGTCGGCGTGGGCCGAGTACAGCGGCCGGGCGCTGCGCGAGCAGGCCTCGGTGGCGCGCAGGGCGAGCCGTGCCGCCTCCGCCATCTCCGCGGATTCGACCACGTCCGTGCCCAGCTGGCGCCTCAGCGTCGCGTCGACGGCACGCGTGCGCGCCGTGAGGACCTGGGCGGGCGTGGCCGACTCCCACACCGCGGGCACGTGCCGGGCGACGAGCGTGTGCTTGTAGTTGTAGAACGTCGCCGTCACCGCACCGGCCCCGACCGGCCCGAGCGCGGCCGCCCGCACCGCGAAGTTGACGGCATGCGGGTGGGTGACGCCGAGCGCGCCCAGCTCGCGGCCCACGTCGGGGGAGAAGTAGTGCGTCGCGTGCAGCGAGTTGAGGGTGCTGTGACAGTGGCGGCCCGCGCGCGGGTCCGGAGCGACGGTGGTCATGACGGGCACGATACCGACCGGTCGGTAACTTATCCAGGTCGACGGACGAGGGTCACACCGCCCGGCGGCCGAGTGACGGACTCGGCACGCGCGCTCGGTACTCCTGCCTCAGGCGGGAGCGGTGCCCCGATCGCGCGGCCCGGAGAGTTCCGCGGCGAACTGTGCCCCGGTCAGCAGGGCGAGGTTGGACAACCACAGCCAGACGAGGAAGACGACGACGCCCGCGAGCGAGCCGTACAGCCTGCTGTACGCGCTCAGCCCGGAGGCGTACCAGGCGAAACCCGCGGAGACGACGAGCCACAGCCCGGCGGCCAGAACCCCGCCGGGCAGACTGCTCCCGCGCAGGCGGGCCGGTTCCGGACCGGTGTGGAACACGACCACCACCAGGAGGGCGACCAGGCACAGCAACAGCGGCCAGCGCAGCACGCTCCAGGCCCAGGTCACGGTGGAGTCCACGCCCATGACCCGGCCCGCCGCCTCGGCCAGCGGACCCGTCAGCAACAGGATGAGGGAACCGGCGAGCAGCAGTCCCAGCAGAGCGAGGGCGGTCAGCAGGATGCGATGCGCCTTGCGCCAGGTGGAGCGCTGGTCCTCGACCCGGTGCATGTGGTGCAGGGCGCGGCGGAAGACGGCGAGATAACTGGAGGCCGACCAGAGCGCACTCGTCGTTCCGGCCACCAGCAGCGGCCAGGCCCCACGGTCGGCGCCCAGCGCACGGGACAGCACGGCGTGCAGGTCGGCGCCGGACTCGGCCGGCGCGTAGGCGGTGACGTGGGTGACGAACTCCTCGGCCGTGTCCGGGCTGATCAGCCCGAAAGCAAGGACGGTGACCAGCATCGCGGGGAGCACGGCCAGGATCGCGTAGTACGTCAGCGCCGCCGCGTAGTCCGTGATGTCGTCGTTCCACAGCGACACCGGCGTACGCCGCAGCGCCGGCCACCAGGCGGCGGTCGGTCGGGGCCGCAGGGCGCGGTGTGCGTCGCCGGTGGCGTACGGGTCAGCGGACACGGCACCTCCGGCGGGCCCGGGTCGCGAGGCGTGGGCGGATGCACGCGGCGTACGGCACAGCCGTGCCAACGGCGGCGCGGTCGTCGCACGCGATCGGTCCTGCGAACGGTGTGCTCATGTCCCTGCACATCTCCCCCGGATCCCGTCCCGCACACCGGGGCCGGGCCCGCTAAGTGGTCTCCACGCGCCACCACACTCCCGTGCGCCTGCCCGTGACCACGCCCGACCCCGATTCCCGGAACCGCGACGGGAACCGGGAGTCGGGGACGGTGATCAGAGATCGGGAACCGGGAACCGGGGACGGTGATCAGAGACCGGGAGCCGGGGGCATGCCGTCAGGCTGTGGCTCAGGCGTCGATGATGACCGGGATGATGAGCGGCTTGCGGCGGTGGGTGCGGAACGCCCAGTTCGCCACGGCGCGGGCGAGGAGCTGTTCGAGTTGCCGCGCGTCCCCGACACCTTCCGAGGCCGCGGTGGCCAGGGTCTTCTCGATGACGGGGATGACCGGCTCGAAGGTGGTGTCGTCGTGGACGAAGCCACGGGCCAGGAAGTCGGGGGCCTCCGCGAGGGCACCGGTGTCCGCGTCGACGATCGCCACCACGGTGACCACGCCTTCGGAGGCGAGGGTGAGGCGGTCCTTGAGGGACGCCTCGGTGGCGCCGCCGACCTCCATGCCGTCCACGTAGACGTTGCCGGCGGGGACCTTGCCGGTGATGGACGCGCGCCCGTCGACGAGGTCGACGACGACGCCGTCCTCGGCGATGACGACCCGGTCCGGGTCGACGCCGGTGCGGATGGCGAGGTCGCCGTTGGCCCGCAGGTGGCGCCACTCGCCGTGCACGGGCATGACGTTGCGGGGCTTGACGATGTTGTAGCAGTAGACGAGTTCGCCGGCACTCGCGTGCCCGGAGACGTGCACCTTGGCGTTGCCCTTGTGGACCACGTGGGCGCCCCACCGGGTGAGTCCGTTGATCACCCGGTAGATGGCGTTCTCGTTGCCGGGGATGAGGGAGCTGGCGAGCAGGACGGTGTCGCCCTTGCCGATGCGGATCACGTGGTCGCGGTTGGCCATCCGTGACAGCGCGGCCATCGGCTCGCCCTGGGAGCCGGTGCAGACCAGAGTGATCTTGTGGTCCGGGAGCTTCTCCAGCTCCTTCGTGCTGACGACCAGACCGGACGGGACCTTCAGATACCCCAGGTCACGCGCGATGCCCATGTTGCGGACCATCGACCGGCCGACGAAGGCGACCTTGCGGCCGTGCTGGTGGGCGGCGTCCAGGACCTGCTGGATGCGGTGCACATGGCTGGCGAAGCTGGAGACGATGACCCGGCGCGGCGCGGTGCGCATCACCTGCTCGATCGCCGGGTTCAGCTCACGCTCGGAGGTGGTGAAGCCGGGTACCTCGGCATTGGTGGAGTCGGTGAGGAACAGGTCCACGCCCTCCTCGCCGAGGCGGGCGAAGGCGCGCAGGTCGGTGATGCGCTCGTCGAGAGGGAACTGGTCCATCTTGAAGTCACCGGTGTGCAGCACCATCCCGGCCTTGGTGCGGATCGCGACCGCGAGGCCGTCCGGGATGGAGTGGTTGACCGCCACGAACTCGCAGTTGAAGGGCCCGAAGCCCCGCCGGTCGCCCTCCCGCACCCGCACCGTGCGCGGCCGGATGCCGTGCTCCTTGAGCTTGGCCTCCAGGAACGCCAGCGTCAGCTTGGAGCCGACGACGGGAATGTCGGACCGCTCGCGCAGCAGATACGGCACACCGCCGATGTGGTCCTCGTGGCCGTGGGTGAGCACGACGGCCACGATGTCCTCCAGCCGGTCCCGGATCGAGGTGAAGTCCGGCAGGATCACGTCCACGCCGGGCTGGTTCTCCTCGGGGAACAGCACGCCGCAGTCGACGATGAGCAGCTTGCCTGCGTGCTCGAAGACGGTCATGTTGCGGCCGATCTCACCCAGGCCGCCCAGGGCGATGACCCGCAGCCCTCCTTCGGGAAGGGGCGGGGCGGCTTTCAGCTCGGGATGCGGATGACTCATACCCTGACGTTACCCGGAGACGGGGACACTGTGATCCATTGCCCCCGCGATCTCTCTTCGACGAGGTGGTGGCGGCGACGTCTGTCGGGTGCACGAGGCAGATCCACTCGCGCACGCATGAGCCGGCGAAGCTGGGACATCGCGCGGCGGGGGAGCTCCACGAGGTACCTCTGCCACGCTCTGTGCGGGACCTCATCGGTCCACGGCCCGGCCCGGTCGTTCCGGTGGGGTATCAGCCGGGGCCGCCCAGGACGATCTTCCACACTCGGTTCGCCACCTGGAGATTGAGCCGGTCCTCGACGTCGGCCAGGTCGTTGCCGCTGATGTCGCGGATGCGCTGGAGCCGATAGCGCAGCGTGCTGCGGTGGACCGCGAGGGAGTCGGCCGTCTCGTCGTAGTTGCCGCCGCAGTCGAAGTACCGGGACAGGGTCTCCACCATGGTTGCCTGGTGACGGGAGTCGTAGTCGATGAGCCGCCCGAGCCACTCGTCGACGAACGCCTCCAGTTCCCGGTAATCGTTGCCAGGCCCCAGGATGCGGTAGAGGCCGAGCTCGTCGAAGAACATCGTGCCGTAGCGCTCGCGGGAGTGGCGGCGTACATCCAGGGCCCGCTGGGCCTCCTGGTAGCGATGAGGGATGTTCTCCAGGGCGTCGGAAGGGGCGCTCACCCCGATCGTTCCGGCCCGTGTCCCGGTCTCCTGGACGAGCGCCTCGTACAGCGCGCCGGCGTGCGGCCTGTCGTCGGCGACCAAGACCACGTGGTCGGAACGTCGGGTCAGCAGCGCGTGCATGCCCACGGGAGAGGCCGCCCGGCCCACGGTCCGCGCGAAGGGATCGTCCACGGTCCGGTTCGACCACTGCACGACCACGACATAGTGGCTGCGGCGCAGATCGTGTCCGACGGCCTCGGACCGGGCGTAGGCGCTCGCCTCGTCCGTCCCCGCCAGGAGGTCGTCGACCAGCTCGCGGTTCAGTCTCAGCTCCACTTCGGCCAGGTTGCGCAGGTGAGCCAGCTCCAGGGCGAGCGCCGCGGCGGCGTATTCCAGCGCGAGCACGGTGTGCTCGTCGGCCTCGTCCCGGACGTCGACCAGGGCGAGCACACCCAGGATCTCGCCGCGCCGACGGACCAGGGTGATCAGCCGGTCCTTTATCCGCACCGGTCCGACCTCCCGGGCGACGGCGTTCAGCATTTCGTCCTGTCGCACGGGGTCCGGTTCCGGATAGGGGTCGGGGCGGCTGACACCGGTCCAGGACCTCAGCCGACCGAAGCGGTCCTCGACGAGCGCGGGGAATCCGGTGAGCGCGTGCAGAGCCCGGGTGACGGCCTGCTCGCCGCCGCCCGAGGCGGCGACATCGGCCATGACAGTGTGAACGCCACGCTGGTATCCCCACTCGGCCACGACGGAGATCAGTTGCCGCTGGAGGGTTGAGCGTTCCTCCTTCAGGCGGCGCAGCTCCAGCGCGTCCTCACGTCGGCGGCGGTGTGCGAAGGCGACCGACAGAGCGGCAGCGGTGTGCCGGACGAGCGTGGCGAGCAGCGATCGCTCGGCCTCGGTGGGCCGGGAGCGGGACGTCACGACGAGGTAGCCGTGGAGTCCCTCGCGCCCGCGTAGCCCCAGGGCCCGGCCCCACTGCCTCCCGGGCACCGTCACGGGACCGTCCCTCCCGGCCAGCTCCCGCACCTTCCGGTCCACGGCCACGGCAGGGCCCGGGCCGTTCCTCGGGCTGGGGACCAGGTCGCCGCCCACCTCGAGGTATCCGGCCTCGGCGCTGTAAGGCCTCGCGGCGGCTATGTGGTCCATGGCCAGGCGCAGGATCTCGCCTTCGTCCGGACTGTCGAACAGGGCGTGGGAGAGCGCCATGAGTTCGTGGAGGGCGTGGTCGGCCGGAGCGGGTGGGCGGGGCTCTTCCCACGCGGCCCTGGTGGGCCCCCCGCCGGCGCCCCGCGGAAGGCCGCCCTCCCGGTCGTGCGCACGGCTGTCGCCCATGGGATCGCTCCGTTCCCCGCGATGTCGTCAGGGAGGCGAGTGATGTTTCGCGTACCCGCTCGTGGTCCGGTTCATCCAGAAGATTCGCATCAATCCTCTCGTACTCGTGGGGTGACCAGACCCGTACATGTCCGACCCGCCAGGCGCAGGCGTCGGGGGACCCGGCTCGCCACCCTGGACTGGAGATTCTCTGTGCGCGCAGGCAGAAGGCTGGGCGGCCGAGCGGCAGCGCGGGCCGGTCGCCTCGCGCAAGGCGCACCAGGAAGCGCACCCGCCGTTGATCATCCCTCTGACCATGGGTCTCCCCTTGAGAGGACGGCGATCACCGGGCGGGACGTCCGCTCGGGCGGGCGGGTGACCGACCGGATGCGCCACGGCAGGGCCGCCCGTCACGGCGAGCGCTGCGTACCCCGGGGTCCCGGTCGGCCGGCTGTCCGGCCTCGTGATCCGGCCCGACCCGGAGATTCCGCTCATACCCGAAAAACCTGATCCGGACGGGACACGGAGGCGGAGGCACTGCTGCGTCGGTTCGCCATCCGTCCCGAGGAGACTCCGGTGGTCGTCTGGAAGGGCGAGCGGGTGCTGCGCAATCCGAGCAACGCCGAACTCGCCCGGCTCATCGGGCTGCCCGCCCCGTCGCCGGAGGCCGGGCGATGCGACGTGATGGTGGTGGGCGCGGGTCCCGCGGGACTCGCGGCCGCCGTGTACGGCGCCTCCGACGGCCTCGCCACGATCACCGTCGACGCCGTGGCCACCGGAGGCCAGGCCGGCACCTCGTCCCGGATCGAGAACTACCTCGGCTTCCCATCGGGCATCTCCGGGGGCGAGCTCATCGAACGCGCGGTGCTCCAGGCCCACAAGTTCGGTGCTCGCCTCATGGTGCCGGCCCAGGTCAACGGGCTCACCCCGCAGGACGACGAGTACGTCGTCACCTTCACAGACGGGTCCCGGAGCCGGGCGGACGCCGTGGTCCTCGCCTCGGGAGTGTCGTACCGCAGGCTCGAAGTGCCCGGCATCGACCGTCTGGAGGGCATCAGCGTGTACTACGCCGCGACCGTCCACGAGGCCAGTCTCTGCCAGGCGGATCCGGTCGCCGTGGTCGGCGGCGGGAACTCCGCGGGGCAGGCGGCACTGTTCCTCGCGCACCACGCGTCCAGGGTCCACCTCCTCGTCCGGGGCGGTGACCTCGACGCGGACATGTCGCGCTACCTGGTGGACCAGGTGGAACGGCACCCGAAGATCGGGGTGCTGCTCCATACCGAGGTCCGGGGCGTCTGCGGGGAGGAGAAGCTGGAGTCGCT
This sequence comes from Streptomyces sp. NBC_00637, assembly GCF_045161545.1. Classification (NCBI taxonomy): domain Bacteria; kingdom Bacillati; phylum Actinomycetota; class Actinomycetes; order Kitasatosporales; family Streptomycetaceae; genus Streptomyces; species Streptomyces sp. NBC_00637. The sequence goes on along the minus strand of NZ_CP109046.1, from coordinate 1,097,121 downwards.
GATCGTGGAGGACAACGCGAGCGGTGAGCGCCGGGAGGTGCGGGCCGCGGCGCTGTTCGTGTTCATCGGAGCCCGGCCGCGCACGGACTGGCTCAGGGGTGTGCTGGCCTTGGACGAGAAGGGCTTCGTCCTCACCGGCGCCGACGCCCGGGCGGCGGCGGACGCGGCCCGTTGGGACCCGCTCGGCCGGGGCCCGTTGCTTCTGGAGACCACCCTTCCGGGGGTCTTCGCCGTCGGCGACGTCAGGAGCGGCTCGGTCAAACGGGTGGCCTCGGCGGCCGGTGAGGGCGCCATGGCGATCCGCCTCGTGCACGAGCACCGGGACCAGACGGGCAACCTGGTCCGCACCGCGGGTCCCGAGGGGCCTCGGCCGGTGGCGGGCAAGCCCGTGTCCTGGCGCTGACGCTTTCCCCGGCCGAATCCGTGGACGGCCCGATCCGCCACACGGCCGTCCTCCCCGGCGGCCGCCGTCCAGCGCACCGCCGGGGGCCAGCGTGTCACGCGGCGTCGATGATGCCTTCGGGACATCCTGTGGGCACATGTGATCGCGGGATCAGCCGATGAGAAGGGTCCAGTCATGCGCATGTCGCCCCAGGGCGTGACGGTCGTAGCCCTCCTGGCGGATCCGGACGCGCCCACGGAGATCGCGCACCGCATGGCCCGCACGCTTTCCGCGCGGCTCGCCGACAAGTCGGGTCCGGGGCGACGGTTCGACGTCGAGGTGGTCAGTGAGCCCTTCACCGCCGGGACCGAGGACCTGCCCACCCTGATGCGCCGGATCATGGACCGCGCAGAGGCGGAGAACTGGGACGTCCTCGTGGCCCTCACCGACCTTCCGCTGCACTCGCACGGGCATAAGCTCGTCGTGGATCTGAGTCACGAACACGGCTTGGCGCTGCTGTCCTTCCTACGCTGGGGGCCCTGCGGCTGCAGACGAGGGCCCGGCGGGCCGTGGAAGAGGCCGTGCTCGGCCTGTCGGGTGCGCCGGCCGTCGGCGCCGGAGGGCCGCCGCAGGGGCAGCCGCCCCTGGGACGCTTCGTCGGTCGTCTCGCACCGGTTCACCCGGGCACGGTCGGTGAGGAGGAGACCGCTGATCTTCGGTACGTCCGCAGCGGGCCGCGCGGATATCTGAGGGTGCTGGTCGGCATGGTCCGCGCCAACCGGCCGTGGCGCCTGGTGCCGGGCTTGTCGAAAGCCCTGGCGGCCGCCCTCGCCACGGGAGCGGTCGCCACCGTGAACTCCACCGTATGGAGCCTGGCCGAGGCCCTGAGCGCGCCGCGCCTGGTGATCGCCATGGTCGGATCCGTCGCGCTCATGATCGGTTGGCTGATCGTGGACGCGCAGCTCTGGCATCGATCGGAGGACGTCTCGCGGGAGGCGAGGCAGAGAGCGAGGCTCTACAACGCCTCGACCGTCCTGACCGTGGGCATCGGCGTGATCGTGTGCTACGCGGGTCTGATGGTCGTCAACCTGGTCTGGGCGCTGTTCATCCTCAACGACCGAGTGTTCGCTTCCATGACACGGACTCCGCTGGACTCGACGGATTACTGGACGTTGTCCTGGTTCGTCGCTTCGGTCGCGACGGTGGGGGGCGCGCTCGGATCAGGTCTGGAGAGCGACGAGGCGATCCGGGCAGCCGCCTACTCCAAGCGCGAACAGGAGCGTCGCCACATGCTCCAAGACGACGAGGACGATCATGTGGAGACCTGAGAGCCGGACATTCGCCGGTGGTCGATGTTCCTACCGTCCGACGATTCCGCTGATCGATCAGTGTGGTTGTTGCGCGCCGGAAGCGAAGCGGGCCCTGGACGCGTCTCCCCGAGAGCGGCCTCGGCCCCGCCCGGCGGGGCGATCCGCGCGGCCCGCGCTTCGAGCGCCTGGACTGCGAGGGTTTCCGCGCCGAGACGTCATCCCGCTCGTGTGAGCGGGCTCGGTGACGGGGCCTGCCGCGCGGTTCCCGGCGCGATCAGGTAATCAGGAAGGGTGAACGAGGACGCGACCGACGCCTTCGTGCATGTCCGGGGCGCCGGTGAGAACAACCTGCGGAACATCGATGTCGACGTTCCGCGGGACGCGATGGTCGCCTTCACCGGCGTCTCCGGTTCGGGCAAGTCCTCGCTCGCGTTCGGCACGCTCTACGCGGAGGCCCAGCGGCGCTACTTCGAGTCCGTGGCACCGTACGCCCGAAGGCTGTTGCAACAGGTCGGCGCACCGCACGTGCAGGAAATCACCGGACTGCCACCGGCCGTTTCCCTGCAGCAGCGACGTGGGTCGCCCAGCTCGCGCTCGACGGTCGGCACCCTCACCACGCTGTCCAATCTGCTGCGCATGCTGTACTCCCGCGCCGGCACCTATCCGCCCGGGGCCACACGGCTGGAAGCCGAGTCGTTCTCACCCAACACCGCGGCCGGCGCCTGTCCGGAGTGCCACGGACTGGGCGTCACGCACGACGTCGCCGAGGACCTGCTCGTCCCGGACCCCTCGCTGAGCATCCGCGAGGGGGCGATCGCCGCCTGGCCGGGCGCCTGGCAGGGCGCCAACCTGCGCAGTGTCGTGAGCGGCCTGGGGATCGACATCGACCGACCGTGGCGCAGGCTCAGGAAGAAGGACCGGGACTGGCTGCTGTATACGGACGAGCAGCCCTCCGTGTACGTCGAGCCGGAGGAGGGCCGCGTCGACTACGGCTACCAGGGCAAGTTCTGGAGCGCCCGCGAACACGTCATGCACGTCCTCGCCGACTCCAAGAGCGAGAAGATGCGCGAACGGGCGCTCCGGTTCGTCAGGAGTGTGCCCTGCCCCGAGTGTCACGGCAGCGGACTGCGGCCGGAGGCGCTCGCCGTGACCTTCGCCGGACGTTCCATCGCCGAGATCAACGCGATGCCGCTCGCCGAGGTCGAGGCGCTGCTGCGGCCCGTCGCGGGGCGGTCCGAGGCCGACGCCGCCACGTCGACCGCCCGCTCCGGGGAGACGACCGAGGTCGCGGTCCGGATCTGCGGCGATCTGGTCGCGCGCGTCGAGGTACTGCTCGACCTGGGCCTCGGATATCTCAGCCTCGGGCGCCGCTCGACGACCCTGTCGCCCGGCGAGGCGCAGCGCCTGCGGGTCGCCACCCAGCTGCGCTCGGGGCTGTTCGGCGTCGTCTACGTCCTCGACGAGCCCTCCGCGGGTCTGCACCCGGCCGACGCGGAACCGCTGCTGGACGTGCTGGACCGCCTCAAGGCGGCCGGCAACTCGCTGTTCGTCGTGGAGCACGACATGGACGTCGTACGGCGGGCGGACTGGGTGGTCGACATCGGCCCCGGCGCGGGCGAGGGCGGCGGACGCGTGCTGTACAGCGGCCCGGTCGCCGGTCTTGAGCGGGTCGGGGAGTCGGCCACGAGCCCGTACCTGTTCGGGCGCGCCCGGCCACTCGATCACCGCCCGCGCGCACCGCACGGCTGGCTGCGCCTGCGCGGCGTCTCCCGCCACAATCTGCACGGCGTGTCCGTCGACGTACCGCTCTGCGTACTGACGGCGGTGACGGGCGTGTCCGGTTCCGGAAAGTCGACTCTGGTGACGCAGGTGCTCGCCGAGGTCGTCCGCGGCCACCTCGGACTCGTACCCGAGGAGCCCGACGAGGCGCGGCTGGAGGTCGACGTCCAGGACGCGTCGGGGATCGAGTCGTTCGACCGGCTGGTCCGGGTCGACCAACGGCCCATCGGCCGGACTCCCCGGTCCAACCTGGCCACGTACACGGGGATGTTCGACGCGGTGCGCAAGCTGTACGCGGCGACGGACCAGGCGAGGGCGCGTGGCTACTCGGCCGGCCGGTTCTCCTTCAACGTGCCCGAAGGGCGGTGCGAGACCTGCCAGGGCGAAGGATTCGTCGCGGTGGAACTGCTGTTCCTGCCCGGCACCTACGCGCCGTGCCCGGCCTGCGAGGGCGCCCGGTACAACGCCGAGACACTGGAGGTCACCTACCGCGGCAAGAACATCGCGGACGTGCTGGCGCTGTCCGTCGACGCCGCCGCCGAGTTCCTGTCCGCCGTCCCGGCCGCCTCCCGCAGCCTGGAGACGTTGCGCGAGGTGGGACTGGGGTACCTGCGGCTGGGCCAGCCCGCGACGGAACTCAGCGGCGGTGAGGCGCAACGCATCAAACTGGCCACCGAAATGCAGCGAGCCCGCCGCGGGCACGCGCTCTATCTGCTCGACGAGCCGACGGCGGGGCTGCACCCCTCGGACATCGCGCTGCTGCTGCGACAGCTGCACCGGCTCGTCGACGCCGGCAACACGGTCGTTCTCGTCGAGCACGACCTGGACACGATCGCCACCGCCGACTGGGTCATCGACCTCGGGCCGGGCGGTGGCGACGCGGGTGGGCGGGTGGTCGTGGCGGGCCCGCCGGCCAAGGTGGCGAGGGCTCGCCCCAGCGCCACAGCGCCCTATCTCGCGGCGCGGCTCGCACGCTCCTGACGACGGCGCGAGGGGCTGAGCACCGGGCAGCCGGGTTCAGGGCGCAAGGCCGCGCGCGTCGACGCCTCCCTCGGACAGCAGCCCGGAGCCGGCTCCCGACAGGGTAGGTCGGCGGTCCACTCGGCATCAGTCCCGCACGGTGCGTCGCGCAGGAACCGAATCGATGGCCCACGGCAGCCTGGTTGGCGCAGCAATACGCAGGCGGAGTGCCTGGTCGCAGTGGCGCGCGATGTTCCTGGAGGCCTTCGACCCGAGGGCATGGCGATGTACAGTGTGAGACGCCCTTGACCTGCACAAAGCAGGCAGGGAGCCGTCCGTCAGGAGTCCAAAGTGCTGCGCACCATGTTCAAGTCCAAGATCCACCGTGCCACCGTCACCCAGGCCGACCTGCACTATGTGGGATCGGTGACCATCGACGCCGATCTGCTCGACGCCGCCGATCTGTTGCCGGGGGAGCTCGTGCACATCGTCGACATCACCAACGGGGCGCGGCTCGAGACATACGTCATCGAGGGGGAGCGCGGCTCGGGTGTCGTGGGGATCAACGGGGCCGCCGCCCATCTCGTCCACCCCGGCGATCTGGTGATCATCATCAGTTACGCTCAGGTGACCGACGCCGAGGCGCGGGCACTGGAGCCGCGGGTCGTGCACGTGGACCGTGACAATCGCATCGTGGCCCTCGGCGCGGACACCTCGGAGCCGGTACCGGGCTCCGACCAGGAGCGCAGCCCGCAGGCGGTGTCGGTCTGACCGAAGCAGCCAGCGCACGCATCGCACCGGGAGTGCCCATGAGCGACATCGAGATCCGCGACGACCGGGCGGCGGGCCGCCTCGAGGCCCTCGGCGACGGCGGTGAAGTGGTGGGCCGCATCGAGTACTTCGTCCTGGAGGCGCCCGCCCCCGCCCTGGTGCCGGTGCACACGATCGTCGAGCCGGCCCACGAGGGCAAGGGCATCGCCGGGGCGCTGGCGCGGGAGCTGTACGCCGCCTCCGGGCGCGAGGGCATTCCCGTGGCGCCGCTCTGCCCGTACGTCGTGAAGTGGGCCGAGCGGCACCCCGACGAGGCTCCGGTGGCCGACCCGGAGCTGCTGCGCGCCGCCAAGGACTGGCTGCGCGCGCACCCCGGTCGTTTCTGAGACTTCTGAGCGAGGGGCGCGAGTCCGCGGCACCCCGGCGCCGGGGACCGGCCGGTCGGGGCCACCCGGGTGACTGGCCGCGGCCGCCCCGGGTACGCGGGGGATGAGTCCAGAGCCCAGCCTCACCTCTGGCCGGAGGACACCATGACCAACCCGTACGCCGATCCTGTCCATCCCGACCCCGTCCAGCCCGACCCGGTGCAGCCCGGACCGCCGCCGGGGCCGGTCCCGGGCCCCCCGGAGCCGTTCCCCAGCCCGGTGCCCGCTCCCGAGCCGCCGCCGGGACCGGACCCGACGCCGCCGCCGCGGCCCGTCCCGGCCCCGGATCCCTCCCCGTCCCCGATCCCGCCGGGCCCGGAACCGGTCCCGAGCCCGGAACCGGGCCCACCCCTCACCTGACGGGACAGCGGTGGGCGACGGGCGACGGGTGAACCGCCGCCCACCGCGATGCCCCTTCCGCGAGAGGCGCACGCCCTCGACAGGCGGCGCCCTCGACTGGCAGATGGCCTCGACAGGCGGACCCCCCGGCAGGCGGACGCCCCCCGAGACGCCGACGCGCCCGAGAGGCGGGGGAGCGGGGGACTACGCCTGGGTCTCCGACCGGTCGCCGCCCCAGAGGGTGTGGAACGCGCCTTCGCGGTCCACCCTGCGGTAGGTGTGCGCTCCGAAGAAGTCGCGCTGCCCCTGCGTGAGCGCGGCCGGGAGCCGTTCCGCACGCAACGCGTCGTAGTACGCGAGCGCGGCCGCGAAGCCGGGCGTCGGCACACCCTGGAGCGTCGCGGACACCAGCACCTCGCGCCACGGGTCCTGCGCCGCCGCGATCTCCGAGGCGAACGTCTCGTCGGACAGCAGGCTCGGCAGGTCCGACCGGTTGTCGTAGGCGGCGCGGATCCGGTCGAGGAAGGCCGCGCGGATGATGCAGCCGCCGCGCCAGATCGAGGAGACGGCGCCGAGGTCGATGTCCCAGCCGTACTCCTCGCTGCCCGCCGCGATCTCGTGGAAGCCCTGCGTGTACGAGACGATCTTCGACGCGTACAGCGCCTGCTCCACCCGGTCGGCGAACGCCTGTGCCTCCGCCTTGCCCAGCGCGGCCGCCTTCGGTCCTGCCAGCCCGCGTGAGGCCTCGCGCAGCGCCGCGTGCCCCGACAGCGACCGCGCGAAGACGGCCTCCGCGATGCCCGACACCGGAACCCCCAGGTCGAGGGCGATCTGCACCGTCCAGCGGCCGGTGCCCTTCTGTTCCGCCTGGTCGACGACCACGTCCACGAAGGGCCGTCCCGTGGCCGCGTCCACGTGGGACAGCACCTCGGCGGTGATCTCGATCAGATAGGAGTCGAGGCGGCCGGTGTTCCAGGTGCGGAAGATGTCCGCGATCTGCGCCGGCTCGTACCCGGCGACGTCACGCAGCAACTGGTAGGCCTCGCCGATCAGTTGCATGTCGGCGTACTCGATGCCGTTGTGGACCATCTTCACGAAGTGACCGGCGCCGTCCGGGCCGATGTGCGTGACGCAGGGCGCCCCGTCCGCCGCCTTCGCCGAGATCTTCTCCAGCATCGGGCCCAGCGACTCGTACGACTGAGGCGAGCCGCCCGGCATGATGCTCGGGCCGTGCAGCGCGCCCTCCTCGCCGCCGGAGATGCCCGTGCCGACGAAGTGGATGTCCTGCTCGCGCAGTTCACGCTCGCGGCGGCGGGTGTCGGCGAAGTGCGCGTTGCCACCGTCGATGATCATGTCGCCGGGTTCGAGCAGCGGGGCGAACTCCCGGATCACCGCGTCGGTCGGCTCACCGGCCTTCACCATGATCACCAGGCGGCGGGGCCGCTCCAGTGCCGCCACGAACTCCTTGGCGGTCTCGGCGGCGACGAACTCGCCCTCGTGGCCGAACTCCTCGACCAGGGCGTGCGTCCGGGCCGCCGTGCGGTTGTGCAGCGCGACCGTGTAGCCGTTGCGTGCGAAGTTGCGGGCGAGATTGCGGCCCATGACCGCGAGTCCCGTGACGCCGATCTGAGCTGAAGTGCTCATACGGTTGGCTCCTCCAGGGGTGTGCCCGTGCATTCGGTCAGTGTCGTCCTGCGGACCATCTTGACGGGTTTCGCCGCCGGTTTCCCGCCCGGGCCGTCCCGAGTCCCCCGCGCGTCGGTGCGGCCGGTTGTCGTCTTGTCATGGCCTGTTCGCCGCCCTTACTTTTGCCCCTCCTGACGCAATGTCGAGGGGGATCTCCATGGCCGTACGCGGCCGGCACCGCCGGTATCAGCCGAACAGGATCAACCGCGCCTCACTCACCGTCACGGCGGGTGGTGCCGGTATGGCGCTGCCGCTGATCGGCACCGGGGTGGCTCAGGCGGCCGCCGTGGACACCTGGAACGAGGTCGCCGCGTGCGAGTCGACCAACGACTGGAACATCAACACGGGCAACGGTTACTACGGCGGGCTCCAGTTCACCCAGTCCACCTGGGAGGCGTACGGCGGTACGCGGTACGCGCCCCGTGCGGATCTGGCCACCAAGGACCAGCAGATCGCCGTGGCCGAGAAGGTGCTGGACGGGCAGGGGCCCGGCGCGTGGCCCGTCTGCTCGGTGCGGGCCGGACTGAGCCGGGGCGGCGACGCCCCCGACGTCCACCCGAACGGCACCTCGACGAAGTCCTCGAAGCCGTCCACGGCGTCCAAGTCGTCGAAGTCCTCGAAGCCCTCCACTTCCTCCAAGACGTCCCTGGACGACGTGCGGCCCCAGAGCACGCCTCAGTCGCGGGCGGGCACCGCGGAGATGTACACCGTGGTCCGCGGCGACACCCTCTCGGGCATCGCGGACGCCGAGGAGGTCAAGGGCGGCTGGCGGGGGCTCTACACGGCCAACCGGACGACCATCGGTGACGATCCCGACCTGATCCTGCCCGGTCAGCGGCTCAGCCTGGACGGACGGGCGAGCGGCACGGCCCAGGCGCCGAGCGGCACCAAGCCCCGGACGGCGAAGCCGAAGACCTCCTCGGGCACCAAGCAGAGCAAGCCGGCCAAGAGCACCAAGGCCAAGGACACCGACCACAAGGCGACGACCGGCCATTCCCTCGTCTCACCCGTCAGCGCCTCCACCGGAACGCCGTACCACGCGACGGGCTCGTCCTGGTCCAAGGGCTACCACACCGGCGTCGACTTCCCCGTGCCCACCGGCACCTCCGTGAAGGCGGTCAAGGCGGGCGAGGTGGTGAGCGCGGGCTGGGCCGGCTCCTTCGGCTACCAGGTGGTCATCCGGCACGCCGACGGCCGCTACTCCCAGTACGCCCACCTTTCGGCGATCTCCGTACGGGACGGGCAGTCGGTGAGCGGCGGGCAGCGCATCGGCCGGTCCGGCTCCACCGGCAACAGCACGGGCCCGCATCTGCACTTCGAGGTGCGGACCGGGCCCGGTTTCGGGACGGACGTCGACCCGGTGGCGTACCTCCGGGCCGGCGGCGTCAAGATTTGACGCGCTCCCGGTGCCGGTCCACGACCGGCATCGGGATGTACAGACCTCCGTACAGCGGGGTGTAGAACGACGGAGGCACGTCCCCGCCGGGCGGGTCCTCCTCGTGGCCGTCCTCGGCGTCGACCGTGGTCGACGCCAGGACGAGCCGTTCGTCGTGTACCTCGGCGTTCCGCGCCTCGGCCTTTCGTACGTCAGCGTCGCGTGCCTCGGCTTCCCGGGCTTCCGCCGGCCGCGCATCGTCGAGCGCCGCGCCGGCGAGCCGCAGGTTCATCAGCGCCGCTTCCGCCGACCGCAGGTCTTCCGGTGCCGCGCCGGCGAGGCGCAGCTCGTCCAGTGCCGCTTCCGTGGACCGCATGCCCGGCGGCAGGGGGGCGCCCGCCTGCCCGGGGAACCGCATCACGCCCGTGGCGCCGCCGGTCTGCCCGGCCGCCGGGGCCGGGTCGGTGGTCCGCTCCTCTTGCGCGACGGTGTCCGCCGTGGTCCGCGCGGCCGGGAGAGCGGTCGTCGCCGTCTCCGACCGGGCGCCCTGGAGGCGCTCCGTCGTGAGCAGGATGAGTCCGCCCGCCGCCACCACACCGCAGCCCAGGGCCAGCACGGTGCCCGTGGTGCCGTAGCGGAACGTCTCGCCGAACATGGTGATGCCGACCGCGGCCGCCACCACCGGGTTGACCACCGTCAGCGTGGCCAGCGGGGCCGCGAGGCCCGCGCCGCGGTACGAGGCCTGCGAGAGCAGCATGCCGGTCGTGGCGAGCACGCCGATCACGGCCAGGGACGGGACGTCGGCCGTCGAGACGCCGCCGGTCCAGTCGACCGCGACGGTCTTGGTGAACACCGACGACATGCCGAACGCGATGCCCGAGGCGGTCGCCAGCAGCATGCTGCGGACCGCCGGGTGCCGGTGGGCGGCCCGCCCGGCCACCATCAGGGCCACGACCGCGCCCGCGGTGACCACGGCCACGCTGACCCGCTGCGGGGTGCTCAGCGACTGCGCGTCGGACGCTCCGACCAGGGACAGCAGACCGGCGAGACCGACCGTCGCCATGATCGCGCCCCGCCAGGCCGTCGCCCCGGCCCTGCGGCCGACGAACAGCGCGGCCATGGGCAGTGCGAACACGATGGTCAGCGCGCCCAGCGGCTGAACCAGACTGAGAGGACCGTAGGCGAGCGCCACCACGTGCAGGAGTCCGCCGAGACCGTTCAGCGCCACCGCCGCCCACCAGCCCGGACGGCGCAGCGGGGCGTACTCCTCGGCGGGCGAGGACAGCGCGACCTGCTCCTGCACGATCGCCCCGGCCGCGTACGCGACAGCGGAGACGAGCGACAGGACCACGGACAACGCGAGGGCGCTCATGAGCTGCTCCTCTGCGTGAGGCGGGGGCGCTGGGCCCGGCGCGGCGAACGGTCGGCTCTCATAACCAACACGATGCCCTGTCGATGTGTTCCCGTCGTCGTACCTAAGCACGCAATAAGTCCTACTACCGATGGAGTACGGGAAGCCCGCTGTCCTCCCTCAGGCGGGTGACGGGCCAGGGATGCCCCTGAGCACGACCCCTACCGTCCTTGGTACTACTGCACTTCGTGGACCTCGACCCCGATCTCGCCGCGCTCCGCCCGCTCGGCCCCTTCTTCGCCCTGCGCACACCACCGGGCCAGCCCGGAGAGCCGGCCCCGGTGCTGCCGACCCTCGCCTCGGCGTACCGGGTGACCCCCGGGAACGAGGCACCGGACATCCACGGGGATCCGCTGGGCTTCCGGGTCCGCAAGGTGACCGCGTCCCTCCGGGCCCCGGAGGACCGGATCGGTGCCTCGGTGGCGCAGCTGGGCCTCGCCGCCCGGCTCTGGGCGGTGACGCTGGGCTGCGCCGTCCTGTACGGGAGCGTGCCCGATCTGGCGCCGGCGCTGCTGCGCTGGGACCCGGACGCCACCGCCCCGGACGACCTGTGGCTGACCGCGGTGCGGGCGCGGCCCGGGGACGCGGCGACCGTGGCCGCGACGGTCCTCGACGGCCACCTCGAACCCCTCTGCGCCGCGCTGCGCGCCCGCCACCGGCTCGCGCCGGGCCTGCTGCGGGGCAACGCCGGATCGGCGCTGGCCGGGGCCGCCCGTCAGCTGGACGTGTGGGCCCATGCGCACGGCCGCGCCGACGTGGCCGCACGCGCGCGTGCCCTCACCGCCGAACTGTTCACCCACCCCTTCCTCGCGGACACCGGGACGCTCCTCGCCGGCACCCGGACCTCGGCCGGCACCGCCTTCCGCCGTCGCAGCTGCTGCCTGTACTACCGGGTGCCCGGCGGGGGCGTCTGCGGCGACTGTTGCTTCACACGACCCCCGCGCTCTTCCCCACGCGCCCCGTCTGGGTGACCATGAAGGGAGCCGGTCGCTGAGAGTGGGGGTTTCCGGGTGCGAGTGGGACTGCTGACCCGGGAGTATCCCCCGGACGTGTACGGCGGTGCGGGCGTCCATGTCGAGTTCCTGGCCCGCGAGTTGCGGCGGCTGGTCGACCTCGACGTGCACTGCTGGGGCGAGGGCCGCACCGAGGGGGTCCAGCGGCATCGCCCCTGGTCCGCGCTGGACGGCGCCAACGACGCGCTGCGCACCTTCTCCGTGGACCTCGCCATGGCGGCCGCCCTCGAAGGCCGCGAGCTCGTCCACTCCCACACCTGGTACGCCAACCTCGCGGGCCATCTCGCGAAGGAGCTGTACGGCGTCCCGCACGTGGTGACCGCGCACTCGCTGGAGCCCCTGCGGCCCTGGAAGGCCGAGCAACTCGGCGGCGGCTACGCCCTGTCGAGCTGGGCCGAGCGGACCGCGGTGGAGGCGGCCGACGCGGTGATCGCCGTCTCGGGCGCGATGCGCGAGGACATCCTCGCCTGCTATCCGACGCTCGCCCCGGAGCGGGTCCACGTCGTCCACAACGGCATCGACACCGACCTCTACCGTCCCGACCCCGGCACCGACGCCCTCACCCGGATCGGCCTGGACCCGGACCGCCCGTTCGTGCTGTTCGTCGGGCGCATCACGCGGCAGAAGGGCGTGCCCCATCTGCTGCGCGCCGTGCGGGACATCGACCCCGCGGCGCAGGTCGTGCTGTGCGCGGGGGCGCCCGACACCCCCGAGATCGACCGGGAGTTCCGCGACCTCTTCACCGGGCTGAGCCGGGCCCGGGACGGCGTGCACTGGATCCCGAAGATGCTGCCGCGCCCCGAGGTGATCCAACTCCTGACGCACGCGGCGGTGTTCGTCTGTCCCTCGGTGTACGAACCGCTCGGCATCGTCAACCTGGAGGCGATGGCCTGCGGCACTCCCGTCGTGGCCTCCCGGGTCGGTGGCATCCCGGAGGTCGTCGAGGACGGGGTGAGCGGGACGCTCGTCCCGGTGGACGAGGACTTCGAGGCGGGCCTCGCGCGGGCGCTGGACGCGGTCCTCGGCGATCCGGCGGCCGGCCGCCGGATGGGCGAGGCGGGACGGGCGCGTGCGGTGGGGGAGTTCGGCTGGGACGCGGTGGCCCGGCGGACGGTCCGGCTGTACGAGGAGATCGTCAAACAGGCTTAGTTCCCCCGGCCGGGGGCAGGCATGGTTCAACCAGGGTGAGGGGAGCGGCCATGCGTCGTGGTGGGCCTTCGGTGCTCGGAATCGTGCTGGCGGGCGGTGAGGGCAAACGCCTGATGCCTCTGACGGCCGACCGCGCCAAACCAGCGGTCACGTTCGGCGGCACGTACCGGCTCGTGGATTTCGTGCTGTCCAACCTCGTCAACGCCGACATCCTGCGCATCTGTGTGCTGACGCAGTACAAGTCGCACTCCCTGGACCGGCACATCACCACGACCTGGCGGATGTCGAGCCTGCTCGGCAACTACGTCACCCCGGTCCCGGCCCAGCAGCGGCTCGGCCCCCGCTGGTTTCTCGGCAGCGCCGACGCCATCCTCCAGTCGCTGAACCTCATCTACGACGAACGGCCCGAGTACGTGGCCGTGTTCGGCGCCGACCACGTCTACCGCATGGACCCGCGCCAGATGCTCACCCAGCACATCGACAGCGGCGCGGGCGTGACCGTGGCCGGGATCCGGGTCCCGCGCGGCGAGTCCTCCTCCTTCGGAGTGATCACGCCGGGCTCGGACGGGCTGACGGTCGAGCGCTTCCTGGAGAAGCCGGCCGACCCGCCGGGGCTCGCCGGCGACCCGGAGTGCGTGTTCGCGTCGATGGGCAACTACATCTTCACCACCAAGGCACTCGTGGAGGCGCTCCAGCGGGACGCCGAGGACGAGTCCTCCGTCCACGACATGGGGGGCTCGATCCTGCCCCAGCTCACCCAGCGGGGTGAGGCCCGGCTCTACGACTTCCACGAGAACCACGTGCCCGGCGAGACCAGCCGGGACCAGGGGTACTGGCGGGACGTCGGCACACTCGACGCGTACTACGACGCCCACATGGACCTGATCGCCGAGCGTCCGGCCTTCAACCTGTACAACCGCAGCTGGCCCATCTACACCCACTCGGGTCAGCTCTCGCCGGCGCGTTTCAACGCGGGCGGCATCGCCGGCGAGTCGATCATCAGTTCGGGGTGCCTGATCCGCGGACAGGTGACCCGCTCGGTGCTGTCACCGGGTGTGGTGGTCGACCCGGGTGCGGTCGTGCAGGGTTCGATCCTGCACGACAACGTGCACATCGGACGGGGTGCGGTGGTGCGCGGGGCGGTCCTGGACAAGAACGTGGAGGTCCCTCCGGGTGCGACCATCGGCGTGAACCCGGAGCGCGACGCGGAGCTGTACACCGTGTCCAAGGGCGGCGTGATAGCCCTGGGAAAGGGCCAGCAGGTGCCCTGAACTTAATGCGGTGTTAACTGTGTGTAACCTGATCGTACTTGACCGTAATCGCCCGGGCGCGCTTGACTGACTGCCTCCACTCTTAGCCGACGCGAGGCAAGCCCTTGACTGCTGATGATCTGCTGGCCCCTCTCGACCTGGCGTTCTGGAACCTCGAGTCGGCCGAGCACCCGATGCACCTCGGAGCGCTCGGCGTCTTCACGGCGCAGTCGCCCACCGCGGGCGCCCACGCCGCCGACCTGCTCGCGGCCCGTGCCGCCGCCGTCCCCGGACTGCGCATGCGCATCCGGGACGTGTGGCGGCCGTTCGACCGCTCGGAACCGTTCGACCTGCGCCGCTCGCTCGCCTTCGGCGGTGCGACCCGGGAGGCGGACCCCGACTTCGACCCCCTTCACCACGTCACGCTGCACGCGCCCGCCGCCGACTTCCAGGCCGAGGCCGGGCGGCTCATGGAACGCCCCCTGGAGCGCGGCCGCCCGCCCTGGGAGGCCCACGTCCTGCCCGACGAGGACGGCGCCGGTTTCGCGGTGCTCTTCAAGTTCCACCACGCCCTCGCCGACGGACTGCGCGCCCTCACGCTGGCCGCGGCCGTCCTCGACCCCATGGATCTGCCCGCCCCCCGGCCCCGCCCCGCCGAGCCGCCGCCCCGCGGGCGCCTCGGCGATGTGCGCAGACTGCCCGACCTGCTGCGCGGAGCCGTCTCCGACGTGGGCCGCGCCCTCGACATCGGCGCCTCCGTCGCCGTGCACACCCTCGGCATGCGCCCCACCCCCGCCCTCACCGCCGCGCCCACCGGCACCCGCCGCACCGCCGGTGTCGTCATCGACCTCGACGACGTGCACCGGATCCGCAAGGTCGCCGGCGGCACCGTCAACGACGTGCTGATCGCGGTGGTCGCCGGGGCCCTGCGCAGCTGGCTCGACGAGCGCGGCGACGGCAGCGAGGGCGTCGTGCCGCGCGCGCTCATCCCCGTCTCCAAGCGTCGCCCGCGCACCGCCCACCCGCAGGGCAACCGGCTCTCCGGCTACCTGATGCGGCTGCCCGTCGACGACCCGGACCCGCTGCGCCGCCTCGACACGGTCCGCGCCGCCATGGACCGCAACAAGGACGCGGGTCCCGGCCGGGGCGCCGGCGCCGTCGCCCTGCTCGCCGACCACGTGCCCGCCCTCGGTCACCGCCTCGGCGGCCCGCTGGTCGGCCAGGCGGCCCGGCTCTGGTTCGACATCCTCGTCACCAGCGTGCCCCTGCCCAGCTTCGGCCTGAAGCTCGGCGGGAACCCGGTGACCGAGGTCTTCCCGTACGCCCCGCTCGCCCGCGGCCAGGCCCTCGCGGTCGCCGTCTCCACCTATCGCGGCAAGATCCACTACGGGCTCGTCGCCGACGCCGAGGCCGTTCCCGACCTCGACCGGTTCGCGCGCGCCCTGACCGCCGAGGTGGAGACGCTCATCACTGCCTGCGGCTCTTGACGGCAACGGGTTTGGAGGAGCGGCCCGGCGCTCCGTAAAATTCGTCCTTCGAGGGCGGACTCGGTCGGAGCGCCGCACGGGTGATCAGGGAAGCGGCAGCGCGATGACGGTGACAGAGGACGGCTCGACGGCGGTCACGGAGGAGGTAGTGGACGAGGTCGTGTACGGGCCCGGCATCGACCCGGAGCGGCTCGCCGTCTGCCTCGCCGTGCTGGACGAGCTCGACGGGCTGGACGTCGACCACCCCGACGCGATCGCCGTGCGCCGGGCCACCGCAGGCGTGTACCGCACCGTGAAGCAGCGGCGCCGCCAGGACCGCAGGGCCGCCAAGACCGCCCACGACAAGGCGGTCACCGAGGCCACCGCGACCGGTTCCGCCCAGCGCATCGACGACGAGACCGAGGGCCTCCTGCCGTCGTCGGTCACCGAGGAGGGCCGGATCGCCGGGATACTCCAGCGCCCGCGCTCCTGCTACACCTGCAAGACCCGGTACGTGGAAGTCGACTACTTCTACCACCAGCTCTGTCCCGCGTGCGCCCGCCTGAACCGCGACAAGCGCGACGTGCGCGCCGACCTCACCGGCAAGCGGGCCCTGCTGACCGGCGGCCGCGCCAAGATCGGCATGTACATCGCGCTGCGGCTGCTGCGGGACGGCGCCCACACCACGATCACGACGCGTTTCCCGAAGGACGCCATCCGCCGCTTCAAGGCCATGGACGACTCCGGCGACTGGATGCACCGCCTGGAGGTCGTCGGCATCGACCTGCGCGACCCGGCTCAGGTCGTGGCCCTCGCCGACCGGGTCGCCGAGGCGGGCCCGCTCGACATCCTCGTCAACAACGCGACGCAGACCGTACGCCGTCTGCCCTCCGCCTACGCCGCCCTGGTGGGCGGTGAGAGCGCCCCGCTGCCCGCCGGTGAGCTACCCGCCCACCATGTGATCGGTGCCTTCAACTCCGGCGCGGTCGACGGGCTCGCCACGCTGCCCCTCGGTACCGGCGGCCCGGACGCGCAGAAGGTCGCCGATCTCGCCCTGGTCGCCGGCAACGCCAGCATCGCCCGGCACCTCGACGGCACCGCCATCGACGCGGGCGGCCTGGTCCCCGACGTCGTCGACACCAACACCTGGGTGCAGACCATCGAGCAGATCTCCCCGGTGGAGCTCCTCGAGACCCAGCTGTGCAACTACACGGCGCCGTTCATCCTGATCAGCAAGCTCCGCCCGGCCATGGCCGACGCCGCCCGCAAGGCGACGAGCGGACGCGCCCACATCGTCAACGTCTCGGCGATGGAAGGCGTCTTCGGCCGTGGCTACAAGGGCGCGGGACACCCCAACACCAACGCCGCCAAGGCCGCGATGAACATGGTGACGCGCACCAGCGGCCAGGAGATGTTCCAGACCGACGGCATCCTCATGACCTCGGTCGACACCGGCTGGATCACCGACGAGCGCCCGCACTACGACAAGCTGCGCCTCGCCGAGGAGGGCTTCCACGCCCCGCTCGACCTGGTCGACGGCGCGGCCCGCGTCTACGACCCGATCGTGCGCGGCGAGCAGGGCGAGGACCTGTACGGGGTGTTCCTGAAGGACTACGCCCCCGGCAAGTGGTAGGGCCACTCCCCGTCGGCGGTCGGGCGCGGGTCGTGGGGGGCCGGTCGTGCGGCTCCCCGCGCCTCCCGCGCGGCGACGCGCGCCCGGCCGACCCGCGTGCCGCCGTCCACCAGTAGGTCCGCGCCCGTGATCCACCTCGCGTCGTCGGAGCAGAGCCAGAGCACCGCCCCCGCCACGTCCACCGGTTCCCCGATCCGGCCCAGCGGCAGGGCCGCCGCCGTCTCCCGCTCTCCCGGCTCCCATACGAACCGAGCCATCTCGGTCCGTACCAGGCCGGGGGAGACGGAGTTCACCCGCACTCCGGGGCCCAGTTCGCCCGCGAGCTGCCGGGTGAGGTGGAGGAGGGCCGCCTTGCTGGTGCCGTAGGCGCCGACGCCGGGACCGACGTGTCCCGCGCCCTCCGTGCAGATGTTGACGACCACGCCGCCGTGGTCCCGCATCCAGCCCCGCCACGCGCACTGCACCAGCCGCAGCGGCGCCTCGACGTTCACCGTGGACGCCTCCCGCCAGGCGACGGGATCGGCGTCCATCAGCGGCCCGTAGGGCTGGTTGGTCGCCGCGTTGTTGACCAGGACGTCCAGCCGGCCGAACGCGTCCAGGCACAGCTCCGTCAGCTTCCGGGGGTGCTCGGGGTCCCCGACGTCGCCGGCCAGTCCGACGCCGTCCAGCTCCGCGGCCGCCCGGCGTACCGCGTCCGGGTCCCGCGCGCCGACGCACACCCGTACCCCGGCGTCGGCGAGCGCCCGCGCCACCGCCCAGCCGATCCCGCGCGTACCCCCCGTCACGACGGCGGCCCTGCCCCGTAACCCGTACGACGACGTCATCGGCGTACCGTCTCATGACGGACCGTCAGTCGACAGCCCCGAGACGTGAGTTACGGGCCGCCACCAGTTCCAGTACCGTGCGCCAGTCCTCCAGCACGCCCGCGTCGAAGCCGGCCACCCGGCCGTCCTCGTCGGCCTGGCGCAGGCTGAGCAGCTCGTCGTCGGCGGCGGGCTCTCGCCAGGGGTGCAGCCGGACGAGGCGGGAGACGCGGACGCCGAGCAGGGGCCGTACGGCGTCGGCGGCCCGGTCCGGCCGGCCGGTGGCGTCGCTGGGGCACAGCAGGTGGCCGATGGGGTGGACGAGACCGGCGAGCTGGAGTTCCTTGTCGGCGGGGTGGCCGCGGCGCAGCAGTGCCGCCGTCTGGAGCGCGTGATCGTGCAGGTCGACCCCGGGCGCCCCGCGGTCCGGGGTGTCCCGTACACCCCGGCAGGCGTACAGCAGGTCCATCAGCTCCTCGACGCCGCGCAGCTCCATGCGTCAGTCCTTCCGCGAGACCGCCGTTGCCGGACGCCAGCAGACCATGGCCTGCTTGCGGAGGGGCGAACGCCACTTGAACTACGCATCGAACTCGTGGACGAACGAGCGGCCGCCGTCGTCCGCCACGCGCGGCAATATCCCCCGGACGGGTGAATTGGAAAGGTGCATCAGGGTGGAAAAAGGTTCAATTCACCTGCGACGACATACGGGTGACGCGCCATGGTTACCCCAAATTTCCAGCCCTATCGAGCGGCCACCCGCTCATTTGGTTAATGTGTAGCGGACGGACAGCAGTACGGAGTGCCACCCACACCCACGGTCCGTCATGGGACAGGCCGCTTCACAACGGCTCGCCCTCCAAGAAGTTGCCGGCGCCACCGCGTCCTCGACCGACTTGAGCCAGCCCCGAGGGAGCGTCAGGCGCCGGACCGCAGACTGGCCGGCACGCCCCGAGGGTGACCCGACACATAAGGAGTGCGCGGTGACACCGGAGAAGACGAATCGCGAGCAACGCCCCAAGGAACGCCCGGAGCGGGCCGGCCGTCGGCCCGGCGAGATCGGGAGCCTCGACGTGTGGGCCCGCTCCGCCCCCATCCGCCTGGCGGGCTACGAGGATGACCTCGCCGAGCCCCACATCCTGCCCAGCGTGGACTGACCCGCTCGCGGTCACCCGGCCTGGGCGCGCGCAGGCACCCTCAGGCCGGGCCCCCTTCTCCGTTCAGTCGAGCGGCGCCGTCCGCCGCCACGGGCGCAGGCTCTCCAACTGCTCGGCCAGCCGCAGCAGTTCGTCCTCCCGGCCCGGTCGGCTCACCAGCTGCACCGCGGTGGGAGCGCCGGACGGCAGCGTGCCGAACGGGACCGCCATGGCCGGCCAGCCGGTCAGGTTCCACGGCGGCGTCAACGGCGAGTAGTTCGTGTTCACCAGGACGTTGCGCAGCCAGCCCCGCTCGTGCCAAGGCACCGACTTCGGCGACCGTCGCGCCAGCGCCGGAGTGAGCAGCACGTCGTACTCCGCGAAGAACGGTCGAGGCGCAGGCGCAGGGCGTCCCGCGCCGAGCCTCCCCGCACCCCGGACAGGAAACGCCGGCCGACGGCCGCGTGCACCCGGGTGCGCCGGGTCAGCAGCCGCGGGTCGAGGCTCGCGGCATCGACCGCCGTGCCCGCCGTCCAGTGCGCGAGCGACGTGACGCCCAGCGACAGCGGATACGGCGGTTCGGCCCGTTCCACATGGTGCCCCGCCCGGACGAGCACCCCGGCCGCGTCCCGCGCGGCGCCCGTGTACGGCCTGCTCACCGTGACCCCGGCCAGCGGACTGCGCACGGAGACGGCGATCTTCAGCGCGCCGGGTTCCCCGGCCGCCGTGACGGGCGCGTCCGCGAGGACCGACAGCATCAGCCGCGCGTCCTCGACCGTCGTCGCCAGCGGACCGTTCTCCGACATCCCGAACCAGTCACCCTCGCCGATCCCGGCGGGTACCACCCCGTGACCGGGCTTGATGGTCACCAGGCCGCAGTTGGCCGCCGGGATGCGCAGCGAGCCCATGCCGTCGTTGCCGAGGGCGATCGGCACCAGGCCCGCGGCGACCGCGGCCGCGCTGCCGCCGGACGAGCCGCCCGCCGTGCGCGAGGTGTCCCAGGGGTTGCGGGCCGTGCCGTGCACGCCCTCGGTGGTGCCGAAGACGCACAGCTCGGGCACGTTGGTCAGCCCCACCACCACCGCGCCGGCCGCCCGCAGCCGGGCCACCGTGACATGGTCGGCGTCGGCCGGGGTGTCCGGGGTCGCGGCCGACCCGACCCGGGTGGACTCGCCCCGCACGCCGAGGTTGTCCTTGACCGCCACCGGCACGCCCGCCAGTGGCAGCCCGTCCAGATCGCCCCGGGCGGCCAGCGCGTCGGCCTCGGCCAGGGCCGCTGTGGCCCGCACCGTACGGAACGCGCCGATCCCGCCGTCCAGCCGCTCGATGCGCGCGAGATGCTCGGCCACCACCTCACGTGGCGTGACGTCCTTGGCGCGTACGGCGGCGGCTATCTCGACGGCGGTCCGGCCGACCCAGCTGGTCACAGGCAGCTCCCTCGGTGTACGTGCGGGGTATCCGCGGCGGGCGCGTACTACCGGCGAGTACGCAGGAGCACTCTGCCCCTCCGGGGGTCCCACGTCGAGAGGCGGCCGTGACTCAGAGCCCCACCTGCCCCCTGAGCCACTCCTCCACCTCGCCGACGTGCGCGGCGGCCGCCGCCCGGGCGGCGTCCGGGTCACGGGCGGCCAGCGCGCGGTGGATCGCGGCGTGTTCGCGGCGGGTCCGGTCGAAGGCCCCCTCCTCCTGGTAGCCGCGCCAGACGCGGGCCCGGAACGTGCGGGAGGAGAGACCGTCCAGGATCGCCGCCATGGTCTCGTTGCCGGCGGCCGCCGCGATCGCCCGGTGGAACTCCAGGTCGTGCGCGAGGATCTCCTCCGGATCCTCCGTCGCGTTCATCGCCGCCAGATGACCCTCCACCACGGCCAGCCGCTCCGGGGTGATCCGGGCCGCGGCCAGCGCGGTGGCCGTCGACTCCAGGATCCGGCGCACCTGGAGCAGCTCGACCAGCCGCGGCCCCCGCGACAGATCGGCCACCACCCCGAACGTCTCCAGCAGGTCACCCGCGTCCAGCGCGGTGACGTAGATCCCGGAACCGTGCCGGGCCTCCAGCACCCCCAGCACCGTGAGCGCCCGGATCGCCTCGCGCATGGAACTGCGGGAGATCCCCAGCTCGACCGCGAGATCACGCTCGGTCGGCAGCCGCTGGCCGGGTTCCAGCGACCCGTCGGTGATCATCGCCTTGATCCGGTCGATGGCGCGCTGTGTCACCGTGCCCTTCGGGGCGGCGGGCCCGCCGCCCGGGGTGTCTTCCACGTGCCCTCTCCTGTCGCCGTGCGCTCCGCTCCCCACCGAGGTGGTCGGACCACTCGGACAGGGAACGCCCGGAAAAGCTACCCGGGGGGTGGTGTGGAGCGGAAGTGGTCTGATAAATATTCGGCACGTATCCCGCCGGCGACTTCCGGGCCGCCGACCTCGCGATCCGGAAGGAGAAGGCGGCGTGAGCGACTTCGAAGGGCTGACGGCCCTGGTGACGGGGGGCGGCTCCGGTATCGGCCGGGCGGCCGCCAAGCTGCTGGCCGAGCGCGGCGCCCGGGTCGCCGTCCTCGACCTGGACCCGTCGGGCGTGCGGAAACCCCTGCTCGGATATGTCGCCGACGTCGGCGACGACGCCTCCGTGCGGGCGGCGGTCGCGGCCGCCGTCGCCGACCTCGGCGGGCTGGACATCCTGGTCAACAACGCGGGTGTCGGCGCCCAGGGCACCGTCGAGGACAACGACGACGCGACCTGGCACCGGGTCCTCGACGTCAATGTCGTGGGCATGGTCCGCACGGCCCGCGCCGCCCTGCCCCACCTGCGGCGCTCCTCGCACGCGGCGATCGTCAACACCTGCTCCATCGCCGCCACCGCGGGTCTGCCGCAGCGCGCCCTGTACAGCGCGACCAAGGGCGCGGTGTACTCGCTGACCCTCGCCATGGCCGCCGACCACGTACGCGAGGGCATCCGCGTCAACTGCGTCAACCCCGGCACCGCCGACACCCCGTGGGTCGGCCGGCTGCTCGACGCGGCCGACGACCCGGCCGCCGAGCGGGCCGCCCTGGAGGCCCGCCAGCCCACCGGCCGGCTGGTCGGCGCCGACGAGGTCGCGGGCGCCATCGCCTACCTGGCGAGCCCGCTGTCCGGCGCCACCACCGGCACCTCGCTCGCCGTCGACGGCGGGATGCAGGGCCTGCGGCTGCGGCCGGCGGGCCGGTGAAGACGCTCGGACGCAGCGGCGTCCCGGTCAGCCCGCTGGCCTTCGGCGCAGCCGCCATCGGCAACCTCTTCAGCGAGGTCGGCGAGGAAGAGGCGCACGAGGCGGTGGCCGCCGCCTGGCAGCAGGGCATCCGCTACTTCGACACGGCGCCGCACTACGGTCTCGGCCTGTCCGAACGCCGCCTCGGCGCGGCCCTGCGCGAACACCCCCGCTCGCGGTACACGGTCTCGACCAAGGTGGGCCGCCGCCTGGAGCGGACGGACCGGGGCGGCGACGACCTGGCCGACGGCTTCGCCGTCCCCGCCACGCACCGCCGCGTATGGGACTTCAGCGCCGACGGCGTACGGCGCACCCTGGAGGCCAGCCTGGCCAGGCTCGGCCTCGACCGCGTGGACGTCGTCTATCTCCACGACCCCGACGACCACGCCGAACAGGCCTTCCGCGAGGGCTATCCGGCGCTGGAGAAACTGCGCTCGGAGGGCGTCGTCGGCGCGATCGGCGCCGGTATGAACCAGGCGGAGATGCTCACGCGCTTCGTCCGTGACACGGACGTCGACGTGGTGCTGTGCGCGGGCCGGTACACGCTGCTCGACCAGCGGGCCGCGGCCGAGCTGCTGCCCGCCGCCGTCGAGCGAGGGGTGTCGGTGGTCGTCGGGGGTGCCTTCAACTCCGGTCTGCTGGCCGACCCTCGGCCCGGCGCCACCTTCGACTACGCGCGCGCGCCCGCCGGCCTGCTGGACCGTGCCCTGCGCATGAAGGAGACCGCCGACCGGCACGGCATCACCCTGCGCGCCGCCGCCCTCGCGTTCTGCGCCGCCCACCCGGCGGTGGCCGGCGTCCTGGTCGGCGCCCGCTCGGCGGCCGAGGTGCGGGACTGCGCCGAACAGTTCGCCACCCCCGTTCCCGCCGCGTTCTGGCAGGAGCTGCGGGAGACGGGACTGCTTCCCCCCGAGGAGCCGTCATGAAGATCGCCCTGCACACCAGGGTCCGCGCCGACCGTGTCACCGCGTACGAGGCCGCGCACCGGGAGGTGCCCGGGGAACTCACGGACGCCATCCGCGCCGCCGGCGCCACCTCCTGGACGATCTGGCGCAGCGGCACCGATCTGTTCCATGTCCTGGAGTGCGAGGACTACGCCCGCCTCCTCGCCGAGCTGGAGAAGCTCCCGGTCAACGTGGCGTGGCAGGCGCGGATGGCCGAGCTGCTCGACGTGGTGCACGACTACTCCGACGAGGGCGCCGGCGCCGGTCTGCCCGTCGTGTGGGAGCTGCCGTGACCGTGGACGCGCACCACCACCTCTGGGACCTGTCGGTGCGGGACCAGGACTGGATCGCCGAAGGCAGCCCGCTGCGGAGGGACTTCAGCGTCGACGACCTGCTGGCCGAGGCCCGAGCGGCCGGGGTCGACCGTACGGTCGTCGTCCAGACGGTCACGGTGGCCGAGGAGACCCCCGAGCTCCTCGCCCTCGCGGCCGCGCACGACCTGATCGCGGGTGTCGTCGGCTGGACCGACCTCACCCGCCCGGACGTCGCCGACGAGCTGGCCCGGCTGCGGGAGCTCCCCGGCGGCCGCCATCTCAAGGGCATCCGTCACCAGGTCCAGGGCGAGCCGGACCCGCGGTGGCTGGTGCGGGAGGACGTCCACCGCGGGCTCACCGCCGTCGCCGCCGCCGGCCTGGTCCACGACGTGGTGGTGCTGCCCCACCAGCTCCCGGCCTGTGTCGAGGCGGCCGCCTCCCTGCCCGGACTCACCTTCGTCCTCGACCACCTGGGCAAGCCGCCGATCGCCTCCGCCGCGCTGGAACCCTGGGCGTCGCGGGTGCGCGCCCTCGCGGCGCTGCCCAACACGGTCTGCAAGCTCTCCGGCATGGTCACCGAGGCGGGCCCCGCGTCCTGGACCGTCGACGACCTGCGCCCGTACGCGGA
The DNA here is from genome assembly GCF_045161545.1 of Streptomyces sp. NBC_00637. NCBI lineage: Bacteria > Bacillati > Actinomycetota > Actinomycetes > Kitasatosporales > Streptomycetaceae > Streptomyces > Streptomyces sp. NBC_00637. The sequence continues at coordinate 1,073,115 of NZ_CP109046.1, read as the reverse complement.
CACCGTGCTCGACGCCTTCGGGCCCGCCCGGCTGATGTTCGGCTCGGACTGGCCGGTGTGCACGCCCGCCGCGTCCTACGGTGAAGTCCTGGACATCGCACGGCGGTTGACCGACCCGGGCGCGCACACCGAGATCTTCGAGACCACCGCCGTCCGCGTCTACGACCTCTGAGCCGACCCTGCCAGCCGCGTCGGCGGCAGATACTCCCGCACGTACGTCCGGTGCCAGTACGCGCCCGTCTCCCGCAACTCCCGCCGCGTCGTGTACCGGTAGCGGAAGAGGCGGGCGCGGAGGTGGCGCGGGGGCTCGTCGTGCGGGAACGGGGAGCCGCGCAGCAGCTTCAGCGTGTCGCGGTCGTTCTCCAGCAGCCGTTCCACCAGGGCGGCGAACCACTCCCCGGCATAGGCGGGGGAGAGCGCCGCGAACCACATCATCCAGTCCAGGCGCAGATGGTAGGGGGCGAACTGGCGCGGCCGGCGCCGGGGATCGCCCGGCTTGCCCCTGAACTCGTACTCCCGCCAGTCGGAGTCCTCGCGCGGCACGTCGTCGAAGGTGCCCTCGATCACCACCTCGTAGCGGATTCGGCTCACGCTGCCGAACGCGCCGTAGGTGTTGACCAGGTGCAGCGGATCGAAGGAGCGGTTCATCACCTGGCGGCGGGAGAGCATGTTGAGCACCGGGCGGTGGCTGAGGAACAGCAGCAGCGCGGCCGCGGCGAGGACCACGATCTCGTACCAGAGCGGGGCGGCGGGGGCCGACCGGTGGCCGGCGGGCAGTTCGAGCGCCGGTACGGCCAGGACGACGGTGATCCAGTTCAGCCAGGCGAAGTTGCCCGACAGGATCAGCCACAGCTGGGTCAGGATCATCAGGCACGCGGCGGCCGTCGCGATCGGCTGCGGGGCGAACAGCAGGAACGGCACGACGAGTTGGGTGAGGTGGTTGGCCGCCGCCTCCACGCGGTGCAGCGGTTTGGGCAGGTGGTGGAAGAGCCGGCTCAGCGGGCCGGGCATGGGCTGGGTCTCGTGGTGGTGGTAGAGGCACGTCAGCTTCCGCCAGCAGGCGTCGCCCCGCATCTTGATCAGGCCGGCGCCGAACTCGACCCGGAACAGGATCCAGCGCATGAGGAAGAGCACGAGGATCGGCGGGGCCACCTCGTCGTTGCCGAGGAACACGGCCAGGAAACCCGTTTCCAGCAGCAGGGACTCCCAGCCGAACCCGTACCAGGTCTGGCCCACGTTGACGATCGACAGGTACAGCGCCCACGGCACCACCCACAGCAGCATCGCCGCCCCGAGCGGCAGCAGGCCGTCCAGACCGGCGAGCAGCGCCGCCGACACCGCGCAGCCCGTCCAGGCGCAGCCCGCGAAGAGCCGGTCGGAGTAGCGCAGGTGGAACAGGCTCGGCGCCCGCCGGAAGGGCACCCGCTCGACGAAGCGGGGCACCGGCAGCATCCCCCGTTCGCCGAGCAGCGCCCGGAACTGGAGGGCGGCCGTCAGGAACGCGACCAGGTAGACACCGGCCAGGGCCCGCTGGAATACCAGACGGCTCAGCCCGTACTCGGGTGCGGTGAACCAGTCCACGGTCGTGCGCCCCTCTCTCCGGTCGGGTCTCTCCGGTCGGTGGTGTCGCTGTGCGTGTTCGCACGCTCCGGTTGCGTGACCCTGGCGGGTGAAGCAGACAATAGTGGTCGAATCACCTTCGGGTGAGAGAGACCGAGACGATGCGGGAGAACGTGGTGCGACTACCCACTGCCACCCTCCTCACCGCCTGCGCGCTCTCGGCGGCGCTCCTCGTCGCCGGACGCGGCGGTGCGGGAGAGGACATCACGATGCCGGGCGCGGAGACCCTCGTCCCGGCGGCCGGGGAACACGTCGTCTCCGGCGACCTCGTCGACGACTCCCCGGCCGCCGACGGTGACTCCGGCTCCGACGAGGGCCCCGGCTCCGACGAGGGCCCCGGCTCGGACCTGGGCCCCGGCTCGGACGAGGGGGGCGGCTCCGACCTCGACCGTGGTGTGGACCCCGGCGAGATCGGCCCCGAGACCGTCCCGGAAGTCCCCGACCTGCCCGACGGCGGCGGGCTGATCCCCGACGGGCCCGACGAGTCCGACACGCTCGACCGGTCCGACAGCATCTTCGGCAGCCCCCTCGACGTCGTCATGGGCTGATCGTGGTTCCGGGTCCCGGATCCCGGGTCGAAGAATCGGGCGAACCCTGGCAAGGTGGCCACATGGTTGATCGGGGAGCGAGCTCTCCGTCCCTCCCGGACGACTGGCCCGCCCACCCGGATCCGATCCTGGCGCTCAACCGCATGGGCAGCTTCGACTGGGACCTGGACTCGGGGCAGTTCCACATGGACGCCCGGGCCCACGACATCTTCGACCTGCGGCCCGACGAGTACGACGGCAACCCCGCGTCCCTCGCAGTCCGGGTCCCGCCGGCCGAGGGAATCCGCCTGGACGAGCTCGTGTCCCAGGCCATCAAGGACGGCAGCGAGAACTACGGCGCCTACTTCCGGATGCGGCTGCGCGACGGCACCCTGCGCTGGACCCACACCCAGGGCTACATCCGCCGCGACGAGACGGGCCGGCCGCGTCGGATCGTCGGCATCGTGCGGGACGCGACCGAAGAACTCAGCGATCTCGCCGCCCGCAGCGACACGTCCGCCCTCGACGACGCGCGCCGCGAGCAGACCAACGTCGTCCAGCTCACCACGGCGGCCCTGGCACACGCCCGCACCGTGCACGACGTCATCGACGTCCTCAAGGACACCCACGGCCTCACCCACCTCGGCGCGACCAGCCTCGTCATGGGGCTGGTCGAGGCCGGCCGCATCCGGCTGATCGCCGAGGGGCCGGAGGGCAGCTTCGTGCCCGGCACGCTGGTCACCCGCCTCGACGAGCCCTACCCGATGAGCGAGGTCGTGCGCACCCTCACCCCGCGCTTCATCGAGTCACCGGAGGAGTTCGCCGGCGGCTACCCGGTGCTGTGGCCCCACCTCAGCGACCTGAGGATCACCTCGGCGGCCTATCTGCCGCTCATCGTGCAGGCCCGTCCGATCGGCGCGATGGGCCTGCTCTACAGCGACCGGCGGGGCTTCACGCAGGAGGACCGCAACATACTCGTCGCCCTCGGCAGCAGCATCGCGCAGAGCCTCCAGCGCGCGATGTTCTACGAGCAGGAGAAGGACATCGCGCAGGGCCTCCAGCAGGCCATGCTGCCGCGCACCATCCCCAGCGTGCACGGCGCCGACGTCGCCGTCCGCTACCGAGCCGCCACCATCGGCGGCTCCCAGGGCCGCGACATCGGCGGCGACTGGTACGACCTGATCCCGCTGCCCGGGGGTACGCCCTCCGGGGGAGGCCGGGTCGGCGCGGTCATCGGCGACGTCCAGGGCCACGACACACACGCCGCCGCCGTCATGGGCCAGCTGCGCATCGTCCTGAAGGCCTACGCGGCCGAGGGGCACACGCCGGCGACCGTGATGGCCCGCGCCTCGGTCTTCCTGCACGAGCTCGACACCGACCGCTTCGCCACCTGTCTGTACGCGGAGGTCGACCTCACCACGGGGGTCGTCCAGGTGGTCCGCGCCGGGCACATCGACCCCCTGTTGCGCGGCCTCGACGGGACTTGCCGGCGCGTCCCGGTGCCGGGCGGGCTGCCGCTCGGTCTGTCCGCCGAGTTCGGCAGCCTCGACTACCCGGTCGGCACCGTGGAGCTCGACCCCGGCCACACCCTGCTGCTGTGCACCGACGGGCTGGTCGAACAGCCCGGCACGGACCTCGACGACGGCATGCGGGCCCTCACCGCCCTCATCGCCGCGGGCCCCGACGACGTCCGGAAACTGGCCGACCGGCTCATCGAGGTCGCCGAGGAACGCGGCGGGGACGACGACGTCGCCCTGCTCCTGCTGCGCCGGCGCGGCCCCGACAGCCCCCAGGCCGGGAACCGGCTCCAGCAGCATGTGGCCCCCGGCGACCCGGAGGCCCTCCGAGAGGCCCGGCACATGATCCGCACGGCCGTCCGCACCTGGGGCGCCGAGGACCGCTCCGACGAGATCGAACTGGTCGCCGACGAGCTGATCACCAACGCGCTCATGCACACCGAGGGCGCGGCGATCGTCACCCTGCGGGTCCTCACCGGCACCGACCACCGGTTGCGCGTCGAGGTGGAGGACTCCTCCAGCGCCCTTCCGCGTCGCCGGGAGGCGGGCGAGTCGGGGGTCTCCGGGCGGGGCCTGCTGCTGGTGGAGCTGCTCACCGACGCCTGGGGGGTGGAGGCGCGGGGCGGCGGCAAGTGCGTGTGGTGCGAGTTCGTGGTGCCGTGACGGAGCTGAGCACTTTCGCCGCGGATGGCACTCTGGACGTATGCCGGAACTGCCCGAGGTCGAAGCACTGAAGGACTTCCTGACCGACCATCTCGTCGGCCACGAGATCGTCCGTGTGCTGCCCGTCGCGATCAGTGTGCTGAAGACGTATGACCCGCCCGTCACCGCCCTCGAGGGCCGGGAGGTCACCGCCGTGCGCCGGCACGGCAAGTTCCTCGACCTGGCGACCGGTGACGGCCCGCACCTCGTCACGCACCTCGCCCGCGCGGGCTGGCTGCACTGGAAGGACAGGCTTCCGGACGGCCTGCCCCGCCCCGGCAAGGGACCCCTGGCCCTGCGGGTCGCCCTGGAGACGGGGGCGGGCTTCGACCTGACGGAGGCCGGTACCCAGAAGCGGCTCGCGGTCCATGTAGTCCAGGACCCGGAGCAGGTTCCCGGAGTCGCCCGGCTCGGCCCCGACCCGCTCGCCGCCGACTTCGACGAGGCCCGCCTCGCCGCGCTCCTCGCGGGTGAGCGGCGCCGGCTCAAGGGCGCCCTGCGCGACCAGAGCCTGATCGCGGGCGTCGGCAACGCCTACAGCGACGAGATCCTGCACGTGGCGCGGATGTCCCCGTTCAAACTGGCGGCGACCCTCACCCCGGAGGAGACCCACACCCTCTACGAGGCCCTGCGCACCACGCTCACGGAGGCCGTCGAGCGCTCGCGGGGCGTGGCGGCGGGACGACTGAAGGCTGAGAAGAAGAGCGGTCTGCGCGTCCACGGCCGCACCGGTGAATCCTGCCCGGTCTGCGGCGACACCATCAAGGAGGTGTCCTTCAGCGACTCCTCGCTCCAGTACTGCCCCACCTGTCAGACGGGCGGCAGACCACTGGCGGACCGGAGGATGTCCCGGCTGCTGAAGTAGCCGGCCCCCGAGCCCGTCAGCCGGTGTGAAGTGACCTGAACTCACTCCGTGCCGGCGTCAGTGGGAGTCGAGCGTCACCAGGTGCTCCCCGGCGGACGTGCGCAGCTCGTAGCGGGCGATCTCGTCGGGGTGCCAGGCCGCGGCGCCCTGCATGGTGTTGGGGCGGGCGTCGTGCTTGGGGACGTTCCAGCTGGTGACCGTCTGCTCGGAGCCGTCGAGGCCGATGGCGATCAGCCGGCAGGAGCGGGGGCCCGCCCCGTCCTTGACCTCGAGCTCCACATGGCTGCCCCACGCCTCGTTCTCGGTGGTGACCTGTGCCCACACCCCGGACTTCTCGTCCGTCGCGGTGACCCGTACGGCGCTCTCGCCGCCGTCGCCGCCGCCCGCCGTCATCGCGATCACGGGACCGGCCAGGGCGATCACCACCGAGGCGGCCACGGCGTACAGCACCCGCCGGCGTACGGCCCGGTGCCGGACCGCGACCTCGGCGAGCAGCCGGTCCAGCAGCTGCGGGCCGGGCCCGGCGAAGGGGTGCACGGCGCGCGGGGTGGCGCGCCGGTAGAGCATCATCTGCCGTGCGGTGGGGCCGAATTCGGTGACCTGCGCCGCACACTGAGGACACTCCATGAGGTGGTCCTCGAAGCGGAAGGCTTCCGCTTCGTCCAGCACGCCGAGCGCGTACGCGCCGACGTCGCGATGCCTTTCCAGGGACCTCATGCCGAAACCTCGTGCCGTTGAGTGCCAGTGGGGTTACTCCTTGCTCCCACCGGTACGCACTCGGCCGACGAATCACTCAAGCCACGTACCGAATCGTGACCCAGATGTTCGGAGCCGACGGGCCCCCGGATTGGTGCGAATCTAAAAAAGATGGATCGCCAGGTGGCCGAGGGGCAGTCCGAGCTGCCAGGCGGGTGTCCAGACCTCGGGTCCCTCGTCCTCGCCGACCACCGGCGCACCGCCGGGAACCGCGTTGAGATCGGGAGCGAGCAGCTCCGTCTCCTCCAGCCAGCGCCAGGCCGCGGCCGCCAGGTCGAGATCGGGAGCCGGTCCGTCCGACTCGGCCGCCTCGGCCCTCAGTTGAGACATACGTTCGTCGACCCAGTCCTGCCAGGGCTGGTCGTACGCCGTGAGCGAAAGCCAGGTCTCCAGTTGGGTGACCACCCGGATGCCGGGCAGTTCGCCGTCGGTGTCGGACAGGAAGATGGTGAGCGCCAGGGCGTCGCGCCCGGCGCGGAACTCGAAGGACGTCGGCGGCATCAGATCGCCGGTCCGCAGCAGTTCGTCGGCGATGTACTCGGCGTACAACCAGGCCATGGGGACGGTGAGTTCACCGCCGCCGGTGCCGTCCGTGCTCTGGTGACCTCTGTGCAGCATCCCTTCCTGCCTTCCTCCGGTGCTTGCGCTCGCCCGTTGCCGGGACGCTGGGGACCCGGTCACCGGGCCCCATCCGGAACACGGATAAGGACACCCGATTACTCAAAGGGGGTCCTCGGCAAGGCGCTTTACGGAGGCTTGACCCAGTCGTGGGTTTCAGTGCAGGTCGGCCGCGTATCCCGGAAGCACCCGGCGCAGGGCGCGCAGCGCGTAGTACGCGCGGGACTTCACGGTACCGGGCGGAATTCCGAGGGCCGCGGCGGCCTCCGCCACACTGGCCCCCTGGAAATACACGAGCACCAGTACTTCACGGTGCTCCGGAGTGAGTGTCTTCACAGCCTCGCGTACGTCGAGGGTGGCGGCGGCCCGCTCGGCGTGGTCGGCGCAGACGGGCGCGTTCTCCAGCACCGCGTCCCCGACCTCGGCGGGTCGCGCCTGCCGGGCCCGCCGTGCGTCGATCGCGAGCCGTCGGCCGACGGTGAGCAGCCAGGGCCGTACGGAGTCGAAGGCGTCGGCGCGCAGGGCCTCGGGGTGCTGCCAGGCGCGTACCAGGGTCTCCTGGACGAGGTCTTCGGCGCGTTGGCGGTCGCCGTCGCACAGCCTCAGCAGCAGCGCGAAGAGCGGCCGGCCGTGCTCGCGCTGGAGTGCGGCGAGCTCGTGCTCGGCGGTCGTCGTCCGGGCGTTGAGGAGGGTTGCGGCGGTCATGGGCGTATGGCACCGCAGTGGGCCGGTTCGGGACAGGGCACGCACACGGATCTGCGGCGGACGGTCGATCGCGTCGACGAACGGTTCGACGAACGGTCCGGGCTACGCCGATCGCGGGCATCGGCCCTGGACGAAGGGAGTGCCGGGGCGGACGACGGCCCCCGATGGATTAGTACTGATACATGCGTAAATATGACAAAGCATGGGAAGTGGGGTGAACCGGTGATCGCCCGCAGACACCAGGTGGCCCTGGCCCTGACGGCCCTTCTCACCTCGGCCGCCGCCTGCCAGGCCCGGGACCACGGGCCGACCGAGCGGCCCGGCCGCCCGGCGCCGGCCGCCGCCCGCGGCTTCACGCTCGTCGCCTCCGGCGACATCCTCCCGCACACCACCGTCATCGACCGCGCCCGCTTCGACGCCGGGGGCGCCGGCTACGACTTCCGTCCGATGCTCGCCGGCATCAAACCCGTCGTCTCCGGCGCCGATCTGGCGCTGTGTCACATGGAGACCGTGTACGGCGCGAACGGCGTCTACACCGGCTACCCGGACTTCAGGTCCCCGCCGGAGATCGCCCAGGCGGTCGCCGCCACCGGCTACGACGGCTGCTCCACCGCCTCCAACCACAGCCTCGACGATGGCGCCCCCGGCGTGCGGCGCACCCTCGACGCGCTCGACGCCGCCGGCGTACGGCACGCGGGCACCGCCCGCACCGAGGCCGAGGGCAACTCGGTCACGCTCCTGCGCGCGGGCCCGGCGAAGGTGGCCCACCTCGCCTACACCTACGACACCAACGGGCACCCCGTCCCGCAGGGTCAGCCCTGGACCGTCAACCTCCTCGACGAGAACCGGATCCTCGCCGACGCCAAGGCCGCCCGGAAGGCGGGCGCCGACGTGGTCGTCGTCTCCGTGCACTGGGGCACCGAATGGCAGGACGCCCCGGACGACCGCCAGCTCACCCTCGCCCGTACCCTCACCGCCTCCCGCACGGCCGGCCGCCCCGACATCGACCTGATCCTCGGGACGCACGCCCACGTCCCCCAGGCCTACGAGAAGGTCAACGGCACCTGGGTCGTCTACGGGCTCGGCGACCAGATCGCGGGCGAGATGTTCAACCACCAGGGCGTCCAGGACGCGCGCGGCAACCAGTCCACCGTCGCCCGTTTCACCTTCGCCCCGCCCGCCCGGCCCGGCGCCCGCTGGGAGGTGCGCAAGGCCGAGTTCGTGCCGCAGCTGTTCGACATCGACGCCGGCCGGGTCGTCGACCTCGACAAGGCCCTCGCCCAGGGGGCGGACGTCGAGGGGGTACGCGACCGGATCAGACAGGTCGTGCTCGGCCGGGGCGCGGCCAAGGACGGACTGGTGACGGGGGAGTGAGCCGCGGGTAGGCGCTCACCGGGTGGCCGGGGTCACGGCACCACCGTCACCGGCCACCGTCCTGCCTTCACCAGCCGCACCGCGACGGACCCCACGATCCGATGGCCGGCCTGTTCGGAGGCGCCCACCACCACCGCGTCCGCCTTGAGCTGGTCCGCCGCCTTCACCAGGCCGCCGTAGGGGTCGCCGAGGAAGGTGTGGAACTCCCAGCGCACGTCGAATATCCCCCGGGTGCGCTCGGTGGCCTCCCGGATCTGTGCGACCAGGTCCCGGGCGATCTCGTCGGTCGTCTCCGCGACCGGCACCCCGAGCGCCGCACCCGCCGCCAGCACCGGCTGCACGTACACCACCGCGAGCAGCGCGTGCTGCCGGCGGGCCAGGCCGCCGGCGTAGGCCGCGGCCCGGAGCGAGGGTTCGGAGCCGTCCACCCCGACGAGGATGACCTTGGGTCCGTCCGTGCCCCGCTCGAACCGGTGCGCGGGCTGCTGCGAGTGCTGTTCCGTCACGGGCCAGAGGCTATCGGAAGCCCCAGGTCCGGCCGGTGCGCGGGCCGCTCGACGGGCGGTCCGGCCCGGGTGTTCCTACAGTCGGAACATGAGTGCCACCGTGCGGACCGCCACGGCCGAGGACACCCCGGGCCGGGCACGGCGGCCCGCCGGCCGCTTCCTCGGCCGGGTGCCCGAAGGCTTCGCCGCCTTCTTCGGCGCCCTCGGCCTGCTCTGCGTCCTGCTGGCCCTGATCCCGCCGCTGCGCCCCCTGCTGCGCCCGGTCGTCCGCTTCCTGGACCTGCTGATCGTCCCGGTCAGCGCCAACCTGGCCTACGCGGTCTTCCTCTTCCTGCTGGCCGCCGCCACCGCCGCCCGCAAGAAGGTCGCCTGGTGGCTGGTCGTCGTCTACCTCGGCCTGCTCGTCCTCACCGATCTCCTCGGCGTGGCCGTGGGCCTGTACGGGCAGTCCGTCCCCTCCCTGGTGGTGTGCGCGCTCGCGCTTGTCCTCTTGGTCGTCGCCCGCGGCGAGTTCTACGCCGCCTCCCGCCGCGCGGCGGTCCGGCGGGCGCTCGCCGTGCTGCTCGTCGGGCTGGTCCTGGCGATCCTCGTGGGCTGGGGCCTGGTGGAACTGTTCCCGGGCACCCTGCCGGAGAGCCAGCGCTTCGGCTGGGCCGCCAACCGCGTCCTCGGCGGCCTGGTCTCCACCCGCTCCTTCGACGGCCGCCCGCCCCGCCCCCTCTTCTTCCTCCTCGGCCTCTTCGGGGCCCTCGCCCTCCTGAACGCCGCCGCCACCCTGTTCCGCTCGCAGCGGCTGGAAGCGGCCCTGCACGGCGACGACGAATCCCGCGTCCGGGCCCTGCTCAAGGCCTACGGCGAGCAGGACTCCCTTGGCTACTTCGCCACCCGGCGCGACAAGGCCGTCGTCTTCTCACCCAGCGGCAAGGCCGCCGTCACCTACCGCGTCGAGGCCGGGGTCTGCCTCGCCAGCGGTGACCCGGTCGGCGACCGGGAGGCCTGGCCGCACGCCATCGCCGCCTGGCTGGACGCCGCCCGCCTGCACGCCTGGGCGCCCGCGGTCATGGGCGCCTCCGAGGACGGCGCCAAGGCCTTCGCCCGCGCCGGCCTCGGCGCCCTCCAGCTCGGCGACGAGGCGATCCTGCCGGTCGCCTCCTTCGAACTCGGCGGCCGCGAGATGCGGGTCACCCGGCAGGCCGTGAACCGGGTGCGGCGCACCGGCGCCGGCTGCCGGGTCCGCCGCCACCGCGCCCTCACCGACCAGGAGATGGAGGAGATCCTGCGCCGCGCCGACGCCTGGCGCGACACCGAGACCGAACGCGGCTTCTCCATGGCCCTGGACCGCCTCGGCGACCCCGCCGACGGCGACTGCCTCCTCGTGGAGGCACTGGACGCCGACGGCCGGCTCCTCGCCCTGCTCTCCTTCGTCCCCTGGGGCCGGGACGGCATCTCCCTGGACCTCATGCGCCGCGACCGCTCCGCACCCAACGGCGTCATGGAGTTCATGGTCGCCGAGCTGTGCGCCGCCGCTCCGAAGCTCGGCGTGCGCCGGATCTCCCTCAACTTCGCCGTCTTCCGCTCGGCCTTCGAGGAGGGCGCCCGCATCGGCGCCGGACCGGTCCTGCGGCTGTGGCGCCGGCTGCTGCTGTTCTTCTCCAAGTGGTGGCAGCTGGAGGCCCTCTACCGCTCCAACGCCAAGTACCGCCCCGAGTGGTACCCCCGCTTCCTCTGCTACGCCGACGCCGGCTCCCTCGCCCGGGTGGGCCTCGCCTCCGGGATCGCCGAGGGCTTCGTCTCCGTACCGTCGCTGCGCAAGCTCTGGGGCAACCGGAATGCGAAGGGCGCGCCGCGCCCCGTCACCACCGAGGGCCTGCCGCCGACGGCGGTACCCGGCCCCGGCCCCGACTTGGAGGCCGAGGCAGAGGACACCGGTCCGGACGCCGGGCTGCCCGAACAGGTCCGTGTCCGGCACCGCACGCTCGACCGGCTGCGCGCCGAGGGGATCGACCCCTATCCGGTCGGCGTCCCGCCGCGCACCCACACCCTCGCCGACATCCGCCCGGGGGAGACGGTCACCGTCGCCGGCCGGATCATGCGCGTACGCGACTTCGGCGGCATCGTCTTCGTGACGCTGCGCGACTGGTCGGGCGACCACCAACTCGCCCTCACCGAGGAAGCGCTCGGCTCCTTCAGGCCCGATACCGACCTCGGCGACCACATCGTCCTCACGGGCACCGCCGGAACGAGCGACAAGGGCGAGCCCACCGTGTTCGTCGCCTCCTGGCAGCTCACCGCCAAGTGCCTGCGCCCCCTGCCCGACAAGCGACGCGGACTCACCGACCCCGAGGCCAAGGTCCGCATGCGCTACCTCGACCTGGTCGCGAGCCCCGCCGCCCGCGATGTCGTCCGTGCCCGGTCCCACGCCGTACAGGCCCTGCGCCAAGGGCTGTTGGAGCGCGGCTACCTCGAGGTCGAGACCCCGATGCTCCAGCGGATCCACGGCGGCGCCAACGCCCGCCCCTTCACCACCCACATCAACGCCTACGACCTCGACCTCTATCTGCGCATCGCCCCCGAGCTGTACCTCAAGCGGCTCTGCGTCGGCGGCCTGGAGAAGGTCTTCGAGATGGGCCGTACCTTCCGCAACGAGGGCGTCTCCTACAAGCACAACCCCGAGTTCACGATGCTGGAGGCCTACCAGGCGTACGCCGACTACGACGTGATGCTCGACCTGGTGCGCGAGCTGATCCAGGGCGCGGCCACGGCCGCCTTCGGCTCGCCGGTCGCCCGCAAGGACGGACGGGAGTACGACATCTCGGGGGAGTGGCCGGTGCGCACGGTCCACGGTGCGATCTCCGAGGCGCTCGGCGAGCAGATCGACGCCGACACCCCTCTGGCGGTCCTGAAGCGGCACTGCGACCGCGCCGGAGTGCCGTACACCCCGGACGACGGCACGGGCGACGTCGTCCTGGAGATGTACGAACGCCTGGTCGAGGAGAAGACGCGACTCCCGACCTTCTACAAGGACTTCCCCACCGACGTCTCCCCGCTCACCCGGCAGCACCGCGTCGACCCGCGGCTCGCCGAGCGCTGGGACCTCGTCGCCTTCGGCACCGAACTGGGCACCGCTTACTCCGAGTTGACCGACCCGGTCGAACAACGCCGGCGCCTCGCCGAGCAGTCCCTGCTCGCCGCGGGCGGAGACCCCGAGGCGATGGAGCTCGACGAGGACTTCCTCGACGCCCTCGAGTACGCGATGCCGCCGAGCGGCGGTCTCGGCATCGGCGTCGACCGCCTGGTCATGTTCCTCACCGGCCTCACGATCCGCGAGACCCTGCCGTTCCCGCTGGTACGACACCGCTGATCCGGGTCACTTCAACTGTTCGGACCGATCGGGACTGCGCCGGCCGGGTGGAATCATGCCGCCGGTCCGGTGTCGTCGTGGTGCGTCGGGTGCCGCCCGGGCGACTGATGACTGCATGAAGAAGGATCAGTTGTTCACGCGCCGCCGGGCGTTGCTCGCCGGCGCCGCCGCCGTCGGAGCGGCCGGCACGGCCGGAGTGTTCCTGTGGGGCGAGGACGGGCCGCCGCGGGCCGCCACCCCCGCCGCGGGCGCCCCGGCACAGAGCCTGCCACTGAAGCCCTCCGCCTACCGACTCCAGCCGCTGACCGGCTACGGACCCCCGCGCACCGCCCCCGGCCGCACCCCGGTGCGCCACGAACCGCTGCTGAGGATGACCGGCCGCGGCCGCACCATGGTGCTGACCTTCGACGACGGACCCGACCCCCGCTACACGCCCGGCATCCTCGACACGCTGGCCCACTACGACGTGCGCGCGATGTTCTTCGTGTGCGGGGAGATGGCCTCCTACAACCAGGATCTGCTGGGACGGATGGCCGACGAGGGCCACATCGTCGGCAACCACACCTGGTCCCACCCCCTGCTGACCGGCCTCACCCGCCGTCAGATCCACTCCGAGATGTCCCGCACCAGCGACGTCATCGAGGAGGGCTACGGTGAGCGGCCCCGCTGGTTCCGCGCCCCCTACGGAGCCTGGAACCGGGCCGCCTTCCAGTTCGGCGCCGAACTGGGCATGGAGCCGCTCGCCTGGACGGTCGACACCCTCGACTGGACCGCCCCCGGCACCGGGACCATCGTCGAGCGGGTGGAGAAGGGTGCCGCCCCCGGCGTGGTGGTGCTCTCACACGACGCCGGGGGCGACCGCTCGCAGAGCGTGCGGGCGCTGCGCACCTATCTGCCGCAGCTGCTGGACTCCGGCTACCACATCACCGTCCCGCACCGGCAGTACACCTGACACCGGCCCCCGCCCGCCCGGCCGGGAACCGCTCAGCGGACCTCGGCCAGGCGGGCGAAGGCGACGACGTTCCCGTCGTATCCGTTCGCCTTGGAAAAGCCGCCGCCACAGGTGATGACCCGCAATTCGGGGGATCCCTTGGAGGCGTAGACACGGTCGCCGGGGAAATTGTTCTTCTCGAAGACCTCGATGCCGTAGATCTCGAAGACCGCCGTCTTGCCGTCCGCCCGCGACACCTCGACGCGATTTCCCTTCTTCAGGGCACCGAGACCGTAGAAGACGGCGGGTCCCAGCTTGTTGTCGACATGACCGACGACGACCGCGGTCCCCTTCTCGCCGGGCGAGACGCCACCGGTGAACCAGCCGGCCAGATTCGGGTCCTCCGGCGGCGGCGCGCCGACCCAGCCGTCCGCGTCCAGGCCGACCGAGGTGACCGGCGCGTCCACCCGGATGGCGGGGATCCGGACCCGGTCCGGCACGGCGTACGGCAGCGGGGCGGGGGTCCGGCCGAAGGCACCGGCGACACGGCCGTCGGCGGCCGCCGCCGAGGCGGGCTGCGGCGGGCCGATGTCGAACTCCCCCGACCCGTTCCGGATGAGCGCGAGACCGGTCAGCAGAACAAGCGCTATCACGCCCCATGGCGCGCGCTTTCGCCGCCGCTCCTCTTCTTCCGCCACCTCGGACAGCTCGTACGCAGACATTCGCCATCCCCTTTCGACGCGGCCGTCACCGCGTCCCTTCGCGCATACGAGAACGCTAAGTCCCCGGACGGGAACCGGCGACGGGGCGGCGGCGAACGGGTGGCCCCCACGTCTTTCCGTGCGCCATCCGAGTTGCCGACGCCAGGAATTTTCTGACGGTCCGTGACCTGCGGCAATATCCGATTGTGTGCATTTCACTCGGCGTGTCCTCTCACCAGGACGGACCATTCCCGAAATGCGGGCGCGTGCACGGCATCTGAGGGTCATTTCGGGAGGTGCTTTCTCGCCGACATGCCGGGGACGGGCCCCGGGGCGCCTTCCGCGGAGGATCACATGCGCATCACTCGTGTTCTGGCGGCCTCGGTGGTCTCGGCCGCCGCGGTCGCCTCTCTCGGCGTCACCGCCCCGGCCGCCGTCGCGCGCGACGGCATGGGCGCCAACCCCAGCAACATCGTGGCCCTGCCCGCCGTCATCGCCCGGGGCGGCCAGATGACGGTCACCGTCGACGGCTGCCCCAGCGGCGGCACCATGACCTCGGCGGCGTTCCCGCAGGCCAACCTGACGCCGATCAACGGCGCCAACCAGACGGCCAAGGGCACGGCGACCATCAACGAGAACGCGCGGCCCGGCACCTACGACATCACCGTCAACTGCTCCGGGCGGACCCTGACCCGCCCGGCCGCCTTCACCGTCATCGGCGGTGTCCGCGGCGGTCTCGGCGGCAGCACCACCACGGGCGCCACCCCGACCGACATGGCCATCGGCGGCGGTCTCGTGGCGGCGGCCCTGGTCGGGGGCGGCCTGTTCTGGATGCGCCGCCGCGCCGAGCGCCGCGTCTGAGGTCCGCCCCGCAGGGGACCGCACGTCGCACGTGACGCAGGCCTTCGCCCCGGATCCGCTGGGATCCGGGGCGAAGGCCTGTGCGTGGCGCGGGTCGTCGGCGGTGAGCCGTCAGCCGGCGTCCTCGCCGGCGCGGCGCCGTGCGAACCAGTACGCGGCGCCGACCGAGCCCACGATGAGCGCGGCGCCCAGCCCGATCTCCTGGAGGTCGAACCCGGCGACGGTGCCGCCCTCACCGGCGTGCACGCCGCGCGGCACCGGATAGGGCGCCGGGGTGGGATCGAAGCGGCCGCCCGCGATCGTCAACTCCTTGACGGCGCTGATGCCGCCGCAGGCGAACGTCACCCGGTACGTTGCGCCGGCCCTGGCGTCCCGGTCGACCGCGACCACCGCGGACGAGGATCCCCTGGGGATGACGACGGCGTCGAACACGCCGGAGGAGACCGTCACGGAGCTTCGGCAGCCACTGGCGTTGCGGTCCACCTGAAGGGCGACCTGTCCGCCCGCGGCGATCGTCGAGGGCAGCACGCTGTAGCCGTTGGACATGACGTAGTGGTTGTCGTCGTCGCTCGCGACGGCCACCGGTGCGGAGAGGGTGAGGGCGGTGACGCCCAGCAGTGCGGCCGAAGCGACGCGTATCGCGCGCATGGTGGATCCTCCGGTCCCCGAGGAGCAGCCGCGGACCTTTGTCCGCTCGCGTGTCGAATGCACCTCGATGACCGAAACGCTAGGAACATGTGTGCGCCCCCGCGCGCGCAGTAGCGCGAATGGGGCAGGCGTGTGGGCCGCTCAGGGGACACCGTTCCCGCAATCGGGGGACGGCGGCGGCGTGGCGGCCGTCCCCCGTCGCGGGAGCGCCGGGTGAGCGGACGTCAGCCCGCGACGGCGGGGAACAGATGGAGGAACGGCTCCGCCGACGCCGTCACGCCCCGGCTGTAGGGCGCGTCGAAGTCCCAGATGAGGAAGAGCAGGAAGGCGATGAGCGCGGAGAACAGCCCGGCCAGTACCAGTTCGCGGAGCGTACGCCGGATCTGCAGCGCGAAGACCATGCCGATGGTGATGGCCGCCCCGGCCAGCAGCCCGAACCAGACCACGCCCGGCATGGTCGCCCCGGTCGACTCGGCGCGGGCGTTGCGTGCCTGGTCCGCGGCGGCCATCTGGTCGAGCAGCGGCTGGTAGGCCTGCGCCTGGAAGTCGGACGCCGGCTCGTAGTCGGTGACGTCCGTCCGGACCTGCCGGAGGAGTTCGTCGCCGCGCTTCGTCACCTCGCCGTCATCGGCCATCGACTTCCACTCGACGGTGACGACGTGTCCGACATAGGCGTTGACATCCTCCCGAATACGGTCACGGGCGTCGGCCGGGTAGACGCGTACCCGCTCCGAGATCTCGTGGAGCGCCTGCGCCTCCGCCTGGACGTGGTCCTGGGCGACACTGCGCGCCTCCCAGACGCCCGCGATGGCCAGGCCCAGGACGATGGCGTACACCACGCCGATCCACATCGTCATGTACTCGATGACGTCCGGGGTCTCGGAGGGGTCCTCGTCCTCGGGCGCCCTGCGGTGCCGTAGGAGGGTGATGGCGACCACCACCGCGCAGGCGGCGAGCATCGCGAGGGTGAGAACAAGCCATTCCGGCAAGAGATGCCTCCAGGGTCGGCGCTAGCGCGGCCGCAGCGCGGCGACGGCGATCACCGCGGGCACGGTGATGAGCAGGACGTAGGTGACCGGCGACTGACCCCCGCGGACCACCCGCTGCCGCGGCGAGGCGTGGTACGCCGGGTAGCTCACCGGGCTCGCGGACGGGCGTGGCGTGGGCGTGGGTTCGGGCTTCGGAACCGGTGCCGGCTCGGGGGCGGGAGCCGGCGGGGCGGGCCGGGGTGGCGGTGCCGCGGGCCGGGGCGGCGAGGGCCGGGGAGGTGCGGGGCGCGGCTCGGGCGCCGGCGGCCTGGGCGCGGGAGGCGGTGGCGGTGGGGGTGGGGGTTTCGGGGTCGGGGTCGGCTTCGGGGTGGGGCTCGGCTTCGGCTCGGGTGGTGGCTTCGGCTTCGGCGGGGTGGGGGTCGGGGTGGGCGTCGGTGTCGGCGTCGGTTCCGGGCACACCGGCGGAGTGGGCCAGGAGTGGGAGTGACTCCCCGCGACCGCCACCGCCTCGGTGCCGTCCGGGCCGGTCGAGGCGTACGCGCACGCGTCGGCCGCGGCCACCCCGGCCGGGGCGGCCGCGAGGATCCAGGCCGCGGTCACCAGGGCCAGGGTCCTGGTGACGAGGGCGGATCGGGTCGGTTCGGGTCCATGCACGACCGAGATCATGCGGCGTCTCGCAGCGGCACACGCCCACGCCGGGTGGGGATTGCCCCGAACGGGGGAAGTCCGCGCCAACAGGTTTGCCGGGCGGTGCGTTCGCGCATGCGGCAGGCCGTGCGCGTGTGCGATCCGGGCGGCCGGTCACGGCCGCTGTCACAGGTCGCGGAAAGAATTTTGTGCCGTGTTTGAACACAACGACCGTCACCATGCGTACTCAGTACCGTGCGGTGGCGCAGCAGGGCGCCGCAACACCTTGTGACGATCGGGGAGTTGTTGACGATGAAGACCACCTGGCGGAGCGCCTCACTTGCGGCGAGTGCTGTGGCCGTGCTGGCGCTGACGACGGCGTGCGGTTCTGAGAGCGGCACGTCGTCGAGCCAGAACGTCGGGGCCACGGCTCCGGCCGGTGGCATCGCGGGTGTCGGTGTGGGCACCGGCGTCGGCAGCGGCGTCGGCTCCACCGCGAGCGCCGGCGCGGCCGGAGGGACGGACGCGCAGGGCGCCGGCGAGCTGGCCATCGCCGCGAACGGCAACCTCGGCAAGATCCTCACCGACGGTACCGGCAAGACTCTCTACCGCTTCGACGCGGACACCGCCGAACCCCCGAAGTCGAACTGTGACGGCGACTGCGCGACCGCCTGGCCGCCGGTCTCCGCCGATGACATCTCCGCAGGCGACGGCATCGACAAGTCGCTGCTCGGCGAGGTCACCCGGACCGACGGCACCAAGCAGCTGACGGTCGCCGGCTGGCCCGCCTACTACTACGCCAAGGACGCCAAGGCCGGCGACACCACCGGTCAGGGCGTGGGCAACAAGTGGTTCGCGCTCACCCCCGAGGGCAAGAAGGCCAAGGCCTCCGGATCCTCCTCCGAGTCCGGCACCGAGCTGGCCGGGCTGTCCGTCCGCAAGGACGCCAACCTCGGCGAGATCGTCGTCGACAAGAACGGCATGACGGTCTACCGCTTCCTGAAGGACAAGGCCTGGCCCGAGCCGGTGTCGAACTGCAACGGCGCCTGCCTCGAGAAGTGGCCGGCCGTCGCCCCCGTCGCGTTCAACGAGACCGAGGGCATCCAGGAGAAGGGCTACATGAACTTCACCCGGTCCGACGGCACCAAGCAGCAGACGATCAACTGCTCGCCGATCTACACCTTCTCCGGTGACAAGTCGCCCGGCGACATCAACGGCCAGGGCGTGGGCGGCACTTGGTACGCCGTCGCGCCGAACGGAAAGCTGGTCGGAGCGCCGGCGCAGTAAGGATCACCTCCCCAGGGCTGATCCCGCAGCTGCCCCATCGCGCACGACCGTTGGTCCGCCCCCTCCGCGCCGCACGGAGGGGGCGGACCGTTGTGCTTGTCCGTTCCGCCCGTCCGCGCTCTTGTCCGCCCGCCGCTTCCTGTGCGTAGACTTTCGCCGCCCTGCGAGGAGTTCCGGAACCTTCCGGAACTCTCCGGAACGACCCGGGCACCTCAAGCAGCCCCGCGGGGGGCGTCGATTCGGCACGTGCCGCAGGCAGTGACCGGGAACGGACGGTCAATTTCCGTTTCCACTCGCCCCTTTGGCGGGCGATCAGTAGCCTCAGCTCGAACACCGGATCGCCTACGCCTTGGAGAGATAGATGGAGCGACCCGCCTGGGCCCCTCGGAGCATCGACATCTCGGTGCCCAGCGTCTCGCGGATCTACGACCACTACCTGGGCGGCTCGCACAACTTCGAGGTCGACCGGCAGGCGGCCCGCAAGGCCATGGAGTTCATGCCGGGACTTCCGAAGATCAGCCAGGCGAACCGGGCGTTCATGCGCCGCGCCGTGCGGTACGCGGCCGACGAGGGTGTCACCCAGTTCCTCGACATCGGCTCCGGCATCCCCACCTTCGGCAACGTGCACGAGGTCGCCCAGGCGGTGAGCCCCGGGGCGCGCGTGGTCTACGTCGACCACGACCCGGTGGCCGTCGCGCACAGCCAGGCGGTGCTCGCCGGCAACACCGACGCCGATGTCGTGGCCGCCGATCTGCGCAAGCCGCGGGAGATCCTGGGCAGCCCGCAGGTGGAGCGACTGATCGACCTGGAGCGGCCGGTGGCGCTGCTGCTCGTCGCCGTGCTGCATTTCGTGGAGGACGCGGACGACCCGTTCGCGGCCGTGGCCGAACTCACCGCCGCGCTCGCCCCCGGCAGTCTGCTCCTGCTCACCCACGCCTCGTACGAGGGAATCCCACTGCCGCCGGAACGGGCCGGTGGCGCGTTGGACGTGTACAAGGACATCCGCAATCCGCTGATCATGCGCTCGCGTGACGAGATCGCGCGGTTCTTCGAGGGGTACGACATGGTGGAACCCGGACTGGTGCCGATGCCGCACTGGCGGCCGGACACGGCGCCGGAGGACGAGGACCCCTGGGCCCTCTCCGGTTTCGCCGGCGTGGGGCGTAGGGCGTGACCGCCGAGCCGGACGGGCCGGAGGACAGACTGCGGCGGTTCGCGACGATCTGGAGCCGGGCCGTGTTCCCGGTGACCTCGACGTCGCTGACCCGCACCGAACTGGAAGAACAATTCCTGCCGCTGGCCCGCCGGTTGCGCGAGGCACTGCTGGAGCGGGCCTTCGACGCCGGCACGGGCAAGGCGGTCGGCGCCGCCCTCGTCGACGCGCACTGCACCGACCCCGAGGCACTCAGCCGCTCCCTCGACTGTGTCGACGCCTATCTGGTGCTCTACTGCGGCGAGAACGGCCCCCAGGAGGATCTGCGCGCCCGCGCCTCCAGGCTCCAGCACGCCATGGCGGCCGGTTACGCGCAGGCCCTGCGCGAGCGCACGCTCGCCGAACAGGAGGCCATCGCGCAGGCCGCGTTGCGGGCCCAGGGTGTGGTCGCGCAGGCGCTGCACGCGAGCGAGGCCCGCTTCCGCGCGGTGTTCGAGGGCGCCGCGATAGGAATCGGCATCGCCGACCTGGAAGGCAACGTCCTCCAGGTCAACGGAGCGCTGCTGCGCATGTTCGGCGGCTCGGAGCAGACCCTGCGCAACCGCAGGGTCCAGGATCTGACCCACCCCGAGGACGCGCCCCAGACCTGGAAGCTGTACGACGAACTGGTCCGCGGCGAACGGGAGCACTACCACACGGAGAAGGCGTTCAGCCGCCCCGACGGAACCGCCCTGTGGACCAACCTGACGGTCTCCCTGCTGCGTGACGCGGACGGCGAACCGCAGTACTCGCTGGCCCTGATGGAGGACACCACCGAGCGTCGGCTGCTCAACCTCCGGCTGCGCTACGAGGCCACCCACGACGCGCTCACCGGTCTGCCCAACCGCACCCTGTTCTTCGAACGCCTGGAGAAGGCGCTCGGCGCCGGCGAGGGACAGCGCTTCGGGCTGTGCTACCTCGACCTGGACGGCTTCAAGACCATCAACGACAGTCTGGGACACGCGGCCGGCGACCGGCTGCTCGTCGAGGTCGCCGACCGGCTCCAGTCCTGCGCCACCGCGCCCGGTGAGATGGTCGCGCGCCTCGGCGGCGACGAGTTCGTGGCGCTGACCACCGGCCCCGACACCCGCGGCGAGGTCGACGAGTTGGCCGCGCGCATCATGAACGCCCTGATCGCGCCGGTGCGCATCGACGGCCGGGAGCTGACCGTGCGCGGCAGCATCGGCATCGTCGAGGGCCCCGCGGGGGAGCGCAGCGCGGCGGAGGTGCTGCGCAGCGCCGACATCACGATGTACCGGGCCAAGTCGGCGGGCGGCAACCGCTTCGAGCTCGCCGACCCGGAGGCCGACGCCCGCGCCATCACCCGCCACGGGCTGACCACCGCGCTCCCGGCGGCCCTCGACCGCGGCGAGTTCTTCATCGAGTACCAGCCGCTGGTCCACCTCGGCGACGGCAGTGTGCGCGGTGCGGAGGCGCTGGTGCGCTGGCTGCATCCGCAGCACGGGGTACTCGGCCCCGACCGGTTCATCCCGCTCGCCGAGCACACCGGGCTGATCGTGCCGCTGGGCCGCTGGGTCCTGGAGGAGTCGGTCCGCCAGGCCGGGGAGTGGCGGGACCGCAACGGCGACACGAATCCCCTCCGGATCAACGTCAACCTCTCCCCGTGCCAGCTCACCCATCCCGGTCTGGTGCAGGACACCGTCGACATCCTGGAACGCGCGGGTGTCGCGCCGGAGGCGCTGTGCCTGGAGGTGACGGAGTCCGCTCTGATCGGCGCCGACGACGACCTGCTCAAGCCGTTGCGCCGGCTCGCCGAGATGGGCGTCGACATCGCCCTCGACGACTTCGGCACCGGCTACTCCAACCTCGCCAACCTGCGGCGCCTCCCGGTGAGCGTGCTCAAGCTGGACCGTTCCTTCACCCAGGGCATGCAGCAGTTCCCGGCGGACCCCGTCGACCTCAAGATCGTCGAGGGGATCGTCTCGCTCGCCCACAGCCTGGATCTCGCGGTCACGGTGGAGGGCGTCGAGACCGGCGCGCAGGCCGAGCAGCTGCGGATACTGGGCTGCGACACGGCCCAGGGCTGGTACTACGCCCGCCCGGGCCCGCCGGACCGGCTGCACGATCTGGCCCTGGTGGACGCGACGGGCTGATCGGACAACTCGGTTGCGGGGGCACGTGGGTCACCCGCGAGGATGGCCGGGTGACCCACGAGAACGACGACGTGAACCACCACGCGACCGACGGCGTGAACCGGGACGCGACCGACGGCGTGGACGGCGGCGCGAACGACGGCCCCGGCGACTGCGCGGACGACGGCGTGGCCGAGGCGATCGCCGGGGAGCTGGCCCTCATGGACCCCGCCGTGCGCGCCTCCCGGGATCTCTTCGAGCGGCTGCTCGACCCCGAGTTCGTCGAGGTGGGCTCCTCGGGCCGCCGCTACACGTACGCGGACATGCTCGCCTGGCTGCCCGACCACCCGGGCAGCGCACAGGGCGGCCCCCGTTACGAGCCGTCGGCCATCACGGGCGTCGTCCTGGCGCCCGGCCTGGTGCACCTCACGTTCGAGACGCACTTCGACGGCCGACGCACCCGCCGCAGCTCGCTCTGGCGCAGGCGGAGCGGGGGGACGGGCTGGCGGATGTACTACCACCAGGCGACACCGGTACCGCGCGGGACGGTCTAGCCCGCCTCCCGTTCCCGGGCGTCCTCGGCCGCCGACACGACCGCTCGGACCAGCGCCGCCGTCGCCGTCGAGCGGGAGTGCTGGGGCCACGCCACGGCCAGGACGGCGGGGGGCGCGTCCAGGATCGGCCGGTAGACGACGCCCGGCCGGGGGTAGCGGTCGGCGACGGACGCGGGGAGCAGGGCGACGACGTCGCCCAGGCCCACCAGGGTGAGGAGTTGGGCGAGGTCCTGGCCCCTGCCGCGGGTCTCGTCGATGTAGCGCTGCACTCCGTCCGGGCGCAGCCCCAGGTCCGCGAGGTTCAACGCGGCCCGGGCGGCCAGCGGATGACTCACGGCGAGGGCGGCGACGCGCGGTTCGGCGGCCAGGTCCTCCGTGTCGAGGCCGGTGCGGTCGTACGGCTCGTAGACCAGGGCCACATCGGCCTCGCCCCGGGACAGCAGCCGGGTCTGTTCGTGCCACGCGCACAGCCGGATGGCGACCGGCAGCGCCGCGGGGTCGGTCGCGTACCGGGCGAGGGTCGCCTCCAGCAGCCCGCCGTCCCCGTCGGCCTTCACCGCCAGTGCCAGCTTCGGTTCGGGGGCCGCGGCCCGCCGGGCCCGTCGCCCCGCGGCCTCCAGCGCGGCGAGCGCGAACCGGGCCTCCGCCAGCAGGACCTCGCCCGCCGCCGTCAGCGCCACGCTGTGGGTGGTCCGTTCGAACAGGACGGCCCCGAGCTCCGTCTCCAGCCGGCGGATCGCCCGGGACAGTGGAGGCGGCGAGATGCCCAGCCGCTCGGCGGCGCGGGCGAAGTTGAGCTCCTCGGCGACGGCGACGAAGTAGCGCAGCGGGCGGGACTCCATGGGCGGCCCTCCGATCGGTATTGCCCTGAGGGTAACAACCGCGAGCCGATCGGTCCTTCAGTTCGCAGGCGCGAGGAAGCAGGCTCGACGCCGTACCGACCACCGCCATTTCTGGAGCAACTCATGATCGTCGTCACCACTCCGACCGGCCAGATCGGCCGCGAGGTCCTGGCCCGTCTGCTCGACGCCGGCAGCGCCGCGACTGCGGTCCGGGTGATTGTCCGCGACCCGTCCCGGCTCTCCCCGCAGACCCGTGGCCGTGTCGAGGTCGTCCAGGGTTCCCACGCGGACCCGGCCGTCCTGAAGGAGGCCTGCGCGGGCGCCGACCGCGTCTTCTGGCTGGTGCCCCCGACGCCCGGGGCCGACAGTGTCGAGGGCCACTTCCGCGCCTTCACCGAGCCGCTGTGCGAGGTGATCGAGGGTCAGGGCGTCGAGCGGGTCGTGGCCGTCTCGACCCTGGGCCGGGGCATCGCCGAGAACGCCGGGCTGATCTCGGCGAGCCTGGCCATGGACGAGGCGATCGCCGCCACCGGCGTGCACTACCGGGCGCTGTGCCCGCCGGCCCTGATGGAGAACCTGCTCCGCCAGGCGGTCTCGATCCGCGAGGACGGTGTGTGGTCCGAGGCGCTCGGGATCGACCGCGTGCTGCGCACCTGCGCCACCCGCGACGTCGCCGCCGAGGCGGCCCGGCTGCTGCTCGACGACTCCTGGACCGGATACGCCGACGTTCCGCTGGTGGGACCCGACGAGCTGACCCCCGAGGGCATGGCCCGCGTCGTCTCGGAGGTGCTGGACCGGCCCGTGCGGGTGCGGCAGATCACCGCCGCCGAACAGAAGGCGAGGCTGACGGGGTTCGGCGCAACGCAGGCCTGGGCGCAGGGTGTCGCCGACATGACGAACGCCCAGAACGCCCAGGGCTTCTACGGCGCCGGTCAACCCAGCACCCCCGACACCGCCCCCACGAGTTTCCGCCGGTGGTGCGAGGAGGTGCTGAAGCCGGCCGTTCGAGGCTAGAGGGTGGTTCCGCCAGGTGGGGAGTCAGGGCCCTCGACCCGGAGGTAGCCGACGGCGGGTTGGGGTTCCGCCGGGATGTCGCGTCGCCCGAGGAGGCGCACCCCTGAGGCGACCGCACGACCGTGACGCCCGGGGGAGTCGGTCGTCAGGTCGTCAGGTCACCCGTGGTCGGGTCGTCACGCCGCCGAGGCGAGCAGGCCGGCCAGTACGTCGGGCCGTTCCAGGGCGATGAAGTGGCCTGCTCCCCTCACCTGAGTGAATTCGGCGGCGGGCAGCAACTCCCTGTCGGCTCTCCGGTCCGCGGGCCGGGACCAGTCCTTCTCCCCGTAGACGAGGTGGACGGGGGCCTCGACCTCGGGGTAGCGCGAGCGGGCCGCGATGAGGCTGGGGAGGCTCTGGTACACCGCTCGGGCGACGGTCGGGTAGCCGGGTCGGCCGCCCACCCGAAGGAGCTCGTCCACGTAGTCCTCCCGCAGGGCGCTCTTGTCGCCCAGTCCGCCCTGAAGGATCTTGGTGAGGGCGGACTTGGGTTCCACCCGGGCGATCACGGGCCCCACGCCCGGAGCGAGAACACCGCCGACCACCAGCCGGGCGAGGAGGCCGGAGCGCGCGATGCCGCCGCGGAAGTCGTACGTGTTCACCGCGACGACACGCCGTACGCGCTCCGGCAGATCGGCCGCGGTGGTCAGGGCGAGCACCGCGCCCATGGACTCCCCGACCAACGTCACGTCACGGAGGTCGAGTTCGGTGAGGAGCCGTTCGACGCCCGCGCGCATCGCCGGCTCGTCGTACGAGGCGCCGGGCACGATCTCGGAGTAGCCCATCCCCGGCAGGTCGAGGGCGTACACGGTGTACCGGTCGGATACCGACGGGATGAGGGAGCGAAAGTGCTCGGCCTGCGTGCGCACGGTGTGCAGCAGGACGAGCGGAGCGCCGGTGCCCGCTCTGAGGTAGCGCAGTGCCCCCTCGTGGCGACGTCCCGCGCGCGGCGCGATCGTGTGGCTGGTGGTCCCGGGAATGCGGATCGTGGGGCGGGTCTCGTGGTGGGGCATCTCGCCGACTCCTTGTAGAGGTCCCCGGCCCGGACACAGCACGGAGTGCGGGGTGAGTACGTGGCCGCCGCCCTTGCGGTCGATCACCGGGCAGGACGAAAACCGATCGGTTTCCAGCAACAGTAAACCGATCGGTTTCCATGCGCAAGGCCGAGGCGTACGACCCCCCTTCGGCTATCGGCCACTTTCGAGAGCCTCCGTCGGCAGAGGGGCGCCCTGCGACGGCCGCCGGGTCGGGTGTCCGGCGCCTGCCGCCCTGGCCAGGTTCGCTTGCGCGGAGGAAACCGATCTGTTTTCCTGTGGGAAACAGATCGGTTTCCGGCCGGTGTTCGGCCTTGGCCAGCGACAAAGGGGAACAGTGAGTACCTCCATCGACCGTGGGGCGCCTGCCTCGGGGAAAACAGACTCGGGCCGCCGCGGCTCCCATGCCGTGCGCTGGTGGGTGCTCGTGGTGCTGGGCACGGCGCAGCTCATGGTCACGCTCGACGCGACCGTCGTGAACATCGCGCTGCCCGCGGCGCAGCATGACCTCGGCTTCAGTGACGGCAGCCGCCAGTGGGTCATCACGGGCTACGCCCTGGCGTTCGGCAGTCTGCTGCTGCTCGGCGGCCGACTCGGTGACCTGTTCGGCCGGCGTACCACCTTCGTGACCGGCCTGATCGGTTTCGCGGGCGCGTCCGTCCTCGGCGGCGCGGCCACCGACTTCGACATCCTCGTCACGGCACGTGTGGCCCAGGGCCTCTTCGCCGCGCTGCTCGCGCCGGCGGCACTCTCACTGCTCAGCGTGACGTTCACCCACCCGTCCGAACGCGCGAAGGCCTTCGGCATCTTCAGTGCGCTGGCCGGTGCGGGCGGCGCGATCGGGCTGCTGCTCGGCGGCATGCTCACCGAGTGGGCGTCGTGGCGCTGGGTGATGTACGTGAACGTCATCTTCGCGGCGTTCGCGCTGGTCGGCGCGGTGCTGCTGCTGGCCCGGCCCGCGGTCACCGAGCGGCCCAAGCTCGACATCCCGGGCACGATCGTGGTGAGCGCCGCCCTGTTCGCCCTCGTCTACGGGTTCGCCCACGTCGAATCCACCAGTTGGACCGACCCGGTCACCCTCGGCTCCATGGTCGCGGGCGCGGTGCTGCTCGCGGTCTTCGTGTGGCTGGAGGCCAGGGTGGCGCATCCGCTGCTGCCGCTGCGACTCGTGCTGGACCGGACCCGCGGCGGTTCGTTCCTGGCGGTGTTCGTCATCGGTATGGGGATGTTCTCGATCTTCCTGTTCCTGACCTACTACCTGGAGGCCGGCATCGGCTACTCGCCGATCAAGACCGGTCTGGCGTTCCTGCCGATGGTCGCGGGCATCGTCGCCGCGTCGACCACGGCGCCTTCGCTGCTGCTGCCCAAGGTCGGTCCGAAGATCGTGATCAGCGCCGGCTTCCTGGTCGCCGCGTCCGGCATGGCCCTGCTGACCCGGCTCGAACTGGACAGTACCTACGTCGCCGACATCATGCCCGGCCTGATCCTGCTGGGTCTCGGCCTCGGTGGGGTCATGACCACCGCGTTCCAGGGGGCGACCGCCGGCATACACCACGAGGATTCGGGCGTCGCCTCGGCGCTGATCAACACCGGCCAGCAGGTGGGTGGCTCGATCAGCACGGCGCTGCTGACCACCGTCGCCTCCTCGGCCGCGACCGACTACCTGTCCTCGCACAAGCCCGGCGCACTGGTCGCGGCGCGGGCCGGGGTCGAGGGCTACACGGCCACCCTGGCGTGGGGCGCCGGATTCTTCGTGGTCGGTGCGGTGCTCTCGGCGTTCCTGATACCGAACGCGGCGCTGGCGCCCTCGGAGGGCGAGCCCGTGATCGCCCACTGAGGGGACGACGGTCCGTACCCGTCGAGGCGTTGTCCGAGGAGCCCGCCGCCACCCGGTGGCGGCGGGCTCCTCGCGTGCCGGCACAGTTGCGGGCGCGTCGTAGCGCGCCCGGCAGAGCATCGTAAACCGATCGGTTTCCATTTCGCCGGAACCGCGTTAACCTCGCCCTATGACCACCGAGGCGAAGCCAAGTTCCCGAGAGCGGCTGCTGGAGGCGGCGGCCAGGCTCACCTACCGAGACGGCGTCGGCATCGGCGTCGACGCGCTGTGCAAGGCGGCGGGGGTGTCGAAGCGTTCCATGTACCAGCTGTTCGAGACCAAGGACGCGCTGCTGGCGGCGAGTCTGGAGGAACGCGCCGCCGCCTTCGTGGCGGGGCTCCTGCCCGCGGCGGACGACGGCCGTTCACCGCGCGAGCGGATCCTGCACGTCTTCGAGCAGGTGGAACTCCAGGCGGGCGCGCCCGAGTTCCGGGGCTGCCGGTACCTGGCCGTACAGATCGAGCTGAAGGACCAAAGCCACCCCGCGAGCCAGGTGGCCCGCCGGATCAAGGGGAACCTGACGGGCTTCTTCCGCGCCGAGGCCGAAAAGGGCGGGGCGGCCGATCCCGATCTGCTGGCCCGGCAGCTGAGCCTCGTCTTCGACGGCGCCAGCGCCCGCGCGGGGATCGGCGCCGACCACCTGACCGGGCTCATCGCGCCCACCGTGGCCACCCTGCTCGACGCGGCGGAGATACGTTGACACCTCACCCTTTCGTGCAAGCTCTCTCAGGTGAGTGACGTCGTTCCTGCGGGCCGAGCGGGGGCGCGGGCCTCGCGCTCCCCGGCTACGGCTTCCGTTCCAGCGCGCCTTCGCCGCCTGCGGGAAGAGATTCCCACCCGTCAGGGCCCGCTCGTCCCGTCCTGTCCCAAACTGCCGCGCCGACAGGGCGGCGCTCAGCGTTCCAGCAGCATCCGCTGGAGTTCGCGGGCCGCCCGGGGCGGGGCCACATCGCTGCGGTGGGCGAGGGCGATCGCCCGGTGCAGGCCGGGCCGGGCGAGCGGGGTGACGCGCAGGCCCCGGCCCGACCGGGCGGCCACCATCCGGGGGACGACGGCCACCCCCAGCCCGGCCCGCACGAAGCCGAGCACCGCGTCCATCTCCCCGCCCTCCACCGCGAAGTCCGGCTCGAACCCCTCCGCCCGGCATGCGGCCACGGTCAGTTCCCGCAGGTCGTAGCCGTGCCGGAACATCACCAGGCGCTCACCCTCCAGATCGGCGATCCGCACGGTCCGCCGCCCTTCGCCCGGCTTGGACGCCTCGGGGGAGGAGACCACCACCAGGTCCTCGCGCAGCAGCTCCACCGTGGTCAGCGCGGGAGAGGGGGTCGGCAGCGGCAGGACCACCAGGGCGAGGTCCAGGGCCCCGCGCGCGAGCTGCCGTACGAGGTCGTGCGAGCCACCCTCCTCGATCAGCAGCCGGATGCCCGGATAGCGGTCGTGGAAGGCGCGCAGCACGTCCGGCAGCACACCCGTGCACAGGCTCGGCGTCGCGCCGAGCCGTACCCGTCCGCTGCGCAGCTGCACCAGCTCCTGCACCTCGTACCGCGCGGTCTCGGTGTCCGCGAGGATCCGCCGGGCCAGCGGCAGCAGCGCCTCGCCCGCGTCGGTGAGCGTGATGTTGCCGCGCGCCCGCAGGAACAGGTCCGCCCCCAACTCCCGTTCCAGGGACTTGATCTGCTGCGACAGCGAAGGCTGCGCGACATGCACGAGTTCGGCGGCGCGGGTGAAGTGCCGGGTCTCGGCGACCGCCACGAAGTACTGGAGCTGTTGGAACTGCATGACCCCAGCCTACGTCGGCGATAGCCGCAGGCTATGGAATCGAGCCGGACCATGTCTTGGACCGATGGGGTGGTCCGGCCCTAGCGTCGTGGCCATGGCTCTGGCAACGCGGACGGACCGACGGCCGTCCCTGGCGCGCACCGTATGGGACTCCTCCGTCGGCAAGAAGACGGTGATGGCCGTCAGCGGCATGATCATGCTGCTGTACCTGGTCGCCCACGTCATCGGCAATCTGAAGATCTTCTTCGGTGCGGAGGAGTTCAACCACTACGCCCACTGGCTGCGCACGGTCGGTGAACCGTTCATGCACTACGAGTGGACGCTCTGGCTCGTGCGCGTCGTGCTGGTCGTCGCGGTGGTGGCGCACGCCGTCTCCGCGTACCAGCTCAGCCGCCGCGACATCAGGGCCCGGCCCAGCAAGTACGTGCACCGGAAGCCGCGGGCCAGCTACGCCACCCGCACCATGCGCTGGGGCGGCATCATCCTGGCCCTGTTCATCGTGTGGCACATCCTGGACCTGACGACCGGCACCGTGCACAGCGGCGGCTTCCAGGAGGGCCACCCGTACCAGAACGTCGTGGACACCTTCTCCACCTGGTACGGCAACGTCGTCTACATCGTGGCGATGCTCGCCGTCGGGCTGCACGTCCGGCACGGCTTCTGGAGCGCCGCCCAGACCCTCGGCGTCGGCAGCCGCACCCGCAACCGCGCCCTCAAGACCGTCGCCGATGTCCTCGCGCTGCTGCTCACGGCCGGCTTCCTCGCCGTACCCGTGGGCGTCATGACCGGAGTGGTGAGCTGAACATGACCGCCTTCGCCGCCTACGCGGACTACGAGACCGGTGAGCCGGTCGTCGACACCAAGGCCCCTTCCGGCCCCGTCGCCGAGCGCTGGGACAAGCGCCGTTTCGAGGCCAAACTCGTCAACCCGGCCAACCGGCGCAAGCACACGGTCATCGTCGTGGGCACCGGTCTCGCCGGCGGCTCGGCCGGCGCCACCCTCGCCGAACAGGGCTACCACGTCGTCCAGTTCTGCTACCAGGACTCCCCGCGCCGCGCCCACTCCATCGCCGCGCAGGGCGGCATCAACGCGGCGAAGAACTACCGCAACGACGGCGACTCCGTCCACCGCCTCTTCTACGACACCGTCAAGGGCGGCGACTTCCGGGCCCGGGAGTCCAACGTGCACCGCCTGGCACAGATCTCGGTCGAGATCATCGACCAGTGCGTCGCCCAGGGGGTGCCCTTCGCGCGGGAGTACGGCGGCCTCCTCGACACGCGCTCGTTCGGCGGCGTCCAGGTCTCGCGGACCTTCTACGCCCGCGGCCAGACGGGCCAGCAGCTCCTGCTGGGCGCCTATCAGGCCCTCAGCAGGCAGATCGCCGTCGGCAACGTCGAGATGCACCCGCGCACCGAGATGCTCGACCTGATCGTCGTGGACGGCCGGGCGCGAGGGATCGTGGCGCGCGACCTGATCACCGGCCGGATCGACACGTACTTCGCGGACGCCGTCGTCCTGGCGAGCGGCGGTTACGGAAACGTCTTCTACCTGTCCACCAACGCCATGAACTCCAACGCCACCGCGATCTGGCGGGCGCACCGGCGCGGCGCGTACTTCGCCAACCCCTGTTTCACGCAGATCCACCCGACGTGCATCCCGCGCACCGGCGACCACCAGTCGAAGCTGACGCTGATGAGCGAATCGCTGCGCAACGACGGCCGTATCTGGGTGCCGAAGGCCAAGGGCGACGACCGTCCGCCGAACCGGATCCCCGAGGAGGAGCGCGACTACTACCTGGAGCGCATCTACCCCTCCTTCGGCAACCTGGTCCCGCGCGACATCGCCTCCCGCGCGGCCAAGAACGTCTGCGACGAAGGCAGGGGGGTCGGCCCCGGCGGCCAAGGCGTGTACCTCGACTTCGCCGACGCCATCGCGCGCATGGGGCGGGAGGCCGTCGAGGCCAGATACGGGAACCTCTTCGACATGTACCAGCGGATCACCGACGAGGATCCGTACACCGTCCCGATGCGCATCTACCCGGCCGTGCACTACACGATGGGCGGCCTCTGGGTCGACTACGACCTCCAGACCACCGTCCCCGGCCTGTTCGCGATCGGCGAGGCCAACTTCTCCGACCACGGGGCCAACCGCCTCGGCGCCTCCGCGCTGATGCAGGGACTGGCCGACGGCTACTTCGTGCTGCCGGCCACCATCAACGACTACCTCGCCCGCAACCCGCACCAGGGCGAGGTGAGCGGCGAACACCCGGTCGTGCGGGAGGTGTTGGCCGAGACGCAGGACCGGCTCGACCGGCTGCTGTCCGTCGACGGGGACCGCACCCCCGACTCCTTCCACCGCGAGGTCGGCGAACTCATGTGGGAGTTCTGCGGCATGGCCCGCAGCGAGGCCGGCCTGCGCAAGGCCCTGAGCCGCATCCCGCAGATCCGTGCCGAGTTCTGGCGGCGCGTCAAGGTGCCCGGCACCGGCGAGGAGTTCAACCAGTCGCTGGAGAAGGCCAATCGCGTCGTCGACTACCTGGAGCTCGCCGAGCTGATGTGCCTCGACGCGCTGCACCGCGCCGAGTCCTGCGGCGGTCACTTCCGCGAGGAGTCGCAGACCCCGGACGGCGAGGCGGCCCGGCGCGACGACGCCTTCGCCTACGCGGCCGCCTGGGAGTTCACCGGGACGGGCGAGGCCCCGGCCCTGCACCGGGAAGACCTGGCCTTCGAGTACGTACACCCCACCCAGCGGAGCTACGCATGAGGCTCAACCTGCGCGTCTGGCGGCAGAAGAACGCGGACGCCGACGGCGCCATGTCCACGTACGAGGTGGACGGCATCTCGCCCGACATGTCCTTCCTGGAGATGCTCGACACCCTCAACGAAGAGCTCATCCTGCGCGGTGACGACCCGGTCGCCTTCGACCACGACTGCCGCGAGGGCATCTGCGGCGCCTGCTCGCTCGTCATCAACGGCGACGCGCACGGGCCGGAGCGGACCACCACCTGCCAGCTGCACATGCGCTCCTTCCGGGACGGCGACACGATCGACGTCGAGCCGTGGCGGGCCGCCGCGTTCCCGGTCGTCAAGGACCTGGTGGTCGACCGGAGCGCCTTCGACCGGATCATCCAGGCCGGCGGGTACGTCACCGCCCCGACCGGCGCCGCCCCCGAGGCCCACGCGACGCCCGTGCCCAAGCCCGACGCCGACTTCGCCTTCGAGCACGCCGAGTGCATCGGCTGCGGGGCGTGCGTGGCCGCCTGCCCGAACGGGGCGGCGATGCTGTTCACGTCCGCGAAGGTCAACCACCTGAACGTGCTGCCGCAGGGCGCTCCCGAGCGGGAGACCCGGGTGCTGGACATGGTGGCGCAGATGGACGAGGAGGGCTTCGGCGGGTGCACGCTGGCGGGCGAGTGCGCGAGCGCGTGCCCCAAGGGCATCCCGCTGGTGTCCATCACCGGTATGAACAAGGAGTGGCTGCGGGCCACCCGGAAGGTCACGAAGCGGTAGCGCCGCGGGGCGCGGCGGCCTGTCCGGGCCGCGGGCCCGTTCGGACCCGGGCCGCGGTGCCCCGCGGCCCGGGCGATCGCCCCGACGCCCGCTTCGAGAAGAGACGTTCGCCGACAGGATGCGGACGGGCGGGGCCGGGAGTGGTGCTCATCCCCGGCCCCGCCAGGCATCCAGGGCGCGGGGCGTGCGGCGACTCCCGGCATTCAGCAGCCGCACATCCACGGGCCCCGCTGCGGTCACGCCGAGGCCAGCCGGGCGCGGAAGAAAGCAGGTGCAGTTTCCCCGTGCACCGTCCCCAAGCTTCTTCCGCCCGGCGCAGGAGACCTCCATGACCGCCATGCCCCTCTCACCGCCCGCTCTCGCCGGCCCGCCGCCCGGCGGCTCCGGCTATCTCGTGTCGCTCGCCCGCGACCAGGACGACGTCCGGGCCGCGCAGCGGCTGCGCCACCAGGTGTTCGCCGGGGAGCTGGGCGCCCGGCTCGACGGCCCGGAACCGGGCCTGGACACCGACGCCTTCGACGCGTACTGCGATCACCTCCTCATCCGGGACAACGCCACCGGAGACGTGGTCGGCACCTACCGGCTGCTGCCGCCCGAGCGGGCCGCGGTCGCCGGACGGCTCTACTCCGAGGGCGAGTTCGATCTCGGCCCGCTCGACGCGATCCGGCCCGCACTGGTCGAGGTCGGCCGCTCGTGCGTGCACCCCGACCACCGAGACGGCGCCGTCATCGGGCTCATCTGGGCCGGGATAGCCCGCTACATGACGGATCGCGGCCACGAGTGGCTGGCCGGCTGCTGCTCCCTCCCGCTCGCCGACGGCGGCACCCTGGCGAGCGCGACCTGGGACCGGGTGCGCGACAAGCACCTCGCCCCGCCGGAGTACCGGGTACGGCCGCTGCGGCCCTGGACCCCGAACGGCACCGTCCCCAACGGCACCGTCCCGGCCGGCCGCACCGAGCTCCCGGCCCTGCTGCGCGGCTATCTCCGCCTGGGCGCCTGGGTGTGCGGGGAGCCCGCGCACGACCCCGACTTCGGCGTCGCCGACCTGTACGTGCTGCTGCCGATGCGCCGGGTCGACCCGCGCTACCTGCGGCACTTCCTCTCCCTCGTCCCGGCCTGATGAGCGTCTGGCTGCCCGGCGCGCCCTGCACCCCGCGGGCGTGCGTGCGGACGACGGTGTCCCTCACGGCCGTCCCGCGGGCCGTGCTGCGGCTCACGGCGGTCGCCGTGCTGGTTCTGGTCGGCGTGGTGCTGGCGCCGGTCGGCGGGCGGTTCCCGTCCGGGGTGGTGCGGTGCTGGAGCCGGACCGTGGTGCGGGCGGCGGGGATACGGGTCCGGGTGACCGGCGCGCGTGCGCCCACCGGCACCGGACTGCTGCTGGTCGCGAACCACGTCTCCTGGCTGGACATCCCGCTGCTGGCGGGCGTGCGGCCGGCCCGGATGCTCGCCAAGGCCGAGATCCGCAGGTGGCCGGTGGCGGGTGGGCTGGTCGCGCGCGGCGGTGTCCTGTTCATCGACCGTGACCGGCTGCGGGCGCTGCCCGCGACGGTCGCCACCATCGCCGACGCGCTGCGGGCCGGGCAGGCGGTGGCCGTGTTCCCGGAGGGGAGCACCTGGTGCGGCCGAGCCCAGGGGCACTTCCGGCGGGCGGTGTTCCAGGCCGCACTGGACGCCCGCGTCCCGGTGCAGCCGGTACGCATCCGCTACCGCGACCGGGCGGGAGCGGCCAGCACCGTGACCGCGTTCGTCGGCGACGACCCGCTGCTCGCCTCGCTGTGGCGGGTGGTGTCGGCGCGGGGACTGGTGGCGGAGGTGGAGGTCCTGCCCGCACTCGCGCCGGGCAGCCACCCCGACCGCAGGGCGCTGGCCGCTGCGGCGGGCGCGCAGGTGCGGGGCGAGGCGCGGGAGCGGGAGCGGCGGGCCCTCGCCCCCTGCGGCCGGCCCGACGGTCCGCCCGGGCCGGCGGGCCACCGCCCCGGCGGTCGTCGCGGGGTGGTCAGGGAAGCGGGGGAGGGAGCAGGGGACGGCACCGGTGCGCCGACGGCGGCCGGACGAATTCCGGGGAAGCGAGGGGCTGTCGGGGCGACTTGATGGGATCATGACGCATCCCGACCTCCGAGGGGAGCGTGCGCGTGAGCGGAAGCCCGGCCGGCCGGACGGCACTCGTGACGGGAGGCAGCGGCTTCGTGGCCGCCCACCTCGTGCGGCAGCTCCTGGAGCGCGGGTACCACGTGCACGCCACCGTGCGGGGTACGGCGAACGCCGCCAAACGCCGGCCGCTGCTCGCCCTGGGGGAGGCCCATCCCGGCCGCCTCGACCTCTTCGAGGCGGACCTGCTGACGGAGGGCTCCTTCGACGAGGCCATGAAGGGCTGCGCGGTGGTCTTCCACGTGGCCTCGCCCTTCCTGATGCCGGAGAAGATCAAGGACGGCCGGCGGGACGTGGTGGAACCGGCCCTGACGGGCACGCGCAACGTGGTGGCGGCGATCGAGCGCACCGAGACCGTCGAACGCCTCGTCCTCACGTCCACCGTGGGCGCGATCTTCGGCGACTACAGCGACGTACGGGAGATGGACGACCAGACCTTGTCGGAGAAGTACTTCAACACCACCAGCACCGTGGAGAACAACCCCTACCACTACGCCAAGACGGTGGCCGAGAAGGAAGCCTGGGAGGCGGAGGCCGTACAGAGCCGCTGGCGCCTGGTCTGCGTCAACCCCGGTCTGATCCTGGGTCCCTCGCTCACCCCCGGCTCGGACTCGGGCAGCCTGTTCCTCCTGGACGAGCTGTTCAAGGGCTACTTCTTCTACGGCGCCCCGGACTTCAGTTTCACCACGGCCGACGTGCGCGATGTCGCGGCGGCCCACATAGCGGCGGCGGAACGCCCCGAGGCGCACGGCCGCTACATCGTCGCGGCGCGGGAGATGACCTCCTTCCACCAGATGTCGAAAATCCTGCTGAAGCACCACCCGCGCGACCGGCGCCTGCCCCGGACGGCCCTGCCGCACTGGCCGGTGCGGATCCTCGGCCCCGCCTTCGGCCTCTCCCAGGCGTACATCCGAAACCACCTCGGCATCCGCTTCCGTGTCGACAACCGCAGAAGCACCGAGGAACTGGGCCTCGTCTACCGTCCGATCGAGGAGACCCTGGTCGACCACCACCGCGCCTGGCGGGAGCAGCGGCGTTAGCCGCGGGAACCCAGCTCCCGGCGCAGATACGGTGCCGTGGCGCTGCCCTCGGCCCCCGCCACCTCCTGCGGCGTGCCCGTCGCCACGATCCGGCCGCCCGCGTCGCCGCCGCCGGGCCCGAGGTCGATCACCCGGTCGGCGCCCGCCACCACCGACATGTCGTGCTCGACGACGATCACCGTGTGCCCGGCGTCGACCAGCCCGTGCAGCTGCCGCATGAGGACCTCGACGTCGGCCGGGTGCAGGCCGGCCGTGGGTTCGTCGAGGAGGTAGAGCGTGTGGCCGCGACGGCCGCGCTGCAACTCGGCGGCCAGCTTGATGCGTTGGGCCTCACCGCCGGACAGTTCCGTCGCCGGCTGACCGAGCCGCAGATAGCCGAGGCCGACGTCGAGGAGCGTGGACAGACTGCGCGAGACGGCCGGGACGTCGTCGAAGAAGTCCGCCGCCGACTCCACCGTCAGGTCCAGCACCTGCGCGATGTTCCGTCCCCGGTAGGCCACTTCGAGAGTCCCGGGGTTGTAGCGGGCCCCGCCGCAGTCCGGACAGGGCGCGTACGTGCTGGGCAGGAAGAGGAGTTCGACGCTCACGAAGCCCTCGCCCTGGCAGGTCTCACAGCGGCCGCCGGCCACGTTGAAGGAGAACCGGCCGACGCCGTACTTCCTGACCCGTGCCGCGTCGGTCGCCGCGAACACCTTGCGGACCACGTCGAACAGGCCCGTGTACGTCGCCAGGTTGGAGCGCGGGGTACGGCCGATCGGCTTCTGGTCGACGGCCACCAGCCGGCCCACCCCGGGCAGGTCCTCCGTGATCTCCCCGACGAGCGTCGACTTCCCCGAGCCCGAGACGCCGGTCACCGCAGTGAACACGCCCAGCCCGAACTCCGCGCTCACCCCGCGCAGGTTGTGCCGGGTCACCGGGCCGACCGTCAACCGGCCACGGGCGGGCCGGACTTCGCGGACGGCCCTCGGAGTGCGGTCGAACAGGAAGCGTGCCGTCGCCGACTCCGCGACCGACGCCAGCTCCGCCACCGGGCCGCTGTGCAGCACCCGCCCGCCGTGCTCGCCCGCCAGGGGGCCCACGTCCACGAGCCAGTCGGCGGCACGCATCACGTCCAGCCGGTGTTCCACCACGAACACCGAGTTGCCCGCCGCCTTCAGCCGCTCCAGCACCGTGAGCAGCGCCTCCGTGTCCGCCGGGTGCAGCCCCGCCGACGGTTCGTCGAGCACGTACACCACCCCGAACAGCCCGGAGCGCAGCTGGGTCGCGATCCGCAGCCGCTGGAGCTCGCCCGCCGACAGGGTGGGGGTGGCGCGGTCCAGGCCGAGATAGCCGAGTCCGAGTTCGAGGACGGGCGCGATGCGGGTCCTGAGGTCGTCGGTGAGGACGCGCGCCGTCTCGGACGTCCCCTCCAGGAGCTGGGCCAGCTCCGCCAGCGGCAGCGCGGCCAGTTCCGCGATCGTCCGGCCCGCGAAGGTCACGGCGAGGGACTCCGGCCGCAGCCGGCCGCCCCCGCACGCCGGGCAGGGGGCGGCCGTCAGGAAGCGTTCCGCCCTGGCGCGCAGGGCCGGGCTCCTGGAGTCCGCGAAGGTCTTCATCACATAGTGGTGGGCGCTCATATAGGTGCCCTGGTAGGGGCGTTGGATGCGGTCCGCGTCCCGCACCGGGTGGACCGTCACCACCGGCCGCTCGTCCGTGAACAGGATCCATTCGCGTTCCTCGGCGGGCAGGTCGCGCCACGGGACGTCGATGTCGTGGCCGAGCGTGTCGAGGATGTCCCGCAGGTTCTTGCCCTGCCAGGCGCCCGGCCAGGCGGCGATCGCGCCCTCGCGGACGGACAGCGACGGGTCCGGGACCAGCGACTCCTCGGTGGCGCGGTGGATCCGGCCCAGGCCGTGGCACTCCGGGCAGGCCCCGACCACCGTGTTGGACGAGAAGGCGTCCGAGTCGAGGCGCTCGGCGCCCGGCGGGTAGTCGCCCGCGCGGGAGAAGAGCATCCGCAGCGAGTTCGACAGGTTCGTGACCGTGCCCACCGACGAACGGGAGGTGGGCGCCGAGCGGCGCTGCTGGAGCGAGACCGCCGGGGGCAGCCCGGTGATCTCCCCGACCCTCGGCGCACCGACCTGGTGGATCAGCCGGCGCGCGTACGGGGCGACCGACTCGAAGTAGCGACGCTGGGCCTCCGCGTAGATCGTCCCGAACGCCAGCGACGACTTCCCGGAGCCGGACACCCCCGTGAACACGGCCACCACGTCACGAGGGACGTCGACGTCCACGCCCCGGAGATTGTGCTCGCGGGCTCCCCGGACCCGGATGTACCCGTCCTTGGCGGAGGGTTCGCCGCCGTGCGGCTCGGGTGGGCTCGGCATGGGGGAACTCCGTACGGGTCTTCGGCCGCGCGGCTGCTGCCGGACGGGACAAACCCCGCAATCCTATGCGCGGGGGGCGTGCGACGCCCGGTGACCGGCGCGGGGTCCCGTGTCAGCCGCCGCCCCGCTCGGCCCGCACGATCCCCGCGAGCCGGCGGTAGGAGTCCAGCAGTGCGGCACGGTCGTAGGTGCTGGTGGTCACCAGGATTTCCTGCGCGCCCGTCTCCTTCAACACCGTCTCCAGCTCCTCGGCGACCTGCTCCTCGGTGCCCGCGAGATGGCCGGTGAGCCCGGACTCGTAGAAGCCGCGCTCCTTCGCGGTCATCGTGCGGGCTTCGGCCTCTTCGGCGGGCGGCAGCGGCGGGAAGGTGCCGTGGGTGCGCGAGTACGCCATCGACCAGGCCTCCGGGACCAGGATCCGCCGTGCCTCCTCGGGCGTCTCCGCGACGGCGACCGTCCCGGAGACGACCACGTACGGCTCCGACGCCCAGGGGGAGGGCCGGAAGCGGGCCCGGTAGCGGTCGACGCCGCGCCGCATCCTCTCGCGGTCGCGGAGGTCGCCGATGACCATCGGGAGTCCCGCGCCGGCGGCGATGTCCGCGCCCTCGCCCATGGCCAGCACGAACGGCGGCACGGTCAGCCCTTCCGAGGGCCGTGCGTGCACGCCCGTGGGCGAGTCGCCGAGAAACCAGTCGAGCAGTTCCCGCAGCTGCCCGGCGAAGTCGTCCGCGTCGTCCTTGCCCCGTCCCAGCGCCCTGCGCACCCCGTCGGTGAAGCCCACCGAGCGTCCCAGGCCCATGTCGACGCGACCCGGGAAGAGGGACTCCAGGACGCCGAACTGCTCGGCCACGACCAGGGGCCGGTGGTTGGGCAGCATCACCCCGCCGGTGCCGACCCGGATGCGGTCCGTCGCGCCGGCCACGGCGGCGGCCAGCACGGTGGGCGCCGATCCGGCGACGCCGGGCACGCCGTGGTGCTCCGAGACCCAGAACCGGTGGTAGCCCAGTGCCTCCATCTCCCGCGCCAGCCGCACGGTGTCGCGGAGCGCCTCGGCGCCGGCGTGGCCCTCGCGTGTGCGGGAGCGGTCGAGGACGGAGAAGCGGGCCGAGGCGATCACGGAGCTCATACAGGGTTCAACACCGCGGGGCCCGCCGGATTCCGCACCGGGCGACGCCGTGCGCCGGATCACCCCCCGCGTCACTCGGTGCGCGGGTCAGCCTGAGCCCCCGGGGAGCAGCAGGCCACGCTCGTACGCCTTCACCAGGTGCCGGGGTACGAGGTGACGGACGCCGTCGACCGTGACCGGTACGAGCCGGGGCACGCTCGCCTTCCACCGGGCGCGGCGGTGGCGGGTGTTGCTGCGGGACATCTTCCGTTTGGGGACGGCCATGGAATCCTCCTCGGTGGGCTCGGGACGAGCTGCGAGGAAGCTATATGAAAATGGATCCCATGTGCAGTTAGCGAGTGTCTAGGGTGGAGGGCGTGACCGACAGCAGCAAGCGGCCCCTGGCCGTCTTCGATCTGGACAACACCCTCGCCGACACGGCCCACCGGCAGCGGTTCCTGGAGCGCAGCCCGCGCGACTGGGACGCGTTCTTCGCGGCCGCGCCGCACGACCCGCCGATCCCGGAGGGTGTCGCGATGGCGCTGGCCCGCGCCGAGGAGTGCGAGGTCGTCTACCTCACCGGCCGGCCCGAGCGATGCCGGCGCGACACGCTGGCGTGGCTCGCCGCGCACGGGCTGCCGGAGGGCCGCGTCCACATGCGGCGCAACGACGACCGCAGGCCGGCCCGGCGCACCAAGCTCGAGACCCTCCGCAAACTGGCCCGCGACCGCGAGGTGCGCGTCCTGGTCGACGACGACGAGCTGGTGTGCGACGACGCCCGACGGACCGGCTTCACCGTCGTCCTGGCACGCTGGACGGCTCCCTCGGGCGCCCTGAAGCAGGCGCAGGAACGCGAGGGGCGCACCTGAGGGCCGACGGCCGCACCTGAGGGCCGACCCCGTCCGAGGGCCGACCCCGTCCGAGGGGGCGGCCTCACGGGGAGGCGCGGCCCCACAGGAGGGCGCGGCCCCAAGGTGAGGCGTGGCCCGTGAGGCGGGTGTCCGGCCGTCAGCTCGACTCGTCCAGGCGGAAACCGACCTTCAGGCCCACCTGCCAGTGCGCGATGTCGCCGTTCTCGAGCTGGCCCCGCACCTGCGTCACCTCGAACCAGTCCAGGTTGCGCAGGGTCTGCGAGGCGCGGGTGATGCCGTTGCGGATGGCGTCGTCGACGCCCTCCGGCGAGGTTCCGACGATCTCCGTGACCCGGTAGGTGTGCTTCGACATCAGGGTGCTCCTCTCGACCGCGACGCCCTCGTCGCGTGTGTCACGCGTCACTCCACCGTGCCCCAAGCTGGGGCGGAGCGCGAGGCGTCGGACCGGACGGGCCCCTTCCGCCCGGGCCCCCTTGACCCCCCGCATTGGTCCATACCAAAATCCGGGACACCCGTACGAGCGCCGCGCTCGTCCCCCATGTCGGGCCCCTCGCCCTGTCCGCCGGGCAGAACAGGACCCCCGTGAGACGTCGCTTTCTCGCCCTCCTCTGTGCGTCCGCCTGCCTCCTGACCGCCTGTGGTGTGGTGCCGGGGACAGGGGGACCCGACCGCCGGACGGTCACGGTGTGGCTGATGAAGGACAGCGCCTCGCCGGAGTTCCTGGAGAGGTTCACCGAGGACTTCGAGCACGACCACCCGGACCTCGCCCTCGACATCCGCATCCAGCAGTGGACCGGGATCGGCGACAAGGTGGAGGCCGCGCTGGAGGCCGACGACGGGAACGGGCCGGACGTCATCGAGGTCGGCAACACCCAGGTCCCGCAGTACGTCGACGGCCGCGGACTGCTCGATCTGACCCTGGAGGCCGCCGCGAAATGGGGCCGGGACGACTGGCTGCCCGGTCTCACCGAACCGGGGCAGCAGCGCTTCCACCAGTACGGCATCCCGTGGTACGCCGCGAACCGGGTCGTGATCTACCGCAAGGATCTCTTCGAGCAGGCCGGGATCACCGCCCCGCCCGCCACCCGCGCCGAGTGGCTGACCGCCACCGAGAAGCTCGACTCGGGCGGGAACCAGGGCATCTACCTGGCCGGGCAGGACTGGTACACGCTCGCCGGGTTCATCTGGGACGAGGGCGGCGACCTCGCCACCGAGGACGGCGGCCGCTGGCAGGGCGCGCTCGACACCCGGGCCGCCCTGCGCGGCATGGACTTCTACCGACGGCTCCAGGCCCTCGGCGGCGGCCCCGTGGCGGCGGACGAGGAACACCCGCCCCAGGCAGGGGTGTTCGCTACGGGCAAGGTGGCCCAGATCGTGGCCGTGCCCGGACTGGCCCGGGCGGTGGTGCAGCAGAATCCCGACCTGGAGGGCGAGTTGGGCTTCTTCCCCGTACCCGGCAAGAGCGCGGGCAGGCCCGGCGCGGTGTTCACCGGCGGCTCCGACCTCGTCGTCCCGCGCAACACCGACGACAGGGCGGGGGCCGTCGCGGTGGTCGGGGCGCTGACCGGCGCGGAGTGGGACACCGAACTGGCCCGCACCATGAACTACGTGCCGAACAAGGCGAAGCTGGCGAAGTCCGTCGCCGGCGAGGAGGGGGTCGCGGCCATGGCGGCGGGGGCCGCGCAGGGCCGCGCGACCCCCAACACACCCGAGTGGGCCGCCGTCGAGGCGGACAACCCGATCAAGGACTACATGACGAAGGTGCTCTCCGGATCCGACCCGGCGACCGAGGCCCGGCGCGCCGCCCGCCGGATCACGGAGGCGCTGACGGTGACCTTCTGACGGCCTCGGCCGCGCCGCGCCCGGCCCCGGCGGACGGTGATCAGTGGGCGGTGCTCAGCGACAGTGCGAAGCGGCCCGCGCCGTCCGTCCACCAGTGGCTCAACTCCAGTCCGACGGCGGCCAGTTCCCCGCGCACTCCCTCCTCCCGGAACTTCGCCGACACCTCGGTGCGCAGCTCCTCGCCGGCCGCGAAGTCGACGGCGAGATCGAGCGCGGGAACCTTCACGGTCTGCGCCGTACGCGAGCGCAGCCGCATCTCGATCCACTCGTTGCCGGCGTCCCAGAGAGCGACGTGCTCGAAGGCGCCGGGGTCGAAGTCGGCCCCCAGTTCACGGTTGACCACGGCCAGCACGTTCTTGTTGAAGGCGGCCGTGACCCCGGCCGCGTCGTCGTACGCCCGCACCAGTACCCCCTCGTCCTTGACGAGGTCGGTGCCCAGCAGCAGCGCGTCGCCCGGCGCGAGCAGCGCGCGCACCGAGGCGAGGAACAGCGCGCGTTCGGCCGGCAGCAGATTGCCGATCGTGCCGCCGAGGAACGCCACGAGACGCGGCCCCGGGGTGTCGGGCAGCGTGAGCGCCGCCGTGAAGTCGGCGATCAGGGCGTGCACGCCCAGTCCCGGCCGCTCGGCGATCAGGGCCCGTCCGGCCTGGGTGAGGGCGCTCTCGCTGACGTCGACGGGCACATAGGTGTCCAGGCCGGTCAGCGCGTCGAGCAGATGACGGGTCTTCTCCGAGGAGCCCGAGCCGAGTTCGACGAGTGTGCGGGCGCGGGCCGCCGCGGCGATCTCGCCGGCCCGGTCGACGAGGATCTCGCGTTCGGCGCGCGTCGGGTAGTACTCGGGCAGTTCGGTGATGCGCTCGAACAGTTCACTGCCGTGCGCGTCGTAGAACCACTTCGGCGGCAGCGTCTTCGGGGTGGCGCTGAGGCCGCGCTGGACGTCGGCACGCAGGGCGGCGTCCGTGGCGTCCTCGGGGAGGGTGCGGGTGATGTGGAACGGGCTCACGTGCCGGTCTCCTCGGTTGGTGCGGATGCCGTGTCGGTGCTCGGTTCCTTGAGTGGGGTGAGCAGGACGTCGGCGCGGCTCGCCGCGAGCAGGGTGCGGTCGGGGACCTCCTGCCAGCGCGGATCGTCGTCGTAGGGTTCGGAGGCCACGACCGTGCCCCGGCCGGGCTCGGCCAGGTACCAGAGGGTGTCGCCCCAGGCGGTGGCGGTGATGGACTCCCCGTCGGTGAGGAGCAGGTTGAGGCGGGAGCCGGGAGCGGCCGCGGCGACCTCGAGCACCGTGTCCGCCAGGGCCTGGCTCCCCGTGTCGCCGGCGCGCAGCCGGGCGAGGACCAGCGCCCACACGAACGCGGAGTCGTTGCGCGCCTCCATCGACAGCAGGTCCGCGGCGGGCAGCGAACCGGTCAGCGGCTCCAGCGAGCTCGGCCAGCCCGCGACCGCCCCGTTGTGGCTGAACAGCCAGGTCCCGGCCGCGTACGGCGCCGCCGCGGCCTCCGCGTCGGCGCCCGCGAGCGTCGCGTCCCGGACGGCGGCCAGCAGGGCCCGGCTGCCTACGACCCGGGCCAGGTCGGCGAACGACAGGTCCGCCCAGATGGGCCCGGCCCGTCGGTAGCGGGCCGGCACCGGGTCCCCCTCGGCATACCAACCCACCCCGAAACCGTCGGCGTTGACCGTGCCGTGCCGCTGCCGCCGGGGCGCCCACGACTGCCGGTACAGACTGTGCGGGGGCTCCGTGAGGAGCCGGCCCAGCGGCTCCCCGGAGCCCACGTAGGCGAGATGACGGCACATCAGACGTCCCCCGAGCGGGCCGTGCGGAACCCGGAGAAGATCTGCCGCCGGATCGGGTAGTCCCAGTTGCGGAACGTGCCCCGGCAGGCCACCGGGTCCACCGCGAAAGAACCGCCGCGCAGCACCTTGTACTCGGGGCCGAAGAACACCTCCGAGTACTCCTTGTACGGGAACATCCGGAAACCGGGGTAGGGAAGGAAGTCGCTGGACGTCCACTCCCACACGTCGCCGATCAACTGCCGTACCCCGAGCGGGGACTCACCCGCCGGGTAGCTGCCCGCCGGGGCCGGCCGCAGGTGGCGCTGGCCGAGGTTGGCGTGTTCGGGGGCGGGTTCGGCGTCGCCCCACGGGTAGCGCATCGAACCGCCGGTGGCCGGGTCGAAGCGGGCCGCCTTCTCCCACTCCGACTCGGTGGGCAGCCGGCGTCCTGCCCAGCGGGCGTAGGCGTCGGCCTCGTACCAGCACACGTGCAGCACGGGCTCCTCGGGCGGCACGACCTCGGTGGCTCCGAAGTGGCGGCGCAGCCACTGACCGCCGTCCCGGTGCCAGAACAGCGGCGCCCGGATGCCGCTGCGGCGGATGTGCGACCAGCCCTCCTTCGTCCACCAGCGCTCGTCGTCGTAGCCGCCGTCCTCGATGAACGTCTGGTACGCGCCG
Source organism: Streptomyces sp. NBC_00637 (assembly GCF_045161545.1). NCBI lineage: Bacteria > Bacillati > Actinomycetota > Actinomycetes > Kitasatosporales > Streptomycetaceae > Streptomyces > Streptomyces sp. NBC_00637. The sequence continues at coordinate 1,028,767 of NZ_CP109046.1, read as the reverse complement.
TTCGTCACCGGGGTGGTGTCGATGTGGAAGGGTGCCACCTCGCGCCGGTGCGCCGGCCGTTCGTTGTCCAGCGCCCAGGGTTCGCCGGAGGTGCCCATGGTGAACGGCCCACCGGGCACCAGGACTTCGGCCGGGCCGGTGGACAGCGGCACGGGATCCGGGTCGGGGGCGGTCAGGGCCCGCGGGCCGGCACGGAGCTGATGGGTGATCAGCATGGTCTCGTCGTGCTGCTGTTCGTGCTGCGCGATCATCCCGAAGGCGAAACCGGCCTCCGTCAGCCGGGTGCCACCGAAGTCGGCCGACTCCAGCACGTCCATCACCCGGCCGCGTACCTCCGCCGCGTACCGGCGGGCCTCGTCCGGCGGCAGCAGCGGCAGGGAGGGACGTTCGGCGCGGGAGTGCTCGAAGGCGTCGTAGAGGCCGTCGATCTCGGGACGCATCGCCTCACGGCCGGCGACGGTACGCAGCAGCCACAACTCCTCCTGGTTGCCGATGTGCGCGAGGTCCCACACCAGGGGGGACATCAGCGGGGAGTGCTGGGCGGTGAGCTCGGGCTCCTCCACGCAGCTCGTCAGGAGCGTGGTGCGCTCCCGGGCCGTGGTGAGGGAGGCGAGCACCCGGGCGCGGAGGGTTTCCGCGTCCACGCCGGGGCCGGTGTCGGGGCCGGGAACGGCGTCCAGGGCCGGCCCGGTGTCCAGGGCGGGGTCGGTCATGTGCGGAGGTCCTTCCCGTACGCGCGGGTGTCCGTGCCGCGCAGGCGGTCGAGCAGGTCGTCGGCGGGCGTGCGGCCCCTGAGGACGTACCGCTCCAGGTAGTCCGACACGGCGTCCGTCACCGCGTCGGTGGCGCCGAGGCGGGGCAGCGCCCGCAGCGCCGTGCCGAAGCAGGTGACGGCGGCCTCGTGCAGCTCCGGGTCGGTCAGTCCGTACCGGGCCGCGTCGATCCACAGCGGATTGTGCGGGGCCGGCAGCGGCTGGGCCCGCTCGGCCAGCGGCTTCACCGCGCGGTAGACGATCTCGGCGGCCTCCGGGTCGTCGAAGAGCGCCGTCGTCACGGCGAGCGGCACGATCCAGCCGTCGTCGCCGGGCTGCGCGTCGATCATGCGCAGCTCCAGGTGGCCGCGTGGTCTGACCGGCGGGAACAGGGTGGTGAGGTGGTAGTCGAGGTCCTCCCGGGTCGGTGTCCCGGCCCGGGTCCACTGCCGGAACGTGAGCCGGTCGGGTACCTCCCACGGCCCGCTGTCGCGCCGGACGCACATCACCGGTGCGTCCAGGACGTGCCGGGCCCAGGCCTCGCGCGGATCGCCGTCCAGGACGGGTCCGCCCGCGCGGCCGGCGCCGATCTCCGTCCACAGCAGCTGCCGGGTGGAGCGCCAGCCGGTGGGGGCGCCGCCGAGCAGCGGGGAGTTGGCGAAGGCCGCCACCAGCACGGCGCCCAGCGTGTGCGAGAGCCACCAGCGCCGTCCGTGCCCCAGGGGGCCCGGCTCCTCGTATCCGGCGTCCAGGCAGACCTGCACGGAGGCCGAGGTGCACATCATGGCGCGGCCGGCCGGCCCCGTGCGGTCGAGGCATGCCTCCATGGCGTCGTAGCGGGGTTCGTGGAGGAACCGGCGGGGCGTGCGCCAGGGGTCCGTGCCATGGCCGGAGAGGGCGAGACCCTGCTCGCCCAGGACCGCGCGGACGGCGGTCAGATCGGCGGCGACGGTGCCCACGCACTCCATCAGGGAGGCGGCGGGCGGTGAGCTCAGTTCCAGCTGGCCGCCGGGTTCGACGGTGAGCGGGGAGCTCAGGGGCAGGGTGCGCAGTGCGGCGTAGGCCGCTTCGAGTCGTTCGGGTGGGACGGGGAGCCGCGGCTCGCGCGGCTCGTGGACGAGCCATTCCACTTCGACCCCGACGGTACGGGGTGGTCCGGTCTTGAAACAGATGCCCCTGACCAGGGCCTCCACCTCGGCTTCGGTGAGGGCGCTGCGGGACGGTGTCTCGTCGGTACAGCCACTGACTGAGTCGGACATGTCGGGATCCTCCTGAGATTCCACCATGCCACCGGTCCGGCCTCGGTGTGGCCGGACAGGCATCGCTCGTCCCACCCAAAACCCTCGAACGGATCCGCACAAGGGTACACAGTCGCACATTCCGGACCCAGTTCGAGCTGTTCTCCGGGCGTTCCCGACCGGTCCGCCCAGCGTTCCCCGGCCCGGGAAACCCTGTTGCACGCCATGTCCAGGATCACTCACGATGCGTGTATGAGCACGACGGGGGAGACGGGCGGGGCGCGGGAGACCGCGCGGCGCACGGCCATGGAGTCCACGGGGGTGGCGCCATGAGCGCGCGGCTGCGCGGCATCGCGCGGGAGACGCAGGACATCGTCGCGGCGGGCCGCTACCGCGCGTCCGACGGGCGGGAGGTCCCCCTCGCCGCGGCGATCGAGACCGCCCGCACGCGGACCCGGATGGTGGGACCGGGGCCGGTCGACGTGCCGGCGGAACCGCCCGTCGACTCCGCGTCGCGCGCCCTCGCCGGCACGTCGATCGAGGTCACGGGCGAGAGCAGCCTGGAGGCGGCCCGCCGGCTCGCCCCCGCGGGCCAGGTCGCCGTACTGAACTTCGCCTCCGCCCGCAATCCCGGCGGCGGCTACCTCAACGGGGCGCAGGCGCAGGAGGAGGCCCTGTGCCGGGCCTCCGCGCTGTACACGTGCCTGCTCGGCGCCCGGGAGTTCTACGACCATCACCGCGCCCACCGCGACCCGTTCTACACGGACCGCGTCATCCACTCACCGGCCGTGCCCGTCTTCCGCGACGACCGGGGCCGGCTGCTCGACGAGCCCTACGGCGTCGGATTCCTGACGGCCGCCGCCCCGAACGCGGGCGTGGTGCTGAGGACGGTCCCGGAGCGCGCGTCCGAGCTGCCGGACGCGCTGGCCGTCCGCGCCGAGCGGGTCCTGGAGACGGCCGCCGCGCACGGCTACCGGCGTCTGGTGCTCGGTGCGTGGGGCTGCGGGGTGTTCCGCAACGACCCCGCGCAGGTGGCGGGGGCGTTCCGGACGCTGCTCGGCCCCGGTGGACGGTTCGAGCGGACGTTCGAACAGGTGACGTTCGGAGTGCTGGACCGGACGCCGGGGAGTGTGGTCCTGAACGCTTTCGCGAGGGTGTTCGACCGGAAGGTCGCTCAGGTCCAGCCGTAGCGTTCGTGCAGGCGGTGCCGGACCAGGTTGAACCGCATCCGGTCCAGGGCGCAGGCCTCGCGGCGCATGCCGTCCTCGTGCAGTCGCAGGACGCGGTCGACGTCCACCCAGGAGTCCCGGCCGGACCGGTCCCAGGGTCCGCCGCCGATCGGCACCCACTCGCGGTCGCCGTCGTGCCGCTTGCTCGACAGCTGCACGGCGAGGAAGGTCCCGCCCGCCTCCCGGGCGACGACGAGCACCGGGCGGTCCTTGCCCCGGCCGTCGTTCTCCTCGAAGGGCACCCAGGTCCACACGATCTCGCCGGGGTCCGGGTCGCCGTCGTGCGCGGGGGAGTACTCGGTGCGCACCCGGCCGACCTCGCGGGGGTCGGCCTCGGTGGTGGCGGAGGGGCCGGAACGGCCCGGGACGTCTTCATCGGTAAACGCGGTCACGGGGGCACCTTAAGCGTGCCCCCGTGACCGCGTCGTCAGCGGGTCACTTCTCCTCGACCGGCACCCGCTGCGCGGGCGGGCCCCCGATCCCGTTGAGCGGCGAAGTCCCGTTCGCACCCTGTCCGTTGGTGCCCTGCCCGTTCACGGCCTGGCCGCTCTGGCTCATCGAGGCGAGCAGCTGACGGGCGAGGCCGAGTCCGGTGCCGCCCATGGTGAGCGCCTTGGCGAACACGTCCGCCATGCCGTCGGCCCCGTTGAGCAGCACCATGTTGTCGACGTTGCCGAAGGCGGAAGCGCCCGCCTTCACGATCTCCGGCCAGTTCTCGGCCAGTTGCTGGGCGACGACCGCCTCCTGGTTCTCGGCGAGGGCGGCGGCGCGGGCCTTGATGGCCTCCGCCTCCGCGAGTCCCTGCGCCTTCGCCGCCTCGGCCTGGGCCAGACCCCTGGCCTGCGCGGAGGCGGCCTCGGCCTCACCGGTGGCCCGGGTGGCGGCCGCGCTGGCCTCACCCCGGGTCCTGGTCGCCTCGGCCTCGGCGCCGGCGGCGGCCTTGATCCGGGTCGCCTCCGCGGCGGCCGCGAGTTCCGTCTCCTTCGCCTTGGCCTGGGCCGCCGAGATCCGGGCGTCGCGCTCCGCCTCGGCCAGCGTGCGCTTCTCGTAGGCCTGCGCGTCCGCCGGTTTGCGGACGTCCGCCTGGAGCTGCTGTTCGCGCCGGTGCGCCTCGAGTTCGGCGACCCGTGTCTCCTGGACGACGACCTCCTGCCGGGAGGCGGCGTCGGCGAGGGGCCCGGCCTGACGGGCCCGCGCGCCCGCCTTGTCCCGCTCGGCCTGGTAGCCGGCCTGGAGGATCTCGCTGTCCCGGGTGGCCTCCGCCATCCGGGCGAACGAGGCCTGCTCCGCCTCCGTGGCCAGCCGGTTCGCCTCCGCCTGCGCGATGCGCGCGTCCCGCTGCACGGCCGCCGCGTGCGGCATCGCCATGTTCTTGATGTAGCCGGTCGGGTCCTCGATCTCGTGGATCTGCAGCGAGTCCACGATCAGGCCCAGCTTCTCCATCTCCGTACCGCAGGCGGCACGGGTCTGACCGGTGAGCTTCTCCCGGTCGCGGATCATGTCCTCGACCGTCAACCCGCCCACGATGGACCGCAGATGACCGGCGAAGACGTTGTGCACCCGCTCCGACATCAGCTTCTGCTGGTCGAGGAAACGCCGGGCCGCGTTGGCGATCGACACGAAGTCGTCGCCCACCTTGAAGATGACCACGCCCCGTACCTTGAGCGGAATGCCCTGGTGGGTCACGCAGTCCACATGCAGTTCGGTCTCGTTCAGGTCGAGCGACAGCTTGCGCACCACCTGCACACCGGGCATCACCATCGTCCCGCGCCCCGTGACGATGCGGAAACCCATGCCCGCCTCGAGGCCCTCCGTACGGTGGTTGGAGCCGGAGATGACGAGTGCCTCGTTGGGTTCCGCGACGCGCCACATCATCTTGAACAGACCGATCAGAGCGAGGACGGCGACAACCGCCACCCCCGCAACGACGCCGACAACCATCGGCATACGCCCCCTTTTGATGGTGCCCTTTCGGCACCGAACGAAGGGAGTCTGCGCCTGCCGGGGTCAGGGTTGAAGACGACGGCGCATCCTTGTTGCAATCTTGACGCTTACGTTCCCGAAGACGTACAGAGCGGCTCTCACCTGCGCCGGGGCAGGCTCAACTGTCGTACGCCCGGGTGACGTAGACCGTCCTGGGGGGCAGGTGCTCCACCACCATCACCACCGTGCCGCACTCGATGTGGCCCGAGCCGTCCGCCGGATGCGCCAGGAAGTGTTCGGCCCCGCCACGCACTCTGACGATCACCTCGCCGACGAGCCCGGGCCCGATCGTCCCGGTGACCCGCCCCATGAGCCCGACCATCGACGCATCGTCCATGGTCACAGGGTACGGGCGGAACCCGCTCATCCGGCCGGGGAGTCCGCGACCGCTTCCCGCGGCCAGTGCTCGTGCCAGCGCAGCTCCGCCTCCAGTTGGGCGGCGAGCGAGATGAGCAGCGGTTCGCTGTTCGCCGGGCCGAGCAGCTGCGCCCCGACCGGCAGCCCGCCCGGCGTGAAGCCGGCGGGGACGTTGACGCCGGGCCAGCCCAGCACGTTCCACGGCCAGGCGTAGGGGCAGGCGGCGATCATCGCGCGGTCGGTGGCGAATCCGCTCAGGTGCAGCATGGCCCCGATGCGGGGTGGGGGAGCGGCCGTGGTCGGCGCGAGGACCACGTCGTACGTGTCGAAGAAGCCGCCGATACGGCGGTGCAGGACGGCCTCCGCGCGTCGGGCGGCCCGCAGCGGGACCCCGCCCAGCAGCCGGCCCAGCCGGGCGGCGCCCCGGGTACGCCGGTCGAGAAGCGCGGGGAAGGGGGCCTCCGCGACGCGTTCGGCGATGCCCGCGGTGGCGCGGGGCACGAAGGTGAGCCCGATCTGCCCGTACGGCGGGTCGGCCTCCTCGACGGTGTGCCCCGACGCGGCCAGCCTCTGGGCGACTTCGAGGACCCGGGCGCGCACCTCGGGGCGCAGCCGGGCGGGTACGGCGGTGAACGGCGGCTTCAGCGACAGCGCGATCCGCAGCCGGCCGGGGTCACGGCCCGCCGCCGCCGAGGCGTCGACGGCGGGCGGCCGGTGCGGGTCGTGCGCGTGGTTGCCGCTCGCCGCGTCGAGCAGCAGCGCCGCGTCCGCGACCGTGCGGGCCAGCGTGCCGTTGACCGTGATGCCGTGGAACGACTCGCCGCGCGGCCAGGTCGAGACGCGGCCGCGCTGCGGCTTGATGCCGACCAGGTGCGTCCAGGAGGCGGGGATGCGGACCGAGCCGGCCCCGTCCGAGCCGAGCGCGGCCGGCACCAGCCCCGCCGCGACGGCGGCCGCCGAACCGCCGGAGGAACCGCCCGGGGTGTGCTCGGTGCTCCACGGATTGCGGGTCGCGCCGAAGGCCGGGCCCTCGGTGAACGGCCACTGGCCCAGCTCGCAGGTGTTGGTCTTGCCGACGATCACGGCCCCGGCCGCGCGCAGCCGCCGTACCGCCTCGCCGTCCTCCGTGACCGCGGGATGCGTCCCCTGGCAGCCGAAGGCGGTCGGTTCGCCCGCCACGTCCATGTCGTCCTTGACGGCGACGGGGACGCCGAGCAGGGGCCGCCGGTGCCCGGCGGCCAACTCCCGGTCGGCGGCGTCGGCTTCGGCGAGCGCGGCCTCGGCCCGGACGATCCTGAAGGCGTTGAGGGTGCCCTGGCTCGCCTCGATCCGGGCGAGGGTGCGCTCGACGAGCGCGCGGGAGGACACCTCGCCCTCGGCCAGCGCGCGGGCGGTGGCCGTCAGTCCTGCGGCACGGTCGGGTGTCATGCGGGGCACCTCCGGGACGACGATGTCTACCGCACGGTAACGTCTGGCGGCCCGGCGGCGGAACGGCACGCGGAGGGCGGGCGTTCGACCACCCGCACCAGGGGTGGCGGCCCGCCCGCCACAGACCTCCCACAGGCATCGTCCGTTCCTGCGCAAAGGATTGACGTGTTCCTGCCTCGCCCCTACCTTCTGATCGACTTTCCGAACTCTGTTCGGAATTTCGAACCTTGAGCCGTAGGAGAGCCGCCATGACGACCCGTCCCCCCGCCCCGTCCCGCCGTGCCCTGCTGCGCGCGATGGCGGTCCTGCCCGCCACGGCACTCGTGCTCGGCGAGCTGCCCGGCCTGCTCGGTACGGCCCTGGCCGCCGCGCCGGCCGCCGGATCGGCCACCCGGTACACCATCGTGCCGTTCCTCAACAGCGACGACGGAACGGTGAACGTCTACCAGTCCGACGACGCCACCGACTTCCGGCTGGTGCAGTCCTCCGCCTACACCCCGCCGAGCAACCGCATCCGCGACGCGAGCATCTTCAAGCACACCAACGGCTACTACTACATCACCTACACGACCCACACCTGGCAGGACGCCAGCACCACCATCGGCTTCGCCCGCAGCTCCGACCGGGTCAACTGGACGTTCCTGTACGACTACACCGTCCCGATCGCCAATCTCTCCCGCGCCTGGGCGCCGGAGTGGTTCGTCGACAGCGACGGCAGCGTCAACGTCATCGTGTCCTGCTCGGTGACCAGCGACGAGTGGATCTTCACCCCGTATCTGCTGAAGGCCACCAACACCGCGCTCACCGCCTGGAGTTCACCGGTCGCGCTGTCGGGTATCGGGTCGAACCACATCGACACCTGCATCGTGAAGGTCGGCTCGACCTACCACGCGTTCACGAAGAACGAGACGGCGAAGTACATCGAGTACGGCACGGCGTCGAGCCTCGCCGGCCCCTACACGATCACCAGGACCGGCGACTGGGCGGGCTGGGGCAGTTACCGCGAGGGCCCCTCCGTCATCCAGCTCGACAACGGCGCCTGGCGGATCTTCTTCGACGGCTACGGCGACGGCAAGTACTACTACAGCGACAGCTACGACTCCTTCGCCACCTGGAGCGCGCCCAAGGCGCTGCCCGGCATCTCCGGCACGGCGCGCCACTTCACGGTCATCAAGGAGACGGTGACCGGCGGCCCCACCCTCACGAAGAACGCCACCCGCTCCCTGCGGTCCGGCAACTACACCACCCGTTACTGGCAGGAGCAGTCCGCCCTGCTCAACCTGCCCGTGGTCACCAGCGCCTCCACCACCGCCGAGAAGCAGGCGTCCACCTTCACCGTCGTGGCCGGTCTCGCCGACGCGAACGCGTACTCCTTCCGCGACGCCGCCGGCAACTACCTGCGCCACTACTCCTTCCGGGGCCGTTTCGACGCCAACGACGGCACGGCGTCGTTCGCCAAGGACGCCACCTTCATCGCCCGGACGGGATCGGCGAGCGGTTCGGTCCGCTTCGAGTCGTACAACTACCCGGGCTACTACCTGCGCCACTACAACTACCAGCTCCGGGTGGAGCAGTCCGACGGTACGGACCTGTTCCGCCAGGACAGCTCGTTCGTGGCGTCGACCGCCTGGGCCTGAGCCGGAGGGCCGGGCCCCGGCGGCGGGGCCCGGCCCGGTGGTGCGTGCGCATCCGTGAGCATGTGCGCGGCTGAGCGCGCGGCGTGGGACGGGCCGTGGGCCGGCCGGCCCGTGCCGGCGGCCGGGCTCAGCGACGGGGTGAGCGGCGCACGGTCAGCACGGCGACGTCGTCGTGCGGGCGGTCCGACCCGGCGTACGCGCGGGCGTCCTCGTGCAGTGCCACGGGCAGCTCGGTGGGGGAGAGGTCCAGGTGCTTCATCAGACGCTCGTCGACCGGGTAGAACGCGCCGTCGGGGGCGCGGGTCTCGGTGAGGCCGTCGGTGGTCAGCACCAGCGTGGAACCGGCCGGGAACGCGAACCACTCGACCGTCGTGGGTTCGGCGGCCAGTTCGGCGAGCCCGAGCGGGGCGCCGGTGTCCACCGCCGGCGTGGTGACGGCGCCGTCGTGCACCAACCGCGCCGGAATGTGACCGCAGTTGACGACCTGTGCCTCCGGGCCCGCGTCGACGCCGATGACGAGGGCGGTGACGAACCGCTCGTCGTCGCCGCTCTGTTCGGCGTACGAGTTGTGCCGCACGACCGAGGCGTCCAGGACGTCCACGAGCGCGGTGAGCGTCGGCTCCCGGTGGGCCGCCTCGCGGAAGGCGCCGATGACGGCGAACGCGGCGCCCACGGCGGCCAGCCCCTTGCCCTGCACGTCCCCGATCAGCACGCGCGTGCCGAAGGGCGAGGCGACGACGTCGTAGATGTCGCCGCCGACGAGCCGGTCCTCCTGCACGGGTTCGTAGACGCCGTTGACCAGCACGTCGTCGGTCAGCAGGGGCAGGGGGTGCAGGATGTGCCGCTGCATGGCGGCGGCGGTGGAGCGCAGCCGCAGCATCTCGTGCTCGCGCGCGATGCGCCGGTGACAGGCGTAGACGGAGGCGGCTCCCAGGCCGAGGGTGAGCAGCACCAGCAGCGCCCGGTCGAGCCACCGGCCGTTGTCGTCGGCCCGTACGAGCACGGTGAGGGTGACGAACAGGCTGGTCCACGCGGCGATGAACTTCGTCTGCTGGACGGTGCACAGCGCCGACGCCGTGCCCGGCAGGAAGACCAGCAGTCCGAGAAGCCACACCTCGGACCCGGACAGGACGCCGAGCACCTCCACCAGGACCGTCACCGACAGCACACCGGCGACCGTCTCGGCGTTGCCCGGCGGCTCGATGGCCTCGAGGGTGTCGGTGGGGCGTGTCCGACGGGGACCGGTCATGGGAACTCCCGCGCAGCTGGTGATCTCTCTGTACTGTAGACAGATCGTCGGCGCGGGCGGGGGTGCCGTCGGTCGCGGGGTCGGCGGACCAGCGGGTCAGGAGAGCGGCTACGCCGTCACGGGCGTGGCCAGGGGCGGCCGCCGATGGCCTCGATCCCGTAGTTGAAGCGCCGCAGATAGCCCGCGAAGGCGGCGATGTCCTCGTCCGGCCAGTCGGTCATCACCTGGTCCAGGATGTCGACGATCCCCTCGCGCTCCGAGTCCAGCAGGCGGGCACCCTCGTCGGTGAGACGGAACTTGCGGGCCATCCCGCCCTCCGGGTCGGGGATCCGTTCGATGAGCCCCGCCCGCATCGCCGCCGCCGTCTGCCGGTTCAGCGTGGAGGCGTCCAGACCGAAGGCCTCGCTGAACTCCCCGATCGACATGGGTCCCTGGACCCGGATCCGGCTGAGCAGGATGTAGGCGCTGCGCTCCATGTGACTGTTCTTGCGACGGCCGCCCCCCTGGTTCAGGAACGTGTGGCGGCTGAGCAGCATCTGCTCGTACTCGACCTCGTGCGTCGGCGTCTCCATGTTCCCGGCCTCCTGCTTCCGTGCGCCCGCACCATCCTGGCACATCGCTGTGCACGACCCACAGCATGTGCTTGATACATACGACATGTACGATGCACATCCTCCGCGTCCCGCACGCAGATCCTTCCCGCGGACCTTCACCGCACCTTCCAAGTCGAGGAGTCCCCATGGGCGCCCCCGCTCTCCAGCCCACGGCACGCCCAGGTGCCGTGATCGCCACGCTGGCCTTCGCCGGCACGACCGCGGCGATCATGCAGACGCTAGTCACCCCCCTGATCGCCGAGCTGCCGCAGATCCTGGGTACCTCGTCCTCGAACGCGGCCTGGGTGATCACGGTCACCCTGCTGGTGGCCGCCGTGTGCGTGCCCGTCGTCGGCCGCCTCGGCGATCTGCTGGGCAAGCGCCGGATGCTGCTCGCCTGTTCCGTGCCGCTGATCGTGGGCTCGGTGGTGTGCGCGTTCGCCTCCGACGTCGTGACGATGATCGTGGGGCGCGGACTCCAGGGCATGGGCATGGGCATGGTGCCGCTCGGCATCGCGCTGCTGCGGGACGTCGTGCCCGCCGAGAAGCTCAGCGGCTCCATCGCGCTGGTCAGCGCCTCCATGGGCATCGGGGGCGCCATCGGCCTGCCGCTGGCCGCAGCCGTCGCCCAGTACGCGAACTGGCGTGCGCTGTTCTGGGGCTCCGCCGCCCTGGCCGCCGCCGTCGCCGTCCTGATCTTCCTGCTCGTCCCGGACGTCCCCGCCGGCGCCAAGGGCCAGCGCTTCGACCTGCCCGGCGCGATCGGCCTCGGCATCGGACTGGTCTCGCTGCTCGTCGCGGTCTCCAAGGGCGCCGACTGGGGCTGGGCCTCGGGCACCACGCTCGGTCTGTTCGCCGTCGCCGTCGTCGCCCTCCTCGTCTGGGGCGCGTGGGAGGTGCGCACCACGGACCCGCTGATCGACCTGCGCACCACGGCCCGTCCCCGGGTGCTCCTCACCAACCTCGCCTCGGTCTTCATCGGCTTCGGCATGTACGCGAGCATGCTGGTGATGCCGCAGCTGCTCCAGTTCCCGGAGGCCACCGGCTACGGCCTCGGCCAGTCGATGCTCGCCGCCGGTCTGTGGATGGCGCCCGGCGGCCTGATGATGATGCTGATCTCCCCGCTCGGCGGAAAACTCACCAACGCCCGCGGCCCGAAGTTCACTCTGGTCTGCGGCGCCCTGGTGCTGGCCGCCGGCTACTTCGTCTCCCTGGCGCTGATGGGTTCCGCCTGGGGCGTCATGGTGGTCACGCTCATCACCAGCGGGGGTGTGGGTCTCGCCTACGGCGCCATGCCCGCCCTGATCATGAGCTCGGTCCCGCTCACGGAGACCGCCGCCGCCAACGGGTTCAACACCCTGATGCGTTCGCTCGGCACCTCGATCGGCTCCGCCGTCATCGGCGTGATCCTCTCCCACATGACCACGACCATGGGCGGCCACACCTTCGCCTCCGAGGACGGCTTCCGCACCGCGCTCCTGGTGGGCGGCGCACTGGCGCTGATCTCCGCGGCCATCGCCGCCGTCATCCCCGCAGCCCGCGCCGCGGGGGCCGGCCAGGACACGACCGACCAGGCCGCCGCGCCCGAGCAGGCCAAGGTCTGACACGGACTCCGGGGTCCGAGACGGACACCGGAGTCCGGGACAAGCACGGAGCCCGGGACGGACACCGGAGGGGGCGGCCGCGTGAGGTCGCCCCCTTTCGCCTGCGCGGGGGCGTCGTCACGTCAGGGCCGTGCCAGCCGCCGCATCGTGAGCGCGAGGTGCAGCCGCAGCCGGCCCTGGGGCGTGCGCACCGGCCACCCCAGAAGATGCTCGGCGTGGGCCAGCCGGTCCTGGAGGGTGGAGTGGTGGACGTTGGCCTCGGCCGCCGCCGACCGCAGACTCGCGGTGGCCGTCACGGCGTGCAGGGTGGTGAGCAGCCAGGGGGAGTCCGCGGCGGCCGCCTCGACCGCGAGGACGTCCGCGGGGGGTTCGGCCCCCGGCGCGACGAGGTCGGCCAGCAGGGCGATGCCGCCCAGTTCGTCGGCGTACACGACACGGGGGCCCGGGTCCTGCGCGGTGCCGTCGGCGGTGAAGCGGAGCGCGGTGCGGGCCGCGTCCCAGGAGCGGGGCAGGTCCGGCACGGGCACGGCGGGTCCGACACCCACCCGGCCGGCCGGCACCGCGTCCCGGGCGTCCGCGGGCAGCACCCGGGGCCGCCCGCCGGGCGTGGCCAGGGCGCGGGCCGGGGCGCCGGGGACCAGGCCGAGGCGGCGGGCCGCGTGCAGCCGGGCCGGTTCGGCGGCCGTGGCGTCGAGCAGCGTCTCGACCAGGGCGGGATCGTCGAGGTGCGCCCGTCCGCGGGTGCGGTCGAGTACGACGCGGGCCGCGCCGGCCGCCCGTTCCAGGATCACGGCGTCCACGACGCTGGGCGTCGCACCGGCACGTTCCAGCCACAGCGCGGGCGGCCCGTCGGGCGTCAGCGCCGTGCACGGCCAGTCCGGGGCGGGCGGCAGCTCCGTGTCCCGGCGCGTGCCGTCGGGTTCCACCCGGACCCGCACCCGCCGGCCGGTGTCGACGAGCCGTGCGGGCACCCCGGCGAGCACCGCGGCCCCGCGCACCAGCGCCTCCACCCCGGCCCGGGACTCGGCCAGCCGGTCGAAGTAGGCGATGACCCGCACGGCGGCGCCGGCGTCCGGGTCCAGCGCGGTCAGGCGCCCGGCCAGCTCTTTCATACGGCCATCATGCGCCACCCGGACGCCGACGCCGAGGGGTGCGGCCACCACTTCCGGTCAGGAACCGTCATCGGCGGTCGGTTCCGGGCGCTGTATGACACAGTGGCGAAAAACTGACGGACCGTGTGGGGTGGGCGAGATGCCGGAGCTCGGCAAGGGCGGGAACACGGCGCTGGGGGCCGGACCGGTACGGGTGGAACTGACCGCCGAGGGCGACCCGCTCGACCTCAGCGCCCTGCTCGTCGCCGCAGACGGCCGGGTCAGATCCGACGCCGACCTGGTCTTCTACAACCAGCCCTCCGCCGAGTCCGACGCCGTACGGCACCGGCCCGCCGACGCCGGCGGTCCCGAGCGCGTCGAGGTGGACCCGGCCGCGCTGCCCGCGGACGTCGACCGGGTGGTCCTGGTGGCCAGCTGCGACCCCGACGACCCGACGCGTACGTTCGGCGGCGTCGGGAACGTCCGAGTGCGGGCCGTGCGGGACGGCGCCGAAGCGATCGTCTTCCACCCGCCGGCCCTCACCGGCGGCGAACGCGCCGTCCTGCTGACCGAGCTCTACCGCCGCGGCGACACCTGGAAGCTGCGCGCCATCGGACAGGGCTACGCCGACGGACTGGCCGGCCTCGCCACCGATTTCGGCATCGACGTCGCCGAGGAGGAGACGTCACAGCCGCCCGAGCCGTCGGTCGTGGAGCTCCCGCCCGCCCCGGCGCCGTCCCCGCCGAGCCTGGTCAAGCCGCCCCTGGGGCGGATCAGCCTGGACAAGGGCGGCCAGGTCGCGCTCAGCCTGGACAAGGCCGACCGCGGCCTCCTCGTCACCGCGACCCTGGAGTGGGACGGCGGCAGCGAGCAACGCCGCAGGGCCGGCGCCGACCTCGACCTGTACGCCCTGTTCGTGCCCGCCGCGAAGGCGCTGCGCGGACCCGACGCGCCCGGCACCGTCGTCAAGTCCCATGTGCCGCGCGGCGAACCGCTGCGTCCCGGCGCGGCGGCGCCGTCCGCGGACCCACCGGCGACGGGAAAGAAGCGGAAGAAGGGCGCGACGCACGACGCCGTCTACTACAAACGTCTCGGCTCCTTGACCGAGCACCCGCACATCCGGTTCGACGGCGACTCCCGCGTCCCCGGCCGGGAGGTGGTGCGGATCGCGCGTCCCGACGAGCAGGGCTACGTCCTGCTGTGCGCCTACTCGGCGGTCGGCAACGGCGCCGGGTCCTTCCACAGCTTCGGAGCCAAGGTCGTCGTGGACGACGGTCGGGGCTCCACGGTGACCGTCCCGCTCTTCGAGAAGACCAGCACCCGGTACTGGGTGGCGATCGCGCTCGTCGATTTCACCTCGGCGGACGGAGCGGCCATCCGTCACATCGAGGCCTACAGCGCCCGGATGACCGAGCGCCGGCCCGTCCTGCACCCGGACGGCACGATCGAGATGAACAAGGGGCCCGTGGAGTTCAAGCGCCGCTGAGCCCCCTGCCCGCGGACGATCACTCGGCGAGCAGCCTGCGCAGCCAGTCCAGGTGGGCCGCCCGCGCCGACTTCGACAGGGCGGCCTGCGGCGCGAAACCGTCGAAGCCGTGGAAGCCGCCCGGCCAGACGTGCAGTTCCGCGACCCCGCCGGCCTGCCAGATCCGGGAGGCGTAGGCGACCACCTCGTCCCGGAACGTCTCGGCGGATCCCACGTCGAGAAAGGCCGGCGGCAGCCCGGACAGGTCATCGGCCCGGGCGGGCGCCGCGTACGGGGAGACGTCCGGGCCGCCGCGCCGCTCGCCGAGCAGGGCCGTCCACCCGGTCTCGTTGGCCGTGCGGTCCCAGACGCCCAGGCCCGCCATCTGGTGGCTGGAGGGGGTGTCGTTGCGGTCGTCCAGCATCGGGCACATCAGCAGCTGGCCGAGCGGCCGCGGCCCCTGCCGGTCGCGCAGCAGCAGGGCGAGCGCGGCACCGAGACCGCCGCCCGCGCTGGCCCCGGCGAGCACGATCCGCTCGGGGTCCGCGCCCAGTTCGGCGGCGTGCTCCGCCGTCCACAGCAGACCGGCGTACACGTCGTCGACGGGTGCCGGATACGGGTGCTCGGGTGCCAGCCGGTACTCCACGGAGACCACGACCATGTCCAGTTCCCGCGCCCAGTCGAGGACCACGTCCACGCCCACGCGGTTGTTGCCGAGGACCATGCCGCCGCCGTGCACGTGATAGACGAGCGGACGCGGACGATCCGGAGCCGGTGAGGTGGGCCGGCAGATCAGCAGCGAGATCTCGGGGGAGCCCTCGGGTCCCGGCACCGTCCGGTCCTCGACCTCGAAGGCCCCGCCCAGGGTCAGGTCCAGTTCGGCCAGCAGGGCGATCCCGGGCCCCTGACGGACGGCTTCGATGTCCTCCGGGGCGAGCCCCGGCTGGATCATCTCCCGGATGAGTTCCAGGGCGGCGCCGAGTTCGGGGTCGAAGGGGGGCGGTGCGGACGTCATGGGCTTCTCCTCACGCGGAGCGCGGTTGCGCGGCGGCTCGTGCGGCCATGATCGGCCCATCGACCGCCCGTCCGGGCACCGCCGTACGGCGGGAGCTGCCCGCCGTTCGGCGGGTGACAGCCTGCCCCGATCCGCGGCTTGCCAGGTCATGACCTGTTGTTCACCTGTGCGGGGTGGTGGAACCCACGGCGGCCGACAACGATCTTCACCCCCACACAGGTACCAGGAGTCACCACCGTGAACGTCTCCCTCTCCGTCTGGCTGCTGACCGTCGGGGCGCTGTGCGCGCTCGTCGCGGTCGACTTCCTCATCGGCCGCAAACCGCACGACGTCTCGGTCCGCGAGGCCGGGACCTGGACGGTCGTCTGGGTCGCCCTGGCCTGTCTGTTCGGCCTCGGCGTGTTCCTCTTCGGGGGCGGCAAGCCGACGGGGGAGTTCTTCGCGGGCTACATCACCGAGAAGTCGCTGAGCGTGGACAACCTCTTCGTGTTCGTCCTGATCATGGGCAAGTTCGCGGTGCCCTCGCGGTACCAGCAGCGGGTGCTGATGGTGGGCGTGCTGGTGGCCCTGGTGCTGCGCGCGCTGTTCATCGCGGCGGGCGCGGCGATCATCTCGACGTTCTCCTGGGTGTTCTACCTCTTCGGGGCCTTCCTGATCTGGACGGCGTGGAAGCTGATCCAGGACGCCAGGAAGGGCGCGCACGAGGAGGAGTACGAGGAGAGCAAGCTGCTGAAGGTCGTGGAGAGGCGTTTCGGCGTGGCCGACCGCTACCACGGGACGAAGCTGTGGATCGAGCAGAACGGCAAGCGGGTCATGACCCCGATGCTCGTCGTGATGCTCGCGATCGGCTCCACCGACGTGCTGTTCGCGCTCGACTCCATCCCCGCGATCTACGGGCTGACCGAGGATCCGTACATCGTGTTCACCGCCAACGCCTTCGCGCTGATGGGCCTGCGGCAGCTGTACTTCCTCATCGGCGGTCTGCTGAAGAAGCTGGTCCACCTCGGCTACGGTCTGTCGATCATCCTCGGCTTCATCGGCGTCAAGCTGGTGCTGCACGCACTGCACGAGTCCGGCGTGCACGTGCCCGAGATCGGCATCCCCTTCTCGCTCGGTTTCATCGTGCTCGTCCTCGCGGTCACGACCTTCACCAGCCTGCGGGCCTCCGCGCGGCAGGAGCGGCGGGACCGGCAGGAGGCGCAGGAGACGCGGGCGCGCACGGAGGAGGCGGTGGGGGAGGGCTCTACTGCGTAGGGGCGGCGTCCGCGCGCATCAGCACGCAGTCGAACTCGATCACCCGTCCCGTCGTCGCCTCGCGCGTCACCGGGTACATGCCGGTGATGCCGAACCCGGCGGCCTCGTACACCGCGACCGCCTCACCCATGCCGGGACTGCCCTCGTACAGCTTCAGCACCGCGACCTCGGACTGCATCCCCACGAACTCCGCGATCCGCTCCCCGGCCCCGGCGAACACCTCGAGGTCGTAGCCCTGGGTGTCCATCTTCAGGTAGGGGCGCGGATCGGCGATGCCGTCCAGCGCCTCGGCCATGACCTCGTCCAGCCGGCGGACGCGGATCTCCTCGGTGTCGGCCTGGTGGAACCTGCTGTAGCGGCCCTTGCCGTAGTCGCTGGCCGGCAGCAGGGAGTTCATCGTCTTCCAGCCGACGTGGATCTCGGCCGTCGTCTCCTCGCGGCCCAGTCCGCACCGGTGCACCTGCCAGTCGAGGTCGTCCGCCGCGGCCTTCTCGAGCCGGGCGAACGTCTCCGAGGTGGGCTCGAAGGACACGATCCGGCCGGTGTAACCGAGCTTGCGCAGCCGCCGGGCGTACTGGCCGTTGTTGGCGCCGACGTCGAAGACGCAGTTCACGCCGTAGAGCTCCAGCATCGCGGCCACATGCTGGGTGCAGAGGTACTCCGCGGCCGCCAGTTGGAGTCTGCGCTCGTCCTGGCCGCCCGGGGTCTCCATCAGGAGGAGCGCGCCGGTGTCGCCCAGCCGGACGGCGCCGCCCTCGGCGACCTCGGCGGCCTGCGGCCGTGACCCGTCCCGGGTCCGCCGCAGCACCCAGGTGTCCTTGTCCGCGCCGGTCACCCGGTACGCGCCGCCGCGCCGTGAGACCACCGCCGTCCCCGGTCCGAGGTCGGTCACCTGGACGCCGATCCGGGGCATCAGGCCGAGCAGTCGTCGATAGAGGGTCCGCATCTGCACAGCCCTACCAGACGCGGCCGGAGGCGGTCCGGGAGTTGAACGACATTCGCCGATCGGATTGCCGCACGGATACCCGCGGGCCGCTCCGGCCGGTCGCCCTCGACGTCGAGAACGCTCCAGGGCGGGTACGCCGAAAGGGGCCCGGAAACGTCCGGACCCCTTCATGGTGGGCGGCGAGCCGCCTCGCCGCCTCGCCGCCTCGTCGCCCCGACGTTGTGTCGTCGGGCGGTCAGCGCCCGGCGGACCGGGTGGTCAGGCGGCCGCGACCTCGCTCGCGTGGCCGTGCAGACGGGCCACGACCTCGGTCAGCTGGGCGGCGACCTCGGCGTCGTCCACGGGGTGGGTCTCGGCGAAGCGGGTCAGCGAGCCGGGGATGGAGAGCTTGAGGTCCTCGATGACCTTGCCGCCGGCGATGCCCACGGCCTTGCGGGCCTCGTCCTGGGCCCACACGCCGCCGAACTGGCCGAACGCGGTGCCGACCACGGCGACGGGCTTGCCGCCGAAGGCGCCGGCGCCGTACGGGCGGGACAGCCAGTCGATGGCGTTCTTCAGGACGGCCGGGACGGTGCCGTTGTACTCGGGGGAGAAGAGCAGGAAGGCGTCGGCGGCCTGGGCGGCGGCGCGCAGCTTGGCGGCGCCGTCCGGCACGCTGCCCTCGACGTCGAGGTCCTCGTTGTAGAAGGGGATCTCGGCCAGGCCCTCGAAGAGGTCGACGGTGGCGCCCTCGGGAGCGACCTTGACGGCCGCCTCGGCGAGCTGACGGTTGGTCGAACCGGCGCGAAGGCTGCCGACGAGCGCGAGGATGCGGACAGACATGGGTACTCCCGGAGGCTGAAACATTGCGGTAACGAATACGGACCGAGGTCCGTTTATTGTTCTAGCACTCTAACCGGACCGCGGTCCAGTTTCATTCCCGATGCTTTACGCTGAGTTCATGTCCGTCGTTCTGCCTCCCTGTCCGGAGCCCGAGGAGCGCCCGGCCGAGCCCGAGTTGCTGCGCCTGGGGCCGGCCGGTGACGAGCCGTGCCTGCGCGCCGACGCGGCCCGCAACCGGGCCCGGCTGCTGGACGCCGCCGCCCGGCTGATCGCCGAGCACGGCGCGGCCGGGGTCACGATGGAGGCGGTGGCGAGCGCCGCGAACGTGGGCAAGGGCACGGTGTTCCGCCGCTTCGGCGACCGCACCGGGCTGCTCACCGCGCTCCTGGACCACTCCGAGCGCAACTTCCAGGCGGCTTTCCTGAGCGGTCCCCCGCCGCTGGGGCCGGGCGCGGAGCCCGTGGAGCGACTGCGGGCGTTCGGCGTCGCCATGCTCAGGCGGGCGGTGGACGAACTGGACCTCCAGCTGGCGGCCGAGCCCGGACCGGACCGCCGGTACTCCGTGCCCCCGCGCCGTGTCCATCACAGCCATGTGGTGCTGCTGCTGCGCCAGGCCCTGCCCGACGCGGACGCCGAACTGCTGGCCCACACGCTGATGGGGTTCCTCAACCCCGTTCTCGTCCACCACCTCACCCGGCAGTGCGGGCTGCCGACGGCGCGCCTGGAGGCCGGCTGGGGCGAACTGGTCGACCGGGTGACCAGCGGTGTGCCGAGCGGGTCGCCGGTCAGGGCCCCGCGGTGAAGAGGTCGACGACGGCCTGCGGGGCGTCCTCGGCGAACAGCGTCTCGCCGCTGTGGGCGGAGTCGGCGGCGGCCTTCGCGCTGCGCGGGAACAGCTTCTCCTCATAGGCGGCCAGCGCGGCCTCGCGCTCGCCGGGACGTGCGGCCAGGGCCAGGCCCAGCTCGGCGCCGTCCAGCATCGCGAGGTTGGCGCCCTCGCCCGCGAACGGTGACATCAGGTGGGCGGCGTCGCCGAGCAGGGTGACGCCGGGGACGCGGTCCCAGCGGTGGCCGACCGGCAGGGCGTGGATCAGGCGTGGCACCAGCGGTCCGTCGGCGTCCGCGACCAGCGCCCGCAGGCTCTTGTCCCAGTCCGCGAAGTGCTTCAGCACGTGACCCCTGGCCGCCTCGGTGTCGCCGAAGTCGATGCCGTCCGCCCAGTCCTCGGCGACCCGCAGAGCGGTGTAGACGTGCAGGCTGCCGTCGGGCTCGCGGTGGGCGAGGAAGCCCTTTCCGTCGCCGAGCGCGAAGAGGAACCCGCCGCCGACCACCCCGGCGCTCACCGGATGGCGTACGTCCGCGTCCGGCAGGTCCGTCTCGACGAACGACACGCCGGTGTACGCGGGCCGGGCGTCGGAGAGCAGGGGGCGGATCCGGGACCAGGCTCCGTCGGCGCCGACCAGTAGATCCGTGGTGAAGGCGGAGCCGTCCCCGAGGGTCACCTCGTGCCGTCCGCCGCCCAGCGGCCGCGCGCCGGTGACCTTGGCGCCCCAGCGGACCGTGCCCTCGGGAAGCGAGCCCAGCAGCAGGTCGCGCAGGGCGCCGCGGTCGACCTCGGGGCGTTCGCCGGTCCCGTCGTCGGCCGCTTCGAAGCGGACCACCGCGTCCTTGTCGAGGACCCGGGTGGCCTGGCCGCCGGAGAGGATCAGCGCCCGGAAATCCTCGTGCAGTCCGGCGGCGCGCAGGGCCTCCTGGCCGGAGTCCAGGTGGATGTCGAGCATGCCGCCCTGGGTGCGGGCGGCGGGGGAGGCGTCCAGATCGAAGACGGCCGCCTCGACACCGTGCACGTGCAGCACGCGGGCGAGGGTGAGGCCGCCGAGTCCGGCGCCGATGATCGCTATGGGATGGTGCACGAGTCCTCCTGTGGTCGTTCCTGTGGTCGTCGTCGGGTGGTCGTCATTCGGGTACGGCGGTCCGCTCGATGCCGCCGATCAGGGCCTGGAACCCCCAGGACAGGCGGGCCTGCGGCGGGCCGGAGAGCAGCGGTCCGGCGAGTTCGGCGATGTGCGGATGGGTCCGCTCCGACGCCTCGCGCACCGCGTGCCGCAGGGCGTCCCAGTCCTCCTGGGAGGCCTCGTCGGTGTGCTCGGCTGCGGTCGCGGTGGCGTGCTGGAGCAGCAGGTCCACACCCCACGCGGCCTGCGCGGGCGGCACCCCGCCCTCGTCGAGCAGGGCCAGCAGGGTCTCGATCAGACCCAGGTAGTGCGGGCCGCTGGGCCGGGCGGTGAGCGCGGAGCGGGCGAGGTCCGGGTAGGCGAAGAGCATCGCGGTGTACGAGGTGAGCACCTCCTCCAGGCGCTCGCGCCAGCTCCCGTCGGCCGGGGCGGGTGCGACCGTGCCGAGCAGTTCGTCGAGCACGGCCGCGTGCAGCTCCGCCGTGTTGCGGACGTACACGTACAGGGAGGCGGGGCCGGTGTCGAGCTCCTCGGCCAGGCGCCGCATGGTCAGCTTCCGCAGACCTTCGGCGCGGAGCACCGTGAGGGCGGCGGCCACGATGCCCTCCCTGGTCAGTGCGGGCTTGGCCGGGCGCTCCCGGCGACTGCGCGGGGTGTCGGGGCGTGCTGTCATGCCCTCAGGGTAGCGAACATGTTCGTTGCGAACAAGTACGTGACGAACATGTTCGTTGACGCCTCATCGGATTTCGATGTGCCCCGCCCGGAGGCTCGCTCACAGCTTCTGCCAAGATGCGGTACGTCATGGTGCAGATACCGAACACGCCCGCGCCGACGAAGTCGCCGGCACCGCGCCCCGTGCCCACGAGCGCCGACGTGGCCCGCCTGGCCGGCGTCTCGCGCGCGACCGTCTCCTACGTCCTGAACAACGCCAGCGCCGTCCGCATCAGCGAGCCCACCCGCCGCCGCGTGCACGAGGCCGCCAAGGAACTCGGGTACGTGCCGCACGCGGCCGCCCGCACCCTGCGGGCCGGGCACAGCCGCATGGTGCTGATGCCCACCCTGCCCGTTCCGGCGGGCCCCCTCTACTCCCAGTTCATGCACGACTTCCAGGGGGCGCTGAGCCGCCTCGACTACACCGTCGTCCAGTACGGCGCCACCGGTCTGCGCGGCGACGACGCCGCCCGCGCCTGGGCCGAACTGCGGCCCGTCGCCGTGCTGGTGCCGAGCCCCGGTATCGGTCCTGAGGGGGTCGCCGTGCTCAAGAGGTCCGGTGCCCGGGCCGTGGTGACCCTCAGTCCCGAGGCGGTCGAGGGCGCCCGCGCGCTGCTCCTGGACCACGCCGACGTCGGCCGCAGCGCCGCCGCGCACCTGTACGCCCGCGGCCGCCGCCGGATTGGCGTGGTCGTCCCGGCCGAGCGGGGCATGGAGATGTTCTCCGCGCCCCGCCTGGCCGGCTCCCGGGAGGCACTGCGCGGCACGGACGCCACCGTCACCGAGCTGTCCCTGGCCTACACGGAGGAGTCCGCGGCCGCCCTCGCCGCCCGCTGGCCCGCCCTCGGCCTCGACGCCGTCTTCGCCTACAACGACGAGTACGCCATGCTGCTGATGCGCGCCCTCCAGGACGCGGGCGTGCGCGTCCCCGGTGACGTCGCCGTCATCGGCGCCGACGACCTGATGCTCGGCCGGCTGCTGCGGCCCCGGCTCAGCACGGTGCGCATCACGCTGCCCTCCGGCCTCGACCTCGCCTCGCTGGTCGACCGGGCGGTGCGCAGCCCCGCGGCCGCCCCCGAGTCGCACGAGCCGTTCGGAGCCACCGTGGTGCAGCGCGACTCCAGCTGAACTACGGTCGCAGGGGAGGCGTGCCATGCGTGCGACGGTCGGCATCATCGGCGGCGGCCCCGCGGGGCTGGTCCTCGCCCGGCTGCTGCACCGCGCGGGCGTCGACTGCGTGGTCCTGGAGAGCAGGACGAGGCAGTACGTGGAGCGGCGCCAGCGTGCCGGAATGCTGGAGCAGGGCACGGTCGACGTCCTGCGCGCGGCGGGCGCCGCCGGGCGGCTCGACACCGAGGGCATGGTGCACCGCGGCATCGAGCTGCGCTTCGACCGCGAACGCCACCACCTCGACTTCCCCGCGCTCACCGGCGGTCGCACGGTCACGATCTACGCCCAGACGGAGATCGTGAAGGACCTCCTGGCTCTCCAACTCGCCGACGGGCCACCCCTGTTGTTCGAGGCGGCGGCGCTCGCCGTGGAGAAGCCGCTGAGCGGGTCGCCCGTCGTGCGGTTTTGGCACGAGGGACGCGAACGGACCCTCTCCTGCGACTGGGTCGTCGGCTGCGACGGCTCGCACGGCGTCGCCCGGGACGCCTTCCCGGCCGCCGCGGGCCGGACGTACACGCACGACTACCCGTACTCCTGGCTGGGCGTCCTCGCCGAAGTGCCGCCCTCCTGCGAGGAGTTGATCTACGCCCGTCACGAACGCGGCTTCGCCCTGCACAGCATGCGCTCGCCGCGGATCTCCCGGCTCTATCTCCAGGTCCCCAACGGCACCGCGCTGCGGGAGTGGCCCGACGACCGGATCTGGGCGGAACTCGCCGCCCGCTTCGCCGTCGACGCCGACTGGACGCTGCGCCCCGGGCCCGTCATCGACAAGTCCGTGACGCCGATGCGCGGTTACGTGCACGAGCCGATGCGCCACGGCCGGCTGCTGCTCGCCGGGGACGCCGCCCACATCGTCCCGCCGACCGGAGCCAAGGGGCTCAACCTCGCCGTCTCGGACGTCAGGCTGCTCGGCAGCGCCTTCGCCGAACTGCACACCACCGGGTCCACGAGGCTGCTGGACGGGTACTCGGATCTCTGCCTGCGACGTGTGTGGCAGGCGACCCGCTTTTCCGACGACATGACTAGGATGTTGCACGCTCAACCAGATGGAGATGCGTTCGACCATCGGATGCAGCTCGCCCGGCTGCGCCGGATCACCGCATCCCGCCACGCCGCCGCCGAACTGGCGGCCAACTACACGGGACCTCCCCTCCCCCTGTGAGAGCCGCGAGTCCCGCGGGTCACCGATCGGAGAGCCTTCATGCCGCTGCTCGACCCCAAGAACTGGCAGTCCCGCACTTTGTCGGGCCCCCGGTACACCGTCACCGAGCCCGCCACCGGCGACCCGCTGGGCATCGTCGACCTGGCGGGCGCGGCCGACGTCGGTCCCGCCGCCGAGGCCGCCCGCGCCGCGCAGACCGACTGGGCACGCCTGCCCCACTTCGTCCGCGCCGGTGTGCTGCGCAAGGCCGGCGACCTGTTCACCGCACACGCCGACGAACTGCGCGAGTGGATCGTCCGCGAGTCCGGCTCCATACCCGGCAAGGCCGACTTCGAGCTGCACGTCGCCGCCCAGGAGTGCTACGAGGCCGCCGCGCTCG
This sequence comes from Streptomyces sp. NBC_00637, assembly GCF_045161545.1. NCBI lineage: Bacteria > Bacillati > Actinomycetota > Actinomycetes > Kitasatosporales > Streptomycetaceae > Streptomyces > Streptomyces sp. NBC_00637. The sequence goes on along the minus strand of NZ_CP109046.1, from coordinate 1,004,727 downwards.
CCTCCCGCCCGGCCGGACAGGTCCTGCCCAGCGAGGCGCCCCGGCTGTCGTACACCCGGCGGGTGCCCGTCGGCGTGGTGGGCGTGATCTCCCCGTTCAACGCCCCGCTGATCCTGTCGATCCGCTCCGTCGCGCCCGCCCTCGCGCTCGGCAACGCCGTCGTCCTCAAGCCGGACCCGCGCACCGCGGTGTGCGGCGGTCTGGCCCTGGCCGCGGTCTTCGCGGAGGCCGGCCTGCCCGACGACCTCCTGCACATCCTGCCGGGCGGCGCCGAGACCGGCGCGGCCCTGGTCGCCGACCCGCGCGTGCCGGTGATCTCCTTCACCGGCTCCACCGGCGCCGGCCGGGTGGTCGGCGAGGCCGCAGGCCGCCACCTCAAGCGGGCCCACCTGGAACTCGGCGGCAACTCCGCCCTGATCGTGCTGGAGGACGCCGATCTGGACGCGGTGATCTCCACCGCGGCCTGGGGCTCCTTCTTCCACCAGGGCCAGATCTGCATGACCACCGGCCGCCACCTGGTGCACGCCTCCCTCTACGAGGAGTATGTGGAGCGGCTCGCGGCCAAGGCCGACGCCCTGGCCGTCGGCGACCCGCACCGCGCGCAGGTCCATCTCGGCCCGCTCATCGACGGCGGCCAGCTCGCCAAGGTGCACGGCCTGGTGGAGGCCAGCACCGCGGCCGGCGCCAAGCTCGCCGCGGGCGGCAGGCACGAGGACCTCTTCTACCGGCCGACGGTTCTGGCGGGCGTCGACGACGACACCCCCGCCTACGCGGAGGAGGTCTTCGGCCCGGTGGCGCCCGTACGCGCCTTCGGCACCCTGGACGAGGCGACGGCCCTGGCCGCGCGCAGCTCGTACGGTCTCTCGCTGGGCATCGTCACCCGGGACGCCGCCCGGGGTCTGGACCTCGCCGAACGCGTCCCGACCGGCATCGTGCACATCAACGACCAGACGGTGAACGACGAAGCCGTCGCGCCCTTCGGCGGGGTAGCCGCCTCCGGCACCGGCGCCCGCTTCGGCGGCGACGCCAACCTCGAGGCCTTCACCGACGTGCGCTGGACGACCGTGCGCGCGGACGTGGCGCCGTACCCCTTCTAGGGGCTTCCGGGCTTCCGGGCTTCCGGGCTCCCGCGCGTCCGGGGAGCCCGGAGGCTCCGGGCTCTACTCGCCCTGGGCGGCCGGCGAGCCGTCGGCGCCGGCCTTGGCCTGCTCTTCCTCGATCGACTTGCGGACCTCGTCCATGTCCAGCTTGCGCGCCTGTCCGATGACGTCCGTGAGGGCGGCCTCGGGCAGGGCGCCCGGCTGGGCGAAAACGGCGACCCGGTCCCGCACGATCATCAGCGTCGGGATCGACTGGATACCGAAGGCCGCGGCCAACTCGGGCTGCGCCTCGGTGTCCACCTTGCCGAACACCAGGTCCGGGTTCTCCTGCGCGGCCTTGTCGTAGACCGGGGCGAACTGACGGCACGGGCCGCACCAGGACGCCCAGAAGTCGATCAGGACGAAGTCGTTGTCCGTGACCGTCTGGTCGAAGTTCTCCTTGGTGAGCTCCACGGTGCTGCTCATGGCCTGCATCCTTCTTCCCGGTGCTTCCTGTCGGAGGTCTTCCGACATGGAGTGAAGCCGTCCGCGACAACACGGCCGGCCCGACGCGTATTCCGGCCCCTACCCGTGTGGCTTCCCCGCACACCACCCACCAGACTGACCCCATGACGGAAACGGAAACCAACCTGTACGACGTGGTGGTGCTCGGAGCCGGGCCCGTGGGGGAGAACGTCGCCGACCGCACCCGTGCGGCCGGCCTCACCACCGCGGTCGTGGAGAGTGAACTGGTCGGCGGCGAGTGCTCGTACTGGGCCTGCATGCCCAGCAAGGCGCTGCTGCGCCCGGTGATCGCCCGCGCCGACGCCCGCAGGCTGCCCGGCCTGCGCGAGGCGGTGCAGGGCCCGCTGGACACGTCGGCCGTCCTCGCCCGCCGCAACTGGTTCACCGGCGACTGGACGGACGACGGTCAGGTCGACTGGATCAAGAGCATCGGCGCGGACCTCCATCGCGGCCACGGCAGACTGACCGGCCCGCGCACGGTGACGGTGGGGGACAAGGTGCTCACGGCCCGCCACGCGGTCGTCGTCGCCACCGGTACCCGCGCCGCCCTGCCCGACCTGCCGGGCATCGCCGAGGTCGACCCCTGGACGAGCAGGGAGGCCACCAGCGCCCAGGCCGCGCCCGGCCGGCTCGTCGTGGTCGGCGGGGGAGTCGTCGCCACCGAGATGGCCACCGCCTGGCAGGCCCTCGGCTCGCAGGTCACCCTCCTCGTGCGGGGCAAGGGCCTGCTCGACCGGATGGAGCCGTTCGCCGGCGAACTGGTCGCCGAGGCGCTCACCGAGGCCGGCGCGGACGTGCGTACGGGCACCTCGGTGACGTCGGTGACCCGCTCCGGCGGCACCGTCGTGGTCGTCACCGACACCGGCGAGCGGATCGAGGCCGACGAGATCCTCTTCGCCGTCGGCCGGGCCCCGCGCACCGACGACATCGGCCTGGACACGGTCGGCCTGGAGCCGGGCTCCTTCCTGACCGTCGACGACAGTCTGCGCGTCACCGGCACCGACTGGCTCTACGGCGTGGGTGACGTCAACCACCGGGCGCTCCTCACCCACCAGGGCAAGTACCAGGCCCGGATCGCGGGCGCCGCCATCGCCGCCCGCGCGGCCGGTACCGAGCTGCCGGAGAGCGACCCGTGGAGCGCCTACGCCGCCACGGCCGACCACGAGTCCGTCCCCCAGGTCGTCTTCACCGATCCGGAGGCGGCCGCCGTCGGCCTCTCGCTCGCCGAGGCCGAACAGGCCGGATACCGGGTGCGCGCCGTCGACGTCGACATGTCCTCGGTGGCCGGCGCGGGTCTGTACGCCGAGGGCTACAAGGGCCGCGCCCGGATGGTCGTCGACCTGGACCACGAGATCCTGCGCGGCGTCACCTTCGTCGGTCCGGGCGTCGGCGAGCTGATCCACTCGGCGACGATCGCGGTCGCCGGCCAGGTTCCGCTCGCCCGGCTGTGGCACGCCGTCCCGTCCTATCCGACGCTCAGCGAGGTGTGGCTGCGCCTGCTGGAGGCGTTCAGGGGCTAGCAACCGCCGTCGACGCCGGACGGCGAAAACGCCCTCGGAGGATTTCCCCGTCCGGCGGAAAGTCATAGGCGCCGGAGCTTGCTTCGGGCAGCGAAGCGCCGGGCGCGCCGAGCCGGCAGGGGCTGTCGCCCGGCGGCCGGGGTGACCCGCCCACGCAGCCCGCGCGGCGCGGATTGGCGGCTCTCTCGTTGACGAAGAAGAGCGCGGCGGCGGGGAGGGCGGCCCCCGGCATCGACGACGCGCCGTGCTCCTCTCGGCCCTCGCCCGCACGAACATCGGTTCCGTCGGTCCCGCCTCCCGGCCCCCTCCGACGGACAACGCGCCCGGCGCCCTCCACCGATCGGCCGCGGGCCCACCGGCGTCCTGTACGCGACACCCCGCGACGGAACCTTCTGCGCGCCCGCAACCTCACCGGTGGTCCCCCGCATGCCCGGGGCCCCGGGGCCGACGTCTCCGCGCCGGACAGCGCGGGACCGGCGAGCGACCCGGAGCAGCCCGCACGAGCGCCGCCGGTCGTCTCCCGACGCTCCGTCACCCCTCGTGCGGCGACCGCCGACATCGTGAGGGCGATCGTATTTTGTCTGACACTTGCAAGCCGCGTCAGTCGACGTACCTATGAAAAACCGCTTCTTTCTGCACACTTCTTGTGCCGCCTGGGTGGCGGTGTTAGCTTCGCCTGGCTGGTTGTCAGACAATCCAGGCGCTGCAAGGTGGCGTCCAGGGCACGCACCAGCAGCAGAAGCCGGCCCGCCCCGAGGGCCGTCAGCGTCCGTCGGACCCACCACCGTCACCACACCGCCACCCACAACCGCCGCCCCAGGCGCGAGCGCACGGCCCCGCCTCCTCTACCGCGAGGGGGGAGGCCGAGGAGGCAGACATGTCGACCACACAGCGCAACTCCCCGTCGGAGGCTCTCCGCCTCGACCACGTCACGCTGGAGTTTCCCGGGACTCACCGGCCGGCGATCGAGGACGTGTCGTTCGGCATCGATCGCGGCAAGGTCGTCGCCGTGATCGGTCCCAGCGGTTGCGGAAAGAGCACCATCCTCAACCTGGCCGCGGGACTGCTCACTCCCACACAAGGGCGGGTCCACTACGCGGGAAAGCCGGTCACCTCCGTCAACTCCGACGCGGCGTACGTGACGCAGCAGTCCCACCTGCTGCCCTGGCTGACTGTCCAGGCCAACATCGGACTCGCGCTGAAGTTCCGCAGGGTGCCCAAGGCGGAACGCGATGAGCGGATCGCGCACTGGATCGAGCTCGTCGGCCTGACCGGATTCGAGCAGCACTTCCCACGCGAGCTGTCGGGCGGGATGCAGAAGCGCTGCGCGATAGCGCGAGCCCTGATCTACAACCCGTCCATCGTGCTGATGGACGAGCCGTTCGGACCGCTGGACGCCATCACCCGGCTCGAACTCCAGCAAGAACTGCTCAACATCTGGCGCGAGCAGAACGGGACGCTGATCTTCGTCACGCATGACCTCAACGAGGCCATCTACCTGGCGGACGAGGTCATCGTGATGTCGAAGGGCCCCGGCACGATCCGCCGTGTCCTTCAGGTTCCCTTCGAACGTCCGCGCCAGATCGGCTCGCTCGTCGAGTCCCCCGAATTCGCGGAGCTCTACAACGACCTGTGGAGCCTGTTCGCCGCCGAGCGCAAGGCCGCCGCGTAGCACGGCCGAGCCCCCCGCAGCCGGAGCGCGCTGCGCGCCGCCCACCCGTCCCCGGAGCTCCGCACCCCAAGCCGCCACGCCGGTCGTGCCGTCATGCCCTTTGCCCCGTCCGACGTCGCGCCTGCCCCCGAGTGAGGTTCACAGATTTGATATCGATCACGGAAGAGATCGCTGTTCCGAGTCCGCCCGAACGTGTCTGGGAGATCATCTCCGACCCTTCGGCCGTCGTGTCCTGCATCGGCGGCGCCGAACTCGGCGACTCGCACGACGACGGGTCCTTCGACGGCAACCTGGCCATCAGGTTCGGCGGTCTACGGGTCAAGTTCGCGGCCCGGGTCTCGCTGGATCTGGACGAGTCCGCGCGTGAGGGCCGTCTCGCCGCCCGCGGCGCGGATGGGCAGGGCGCCACCCGCTTCAGTGCCGGCGCCACCTTCCGGGTCGTGGAGGGCGACACCCCCGACACCTCGAGGGTCTTCTGCGACGGGGAGATCAAACTCAACGGCAAACTCGCCAAGTTGATCGAGTCGGGCGCCGGGATGGTGGTCTCCCGAATGACGAAGGAGTTCACCGACCAACTGATCCGGAAGTGCGCCGCGACCTCTGCCGAGCCGATCGCGGCGGCATCCCCCGAGCCGGTCGCGGCAGTGTCCGCCGAGCCCGACACGGCGGTGTCCCACGGCGTGCGCCCGGATCCGTCACGGCCGGCCGGCCTGTTCGCCCGCCTGCGGGCGTGGTGGGCGCGGCGGCGGTCCGAGCGTCCGGGACAGCAGACGCGGCAGACGCAGGAGACGCGGGCGCCATCGCGTTCGCGGAGCACGTCCGGTGAAGCACTCGACCAGGGAGGTCGGCGATGACAACGTCCAGGCTCAACAAGGTCGTCGGCGCGCTGGACGCGGGGCAGCACGTCTTCGCGACCTTCTCCGCGGCCGATCCGGCGTCCGCGATCGAGCTGAGCAACTCGGACTACGACGCCGTGGTGTTCGAGATGGAGCACAAGCCCTGGGACGTCAACGCGCTGAAGGACGGCTTCCAGTACCTGCTCAGCAGGCGACGGGTCCATGAGGCGGCAAGTCTCGCGCCGGACGTCACCCCGATCGTGCGCATTCCCGCCAACGGTGCGGAGAGGGCGCAGTGGCACGCCAAGCAAGCACTGGACCTCGGTGCGTTCGGCATCATCTGGCCGCACATCTCCACGGTGGAGGAAGCCCGGAACGCCGTCGCCGCCTGCCGCTACCCGCGGCTGCCCGACGCTCCCCGCTACGAGCCGGCCGGCCTGCGCGGGGACGGCCCGCACGCGGCGACCCGCTACTGGGGCATCTCCAACATCGAGTACTACGCCAGGGCCGACGTGTGGCCGCTCGCCCCGGACGGCGAGCTCCTGGTCGGCCTCATGATCGAGGACCAGCTCGGCATCAGGAACCTGCCGGACATCCTCGACCAGGTGCCGGGCATCGGGCTGGTCCTGATCGGCGAGGGCGACATGAGCCAGGAACTGGGCTGTCCCCGCCAGTACGAACACCCGCGCGTCCTGGAGTGCAAGCGACGGATCCTCGACATCTGCGGTGAGCGCGGGGTCGCCGTGGGCCACCCGCACGTCACCGCCGACAACGTCGAGCGCGTACTCGACGACGGCTACCGGTTCCTGATGTCGGCTCCGGTGCGGACGTACCCCGGACTGCACAGGGCCCGAGAGCTGACCGGCCGCGCCTGACAGGGGCCTCGGCCCCGCCCGCACCCCAGGCGACCATCGCATCGCAATCTTCGGAGTAACTCATGATCATCGACTGTCATGGCCATTTCACCACGGCGCCACCGGCGCTGGGGGAGTGGCGGGAGAGGCAGATCCGGGCGTTCGAGGGGTCCGGCGCCCGGGTCTCGCCCGACGAACTGCGCATCGGCGACGACGAGATCCGCACCGCCATCGAGAACGGCCAGCTGAAGCTCCAGACCGAGCGCGGCACCGACCTGACGATCTTCTCGCCGGGCGCGGGAAAGATGGCCCACCACTACGGCGACGAGCGGACCAGCCTCGACTGGTCCCGGGTCAGCAACGACCTGATCGCCCGGGTGTGCGGCCTGTTCCCCGAGCGGTTCGTCGGGGCGTGCCAGCTTCCGCAGTCGCCCGGTGACGCACTGGCCGCCTCCGTGCGGAACTCCGTCGCCGAACTGGAGCGCTGCGTCGAGGAGTTGGGATTCGTCGGTTGTCTGCTCAACCCGGACCCGTCCGACGGCTACTACCAGGCGCCTGCGCTGACGGACCGGGTCTACTACCCGCTCTACGAGAAGATGGTCGAGCTCGACGTCCCCGCGATGGTCCACGTCGCCATGTCGAGGAACCCGGCGATGCAGGGCACCTGCGCCCACTACCTCGCCGGGGACACCGCGGTGTTCATGCAGCTGTGCGAGTCGGACCTGTTCAAGGACTTCCCGACGCTGAGGCTGATCATCCCGCACGGCGGTGGCGCCGTCCCGTACCACTGGGGGCGCTACCGCGGAATGATGCGGGACCGCGGCCGGCCACCGCTGCAGGAGTCGATCCTGCGCAACGTCTACTTCGACACGTGCGTGTACCACAAGCGCGGCATGGAACTGCTGCTGGACATCATCCCCGCGCAGAACGTCCTGTTCGCCTCGGAGATGATCGGCGCGGTCCGCAGCGTGGACCCGGAGACCGGGCGGCGGTTCGACGACACCAAGTACACCCTCGACTCCATCGGCAGCCTGAGCGACACCGACCGTCAGGCGGTCTACGGAGGCAACGCGCTGCGGGTCTTCGCACGGCTCGACGGCGTCCTGAAAGCGCGGGCGACGGCCGCGGCGAACACTGAGGAGTCCCAGCGGTGAAGGTCTACGAGGCACTGGCCGAGGCGTTCGTCAAGGAAGGCACCAGCGATGTCTTCGGCATGATGGGCGACGCCAACATGCACTGGATGGCCGCGCTCGCCGACCGAGGGGTGCGGTTGTACGAGGTGCGGCACGAGGGTTCCGGCCTCGGCATGGCGGACGGCTGGGCCCGCGGCGCGGGCCGGCCGGGCGTGGTCACCACGACCAGCGGCCCCGGCGTCTCGCAGCTGGCCACCTCGATGCTCTGCGCGAGCCGCGCGGGCACCCCCCTGGTCGCCTTCTGCGGCGAGACCCCCCTGGGTGACGAGAGCGCCACCCAGTATCTGGACCAGCGGCGCTTCGCCGCCGCCGTCGAGTGCGAGTTCCTCCAGGTGACCCGGCCCGAGAACGCGCAGGAGGCCGTACGACAGGCCTTCTACCTTGCGCGGACCAGGTCGAGGCCGGTCATGATCAGTGCGCCCTTCGACGTCCAGGTCGCCGAGATGGACGACTACGACGAGAACTACGTACCGTCCACCGCCCTGATCGAGACGGCCCGGCCGCTGCCGGACCCGGCCAGGGTCCAGGCGGCCTGCGACCTGATCCAGGACGCCGAGCGCGTGGTGATCATCGCGGGACGGGGTGCGCGCAGGGCGGACTCCGGCGAGGAGATCCTCGCCCTCCAGGAACGGACCGGCGCGCTGCTGGCCACCACCCTGCAGGCGAAGAACTGGCTGTGCGACCGCACCGACTTCCACGTCGGCCTGTCGGGCCTGTTCGGCGACAAGCTCTCGATGGAGCTGTTGCAGGAGGCCGACTGCGTGATCGCGGTGGGGGCGAGCCTGAACCACTACACCATCGAGAGCGGCTACCTCTACCCCGAGGCCGCGTACATCCAGATCGACACCGCCCCGCACCTGGTGATGGGGAACGGCAGGACGGCGGACTGCTATCTGCAGGCCGACGCGGTCACCGCCCTCGGCGAGCTGACCCGGGTGCTGGGGGAGCGGTCCGTACGGATCGAGGGATACCACACCGACCAGGTCCGCCAGCACCTGACCGGCCGGCTCCGACAGCCGGAGTACGTGCGGGAGCCCGGGCGGCTCGACCCGCGCGAGGCGATCTGGATCCTCGACCACGAACTCCCCGGCGAGATCGGGCTGGTGCTGGGCAGCGGGCACCAGACCGACTTCGGCACCATGCTCTTCCAGCGCTCCCGTGACGTGCTCTCCAACTACGGCATGTTCGGCGCCATCGGCCAGGCCCCGTTGATCGCCATGGGCCAGCTGGTCGCGAAGGGCAACCGGCCCGGCTTCGTGGTCGAGGGCGACGCGAGCTTCCTCATGCACCTGGCCGAGTTCGAGACGGCGTGCCGGTACGACATCCCGCTGCTCGTCGTCGTGATGAACGACCAGGGTCTCGGCGCCGAGTACCACAAGGCGAAGGCCAAGGGGCTGGACCCCGAACTGGCGACCATCTCCACGCCCGAACTGGGCGCGGTCGCCCAGGCGCTCGGCGGTGGCGGGGCGACCGTCCGCACGGCGCGGGAACTGCGCGACGCGTTGGCGGAGTACGTGCGTTCCCCCCGGCCCACCGTGATCGACGTCCGCATCACCCGTGAGGTGCTGAGCACGCCGTACCGCCGCATCCAGTACGGCGAGGACGTGTGAGCGGCATGCGGGAGACGCGTCCGACGGCGCCGCTGTCCGTGCTGCTGGGCGACTACCCGCACACCCGGCCGCTCAAGGACGGAACCCTCCCCGTGGCCGGGGTGGACTGCGCGTACCCGGAGTCCGTCCCGCTGCCCCCGGCGTTCGCCCGCATGGTGCGCGACTTGGCCTACGACATCTGCGAGATGCCGACGGCCACCTACCTCCAGGCACGGGACGCCGGCGTCCCGGTCAGCCTGCTGCCGGTGGTGCTGGTCGGAAGCACCCACCACCGCTCCCTGACCAGGCTGCCCGACGGTCCGGAACTCGGCCCCCGGGACCTCGTCGGCCGGCGGGTGGGCGTGCGGTCGTACGGCCAGACCACCGGCCTGTGGGTACGCGGCTGGCTGCGCGAGGAGTACGGGGTCGAGTCTTCCGACGTCACCTGGGTGACCACCGAGGACGTCCACGTCGCGCGGTACGCGAATCCCGCGTACGTGGAGCGGTCGGGCGCCGGGAGGGTCGCGGACCTGCTGCGCTCCCACGACGTCTGCGCAGCGGTTCTGGGCCCGAAGGCGATCGGCGGGCAGGGCGCCGGACTGGTCCCGCTCGTGGCGGACGCCGAGGACGCCGGGCTGGCGTGGACCGAACGGCACAAGACGATCCCGGCGAACCATCTTCTGGTGGTGCGCGACGACGTCCTGCGTACCCGGCCGGAAGCCGTGCTCGCCGTGTACCGGGCCCTGAAGAAGACGATCGACGACACGGCCGGGGGGCGGGACGACTCGCCTGCCGGGCGCGCGGTCGCGGCCGGTTGGAGCGCGTCACTGACCGCCTGCCTGGAGATCGCCGGGCGGTACGCCCTGGAGCAGGGCCTCATCGGCGACCCCGTCGATGTCGCGGCCATCGAGAAGAGGACGGCCTTCCTCGACAGGTGAGGAGGGGATCGGCAGAGGTGCGCCGCCGGGCGGCGCACCCGCGGAAGAACACCGAGTGGAGGAGCAGAGATGGGAGAGCCGGTGGGCCTGCGGAAGCGGGGCAACCCGCCCACACGCAAGCCGGAGGTCTGGACACCCGACCTGCTCGAGAAGGTCGCCTGGCGGGTGAAGGCGGCGGACGAGCCGTTCCGGGGAGTCGCCACTTCGCGGGGTGTCGAGCCGGGACTGTTCCCGCTGCGCGGCACGGGTGCGGACGTCCGCGAGGTGTACCGGGCGGCGGAGGACTACCTCGCCGGCCTGACGCGGAAGCAGCTCGCCGAGGGCCGGTTCGCCATGGACGACGTGAGCTGGCGCCACTGGAACAACGGCGCCAGGTACTTCCTGCGCCACGGCCTGCTGCTGGAGGACTTCGACGACGCGGGCCGCGAACGGGCCCTCGCCGTCATACGGGAGAGTCTCAGCGCGGACGGCTACCGCCAGATGGTCGATCTGATGCACCTCAATCTCACCATCGGCGAGATGAGCGGCAACACGGACGGACTCAACGAGTGGCTGTACTGGTTCTCCCTCTACGGCGAGCCGGAGAACGGCGGCCCGTGGGGCTGGCAGCTCGACGGGCACCACGTCAACATCAACTGCGTCTTCGTCGGGGACCAGATGGTCCTCACCCCCTCCTTCCTGGGCGCGGAGCCGGTGGTCGCCGGCACGGGGAAGTACGCCGGAACCGTGGCCTTCCGAGGCGAAGAGGCGCTCGGCCATGAGCTGTTCACCCAGCTCGACGGCCGGCAGCGGGAGCGGGCCGTCGTCGCGGACACGCTGCCGGACGAGCTGTTCGCCGGAGCCTTCCGGGACAACCTCGAGCTCGACTACCAGGGGCTGCCCCTGAGCGGAATGTCCGCCGGCCAGCGGGACACCGCGCTGCGGCTCCTGGGCCTGTACGTGAACCGGGCCGGCGACCGGCACGCCCGGGTGCGCATGGACGAGGTGCGGGCCCACGAGGGGGACACCCGCTTCGCGTGGGCCGGGGACCCCGACGGCACCTTCTACTACCGCTTCCACAGTCCCGTGATCCTCGTCGAGTTCGAGCACATGGCCGGTGTGCTCTTCGACAACGACTACCCCTCGCGCCGGCACATCCACACCATCGTGCGCACCCCGAACGGCAACGACTTCGGCGCCGACCTGCTGCGGCGCCACCACGAGCGGCACCACGCGCCGCCGACGGCGCCCTCCGGAGAACGCCGAGTCCCCGTTCCCGCGGACAGAGACCGAACAGAGGAGAGAGAAGATGAAGTTGGTGCTCGGCCGTGACGATCTCGCGGCAGCCGCGCTGTCGGCGGCCCGCGCGGCGGGCTCGGAGCCGGAGCGGGTCGCCGTCAAGCCGGTGCACAAGGCCTCCCGCGGTTTCGTCAACGCGTCGGACGTGGACCTGTGCGAGCTGGCGATCGTGACCGTCCTGCAGGCCGTCGCCCACGGCAAGCCGGTGCTGCTGCTGCCGGTCACCACCCTCGGACGCCACCAGCACCAGACCCTGGTGACCCTCGGCGCCCTCTCGGTCGCCGACGTGGAAGGTCACCGCGTCGGAGTCCGTGCCTGGAGTCAGACCACCGGCGTGTGGGTGCGCGGATTCCTCACCGAGCAGTACGGCGTCGACCTGCGCAAAGCGCGTTGGAGGACGTACGAGGGCCACCACGTCGACGGCGCCCAGGACCCGTCCTGGGTCGAGCGGGCACCGGCGGGGACCACACTGCCGGCGGACTTCCTGGAAGGCCGGGTCGACTTCGGGATCATGGGCAACGAACTGCCCTCCGACGCCCGTATCCGCACCGCCGTCGCCGGCGCCCACGAGGTCGCCGAACAGTGGTCGAAGGACCAGGGGTTCATCCCGGTCAACCACGTGGTCGGCGTCTCCGAGACAGCCGCCGCCGAGCATGCCGACGCCGTCCTCGCCGCGTACGACGCCATGCGGGCGGTGCTCACCGCCCAGGAGCAGGGCGGCCCGGTCGCCCTGCACCCGGTCGGCTTCGAGGGGCTGCGCGCGGCATTCACCAAGGCGGCCGGCTACGCGCTGGAGCAGGACGTGATCCCGCGGGCGGTGGACTTCGACGAACTCGTCGAGCGGTCCTGCGCGGCACTCGGCGTCTCACCGACGCGCCTCGGCGGCTGAGAGCCGTGGCGCACCGTCGGACCGGAACCGGACACAACGAAGGACGGCACATGGACAAGCTCACCGTGGTACTCGGAGACTTCCCGCACGCGCGGCCGCTGCTGGACGGCGACACCGAGGTGGACGGGTTCCTGATCGATCCCGTGGAGGTCAGGCCGGTCATCGGCGCCTACCGGCGGATGATCCGGGACCTGGAGTTCGACGTGTGCGAACTCGCGCCGGTCTCCTACCTGATGGCCCGCCAGGAGGGCATCGCGCTGACCGCGATACCGGTGTTCCTCAACCGTCGCTTCCACCACGGCGACGTGCAGTGCGCCACCCGGTCCGGCATCCGCGTGCCCAAGGACCTCGAGGGACGCCGGGTCGGAGTGCGCGCTTACTCGGTGAGCACGGGCGTGTGGGTGCGCGGCGTACTGCGGGACCAGTACGGGGTGGACATCGACAAGATCACCTGGGTGGTGGACGACGACGACCACATCGAAGGCCGGGCCCCCGCCAACGTCGAGCGCGTCACCGACGGCCGGTCGCTGGGCGAACTGCTGCGTGCCGGGGAGATCGACGCCGCCCTGACCGGCAACGCGGGAACCGGCCGGGCGGGTTCGCCCCGGGCGGGCTGGACGGCGGCGACCGACCCGGAACCCGCCGGCGACGCCTCGCCCTACCCGCTCTTCCCCGAGGCCGACACGCTCGCCGTGGACCACTACCTGCGAACCGGCGTCTACCCCCTGCACTCGCTGATCTCGATCCGCTCCGCACTCGTGGAGCGCGACCCCGGCCTGCCGACCAAGCTGTACGCGGCGTTCGCGGAGAGCAAGCGTCGCCACCTCGCCGCCCGGCCCGACTGGTCGGCAGTCCCCCGCCTGAGGCGACAGGGGCGCGCGATCGGCGGCGACCCGGTCCCCTACGGCATCAAAGCCAACGAGGCCGGTCTGGACGCGATGGTGCGGTTCGCGAAGGACCAGTGGCTGCTGGACGCCGACTTCCCCGCCGACCTCACGTCGCTGTTCGCCGCGGGCGACTACCCGGACGCCTGAACCGGCCCGTACGGCACACACCAAGGACAAGGGAGCACCACACGTGGACTTCGTCGACGCGCACTGCCACATCATCTCCGAGGATCCGAGCGCTTATCCCAAGGCCCCGATCGGGGGCAAGCAATCGGAGTGGGCCGCGACCCGGCCGGTGACCGCCGAGGGCATGGTCGCCCGCATGGACGACAGCGGCATAGACCAGGCCGTCCTCGTCCAGGCCACCACCCACTACGGCTACGACAACTCGTACGTCCTCGACAGCAGTCGGCGTCGGCCGCGGCGCTTCGTCGCCGTCGGCACCGTCGACCCGCTGCGCCCGGACGCCGCCGCGAACCTCGGCACCGCGGTCGGCGAAGGCGGACTGTCCGGGGTGCGGCTGTTCACCAGCGGCAGCACCGTACCCACGCAGGGCGAGTGGTTCGTCGCCCCGGAGACGTTCCCCTTCTGGGAGCAGGCCGCGAAGCTGGACCTGCCGGTCTGCCTCCAGATGCGCCTCGGACCGGCCACCCGGCAACTGGTGGAACTCCTGGAGCGGTTCCCGGACGTGACGGTGCTTCTCGACCACATCGGCTATCCCGACATCGCCGCCTCGCCCGCCCGCGCCGGCGCCGAAGTCGCGGAACTGGCCGCGCACCCAGGCCTGCACCTCAAGCTCACCCACCGCAACCTCGAACGGCTGCGGGACGCGGGGGAGCAGGCGGACGACTTCCTCACCCCGGTCGTCGAGGCGTTCGGCGCCGGGCGGATCGCCTGGGGGTCGAACCTGCCGGCGGCCGAGCAGTCCCTGCCCGAACTCCGCGCCCTCGCCGAAGAAGTCCTCACGGGTCTGCCGGAACTGGACCGCCGGGAGATCTTCGCCGGCACGGCCCGGCGCCTGTACCCGTCCCTGGGCGAGCACGGGAGCTGACCTGCCTTGCCGTCGGCTACTGTTCCCGCCTCAGATCTCACTATCACGAAAGACGAGGCTGGTCGCGGTGGAGAGCGAAAGCATGGATGCCGAAACGCGGGCGAAGGCGTCCGGCACCCGCTACAGCCACGCCTACGAGGGGCTGCGTTCCCTGTTGCTGTCCGGGAGCATCGAGCCCGGCACGCGCCTGACCGAGGCGGACCTGACGCGGATGTTCGACGTGTCGCGGAGCACGGTGCGCAGCGCGTTGGTCCGGCTGACGCAGGAGGGCTACGTCACCGGCGAGGTCAATCGGGGGGTGCGCACCCGTCACTTCTCCATCGAAGAGGCGGCGGACATCCTGGAGGCCCGCGAGATCCTGGAGTCCGCTCTGGCCGGCAAGGCCGCGGAGCGGGCCACGGCCGAGGAAGTCGAGAAGCTGCGCCACACGCTCCAGGACATGGAGGAGGCGCAGACCCGCGAGGACCAGGACGCCTACTCGCGCGGCAACCGGAGCTTCCACCAGCAGATCAAACACGCCGCGCACCAGATCACCCTGGCGCGCGCCTACGACACGCTGCTCTACCCCCTGGTGATGCGGCAGTACCGCAACCTCTCCGCGCAGCACCCGCGAACCGGGTCGCTGGAGGAGCACCAGGCCATCTTCCTGGCCATCGTCACCCGCAACCCCGACGCGGCGAACGCGGCGATGCGCCATCACGTCGGCTCCGCCCGCAGGGCGCTGCTGCTCGACAAGTCCCCGGAGCCACTGCGCAGCTGAGCCTCGGCCGGGGCGGAAAGGACCCCATGGGCCGCCCCACCGCGGACACCGAAGCGGGACCCGTCGAAGGCATCCTCTGCCGGGACAGGACCGTCACGGTCTACCGAGGCATCCCCTACGCCGCCCCGCCCGTCGGCGACCTGCGCTGGCGGCCGCCGCAACCACCCCCGGCCTGGGAAGGCACTCGGCGAGCCGACCGTTTCGGCCCCATGTGTCCACAGGCGCCGACCGAGGCGGCCGCGACCGGCGTCGACGTGCCCATGAGCGAGGACTGCCTGAACCTGAACATCTGGACGGGGGCGGGCTGCCGTGAGGAGCGGCGCCCGGTCCTCGTCTGGATCTACGGCGGCGGCTTCCGGGAAGGCACCGGGGCGAACCCCCGTTACGACGGCGAGAACCTGGCCCGCGACGGCCTTGTCGTCGTCACCTTCAACTACCGCCTGGGCGCTTTCGGGTTCCTGGCCACACCCGAGCTGAGCGACGAGTCGGCACACCGGTCCTCCGGGAACTACGGGCTGCTCGACTGTGTGGCGGCCCTGCGCTGGGTGCGTGACAACATCGCGCACTTCGGCGGCGACCCGGACCGCGTCACCATCGCGGGCCAGTCGGCGGGCGCCGGCATGGTGAACTTCCTGGCCATGTCACCCCTCGCCGCCGGGTTGTTCCATCGCGCGATCGCGCAGAGCCACGCCCGGTACGCACGCGATCCCGAGCTCCGATACCTCTCCACCAGCTACCGGGTGCTCGCGGACGCCGAGAGCGCCGGCGACCGCTACGCGCGCACCCATGGCGCGAGCACGGCCGAGGGGCTTCGGTCCCTGCACTGGCGGAAGCTCGTGGACGGGCACCACCCCGTGGACGCGAGCGTCGACACCGGCAGCCTCACGTCGCCACCGCTGTTCCGTCCGGTGCTGGACGGCTGGGCGCTGCCCGCGGGCTACGACGAGACGTACGCCAAGGGCCTGCAGAACGACGTCGACTACCTCACCGGGAACAATCTCGACGAGAGCGGTGCGGTACCCGGGACCATGGTCGCCGCCCTGCGCGGCGGGCGCAGGACCGTCCGGCCGGGCTCGCCCGCGGTCAACCTGAGCCTCGAGCAGCATGTCGCGGCGGCCCGGCGGAAGTTCGGGGTGCTCGCCGAGGAGTTCCTGCGGCTGTACCCGGCCGCCTCGGACGACGAGGCCGCACGGGCGAGCAGTCGTGCGGCCCGCGACAACTCCCGTATCTCGACGTGCCTGTGGGGTGCGGAGTGGATCCGTCACGCCACCGGCAGTCTGCACACCTACTTCTGGACCCACCGCGCCCCGGCGCCGGACGGCGGCCCGAGGCGGGCCGGCCACGGTTCGGAGATCGACTACGTCTTCCGCAACCCCGCGGGCGGCACCGGCGCGTGGACCGAGGAGGACCGGGCGATCGCCCGGACCGTCTCCGCGTACTGGACCAACTTCGTCTCCACCGGCGATCCCGACGGCAGCGGCCTGCCGCCCTGGCCGGCCTTCTCGGGCGCCGCCACCGTCATGGAGATCGGCGCGCGCTTCCGGACCGTTCCCGTGTCCGATCCGGCCCGCACCGATTTCTGGAACCGATTCTTCCGTACTCAGCAAGCCTGGTGAACAAAGGAGTTCCCATGAACTACCGCATGAACCGCCCGCACCTGGCCGTGGCCGTCTCCGTGGTGTGCGGTGCCGCGTGCCTGACCGCCTGCGGCGGCGACGGCTCGTCGGTCGGCTCGGACGGCAGGACCACCGTCTCGGTGGGCGTGAGCGGCAACGTGTTCGACATGTCCATCCGCCTCGCGGACGAGAACGGGTACTTCGACCAGCAGAAGATCAAGATCAAGTACGTGACGCTGACCGCCTCCACCGGCACGTCGGCGTTGCAGTCGAATTCGGTGCAGTTCCTCAACTCCAGCCCGACCAGCTACCTGGCCGGCCTCTCCAAGGGCCTGCCGGAGCTCTCCGTGGCCACGAACGGAGGGGGCAACCCGCTCGGCATCGTCGTCAGCACGGCATTCGCGAAGGAGCACGGTCTGACCGCCGAGACCCCCGCCGCCCAGGTCGCCGAAGCCCTCGCCGACTCGACGGCCGGCGCCAGCTCCGCCAACACCAAGGCCGAGGCGGGCATCTTCCTCGAGGCCCACGGTGTCGACCCGGACAAGCTGAAGTGGGTCTCGCTGCCGAGTCCGGCCGCCGACAAGGCCGCTCTCACCAAGGGTGAGGTCGACTGGTTCATCACCTCCGAGCCGATACCGCTGCAGGTCCAGCACGAGGGTGACGGCATCGTGGTGGCCGACCCGGCCAAGGTGCCGGAGTGGGCCTACGAGCAGGCCGGGTACGGCCAGGTCGTGGTCGTGAAGGAGTCCTACGCCAAGAGCGACTCCGCCACGGTCAGGGGATTCGCCACGGCCGTGCAGCAGGCGACCACCTACCTCGACACCCATTCCGCCGACGACAAGGCCGTGCTGGCGGCGGCGCGCGCGAGCCTGCCGGGCGTGCCCGACGACGTGCTGAGCCAAGCCGTCTCACAGGTGGACTGGCCCACGACCGCCAAGCAGGACGCGGCCGGCTGGAAGAAGACCGTCGCCTTCGTGAAGGACGGCATCAAAGCGGTGCCGGACGCGAGCGTGACCTCCGAGAACTGGACCAACACCTACCTGCCGTGACACGGCCGAACCGCACCGGAAGGGAGCAGACCATGGCAACCGTCATCGACAACTCCGTGGCCGAGCCCGACACATCGGGACGGCCCGCCAGGAAGGCACACCCCGGCTGGCACAGCACGGGTTCGGTCATCGCACTGCGCATCCTGGTGATCGCGGCCGCACTCGTCCTGTGGCAGCTGACGAGCGGCCCCGTCGTACCCGAGTACGCGGTCAGCAAGCCCACCGACGTGTACGACGCCCTCACCACGATGCTCGGGTCCGCCTCCGGGTGGACCGACATCAAGGTGACCACCACCGAGGTGCTGGCCGGCTTCGGACTCGGCGTCGCCGCCGGGACGGTGATGGGCCTGGTCCTGGGGTCCTTCCCGCTCCTGGGCAAGGTGCTCGAGCCGCTCGTCGCGGCGGTCAACGGCATCCCGAAGATCGCGCTCGCGCCGCTGTTCCTGCTGTTCTTCGGCATCGGACAGTGGTCGAAGATCACCATCGCGATGACCGGCGTCGCCTTCGTGGTCTTCTACAACATCTATCTCGGACTGCGGCTGCGAGAGCGCGAGCTCGTCGAGGTCGTCCAGGTGATGGGCGGGCGCAAGCACCACGTCCTGGGCTACGTGACGATACCGACGCTCGCCGCCCCCTTCTTCGCCGCGCTCAAGACGGGCGGCCCGCTGGCCATCCTCGGCGTCATCGGCGGTGAGTTCATCGCCTCCTCCGAGGGTGTGGGACACGAACTGTTCACCGCCGCCCAGAACCTCGACGCGGCCTCCGAGTTCGCCGGCCTGATCGTCCTCGTCGCGCTGACGCTCTCCCTCAACGGCGTGCTCACCGCGCTCGACACCTACGCCCTCAAGCGTCTCGGCCTGGCGGCCCGCCGCCGGCCCCAGCCCAAGAAATGAACGACATCAGCCCGGCACGGAGTGAGAGGAAAGCGCCCTCCATGAACGAACTCCCGCACGCGGCCGACGGTGACGGACCACCGGCACCCGGCAGGCCGTCCCGCAGGACCATACTGGCAGCCGTCACCGCGTCGACCGCGGCGGCGCTGCCCCTGCTCACCACCACCTCGGCCGCCGCCGCCCCCCGGCGGTCCGACGACCTGCTCTACATCGGCACCTGGGGTCGCAACCAGGTGCACGCCGTACGGTTCGACCCCGTCCTCGGGACGATGACGCCCCTCGGTTCCGTGGCGGAGGTCAGTGCGAACTGGGTCGCGGTCCATCCGAGCCGCCCGGTCCTCTACGTCGCGGCCGGCCAGCAGGGCGGCTCCATCCGCGTCTTCCGCATCGACGACACGTCGGGAGCCCTCCGGCAGACCGGCGAGATCCAGACGCAGGAGGCCCCGGGCGCCGTCGGCGGACTGTCGTACATCGGACTGAACCGGAGCGCCGACACGCTGCTGGTCGCCGACTTCTCGACGGGCTCCGCGGCGACGGTTCCGGTCGACGCGCACGGCGGGCTGGGGGCGGTGGCCTCCCGCGTGCACGACACCGGTTCCGGCCCCAACCCACGGCAGGCCGGGCCGCACCCGCACCATGTCGTCGTCGCCCCGGGCGGCAGGTTCGCCCTGGTCGCCGACTTCGGTGCCGACCGGGTGTTCGTCTACGACTACGACCGCGCGACGCGCCGGATGTACGCCGGCACGCCCGACGGCCCCGGTGCGTACGCGACGGCAGCGGGGTCGGGTCCAAGACGGCTGGCCTTCCACCCCGACGGGCGGTCGGTGTACCTGCTGAACGAGCTGACCGCGGACATCGAAGTCCTGGCGTGGGAGGGCGGAACGGGCACGCTGACCTCCCGTCAGCTCCTGACGACGAACGCTCCGGGCCACACCGGCACGACGAGCGCCGCCGAACTGACCATCAGCCGGGACGGCCGCCACGTCTACACCTCCAACCGCGGCGACAACTCCCTGGTCGTCTTCTCGGTCGACCCGGGCACGGGGCTGCTCACCGAGGCGCAGCGCCTGCCCTGCGGCGGCGTCACGCCGTGGAGCTTCTCCCCGCACCCCGACGGGCGCTGGCTGTTCGTCGCGAACGAGGCCGGCAGCACGGTCGACCTCTTCCGGGTGGACCCGCGATCCGGGCGCCTGACGGCCACCGGTACCTCCGTCGCCGTCCCCAACCCCGACTGCGTCGCCATCCGCTCCTCCTACGGCGCGGCGGCGCCCAGCCGCCTCTGATCACGCGTCACCGCCGGGCCCGGCCGATCACCGACCGCCGGGCCCGGCGGTGTCGCGTCCGTCGGGGGAGAGCGGTCGAGCGGACGCGATGAGTCCCACGGCCGTGGCGGCGAGCCCTCCGAGCGGGAGGGCGCCGCGCGGACCGCTCGCCGCCGTGATCGCCCCGACAGTCAGGGGAGTTCGAAGCCCAGCGCCCTCGCGGCCGGGTCCGCCGTCGGCTGCGTCCAGCGTTCGAGCACGGCCTGATTGGCCGAGAGCGAGCGAAGTTCGGCCCGGTCGAGGTAGAGCAGCCCGTCGAGGTGGTCCGTCTCGTGCTGGACGATACGGGCGGGCCAGCCGCCGAACACCTCGTCCAGCGGCCGGCCGTGCTCGTCCGTGCCCGTGAGCCGCACCTCGGCGTGCCGGGCCACCACCGCCTGGTAGCCCGGCACGCTCAGGCAGCCCTCGAAGAAGGCGGCGCGGGCCGGACCGAGCGGCTCGTACGACGGGTTGACCAGGACCCGGAACGGCTGGGGCACCCGTCCACGGGCCAGCCGCACCTCTTCCGGCACCGGCGCCGGGTCCTCGATGACGGCGATCCGCAGCGCCACTCCGACCTGCGGGGCGGCGAGGCCGACGCCCGGCGCCGCGTGCATGGTGACGCGCAGGGCCTCGACGAACCGGGCCAGCAGAGCGGGGTCCAACTCGCCCTCGTAGCGCGGTGTGCCCGTCCGCAGGACCGGGTCCCCGGCCGCGACGATGGGCAACGGGCCGCCCGGGGCGAGGAGTTCCTCGATCCGTTCGGCAAGGGGCGCGCGGGGACTGGGAGATGCCATCCGGCCAGCATGCCACGACAGTGCGGTGTGTGACGCACGTCACTCGAATCGGCGGGAACTCGGCACCACCTTCCGCCGACTACTGGTGCGTCACGGCTGAAAGACGTCCCCCGGACCGCTGTCCCCGACCCACTCCTCCTGCCCCCGGAGAAGCCCCGCCATGTCCACCGCTCCCTCGACCTCCCCCAATCCCGGCTCCGCTCGAACGGGGGCACCCCCGTCGGACGAGACCCCGCACGCAGTGGCCCCCGCGCCGAAGTCCCGCGGCCCCTGGGCCCCCCTGCGCCCGCTGGTACTGCGTCTGCACTTCTACGCCGGTGTGTTCGTCGCGCCCTTCCTGCTGGTCGCCGCCACCACCGGGTTCCTGTACGCCGGCGCGTTCCAGGCCGAGAAGCTCGTGTACTCCCACGAGATGACCGTGCCGGTCGGCGACACGAAGCTGCCGATCTCCGAGCAGGTGGACGCCGCCCGCGAGGCCCACCCCGAGGGCACGGTTTCGGCCGTCCGCCCCTCGCCGCAGGACGACGCCACGACCCGCGTGATGCTGTCCGGCGTCAAGGGCGTCGCCGCCACCCACACCCTCGCCGTGTTCGTCGACCCGTACACGGGCAAGGTGCGCGGCGCGCTGGAGCAGTACGGCTCCACCGGCGCGCTGCCGCTGCGCACCTGGATCGACGAGTTCCACCGCGATCTGCACCTCGGCGAGAACGGCCGCCTCTACAGCGAACTCGCCGCCAGCTGGCTGTGGGTGATAGCGGGCGGCGGTCTGGTGCTCTGGTTCTCCCGGCGACGCGCACTGCGCAAGGTCCGCGGCACCACCGGACGGCGCCGCACGCTGGGTCTGCACGGCACCGTCGGCGTATGGGCCGCCGCCGGCTTCATCTTCCTGTCCGCGACCGGACTGACCTGGTCCACCTACGCGGGCGCCAACGTCGACGTACTGCGCACCTCGCTCGGTCAGGCCACCCCGTCGGTCTCGGCGGCCGCGAGCGGCGGCGAGCACGCCGGTCACGACACGGCCTCCGCCGCCGGCGGGGACGGCGAGCACGGCGTCGGACTCGACACGATCCTGGCCGCGGCCCGGACCGAGGGGCTGGGCGACCCGGTCGAGATCGTCCCGCCCGCGGACGCGTCCTCCGCGTACGTCGTCAAGCAGGTGCAGCGCAGCTGGCCCGAGAAGCAGGACGCGGTGGCGGTCGACCCGGCCACCGGGGAGGTCACCGACGTACTGCGGTTCGACGAGTATCCGCTGCTCGCCAAGCTGACGCGCTGGGGCATCGACCTGCACACCGGGGTCCTGTTCGGGCTGGTCAACCAGCTCGCGCTGATGGCTCTCGCGGGCTCCCTGATCCTGCTGATCGTGTGGGGCTACCGCATGTGGTGGCAGCGCGGCCGAGGATCGGCCTTCGGCCGGCCCGTCCCGCGCGGTGCCTGGGCGCAGGTGCCGCCGTACGTCCTCGTCCCGCTGCTGGCGGGGGTGGCCGTGGTCGGCTACTTCGTCCCGCTCCTCGGCATTCCGCTCGCCGGGTTCCTGGTCGTGGACGTCGTCCTCGGCGAGATCGCGCACCGGCGGGGGCGGCGGACGGCCGCCTGACGGCCCTGTCCACGGAAGCGGCCGGTGGGCCAGCACACAGGTGCGGCCCGCGCGCCGCACAGGAAGCGGCCCGGCGGTGTCACCGCCGGGCCGCTCGTCGTACCGGGCTCAGGCCTCGGGGAAGTCCCCGGCCAGCGCCGAGGCGAGGCGCAGGTGCGGTCCCGCCTCCGTGTGCCGACCCTGCCGTTCCAGGGTGCGGCCCAGCATCAGCCGGGCGTAGTGCTCCACCGGCTCTCGCTCGATGATCAGCCGCAACTCGGTCTCGGCACGCCGAAGTTGGGCCGAGTGGTAGTAGGCGCGGGCCAGCAGCAGCCGCGGTCCGGTCTGCTCCGGCACCTCCTCGACCAGGGAGACCAGCACCCGCGCGGCGGCGGTGTACTCCTTGGCGGCGAAGAACAGCCGCGCCCGCTCCCAGCGCTCGGCCTGCGTTCCGTGGGCGTAGTAGGCGGTGCTGTCGGTCGTCTCGTATGTGGTGTCCACTCGTGCCTCCTTCGAGGCCGACAACCGGAAGCGGTGATTGAATATTCCACTACCCGGGGGGTGCCTCTTCCCGGGCCGGGGTGTCATGTGCGGCCGGGTCGAGCGGCACGTCGAGCAGGAGCAGCAGTTCGCCGACGAGTGTGCGCGTGCGTGGGCTCTCCAGGCCGCCCAGCGGTTCCAGCAACTGTTCCAGCAACCCCTGGACCACCTGGACGGCCCGTCGCGTCACGTCCTGGCCCCGCTCGGTCAGGGCGAGCTGCACGGCGCGCGGGTCGCGGGGAGCCCGGGTGCGCTCGATCAGGCCGGCGGACTCCAGGGCGCGCGCCAGCTTGGAGACGTAGAGCGGCTCCAGGCCGGTGTGGTCGGCCAGGCGGCGCTGGCTGGGGCGTTCGCCGGCGTGCCGCATTCCGTACAACGAGGCGACGAGCGCGTACTGGGCGTGGGTCAGACCGAGCGGGGCCACCGCCCGATCCACGGCGACCCGCCACTTCGTCGACAGCCGCCACACCAGAAAACCGGGCGTCGCCCCTCCGGAGCCGGTGGTTTCACTCATGCCGATACAGTACATGGCTAGTATTCCGGTGGCCGGTGGCCGGTGGCCGGTGGCCGGTGGGGAGGGGCGGGGCCTCGTCGTGAACCGGTGGGCCGTCAGGCGGGCGGCGTCCCGGGAGGCGGGTCCAGCAGCAGCGCCCGGCGGGCGGCGCCGACGTGGTGGCGCATCGCGGCGACGGCCGCGTCGGGATTGCGGGTGACGAGGGAGAGAAGGATCGCCTGGTGCTCCTCCAGCGACCCCGACCTCGGGTGCGGGGCGGAGAGGTTGCGGTACTGGCGCATCACGAGGGGATAGACCAGCGCGTCGTAGGCGCGCGCCAGGGTGTTCTGGTGTGCGGCCAGCTTGATCTGCTGGTGGAAGCGCCGGTTGCCCCGCGAGTAGGCCTCCTGGTCGCCGCGGTCCCGCGCCTCCGCCATCTCCGCCAAGGTGCGCCGCAGGTCGGCGATCTCCTCGTCGGTGGCCCGCTCCGCCGCCTTGCCGGCGAGCGCGGACTCGAGCGTCTCGCGGGCCTCCAGGATGTCCACCGCCTCCTCCACGGAGAAGCTTCTCGTCCGCACCCCGCGGTTGACCTCGCTGGTGACGTAGCCCTCCTGGGCCAGCCGCACCAGTACCGCGCGCATGGTGCTCCGCGACACGGTGAACATCCGGGTCAGATCCGCCTCGGTCAGCCGTGTGCCGGGCGCGACGCTCCCCGACAGCAGCAGCGAGCGAAGGCCCTCGTACGCCTGGCTGTAGCGGGTGGACGACGCCTTCGCCTCGCCCGCGACCTCGTTGGTGTCGTCCTGCTGCACCTTGACCACCCCTGTGTCCCGTGAGGATGAGCACCGCGGCGGGAACCCTAGCCGACCGCGGGCCGGCCCCCCGGCTGCGACGAGCGCGGATACGGCCGTCGAGCCGTTCGACCCCAGGCCGTACGGCCCGCGCCGAACGGCCCGACGGCGGGCGCGCGGACCTCGACGGCGCCGTCCCCGGAGTCCCGCAACGAGCTGAGGCCGCGCGCGATTGTTGGACAATGCTCGGCGGCTCGACGGGCGAGGTCGGCTCCGGAAGGCGGCCGGTGGAGGCCGGTCGACGAGGGCTCGCGGCCCGCCCGCGGGGGCGACCAGGCATGTCGGCGTGTGCGGGGGCGCCCGGACCACGCTCGACGGGTGAAGGCTGCGGGCCCGAGAGGCCGACGGCTCGCTTCAGAGGTTGTAGGAAATTTCGTCACGCATATTGCTCACAATATTGCCGGGCGGTTAGGTTCTCGTACACACCGGCAAGCCCCCACGGCACACAGTGCACGTGACCCGCGCTCCGCTCCGGCCGAGCGGTCGGCCCGACCCACCACGGCCGAGCGGTGTCGGCGCGATCTCCGCGAAGGGCGCCTCCCCCCACTCATCGTCGTCCCCCCACAGCAGTTCACCGTTCCCGATCACGCAGTCAGGAGCTGGGAACCATGAATAGAGCGAGATCATCCCACCGCATCGCCGTCGCCATGGCCGCCGTGGGCGTGCTCGGCCTGGGGCTGCTGTCCCCGGTCGCCGCCGACGCCCTGCGGTCCGGAGCCGACCCGGAACCCGCCGCACACCCCTCGTCGCTCGTGGTGCGCACCGACGCGGGCAAGGTCCGCGGCGACAGCCGGACCGGCTACGACGAATGGCTCGGCATCCCGTACGCCGCCGACCCCTCCGGCCCCGACCGGTGGAAGTCCCCGCAGCCCGTGCCCACCTGGTCCGGTGTACGCGACGCCACCGCCTTCGGCAGCCGGTGCGCGCAGAACTCCGGCTGGGACCCCGGCTACGAGAAGGCCGTCACCAGCGAGGACTGCCTCGCCCTGAACGTGTACGTCCCCGACGGCGCCAAGGCCGGCGCCCCCGTCGTGGTGTGGATCCACGGCGGCGGCAACACCGGCGGCGCGGGCCAGGACACCGACCCGCGCAGGTTCGTGCAGCAGACCGGCGCGATCGTCGTGACCATCAACTACCGCCTCGGTGCACTCGGCTTCCTCAACCTGTCCGAGTTGCGGACCGAGAGCGGCAACGGCCCCGGCAACTACGGCCTCCTCGACCAGCAGGCCGCCCTGCGCTGGGTGCACGGCAACATCGCCCGGTTCGGCGGCGATCCGAGGAACGTGACCATCGCCGGACAGTCCGCCGGCGCCGGCGCGGTCTGTGACGAGCTCGCCTCGCCCACCGCCAAGGGCCTGTTCGCGCACGCCGTCATCGTCAGCGGCAGCTGCAACCTGCAGACGGCGGCCTCGGGGCAGGCGCAGAGCACCGCGTTCGTCAGGGCCGTCGGCTGTGACACCGCTTCCGACGTCCTGGCCTGTCTGCGCGCCACACCCGCCGCCGATCTCCTCGCCGCGCAGAAGAAGGCCGGCGTCTCCCCGTCCGTCGGCGGAACGGCCTTCCCGGTGAACCCCGGGACCGCCGTCCAGACCGGCAACTTCCACCGCGTCCCGGTGATGCTCGGGCAGACCGACAGCGAACGCGGCCTGTTCACCTTCCAGAACTACGACTATCTCGGCACCCCCATGACCGCCGCGGTGTACGAGCAACAGGTGCGCTCCACCTACGGCGCGAACGCCGACGAGGTCCTGGCGGAGTACCCGCTCAGCGCCTACGACACGCCGGGCGAGGCCTGGACCGCCGTCCAGAACGGCTCCACCTCCTTCACCCGGCAGCAGCTGTTCACCGCGCTGTCGAAGTGGGTGCCCACCTATGCCTACGAGTTCGCCGAGAGCGACACCCCGCACTTCGCTTCGATCGACCTGCTCCAGCAGACGAGCGAGACGGCGCGCGACTATCCGTTCGGGGGCGCGGTCCACGTCGACGACCTCGGCTACCTCTGGAACTACCTCGGCCAGACCCTGCCCTACGACGACGACCAACTGGAGCTGTCGCAGCAGATGATCGGCTACTGGGGCAGCTTCGCCGCCGACGGCGACCCCAACGGACCCCGGACGCCCGCCTGGCCGACGTACGACCCCCGGACGGGCGACCTGATGTCCCTGAAGGCCTGCGACACCGCTCCGTCGGGCAACCGGGCCCCGGCGGCCTGCTCCAAGGTCACCGACGGCTTCGCCGCCGAGCACAACCTCGACTTCTGGGCCGGCCTGACGGCCTGACCACCCGACGACAGCCGACCACGCCGCTCCGCGGCCGGCCCCCGCCCCCGGCAGACGGGACGGACGCCGGCCGACGGCCCCGCCTTCCACCCCCGCCTTCCCCCCTCCCGCCCTCTCCCGGGGAGCCGATCCGCCATGCCTTCCTTCGCCCTGCCGTCCTTCGGCACGCCGTCTCGCACCCCACCCGGCCCCGCCAGGCGCCGCGCGACAGCGCTACTGCGCACGCTCGCGGTACTGGCCGCCGCGCTCGTCCTCACGGCGGCCGCCGGTGCCGCCGCACACCCCGGCCGGACGTCCGGCGGCACGCCCCCGCTCGCCCCGGACGTCGTCCACACCGGTACCGGCCCCACCGGATACCGCGTCACCTTCCGCTACAAGGACCCCGACGCCACCCGCGTCCAGATCAAGGGCGAGTGGTACTTCGCCGACCCGTACGAACTGGCCGCGCTCAGCACCGACGACGGCACCGCCCTGGAAACGCCCGGCACACCGCCCACCCGATGGCGGCCGGGCGACATCCCCCTCGCGTATCCCAACTCACCCGCCGCCAACTGGCCCGTGACGGACATGAAGAGGGGGCCAGGCGGCGTGTGGACGTACACCACCCCCCTGCCGTCCGGGGTCTTCACCTACTCCTTCTACGTCGACTGCGCCGACGACACCCAGGCCACCTGCACCGCCGCCTCCGACCCGGCCAACCCGCCGTGGAACGAGCACGACGGCAAGGTCCTGGGCACCGTCGAGCGCACCAGCCAGGTGTACGTGCCCGCGGACACGAGGTTCGGGACGGTCGACGCCGCCTGGCAGGGACCGAGTCCGACCGGCCGGCGCGGCACGCTCCGCCACCTCACGTATCCCGCCCCCACTTCGGTCACCCCGCCCGGCGAGAACCACCTCTCCGTGTACACCCCGGCGGGCTACGACCCCCGGCGCGCGAAGCCGTATCCCACGTTGTACCTCTTCAGCGGCGACGCCACCGAGATGGACTGGAGCACCCAGGGCGACGCGGGACACATCCTCGACCACCTGATCGCCACCGGGCAGATCCCCCCGATGGTCGTCGTGATGCCCAACACGGCGGGGTTCCCCGCCTCCACCGGCTACGCCTCCTTCGACCGGAACCTCACGGACACGCTGATCCCGTACCTGGAGTCGCACTACCACGTCTCCACCACGGCCGGCGACCGCGCGGCCGCCGGTCTCGGCTACGGCGCGTCCCTCACCAACTCCCTCCTGTTCGACCACACCTCCGCGTTCGGCTCGTACGGCGTCTTCAGCCCGGGCCGGCGCGGCAACTACACCCTGCCCGCCGCGTCCGCCCTCACCGACGCCCAGGTCACCGCACTCTCGGCGGCGCGCGTCTACGTCGGCGGCGGATGGCAGGACCCGAGCCACGACTACCACGCCGACGAGGTCTCCCTGCTGAGCGGCCTCGGTGTCGCGGTGACCCCCGGCTTCGTCAACGGCGGCCACAGCTGGTCCGCGTGGCGCGTCAACCTCAAGGACTTCCTCACCCACACCGCCTTCTTCCCGCCCGTGGCGGGATGACATCAGGAGATGCGCATGACCGAATCCCACAACCCGTCGGACAGCCCGTCGGACCGCCCGTCGGACGGCCCCCACCCCCGTCCCACGCCGTCGGGGCCGCGCCGACGGGACGTCCTCGCCAGCACCGCGGGCCTCGCCGCCGGCGCCGTCCTGCTGGACGGCCTCGGGGCACAGCCGTCGTCAGCGGCCGTGCCGTCCGCCTCAGGGTCGTCGGCGTCCGGATCGTCGGGGAACGGGCCGGTGCGGACCGAGTCCGGCCTCGTCTCCGGTGTCCCCGCCGCGACGACCGGTGTCACCGTCTTCAGGGGGATCCCCTACGCGGCCACCACCGCCGGGAAGAACCGCTGGCGCCTGCCGCAGCCGGCACCGTCGTGGAAGGGCGTCCGCAAGGCCGACACATTCGGCGACGCGCCCCCGCAGGCGTCGGCCACCCT
Organism: Streptomyces sp. NBC_00637; assembly: GCF_045161545.1. Classification (NCBI taxonomy): domain Bacteria; kingdom Bacillati; phylum Actinomycetota; class Actinomycetes; order Kitasatosporales; family Streptomycetaceae; genus Streptomyces; species Streptomyces sp. NBC_00637. The sequence goes on along the minus strand of NZ_CP109046.1, from coordinate 976,282 downwards.
CACGATGAGCGAGGACTGCCTCAACCTGAACATCTGGACCGGCGCCCGCAGCGGCGGGGAGCGGCGTCCGGTCTACGTATGGCTCTACGGTGGCGGGTTCTCGGCCGGAAGCGGCTCGGACCCCGCTTTCGACGGCTCGGTACTGGCGGGCAAGGGCGTCGTCGTGGTCACCATCAACTACCGCCTGGGTGCCCTGGGATTCCTCGCCACGCCCGAACTGAGCGCGGAGGACCGGCACGGCGTGTCGGGCAACTACGGGCTGCTCGACCAGATCGCCGCGCTGAAGTGGGTCCGGCGGAACATCGCCGCGTTCGGCGGCGACACCCGTCGCGTCACCGTGGGCGGCCAGTCCGCCGGCGCCGGCTCCACCGACATGCTGTCCATGTCCCCGCTCACCGCCGGGCTCTTCCGGCGTTCCCTCGCCGAGAGCCAGGTCCGCCACCCGGGCGACCCGGAGCTGCGCTACCTCGGCGTGTCCCTGCGGAAGATGGACACGGCCCTCGAACAGGGGCCCGCCTACGCGGCATCGAAGGGGGCGAGCACGACGGAGGAGCTGCGGGCCCTGCCCTGGCAGGACTTCACGGACGGCGCCTCGCTCAAGGACGAGAGCGTCGACACCAAATCCGTCGCGAAGCCACCCCTGTTCCGGCCCGTCGTCGACGGCTGGGTGCTGCCCGCCGGCTACATGGCGACCTACGAGGCCCGTGCGCAGCACGACGTCTGGTACCTGGCGGGCAACAACCTCGACGAAAGCGGGGCCGTACCCGAGACCGCCTTCGCGTACTGGCGCGAGGCGGGCTACCCGGACCGCCCCGGAGCGCCGCCCGTCCATGTCACCCTCGACGACCATGTCAGCGCCGCCCGACGGAAGTTCGGCGCGATGGCCGACGAGTTCCTCGCCCTGTACCCGGCCGCCACGGACGACGAGGCCGCCCTCGCCGGTAACGACGCGGTCCGCGACAACTCGCGTGTCTCGACATACCTGTGGGGCAAGGAGTGGACGAAGGGCGCCCGCCGGCCGGTGTACACCTACTTCTGGACACACCGCCCGCCCGGCCCCGACCACGACATCCGCGGGGCGTACCACGGTTCCGAGATCGTCTACTTCTTCGGCAACCTCTACCCGGGCACCCAGGCCTGGACCGACCAGGACCGCGAGATCGCCGACACCCTGTCCTCCTATCTGGCGAACTACATCACCTCCGGCGACCCCAACGGCCACGGGCTGCCCCACTGGCCCGCCTACCGGCCCGGTTCGCCCACGGTCATGGAGATCGGCGAGCACTACGGACCGATGCCGGTGGCATCCCCCGAGAAGGTCGACTTCTGGAGGCGGTTCTTCGCCACGCAGGAGGCCTGGTAGTCGGCCCGCAGCGAGACGAGCGCCTCCCCGAGGCGGGCGGCGACGGCCTCCGCCGCGCCCCTGCCGTAGCGCGAGTTCATCGCGGTGTAGGTGATCCGCTCGTAACTCCCCTCGTCCGCCATGTACTTGGCGGCGCCGTTGACCATGGTCACCACACAGGTGTCGGGGAACGGCGATGCCGCTTTCACGGCCAGGCCGGTACGGGCGTTCAGCTCGGCCTGCACGCCCGCGTAGACGGCGTCGCCGATCCGGACGACGACGAAGGGCGCGTCGGCGGTGCCGTCGGGCGTGAACGCGTAGCGGGTGGCCGGGCGCAGGTCGTGCGGTCCTCCGGCAGGGGGTACCTGGGCGGGGACGCGCACGCTGTCGTGGATCACCTTCAGGGGTGTGGCCGGGGGCGTGGTGCGGATGGTGTCGCCGACCCGTACCGCCTCGGCGGCCAGGCGTTCGCCGAGCATGTCGACCAGCGTGTGGCCGTCGTCGTGGAGGTCGGAGAGGTGCGGTTCGCCGTCCTCGCCGACGACGCTCCGCACGGCGGTCAGATAGGGCGCCTGGTCGCCGGCGGCGCCGATCAGGAAGAGCGCCACCGCGCCGTCACCGTAGTGGTCCTCGATCCGCCGGGTGGCCGCGCCCGCCAGGTCGGCGCCGACCTGGCGTTCGCCGGCGCGGGTGACGGAGCCGTTCATCACCGACGACTGCACCGCGTGGTTGAGCAGGAGGGCGACGGGGGTGCCTTCGGGCCCGTCGACGCGGAGAATGCCCAGGCCGGGGTCGGTCGGACCGGCGTCGTCGGCGCCGAGCCACCAGCCGTGCGGGGTGCGCACGTTCCGCTGGACGCCGACCCGGCAGGTGCCGTGTCCGAAGCCGACGGTGGCGGGCCGCAGCGTGCGGACGGCGTCCGCGGCGGCCCGGGTCACGGCGTGGTCGACGGCCTCGGCCAGGAGGGCGGTCTTCTCCCGCTCGTTCTGGGGTGTGCGCTCGGGCGGCGGGACGTGCGGGGCGGAGAAGGTATGGCTCGCCACGATCAGGCAGTCGAGCGGATCGACTCCGCAGACCCGGCCGAGGATGTCCCGGGTGCGGGCGAGCTGGTCGTCGAAGACGGAGGTCTGGTCGATCACCGTCAGTGCCAGCCGGGTCGTTCCGTCGTCCAGCACGACCACCCGGACGTACAGCGGATCGTGAACCGAGGTGAAGCCGTCCACGGGGAAGAGGGAGGAGGGCAGGTGCACGGCCGCCTTGCCGGCACCGGCGGTGAGGGGGTTCGTGGGGGAAGTCATGGCGTCCGGTCTCCGTTGCTCAGCCCGTGCGGCCGGTGATCATGCCGATCAGGCCGTCGACGATGGCGCCCTCGGCGTGCCCGCGCCGGATCGGGCAGCCGTTGACCGAGTGGACGGGGCGGTCGAAGCGGGCGTCGTCGGGGAGGTAGCCGATGCGGTCGTTGGCGAGGGAGACGAGCAGGGTGTGGGCCAGGGGCGACTCGGTCCCGAGGCGTCGGCCGATGTCGGTCACGACCTCTCCGGAGACCCCGCACAGGGCCACGTCGTTGAGCCGGACGAGGGCCAGCCGCAGCGGCACGCTGTCGACGGAGTCCTGCCGCATCGTCTCCATGACGTCGTGGCCGGACTTCACCGGGCAGGCCACGGTGCGCTGTTCGGCAGTGATGCGGACGGCCGCGGTGGCGTCGCCGATCCGGTCCGCCACCCGCAGCGCTTCGGCGCCGACCATCAGGCCCTGGGCCTCCATCGCCGCGTAGGCGCGGACCTTCTGCCGCTCGGTCGGAACGACGCCGAACGGAAGCCCGAGAGCGACGCGCGGGGCCTGGTCGCCCAGCGGGCCGGGCATCCACAGGGCCACCACGTCGCCGCCGGAGCGCTCTTCGCCGTCACCGCTCTCCCCGGCATGACCGCCCGCTGCTTCGGCGTAGCCGTCCTCGATGTGGCGGCAGGCCGCGCCCGCCAGGTCACCGCTGACCTCGCCGGTGCCGAAGACCACGGTGGAGTGCACCGCGTAGTGGACGAGGAGGGCGAGGGGTACGCCGTCCAGGGTCTCGAACTTCAGGACCCGGAGCGTCTTGTCGGACGGACCGTCGGGGTTGTGCCCGAGGCTCCACCGGCCGTCGGCGTACTCCTCGCGGTTGACGTTGACGTCGGCGGTGCCGGTGCCCACCCCGAACCGGGCCGGGCGGGCGGTCGCCCGGGCCCGGCGCACGGCGGCGACGATCGCGTCGTAGACGACGTCCGTGTACGCGAAGGACTCCGGCCCGCCCGCGTGGGCCAGCGCACCGGGGGAGACGTCGGCGATCCGCGGGGCGTTGTGGGTGTGGGTCGCCGTGACGACCACGTGCCCGGCCGGGATGCCGAGTTCACGCGCGATCCGTTCGCGGACCGGGGTGATGTCGCCGACCTCGATCAGGTCCAGCGAGACGAGGGCCACCTCCGTGTCACCGTCGGTGAGATACAGCGCGCGCAGGAACAGCGGATCGTGGACGCCGGAGAACGCGCCGGGCATGGGGTGCAGCCCGGTCAGGTCGGCCGGCGTGATGTCCGTCTTGGCGACGCCCGCCCGCAGCCGTACCGGACGGGGCGTGACGGGAGGCGGGCCGGGGGACACGGACCGACCTTCTTCTGGTGCCGGCAGCAAGGGTGATTCTCCTGGTCGTTGGTCGTTGGTCGTTGGTCGTCGGGTGAAGAGGACGGGGGGCGGGGTGGGTCCGGCGCCGGTCGCGGGGCGCCGCTCGCAGAGGGCTCAGCCGGCCTCGGCCAGAGACGTCCCGGTGTTCTCGCGCGCGCCGTCGGACACGGTGGGATCGGCGCCGTCGCGAAGTCCGTGGCGGGGCAGCCGGGGGAGCCAGAGAAGTCCGATCAGCGTGGCGACCGCGCCCAGGGCGATCAGGATGGTCATGAACAGGGTCGGGGCCCGCTGCACGAGCGTCGGCGTGAACAGACCGACACCGGCCATGACGTAGCGGGCGGCTCCGAAGGTGAGGCCCTGGGCGGTGCTGCGGATACCGGTGGGGAAGACCTCCTGGCTCCACACCTTGTACAGGCCCTCACCGGCCCAGGTGCCCGCGATGGTGTTCATGACGAACAGGATCACCAGCGAGACCACCGAGAAGCCGCCCACGACGGCGGCGAGGGGGCCGACGGCCAGGGAGACGAGCCCGACGACGAGAGCGTCCCGCGCGCCGGGGAGTCGGCGAGCCGCTGGAAGAGCATGGCGACGCCGATGCCGACGACCATGGTGGCCCAGCCGATGAGGCTGAACACCCGGATGGTGGAGTGGCCCAGGTCGACGACGAGGAACGCGCCGAACTGGCCGATGGTGTTGGGCATGATGCCGCTGATGACGAAGTAGAGGCCGGTGGCGAGCAGGCCCATGCCGTACGGCTTGCGGAAGACCGCCCGCAGGTCGCGGCGCGCGGCGGGCTCTTTGCGGGAGCGCTGCCAGGCCGCCGACTCGGTCAGTCCGCGCCGCAGGAACCACACCACGAGCGACACGAGCAGGAGATGCCCGAACATGATCTTCGCGCCCAGGGGGCCCATGCCGCCGACGAAGAAGCCGAGGACCTGCACGAGGCCGACGCCGGCCAGCCACAGGGTCTGTGAGTAGGCCACGGTGGAACTCTGCTTACCCGCGGCGGCCTCCTCCGCCATCAGGGCCAGCGAGGTGGGCACGTCCGCGCCCATGGCGAGTCCCGTGATCACCACGCCCGCGAACAGCACGGCCTCGTCAGGCGCGAGAAGGATGGTCAGGACGCCGATCGCGTAGACCACCAGGTCGACGGAGTAGACCGCCCGGCGGCCGAGGATGTCGCCCAGGCGGCCGCCGACGACGGCGCCGGTGGCGAACGTGAGCATGAGGACGGAGTTCAGCGCGCCGACCGCCCAGGTACTCAGCGCGAACTCCTCCTGGAGGATGACGGACGACATCCCGACGGTGACGATGGTCGCGCCGTCGAGGTAGGAGGCCATGCCGCCCAGGGTGGCGGTGTACCAGGGGCGGGGTGGCAGCGGGGTGCGGGGCATGACTGTGCCTCGTTTCGGGGGCAGGCGCTCGGGACCGGGTGACGGGGAGTGGGGTCGCCGGGCAACGGGGACGGGGAAGCGGCGTGCCCGCCCGGAAGGCGGGGCGCGATCGTGGTCCGGGCAGGAGCGAGCCGGAGGGGAGCGGAACCGGGTCACCGCCCGGCAGCGCCGGATGACGCGGGGGAGTGCTGGTCGCGGCGTGGCAGGGAAGGCCGAGGTGCCGACTCAGGCGGGGGTGTCCTCGCGGCCGACGCGGCGGAAGCCCCTCAGGTCGGGGAAGGGCGGCGGACGGTCGTCCTGGAGGTCCACCTGGAAGGTGTTCAGGACGAGGGCGAGGGTCGCGAAGGTGCCCAGGCAGAGCACGAGTTCGACCAGGGTCTCCTCGCCGAACTCCGTGAGCGCGGCGGCGTACGTCTCGTCGTCGACGAAGTGGTCCGTCAGCGCCTGGGCGGCGAACCGGTGCAGCACCTCCTCGTCGGGGCGGGTGAATCGCGGGGGTTCGCGACGGGCCAGCCGACCGAGCGCGTCGGGGTCCAGGCCGGCGGCTTCCGCCTTGCCCACGTGGGCGTTCCACGAGTGTTGCGCGTCGAGGTGGCGCGCCACGGTCAGCAGGGCCAGTTCCCGCAAGCGGGGCGGCAGCGCCGACTGCCGCATGCAGGAAGTGCTCAGTTCCTCCAAGGCGCCGCCCAACGCCGGGCTGCGCAGCAGCACTTGGAAGGGGCCGTGGACTCCGCCGCGGCGCGCCCTGAGCCGTTCACGGAATGCGGCCTGGGCCGGTTTCAGGACATGAAGCGATGACAAGCGCAAGACGCCTCCTAGGGCTGCCCGTGGGGGTGAGATGAATGCGACCCGCTTGCAACATGACCGCAGTCCGAGCGCCGTGTCTACGAAGTGAACGTGCCGCAGAGGGAAGGCATACGTTGCGCAGTGAGCGCTGTACACGGCCCGTCCACCGGTGCGAAAGGGGGCTCCACGCGGTGTCCTGGGGGCGATTTCGTGCGCGTCCCGTCAACCCGCCGGAGCGCAACCTCAGGCTGCGGTGAGGAAGCTGTGAGTCCCCGTCGGCCGGTTGTGGCACCCGCGCGTCCCCGCCCAGCATGGGTCGCGGCCCCGCTCGCGGACGGGCCGTACTCGCCACCGTGCGCCGGCCCGGCCGGCCCCGTTCCGACAGGAGACGTAGTGAGCCTGCGAGGCATCCCCACCCGCGGCGCGTCGACGAGCCCGGACGCCGCGGGTCCGCCCCGGCCGGCAGGGCGGAAGCAGGCGGGGCCCGGCGGTACGGACTCTCCGGGCCCCGATGACTGCCTCCGGGCTACCCCTGGCGGTTCCTGCCGCGGCGTACCGGGACCCGCATCAGGTCGGCGCCCAGGATCATGCTGCCGCCGTAGTCGGCCCGGTGCGCGCTGTCGCGGAGCAGGCGTCGCCATGTCGCGTCGGGGACGGCGGCCGGGTCCCCCGGGCTGAGGTGGGTGGCGACCAGTGTGCCGACACCGGCCTCGGCGGCGATCCGTCCGAGTTCGGCGACGTCGGTGTGGCCGGCCAGGATGTGGTCGATGAGGGACTGCGGAAGGCCCAGACCGGCCAGGCCCGCCGGGTAGAGCGCCTCGTGCACCAGCACGTCCGCGTTCCGGGCCAGGGTGACGACGTTGGGGGAGGGGGCGGTGTCGCCGGAGAAGACGACGCTGCCGTGGTCGGTGTCGAAGCGGTACGCGTAGGCGGGGAACACCGCGCCGTGCGGGACGAGGATCGCGCTGACCAAGAGGTCGTCGTTCTCCATGACGGTGAAGGGCCGCATGGCGGGTGCCGTGTTCGTCGCGGAGCCGCCGGCGGCGGCGGGCGGCAGGACGTCGTGGACGTCCAGCAGGGTGGCCGGGTCGATACCGATGTGCTCGGTCATGAAGAAGGTGGGGGCGGCGGCATAGGCCTGCCCGGCCAGCCTGGTCATCTCCACGGTGCCCGGCACGGGCCCGGGCGCGCCGGCCACGGTGGAGGGCAGACCGGCGGGGCCGGGACCGTGGACGGACACGGGTGTCCGGAAACCCTGACCACCGGACGCGCCGGCCGACAGCAGGGGGAACGCGTAGTAGTCGACGATGTGGTCGGCGTGCAGGTGGGTGAGGAAGATGCCGGTCAGCGAGGGCATCGACAGTCCGGCGCGCATGTACTGGCTGACCGCTCCGCGGCCGCAGTCGACGACGTACGTTCTGCCGTTGACGACCAGGGCGGACGAGATGCCGTACCGGCCGGCCAGCGGGGGCGGGCCGGAGTTGGTGCCGAGCAGGACGAGCGACAAGGCCGCGTCGGAGGCGCTCGTGGGGGTCGCGGCCGCGGCCGGCGCCGCTGCGATCAGCGGCGCGGCGACGGCCGAGGCCGCAACGGCGCCCAGTACCGCTCTGCGGGAGGTGCGGCGCGTCTGCTCCGCCTGCGGCGGATGCGCGCACAGGCCGTGGACCGGTTGTTCGTCGTCGTTCTCTGCGGCTCGGCACATGAGGGTCGGCTCCTTCGCGGTGCGCCGGACGGGAGGAGAGCGGCCGGGGCACGGGACGCGGCGGGGCCCTACCCGCGCCTCGTCCTCGCGCCGCGTGCGGCGACCGCGATCATCCGGCGGAATGCTGCCCGCCACCGCGTACGCCGGGGGAGAGCGCGTCACGCAACCTAAGATGGCGCGCCGCTCGCTCGGGTGCGTCCGACGGCCCCGCGAAGACCGATCCGAAGGCCGGCACGATCATCGGGATGGTCCTGGACCCGGGCGACTCGTGCGGGCTCGTGCGCGGTGCCGGGTGCGCGGCGTGCGGGGTGCGTGGCGCGGCCCCCGCCGACGGTGTGCGCCGTCCCGGCCCGGCCGAGGGGCGAGGGTCCGGGGCCAGGCGCTCGGGGCTACCTCGCGGCGCCGCTCGCGGGCGGCGTGTCGGCCAGGGCGGGCCGCGTTGCCGCGCCGTTCCCCCCCCATGCGGGGTGGCCGTCATGAGGCCGCTAGAACGATTTAGTGTTCCCCTGCTAGCATCCTGCCCCATCCCGTCCCCTTGAGCATTCCTCTCCCCGAAGGAACGCGGGATCCAGGAGGTTGCACCGATGCCGACCATGGAAAGTGCCGCCCCCGAGCGGTCGAGAACCCCCACGCCACCGGAAGGGCTTCCCCGGCCCGGCCGCTGTCTGGTGATGGGCATCCTGAACGTGACGCCCGACTCCTTCTCCGACGGCGGCGTGTACGCGGACACCCGGCAGGCGATCGACCGCGGACTGGAGCTCGCCGGCCAGGGCGCGGACATCGTCGACGTGGGCGGCGAGTCCACCAGGCCGGGCGCGAGGCCCGTGTGTCTCGACGAGGAACTGGCCAGAACGATCCCGGTGGTGCGCGAGCTGGCCCGGGCCGGGGTGTGGGTGAGTGTCGACACCCTGCACGCGCCCGTGGCCCGCGCCGCGGTCGAGGCGGGCGCCCGTCTGGTCAACGACGTCAGCGGTGGCCTGGCCGACCCGGCGATGGCGCGGACCGTCGCCTCGGCCGGTGTCCCGTACGTCGCGATGCACTGGCGTGCGCCCAGTCGCGAGATGGACCGGCACGCGCGCTACGGCGAGGTCGTGGCCGACGTCACGGCCGAACTCGGCGCCGTGCTGCACCGGTTGGCGGAGGAAGGAGTCGACCCCGCCCGGATCGTCCTCGACCCGGGACTCGGCTTCTCCAAGCGCCCCGAGCACGACTGGACGCTCCTGGCCGGTCTGGGGAGCCTGCGGAAGCTGGGTCACCCCCTCCTGGTGGGCGCGTCGAGGAAGCGGTTCATCGGTGCGGCCCTCGCCGAGAGGGGCGCCGGCGAGGTGCCGCCCGGGGAACGGGACGTGGCGACGGCCGCCGTCTCCGCGCTCGCCGCCGTCGCGGGTGCGTTCTGTGTGCGGGTGCACGACGTCCGCGCGAGCCTCGACGCGGTGCGCATGGCGGCCGCCTATGTCGAGTTCCGTGGCCGCACATAAAGATTGCGCGACCAGCGCCTCGCTCGGGCGGGATCGCTTTGCTAGCTTGCGCTAGATCGTTTTAGCTTTCTCCAGCCGTCCGCTCACGCGGCCTGCTGGTTCATCTCTGTCGCTAGCTAGATCGATCTAGCTCTTCCGGGACGGACAGCGACGAAAAGGAGCCGTCATGGCAACCCCCTCCCTTCAGAACGGCATCGACAAGGCCGGATCTCCGATCAGGCTGCTGTGGCAGCCGGGCGCCGCGCCGTGGACCCCCGAGGTCGTCGAGCGCGAGTACACGGGCTGGCGTCAGGAGCAGGCCGCGTGGCACGAGGGTGTGGCCCTGCTCGACCTCTCGCACCACATGTACGACATGTGGATCGAAGGCCCGGACGCCACCCGGGTGCTGGCCGACCACGGTGCCAACAACTTCGAGAAGTTCGCCCTCGGACAGGCCAAGCAGTACGTGCCCGTCACCCGCCACGGCCACATCGTCACGGACGGCATCCTGGCCCGCGAGGGCGAGAACAAGTACCTGCTCAGCGGCATACCCGCGGCCCAGCACTGGGTGCAGTACCACGCGGAGAAGGGCGGCTACGACGTCGGCTTCGCCACCGACGCCTCCTCCGCCTTCCGCCCCGGCGGCGGCGACCCGAAACTCTTCCGCTACCAGATCCAGGGCCCGCTGGCCGCCGAACTCGTCGAGCGCGCCTTCGGCGGGCCGCTGCCGGAGACGAAGTTCTTCCACTCCAGTCCGGTCACCCTGGACGGGCGCCCGCTGCGCGCCCTGCGGCACGGCATGGCCGGCCAGGCGGGCTTCGAGTTCATCGGCGACTGGGAGCACGCCGCCCACGTCCACGAGACCTTCCTGAAGGTCGGCGAGCCGCTCGGCCTGATCCAGGTGGGCGCCCTGGCCTACGCGACCCCGAGCGTGGAGAGCGGCTGGATCCCCTCGCCGGTGCCTGCCGTCTACACCGACCCCGAGCTGGCGGACTACCGGGCGTACCTGCCCCTGTTCGGTATCGAGGGCAAGCGGCCGCTGAACGGCAGCTACTTCTCCGAGGACATCGAGGACTACTACGTCTCCCCGTACGAGCTCGGCTACGGGAAGCTGATCCACTTCGGTCATGACTTCGTGGGCCGGGACGCACTGCGCAAGGCGAAGGACGAGGTGCGGCGCACCAAGGTCACCCTCGTCCTCGACGCGGACGACGTACGCACCGTCATCGGCGACGGCCAGGACCCCGGCTTCGTCCTCTCCTACGCCCGTCACCGGGTGGAGACCGCCGCCGGTCTGGTCGGCGTCACGATGCAGAGCGCGTCCATCGACCCGGTGGGCAGGGTCCTGTCCCTGACACTGATCGACTCCGAGTACGCCGCGCCGGGCACCGAGGTCACGGTGGTCTGGGGCGATCACCCCGGTTCCGGCACCGACCCGGAGGCGGACCTCGGCCTCCCCCGCATCCGCGCCACCGTCCAGCCCGCCCCGTTCGACCAGCACGCGCGCACCCTCTACCGCCGCGACCGCTGACATCCGCAGCCCACCGCACGGCATCGCGACCGGCCCGCCCTCTGACGTGACGTCAGGCCGACGGGCCCCGGCGGTGCCCCGGCCGGGCCCGCGGACTCGGCTTCCGCAGGCGAGAAAGCGAGACGAACACGATGAATCCCACCGGCGCGGCGCGAACAGCGGTCGGCCCGGCCCTCCTCGAGGACTTCTCCCTGGAGATGACCGGGAAGGACGTCCCCAAACTGGAGGAAGCCCGCGACAGCATCCCCCGGGGCACCCGCATCAACGTCACCTTCCTCGGCAACGAGGACCTGGAGATGCGGCTGGCCGCCGCCCGGGCGGTGAAACGCCTCGGCTTCGTGCCGGTGCCGCACATATCCGCCCGCCGCCTCGGCTCCCGGGCCGACTTCGAGCGGTTCCTCGCCGGGCTGCACGCGGACGGCACGTCCGACGACGTGTTCCTCGTCGGCGGCGACCCGGCATCCCCCGAGGGGCCCTTCGCGGACTCCCTGTCCCTGATCGACACCGGACTCCTCCGGGAGTACGGCGTACGGCACGTCGGCATCACCGGCTACCCCGAGGGCCACCCCACGATCGACGGCACCGTGCTCTGGACGGCACTGCGCGACAAGCACGCGGCCCTCGCCGCCCAGCCCTTGGAGGCCGGCGTCATCACCCAGTTCGGGTTCGACGCCGACCCGGTGCTCCGCTGGGTGGAGGAGGTCCGCGACCGGGGCATCGACGTCCCGATCAGGGTCGGCGTGCCCGGCCCCGCCGGAGTGCGCCGGCTCATGTCGTACGCCGCCCGCTTCGGGGTCGGCACCAGCGCCTCCGTGGTCAAGAAATACGGGCTCTCCCTGACCAACCTCATGGGGACGGCGGGGCCGGACCGCTTCCTGCGGGACCTCGCCGCGGCCCACGACCCGGCACGGCACGGCGATCTGAAGATCCACTTCTATACGTTCGGCGGGCTCAAGGCCACCTGCGACTGGGCCGCCCGCTTCCGGAAGGAAAGCCTGGCATGACCCTCACGCAAGCCGCCCCGGCCCGCACCGCCGCGGGCAGGGCCCCCGCCCAGCAGGCGTCGCTCATCGTGCAGGGCGCCGACGCCACGGGCATCGTCGCGGCCGTGACCTCGGTCCTCAGCGGACACGGCGCCAACATCGTCTCCCTCGACCAGTACTCCGACAACCCGCAGGGCGGCGCCTTCTTCCAGCGCACCGTGTTCGGTCTCGACCACCTGCGGGCCGTCCTGCCCGCCCTGCGGGCCGACCTCGACAAGCACCTCGTGGAGGAGTTCGGGCTGAGCTACACCCTGCGGGACATGTCGGTGCCCAAGCGGGTCGCGATCTTCGCGTCCAAGTCCGACCACTGTCTGCTCGACCTGCTCTGGCGCCACCGGCAGGGCCAACTGCCCGTCACCGTCGCCATGGTCGTCTCCAACCACCCGGACGTGGCCGAGGAGGTGCGCGGCTTCGGCATCCCCTTCTTCCACGTGCCCTGCCAGGGAGCGGACAAGTCCGCCGCCGAGGCGGAACACCTGCGACTGCTCCGGGGCAACGTCGACTTCGTCGTCCTCGCCCGCTACATGCAGATCCTGTCGGGCGACTTCATCGACGACGTCGGGGTGCCGATCATCAACATCCACCACTCCTTCCTGCCGGCCTTCATCGGCGCCGGACCGTACGCCAAGGCGAAGGAGCGGGGCGTGAAGCTGGTCGGCGCCACCGCCCACTACGTCACCCGGGATCTGGACGAGGGGCCGATCATCGAGCAGGACGTCGTCCGTGTCACCCACGCGCACACCGCCACCGACCTCACCCGCCGCGGCGCCGACGTGGAACGCGCGGTGCTCTCCCGCGCCGTGCTCTGGCACGCCGAGGACCGTGTCATCCGCGAGGGCAACCACACCATCGTCTTCGCCTGACGGCGCGCCTTCCCTCGACGGGAAGCCCGCCCGGTGCGGGGACGGGTGAGCTCGTCGTACGCCCCCTCCCCACCGGCCGAGCCGGCCGGCGGCCCACCCTGGACCAGAAAGCGGTTCGCCACCATGACCACCACGATCGACGGCACCAGGATCGCCCAGCGGATCCGTTCCCGGGTCGCGGCGGAGGTCACCGCCGCCGCCGTCACGGATCCGGGGAGCGTCCCCGGCCTCGCCACCGTTCTCGTCGGCGACGACCCGGCCAGCGCCGTGTACGTCGCCGCCAAACGACGCGCCATCAGGGAGGCCGGCATGCGGGACTTCCACCGCCACCTGCCCCCGCACGCCACCCAGGACCAGGTGGCCGGGGTCGTCGACGCGTTCGCGGCCGACCCGGCGGTCTCCGGCGTCCTGCTCCAGCTTCCGCTGCCCCCGCAGCTGGACGCGGCCGTGCTGATCGACCGCATCCCCGTCGCCAAGGACGTCGACGGGCTCACCACCGCCAACGCCGGCCTCCTCGCCCGCGGGGAACGCGGACTGCGCCCCTGCACACCCAGCGGTGTCATCGAACTCCTCGACGCCGAGGGCATCGCGCTCAAGGGCGCCCGAGTCGCCGTGGTCGGCTGGGGCGACCTGGTCGGGCGGCCCCTGACCCAGTTGCTGCTGCGGCGCGGCGCGACCGTGTCGGTGGCGCACGAACACACCACCGACCTCGCGGACGTCACCCGGCCCGCCGACATCGTCGTGGTCGCCACCGGCGTCCGTGGCCTCGTCGGTCCCGAGCACGTCAGTCCCGGCGCCGTCGTCATCGACGTCGGGATCCACCGCACTCCCGCCGGGCTCACCGGCGACGTCCGCTCCGCCGAACTCGACGGCATCGCCGACCGCATCACTCCCGTCCCCGGCGGGGTGGGCCCCATGACCATCGCCATGCTCCTCGTCAACACCCTGCACGCCGCCCGATGGGCCGCCGAGCGCGCCGCCGTCGCCGCGTAGACCCGCCTCGGGACTCCTGGCTCCCGTCGAAGAGGCGGCGGCCCTCCGGCAGGGGTCGCAGCGGTCCGGTGAGCGGAGCGCAGGATGAGCGTGAGCGGCGGGAACGAGCGGGTCGCGTAGGCTGGGGCCCGCCGGGCGCGCTTAATCGTTCTAGAGGTGTGACAGCCCTTCTGGCGCAGCCGCGCGGGTCGCCGCGTCCGGTCCGACGGAGAGGGAGTGTGCCGGCATGGGCCGTTCTGGCCGGGTGACGTTGAGCGACGTGGCCGAGTCGGCCGGCGTGTCACGGGCGACGGTGAGCTTCGTGCTGAACGACGACCCACGGCAGACGATCTCCCCGGCCACCCGGCAGCGGGTCATGGAGGCGGCCCGGGAACTGGGGTACGTCCCGCACGGAATCGCCCGCGCGCTGCGCGAGGGGTCTTCCCGCATCGTCGTGCTCCACGTCGACCGGGGCATGGAGGGCAACTTCTCCCGCAGCTATGTCCGGGGCCTCGACGAGGAACTGGCCGAGCACGACCACGTCCTGCTCGTCCGGTACGGGCGCGCGGTGCCCGAGACCACGCAGAAGATCCTCGACGCCATCGTGCCGCGGGCGGTGCTGCGCCTGGGCGAGGTCTACATGCAGGACCACGGGCCCATCCAGGCGGACTGGGAGGACAGCGGGTTCGCGGCCAACGCCGCCCTGCAGATCGGCTATCTCGCCGAACGCGGGCACACCCGGGTCGCGATGGCCGTGCCCGACCACGAGTTCCCGCTGACCGAGGCCCGGCTCGGATTCGCCCAGGAGGCCGCGCGGCGACTGGACCTTGCGCCGCTGAGGCGCTTCGTCGTCCCGCGACCACGGGACGCCGGCGCGGCCGCCGTCGAGGAGTTCCTGGCAGCACACCCGGAGGTGACGGCCGTGGCCGCCTTCGACGACGACATCGCGCTGCGCACCCTCACGGCCCTGCGCGACCTCGGGCGGAGCGTGCCCGAGGACATGGCCGTGATGGGGTTCGACGAGACCGAGTACGGCTCCCTCTCCACGCCCGCGCTCTCCACCGTCCACATCGACGCCGAAGTCCTCGGGCGGCTCGCCGCCCGAGCCGCCCTCGGCATCGACCGGTCGGGCCTGGCCCCGGTGCCCGGCCGGATCGTGGTCCGCGCGTCGGCGTAGCCGCTGAAGCGTCGCCACCGACCGGCACCCGACACGTCCACGTCGAACCCACGTCCACGCCCGAGCCCAGGCGTTCGCCTCGCTCATCGGTGAACTCGGCCTGGACCGCGGCTCGCTGGTGACGACCCTGCTCGGCTTCAATCTGCATCGAGCTGACCCAGCTGCTGGTCGTGGCGCTGGTGATGCCGTCGTTGCTGGTCCTGGCCCGGACGGCGGTCTACCCGGCGTTCCGGATCGGGCTCGCGCTGGTGGGACTGGTGTTCTCGGTGTCGTGGATGCTGGAGCGGTCGACCCTGACGTCCGTTGACCCCTTCGAGAGCGCGCAGACCTGGCTGGTCGGGCATCCCCTGCTGGTCGCGGCGGCGGTGGCGACCGGGGCGGTGGCGGCCCGGCTGCTGAAACCGGCGGACTCGGCCGCGCGACGATGACGCGACCCGCGCACCTGGGCCACCTTCCCGGCCGGACGAGGACGCGCGCACAGGACGAGGCGCCCGCAGGTGGCGACCGAGTGACGGCGGGGTCTTCTGCGCCGGGTGAGGAACAAGCCGTTCGCGAAGGGCGAGTCGACGCGACCCTTCTCGCCACCGCAAGGCCGCGGCCGGTGCCCCCGGCCTGTGGGATTGTCGCCCGGCACGGCACCGAAGGCCGGCCCCGCTCTCCGGGGCGGTGGCCGCGCCCGCGCCTCGCCGGCAGGCCGGGCGCGGGCGCGGCGAGGGGGACCGTGGCGGCGAACGCGGCGTCACCACCCGCCGCCACCTGGGCGTTCGCCGTGATGCACGGGTCATCGTCGGCACGGCCGGGGCCCGTGAGCCGTCGTCTCCGCCAGGCCGCGGAATCAGGCTCGATTGTCGACAGAATCGTCGCCGATATCTGCGATACTGGCACCACCGCCGTTGACATGTACCCCACAACCTCGTCACGTGGCCTCGCACGGCCACGCCCCCACATCGGAGGCCGACTTGTCACAGCGTCCCCTCGACTCAGCCCCGGGCCACCCGACCCGGCGCGCATACCGTCTCGCGGCGGGCGTCGCCGCCGCGCTCCTGGTCGCGACCGTGTTCTCCTCCGGGGCGTCAGCTGCCCCGGAGGCCCCGAGCGGCAACCCCGCCGCGGCGGCCGGCTCGGACAGCACGGCGCAGGCCACGGCCGCGGCGGATGTCCTCACCGCGGTCAACACGTTCCTGGGCACCCTGAGTTCGTCGCAGAAGACGTCCGTGCAGGCATCGCGGACCCAGGCGAACCTGTCCAAGTGGTCCAACCTGCCCGACGCGCTGTTCGCGCGCGCGGGCATCCGCATGGACGCGCTGACCTCCGCCCAGCAGACCGCTGTGCTCGACATCCTCGCGGCCGCGCTCAGCCCCGAGGGCTTCACGCAGGTCACCGGCATCACGTACGGCGACGGCGTCCTGAAGGCGCAGGGCGGGGTCGACCTCGACTTCGGCGCGGACCACTACTGGATCCGGATCCTGGGCACGCCGTCCGCGACCGGGAAGTGGACGATCCAGTACGGCGGTCACCACCTCGCCGTCAACATCACGCTGTCCGGCGGCACCATCACCCTCGGCCCGACCCTGTGGGGCGCCCAGCCCGCCTCCTACACGCGCGGCGGCGCGACCGTGGAGCCGCTGGCCGGCGAGGCCTCGAAGGCGTTCGCCGTCGTCCGGTCCCTGAACGCGACGCAGTTGGCCACCGCCGTACTGGACACCCCGGTCAAGGAGATCATCCTCGGCGCGGGCCAGGACGGAAAGACCCTGTCCTACGAGGGCGTCAAGGGATCCGCCCTCACCAGCGCGCAGAAGACGCTGCTGCTCTCCCTGATCAACGAGTGGATCACCCCGCTCGACAGCGAGCAGGCGGCGCCGAAACTGGTGGACGCGCAGACCAACCTCGACGCGACGTACTTCGCCTGGTCCGGCTCCACGACGGTCGGCCAGCCGATCTACTACCGGGTGCAGAGCCCGACCTTCACCATCGAGTTCGCCCACCAGCAGGGCGGCGGAGCGAACGCGGGCGGCGTCACCCACATCCACTCCATCTACCGCGAGAACGGAAACGACTACGGCGCCGAGGACTAGGGAGTGAGTTTCCGACGTCGGTCGGCCCGGTGGGCGGCAGCAGTGATGCTGGCGGCCATCGGGTCCGGCCTCACCGCCCCCTCCGCCGCGGCGCACCCGAGCGACGAGACGGTCCAACAGGTGTACCTGACGCCCACCACGTCCCGACTCGACGTGGAACTCGACCTGACGCCGGGGGTGCTGGTGGCGCCGGCCTTCGCCCGAGCCGTCGACACGGACGGAGACGCGAAGTTCAGCCCGAGTGAGACGGCCGCGCACCTGCGCCGGGTGACGTCGGCGCTCCGGCTCAGCGTGAACGGCAGGCACGTCGCGCTCGAGGCGACCGGGAGCACGTACCCGGCGTACGAACTGCTCGCCGCGGCCGGCGGCACGGTCACCGTCGATCTGATGGCCGACCTGCCGCCCTCCGGGGGGAGCGTGGTGCTCACCGACGGATACGAGCCCGGCCGTACGACGGTCCAGACGAACGTGATGGTGGCGGCCGAGAACTCCAGGAGCGCCGCCGACGTCGAGCGTACGGAAGGGGGACGCACCATCAGTCTGACGCTCGCCGGAGCGGGAGCCGGAGCCGGAGCCGGAGCGGGAGGAGGAGCGGGAACCGATTCGCCGGGCCGCTCGACCAGCGGTGCGCAGGAGGCGTCGGGCGGGGACACGATGCTCGGCGCACTGCGCTCCCCGCTGTCCTCCCCCTGGGCGCTGCTGGCGCTGGTCGGCACCTGCGCCCTCCTGGGAGCGCTCCACGCCCTGACCCCGGGACACGGAAAGGCGCTGCTCGCCTCCTATCTGGTCGGCGCGGACAGCAGGCCCGGGCAGGCGGTGATCCTGGGAGCGGTCATCACCGTCACGCACACGGCCTCCGTGATCGCCCTCGGCGCGGCAGTGCTGTTGGCGGGGGGTCTCGTCGTACCGGGCGTGCTGGTACCGATCCTGGAAGTCGCCAGCGGGATCGTCGTCCTCGTGCTCGGCGCCCGGCTGCTGCTGCGGCGATGGCGGCAGCGACCCGACCACAGGCCTGGTCACAGCCATCCTCACGGCGACGGCCATCATCACCACGACGGCCACTCCCATGACGACGGCCACCGCCACGACCACGACCACGGAACCGGGGCACACCACCACCATCACCCGCTCGTCATGCCCTCGAACTTCCGGGGCATCGCGACCATGGGTGTCACGGGTGGGATCATCCCGTGTCCCGAGGCGTTGAGCGTGCTCCTGCTGGCCATCGGCCTCAACCGCACCGCTCTGGGCCTGACGATGATCGTGGCGTTCAGTACCGGCCTGGGCGCGGTGCTCGTAGCCCTGGGGCTGATCCTGGTCAGCGCGCGTACGACGCTGGAACGGTTCCGACGCCCGCGCGACAGTCCGCTCGTCCAGTGGCTGCCGGTCGTCTCCGCGGCCGTCGTGACCGTCCTCGGACTGGCCATGGCGGCAGGCGGGGCCTCGGGACTCATGGACTGACAGGTCGGGAGACCCCGGCACGCACCCCGCGTTCGCCGGCAGCCCCCGGACGCTCCGCGGCCGAGGCCGTCGGCGCGCTGGGGGCGCTCCGGTCGGGGCCGCCGGGGCGGAAGACCGACTTCCCGCCCCGGCACCTTGCTCATTGCGCGGCCGGGCCGGAACATCATGGGGCAGTCCGAGAAGACGGGTACACCAGACATGACAGCCGAACTCGGCGAGACGAGGCGCGGGTGGCCGCTGCCGCGCTTCACCCTCGCGCTCTGTGCCGTCGCGGTCGCGCACTTCGCGACCGCCGTCGCCTTCGGCCACTCCGTCGGGGAAGCCCTGGGCGCCCTGGCCGAGGACACGGTCATGCTCCTCGTGGTGCTCTCGGTGGTCGCCTACGTCAGGGCCAGGACGCGGCCGAAGGCACCGAGCGGCTGAGTGACTCCGTCCAGCGGCACGCCGGGGGAGCGGATCCCTACGTCGGTGCCTGGAAGCCGCCGATCTCCTGTTCGAGCAGCTCGGCCAGTCGAAGCGGGGTGCGGTCCTCGAACAGGGGGCCGATGAGCTGCACTCCGACCGGCAGACCCCCGGGGGAGCGGCCCGCGGGTACGGCGGTGGCGGGGAGACCGGGCATGGTGGCCACACCGGCCCAGACGAGCTGGTCGAAGTACGGGTATCCGACCCCGTCGATGTCGAGGACGCGCTCTCCCAAGCGGGGGTTGTGGTCGTGCGGGAACGCGGGGGTGGGCGTGATGGGACACACCACGACGTCGAACTCGGCGAAGAGCCGCCGCCAGCCGTGGCGGTGGAGCTCGCGACGGTTGTTCGTCTCGATCCAGTCGCGGTGGCTCAACACCATGCCGCGCAGCCGCGCCGCGTCGAGACTCCGGTCGTCCGCGGCCAGTCCGGCGGCGCGGGTCCGCAGTTGCTCGTAGCCCTCGACGGGAAAATGGGCGACGGAGCCCGAGAACAGGAACTGCGTGTAGAGCACCGCGGCTTCGGACTGATCGGGCAGCAGCGGACTGTGCCGCTCGACGCGGGCGCCGCCGGCGACGAGCGCGTCGGCCACCCGGTTCACGCCCGCCCGTACGGCGGACCCGGTCGGAATGAGCGGGTGCTCGTCGAGGACCAGCACCCGGAAGTCGCGGAGCCGCTCCCGGCGGGCCGGCGGCAGCGTCAACCGCTGCGCCACACCGAGCGTCAGCGGGTCCGGTCCGGCCATGACGTCGAGCAGGAGCGTGAGGTCACGGGCAGCGCGTGCCATCGGGCCGACGACGGCCAGGTCGGGCTCGGTCGGCAGGGCCGGCGCGGACGGCGGGACCATACCGCGGGTCGCCGCGAGCCCGAGCGTCGGCTTGTGCGCGTAGACACCGCAGAAATGCGCGGGCGTCCGCAACGAACCGGCGAGGTCGGAGCCGATGGACAGCGCGCCGAACCCGGACGCCAGGGCCGCCGCCGACCCGCCCGAGGACCCGCCCGACGTACGGCCGTGATCCCACGGGTTGTTGGTGGTGCCGTAGATCTCGTTGAAAGTCTGCACATCCTGCAGTCCCAGGGGCACGTTGGTCTTGCCGAGCACCACCGCGCCCGCGGCCCTCAGCCGCGAGACCTGCACCGCGTCCTCGGCCGGCAGGTGGTCCCGGTACAGCGGCATGCCCCAGGTCGTGGGCAGTCCGGCGATGTCGTAGGACTCCTTGACCGTCACCGGAATGCCGAGCAGCGGCCGGTCCTCACCGCGGGCGCGCGCCCGGTCGGCACCGCGCGCCGCGGCCCGCGCACGGTCGAAGTCCGGCACACAGATCGCGTTGATCGTCTTGTCGTCACGCTCGATACGGGCGATCGCCTGTTCGGTCAGTTCCGCCGAGGACACTTCACCGGCGCGCAGGGCAGCCGCGAGTTCCTCGGCCGTCGGGAAATTCGACTCCATGCACCGGACCGTACCGACGTGCCGGAGGGGCCACGAAATACCGCTTCGCACAACGGGGTTGGGCGTCCCCATCCCTCCCCGTCCCGCCCTCCCGGAGAAGCGGCGGAGTCCTCCTGGACGCGGGTGCGGGTCACGCGTGCCGATCGGCGCGGTCGGCGGTGAGGCGGGCCTCGAAGCCGTCGAGGATGGACCGGAGGCCGAACGCGAAGGTGTTGTCGGGCGCCGCGGCGTACTCCGAGGCCGCGGTGGTGCCGAGGCGTTCGCGCAACCGCGGGAAACCCAGGGCGATCTCGGTGCTGCGGGTCAGGGCGTCCGTCATCGACTGCTCCGCGTTCGCGCCGTTTCTGCTCAGCCGGCGGTTCAGCGAGACCTGCGCGGCCGGTCCGAGGGCGCTGCCGAGGACGAAGACGAGCACGGTGGCCGCCGCCCGGTCCGCGTCGGCGGGGGTGAAGCCCGCCTTCTCGTAGAGGGCGAGGCTGAGGTCGGTGTGGCGGGCCTGGCCGGGACCGTAGAGGGGTTGGCTGCCGAACGCCTGGCCGAGCCAGGGGTGCCGGGTGAGCATCGCGTGCATGCCGGTGGCTTGCGCGGTGGCGGCCGTCCGCCAGTCGGTGGCGTCGAGATCGGGCAGCTCGACCTCGTGCCAGATCGCGTCACCGGCGAGCCGGACCAGGTCGTCCTTGGTCTTGATGTGCCAGTAGACGGCCGTGGCGGCCGAGCCGAGCCGTCCGGCGAGGCTACGCATGTTGAGGCCGTCCAGTCCCTCCTCGTCGAGCAGCTCGATGGCCGCCTGGACGATCCGGTCTGCGGTCAGCGTGTTTCGCGGCATGGCCGTCACCTTACTTGCACTTAGTTCACGCAGGGACTTGCACTTTGTTCGAGTCGCTGCCTACGCTCTCTCTCGTACTTAGTTCAAGTCTTTGGAGGGGGAGCGATGTCGCAGGAGAAGCTGTCGGATGTCCTCGCGTCACAGGCCGAGGCGTTCGGCGTTCCCGGTGCCGCCGTCGGGGTGCTGCTGGGCGGCCGGGAGATCTACGCGTCGCACGGGGTGACGAGCGTGGCGAACCCGCAGCCGGTCGACGAGAAGACGCTGTTCCATCTGGCGTCGGTGTCCAAGACCTTCACGGCGACCGCGTTGATGCGCCTGGTCGCGGAGGGGAAGGTGCATCTGGACGCGCCGGTGCGACGCTACGTCCCCGAACTGGAGCTCGGCGACGAGCGGGCCGCTGAGCGGATCACCGTCCTGAACCTGCTCAACCACACCGCGGGCCTGGACTGGAACCTGATCGACGACGGCAAGGGTGACCGCTCCCTGGCCGGCCTGGTGGCGAAGCTGCCCGAACTGCCGCTGATCGCACCGCCCGGAGCCCGCGCCTCGTACAGCCAGGCCGGGTACGACCTGGCCGGCCGGATCGTCGAGAAGGTCACGGACCTGCCCTTCGAGCAGGCCATGGCCGCGCTCGTCCTGGAACCGGTGGGCCTTGCCGACACCGTGTACGGCCTGGCCGAGGTGATGGTCCGCAAGTTCGCCGTGGGCCACAATCGCGGCGACGACGGCGAACTGCACGTCGCCCGGCCCTGGGGAGCGTTCAAGGAGGGCGCGCGCGGCGACAACCCCGGCGGCGGCCTCGCCTCCTCCGTGAGTGATCTGTTGCGCTGGGCGCGCTTCCAACTCGGCGACGGCGAGGGCGTGCTGCCCGAGTCGGCGTTGCGCCGCATGCGGGAGCGGACGGTCGGGCTGCGCGCCAGCACGCTCGGCGAGGGCTTCGGCATCTGCTGGTTCCTGCACGACCTCGACGGCGTCCACGCGATCGGGCACGGCGGCTCGGGCAACGGCCAGTTCGCCGAGCTGCTCATCGTGCCGGAACGCGACTTCGCGGTGGTCTCCCTGGCCAACGCCGGCCCGGACGGCTACCCCCTCAACCAATCCGTCGTGAAGTGGACGCTCGAGCACTACCTCGGCATCGTCCAGCGGACCCCGGAGCCGGTCCCGTACGACGAACGGCAGGCCGCGCCGGTCGTCGGCCGCTACGAGATCGACGCCATGAACCTCGACATCGCCACCGACGGCACCCGCCTCACCCTCGCGGTCGGGATCAAGCCGGAGATCCGTGCGGCGTCGGACGAGGAGATGCCCCCGGATTACCCGGCCGCCGCCATCGGCTTCCTCCCCGGCGACGGCGACGAATACATCGTCACCGAGGGCGGCCTCGAGGGGCAGCGCGGCTACTTCTCCCGCGACGACGACGGCACGATCGTCGGCGTCGATCTCGCCGGCCGGCTCTTCGGCCGGACGACGAAGGCGAACTGAACCGGACCACGCCGCGCCACGCCGACCCGGGCGCGCGGCGGCGGCACGGGCGAGCGTGAACTGACGCGCAACGCGGCCCTGTTCATCACCGCACCGGGCAAGGCGTTCGCCGACGTGATGGCCGACGACACGGATCTGCTGCTGTCGTCGACCACCCCGGCCCCGCTCGGACGGCACCTCGCCGAGGCCACGGGCCGGCTGCGCGAAGGCCCGCGTCGGCCTGCCGTCGGCCACCAAGGGCTACACCAGGACGGGAAGCGAGGTGAGCCCGCGCACGAGGCGGGTGCGCCGCCACTCCAGTCGATCGGACGGTACGGCGAGCCGGATTCCGGGAAACCGGGTCAGCACCGCTCGCAGGGCGATCTCCGCCTCGGCCTTCGCCAGGGGAGCGCCGACGCAACGGTGAATGCCGTGGCCGAAGCCGAGATTGGAGGCCGCGTCGTCCCGGTCCAGGTCGAGCAGGTCCGGCGACGGGAATCGCTCCGGGTCCCGGTTGGCCGCTCCGAGAGCCACCACGACCGGGACGCCGGCCGGGATCTCGGTGCCGCCGAGTGTGACGGCCTGCGTGGTGAACCGGAAAGTGGCCGTGGTGACGGGGGAGTCGAACCGGAGCAGCTCGTCCAGCGCGGCAGGAATGTCGTCCGGGCTCTTCCGAAGTCGATCCAGCTCGTCCGGGCGCCGGAGCAGCGCCAGGGTGGCGTTGCCGAGGAAGTTGGTGGTGGTCTCGTGTCCGGCCACGAGCAGCAGCACCGCCAGGGAGACCAGTTCCTCCTCGCTCAGGCGATCGTCTCCGTCCCGCGCCGAGACGAGCCGGTCGAGGAGAGAGCCGCCGGGGTCGCGGCGCTTGGCGGCGACGAGGCCCGTCATGTAGTCGGCCATCGCGTGCGAGGCCGCGTCGACGACGTCGGACCGCCCTGCCGCGAACAGTTCCCCGGACCAGCGCCGGACATCGGACCGGTCTCCCTCCGGAACTCCGAGCAGCTCGCAGATCACGATCACCGGCAGCGGTACCGCCAAGTCGGCCACGAAGTCGAACCGTTCGCCGACGGGCCACTGATCCAGCAGCTCGTCGGTGAGCCGGGCGATGAACGGGCGCAGTTCCGTGACGGCCCTTGTCGTGAACGCGCTGGTCACGAGCTTGCGCAGCCGGGTGTGCCGGGGCGGGTCGCAGGCCAGCATGGTGTGGGCCACCGCGGGGTGCAGCCGACGCCGTGACCCCTTGCCCGCCTTGTCGGCGTTGTCGGTGTCTTCTGTGATGTCCGCGTCCGCGAAGAAGGCGGCCGTGTCCTTCGAGAGCCGCGCGTCGCCGAGGGCTTTCCTCGCTTCCGCGTAGCCGGTGACCAGGTAGCCGGGGCGCCCACCGGAACCGGTGGGTATGGCCTGTACCGGACAGCCGGATCGCAGGGCCGCGTAGACGGGATAGGGGTCCTGGAGGAAGCGGGGATCCCGCGTCGGGTCGGTCATGCTCTCGGGCTCCCACTCGTTCCGGATCGGCCGTCGTCGGCGACGCCCCGACACGGTCGACGTAGGCGTCCGCCACCAGGATGAGCCACACCGACGTCAGGCCCATTGACTTTCCCGTGCGGCTGTCACTACCGTCTCGCAGCATTTCGAACAACGTTCGAGACTTCGAACATGAAATCCCTCGCATGAGTGTCCAATGGAGGTCACCTCTATGCGTTACCGCCTCAGACGTAGCAGCCGCGTGTCGGCCGCCCTGTGCGGCTCGGTCATGGTCGTGAGCCTGTTGTCGGCGGGGCCGGGGGCCGGCGCGGCCCACGCCGCCGACGACCCCGACGCGATCGCGCTGGACAAGGACGCGATCCTCGCCGCCAACCAGCTCGACGAGCGGCAGTGGTACAAGGACAACATCCCCTTCGTCGACACCCCCGACAACGACATCGACGACGTCTACTACTACCGCTGGAGCACCTACAAGCGCGCGCTCCGCTACACCGTGCCGGGCACCGGGTACGTGTCGACCGAGTACGACGTGCCGATCGGCTACGCGGGGAACCCGTACACGGCGCTGCCGGACGCGACCGGCTACCACCTGCTCGACGGCCGCTGGCTGCGCAACCGCGACTACGCGGGTGACTACCTGGACTTCTGGCTGCGCGGAGCGGGCAACCCGGGCGTGCGGAACTTCAGCGAGTGGATCACGAGCGCCGCGTACCAGCGATATCTCGTGACCGGTGACGCCGCGCAGATCAAGTCGGCCCTTCCCCACCTGATCGCGCTGTACAAGCGGTGGGACTCGAACCTCACCAACGACATCACGGTGAACGGCACCCCGTCCTCCAGCGACCTGTATCACCAGAGTCCGCTGTCCGACGCCACGGAGTACACCGAGACGTCGATGCACAGCAGCGACTGGTTCGGCGGCGGCCGCGGCTACCGGCCCACGATCAACGGGTACATGTTCGCCGCCGCCCAGGCGATCGGCAAGATCGCCACCATGAAGGGCGACACCGCCACGGCGAGCGAGTACGACGCCAAGGCCGCGCAGCTCAAGGCCGCCGTGCAGAACTCGCTGTGGGACCCGCAGCGCGACTTCTTCATGCAGGTCTACAACACCGACAACTCCAACGGGACACTGAAGCAGACCAGGACGACCTGGCGTGAGCTGATGGGCTACGCGCCCTGGGCGTTCGACCTGCCCGACGCGCAGTACTCGTCGGCGTGGAAGTACCTGACGGACGCGAAGCGGTTCAAGGCGCCGTTCGGGCCGACGACGCTGGAGCGGGTGCACGACTTCGAGGCGGAGCAGGCCACCCGCAACCACGCGAACCTCTTCACCTCGTCGACGGCCTCCAACGGCCAGTACGTCGGGCAGATCGACTTCGACGACAGCTATGTCACCTTCACCGTGGACGCCCCCGGCGCCGGCACCTACCCGGTGACCGTGTACTACGCCAACGGCACCACCGGCACGTCGACCCACACGCTCGTCGTCAACGGCGACACCGCGAGCCCGATCACGGTCGCCTACGCGCCCACCGGTGCCTGGCAGAAGTTCTCCGAGTCGCAGGCCGTCACCGTGCAGGTCCCGATGAAGGCCGGGGCCAACACGCTCAGGTTCACCAAGGGCACCGGCTTCGCCGAGATCGACCGCGTCACGGCGAACCCGTACTTCGACTACCAGGCGATCCCCGCCTCGCAGCAGCGCGACGACGCCAACTGCTGCCACTGGAACGGTCCGAGCTGGCCCTACCAGACGAGCCAGGTCCTCACCGGCATGGCGAACCTGCTCCAGGACTACCCGGCGCAGAGCTACGTCACCAAGGCCGACTACGCGACCCTGCTGGCCCAGTTCGCCGACCTCCAGCACAAGGACGGCAAGCCCTACGTCGCCGAGGCCGCCGACGGCGACACCGGCGCGTGGATCTACGACGGACTCAACTTCAGCGAGAACTACAACCACTCCAGCTTCAACGACCTGGTACTCACCGGTCTGCTGGGCATCAAGCCGCAGGCGAACAACACGCTGGTGCTGAAGCCGCTGATCCCGTCGACCTGGGACTGGTTCGCGGTGGAGTCCCTGCCCTACCACGGGCACACCTACGCGATCCGCTGGGACAAGGACGGCACCCACTACGGCAAGGGCGGCGGCCTCCAGATCTTCCAGGACGGCCGCCGCATCCACCAGTCCTCGACCCTCGGCGACACCACCGTGAACGTGGCCGCCCCGGTCGACCCGGCACAGTCCACGCGGATGATGAACGTGGCGGCCAACCCGCTGACCGCCGAGCAGGACTGGCTCGGCCGAGCCGTCACCCAGCCCTACCCGAAGGCCTTCGCCTCCTACACCAACACGGTCTCCAACGGCCCGCACTGTCACAGCGGCCAGACCTGCAAGCCGACCACGTTCGACGCTCCGCTGCGGGCGACGGACGGCTGGATCCGCTACGACAGGACTCCCGACGACCGGTGGACCAACTCCGGCTCACCCAACGCCACCGACCACCTGGGCGTCGACTTCGGGGCGCCGCGCAAGATCAACGAGGTGAAGTTCTACACCTACGACGACGGCGCGAACGTCCGGGTGCCGGCGAGCTACACCGTCCAGTACCTGAAGGACGGGACGTGGGTGGACGTCCCGAGCCCGACGAAGAGCCCGGCGGCACCGGTCGGCGACAACGCCAACGAGGTGACCTTCCCGACGGTCACGACGGCCCGGTTCCGGGTTGTCTTCACGCCTCAGCCGGGCAAGTTCGTCGGCGTCACCGAGCTCGAGTCCTGGTACCCGGAGACACCACGGGTGAAGATCACCAACAAGAACAGCAACCTGGAGCTCGGTGTCGCCGGCTCCTCGATCGCCGCCGGAGGGGCCGTACAGCAGCAGACCGCCGACACCACCGACAACCACTGGTGGAAGATCGTCCCGGCCGAGGACGGCTACTACAAGATCTTCAACGCCAACAGCGGCCAGGTGCTCGGCATCAAGGATGGCTCGACGACGGCCGGCGCGACGGCGTTGCAGTGGGGTGACACCCTCACGGCCGACCACCTGTGGTCCCTCGTGGACGCCGGGGGCGGCTACGCCAAGCTCGTCAACAAGGGCAGCGGCAAGGTGCTGGGGATCGACGGGATGTCCACATCGTCCGGGGCCGCGGCCCTGCAGTGGGACGACAACGGCACCGCCGACCACCTGTGGCGCATCACCGCGGCCGACGGCTCCACACCCTTCACGTCATGACCGGCCCGCACACCTGCTGACGGACCGTCCGCCGCGGCCCCCCGAGGGCCGCGGCGGATTCTCCTCGCGGAGAGCTCAGCGGGCGGGCTGGATGTCGCCCTGGGTGGTGAGGGCGACGGAATCCCGGTGGGCGAAGGCGCCCGGCGGGATGCCCGGGAGATGGCCCGCCGCCCCGGTGGACTCGCGGGCGGCCGCGGGGCCCAGGGTGAGACGGGAGACGATCCGGTAGCGGTCGCCCCGGTAGACGGAGTGGACGTACTCGACGGGCCGCCCGTCGGTGTCACGGGTGAGGCGCTCGAACAGCAGCGCGGGCGACAGATGGGGGACGCCGAGAAGCTTGGCCTCCGCCTGACTGACGACCGTGGGCTCGATGGTCTGCACGGCGTCGCTGACCTGGATTCCGTGCCCTTCGCGCAGATGGTCGTACAGGTCGCCGGCCTCCAGTTCCCGAGCGGTGAGCGCGGGGACCAGGTCGGCGCGGATGTGCAGATGCTCGATGGCCATGGGGGAGCCGTCGACGAGGCGCAACCTGGCCGCGTAGACGACGAGGGCGGCCGGCGACACATGCAGCTTGCGCCCGACGCGGGCGCCCGCCGCGATGGTGGTGAACTCCAGCAGGCGGCTCGACCAGGCGCCGGAGGCCCGCGGGAGGACCATGGCCCGCTGGTCGGAGACGAGTTCCTGGGTGATCTTCTCCGGCGCGACGAACATGCCGCGCCCGTGCTCGCGGACGAGGAGGCCCGCCGCGACGAGTTCGTCGACGGCCGCCCTCAGGGTCGGACGCGAGACGCCCAGGTCGCTGCAGAGGGACCGCTCGGAGGCGATGGCGTCGCCGGGATTCAACGACTCGATGAGTTCGAGGATGTAGTCGCGGACGCGTTCCCGTTTGAGGACCGCTCCTGACCCGCCAGCGCTCATGTACCGCTCCCACCCGACTGTGTGCGATGTCGCGCGACGCCTTGTCAGCCCTCGTCACGCCCCTTGACCAGTTCCCTCTTTGTTGACCACTTGTCCGGCACTGGTCAGATGCAGTGTAGCCACTCGGGCCCCGCCGGACGGAAGATTTCGTATCCGTGGCCTCAAAACCCGGGTGAACGAGGGGGGTTGACGGCCTGATTGGTCTATGCCACCTTCATCGACCAACAAGAGGTCACCTGTCCAGTTCGGTAACTGGTCAGGTGGCCCGGCGCTTTCTCCCAGGGGTGAACTGTGAAGCTCCGCATGCTTGCAGGTGTCTGCACACTGGTGATCGCCGGAGGCCTGAGCGCCTGCGGCGGTTCCGATTCGTCCGGTGACGCCGCCGGGGGCACGACGACGATCGACGTCTGGCTCATGCGCGACAGCGTCTCGGCCCAATTCCAGAAGGAGTTCGTCCACGGCTTCCAGTCCGCGCACCCGGACATCGAGGTCAAGGTGCAGATCCAGGAGTGGGACGGGATCGGCGAGAAGGTCACCGCCGCACTCGCCAGCAACGACGCCCCCGACGTCATCGAGACGGGCAACACCCAGGTGGCCCAGTTCGCGCAGAGCGGCGGACTGCTCGACCTCAGCGACAAGGTCGGCGAACTCGGCGGCGCGCACTGGCTGCCCGGTCTGGCCGAGCCCGGCGCGTACGAGGGCAAGCAGTACGGCATCCCGTACTACGCGGCCAACCGGGTCGTGGTCTACCGCACCGACCTGTTCGACAAGGCCGGCGTCGACCCGGCCGCCATCAAGACCCGCGACCAGTGGATCGCCGCCACCGAGAAGCTCAACAAGGGCGGCACACAGGGGATCTACCTTCCGGGGCAGACCTGGTACGCGCTCGCCGGGTTCGTCTGGGACGAGGGCGGAGACCTCGCCAAGCCGTCCGGCGACTCCTGGAAGGGGACCCTCGACACCCCCGAGGCCCTGCGCGGCATGGAGTTCTACAAGAAGCTCCAGGCCCTGGGGAAGGGGCCGCGGGACTCCGACGAGGCGCAGCCGCCACAGGCGGAGGTCATGGCCAAGGGGCAGGTCGCGCAGATCATCTCCACGCCCGGCGGAGCCAACGTGGTCACCGAGAGCAACCCCGAACTCAAGGGCAGACTCGGCTTCTTCCCCATCCCCGGCAAGACGGCGGACCGGCCCGGGGCGGTGTTCACCGGCGGCTCCGACCTGGTCGTCCCGGCCGCCTCCGGCAAGCAGGCGGCAGCGTTCACGTTCATCAAGGAACTGACCGGCGACGCCTGGCAGCGCAAGCTCGCCGTCGCGATGAGCTACGTGCCCAACAAGACCACCCTGGCCGACGCGGTCGCCTCCGATCCGGGCACCGCGGCCATGGCGGCGGGCGCGGCGGTCGGCCGGGCGACGCCGAACACCCCCGGCTGGGCCGCCGTGGAGGCGAAGAACCCCATCAAGGACTACATGACCGCGGTGCTCACCGGCGCCGACGCCCGGACCGAGGCCGCCAAGGCCTCCGAGTCCATCACCGAGGCCATGGAATCGGGCTCCTGAGCCGCCGCCCGCGCCCCGTACCGGAAGGAGACGACGTCGTGCCGGTCATCCGCGAACGCACCGCGGCACACCTCCCGCTCGGCCGGCCGTCACGACGGCGGTCACAGCGGGGCTCCGCACCCCGCCCCCGGCGGCCGGCCCCGCCGATCCGCGACCACGACGGCCCGCGCGGACGGCTCCGCCCCGGCAGCGCATGGCCGTACCTGCTGGTCGCGCCGACCGTGCTGGGCATGCTGTACCTGCTGGTGTACCCCCTCGCCCGCGCGGTGCTGATCTCGCTCCAGGACTTCCGGTTGCGTCAGCTCATCAGCGGCGACGCACGGTTCGTCGGGCTGCGCAACTACGAGACGCTGCTGACGGACGGACACTTCTGGCAGGTCGTGCGCCGCACGTTCCTGTTCATGGCCGTCGACGTGGTGCTGATCATGCTGCTGGCCACCCTGGTCGCCCTGGTGATCGAACGGCTCGGCCGGCCGGGCCGCACCGCGGTGCTCAGCGCGCTCGTGCTCGCCTGGGCCATGCCGGTCATCGCCGCCACCACCGTCTTCCAGTGGCTGTTCCACTCGGAGTTCGGCATCGTCAACCACACGCTGACCGGGCTGGGCTTCGACTCGTTCGACCGCTATCCCTGGTTCGCGCACGGCCCGGCGGCGTTCACGATCCTCGTCGTCCTGATCGTGTGGCAGTCCGTGCCGTTCGCGGCGATCACCCTGTACTCGGCGCTGGCCACGGTGCCGCCGGAGCTGTACGAGTCGGCTCGGATCGACGGCGCCCCGGCCGGCCGCATCTTCCGCTCCGTCACCTTTCCCATGATCCGGCCGATCTTCATGCTCGTCCTCTCCCTCGAGGTGATCTGGACGTTCAAGGCGTTCGTGCAGATCTGGGTGATGACGAACGGCGGGCCGGGCGACGCCACCACCATCCTCCCGGTGTACGCCGTCCAGACCGCGCTCGCGAGCCAGCGCTACGACCTCGGCTCGGCGGCCTCCATGGTCACCGTGCTGATGATGGCCGCCGTGCTCGTCGTCTACTTCCGTCAGCTGTTCCGTCAGGAGGGCGAAGCCCTGTGAGTGCGCCGCGCGCCCGACTTCGACGCCTTCCGCTGCACGCCGCCGCGGGGACGACGATCGTCGTCTGCCTCTTCCCCGTCTACTGGATGGTCGTCACCGCGTTCAAGCCCAACCGGGACATCCAGTCGGACAGCCCGCGGCTCCTGCCGCAGACCTGGACCCTGGACCACTTCCGCGCCGCCGTCGACGCCGACGGGTTCGCCCAGTTCTGGCGCAACAGCATCCTCGTCACCCTGGGAGCCGTCCTGCTCGCCCTGGTGGTGGCGCTCGGCGCCGCCTTCGCCGTGGCCCGGATGCGGTGGCGGGGCCGGCGCCAGTTCCTGCTCATGGTGTTCATCGCGCAGATGGCGCCGTGGGAGGCACTGATCATCCCGGTGTACATCATCTCCCGCGACACCGACATGCTCGACCGGCTGCCCACGCTCACGCTCGTCTACTTCATGATGACGCTGCCGTTCACGATCGTGGTGCTGCGCGGATTCATCGCCGCCATCCCCGCCGAACTGGAGGAAGCGGCGCAGGTCGACGGCTGCACCCGGCTCGGCGCTTTCCGGCACATCGCCTTCCCGCTGCTGGCCCCCGGCCTGATGGCCACCTCGCTGTTCGGCTACATCACCGCCTGGAACGAGTTCACCTACGCCAACTTCCTGATCATCAAGCACCAGGACAGCCGCACACTGCCGGTCTGGCTCTCCTCGTTCCAGAACGTCTTCGGTACGGACTGGGGCGCCACCATGGCCGCCTCCACGCTGTTCGCCCTGCCCGCCCTGGCGGTGTTCCTGCTTCTCCAGCGCCATGTGACGGCCGGCTTCGCGGCCGGCGCCGTCAAGGGCTGACCGCCCCGCCTTCCCCGCCCGCGTGACCCCCCCCGGGAGACCACCGTGCCCGCACCCCCACTGGACGCCACGCTGCTGCCCCGGCCGACCAAGGCCCGCACGAGATCAGGACAGTTCACCTTCACCGCCGACACCCGGGTACGCGTCGGCGAGGGGGCCGAGGACGCGGCACGCCTGCTGCGCACCCTCCTCGCCCCCGCCACGGGACTGCCGCTGCACCCCGCCGACGACGGAGCGGTCGTCCTCGCCCTGGACCCGGATCTGACGGGACTCGGCACCGAGGGCTACGGACTCACGGTCGGTCCCCACTCCGTGCTGCTGCGCGCCGCACGGCTCACCGGCCTGCTGCGCGGGGTGCAGACGATCCGGCAGCTCCTTCCCGTGCAGGCCCTGGCGCGGGCCCCCGGGCGCGGGGTGCGGTGGACGCTGCCCTGCGCCGAGATCACGGACGTCCCCCGCCATCCGTGGCGCGGGGCCATGCTCGACGTGGCCCGCCACTTCCAGCCGGTGGAGTACCTGCGTCGCTATGTCGACCTCCTGGCCCTCCACAAGATCAACGTGTTCCATCTGCACCTGACCGACGACCAGGGGTGGCGCATGCCGGTCACGGCCTACCCCAAGCTGACCGAGATCGGCGGCCACCGCACCCGGTCCATGACCGGGCCGACGGGCGACGTGTACGACGGCACCGCACACGGCGGCGCCTACACCCGGGCCGAGCTGGCGGGCCTGGTGGAGTACGCGTCCGCGCTCGGGGTGACGGTCGTGCCCGAGATAGAGATGCCCGGCCACGTCCGCGCCGCCCTGGCCGCCTATCCGCGGTTGGGCAACGCGCCGGACCGGGCCCTGGAGGTCTGGACCCGGTGGGGAGTCTGCGACACCGTCCTCGGCGTCCACGACGAGGTCCTCGACTTCTGCCGCACCGTGCTGGAGGAGGTCATGGAACTCTTCCCGTCGCCCTACCTCCACGTCGGCGGGGACGAATGCCCCCTCACGGAATGGGAGCGCAGTCCCCTCGCCCGGGCACGCATCGCGGCCGAGGGTCTGCACGGGCCCGCCGACCTGCACCGTTGGTTCCTCGCCCGGATCGGCGACTTCCTCGTCCGCAACGGGCGGCGCCCGGTCGGCTGGGCCGAGACCGGCACCGAACTGCCCGACGGCTTCACCGTGATGGCCTGGCGCGATCCCGCGCACGCCCTCGCCGCCGCCCGCCGCGGCCATGACGTGATCAACGCCCACCACCGGGCCACCTATCTCGACCACCCCCAGAGCGCCGATCCCCGGGAGCCCCCCGGCCAGCCGGGAGCCGTCGTCGCCCTGCGGGACGTCCACGGCCACGACCCGGTGCCCGCGGGCGCGACCTCGGACGTCGCCGCGCGCGTGCTGGGCACGCAGGCCCAGCTGTGGACCGAGTTCGCCGCCACCCCCGAGCGCCTGGAGTACCTCACCTATCCGCGCCTGTGCGCCCTCGCGGACCGCGGCTGGAGCGGCCCCACCGAGTGGGGCGACTTCCGGTCCCGCCTCGACCTGCACACCGCCCGGCTCGACGCACTCGAAGTCCGCCGACACCCCTGAGAGCCGCGCGGCCGCGCGCGGACAGCCCGGATCCAGCAAGGCCCAGCACCCTCTATCCAGCACCGAGCCCCCTGCAAGCACCCAGCCCCGGAAAGGAACATCATGACGTCGAGAATCCGTACGAGCAGGCTGCGCGTCGCCGCCGCCTCGGCCGTGGCGGTCGCCCTGGGCGCCGCCGGCCTCGCCG
Source organism: Streptomyces sp. NBC_00637 (assembly GCF_045161545.1). Lineage (NCBI taxonomy): Bacteria > Bacillati > Actinomycetota > Actinomycetes > Kitasatosporales > Streptomycetaceae > Streptomyces > Streptomyces sp. NBC_00637. Next base: position 942,765 of record NZ_CP109046.1, on the reverse strand, counting down.
CCCTGCCCGCCACCGCCCGCGCCGCCGCCGCCGACGTGAGCGTCCAGTACCGCACCAGTGCCACGGGCGCCACGGCGGACCAGTCCGAGCCCTGGCTCAAGGTCAGGAACACCGGTGACGGGACCGTCCAGCTCGCCACCGTCAAGGTCCGGTACTACTTCAAGGCCGACAGCGCCGGCGCGGGCTACCGCTTCGCCTGTTCCTGGGCCGTGAAGGGCTGCGCCAACATCACCGGTACCTTCGGCGCACTCGCCCACCCCACGGCGACCGCCGACCGCTACCTGGAGATCGGCTTCACCTCGGGCGCGGGCGCCCTCGCACCCGGCGCCGACACCGGGGACATGCAACTGCGCTTCCACCGTGCCGATTGGCAGACCCTCAGGCAGAGCGACGACTACTCGTTCGGTGCCTCGCAGACCGCCTACGCGGACTGGCCGAAGGTCACCGCCCAGCTGTCCGGCGCCACGGTGTGGGGAACCGCCCCCGCGGGCAACGACCCGACCGACCCGCCCACGGATCCGCCCACCGACCCGCCCACCGGCGGGCAGAGCCTGTTCGACGACTTCGACTACACCACCTCCGGCGACCCGAGGATCGCCGCGAACGGCTGGAACGTGCGCTCGAACCCGGGCGGTCCCGGGGTGCCCGGCGCCACCTGGGCTCCGGAGAACGTCACCTTCGTCGACTCCGCCGGAAACTCCGTGATGAACCTCCGGACGTCGACCGCGGGAACGGCGGACAGCACCAAGCAGACCGAAGTCCTCACCAAGGCGACGAAGTTCAAGAAGGGCACCTACGCGGCCCGGGTGAAGTTCTCCGACGCGCCGCTCTCCGGGCCCGACGGCGACCACCTCGTCCAGACGTTCTTCACCATCAACGACCTCACCGCCCCGATGGCCGACGACTACTCCGAATACGACTTCGAGTACCTTCCCAACGGTGGCTGGGGGGAGACCTCGGACATCCTCTACACGACGTCCTGGGAGACCTACGCCCCGGACCCGTGGCAGGCCGTCAACCAGCACACCGAATCCCGCCGGAGTTACGCCGGCTGGCACGACCTCGTCGTGACCATCGACGACAGCACCATCACGTACTACGTCGACGGCGTGCTCTTCGGTGCCCATGACGCCGCCTATCTGCCCGAGCGGCCCATGTCGATCAACTTCAACCAGTGGCTGATCGACCTGACCGGGCAGACCGCGACGACCGCCCGCGCCTACGATCAGCAGGTCGACTACGTCCTCCACGTCAAGGACCAGGTCCTGACACCGGCCCAGGTCACCGCCAAGGTGAACGCCTACCGTGCCACCGGAACGACGTTCGAGGACACCGTCCCGGCCGGCTGAGCCGTCTTCCGAGGTCACGCGGCGCCTCCCGCCCCGGCGGGAGGCGCCGCCGCACCGCGCGAGGGTGAAGGGCGCACGACCATCCGGACGCCCCGTGCGTGGCGGCGTGGCGGCCCACGGCGCGCGTGGTGTGCGCTGGACCGCCAGGACGGATCACCCGTGAAGGAGACGTACGCATGCTCGGTCAGTCGCAGGCGTTCAGCGGTTTCTCGGTCGACGATCTCGACAAGGCCCGCCGGTTCTACGGCGAGGTTCTCGGCCTTCAGGTGCAGGAGACCGGCAGCGGCGAGATGCGGATGCTCATCCTCGAGCTCGGCAGCGGCGCGCAGGTCTTCGTCTACCCCAAGGAGCAGCACGCTCCCGCGACGTTCACGGTCCTCAACTTCCCCGTGGACGACATCGAGGCCGCCGTCGGCGAACTGCAGCGACGCGGTGTGACCCTCGAGCGGTACCCCGGATTCGACCACGACGAGCAGGGCGTCGTCCGCGGTGACGGCGAAGGCCCGGCGGCGATCGCCTGGTTCACCGACCCCGCCGGAAACGTTCTCTCCCTGCTCCAGGAGAACTGACCCGCCGCCCGGGTCGCCCGCCGCGGCAGCGCCCGCGACCCGGTGTCCGCCTCATATCGGTGACCTTCTCCGCTGACACAGGGACTCCTGCCGTCCGTATTCGTTTGCAGACAGAAGGCCGGGCACGCCGGACGAGACGCGTGCCCGGCGGATCACAGGAGAGCAGGCGCGCATGAACCCCAGTGCTCACATCGAGGCCGTCTACGCACAGGTCTGCCGGCGCAACCCCGGCGAGACCGAGTTCCACCAGGCGGTGGGAGAGGTGCTGCACACGCTGGCGCCCGCCTTGCAGGCACACCCGGAGTACGTCGACGCGATGATCCCCGAGCGGCTGTGCGAGCCCGAGCGGCAGCTGATCTTCCGAGTGCCGTGGGTGGACGACACGGGCCGGGTCCAGGTCAACCGCGGCTTCCGGGTCGAGTTCAGCAGCGCGCTCGGCCCCTACAAGGGCGGTCTGCGCTTCCACCCGAGCGTGAACCTCGGCATCGTGAAGTTCCTCGGCTTCGAGCAGATCTTCAAGAACGCGCTGACCGGCCTGGCGATCGGCGGCGGCAAGGGCGGCTCGGACTTCGACCCCAAGGGCCGCAGTGACCACGAGATCATGCGCTTCTGCCAGGCGTTCATGACCGAGCTGTACCGGCACCTGGGCGAGCACACCGACGTCCCCGCCGGTGACATCGGGGTGGGCGGGCGCGAGATCGGCTACCTCTTCGGCCAGTACAAGCGGATCACCAACCGCTTCGAGGCGGGAGTCCTGACCGGCAAGGGTGTCTCCTGGGGCGGCTCGCAGGCCCGGACCGAGGCCACCGGCTACGGCGCGGTCTACTTCGCGCAGGAGATGCTGGCCACGCGCGGACACGGTTTCGACGGCCGCAAGGCCGTCGTCTCGGGCTCGGGGAACGTGGCGGTCTACGCGATCGAGAAGGTGCACGCGCTGGGCGGGTCCGTGGTGGCCTGTTCGGACTCCTCCGGTTATCTGGTCGACGCGGACGGCATCGACCTGGAGCTGCTGAAGTCGGTCAAGGAGGTGCGGCGGGCGCGTCTGTCGGCCTACGCCGAGGCCAAGCCCACCGCACGGTTCTCCGACCGGGGCTCGGTCTTCGAGGTGCCGTGCGACATCGCGCTGCCGTGTGCCACGCAGAACGAGCTGGGCGGACAGGAAGCGGGGACGCTCGTGAAGAACGGCGTCCTGGCCGTCGCCGAGGGTGCCAACATGCCGTGCACGCCGGAGGCGATCGAGATCTTCCGCGAGGCGGGAGTCCTGTTCGGGCCCGGCAAGGCCGCCAACGCGGGCGGCGTGGCCACGTCCGCGCTGGAGATGCAGCAGAACGCCTCGCGCGACGTATGGACCTTCGAGCAGACCGAGACCCGTCTGGCCGCTGTCATGCGGGCGGTCCACGCCCAGTGCCGCGCCACCGCCGAGACCTACGGAGGCACCCCCGACGACTACGTCCTGGGCGCCAACACCGCGGGCTTCCTGCGGGTGGCGGAGGCGATGACGGCCCAGGGCGTCGTATAGGGGCGGCCTCGCCGGCTTGCGCTGGAGTGCGCTCCAGGTCGTAGCGTCGCAGACACCCGGCGCGCGAAGCCCCGTTTCGTCCGGTACCTCTCACGGGATGCCGGGCGCCGGATTCCGTCGCTAGATGGAGGTGGGGCTCCGCGCGCTCCGACCGACGAACAAGTGTGTAGCGAAAGGCTGGGACACGACATGCAGAAGCGCAGTCTGCGGGATCTCCAGGTATCGGCCATCGGCCTGGGGTGCATGGGTATGTCCGCCTTCTACGGATCCGCCGACGAGGCGGAGGGGATCGCGACCATCCGCCATGCCCTCGACGTCGGGGTGAACTTCCTCGACACCGCGCAGATGTACGGGCCGCTCACCAACGAGTCCCTCCTGGGCGAGGCGATCCGGGGGCATCGCGACGAGTACGTGATCGCGACGAAGTTCAACTACCGGATGGACGGCGCCGTACCCGGAGACATCAGCACGGTCGGCCCGCAGGACGGTTCCGCCGAGCACGTGCGCAGCTCGGTCCACGGCTCCCTGGAGCGGCTGGGGACCGACCACATCGACCTGTACTACCAGCACCGGGTCGACCCGGACGTCCCCATCGAGGAGACGGTCGGCGCGCTGGGCGAGCTGGTCGCCGAGGGCAAGGTGCGGTGCATCGGCCTGAGCGAGGCGAGCGCGGAGACCATTCGCCGCGCCCACGCCGTGCACCCGGTCACCGCGGTGCAGAGCGAGTACTCGCTGTGGTCGCGGGACGTGGAGGACGAGGTGCTGCCCGCCTGCCGTGAACTGGGCATCGGCTTCGTGCCGTACTCGCCGCTCGGCCGCGGTTTCCTCGCCGGGCGGTTCACCTCGCCGGACGAGCTGGACGCGAACGACTGGCGCCGTGAGAACCCGCGCTTCCAGGACGCCAACCTGGCGGCGAACGTGCGGCTGGCGGCGAAGGTGAAGGAGATCGCCGCCGAGAAGGACGTGACCCCCGCCCAGCTGGCCATCGCCTGGGTGCTCGCACAGGGCGAGGACCTGGTGCCGATCCCGGGCACCAAGCGTCGTACGTACCTGGAACAGAACGCCGCCGCGGTGGATGTCACGCTGACCGAGGACGACCTGGCCCGCATCGACGCGGAGCTGCCGGAGGCGGCGGGGGAGCGCTACGACGAGGCGGGGATGCGATCCGTCAACCGCTAGCGGGGGCGCCCGGCAGGGCGTACGCGAGAGCGGCGCCCTGCCGGGTCAGCGCACCCGTCCGCGTGGTTTCAGCGGCACGGCGGGCAGCTCGGGCGCGGGCAGGGGCGCGCCGTCGTAGCCCTTCACCTCGCCGAACCGTGACCCCCGCATCCAGTCCTCGCGCGCCTGCACGATCTCCTCCTGGGAGCGGGCGACGAAGTTCCACCACATGACGAGCTCCTCGTCGAAGGGCTCGCCGCCCAGCAGCATCAGGGCCGCGTCGGACTCGGCGCGCAGCGGCAGTTCGGTGCGGCCGCAGCCGAGGTAGAGCATCGAGCCCGGCAGCACCGGCACCCCGTCCACCCGCGTCTCGCCGGACATCGACAGCACGCCGTACTCGAAGTCGGGCACGAGCGTCAGCCGGACGTCGGCGCCCCGGGCGAGGGCCAGGTCGGCGCCCACGAGGGGGGTGTACGTCGTCCCGGGGGAGGAGGCGCCGTCGAGCGCGCCGAGGAGGACGGTGGCGGTGAGGCCGGGGGCGGTGACCGTGGGCAGGCCGGCGTGGTGCTCGAAGCGGGGGTCGGTGTGCCGGTGGGCGTCCGGCAGCGCGACCCACAGCTGGGCGCCGTGCAGGTACCGGGCGTGCGAGCGCGGGCTCTCCTCGGAGTGGCTGATCGCCCGCCCCGACGTCATCAGACCGAGTTCCCCGGGCCGGATGGTCTGGAGGCTGCCGGTCGAGTCACGGTGCAGCACCTCGCCCTCGTGCAGCCAGCTGACCGTCTGCAGGCCCATGTGCGGATGCGGCGGGACCTGCATGCCGGGCTCGTCGGCGATGTCGTCGGGGCCGTAGTGGTCGACGAACGCCCAGGCGCCGATCATGCGCCGGCCGAGGTTCGGCAGCAGCCGGCGCACCTCGGTCGACCCGCCGAGCTTCACCTGCCGGGGGCTCAGCAGTTCGCGGACGGGTTCGGCGACGACGAATCCACGGCCGCCGCACACACTCGGTACGGGCGCGCGGTCAAGGTTGCTCATGCGGTCAACCTAGCGGTCGGGTACGGCGGTGCGCGGAAGGAGCGGCACCGGGTGGGGTGTGCCCCGGGGCGTGCTGGTCACTCGGCCAGGGTCGCGGCGAGTTCCGTGGTGGCCCGCACTATCTCGGTGTCCGGCTCGGCGAGCAGTTGACGCAGGACGTCGCGCTGGGCGTGGACGGCGTGCCGGGCCGCGCGTTCCCATCCCACGTAGTTGTCGGGGTGGTGCAGCAGCTTGGGATACGCGGCGGCGGTGGTCTCCCACTGCCGGGTGTCGGCGATGCTCTTCAGCAGGCGCAGGATCTCCGCGCGGCAGGTGACCTGGGGAAGCCGGACCAGTTCCCAGAGGAAGGGCACCGTGGCCGCCGTCGCCTCGTCGACGACGAAGCCGAACTGGCAGATGCGGCGGCGCAGTTGACCGAGTGCGGAGCCGGCGCTGTCGGCGTCGCCGCGGGCGACCGTGGTGAGCAGGAAGGGGATGCCCGCCGCGGAGCCGGTGGAATCCTTGATCTCGGGCCATGGCACGTGTCCCAGGTCCTTGAGCGGGGCGGGTCTTTTCGTCGCAGTCATCTCAGGTGTCAGATATCGGGTCGGAGTCGGTGGCGGGACGGGAGCGGGTCGGCAGCATCGCCCAGACGGTCTTGCCCACGGGTGCGCGCCGGGTCCAGCCCCAGTGTTCGGAGAGGGCCTCGATGATGTGCAGTCCGCGGCCGTGTTCCAGGAAGGCGTCCGAGGCGCGCGAGTGGACGGGCAGGCTGTCGCTCGGGTCGGTGACCGCGCACACCAGGTGCGCGCGGCGCAGGGTGAGCCGGAGCCGGATCGGGAACTCGTTCGTCGAGGTGTGCGGGAGCGCGTGCAGGACGGCGTTGGCGGCCAGTTCCGTCACGACGGTGAGCGCGTCGTCGGTGCAGCGCCCCAGGGACCAGCAGTCGAGGGTGCGCTGGGTGAAGTCCCGTGCCTGGGCGAATCCCTCGCGGCTGCCCGTGAGGTACAGGGCGGCGGTTCTGGGGGAGTCGCGGACGGAGACGGACTCGTGGCTCCGGATCTGCGCAGGTGATGACACGGGGCATCTCCCTGAGGCGGCGTCAGGACGTGGAGTTGGAAGTGCGGTTGACGGCATGGCTATTATCCACGCTGACGAGGTCCTCGTGCAATTTCACGAGAAATTGCGCGTACGAGCGAGGAGAGTGCCATGTCGTCAGCGTCGAACGGAGTCCGGGCGAGCTCGCTGGGTGTCCGCTGGATCAAGAGCAGTCACAGCAACGCCGAGGGCAACTGTGTGGAGGTCGCGGCCCTGGAAGGGGGAGGCGTCGCGTTGCGCAACTCCCGCGACCCCGACGGTCCGGCGCTGGTGTACACGCCGGCGGAGGTGGCCGCGTTCGTGGCCGGGGCGAAGGGCGGGGAGTTCGACCACCTGGTCCGATAGAGCTGCATGGAGGCTCAATTCCCGTGCCGCGTGCGCTCGGAGGGCTTCGGATGCGATACTGCGGTCTGTCGTCTGCCGGTCCACGGGGAGTCAGGATGTCCGTCGAGTCGCCTCGAGTGTCCCGTCTCGAACCGTATCTGAACCGGGCCGAGCCCGCCCCGACCTTGCTGAAAATGCTGGTCGGCGTACAGCTGGCGGGTATCCGGGAGGACGCCGGTCTCTCCCAGGACCAGGCCGCGCGGGCCGTCGGGTTCAGTGCGGCGAAGCTGTCGCGCATCGAGGCGGGCAAGGGCCGCAGGCCGCCCGTCGAGGCGGACGTCCGCGCGCTGCTGTCGCTGTACGAGACCGACGACCACGAGGCCTCCGTACTGCTTCGATTGCTGCGGCAGGCGGGTGAACCGGGCTGGTGGCAGCGTTACGACAAGCGGCTCATGCCCGAGTGGTTCGACCGGCTGGTCGGTCTCCAGGAGGCGGCCACCGCGATCCGTACCTTCGAGATCCAGTACGTGCCGGGCCTGTTGCAGACGCCCGCGTACGCGCGTGCCGTCGTCGAGCGCGGGCTGCCCTCGGCCACCTCCCGGGAGGTGGAGCGCCGGGTGGAGCTGCGGACGCGCCGCACCGAACTGCTGCGGCGTCCGGACGCCCCGCGGATCTGGGCGGTCCTCGACGAGTCCGTGCTGCTGCGGGTGCTGGGCGGCCGGGACGTGATGCGCGAGCAGCTCGCCCACCTCGTGGAGCTGGCGGAGCTGCCCCATGTCACGGTCCAGGTCGTGCCGCTGGACGTCACGCACGCCTCCGCGCCGGCCATACCGGTCACCTATCTGCGATTCGGCGGCGTCGATCTGCCCGACGTCGTCTATCTGGAGCAGATCAGGAGCGCGACCTTCCTGGAGGACCGGGACGAGACGGAGGAGTACCGGGTCGCGCTGGACCGGCTCGCCGACGAGGCGCTGGATCCGCGTGCGTCCATGGCGCTGCTGAAGGAGACGGCGGAGCGGCTCTACCCCGCCGCCCCGTGAGGTGAGACGGTTCAGCCCAGACGGCCCACGCCGCCGAACTCGATCCACTCCTGGGTGAGTTGACGCGGCGCGACCTCGGTGTCGGGGCGCCAGGTGGAGACCTCCACGAGCCCCGGTTCGAGGATCTCCGTGCCCTCGAAGAACGAGGCGACGTCGCTCTGCCGGCGCACCCGGCCCCAATGGCCCTGTGTGGCCTTGTCCATGAAGTCGGTGACGAACTCCCTGACCTGGGGATCCTCGCTGACCAGCTGACACATCACCAGGAAGCTGCCGGGCGCGAGGCGTTCCGTCACCCGGCGCACCACCGCCTGCGGGCCGTCGGTGTCGCTGTCGGGGATGCAGTGGAAGACCGAGTTGAAGAGCACGGCCACCGGCTGCGAGAAGTCGATCAGGCGCCGGGTGTCCTCGTGCGCGAAGATCGCCTCGGTCTCGCGCAGATCGGCGTGGATGACGGTGGTCCGCTCGTCCTGCTCCAGCAGGGCCCGGCCGTGCACGAGCACCATGGGGTCGTTGTCGACGTAGACGACATGCGCGGTCGGGTCGACGCGCTGGGCGACCTGGTGCACGTTGTCCTGGGTGGGCAGGCCGGATCCGTGGTCCAGGAACTGCCGGATCCCGAACTCCTGGGTGAGGGTCTTCACGACCCGTTGGAGGAAGCGCCGGTTGTTCAGCGCGAGGGCGCGGGTGCTGGGGACGACCTTGTCGAGTTCCTCGCAGGCCGCCCGGTCGGCCGCGTAGTTGTCCTTGCCGCCCAGGTAGTGGTCGTACATGCGCGCCGCTGTGGGGACGCCCGCATCGATCGACGTGGACAGCTGCTTGCCAGGCTGCATCTCTTCCCCCAGATCGCCGCCGTGCCACGAACGGGCGCGGTCGACAACCCATCCTAGATAAGCGGCAATTGGCGACACCACCCCCTTGATCGACGGTTCCCCTGAAGGTGTCCGCGCGGCCGCCTCCGATCCTGGACTGCTGGTCCAGTGTCTGGACGTGTGGTCTAATCGATGTCATGGAATCCCGGGAGACCGAGCGGGACGTGATCCTGCGTGCGCTCACCCCCGTCGTCGACGGGATCGCGGCGACGTTCGGGCCGGTGTGCGAGGTGGTGCTGCACGACTACCGCCGACCGGAGAAATCCGTCGTCGCCGTGGCCGGATCGGTGACGGGCCGGACGGTCGGCGGGGCGATGAGCGAGATCGGCATGCGGGTCCTCGCCCGGGGCGCCGACGCCGTCGACGAGCTGAACTACGTCACCCGCACCGGCGCCGGACGGCTGGTGAAGTCGTCCACGATGGTGCTGCGCGACTCGGCGGGCGCCGTCTTCGGGGCGCTGTGCGTCAACGTGGACGTCACCGAGGTCGATCGGGTGCAGGGCCTGCTGGCCGCGCTCGCGGGAGCGGCGGGCGGCCGGGCCGAGACCCCGGTGACCACGTTCGGCGACGACATCGACTCCGTCGTCGACGCCCTCCTCGACGCGCATCTGCGGAGGCAGGACCAGACCTGGGCCGGCCTCGACCGGGCGCGGCGCCTGACGCTGTTCCGCAGCCTGGACGAACGCGGCGTGTTCGCCGTACGCCGTGCGATCGAACAGGTCGCCGCCCGCCTAGGCATCTCCCGCGCCTCCGCCTACAGCTACCTCTCCCAGGCCAGGGCCACAGCCGATACCCCGGCCCATGGCACCGCCACCACCGAAGGCACCGACGACCACCCCGAGGGAGCACACCCGTGACGACCACACCCCCGCCGATCACCCTCGACGACGTGCGCGACGCGGCAGCCCGGCTCAAGGGCGTCGCGCACCGCACGCCCGTGCTCCGCTCCCGCACCCTGGACGCGCTGGTGGGCGCCGAGGTCCTGCTGAAGTGCGAGAACTTCCAGCGCGTCGGCGCGTTCAAGTTCCGCGGCGCCTACAACGCCGCCTCCCGGCTGGCCCCCGAGCAGCTCGCCCGGGGCATCGCCGCCTACTCCTCCGGCAACCACGCCCAGGCCGTCGCCCTGGCAGCGCGCGAACTCGGCACCACCGCCGTGATCGTCATGCCCGAGGACGCGCCCCGCTCCAAGCGGGCGGCGACGGAGGGCTACGGCGCCGAGATCGTGACCTACGACCGCTTCACCGGCGACCGGGTGGCCATCGCCGAGGCGCTGGCCGCCGAGCGGGGTCTGGCGCTGATCCCGCCCTACGAGCACCCGCACGTCATGGCGGGGCAGGGCACCGCCGCGCTCGAACTGATCGAGGAGGCGGGCGAGCTGGACGCCCTGCTGGTACCGGTCGGGGGCGGCGGACTGATCGCCGGCAGCGCGACCGCGGTCAAGGGGCTGCGGCCCGGCACCCGGATCGTCGGGGTGGAACCGGAGGCCGGGGACGACACGAAACGGTCGCTGGAGGCGGGCCGGCGGGTCGAGATCGCGGTGCCGCGCACCATCGCCGACGGCCAGGCCCTGAACACGCCCGGGGAGCTGACCTTCTCGGTGAACCGGCGGCTGGTGGACGAGATCGCCCTGGTCTGTGACGACGAGATCCGCGCCGCCATGCGGTTCGCCTTCGAACGGCTGAAGATCGTGGTGGAGCCGAGCGGCGCCACCCCGATCGCGGCCCTCCTCGCCGGGCGGGCCGGTGCTCTGCCCCCGCGCGTCGGCGTGATCATCTCCGGCGGCAACATCGACACGGGCCGGTTCGCCGAGCTGTGCGGCGGCTCCTGAGGGCCGCCGTGACCGATTGGCGGCCCTCGTGGGACGGGCGGAGGATGGAGGGGTGGGGCTCGGCCCCCGACCGGCGACGTCCAGGCCGCCGGGGAGACCGGCCCCGGCCGTGGTGAGGCGCGGCCGGAAGGAGGAGCGTCATGATGGAAGTGAAGGCGCTCGCGAAGCCGGACGAGCGGCGCGATTTCCCCCGCGGTCACCTCGAGGCGGTCCATATGACGGGACTGGACTTCGCCGTGGCGACCTTCGAACCGGGATGGCGCTGGTCCGAGTCGCTGGCGTCGCTCGCGGGCACCGACACCTGCCAGATCCACCACAACGGATACGTGGTCCAGGGCCGTATGCACATCACCATGGACGAGGGCGGCGAGGGCGAACTGGGCCCAGGCGACGTCTTCGTGGTGTCGCCCGGCCATGACGCCTGGGTCGTGGGCGACGAACAGTGCGTGGTGTACGACTTCGCCGGGTCGATGGCCAAGGACTACGCGAAGGCGAAGTAGGGCGAAGTAGGGCCGGACCGAGCCCGGCGGCCCCGGACCGAAGGCGACCGCCCCCGACCCACGGCTTCCCTCCCCGGCCAGGGGTCCGCCCAGGCCGGGGCAACCGTCTCAGACCGGGAGCAACCGCCCTACCAGTGCGCCGAGTTGGTGAGCGTTGCGGCACTCGTGCATCGCGACCGACTCGGCGTACTCGGGGGCCGCCGAGTCGCCCGTGCCCCACAGGGACCGGGGCTCCGGGTTCAACCAGTGCACATGACGGGCCTGTTCGGCGATCTGCCGCAGCGCGGCCAGGTTCGGATCGCTCATGTTCGTCCGGGCGTCGCCGAGCACGAACACCGTGGAGCGGGGGCCGACCGCCGCACCGTACCGCTGGGCGAACTCGCCCAGGGCCATGCCGTAGTCGCTGCTGCCGTGGTAGCCCGTCAGGTTCGCCTCGGACCGGATGCGGGCGCCGAGACCCTCCGGATCGGCGGCGCCGCGTTCGAGCAGGCCGGTCACCTCGTCGACGCGGTTGACGAAGGCGAACACCCGCACCTTGCCGAACTGGTCGTGCAGTGCCTGCACCAGCAGCATCGTGAAGTCGGAGAAGCCGGACACCGACCCCGACACATCGCACAGCAGCACCAGTTCGGGACGGGCCGGACGGCGGCGGCGCAGCACGGGCCGCATCGGAACACCGCCCGTCGACAGCGAGCCGCGCAGGGTACGCCGCAGGTCGATGGTGCCCCGGGAGGCCCGGCGCCGGCGCGCGGCCATCCGGGTCGCCAGCTTGCGGGCCAACGGCTGTACCGTCCGCCGCAGTTCGGCCAGCCGGTCCTTCCCGGCGTACAGGAAGTCGACCCGGTCGGCGGTGGGCGCCACCGCCCGCCGGGCGATCTCGTCCCGCCCCCGGCGCTCCGCCACCCGGCGCCGCGCCTCCCCGGCCACCAGGCCGCGGAAGGCCTCGATGCGCCGCCGGATCTCGTCCTCCAGGAGGCGGTCGGTGAACCCGGCGCCGCCACCCCGGGCGCGGATGTCGTCCCGCACCCGGGCAAGCAGCGTCTGCGGGCGCAGGCGTTCCAGCGTCTGGTGCGACGACCAGCCGTCGGAACCGGGCGAACTCCCGTACCCGCCCAGCCCGTCGACCGCCTCGATCGCCAGCCGGGCCAGCATCGCCGCGTCGTCGGCGGCGAGCGCGGCGGCCAGCCGGTCACGCAGGTCGTCCCGGTCGCCGGGATCTCCCTCGGGCGCGCCCACTCCGTACGGGAAGTACAGGTCGAAGACGGTGTCGAAGACCCGCCGCTGGTCCGGGGCGTGCAGGAGCGTGGCGGCGAGCCCCTCGCGCAGCAGGCCGCGGTCGGCGAACCCCAGTGCCGCCGCCGCCTCCGCGGCGTCCACCGTCTCTCCGGTGCCGACGCGCAGGCCGTGCGCCCGCAGCGCGGCGACGAAGCCGACCAGCCGGTCGCCGACCTCGGCGCTCACACGGCGTCCAGGTCGAGCTTCGCGCCGGCCTTCAGGATGTCGTCCTGGTGCTTGAGGATCACGCCCAGGCTGTCGCGTACGACGTGCTCGTCGAGAGCGGTGGCGCCGAGCGCGAGCAGGGTGCGCGCCCAGTCGATGGTCTCGGCGACGGAGGGCGCCTTGCGCAGGTCCATCGCGCGCAGCGCGCCGATCACCCGGACCACGGACTCGGCCAGCGCGGCTTCGATGCCGGGTACCTTCAGCCGGACGATCCGCCGCTCCAGTTCCTCGTCGGGGAAGTCGATGTGGAGGAACAGGCAGCGGCGGCGCAGCGCCTCCGACAGCTCACGGCTCGCGTTGGAGGTGAGGAGCACGAACGGACGGCGCGTGGCGGTGATCGTGCCGAGTTCGGGGACGGTGACCTGGAAGTCGCCGAGTACTTCGAGGAGCAGTCCCTCCACCTCGACATCGGCCTTGTCGGTCTCGTCGATCAGCAGGACGGTCGGCTCGTCGCCGCGGATGGCGGTCAGCAGGGGGCGGGGGAGCAGGAACTCCTCGCTGAAGATGTCCGTGCGGGTCTCGTCCCATGTCTCGTCGCGGCCCGCGGTGATGCGCAGCAACTGCTTGGCGTGGTTCCACTCGTACAGCGCCCGGGACTCGTCGACGCCCTCGTAGCACTGGAGCCGCACCAGCCGGGCCCCCGCCACCTGGGCCACGGCCTTGGCGAGTTCCGTCTTGCCGACTCCGGCGGGGCCCTCCACCAGCAGCGGCTTGCCGAGCCGGTCGGCGAGGAAGACGGTCGTGGCGACGGCGGGGGAGGCCAGGTAGCCGCTCTCGGCGAGCCGGGCGGAGACATCGTCGACGGACGTGAACAACGGGGCCTCCCGGCGGATCGGTGGTGGTCTCGGCAAGCGTTCGATCACCTATCTAAGCGCTTGTTCACCCTGGTTGTCATCAGCGGCCGGGGGCGTTGTCGGTGGCGGGCGGTACGTTGCGATCATGGGTGTCTATCTGGTGAGCGTCACCGCGCGGGACTGGTCGGAGCCCGGCGAGGACGGGTACGGGGACGTCGCGGCCGCGCTGAACACGGAGTTGCGGCGGCGCGGGCTGCCGCCGTACGCGCCGCGCGCGGCGGCCGTGCGTGGCGCGCGCGGCTGGTTCGAGGAGAAGATCAGCCCCTCGATGGACGGCTTCACCGCGCTGTGCCGGGCGCACCTGACCGGTGCGGAATCGTCCGCCCTCCTCGACTGGTCCGTCCTGGTGCCGCTGCCGCTGGAGGAGGAGATCGTGCTCCCGGTCGCCACCGCGTACACCGGGGACGAGACGTCGGTCGCGGGCGCGGCCCGGGTCCTCGCCCTGGCCGAGCGGCTGGCCGGAGCCGTCGCGTTGCCGCTGGACGCGCTACCGGCGGGTGAGAACCTCGCGCTGAGCCTGTGGTTCATGGAGGAGTTCAAGGGCGGCGGGGCGAGGAAGGCGGCCGAGGCGCGGCCGGGGCCGTGGGCCGACGACCCCGACGCGGCCTTCTATGTCGCGCTGTACCTGCGCGCCGCCCAGTACTCCCTGCGGCACGGCTGCCCGATGACCTACGTCTGACCGTCGATCGCGGCCACGGCCGCGAGCGGGGACCACCATCGCCGCATCGCCGCCGCGGCGCACCCCCGGGCACCGCCGCAGCGGCTCACCGACGCGCCGATTCACCGACTCGCCGACTCACCGGAACGCGGCCGCGTTCCGGCGCGCCCACTCCTCGAAGGGGCGCGGCGCGCGGCCCAGCACGCGTTCCACGTCCGGGCTCACTAGGCGTTCGGCGGGCGTCGGTTCGCCGAGGATGGACAGGGTGGTCTCGACGACCGGCTCGGGCATGAACGCCAGCATCTGCGCGCGCGCCTCCTCCCGCGTCTGCTCGACGAACCGGACCGGCTCGCCGATCGCCCTGCCGATGGCCTCCGCCCGCCCGCGCGGCGTCGTGGGGGCGGGCCCGGTCAACTCGTGGATCCGGCCGTGATGTCCCTCCTCGCGCAGGGCCACGGCGGCGACCGCGGCGATGTCGGCCGGGTCGACGGTGGGCAGACCGATGTCGCCGAAGGGGGCCGCGACGGTGCGGTGGACGCGGACCGGCTCCGCCCAGGCGAAGGCGTTGGAGTGGAAGCCGCCCGGCCGCAGGATCGTCCACCGCAGCCCCGACTCCCGCACGGCGTCCTCGATCGCGCCCGCCAGCCGGCCGTGCGACTCCGACTCCGGCCGGGTCGACACCCCTTGGGACGACAGCAGCACGACGCGGCCGACCCCGGCGGACTTGGCCACGTCGAGGAGATCGCGCGGGCTGAGCAGATGGAGGCCGGCGCCACCGTTCTGGAGGAACAGGGCCTCGGCCCCGTCGAGCACCGGCCGCAGGCTCTCCGCGTCGGTGAGATCCGAACGCGACGGCCGCACGGCGTCCGGGACGTCGGTCTGCGAGATGTTCCGGGACGTGGCGGTCACCCGCTCGCCCTCGGCCGCCAGGAAACGGACCAGTTCACGGCCGACGTTCCCGGTCGCCCCCGTCACTACGATCATGGGTAACTCCTTGTTCCGCATGGGTGGTTGACCTCGCGGAACGACGCTAACACCGCCGGTATAGTAGGTACCCAGAGGAAAGTGGCTTCCCGAGAGGTGCGCATGACCGGCGACCCGACCGATCCCGAACTGGCCTGCCCCATCGCCCCTGTCGTGGACATCGTCTTCAGCCGCTGGACCACGCCGATCCTGTGGACGCTGCACGCCCGGGGCCGTCAGCGCTTCGGCGAGCTGGAGCGCGCGATCACGAACATCACGCCCAAGGTGCTGACCCAGCGACTGCGCCAACTCGAGCGGGACGGGCTGGTGGTGCGCACCTACCACCCGGAGGTGCCCCCGCGCGTCGAGTACGAGATCAGCGAACTCGGCCTCAGCCTGGCCCCGCTCTTCGCCCACCTCGCCGACTGGGCCACCGGAAACCTGCCCAAGGTGGCGCAGGCCCGGGAGGGGTACGACCAGAGGGGATGAGACCGGTCCGCGGCGCCCCGCACCCCCGGCGGCCTTCCGGACGGCGCTCCACTCGCCGGAGCGGAGGTGCTCAGCCGACCAGGATCACTTCGAGGGTGCGCGGGCCGTGCACCCCCTCCACCCGGTCCAGCTCGATGTCGCTGGTCGCCGAAGGACCCGAGATCCACGTCAACGGGCGCGCCGGATCCAGCCGTTCGAGCGCCTGCGGCACGGAGGACACCACCTGCTCGGGCACCCGCACCACACAGATGTGGTGGTCCGGGACCAGGGTGATCCGGCGCCGCCCCTGGTCGGGACCGCCGTCCAGCACGATCGTCCCGGTCTCGGCGACCGCCACCGCGCACGCCGTCACCACGCTGTCCACCCGGTCGAGTTCGGGCGCGCCGCTCTCCGCCCGGTCCGCCACCCGGGTGGCCTCCGCCTCCGCCAGCCACGTCTCGTCGAGGCCGGGCGGCACGAGCACGGTCGACGCCTCGCGCTCCGTGAGCAACCGGGCCAGCACGGACGGCAGTTCGTCCGCACCGCACCGGTGCACGACGGCCCGGTAGTCCGCCAGGTTCTCCGCGAGCAGTTCGACCGTCTCCTCGGTGCTCCTGGCGCCGTGCTCGCGCAGATAGTCGCGCGCGACGGCCTCCCCGTACGGGGTGTCGTCCTGCGGCACATCGGCCAGCGCGCGCCGCACCCGGCCCAGAATCCGCTCCCTGCTGCTCACTTCGCCGACCCCTTCCCGGTGGTCCCGTCCCCGGTGGTCCCGTTTTCGATGTTCACGTTTCCGGTGTTCACGGCGGTTTCGCCGTGGGTACGCCGCCACCAGTCGCGGAACGGCTCCGCGGGTACCGCCGGCAGATCCCGCGTATCACTCCAGGCGCTGCCGGGACCGGGCAGCGTACGAGGGTGGAACCGGCGGGTCCGGGACGCCAGCCGCTGCCCGGCGCGCAGGGCGCCGGGCCGGCCGAACGCCCAGCGCGCCGCCCGCATCGCGGCCCGCTCGGCGCCATGACCCTTGGCCGGCTTCAGCACCACCTTGTTGCCCTCCCGCGTCACCGGGCCGCCCTGGACGACCCGTTCGCGCAGGTGCACCAGCACCTCCGGGATGTCGATGGCGACCGGGCACACCTCGTAGCAGGCACCGCACAGCGACGAGGCGTACGGCAGGGAGGCGTCGATCTCGCTCTGGGTGCCGCGGAGCTGGGGGCTGAGGATCGCGCCGATCGGACCCGGGTAGACCGAGCCGTAGGCATGGCCGCCGGCCCGCTCGTACACCGGGCACACGTTCAGACAGGCGGAGCAGCGGATGCAGCGCAGGGCCTGCCGGCCGACCTCGTCGGCGAGGGTGTCGGTGCGGCCGTTGTCCAGCAGCACCAGATGGAAGGTGCTCGGGCCGTCGCCGTCCGTGGTGCCCGTCCAGGTCGACGTGTACGGGTTCATGCGCTCGGCCGTCGAGGAACGGGGGAGCGTCTGGAGGAAGACCTCCAGGTCACGCCAGGTCGGCACGATCTTCTCGATGCCGACGACGGAGATCAGCGTCTCGGGGAGGGTGAGACACATCCGGCCGTTGCCCTCGGACTCGACGACCACCAGGGTGCCGGTCTCGGCGACCATGAAGTTCGCGCCGGAGACGCCGACCTTGGCGCGCAGGAACTTCTCGCGCAGGTGCAGGCGGGCGGCGTCGGCGAGTTCGGCGGGGGTGTCGGTCAGCCCCTCGGGGGCGGGGCGGCCCCACTCGCTCATCTCGCGGGCGAAGATCTCCCGGATCTCGCCCCGGTTGCGGTGGATCGCCGGGACCAGGATGTGCGACGGCCGGTCCTTGCCCAGCTGCACGATGAGCTCGGCGAGGTCGGTCTCGTAGGCGCGGATGCCCTCCGCCTCCAGCGCCTCGTTGAGGCCGATCTCCTGCGTGGCCATGGACTTGACCTTGACGACCTCCGACTCGCCGGTCTCCTTGACCAGGTCGGCCACGATCCGGTTGGCCTCGTCCGCGTCGGCGGCCCAGTGGACGACGCCGCCCGCCGCCGTCACCGACTCCTCCAACTGCACGAGATAGCGGTCGAGATGACGCAGCGTGTGGTCCTTGATCCGCTTGCCCGCCTCCCGCAGCTCCGCCCAGTCGGACACCTCGGCCACGGCAGCCGCCCGCTTGGCCCGGATGGTGTGCGTGGCGTGCCGCAGATTGGCGCGCAGGGTCTGGTTGCCGACCGCCTCGTGCGCGGCCTTCGGGAAGGCGGGCATTCCCACGAACGTTCCGCTCATGACGCCGGCTCCTCCTTCGTGCTCGCCAGGATCTCCGCGAGGTGCACGGGCCGCATGCCGGTCTCCAGCCGGGCCATGGTCCCGCCGATGTGCATCAGGCAGGAGTTGTCCGCCGCGCACAACACCTCGGCGCCGGTGGACTCGGCGTTGCGCACCTTGTCGGCGCCCATCGCCGCCGAGACGTCGGCGTTCTTCAGCGCGAAGGTCCCGCCGAAGCCGCAGCACTCGTCGGCGCCCGGCAGCTCCACCAGCTCCAGCCCCTCGACCGCCCGGAGCAGCCGCCGGGGCCGCTCCCCGAGGCCCAGGCTCCGCAGCCCGTGACACGTCGGGTGGTAGGTCACCGTGTGCGGGTAGTACGCGCCGACGTCGGTCACCCCGAGCACGTCCACGAGGAACTCGGTGAGCTCGTACGTCTTCGGGACCACCGGCGCCAGGGTGGCGGCGAGGGTGTCCCCGCGGCCCTCGGCCCGGGCCCGCTCGCCCATCCGCGGATACAGCTCCCGCACCATCGCCCCGCACGATCCGGAGGGCGTCACGATCGCCTCGTAATCCCCGAATACATCGGAGAAATGCCGGGCAAGGGGCTCGGCCTCATGGCGGTAGCCGGTGTTGTAGTGCGCTTGGCCGCAGCAGGTCTGGGCCATCGGGAAGTCGACCTCGACGCCCAGCCTGGTCAGCAGTTTCACCACTGCGCGGCCGGTCTCCGGATAGAGCGTGTCGTTGACACAGGTGAGGAACAGTGCGACACGCATCGCGGCTCCTTGCGGTTGGGTCATCGGATGAGTGCTGGGGGCACCACCCACACGCGTGCAGCGTAGTGGGGGAAGGCCGGTGCGGGGGCCCGGGGGGAGACCCCGGCTCACCGCGTGGTGAGCCGGGCCTCCGCTTCGCGCCATCGCCCGGTGCCGCCCTGCGGCTCGTAGCGGGTCAGGGGCTGCGTACGGGCGAGCAGCCGGCGCATGTCGGTCCGGTCGCCGACCAGTCCGTGCGCCCGCGCCTGGACCAGCACGTTTCCGAGCGCGGCGGCCTCCGTCGGACCGGCCACCACCGGCAGTCCGCACGCGTCGGCGGTCAGCTGGCACAGCAAAGTGTTGCGGGTGCCGCCGCCGACGATGTGCACGACGTCGACGGGGTGGTCGGCGAGCCGCCGGGCCTCCTCGACGGCCCGCCGGTGGGCCAGGGCGAGCGAGTCGAGGATGCACCGGGTGATCTCTGCGGGCGAGGCGGGCACCGGCTGTCCCGAGGCGCGGCACGCCTCGGCGATCCGCTCCGGCATCCGCCCGGGCGCCAGGAACGCGGCGTCCCCGGCGTCCACGACCGAGCGCAGCGCGGGCACCTCCGCGGCTTCCCGCAGCAACCCGCCCAGATCGGGGTCGCCCCAGGCCCGCAGACATTCCTGGAGGAGCCACAGCCCCATGATGTTGCGCAGGTAGCGGACCGTGCCGTCCAGCCCGAGCTCGTTGGTGAAGTTGGCGGCCCGGCTCTCCTCGGTGAGGACGGGCGCCGTCAGCTCCAGGCCGGCCAGCGACCAGGTGCCGGTGCAGATGTAGGCGAACCGCTCACCGGTCGCCGGGACCGCGGCCACGGCGGAGGCGGTGTCGTGCGAGCCGACCGTCGTCACCGGCACGGGCCCGGTCAGCCCCGTCTCCTCCAGCACCTCGTCGCGCAGCAGCCCCGCCGGGTCGCCGGGGCGCCGCAGCGGCGCGAACAGCTCCAGGTCGATGCCCAGCCGGGCGGCGGTGTCGTACGACCAGTCGCCCGTCCGGGGATCGATCAGCTGGGTGGTGGAGGCGTTGGTGAGCTCGGTGCCCTGCTCACCCGTCAGCCAGTACGCCAGCAGGTCGGGGATGAGCAACAGGCGGCGGGCGTGGGCCAGTTGGCGTGTCCCGTGGGCCGCCGTGAGCTGGTAGAGGGTGTTGAAGGGCGCGTACTGGAGGCCGGTGGCCGCATAGAGCTCGGCCGCCGGAACGGTCGCCCACACCTTCTCGGCGACCCCCTCGGTGCGGGCGTCCCGGTAGTGCACCGGGTTGCCGAGCAGGGCCCCGTCGGCGTCGAGCAGGCCGTAGTCCACGGCCCAGCTGTCGATGCCGACCGAGTCTACCGGGCCCGCCGCCCGCAGCCCGGCCAGTACCCCCGCGTACAGGGACAGCACATCCCAGCGCAGTCCCTCCGGAACCCGGACCGGCCGGTTGGGGAAGCGGTGCGCCTCCGCCAGTTCCAGGAAGTCCGGGCCCACCCGGCCGACCATGACCCGTCCGCTGGACGCGCCGAGGTCGACCGCCGCGTACGACCGCACGGCCGTCACCGGAGGAACGCGGCCGCCACACCCGCGTCGACGGGGACGTGCAGTCCGGTGGTGTGGGTGAGTTCGCCGCCGGTGAGCGCGAAGACCGCGCCCGCGACGTGTTCCGGCAGCACCTCACGCTTGAGGATGGTCCGCTGGGCGTAGAACTCGCCGAGCTTCTCCTCCTCGATGCCGTAGGTCGCGGCCCGCTGCGCGCCCCAGCCGCCGGCGAAGATGCCCGACCCGCGCACCACACCGTCCGGGTTGACGCCGTTGACGCGGATGCCGTGCTCGCCCAGCTCGGCGGCCAGCAGCCGGACCTGGTGGGCCTGGTCGGCCTTGGTCGCGGAGTAGGCGATGTTGTTCGGGCCGGCGAACACGGCGTTCTTCGACGCGATGTAGACGATGTCGCCGCCCAGCTCCTGCGCGATCATCACCCGCGCGGCCTCGCGCGAGACGAGGAACGAACCGCGGGCCATGATGTCGTGCTGAAGGTCCCAGTCGCGTGCCGTCGTCTCCAGCAGCGGCTTGGAGATGGAGATCCCCGCGTTGTTGACGACGAGGTCGACCCCGCCGAAGGCGAGCGCGGCGGCCCGGAAGGCGGCGGCGATCTGTTCCTCGGAGGTCACGTCGACGGTGACGGCGACCGCCTTGTCGGCCCCGCCGAGCTCGTCGGCGACGGCGGCGGCGTTCTCGGCGTTCAGATCGGCGACCACGACACACGCGCCCTCGGCGACCAGCCGCCGGGCGATGGCCTTGCCGATCCCGCTGCCGGCCCCGGTGACCAGGGCCACCCGGGTGGCCAGCGGCTTCGGCGCGGGCATCCGCCGGAGCTTGGCCTCCTCCAGGGCCCAGTACTCGATGCGGAACTTCTCCGACTCCTCGATCGGCGCGTACGAGGACACCGCCTCCGCGCCGCGCATCACGTTGATCGCGTTGACGTAGAACTCGCCGGCCACGCGCGCGGTCTGCTTGTCCTTGCCGAAGGAGAACATGCCCACGCCCGGGACCAGCACGATCGCCGGGTCGGCGCCGCGCATGGCGGGCGAGTGGGCGTCGGCGTGCCGGGCGTAGTAGGCGGCGTACTCCTCGCGGTACTCGGCGTGCAGCTCCTTGAGCCGCGCGACCGCGTCCTCCACCGCGACGGTGGGCGGCAGGTCCAGGACCAGCGGCCGCACCTTGGTCCGCAGGAAGTGGTCGGGGCAGGAGGTGCCGAGCGCGGCGAGCCGGGGGTGCTCGGCCCGGGCCACGAAGTCGAGTACGGCGTCGGAGTCGGTGAAGTGCCCCACCTGAGGGCGGTCCTGGGAGGCGATGGCCCGCACGTACGGCGCGAGGGCGGCGGCCCGCTCCCGGCGCTCGTCCTCGGGCAGCGCGGTGTAGCCGTCGAGGACCGGCCCGAACGGGTCGGCCTTGCCCTTCTCCGCGAGGAAGGCCTCGGCGGTGCGGATGATGTGCAGCGAGTTGCGCTCGCACTCCTCGGAGGTGTCGCCCCAGGCGGTGACGCCGTGGCCGCCCAGGACCACGCCGATCGCCTGCGGGTTGGCCGCCTTGATGGCGGCGATGTCCAGTCCCAGCTGGAACCCGGGACGCCGCCAGGGCACCCACGCGACCGTGTCCCCGAAGCATTCGGCGGTCAGCTTCTCCCCGTCGGCCGCGCAGGCGAGCGCGATCCCGGAGTCGGGGTGCAGGTGATCGACATGGGCGGCCTCGACGAGCCCGTGCATCGCGGTGTCGATGGACGGCGCGGCCCCGCCCTTGCCGTGCAGGCAGTAGTCGAACGCGGCGACCATCTCGTCCTCGCGCTCGACACCCGGGTACACGTCGACGAGTCCCCGCAGCCGGTCCAGCCTCAGCACGGCCAGCCCGGCCTCGGTGAGCGTGCCGAGGTCGCCGCCCGACCCCTTGACCCACATCAGCTCGACGTCCCCACCGGTCACGGGATCGACATCGGTGCCCTTGGCGGACGTGTTCCCGCCGGCGTAGTTGGTGTTGCGGGGATCGGCGCCGAGCCGGTGTGACCGATCGAGGAGGGCGTCGGCTTCGGGGTGGGTGGACATGCGGATTCCTTACTTCTCGAACGCGGGCGACGGAACGCGCCCGGAAAGGGGCGCGGGGCTGTATCGATGTGCGGCTGCCGCCGCGCGGGCGCGACCAGCCACAACGGGCCCGCGGTCCGCGACGGACAGGTGACGGCTGACGCCTACGCCCCCCACCCCGCCTGCTCCCCACCGACCCGGGAGGCGACGATCTTCTCGGCGTACCCGGACGCCCGGTAGGCCACCATGGGCTCGGGGTCCAGCCCCATCTCCTCCCGGACCTCACGCAGCAGCGGACGGACGTCCGTGTTGTACGCGTCCATGACGACCGCGTTCGCCTCCAGCACATCCCCGGAAGCCTGCGCGGCGGCCAGCGCCGACCGGTCGACCAGCAGCGCCTTCGCCGTCGCCTCCTGGACGTTCATCACGGACCGGATGATCGCCGGGATCTTCGCCTCGATGTTGTGGCACTGGTCGAGCATGAACGCCACGTCGGAGGTGAACCCGCCCCCGCGCACGACCTCGTACATGATCCGGAACAGCTGGAACGGGTCGGCGGCGCCCACCATCAGGTCGTCGTCCGCGTAGAACCGGGAGTTGAAGTCGAACCCGCCGAGCTTCCCCTCGCGCAGCAGCGTGGCGACGATGAACTCGATGTTGGTGCCGGGCGCGTGGTGTCCGGTGTCCACCACGACCTGCGCCTTGGGGCCGAGCTTCAGACAGTGCGCGTAGGCCGTGCCCCAGTCCGGCACGTCCGTGGAGTAGAAGGCGGGCTCGAAGAACTTGTACTCCAGCAGCATCCGCTGCCCGTCCCCGAGCCGCTCGTACACCGCGGAAAGACCCTCGGCGAGCCGGTCCTGCCGCTCCCGGAGGTCGTCCTGGCCGGGATAGTTCGTGCCGTCGGCGAACCACAGCTTCAGATCCGCGGAGCCGGTCGCGTCCATGATGTCGACGCACTCCAGCAGATGATCGAGAGCCTTGCGCCGCACCGCCGCGTCCGGGTGGCAGATGCTGCCCAGCTTGTAGGCGTCGTCCTGGAAGGTGTTGGAGTTGATCGCCCCCAGCTTCACCCCGCGGTCCTCCGCATGTTTCGCAAGTGCGGAGTAGTCCTCCACCTTGTCCCACGGGATGTGCAGGGCGACGGTCGGGGCCACACCGGTGAACGCGTGCACCTGGGCCGCGTCGTCCAGCTTCTCCTGCGGGGTGCGCGGGACGCCCTCCTGGGCGAACACCTTGAAACGGGTGCCTGAGTTCCCGTACGCCCACGACGGCGTTTCGACGGCCTGGGTCTTCAGAGCGGCCTTCACCGCGGCGAGGTCGGTCACTTCGGGCTCCTGAGACATCGGTCCGGAACAACTCCCGGATGAAACGATTCAGAACGGGAAGCTATGAGCCCGAGGGGAGAGTGTCAACCCCTCCGGACTGCAACGCCCTTCGTGACCGCCGCGTGACCTTCGGCTATCGAAAACTTTTCGAGACGTACCCATTGACGTGACATGGCCGGGATGCCTAACGTCCCGGCAATCCAGTTGAAACCTTTCACGACGCCGTGAGGCCACGTCCCGGGCGTCGTCGAGGAGCCATCCATGACCCACCCGTCCGACGCGGGACCGGCCCCGGTGCTGGCGTTGAGGGACGTATCCAAGTCCTTCGGCGCCGTTCGCGCCCTGCGGGGCGTCTCCCTGGAGCTGTTCCCCGGCGAGGTGCACGCCCTCGCCGGCGAGAACGGCGCGGGCAAGTCCACGCTCATCAAGAGCCTCGCGGGGGTGCACCGGCCCGACACCGGTCAGGTGCTGCTCGACGGTGAGCCCGTCGTCTTCCACGGCCCCGGCGACGCCCGCGACGCCGGCATCGCCGTGATCTACCAGGAGCCCACGCTCTTCCCCGACCTGTCGATCGCCGAGAACATCTTCATGGGCCGCCAGCCCCGGCGCGCTCTCGGCCGCATCGACCACAAGGCCACCCACTCGGCCACCGCCGACCTGATGCGACGCCTGGGCGTCGAGCTCGACCCCGACCGTCCGGCGCGCGGCCTGTCCATCGCGGACCAGCAGATCGTCGAGATCGCCAAGGCGCTCTCCTTCGACGCCCGGGTCCTGATCATGGACGAGCCGACCGCCGCTCTCACCGGCAGCGAGGTCGCCCGGCTGTTCGGCGTCGTACGCACCCTGCGCGAGCAGGGCGCGGCGGTGCTGTTCATCTCGCACCGGCTGGAGGAGATCTTCGAGATCTGCCAGCGGGTGACGACCCTGCGCGACGGGGCGTGGATCGCCAGCGAGCCGCTGGCGGACATGACCGAGGACGACCTGGTCCGCCGGATGGTCGGCCGCGACCTCGACGAGCTCTACCCCAAGCAGGACGTGACACCGGGCGAGGTCGCCCTCAGCGTCCGCCGGCTGACCCGTGAGGGGGTCTTCACCGACGTCTCCTTCGAGGTCCGCCGCGGCGAGATCGTCGGCCTCGCCGGACTCGTCGGCGCCGGGCGTACGGAGGTCGCCCGGGCGGTCTTCGGCATCGACCGCTGGGACGCCGGGGAGGTCGCGGTGGACGGCCGCACCCTGACGAACGGCGCACCCTCCACCGCGATGGCCGCCGGACTCGCGCTGGTCCCCGAGGACCGGCGGGCCCAGGGCCTGGTGATGGACATGTCCATCGAGCGCAACATCGGCCTGACCGGCCTGCGCACAACCGTGAAGGCCGGTCTGATGGACCGGGGCGCCGAGCGCAGCCGCTCCCTCGACTGGGCGGTCAAGCTCCAGGTGAAGTACGCCCGGATCGCGGACACCGTCAACACGCTGTCCGGCGGCAACCAGCAGAAGGTCGTCCTCGCCAAGTGGCTGGCCACCGGCCCCAAGGTGCTCATCGTCGACGAGCCGACCCGAGGCATCGACGTCGGCACCAAGGCCGAGGTGCACCGGCTGCTCAGCGAGCTGGCCGCCGACGGGGTCGCCGTCCTGATGATCTCCTCCGACCTGCCCGAGATCCTCGGCATGGCCGACCGCGTGCTGGTGATGCACGAGGGCCGCCTCGCCGCCGAGATCCCCCGTACCGAAGCCACCGAGGAAACCGTGATGGCCGCAGCCACCGGGAGGGCAGCCGCATGACGGTGACCACCTCTCACGAGGCCCCCGTCGCCGAGGTGCCGAAGTCCAGTGGCACCCGGCTGGTCGACCGCGTCTTCAAGATGCGCGAACTCGCCATCCTGGTCGTCTTCCTGGTGATGATCGCCGTCACCCAGGCCGGCAACAGCGAGTTCCTGTCCGAGCAGGGCATCAAGGACCTGCTGCTGAACGCGACCATCCTGGTGCTGGTCGCCACCGGCCAGTCCCTGGTCGTCATCACCCGCAACGTCGACCTGTCGGTCGGCTCCACCCTCGGCATCAGCGCCTTCGCCGCGGGTACCTATCTGCACGGCGGCGGCAACCCGGTGATCGCGATCGTGCTGGCGGTCCTGCTGGGCATCGGCTTCGGGCTGCTGAACGGCCTGCTGGTCAGCCTCGGCCAGGTGCCGGCCCTCGTCGTCACCCTGGGCACGCTGTACATCATCCGCGGTATCGACTCCATCTGGGTCGGCTCCCGCCAGATCACCGCGGCCGACCTGCCGAACTCGTTCGTCGACT
Source organism: Streptomyces sp. NBC_00637 (assembly GCF_045161545.1). Taxonomy (NCBI): domain Bacteria; kingdom Bacillati; phylum Actinomycetota; class Actinomycetes; order Kitasatosporales; family Streptomycetaceae; genus Streptomyces; species Streptomyces sp. NBC_00637. The sequence goes on along the minus strand of NZ_CP109046.1, from coordinate 916,846 downwards.
TCGGCTCCGGCGGTCTCTCGGCGGTGCCGTGGCTGGCGCTGATCGCGCTCGCCGTCCTCGTCGCCACCGCGTACTACCTCAAGCACTTCGGCAGCGGCCGTGAGCTGTACGCGCTCGGCTCCAACCCGGAGGCCGCCCGGCTCGCCGGCATCCCGGTCCGCAAGCGGATCCTCGCCGCCTACACCTTCTGCGGCGGTCTCGCCGGCCTCGCCGGGGCGATGTACCTGGCCCGGTTCGGCAACGTCGACTCCGGGACCGGCAACGGCTACGAACTCACCGTCGTCAGCGCGGTCGTGGTCGGTGGCGTCGTCTTCACCGGCGGCTCCGGCAGCGTCTACGGCGCGGCCCTCGGCGCCCTGCTCCTCACCTCCATCAACAGCGTCCTGCCCGCGCTCGGCGTCAGCTCGGTCTGGGTGCTCGCCATCAACGGCGTGCTGCTCCTGCTGGCCATCGCGGTCGACCGGGTGGTCGCCCTGCGGGTGGCGGCCGCGCTGAAGAAGAAGTCGGCCGCGGCCCGCACCACCGCCCCCGTGAAGACCACCGTCAAGAAGGGAGACGCCGGCCATGCCTGAGTCGCTCACCCGCGCCGTCCGCTGGGACACGGTCGTCGGCGCCCTCCTGATCGTCCTGCTGCTGTTCTCGTTCTCCTTCGTGGACGGCTTCGGCAACGCCCTCAACCTGTCGTTCCTGATCGGCAACACCCTGCCGATCGCGCTCATCGCGCTGCCGATGACCCTGCTGGTCGTCGCCGGCGAGATCGACCTGTCCGTCGCCTCCACCGCCGGGCTGTCCGGCGCGGTGATGGGCGCCCTGTGGAACCAGGGCCTGACGATCGAGGCGATCATCCCGATCTGCCTGCTGCTCGGTGTGGTGTGCGGGCTGGTCAACGGCCTGCTCGTGACCCGCCTCGGGCTTCCCTCGCTGGCCGTCACCATCGGCACCATGGCCGCCTACCGGGGCATCGCGCAGATCGTGCTCGGCTCCGACGCGGTCACCGACTTCCCCACCCAGTACCTGGACTTCGCGGCCGGCCGGCTCGGGGACACCTTCCTCCCGCAGGCCTTCCTGCCCTTCGTCGTCCTGCTCGCGATCGCCGTGGTCGTCCTGCACGCCACCCCGTTCGGCCGCTCGCTGTTCGCCATCGGCGCCAGCGAGGAGGCCGCCCGGTTCGCCGGCATCCGGGTCAGGCGGCACAAGCTGATCCTGTTCACGGTGACCGGTCTGATGGCCTCCCTCACCGGCATCTTCTGGGCCCTGCACTACGCCAGCGCCCGCTACGACAACGCCACCGGCCTCGAACTCTCCGTCATCGCGGCCGTCCTGCTCGGCGGTATCGACTTCGACGGAGGCAAGGGCACGCTCGGCGGCGCGATCGCGGGAGTCTTCCTGCTCGGCGCCGCGCAGAACGTGATGAGCCTCCAGGACGTCTCCGCCCAGTCGCAGATCGTCGTCACCGGCGTTCTGCTCGTCGTCTCCGTGCTCGGCCCCCGGGTCGCACGGCAGATCTCCGTCGCGAGGGCGGGCCGACAAGCCGCCTCGACACCGACGTCGTAACCCGCTCCGTCCACCCTCGTAAAGGACTCACACCACCATGCGCAAGTCATCGCTGCGTCGCGCCTGTGCGACCCTCGCCGTCGTCTCCTCCCTCGCCCTCGCCGCCACCGCCTGCGGCGGCACCACCAAGGAGGACGTCAAGAACGACGGCGCCTCGGCCGCCGCCACCGGCAAGGCCGACCCGAACGCGGCCACCAAGAAGGGCCTGACCGTCGGCTTCCTGCCCAAGCAGGTCAACAACCCCTACTTCACCTCCGCCGACAAGGGCGGCGAGGCGGCCCTGAAGACGCTGGGCTCCAGCTACAAGGAGGTCGGTCCCTCCAGCGCCACCGACACCTCCAGCCAGGTCTCCTACGTCAACACCCTCACCCAGCAGCAGGTCGACGCGATGGCCGTGTCCGCCCAGGACCCGGGCGCCCTGTGCACCGCGCTCAAGCAGGCCATGAGCAACAAGATCAAGGTCGTCACCTACGACTCGGACACCAACCCCGAGTGCCGCAACGCGTTCGTCTCGCAGGCGTCCGCCGAGGACCTGGGCCGTACCGAGGTGCAGCTGCTCGCCGAACAGATCGGCTACAAGGGCGAGATCGCGATCCTGTCGGCCGCGCAGACCGCGACGAACCAGAACACCTGGATCGACTTCATGAAGGACGAGCTGAAGGACGCCAAGTACAAGGACGTCAAGCTCGTCAAGGTGGCGTACGGCAACGACGACGCCCAGCAGTCGTTCCAGCAGACCCAGGGCCTGCTCCAGCAGTACCCGAACCTGAAGGGGATCATCTCCCCGACGACCGTCGGCATCAAGGCGGCGGCCCAGTACCTGTCGGGCTCCAAGTACAAGGGCAAGGTCAAGCTGACCGGCCTCGGCACCCCGAACGACATGCGCACCTACGTCAAGAACGGCACCGTCGACGCGTTCGAGCTGTGGGACCCCTCGAAGCTCGGCGCGCTGGCCGCCCAGACGGCGGTGGCGCTCGTCTCGGGCCAGATCACCGGCGCGGAGGGGGAGACCTTCAAGGCCGACGGCACCACGTACACGATCGGCAAGGACGGCGTGATCAGCCTCGGCAAGCCGACCGTGTTCGACGCCAAGAACATCGACCAGTTCAACTTCTAGCCGGTTCCGGTCCCGGCTGATCCCTTCTGGTGGCCGGTCGGCTCACCCCCCCCACAGAGGAGCGGTACTTCATGCAGCGTGTCTGTTTCCTGCTCAAGGTCCGTCAGGACCGGCTCGCCGAGTACCGCGAACGCCATGCCGCCGTGTGGCCGGAGATGCTGGAAGCTCTCTCGGCCACCGGCTGGCACAACTACTCGCTCTTCCTGAGAGACGACGGCCTGCTCGTCGGCTATCTGGAGACCGAGGACTTCGCCGCCGCCCAGGCCGGCATGGAGGCCACCGACGTCAACGCCCGTTGGCAGGCGGAGATGGCCCCGTTCTTCGAGTCCCTCGACGGAGCCCGGCCCGACGAGGCGATGAAGCCTCTCACCGAGGTGTTCCACCTCGCCTGACACCCCCGGCTCCCCGCTGTCCCCACCGTCCCCCCGCTGCTGTTCCCCTCCGGTTCCCGCTCTCGCAGACGATGGAGTCCCCCGAGATGAGACGACGCACCCTGCTGGCCGGCGCTCTCCTCAGCGCCGCGGCGTCCCCCCTGCTCGCCGCCGGCACCGCCCGCGCCGCCGACCCCGGCCCTTCGGTCACCAGGAAGGCCACCACCCGACTCGACGCCACGGCCGTGTTCTTCGTGTCCTACGACGGCCTGGTCAACAACAACTCGTTCCAGAAGAACGGCCTGCTGACCTACAAGGGCTACCAGTACGCCACCTGGTACACCTCCACCGGCAACGCGGTCGTCGCCCGCCGCGTACTCGGCGGCACCGCCTGGTCGACCGTCACCCTCTCCCACGTCCTCAAGGCCAGCGACTCCCACAACGTCATCTCCATGGGCGTCTCCAAGGTCGACGGCAGGCTCCACCTGAACATGGACTCCCACAGCAACGGCTTCTTCTACGTGAAGTCGGTCGCCGGACTCCTGGACAACCCGGCGACCACCTCCTGGACGTCGTCCGTCTTCGGCGCCGTGCAGACCACCCTCGACGGCCTCACGCTCACCACCCAGTTCACCTACCCGCAGTTCGTCGCCACCCCCGAGGGCAAGCTCCAGCTGAGCTACCGGGTCGGCATCTCCGGCAACGGCCGCAACGCCCTCGCGGAGTACGACGGCTCCGGCTGGACGAACCTCGGCGAGTGGTCCAGCTCCACCGGCACCTACACCAGCGAGCACGGCTCCTCGACCGTGCGCAACATGTACCTGCACGGCATCGACTACGACGTCAACGGCCGGCTGCACTCCTTCTTCACCTGGCGCGAGCAGAACGCCGCCGTGATGTGCTCCAGCGGCGGCATCACCAACCACGACACCGGCTACGTCTACTCCACCGACCGCGGCCGCACCTGGCGCAACAACGCGGGCACCCTCGTCGGCACCACGGGCGGCTCCGACACGGTCGCCGTCACGGACGCCGGACTCGTCGTGGACGCGATCAACCCCGACCACTCCCTGATGAACCAGGAGAGCCAGGCCACCGACTCCACCGGCCTCCCGCACGCGATCATCAGCTACGTCCCCGGCCGCTTCGGCCAGTGCACCACCAACTACGTCAACGACCGCACCGCCAACGGCCGCGCCTTCCACCTCCGCAAGAACTCCTCGGGGACCTGGCAGAAGACGGAGATCCCCGTCGTCCTCGGCTCCAGCCAGCGCACCAAGCTGATCCTGGACAAGTACGACAACGCGTACGCGATCTTCCCCTTCGGCCGGATCGCCGGGGCCTCCAAGGACTCCGGCTACACGGACTGGACGGTGCTCTTCGACGGCAGCGGCCTCAACGCCTTCGGCGAGGTCGTGATCGACGAACTGCGCGTCAAGGCCGACAACGTCCTGTCGTTCATGTACCAGGAGAAGTCGAGCGGGACGACCCCCTCGGCGCTCCACGTCGTCGACTTCGCACTGCCCGCATGACCCGTACCCGTACCCGTACCCGGACAGGGGTGCGGTCCGGTGACGGTACTGTGAAGGCCGTCCCGCCGTACCCCGTTCACCTGGAGGTCCCCGCCTGATGGCCCAGCCGGTGGGAATCAAGGACGTCGCCCGTGCCGCCGGAGTCTCCGTCGGCACGGTGTCGAACGTGATCAACCGCCCGGACACCGTCGCCACCGAGACCCGGGCGCGCGTGCTGTCGGCGATAGACCGGCTCGGCTACGTCCGCAGCGAGTCGGCCCGCCAGTTGCGCGCGGGACGCAGCCGGATCATGGGGCTGCTCGTCCTCGACATGGGCAACCCCTTCTTCGTGGACGTCGCCCGCGGCGCCGAGCGGGCCGCCCGCGACGCCGGACTCGGCGTGATGGTCTGCAACAGCGCCGAGAGCGTCGGCGAGGAGGCCGAGTACCTGTCGCTCTTCGCCGAGCAGCGGGTCAGGGGTGTGCTGCTCACCCCGGCCGACGCGACCGGCCGCAACATCGCCTCGTTCCGCCGGCACGGCATCCCCTTCGTCCTCGTCGACCGGGTGTCCGAGGGCACCTCCGAGTGCTCGGTCTCCGTGGACGACGTGGCGGGCGGCGCGCTCGCCGTACGGCATCTGGTCGACGCCGGACACCGCTCCATCGCCTATGTCAGCGGCCCGCCCGGTTTCACCCAGGTCCGCGACCGCCGCACGGGGGCCCTGCACGCCCTCGCCGAGGCGGGTCTCGGCCCGGAGTGCCTGCGCGAGCTGCCCACCGAACGGCTCGACGTGGCCGCCGGACGGGACGCCGGCGCCCGGCTGCTCGGCCTGGCCGACCGCCCGACCGCCGTGTTCTGCGCCAACGACCTGCTCGCCCTCGGCGTGCTCCAGGCGATGTACGCGGCCGGGGTGAACGTCCCGGAGGACCTGGCCATCGTCGGCTACGACGACATCGAGTTCGCGGCCGCCGCGGCCGTCCCCCTCACCTCGGTCCGCCAGCCCGCCGTCACCATGGGCGCCCTGGCCGCCGAGATGCTGCTGGAGGAGACCGAGGAGGGAGCGGCACCCGGACGTCACGAACACCGGCGGGTGGTGCTCCAGCCGGAGCTCGTGGTGCGCCGCTCCAGCCTCTCGGCGCGCTGAGCGGTGGTTCAGTAACGTGCTGAGCGCCCGTTCAGTAACGTGCTGAGCGCCCGTTCAGTAACGTGCTGAGCGCCCGTTCAGTAGCTGTTCATGATCCCCCGGGCTCCTGCACCGCCCGGACATGTGCTGAACTGGGACGCGGCCCGTACTCCGATCGTCCCGGGAGCCTCCGTTGTCCGTCAGCTACCGTCAGCCCGGCGTAGTCCTCACCGACCGCCGCTTCACCGTGCCGCTCGACCACGCCGACCCGGACGGGGAGACGATCGGGCTCTACGCCCGCGAGGTGGTCGCGAGCGAGAAGGCGGACCAGGACCTGCCCTGGCTCCTGGCTGCTCTATCTCCAGGGCGGCCCCGGCTTCGGCGCCAACCGGTTCGTCGGCAGGCCCGCCTGGCTCGGCCGCGCGCTGGAGGAGTTCCGCGTCCTCCTCCTCGACCAGCGGGGCACCGGCCACTCCACCCCCGCCAACCGCCAGACCCTCCCGCTGCGCGGCGGCCCGGCCGAACAGGCCGACTACCTGACGCACTTCTGCGCCGACTCCATCGTCCGCGACTGCGAACTGATCCGTCACGAGGTCACCGGCGGCGCCCCCTGGACGGTCCTCGGCCAGAGCTTCGGCGGCTTCTGCACGGTCACGTACCTCTCGACCGCCCCCGAGGGCCTCGCCGCGGCCCTGATCACCGGTGGTCTGCCGAGCCTCGACGCCCACGCCGACGACGTCTACCGCGCCGCCTACCCGCGCATGGAGCGCAAGGCCGCCGCGCACTACGCCCGCTACCCGCAGGACGTCGACCGCGTGCGCCGCATCGCCGACCACCTCCTCCACCACGAGGTCACCCTCCCGAACGGCTACCGCCTCACGGTCGAGGCCTTCCAGACGCTCGGCATCCTCCTCGGCGGCGGCGAGGGCAGCCACCGTCTGCACCACCTCCTCGAAGAGGCCTTCGTCCCCACCCCGCACGGCCCGGCGCTGTCCGACGCCTTCCAGGAGGAGACGCAGGGTCTCCTCTCCTACGCCGGACACCCCCTCTACGCCCTGCTGCACGAGGCGATCTACGGGCAGGACGGCCGCCCCACCGCCTGGGCCGCCGACCGGGTGCGCGCCGAGTTCCCGCAGTTCGACGCGGCCAAGACGCTCACCGGCGACGGCCCGCTGCTGCTCACCGGCGAGACGATCCACCCCTGGATGTTCGACACCGACCCCGCGCTGCGCCCGCTCCGCGAGACCGCCGAACTCCTCGCCGCCCGCACCGACTGGCGGCCCCTGTACGACCCCGCGCGCCTCGCCGCCAACGAGGTCCCGGTCGCGGCGGCGATCTACCACGACGACCTGTACGTCGACACCGCCCACTCCCTGCGCACCGCCGGCGCCATCCGCGGCCTGCGCACCTGGGTCACCGACGAGTTCGAACACGACGGCGTCCGGGCCGGCGGCCCCCGCGTCCTGGACCGGCTGCTCGCCCTCGCCCGTGACGAGGTGTGACCTCCTGGTCACCGACTAGTCTGCGGGGCATGACCGAGCCGACGATCCCCCAGCTCCAGCCCATGCCCGAGGACTGGCGGCGCGCCCTGGCCGTGGTGGCGCACCCGGACGACCTCGAATACGGGTGCTCCGCGGCCGTCGCCGCCTGGACCGACGCCGGCCGCGAGGTCGCCTATGTACTGGCGACCCGGGGCGAGGCGGGCATCGATACCATGGCGCCCGCCGAGTGCGGTCCGCTGCGCGAGCGGGAGCAGCGGGCCAGTGCCGCTGTGGTGGGCGTGTCGAGCGTCGAGTTCCTGGACCACCACGACGGCGTCGTCGAGTACGGCCCCGCCCTGCGCCGCGACATCGCCGCCGCGATCCGCCGGCATCGCCCCGAACTGGTGATCACCCTCAACCACCGCGACACCTGGGGCGGCGTCGCCTGGAACACCCCCGACCACGTCGCGGTCGGTCGCGCCACCCTCGACGCGGCCGGGGACGCGGGCAACCGCTGGATCTTCCCGGAACTCGTCGAGCAGGGCCTGGAGCCGTGGAACGGCGTGCGCTGGGTCGCGGTGGCCGGCTCCGCGACGCCCACCCACGCCGTGGACGCGTCGGTGGGACTGGAGCGGGCGGTGGGCTCGCTGCTCGAACACCGCGCCTACATCGAGGCGCTGACCGACGAGGAGCCGGAAGGCTACGTCCGTGGGTTCCTGACGGGAGCGGCGAACTCGGTGGGCGAACGGTTCGGCGGCAGACCCGCGGTGGCGTTCGAGCTGTTCAACCGCTAGTCCGCCAGGTCAGTAGGCTGGGCGGCATGCAAGACAACACGGTGGACAGCACCGGGGCGGACCGGGCCGGGCCGGACGGAACCGGGGTGGACAGGGCCGGACTGCGCGGCGACTGCCAGAACTGTTTCGGTCTGTGCTGCGTGGCCCTGCCCTTCGCCCGCTCCGCGGACTTCGCGATCGACAAGCCCGCGGGCAAGCCGTGCCTCCACCTCGGTGCGGACCACCGCTGCGGGATCCACGCACGCCTGCGCCAGAGCGGCTTCACCGGCTGCACGGTCTACGACTGTTTCGGCGCCGGGCAGAAGGTCTCCCAGCTCACCTTCGGCGGCCGCGACCGGCATACGGCCGCGCCCGACGAGGCCCGCCGGATGTCCGAGGTGTTCCCGGTCGTCCGGCAGCTCCACGAACTCCTCTGGTATCTCACCGAGGCGCTCGGCCTCCCCGCCGCCCGCCCCCTCCACGGCGATCTGCGCCGGACCCTGGCCAGGACCGAGGAACTCACCCGGCTGTCCCCGGACGAGCTGCTCGCCCTCGACGTCCCGGCGCACCGTCAGGACGTCAACGTGCTGCTGCTGAGGACCAGCGAACTGGCCCGCGCCGGAATCCGCGGGCGCAAGAAGGAGCGGCGGGGCGCCGACCTGATGGGCGCCCGTCTCCGGGGCGCCGACCTGCGGGGCGCGAACCTCCGGGGTGCCTGTCTGATCGCCGCCGACCTGACCGGCGCCGATCTGCGCGGAGCGGATCTGATCGGCGCGGACCTGCGCGACACCGGTCTCGCCGACGCCGACCTGACCGGCGCGTTCTTCCTGACCCAGCCGCAGCTGAACGCGGCCCGGGGCAGCGCGGGCACCCGGCTGCCGGAGTCAGTCACCCGCCCGGTGCACTGGGCAGCGCGGCTCTGAGCCCGGCGCCGGCGCCCCCTCGTCGGACGGGCCGCCGGTCACCGGCGTCCGCCGTTCCAGATGGAGCCGCAGGCCGTCCGGCATCAGCGTCAGCCGTTCGGTGACCCGCAGCCGGTACGCGGGGTCCGGCCGCAGCTCGTAGCGCCGCAGCAGCAGTCCGAGGACCAGCGTGGCCTCGTGCAGCGCGAACTGCCGTCCGATGCACGCCCGCGCGCCGGTGCCGAACGGCTTGAAGGTGTGCGGGGCACGCGCGCGTACGGCGGCCGCGTCGAAGCGGTCCGGGTCGAACCGGTCCGCGTCGGGCCCCCAGGCCTCGGGGTCCCGGTGCAGCATGGCCGTCAGGATCAGCGCCCAGGCGCCCCGCCGCATCGGGTGCTCCCCGCCCAGCACGGTGTCCGTCCGGGCCTCGCGCGCGAACGCGGGCGCCGTCGGCCACAGTCGCAGCGCCTCGTCGAGGACCCGGCGGACGTAACGCAGCTTGGCGACCTGCTCGTACCCGGGTACGGCCGCGTCCCCCCACACCCGGTCCACCTCGGCGCGGGCGCGGGCCGCGACGCGAGGGTTGAGGGACAGGTAGTGCAGGGCGAAGGAGAGCGCGCCCGAGGTGGTCTCGTGGCCGGCGACCAGGAAGGTGACGACCTGACGCCGTACGTTCTGCGCCGACAGCCGTTCGCCCGTCGTGGGGTGGGCGGTGTCGAGCATCCGGTCGAGCAGGTCGCCGTCCCCGCCGCCGCCGTCGCGACGCGCCCGGACCAGGTCGTCGACGGTGCGGTTCAGATAGGCGATGTCGGCCTCGTTGCGGCGCGTGGCCCGTCGCAGCAGGGCGGGGGAGGGCACGGTGTTCAGGCGCTGCGCATAGGTGAGGGTGCCCACCATCGCGGTCACGAAGGGGTGCGGCCGGGCCCGCTCGAAGGACGCGAAATCGTGCCCGAACCCCGTGCGGGCGATCGTCTCCAGGGTCAGTTTGGTCATGTCGCCGGGCACGTCCACCGCCCGGCCGGCGGCCAGCTCGCGGTCCCAGTGGCCGGTGAGCCGCTCCGCCACGTCCAGCATCATCGGGTGGTAGGCCGCCATCGCCTCCCGGCTGAACCCCGGGGCCAGGACGTCGTGCGCCAGCTGCCAGTTCGGCTCGTGGTTGTACGCCGTGAACAGGGCGTCCCCGACGACGGGCCGCAGATTGGCGATGCCCAGCCCCACATGCTTGGCGAACCGCGTCTCGTCCGCCATGTCGGCGGCCAGCGCGGAGCCCCACACGAACACGAACTCGCGGTGGAACGCCTTGCGGCGGAAGATCGGCCCCAGCTGCCCGGCGTACCGCAGGGAGTCCTGGAGGGGGGTGCGCCGGCTCGCACCCAGGATGTCGCCGAGCAGGGGGAGCCGGCGCGGCGGATGCGGTATGCGCTCCAGCTCGGGCCAGCCGAGTTCCGCGCTGCGGAACCCCTTCGGCAGGGCGTCCGCCGCTGCGGTCCCCGTGGTCCCCGTGGCGGCCGGCTCGCCCGCCGTGCCTGCCGTCCCCGTCGTCCCCGTCGTCTCCGCCATGACGCGATCTCCCTTGATGCAGCGGCAGGTTGAGCATGTTGTACGTGGGTTCAATAGCGGGCTCAGTCTGGTGCCGCTGTTGAACCGGCGTCAAGTAAAGTGCGGGCATGGCCGCGAACCAGGGGGAGCGCGCCCGGCGCCGACTCAGCACCGGGGAGCGCAGGGAGCAACTTCTGTCGGTCGGCGCGCGGCTGTTCTCGGAGAGCCCGTACGACGACGTGTGGATCGAGCAGGTCGCCGAGATCGCCGGGGTCTCCCGTGGACTGCTGTACCACTACTTCCCGACCAAGCGGGACTTCTTCGCGGCGGTCGTGGAGCGCGAGAGCGACCGGATGCTGCGCATGACGGCGGCGGTCCCCGGCATCCCGGTCCGCGAACAGCTGGCGTCCGGCCTCGACACCTACCTGACGTACGTGGCCGCCCACGCCCACGGTTACCGGGCCTTCCACCGCGCGGACGCCTCCGGCGACCAGGCCGTGCGCCGGGTCTACCGGCGGGCGCTGGCGGCGCAGGAGCGGCAGATCCTCGCGGCGCTCGGGGCCGATCCGGAGTTCGGCCCGGTCTTCGAGCGGCGCCCCGACGTACGGCTGGCGGTGCGCGGCTGGCTGGCGTTCACGACGGCGGTCTGCCTGGAGTGGCTGCGGGGGTCGGACCTGTCGCGGGAACAGGTGGGGGAGCTGTGCGCGCGGGCGCTGCTGGGGGTCATCTCGTCCTCGGGGTGATCGTCGCGGGGGAGAATGGCACATGACCACCGCGCCCTCGCTCGCGAGCGTCGAAGAAGTGCACGCCCCGGGCAGCTGAACTCGATGCTGAGACGGCTCGGCATGTACGGGGGCGAGGGCGCTCTGTGGGCGACCTTCGCGCACCTGTCGTTCGTCGAGCGCGACACCGACGCCTGGCGGGAGCAGTGGCGGGTCTGGCTCGACCGTTCCCGCAGGAGCACGGGAGTCAAGGGCGTCTTCCGGGACATGTCGCCCGGCCGCCGGGCCGAGGACCACGATCTGGCGTCGGTGTACGCGGAGTTCGCGCGCAGGCGCGGCTGGCTCGAGCCGGACCGGATCCTGCGGACGGCGGACCACACGCGGGTGCGTGAGCGGGCGCGGGCGTGGGCGGCCGAGGACCGCACGTGGTCGGAGGTGACCGCGGAGTTCGGGGAGCCGGCCCTGCTGCTGGGCGGGACGAACCCGTACTACGGCAAGACCCTCGGCTACTTCGGGCCCGATCTCGCGGAGCCCGTGGTGTGGTTCCACCTCCACAACGGCTCCGGGCCGGACGGGGAGTGGCCGCCACGGCGGGCCGAGCCGGTCCTGCTCGCCGTGCGCTACGGCGACGACGGCCCTCTCGACCACACCTCCACCTTCACGCCGGAAGGTCGTCGGCTGCTGCCCGGGCCCGACGGGTGTGGCCACCACGGTTGGCGCGAGGACGGAACTCCTATAGGTTAGGCAAGGCTTACCTAAGGAGGATTCGGGATGGGTGACAGCCAAAGCTGGGCGGCCGTGCCGGCCGCCGCCGAGCGGGCCCGCTCGGTGCTCGCGGCCTCATGGTCCTGCGCGGTGACGGCGGACGGCGGGCGCGAGGAGTTCGTCGGCTCGCACACCGTCGACGCGGACGGCCGGGTGATCCTGCACGTGCCCGAGGACAGCGCCCTGCTCACGGCAGCGATCTGTGCGCCCCGGGGCGAGCCGTCCGCCGTGCTGGAGTTCGCCGACGTGGCGCCCGTTCCCGTACGAGGCCGCATCCGCGCCCGGCTCTGGCTGGCCGGCTGGTTCACGCCCGAGGACGGCCACCTCGCCTTCCACGCCACCCGCGTCGTGCTCAAGGAGCCCACCGGCGCGGTCGTCGTCGACCTCGAGGAGTTCGCCGGCGCCGAGCCCGACCCGCTCGCCACCGCCGAGGCGCACCTGCTCACGCATCTCGCCGACGCCCACCCCGACGCGGTGGAACGGCTCGCCCGGCTCGTCCGGCGGGACAGCCTGCACGGCGCCGTCCGGGTCGCGCCGCTCGCCGTGGACCGGCACGGCCTGACGCTGCGCATCGAGCGCGTCGGCGCCCACGGCGACGTACGCCTGCCCTTCCACGCGCCCGCCGACGACGTGGGCCGGCTCACCGAGCGCATGCACGTCCTGCTCACCCAGGCGGCCGCCGCCTCCTGCCCCCGGGCGCTACAGCGGCAGCGCACAGACGGCGACAGGTGACGCGAACGGCTCGCCCGCGAGCCGCAGCGTGCCGTCGCCGGCGCCCACCCGGAAGACGCTGACCGTGCCGGAGCGCTGGTTGGCGGCGAACAGCAGGCCGCCGTCCGGCGAGAGGGCGATCTGCCGGGGGAAGTCGCCTCCCACCGGCACCGTGCCGAGCAGCCGCAACCGGGCCCCGTCCGCCTCCACCGCGTAGCGGGCGAGGGTGTCGTCCCCGCGGTTGGCGAGGAAGGCGTACGCGCCGTCCGGCGTGACCGCCAGCTGCGCCGGGTAGTTGGTGTCCGCCTTCGCGCCGGTGGACTGCGGCCGCCCGATCGTCAGCCGGCCGCTCGTCGGCTCGTACGCGCAGACCGCGACCGTGTCGTCGGCCTCGTCGGCGAGGTAGGCGTACCGGCCGCCGGGGTGGAAGGTGAGATGGCGCGGACCGGCACCGGCCCGGGTGTGCGCCTGCGCGACCTCCGTGAGCGTCCCCGCCCGCTCGTCCAGGCGGTAGCTGTACACCGTGTCCGTGCCGAAGTCGACGGCGAGGACATGGCCGCCGTCCGGAGCGCTGATGAACTGGTGCGCGCGCGGTCCCTGTTGGCCCGACCGGGGCGCCGGACGGCTGTGTGTCACCCGGTCGGTGCGCTCACCGAGCGCTCCCGACGCGTCGATCGGGTGCACGGCCACGCTGCCCGAGCCGTAGTCGGCGCTCAGCAGCCACCGCCCGCCCGGATGGACCGAGAGATGGCAGGTGTTCGCCCCGCCCGTCGGCCGGCTGCCCAGCACCTTCTCGTCCGACAGCCGTACGGCGGTCACCGCGCCCCGCGTCCCTTCGTCGACCGCGTACAGCGTTCCGCCGTCCGGGTGCACCGCGAGATACGACGGGTCCTGGACACCGGTGATCGTGCCCCGGCCGGTGATCCGCCCCGAGGCGGGGTCGTACGAGGCCACCCCGATGCCCTTCCCGCCGCCCTCGGCGGAGGTGTAGGTGCCGAGGTAGAGGGGGCGGGGGCCGGAAGAACTCCGCGACGGCCCGGGGGCGGCGGACGCGGACGTCGACGGCTGTCCCGGCGCCGCGCCCCGCGCCGAGTCCCGCACCTGGGGGTCCCGGGCCTCGGACGTGCCGCCGTCGGCGTCGCCGCCGCACCCGGCGAGGGCGGGCGCGGCGGACACGGCGGCCGCGCCGCCGAGCAGACCGACGAACCGGCGCCTGCTCCAGGATCCGCCGAGCTCCCGGCCCCGCCCGGGCCGGGGTGACCCCTCGTGCGCCGCTTCCGTCCCACTGCCCATGCCCTCACCTCAGGTCGTCGTACGCCTCCGCCGTGACAGCCCACCTTGACCCGGGCGGGCCGTCGAACGCAAAAGCGGACCCCCGGCTCGTGCGGGGAGCAGGAGGCTGCCCACGCGGCCACCGGCCGCCTCCGTGACGGGCGCCCTCCGTGAGCCCCGGCGCGGGCCCCCGTGACCACGCCGCCCTAGCGAGAACGCCCGCTGATCCCCGTACGGTCCTGCCACAGCCGCTCTTGCACGCCCAGGCGCTCGCGCAGCCGGGTCAGGCGCGGCGTCCGGTCGCGGTCCTTCCCCGACACGCGGTCCAGTTCCTCCAGGAGGCGGCGGGAGCGGTGCTCGGTGTCGAGCTCGTCGATGATGCGGGTGGCCTCGGTCAGCATCGCGCCGTGTAGCTGCCACTGACGGGCGTCGTTCTGGAGCTGCTCCAGCAGCAGCTGGGCGAGTTTGTCGCGGGTGGCAGCGGCCTGCCGCAGCTCGGCGGTGAGCCGCTCCTCGGCGGCGTCCGCGTTGAGACTGACGCTCGTGGTCACCAGCACCGCGAAGCTCACCACCGCGTCGGCGATCTCGGACAGCAGCCGTTCCACCACCTCGCCGGTCCCGGCCGGGAACAGCGGCTCCGGCTCGCGTTCCTTGGCGAGATCGGTGAGTGTCCGGGCGAGCACCCGCAGCACCACCGTGCAGATCTCCACCGTGTCCAGACCGGTGCGCAGCACCACCCGGTGCAGCAGCCCCTCCCGCACGCGGGGGTTGAACCGCAGGCTGTCCTCGGCCTGCCGCAGCGCCGCGTCCACCTCGACGATGTCGTGGTCCAGGCGGCGCGCCTCGTGCAGCCGGGCGGCCGCCTCCTCCACCGGCGTACGGCCCGAGGCCTGCTCGCCGATGCGCAGCATCAGCTGGCGCAGCCGTCGGGCCAGCCCTTCGATCGACTCACCCGCCTCCTCCACCCAGACGGGGGGCGGCAGCAGCAGATTGCAGCCGAGCCCGACGAACGCGCCGATCAGCGTCTCCACCACGCGCGCCCACGCCGTGTCGCCGACGGTGGTCACGCCCAGCACCAGCATGGCGCTGATCGCCACCTCGGGGACGTACTCGTCGACCCGCACCAGATGCCCCACCGCCAGCGAGGACACGATCAGCAGCGCGAGGCTCCACCAGGTCAGACCCACCAGGAGGCTGAAGGCGATGGCCACGAGCACGCCGGCCACCACCGCGTTGACGCGGCGGATCCCGTTGGTGAGTGTCGCGTACAGGGTGACCTGGACGACCAGCAGCGCGGTCAGCGGCGCGGTCAGGGGCAGCGCCTCGGGACTCAGGCGCAGGGCGATGACATAGGCGATCGTCGCCGCGGTGGCGGACCGCAGTGCCTGGACGACGACGGGTTCCCGGTGGCGCTGTACCAATCGCACGAGCGGGGCCGCTCGCTCACGTACTTCTTCTTGCATCGACAGTTCAGTTCCCCTTACCCGGCGGCCTCGAACGTTTCTTCCTCACCTCGCGGCCCGCGGCGGACCATCCGATGCGGCGATCGGCTGTATCGAGGACCGAAACTGTCCGCAAGGAAGCCTGGATTGTTCTCGTCAGCCGGGAAGACGCCGGGGTGTGTGGGACAGCGGGGGAGGCTCCATGGTGGACAAGGCGGCGGGGACCGAGGAGAGCGTCACGACGGGCCGGGCCGACGCGTCGGGCACGCCGGGCACGTCGGGCACGTCGGACACCGAGGTCCTCACGAGGGCGCACGCGTACCTGCGTGAGGTGGTCGCGGCGGTCGGCGACGAGCAGTGGGGCGCGGCGACGCCGTGCGACGGCTGGACGGTGCGCCAGGTGCTGAACCACGCCCGCATCGACCAGCAGGGCTACGGCCTCGCGCTCACCGGCGGGCAGCCCGACAGCGACCCCTTCCACCCGGCCGACGCGCTCGACGGCGACCCGGTGGCCGAGCTGGCGAAGGTGCTGGACGCGGTGGCCGAGGCGTACGCCGCGCTCCCCGCCGACAGCGAGCAGGTGCCGACGCCGCTGGGCCCGCTGCCGCTGCCCCTCGCCGTCGGCGCCGCCGCGATGGACGCGGCCGTGCACGCCTGGGACATCGCCGTGGCCACCGGCCAGGACCGCCCCCTCCCGGCCGAGACGGCCGAAGGGATCGGCCCGACGGCCGAACAGCTCGTCGATCACCTGCGCGACGCGTTCAAGGTCTTCGCCCCGGCGCGGGAGACCCCGGACGCCCACGACCGTTCGGCGACCCTGCTGGCCTTCCTCGGCCGCGACCCCCACTGGTCCCCGCGCACGTCCTGAACGAACGGCCGACCCAACGGCCTCCGTCACCGCGCGCCGTCCACGACGTCACCAGGAGGCGGGGGTGAGGGCAAGGGCGGCGGCGGGGGCGGAGGCTGTCCGCACTCCGCCGAGCAGCTCGGGCATCCGAGCCTCGGCCGGAGGCCGCGGGGCGCGCTTCACCCCTGGACGGGAAACGCCGCCTGCCAGGCCAGCCGCAGGTCCGCGCCCTCACCGACTTCGGTCAGGAACTCGTCCAGGTCCAGGAACTCCTGCCAGACGGGCCGCCCGCCGGCCCGCGACAGTTCGGCCACCACCAGGTCCTCCAGGTCGGTCACCCGCTTGTTCTTCCACACCTTGTCGGCCAGGCTCACCAGCAGATCCTCCAGGGCCACACCCGGCTTCCCCCAGGAGGCGTGCGTCCCGGCGAACCGTGCCGTCTCGGGCCGCACTCCGTGGGTCAGCAGCAGTTCCCGCCCCGCCTCCTCGTGACGGGCCCCGGGACCGGACAGCTCCTCGGGGTGCAACGCCTTGCCGATGTCGTGCGTGGCGGCACCGAACAGCACCGCCTCGCGGTCCACGGCCGACGCCGGGCAGTGCCGTCCGACCCAGTCGACGAGACGCACCGCGACGTCGTGGACGGCCCGGAGATGCGCGACCAGCCGCGGCGGCGCACCGACCTCGGCCAAGAGCGCCGCCACCCCCACGGGCAGCGGGCGCAGCGGCGGGTCCGAGGTCTCGTCCAGGGCGATGGACAGCACGGTCGAGGTGGCGGTCATCGGCCCAGCCTAGTGACGCGTCCCCTGCACCCGCGTGGATCACGCTGAAGCCCCGTACGTCCTCGCGGCCGGGGCCGGTTGACGTCACGGCGGGTCCGACGAGGTGCGGCGGTGGTCGGCCGCCGGAGCCCGCGGGACCGGTGCGGGGACGGTTTTCCGGAGCGCGCCGGGCCGTTCGGGAGGTGTCCGTACCCTGTGCCGGGTGCGTCGGCCGGCGAGGGCGGCACGGGTGCCGGGGCGGAGGGCAACGGGCTGCTCGTGGAGGCCGTAACGCCGAGGTCGTTGACGTGCACGTGGACGACCTCGGCTGACCGGAATATGGTCGCCCCGCAGCTCGTGGCCGCGCCGGACGGGATCGAGTCCGCGGACGTCTCTTAGCTCACATCGTGAACTAAGGGTTGGAGGAATGTCGCGTGCCGCCCGCCACAAGGGTATGTTGCAGGTCGGGCAGGGTGCGAAGGGGAGCGACATGACGGGGCGGAACGGGCGCACGGTACGCGACCTGAGGCGGGCCAACCGTACGGCCGTGCTGCAACGGCTCTACTTCGACGGACCGCTCAGCCGCTTCGAGCTGGGCCCGGTCACCGGCCTGAGCTCCGGCTCGGTCAGCAATGTCGTCGCCGACCTGGTCGCCGACGGGCTGGTCGAGGAGGCCGGCAGCGTCGACTCCGACGGCGGCCGCCCGCGCATCCTGCTGCGCGTCGTCCCCACCAGCGGCCACATGATCGGCGTGGACGTCGGCGAGACCCGGGTGCGGATCGAGCTGTTCGATCTGACGCTCACCGAACTCGCTCGGGTGGAACGGCCGTTGGAACAGCGGCGGTACGAGGTCGACGGGATCGTCGGGCACATCCGGGACGGCGTCGCCGAGGTGCTGGGCGCCGCGGGCCTCGGTCCGGAGCAGCTGCTGGGGGTCGGTATCGGCGTCCCCGGCATCATCGAACACACCCCGGGGCAGGGCGCCGTCGTGCACGGCCAGACGATCGGCTGGGACGCCGTCCCGCTCGAGGCGCTGCTGCGCGAGGGCTCCCTCCTCCCCGAGAGCGTGCCGTACTTCATCGACAACGGCGCCAAGACCCTTGGCCAGGCCGAGATGTGGTTCGGCGGCGGACGGGGTGCGCACAACGCGGTCGTCGTCCTCTTCGGCTCGGGTGTGGGCGCCTGTCTCGTCACGCCCGAGGTGGAGCACGGCCGGGCCGTCGAGTGGGGGCACCTGACCGTACGGGTCCGGGGCCGCCGCTGCCGGTGCGGCGCCCTCGGCTGTCTGGAGGCGTACGCGGGCGCCGAGGCGCTGCTGGAACGCTGGCGGGAGCAGGGGGGCCGGCCGCCGGAGGGCGCGGACGAGGAGAGCGCGCTGACGGCGATGCTCGGCGCCGCCTATCCCCGGGAGAGCGCGGAGGCCGCCGATCCCGTGGCGCTCGAGGTTCTGGAGGAGACGGCCGAGTACCTCGGCGCCGGCCTCTCGGACCTGATCAACCTCTTCCAGCCCGAGCGCATCCTCATCGGGGGCTGGGCCGGACTCCAGCTCGGCGCCCGCTTCCTGCCCGCCGTGCGGCGCCACGCCACCGCGTACGCGTTGCGGCACCCCGCGCAGAAGGTCACCGTCGAGCTCGGGCGGCTCGGCCCCGACGCGGTCACCGTCGGCGCGGCGATCCTCCCGCTCGCCGACTTCTTCGCCCGCGGCGGCCGCCGCCCCGAACCCACCCCCGCCGGCCCGGCCCCCGCCTGGCGCACGGTCCTGGAGGAACGCGCCCCCCGCTGAGAGGTCCCGAGCCCGGGCCGAGCCAGCCCGGGCCGAGCCAGCCCCGGCCGTGCCGGCGCCGAGCCGAGTCCGCGCCCCCCCCGCACGGTCCGCGCCGCCGGGACCTGCCTCCGCACACCTGCCCCGCCCGCAGCAAGCTCCCTCCGCACACCCGGCCGCGCCGCCACGTTTCGCTGATCACCACAGAGGTACTCGCTTCCGCGTCCGGACGATCGCCGCCCGGTCGAGTCGCCCGCGTCCGGCGCGGCGCGACGGTGAAAGGAGGACGTCGTGTCCGCACAGCGCCCCGAAGGCCCCGGCGAGAGCGGCACGCCGATCCCGCGCGATCCGCCGGACCAGCAGGCCGACGGGGGAGAGGATCCCTGGGACGTCGACACGCCCGAGCAGTCCGGCCGTTCCGGCGGGACCGGCGGCTCCGACGGATCGGCGGAGGAAGCCGAAGCGCAGGACGTTCCCGACACCGACGAGTCGGGCACCGGCCGGCAGGGCGCGCCCCGCGCGGGCAGCGGTCAGTCCGACCACCCCGTACCCGAAGAGCCGTCCGCCTGAGGAGCAGCTCTCATGGGCACGGCAGACCGCATCCGCTCATGACCCGTCCACCGTCAGCTCACCGGTAGCGACCGCACCGCCCGGGGAAGCGCCGCGAAATCCGCGCGCACCGAGCGGCTGCGGCCCCGCACCGAGACCGCCGACCGCGTCGTCCCGTCCGTCTGCCCGTGCTGCGCCGTCGGCTGCGGCCGGCAGGTCTACGTGAAGGACGACCGGGTCGTGCAGATCGAGGGCGACCCCGCCTCCCCGGTCAGCCGTGGCCGGCTGTGCCCCAGCATGGGCTCGTGGCTGCTGTCGGCCTACGCGCCGGCGGCGGGGGCGGCCGCCTTCGCCGCGGTGACGGGCCGGCTGCCGCGGCTCGGGGGCGCGGCAACCGGCGTCGCCGCCGTCCTGGGCCCGCCGGTCGCGACCTACACCGCCGTCCTGGCCGCGGACACCGCGGTGCCCGCCTGGCACGGCGTCCACCGGGAGCTGCCCCACCTGTTCGCGGCGTCGGCCACGGCCGCGGCGTCCGGCATGGCCCTGGTGGTGTCCCCGGCCCGCGAGAACACCCCCGCGCGCCGCGCCGCCACCCTGGCCGCGCTCGCCGACGCGGCGGTGTCGAAGGCGGCGGAACGCCGGCTCGGCCTCGTCGCCGAGACCTGGCGAGAGGGGCGCGCGGGCACCCTGCTGCGGGCCGCCCGCGTGCTGACGACGGCGGGCGGGGCGGGGGCGGCGCTGCTGGGCCACCGGCGTGGCGCCGCCGTCACCTGCGGCCTCGCCCTCCTCGCCGGCTCCGTCTGCACCCGCTTCGGGGTGTTCGCCGCCGGAACCGCCTCGGCCCGGGACCCGAAGTACACGGTGCTGCCGCAGCGGCAACGACTCGACGAGCGCGCCGCGGGGACGGGCTGACCGGCGCGGCCGTCCGACGGCGCCCCGACCGTCGGACGCCCGGATCCCTCGCGACCGACGGGACCGCGACCGGGACCGACCGAGCGCCCGGCCCGACGGACGGCCCGGACCGGGGCCCGCCGACGCACGTCCACGCCATGACCTGGGAGGTAATCGACGCGCGCGGCTCCGGCCGGAAGCATGGACGACGTGCCCGGCCACCGCGTCCCGCCTCACCCCAGGAGAGCGACCCATGCCGTACTTCACGAGTCCCGTCGACGGCGCACGACTGCACCACGTCGATCACGGGCCCGCCGACGGGCCCGTGATCGTCTTCGTGAACAGCATGTACCTCGGTACCGAGATGTGGGAGTACCAGATGCTGCCGCTGGCCGAGGAGGGCCACCGCTGCGTGGGCTTCGACCGGCGCGGCCACGGACGCTCCGACGACGTGTGGGGCGGCTTCGACCTGGACAGCCTCGCCGACGACGTGCAGGGCCTGCTCGAACACCTCGACCTGAGCGGGATCACCCTCGTGGGGCACTCCCTCGGAGCCGCCGAGATCGTCCGCTGCCTGACCCGGCACGGCGTCGACCGGGTGGCCCGGGTGGCGCTGATCGCCGGCATGACCCCCGGCCCGGCCCGGTCGGCGAACCACCCCGAGGGACGCGACCCGCAGCTCATACGGGCGGGCACCGAGGCCTTCCGGCGCGACCGCTCCGCGTTCTTCGCCGACGGCGCGCACGCCTTCTTCGCCCTGGACCGGCCGGGCAACGACGTGTCCGAGGCGTACGTCGAGTCCATGATCCGGCGCTGTCACGGCGCGACGGCACGGGCCGGCGTCGCGCTCGGCGAGCTGATCGCCGAGCTGGACGTGGCTCCCGAACTGGCCTCGCTGGACCTGCCCGTGCTCGTCGTCCACGGCACCCACGACACCTCCGCGCCCATCGAACTGACCGGCCGCCGCGCCGCGCACCTCGCGCCGAACGCCACCCTGGAGGTGTACGAGAACGCCGGCCACGGCCTCTTCGCCACCCACGCCGACCGCCTCACGGCGGACCTGCGGAAGTTCGCGGCCGGGGGCTGACCCGGCGGCACGGGGCTACGCGAAGGCGTTCACGCCGGTCAGCCGCGCCGACAGCTCCCACAGCCGGGCCGCCTGCTCCGGGTCCGTCGCCCAGTCCTTGACGCCGGTCCGCTCGCCGTCCGCGGGGGCGGGCTCGGCGATGTCGCAGTCCTCCAGGTAGACGCCGCCCCTACCGGCCAGCTGCGGCGAGGTCGCCGCCCACACCTGGGTGGCCGCGCCCTGCTCCGGGGTCTTGAACCCCTCGGGGTTCAGCACGTTCCCGTCCTCGTCGATCCAGCCGCGGTCCACCATCTCCTGTGTCGGCAGGTGCCGCTGGAGGGGTGTGATGATGCCGCCGGGGTGGAGCGAGAACGCGCGGACCCCCCGGTCCCGGGCCAGCCGGTCGAGGTGGCCGGCGAACAGCACGTTCGCGGTCTTGGCCTGCCCGTACGCCTCCCACTTGTCGTAGCCGTCGCGCCAGTGGACGTCGTCCCAGCGCATCCCCGAGAAGTGGTGGCCACGCGAGGACACCGAGACGATCCGGGCGCCGCCGGGCTCGATCGCCGGCCACAGCCGGTTGACGAGGGCGAAGTGGCCGAGGTGGTTCGTGGCGAACTGGGCCTCCCATCCGGGGCCGACCCGGGTCTCCGGGCAGGCCATGATCCCGGCGCTCCCGACGAGGAGGTCGACGCTCCGCCCGGAGGCGAGGAACCGGTCGGCGAAGGCGCGCACGCTCTCCAGGTCACCGAGGTCGAGGGTGTCCGTCTCGACGCCGTCGAGGCCCGCGAGGTTCTCGCGGGCGGTGTCCGGGCGGCGCGCGGGCACCACGACCCGGGCGCCGGCCTTGACCAGCGCGCGGGTGGTCTCCAGGCCGAGGCCGGAGTATCCGCCGGTGACGACGGCCAGCTTCCCGGTGAGGTCGATGCCCCGCAGGACGTCGTCGGCGGTGCTCGTGGCGCCGAAGCCCGAGCCGATCTTGTGCTGTGCGGTGTCGCTCATGTCCGGAACGCTACGGATTGGAGTGCGCTCGAAGTCAAGTGCCCCGTGCCCGCACGGCGCGGCCGGGGGGCCCGCGCCGTGCGGACGGAGGAAAGCCCCGACCGGACGGGGGAATCACGGTCGGGGCGGTTCGAGTGTGGGCGCGGACGGCGGTCGCCTCTCGGCGAAAGGCTCCACAGGGCTTCAGCCGAACGATCGTCCCTGTGGGCAAAAGGTGAGGCCCGGGGACACTGTCCCGTCCGCACCCACGAATGGTTCAACGGGTAACTTCCTGCGGGTGTTCCCAGGTCCGCAGCCGTGCCCGGTGACGTGTGTCACCCGCCCCGACGGGCCCGCGCGGACCACCCGGCCTCACCGCGCACCACCCCGCCTCAGGCCAGCGGGCTGTCCGACAAGGACGCCAGGAGCTCGGCGGGGTCGGCGTAGACCGCCTCCGCGCCCGCCTCCAGCAGGTCGGCACGGGGGATGCCGCCGCACAGGACTCCCACGCAGCGCACCCCGGCCCGGCGGCCGGCGCGCATGTCCCACACGGTGTCCCCGACGAACACCGCCCCCTCGGCGGGCGCCCCGATCAACTCCAGCGCGTGTTCCACGGGCTCCGGGGCGGGCTTGCCCTCCTCCACGTCGTCCGCGCTCGCGGTCGCGGCGATGACGTCGTCGGCGTCGATGGCCCGCCTGAGGGCGGACAGTTCGGCCCCGCCGGCGGAGGTGGCGAGCACGACCGTCCAGCCGTCCTCGTGCAGCCTGCGCAGCAGCGCACCGGCGTCCCGCAGCGCCGGCAGCCGGTTGAAGTACTGCCCGTAGAGCGCCTTGTGGCCGGCACTGATCCGGGCGTCCTCGTCCTTGTCCCGGTCGTCGCCGAGCAGGTGGGCGAGGAGGTCGTCGGAGCCCAGCCCGACCGCCCGGTGCACGGCGTGCATCGGGACCCGGTGGCCCGCCTGCCGGAAGGCCTCCCACCAGGTGGTGACGTGCAGGTGGTTGGTGTCGACCAGGGTGCCGTCGACGTCGAACACGGCGGCGCGTGTCATGCACGGGTCCTTTCTCTCGAGCCCCCGGGTACCACGTCAGGCACCCGTCACGCCCGCCGGTACCCGTCTCTCCCGGGTCCAGGCCAGAAGGTCGGCCAGCGGCCAGCCGTTCACGATCCGTCCCTCCGGCACCTCGCACTCCTCGGCCCGCGCGCAGCCCAGGATCTGCCAGTCCAGCTGGCCGGGCGCGTGCGCGTCGGTGTCGACCGAGAACAGCGTCCCCGCCTCCACGGCCCGGCGCAGCAGTCGGCGGGGCGGGTCGAGCCGCTCGGGCCTGCTGTTGACCTCGACGGCGGTACCGGACTCGGCGCACGCGGCGAACACCGCGTCCGCGTCGAACTCCGACTCCGGCCGGCCCCGCCCGGTCACCAGCCGCCCGGTGCAGTGGCCGAGGATGTCGGAGTGCGGGTCGCGCACGGCGTTCACCATGCGGCGGGTCATCGCGCGGGACTCCATGCGCAGCTTGGAATGGACGGACACGACCACCACGTCGAGCCGCTCCAGCAGCTCCGGCTCCTGGTCCAGCGAGCCGTCGTCGAGGATGTCGCACTCGATGCCGGTCAGCAGCCGGAACGGCGCCCAGGTCGCGTTGAGCTCCTCGACCACCTCCAGCTGCCGGCGCAGCCGCTCGGGCGAGAGTCCGCGGGCCACCGTCAGACGGGGCGAGTGGTCGGTCAGCACGGTCCACTCGTGGCCGAGCGCGGCAGCCGCCCGGCCCATCTCCTCGATGGGGCTGCCGCCGTCCGACCAGTCGGAGTGGACATGGCAGTCCCCCCGCAGCAGCGCCCGCAACCGGGCGCCCGCGCCGTCCGTGAGCGGCCGGCCCGCCTCGCCCTCCAGCTTGTCCAGATACGACGGCACCTGCCCGGCGAGCGCCTCGCGCACCACCTGGGCGGTCTTGGGGCCCACGCCCTTCAACGACTCCAGCGTCCCGTCGGCCGCCCGCTGCGCGACCTCCTCCGCGGACAGCGGGGTCAGGACGCGGGCCGCGGTCCGGAAGGCGCGGACCCGGTACGTCGGCGCGAGGGACCGCTCCAGCAGGAAGGCGATCCGGTCCAGGGCTTCGACGGGCTCCATCGCCACCTCCTGGCTCCAGAGTTCCCCACCCGCGCGCGGACCGCACCAGGAAATCGGGTGATTCGTACCGGCAGATTCCGCTTTACCCTCTATGTCATGACCGAAATCGCGAGTCTCCGTATCTCCCACCCGCGGATCATGGTGCTCGGGGTGCAGCCGGGCCCCGCGCCGTTCCGCATCGTGGAAATCGATTCCGAGGTGGTCGGCGAGGCGAGGGACGTCACCGACGTCCTCGAGATCGCCGCCGCGTTCGGCATCACGGTGCACGACCTCGACGACCCCGACGTCGTGCGATGGGTGGGCGGGGACCGCTACACCTGGTCCCCGCGCTGACGGCCGTCAGACCCTCTCTCGGGCACCCCGTCGCAGGTGCCGTTCCCGTGCGTGCACCGCACGGCTCATCCGGCGGCCCACGAGCAGGTACCCGATCAGGGCGCCCGTGGTGTTGAGGATGACGTCGTCGATGTCGAAGGCGCGGCCGGTCACCAGCGCGCCCTGGGCGATCTCCACCAGCAGCATGACGATCGCGGTCAGCAGCAGCACCCGCAGCAGCCCGCGCGCCCGGGGCGCGACCACCGGCACCAGGACCCCGAAGGGCACGCCGAGCAGGATGTTCCCCCCGATCTGCTTCACCGCGTCGCGCAGTTCGGGCTGGTCGAGGTAGGCGCGCAGGGAGTCGCCCGGACGCAGGTTGGAGTGCACCAGCGCCGCGGACGCGGGCGACGGCTCCAGGGTGAGCCGGGCGAGCACGACGGCGAACGCCACCATGAACGCGAAGGCGAACAGCATCGCCAGCAGCCGGAGCGGAAGCGGCCACGGCCGGCGCTCGGCGCGCGCCGCCCTCTTCGACGAACCGGTCCTCGGGCCCGCTGTCGAGCGGGGCTTCGGAGCGGGCTTCGGGCCCGACTTCGCGCGCGGCTTGAAGGAGAAGCCGCGCCTCGGGCCCGGCTTCCCGGCCCCGTTCTCGGGCGGGGCGGGCTCCCGAGATCCGCCGCCGCGCGGGCGGAACACGGCAAGCGGACGTAGGGCTGCACGGGCCATCCGGTCCTCCAGGTCTTCAACTTCCCTGCGTGGTAGCGCGATTACCCCCGAACGGCCGAGGGATGCGGTCCGCCTCGCCGTGGCCGCGCCTGCCGCACCTCGCGCGGCAGGCGACGGACACCCCGCGTGGCCGCTCAGGTGTGGTACGTCACCTTCACCTCCTCGAAGCCGAGGGAGTGCAGCAGCCCCTGGAGCATGTCGGTGGTGTTCGTCTCGGCGCGCGCGATCAGCTCGCTCTCCTTCGCCGCCTCGCCGATGTGCTTGACCGCGAGCTTCTGCACGGCCTGCTCACCGCTCGGGTTGTCCGAGAAGAGGTCGCCGAGGCGGTCGAGGAGACCGCGCTGCTTGGAGACCGCGTAGGAGCGGTCGGGGTCCAGCGCCGGTTTGCCCAGCAGGGCGTGCGGCAGCCGGAGCGTCGCCGAGGTGCGGTCCGCGTCGACCGTCACGTCCTTGTCGCCGACCTTGCCGAGGTCGACATAGGCGTCCACGGTGCCCGCCCCGACGTACAGGGTGCGGGTGCCGCGGATCGCGTCGGGGAGGTACTTGGCGTCCTTCTCCAGGTCGACGACGACCTGGAAGTTGCCGGAGGCGGCGTCGTAACGGCTCATGTCCTGGATGGATTCCAGCAGGGCGGGGCCCGAGCGGTCATGGGTCTCGGTGCCGAAGAAGTCGCGTAGTCCCGGCAGCAGGCTCAGCCGGATCCCGGCGAACATCACGACCAGTACGACCACGACGGCGGTGAGCACCTTGGCCCAGCCGGGCATGCGCCGGGGGAGGCGCGTGGTGGGCTTGTCGGGCTTGATGGAAGTCGTCATGCGAACGGCCCTCCTTCCTGCTGTCCGGATGCCCGTCAATGGCCCGGTCAGACCGCGCTGTTGGCAACCTGTGACAGTGGGACACGGACGACGGACCCGCCGGGGTGGGCGCGCCGGGAGGTGGCCCCACGGGCCGCCGGGCGACGTCCGCGACCCGGCGGCCCGCCGACCCGGCGCCCGCGCCCCCGGCAGCCTGGCCACCCCGACGACCCGTCCACCATGGCGACCCGGCCCACGGCGACCCGGAGGCCGGCCGCCCCGGCAACCAGGCCACTCCGATGGCCCGGCCACCCCGCGCCCCAGTGGCCGGTGGCCCGGCCGTACCGACGACCCCGACCGGGTGGACACCTCCGGTGCGGTCGCGGCCGTCCACCCGGTTGGCCGCGCCGAGGGCCCCGGGGCCCGGCGCCGGGACCGGCCCGCTTTCCCCGGGGCCCCGGGGGGCTCCGGGCGACCGCGAGCGAGGGGGTGGGGCTCCCGCGCGGTCCTGAGGGTGGGCAAAACGGACCCGGTCCGTAGCATGAGAGCTCCCGCCCCAGCCGGACATGATCAGCGAGGAGCCGATCGTGCGAGACATCTCCGTGTTCAGCGGCAGTGCCCATCCCGAGCTGGCCGCCGAGGTCTGTGCCCACCTCGGCGTGCCCCTGAGCCCCACCCGGCTCAGCAGGTTCGCCAACGACTGCCTGGAGGTCCAGCTCCAGGCGAACTGCCGGGAACGGGATGTCTTCCTGGTCCAGCCCCTGGTCCGGCCCGTGCAGGAGCACCTCGTCGAGCTGCTGCTGATGTGCGACGCGGCGCGGGGGGCGTCGGCGGGCCGGATCACCGTCGTCATGCCGCACTACTCCTACGCCCGCTCCGACAAGAAGGACGCGCCCCGCATCTCCCTGGGCGGGCGCCTGGTCGCGGACCTGATGGCGGCGGCCGGTGTGCACCGGCTCCTCACCATGACCCTCCACTCGCCGCAGGTGCACGGCTTCTTCTCGATGCCCGTGGACCATCTGCACGCCCACCGGGAACTGGCCGCCCACTTCCGCCGCTACGACCTCACCCGCACCACCGTGGTCTCGCCCGACCTCGGCAACGCCAAGGAGGCCGCCGCCTTCGCCCGGATGATCGGCGCCCAGGTGGCGGCCGGCGCCAAGCAGCGGTACGCGGACGACCGGGTCAGCATCAGCGCGGTGATCGGCGAGGTGTCCGGGCGCGATGTCATCGTTCTCGACGACGAGATCGCCAAGGGCAGCACGGTCCTGGAACTACTCGACCGGCTGCGGGAGTTGGAGCCGAGGTCCATACGGGTGGCGTGCACGCACGGTCTGTTCGCGGACGGTGCCCTCAAGCGGCTGAGCGAGCAGCCCGACGTGCTGGAGATCGTGTGCACCAACACCGTGCCGGTGCCCGCCGAGGAGCACACCGACAAACTGCGGATCCTGTCCATCGCGCCCGCCCTCGCGGAGGCCGTACGCCGTATCCACAACGGTGAGTCCGTCAGCGCCCTGTTCGACGCGGCACGCGGTCAATAGCCGGGGACCGGTAAGGGGGACCCGGGGGCTGGATGGCCGGGGGCCAGGGAGCCGGGGGGTCGGGGCCGGCGACAGGCCGCTCGGCTACCGGGTGCGGGGTGCGGGGTGCCGGGTGTCGCGTGGTTCCGCGGTACGGAGAGGAGCGCGTCGAGCGCCGTCATAACGTGCCGGAGGTGGCCTCGGGCCGCTCCAGGGCCGCGTCCAGCGTCGCGGCGGGCGGCAGCAGCCGGTACAGCCCCGTGGCGCGCAGGATCCGCAGGGTGAGCCGATGGGTGCAGACGAGGTGCAGATGCCCGCCGTGGTCGAGGACGCGGCCGCGCGCCCGGTACAGCAGGCGCAGCCCGGAGCAGTCGAAGAACTCGATCCGGCTCAGGTCGATCACGATCCGGGGCGCCGGGCCGCCGGTCGCGTAGTCGAGGTGCGGGGTGATCTCGGTCGCCGCGACGATGTCGATCTCGCCGCGGAACTCCAGCACCGTGTACCCGCGGTCCTCGCGGACGCGCAGATGCGGGGTGTCCGCTGCGGGTTTCTCCAGCACGACGACATCGCCTCCAACCCGCTCCACCGGTCGGGAGCCTCCAACGGCCGGGGAGCAGACAGCAGTTCCCCGCCCCAGCAAGTTACCCCCGATCGAGTGAATTCCAGCATGTTCGATTGACATATGTCTTCGAAATGCAACCGACTCTGCCAGAGTTTTTTCTCGCCGTGAGCGAAGGGGTGCGCCGCGTGCTACGACAGTGCGTGCCACGCCTTCGTGAGCGCAGTGCGCAACTGCTCCGTCTGGTGGGCGGTGAGCTCCCGCACCATGCGCTCCTCCAGCTCCCGCACCGGCCCGGCGTGCCGGTCGAGCAGTTCGCGGCCCTCTGTGGTGAGCAGGATCAGCAGCTCGCGCCGGTTGCGGGGATTGCGTTCGCGGCGGATGAGCCCGCGTGTCTCCAGGGAGCGCACCAGGTCGGCGATGGACTGGGCGGTCACGAACGAGTCCCGGGCCAGCTGGGCGGCGGACAGGCCGTCGTGCCGTTGCAGCACGGTGAGCGCCGTGTACTGCAGGGCCGTGATCCCGGACGGCTTGACCAGCTCGTCCAGGTGGGATCGCACCACCAGCTCCACCTGCTTCACCATGTAGAGCAGGGACGGAGGTGCCTTGTGGGGCTGGGGTGCGGACGTTGTCTTGGTTGTCTGGGTGCCGGCCATGAGTCCGAGCGTAGACCATTGACAGGAAACCTGTCTGTAATGAGACTGCGGACCAACAGGAATCCTGTTGGTTGAAATCTTGGCGACGATGCTGAGGAGTGGTGATGACCACCTTCGAGATCGACCCCGGTCGACTCTTCATCGGGGGACAGTGGCGTGAGGCCGCGGACGGAGCGCGGACCGAGGTGGTCGACCCGTCCCGGGGCACGGTCGTGACCACCGTCGCGGAGGCGGGCGCCGCCGACGTCGACGCCGCGGTACGGGCCGCGCGGGCGGCCTTCGACACCGGGCAGTGGTCCGGACTGAGCGGCCGGGAGCGCGGCCGCGTCCTGCTGCGGGTGGCGGAACTGATCCGTGCGGAGGCCGACGAGATCGCCCGGCTGGAGAGCCTGGACGTCGGCAAGCCGATCACCCTGGCGCTGGCGGTCGACGCCACGAACGCGGCCAACGACTACGAGTACTTCGCCTCCCTCGCCTTCTCCCTGGACGGCGCGACCCGCGACATCCCGATGAACGCCCTCGCCTACACCAGGCGGGGCCCGCTCGGCGTGGTCGCCGCGATCACCCCGTTCAACTTCCCGCTGATCCTGGCCGGTTCGAAGATCGCCCCGGCGCTCGCCGCCGGCAACACGGTCGTCCACAAGCCCGCCGACGAGACGCCGCTCAGCGCCCTGTACATGGCGGGACTGTTCCAGCGGGCCGGCGTGCCCGACGGTGTGGTCAACGTCGTCACCGGCGCGGGCCCGGTCGCCGGTGAGGCGCTGCTCCGGCATCCCGGCGTGGACAAGATCGCCTTCACCGGCTCCACCGCGATCGGCCGGCACGCCGCGAGCGTCGCCGGTGGGAACCTCAAGCCGGTCACCATGGAGCTCGGCGGCAACGCCGCGCACATCGTCTTCGAGGACGCCGACCTGGAGAAGGCCGTCGGGGCGGTCATCAAGGGCTTCGTCTTCAACACCGGCCAGTTCTGCATGGGCGGCCCGCGGCTGCTGGTGGCCCGTCCGGTCTACAGCACCCTGCTGAACATCCTCGCCGAGGCCGTCCCCGGTGTGCCGGTAGGCGACCCCCGGCAGGTGGAGACCGTCGTCGGTCCGATGGCCGGGGAGAAGCACCTGCGCAAGGTCGAGGAGTACGTCGAGCTGGCCCGCAAGGAGGGGGCCCGCATCGTCTGCGGCGGCGAGCGGCTCGACCTCGACGGCGGCTACTACTACAAGCCCACCGTGATCGCCGACCTGGCGAACGACTCCCGGGTCGTGCAGGAGGAGATCTTCGGTCCGGTCCTCACCGTGCAGCCCTTCGACGACGAGGACGAGGCCGTCGCGCTGGCCAACTCCACGCCGTACGGCCTGGCTTCGGGCGTCCAGACCGGCAACCTGGCGCGCGCCCACCGCGTCGCCGACCGCCTCCAGGCGGGCATCGTCTGGGTCAACGACTGGGCGATGCTCGACCCGGCCGTCCCCTTCGGCGGCGTCAAGGACTCCGGCTTCGGCCGCGAGTACGGCCCCGAGGCGCTCAACGCGTACACCAAGGTCAAGTCCGTCGTCGTCTCGCTCGACTGAACGCGCCGCGAAACACAGGGAGTTCAACCCATGTCCATCACCACACGCGCCGCCGTCGTCGAGTCCGGCGGGGCCCCCTTCACCCTGTCCGACGTCGTCCTCGACGACCCCGCCCCGCACGAGGCGGTCGTCCGTCTGGTGGCGGCCGGACTGTGTCACACCGACCTCGGGGTGGCGAGCGGCGGGCTGCCCTTCCCCCTGCCCGGAGTCCTCGGCCACGAGGGCGCGGGCGTCGTGGAGTCGGTCGGCTCGGCCGTCACCGGGGTGGCACCGGGCGACCATGTCGTGCTGTCCTTCACCTCCTGCGGCGACTGCCGCAACTGCCATGGCGGCCACCCCGCCTACTGCGCCACCTGGCTGCCGCTGAACCTCCTCGGCGGCCGCCGCGCCGACGGCACCAGCACCATCAGCCGGGACGGCGAGCCCCTCGGCGGCCACTTCTTCGGCCAGTCCTCCTTCGCCGAGCGGGCCCTGGTCGACGAGCGCAGCCTCGTCAAGGTCGACCCCGCCGTACCGCTGGCGTCGATCGCCCCGCTGGGCTGCGGGGTCCAGACCGGTGTCGGCGCGGTCTGGAACGTGCTGAAGCCGGCGACCGGCAGCACGGTCGTCGTCCTCGGCGCGGGCGCCGTCGGCCTGTCGGCGGTCATGGCGGCCGCCCTCACCCCGGCCACCACGATCATCGCGGTCGACCGGGTCGCCGAACGCCTCCAGCTGGCCAAGGAGCTCGGCGCCACACACACCGTCGACGCGGGTACGGTCCCGCTGGGCGAGGCGATCGCGGAGATCACCGGCGGGCAGGGCGCCGACGGCGTCGTGGAGACCACGGGCAACACGGCCGTGCTGCGCCAGGGTGTCGACGCGCTCGCCGCCCGCGGCACCCTCGTCGTCGTGGGCGCACCGCCCTTCGGCAGCGAGGTCGCCCTCGACGTCAACGGGATGCTGGGCGGCAAGCGGGTCGTCGGGCTCACCCTCGGCGACAGCGAGACGCAGTCCTTCATCCCCGCCCTGGTCGAGCTGGTCAAGGCGGGGCGGCTCCCGCTGGACCGCCTGATCGGCACCTATCCGTTCGCGGACATCGACCAGGCGGTGCGGGACATGACCGAGGGCAGGACCATCAAGCCCGTGCTCCTGTTCTGATCCGACGGGCGGGTCCGTCAGTCGACCGTCAGGACCAGCTTCCCGGTGGTCCGGCCGGTGTCGCCGAGCGCGTGTGCCTCGGCGGCATCGGCCAGCGGGTACGTCCCCGCGATCGTGGCACGCAGCTTCCCCGTCTCGACCAGTTCGGCGATCGTCCGCATCCCCGCCCGGTCGGCGTCCACGAGCATCCGCACCGCCCGCACCCCGAGCCGCTCGGCCTCCTCGGTGAACTCCGCCGACCCCACCGGCAGGATCGACACCACGATCCCGCCCGGCCGCAGCACGCCCAGGGACCGCACGGAGGTGTCCCCGCCCAGCGTGTCCAGGACCACGTCGACGTCCTTCACGGCGTCGGTGAAGTCGCTCTCCCGGTAGTCGATCACCTCGTCGGCGCCGAGCTCCCGCAGGAAGTCGTGCTTGCCCGCGCTCGCCGTGCCGATCACGTACGCGCCACGCGCCTTGGCGATCTGTACGGCGACATGGCCCACGCCGCCCGCGGCCGCGTGGATCAGTACCCGCTGCCCGGCCTCGAGGCCGGCGTTCTCCACCAGGGCCTGCCAGGCGGTCAGCGAGACCAGCGGCAGCGCGGCCGCCTGCACGTGGTCGATCCCGGTCGGCTTGTGCCACAGGGCGCGGACGGGGGCGATGGCGTACTCGGCGTGCGAGCCGTGCCCGTAGGGGTACGGCAGCATGCCGAAGACCTCGTCGCCGGGGGCGAAGGCCGCCACGCCGATGCCGACCGCCTCGACGGTCCCGGAGAGGTCCCAGCCCAGGACGAAGGGCGGCTCGCCGAGGAAGCCGC
Organism: Streptomyces sp. NBC_00637; assembly: GCF_045161545.1. NCBI lineage: Bacteria > Bacillati > Actinomycetota > Actinomycetes > Kitasatosporales > Streptomycetaceae > Streptomyces > Streptomyces sp. NBC_00637. The sequence continues at coordinate 884,518 of NZ_CP109046.1, read as the reverse complement.
CCGTCGCGCGGTGCTTCCAGTCGGTCGGGTTGACGCCGGCGGCGCGCACCCGGACCAGTACCTCGTTCGGACGCGGCGCGGGCCGCTCCACTTCCGTTTCCCTCAGGACCTCGGGACCGCCGAGGACGTTCTGGCCGATGACGCGCATGGTGTTCACAGTGCTCATGGTGAACCAGCCTGCCGGGCGGCACCCGGGCGGGAAATGGCAAGATTGCCAAGCTTCGATAGGATCGTGCCATGCAGGCACAGCAGCGCAAGCACCGGGTGGTCGTCCTCGCCCTCGACGGCGTCTACCCGTTCGAACTCGGTATCCCCAGCCGGATCCTCGGCGCGGCCGACGGCCACTACGAGACCCTGACCTGCACGGTCGACGGCCGTCCTGTGCAGACGAACGCCGACTTCACGATCGGCGTGCGGCACGGCCCGGAGGTGCTGGCCACGGCCGACACGGTCGTCGTCGCCCCGGTGGCGTCCGACTGGATCACCGCGGCGCTGCCCGACGGGGTCGCCGAGGCGCTCGCCCGGATCCGCCCCGACGCGCGCATCGTCTCCATCTGCACCGCCGCGTTCGTCCTCGCCGCCGCCGGTCTCCTCGACGGCCGCCGGGCCACCACCCACTGGCAGGTCGCCGAGGCGTTCGGCCGGATGTACCCGCAGGTCGACCTCGACCCGGACGTCCTCTTCGTGGACGACGGCCGCGTGCTGACCTCGGCGGGCGCCGCCTCCGGGGTCGACATCTGCCTGCACCTCGTCCGCAAGGACCACGGCAGCGAACTCGCCAACAAGGTGGCCCGCCGCTGCGTGGTCCCGCCGTTCCGCGACGGCGGGCAGGCGCAGTACATCGAACAGCCCGTTCCCGAGACCGGCCCGGCGAGCACGGCGGCCACCCGCGCCTGGGCCCTGGGGCGCCTCGACGAGCCCCTCGCCCTGGCCGACCTCGCCGCGCACGCCCGGATGAGCCAGCGCACTTTCGCCCGCCGCTTCCACGACGAGGTGGGCATCAGCCCCGGCCGCTGGCTGATCCAGCAGCGCGTGGTGCACGCCCGGCACCTGCTGGAGGCCAGTGACCTCTCGGTCGACCAAATCGCCGGCCGGGTCGGCTTCGCCACCGGAGCCTCGCTGCGCCAGCACCTGCACGCGGCCATCGGGGTCTCGCCCCAGGCGTACCGCAGGACGTTCCAGACGGCCCGCTGAACGTTTCGGATCGCTTCCGCGTCACAGGAGCGGACGCGAAAGGGCGTCCACCGGATGGCGGCGGGAACGGGGCGGGGACGGGTATGCGCGGACGAGTCGTGGTGTGGGGACTGCTGGTGGGACTGGCGGCCGTGGGATGCGGTGCCGGGGTGGACGGGAAGGACGTGGTGGTCGAGGGCACGCCCCCGGCGACGCCGTACGCCGGCCCGCTGGACATCGCCACGAAGGACCTGGACGCGAGCACACCGGAGGCCCTGCGCAGCGTGTCGGGCGCCGCGGGCCGGGCGCTGGAGTGCGACGGGGAGATCTCCTGGGGCGGCGGCCCGGACGGCTGGAGCGAGAGCGACGGCGGTGACACCCCGGAGGAGGGACTGCGGCTCTGGTTCGACCTGTTCGAGCCGACGGGCCCGCGCTCCGGCTTCCGGGTGGAACGCGCGTCGGGGGACCGGGTGCTGTACTCGTACGACGTGACCGGCCGGACGAAGGTCGCGGTCGTCGTCGCCCGGGACCAGGAGGACCGGCCGGGCTGGGGTCCGGAGACCCACGCCTCCTGTGATCCGGCCGAACTCCCCGCGAGCGTCACCGGCTCCGGTGACCCGGAGATCTGGACCGACCGGCACGGGAAGCGGGTCGCGACCACGACGGTGAGCAGCTACCCCGGCGCCGAGCACTGCGACTGGCAGTCGGCGCACTTCCTGGTGATGGGCCGCGGCGAGGACCGACGGCAGTACGTCCGCGACCCCGACGGTGTGATCGAGGAGAACCTGCTGACCTCGCCGTACGACGGTGACGCCGAGATGCCCGCCGACGCCCACGACACCGGGTACCGCCACGGCGAACGCCGGTTGTGGCTGACGGACGACGCCTCGACGGCGTACGTCCGCACCTCCGGCGGCGTCGAGGCGTGGCCCCTGGCGAAGACCACGGTGGCGTGCATGTGACCGCCGGTCAGCGGCTCGCGTGCAGGGCGACCAGCAGCTGCCACACCTGGTCGGCGATCTCGTGCGGGGTGCCCCCGAGATCGCCGTGCAGCCAGTCCGCCAGCACCCCCGCGAAGGTGGCGGCGACGGCCGAGGCGACCAGGGGCGCGTCGGCCGCGCCCGCCCGCTCCCGTTCCCGCAGGCTGTAGGCCCGCAGATCCCGGTGCAGGACGCGGCCGAGCGGCCCGCCGCCGCCCGGCGCGAGCAGGGTGCGGTACAGCGCGGCGTGCGGTGTCAGCGATCCGAAGAACTCGGGCAGCGCGGCCGGCGCCCGTACCGGGTCCGGTCGCCCCTGCCAGGCGTGCAGCGCCTCCACGGCCTCGCGCACGACGTCCGCGCAGGCGTCGACCGCGAGTGCCTCCAGGTCGGGATAGTGCACGTAGAAGGTGGCCCGGCCGACCCCGGCCCGCCGCACCAGGGCGGCGACGCCGACCTCCTCCAGGGGCCGTTCGGCGCATTCCTCGAGCAGCGCCGAACGCAGCCTCGCCCTGGTGCGGGCGGCGCGCGGGTCCTCGGGCTCGCCGCGGCTCACCGCGCGATCAGGACGGCGGCCAGGGCGAGCGCGCCGGGCAGGGCCTGCGCGACCAGGATCCGGCGGTTCGCCGTGGCCGCGCCGTATACGCCGGCGACGATGACGCAGGACAGGAAGAACACCTGCGCGCGGAATCCGGTCGGGTCGGCCGCGATCAGCCCCCACACCAGGCCCGCCGCGAGGAAGCCGTTGTAGAGGCCCTGGTTGGCGGCCAGCGCGGCGGTCCGTCGTGCCATCTCCGCGTCCAGGCCGTGGAAGGACATCCCCGGCTTCCTCTGCCACAGGAACATCTCCATCACCAGTATGTAGAGATGCAGCGCGGCCACCAGCGCGACCAGCACGTTCGCCAGGATCTCCATGGTCTCCCTCAGTTTCTTGGACAGGTGTCCACTATAACGGGACACCTGTCCAGGAAGTCCAGGTCTTCGGCGGCACGCGTGATCCCGGCGCGGAACTCTTGGTGCGAATCGGGCGGCGACGGCCACACTGAAACCATGACGCCAGCAGCCCCACGCCCCGCGAAGCAGCGCAGACTCGACACCCTCCACCGGCTGGAACACGACGTCGACGCCTGGGTCGCCACGGCCGCCGAGGGCGGCGCGGCGCCCTACCTGGTTCCCCTGTCCTTCGTCTGGGACGGCGCGACCCTGCTCTTCGCCACACCCGCCACGAGTCCCACCGGACGCAACCTGCTCGCCACCGGAGTCGCCCGCGTCGCCGTCGGGCCGACCCAGGACGTCGTGATGATCGAGGGCACCGCCACGGCCGTGCCGCCCGTCGAACTGCCGGAGGAGGACGCCGAGATCTTCGCGGGCAAGACCGGTTTCGATCCGCGCGAACTGGCCGCGCCCTACCTGTACTTCCGCGTCCTGCCCCGCCGGATCCAGGCCTGGCGGACTGCCGGTGAGATCCGGGGACGGGAGCTGATGCGGGACGGCACGTGGCTGGTGGCCGACTGAAACCGGGGTATCCGCAAGGTTCGGGGGGCGGGACTCGCCCGCCCCGGTCCGGATCTCGCGGAGGAGACGACGACATGGCATTGGTGAAAGCGGGCGTCGTGGTGCTCGACTGTGCCGAGCCCGAGAAGCTCGCCGAGTTCTACAAGGGGCTGCTGGACGCCGAGGAGATCATCGCGTCCGCCAACCGGGTGGAGATCAGGGGCGGCGACGGGACCCGGCTGGCGTTTCGGCGGGACGTGAACGCGACCCCACCGAGCTGGCCCCGCCCCGAGAACTCGTTTCAGGCCCACCTGGACTTCCTCGTCGACGACCTCGACGAGGTGGAACGCCGGGTCGTGGGCCTGGGGGGCCGCCCCCTGGAGACCAAGGGTGCCCCCGGCCCGCACGAGGAGCGCGGCTACTCCGACCCGTCCGGTCACTCCTTCACCATCCGCCTCGAACCCTCCACGGCACCGAAGCAGGGCTGAGGCCGGACACGGGAGCGGCCCGGCCCCGCCCGGATGGTTCCGGGGAGGGCCGGGCCGTCGCGGTACCGGCGGCGGCCCGGCGGGAGCCCCAGGGGGCGCCCCGGCTCATCACCGGCCGCGGTCGATCCCGGTCGGGCCGCTCAGTCGCGGCCACCCTTGTCCTGGGCCGGCCACACCCCCGTCGACCGCTCGATCGCCTTGGCCCCGGTGCGGTCCGCGGCGCTGCGGACCGCCGCGAAGATGGCGCCCTGCACCGCCGCGGCCAGCAGGATCTCGCCCCAGCCGCGGTCCCGGTCCAGAGCGTCCGGAGCGTTGTCCTCGTGTCGGATGGCCTTCCACGCCTTGCGGAACGCGGCTCCCGCCAGGGCGCCGCTCGCCCAGCCGAGCACGAATCCGACGGGCTTGTAGGCAAGGGGGAGCTTCTTCTTCTTGGCCACGTGTGTCTCACTCCTTCTTCCGGTGTTGCGTGGATGGGGCTCTCAGGGGCGTCCCCGCGCCGGAACCTCTTCGTCGGCGCGGACCGGACCCGGCGGTGTCCCGGTGCCGAAGGGGCGGCCGCCGAGCTCCTCACGGTGGTGGGGGGAGAGCCAGCCGGCCGGGTCCGGGCCGAGGGGGACGATCCGGGTCGGGTTGATGCCGGTGTGCACCTGGTAGTAGTGCCGCTTGATGTGATCGAAGTCGACGGTGTCGCCGAAGCCGGGTGTCTGGAAGAGATCCCGCGCATACGCCCACAGAACCGGATTCTCCGTCACCTTCCAGCGGTTGCACTTGAAGTGACCGTGATAGACGGCGTCGAAACGCACCAGTGTGGTGAACAGCCGGATGTCCGCCTCGGTGATCGCGTCACCCACCAGGTAGCGCTGCCGGGCCAGTCGGGACGTCAGCAGCTCCAGCCGCCGGAACACACCCGCGCAGGCCTCCTCGTACTCGTCCTGCTCACTGGCGAAACCCGCCCGGTACACCCCGTTGTTGACGTCCTCGTACACCTCGGCCATGACCGTGTCGATCTCGTCGCGCAGCCGGTCGGGATAGAGGTCGGGGGCGCCGGGGCGGTGCAGGGCCGTCCACTCGGTGGCGAGGTCCAGGGTGAGCTGCTGGTAGTCGTTCGTCACCAGCTCGCCGCTGGGCACGTCCACGATCGCCGGCACGCTGATACCGCCCCCGTGACCGCGCTCCCGTCGCTCGTACGCCTCGCCGAGACGGCGGATGCCGAGGACCGGGTCACGGCCGTCCGGGTCGAGGGTGAAGCGCCAGCTGCGGTCGTCCTGGATCGGGTCGGCGATCGCCATCGACAGCGCGTCCTCCAGACCCAGCAGGCGCCGGGAGATCACCGCCCGGCTCGCCCACGGGCAGGCGCGGCTGACCACCAGCCGGTAGCGGCCCTCCGCCACCGGCCAGCCGTCCCGGCCGTCCGCGGTGATCCGGTCGGTGAAGTGGCTCTTGGACCGGTGGAACGCCTTGTGGCCGTACGCGCTGTTGCCGTCGCCCCCGCCGCTCATGGTTCCTCCCGCTGACGTCGCCCGTCTCGTGCGTGTCCTGTTCCCGTGTACGTCCTGCTGAACGCGTTCCCCGATTTCCGCCGACGGCACGGTATGAGCGCGACCGGCCGGGGCAGTCGGCGAAGGTGACAGGGACATCCTCAGAGCGCCGCACCGAACCGACCACCGAATCGAACGCCGACCGCAAGACCCGCGTCACCGTCCTGGTGGCGCTCGCCGCCAACCTCGTGATCGCCGTGGCCAAAGCGCTGGGCGGTCTCTTCGCGGGCTCGCCCGCACTGCTGTCGGAGGCCGCGCACTCCGTCGCCGACAGCCTGAACGAGGTCTTCCTCCTCGCCGCACTGCGCCGCAGCCGACGCCCGGCCGACGCGCGGCACCCCTTCGGCTACGGCAAGGAACGCTTCTTCTGGTCGCTGCTGGCCGCCGTGGGGATCTTCGTCATGGGCGGCTGCTTCTCCTTCTTCCAGGGCGTCGAGGCACTCCGGTCGGGCGCCGACGAGGAGCTCAGCGGCTATGTGGCCGGCCTGATCGTGCTCGGCGTCTCCTTCCTCGCCGAGGGGGTCTCGCTGCTGCGGGCCCTGCACCAGGTACGCAAGCAGGGCGGTGGCCTCGCGGGCCTGCGCGACCCGGCCCTGCGCACGGTCGTCGCCGAGGACGGCACCGCCGTGCTCGGCGTGACCCTGGCCGCGATCGGCATGTTCCTGCACATGGTGACCGGGCAGGTCGTGTGGGAGGCCTCCGCCTCGCTGGCGATCGGCGCGCTGCTCGTCTACGTCGCCTACCGGCTCGGACGCGAGGCGCGTGACCAGCTCATCGGCGAGGCCGCCGACCCGGAGACCGGGACGCGGATCCGCGCGCTGCTCGACGCCCAGCCCGAGATCGACAGCGTGGAAGCGCTGTTCACGATGAAGATGGGCCTCGACGCGGCGCTGGTGGCCGCCCGGATCGACCTCATGCCCGGACTGGACAGCGAGCGGGTGGAGGAGATCGCCGTGCGCATCAAGCGCTCGATCGCGGCGACGGTGCCCCAGGCGGACCAGATCTTCCTCGACGTGACCGACCGCGGCGCGCGCGAGGCAGCAGAAAGCCCCGCCGCGACGGGGGAGCGCGGCGGGGCCTGACAGTCGGGTGCCCGGGGGGAGCACCGTCATGCCTCTTCTCGACAGATTTTTCTACGACACGATCGAGGAACCCTCGAAGGTCACTCGATCGCTCCCCGGAGAGACCCCCTCCGCACCCGGGCCGAGGGCGCCGTCTCAGCTGCCGGCGGAGGGTTCCACCACGAACACCGGGATCTCCCGGTCCGTCTTCTTCTGGTAGTCGGCATACGTCGGGAACGCGGCGACGGCGCGCTCCCACCACTCGGCCTTCTCCGCGCCGGTGACCTCACGGGCCGTCATGTCCTGCTTGAGCGGCCCGTCCTGGAGCTCCACCCGCGCATCGGCCTTGACGTTGAAGTACCAGACGGGGTGCTTCGGCGCCCCGCCCAGAGAGGCGACCAGGGCGTAGCGGCCGTCGTGCTCCACCCGCATCAGCGGCGTCTTGCGGAGCTTTCCGCTCTTCGCGCCCCGGGTCGTCAGCAGGATGACGGGCAGTCCCGTATCCAGCAGTGTCGTCCCCTCGGTGCCGCCGGAGCGCTCGTACCGCTCCACCTGTTCGCGCACCCACTGCGTCGGGCTGGCTTCGTACTCGCCTTCGAGAGGCATGGCATCCGTCCCCTTCGTCATCGCGCCGCGTCGCTCGCGTCACGTACGTCCGACTCGCAACCCCCTTCAACACCGGTGGTCGCGAGATTCATCCGCCTGGAGGCCGACTAGATCACCATCCGCAGCGCCAGCACCGTCATCACCCCGCTCGACACGAACGCCGTCGCCAGCCGCCCGCGGTGGCCGGTCAGTGCGCGGCCCAGCAGCGCGCCGCCGCCGGCGAGCGACACCTGCCAGCTCGCGGACGCAAGGAAGGCGGCGAGCACGAACACGGCTTGTTCCACGGGCCGTACGGGCTCGGTGGTGCCGTTGCCGAGAACGAGAGCGGCGAAGTAGACGACGGTCGTCGGGTTGAGGAGGGTGATGCCGAACAGGCTCAGACAGGCCCGGGCCGGACTCGGCGGTGGGGGCACGGACCGGGTGCCGAGCCGCCGGGCCCGGTACCGGCGTACGGCCGTCACCGCGCCGCGTGCCGCCAGCGCCAGCAGGACCAGCGCCGAAGCCCAGCGCAGCGGTGTCAGTACCGGACGCAGCACGGCGGCGACGGCGGCGCCCCCGGCGGTGGCGACCAGGGCGTAGACGCCGTCCGCGAGGGCGACGCCGAGCGCGGCGCACACGCCGGTGCGCAGGGAGGTGCGGGCGGTGAGGGAGACGAGGTAGGTCGCGACCGCGCCGACGGGTACGGCGATGCCGTAGCCCGCGACCATGCCCGCGACGAGCGCGGCCGTCACGGTCGCGCGGTATCGGGCCTCCGGGGACGGCCGGGCTGCTGTCGGCCGCACACCGTCGGAGCGGTGGCGGACGTCAGCGGCACGGGGGCGTCGAAGGTGGACATGGCCGGATCCTGCGGCTGAAGGCGGGGCCGCGGCAACCGGTTTTCCCGTCGCCGTCCCAAGAGTGCCGCTTCGGAGCGAGTGATTCCGGCCGGATCGCCCCATTGGTCGATCTGGCCGAACTGTGCGTCACCTCATAGATGCCCGGGGCATCTAATGGAGATCGGCAGGACGCACTCTTCGTCTGCGAGGCACCCATGACGGACACCACGGACACCACGGATACGACGGACACGACGGACGCCATCCACCCGGCGCATTCGGCCGACGCCGCGGAGGTGCGGCGAGAACCCGATCCCGTCGCCTTCCCCCAGGACCGCACCTGCCCCTACCGGCCGCCCGCCGCCTACGACCCCCTGCGCGACTCGCGCCCGCTGGCCCGCGTCACCCTCTACGACGGCCGGGTCGCCTGGCTGGTCACCGGGCACGAGGCGGCCCGCGCCCTGCTCGCCGACTCCCGGCTGTCGACCGACCGCACCCGCCCCGGCTACCCGGCCACCTCGCCCCGCCTGGTGGCGCTGCGCGACCGCCGCTCGGCCCTCCTCAACGTCGACGACCCCGAGCACCACGCGCAGCGCCGGCTTCTGGTCGCGAGCTTCACCCTGAAACGCGCCACCGCCCTGCGACCGGCCATCCGGCGGATCGTCGACGAGCGCATCGACGCGATGCTCGCGCAGGGGCCGCCCGCGGAACTCGTGAACGCCTTCGCCCTGCCCGTGCCGTCCACGGTGATCTGCGCCCTGCTCGGCGTCCCGTACGCGGACCACGAGTTCTTCGAGGAGCAGTCACGACGGCTGCTGCGCAGCCGGGTGCCGGCGGAGGTGAGTGCGGCACGCGACCGGCTGGCCGCCTACCTCGGCGCACTGATCGACCGGAAACTGGCGGCGCCGTCCGGCGACGGCGTCCTCGACGCCCTGGTCCACGAGCAGGTGCGCGACGGCACGGTGGACCGGGAGGAGGCGATCTCCCTGGCCATGATCCTGCTGGTCGCGGGCCACGAGACGACCGCCGACATGATCTCGCTGGGCACCTACACCCTGCTCCGCCACCCCGAGCGGCTGGCCGAGCTGCGCGCCGACCCGGCGCGGCTGCCGGCGGCCGTGGAGGAGCTGATGCGGATGCTCTCCATCGCGGACGGGCTGCTGCGGCAGGCCACCGAGGACATCGAGGTGGCGGGGACGACGATCCGGGCGGGGGAGGGCGTGGTCTTCGCGACCTCGGTCATCAACCGCGACGAGAGCGTCTATCCCGAACCGGACACCCTCGACTGGCACCGCTCCGCCCGCCACCACGTGGCGTTCGGCTTCGGTATCCACCAGTGCCTTGGCCAGAACCTGGCCCGCGCGGAGCTGGAGATCGCCCTGGGCGCCCTCCTGGAGAGGCTCCCGGGCCTGCGGTTGGCCGTGCCCGCCGACGAGGTCCGGTGGAAGCCCGGCGACACCATCCAGGGGATGCTGGACCTCCCCGTGACCTGGTAGGGGGGCATCCGTGACGGACATTCACATCGACACGGACGTCTGTATCGGCGCCGGCCAGTGCGCCCTCGCCGCCCCGGGCGTCTTCACCCAGGACGACGACGGCTTCAGCACCCTCCTGGCCGGCCGGGAGGGCGGCGGCGGTGACCCGATGGTCCGGGAGGCCGCGCGGGCCTGCCCGGTCGGCGCGATCAAGGTGTCCGGGACGTCCCGGTGAGGCCCGCCGGTCGTCGGTGACATCGCCCCGACCGCGCGCCCGCACCTCGAAGCCCGAAGCCCGAAGCCGTAGCCCGTAACCCCTTCAACTGTCCTGCGTCGAACGGCATTCGTGTACATCCTGGGATGCGGGAAGGCGAGCCGGGGCGGACGATGGAAGGGGCGGGTCTCTTCCCGGAGCGGCGTGCGTCGCCGGGGGGAGACGGCGCGGGGCCGTCGGCCCCGGGGCCCTTCATCCGCGCGGCACCCGCTCCACCTCGCCGGCAGGCGATCCGGGGCCGGTTCACCTCGCGGAGGCACACCATGCCCGTGCTCTTCTTCGATATCGGGGCGACCTTGGCGGATACCCGTTTCGAGGCCGACGGCTCGCTGACGTTCGTGCCCCGACCGCGTGTATTCGCCGTGCTCGACGCCCTCGGCGACGTACGCAAGGGCATCATCTCCAACCCGGGCCCGAGCGCCGCCGAGGTGCAGCGGGCCGCGTCGGCCCTGCGGGGCGCCTTCCCCGGCCGGTTCACGGACGGCACCCTCGTGCACTGGGGTGCCAAGGACAGCCGGGAGATCTTCGACCGGGCGGTCGCCAGCACGGCGGATGCGACGACACCTGCCGCGGTGGCCGACGAGTGCGTCTTCGTGGGCGAGAACGCCCAGGAGCGCGCGTTCGCCGGGGAAGCCGGGATGCGTACGGCGGCCCACCCCGTGTTCACCGCCGCCGCCGTGGAGAACCGGCCCGTCCTCTGGGCGAGGATCGGGCTGCCCGAGGGCACGGGGCTGTCCGCGCTGGAGGGCGTCGCGAACCTGACCGAGGTCGTCCCCGTCCATGTCGCGTCCACGCGGCTCGTACTGGCCATGGCGACCATGCGTGGCACCGCGGTCCTCGAACAGGCCGGGTTCACGGTCGACCCGCGGGGACCGGTGCAGGACACGGCGGCCTTCCTGATCCGCGACGACCGTCCGCTCGCCCCCGGCCGCGGCACCGTGGACACCCGGGACGGGGCGACGACGCGCGCCACGGCCGCTTTCGGCCTCGTCGCCGACAAACTCGCCGCGGCCGCCGCCCCGCCACTCCTTCCCCTGGGGTCCGCGCCGGGCGGCGTGTACCTCGCGGTGCCCGCCGGGGTGCCGGTGGAGGACGTGCACCTGCCGGGTGCGAAGCCCGGTCACACCGAACGGCTGCTGCCGGACCCGGCGTTGCTCTCCCGCCTGGGTGAGGGACGGGCGGCAGGACTCGCGGCCGGCCCGGCGGAGGGCGGCGCCGGACCGGATCCCGCCGCGGGCGCGGCGACGGACGGCCACCCGTCACCGGAGACGATCGCGGCGGTGCGCGCGGCCGTGACCCCGGAGGTGCTGCGCGGCCATGTCGCGCGCCTCTCCGGTGTCGAGCCGTTGAGAGACGGCGAGGGGCTGCTGGTGCGCAGCCGGGACGCGTCCGCCGAGGACAATCCCCGGGTCGTCGAGGCGCTCGCGGACCGTTTCCGGGACCTCGGTCTGAGGGTGCGGCTGCACCGCTTCCGGTGGCGGGGGCACGAGTTGTTCAACGTGGAGGCCGAGCACCGCGCCGACGGGGCGCAATCCACGGTGCTCATCACCGCACATCTGGATTCCACCGCTTCCGGCGGCGAGTTCGTCGACGCGGACGGCGATCCCCGCCCCTACGACCCCGCCGTGGACCCCGCTCCCGGCGCCGACGACGACGGGAGCGGAACCGCCGCCGTGATGGCCGCCGCCGAGTGCCTGCACGCGCTGCTGGCGGACGGCGGGAACCCCACCCGGAATGTGCGCTTCGTGCTCTTCAACGCCGAGGAACAGGGCCTGGTCGGAAGCAAGTTCTACGCCAGGGCCGCCGCCGCGGCGGGAGAGCGGATCGCGGGCGTCTTCCAGATGGACATGATCGCGGGCCACCGGCAGGGCAGCACACCGACCGTGGAGATCCACGCCGGTTCCTCGGTGCCGGGCCCGGTCGTGGACGCCTCCGACGCGCTGGGCGCTCTCGTCGCGGACGCCGTCCCGGCCATCGAGACCGGGGTGACGGTCCAGCAGCTCACCGGTCCCGACGATCCCGCGATCGGGCGCAGCGACCACGCGAGCTTCCACGAGCGGGGTTGGGCGGCGGTCGCCGTGTCCGAGGACATCTTCGCCTCCGACGGCGGGCCGGGCACGGGCACCCGGCAGTACCACACCCAGGGAGACACGCTCCTCGACCAGGACCACAGCACACGGTTCGCCGCCACGGTCGCCCGCTCCGTCACGGCGACCGCCCTGACGTTCGCGGGTCTGTGATCCCGGTCCGCGGGTCCGCCGGGCGGAGACGGCCGGGGCGGCCGGGGCGGCCGGGGCGGCGACGGGGGGTCCCGGGGTCGGGCCGCTCCGCCAGGCCGCCCCGCCGGGTCCGGCCCTGACCTCGGAGGTCCTGCGAAGAGGCTCAGCCCATCAGTCGCCGCGCCGCCTCGCGTGCCTCCGTCGCCGCGGTGGCGCCGCCGTCGATGCCGGCGGTCACCATCGCGCCCTCCGCGAGCAGGAACAGCGGCCCGGTGAGGGCGTCGGGCAGCCCCGCGTCGGCCACGAGAGCGCCGAGGTACGCGCGGAAGGCCCGCTTGTGCGCCCGTACCCGGCCCGCCACCCGCTCCGAGGTCGCGCCCAGTTCGCCGTACGCGTTGATCCAGGCGCAGCCGCGGAAATCCGGCTCGTCGAACCACTCCGCCAGCCAGTCGAACACGGCCAGGATCCGCGCCCGGGGGTCCTCTTGCCGGGCGACGGACTCCGCGAGCAGCCCGCGCCAGCGCACGTCGCGCCGCTCCAGGTACGCCTCCACCAGGTGTTCCTTGGCGGGGAAGAGCTGGTAGAGGCGCTTGAGCGACACTCCCGAGGCGCCCCGGAGGTCGTCCATCCCGACGGACTGCACGCCGCGCCCGTAGAACAGCTTCTCCGCGGCGTCGAGCGCCTGCTCGCGGGCTGTCGCGCTGTCCATGGGCCACCACCGGTCTTCGGGTTGCTTGACGGGAGAACGTGCGTTCTCTACGTTAGCAGCCACACCGGAGAACGATCGTTCTCGTCGGCTCAGGAGTCAGGAGACGCCATGTCGGACGCCCGTCCACCCCTGCCGCCCTTCACCCGGGAGACCGCGGCGCGGAAGGTCCAGGCCGCCGAGGACGCCTGGAACACCCGTGACCCGCACAAGGTCGCCCTCGCCTACTCCGAGGACTCGGTCTGGCGCAACCGCGACACCTTCCTCACCGGCCGTGCCGCGATCGTCGAATTCCTCACCGCCAAGTGGGCCCGCGAGCACGAGTACGCGCTCCGCAAGGACCTCTGGGCCCATGACGGCCATCGGGTCGCCGTCCGCTTCCAGTACGAGTCGCGCGACGCGGCCGGGCAGTGGTGGCGCAGCTACGGCAACGAACTGTGGGAGTTCGACGAGCGCGGGCTGATGACGCGCCGTGAGGCGAGCATCGACGATCGGCCGATCGAGGAGGCGGACCGGCGGTTCCACGGGCCGCGCCCCGAGGCCGAACGGGGGCTGTCCTTCCCGCTTGAGTAGGGTGCGCGAGGTGACCGAACAGGACGAACAGCCGCCCTTTCTCTACGTCGTCGTCTGTGCCGCCGGCATCGCCGCGGACGTCGGCAGGCTGATCACCGCCGCCCAGCAGCGGGGATGGCACGTGGGCGTCATCGCGACCCCCCACGCCATGAACGGCTTCTTCGACACCGCGGCCGTCGAGGCGCAGACCGGTCGCCCGATCCGCTCCGCGTGGCGGCGCCCCGGCGACCCCCGCCCGTTCCCCGAGCCCGACGCGGTCGTCGTCGCCCCGGCCACCTTCAACACCATCAACAAGTGGGCGGCCGGCACCGCCGACACCCTCGCCCTGGGCACCCTGTGCGAGGTCTCCGCGCAGGGCGTCCCCCTCGGGGTCCTGCCCTGCGTGAACGAGACCCTCGCGGGCCACCCCGCCTACCAGGACAGCCTGATACGGCTGCGCGGCATGGGCGTGCGCTTCGGGTACCCCTACGACGGCGCCCGGGGCGAGGAGTTCGACTGGGAGCGGGCGCTGGACCTGATCGAATGAGGGAGGCGGCCCGTGGCCGCCTCACCCGCGACCGGGGTACGGAGACCGGCCGCAGCTCCACGGACGGCTTCGGCGGCTCCCTCTGCCCGGAGGGCGACCGCGGCCTCGTCGAGGCGGTCACCCGCAGCGCGGCCGGCCGGGGCGTCCCCCGCGCCCGGGTCGCCCTCGCCCGGCTCCTCCACCGGCCCACGGTGACCGCTCCGATCGTCGGGGCCGCGAAACCCCGGCACATCGACGACGCGGTGGCGGCCACCGAACCGGCCCTGTCCGAGGGGGAGTCGGCGGAACTGGAGGAGCTCTGCACGCCCCACCCGATCGCCGGCCACCGAAGCTCGCCGCCGGACCCGTGGTCGAGGAACGGACCCCACGCGGGAGCGCTAGTGCGGGCCTCGCGGTGCGAACTCGGTGCCGCAGGGCCCCGCCCCCTCGCTGACCGCCAGCGGCACCCGCTGCCCACCCATCGACACCGTCCGGTAGTACTGCCCGATGCGCCGCGCCGACTGCCCGGCATAGTGGCCGATGAACGACCGCCGGAACCGGTCCGTGCTGCGGTTGGGGCCCGAGCCGTGCACCAGGCTGCCGTTGAAGAACAGCACGTCACCCGGGGCCATGTCGACCGGCACCGCGGCGAGTCCGGGCGGCGGCGGCACGTACTCGCGCGCGAACGACACCTCCGCGTCCGCCTCCTCCGGGCAGAGCAGTCCCATCCGGTGCGTGCCGGGCACGACCTCCAGGCCGCCGTTCTCCCGGTCGATCACGTCACAGGCCAGCCAGGCCGCCACGCACGTGCCCGGCTCGACCCGCAGATAGAAGTTGTCCTGGTGCAGTGCCTGGCCCCGGGCACCCGGCGGCTTGAAATAGAACATGCTCTGCGCGGCCAGCACGTCCTCGCCGAGCAGTTCCTCCAGCACGCCCCGCAGCCGCGCGTCCAGCAGCACCCGCCGGGCGAGGGGACTGATCTCGTGCGGGTGCATCACCCTCGGGTACGCGCGCAGCGGATCGGCGGCTCCGGGACGCGGCTCGAAATGCCCGGGTACCGGCCGCCCGGCCGCGTGCAGCCGCGTGAACTCCTCGCACAACCGGTCGACCTCGTCGTCCCCGAACAGCCCGCGTACGACGGTGAAGCCGTCCTCCCGGTACTGCCGCAGCCCCGCGCGGGTCAGGACGGGTGCCCCGGCGGCGCCGGTGTCCGTGACGGTCATACTTGCCCTCCTCGGTCCACTGGTCTCGACCCGTCACGCTAGGCCGACGCACTTCCCGGGAGGATGCCCATGCGTGCTGACGACCTGCCCAGGACTGCCGAACCCGCGGATCCGTCCCCGCCGCCCGGCCTGGTGGTGGTCGGCCACTTCGACGAAACGACCGGGTACGGCGTCAACCGCCCCCAGGGGTCCGACAGTTGGCTGTTCACCTGGACGACGGGCGGGCGCGGCCGACTGCGGCAGGGCGACAGCGAGGCAGCGGCGGGCGCCGGGGACCTGGTGGTGCTCGCGCCCGGCGTCCCGCACGCCTACACCGTCGAACCCGGCGCGCGGCACTGGCGGTTCTGGTGGGCCCACTGCCAGGCCCGGCCCGCCTGGTCACCCTGGCTTCGCCCGTACGCCGCCGGCGACGGTCCGGACGGCCTGTACGCCGTCGGCCCCGTCCCGGCCGCTCTGCACGACCGGATGGAGGGCGCCTGGCGGCGGACGCACGCCGACGCCCGGTGGACCGGTGCCGAAAGTCCGGCTGGCGAGCGGGGGATCGGGGTGGCCCACGGCTCCGCGGCCCGGGAACTCGCCCTGTGCGGGCTGGAGGAGGCCGTCCTGCTCGCGGCCGCCTCGGCCCGCGCTCCCGTCACCCCGCCCGGCCTCGACGATCGCGTCCGCCGGGCCCAGGCGCGGATGACGGCGGACCCCGGCGCCCCGCACACCGTCCGCTCGCTCGCCGCGGAGGTCGCGCTGTCGCCCTCGCGCTTCGCGCATCTCTTCACGGAGCAGGTCGGCCGCTCCCCGATGCGGGCCCTGCTCGAGACGCGACTGTGCCACGCCGCCCGGCTGTTGGAGGGCACCGACCTGTCCGTGGAGCGTGTGGCGTCGGCGTCGGGCTTCGCGAGCGCGTTCCACTTCAGCCGTGTCTTCCGCGCCCGCCACGGCACACCGCCGGGCGCGTACCGCGACGGAATGCGCCCGGCAATTACCGTCCCGAAAGGCATCCCGAAAGGGGCACCAAAAGGGACACCGATACAGTGACCACCCCACAGGGGTTCCGCCGTTGACGTTTCGTCAAGACAATTCGAGCGGTGCGGAATGCACGAAACCGCGAGATCTCTTGTTCTGCCTGGTCCGGCTGTGCAAAGGTGAGCCCTGTCGGCGCACGGACAACGATTTTCCCGGTGCGCGCGAGACACCTCCCGTTCACACCCCCCACGCTTCAAAAGAGCGGTCCCCCCGCGGACGTCAGAGGTGCCGAACCCTGTGCGAGTCGATCCCGCTTCGTGGGCGGGATCCCATACCCATTGGTATGGACTTTATGCCGCATGCCCCCGGAAGGAATGCAGCCCGTGAATGACGCAGGCCTGTCGAATTCCCCTTCGGCTCGCCGCTTCGACGCGACGGACGAACAGCTGAGCTCCGAGCTGAAGAAGTGGACGGGGGCGTCCCCCGCACTGCATCCCGTCGGTGAGCTGCTGGACCGTCACTGGGCGGCCGCTTTCGCCTATGCCCGGCTGTGCGCCGACGGCGAGCGAGCGGCCGGCATGCTCACCACCGCCGCCTTCACCCGGCTGTTCGGGGAGAGCCTGCGGCAGAACGGGCCGACCTCCGCGTGGCGCCCCCACCTGCTGGTCACCGTGCGCCGCATCGCCGGTGAATGGGACGCGGACGGCCGCCGCGACCTGCTGCACCCGGAGCTGCGCTCCGAGGGCGAGGACCGCGACCGCACCGCCGCCCGGCTGCTGCCGCCGCTGAACCGGCGCATCCTGTCCCGGGCGTTCCAGCGGCTCCCCCAGTCCGCGCGCTGCCTGCTCTGGCACATCGAGGTCGAGGCCGAGCCCCTGGCGGTGCCGGCCGGACTGCTGGGCATCGAGGACGAGGGCGCCCGGGTCGAACTGCGCCGGGCCCGCGAGCGGCTGCGCGAGGAGTGCCTCCAGGTACACCGTGAACTCGCCACCGACGACGAGTGCCACCGCTACGACCGGCTGCTGGACGTCACCTGCCGCCGCGGCGGCGCCGACCTCGACCCCGATCTGCGCGCCCACCTGGAGCAGTGCCGGCACTGCCTGCACACCGCCGACCAGCTGCGGCAGTTCGAGGGCGTGCTCGGCACCGCCCTGGCCGAGGGCGTCCTGGGCTGGGCCGCCGCGGCTTATGTGGAGGTCAGGGTGGCCGGCGACGGCGAACCCGTCGAGACCCCCGCGCGGCAGCCCCGCGGCTACGCGGGCGAGGCCTTCACCGACGGGGCCCCCGCACCCTCGGAGCCCGCCACGGAAGCCGATACCAGGTCCCTCGGCGGGCTGCGTGCCGGGGTGATCTCCCGCATCGGGTCGCGGGGCGCCGCCGCCGTGCGGACCGGTGCCGTGTCCGGCGCCGACTCCCGTCCCGGAGGGAGCCGTTCGGCGCAGAAGGCGGCCCGCCGCGCCCGCCGCCGCAACCTCGCCGCCGCCGTCCTGACCGTGAGCGGACTGGTCGTGCTGCCGCTCGGTGTGTGGGCCGCCGTCGGCTCCGGTGACGGAACCGCGCCCTCCGCCGGCAGCGAGTCGGCCAAGACCCCGGCCCCCGGGACGGACACGGCCACGTCCGACCCGTCCTGGATCGACGTCGGCGAGGACGCCCAGGGCACCCTGCGCGGCCGTCTGCACAACGTGGCCTCCGGGCTGTGCATCGGCATCGCCGGCACCAAGGCCGTCAGCGGTGCCGAGACCGAACTCGCCGCCTGCTCCTCCGCGGCCGGTCAGCAGTGGTCGTACGAACCGGACGGGCTGGTGCGCAGCGCCGCCGACGCCGATCTGTGCCTCGACTCCCACCTGGGCTTCTCGGTGCGGCTGGGCCCGTGCGGGGGCGCCTCCCAGTCCGAACCCAAGAACGTCCGCTACGACTTCACGCTCCAGGGCACGCTCGTCCCGCGCTCGGGTCAGAACCTCGCGCTGGCGCCCGCCGCCACCGACGGATCGGGCGACCTCGTCCTGAAGAACCGGGTGGACAGCGCCGCCCAGCGCTGGGTGATCGACACCTCGCAGCCCGACCCGCAGATGCAGTTCGTCAACTGGGGCGCCGACAGCACCGGGTCGGCCACCCCGGAGCCGACCCCGACGCCCAAGTCCGCGAAGCCCCCGACGCCCACGCCGAAGCCGTCCGCCACCCCGACCGCCACGAACCCGACGGGCTCCTCCGCGGGCTCGAACACCACGTGCTCGTACTACGCCACCACCTCCTGCTCGTGGGACGGTCGGTCCGGCTCGTCCGGCGGCTCGGGATACGGCTACGGCGGTTCCGGTTACGGATACGGATACGGCGGATACGGCTCGGGCTACGGCGCCGGCAGCGGGCACAACTGACCCGAGCGGTCAGACGCCGACCACCTGGAGCGAGGCCCACAGCGCCACGACGGCCGGCACCAGCGCGGCCGGCACCGTGAGCAGACCCAGCCTGGTGAACTCCCCGAGATCCACCCGCTCCTCACGCGCCTGCACCACGCGCCGCCACAACAGCGTCGCCAGCGATCCGGCGTAGGTGAGGTTCGGGCCGATGTTCACCCCGAGCAGCACCGCGAGCACCGCCCCGGTCCCGGCCGGGGCGGCCAGCGGCACCAGGACCAGTACCGCGGGCAGATTGTTGATCAGGTTGGCCAGGACGGCGGCCAGCGCCGCGACGGCCAGCAGGGCGAGCAGACCCGAGCCGTCCGGCAGGGCGTGCCGCAGCGCGCCGGCGAGTCCGTTGTCGACGACCGCGCGCACCACGATGCCGAGCGCCAGCACGAACGCCAGGAACCCCGGCGCGGCGGCCCGCACCACGGCGACCGGCGTCACGCGCCGCCGCACCAGTGCCCGTCCGGCCATGACCAGGGCGCCGGCGAACGCGGCCCAGGCCGGTTCGATCCCGACGGCCGACGCCACCACGAACCCGACGAGCGTGCAGGCCACGGTGACCAGCGCGAACAGCGGCAGCCCGGGTGCCGGGCCGTCGGCGGCGGCGGGCTCGGCGGCGGGCAGGTCGGCGGCGAAGAAACGCCGGAAGACCAGGTACTCGGCGCCGATCGCGACCACCCAGGGCAACACCATCAGGGCGGCGAACCGGGTGAAGCTCAGCCCGCTCGCCTCGAACGCCAGCAGGTTGGTGAGGTTGGATACCGGCAGCAGCAGCGAGGCGGTGTTCGACAGGTGCGCGCAGGCGTGGACGTGCGGTCTGGCGCGCACGCCCATCCGGGCGGCGGTGGCGAACACGACCGGCGTCAGCAGCACCACGGTGGCGTCCAGACTGAGCACGGCGGTGATCACCGAGGCCAGCGCGAACACCGCGACCAGCAGTCGCCGGGGGCTGCCCGCCGACTTCCGGGCCATCCACGCGCCGCACGCGGTGAAGAGTCCCTCGACGTCGCACAGGTGCGCCAGCACGAGCACCGCCGCGAGGAAGCCGACCACCGGTCCGAGCCGCTCGGCCTCCGCCAGCGCGTGTTCCGGCGAGACCGCTCCGAGGGCGATCACCACCGCGGCGGCGGGGACGGCGACGAGGGCCTCGGACCGCCCGGCAGGGCGCAGCACCGCCCAGCCGAGGGCGGCGGCGAGCAGGACGACGGACAGTGTTTCGGCGAGCGGGGCGTTGATGCGGATCTCCGGGAGCGGGGTGCTGTGGTGCCCGCCCATCTGACTGGTCCGGGTGTCCGTCCATATAAACATGCCGGGGTAAAACGCCTGCCAAGTGAGGGGGAGGGCGCCTCACTCCTCGTCGAGCAGGCTCAGCTCCGCCCAGATCGTCTTGCCCTCGGGAGTGTGCCGGCTGCCCCAGCGCTGGGTGAGCTGGGCGACCAGCAGCAGCCCGCGCCCGCCCTCGTCCCAGGTTTTCGCCCGACGCAGGTGCGGGGCGGTGTGGCTGGTGTCGGACACCTCGCAGATCAGCGTCGTCGCGTCGTGGATCAGCCGGAGCCGGATCGGGTGGGCGCCGTACCGGATGGCGTTGGTGACCAGTTCGCTCACCACGAGCTCGGTGGTGAAGGACGCCTCGCCCAGTCCCCAGCGGGAGAGCTGCTCGACCGCCTGTTTGCGGATCGGCGCGACCAGCGCGGGGTCGGCGGGGATGTCCCAGGTCGCGACCTGGGAGGCGGGCAGGCCCCGGGTGCGCGCGAGCAGCAGGGCCACGTCGTCGGCGGCGCCGCCGGGCGGGAGCAGGGCGTGCAGGATCCGGTCGCAGGTCTCGTCCAGGGAGTCCGAGTAGGCCGCCAGGGTCTCGCTCAGCAACCGCAGACCGGCGCTCACCTCGCGCTCACGGGACTCGATCAGACCGTCGGTGTAGAAGGCGAGCACACTGCCCTCGGCGAGCTCCAGCTCGGCCGTCTCGAACGGCAGCCCGCCCACGCCCAGCGCGGGACCGGCCGGCACCTCGACCCGCCGGGCCGGGCCGTTCGGCCGCAGCACCACGGGGGCGGGGTGCCCGGCCCGGGCCAGCGTGCAGCGTCGCGACACGGGGTCGTAGACCGCGTACAGGCAGCTGGCGCCGACCTCGCCGGGGTTGCCCTCGCCGCCGGCCTCCTCCGACAGCCGGACGACCAGGTCGTCGAGATGGGTGAGGAGTTCGTCGGGGGCGAGGTCGATGTCGGCGAGGGTGCGTACGGCGGTGCGCAGTCTTCCCATCGTGGCCGAGGCCTGGATGCCGTGCCCCAGGACGTCGCCGACGACCATGGCGACGCGCATCCCGGACAGCGGGATCACGTCGAACCAGTCGCCGCCGACCCCGGCGCGGGCCGCCGGGAGATAGCGGGAGGCGGCGTCGACGGCGGCGGTGCGGGGAAGGGTGCGCGGCAGCAGGCTGCGCTGGAGGGCGAGGGCCGTTTCGCGCTCGCGGGAGAACCGGCGCGCGTTGTCGACGCAGACGGCGGCCCGGGCCGTGATCTCCTCGGCCAGCAACACGTCGTCCGGGGTGAACGGGTCCGGTCGGCGGAACCGGGTGAGGACGGCGACGCCGAGCGTCACACCGCGGGCCTGGATCGGCACGGACATCGTGGAGTGGATGCCGATCTCCCGCACCCGGGCGCCGCGTACCGGGTCCCAGGCGAGCCACGCGTCCAGGCCGCCCCCCGCCAGGGAGCCGATGATGGTGTGCCCCGCGACCAGCGAGTCCGCCTGCGGTGATCCGGTCGGGTACTGCTGGACCTCGCCGGGCTTGGCCACCGCCTCCGGGCTGCCGGGGTTCACCGAGTGGTGCGCGGCGCGCCGCAGTCCCACCGGCGGGCTGAACCGGCTCGGCGGTTCCCCGCCGTCCTGCGGGTCGAGCAGGTCGACGCTGACGAAGTCGGCGAGCGCGGGCACGCAGACCTCCGCCAGCTCCTGAGCCGTCCGGGTGACGTCGAGGGTGCTGCCGATGCGCACGCTGGCCTCGTTGACCAGTTGGAGCCGCTCGCGCGCGAGGTAGTTCTCGGTGAAGTCGTGGGCGGTCAGACACACGCCCCGGATCCGCCCGTCGGCGTCGGTGACGGGCGCCATCCGGGCCAGCCAGGCGTGGGCGCGCGCCTCGCCGCCGGTGCGGGTGTACGTCTGCACGTCCTGCGCCCGGCCGGTGGTGAGCACCCGCAGCATGTGCTGTTCGAGTTCCGTGCTCTGCGGTGCGCCGCCGATCTCGGCGAGCCGCAGGCCCCGGATGCGCTCCTCGGGCAGTCCGATGACCTCACGCATCGCGTCGTTGATCCGGCGCAGCCGCAGCCGCTCGTCGTAGACGGCGATGGCGCAGGGGGACTGGACCAGTCCCGCCGCGGCGAGCAGAGCGTCCGAGGAGCCGGGTCCGTCGCCGGACAGCGGGGTGACGACGAGCCAGTGTCCGGGGTCGTCGGCCCGGGCGGGGAGGCGGTGGGCCAGCAGCCAGACCCGGACCGGACGGCCGTCGCGATGGCGCAAAGTGACCGTTCCGTCCCAGCGCGCACCGGTGAGGTCGGGTGTGCCGTCGGCCAGCAGATCCCGTGCGGGCCGGCCCAGGACGTCGGCCGGGGCCCAGCCCAGGAGGGTCCGGGCGCCTTCGTTCCACGCGGTCAGCGCGCCGGAGTCGTCGATGACCGCCCGGGCCGTCGCGGCCTCGTCGAACGGATACTCCGGGCTCATCTCGGCACTCCATCGCGGACACTCACAGTGAACAGGCACGTCACTTCCGTTCCAGCCTAGTGTGTCCCGCTCCCCTGCGGACGGGAACCCCCACGGCTCGGCCGAACAGCGAGTTCCCGCCGAGGTCAAGGGATAAAACCGGCCTATCCCCGGCGATCCCGTGTGCCGGAGCCCGTGTCGGCGCTCCCGGGCGCCGCAGAACGGGCGGGCGCCTCCGGACCCTTGACGGGCGGGAGTGGACCGTCGTCAGATTCTGTTTGTTCACGATCAGTTGTGAGTACTTCTGGTTCCTGATGAGCTGGTTCCTGATGAGGGAGAGCCGACCATGACGGTCACCCGCAGATCGGTCCTTCTCGCGACCGCGGCCGCACCGGCCGCCGGAGCGCTCCTCGGCACACCGGCGGCGCGGGCCGCCGCGGCCGCCGTGAGCGCCACCGGCCGCCGCACGGTCGCCCTGCGCGACGGCTGGCGCTTCGCGCTGGCCGACCCCGGCGGGATCACCGACCCGACCGGGCGGTACGCGGACGCCGCCGACCCCGGCCACGACGACTCGACCTGGCGTGCGGTGGCGGTCCCGCACGACTGGAGCATCGAGCAGACGCCCACCACGCAGAACGGCACGACCAGCGGCACCGGCTTCTTCCCCGGCGGCCTCGGCTGGTACCGCCTCGCCTTCACACTGCCGCCCGGCCACGCCGGCCGGCGGATCTCGGTCGAGTTCGACGGCGTCTACATGGACTCGTACGTCTATTGCAACGGCACCGAGGTCGGCCACCATCCGTACGGCTACACCGGCTTCGCCTTCGACCTCACCGACCTGCTGCACACCGACGGCACCACCGAGAACGTGCTCGCGGTCAAGGTGCAGAACCGGCTCCCGAGCAGCCGCTGGTACTCCGGCAGCGGCATCTACCGTGAGGCCCGCCTGGTCGTCACCGAACCCGTGCACGTGGACCGCTGGGGCACCCACGTCACCACCCCCGAGGTCACCGACGAACGGGCCGTCGTCCGGGTCGCGACCACCGTGGCGAACGCGTCCGGCGCGAGCGCGGACGTCGAGGTCGTCTCCCGCGTGCTCGCCCCCGACGGCCGCACCGTCGCGCGCGCGTCCTCCACGGTCGCCGTCGCCGAACGGGCCACGCAGACCCACGAACTCGTCGTGCGCGATCCCCGGCGATGGGACTTCGAGACCCCGCACCGCTACACCCTGGAGACCGAGCTGCGCGTCGCCGGCCGGACCACCGACACCTACCGCACCCCGTTCGGCATCCGCACCTTCCGCTTCGACCCGGACGAGGGTTTCCACCTCAACGGCAGGTACGCCAAGATCAAGGGCGTCGACCTGCACCACGACCTGGGCGCGCTCGGCGCCGCGATCAGCGTCGACGCCGTCCGCAGACAGATGACGATCATGAAGTCGATGGGCGTCAACGCGTTCCGCACCTCTCACAACCCGCCGTCGCCGGAGATGATCCGGATCTGCGAGGAACTGGGCATCGTGATGCTGGTGGAGGCGTTCGACTGCTGGCGCACCGGTAAGACGCGGTACGACTACGGGCGGTTCTTCGACGAGTGGTGCGAGCGGGACGCCACCGAGATGGTGCTCGCGGCCCGCAACTCGCCCGCAGTCCTGCTGTGGTCCATCGGCAACGAGATCCCCGACTCCACCTCCACGGCCGGTCTCGCCATGGCCGACCGGATCATCACCGCGATCAGGGCGGCGGACGACACCCGGCCGCTCATCATCGGCTCGGACAAGTACCGCACCCCGCCCGCCAAGGGCTCCGCCGCCGACCTGATGCTCGCCAAGCTGGACGGCCTCGGGCTGAACTACAACACCGCCAAGTCGGTGGACGTCCTGCACGCGACCTATCCGCACCTGTTCCTGTTCGAGTCCGAGTCGTCCTCGGAGACCTCGACCCGCGGCGCCTACCAGGAACCCGAGCACCTCAACACCGGCGAGAACCACACCCCCGGCAGGCGGGCGACCTCGTCCTACGACAACAACCTCGCCTCCTGGACGATGAGCGGCGAGTACGGGCACAAGAAGGACCGCGACCGGAAGTGGTTCACCGGGCAGTTCCTGTGGTCCGGCATCGACTACATCGGCGAGCCGACCCCGTACAACGTCTTCCCGGTGAAGGCGTCCTTCTTCGGCGCGGTCGACACCGCCGGGTTCCCGAAGGACATGTACCACCTCTTCCGCAGCCAGTGGGCCGACGAGCCGATGGTCCATCTGGTGCCGATGACCTGGAACCACCAGGCGGGCGACACGGTCGAGGTGTGGGCCTACTCCAACGTCGACACCGTGGAGCTGTACCTCGACGGAAAGTCCCTGGGCGTGAGGAAGTTCGACACCAAGAAGACCGTCGACGGCCGCGCCTACCTGGAGACCACGGAGGCCACCGGCGACGACAAGACCTTCACCACCGGCCCCTACCCCGGCAGTTACACCAGCCCGAACGGCAGCGCGGGCAAGCTGCACCTGACGTGGCGGGTGCCCTACCGGCCGGGGGAGCTGAAGGCGGTGGCCCGCCGGGGCGGCAGGACGGTCGCCACCGACGTACTGCGCACGGCCGGCGCCCCGCACGCCGTACGGCTCACCCCGGACCGCAAGTCCTGCCCGGCGGACGGGCGTTCACTGGTCTTCGTCACCGCCGACGTGGTCGACGCGCGCGGGACCGTGGTGCCCGACGCCGAACACCTCATCTCCTTCGAGGTGAGCGGCGGCTCTCTCGCCGGCCTGGACAACGGGCGGCAGGAGAGCGCCGAGCGCTACCAGGCCAGTACCCGCACCGCCTTCCACGGCAAGGCCCTCGCCATCGTCCGCTCCGGTACGGACCCGGGCGCCCTGCGCGTGACCGCGCGTGTGGACGGCCTGCGCAAGGGCACCGCCTCCGTGCGCACCACGCATGCCCGGACGAAGGCGACCACCCCGGCCGCCGCCTTCGCCCCCGACCCGCCGGCGCCCGTCGACCTTCCTCACGCGGACGCGAGTTACTCCGGTCGCCCGGACACCCTGCCCGCCGCCATGCTGGACGGCGACCCGGCCACCGGCTGGTCCAACGCCTTCGCCAAGGCGGCCACCGCCCTGCTGCCCGCCTTCGGCGGGGCCCGGCCGCGGGACTGGATCTCGGTGGACTACGGGCGCACCCGGGACTTCGACCGGGTCGAGTTGTCCTTCACCGTCGACGCCACGCACAGCCTGCCCGCGGCGGTCGACGTGGAGGTCTGGGACGGTGAGCGTCATGTGCCGGTCACCGGGGTGACCGTGGACCGGGCCACCGGCTCGGACGCGCCGACGGCCGTCACCTTCGACCCGGTCCGCGGCTCCGGGCTGCGGCTGACCCTGACCAGCGGCGCACCCGGTACGGCCCAGGGATCGGTGCGCGTCACCAAGTGGGAGGCCTGACCCGGTCGAGGAACGGCGGCAGCCCCGTGGGGCTGCCGCCGGCCGCGCACGAAGGCGTCTCAGCCCGCGTCCGCCGCCTCGAAGGTCACCTTCACCGTGTCCACCGTGCTCGCGCCGCGCCCGGGTGCGCTCTGCCACGACCAGTACAGGTTGGTGTGGGCTATCACCTGCTCCGGCGCCGGAGCGCCGTACGTGCTCAGGTCCTCCGTCGTGTGCGCGTCGCCGACGAGTGTCACGTCGTATCCCCGTACGAAGGCGCCGTGCAGTGTCGAGCGGATGCACGCGTCGGTCTGTGCCCCGGTGACGACGACCCGGCCCACGCCGTGGTGTGCGAGCACCGACTCCAGCACGGTGTCCTCGAAGGAGTCCTGGTAGGTCTTGTGGACGAGGGGCTCGGTGTCGAGGCGGACCAGTTCCTCCACGTACTCCCAGTCCTCGCTGCCCTGTTCGAGGTCGTCGTCGGAGTGCTGCACCCAGACGACCGGCACGTCCCGCGCGCGGGCGGCGTCGACCAGGGTGCGGATGTTCGCGATCACCTCGTCGCGCCGGGGCGCGCCCGCCACCAGGCCCCGCTGGACGTCGATCACGAGCAGCGCGGTGTTCGGCCGGTCGGGCAGGGTGGTCATGGAGATCTCCGGTCCCTCGTTATGGATGTGATCGGCGCTCGGACGGTCCACAGTAGGACGCGGCACCGACAACGGCTCCGAACGCATCGCGTCAGGACCGTTGACGGGGTGTCATGACTGCAACAAACATGTCCTGCGACCCTGCTCTGGGAGCGCTCCCACGAGATGGCACCCGCATCCCGTACGGAGCGTCCCGCATCTCCCCGAGGAGCCCGGACGTGAAACGACGCAGAACCGCCCTGCTGTCCCTCGCGGCCCTGCTGGGCGCGGCGCTCACCGCGCTGCCCGTCCAGCAGGCCGGCGCCGACGAGGTCGAGCAGGTCAGGAACGGCGGGTTCGACGCGACCGCCGACCCGTGGTGGAGCAGCAACGTGACCGCCGGTCTCTCCGACGGCCGGCTGTGCGCGGACGTGCCGGGCGGCACGGTCAACCGCTGGGACTCCGCCGTCGGTCAGGACGCGATCACCCTGGTGAAGGGGTCGTCGTACCGGTTCTCCTTCAGCGCCTCGGGTGTGCCCGAGGGGCATGTGGTGCGGGCGATCGTGGGACTCGGCGTCTCCCCGTACGACACCTGGTACGAGGCGACCCCGGTGCTGAACGAGTCGGCGGACGCCTACACGTACACGTTCACCTCGCCGGTCGACAGCGCCCAGGGACAGGTCGCCTTCCAGGTCGGTGGGAGTGCCGATCCCTGGCGGTTCTGCCTGGACGACGTGTCGCTGCTGGGCGGGGTGCCGCCGGAGGTGTACGAGCCCGACACCGGGCCCCGCGTGCGCGTCAACCAGGTCGCCTACCTGCCGGGCGGACCGAAGAACGCGACACTGGTCACCGACGCCCCCGCGAAGGTCCCCTGGCAGCTCAAGAACGGCTCCGGGGCGACCGTCGCGCACGGCTGGAGCGTTCCGCGTGGCCTCGACGCCTCCTCCGGACAGCGCGTCCACTCCATCGACTTCGGCGGCTATCGCACGCGCGGGACGGGCTTCACGCTGGTCGCCGACGGCGAGACGAGCCGCCCCTTCGACATCGGCACGGCCGGATACGAGCAACTGCGGCTGGACGCGGTGAAGTACTACTACACGCAGCGCAGCGGCATCGCGATACGGGACGACCTGCGGCCCGGCTACGGCAGGGCGGCCGGCCACGTGAACGCGGCCCCCAACCAGGGCGACTCCGCTGTCCCGTGCCGGCCCGGGGTGTGCGACTACACCCTCGACGTCACCGGCGGCTGGTACGACGCGGGCGACCACGGCAAGTACGTCGTCAACGGCGGCATCGCCACCTGGGAGCTGCTGAGCACCTACGAGCGTTCCCTGCTCGCCCGCACCGGCGACCCGGCCGCTCTCGGCGACGGCACGCTCGCCGTCCCGGAGAGCGGCAACAAGGTGCCGGACATCCTCGACGAGGCCCGCTGGGAGCTCGACTTCCTGCTGAAGATGCAGGTACCGGACGGGCAGCCGCTCGCCGGCATGGCCCACCACAAGATCCACGACGAACAGTGGACCGGTCTGCCGCTGCTGCCGGGCGACGATCCGCAGAAACGCGAACTGCACGCGCCGACCACCACCGCGACCCTCAACCTGGCCGCCACGGCCGCCCAGGCGGCCCGCCTGTACCGGCCCTACGACAAGGCCTTCGCGGCGAAGGCGCTGACGGCCGCGCGCAAGGCCTTCACGGCGGCCCTCGCGCACCCGGCCGTGTACGCCGACCCCGCCGACGCCATCGGCGGCGGCGCCTACGACGACAACAACGCGACCGACGAGTTCTACTGGGCGGCCGCCGAGCTGTACCTGAGCACGGGGGAGAAGCAGTTCGCCGATCAGGTGCTGAACTCCCCGGCGCACACGGCCGACATCTTCGTCCCCAACGGCTTCGACTGGTCCCGCACGGCGGCCGCCGGCCGCCTCGACCTCGCGACCGTCCCCAACAAGCTCCCCGGCCGCGACAAGGTCCGCGGATCGGTGGTGCGGGGCGCCGACGTGTATCTCGCCACGCTGGCCGGACAGCCGTACGGCATGCCCTACGCCCCCGACGGCAACCGCTACGACTGGGGTTCCAGCCACCAGGTCCTCAACAACGCCGTGGTCATCGCCACCGCCTACGACCTCACCGGCGCCTCGAAGTACCGGGCCGGCGCCGTGCAGAGCATGGACTACGTCCTCGGGCGCAACGCGCTCAACCTGTCGTACGTCACCGGCTACGGCGAGGTGAACTCCCACCACCAGCACAGCCGCTGGTACGCGGGCCAGCTGGATCCCCGGCTGCCGGATCCGCCGCACGGCACCCTGGCGGGCGGCGCCAACTCGAGCATCCAGGACCCTTATGCGCAGGCCAAGCTCCAGGGCTGCGTGGGTCAGTTCTGCTACATCGACGACATCCAGTCCTGGTCGACGAACGAGACCGCGATCAACTGGAACGCGGCGCTGGCCCGCCTGGCCTCCTTCGTGGCGGATCAGGGATAGGAGAGACGGGGCCGAATACCCTGCGGTACCGCGCGGTCATCAGTGTGACCTGGGGATATTTACGGGTAAGTACCCGCGCGGTACCGTGAAGGGCATGCCAGCCCTCAATGTGGAATTCAGCGATCGCGAGCTGGAGGACCTGCGGCAGATCGCCAAGGAACGCGGTACGTCGATGAAGGCACTCGTGCGGGAGGCGGCCGCCGCCGACATCGCGCGGCACCGGGCGCTCCAGGAGGGGGCGGAGGCCTTCCGCAGGTTCTTCGCCTCGCATGCCGACGAGTTCGCCGCCGCCTTCCCGGAAGACGAACGCTCCGTGCGGGGCGAGGGGCGGGTCGCCTGACCGATGACCTCCGTCATCCATATCGACGTGCCCTGGCTGCTCCAGCGCCACGAAGAGGTTCTGCCGGAGCAGCCCACCGTCAACGACTTCTCGGCGCTGGTCGCCGCCGTCGCCCGGCACCGGGTCGATCCGCCCAAGCTCGGCGTGGACTCCGATCCGGCCTGGCGGGCCGCCGCGCTGCTGCACACCCTCACCCTGCTCAGGCCCCTGCCCTCGGCCAACGCGCGCTTCGCCTGCGCGACCGCGGTGGCGTACATGTTCACGAGCGGGGCCGGCATCGATCCGCCGTACGGCGCGCTCGTCGACCTCGCCCGCGATCTGCTCGACGGCAAGACGGACGTCTACGGCGCCGCGGACCGGCTGCGGTCCTGGCAGATATAGAGGGACCGGCCTCTGTCCTGGAGGTTGTGGGCATGCGCAAAGCGTTTCGGGCCGCCGGCCGAGGGCGGGAGGAACAAGGCCGGCGGCCGTTTCGCGCAGGAGAGCCGCCGTCCTGCGCGGGGCCTCCGAGGAAGTGGCCGGTTCCAGCCAACTACCCGGGCCGGTGTGCCGGGAGCGTGCGAGACGCCCCGGCGTGTGCGCGAGTTTCACACGGGGCGCATGGGCGGATTCCGGCCGCGTCGGCACAGGCCGCCGAAAGGCGTGATGTCCGGTGTGTACAGGGCCCGCTTATCGACTTTTCATCAACAAAGCGCGGCCGCGGCCTTCGCCTTGTTGTGTGCGACTGAGTTGTGCAAAGGTGAACCGCCCATGCGGGAGGTCATGACCAAACCCCCCGCGTTCGTCGGCGGAGGCGAATTCGCGCTCCCTGCCGCACCGAACAGGTACGTACCAAAGGAACCCGCTCAGTGCCCACCCCTCAGCCTCCCCGTCCGCCGTATCCTCCGCCGGGCGGGGGCCCCGGAGAATCCGACGAGTCACTCGCCGCGGGAATACGCGGCGGCGCGGACAGCGAGGTCGCCCAGTCCACCGCCCTGCTGATCGCCCGGCACTGGCGGCCGGTGCACGAGTACGCGGTCATCTGCCTGGCGTCCTCCGGGAGCGTGGCCTCCATGGTCACCGCGGCCGCCTTCCACCAGGTCCTCGACCGGCTGAAGCTGGGCGAGCCCGGCACCGCGCTGCGGCCCCGACTGCTGGTGACCGTGCGGGACATGGCCCGGCTGTGGTCCGCCGACGAGGAAGTGTCCGGCGTGCTGCCGGTGCTGCGCAAGCCGGCCGGCGCCCGGGGGATGCGGGCCGCGAAATCCATGACCCCGGAGAACCGGGTGCTGGCGGAACGCTCGTTCCAGGGCCTTCCCGCGGTCGCTCGCTGCGTGCTGTGGCACGTGGAGGTCGAGGCGGAACCGGTCACCGTCGCCGCCGGTCTGCTCGGGATGGACACCGACACGGTGGCCGGTGCCCTGGAGCAGGCCAGGGACAAGCTGCGCGAGGGCGTCGTCCGCGCCCACCGGGAACTCGCGCCGAGCAAGGACTGCCGCTTCTACAACCGGCTGCTCGACGTCCCGATCCGCCGTGGCGGCGACCTCCTGCCGGATGTGCGCAAGCACCTGGACGAGTGCCGCTACTGCCGTGCCGCCGCCGAACAGCTCGGCCACTTCGAGAGCGGCCTCGGTGTGCTGCTCGCCGAGGCGGTGCTCGGCTGGGGCGCCCGCCGCTATCACGACACCCGCCCCGGCCGCGCCAAGCAGCAGACCGTACGGCTCAAGGGCTCCGCACGGCACGGCGGCCGTGGCGGCCGTGGTACCCGTGGCAGAGGCGGCAGCCTGCTCTCGCGCATCCCCACGCCCCGCAGGCGGTCGTCGGGGGAGACCCGCTCGCCGCGCGCCCTGCTCACCGGCGTCGGCCTGGCCTCGGCCGGCCTGCTGACCACCCTGCTCGCCGCCGGCATGTGGTCGGACGACGGCGGGGCCGACCCCGCCGCCTCCACCAGCGGAACCGTCCCGGGCATCGACTCGCAGGCCGCCACCGCCTCCCCGACCGCCCCGGACACCGCCCAACTGCCCAACGCCCCACGGCAGACCAGGCTGCGCAACGCCGCCGCCGACCTCTGTCTGGACGTCCGGGGCGAGGCGAAGGCCGGCGCCGCCGTCGAACTGGCGGACTGCTCCTCCGACGCGACCCAGCAGTGGTCGTACGACGACGACGGGCAGTTGCGCAGCGTGGCCGGGGCCGGTCTGTGCGTCGACTCCCACGCGGACGCCGGGGTGGTCATCCTCGGCGCGTGCGTGGACGAGACCGACGCCCGTGGGGACGACGTCCGCTACGACCTCACCGTCCAGGGCGAGTTGCTGCCCCGCTGGGACGACGCGCTCGCCCTCGCACCGGCCGGTGAGCAGTCGGGCGCCGACGTGGTCGTGAAGGTCCGCGACCAATCCACCGGCCAGCGCTGGCTCACCGACGTCGCCTCCGCCACCCCCGGATCCCTCGCGGTCACCGGTACGGACGCCCCCGCGTCGGCCCAGCCGGTCGATTTGGCGGACGGCACCGCCTGAGGGACGAAGGTCGCGGCCCCGTCCTGCCCCGGCCCGCCCGCGGGGCAGGGCGGCGACCGGTGGCCGTGCGGTCACCCGCCCGACGTCACCCGGCGTCCTCGACGAGGTCGGCCGGGCCCACGGTCGCCGGGCCGGCGTGGCCGGACAGGGCGAGCGTCAGGTCGAGTTCCGCGAGCAGACAACGGATCACGTGCTCGACGCCCGGCTGTCCGTCCAGGCCGAGGCCGTACACGTAGGGACGGCCCAGCAGGACCGCCCGCGCGCCGAGGGCGAGCGCCTTGAAGACGTCGTCGCCGGTGCGCACCCCGCTGTCGAACAGCACCGTCAGCCGGTCGCCGACCGCGCGCGCCACCCGGGGCAGCGCGTCGGCGGCCGCGACCGAACCGGCGACCTGTCGGCCCCCGTGGTTGGACACCACCACACCGTCCATCCCGGCGTCGGCGGCCAGCCGGGCGTCGTCGGGGTGCAGGACGCCCTTCAGGACGATCGGCCCGTCCCAGTTCTCCCGCAGGAACGCCAGGTCCGGCCAGGTCTTCCCCGGGTCCGCGAACAGGCTGACGAAATGCATGACGGCCGCGTTCGGGTCCTCGTGCACGGGCTTGGCCAGGCCCGCCAGGAAGGCGGGGTCGGTGAGGTAGTTGGCGGTCCCCACGCCGTGCAGGAACGGCAGATAGGCCTGGTCGAGGTCGCGGGGCCGCCATGCCAGGAGCGGGGTGTCCAGGGTGACGACGAGCACCGAGAACCCGCTCGTCCGCGCCCGCCGGAGAAAGCTGCGGGTCACCTCGCGGTCCTTGGACCAGTACAGCTGGAACCAGCGCTCGGCGTCCCCCATCACCTCGGCCACCTGCTCGATCGGCGTGCTGGACGCCGACGACAGGACGAACGGCACCCCCTGCGCGGCCGCCGCCCGGGCGGCCGCCGACTCGGCTTCCGGATGCATGATCGACAGCACGCCGACGGGCGCGAGAGCGAGCGGCGCGGGCAGGGCGCGTCCCAGCACCTCGACCGACAGGTCCCGCTCGTGCACGTCCCGCAGCATGCGCGGCACGATCCGGCGGCGCTCCAGCGCGGCACGGTTCGCCCGCGCGGTGCTGCCGTCCCCCGCGCTGCCCGCCACATAGCCGACCGGCCCGGGCCCGAGGCGTTGTCCGGTGAGCTCCTCGAGCCGGGTCAGGTCCGTGGGCAGCCGGGGGACCGCGCCCGTCATCCCGTTGAGATAGATCTCGTACTGGAAGTCCGCCCAGTGCTTCGTCATCCGTACGTTCCGCCTCTCGCCGTCCCGTGGTCGCGCGTCGTCGCCGTCGCACGGCGACCATACCGGCGGGTCGGTGGCGGCGGTCCGGCGGTCCGGTCGACGGCCGGCCCGGTCGGTACGGCGGCGGGTTCGCCGGCGTTCGCGCCCGGTCCGGCGAGCGGAGGCGCCGGCGGCTCCGCGGTCCTGGCGCCGGGCGTCGTCATTCTTCTTCCGCGTCGGGAGCGGGCGAGTCCACCTCCCCTCCGGGGCCGGGGTCGGGGGTCGTGTGCGGGTTCGTGTCAGGCCCCTGCGCCCGCACCCGCTGGACGTGTTCCAGGGAGTCGCGCAGTTCGGTGAGCCAGTCGTCGGTGTGGCGCTGGACGAGGCGGACGCACCAGGCGAGCGCGTCGCTGCGGCTACGGGCCACGCCCGCGGCGATCAGGGTGTCGAGGACCTGGCGTTCGGGCTGCCGCAGCCGGGTCATGACAGGCGCGGCCACGTGCGTGAACAGCGCCCGCTCCCCGTCGCACACCACGCCCCAGGACACCTTGCGCCGGAACCGGTGCTCGGCGTCGGCGGCCACGTCGATCCGGGTCTCCCGGGTGCGCTCGCGGAACTCCTGGATCCGGGCGGTGACCGCCGCCTCCCGCTCGGCGGCCGACGCGTCCTCGGCCAGCCGGGGCGCGGGGATGCGGCCGATCACGGTGATCTCCTCCCGGTCGACCGTCACCTCGGCCGGCTCCTCGAAGAGGTCGTCGGGCAGGCGACCAGCGAACCAGCCCCTCAGCTTCTCTTTCTGCTCGGTCGTAATCACGTAATGACGATTACTCCGCTGGTACATGAACGCAAGGGGTCGAGAAGGAGTCCGCCGAGAGCGGAACGCGCGGGTGTGCGGGCGGGTCTCGGGAGGGGCCCGGGGAGGGATTCGGAGCCGCGAGCGGAATGTTTCAGGCCTATTAACGAAGCTATGGAAACCGGTCACCAAGGAGACCGAAGGGATCATGAAGCGCTTGCTTCCGGCGTTGGAACGTTCGAATTCCGTTACTTCTCGCCACTGATTCAATACGCAAGGTTACTGAAACCCATGGGGTCGATGTGAGATTCGGCTGCGGACTCGGCAGACTCGCGCTCGCCGTGTTCGACACCGATCGAGCCGGACCGGCACACCCCCGAATCGAGCGGAAGGATGCACACAATGCGGAACACCGCGCGCTGGGCAGCGACCCTCGGCCTCACGGCCGCCACCGTCTGCGGATCCCTCACCGGATCCGCGCTCGCCGCCCCGGCCGCAGCGCCGACCTCCCTCTACGCCCCGTCGGCCTTTGTGCTGACCGTGGGTCACGGAGAGACCGCCGCCACTGTCAACGCGGCCCGGGCCGTCACCCTGAACTGCGCCCCGACGCCCTCCGGCACCCACCCCGCCGCCGCCCTCGCCTGCGCCGAACTGCGCGCCGCCGGCGGCGATCTCGACGCCCTGGCGGGCCCGGGCAACGCCGTCTGCACGAGGCAGTACGACCCGGTGGTCGTCACCGTCGACGGCGTATGGCAGGGCAAGCGCGTCACCTTCGAGCGCGCCTTCTCCAACGAGTGCGTGAAGAACGCTGCCAGGAGCAGCCTCTTCGCGTTCTGAGACCGGGATCGCGTGGTCCCCGTGGACGCCGAGAGAGGCTCGTGAGGTGGGGAGTGCGAGCCCCTGACACGGGAGCAGCGTGATTCCGTACCCGAAGGCCGGACGGGCAGTGTGGGGCTGCCCGCCGGCCTTCGGTGCGCGTTCACGAAAGAGCGCGCCGGGAGGTGTCTAGGACCGCTCCCGATGGCTGGTGTCGCACCAGGGGTAGCGGCGGCTGCGCCGGCAGGTGCACAGGGCGACCCGGAACCGGTCGGAGGCGACGGTGGTGCCGTCCTCCAGTTCCACCTCCACCGGTCCCTCGACGAGCAGGGGGCCCCTGCGCTGGACGCTGATCCGACAGGGCCTGTCAGCTGGGGAGTTCGGCACGGACGACCACCAGTTCCTCGTTCTCGTCGTCGGCGGACAGCAGGCCCCGCTCCCTCAGCCAGTCCCTGCGCTCCCGCAGGACCGGGCCGAAGGGGATGCGTCGGCGCCGGGTCACGGACGCCTTCAGGCCGGACGCGCGCAGGACCGTCAGGGTGCTCGCGGGGTCGCTGAGCGCGGAGTGGACCATCAGCAGCACGCCGCCGGGCCGCAGCAGCAGGGGAGCCTCGGCGCAGATCCGGTCGAGCAGGAGCCTGCCGTCACCGCCCCCGTCCCAGGCCCGGGCCGTCCCGCGGGCCGCACGGTCGCCGGCCGGAGCGGGCACGTACGGCGGGTTGGTCAGGATCAGGTCGAAGGACTGCCCGCGCACCGGGGCGAAGAGGTTGCCGCGGTGCACGCGCACCGGCAGCCGCTCCCGCCAGGCGTTGAGGCGGGCGGAGTACACCGCGCGCCAGGACACGTCGACCGCCGTGACCCGCGTGCCGCGCCGTGCGGCCTCGATCGCCAGCGCGCCGGTGCCGGTCCCCACGTCGAGGACGTCGGCGCCCGGAAGCAACGGTTCTTCGGACAGCGCTCCGGCCAGCAGGGCGGTGTCCTCCTGAGGGGCGTACACGCCCGGGAGTGCGAGAGGGTTCACGCCGACCAAGTACCCCGATCATCACGAAATATGGGCTTTTTCCCGATCAGGCAGCGGGGTACGCAGGGAGGACTCTCCCGAGCGCCAGGCGGTGAGCAGACGGTCGGCGAGGCGGTCCTCCAGATACCCGGTGGCGTCGAGGCCGAAGGTGATGTCGGGCGCCAGGTGCGGTTCCTCGTCCAGCAGACCGCCGATGACGTCGTGACGCACCACCTGCTCGTGCACCGCGTCGGCCTCCACGTGCTCGTCGTAGAAATGCTCGGCGGCGGGCCCGGCGTCCACGCGGCGCATCGCCTGCGCGAGCCGCCGGGAACCGGGCGAGGAGGTGATCTCGACCGCCGCGAAGTGGCCCACGAGGGCGCCCCTGAGAGACCGGTGCAGACCGAAGAGGGACATCAGGTTGACCGTGGCCAGCGTCTCGGCGCACGCGGCGTCCAGATACAGGCCGTAGGTGGTGTCCAGGCCGAGGTCCGTCATCAGGTCGGCGAACAGCTGTGCGTGGACGCGGTCGGGGCGGCCGCCGCCCCACTCGTCGAACTCCACCGCCGCCATCGCGGCCTTGGCCCGCCCCCACAGCCTGGGCAGCACCCACGCGTGCGGATCCGCCTCCTTGAGGTGGTACAGGGAGCGCTGGGCCGCGTACTCGCGCACCTGCCACAACTCGCCCTCGGCCGCGAGGAAATGGCTGACCCCCGAGCCCTCGACGGGCTCGACGAGAAGTTCCGAGAGCGCGTCCTCGACGGAGTCGTGGACCGGTGTGTCCTCGCGCAGGGCGGTCAGGAAACGGTGCTCCAGCGCGGCCCGCACCCGCAGCAGAGCCGGGTCCCACTCCCGGTCGGGGGACACCCCCGCGAAACCTCGGTAGTGCAGTTCGTAGCAGAGGTAAAGGGCCAGCTGGAGGTCGTCGCCGTACGCGGACGCGGACGCCACCGTCTCCGCCGCCGGGAGGGCGTCCGAGCCGGCAAGATATCCGCGGACGGCCGCGGACACCGGGCCCCGGGCGGCCGGCAGCTGTGGTCCATGGGGGTCGTGTGCCATGCGCGCCGGGTACCCCACGAGCGCCGAACCACCCGCCCACCGGTGGATCACGTCCGGACCGCGGGCCGCGCCCGCCCCCGACCGGACGCCCGGCCCCATCCCCCCGCGACTCCTTCGGAGCGCGCCGCGCGGCGGCCTGGGCATACGTCCGTGCAGGTCAGGTGCCGTGCTGGGCCAAGCGCAGGGGGACCGGCTCCAGGGGTGTCTCCTCCTCCTTGTCGACGATCCGGCTGACCTCGGCCCACCAGGCCGGGCCGTCCTCCATGTGGCGCAGCATGACGCCCTCGCGGATCGCCCACGGGCAGACGGTGACGGAGGTCAGCCCCGTCAGCTTCATCGCCGTGTGGCCGATCACCGCGCCGGCCAGACTCTGCGCGGCGCGCGGCGCGGAGATGCCGGGCAGCCGGGCGCGTTCGGCGGCGGGCAGGGCGGCCAGGGTGGAGACGGCCTCGCGCAGGTCGCCACGGCGCAGGGTGCGGTCCATGAAGGGGCCGTGCCGTCCGGGGGCGGCCCCGCACAGCCGGCCGAGCTGCTGGAAGGTCCGGGAGGTGGCCACCGCCGTGCGCGGCCCCTCCCAGCGGACCCGGGCGGCCACGTCTCTGAGCTGGTGGCGGATTCTGCGCCGGGCGGCACGGAGGGCCTCGGCGGAGGGCGGGTCGTGGTCCGCGAAGAAATCGTGGGTGAGCCGGCCCGCCCCCAGCGGCAGCGATGCCACGAAATCCGGCAACCGGCCCCGGCCGAAGGCCACTTCGAAGGAGCCGCCACCGATGTCGAGCAGGGCGAGCGGACCGCAGCGCCAGCCCATCCAGCGGCGGGCCCCGAGGAAGGTCAGCTCGGCCTCCACCTCGCCCGGCAGGGTGCACAGCGCGACGCCGGTCCGGGTCCGGACGGCGCGCAGCACCTCGCGCCGGTTGGGGGCCGCGCGCACCACGGCGGTCGCGAAGGCGAGCGGGCCCGCCGCGCCCCACCGGTCGGCGGTACGGGCCGCCGCGGCGACCGCGCGGACGAGCCGTTCCACGGCCTCCTCCGGGATCGGGTCGCCCGGCGCGACCTGTTCGGCCAGTCGCAGCCGCCACTTGGCGGTGTGCACCGGCAGAGGAACCCCGCCCGCCGCGTCCGCCACCACGAGCCGCACGGTGTTCGAGCCCACGTCCAGCACACTGATTCTCATGGCTCGCGAGTACCCAGGCCTAAACCTGGCCGTGCCGCGCCCCTGGAGGACGCGGCACAGAGGGGCCGCCGTCCCTCACGGACGGCGGCCCCTCTCCCTGGTGCGGCTCCCGACGCGGGTCCGGCGGACGGTCCGTCACATGTGGACCACCGGTGCCGCGTCCGCGTCCTGCTGCGGCACGCCGCGGCGGAAGAGCAGGAACGCGATGACCGCGCCCGCCGCGAAGAGGACGGCCGACCACCAGAACGCGGTGGTGTAGCTCTCGATGGTCGCCTGCGCCTGGACCAGCTTGTTCGCCGGGTTCTTCCCCACCAGGTAGTCGGTGGCGGCGCTCGCGGCCAGGGTGTTCAGCAGGGCCGTACCGATCGAACCGCCCACCTGCTGCATGGCGTTGACCGT
This sequence comes from Streptomyces sp. NBC_00637, assembly GCF_045161545.1. Lineage (NCBI taxonomy): Bacteria > Bacillati > Actinomycetota > Actinomycetes > Kitasatosporales > Streptomycetaceae > Streptomyces > Streptomyces sp. NBC_00637. The sequence goes on along the minus strand of NZ_CP109046.1, from coordinate 846,511 downwards.
TGCGGACGCCACGCCCGCGTCCTCGGCGGCGACCCCGCCGGTGGCCATCTGCATGGCGGGCGGCATGACCAGGCCGAGCCCGAGACCGATGATGATCAGCTGCGGCAGCACCGCGCTCAGGTAGTGCGAACCGACGCCGATCCCGGTCAGCCAGGCCATGCCCGCCGCGGCGACGGCGAAGCCCAGCGGGATGACCGCCTTCGGGCCCAGGCGCGGCACCAGGACCGTGGTGCCGGCCTGCGCCGCCACCATGAGCGCCGCGACCATCGGCAGGAACGCCACACCGGTCTTCGTCGGGCTGAAGCCCAGGTTCAGCTGGAGGTAGTAGGTGAGGAAGAGGAACACGCCGAACATGCCGGCGCCGGAGATCAGCACGGCGAAGAACGAGGCCGCCCGGTTGCGGTCGAGGAGGATGCGCAGCGGCAGCAGCGGGTGCGCGGCCCGTGTCTGCCACCAGGCGAAGGCCGTGAGCAGCGCCCCGCCCGCGATCAGGAAGCCCCAGGTCTGCGGCGAGTCCCAGTCGTGGGTCTCCGCGTTGGAGAAGCCGTACACGAGGGAGAACAGACCGGCGGCGACCAGGACCGTACCCGGCACGTCCAGCTTGGAGTTGGCGGCGTCGCGGTGATTGGACAGCAGCAGCCAGCCGCCCGCGAAGGCGACGACGGCGATGGCCACGTTGACGTAGAGCGTCCAGCGCCAGTCGAGCGCGTCGGTCAGGACGCCGCCGAGCAGCAGGCCCACCGCGCCGCCCGCGCCGGCGATGGCGCCGTAGACGCTGAACGCCTTGGCGCGTTCCTTGACGTCGGTGAACGTGGTGTTCAGCAGGGACAGGGCCGCGGGTGCGAGCAGCGCGCCGAAGGCGCCCTGCAGCGCGCGGGCGGTGACCAGCATCTCGAAGTTGGTCGCGGCACCGCCGAGGGCGGAGACGGCGGCGAAGCCGACGACGCCGATCAGGAAGGCCGTCTTCCGGCCGAAGAGGTCGGCTATCCGGCCGCCGAGCAGCAGCAGGGAGGCGAACGCCAGCGCGTACGCGGTGACGATCCACTGCCGGTTGCCGTCGGAGAAGCCGAGGTCGGCCTGGGCCGAGGGCAGGGCGATGTTCACGATGGTGGCGTCCAGCACCACCATCAGCTGGGCCAGGGCGACGACGGCGAGGATCCACCACTTCTTGGTGGACACCGCGGACGGCCCCTGGTCGGCGCCCGTGCGGGTGCCGTCCGTCAGGGTCTTCGAGGACATGGGGAACCACTCCAGGGACGTGAGGGCAAAGAACACGTAAACGAAACGGTTTCGTACACATCGAGGCTAGACCAGTTTCAGCGAAACGGCAAAGTTTCGTTAGTGAGGGGGTGCGGACAGGCGCGAGACGGCGGCCCGGCGCCGCCGCTGAGCGGCGCCGGGAACGGCGGGGTCGGGGGAGCGGGACCCGACCGGGACAGGAACCGGACCGGACGCCCGTCCGGGACGGGAGCCGGGTCGGACGCGGTCGGGAGCGGGGCCGACGCCGGTCAGGTCAGCTGTCGCCGCACCAGCTCGTGCAGCCGTCCGCCGGTGTCCGCGAGGAGCTGGGCGGGCGGGCCCTGCTGGGCGACCTTGCCGTTCTCCATCACCACGACGCGGTCGGCGTCCATCACGGTCGACAAGCGGTGCGCGATGACGACCCGGGAGGCGTGGAGCTTGCGGGTGCTCTCGATGACCGTGCGCTGGGTCTCGTTGTCGAGGGCGCTCGTCGCCTCGTCGAAGAACAGGATGCGCGGACGGCGGATCAGCGCCTGGGCGATCATCAGGCGCTGACGCTGGCCGCCCGAGACCGACCCGCCGCCCGAGACGATCGTGTGCAGCCCCATCGGCATGCGCTTGATGTCCTCGGCGAGGCCGGCCAGCTCGGCCGCCGCCATCGCCTCCTCCGGCGTGTACGCCTCGGTCCCGCAGATGACGTCCAGCAGAGAGCCGGTGAAGGGCTGCGCGTGCTGGAGCACCACCCCGCACTGCCGGCGCACCGCCGACTGGTCGAGGGCCGCCAGATCCTGGCCGTCGTACAGCACACTGCCCGAGACCGGCTTGTCGAAGCCGATGAGCAGCCTGAGCAGCGTCGACTTCCCGCAGCCGCTCGGCCCGACGATCGCCACGAACTCGCCGGGCCGCACCTCGAAGGAGACGTCGTCGAGGACGAGGGGACCGTCGTCGGAATAGCGGAAGGAGAGTCGGCGGGCCTCGAGAGCGCCGGTCAGCGGGCCGGGGCGGGTGTTCGCCGTACGGACCTCGGGCGTCGCCTCCAGCACCGGCCGGATCTCCTCGAACAGCGGCAGTGCCGCCACCGCCGAGACGAAGGCGCCGGTCAGCGAGGTCACCGAGGTGAGCAGCATCGTCATGGACGTGTTGAAGGTGAGGAAGTCCGCCGCCGACAGCGCGCCCCGCGCCGGACCGGCCAGCAGCATGAACATCAGCAGGGAGCACAGCGGCAGATACACCGAACCCAGCACGGTGCTGAGGTTCTTGATCCGGCCGAGACGCTGCTGGAGCTCCCGGCTGCGCGCGAACTGCGCCGCCCAGGCCGCGTACGCGTAGTTCTCGGCGGCCGCCACCCGCAGCTTCGGCAGCCCGCGCAGGGTCTGGAACGCCTGGTTGTTGAGCTTGTTGGAGAGCACCACCAGCCGCCGCTGCCAGCGCACCTGCCACAGCCCGAGGGCCAGGAACACGGACGCGATGACGACCAGCATGCCGATCGCGGCCAGGGCCATCGGCACGCTGTACCAGAGCAGCAGCCCCAGGTTCATCGCGCCGATGGTGACGGACTGCGCGACCGACGGACCGAGGCCCGCCAGCAGCCGGCGGATCGCGCTGATGCCCATGGCCGCACTCGCCAGCTCGCCCGTCGAACGCTCGGCGAAGAACTTCGTCGGCAGCCTGAGCAGCCGGTCCCACACCGCCGGCTGGAGCGTCGCCTCGATCCGGCCCTCAAGGCGCAGCATGGTCAGGTTCTGGAGCAGCATGAACGCCGCCGCCACCACGCCGCTGACCATCACCGCCAGACACACCTGCACGATCGGACCGGACTGGGCCTTCGGCACGTACTCGCCGAGCACCTTGCCGGTCGCGATCGGCACCAGCGCGCCGATCACCACCGTCACGAGCCCGCTGAGCAGCAGGTTCGACAGGTCCCCCGCGGTACCCCGCATGCTGAACCGCAGCAACCCGAGCGGGCCCGGGCCCTGTTCCGGCAGCGGCCGGTAGAACATGACCGCCCGCGGCTCGAACTCCTGCGCGTTGGCCTTCTCGACGGGGGTCTCCCGGCCGGTCGCCGGGTGCACGGCGACATAGCCGCCGCGCCGCCACAGCAGGGCGACCGGCGCCCCGGACAGGGCCCGGTGCCCGACCAGCGGCCCCACGTCGTCCCGCCACCAGCGGCCGTCCAGGCGTACGGCCCGGGCGCGCACCCGCGAGGCCAGAGCCACCCGCTCCACCGGGTCCAGCCGGTCGCTGTCGGCGCCCATCCGGTCGGGTTCGGCGAGGGTGATACCGGCGGCCCGGGCGACGAGCCGGCAGGCCGCGTAGGTGGCGTCGGCGTCGGCGGCCGTGGCACGCCGGTCGGTGCCCCTGCCGTTCCTGTCACCTCGGCCGCTCCTGCCGATCGAGGCGAGGAGCGTACGGTCGGCCTGATCGCGGACCGCCTCACCGGCCTTGATCCCGGCGGCCGTACGGGTCTCGTGGGTGTGCTCCAGCTGCTCGATCCAGCGGTCCAGCGTGGTCAGCAGCCGGTACTGCTGGTCGACCATGCTCTGCCACACCGCGGGGTCCATCAGCAGGTCGGCGGCCGCCTCGGCGCCGTACAACGAGCCGTACTGCACGCTGCCCGGCGGCACCTGCATCCAGAACACGTCGTCGTCCTCCCCCGTGCTCGAATGAACTCGCACGGGGGCGCCCCCGTCGTCCGCCGCCCGCTCGGTGGCCATCGGCGCCTGGAAGAGGATCGACAGGCCGCGGCCGGCCCCGAGGGCGAGCGCGTACTCCAGTGGGCTCGAAGTCGGCGGCACGTATCGGGGGTTGCCGTACTCGTCGTAGGACCAGGTCTGGGTGTTCGCCGGCTGGTACAGCTCGCGCAGCCCGATGCGGTGCACGACGCAGTCGCGCAACGGGCGCGCGACGAGGGTGTGGTGGGGTCCGGCGACCGGACCGAGCAGCAGGGAGCCCGCCTCCAGCCGGCCCAAGTGGTGCCAGTGGCCCTGCTGTTCGGCGTCCACCGCGAACAGGTCCAGCGCGCCCGACGCGACCAGCCACAGCACCTGCGGCCCCTCCAGGTCGAGTTTGCCCAGGCCCGCGCAGTCGATCCGCGCGCCCGATCCGCCCAGCGCGGTCAGCACGGCGTCGCCCTCGGACACGGCAGTCATCTTCATCGCTCCCTGACCAGCGCCGCGTACGAGCCGCCGCGCGCCACCAGTTCCTCGTGCCGCCCGCGCTCGACGACCGTGCCGTGCTGGAGCACGACGATCTCGTCGCTGTCGCGCACCGTGCTGAGCCGGTGGGCGATCACCACGCACGCGCAGCCGCGTCGGCGCAGGTTGTCCATCACGACCTGTTCGGTCTCGGCGTCCAGCGCGCTGGTCACCTCGTCCAGCACGAGGATGCTGGGCCGGCGCACCAACGCCCGCGCGATCTCCAGGCGCTGGCGCTGACCGCCGGAGAAGTTGCGGCCGTCCTGCTCGACCCTGCTGTGGATGCCGCCGGGCCGCCGCATGACCGTGTCGTAGAGCGCCGCGTCCCTGAGCGCGTCGACGACGGCGTCCTCCGGGATCGACGGGTCCCACAGCGCCACGTTGTCCCGCACCGAGCCCTCGAAGAGGAACACCTCCTGGTCGACGAAGGACACGGAGGAGGCCAGCGCCCCGCGCGGAATGTCCTCCAGACGCTGCCCGTCGACGCGGATCACGCCCTCCCAGGGCGTGTACAGACCCGAGATCAGCCGGGAGACCGTCGACTTGCCGCTGCCCGAGCCGCCCACCAGCGCCACCTGCTGTCCCGGACCTACGGTCAGGTCGAAGCCGGTCAGCAGCGGCTTGTCCAGCGGGCTGTAACCGAAGGTGATGTTCTCCAGCTCGACGTGACCGTGCAGCCGGCGGGTGGAGTCGGCGCCGGCGCGGCGGTCGTAGAGCGGGTCGGCGCGGAAGTTCTCCACGTCCTTCAGCCGGGCCACGTCCGCCGCGAAGTCCTGGATCCGGCCGGCGACCCCGTTGAGGCGGGTCAGCGGGGCGGTGAAGCGGGTGACCAGCGCCTGGAAGGCGACCAGCAGACCCACCGAGATGGCACCCTCGATCGCCCGCATGCCGCCGATCCACAGGATCAGCGCGCTGTTGAGCGTCGCGAGCGTCGGCGCGACGACACCCAGCCAGGCGCTCGGCACCCCGAGCCGCTGCTGCTCCTCCAACGTCGTGGCGTGCTGTCCGGCCCACTTGCGGAAGTACCCCTCCTCGCCGCCGGTGGCCTTCATCGTCTCGATCAACTGCAACCCGGTGTACGCCGTGTTGGTGAGCCGGGCGTTGTCCGCGCGCAGCTTCGCCGTCCGGGTGGCGCGCAGCCGGATGACGATCCGCATGGCGACGATGTTCAACAGCGCCACGCCGATCCCGACGAACGTCAGCTGCGGGTCGTAGGTGTAGAGGAGGACGGCGTACAGGACGACGACGACCGCGTCCACGCCCGCCGACGCCAGGTCACGGGCCAGCGTCTCGGCGACCGCGTCGTTCGACTGGAGCCGCTGGACCAGGTCGGCCGGGCTGCGCTGGGAGAAGAAGGTGACCGGCAGCCGCAGCAGATGGCGCAGGAAGCGGGCGCTGGAGAGGGTCGAGGAGATGATCCGGCCGTGGTGCAGGTTGGCCTGCTGCAACCAGGTCAGGGCCACCGTGAGGGCCACGCAGGCCCCCATCGAGACGAACAGCACGCCCAGCAGCGAGGTCTGTTGTCCGATCAGGAACATGTCGATGTAGGTCCGGCTGAGCGCCGGCACGGCCGCGCCCACCAGGACCAGCAGCAGACTCGCCACCACGGCCGCCGGCAGGGTGCCCGCGGTGCCGCGCAGCCGGGCCGGCATCGCGCCCAGCACCCCCGGTCTGCGCCCGCCCCGCTCGAAGTCCTCGCCCGGTTCCAGCACCAGCACCACACCGGTGAAGCTGCCGTCGAAGTCCTCGATCGGTACGAAACGCCGGCCCTTGCCGGGGTCGTTGATGTACACGCCCCGGCGGCCGAAGCGACGGCCCAGGCCCTCGTAGACGACGTAGTGGTTGAACTCCCAGAAGAGGATCGCGGGCGAGGCGACCCCGGCGAGGGCCGCCAGGTCCATCTGCATGCCCTTGGCCGTGAGGCCGTAACCGCGGGCCGCCTTCAGCAGGTTGCTCGCCCGTGAGCCGTCGCGGGAGACACCGCACGCGATGCGCAGCTCCTCCAGCGGGATGTGCCGGCCGTAGTGTCCGAGCACCATCGCGAGCGAGGCCGCCCCGCACTCCACGGCCTCCATCTGGAGCACGGTGGGCGTACGGACGGTCTTCGTCCGGCTCTTGGGGACCGTGCGCCGGGGTGGTGCCGCACGTCGTCGGCTCCGCGTCTGCTCGGTGGGGGTCACGGGAGCAGCCAATCGACGGGACGCTGGTCGGCCAGCCGGATCGAACCCGTGGCCATGGTCATGGAGGCGAGGGTGAACGGCGGCCCGTCCGCGGACGACCACCGGTAACCGCTCTTCGTCGCCGAGGACCTGTCGAGGCGGACCAGGACCGCCACCGGGCGGCCGTCCCGCGTGAACTGCTCGCCCAGCTGGCTGTCGCCTAGGAACGCGGCGATCGCCTGCGCCGACTGGGCCGCGCGGTCCACCGACTTCACATGGCCGCGCAGCACGCCGTACTCCTGCGAGGGCACGGTCTGCACGGTCAGGTCGACGGCCGCGCCCGACGGGATGGAGGCGGCGTTCTCCGCGGGGACGTACACGGTCGCGTACAGCGGGTCGTCGGCGGCGGCGACCTTCTCCACGGCGGCGACGTTCGCGCCGGTGGAGATGATCTGCCCGATGGTGGCGGCGAGTGCGGTGATCCGGCCCGCGGCCACCGTCCGCACCACGGCGTCGCCCTGCGTCGTCCGCACCTTCAGCACGGGCGAGCCGGCCGGCAGCCGCTCGCCCTCCTTCGCGAGGACCGCGGTGACCTGTCCCGCGGCGGGGCTCTGCAGGATGTAACTGCCCTCGCCGTGGGTGAGGACGGCGGGCGCGCTCACCGTGGAGGCGACCGAACCCGTCATCGCCCACACGGACGCGGCGGCCATGACGACCACGGTCACGGACAGCACCAGCCAGCCCTGCGGGCGCGCGAAACGCACCGGCAGGTCGAGTTCCTCCGGCGACTGGAGCTTGGCGAGGGCCTGTTGGCGGAACTGCACGGGCCTACCTCGGGAGTGTCAGGGCACCGATGAGTCCCGGAGCCGGGTGACGGCTCCGGGACTCAAGGGGTCACAAAGGGGTGCGATCAGAGACCGGCGACCAGGTTGGTGACCGGGGCGACGCTCAGGCCGGTGACACCCTCGACGGTGCCGACGGCCGTGTTCAGCAGGCCGGAGACCGGGGCGATGCCGTCCACCAGGCCGGTGACGCTGCCGACGGCGTTCAGGGACAGACCGCCGGAGACGTTGTCCAGCTCGGCGTCGGAGATCTCGACGGTCTCAACCTGGGGGGTGGAGTTCATGGGGGAACTTCCCTTCACATGGATATCTCATAAGGGGGGAGCGGCCCCCTCTGGGGACAGATGACGGCCGCGAGCACGGGCACCGGACACCCGTTTCCGGGAGACGCGGTGACCCTGCGGTGCGATGGATCAAAGCAGGTCCGCGGTCGGCGCAGCCAATCAATCACGGCGTTCACCTGGGAACTTGTGTCACCGAGGCGTGAAACGGTGCAGGCGCGCCCACCGCTTGTCGGCGACTTCTTCACACCACGGGCGGGATCTGCCCGGACGGGCCCCGGGTGCTCTCGCGGCGAATCCGACACTCCCACCCCAAAGGCGTGGGGGGCGCCGCGCAGTTGTGCAGAACTCCTGCCCGCGGTGACCCGCTTGGGCATTCGCTGTGCAGATTCTCGGCAGTGGGGATTCGGCCTGCGGAGATGGACGGTCCGCGTCCGGTCGGCTACGGCGTGTGCCGGAGGTCGTGTGCTCGCTCGGGAGGTGCAAAGCCGGTGCACAGGTCGGCAACCGTTTTCAAGGGCCCGGCCGGGTCCGTACCGCTGGGTTCAGGACATCCGAATCGGTCGCCGTGCGCCGGAACGAAGTCGGCCGACGCACCGTCTTCCTCTTTCCGGGGTCTCACGAGCTGCCGACGCGGCGATCACGACGGCCGTGTCCCCGACCGCCGTCGGCACCCGACCCGAGCGCCTGCCGCGACCCCGCGGTGACGCCTGTGACCAGCGGGGACATCGAAACGGCGCCGCTCTTCGACGACTTCGGCGAGCAGGTCCGGGGGCAGTGCCCGAGGCGCGAGGACCACCGAAAGGATCTTGTCGGCTTCGGCGGTCGTCATCGCCATATGGGCGATTGTTCCCGGGGCCGCGGGGTCGGTCCCCGGTCATGGCCGATTCACGGTTGAGCAAAGGAAGTTGGCAAACGCGATTGAACGCACCCCGTGACCCCTGCGTACTCATGGCCAACCAGGCGCCGCTGTACGGAGCTGCCGAACCCCGGCAGCCAGACCCCGTCCCCCAGGAGGTCGAGTTTTTTGAGTCACAAGCGAGTTACGAAGCGCAAGGCCATCATCGCGGCAGGCGGTGTGGCGGCGCTCGGAGCGGCGGCCATCCTGCTTCCCAACGCCAACGCCTCCCAGGACGGCGGCTCCAACGACGCCGCCACGGTGAAGACGCTCAAGGCGGGCGACGCCTCGGATCTCGCGTCCCAGCTCGCCGAGTTGCTCGGTGACGCGTTCGCCGGTTCCTACTACGACAGCGAGGGCCGGCAACTGGTCGTCAACGTCGTCGACGTCTCCGGCGACGAGAACAACGTCATCGTGCAGGCGAAGAAGGCGGGAGCCAAGGTCCGCGAGGTCGACAACAGCACGGCCGAACTCGCGGCGGCCGCCAAGACGCTGAAGACCCAGGCGACGATCCCGGGCACCGCGTGGGCCGTGGACCCGAAGACGAACAAGATCCTCGTCACCGCCGACTCCACGGTCACCGGCAGCAAGTGGGACAAGATCGAGTCGACGGTCCAGACCCTCGGCTCGGGCATGGCGACGATCCAGAAGTCGGCCGGCACCCTCAAGACCTTCGTCGCCGGCGGCGACGCGATATTCGGCGGCGGGGCACGCTGCTCCCTCGGCTTCAACGTGACGGCGGGCGACGGTTCCCCGGCCTTCCTGACGGCCGGTCACTGCGGGGTCGCGGCCGAGCAGTGGTCCGACTCCGAGGACGGCGAACCGATCGCCACCGTCGACCAGGCGACCTTCCCCGGCGACGGCGACTTCGCGCTCGTGAAGTACGACGACCCGGCCACCGTGGCCGCCAGCGAGGTCAACCTCGGCGACCAGACCCTCGCGATCACCCAGGCCGCCGAGGCGACGGTCGGCACGCAGGTCTTCCGGATGGGCAGCACGACCGGGCTCAACGACGGCCAGGTCCTCGGCCTCGACGCCACCGTGAACTACCCCGAGGGCACCGTCACGGGCCTCATCCAGACGGACGTCTGCGCCGAGCCCGGCGACAGCGGCGGCTCGCTCTTCACCCAGGACGGCCTCGCGATCGGCCTGACCTCGGGCGGCAGCGGCGACTGCACCGCCGGCGGTGAGACGTTCTTCCAGCCGGTGACCACCGCGCTCGAGGCGGTCGGCGCGACGCTCGGCGACGGCGGCATCGGTGCCGGTGACGCGGTCGGCGGCGACGAGGCCGGTGCCGGTGCCGTGGACGAGAACGGTGACGGTATCGACGACCAGACGGGCGAGGCGATCCAGGGCGGCGGCGACGAGGCCGGTGCCGGTGCCGTGGACGAGAACGGTGACGGTATCGACGACCAGACCGGCGAGGCGATCCAGGGCGGCGGCGACGAGGCCGGTGCCGGTGCGGTCGACGAGAACGGTGACGGCATCGACGACCAGACCGGCGAGGCCATCGAGGGCGGCGGCGACGCCGCTGCCAACGGCGGCGCCGACGAGAACGCCAACGGCGACGGCCAGGAGGACGGCTCGGGAGTGAACGAGTCGCACTGACACGGAAGCAGCTGAACGGTCCGGCCCTCCGGCGGGGGGCCGGACCGTTCATGTGCGCCCTCGGGGACCCCGTCCACGCGCGTACCCGGGGACGGCCCTCAGTGGTCTCCCCGCACCCGCAGCAGCAGCAGCGCCACATCGTCCATCCGCTCGTCCGCCGCGGCGTAGTGACCCACCAGCGCGTCGGCCAGCTCCGTCAGCGGACGGTCCCCGGCCTCGCCGAGCCGCCGCCCCAGGTCGGCTACCGCGTCCTCGATGTCCACCCCCGGCGTCTCGATGAGCCCGTCGGTGTAGAGGGCGAGGACACAGCCGTCGGTCAGCTCGACCTCCGTCGTCGGATACGTCGCCGAGCCGTCGATGCCCAGCAGCGGACCACCCGCGAGGTCGAGGACGCGCACCCGGCCGTCCGCCCGGCGCAGCAGCGGCGGCGGATGCCCGGCCCGGGCCATGACGGCCCGACCCCGGGCCGGATCCAGCCGCAGGTACAGACAGCTCGCCAACAGGTCGGAGCCGAGATCGATCAGCAGCCGGTTGGTGCTGCGCATGACCTCCGCAGGCTCCTGCCCCACCGTCGTGTAGGCGCGGACGGCGGTGCGCAGCTGACCCATCAGCCCGGCCGCGGTCACGTTGTGCCCCTGTACGTCCCCGATCACGGCCGCCGCGAGTGGGGGCGAGGGCACCAGGTCGTAGAAGTCCCCGCCGATCTCCATACCCCGGGTGGCGGGCAGATAGCGGGCGGTCGCCTCGATCCCGGCCAGCGACGGCAGCGAGGGCGGCAGCAGCGCCGCCTGAAGCCCGTGCGCCAGCTGGTGTTTGGTGTCGTAGAGCAGGGCGCGGTCCAGGGCCTGCGCGATCAGCCCGGCGAGGCTGGTCAGCACCGCGCGCTCGTGCGTGGAGAACCGGTGCGGTTCGGCGTACGCCAGCACACAGGCTCCCACCGGGCGGCCGGAGGCGATCAACGGCAGGAAGGCCCAGGCGGCGAAGCCGTCGGGGGTGGAGCGCCGGGCGGGGTACAGGCGCTCGAGGTCCTGCCGGGAGTCGAAGAACGCCGGCACGCCATGAGCGACCGCGTGCGCGCCCGGCGACGGGGAGGACATCGGCGTCCGGTCGAACCGTTCCACGACGCGCGGGTCGGGGTAGCCGTGGTGCCCGAGCACGTGCAGCCGGCCGCCCCGCGCGCCGAGCAACGCCAGCGCCTGGCTGCCCACCGCCGGTGCGATCTCGTCCGCCACCAGCCCCACCACGTCCTGCACGCTCACCGTCTCGGTGAGCGCCCCGGCCAGGCTCAGCGCCTGGGACATCGACACCAGCCGGGTCGGCGCGTCCTCCGAACGGGGGCCGGCCGGGTTCATCTCCGACACCGCCCGGGCCCGGCTGATCCGCACACTGATCCCGGTGGTGCTCGGATACAGCCGGAGCGACAGCCACTGCGAGGGGGGCCGCAGCGCCACGAACGAGGTCGCCTCCTGACTGAGCAGCGCGGCCCGGTACCGCTCCTCGTACAGGGGATCGTTCAGCCAGGGGACCGACGCCCACAGCTGTGAACCCAGCAGCCGGCCCACCGGGACGCCGAGGAGCTCGGAGGCGGCCTCGTTCGCGAAGCCGACCCGTCCGCTCAGATCGAGGGAGCACATACCGTACGGCAGCCGCGCCACCATCCGTGCCGCCTCGATGGTGCCGAGGGTGTCGGCCACCCCGCCCAGCGGACCCGCGTCCAGCACATCGCTCTCGGGCCGCACCGAACGGTTCTTCGACGCGGCACGCTCCAGCCGCAGCGCGAGCCGCTCGCAGGCGGTCGTCAGCTCCCGGCGCTCCCGGTCGGAGAGCTGCGGCGGATGCGAACCGGGCCAGGTCACGAACACCGCGCCGTAGACCCGGGTCGGGGTCAGGACCGGCATTGCGGCCAGCGCGAAGGGATAGGGCAGCACGACGGCGATCCGCGGATAGCGGCGGGCCATGTCCTCCACCCCGCCCACCCAGACCAGTCGCCGCTCGCGCACCGCGTCGGCCACCGGGATCGGCGCGCTCAGCCCCACCCGCTCCCAGGGCGCCGCGAAGGACCGGGGGAGCCCCGCCATCACCGCCATCTCCAGCAGCGGCTCGTCGCCCCGACGCAGATACACGGCACCCGAATGCGCGCCGACGGCGTCCATCATCGACGTCAGAGCCAGGGACAGCAGCGGCGGGCCGACCGGCGCCCACGGGGCCGCAGGCGCCTGACCGGACGACCTCTCCGCGTCCGCCACGGCGACCACCTCCTCGCCCGGCGCCGCGCGGGCCTCAGGGTCCAAATCTGCCCTCTGACGGCCCGGCGCGCACGGCGAGCGACGCGCCGGCCGAGGGCTGCCGCCGTACCCCGTCCGCCCCTCCTCATGCCCCCTCGGCCGAAGCGCGCGACGGCGTGCGGGCGCCCCGCGTGCGCCCCCGCGCATCCCGATGGCCGGATCTTCGCGCTGGAAAACGGTCCCGGAGCCGAAGAATGGGCACGCGTTCAACACCACGAACTACGCCACGGAACCGGCGTACGGCGACAGTTGAAGGGGCGGCAGTGATCCGCGTATTACTGGTGCACGACGCGTGTCTGGTCAGATCGGTCCTCGCACAGTGGCTGTCCCGGGAACCCGATCTCCGGGTCGACGACGTCCCGTGGCGCAGCGCGGCCGGGCGGGTCGGGGCGGTGCGCCCGGACGTGTGCGCGGCGGATCTCGACTGCTCCGACGCCTACGGCCTCCCGCCGCTGGGCGATCTGTCCCGGCGGGGCGGCGGCCCGGTGCCGCCGCGTCTGCTGGTGCTCGCCAGCGCGAACCGGCCGGGCCTGCTGAAACGGGCCCTGGAGGCGGGGGCGCTCGGGTACGTCGACAAGGCGGGTACCCCGGAGCAGCTGCTGCGCGGCATCCGGAAGGTCGCCCAGGGGGAACGTTTCGTCAATGATTCGCTGGGCTTCGGCTTCCTCAAGGCCGCCGAGATGCCGCTGACCCGGCGGGAGCTGAGCGTGTTAACCCTCGCGGCCGAGGGCGCCTCCATCGCGGAGATCGCCGGGAACCTGCATCTGTCCCATGGGACCGTGCGCAACTACATGGCGGCGATCACCCGCAAGACCGGGGCCCGCAACCGGGTCGACGCCATCCGTATCTCCCAGGGGCAGGGCTGGCTGTGAGCCGCTCCCCGTGCCTGCGTCTTCCCCCGCTTCGCCCGCTTCCCTTGCTTCGTCCGTTTCCCCCGCCTCCTCCCAGCCGCCGACGAGATCGCGGTACAGGCAGGAGCGCCGCACCACCTCCTCGTGCGTCCCGTACGTGGTCCGCGGTCCGTCCATGACAAGCACCCGGCCGGCACGCCTGGCCGAGCTGATGCGGTGCGCGACGACGACCAGGGTGCCCCCCGGCCGGACGGCGAAGGCGTGCTCGGCGCGGGCCTCGGCCTCCGGGTCCAGGTGGCTGGTCGCCTCGTCGAGGAGGGCGAGCGGGGCGGGTGACAGGTAGGCGCGAGTGAGGGCGATCAACTGGCGTTCGCCGGCCGACAACGCCGCCGGATCCACCCGCGCCGCCGGGCCGCCCAGCGCGTCGAGCAGCGGGGTCAGGCCGACCGCCTCCGCCGCCGCGAGCAGTTCCTCCCGGGGCACGGGGTCCGGCCGCAGGTGCGTGAGGTTCGCGCCGAGGGTGTCGCTGAACACGTACGCCTCCTGCGGGATGAGCACGCGCCGAGCGGCCGCGTCGCCGCCCGGCACCGGCCGGCCGCAGATCCGTATCTCCCCGCGCACCGGTTCCAGCAGCCCGGCGACCAGGCCGGTCAGCGTGGACTTCCCGACCCCGCTCGGACCCACGACGGCCAGATGGGCCCCGGCGGGCAGGGTGAGCGTGAGGCCGTCGACGACCGGCGCGGAGGCCGGACCGTAGGCGAAGGTGAGGGAGGTCAGGGAGAGCGCGAAGGGTGCGGAGGGTGCGGGGCTCGGTGTCGTCGCCGGTGAGGGGGTGGGGGCCGGTACGGGGGCGGGGGACCGAAGGGGAGCAGCCGCCGCCGTCCGCGGGGTCGCGCTCGGCCGGGGGCCGTCCCCGGACGCGTGGTCCGGTGCCTCGCAGGGCAGGGGCCCGGGGTGCGGGTGCCGGTCGGTGTCGGCCGGTCGGCGTGTGCCCTCCGGCCGCTGGGCGCCGGCCGGTCGCCGCGGGCCGGGCAGTCGGCGATCGGGGGCCGCCGTCCGGTCCTCGCAGTCGGCCGCGGGTTCCGGTGTCCCGGCGGGCGGGGCCAGTCGTCGCAGGACGACCGTGAGGCGGGAGCCGCTGGTGCCCAGGCCGTGGACCAGGGCGGTCAGGGCCGGCAGCAGGGACTGGGTGACGTAGGCGAGGGCGCCGACGAGCGCACCGGCGGTCACACCGTGGTCCAGGAGCCACGGGGCGCCGGCCAGCAGCAGGACCAGCGGCAGATGGCCGCCGAGCGCCAGGCACACCACGCGGGCCACGCCCCAGCGGGCCAGGGCGCGGGCCGCGCGGAACTCGGCGTCGACGAGGGCCCCGGTGTCCTGGGCGATCCGGTCCTCCGCGCCGGCCGCCGTGACGTCCCTGAGGCCCGGACAGACGACGCCCAGGTGCGCCGCCAGAGCCTCGTCGGCGGCGAGGAACGCCTCCTGCCGCCGTGCCAGCGGACGCAGGGTGACCGCGAACAGGCCCACGCCGGCGGCGAGCGGCGGCGCGACCACCAGCAGGAGCCGCGGTGCGAGCGCGGACAGGCCGGCCAGGGCGCCGGCGGACGTGAACACGAACGAGCGCGACACCATCACCAGGCCCGCGAAGCTGTCCCGGGCGATCTCCACCTGCTGGGTGAGCCCGGACAGCGCCCCGCCGTCGGCCTCCCGCACGCCCCGCCGTACCACCCGGGTGACCAGCCGGTCCCGCAGCGGTTCCACCAGCGCGGCGACCGCCCCGTACACCCGCCCGGTCCCGTACGCCCCCACGAGCACCCCGAGCCCGGCCACCGCGAGCCACCGCAGCCCCACCCCGGACCGCCCGGCCAGGAACCCGTCGTCCAGCGCCCGCGCCAGGGCGTAGCCGAGCAGGAAGGTCTGCCCGGTCTCCAGGACCGACCAGCCGACGAGACGCCACAGGGCCCGTCGCCGGCCCAGCAGGAAGCGCAGCCCCCTGGCCGCGAGCCCGTCCGCGCCGGCGCCCCGGTTCACCGCCGTGCCTCCGGCCCGGTCCCCGCCTCCGCCCGCGCGGCCGCCCGCCCACCGGATCCGGCCCCCTCACCGGTCCCGGGATCCGTCCCGAACACCGCCCGGTACTCAGCCCTCCGCCACAGCTGCTCATGCGTTCCCACCGCCCGTACCCGGCCTCCGTCCAGCCAGGCCACGGTGTCGGCGCGGGCGGCCGTGGCGGCGCGGTGGGCGACCACGAGGCGGGTGGCGGTCGTGGTGCGGCCGAACACGGACCGGGTGACCTGGCGTTCGGTGATCGTGTCGAGGCTGGAGAGAGCGTCGTCGAGGAGGAGGAGGCGGCCGCCGTGGGCGAACGCGCGGGCCAGGCCGAGACGCTGGGCCTCGCCGCCGGAGTGCGGGGCATGCGCGCAGGGTGTGGCGTAGCCGTCGGGCAGACGGCGCACGAAGTCGTCGGCGCAGGCCGTGCGGGCGGCCTCCCGGACCCGGGCGGGGGAGACCCGGCCGAGGGAGACGGTGTCCTCGATCGTCGTGCCCAGCAGGGCCGGCCGGTCGAAGGCCTGGGCGATCGCGGCCCGCAGTTCGGCCCGGCGGAGCGCGGGCAGCGGGACGCCGTCCAGCAGGACCTCGCCGGCGTCCGGGTCGGTGAGCCTGCCCGCCAGCGCGGCCAGGAGCGACTTGCCGGTGCCCGAGCGGCCCACCAGGGCCAGTGTCGTCCCGCCCGGCACCACCAGGTCGACGCCTTCCAGCACCGTACGGTCACCGCGGCGGGCGGTGACGCCGCGCAGTTCGAGGCGGCCAGGGCCGCCCCGGGGCAGGCGGCGGTCGCCGTAGGGGGGAGCCGGTTCCGTCAGCACCTCGCCGACGCGGGCTGCCGCCGTCCGGGAGCGGACCAGCCCGGAGAGCTGCCCGACCAGCATGCCGACGCCGGTGGCGAGCACCGCGTAGCGCGACGCGGCGAGGACGTCGCCCGGGGACAGCCGGTGCCGGGTGAGCAGCAGGCCCGCGACGGCGACGACTCCGAGGTGCAGCAGCGGCGCGACGGCGGTCGCCCGCGCGGCGGCCCGGCCCTGGACCCGCCACATCTGACGGCCTGCCCGGGACAGTTCGGGCAGCGGCCGCAGGATCCGTGCGGTGTCCCGGGCCGCCGTGCCGGCCGCGCGGATCGTGCGGGCGCCGCCGACCGCCTCCGTGAGCGCGGCCGCGATCCGCCCCTGAGCCCGCTGGTATTGGGCCACGCAGGCCGAGGTGTCCCGGGCGAGGGACCGCAGCAGGAGGGTCAGGACCGGCGCGCCGGCCAGCAGGACGGCCGCGAGCCACGGGTCGATGAGGGCCAGCGCGGCCACGGCGCCGGCGGGTCCGGCGAGCGCGGCCAGCAGCGCGGCGCGGGCGCCGGGCGCCGTTCCGGCCTGGGCGGCGCTGCCGACGATCCGTGCGACGAGGTCCCCGGCACCGAATCGGGCCGTGGCACGCGGCCCCACGGCCAGGACGTGGCCGATGACCCGGCGGCGCAGGAAGGCGGTGGTCCGGGCGTCGAGAGTGCCGGCGAGGACGGTCTCGTACGCGTCGAGCAGGGTCAGCAGGAGGACGAGGGCCGCGCAGCACAGCACCCAGCGGGTGGCGGGGGAGTGGGCGAGCAGCAGGTCCAGGGCCCGGCCGAGGGCCGCGGGCAGCAGCAGTGCGGCGCCGGTCGTCGTCACGCTCACCAGCGCCAGCGCCACGCAGCGGGACCCGCTGTGCCGGGTGGCCGCGCCGAGCAGCTCGCCGGTCGTCCGGTCCATCGGCATCCTGCTCCCGCATTTCCTCGGTGGTATCGGGGAGGCCGGGCCCCGGGCGGCCCCCTCCCTGGGGAGAGGACCGCCCGGCGCCTTCAGCGTGTCGTACGCGTCCCGCTTGTCAGAGACAGAGCAGAACGCTGGCGGCGCTGACGCAGGACAGCAGGCTCACGGTGCTGTTGCCGCCGCCGCTGGTGTGCTCGTCGGATTCCATCGTCTGAAGGTCGAGCAGGGCCATGGTGTGTCCTTCCATCGGTTGGATGTCACGTCCCGTGGGGACGGGTTGCGTCACGACTCCGTCGGTTGTCGCCGGAGCCGCGTCATGAGGGCCGCCGGTGCGGCGGCGGGAGGAACGGCAGGTGCGCGGTGGCACCCGCGTCGTCCGGGTCGAGAGCGGCGGCGAGGGCGAGCAGACAGCCCGCCGTGCCGGTGCCGAGGTCCATGGAGAGCCGCATCATCTGGTGCCCGGGGAAGGCGAGCTGGCCCTGGTAGGGCATCGCGAACCAGCCGAGCGCGGCGATCTGCTCCCGCAGCCGGGCCCGGGTCGCGCCGGGTGTGGTGGTGCGGGCGAGGTGCAGGATCATCCCGGCGCGGCCCTGGAAGAGGCCGGGCTGCGCGTAGAAGCGTGAGGTGGCCGCGGTGAGGATGCCGGCGCGGGCGCGGGCGAACTCCTGCGCGTCACCGGCGTGGGCGGCGTGGTCGTCGAGCACCGCCCCCACCCCCACGCTCCCGTCCCCGAGGTAGGGCAGGGTCCGCCATCCCTCGTCCACCTCCAGCGCACCGCCCTCGCGCTCCGTGCAGGCCGCCAGGTCGCGGCGCAGAGCCACGCCGGCCGCCTCCAGCAAGCCGCGGTCGCCGCTCTCCTCGTACTGCCTGAGCAGGAACAGCGCGGGTCCGGCGGCGCCCCGCAGCAGCCCGGCCCGGCGCCGGGGCGTGTCCGGCACCGGTTCGGCCAGGCGTCGTACGACGATGTCGGCGGCCTCGGCGGCCCGCTCGCGCAGGGCCGGCTCACCCGTCCGGCGCGCCAGGTCGCCGAGGACGAGCCCCAGTCCGGCCAGCCCGCCGTGCAGGTCCGAGGAGAGGTTCTGCCACCGTTCGCGCAGGATGCCGTCGACCAGGTCCAGCGCGCGCTGCCGGTGCCCCAGCAGCTCCAGCACGTGGGCGACGCCGGCGAGGCCGTCGTACAGGCCGAGCGGGGTGCCCGTCGGGGGCGGGGCGGTGTGGTCGAGGAGCCAGCGCTCGCCGTCGTCATGACGTTCGGCGCCGGTTGCCGCCAGCGCGTACAGCACGCCGGCCGCGCCGTGCGCCAGCCCGAGACCGCCGCCGTCGGAGAATTGGGCGACGTCCCCGGGGAAGAGCCGGTCGTCACGCTCCGGGGTCGCCGACGCGAGGATCGCCTTGACCATCGAGTCACGGCTGTGCGGCCAGTCGCCGGGCTCCACCCGGAAGGCAGGCGCCGAGGGCACCCGGGCGGCGACCCGCACCGGCGTGCCGGACCCGCCGGCGTCCGGGGCGGGCCCGTCCGCGTGGATGTCGCGGGTGATCTCCGCGACCGCCCCGTCCAGGAACTCCCGGGGCACGTCCGGGAACTGCTCGGCGATCACCTCGGCCAGATGGGCGGCCTTGCCCCGGTCCACCACGAACAGGGTGGTGACGGGCAGGAACAGGGCCAGCCGTAGGCAGGCCAGCGCGTAGCGGTCGACGTCGGCGCCCCGGCGGTCGGGCGGTGCGAAGAAGCCGGGGTGCGCCACGACCTGGCGGCCGTTCTCCCCGACGGGGGCCGCCGCCTCGAAGTCGATCAGGAACACCGACTCCTCGTCCGGCGCGACCATGATGTTGAAGACGTGCAGGTCGTTGAAGACGATCCCGCGCGCGTGCACCGCGCGCACCGCCCGTTCCACCGCGCCGTGGATCCGTACCGCCCACGCCGTGTACGCGGCGACGTCCTGCGGATCGGGGTCAGGTGAGAGGAGCGGGTGCCGCTCCGCGAAGAAGGAGTTGAGCGGACGCCCCTCGACGAGGTCCATGACCAGGAAGCGGTGGTCGCCGAGGGTGAACCAGTCCCGTACCTCGGGCACCACGCCGGTTCCGGCCACCGCCTCCAGCGCGCGCTTCTCCCGCTCCAGCCGGGTGATCGCGTCGGCCCCGTCCGAGGCCAGTCCCGCGTGCGGCCGGCCCTCCTTGAGGACCACCCTGCGTCCGTCCCGGGTGTCGGTGCCCGCGTAGACCCCGCCGCCGTTGGAGAAGTGCAGCGCCTTCTCGATGCGGTAGGGCAGGTCGCCCACCGTCGTGGTGTTGCGGGCGGCCAGGTGCGGTTCCAGGAACGGGGGGAGTGTCACCCATTCCGGCACCTGGAAGGAGGGCGCCCGCCGGTCCGGGACCAGGGCGCCGGCGCCGTCGCGTACGGCCGGTACCAGCGAGCCCCGGTCGTCGACGACGAAACTGCGGGCGAACGCCCCGTAGCGGACGTAGAGCGGGCCCTCGGACCAGCGCAGGTCGGTGAGGATGTACGGGCCCTCGAAGCCCTCCAGGAGGGCGCCCAGTTCGCGCAGTACCGTGTGCAGCCGTTCCTCGTCGGACGGGTAGATCGTGACGAACTTGCCGCTGGTGTCGCGGCCGGCGTACTTGGTGTTGCGCAGATGCAGCAGATGCGGGCCCGGCACGAACTTGAACGGGATCCGGCGCGGGACGCAGTAGTCCCACACGATCGCGGCGATCCGTTCCGCGTTCGCCCGGGTGGCCGAGGCGTGCACCTTCCAGCCCTGGGCGGGACCCGGTGCGGGGGAGCCGTCCGCGTCCAGCGGGGTCAGGTTCAGCCAGTCGCCGACCCGCGCCGAGGTCCAGCCCTCGGGAACCGGACGGCACGCCGTGTCGAACAGCGGAGCGGGCCCGTCGCCGGTCAGCCGGTCGGGCGTCTCGTAGAAGTGCGCGTCCGCCAGGGCGTACACCTCGTACCGCTTGTCCATGCGTCCCCTTCCGTGGCCCTTGCCATGGCCCGGCCAAGAGACTCGCAAGCGGGCAAGGGTCGTGGACAGTCACGGCTGTCACGACATCCCTGTGCGGAACGCACGCGTAAAGACATGTTCGGTCCGTTTCGAGCGCGGCCGGCGCCCGTACCCCTCACCGCCTCCATGAAACGTCCCCAGGGGCTGCGCAAAGGCACCTGAGGCGCTGTAATGGCGGACGTGGTCAGTGAGGGTGCCGCGCAGCGCAGAACGGGGCCCCTGCGTGCCGAAACCGCGCTCAAAACGCTCACAGCCGATCCCGCCTCACCCGACCGGACGAGACGCACCCTCGAACAGGCACTCGTCTTCGCGGGCGCGGCCCTCGCCGCGCTCTACATCCCCGGCGCCGACGGAGACCTGCTCCGCCTGATCGAATCGGCCGGCGTCCCGAGGACCCTGTACGGGCTGCGCGAGACCTACCCGCTCGACGGCCACTCGCCCGCCGCCGACGTCCACCGCGCCGGACATCCGGTGTGGCTGGGCCCGGCGGAGCTCGCCGACTGCCCGGAGGCGCGGCGGATGCCCGCCCGGGACATCCACCTGGCCGTCCTGCCCGTACACGGCGGCACCGGCGGCTGTCTGCTCGCCGTGAGCGAGCGCCCCGGCGGCTTCGGCGCCGACGACCGGGCCTGCCTGGAGCTCGTGGCCGAGGCCGTCACCCCGCCCGCCCCGGCCCCCACCGCCCCGGCCGTCCCCGCCGAGGACGAGGAACTCCTCCCGCACGCCTTCAGCCTGGCCATGGACACCGGCCGGGTCGAGGTCGGCGACGCGATCCTGGAACTGTTCGGCGTGAGCCGGGCGCGCTTCGACGGCCGGGTGGAGACGCTGCTCGGGCTCACCGTCCCCGAGGATCTGCCCTCGCTGATGTCCGTCGTCGAGGCCGGCCACATGTCGATCGGCGAGCGCGAACTGGAGTTCCGCGTCCTGCAACCCGCCGGGCCGCCGAGGTGGCTCAGGCTGCGCGGCCGGCTGCTGCCGGGCGACGGCAGACCGGCACGGCTCGTCGGCACCGTCACCGACGCCTCCACCCTGCGCGGCGAGGTCACCGACGTCGCCCGCGTCCAGCGGCTGGCCGCCGCGCTCGCCACCGCGGGCACCGTCAGCGACGTCGGCCAGGCCGTCGTCGCCGCGCTGCGCAAGCCGTTGCGGGCCGACCGGATCGCGCTCGCCGAGCTGGAGAACGACCGGCTCGTGGTCACCGTCCTCGACCCGCCCGAACCCGAGTCCTGGCCCGAGCTGTGGCAGCTGGAGTGGCGCGCCGAGTGGCCCGACGCGCCCGTGCGCGCCATGCCCACCCTCGCCGCCGCCCTGCGCGAGGGCCGCGCCCGGATCTGGCCCGCCGGCACCGCCCTGGAACCGGCCCTCGCCGAGGTCGGCCCCGGCGGCCTCGCCGTCCTGCCGCTGTCCGCCGGCGGCCGGATGGCGGGCGCCTGCCTGATCGGCTGGGACGAGCCGCACGACTTCGGCCCCGACGAACGCGCCCTGCTCACCGCCTCCGCCGGCCTCGCCGGTCAGGCCCTGACACGCGCCCGCGCCTTCGACGCCGAGCACGAACTCGTCGGCATGCTCCAGCGCCAGCTGCTCCCGCGCCGCCTGCCGGAACTGCCCGGCGCGGTGGCCGTCGCCCGCTACCTGCCGGCCACCGCGGGTCTCGAGGTGGGCGGCGACTGGTACGACGTGATCCCGCTGTCCGACCACCATGTCGCCCTGGTCATCGGCGACGTACAGGGACACAGCGCCGGCGCCGCCACCCTCATGGGCCAGATGCGCACGGCGCTGCGCGCCTACGCGGCCGAGGGGCATCCGCCGGACGTCGTGGTCTCCCACGCCAACCGGCTCCTGATGGAACTGGAGACCGACCTCTTCGTCACCTGCTGCTACGTCGACGTCGACATGGAGGAGGGCACCGCCTGGTGCGTACGGGCCGGGCACCCGCCCCCCGTCCTGCGCCACCCGGACGGATCCACCGACATCGCCGAGACGGACGGCGGCCCGCCGCTCGGCGTCGTGACCCGGGCCGAGTTCCCGATGACCCCGCTGCGCCTGCTGCCCGGCACCGTCGTCGCCCTGACCACGGACGGTCTCGTGGAGTCCGCCGACATGGACATCGACACCGGGCTGGACCGTCTGGCCCACGACCTGAGCGTGTCCGATCCCGCCCACCTGGGCCTCGTCGCCGACGCCCTGCTCGGCAACGCCCACCGCGGCGACGACGTCGCCCTGCTCCTGATGCGCTACGACGGCATGGCCGTCAAGCCGCTGCGCGAGGGCTGGACGGTGTGGCGGGTGCCCGAGGCGGCCCGGCAGGCCCGCCGCTTCACCCGGCGCACCCTGCGCGTCTGGGGCGTGCGGGCCGCGGCCATGGACACCGCCCTGCTCGTCGTCTCCGAACTGGTGACCAACGCCCTCGTGCACACCGACGGCCGGGTCCGCCTCGACCTCGTCCTGATCGACCGCCGGCTGCGCGTCGCCGTCACCGACGCCTCGCCGCGCACCCCCGTGAAGCCGACGAGCCTGGGCTGGGAGGCCACCGGCGGCCGCGGCATCCTCCTCGTCGAGGCCATGTCCGACGCCTGGGGGACGGTTCCGGTCAGCGGCGGCAAGCAGGTGTGGAGCGAGCTGGCGCTGGAACGCTGAGCCGCCGGGGCGCCGGGTGTCCGGGAGCGGGAACGGGGTACCCGCCGCCCATGGACACCTTCGCCTCCGCCTACCTCGCGGCATCCGGAAAGTCCGTGCTGGCCACCGTCGCCTTCATCGTCGTCGGGATCGCTCTCGTCGGCGGTCTGATCTGGGCCTTCCGGCTCGGCATCAAGGTCAAGGAGCGCGAGCCCGCGCCTCCGAAGCCGCACGAACAGCCCACCAGGCCCGGCTCCGGCCCGGCCCACGAGACCAGCCGGGCCCGCGAGCCCAACGAGATGCCGCGGGCGGCGGACGAGAGCGAACGCCTCACCCCGCACGAGCTGCGCCCCACCGGCAGCCGGGACAGCGCCGACCAGCGCCGCCCCCGCTGGGACGAGGGCTCCGGCGGCTCGTTCGGCAGCGGCGGCCCGGGTGCCACCTGACCCGAGGCGAGAGCCTCGCGACCGAAAGGGTCCCGGGGCGGGCGCCTCGTGACCGAGAAGGGTGATGAACCGTCGTGACCGCGCACACAGAGGAGAAACCGGTGACCCGCCGGGCCGAGACCGGCTGGGCCAGGGCCCGCAGGCTGCGCCGCGGGACGGCCGCGCCGCGCACCTGCCTGGCGGCCGTCGCCGTCCCCGGCGCGGTCGTCGGGATGCAGTCCGGCCCGGAATGGAACATCGTCAGGGGTGAGGACTGACCGGCACACGATGAATCGCGTGCGTGAATCGGTCGCGGACGGCGACCGGGGCTGGAGTGAGGCCGATGAAGGCGCTCGTGCTGTCCGGTGGCGCCGGGACACGCCTGCGGCCGATCACCTACACCTCGGCGAAGCAACTCGTACCGGTCGCCAACAAGGCCGTGCTCTTCTACGGCCTGGAGTCCATCGCCGCCGCCGGCGTCACCGAGGTCGGCGTGATCGTCGGGGACACCGCGCGGGAGATCCGGGAAGCCGTCGGCGACGGCTCCCGGTTCGGCCTCGACGTCACCTACATTCCGCAGGACAGGCCCCTCGGCCTGGCCCACGCGGTGATCGTCGCCCGTGACTTCCTCGGCGACGACGACTTCGTGATGTACCTCGGCGACAACTTCATCGTCGGCGGCATCACCGACCTCGTCGACGAGTTCCGCAGAACCCGGCCCGACGCCCAGATCCTGCTCACCCGGGTCACCGACCCCCGCGCCTTCGGCGTCGCCGAACTCGACCCCGCGGGGCAGGTCGTCGGCCTCGAGGAGAAGCCCGCGCACCCCAAGAGCGACCTCGCCCTGGTCGGCGTCTACCTCTTCACCTCCGCGATCCACGACGCGGTACGCGCCATCGAGCCGTCCCGGCGCGGCGAGCTGGAGATCACCGACGCCGTGCAGCGGCTCATCGACACCGGCGCCCGGGTGCGCTCCACGATCATCAAGGGCTACTGGAAGGACACCGGGAACGTCGTCGACATGCTGGAGGTCAACCGGACCGTGCTGGAGGGCGTCGAGCGCCGCGTCGACGGCGAGATCGACGAGGCCTCCGAGGCGGTCGGCCGGGTCGTCGTCGAGGCCGGCGCCCGGGTGGTGAACTCCCGCCTGGTCGGACCCGTCGTCCTCGGCGCGGGCAGCGAGGTCCGCGACTCCTACATCGGTCCCTTCACCTCCGTCGGCGAGAACTGCCGGATCACCGACAGCGAGCTGGAGTTCTCCATCGTGCTGCGGGACTCCTCCATCGTCGGAGTGGGCCGCATCGAGAACTCCCTGATCGGCCGGCATGTCGAGGTCACGCCCGCGACGGGCGTGTCCAGTGCCCACCGGCTGGTCCTCGGCGACCACAGCAAGGTACAGATCCACACATGAACCTCCTCGTCACCGGGGCCGCCGGATTCATCGGCTCGGCATACGTGCGCGGCCTGCTCATCCGCGACCCCGACGTGCGCATCACCGTCCTGGACAAGCTCACCTACGCGGGCAGCCTCGCGAACCTGCCGGCCGCCCACCCCCGTCTGGAGTTCACGCACGGCGACATCTGCGACACCGTCCTCGTCGACAAGCTGACCGCCGCCGCCGACCAGGTCGTCCACTTCGCCGCCGAGTCCCACGTCGACCGCTCCATCGGCGGCGCGGGCGCCTTCGTCCGCACCAACGTCCTCGGCACCCAGACGCTGCTCGACGCGGCCCTGCGGCACGGTGTCGGCCCGTTCGTGCACGTCTCCACCGACGAGGTGTACGGCTCCATCGAGACCGGCGCCTGGACCGAGGACCACCCGCTGCGCCCCACCTCCCCGTACGCCGCCTCGAAGGCCTCCTCCGACCTGATCGCCCTCTCCTACCACCGCACGCACGACCTGGACGTCCGCGTCACCCGCTGCTCGAACAACTACGGCCCGTACCAGTTCCCCGAGAAGCTGATCCCGCTCTTCGTCACCAACCTCCTGGACGGCGAGCAGGTCCCCCTCTACGGCGACGGACGCAACGTCCGCGACTGGCTGCACGTCGAGGACCACTGCGAGGCCGTCGACCTGGTCCGCACGAAGGGCCGCCCCGGCGAGGTCCACAACATCGGCGGCGGCACCCAGCTGAGCAACAGGGAGCTGACCGGACTGCTCCTCGACGCCTGCGGGGCCGACTGGGACCGGGTCCGTCACGTCGAGGACCGCAAGGGCCACGACCTGCGCTACTGCGTCGACTGGACGAAGGCCCGCACCGAGCTCGGCTACCGGCCCCGGCACGACTTCGCGGCCGGCCTCGCCGAGACGGTCGCCTGGTACCGGGACCACCGGGACTGGTGGGAACCCCTGAAACGAAAAGTGCGGGCGACATGAGGCGGACGACATGAGGCGGACGCCATGAGATGGCTGGTCACCGGGGCGGGCGGGATGCTCGGCCGGGACACGGTGGCGGAACTGGCCCGGCGCGGCGAGGACGTGACCGGCCTCGGCCGCACCGGCCTGGACATCACCCGGCCCGGGTCCGTGGCCCGGGCGTTCGCCGCGCACCGGCCCGACCTGGTGGTCAACTGCGCCGCCTACACGGCCGTCGACGCGGCCGAGAGCGACGAGGCCCGCGCGCTGCTCGTCAACGGCGAGGGGCCCCGGCTGCTCGCCGCCGCCTGCGCCGCGCACCAGGCCCGCCTGATCCAGGTCTCCACCGACTACGTCTTCGACGGCGCCGCCCGCACCCCCTACCGGGAGGACCATCCGCCGTCCCCCCGCACCGCCTACGGCCGCACCAAGCTGGCCGGCGAGCGGGCCGTGCGCGCCGAACTCCCCGACGCCTGCGCCATCGTGCGCACCGCCTGGCTCTACGGCGTCCACGGCCGCAGCTTCGTCCGCACGATGCTGGAACTGGAGACCCGCCGCGACACCGTCGACGTCGTCGACGACCAGCGCGGCCAGCCCACCTGGAGCGCGGACGTCGCCGCCTGCATCGCCGAGCTGGGACCGCGGATCGGCCGCGGTGCCACGGGCGTCTTCCACGCCACCGCGGCCGGCGAGGCCACCTGGTACGACCTGGCCCGCGAGGTGTTCCGCTCCGTCGGCGCCGACCCGGACCGGGTGCGCCCCACCACCGGCGACGCCTTTCCCCGGCCCGCGCCCCGGCCGGCCTACAGCGTCCTCGCGCACGGCCGCCGGCGCGAGGCGGGCCTGTCGCCGCCGCGGGACTGGCGCGCCGCCCTGGCCGAGGCACTTCCCCTGATCCGCAAGGCGTCCTTCGACACGGTGTCCCTCAAGGAGTCCCTTCGTGAAACGCCATGAGTTCCTGCGGGAACTGCACAAGGCCACCGCCAACCGCAACTACCTGGAGATCGGCGTCAACGACGGCCGCAGCCTGCGGCTGTCCCGGGTGCCCAGCATCGCGGTCGACCCCGCGTTCAAGGTGACCTCGGAGATCCGCTGCGACGTCCACCTGGTGAAGGCCACCAGCGACGACTTCTTCGCGCGCCGCGACCCGCTCGCCCACCTCAAGGGCGGCCGCCACCCGGTGCGCAACCTCGTCCGGGGCCGCCACCCCCTCGGCCACTGGCGCCGCACCACCCTCGACCTGTCCTTCATCGACGGCATGCACCTGTTCGAGTACGCGCTGCGTGACTTCATCAACGTCGAGAAGCACTCCGACTGGTCGAGCGTGATCGTCCTCGACGACATGCTGCCCCGCGGCGTCGACGAGGCAGCCCGCGACCGGCACACCACCGCCTGGACCGGCGACGTCTACAAGATCGTCGAGATCCTGTCCCGCTACCGCCCCGACCTGGTGGCCGTCCCCGTCGACACCCAGCCGACCGGACAGCTCGTCGTCTTCGGCGCCGACCCCCGCAACCCCGTGCTGCGCCAGAAGTACCACGAGATCGTCGCCGAGTTCGACGTCCCCGACCCGCAGAAGGTCCCCGAGGCGATCCTGGAACGGGTGCGCGCGGTGCGGCCCGAGACCCTGCTGCGGGCGGGCTTCTGGAAGCCCCTGGTACGGGCCCGCAACCGGGGTCTCGACCGCTCCCGGGGCTGGGAGCCGTTGCGCGGAGCGGTGGAGCGGGCGGCCGTCGGCCGCTGACTCGCGGCTCGCCGTCGGTCGTCGCCCGTCGGCCGTCGCCCCGCGACCTGCGGCCCGCCGTCAGCCGTCGCCCCGCAACTCCCGGTAGCGGTCCCGGCAGGCGGCGTACGACGGCAGCAGCCCCGACGCCTTCGCCCGGGCCAGCGACGGTGCCCGCGCGTCCTTCGGCGACAGCACCGGCTCCACGCCCCGCGGCCACTCGATGCCCAGCGCCGGGTCGAGCGGATGCACCCCGTGCTCGTG
The DNA here is from genome assembly GCF_045161545.1 of Streptomyces sp. NBC_00637. Lineage (NCBI taxonomy): Bacteria > Bacillati > Actinomycetota > Actinomycetes > Kitasatosporales > Streptomycetaceae > Streptomyces > Streptomyces sp. NBC_00637. The sequence goes on along the minus strand of NZ_CP109046.1, from coordinate 818,984 downwards.
GTCGGGCGCGTACCCGGTCGAGCAGAGGTAGACCACGGTCGCCTCGTCGGTGAGGGCCAGGAAGGCGTGGCCGAGGCCCTCGGCGAGGAACACCGCGTGCCGGGTGTCGTCGTCCAGCCGGACCGCCTCCCACCGGCCGAACCGGGGTGAGCCCACGCGCAGGTCGACGACCACGTCGAGCACCGCCCCGCGGACACAGGTGACGTACTTGGCCTGCCCCGGCGGCACGTCGGAGAAGTGCACCCCGCGCAACACACCGCGGCGCGAGACCGAACAGTTGGCCTGGGCGATTCCCAGGTCGTAGCCCGTGGCCGCGCGGAACTCCGGCGTCCGGTACCACTCGTGGAAGCTGCCCCGCCCGTCGTGGAAGACCTTGGGCTCCAGCACCCAGGCCCCCTCGATGTCCAGTGGTCGCACGGCGTCACCTCCTGCGGGGCGTGACGCTCTGGAGCGCCCGGTACAGCACCCGCCGCACCCTGCGGGCCAGGCGCCGCACCCCGGCGGGCTGGGGCGCCGGCACCACGAGGACGCCGTCCGACGCGACGTGCAGGGCGAAGGGCAGCGGGTGGAAGCGCGCCGCGTCCGCGTCCGGGGTCAGGCAGACCGTCGCCAGCCAGGTCCCGCCCAGCAGATCGCCCACCGGCAGGACGGCCGACAGCCGGCCGCCCGGCGAGAGCGTCCCGAAGACCTCGCGGGAGCCACCGGACTTCGCCCCCGCCAGCCGCAACAGCACATCGGCGGTCTCGGGCACGTGCAGCGGCAGCACCACGTGGAGGCGGTCCTCCGCGACGGTCACGTCCTCGGCCGCCACGCGGCCCAGACCCAGCCGCCGGCCCGCGTGGCCGACGTCCAGCGCGAGGCTCGCGTACCGCTCGGTCCAGTACGGCAGCACCACGCGCCCCGCGACCACCGCGGCGGGCGGGACGGGACGCCCGTGGCGGGGCGCCGGGCCCAGCCGCAGCTCCTTGGTCCACCCGCCCAGACCGATGCGCACGAACACGTCCCACAGCCCCTCGCCCGCCGGCCCGCCGCTCAGCGCGGTGGCGGGATCGATGGTGGCGGTCGCCCGCAGGACGAGCCGCACCTGGCTGCCGTCACCGGCCGGCACCGTCTCCCGGACCACGCCCACCGGCTGGAAGTACTGCGCCGAACTGGCCCGCTCCCGCAGCAGCAGGTCGGGCACGGCCCGGTCGAACCGGCCCACGGTGTCCGTGCCCAGCCAGCGGACCGCCTCGGCGACGTCCCGCGGCGGCCACTGCGGGGACCCCCCGGCGGACGGGAAGGTCATCGGCCCGCCGTCGTGCGTCAGCTCGGCGGCGAAGGCGATCCGCAGCACGCCGCCCTGCCACGTGACGTCCTCGGGGTCGAGGGCGAGCGCGACGCCCGCCTCCCATTCCGCGAACGCGACGACGTCGTCGTAGCGCCCCTCGGCGGCCAGCGCCGCGACGACCCGCTGGGCGGGCTGGAGCGCTGCCGCCACACCCGGTCCGAACCGCTCGACGACGACCCCGTGGATCTCCTCGAACAGCTCCCTGCGGTAGTCCTCGGGCAGGCCGAGGAAGCGCGTGCCGCGCAGCCGCTCGACCATCTCCACCCGCAGCCACCGCCGGAACAGCCGGTCGCGCAGCACACCCGGCTCGGTGTACCGCTCGACGACGTCGAGGGCCTCCCGGAGGTTCTTGAAGTACCCCACCGGGTCGAACCGCTGGAAGCCCGCGTTCGCGGCGTCGTCGCGTCTGACGTGGTAGTAGCAGACGTAGTCGCCGAGCACCGAGACGTTGCCGGCGCGCAGATACGCCTCGGTGACGAAGACATGGTCCTCCAGGCGCCGCCGCCCTTCCGGGAAGCGCAGGCCGATGCGGTCCAGGAACTCCCGGCGGACCATCTTGTGCGGGGTGAGGCTGTCGATCAGCGGCGCGTTCTCGACGGTGGCGTGCGGGCGGTTGGTACGGAACAGCTCCACCGGCACCGCCCGCCCCCGGCCGGCCATCTTGCCCACGACGACGTCGGCGTCGTTCGCGACCCCGTAGTCGTACATCCGCTCCAGGGCCTCGTCGCCGAGGTGGTCGTCGTTGTCGACGAACATGACGTACTCGCCGCGGGAGACCTCGATACCGACGTTGCGGGGCTTGCCCGCCCAGCCGGAGTTCTCCTGGTGGAGGACCCGGATCCGGGAGTCCTCGGCCGCGGCCGCGTCGAGCAGGGCGGGGGTGGCGTCGGTGGAGCCGTCGTCGACGAAGATCACCTCGTACTCGTCCGGCGGGAGCGACTGCCTCAGCAGCGAGGCGAGACAGTCCTCGATGTAGGGACCGGGGTTGTAGACGGGGACGATGACGCTGACCTTGACCGGCATCGGGCTCCTGGCCCCCTTGCTGGATCGCTCTGCCGTGCTGGACCGCACTGCCTGCCGGATCACTCCGCCGCGCGGGAAGCAGGTGCGCGTGGCCCGATGCTAACCCCGTCGCGGACGCCCCACCTGTCCGGATTGCTCCCGGTCGGCGATTTTGTAGTCTGGCGCCGTGCGCCTGCTGATGATGTCCGACACCCACCTCCCCAAGCGCGCCAAGGCGCTGCCCGAACCGCTGCTCGACGAGCTCCCGCACGCGGACGTGGTGATCCACGCCGGGGACTGGGTCGACACGGACACGCTCGACCTGCTGGAGAGCCGCAGCCGGCGGGTCGTCGGCGTGTACGGCAACAACGACGGGCCCGATCTGCGCGCCCGGCTGCCCGAGGTCGCGTTCGCCGATCTGGGCGGGCTGCGGTTCGGGGTCGTCCACGAGACCGGCCCCGCCCAGGGCCGGGAGGCCCGCTGCGCTGCCCGCTTCCCCGACCTGGACGTCCTGGTCTTCGGCCACAGCCACATCCCGTGGGACACCACGGCCCCCGGCGGACCGCGTCTGCTCAACCCGGGTTCCCCGACCGACCGGCGGCGTCAGCCGCACTGCACCTACCTGACCGCCACCGTGGCCGACGGCCGGCTCACGGACCTCGTCCTGCACCGGCTGCCACCGCGCCGCTGACCCGGGTGGACGCCGTGCCGCGGAACCAGGTGGTCGCACCGCACCGGGCCGCGACACAGAACCGGGCCGCGCCCGGCCGAGAGGGTCGGGGGCGGCCCGGAACTTGCGAGTGTGCGTTGCTTCAACGGACCTCCTTCCTTCGCGAGACGAAGGACAGAGGACATTCTTTCTGTCCGTTATGTGCCGGTACCCCGTCCGTGCACGCTTCACACATCTTTTGACGCCGGCCATGGGACGACCGGAGAACAACAGAGCCGGAGAGCAACGCAACCGGAGAACAACCGGAGAGCAACCGACGAGCGACCAGGGTGGAAGGCGTCCGGGCTCGCCTCACCGCGCGCGGTGGATCGCCCCGGCCGTCGAGGTCAGCGGAGCCCCGCTGCCGCCCCAGCGCAGAGCGACGATCTCCGCGGCCACCGACACCGCGACCTCCTCGGGCGTACGGGCTCCCAGGTCCAGCCCGACCGGCGAGCGCAGCCGGGCCAGCTCGCCGTCCGTGAGTCCGGCCTCGACGAGTCGCGCCCGGCGTTCGTCGTGGGTGCGCCGGCTGCCCATCGCCCCGATGTAAGCGGCCGGCCTGCGCAGCGCCACCTCCAGCAGGGGCACGTCGAACTTCGGGTCGTGGGTCAGCACGCAGATCGCCGTCCGGCCGTCGGTGTCCGTGTCGCGCAGGTACCGGTGCGGCCACTCCACGACCACCTCCACGCCCGGCGGGAACCGCTTCGGGGTGGCGAAGACCGGCCGGGCGTCGCACACCGTGACCCGGTAGCCCAGGAAGTCGCCGATCCGGGCCACGGCGGCCGCGTAGTCGATCGCGCCGAACACCAGCATGCGCGGCGGCGGTGCGAAGGAGTGCAGGAACACCGCGACGGCGTCCTCCCGCCGCTGGCCGCGCGGCCCGTAGTGCCGGACGCCGGTGACGCCGAGGGCGAGCTCGCCGCGCGCGTCGGCCGTGACGGCCGCGTCCAGGCCCTCCGTGCCCAGCGTGCCGGCGGTCCGGTCCGGCCAGACGGCGAGCGCGGCCCCGCGGGGCGCGGGGCCGTCGGTCACCGTGGCCACCGTCACGGGCTCGCCCGCGGCGACCGACTCCGCGACGGCCCCGAACGACGGGTCACGGCCGGGCGTGACGGGACGGACGAGCAGCGTGATCTCGCCGCCGCAGGTCAGCCCCACGGCGAAGGCGTCCTCGTCGCTGAAGCCGAAGGTCTCCAGCCGGGCCGCCCCGTCGGCCACGACCTCCCGGGCCAGCTCGAACACCGCGCCCTCCACGCAGCCCCCGGAAACGCCGCCCACGACCTCGTCGTCCGGCCCCACCGCCATCGCCGCGCCCGGGTCCGCGCGGCGCGCTGCGGCTGACGGCGACCACGGTGGCGAGTCCGAAGGGCGCACCGGCCGCGTACCAGCCGGCCAGCACCGGGAGAATCTCGCGCACGATCGGTCTCCTTCCGGCCCGGCCGCGACGGCCGCGTCGGCCGTTTCCTGAACGGTAGTCCGCGGCCGGCCCGTCCGCCGGTCCGCGCCCGTGGGGGCGCCCGGTGGACCGGTGCGGCTGGATTGCCAACTGGGTTGACAGGGAAAGAACTTACTCACGGGTCAGAAGGTATTGACGATGTCCTGAAATCACCGGACTGTAGGGGACATGCCGAATATCCGGGCACGTCTGCTCGCTGTTCTGGTGGTCCTCTGCGGACTCTGTGGCTTCCTGACGACGGCGGGCTCCCCGACCGCCGGCGCGGCCACGCTCCCCGACTCCCTCTCCTTCGACGGCACGGCGCTCACCGTGTCGGGCGGCCGCTTCGTCGACGCCAACGGCCGCGAGGTCGTCCTGCGCGGCTACAACGTCTCCGGCGAGACCAAGCTCGCCGAGAACAAGGGCCTGCCCTTCGCCTCCGTCGCCGACGCCAAGAAGTCCGCGACGGCCCTGCGTGCCCTCGGCGGCGGCAACTCCGTCCGCTTCCTGCTCTCCTGGGCCTACGCCGAACCGGTGAAGGGCCAGGTCGACACCGCCTACCTGGCCGCCGCCACCGCACAGATGCAGGCCTTCCTGGACGCGGGCATCCGGGTCTACCCCGACTTCCACCAGGACCTCTACTCCCGGTACCTGTTCAACTCGGGCAGCTGGTACACCGGTGACGGCGCCCCCGCGTGGGCGGTGGCGCTCGGCGGCTACTCCGCCGAGTCCTGCGGCATCTGCATCATGTGGGGCCAGAACATCACCCAGAACGGGGCCGTGAAGGCCGGCCAGTACGACTTCTGGCACAACAGGTACGGCCTCCAGGACTACTTCCTGGACACCGCCCAGAAGACCATGGCGTACCTCAAGGCGAACCTCACCACCGAGGGGTTCACCGGCATCCTCGGCTTCGACCCCTACAACGAGCCCTACGCCGGCACCTACGACTCCGGCCAGACCAGCCGCACCTGGGAACGCGACCTGCTGTGGCCCTTCTACGTGAAGTTCCGGGCCCGGATGGACGCGGCCGGCTGGACCGACAAGCCCGCCTTCGTGGAGCCGAACCTCTTCTGGAACGGCAACGTCAGCAAGGAGGAGGGCGGCCTCCTCGACGTGGGCACGCTCGGCTCCCGCTACGTCTTCAACACCCACTTCTACGACCAGAAGGCCATCTCCGGCATCCTGATGTGGGGCAACGCGGAGAACGGCCAGTACGTGACCGACTTCGGCAACGTCCGCGACCGCGCCTCGGCGACCGCGACGACCGCCATCGTCAGCGAGTTCGGCCACCCCCTCAACGGCTCGACCGCGGGCAAGGCCCCGACCGTCCTGAAGGCGATGTACCAGGCCCTCGACTCCCGCGTGAAGGGCGTCAACTGGTGGACCACCCCGGCCGCCTCGGGCCCGGTCCTCTCCGGCTCGCAGTGGCAGTGGGACATCTACAACGGCCGCCACCACGAGCTGATGAACGGCAACGCCGGCAAGGTGCTCACCACCGGCGACGCCTGGAACGACGAGGACCTCTCCGCCGTACGCCTGGACGACAGCGGCACCGCGACCCTGCGTCAGGACGCCCGGCTGCTCGACCGGATCTACCCGAGCGCCACCTCCGGCACGACCGTCGCCTTCACCTACGAGGACCGCTCCCGCGACGGCTCCACCACCCTCACCTGGAACCCGGTCCCCAGCTCCCTGCCCAACACGGCCCAACTCGTCGGCTCCGGCCAGTACGGGCTGCTGGTGTGGCGGTCGAACGGCGGCACGGCACCCACCGAACTGCATCTGCCGGCCTCCTTCCCGACCGCCACGACGACCGTCGTCTCCGACCTCGGCACGGCGTACGCCCCGCCCGCGTACACGACGACCACGAAGATCGCCGCGGCCGCCGAACCGGGCGGCACCGGCAGCCGGCGTCTGCTGCTCAGCGCGCCGGACTCGGGCACCCTGCACTACGCCCTGGTGACCAACGGGTCGACCGCGCCGTCCGCGACCGTGCTGGCCGCCGCCCGTACGGAACTGTCGGCGTGGGTGGCCCAGAAGGTGGGGTAGCCGCGCCGTCCACGACGGCGGGGTGGGTGGCGGTGACCGCCACCCACCGCGCCGTCCACGGAGCCGTCAGCTGTCAGCCGGCCGGCCGTCAGCTGCCGGTTCCGGTCCAGTCCGCCGCGACGTGGCCGATCCGGACCCGCTGCGGGTGGTCGCCCACCGGCACCGACACGACCTTCTGCCCGGTGGCGAAGTCGATCGCCGTCACCTGGTCGGCGCCGCTCTCGGAGATGACGCAGCTCTTGCCGTCGCCGCTGACCGTGGCCCAGTAGGGCTTGGAGGCGGTGACCAGCGGGCCCTCCTGGAGCGTGGCGCGGTCGACGACCGTCGCGTAGTCGTCCATCGTGCCCGCCACGCACAGCTTCGCGCCGTCGGGGCTCATCGAGAGGCCGTGGTGACGCGAGTCGTTGACGAACGTGGTGCGGTCGTCGCTGGTCGCCGGGTTCTTCGGAAGGGTCTTCGTCCGGGTGATGCGGTCCGTGGCGAGGTCGTACTCGAAGAAGCCGTTGAAGAACGAGACCTGGAAGTACAGCTTGGACTCGTCCGGGGTGAAGACCGCCGGACGCACCGCGTCCGAGTAGTCCTTGAGGCCGATCGCGTCCAGCCGCTGCCGCATGTCGATGACCTTGACCTGCTGGTACGTGTTCGCGTCGACTACGGTGATGCGCCGGTCGCCCTTCGTGAAGTCCTGCCACGGGGCGTCCTGCGAGGTGTTCACGTCACCGATCGACATGTTGTAGATGTACTTGCCGTCCTTGGTGAAGATGTTCTCGTGCGGCTTGTCGCCGGTCTTGAACGAGCCCAGCTGCTTGCCGGTGACGATGTTCAGGACGTGCACGGTGTTCGAGATCGACGCGGACACCGCGACCCGGGTCCCGTCGGGCGAGACGGCCATGTGGTCGGAGCGGTAACCGGACACCGGGAAGCGCCAGTTGATGTTCCCGGTGGCCAGGTCGATGGAGACGACATCGGCGAAGCTGGGCCGGGAGACGACCACCGAGCTGCCGTCCGGCGTGGTGTACATGTCGTCGACGAACTGGTCGTGGCCCTCGCCGACACCGTTGCGGATGGCCTGGAAGTAGATCCACTTGATCGGATCGGCGTTGATCTCCGCCATCCGGGCGCTCTTGTCGGGGATCACGTTGATCCGGCCGACCCTGGCGAAGTCACCGCTGGACTTGATGACGTCCGCGGTGCCCTCCCAGTTGTTGCCGACGAAGAGCACCTCGCGCAGCGCGGCGGCGGTCGGGGCGTCGGAGACGGCGGTGGCGGCCGTCGCGGGGGCGGTGACGGTCAGCACGAGGGCGGCGGCTACGGAGCAAAGGTGCCTGGATCTGAAGGCAGGCATGGCTGCTCTCTCCTCTGGGGCGGAAGGCGTGGGGGCAGGGCGGAAGAGGCCGCCCAATCTGAACACGGAAGCATTCAGAACTTACTTACTGGAAAGTAAGGAAGGGGGGGCCTTCGCCACAAGACTCCGTACACGACAAAATTGGCGGCGGGGCGGCACGGAGCGACGAGGGAGGGTCAGTGGCGGGCAGGCTCAGGGCGCCGACCGGCCGGTACGGCGGCAAGTCCGCCGAGCAGCGGCAGGTCGAGCGGCGCGGGAAATTCCTGGAGGCGGCGCTGCGGCTGTTCGGGGACGTCCCCGGCTACCGGGGCACCACGGTCGCGTCGCTGAGCGAGGCGGCCGGACTGTCCACCCGTCAGTTCTACGAGGAGTTCCGCACGCTCGAGGACGTACTGGCGGCGCTGCACCTCCAGGTCAACGACTGGGCCGAGGAGGCGGTCGTGGCCGCGTTTGCCGCCGCCCAGGACGCGCCGCTCGTCGAGCGGGTCACCGCGATCTTCCGCGCCTACGCGGCCGACGTGACCTCCGACCCGCGCCGCATCCGGATCACCTTCGTGGAGATCGTCGGCGTCAGCCCCCGGATGGAGGAGCAGCGGCTGGCCCGCCGCGCCCGCTGGGTCGACCTCATCTGCGCCGAGGCGACGGCGGCCGCCGCCCGCGGCGAGGCGGCCCCCCGCGACTACCGCCTCGCGGCGACGGCCTTCATCGGCAGCGTCAACGGCCTCCTCCACGACTGGAGCGCCGGCTGGGTGGACGCGACCCTGGACGAGGTGGTCGACGAACTCGTACACCAACTCCTGGGAATTCTGCGACCACCGGGGTGGGTGCGGGGTGCCTCCTGAGGTCCGTCCGCTGTCCTAGGGCAGGTCGACGTCGAAGCCCTGCGGGGTCTGCGTGGTCCTGAACCCGAGTGTCTCCACGGCGAGCTTCAGCTTGCCCTTGCCCTTCTCCCTGCGGAACCGGCTGTAGGCGTCCATCCCGAACAGGCTCTGCAGGGCCTTTCCCAGCTCCAGCGAGGTGAGGTGCGATCCCTCGTCGCTCGCCTGCTTCACCAGGTCGAGAATCGCCTTCTGGAAGTCCTCGGGCCCGCCTCGGCCGCGCTGACGGGCTGCAAGTGAGCGCAGCACCGCAGGGTCGACCCGGTAAGGCTCCGGAGCAGGAGTGGGGACGGGCGTCTCGAGCGTGTCCTCCGGCTCGTCCGGCTGGGCGGGGGGTACAGGTTCGGGCGCCTTCACCGCGGCCGCCGGAGCGGTGACCGTGCTCGCCGTACTCAGGAGACTCTTGACCGGCTCCGCGTTGGTCAGCGCGTCGGGCGTCTCGCCGGGGTAAGTGGGTTCCCAGGCTCGCAGGCCTTCGTAGCTGAAACCGAGGTAGAACTCGACGGGCGCCTCCACGTCACGGGTCTGACGGAACCGGTTCCGGGGCGTGAAGAAGGCCGGCAGTTTGCCGCCCCTGACCCGCAGTCGTCCCGACTGGGGGCTCTTGATCTCCGTGATGATTCCCTCGACGCGCGCCAGCTCCTGTGGCCGACTCCAGAAACCGCTGGTCCCGGTCCGTTGCCGTCCCATCTCGCTGAAGTGCACCAGCCGATGTGAGCGTGCCTCGATCCCGAACCATTCGAAGCTCCACTGCCTGCGGTGCTGGCGGCTCAGGCGGGTCGACTCCTCCAGGTAGTAGCGAATGCGCTCCTCGTCCTGAGCGTCTCCCCGGTACCAGATGAGGAAGTGGAGCATGTAGAGGTAGTAGTTCGCGTCCAGGCTGTTGCGCTCGGAGGCGAACCACGCGAGACGTTCGAGGGCATGTGTCTCGGAGTACTCGGGCAACCGGCGGTAGGACTGGAACCACAGACGCAGGTCGGCGTCCGTGGCCCGGCCACTGTCGACCGTCCGCTCGGTCATCGCGGCGATGGTCCGTGCCTGCTCCTCGGGCACCTGCGACCAGTCCCGTCCGGCCTTCGCATAAAGAGTACGCGCGATGGCGAGGTCCACTTCGCCGGTTTCCGTGCCGCGGCGGCGGAGTTCCTGCCACTGCTCGACCAGCCGCTCGACATCCCCGTACATCAGGCTCAGTCGGTTGTCGAGTTTCTGGTAGTACCTGCCCTCGGCGTTGATGTTGCGGAGATTGTCGAGCAGTTCCTCGGCCCGTCCGATCTGCTCGGTCACCCAGACGGCCGACGGATCGTCGCTCTCCATGAACTCCGCGAGACTGTCGTGGGCCGAGGCCTTCCACAGACGCTCGACGACGGTCGCGATCAGTTGGATGGGGGTGGACCAGGTGAACTCGGTGTTCTTGTACTTGGCGGCGTCGGTGAACGCCTCCATCGCACGGTCGAAAAGCGGTTCGACAGAGGTGAGCAGTTCCTGAGGTGTGTGCTGGTCGCCGTCCCGGAGGAGTTGGTTGAGCGTGTTCTCGATCCAGAATCTGCGGACCATCCCCAGGGTGTGCAGATGGGTGGCGTCCCTGCCCTTGGACTTCTCGACGGCGGTGAGGACGTAGCTCTCCGCTCGGCTGAAGTCCGTCTTGTCCTTGTAGATGGCGAACCGGCCCCGATGGTTCCAGAAGTGTGCGTTGTTCGGGCACTGGGCGGTCAGCACCTCGAACACCCCTGCACCGGCCTCCGTCGTCATACTCTCGATGAGCTCGGAGAAGTCGTACGCCCGCTGCCCGTCCCCGGCCATGTTGGTACGTCGGATGAACAGCTCGTTCAGCAGTCGCGCGGTCGTACTGTTCTCGGGGCCGAGCAGGTCGGTGGTCTTCTTGATGAAGTCCACGGAGATCTTGCCGAGGCCGTACCGCTCGCCGTCCAGCTCGCCGTTCAGGACATGGTGCGCGATGAGCGGGTGCAGCAAACGAAGCGCGCCACGCTCCGCCACGACCAAGTGGCGCAGGTCCGGGCCGAGGAGCTCACTGAGTTCGGCGTCGTTCAGGGGAGAGTAGACCGGCCGCTCCCGGCGCATCCAGGCCTCGACCATCACTATCGGCAGGCCGAGTTCCTGGCCGTAGCGGGTGAGCAGCGCCAGATGGCGGGCGAGTTCCTTCTGCTCCCGGGTCAGGCGGCTGAAGTGGTTGCTCACATAGGAGGCGATGCCTTCGAACTGCTCCTCGTACACACACAGCCCGAAGAAGAACGGCGAGAGTTTCTGATCAGCCACCACGTCGGCGGCTCCCTCGGCCAGACCGTCCAGGAGCCGACGGGCGCGGTCGGTGTCCGCGCGTTCCCGGAACTTCTTGAGGAAGCGGACCCGTTCGCTGCCTTCCAGCGGGTCCAGCAGCTGGTGGTGCTTTCCGCTGCGGCGCACGTTCGTACGGTTTACCCACAGCAGAACCGCCCGCGTGTTGCGCTGGGCCAGGTAGTGGATCAACTCGTCGCGGTCGTAGTCCGGGAGTATCGCCGACTCCGCGATGACGAGCGCGGGGTAACCCGTCTCCTGATAGATCTCGTCGATGCGGTCGGCCGTCGTCTCAGAGTAGGCGCGCAGCAACACGGTCGGATAAGTGCGGTGCAGATCCCAGGCGATGCGACGGGCCAGCGTCGTGCCGCCCGCACCGGGGGAGTGGTCGAGACGAACAGTGGCGAGCTGGTGATCGTTGAGTCGTTCGGTGATGTCGTTCGCCAGGGCCCTGTGAGCGTCCCGCTCCACGTCGATGGGGACTTCCAGCTCTTGCCAGGTGGGCGGCCGACCGCGCCAGAACTCGTCCGTGCCCTGTTGGACGGCGGACGCACCCTCGGAGAGGATCTCTGAGTGCAGCACCTCCAGGTCGACCGAGAGGCGTTGCAGATCGGACCACTTCAGCGTCCAGCGCTGTCCGTCGCGGCCGGGCAGCGATGGCGACGACGTACTTCCGTCCGGTGGGAGAGACTCGGCGACGACGGTGAGGAATGCGTCGATGTCGATGCCGTTGACGGCGGGGGCCTGCGCGAGGTCCAGGCTCTCGGCGACGCCGTCGTACCGCTCATCGATGTAGTCGAGGATTCGGTCGATCTCCTGGTCCCGTCTCCCGGAGCGCAGGACCAGGACGGCGGCGGACTGGTGCGGAGTTCCCTCGTGCGTGTCGTCGACCAACTGCCGTACGCGCTGGAGGTAGCCGCGTCGACGCCACTGGTCGCCGTCCTGGGCGGTCTGCTCGTCGTGCGTGGTCCAGCCGTTGGCCATCAGCCAGTTGGTCGCATTGCCGGGTGGGACCAGCCGGTGGTTCTCACCGAACACACTGACATGACGCCGCTCCTCGAGGCTCGGCACGACGACGCTGGAAAGGCCGTTGTCGTCGCTGTCCGGATCGAGGTCGAACACGGCGGCCCAGCCGCAGTGGGCGAGCGCGGCCAGTTCCGGTTTGCCGGCCACGGAGTCGGCGACGAGGAACAGGTCCATGCCACCGTGCGTCTGCCGGAACGGCGTCCAGCGGCGTAGGGCCTCCTGGGCGGTGACCCGCGTGGCGCTGGTGCTGGTCGCGAGGCCCACTTTGTCGATCCGGCTCTCTTTGGCGATGTTCACCCACACCTCGGGGTGACGCTCGCGGAGCAGGAGCCGTGCCGCCCAGCCTGCGCTGGCCAAGGCGGCACGGCGCAGGAACATGTCGTCGACGGGCTTGGCGGCGTAGTTGAGGCCGACGGCGATCCGGGCCATGAGCATCTGCCGTTGCCAGACGTCGACCCGTTTCTGCTCGCGAGCGGCCAGGACATCCCGCGTCTCGGTGCGGATGCGGCGCAGCAGGGTGATGAGCCCCGAGTCGTTGAGGTCCAGGTCGACGCGGACCGCTACGGCCTCGTCGTCGAGCCGGGCGAGCAGCGGGAGTACTCGGCCGCTGCTGGAGTGACTGAGTCCGAACAGCAGCGCGGAGAGTTCCAAGTAGGCGTGGTCGTACAGGAGCGGAGTGGGAGCGTCCCAGTTGACGTCGATGATCCAGTAGTCGAGGTCCCTGGTCAGACGAGAACCCCGCACCATGACGTTCCGCAGGTGCAGGTCGCCGTGGGTCGGACCGCGGAAGCAGGCCAGCCCGTGTTCGGCCAGGCCGAAGCGGGGATCGAGCAGGGCGAGCGGGTTGGGCAGCAGTTCGCCCTCGTGCAGGAAGGCGTGGCCGGTTCCGTTCAGTTGCGCCAGGACCTCGCGCACGCGCTCGCCACGCTGGTCGTCCGGGAAGTCGTGGCCGAGCCAATCGCGCAGCACGGACCCGACGGTCGCCTGGTAATCCGGCTGGCCCCCGGCGGCGAGTTGGGCGGCGAGCAGTTCCCGGGCGACGCGGGCGCAGGTCTCCTCACGATCTTCGGCGTCGACGTGTTCGGCCGAGCGCAGCAGATCGAGGCTGAGTCCCGCGATGTCGTAGACGTCGACGCTGGTGCCCGATTCCTGCAGCGACTCGACGAGTTGAGGGATGCGCTCGCGGCCGTAGTCGCCCAGCCCCAGCACGAAGGCATTTTGGGCTTCGGCCTGGGGACGCCCGGTGGAGAACCCCGCCTTGAAGATGTACTGGCCGTTCAGGACGCCGCCGTCGCCGCTGTCGCGGCCGGACGTCCGGCCGATGTCGCACAGCATCACGCGGGCGGTGGTGTACCCGCCGGCGAGCGGTTTGACGATCTGCACGGAACTTGCATGCGGTAAATGAGCCCGCAGCAGCGCCAGGCCCGATTCCAACAGGTCGCGGCCGGGTTCCCCGTCGCTCTGCACCGAGTCGCGGTTCATGTCCGAAGGTTACCGACGCGGCCAGCGAATTCATACGTAAAGAGTCAGTATCTTCCGCAACGGTTCTTCGAATGCGCCGAGTTGGCCATCCTCCGTCCTTCCGTGCGGCACGCTGGCCGGGAGCGCGCCGGTTCGGCCCGCGGTCGGTGGCGGTGGGACGAGGAGGCGTTGGTGGAGGCTTTGATCGCTGCGGTCGTCGGCGTGTGCGGGACACTCTGCGCGACGTGGTTGGTCCAGCGCGGCGCGGAGCGGTCGCTCGACGCGCAGCGCCGGAACGCCGAGCGGCTGCGGGAGGTCGAGGAGAGGGCACGGCTCGAGGAGCGCGTGCTCGACCTGCGCCGTGCGAACTACATCTCCCTGAACCAGGGAGCGCGCCGCTATTTCGCGGCGCTCAGCAATGATCTTCACCGATTGCCGTCCGGCGAGGGCGAGCCGGAGTCGGCGACCGAACTGGAGGAACTGGAGGCGGTGCGCGTCGAATACCGCGCCCGCTACGCGGAGGCCCAGATGGTGGTGCCCGACGCGGTGCTGAGCGTCGCCACCGCCGTCAACAGTGAGTTGAACCAGGCTTACGGGATGCTGAAACGCCTGCACGCCCGCACTCCCCGTGAGCCGGACGGCCCGCAGCACGTCAGGACTCATCTGGACGCCGCGCGCGGCTTCCTGCACGACCTGCGCCGGGAGATGCGTCTCGACCTCGGCATCACCCCGTCATCGGGTCCTTGACGAGCGTTCGATCCGGTGCGGCTGAGCGCCTCCCCTCTCACCCCAGCCGTCCCACCGCCTCCACCACCCGCTCCACCCCGTCCTCCTCGCGCACCCGGGTGCCCAGTGCGCGGGCCCGTTCGCGGTAGGCGGGTTCGCGGGTGGCCCGCAGGAGTGCCGTGGTGAGGGTGTCGGCGGTCAGTCTGCGCAGCGGTACCGAGGCCGGTGCCACGCCGAGGCGGACCAGGCGGTCGGCCCAGAAGGTCTCGTCGAACTGGATCGGTACCGGTACGGCGGGGACCCCGGCCCGTACGCCCGCCGCCGTCGTGCCCGCCCCGCAGTGGTGGACCACCGCGGCCGTCTCCGGGAAGAGCAGCGAGTGCGGGACCTCGTCGACGGTCAGCATGTCGTCGCCGTCGGCCGCGAGGCCCGCCCAGCCGCGCTGGACCACCCCGCGCAGCCCCGCCCGCCGCAGCGCCCGGACGATCTCGGCGCTCAGCCGCCGGGGGTCGGGCACGGTCGCGCTGCCCAGTCCGACGAAGACCGGGGGCGACCCGGCGTCGAGGAACTCCCTCAGGGCGGGCGGGAGTCGGGTCTCGCGGTCGTAGGGCCACCAGTACCCGGTGATGTCCAGCTCCGCCCGCCAGTCGCGGGGCCGGGGCACCACCAGCGGGCTGAAGCCGTGCAGGACCGGCCAGCCGTGCCGGGCCCCGCCCCGCAGGCCGGTGCCGGGGCGGCGTACGGCGGGCAGTCCCAGCCGGGCCCGTACCGCCGGCACGACCGGCGCGAAGATCTGCTCGACGGCCACTGCGACGCCGTGCCCGGCGAGCCGGTTGCCGACCGCGCCCCATGAGCCACCGCCCAGCACCGGCGGCGCGAACTCCCGGGTAGGGGCGACGGGTTGGAGGTACAGGCCGAGGCTCGGCAGCGAGAGTCCCGCGGCGATGGTGTGCCCCAGCGGCGCCACCGAGGCGGACAGCAGCAGGACGTCGCTCGCGTGGGCGGCGGTCAGCAGGTCGTCGGTCATCCGCCCCACCAGTGACCGCGCCATCCGGGCCACCCGCAGCAGCTTGCCCGGACCGGTGGTGCTGCGGTGCAGCCCCCGGCCCCGCTCGGACTCCAGTTCCGCCCGCGGGTCCACCGGCAGCGCGTGGAAGCCCACCCCCGAGCCCGCCACCAACGGCGCGAACCGCGCGTGGGTGACCAGGGTGACCTCGTGTCCCGCCCGGACCAGTCCACGGCCGAGTCCGGTGAAGGGGGCCACGTCACCCCGGGATCCGGCTGTCATGATCGCCACTCGCACGACGGACAGTATGGGGCCGGGGGTCCGATCGGGGGTGAACGACCCTGTGAATGTGGCCACTTCATATTTTGAGACCGGTCACATCACTTCTGTCCCAGCCGTTGACTTCACCCTCCGGCGGCTCTACTTTCGGCGCGCAACGCGTTCGGTTTGCCGACCCTTGTTCGAAATTTCGAAGCTTGGAGCCGCCGTATGTTTCCCCCACCCCCCACGCGCCCGGTCCCGTACCGGAGATCCGCCGTCGCACGGCTGCTCGCCCTGCTGCTGACGGTGACCGCAGCCCTGCTCTTCGCCCAGCCCGACACGGCCTCGGCAGCGACCTCGCGCCAGATCGCCGTGCCCACCGCCCCGATGGGCTGGGCGTCCTGGAACAGTTTCGCTGCGAAGATCGACTACAACGTGATCAAGACGCAGGTCGACGCGTTCGTCGCGTCGGGTCTGCCGGCGGCCGGCTACAAGTACATCAACATCGACGAGGGCTGGTGGCAGGGCACCCGTGACAGCGCCGGGAACATCACCACCGACGCGGCCGAGTGGCCCGGCGGGATGAAGGCCATCGCCGACTACATCCACGGCAAGGGTCTGAAGGCCGGGATCTACACGGACGCGGGCAAGGACGGCTGCGGCTACTACTACCCGACCGGGCGGCCCGCGGCCCCCGGTTCCGGCAGTGAGGGCCACTACGACCAGGACATGCTCCAGTTCTCGCAGTGGGGCTTCGACTTCGTGAAGGTCGACTGGTGCGGCGGGGACGCCGAGGGCCTCGACGCGGCGACCGCGTACACGGCGATCAGCGCCGCCGTCTCCAAGGCGACGGCCGCCACCGGCCGTCCGCTCACCCTGTCCATCTGCAACTGGGGCTACCAGAACACCTGGAACTGGGCCCCCGGTCTCGCCCCGATGTTCCGGACCAGCACCGACATCGTCTACTACGGCAACAACCCGTCGATGACGAACCTGCTGTCCAACTTCGACCAGGGGCTGCACCCCACCGCGCAGCACACCGGGTACTACAACGACCCCGACATGCTGATGGTCGGCATGGACGGCTTCACCGCCGCCCAGAACCGCACCCACATGAACCTGTGGGCCGTCTCCGGCGCCCCGCTGCTGGCCGGCAACAACCTGGCCACCATGAGCACCGAGACCGCCGGCATCCTCAAGAACCCCGAGGTCATCGCCGTCGACCAGGACGCGCGCGGCCTCCAGGGCGTCAAGGTCGCCGAGGACACCACCGGACTCCAGGTCTACGGCAAGGTCCTGTCCGGCACCGGCAAGCGTGCCGTGGTCCTGCTCAACCGCACCTCCGCCGCCCAGAACATCACCGTCCGCTGGTCCGACCTGGGCCTGACCGGCGCCTCCGCCACCGTCCGCGACCTCTGGGCCCGCGCCGACGTCGGCTCGTACGCCACGAGTTACACGGCGAGCGTCCCGGCGGGCGGCTCGGTGATGCTCACCGTCACCGGCGGCACCGAGGCGTCGGGCAGCACGTACACCGGCACGTCGAGCTTCTCCGGCGTGGTCGCCGGGAACACCGGCCTGAAGGTCGTCGACGTCGCCTACACCAACACCGCCTCCACGGCCCGTACCGCGACGCTGAAGGTCAACGGCCAGACGGCGACGACGGTCTCCTTCCCGCCGACGGGCTCCGCGCAGGGCACGATCACCCTCCAGGTGGCCCTGTCGAAGGGCTCGGCCAACACGCTCGCCTTCACGGGCGCCCCGACCCTCGCCGACATCACCGTCAAGCCGCTCCCCGGCGCGAACGGCGCCCTCGTCGTCGGCAAGCAGTCCGGACGCTGCCTGGACCTGTACAACAGCACCGTCACCAACGGCACCCAGGCCGAGCTGTGGGACTGCAACGGCGGCTCCAACCAGGCCTGGACGTACACCTCCCGCAAGGAACTCGTGGTGTACGGGAACAAGTGCCTGGACGCCTACAACCTCGGCACCACCGACGGCACCAAGGTCGTCATCTGGGACTGCAACGGCCAGAACAACCAGAAGTGGAACGTCAACAGCGACGGCACGATAACCAACGTCAACGCGGGGCTGTGCCTCGACGCCAACGGGGCGGGCACGGCCAACCGCACCCCGATCGTGCTCTGGACCTGCGGCACCGCCGACAACCAGAAGTGGACGCTGACCTGACCCTCGGGGCGGGGGCCCGACCCGGGCCCCCGCCGCTCGTCCCGGGCGCAGCCGCCACCCACGGACGGCGGGGAACCGGCGAGGACGTCTCCGTGTCCGTCGTTCCCGTCTGCGCCGGTACGGCGGTGGCGCCGGCCGGGCTGGGCACGGTCGTCCGGCGCCTCGGGCGGATCGCCGCCGAGGACGCTCCGTCCGGCCCGGGGAGCGCGTCCGCGCGGGCCTGAGACCGCCTTCACCGCGGCCGACGGGGGCAGCGGCGCGGAGCGAGCCGGAACGTGGCCGCCCCCGTACCGCCCGTACCGTACCGCTCGTGCCGCAAAGGTCCAGGTCAGACGAGAAGTGACCTGGACCCCGCGGTCTTTCTCCCTACTCGTCCCATGCCTGGATCATGGTCTGCTCGACGATCTTGCCGTCCCGCAACGTGATCATCGACTCGGCGAGGACGCGCACGCCGTCCGCGTACCGGCAGGACTCGCTGAAGGCGGCGCGGTCGCCCTGGACGATGCACTCCTCCAGCTTGTGCGTCATGTCCCGGCTGTAGACGTCCTCGAGCATCCGGCCTATCTCGTCCCGGCCGTGCAGCACGGTGGGCCGGCTGGGCTGGGAGTTGTGGTCGATGACGTGTATCTCCGCGTCGTCGGCGTAGAGCGACAGCAGAGCCGTCGCGGTCTGTCCCTCCACGCCTCGGCGCAGGGTTTCGGTGTCGAAGGCGGAGCCTGCCGCGGTGCCCATGGTGACCTCCTCCGAGGGCCGCGGCCGAGCGGAGGTCGAACCGTCCGACCCTCACCTTCGAGGCTCCTCCGGCAGGCCGGACCAGGCAAGCGCAGCCGGTTCCTCCGCCTGTCGGGTGAGCGCCGTCGCCCACCCGTGTCCGCGAGGCCGCCGTGCGCGTTGCTGTAGGCATGATCTCCACTCGACGCATCGCCGCTCTCGCCGCTCTCGCCGCCGGGGTCACAGGCCTCGCGGCGCCCCTGGCGAGCGCGGCCGAAGCCCCGGCCACCGGCCAACTCAACCCGATGGCCGTGCTGGACTCGGTCGCCACGAGCCAGATTCCCGCGGAGTACCGGGCCGACCTTCCGCCGGTCTCCCGGCAGCTGGGCGAACTCAACAAGGTCGGTCAGCTCCAGCAGCTGAACGAGCTGCACCAGATCACCGACCTCGCCGCCCCTGTCACCGGACTGCTGCCCGCGGTCGGCTGAGCGTCTCACCTCGCCCCGTGGGGGCCGTCCGGAGGCCCGGGCGGCCCCCACGCGCGTCCGCCCCGGTTCACTCGACCGTCGCCAGGAACTGCGTGGCGGCCAGCTCCGCGTAGAGCGGGTCACCCGCCACCAGCTCGCGGTGCGTCCCCACCGCGCGCACCCGGCCCGCGTCCATGACGACGATCCGGTCGGCCATCGTGACCGTCGACAACCGGTGCGCGACGACGAGGACGGTGGTCGTCCGGGCGACGTCGGCGACGGTGTCGCGCAGGGCCGCCTCGTTCACCGCGTCCAACTGCGAGGTCGCCTCGTCCAGGAGGAGAAGTCTCGGGCCGCGCAGCAGCGCCCGGGCGATGGCCACCCGCTGCCGCTCGCCGCCGGACAGCTTCGTCCCACGATGACCGACCAGGGTGTCCAGCCCCTGCGGCAGCCGCTCGACCAGCCCTTCCAGACGGGTCGTCTTCAGGACGCCCCGCACCGCGTCGTCGTCCGCCGACGGATTTCCCAGCAGCAGGTTGTCGCGCAGCGAGCCCGACAGCACGGGGGCGTCCTGTTCGACGTAGCCGATGCAGGAGCGCAGCCGGGACAGCTCCCAGTCCGCGAGGTCGCGCCCGTCGAGGGCGATCGTGCCGGACTCGGGGTCGTAGAACCGCTCGACGAGCGAGAACACCGTGGTCTTGCCCGCGCCCGAAGGGCCGACGAACGCGGTCATGCCCCGGGCCGGCACGGTGAACGTCACCCCGTGGTGGACGTACGGCAGGTCGTCGGCGTACCGGAACCGGACGTCGGTGAAGTCCAGCGAGGCCGGTCCGGCGGCGGGCGAGGGCAGCGGCTCGGGCCCGGACACCGGCTCGGCGGGCAGCCGCAGCGCCTCCTGGATGCGGCTCAGGGCCGCCGAACCCGTCTGGTACTGGGTGATCGCGCCGACGACCTGCTGGATCGGCGACATCAGATAGAAGACGTACAGCAGGAACGCCACCAGCGTGCCGATCTGGATGGCGCCCGTCGCGACCCGCGCCCCGCCCACCGCGAGGACGGTGATGAAGGCCGTCTGCATCGCCAGGCCGGCCGTGTTGCCCGCGGCCGCCGACCACTTGGCCGCGCGCACGCTCTGCCGCCAGGACTCCTCGGCCGCCGCGTGCAGGGTCGCCTCCTCACGGTGCTCGGCGCCCGACGCCTTCACCGTGCGCAGGGCGCCGAGCACCCGCTCCAGCGAGGCGCCCATCACGCCCACCGCGTCCTGCGCCCGGCGGCTCGCCCGGTTGATCCGGGGCACGATCACCCCGAGGACCGTCCCCGCGCACAGGATCACGGCCAGCGTGACCCCCAGCAGCACCGGGTCGACCAGGCCCATCATCACGACCGTGGCGGCCAGTGTGAGCCCGCCGGTGCCGAGGCCCACCAGCGAGTCGGTGGTCACCTCGCGCAGCAGCGTCGTGTCGGAGGTGATCCGGGCCATGAGATCGCCGGGCTCGCTCCGGTCGACGGCCGTGATCCTCAGCCGCAGCAGATACGAGGACAGCGCCCGCCGCGCGCCGAGCACCACCGACTCGGCGGTGCGCCGCAGCACGAACGAACCGAGCGCTCCCACCGCCGAGTTGGCGACGACCAGTGCGGTCAGCGCGAGCAACGCGCCCGAGATCGACCGGTCGTGGCCCAGGTCGTCGATCAACTTCCGTGCCACCAACGGCAGGAGCAGCCCGGTGGCGCCGGTGACGAGCGACAGCGCCGCACCCGCCAGCAGGGACCGGCGGTGTGGCCGTACGTAGTCGAGCAACAGTCGCCACGGGGGCCGGCCGCCGGCGGTCTCTGCGATGGTCACGGGGCTCCTCGGGAGGTCGGGTCGCAGGCCTCAGGCTACGTCGGCCGCCGCGCCGGACGGCCGGGAAGGGCGTGTTCAGGGCGGGCGTCGGCCCTGCCGCCCGTGCTCCTACCGATCAGTCACGCGTAGGGTCGGCAGCGGGACGGACGACCGCCGACGAAAGGGGCAGCACCATGCCGCAGGAAGTGCGCGCAGTGATCGCGCCGGGGAAGAACGAGCCGGTACGCGTGGAGACGATCGTGATCCCCGACCCCGGTCCCGGCGAGGCCGTGGTGCAGGTGCAGGCCTGCGGGGTCTGCCACACCGACCTGCACTACAAGCAGGGCGGGATCAACGACGAGTTCCCCTTCCTGCTCGGTCACGAGGCGGCGGGTGTGGTGGAGTCGGTCGGTGAGGGCGTCACCGACGTCGCGCCGGGCGACTTCGTGATCCTGAACTGGCGCGCGGTGTGCGGGCAGTGCCGGGCGTGTCTGCGCGGCCGCCCCTGGTACTGCTTCGACGCCCACAACGCGAAGCAGCGGATGACCCTGACCGACGGCACCGAGCTGTCCCCGGCTCTCGGCATCGGGGCGTTCGCGGAGAAGACCCTGGTGGCGGCCGGGCAGTGCACCAAGGTCGACGCGTCGGTGTCGGCCGCCGTGGCGGGGCTGCTGGGCTGCGGGGTGATGGCCGGCATCGGCGCGGCGATCAACACCGGCAACGTGGGCCGCGGCGACACGGTCGCGGTGATCGGCTGCGGCGGGGTCGGCGACGCCGCGATCGCCGGGTCGAACCTGGCCGGCGCCGCGAAGATCATCGCCGTCGACATCGACGACCGGAAGCTGGAGACCGCCCGGAAGATGGGCGCCACCCACACGGTCAACTCCAAGGAGACCGACCCCGTCGAGGCGATCCGTGAGCTGACCGGCGGCTTCGGCGCGGACGTGGTGATCGAGGCGGTCGGCCGTCCGGAGACCTACAAGCAGGCCTTCTACGGCCGCGACCTCGCGGGCACGGTCGTCCTGGTCGGTGTACCGACCCCGGAAATGAAGCTCGAACTGCCCCTGCTGGACGTCTTCGGGCGGGGCGGCGCGCTGAAGTCGTCCTGGTACGGCGACTGCCTGCCCTCGCGCGACTTCCCGATGCTGATCGACCTGCACCTCCAGGGCCGGCTGGATCTGAGGGCGTTCGTGACCGAGACCATCCGACTCGACGAGGTGGAGCAGGCGTTCGAGCGCATGCACCACGGCGACGTGCTGCGTTCGGTGGTGGTGCTGTGATGGCCGCGCGCATCGAACGCCTCGTCACCTCGGGTCGGTTCAGCCTCGACGGCGGCACCTGGGACGTCGACAACAACGTGTGGATCGTCGGCGACGACCACGAGGCGATCGTCATCGACGCCGCGCACGACGCCGAAGCCATCCTCGCCGCCGTGGGGGACCGCCGGCTGACGGCCATCGTGTGCACCCACGCCCACAATGACCACGTGTCCGCCGCGCCGGCCCTCGCCGACGCGACCGGCGCCACGATCTGGCTGCACCCCGACGACCTGCCGCTGTGGAAGCTCACCCACCCGGACCGCGAGCCCGACGCCCATCTGGCCGACGGCCAGGTCATCGAGGCCGCCGGCACCGACCTCACCGTGCTGCACACTCCCGGGCACGCGCCCGGCGCGGTCTGCCTGCACGACCCCGGCCTCGGGGTCCTCTTCAGCGGCGACACCCTCTTCCAGGGCGGCCCGGGAGCCACCGGGCGCTCCTACTCCCACTTCCCGACGATCATCACCTCGATCAGGGACCGGCTGCTCGCCCTGCCGCCCGAGACGAAGGTGCTGACCGGACACGGCGACGCGACGACCATCGGCGCGGAGGCGCCGCACCTGGAGGAGTGGATCGCCCGGGGGCACTGAGCCGCGAGGGCGACCGCGGTCCGCGCTCCACCGGGTGAGGACCGCGGACACGCCGGGTCAGAACCGCGGCCCGCGCCCGACCGGGTGACCCGGCGGGCAAAAGCCGACAGGAGATGTCCGGCTTCCGCGCGATCCTCGTCCACGCCATCGATCCTCGATGACGACACCGACGGAACACGCGCAGGAGGTCGGACATGTCCGGTCCGCTGGAAGGCAAGGTCGCCCTGGTCGCCGGGGCGACACGGGGTGCGGGACGCGGCATCGCCGTGGAGTTGGGGGCGGCCGGCGCCACCGTCTACGTGACGGGACGCACCACCCGCGCACGACGCTCCGAGTCCGACCGCCCCGAGACGATCGAGGACACCGCCGACCTGGTCAGCGAGGCGGGCGGCCACGGCATCGCCGTGCCCACCGACCACCTCGACCCGGCCCAGGTCCGCGCCCTCGTCGACCGGATCGCGGACGAGCGGGGCCGCCTCGACGTTCTCGTCAACGACATCTGGGGCGCCGAGCACCTCTTCGCCTGGGACACCCCGGTCTGGGAGCACGATCTGGACAACGGCCTCCGGCTGCTCCGGCTCGCCGTGGAGACGCACGCGATCACCAGCCACCACGCCCTGCCGCTGCTGCTGCGCCGGCCCGGCGGACTGGTCGTGGAGATGACCGACGGCACCGCCGAGTACAACCGCGACACCTATCGCGTGAACTTCTTCTACGACCTCGCCAAGACGTCCGTCCTGCGCATGGCGTTCGCCCTCGGTCACGAACTCGGGCCACGCGGCGCCACCGCCGTGGCGCTCACCCCCGGCTGGCTGCGGTCGGAGCTGATGCTCGAACAGTTCGGCGTACGCGAGGACAACTGGCGGGACGCCCTGGAGCGCGTCCCCCACTTCGCCATCTCGGAGACACCCCGCTACGTCGGCCGGGCGGTCGCCGCCCTGGCCGCCGACCCCGACGTCACCCGCTTCAACGGCCGGTCCCTGTCCAGCGGGGGCCTCGCCCCGGTGTACGGCTTCACCGACCTCGACGGCAGCCGCCCGGACGCCTGGCGCTACATGGTCGAGGTGCAGGACCCCGGGAAGGCGGCGGACACCACCGGCTACCGCTGAGCGCTCAGGCGTCGGAGGGCGGAGAGGTCGGCCAGCGCGCCGGGTGCCCCGGCGGCAGGGCGAGATCCTGTCGTACGGCGGTGTAGTAGCCCTCGCGGCCGGCCCGCTGCCGCTCCAGCAGTTCCTGCCAGGCCCGCGGATCGTGCGTCCCCTCGCGCATGAAGCGCTCCATGTCCATGACCGTGGTCACCCAGGTCCGCGCCCGCTCCACCACCTCCCGGCTGCCCAGCATGATCAGCGCCTCTCCGGCCGGGTCGCGCCCGTCGGTCGCCTCCGCGAGCAGCGGCTCGGCCTGCACGGGGGACAGGGGGTGGGGGTGCGGGTCGTTGCCGAGATGGGAGGCGACGCGGTAGGTCAGGTTCACCGACTTCTTCAGGGCCCGCGCGTAGTCGGTGTACACGGTCAGCCGCCGCTCGTCCCACCGTGCCGCCGTCTCGCGCCGGAACCTGGCCCCGTCGCTGCGCACGATCGCCAGATACGAGCCGAGGGCGCCGACCACGACACCGATGAGAGCCGGGAGTTGCTGGAGGAAGGCGGTCATCTCCGCACGGTCTCCGTCCTGTTGACGTGGTGGAGCCGCTTGACGGCCCCCGCAGATCTTTTCACCTGTCCTGCCCGGGGGCGCCGGGCAGCAGGCAACCGTGGTGCACACCCCCGCCGAGCCGGCCGCCTCACCCCGGCGCGTCGGCGACTTCCGCGTCCCCTTCTCCGCCACCGCGCTCAGCCACCTGCGGTGCCGACCGAGCCAGGTCGCCGTACCCCTGGTCGCGGTGACCGCGCCCGCCGTGAACTCCCGCGACGGCGCGGACCGGCGCCGGTCAGCCGGACAGTGCCGCGGTGAGCGCGCGGAGCACCCGCTCCCCGTCCTGCGATGACGTACGCCAGTTGCTGAACGCCGCCCGCAGCGCCGGCACCCCGCCGTACACCGTCGGCGTCAGGAACGTCTCCCCGGACGCGGCCACGGCCTCCGCGAGCGCGCCGACCCGTTCCTGCGTCGGGTCGTCGGCGAGGGTGAAGCAGACGACGTTCAGCCGCACCGGGGCCAGCAGCCGCAGCCCGTCCAGCGCGGCGACACCCTCGCCGAGCCGGGTGGCGAGCCCCGCACAGCGCTCGACGATCTCGCGGTGCCCGGCCCGCCCGTAGGCCACCAGCGAGAACCAGGCCGGGAGCGCCCGCAGCCGCCGGGAGTTCTCCGGCGTGAGATGGACGAAGTCGGGCTCGCCGGTGGGCAGCCCGAGGTACGGCGAGGCGTTGTGGAAGACCCGTACCTGGAGGTCGCGGCGGCGGGTGAACTGCACGGCCGCGTCGTACGGCACGTTGAGCCACTTGTGCAGGTCCACGCAGACCGAGTCGGCCGCGTCGAGCCCGTCGACGAGGTGGGCGTAGGCGGGGGAGAGGGCGGCGAAACCGCCGAACGCCGCGTCCACGTGCAGCCAGAAGTCGTACCGCTCCTTCAGGGCCGCGATCGCCCGCAGATCGTCGAAGTCGACGGTGTTCACCGTGCCCGCGTTGGCCACGACGATCGCCGGCCGTCCGTCCAGCGCGGCCAGCGCTGATGCGAGCGCGTCGACGTCGACGGCCTCCCGGTTCCCGGGCAGCACGGGCACCTGCCGCAGCCGGTCCCGGCCGACGCCCAGTACCGAGAGCGCCTTGGCGACGCTGGAGTGCGGGCTGCCCGAGAGCACGTCCACGGGCCCGAGCGCGGCCGCTCCCTCGCGGGACACGTCCACTCCCAGCCGCTCGCCCAGCCACTCGCGGGCGACGGCGAGACCGACGGTGGTGGAGACGGTCGCGCCCGTCACGAACGCCCCGCTGTGCGCCTCGCCCAGCCCGAACAGCTCACGCAGCCAGGTCACCGTCTCCCGCTCCAGCGCCGCCGCCCACGACCCGCCGGCCCCGGAGACGTTCTGGTCGTACGCGGCGGTCAGCCAGTCGCCGGCGACCGACGCGGGAGTGGCGCCGCCGGTGACGAAGCCGAGGTAGCGGGGCCCGGCCGAACCGGAGAACCCGGGAGCCCAGTCCTCGGCGAACCGCGCCAGAGCGCCCTCGGCGCCGGTTCCCGTGTCGGGCAGGGCCGCGCGGCCGGGCGGCGGGTCCCGGCGGACCACGGGCCGCTCGGCCAGCCCGGTGAGCTCACGGGCGGCGACGTCACGGGCGGACTGGAGGAGCTCGGGAAGCCGGGAGAGATCGTCGGCGAGGTCGCGATGCATACGGGAAACCTAGGGCGGGAGTACCAGGCGGCGCCCGATCCAATCGGAGGGAAGTGGACCGGACGCCGTGCCGATCGCATCGATCACCCGATCATCCCGAACCGCCGGGATGAAACAGGCATATCAGGCATTCCGGTCGTCGGGGAGCACGGTAAGTTCACCGTTTCGTCACAGCTCGACCCGGCCTACAACCGATGCCCGGGGACAGCTGTCTAGAGGGGAGAGATCGCAACAACTGTGCCAGGGAGAGGGCAGCCATGGGGGACATACGCAGACGAGGTGCGGTCGCGCTGGGGCTCACCGGCCTCGTCGTGCCGCTGACGGTGGCGCTGGGCGCGGCGCCGGCGCAGGCCGCGAGTTGTACGACGACGGCCGGGCCGTACCAGAAGCAGGTGGAGAAGTTCCTCGGCCGGCCCGTCGACGGCAAGCAGTCGACCACCGACTGCAAGGCCATCCAGGCCTTCCAGAACAAGCACGGCATCACCCCGAACATCGGCTACGCCGGGCCCGTCACCTGGGGCGTGATGGACCTCATGAACAAGCAGAAGGCGGTGGGCACCAAGCCCAACAAGGCCGGCAAGTGCCCGACCAACAAGGGCCGCATCGCCTGCGTCAACCTCACCCTCCAGATCAGCTGGATCCAGGACGGCAGCAAGCTCGTCTACGGGCCCGTCCCGGTCCGCACCGGCCGCAACGGGTACGAGACCCGCACCGGTCTGAAGAAGATCTACTGGCGGCACATCGACCACGTGTCGAGCATCTACAACGTGCCGATGCCCTACAGCCAGTTCTTCGACGGCGGCCAGGCCTTCCACTCGGTCGGTCTGAGCATGTGGAACCCGCCGGGCTCCCACGGCTGCGTCAACATGACCACCACGACCGCCAAGAAGTACTGGTCGCTGCTGAAGAACGGCGACGACGTCTTCGTGTACGGCCGCAAGCCGGGCACCTGAGCCCGGTCGGGCACCTGAGGCCGGCCGGGCCCCGGGTCCGCCCGGGGTGGCTGACGTGGCGCGGGCGCCCGGCCGTCCCGGGCGTCACGCCCCGGGCGCGTCCCCGAAGTCCGGGATCTCCAGCCTGACCCCGCCCCGCCGCGCGGACTCGTGCGCGACGATGCCAGGCAGGGTGTAGCGGGCCGCGACCCAGGCGTTCACGGACGGCAGCGTACGGCTGCCGACCGCGGTCACGAAGTCGTCCACCAGGAAGTGGTGGCTGCCCTCGTGCCCGTTGTGCAGCTCGTCGAACTCCCGCGGCAGGCGCGCGCGGTCGTGCACCGGCGCGGAACCCGAGGTGAAGGCGGCCCGCAGTTCGGGCGCGACGTGCCGGAGCGACGGGTCGTCGGGGGACAGGGTGGGCTTGGGTTCGAGCAGCTCGCTGATGTCCTTCACCCCGTTCTTGTCCTGCCACAGCGCCACCGTCGCGAGCTGCTCCATGCTCGCCTCGGTACCGAAGAAGCGGAACCGGGACTCGCGGATGTGGGACGGGTATCCCACCCGCCGGAACTCGTTGGTGCGGAACGAGCCGCCGCCCGCGACCTCGAAGAGCGCGGTGGCGTTGGAGAAGTCGTTGTCGAACCGGCTGACCTCCTTGTCGAAGACACCGTCCCCCCGCTCGTCGACGACACCGATCGCCGACACGCTCACCGCGTGCGTCCCCCAGGCACCCAGGACACCGCCCACCGAATGCGTCGGGTAGAGCAGCGGGGGATAGCTGGCGGTCGCCTTCCAGTCCTCGCCGCCGCTGTACCGGTAGGCGTCGTAGAAGCCGAGGTCCATGTCGTGGACGTAGTCGCCCTCGGCGTAGAAGATCCGCCCGAAGGCGCCTTCCGCGATCTGGTTGCGGGCGTGCACGGTCGCCGGGTTGTACTGGCTGGTCTCGCCCATCATGTACGTCAGCCCGGTGGCCCGTACGGCGTCGATGATCGCCGCGATCTCCTCGGCGGTGATCGCCATGGGGACGGCGGAGTACACGTGCTTGCCCGCCGCCAGGCCCTGCAGAACCAGCGGACCGTGGGTCCAGCGCTGGGTGAAGACGGCGACCGCGTCGACCGCCTCGGACGCCAGCATCGCCTCGTAGGAGGGGAAGGTCCCGGTCAGGCCCACGTCGGTGGCGAGCCGCTCGGCGCGTTCGGGCAGCAGATCGGTGACGTACACGTCACCGACGCCGGGATGGGCCAGGAACAGCCTGGCGAACTGGCCCGAGAACTGTCCGGCACCGACGATGCCGAGGGAGAACGTCATGGGGGGCGTGCCCTTCACTGGTCGAGAATCAGGTTGATCTGGCTGTTGGTCCGGTCGAGCCCGCTGACGGGCTCACCGTTGGCGAAGATGTCCTGCATGGCGGGGTGCATGAGCGCGTACACGTCGGCCGCGTTGCCGGTGATCGGGTAGGAGAAGGTGGCGAAGTCCTTCTTGTCGGCGATCGGTTCGGTGAACGCGCCGACGTCGATGCCCTTCTTCTCGTACGCCGCCACCGCGGCCTTCGTGCCGTCGGGCGTCGCCGGGAAGACGATCCCGTAACTCCCCACCGTTCGCTGGCACTCGTCCGAGGCCAGGTAGGCGACCCACTTCTTCGCCCCCGCCTTGTTGCGGGCGTTCCTGGTGATCGAGTCGGCGAGTCCGTTCATCATCGTGGCGCGCTTGCCGGTGGGGCCGGCGGGCGTGACGGCGGTGCCGATGTCCAGGCCCTTGAATCCGGCGTACGACGAGATCATCCACGCGCCGTCGAAGGCGGCGGCCGCCTTGCCCGCGGCCACCTGGGTGTTGGCCTGGTTGGACTGTGAGTTGTAGTCGGTGAAGGGTGCCATGTAGCCCTTTTTCGCCAGCCCGAAGTACCACTCGACGACCGACTGGAAGGTCTTGCTGTCGTACCGGTATTTGGTGCCCCAGCGCTGCCGGTCCGTGTAGGTCCAGCCGGCGGAGGCGGTGAAGGTGCTCCACTGGGTCTGGCCGTCGCCGTCCCCGCCGCCGTTGGTGGCGAGGCCGTACACCTTGACGTGCCGCTTGTCGAAGCCGGCCTCGTCGCCCCGCCTGCCCCGGTCGTCGACGGTGAGGTGCGCGATCGCCTTCTCGAAGGTGCCGCCGTCCTTCGGGTTCCAGGACAGGTCGTTCAGCTGCTCGGCGGTCAGACCCGCGTCCTTCGCCAGCGCGCGGTTGTAGAAGAGGGCCACGGTGTCCCAGTCCTTGGGGGCGCCGTAGCGCCGGCCGTCCTGACCCGTCCAGTTGGCGCCGAGCCCGGGCTGGTAGTCGGCGTCGTCGATGCCCAGGTCGTCGAGCGGTTCCAGCACCTTCAGGTCGGCGAACTGGCCGAACTTCTGGATGTGGTCGGTGAACACGTCCGGCTCGGTGCCCGCGATGAAGCTCGCGGTGAGCTTGGTCCAGTAGTCGTCCCAGCCCAACTGGGTGATCTTCACGCTCAGTCCGGGGTTCTGTTTCTCGAAGCCCTTCGCGCACGCCTCGTAGGCGGGCTGCTGGTTGGCGTCCCACAGCCAGTACGTCACCGTGTTCGCCGACGAACCGGAGCCCCCCTGGGCGCAGCCGCTCACCAGGGACAGCCCGAGGACCCCGGCCAGTGCGGTGACCGTACGTGTCCGCATCCGCATGTGCGCCCCCATTACTTGATCCCGGTGAAGCTGATGGTGCTGACGATGCGGCGGGCGAAGAACCCGAAGAGCACGAGCATGGGCAGGGCCGCGATGAGCGTGGCGGCCATCAGCCCCGACCAGTCGGTGCCGGTCTGCGGGGTCTGCGCCCGGAAGATGGCCAGCGCCACGGTGAGCACCCGTGAGCCGTCGCTGTAGGACACCATCAGCGGCCAGAAGTAGTCGTTCCAGGAGGTGATGTACGTCAGCACGGCCAGGGTCAGCACCGGCGTGGACGCCATCGGCAGCAGCACCCGGAAGAAGATCCGCACCTTCCCGGCGCCGTCGAGCAGTGCCGCCTCCTCGACCTCCCTCGGGACGTTCATGAAGAACTGCCGGAGGAAGAACACGGCGAACGGCGTCATGAACATCGTCGGCAGGGCGATCCCCAACAGGGAGTCCACCAGGCCGAGTTCCTTGATGAGGACGAAGTTCGGCAGCAGGGTGAAGATGGCCGGGACCATGAGGCCGGCGAGGAACAGGGCGAACACCTGGTCCCGGCCGCGCCAGCGGAGGCGGGCGAAGGCGTAGGCGGCCATGGCGGAGAAGAAGATCTGGCAGACGGTGACGAGCGTCGAGACGACCACGGAGTTGAGCAGATAGCGCCAGAACCTCAGCCCACCGCCCGCACCGCCCTGGGCGATCGCCTCCTTGGTGGACTGCAGGCCGAGCGCCCGCTCGAAGCCACCCGCGCTCGGATCGACCGGGAACGGACTGCCCGGGCTCGCGGCGAGCCCGGAGTTGGTGGACAGCGCGGTGCGCAGGATCCAGTAGAACGGCAACAGGGTGACGAGCATGATCAGGGCCAGCACCGCCCAGGCCACGATCCGCCCAGGGGTGGGCCGGCGCCTGACGCGCCGTACGGGTGTCGCCTGGGGTGCGGGTGCCGTCGGGACGGTCACAGCGGACATGTCGACTCCTCCGGCTCAGCCGAGGTCGGTCCGGCCGGCTCGGGTGAGCCGGTACTGGACGAAGGTGATCGCGCTGAGCACGACGAGCAGGGCCACCGACATCGCGGAGGCGTAGCCGAACTGGAAGCGGCCGAAGGCGGCGCCGTAGATGTAGTACTGGAGCACGTCGGTGGCGTCCGCCGGGCCGCCCCTGGTCGTCACGGCGACGGTGTCGAACACCTGGAACGAGCCGATGACCGTCATGATCAGCACGACCGCCAGCACCGGACGCAGCAGCGGCATCGTGATCCGCCAGAACATCCGCCACTCGCTCGCGCCGTCCACCTTCGCCGCCTCGTACATGTCGGTCGGGATGGCCTGGAGACCGGCGAACAGCAGCAGCGCGGTGTAGCCGACGTGCCGCCACACATTGATCAGGGCGATGGTGGGGATCGCCCAGGTCTCGTCCGCGAGGAACGGGATGCGGTCGAAGCCCAGCGCCGCGACGATCTCGTTGCCGATGCCGAGCTGGGTGTCGAGGATCCAGAGCCAGACGATGCCGGCGACGACGTTCGACATCAGATACGGCGTGAGCACGATCCCGCGCAGCACCGCCGACCGGGTCAGCCGCTGGAGCAGGACGGCGATCGCCAGCGCCGAGACCGTCTGCACGCCGATGTTGATGGCGACATACACGAGGGTGACCTTGAGGGAGCTCCAGAAGATCGGGTCGTGCACCATGCGCACGTAGTTGTCGAAGCCCACCCACTCCGCCGGTGTGAGCAGGTTGAAGCGGGTGAAGCTCAGGTAGATCCCGCGCAGCGTCGGCCAGAGCAGGAAGACCACGAACCCCAGCAGGGCCGGCGCGATGAACACCGCGGCGAGCCGTCCGTCACCGCGGCCCTCGCCCGCCGCCGTACGGCCCGTCCTCGACTTGGTCACCGGCCCCTCCACGACGGCCGGTGGCAAGCGCGACGGAGGACTGCTGGAGGCGATGGTCATCGTTGGGACTCCCTTGTCCGTGGCGGCTCGTCCGCTCACTTACTTTTGCGGCGAAAGAATCCAGCCGTCAAGAGGTCGGCTGACATCTTTTGTGACGGCTGTAACGCCCGTATGGTGACCTTGATAGTTCCAAGACGAAAAGAAATCGGCACTCGTGTGGGAGTCTGACCCTCATGACCACAGGTACCGCCAGCTGGCTGCCGCTGAGCCCGGGGGAACGCTCGGTCGCGATCGAGGTGCTCGTCCACGGGCCGCTCTCGCGCACCGACCTCGCGCGGCGGCTCGGCCTCTCCGCCGGCAGCCTCACCCGGCTGACCAAACCGCTGATCGAGTCGGGACTGCTGGTCGAGGTGCCCGACGGCGGCATCGCCATGGAGACCCGGCAGGGGCGCCCCTCGCAGCCGCTCGACGTGGTCGCCCAGTCCCGGTCCTTCATCGGCTTCAAGATCACCGGTGACATGGTGTACGGCGTCGTCACCACCCTGCGCAGCGACATCGTCGCCCGTCACGACCGTCCGCTCCGCACGCACGACCCCGACGAGGTCGTCGCCCTGCTGGGGGAGATGACCGACGAACTGGCCCGCGCCCATCCCGGCCTCGCGGGGATCGGCATCGGGGTGGGCGGACGCGTCGAGGGCCGCACGACGGTCGGGGAGTCGCCCTTCCTGGGATGGCGGGACATCCCGCTGGCCGCGCTGGTCGAGGAGCGCACCGGACTGCCCGTGGTCCTGGAGAACGACGTGGCCGCCCTGGTGGAGGCCGAGACCTGGTTCGGCGCCGGGCGCGGGCTCGACCGGTTCGTGGTCCTCACCATCGGCGCGGGCATCGGCTACGGACTGGTCCTCTCCGGCCGGCGGGTGCCCTGTGTCGAGGAGGACGGCGGCTTCGGCCGGCACTGGATCATCGACCCAGGCGGCCCGCTCACCCCCGACGGGGTCCGCGGCAGCGCCGTGTCACTGCTGACCATCCCCAGCATCCGCTACCAGGTACAGGCCGCCACCGGCCGGGAGTACGCGTACGAGGAGATCCTCGCCCTGGCCGCCGCAGGGGAGCCGATGCCCGCCCGCGTCATCGACGAGGCGGCCCGCGCGCTGGGCACCCTGATCGCCCAGATCGCCAACTTCGTCATGCCGCAGAAGATCCTGCTCGCCGGTGAGGGGGTCGGTCTGATGGACGTCCGCGAGGCGACGGTGGAGGCGGCCGTCCGGGCCCACCGGCATCCGCTGGCCGTGCCGGTGGCCCTGGAGACCAAGGTGTCGGACTTTCACGACTGGGCGCGCGGCGCCGCCGTACTGGCCATCCAGGTGCTGGTCCTGGGGGCGGCGGAGGGATGAATTGTGTTCAGGGGGTTGACAGATGGACGTGATCAGCAACACGTCCGGTATGTCCGCTTTATTCGTGATGACTCACGCGGCCTTCACTTCCGAAGCCGTAAGCTTCACGCCATGTCCACCACTGTTGAATCCCTCTCCGAGCGATCGGCCGCAGAGGTCAACGAGGAGATCCGGGCCCTGTGGCTCCGGTCGGGCGGGACACTGAGCGTCGAGCAGCGCGCGGAATACCAGCGGCTCGTCCTGGAGTGGGCCGCCGCTCCGTCCTCCGTCGAAGCGGCCTGACGACCGACCCGGCCGCGGGGCCGCCCGACAGCGGCGCCCCGCACCGGGTACATCCCCCCAGCCGTCACCCCCATGTCGCCGAGTAGTACCGCTGGTACGCCTTGCGGTCCTGCTCGGCGCGGATGTACCGGGTCGCGACGAGAGCGACCATGCTGCCCGCGATGACCAGCAGACCGGGGCCGATGTTCCGGGGATCGGTGAGCTTGGCGGCGAGCGTCTCGCTGACACCGGTAGCCGTCACGGGCGTCGTGGTGCCCGGCGAGACCGTGCCCGGGGAGAGTCCCGCCTGGGTGGAGGAGGCGGACGGCGCGGGGTCGGCGGAGGCCGTGGAGGCCCCGGCGTTGTCGGAGGGCGCGGCCACGATGAGCTGCACGCCGAGCTGCTCCAGCGCCTTCGTCACCGGCTGGAAGAACGTCGTTCCCCCGGTCGTGCAGTCGCCGCTGCCGCCCGAGGTGATGCCGAGCGCGATGCCGTCGGAGAACATCGGGCCGCCGCTGTCGCCCGGTTCTGCGCACACGCTCGTCTCGATGAGCCCGCCGACCGTGCCCTCCGGATAGTTCACGGTCGCGTCGAGACCGGTGACCTCGCCGTCGCGCAGCCCGCTGGTGCTGCCGCTGCGGAAGACCCGCTGACCGACGGCCGCGTCCGCCGTGCCCGTGATCCGCACCCCGTTGCCGTTGCCGATGGCGACCACGTCGGCGCCCGCGCCGGCCTCGCCGCTCGCGTACTGCACCAGGGAGAAGTCGCTGCCGGGGAAGTTGGAGTTCACCGTCTGGCCCACCTGCTGCTTGGCCTGGTTGTCGGCGAACCAGGTGGACCCGGTGGGTCCGCAGTGTCCGGCGGTGAGGATGAAGTCGTTCGACCCGTTGGTCACGTTGAAGCCGGCCGAACAGCGTCCGCCGGTCGACAGGATCGGCTGGGCGCCGTTGATCCGGGTGGTGAACTCGCCGGTGGTGCGCTCCATGCGCACGAAGCTGCCGATGCCGGTGGCCGTCCGCGTCAGCTGCGACCAGTCGGTGGCCGACACGGTGCTGTCGCCCTGCACGACGACCTGGTTCGTCCGGTAGTCCGTCACCCAGGCGGTGCCGGGCACCCTGGGCGCCGAACGCAGCGTCTCCGCGGCCGACTTGAGCTCGTTCATGCTGTGCGGGACGACCTTGGCCTCGGCGCCCGCCGCCCGGACCGTGTCGGCCGTCTCCTCGTCCGTGACGGCGACGACCGGGCGCCCGTCGGCACCGAGCCAGGTGCCCGCCGTGCGCGCGGTGCCGAGCGTCCTGACGAGGGCCGCCCCCGGATTCGTGACGACGGACTCGGCCGCGCTGCGCGGCCCCGTAGCCGTGCCGCCCGGCTCGCTCGCCATGGCGGCCTGCGTGACCATGGCCCCTCCCAGGAGGAGTCCGCCGACGGCCGCCAGCCGTGTCACTCGCCGGACGGTCCGTCGTCGTACATGCCTCATGTCATGGCTCCCGAAAACCCGAACGCACGGAGTCAACACCGCGGGGCGCTCCGGTCGTTGAGTGCCCTCACCTCCATACGGGCGAGGACCCCGCGGCGTTCAGCGCGGAGGTGATCACATCAGCGTTTGCGTGCCACCCCGCCGAACATCGCGACCTCCTCCGGTTCGGCCCCGCCCGCGACGCCGTCCGGACGCCAGCGCCAGCAGGACACCACCCCCGGTTCCAGCAGCTCCAGGCAGTCGAAGAAGCGGGCCACGTCCTGCGGGGTGCGCTGGGTCAGCTTCGGCGTGCCGTGCTCGTTCCAGAACGCCACGGCCTCGTCCACGTCGGGCATCGCCGGGCTGGTGACGGTGTGCGACAGCACGAGACGGCTGCCGGCGGGCAGCCGGTCGACCGGGCGCCGCACCGATACGCGGGTACGACGACCGGGCGGCCGCGTCGACGGTCGGCGCGTACTCGGTCACGGGTCGGCCCCGGTCCGCAAGGGAGTGACGGGAATCACCAACAGGCAATCTAGACCGGCGAGTTGAGTGGCGTGGCCCGTCCCCCTGATTCCGTCGCGGGACCGAGCCGCGCCCAGCTTCGCTCGTCGCCCCACACGGCCGCCGCGCCGGTGTACGGACGCAGCAGAGCGGTCAGCGCGGGGTCGCCGCGGCCGTTGAGTTCGTCGGAGGCGATCCGGCGGGCGATACCGGCCAGGAAGTCGGCGAGCTGCACGCGTGCGTCGAGCCGCGAGACGACGAGCCGGAGCCCGGCCAGGCGGATGCCCCGTACCCGGGCCGCGTCCTCGATCCAGGCGATCCGCTCCGGGGTGAGCATGTTCTGCCGGTCGTGCGCGAGCCGGACGGGTCGCCCGCCGGCGCTCCAATGGGCGGCCGTGTGCAGGATCGAGGGCAGCAGCGGGTTGAGGACCGGGGTCAGCACGAACGGCCCGTTCTGAATCGCGGCCCGGTAGGCGAGGGCGCGCGAGCGTTCCTCCGCGAGCCGGGAGAGGGTATCGGCCACCGCGGTTCCCGGATACCGTCGGCGCAGTTCCCCGAGTGTGCGGACGAAATGCCCGACAGGCGCTTCCGGTTCCCCTTCGTGGCGCACCCACAGCAATTGGTTGGCCGCCTCCAGGAATCGCCGCCAATCCGCTTCGGAGAAGGTCCGCCGCCCGTCCCGGAACAGCGGGACGGCCGCCTCGGCGTCGTCGAGCAGCAGGTCGGCGGCCCGGTCCACGACGTAGAAGGCCTTCTCGACGAGGTGCACATGGGCGTGCCCGTACAGCGGGCCCGAGGGGGACAGGAGCCATTCCAGCACTGCCCGGTGTTTCTCCCGGAGCAGATGGTTCGCCTTGTACTCCTCCGCGGGTGAACGGATCCGGTTCCGGATCTCCTGTACATGTCCGGCGGCGGATTCGGCCGACAGCAGCACACTCGCGTGGGCGAACACGTCCGTGTTTCCGCCCGTGAGGTTCTCGCCGTCCGAACCCGATTCGTCGCAGGCGATCTCCGGGATGCCACCGGCGTCCGCCACGGCTGTCCCGTTCACGTGATCCCAGGTCACACCACAGCCCCCTATCTTGTGCCCATGACCAGCATCCCGCACGAGACGCCCGGTGAACCGAACCCTTTACAGGCCCTCACGCTCGACCGGCTGCGACGTCGTACGAGCATGAAGTGGCGTACCCACCCGGCGGACGTCCTCCCGCTGTGGGTCGCGGAGATGGACGTGCCCCTCGCAGGACCGGTCGTCGACGCGGTGACGCGGGCCATGGCGCTCGGCGACACCGGCTATCCCGCGGGCACGGCCTACGCCGAGGCACTGGCCCGGTTCTCCGCGAAGCGGTGGGCCTGGGACGGACTCGCGGTCGAGCGGACGGCGATCGTGCCCGATGTGATGTTGGGCGTCGTCGAGATGCTGAAACTGGTGACGGGCCCCGGCGATCCGGTGGTCGTCAACCCGCCCGTGTACCCGCCGTTCTTCCAGTTCGTCCCGCACATGGACCGGCGGATCGCCGAGGCGCCCCTCGGCGCGGACGGCCGGCTCGACCTCGTCGTACTGGAGGACGCCTACCGGCGCGCCGTCGCCGGCGGGGGCCGTGCCGCGCACCTGCTGTGCAGCCCGCACAATCCGGTCGGCACCGTGCACAGCGCGCGCGAACTGGCCGCGGTGGCGGCGCTCGCCGGGCGGTACGGCGTCCGGGTGGTCGCCGACGAGATCCACGCGCCGCTCACCGCCGCGGGAGTCGACTTCGTGCCCTACCTCTCCGTCCCCGGAGCGGGGAACGGCCTGTCGCTGATGTCGGCCTCCAAGGGGTGGAACCTGGCCGGGCTCAAGGCGGCCCTGGCCGTCGCGGGCGCCGAGGCGGCTGCCGACCTGGCCCTGCTGCCCGAGGAGGTGTCGCACGGGCCGAGTCATGTCGGCGTGCTGGCGCACACCGCCGCCCTGAACGAGGGCACGGGGTGGCTGGACGCGCTGCTGGCGGGCCTCGACGACAACCGGCGTCTGCTCTGCGCCCTGCTGGCCGAGCACCTGCCCGGCGTCGGCCACCGGCCGGGTGAGGGCACCTTCCTCGCCTGGCTCGACTGCCGGGCACTGGGCCTCGGAGACGATCCGGCGGCGGTCTTCCTGGAGCGGGGCCGGGTCGCCCTCAGTTCCGGTCCCGACTTCGGCACGGGCGGGGCCGGGCACGTGCGGCTGAACCTCGCCACCTCGCCGGAGATCCTCACCGAAGGCGTACGGCGGATGGCGGCCGCCCTTCGCTGAGCCGCAGGTCTTCCCGCCGGGACGCCGCCCCGCCGGAGCTCCTCCGGTGGGGCGGCGGCGTTTCCGCGCGAAGCGGGCGACAGGCACTCCAGCGTCCGTGGGTCACGGTCTCGCAAGGTCACGGCCATGTCTTGAACGCCACGCAGACGGCGGCCAGTTCACGGGTGCGGCGCAGGCCGCCCGGACCACGAGCCGAGGCTGCCGAGGTGGTGAGGCGTACGGATGCCTGGGGCGTGCGGACACGACCTAGACTGCGGGTATGGCGGAAAACGCGCTCGACCGGTTGTCAGCGGGCAAGTACCTGCTGATCACCAGCTATCGCAAGAACGGCACCGGGGTCGCCACCCCCGTGTGGGTCGTGCGGGACGGGGACACGCTCGGGGTCTGGACAGTCGCGGACTCCTGGAAGGTGAAGCGGATCCGGGCCCGCGGCGACGTTCTCGTGGGTCCCTGTGACGCCCGCGGGAACCCCACCGGAGAGCAGATTCCGGCCACCGCCGAGATCTGCGACGCGCCGACCACCGCCCGCTATCGCACCCTGCTCGCCCGCAAGTACGGCGTCATGGGACGTCTCACCCTGCTCGGCAGCCGACTCCGCCGGGGGCTGGACGGAACCGTCGGGATCCGCGTCAGGCTGTGAGCCCAAAAAGCGGAGAGGGGCCCGGACCGCGAGGTCCGGGCCCCTCTCGGTCAGGGCAGGCGCCCTATGACGCGTCCACCACCGTCCCGGTCGGCACCGGCCGGTCCGGCAGCGGCTCGGCGTTGTCGTCGGTCAGCGCGAGGCGCATCGACTCGGCCGGCTCGGCCACCTGGTCCTTCACCGTGGGCACGGTGAAGTCGACGCCGGTGGTCCCGGCGGGGATGTTCATCCAGACCCACAGGTTCGCGTCCGACAGCGGACGTTCCGGGTCGGGCGCGTCGCCGGAGTGGTCCAGCAGCCACTGCGGGTCCACGTCCTTGGTGGACAGCTCGGCGCCCTCGGTGACCGGGAGCACCCGGACCGGCTGCCAGAAGTCCACGTCGGCGGTCTCGGAGAGCGTGATCCGCCAGCTCAGCGCCTCGCCCTCGGTCACGCGGTCGGCGACCGGGGCGAGGGTCACCTCCGGCGCCGGGTCGTCGTTCTGCACCGTGACCCCGCCCCGGTAGGAGCCGACGACCGCGCCGCGCACGGCCTTCACGAGGAGGTCCCGCCTCACGTCGTAGGCGAAGCGGGTGTCGCCCTTCACCTCGACCGGCACGTCGATCGGGGTCCTGCCGGGCCGGACCGTGACCACCTTCTCGGTGGCCTCGGAGGTCTCCGGATCGACGACGTAGAAGCGGACCTGGCCGGTGCCGTGCCCGGACACCCGGACCGGGACATGGTAGGTACGGGTGCCGGAGTCGCCCTCCTTGGCCGTGATCCGGCCGATGTCGACCCGCGGCAGTGCCGCCGCCCGGACCGCCGGAGTGCCGGGCGCCCAGCCCCAGGCGTCCATGAGCCAGGCCTGCCCGGATCCCGAACGCGGAGTCAGCGTCAGGGACTTGACGTGCCCGAGGTCGAGACCCGCCCGGGTCGCGGCGGTCAGCGGGACCCGCAGTTCACGGGCCCAGTACGAGGCGGTGCGGTCCGAGCCCGGCAGGCCGTCCACCGTGACCCGGCCGAGCGTGGCCCGACGGCCGGCCTTGTCGGTGACGGAGACGTCCAGCTCGGTGCCGGTGGTGTTCGGCGGCACGAAGACGCGCAGTGCCAGGCTCCTGGCCCCGGCGAGGGACACCGGAGCGCGGGAGGCGATCTTCGCCGGAGTGCCCGGCGCGGACCACTTCAGCGCGACCGCGCTCTTGCCGGAGTCCTTCTCCAGATCCCACCAGCCGAAGTGCGGGGACATCCCCGTGGCATCGGCGCCCAGACACGCCCTGGCCGGATCGGTGTCCGCCCAGCACACCCGCCCGCCGGTCACCTCGACGCCTCCGTCGGGCACGAAGCCGCCCGTGCGGCGGGCACCGACCGCGTGCGTCAGGACGCGGGCCGGGTCGGCGGACGGCGCGCGCTTCCCGGTGCCGTCGAGCAGCGGGCGCGCCCGGTCGTCACCGGCGACGAACAGCCGGGCCGCGGCGGCGATGTAGGTCGCGCCGGCCCGGTGCTGCTGGTCGGCGGTCAGCCGGGTGGGGGCACCGGTGGAGCAGACCGGGTCGGGCTGCTGCGCGTCCGGGTCCTCCCAGAAGTCGTCGAAGGAGGGCGCCACGGCCTTGCCCGGCGTCCACTCGGTGTTGAAGAAGTTGTGGTTGGCACCGACCACGTAGACCGCGCTGTGCAGGGCCGTGCCGTTGCTGATGCCGCGCGTCCCGTCGAGGTACGTCTCGCCCTCGAGGTCGGCGACGTCGCCGTCGCAACCGGGCAGGATGGCCGCGGACGGGACGTCGGCGACCGGATTCTGGCCGAAGACCGTCGGTCCGATGAGCACGGTGCCGCGGATCTTCCAGCGGACCGGGCCCCGGTAGCCGTCCTGCGCGGCGGGCGGCGGGTACAGGCTGTCCAGCGCGGCGCGGTTGACGCCCTCGCCGCCGCGCGAGTGGCCGACGAGCAGGACGCGGGACAGGTCGGCCCTGGCCGCGTCGGGCACCGACGCCGGGGCGTGACCCGGGTGGGCGGACCAGTCGGCCCATGTGGCGAGGTGCCGGCGCACCAGCGAGGAGCGCGCCTGCGCACCGCCGTCCTCGGCCTCCCCGTCCTGGCCGTTGATGCCGTTCGCCGAGATCGAAACCGTGACGTAGCCCTGTGAGGCGAGGAGTTTCTGGTCCTGGAGGTAGCCCCGGTAGCTCGGGATCGACTTCTTGCCGGCCGGGCAGGGCCAGGAGATGTCGAATTCGTCGCTGCCCGGCTGGTAGCAGGTGGTGTGCCGGCCGTGCAGGAACAGCGCGAGCGGCCGTTTGCCGGTGGCCCCCTTCGGCGCCACCACGACCGCCCGCATCTCCACCGGCTGGGCGAAGCCCGGCAAGGTCACCGGGGCGAGGTCGTACTCGCCGCTGACCGTGCGGTACGCGCCCGGTCTGCCGGGGTCGACGGAGTTGGCCGCCGCGGGTGCCGGCGCCTGAGCCGGGGGCTGTGCGGTCGTGGCGAGTCGCCGGCCAGGGGCGGATCGGTCGGCGGCCGCGTCCAGACGGCGTCCGCCGGCCAGTACCCGCAGGTCTGTGAGGGGGGCGTCGCCGACCTCGTCGAGGGAGAGCCGGAAGGTGCGGTCGTCCCTCCCCGCCTCGGGTACGCCGAGCAGTCGGTCGCCCGAGCGGAACTCCACGCGGGCGTCGCCGGGCGGCACCGCGGTGGGCGACCGCCACACCAGCTCACGCGCGGTTCCCTCCCCGCCGATCTGCCAGCCCCGTGGCAGTCCGCTGTCGGCGGTGGTGGTCAACGGTCTTGTGTCGGACGGCTGTCGGGCTTGTGCCAGTCCCGGTGTTCCCGCCAGGGCCGCGAGGGCGGCCACGGCGGTGACACCTATTCGCCGGGCACGGATCAAGGTCCACTCCTCAACGCTCGGAGCGCGGGGGCCCCGTCCGTATCGGGAGCCCCTCGCGCCCCGAAGGAAGCGAATGCACCTCTGTGGGTTGCCTGTGACCGGGAATCGGGTCGGTGGAGCGCACAGATCCGGACAGGAAACCGGGGACGCCCTCCGTTGCGGAAGCAGGTCGGGGGCGCACCGGCGGTCGTGCGCGACCGCCCGCGCCCGGCTGCCGATCGACGTGAGCGCGGCGGACCGGGAAGTCGGGGACTGGTGCCTGTGGTGCCTAGTGCCAGGCCCGATACGGCTCGTCGAGGAGCTGGAAGAC
Source organism: Streptomyces sp. NBC_00637 (assembly GCF_045161545.1). NCBI lineage: Bacteria > Bacillati > Actinomycetota > Actinomycetes > Kitasatosporales > Streptomycetaceae > Streptomyces > Streptomyces sp. NBC_00637. Next base: position 777,892 of record NZ_CP109046.1, on the reverse strand, counting down.
CGGTTCGCCGCGTACCGGGTCCTTGACCGTGGACAGCCGGACGCGGTCGCCGCTGTGGATGCCGATCAGCGGGCCCATCACCCGGCCGCGGACGACGAACCCCTCGGCCATCTCGACCAGGGACACATTGCGGGCGGCGGGGGTGTTGCGGTTCACCACCGTCGCGTGGCGGACCGTGCCGGCGCCCTCGCTGCGTTCCGTGCGCAGGTCGCTGCCCTGACACACCGGGCACAGCAGCCGGTGGTACATGGCGGTGCCGCACCAGGTGCAGCGCTGGAAGAGGATCGTGTCGCCGTCGGCGCTCGCGCGGTCGAGGACGCCCGCCGCGGAGCCGGCGACCTGCTGAACGGCGTTTCCTGAGTAGTGGTACACGCGGGTCAACTCCCTGCACTCGGCCGGAATCCACGTGCCCGGCTCACCCGTGCACGCACGTGCCCGGTCAGCCGTGCCGCCGTGCACGCCCACAGAGTATGGCACTCAGTGCCACTCGTAAAGGCACTGCGTACCCACAATCTTGCGGGGGTTCCACGGTGGTTCGGCGAGGGTTCGGCGTGGGTCGGTGGGCGGCCGGGGAAGCCGGGCGAGGGGCGGGGGTTCAGTCCCGTCCGAAGGCCGTCTCGATCTCCTGGACCACCCGCCACAGCGGTGCCCCGCGGCGCGAGACCACCACGACGACGTCCTCCTGCGGCTCCTCGCCGGGCGCCGCCGGCGACGACGGGAGAGCGGGGAACGCGGGACGCGCCGTGGGCGCCGGAGTCGCAAGGGGCGCGCCGAACGCCGACTGCACGTACGCCAGCGCGTGGTCGACGGTCGCGCTCGCGTCGCCCTGCCCGTCCGAACGCAGCCAGGAACGCAGCGCGTTGTTGTGGGCGGCGACCACCGCGGCCGCGATGACGTCGGCTTGCAGATCGCCGCCGGGCCGGTCGTGGAAGCGGCCGCGGAGGTACTCGGCGAGGGCCCGCTCGTAGCGCCAGACGACCGACAGCTCGTACGCCCGCAGGCCGGGGACCTTCTTGGTGAGCCGGTAGCGCTGCACGGAGAAGGAAGGGTTCTCGGCGTACATCAGCAGGACGAGCCGGGCGGCGTCGCAGACGCGTCGCACCGGCTCGTGTTCCCCGCCGCTCGCGGCGAGGAAGGCCGTCATGTCGGCGAGGCACCGCTCGTGGTCGGGGAAGACCACGTCCTCCTTGGAGGGGAAGTAGCGGAAGAAGGACCGCCGGCCGACGCCCGCCAGGGCCACGATGTCGTCGACGGTCGTCTGCTCGTAGCCCCGCTCCAGGAACAGCCGGAAGGCCGCCGCGACCAGGGCGTCCCGCATGGGCGGTTTGGCCGCCGCCTTGTGAGTGGCGCTCATGGACGCGAACGTAACACCTGAGCGGCACCGATGGCACTCGGTTCCCTCTGCCGGGGAACCGAGTGCCTGGCGAGTGTTCCGGCGCCGGGTTCCGGTGTCACATCCGCTCGGCGGCCTCGACCACGTTGGTCAGCAGCATCGCCCGCGTCATCGGCCCGACCCCGCCGATCGGCGGCGAGAAGGACCCGGCGACGTCGCTCACGTCGGGGTGGACGTCGCCGAGGATGCCCTCGACCGTGCGCGTCAGGCCCACGGACAGCACCGTCGCACCCGGCTTGATCCAGTCGGGCCTGACCAGGTGGGCCACTCCGGCCGCGGCCACCACCACGTCCGCCTCCCGGGCGTGCGCGGCCGTGTCCTGGGTGGCCTCGTGGCACAGGGTCACCGTGGCGTGCTCGGTGCTGCGGGTCAGCATCAGGCCCAGTGGCCTGCCCACGGTGACGCCGCAGCCGATGACGCAGAACTGCTGGCCCGTGATCTCCACCCGGTTGCGCCGCAGCAGGTCGATGATGCCGCGCGGGGTGCAGGGCAGCGGCGCCGGGATGCCCAGCACCAGCCGGCCGAGGTTGGTCGGGTGGAGTCCGTCGGCGTCCTTGACCGGGTCGATCAGCTCCAGCACGGCGTGGGTGTCGATGGAGGGCGGGAGCGGGAGCTGCACGATGAAGCCGGTGCACGCCGGATCGGCGTTGAGCCGCAGGACGGCGGCCTCGACGTCGGCCTGGGAGGCGTCGGCGGGGAGTTCCACGCGGATCGAGGCGATGCCGACCTGCGCGCAGTCGCGGTGCTTGCCGCCGACGTAGGAACGGCTGCCCGCGTCGTCGCCGACGAGGATCGTGCCGAGCCCCGGGTGGATGCCGCGTTCCTTCAACACCTGGACGCGGAGGGCGAGTTCGCTTTTGATGTCGGCCGCGGCGGCCTTGCCGTCGAGCAGTGTTGCGGTGGTCACGGGAGTCGACGAGCCCTTCGGGAGGAAAAACGACGGTCCTGTCATCGTACGGCCCAGCCGCCCGCCGTCCCTCGGGCGTCCCGGCGGTCGCGGGGGCCCCTCGGGTCGCGGCCGCCCGGTGCCGGACCGCCCGCGCACCGTCTGACGTAACCTTTCCGCACCCTTCGACCGTCACCGGGAGACCCGCATGTCCGCCGCCCGCCCCCGTCTCCTCTACGTCACGGACCTGGCCTATCCGGCGCGCGGGCGCCGCTACGGCGACGAGGACGTCTTCCTCACCTCCCGGCTGCGCGCGGAATTCGACCTCGCGCTGTGCCACCCGCTGGACGCGGCCGCCCTGATGCGTTCCTTCGACGGCGTCGTCGTCCGCAACAGCGGCCCGGTCCTGGGCTACCGGAAGGAGTACGAGGCCTTCCGGGAGCGCGCGCTCCACGACGGCGTACGCGTCTACAACCCGCTCACGGGCCGCGCCGACATGGCCGGCAAGCAGTACCTCCTCGATCTGAGCGCGGAGGGCCACCCCGTCATCCCCACCGTCGACCGCCCCGAGGACCTGCACCGGCTGCCCGAGGCCGACCGGTACGTGGTCAAGCCCAAACTCGGCGCCGACTCCATAGGGCTGCGGATCGTCCCCGCCGACGCGCTCCCCGCCCTGGCCGACGGCTCGGTCCTGGTCCAGCCGTGTGTCGACTTCGCCTACGAGGTGTCCTTCGTCTACGTCGACCACGACTTCCAGTACGCCCTGTACGCGCCGCATCCCGACCGCCGCTGGCAGCTGGAGCCCTACCGGCCGACCGTGCGGGACCTGGAGTTCGCCCGGCGCTTCATCGACTGGAACGGCCTCGCGCACGGCGTCCAGCGCGTCGACGCCTGCCGGGCCCCCGACGGGGAGTTGCTGCTGGTCGAACTGGAGGACCTCAACCCCTACCTGTCCCTCGACGCCCTGGACGAGGACGGACGGGACGCCTTCGTCGCCGCGCTCACCCGCTCCCTGCACCGCTTCCTCGTCGCCGGCTGAACCCGCCCGCCGGTCCGCCCGTATCTCTCCTGGGGGACCCACGGGAGGGAGACGAGCGTGCCGACACCGGAGGAACCCGGAAAGCCGCACGAACGCCCGGTCCTGGAACCCATCCGGGTCCTGCGGCCGCGCAACACCGACGCCCTCGCGGAGCTGTTCCGCGAGATGACCGAGCTGACCCAGGACCCCGACTCCTACGAGGCGATACCCCTGCGGCCCGAACCGGCCGCGGGCGAGGCCGAGACGGAGGAGCTCCCGCCCCTGGAGCCCCGCACCGCGACCATGGCGAGGGCCACTCCGGCGCCCCACGGCGGCCGGGACTGGGCGAGTGAGCACGAGCGCCCCCGGCCCCTGCCCGGCGACGGCCCCGGCGGACGCCGAGGCGCGGCGCGGGAGCGGGGCGGAGCCGCGGCCGGTCCGAGGGCGGACGGCCCGCGGGGGCGCGCCCGCGCCGGGTCCGGTGCGGGTCTGCGACGCGGCGCCGTCGCGGTCGGCGTGTGCGCGGCCGCGCTCCTCGGCTTCGCCGGCGCGCTGCTGCTGCCGGGCCGGGGCGGCGAGGCCGCCGCGCGGACACCCCCGTCGACAGCGGCCACGCCCACCCCGACGGTCACCGAGGCAGCCGACCCCGACGGAGCCGGCACCCTGCGGGAGGGGGACAGCGGCGCCGAGGTGACCGACCTCCAGCAGCGCCTGCTGCGCATCCCGGACGTGTACGACGACGGCCCCGTCGACGGCCGTTACGACACCGTTCTCACCGAGGCCGTGGCGCGTTTCCAGCTCTGGTACGGCATCCGCGGCGACGAGAGCGGCGTCTACGGGGACGACACCCGCCGCGATCTGGAGTCCCGTACCGCCTCGGCCGGCGGATGACCGGGCAACGCCGCGGGCAACGCCTCGGAAACAGGCCGGGGCCGGGAGTGTGGCGCGTGTCACCATGGGCGGCGGGTCGGCGCGCGTTCGGCACCTCGACCCGTCGAGCCGAAAGCCGTCCGCATGAACGTCTCCCGCGTCCCGGGTCTGGTGCTGCCCGTCGTGTTCCTGCTGGCCGTCGTCGTCGGCGCGCTGTGGTACTGGCGGCACCGCGACGACTGAGCCGTCCTAGCGCTCGCCGTCCTCCGGCACCCGGATGTCGAGCACGCACACGTCGTCGCGTCCGTCGGGTTCCAGCGTCGCGCCGAGAAGCTTTTCCAGCGGGGCGAGTCCGGTCCCGGGCCGGGGCGCGGCGGCTTCCGCCAGCCGCTCCAGGCCGCGGTCGATGCTCTCGGAGGGCCGCTCCACCAGGCCGTCCGTGTAGAGCAGCACCTGATCGCCGGGCTCCAGACGGACTTCCGCCGCCTCGTAGCGGGGGCTGTCGGTCGCGCCGAGCAGCATCCCGAAGGGACGCTCGAGGTAGCGCGCCTCACCGCCGCGCACCAGCAACGGTGGCGGGTGACCGGCCTGCGCCCACTCCAGCCGCCGTTCGCGCGGGCTGTAGCGGGCCAGCACCATGGTCGCCGAACCGTGCGGGTCGCGGGAGTGCAGCAGCAGGGCGTTGAGGCGGCTGAGGGCCCCGGTCAGCGACGAACCCGTGATGACCATGCCCTTGGCGGTGAACCGCAGCAGAGCCATCGAGGCCACGGCGCCCATGCCGTGCCCGGCCACGTCTCCCACCACGAACAGGGCGTCGCCGTCCGGCAGTTCGATGGCGCTGAACCAGTCGCCGCCGACGCTGAGGCCCGACTGCGCGGGAAGGTAGGCGATGTCCACGCGCAGCCCTGCCAGGCGGACGGGCTGCTTCGGCAGGGGCAGCAGCGCGTCCTGCAGCCGGGCGGCCACCAAGCGCTCGGCCTCGAGCACTCCGTGCTGGGTGAGCATGGCCCGCTCGCTCGCGACGAGCGCGAGTTCGGCGCTGCGCTGCGCGGTGAGGTCCTGCACGAAGCCGTGCACCTCGACGGGCGTGCCCTGGGCGTCCGAGACGGCCTCGGCGACCACTCGCAGATGCCGGATCCCGGCCCGGGTGACGATCCGGAACGGCACGTCGCACGGCCGCCCGTGCCGCACCAGCTCGCCCACGACCCGGGCGAGCATCGGCAGGTCCTCGGGGCAGGCGAGGCGCGGCAGCCCGGAGAGCGGGACGACACCCTGCGCGGCGTCGCGCTCGAAGATGCTGAAGACCTGGGCGGACCAGCTTCCCTCGCCCGTGTCCAGGTTCCAGTTGACCCAGCCGAGGTTGCCCAGCCGCTGCACGTCCGCCAGGCGCTGTTCCTGCCGGTCGGACGGATCGTGCCGGACCCAGCTCACGACCAGCCCGTCGCCCGACCGCATCACCCGCGCCGAGTAGGTCGCCAGCTCGCTGACCCCGGACACGATCTGCTGCCGGGCGAACGGCTCGCTCTCGTAGGTCTGTTCGCCGTCCAGTACTGCGAGACACCCCTCCCACAGCGGATCGTGGGCGACCTCCGGCCAGCACTGCAGAAAGCGCAGGCCGACCAGCTCGCGTCCGCTGCGGCCCACGGCGTCGGACGTCACGCTGGTCGCGGCGTCGACGCGGAAGTCCTCGACGTCCCCCGACGCGCCCCGCAGCGGGGCGAGGAGCACCGCCGCGACGGGCAGCCGGTCGAGCACCGTCTGCACGGCGTCCGCGACCCCGCCGCCGGCGGGGTGCGGCCGGGTGCCGAAGGTGCGCAGCGGGCCCGCGCAGAGCTGGGCGACGGCCAGCAGGTGCTCCCGTACCAGCGGCGTGAAGGCGCCCTCGCGGTCGCGCAGGATCCCGAGCGCGATGTCGGCCGACTCGCCGGTCACCACGGGCAGCCAGGCTCGGGACGGCCAGCGCTCGGGCGGGTCCCCGATCAGCTGGTACCGCTTGCCGTCCTCCCGGAGGTCCTCCAGCCAGCGCGGCTGCCCGGCGGTGAGCGCGTCCAGCGCGGCGATCCCGCTGACCGGCGGCACCCGGCTCCACTGCTCGGCCAGCGACTGCTCGATGCCGGCGTGCCCGGTGAGCTCCAGCCCGCCGCCCGGCCGCCGCGCGAAGATCACCACGGCGGCGGCGCCCACGTCTGGGGTGAGCCGGTCCAGCAGGCACCGGGCGAGATCGTGCGCGGTCCCGACCCGGACGAGGGCCCGGCTCAGCCGGCCGAGGGCGGCGGCGTCGATCTCGTCGGGCGTCGGCCTGGGCGCGGTCCTGCGTGCGGGGGGTTCGGGCGGGGCCGGCTCGCAGGCCCCGTGGGGTTGTGCGGACAGTGCGCCGAGGCTGATCCAGCACTCCTCGAGCAGGGTCCGTTCCCCGGCCTTGGCCCGTCGCTGGAGCTCCTCCTGCGCGGCGTCCGGCGAGCAGCCGAGCTGGGCCATCACCGCGCCTTTGGCGCGCTCCAGCACGGCCGCGGTGGCCGCCAGATCCTGTAGCCGGTCCATCTCCGCGCGCTGGCGAGCGACGACCCGGGTCAGTGCCGCCATGTCGGGCACGTCACCGGACGGAGCGGGCAGGGCGGGTTCGCTCGTCACGCTTCGAGCATGGCACATGGGGGAGACTTCGATCGCGGTCTTGCGGCAACGCTCCCGCCAGGCGTGATACCCGCCGGGGGATCCGAACGGATCTTCCCGTTCAGCGTCCGGAGCTCTGCTCGACCAGGGCCTGGGTGACCGCTCGGACGCTGCGGGCGATGTGCTGCAACTGCATGACCTCGGCCGCGTACATCTTGATCGTGTGCTCGATGACCGACTCGGGCAGTCCGAGCCGGGGCAGGTCGGCGCGGGCGGTCTGCAGAGCGGTGCGGGCCACCCGGACCTCGTTCTGGACCTGGATCTGCGCATGGCGGGCGAGCAGGACCGGGTGGCGCAGCAGCGCCGGGTAGCTCGCATAGCGCGCGGGCACCAGCTCGCGCAGCCACTTGGCCGCCGAGCGCTCCCAGTCGTAGCTGCCGGGAGTCTTGACCTGGCACGGCCAGTCCGAGCTGATGCGCGTCGTCGTCAGGGTCATGATCATCGCTTCCGGTGTTGGCGTCGTGACGGTGGTCCGACGGTTCGGGGCGGCCCCGGCCCAGGGGAAGACCGGGGCCGCCACGGGCGCTCGCGCAAGCGATGCCCCGAGCACCCTGGGCGCCGACGCGGGTAGGGGACGGCGGCTTCGGATGCCCGTACATGAGCCCTTGCGGGCGGATGCGGCCGTGAGCAGTATTTATATATGCCGACCGCTTTGCAAGACGTATGAAAACATTCATGCGCGGAATGCCCGCAATGATCCCTGTGTGAATTACCGGGGGAGGGGGGTGCGGTGCGGTAAGGCCTTCGGAGGGCTGTCACTCACGCAGGAAGAACTGGTGCTGCTCGGCGATCTGCTCGTACTCCTCGAGCCGCGCCTGGGTCCGTTCGGGGCCCGCGTCGGTCATGGCCTGGAGCAGCGCCGCTGCCATCACACCGGGGGCGGCGTAGGAGTCGAAGACCAGACGGGACCCGGTGCCCGTGGCGAAGGTCGCGTCCGCCTCGTCGGCCACCGGCCCCAGCGCCAGGTCGGTGATCAGCGCGACCTTGAGGCCGGCGCTGCGCGCGACCCGCACGGCGGTCAGCGTCTCGTGCGCGTGCCGTGGCATCGAGAACGCCAGTACCCAGGTGCCGCCCGCCTCCCGGGACTGCAGCAGCGCGTCGTAGGCGACGCTGCCGCCCCGGGTCACCAGCCGGACGTCCGGGTGGACCCGGCGGGCGGCGTAGGCGAAGTACTCGGCGAGCGAGACCGAGATCCGCAGCCCCAGGACGGTCAGCGGCGTCGACTGCGACAGCTTGCGGCCGACGTCGATGACCCGGTCCGGGTCGGCGAAGTCGCGCCGCAGGTTCTCCAGGTTCTCGATCTCCGCCTCGACCGCCGCCTGGAGCTCGTTGCTCCGGTTCACCTCGGCCGCCGCCGGACCACCCGCCAGGGCACCCAGCGCGATCGACTGGAGCCTCTCGCGCAGCGCGGGATAACCGCTGAAGCCGACCGCCGCGGCGAACCTGGTCACCGACGGCTGACTGACCCCGACGCGGTCCGCGAGGTCGGTGATCGACAGGAACGCCGCCTCGGTGATGTGCTCGATCAGATACTGGGCGATGCGCCGTTGCCCCGGTGACAGATGGGGCCCGTCGAAGAGCGCCCTGAGCCGGGAGGTCGGGGACACCTCCGTCTCCGGACCGGTTCTGCCCGAGGTGATCGCGGATGCCTGTGCGCGTGCCTGTTGCGGCGATGGCACCGGTGCGCCTCCATTGTCTTCCACGGGCTCAACATACTTCAGGGGTCGTGCCCGGCAGGGTGGGCGAAGACGCCCCCTCGCACACCTGGTGATCGTGGATTACCGCCGGTACAGCGTGATCGAGTGGCCGACCTCGTCGACCGGCCGGCTGGTGCGCAGCAGCACGCCCAGCCCGCCCCTGGACTCGGCGACCGCGGAGTCCGACACCACCAGCAGCCCGTGCACCTCGTCCGGCGGGACCCGCCGGGGGTCGGAGGACTCGATGCCGTAGTAGGCGGGCACCCCGCTGCCCTTGTACACGAGCCACACGTGTTCGCCCCGGTAGCGGTCGTGCAGCCGGTCCGCCAGCCGTCCCAGGTCCTGGCCCCAGTCCACGTTGGAGTCGTGCAGCCGCAGATGCGTCTCGGCCGGTCCGCCGAACGCCTCGTTGGAGTACGGCAGGTAGGAGGGGTACGTCCGCAGCGAGCTGACGGCGACGAACGCGGCGAGCGCGACCACGACCACCGGGGCCCGGCGCCGGCGCACCGTCAGGACGCACCCCGCGGCCACCGCGAGGAACATCGGCAGGAAGACGGCGTACCGGGTCCCCAGGTCCCGCGACCCCGTCATGGCCGAGGCCAGCAGCACGGCGGCCGGGACCAGAACGTACGGCGCCGCGGGCCGCAGCCGGCGCAGCACGAGCATCGCGACCGCCCCGGCCGTCCACAGGGCGAGCATGCCGAGCGGCGTCTTCACGACCAGGGCGACCGGCAGGTAGTACCAGCGGGCGCCGGAGTACCGGTGCCCGAACAGGAAGCCCTGCCACGACCGGTTCTCCAGACCGAACTGGATCCGCATACCGTCCCGGTACGCCTCGGGGAAGGGCAGCAGCCGGACCAGGTGCCCGCGCAGGCCGTGCACGACGGGCACATGGGTCGCCCCGGGATCCCAGCGCAGCCGCGGATCGACCGCGAGATACGCGGCCCAGACGAAGGCCACGGCGGTCACCGTCACGACCCCCGCCGCCAGCAGCGCCCGCCGGGCGTCGCGGGGCCGCCGCGCGCACACCGACAGCGCCGCCAGGGCCGCCAGCACGGGGACCGCGGGCAGCGTGCTCATCTTCGTGGCCAGTGCCGCGCCGAGAGCGGCCCCGGCGAGCGGCAGGTACCGGCGTGCCCGGCCGGCGCGGGCCCGCCACAGCAGCCACACCGAGGTCAGCAGGAAGCCCGCCGCCGGGACGTCGAGCGTCGCCAGCGAGCCGTGCGCGACGACGTCGGGGCAGAACGTGTACAGGGCGAGCGCCGTCAGCGCGGGGACAGGGCCGGCGAGGTCACGGGTGAAGGCGAACACCACCAGGCCGAACAGCAGGGTCAGCGCGATCACCGGCAGCCGGGCCCACAGCATCAGCCGCCAGGGGTCGTTGCCGGACTCGTACAGGAGGTGCCGGCCCGCCGCCTCCTGGGTGCCCGTGAACGCGGGGTCGACCTGCGGGCCGGCGAAGGCCACGCCGACGGCGACGACGAGCTTGCCGAGGGGCGGGTGCTCCGGGTTGAGGCGCACCCGGTGCTCGTGGAGGTAGCCGGCCGCCGTGGCGACGTACACCGGCTCGTCGATGGTCGGGGTCTGCCGTACCGCCGTGGTGACCATCGCGACGGCCATCTGGGTCAGCAGGACGGCCACCAGGACCGGGACGAGCAGGCGCCGGCGGGCCGACGACGAGGGCCGCGCCCGCTTCGCGTCGGGGGTGGTCTCCAGGACCGGGTGAGGTTCGGTTGCCATCGTCCGTCCTGCGGTGACACCGGCCCGGTGGCTGCCGGAGCCGGTGCGCGGCCGCCCGGAGGGCTCGGCGCACCGGCTCCCGCCGCGCGGGTGTCTACCGCTTCAGGAGTCGTACCGACAGACCGTCTGCCGTGTACACGGGTACGGCGCGCAGGTGGTCGGAGTTCAGCTCGACACGGTCGAACCGGCCGCGCAGCGCCGCGGCGTCGATCACCGGGACCGTCGTCCCCGCGGCCGGCGGCCGGTCGGCGTCCAGGCGCAGCGACAGCACGGCGCCCCGCTCCAGCCGGACCCGCCCGGACACGGTGAGGACGGGCCCGTGGTGCCCGCGCAGCGTCAGGTCGAGGGCCGCGCCGGACTCCTGGAGCCACGCGCCCCGCACCCGCACCGGCGCGCCCGCGCGCAGCGTGCCGCCGGTCAGCCGCACGTCGCCCTGACCGAGGGCGTTGGCGTGCCCGGCGACGAGCACGCCCTCCTCCACCATCGTGCCCCCGCGGTAACGGTTGTGCCCGGTCAGGGTGAGCGTGCCCGAGCCGCGCTTGGTCAGGCCGCCCTCGCCGTCGATGTCGTGGCGCCAGGCGTCGGCCGCGTCGAAACCGCCCTTCGACGCGTCCAGCGTGACCGTGACGTCGGAGTCGAAGGAGCCGTACCCGTCCGCCGCGGCGAACAGGTTCAGCCGGCCCCACTGCTCGAAACCGTCGAGCAGGACGTAGCCGGAGGGCAGCGCGGTGGTGCGCAGCACGTCGCGGCGCTGGGCGGCCGTCAGGTACGGCAGCCGGGTCTCCAGCAGCACCTCGGCGCCCTTGGGCACGGTGAGCGGCGTGCTGCGGCCCTCACGCTCCAGGACGTAGGTGAGGCGGGGCTCGTTGGCCCGCGCGTTGGCCTCCCGGTCGGCGTACGCGTCCGAGGCGTCGGAGTGCGCGTAGGCGCCGAGGGTGTCGGCGGTGGTGCCGGTCTTCTCGGTGAAGTAGGCCAGTGCCTGGGCGCGGGCGGCCGCCTTGAGGTCGGCGTTGGCCGGGTCGGCGAGCGCGGCGGCGGCGAGGGCGGTGGCCATGATGCGGCCGCCGAGGACGTCCACGGTGGAGTGCATGCCGGAGACGATCCGCGTGTGGCTCAGCTCCAGGGCGCGGGTCACCAGCTCCTGGAACCGCTCGGGCACGGCGTACGCGAAGGCGAGCGACGCCAGGTGGAAGGCGTTGGTGTGCCCGCTGGGGAAGCCGCCGTCGTCGGTCGCCGAGGTGCCGCGCTGACGCAGCAGCTGCGGGACGACGACCACCTTCGAGTCGTACACCGGGAAGCCGAGGGCATCGGTCCTCCCGGTGTCGACGACCTCGCTGTTCTCGTTCATGCGCCACGGGCGCGGGTACTGGAAGGCGTACTTGCCGGGGTTGCCGGAGGCGAACGGGCCGCGCACGGTGTCGACGAGCTTGGCGACCTGGCCGAGCTCGGAGGTGTAGGAGCCGGCGCCGACGGCGGATCCGGCGGGCGCGTCCGCGGGAACGGCGTCGCTGATCGTGGTGGCGGGCGTCGTGTCCGGCGCGCTGGTGATCGAGGTGACGGCCTTGGCGCCGCTCTTGTACAGCTCCGTCAGGGGGCCGAGGCCGGCGATCATCGCGTAGCTCTGGTGCTGGCGGTCGTAGACGAACGCCTGCCGGCCCGCGGCCTCGGTGCGCGAACGGGTGATCGCGATGCAGTAGCGCATGTTGGCGCGCAGTATCCCGGGCCGCAGCGGGGTGCCGGTGTTCCAGGCGGCGCCGGTCTTCCACACCTGGGCGAAGCCGCCGAGGATCCGCACCACGGCGTTGGTCTCGGGCGTGAGGTTCGCCGTGATGTTCGTCTTGTAGTCGTCGACGAACGGCAGCGCGCCGGTGGCGGCCTTGGCGTCGGCCGCGCCCAGCCAGGAGACGAGTGTCGGGGCGGCCACCAGGGCCGCCGAACCGGCGAGGGAGCCCTTCAGGAAGCGCCTTCTGTTCACGGCCGAGGGGGTGGACTGCCCGGCGGATGACGGCATGAGTGTGCCTCTCTCGAGTTCTTCGGCCGTGCGGCCGGTAACGACGTGCGGGGATACGACGGTGCTGTGTGCGGAGATACGTGCGGGGGTACGTGCGAGCGGCTGCGGCCCGGCCGTGTTCTCGACGGCGTGTGCCGGAAAGCGCGTACGAGCGAAGATCTACGGCCGGGTCGTGTCGCGTCCGCGATGGCCCGGCGACCAGTGCGTGTCCTGCGGGTGAACGGGAGAACGGCGCCTCACAGGAGCGAGCGCGCCAACGCCACCGCGCCCTCGACCGGCGCCACGGTGAGCGGCCTCGGCCGCGCCCCGGGCAGCGCGTCGGCGAGCGCGGAGGTGAACGCCTCGTAGAGCGCCGGCTGGCCGAGCACCGTGCCGCCCGCCACCACGACGTCGTCGACCGCGACACCGCGGGCGGCGAGACGGGCGACGAGCGCGGCGAGCGCCGTACCTGCCTCGGCGATCACGGAGCGGGCGAGCGCGGAGCCGCCGGCCGCGGCCGCGAAGACGGCGGGGGCGTGCCGTCCCCACTCCGCGGAGACGTGCGAGGCGCTTTCGAGTGCCGCGCCGAGGGCCGGGACCTCGGGTACGCCGAAGGCGGCGAGGAGGCCCAGGGCCAGAGCCTCGGGTTCCTCGCCGCGGTCGTGCGCCGCCCACACGGCCCGGGCCGCCTCGCGGACCAGACCGGCGGCGCCGCCCTCGTCGCCGAGGACCGCGCCCCAGCCGCCCACCTGGACGGGGTCGCCGCAGGGCGGCCGGCCCACCGCCACCGAGCCGGTGCCGGCGACGAGGCCGACGCCCTTGTCCAGTCCGGCGGCGGGTACGAGCAGTTCGGCGTCGCCCACCACCCGCGTGGGCACACCGAGGGAGAGCTGAAGGGCGTCGCGGATCCGCGCGCACTGGCGTGGTGTCTCGCAGGCGTGCGCGCCCACGGCGACCGCGGCCGGACGCGCGCCCTCGGGCAGCGCCTCGCGGACGAGGCCGGTCAGCAGGCGTGCGGCGGCGGCCGGATCGTGCGGCCGCCAGCCGGTACTGGCGCGGACGTGGTCGGCCACGACGGCGTCGCCCGTGAGGGCGCGGAGGTGGGTCTTGGTGCCGCCCACGTCGACGCCGACCACGAGGGGGCCCGAAGGGGGAGAGTCCTGCACGGATCCTCTTTCGTCGTTGCTGCGTCGAGCTGCGACGGCGGGCGAACCGTGCCGGGGGAGATGGCGGATCGGTGAACTAGGGAAGCCCCGGGACGGGCTTCTGACGAGCACGGCAGGCGAGTACCGTGAAGTTCGTTAGGAAGTTAACTAACGAAGTACAGTGCGTCAAGAGTAATCGCGCACTCGACCGTCCAGGCTCCCGTCCGGGCCGCCGCGGGACGGCAACGCGCGACGTCGGAGCATCCCATCGCCGCAGCCCGCCGAGACGATCGGCCCGGGCTCGCGGCCCTGTACCCGTGTGGGGGAAACTGTGGAACTCGACGTGGCGGAAGCCCCCCGCCTGACCGAGAGCGCGAGTGCGGTGTTCGCCGTGCTGGCCCAGGCGGGCAGCGCGACCCGGCCGCGGCTCGCGAGCCTGGCGGGCCTGTCCAAGCCGACGGTGTCCGCCGCCGTTGCGGAGCTGGAGAGCGCCCGGCTCGCCACGCACTCCGGCACCGCCTCCAGCGGCACCGGGCGCTCCGCGGCCGTCTACTGTCTCGGGCCGGCCGCCGGCGCCGTGCTCGCCGTCGACCTCGGCCCCGCCCTCACCCGGGTCCGCGCCTGCGCCCTGGACGGCTCCCCGCTCGCCGAGGCGACCGCCTCCCGCACGGACGCCGCCGACGCCGTACGCGAGGCGCTCACCGCGCTGCCCGCCGGCATTCCGCTGCGCTCCATCGTCGTCGCCGTGGGTGACGTCGCGGCGCGGGACCGCCAGGGCAGCGGTATGCGCCCCGCGACCGAGAAGGCGGGCCCGGTCTTCGACGCGATGGCCGTCGCGCTGCCGCCCGGGGTGCCCGTCCACCTGGAGAACAACGTCAACTGCGCCGCGCTCGCGGAACTGCACGAGGGGGCCGCGCGCGGCCGGCACACCTTCGGCTATCTGCGGATCGGCGTGGGTATCGGCCTCGGCATCGTCGTCGGCGGCTCGGTGCTGCGCGGCTCGAACGGCGCCGCCGGAGAGCTGGCCCGGTTGCCCTACCCCTGGGACGACGGCCGTGAGCCGCGCCAGGAGGCCCTGGAGGAGTACATCGGCGCACGTTCCCTGCTGCGCCGCGCCGCGGCGGCCTGGCAGCGCGCCGACGGGCCCTGCCCGCGCACCACGGAGCGGCTCTTCGCCCTCGCGGGGGAGGGGTGCGCCCCGGCCCGCGAGGTCGTCGGCCGCCATGCCGCGGACGTGGGCCGGCTGGCCGCCGCCGTGACCGCCGTGCTGGACCCGGGCCTGATCGTGCTGGGGGGCAGTACGGGCGCGGATCCGCAGCTCCTGCCCGGCGTGCGGGCCGAGCTGGCGCGGCTGAGCTGGCCCACCGACGTGGTCAGCAGCACGGTCGGGGATTCCGGCACCGTCGCGGGTGCCGCGCGGCTCGCCGTCGCCCGGGGAGTCCAAACCGTGACCGAGGCCGCGCGGGTCAAGGATTGACGGCCCGCGACTCGGTCTGCCAATGTCCGGACAAGCGCTTTCTAAGTCGGTCGGGACACCGGCTTGGGTTGAGCATCCCGCCTGTACGTGACGTACGGGAGCCGCACGAGGGCGTGCTTGTGCGACGACGGCCTTCATGGCCGGGGATCCAACCCGTCGAGGCGACGCGGCCGGGCGAGGCCGACGCCATCGGAAAGCAACCCTTCCTGCAAAATGCACCCGTGCCGCCTCGGTCGGCGCCGTGCTCCGTCCCCTACGACGAAAAAAAGGGATCGAAGATGACCACTGTGGGTGTGCGGCGCTCCAGCCGACTCGGCCGCGGCGGCATACGCCGCCTGGTTCCCCTCGCTGCCGGGGCCGCGGCAGGTGCCCTGCTTCTCTCCGCCTGCGGATCGGGATCCGACTCGGGCGGGACCTCCAAGTCGCTGACGTTCTGGATCTCCACGGTTCCGGGGCAGGACGCGGGCTGGAAGAAGATGGTGGCGCAGTACAAGAAGGAAACCGGCGTCAACGTCAAGCTCGTCAACATCCCCTACGACGGCTACACGACGAAGCTGCACAACGCCGCGCAGGCGAACTCCCTGCCCGACGTGGCCGCCGTGCCGGCGCTGGACCCGATCTGGTCGAGCAAGCTGATCGACCTCAGCTCCATCGCCAACAACAAGACCAACAAGATCAACGCGAACTTCGTCGCGAAGGACTCGTCCGGGAAGGTGCTGTCCATCCCCTCGGACGTCACCGCGTCCGGCCTGTTCATCAACAAGTCGCTCTTCGAGAAGGCCGGCGTCGCCGTCCCGACCTCGCCCTCGAACACCTGGACCTGGACGGACTTCATCAAGGCGGCGGACACGGTCCGCGAGAAGACCGGCGCCAAGTACTCCCTGACCTTCGACCAGTCGCCCTCCAGGCTCCGTGCCATGGTGTACGAGATGGGCGGGCAGTACGTCCACGCGGACTCCTCCGGCAAGTTCTCGGTGGACGCGGCGACCAAGAAGGCCGTGAACACCTTCGTCGGCTGGAACGACGACAAGACCATGCCGAAGTCGGTGTGGACCAGCGGCGCCGACCCGTCGGCCATGTTCCAGAGCGGTGACGTGGTCGCCTACTGGTCCGGCGTGTGGCAGGTCGCCTCCTTCGCGGACAGCATCAAGAAGTTCGAGTGGGCGAGCGTTCCGACCCCCGCCCAGCCGGTGCAGGCCAGCGACGTCAACAGCGGCGGCATGACGGTGGGCTTCAACAACAACGGCGACGCGGCCGCCGCCGCGACGAAGTTCCTGTCCTGGCTGTACGAGCCGGCCCACTACCAGGCGCTGTGCGAGGCGTCCGGCTTCCTGCCGGTCGAGAGCGGTCTGAACCCGAAGTACCCCTTCACCTCCGAGGCGGCACAGGCGGCGTTCAAGCTGTACAACGAGTCGATCCCGCTCTACGCCCCGATCTCCGGCTACTTCAGCGGCGCGCAGACGAACTGGGTGCTGAAGGGCAAGAGCCTCACCGAGGACCCGACCAAGACGGAGCTCGGCAAGGCGATCAACGGCCAGCAGTCGGCCGACAAGGCCCTGGAGAACATCGTGGCCGGCTACAACCAGCAGGTCGGCGGCTGATCGTGGGCCCGAAGGCCGGGCGGCGGGGTCGAGACACCGCCGCCCGGCCCGGGCGCCCGCACCATGCCGGGCTCATGGCGTGAGCCCAGGAATCCATTCCACCAGCACGGAGTCAGGAAGATGACAAAACGCGCCTCGGACGTGTCCGCGAGCCCGCCCAGGAGACGCAGCAAGTACATTCTTGCGCCGCTCGTCCTCATCGCGGCCAATGTCGTGCTCTTCTCGCTGTTCTTCGTCTGGCCGGCGGTGATCGGGCTCGTCTACTCCTTCACGAACTACACGGGCGTGGGGGCGTTCCAGTTCATCGGACTGGACAACTACCACAACCTGTTCGGGGACTCCACCTTCTACGACGCGCTGACCCGGACGCTGCTGTACGCCGTGCTCTTCGTCCCGCTGAACTTCGCGGTCTCGCTGCTCACCGCCAACCTGCTGGTGAGCAAGCACGCCAAGGGCGCGTCGGTCGCCCGCGTCGTCTTCTTCATCCCGTGGCTTCTGTCGCCCATCGTCGTGGGCGTCCTGTGGCGGTGGCTGTTCGGCGAGAACTTCGGACTGGTCAACTACGTCATCGAGAAGCTCGGCGGAAGCGCCGTTCCGTGGCAGTCGAACGCGGACCTGTCGTTGATCGTGGTCGTGATGGCGGCGTCCTGGGCCTGGACGGGCTTCTCGATGCTGCTCTTCATCGCGGCGATCAAGAACGTGCCGGTGTCGTACTACGAGGCGGCCTCGCTCGACGGCGCCGGCCCCTGGCGCCAGTTCTTCAGCATCACGCTGCCGAGCATCGCGCCCACCTCGTTCATCGTCATCCTGCTGAACACGATCAACGCGATGAAGGAATACCCGGTGTTCGTCGCCCTCAACAACGGCGGCCCCGGCACCTCGAACAACCTTCTCGTCCAGTACATCTACGAGACCGGCTTCAAACGGGGCCAGATCGGCTACGCGAGCGCCGCGTCGTTCGTGCTCATGCTCATTTTGATGGCCGTCGCGGTCGTCCAGCTGATCGTCAACCGGCGGGTGGAGAACCGATGACAACCACAGACATGCCTCGCCCCGTCGACGCCGATCCCCGACGGTCCGTCTCCAAGAAGCGGTCGCGCAGAGCGGGCAGCGGCGGGTTCCGGCGGGCGGTGGCCCCGACGACACTGCTGTGGATCCTGGCGTGCCTGTACGGGATGCCGGTGCTGTGGTTCATCCTCAGCTCCCTGAAGCCGGCCAGCGACCTGTTCTCGTATCCGCTGACGCTGATCCCGCACAACCCCACCCTGTCGGGTTACCTGACCGCGTGGCGCAGCGCCAACTTCTCCCAGTACTTCGTCAACACGGCCATCGTGTGTGTGATCACGACGATCCTCACGGTGGGAGTCAGCTGCTGCACCGGGTACGCGCTGGCCAAGTACGACAACAAATGGCTCAAGGCCTTCTTCATCTGCATCCTGGCCACCACCATGCTGCCGTCCGAGGTCATGCTCGCCCCGGAGTTCCTGGTGGTCCGCAACCTCGGCCTCTACAACTCGTTCGCCGGCATCATCCTCCCGGCCGTGCTCACCGCGACCGGATGCTTCATGTTCCGCCAGTTCTTCCTGACGGTTCCCGACGAACTCGTGGAAGCCGCGCGCATCGACGGCGCCCGCGAGCTGTCGATCTTCCTGCGGATCATGGTGCCGCTCTCCCGGCCCATCATGCTCACCCTCGCGATCCTGTCCTTCCAGTGGCGGTGGAACGACTACATCTGGCCGCTTCTGATGCTCAACGACCCGAACAAGTTCACGGTGCAGATCGGCATCCAGAGCATCGTCGGCGCGCAGAACATCAACTGGTCGGTCCTGCTCGGCGCCTCGGTCATCTCCATGATCCCGCTGATCGCCATCTTCCTGGTCTTCCAGCGCTACGTCATGGGCGCCGACATCAACGCCGGACTGAAGGACTGACCGTGCCGAGCCCGCTCGACCACGAGTTCGTCGGCGCGGTGGCCGCGGCCGCCGACCGGTCGGCCGTCCCGATGGCGACCGTGCCCGACGAGGAACCCGTCGGTGTGCCGCACCGCGGTCTGGCACGGCGGGTGAAAACCCTGATCGCGGCATACCGCTCCCCGGACTCGGCACTGCACGGCAGCGCACAGGCGGTCGCTGCCGCGATGACCCACCTGCGCGCCCTGCGGGCCGTGCAGACGCCTTCCGGCCTCTTCGCGGGCGGCGACAACGTCCAGTCACCGCCGGACTCCGCGTTCACCGTCAACGACGTGTGCGACGCGTACGTCCTCGCCGCCGCCGCGGGACCGGAATCGGCCGAGGTGACGGCCGGGCTCGCCGAGATCGCCGGCGCCGCCACCGCCAGTCTCCTGACCGGTGGCGTGCACACCCCGAACCACCGCTGGGAGCTGAGCGCCGCCCTCGCCCGACTGCACCGGTCCTTCCCCGACGACCGACTCCTCGACCGCGTCGAGGAGTGGCTCGCCGAGGGCGTCGACATCGACGCGGACGGCCTGTACTCGGAACGCAGCGCCGTCTACGCGTCCATCGTGACCAACCCGGCGCTGCTCCTGCTGGCCGAGGCGCTCGGCCGGAGCGACCTGTCGGCCGTCGTCGAACGCAACCTCGCCACCACCCTGGACCTGATCAGACCGGACGGCACGGTGGAGACCCTCCACTCGCGGCGGCAGGACCAGAAGCTCACGTTCGCCCTGTGGCCCTACCTGCCGCACTACCGGCTCCTCGCGATCCGCACGGGCCGGGGCGACTTCGCCCGGGCGGCACGGCTGGCGGCCGCCCCCGGCATCGACGACCCCGACCTGCTCGCCCAGACTCTCCTCACCCCGGACCTGAGCCGCGAACTGCCGTCCCCGCACGCGGAGAAGCTGCCGCGCGCCCGGTACCTAGGCACCGCACGCCTGGCGCACCATGCCTCGGCCACCGCGCACACGGTGGTGTACGGCGGCTCCGACGTGCCCGAGCACCGGCGCATCCGCTCGGGCCTCGCCTGCAACCCCACCTTCCTCCGCCTGTTCGCCGGTGCCGCCGTCCTCGACGCGGTCCGCCTCTCGCGCGGCTTCTTCGACCTGGGCCCGTTCCGCGCCGCCGACATGGAACGGCTCGCCGATCACCGGTACCGGCTCACCCAGCGCCTGACAACCGCCTACTACCAGCCGCTCCCGAAGGACCACAGGCGCGACGACGGTGCCTACCGCCTGGTGGACGAGGGCCGCTTCTCCGCGGCGATGGCCTTCCCGGACCGCCCTCAGGACGAGACCTCCCACACGACCCGAGTCGAGGTCGACCTGCGGGAGGACGGCGCCGACCTGCGGATCGACATCGGCGGCCCACCGGTGCCCTGGGCCCTCGAACTGACCTTCCGGCCGGGCGGAGTGCCGGAGGGCGCCGTACCGATCGGCGACGGACGCTGGTGCCTGACGACCGGGCCGATGACCTACCGGGTCGGCGACGACGAGATCCGGGTCGAGGCCGCCGTCGAGGCAGGAGAACCGCTCGCCGGGCCGGACCGGACCGAGGTGCTGCGCTACGACCCGGGCCAGGACTACACGGTGGTCGGCGGCACCGACGCGACGACCGGGAACCGCGTCTACCTCGGCGGGCACGGACCACAGACACTGACGCTGGCATTGCGCGCCACGACCGTCCCAGGCACGAAGGGCTGATCTCCTTGCACCTCCCACGCCAGCTCGCGCCGCTGCACGACCTGCCGGACACTCCGGAGGCATACGATGCCGTGCTCGCCGACGTCACCGAGCAGGCCCTCGCGCGCCTCACGCCCGAGGGCAGCCTCGAACACCCCGACTGCGTCGACGACATCGGCGACACCTCGCTCGGCATCACCTCTCTGCTCGCGTTCGCCTGGCAGCGGAGCAAGGACCCGCGGCTGCCGGAGGCGGTGCACCGCAGCCTCGCCTTCCACCTGCGCGAGCGGGTGTACCAGGACGACAACCCGGGCTATCCGAACCTGCGGGTGCGCGGCTGCGGACTCCCGTACGCCCGGTACACCCTGGCGGCCGGCGCCCACCCCATCGGCGACTGGCCGAGCACGGTGTGGGCGCTGCTCCAGGCCGTGAACGTCCTCGACACCGCCGAGGGCCTGGTGGCGGACGACCAGCGCGCCGAACTGCTGGAGGTGGCACGCGGCTACTGGAGCTGGCTGACCGAGGCGACCTTCTTCAACCCCCAGGAGGCGGGCAACCAGGCGATCGGCTGCGTGGTCGGCGGCCTGATGCTGGCCCGGCATCTCCCGCCGGAGGACGGCGAGCAGGTCCGCGCCCGGGCCCTCGCGCTGTACGCCGACGAGATCCGCGCCCACCGGGTCCGCGACCGGGGCGCCCTGCTGCCCCCCGAGCACGGCGGCGCCTACGACAACAACTACGGCCCGATCTCCCTGTCCTTCCTCGCCCAGGCCCACCGGGTCAGCGGCGAGGAGGTCTTCGCCGAGGACGGCGAGGCCCTCGCCCGCTATCTCGACGCCCGCCTCACCGGCGGCGGCTTCGACAACGGCGGCCCGCGCTACAGCGAGCAGCACTCCGCCTTCGAGTCCGTCCTCGGCCTGCGCTACTTCGGCGCCCGGATCGGCGCCGACCTCGGCCGCTACCGGGGCGACAGCCGCTGGGCACGGCACGCCGTCAAGGCGGACGGCGGGGTGGACGGCCACTTCGCGTGGATGCTCGTCTGGCAGATCCAGGACACCACGCGCTGGCATCGCGAGCCGTCCACCGCGACCGCACGCCACCAGCTGCGCTCCGGCACGGTCTCGGTGGCCTTCGACGACCGGATGACCCCGGCGGTCGTCGAGGCGGCCGGGGCCTACTACCTGGCCGCCGCCGTCCACCGCCAGCACGGCTTCGGACCCGTCACCGACGGCTTCCTGCTGTGCCGGCCCATGGGCGAGGTCCGGGTCCGCGACGTCCGGGCCGACGGCCTGACGGCCAAGCTGGTCACCAAGCCGGTCGTCGGCCGCGACCACGTCCTGCGCAGCGTGCGCTCCCTGTACGTCACCGACGGCGCCACCCTGTGGACGACGGTCGCCGTGGAGCGGCTCGACGGGACGCCGTACCTGCTGGCCGGCCTGCCGTACGCCGAGGACGACGGCGACCGGGTCCGGCGCACCGCGGACGGAGCCGTCTCCTCGCCGGGCGGCCTGCGCCTCACGCACCCGGGCGCGGAGGGCGCGGAGCACTTCGACGCGCGCGCCGAGCTCACCCAGGAGCAGGCCGCCTTCGCGCTCGCCGTCGACCCGCGCGGCTACGGCAACCCCGACGAGGGCTGGCGCCACCTGGTCGACTCGACGGCATTCGAGGCGGGACCGCTGCCGGACGCGCCGGACGACCTGCACGTGTTCGCCGTACGCCACGGCTCGGCGGAGCCGTTCACGGCGTCGGTCGCGTGGGCCGGGGAAGGCCTGACCGTACGGACCGACACCTTCACGGCCGTCCTCGGACCGGACGACGCGCACGGCGAACCGACACTGACACTGCGCGCCGTCAGCGGCTGAGGGGCGTCCGCGGGGCGTCCGAGGGGCGGCCGTGGGTGCCCCGCGCCGCGCAGATCCTCGTCATCCGGTGTCACCCGGCGTCATCCGGCGGGAGACACGTGCGTCCGCCGGAGGCGAGGACGCCCGCGGACCGACATCGATGCGGGGACGTGGCGTCCGGCGGCCGTCAGACGAGCGGGGGCACCGACAGGTCGGCCCTGTCCTTCGTGGCCGCCACCAGTTCGGCGTTGCGCTGGTCGGTCCTCAGCACCCAGGCCACCGCCTCGGCCCGCGGTTTGCCGAACTCCTCGTGCCGGGCGACCAGCCGGCGCACGCGCTCGTCCTCGTCGCTCTCGCAGAACCACACCTCGTCCAGCGCGGCGCGCGCCCGTGCCCACGCGCCCGTGCCGAGGAGGAGGTAGTTGCCCTCCGTGACGACCAGCCGGGCGCTCGGCGGAACCGGCACGGCCCCCGCGACCGGCTGCTCCAGCTCCCGCTCGAAGCCCGGCGCGTAGACGATGTCCTCGCCGTCCGTCTCCTCCCGCAGGCGCCGCAGCAGGGCCGCGTAGCCGGCCGCGTCGAAGGTGTCGGGCGCCCCCTTGCGGTCCCGGCGGCCGAGGCGGTCGAGTTCGGCGTCGGCGAGATGGAAGCCGTCCATCGGGACGTGCGCGACCCAGGGCTCCCCGGTGCCGTTCAGCTCCCGCACCAGACGCTCGGCGAGCGTCGTCTTGCCCGCGCCCGGGCTGCCGGCGATGCCGAGGAGCGCGCGCCGGCGGCCGTCCCCCGCGAGATCACGGGCACGGACCAGCAGATCGTCGAAAGTGAGCACACAGCAGAGTGTCGCAGTCTCCTGGAAGGAGACCCCACGGAGATCCGTACCGAGAGGAGGCGACCGTGTCCGACGACGAGACGCAGATCCGCACCCTGATCACCCGCTGGGCCGACGCCGTCCACCGGGGCGACCTCGACACCGTCCTCGACCGGCACGCCGAGGATCTGGTGATGTACAACGTGGCGGAGCCGTACGAGGGCATCCGGGGCCTGGCCGCCTACCGGGCCACTTGGCCGCCCTTCTTCAGCTGGCAGGCCCAGGGCGCTCGCTTCGACCTCGACACCCTCGACGTCACCGCAGGTCACGACGTCGCCTACGCGCACGCCCTGCTGCGCTGCGGTACGCCCGAGGAGCTCGCCGAGTGTCCGGGACTGCGGCTGCGGATCACCTTCGGTCTGCGCAAGCGGCACGGCCGCTGGCTCATCGCCCACGAGCACCACTCCTTTCCGCACGACTGACACGACCCACCCGACGGACCCGGCCGCCCCGACCGGCCGGATGTGGCGCGCGACACACCGGTGAGGGGGCCGATGTGGGGGAATCAGGGGCGTATGACGTCGACGCTCGGTCTCCCCGAAACGATCCAGGCCTGTCTGTTCGACCTCGACGGGGTCGTCACCCGAACGGCCGTGGTGCACGCGGCGGCCTGGAAGGAGACCTTCGACGCGTTCCTGTACACGCGCGGGGGCGACGACTTCCGGCCGTTCGACGAGGCCCACGACTACGGCGAGTACGTCGACGGCCGCCCCCGCGCCGACGGCGTCCGCACCTTCCTCGCCTCCCGGGGCATCGAACTGCCCGAGGGCGAACCCGGTGACCCGCCCGACGCGGCGACCGTCCACGGGCTGGGCAACCGCAAGAACGAACTGCTGCTGGAGAAGATCCGCGCCCAGGGCGTCGAGCCGTACGACGGCACCCTGCGCTACATAGCGGCGGCACGCGCGCGTGGTCTGCGGACGGCGATCGTCTCCTCCAGCGCCAACACCCGCGACGTACTGCGCTCGATCGACGCCGAGCAGCTCTTCGAGGTACGGATCGACGGGGTCGTGGCGGCCGAGCGGAACCTCCCGGGCAAGCCCCGCCCCGACACGTTCCTGGCCGCGGCCCACGACCTCGGCGTCGAGCCGTCGAGGGCGGCCGTCTTCGAGGACGCGCTGGCCGGGATGGACGCGGGCCGCGCCGGGAACTTCGGGTACGTCGTCGGCGTCGACCGCGTCGGGCAGACCGACGCGCTGTACACGCACGGCGCGGACATCGTGGTGAAGGACCTCGCGGACCTCGCGGACCTCACGGACGGCGTCGACGGGGGAGGGCGGGCGTGATCACGGACCGGTCCTACGCCGTCGAGCCCTGGTGCGTGCGCGAGACACGGCTCGACCTCGACGTCCTGGCGCAGAGCGAGTCCGTCTTCGCGCTCTCCAACGGGCACGTCGGCTGGCGCGGCAACCTGGACGAGGGCGAGCCGCACGGGCTGCCCGGCGCCTACCTCAACGGCGTCCACGAACTGCACCCGCTGCCGTACGCCGAGGCCGGCTACGGCTACCCGGAGTCCGGCCAGACCGTCATCAACGTCACCAACGGCAAGATTCTCCGGCTGCTCGTCGACGACGAGCCGTTCGACCTGCGCTACGGGCGGCTCGTCGCGCACGAGCGGGTGCTCGACCTGCGGCGGGGCGTGCTGGAGCGGACCTGCGAGTGGACCTCGCCCGCCGGGTCGACGGTCCGGGTGCGCTCGACCCGGCTGGTGTCGCTCACCCAACGGGCCGTGGCCGCCGTCGCCTACGAGGTGGAGGCCGTCGGCAGCAGCTCCCGGGTGGTGATCCAGTCCGAGCTGGTCACCAACGAGAGCCTCCCCGACCCGAACGGCGACCCGCGCGCGGCCCGCGCCCTGAAGTCGCCGCTGGAGCCGGAGGAGGACGTGGCCGTCGGCTGTCGGCTGCGGCTCGTCCACCGCACCAGGCGCAGCGGGCTGCGGGTGGCCGTGGCCGCCGACCACGAGGTCACCGGCCCGGACCGGACCACCGTCGACAGCGAGAGCAACGTCGACGTCGCCCGGCTCACCGTCACCTCCGTACTGGAGCCCGGAGAGCGGCTGCGGGTGGAGAAGCTCGTCGCGCACGGCTGGTCCGGCGCCCGCTCCCGGCCCGCGATGAGCGACCAGGTGGAGGCGGCCCTCGCGGCGGCCGGACACAGCGGCTGGGCGGGTCTCCTGGAGGACCAGCGCGCCTACCTCGACGACTTCTGGTCCCGCGCGGACGTGGAGGTCGACGGCGACGAGGAGATCCAGCAGGCCGTCCGCTTCGCCCTCTTCCACGTGCTCCAGGCCGGCGCCCGCGCCGAACAACGCGCCATCCCTGCCAAGGGGCTGACCGGGTCCGGCTACGACGGCCACGCCTTCTGGGACACCGAGACCTTCGTGCTGCCCCTGCTGACCTACACCGCGCCGGGCGCCGTCGCCGAAGCCCTGCGCTGGCGGCAGAACACCCTGCCCGCCGCCCGCGAGCGGGCCACCCAACTCGGCCTGCGCGGCGCCGCGTTCCCCTGGCGGACGATCGAGGGCTCGGAGGGCTCGGCGTACTGGCCGGCCGGAACGGCCGCCTTCCACGTCAACGCCGACATCGCCGACGCCGTGGTCCGGTACGTCACGGCGACCGGGGACCGGGACTTCGAGGCGGCCACCGGCGTCGAACTCCTGGTGGAGACCGCCCGGCTGTGGCGCTCGCTCGGCCACCACGACGCGCACGGCACCTTCCACATCGACGGCGTCACCGGACCCGACGAGTACAGCGCGGTCGCCGACGACAACACCTACACCAACCTCATGGCCCGGGCGAACCTCCTCGCCGCCGCCGACGCCGTGGCACGGCACCGGGGCGAGGCCGCCCGGCTCGGCGTGGACGAGGAGGAGAGCGCGGCCTGGCGGGACGCGGCCGAAGCGGTGCACGTGCCCTACAACCACGAACTCGGCGTGCACGAACAGCACGCGGGCTTCACCCGCTACCAGCAGTGGGACTTCGACGCCACCCGCCCCGACCAGTACCCCCTGCTGCTCAACTTCCCCTACTTCGACCTGTACCGCAAACAGGTCGTCAAGCAGGCCGACCTGGTCCTGGCGATGTACACCTGCGCGGACCACTTCGACGAGGAGCAGATCGCCCGCAACTTCGCCTACTACGAGCCGCTGACCGTCCGCGACTCCTCCCTCTCGGCCTGCTGCCAGGCGGTGATCGCCGCACAGGCCGGCCACCTGGGGCTGGCCTACGACTACACGACCGAGGCCGCCCTGATGGACCTGGCCGACCTGGAGCACAACACCCGCGACGGGTTGCACATCGCGTCCCTGGCGGGCACCTGGATGGCCCTGGTCGCCGGCTTCGGGGGGCTGCGCGGTGACAGCGAGGGCCTGCGGTTCGCCCCGCGGCTGCCGGAGAGGCTGAGCCGGCTCGCCTTCAGCGTCCAGCTGCTCGGGCGCCGCCTGCGGGTGGAGATCGGCCCGGACAAGGCCGCGTACACCCTGCTGTCCGGCTCGCCCCTGACGATCCGTCACCATGGCGATCCCGTGCTGGTCAACGGCGACGGCCCCGTCGTACGCGCCGTCCCGCCCACCCCGGACCGGCCGGCCCCCCGGCAGCCCCCGCACCGGGGACCGAACACCCGCTGAGCCCCGGCCGGCGGCCGGCGGTGTGTTTCCCGGCCGCCGGGCGCTGGTAGGTAGTGGGGTGTCCCGGGCGTCGGCGAGGGGAAGCGGCATGGCGGAGGGCGGGCACGAAGGGCGGCTCGCGGACGAGTTCCTCACGGCGGGCGGCTCGTCGTTCAGCGACTTCCTGGCGGCGCACCGCCCCGAACTGCTGCCGACGCGCGGCCGGTTCGCCGGCGGCGTCCGCGCCGCCCCGGACGGCTTCCCGCACGGGACGACGGTACTGGCCCTCGTCTACCGCGACGGCGTGCTGCTCGCCGGCGACCGCCGGGCCACGATGGGCAACCTCATCGCGCAGCGCGACCTGGAGAAGGTGCACCCGGCGGACGACCACACCGCCGTCGCCTTCGCCGGCACCGTCGGACTCGCCGTGGACATGGTGAAGCTGTACCAGGTCGAGCTGACGCACTTCGAGAAGGTCGAGGGCGTGCCCATGACCCTCGGCGCCAAGGCGCGCAGACTGGCCACGATGATCCGGCAGAACCTCGACCAGGCCATGCAGGGCCTCGCCGTCGTCCCGCTCCTCGCGGGCTACGACACGGCCGCCGCCCCGAGGGCCGGGGGCCGCATCTTCAGCTTCGACGTGGTGGGCGGCCTGTACGAGCAGACGCCCTTCCACGCCGAGGGCTCCGGATCCCCCTACGCCCGCGGGGCGTTGAAGAAGCTGTACCGTGCCGGCATGTCCCGGCGCGAGGCGGCCCTGGCCGCCCTCCACGCGCTGTACGACGCGGCCGACGACGACTCGGCGACCGGCGGCCCCGACATCGGCCGCCGTATCTTCCCGATCGTCTCGGTCATCACCGAGGAGGGCTTCGAGCGGCTGCCCGAGACGGAGACGGAGCAACTCAGCCACGAGATGGTCGAGCAGCGCCGCGGCAGGCCGGACGGTCCGCACGCCACCGAACCGCACGCGTAGCGGACGACGGCCGTGGCCCGGCCGGGTCCACGCGGGGGACGGGGCCCGGCCCGACCGGACCTCACCCGGGTTCCGGCAGGTCCATCGCGGCGAGCCTGGCCGCACCGGTCACGATCGTGATGTCGGTGATCCGGCCGTCGACGACGGTGAAGGCCATGACGGAGAGCGGAGAACCGTCCTCGCGCCAGGCCACGAGCCCGGGAAGGCCGCCCACGAGCACCGCCCGCCCCCGCGCCGCCGCACCGGCGGACAGTTGCGCGCCGGCCGCGACCCGGGTGGCGCCAAGGGTGACGATCATGCCGTCGGGGGTGTCGACGGCCAGACGCACCTCGGGGTCGAGCACGCGCAGCAGCCCCTCGAAGTCGCCCTCGCGGGCCGCCGTCAGAAAGGCCTGGACGACCTTCCGCCGCTCCTGTCCGACGATCGTCGACATCTCGCCCGCCCGCACTTTTCGGCGGGCACGGCTGGCGAGCATTTTGGTGGCGGCGGTGGACTTGCCGAGTATCCGGCCGATCTCGTCGAACGGCACCGCGAACAGGTCGTGCAGCACGAACGCCAGCCGTTCGCTCGGCCGCAGCGACTCCAGGACGACGAGGAGGGCGTCGCCGACCGAGTCGGCCAGCACCGCGTCGTCCTCCGGGGCGGGGCCGTCGTCGACGGTCACCAGGAGCTCGGGCGGCATCCCGTCGTCGTAGGACGCCTCGGGGCGGGTCCGGCGTGCTCGCAGGATGTCGAGGCTGATCCGGCCGACCACCGTGGTCAGCCAGCCGGCGAGGTTGCCGATGGCCGCCGTGTCCTGGCGCGAGAGCCGCAGCCAGGCCTCTTGGACCACGTCCTCCGCGTCGGCGTGCGATCCGAGCATGCGGTGGGCGACCGCGCGCAGCCGGTCGCGCTCGGCCTCGAACACCGCGAACGCCTCCGCCGCCGGGTCTGCCGGGTCCGTCGGGTCCTTCGGGGTGGTGTCGGACATGTTGTTACCTTCCCTGGCTCTGCTCCGTCATGAGGATGACGGGCCTGCGAGGGCACAGGTAACCGATGAAGGAGCGGCATCGATGGAAGCACGCATGAAGAGCCCGGCGAATCACGACGTCATCACCGCGATCCAGCACCTCGTCAAGGCGATCCAGGCGGGGGGAGTCGACCCGCGCCTGCTCGAACTGGTCCACCTGCGGGCCAGCCAGATCAACGGATGCGGCCCGTGTGTGTACGCCGGTGTCGAGGCGGCGAAGAAGCACGGAGAGACCGACCGGCGGCTGCACAGCGTGGGCACCTGGCGCGAGACGCCCTTCTTCACCGACGAGGAGCGGGCGGCGCTCGCGCTGACCGAGGCGGCGACCCGGATCCAGGACGGCGCGGCGGGCGTGACCGACGAGATCTGGGACGCCGTCGCCGACCACTTCGGCGAGGAGCAGTTGTCCGCGATCATCCTGGAGATCGCGATGACCAACTTCTTCAACCGGATCAACCACACCATCCGGGAGCAGGCCGGCAAGACCTGGTGAGCGGGCACGGGGTGCGCGCTCATGGGCCTCGGCGTACCGCCCGGTGAGCCCGCCCCGGAGGACGGGCTCACCGCCGCCGGATCTCCGTGGTGACCCTCCGTCACCCGTGACGGGCGTGCGGCCACCGGGCGCCGGGACCCCGCCGGTTGCCGCGCGCCGGGTGATCGCGCAGCCGTGCGGCGGGGAGTCACCGGTCTGCGTCGCGCACCCCCCACTCCTTGCGCCGTCGGGCGATCTGCTGGACCGGATCGCCGGTGTACGACCAGGGCGTACGGGTCACCCGGTGGCCGAGGATCCGCAGCAGCGGCGTGGCCACCTCCGCGATACCCGCCGAACACGCGGCGTGGGCGAGGTAGTTGACGTCCCGCAGCTCTCCGGGTGCGACGTGGTCCTCCTTGCGGCCCATGATCCAGCGTTCCCAGGTGCGGCGGACGTCGCTGACGGCCCCGTCGTTGTTCCAGTGCTGGCCCAGGCCCACCGCGGTGGAGCGGTCATCCCGGGTGTCCAGGGCGTGGCGGAACTCCTCCACGCGCGCGTACTGCACCAGCACCGGCAGCGGACAGCCCGGCGGGGCCGAGCCCGCCGCGTCACGGGCGAAGTCGTACATCAGCCCGTGCGAGCCGTGCCAGCGGGCGGAGTAGTAGTGCAGCACCTGGAGGTGCCCCTCCATGCTGTACGGATCCCGCTGGTGCAACTCGTCCCACCAGCGGGCCAGTTCCCGGCGGCGCACCCCGGCCGGATAGAGGCGGGCCACCGAGATCAGCGAGGTCCACGGCGTCGGGTCGTCCGGATACGCCTCCGCGGCGGACAGGCAGGCCAGCACCGCGCCGTCGATCCGGGTCTGGTCGATCGGCGCGCCTCGGCCCGCGGTGATCGCCAGGTTGAACGCCCGGGCGGTCTCCGTGGCCGCTCGCAGGACCAGCGCGTCGGCACTGTGCGGTTCGGCGGCCAGCCAGGTCTCCACCGTCGAACTGCCCGCGCAGGCCTGCGCCAGCAGCCGGACCCGGTGACCGCGGGCGAGCCAGTCGGGGCCGGTGGCGCGCAGCAGGTCCCGCGGGCCCTGCCAGCGGCCGATGACGATGTCGTGCCGGGTGGAGGAGAGGGGAGCGTCCCCGCAGTCGGGGTCGAAGTCGGGAGCGAAGCGGTCGCGCGCCATCAGGTCCCCTCTCAGAAGTCGGTGGACAGACCCTCGTGGCCGGCGGAGTGCGCCGCCGGGAGGCCCTCGGGCACGTAGCCGGCCTCGACGGTGCGCGAGGCGTCCAGCCGGGCGGGCCGGTAGTAGTCGCTGCCCTGCCGCCAGTACCAGAGCATCGGCACCAGTCCCACGGCGAGCCCGCCGATGCCGATGGCGACCGCCGCGGGGTCCAGCTGACCGAGCGACTCCACGAAGATCCAGAACATGAACACGGCTCCGAACAGCGGCCACAGCCCGCCCAGGAGGAAGTCGGAGGGGGACTTCAGCAGGGTCTTGCGGTACGCGACGACCGCCGCCAGGCCCGCCAGCCCGTAGTAGATCGCGATCTGGAGCCCGATCGCCGAGATGGCGTCGGCGAGGATGTCGCCCACCGAGCCCAGCGCGTTGGAGGCGACGAACAGCACCAGCGCCACCCCGCCCACCACCGCGATCGCCACCCAGGGGGTGTTCCAGGTGCGGTGCACGCGGCCCAGCGCGGACGGCATCGTACGGTCCCGGCCCATCGCGAACAGCGAGCGCGTGACCTGGATCAGGGTCGTCTCCAGGGTGGCCACGGTGGACAGCATCACGGCGACGATCAGCACCTTGCCGCCCCAGCCCGGCCACACCTCCTCGCCCAGCGCCGCCAGCACGTTCGCGCCGTTGTCCTCGATCCGCTGCGAGCTGAGGATGACGTTCACCGCGATGGTGAAGACCTCGAAGAGGAGGAAGACGATGCCCACCCCGATGAGTCCCGCGAGGCCGGTCGTACGGCGGCTGTTGCGGGTCTCCTCACTGAGGTTGCTGGTCACGTCCCAGCCCCAGTAGTAGAAGGCGGCGACCAGTGCGCCCGACGCGAAGCCGGACACGCCGTCGAAGTGGCCGAATCCGAGCCAGGACCAGTCGAACGGAAGCGAGTTGTCCGTGTGGAAGAGGGCGAGCACCGCGAACAGCGCCAGGATCGCCAGTTCCACACCCGACATGATGAGCTGCGCGCGCACGGTGAGCCGGGCCCCGCCCAGCACCACGGCCAGCATGATCAGGAACCAGGCGGCGCCGACGACCGTCGACAGCGCGGTGTTGTCGGCGAGGCCCTCGTCGAACAGGGCGAGCGTCATCGACCCGGCCGGCAGCGATCCCGCCACCATGAAGATGGTCGCCGAGATCACCAGCGCCCACCCGCTGATGAAGCCCAGGAAGGGATGGAGCGTGCGCCCCACCCAGGAGTAACTGGCGCCCGCGTTGACGTCGATCCGGCTGAGCCGGCTGAAGGCCAGCGCGATGCCCAGCATCGGTATCGCGCAGTACAGCAGCGCCGCCGGTCCGGCCAGTCCCACGGCGCCGGCCAGAACGGCCGTGGTGGCGGCGATGGAGTAGGCCGGCGCGCTGCCGGCGACCGCCATCACCACCGTGTCGAAGGTGCCCAGGACGTTCGCCTGAAGGCCTCTTCCGGTGCTGTTGCTCATGGTTGCGCTGCTTTCCGTCGTGCACGCCGCCCGGGCGGGGACGACCCGGCGGCCATGGGGGGTGGATGGAGCGCCGCCGCGCGTCGAGAGGGGTGACCTCGGAGAACGTCGGCGGGGAAAGCGCGGAGGGTACCGTTCCGGCACTGCGTGGGCGGACGGTCACACCGAGTGTGCGAGTGACTATAGCCCTAACGATTGAGGTTTCAAGATTGACCTGTGGGTAATCTCCGCGGCCGCTCGTGCGGGTGGCATGTGCCGCGATTGGAGCGGGCCGCACGGGAAACGCGGACGGGGAGACAGCACCCCCGAACGGCGAGGAGGAACCCATGGGTACGGAGTCCGAGGCGATGGGCGACGACGTCTACCAGCCCACCGGAACGAACGAGGAACAGCAGGACGCCGCTCCGCTCGACCTCCAGGACGCCGTCGGCGAACGCACCTACGACGACACCCTCGACGAGGGCTACTCCCCGCCGGAGAAGCCGCTCGGGGTGACCAAGTACGGCACCACCGCGGCCGAACAGCACGAGGGCGAGAACCTCGACCAGCGCCTCGCCCAGGAGGTGCCGGACGTGTCGGAACCGGCGGGCGACGACATCGGCGACCTCCCCGACGGCGAGGGCGAACCCGTCGATCCCGAGGCCGGTGACCGGCGCGCGGGCCGGCTGGTCGCCCCCGACGAGGGCGCCCACCCCGACGCCGTCAAGGAGGAGATCGCCCGGGACGTCGGCATCGACGGCGGGGCCGCGGGCGCCGAGGAGGCCGCCGTCCACATCGTCGAGGAGTGAACGCCGCCCGGTTCCGCCGCCCCGTCGCCGCTCAGTCCCCGATGCGGTCCAACTGCCGCAGCCGGTTGGTGGCGTCGAGGGCGGCGACCTTGTACGACTCCGCCAGCGTGGGGTAGTTGAACACCGCGTCGACCAGGTAGTCGACGGTCCCGCCGCAGCCCATCACCGACTGCCCGATATGGATCAGCTCGGTCGCCCCGGTGCCGAAGCAGTGCACCCCGAGCAGCTTCCGGTCCCCGGGCGAGACCAGCAGCTTCAGCATGCCGTGGGCGTCGCCGATGATCTGGCCCCGGGCCAGTTCGCGGTAACGGGCTATGCCGACCTCGAACGGCACGCTCTCCTCGGTGAGCTGATCCTCGGTCCGCCCCACGAAGCTGATCTCCGGGATCGTGTAGATGCCGATGGGCTGGAGGTGGTGCATCTGCCCGACGGGCTCGCCGCACGCGTGATACGCGGCCGCGCGGCCCTGCTCCATCGCCGTCGCCGCGAGCGCCGGGAAACCGATGACGTCGCCCACGGCGTAGATGTGCTCGACCGGGGTGCGGTAGTGCTCGTCGACCTCGATCCGGCCGCGCCGGTCCGCCGTCAACCCGGCCTTGCCCAGGTCGAGATCGTCGGTCAGGCCCTGCCGGCCCGCCGAGTACATCACCGCGTCCGCCGGGATCTTCTTGCCGCTCTCCAGGACGGTCAGCGCGCCCCGCGCATGCCGTTCCACGGCGGCGACGGTCTCCCCGAAACGGAAGGTCACCGCCAGGTCCCGCAGGTGGTACTTGAGCGACTCGATGACCTCGACGTCGCACATGTCGAGCATCCCGGCCCGCTTCTCCACCACCGTGACCTTGCTGCCCAGCGCGGCGAACATGGACGCGTACTCCATGCCGATCACACCGGCGCCGACGATCACCATCGACTGCGGAACCCGCTCGATCGTCAGGACGTTGTCGGAGTCGAGGATGGTCCGCCCGTCGAACTCCACGCTGTCCGGCCGCGCAGGCCGCGTCCCGGTGGCGATCACGACGTGCTCGGCGCCGATCAGCCGCTCCTGCCCGGTCACCTCGCGCAGCGCGACGGTATGGGGATCGACGAACCGGCCGGTACCGGCGAACAGCGCGACGTGGTTGCGGGACAACTGGCTGCGGATGACGTCGATCTCACGCCCCACCACATGCTCGGTACGGGCCGTCAGATCGGCGACGGTGATGTTCTCCTTGAGGCGGTAGCTCTGTCCGTACAGGTCCCGCTGGGTGAGACCGGTGAGATACAGCACCGCCTCGCGCAGCGTCTTGGAGGGAATGGTGCCGGTGTGGAGGGAGACCCCGCCGACCATGTCGGGGCGGTCGACGACGGCCACCCGGCGGCCCAGTTTGGCCGCGGCGATGGCGGCCTTCTGACCGCCGGGACCTGATCCGAGGACGAGCATGTCGAAGTCGGGCACCCTCCCGAGTCTGGCAGCCACAGGCCCCGACGCGAAAGGGTGAGCCCCGATCCTCCTGGTCGCTCGCTAGGGAAGCAGCTTCTCGATCGCGCTGGGGCCCTCCTCGGCCAGCTTGCGCCGCGCCCACTCGAGGTTGCGCGGGGTGATGTCCCGGCCGGTGGCGAGGACCATGTCCTCAGGCGACACCTCGGTGCCGGTACGCGTGTGGAGCAGTTTGTCGGGGGTGGCGCGGTCCGGGGAGGGCTGGGCGGCGCCTGGTTCTGACGTCGGCATGGTGTCTGCTCCTCGCGTCCGAAGGGAGGCTTCGGCCCGGTGCGGTCATCGGGTCCACTAACACCATTCATCCTGGAGCCGCACCCTGCAATCCGATCAGCCCGGACCGAGATGCCGGGAAGATCGGTCCGACGTGTAATGACGCTATGGCACCCACCACCGCCGGCACCCCGCGCCGCGGGGCACTGCGCAGGCTCGGCGCCTGGTGCGCCCGTCACTTCCTGATCGTCATCATCGCCTGGCTCGTGGCCGTCGTCGCCCTCCAGGTGGCCAACCGCTCCGTCGGCGGCACCTACGAGGACGACTTCCAGCTGCCGGGCGTGCAGTCCACGGACGGCCTGGACGTCCTGAAGGAGCACGACCCGCAGGCCGGCGGCTACAGCAGCCAGATCGTCCTGCACGACGACCAGCCCGTGAGCACCCTGAGTTCCCCGCTGTCCACGGCCGTCGGCGACCTCCAGAAGCTCCCCCATGTGCTCAGCGCCCAGAACCCGCTCTCCGTCACGTCCTCGAAGGTCGGCCCGGTGTCGGGCGACGGCAAGACCGCGTACGTCACCATCCGCTTCGACGTGCAGCCGTCCACCCTCGGCGACGACTACCTGAGCGGCGTCGACAAGGCCGTCCAGCCGCTGCGGGCGGCCGGCGCCGACGTCGAGTACGGCGGTTCGCTCGGTGAGCTCGCCCGGCCCGCCGCGAACGACCGGATCAGCGAGGTGATCGGCTTCGCCGTCGCCATCGTCGTCCTGCTCGTCGGCTTCGGCAGCGTGATCGCGGCCGGACTGCCCCTGGTCACCGCCCTGATCAGCGTGGTCGGCGGCCTCGCCTCCCTCGGGCTGCTGGCCGCCGCCTTCACCTTCGCCACCGTCTCGCCGACCCTCGCCACCATGATCGGACTCGGCGTCGGCATCGACTACGCCCTCTTCCTGACCACCCGGCACCGGCAGAACCTGATGGACGGCGCGGATCCCGCCGAGGCCGCCGGACACGCCAACGCCACCAGCGGTCGCGCCGTGCTGGTCTCCGGCACCACGGTGATCATCGCGCTCTTCGGTCTGTACGCGTCCGGGGTGTCCTTCATCGGCAAACTCGGACTCGCCGCCGCCGTCACCGTCGTCACCGCCGTCATCGGCGCCCTCACGCTCGTTCCGGCCCTCCTCGGGCTCATCGGCAGACGCATCGACCGCTACCACGTCCGCAAGCCGGTCGCCGAGACCGACGCCGCACCGGGCGCCGTCCCGCACGGCACCTGGCACCGCTACGCCAAGCGCGTCGAGCGCAGGCCCTGGGAGTACCTGGGCGCCGGCGTGGCCGTCATCGCGATCCTCGCGATCCCGGTCTTCTCCATCCAGCTCGGTCACATCGGCGACGGCGCCGACCCGACCTCCTTCACCGACCGGCGGGCCTACGACCTGATGACCGACGCCTTCGGACCCGGCTCCAACGGCCCCCTCACCGTCGTCATCGATCAGACGTCCGTGCCGTCAGACAAGCGCTCCGACCTCTCCACCCAGGCGCAGAAGACGCTGAGCGCGGTGTCCGGCGCGGCCACGGTCACCCCGCTGACCCCCACCAGCGACGGCGACGTGCTGCTCGCGACCGTCTACTCCCAGCAGGCCCCGCAGGACGCGAGCACCACCGACCTCACGAACCGGCTCGTCGACGACACCCTCCCCGACGCGGTCTCCGGCTACGACGCCAAGGGCTATGTCACCGGCACCACCGCCGCCCAGGTCGACTTCCGGGACATCGTCGCCGCCCGGCTGCCCCTGATCATCGGCGTGGTCGTCCTCCTCGCCTTCCTGATCATCCTCGCCGTGTTCCGCGGGCTCCTCGTCGCGGTGAAGGCCGCCGTCCTCAACGTCCTGTCGATCACCGCCTCGTACGGCGTCGTCGTCGCCGTCTTCCAGTGGGGCTGGGGCGGGCCCGCGCTGGGCGTGCACGGTGACGTGCCCATCGAGAGCTATGTGCCGATGATGATGTTCGCGATCATCTTCGGCCTCAGCATGGACTACGAGATCTTCCTGCTGTCCCGGGTGCACGAGGCCTGGCTGCGCACCGGCGACGCCAAGGACTCCGTCGCCCACGCCCTGGAGATCACCGCCCGGGTCATCACCTGCGCGGCCCTGATCATGGTGAGCGTGTTCGCGGCGTTCATCATCAGCGACAACATCGTCGTCAAGATGCTGGGCCTGGGCCTCGCCGTCAGCGTCCTGATCGACGCCACCGTGGTCCGGCTGCTCATGGTGCCCGCCGTCATGACCCTGCTGGGCGCGCACGCCTGGTGGACGCCGCGCTGGCTGGACCGGATCCTGCCGCACATCGACGCGGAGGGCGACGCGGAGACCCTCAGCGGTCCGCCCGACCCACCGGCGCGAGCACGAGCATCGTGACGTCGTCGCGGACGGCGGGGCAGTGGCCCAGGACGTCCGTCCACACCCGCTCGGCCGTCGCCGCCGGGTCGGCGCCGGCGGCCAGGGCGGGCAGCCGGTCGAGCAGCGGGTAGAAGACACCCGCGGCGTCCCGGGCCTCCGAGACGCCGTCGGAGGCCAGGAAGAGGCGGTCGCCGGGGCGCAGCGGCAGCACGTGCGCGGTGAGCGGGGCACCCTCGGGGAGGCCGAGCCCCAGGGGTGTCCACGGGACGACGTCCAGCTCCGTGGCCGTGCCCCCGCGCGGCAGCACCGGCGGGGGATGCCCGCAGACGACGACGCTCACGGCATCCGCGTCCGGCGTGAACTCCAGCAGGACAGCCGTCGCGAACAGTTCCGCGTGCGTGACCCGCGCCGAGTCCACGGTCAGCCGCCGGTCCAGCCGGGCGGCGACCCGCGCCAGATCCGGCTGGTCGAGCACCGCCTCCCGGAACGCCCCCAGGAGCGAGGCCACCGTCGCCACCGCCGCCAGTCCGTGCCCCTGGACGTCCCCGAGCACCGCCCGCACCCCGTGGTCGCTCGTCCG
Source organism: Streptomyces sp. NBC_00637 (assembly GCF_045161545.1). NCBI lineage: Bacteria > Bacillati > Actinomycetota > Actinomycetes > Kitasatosporales > Streptomycetaceae > Streptomyces > Streptomyces sp. NBC_00637. The sequence goes on along the minus strand of NZ_CP109046.1, from coordinate 740,898 downwards.
GACGTCGAAGAAGTCACCGCCGACCAGCGTCCCGCGCTGCGCCGCCCGGTACAGACCGGCGCAGCGCAGCGGCCCCACCCGCTCGGGGACCGGTGGCACGAGCGCGTTCTGCGCGGCCTCGGCGATCGTGCGTTCCGTGTCCAGCTGGGCGTCCCGGCGGCGGCGGACGAACGCCACGAACACGCTCAGCACCGCGACGAACGACACCGTCAGCACATCGGTCCGCCCCGGCTGGTCGAGCTGGAACGCGGGCAGGTTGAGCATCACGACCACCGTAGCGCCGAGCAGCGCGGTCGCCGCCGGACCGTAGGACAGCACCGCCAGCGGCGGGATCGCGCCCAGGAGGAACCCGATGTCCAGCGGCTCGGGGCTGGCCAGTGTGGCGGCGCAGACGCCCGCGACGAGGAGGAGCGGCAGCGCCCGCACCCAGCGCGGCGGCGGCGCGCCCCGCAGCCAGCCCCGCCGGTTCCCGTGCAGCCGTCCCACACCCACACCCCCACGCTCCACCGTGGTCGGGGCGGCCGCACCCCGAAAAACCGGTGGCGGTGAGCGAAGGGGATCCCCTAGCGTGTGATCGCACGCCCGGACACCCACGGAAGGAGGCGAGCGCCATGAGATCCACCTTCATCCCGCGCTCCCGCTCCGTGACCCCGGCGTGCCGCGTCTGACCCTCGTCCGACGCCCCCGGGAGCGCACCACGCCGTACGCGACCCGGAGGAATCCGTGACCGATCTGGTCATCCGCGCTCTCGACGAGAGCGACGCCCATCTGTTCGACACCCTGCCCGACCCGCTGCACGCCGCCGACGCCTTCGGCAAGATCACCTACCGGCCCGGCTGGAGGCGCGTCGCCCTGCGGGACGGCCGGGTCGTCGCCCGCGCCGCCTGGTGGGGCGGGCCCGAGGACACCGAACCACTCGTGGTGCACTGGTTCGACTTCGCCGACGGCGAGGAGGAGGCCGCGGCCGAACTGCTGCGCACCGCCCCCTGGCAGGTCGGCCTGGAACTCGTCATGCCGGGCGGCTGGCGCGACGACCCCGCCATGCGGGCCGCCGCCGACGCCCGGCACGCCGCCGCCGGCGCGGCCGGCCACACCCCGCTGGTGGAACGCTTCGTTTACCGCTGGACCCCGGAGTGCGGACTGCCCGACCGGCCCGGCCGCCTGCGCTACGCCCCCGAACCGGACGACGCGGTGTTCTTCGACGCCCTGCGCCGCATCCACTCCGACACCCTCGACGTCCACGCCCGCAAGGCCATCGAGGAAGGGGGCCTCGACCGGGCCGCCCAGGAGGAGATGGACTTCTTCCGCTGGTGCCCGTCACCGCGCGAGTGGTGGCAGGTCGCCCGTACCCCGGGAGGAGAACTGGCCGGCATCCACATCCCGGCCCACAACCCCTCCGGACCCTGCGTGGGCTTCATCGGCGTGCTGCCGGACCACCGGGGTCACGGCTACGCCTACGACCTGCTCGCCGAGTGCACCCACTATCTCGTCGAGCAGGGAGCCGAGTTCGTCGCCGCCGCCACCGACCAGGGGAACTTCCCGATGGCGGCACACTTCGCGAAGGCCGGTTATCCGATCGTGCGCGAGCGCGTGAACTTCGAGATCCGCTGACGCCTGCGCCGGGGGCTCGCACGGACGGCCGGCCGAGCCCCCGGTACCGGTCACGCCTTACCGGATCTCCGCGACCTCGGCCTGTCCGCCGTCGGTACCGCCCGGGACATGGGCATGCCCGCCGACCTGGGGTTCTGATCGAGCGGACGGTACACCACCGGGTGTGAAGGCGCCGAGGTCCGGAACGCGGGGCGTCAGTGGGCTCCGTCCTCCAGCAGGGCCTCGGCGTCGGCCAGGATCTCCGTGACCCGCAGACCGAACGCGGCGTCGCAGGCGTGGGGGCGGCCGTCACGGGCCGACGCGAGCAGTGCGTCGGCGGCCCGGGTGAGGGCGCCGGCGGCGTCGTCGCCACCCTGGGGGAGCCGGGTCACCCCGGCCGTGCCGCGCAGCTCCAGGCCCGCGCCCGTCGCCGCGGGCGGGGCCGTCAGACTGAGCGTCAGTGTGCTGGAGGCGCCGCCCGCATGGTCCAGGACCAGGTGGACGGTGTCACGGGGACCACGGGCCGCGGCCGTCACCCGGCGGACGTCGCCGAGGACCGGCAGCAGCACGGAGAGCGCGTGCGGACCCACGTCCCACAGGGCACCCTTCTCACCGCGCCAGGGGGTGGCGAAGGGGTGGTCCTGCGTACCGTGGAACACGTCGCCCAGCCACTGCGCGTGTCCCGTGAACCACCCGCCGGTCTCCGCCTGTTCCGCGATCCAGGCACCGGCCTCGGGCACGAACCGGGTGGTGAAGAAGACGACCGAGGCGACCCCGGCCTCCCGCGCGGCCCGCACCACGGCCCGCGCTCCCGCCGCCGTCGCGGCGACGGGCTTGTCGAGCAGGAGATGACAGCCGGCCCCGGCGGCCCGCACGGCGAGCTGCGCCTGGACGTCCGGCGGCAGCGCGACGGCCACCGCGTCGACGTCCGTGAGCAGGGCGTCCACGTCGTCGTAGGCCCGGGTCCCGTGCCGGTCGGCGAGTTCCTTCGCCGCCTCGGGCCGCCGGCCCCAGACACCGACGAAGTCGAGCGCGTCGTGCGCCTCCAGTACGGGGGCGTGGACCATCCGGGCCCAGGGGCCGGTGCCGAGCAGACCGATGCGCATACCGCTGACTCTCCCTGATGCCGACCGACGTGACGGGTGACGTCCTCACCGGGGCGCCGACTCCGTCCGCGAGCCTCGCACACCGCCGTCGTCGCAGACACCCCGGCCGGGTAGCGCCGGCCGGCAACCCCGGGCCGTCAGGCCGCCCGGACCTCCGCCGCGCGGGAGTCGTCCGCCGGCGGGGCGGCGGAGGTGCTCGGGACCAGCCGGAGATGGCGCCTGCGCCCGGCATGGCGCCGCTTCGCCCGGACCGGCGTGAGCAGGCGTTCCTCGACCCGGTCCATGACCGCCAGCAGCACGGACAGCAGCGGCAGCATCAGTACGGCGACCCAGAGCACGGTTCTCTCCTCGGCAGGCGATGCCATGCCGGGTGCTCCGAATCGGGCCGCTGATGCCTGCCGGGCGCGAGCCGGCGCGAGCCGGGCCCGCGCTGCGGCCCGCCCGGCGCGCGCCGACGCCTGCCGGGAGCGGGCCACGGCACCCGTCGGCCGCCGGTCAGGGCCGGGGCGGCGGCGCGGGACCCGTCAGCAGGGCGTCCGCCTGGGCCAGGCCGCTCTCCGCGGAGATCTCCCGCACCGTCTGCGCGGACCGGATCGTGGCGAACGCGACCTGGCCCTCCTCGCATCGGTAGCCGTACACGGCGGGCCTCGGCAGGCTGTTGTACGACCAGTGCGCCGAGAAGTAGTACCCGCCCGTGTCGTGCAGGACCACCAGGTCCCCCTCGGACAGGGCGGGCAGCGGCCGGTCGTGCGCCACGACGTCCCCGGCGAAGCAGAGGGGCCCGGCCACGTCCTGCCGCACGAGCGGCGTCCGCTTGGGGGTGCCGTCCGGGCCGTACGCGGACACCCGCAGCGGCCAGGCCTCCGGCATGAAGACGGTACGGGTGGCGACCTGCCCGCCGGCATGGGTGAGCGCGACCCGGCGGCCGCCGGCGTCCTTGACGTACTCGACGAGAGCCGCCGTGAAGCCGTTCTTCGCGATCAGGGAGCGGCCGAACTCGGTGACCACCTGGTAGCGGCCGTCCAGCAGCGCCGGTTCGGCGTCGGTCAGCGCGGCGACGTATTCCGCGTAGGTGGGCGTGACCGTGTCGTCGGCGAAGTTCACCGGCAGCCCGCCGCCCAGGTCGAGGCTGGTCACCTGACGGCGGCCGACATACGCGTTGATCTCCTCGGCCAGGCCGTGTATCGCCGCGAGGCCCTCCGCGATCAGCGGCAGGGGGCAGCCCTGCGAACCCACGTGCGCGTGCAGCCGGGTCAGCCAGGGCCGCCGCGCGAAGGCCTCGACGACACGAGTACGGGCGCCTGGGTCACGCAGGGCCACGCCGAACTTGGAGTGCGCGGTCGCCGTGCTCATCGCGCCGATCGACCCGCCGCCGACCTGCGGATTGACCCGCACTCCGAGCACCGAGGCGCAGTCCTCGGGGCGCAGGGCGTCGATCCGGTCCAGCTCGTCGAGGTTGTCCGCGTTGAGCGCGACGCCCAGCGCGAGGGCTTCCCGGATCTCCCGGCGGGTCTTCGCCGGAGAGTCCAGCACGATGTGTGCCGGGGCGAACCCCGCGTCCAGCGCCAGCCGCAGCTCGCCGGGGCTCGCCACCTCGCAGCCCATGCCGGCGTCGGCGAGCAGCCGCAGCACGGGCACCAGGGAACAGGCCTTGGCGGCGAAGGTGTGCAGGACGTCCGGCACCCGGGCGAACGCCTCGTGCAGGCCGGTGACGCTGTCGCGCACGCCCCGCACGTCGATGAAGCCGGCCAGCGGCCGGTCCTCGCCGAGCAGGCCGTCCGTGACGGCCTGCCGGACGGCGAGGGCGACGGGAGAGTCGTCGGCCGGCCGGTGGGTCGGCCCGCCGGTCCGCTGGTTCTCGGTGGGGAGCAGCACGTACTCGTCTCCTTCGGGCGAGGGAGGGTGTCACGCGGTCGGGTGACACTTCCAGACTCCTCCCGCGCCGGCCGCCGCGTCTTTGGAGATCGGGCCAAAGACAAGCGGAACCTTTGAGTACACGCACAAACAGGGGCTCGGGAATTTTCAGGGCCTCGGGTGCTCGGACGCACACGTGGTTCGTCCGCTCACGGCCCCTCGGGCGCGGCCAGCCGGGCCGCGAGGGTCAGCAGCAGCCGGGTGTCGGGATCGTCGAGGTCCACGCCGTACCGCTCCCGCACCCGGCCCAGCCGGTAGCGGAGCGTGTTGGCGTGCACGACCAGGCGACGGGCAGCCTCGGGGACGTCACCACCGGCGTCGAAGTACGCGGCCAGGGTCCGCACCAGTTCGCCGCCCGCGGCGAGGTCCGCGCGGATCAGGTCGTGGACCGGCCCGTCGCCGGACTCCCACACGGGACGCGCCGCGTCCAGGATCCGCAGCACCTCCAGCGCCGCGCCCGCACCGGCCGCGTCGGCGTACCGCGGGGGCCGGTGCCGTCCGGCGGCCGAAGCCCGCGCCTCCCGCTCCCGCAGCGCCCGGACGACGAGCCCGGCCCGCCCGTACGACAGGTCGGCGCGCTCGGGGGTGACGACCGGGCCGACCCCCAGCCACACCGCGGGTGAACCCGGCAACGTCGAGACGACCGCGTCCAGGTCGCGCACGACGCCGAGCACGGCGGTCGCGTGGTCCACCTCGGCGGCGTCCCCGATGAGGAACAGCGCGAGCCGGTCGCCGTCCCGCAGGGTCCCGGTGCCGGGCCGGTGCGCGGCGATCTCCAGGGCGAGGACGTCCAGGGCCCGGTCGTCGGCCCGTTCGGGGCCGGGCCGCCGCTCGGCCACCACCACCGCGCACGACGCGTCCGGGGACAGCCCCAGCGACCAGGCGTGCGTACGCCGGTCCCCGAGACCGTGCAGCAGACCGCGCAACGCCGCCTCCCGGCGGTGGGCCGTACCGCTCTCGCTCAGCCGCTCGCGCACCAGCAGCGGAGCGGCGAGCCCGGCGGCCGTCCGCAGATGACGGGCGGCGTCCGGGGCCAGGGCGGCGCCGTCCGCGGCGGCCCAGATCGAGCCGAGCACCTCGCGGCCGCTGCGCACGGCGACGACCAGCCGCTCCGGGTCGTCGCCGTCGGCGGGCCGGTGGATGACGTCCTCGGAAGTCCACAGGGCGCGCAACAGCCCGCTGCGCCGCAACTCGGCGACCCGCCAGTCGGGCACCCGGCCGCCGAGGATGACGGTCCGGCGCAGCGGGTCGGCGCCGGGACCGGTGGCCGAGTGGGCCAGGACCCGCAACCGCGTGTCCTCGATGGTGATCGATCCCTTCACGTACGCCGCGACCCGCGCCGCCAGGACCGCGAGGGAGGGCGCCGTCTCCGGGCCCCGGAGCGCCCCGGAGTCGTCGGCCCGACCGGCCCGGACATAGGACAGCGCCGACCGCAGCAGCGCGGCCGCCTCGGCCCAGCCGGTGCCCTCGGCACGGGTGAGCAGGGCGACACCGGTCTCCCGGGCCGCCTCCAGCGCCCCGACGGCTCGCGGACCGGCGCCCGGCGGGCCGGTGACCTGTGGACCGGTCACCCGCGCATCGGTCCCGTGCGAGGAGGTGACCTGCGGATCGGTGATCTCCTGGCCCGTGCCGCCCAGGACCACGGCACAGGCGCCCCGCCGCGCGGCCTCCCGCACGGTTCCGGCGTCCGCGGGGGCGCCCACGGCCAGCAGCAGAACGCCCGCGTCCGCCCGACGGCGCGGATCCGGACCCGGCCCCACGCCGTCCGGACCGTCGGTGCCGTCCGGGATGTCGAGGTCGTCCAGGGAGTCGAAGTCGTCGAGGTCGTCCAGGCCGACGGCGATCCGCCGGACGACGGTGTCGGGCGCGGCCGGCGCGTACAGCAGGCGTACGGCGTTGCCGTCCTCGAAGGACAGCAGGGACCGCAGCGTCGCCGTGACCTCCCGCGGGGACGGATCCTCCTCGTTCATCGTCCGGCGCTCCCGCCCCTCGTCCCTGCGACGCACCCCGTGTGCGCTCTCCGACGATAGGCCGCCGGGGCGGCGCTGCCGGCGCACCGGGCCCCGCTCCCGGTCGCCTCCGGTGAGAAGCCACGAGACCGGTGAACTCGCCGATCCCCCCGCACCCCTCCGGCCCCGACAGTGGCACCGCCAGTCCAGCGGCGGCGCCCCCCCCCCGCGGCCCGCCCGACCGAGAGGACGACTCGTCGTGCAGCATCACATGCGCACCGGTGTGGCCCCCCACGCCTCCACCGGCTCCCCCCACCGCAGATCCGGACGGTTCGCCCGGCTCGCGACGGCGGTCGCCGCCGTCGTCGGCCTCACCACGCTCAGCGGCCCCGGCGCGCACGCGGCGGACAACCCCTACGAGCGGGGTCCCGCACCCACCACCGCCGGCATCGAGGCGCCGCGCGGGCCCTACGCGGTGTCCCAGACCACCGTCTCCTCGCTCGCCGTCACCGGCTTCGGCGGGGGCACGATCTACTACCCGACCAGTACCGCCGACGGCACCTTCGGCGCGATCGCCGTCTCACCCGGCTACACCGGCACCCAGTCGTCCATCGCCTGGCTGGGCCCGCGGCTGGCTTCCCAGGGCTTCGTCGTCTTCACCATCGACACCCTCACCACCCTGGACCAGCCCGACTCCCGCGGCCGTCAGCTGCTCGCGGCCCTGGACCACCTCACGCAGGTCAGTTCCGTCCGTAGCCGCGTCGACAGCGGCCGGCTCGGTGTCATGGGCCACTCGATGGGCGGCGGGGGCAGTCTGGAGGCGGCCAAGGCCCGGCCCTCGCTCCAGGCGGCGATCCCGCTCACACCCTGGGACCTCGACAAGACCTGGCCCGAGGTCGTCACACCCACGCTGATCGTCGGTGCCGACGGTGACACGGTCGCTCCCGTCGCCACCCATGCCGAGCCGTTCTACGCCGGCCTGCCGTCGTCCGTGGACCGCGCCTACCTGGAGCTGAACAACGCCACCCACTTCACCCCGAACTCGTCGAACACGACGATCGCGAAGTACGCCATCTCGTGGCTGAAGCGCTTTATCGACAACGACACGCGGTACGAGCAGTTCCTGTGCCCGCTGCCGCAGCCGAGCTCGACGATCGACGAGTACCGGGGCAACTGCCCGCACACGTCCTGAGCGGTGTGAGGGGAACCGGGCCGCTGCCGCTGCCGCTGCCGCTGCCGCTGCCGCTGCCGCTGCCGTCGCCGTCGCTGTGCCCGTGCACGCGGCGCGGCGGCGGCCGTTGGGACCCGGCACAAGGCGTGTCACGCCCGTCCCCCGCGAACCCGCTGGTGACGGGCCTCGAACGGCCCGCACGGCCGTCGTCGCCGGCCCGGTCGCACGGCTTCCCCGTTCCGTTACCCGTACGTAACGTCACGGGGATGACGGGACAGACGACCGCGGGCGGCGGCGTGCGGGTGGTGACCGGTGAACCCGGTTGCGGCCGCACGGCGTTCCTGGCCCGCGCCGCCCGCTCGTACCCGGCCGCGCGCGTGGTCGGTGTCCGGGCCGACCCGGCGGCGCCGGCCGTACCCCTCGGGGGTCTGCGCGCGCTGCTGCGCGCCCTCGGCGCACCGGTGGGCCTGTCGTCCGCCGACGGGCAGCCCGCCGCGGTCCTCCTCGACGCCTTGCGGGCGGCCTCCGCCGGTGCGCCGCTGCTGGTGTGCGCGGACGACGCGCACCTGTGGGACGCCCCCACCAGGGAAGCGGTGGGACGCGCCGCCGAGTACCTGCGCGGGAACGGCCGGGTGAGCGTGCTGCTGAGCGTGTCCGGACACCGCCCGGTCGACCGGGAGTTCGCCGCGCTGCCGGTCGTCCGCGTCGACCCGCTCTCCCCGGCGGACGCGGCGAGGCTCCTGGACGAGGCGACGGGCGGGGCCCTCGAACGGGCGGTGTGCGACGCACTCGTGGACGCGTCCGAGGGCAGCCCGGCTCTGCTGCTGGCCATGGTCCGGCGGCTGTCGCCCGCTCAGATCCGCGGCCACCGGGCGCTGCCCGGCCCGCCGGCCGACGCCGAGCTCCTGACCGCGCTGGCCGGCGGCTTCCTGACCGGGTTCACGTCCGCGCAGGAGGATCTGCTGCTGACGGTCGCGGCGGCCGTGCAGGACACGGACGACGCGGACGACGCGGACGACACGCAGGCCACCCGGATCGGCCTGGCGCTCGCCCGGACAGCGGCGGAGCACCTGCGGGCGACACCTCCCGGCACGGAGGACCCGCGGGCGAGGCCTCCCCGCAATGAGACCCCGTCGCCCCTCGATCCGCTGCCCGAGGTGCTTGTCGTGGTCGACGGCGAGGCCGGCTTCCACAGCGATCTGGTGCGCCGCGCGGTGTACGCCGGCGCGGGTCCCGAGCGGCGCCGTGCCGCGCACCGCGCGCTGGCCAGGGCGCTGGAGGACGTGGGAGTCACCGGGCTGCACGTCCTGCTGCACCGGGCCCGGTCCACCGCCGTGGCCCGACCGGAGACGCTGACCGAACTGGCCGCGGCGGCAGGGGATCCCGCCACCCCCCGGAGCCTGCGGTGCGCGGCGTACACCCACGCCGCCGGGTCGGCCGAGGACGGTACGCGGCGCGCGGAGTGGTACACGGCCGCGGCGGAGCAGGCCCTGCTCGGCGGCCGCACGCACCGGGCCGTGCGGCTGCTCGACAGGGCCCGCGACAGCGCGGCGCCCATGGCGCTGCGCGGCCGCGTCGAGCTGGTACGCGGCACCACGATCCTGCACGACGGCCCGGTCGACGAGGCCCGCGCGTCCCTGCTCCTGGCGGCCCGCCTCCTGACGGCGTCGTCCCCGCGACAGGCCCAGTCGGCCCTGCTGGCGGCGGTGGACGCGGCCTGGGCGGCGGGCGACGCCCCGGGCTGCCTGCACCTGCTGAGCGGCGCGGACGGCTCCGCGGATCCCGTCGCGCGGCTCGACCCCGGGCCGTACGGAGACTTACCGGCGCACCGGACGGAGCCTCCTGGGTCCCAGGAGCCGTCCGGGGCCCAGGGCGGGCCGGCCAACCGCAGTGTGCCGTTCGGCACGGGCGGCAACCCGGTGGTGCGTGCGGACCGCGACCCGGTGGCGCGCGAAGGCGCGAGCGCCTTGGTGCTCGCGGACGGCAGCCCCGTGTCGCGTGGTTATCGCTCCGGTGTCCGGGCCCTGCTCGAAGGGCGGTTCGCACAGGCGGCGGAGCCGCTGCGGCGGCTGGTGGCGGACGCGGAGGCAGCGGGCGGCACGGCGGGCGCGGCCGCCGCCGACGAGCCCGACACGGCGCTGCGCGCGGCCGCCGCGGCCCTGCTGCTGGGCGACCTCGCGGCCGCCCGTCGCGCCGGGGCGCGGGCCCTGGCCGCGGCCCGTACCCCGGGGGCGGCCGCGGCTCTCGCGCGGGCCCGGGAGTACCTCGCCTACGCCGAACTGCGCGCCGGACGGCACGCGTTGGCCAGGACGCACGCGGAGGAGGGGTTGCGGGCCGCGCACCGCACGGGGCAGCGCAACACGGCGGCCCACCAGCACGCGGTCCTCGCCCTCGCCGCGTCCATCGAGGGCGCCCCGGAGGAGGTCGCCGCCCACGCGGACGCCGCGCTGGCCACCGCCAGGCGGCACGGCCTCGTCCAGGCCGCGACGCTGGCGGAGTGGGCGGTGGCCCGCGCCGACCTCGCCCGCGGACGTCCCCGGGAGGCCGCGGACCGGCTCGGCCCCCTCGTGCGCCCGGGGCCGCGCAGGGGGCACTTCGCGGTGTGGATGCTCGCCGTACCGTGCTTCGTGGAGGCGGCCGCCTCCACCGGACGGGCCGACGAAGGCGTCACCGAGGTCGTCGAGGAGTTCGCCCGGTGGGCCGGGTTCGGCGCCGACCTCCAGGCTCCCGCCCAACTGACGCGTTGCCGTGCGCTGTTGGCCCCGGCGGACCGGCCCGACGCCCTGTACCGCCACGCGCTCGACCTGCACGACACGGGCGGCGGCGGCGACTTCGAACGGGCCCGCACCGAACTGCTGCACGGCAAGTGGCTGCGCAGGCGCCGCCGGCTGAGCGAAGCCCGCGACCGCCTCGGCGCCGCCCTGGTCGCCTTCGAGCACTGCGGCGCGCGGGCCTGGGCGGACCAGGCCCGGGCCGAACTGCGGGCGGGCGGCGTGGCGCCGGGAGGCGGAGGCGGGCCGATGGGGCTCGGGCCGGGGCTGGCCGGACTGACGCCGCAGCAGCTGCGGATCGCCCGGTGCGTCGCCGAGGGTGCCACCAACCGGGAGGTGGCGCTGACCCTCTCGGTCAGCACGCGAACCGTCGACTACCACCTGCGGAAGGTCTTCGCGGCGCTGGGGGTGCGCTCCCGCGTCGAACTGGTGCGGATGGTCGAGAAGGCCGGACGGGAGGGTTGATCGACCGGAAAACAATGGTGCACACCCCTAGGGACCGACCGGACGGTATGCCATCCTTCGTGGCAGGACGAGTCGGACGGCCGAACACTGCCCCGGGGGAGGACCGCCATGCATCAGGCTCTACGGTCACGGACCGTGTTCCGCCCCGCTTCCGGCGCGCCGTCGGCGCCGGGAGCCCGGCCGCATCCGCAGCACGTCCGGTCGCTGATCGACGCCGACGCCCTGCGGGTCCTGCACCGTGCCGCGCGGGTGCTCCTTGCGGACCTGCCCGATCTCACCGACCGGCTGGTGGCCGCCCTCCAGGACCAGGAGCCGGCCTACCGCGCGGCCGTGACGAGCGACCCCGCCGCCACCTGGCAGGAGGTGCACCGCTCGCTGCGGCACAGTGTGGCCTCGCTGATCGACCCGCGCGGCAGCCGGGACGCGGCCCGCCGGTGTTCGTGGAAGATCGGCGCGACCCGCGCGGAACAGGGCCTTCCGCTGGATGCCCTGCTGCACGCCTTCCGACTGGGTGGGTCCCTGGTGTGGCAGAGCCTCATCGAGGAGACCTGTCACACGGCTCCCGAGGACGTGCGACTGCTCGTGCACATCGCGGCCGACGTGTGGAACTTCGTCGACGAGCACTGCACCCTCGTCGCGGACGCCTACCGGCAGGTCGAACGGCAGCTCGCCTGGCGGCGCGAGAACAGGCTGCGGGTGCTGGCGGGCGCCCTGCTCGACGGCGCCAGCCGGATCGCGGACCTGCCCGACACGGCCCAGGCGCTCGACCTCCCCGAAGAGGGACGGTACGTCGTGGTGGCGGTGACGGCCGGGTGTCCTTCCGACGCCGCCGGGGCCCGGGCCGCCCATGGCCGGGGCAGGCGCGTGTACTGGCACACGGGAGCGAAGGCGGACTACGGCATCGTCCTCCTGGGCGAGGGAGACGGCGAGGGCGGGATCGGGGTCGAGGGCGGGGCCGGGGCCGAGAGCGGGACCGGCGGTCCGGACGCCGCTGCGCCGTACCCGCCGTCAGCGGTCCCGTCGCCCGCCGTCGCATCGTCCGGCGTCCCGTCGACCGCCGTCCCGCCGGTCTCCGGCAGTGCGAGGACGGGCGTCAGCACGGCCGTGTCCGGACTGGCCGCGGTCGGGGACGCCCGCCGTCTCGCGGACATCGCGTTGGACATGTGTCCGCCGACGGGCGGCGCGATCCGGCTGACCGAGCACCTCCCGGCCGCGCTGGTGGTCTCCACCCCCGACCTGGGTACGGCGCTGGTCGAGCGGGTGCTCGGACCGCTGGGCGGCCTGGAACCCGCCGACGAGGCCGTTCTGCTCGACACCCTGGCCACCTGGCTGGCCTGCGACGGCTCCGCGCAGCGGGCGGGGGAGCGGCTGTACTGCCACCGCAACACCGTCCTCAACCGGCTGCGGCGCTATGAGCAGCTGACGGGACGTTCGCTGTCCCGGCCGGCCGACCTGGTGGAGATCAGCCTCGCCCTGACGGCGCGCGGTCTGCGCACCCGCTGATGGCCCATTTCACGCAGCAATATCGGGACATGCGCCTGATGGCCTGAATGGTCGATCGGTCGGGCATGCGTGAGCTGCGTACGTCGTCCGTCCTGTGAGATGGGTCTGCGTCCCGGCCGCATGGTCGTGCGAGGATCATTTTCAGTCACCATCGGCGGACCAATTTCTTCACACTTCCGACACAAATTTCACGCTTTCACTAGGTGAGTTATAGTCACCGTCCAAGCATCAACTATTTGGGGGGCGCTCGGACCAGGTGGGGGCTTGGTTCGGTCGAGGTGCACCTGGCGTCGTCTGCGCACCCCCGCAGTGGTCTCGTGGGGGTTCGGTAAGTGGAACATTGGCTGGATGAGGCCCAACCCGAAGGGCAGTCCGGTGCATCCGGGCCCGACGGTGACCTGTTCGCCGGGCACAGAACCGGCATTCAGTCGAGGGCGGTGCGAGCCGGGAGCTTCTGGGAGGCCGCGGACCGGACCGGCCCGGCGCGCACCGCGGCGACGGCCCCCTTCCTCGACGGCATCGGCACCGAAGCGCCGGCCCCCCTGTCCGGTGGCATCGAAGCGCCGGCCCTCCTGTCCGGTGGCGTCGAGGCCTCGGCCCCTCCGTCCGGTGGCACGTCGGTGTACCCGGACTCGGACCCCTTCTTCGCGGACGCCGACGCTGCCGATCCCATCCACGACGCGGACGAACTGACGGTGCAGCTCGCGGGCGTCGACCCGGCGTCCACGGCCGGCGCCGCCGGCGGCCGGACCGGGTCCCAGGACGGCACCGGCACCCCCGTCTTCGTCGACGAGTCGGGCCGTCGCAGTCGCCGGTTGCGGCTGCTCGGCGTGGCCGTCGGCGTCGCCTGCGCCGTGTACGCCCTCGTCATCGTCGCCACCCTCGTCTCCGGCAACTCCAGCGCACCCTGGCTGCCCCTGCCGGGACTGGGTGACGACACGCCCGCCGGGAAGGTCGAGACCTCGTCCGTGCCGTCGGTCTCGTCGAGCCGACCGGGCTCGGGCAGCGCCGCGCCGGACCCGGGTTCGTCGGAGTCGTCGGACTCCGCCGCGCCGGTGTCGGCCACCGCGGGCGGCGCCACGGACGCGGTCGGTGCCAGTGCGAGCCCCGGTCGGGCGGCGGCGTCCACGCTGCCCGAGGCGTCCAGCGGGACGACGCCCGTGAACCCCACCGCCACCGCCACCGCGTCCGCGCCTGCTGCCTCGGAGTCCGCCGTCGCCTCGCCCGAGGCGAGCCAGCCCGACAGCGGCGGGAGCGACCCCTCGCCGAGCGCCGGCGACGACACCGGCGGCACGGGCGAGACCGGCGGCGAGGCGAACTCCGCGGGGTCCGCCGACTGACGCGTCGTCCGCCGACCGACGCCCCCCGCGCGCAGCCCCGCTCACGTCACTTCCTGTCCCGTTCTGGAGCACACCTTCCGATGGCATTCCCCGCCCGCCGCCGCAGGGCCGCAGCCGCGGCCCGCGACAGCGCCGCCCGCCGCCGCGTATCGATGCGTTTGATGCTGCCCAGCCTCGTCCTCGTCGCCATGATGGCGATGCTGATGGTGCGCGGCTACGTCCACAGCGAGATCCTCGCCGACCACCGCGTCCGGACCGAGGCGGCCACCGACAAGGTGCCCGACGAGATCCTGGACGGCGGCCCGGTCATCGACAGCCGCAACGGCCGCAGCACCAGCCGCGACGTGCCCGACCACCGGCTGGTCCTGACCTTCGACGACGGCCCCGACCCCGAGTGGACCCCCAAGGTCCTGGACGTGCTCAAGAAGCACCACGCACACGCCGTCTTCTTCGTCACCGGCACCATGGCCTCCCGCTACCCGGACCTGGTCCAGCGCATGGTCGACGAGGGCCACGAGGTCGGCCTGCACACCTTCAACCACCCCGACCTGTCCTTCCAGTCGAAGAAACGTATCTCCTGGGAGTTGTCGCAGAACCAGCTCGCCCTGGCCGGCGCCGCCGGCATCCGCACCTCGCTGTTCCGGCCGCCGTACTCGTCCTTCGCCGACGCGATGGACGACAAGTCCTGGCCGGTCACCGAGTACATCGGCTCGCTCGGCTATCTGACCGTCGTCAACAACACCGACAGCGAGGACTGGAAGAAGCCCGGCGTCGACGAGATCATCAGGCGCGCCACCCCCAAGGGCGGCAAGGGCGCGATCGTCCTGATGCACGACTCCGGCGGCGACCGCCACCAGACGGTCCAGGCGCTGGACCGGTTCCTGCCCGAGCTGACGTCCCGCGGCTACGCGTTCGAGAACCTCACCGAAGCCCTCGGCGCGCCCAGCGCGCACACCCCGGTGACCGGCCTGGACCTGTGGAAGGGCAAGGCGTGGATCTTCCTCGTCGGGGCCGCCGAGAACGTCACCGGGGTCCTGGTGGTCGGCCTCGCGGCGATCGGTGTCCTGGTCATCAGCCGGTTCGTGCTCATGCTGCTGCTGTCCGCCCTGCACGCCCGCAGGGTGCGCAGGCCCGGATTCAGCTGGGGCCCGCCGGTCACCGAACCGGTGTCGGTGCTGGTTCCGGCGTACAACGAGGCCAAGTGCATCGAGAACACGGTCCGCTCGCTGATGGCGAGTGAGCATCCCGTCGAGGTGCTCGTCATCGACGACGGCTCCTCCGACGGCACCGCGCTGATCGTGGAGGCCATGGGCCTGCCGAACGTCCGGGTCGTCCGGCAACTCAACGCGGGCAAGCCCGCGGCCCTCAACCGGGGCATCGCCAACGCCCGGCACGACCTCATCGTGATGATGGACGGCGACACGGTCTTCGAGCCGTCCACCGTCCACGAACTGGTGCAGCCGTTCGGCGACCCGAAGGTCGGCGCGGTCGCCGGCAACGCCAAGGTCGGCAACCGCGACTCGCTGATCGGCGCCTGGCAGCACATCGAGTACGTGATGGGCTTCAACCTCGACCGCCGGATGTACGACGTGCTGGGCTGCATGCCCACCATCCCCGGCGCGGTCGGCGCCTTCCGTCGCACGGCCCTGGAGCGGGTCGGCGGCATGAGCGACGACACGCTCGCCGAGGACACCGACATCACCATGGCGATGCACCGCGACAACTGGAAGGTGGTCTACGCGGAGAAGGCGCGCGCCTGGACCGAGGCCCCGGAAACCATGCAGCAGCTGTGGTCCCAGCGCTACCGCTGGTCGTACGGCACCATGCAGGCGATCTGGAAGCACCGCCGGGCGGTCTTCGAGCGGGGCCCCTCCGGCCGGTTCGGCCGCGTGGGCCTGCCGTTCGTCTCGCTGTTCATGGTCCTGGCCCCGCTGCTGGCCCCGCTCATCGACGTCTTCCTGCTGTACGGAGTGGTCTTCGGCCCGACCCAGAAGACGGTCGTGGCCTGGCTGGGCGTCCTCGCCGTCCAGGTGGTGTGCGCGGCCTACGCCTTCCGTCTCGACCGCGAACGCATGATCCACCTGATCTCGCTGCCCCTCCAGCAGATCCTCTACCGCCAGCTCATGTACGTCGTGCTGCTCCAGTCCTGGATCACCGCCCTCACCGGCGGCCGGCTGCGCTGGCAGAAGCTGCGCCGCACCGGTGCCGTCGAGGCGCCGGGCGGCCCGGCGCCGCTTCAGCGCACCGGCGGCACCAACGACCGGAGGCCTGTCGCATGACCCAGGGTCACCCGACCGGGACGAACGCGGGGGCCGAGCGGACGCCGGCCTTCGGCATCCCCCGGCAGCCGACCGAACGAGCCCTCGCGGAACCGGCCGCCACGGCAGTGGTTGCGGCCGGGGCCGCGGGCACGACCGCCGTGGCCGCGAAGAAGCCGGGACGCGACCGCTACCTCGACCTGCTGCGCACGATCGCCCTTGTCCGGGTGGTCGTCTACCACCTGTTCGGCTGGGCCTGGCTCACCGTGCTGTTCCCGTCCATGGGCGTGATGTTCGCGCTGGCGGGCTCGCTGATGGCGCGTTCGCTGAAGCGTCCGCCCCTGGGCGTGATCCGGGACCGCGTCCGGCGACTTCTGCCGCCGCTGTGGCTGTTCGGCGCGACCGTGCTGACGCTGATGTTCGCGGGCGGCTGGAACCCGCCGGACGACCCGGACCACGGGGGCACCCTGGGCGTCGTCGAACTGCTCAACTACGTCGTCCCGCTCGGCGCGCCTCCGTTCCCGTGGGACATCGGCTCCAAGTCCGGCCTGCTCGAGAACACCTGGGCGGTCCAGGCGGCGGGTGTGCTGTGGTACCTCCGGGCGTACCTGTGGTTCGTGCTCGCCTCGCCGCTGCTGCTGTGGGCGTTCCGCCGAGCGCCCTGGGTCACGCTGTTCGCGCCACTGGCGCTGACGTCGGTGGTGGGCACGGGCCTGGTCTCCATACCCGGCGAGACCGGCAACGCGGTCGGCGACTTCGCCGTCTACGGCAGCTGCTGGGTGCTGGGCTTCGCCCACCAGGAGGGGCTGCTCGCGCGCATACCCCGCTACGCGGCGGTCTCCGGCTCGGCACTCGTCATGGCGTTCGGCCTGTGGTGGGCCTCGGGACACCTGGGCCCGGACGGCTGGGACCTCAACGACATCCCGATGGCCCAGGCGGCCTGGTCCTTCGGGTTCGTGGTGATCCTGCTCCAGTACTCGCCCTCCTGGCAGGAACTCCCGCGCGCACTGGCCCGCTGGGACAGGCTGATCACGCTGTCCAACAACCGCGCCGTCACCATCTACCTGTGGCACAACCTGCTGATCATGGTCACCGTCCCGATCATCGACCTGGCGTACGGGCTCCCCTTCATGGGCAGCGGGCGCGCCACCGCGGCCCTCGACTCCTCGTACATGCTGTGGATGTTCGTCCTGGTCTGGCCCCTCATCGCCCTGATGATCCTGGCGACCGGCTGGATCGAGGACATCGCGGCGAAGAGAAGTCCGCGCCTGTGGCCCGACGGCCGCAGGAGCAAGGCGCGACGCGCGAAGTAGCAGACCGGTGACATCCGTCCGGCACCGATGACCCCCGGACGAGGTCGCACCGACGACCACGGGTGCCGCCGCCGCGCGCGACGGCACCCGTGGCGTTTCCGCGTCCCGCGCGGCCGGCCCGCACCGACGCCGGCCATCACGGGCGGGCCCGCTCCCGGGTTCGGGCCGCGCGCCGGGCCGGCCCGCCTCCCCGGGCACCCGCGGCCCGTTCCCCTGGGCACCCGCACAACCCCGCCGACCTCCCGTTGGGGCGGCGCAGCGACCCCGCCTCCGTGCCTGTACCGCCCCTCCTCCGTCGTGCTGTCGTGAGCTCCCCTTCCCACGAAAGTCCGTGCCCGCCGGCACGGATCCGAGGAGCCGCGATGCCCGCAGTACCCCCGCAGGAGCGGCCCGCGCTGCACGTCGAGGATCTCGACGTGACGTACGGGCGGGCCTTGTCAGCCCTGCGCTCCGTGTCCCTGACCGTCCCGCACGGCGCGGTCGTGGCGCTGCTCGGCGCCAACGGCGCCGGCAAGTCCACGCTGCTGCGGGCGGTGTCGGGCACCCTGCGCCTGCACCGCGGCACCGTCACCGCCGGCCTCATCCGCTACGGAGACAGGGTCCTGGACGGCCGTGACCCGGTGGCGGCGGTACGGGCCGGCGTCGTCCAGGTCCCGGAGGGCCGCCGGGTCTTCGCCGGCCTGACCGTGGAGGAGAACCTGCGAGCCGGTGGCCTCGGCCTCGGCCGACGGGCACCCGAGCAGGTTCGCGAGGCCCGCGACCGCGTGTACACGCTGTTCCCCGTGCTAGCCGAACGCGGTCGGCAGGCGGCCGGACTGCTGTCCGGGGGAGAGCAGCAGATGCTGGCCATCGGCCGGGCGCTGATGGCAGCACCCCGGCTGCTCCTGCTCGACGAGCCCTCCCTCGGCCTGGCCCCGCGCATGGTGTTCCGGATCGCCGAGGTGATCCGCGAGATCAACGCCCAGGGCACGGCCGTCCTGCTGGTCGAACAGAACGCGGGGATGGCGCTGTCCCTGGCCGACCACGCCTACGTCCTGGACGTGGGCGAGGTCCGGCTGTCCGGCCCGGCCGACGACCTCGCGAGCACGGACGCCGTACGGCGCCTCTACCTCGGTGACGACACCGGCGACCAGGGGGCCGCGTGAGCCTGCGCCCCACCGCTGCCGCCGCCCCGGACCGTCCCGCGGCGGCACCGCCCGCACTGCGGGTCCGGGACGTGACCGTGCGCTTCGCCGGCCTGACCGCCCTGGACGCGGTGTCGTTCACCGTCGCCCCGGGTTCCGTGCACGCCCTGATCGGCCCCAACGGTGCCGGGAAGTCCACCTGCTTCAACGTCCTGTCGGGCCTGTACCGCCCGGCGTCCGGGCAGGTCCTGCTCGGCGACGAGCCACTCACCGGACTGGCGCCCCACCGGGTCGCCGCCCTCGGCGTGGCACGCACCTTCCAGAACATCGTCACCACCGAGGGCACCGTCGCCGACAACCTCATGCTGGGCCGGCACGTCCTCTCCCGCGCGGGCTTCGCCGCGACCGCCCTGCGCCTGCCCCGGGCGGTGCGCGAACAGCGCGCCCACCTGGCGCGGGCCCGGGAGATCGCCGAACTCACCGGGCTGGCAAGCCGTTTCGACGCACCCGTCGCCCTGCTGTCGTACGGCGACCGCAAACGCGTGGAGCTCGCCCGAGCGCTCTGTCTCGAGCCGCGCGTCCTGCTGCTCGACGAGCCCGTGGCCGGCATGAACGGCGCCGAACGCGCCCGCACGGCCGAGGTGATCGACATCGTCCGCGCCGAACTCGGGCTGTCCGTCCTGCTGGTGGAGCACGACATGGGCCTCGTGATGCGTCTCGCCGACGAGGTCACGGTGCTCGACTTCGGCCGGTGCATCGCCCAGGGCACCCCCGACGAGGTCCGCCGCCACCCCGAGGTGCTGCGCGCCTACCTCGGCACCCCCGGGGAGGACACGACCCCGGGGGAGGACACCACCCCCGGGCAGGACACGGCCCCCGGCGCGGACACCGTCTCCGCACCACGCACCGGCCCAGCACAGGACACCACCCCAGCACAGGGCACCGCCCTCGAAGAGGTAACCGACTCCGAAGGGGACCCCGTATGACCGCCCTCCTCGACAGCATCCTCACCGGGCTCGCGCTCGGCTCGGTCTACGCACTGGTCGCGCTCGGCTTCGTCGTGATCTTCAAGGCGTCGGGCGTGCTCAACTTCGCCCACGGATCGCTGCTGCTGTTCGGCGGCTACCTCGTCGCCGTCCTCCACGACGACCTCGGCTTCGCCGGCGCCCTCGCGGTGTCCGTCCTGGCGACCGCGGCGCTCGCCGGAGCCCTCGACCGGCTGCTGCTCCAGCGCGGCGACCCCGACCCGAAGGCCGCCCATGTGCAGACGATCGTCACCATCGGCGTGGACATCGTCCTGCTCACCGACCTCTCCCGGCGCATCGGCGGCGACCTGCTGACCCTCGGCGACCCGTGGGGCGACTCGGTGACCCGCCTGGGCTCGGTGACCGTCGCCGACAGCCGGCTCGCCGCGATCGCCGTCTCCGCGGTCGCCATCGGCGCCGTCTTCGCCCTGTTCCGCTTCACCCCCTGGGGTCTCTCCCTGCGGGCCGCCGCCGAGGACACGGAGGCGGCCTCCCTCATGGGCATCCGCCTGAGCCGGGTGCGCATGCTCGCCTGGTGCCTGGCCGGCGCGCTGGCCGCCCTGGCCGCCGTGTTCCTCGCCGCGTTCCCCGCCCCCGGGCTGGAGAGGACCACCGGCCAGATCGCCCTCAAGGCCTTCCCCGCGGCGATCCTCGGCGGCCTGACCTCCCCGCCCGGCGCCCTGGCGGGCAGCCTGCTGATCGGCCTGACCGAGGCCCTGGCCGCCGGCTACCAGTCCGAACTGCATGTACTGGGCGAGGGATTCGGCGACGTCGCCCCGTACGCCGTCATGGTGGCCGTCCTGCTGGTGCGGCCCACCGGACTGTTCGGCGCGAAGGGGGCGGCTCGTGTCTGAGCGGATCCCCAAGGGCGCCGTCGTACTCCTGGCCGCCCTCCTCCTGTGCGCGCCGCCCTTCTACCTGGACGCCTTCTGGCTGCGCATCGGCCTGTTCTCGATGGCCGCCGCCATCGGCGCCGTCGGCCTCGGCCTGCTCACCGGCACCGCGGGCCAGCTCTCCCTGGGGCACGCCTTCTTCCTCGCCGTGGGCGCCTACGGCTACACCTGGCTGGCCGGCGAACCCGGCCCCGGACTCCCGACCGCGCTCGCCGCACTCCTCGCCGTGCTGCTCGCCGGGGCGGCGGGCGGACTGTTCAGTCCCGTCGCCGGGCGGGTGCGCGGCATCTACCTGGGCGTCGCCACGCTCGCCCTGGTCTTCCTGGGCCACCACGTGCTGCTCACCGCCGACTCCGTCACCGGCGGGTTCAACGGCCGCTCCGTGCCCCCGCTGAGCCTCGGCGGGTTCTCCTTCACCGACGACGACCCGGGACTCGTCGTCCTCGGCGTGCCGTTCGGCGCCGAGGAACGCCTGTGGTTCCTCGGCCTCGCCCTGCTGGCCGGCACCTGGTGGACCGCGCGCGGCCTGCTGCGCGGACGCCCGGGGCGCGCCCTCGCGGCCCTGCGCGACAGCGAGACGGCGGCCGCGGTGATGGGCGTCGACATCGCCCGCCACCGCTCGGCGGCCTTCGTCGTGTCGTCGATGTACGCGGGTCTGGCGGGCGTGCTGCTCGCGCTGGCCTTCCGGCGCGTCGTCCCCGACTACTTCGGCCTGGCCCTCTCCGTCGACTACCTGGCGATGATCGTGATCGGCGGTCTCGGCTCGGTGGCGGGGGCCGCCGCGGGCGCCGTCTTCGTCACCGCGCTGCCCCTGCTGATGACCCGTTACGCCGACCAGCTGCCGCTGGTGACCACCCCCGGCACCACCGACGGCGGGGTGGGCCCGACCGAGGCGGCCCGCTACCTCTACGGCACGGCGATCGTCCTGGTCCTGCTCTACGCCCCCGACGGACTGCGCGGTGTCACCCGCCGCGTCCGCACCCGACTGCGCCGCGCCTCCCCGGCCCCGGCGCCCGCCACCCTCCCCTCCGCCTCCGCCGTCCGAACCAAGGAGCCCACCCCGTGAACCGCACGCACCACAGACACCGCGCCCCCGCAACCCTCCTCGCCGCCGCGCTCGCGGCCCTGCTCGTCGCGGCCACCGGCTGCAGCTCCAAGGCGGACGGCGACAGCGGCTCCGAGAGCGCCGACGGCGTCAAGTCCGGCCCGGGCGTGACCGCGAAGACCATCAGACTCGGCGCCCTCACCGACCTGACCGGCCCCTACGCCACCCTCGGCAAGAGCATCGTGCAGGCCCAGCAGATGTGGGCCGACGAGACCAACGCCGCCGGCGGCATCTGCGACCGCAAGGTCGAGATCGTCGTCAAGGACCACGGCTACGACGTGCAGAAGGCGGTCACCGCCTACGCCGACCTCGCCCCGGACGTGGTCGCGCTGCCGCAGGTCATCGGCTCGCCGGTCGTCGCCGCCCTCCTCGACGACATCGAGAGCGACCACCTGCTCACCTTCCCGCAGGCCTGGGCCGCCTCGCTGCTGGGCAAGGACTCCGTCCAGGTCATGGGCACCACCTACGACGTCGACATGATCGCGGCCGTCGACTTCCTCAGCCGCACCAAGGGCCTCGCCAAGGGCGACGCCATCGGCCATGTGTACTTCGAGGGCGACTACGGCGCCAACGCCCTGGAGGGTTCGACCTGGGCGGCCGAGCAGGCCGGGCTGAAGATCGTCCCGCAGAAGATCAAGGCCACGGACACGGACCTGACCGCCCAGGTGTCGGCGCTCGGCAAGGCGGGCGTGAAGGCCGTCCTGATCAGCGCGGGACCCGCCCAGACGGCCTCCCTGGTCGGCGTCGCCGCCTCCCGCGGACTGAAGGTCCCCGTCGTCAGCAGCGCGCCGGGCTTCGCGCCGCAGCTGTTGAAGACGCCCGCGGCACCGGCCCTGGTGGGCCTGCTGAACGTGGTCAGCGCGGCGCCCGCCGTCAGCTCCGACCTGCCCGGGGTCCAGAAGATGGTGACCGCGTACGGCAAGAAGTACCCGGCCTCCCCGGTGGACTCCGGGGTGCTGTCCGGCTACAACGCCGCCCAACTGCTGGGCGCGGACCTGAAGAAGGCCTGCGCGGCCGGCAGCCTCGCCCGGGAGGACGTGGTCAAGGCGCACCGCGCGCAGAAGAACGCCGACACCGGACTCGGCTCCCCACAGGACTTCTCCGACGTCTCCCGGCCCGCGGCCCTGTCGACCTACGTGCTCAAGCCGGACGCGAAGGCGGTCGGCGGCCTGGTGGGGGTGGAGGACGCGCACCAGGCGCCGGGCGTGACGGAGTACCTGGCGGGCCGCTCCTGACCCGCACTCCCGTGATTCAGCGGCCCCACTGCTGAATGCGTTCGCTTATCTCCATTGGACCCGCGGCCGACGGCGGGGCCAGGCTGGAGGACGTCCGGTGCACCGCGATCACCTCCCGGTGCACCGGACTTCCCCCTGCCCGCGCGCATCCGAAAGAGGTCGCGAGCCCATGCAGACCCGCCGTATCGGAGACCTGGACATCAGCGCGATCGGCCTCGGCGCCATGCCGATGTCGATCGAGGGACGACCGGACGAGGCCCGGTCCCTCGCCACGATCCACGCCGCGCTGGACGCCGGTGTCACCCTGATCGACACCGCCGACGCCTACCACCTGCACGCCGACGAGGTCGGCCACAACGAGACCCTGATCGCCAAAGCCCTCGCCGGCCACGGCCGCGGCCGGGACGTCCTGGTCGCCACCAAGGGCGGCCACCTGCGCCCCGGCGACGGCAGCTGGACCCTCGACGGGAGCCCCGCACACCTCAAGGCCGCCTGCGAGGCGTCGCTGCGCCGGCTCGGCGTGGAGGCCATCGGCCTGTACCAGTTCCACCGCCCCGACCCGCGGATCCCGTACGCGGAGTCCGTCGGCGCGGTCCGGGAGCTGCTGGACGAGGGCAAGATCCGCGCCGCCGGCATCTCCAACGCGAACGCCGAGCAGATCCGGCAGGCGAACGACATCCTCGGCGGGCGCCTGGCCGCCGTACAGAACCAGTTCTCCCCGGCCTTCCGCTCCAGCGAGCCCGAACTGCGCCTGTGCGACGAGCTCGGCATCGCCTTCCTGCCGTGGAGCCCCCTCGGCGGCATCTCCCGCGCCCGCGAACTGGGCTCCGCCTACGCGCCGTTCGCCCATGTCGCCGAGGCCCACGGGGTCAGCCCGCAACGGGTGTGCCTGGCCTGGATGCTCGCCGC
This sequence comes from Streptomyces sp. NBC_00637, assembly GCF_045161545.1. Taxonomy (NCBI): domain Bacteria; kingdom Bacillati; phylum Actinomycetota; class Actinomycetes; order Kitasatosporales; family Streptomycetaceae; genus Streptomyces; species Streptomyces sp. NBC_00637. The sequence goes on along the minus strand of NZ_CP109046.1, from coordinate 717,227 downwards.
ATCACCGGTCGTGGTGCCCATCCCCGGCGCCAGCCGCCCCGAGACGATCCTCGACTCCCTCGCGGCCACGGACCTCGTCCTCACCGCCGGTGAACTCGCGGAGCTGGACGCCGCCGTCTGACACGACCACCGGGAGGACCGCCGTCCATGGCGTCGCCGTACGAAAGACCGCTCGACCACCGCTACCGGGGCGAGCACCCGATCCGCACCCTCGCCTACCTCCTGCGCGCCGACCGGCGCCGCCTCGCCGGCGCGGTCGGCGTGTTCACCGTCAAACACAGCCCGGTCTGGCTGCTGCCGCTGATCACCGCGTCCATCATCGACATCGTCGTCCAGCACCAGCCGGTCGGCAGACTCTGGACGAGCACCGGCGTCATCCTGTTCATCCTGCTGGTCAACTACCCCCTGCACCTCCTCTACGTGCGGCTGCTCTACGGCAGCGTCCGCCGTATGGGCACCAGCCTGCGGTCCGCGCTGTGCACCCGTATGCAGCAGCTGTCCATCGGCTACCACTCCCGGGTCAGCGCCGGCGTGCTCCAGGCCAAGGTGGTGCGGGACGTCGAGACCGTGGAGCAGATGGTGCAGCAGACCGCCGAGCAGGGGCTCGGCGCGCTCACCGTGCTCACCGGCGGCCTGGTCATCATCGCGGTGCGCACCCCCGAGTTCGTGCCCGTCTTCCTCGTCGTCGTGCCCGTCGCCGCCGTCCTCGTGGGCCGCCTGCGGGCCCGGCTGCGCAGCCACAACGAGGACTTCCGGCACGAGGTGGAGACCCTCTCCTCGCGCGTCACCGAGATGACCCGGCTGATCCCGGTCACCCGCGCCCACGGCCTCGAGGGCAAGGCGCTGCGCCGCATGGACGGCACCCTCAGCCGGCTGCTCACCTCCGGGATGCGACTCGACCTGCTCAACGGCCGCTTCGGCTCCCTCGCCTGGGTGCTGCTCAACGTGATCGGGGTCCTCGTCCTCACCGGCGCCGCGCTGATCTCGTACTACGGCGTCTGGGGCGTCACCGCCGGCGACGTCGTGATGCTGAGCGCCTTCCTGACCACCCTCACCAACTCCACCACCACCCTCACCGGCCTGGCCCCGGTCATCACCAAGGGCCTGGAGTCGGTGCGGTCGGTCGGCGAGGTCCTCCAGGCGCCCGAGCTGGAGGACAACGAGGGCAAGTCCGAACTCACCACCCTGCACGGCCGCGTGACCTTCGAGGACGTCGGCTACGCCTACGACAGCGGCAGCCGGGCGGTGCGCGACTTCACCCTCTCCGTCCGGCCGGGGGAGACGGTCGCCCTCGTGGGGGCGTCCGGCGCGGGCAAGTCCACGGTGCTCAGCCTCGTCATCGGCTTCATCCGGCCGACCGCGGGCCGGGTGCTGCTCGACGGGACCGACATGGACACCCTCGACCTGCGCACCTACCGCAGGTTCGTGTCGGTGGTGCCGCAGGAGTCGATCCTCTTCGACGGCACGATCCGCGAGAACGTCGCCTACGGAATGGAGGACGAGGCCGACGAGGAGACGGTCCGGGCGGCCCTGCGCGACGCCAACGCGCTGGAGTTCGTCGACCGGCTCCCCGACGGTCTGCACACCCTCGTCGGGGAGCGCGGGGCACGGCTGTCGGGCGGGCAGAAGCAGCGGCTGGCCATCGCCCGCGCCCTGATCCGGGACCCGAAGGTGCTGGTCCTGGACGAGGCGACGTCCGCGCTCGACACCCGCTCCGAGGCGCTCGTCCAGCAGGCCCTCGCCCGGCTGCTGCGCGGCCGCACCACCTTCGTGGTGGCGCACCGGCTGTCCACCGTGCGCGGCGCGGACCGGATCGTGGTGATGGGGGAGGGGCGGATCCTGGAGACCGGCACGCACGACGAACTCCTCCACCGGGGCGGCGCGTACGCGGAGCTGCACAGCGGGCAGGTCGCCTGAGCGCAGATGGCCGGAACATGACCCCGGCGGGTGACATTTCCGTCCGCCGTGCATGATTCGCCCAGGCCCGGGCACACGCAGCGCAAACAGGAGAGAGGAGCGCTCGTGATCGTTCCGGACCCGAGGGTCGCCAGGACGTTGCTGACCCGGTACGCGACGCTGAGGATCGCTCAGGCGGAATGGGACAGGCCGCAGACGGCTCGTGAACTACAGGACGTGACGTACACCCTGTGCGTGCTCATGGGTACGCCCGACGTCCGCGAGGCGGTCGCCGCGGCGGACGCCCTGCTCGAGTCCGCGGCGGCGGCGCCCGCGCGGGACCCGGAGAGCGGGCTGTCCCTGGCCGTCTGAGAACGGCCCCCAGCCGGACCCGGCACGGCGGTGCGCCCGGTGGCGCCCGCCGCGCCCGGACGTCTCACGAGGCGGTGGAGCCGCACCGGTCGGCCCGCCGGGCATCGCGCTCCGGGGGCTCTCCGGCCAGCCACTCCGCGATGGTGCGGGCGATCGGCTGCCCGGTGTCCACTTCCACGAAGCCGAACTGACCCGATTGATTGCACTCCAGGAACCACCACGTCCCGTCGGCGTCCTCGGCGAAGTCGAAGGCGCCGTAGACCAGTTCCGCCTCCCGCAGATACCTGCGCACGGCCTCGGCGAGACGCGGCGGGACGTCGGCGGGGCGCCAGGGCGTGGTGGAGGGCGAGTAGCGCACGTCCACCACGTCGGGGTCGCCGCCGGGGGTCGTCTCCTTGCGGGCGGCCAGCATGCGGTCGCCGACCGCGGTCAGCCGTATGTCGGCCCGCTTGGCCACCCGGCGCTGGAGCAGCGTCGGACCGTAGGCGACGGCGGCGAAGTCCGCGCCGGGCGGGACCCGGGTGGTGGGCACCGCCCGGGGTGGATCCTGCGGATGCGCCCCGGAGACCGGCTTGACCACCAGGTCCGGGTAACGGTCCGCGAACTCGCGGGCCGCCTGCGGGAACGTCGTCACGATGGTGGCCGGTACGGGCAGCCCGCTGAGCTGCGCCAGCCGCAGCTGCCAGGGCTTGTGCCGGGCGCGCTGGGACGCGTCCGGGTGGTTCATCCAGCGTGCGCCGGTGCCGCGGAGCATGCCGTACAGCGCCTGCGAGGCCTCCTCCGTCAGCCACGCGGACGGCTCGGCCGCCCGGGCCGCCGCCGCGCCGGGCCGCCGGACCCACACCGACCGCAGCCCTTCGAGGCTCACCAGCCGTCCGGCGGACGACAGGTGGCCCCGGAAGGCGCCGTGCACGTACTCGCCGGAGAGCGCGACGGAGTGGGTCAGGTCGGCCGGGTCCAGCCGGACGACGGGGACGGCCGCGGCGTTCAGGTGCACGACCACCATGTCCGCCGTGACGTCCTCTTCACAGGTAAGGATGAGCACGGTCATTTTCGTCGGCCCGTGTTCAGTCGTCGAAGTGGGTCTTGGAGCCCGCCGTCGAGGTCGTGGTCCCGAGTTCTCTCAGGAGGGCGTGGTCACGAGCGGCGATCCGGCCGTCGAAGAGTACGTTCAACTGCATTCCGGGGTCATAGGCGTACGGAGTGCTGTACTCCAACTCGGCCGCTGGGCGTGCGTAGTTGAGCGTGAACGGTTGCATCGTCTCTCCCTCGTCGGTACTGCCTCGATCAAGCGGTGCCGCTGTGCGACGTCACTCGGGCCCGCTGCCTGTTGCCGGATAGGTGGGTCCTTCAGTCACTTATACGAATCGAACGGGTGGTTGGTTTCCTTACTCTCCGTGATCATCGCGCGGTCGGGTGCCGAACAGGGCGCGGAGCAGGGGAGATCGGGTCGAGCGGAGGTGAAAACCTCTTCCCGGACGGTCAGTCGGGGAGCCGCTCGGGAGCGTCGTCGGGGGTGCGGCGCAGGGAACGCAGGGCCAGCAGGAGGACACCGATGTCGTCGAGGTAGACGGGGTCCGGCAGGACGTCGGTGGGGAGCACGAAGTACAGGACCGCACCCCAGAACACCCAGCGCGGCCCGGTCGGAAGCCCGGCCCGCCTCAGGCCGCGACGGGCCCGGACCAGGCGCACGAACATGGCGGCGGCAACGGCGAACACCGCCACGGCCACGAGCACCGCGACGACGACGAGCGTGGTTGGCGCATCCACGGGCCCTCCCATATGGTCCGTCGCGCGGCTTCTGCCCTTACCCGGTTTCCCCGCCTGCCGTTTCCGGATTCCCCTTTCCGGCGGGAATACCGCATCGGACGCGATTCACACGGCTGCCGCGCCCGAGTGGCGGAGCCCGCCGGACGGCCCCTGTAATGGGCAGGGTCACGTCGCGTGTCGCATCTCGGGGGTGCAGGGGCGACCGCACCCTCCAGAGAGAGCTCAGCATGATCACCCGCTCCACCCGGTCCGTCACGGACCGTACCGTCCCACCCTTCGCCGACACCTCCGCCGCCACCGCGGTGCCCCCGGCTCCGCCGACCGCCTCCGCGCACGGGCCCGAGGCGGGCCCGCCGGGCGAGACCGGCCCCGCCTACCCCGACCCCGTCGACGGTCTCCTCCACGCCGCGGCGGCCCACCGGCCGTTGGAGGACGTCGCCCGGCTTGTCACCCTGCTCGAACAGTCCGAGGGAGGCGTGGACGCGGCGGCCGGGGTGCTGCGCGTGGTCGGCACCGACCGGCCCCTGGAGGACGTGCCCCGGCTGGTGAGCGTGCTGTCCCGGCCGCCGCACCACGCGGAGCACGCCGGGCACATGATCCGCGCCGCGGCCGAGAGCCGCTCCGTCGAGGAGGTGATGGAGCTCGCCGAGCGGCTCGCGCGCCAGCGGGCGGGGCTCGTGGCGCCGCCGTCGTCCGTCCCGCAGGGCGAAGTGCCGCCCACCGCGTCCCCCGCCGACCCGGCCGACGGCGACCTCCGGCCACAGGCGCAGGCACGGCCGCAGCCGCCGGGGCAGCCGCCTGGGCAGTCACCGGACCGCTCGGGACCGGTCGTCGTGCCGTGGACGGTGTGGGCCACCGCGGTGGCTCTGGCCCTGTGCGCAGCCGCGCACGTCCCCGTGCACCACGACGGTGCCTCCGCGGCCGGCCTCGCGGCCACCCTCGTGCAGGCCGCCGCCTGCCTCCTGTCGGTCCTGCTGGTGGCCCTGCTGCTGGTCCGCCGGCCCACGCCGGCGCTGCTCGTGGCGGCCGTACTCGTGCCGGCGGCGCTCGCCGGCGCCCAACTGCTCGTCGGGCGCGTCGAATGGACGGCAGCGTCCGGGATCACGGAGGCGACCCTCGCGCCGTCCTGGCTCACCGCGACGACGGCCGCAGCAGCCGCGCTGACGGCGCTCCTCGCCCTCCTCGCGTGTCTGCGCGGCGGGCGGCGGGCGCCCGCCGCGCCGGGCACCCCGGACTGACGCCTGCTCCGGCGGCGCCGCCCGGCGGCGACTCAGCCGCTCGGTGCCGGGGGCTGAGGGGCCTGGTTCTCCAGCAGACCCGTCAGCACCCGGTCGGGGGTGAGCGGCGGTTCGCGGAAGCGGACACCCGTGGCGTGGTGCACGGCGTTGCCGATGGCGGCCGCCGTGCCCACGATGCCGATCTCGCCGATCCCCTTGCCGCCCACGGGGTTGAGGTGCGGATCGTCCTCGTCGATCCAGTGCGCCTCGATGTCCGGTACGTCGGCGTGCGCGGGCACGTGGTAGGCCGCGAGATCCGACTCGGTGAAGTCGCCGAAGGCGGCGTCCAGGGTGCTGCCCTCGGTCAGCGCCATGCCCAGGCCCATGGTCATCCCGCCGACGAACTGGGAGCGCGCGGTACGGGGGTTGAGGATGCGCCCCGCCGCGTACACCCCGAGCAGCCGGCGCACCCGCACCTCCCCGGTCACCGTGTCCACGGAGACCTCCGCGAAATGTGCCCCGAACGCGTGCCGCGCGTAGGGGCTTTCGGCGTCGGCCGCGCCCTTGGTGTCGGCGCGGACCTCCAACCCCTCCGCAAGCAACGGACCCTGACGTTCCGCCAGCTGCGCGGCGAGCCGTACACAGCCCTCGTGCACCGCCCAGCCCCAGGAGGCGGTACCCGAGGAGCCGCCTGCCAGCGGGGCCGCCGGGAGATCACTGCTGCCCACCCGGATCCGCACCCGCTCCAGGGGCACCCCCAGGGCGTCCGCCGCGACCTGCGCCAGGACCGTGCGGGCGCCGGTGCCGATGTCCGCGGCGTTCACCTCGACGAGGAAGGACCCGTCCGGCAGGGCACGCACCGCCGCCCTCGACGGATACGCCTGCACCGGGTACGTGGCGGCGGCCACGCCCGTCCCGAGGAGCAGCGGGCCGGCGGAGCGCGTTCGGGGGCGGTGGTCCCGGTCGGACCACCCGAACCGGCGGGCGCCCTCCCGCAGGCACTCCACCAGGTGCCGGCTGCTGAACGGCTTGCCGCTGTCCGGTTCGGTGTCCGGTTCGTTGCGGATCCGCACCTCGACCGGGTCCATCCCGAGCGCCTCGGCCAGTTCGTCCATCGCCGACTCCAGGGCGTACATGCCCGGCGCCTCGCCGGGCGCCCGCATCCACGACGGCGTCGGCACGTCGAGCCGGACCACGCGGTGCAGGCTGCGCAGGTTCGGGGCGGCGTACATGACGCGGGCCGGGATGGCGGCGTACTCGACGAACTCCTTGACGCGGGACGTGTACGTGGTCACCTCGTGCACGAGCGACGTCAGCCTGCCGTCGACGTCCGCGCCCAGGCGCAGCCGGTGCAGGGTGGACGCGCGGTGGCCGACGGAGGTGGGCATGGCCCGGCGGGGGAGGACCACGGTGACCGGGCGGCCGGTGTGCCAGGTGGCCATCGCCGCGAGCACCACGTCGGGCCGGGGCGTGCCCTTGGACCCGAAGCCACCGCCGACATGCTCGGCCACGACCGTGATCCGCTCCTTCGCCAGCCCGAACATCGTGCCGAGCACGGAGCGCACGACCGTGGTGCCCTGGCTGGAGGTGTGCACCGTGAGCCGTTCACCGTCCCAGTGCGCGGTGCTGGCGTGCGGCTCCATGGGGTGGTTGTGCAGCGGCGGCACCCGGTAGCCGGCGTCGACCCGCACCTGTGCGTCGGCGAACGCGCCGTCGGGGTCGCCCAGTTCCCGTGCGCCCGGGAACGTCCCGCCGACCTTCTCGGGGACGTACGCCTGCGGGTGCGCGGCGGTGAGCGTGACGTCGTGCTTCTCCTCGGCGTAGGAGACCCGTACGGCGGCCGCGCCGGCCCGGGCCGCCTCCGGGCTCTCGGCCACCACCAGGGCGACGAACCAGCCCCGGTTCGGCACCTCGGAGTCCTGGAGCACGGCGAGGGTGGCGTCGTCCCCCGCGGCGAGGCGGGGGGCGTTGCGATGGGTGAGCACGGTGACGACACCGGGCAGCGCCGACGCGGCGGAGGCGTCGATGTCGGTCACCCTGCCCCGCACGATCGTCGCCGCCACGGGGCGGGCGAACAGCCTTCCGGGAAGGGGCTGTTCGGCGGCGTACCGGGCGGTTCCGGTGACCTTTTCCCGGCCCTCCCTGCGCTCGGCGGGAGCGCCCACGGCGGTCATGAGTCCTCCACGTGCGGTCGAAGCCCCTGCGCTCCGGGCCCCTGCGATCCGGGCTCTCGCGGTACGAGTCGAGTCAGGACGTCGACGGCGAGGTTGCGGGCCAGCGGCACCTTGTACGCGTTGTCGCGCAGCGGCCGGGCCTCGGACAGCTCCAGTTCGACGGCGCGCTCGAAGGCCGCCCGGGTGGGAGCCGTGCCCAGCAGCGCCGCCTCGGCCCGCCACGCCCGCCACGGGCGGTGTGCCAGTGCCCCGAAGGCGATCCCCGCCCGCGCGACGACACCGTCGGTGACCTCCAGGACCACGGCGACGGAGGCCAGCGCGAAGGCGTACGAGGCACGGTCGCGCGCCTTGCGGTAAGCGGACGGCAGTCCGGCCGTGGCGGCCGGCAGCAGAACGGCGGTGACGAGCTCGCCGGGTTCGATCACGGTGTCCCGCTCCGGCTCCGCCCCGGGCAGCCGGTGGAACTCGGCCGCCGCCACCCGGCGCACGCCGGCCGTGCCGTACAGCTCGACCTCGGCGTCCAGCGCGGCCAGCGCCACCGCCATGTCCGAGGGGTGGGTGGCGATGCAGTGGTCGGAGTGCCCGAACACCGCGTGATCGCGGTGCACGCCGTTCCGGGCGGCGCACCCGCTGCCCGGCTCGCGTTTGTTGCACGGCTTGGAGACGTCCTGGAAGTAGGGGCAGCGGGTGCGCTGGAGTAGGTTCCCGCCGGTGGTGGCGGCGTTGCGCAGCTGGCCCGAGGCGCCCGCGAGCACCGCCTGGGAGAGGACGGGGTAGCGGTCCCGGACGCGCGGGTGCGCCGCGAGGTCGCTGTTGCGCACCAGGGCGCCGATCCGCAGCGACCCGTCCGGCAGCTCCGTCACCTCGTCCAGCGGGAGCCGGGTCACGTCGACGAGGGCGGTCGGCCGTTCCACGCCCAGTTTCATCAGGTCGACGAGGTTCGTGCCGCCGCCCAGATAGCGTGCGCCCGGGTGTGCGGCGTAGGCCTCGGCGGCCTCCGCGAGACTGCCGGCCCGTACATAGGCGAAGGTGTCCACCGGATCACGTCCTCTGGTTGCCCCGGTCGCGGTTGCCCCGCTCGTGTCGTCGGGCCGCCGGCCCGGTCATGTGCTGCCCGCGCCGGTCACGTCCTCGACCGCGTCGACGATGCGCGGGTACGCGCCGCAGCGGCAGAGGTTGCCGCTGAGCCGTTCGCGGATCTCGTCGCGGTCCAGCGCGACGGGCCGTCCGGAGGGCATCGCCGGGTCCGTGACGTGCGAGGGATGGCCCGCCTCGGCCTCGGCGAGCGCGCCGACCGCCGAGCAGATCTGTCCGGGCGTGCAGTACCCGCATTGGAAGGCGTCGCGGTCCAGGAAGGCCCGCTGGAGCGGATGCGGCTCCTCGCCGTCGCCGGACAGGCCCTCGACGGTCGTGATGTCGCTGCCGTCCAGGGTGACGGCGAGCAGCAGACAGCTGTTGACGCGCCGCCCGTCGACGAGGACGGTGCACGCGCCGCACTGGCCGTGGTCACAGCCCTTCTTCGCTCCGGTGAGGTCCAGATCCTCCCGCAGCACGTCCAGCAGCACGCGTCGGTGGTCGACGGTGAGGGTGTGCGGCTTGCCGTTGACGCGCAGCGTCGTGTCGGATCGGTGGGGCGATGACCGGGGGCCGTGCTCGGTGCCCATGTCCTGGTCCCTTCCGGGGCGGTGCGTGGTGCCGTGGGGACCGCGTATCCAGAGTGGGGCGGGTGACACGTCCCGGGAGGAGGCAATTCGGGCTCGGGCGCCTGTCGGCCGCCCACCTGCGCCTATCGGCCGGCTGCCTCGGGGTCGTCGCCGCCGGAGGCGCCCGTGGCACCCGTGACCGCTGTGGCGCCCGTGCCGCCGGTGATGTGCCCTTCCTCCGGCGACTCGTCCCGAGGCCGGGGAGCGGCGGGCGCCGACGGGCGCAGGCCCTTCGTCGTCTCCTTGAACCGCTCCAGGGTCCGGCCCAGCTGCTGGAACGGCGAGCCGCTCTTGCGGACCGGCGCCTGCCGCGGTACCCCGGCCTCGGCGGCCGCCTCGCGGTACGCGGCCAGCGCCTCGTGGGCGTGCTCGGCGGCCTCCCGGTACAGGTCCCGGGACTCCGTCATCGCCTCCAGCGCCTCCTTGTACATCGCCACGAGCTTGCGCTCCCGCGCGAGCTCCTCCTGCGGGGTCAGCAGCTGCCACTCCTCCCGCAGCGCGGTGAGCGCGGCGTCGGCGTCCTCCGGCAGCGGCCTGGGCAGCGTGGCGAAGCGCCGTACGGCGTCCAGCAGCTCGGTGGGATGGGTGCCGTCCAGGAACACGCTGCGCACCGAGTAGTCGGCGGCGTCGTAGTCGGCCGGAGCGGGAGCGCCGGGCAGCACCAGCGCACCGCCGCGCGGCAGCTCCACCCCGGCCTCCTTGAGGGCCCAGTTCACGGTGCGCAGCTGGTGCGGGGCCGCGCGGTGCTCGACGACCCGGTGATGCAGGCCCGGCGGCAGCAGGGGGACGAGCGACCGCCGGCCGCGCTCGTCGGGGGTCATGGCCTCGTGCACGAGGAGGTGGACGGTCCAGGTGTCCCGCAGGGCGCCCCGGAGCACGCGCCGCAGCTCCTTCTCGTCCGCCGGGAGCGGATTGGTGGCCAGGAACCGCTCACCGGTGACGGTCTCGTTGCCCCACGGCGTGTCCGCCTCCCAGGACCAGAACATCTCGGCGGGCGACGGCCACCGCTGGTCCCACGGCCGCTCGGCCTCCGCCGTCAGCGTCCATTCCTGGCCCGGGCCCGCCCACTCGGCGAGCCTCAGCCGGGCACGGACGGTCACCTCCTCCGCGACCAGCCACCGGGCCTCGAAGGCCGTCTCCCCCTCGGGGGTGTCGGTGTCGGGCAGCTCCGTGAAGTCCTGGACGGTCTCGGCGTCCTTGAGCGCCTGAAGATGCCTGCGCAGGACGTCCGGAGCGGCGGGGCCGGTGTGACGGCCACGGGTCTGCCACACCGTGGAGGGCGTCGTGGGCAAAACGGTCGCGGAGATGAGTGTGAGTCCATTCGTGAGGGCGGTGACGACGTGGCGACGGCGTGCGAAGGCCAGTATCACTCGCCGCGGGGGGTGCGCGATCAAGCGGGTCGGTGGCGCGGCCGCCCGGAGGCGTCCCGCCGGCATGCCCCTTCCCCGGTGCGACACCGGTCACGCGTCCGGATCCGGCCTCCGCGCCGAGGACCGGTGCGGGGGTGTGCGCCACTCGTACGGGGTGTGCGCCGTTCACCACGGTCGACGCCTCCGCACCCGTGGGCCCGCCGGTCCCCAGGCCCGAGAATCGGAACCGGTGGACAGGGCTCGCCCACCATCCGCACAGGGGTGAGCCCTGTCCTTCACGACGTCGCCGGGAAGGCCCGCGGCGCCGGGGCCCGGGGGAAACCCGGGCCGCCGGCTCATCCGGCGCGGAGGGCCCCGCGTTCCGCCCGGGCGCGCAGCGGGAGTGATCCGCCCCTTGCGACCCCCGCGGTGAGCAGGGCGAAGCCCAGGGCGAAGCCGAGCATGGTCCACACGCCCCGGGGCCAGAAGATGTGGCTGTCCCTGAAGGACCAGCCGGCCACCAGAAGCACCACGGTTCCGGGCAGGACCCGGGCGCCGTGCTCCGGGTAGAGGGCGACCGCCGTGGCCACGACGGCGACGACGAGGGCGTAGGCGCCGACCTGCCCGAGCGACTCGCCCGTGTCGTAGAGGGGGTACTTGAGCGGGCCGATGCTCGCCGTCCCGGCAGCGTGCTCGACCGCGGTCCCCGCCGCGATGCCGGCCACCGCGTCCAGGCCGGTGTAGAAGGCCGCGTACAGGAACGCGCTCACCCAGGCGACCACCGTGGCCAGGCCGGCGAGGTCCGGTCGGGGGCGGCGCCGGAGAGGGACGAGGAGGCCGACCGTGAGCAGCGGGAAGACCGGCAGCAGTGCGATGTGCAGATGTGTCCAGTCCGCGGCTGTCGCCCTGGACAGGCCGTGCGGGTGGGCGGCGCCCGCCGCGGCCAGCAGAAGGGGCGCAGCGGTGACGAGGGCGATGTTCCGGATGGTCGACACCTCGCGATCGTAGGCGCGTCACGTCACGTGAGGCGGCCGTGTAAGGGCTTCGTAAGATCTTGTGAGTCGGTTCAGCCGCAGCGGCGACCCGAGTTGATGCAGGAGACCGCCTGGTTCATGAGCCGGTCGCTCATGACGTTGATGAAGTCGTTGTGGTCCGTGACGGCGCTGTGCCGCTGTCCCTGGAAACCGTCGACGGCGAAGTCGGGTGCCGCGGGGGCCCTGTAGGTGAGCCGCATGGTCAGCTGCGGGATGGCCCTGAAGCCCCGGGCGCAGTTGCCGCCCGCGTCGGCGAAGGCGACGTGGCTGCGGTGATCGGCGCTGTCGACGTTGCGGCCGTCCCAGCAGCTCTGGAAGGCGAAGCTGCGGACCACCTTGCTGCCGGCGGGACAGATCGGGTACTTGTCGGTGAGCTGCACCCTGTTCTCGAAGCCGGTGCAGCTCCAGTGGGCGTTGGCGTTCTTGGTGCCGTTCGTGAAGGCCTTGGCGTCACCGGTGATGATCCGCAGGAAGCGGGGCATCGCCACGACCTTGCCGGTGGGGCTGCCCTGGTAACTGATCGAGACGGTCGCGGGCACCAGGATGGCTCCCTTGTTGCCCTCGGCCCCACCGCCGAGGGCATGGGCGTCGGGGCCCTGACGGGTGGTGTCCCGCAGGACGGGCCAGTAGTACGCGGACCGGTCGCCGTTGGTGCATGAGGTGCCCTGGGCGCTCAGGGACTCGTTCGTCGAGTTGAAGTCCACCTTCCGGTTGCCCACGTAGTCGTGGACATGGTGTGCCCCGTTGCTGACACCCGGAGCCACGATGTCGTTGTCCGAGTTGTGCTGTCCCTGTTTGTTCACTCCGCACCGGGAGATGAACGCTCCGGTCGAGGCGCCTGCCTGCCGGCGGACCCTGGGCACGTTCGGGGCCACCTTGGTGATGTCGACGAAGTCGGCCGCGGTGGGCCCGTCGTCGCTCCGCTCCGCGGCACCGGACCCGTTTCCCTGCTGTCCGGCGTCGCTTCCCTCGCCTCCGTCGCCCGGTGCGCCGCCCGGGCTCCGGCTCGCGGCCCCGGCCCCGGACGGATCGAGGCCGAGGGTGCAGGCGGCGAGGCCCTCCAGCCCCGAGGGCTTGGCGGCCACCCGCCCGATGGCGATGGCGATCCGTTCGATGGCCGCCGCCCTCTTGCCTTCGAGGGGGCCGAGGATCGCGTTCTGCACGAAGTTCGGGCCTCCCTCCCCACGGGTGTCCACCAGCCGCCGGTCGGCCTGCGCGGTCTGTCGGTCCAACAACTCCAGATTCCGGTCCACTTCGGTTCGCGCCTGCCGGGGAACGGCAGGCAGTGCGCCCTTCACGTCCGGGCAGCTGATCGTCCGGGCGGACCGCGTCGTGGGGGCGGCGGCGGTGACGTCGGACGCGTTCGCGGCGTAGTTCACGGCCACGAGACCGCCGCCCCCTGCCAGCAACGCCGTGACCGCCAGGATGGCGTTGCGGCGGCTTCGGCCGCGCCTGTGATCTGCTCGCATGAGGACTCCCGATTTCACGATGTGGTTCTCGGCTCGGCGGCGACGCGCGTCGCTCGTCGGCCGGGGAGCCCTCAGCCTCACCCAAGTCGGTTCTCCGCAGCCCTTGTCGAGGCCGTGCGTCATGGACACGTAAGAACTGTGCGCGGCGGCCGTGACACCGTCGCGTCGGGTCGGCTTCCCACGTCGGCGGCGGGGGCCGGCGCTACCGCGGCCACCACGGAGCAGGGAAGATCGTCCCTGACCTGTGTGCCCGGCGGATCCTGGAAGGAAGCAACGAGATCATGCACGTCCATGTGGCCCGTGGCCTGACGGAGGTATCCGGATGAACGACGTCGAGGACCCCGTCCTGCTGCACACCGCCGGCCGGGCCGGCCACATCACGCTCAACCGGCCGAGGGCCATCAACGCCCTGAACCACGCGATGGTGCGCCGGATCGACGAGGCGCTGACCGCCTGGGAACGCGACCCGGCCGTCGAGACCGTCGTCCTCTCCGGCGCGGGGGAGCGCGGCCTGTGCGCGGGCGGCGACATCCGCGCCGTGCACGACGACGCCCGCGACGGCGACGGCACCGCGTCGGCCGCCTTCTGGCGCGACGAGTACCGCCTCAACGCGCGCATCGCCCGCTGTCCGAAGCCCTACGTCGCCCTGATGGACGGCATCGTGATGGGCGGCGGTGTCGGCGTCTCGGCGCACGGCGGCTTCCGGGTGGTCACCGAACGGTCGAGGATCGCCATGCCCGAGACCGGCATCGGCTTCGTGCCCGACGTCGGCGGCACCTACCTGCTCGCCCGCGCGCCGGGCGAACTGGGCACCCATCTCGCCCTGACGGGTGCGCAGATCGGCGCGGGGGACGCGGTGTCGTGCGGACTCGCCGACCACTTCGTACCGTCCGCCTCGCTGCGCGACTTGGTCGACGACCTCGCCGACCTGCCCGTACGGGAAGCCCTGAACCGTCATGTACATCCCCTGCCGGAAGGGGAGTTGGCCGGCCGGCGGGAGTGGATCGACTCCTGTTACGCGGCCGGCACCGTCGAGGAGATCGTCCGACGGCTGTTCGCCCACGGCGACCCGGCGGCGAAGGAGACCGCCGAGATTCTGCTGACCAGGTCGCCCACCACGCTCAAGGTCACCCTGGTCGCCCTGCGCCGTGCCCGGCGACTCTGCACGCTGGAGCGGGTGCTGGAGCAGGAGTACCGCGTCTCCTGCGCGGCCCTGACCACACCCGACCTGGTCGAGGGCATCCGCGCCCAGGTCATCGACAAGGACCGCAGGCCGCGTTGGTCGCCGGCCACCCTCGCCGAGGTCACGGAGGCCGACGTGGAGCGCTATTTCACCCCGCTCGGCGAACGTGAACTCCGGCTCGCCGCAACGGACATCACCGGGGAGGCCGCCGGGTGAGCGGAACCGGCGCGGCGGGCGCGACCGGCGTGGTGATCCGGGCCACCCCGCCGTGGAGAGCGGCATCACGGCAGGTGGGGCGGTATTGGCCGACGGCCCGACACGCGGTACCGTCGCTCTGATATCGACGACGGCGAGACGGAAGCCGGTGAGAATCCGGCACGGTCGCGCCACTGTGGACGGTGCATCCCGTAAGGGAGCGCATCGCGAGTCAGACCCGTGGCCGTCGTCATGTGCACCACCGAGATGGGACGCGAACTCCCAGAGGAGGTCTTGCCATGGCGCAGCATGTCGCCCAGCCGACTACCACCACGCCCGTCGTACCGGCCAAGTTGCCGTTGAAGGACATCGCCCCCTGGGCGGTCTTCTTCGGTGTCCTGATGCTCGTTCTGCTCTACTTCGTCGGCGCGGAGCAAGGCGCGACCGCCGTCGTCTCCGGCGAGGACGTTCACGAGTGGGTGCATGACGCACGCCACCTGCTCGGCTTCCCCTGCCACTGACGAGGGGAACCCCAGCACACCCATGAACTCCGCAACGGTAAGAAATCTGCTCGTGCGGGGCATGCTCGCCGGCCTCGCCGCCGGCGTGCTCGCCCTGATCGTCGCCTATTTCCTCGGTGAGCCGAACGTCGACAGCGCGATCGGCTTCGAGGAGTCCCACGCCTCCGCCCACGCACACGAGCACGAGGTCGAACTCGTCTCCCGCAGCCTCCAGTCCACCGCCGGCCTCGCCACCGGTGTGCTGTTCTACGGGGTGGCCTTCGGCGGCATCGCCGCCCTCGCCTTCTGCTTCGCCCTCGGCCGCACAGGCCGCTTCACCCCGCGGGCCACGGCCCTCCTGCTGGCGGGGACCGCCCTGCTCGCCGTGTACGTCGTGCCGTTCCTGAAGTACCCGGCGAACCCGCCCGCGGTCGGCGACGGCGACACCATCGGCAAGCGGACCACGCTCTACTTCCTGATGATGGTGCTCAGCGTGCTCCTCGCGGTGGCGGCGGTGATCGTGGGCAAGCGGCTCGCACCGAAGCTGGGCACCTGGTACGCCACCGTCGTCGCCGTCCTCGGCTTCGTGCTCGTCATCGGGCTCGCCTACGCGTTCCTGCCGGCCGTCGACGAGGTGCCGAGCGACTTCCCGGCGGCCCTGCTGTGGCGGTTCCGCCTGTCCGCCCTCGCCATGCAGGTCACGCTCTGGGGCGGCTTCGGCCTCGTCTTCGGCGAACTGGCCGAACGGCTGCTGCACCCCGCGCCCGCCACGCTGAGCGCGGGCACCCCGGCGGTCGCCCCACGGTGACCTGACCGGCAGAGCGATACGCCGAGGGGGCCCACGGAACCGTCCGGGGGCCCCCTCGCGTTCCCGGGCCAGGAGGGTCGGCGGCGCCCGGACCTGCCCCGCCTGGAACCCGAGGATCCGGTCGCCCTTACGATCGAGTGGGCAGCCAAGGCCCGCGGTCCGCTCGCGGGCACCCACTGGATTCCCGGGAGGGACTGTGATCGCCGTCGTCGGCGCCGGGCTCATGGGCGCGGCCACCGCCTGGCAGCTGGCCCGCAGGGGCCACGAGGTCACGCTCGTCGATGCGTACGACGTGGGCCACCGAAACGGCAGCTCGCACGGCAGTTCGCGGATCTTCCGGCGGGCCTACGCCGACCCCTTCTACGTACGGTTGACCGGACTGGCGCACGAGCGGTGGCGGGAGCTGGAGGACGACGGCTCGACCTCGTTGCTGCGTACGACCGGCGGGCTCGACATGGGCGAGGACCGCGACCCGAAGGCGATCGCGGACCTGCTCGGGGCGGCCGGCGTGCGCCACGAACTCCTCGGCCCGCGAGCCGCCGCGGAACGCTGGCCGTACATCCGTGTCACCGGTCCGGTGCTCCACCACCCGGAGGCGGGCGTGATCAACGCCGACGACACCGTCGCCACCTGCGTACGGCGGGCGATCGCCCACGGGGCGCGGGCCGTGTTCGGCACCCGCGTCATCGGCATCGACGTCCGGGGGAACGCGCGGGTGCGCCTGCGCACCGACGACGGCCGCGAGATCGTCGCCGACACGGTGGTGATCGCGGCCGGTGCCTGGCTGCCCGAAATCGGACTGCCCTTCGCCCTGCCGCCGTTGGCGGTGACCCAGCAGCAGGTCTTCCACTTCCGGCAGCGGGACCCCTCCGTCGAGTGGCCGACCCTGGTCTGGGACGGGGAGCTTCAGCTGTACGGCCTGCCGTCCGGAAGCGACGGGGGCCCGCTGCCCGCGGTCAAGGTCGCCGAGCACGACCGTGGGACCCCGGCCACCGCCCGCACCCGCAGCGGGGTGGCCGACCCGTCGTCGCGGACACGCGTGAGCGGCTTCGTCCGCGACCGCCTCCCGGGCCTCGAACCCGACCCGGTCGCCGAGGCGACCTGTCTCTACACCACCACCCCGGACGAGGACTTCGTCCTGGACCGCCACGGCCCCTTCGTCGTCGTCTCCCCGTGCTCCGGGCACGGCGCGAAGTTCACGCCGCTCATCGGCGCGATGGCCGCCGACCTCGCCACCGGCCGCGTCGAGCCCCTTCCCCGCTTCCGCCTGGGACGCGCGGCCTAGGGCGGTCGGCAGGCGGGGCCGCCTTGACGGTGGCGGAACCGTTGCCCGCGCCCGAGGCGGCCGGGCCGATCGCGTGGGTGCGGAATTGTTCAGGCCTCTCACGTGCTGTTGTATCCACGAAGGCTGGGTCGTCCACGGTGTGCGCGCGAGCAGCGCGAGGGGCCGGGGCGAGAGAGACGGAAGGTGCTGAGATGGCAACGCAGACGCAGAGGGCCGTGCTGGCGGGCGGATGCTTCTGGGGGATGCAGGACTTGATCCGCAGGCTCCCGGGGGTGACGGCGACCCGGGTCGGATACACCGGCGGTGACGTGCCGAACGCCACCTACCGTCACCACGGCACCCACGCGGAGGCCATCGAGATCCTCTTCGACCCCGAGCAGACCGACTACCGCACGCTCCTGGAGTTCTTCTTCCAGATCCACGACCCGAGCACCGCGAACCGCCAGGGCAACGACATCGGCCTCAGCTACCGCTCGGCGATCTACTACGTGGACGACGAGCAGAAGCGGGTCGCCGAGGACACCATCGCGGACGTGGACGCCTCCGGACTGTGGCCGGGCAAGGCCGTCACCGAGGTCGAGCCGGCAGGCCCCTTCTGGGAGGCCGAGCCGGAGCACCAGGACTACCTGGAGCGTTACCCCGACGGCTACACCTGCCACTTCCCGCGCCCGGGATGGCGGCTCCCGGCCCGCACGCAGGGCTGAACCGTCCCGCCGACGGCACCGTCGCTCCACCGTGCCGGAGGCCGATGCCGGGCGGCGTCCATCGGGGACGCCGGCCGGCGCGCCACGCGGCGACGGCACTGAAGGCCGTCGCCGCGTGGCGTGTGCGCGGGCCGGTCAGCGCTTCGTGTAGAGGAGGCCGAGCTTGTCGATCTCGTCGCCGGAGCGTCCGTGGAAGCCGGCGACCTGCCACCCCGACGGCGCGGTGCGCGTCACGCAGTCGGACGTGGTGGTCCCGCCGGCCAGGCTCCTGCCGAGGCTGGTGTCGAACCTGGCGTAGAAGATCCGGGTACGGCCGTCCTTCTGGCCCTGGCACAGCCGGGCGGAGGTGATGTATTCCCCGCTGCCCAGGGTCAGGGACGACAGGGTGCCTCCGGTGCCGCCGTGGGTGAGCACCCGACCGTTGTCGAGCGTCAGGCCGACGCCGTCGACGCGCGAGCCGCCGCGCAGCGAGAGGCCGGTGACCCGGGCGCCGGCCGGCACGGCGTCGATGTCGGTGTAGTAGTCGCCGTGCGGACCGCCGTACTGGTCGCTGAGCTGGAAGTCCGCGTTGCGCGACCAGGAGAAACCGACCGCGATGGGGTCGTGGTCGGACAGCATGAGACCGTCGTCCGTGAGGAACGCGGCGTGTTCGTTGCGGTAGGACGTGGCATCGAGCGACACGAGTTTGCTGCCGCGGTAGAGGACCTTGTCGACGACCTCGCAGGTGTCGGGCACGGTGGGCCCGCTCTGGTCGCAGACGAGGGCGTCGCTGCCCTTGGCCGGCGGGGTGCCGCCGCGGATGAGTTGCACCCAGGCGTCGGTCAGTCCGTTGGCGGCGGCGAACTCGGCGATGGTGTCGCCGGTGCGGGTGTAGCGGGTGTTGGTGTCGCCCATGACGACGACGGCGTTGCCCGCCGAGTGCGTGGTGATGAAGCCCGTCAGCTGAGCGAGGTTGTCGGCGCGCGCGGTCAGGTCGCCGTCGTTGGTGCCCGCGTTGGTGTGCAGGTTGTAGAAGTCGACGTAGACGCCTTCCGCCAGCCGCTCACGCATGAAGGTGAAGCCCTTGGGTGTCAGGCAGTCACCGGAGTCGAACTGGCAGGAGTTCCAGTGCGCCCGCTCGAAGTCGTCGGTGTCGTAGGGGAGTTTGGACAGCGTGTTCAGCCCGCTGCCGATGCCCGCACCCCCGCTGGTGGGCGTGCGGTAGGCGTGCGAGGTGTCCCCGGCGTAGAGATGGGCGTGGTAGTTGAAGTCCTCCTCGACGTGCACGATGTCGTACGGCGCGAGGCGCTGACCGATGGCCGTGGTGCTGGACTCGCGGGGAGTCGACGCGCTGGAGAGGATCTCCGGCAGCCCCGCGACGTTGTAGGTGAGGGCACTGAAGGACCCGGAGACCGGGTCCGCGGCAGCGGCGGGTGAGGCGGTCGCGACGAACCCGCCGCAGGTGACGGCCGCGGCCACGAGGCAGGTGAGAAGACGGCGCATGAGGCGGTACTCCTGTGAAGTGGGGAGGGGCAGCGGGAACTTACCGCCGGTAACGCACTTCTGTCGCCGCCTCTGCCGGGGGAGATCAAAACTTGACCGCGTGGTCTGGTCCAGGACGCGCGGGAGACACCTCGCCGCGGCTCGGCTCGCTCCCGGCCACGTGGGCCGAGCGATCAACGGTGGTTCCGTCCGGCATACTTGCGAGCGCGGAGCCTGCTCACCAGCGGGCGAGCCACGGTCCAGCGCGCGGGTCCGAGCGCTGATGCACACTTCACTTCCGGGGAACAGCCGTCATGAAAAACCTCCAGCCTTCGGACCCGACGTCCATAGGCGGCTATCCGATACTCGGCCGGCTCGGTGCGGGCGGCATGGGGCAGGTGTTCCTGTCCCGGACGGGTTCGGGACGGATGCTCGCGCTCAAGACGATCCGCGACGATCTCAGCTCCGAGCCGGGGTTCGAGGAGCGGTTCGCCCGCGAGATCCGCAACAGTGACCGCGTCCGTTCGCCGTGGACGGTGACCGTCGTGGACTACAGCGCCCCGGGCCAGCACCCGCAGTGGCTGGCCACCGAGTACGTGCCCGCGCCTTCGCTCGCCGACTGGGTCGCGACCCACGGCCCGCTGCCCCGGCCCGCGCTGCTCTCCCTCGCCGCCGAACTGTGCGGCGCCCTGCAGGCCGTCCACCAGGCCGGGCTCGCGCACCGGGACATCAAGCCGGGGAACGTCCTGTTGGCACGCGACCGGCCACGGCTGATCGACTTCGGTGTCGCACGGGCCGCCGACGACAGCCGGCACACCCGCCTCGGCGTCTCCGTGGGGTCCCCCGGCTATCTGGCACCGGACCAGGCCGTCGGCGGGGTCGCCGC
This sequence comes from Streptomyces sp. NBC_00637, assembly GCF_045161545.1. Taxonomy (NCBI): domain Bacteria; kingdom Bacillati; phylum Actinomycetota; class Actinomycetes; order Kitasatosporales; family Streptomycetaceae; genus Streptomyces; species Streptomyces sp. NBC_00637. The sequence goes on along the minus strand of NZ_CP109046.1, from coordinate 697,221 downwards.
CGAACCCGCCGACGTGTTCTCGCTGGCCGCCGCGCTGGTGTATGCCGCGACCGGACACGGCCCCTTCTCGCGAGCGGGCGAACAGATTCCCGCGGCCACCCTGATGTACCGAGTGGTCCACGAGGAACCCGACCTCACCGGCATCCCCACGGAACTGGTGCCGCCGCTCACCGCGTGCCTGGCCAAGGACCCGGCCGCGCGTCCGACGGCGGCCCGGCTGGCCGGATGGCTGGAGGAGAGGGGCGGCCGGCTCGGGCGGTGGCCCGACGAGTGCCCCACCGTCCTCGCCGGAGAGCTGACCGAGACCGAGCACGCGGCGCGCACCCTGGTCGACCTCGCCCAGGACACCACCGCCGCCCCCGCCGGTCAGGCGTTTCCCCTGGCCGCGAGGTCCGACACCCTTCTCACGGTCCCGGCGGCGCCCGGCCGGCGCCGTCGACGCGCGTGGCCGGCGGCCACGGCCGTCGCGGCGGTCGCGGTCGTGGTGGCCGTGGTGGCCGCCGTCCACTTCGGTACACAGCGGTCCTCGGCCGGCTCCTCCTCGGCCGGCTCCTCCTCGTCCGCACAGGGACGGCCGTCCGGCTCCGCCGCCCCGGAGACCGCGGGCGGGACTCCGTCCGCCTCGGCCCAGGAGCCCCAGGAGACGCAGCAGGCCCAGGAGCCCCAGGGGGAGGGCGCGGCAGCCAAGGTCATGACGGCCCCGTTCGAGCTGGCCGCCGGACAGTCCGCGGTGGCCGGGGCCCGGACTCTGATCATGCAGCAGGACGGCAACCTCGTGATCTACGACGAGGGCGGCAAGGCGCGCTGGGCCGCGATGACCAGCGGCGAGGGCAACTCCGCCCGCTTCCAGGCGGACGGCAACCTGGTCGTCTACAACAGCGGCGGGCAGCCTCTGTGGGCCTCACGGACCGGCGGCCACGAAGGAGCGGTCCTGGTGTTCCAGACCGACGGAAACGTCGTGATCACGTCCGGCGGCACGGTCCTCTGGGCGGCGGGAACGAACGGCTGACGGACGCCGGCCGCGAGGAGGGGCCGGTCGCCCCTCTCGCGGCGTCCGCGCCCTGGTCGCTGCCGACGAGCGGTCCGCCCGTGACGGCCGCCGTCCCCGTCCGCACACTTCTAGCGCTTGCTGTCGCCTTCGGGTCGCACACGGTTCTGAAGGCCGCTGTCGCCTTCGGGCCGTTCCTCGATCTTCCGCAGCAGTCCCAGCAACGCCTCGCGCTCCTGCTCCGTCAGCCCCTCGAAGCACTCCGCGAGCACCGACTCGGCCACCTCGTGGCCCGCCTTCAGCACCCGCTCCCCGTCGGAGGTGAGGTGGTGCTCGAAGCGTCGGCCGTGCCCGGGGCGCCGGTCCACCAGTCCCTGTGCCACCAGTCGTCCCGCGAGCGTGCCGAACGCCTGCTCGCTCTGGAACGTCGCCGCCGCCAGTTCCCGAGCGCTGGCGCCCGGGGTGCGGCTGATCGCGCGGAGCGCGTCCCACTGCGCGAGCGTGCTGCCGACGGACGCGAGCCGGCTGTCGAGTGTGCGGTGCTGGCGGTACTGGGCGGCCTTCACGGCCCTTCCGAGGATCTGCAGTTCGACGGGCATGCTGCCAGGCTAGCATCCTGACTAAGCTTGCTTATATAAACATCCTTAGTTACTCCTGCTCATGACTTCGGAACCGACACTCACCACATCCGGCCCCGCGGCCGGCCGCCCCGTCCTCGTCCTGCACGGCGGTGGTGGTCCCGCCACCGTCGCCCCGATCGCCGAGCACTTCGCCGTCACCGCCCCCACCCTGCTCCCTACCCACCCGGGCTGGAACGGCACCCCCCGGCCCGACGGCCTCACCCGCGTGTCCGACCTCGCCGACGCCTACCTCCGCCTCCTGCGCGACCGCCAACTGTCCGACGTCCTGGTCGTCGGCTCCTCGCTCGGCGGCTGGATCGCCGCCGAACTGGCCGCGGCCGACACGCAGGGACTGGTCAGCGGGATCGTTCTGATGGACGCGGTCGGCATCGAGGTCGACGGGGAGCCGATCCGGGACTTCTTCGCGCTCGACGCGCGCGGCGTCGCCGAGCACGCCTACCACGACTCCCAGCGCTTCTACGTCGACCCGGCGACCGTCCCGGCCGAACGACTCGCCGCCTTCCAGGGCAACATGGCGGCCCTGCGCGTCTTCTCCGGCGGCCCCGCCATGAGCGACCCGACCCTCCGTGCCCGCCTCGCGGCCGTCACCGTCCCCACCCTCGTCGTGTGGGGCGAGAGCGACGGCATCGCGACCCCGGCCTACGGCAAGGAGTACGCCGCGTCGTTCCCGAACGCCCGTTACGAAGTGGTCGCCGAGGCGGGGCACTTGCCGCATCTCGAACAGCCGGCGCGCACCTTCGCGCTGCTCGACGACTTCGCCGCGGAGACCGGACGCCACTGAAAGGCCTGGCGAGGGCGCCGGGCCACCGACCCGTCGTGGCCCCGCCGGGCGGAAGGCTCCTGGCCTGCGACGACGCAGGGGGAGTGTCAGGGTTCGGCGGCGACTTCCCCTCACGCGGCATGTTCCAACGGAAAATGCCGGAGCCATCGCTTCCGGTCGCCGCTTTCCGTAGCCTCAGGAGTATCCGAACCACCGCGCGCCGCACCGCACGTGAACCGTCTCAGCCGACAACGCGCCGAAGGGGCAACGGTCATGGCCGTCGAGACCGAGGTTCTGAACGAACTCCGCCGGTTGCGCACCCGTGTGCCGGAGCTGACGGGGGCGCTGGCGGCCGGTGCCGACGGCCTCGTCCTGGCCGAGGACATGCCGGACGTGCAGCCCGAAGGACTGGCCGCGCTCACCGCCGCGGCGCTCGGCGTCGGACGTCGGATGGTCGACCTCGCCGCCCGCGGCGAGTTCCGCGAGCTGCTGGTGCGCGGGGCCGGGGGCTACCTCGCGACGTACGCGGCCGGGCCGACCGCCGTCCTGACCCTGCTCGCCGACGACCGGACGCCCATCGGCCGGCTGCACCTGGAGGGGCGGCGCAGCGGCGCGCGCATCGCCGCACTGCTGGCGGCGCGGTCCATGGACGACGCGCCCGTCGTCCATGGCGGCGGACCGCCGGCTCCGCGGTTCCGCGGCCGGATCCTCGGCGCCCTGCCCGTCCGTATCCCGCCGCAGTCCCGATACGAGTCCTGACGGACCAGGGGCCTGGCGGGCTCTGGTGGGTCCCCGTGGGCGCCGACGAGTTCCGGAGGACTCCGGCGTGGGGTGGAGCGCCTACGATCGGGTCGGCCGTCCGCGTCGTCCGCCGAGTCCGCGCCGTGGTCCGCCGTCCCGTTCCGGGCCCGCACCCGCGCCCGACGAAGGGGCGCTGAACCCGCCGGGTACGAGACGCGGTGGCCCGACCGTCGGCGTCGGCGTCGCCGGTCCGCTCGGAGCCGGGCCCGTGCCCGCCCCCCGGCCTGCCTCCAGGCCCGTGCCCGCGCCCGGTGCCGGATCCGGAAGACGGGGCGGGGGCGGCGCCGCACGGGTCAGTACCCGTGCGTGGGGCAGCAACGGGGCGCAGGCGGCGCAGACTTCGCTGAGGGTCCACACCTGGCCGACCGCCGGATCGTGCCGCAGGACCAGGACGACCGAGCCCGCGCACGCGACCCGGGTGTCCTCGTGCAGCGCGCACCGCTGGCGACGGCACCAGCAGGCGGCGTCGTGATGCACCGCCGCCGCTCTGGCGTGCGCGGCCGCGTGGGCCACGGCGAAACGCCGCACGGCCGCGAGGTCCCGGGAACGCGGCGGCATCACGCAGGCCGAGGAGCAGGTGACCGACGCGGTGCGGTCGCGGTGCCCGACCACACGGATCGTCCAGCAGCGGCCCGGACGGCGGGCCGACGGGGCGTCAGGGTACATAAGAGCCAAAGCACATGTCCTTCGTGGGGGAGGTTGACGAGCGAGTCGGGAGCGGTCCGGGAAGCGTCCCGCACGGCCCGGCGGAAGTGACCTCGCTCACAGCATGCCCGTGGCCCGCGCGGACCATTCACGCTGTGCCCCCTGCGGCCGTCGCACGGCCTGTCGGTCCGGCGCACGGCCTGTCGGTGCGTACCCCTAAGCTCCCTCCATGAGCACAGCGGAACCCCACAGACGCGTCGTCGACGGCCGTTTCGAGCTGGTCGGGCGACTCGGCGGCGGAGGCATGGGCCTGGTGTGGCGGGCCCACGACCTGGCACTGCGCCGGGACGTGGCCGTCAAGGAGGTGCGGCCCCCGGATCCGGACCTCGCCGAGTACGACCCCGAGGGCGCGCGGACGCTGCGCGAGCGCGTCCTGCGGGAGGCCCGCGCGCTGGCCCGCGTCCACCACCCCAACGTCGTGACGATCCACCACATCGTCGACGGCGGCGAGAACACGTACCCGTGGATCGTGATGGAACTGGTCGAGGGGGGCTCCCTCCAGAACCGGCTCGACCGGGGTGTGATGACGCCCGACGAGGCCGCCCGCCTGGGCCGCGAGGTGCTGTCCGCGCTGCGCGCCGCGCACGCCGTGGGCATCGAGCACCGCGACGTGAAACCCGCGAACGTCCTGCTCCGGCCCGACGGGCGACCCGTGCTCACCGACTTCGGTATCGCCGCCGTCCGGGAGTCCGCGAGCCTCACCGCCACCGGCGCCGTCATCGGCTCGCCCGACTTCATGGCGCCGGAACGGGTCAGCGGCAAGGAGGGCGGTCCCGCCGCCGACCTCTGGTCGCTGGGGATGCTGCTGTACGTCGCCGTGGAGGGCCACCATCCGCTGCGCAGGGCCGGCACGCTCGCCACGCTGGCCGCCGTGCTCGGCGAGGACGTGCCCGAGCCGCGCCGGGCCGGACCGCTGACCGACGTCCTCACAGCGCTGCTCGTCCGGGATCCACAGGCGCGCCCCGACGCGGCGGAGGTCGACCGGATGCTCGCGGCCGCGGCCGGGGACGCACCCGGCCCGCCGCGGCCGACGCCGCCGTCGGCCCAGCACGCCCCGCAGACCTCCTACCCTCTCGCCCCGCCCGCGATCACCGACGGCACCCCCGTCCCGCCGCACCTCCCCGTCCCGCCGCTTGCGCCTGCGGCCACCACCGCCCCGACCCGAGGACGCCGTAGCCGTGGCGCGGCCGTCACGGGAGCCGTCCTCGGCACGGCCCTGGCCGGCGTTCTGGTGTGGACGCTGCTCCCGAACACGGACGACGGCGGCACCGGCGACGCGGCCACCCCCACGCCGTCCGTGTCGCGGAGCGCCCGGCAGGCGTCCTCCGGCGGCTCGTCGGACGGCTCGTCGGACGGTTCGGCGGGCGGCTCCTCGGGCGGGGTCGCGGCCGCGGAGAAGGTCGACCTGCTCAGCGAGAAGGGCCTCGAGGCCACCGTGGCGAAGCTGACCGCCGCCACGGGAGGGGCGAAGGTCACCAGCCTCGTGGTGTACGGGGAGTACGCCATCGCCGAAGCCTCCGTCGCCGGCCATCCGAAGCTCTACGACCGGTACACGTACCGGGGCGGCGACGTGGCGGTGAAGGACGGGCCGAGCGGCAGTGTCACGAACGGCGCGATCCCCGTCGACCTGGACGTCTACGACTGGGACGCCGTGCCCGCGCTGCTGGCCAGGGCCACGAAGGTGCTGGGCATCCCCGAGCCGACGAGCCGCTACCTCATGATCAACCCGGGCTCCACCGTCTTCGACAGCGAGCCCACCATGAGCGTCTATCTGTCCGACGACTACGGCAGTGCCTACCTGCGGGCCGACGTGCGAGGCCGGGTGATCCAGACCTACCCGCGCGACGACGGCTGACTCCCGGCCGCCTGTTCGACGGCGCCCTGCCGAGCCGTGCGGGCGATCGAAAGCCGGTGCACGGTCGTCCGCACGGCATCGCGGCCGCACGTCTCAGTGGGGGAAGGCGCGCGGTTGCCGCAGCCGGGGGAGTCCGTCGCGGAACTCCTCGATGCGGGTGCTGATCTGCCGCATCAGGACCGTGCCGTCGAGACGGTCGAGGTAGAGGTTGCGGCGGGCCAGGCCGGGCGCGTCGACGCAGAAGTACAGGGCCATGAGCGGATTGACGAAGAGTTCGCTGTCCTTGGTCCGCTCGGTGAACCGTACGTTGCCGAAGGCGCCGCGTACGGCGGCGACGGAGCCGTTGACGATGCTGGGGTGGTCCGGGGTGCGGGCCTGCGCGTCGGCGACGGCATCCAGATAGAGGGCACCCTCGGGGCTCTGGTGCGACAGCGAGAACGCGCCGAGGTAGGCGCCCTCGCGGTCCAGCGCGGCCAGGTTCTCCAGGACCAGGGAGTGGTTCACCCCGTGGTACGCGTCCACGCCGAAGCCGAGACAGGCCACCAGCCGGTGGGGGACGTCGTCGAGGCCGTGCACGGCGGCCAGGCTGGCCATGTCCTCCTCGGGCGTGCCCAGCCCGTGCTCGTCGCCGCGCATCAGGATGTCGGTCCCGCCGTCCACCAGGACGATCGCGTCCACCCCGCCCAGGTGGTCGAGGAGGGCCCGGTAGGCGTCTCGAAGCGGTTCCACTCCGGTGCGCGGGAAGGCGTACACCGTGGCGGGGAGGTCGTGCCGGTCGAGCCAGCGGACCAGGGTGCGCTCGGGGAAGTAGTCGCCGCGGGTGGGGAGGTCGGGGTGGACGGCCGCGACGTCGGGCTGGAGCCAGACCTCGGTGGGCAGCCCGTGCAGGTCGGCGAAGGAGAGACTGGCCAGATGGACCTCCTTGCCCGCCGAGCGCAGGGCGAGCGCCAGCGGCAGGCCCGCGTACACGTCGAAACCGCCGCCCGCACCGGCGACGAGCACCCGGCGCGCGTCGCGCAGCCGGGTGAAGAGGGCGGGCTCGTGGAGGGAGAACACCCCGGGACGCTAACAGGCGTCGAACACGCGACCCAACAGGATTACGTCAACCGCCCGCGAGCCTGGGCGGGTTGGGGTTCGGCCGACCGGGGCCGTAGCGGCCCGACGTGGCGACCGAACCCCGCGCCCGGGACTACGCGCCGCTCTCCCGCAGCATGTCCTCACGCTCGACGATCTTCACGCGCTCGCGGCCCTGCGGCTCGCCCAGCGCCTTCTCGGCGGCGTCCAGCTTGTACCAGCCCTCCCAGGTGGTGAAGCGGACCTCGCGCTCGGCGAGGAACGCCTCCACGGCGGTCGGCTCGGGCGAGGCGGGCGTGTGCAGCCGGCCGTTCGCGTGGTCGGCCAGCAGGTTCGACACCGTCTCGTTGGCGTCGCCCTTGGTGTGGCCGATGAGGCCGACCGGACCGCGGCGGATCCAGCCCGTGACGTAGGTGGACTGCAGGTGCTCGCCGGACTCCTGTATGACCCGGCCGCCCTCGTCGGGGACCGTGCCCGAGTCGAGGTCCCAGGGCAGCTTGGGGAGCTTGTCGGAGAGGTAGCCGACGGCGCGGTAGATCGCCGTGACGTCCCAGTCCTTGAACTCGCCGGTGCCCTTGACGTTGCCGGTGCCGTCGAGGGCGGTGCGCTCGGTGCGCAGACCGACGACCTTGCCGTCCTCGCCGAGGATCTCGGTGGGCGACTCGAAGAAGTGCAGGAACAGCTTGTGCGGGCGGTCGCCGACGTCGCGGATCGCCCAGTTCTCCAGCGTCTTGGCGACCATGTCGGCCTGCTTGTTGCCGCGCCGCGTGGCGATGGAGCCGTCGTCGTAGTCGATGTCCTCGGGGTCGACGATGACCTCGATGGTGGGGGAGTGGTCGAGCTCCCGCAGCTCCATCGGGGAGAACTTCGCCTGCGCCGGGCCACGGCGGCCGAAGACGTGGATCTCCAGCGCCTTGTTGGCCTTGAGACCCTCGTAGACGTTGGCCGGGATCTCCGTCGGCAGCAGTTCGTCCGCCGTCTTCGCCAGGACGCGGGCCACGTCCAGGGCCACGTTTCCGACACCCAGGACCGCGACCTTCTCGGCCTCCAGCGGCCAGGTGCGCGGTACGTCCGGGTGACCGTCGTACCAGGAGACGAAGTCCGCGGCGCCGTAGGAGCCGTCGAGCTCGATGCCGGGGATCGACATCTCGCGGTCGGCCGTCGCGCCGGTCGAGAAGATCACCGCGTCGTAGAAGGCGCGCAGGTCGTCCAGGCTGATGTCGGTGGGGTAGTCGACGTTGCCGAAGAGGCGGATCTGCGGCTTGTCGAGAACCTGGTGCAGGGCGTTGACGATGCCCTTGATGCGGGGGTGGTCCGGGGCGACGCCGTAGCGGATCAGGCCGAACGGGGCCGGCATGCGCTCGAAGAGGTCGATGGAGACACCCGGGTCGGCGGCCACATCGGACTTGAGCAGCGCGTCGGCGGCGTAGATCCCGGCGGGGCCGGCTCCGACAATGGCTACCCGCAGGGGGCGGGGCATGATCAGGTTCCCTTCGAGTGGCGACAGATCGACTCGGGGGAAGCCTAAACTAAGGCAAACCTTACCCGGTACGGGGGTCCGGTCTATGGACTCATAAGCATCATTTATGAGTGGGGCGGCGGCCGACTCCCTTCACGGCAGGGGCTGTTCGGCCCAGATGACCTTTCCCTTGGCGGTGTAGCGGGTGCCCCAGCGCTCGGTCAGCTGCGCCACGAGGAACAGGCCGCGGCCGCCCTCGTCGGTCATGGCCGCGTACCGCAGGTGCGGCGACGTGCTGCTGCTGTCGGCGACCTCGCAGATCAGGGTGCGGTCGCGCAGCAGCCGGACGCGCACCGGGGCGCTGCCGTAGCGGATCGCGTTGGTGACCAGTTCGCTCAGGATCAGTTCCGTCGTGAAGGACAGGTCCTCCAGGTCCCAGCGCGCCAGCTGCCGCACCACGGCCGACCGCACCGTGCCGACCGCCGCCGGGTCCATCGGCACGTCCCACTCGGCGACCCGGTCGGCGCCCAGCTCGCGGGTGCACGCCACGATCAGCGCGATGTCGTCGGCCGGGCGGGGCGGCAGAAGGGCGTCCAGCACGGACCGGCAGGTGTCCTCGGGCGGACCGCCGGCACCCCGCTCCAGGGCGGTGCGCAGCAGCTCCAGACCGGCGTCGATGTCCCGCTCCCGGTCCTCCACCAGCCCATCGGTGTACAGCACCAGCGAGCTGCCCTCGGCCAGCTCCAGTTCGACCGTCTCGAACGGCAGCCCGCCCAGCCCGAGCGGGAGTCCCGCGGGCACCTCGAGGTACTCCACCCGGCCGTCCGGGTGCACCAGAGCGGGCGGCGGATGCCCCGCGCGGGCGATCGTGCAGCGCCGGGAGACGGGGTCGTAGATGGCGTACAGACAGGTCGCCCCGGAGACGGGCGCGTCGGTGCCGTCGTCCGCCTCGTCCTGGTCGATCCGGGCCACCAGCTCGTCCAGCAGGCCGAGGAGCTCCTCCGGGGCCAGGTCCAGGGCGGAGAAGTTGTGCACCGCGGTGCGCAGCCGGCCCATGGTGGCCGCCGCGTGCAGGCCGTGGCCGACCACGTCGCCGACGACGAGGGCCACTCTGGACCCGGACAGGGGCAGCACGTCGAACCAGTCGCCGCCCACACCCGCCTGGGCCGGCAGATAGCGGTAGGCGATGTCCAGGGCGTTCTGTTCGGGCAGGGTGCGCGGCAGCAGGCTGCGCTGGAGGGTGACCGCCATGCCGTGCTCGCGGGTGAACCGGCGCGCGTTGTCGATGGAGATCGCGGCCCGCGCCACCAGCTCCTCCGCGAGCACCACCTCGTCCGGATCGAACGGGTCGGGCCGTTCGGAACGCCAGAAACTGACCACGCCCAGGATCAGCGACCCGGCCCGCACGGGCACGGTGATCAGCGAGTGGATGCCGAACGCCACGACCTGCTCGGCCCGTTCGAGGTCCTGCGCGAGCCAGCCCGGCGCCTGGGCGAGGCGGGCCTCCAGCAGCGCCCGCCCCTCGCCGAGACTGCGGGCCTGCGGGGCCGAGTCCACGAACCGGATCCGCTCGCCCACCGCGTACAGCGGCGCGCCCTTGCGGATCGCGCTCACCGCCGTGCGCCGCAGCGTGCCCCGGGCCCCCGGCTCCTCGCCCTGCAGGACGGCGTCGAACAGGTCCACGGTCGCGTAGTCGGCGAACCTCGGCACGGCCAGCTCCGTCAGCTCCTCGGCGGTCCGGGCGACGTCCAGGCTGGTGCCGATGCCCACCCCGGCCGCGTACAGCATGTCGAGGCGCTCGCGGGTCGCCTCGGCCCGGCCCGACAGGGCGCGCAGCTCCGTGGAGTCGCGCAGGGTGGCGACGCTGCCGGCCGGTCCGCCCGCCAGGTCGGTGGGCCGCTGGTTGATCGCCAGCAGCCGCTCCCCGACCAGGTGCACCTCGTCGGTGACCATCCGTCCGGAGGCCAGCAGTTCGGCGGTGTCCCGGTCCAGTCCCAGATCGAGCACCTGGCGCCGCTCGGCGTCCGGGGGCAGGTCGAGCAGGCGCTTCGCCTCGTCGTTGGCGAGCAGCAGATCGCGCTCGCCGCCGACGATGATCACCCCTTCCCGTACGGAGTGCAGGACCGCGTCGTGGTGCTCGTACATCCGGGTCATCTCGCGCGGCCCCAGGCCGTGGGTCTGGCGCAGCAGGCGGCGGCTGACCAGCGCCGTGCTCGCGGTGGCCAGGGCGAGGGCGACCGCGGCGCTGCCGAGGACGAGCGGCAGCTGCCGGTCGGCGTTGCCGCCGACGTGCGCGGTGGTGATGCCGGACGACACCAGGCCCACCACCGTCCCGTCGGCCGTCTTCACCGGTACCACGGCCTGGACCAGGCGGCCGATGGTCCCGTCGACCTCCTCGACCACGATCCCGCCGTCCAGCGCCGGCTGGATGTTCCCGACGAACTTCTTGCCGATGCGGTCCGGTTTGGGATGCGTGTAGCGGATGCCGTCGGTGTTCATGACGACGAGGAAGTCCATGTCGGAGGCCTGGCGGGCGGCCTCGGCCTTGGGCTGGAGCACGGCCGTCGGGTCGGGGGTGTTCAGCGCCGCGACGATGCCCGGGGAGTTGGCGAAGGTCTGCGCGACCGCGACGGACCGGTTACGGGCCTCCTGGGTGGTGTCGTGACGCACCTGGAGCAGCAGCGCCACCACGGCGGCCACGACCAGCAGCAGCACGATGACCACCTGGAGGACGAACACCTGCGCGGCGAGACTGCGCCCGCCCAGTGCGGACTCGGGTGTACGCCGGACCCGCAGGCCCCGGGGACGTCGGGCCGGCCGGGCGTCCGAGCGCCCCAGGAGTCGGACCATAGGCCATGTCTACACTGCCGGGCCGCGTGAGGCGAGAGGCGTCACGCACCGTCACGTGCCGTGTCCCGCACGCTTGCCGTGGGTGACTTCCGCCGCCCGCCGGGTGGCCAGCAGCAGCGCGATGTCGTCCGCCCGGTCCGCGGCCTGCCGGGCCGAAGCGGTGAGCCGGTCGGCGACGTCCGCGAGCGAACGGCCGGGAGGAGCCTCGGCCGTGGGCCCGGCGGCGTCGGTCCCGGTCGGCACGCGACGGCCCCCGGCCCCGGCGAGGGCCCGGCGCAGCGAGGTGATGCCGTCGTCGATGTCGTGCCCGGGCCGCTCGACCAGCCCGTCCGTGTAGAGGGCGAGGATCGCGCCCGGCTCCAGGCGCAACTCCGTCACCGGGTAGTGGGCACGCGGGTCCACCCCGAGCACCACCCCGCCGGGCAGTTCCACGACGTCGGTGCGGCCGTCGGGGTGCCGCAGCAGCGGCGGCAGGTGCCCGGCACGGACCGCCCTGGCCACACCGGTGGCCGGGTCGAGCCGCACGTAGCAGCAGCTGGCGAACTGCCCGGGGTCCAGGTCGATGAGCAGGTGGTTCGTGCCGCCCATGACCTCCTCGGGCGGCCGGTCGCCCAGCGCGAACGCCCGCACCGCCGTGCGCAGCTGCCCCATGGTGGCCGCCGCCTGCACGCCGTGCCCCTGCACGTCCCCGATGACCAGGGCCAGCCCGTCCCCGGCCTCCACGACGTCGTACCAGTCGCCGCCCACGTCCATGCCCTCGGTGCCCGGCAGATAGCGCCCCGCCGTCTCCACCCGCGCGTGCTGCGACAGCCGCCGGGGAAGCAGGGCCTGCTGGAGGCCTCGGGCGAGGGCGGCCTCGGTGTCGTAGCGCTGCGCCTTCTCCATCGCGTGGGCGATCAGCCCGGCGAGCGCGGTCAGCAGCGTGCGCTCCTCGGAGCCGAAGCTGCGAGGGCGGTCGAAGCCGAGGATGCACGAGCCGACCGGGCGGCCCGAGGCGATCAGCGGGAGGAAGGCGCGGGCGCCCACCGACGCGTCGAGGTCGATGCCCGGGTAGGCGTCCGCCAGTTGCTGCATCGAGTCGAAGAAGAGGGGCCGGCCCGTGGTGAGGGTCTCCACGCCGGGCAACCGGGCGTCCAGCGCCACCCCTTCGAAGGGAGCCAGGAAGCCCTCGGGGAAACCGGACTCCCACGCCAGATACAGATGCCGCTCCTGGAGCAGGTAGATGGCGAGCCGACGGCCGCCGAACGCGGGCAGCAGCTCCTGCATCACCACCGCCGACACCTGGCGTGCGGTCACCGCCTCCGTCAGCGCTATGGCCAGGACGATGGGCCGGTAGAACAGGGTGGTCGGCGCGGCGGTGTCGGGGGCGGGCGTGTCGGTGTCCGAGGGCTCGGGCGCCGTGCCGTCCGGCACGCGGTTGGCCGGGACCGCCTTGCAGGTGACGAGATCCGCGCCCGGATACAGGGACACGCGCAGCCAGTCGCCCTCGTACGGCCGGGGGACGGCGGAGGGGTCGGTGGTGACGGGAAGCCTGACGTGGAAGTGGGCGGGCTCCGGCGACAGCAGGGCGCCGCGCATGTGCTCCTCCACCGTGGGCTGGTTCAGCCACGGCACGGCCTCCCACAGCGACCGTCCCACCAGCTGGTTGCGGGGCACGCCCAGGAGGTGCGCGGCCCGCGGATTGGCGTAGACGACGAGCCCCAGCCGGTCGAGACAGAACACCCCCTCGGGGAGCAGATCGGCGGCTCCGTCGGCGAGGGCACCCGGGCCGGGATCGAGGAGGACGCCGGCGATGGGGCGGGGCACGGCGCAGGACGCGGCGGGGGCGTCGTCCGCTCCGTTCGCCACGACCGTCGCGTCCCACAGCTCGAGCAGCCGAAGCCCGCCCTCGGTGGTGCGCACCTGGAGCGGCAGCGGCGGCGGCCGCCCCCGGGCCGTCCGGTGCAGCAGGCCCGGCAGCCGGTGGGCGTCGGTCGGGTCCACGGCCCGGGCCAGGGCGTCCAGCGTGCCCGGGGACTCGCCCGGGGGCAGTCCGAGCAGGGCGCGTGCCTGCTCGTCGAGCGTGACGACGTCGGTCGCCGGATCCCAGGAGAACCGCCCGACGCGCCCCGGGGCGGGCCCGGCGGCCGGCGGCCTCACGCACAGCGGCTCCGCGTCCCAGGTGACGTCCGCGCCGTCCGCCCCCAGCCGCAGCAGGGCGGCCGCCAGGTCGTCGGCCACCGCCGTCAGCCGCTCCCGCTCCGCCTGCACCTCCGCCGCGTCCGGCGCCGACGGGCGCAGCACGGCCAGCACCCCGAAGGACCGCTTCTCCGCCACGACCGGCACATAGAGCGAACCGAACGGGAAGGGCAGGCCCGCCGCGAGCTGCGCGTAGTGGCGCATCATCTCGGTGGCGTTGGCCAGCACCACCGGCACACCCGTCCGGTACACGTCGGCCACCGGGAACGGCCGGTCCATGTGCACCCGCCACCAGGGGCGGAACAGCGGACCGGGCAGCCCCGCGAGGACCGCGAGACGCAGCAGCCGGGACGTGGCCGAGCACAGGTAGACGCCACCGGTGTGGCCGCCCGTCACCCGCAGGGCGTCCGCCACGGCCCCGGTGAGCAGCGCGGGCGGTGGCCCGGACGGCTTCCGCTCGTTTCCGGCGCTCCCAGTCATTCGGCCCTACCTCGTCCGTGCGCCGCCAGTGGGGCGACACAGTAAGAATGCGCCACACCTGGTCGGATGTGCATCCGCGCGACCCCCGGGGAGAACGGGTCCGGGCGGGGTAACCGGCACGCCATGAGCGAGATTCTGGTGGGCGCCTGCTCCTGGACGGACCGCGCGCTGGTCGCGAGCGGCTGGTACCCGACGGGGCGGCGTGACGCGGAGGGACGGTTGCGCCACTATGCCGAACGCTTCCCGGTCGTCGAGGTCGACGCGACGTACTACGCCCTGCCCGGCGAACGCAACGCCCGGCTGTGGGCGGAGCGCACCCCCGAGGGCTTCGTGTTCGACGTCAAGGCCTTCTCCCTGCTGACCGGCCATCCCACCCGGCCGGCCGTGCTGCCGCCGGGGCTGCCCGCCGATGTCCGTGGCCCGAAGGCCCTGGACGAGGTGTGGCGGAGGTTCACGGACGGGATCCGGCCGTTACGGGACGCGCGACGGCTGGGCGCCGTCCTCTTCCAGTTCCCGCCCTGGTTCCGTCCCGGCGCGCGGGCCGACGCGTTCCTCGCCCAGTGCGCCGAACGCACCGCCGGGTGGCCGGTCTGCGTCGAGTTCCGGCACCCGGACTGGTGGCGGGGCGAGCGGGAGCACACCACGGCCGATCTGCTGCGGTCGTACGGCTTCGCCACCGTCGCCGTCGACATGACGCAGGCCCTGCCGACCGCCGTGCCACCCGTCACGCCTGTCACCTGCGGGCGGCTGGCGGTCGTCCGCCTGCACGGCCGCAGCCCGGCCTGGGGCAGCGGCAGCAAGGAGGACCGCTTCCGGCACGACTACACCGACGGCGAGCTCCGCGAGTGGCTGCCCAGGATTCACGCGCTCGCCCGGCGGGCCGAGCGGGTGCACGTCCTGTTCAACACCTGCTGCGGCGACTCCGCCGTACGCGCCGCCGAGCGCATGCGCGCCCTGCTCGACCCCTGACCGGCCCGGGCCGGTCAGCCGTCGGTGGTGCGCAGGGTGCTCTTGGCCAGTTCGTAGGCCGGGAGCATGGCCTCGTGTTCCGCGGTGTCCATGCCGCCGAGATGCAGGACGACGGGGCCCTCGGAGGTGGTGACGGCGAGCGCGTGTTCCTTCTTCGTCTCCTCGAGGAGCTCGCTCGTGGTGACGTACTCGACCTCGGTACCGGTGCCGTCCCCCAGCTTCACGGTGCTGTACCGCGCCCCGCTCGCCCCCTGCTCGGCGGCCACGAAGGCCTCCAGGACGGCACGCGCG
This sequence comes from Streptomyces sp. NBC_00637, assembly GCF_045161545.1. Taxonomy (NCBI): domain Bacteria; kingdom Bacillati; phylum Actinomycetota; class Actinomycetes; order Kitasatosporales; family Streptomycetaceae; genus Streptomyces; species Streptomyces sp. NBC_00637. The sequence goes on along the minus strand of NZ_CP109046.1, from coordinate 682,170 downwards.
TCGGTGGCGCCCGGCTCGCCGGTCCACACCCGCAGGAAGCCGATCTTCCCCGCGGGCTTGGCGTCGATCTCGCAGGCCATGGTGACCGGGCCCTGACGCAGGAGGGCGTCTGCGAGGTCGGCCAGGTCGCCGGTGCCGGCGGACTCCTCCTCGGCGTCGACGGCCTTGGCCTTCCAGAACTCGGCGATGTCGAAGGTGACGGGAAGTTCGCAGGCGGACCCGGAGGCCCCGAGGGACCCTCCCCGCTGCGCGACCTTCGCGGTCGCCGTCGACGACCCCGGCGCCTTCGAGGCGGCGTCCGCCTCGTCCTTGTCGGCCGCGCATCCTGTCATCAGCCCCGTCAACAGGGCCGCCAGCGTCAGCCCCTGCCCCACGTTCCCCACGGTCCCCGCCCCAAAGCGCACTGCTGTGTCTCCTCTCGGCGCCGGCGCGACACCGGCGGAGCACTGTAACCGAGGGGGGTACGGCCCCCGCCACCGAGATTCGTCGCCGGGGCGGGGGCGGGGGGCGAGGTTGGCGGGGGCGGAGAAGGGTGGAGCCGGGGAATGTCCCGGCCCCATCCCCTGTTGTACGGCGTGACTGACATGCACCGATCAGTAGGTGCGAGTCGGTGTGAGAGGAGGTCCCCATGGCCCGCAGCACGGCGCGCCCCGTCATCACCCTCAGGTCCACCGCCGGTACCGGTGTCACCTACGCGACGCGCAAGAACCGTCGCAACGACGCCGACCGGCTGGTCCTGCGCAAGTACGACCCCGTCGCCGGACGGCACGTCGCCTTCCGCGAGGCGCGATGAGGTCGGCGCCGGCCCGCCAGGGCTGAGCGGCGCCGACCCGAGAGGGCAGAGCGGCCGGAGTCCCGGAAGGGAACTCCGGTCGCTCTTACGTGCGGCCGTCGCGCGGACGAGTGACGTGCCGTCATATTCACGCCGCGCTGGGAATCCATAGCGGCATGAGCAAGACCGCGCTGATCGTCATCGACATGATCAACACCTACGACCATCCGGACGCCGACCTCCTTCTGCCGTCGGCCCGCAAGGTGGTCCCGGTGGCCGCCGGTCTCCTCGGCCGGGCCCGCCGCGCAGGCGAACCCGTCGTCTACGTCAACGACAACTTCGGCCAGTGGCGTTCCCACCACGGCGAACTCCTCGACAGGGCCCTCTCGGGGCCGTACGCCGGCCTCGTCGAACCGCTGGTGCCCGACGAGGAGTCGCTCTTCGTCGTCAAGGCACGGCACTCGATCTTCTTCGAGACCCCGCTGTCCTACCTGCTCCGCCAGGAGGGCATCGACCACCTCGTGCTGTGCGGCCAGGTCACCGAGCAGTGCGTCCTGTACTCCGCCCTCGACGCCCACATCCGCCACTACGACGTGACCGTCGCGCGGGACGCCGTCGCCCACATCCACGCCGATCTGGCGGACGCGGCGCTGGTGATGATGGAGCGCAACATGGGGGCGCGGGTGTGCGACAGCGGAGATCTGTGGACCTGAAAGCCCCGCTGCCGTACGCCGCCTGACGGGCCGTCGCACCCTCGGACCGCCGGCTCGCCGGGCCGTCCTCGTGACCGTCGTCTCCGAGTCCGCTTCCCCGCATCCTCCGCTCAGCAAGGGGCACATCGCACATGGCCGAGTTGACACGTCGCAGACTCCTGGGTTCGGCCGCGGGCGCCTTGGGCGCCGCCGCGGCTCTCTCCCTCCTCCCGCCGAGCGTGCAGAAGGCCGTGGCGGCCGGACCGTCCCCGAGCGGCTCGCTCGCCGACGTCGAACACGTCGTCCTGTTGATGCAGGAGAACCGCTCCTTCGACCACTACTTCGGCACCCTGTCCGGTGTGCGCGGTTTCGCCGATCCCGACGCGCTCACCCTCGACACCGGACGCTCCGTCTTCTACCAGCCGGACGCCGAGAACCCCGCGGGCTACCTGCTGCCCTTCCACCTCGACACCCGTACCTCCAGCGCCCAGGCCATCCCGTCCACGAGCCACGCCTGGTCGGTGCAGCACGAGGCGTGGAACGGCGGCCGGATGGACCGCTGGCTGTCGGCCCACCGCGCGGCCGACGGCGCCGACGCCCCCTACGTCATGGGCTACTACACCCGCGAGGACATCCCGTTCCAGTTCGCCCTCGCCGAGACCTTCACCGTCTGCGACCACTACTTCTGTTCGGTCCTCGGCCCGACCTGGCCCAACCGCCTGATGTGGATGACCGGCACCATCGATCCGGACGGCACCCGGGGCGGGCCCGTCGTCCGCAACTCCGCCCCGGCGCCGTTCAGCTGGACGACGTACGCCGAACGCCTCCAGGCGGCCGGGGTCGACTGGAAGGTGTACCAGCAGGAGGACGACTACGGCTGCAACCTGCTGGAGCAGTTCGACACGTTCCGCACCGCGCGACCGGGCTCCGAGCTGTACGAGCGGGGCGTCCGGCCGCAGCCCGAGGGCACCTTCGAGGAGGACGCCCGGGCCGACCGGCTGCCGACCGTGTCCTGGCTGGTGCCACCCGGGTACCAGTCGGAGCACCCGGACTATCTGCCGGCGGCCGGCGCGGACTTCGTCGCCTCGAAGCTCGAGGCCGTCGCGGCCAACCCCGAGGTCTGGCGCAAGACCGCGTTCATCCTCAACTACGACGAGAACGACGGTCTGTTCGACCACGTGCCGCCGCCGACCCCGCCCGCGGGCACGCCCGGGGAGTTCGTCGCAGGGCTGCCGATCGGCGGCGGTTTCCGGGTGCCCGCCATCGTCGTGTCGCCGTGGACCGTGGGCGGCTGGGTGGCCACGGAACCCTTCGACCACACGTCGACCCTGCGGTTCCTGGAAAGGCTCACGGGCGTCATGGAGCCCAACATCAGCGACTGGCGGCGCAGCGCGTTCGGCGACCTCACCTCCGCCTTCCGCTTCGCGTCCAGCGGTTCGCCGGCGCCGCCGCTGCCCGACGACACGGCGGAGCGGCTGCTGAGGGCGAAGGAGGAGGTCGCCACCCTGCCCAGGCCCACCCTGCCGGGTGCCGAACAGTCGTTTCCGGTCCAGGAGACGGGCCCCCGGCCGCAGCTCTGATCCGGACGGCACGCCGCGTCAGCGGTGTACGGCCGGGGTCGGCGGCATACGGCCCGGGTCAGCGGTACACGACAGGGGCGGGTGGTTCTGCGCGCGTAGACAACGGGCTGCCCTGCGGCAGGAAGAAGAGGGCGCAGATGCGCAGGGGTTCCGGCTCCCGATTCTCCGCCATGTGCACGCCCTGCGGTCCGACCGGTTCGACGATGGCGCCGCCGGTGGGCGTGACGCACTCGGATCCGTCCGCCAGGGTCCGGGTCAGGACGCCCGCCGTCACCACGGCGACGACCCGGCCCTCGTGGTAGTGCCAGGGCAACGAGTGGCCCGGCGGGATCTCGTAGTCGGCGACCACGACCCTGGAGTCCTCCGGCACGGCCAGGGCGAGCCGTTCGGTGAGCAGACCGTCGGCGAGCAGGGCCGGTACGGGCTCCGCGGTGGGGCGGGCCCCGACGGGCGACATCCGGTTCACCCGGCGGTCGTCCGGGGCGGGCGGGGGCCGGGGACGCGGGGGCCGGTGGGGCCCGCCGTGCCACGTAAGGCGGCCGGTGTCATGTTCCGCTGGTCCATGCGTTCCACGGCAGTGACATTAACCCACTTGAGTCACCCGCAGGTGACCGGGTGTCATCGGGCGTACCGGTGACCTGCCGCCTCACGGGCCACCCGCGGATCCCCGGCCCGGGCCCGTCCCGACGGGGTCGGGTCGGCATGTGAGGTGCGCGGCTTCCGCGGGAGTGATCCTGGCGGCCCTTCTTTGCGTCCTTCAGGGCGTGAATCGTATGAGACATCGTGCGACGAGGGCCGGGGGGAGACCTTGAGCATTCTGCGTCCGGACGTAGAGCGGCCTCGTCGGAGCCGTGCGGAGGCCGAGCCGCCCGCCGGCCGTACCGGGGACGGCCGGCGCGGTGGCGTGCCCGCCCGCACCGCCCGCTTCGTCGGCCGGACGCTGCGGGACGAGTGGTACGGCATCGTCGTCGATCCCGTGCGGCAGTTGCGCCGGCGCGGGCCCGCCGCCCTGTCGCTGGCGTTGGTGGCCTGCGCGGGCGTGATCTTCTTCCACGCCATCGCCCAGCACCGCACCGGTGCGGCGGTGGTGCGCCTCCTCGGCGGTGTCCAGGGGGACCTGCCGCTGTGGCTCGCCCTGCTGCGCACTCCGGTCTCCCTGTACGTCCCCGCCCTCGATCTGCCGGTCTGGGCCGGCATCACGCAGCTGTTCCTCGCCTTCGCCCTGGCCGAACTCGCCCTGGGCCGCCGCAGAACCCTGCTCATCGCCTACGCGTCGACCCTGGCCGGCACCCTCACCGTGCGGGTGATGATGGCGATGGGACCGGGGTGGTGGGGCCTCGGACTGCCGCCCGAGATCGGACAGGTGCTCGACACGGGCCCGTCGGCGGCCGTCGTCGGACTGTTCACCTATCTCTCGGTCGTCCGCCGGGCGCCCGTCGTCTTCACGCTCACCGGCGGTTCGATGGTGTTCGAGTCGATCGCCAAACCCAACCTCGCGGGCCGCGAACACCTCATAGCCGTGGCCGCCGCCATCGTCCTCGGCCTGCTGCACGAGCGGGCCCGCCGTCGACGCCAGGCCGCCACGAACGCGCAGGACACGACGTCCGCCTGAGATCTTGCTATGAATTCGTGGTGCGGTTGAACACTCCTGTGTCCGTCTGCGTATAGGGCCGGGGGATCTCATGCCCATGGCCGCCGACGACGAAGCGTAGGAGCACTCCTTGGTACAGAACAGGCGCAGACGCCAGACGGGCGGGCGACGCGCGACTTTCGCGGCGCTGGCGCTCATCATCGGCGGCGGTGGGCTGATGGGGGTGAACGTCTACGCATCGGCCACCGAAGACGGCTCGGACGGCAACTCCCAGGGCGGCAACAGCGCCGTCACCATCGACTGCCCGGACGTCGGCGACAAGCTGACCGCCGTGCCGGAGCAGGCCTCGGCCGAGGTCGACCGCGAACTCGCCCAGCTGGACGAGCAGATCGCGGCCGCCTACCGCCAACTCCAGGAGTCGGCGGAGTCGGTGCGGCAGGACGCGGACTTCGCCGACGGCGCGGTCATGGACCCGCTGAAGGAGAAGCGCGGCGCGACGATCCAGCGCATCGCGGAGGCCATCGACCGGGCCGGTGACCGCCCCGAGGGTCTGGAAGACCTCGCCGAGTGCACCCTGCGCGCCAACGACGACCAGGCCGACGAGGGCGCCGACGGCAACGGCGACGAGAACCAGAACGGCGATCAGCAGGGCGACGACCAGAACGGCGACGGCGACCAGCAGGGCGACGAGGGTCAGCAGGGCAACGGCGGTCAGGCCGGGAACGGCCCCGTCGCGGCGGACTACGCCGACATCAACGCCGTCCAGCCGACGCGGCAGACCCCGGATCCCAGCTCCGGCCCGTCCCGCGGCACCTTCACCACCAGCTGCGGAGTGAACGCGAACGGCGTGTTCAACTCGGACAACGTGATCGTCGCCCCGGGTGTCACCAACGGCGCCCACCACTTCCACGACTATGTCGGCAACCAGTCCAACGACGCCTTCGCGTCCGACGACGACCTGGCGAACGCCGACACGAGCTGCGCTGACCAGGGCGACAAGTCCACCTACTACTGGCCCGTGCTGCGCCTGCAGAACGGCAACCAGGAGCAGGACGCGCAGAAGCCGGGCGGTGGCATCGAGGGCAACGCCGGTGAGATCGTCACGCCCAAGGAGGTCACCCTGACCTTCGTCGGCAACCCGCGTGCCAAGGTCACCGCGATGCCCCGCCTGCTGCGTGTCATCACCGGCGACGCCAAGGCCTTCGTCAACGGCACGGCCAACGCCAACGCGTCCTGGAGCTGCACCGGCTTCGAGGACCGCCAGCTGAAGGACAAGTACCCGCTCTGCCCGTCCGGCAGCGACGTGGTGCGCACCTTCCGATTCCAGAGCTGCTGGGACGGCAACAACATCGACAGCGCCAACCACCGCACCCACGTGGCCTTCGCCGCCGCCGACGGCACCTGCCCGAACGGCTTCGAAGCCGTTCCGCAGCTGGTGCAGCGCATCGTGTACGACGTCGACGCGCCGAGCCTCCAGGACGGCGGCAAGACCACCCCGCTGTTCGCGGTGGACTCCTTCCCGGAGCAGCTGCACAAGCCGGTGACCGACCACGGCGACTTCATCAACGTCTTCGACGAGGACCTGATGGGCGAGATGGTCGACTGCATCAACGCCGGCCGCACCTGCGGCGCCGGCACCGACCCGGGCTCCGACGACGGCGCCGACAACGGAAACGGTGACGGCAACGGCGGCGACAACGGTTCCGGCAACGGCGGCGACAACGGTTCCGGCAACGGCGGCGACAACGGTTCCGGCGACGGCGGAAACGCCGGAAACGGCAACGGCGACGACGGGAACGCCGGAAACGGCAACGGTGACGACAACGGTTCCGGCGCGGGCACGCAGGAGCCGTCGCAGGCCCCCGAGGCGCCCGCGGCCACCGAACCCGCCGACACCGAGCCCGACACGGGCGACAACGGTTCCGGTGGCGCCTCCGCCACCGCCGACCCCCGCGTCTACACGAAGCCGTCGGCCAAGGCGGCCACCTCGGCGCCCGCCGCCGGATCGGGTGGCGAGATCGGCTCCCCGGCGACCGCGGCCCCCGCTGCCCCCGCGGCCACCCCCGAGCAGTCCCAGTCCCCGGCCGGCACGGGCGCCGACACGACCAACCCGGGCGGGACCGAACCCCAGGCGGTCCAGGGCGGTCTCGCCGAGACCGGCGCCAACCTCTGGCCCGCGGCCGCCGGAGGGCTGCTGGTGCTCGCCGGCTTCGCCGTCCTGTTCCGCAACGCACGCCGTAAGTACTGAGACCCGGTACCGAGACCCGGCACTGAAGTGCGGCACTGAAGTGCGGCACTGAGACGCGGCACTGAGGCACAGGACTCCACCGAGGGCCCGTCGGAACACCGGCGGGCCCTCGGTGCGCGGCCCCGGCGCCGGCCCCCGGGGCCCCCGTACGGGTGCTCCCGCCGACGAGTCACCGCCCCCGCACCACACCGCGCGGTATACGTCGTCCGGAGCGCGCGCGACGACGGGAGACCCATGGAGCACACGGCGTCCACAGAGCACGACCGGTCCACGCAGTACACGGCGTCGGGCGACTACTACGACCTCGGCACCCACGGCCGGTCCGTGACGACCTCGTCCGCCGAGGCCCAACGGTGGTTCGACCGCGGACTGGTCTGGTCGTACGCCTTTCACCACGAGGAGGCCGTCGCCTGTTTCGAGGCCGCGGTCCGCGCCGACCCCGACTGCGCCATGGCCCACTGGGGCATCGCCTACGCGCTCGGCCCCAACTACAACAAACCGTGGGAGTTCTTCGACGAGCGGGACCTGGCACGGACCGTCGCCCGCACGCACGACGCCGTCGAACTGGCCCATCGGAAGGCCGAGGCCGCCACCCCCGTCGAACGGGCCCTGATCGGCGCGCTGCGGGCCCGCTATCCGCAGACCCGCCCCGCCGAGGACTGCTCGGTGTGGAACGAGCCCTACGCCGACGCCATGCGGGCCGTCCACGAACTGGCCCCCGACGACCTCGACGTCGCCGCCCTGTACGCCGACGCCCTGATGAACCTCACGCCCTGGCAGCTGTGGGACCTGCGCACGGGCCGGCCCGCCGAGGGCGCCCGCACCACGGAGGCGAAGGCGGTGCTCGACCGGGCCCTGGCCGACGAGGCCGCGGCCGCGCATCCGGGCGTCCTGCACCTCTACATCCACCTCATGGAGATGTCGCCCACCCCCGAGGCCGCCCTCCGGGTCGCCGACCGGCTGCGCGGCCTGGTGCCCGACGCCGGGCACCTCCAGCACATGCCCTCGCACCTCGACGTGCTGTGCGGCGACTACCGGCGCGTCGTCACGGACAACACCGCCGCGATCACGGCCGACGAGAAGTACCGGACACGCTCCGGCGCGATGAACTTCTACACGCTCTACCGCTCGCACGACTATCACTTCAAGATCTACGGCGCGATGTTCCTGGGCAGGTACCGGACCGCGCTGGAGACCGCGGAACGCCTGGAGGCCTCCATCCCGGAGGAGCTGCTGCGCGTGCAGAGCCCGCCCATGGCCGACTGGCTGGAGGCGTTCCGTGCCATGCGGTTCCACGTGCTGATCCGCTTCGGCCGCTGGCAGGACGTCCTCGACGTGCCCCCGCCGCCCGACCCGGACCTGCACAGCGTGACCACGGCGATGCGCCACTACGCCCGGGGCGTCGCGCTCTCCGCCACCGGCCGGGTCGTCGAGGCCGAGGCCGAGCGCGTCCTGTTCCGCTCGGCGGCCGACCGGGTGCCCGGCACCCGGATGCTGTTCAACAACACCTGCCGGGACATCCTCGCCATCGCGTCCGCGATGCTCGACGGCGAACTGGAGTACCGCAAGGGCGACCACGCCCTCGCCTTCGCCGCCCTGGAACGGGCCGTCGAACTGGACGACGGCCTCCCCTACGACGAACCCTGGGGCTGGATGCAGCCCACCCGGCACGCGTACGGCGCCCTGCTGCTGGAGCAGGGGCGGATCGAGGAGGCCGAGGCGGTCTACCGCGCCGACCTCGGACTGGACGACACGCTGCCCCGCCCTTCCCAGCACCCCGGCAACGTGTGGTCCCTGCACGGCTACCACGAGTGTCTGGTCCGGCTGGGCAAGGAGGCCGAGGCACGGATCGTGGCCCAGCAGTTGAAGTTCGCCACCGCCCTGGCCGACGTGCCGGTCCGGGCGTCCTGCTACTGCCGTCTCGAGACCGCCACCGGCAAGGACACCCGCGCGGCCACCGGCAAGGACACCGACACGGGCACGGAGAACGGGACCTCGGTCACATCCGGGTGCTGCGCCGTGGACAATTGATCGAGATCGTCGACGCTGTCGGCGTACAAGAGGGGGCCTCGGAGCATGGCGGGCGCACGGTGAACGAGACACGCGGGAAGAAGTGGTCGCTGCCGCACATCGGCCCGGCGCAGCGGGACGCCGTCGCCCGCGCGCGGGGCCGGGCCCGGCTCGCCCTGGTGCTGGTCGCCGCCTGTGTCGCGGTGGTGATGGCGGGCGCGGGATCGGGCGGCTGGCTGGTGCTGTTCATCGGGTTCGTCCTCCTCGCGCTGGCAGGGGCGGGCGTGTGGTGGATGCTGGCGCACCGTGGCGGAGCCCGGCTGCTGGGCGCGCTGGTGGCCGTCACCGCGCCCGTGGGCGTGGTGGTGCTGTACGCCCTGTCCGGCCTGTGGCCGGTGGCGGTGGGCGCGCTGGGGCTGTGGGCGGGAGCCCTGGCCTCGGCCCGGGCCTCGCTGCGCAGCGTGCGCCGGCCCAAGGGCATGCACGGCCGGAAGACCCCGCCGCCGCGCCGGCCGGTCCTGATCATGAACGTGCGCTCGGGCGGCGGCAAGGTCGTCAAACACGACCTCGTGGCGCGTGCCGAGGCGCTCGGCGCCCGGGTGGTCGTGCTCGGCACGGACAACACCTACACCGACCCGGAGGCGGAGGCCCGCCAGGCCGTCGCCGAGGGCGCGGACCTGCTCGGCGTCGCGGGCGGCGACGGCACCCAGGCGCTGGTCGCGGCCGTCGCCGCCGAACACGACGTGCCCTTCCTGGTGATCGCCGCCGGCACCCGCAACCACTTCGCCATGGACCTCGGCCTCGACCGCACCGACCCCACCCGCAGCCTCGACGCCCTCACCCACGGCGTCGAACTCCGCGTGGACCTCGGGGACGTCGGAGGACGGGCCTTCGTCAACACCGTCTCCTTCGGGGCGTACGCGGAGATAGTGCAGAGCCCCGACTACCGCGACGCCAAGGCCGCCACCGCACTGGACCATCTGCCCGACCTGCTCCAGGGGGAGGCCGGCCCGACCCTGGACGTCCAGACGGACGACACCCGTGTGCACGCGCCGCAGGCCCTGCTGGTCAGCAACAACGCCTACGCCCGCGCCGACCCGCTCGGCGGCGGACGCCGGCCCCGGCTGGACGCCGGGCTGCTCGGGGTGATCGGTATCCGGGTGGAAGGCGCGGCCCAGGCCGCCGAACTCGCCCTGCTCGGCGAGCGCGCGGGCAGCATCACCTCGGTGACGTCCCGGCGCGTCGTCGTCGACGCGGACCGCGAGCGCATCGCCGTGGCCGTCGACGGCGAGGCACTCGAACTGGCCACCCCCGTCATCTGCACGGTACGGCCCGCCGCACTGCGGGTCCGGGTGCCCCGGCACCGCCCGGGCGCGGCCTACGCGCCCCCCACGGTCGACTGGCGGCGCATCGTCCGCCTCGCGCTCGGCCATCCCGACCCTCGCACGATCAAGGAGGCCTACGATGTCTGACCGTCTGCCGAAACTGCCCGCCTCGCCACTGGTCCGTGACCTCGCGACCATGGACCAGGCGCTGTACGAGACGGTCACGGTGACCAGAACGCCCACCCTGGACAGCGCGCTGCGCCGGCTGTCCGCGGCCGCCGACCACTCCAAGCTGTCCTTCGGCGTCGCCGCCGGGCTCGCCCTGTGCGGCCGTCGCCCGCGCCGGGCAGCCGTGCTCGGGGTCGCGGCGATCGGGGTCGCCTCGGCCACCGCCAATCTGCTCGGCAAGAAGCTCGTACGCCGACCGCGACCGCACCGGGCCGAGGACTCGCCGTTCCCCGGGCGGCACGTGCCGATGCCGCACTCGGCGTCCTTCCCGTCCGGGCACACCGCCTCGGCCGTCGCCTTCGCGGCCGCGGTCGGTCCGACGCTGCCGGTCACCGCCGTGCCGCTGGGCCTGCTCGCCTGCGCGGTGGGCTACTCGCGGGTCCATACCGGGGTGCACTACCCGGGCGACGTCGTGGCCGGAGCGCTGCTGGGCACGGGCTCGGCGGCGCTGGTCCTGGCGCTCAACGCCCGCAAGGGCGCCTGAGGGAGCCGAGGCGGCCCGAGCGGGGCGGCGGCCGGGGGGCCGGGCGGCCGGAGCGGCCCCGGCGGCCGGGCGGTCCTACTCCTTGCCGCAGTGGAGGAAGAGGTGGGGTTCCGGCCCTGCCTCGGGGTGGTCGGGGGTGAACAGCACGTTCTCCTCGGCCAGTACGGTCAGTCCGGCGCCGGTGACCACGTCGACGAGAGCGTCGGCGGCGAAGCTGGTCACCCGCACGGGCTGCCCCATGAACACGGCGTCGACACCCGCCACGTCCAGCGGCACGGTGGCGAACACGAGGCTGCCTCCCGGCCGGAGCGCCCGGGCCAGCCGCCCGACCAGCTCGGACTGCTGCTCGCGGTCCAGCTGAAGCAGCGAGAAATACACGCAGACGGCGTCGAACGAGCCTTCCTCCAGAGGAAGTTCACGGACGTCGAGGCACCGGAACTCGGCCTCGGGCACCTGCCGGGCGGCCAGCTCCACCATGACGGGGGAGACGTCGACCCCGAGCACATGGTGGCCCGCCCGGGCCAGGGTCTCGGCCGTCGGCCGCCCCGTCCCGCTGCCGACGTCCAGTACCCGACCGCCCGGGGCGAGCCGCCCCAGCAGCCACTCCAGGGATCTGCGGTGCGCCTCCGAGTGCGCGAACGCCTTCTCGTACACGGGCCCCAGCGCGTCGAACACCCGCGCCGCACGCTGCCCGCCGTCCTCGCCGACCAAGCCGGATCCCTTCGTGGTGGTGTGTGAGTCCCGCGCCGTCATGGTGCACCGGCCGGGACCCCGCCTTCTCGGAAACGGCCGGATTCGTGTTTTCCACTACCGTAAGTAACATGATCCAATCCTCTTGACGCGGGCCCTACTGGCGAGTAGCCGAGGCCCCCGGGTAACCGTCGCTTCGTTCGGAGGACCCCCATGCCCTCGCTTGAGGACGCCCTGCAAGACTCCCGTACCGCCTATGAGGAGCACGTACGCACCTGCCGTCAGTGCCATTTCGACATGTCGCCGTGCGCCGTCTCGAAGCACCTTCTGCGCGCCTACAACAACGCCAGGCGGGCCCAGGCGCGCACGAACCCCGTGATGCGCTGAGGGCCTGGCGGCTCATGTCCCCGATGTGGGCACGGTCACTGTCAGTTCTCTGATCTCGTAGCCGCCGATCTCGTCCTTGAACGACACGCGCGGCGTGCCGGTCATCCGGAGACCGTCCAGCGCGAAGAGCCGGCTGAGCAGGACGTCCGCCTCCAGGACGGCGACAGCGGCGCCCGGACAGCGGTGGGCGCCGTCGCCGAAGGCCAGCCCCGCAGGGCTCGGCGCCAGGTCCCGCGACCGGCCCGGCCGCAACAGGTCCGGGTCGCGCCCCACGGCGTCCGGGTCCGCGTTGGCCTCGTCGACGAAGACGGTGAGCAGCTCACCGGCGCCGATCGACGCCTCGCCGACCCGCATCGGCGCGGTGGCCCGGCGGGACAGGCGTCCTATGACGGGCTCCAGCCGAAGGATCTCCCGGAGCAGGCCGAGCCGCTCCGGCTCCTCGGCCGCGCGGTACCGGTCGAGCAGCTCCGGGTCGTCGAAGAGGTGCCAGGCGGCGACGCAGATGAACTCACGGGTGGTGACCATGCCCGCCGCCGCGTAGGTCAGACACTCGCCGAGGATCTCCGCGCCCGAGCATCCCTCGGCCAGCAGATGGGAGATCAGGTCTTCCCGCTCCCGCTCCCGTTCCTGCTTCAGGTGCGCACGGATCGCCGGGCGGACGTCGGCGAGATGGATGCGCAGCCAGTTCGTGTTCTGGCGCAGCAGCCAGTACAGGCCGTGGAGGCTGGCCAGCCCGGGCCGACCGAACTCCTCGGGGAAGAAGCGTTCCAGCCTCGACCTGAGGCCCGGGCGGCTGTGGGTGAGCCCGAGAATGTCGCTCACCACCTCGATGGCCATGGTGAAGCTCAGGTCGGACAACTGCGCCGTACCGGCGGCCCGGAGCGCCGCCGTCTGTTCCTCGGCCACCCGCGTCATCAGCTCGCGGTAGTGCTCGTCCACATGCCGCGGCGTGAAGAACCGAGCGGTCTGCCGGCGCTGTTCACGGTGCCCGGGACCGTCCTGGTAGAGCACGGGACGCCGGACACGCGAGGGCATCTTCTCCACGGTCTCGACGCCGAGCCCGGCCTGCACCGTCTCCGTGGCCCGCAGCACCTCACGGGCGGCCGCGTACCCACGGATCTCCCACGTGCCGTCCGCGCCACGGTGCACCGGGCAGCCCGGCCGGCCGCCCTGTACCCGCTCGACCTTCCGCACGCTCTCCCGCGCGTCCTCCACCGGCTCCCCCTTCGCCGCACCGGACGCCAGTGTCGCCGCGACGGCCGCTCCCGCGATGCCCCCTTACCGGCCACGCACGGAGCGGCCCCGCGGCTGCGCGGCCACGCATCCGCGGGCGAACTCGCCGGAACTCAGGCGGGTCGCACGGCGCCGCGCAGGGCGCCCTCGCCGAACGGCAGGATCGCCTCCTCGCGGATGTACGTGCCCGGACCCGGGGCGTGGATCATCATGCCGTTGCCCGTGCACAGGCCGGTGTGGCTGAGGTCGTCGAAGAAGAAGACGAGGTCGCCGGGGCGGAGTTCGGCCAGGCTGATCCGGGTGAAGGCCTTCGCCTGGTCGATGGCGGAGCGGGGCAGCGTCACCCCGGCGGACCGCCAGGCGGCCTGCGTGAGGCTGGAGCAGTCGTACGACTCCGGTCCCGTCGCGCCCCATACGCAGGGTCTGCCGATCTGTGCCCGGGCGAAGGCGAGGGCCTTGTCCGCCTTGCCCAGGTAGGCCGTACCGGTGGTGCTGACCGTGGCATCGGTCGGTGCGACGGCCGGGGGGACGGCCTCGGGGAGCGGGGCTGCGGGGGTCGCGACGCCGGGTGACGTCGGGTAACCGGAACCGGCGGTCAGCAGGTCCACCGCGGGGGCTTGGTGGCCCGGCACGGGCGCGGCGGGCGCGATCCCGGCGGTGGCGTATCCGGAGGCCGGAGCGGAGATCGGGAGTTCGGAGGTGGCGTAGCCCGAAGGCGTTGCGGCGAGGCCGAGTTCGGAGGCCGGGTAGCCGGGAATCGGGTAGCCGGAATCCAATACGGAAGGGCCGAGACCGAGTTCGGCCACCGGATAGCCGTACGGCGGTGTGGCGGGGCCGAGTTCCGATGTCAGGTAGTCCGGAACGGGCGCGGGCGCCTGCGTGGGCATCGGCGCCGGTGCGGGGAACGCGGCTTCGGGTGCCGGATATCCCGACACCTGCGCGGCATAGCCGGGTTCACCGGCCGGGAGAAGCCCGTCCGTGCCGATCGGTGACGCCGGGCCGGGAGCGGCGGTGAGCGGCCGCCCCGCCCAAGCGGCGGTGATCTCCGCACGGAATGCCTGCTGTTCCGCGGTGTCCCAGGGTTGCTGGACCGGTTGCGACGGGGCCGCCTGCGCCCCGGTGGTGGGCATCGCGGTCGTGGGCATGCCGGTCGTGGGCATCGCGTTCGTGAGCGGTGCGGACGCGGGCGCGGGAGGCAGGGCGGCGGCCGGCGCGGGGAGGGCGGGCAGGGCCTGGGAGGGCATGGGCTGGGCAAGCGCGCGGGCCAGCACCTCCCGGGCCGTGGCGAGTTTCCGCCCGATCTGCACCTTGGTGTTCTTGAGCGAGGCCTGCCGGTCCGTCGGAGCGGAGGCGGGGGAGGGAGAGGGGGAGTCGGCCCGGGTGGGGACGACGGCTGCCTGGGCCGGTACGGCGGGCAGCAGGGCCCTGGGCTCCTCCTGGCGCGGCTGCGGTGCGGCGGGGAGGGCGGCGACGGCGCGCGCGGTCAGCTCCGGGACGCGGCGGGTGGCGGCTTCCAACTCCCTTACGACCGCGCTGTCGGCGGGCCGCTCCGGGGCACTCGCCGGGCGGGCGGCCGGAGCCGGGCGGGCGGGTCGGCGGTCGGCCGGCAGGACGGCGGGCGTCACCGGCCCGACCTTGCCACGGGCCATGTCGAACCACTGCCTGGCCACCGCTTCGAGCGACGGATCGGCCGACCCGCGCCCGCTGTTGGCGACGGACGTGACCGTCCCGCGGGTGCGGCTCGACTGGGCGCGGGTGATGTTGTAGCTGCCGGTGTCGGACTCGGCCCGGTCGTAGAGGGAGTTGACCCGCTGCTGGATCTCCGCCCGACTCGGCTCGTCGGTGTTGCCGCCTGGGGAGCGCGGGCTGCGATCCGTCGCCATGGAAGACGTACTCCTTCCGTCCTCCGCCTGCCGGTCGGCGGCGGAATCCGGGCGACCTTGTTGCCAGGTGCCCCCAAGCCCCCTGCCCTGACGGGCAGTCGTACGGCTTGGGCGTCAACTTAACCAACTTGTGAGGCTGGCGTGAAGATTGCAGCGTCAAATGTCCGATACGTATTCGTGACCTTCGTCTCTCATGGCCTCGGACGGGTTTGTGCGCCGCACGGACCGTCGTGGAGCCGTCACGAACGGGGGCCGGCCGCATCGGTCTCCGGCTGCCGGGCGCGACCCGCGTCGTCCTGGGCGAGCAGGGAGAGCAGGGCCGCCACGCTCAGTCCCGCCTCGGCGGGGTGGCGCAGCACCTTGCCGGGCTCGACCCGGTAGGTGTTGCCGCGACCCTCCCTCGTGTGGGACAGGTAGCCGTCCTGCTCCAGGTCCGCGATGATCTTCTGCACCGCTCGTTCGGTGAGCCGGCAGTGCGCGGCGAGGTCCCGGATGCGGGCGCTGTGATTGTCGGCGATGGCAGCCAGCACGCGGGCGTGGTTGGTGAGAAACGTCCATCCGTTGTGTGACTCGGGCACTCCGTCCATGCGGCGATTGTACGGTCGGGTATTCACGTATACAAAGCCCGGAACTTTATTTCGTGTATTGGTTGACGTCTGACGGGCTGCGGGTGAATCTGGAGGGGACCAGTGGACTGACCGGGGAGGCGGTCATGTCGGAAGCAGCTCGTGACACGGACGCCGCAGGCTCGGACCCGCGAGTCGAGGCGGAGGGGAGCGACGCGCGTCCCGTTCGCCGGGGCCTCGCGCCCCTGATCTCCGTCCGCCCCGACGGTGACCGTGTCGTGGTGGCGGTGCGGGGCGAACTCGACCTCGACTCGGCCGAGCCGCTGGCGCAGACCTTGCGCGCGGCGCTCGGTGCCTCGGTGGCCGGCGTGGATCTGGAACTGGGCGGCGTCGCGTTCTGTGACTGCTCCGCTCTCAACGTGCTGCTCGGCCTGCACGAGCAGAGCCTGGAGCAGGGGAAGACGGTCGCCCTGCGCACGGTGGGTCCCGCCGTCGAACGGCTCCTGTCCCTCACCGGCACCCGGACGCTGTTCGACGCCCCGGGCCCCCACGCCCCCCGCCCCGACGGCGCGGGTGACGCTGCCGGCGAGGGTGAGACGGACCGGGGCGGCGTGCCGGCCGAAGCGCCGGACGACGGTGCCCTGGAGGATCTGCGGATAGAGGTCGTCCAGCTGCGGCGCGCCATGCAGACCCGGCCGGTGATCGACCTGGCCCGCGGCATCCTCATGGCGTCCTTCGGGCTGAGCGTCGAGGAGGCCTGGCGGGTCCTGGTCCTGTCCTCCCAGAACACCAACACCAAGCTGTACCACCTCGCCCGCGACCTGGTCACCGCCGTACTGGGCGAACCGCCCGCGGACGCCGTGCAGGAGCAGGTGGCGGCGGCCGTGACCAAGGTCAGGTCGGAGGCCCCCTCGACCTGACCTTTTTCGCAGGGCCGGTCCGAGGCGGGTCGAGCCAGGCCGATTCGAGCCGGTCCGAGCCGGTCCGAGCCGGGCCGATTCGGGCCGGTCCGGGCGGGGCCGGTCCGAGGCGGGCCGATCGGCGGCCCCGATTCCGCTTTCGGGGGCCAGGTCGGGTAGAACTGGCCGACATGCGCGTTGACTACGATCCCGGGTCCCTGGGCGCGGGAGCCTTCTACCGGCTGCTCACCGCCGTCGTCGTACCCCGGCCGATCGCCTGGGTGTCGACCCTGGCGGCGGACGGCACCACGGCCAACCTCGCCCCGCACTCCTTCTTCACCGTCGCCTGTACCGATCCGCCGATCGTCCAGTTCACCTCCGTCGGCCGCAAGGACTCGCTGCGCAACGTCGAGGCCACCGGCGAGTTCGTGGTCAACTTCGCGTCCGAGCCGCTCTTCGACCAGATCAACGCCACCGGCACCGACTTCCCCGCGCACGAGGGCGAGTTCGACGCGGTGGGCATCGAGCGGGAGCCCTCGCTGCGGGTCAGGCCGCCGCGCGTGGCAGCCTCCCCGGTGGCTCTGGAGTGCCGGCTGCACTCCACGCTCCGCATCGGCAACTCCACGCTCGTCCTCGGCGAGGTCGTGCACGCCGCCGTGCGCGAGGACGTCCTCGTCGACGGACACCCCGACATCCGGCTCCTGCGGCCGCTGGCCCGGCTGGGCCGTAACGAGTGGGGCACCGTCGGAGAGATCCACGACCGGGCCCGGATCGCCTACCGCGACTGGCCGCCCTCCTGACCCGTGCGCTCCTATGATCGAAGCATGACCACATCCAGCATGAGTTCCGGGGCGCGGGTCTTGACCCGGGCAGTGATCACGGGTGGCGACGACGACGGTTCCTGGCGCTCGCTGTGGTCGAGGAACTCGGCGCTGTCGATCGGCTCCGTCGGCTCGTTCCTCTCCATCGGCTCGGTGGGCAGCTCCCTGTCCATCGCCTCGGTCGGTGGTTTCCTGTCCGTGGGGTCGGTGGGCTCCGCCCTGTCCTTCGCCTCCGCGGGCTCCTGGCTGAGCGCGACCTCGGTGCTGTCCGCCCACTCGACCGGCTCGGTGCTGTCCTGGCGTTCGCGTGGCGGCCTGTGCTCCGTCGGCACCGCGGCGGCCACGGTCGCCGGGACGGCACTGCTGTGCGCGTGGGCGTCCGGCCGCGGCCGCTCCGGGAAGTGACCCCGGGTCGTCCCCGAGCGCGGGCCGACCCGGCCGGGTCAGCCGGTCGGGAGCAGCTCGTCCCGCGCCCCGCGCCACTCACGTGGGGAGTGCCCGTAGGCCGCGCGGAAGACCCGGCTGAAGTGCGCCGGGTTGGCGAATCCCCAGCGCTGGGCGACCGCCGACACCGTGGGCGCCGTCGCGGCGGGCCGGCGCAGCTCCTGGGCGCACCGCTCCAGCCGGCGCCGCTGGATCAGCCGGGCGACCGTGGTGCCCTCGCCCTCGAACAGCCGGTGCAGATAGCGCACGGAGATGTGGTGCGCGGCCGCGACGGACTGCGGGGAGAGGCCGGGATCGCCGAGGTTGCGGTCGATGTGGTCGCGGACGCGCAGGACGAGGTGGTCCTGCGGGTTCGTGACCGGGGTCGCGTGGGCCCGGGTCCGCTCCTCGACCAGGGTGGCGAAGAGGTCCACGACCCCTGTGGCCAGCCTGGTGGCGACGGCCGGGGCGCAGGGCGGGACCGAGGCGGTCAGTGAGGTCAGGAAGTTCACCAGCACGGCGCCGAAGCCCGCCGTGCCCGCGATCGCGGTCCCGGTCACCCGGCGCAGATCCTCCTCCGGCAGGCCGAGCGCCCGCCGCGGCAGGTGGACGACACGGGTGGCGAAGCGCCCGGGGAAGTCCAGGGAGTACGGCCGTCCCGTGTCGTAGACCATGAGGTCGCCCTCGCCGACGAAGGCCCGCCGGCCGTCCTGGACCAGGGTCGCCACACCCGCCGTCTGCACGCCGACCGCCACACAGGCGGCGCCCGGGACCGTGTCGGCCAGGTGCGCCGGCGTGCGGCTCAGGCGCTGCGCGTCGGCCTCGACCGTGACGATGCGCAGGTATCCCAGCCGCTCGGTGGAGACCCGTCCCTCGCAGGCGCCGTCATGCCGCGCGGTGACGGCCATCGGCACCAGCGCTGCGCCCAGCGCGTCCCGCCAGCGGTCGAGCCGCTCCCCGTCGGTAACCGAAGCGGTCGTCGACACCAGGGCCACCCGGCCCTCCTCTCCACCTGTGCGAAAGCGGCGGGGGCCGGACGGACGCCGGCCCGTTCTCCCCGCCGTCATCAGCCAATCAGCGGGCCTCGACGGGCTCCAGGCAGGAAGCAGGCAGAAACGCGCACCAGGCCGACACGGCAGTCCGCTCCGCTGTCCGCTGTGCGCTGACAGAACAGCGCGGTGCGCTCCGGGACAAGACAGGGGGAGTCCGCCGGAGCAGGATGGGTGGCACGGCGAGGGCCCGGCCCGTCGCCGGCGCGCGCCGCCCCCGTCCTCGTGTCGCGGCGGACCGGGGACGGGGCGCGGGGTCAGGGCGCGTCGAGACCGGCGAGGAGGCCGCGGGCCTCGTCGACCGGCCGCGGATCGGCATGGACGCCCAGCGAGACACAGCTCGTGAAGGCCGCGCGTGCCTCCGCCGGACGTCCGGCGGACAGCAACGCCTTGCCGAGGTTGACGAGCTGACGGCTCTCCAACGCGGTGTTGCCGCTGGCCCGGCAGATCGTCACGGCGGTGGTCAGGTGGTCGACCGCCTCCGTCCACCGCTCCAGCACGCCGAAACTGCTCCCCAGACCCGCGTTCAGCCCGATCCGGGTGACGTCGGCGATGTGCGGTTCCAGCCGGTCGCTGGCCTGTTCGAGGAGGGCGAGCGTGTCCTGGTAGAACGCGTGCGCCTCGTCGGTCAGGCCCTGCTTCGCCAGGACGATGGCACGCCCGTGCCGGGCCTGGAGGCCGCCGTGCAGATCGCCGACGGTCTCGAACAGATGGGCGGCGCGCTGCATGTGGTCGGCGGCGGAACCCAGATCGTCGATCTGCTGACGTGCCCAGCCCTGGTACATGTGGGCCCAGGCCTGCTGGCCGACGTCCCCCGCCCGCTCGGCCGCGGCGAGGGCCTCGCCGGAGCGCAGCAGACTGTCCTGGTGGCGGCGCTCGCACACGAGGAGCGCCCAGGCGTGGTAGTTGAGCTGGGTCGCCTCCAGCGCCGGATCGCCCAGCGCCCGCGCGCAGCGGGCGGCTGTGCCGAACACCTCCGGCCAGTGTCCCCAGAAGATCCACTGGTCGGAGAACCAGTGCAGGGCCTCGGCCACCTCCACCACGGTCGCGTGCTCCCCGGCGGCCTCGGCCGCGCGAAGCGCGGCCAGCCAGTTGTCGCCCTCCGCCTGAAGCCACGCACGGGCCAGCCCCGCCGTCGACAGATCCACCGTGCCCCGCCACGTGGACGCCGGAGCGCCATGGCCCGGCTCGAACCAGCGGCCCGCGACGACCGCGGTCTCCAGCAGCCAGCGGAAGAGCTCCGCGCGGACCCGGTCCACGTCCTGCGCGTCCTCCTCGGCCTCCAGGCGGGTGCGGGCGTACAGCCGCAGCAGGTCGTGCAGGCGGTAGCGGTCCCCGTCCGCCCCCAGCAGCCCGGTCTCGACCAGCTCCTCCAGGGTGTCCTCGGCGTCGAACACCGGCCGCCCCGTGAGCCGGGCGGCGCCGGGCGCCGCCGTGTCCTGGCCGGGAACCAGGGCGAGACGCCGGAACAGCCGGGCGGCCGAGGGAGTCAGCTGGCGGTAGGACAGGTCGAAGGCGGCGGCCACCCGTACGTCCCCGGCGGCCAGCGCGTCCAGCCGCCGCTCCTCGACGGCGAGGCGGTCCGCGAGCCGGCGAACACTCCAACCGGTGCGGGTGGCAAGCCAGTTGCCCGCCACCCGAAGGGCCAGCGGCAGATGTCCGCAGCGCTCGGCGACCGCACGCAGGGCGGCCGGATCGGTGCCGGCCCGATCGGCTCCGACGAGGGAGGTCAGGAGCTCGGCGGCCGCCGGAGGGGCCAGTTCACCGAGCGGCAGCCGGTGCACACTGTCCAGCCCGGTCAGCATGCGACGGCTCGTCACCACCACCATGCCCGCCCCCGAGGCCGGCAGCAGCGGACGCACCTGCCCCTCGTCACGCGCGTCGTCCAGGACCAGCAGACAGCGCCGCTCCGCCAGCAGCTGCCGGTACAGCGCGGGGTGCCCCTGCGGGCCGGCCTGGGCGAGGTCCCGGTCGGCCACCTGAAGGGCCTTCAGGACCCGCAGCATCAGTTCGGCAGGGCCGGGCGGATCGTCGTCCGTGCCGCGCAGGTCCAGCACCAACTGCCCGTCCGGGAAACGGTCGGCGAGATGACGTGCCGCGTGCAGCGCCAGCGTCGTCTTGCCGGTCCCCGGCGGTCCGGACACCGCCACCACCGCCGGCTGGACGACGGCTTCGCGCTCCGCGAGCGCCACCAGCCGCGCCAGTTCCCCTTCCCGGCCGACGAAGTCGTCGACGCCGCGCGGGAACGCCCGCACGCCCACCGGGCGGTAGCCGGCGTCACGCCCGGCGCGCGCCGCCGTGAGCAGCCGCTCCCGCGCCGTCTCGGCCAGGCCCAGACCGTCCGCGAGCGCGGCGACCGTCCGCCGCTGCGGAGCCGCCCGCCGCCCGCGCTCCAGGTCCCCGATCCCGCGCACGCTCACGCCCGACGCCTCCGCCAGGCCCTCGATCGTCTGCGACGCGGCCAGCCGAAACTCCCGCAGCAGCGCCCCGAACGCCGCCTGTTCCCCGCTCAACCCCGCCCCTTCACACCGACATGCCCCACCGTCGCCCCCGGGCATGATCATCGGAATTCTAGAAGAGCCGGCCCACCCGGGCCCGCGCCGACCGGCATACGGACGGGCCCCCGTCGTCGCGTACCGCGCCCTCCCGCCGACGCGGACGGCGTTGTCAGTGGTCGCCGGTAAGTTCGTCGTCGTCGCGCCGCTCCGGTGCGGCAGCCCCCCTGTGCCGCGCCGATCCCGGCGTGCAAAGCCCTGTGCCGCAAAGGAGTTGGTGCGTTGTCCGACTGGGAGAATTCGAGTACCGCCCGGGTGGTGCCGCCCGCACGGCCCCGCAAGCTCGCCAAGGTCCCCTTCGTCGAACTGGCCGACGGACGCCTCCAGGGTGTAGTCTCCAGCGGCTCGGACATCGAGCGGGTGTACGTCTCGTCGGTCGCCGCCGGCACCTACGCCTTCGCGTGCAGCACCAACAACAACCGTCCCTGCGGCGGCGCGCGGGGCTCGTTCTGCAACCACATCCGCGCGCTGATCACCGAGGCCGTGCTCCAGTACGGCGCCGACCGCGTCGCCCGCTACCTGCGGGTCGAGCCCACGGGCGCGGAACCCGACGCCGCGGCCCTCACCGCCGCGATGACCGGCACCCACCCGCCGCAGGCGGACGGCAAGGCGGTCGCCGCACCCGTCTTCAGCCGGTTCCTGCGGCACCTCGCCTACCTGGAGCTCCCGCCGGTCACCGCCCCGCTCCCGGAGCTCCAGTGGTTCCCGCCGACCCGCCTGACGGGCACCCCGCCGGCCCCCCGCGCCGAGCGCGTGAGCCCCCTCACCGCGCCCGTCGAGGGACTGGCCGAGGCCCTGACGGCGGTGGACGCCTTCGACCGGACCCTGGTCACCGGCCTGCTGCGCCCCCGGCCCGAACGCGTCGACGACCTCACCCTGCTCACCCGCGCCGTCTCCGGCAGCCCGCTGGCCGCCCGGGTCGCCGAGGCCGCCGGGAAGGCCGCGACCGGAGCCGCGAACGAGGACCATTTCGTCACCCTCGCCGCCGCCCGCACCGCCCTGCTCGGCGCCGTGCACGACGCGCTGACGGCCGGCGTCGACGAGGTGACCGGCCGCACACGCGAGGAGCGCACGGCCGGCGCTCCCTCCACGCGGCCGGAGGTGAACCTGCTCGCCGCCGCCCGCACCTGGCTGGCGGACCTCGCGCGCACCGGCTGGCAGGGCATCGACCACGAGCTGGCCGGCGGAGCGGCGCCCATCGTCTCGGCGATGCTGCCCGACCCCGCACTGCGCCGTCTGGCCACCCTGCTCGACGGATTCGCCGCCGAACTCGCCGCCTCCTGCCCCGGATCCGCCCTGGACAGGATCCCCGCGCGCCGCTGGGGCGACCTGTGGTCCCGCGCCCTGCTGCTGACCGTGCCCGGCGCCGCCGACCGGCCCGCCGTCACGACCGCCACCGGCCGCCTGCTGCCGCTCGGCCTCGACCTGCACGAACACGCCACCGCCGCGCAGGCCCAGGTGCACGCCGTCTTCGAACCCGCCGACGGCACCGCGCCCCGGCTGGTCCGCGCGAGCGTCTCGGTGCCCAAACCGGACACCGTCGTCGCGGCGGGCGTCTGGCAACTGCTGCGACCGCACCTGTCACTGCTCACCGCCCTCGGCGAAGGCCGGTCCATGGACCTCGACGCCATGCCCCTCACCGACGAGGGCGACCTCGTCTGGGACGACGCCCGGGCCCGCGCGGGCGAGCCGGTCGACGCCCTCGCCACGGCACGGGTCGTCCTGCCGACCGCCGCCGCCCTGCCCACCGCACCCCTGGACCGCCATCCCGCGCGCATCGCCGAGCCGGTGTTCCTGGAGGGCTACGACCGCGAACAGGACGGCGACACCCTCATTTTCACCGTCGCCGGACACGCGCTCCCCGTCGACACCGACCGCATCCCGACGGCGAGCCCGCTCACGCCCGAGGCAGTCGCGGCCTCCCGCGCCTGCGTGGGCCTGCTGCGCTGGGACGGCGGCGGCCTCCGTCTCCAGCCGCTCGCGGTCGAGACCACGGTCCGCAGGAAGGCGGTCGCCCTCCACGCGGGCGCCTGGGCCGGCGGCACCACCGACAAAACCGGTGCCCGGGCCGAGAAGGCCGCCACCGATGCCGTGACCGTCCTGCGCGAACGAGCGGGAAGGCTGCTGCGGAAATGAGCGACCCCATGCCGGAAGCCGTTCCCGACGACAACCGCCGCCAGGTCCTCTACTGGCGGCTGCTGGCCCGCCTCTTCGACCCCGAGGAGCAGGCCGGGCTGGAGTCGGCGAGTCTCGCCGTCGTCGAGGACATCGGCCTGCCGCCCGCCCTGCTGGACCCGCAGACCTCCGTCGACTCGATCGTGCAGCGCCACCCGGAACTGGCGTCGGAGTTCGACGGACTGATGGTTCCCGCCGCCCCCGCCCCCGCCCCCGCCACCACGGCCACGGACGCCGACACGGCCACGGGCACGGACACGAGCACGGACACGGCCACCGAGGCGGATCCCGCGGCCGACGGTGACACGCGTGACCGTGCGGCGGAGGTGCGGCGTGCGGCCCTCGTGTCCAAGGTGCTGCTGAACGTCTTCTCCACCGGCTCCGGAGCCGTCAGCGCCGGGCAGCTGTCCCGCTGGCAGAGCGATACCGGCTGGCTGGAGCGCGCCCTGGGCAGCCGGCCCGGGGAGTTGCGCGGCGGTCGTGGCACGGCGCCCGACGGCGGCGAGACCGTTCCCGGTCTCGGCCCGGAACTCGGCGCCATCGAGGCGGACCTCGTCCGGCGCATGCATCTGCGGGAAGTGCTCGCCGACCCCGAACTCGCCGCGCGGCTCACCCCGAGCATGTCGCTGATCGAGCAGTTGCTGCGCGACAAGAGCAACCTCTCCGGGGTCGCCCTCGCCAACGCCGAGTCGCTGATCCGCCGCTTCGTCGACGAGGTCGCCGAGGTGCTGCGCACCCAGGTGGAGAAGGCCACGGTCGGCGCGATCGACCGTTCGGTCCCGCCCAAGCGGGTGTTCCGCAACCTCGACCTCGACCGCACGATCTGGAAGAACCTCACCAACTACAGCCCGCAGGAGGAACGCCTCTACGTCGACCGGCTCTACTACCGGCAAACGGCCCGCAGGACGACGCCGCAGCGGCTCGTCGTGGTCGTCGACCAGTCGGGCTCGATGGTCGACTCGATGGTCAACTGCACCATCCTGGCGTCGATCTTCGCCGGGCTGCCCAAGGTGGACGTGCACCTCATCGCGTACGACACCCGCGCCATCGACCTCACGCCCTGGGTGAACGAGCCGTTCGAGGTCCTGCTGCGGACCAAGCTGGGCGGCGGCAACGACGGCCCAGTCGCCATGGCCATGGCCCGGCCGAAGATCGCCGAGCCCAAGAACACCGTGCTGGTGTGGATCTCGGACTTCTACGAGTTCGGCCGCTCCCAGCCGCTGTTCGAGGGCATCGAGGAAGTCCACCGCTCCGGCGTGAAGTTCATCCCTGTCGGCTCGGTGACCAGCTCCGGCCGACAGGAGGTCAACCCCTGGTTCCGGGAGCGGTTCAAGGCCCTCGGCACACCGGTGATCTCCGGTCACATCGACAAGCTCGTCCACGAACTCAAGACGTTCCTCACCTGACCCACCCGCTCGACCCACCCGCTTCCTGGAAAGGCCATCGGATGACCGACCTGCTGCGCGCACCCGCCGAGCTCAAGTACGCCGAGGAACTCGACTGGCTGGAGTCGATCGACGACAACCCCAAACCGTTCTCGTGGCGGCTGTCCCCGAAGATGGTCCGCCTGTTCGTCCTGGGCTCCGAGCGCGCCGACGGTCTCGACCGGGAGATCGCCCCGAAGTGGTTCGGCGACCGCAGCTTCGTCGAGCGCTCCATCGTCACCCTCGCCTCCGACCGGGGCCTGCTCCTCATCGGCGACCCCGGCACCGGGAAGAGCTGGCTGGCCGAACTGCTGTCCGCCGCGATCTCCCGCAACTCCACGCTGGTCGTGCAGGGCACGGCGGGCACCACCGAGGACCACATCAAGTACTCGTGGAACGTCTCGATGGTCATCGCCAAGGGCCAGTCGCGCGAGTCGATGATCCCGTCGCCGATCATGACCGCGATGGAGACCGGCTCGATCGGCCGCTTCGAGGAGCTCACCCGCTCCACCAGCGACGTCCAGGACGCGCTGATCTCGATCCTCTCCGAGAAGTACATCTCGGTCCCGGAGCTGGGCAGCGACCGGGACAGCGACAACATCGTGTTCGCCAAGCCGGGTTTCTCGGTCATCGCCACCGCCAACAGCCGGGACCGGGGCGTCAACGACCTCTCCTCGGCCCTCAAGCGCCGCTTCAACTTCGTGCGCATCCCGGTGGTGACGAACAAGAAGAGCGAGGCGGAGATCGTCCGGTTCCGCACCGAGGAACTGCTGCGCCGCCACCGCATCGAGCTGGACGTCCCGCCGACCCTGCTGGACGTGCTGCTGCGCAGCTTCGCCGACCTGCGGGCCTCCTCGGCCGCCGCCGGCAGCGACGACGAGAAGCTCGAGTCCGCCCTGTCCACGGCCGAGCAGATCGGCGTCCTCGAGGACGCCATCCTGCACGGCAACTTCTTCGGCGAACGTGCCCTCACCGCCCACACCCTCGCCTCGTCCCTCGTCGGTTCCCTGGCCCGGCGCGCACCGGAGGACCTCGCCATCCTCAACAAGTACCTGCACGGCGTCGTGGAACCGCGCAGCAAGGACGAAGGTGGCGCCTGGCCGGAGTTCCTCGAGGGCGGCCGCGACGCGATCGCGACCCTGTCGTGACGGGGGCCACGGAGGGCACGTTCACGGCGCTGCGCACCCAGCTCCAGGACGCCGCCGCCATGTTCGCCGACGGTCCCGCGGCCCTGGAAGGCATCCTGCGGGGCATCGTCGACGACGTCGAACGCGCGGTGGGCGAACCCCTGGAGATCTTCCCGGTCTGCCACCACTCACCGGCCTCGGCCATCGCCATGGCACGCCGCCTGCGCGAGAAGCAGCCCAGGGTGGTCTACCTCGAACTGTGCGAGGACATGGCCCCGATCCTCACCGAGCTGCGCAACTGCCGGCTGCCCGTGGCGGTCCAGTCCTTCGCGAGCGAGATCGAGGGCTTCCCCGCGGACTGGGCGCCGCTCTCGGTGGTCGCCCCGGTCACCGAGGCCTCCGCCGAGTACCAGGCCATCGCCTACGCGCTCGACACGCCGGGCGTCGAACTCGTCCTCGTCGACCGGTCCTCGGACCACGTCTTCCAGTGGGAGACCGGATCCGACGGGGGGAGCGCCCCCGACGGCGCGGGTGACGCCGACGCGCCCGAGGCGGCGGAGCAGACCGCCCTGCACGGTGACGCCGTCGGCGTGGAGATCGGCGACCTGCGTCCGCGCTTCGCCGAGCTGGAGGAGCACCTCCTGCGCCATGGCCGGGTACGGCACTGGTCGGAGTGGTGGCACCAGTACGTCGAACTGCCCCTAGGCGACAGTGACCACGACACCTACCGTCAGGTGATGCTGCTCATCGGCAGCCTCTTCCGGCGCCTCGCCCCCGGCGACCCCGGCAGGGTACGGGTCGACGAGGACCGCGAGCGCCACATGTGGACCCGGATGCGCGAGCACCTCGCCGCCACCGGCACCGACCCGGCCGACTGCCTGTACGTCTGCGGCGCCTTCCACGCGGCTTCCCGGGTCGAGGAGTTCGGTGTGCGCGGCGGCGACACCTTCACCATCGGCCCGCCGAGCGGCACCAAATGGCGGCACGGTCTGATCCCGTCCAGCCACGGCGCGATCGAGGCGCAGTTCGGACTGGCCGCGGGCTCGGTGTCCATCGCGGCCACGGAATGGGCGAAGAACCTCCGGCGCACCGGCGTGCGGCCGTACCGCCTGGAGGGCCAGGCGGGCACCGGGAAGAGCACGAAGCCGAGGAAGGCCCTCGCGCCGGCGGACCCCGAGCCGGCCACCCCGGCCGCCGACCGGCTCACCGGGTTCCTCCAGCGGCCGCCCGCCCTCGACGCCCTGGACGAGGCCGAACTGCTCGGCTGGTCCGTGGAGATCGTGCGCGCCGCGCGTCGTAACGGCTACCTGGCCTCGACCGCCGACGCCATCGCCGTCTTCGAGACGTCGATCCTGCTGGCCGGGATGCGCGACCGCGCCAAGCCGACGCCGTACGACTTCCAGGACGCGGCCGTCACCTGCATCGAGAAGGACGCCGTACCGGGCCGGCGCGACGTCGGCCGTCTGGTCGAGATCATGATGGGGGGCGACCGGGTCGGCCAGGTCGGCTACGACGCGCTGCCGCCGCTGGC
This sequence comes from Streptomyces sp. NBC_00637, assembly GCF_045161545.1. Classification (NCBI taxonomy): domain Bacteria; kingdom Bacillati; phylum Actinomycetota; class Actinomycetes; order Kitasatosporales; family Streptomycetaceae; genus Streptomyces; species Streptomyces sp. NBC_00637. The sequence continues at coordinate 654,477 of NZ_CP109046.1, read as the reverse complement.
CCGCGATGTGCACGACAGGCTCGCACCCCTGGACCTCAGGCTCCAGCAGCGCGGGGTGCAGCGCGCCCTGCTGGACATCGCCGCACGGCCGGAACTCGCGCGCTGCTCCGATCTGCTGTGGATGCTGCGACGGCTGCTGCCGCAGGGCGCGGCCCGGCCGATCATGGGCGAGCGCCGCCTCGGTGAACGCCCCATCCAGGAGTCCTGGGACCTGGCCCTGGGCACCCACCAGCGCGCCCTGATCGAGCTGGGCTACGAGGGTGTCAGCATCGAGCAGGTCCTCGAACAGCGGCTGCGGCGCGCCGCGTACGCTCCCCAGGCCACCGCTGCGCAAGTCCTGGAGGCCGTCGAGGACGCGACGCTCTACCTGCGCAGCCGCCGTCTCGCCGACGAGCTCGGCACCCGGGCCCTGGAGGTCCTGGCGAGCGAGCGCAGTGTGGACGGCGCGCCGGAGGTCCTGCGCCGGGTGCGCCGGCTGCTGGCCCACTACCGCACCGCCGAGCCGGTGCTCCCGCCGTGGATCGAGTCCTTCGTCAAGACCGGTTACGCGCACTACTGCACGCTGCTGCCGACGGCGTTCACCGACGACGACGCGACCGTCCGCCAGGTCGCGGCGATGCTCGGCTTCCTCTTCGGTATGGAGGGCCTGGCGCTGTCCCTGGGCTGCGACCGCACCCAGCTCGAACTCGCCCTCGCCCAGTCCCACCCGACCGAGCCGTCGCGCACCGCCCTGCTCTGGGCGGCGCAGACCCACCTGGGGACCCTGTCGAGGACGGCGCTGCGGGCGCGCTGTGCGGAACTGCTCGGCAACCCGCTGGTGGTGCCCGCCTATCCGCGCTACCTCAGCGGTTTCGTGCACGCCCTGGAACCGGTGCCGGGGCTGGCCGACTTCGTCGTCGAGGCGGTGTCGAACGCTTTCGCCCGGCTCCCCGACGCGGTGCTGCTGCCCTGGCTGCCGACGCTCATCGGCACCCTGCGGGCCGGCGGTGCCGAGCAGGCCCCGCTGCTGATCCGTGAGGCGGGCCGGCTCTTCCCCGCCCGGCTCACCGAGCTGGACACCTTTGTTCCGCCGTGGCTGCTCCCGGAGGAACCGTCGCGCGCCCCGGTGGGGTCGGCGGTGGTCGCCGGAGGCGGTCTGCCGCTTCTCGCCGCGCACCGCGACACCTGTGACGCGCTCGCGGATCTGCTGGGCTGCGACGGGTCGTGGGAGACGGGCGATGCCATGTCGCCCGCAGCGGCCCTGCTGGCCCGGTATCCCGAGACCGCGGCGGCTCTGGAGGCGCTGACGACGCACGGGCCCCCTGCCTGAGGCAGGAGGCCCGCGTCCTCAACCGATCGCCCGGTATTCAGGACCGGACGGCGGAGGTGTTACCGGCGGCCGGGAAGGCCGACCGTGATGACGCCGTTGACCTTGGCCGGGGTGGCGCTGTCGTAGACCACCTCCCCGCCGGCCTTCCTCCAGATCCTGATGAGGAAGGTGTCCGGGGTGTCCGTCGTCGTGACGCGGAACCCGTAGCCGCTCTTGCCGTCGAGGGTTCCCGATCCCTGGAGGACGGCCGTGGAACCGGTGACGACGAGCCAGTCGAGGCCGATGGAGCGGAACTTCAGGCGGGCCGGCCGGAAGTCGAAGGTGACCCCTCCGGCCGGGGCGGTGGCCCCCGGCAGATAGCCGGCCGTGAGCGAGAAGAACGCCCGGCCCGTCAGCTTCGGCGTGACCTTGGCGTCGACGGTGCCCGCACCCACGACCGGTCCGGCGGCACGGTCGTACACGATCAGCTCGGGGAGCGTCGTGGCGGCCGAGGCGCCGTCGTCGTCGGTGACGGTGATCACCGGGCGGCGGATGCCCGCGGAGGCGTAGGTGTGCTCGGCACGGCAACCGGACGTGGTGACCGTGCCGGTGGTGGGCTTGCCGCCGTCCTTCCAGTCGATGACACAGGCGTGGGTGTCACCGGCGCCCGGGTCGCCGAAGCGGGCGGTGACGGCCGTGGCGCGGCCGGCCGCCACGGGGGCCGACGGGCCGGTGGCCGAGGTGATGGCCGGGGCCGCGTTCGACACCGTCACCACGGCCGAGTCGGTGCTGCGGCCGCCGGTCAGCGTGGCGGTGTAGGTGCCGTTGTCGGTGCAGGTGAGCGTGGTGCGGGCGGCGGCGGGGTCCGTGACCGTGCAGGGCGCGCCCTTCTCGAGGGTCCACCGTGCGCCGCCCGCCCCGGAGACCGTGCCGTTCAGGGCGATCGCGGAACCCTCGGCGCCCTGGGCGTCGGGACCGGCGTGGACGATGGTGACCGGGTCGATGCTCGTGAGGGTGGGCACCACCTTCCTGATCAGGCCGTCGGCGTCGAACTCCAGCTTGTCGACGGTGGTTTCGCGGTGGGTGCCGTCACCGCCGGGGATGGCGAACCGGTGGTAGGCGATGTACCAGTCGTCGGTGCCCGGCACCTGGACGACCGAGTGGTGGCCGGTGCCCTTGATGCCGAGGGAGAGGTCCTTCTCGAGGATGACGCCGCGCTTGGTCCAGGGGCCGGTGGGCGAGGGACCGGTGGCGTAGGCGACGCGGTAGTTCTCGTCGCGGGTGTCGTTCTCCGACCACATGAAGTAGTAGGTGCCCTGGCGCTTCACGACGAAGCTGCCCTCGTTGTAGCCGCTCGGCGTGATGTCGGTGATCTTCGAGGCGTCGAAGGAGACCATGTCGTCGCCCAGCGGGACGACGTAGGCGTGGCCGTTGCCCCAGTAGAGGTACGACCGGCCGTCGTCGTCGGTGAAGACCGCTGGGTCGATCATCTGGCCGCTGTACTGGCCGGCCTTGAGCAGCGGCTTGCCCAGGGCGTCCGTGAACGGGCCGGTGGGCGAGTCGGAGACGGCGACGCCGATGTTGGCGTCGGCGCAGAAGTAGAAGTAGTACTTGCCGTTCTTCTCCTCCATGGTCGGCGCCCAGGCCCGGCTGTCCGCCCAGCTCACGTCCGGCCCCAGGTCGAGGATGACGCCGTGGTCGGTCCAGTGCACCAGGTCGGTCGACGAGTACGCCTTGAACTGCGTGCCGCTCCAGCCCTCGAAGCCGTCGGTCGTCGGGTACATGTAGAAGGTGTCACCGAAGCGCACGATGTCGGGGTCGGCGTTGAGGCCCGGCAGCACCGGGCTCTTCATGACGAGCGCCGACACGGTCCAGGTCCGCTTCGTGCCGTCCGAGCCGGTCACCTCGTACGTCACCGGCTTGCTGAAGTCCTGCACGCTGCCCGAGGCGGGGCTGATCGCCGCGCCGTGGGCGAGGGTGAACTCCGGTGCCAGCGCGGTGACATCGGTGCCCTCCTTCAGCGGCAGTGTGATCTTGCCGTTCGCGTTGTCCAGGAGGGCGTCGACCTTCAGGGCGGGGTGCGTGGCCTTGGCGATGCCCGCGGTGTTGCCGCTGAGTTCCATGACCTCCGCGGCCGACAGGGCCCGGCCGTAGACGCGGAAGTCGTCGACCTCGCCGCCGAAGTACGGGTCGGCCGAGTACAGGGAACGTCCGATGTAGCCGGTGTAGTCCTTGTCGGCGTCGTAGAGCTCGGACGGCTTCACGGTGGTCGTCGTGCGGGCCGCCTCGACGCCGTCGACATAGAGGACCATCGTGCCGGTGGAGCCGTCGAGGGTCACCGTGACGTGCCGCCACTCGCCGGGGGTGAGCTGCGAGCCGGCCGTCAGCTTCGACTCCGCCGACCACCTGGCCTTCGTGATGGCCGAGTAGAGACTGGAGCCGCCGTTGGATGGGGTGGCGAAGAGGTACTTGTCGCTGTCGGGGCCGAGCCCGAACAGCCACTGGAAGCTGGAGCCGCCCTTCCACTTGGCGTAAGTGGACACCGTGACGCTGTCGGCGCCCTTCAGCACGCCGTTCGGGATCTTCACGTACGGGGAGGTGGCGGAGTCGCCGGACATCTTGAACGAGCCGTCGTCCACGCCGGTCCCGAACTCGGGCGTGCGGACGTAGGTGCCGTGGTTGCCGTGGCCGCTGGAGTCGACGGCGATGTTGCCGGACGTCTCGTCGAAGCCGTAGTGCAGCAGTAGGTCGGCCGGCACGTCCGGACCCTCCGTCGAGACGGTGACCTCGGCGCGGACGGGGAGCGCTGCGCCGTCGGGGAGGCTGCCCGTCACGGTGAAGGTGCCGCTCTGGGCGTAGGCCGACGCCGGGACCTCGTCCCAGGTGACCGCCACCGGGCGGCGCACGCCGTCGGCGTAGGTGGCGAGCACGGTGGCCGGCAGGACCGGGGCGTCACCGACGCGGGTCTTCACCGCGATGTCCTCGACGCTCTCGACCAGCTGGTCCGGCTGGTAGGCGCGCAGCAGCCGGTCGTACTCGGCCTGGGTCACCGGCAGGACGGTGCCGTGCCGGGGCTTGGCCGGCAGGTCGTAGCCGGTGGACGGGGTCCAGACGCCGGAGGCGAGGTCCGTCGTCTCGAACGGGAGATAGCCGCGGCCGCCGAACTCGTCGAGGAACGCGTACCACTTCTCCTCGGTGTTCGACTTGAACACCAGGGGCCCCTCGGCCGCGTTCATCGCGCCCTTGCCGATGCCCTCGGCGACCGCGTCCCAGGAGAGGTTCAGCAGCGAGTCGCTCTTCTCCTCGAAGATGAACTTGCTGTTGGGGGTGGAGGAGGAGTTGTTGCGCTCGTCCTTCGACAGCCGGAAGTAGGTGCCGTCGTGCTGGATCACGGTGGAGTCGATGACCGAGTAGCCGCGGTCGACCCAGACCTTGGGCTCGCTGAACGTGTAGAAGTCGCGGGTCGTGGCGTACATCATCCGGTTGTACGTGTCGCCGGAGTGCGAGGCGTTGTCGTACAGCTTGGACGCCCAGAAGACCACGTACTCGCCGAGGTCGCTGTCGTAGTACGCCTCGGGTGCCCAGGTGTTGCCGGCGCTGTCGGGGGAGACCTTGACCAGGCGCTGGTCCGTCCAGTGGACGAGGTCGGTGGACTCCCAGACCATGATGGACTTGCTGCCGGTGCGCTGGGAGGCGTCCCAGTCACCGTTGCCGTAGATCCTGAGGTCGGTGGCGATCTGGTAGAACTTGTCGCCCTCGGGGGAGCGGATGATGAACGGGTCGCGCAGACCCTTCTCGCCCAGGGTGGAGGTCAGGACGGGCTTGGCGTCGTTCAGCTCCCGCCACTTCAGCGGGTCGTTGCCCTTGCTGAGCGCGGCGTACAGCTGCTCGCCGTCGGAGGTGCCCTCGCCGGTGAAGTAGCTGAACATGTAGCCCTTGAGGGCTTCCTTCGCGGGGAGTTCGGGGACCTTCGCGGTGAACACGCGGGTCGCCTTCGCCGCGCCCTTGGTGACGGTCGCGGTCAGGTCGACGGTGGTGGCGCCGTTGCCGTGCGCGGGGCGGTGCACCACGCCGTCGGCCGAGACGACGTCCGGGCGGGCGGAGGTCCAGGTGACGGCGGTGCCGTAGGTACCGGTCGCCGGGAGGCCGAGGTTGCCGCGCGCGTCGTCGAGGTTGTGGACCGCGAGGGCGTCGGCGGCCTGCCGGGCGGCGGTCGCGTCGTCGAACGCGGCGAGGACGGTGACGTCGAACGACTTGGTGGCCGTGACCGTCCCCTTCCTGAGGGTGGCCGTGAGCGTGGCGTGACCGTCCGGCTCGCCCGCGGCGGGACGGGTCACCTTGCCCGCGTCCGAGACCAGGGCGGTGTTGTCGCTGGCCCAGCTGATCGTGGCGCCGCCGGCCGTGCCGGTCTTCGGCAGGTCCAGGTCGGTGACGACGGCGTCGGTGTCACCGAGGTCCAGGGCGGCCTTGTCGTCGGCTACGCCCTGCGTGGCCACGGGGAGGGCCAGCTGCTCCACGTCGGAGGCGGGCAGCGCGTGGTCGTACACCCGGAAGTCGCGGATGTCGCCCTTGAAGAGCTTGTCGCCCGAGTACACCGACTTGCCGAGGTAGTTGGCCGCGGTGATGCCGGAGCCGATGGCGCCGGGGGTGATGGTGACCGCCGTGTTGCGGGCGACCTCGACGCCGTCCTCGTACAGCACACCGGTGGTGCCGGACTGCGTGTAGGTGAGGTGCTTCCACACCGAGCGGGTCAGGTTGTGGGAGTCGGCGGGCTTGGTGGTCTGCTCCGTCGACCAGTTGCCGGTGGCGATCGAGGTGCGCAGCGAGTTGCCCGTGGTGAACAGGTAGCCGTTGCCGTTGCTGCCGCTGGAGTTGCCGAAGCCGTACAGGAAGTACGGCGTGGACTGCGCGGCGTCGATGCGTACGTCCATGGCGACGCTGATCGCGTCCATGCCCTTCAGTACGTCGTTCGGCATCTTGACGTAGGTGTCGGTGCCGTTGAAGGCGAGGCCCTGGCCGGTGGACGACCAGCCGGCGGTGCCGGTCACCGTGCCGTCGCGGCCGTTGCCGGAGGCGTCGGTGACCGTGGTGCCGGACGTGGCGTCGAGCTTGTACCAGAGGGCCAGACCGTCGGTGACGTCGGCGGCCTCGTCGGCCTGGACGGGAGTCGCCGCCCCGACGAGGCCCACGAGCAGGGACGCGGCGGTCAGCGCGGCCAGTTGTCCCGCCCCCCGTCTCGCACGGTCGCCGTGTCGATGTCTGTGCGTCATGGGGGATCCGCCGTTTCAACCGTGTGACGTGATGTTGCGAGAGTGTCAAACGGTGTACATAGCCACGTCAAGAGTTCTCGAACAATGTCCGACCAGTCGAACACGATGAGGCGGCCCACAAGGTCTTCTGTTCAACGCCGTGTTGACGACTCGAGCCAGGTCGTGAGGGCCCACCACCAGTGCAGGGCGGCCGGCGTGCCGTCACCGTCCGTGAGGGACGTGGAGGTGATCTGCCGGAGCCGCCCGAGCCGGTAGCGGACCGTGTTCGGGTGGGTGAACAGGGCTGCCGCGCTCTGGTCGAGCATGCGGCTGTCGTCGAGGAACGCCAGTGCGTTGAGCGCGAGTTGGTGACGGAAGGTGTCCGCCGGATCGAGGGAGCCGAGCAGGCGGCGACTCGTCAGGGACCCCCGGCAGACCTGAACGCGGACGCACCCGCCCGAACTCGATCACCCACGCGCCGGCAAACAGGTCCAGCCGCTCGAAATGACCCTCCCGGTCACCTCGTCCGTGTACGGAGCCCACACGATGACCTGCGCGAATCTGCTCATGCCGAAGTATCGGCCTACCCCGTCGGCCGACGGCAGACGAATGGGAGGAGAGCTGAGGTCAGGCTGCCCAGTCGGCACCGAGCGCGGCGAGCGCCTGGAGCTTGTCGGCGGTCAGCTTTGCCCTGCGACCCTTGAGGTTCATGATCCATACCCCCAGCTTGATCGCGTGTTCCTCGCCGTCGATCACGATCCGTTCGATGTGGGAGCGGCTCACGGGTCCTACCGTGCCTGTGCGGTCCTTGTACTGAGCCAGGGCTGCCAGGCCCCGCTCGAAGGAGTCAGAACCGCCGCGAGAGGCTTTGGCGGGCGTCGCCGGCTCAGGGGTCAGCGGCACGACACCGAGGGCCTCGAGGCGCTCGCGCTGGCCGTCCGTGAGTCCTGCCCACACGCCCGGTTGGCGCTGCCGTAGGAGCCACCGTCCGACGTCGTGCCCTCCCACGGTCACGCCCGGCAGGAGCTCCGTTCCGGTCTCGTCGCGCAGCAGCTCGCGCACGGCCGCGTAGTGGCGTTGCCAGTCGGCCGGCCAGGCGGGGTTCCAGTCCGGGTCGATCGCCTCGAGCGCGGCTGCCCACTCCGGGTGCCCGTCCAGCGCACCCGGCCTTCGAAGATTCGCCAGCCACATCCCCAACGGCCGGTCCAGCACCGTGGCCGTCCGCGGAGCACAGAGCGAAAAGTGCTGCTCGAAGTACACCCTCGCGGCCGCCAGGTTCTCCTGGAAGCGTTCATCGGCCGGCGACCACACCATGCCCAACTGCTCGAGTCGCCTCGCGCGCCGGCCGGTCATCTGCCCGGCCCCGTATGCCCGCCGCTGTTCCGCGACCCACTGCCCGAGCGGGTAGGCGCCCTCCTTGTGCCCGTACGGGACACGGGCGTGGGCCTCACGGTCGGTGAACTTCTTGAGGGCCGCCCAGCCCCGCGCCCAGTCCTGCTTCTCGGTGTCGATCACGTTGAAAGAAACCCACTCCGCGACCATCACCGGATCCCTGGGGGCGGCGAACCGGAGCAGGAGACGGGATTCCTCCTCGTCTTCCTCAGGTGCCTGACCAATGCTCACAGACGGCTCCACGAAGCCCTTCTGCGGCTCCTGCGGGATCGCGAGCAATTCAACAGCCTCTTCATCATGAGCGCGCAGTCCAGCCAATACCTTCACCAAGGGCCGGTATGACCCGGAGGTGAACATGTCCTCCGGCTTTTCTCCGGGCTGGAGGAAGACGGGCACGATAAGGGAGGCCAGTTTCCCTTGTCCGGGCTTCTGCCGGAGTGCCCGGCCGATGGCCTGGACGATGTCGTGCGGCGCCCCCTTGGGGTCCAGCAGGGCGACGGAGTCCACGGCTCTGATGTCGACGCCCTCGCCCAGGACCCGGCAGTTGGAGAGCACGGCCCGCTGCGCCGTGGACCCGAACGAGCCAAGGACCTCCCGCCGGCGTTCGGGTGCGTGTTCGCCGCACAGCCAGTCCGCCCAGACCCGAGCCGGGTACATCTCCGGTTGATCCGCATGCAGCTTCGCGGCCACACGCTCCAGCCCCTCCGCGTATGCCTGCGCCTCCATCGTCCGGTGATGGAAGGTGATGCACGTCGACAGATCGTGCTGCGCCATCGTGTGCAGCAGCGCCGCCTGGAGCGCCCCGAGCCGCTGCCCCCGCACTTCCTCGCTGCGCCGCTCCTCACCCATCAGACGCTCCGGCGTGACGACCGGGTCCCTCAGCTCCAGCACGATGATCTGATACCGCGCCAACAACCCACGCGAGACCGCGGACGCGAGCGACAGCTTGTACAGGACGGGCCCGAACACGGCCTCGTCGTCCATGGAGGCTGCCATCTCCCGAGGCAGCGGATCACGCACCCCCTCAGCAACCTCCCTGCTGAGCCGCTCCTCCCAGATCCGCGGCGTGGCCGTCAGGTACAAGCGGCGGTACGCCGGGATGACGCTCTGGTCGTGGATGTCCGCCCAGGCCTTACCCATCGAGCCGGAAGTCCTGTGGGCCTCATCGACCACCGCGAGGTCCACCGGGTCCAACTTCTGGCCGTAGACACCCTCGAAAGCCTCAGCCAGGACACCGAGGCTGGCGTAGGTCGCGTAGATGGTGACCGGCCCCGTGCCGTGCCACAGCGCCAACTGCACCGGATTCGTGGTGCACCGCACCCGCAGATTCCACAGCTCCGGATCGTCCTGGAGCGAACACACCGCAACAGCAGGCCCCGTGTGCCCGACCTCATGCCACGCCTTCACGGTCTGGGACAGAAGGTCCAGCGTCGGCACCAGCACGAGCTTGCGCCCCGTCGGAACAAGCCGCTTCGCCGACGCCGCAGCAATGAAGGTCTTCCCCGTGCCACACGCCGCGTGCACCTGCCCGCGCAGACCATCGAAAGGAATCCCGCCCGCCGGGACATCGAAGCCGCGCACGATGGCATCGACGGCTTCGATCTGATGGGCACGCAGTTTCACTATTGTCCTTTCTTTGCATGTGATGTCAGGAACCGCGCTCCGACCACAGACGAGATCAGCCAGGCGGCTGCGCGGCATTCAGCGGGGACAACAGAGACTTCCGGGCGATTCGGTGATCGTGACGGTGGCGATTATGTCTTCCGCCACCGACAGTCTCGCTTCAGCAGCAGGCTCAGCCGGGCAGGGCGCGGGCCTGCCGCGACCAGTGCTTTGGAAGGCCTGACACGACGAGGTGGCTGACTGCATGCGATGCAGCGCGTGAGGTCTTCGCCGAGGAAGACGGTGAACCGCTGTCGTCGTCGGCCACCCGCGACCGGTCGAGCCTGGCCGCGGCGTTCAGTTCGGCCGGCGGCACTTCGTGGCGCCGCTGCCCGACCCCGGCCGCGTGCCAGTCCCACAACCGCCTCCAGCACGTCATACCTGAGCCGAAGCCCAGCTCCGGTCCGGGAGCGGCTTGCGGCCCGGTACCTGAACCGGTAGCAGCAGCTCGATCCGCTGCCACACGTCATCCGAGACGGTCCACGGCGAAGCCCCCATGATCGGACCGCTCCCACCGCACCGACCGGACACGGCCACCAGGACCGTTTCGCGGCATCACGTCAGGCCTCCTGAGCCGCCGACACGAGCAACGAGTCCCGGCCCTTGAAGCCGGGACACCCTCTACCGCCTACCGCACCAATTCGCCCAGCAGACTGCCCGGTGCCCGTGCCACTGATGCGGAGGCCGGCGCGGGCGTGCCGGAGCGGAATCACGCACCGGCCGCTACGGGCTGCTCCTCAGCCTGCTCCGGCACTGCGGTAGCCGTGTAGAAGACGGACGAGCCCTGCTTGTTGCGCTGCGCCTGGCTTTTGGCCACCAGCCCCTCAAGCGTGGTGCGTACCACCGTCGTCTTGACGCTGCGGTCGGGATGGGCCTCGCCGAGGGTTGCGGCGATCTCCGCCGCCGAGCGCGGCTCGCTCTGCTCGGCGAGATGGCCACGGATCAGGTCGCCCAGTGTCGGCCGCGCAGTTGTCGCCGGTTCAGCCTTGTCGGACTTGGTGGAGGCCTTCTCGGCGGCCGGCTTGACGGCAGCGCTCCGACGCGGCGCGGGAGCGGTCTTCTTCGGCCGCGCCTGCTTGCCCGCACTGGGCACAGCCTGCTTCTTTGCCGCTCGCGGGGCGGGTACAGCGGCGCTGTCCGGCAGGACCGAAGGCTTTGCCGCAGCCGGTGCCGCGGCGATCGCCTGCTGGATGCCGACCAGCACGGCGTGGTCACGCTGATGCGCTGCCAACTGCTCCTGCAGAGCGGCGATTTCCGCACCGATCCGCTCCTGCTCCTTGGCGTTGCGTTCGAGGTCGGCACTTACTTGAGCGGTGTACTGCGATGTCAGTTCGGTGGTGTTCTCGGACATGAGGCGAACAGCCTTTCCTCGACCTTGGGCCGGAGTCGCAGGGCCTGTCACATATGTGTGTCTGCCCGGTGGCTGATGCCTGCGGGCGGCAGCAACGTCCAGTGCGCAGTTCCCTGTCAAAGGGATAGTACGGATATCCGGAGCTGCTTGTTCCAATCGGGCATGTCTGTGAATGGTCTCAGAGTGTGGAACGTGAGCTCTTGTCCCGGCTCGTGACCGCTCACGCCCGCCGCACCCCCACGGACGACGATGCGCTCCTCGAGCGGCCGTTGCCGCGGCGCCTGTACACCGAGGTCGCCGACGTGGGATTCGGGCCCGACGGAGCCTTGGCGTCGCTGACACCGCGCCGCACTGAGGACCAGGCGGCGCCCCCTGGCCCTGTGCCACCGCCCTCCACGATCAGCGCACCAGTCGGCGCCACCCACGTCCTGGTTGGGGTCCGCCGCCAGCGGGCCAACCACCCACCCCACGTCTCGGCCGACCCCACGTGGCCATCGAGGCCGCCGCCCGCGCCGCCGGCGCACAGGCCGAGATCCTCGAAGCCGTGAACGTACAGACCCCAGGGGAGATGTTCATCCCCGATCCGGTCGTCGCCGACCAAGCCGTCACCACCGAAGACCCGGCCGTCATGGGCCCCGAGGGCGTACTCCTCGTCGTCGAGGTCGCCTCGTCAGGCAAGCGGATGCGCACAGCGGTCGTTCCCGCTCAGCAGCACGCATACCATTGCATGATCGGCATCCAGGCCAGGCTTCCAGGTCGCCCGCCAGTGGAGATGCCGCCCAGGTCGCCTGGTCCCGCGAGGACGCGGAGCGTCGGCTGCTGGGGAGGCACAGAGAAACGGGGGGTACGGCATGCACCGGCGGGCGCTACTGGGTCGCGATACGGAGCGTCGCACGCTGGCTGCCCTGGTCGAGCAGGGGGCCGCCGGTTCGGGCGGCGCGACGGTGATCACCGGCGCGCCGGGGATCGGCAAGTCGGCGCTGGTCGCGGAGGCCGCGGACGCGGCAGCGCGCGGCGGGACCCGTGTGATCACCGCTGTGGGGGTCCAGTCGGAGGAAGACCTGCCCTGTGCCGGCCTGCACCAGCTGGTTCACCAACTACGGGACGGAATCGACGACTTGCCGGGACGCCAGCGCACCGCGCTGCTCGCGGCCGTCGGGCTCGTCGACGAGGCCGTACCCGATCTGTACCTTGTCGGCTTGGCCGCGCTGACCCTGCTGACGGACGCGGCGGCGAAGGCGCCACTGCTGGTGATCGTCGAGGACGCCCACTGGATGGACCGTGCCAGCCTCGATGTGCTCGGGTTCGTGGCGCGGCGGATCGAGTCCGACCCTCTCGTTCTGGTCGCCGTCACCCGGCGCCTCGACGACCGCCTCAGCAGTGCCGGCCTGCCGGTGCTGCACCTGGGCCCGCTGACGGACGAGGTGTCGGGTGAGGTGCTGGACACGGTGGCCCCCGCACTGGGACAGCAGGTCAGACGGCGACTGTTGGAGGAGGCCGCCGGGAACCCGCTGGCGCTGACCGAGCTGCCGGTCGCGCTGCAGTCGGTCGGCGGGGCGTACGCGCTCAACCCGGGTCCGCTGCCGCTGACCGCGCGGCTGGAGCGGACGTTCACGGCACGGATCTCCCGCCTGCCGGCCGACACCCGTGCGGTCCTGCTCCTCTCGGCCCTCAACGGTGACGGGACGATAGACGAATGCCTCGCCGCGGCGACCCGGATGCTCGGGACGACGGTCGACGTCGGTGCTTTCGAGACAGCGATCGACGCGGGCCTGGTGGAGGCCCAGGGGACGGCCTTCAGGCACCCCCTCATCCGCTCGGCGATCCACCACGCCGCCACCGCCGCGGAACGCCGGGCCGCGCACGCCGCGCTCGCCGCCGCGCTCCAGGGGCAGCCCGATCGGCAGGCATGGCACCGTGCCGCCGCCACCGCCGGTCTCGACGAAGGAGTGGCACGGGATCTGGACTCCACTGCCGGCAGAGCCCTGCGGCGAGGCGGTGTCGCCGCGGCTCTGGCCGCGCTGAGGCGGGCGGCGGAGCTGACGAAGGACTCCTCCGCGCGGGCGGACCGGCTGCTCCGGGCGGCGGAGCTCGCACTGGAGTCGGGCCAAGGAGACGTCGCGACGCATCTGCTGACCCAGGCGCGCTCACTGGACCTTTCGGTCCGGGACCAAGGGCGCGCGGCCTGGGTCAGCATCGCTCTGGCCGAGGGGACGCGGGGCGAGGGTTCCGCGACCGCCGAGCTGGCCGAGCTGGCGGTCGAGATCGCCGCCGGCGGCGAGCCGACACTGGGGCTGCGCATGCTGTGGAGCGCGGTCCTGCAGTGCTTCTGGGGTGAGCCGGGTCCGGCCGCCCGCGAGCGGGTCGCCGCCGCTGCCGACCTGATGCCCGTGCCTGCCGACAACGCCGACCTGGTCGCTCTGCGGGCGTATTCGGCGCCGGTCGAGCGTGGGAAAGGGGTCATGGAGGGCCTGGCGGGTCAGCTGGAGCGCTCGTCGGCGAACGCGGAGGGGGACCAGCTCCTGGGGGCCGCCGCCGTGACGGTGGGCGCTCCCGCCCTGGCGAGCCGGTTGACGGCGAGGTCGCTGGACGCCCTGCGAGCGCAGGGCAGGCTGTCGATGCTGGCCCGCGCCCTCTGCGTCCAGGCGGGGAGCGCCGCACGGCTGGGTGACGTGCGCGCCGGTTCCCTGGCCGCGGAGGAGGCCGCGTCGCTTGCCCGCGAGACCGGTCAGCCTCTTGTGCACGCGATGGTGAATGCCATCCGCGCACAGCTGGCCGCCGTCAGCGGCGACCCGGCGGCAGAGGCATGGGCGGCGGAAGCCGAACGCGAGGCCCTTCCCAGCGGAGGGCGCCCGGTGCTGGCCATCATGCAGATGGCCCGAGGGCAGGCGGCACTCTGTCAGGGCCGCTACGGCGACGCGTTCGGCCACCTGCACCGCGTCTTCGACCCGGCCGACCCCGCCTTCCACTCCTGGCTGCGCTTCTACGCGGTCGCGGAGTTGGTGGAGGCGGCGGTGCGCAGCGAATCCGCGGGGGTGGCACGCGACATCGTGCGGGAGCTGACCCCGCTCGGGAAATCGACGTCTTCGCCCGCCCTGCTCTGTGGGTTGCGACTGGGCCGGGCTCTACTGAGCCCGCAGGATGCCGCTGAGCCGCTGTACAGGGCGGCCCTCGACGCCGTCCCCACGGACTGGCCGTTCGAGGGGGCGCGGGCGCGCCTCGCCCTGGGCGAGTGGCTGCGGCGTCACCGGCGGCCCGCGGAGTCCCGCGTCGTCCTGCAGGCCGCACGCGAGATCTTCGACGCCCTCGGCGCGTCGGCATGGGCGGAGCGGGCACGGCAGGAGCTGCGTGCCGCGGGCGCGTCCTCCCCGCGCCAGGATCCGGCCGCGGTCGACCGGCTGACCTCGACCGAGTTGCACGTCGCCCAGCTCGCCGCGCAGGGTCTGACGAACCGGGAGATCGGCGAGCGGTTGTACGTCTCGCCCCGGACGGTGAGCACCCATCTCCAGCGGATGTTCCCCAAACTGGGGGTCACGTCCCGCGGCGAACTCGCCGCGGTGCTCGGCGGCACGGCGACGTACCCCGAACGCCCAGCGTCATGACGTACACGGAAGACGCAGCACCATGACGTACGTCGAAGCCGTAGTCCGACGGACGCGGTCCGACCTGCTTGATTCCTAGGTTTGTGCCATGCCCGGTGCGCACACGGCGGACGGGCGGGAAGGCACACCATGGGAACCATCACCGTCGGCTCCGAGGGCTCGACCGCCATCGATCTGTACTACGAGGACCACGGTTCGGGGCAGCCGGTCGTCCTGATCCACGGTTACCCGTTGGACGGGCAGTCGTGGGAGAAGCAGACCGATGCGCTGGTCGAGGCCGGCTACCGCGTCATCACCTACGACCGCCGTGGCTTCGGCCGGTCGAGCAAGACCATGACGGGCTACGACTACGACACCTTCGCCGCCGACCTGGACACCGTACTGACGCAGCTGGACCTGCGTGACGTGGTTCTCGTCGGGTTCTCGATGGGTTCGGGCGAGGTCGCCCGCTACCTCGGCGTCCACGGCTCGGAGCGGGTGGCGAAGGCGGCGTTCCTCGGTTCGCTCCAGCCGTTCCTGTTGCAGACGCCGGACAACCCCACCGGTGTGCCGCAGAGCGTCTTCGACGGTATCGCGGAGCAGGCTGAGGCCGACCGCTACGCCTGGTACGAGAGCTTCTTCGTCGACTTCTTCAACACCGACGAGACGCTCGGGTCGCGGCTCAGCGAGGCCGCGCTGCGGGCGAACTGGGCCACCGCCATCGACTCGTCGCCCATGGCGGCGTACGCGTGTGTCCCGGCGTGGCTGACGGACTTCCGGGCCGACGTGGAGCTCATCGACGTGCCGTCGCTGATCCTGCACGGGACCGCCGACCGCATCCTGCCGATCGACGCCACAGCCCGCGAGTTCCGCCGCCGCCTGCCCGACGCGCGATACGTCGAGATCGACGGCGCTCCGCACGGGCTGCTGCTCACCCACGCGGCCGAGGTCAACGCCGCCCTGCTCGACTTCCTCGCCGCCTGAGAGCCGGCGCTTGTCACGAAAGGACCGCACTCCTGTGCCGGTTGTCAACCACCCTCTGCCCGAGCGCGACCGCGAGACCGCGGGTGCGGCGCTGCAGGCGACCCTGGCCGACCTGCTCGACCTGTCCCTGGTGGCCAAGCAGGCCCACTGGAATGTGTACGGCCCGCGCTTCCGCTCGGTTCACGTGCAGCTCGACGAGGCCGCCACCGTCGCCCGGAACCACGCGGACACGGTGGCCGAGCGCGCGGCCGCCCTGGGCATCAGTCCGGACGGACGGGCCGGAACCGTTGCGGGGGCCAGTGGCGTGCCCGCCTTTCCGCCGGGCTGGACCAAGGACAGTGACGCCGTCGAGGCCTTGGTGCACGCGCTCTCTGCCGTGACCGAAAGGCTGCGTGAGCGCGTCGCCGCGATGGGCCAGGTGGATGTCGTCACCGAGGATCTCCTCATCGGACTGACGGCCGATCTCGAGAAGCAGAGCTGGATGTTCCAGGCGGAGAACCAGGCCTGACCAGGGGTCCAGAGCCTCACAGTTGTCGTCCGAAGTGGAGAAGAGCATGCGTGTCGAGGGAACGAGCACAGACCGATTCGAACCGGTACGAGCGGCGCTGAGGGCGCACCTCGAAGCCGGCGAGGAGTTGGGGGCGTCGATCGCCGTCGATGTGGACGGGGTCATGGAAGTCGATCTGTGGGGTGGCCACGCGAATGAAGCACGGACCGTTCCGTGGCACCGGAACACGTTGGTGAGTCTGTGGTCGACCACGAAAACCCTCACCAATCTCGCGGCTCTCATCCTCGTCGACCGGGGCGCGCTGGATCTGCACCGCCCGGTCGCGCACTACTGGCCCGAGTTCGCCGCCCAGGGAAAGGAACACATCGAGGTGCGTCACGTCCTGGCTCACACCTCGGGACTCTCCGGCTGGGAGCAGCCCTTCCGCATGGAGGATCTCTACGATCGGCCTACCGCGAGTGCCCGGTTGGCCGCGCAGGCACCCTGGTGGGAGCCGGGCTCCGCTTCGGGCTACCACGTGCAGACCCAAGGGCAACTGGTCGGAGAGCTTGTCCGGCGGGCCAGTGGTCTTACCCTGACGGAGTTCGTCGCCACCGAGATCGCCGAACCGGCGCAAGCCGATGTCCAGATCGGCGCGCGACGGGCCGACTGGCCGCGTATCGCCGATCTGGTGGCCCCCTCGCAGCCAGGCGGTATACCCACGGGTCTTGATCCCGCGGGAATCTTCACCAGGACGCTGCTCGGAAGCCCCGCACGGGACGAGCACGTCGACACGCCGCAGTGGCGCTCCGCTGAACTCGGAGCCGTCAACGGACACGGCAACGCGCGTGGCCTGGCCCGAGCGCTCTCCGTCATCTCGCGGCGCGGCCAGGTCAACGGCCGCCGGCTTCTCTCCGAGGAGACGGTGGACAAGGTGTTCGACGTACAGGCCGACGGAGTCGACCTGTTCCTGGGCGTTCCCATTCGCTGGGGCATGGGCTACGCACTCGCCGATCCGAGGACGATGCCGCACATGCCCACCGGGAGGATCTGCTTCTGGGTCGGCCGGGGCGGTTCGATCGTCATGATGGACCTCGACCGGCGCGTCACGTTCTCGTACACGATGAACCGGGTGGGCGACGGGATCCTCGGCTCGGAGCGCACGCACAGCTACCTCAGGCATGTCTACGAAGCCCTGGAACGTACCGGCTGAGGTGAGCCGTAGGCTCCGCGCGCGGCGCTGTGGCACACCGCCGAACGTGCCGCCAACCGGCACCGGCACTTGCGCGCCGTCGCCACACGCTCCGAGAACGGCTCTCCATGTACCTCGACCTCGCCGCGCTCGCGGCCCTCGTAATCTGGCGCCGCACATGGGCCATGTTCCGGGAACCACCGTGGGTGCGGAAGCTGCTCCGGGCCGCTGTCGCCGCCGCCCACCAGCGCTCCGATCCGCGCTGCTCACGTGGCGCAGACGGACGCACGTCAACCAGGTACCGGAGGAGAAGCGCTCCGGGCCCCGTTTCTCGACGTACCGGCCGCATCGCCTTTCGGTCCGTCGAGCACCATCCATCAAACAAGAGGGATTTCACCCATGCGTAACACCCGCCTCGTCCGTCCGGGCGGCAGATCCGCGCTGCTCGGTGTCACCGCGGCCGTCGGACTGTCCGTCGCCGCCGTCACCCTGCCCGCTGCGGCCGACGCCACGCCCCACCACCCCGTACGTCCGACGATCGTGCTGGAACACGGAGCGTTCGCCGACGCCGCGAGCTGGGACGGTGTCGTCGCCCGGCTGCAGCGTGCGGGCTACCCGGTGGTGTCCGCCGCCAACCCGCTGCGTGGTCCGGCGACCGATGCCTCTTACCTGCGCAGCGTCCTCGCCCACATCGACGGGCCCGTGGTCCTGGTCGGTCACTCCTACGGCGGCACCGTCATCAGCCAGGCCGCCGCGGGTCTTGAGGGCAAGGTGAAGGCACTGGTCTACATCGCGGCGTTCCTGCCGGACGTGGGCGAGAGCTCGATCGGGCTGACGGACAAGTTCCCCGGCAGCACCCTCGGCCAGGCCGTCGAGTCCGTCAACTACACACTGCCCGACGGTGATCAGGGCGCGGACGTATACATCAAGCCGGAGAAGTTCCGCAGCCAGTTCGCCGCAGACGTGCCGAAGGACAAGGCCGGGCTCATGGCTGCGGGGCAGCGTCCGATCGCTGCCGCCGCTCTGGAGGAGAAGTCCACCCAGGCCGCCTGGAAGACGATCCCCTCCTGGTCGCTGGTGACCACGGAGGACCGCAACATCCCAGTGGCTGCCCAGCGCTTCATGTCAGCCCGCGCCGATGCCCGCACCACGACCATCGACGCGTCCCACGCGGTATCCGTATCCCACCCCGAGGCCGTGACCCGCATCGTCGAGCAGGCGGCCCGCACGGTCCGATGACCGAGGGCCCCGCCCTGTCGCTCATCGCTCATCACCGCACAGCCGTGCCCGATCGGGGCACTTCACCATCAGACACATGCACACCGGAAGGCAGCAACCACCATGGCGTTCATCACCGTCGACCAGGAAAACTCCACCAGTATCGAGCTGTACTACGAGGACCACGGCACAGGGCAGCCGGTCGTGCTGATCCACGGCTATCCGCTCGACGGCCACTCCTGGGAGAAGCAGTCCGCCGCGCTCCTGTCGGCCGGCTACCGCGTGATCACGTACGACCGGCGCGGTTTCGGCCGCTCCAGCCAGCCCACCACCGGCTATGACTACGACACCTTCGCCGCCGACCTCAACGTGGTCCTGGAGACCCTCGACCTCGACGACGTCGTCCTCGTGGGCTTCTCCATGGGCACCGGTGAGGTCGGCCGTTACCTCAGTACCTACGGCTCCGCCCGGATCGCCAAGGCCGCTTTCCTCGCCTCCCTCGAACCCTTCCTGCTCAAGACCGACGACAACCCCAGCGGTGTCGACGGCGCCATCTTCAAGAACATCGAAGGGGCCGTCACCGCCGACCGCTACGCCTACTTCACCGCGTTCTACGAGGACTTCTACAACCTCGACGAGAACCTCGGCACCCGCATCAGCGAGGAAGCCGTCCGCAACAGCTGGAACGTGGCTGCCGGCGCCTCCTGGTACGCCTCGCTGGCCTGCGTCTCCACGTGGACCACCGACTTCCGTGCCGACATCCGGAAGATCGACGTGCCGACTCTGATCCTGCACGGCACGGCCGACCGCATCCTGCCCATCGAGGCAACCGGGGAACTCTTCCACCAGGCACTCCCGCAGGCCGACTACGTCGTCATCGACGGCGCACCCCACGGCCTCCTGTGGACCCACGCGCAGGAAGTCTCTGAAGCCCTCCTGGCGTTCCTCGCCAAGTGACCGGCGGCCGTTGTCTCACCTGCCGCGTGGCGGCAGGTTGACGCAGCGGGCGAGAAGCTGAGCCGCGCTCCCGTTGCCGCGCGGGAGGACCGTGAACCGCGCGAGACATGCCGTCGAGCCGCCGACAGCGGCCGACGCGCATCATGGCGGCAGTACCACCGGTCGGTCCGGCACTCGGTGAGACCGCCCGCCCAAAAGGCGGGCCGGATGGGCGGTCTCACCGGGAAGAACCGATTCCCGCCAGAATCCCTGGCCGGTAACGCCGGCCTTCCGACCGAACCGTCCGTACTGTCGGGGCGAATGCGCTGCCGTCGCGGCGGAGGTCGCTTTACCCGGCATTGCCTTGATATAGGGCGGCCCCTCGTCGACTTGATGACCCGCGAGGGCATCGAGGGCGCCGAATGGGCCACCGACCGCTACGCCCGAGCCCTCCAGGACGTGATCGAGGCGAAGGCACCCGGCGGCAAGCCACCCGCCGCCGAGACCGACGAGGCGCCGGCCGGGCAGGTCGTCGACCTGATGGCCGCTCTGCAACCGTCCGTCGAGCGCGCCCACAAAGCCCGCAGCGACAACGGCCACGCCGACGTCCACGAGCCGGCACCCAAGCAGAAGAGCCCTGCCGAGAAGAACGTCCCCTCGAAGGCCACCGCAAATGAAGACGGCGAGCAAGACGTCCACCGCGAAGAAGACCACCACCCGGCGCAAGACCGCCTGAGCCCGACACCGCGACCGATCCGGCTGGCACCACAGCTGAACCTGGTCTTTGACTACCGGGCGGTAGTTGTGATGCCGGGCAATGACACCGCTCTGGCGTCCCGACAGTCCCGCCCGAAACCGAACCCGGCTTGTTCGCCCGCACCGAAGCCTGAGGGCCAGCCTCACTCCGTGCCAGAGCTGCTTCTCCAACCTCAACCACGAAACGGACAAGAGCTCACGTTCCGCACTCTCAGTCCGGCTCCATGTAAGGGCGCCGGAAGACCGGCGCCTGGCCGGTGCCCCAGGGGCGTATCGCTGCCAGTGCCCGAGTCACTGTGGCATCAAGGGGGCCGCTGGTGTCGATGGCGACTGCCTTGGGCCACGAGGGTTCTCCGGCCGCCATCGCGGTGGCGATGCCGAGGTCGGCGTCGGACGGGCCGACGGCGCGCGTGCTCAGACGGGCCGCCGAGATCTCGTCCGGAACGCGGCAGTGGAGGGCCACCAGGTCGGAACTGGTGGCTTCGGCCACGCGCTGTGCCGCCTCACGCTGTGCCGCGTCCGTCCAGGTGGCGTCGAGGACGACGGACTCGCCGGCGGACAGCAGCGCGGCCGCCCGGTCGAGGAGGGCGGCGTAGGTCCTGGATGTCCACTTTGGCGTGTACAGGCCCTCGCGGTAGCCGGCCGCCGCGGACTGTTCCGCTGGAAGGCCCGCCAGTTCTTTGCGGACGCGGTCGCTGCTGAGCAGCGTGACGCCCATCCTGTCAGCCAGCGCACCGGAGAGAGTCGACTTCCCGCTGCCCGGTAGTCCGCCGACGACAGTGAGACGGACGGTGGAGGCGTGCAGGTGGCGGAGGGTCGTCGAGACGAGCCTCTGTGACGCCGTCTCCGCGCCGCGGGCGCCTTGGCGGGCCTGGATCAGGGAGACCTTGGCGCGGACGAACGCGCGGTATGCGACGTAGTGGTGCCACAGCGACGCGGGGGCGGGGTCGCCCGAGTACTCGCTGTACTGGGCGAGGAAGCGGGCGGCGGCCCCCGGTGCGCCGAGTTGCTCCAGGTCCATCGCGAGGAAGGCGGCATCGTCCAGGCCGTCGACGTAGCGCAGCCGGTCGTCGAACTCGAGGCAGTCCAGGACACGGGGGCCGTCGTCGAGGCAGAAGACGTCCTCGGCGAGGAGGTCCCCGTGGCCGTCCACGACCCGTCCTTGCGCGATACGAGACGCGAACAAGCACTCGCGTCCGGCGAGGTATCTGCGTACCAAGCGTTCCGTCTCCGTGATTCCCTCGGGGACGGGGCCGTCGCCGGTCAGGGCATGGACCTGCGCGAAGCTCGCCTCCCACCGCGACGACAGGGCGTCCCGTGTGCCCTGTTCGTCGACGTCCGGGCCGCGGGGCGCGTCCGCGTGCCATGCGGCGAGGTGCCGGGCGACGGCCCGGAGAACCTCGTGCAGGTCGGCTCCCCGCCGTACGAGGTGGGAGAGACGCCGGTCTGCGGGCATGCGACGCATCACCACGACAGGTTCGGGCGCCTCGTCACCAGGACCACGGAACTCGCCCAGCCCCAGATAGACGTCAGGCGCGAATCGGCGGTTGAGGGCGACTTCCTGTTCGCAAGCGTGCCGACGCGCCGTCGGCGTCGTGTAGTCGAGGAATCCGAGGTTCACCGGCTTCTTGACCTTGTAGGCGCGCTCCCCGGCGAAGAAGATGACCGCGGTGTGGGTCTCGCACACCTCCGCCCGTGGTGGCCAGGTCTCCGGACCGTCCGGCTCAGGCATGGGGGACGACGGCTACGGGGCAGCGCCCGTGGTGGAGGGCGGCATGGGCGACCGGGCCCGGGTGGGGTGCCACGCCGGACCGGTGCGCACGCCGGCCGACGACCAGCAGCGCGGCGCCCTCGGCAGCCTCCACGGTGACGACTGGCTTCATGACGACGGCCTCCGTCTCGTACGAAGCTGGATGCGACGGTGAATGGCGGCCAACGAGTCCTGTGGCTGGGGCGCTCCGGATGGTGCCGAAGAGCCGAGCGCGGTGCTTGCTCTCCTACGAGGAGTACCGCATTCCTTACTCCGGCGCATGTGGAGCGGGGGATCCTGGGCCGCATACCGCTCCCATAGGGACCTTCGGCCCAAGGCGCGGAGCCTCTCGGCGTCGCACGGTGAGAACACGTTGTGCAGGCCCGGCCGGCAAGTCACGGGAGGCCGACTCATGAGCGCACAGGGATCGCCGTACGCATCCGGTCCGCAGCCCGGGTGCGGCGGCGACACGTTCAAGGGCGCGAACTCCCCGAGACGCCCGTCCGACAGGATCGAGTGCTGGTTCCGCCGTCTTCTGATGGTCGTGCTCGTTGTCGGGATGCCGGTGGCTGCGCTCGGCGCGGGACTGACGTCCTACGAGGCGTCGATGCGCACCGTGCGAACCCAGGCGGCACAACGGCATCAGGTCACTGCTCGTCTGACGTCGGACGTGAAGGGCGGAGACTGGGCGAAGCGGGCGGCACCGGTTCGCTGGACCGACGGCGATGGCACCGTGCGGACGGGCACCGCTCTTGTGAAACCGGGCATGGCGGAAGGCGCCACCGTGCGGATATGGGTCACGCGGCATGGAACCGTCACCATCGCACCGACGAGCACGCTCAACGCGACGACCAGCGGATGGCTCATGGGTGCAATGGCGGCGTTCGGCGTGGCCGTCGGGTCCCACGCGGCCCGTGCCGGCATGAGCCTGGTCCTGGACCGGAGAAGGTACGCCAGATGGGCGGCCGAGTGGGAACTCGTCGAACCCCGGTGGTCCGCACGATTCCGCCGCTGACGATCCGGAGCCGGGCCGGAGAACCGTGGTCTCCGACCGGCGCACAACCTGTGGCCCGCCGCGTGAGGCACGTTGAACACATCACATTCTGAGGAAGGGCGGCATCATGAGAGCTCACCTCGGCGACCAGCTCGTCATCGAAAGCACGAAGACCAGCGCCGCCAGGCGCGACGGTGAGATCGTCGGCCTCCACCACGCGGACGGAACACCCCCGTACGACGTGCGCTGGTCGGACACGGACGAAGTGACACTCGTGTTTCCCGGACCCGACGCACACGTCCACCACCTCGAACATGGACGGTCCGGGGCCGGCCACCGGCCTTCCGCGCCTGTCCCCGCCGAGACGGCGGCATCGTCACACGGACCCCACCCCGGAGATATCGGCCGACGTATAGCCGTAGAACGCCGGAATCGGAACCTCAGCCGTGAGGAGACGGCGCGACGCGCCCGCATGTCCGCGGGCTACCTGGAGTATCTGGAGGAATATCCCGGCGACCCGAGTGCGGCAACTCTCGTCAAGCTGGCCGACGTGCTGGGCACCACCGTCACCGCGCTGCGTGGCGGAGGAACGGATGTGCCGCCCGGCCACGCACAGGTGCTGCTCCATCCCGAGTTGCGCGACATCGGCCCGGAGGAATGCCGCACCCTGCTCTCCACCCACGTCGTGGGGCGCATCGCGGTGTCGGCTGCCGACGGCCGCCTGGCGGTGCTTCCGGTCAACTACGACGTCGTCGACGACGCGATCGTCTTCCGGACGGCGCCGCACGCCACACCGGCGTCGGCCGTCGGCAGCGAGGTCGCCTTCGAAGTCGACCACATGGACGAGTCCCTGCGCCGGGGCTGGAGCGTCCTCGCCATCGGACCCGCGACGGTTGTGACCAAGCCCGCGGACCTGCACAGGCTCACCGAACAGGCCCACACCACGCCATGGGCGGGGGGTGAGCGCGAGATGTGGGTGTCGATCCGGCCCGTACGGCTCACGGGCCGGCGCATCACCCCGGTCGATGGCTGAGCACAGCGCCCCGTCTGGAAGGCGCCTGACGGTCCACCGGCCCCGGCCCGCCCGTTCCGTCGTTGATCACTTGGATCGGTGATCTCCGGTGTCCGGTTGTTCGAGATGCGAGGCGAGGACCGCTGCCTGAACCCGGCGCTGCACGCCCAGCTTGGCGAGCAGACGGGAGATGTGGTTCTTGACGGTCTTCTCCGACAGATAGAGCTTCTTGCCGATCTCGCGGTTGGTGAGCCCGTCGCCGATCAAGGCCAGGATGTCTCGTTCGCGGGGGGAGAGACTCGCCAGCTCGGACGGCACGGCAGGGGTGGCTGCGGGATCGGCGCGCAACGAGCGCATCAGCCGGGCCGTGGTCGCCGGGTCGAGCATGGACTGGCCCGACGCCACCGTGCGGACGGCCGAGACCAGGTCGGAGCCCCTGATCTGTTTGAGGACGTAGCCGGAGGCGCCGGCCATGATCGCGTCGAGGAGCGCTTCCTCATCGTCGAACGAGGTCAGCATCAGACAGGCCAGCTCCGGCATCTGGCTGCGCAGTTCCCGGCAGACCGAGATGCCGTCGCCGTCCGGCAGACGTACATCCAGGACGGCGACGTCGGGGCGCAGAGCCGGGCCTCGTGCAAGGGCGTGGTCGACGGTTCCGGCGTCGCCGATCACCGATATGTCAGGCTCGGCGTTGAGCAGGTCGGCCAGACCACGGCGGACGACCTCGTGGTCGTCCAGCAGAAACACCCGGATCGGGCTCTGCTCGGTGAAGACGCGTGGCTCTGGCATGGCGACCCCTCGTTCCCCGGTGGAGGACAGACTTCGGGGCTGTCCCTGACGCCGATCATCACTTGCCTGGACCGAATGTACTAGGGCCGACCGGCCCCACTCACCCGAGAGGCGCCGCTGATGTGGTGATCGTGAAGCGGTTCCGGGGGCCTCGCCGGGGAGAGGCGGCGCGACCCGGTAGCCCCACCGCCGCACTTCCGGGGAGGTTCACGCACGACCGCTGCGGGTGCCGTCTGCCGGAGCCTCCTGCGCATGGGCCGCTTCGTCGCGGTGCGAGACGTCGAAGTCCACGTCCACGACGCCCTCGACGGCGCGCACCAGTCGTGCCGCCACCGGCACCAGCGACATGTCCCTGATCTGTCCGACGAGCTTCACAGCACCGTCGCGCACCTCCACACGCACCTTGGAGCCCGGCTGGGGGAAGAGGTAGGAGACGACCTCGCGCCGTATCTCCTCGGCCAGCTCCTCGTCGGTGCGCAGGAATACCTTGAGGAGATCGGCACGGCTGACGACGCCTTCGAGCATGCCCAGGGCATCGACGACAGGAAGCCGCTTGACTTTGGCCCTGGCCATGACCCGGGCGGCCTCGGCGAGTGTGGCGTCCGGGTGGACGGTGAGAGCGGGGGACGTCATCAGTTCGCCCGCGGTCACCGCGCCGGCCTTGGCCAGATCGGACAGGCGGCGCAACTGGGTGTACCTGTCGGGGTCACTGTCGCGGAACTCCTCCTTGGGCAGCAGGTCCGCCTCCGAGACGATGCCCACGACACGGCTCTCGCCCTCGATGACGGGCAGGGCGCTGACCTTCCAGTCCTGCATCAGCCGGACCATCTCCTTGAAGGTTGCCCCGCGGCCGACCGCGGCGACGGTGTGGGTCATCACATCGCTGACGATGTGCGGTGTGCCGTGCATGGCCACTCCTTCGTCCTTGTCCGGTGCGAGGTCAGATGAGGCTGCCGGCGCCGTACGGTGCATACAGGTCCAGGAGCCGGGTCCTGGACGCGCGGAGACGGTGGGCGAGGACCTCGCCGACCCAGCGGGCAACGGCATGGCCCAGGGCCGGATCGTCCTGGCACATCGACCGGACAGCCGTGGCGTCGAACTCGTAGGCCCGCACCGGAGTGGTCGCCTCGGCGCCCAGGTGCCAGACGTGAGGGGTGAAGAGCCAGGACCAGCCGACCAGTTCGTTGTGCCCGAGGCTCTCGATGACGGCTGCCTGGCGGCCGGGCACGTGCATGTCCAGCTCGATCGTGCCGGTACGGATGATCCAGAAGCGGTCGGCGCGCGCGCCTTCCTCGAAGAGGCGTGTTCCCTGCGGGATGGACACCTCCCGGGCGACGCGCATGAGCCGCTGGTGTTGGTCGGCGGACAACGACCGCAGCATGCCGGGTGTGCGGGAAGAGTTCATGGCAGGCCTCCACGACGGGATGTAAGGGCTTCCGGCACCAGCGTGTGCCGGGGTCCGCCGGCCAGGCCATGGGCCACCCGGCCCACGGATCGGTCCATTCGGTACCTAATGCGAACTTTCAGGCATGGTGTCGAGAGAGGTCATCCGATGCCGGGAAGGCCGGGCCGGTGGCGAGGACTGGACGGGTCCCCGGGTGACAACCGGGCTGAAGGGCTCAAAACCGGGCGCCAACCGGTCTGCACTCATGATGAGTTGGACTGTACGGTCCTCCGGCGCGGGGACCTTCGGCACCCTCGCGGGCCCGTGTGGCCGCTGCCCTGATCCGGTGTGGCGCAGAAACATCGTTCCTTGATCAGCCCGTACCAGGCGACTTGCACAAGGAGCACAGCCATGCCCGGAAACCTGGCGAAGGGGGAGCGAGCGGCGCCCGATGCGGCCCTCGGTCTCCCGGCAGCCTCCGCGCTCGTGATCGGCACCATCATCGGGACCGGGATCTTCGCACTTCCGTCCGCTCTCGCCCCCTACGGACCTGTCTCTCTCGTCGCCTTCGTCGTCGTGACACTCGGCGCGCTGGCCCTCGCGCTGACCTTCGGGGCACTGTCGAAGCGGGTTCCGGCGAGCGGCGGGCCGTACGTCTACGCCCGGGAGGCGTTCGGCGAGTTCGCCGGGTTCCTGAACGCGTGGTCGTACTGGATCACCGCTTGGGCCGGCAACGCGGCGATCGCAGTGGCCTGGGTCGGCTACGTCGAGGTGTTCATCAACACCGGTCACCGGACGTGGGTCTCCATGACCATCGCCCTCGGCGGGCTCTGGGCAGCGGCCGCGATCAACCTCACCGGCGTCCGCAACATGGGCGGGTTCCAGGTGATCACCACCGTGCTGAAGTTCGTGCCGCTCGTCTTCATGGCGACCGTCGGACTGTTCTTCATCGACCCCGACAATTTCGGCCCCTTCAACGCCAGCGGCCGGTCTGCGGTCGGTGCGATCTCCGCCGCGGCCGCCATCGCGCTGTTCAGCTACCTCGGTCTGGAGGCAGCTTCGGTGGTCGCCGGCCGGGTGCGTGAGCCGGAGCGGAACGTGCCCCGCGCCACTGTCTACGGCACCCTCCTGTGCGCCGTCATCTACATCCTGGGCACGCTCGCGGTCTTCGGAACCGTCTCGCACGGGGTACTCGGCAACACCACCGCTCCGTTCACCGACGCCGCGAACAACATCGTCGGTGGCACCTGGGCGGGAGACGTGGTGGCGCTCGCCGCGATCATCTCGGGTATCGGAGCTCTCAACGGCTGGACCATGCTGTGCGCGGAGATGCCCTACGCCGCCGCGCGCGACGGACTCTTTCCCGACGCCTTCGCCAAGTTGCGTGGGGAGAGCGGAGTTCCCGCCTTCGGCATCATCGCCTCCACCGTGCTGGCCTCGCTGATCACCGTGTTCAGCTACACGCGCTTCGAGGACGTCTTCACAAAGATCGTGCTGCTCAGTGTGCTCACCGCGGTGATCCCGTATCTGTTCTCCGCCGCAGCCCAGCTGTACTGGCTGCTGGTGCGCGGACGGGTATCCCTGAGCTCGCGCCGCCTGACCCGCGACCTCACCGTGTCCGCCCTGGCGCTGGCTTTCTCCTACTGGTCCATCCAGGGCAGCGGCTACCAGACCGTCTACTACGGGCTGTTCGTGGTGCTGCTCGGACTGCCCGTCTACATCTGGCTCAAGCAGCGCCAGGGCCGGTACGGCGACGCCGACTCGGTGCTCCCTGCCACCCGCGCTCCGCGCGAGGAGCGTGCCCCGGAGAGTCCGGCCACCCCCAAGCGACTCTCCCGGGCGCTGGGCACCAGCCGGGTCGGCGGCCCGCGCAAGCGCAACGACCACCACCACGAGGACTGACCACGACGTCATCGGGGCCGGCCGACGCCGTCACGAGTGATCGGTCCCCACCTCACGACAGAGGAAACAATGCCATGAACACGTTCCATGTCGACTCCGAAGTCGGCCGGCTGCGCCAGGTGATCCTGCACCGCCCGGGCATCGAACTCTCCCGCCTCACCCCACGCAACGTCGACGCCCTCCTCTTCGACGACATCCTCTGGGCCAAGCGCGCCCGCGAGGAGCACGACTCCTTCGCCCAGGTCCTGCGCGACCACGGCGCCCGGGTGCACTACTTCGCCGACCTGCTGGCCCAGACCCTGGACGGCGCCGAAGCCCGCAACTGGCTGCTCGACCGGGTGATCACTCCGGCGGCCGTCGGACCCGCGCTGATCGACCCGGTGCGGGCACTGTGCGCCGAGCTCGACGGGGAAACCCTCGCCGCACACCTGATCGGCGGCCTCCTCAAGAGCGACCTGCCGCTGGCCACTCCGCACAGCCTGGTCTGGAACACGCTGGACGCCGACGACTTCGCCCTCGCCCCGCTGCCCAACCACCTCTTTCCGCGCGACAACTCCTGCTGGGTGTACGACCGTCTGTCGGTCAACCCGATGGCCAAGGCGGCACGACGGCGCGAGAGCCTGCATGCCGAGGCCATCTACCGCTTCC
The DNA here is from genome assembly GCF_045161545.1 of Streptomyces sp. NBC_00637. Classification (NCBI taxonomy): domain Bacteria; kingdom Bacillati; phylum Actinomycetota; class Actinomycetes; order Kitasatosporales; family Streptomycetaceae; genus Streptomyces; species Streptomyces sp. NBC_00637. The sequence continues at coordinate 625,902 of NZ_CP109046.1, read as the reverse complement.
ATCCGATGTTCGCCGGCGTCGCTCCCGAACCGATCCTCGACGGCTCAGTGGGCACCCTGGAAGGCGGCGACGTCCATGTCCTGGTCAACGGCGCCGTCATGGTCGGCATGGGGGAGCGGACCACTGCCCAGGCGGTCGAGAACCTGGCCGCCCGGCTGTTCGCCGAGGGCACGGCACAGCGGCTCGTCACTGTCCAACTCCCCGCCGCCCGGGCCTACATGCATCTCGACACCGTGCTGACGACGGTCGACCACGACACCTTCGTCATCTACCCCGGGCTGTCCGACTCCCTGCGCTCCTGGACCCTCACCCCCAGCGGCTCACGCGAGTGCGGCTTCGACGTCGCCCCCAACTCCGATCTGGCCACCGCCCTCGCCGAGGCCCTCGATCTCGACAAGGTCCGGATGCTCTGCGCCCCGGAGGACATCCGCAACGCCGAACGCGAGCAGTGGGACGACGGCAGCAACTTCCTCGCTCTCGCCCCCGGCGTGATCGTCGGCTACGAGCGCAACGTCACCACCAACACCTACCTGCGCAAGCAAGGCATCGAGATCGTGACCATCGCCGGCGCCGAACTCGGTCGTGGCCGCGGCGGTCCACGCTGCATGAGCTGCCCCGTCGAACGCGACCCGGTCGCCTGAAACCCAGGGGGAACCATCATGACAATCGACCTGCGAGGCCGCTCCTACCTGAGCGAACTCGATTTCACCGCCGCCGAGATCCACCACATCCTCGACCTTGCCGCCACCCTCAAGGCGGCCAAGCGCGACGGCACCGAACAGCCCCGGCTGACCGGGAAGAACCTCGCGCTGATCTTTGAGAAGACCTCCACCCGCACCCGCTGCGCCTTCGAGGTCGCCGCTGCCGACCAAGGCGCAGCGACCACCTACCTGGGCCCCGGCGACACCCACATCGGCGGCAAGGAGTCCATCGCCGACACCGCTCGCGTCCTGGGCCGCATGTTCGACGCCATCGAGTACCGCGGCTCCGCCCAGAGCCTCGTCACCGAACTTGCCGCCCACTCCGGAGTCCCCGTCTACAACGGGCTCACCGACACAGCGCATCCCACCCAGAGCCTGTGCGACGTCCTGACCATGCGCGAACACAGTCGCAAGCCCCTGCCTGAGATCGCATACTGCTACCTCGGCGATGCCCGCAACAACATGGGCAACTCCCTGCTGTCGATGGGCGCCCTGCTCGGCATGGACATCCGCATCGCAGCGCCCGCCCCGCTGTGGCCCGATCCTGCCCTGGTGACCACCTGCCGGGGAGTGGCCGAGCACAGCGGCGCCCGGATCACCCTCACCGAGAACGTCGAGAGCGCCGTACGCGGAGCGGACTTCCTGCACACCGACGTCTGGGTCTCCATGGGAGAGCCCGCCGACACCTGGCGCCGGCGCATCGAACTGCTGCTGCCGTACCAGGTCGACGCCAAGACGCTCACCGCCACCGGCAACCCCGACGTGAAGTTCATGCACTGCCTGCCGGCCCTGCACGACAGCCGCACCCGCCTCGGCCGCGAACTCCTCGACACCTATGGCCTGGACGGACTCGAGGTCACCGACGACGTCTTCTCCTCGCCCGCGTCGATCGTCTTCGACCAGGCCGAGAACCGGCTGCACACCATCAAGGCCGCACTCGTCGCCACCCTGGAGGGCTGAAGCCATGCGTATCGTCGTCGCGCTCGGCGGCAACGCTCTTCTCCACCGAGGCGAACGCCCCGACGCCGCGGTCCAGCAGGCCAACATCGACCGGGTCACCACCGCCCTCGCCGCCCTGGCCCACGAGCACGAGCTCGTCCTCACCCACGGCAATGGCCCCCAGATCGGCCTCCTCGCCATGGAGAGCGCCTCGGACCCCGCCCTCAGCGCTCCCTATCCGCTGCACCTGCTCGGCGCCCAGACCCAGGGCATGATCGGATCCCTGCTGGCCTGCACGTTGCACGACGCCCTGCCCGGCCGCCACATCGCCTGCCTCGTCACCCACACCCTCGTACACGCCGACGACCCGGCGTTCGCACGGCCCACCAAGTTCGTCGGCCAGGTCTACTCCTGGGAACTCGCCCGCACCCTCGCCCGCAAGCGTGGCTGGCACGTCGCGCAGGACACCACAGGCTGGCGCCGCGTCGTGCCCTCACCGGCACCCGAGCGGATCCTCGAGACCACCACCGTCCACGAGCTGTTGAACAGCGGGACCCTGGTGATCTGCGCGGGCGGTGGAGGTGTTCCCGTCACCGCCGACGACGACACCGGGGCGCTGACCGGTGTGGAAGTAGTCATCGACAAGGATCTCACCGCAGCCCTGCTCGCCGAGGACCTGAAGGCTGACTTCCTGCTCATCCTCACCGATGTCCCGTGCGTCTACGAGGGCTACGGCACCCCCGGCCAGAAGCCAGTCCTCGACGCCACGCCCGCCGAGTTGCGCCGCAGAGGTCTTCCGGAGGGCTCCATGGGGCCCAAGGCCGAGGCCGCGGCCCGGTTCGTCGAGCGGACCGGAGGGCTGGCCGCCATCGGCGCGCTGGACGCGGCGTACGAGATCGTTCACGGCAGGTCGGGCACCCTGATCCGCCCCGATCTCACCGACGACTGAGAAGCCGGCGAGGAGTCGTGGGGCCGTCCGGCCTCGGCGACAGGGCCGGACGGGCCCGCCCACGGGCTCCGCACGGCACTCCCGCCGGCGATCACGAACGGCGAGCATCGAACCGTAGGGAAAGAACCGAGGAGAGGAACGGCGATGACCGCAACCGTGACAGTCGGTGATCGAGTCACCGAGGCCTGGCGAGGGTTCGCCGGGACGAACTGGCGCGAGCAGATCGACGTACGTGCCTTCATCCAGGCCAACCTCACCCCTTACGAGGGCGACGCCGCATTCCTGGCCGGACCCACCGACCGCACGCGCGCCGTCTGGGAGAAGGTCAGCGCGCTGTTCCCCGAGGAGCGGCGCCGGGGCGTCCTCGACGTGGACACGGCCACTCCCGCCACGATCACCTCGCACGCGCCGGGCTGGATCGACCGCGACCGCGAACTGATCGTCGGCCTCCAGACCGACGCTCCGCTGAAGCGCGCGATCATGCCCAACGGTGGTCTGCGCATGGTGGAGAACGGCCTGAAGGCGTACGGATACGAGCCCGACCCGTTCGTCACCAAGGTCTTCGGGACCTACCGCAAGACCCACAACGACGGCGTCTTCGACGCGTACACGCCCGAGATGCGAGCCGCCCGCAAGGCCGGCATCATCACCGGGCTGCCCGACGCCTACGGCCGCGGCCGGATCATCGGCGACTACCGGCGCGTCGCCCTGTACGGCACCGACCGGCTGATCGAAGCCAAGAGGGCCGAGAAGGCCTCGCTCGACGGCCGGCCGTCGAGCGAGCACGTCATCCGGGACCGTGAGGAACTCGCCGAGCAGATCAAGGCGTTGGGCGAGCTGACCCGGATGGCGGCCACCTACGGCTGTGATGTCTCCCGCCCCGCCTGCACCGCGCACGAGGCCGTGCAGTGGCTCTACCTCGGCTACCTCGCCGCCGTGAAGGAGCAGAACGGCGCCGCAATGTCGCTGGGCCGCACCTCGACCTTCCTCGACATCTACCTCCAGCGCGACCTCGACGAAGGCGTGCTCGACGAGACCCGCACCCAGGAACTCATCGATGACTTCGTCATCAAGCTGCGGATCGTGCGGTTCCTGCGCACCCCCGAATACGACGCCCTGTTCTCCGGCGACCCCACCTGGGTGACCGAGTCCATCGGCGGCATCGGCGACGACGGCCGCCCTCTGGTCACCCGCACCTCCTTCCGCTTCCTCCAGACCCTCTACAACCTCGGCCCCGCCCCCGAGCCCAACCTCACCGTGCTGTGGTCGCCGCGGCTGCCAAGGGGGTTCAAGGAGTTCTGCGCCCAGGTGTCCATCGACACCAGCGCCGTCCAGTACGAGTCCGACGAGCTGATGCGGCCGCGCACCGGTGACGACACCGCGATCGCCTGCTGCGTCTCCGCCATGGCGGTGGGCAGGCAGATGCAGTTCTTCGGAGCACGGGTCAACCTCGCCAAGGCACTGCTGTACGCGATCAACGGCGGCGTGGACGAGATGACCGGCGAACAGATAGCCCCGGCAGCGGCCCCGTTGACCGGCGACCACCTGGACTACGAGGAACTGTCGACCGCCTACGACCGCGTCCTCGACTGGCTGGCGCGCACGTACGTCGACGCGCTGAACGTCATCCACTACATGCATGACAAGTACGCCTACGAGCGGCTCGAGATGGCCCTGCACGACTACCCGGTGCACCGCTTCATGGCCTGCGGCATCGCGGGTCTCTCGGTCGCCGCCGACAGCCTCTCCGCCGTCAAGTACGCCCAGGTGAAGGTGTTCCGCGACGCCACCGGCCTGGCCGTCGACTTCCGCACCGAAGGAGACTTCCCGGCCTACGGCAACAACGACGACCGCGCCGACAGCATCGCCGTGGGACTCGTGGAGTCCTTCATGGCCAAGGTCCGCGAGCACCCCGCCTACCGGAACGCCGAGCACACCCAGTCGGTGCTGACCATCACCTCGAACGTCGTCTACGGCAAGCACACCGGCAACACTCCCGACGGACGCCGCTCCGGCCAGCCCTTCGCTCCGGGCGCCAACCCGATGAACGGCCGTGACCGGCACGGTGTGGCCGCTTCCGCGCTGTCGGTGGCCAAGCTTCCGTACGAGCAGGCCCGCGACGGTATCTCACTCACCACGACCATCACCCCCGAGGGGCTGGGGCACTGGCCGGGGGAGCGGGCGGGCCATCTGGTCGGGATCCTCGACGCCTACATGTCGGCCGGCGGTTTCCACATGAATGTCAACGTGCTCGACCGTGCCACCCTCGAGGACGCGATGAAGCACCCCGACAAGTACCCCGACCTCACCATCCGGGTGTCCGGATACGCCGTCAACTTCGTCCGCCTGACCCGCGAGCAGCAGCTCGACGTGATCAGCCGTACCTTCCACGGAACGCTGTGAAGACCATGACGACCGGCCGGATCCACTCCTGGGACCTGTCCACCGGCGTGGACGGTCCCGGGACCCGGTTCGTCCTCTTCACCAGCGGCTGCCCCCTGCGTTGCCTGTACTGCGCGAACCCCGACACCTGGCACATGCGCGACGGCCGTGGGACGACGGTGGACGAGGTGATGGCGGAGATCGACAAGTACCGCGCCTTCATCACCGCGGCAGGCGGCGGGGTGACGCTCACCGGTGGTGAGCCGCTGCTCCAGTCCGCCTTCACCGAAGAGGTGCTGCGCCGCTGCAAGGAGGCGGGGCTGCACACCGCCCTGGACACCTCCGGGTTCCTGGGCGTACGGGCCACCGACGAGCTCCTCGCCCACACCGACCTGGTGCTGCTGGACATCAAGTCCTTCGACCTCGCCACCTACCGGAAACTGACCGGGGGCGAGCTCACGCCCACCCTGAACTTCGCCACGCGTCTCGACCGTCTGGGTGTCCCCATGTGGATCCGGTACGTGCTCGTCCCAGGCTGGACCGACGACCTGGAGCGCGTGGACGCCCTGGCCCGCTTCGTCGCGGGCCTCGGGACGGCCGAGCGCGTCGATGTACTGCCCTTCCACAGACTCGGCGCCCCGAAGTACGAAGCCCTCGGGATCCCCTTTCCGCTCCGCGACAATCCGGTGCCCGGCCCCGGCCTGATCGAAGACGTCCGCGCACGTTTCAGGGCACACGGCGTCGCTGCCTACTGAGCGCCGAGCCAGTTCCGGTACGCGGCCACCGCGGTCGGGAGCGTCGGGAAGATCCGATCCGCACCGATCGTGTCGACCAGGCCATAGGCCTCCAGGTCGTCCAACAGGTCCTGCTTCACCCGGGCCAGGGCGAACACGATGCCGCGGTGAGCCAGTTCGTGCCGCAGCTCGTCGACCGCGTCGAGGGCGGTGATGTCGACCTCGACGTTGGCCTCGGTGTTGAGGACGAACCAGCGGACGGGCATGCTCTCCCCGCCGACGGCGGCCAGGGCTCGGCGCCTGAAGTTCTCCGCGTTGGCGAAGAACAGAGGCGAGTCGTAGCGGTAGACCAGCAGCCCCGGGATCGTGCGGGCCTGGGGGTAGTCATCGACGTCATGCATTCCTGCCACTCCCGGAACCACCCCCTCGACGGCGTCGTGCGGGCGCGCCACCCGGGCCAGCAACTCGGCCACCGACAGACCGACGGCCACGATCACCCCGTACAGGATGTCCAGGGCCAGCACCCCGGCGAGGCAGCCAAGGGCCAGGAACAGTTCCCGGCGCCGGAAGGACGCCAGCCGGCTGAAGCCCGCGAGGTCGATCATGCGTACCGCAGCGTAGACGACGAGCCCGCCGAGCACGGCGGACGGCGTGCGCGCCAACAGCGGGCTGAGGAAGAGCAGCACGGCGAGTACCACCGCACCGGCCACCAGGGAGTACGCCTGGCTGCGGGCGCCCGCGGAGGAGGCGAGGGCGGTGCGGCTGGCGCTGCTGCTCACCGGGAAGCCCTGGAGCAGCCCGGCGCCGATGTTCGCCGCTCCGAGAGCGAGGAACTCCTGGTCGGAATCGAGGCCGGGTCCTTCGTCGTTGCGGTGGGTGAACGCCCGCGCGGTGAGGATGAAGTCGGTGTAGGCGACGAGCAGGACGCCGAGCGCGGGCAGCACGAGCTGCGGCAGCCGGCCCAGATCCGGGACGGCGAGACCAGGCAGGCCGGCCGGGATCTCGCCGATCACGTCGAGCCCGTAGCGGCCGTCCAGATCGAAGGCGACGACGGCGCAGGTGCCGAGGACGACCACCGTCAGCGGGCCGGGTAGGGGAGGCGCGTAGCGGGCCATGAGGAAGAGGATCGTGAGGGTGACGAGAGAGAACACGACGGTGCCCAGATGCGCGTCCGGTAGATGACGGGCGAAGGACCACAGTTGGGGGAAGAAGTCCGAGCCGGCGGTCTCCACCCCCGTGAGCCTGGTCAGCTGGTCCGCCGTCATGATGAGTGCCACACCGGCGAGATAGCCGATGAGGACCGGCCGGGAGAGCAGGTCCGCAAGGAAACCCAGACGTAAGACCCGGGCCACGAGGCAGAGCAATCCCACCGTGATGGCGAGGCTCGCCGCGAGAGACGCGTACTGCCCGGGGTCGCCCGCGGTGAGCGGCGCGACCACAGTGGCCGTCATGAGGGCGGTCGTGGACTCCGGTCCGACCGACAGCAGGCGCGAGGAGCCGAACAGCGCGTACAGCGCGAGTGCCGGGAGGATGGCCCACAGACCGGCCGCGGGCGGAAGCCCCGCCACCCCGGCATACGCCATGACCTGAGGGACGAGATAGGCGGCCACGGTCATGCCGGCGAGCAGATCGCCGGTGAGCCACGAACGCCGGTACCCCAGGAGCCGGACGAGCCCGGGCGACAGCCGTCGCCACCTGGAGACCTTGCTGTCCGAACCGTGGGACATCTGCCGCCTTCCGTTGTCTCACTCCATGATCCGCCGCAGGCCGACCGGACGCGAGACCTGTGGGGACGGCCATCGTGTCCGGAATGCCGCACTCAAGTCCAACGGCCGCTGAACGTTGGGCCGTTCAGCCCATGAGGGTGGTCCCTTCGGCATCCGTCGCCGTCCGGCTCGCAGGGCCAGAGTGAGGTGCATCAGGAACGACCGGACCGCCTTGAAGGGAAACACGATCATGGCCCTGCACGAGCACCCGCACCGGAACTCCGGCTTCCACCTGCCGTCGCTGCGCAGGAACCGGACCGCCTCCGGGTCCGAGGCGGCCGTGTCGGCGGAGACCGGCACGCACACGCACACTGCGCGGGCCTACGCCTTCGCATCCCTGCGCCTGCTCACGGGGTTCGTCTTCCTGTGGGCCTTCCTCGACAAGACCTTCGGCCTCGGCTACGCCACCCCTTCCGGCAAGGGCTGGATCGACGGCGGATCGCCGACGAAGGGCTTCCTCGGCTCGGTCGCCGTCGGGCCGATGGAGCCCACCTTCCACTCCTGGGCGGGCGACACCTGGGCGAACTGGCTGTTCATGCTCGGTCTGCTCGGGATCGGCCTCGCCCTGGTCGCCGGCGTCGCACTGCGGCTCGCCGCGGTTGCCGGCACCGCGATGATGGCGCTGATGTGGCTGGCCGAGTGGCCGCCGGCCAAGCACCTCTCGGACGGCTCGCCGAGTATGTCGACCAACCCGTTCGCCGACTACCACGTCGTCTACGCGATCGCCCTGATCGTCCTGGCCGCGGCCGCCGCCGGGGACACCCTGGGCGCGGGCCGGTTCTGGGCCAAGCTGCCCTTCGTGCGAGACCACAGCTGGATGCGCTGATCACCTCGACGCGGTGGGCTCACCCGGGGCCCACCGCTTCGGCGCGGTGCGGAGAGTCGGTCGGCCCCGATCCGGGACCAGTGGCCCCTGCACAACGATCCCCCCCCGCACCCGATCCTGACATCGGGTGCCCCGCCCCACCAGGAGGTGGAGATCATGCCTCGCACCATCACCGTAGGTCTCGACGGCTCGCCCGAGAGCAGGGCCGCCGCGGAATGGGCGGCTCGCGAAGCGAAGCTGCGCGAGCTGCCCGTGAAGATCGTCCACGTCTGGGAGCCCGTTCCGGAGCCCATGGCCCAAGCCCCTCTTCTGGGGGCCGAGACCCATCAGCACTGGACCGAACGGATCCCCCGTGAGGCGGCCGAGGGCATCAGCCTGCGTCACCCGAGCGTCGAGGTGATCAGCGAGCAGGTCTCCGGCCGCCCGGCCGAGATTCTCGCCGAGGCGGCGAAGAGCGCCGAGCTGCTGGTTCTGGGCTCGCGTGGGATGGGCGGGATCGGCGGCTTCATGGTCGGCTCCGTCGGCCTCTCCGTCATCGCCCACGCGCAGCGCCCCGTGGTGCTCATCCGCGCACTGGAGGCGGCCGCTGACGAGCATGAACCCGACCCCGCCGGTGTTCCGTCCGCAGCCGCTCCGTTCCGGCCCGTGGTGCTCGGTCTCGACGTGGAGCGTCCCGATCCGACCCTCGTCGCATTCGCTTTCGACGCGGCCGTCCGCCGGAACACCTCGCTGCGGGTCGTCCACGGATGGAATCCGCCGCCGTACTACGCGTACGGCACGCCCGCCAACCCCGCACTGCACGAGGGGCTGGCCCTGGCCGAGGCCGAGCGCCTGGCCCTGGCCCTGCACCCCTGGCGGCAGAAGTACCCGTCCGTGGAGGTTGTCGAGGAGTGCCTTTGCGGCAGCGCCGGCGTCCACGTGGTCGACGCCTCCCGCGAGGCCTCGCTCGTCGTCGTGGGCCGGCGAGTCCGCCGAATGCCGTTCGGCGCCCACATCGGCCACGTCACGCATGCGGTGCTCCATCACTGCACCGTCCCCGTCGCCGTCGTCGCACACGACTGATTCCACCCTTGAGGAGAAGAGACCCATGAAGGCAGCGGTCGTACGAGCGTTCGGCGAACCCCTGGTCGTCGAGGAGCGCCCCGACCCGGAGCCGGGCCCCGGCCAGGTCCGCGTCCGGGTGGAGGCGTCAGGGCTCTGCCACACCGACATTCACGCCGCCCACGGCGACTGGCCGGTCAAGCCGAACCCGCCGTTCGTCCCGGGACACGAAGGCGTCGGCCTCGTCGAGAAGCTCGGCGAGGGCGTCACCCACCTCTCCGTCGGGCAGCGCGTCGCCGTGCCCTGGCTCGGCAAAGCCTGCGGACGCTGCGAGCACTGTCTCTCCGGCTGGGAAACGCTGTGTGAGCAGCAGATCAACACCGGCTACGGCTGCGACGGCGGCCACGCCGAAAAGATGCTCGCCTGGGCCGACTTCGCGCAGCCGGTGCCCCAGGGCATCACGGCTCTGGACGCCGCCCCGCTGACGTGTGCGGGAGTGACCACGTACAAGGCGCTGAAGGTCGCCGACGTCAAGCCCACCCAGCTCGTCGCGATATCCGGGATCGGCGGCCTCGGGCATCTGGCCGTGCAGTACGCGAAGATCGCCGGCGCCACGGTCGCCGCGATCGACGTCACCGACGAAAAGCTCGAACTCGCCACGGAGCTGGGCGCCGACCTCGTGATCGACGCCCGCAAGCAGGACGTCGGCCAGGTCCTGAAACAGCACGGCGGCGCCCATGCCGCCATCGCGCTCGCCGTGAACGACGCCGCCTTCGAAGCAGTGAACGCGGGGCTCCGGCGGGGCGGCAAGCTGGTGATGGTGGCCCTGCCCGCGCACGGCACCGTCCGCGTGCCCATCTTCGACACCGTGCTGAACGGAACCTCGGTGATCGGTTCGATCGTCGGCACCCGGCAGGACCTCGCCGAGGTCTTCCAGCTGCACGCTGCCAGCCGCACCGAGGTCATCTCCGAGGCCCGCCCCCTGGACTCCGTCAACGACTCCATCGACGAGGTGCTGCGCGGCGAGGTCAAGGCCCGGATCGTCTTCGACCTCTGCGCAGGACGGTGACCACCATGGACCTTCCGATCGTCGTCGGTGTGGACGGCTCCGAGCCGAGCCTGCGGGCCGTCGACTGGGCGGCCGACGAGGCCGCCCTGCGTGACGCACCGCTGAGGTTGGTCTACGCCTCCCTCTGGGAGCGCTACGAGGGCACGGCGCTCGCGCAGGACCTCGGCAAGCCGACCGGACGGGTCACAGCCGAGGACATCCTGCGGGGCGCCGAGCGACGGGCCCGTCTGCGTCAGCCGCACCTCGGCATCTCCACCGACGTGCTGCCGGAGGAACCCGAGTACGCGCTCGTTCGCGAGGGTCGCGGCGCCGCCGCCCTGGTCCTCGGCACCCGCGGTCGCAGCGGCATCGTGGAGATGCTGGTCGGATCGGTCAGTCTGACCGTCGCTGCCCACGCCGACTGCCCGGTGATCGTGCTGGGCGGCGACGCCGATAACCGGGTCCACGCCACAACGGGCGGCCGGGTCGTCGTGGGCGTCGGTGAGAAAGGGACCGAATCCGCCGCCCTGCACTTCGCCGTGCAGGAAGCGCGAACCCGTGGCGCGACCCTCGACGCCGTACGGGCCTGGCGATGCCCGGCCCACGAGAGCACCGATCATCCTCTCCTGGCCGGTGAACCATCGCGGCTGCACGAACAGCACGCGGCAGACATCCTGGAGGAAGCGCTGAAAAGCGCGCCGACCGACGTGGACGTCGAACGCCGCACCGTGGAGGGCCCGGCCCGACGGGTACTCCTGGCAGCCTCGAGCGAAGCCGACCTGCTGGTGGTCGGGGCCCGCCGCAACCCCGGCTACCTCGGACTCCAGCTGGGGCGTGTCGCCCACGGCGTACTGCACCATGCCGTGTGCGCTGTCGCGGTGGTTCCCGAGCAGATGTGAGAGCGACGGCAGCGGTCAAGGACGCGCGCCGGGTCGACCGCACTCACTCCCGCACCTGCACCAACTCCGTCCGCAGGCCGAGCGGTCACCTCTCGGTCGCGTGCTCGCCGCCTCCACCACCCGATGACTGTGCCGACAACTTCCGGAGTCTCACCATGCCCAAGGCCGAACACCAGGACGCCACCGTACTTTCCGACGACGAGCTGCGCACCCTGGACGCGCACTGGCGCGCGGCCAACTACCTCGCGGCGGGCCAGATCTATCTGATGGACAACGCTTTGCTCACGGAGCCGCTGAGGCCTGAGCACATCAAGCCCCGACTGCTGGGCCACTGGGGCACCTCGCCCGGCCTCAACCTCGTGTACACCCACCTCAACCGCGTCATCAAAGCACGCGGGCTCGACGCGCTGTGCGTGTGGGGGCCGGGGCACGGCGGGCCGTCCGTGCTGGCCAACTCCTGGCTGGAGGGCAGCTACAGCGAGACCTACCCGGACGTGCCGCGAGACGGGGCCGGCATGGCCAAACTGTTCCGGCAGTTCTCCTTCCCCGGCGGCGTGCCCAGTCATGTCGCCCCGGAGACGCCCGGCTCGATCCACGAGGGCGGCGAACTCGGCTACTCGCTCTCGCACGCCTACGGCGCCGCCTTCGACAACCCGGACCTCCTCGTCGCCTGTGTGATCGGCGACGGTGAGGCGGAGACCGGCCCGCTGGCCGCCTCCTGGCACTCCAACAAGTTCCTCGACCCCGTGCACGACGGCGCGGTCCTGCCGATCCTGCACCTCAACGGCTACAAGATCGCCAACCCGGCGGTGCTCGCCCGGCTCCCCGAAGCCGAGCTCGACGAGCTGCTGCGCGGATACGGCCACGACCCGGTCCACGTGACCGGTGACGACCCCGCCACGGTGCACCGGGCCATGGCGGCGGCGCTGGACGACGCGCTGGACCGCATCGCCGCGATGCAGCAGAGCGCCCGCGACGACGGTGTCACCGAGCGCGTGCACTGGCCGATGATCGTCCTGCGCACCCCCAAGGGCTGGACCGGTCCGGCGGAGGTCGACGGCGTTCCCGTCGAGGGCACGTGGCGCGCCCACCAGGTCCCGCTGTCCGGCGTACGCGAAAACCCCGAGCACCTGGCGCAGTTGGAGACCTGGCTGCGCTCGTACCGGCCCGAGGAACTCTTCGGCCCCGAAGGCCGCCCCGCCGCCGACGTCCTGGCCACGATCCCCGAGGGCTCGCGCAGGCTCGGCGCCACCGCGTACGCCAACGGCGGTCTGCTCGTCCGGGATCTGCCCCTCGCCTCCCTCGACGAGTTCGCCGTGCCCGTCGACAAGCCGGGCGCGACCTTGCACGAGCCCACCCGGGTCCTCGGCGACCTTCTCGCCCAGGTGATGAAGGACACCGGTGCCCGCCGTGACTTCCGGGTCGTCGGACCCGACGAGACCGCCTCCAACCGGCTCCAGGCGGTGTTCGACGTCAGCGGCAAGGCCTGGCAGGCCCAGCACCTTCCGGTGGACGAACACCTCGAACATCACGGCCGGGTGCTGGAGATCCTCTCCGAACACACCTGCCAGGGCTGGCTCGAGGGATATCTGCTCACCGGCCGGCACGGACTGTTCTCCTGCTACGAGGCGTTCGTGCACATCGTCGACTCGATGGTGAACCAGCACATCAAGTGGCTCAAGACGGCGCGGGAGCTGCCGTGGCGCGCGCCCATCGCCTCCCTCAACTACCTGCTGACGTCACACGTGTGGCGTCAGGACCACAACGGCTTCTCCCACCAGGACCCCGGTTTCGTCGACCACGTCCTCAACAAGAGCCCCGAGGTCGTGCGGGTCTATCTGCCGCCGGACGCCAACACGCTGCTGTCCGTGGCCGACCACGTCCTGCGCAGCCGCGACTACGTCAACGTGATCGTGGCGGGCAAACAGCCCTGCTTCGACTGGCTCTCGATGGACCAGGCCCGCGCCCACTGCGCGCGCGGCGCCGGGATCTGGGAGTGGGCCGGCACCGAGAACGGCGGCGAACCGGACGTCGTCCTGGCCTGCGCGGGCGACGTGCCCACCCAGGAGATCCTGGCCGCCGCCCAGTTGCTCCGCCGCCACCTCCCGGAGCTCGCCGTCCGGGTCGTCAACGTGGTCGACATGACCCGGCTGCTGCCGCGCGAGGAACACCCCCACGGCATGAGTGACTTCGAGTTCGACGGCCTGTTCACCACCGACAAGCCGGTGATCTTCGCCTACCACGGCTACCCCTGGCTGATCCACCGGCTCGCCTACCGCCGCACCGGCCACCGGAATCTGCATGTGCGCGGATACAAGGAGTCCGGCACCACGACCACGCCGTTCGACATGGTGGTGCGCAACGACCTCGACCGCTACCGCCTCGTCATGGACGTCATCGACCGCGTACCCGGCCTCGCCGTGCGCGCCGCCGCCGTACGCCAGCAGATGGCCGACGTCCGCACCCGCCACCAGGCCTGGATCCGTGAGCACGGCACCGACCTCCCCGAGGTCGCCGACTGGACCTGGAACTCCTGAACGCTCCGTAGCCCCGGAAGGAACTCACCGCCATGACCGTACGCGTCGGCATCAACGGCTTCGGCCGGATCGGCCGCACCTATCTGCGCGCAGCCCTGGACCGTGCCGAAGCGGGCACCCAGGACGTCGAGGTCGTCGCCGTCAACGACATCACCGCACCCGCCACCCTGGCCCACCTGCTGGAGTACGACTCGACGTTCGGGCGCATCGGGCGCGACGTCCGGCACGACGACAGCTCCCTCACGATCGACGGGCGGCGCATAGCCGTCACCGCCGAACGCGACCCGGCCGCCCTGCGCTGGTCCGACTACGGCGCCGACATCGTCGTCGAGTCCACCGGCCGCTTCCGGGACCGCGACGCCGCGGCGCTGCACCTCAAGGGCGGGGCCCACACCGTGCTGCTGTCGGCGCCCGGCAAGGGCGTGGATGCCACCATCGTGATGGGCGTCAACGACCAGACCTACGACCGGCACCGCGACCGGATCGTGTCCGCTGCCTCCTGCACCACCAACTGCGTCGCCCCCATGGTCAAGGTGCTCGACGAGGCCTTCGGTATCGAGCGCGGTGTCATGACCACCATCCACGGCTACACCAACGACCAGTCCCTGCTCGACAGCCCGCACAAGGACCTGCGCCGGGCCCGCTCCGCCGCCCTCAGCATCATCCCCACCAGCACCGGAGCGGCCCGTGCCGTGGGTCTGGTGCTACCGGAGCTGGCCGGCGCCCTGGACGGGATCGCCGTCCGGGTACCCGTGGAGGACGGCTCGCTCACCGATCTCGCCCTCGTTCTCACCCGCGAGGCGAGCGCGGACGATATCAACGCCGCGTTCGAGGCCGCCGCGGACGGTCCGCTGAACGGCATCCTGCGTGTCTCCAAGGCTCCGATCGTCTCGCGTGACGTGATCGGGGACCCCTCGTCCTGCGTCTTCGACCCCGCCCTGACCCAGGCCAACGGCACTCTGGCCAAGGTTTTCGGCTGGTACGACAACGAGTGGGGCTACACCAACCGTCTCCTGGACCTGACGGCCCTCGTCGCGGACGACTGACCCGGACGCACAAGGTCCCTGTGCCGGGGGGGGGCGGGCCGGTCGGCCGCAACGGGAGGGCCGACCGGCCCCGACCCGCCCCCGTACAGCCCATGGGATCGCCGCCCGCTCCGCAGGACGATCGAAGTGACGACATCCACGGAGGAGAGACCTGCGATGACGGACGACGTGCTCAGCCGCCCCTCGGCCCATGCCCTGCTCGCGGACGGCACCACCGTGTGCATACGTCCGGTGCGGCCGAGCGACCACGGCCGGCTGCGAGGGCTCTACGAGGAGATGTCGCCGGAGAATCTCCGCCTGCGGTTCTTCGCGGCGAGCCGGCGCTCGGCCGACACGGCCGCCGACCGGGCCTGCGCCCCGGCCCGCCCGGGCTACTGGGCCCTGCTGGCGGAGGTGGACGGCCGGGTGATCGGCCTGGCCGAGTACGACACCGGCGGCGGGACGGACGGCGCGCAGAAGCAGACGGCGCAGATCTCCATCGCCGTCGCCGACGGCCTGCACCACCGGGGCATCGGCACGTTGCTCGTCGAACACCTGGTCTCGGCGGCGCGAGCGGAGGACATCACCGCCTTCACGGCCGACGCTCCCCCAGCCTTCGGCCGGGGGGACCCCCATCTCGTTTCGCTCAGCGAGAACCACGAGGTGCTCCGCCTCTTCGCCGACCTGGGCCTGCGTACCTCCCGTCACTTCGAGGGACCGGAGGTGCGCTGCACGGTTCATCTGGACCAGGACGACACCTACCTGTCGGCCGTCGAGGCCCGGGGCCGCGCCGCCGACGTGGCCAGCCTCGTGCCCCTGCTGCGCCCGGACGCCGTCGCCGTGGTCGGAGCGGGACGCACGCCCGGCTCGGTCGGCCGGGCCATCCTCCACCACCTGCACACGGGCGGCTTCACGCGACGGCTGTACGCCGTCAACCCGAGTGTCACGTCGATCCTCGGCGTGCCGTCCCACCCCTCCGTCGCGGCCCTCCCCAGGACCCCCGACCTTGTGATCGTCGCGGTACCCGCCGCGGCGGTCCCGGCAGTCGCCGACGAGTGCGGCCGGGCCGGAGTACGCGCGCTCGTCGTCGTCACCGCCGGACTCGACCACACCCGGACCGAGGCGCTGCTGGCGGCCTGCCGCACCTACGGCATGCGGCTCGTCGGACCCAACTGCCTCGGCGTCTCCAACACCGACCCGGAGCTGAGGCTCGACGCGACCTTCGCCGCCGAGCACCCCCGCCCCGGAACCGCCGGTGTCGCCGTGCAGTCCGGCGGCGTCGGCATCGCGCTGCTCGACGGACTGTCCCGGCTGGGCATCGGCGTCTCCTCCTTCGTCTCCCTCGGGGACAAGTACGACGTCAGCGGCAACGACATGCTCCAGTGGTGGGAGAGCGACCACCGCACCGGTCTTGCCCTGCTGCACCTGGAATCCTTCGGCAATCCGCGTGCCTTCTCCCGTACCGCCCGGCGCGTCACGCGTCGCATCCCGGTGCTGACCGTCGACGCCGGCCGTACCGACGCGGGGCGCAAGGCCGCCGCCTCGCACACCGCGGCCGCAGCCACCCGCACCATGACCCGCGGCGCGCTGTTCACCCAGGCCGGCATCACCGCGACCCGCTCGGTCGGCGAACTCCTCGAAACGGCGGCCCTGTTCCACTCCCAGCCGCTGCCGGAAGGCAGCCGCGTCGCGATCGTCACCAACGCGGGAGGCGCCGGGGTGCTGGCCGCCGATGCCTGCGCGGAGGCGGGACTCGCCCTGCCCCCGTTCACGCCCGCCATGGCCGACGAACTGCTCGCCGTGCTCCCGGACGGTGCCGCCGTCGGCAGCCCGGTCGACGCCACCGCCGCCGTTTCGGAGGACCAGCTCACGGAGTGCGTCGACCGCCTGAGCCGGTGCTCCGGCATCGACGCCGTCATCGTGGCCCTCGTGCCCACCGCCGTCGCCGCTGCCACCGGCGACGACCTGGTGCGGGCCGTCACCACCGCTCCCGGCCGACGGGCACGACCCGTGCTCGCCGTACGCCTGGAGCAGGATGTGCCGGTCCGGCTGCTGCCCGCCGCCGGGGGCGGCGCGATCCCGTCCTACGCCGAACCGCAGGCGGCGGCCCGCGCGCTGGCGCACGCCGCCCACCGGACCGCCTGGCTCGCCCGCCCCGCCGGCGTCGTCCCCGACCTCGACGACATCGAGACCGGCCGGGCCCGTACGTTCGTGGCGGACCACCTCGCGGAACACCCCGACGGAGGCTGGCTCGACCCACACACCTGCGCCGAGCTGCTGTCCTGCTACGGAGTCCGGCAGATCCCGTGGACCTGGGCGGAGACCGAGGACGAGGCCGTCGCCGCCGCCGACCGGCTGCGTGGCTTCGGCGGCCGTGTGGTCATGAAGGCACACTGGCCCGGGCTCGTGCACAAGACCCGGCACGAGGCCGTCCGCCTCGACCTTCGTGGCGACGCCCAGGTGCGGACCGCCTTCCGGGATCTGAAGACCCGCTTCGCGGGCCTCATGACCGGTGTGGTTCTCCAGCCCCTCGCACCACGCGGCACCGAGCTGCTGGCCGGCGTCGTGCAGGACGAGGTCTTCGGCCCGCTCGTGCTGTTCGGGCTCGGCGGCACGGCGACCGAGGTACTGGCCGATCACGCGGCCCGCCTCGCCCCGCTCACCGACCGCGACGTGCACGACCTGATCACCACGACGCGGTGCGCCCCGCTGCTGCTGGGTGCGGACGGAAACACCCCCGTCGACCTCGAAGCCCTGGAACACCTGCTCCTGCGGCTGTCCCGGATGGCTGCGGACCTCCCGCAACTCGCCGAGGCCGACTTCAACCCCGTCCTGGCGGCACCGGGCGGCGTCACCGTGCTCGACGCGCGGGTGCGGCTGCTGCCGCGCCACCCCCAGGACCCGTATCCGCGCAGGCTGCGCTGAGGAGGAATCGGCCATGAGGCACAGCAAGGTCGGCTCCGTGATGACCGCGGACGTCGTCCGCGCCGAGTACGGCACGTCGTTCAAGGAGGTGGCCCGCCTGCTTGCCGCTCACCGGATCAGCGGGCTGCCGGTGGTCGACGAGGACGACAAGGTCATCGGAGTCGAGGTGATCGACGAAGTCCTGGTGCATGCCCTGTGGCTGCCGCCGCGCAGCGTCGAGGTCTCCGTCACGGAGGGCGTCGTCACGCCGGCCGGACATCTGGAACGCAAGAGCGAGACCCAGATCGCCCTGTCCATGACGCGCCGCATCGACGGTGTGGTGGACGTGGTCGACCAGCTCACCTACCGCCTCGACGCGTCCGTGTCGAGGAACAAGCCCTGCACGGCGTGGCCGACGACCGGCTGCGTCGGCTGTGAGCCCACAGAACAAGGAGGCGAACCGTCATGACCGACAGTGTGTTGGTCACCTACGGAACGACGAACGGAGCGACGGCGGGGATCGCCGAAGCCGTCGCGGACGTGCTGCGCAAGGACGGCCTGAACGTCGACCTGCTGCCGGCCCGGTCCGTGACGCGCGTGGCGTCGTACGACGCCGTGGTGGTCGGCGGCGGGCTCTACGCGGGACGCTGGCACAAGGACGTGCGGCGGCTTGTCCGCCGGCTCCGCGCCGAACTCGCGGAGCGCCCGGTGTGGTTCTTCAGCAGCGGACCGCTCGACGCCTCCGCCTCCGAGCGGAACATCCCGCCGGTGCGCGGCGTGAAGCGGGCCATGAACCGCCTGGACGTCCGGGACCATGTCACCTTCGGCGGGTGCCTGGAAGCGGGTGCCAAGGGACGAGTGGCCGGGATGATTCTCCGCTCCGGCAAGGGCGGCGACTTCCGGGACTTCGGAGCGATCGAGAGGTGGGCCGAAGGCGTTGCCGAAACCCTGACGCACACCTAGAGAGCGTGGTGTCCAGCTCTCGGTGACGGACCCTGGCACCCGGCCCGCGCCGGGCGTCGGGGCGCGTCACCGTGGCGCCGCGCCCGTCGGTACCACGGCGACGGCGCACGCGGCCTCGCGCAGGTCGCCTGGCCCGGCTCCTTCGGGATGCCGAGGACCACACGCAGCGGCAAGCCGTGCAGCCGCGCCTCCCGTGCGGCCCGGTCGATCGCCGAACGGCTGCGTGCCGACGGGTCGGTGCAGGCAAGAAACACTTGTTCCATCGGAGTCCGCCCCTTCGGCGCAGCGGCGCACGTATGCCCGCGGTCCAGAGTGTCGCGCGTCTCCTCGCTGTCGGGCAGGGGCCGAACGGCCCGGGCCCCTGAGAGTCCGGGGCCGTTCGCGCAGGGGAGATGCAAGGAGCTCCGGGCCGCGCGTGCGGCCCGGAGCTCGCAGTCAGCGGCGCGATCAGCCGGTCTTGTGACTCCACAGCGGTCCCACCAGGTCCCATTCCCGGTTCCATCCCTCGATGCGGCGCTGGTCGAGCCGCCAGCGGGCGATCGCTCCGACGCCGATCACCAAGCCGGCCAGCGCGGCTGCGGCACCGGTGCCCAGGAAGCCCGATTCGATTGACGCCTCCGTGGACCCCGTGGGCGCGGGGGTGAGCCGGCCCTGCCCGTCCTGCCAGACCGTCACCTGGGAGCCGGCTCTGCGGCCCGTCTCCACCAGGGTCCGGCCCGTGCGGGTGGAGCCGTCGGGAGTCGTCCAGCGCACCGACGCCGTCCGGCGATCGGTGGTGCCGCCGACCGCGGTGGCGCCGAGCGGGACGTCGTTCAGCAGGACGGCCCGGACGGACCGGCGCTCGGCTCGTTGCTGTGCGAACACGTCGCTCGCGGAGTGGGCTGTCACGAGGCCGGTAACGGTGCCGCCCACGGTGACGACCGTCCACATGACGAGCACGATCCAGGCCTCGAGGATGTCGCCGCGCCGCCGCAGCGGGTTGTTCCGCCACCGCCACAGCCGCTTCTTCGCGTATGTGCTTCTTCGCATCGGTCCGCACCTCCTCGTCGTGGTCCTGATGACAGATGGAAACGTGACAGCTGCGGCGCCGCCTCGACATGGGCCGGCCAGGTGTCGTCACGGGGCCGCTCGGCACCGACTTCGGCGCTCCGCGGGGGCCGTTCAGCCCGGAGCGCACATGGTCCGCCCGGACCTCTGTGCAGGTCGGTCGACCTCTGCCGACGCAGGGGCCGGGCGCTCATGCTCGTAGCCACCCCTCGACGTGCAGCGAGTCAGGTCCTGCGACAGATCACCCGGCCAGGACTCACGTCACCGCGCTGACTCAGCCGGCCTCCGCGAAGGCGGGGCTGCGACCGACGGGTCGGCCGGGCGGTCGGGCCACCGCGAACGGATGTCGAAGACACCGGCCGGCCCGGTGCAGCGCAGAAGGCGCAGAAAGCGAGTACTGACGGTGACCGGCCGAAGTCGGCCTTGACCGGCGCGTGCCCGGTTGCGTGCCCGGCACGGCACGCCGAGCCCGGCGCAGTCGATGAAGGACACCGGACGCGGGTCGAGCACCAGATCGGGGCGCCGGCCGGCGGTCACTGTGTCCAGGTGCGCTGCCAGCGCAGGTGCGGCCACCACGTCGATCTCGCCCTGCAGAGTCACGATGATCGTGCCGCCGACGCCGTGATGCGTGCGGTACGGCATGGACCTCGTGTGGTTCTCGGCCATAGGGACAGGAAAGCGGGGCCGACGGGGGGCGGGGAAGGGCGGTTCGGTCCCTTGCGGGCGGGGCCGACAGGACCTGCGTGTCCTCTCCGCCGGCTCAGGGCCGCAAGGACCCGTCCAGCCC
Organism: Streptomyces sp. NBC_00637; assembly: GCF_045161545.1. Lineage (NCBI taxonomy): Bacteria > Bacillati > Actinomycetota > Actinomycetes > Kitasatosporales > Streptomycetaceae > Streptomyces > Streptomyces sp. NBC_00637. The sequence goes on along the minus strand of NZ_CP109046.1, from coordinate 605,354 downwards.
GAGGGCTGGGCCGGAAGGCCCAAGCGGATCAGGTGAATACAGGACAAGCTGGTTGACAGGGAACCTCCGGACTCGAGCGAAGAGCGGTGATGATCATCATGAAAGGCTTCGTCTTCCACGGTCCCGGGCAGTCTGCCTGGGAGGACGTACCGGACCCTGCCGTCAAGGAGCCCACCGACGCCGTCGTGCGGGTCGGCGCTGTCACCATCTGTGGCACGGACCTGCACATCCTCAAGGGCGACGTACCCGAGGTGCGCCCGGGTACCATCCTGGGTCACGAGGCCGTCGGTGAGATCGTGGAGGTCGGCAGCGACGTGCGGACCGTCCGTCCCGGCGACCGCGTGCTCGTCTCCTGCATCAGCGCCTGCGGCCGCTGCCGCTACTGCCGCGAGGCCGCCTACGGCCAGTGCCGCGGCGGCGGGGGCTGGATCCTCGGCCATCTGATCGACGGGACCCAGGCCGAGTACGTCCGTGTTCCCCATGCCGACCTGTCCGTGCACGCGTTGCCCGCTGCGTTGGAGAGCAAGGACGCCGTCCTGCTGGCGGACATCTTCCCGACCTCCTACGAGGTGGGCGTCCTCAATGGACACGTGCGCCCCGGCGACACCGTGGTCGTCGTCGGAGCCGGCCCGATCGGCCTCGCCGCGATCGCCACGGCCCGTCTGTTCGCCCCCGAGCGGATCGTCGCGGTCGACTTGGCCGCTTCACGCCTGGAGGCCGCCCGGCAGCTCGGAGCCGATGCCGTGGCGGACGCCCGTGAGGATCCCGGGCAACTGGTCGCCGATCTCACGGACGGGCTCGGCGCAGATGTGGTCATCGAGGCCGTCGGCGTGCCGGAGAGCTTCGAGCTGTGCACCCGCATGGTGCGCCCCGGCGGCCACGTGGCCAACGTCGGCGTTCACGGCAGGCCCGCGACGCTGCACCTGGAAGACCTGTGGATCAAGAACATCACCATCACCACGGGCCTGGTGGACACGCATTCCACGCCCACCCTGCTGCGGATGGCGGCGGCCGGCCGACTGCCCACCGCACAGCTGGTCACCCACACCTTCCCGCTGGACGGCATGGAGGAGGCCTACGACGTCTTCGCCCGGGCCGCCGACACCGGCGCCCTCAAGGTGGTGCTCGGCGGACATCCGCACGACGAGGTCGCCGTCCCGGCGGCTTGAGGAGAGGAGGCGGGGTTCATGTCCGGACCATCACAGGGGGACGTCACACAACGCCTGCACGCGGGTGACCTGGGCCGCCGGATCACGGCACGCCGTGTCCGGCTCGGGCTGACGCGAGATGAGACGGCCGCGCGCGCGGAGATGGCGCCCACCTATCTGGCATACCTGGAGCAGTATGCCGACGCCGCGCCGAACCAGGGTGTTCTGCTCAAGCTGGCCGAAGCGCTCCGGACGACCGTTTCGGCGCTCAAGGGAGGAGACGCGGATCTGCCTCCCGGCCCCGGACAGGCCGGGTACGCGCCCCGGTTCACGCAGCTGAGCAGGACCGAGTGCGGCGACCTGCTCTCGACGCACGGCGTGGGAAGGCTGGCGGTGTCCACGACGCACGGGCCGTTGATCGTCCCGGTCAATTACACCGTCATCGACGGCACGATCGTCTTCCGGACCGCTCGGGGCGCGACGCCGTCGCTGGCACCGGGCACTCCGGTGGCCTTCGAAGTCGACCGCATCGACGACGCGTTCAGCCAGGGCTGGAGCGTGCTGGTGCGGGGTCACGCGCGCCTGGTGACGGACGTGGCCGAGGCTCAACGGCTTGCGCAGCAGGCCCGCAGCAGGCCCTGGGCCGGCGGTCGACGCGATCTGTGGGTGCGCATCGAGCCCTATGCGGTGACGGGACGCCGGATCGCGGTCTGAAGCGGGTCCTTCTCCGGACGGCTAGGGACCGATGGTCCCTGGCCGCAGGTTCGTCACCGCTTGAGGATGGATCAGCGAAACACCGGTTTGCCAGGTGAGAGACGAGAAGGCCGATGTATGCCAACGACGGATTCCGTGAGCTCGACCGGCAGGAGTGTCTGCGCTTGCTGGCCAAGGTGCCGGTGGGGCGCGTGGTGTTCACGCGGAAGGCGTTGCCCGCCGTCCTGCCGGTCAACTTCTGCCTGGACCGCGACGGCGCGGTGCTGCTGCGTACCTCGGCTTTCTCGCGCATGGCGAGCGCGATCGACGGGGCGGTGGTCGCGTTCGAGGCCGACCGGGTCGACGCCGCCGCCCACGCCGGCTGGAGCGTGGTGGTGACCGGCGCGGCCACCGTGGTGACCGACCCCGCAGAGCACGCGCGACTCCTGCTGGCCGGCCCGCTCTCCTGGGCCCCGGCGCCACAAGAGGTCTTCGTGCGCATCGATGCGGAGTTGGTCACCGGGCGCGAACTCGTAGGCGGGCGAAGTCTGTACAGCGTGCCGTTCACGACCTGAGACCCGAACGGCCCCTGGGGAAGGGGCCGTTCGGCGTGTCCGGGATCCCTCTCGGCTCCTGTCCGAGGCCTCGCCACGGGACGAGCATCGTCAGAGGAGGCCGGCGCCCCGACGGGCGGCGCCTCCATCGGACGATCGCTCACAGAAGGGGAGGCACGGCGATGACCCTCCATCGCGTAGTCGTCGGAGTGGACGGCTCCTTGGTTTCCGTCCGGGCGCTGGACTGGGCCGCGGCAGAGGCCGCACGCCGCGGTGCCGTGCTGCGCGTGGTGTACGCGGTTCGGGACCGGGACGAGGCCGCACCGGTCCTGGGATCCTCCGCGGCGCGTCTGCGCCGGCGGTATCCGGATCTGCCGGTGGCGACCGTCGCCGTGGAAGGCGGCGCGGTGCACGCCCTGGCCCGCGAGAGCGCGGAAGCGGACCTGACTGTCGTGGGGACACGCGGCTTCGGTGCGCTGACGGGCTCGGCGTTCGGCTCGGTCGGTCTCAAGCTGGCCGCGCTCGCCCAGGGCCCGCTCCTGGTCGTACGGGGAGACCACCCCTGTGACGACGGGCGTCATGTGCTGCTCGGCCTGGAGGACGACCGGGACGGACAGGCGGCGGCCTTCGCGTTCCAGGAGGCCGACCGGCGCGGGGTGAGACTGCGGGTCCTGCACTCGTGGAACCATCGGTACATCACCCCCGAACCTCCCTCCCTGGTGCCGGCACGCAGCGTGGGCCAGGAACGCTTGGCTCGCGACGCGCGGGCGGAGGACGCCGTACCGCGCTACGCGCTCACCCGCATCGAGGACCAGTACCCGGATGTCGTGGTGGAGACCGGAACGGTCCGCACCGCTCCCGCCCGCCTGCTGCTGGAGGCGACACGGGAAGCCGCCCTGGTCGTCATCGGCGCGCACCGCCGGACAAGCGTGCTGGGACCACGTCTGGGCCCGGTCACGCACACACTGCTGCACCGTGCGCACTGCCCCGTGGTCCTCGTGCCGCGCGAACGGCCGTCGGTCACGCCGTAGTGGACGGATCGTGGGCGGTCAGGCGGACCCCGGTGACCAGATCGGGGTGGATGCGGACGGCGTGATCCATCCTCTGCGCGGCCCAGGGACGCAACAACGCCCGGTAGCGGGCGAGTTCCTGCGGGTCGGTGACCAGCCGCGCATAGCCCGTGACGACCACGCTCCAGCCGAGGTGGGTGTCGGGGTCGATGTCGTCGGCCTCGTAGGCGACGACGGCCCCCTCACCCCCGGTCTGCCGGGTGTACCGGGTCAGCGCGGCGTCACCATGGGTGCGGATGACGAGATCGCCGTCGACCAGGACGTGATTGACCGGGCGGACGGTCGGCAGCGCGTGCCGGGTGAAGACGATTCGTCCCAGGGACACACTGCCCAGGAGTCGCAGCGCCTCCACGCCGTCCAGCTCGACGCTCGTGTGCGCTCCCGAGGGGTTCGATGGGGCGTCGTCACCGGACATGGCAGCATTCCGTCTCGTTGGGTCACTCACAGGTCTTCGGTCTTCGTCTCCAGCCGCGACGCGCGGGCCTGACCAGGCCATTCGAACCGTGCCGGAGTCTCTCGCGCCAGGGCCGTTCGGCCCCGGTCGGCGGCCGGTGGTCCCTACCGGGCCGGGACGCTCGCCTGGCGACGTGGGCGGAGCGACACCGCGGGGGATCGGTGCCGCTCCTGCCTCCACTGTCCCTCGAACCACACCGTTGCCGTGAGTGCCGATCGTCCCCGGCCATGGGGCCGGACGTCCCGACCCCATGAGGACTATCGGCGGTGCATGGTCTCCAGAGCGGCCGCCAGGACGTGGGGATCGTGGCGGCCCTTGTAGACCTCCGGCGGCTGCTTCTCCAGCCTCAGGAGCCGCGCCACCGCCGTCCAGGCGGTCCGTACGGAGTACTCGACGGTGAAGACGACATCGTCGGGCACCTCGGTGAACTGTCCGATGAAGGCGAGGTTGACCGATCCCTTCGGGACGACCTCGGGCCGGTCGCCGCGGCGGCGAGCCAGGAACTGGCTGGTGATGTACGGCATCAGGCAGGGCACCACGGTGGAGGTCTCCCGGATCCGGGCCGCTGTCCGCTCGTCGAACGGCAGATGGTGCAGGACCTCTTCGAGGATCTCGCGGCCGGTGCACATCCTCATCGGCTTGGGCGTGTGGTTGCCGGCCCGGTCCGGGAAGAGACCGTACCCCCACCAGACCCCGACACCCTCGGGCTGGTCGCGATAGACGGGCTGCCGGTTGGCGACGATCGTGAGCAGCCAGTTGGACTCCGTGAAGGTCATCAGGCCACCTCTGCCGACCGGCCGGCCGCTGAACTCGGCCAGCGCGTCGAGGAATGCGGGGTCCTTCGTGGTGACCGTGAAGGACTCCCACTGTGACTCCTTCACACGTTTGTCGAAGGCTCCCGGGTTGCCGAACTCCTCGCGTCCACGGGCCAGCCGGTGCCACAGCAGCCAGGCGTCCGAGCGCTGCGGGACAGGCGGCGGTGCGGAGGTGTGCGAGCCGAGACGAGAGGCGTCGGTCATGGAGCCGTTGGTGACGAGGACCAGGTCCTCGGGAGTGATGGCGATCTTCTCGGTGAGGCCGTTCCGGCTCACGTGGATGGTCTCCACCGTGCCGCTCCGGACGCCCGGGGCGAACCCGAGGTCGCTCACGCGGCAGTCGGTGTGGACGGTGACGCCTCGCTCCCGCAGCCATGTCGTCAGCGGCCGCACGATGGAGTCGTACTGGTTGTAGCGGGTGCGGTGGATGCCCGACATGGAGGCGAACTCGGGGAACAGGTGGATGAAGCGCCTCAGATAGCGGCGGAACTCGATCGCGCTGTGCCAGGGCTGGAATGCGAACGTCGTGCACCACATGAACCAGAAGGTGGTGGTGAAGAAGTGTTCGCCGAAACAGTCCGTGATCCGCTTGCCGTCCAGGTGCCCCTCGGAGGAGGCCAGGCAGCGGACCAGGTCCAGCCGGTCGCGCTCGGAGAACCCCATCGAGGTCGTGTCGACGATCTTGCCGTCCCCTTCGACGAGCCGGGCGATGTCGTCCCAGGCGAATTCCTCGTGTCCGGCCCGGATCTCCTCGGTCACCGAGACGGTGGGGTCGTCGAGGGTGGGGATGCCGGAGAGCAGGTCGTAGGTGCAGCGGAACTCGGCCTCGAACATCCGGCCGCCGCGCATGGTGTAGCCGGCGTCCGGCGTGCCGCCCGCGTGCAGGCTGCCGCCGACGGTCCGCTGTTCTTCGAAGAGGTGGATGTCGCAACCCTCGAAGCCGCCGTCGCGGATCAGGAACGTGGCCGCGGACAGTGCCGCGACTCCGCTGCCCACCAGATATGCCTTCGCCATCGCACAACTCCTCGTACTCGCAGCTCGATCCGGAACGTGGGGCGTCGGTCACTCGGGGAGCCGGGACGGGCCCGGCTCCCTCCGGGGATTCACGCCGTGCGGAAATCCGCTCCTGCGCTGCCGGGTCCCTCGTCGGTCTGTGACGGACCCTCTCCGCCGCGCCACGGCGGGGCCGTCGTCCGGCGGCCTCTGATCCCGGCCTGGGCGGCCTTGTCGATCTGGCGGCGCAGCCGGTCCTGGAGCCGGTCCACGGCTTCCGTGCCCGTCGCCTCCTCGGCGAGGACGACCACCTGCCGGCCGCCGACGTAGAGGTCGGCCGTGGCCGACCAGGGGCTCTTGTCGTGGTGGGAGGCGGCTCGGGCGAGGCGTACCCGGCCGGTGACGGCGGGCAGGCCCGGACCGCTCACGACGGCGTCGATCTTCGCGCGGGCGTACGCCAGGGTCTCCTGGTCCACGGCGCCCTCGGAGCGCAGCCAGACCGTGGGTGTCGCCTGGGCGTTGTCGCTGGTCATATCTGGTTCTCCCGGTGGATGGCGCATGGTTCGGCGCGGCTCAGGCTGCTGTGCCGCCGGGCAGCCACAGGTCGGGTCCGAAGACCTCGTAGCGGATGCGCCGGGCGGGGACACCGGCACGCAGCAGTTGTCCGCGTGCGTCTCGCATGAAGGGGAGCGAGCCGCAGAGGAACACCGTCGCCCCGTCCGGGAGTTCGGTGCCGCTGAGGTCCATCAGGCCGATGCGGGCGTCGGGTTCCTCCGGTCCGGGGCGCTCGTACCAGAAGTCGGCCCTCGCTCGCGGCAGTTGCCCGACGAGGTCGCGGGTCTCCGCGCGCAGGGCGTGGTCGGCGGGAGAGCGGTCGGCGTGCAGGACCAGCACCGGACGGATCGATCCGAGGGCGGCGAGGTGGGCCAGGATGCCGGTCATGGGAGTGCAGCCGATGCCCGCCGAGACCAGCACGAGCGGGGAGGTCGCGTCGATCGGATCGTCGAGAAAAACGTCGCCGAACGGCGCGGACAGCAGCAGTTCGTCCCCCTCACCGACGTGGTCGTGCAGCAGGGTGGAGACCTCGCCGGCGGGCTCCCCGGCGTCCCCGGTGACCCGCTTCACCGTGATCCGCCGCAGTCGGCCGCCGGGGTCCGAGGACAAGCTGTACTGACGCAGCTGGTGCACCCCGTCGGGCATACGCACGCGGACGCTCACGTACTGACCGGCCCGCGCACGTGGAGCCGGTTCGCCGTCCGCCGGACGGAGGAGGAACGACACGACGTCGGGTGTCTCGGCGCGGCGTTCGACGACCGTCCACGGCCGCCAGATCCCGCCGGGCTGGACACCGGCGTCCTGGTAGAGCAGGGCCTCCCGGCTGATCAGGGCACCGGCCATCAGCCAGTAGACCTCGTCCCACGCGGCAGCCACCTCCGGCGTGACCGCGTCGCCGAGTACCTCGACTATCGCGCCGAACAGGTACTTGTGGACGATCGTGTACTGGTCGTCGGTGACGCCGACGGCCGCGTGCTTGTGCGCGATCCGGGACAGCAGCGCGTCGGGCCGTGCGCCGGGGTTCTCCAGCAGCGCGCCGGCGAATCCGGCGATCGAGGCCGCCAATGCCCGGCGCTGGGCGCCGCTGGCCTGGTTGCCGCGGTTGAACATCCCGTCGAGCAGCTCGGGCCGGTCGTGGAACATCGTGGCGTAGAAGCGGGTGGTGATCTCGTCGAGCGCTCCGGCCACGGCGGGCAGGGTGGCCCGTACGAGGGCGGCGGATTCCGCGGACAGCATGGAACCTCCCGGAAAGGGCGAATGAAGAAGGAAAGGGGAAGAGGAAGGGAGCCGCATCGGAGTCGCTCCGGAGCGGCTGACCTCTGTCTAGCAGTCACCGGACCGTGTATCGGCCCGGTCGAGCGGCCGAGGGCCGAAGAGGGGCCGAAGGGCCCCGTCACCCGGGGCGGGTCGGCCCCTCCGGGGCCCGTCGACGGGGGCCGGACGGCGCCGGGGCTGTGCCCCCTCGGCCCCCTGCCACGGGCTACGGCCGCTCGGCGGGCTCAGCGTCCGGACGGCTCGCCTCGCGCCCGTAGTAGGCGGCCCGCATGAGCTCCCGCATGTCGTCGAGCATGGGCATGCGCGGGTTGGCCGGCGCGCACTGGTCCTCGTAGGCGTTGAGGGCCTGCTGGGGCAGTGAGCGGAGGAAGACGTGCTCGTCCACGCCGAGTGACCTGAACGTCGGCTCGATGCCCACGGCCTCGCGCAGCCGCTCCACCGCCGAGGCGAGCGACTCGACACCCTCGGCCGGGGTGGCGGCGGGCAGACCGAGAGAGCGGGCGATGTCCTGGAAGCGTTCCGGGGCGCGGTAGCTCTCGTACTTGGGCCAGCCGGTGAGCTTCGTGGGGACGGTGCCGTTGTAGCGGATCACGTGCGGCAGCAGTACGGCGTTCGTGCGGCCGTGCGCGATGTGGAAGGTCGCGCCGAGGGTGTGGGACATGGCGTGGACGATGCCGAGGAAGGCGTTTCCGAAGGCCATACCCGCGAGGGTGCCCGCGTTGTGCATCTTCTCCCGGGCCTGCGGCCGTTCGGCGCGGTCGTTCACCGCCGCCTCGATGTTGTCGAAGATCAGCCGGATCGCGTGCAGGGCGAGGCCGTCGGTGAAGTCGTTGGCGTAGACGGACACGTACGCCTCGATGGCGTGGGTCAGGGCGTCGAAGCCGCTGTCGGCGGCCAGCGCCGGGGGCAGTGCGGTGGTGAGCAGCGGGTCGACGATGGCCACGCTGGGAGTGAGCGCGTAGTCGGCCAGCGGATACTTCTTGCCGGTGGCGGGGTCGGAGATGACGGCGAAGGGCGTCACTTCGGCACCGGTGCCGGAGGTGGTCGGGACGCACACCAGACGGGCCAGCTTGCCCAGCGTCGGGAAGCGGAAGGCGCGCTTTCGGATGTCGGAGAACTTGTGCCGCATGTCGGCGAAGTCGATGTCCTTGCCCTCCGCCTGCTGCTCGTAGAGCAGCCACATCACCTTGGCCGCGTCCATGGGGGACCCGCCGCCGAGGGCGATGATCGTGTCCGGGCGGAAGTCGCCCATGAGGCGGGCGCCGCGCCGGACGGAGTCGATGCTGGGCTCGGGTTCCACGTTGTCGATGACCTGGATGGTGACGGGCTCGTGGCGCCGCCGCAGCACGCGTTCGACCCGGTCGACGAGGCCGAGGCGGGTCATGGTCGCGTCGGTGACGACGGTGACGCGGTGGACGTCCGGCATCGAGGTCAGGTAGCGGATGGACTGGGGCTCGAAGTAGATCTTCGGCGGGACCTTGAACCATTGGAGGTTGTTACGGCGCGTCGAGACCCGCTTGACGTTCAGCAGCTGGGCGGCGGAGACGTTGTTGGACACCGAGGTGCTGCCCCACGAGCCGCAACCCAGCGTCAGCGACGGCAGCAGGCTGTTGTAGATGCCGCCGATCGCGCCTTGCGAGGAAGGGGCGTTGACGATGATCCGTACCGCCTTGATGCGCCGTCCGTACGCCTCAGCCAGCGAGAGGTCTCCGGTGTGGATGACGGCGCTGTGCCCCTGCCCGTGGAAGGCGACCATGTCGGCGGCCAGGTCGAATCCCTGCCGCGCGGAGTCGGCGCGGAGCACGGCGAGGACCGGGCAGAGCTTCTCGCGGGTGAGCGGCTCGTCCGGGCCGACCCGGGCGGTCTCGACCAGGATGAGCGACGTGTCCTGCGGTACGGAGAACCCGGCCTGCTCGGCGATCCAGGCCGCGCTCTGCCCCACAGCAGCCGAGTTGACCTTGGGCTCACAGCCCGTGCCCGTGGCGTTTGCCCGGCTCGCGGGGAACAGGAAGGTCTCCAGCTTCGCCTTCTCCTCGGCCGTGGCCAGGTGAGCGTGCAGGGTGCGGAATTCGGCGAGAACCGCGTCGTAGATCTCCCTGTCCAGAATGACGGCCTGCTCGGAGGCGCAGATCATGCCGTTGTCGAACGACTTGGACAGCACCAGGTCGTTGACGGCCCGGCGCACATCGGTGCTGCGGTGGACGTAGGCGGGAACGTTGCCGGCGCCCACGCCGAGAGCGGGTTTGCCGGCCGAGTAGGCGGCTTTGACCATGGCGTTGCCGCCGGTGGCGAGGATCAGCGAGATACCCGGGTGCCGCATCAGTGTGCCGGTCGCCTCGACGGACGGGCTCTCGATCCATTGCACGCAGTGCTCCGGAGCACCGGCGGCGACCGCTGCGTCGCGCACGACGCGGGCGGCCTGGGCGCTGCAACGCTGGGCGGAGGGGTGGAAGGCGAACACGACCGGGTTGCGGGTCTTCAGCGCCATGAGCGCCTTGAAGACGGTGGTGGACGTCGGGTTGGTGACCGGTGTGACCGCGCACAGGACGCCGACCGGCTCGGCGACCTCGGTCATGTCGTCGATGTCGTCGCGGGCGATGACGCCGACGGTCTTCATCCGTCCCATGCTGTGCGTGACGTACTCGCACGCGAACATGTTCTTCGCGGCCTTGTCCTCGAAGACACCGCGTCCGGTTTCCTCGACCGCGAGCCGGGCGAGGGCGGTGTGCTGGTCGAGGGCGGCGACCGACGCCTTCTTCACGATGTGGTCGACCTGTTCCTGATCGAGCGCCTCGTAGTCGGCGAGTGCCTTGAGCCCGTTCGCGACCAGCTGGTCCACCGCGATGGCGATGTCGGACGGTGCGGCGGCGAGGCCGGCGGCCGCACCTGGTTCGTCGTGGCGGGTCATGGAAGCGAGCCTCCGTCGTCGGAAGGGGCCACCGCGGGGCGGGGGCGAGGGAGGGAAGCGGCAACGCGAGGGATCGCGGTACCGCTCCCACCAGCAGCGTCTCTCCTCAGCTGGGCTCTTCCCCAGGCCCCGATGGTCCCTTCGAGGGACTGACCGGCCCCGATTCACCGCGGACGTTCAGCCCGTTGACGACGCCGACCACCCCGTCCACCCGGTAGGTCAACCGGAGCGCGAGTGGAATGTCGCCGTGGTGCCGCAGGGTCCCCTCCAGGGTGACCATGCCGTCCCGGACGGAGACGACCACGCCGTCTGCCGACAGCCCGAGGGCGCGGGTCACCTCCTCGCCGACCTCACGGCGGATCTCGTCGTCCGTCAGCAGGAAGACGCGGAGCAGGTCGCGTCGGGTGGCGATGCCGATCAGCCGGTCCTCCTCGTCCACGACGGGGAGGCGTTCGACGCCGTGACGCTCCATCACCCGCGCTGCTTCCGCGATCCGCTGCTCCGGATGCACGGTGACGGCAGGCGTCGACATCAACTGCTGCGCGGTGGTGGCGCGGGCCAAGGCCGCGGTGCGACGTGCGCTGCGGCTCAGTGGGGGCAATCGGACCAGCCGCGTCCTGCCGTCCGCCGTCCGGGCGGCCTGCCGGCGGATCAGGTCGGTCCCGGAGATCACTCCCACCACCTTGTCGTCGTCGTCCACCACGGGCAGCCCGCTGATGCGGTGCTGGTCCAGCAGTCGTACGACGTCCTTGAACGGGGTCTCTCGGTAGGCCTCGACGACGTCGTGCGTCATCACCTCACCGACGATGCGGGCCATGCCGGCCACCTTCCTTCACCTGCTGTCGCTCGTCCCCGCGCCGGGGAGCGCGGCTCGTCCGGCTTCCAGACGCGCGACCGGGACGCGGAACGGTGAGCAGGAGACGTAGTCCAGTTCGGCGGCGTGGAAGAAGTGGACGGACTCCGGATCCCCGCCGTGCTCCCCGCAGACGCCGATCTTCAGACCGGGTCGCGCGGCGCGGCCCTCGTCGACCGCGATGCGGACCAGCCGGCCCACCCCGTCGCGGTCGAGGGTCTCGAAGGGGGAGGTGGCGAAGATGCCCTTGTCGAGATAGGCGGAGAAGAACGCCGCCTCGACGTCGTCCCGGGAGAAGCCCCACGTGGTCTGGGTGAGGTCATTGGTGCCGAAGGAGAAGAACTCCGCCTCCTCGGCGATCCGGCCGGCCGTGAGCGCGGCCCGGGGCAGCTCGATCATGGTGCCGACCGGGCAGTGCACGGGGACGCCGGACTCCTCGGAGACCTCGGCGAGGACGCGTTCCACCTCCTCGCGTTCGATGCGCAGTTCCTCGACGGCGCCGACCAGCGGCACCATGATCTCCGCCCGGGGGGAGCCCCCGGCCTCCGTCCGTGCCGCGACCGCCTCGGCGATCGCCCGCACCTGCATGGCGACCAGTCCGGGGACCACCAGGCCCAGCCGCACCCCGCGCAGCCCGAGCATCGGGTTCTCCTCGTGCATACGGCTGACGGCGTCGAGCAGGTCGGTGTCGTGCGGGTCGGGCGCCGCGCCCCGGGCCTGGGCGGTGGCGAGGCGGACGGCCAGGTCGGTGCGGTCCGGGAGGAACTCGTGCAGGGGCGGGTCGATGAGCCGGATCGTGACCGGCAGCCCGTCCATCGCCTCCAGGATGCCGACGAAGTCCTGCCGCTGGAGCGGCAGCAGCGCGTCCAGAGCCTTTTCGCGCTCGGCCTCGTCACGGGCCAGGATCATCGCCTCGACCAGCTTGCGGCGCTCACCGAGGAACATGTGCTCGGTGCGGCACAGTCCGACGCCCTGCGCGCCGAACCGCCGGGCGCGAGCCGCGTCCTCTGGGGTGTCGGCGTTCGCCCGCACCTCCAGCCGCCGGGCCCCGTCGGCCCGTTCCATCGCGCGGGCGACGGCCTCGACCAGTCCGGCCGACTGTTCGCCCTGCTCGAAGTAGCGCATCACCGCGGAGTCGACGAGCGGCGCGGCGCCCAGATACACGGCTCCCTCCGAGCCGTCGACGGACACGACCGTCCCCTCCTCGACGACGGTGTCGCCCACGGTGAAGCGACGTCCGGCGGCGTCGACGGTGATCTCCTCGGCACCGCACACGCACACCCTGCCCATGCCCCGGGCGACCACGGCCGCGTGGCTGGTCTTCCCGCCGCGGCTGGTGAGCACGGCCTGCGCGGCGATCATGCCCGGCAGGTCGTCCGGGGTGGTCTCCTGACGCACCAGGACGACCTTTTCGCCCGCGCCCGCCCGGCGGACTGCTTCGGCGGAGTCGAACACCGCCGCGCCGACGGCCGCGCCCGGTGAGGCGGGCAGTCCGTGCGCGAGCGCCTCGCCGACGGCGGAGGTGTCGAACCGGGGGAACATCAGCCGGGCGAGGCCGTCCCCGTCCACCCGGGCCAGACCCTCGTCAGCGGTGATCAGCTTCTCGTCGACGAGTTCGGCCGCGATGGCGAACGCGGCCTCCGCGGTGCGCTTGCCCACGCGGGTCTGGAGCATCCACAGCCGGCCCCGCTCGATGGTGAACTCGATGTCGCACAGATCCCGGTAGTGCCTCTCCAGAGCCTCCATGTGCGTGCGCAGCCGGCCGTACGAGACCGGGTCCAGGTCCTTCAGCGCGGTCAGCGGAACGGTGTTGCGGATACCGGCGACGACGTCCTCGCCCTGCGCGTTCGCCAGGTAGTCGCCGTACAGGCCGGGCCGCCCGGTGGCCGGGTCGCGGGTGAAGGCGACACCGCTTCCCGAGTCGGACCCGAGATTGCCGAAGACCATGGTCTGCACGTTGACCGCGGTACCCAGGTCGTCGGCGATGTGCTCGCGGCGGCGGTACAGCCGCGCACGCTCGCCGTTCCAGGACTCGAAGACGGCGAGAACCGCCCGGCGCAGCTGCTCCGCCGGGGACCGGGGGAAGTCCTCGCCGGTCTCCCGCCGGATCAGCTCCTGGTACGTGCGCACCAGCCCGGCCAGATCCGCCGCGCTCAGCCCCAGGTCGTTCTTCGCCCCCCGGGAGCGCTTGAGCGCGGTCATCGCGTCCTCGAACAGGGAGCCGTCGACACCCATGACCGTGCTGCCGAACATCTGCACCAGGCGGCGATAGGAGTCCCAGGCGAAGCGTTCGTTCCCGGAGACCTTGGCCAGGCCGAGCACGGAATCGTCGTTCAGACCGATGTCGAGGATCGTCTCCATCATGCCGGGCATGGAGAAGCGGGCTCCGGAGCGGACGGACAGCAGCAGCGGGTCGTCGGGCTCACCGAGCCGCCGTCCCGCGGACCGCTCCAGCGCGCCGAGGTGCTCGGAGATCTCGCGGGCCAGGGTGTCCGGCTCGGCACCGGTGGCCAGGAAGGCCCGGCAGGCTTCGGTGGTCACGGTGAAGCCGGGTGGGACGGGCAGGCCCAGGCGGGTCATCTCGGCCAGGTTCGCGCCCTTGCCGCCGAGCAGTTCGGCCAGTTCACGGCCGCCTTCCGTGAAGTCGTACACGTAACGCGCCATGACACCGGTCTCCTCGGTCGGACGGCTGGCTGGATACCTCACCAGCGTCCGGCCGCCGGGACCGAGGGCGGCAGGTGCCGTCGGTCCCCTCCACCGGGCCGGTCGGCCCAGGCAATGTCGTCCCCCCGGCATGGCCGCGCCCCCGATGGACCGGCGCGGCACGAGAGCCGGGCGACGGCGGCCCGGGTCCGGACCGGGCCCGCCGACCGGCGGGAGTGGCCCCGAAGCGGAGCGCCGGGCGGGCGTCTGGATCTACTACCGCGCGCCCGTGCCGACCACTACCGTGAGCCATGACCGGGCCGGTGGGTGTCCGTGTGTCGAGGGGACCTGGAGGAGTACCGGTGGGAAGCCCCGAGGAGGCTCGCGTACGGCTGCCTCAGTTGCGGCTGGACGAGCTGTTGGAGGAGCTGCAAGCGCGTCTGGACGCGGCTCGCGGCACGCGTGACCGGGTCCACAGCCTTCTGGAGGCGGTGCTGTCGGTCGGCCGAGAGCTGGACTTGGAACAGGCCCTGCACCGCATCGTGGAGGCGGCCGCGGTACTGGTCGACGCGGAGTACGCGGCGCTGGGCGTGATCGGCCCGGACGGCAAGCGCCTTTCGGCCTTCCACACGGTCGGGGTGAGCGAGGAGCAGATCGCCGCTATCGGCCCGTACCCGGAGGGCCACGGAATCCTGGGGGAACTGATCCGGCACCCCGAGCCGCTGCGGCTGGCGAAGATCTCCGACCACCCGGCCTCGTACGGCTTCCCTGCGCACCACCCGCCGATGAGCACCTTCCTCGGCGTCCCGATCCGGGTGCGCGAGCAGGTCTTCGGCAACCTGTACCTGACCGAGAAGCGGGGCGGGGCCCAGTTCGACGAGGAGGACGTCTCGGTCACCCTCACGCTGGCGGTGGCGGCCGGCGTCGCCATCGACAACGCGCGTCTGTACGAGGAGTCCCGGCTGCGGGAACGCTGGCTGCGGGCGAACGCCGAGATCACCCACAGCCTGATGTCCGGGAACGAGCCGGCCGAGGTCCTCGCCATGATCGCCGAGCGGGCCGGCGAGATTACCGGATCCGCCCTGGCGGCGGTCGCGCTGCCCATGCAGGACACCGCGTCACTCGCCGTGGAGATCGCCGTCGGGGTGGACTCCGAGGCGCACCGGGGGCTCGTGCTGCCGATGGACAGGAGCCTGATGGGGCTGGCCTTCGCCGGCGAGGCCCCGGTCACCAGCGAGGACGTCGCCCACGACGAGCGCATCTCGCTGGAACCGCCGCGATTCGGCGGACTCGGCCCCGCTGTCGCCGTGCCCATCGGCACGGGCGAGGCGGGCGCGCGAGGCGTCGTGCTGCTGGCACGCGAAGCCGGTCGGCCGGGGTTCACGGTGACGGAGACCGAGACCCTGCAGAGCTTCGCCGCGCAGGCCGCCATCGCGATGGAGCTGGCTGAACGCCGCCAGGACGCGGCTGCGGTCGCGGTGCTCATGGATCGCGACCGGATCGCTCGTGACCTGCACGACCTGGCCATCCAGCGGCTCTTCGCCACCGGCATGACGCTCCAGAGCGCCGGCCGTTTCATCGAGCACGAGGAAGCCGCGGAGCGCGTGGTGCGCGCGGTCGACGACCTGGACGAGACGATCAAGATCATCCGGTCGACGATCTTCGGCCTGCGTACCCGCGAGGGCGCGAGGGAGGCCGGTCTGCGCGCTCGTGCCGTGCGGATCGTCGGCGAGGCGGCGCCGGTGCTGGGCTTCGCCCCCAGCGTCCGGATGGAAGGCCTGCTGGACACCGACGTGCCCAGGGAGATCGCCGATCACCTGGTGGCGGTGCTCTCCGAGGCCCTGACCAACATCGCCCGGCACGCCCACGCGGACCGCGCCGACGTGCTCCTGGCGACGGACGGACGGGAGATCCGTCTGTCGGTCACGGACAACGGCGTGGGCATCCCGGCCGACGGCCGCCGCAGCGGGCTGCGCAACATGGCGGAGCGCGCCGAGCAACTGGGCGGCGGACTGGAACTGGCGGAGCCCAAGGGCGGCGGCACCGCGCTGGTATGGCGGGTGCCGGCGCAGAAGGAGTAGGCCTCAGGGCAGGGGCTGCGGGAGACGGGCGGGCATCAGCGGACGGCGGCGTCCAGTGCCGACTGGAGCGACTCGCGGCAGCGCGGGCGCCAGCGCGGCGACGTCCGGGGCCATGCGCGGGTTCAGCGACAGCAGCGGCACCGTCCCGGAGAAGGTCGTCGCGCTCGCCAGACCGATGCGGCACAGCGGACGGTTCTCCCTCAACGTGTGCACGCCGGCCTCACAGCTCGAAGGACTCGTGATGGATGCGGTGGTGTGGGACTCGGGCGGCGCGCAGCGCCTCGTACAGGTCCTGCGTGAACCCGCGAGGGCCGCACAGGTACACGTTGTGGGCGTCCAGGTCGGGTCCCGCCGCGCATAGGCGCGGCGGGGCCCGACGCGGGCGGGAAGGACGCCATCTGCTTCTCGCGGATCCTGATTGCGCGGTGCGCGGCTTTCGACGGCCGCTCCTCCGCGCCTCTGCCGGGTCCTTCCCGCCGCGTCCAGCACATCACCAGGACCGCATGGCGCGCCAGGGCCGACCGGGCCCCACCCGGGGGGAGAGAGCGGACGCCGCCGTACCACCAGGGGGTCTCGTTCCGCCCCCGACCTCTTCGCCCCGGCCGCGGCCGGGCGGCCCCGCGTACCGGGGGGCCGGTCGGCTCCCCGACCGGGACCTCTGGCCCCTCCTGCGGCACGGGCGCGACTCGGAGACTGACGTCGCATCCCCGAAGGAGGACCGCACATGCCCGCCATCACCGTTGGTCTCGACGGCTCGCCGGAAAGCCTTGCCGCTGCGGAATGGGCTGCTCGCGAAGCGATCCAACGAGAGGAACCCCTGTGTCTCCTGCACGTCGGAGACCCGCTGGGTTCCCTTTACATCCCCTACATGGGGGTTCCGGCACCGGGCGCGGTCGAAGCGCTGCGCGACTGGTCCGCCCACCTGCTGCGCGAGGCGCAGTCCCGGCTCACCGAGCGCCACCCCGGTCTGCGGATCACCACGCGGCAGTCCGAGGCGGAGGCCGTCCCGGCCCTGCTGGCCGCCGCTGAGGACACCGAACTGCTGGTCCTCGGCTCGCGGGCACTCGGCACGGTGACCGGTTTCCTGCTCGGCTCCGTCGCCCTCGCGGTCCTGGCGCGCACCGACCGGCCGGTCGTCCTCGTACGGGCCGGTGAGCACGCCGAGGACGAGCATCTCCCGGACGCCGCGGGCGCCGCGTCGGACACCACTCCGTATCGTGAGGTGGTGCTGGGGCTGGATGTGGAGGAACCGGGCGACGCCGTCGTCGAGTTCGCCTTCGAGACCGCCCGCCGGCGCGTGACCGGCCTGAGGGTCGTCCACGGCTGGAATCCGGCGACGGCCTACGGCTACGGCGCCTTTGTCGATTCCGGGCTCACCGCCGACATGGCCGAGGAGACACGGCGCGGCCTGAACGATGTCCTGCGCCCGTGGAAGGAGAAGTTCCCCGAGGTGGAGGTGCGCGCGCAGGCCGTCATCGGCAGCGCGGGCCGCCACCTGGTGCACGCTTCGCGGGACGCGTCGCTGGTAGTCGTCGGGCGCAAGAGTCGCCACGCGCTGGTCGGCAGCCATATCGGCCCGGTGGCGCACGCGGTGCTGCACCATGCGACCGCGCCGGTGGCGGTGGTGCCGCACGACTGATCCGGGCCGGGAGGCGGAGGCGTCCGCGGAGTTCCGGGACCCGGCTCGGAGTGCCACGGTCCCGGTCCCTGGGGGGAGAAGACGGGGACCAGGATCATCCAGGTGCGGCGCGGCTGACAGGGCTCGCCGAGCCGCATCAGGTGTGCGCGGCCGGTGTTCCGTCGGTCGCGCACACCGCTGCCCCGCACGGCGGTCTTCGCAGTCCCCGGAGTCGGCTCGGGCAGGGGGAGTCGAGGCCGGGGAGGCGGAGTGGCAGTCTTCGGACTTCGGACTCGGGGAGGACACCGTCCTACGGCCGGCGGGCGACAGGACCAGGCGTGGATCGCTCCCCGCGCTACCGGACGCCGCTGCCGCCGGCCAGGTGGCAGCGGACGTCCACGATTCCCTCGACGGCCCTCGCCAGGCGTTCGGCCACCGCTACGAGCTCCGCGCTGTCCACCCATCCCGTGAGGGTCACGACCCCTTCGGACACCTCGACCCGGATGTGGTCCGCGGACAGGGGGAACAGGCTGTCGACGACCTCGTGACGCACCTCCTCGGTGAGCTCCTCGTCGTCACGCAGAAACACCTTGAGCAGATCCGAGCGGCTGACAACGCCCTCCAGCTTCCCTTCGCCGTCGATGACGGGTAGCCGCTTGACATGACGCCTGGCCATGATGCGCGCCGCCTCGGCCAGCGTAGTGGTGCCGTGGACGGTGACCGCCGGACTGCTCATCGCCTCCTCGGCGGTCAGCGCACCGGCCCTTGCCAGGTCGGACAGACGCTGCCGCTGGGTGAACCGGTCGGGAACGTCTTCCCGGAATTCCTCCTTGGGCAACAGGTCGGCTTCCGAGACGACGCCGATCACCCGGCCTTCACCCTCCAGTACCGGCAGCGCGCTCACCTCCCACCGCTCCATGAGCCGGACGATGTCCTTGAACGGCGCATCGCGGCCTACGGCGACGACGGCGCCTGTCATCACGTCGCTCACCACGTGCGGGCTGATCTGCATGACTTCCTCCTCAGAGCAATCGGTTGAGGACAGTGAGCGGGCGGGGCGGGTTTTGGGACTTCACATGGCGCGGCGATGGCCCGCCCTGCCGTCGCGTCGCGCGTCCGATGGCAGGGCGGGTCGGAGGGCTCCGGTTCCGATCGCGGCGAGAGATGCCGCCCGTGACAGCCGGGGAGCGGCGGCGATCACTTCCGGAACTCCCGGTGGTCGTCGTTCTTGCCGAAGTAGTGCCGTTCCTCGATGAACTCCCGCTCGCCGGGGCGCAGGACCGTGCCCGGTGTCGACAGGAAGGCGATGAGCCCCAGCGCGCCGACGGCCATCAGCGCGAAGCCGACGACGGAGGAGCTGTAGCCGAACACCAGACAGGCGCCCAGTACGGCAGCCGCGATCAGAAGGATGGGGATCATGACCGATGTCCTTTCTCCCCGCTGTGAACGTGCGAGGTGACCGGCGCGGTGGAGCACTGGCTCAGAGCTTGCGCAGCCAGTCGTCGGCGACACCGTGCACGGCCAGACCGGCCGGTTGCGGGTGCTTGTCGTCGAGACGGTAGGAGAGGTGGTCGACGACATCCACGACGCCGTCGAGCCGCCGCGTCATACCGACGGCGACGGGGATCTCGCTGCGCCGTTCCAGCTGCCCGGTGAGGGTGACCACACCGTCCCGGACGATCGCCTCGACGGCGTGCGGGGCCAGCCAGAGCGTGTTGCCGAAGACTTCCCGCTGCACGTCCCTCCGGATCTCGTCGTCGGAGCGCAGGAAGACCCGGAGCAGGTTGCCGCGCGTGACGATGCCCACGAGCGAGCCCTTCTCGTCCACCACAGGCAGTCGCTCGACACGGTGTTCCGTCATGAGCCGGGCCGCCTCCGTGACCGTGGCGTCGGCGCGCGTGGTGACAGCGGGGGCCGACATCATCTCGCCGGCGGTCCTGGCACGGCTCCGTGCGGCGGCGTGCCCCGCACGGCTGCCGAGCAGACGCCACAAGCGCGTCCGGATTCCGGTGGACCCCGGCTGCCGAGCCTGGCACAGCACGAGGTCGGACTCGGAGATCACACCGATGACCTTCTGGTTGCCGTCGATGACCGGAAGCCCGCTGATGCGGTGCTCCTCGAGCAGACGCACCACTTCCTTGAACGGCGTGTCGCACCGTGCGGTGACGACATCGCCGACCATGAGAGCGCCTGTCCTCGTGGGCTTCATGGTTGAGCCTCGCTTTCGTGGGTGGCCGTGGTCACGCACCCCGCTGAGGGGCCTCGCCCTCAGCTTCCAGCGATGGCCGCGCGGTCCGCATGGGCCGATCGACCCCACCCGGGGCCCATCCGCCTCTCGTGCAGGCGGCCGACCGGTGCGACGGTGGAATGGCCCCCTGTGCGATATGGAAGGCGGTGGGAACCATGACACTTCCCCTGGTCACGGGCATCGACGGATCCGAGGCGAGTCTCACGGCGGCCGACTGGGCGGTGGACGAGGCAGCCCGGCACGGTCTCGCGCTGCGGCTGGTGCACGCCTCACGCTGGGAGAGGTACGAGCGGGCCGCGTCCCACGGCCACGACCGCCCGGCCGGGCGCGTCCTCGCGGAGAACCTCGTCGCCACCGCGGCCGAGCGCGCCGGACGCCGGCACCCGGAGGTGAAGATCACCACCGACGTCGTCCCGGACGACGCGGCGGACGCGCTGTTGCACGCGAGTGACGATGCTTTCGCCCTGGTCACGGGAGCGCGCGGCCGTGGTGAGCTGAAGGGCATGCTCCTCGGCTCCGTCGGCCTGGCCGTGGCGGCCCGCGCGCACTGCCCGGTGATTGTGGTGCGGGGTGACCAGGAATGCCTGGCCGGCGCGCGCAAGCGGATCCTGCTGGGCGCGGGCGAGCCCGCGACCGGCGCCGAGGCCGTGCGCTTCGCCTTCCGCGAGGCCGAGGCGCGCGGCTGCCCCCTGGACGTCGTACGGGCTTGGCGATGCCCGGCTCACGAGAGCGCCGACGACCCCGCACTCGCGAACGAACCGGTCCGCAGGCACGAGGAGCGCGCCTCCGCCCTCCTCGACGCGCTGCTGCGGGAGGCTGCGGCGGACCATCCCGGTGTCCGGGTACGCGCGGTCACGGTCGAGGGACCGGCCCACAGCGTCCTCGTGCGACGCTCGGAAGCCGCCGACCTGGTGATCGTCGGGGCCCGGCGCAGACACGGCCGTCTCGGGCTCCAGCTCGGCCGGGTCAACCACACCCTGCTCCACCACGCGCACTGCCCGGTGGCGGTCGTACCGCAGGCGGTGTGACCGTGGTAGATGCCGGCCCCGAGGGAGAGTGATGACCGCTGCCCCGTGCCGAGAGGTGCTCGCGCCCGAACTGCGGGGCGTCGAGGCGGTCGTGTGCGACGCCGACGCGGTGATCACCGACTCGGCGAAGGTGCACGCGGCGGCGTGGAAGGCGGCCTTCGACGCCTTTCCGACCGAGTCCCCGCCCGAGGACCCCGCGCAGCGGCGGCCCTTCGACTCCGGCGACGACCACCTGCGGTACGTCGTCGGCAGGTTCCGCCTCGACGGCGCCGCCGCCTTCCTGGCCGCAGGCGGCCCCGCACCGGGGACGGAGACCGTGCGTGCGGTGGCGGAGGACAAGGAGCGACGGGTCACCGAGCGGATCCGCGACGGCGTCGAGGCCTTTCCGGGCACCGTGCGGCTGGTCCGCGCGCTGCGGGCGGCGGGGGTGCCCGTGGCCGCCGCCTCCGCGTCCAGGTACGCCCGCGAGCTGCTCACGGGGGCGGGCGTGCCGGACCTCTTGGTCCTGGTCGACGGCGGCGAGGCGGCCCGCCTGGCACTCACCGGGAAGCCGCGGCCCGACCTGTTCCTCGTAGCGGCACGTCGGCTCGGCGTCGCGCCCGCGCGCGCCGCCGTCGTCGAGGACGCCTTGGCCGGCGTCGGAGCGGGAGGCGCCGGTGGCTTCGCCCTCGTCGTCGGCGTGGACCGCACCGCCGGTCCGGCGACGCGCGACAGGCTCCTGCGGCACGGGGCCGAGACCGTCGTAGACGATCTCGGAGAGCTGCTCGGCGCGGGAGCACGGCGGTGACCGGCTGGACGTGGGAGTACCACGGCTACGACCCGTCGCAGGAGAGCCTGCGGGAGTCCTTGTGCACGCTCGGCAACGGCTGCTTCGCGACCCGCGGAGCGCTACCGGAGTGCACCGCGGACGGCGTGCACTACCCCGGCACCTACGTGGCGGGCTGCTACGACCGGCTCACCACGGAGGTGGCGGGGCGCCGCGTCGAGAACGAGGACATGGTCAACCTCCCGAACTGGCTGCCCCTGCGGTTCCGCCTCACCGGTCAGCATTGGCTCACTCCTGACACGGCCGAGGTGCTGGAGCACCGGCAGGTGCTGCACCTGGCCTCGGGCCTGCTGGAGCGCCGCACGCGGTTCGCGCTCGGCGAGGGAAGGTCGCTGGCGGTGCGGCAGCAGCGCCTCGTGCACATGGCCGACCCCCATCTGGCCGCCCTGCGAACCGAGTTCACAGCCGAGGGATTCACCGGCGACCTCGAAGTGGAGGCGGCGCTGGACGGCGGCGTCACCAACTCCGGGGTCGCCCGCTACCGGGACCTGGACGGCCGGCACCTCACCCGGCTGCACACCGGGTCCGTCGAGCCCGACACGGTGTGGCTGCGCTGCCGTACCCGCACGTCCGACGTCCGTGTCGGCATGGCGGCCCGGCTGACAGCCGACGTGCCGGTCACCGACCGGCACGAGGAATCACGCGTCGGCCAGCGGGTCCGTCTGCGTCTGAAACCCGGCCGGACCGTCACCGTCGACAAGACCGTCGCCCTGCACACCTCGCGCGACCCCGCGATCAGCGACCCGCTGGACGCCGCGATCGACCGCGTCGGCGCCGCGCCCCCCTTCGACGAACTCCTCGAAGGGCACCTGACGGCCTGGGACCAGCTGTGGCGGCGCGCCGAACTGGACGTCCCCGGTGAGGCCGGCGACATTCTGCGGCTGCACCTCTTCCATGTGCTGCAGACCCTCTCCCCGCACACGGCGGATCTGGACGCCGGCGTACCGGCCCGCGGGCTGCACGGCGAGGCGTACCGCGGCCATGTCTTCTGGGACGAGCTGTTCGTGCTGCCGTACCTGGACCTGCACTTCCCGGAGGTCTCCCGCGCGCTGCTCCGCTACCGGCACCGCCGCCTCGACCGCGCGTGCGCCGCGGCCCGTGCGATCGGCCGCCGCGGCGCGCTGTACCCGTGGCAGAGCGGCAGCGACGGACGCGAGGAGACCCAGCAACTGCACCTCAACCCGCGGTCGGGGCGCTGGCTGCCGGACCACTCACGGCTCCAGCGGCACGTCGGATCGGCGGTCGCGTACAACGTGTGGCGGTACTGCGAGGCCAGCGGCGACGCCGAGTTCCTGCACACCAAGGGCGCCGAGATGCTCCTGGAGATCGCCCGCTTCTGGGCGGACTCGGCCACCTGGGACGAGCAGCTCGGGCGACACCGCATCCGGGGCGTGATGGGTCCCGACGAGTACCACGACGCCTATCCCGACGCACGGCAGCCCGGTCTCGACGACAACGCGTACACCAACGTCACTGCCGCCTGGGTGCTCGCCCGTGCCCTGGAGGTCCTGCGGATCCTGCCCGAACCGCGGCGGCGCGAACTCGCCGAGCGCACCGGCCTGGACGACGGCGAGCTCGAACAGTGGGAGGACGTCTCCCGCACGCTCCACGTGCCCTTCCACGACGGCGTTGTGAGCCAGTTCGAGGGCTACGGCGACCTCGCCGAACTCGACTGGGAGAACTACCGCCGACGGTACGGCGACATCCGGCGCCTGGACCGGATCCTGGAGGCCGAGGGTGACACCGTCAACCGCTACAAGGCGTCCAAACAGGCCGACGTCCTGATGCTCGGCTTCCTCTTCTCGCCCGCCGAACTCCGCGGTCTCTTCGAGCGGTTGGGCCACCGGCTGGAGGACGACACCTGGCAGCGGACGGTCGATCACTATCTGCTGCGCACGAGCCACGGCTCGACGCTCAGCGGGCTGGTGCACGGCTGGGTGCTGGCCCGCGCGCGCCGTGCCGAGGCATGGGCGTACTGCCAGGAGGCCCTGCGCGGCGACATCGCCGACCTCCAGGGCGGCACCACGGGCGAGGGCGTCCACCTGGGAGCCATGGCCGGCACTCTGGATCTCGTCCAGCGAGGACTGACCGGGCTGGAGACCCGCGAGGGGGCGCTCCGGCTCGACCCGGTGCCGCTGCCGGAGCTGTCGTCCTACGGATTCTCCCTCCGCTACCAGGGGCACTGGGGTGTGCGGCTGCGGCTGGAGCGCGGCGGACTGGAGGTGGCGGTGCCGCCGTCCGACCGCTCTCCGATCGACATCCGGCTGCCGGACCGGTCGGTCAGCGTGCAACCGGGCGAGACATGCCACCTGCTCCTTCCGGACTGAAACCGGGGGCCACTGGCAGGGGCCGGACGGCCCCCGGAGGGGACCTGGCAGCCTCTGCCCCCGGACCGGCCACGGAGGGAGGCTGGTACCGGACGACAGACCGAGCGCTGGAGGTGCCGACATGCTTTCGCCCGTTGTCGCAGGGATCGACGGCTCCGCCGAGAGCCTTGCAGCCGCTGCGTGGGCGGCCCGCGAGGCCGAGCGGCGGAACCGGCCGCTGCACCTGGTCCACGCCTGGGACTGGCACCCTCGTCGGCAAGAAGGCGAGATCGCGGGTGCTGCCCAGCGCCATCTGGCCCGGCGTTCGCTGCACCAGGCGGAACTGCGCGCTCGAGCCGAGTGCCCCGGCGTCCCCCTGAGCGACGAGCAGACGGAAGGCCCGGCCACGGCCGCCCTGCTGAAGGCAGCGGACGAGGCCGAGCTGATGGTGCTGGGCTCCCGCGGGCTGAGCGGCTTCACGGGATTCCTCGTGGGTTCCGTGGCGCTCGGCGTGGTCGCGAAGGCAACCTGTCCCGTCGTCCTCGTCCGGGCGGACGAGGAGGCGGCCGACGAGCACCTGCCCGCGGCCGACGGGGGCGGCTCGACGGACTCGGGCTACCGGGACGTCGTGCTCGCCGTCGACCTCGACGAGGCCTGTGACGAGGTCATCGAGTTCGCGTTCGAGGCGGCCCGGCTCCGGCACGCACGCCTGCGGGCCGTGCACGCCTGGCACACGGCCCCGCCCGTGGGCCTGGGCACCGGCGACATCGGACTGGTCGGGGAAACCTGGCAGGGCGAGGAGTGGCTGGGGTTCCTCAAGGCCGTGCTCCAGGTGTGGCGCGACAAGTACCCCGACGTGGAGGTTCTGGAGACGGTGGTGGACGACCGGCCCACGACCGCACTCGTGCGGGCCTCCACCGGGGCGGGTCTCCTCGTCGTCGGCCACCGCCTCGCCGAAGGCCCGGTCGGCCCCCGCACCGGACCCGTCACCCATGCCGCCATCCACCACGTCGGCTGCCCCGTCGCCGTCGTTCCCCATCTCTAGCTCCCGTCCCCGGACAAGGAGGTGAAGGTCATGACAAGGCCAGTCGTGGCCGGTCTGGACGGTTCGAGGGAAAGCCTCGCCGCGGCCGACTGGGCGGCCCGGGAAGCCCTTCGCCGCGATCTGCCGCTCCGCCTGGTGCACGCCTGGGAGGGCCTGCCCGACGACGACGGCGACGCGGGCCTGCCCGAGATCCGGGCACCGCAGTACCACGCGCGAAGGGTGCTGCGCGGAGCCCTCGACCTGCTGAACGCACGGTACCCGCGGCTGTATACAGCGGCCGAGCAGGTACGTATGCAGCCAGCTCCCGCGCTCCTTGCCGAGGCGGAGAGCGCGGAGCTGCTGGTCATCGGGAACCAGGGGACGAGCGGCGTTGGCGGATTTCTGTCGGGGTCGGTCGCTCCGACCGTCGTCGCCCACGCAGACCGGCCCGTGGTACTCGTCCGTGCGGGCGAGACGGTGGAGGACGAACACCTTCCCGACGGCTCGCGCAGAGCGTCGGCCGCCACTCCCTTCCGTGACGTCGCGGTCGCCGTCGAGACCGGCCGGCCGTGCGACGACGTCCTCGACTTCGCGTTCCACGCGGCCGAACTCCGCAAGACGCCGCTGCGCGTCCTGCACGCCTGGCACGTACCGCTCGTCAAGGGCCTCCCGGGCGTCGAGGAGCGCACGCGGATCCGGACGGCGACGGAGCGCCAACTCACCGAGCTGCTCGAACCCTGGCAGGAGAAGTACCCCGGCGTCGTCGTCCGCGAGAACCTGCACGAGGGCCGCGCCGCCCACGTCCTGGTCCACGCGGCGGGCGGGGCCGGACTGCTGGTGGTGGGCCGTCGCCGGCGGCGTACCGCGGTCGGCATGCACACCGGTCCTGTGGCCCATGCGCTGTTCCACCACGTGCGCCCGCCGGTCGTGTCGGTCCCGCACGACTGAAACGGCCGCGCGGGGCCGAAGGGCCCACCGGAGCATCGGGGGAGACCGAGAGGGCGCCGGGCGGCGGTTCCCGAGGATTCCCGAGCGAGGCGTTCCGTGCCTCCAGCGCTTTTCGCGGGCGGGGTCGCCGGTCCGCGTTCGCCAACCCGCTGTCGCGCCGGACCCGGGTCCTCCGTCACCTCGGCCCTCGGGCCGGACGGGGTGCCTGAGGGACCGATCGGCCCCTGTCCGCGTGTGCCGTGCGCGGACACCGTGGAGCGAGGCGGCAGCACAGGGCTGACCGCCGTCGCGACCGGGGAGCAGCAGTCCCCCGGTCGCCGGATGCCCGAGGCGAAGGGGGGAGCCGTCATGAGCGGCCCCGTACTGGTGGGAGTGGACGGCTCGACGACGAGCATGGTCGCCGTTGAGGCCGCCGCACGGGAGGCCGACCGTAGGGGGGCGGAGCTCCGGCTGGCCTACGCCTGCGCGTGGCCTTCCGCCTCGGTGACGCCCGGTGTCGCTCCGTGGGATCCGGGCGGGACCCGGGGACACGACGCGGCGAACCGTGCGCTGGCGGAGGCCGGGCGACGGGCTCGCCGCGTCGCACCAGGCCTGCGCGTCACGCACACGGTCCTCATGGGTGAACCCGCGGCGGTGCTGGAGACCGAATCCCACGGCGCGTCGCTCACCGTTGTCGGTAGCCGACCCGCGGGCCGGTCCGGCGGCGGACGACGCGGCTCGGTCGCCGCGCGGTTGGCCCGCTGCGGAGGTTCTCCGGTGCTGATGGTCCGCGGCGGTCCGGACCCGACCGGGCCCGTGGTGCTCGCCTGCGACGACGGGCATCTCCGCCGGCACGCGGCCGAGTTCGCCTTCGGTGAGGCGGCGGCCCGCGAGACGGACGTGCTGGTGCTGGACGGCTCCGCGCTGCGCAGCGGGCGCGTCCAGGACCGGCCCCGTGATCCGCTGGCCGCGTTGCGGGAGCGGTACCCCGACATCACCGTGCGCCACCCCCGGGTCCGGGGCGGGACGCGCCGGGCGGTCATCGAGGCGAGCGGGTTCGCCCAGCTCGTCGTGATCGGCGCGCGGTGCCGGAGCGGCTGGACTGCCGCCCTGCCGCCCACGGTCGGCCGAGCGGCCCTCCGGCACGCGGGCTGCCCCGTCGCGGTGATCCCCGAGGAGCGGGACACCCGGTGACGGGCCGACGGCGTTTCTCACGGCCGGGGTTTCCCCGCAGTGTCGGCCGGGCCGGATGACGGGTGGACGACGGCCGGACGGCCCTGGTCAACCGGGCCGTCCGTCCCCTGCCGCGCATGCCGGACGCGCGGTCTGATGGTGGGAGGGGCGGAAAGCGAAGGTCGTCACGCCGGACGGACCGAGGAGTGCCATGGACCGCGTCACCACCCTTGCGGCACGGTTGCGGCGGCTGACGCTGAAGATCGTGCACGTGCACCACGAAGCCACGCTGCCGGCCGTCACGACGGTGGCTCTCGCGGCAGGCGGTGTGGCCTGGACCGTCGGGGCGGGTTCCCTCGCGGATCTGTTCTGGGCTCTGGGGACGGTGGCCGCCGTCGTCCCGGCCGCCTTGTGGGTGTTCGCGGCGCTGCGGCGGGGCGACGTCCGGGTCGACCTCGTCGCCGTGCTCGCCCTGGGCGGCACCCTGGCCGTCCAGGAGTACCTGGCCGGCGCCCTGATCGCGTTGATGCTCGCCACCGGCCGCGCCCTCGAATCCGCCGCGCAACGACGTGCCTCCCGCGACCTGCGCGCTCTGCTGGAGCGTGCCCCGCGCTCCGCGCGCCTGCGTACGGCCACCGGTGTTCAGGTGGTGCCGTCGGCCGAGGTCCGCGTCGGCGACCTGCTCGTCGTGGCCCCCGGGGAAGTGGTCCCCGTCGACGGCAGGGTGGAGAGCGCGAGCGTCGCCCTCGACGAATCCGCCCTCACCGGCGAGCCTCTCCAGACCGAGCGGTCGCGAGGGGAGACCGTGCGCAGCGGCGTGCTGAACGCCGGCACCGCCTTCGAGCTCCGCGCCACCGCCACCGAGCGGGACAGCACCTACGCCGGCATCGTGCGGCTGGCCCAGGAGGCGGGCGCGGAGTCCGCTCCCGTCGTGCGGCACGACCTCCAGAACGTCCTCGACGAGGTGCGCGACGCGGCGGACCGCGTCTCCGACAGCCCCGGCCCCGAGGCGCTCGCGGCGGTGGAGGAGGCGTACAAGCTGCTCACCGAGCGCCTGCTGCCGCACGAGGACGCGGAAGAGCACGAGCTGTATCCGGCTCTCGCCCCCACGCTCGGCGGGTCCGAGGCCACCGCCACCATGAGCCGCGCCCACACGGAGATCGCGCGTCTCGCCCGGCGGGTCGCAACCCACCTGGCTCTCGCCCGCACCGCCGGAGGCCTGGCTCCCGACCAACTCGACGACCTCCGCTCCTGCCTCTACGGGCTGAACACCGTCCTGCGGCTGCACTTCACCCAGGAGGAGGAGAACTATTTCTCGCTGGCGTCCACTCCGGCCGAGGGAGGCCGTCCGGGCTCGTGAGTGGGGGGTTCACGGGCTCACGCGATGTCGAGCACCTCGTCCACGGGGCGGCGCGGCGTGGCGGGGCCCGCGGGCCCGTATCCGAGCCGGAGCACCATCTGGACGAACCCCATCGCCGACTGCGGGTCGCGCACGGCCCATCGGAGCTCGGGCCATTAGAGGGCCTGGGAGGTGAGTGACGTGGCGAGCCCGTCGAGGGTGGCCTGGAGCAGGACGCGTTCCATCGCCTGGCCCGCCATCAGCCAGTCCCGGGGACCGTCCCTCACGGTGCCCAGTACCGCGAGCTGAGGCGCATTCTCGAACACGGCGGTCTCCCGGCCGGGATCCATACTCCTGCCGGCGAAGTCCCGCACGGGCCCGCTGCCGTAGAGCTTGCGGGGGCCGAACGCGTACTCGGGCACCCCGTCGTTCGCCTTCTCCGACTCCTCCGCGCCCACCCGGGTCCAGTGCCGCAGCTCCTCGGACGCCGCGGCGTCCAGGGCGTCCCGGCCCTCGGCGTCGTGCACCAGGTCCAGCAGGGTGTGGACATGCCACGCGTCGGGGAAGAGCAGCCGCACTCCCTCCAGCAGGGCGGCGGCGCTCAGGGCGTCCTTGATGGCCTGGGGTATCGCCTCGTCGGTGAAGGGCCGGCGGCTGGTGTGGCGGCGCCGGATCGCCGGATACAGCGGGACGAGATCCTCCTCGACGTCGTTCCCGGTCCCGTCCTCGTGCCCGTCCCTGGTGAACTCCGGGGAGGCCAGCCGCACCCGCGCGAGCAGACGCGGCTCCGTGTGGTCGGGCAGCAGCTCGGTGCGGGCGGCCCAGCCCGCGTGGGAGGCGGCGACCCGCAGATTGAAGAGGGCGGCGGCGCACCCCAGATGAAGACCGCGGGTGGTGGGATCGGCGCGGGGCATGGCCCGTTCGAGATCCGAGTACACCTGGAACGTGCTCTCGGCCCGCAGGAACCGGAATCTCCACGGCTGCGCGTTGTGCATGGACGGAGCCGCAGTGGCGTCTTCGACCAAGGCTGTCACGGTCGTCGTCTCGAGCGCGTGTACGGACACCGGACCTGTCTCCCTTCAGGGCCGACCGGCCTCTCACGGAAGGGCGATTCCCGCCACTTCCACTATTCCACGGCGGCCCCCGGCGCGTGCGGTGACGGCCGTGACGGCCCACCCGGCGTTCCGCGCGCGCCGCCCGGCCGCGCGGCTCCTGGGGGGACGGCCGCCGGACCTGCGGCCAGGGCCGCTGTCGTGGCGATCGCCCCCGTCTCGTACCAAGCTGGAGGAGAGGTGAGCGTCGTCATCGGTCACCACGCTCTGGCCGTCGGAGCTGAGCTTGCTGTAACTGCCGGTGGCGTAACGGCCGGTGAGGTCGCCGAGCAGGATGAGATCGGTTGCAGCCGACGGCAGTTGGGCGTAGCCCAGAACGCCGTGGAACTGGGATGCGTTCGGTCGAGAGAGGGCGTGATGGGTGCTGTCTGTCACGGTGGGGTCGTCTCGCAAAGACGTGGACGCCACCCAGGTCCGCTAAAACCATGGGTGGTGTCCGGAACCGACCTCCGTCGGAGCCGGCGAGGTCCCCGGGACGGCCGTCCTGGAGGCCCTCGTAAGCCCGGGCCCGAGCGGAGGCCGGCCTCCCCGTCGCAGCTCGACCGAGGTCGAAACAGAGCACCGCCAGAGTCACCCAAACCATGATCCACACCAGCCAACTCGGGTCCCTCAAGGGCCGGTTTCAGGGGCTGACGCCTCTGACTGCCTCCGTACGCCTCTGCCACCCGTCCTGGCAGGTCACAGCCTCATCGCCCCACATAAGTGCAGGTCAGAAAGGTGCGCTGGCTGTACCCCTGGTTCCTGGCGAAGGCGGTGGTGTGCGGCATCGTTGCGGCTCCCGTCGTTGGGCGGTGGCGACATCGCCCGGAACGGCGTCACGGGAACGCAACACGCCTTCCGCCCCACGGAAGGCTCGACGTGGAATGCCTGTTCAGAGGGTTGATCTGGACGCGCCATGGTGTGCGGCCTCAGGTGCATGCGCGGCCGCGCCTGGTGCTCTCCGACCACGTCTCGTGTCGCTTCGGCAGCGACATCCTCCGCCGGGCGACCCGCCCGGCGGGCCCGTCACCGGGCCGGGGAGGCGCCGGCCGGGGCGGGGGTGTACGTGAGCGGGGGTTCCGTCTTGGCCCGCACCTCCTCGACGCTCACGCCGGGCGCGAGTTCGACCAGCCTGAGACCGTCCGGCGTCACGTCGATCACGCACAGGTCGGTGATGACCCGCTGCACCACGCCCTTGCCGGTGTAGGGCAGGGAGCACTCCTCGACGATCTTGAACGAACCGTCCTTGGCCACGTGCTCCATGAGCACGATGACCTTCTTGGCGCCATGGACCAGGTCCATCGCCCCGCCCATGCCCTTGACCATCTTGCCGGGGATCATCCAGTTGGCGATGTCGCCCTTCCTGGAGACCTGCATGGCGCCGAGGATCGCGGCGTCGATCTTGCCGCCCCGGATCATCGCGAACGACGTCGCCGAGTCGAAGAACGAGGCACCCCGCCGGACGGTGACCGTCTCCTTGCCGGCGTTGATCAGGTCGGCGTCCTCCTCCCCGGAGACCGGGTAGGCGCCCACACCGAGAATGCCGTTCTCCGACTGCAGCACCAACTCGACGTCGTCGGGGACATAGTTGGGCACCAGCGTCGGAAGACCGATCCCGAGGTTCACATAGGAGCCGTCGGTCAGTTCCGCCGCGGCCCTGGCCGCCATCTCCTCGCGTGTCCAGCTCATGCCGGCACCTCCCGCACAGTGCGCTTCTCGATCCGCTTGTCCGCGGCCTGCTCCGGGGTCAGCGCCACCACGCGCTGGACGAACACCCCCGGTGTGTGGATCTGGTCGGGGTCCAGCTCGCCGGGCTCGACCAGTTCCTCGACCTCCGCGACCGTGACACGGCCGCACATCGCGACGAGGGGGTTGAAGTTGCGGGCGGAGTCCCGGAAGACGAGGTTGCCGTGCCGGTCGCCCTTCCAGGCGCGCACCAGACCGAAGTCCGCGACGATCGCGTGCTCCAGCACGAAGTCCCTGGGACCGGCGGGGGTGTCGAACACCTGGGTCTGCTTCGGCGGCGACGCGACCACGACCTCGCCGTCCGGGCCGTATTTCCAGGGGAGGCCCCCCTCGGCGACCTGGGTGCCGACGCCCGTCGCCGTGAAGAACGCGGGAATGCCCGAGCCGCCGGCCCGCATCCGCTCCGCCAGGGTGCCCTGCGGGGTCAGCTCCACCTCGAGCTCACCGGAGAGGTACTGGCGGGCGAACTCCTTGTTCTCGCCGACGTAGGACGCCACGATCCGGCGCAGCCGCCCCGCGGCCAGCAGTCGGCCGAGACCCCAGTCGTCGACCCCGGCGTTGTTGGACGCCGCCTCCAGGTCACCGATACCCGCTTCCAGCAACGCCTCGACGAGTACCGACGGGATCCCGCACAGACCGAAGCCGCCGACCGCGATCGTGCTTCCCGAGGGGATGCCGAGGACCGCGTCAGCGGCCGATCCGAACACCTTGTCCATGCCGCTCCTCCCTCCGCCGACCGGCGTCGACGGACTCGCCATTGAAGGCAGGAGCCTCGGAGCGGTCAATCAGCGAACGTCGAAAAGCCTGTAGCTCGCTCATGTACCGACCACGCGTGGGTACGGGCGTTCACTGAGTGAACGCCGTCTACGATGGCCTCATGGACGCCGCGAACAACGTCGTCGGACGCGTCGGAGCACTGCTGCGCGCCCTCTCGGGAGAGGAGCCCGGGGGAGCGTCGACGACGCTGCTCGCCGCACGCACCGGCCTCGCCCGGCCGACCGCGCACCGCATGCTGTCCTCGCTGATGGCCGAGGGCCTGACCGACCGGGACCCCGCCAACGGCAACTGGCACCTGGGGCCGGAGATCTACATCCTCGGCATGGCGGCGAGCAGCCGCCACGACGAGACCGACGCGGCCCGGCCCGCGGTGCGCCGGCTGGCCCAGCGCACCGGTGAGAGCTCCTTCTTCTCCGCGCGGCGCGGCAACGAGACCGTCTGCCTGGTGCGGGAGGACGGAAGCTTCCCCATCCGGTCCCACGTCCTGTACGAGGGCATCCGGTTTCCCCTGGGAGTCGCCTCCGCGGGACAGGTCATGCTGGCCTTCCTCGACGAACGGGAGCGGGACGCCTACGTCGACGCGACCGATCTGACCGAGGCCTACGGCCCCGAGCACAGCCGGGACCGCGTCCGCGAACACATCGCCCGGACACGGCGCGACGGCTACGCCGTGAACCCGGGACTCATCGTCGGCGGGAGCTGGGGCATCGGGGCGGCCGTCTTCGACCCGCAGGGCAACCCGCGGTTCGCCCTCAGCATCACCGGCATCGAGGCCCGCCTGGCACCTCCACGGCTGCACCAGCTCGGCCGGCTGCTGCTCCAGGAGGCGCATGACCTGACCATCCGCATCGCCGAACGCCGGGGCGGCCGCACCGGGTGACCCACGGTGCTCGTCGGGGCACCGCGGGTCGCGCGCGGCCGATGAGTCCGTCGCGAACCGTTCGGCCCCCGACGCCGCCGTGCCGGACGACCGGAGCGGTCGCGCCATGGGTGTCCGCACGCTCGGGAGGATGGCGAAGACCTTGTGCGCGGCTCCACGCCACGAGGACGACGCCGACCACGTCCGCGCGGTGTGGCGAGACCCGAGCAACGACTTCGCGCGCGAACACCACGAACCGACAGGCCGGCAGACACGATCATGAGGGAGAGCAGACGTGGGACCGTTGGACGGAGCGCTTGTGATCGACCTGTCCCGGGCCCTGGGAGGCCCGCACACGACGCCGACGCCCGGCGACCGTGTGCTCGCCTGCCGGGGCACCAGCTGTACGGCCGGCCGCTAGGGGACCGGCAGCGCCGCCGAGTTGATCGAACTGGTTCTGGACGACGGCTCGTTCACGTCGTGGGACGAACCCGTCGATGTGTCGGGCCGTCCCGACGAGTACCGTCGCCGGCTCCCCGCCGCGGCCGAGCGGTCCGGCGCCGATGAGTCGGTCCTGACGGGACGGGGCTGGTGCGCGGCCGTCCGGTGGCCGTCGTCGTCAACGAGTTCCGCTTCCCCGGCGGCTCCATCGGCGTCGCGGCGGCGGCCCGGATCACCAAGGCCGTCCGCGCGCGACCGCGGCCGGGCTGCCGCAGCTCGCCTCCACCGCCACGGGCGGCCCTGCCTGGTGCACCTGGGAGACCCGACGACCGGCGGTGTCTTCGCGTCCTGGGGCTCGCTCGGCCATGTCACCGTCGGCGAGCCCGGTGCGCGGATCGGCTTCCTGGGACCGAAGGTCTACGAGGCGCTCCGCGGAGAGCACCGCTCGATGACGGTCTTGGCGGCCTGGACCATCAGGTGGTCGGACTTGTAGCCGAAGTCGGCGCGCAGGGTCGGGTCGGTGGAGAAGAGTCCGCCGCCCTGGTAGTGGCCCTCGTCGCTGGAGGCGACGGCGAAGGCGCCGGCCGACCGGAGCGCTGGTCCGGCCGGCGGCCGGACCTGCGGGCACGCCAGTCCCGCGCGCTGCATCCGAACTGCTCGCGGAACCAGCGTGAGAAGGCGCTCGGCGCCGAGAACCCCAGCAGGTCGGAGATCTCGGTCAGCGAGCGGCGCGGGTTGGCCACGAGTTGCTCCGCGAGCCGGGCACGCGTCGTGTTGAGGACGGAGGAGAAGGTCTCGCCCGCCGCGGCCAGATGCCGGTGCACGGTCCGCCGGTCGACGCCGAGACTGCCCGCGACCTGCTCGACGGAACACCGTCCGGTCGGCAGCAGGACTTCGATCAGGTCACGCACGCGGTCCAGCAGGGTCGTGTCCCTCGACACCGCGATCGAGTCGAAGAACTGCCGCGCGTAGGTCCGCAGCAGCGGGTCCGACATCGGGTTGGGGACGTTGAGATCGCTGCCGTAGAAAACGACCCCGTTGAATTCGCTGTCGAATTCCACCACCGGGCCGAAGATGCGCCGATGGGTCGCGGGGTCCACCGGCGCGCTGTGCGTGAGACACACGGAAAGCGCCTGCCAGCGAGCGCCGAGAAAGGTGCGGAGAACCTGGTGGAAAGCGCCCATGGCCAGCTCCGTGGCCTGGCGGGCCGCCATCGCCTCGCCCAGTTCCAGATTCACCTTGAGGGTGGCCAGGCCGTTCGCCTCGGACAGTCGGCTGTGGAGCATCTCGTTGTACATGTGCTCATGGCGGACGAGCAGTTCGACCGCGCTGCGGACATCGGGCTCCTCGCGCAGGACCAGACTGATGGGGCCGAGTGTGGAGAAGCGCCGCCGTTCGGCGAGGAGCAGGCCGAAGTCCTCGCGGTGCGAGGCCGCGGCCGAGAGTTCGAGCAGCTGGATCACGGCCTCGCCGGAGATCCACCTGTCCTGGACGGCGAGGCCTGCGGCGTCCAGGCCCACGCGCTTCATCAGGTTCCGGGGGTCGATGCCGAGCGACTGGCTCAGCTCGACGTAGTTGCTCAGGGTGGCGTTGCGGACGAGGGGCTTCATGGGCGCGCTCCAGAACTATGTCCCTGATTGATAAGTCAGATGTCACGTGAAGTCAAGCGATGTGTCACGCGGTGGCCTAGCGTTGCACCACTCGCGATGGAGTTCACCGCCCCGGAATCCGGCTCCCGGCCGATCGGACATCCCGGCGGGGAACACCATGGCAAATCATCCATCTGTTGACCAGCCCTGAAAAAGCGATACGGAATTCCTTGACGGACGGATCGCCTCCGGGGATATTCCGGTGCCGAAATGCGTGGAGGTCTTACGTGAAGACCCGTGGGATTCTCCGCGCGGAAAGGACGATGAGCGTGCCCGCGGTTCGCCCGAACGTGATCGACGTCTTGCGTCGCCCCTGCACGGGGCCGCCGGTGTGGAAGGGGCCGGACCTGACCGACCCCGAGGACCGGGTCCTGCGACTGTCACCGGCGCAGATCGACGAACTCGGGGCCGCCCTGCGCGCGGTGCGTGAACGGGGGGTCCCGCTGCTGAAGGTGACGGCGGACGACTTCCCGTTGCCGACGCTGGCCGGCCGACTGGAGCGCGTCGCGGACGAGTTGGAGAACGGCCGCGGCTTCGTGCTCGTCAAGGGCGTCCCGGTCGAGCGGTACGGCCCGGCGGCGAGCACCGTGTTCTGGGGGCTGGGTCGGCACCTGGGGGTCCCGGTGTCGCAGAACGCGGCGGGCCACATGCTCGGCCATGCCCGGGACACCGGCCGCACCATGGCCGATCCCTCGACGCGCGGTTATCAGACCCGAGCGGAACTGCCGTTTCACACGGACGGGTCCGACGTCCTCGCTCTGATGTGCCTGCGAGCGGCTCGCGTCGGCGCACGTATCTCCCTCGTCAGCTCCGCCGCCGTCCACAACGCGGTGCTGGCACGGCGCCCGGACCTCGTGGAGCGCCTGTACCGCACGCACTTCATCGACCGCCGGGAGGAGCACGCCCCCGGCGAGCGCCCCTGCCACGCGGCCCCGCTCGCCTCCTGGCACGGCGGAAAGCTCAGCCTCCGCTACCACCGCCGCTACCTCGAGTCCGCGCAGCGCTTTCCCGGCGTCCCCCGTCTGGAGCCGGCCGACGTCGAGCTGTTCGACCTCATCGACCGGCTGGCCGCTTCCCCCGAGTACCGGCTGGACGTCGACTTCGAGGCGGGCGACCTGCTGCTGATCAACAACTACGCGGTTCTGCACTCCCGCACGCGGTACGAGGACTTCGCCGAGCCCGAACTGAAGCGCCATGTGCTGCGACTGTGGCTGACCCTGCATCAAGGACGCGACCTGCCCGCGGAGTTTTGGGGAGACATGCCCCCCGCCGAGGACGGATCCGGCCGCGGCGGGGTCACCCCCCGAGACGTGATCGCGACACCCGGCTCCGCGGACGCCGACGGCTCCCGATGTCCCCACTGATCGCCTACGGCCCCGACCGAACGGATGAACGAATGAACAACCTCGCGGCAGCCCTGGTGGAATCGGCCGGGGCCGGCGGTGACCGCGTCGCCGTACGCCAGGACGAGACCGTTCTCACCTACGCCCAGCTGGACGACGCCAGTGCCCGGGTCGCCACGCTGCTGCGGGACAGGGGCGTCCGGCCGGGCGATCGCGTGGCCCTGGTCATGCCCAATGTCATCCTCTTCCCGGTCGCGTATTACGGCATCCTGCGGGCCGGAGGCGTCGTGGTGCCGATGAACCCGCTGCTGAAGGCGCGCGAGGTGGCCTTCACCCTCCGGGACTGCGGGGCCCGGCTCGTGCTGACGTTCCCCCTGTCCGCCGAGGAGGTGGTGCGTGCCGCGGCCGAGACCGGGACGGAGTGCCTGGTCACCGACCCCGTGGAGTTCGGCGCCCTGATGCGGGCGACCGAGCCGACGGCCGACGTCGTCGACCGGGCCCGGGACGACACCGCCGTGATCCTCTACACCTCGGGCACGACGGGGACCCCGAAGGGCGCCGAGCTGACCCACCGCAACCTGACGACCAACGCGGTCACGACGGTGCGGACGCTGATCCGGATCGGGCCGGACGACGTGCTCTTCGGCGGCCTTCCGCTGTTCCACGCCTTCGGACAGACCTGTGCCCTCAACGCGGCCGTCGCCGCGGGAGCCTCCCTGACCCTGCTGCCGCGGTTCGACCCGGCCACGGCTCTGCGGATCATGCGACGGGACGAGGTCACGGTCTTCCTCGGCGTCCCCACCATGTACACGGCCCTGTTGCACGCCGGTGTGCCCGATGGCCACGGCCTTCCCCGACTGCGCCTCGCCGTCTCCGGCGGCGCCTCCCTGCCGGTCGAGGTGCTGCACGGCTTCGAACGGGAACTCGGCATCCCGGTGCTGGAGGGATACGGGCTCTCGGAGACCTCTCCGGTCGCCGTGTTCAATCCCCCGGACCGGCCCCGCAAGGCCGGCTCCATCGGTCTGCCCGTCCGCGGGGTCGAGGTCAGGCTCGTATCGGACGACGGTTCCCCGGTGGGCCCCGGTGACGTGGGGGAGATCGCGATCCGCGGCGAGAACGTGATGAAGGGCTACCGCAACCGTCCGGACGCGACCGCGGAGGCCGTCCGCGGCGGATGGTTCCACAGCGGCGACCTCGCCCGCGTCGACGAGGACGGCTACTACTTCATCGTCGACCGCAAGAAGGACCTCATCATCCGCGGTGGCTACAACGTCTATCCGCGCGAGATCGAGGAGGTCCTCTACGAGCACCCGGCGGTCGCCGAGGCCGCCGTCGTCGGTGTGCCGCACGACGTCCACGGCGAGGAGGTCGCGGCCGTCGTGGTCCTGCGCGACGGCGAGGACACCACGGCCGGCG
The DNA here is from genome assembly GCF_045161545.1 of Streptomyces sp. NBC_00637. Taxonomy (NCBI): domain Bacteria; kingdom Bacillati; phylum Actinomycetota; class Actinomycetes; order Kitasatosporales; family Streptomycetaceae; genus Streptomyces; species Streptomyces sp. NBC_00637. The sequence continues at coordinate 567,501 of NZ_CP109046.1, read as the reverse complement.
AGATCCTGCGGTTCGTCAAGGAGCGGGTGGCCGCCTACAAGTACCCGCGGATCGTCACGTTCACGGACGCGCTCCCCAAGGGCGCGACCGGCAAGATCCTCAAGCGGGAGATAACCGTCGAACGGACGGACCTCAACGACACCGTCGGACGAGAGCCGCTCTCGTGAGCGGGGAAGCGGCCGCGTACCCCCCTCGTTCCGCCTCGGACACCACGACCGGATGCACCGCGCGCGACCGGACCGACCCGACGGCCGGCGCCCGTCCCGCCTCCGGTTCCTGGATACCCGGGCTCGCCCTCACCCTGGTCGTCGCCGCGGCGGCCACGGGAGTGGGCAGACTGCTTCCGGTCCTCGGCGGTCCGGGGAGCGGCGTGGTCATCGGCGTACTGGTCGCCGCCGTGCGCAAGCCGGGCGCACGGCTGCGCCCGGGGATCCGCGTCGCCAACAAGCCGGTGCTCCAGGCAGGGGTCGCCCTTCTCGGCGCCCAGCTGTCGCTCACCCAGGTGCTCCGGGTGGGCGCGGGCTCGCTGCCGATCATGGTCGGTTCGTTGACCGCCTGCCTGAGCGCCGCCTGGTTCATCGGCCGCCGCCTCGGTGTCGGCGGCGACCTGCGCACCCTGATCGGGGCCGGCACCGGGATCTGCGGGGCGTCGGCGATCGCGGCGGTCACACCGGTCATCGGCGCCGCGAGCGCGGAAGTCGCCTACGCCATCTCGACGATCTTCCTCTTCAACATCGCCGCGGTGGTCGCCTTCCCGGTGATCGGCCACCTGCTCGGGATGGGCCCCGATGCCTTCGGCCTCTTCGCCGGGACCGCGGTCAACGACATGTCGTCCGTGGTCGCCGTCGCCTCCGCCTATGGGCCCGCGGCGGCCGACGACGCCGTCGTCGTCAAACTCACCCGCACCCTGATGATCATCCCCATTTGTCTGGGTTTGGCGATCCTGACCGGGCGGCGCGCCCGCGCCCGCGGTCAGGCTGCCACCTCATCCCGGGCGCGACCGGCCGGGCTGGTGCCCTGGTTCCTCGTGGCCTTCCTGCTGGCGGCCGCGGTCAACAGCGCCGGTCTCGTCCCGGCCGCGGCCCATCCCGGCCTCAAGGAACTCTCGGCGCTCCTCGTCACCGTCGCGCTCTGCGCGGTCGGCCTGTCCACCGACCTCGCGGCCCTGCGTCGCACCGGCCCCCGCCCGCTGCTGTTGGGCGCCTGTCTGTGGGCGGTGGTCTCCGTCTCCAGCCTCACCCTGCAGTACGGCGTCAGATGCCTTTGACGTCCGACGGCTGAAGCGGCGTTTCCCTGTGGAGGAGTTCCCGGCTCACTGAGCCGGGGACTCCTCCACTGGTGCTTCCGGCCGGATCTCCTCGTGGACGGTGTCGGGGTCCCGCCGTGCTCGGTCCTTCCGGGCCCGGCGGCCGGCGGCGCGGGACACGAGCCCGGATCCGCGGGACACGGCCGGGGGCGAGCCGCAAGGCACGGTGCGAAGGGTCGGCGCAGGCCCGGAGGGACAGGGCACGGCCCGGAGCCGCGAGGCACGGTCGAAGCACGAGGGCCCAGCCCGGTCGGAGCAAGAGGGCCCAGCCCGGAGCAAGGGGCACGGCCCGGAGCGCGAGGGCCCAGCCCGTATCCGGAAGGCCCTGCCGGGGTCACGAGGACACCGCCCGGAGCGGGGCACGGCGCGGGGCAACAGGGCACGGCCCGGAGACGGAGGGCCCAGCCCGGAACACGAGGACACCGCCCGGAGTACGAGGGGCCAGCCCGGAACACGAGGACACCGCCCGGAGTACGAGGGGCCAGCCCGGAACACGAGGACACCGCCCGGAGTACGAGGGTCCAGCCCGGGTCACGAGGACACCGCCCGGAGTACGAGGGGCCAGCCCGGGTCACGAGGACATCGCCGGGACCAGGAGGACACCGCCCGGGACAAGGGGAGGCATGGCCCCGAGCGCTTCGGAGCGGCAGGGCACAGCCGGAAGCCGCAGGTGCGGTCCCGTGAGGACACACCTGCGGCTTCGACCGCGTCCCGCCCGGTCAGGCGGTGCTCGCTGGTTGCCGGGGACCGTTCATCCGTCCGGTGCCGAACTGGCCGCGTACCGCGCGAACCAGGCCGGTATCCCGGGACGGGAGACCGCGCCTTCGCCGCCGACGTCGGTGACGCGGACGCCCCAGCAGGACGCGCTCGACGGGCACTTCCAGCTCCTTCCCGGTCAGGGCGCGTGGCGGGGCGGCGATCGGCTCGACGGCGTCGGGCGCTTGACATGGCGGCAGCCGGGGCCCGGCGTCGCGTGCGCGGGGGCCGCGCGTCGGATCGCGGGTCAGCCGATCTCGAGTCGGCGGAGCAGTTCCTCCGACTGGGACCAGGGGCCGTGGCCGGACGCGGGGTTGAGGTGGCCGACCGCTCCCAGCTCCTCGAACCGGCTGCCCCAGAGCCCGGCCAGCTCGCGGACGCGTTCGACGGCGCCCAGGGGGTCGTCGGAGCTCGCCGCGACGATGCTCGGGAAGGGCAGCGGAACCCGGGGCACCGGTGTCCAGCCGTGCTCCTCCAGCACCTCGGGAGCGGGGTAGCCCTCCGGCAGCGGCGTCCCGAAGTCGGGCGGGGTGGCCAGCAGCGCGCCCCGGACGTCGGCCGTGTGCTCCTGGGCCCAGTGCACGGTGGTGATCACACCGGCGCTGTGGGCGACCAGGACGACGGGCCCCGCGATCCGCGACACCACCTCGTCCAGGGCGGCGACCCGGGCCTTCCGGCTGAGCCCGTCCCGCGTCAGCGGGGGCACGGTGCGCACGGTGCGGCCGGCCTCGGCCAGCCGGCCGGCGAGCAGCGTCTGCCAGTGCTCCTCGACATGGTCGCGCAGGCCGGGGACGAACACGATCGTCGGCTCGGTGGTGCCGCTCACGAGGACAGCTCCGGTTCCTTCGCCTGCGGCCCGGCCGGCAGGTGGTCCTGTGTGATGCGGCGCAGGTCGCGCTCGTAGTAGTGACGGCCGATCAGGAAGGCCACGGTGGCGGCGACCGCGATGAGGGGGACCAGCCGCAGCGCGCCGAGCAGGCCCATCCGGTCCGCGAGCAGACCCGTGACGGCGGGGCCGGGCGCCAGGCCGAGCAGGCTGTTGGCCAGGGTGAGGGTGGCGAACGCGGTCGCGGAGATGGTCACCGGGGTCAGGTTCGCCACCATGGCGGCGGCCGGACCGGCCGTGCCGGCCGACAGCAGGGCTCCCGCCGCCAGCGCCGCGATCTGCAGCGGGCCGGTGGGCAGCCGGAAGGCGGTCGTCAGCAGGACGAGCGCACCGATGCTGCAGGTGATGGCGACGGCCCACTTACGAATCGGGAGCACCCTGCTGACCCGGTCCGAGACGACCCCGCCGCCGATCATCCCGATGCCGATGATCAGGGCGAAGACCCCGGCGGCGGCTCCGGCCTTCGCGGTGGTCAGGTCGTAGTAGCGGTCGAAGTAGCTGGGCAGCCAGGCGATCAGGGCGCCCGCTATGAACAGCTGGAGTCCGCTGCCGACGTACGCGCCGATCACCGAGACGGAGGAGAACAGCCGTGGCAGCAGCGCGCGCAGCGGCCGGGGCGGAGCTGCGGCCCCGTCCTCGTCCGCGCCCGGGGCCGCCGCCGGGCGCAGTCGCCGCTCCGTGACGACGACGCCGTAGACGACGGCGAGCACCAGCCCGAAGAGGCCCATCACGCCGAACGCCCAGCGCCAGCCGAAGCGGTCGGCCACCGCGCCGCCGATCGACACGCCCAGGACCGAGCCGAAGGCCCCGCCCGCGATGAAGGCGCCGGAGAGGGTGGCCCTCAGGGTGGTGGGGAAGACGCTCAGGACCACGGCGATCCCGACGCTCCCGTAGGCCGCCTCCCCGATGCCGACGAAGAGCCGGCCGACGAACATCTCCCCGTAGCTCGCCGACACCGCGCACGCCAGGGTCGCCAGGCTCCACAGCGTGGCGGCGATCAGCAGGCTCTTCACCCTGCCCCAGCGGTCCGCGACGAGCGACATGGGGAAGGTGAGCAGGCCGACCATGAGCGCCACGACCCCGCTGAGCGAGCCCAGCCTGGCGTCGGAGAGCAGCCACTCGGCCTTCAGCATCGGGAAGACGGCGTTGAGCACCTGCCGCGACATGTAGTCGGACAGCAGCAGCCCGAAACTCAGGGCGAAAACGATCCAGGCATAGCGGCGGGAAACCGGCCACCCGGACGGAGACGTGGTCTCGGTCGCCGGGACGGACTCCGCAGTGGTGTGAAACCCCATTGTCATCACCTCACGCGCTTCTGAAGGACGGGTCAGAACGGTCTGTCGCCCACGATCCCGGCGCGCTCCATCTTGCGGACGGCGGGCCAGTAGTCCTGGACGGCGTAGTGCTGGGTGGAGCGGTTGTCCCAGATGGCCACGCTGTTCGGCTGCCAGCGCCAGCGCACCTGGTACTCGGGGACCGCCGCCTGGCTGAGCAGGTAGTTCAGCAGGTGACTCGCCCCCGGGGCGTAGTCCTGCCCGAAGCGCACGTTCTCGGGCGTGTGGAAGTTGACGAAGTGCGTGGTGAAGCTGTTGACGAAGAGGATCCGCTCGCCGGTCTCGGGGTGCGTGCGCACCACCGGGTGCTCCGCGTCGGGGAACCGGGCCTTCAGCTCACGGCGTTTGTCGTCCGGCATGACGGCGCCGAAGGACGCCTCGATGCTGTGCCGTGCCCGCAGGTCCTCGATCTGGGTCCTGACGTGCTCCGGCAGCCGGCGGTATGCCTCGGCCATGTTGATCCAGATGGTGTCCCCGCCGACCGGGGGCGACTCCACGCAGCGCAGCACGGCGCCCATCGCGGGCGTCTCACGCCAGGTGCCGTCGGTGTGCAGGGCGTTCTCGTAGTGCTCCGCCGGGCTGTCGAGATCCTTGTAGATGCGGACCAGACCGGGGTGCTCCGGGTCGCTGCCGGCCACCGGATGGTCCTCCAGCGGGCCGAAGCGCTCGGCGAAGGCGATGTGTTCGGCGCGCGAGATGTCCTGGTCGCGCAGGAACAGGACCTTGTGCCGCAGGAGCAGGGCCCTGATCTCGGCGAACAGATCGTCGTCGCGCGCGGCGTCGCCGAGGTTCACGCCGACGAGTTCGGCGCCGATGGTACAGGTCAGCGGTTCGGCCTTGACCGAGCCGCGGGACCGAGCGCGCACCAGCGCGGGTGCGCCCTCCACCGGGGTGAGGGTCTTTTCCATGTGCTTCCTCCTGGAGAGGGGGGCGTCAGGCCCGCGGTCGACCGCGGGCTCGGAGCTCTTAGAGGACGAAGACGGACGATCCCGTGGTGCTCCCCGCCTCCAGCTCGCGGTGCGCGTGGGCGGCGTCCTCGAGCGCGTAGCGCTGGTTGACCTCGATGGCGATGCGCCCGGAGGCGACGTGGTCGAAGAGCTCGCCCGCCAGTTCGGCCCGCTCCGCGGGGTCGGCGATGTAGTCGGCCAGCGCGGGCCGGGTCACGAACAGCGAGCCGTTGACGGCCAGTTGCATGGCATTGATGGGCGGCACCGGCCCGGAGGCCGTGCCGAAGCACACCAGCAGGCCGCGCCGCCGCAGCGAGGCGAGGGAGCCGGCGAACGTCGATTCGCCGACGCTGTCGAAGACGACGGGCACGCCTTCCCCGCCGGTCAGTTCGCGCACGCGCTCGGCGACGTTCTCGCGCCGGTAGTGAACGATGTGGTCGCAGCCGTGGGCGCGGGCCAGTTCGGCCTTCTCCTCGGTGGAGACGGTGCCGATCACGGTGAGCCCCAGCAGCTTCGCCCACTGGCAGACGATGAGTCCCACGCCGCCGGCCGCCGCGGTGAGCAGGATCGTGTCGCCGGCCTTCAGGGGGTGGATCCTGCGGAGCAGGTACGCGGAGGTGAGTCCGCGCATGGTCATCGCCGCGGCCGTCTCGAAGCCGATCGCGTCCGGCAGTTTGATCAGGGAGTCGGCCGGCATGACCCGCTCCGTGCTGTAGGCGCCGAGCGGGCTTCCTGTGTACGTCACCCGGTCGCCCTCGGCGACCTGCGTCACCCCCTCGCCCACGGCCTCGATCACACCCGCGGCCTCTACGCCCAGACCGGCGGGCAGCGGCGCCGGGTAGAGACCGGTGCGGAAGTAGGTGTCGGCGAAGTTGAGTCCGACTGCTCCGTGCCGGATCCGCACCTCGCCCGGGCCGGGGTCGCCGACGACGACCTCCTCCCGGCGCAGGACGTCGGGACCGCCGGTCTCCTTGAAGCGAATGGCATGGGCCACGGTCGTGCTCCGTTGTTCGTCGCGGACATGCCTCGCGGCCGAGCGCTCGCGGGGCGATGCGGTGAGCCGGGGCGGGCCGCCGGAGCCCGGTGCGGGGCTCCGGCGGCTCAGGGGATCTCGGCCGCCGGCGCCGTGAGCGGGGCGGCCCCGGCGGCCGAGCGGAACCGCGCACGCCGGCTGCGGCGCGGTGGTCCGGTGGCGCGATCAGACGTCGCGCAGCATGAATCCGCGCTGACCGGGACGGCGGTTGGGCACCATGCCGAGCCGGGCCAGGGTCTCGTCGGCGTCCGCGTAGTGCTCGCCGAGCTTGTAGATCTTCCTGGCCTCGGCGCCGGTCGCGATGTCACGGCCGAGCGCTTCGGAGATCTTGACCATCTGCTCGACCTGCTCGACGGAGCTCATGCGCTCGCCCTTACGGCGCCACAGATTGTCCTCGTTGCCCACCCGCACATGCACGCCGAGCGCGATGCCGATCGCGTTCATCGGCGCCACCGCGCGCATCGAGCTCTCCATGGTGAGGACGGCGCCATCCGGTGTGCGGCGGACGAACTCGATCAGGTCGGCGGGGTGCCGGCCCGCGAAACCGCCGCCGATGGCGACGTAGTTGAGGATCAGCGGACCGGTGTGGACGCCGGCCCGGATCAGCCGTTCCACGGTCTCCAGCTGGGCCAGTGTGGCCAGTTGGAAGTGCGGCTGGATGCCGGCGGCGCGCAGGCGCTCGAGGTGCTCGAGGTAGAAGTCGGGGCCCGCTTCGACGACCATGTCGCGGTAGGCCTTGTAGTACTCCGGCTTAGCGATCGAGGTGCCTTCGAGATCGTCGTCGTTCATGATCTCGACGATGTTCATCTGGCTGGTGTTGATCGCGATGGTCACCTGGTCCGGCGCGGGAGTGAGGTCGGCCAGCATGTGACGGGTGTCGTAGCTGAGCCACTTGGCCTCACCGCCCTCGCCCTCGGGGGCGAACGAGATCGACCCGCCGATCTGCAGGACCATGTCCGGTACGGCCTCGCGCAGTCGGCCCAGCAGCTCGTTGAACTTGGACATCCGCTTGGAGCCCTTGCCGTCGAGCTTGCGCACGTGGATGTGCAGCACGGTGGCGCCGGCGTTGTGGCAGTCGACGGCCGCCTGCACGTGCTCGTCCATCGTGAGCGGGAGGTCGTCGGCGTCGCCGGGCAGCCACTCCGGCCCGTACGGAGCCGCCTGGATGACCAGCTTTTCCTGGTTCTCGGGGAAGAGTGAGTCGTCGTGGAAGTGCACGGTCCGTCTCCTTCGTCGGATCGGTGATCACTCGCCGGGCTCCCCCGCTTGCGGCGCGAGGCCGGGGGACGCGGGGCGAGGATCGAAGCGGGGCCGAGGACGCGGGCATGCGGCGACCCGGTTGACGGCCGACCGGTCCGGAGGGGATGTGCACAAGGGGAGTGGCATGTCCCCTCCGGCGGTCGGCCGCGTCTCTGCGGTGCTGCCACGGTAGGGGGCGGCAGGCCCTGCCCGCTTGACCCAAGGAGACGGATGACTTGCCATTTGGGGACAGTGCTCCGCACCGGCCGCACCGGCCGACCAGACCGCACGGCGGTCGCGCGGAGCGACCTTTCCCGGCGAACCGCCCTATTCCGGCCCCGAGTCGGCGGCCCGGGGCCGCTTGGCGAACTCTTGGCCCGCCGCACATCCCGCGTACCGGCGACTTTCACACCGGCGTCATCCGACCCGTCCCTGACGTGCGGTGCCCTTGGAACACCCCTTGCGCGCGCGGTGCGTCCCGAACCGGCAGGCGAAGCCCTTCCCTACGAGAGGTGCCTCACCCATGCCCGAAGTCGACCGCCGCCGATCCTTCAACTCGCGGGCGCCACATCGGCGTTCACCGCGCTCGCGGTAGCGTCGAACGCGCCGCCGCGTTGCCCGCGAACCACCGCACGGGGTCGATCGAGGACATCGAGCACATCATCGTCTCCACGGCGGTCCCCGGCGCGTGCGGTGACGGCCGTGACGGCCCACCCGGCGTTCCGCGCGCGCCGCCCGGCCGCGCGGCTCCTGGGAGGACGGCCGCCGGACCTGCGGCGAGGGCCGTTGTCGTGGCGATCGCCCCCGTCTCGTACCAAGCTGGAGGAGAGGTGAGCGTCGTCATCGGTCCGGAGGCGACGCCCAGGCGGGGGCGGAATCCCCAAAGACGGAGGTGGACGGCGGTGACGCTTCCCCTGATGGTCGGCATCGACGGGTCCGAGGCGAGCCTGGAGGCGGTGGACTGGGCCGCCGACGCGTCGCTCCGGCACCGAGTGCCCCTCCACCTCGTGCACGCGGCTGGGTCCGGCCGTGAAGCGCCCGACCTGGTCGCCGTCGCCGCGGAGCGGGCCAGGCGCCGCGCACCGGACATCCGGCTGTCCGACGAGGTGGTACACGAGGAGGCGGCGTCCGCCCTGGTCGCGAAGGGGCGGAACGCCTTCGCGCTCGTCCTCGGGTCCAGAGGCCTCGGCGATCTCGCCGGGCTGCTCCTGGGCTCGGTCAGCCTGGCCGTGGCCGCCCACGCGGGCTGCCCGGTGGTCGTCGTGCGTGGTGGGGCCGAGCACCGCCCCGGCCGGTTCGGGAGCGTTGTCGTCGGCGTCGAGGACGGGGAGGGCAGCGACACGGCCCTGCAGTTCGCCTTCCGCGAGGCGCACCTGCGGCACAGCCGCCTGCTCGCGGTGCACGCCTGGACCGTGCCGGTCGGGAACCCCGGACCACCCGGGCTGTCCGGCTACGCGCTGCAGGCCGAGCGGCGACCGCCGGCCGAGGTGCTCGCCGACAAGCTGGCCGGTCCCGCCGAGCGGTATCCCGACGTCGCGGTGAGCAGTGAGGTGGTCGAGGGCTCGGCACGACACGCGCTCCTGGACGAGGCGTCCCGAGCGGATCTCCTCGTCGTCGGGGCCCGTCGGCGCCACGGGCACATCGGACTCCAACTGGGGCTGGTCAACCATGCGGTGCTGCATCACGCGCCGTGCCCGGTCGTGCTCGTGCCCCGGCTGTGACCGGTCCGCAGGTGCCGGTGGACGCCGCACGGGAGCGGGCCGAGCCCTTGTGGTCCGTGCGTCTGCCCAGGTGACGGCCTGAGACCCGAGAGAGGATGTCCACGATGTCGGAGGCGACGACCACCGACCTCTACGAGGTCACGATGGCGCTCACCTACCTGCGGGAGGGCATGACCGCGCCCGCCACGTTCAGTCTGTTCGCCCGTGACCTGCCGCCCGACCGGGGCTTCCTGGTGGCGGCGGGCCTGGAGTCGTCACTGGAGTTCCTGTCCGGCTTCCGTGTCGGCTCCGAGGACGTGCAGGCTTACGCCTCGGCGCTGCACGGGCCCGCTGAGCGGCCCCGGGGCAGAAGCAGGTCTTCCGCCGCCCGGGACGGCCGACGTGATCGGCCTGCGGGACGAGCGTCCTCCGCAGGCGGGCGTGTCGCTCCTGGAGACGGTGATGCGCGGCGGCCGGCGCACTGCGGAGCGCCCCGCCCTGACGACGGGCGCGGAGCGGCTTCTCGCGGATCTGGCCTGGCTGCCGCCCGAGACCCGCCGGATCCGAGCACCCGTCGCGCCGCGGGCGGTGACCTCCGAGCGGTTGGCCGCCTTGGCCGAGGAGGTCCGCCACCGTATCGACGAGTCGGCCCCGGCCCCCCGGCCCCCTGGACCTCAGCGATCCGTCTCGACGTGAGGAGCAGAACGATGCCGCATACCGAGGAGTGGAAGGTCCGGCTCTACCTCTTCGAGGAAGACGACAGGACCAAGGCACGCGTGGTGCTGGATACCGGCACCACGGAACTCACCGGCCACGGAGCCGCGCACCGCAACCCCGCCGACCCGGACGTACCGGAAATCGGTGACGAGCTGGCGGCGGGCCGCGCCCTGTACGACCTCGGCCGGCAGCTCGTGGAGGTGGCCGACCGCGACCTCGAGGGAATGAACCCGCCGGAGGACGGGCGCAGCGCCGGTCCCTCGGCCGGCCGGACCGCGCCGATATCGGAGCACGTACGGCGAGGATGACACCGAGCACCGGCGCCGCGGCGTCTCCACGGGGGCGGGCGGCCGTCTCCGTCGGGCGGTGTCCCGGAGTCTTCCCGGCCCGAGGTCCGCAGGACCCGTCGAGCCGCTGTGAGCTGCGGCCCGCCGTCGATCCCGGACCGCTCGGAGCCGCACGGCCCAAAGGGCAGGACCCTGGGGACCGACCGGCCCATGCGTCGCGTGGGCACCGGACGGAGAGTGAAGCAGGCACGTATCCGACATGATGGTTCTCGTACGGCCCGGGGCCGCAGGAAGGCCGAGATCGCCTCGGGGGAGTCGTCGATGACGGCGCGCCGCCCGAGCGGCGTGAGGGCGCACGGCTCCGGGTCGATGCCGCACAGCGCGGTGATCGGGGTGACGATCTGAAGTGCCAGCGAAGGGGAAGAAGTCCACTCCCACGGCCGGGGAGGTGCGGGCCGATGCGCTGCGGCTGCTGGGGTGCGTGCGGATAGCCACGGCCCGGCAGATGGCTCAGGTGATCACGGAGGAGGATCGGGACGGCCGGTCGTATGCGCGCAGGGCGATGAAGGTCTGGCGGAGCTGGGGCTGGCGGAGACGAACGGCAAAGACGGCAAGCATCAGATCTGGAACCTGACCCCGGCAGGGCAGAAGGCTCTGGCCGACGGCAACGAGCGGCCGCCCCGCTCGAAGGCCGGCACCGGCGCGAAGGCCGTGAAGCCCGGGTTCGGACCGCTCGGTGTCGCCGTGACCGACCATCCTCGGCTGCACCGACACGGTCCTCGCCGGCGGCTTTGCCCATTTTGGGCAGCTGACACCGCGCGAGTCTCACTGCTCTTTCACGTACTGCCCAACGCACCTGCGGAGCCCAGCAGTTCATGCAGGAGATGCGAGGCCGTGATCACTCCTAGGAGTTGCGTACCGCCTTGTTCTCGGCTGCCCGGGCCGGCCTTGACCTTCTCGGTGACCGCCACCAGAGGGCTGTGTGCCTGTGCCATCAGCGCGGCCACCTCCAGCGCGGTGTCGTCCGGGTCGGCGATCGGCGGGGGTGCCGCCTTGCTGGACAGGCAGTCCCCGACACGTCGGCCGGCCAGCGCCTGGCAAAGCCGGTCGGCGTGCTTCTCATCGATCACGGCGGCGAGGGTGGGGTCTTCGACGACGTAGGCGGGCAGCAGCACTTTGATCATCTGCGAGGCGGGCAGGATCGCCTTCGGCTCGCCCCGTGCATCCAGTACCAGCAGGCCTGGCAGCTTGTGCTCGGCCATCAGCCTGGCCGCGTCCATGGCGTCGCTGTCGACGCTCACCGTTTCGTATTCGACCGCCAGGTCACGAGCGCGCACGGCGGGCTCCTTTTCCACTGGAGATGTTCCTGTAGCCAGGGTCGTACGTCGTCGGAGTGGGGGCCAGGACATCGACGGGGATCATGCGTGCGGTTCCTTGTGTACCCGTTGGGCGTCCGGGTGCCGGCCGATGTTCATCCGGAGCCCGTCAGCGACGTGTCCTGGGCAGCGGTGTGAGCCGCGTAGGGGGAAGACCGTGCCTGTGCTGGTAGCGGCCGTGACGCCGGGCGGCGTTGGCCGGCGGGCGCCCGGGCCGGTTCGAGGACCGTCCGGGCGCGCTGCGCCGTCGGGCGTCGACGTCAGCCGGTGACCTCGATCTTTCCGTTGGTCTCGGCAGGCGCCGTGGTCGCGGCCTGTGTCCTGTCGGCCCGCTGGGTCATGCCCTTCAGCAGTTCGGTGAGGTCGACTCCGGTGGTGGAGCTGAGGAGTTCGACGCCCTGGGCGACGTTGTCGGCGACCGTGCGAGAGAGCTGGGAGGCGCCGTCGGTGGAGATGACCGTCATCTTGTCGATGGCGCTCAGCGGTTCGGACGCCTTGGCCACCACGCTGGGCAGGACCTCGACGAGCATCTGGAGGACGGCAGCGTCGCCGTACCGGGCGAACGCGTCGGCCTTCTTCTGCATCGCCTCGGCCTCGGCGGTGCCCTTCGCTGCGATCGCGGCGGCCTCGGCCTCACCCTCGATGCGGACCGCGTCGGCGAGCGCGGCGCGGTGTGCCTTCTCGCCCTCACCGGTCAGCCGGGAGCGCTGGGCGTCGGCTTCGGCCTGCTTGACCAGGGCGATGCGGCGGGCTTCGGCCTCCTGTTCGGCCTGGTAGCGGGCGGCGTCGGCGGGCTTGCGGACCTTGGTGTCCAGTTCGCGGTCGGTCAGCGCGGCCTGCCGCTGGGCGACCTTCTCCTGCTCGGCGAGGACCTCCTGCGAGCGCGCGGCTTCGGCCAGCGGGCCGGCGGCAGCGGCGCGGGCGGCGGCTTCGTCTGTCTCGGCCTTGATCTCCGCCTGCTTGAGCGCGAAGGTCCGCTGCGCGATCGCGATCTCCTCCTCGGCCTTCAGCCGGGCCTGCTCGGCGGCGCGGCGGGCGACGGCCTCGGCGATGTCGGCCTCCTGCTTGGCGCGGGCGGCCTCCGGGCGGCCGAGGTCTTCCAGGTAGGAGCCCTCGGTGCTGATGTCCTGGATCTGGAAGGCGTCCAGCACCAGACCCTGCCCCGACAGGCTCGCCTCGGCCTCCTCCGCGACCTGTCCCGCGAAGGCGGCGCGGTCGCGGATGATGTCCTCCACCGACATCCGGCCGACGATGGCGCGCAGCGCGCCGGAGAGCACCTCCTGAGTGAAGCCGACGATGCCGTCCTGCTGCATCAAAAACCGCTGGGCGGCGGCACGGATGGAATCCTCGCTGCCGCCGACCTTGACGATGGCCACGCCTTCGAGATGGGCCTTGACACCGCGCAGGGTGACCGCGCCGCGCACCGCCACCGGGATGTGCCGGGAGGAAAGGTCGAGGGTGAACTTCTGCTGGACGAACGGCACGACGAACACGCCGCCGCCGACCACGACCTTCTGCCCGCTGTTGTCGGTGAAGATCCGGCCGGTCTCCGGATCGGTGGCCTTCTTGCCGCGCCGCCCGGTGACGATGAACGCCTCACTGGGACCGGCCACCTTGTAACGCGTGACGACGACGAGAGCCAGCAGGACCAGGAGTACGACCACTCCCACGACCGCGACAAGGACAGGACTCATGACAATGCCCCTCTTGGAAACCCAGCCCCCTGTGTGCGGGGCGGAACGAATGAACGACAACGACGAACGGACGAAGGCTCAGCGGTCGACAGGGCGTACCGCCACGGAGGTCGCCGACAGGGCTTGTTCGACCCACACCTCGGTACCGCGCTCGACGGGGCCGGCGCTCTTCGCCGCGTACTTCACCGGCTGGCCCGCCAGGTACACCAGCACCTCGCCGTAACCGTCGGCCGGGATCGGCGTGACCACGGAGCCGGACGTGCCCACCAGGTCCGTACCGCGCGGGCTTGTGCCGGGCTCCTCCCGCATCAGAGCCCGGCTGAGGCGCCAGGTCAGCCAGCCCGCCCCCACTCCCGCGCCCGCACCCACCGCGGCCGCGCCACCGGCCCCGAGGCCCGTACTGCCCAGCACGATCGCCCCGCCGAAGCCGAGCATCGAGACGAATCCGGCGATCACCGGCAGTGACAGCAGCCCGTCGAACAGCCCCTCCCACGCGCCGACGCCGTCGAAGAGCCCCTCAAGGAGACCGTCGAAGACAAGTGCGAACACCAGCAGGACGAGACCCGCGATGCCGAGACCCAGAAACAGAGTCACGGAACTCCACCTCCCCCGCTGCCGTCCGCGCCACGCCACGGGGATGCTCCCACGCGCCGACTGCTGCGGTCATTGCCGGGTTCCGGTAGTCTTCACACGCTTTTTCGTGCCTGCTCTGCGCGTGTGCGGACCGGGCGGCCGAGGAGCGCGGCCAGGCCGCCGACGGGCCGCGGCGCGTCCCATAGGGTCCTGGGGCGCAATCCGCATCCGAGTGGAACTTCCGCACCTGACCGTGCCGCGCCTCTCCTCCAGGTCAGGCGAGGGCGAAGTAGCGCAGCCACACATATCCCGCCGACAGGGCCATGGTGACGGCGGTGACGACCAGGCCGTACTTGGTGAACTGCCAGAAGGAGATGGGCTGCCGGGCGCGTTCGGCGATGCCCAGCACAACCACGTTGGCGCTCGCGCCGATCGCGGTGGCGTTGCCGCCGAGGTCAGCGCCGATGGCCAGGGCCCACCACATGACGTGGTCGCCCGAACCGCCCATCGACTGCACCAGGTCGCTGGTGATGGGGGCCATGGTGGCGACGTAGGGGATGTTGTCCACGACGCCCGAGAGCACGGCTGACGCGCCGAGCAGCAGCATCGAGCCGCCGAGTTCGTTGTCCCCGATGGCGTCGGCGAGGGCCTTGGAGACCTCGCCGATCACGCCCGTCTCGATCAGACCACCGATCATGATGAACAGCCCGGCGAAGAACGCGAGAGTGGGCCACTCGACCTCGCCCAGCACCTCCCCGGTCTCCACGGCGGACACCGCGATGAGCAGGCCCGCGCCCAGCAGGGCAACGACGCTGGGCTCGTAGTGCAGCACCGGGTGCAGCACGAAACCGACGACGACCAGAGCGAGCACCACCAGTCCCTGGACGAGCAGCCGGGGGTCCTTGATCGCCTCCCCCTCCTCCAGCGCCATGACCTCCTCGGCGCGCGCCTCGTCGTAGACGAAGGATCTGCGGAACAAGAAGCGGCACAGGACGGCGAGGACGACGACCAGGACCGCGGCCAGCGGGGCGAGGTGGACCAGGAAGTCGTTGAAGGTCAGGCCGGCCCGGCTGGCGATGATGATGTTGGGCGGGTCACCGACCAGCGTCGCGATGCCGCCGATGTTGGATGCGAACACCTCGGCGATCAGGAACGGGGCTGCGGGCAGGGCCAGGCGCTCGCAGACCAGCAGGGTGACCGGGGCGACGAGCAGGACCGTGGTGACGTTGTCGAGCAGTGCCGAGGCCGTCGCCGTGATCACGATGAGCATGACCATCACGCGGAAGGGTCTGGCGCGAGCCCGCTTCACCGCCCAGATGGCCAGGTACTCGAACAGTCCGGTCTTCTTCAGTACGCCGACGATCATCATCATGCCCATGAGCAGGAAGATGACGTTCCAGTCGACGCCGCTGTGCTCGGAGAAGAAGGCGGATTTGTCGTCGGTCGCGCCGATCGCGAGCATCAGCGCGGCGCCCCCGAGGGCGGCCCCCACGCGGTGGATCTTCTCGCTGATGATCAGTCCGTACGTCGCGACGAAGACGATGATCGCCGCCCAGCTCTGCCAGCCGTTCACGTTCCTCCGATGAGTCGTTCCATCAGGCGGGCGGCCCTCAGCGCGACCCCAGCTCGCGGGTGACACCGTCTGGCGCAGGACCGGCCATGCCCGGTCGTGCGGGATGGTGCAGCGCCGCCCAGTGGACACGTTCAGCTTCTGGGCGAGCCCCGCCCAACCGGGTCGGCACGAGGAACACGAGCAGCAATTGCTTGCGGGGAGCGGGCGGGGGTAGGCGGCCGGGGTGGTCGGGGGCAGGGGGATCTCGTCCAGCCGTAGTCTGCGGGTGCCGTCCGGGCCGGGGAGTGCGAAGCGGACGTCGCGACCGTCGCTGAGGTCATGCGGGATGCCGCGGGCGGGCCGGGGTCGGCACGGGCAAGGGAGAGACTCCCGGGCGTGGGGGCGCAGGGCAGCGGACCGTCCGCACGGAAGAGGACGGTCCGCCTCATCATGCCTGTCCCCGACGCACCGGGTGGCGGGCCCCCGGATCAGGCGTTGCCGGTGGAGATGCTGAGCCACGGCGTCCAGGTCGAACAGTTCTCCCAGCCGATGTCGTTGGAGTAGTTGCGCAGACAGACCTTGATCCGGACCTTGTGCTCCTCGGCGAAGTCGTAGTTGCACTCTTCGCGGCCGCTGAACGCACCGCCGGTCGCCTTGCACTCGCCCTCGCGGCCGTAGTCGGTCTCCCAGCGGGTGACGGTGCTCTTGTGGTCCTCCCCGAGGTCGTTCGCCATGATCCAGTCACCGTCGGCCTGGAAGGCGCCCTCGCCCTTGTAGTCGGACGTGTAGGCGTGCTGCGGCCATGCGGTCGGGTACCAGGTGGCGTGAGCTGGTACGGCCATGAGAGTGACTCCCGCGCCGGCGGCGGCGAGCGTGAAGCTGATCTTCTTCAACAAGGCGTGTCCTTTTGGCGGTCGGGCCGTCGGTGCAGGCCTGAGTGCCGAGGAGCGTATGCGCAAACAGGCGTTCGCAGAAGATGCATCTGTGCTCAACCCGCCCTGTTCTGGGCTCACTTGTGCATGATCGAGGCCTGTAACCCGTCCTCCGGGCATTACCGCGGTCAGTTCCCGGGCCTCTTCGGAGCTCCGCGCGAACACGTGCGGGCGCGCCACTCCCGGTGAGGAGGCGACCAGGCTTGGGCAGGGCATTGCGGCTCCGTACAGGGCCCGTTGCTTCCCCAGCGCGTACACCACCACTCCGTAGGCGTACTCCGACTTTCAGGGCAGCGTTGGTTGGGTGAGCCCGGTGTTCGTGCTGCCGCGGCCGAAGGCGGTCGGGCTGAAGGTGTACCCGGCGTGTCTGGCTGGCGCGCCGGAGCCGACGCCGCAGGTCGTCTTGCTCGAGGGCGAGGACCTCGTCCAGGCGCCAGCCCTCTTGCTGAGGGAGTCGACGAGAGAAGGCCGCTGCTGCGCGCCTTCGGCCCGACGGCGGTTTGCCATGCGACGGTCGTGGCGACGGTTGCGTTCCGTCAGCGCCAGTTGTTCGCGGACGGAAGTCGCATCCCTCAGAACATCGGACTTGGTGGATGGGCAGGTGGCGGTATGGCGGGGACGGCAGCGGCGGGGGCGCGGCGGGTGCTTGCTCCGCTGGCGTTGGCGCAGTTCATCTGCAGCTTCGCCGGCTCGAACATGAACGTGATGATCAATGACATCAGTGAGGATCTGGACACCACTGTGCAGGGTGTCCAGGTTGCGATCACGATCTTCCTGCTGGTGATGGCCGCGCTGATGATCCCGGGCGGGAAGCTGACGGACAAGTGGGGGCGTAAGCGCTGCCTGCTGGCGGGTCTCGTGGTCTACGGGGTGGGGGCGGTGCTCAGTGCGGCCGCGCCGGGGCTGGGTGTGCTGATCCTCGGGAATTCGGTCCTGGAGGGTGTGGGTACGGCGCTGCTGATCCCGCCGGTCTACATCCTGACCACACTGCTGTTCACCGACACGGCTTCCCGGGCGCGTGCGTTCGGCGCGATCATGGCGATGGGCGGGATCGGGGCGGCTGCCGGTCCGCTGATCGGCGGGCTGATCACGAGTGCGCTCAGCTGGCGGGCCGCGTTCGTGTTCCAGGCGCTGGTGATCGTGGTGATCGTTGTGCTCAGCCGACAGATCACCGATCCGCTGCCGGCGGAGCCGGCCCGGCCGTTCGACACGGTCGGGGCGGTGCTGTCGGCGGCGGGCCTGGTGCTGCTGGTGACGGGCATCCTGGCCGTCGACAACAACGGCTGGCTGGCGCTGGGTCTGTTGCTGGCCGGTGCGTTGGTGCTCTTCTGTTTCTTCGCCTGGGTGCGTGGCCGCGAGCGCGCCGGCCGGGAGGCGCTGCTGTCGACGGAGCTGTTCCGTAACCGCACTTCCAACCTCGGCCTGGTCACGCAGAACACGCAGTGGCTGCTGCTGATGGGCGTCTCCTTCACCGTCGCCGCGTATCTGCAGGTCGTCCGCGGCTACGACGCGATCGAGACCGGCGTCATCTTCACCGCCGCGACGCTCGGCGTCCTCGCCACATCGCTGGCGGCCGAGAAGCTGGCCCGGCGCCATGCGCAGCGCACCCTCATCATGGCGGGCTTCGTCGTGACGATCGCCGGTATCGTCGTGCTCCTCGCCCTGGTCGCCTGGCGGCCTGGTGCCTGGGCGTTCGCCCCAGGCCTGCTGCTGATCGGACTGGGGCTGGGGGTGATGCTCACTCCGTCGGTGAACGTGGTCCAGTCGTGCTTTTCCGAGTCGCAGCAGGGCGAGATCTCCGGGCTGTCGCGCAGCATCTCCAACCTCGGCTCTTCGCTCGGCACGGCCGTGGCGGGCACGATCTTGGTGTCGGGGCTCAGCAAGGGTGCGTACGCGGTGGCGATGGCGGCGCTCGCGGTCGTCGGCCTGGGCGGGCTGACCGCCGCGGGCCTGTTGCCGCACGCCGGTCGGCCTCATGCCACCGGAGCGGGGACGGCGGCACCGCGGCCGCCCGGGGCGCGGCAGTGACCGTGCCGTCGGGGGAGGCGGCGGGGTCGTAGCGGTAGACGAGGCTGTCGCTGACGAGTTCGCGGTCCATGGCGTCGAGGGTGCTCAGCCAGTCGGGGTCGGTGGGGGTGAGGAAGCCGACCTTGGGCATGAGGAGCAGGGACGCGTCGAGGACGTCGGTGTCGTAGTGCCGGACGAAGGCGCGGCGCTCCGTGCTCCAGCCGTGCTCCGCGATCTGCCGGAAGACCGCGTCGCAGGCGTCCTGCCAGCGGGTGAGGTCGCCGGGCCGGGAGTGGGCGATGGCGAGTCTGATCGCCAGGTGTCGCGGTAGTCCCAGTTGCGCTCTCCGCCGATCTGTTCGGGCAGCGCCATGGAGGCGGCAGCGAACGGGTGTCCCCGACCCTCACAGCCTAGTCAGACGTGCGAGCGCCACACATTGTTATCAGAGTTGGGCATGACGTGATCGTTGTGCGGAGGAGAGGCACATGATGAGCACTGCCGATGTCCCCGCGGACGACGCCGGCCGACCGGCCGGGACCAAGCCGCTGACCGAGGCGCGCTCTGCGGCGACGGTCCAGAAGATCCCCTGGCTGACGCTGGCGATGATGACGACAGCCTCCGTCGCGAGTCGGCTTCACCCACCATGGCCGTGTACGGCCTGGCGTGTGTCTTCCTTTATCTTGTCCCGGCCATCGTGTTCCTGCTGCCCACCGCACTGGTGTCGGCCGAGCTGGCGTCCGGCTGGAGCGGCGGGGTCTACAACTGGGTGGCCCAGGGACTGTCGAAGCCTTTGGGCTTCCTGGCCGTCTGGTGCCAGTTCGCCATGACGATCTTCTACTACCCCAGCCTGCTCGCGTTCGTGGCCAGCACGATCTCGTACGTGATCAATCCGGCGCTGGCAAACAACGGCGTGTACACCGCGATCGTCATCGTGGTCCTGTACTGGAGCGGCGTGTGGGTGTCCTCGCGCGGTACGAACGCCGTGGCGGGGCTGGCCTCGTGGGGCCTGGTCATCGGAACGCTGGTCCCCGGCACGCTCCTGGTCGTTCTGGGCTTCGTCTTCCTCGGGCAGGGGAATCCCTCGGCGGCGCCCATGACCGGCTCGCATCTCTTCCCCCAGTGGACCGGCATCGCCAGCCTGGTTCTGATCGTGAACAACTTCCTCAGCTACTCGGGGATGGAGATGAACGCGGTCCACGTCAACAAGCTGCGCAACCCGGCCAAGGAGTTCCCGAAGTCGATGTTCCTGGCCATGGGCCTGGTCCTGCTGATCTTTATCCTGCCCGCCCTGGCCATCAGCTGGGTCATCCCGGCGGATCAGCTCAGCCTCACCGCGGGCGTGATGCAGGCCTTCGACGCCTTCTTCCAGTACTTCCACATCGGCTGGCTGGTCCCGATCGTGGCGGTCGCGCTGTGTGCCGCCTCTCTCGGCGGGATGCTCACCTGGTTGGCCGGGCCTTCCAAGGGCCTGCTGCTCATCTCCCGGGAGGAGGGCTACCTGCCCCCCTTCCTCCAGAAGCTCAACGAGCACGGCATCCAGCAGAACATCCTGATCACCCAGGGCCTGCTCACCACGGTCATCGCCCTGCTGTACGCGCTGATCCCGGACGTCTCCAGCGTCTACTGGATCTTCTCGGTCATCACCACGCAGGTGTACCTGATCATGTATCTGCTGATGTTCCTGGCCGCCATCCAACTGCGCCGCAAGCAGCCCGACCATCCTCGCGGCTACCGCGCGCCGATCCTCACCACGATCTGCGTCGTGGGCTTCGTCGCCTCGGCGCTGGCCATGGCGATCGGCTTCATCCCCTCCTCGCAGTTCGGAGGCGGCAGCGTCTGGGCGTACATCGGCATCGTCGGCGGCGGTCTTCTGCTGCTCGGAGTGATCATCCCGTTCGGCTTCCTCAAGGCCCGTAGACCCAGTTGGCGCCAACGCGACGTCGGCACCGCCCAGGTCGACGGAGGTGCGGCATGAGTCCCACCCGGATGTGGTCCGAGCACCGCTGGATCTTCATCGGATCGATCGTGGTACTGGTCGGCATGATGATCGCCGGACTGTTCACGTACACGCAGCAGAAGGCCACCAACGAGGCTCACCGGAAGGCGAACGAGCTGAACGACGCCCTCGTCGCCAAGGGGTTCGCCGCCCGCAACACGACCAACATCGCCAACACCCTCGGCGCCGACGGCGGGCCGGTCTGTGACGGCCCCAACTCGGCTCTGCGGCGCGGTCTGTGGCTGATTCAGCTGTCCAACGGCGCGAGTGGTCCCGGCATGCGTCCGGTCATCTCCGACCGGCGGATCCTGGAAGCGGGCGCGACCGTGATCGCGGTCTACTGCCCGGAGAAGCTGGAGAAATACAAGCAGAAGATCAACGACCTCAAGACCGAGGATGTGATCCGTGACTGAGGTCCCGCACGGGAGCGGCCTGGCTGACGACCTCGCCGGACGGGTGTCCGCCCTGATGCCCCGGGCGAAGGCGGAACTCGCCGCGCTGGTCGCGATCCCCTCGGTCGCGGACCCCCGGCAGTTCCCGCCGGAAGACTGTCGCCGCGCCGCCGAGTGGGTCGCCGCAGCCTTCACCGAAGCTGGCCTTGATGACGTCAGGCTCGCGGAGACACCGGACGGCAGCCACGCGGTGCTCGGCCACCGTCCGCCGCCACCTGGCGCCCCCACGGTCCTGCTGTACTGCCATTACGACGTGCAGCCGCCGCTCGACGACTCCGCCTGGCAGTCACCGCCGTTCGAACTCACGGAACGCGACGGCCGCTGGTA
The DNA here is from genome assembly GCF_045161545.1 of Streptomyces sp. NBC_00637. Lineage (NCBI taxonomy): Bacteria > Bacillati > Actinomycetota > Actinomycetes > Kitasatosporales > Streptomycetaceae > Streptomyces > Streptomyces sp. NBC_00637. The sequence continues at coordinate 546,387 of NZ_CP109046.1, read as the reverse complement.
CGGACGCGGAACGGCCGACTGCAAAGGCAACATCCTCATGCACCTCACCGCCCTGCGCGCCCTGGGCGATGACATCCCCGTCGGCCTCAAACTCGTCGCCGAGGGGTCAGAAGAACAGGGCACCGGGGGGCTGGAAGCCTACGTCTCCGACCACCCGGACGACCTGCGCGCGGACGCGCTGCTCATCTGCGACACCGGCAACGCCGCCGTGGGCACCCCCACCGCCACCACTGTCCTGCGAGGCCTGGCCAACATCGTCGTGACCGTCTCCACACTGGCCGGTGACCTTCACTCGGGCATGTTCGGCGGACCTGCCCCCGACGCCCTGGCGGCGTTGATCCGGATGCTGGACTCCTTGCGCGACGCTGAAGGGGCAACCCGTGTCGACGGCCTGGACGGTGATGGCATCTGGGAGGGAATCGGCTACGACGAGCAGCAGTTCCGCGCCGACGCGGCGGTCCTCGACGGGGTCGAACTGCTCGGTTCGGGCAGCGTCGCCGACAGGTTGTGGGCGCGCCCTGCCGTCACCGTCCTCGGCATCGACTGCCCCCCGGTCGTCGGCTCCGCCGCCGCCGTACCCGCCCGCGCCAGAGCCCGGGTCAGCCTCCGCGTGCCGCCCGGTATGAGCTCCGCGGCGGCCACCGACGCGCTGACGGCCCATCTGAAAGCCGCCGCTCCCTGGGGCGCACGGGTCGAGGTGCAGCGTGAGGGCTCAGGATCGCCCTTCCGCGCGGCCACGACCGGCCCTGCATACACCGCGCTCGACCACGCCATGCGGGACGCCTACGGCAAGCCGGTCTCCTTTCTCGGCCAGGGTGGGTCGATCCCGCTGTGCAATGTCCTGTCCGACACCTTCCCCGACGCCGAGCTGATCCTGATGGGCGTCGAGGAGCCACGGTGCCTGATCCACGCGCCGAACGAGAGCGTGGATCCTTCCGAGATCGAGCGGATGGCCCTGGTGGAAGCCCTCTTCCTCCACCACTACGCCGACCTCGTCGGCACCTGACCCGACTTGTCCTGGCCGAAGCCGAGGCCGAGGCCATCGCCCAGGCTGAAGCCGACAGCCGAAGCGCTTCCCGAGATGCAGCTCCCCGAGCAGATGGCTTCCGCGCTGTTGTCACCAGTGTCGACCGGCGCGGGTGGCGGGGCCGGCTGTCGTCAGCTGAGGCAAGTGAGCCTTTTCGAACTCAGGGGCCCGGTCGCCATCACCGAGCGCCTCACCGCGCCGGTGCTCACGCCGGGACGCCGGCCCGGCCGGTGGCAGGACCCGCCCCGAGCAAGGGCTGCCCGGTGCTGTGGAGGCGTGCCGACGGTGGTGATCAGCGGGAGCCGGATGCAGCCGTCGAGCCGGCCCGGCTTGTGGGACCGCTCAGGACCAGTTCTTTCGCCCGCTGGAATTCCTCGGGGGTGATGTGGCCTTGCGCGCGCAGTTCCGAGAGCTTGGCGAGTTCGTCGGCGCTGCCGGGTCGGGCGCTGCCGGCCGTCTCCTTGACGTAGGAGTCGAACGCTCGCTTCTGTTCGACCTTCTGTGCCGTCTCGCGGCGGCCCATGTCCTTGCCGCGGGCGATCAGGTAGACGAAGACGCCCAGGAACGGCAGCACGATCACGAAGACGAGCCAGCCTGTCTTGCCCCAGCCGCTCAACGAGTCGTCGCGGAAGATGTCGAAGACGATCTTGAAGAGCAGGACGAACCACATGATCCAGAGGAAGAACCACAGCATGGTCCAGAAGGCGCCGAGCAGGGGGTAGTCGTACGCGAGGTACATAGAGGTGACCCTTCTTCTGCCTTGCGGGTTTCCGCGGGAAAGAGTCTCTTCGATCACGATGACCGAAAGGAAAGCCGGATCCCTCACCCGATACAGGTGAACTTCTACTGGCCCTGATCACTGGCTGGGCGAGTGCCTTTCCCTGAAAGACGCGGTGTCAGGAGTCTGGAGAACACCGATGCGCGGGAAGAGGATCCCCTGCGGCTCGCCGCGTCGCCGTGAGGCGTGGACGGAGCCTGCGCCGGGGCGATCCCGGATGCGTGACGTGTGTGTGCAACGTCGTCCGCCTCCCGCACTGCCGCGGAGGCGAGGATCGATCGGGCACGGCGTTCGACGAGTACGGGCACGAAATCACGAACTCTGCTGTCGTCGAAGTGCTCCGCAGCGGCGGCCACTGCCGCATCGACCTGTCCGGAACCACACCGGCCTTGATAGGCGATGCGGAGCCTTTCGGCGACCCGCCGAACGGCGTCTGCTTCAGTCGATTCACGGGCCATCTGCAACCTCCCGTATCGAACATCGTGCACCCGAAATGCTCCGCAGGCCAGCAGAGAAGTCCCCCCAGGCACTGACTGAAATGGACTCGACACCGACGGCCCCGGAGCCGGAACACAAGCAGGCTCCAGTGACCGTCAAGTCGCGAGGGCCGGAACCAGGACGCAAAATCACATGTGCCGAAGCATGTGTTCCCAGAAACGAAACGTGTGCCGGCCAAGCCCCCTGTCGGGTATTGCCAGCAGGATGGAGACCGGTATGCAGACGACCCCTCCGTTCGAAAGCTGGGCGCTGCATTGGGCGGCGACTGCTCGCGGCGTGCCTCAAGGAGGCCTGCTCGCCGGATTTCTCGTCGACCTGGTGGCGGGCACCAGCCCTGTACGCCGGGCCGACAGCGTCTGCTTCCCGCTTGACCTTGCGGCGCGTGCCTTGGGTGCGACGCCGGCGCACCTCAACTCGGCACTGCGAGCACTCTCCGAAGCGCGTCTGCTGACCTGGCACGCCGACGGCATGCCAGAGGCGCCGGACGTCACCGTGACTCTCCTGCTCCCCATGTCCAACACGTCCGCGGCCGGCCGGGAGGACACGTCGACGCGCGCCACCATCTGAGGCTGCCTACCCTTGAGGCACAGCCGCGCGGCGCACAGGGGAAGTTCACACGCCGGCGGAGGGGGCAAACCGGATCCCTACAGCACGGAAGGCGGTCCCGCCATGGCCACTGCGTCTGACACTCCCGTACTCGACACCCTCGCCGCCATGACCGTCGACTCCATCGAGCGCTGTCACATGGACGAGCGGACGCTCCTCCTCACCCGCGTCGCCGCGCTGGTCGCCATGGACGCACCGGCGATCTCCTACCTCGCGCACATCAACCCCGCGATCAAGGCCGACTTCACCGTCGAGCAGCTTCAGGACCTGCTCGTCGCCATCGCCCCCGTCGTGGGGACGGCACGTGTCATGTCGGCCGCGGGCCATATCGCCCAGGCGTTCGGCGTCGCGATCGTCCTGGCCGAGGCCGAGGCCGAGGCCATCGCCCAGGCTGAAGCCGACAGCCGCGGTGCTTCCTGAGATGCGGTACCCCAAGCAGATGGCTTCCGCGCTGTTGCCACCCGTGTCGACCGGCGCGGGTGGCTGTGGGAATACCCGATAGCGTGGCTGATGTCGGTGGGACCCGCTGAAGCACACGCGCGCCTGATCGGTTGCCGACCCGTCGTTCGGGCTGACCGACGTCATCGATGTTGTGAGGTCTTACAAGAGCTCGACAGTCCCGGGCGGAACCGGTCCCTCGCCCGCGTAGGTGTCGCCCAGTGGCCCCGACGATGCGTCGTCCTCGGCGAGCGTCAGGCTGGGCCAGGGTCCGGCGAGGGTGGCGTCGTCCAGGGTGATGCCGAGGTGGTCCAGCACGAGGGCCACCACAGGTGCCATCCCGACATCCTCTCCTTCGTGCGTGGCGAGCGCCGCTTCCACCCGATCCCACCATGGGCCGAACGGTTCGGACCGGGTGTGCTCCATGCCTGGCTCGAAGTGCTCGACGCATTCGCCGTCACGCCAGTACTGGAAGACGTCGATTCCGTCGGCCGTCGCCAGGCTGTATGTCTCAGTGCCGCGAGACAACTCCGCGAGCGATTCTTCCCCGAAGCCGATGCCACCTTCCTCCTCGACACAGAAGGCCCATTCATCGAGCCTCCCGGCCCGCAGCAGCGAGACCATCGCGTCACCGGAGTCGCCCGGGGCCAGGTCCGAGGCTGTGTCCCAGTCGAGCAGGCGTGCCTGGTCCGGGTCGGCCCCGTACCGGGCGAAGACCTCCTCGGGGCTCAGGTCGCGGGTGAAGGTGACGCACATCCAGGCCACCGCCCAGCGGAGCGAATCCATGTCCGCGTCTGTCTTCACGTTTGCCTTTTGATCTTCCTGATGCGGTTCACGGGTGCCGCCTCGGCTGGGGTGCATGCGGGAGGGGAGGCCCGACCTGCCGCGGACGGGGTCGTGGTCGGGGCGGCCGTGCGTGGCCGGGGCGTTCCGCGGGAAGCTCCGTCGTTCTCGGGGTGCCGGCGTCGCCACGGGCCGGTTCCCGGGGTGGGAGCTTGTGCTCTTAGGACTGGGAGCGGAATGAGGTGCTCGCCACTCTGGAATGACGGAATGTCAGTTCTCGGTGTCAGGCCGGGGATGGGTGCGACCGAAACGCGTAGTGGGGCAAGCCGAGGCTGGTCGAGGACGGGCCCAGGAAACGTCCCGGGCGCTACGGCGCGGGCGGCTTGCTTGGCGGTTCCCAGCCGTGGGTGAGGATGTCGAAGAGTGCCTCGACGGCGGCCCGGCGGTCCTGCCGGCCGCGAGCGAGGGCCGGGATCTCGAGTACGAATCGAGCAAGACCCGCACATGCGAGGTTGTCGTGGTCCACGCCGAACTCGTCTGCGATGGCTGCGCTGAGGCTGTCGGTGTAGCGGGTCCACATGCGTTCGGCGTAGGCGCGCAGCACCGGCGTGGAGTTCACCAGGTGGGTGAACTCGGCCGCTTGAGGATGTGCCTCGATCGCTGGCCAAGTGTCCAGGACGTGCTGTCGGAGGGCGTCGAGGATGCTCTGCCCGGAGGGCCGCTGCCGCACCGCGGCGATCAATTGTGACTCTCGGTCTTCGTCCTGGTCGAAGACCAGCGCCTCCTTGCCGCTGAAGTGCTTGAACACGGTAGCGGTCGACACGTCGGCGGCGTCGGCGATGTCACGGATGCTCACCTGGTCGTAGCCGCACTGGAGGAAGAGTTGCAGTGCGGCGTCGGCGATCGCCTGCCGGGTGGCCGCCTTCTTGCGGTCGCGGCGGCTGGGAGAGGGCGCGGTCATGGTGGGAGCGTACCCGACAGTCGAATCGGTCACTAAGTAGAGTCGTTGTACTTTTCGAGTTGCTCTGATTTTATAGGCGTAGCGAGTACGGGAGCGGCACATCCTCGTCGGCCTGGTCATCGTGAGCACCGTGCCGACCGGTTCATCAGCGAGGCCCCACCGCGTGGCACGTCCGGTAACGAGGTCGACGACGCCCTGCCCTGCTCGCCCCCCTCTTCGTCGACTGAAAGGGACAACCATGAACTCCCCAGAGCCCGCCCGGGCCCGCATCAGCATCATCGGTGCCGGTCCCGGCGGACTGACCTGCGCACGCATCCTCCAGCGGCGCGGCATAGCGGTCACCGTCTACGACCGCGACCCGGGCCCCGACGCGCGCAACCAGGGCGGCACCCTCGACCTGCACGCCGACAACGGCCAGATCGCCCTGCGCGAAGCCGGTCTGCTCGACGAGTTCTTCAAGCTCGCCCGCCCCGAAGGGCAGGAAATGCGTCAGATGGACCCGACCGGCACGATCACGTCCCATGAAGTCCCGGAGGCCGGCGAACTCTTCAAGCCGGAAATCGACCGCGGCCAGCTGCGTAACCTGCTGCTCGACTCCCTGCGACCGGGAACCGTGCACTGGGGCCGCGCCCTCGACACGATCAGCGGACCCGCCGACGGGCCGCGGCGGCTGCACTTCGCCGACGGCACCAGCATCGGGACCGATCTGGTCATCGGCGCCGACGGCGCCTCCTCCCGGGTGCGCCCGGCCGTGTCTCCCGCCGTCCCCGAGTACACCGGGGTGAGCTTCCTGGAAGCGTGGTTCTCAGACGTCGAGAACCGGCACCCGGACATTGCCGAGCTGGTCGGCCCGGGCAGCGCCCACGCAGCCGACGGCGAGCGCGGCCTGTTCGCCCAGCGCAACAGCGGAAACCACATCCGCGTCTACATCATCCGACGAGTCCCGGTCGACTGGATCGGCGTAGGCGGCCTGACCGCCGAGGACACCGACGGCATCCGCGCCCTGCTCCTAAGCGAGTACGCCCACTGGTCGCCCCGCATGCGCCAGATGATCACCGAGAACGACGGCCCCTACGTCGACCGTCCCATCTTCGCCCTCCCGGTGCCGCATGCCTGGGAACACAACCCGACGGTGACCCTGCTCGGCGACGCCGCCCACCTCATGCCCCCGCTCGGCGTCGGCGTCAACCTCGCCATGCTCGATGCCAGCGAACTCGCCCTCGCTCTCGCGAACGCCGCCACCGTCGACGACGCGATCCGCACCTACGAGAAGACCATGCTCCCCCGCTCCACCGAGACGGCCAAGGCCCTCGAAGGCGGCGCCGAGCACCTGCTGTCCGCAGGCGTACCCGACGTCGGCAGCAACAACGACGCTCACCTCTGAGGACTGGGATCAGACCGAGGTCTTCAGCCGTCGCCAACAGATGATGCGCAGCCGAGGGTGATGAAGGCTTGGTGAATGTCGTCCCGGATCTCCCAGCGGATGCGCAGGCGCCGGAACCAGGCGCGCTGGCGCTGATGGAGTCATGACCCGCTGGGAGCTTCAGGGGGAGGCGTTCCGCGACGCCGAGGCCGTGGCGAAGATCATCGAGTCCAAGCGGGAGGACAAGCCGCTGCCTGAGGCGCCCGAACCGAAGGAGCAGGGGCAGGTCCTGGACCTGATGGCCGCGCTGCAGGAGTTGGTGCGCAAGGCCAAGACCTCCCGTGGCGAAACCGACGACACCGAGGCCGACGTCCACGACCTCGCACAGCCGAAGAAGAAGACAGCCGCCAAGAAGGCAGCGAAGAAGGCGCCGGCCAAGAGGACGACGCAGCCGGCCGGCGCGAAGAAGACGGCAGCTAAGGAGACCGCGAGGAAGATGCCGGCGCGCAGACCGCGCAGAGCGTGACGCATCCGCACGGCCGCGCGGCGGGGAAGAGGGAGGCAGGGCTCCCGTTCCGTGTTTCCCCCGAGCCGGGACGGGAGCCCGCCCGCGCCCGGGCTGCCTTGTGATCCGCGGGGTTCGTGTCGCACGCTACCGCGTCACAGGCTGGACAGTGCCTGGGGTGACAGGACCTTGATCATGGTGTTGGTCCAGCGCATCTGCCGCAGTGTCTGGGGGTGGCAGGCGGAGGCGAGGGACAGGAGTGCGTCGTTTCTGGTGGCTTGCGCGGCTTGGGCGAGCATCTCCCAGTGCAGCGAGTTCTGCGTGGCGGCGAGATGGAGGTCACGCAGGTCGTGCAGGAGGACGAGGGCGGGTTCCGGTCGGTGTCCCAGTGTCTCGGCCGCCCTCTCTCGTAGCGCCGGGAGCAGGCCCCGGGTGTGGTCCTTGGGTGCATCGCCGAGGTGCAGGCCGCGATCGCGGCCTGCGTCGCTCACGCGCTGGACGTGTTCGCGCGACCATGCGGCGAGGTCGGTGGCGACGTGGTGGACCTCGTGGTCGGTGCGGTGGCGTTCGGCCACTGTGGTCAGCTCCTTGACCAAGTGCTGCTCGCCGTGGTGGAGCGCCTGCAGGGTGAGGTCGACGCCGTTCACGCGGTGCCGTCCTTTCGGCCGTCCGGGAAGGATTCAGCCGCCTGGGCGGCCAGGGCTGCGGGACCGCCCACTGTGGCTGGCACGGCGTCGGCGCGCGCAGGAGCGGATGCCGTGGTCGTCGGTGCCGGGGCGGTGTGGCCGTCGGCGTGCTCCACGCGGCGTAGCGCGGCCGCGGCGGTCTTGAACAGGGGTTGCTTGGAGACGGGATCCCAGTCGGTGACGGTCGTCTCGTTCGCGGCACGGGCGGGCGTGTCGCCGCCCGGGGCATGCCCGGCCTGGGTGTCCCAGTATCCGTAGTGGAAGGGCACGAACAGCAGGCCCGGCCGGATGTCGGTCACCCGCAGCCGGCCGCGCAGGGCGCCGCGGGGGGTGCCGACCTCGACCAGGTCTCCTTCGTTCAGGCCGAGGTCGGCCGCGTCGGAGACGGACGCCTCCACCCACACGTCGGGGGCGGCCGCGTTCAGCTGGGGCGCGCGCCCCGTCTTGGTGCGGGTGTGGAAGTGGTAGAGGGTGCGGCCGGTGGTCAGTTGGAAGGGGTAAGTGTCGTCGGGCGCCTCGTGGGGCGGCAGGTATCCGGCTGCCTTGATCATGGCCTTGCCGTCGGGGTTGAGGGAGCGGTACTCGACGACCTCTTGGGAGGCGCCGGTGACCAGGTCCTTGCCGTAACTCTCGCAGACGTCCGGATGGGCCCAGGTGACATCGTCCGTGTAGAGGCGTTCCGTGCCGTCAGGTGCCTCGTCATTGCACGGCCACTGGATTCCGGTCACACCGCGCAGCCGGTCGTAGGTGAGGCCCGTGTAGTCGCAGGGCCGGCCGGCGCTGCACCGCTTCCACGCCTCGAAGGCGGATTCGGGATCGTGCCAGGTGATCAGCGGACCGCCGTCCTTGTCGCGGAAGTCCATGCGGGCCGCGTAGTCGAGGAAGATGTCCAGGTCCGGCCTGGCCGCCCCGGGGGGTTCGACGGCCTTGTCGGACAGGTGGACCGTGCGGTCGGCGTTGGTGAAGGTGCCCGTTTTCTCGCCCCAGGTGGCGGCGGGCAGGATCACGTCGGCGAGCTGGGCGGTCTCGGTGAGGAACAGGTCCTGGACGACGACGAAGAGGCGCTCCTGCTGCAGGATCGAGCGGATGCGGGACAGTTCCGGCAGCGAGACCGCGGGATTGGTGCCGCTGATCCACAGCATGCGGATCGAACCCTGCTCGGCGTAGCGGAACATCTGCATGGCGTGGGTGGGTGGGGCGTAGTGCGGGATCGTCTCGGGTTCGACGTTCCACACCTTCGCCAGGTCGGCGATATGGCTGTCGTTCTGCCAGTTGCGGAAGCCGGGCAGGTCGCCGTTGGCGCCGCACTCACGGGTGTTCTGGGCGGTCGGCTGCCCGTTCATCTGGAGCACGCCGGCGCCCGGCCGCCCCAGCATGCCGCGGATCAGGTGCAGGTTGTTGATCTGCACGGCGGCGGCGGTGGCCTGGTGGGACTGGTAGACCCCTTGCAGCACTGTGGACAGCAGCCGATCGGCGGTGCCCAGGATCTCGGCGGCCTCGCCGATCCGTGCGGCCGGCACGTCACAGATGCCGGCCGCCCACTCGGGGGTGCACTCCTTCACGCGGGATGCGAGCTCTTCGAAGCCGACGGTGTGCGCGGCGATGTAGTCGTGGTCGACCCGGTCGGTGCGGATGATTTCGTGCAGGAGTGCGTTAAGCAGGGCCACGTTCGTGCCGAGGCGGGGTGCGAGGTGCACGGCCGCCCGGCGGGCCACCCGGGTGGGGCGCGGATCGACGCAGATCAGGTGGGGCGGGTCGCCGCCCTCCAGGCGGTCGAGGATTCGCATCCACTGCACGGGCTGTGTCTCGGCGATGTTGTGCCCGAACAGCGCGATTACGTCGGCGTGGTCGACGTCGTCGTAGCTGCCGGGCTGTCCGTCGCAGCCGAAGGACTCCTTCAGCGCCTCTCCGGCGGTGGCGGTGCACAGGCGGGTGTTGCCGTCCAGGTGGTTGGTGCCGATGCCGGCCCTCGCGAGGACCGCGAGGGTGTAGTACTCCTCCAGGAACAGCTGCCCGGTCGTGTAGAAGCCGACCGATCCCGGACCTCGTTCGTCCAGCAGGTCCCGGGTGCGGGCGACGATGCGGTTCATCGCGGTGTCCCAGTCGCACTCCACCAGGCGTCCGTCCTCGCGGACGAGCGGCCTGGTCAGCCGGTCCTTCGAGGCGTTCGCCTGCCAGCCGAAGAGGTCCTTGGGGCCCAGCCGGCCGTGGTTGACCCGGTCCTGCGCGCGGCCCCGGACGCCCACCATGCGTCCGTCCACGACCGCGATGTCCATCGCGTCGCCGTCCGAGTGCAGGACCGAGGCGGCCTGCACCCATCGCTGCACCGCGTCCGGGTCGACGCCCTCCTCCAGGAAGGTGTCCACTCTGGCGGGCCACGGCTCGTGCCGGCCATAGGGCGTCCGGTTTCCCCACGGTTGCGCGATCCGGTCCACCGCAGCGTCCATGTCTGCCTCCTGACGGCCCCCGGCGCCTGACCCGGGGCGTGTCATCGGTACCCCTCGTCACCAGCGTCTAACACGGCCCCACCCAGAGCCACTGGTGGCGCGGCACGGTCATGTCCCTCGTATGGCCGTTCCCCTCGGTCGTCAGCCTTCGACACCGGTGGCCGAGTGGGACGCCCCGACGGGCTTGGACTCCGGTGAACCTCGTTGCCTCAGATGGATGGAGAGGATGGCCAGGGAGGCCACGGCCAGCAGCTCGGACTGCCGTGGCGCGCCGAGGCCGGACTCGTGCAGCGTCCACTCCACCAGCTCCACCACGCTTGGCGCGGGGCGGTCGAGCACGATCCCGTCGACGCCGTACGCGCTGCCGTCACCGTCCAGGACCGCGAGGGGGCCGTGCGGGAAGCGCGGGTCGGCTGCGGGCTGCGCCGCCTACTACGCCGGGGGGCGGGGCGCGCCGGCGCCGCGGCTGGAACGGCGCGAGCCTGCGGGGCGTTTGCCGGGTCCACCCCGGACGCGGCCGGCTCAGCAGACGCCGCCGGCGCCATCGCGGCAACCGAGACCGCCGGGGCTGCACCGGGGGCGGGGGTATTTCGCCGCCCACCGGTTGAGCAGCCGCTGGTAGGCACCCAGACGCGGAGACTTCGGCTCGCTGCGGTCGCTCTCCCAGTTCTTCACCGACTGGGTCGGTCCGCGCATCTCCACCCGTGCGCGGGCCCCGCCGGGACACGACGTCGCCGGCCCCGGCCCCGGTCCCGGTCAGACGGCTGCCGGCCGGGACCGGCCGCCCGTGGGTTCCAGGCGGACGACGATGCCCTTGGAGGTGGGCTGGTTGCTCATGTCGGCGACGCTGTCGAGCGGTACCAGGACATTCGTCTCCGGGTAGTAGGCGGCGGCCGACCCCTTGGCCGCCGGGTAGGACACGACCTCGAAGTTCTCGGCCCGGCGCTCGGTGCCGTCCTCCCAGACGCTCACCAGGTCCACCCGGTCGCCCTGGGCGAGGCCGAGCGCGGACAGGTCGGCCGGGTTGACCAGGACGACGTGGCGGCTGCCATGGATGCCCCGGTAGCGGTCGTTGTTGGTGTACGGGACGGTGTTCCACTGGTCGTGCGAGCGCAGGGTCTGCAGCAGCAGGTGCCCCTCGGGGGCCAGGGGGACCACCGGCTCGTTGCAGGTGAAGCGGGCCTTGCCGGTCTCGGTCCGGAACACGCCCTCGTTGACCGGGTTGGGCAGCTGGAAGCCTCCCGGGCGGGCCACCCGGGCGTTGAAGTCGTGGAAGCCCGGCACGATCCGGGAGATGCTGTCGCGGATAATGTTGTAGTCGCCCTCGAACTTCGCCCAGGGGATGTCCCCCGTGCCGTCGACGCTGAGCCGGGCGAGCCGGCACAGGATGGCGACCTCGCTGAGCAGCATGCGCGAGGCCGGTTCGATCCGTCCCCGGGAGGTGTGCACCTCGCTCATGGAGTTCTCGACGGTGACGAACTGCTCGCCGTCGGCCTGGACGTCACGCTCGGTGCGCCCCAGCGTCGGCAGGATCAGGGCGGTGTCGCCGCAGACGGTGTGCGAGCGGTTGAGCTTGGTGGAGATGTGGGCGGTCAGCCGGCACGTGCGCATCGCCTTCTCGGTGACCTCGCTGTCGGGCGCTGCGCGCACGAAGTTCCCGGCCAAGGCGAGGAAGACCTTGACCCGGCCCTCCAGCATCGCCTTGATCGAGTTCACCGAGTCCAGGCCGTGCGGGCGCGGCGGGTCGAAGCCGAACTCCTCTCGCAGGGCGTCCAGGAAGCTGTCCGGCATCTGCTCCCAGATGCCCATGGTGCGGTCGCCCTGGACGTTGCTGTGGCCGCGCACCGGGCAGACGCCCGTGCCGGCACGTCCCAGGTTGCCGCGCAGCAGCAGGAAGTTGACGATCTCCCGGATGGTGGGCACGCCGTGCTTGTGTTGGGTGATGCCCATCGCCCAGCACACGACGACGCGTTCGCTGGCGAGGACCTCGTCGCGGACCTTCTCGATCTCCTCGCGGGTCAGTCCCGTCGCCGCGCGCACGTCGTCCCAGTCCACGGTGCGGGCGTGCCGGGCGAACTCCTCGAAGCCGGAGGTGTGGGCGCCGATGAAGTCGTGGTCCAGGACGGTGCCGGGGCGCGTGTTCTCCGCCTCCAGCAGCAGCCGGTTCAGTGCCTGGAACAGGGCGAGGTCCCCGCCGGGCTTGATGTGCAGGAAACGGTCGGCGATCTGGGTGCCCCGCCCCACGACCCCGCGCGGCTTCTGCGGGTTCTTGAAGCGCCGCAGCCCCGCCTCCGGCAGCGGGTTGACCGCCACGATGCGGCCGCCGTTGCGCTTGGCCTCCTCCAGGGCGGAGAGCTGGCGCGGGTGGTTGCTGCCGGGGTTCTGCCCCACCAGGAAGATCAGGTCCGCGTGGTGGAGGTCGTCCAGGCTCACGGTGCCCTTGCCGACGCCGAGGGTCTCGTTCAGGGCGAAACCGCTGGACTCGTGGCACATGTTGCTGCAGTCGGGCAGGTTGTTGGTGCCCAGGGCGCGGGCGAAGAGCTGGAAGACGAAGGCGGCTTCGTTGCTGGCCCGGCCGGAGGTGTAGAAGACCGCCTCGTCGGGCGAGTCCAGCCCTTTGAGTTCCTGCGCGAGGACGCCCAGGGCGTCTTTCCAGCCGATGGGCTCGTAGTGGTCCGATCCGGGCCGTTTGATCATCGGCTCGGTGAGCCGGCCCTGCTGGTTGAGCCACATGTCGGAACGGGCGGCCAGGTCGGACACGCTGTGCTCGCGGAAGAAGTCGGCGGTGATCCGGCGCGTGGTGGCCTCGTCGTTGATGTGCTTGGCGCCGTTCTCGCAGTACTCGTTGCGGTGGCGCCGGCCCGGGGCGGGGTCCGCCCACGCGCAGCCGGGGCAGTCGATTCCGCCCACCTGGTTCATGGTGAGCAGGTCGACCCCGGTCTTGCGCGGGGAGGTCTGCTCCAGGGAGTACTCCAGCGCGTGCACGACGGCGGGGACCCCGGCCGCCCACTTCTTCGGCGGTGTCACGGAGAGGGAGGTCTCCGGCTCCTCACCGGGCTGGTTCTGCATCGCTTGGCCTTTCTCTTGCCGTGTCGGGCGGGCAGGTCAGCCGACGGGCCACTGGGCGACACGGCTCCTGGGCGGTTCCGGGGTGTCGTGCTGGACACGGCCGTTGCGGATGGTGCCGCGCCAGGCGCCGCCCTCCTGGCCGAGCCCTTCGATGAAGTCCTTGAAGCTGACGAGTTCTCCGCGCACCAGCCGGGCGGCCAGCTTCGTGACCCTGGGGGAGCGGGTGAGGACCTTCACGGCGCCGTGCGGCCGCAGGAACATCCGGACGGTGATCGCGGTGCCCCCGGACTCCGTGGGCCGGAACTCGACCTCGCCCTCATGGGTGGGATGCTGCTCCAAGCCCCGCCAGGCCAGGTAGGCGTCGGGGTCCTGTTCCACGATCTCGACCGGGAAACGGTGGCGCACAGGGCCGTAGCCGATGGTCCACGCGGTGACGGTGGGCCTGACCTGCTCGACGTTGAGCACCACCGCCGAGAAGCGCTGGAACGTCTTGAACTGCGTCCACTGGTTGTAGGCCGTACGGACCGGCACCGCGACCTCGACCGTCTCCTCGACGTGCCGCTCGCGCAGCGGACGGCGGCGTGTGACGCTGTCGCCGCCGGTGCGCCCGTCGTCCTCTTCGTGCGCCATCATGGTCCTTCTTCCGGTGAGGAAGCCGGGCATCCGGACGCCCGGCGTCCCCTGGTGGGTCAGGGCACCACTTCCGGTTCCCCGATCTCGGGCTTCGAGTCATCCGACCGCACCCGCGGCCCCCTGTGCACGGCCCGAGGGCACGTCCGCCGGACTTCTCCCGGCGCCCGGCGGCCACCTCCAGCTTCACCCCTGGCCCCGGCCACCCGCCACTCACCGCACCCCGGCAGGCGGCCGACGGGCTTGTGCGGACCTTGCGCCGCGGCATCTGCGGCGCCACGAAGATCAGGGCTGCGCGGCATGGGTTCATGGCTGTCGGTGCTCAGGGATCAGCGTCGCGGACTCCGGATCCGGCTGGTGTGTATGCCGAGGACCTTGCGCTGTATCGGCGGAAGTTCCGGCGGCGGTTGCCGGCCTCGCTAGAGGATCACCCGCCCGGTAGGTTCCTCCCACGACTGGCGTCAGGTCACATCCAGGGGGACACCGATGGGCTCAGGACAGATACTCGCAGGCCGGGACGACACCGAGGCGGTGCTCGGCGGCGGCACCCTGCGACTGGCCGCTCCCAGGTCCCGTACCGATATCCCGCTCGTGGTGGTGCGCGAGGTGCGGGCCGACGGGCGGGAGGTGGTAGTCGAACTCACCGACGGCGCGGTGCACCGGCTGGACGGCACCAACCCCACCGCCGCCGGGGTGTTCGCCGCCGCGCTGACCGCCGCCCTGCCTCAGGAACGCGACCCGGCCGGCAGCGGCAGAGTCATCGTCACCAGGGACGAGCCCCGGGAGCCGAATCCGCGCGGCCTGCGGTTCTGGGTGTTCACCGTGGTCTCCGGCATCCTGGTGGCCGGCTACCTCGGCTTCCTGGTCTTCTCCGCTGTCAACCACGGCCCGGAGGTCATCTTCGGGATCCTCGCGGCAGTGCCGCTCCTCCTCGGGTACGCCGCCCTGGTCGCCTCGGTGGCGCTCGGCCCGAAGTACGCGGCCCTCGCCCGGCGCGGCATCACCGTCATGGCCTGGCTGAGCCACCGGTCCCGAAAGGGGCAGTCCGCCTACGAGTACGCCGATCCCGAGGGGGGCGTCCACCAGTACCGCACCTCCTACCGGGGTGAACAGCTCAAGCTGGTCTACGACCCGCAGTCGCCCACCGACTGTTCCCGGATCAGGTCGCGGTGGGCGGCGGTGCTCACCGTCCTCGGCCTGCTGCTCCTCGGCGTGGCGATCACCGGGCTCGGCATCGCCGTGGCCTCGCTGGCGGTCGTCGCGGTGTGACCGCCGGCAACGCGTGGCTCCAGGGGAGCAGCCGACGCGTCGAGAGCGGCCGGGACGCTGAAGGCGCGCACCCCTCTGTCCGGCTTGTCGCCCGTCGCCTGGCAGGTCACAGGCGTCGGTGAGTTCCGTGGCCGTCAATCTACGGCGGTGGCCTCGGGATTGACCTCACAGCGATCGATCTTGTCGAGGGGGCCCGCGCCGGCCGCGGGCACCCGGACCTCGGTTTTGCCCTCTGCCGCGACCAGCACCTGCTGGTATCTGTCGCTCATGATGAAGCCGTTCGCGTCCTTGTAGTTGATCTCCAAGCCGAAGGTGCCCTCGCGCTCGTTGGGATTTCTGACCACGACGATCGTGTACGGGTCGTCGGCGTCCGCGCAGTGCTTGAGCACGGCGGTGCCGTCCTTCAGGGGCCGGGTGGCAGCGACGGAGGGGGACGGCGCGGGGCTGGAACGCCCGGTCGGCCGCGCGTGCTGGGTGCCGCCGTCTTCACCGCTGGGCGACCCGGCGTCGGTGAGGGGTGCGCCCGCCGCGGCCGTCGACGCTGACTGCGGAGTGGACTTGGCGTTGCCCGGCTTTGCGGTACCGCATCCGGACATCGCTATGACTGCCGCCAAAACCACTCCGGCGGTCGTGTGCACCCGCTTGATCACGTCACTCTTTCGAAGAAGGGAGCCGCAGGTCCATTCCTGAACGGCCGCGCTGGTCAGCGCGTGCAGAGGCTACCAGCGGGCGGAGATCCGGCACCTGCCACGCGGTTGAACGAGCCGGAACACTCGACGGGCGCAGAGGGGAGGGCCGTCGTCCAGGTTTCTGGTGCCGGCCGGTCGCTTCGAATCCGTCCGAACGGCCGGCGGCGAGCTGTTCCAGGACGGAACGCACATCGGCGCGGTAGATCTCGGGGTGGGAGACCGTCGAGCCGGGCGGGTGCTGCGCGGGGACGACGCGGCGGCCGCGTTGGCGGCGCAGCCCTGGCGTGCCAACCCCAGGAGGGTCGAGGGTCGGTGTCCCCAACTCCCGTGTAGAACTGTCCGGCTGTCGGGGCGTCAGCTCCGCCGGGCGATCCTGCCCGAGCGGTCTGGGCGCTGCGCCCGGTACCGAGCGCGTGGCCGCCGGGGTGAAGGCCGCGGGCCTTCGCGACGACGTCTCCTCGACGACGACGACGGGCGCGGCCCGCACCACGAAAGGGCGCTTCGTAGGGCCGCGAAGAGCTTGTGGGGCGTCGTGGGGAAGTGAACGGCCGTCGGTGGGCGGCTTCGTCCGACAGCCAGGGAGGGCGCGCTGTCATGCGGGGAGACGGGAGAGGATCGCCTCCAGGCCGAAGGTGAAGCGCCCCTCGAAGTTCTGCCGGAGGTGGGGCAGGACCCGTTCCAGCGCCGGGTACGCAGCGGGACCGACCGCCTGCACGAGCCTGTCGTCGCCTTCTTCGGGGGCGGCCTGTTCCTCCTGGGTCAGGCCGAGGACGAAGTAGTTGACCGTCCAGGCCGTCCAGGCCGCCTGCCGCTCGTCGGCACCGGCTTGGAGGAACGCGTCGACGAGGCGGTCGGCGAAGCGCAGCGTGTTCGGTTCGGCCGGATAGGTCCCGGTCACCAGGGCGGCGCCGTCGCGGTGGGCGAGCAGGGCGCGCCGGTAACGGGCGGTCAGTTCCCGGGCGCGTTCCAGCGGGACGTCGGGCAGGTCGTCGTAGCCGATGCGGGCGAGGACGGCGTCCGCCATCAGCTCCAGCATCCGCGCCTTGGTCTTCACGTGCCACAGCACGGTGTTCATCCGCACGCCGAGGCGGTCGGCGACCGCACGGGTGGACAGGCCGTCCAGTCCGCGCTCGTCCAGTACGTGGAGGGCGGCGCCGATCACGGCGGTGCGGGTGAGCTGGCCCGCAGTGGCTTCTCCGGCTTGCTTCTTGGTCACTGACCTAGTTTACTCCCTTCCGAACATTGGTCACCGACCAAGAGTGTGTCGAGGGAGAAGAGACCCATGAACCACCAGGTTGTCGTCGCAGGCGCCGGTCCCGTAGGCCTGTGGCTCGCCGCCGAACTGCGCCGCGCCGGCATCACCGTCGCCGTGATCGAACCCCGCCCCGAACGCGACACCCGCTCCCGCGCCCTGACCCTGCACCCCCGCACCCTCGAGACCTTCGCCTCCCGAGGCGCGCACCAGCCCTTCATGAGTGAGGGCATACCGCTGCCCGGCGGCCACTTCGGCGCCCTCGACTCCCGCCTGGACTTCCGCCGCCTGCCCAGCCCGTTCCCCTGCACCCTCGCCCTCCCCCAGGAGCGCACCGAGGCACTGCTGGAAAGCCAGGCCCTCGACCTGGGCGCGGACATCCGGCGCGGACACGAGGTCACCGGCTTCACCGAGCACCGGGACCACATCGCCGTACGCACCACCGCACCACACGGACCCGCCACGCTCCAGGCGGCCTACCTGGTCGGCTGCGACGGCACCCGCAGCACGGTGCGCACCGCGGCCGGCATCGAATATCCCGGCACCCCCTCCACCGTGCTCGGCTGGCTCGGCGACGTCGTCCTGGACAACCCGCCCGCCCCCGGTTACAGCTACTTCGGCCCCGCCGGTGCCCTCATGGCCGTGCCCATGCCCGGTGGCATCCACCGCCTCGTCGGCATCACCCCCCGCGACCTCACCGCCACCCGGCCCGGCGACCTCACCCTGGACGAACTGCGCGAGAACGTCGTCGCCATGGCCGGCACCGACTTCGGCCTGCGCGACCCGCGCTGGCTCTCCCGCTACGGCAACGCCACCCGCCTGGCCCACCGGTACCGCAAGGGCCGCGTCCTCCTCGCCGGCGACGTCGCCCACCAGCACTTCCCCGCCGGCGGCGTCGGCATGAACGCCGGCATCCAGGACGCTGCCAACCTCGCCTGGAAGCTCGCCGCGACACTCAACGGCTGGGCTCCCGACAACCTGCTGGATACCTATCACGCCGAACGGCACCCGGTCGGCGCCGACCTCACCGCCACCAGCCGCGCCCAGGTCGCCCTGATGACCGCCTTTACCCCCGAGGGCCTCGATCTGCGCCGCCTGCTCGCCCGGCTGATCGCCACCCTGCCCGACCTCCACGACCACCTGGCCGCCCAGGTCAGCTCACTCGCCGTCACCTACCCGCCCACCACCCCCGGCGCCCACCCCCTGACCGGCACCCGCGCCCCCGACCTCACCCTCGGCGACACCACCCTGTTCGCCCTGCTGCACACCGACCGCTACCTCCTGCTGGACTTCACCGGCAGCGACCGCCTCGCCGGCTACGCCCGCCCCGGACTCCACGTCCACACCGCCGCCCCCTATCGGCCCCCGGCCGACTTCACCGACGTCCGCGCCGCCCTCGTCCGCCCTGACGGCCACATCGCCTGGGCCGACACCGCCTCGGACGACACCACCCTCACCGACAGCCTCACCACAGCCCTCGCCACCACCCACCGCAAGCAAGCCGCCCCCTGACCGCCCACCGCATCAGCCCACCGGCGCCTCCGCCCTCAGCAGCCAGATCGTCATCACCGCGGCGGCGACCCGCCCCGCGGTCGATGGCATGCCCGTCACCAGGCTCGGGCGGCGTCCAGGAGACGTTCGCGGACGCGCGTGATGTCGGGATGCGTGTCGTCGGTGGACCGCTCGGTCAGGTAGACCGTGTTGATGGGCGGCTCTTGCGGATCGTCGAGGGCCACGAGGCGGCCGGAGGCCAGTTCGTCCTGGCAGAGGTAGCGGGGCAGCACGCTGTAGCCCGCGCCCGCGACCACGGTGGACGACACGGCCCGCAGGTCCGGTGCGGTCACGGCGGCCGAGGCGGTGAGGCGCTTGCCGAAGACGGTCTGCCAGTAGCGTCGAACGATCGGCAGGTTCTCGGCGTAGGCCACGAGGGGGATCTCCCGGACCGCGGCGCACGCTCCGTCGGCGGACAGGCGCCCGGCGACATGGTCCGCCCAGATGGGCGCGGTGACGAGGACGAACTCCTCGTCCGCCAGTGGTACGGAGGTCAGTGAGCGACCGCGGGGACGTCGGGTGGAGATCACCAGGTCGTGGCGCCCCACTCGCAGGTCCTCCAGGAGGGGATCGGTGAGCCCGGTGACGACGCGCAGCCGCAGACCGTCGGCGACGAGCGGGGCGAGAGCGGGAAGGGCCCGGGTGGCCAGCAGTTCGGCAGGACCGGCGAGATGCAACGGGACGGTGTCGTCACTGAAGGCTCTGCTCTGACCTTCGAGGGCGGCTATGGCGTCGAGGGGGCCCGTCAGCAGACCGACCAGCTCCTGGGCGTAGGCAGTGGGCTCCATGCCGCGCGAGGACCGGGTGAACAGACAGTGCCCGGTCTGCTGCTCAAGGACCCGGATATGGGTGGTCACGGTCGGCTGGGAGAGCGCGAGCAGCGGCGCCGCCGCGGTGAGAGAGCCGGAGCGGTGTACCGCGAGGAAGGTGCGCAGCAGGTTCAGATCGGTGTGCGGCGGGAGCCGACCCCCTCGGGCGCGCGGGGCGCCTTCCCTGGATTTCCGGTTCGTCACGCAGGTCAGCATAGGCGTGAACTGCCGACTGAGCTCATCGGCATACCAATGGTCACTATCGGATTCTCTATTGGCTTCCCGTCATGTGGCCGGTCTAGCTTCGAGGGGTGGCCGCGTCCGAGCGGCGATCCGGCCGCTGACACCCGCGGCGAGACCTCACTGGTAGGAGACCTCATGTCGAAGATCCTTTTTGTGATGACCGGTTCCAGTCACTGGACCCTCGAGGACGGAACCCGTCACACCACCGGTTTCTGGGCGGACGAGGCCGTGGTGCCGTTCGAGGCGTTCCGGGCCGCGGGACACGAGGTCGTCGTGGCCACCCCGGGCGGTGTCGTGTCGCCCGTCGACCCCGCGAGCCTCGCCCCGGAGGCCACCGGAGGTGACGAGGAGGCCGCGAGGATCAAGGCAGTCGTGGACGGCGCCGACGAGTTCCGTCACCCGGTGGCCCTGACCGAGGTGGCCTTGGACGGCTTCGACGCCGTGTACGTGCCGGGCGGCCACGGCCCCATGGAGGACCTGGCCGTCGACACCGACTCCGGCGCCCTGCTGACCCGCGCCCTGGAGAGCGGAAAGCCGGTGGGCGTGGTCTGCCACGGCCCGGCGGCCCTGCTGGCCGCCGTCAAGGAGGACGGGACCAACGCGTTCGCCGGATACCGGATCACCGCGTTCACCAACACGGAGGAGGAGTTGGCCGGCAATGCCGACAACGCCCCGTGGCTGCTGCAGGACCGGCTGGTCGAAGCCGGCCTCAAGGTCGAGGCCGGCGAGCCGTGGGCTTCTCACGTGGAGGTGGACCGCTCCGTCGTCACCGGCCAGAACCCGGCCTCCTCCGCCGCCGTCGCCGCCGAACTGCTCGCCAGGCTCGGCTGACACCGACGCGCCACTGGACGTCTACGGCACGGTGGCCCCGACCGCGGCGTTCACCGCCGCCGGGGCCCCATGCTCTCTGTCGCCCGGCAGTTCGCAGTCCTGGCCGAACAGAGCGTGGCCCGCTTGTCCCTGACCGCGGTCGCGGGCGGGGTGTTGTCGCCGCGGCGCTGTGCGGGTTGTACGCGGGTGTTGCCGGGCCCTGCGCTAGAAGGTCAGGTTCCAGGCGTCGATCCTGCCCGTGTCGGAGGCGGCGTTGTCGTTGACGCGCAGCATCCAGGTGCCGTTCGCGACCTCCGGGGAGGCGTTCACGGTGTAGGTCTGGGCGATGTTGTCGGCGCTGCCGCCGGAGTGGTTGTGCAGCGTGTAGACGGTGCCGTCCGGCGCCACCAGGTCGACTTTCAGGTCACCGATGTAGGTGTGCTTGATGTCTACACCCACCTTGAGGGTGGCCGGGGCGTTGCCGGTCACGCCGGTCACGGCGATGGGGCTCTCCACGGTCGCGTTGTCGTTGACGGCGAAGTCCGCGAGGTTCTCGAAGTACTTCCCGGGCGGCGGGGTGGTGCCGACGGCCTTGAGGGCGTCGACCTGTCCTTCGCCGAAGAACGCGTTGTTGGCCGTCGTGCCCGTGCAGCGGCTGTCCGCGGGGCAGGCGATGTCGTTGGCCTGGGCGGCCAGCTTGGCGCGGATCTGCGCCGGGGTGATGCCCGGGTCGGCGCTGGCGATGAGTGCCGCCACGCCGACCACGTGCGGGGTGGCCATCGAGGTGCCGCTCTTGCTGCCGTAGCCGCCGCCGGGGACGGTGGAGTACACGTTGCTGCCCGGAGCCGCGACGTCGATGACGCCCTGCCCGTAGTTGGAGAAGGAGGCCTTGGTGACGCCCGTGCCGTTGGCCGCGACCGTGACCACGCCCGGCAGCTCGGTCGGGATGTCGAGGCAGGCGTTGGTGATGGTGCGGGTGACGGGTGTCGAGTCGTTCGGGCTCGCGGAGTCGGTCGTCTTGTGGGCGAGGTCGTAGTTCTCGTTGCCCGCGGCGGCGATCTGGAGGGAGCCCTTGCTCTCGGCGTACTCCTGAGCGCGCTTGACGCCCTCGATGATGGCGGCCTGGTCGATGTTGTCCGGGCAGTTGAACTGCCACGGGTCCGTGTAATAGCTGTTGTTGGTGACCTTGAAGCCGTGGTCACCGGCCCACACGAAGCCGCAGATGGTGTTCTCGGCGAAGAAGAAGGAGTTGCCCGGCTCGGCGACCCGGACCGCGGAGATCTTCACCCCGGGGGCCACGCCGACGACGCCCTTGCCGTTCTTGGCCGCGGCGATGGTGCCCGCCACGTGGGTGCCGTGCGTGTCGACGTCCCGCCAGGCGCCGGCACGGGTGTCGGGCTTGCCGTAGGCGCAGGAGACCGAGTCGGCCGCGTCGAAGTTGGGCGCCAGGTCCTGGTGCCGGTCGTCCACACCGGTGTCCAGGATGCCGACCGTGACGGAGGCGGAGCCCGGGTTCACGGCCCAGGCCTGGTCGGCCTTGATCTGGCTCATGTCGGCCCGGACCGGTTCTCCGGCCGGGGTCGAGGCCTGGGCCGGATCGGCCGGGAGCGCCGGGTTGTAGGCGTCGGCCGGGACGTCAGAGGTGCGGGTGGCGCCGACCTGCTGCACGCCGGCGACGCCGCGCATGGTGGCGGCGAATCCGCTGGACGCCGAGTGGGCGACGATCACGCCGATGGCGTCGAAGTTCGAAAAGACGGTGCCGCCGTTGGCCGCGATCGCGGACCGGACCGCCGAGCTGTCACCGGGCGCGGTGATCACGAGGTAGGCACGCGTGCCGGCCACCCAGGTCGCGTTCTGGGAAGCCGGCACGGCGGCCGGAGCGTGGGCCTTGGCGGCCGGAGCGGCGGACGGGACGACGGGGAGCGTGCCCGCGAGGGCGCCCGGGGCGCCGAACGTGAGTGCGGCGCCGAGCGTGCCCGCCAGCACCAGCGTGCGTCTGGGTCGGCTGAATATGGGGGGTATCAATGCGTCCTCCGGAGACGGCCCGGCCGCGCTGAGAGCACCGGTCGGGCCGTACGAAACCAATGGTGGATGCAAGATGTCAGGTGCATGCCCTTGTGCGGAAGTACCTTTCCGCGCAGGGACGTTATAGAGGCATGGCTGAAAAGAGACGTTCTCTGGTCGTCGGGGCTCGGGGGCCGGGGGTCGGGCGTCGGGGCGTCGGGATCGTGCGTGTCGGCCTACGGCACCGTTGCCCATGGTGCTTGGAGCAGGACTGACCCCTCTCCGGCGGTCAGGGCCGGTTCACCCGGATCATGAAGCACATGCGGATCATTCCGAGGGCGCTGAACGAGATCCAGACGTCAGGAGGCAGGTCCGGCCGACCTGGTCCCCGTCAGCGTTCCTCAGTCCGGTCACCGGCGATGTGCGTGGCGACGTGACACCAAAAGCGCACCGCGGCCGTGTCCCTTCGAGGAAGGCGGACAGGCGCGTCCGGATCGGGTGCGTCTACGCGACGATCCGGTTCGAGTTCCCTCCCGGGGATCTCGGCGAGATCCCCGGGAAGCACGTCCGCCTGACGGCCGTGTGGTCAGGGCGCGTCGATGAGGGTCCGGCCGTCAGTGGGCGCGATCGCGGCGATCGCGCTCGCGTAGGCGGACTGTACGCGGGAGCGCTCGGTGGCGTTCGGTATGGCGTTGGTGCAGGCTGTGCCGGCGCTCGATCCCGACATCAGCTGTGAGCAGGGGCCGGGCTTGGTGTCCGGCAGGCCGAGACTGTGACCCATTTCGTGAGCGGCGATCCGGGTCTTGTCGTAGCCCTGGTCCACGGCCTGGCTGCCGAGCTCGACGCGGACCTGACGGCCCGGACGAACGGGGCCGAGCGTGGCCTGCGGCCAGCCCGTGGTGGCGACGATCACGATCTCGGCCACGGCGCCGGGCGCCGCTTCCACCAGATGGACGTTGCTCACGTTCGCGTTCCACGACGCGACTCCGGCCGCGATCGCGGCTTCCCAGCCTCCGGCGCGACTGTCGTCATAGCGAAGGGTCACCGCCGCCGCCTGCGCGGCGGACGATTCACCCGCGGGAGCGGGTGCGGGGGCGGCGGTCGCGGCGCCCGCCATGGCGAGGACGAGCGCTGAGGCGGAAGTGCCTGCCTTGAACCAAGTGCCGAGGGGCATTGCTGCTCCTTCATCCGTGGGGGGAATCCGGCCCCGGCGGGGCCGGGTACGCGAAGGAGCGGTAGGGGGTCGTCCGGTGGGGGCCGGACGCACGGTCGACCGCCCTTCGGGGCGTTGCGATGGTATGCCCTACCCTTCCTGTTCGCCATGTACCTGCCACGATGAATATCCGTCAGAATCCAGTCGCAAAGGCTGAATTGCCCGGCCGCCGGCCCTCGAACACCGCGGTTGCGGCCGAGCGGTTCCGGCTGCCGGAGCGGCAGACGTCTTCCTCGTCCGGCCCGGCCGGCAGCCCTTGCGGGACGGACGCCCAGTCATGAGCGAGGCCGGCTGACGGAGGTTCAGGCCTGCGGCGCGCCGCCGTCCGCCGCCAGGCGGGTGAGCCACTCGCGCAGCAGTCGCTGCTCGGCCTCGCTCAGCACCTCGGCGTCGTCGGGAAGGGCGGCGCGCAGCGCCCGGGCCGCCGGGGCGGGGCCGGACTCCGCCATGGGGACTGTCGGTTCGGCGCGGGTGACGGCGGCGACCATGGACTCGCGAAGGATGGTCAGCAGCGCCGGATTGCGGCGTTCCACAGGGGCGGCGTGCCAGGTGGTGACCCCGCCCTGGCCGGTGGCCTGGATGATCTGGGCGGCCAGGTCCTCGTCGACGCGCAGCCATCCCGCGGCCGCCAGCCGGCGCACCCGGCCGCGGAGGATCTCCAGGCCCGCGCGGTGTGCCGCGTCCGTCCCCGAGCCGGTGGCCCTGTTCATCAGGGCGAAGAGTTCGGGGCGCGAGACTCCGAACTCCACCACCATGTCCCAGCCGCGGCGCAGCTCTTCCACCGGGTCATCGGGCGTGAGGTCGAGCTGCGCGTGCTTGCTCTCCAGAAACTGCGCGTAGCCGTGCTCGGCGACTGCCTCCAGCAGCCCCTTCTTGTCCCCGAAGTGGCGGTAGATGGCCGGTGGCTGCATCCCGGCCGCGGCGGCCACCGCGCGGGTGCTCACCGCGTCGGGGCCGCCGCTCTCCAGCAGCTCGACGGCCGCCTCGACGATGCGGTGGCGGGCGCTGTCGGGGGTGTCGCGGATCGGCATGTATCGATGATATCCGAGATTTGCTTCCACTGTTAGTTCCAGTGTTATCGTTGAATTGATTCCACTGGAACCATCGCTGAGGGACCCCCATGATCATCGTGACCGGAGCCACCGGAAAGCTCGGCCGCCGCACCGTCGAGCGCCTCCTGGAGCGGCTCCCCGCCGACCGCGTCGGCGTCAGTGTCCGCGACCCGCGCAAGGCCCGGGACCTCGCCGAGCGCGGCGTCCGCGTCCGGCAGGGCAGCTTCGACGACCCCGCCTCGCTCCTGCACGCCTTCGAGGGCGCCGAACAGCTGCTGCTCGTCTCCCTCGACCGCACGGGCGAGGAGTGCGTCGCCGGCCACCGTGCCGCGATCGACGCCGCCGTGAAGGCCGGAGCCGGCCGCATCCTGTACACCAGCCAGATGGGCGCCGCCCACGACTCCCGCTTCCAGGCATGCCGCGACCACGCCCGGACCGAGGACCTGCTGCGCGCCACCGGCCTGCCCTGGACCGCGTTGCGCAACGGCTTCTACGCCGCGAGCGCTCTGCAGTTCCTGGAGTCCGCCCGCCGCACCGGCGACATCGCCCTGCCCGCCGACGGCCCCGTCGCCTGGACCGATCACGACGATCTCGCCGAGGCCACCGCGGCGATCCTCACCGACGAGGGCCGCTTCGAGGGGCCCACCCCGCCGCTCACCGGCCCGGCGGCGCTGGACTTCGACGCCGTGGCCGAGACAGCGGCCAAGGCCACCGGGCGGCCCTTCACCCGCACCGTCGTCCCCGACGACGCCTTCCGCGAACAGGCCCTGGCGCACGGCGCTCCCGCCCCGATCGCCGACCTGATGCTGAGCATCTTCGCGGCGGCACGCAACGGCGAGTTCACCGCCGTCGACCCGACCCTGGCCGAACTGATCGGCCGGGAGCCCACCACCTTCCGCACCGTGCTGGAGCACACCTGGGCCGCGTAGACCCGGCGGCGCACGCACCCGCCGGCCCCGGCGGGATCCGGGCACGCGGCGTCGAGATGCGCATGCATACCATCGCCGGAAGCGGGCAGCAGCACGACTAGCTCGGAACAGCCCACCTCCCGGCCTCCCGAGCGTCTGTCGGCCCTACGCCCCTTCCCCCCGGGGCAGTAGGGCCGACCCAGACCCCGCCATCAACTCCCAGCCCCCCCGGCGCCATCGGCTTTAGAACGCCGGGCCGCGCCGCTCCGCCGCCGGGACTTCGCCCCGGCCCCGGCCATGGCCCCGGCCCCGGGAGGAAGAACACTCCCGCGCGGCGGTCAACGCGCGACGCGCACGGTCCACGACGGCCGCGCCGGTCGCTGACGCACCCGGCCGGCCGGGACCGGGCCGTCAGCGCGGCGGCTCGTCGAGCGGGGGACACCGACGGGGGAGAGGCGGGGCGGGCACGGTGCAGGCGTGCGGGGTTGGGCCACCGGCCCGAGGCGCCACGGGCGACACCGACGCCGGCTCACCACCAACTCCGATCCGACCAGCGTGACGTTCAGCGTCTCCCGGCTGCCCCACCCGGCGCAGAACCCGTCCGGGACGACCAGCCCGTCAGCCTGACCAGGGAGGCCGGCCCGTCCATGGAGGCCGGCCCCTCCGGGGGCGACCACGCCGTGCCACGACAAACGGTCCGGCGGCGTTGCGGCAGGTGCTGCGCGAGCCTCACAGCTGCGGTCGGTACCACGCGTCGGCGAGGCCGTCGCCGGCGGGCCGTCAGGGATGTCCGCCGCAGCCGCAGCCCGTCATCGTCGCCCCCTCCTGGGGCGGCGGGGTCTGTGCGGCGGCGTCTTCCACCGCCGCGAGCAGCAGTCGGCGTTCCTGCGGCGGGATCCACCTGCCGTCGACGACCACACCGTGGATACGGCGGGTGTTGCGGATGTCGCGCAGCGGGTCGGCGTCCAGGACGAGCAGATCGGCGGCCTGTCCGCGTGCCACGGTGCCGACGCCGGGCAGGCCGAGGGCGTGGGCCGCGTCCCCCGTGGCCGCGCGCAGGACCTCGGCCGGGGTGAGGCCTGCCGCCACGAGCAGCGCCAGCTCGTCGTGGAGCGCGAAGCCCGGGACGAGGTATCCCGTGCCGGTGTCGGTGCCCCCCGCCAGCCGCACACCCGCGCCGTGCAGCTCGCGCACCAGCCGGAGCCGATGCGCGAAGATCCGGCGGATCCGCCGGACCTGCTCGGGGGTGCGCCCGCCGGTCAGGGCCGCCAACTGGTCCGGCCAGCTCTCCACCTGCCAGGCGGGCAGGTACTTCCACTCCTCGGCCCGGGACGGAACGTCGTCGGGCAGTTCCAGCGTGCGGTGCACGCCGAGCGTGGGGACGACCGCTGTCCCGTCGGCCGCCAGCCTCCGGAAAAGGGCGTCCGCCCGGTCCCGGCCGTAGCCCTGCACCGCCCGCCATTCGAGGGGATGCACCTGTCGGAACCAGCTGTGGTAGCGGGACAGGCTGCTGGGGTCGCGCGGATCGATCCGTACGGCGGCCAGGCGACGCCGTATCTCCTTCTCGTGCCGTGAGGTCGCCAGGAGCAGCGCGTGCAGGTGCTCGATGGTGCGGTGGCCGGTGGCGCTCGCCTCCTCGATCCGTACGGTGTCGGGGCAGTGCCCGAGGTGGGGGATGCCCTGGCGCCGGGCCTCGTCCGCGACAGCGAAGTACTCCTCCCGGGAGAGACGGGAGTACACCTTGACGAAGTCCGCGCCCTCGCGCTTGACCCGCCGTACGGCGCGCCGGGCCTCGGCCACGTCGCGCACCTCGATGGTCGGGCCCACGTCGGCCGCCCACAGGGAGGGCGCGCCGTCGACGATGGGGCTGCCGACCACCCAGCGGGGGCCGAGCAGCGCACCCCTGCGGATCTTCTCGCGCCACTCGTGGTGGACCGGCAGGCCCCGCATCTCCCGGACCGTGGTGACCCCGGCGAGGGCGTACAGCGCCGGGATCACGGTCTCCGGGCCGTCGCTGTGGGTGTGCGCCTCGATCAGCCCGGGGATCAGGTACTTGCCGGTCAGGTCGACCGCACGGGTGCCGGGGCGCAGCCGTATGTGTGCGCTCGGGGCGAGTGCGGTGATGCGCCCGCCCTCCACGACGACCGTCATACCGGGGGCCGGAGGCGCTCCCGATCCGTCGATCACGGTGACGTGGGTCAATGCCAACGGGCCGGTGTCGATGCCTTTTCCGGCCCCCGCCCGGGCCGCGTGTGCAGTGCCGGCGGACGCCGTACTCGTCAGCGCCGTACTCGTCAGTGCCGTACCCGTCATGGCGGCGGCCCCGGCCAGAAACCCTCGTCGGGCCATGCCGCGATGTGCCCCAACTGTCGCTTCGGGCATGCTGTTTCCCCTCCTGCCTATGAAATCCGTCGGCCGTGTCCGCCCGACCTCCACGACTCTCGCGGACACCGGGCGACAGGACAGTGCGGCCAGACGGTGCGTATGGGGGTGTTGTTGGGACCACCAGGGCCCCGGCTCCGGGGAGGGCCCGCGTGCGAACCGACGCCGGCCGAAAGTGCGTGGCACGGATCCCACCTGCTGTTGAGGCGTAGCCGGTCTGCGTGCCGGTCGCGGTGACTACGATTCCCGCGTGCACGGCAGGCGCAGAGTGCCAAACTGAATGATCGCGGAGAGGGAGGCAACCGACGACCCCATGCACAGCGGTGACCTCACACCCTCGCCACGTCCGAACGGATCAAGAAGGGCCTGCCTCTCTGCCTCGTCGGCGCCCCCGGAACCGGCAAGTCCCACCTGCTGATCGCGCTCGGCCCCGAGGCGGCGACGGCCGGCCGGGTACCGGGTTGAGTACGTGGTGACGAAGCTGGCCCATCAGCTCGTCGAGGCCGCCGAGGAGAAGCAGCTGACCTAGGGCCTCGCCCGCTACGGCCGCGTCGACCTGCTCTGCATCGACCAACCCGTGCCAGATGCTGCCGAAGCTTCACGGCTGCGATGGTGTCGAGGATGCTTCCCAGTCGCTTCGATGTTCGCGCCACGTGGTCCTGAGGGCTTCGAGTTGGGTGCGGGGGAAGTGCTCACCCCACTTACGGCGGTATGCGCTCCCGCCGTATTCCCCCACGACCTCGTTGAAGCATCGGACCACTGCTCGGGCAACGACGTCGATGTTCTGCTGGGTGGACCAGATCTCGGTGCCCAGACGGAAGCGATCTGCTCCCGGAAGATGCGGCGGTTCTCCTCGAGCGGCAGCTGGCCCTCGGTGGTCGGCATGCCGCTCACGCCGCCCCGGTGGTCAGGTAGCGGCGCGCCGTGCGGCACAGGACATGGGCGCGCTCGAGAGCGGCGGTGTCGTCCGGCCGCAGCTGGAGGTGGGCGCGGTTAAGGTCCACCTGGTAGCGCGTCAGGTCCTCGGTGACGGCCGGGTCCTCGGTCTCCGCCAGGGCGGCGGACACCTCGGCGACGGCGGCGCGCAGGTCGCTCAGCGCAGCCTCGTAGGGCTTGTCGCCGTACAGGCCGCCGGACAGCGGCTGGACGTGGGAGAGCACGGGGTCGGTGGGAGGCTGCTGGTCGCTCATGCGGTTCCTTCCGCGAGGGTGAGGTCGGTGAGGTGGGCGGTCTGGCCCCAGTGCGCGAGCCGTAGGTGGTGTCCGTCGCCTCGCCAGTGCGTGACGGAGGCGTTGGGGGCCGGCGCCAGATCGTGGGGGACGGGTGCGCCGAGACCGGCGAGCACGTAGCGCAGGGCGATGACGACCGCGTCGTGCGCGACAACCAGAACGCGGCGCCCGGCGGCGGCCCTGGCCAGCTCGGAGGTGAAGTCCCGTACGCGCAGGGCGACGTCGGCGAGCGCCTCGCCGCCCGGCGGGCGGTACGACCACTCGCCCAGCAGCGCCCGGCGCACGGCCTCCTCAGAGGCCCGGGCCTTCAGCGCGCCCGCCGGGTGCAGCTCGAAGACGCCCATCTCACGGTCCCGCAGCCGCTCGTCGACCAGCACCGGCACATCAGCCGCCGCTACGGCCATCGCCTCCCAGGTCTGCCGGGCCCGCACATAGGGGGAGCAGACCACCAGGTCCGGCCCGGTGCCCGGAGCGTGGCCGGCGAGCCAGCCGGCCAGCGCACCAGCCTGGGCCTGCCCCAGTACGGACAGCGGGACGTCGCTGTCGCGCCCCGCCACCGGCAGGTCGGCCGAGCCGGTCCGCTCGGCCTCGGCGAAAGCGACATCGGCGGTGCTCTGCCCGTGCCGCACCGCCCACAGCGCTGCCACCGCGGACGGCGGCAACAGCGCCCCAGCGTGCCGGTCGTCCTGGCCCGGCACGGCGGCCATCGTGACTGACCCGGGTTCACCCTGCTCATCGCGGTGCGGTGCGGACATGGAACCTCCCGTCGGTTCATCCATGATCATGACTCGATCTTCCCTTCCCGGCCAGGGAGTTGCCGTCAGACCGTCGACTTTCGGATGAGCCGACCGCGCGGTCGTCGACCTCTTACCGGGCACTGCTGCTGGTGGTGGCGGACGGACCGGGGGCCGGGCCGTCCGACGAAGGTGCGCGTCGTCCCGGCGGCACGCACCATCTCCTCGGCCTCGCGCAGGTCGACGGCTAGCGGCCACTCGGAGAGCACCGGCACTCCCGCCTTCAGCGCGGGCAACACGAGTTCCCGATGCTGAGGCACCTTGACAGCGACAACAACGAGATCGACGTTCTCGTCGCCGGCGAGCTGCTCGACCGACGTGTACGCGGGTACGTCATACCGCCGCTCCCGCGGCCTGGGCCGAGGCTTCGGAGCTCGCCGCCAGCGCGCGAAGCTCGATCCCTTCGACGGCGCTCAGCGCGGGCAGGTGAGCCCCGGCCGCCCGGCCTCCTGTGGCGCTCAGGCCGACGATGCCGACACCGATCGGCTTACGGGGGTCAGGCACCGAGCTGCCGCCTCAGAGTCTCGGCGTCGTGCAGGGCCGTCATGTGCACGAACCGCCCGTCACGAACCTGATAGATGGCGTACTCGACGATCTCGAACGAGGCGCCGGTGGGAGCCACGCCGAGCCACTCCTCGGCGGGCGTGCCCGTGTTGGTCAGACGGGCGGCCAGGCGATCACCGTCGACCGCTATCTCCCGGGGCGCCCAGTGGAAGTCCGGGACCGCGTCGATGTCGCCGGTCAGCACGGCGATGACCTGATCCCGGGTGCCCGGCTCGCCGTTCAGGGTGGT
The DNA here is from genome assembly GCF_045161545.1 of Streptomyces sp. NBC_00637. NCBI lineage: Bacteria > Bacillati > Actinomycetota > Actinomycetes > Kitasatosporales > Streptomycetaceae > Streptomyces > Streptomyces sp. NBC_00637. Next base: position 515,598 of record NZ_CP109046.1, on the reverse strand, counting down.
CTCGTCGTTGATGAACTCGTCCATGCGGTGGAGCTCGTGGGCGTTGAGCGCCCCGATGTAGCGCAGGTAGAACTCGCGCAGGTCGGTGTCGGACATGAGGCATCAACCACCTCGGTCACTTCGCGCTCACCGGGCTGCTGATCGAGCACATGCTGCCGGTACCGGGCTCCCGCGTGGTGACGGTCAGCAGCCTCACCCACCGCGGGACCAGCATCGACTTCGACGACCTGCAGTGGGAACGCTCATACAGCCGCACGGCCGCCTACAGCCGGTCCAAGCTGGCGAACCTGATGTTCACCTACGAGTTGCAGCGCCGCCTGACCACCTCGGGCACCACCATCGCGGCCGCCGCCCACCCGGGCTTCGCCGACACCGAGCTGACGCGCAACTCGCCCGCGCCCATGTGCGCGATCAACAGCCTTCTCGCACCGGTCATGACACAGAAGCCTGCGATGGGTGCCCTGCCCACGCTGCGCGCCGCGACCGACCCCGACGTGATCGGCGGCCAGTACTACGGCCCTGGCGGATTCCAGCAGTACAAGGGCTACCCGAAGCCTGTCGAATCCAGCGAGCAATCCCACGACCCGGCCGCCCAGCGCCGCCTGTGGACCGTCTCGGAGGAACTGACCGGGGTCACGTTCCCCGTCTGAGCGGGCATCAGCGCCGGAGCCCATGTGACGGCGAGTTCTTCCAACGCCGTAGGCGCGCTCGGGGACCGGCGATGGACGGGCCGGGCGCCCTCCGCCATTGCATCAATGGCCCGTCACGGATCCGGCAGTCGGCCGTGGAAGGGAGAGACCTGACTCCCGCCGTCGACCTCGACGGTCTTGCGACGCGCCCGCCGGTCCTGCTCGTCTTCCACCAGGTCGGCAAGCGGACCGCGCTGACGCAGATGGAGCGGGTCGCCGAACTCACCCGCGAGCACTGGCAGGGCCAGTGGGCCGACGGCTTCCACCTCTACAACGACAAACAAGCTGACCGGCGGCCGGCGAGGTGGCCGGCTTCGGCGGCGGCGGAATCCACGGCTACCGCTCCCTCGAGGGCACGTTCCTCGGCGGCTGCCTGTTCTCCGGACGCCAGGCGGGACGGACGGCCGCGGCGGCGACGGCGACCTGACCGGCCGTCGAACGCCGTCGAATGTAGCCGGGCACGGTCCGATCGAGCGAGACATGCGCCGAGTGGCCCGACTCACATGGCCAACCAGGTCACACACCGACACGATGGTCCTCGTCACCGCCAGGCTGAAGGGGTCCCGGATGTTCCGCAAGGTGCTGGTCGCCAACCGTGGTGAGATCGCGATCCGTGCGTTTCGCGCCGGCTATGAGCTGGGCGCGCGCACGGTCGCGGTCTTCCCGTACGAGGACCGCAACTCACTCCACCGGCAGAAGGCCGACGAGGCCTACGAGATCGGCGAGCAGGGGCACCCGGTGCGCGCCTACCTCTCCGTCGAGGAGATCGTCGGCGCCGCGCGCCGGGCGGGCGCCGACGCCGTCTACCCGGGCTACGGGTTTCTCTCCGAGAACCCCGAACTCGCGCGTGCCTGCGCGGAGGCGGGCATCACGTTCGTCGGCCCCGACGCGCACATCCTCGAACTGACCGGGAACAAGGCGAGCGCGGTGGCGGCGGCCCGCGCGGCGGGCGTACCCGTACTCGGCTCGTCCGCGCCCTCCAACGACATCGACGAACTCGTCCGGGCCGCCGAGGAGATCGGCTTCCCCCTGTTCGTCAAGGCCGTCGCCGGCGGCGGCGGACGAGGCATGCGCCGCGTCGAGGACCCGGCCGTGCTGCGCGAGTCCATCGAGGCGGCCTCCCGCGAGGCCGCGTCCGCGTTCGGCGACCCGACCGTCTTCCTGGAGAAGGCAGTCGTCGACCCGCGCCACATCGAGGTGCAGATCCTCGCCGACGGCGAGGGCAACGTCATCCACCTCTTCGAACGCGACTGCTCGGTCCAGCGCCGTCACCAGAAGGTGATCGAGCTGGCCCCCGCGCCCAACCTCGACCCCGAACTGCGCGACCGGATCTGCGCCGACGCCGTCCGCTTCGCCCGGCAGATCGGCTACCGCAACGCCGGCACCGTCGAGTTCCTCCTCGACCCCGCGGGCAACCACGTCTTCATCGAGATGAACCCGCGCATCCAGGTCGAGCACACGGTGACCGAGGAGGTCACCGATGTCGACCTCGTCCAGGCCCAGCTGCGCATCGCCGCCGGCGAGACCCTGGCCGACCTCGGTCTGTCCCAGGACACGGTCTCCCTGCACGGCGCCGCCCTCCAGTGCCGGATCACCACCGAGGACCCCGCCAACGGCTTCCGCCCCGACACCGGCCGGATCAGCGCCTACCGCTCGCCCGGCGGCTCCGGCATCCGCCTGGACGGCGGCACCACCCACGCGGGCACGGAGATCAGCGCGCACTTCGACTCGATGCTGGTCAAACTGACCTGCCGGGGCCGGGACTTCGAGACCGCGATCAAGCGGGCCCGGCGCGCCGTGGCGGAGTTCCGGATCCGGGGTGTGTCCACCAACATCCCCTTCCTCCAGGCCGTCCTGGACGACCCGGACTTCCAGGGCGGACGCGTCACGACGTCGTTCATCGAACAGCGCCCGCACCTGCTCACCGCGCGCTCCTCGGCCGACCGCGGCACCAAGCTGCTGACCTACCTCGCCGACGTCACCGTCAACAAGCCGCACGGCGAGCGGCCCGAGCTGATCGACCCGGTCACCAAGCTGCCGCCGGTGCCCGACACCGAGCCGCCCGCCGGCTCCCGCCAGCGCCTGGTCCACCTCGGCCCCGAGGGCTTCGCCCGCTGGCTGCGCGAGTCCCCGACCATCGGCGTCACCGACACCACCTTCCGCGACGCCCACCAGTCCCTCCTCGCCACCCGGGTGCGCACCAAGGACCTCCTCGCCTCCGCACCCCTGGTCGCGCGCACCCTGCCGAACCTGCTCTCCCTGGAGTGCTGGGGCGGTGCCACCTACGACGTCGCCCTGCGCTTCCTCGCCGAGGACCCGTGGGAGCGGCTGGCGGCCCTGCGCGAGGCCGTCCCCAACATCTGCCTCCAGATGCTGCTGCGCGGCCGCAACACCGTCGGCTACACGCCCTACCCGACCGAGGTGACCGACGCCTTCGTCCAGGAGGCCGCCGCCACCGGCATCGACATCTTCCGCATCTTCGACGCGCTCAACGACGTCGGCCAGATGCGGCCCGCCATCGACGCCGTACGCGAGACGGGCACGGCCGTCGCCGAGGTCGCCCTCTGCTACACCTCCGACCTGTCCGACCCGAACGAGCGGCTCTACACCCTCGACTACTACCTCCGCCTGGCCGAGCAGATCGTCGACGCCGGCGCCCACGTCCTGGCCGTCAAGGACATGGCGGGCCTGCTGCGCGCCCCGGCCGCCGCGAAGCTCGTGTCGGCACTGCGCCGCGAGTTCGACCTCCCGGTCCACCTGCACACCCACGACACCGCGGGCGGCCAGCTCGCCACCTACCTGGCCGCGATCCAGGGCGGCGCGGACGCCGTCGACGGTGCCGTCGCCTCCATGGCGGGCACCACCTCGCAGCCCTCGCTGTCGGCGATCGTCGCCGCGACCGACCACTCCGAGCGGCCCACCGGCCTCGACCTCCAGGCCGTCGGCGACCTGGAGCCGTACTGGGAGGGCGTCCGCAAGATCTACGCCCCCTTCGAAGCGGGCCTGGCCTCCCCGACGGGACGCGTCTACCACCACGAGATCCCCGGCGGACAGCTCTCCAACCTGCGCACCCAGGCCGTCGCGCTCGGCCTCGGCGACCGCTTCGAGGACATCGAGGCGATGTACGCCGCCGCCGACCGCATCCTCGGCCACCTGGTGAAGGTCACCCCGTCCTCGAAGGTCGTCGGCGACCTCGCCCTGCACCTGGTCGGCGCCGGAGTGTCCCCGCAGGACTTCGAGGCGTCGCCCGACCGCTACGACATCCCCGACTCCGTCATCGGCTTCCTGCGCGGCGAACTCGGCACCCCGCCCGGCGGCTGGCCCGAGCCGTTCCGCAGCAAGGCGCTCCAGGGCCGCGCCGACGCCAAGCCCGTCCAGGAACTGACCCCCGAGGACCGCGAGGGCCTGGAGAAGACCCGCCGCACCACCCTCAACCGGCTGCTCTTCCCCGGCCCGACCCGCGACTTCGAGACCCACCGCCAGGCCTATGGCGACACCAGCGTCCTCGACAGCAAGGACTTCTTCTACGGTCTGCGGCCGAGCAAGGAGTACGCCGTCGACCTCGAGCCGGGCGTCCGGCTGCTGATCGAGCTCCAGGCCGTCGGTGAGGCCGACGAGCGCGGCCTGCGCACGGTCATGTCCTCCCTGAACGGCCAACTGCGGCCCATCCAGGTCCGGGACAAGGCGGCGGCCTCCGACGTACCGGTGACCGAGAAGGCCGACCGCGCCAACCCCGGGCATGTCGCCGCGCCGTTCGCGGGCGTGGTCACCCTCGCGGTCGCCGAGGGCGACCAGGTGGAGGCCGGCGCGACGATCGCCACCATCGAGGCGATGAAGATGGAGGCCACGATCACCGCACCGAAGGCGGGCACGGTGTCCCGGCTCGCCATCAACCGGATCCAGCAGGTGGAAGGCGGTGACCTGCTGGTCGAGGTGGGCTGAGCCGGAGCCGCCGGCGGTCACCCGCCGGCGGCGCTGCACCGGGCCACCTCACCATCGTCGTCCGCTTCCTCTTCCCTTTCGGCATCGTCTTCGGCCTCGGTTCCGCCTTCGGCTTCGTCATTCGGCGTTGCCCGTGGGGGCAGCAGGTCTGCCCTCGCGTCCGGTGACGTGGGTCCGGCCACCCGCTAACGTCCGTCCGTGAACAACTGCACTGTGTCGCAACGGCCGTTGACCCGTCGCCCGGAGCCCGCGGCGTGAGCGACGAGCCCACCGTCGAGACCCTTGCGCAGGAGGCCGTCCCCGCCTCGGAGGTCACCTCCCCGGAGACACCCGCGACGGACCCGCCGGCCCCGCACGCCCCCGCCCCCGACGCACCGGCCTCGGCAGCGCCCGTCCCGGACGCCCCCGCCCCGCGCCCCCGTCGGCGCGGCCCGGGCGCCTTCACCCTCCTGGTCCTGCCGAGCCTGGTCACCCTCACCACGGTCGCCGGGTTCCTCGCCCTGACCGGTGGTTTCCCCGACGACTGGAGCCCGGGGGAGAGTGCATCGCAGGACGCGGCCGGCGGCGTCAACGCGACCTACGGACCCTGGCTGCGCAAGTCCGCCGACGCCTGCACGGTCGTCACCCCGTCCGTCCTGGCCGCGCAGATCGACCAGCTCACCGGCTGGAGCAACGACAGCGCCACCACGTCCGGCGCGCGGGGCATCGCCGCGTTCACCACCGCCGACTGGAAGACCTGGGGCAAGGACGACGACGGCAACGGCCGCTCCTCACCGAACGATCCGGCCGACGCCATCATGGCGATCGGCCGCCAGGACTGCTCCCTGGCCCGGCAGGTCACCGGCCTCAGGACCGACGGTACGGTCAACGGGGAACTGGTCGACCTCACCCTCGCCGCCTACGCGGTCGGCACGGACGCCGTGACGAAGGCGGGCGGTGTCCCCGCCGCGGCGCAGACCTACCTCACCGAGGTCAAGGCGCTGTTCGGGAAGTACGAGGCCTTCGACCGGGAGGACACGAGCGGCGGTGGCATGCAGGCCGACGCGATCCTGGCACCGCCCGTCACCACCCTCACCATCACCTCCCCCTACGGTTCCCGCCAGCACCCCCTCACCGGCGTCACCAAACTCCACACCGGCGTGGACTTCGGCGCGCCCCAGGGCGCCCGCGTCTCCGCAGCCCGCGCGGGGACGGTCGTCTTCGCGGCGATGACCACGGCCTACGGCAACCGGATCGTCGTCGACCACGGCACGATCGAGGGCAAACGGCTCCAGACGACCTACAGCCACCTGTCCGCCATCGACGTCACCGCGGGACAGTCCGTGCAGACCGGGACCCCGCTCGGGCGGGTCGGCTCAACCGGCCTGTCCACCGGCCCCCACCTGCACTTCGAGGTGATCTACGACGGCTACTACGCCGACCCGGTGCCGTGGCTCGCGTCGACCGGCTGACCGCTCCACCCCGACGGGGAGGTCGTGCAGGCAAGGCGTCGGCGAGTTGCCGAGGGTGGGCACTCGGCTTCGGCGCTGCTTGAATGCTCCGGTGATCGAATCAGCGCTCGCCCTGGTAGTGGCCGGGCTGACGGCGTGGCTGTTTCGCCGGAAGGCGAAGCAACGTGCGGACCGTTCCGCTCGGGGAGAGGTGATCAGGGTTCCCTGCCTGCTCAGGCATCCCTCGCTCGGAAGCCGTTGGCTGCGGGGGCGGATGGTCATCGGGCCCACCACGATGGTCTGGGAGCCCCGCGCCAGGGCCGGTGCGGCCGTGTCACTTCCGGCGGGGTTGCGACAGGTCGGCGTGCGTTCACCGTCGTTGCGTGAAGCGGTGAAGATCAACGGTGGTTGCAGGATCGTCGAGTGCGCTTCCTCCGAAGGCGCCCTTCTTGTCGCCGTGATGCCGACCGAGCTGGATCACGTGCTCACAGCGCTGAGAAGAGACGAAGCCGAACAGACGGCGGGACATGGCACCGGGGCCCCGGGGGAGGCGAGCCGCCGCCCAGCGAAATGACATGTTGCGCAAGGTGCAGCCATGAGCCCTGTATGCGCCCCCGTGCGCCTGGGCAGAATCCGTTCTGCCATTGATCATGCGGGTGGGTGGACGCGGGGACACACGATGACACCGTGTCACTCACCACGAACTACCAGGGAAGGCGGGTCGGTTGTCGTGCAGTTGCGTCTTCCCTCCTCGATATCCGAAGCCCAGCGGTGTCTGGCCGAGGGAGCGGTGCCGGTAGGAGGCGCCACCCTCGTGTGGGCCGGCTGGCAGCGGGACGGCTTCCCCGAGCAGGCCGTGTCGCTGCGCAACGTGCCGGAGGCCCGCACGGTCGGACCCGAGGAACTAGGCGGGGCCGTGCTGCTGAGCAAGGTCGACGCGACGGTGCCCGAGGTCATGCACCGGGCGGCCTCCGGCGTGGGCACGGGCGCGGTCCGCCGGTCCGCCACGGTCGGCGGCAACATCGTCGGCAGCACCCTGCGCTGTCTGCTCCCCGCCGCCCTCGTCCTCGACGCCCGGGCCACCGTCCTGGAAGCCGACAGCGTCTACGAGACCGATCTGACCGAGCTGCTGGCGAAGCGTCACGTACTGCTCGCGCTGAGCTGGCGCGCCCCCCTGGTCAGCGGCTACCGCAAGCTGGAGGGCGAGGCGGGCGGTCCGCCGCCGCTCGTCGTCGCCGCCGCGGTGCACGCCGACGGCGACGGTCCTCGTGACCTGCGGGTGGCGGTACGCGACGGCTACGAGGTGCTCAGCGAGAGCACGCCGTACGACCCTGACCCCGAACAGGTCCTGCACGCCCTGGCGGGCACCGACCTGGGCGCCCTTCCCGCCACCGCCCGGGACGCGGTCCACGCCCAGATCACCGACGTACTGACCCGCGCCGCCGCAGGCTGAGGCCCGGCCCCAGGCCCCAGCCCCCGGGCGCTCCGGGTCCACGACAGGCGTTCCGGCTCAGGTCTCCCGCTCGGGCGCGTACCCGTCCGCCGTCAGTCCGAAGGCCCAGGCGACGCCCTCCCGTGCCGTGCGGGTCGCAGGCGGTACCCGCAGCCGGTAGGTGCGCCGCGTCCCGTCCAGCTCCGGGGTGGAGTCGAGGACCTCCACCATGACGACGGACTCGTCGTCCGGGAGGTCGATACGCCACAGGGTGCCCGTCTCGCCGCGGTGGACGTGACGCGCCCCGGAGTCCGCCGGATAGCGGTCGTAGCCGTAGTACTCCAGCATGACCCGGCGCAGTTCGGCGTTCTCCTCGGACCTGATCCGGTCCGGGGTGAGCGCCGGCAGCCCGGCGAGGAATCCGGCCGGGACCGCCATGCCGCGCCGGCCGTACAGGGCGAAGCCGTCGGGGTACGCCAGCGCCGGCCCTTCCCCGTGGTCGAGCCGGCCCACCTCCCCCCGGTGCAGGGCCACAGGACGCTCGCACACCACGGCCACCCGCGCGAACGGCCACCACCAGCCGGCGTGGCGACTCACCGCGGCCAGTCCCGCGAGCGGGCCCCGGTCGGTCGGGAACGCGGCGAGCCACGGCGCGTCGCGCTTCATGACGAAGACGGTACGGACCACCACTGACAACGCCCCCGAACCGAGGCCCCGCCGGTGGGGGTTGTCAGTGCCTGTTGGTAGAACTGCGGACACATCACGGACCGCGCGATCTTTTTCTCCGGGGAGCAGCCGCATGACCGTCACCGACCACCTCGAGGCGCTGTACCGGCTGCCCGCCCACACCTTCCCGGGTCCCGGCGGCAGCACGGACGACCTGCCGGACCCGGAGACCGTCGCCTGGCGCGTCACCAGCGACGTCTACGACGCCGACGAGGACTGGACGAAGGCCTTCGCCCGCTTCTGCTCCGCCGTCGACACCACCCGCGTGAGGGCCCTGATCGTCGGCGCCTGGCAGGAGGCGTACGACACGGACCCGTCCGACGTCGTCGAGGCGCTGGTGGCCGCCCGGGACCGCTTCCCCGCGCTGCGGGCGGTGTTCCTCGGCGACATGGTCGGGGAGGAGTGCGAGATCTCCTGGATCAACCAGACCGATGTCACCCCGGTCCTGGCCGCGTTCCCTGCGCTGGAGGAGCTCGGCGTGCGCGGCGGGTCCGGGCTGCGGTTCCCCGCCGTGAGCCACCGCGCGCTGCGCAGGCTCGTGATCGAGACGGGCGGACTGCCCGCCGACGTCGTGCGCGGGATCGGCGGCAGCGACCTGCCCCGGCTGGTCCACCTCGACCTGTGGCTCGGCACCCCCGAGTACGGCGGCGACAGCGAGGCCGCCGACCTGGAGCCGATCCTGTCCGGCGCCCGGCTGCCGAGCCTGCGGCACCTCGCCCTGCGCAACAGCGAGATGCAGGACGCCGTGGCCGCGGCCGTCGCGTCCGCGCCCGTGGTGGCGCGTCTGGAGGTGCTGGACCTCTCCATGGGCGTGCTGACCGACGAGGGCGCGGCCGCCCTGCTCGGCGGCCAGCCCCTCACCCACCTGAAAAAGCTCGACCTGCACTACCACTACCTGAGCGAGTCCCTCCAGGAGCGTGTCCGCCGGACCGTGGAGACCGCGGGCGTCGAGGTGGACCTCGACCGGGACGACGCCGAGGAGGACTCGGACGACGACGGCACGCCGTGGCGCTACGTCGCCGTCGGGGAGTGAGCACACCCCCCATGGGTCACCGTCCGTCCCCCCTCGACGAGTTCCGCCCGGAGCGCGCGCCCGCGCCTCGCCTGGCGGTGGTCGGCAACCCGGAGAACCGTCGGGTCGCCCTCTTCGAGGACGCGGTACGCGCGGCCGGCCTGCCGGCCCCGCGTATCGTGCCGTGGGCGGACGTACTGGGCGCCGGCGGTGCCGACTTCGACGCCGAGGAGATCGTCCGCCTGGACTCGCCCGGCGAGAACCCCGACGTCGACCGGCTGCTGCGCGGTGCCACCGATCCGACGCGGGTCGAGGGCTCGGGCCGCTGGTACACCCGCTTCACCACCGCGGTACGCAGCCTGCGCGGCGGCGTCCGCCTCGACGACCCGGACGAGCTCGCGGTGCTGTTCGACAAGCGGCTCTGCCACGGCGTCCTGGACGCGGCGGGCGTCCCGGTGCCCGCCTCACCCACCTCGGGCCCGCAGGGCGCGCCGGTACGCGGCTGGGACGACGTACGCGCGTCGATGCGCGAGCACCGGATGCCCCGGCTCTTCGTGAAGCCCGCGCACGGATCGTCCGCCTCGGGCGTCCTCGCCGTCGAGTCGGGCGGCGGCGGCCGGATCAGAGCCACCACCTCCGTGGAACTCGCCGCCGACGGAGGCCTGTACAACTCCCTCAGGGTGCGCCGCTACGAACGCGAGCAGGACATCGCGGCCATCGTCGACGCGCTCGCCCCGGACGGACTGCACGTCGAGCGCTGGCTGCCGAAGGCCGCCCAGGAGGGCCGAGTGGCCGATCTCAGGGTCGTCGTGGTGGCCGGTCGCGCCACCCACGCGGTCGTCCGCACCAGCCGCTCACCGCTGACCAACCTCCATCTCGGCGGCCGGCGGGGCGACCTGGACGCCGTCCGCGAGGCCGTCGGGGCTGCGGGCGCCCGCTGGACCGATCTGCTGGACGTGTGCGAGCGGGCCGCGGCCTGCTTCCCGCGCACCCTGTGCGTCGGTGTCGACCTGCTGCCGGCCGTCGGCTGGCGCAGGGCCGCGGTCGGCGAGGTGAACGCCTTCGGTGACCTGCTGCCCCGGCTCACCGGCCTGCCCGGCAGCGGTGCGGAGGGACTCGACACCTATGCGACCCAGGTGGCCGCCGTCCTGGGTGACATCGCCCGGTACAGAACAGGAACACCCCATGCCTGAGCCCGACATCGACGACGCGCCCGACATGAACGAGGTGGTGGGCAGCCACGATCTCCTTCTCGTCACCCTCGACACACTCCGCCACGACGTCGCGGCCGAGCTGGCGGCCGCGGGCCGCATCCCCCACCTGGCCCGCCACCTCCCCGGCGGCCGCTGGGAGGAGCGGCACGCGCCGGGCAGCTTCACCTACGCCTCCCACCAGGCGATCTTCGCGGGGTTCCTGCCGACCCCGGCCGCCCCCGGACCGCATCCGCGCCTGTTCGCGGCGAGCTTCGCGGGCAGCGAGACCACCGCGGGCGGGACCTACGTCTACGACACCCCCGACCTCGTCTCGGGCCTCGCCAAGGACGGCTACCACACGGTGTGCATCGGGGGAGTGGGCTTCTTCAACAAGCGGGGTCCACTGGGTTCGGTGCTGCCCGGCCTGTTCCACGAGTCCCACTGGGCACCGGAGTTCGGCGTCACCTCGCCTCAATCCTTCGAGAACCAGGTCGCCCACGCCGAGCGCGTCGTACGCGGGCTCCCGCACGACCAGCGGCTGTTCCTCTTCGTCAACGTGTCCGCCCTGCACCAGCCGAATTGGTTCCATCTGCCCGGCGCGACGCGTGAGGCCGGCGACAGCCGCGAGACGCACGCCGCCGCGCTGGAGTACGTGGACCGGCACATCGGGCGGCTGTTCGCCGCCGCGAGCAGCAGGCGCCGCTGCTTCGCGATCGTCTGCTCCGACCACGGCACCGCCTACGGCGACGACGGCTACACCGGCCACCGCCTCGGCCACGAGTCCGTGTGGACCGTGCCGTACGCCCACTTCTTCCTCGACCCCGCGACCCGTCCGACGGAGGCCGGCCGATGACCACCGCCGAGCCGACCACCGCCGAGCCGACCACCACCGAACCGGTCACCGCCGAGCCGACCACTGCCGAACCGGTCACCGCCGAGCGGGCGACTGCCGAACCGGCCACCGCCGAGCGGAGCAGCACCGAGTCGGCCACCGCCACCAGCCCGTACCAGCACTACGTCTACGCCTACCCGCACAAGACGGCCTACCGCGGGCTTCCCGACCGACCGTCCCTGAAGACCCTGTGGGAGGACGAGCCCAAGGACACGCTCTCCCTCTACCTGCACATCCCGTTCTGCGAGGTCCGCTGCGGTTTCTGCAACCTCTTCACCCGCATCGGCGCCCCCGACGGACTGACCGGCGCCTACCTGGACGCCCTGGAACGGCAGGCGACCGCCGTGCGGGAGGCGCTGGGGGAGACGGACGAGGTCCGCTTCGCCACGGCCGCCTTCGGCGGGGGCACCCCCACCTTCCTCACCGCCGCCGAGCTGGACCGGCTCTGCGACATCGCCGAGCACCGCATGGGCGCCGACCTCCGTGCCGTCCCGCTGTCGGTCGAGGCCTCGCCCGCCACGGCCACCGCCGACCGCCTCGCGGTCCTGGCCGACCGGGGCACCACCCGACTGAGCCTGGGCGTGCAGAGCTTCGTCGACTCCGAGGCCAGGGCCGCAGTACGCCCACAGCGCCGCGCCGAGGTCGAGGCGGCCCTCGCCCGCGTCCGCGACACCGTCGTCCCGGTCCTCAACATCGACCTCATCTACGGCATCGACGGCCAGACCGAGCGGACCTGGCGGCACTCGCTGGACGCGGCCCTGGCCTGGCGGCCCGAGGAGCTGTACCTCTACCCGCTCTACGTCCGTCCCCTGACCGGCCTCGACCGCCGCGGCGCCGGTCCGGGAGCGGCATCGGGCTCCGACCCGGCCTGGGACGAGCAGCGCCTGCGGCTGTACCGCGCGGGTCGCGACCACCTCCTCGCACACGGCTACACCCAGCAGTCCATGCGCATGTTCCGCCGCACCGACGCCCCGCCACAGGGCACGGACGACTACGCCTGCCAGACCGACGGCATGATCGGCCTCGGCTGCGGCGCCCGCTCCTACACGGCCGGCCTGCACTACTCCTTCGACTACGCCGTCGGCATGCACCGGATCCGGGGCATCATCGACGACTACGTCGCCACCGGCGCCGCCGACTTCGCCCACGCCGAGGTGGGTCACCGTATGAACCCCGAGGAGGCGCGCCGTCGCCACCTGCTCCAATCGCTTCTCCAGGCCGAGGGCCTGCGCCTGGACGACTACCGGGCCCGCTTCGGCGGCGCGCCCGCCGACGACTTCGGCCCGGAACTCGCACGCTTCGCCGACCGTGGCTGGCTGACCGACACGGACCCGACGGCCCTCAGGCTCACCCCCGAAGGCCTCGCGCACTCCGACGCCATCGGCCCCGAGCTGTTCTCCCCGGCCGTGCGGGCCGCGATGACCGCCTACGAGCGGAAGTGAACCGGCCGCCATGGACCTGACCCTGCTCTACCGCGGCCCGCTCGCCTCCTGCGACTACGACTGCCCCTACTGTCCGTTCGCCAAGCGGCGCGACAGCACGGAGCAACTGCGCGCCGACCGGGCCGCCCTCGAACGGTTCGCGCGGTGGGCCGCGGCCCGCACCGACGACCGGCTCTCGCTCCTGTTCACGCCCTGGGGAGAGGGCCTGGTCCGCTCCTGGTACCGGCGCACCCTCGCCGACCTGTCCCACCTCCCGCACATCCGCCGGGTAGCCATCCAGACCAATCTCGGCTGCCGCACCGACTGGCTCGCGGGGGCCGACCCCGACACGCTGGCCCTGTGGTGCACGTACCACCCGGGCCAGACGCCGTACGACCGCTTCCTGGCCAAGTGCCGCGAACTGGTGGAGCGGGGCATCCGGTTCAGCGTCGGCGTCGTCGGACTGCCCGAGCACCTCGACGCCGCCCGCCGGCTGCGCGCCGACCTGCCCGCGCACGTCTATCTGTGGATCAACGCCGCCGAGGGCCACACCTACGAGGACGCCGAGGCGGACCGCTGGACCGCCCTCGACCCGCTCTTCCCGTACAGCCGTCACCCGCACACCAGCGCCGGGCTCCCGTGTCGGACCGGCGACTCGGTGATCTCGGTCGACGGCGAGGGCACCGTCCGGCGCTGCCACTTCGTCCGCGCCGAACTCGGCAACCTCTACGACGGTTCGTACCGTGCCGCCCTGCGTCCCCGGCCCTGCCCGCTCGCCGTCTGCGACTGCCACATCGGCTATGTCCACCTGGAGACGCTGCCGCTGTACGACGTCTTCGCGGGCGGGGTCCTGGAGCGGATCCCGGCGACCGTCCCCGCACAGCACTCCGCCCGCATCGCGACGATCGCGATGCGGGCGGAGACCCCGGATCCACAGAACCGACCGGACCGAGAGCGGCCGGCAGGACCGGCACCACTGAAGGGACCGGCGGGTTCGACGGGATCCGGACCGACCGGGGTCACGGGGTCACGTCGGTGACCCTCCAGCGCTGGTTGGTGCCGGAGTTGGCCTGCCAGGTCGTGACGGCGGCGCCCTCGTTGGTCGCCTGGCCGCCGACCTCGAGGAGGCGTCCGGTGGCCACATTGACCAGGGTCCACGTCCCGTCGCCGGTGGTCGACATGATCCACTCGGTGGCCGGGTCACGCTCGCCGGTGTCGGGTTCGACCACCGGCACGTTGTCGCGGACGGCGAGGCGCTCGCCCTCGGCCGGGTTGGCGAAGACGTAGTGCTGGCGGGCGCCGGTCTTGCCGTACCGGGCGTCCAGCTGCCAGTTCTGCGCGGTGGTGCCGTTCGCCGTGCCGATGACCAGGTTGGTGCCGTTGGCCCCGACGGTCACCGCCTTGCCGCTCTGCACGCCGGTCAGCGTGTAGGAGTGGCCCTTGCTGAACAGACCCGCGTCCTTCGCGACGCCGGAGACACCCTTGACGGCGAACGAGGTCACGGACTGGGCGGGGACGGTGTAGGTGGCCTTGCCGTCGACGACCTTGACCGGGGCCTGCTGCTTCAGCTTGCCGTCGGCGCTGGTCACCGTCGGGGTGACGGTCGCGTTGCCCTTGACGGTGCGGAACTTCGACAGGTCGAGGGTGACCGTGCGGGCCGCGGTGGTGCTGTTGACGTGGACGACCGAGGCGCCCTTGCCGTCCTGGGTCACGGCGGCGGCGCTGGAGGTGTCGTCCACCTTGATCAGCTTGTCGCCGGGCTTGATGAAGTGCGTGAAGTTCCTGGCCGTGTCGAACTTGGTGTTGGTGTAGATCGGGCAGGACTGGAGGGTGTCGGCGCTCGTGCAGCTGAACGGGAGCTGGATGGAGCCCCAGTTGCCGCCCTTCGCGGACTCGCCGCCCGGCTTCATGTTGTCGTAGTCCTCGACCGGCTGCCAGAACACCCAGGCGGTGGGCTCCAGTTCACGCAGGTCGTTCACCATCTGCTGGGCCAGCCCCAGGCCCGGACGCATGTCCGTGAAGCTCTGCCCGTCGCCCCAGTCGCCCTCGACCTCGCTCATCCACAGCGGCTTGTCGGCGGCCTTGGCGAGATCACGCACGGTGGTGCGCTGCCCGGTGCCGTAGGTGTGGACGTTCATCTGGTCGACGAGGTCCTTGGAGTCCTGCGAGTAGGAGTTCCAGTTCGTCGCGAAGATGGACGGATTGGTCTCGTCCATCGCCGATATCTGTGCCTTGGTCTTCGCCTTCTTCAGCGCGGGCGCCAGCGCGGCGAGCACCTTCTGCTGGAGCTCGGGGCCGATGTGGGCGCCCTCCTGGCGGCCGCCGACCGGCCGGCCGTCGGCGCCCAGACGCGTGCCCCAGTAACCGGTGTTGGGCTCGTTGAACGGGTCGACGGTGTCGACCTTGATGCCCTCGGCCTTCTCCAGCCGCTTCGTCGCACCCGCCACGTAGGCGGCGAAGTCGTCGACGGAGTCGGTCTTGAGCTGGTCGGTGTTGGCGTTGAAGCCGCCGGACACGTACCCGCTCTCCGTCATGAACCACGGAGGGGAGTTGCTGAACGTCTCCCAGTGGGTGATGTCCTTCTTGATGCGGTCCACCCACCAGCGCTGGGTGGCGTCGGCGTCCTTGTTCCAGTCGGCCGGGTCGTCCGCGCTCCACCAGTCGGTGTCCTCGCGGGTGGTGCCCTCGGGCGCCTTCCACCAGCCCTCGACGGCGCCGCTGGCCCGCAGGTAGTCCGTGACGTCCGGGGCGTTGCCGCCGCCGATGTTGTACCGGGCGATGTTCAGCGCGAGGCCGTCGTCGCCGAAGAGCAGCTTGGCGAGCTTCTCGCGGATCGCCGGGGGGTAGTCCCCGGTGGCGTTGGCGAACCAGACCAGACTGGTTCCCCAGCCCTCGAACTTCTGCTGCTGGTAGGACGGATCCGGCGTCACGGTGACGGCGGCCTCGGCGTGCGCCTGCACGGGGACGCTGAGGAGCGCGGCCCCGGTGGCCAGCGCGGTGAGTGCGGCGGCCCCGAGGTTCCGTCTGCTGCGGGTACGGCGTGCCATCTGTGCTCCCAACTGCGGTGCGGTCGCTGTGGTGGGCCCCTCCTGTCGCGCGGACAGGAGGGGATGGCCCTCGGCACGGGTGCCGTGCCGAGGAGTCGTGAGGGGGTGCGTGACGTCAGTCGCCCGGCTGGCGCAGTACGGCGACCTCCCGCGGCCCGAGGACGAGGGCGCCCTCGGTGCCGTCGGAGCCGACCAGCACCTCTCCGGTCAGCCCGGTCACCGGCACCGTGTCGTCGGTGCGGTTGACCAGGAACAGGAAGCGTCCTTCGGCGCCGCGGCGGACCGTCAGCTCGACCGACCCCCGGACGTCCGCCGGGAGTTCGCTGCCGACGCCGGCCGGCTCCAGCAGCCGCGGCAGCAGCGAGGTCAGCCCGTCGACGCCGAGCCGGGTGGAGACGTAGGAGGCCGAACCGCCGCCGGCCCGGCGCCGGGTGACGGCGGGGCGTCCGGCGTGCACACCGGTGCGGTAGTGCGCCAGCACCTCGGTGTCGCCGTCGGTGAGGGTGATCCGGTCCGTCCACAGGCTGCCCGAGGTGGCGTCGTCCAGTTCCACGGACTCCCCGGCGAGCAGCGGCCCGAACTCCTCGATGCGGATGCCGAGCAGGTCGCGCAGGGCGCCAGGGTAGCCGCCGAGCCAGACGTGGTCGTTCTCGTCGACGATCCCGGAGAAGTACGTGGTGACGAGGTGGCCGCCCTGTTCCGCGTAGCGGGTGAGGTCCTTGGCCAGTTCGGCCGGCACCACGTGCAGCACGGGCGCGATCAGCACCTGGTGCCGGGAGAGGTCGGCGCGGGTGGTGACGAGGTCGGCGCGCACGCCGAGCGCGAGCAGTGCCGAGTACCAGTCGAGCGCCTCCTGCCGGTAGTCCAGCAGCGCGGTGGGGTGGGAGTCCTGCTCACTGGCCCACCACGACTCCCAGTCGTAGAGGATGCCGACGGCCGCCGGCTCCCGCTCCGAACCCGCCACCGGGGCCAGGGCCTTCAGCGTGGCGCCGAGGGCGGCCACCGCGCGGAACAGGTCGCTGTCCTCGCCGGCGTGCGGGACCATCGCCGAGTGGTACTTCTCGGCGCCGGCCGCCGACTGCCGCCACTGGAAGAAGCACACCGCGTCCGCGCCGTGCGCCACGTGCAGCAGCGAGTCGCGGGCCAGGTCGCCGGGCCGCTTCGCCACGTTCACGGGCTGCCAGTTGACGGCGCTGGTGGAGTGCTCCATCAGGAACCAGGGCTTGCCGGCCGCGATGCCGCTGGTGAGGTTCGCGGAGAAGGACAGCTCGTCGCGGTCCTGCGGGCCGGGGTGGACGTAGTGGTCGTTGGAGACGAAGTCGATCTCGCCGGCCCAGTCCGGGTAGTTCATGCCCTTGGTGTTGCCCATCACCATGAAGTTCGTGGTGACCGGGAGGTCGGGCGTGATCTCCTTGAGGATCTCGCGTTCGGCGATCAGGTGGTCCTTCAGCGCGTCCGAGGAGAACCGCTTGAAGTCCAGCTGCTGGGTCGGGTTGGGGTGCGAGGCGGCGAGCCGCGGCGGCAGGATCTGCTCCCAGTCGCTGTAGCGCTGCGACCAGAACGCGGTGCCCCAGGCGTGGTTGAGGGCGTCGAGCGAGCCGTAGCGGGCGCGCAGCCAGACCCGGAAGGCGCGGGCGGCGTCGTCCGAGTAGTCGTAGAGGTTGTGGCAGCCCAGCTCGTTGGAGACGTGCCAGGCGACGAGCGCCGGGTGGTCCCGGTAGCGGTCGGCGATCTTCCGGACCAGCCGCAGGGCGTGTTCACGGAAGACGGGGGAGGTGGGCCGCCAGTGCTGGCGGGCGCCCGGCCAGAGGGTCTCGCCGTTCGCCGTGACCGGCAGGATCTCCGGGTGGGCCGTGGTCAGCCACGGCGGCGGGGAGGCGGTGGCGGTGGCCAGGTCGACGCCGATCCCGCCCGCGTGCAGCAGGTCCATGACCTCGTCGAGCCAGCCGAAGTCCCAGGTGTCCGGGCCCGGCTGGATCCGGGCCCAGGAGAAGATCCCCACGGAGACGACGGTGACGCCGGCCTCCCGCATCAGCCGCACGTCCTCCTCCCACACGTCCCGGGGCCACTGCTCGGGGTTGTAGTCGGCGCCGTACGCCAGACGCGGAGCGGGGTCACCGTCCGCCCCGCGCAGCATGCGGGACTGGAGGGTGGAGATCATGGCGGTCCTTCCGAAGGTGATGCACGGGGGCGGCGCGGCCCGGGTGCCGCGCCGCCCGGCGTTTGGTGCTTCTCGGCTGCTCGCCGAGTGCGTGTCGAATGTCTGCCGGCTGCTTGCCGACGACTACTTCTCGACGGTGAAGCCCTGCTCCTCGCCGTACTTGACCGAGGCGTCCTGCCAGGCCTTCAGACCGTCCGCCAGCTTGGTGCCGGAGACGTAGGCCTTGCCGACGGTGTCGTTGAAGATCGAGTTGGCGTACGGCTGGAACGGGAGGTACGACCAGTCGCTCGCCACGTTCGCGGCGGACTCGGCGAAGATCTTGTTCGCTTCCTGGCCGCCGAAGTAGTCGAACTTCTTGCTCTGGAACGCGGGAGACTCGAGCTCGGCCTTGGTGGCGGGGAAGGCGCCCTCGCCGATGCGGGTGGCGACGCCGGCGCCGGAGTTGGCGTACTCCGTGAAGGCGTAGGCGAGTTCCTTGTTCTTGCCCAGCGCCGGGACGGCCAGCGAGCTGCCGCCGTTCTCCGCGCTCGCCTTGTCACCCGCGGTCCAGGCCGGCATCGCCGCCGCGCGCCACTGGCCCTTGGCGTTCGGGATGCCGGTGACGAAGTTGGCGGGCATCCAGGCACCGGTGGGCAGGGTGGCGATGGTGCCGTCGCCCAGACCCTTGTACCAGTCGTCGGTCCAGCCGTTGACCGGGGCGAGCAGCTTCTCGCTGATCAGCTGCTGCCAGACCGCCTCGTACTTCTTGGCGCCCGCGTCGTCGAAGTTGACGGCGACCTTGGTGCCGTCGACCTTGTAGGGGCGCGAACCGGCCTGCCACAGCAGGGAGGTGGTGAGGCCCGCGTCACCGAGGTCGCTGGTGATGTAGGCCTTCGGGTCGGCCTTGTGGAGCTTGCGGGCCGCGTCCAGGTACTCGTCCCAGGTGGTGGGGACGGCGATCTTGTACTTGTCGAAGACCGTCTTGTTGTAGAACAGCGCCATCGGGCCCGAGTCCATCGGCAGGCCGTAGACCTTGTCGCCGTCGCTGACCGCGTTCCACGGGCCCGGCGTGTACTTCGAGGCGAGCTTGTCGGCGCCGTAGGGCGCCAGGTCGGTCAGACCCTTGGTCAGGGAGTACTGGCCGAGCGCGAAGTACTCGATCTGGGCGACGTCCGGGACGCCCTTGCCGGCCGAGATCGCGTTGGACAGCGCGGTGTAGTGCTTGTCGCCGGAGCGCTCGCTGACCAGGTTGACCTTGACCTTCGGGTACTTCTTCTGGAAGTCGGCGGCCACGGTCTTCAGGGTGGGCTCCCAGGCCCAGACCGTGATGTCGCCGCCCTTGTCCAGGGCGGCCTGGATGTCGCCGGCGGAGACGGCCTTCGTGTCGGAGTCGTCGTCCGAGCCGCCGCAGGCGGTGACGCCCAGGGCGAGGGTGGAGACGAGGGCGATGCCGCGCAGGATGCGGCTCGTTGTTCTGCGCATGGGGCTGCTTCCACTTCTTCGTGGGTGGGACAGGTGAGGGTGGGGGTGGTGCGGGTGGTGCTCAAATGTGGGGCTGGAGGGCGCGGCCCACGTCACTCCTTGACACTTCCGGCGGCGAGGCCGGACTGCCAGTACTTCTGGAGGAACAGGAAGGCGGCGATCAGGGGAATGATCGTGAGCAGGGATCCCGTGATCACCAGGTTGAAGATCACGTCGCCGCCGATGGTCTGCGCCTGGGAGCTCCAGGCGCTCAGACCGAGCGTCAGCGGGTACCAGTTCGGGTCCTTCAGCATGATCAGCGGGAGGAAGTAGTTGTTCCAGGTGGCGACCGTGGTGAACAGCAGCACGGTCACGATCCCGGGGGCCAGCAGCGGCAGCGCGACCTGGAAGAAGGTCCGCACCTCGCTCGCCCCGTCCATCCGGGCCGCCTCCAGCAGCTCGGTCGGGATCGCCTCCGCGGCGAAGACCCACATCAGGTAGAGGCCGAACGGCGACACGAGCGACGGGATGATCACCGCCCACGGGGTGTCGGTCAGCCCCATCTTGCTGAACATCAGGAAGGTCGGCACGGCCAGCGCCGTAGCCGGCACGGCGACCGCACCGATCACCACGGCGAAGATCGCACGCTTGCCGGGGAACTGGAACTTCGCCAGCGCGTACCCGCCCAGCACGGCCAGCAGTGTCGCGCCGCCCGCACCGAGCACCACGTACAGCAGGGTGTTCAGCAGCCAGCGGCCGAAGATGCCGTCGTGGTAGGTGAAGGTGGTCCGGATGTTGTCCCACAGGGCGAAGTCGTGGGCGAACCACAGGCCGTTGGAGTCGGCCAGACCCGACTGGGTCTTGGTGGCGTTGATGACCAGCCAGATCAGCGGCACCACGGTGTAGAGGACCATCAGGGCCATCAGGACCGTCAGCAGCACATTGCGCTTCGGCTTGCCCGGGGTGTGCTTCGTGCGGGGGGTTCGCAGCCTCGGGGCGGTGTTCTTCGCGGGGGAGGCGGTGACAGAGGTGCTCATCGGATCACGCTCCCTTGCGCATGCCGCGCAGCTGGACGACGTAGGCGACGATCATCGTGATGACGCCCATGATGATGGCGACCGTCGCGGAGTAGTTGTGCTGCTGGCCGTTGAAGGACAGCGAGTACGTGTAGAAGTTCGGCGTGTAGTCCGTGGTGATGGAGTTCAGTGCCAGCGGACGCAGGATGCTCGGCTCGTTGAAGAGCTGGAAGCTGCCGATGATCGAGAAGATCGTCGCGATGACGAGCGCGCCCCGGATCGCGGGCAGCTTGATCGAGCTGATGATCCGCCACTGACCGGCGCCGTCGATCTCCGCCGCCTCGTACAGGGAGGTCGGGACGACTCGCAGCGCCGAGTAGAAGATCAGCATGTTGTAGCCGACGAACTCCCAGGTCACGATGTTACCGATGGAGGCGAGCACCCAGCCGGGGGAGAGCAGGTCGGGCAGGGTGACACCGAACGCGGAGTTGATGTCGCCCACCAGGCCGTACTTGGTGCCGTACATGAAGCCCCACATCAGGGTGGCGACGACGGCGGGCACGGCGTAGGGCAGGAAGATCGTGATGCGGAAGAAGCTCTTGCCGTAGAGCCGGCCGCTGTCCAGTGCCAGCGCCACCAGCAGGGCGATGCCGAGCATGATCGGCACCTGGATCACCAGGAAGAGCGCCACGCGGCCGACCGCCGACCAGAACGCGTCGTCCTGGAAGGCCCGCGTGTAGTTGTCCAGCCCGACGAACTGGTTGCCGCCGATCAGCTGGTCCCGGAAGAGGCTCAGGTAGATCGAGTACATGATCGGGGCCAGGAAGACCAGGGCGAACACGGCCACGAAGGGACCGATGAACCCCCACCCCGTCCAGGAGCGGCGGTCCCCTTTCGCCGGGGGAGGTGCCGGCCGCGGCTCGGCGGCCACCGGCGGTTGCAGCGTCGTCATGTCGTTCCTCGCTCGTCCAGTCCTGGAACCGGGGCGGCGTTGCGCGGAGATTTCCGAACGCCCCACCGCCACCATGATGTTTACGTAAACATCAGCCACGCAAGAGGCTCGGCAAGCTGTTATGTTTACGTAAACATCTGATGGCGGCATGTCTACACTGCCCTGATAACGATGGTCAAGGGTCCTCCGGGGAGACCGTGGCACCTGCGCCGACAGAGAGGTGGGCACACCGAGTGGACATGGCTGAAAGAACACCGGCCAGGGCGTCGGGACGTGCCCGGGCCACCGCCTCCATGGCGGACGTCGCGCGGCTCGCCGGGGTGTCCTCGCAGACCGTCTCCCGGGTCTCCAACGGTTACGCGGGCGTGAACGAGGAGACCCGGCAGCAGGTACTCGAGGCCATGAAGGAACTCGGCTACCGGCCCAACAGCGCCGCCCGCGCCCTCAAGCGCGGTGAGTTCCGCACGATCGGCGTCATCACCTTCACGCTGTCCACGACCGGCAACGTGCGCACCCTGGAGGCCATCGCGACCTCGGCGGCCGCCGAGGGCTACGCGGTGACCCTGCTCCCGGTGGCTGTCCCCACCACCGACGAGGTGCGCGGCGCGTTCTCCCGGCTGGAGGAACTGGCCGTCGACGCGGTGATCGTCATCATGGAGGTCCATCTCCTGGACGCCGCCACCGTGAAACTCCCGCCGCACGTGCAGGTCGTGGTCGTGGACTCCGACGCCGGCGACCACTACACCGTCGTGGACACCGACCAGTCGGGCGGCACCAGGACCGCCGTCCAGCATCTCCTCGATCTGGGCCACCGGACCGTGTGGCACCTCGGCGGTCCCGACGGCTCGTTCGCGGCGCAGCGCCGAGCGGACGCCTGGCGGGCCGCCCTCACCGAGGCGGGCCGCACCGCGCCGCCGCTGGTCAGGGGCGACTGGTCGGCGGAGTCCGGCTACCTGGCCGGCCTCGAACTGGCCGCCCGCGAGGACTGCACCGCCGTCTTCGCGGCCAACGACCAGATGGCCCTGGGCCTGCTGCGCGCCCTGCACGAAGGCGGCCGCCGGGTGCCCGAGGACGTCAGCGTCATCGGTTTCGACGACATCCCCGAGGCGGGCTCGTTCCTGCCCCCGCTCACCACCCTGCACCAGGACTTCGCCGAGGTCGGCCGGCTCTGCGTCCAGGCCGTGCTGCGCAAGATGCGTCCGGACGGTTCGGAACACGGAACGACGCTCGTACCGACGCGGCTGGTGCTGCGACAGAGCACGGCCCCGCCGCCCACGGAGCGGTGAGAGCGTTCTGACGAACGGACCCCGACCCCGGTCTACCACGGCCGCAGCGGGGGCCCGTCCGTCCGGGATGTCTGGTTTCACAGTGCCCGGCTTCAGGGTGTCCGGCTTCGGGGTGTCCGGCCGGGACGACCTCGGGGAGCCGCGCCGCCCGTGACTACCTCGGGTGTTCGCCCACGGCGCGTGCCGCCGTCCGCCAGGCCGCGGTGACGGCGAGCCGGGCGGCCGCCGTGCCGCGCTCCGTCTCCGCGGGCAGCCGCAGCGGCGCGCCGAGGTGGACGTGGCAGTGCGGACGCCGGACCGGCGCCGTCAACGTGCCCGCCAGCTGCTTCGCGGCCGACCCCGACGAGATCCGCCGGGCGCCCGCGTGGCCCACCGGCACCACCAGTGCGCCGGTCGCCTGTGCCAGGCGGGCGAGCCCGGTGCGGAACGGCTCGGGTGCGGTGGCCGCCGCGTCCCTGCGGCGCGGCAGGCGGCCCTCACCGTAGAGGAGCACGTGCCGGCCGCCGGCCAGTGCCTCGGCGGCGGCGTCGAGAGCCAGCGCCGCGTGCGCCGTACGGCGGTGGACCGGGATGTGACCCTCCCGGCTCAGCGCTCTGCCGAGCAGCGGTATGCGCCACAGTCCCGCGGTCGCCATCACCACCGGTTCGAGTTCCAGCCGCCGCAGCGCGGTCATGACGACGGCGGGGTCGGCCATGGAGTCGTGGTTGGCGACGAAGAGCGTCCCCGCGGGCAGGCGCAGCTTGATCTCACTGGTGACGGTGAGCCGCCCGAAGAGCGGTGTCAGGGCGGTGACGGCACGGCTGAACACGAGGGAACCTCCGGTGAGGGCGATCGGAGCCTCAGTGTGGTGCCACGCCCCGCCGACGCGCCTGAGTACGGATACTCAACGAGCGGGCCGAAACGGGGCTGTGCGGAAACCAGCGGTCGCGACGACGGCGAGGACCGGCGCGAGCAGGGCGTCGAAGACGAGGTCGCCGGGGCGGCGGTGCGACAGGGCGCACCGGCGCGGCCCCGGCCTCGCGTGTCCGGCCGGGCTGCCTCGGCGTTCGTCACCGGCGCATTCTCACCGAGCCCCCGCCGCGGGGCGTCCTCCCGGACGTCACTCTTCGGGCACCGCGTACGTCCGGCGCCTGCATCTCAGGGAGGACCCCGGCGAGGAGACCTCCCCGGTCAGACGTTGACGCCGAAGTCGGCGGCGATCCCGGCCAGCCCGGAGGCGTAACCCTGGCCCACGGCACGGAACTTCCACTCCGCGCCGTTGCGGTACAGCTCGCCGAAGACCATCGCGGTCTCGGTGGAGGCGTCCTCGCTCAGGTCGTAGCGGGCGATCTCCTGGCCGCCCGCCTGGTTGACGACGCGGATGAACGCGTTGCGGACCTGGCCGAAGCTCTGGCCGCGGTTCGCGGCGTCGTGGATGGAGACCGGGAAGACGATCTTGTCGATTCCGGCGGGCACGGCGGCGAGGTTCACCTTGACCGACTCGTCGTCGCCCTCGCCCTCACCGGTGAGGTTGTCGCCGGTGTGCTCGACCGAACCGTCCGGGCTCTTGAGGTTGTTGTAGAAGACGAAGTGCTGGTCGGACGGCACCTTGCCGGACGCGTCCAGGAGCAGGGCGGAGGCGTCGAGGTCGTAGTCGGTGCCCGTGGTCGTCCGCACGTCCCAGCCCAGGCCCACCAGGACCGCGGTGAGGCCCGGCGCCTCCTTGCTCAGGGATACGTTGCCACCCTTGGACAGGGAAACTCCCACGGTCTTCCTCCTGGTCGAGACGGGTCGGGACTGTTCGAGATGGTACGCGGTGGAACCCGAATCCTATTTACAGAACTGTGGAAATAGGGGGAATGCGCCGCTCCCGGCCGAAGGGCGTCGGGGACGGTCGTCAGTTCGCCTCTTCGCCGAACACCTTCAGGATGCGTTCGGCGGCCAGTGTGGCCGTCAACTCGCCGCTCCTGACCTGCTGTTCGAGGGCGGGCGCCAGGGACCGTACCGCCGGGGCGGCGTGCAGGCGGCCGAGGAGCTCGTCGTGGACCATCGACCAGGTCCAGTCGACCTGTTGCCCGCGCCGCTTGGCGGCGAGCCGGCCGGTGGAGTCGAGCAGGGTGCGATGCTGTTCGAGGCGGTCCCAGACGGTGTCCAGGCCGGCCGCCTCGCGGGCGCTGCAACTGAGCACCGGCGGGGTCCAGGCCGCGTCCCTGCCGTGCATGAGCCGCATGGCGCCCGCCAGTTCGCGTGCCGCGGCGCGGGCATCGTGCTCGTGCGGGCCGTCCGCCTTGTTGACGGCGATCACGTCGGCCAGTTCCAGGACGCCCTTCTTGATGCCCTGGAGCTGGTCACCGGTGCGGGCGAGGGTCAACAGCAGGAACGAGTCGACCATGTTGGCGACGGCGGTCTCCGACTGGCCGACGCCGACCGTCTCCACCAGGACCACGTCGTAACCCGCGGCCTCCATCACCACGATCGACTCGCGCGTCGCCTTGGCCACCCCGCCCAGAGTGCCCGAGGTCGGGGAGGGGCGGACGAAGGCCGCCGGGTCGACGGCGAGGCGTTCCATCCGCGTCTTGTCGCCCAGGATCGAACCGCCGGTGCGGCTGGAGGACGGGTCGACGGCGAGCACCGCGACCCGGTGGCCGAGCGCGGTGAGCATGGTGCCGAACGCGTCGATGAACGTCGACTTGCCCACGCCCGGCACCCCGCTGACGCCGATCCGCCGCGCTTTCCCGCTGTGCGGGAGCAGCTCGGTCAGCAACCCCTGGGCCAGCGCGCGGTGATCGGGCCGGGTGGACTCGACCAGCGTGATCGCACGGGCCACCAGGGCCCGCCTGCCGTCGAGTACACCCTTCACATACGTGTCGAGGTCGATGGCCATGGGGCTTACAGTTCGTGCCCGAGGCCGGCCGCCAGCCGTTCGACCAGGTCGTACGCCGCGTCCGGGATCACCGTCCCGGGCGGGAAGACGGCCGCCGCGCCCATCTCCAGCAGCAGGGGCACATCCTGCGGCGGGATCACCCCGCCGACCACGATCATGATGTCCTCGCGGCCCTCCTCGGCGAGTTGCTCCCGCAGCGCAGGCACGAGGGTGAGGTGCCCGGCGGCCAGCGACGAGACGCCGACGATGTGCACGTCCGCCTCGACGGCCTGACGGGCCACCTCGGCCGGGGTCTGGAACAGCGGGCCGACGTCCACGTCGAAGCCGAGGTCGGCGAAGGCGGTGGCGATCACCTTCTGGCCGCGGTCGTGGCCGTCCTGGCCCATCTTGGCGACCAGGATGCGCGGACGGCGGCCCTCGGCCTCCTCGAAGGCGTCCACCAGGGTGCGGGTGCGTTCCACGGACGGGGACTCTCCGGCTTCGTTGCGGTACACGCCGGAGATCGTACGGATCTGGCCGGCATGACGGCCGTACACCTTCTCCAGGGCGTCGGAGATCTCCCCGACGGTGGCCTTCGCGCGGGCGGCGACGACGGCCAGCTCCAGCAGGTTGCCCTCGCCGCCGGCCGCCCGGGTCAGGGCGTCGAGCGCGTCCTGGCAGGCCCGTTCGTCGCGCTCCGCGCGCAGCCGCCGCAGCTTGGCGATCTGCTGGGCACGCACCGAGGAGTTGTCGACCTTCAGCACGTCGATCTGCTCGTCGGTCTCGACCCGGTACTTGTTCACGCCGATCACCGGCTGGCGCCCCGAGTCGATGCGGGCCTGGGTTCGGGCCGCCGCCTCCTCGATGCGCAGCTTGGGGATGCCGGCGTCGATCGCCTTGGCCATGCCGCCCGCCGCCTCGACCTCCTCGATGTGCTGCCAGGCCCGGCGGGCGAGGTCGTACGTCAGCTTCTCGACGTACGCGCTGCCGCCCCACGGGTCGATCACCCGGGTCGTGCCGGACTCCTGCTGGATCAGCAGCTGGGTGTTGCGGGCGATGCGCGCCGAGAAGTCGGTGGGCAGCGCGAGCGCCTCGTCCAGGGCGTTGGTGTGCAGCGACTGCGTGTGGCCCTGCGTCGCCGCCATCGCCTCGACGCAGGTACGGGTCACGTTGTTGAACACGTCCTGCGCGGTCAGCGACCAGCCCGAGGTCTGCGAATGGGTGCGCAGGGACAGCGACTTGGCGTTCTGCGGGTCGAACTGCCGCACCAGCTTCGCCCAGAGCAGCCGCGCCGCCCGCAACTTGGCGACCTCCATGAAGAAGTTCATGCCGATCGCCCAGAAGAACGACAGCCGGGGCGCGAACGCGTCCACGTCCAGCCCCGCCTCCCGCCCGGCCCTGATGTACTCCACACCGTCCGCGAGCGTGTAGGCGAGTTCCAGGTCGGCCGTCGCACCCGCCTCCTGGATGTGGTAACCGGAGATCGAGATGGAGTTGTAGCGGGGCATCCGCTGCGAGGTGTAGGCGAAGATGTCGGAGATGATCCGCATCGACGGCTTCGGCGGGTAGATGTAGGTGTTGCGGACCATGAACTCCTTGAGGATGTCGTTCTGGATGGTCCCGGCCAGCTTCTCCGCCGGTACGCCCTGCTCCTCGGCGGCCACGATGTAGAGCGCGAGCACCGGCAGCACGGCGCCGTTCATCGTCATCGACACCGTCATCCGGTCCAGCGGGATGCCGTCGAAGAGCTGGCGCATGTCGAGGATCGAGTCGATGGCCACGCCCGCCATGCCGACATCCCCGGTGACCCGGGGGTGGTCGCTGTCGTAGCCGCGGTGGGTCGGCAGGTCGAACGCGACGGACAGGCCCTTCTGGCCGGCCGCCAGGTTGCGCCGGTAGAAGGCGTTGGACTCCTCGGCGGTGGAGAAACCCGCGTACTGGCGGATCGTCCAGGGCTGGTTGACGTACATCGTCGGGTACGGGCCGCGCAGGTACGGGGCGACGCCCGGGTAGGTGCCCAGGAAGTCCAGGCCCTCCAGGTCACGGCCCGTGTAGAGCGGCTTGACCGCGATGCCTTCCGGGGTCTCCCACAGCGGCTCGTCACCGCCGGTGGCCTGTTGGACGGCCGTGCGCCACGCGTCGGCGCCGCCGTCCACGGCCGGGGTCCCCAGTTCGATCCCGGAGAAGTCGGGGATTCCCATCAGGACACTCCCATGCGGTCGAGGGCGGCGGTGAGCACGGCGACGGCGTCGCAGCCCGCGAAGACGTATGTGTCGACTCCGGGGTACCGCCCCGGGCGGCCCGCGAGGAACACGTGCGAGGCACCCGCGTCCCTGAGCTCCTGGGCCAGGGTCGCCGCCCGCTCCTCGTACAGCGCGTCGCTGGAGCAGAGGACGGCCTCGGTGGCGCCGCTGTCCGCGAAGGAGCCGTCCGTGACGGGTTCGATCCCGCCGGCCCGGAACAGGTTCGCGGCGAAGCCGACGCGGGCGGTGTGCGCGGCGGCGGGGCCGAGGGCGGCCAGATACACCCGCGGGCGGGATCCGGTCGCCGCGACGTGGGCGTCGGACCGGGCGCGCAGCCTCTCGAACGACTCGTCGCGCCGTACCCGGGGCAGTCCGCCGGAGCGGGGCGCGGGTGCGGGCTCGCGCTCCACCGGACGCTCGGCGAGGTCCGGGAACTCGCTGACACCCGTGACGGGTTCGCGCCGCTTGGCCAGCTGCGCGCTGCGCACCGCCCAGGTGCTCGCCAGCTCCTCGCCGATCCGGCCCGAGCGCAGGGAGTCCGCCAGGCCGCCCGCCCGCTCGATCTCCTGGAAGAACTCCCAGCCCGCGTGGGCGAGTTCGTCGGTGAGCCGCTCCACGTACCACGAGCCGCCGGCCGGGTCGACGACCCGGGACAGGTGCGACTCCTCGATGAGGATGGTGGAGGTGTTGCGGGCGATGCGCCGCGCGAAGGCGTCCGGCAGGCCGAGCGAGTGATCGAAGGGCAGGACGGTCACCGCGTCGGCGCCGCCCACCCCGGCCGCCAGGGTGGCGACGGTCGTGCGCAGCATGTTCACCCACGGGTCGCGACGGGCCATCATCACCGGTGACGTCACGGCGTGCTGCACCTGTCCGGCGGCGCTTCCGCAGACCTCGGTGACCCGCGCCCACAGCCGGCGCGCGGCGCGCAGCTTGGCGACGGTCAGGAACTGGTCGGCGGTGGCCGCGTACCGGAACTCCAGCTGCGCGCAGGCGTGTTCCACCGGCAGGCCGGCCTCGGTCAGCTCCCGCAGGTAGGCCACCGCGGTCGCCATCGAACAGCCCAGCTCCTGCGCGGCCGAACCACCGGCCTCGTGATACGGCAACGCGTCCACGGTCAACGCCCGCAGTCCCGGATACGCCTCGGCGCAGCGGCGCGCGAGAGCGGCCACGGGTGCGAAGTCGTACGACTCGCCGGTGCGGGCCTCGTGGCCCAGCGGGTCGGCGCCGAGGTTGCCCCGCGCCGCCTCCGGGGCGATGCCCCGCTCCTCGTACAGTCGCAGCAGCTCCCGTGCGGCCGCCCCGACTTCGCTTCCGGCGTCCAGGACCACGGGTGCCAGGTCGAGATACACCCCGTCGAGCACTCGGCCGAGCGAGGCGACCGGGATGCCGCCGTCGCCGAGGAGCAGCCACAGCGAGGTGACGCCGTTCTCCAGGTCGGAGAGGACCGCGCCGCCGGTCGCGTGCTGCTGTCGCACGTCCCAGCCGCCGACGGAGTTCCCCTCCGCCCGACCGCCGCGGACGAACGGCGCGAAACCGGGCAGACCGGGATCGGGTGCGGAGTCGTGCGCGCTGTACAGGGGTTGGAGGCGAAGCCCGTCCTCCAGCGCGGTGGACAGGGCCTCCTCGGCTGCCGCGTCCGAGACGTCCCTGCCCGACTTGCGCAGCACACCCGCCACGAGGCGCTGCCACTGCTCAAGGGTCGCGTCAGGGAACTCGGCGGCCAGCGAAAACCCGTCGTCGGGCAGGACCGTCATGCTCGGATGCTAGGCCAGACGGGCCGAGCGACAGCAGGGGGCACGGCTGTGACCTTGGCCGCTCACCCCTTGTGACCTCGGCCTCTCATGGGGGGGCGAGCCGTGCGGGTGACGATCCGACGACCGGGAACACGCCCCGGGGGGCGAAGGGCGAAGAGTGCCGGAGCGGGCGTGACCACACGACCGCGCCGGCGACGAGAGGGCCCGGGTCGGCTCCTGAGGGGTGGTCACCTCGGGTGGCCCGCGGCCGACGGAGCGAGCGGCCGCGGCCAAGGCGTGCAGGTGCACGTGGGGGTCGCACAGACCGGGCGGCAGGGCACCGCCGCGCGTCGAGTTCGGCGGGTGAAGGCGGCCGCGTTCCCGGGAGGTACCAGAGGGGCCCGTCGGGATGCCCGGTCAGCGTCATGACACGGCCTGCGCGCCCGCTGCGCCGCACCGGTCCCGGACCGCTCGGTCGACACACGCCACGATTGCGCCGAGCACCCCCGGGGGTGTCATGACCTGGACATACTCGGGTGCTCTCGTCCCGGAGGCCGGGTCGTCGTCCGCGGACGCCGAGACTTCTCCCGGACCGCTGTGACTTCTCCCACCTGCTCTTGTCGGGGCGAGGAAGGGTTACCTACGTTCGGTCGCATGTCCCCCCGTGATCGCGCCCTTCCCGACGAGCCGGACGAATCCGGCGTGCCGAGCGGGCCCGCCGCAGGCCGGCCGGGTGCCCACCCCCCGGCCGACCTGACCATCGACCTGACGTCGCACGAAATGTTCCGGCGCGCCCATGTCCTGGACGCTCTCGGACCCGACTGGGACCCCGTCGCCGTGCTGCGCGACGAGGAGGCGGCGTACGAGCTGCTGTATTCCGGCCTCGACGCGGAGCAGCAGCGCGTGTACGACGAGCTGGTCGCGGCGGGTGTGCTGCCGCGTCGAGGGGGTGGCCATGCTGCCGCTTGACCCGCAGGCCGACATCGGGCGCCGGGCCTGGGTGGCCTGCCCCCGTTGCGAAGACCATCGCGGCTGCGCCACCTGTGAGCAGGGGCGCACCTGCTCCGAGCACTGGCGCTACCTGCTGTCCAACGCGGGCAGTCTGCTCCATCTCCAGTGCCGGTCGTGCACCCACATCTGGGCGCACGAGACCCATTTCGGCGCCACCCGCTCCCCGTGGGAGCGCATCACCAGCGGCCTGCGCCGACGGTGATCCCCTGCCCCGGCCGATGGGACGCGCCGGGGCGGTGAGCGTGCTCGCGCGCGACACCGTCGGCATCGCCCCCCTCGGCCTGGTGGCCGGAGGCCGCAACCGGTGATCCGTGACGGGCGACCCGTTGTCCGAGGCGCCGGGACCGGTTTCCCGGCCGACCTGCCGTCGGCGCCGGAGATTCCCCGCACGCGGACGTCGACGCCCGGGGAGTGCCGTCGCCGCTGCCGCAGGCGCGGGCCGTCGGTGGGGCCGGACGGCGGATCCGCGCCCGCGTTCGGATGATCCGACCGTCTGTCGTCGACGGACGGCGGGCGCCTTGGTCGAGGATCACGTCGGCGGCCCTTCCTGCCTGCCGCTCGTCGTCCGCCCGGAGGCAGCCGTGCACATCCTGATCCTGGCCAGCGCGTACAACAGCCTGACCCAGCGCACCCACGCCGAGCTGCGCGACCGGGGCCACCGGGTGGCGGTCGAACTCGCGCTGCCGGGCGGCTCGCTGCCGGACACCGTACGGCGGCACGCGCCGCAGCTCGTCGTGGCGCCGATGCTGAAGTCGGTGATTCCCGAGGAGGTCTGGACGGCGTACCCGTGTCTCGTCGTCCACCCGGGGCCCGTGGGCGACCGTGGACCGTCGTCCCTGGACTGGGCGATCCACGAGGACATCGAGGAGTGGGGGGTCACCGTCCTCCAGGCCGACGCCGAGATGGACGCCGGTGACGTGTGGGCCTGCGTGCCCTGTCGGCTTCCGCGGGTGTCCAAGAGCGAGCTGTACCGGGGTGAGATCGCCGACGCCGCGATCGAGGCCGTCCTGCTGGCGGTGGAGCGCTTCGCCGGAGGGACCCACGTGCCGCGCAGGCAGGTCGCGGCCCGCGCGGCCGACGCCCGCCTGCGTCCGCGCCCGTACCTCGACCAGAGCGTCCGGCGCATCGACTGGGCCGAGGATTCGACGCGGACCGTCCTGCGCAAGCTGAGGGCGGCCGACTCGCAGCCCGGTGTGCTGGACGGGCTGCTCGGCGGCGAGTGGTACCTGCACGGCGGTCACCCCGAGAGCGGGCTGCGCGGCCGTCCGGGCGAGCTGCTGGCGACCCGGGCCGGGGCGGTCTGCCGGGCCACCGGGGACGGCGCCGTGTGGATCCCGGAGCTGCGGGCCCGACGGCTTCCCGGGCGGCCGCCGACGTTCAAGCTGCCCGCCGTCACGGCCCTCGGTGACCTGCTGCCGCCCCTGCCGGAGGCGCCCGAGGCCACCTGGACGGACATCCGCTACCGCGAGGACGGCGACGTCGGCTTCCTCTCGTTCTCCTTCCCCGGCGGCGCCATGAGCACCGAGCAGTGCCGCCGGCTGCTGGACGCCTACCGGGAGGCGTGCGCGCGGCCCACGTCGGTGCTGGTGCTGGGCGGCGAGCGGGACTTCTTCTCCAACGGGATCCATCTCAACGTCATCGAGGCCGCCGAAGACCCCGCCGCCGAGTCCTGGGCGAACATCAACGCCATCGACGACCTGGTCGAGGCGGTCCTGACGACGACCGACCGGCTGGTGGTCTCGGCCGTCGCGGGCAACGCCGCGGCGGGCGGGGTGATGCTCGCCCTCGCGGCGGACGAGGTGTGGTGCCGCTCGGGTGCCGTGCTGAACCCGCACTACCGTCTGATGGGCCTGTACGGCTCGGAGTACTGGACGTACACCCTGCCCCGCAGGGTGGGACAGGCGGCGGCCGGACGCCTCATGCGGGAGGCGCTGCCGGTGAGCGCGGCGAGCGCGCTGGACCTCGGGCTCGTCGACCGGGTGGTGGACGCCGCTCCGGGAGCCTTCGCGGCGCAGGTCGGCCGTCTGGCCGCGCATCTGTCCGCCCTGCCGGCGACGGCGACCCGGATCGCCGCGAAGAAGACGGAGCTGGAGCGGCGGGAGAGCGAAATGCCGCTGGTCGCGTTCCGGGAGCGGGAGCTCGCCCGGATGCGGCGGACCTTCGACGACCCGGACGCCCCGTACCACGCGCTGCGCCGGGCGTTCGTGCGCAAGGAGCGCCCGTCGGCCACCCCGGCGCACCTCTGCGCGTCTCAAACCGGTCAGGGCCCGTCTGCCACCGAATTCACCGGAACGGCCCCCTATGACGACCCGTCGCGACCCATCGGCTGATACCAAGAACCGATGAACGTGGAAAGTCCCGCAATGGGGCTTTCATTCCTCACCTCCCCAGGAGGCGGTCCCATGACTGAGGCGACGACGAAGACGGTCGGCGCTGCGCCCGCCGACGAGACACCCACGATCCACATTCTCTGGATCAACGCGGGGCTGAGCTGCGACGGCGACTCGGTCGCGTTGACGGCGGCCATGCAGCCCAGCATCGAGGAGATCGTGCTCGGCGTGCTGCCGGGGCTGCCGAAGATCGCCGTCCACTGGCCGCTCATCGACTTCGAATGCGGTCCGATCGGCGGCGCGGACACGTTCATCGAGTGGTTCTTCAAGGGCGAGCGGGGCGAGATCGACCCGTTCGTGCTGGTCGTCGAGGGTTCCATCCCCAACGAGGCGATCAAACCCGAGGGCTACTGGTGCGGCTTCGGCGACAACCCGGAGACCGGCCAGCCGATCACCACCAGCGAGTGGATCGACCGGCTCGCCCCCAAGGCGCTCGCGGTGGTCGCCATCGGCACCTGCGCCACCTACGGCGGCATCCACGCCATGGCGGGCAACCCGACCGGCGCGATGGGCCTGCCGGACTACCTCGGCTGGGACTGGAAGTCCCACGCGGGCATCCCCATCGTGTGCGTCCCGGGCTGTCCGATCCAGCCCGACAACTTCTCCGAGACGCTCACCTACCTGCTCTACCAGGCGACCGGCGCCGCCCCGATGATCCCGCTCGACGACAAGCTGCGCCCCACCTGGCTGTTCGGGGCCACCGTCCACGAGGGCTGCGACCGCGCGGGCTACTACGAACAGGGCGAGTTCGCCCTGTCGTACGACTCGCCGAAGTGCCTGGTCAAGCTGGGCTGCTGGGGTCCGGTCGTCAAGTGCAACGTGCCCAAGCGCGGGTGGATGAACGGCATCGGCGGCTGCCCGAACGTCGGCGGCATCTGCATCGCCTGCACCATGCCCGGCTTCCCCGACAAGTTCATGCCGTTCATGGACGAGCCGCCCGGAGCCAAGATCTCCAGCACGGCCAGCGGCGCCTACGGGGCCGTGGTCCGCAAGCTGCGCTCGATCACGGCGCGGACGGTGGACCAGGAGCCCAAGTGGCGCCGGACCGGAGAGAAGATCACCACCGGTTACCGGCCCCCCTGGTGACCACCCGTCACCAGTGACTCACGAACGACCCGCTTCTGCATCGCGCACCCCCACAACCGAACCCCGCGCAACGAAGGGCACGGCAAAGACGATGGCAAGCACGAAGGCGGCCGGCGACGGCAGCGGCCTGGTGGAGATGGCCTGGGATCCGATCACCCGGATCGTGGGCAGCCTGGGCATCCACACGAAGATCGACTTCAAGCAGAAGCGGGTCGCGGAGTGCTACAGCACCTCGTCGGTCTTCCGCGGCTACAGCGTCTTCATGCGCGGCAAGGACCCCCGCGACGCCCACTTCATCACCAGCCGCATCTGCGGGATCTGCGGCGACAACCACGCCACCTGCTCGGTGTACGCGCAGAACATGGCGTACGGCGTGAAGCCCCCGCACCTCGGCGAGTGGATCATCAACCTCGGCGAGTCCGCGGAGTACATGTTCGACCACAACATCTTCCAGGAGAACCTGGTCGGGGTCGACTACTGCGAGAAGATGGTCAAGGAGACCAACCCCGGCGTCCTCGAACTCGCCGAACGCACCGAGGCCCCGCACGCGGCCGAGCACGGCTACCGCACCATCGCCGACATCATGCGCTCGCTGAACCCCCTCGAAGGCGAGTTCTACCGCGAGGCCCTCCAGGTCAGCCGCTACACGCGCGAGATGTTCTGCCTGATGGAGGGCCGCCACGTGCACCCCTCCACGCTCTACCCGGGCGGCGTCGGCACCATCGCCTCCGTGCAGCTCTTCACGGACTACCTCAGCCGGCTGATGCGCTACGTCGAGTTCATGAAGCGGGTCGTCCCCCTGCACGACGACCTGTTCGACTTCTTCTACGAGGCGCTGCCGGGCTACGAGGAGGTCGGCCGCCGCCGGGTCCTCCTCGGCTGCTGGGGCGCGCTCAACGACCCCGAGTACTGCGACTTCACCTATGCCAACATGACGGACTGGGGCCGGCGGATGTTCGTCACGCCCGGCGTCATCGTGGACGGCAAGCTCGTCACCAACGACCTCACCGAGATCAACCTCGGCATCCGCATCCTGCTGGGCAGCTCCTACTACGAGGACTGGCAGGGCCAGGAGCAGTTCGTCACCCACGACCCGCTCGGCAACCCGGTGGATCCGCGCCACCCGTGGAACCAGCACACCATCCCGGCCCCGCAGAAGCGGGACTTCGACGACAAGTACAGCTGGGTCATGTCCCCGCGCTGGTTCGACGGCAAGGACCACCTCGCCCTGGACACCGGCGGCGGCCCCATCGCCCGCCTGTGGTCGACCGCGCTCTCCGGGCTCGTCGACATCGGGTACGTCAAGGCGACCGGCCACAGCGTGGTCATCAACCTGCCGCGCACCATGACCAAGCCGGAGACCAGCTTCGAGTGGAAGATCCCGAAGTGGTCCAACGCGCTGGAGCGCAACCGCGCGCGCACCTACTTCCAGGCGTACGCCGCCGCCGTCGCCCTGCATTGCGCCGAGAAGGGCCTCGAGGAGGTCCGCGCCGGACGCACCCAGACCTGGGAGAAGTTCGAGGTCCCGGACGAGGGGCTCGGCGTCGGCTTCACCGAGGCGGTGCGCGGCGTCCTCTCCCACCACATGGTGATCCGCGACGGGAAGATCGCCAACTACCACCCGTACCCGCCGACCCCCTGGAACGCCAGCACCAGGGACACCTTCGGCACACCCGGCCCGTACGAGGACGCCGTGCAGAACACCCCCATCTTCGAGGAGAACACCCCGGAGAACTTCAAGGGCATCGACATCATGCGCGCCGTCCGCAGCTTCGACCCCTGTCTGCCCTGCGGCGTCCACATGTACGTCGGGGGCGGCAAGACGGTGAAGTCGATGCACGTGCCCACCGGCCTGAGCGGACTGGGCGGATGAGGGCGCCGACGGCGGCGCGACCCGCCGACGCGGAACAGACCGGACGCCGTGTCGAGGAGGTGCTGGACCGACTGGCCGCGAGCGGCGACCCGGCCGCCGCCGAGGCGGCCGAGGAACTCGTCCGCTCCCTGATGGACTTCTACGGCTCCGGACTGGCCCGCATCCTCCACCTGCTGACCGCCGCCCCGGGCGACCCGCTGGCGGGCCTGCTGGGCGACGAACTCGTCGCGAGCCTGCTCGTCCTGCACGACCTGCACCCCGAGGACCGCGACACCCGCATCACCCGGGCACTCGACAGCGTCCGCGAACACGCTTTGACCGTCGTGGACTTCGACGAGGAGAGCGGCGCCCTGACGCTGCGGGCCCGGGAGGCCGGCGGCTGCGGATGCGGCTCCGGCGCGGGCGCCCTGGAAGCCGCGCAGGCGGCCCTCGCCTGCTTCGCACCGGAGGTCAGGGCCGTCGACGTACAGTCCGCACCCGCGGGGCCCACGCTGCTCCAGATCGGCACCGCGCCGACGGGCGCCCGATGACGGCGTCCCCGACGACGCGCACACCCGGCCTGCGGAGGTTCCTCACCGAACGGCCCGCGCGGCCCGAACGGTGCGAACTGTGCGCCGTACCGGTCGTGGCCGACCACCGCCATCTGGTCGACACCGAGAAACGCGCCCTCGTCTGCGCCTGTGCCGCCTGCGCGCTGCTCATGGAGCAGCCGGGCGCCGCCGCGGGCCGCTTCCGCACGGTCCCGGCCCGCTACCTCACCGACCCCTCACTGCGTCTCGACGAGGGGGCCTGGGACGCGTTGCAGATCCCGGTCGGCGTCGCCTTCCTCTTCCGTAACGCGGCGCTCGACCGGCTGGTCGCCCTCTACCCGAGCCCGGCCGGAGCCACCGAGAGCGAACTCGAACCGGCCACCTGGACGGCGGTCCTCGGCGACAGCCCCCTCGCC
Organism: Streptomyces sp. NBC_00637; assembly: GCF_045161545.1. NCBI lineage: Bacteria > Bacillati > Actinomycetota > Actinomycetes > Kitasatosporales > Streptomycetaceae > Streptomyces > Streptomyces sp. NBC_00637. The sequence continues at coordinate 478,835 of NZ_CP109046.1, read as the reverse complement.
CGGCTGCTCGAACCCGACGTGGAGGCGCTGCTGCTGCGCCGCACCGACGGCCACGTCGAGTGCCACCTCGTGCCGATCGACATCTGCTACGAACTGGTCGGCCGGATGCGCCTGTTGTGGCAGGGATTCGACGGCGGTGCCGAGGCCCGGACGGCGCTGGACGCGTTCTTCGCGGACGTCACGCGACGCGTGCGGCCCCTGGACGCGGGGGTGCGGCCATGACGGAGTTCTCCTTCGCCTGCACCGGCGTCCGCGCCGACCGCTACGCCGCCGGACCGACCCTCGTCTTCCGGCTGCGCGTCACCGCCGCCGACGGCGCCCGGGTGCACGCCCTCGCGCTGCGCTGCCAGATCCGCATCGAACCCGCCCGCCGCGGCTACGAGCCGGCCGAGGCCGACGGGCTCGCGGACCTGTTCGGTGAGCGCTCCCGCTGGGGCAGCACCCTCCAGCCGGTGCAGTTCGCGCAGATCTCGCTCATGGTCCCGAGTTTCACCGGTGAGACCGAGGCCGACCTCGTCGTCCCCTGCACCTACGACATGGACATCGCGGCGACCCGCTACCTCGACGCCCTCACCGCCGGAGAGGTCCCGCTGCTGATGCTGTTCTCCGGGACGGCGTTCAACGGCGACGCCGGTTTCCGGGTCGAGCCGGTGCCGTGGGACCGGGAGGCGGCCTTCCGCATGCCGGTCGCCACCTGGCGGGAGATGGTCGAGCAGCACTTCCCCGGGTGCGGCTGGATCCGGCTGCCCCGGGACACCATGGACGCCCTCCTCGCCTACCGCTCCCGGCGCGCGCTGCCCTCCTGGGACGCCACCCTCAAGGCCCTGCTGGACGACAGCGGCGGCGCGGACCCGCCCCGCCGCGACCCGCTGCGCGCGCTGACCGGCACCACCGGAAGGACGGATCCGTGACCGTGACCGCGTTCGCCTCGAAGACGCAGGAGCGGTTCGCCCTCGCCCGGCAGGTGGCCGACGCCGTCCTCTTCGAGGGCTATGTGCTCTACCCGTACCGCGCCTCGGCGGCCAAGAACCGGCTGCGCTGGCAGTTCGGGGTGCTGGTGCCGCCGCGCTGGGGCGCCGCGTGCGAGGAGCACGACTTCCAGCACACCGAATGCCTGATGGAACCCAAGACCGGCGCGACCCTCTCCGTCGAGGTGCGCTTCCTGCACGCCCGACGGCGCACCGTGCAGCGGGTATGCCCGGACGGCGGCTTCGAGACCGTGGCCGAACTGCGCCTCGACGACCGGGTGCTGGTGCCCTGGGACGAGGGCGGCGAGGAGCGCGTCGAGGTGGTCGCCCCGGTGGAGGAGCTCCTCGGCGACGGCGTCGCGCACCCCTTCCGCCGCCCCGCCCGGGAGGAGACCGAACCCGTCCTGGACGCGTCCGGCCGCACCGTCGGCCGGCTCCTGCGCCGCTGCGAGGAGATCAGCGGGACGGTCCGGCTGTCCGCCCGCGAGCTCGACGGCCCCTACCGGACCATGCGGCTGACCGCCGTCGTCGAGAACACCAGCGACTGGACACCGTCCGAGGCGGGCGACGCGGGCCGGGACGCCGCGCTGCCGCACTCCCTGGTGGCCACCCACCTCCTGATGGCCCTCAGCGCCGGATCGTTCCTGTCGATGACCGATCCCCCCGAGTGGGCGAAGGGCGCGGTCGCCGCCTGCCGCAACCTGCACACCTGGCCCGTACTCGCCGGCGAGGCGGGCAGCGCCGACCTCGTGCTGTCCTCGCCGATCATCCTCGAGGACCACCCGGCCATCGCTCCGGAAAGCCCGGGGGCGCTCTACGACGCCACCGAGATCGACGAGATCCTCGCGCTGCGGACGGCGGCCCTCACCGACGAGGAGAAGCGTGAGGCCCGCGGCACCGACGACCGGGCGGCCGCCGTGATCGAGCTGGCCGACTCGATGCCGGCCGAGGTCCTGGAGCGGCTGCACGGGGCGGTGCGCAGTCTGCGCCACGCCACCGGCCCGGCGACCCCCGCCGGCCCGGACGGCGGCTTCCCCGACGAGTACGGCGTGGCACAACCGGACACCCCCTGGTGGGATCCCGCGAGCGACGCGGGCTTCGACCCGGCACGCGACCACGTGCTGGTGGACGGCCGCCCGGTGGGCCAGGGCAGCCGGGTCGAACTGCGCCCGGGCCTGCGGCGCACCGACGCGCAGGACATCTTCCTGCGAGGCCGCACCGCGAAGGTGGAGGCGGTGCTCCACGACGTCGACGGCGGGGTGCACCTGGCGGTCACCGTCGAGGGTGACCCGGGCGCCGACATCCGCCGCGAGCAGGGCCGGTTCCTGTACTTCCAGCCCGACGAGGTCACCGTGGCGGAGGACGACGCATGAACCTTCCCGCACCGGCAGCTCCGCGGACACTCGTGGCGGGCATCGGCAACGTCTTCCTCACGGACGACGGCTTCGGCGTGGAGACCGCCCGTCGGCTCGCCGGACGTGACCTGCCCGGACATGTCGAGGTCGTGGACATCGGAGTGCGCGGGGTGCATCTCGCCTACCAGCTCCTGGACGGCTACGACACGCTCGTCCTGGTGGACGCCACGGCGCGCGGCGAGGCCCCCGGCACGCTGTACGTGATCGAACACGACGTCGGCGGCGGCCCGCCGTCCGGCACGCCCGCGCTGGACGGCCACCGGATGACCCCCGACACCGTCCTGGCGCTGCTGGGCACCCTGTGCGCCGGGACCGGGGGCGAGCCACCACGGCGCGTCCTGGTCGTCGGATGCGAACCGGCCTCGGTGGACGAGGGGCTGGGCCTCAGCCCGCCGGTGTCCGACGCCGTACCGGAGGCGGTGCGGCTGATCGAGGAACTGGTGCGCGACGGGGAGCCGGGAGAGTCCGCGCCGCGGGCCACGGCCGACGGGATCTCGACATGAGGAGAGACGGATGAAGAAGATCGTCATCGGTGGAGCGGCCCTGGCCGCCCTGGTCGTCGTCGGCGCCGAGGTGTTCCCCGACATCAGGCGCTACCTGCGTATCCGACGGATGTGAAACCCGGCCGCCGGGTGCCGCGCTGTTGCGTCGAACGGCGTACCCGGCGGCCGGTGACGGCGTGCCGGGCCGCCCGGTCCCGGCGTGCGCCCCTCTAATGAAGGCCGACCGGAGGCAGCCGGCGGAAGGACGGAGACCCATGCACGAGATGTCCGTCGCGCTGGCCGTCGTCGACCAGGTGGCCGAGGCCGCCGAGCGGGCCGGTGATGTCATGGCGGTGCGGTCGGTACGGCTCCAGGTCGGCGAACTGGCCGGCGTCGTACCCGACTCGCTCGCCTTCTGCTTCGAACTGGTCTGCGCCGGCACCCTGCTGGAAGGCGCCGAGCTGGTCACCGAGGCGGTACCGGGACGGGCCCGCTGCACCCCCTGCGCCCACGAGTGGGCCGTCGGCATGCCACCCCGGCTGACCTGCCCCGCGTGCGAGGGGACGACCACCGATCTGCTCGCGGGCCGGGAACTGCGGATCGCCGCCGTGCAGTGGGAGACCGGCGATCCCACGCCCACCCGCGAACCGATCTCCGAGGAGTGCTGAACCATGTGTCGTGTCGTCGACCTGCGTCAGGCCGTGCTTGCGAAGAACGACGCGAGCGCCCACACGCTGCGCACCCGTCTCGCGGCCCACGGCACCACGGTCGTCAACCTGCTGTCGAGTCCCGGCAGCGGCAAGACCGCGCTGCTGGAGAGCGAACTGCTGCGGGCCCGGGAACGGTCCGTGTCCGTCGCGGCGCTGACCGCCGATCTCGCCACCGAGAACGACGCGACCCGCCTGGCGCGGTCGGGCGCCCCGGTCAAGCAGGTACTCACCGACGGACTCTGCCACCTGGAGGCGGGCATGCTCGCCGGGCACCTGGACGGGTGGCTGCCCGACGGCATCCGCCTGCTGTTCGTGGAGAACGTCGGCAACCTGGTCTGCCCCGCCACCTACGACCTGGGGGAGACCCTGAGGGTCGTCCTCGCCTCGGTGACCGAGGGCGAGGACAAGCCGCTCAAGTACCCCACCGCCTTCGGCCTCGCCCACCTGGTCGTCGTCACCAAGATCGACCTCGCGGACGCCGTGGAGTTCGACGAGATCGCCTTCCGGGCGAACGTCCAGCAGGTCAACCCGGGCGTCGAGGTGGTCCTGACCTCGGCACGCCGGGGGAAGGGCGTGGGCGCGCTGCTCGACCGGGCACTCGCCGCCGCCGAGGGAGCGCCCCCGCACCGGCCGGTGATGGCCGGCCGGCCGGACCTCCGGCACGGTCACCCGCACCCCCACCCGCACACCCATGCCGACGAGACCGACGCCGGCGACCTGGCGCCCACCCCCTCGTGAGCGCTCCGCCTCCGCCGGCAGTCGTCGCCGGCGAACCGCCGCTGCGCCGCCGGGTCACCGTGAGGGGAGTGGTGCAGGGCGTGGGCTTCCGGCCCTACCTGTACGGCCTCGCCACCGAACTCGCCCTCGCCGGACATGTGACCAACACCGCGGAGGGCGTCGTCGTGGAGGTGGAGGGCGCCGCCTCGGCCGTGGCCCGGTTCTGCGACCGGATCGCCGCCCAGGCGCCCCCACTGGCCCGCGTCGAGTCCGTCCGGCACCGGGAGATGCCGCCCGTCGGCGACACCGCGTTCACCATCCTCACCTCCCGGACCGGCGGCCCGGCCCGCACCCTGGTCTCCCCGGACGCCGCCACCTGCGCCGACTGCCTCGCCGAGCTGGCCGACCCGGCGGACCGGCGGTACCGCCATCCGTTCGTCAACTGCACGCACTGCGGCCCGCGCTTCACGATCGTCACGGGCGTGCCCTACGACCGGGCCCACACCACCATGGCCGGCTTCCCCCTGTGCGCCGACTGCGCCCGCGAGTACGCGGACCCGGCCGACCGCCGCTTCCACGCGCAGCCGGTCGCCTGCCCGGCCTGCGGGCCGCGGCTGCGCCTGCTCGTCCCGCCGTCCGACGACCGCTCCGGAGCGGACCCGGTCACCGAGGCCCGCGTACTGCTGGCGGGCGGCGCGATCCTCGCCGTCAAGGGACTGGGCGGTTACCACCTGGCCTGCGACGCCACGAACGAGGAGGCGGTCGCCCGCCTGCGTCGGCGCAAGGCACGCGGCGACAAGCCGTTCGCCGTCATGGTCCGGAGAACGGCCGACGTCGAGCACCTCGTCCGGCTGGGCCCCGAGGAACGGAACCTGCTCGAAGACGCCGTCCGGCCGGTCGTACTGCTCCGCCGGCGCCGCACGGACCCGGCGTACGCGCCGCACGCGCCACGCCCCGCCGAGGCCGTCGCGCCCGGCAGCCCCGACCTCGGCGTGATGCTGCCGTACACGCCCCTGCACCACCTGCTGCTCGGCCTGCCCGGCGACCCGGACGGCCCCCGCATGCTCGTCATGACCAGCGGCAACGGCTCCGGTGAACCCATCGTCACCGACGACGGCGAGGCACTGGAGCGGCTCGCCCCGCTGGCCGACGCCTGGCTCACGCACGACCGGCCGATCCACGTCCCCTGCGACGACTCCGTGGTCCGCGTCTGCGACGGGGAGCCGCTCGTGATCCGCCGCTCCCGCGGCCATGCCCCGCTGCCGGTCGCCCTCCCGCTGCCCGTGCGACCCGCCCTCGCCGTCGGCGGCGACCTGAAGAACGCCTTCTGCCTGGGGGCCGGCCGGCGCGCCTGGCTGTCCGCGCACATCGGCGACATGGACGACCTCGCCACCCAACAGGCCTTCGAGGGCGCGGTGGCGCAACTGGAGTCCATCACCGGCGTACGGCCCGGCACCCTGGTGGCCGACCGGCATCCCGGCTACCGGTCCGCCCGATGGGCCGACCGCCGAGCGGCGGCGCGTCCCGTCGTACGCGTCCAGCACCATCACGCGCACGTCGCCGCCGCGATGGCCGAGCACGGGCTGGACGGCACCCGGCCGGTGATCGGCGTCGCCTTCGACGGCACGGGGCACGGTGACGACGGGGCCGTGTGGGGCGGGGAGTTCCTGCTCGCGGACTACGACGGCTTCTCCCGGTTCGGGCACCTCGCGTACGTCCCGCTGCCCGGGGGCGACGCCGCCGTGCGCAGGCCGTACCGCATGGCGCTGGCCCATCTGCGGGCGGCCGGGATCGACTGGTCCGACGACCTCCCGTGCACGGCCGCCTGCCCGCCCGACGAACTACGCCTGCTCGAACGGCAGTTGGAGCGCGGTCTGCACTGTGTCCCCACCTCCAGCATGGGACGGCTCTTCGACGCCGTGTCCTCCCTGGCCGGGGTGTGCCACCGCGCCGGATACGAGGCACAGGCCGCCGTGGAACTGGAAGGGGCGGCGCTCGGCGCGCCGGCCCACGACCGGGACGCGTACACCTTCGGCCTCCTCGACCGGAAGGGGGACGACGCGGTACGGGCCGACCCCGCGCCCGTCCTCGCCGCGATCGTCGGCGACCTGCGGGCCGGCGTCGCACCCGCGCGGGTCGCGGCCCGCTTCCACCGGGCGGTGACCGGCCTGGTGCACCGGATCTGCGCGCGGGCCCGGGAGCGGCACGGCCTGGACACGGTCGTCCTGACGGGAGGCGTGTTCGTCAACACGCTGCTCTCCTCGGCCTGTGCCACCACCCTGCGCGAGGACGGCTTCACCGTCCTGCGGCACCGGCTGGTGCCGCCGGGCGACGGCGGCCTGGCACTGGGCCAGCTGATGGTGGCCGCCCGGACCACTGCGACCGACTGAGACAAGGCGCGACCACAGCGAGGAGAGGCTCATGTGCCTGGCGGTACCCGGCAGAGTGCTGGACATCGAGGACCGGGACGGCACCCGGATGGCCACCGTCGACTTCGGCGGCGTGGTCAAGGAGGTGTGCCTGGAGTATCTGCCCGACCTCCAGGTCGGCGAGTACGCCATCGTCCACGTCGGCTTCGCCCTGCAGCGGCTGGACGAGGAGTCGGCACGGCAGACGCTCGAACTCTTCGCCGAACTCGGCATGTTGCAGGAGGAGTTCGGCGACGCCTGGGAGATGGCGGCGGCACAGGCGGGCGCGGACCCGGTGGAAGAGGTGCACACCCAGTGAAGTACATCGACGAGTTCCAGGACCCGGAGCTGGCCCGTCGGCTGCTCGACGACATCCACGCCACGGTGACCAGGCCGTGGGCGCTGATGGAGGTCTGCGGCGGACAGACGCACAGCATCATCCGGCACGGCATCGACCAACTCCTGCCGAAGGAGGTGGAGTTGATCCACGGACCCGGCTGCCCCGTGTGCGTCACCCCGCTGGAGGTCATCGACAAGGCCCTGGAGATCGCCTCCCGGCCGGAGGTGATCTTCTGCTCCTTCGGGGACATGCTGCGGGTGCCCGGCACCGGACGGGACCTGTTCCAGGTCCGCGGCGAGGGCGGCGACGTACGCGTCGTCTACTCGCCGCTCGACGCGCTGCGGATCGCCCAGCAGAACCCCGGGCGCGAGGTGGTGTTCTTCGGTATCGGCTTCGAGACGACGGCGCCTCCCAACGCCATGGCGGTCCACCAGGCCCGGAAGCTGGGCATCCCCAACTTCAGCATGCTGGTCTCCCACGTCCGGGTACCACCGGCCATCGAGGCGATCATGTCGTCGCCGAGCTGCCGCGTGCAGGGCTTCCTCGCGGCCGGACACGTGTGCAGCGTGATGGGCGTGGAGGAGTACCCGGAGCTGGCGGAGCGCTTCCGGGTCCCCATCGTCGTGACGGGTTTCGAGCCGCTGGACATCCTCGAAGGCGTACGCCGGGCCGTACGTCAGCTGGAACGCGGCGAGCACACCGTCGACAACGCCTACGCCCGTGCCGTGCGTCCGGAGGGCAACCCCGCCGCCCGGGCCATGCTGGAGGACGTCTTCGAGGTCACCGACCGGGCCTGGCGCGGTATCGGTGTGATCCCCGGCAGCGGCTGGCGGCTGTCGTCGAAGTACCGCGACCACGACGCCGAGTACCGCTTCCCGGTCGACGACATCCGGACGCAGGAGCCGGCCGAGTGCCGCAGTGGCGAGGTCCTGCAAGGGCTCCTCAAGCCGCACGAGTGCGAGGCCTTCGGCACCCTGTGCACCCCGCGCACCCCCCTGGGCGCCACGATGGTCTCCAGCGAGGGCGCCTGCGCCGCGTACTACCTCTACCGGCGACTGGACATGCCCGCCACCAAGACCCGGGAGGCGACCCCCGTTGTCTGACACCACCGATCTCCCCGCCCCCGCGCTCGACGTCGAGGGCTGGACCTGTCCGGCGCCGCTGCGCGACCGGCCCCGGGTCGTCATGGGACACGGCGGCGGGGGAGTCCTCTCCGCCGAACTGGTCCAGCAGATCTTCGCGCCCGCCTTCGGCGGCGAGGTGCTCTCCCAGCTGGGCGACTCCGCCGTCCTGTCCCTGGGCGGGGCCCGGCTGGCGTTCTCCACCGACTCCTACGTGGTGCGGCCGCTGTTCTTCCCCGGTGGCAGCATCGGCGACCTGGCGGTCAACGGCACCGTCAACGACCTCGCCATGAGCGGCGCCCGGGCCGCCTACCTCTCCTGCGGATTCATCCTGGAGGAGGGCGTCGAACTCGACGTGGTGCGGCGGGTGTCCGAGGCGTTGGGCGCGGCCGCGCGCACCGCCGGCGTGGAGGTCGCCACCGGGGACACGAAGGTGGTGGAGGCCGGACACGGCGACGGGATCTACCTCAACACCGCGGGCATCGGTCTCGTCCCCGCGGGCGTCGACCTGCGGCCGCAGCGGGTCGTTCCCGGTGACGTGGTGATCGTCAGCGGTGCCATCGGCGTCCATGGCGTGGCGGTCATGAGCGTGCGGGAGGGCCTGGAGTTCGGGGTCGAGATCAAGAGCGACTGCGCCCCGCTGGGCGGCCTGGTCGACGCCATGCTCGCCGTCACCCCGGACCTGCATGTGCTGCGCGATCCCACCCGAGGCGGCCTGGCGGCGGCGCTCAACGAGATCGCGGCGGCCTCCGGCGCGGGCGTCGTGATCCGCGAACGCGACGTCCCGGTCCCGTCGGCCGTGGCCAACGCCTGCGCCATCCTGGGCCTGGACCCCATGTACATCGCCAACGAGGGCAAGCTGGTGGCCTTCGTCCCGCGCGAGCACGCCGACGCCGTCCTCGAGGCGATGCGAGCCCATCCGCTGGGCACGGACTCCGTGATCATCGGAGAGGCGGTCGAGACGCATCCCGGCATGGTCGTGGCCAGGACCGGGCTCGGCGGAACCCGGGTCGTCGACCTGCCGATCGGCGAGCAACTGCCCCGGATCTGCTGACGCGGATCCGGGGACGGGGGAATCGGCCGACGGGCGGATCGGCCGACGGCCCTCGACCCGAACGGCCTCCGGGCTACGGGTCCTGCGGGTCCACGCCGGTCGTGGCGGACGCGTCCCTGGTGCCGCTGGGGCGCTGCGAGCGACCCTTCGGGCCGGTGTCCCGCTTGCCCTTCTCGTCCGTGTCGGCGTACTCCTCGCCGCGCCCGCTGCGACTCTCGACCGTGTCACCCGGCACGGACTTCGTCTCCTCCGCGGACCTGGTCCGGCCGGGGCCCTTCTTGCCCGCGTGCTCGGCGGCGTGGAAGGAGCGGTGGGCGCTCGGGTTGTCCTGCTGGCGGGTCTCGTCCACATCGGGCGACCAGCCGTGCTGCCCGGAGCCCTCGTGCCGGCTCGGACCCTGTCCGTGCGGTGGCTCGGACGAACGTGGTTTCTTCGTCATGGTCCGACCTGCCTGTTCCTGGTCAGTGGAGGACGCCGGTCGGGCGCCACGGTACTCACTGAATTATCCCCTCTTGCGATATTTCGAGCACGTTGGTGGCCCTGCCGTCCCGGGCGCCCGCCGTGGTCTGTACGTTCGCCCGCGGGATTCCGGGGAGCACGCGCGACGCCTAGGGTGCGGCCCATGGAATCGTTGATCGCCGCCGTCCGTGAGCGGGAAGAAGCCGCTCGTTTCCTCGCCTGGCCGGGTGACTTCGACCTGGACCGGGGCGACCATGTCGAGGAAGTGCACCTCGCCTCGGGAGCCGCGCTCGAGGGGTTCGCCGGCGACGGCGCGGGCGGCACGTACTTCTTCTGCGGTGAGGGCGGCGAGGAGCGTCCAGTCCTCTACGCCGACTCCGAGGGAGGTGCGGCTCTGGTGGCCATCGGCCTGCCCGAACTGCTGCGGCTCCTGCTGGTCGTCCCGTGGTGGCGGGACTGCCAGGCGTTCACGGACGAGGAGAGTCGCGAGCTGGAGGCCGAGTATCTGGAGGACATGCCGGACCTCGCGGCCCGGAGAGAGCGCGCCGCAGCGGCCCTCGGCCTCGGCCTCCCGGACCAGGCGGCGGTCCTGGACCGCCTGCGAGAGGTGGCCACCCGGTCGGGAGAGGACTTCGTTCTGATCTTCACGCCGGAGGGCACCCCCTACGAGCCGCTCTTCGCACCCTGAGCGCCGGCGTCTCCCGCTTCGGTGCTTCCCGGCCGGTGGAGACTGGGCCGGGCAACAGCCCACCGGCCAGGAAGCCCCGAACCGCGAGGACGATCATGGACTTCACCGTCGAGAGCGCCACCGAAGCGGTCGTGGACAGCTTCCGCGGCACCGAGGACCCCAGGCTGCGGGAGGTGCTGGAGAGTCTCACCCGTCACCTCCACGCCTTCGTGCGGGACGTCGGGCCCAGCGCGGGGGAGTGGGAGGCGGCGATCGACTTCCTCACCGCCGTCGGGCGTACGTGCGACGACACCCGGCAGGAGTTCGTCCTGCTCTCCGACGTCCTGGGTGTCTCCATGCTCGTCGAGACGCTCAACGGCGCGGACGAGGGAACCGAGAGCACCGTCCTCGGCCCGTTCCACATGACGGAGTCCCCTCGCCGGGATCTCGGCGACAGCATCGACCTCCTCGGCACCGGCCGCCCCTGCGTGGTCTCCGGCCGGGTACTGGCCACCGACGGCACGCCGTTGCCGAACGCCGAGCTCGACGTCTGGCAGTGCGACGAGGAGGGCTTCTACGACGTGCAGTAGCCCGACGTCCAGCCCCCGGGCAACGGGCGCGGGCTGTTCCGTACCGACGACGAGGGCCGCTTCTGGTTCCGCACGGTCGTCCCGTCCCCCTACCCGATCCCCACGGACGGGCCGGTGGGTGCCCTGCTGCGCGCCACCGGCAGGCACCCTTTCCGGCCCGCCCACGTCCACTTCATCGTGCGCGCCGAGGGCCATCGGCCGGTCACCACCCACACCTTCGTCGCCGACGGTCCCTACCTCGACTCCGACGCCGTCTTCGCCGTCAAACAGGGCCTGATCACGGACTTCGCGGAGTCGCACGACGAGCGGGCGGCCGAGCGTTTCGGCGTTGCCGTGCCCTTCACGCACGCCGGTTTCGACATCGTCCTGGCACCGGAAGCGCGGACGGCACGGTGATGCCGGCGTACGAGGCCGCCCGTGCGCGGGCCTCGTTCCCGAGAGTTGTGGTGTTCATGGCGCAGTCGGGGGCATCCGCAGATCAGCATCGCGGACCGCGATACGAAACGACTCCCCACGAGCCGACACCCCGAAGGGACGGACCCCTTGCTCGCCATCATCTCGGCAGTGCTGTTCTTCATCGCCTTCCTGATCAACGCGGCGGAGATCTCCACCAACGACACCTTCACCTCCACCAACCTCATGCTCCTCGGCCTGACCGTGCTCGCGCTGCACGTCGCGGGCATCGGCAGCGGCTGGTCGGTGCGCGGCCGCCGGCGCTGAGCGCCCCGGGCGGAAACCGACCCGTACTCGCGGACGACCGCCCCCACAAGGGAAGATGGAAGGCGCAAGCCTTGATCGACCGATGCGGAGGAGCGGGCACATGCAGCACGAGCGAGCGGGCACGAAGGCCGGCCCCGAGGACCTCGTCGACGTCGCCCGGCTGGTCACGGCGTACTACGCGCTGCACCCCGACCCGGCCGACCCGGGGCAGCGCGTGGCGTTCGGCACCTCGGGGCACCGGGGGTCCTCGCTGAACACGGCGTTCAACGAGGACCACATCGCCGCGACCAGCCAGGCGATCTGCGAGTACCGGACGGCCCAGGGCACCGACGGTCCCCTCTTCCTGGGCGCCGACAGCCACGCCCTGTCCGAGCCCGCCCGGGTCACCGCCCTGGAGGTGTTCGCGGCCAACGGGGTGACGGTGCTCATCGACAGCGCCGACGGCTACACGCCGACGCCCGCCGTCTCGCACGCGATCCTCAGCCACAACCGCGGCCGCACCGCCGCCCTCGCCGACGGCGTCGTCGTCACCCCTTCGCACAACCCGCCCGCCGACGGCGGCTTCAAGTACAACCCGCCGAGCGGCGGCCCCGCCGGCTCCGACGCCACCTCCTGGATCCAGGACCGGGCCAACGAGATCATCACGGCCGGCCTGAAGGACGTACGGCGCGTCCCCTACGCCCGGGCCCTCGCCGCGCCCACCACCGGCCGCTACGACTTCCTCGGCACCTATGTCGCCGACCTCCCGAGCGTCCTCGACCTGGACGCGATCCGCGCCGCCGGTGTCCGCATCGGCGCCGACCCGCTGGGCGGGGCGTCCGTCGCCTACTGGGGCCGGATCGCCGAACAGCACCGGCTCGACCTGACCGTCGTCAACCCGCTCACCGACCCGACCTGGCGTTTCATGACGCTCGACTGGGACGGCAAGATCCGCATGGACTGCTCGTCGCCGTACGCGATGGCCTCGTTGATCGACCGGCGCGACCGCTTCCAGATCGCGACCGGCAACGACGCGGACGCCGACCGGCACGGCATCGTCACGCCGGACGCCGGCCTGATGAACCCCAACCACTACCTGGCCGCCGCCATCGCCTACCTCTTCGCGCACCGCGAGCGGTGGCCGGCCGAGTCGGGGATCGGCAAGACACTCGTGTCGTCCTCGATGATCGACCGGGTCGCCGCCGACCTCGGACGCCGTCTCGTCGAGGTGCCCGTCGGCTTCAAGTGGTTCGTGGACGGGCTGGTCGACGGTTCGCTCGGCTTCGGCGGGGAGGAGTCGGCCGGCGCCTCCTTCCTGCGTCGCGACGGCTCCGTCTGGACCACCGACAAGGACGGCGTCATCCTCGCGCTGCTCGCCTCCGAGATCACGGCCGTCACCGGGAAGACCCCGTCCGAGCACTACGCCGTCCTGACGGACCGCTTCGGCTCGCCCGCCTACGCGCGCATCGACGCCCCGGCCACCCGGGAGGAGAAGGCGCTCCTCGGCAAGCTCTCGCCCGCGCAGATCACCGCGGACACCCTGGCCGGGGAGCCGGTCACCGGCGTGCTCACCGAGGCCCCGGGCAACGGCGCCTCCATCGGCGGCATCAAGGTGACCACCGCCAACGCCTGGTTCGCGGCCCGCCCTTCCGGCACCGAGGACGTCTACAAGATCTACGCCGAGTCCTTCCTCGGCCCCGACCACCTCAGCCGGGTCCAGGAGGAGGCGAAGGACGTGGTCGACGCCGCACTGGGCGGCTGAGCCGCCCGGGCGGACCGCACCCGGCGGGTTACGCGGCCGCCCTGCCCGAACCTCCCCGGAGGCAAGAGCCCACGGACGGCGACGACGCGGCCGACGGAACCCGGCGGGGCCCGTCCTGGAGGTCCTGACCCCGGACCTCCTGCGTGAGGTGTTCGGCGTACGGGGCGAGACGGAACGCCATGCCGACGGCGTCGTCCGCATCACCTGGGCCGCCGAGCCGCTGCCGCCGGCAGGGAGCCCGAGCCCGCGGAAAGGTGACGCGGGTCGAGACGGTCCCGGAGTGTGGGGTGGCCCGCCGTGGCGGGCCACCCCACAAGGACCCGAGCCGGGGAGCCCTTCGGTGTCCCCCGGTGGTCAGGCGCTCACGGGGGCGGCCGGCAATACGTGGTCGCCGACCTTGTCGGTGCTGAGGCACAGGGAGCAGACCATCGCACCGTGGGTGGCACAGGCGGCCAGGTCGGGCCGCTCGTAGGACTGGTGGCAGACGTGGCAGTCGTACGTCGTGGCGCTCGGGTTGCCCTCGTCGTCCAGCAGCGGGTCGTCGATGCCGTCGTCGGTGCGGCGCAGGTAGTACCTGCCCTTGGTGACGACGGCGATGAGCGGGGTGAGGACGAAGGCGATGACGGCCGCGGCGACGGGGGAGTACGGCTGGAGGGTGTCGCCGAGGGCGTGGAAGTACAGGGCGATGGACAGTCCGGAGGCGGCGGCGAAGGAGACCACCCCTACGGGGTTGACCGCGTGCAGCATGCCGCGACGGAACTCGGGCTGGAGCGGCGACAGTTTCAGCAGGTACTTGTTGACGCCGATGTCGGTGGCGACGGTGACGACCCAGGCGATGGCGCAGTTCGAGTAGAAGCCGAGGATGTCGTTGAGGAAGGTGAACATGTCGGCTTCCATCAGCGCCAGGGCGAAGCCGAGGTTGACCAGGACGAAGACCATGCGGCCGGGGTAGTGCCTGGTCACCCGGGTGAAGGAGTTCGTCCACGCCAGCGAGCCGGAGTACGCGTTGGTCACGTTGATCTTGATCTGGCTGATGACGACCAGGGCGACCGCGAGGGGGAGGACCATCCAGGAGGGCATCATCGCGTCGAAGGCGCTGCGGAACTGCTGGATCGGCTCGGTGGCGGCGGCCGGTCCGACCTCGGACAGGATGTACACGGCGAGGAAGACGCCGATCGCCTGCTTGAGCGCGCCGAGGACGACCCAGCCGGGCCCGGCCATGATCACGGCGGTCCACCAACCGCGCTTGTTCGCCTCGGTCTTGGGCGGCATGAAGCGCAGGTAGTCGATCTGCTCGCCGATCTGCGCGATGAGCGACAGACACACGCCGGCGCCCAGCAGCACGGAGGCGGTGTCGACGCCGCCCTCTCCGTCGGTGCCGGCGTAGGCGAGGAAACGGTCGACGGTACCCGGGTCGGTGGCGACGAGGTACACCAGCGGGCCGACCATCAGCAGCAGCCAGATCGGCGTCGTCCACACCTGGAGTCTGCTCAGTGCCTTCATGCCGTAGATCACCAGCGGGATCACCATGAGCGTGGAGACCAGATAACCCAGCCACAGCGGCAGTCCGAGGCCGAGTTCGAGACCCTGGGCCATGATCGAGCCTTCGAGGGCGAAGAAGATGAAGGTGAAGCTGGCGAAGATGACGCTGGTGAGGACCGAGCCGTAGTAGCCGAAGCCGGAGCCGCGCGTGATGAGGTCCAGGTCGATGTTGTAGCGGGCCCCGTAGTAGGCGAGGGGGAAGCCGGTGACGAAGATGACGACGGCGGCCACGGCGATGGCGACGAGCGCGTTGCCGGTGCCGTGGGCCAGGCCGATGCCGGCGCCGATGGAGAAGTCGGCCATGTAGGCGATGCCGCCGAGCGCGGTCGTCGCCACGACCATCGGGGTCCAGCGGCGGTAACTGCGGGGCGCGAAGCGGAGGGTGTAGTCCTCCAGCGTTTCCTTCACTGCCTGGTCGGAGCCCGGGGCCGACTTCGGTGGGGGGACCGGCTCGGTGGCCTCTGCCAGTCGGGACTCAGCGCTCATGCCACGCCTCCTTGCTGCGGGTCGGGGGGTGCCGAGGAGGTGTCTCACCTGGGGGGAGGGTGAGGAGAGCGTGTCCCGCGCTCGGGCACACCCTCGTGTTCATGAGGCTGGACGCTAGGCAGCGGTCGTTACTCCCGAGGACTGCGCAGATGAAGGAATTGTTTCGGAAGACCCGAAGGACGCGGTGGTGGTGCTGCGCAGGCCGGACCTGAAGACGATCCAGCTGCCCACGGTGGACCGGTCGTTGACGGTGACTGCCATCAACACCGCTGCGAACGCACATCGGTTGGACGGCAGTGGATCGGTGCGCCGTAGGGCGTCGCGTGGACAGGCCCGTGCGGTGGCGAGATCGTTCCCTCGCGTCCGGGCCGGGGCGAGGGGCGACCGAAGCTCTGGGCGCCGCGGATGTGGAAGCCATGGGCGCCGCGCGGACGTCGAAAATCTGTTCGACGCGGATCCGACGGGCCGCGCCGTGGGGCCGCTATCATCCTAAGAAAGGTAAAATGTGAGGTTTGCCCGATAGGGCGGCTCACCCGACCAGCTGCCGTCCCCGCCGGAGTGATCGATGTTCCGCAAGCGCCCCACGGACGACGGCGACGAGCTGCTGGCCAGACTCGGTTCGCTGACCGCCCAGGCGCGCGAGCGCGCGGAGCTGCAACGCTCCCGGGTGGAGCTGGCCCTCGCCCTCCAGCGCGGCATGCTGCCCAGGGACCTGCCCGCCGCGCCCGGCTTCCGACTGGCCGTGCAGTACGCGCCCGCCTGCCACGGCCTCAACGTGGGCGGCGACTGGTACGACGCCTTCGCGATGCCGGACGGGCGCATCGGCCTGTCCATCGGCGACGTCCAGGGCCACAACATAGAGGCGACGGCGTTCATGGGCCAGGTCCGGGTCGGTCTGCGCGCCCTCGCCTCCGTCACCGGCGAGCCCGGCGAGCTCCTCGCCCGGACCAACGACCTGCTCCTCTCCCTGGGCAGCGACCTCTTCGCCACCTGCACTTTCATGCGGCTCGACCCCGCCACCGGGATCCTGGAGAGCGCCAGGGCCGGCCACATCCCGTGCGTCTGGGCCACGGCGGACGGCAAGTCCGGCGTCGCCCAGGACGAGTGCGGGCCGCCCCTGGGGGTCCAGGAGGGCATGGACTACCCCGTCACCCGCTACCGGCTCACGAAGGGCGGAGTCTTCGTCCTGCTCACCGACGGGGTGGTGGAGGGGCCGACCCTGAACGTCGAGGAGGGCCTCGACCAGGTCGTACGGCTCGCCGGCATCGCCGCCGTAGCGGGCATGGCGGCGGACGCCCTCGCCGCCGCCGTGATCAAGGGGGCGGAGCTCGTGGGACACGAGGACGACGCGGCCGTGCTGGTCGTGGGACACGACGGACTGACGGCGCCCGACGTCCCCCTGGTTCAGCCATAGGGCCGGACACCGTGCGCCTCGCCTCGCCGACAGCGGCGCGCAGGTGTCTCATGGCTGCTGTGGTGGGTACCCCGGATCTGCGTCGACCAGCTGTCTTCGCCGTGCGGACGCTGGCGGTCGCCCTGGGCTACTACGCGGCCGGGCGGCTGGGACTCGTGCGCGAGCTCGTCGTCGAGGGCGCGGTCTTCACCCCCATCTGGCCGCCGACGGGTGTGGCGGTGGCCTGTCTGCTGATCCTCGGGATCCGCGCCTGGCCGGGCATCGCCCTCGGTGCCCTCTTCGTCATCATGTCCCTGACCTCGCTACGGCCTGCCGTGATCGGCAACCTGATCGGCAACACCGCCGCCCCCGTCTGCGCCTACCTCATGCTGCGCAAGGTGGGCTTCCGCAACGACCTCGCCCGATTACGGGACGGCCTCGCGCTGGTCTTCCTGGGCGCCCTCACCGCCATGCTGCTGAGCTCCACCATCGGCGTCGGGCTCCTCGTCCTCACCGACCGGCTGGCCGCCCACAGCTTCTGGCCGGTCTGGCTGGGCTGGTGGGTCGGCGACGCGATGGGCGTTCTGATCGTCACACCGGTCCTGCTGGTCCTGCACGCGATCACCCGCCCCCTGGGTCTGGCCCGCTGGAAAGAGGCCCTGGGGCTCCTCCTCATCTCCTGCGCCCTCGTCCCCCTGGCCACCCACAGCCGCGTCAGCCTGCTCTTTCTCGTCTACCCCCTGCTGATCTGGGCGGCCCTGCGCTTCCAGCTCGCGGGCAGCATGCTGTGCGCGCTCTTCACCTCGGTCATGGCCACCGTCGCCGCGACGGACGGCGTCGGGCCTTTCGAACGGCTGAGCCGCGTCGAAGTGATGATGAAGCTCCAGGCTTTCAACGGCACGATGGCGCTGACCGCCCTGCTGCTCTCCGCGGTCATCACCGAACAGCACCACACCAGACGCTCCGTGGAACTCGCCTGCCAGGAACTGGTCGAGGTCCTGGAACACCTCACCGCCGGCGACGCCCCACCCGGCCGACCCCCGAAGGACACGGGGGACCCGAAGAGCCCGAACGGCACGGAGAACACGAAGAACACGAACGGCACGGAGAACACGAACGGCTGAGAACACCTGCACCTGCACCTGCACCCGTGCCTGCGCCTGCGCCGCCGTCAGGACCCGGTCCCCGACGCGAATGTCAGTGCTTGCGCCTACGGTTCGGGGAGTGGGACTCGCCGGAACGGCCGCGGGTCCACCCTGGGGAGGGATTTGTCATGGCCACCGGGTCCAGCACCGTGTCGACGACGTATCTGGAGCTGTCGCAGGACGGCGGCGGCGCGCACAAGTTCTACGAAGTGGTGGTCGACGGCGTCGTGGTGACGGTGCGGTACGGGCGGATCGGCGCCTCCGGGCAGTTGCAGACGACCACGTTCCCCACCGCCGAGAAGGCCCGGGCCGCCGCCGCGCGGAAGGTGGGGGAGAAGGTCCGCAAGGGCTACGCCCCCGCCGTCGCCGGTCAGCGCCCCCCACGCTCGGTGACCCGCCGTCAGGTGACCTCGGCGCCGTCCACCGCACGCGCCGTGGCCCCGGTGCTGTGGAGGTTCCGCACGGGGTCCTCGGCGTTCGGCATCCACGTGGACGACGACCGCTGCTGGGTCGGCAATCAGTCCGGAGACGTCTACACCCTGGACCACGAGGGCGGCGTCCTGGCCCGCTTCAGCCTGCCGGACGGCGTGAAGTGCCTCGTCGCCGACGACTTCTGGATCTACGCGGGCTGCGACGACGGCAAGGTCTACGACCTGTCCTCGAAGCTGCCGTTCGCGGCGTACGACATCGCGGCGGACGTCGACATCTTCTGGCTGGACATCCACGAGGGCCTGCTGAACGTCTCGGACCGCGACGGCCGGCTCACCGTCATCGACCACGAGGACGAGCACCAGTGGTCCCGCCGCAGCCAGGGCGAGCACGCCTGGATGGTCCGCGCGGACGACCGGGCCGTCTACCACGGCCACCATCGGGGCGTCACCGCCTACGCACCCGACGGCGGCGGCGAACTCTGGCACACGCCCACCCGCGGCGGCGTCCTGTTCGGCTGGCAGGAGGAGGACGCCGTGTACGCGGGGACCGCCCACAAGGTGGTGCAACGGCTGTCGAAGACGACCGGCGCGGTCGAGGCCACCTACGGCTGCGACAGCGCCGTGTACTCGTGCGCCACCTCGCCCAACGGACGCTTCGTGTTCGCCGGTGACTCGTCCTCGTCCGTCTACTGCTTCGACCGGGACGGCACGCGGCTGTGGAAGCTCGGCACGGGCGGCGGTTCGGCCCTGTCCATGCAGTACCGCGACGAACGGCTGTACCTGGTCACCACGGACGGCTCGCTGGTGTGCGTGGACGCCGGCGAGACGGCCATCGCCGCGGCCCAGCAGGGCACGGTGCCGGTGGCGCGGGACGTCAAGCTCGCCGAGGCGCTGCCGACCTACGTCCCCGCCACGGCCGCGGCCACGGTGGCCACCGTCGCCCAGGCGCCCACCGGCGCGATCGTCGTCGAGTGCGTCCAGGAGGCCGGCCGGGTACGGGTGCACGTGGTGTCCGGCGGCTACGACACGTCCTGGAACGTCCAGTTCCCGCGTGAGATACGCGAGCCCGGCGCACGGTACGTGGTGGACGCGCTGCACACGGCGGCCGGCGGCTTCTACCGCGTCCGCGGCGACATCCGCCGGCTGCTCTGACCCACGCAGGTGTGATCTCAGCGGCTCCCGCCGCCCCGGACGGCCGGTGCGGCGGGAGCGCCGGTCACGGCTTGCGGGCGAGGCCGCCGTGCTCGGCGATGACGTCCGGGGCGGGGGAGGTGGATTCCGGGCGCCAGAGGGGGACCGAGACGACCCCCGGCTCCAGGAGCTCCAGGCCGTCGAAGTACGCCGTGATCTCGTCGACGGAGCGCAGGTTGTACGGGACGGCGCCGCTTTCGTTGTAGCCGTCCTGGGCCTCTTCGAAGACCGGGTCGATGCCCCGCGAACCGTCGTTGACGGAGAGGTAGCTGCCGGACGGCAGTGCCTCCATCAGGCTCTTCACGATGGAACGGGCCTGGCCGTAGTCGGCGACGTGGCCCAGGATGTTGCTGAGGATGAGCGCGGTGGGACGGCTGAGGTCCAGCGTCTCGGCGGCGCTCGCCAGGATGCGCTCCGGGTCCAGCACATTGGCGTCGACATAGGAGGTCGCGCCCTCCGGGGTGGAGTAGAGCAGGGCGCGGGCGTGGGCCAGGACCAGCGGGTCGTTGTCGACGTAGACGATCCGGGTCTCGGGGGCGAGGCGCTGGGCGACCTCGTGGGTGTTCTCGGCGGTCGGCAGGCCCGTGCCGACGTCCAGGAACTGCCGGATGCCCGCCTCGGAGACGAGGTACGTGATGTTGCGGCGCAGGAACGCGCGGCTGCTGCGGGCGATGGTGACGATGCCGGGGAACACGGCGGTGTAGGCGTCACCGGCCTGCTCGTCGACGGGGTAGTTGTCCTTCCCTCCCAGCCAGTAGTTCCAGATGCGGGCCGAGTGCGGCACCGAGGTGTCGATCTTCTGAGGTTCCGCTGATCCGGGCGTGGTCACATCGTCGGTCATGAGGGGCGTCCGTCTTTCAGCCGAGGCGTGGGCAGTTCGAGCCACAATTTACGTCCCAACGACCCCGGTACGTACACCCGTTCACATTTTCGATGGATTCGAACAACGCCTTGAGAGAATTTCCCGCGCTCATGTCCCCTTGCCGGCCGGCCCGTCCACGCCCGTCGCCCCTGCCGCCGGGGGCCGGGGGTGACGCCGCGCCGTCGATGCCGGCCGTGCCGTGCCGGTAGCGTGACCGCCGTGATGGTGGGCACCCCGCAGACCCGGTTGGTCGTACTGCGCGGCAACAGCGCCTCGGGCAAGTCGGCGGTAGCGGCCGGACTCCGCGAGAGGTTCGGCCGCGGCCTGGCCCTGGTCGGGCAGGACAACCTCCGCCGGGTGGTGCTGCGCGAGCACGACCGACCCGGCGGCGCGAACATCGGGCTGATCGACGCCGTCGCCCGCTATGCCCTGGACGCCGGCTACCACGTCGTCCTGGAAGGCATCCTGTACGCCGACCGGTACGGTCCCATGCTCGGGCGGCTGCGCGCGGAGCACCGCGGCCCGACCCACGGCTACTACCTGCACGTGCCGCTCGCCGAAACCCTGGCGCGTCACGCCACCAAGCCGATCGCGGACGAGGTCGGCGAGGCGGATCTGCGCGCCTGGTACCGAGAACTCGATCTGCTGCCCGGCGACGTCGAGACCGTGATCGGCGCCGACAGCTCGCTCCCGCAGACCGTCGACCGCATCATGCGCGACACGGGCCTGGACGGCCTTCCCGCCCGGGAGCACTGACCCCCTGGCGCCTCAGCACCCGGCCGGGGTCAGTTCGGCCAGCAGCAGGGTGCGGTCGTCGGCTCCGGCCGCGCCGGAAGGGGTGTGCAGGAGCCGACGGCACAGGGACGGCAGCGCGTCCTGCCCGTCGCCGTTCACCGGTTCGACGGCGGCCGCGTCCACGGTGCGCGCGAGGCGGGTGATCTCCTGGTCGATGTCGGCGTCCCGGGACTCGACCAGACCGTCGCTGTACAGGACCAGCAGGGCCGGATCCGGCACGCTCAGCACCGTCTCCTCGTAGCTGCCGACCCCGAGCCCGAGAGGCAGCCCCGCCCCGGTCAGCCTGACCGGGGCCGTGCGGCCGTCCGGGCCGCGCAGCAACGGGGGAGGGTGACCGGCCCCGACCAGGGTGCAGGTGCGCCGCCGGGCGTCCCACTCGGCGTATATGCAGGTCGCGAAGGAGACACCGGGAGAGTCGCCGGCGAGTTTGTCGAGCCGTCCGATGAGGTCGGCCGCGGGGATGTCGAGCGCCGCCAGAGTACGGACGGCGGTGCGCAGCTGGATCATCGCGACGGCGGACTCCGGACCGTGCCCCATGGCGTCCCCGACGATCAGACTGACCCGGTCACCCGGCCGCTTCAGCACGTCGAACCAGTCACCGCCGACGAGGTTGCCCTGCCCGGCGGGCAGACAGCCGTGCGCGGTGCGGCAACCGCCGAACTCCTGGGCCGTGCCGGGCGGCAGACTGTTGCGGATCGCCAGGGAGGTCCGTCGCTCACGCTCGTAACGGCGCCCGTTGTCGAGGGCCACGGCGGCCCGCGCGGCCAGCGCCTCCACCGCCGCCACGTCCGCCGGGCCGAACGGTGCGCTGCCCGGCCCCCGGGTGCAGGTGACGAAGCCGATCGCCAGGTCCCGCAGCCGCAACGGCACCACGAGGAAGGCCGCCACGCTCAGCAGGTCGCCGACGCGGGTCTCGCCGTCCCCGGAGGCGATGAGCCGCTCGGACGTATGCGGGTCCACCGCGTCGAGCACCTGCGCGTGCCCGTCGGCGAGCGCGCGGGCGTACGGCGTGTCCCGGGGAAAGGCGACCACCTCGCCGACCGGCAGCATGCCCTCCCAGTCCTCCCGCGCGCCCGGCCCCACGCGCAGCGCCATCCGGCGCGCCTCGATCCTGGGCGCGTCCACCCCGACGTGCGCGTTCTCCTCGACGCGCCAGCGCTCCAGCAGGTAGACGGAGGCCGCGTCGCAGAAGTCGGGGGTCAGCGCGTGCACGACATGGCTGCCGGTCATCCGCAGATCGAGTTCCGAGCCGATGACGTCGGCGGCGGGGGAGAACACCGACCGACGGGGCGAGGGCGGGGCGGCACAGACGTCGTCGGTGCGGCTGCGCGGTTCGTTCCGCAGGGTCGTGCCTTTCCAGTGGGTTCCGGCCGCGCGGCGGGGGACAGGACAGGGCCGCGCGCCGGTCGCAACTATATGATGGCGCGTCAATTCGGCGGGCCGGAAGCAAAGTTGCGGGAGCAGCGTCACACCCGGGCCCGTCGGCCGCCCGCCGGCCCGCCGGGAACGGTGGCGCTCGATGCCGGCGGAGGAGCCCGTGCCTGCGGCGGTCCGCACCGAAAGCCGGTTGAGATACCGCGCCGACTTGGGAAGGGTCTGCCGGTATGGAGTTCTTCTGCTATCACCGTGACCGGCCCGCGTCCGGCGCCCTGCGTGACGACATGCTGGAGAAGCACTGGGCCTACATGGACGGGTACGCGGACCGCATGATCGCCCGGGGTCCCACCTTCTCCGCCGGCGAGGACACGCCCACCGGCAGCGTGCACATCGTCGACCTCCCGGACGCGCCCGCCGCCCGCGCGTTCGCCTTCGACGAGCCCAACTACCAGACCGGTGTCTACCGGGACGTGCTGCTGCGCCGGTGGCGCAACCTGCTGGGACGCACCATGTGGGACTTCCCCGGCGGCCGGACCGGCGGCGACCGCTACCTGGTGCTCGGCCTCGGCCCCGGTACCCAGGACGACCTCGTCGTACCGCCCGACCGGGACGAGCTGATCGCGTACGGGCCGCTGCTGTCCGACGACGGCGTCACCCAGGTGGGTACCGCCGTGCTGCTCAGAGCCCCCGACCCGGACGCGGCGCGTACCGTCCTGGACGCGGGCCGGTATGCAGCCGTCGAAGTCCACGACTGGCAGTTCGGCGGACGGCCGTCATGAACCCGGGCTCGACCTCCGTTCGGCGCCGGTCTGCGTGACAGTGGAAGCATGAACGCAGACGACAGGAACATGCTGGCCCGGGGGCGCGTGGCGACCAGGCTTCCCGCCCAGGACCTGGACCGGGCGCGGCGCTTCTATGCCGAGCGGCTCGGCCTGGAGCCCTTCGACGAACGGCCAGGCGGCCTGCTGTACCGCTGCGGAGGAACGGACTTCGCCCTGTTCACGTCGACGGGAGCCTCGTCCGGCACGTTCACGCAGATGGGGTGGGAGGTCGACGACCTCGACGCGGTCGTGACGGAGCTGAAGCGGCGGGGCGTGGAGTTCGAGGAGGTGGACGTGCCCGGGTTCGGCACGAGGGACGGCATCGCCGAGATCGACGGGAACTACCCGAGCAAGGGCGCCCGAGGAGAGCGGGCTGCCTGGTTCCGGGACAGCGAGGGAAACCTGCTGGGCATCGGCGAGCCGGTCGTCTGAAGGGCCGCGCGCCGCGTGCGCCGCGTCCCGTGACCGGCCCGCTCGGGCCCCGCTCGGGCACGGTCATGTTCGGGCCGGGGCGGTGGTCGGCTTCGCCCGAGGAGGGCTGTTCCGCCCACCGCCCCGGGAGCGACTACTCGTCCTTGGGCGACGCCTGTTGCACCACCTCGAAGGACCAGAGGGTCGACCCCGATGCCGCGGGCTTGGGCTTTTCCCCCTCGGTGTCGGGGCCCCGGTGGGCCGCCTTCATCGGGCCTTCGAGCCAGGCCTGGAACGACTCCTCGTCACGCCACCGCGTGTAGACCAGGTAGGTGTCGGTGCCCTCGACCGGACGGAGCAGCTCGAACCACTCGAAGCCGTCCGAGTTCTCGACTGCGTGGGCTCGCGCGGCGAACCGCTTCTCGAGGGTCTCCCGCTGTTCCGCCGGGACGGTCAGTACGTTGATCTTGACTACGCTCATGCGCCCATCCTGCCCTCCCGCGAGGCCCGGGCGGCGGACGACCCCCGCCGGGACGTCCGGCCGGTTCCTCCGACCGGTCCTGCGACCGGTCCTCCGGCCCAGTCCTCGCCTGCCCTCCCGAATCTGGTCCAGACCAAACTCTTGACAGGGTTATTACTCACTTCTTAAATCACGTAGTGAACTAAGCCCCCGCCAGGGCCGGTTCGCACCCCCCACCCAATCGGCGCGGTCAGCGGCGAGTCGCACGGCCGCGCCCACGGATGTCATGACCATGTCGTGATCGTCCGTCATGTGCCATGAAGGGAGAGCCATGGCCTCTCGTCGCCTGTCCCGGCGCCTTCTGTTGTCGCTGGCCTCGCTCCTCGCGTTCGCGTCGCTGTCCACCGGACCGGCGCTGGGCGTGTCTCCATCCGAGGCGGAACCCGCCGCCCGCGCCGTCGCGGCGCCGGTCGCCGTCACGTTCTCCGAGGAGTTCGACGGGGCCGCCGGTTCCGCCGTGAACGGCTCCCGCTGGCAGATCGAGACCGGCGACAACGTCAACAACCATGAGCGGCAGTACTACACCGCGGGCAACAGCAACGCCGCTCTGGACGGCCAGGGTCATCTGGTGATCACCGCCCGCCGGGAGAACCCGGGCAACTACCAGTGCTGGTACGGCCGTTGCGAGTACACCTCGGCCCGGCTGAACACGTCCGGCCGGTTCACCACGACGTACGGCCGCGTCGAAGCCCGGATGAAGGTCCCGCGCGGGCAGGGCATGTGGCCCGCGTTCTGGATGCTGGGCAACGACATCGGCCAGGTCGGCTGGCCCGCCTCGGGCGAGATCGACGTCATGGAGAACGTGGGCTTCGAGCCGGCCACCGTCCACGGCACCCTGCACGGCCCCGGCTACTCGGGCTCCGGAGGCATCGGCGCCGGATACACGCTGCCCGGCGGACAGGCGTTCGCCGACGCCTATCGCACCTTCGCCGTCGACTGGAGCCCGAACGCGATCACCTGGTCCGTCGACGGAACCGTCTACCAGCGGCGCACGCCCGCCGACCTCGGCGGCCGGCAGTGGGTCTTCGACAAGCCGTTCTTCGTCATCCTCAATCTCGCGGTCGGCGGCTACTGGCCCGGAGACCCCGACACGAGCACGGTCTTCCCCCAGCAGCTCCTGGTCGACTACGTCCGCGTGAGCACCGACACCGCCCAGCCGGGCGGCGGCGGTCCCATCACCGGCATCGCCGGCAAGTGCGTGGACGTGGCCGGGGCCAACCCCGCCAACGGCACGGCCGTGCAGCTGTACGACTGCAACGGCACCGCCGCCCAGCAGTGGTCCGTGGGCGCCGACGGCACGATCCGCGCGCTGGGCAAGTGCCTGGACGTCGCCTCGGGCGGCACTTCGGACGGCACCCCCGTCCAGCTCTGGGACTGCAACGGCTCCGCGGCCCAGCAGTGGGCCGTTCCCGCCGCCCGGGACATCGTCAACCCGCAGGCGAACAAGTGCCTGGACGCCACGGGCGGCAGCTCGGCCAACGGCACCCGGCTGCAGATCTGGACGTGTACCGGTGCCGCGCAGCAGAAATGGACGGTGACCCGATGACCAGGCGATTCCCGCACGGCCGCGCGATGCGCGGCGCGCTGGGCGCGGCGGCCGTAGCCGCCCTGCTCACCGGCCTGAACGGCACACCGGCGAGCGGTGCCGCCGCGGCCACCGGGCAGATCACCGGCGTAGCCGGCAAGTGCGTCGACGTGGCGGGCGCCGCCACGGCCGACGGCACGGCCGTACAGCTGTGGGGCTGCAACGGCAGCGCGGCCCAGCAGTGGACGGTGAGCGGCGACGGCACGATCCGCGCGCTCGGCAAGTGTCTGGACGTGACCTCGGGCGGCACCGCGGACGGAACGCGGACCCAGCTGTGGGGCTGCAACGGCAGCGCGGCCCAGCAGTGGACCGTCACCGCCGCCGGCGACATCGTCAACCCGCAGGCGAACAAGTGCCTGGACGCGACAGGCAACAGCTCCGCCGACGGCACCCGGCTTCAGATCTGGACCTGCACCGGATCCGCCAACCAGAAGTGGACGGCGCCGGGCGGCGGGGGAGAGCCGGCGCCGGGGCCGGGAGCGATGGCCGTCGCGCCGTACCTCTACAACGGCTGGGGCAGCCCGCCGAGCCCCACCACCGTGATGAACGCGACCGGCGTCAAGTGGTTCACGCTCGCCTTCGTCCTCAGCAACGGCTACTGCAACCCGCAGTGGGACGGCAGCCGCCCGCTGACGGGGGGAGTCGACCAGCAGACCGTCACCACCGTCCGGGGAGCCGGCGGTGACGTGATCCCGTCCTTCGGCGGCTGGAGCGGCAACAAGCTGGAGAGCTCCTGCGGCAGCGCGGGCGAACTGGCCGCCGCGTACCAGAAGGTCATCAACGCCTACGACCTCAAGGCGATCGACATCGACATCGAGGCGGCGGCCTACGACAGCGCTACCGTGCAGCAGCGCACGGTCGACGCGTTGAAGACCGTCAGGGCCAACAATCCGGGCATCAAGGTGTACATGACCTTCGGCACCGGGCAGAGCGGTCCCGACACCGGCCTGATCGGCAGGGCCGCCGCCTCCGGGCTCACCGTGGACAGCTGGACGATCATGCCGTTCGACTTCGGCGGCGCGGGCCAGAACATGGGTCAGCTCACCGTCCGGGCCGCCGAGGGACTCAAGACCGCGGTGAAGAACGCGTACGGCTACTCGGACGACCAGGCCTACCGGCACACCGGCATCTCCTCGATGAACGGCGTCACCGACGACGGCGAGACGGTGACCGTCGCCGACTTCCGCACCATCCTGGCGTACGCGCAGCAGCGTCATCTGGCCCGGCTGACCTTCTGGTCGGTCAACCGTGACCGACCCTGCACCGGCGGCGGCGCCGACACCTGCTCGGGCGTCTCCCAGCAGCCCTGGGACTTCACCCGCGTCTTCGCGCAGTACGCGGGCTGAGCCGTCCGCGCATCCGGCCACCCGTTCCTGCCTTCCCCGGTCCCCACTCACGCCGCTCCGGCGGCACAGGAGAAGACGTGCTCCGCACTCCCCGACCATCCCTCGCCGGCCCCTGGATCGCGGTCTGCGTGGCCGCGGCCACGGCCGTCTCGGTCCTCACCGGCGTCCAGCCCGCCCGGGCCGCGAACCAGGCGGCCACCGCCCTCCCCACCGGCTGGTCCACGGCCGTGAACTCCGGCAGCGGCAAATGCCTCGACGCCCGGTCCGCCGCGACGGCGAACGGCACCGCCGTGCAGCAGTACGCCTGCAACAACAGCACCGCCCAGCAGTGGAGGTTCACCCCGACCGCCGACGGGTTCGTGCGGATCGACAACCGCAACGACGCCCAGCAGGTCGTGGACGTGAGCGACGTGTCCACGGCCGACAACGCGGCCGTGCACCTGTGGACGTACGGCGGCGGCGCCAACCAGCAGTGGCAGCCCGTCGACGAGGGCGGCGGCGCCTACCACTTCGTCAACCGCAACAGCGGCAAGTGCCTCGACGTCCCGTCCGCCTCGACCGCCGACAGCGTCCAGCTGGTCCAGTACACCTGCAACGGCACGGCCGCCCAGCGCTTCCAGGTCGCGCCGGTGAGCACGGCTCCCGGGGACGTCGACCTCGGCCCCAACGTCGTGGTCTTCGACCCGTCGATGCCGTCGTCCACGATCCAGAGCCGGCTGAACTCGGTCTTCCGGCAGCAGGAGACGAACCAGTTCGGCTCCCAGCGCTACGCGGTCATGTTCAAGCCCGGCACCTACAGCAACGACGTCAACGTCGGCTTCTACACCCAGGTCCTGGGCCTCGGTCAGTCGCCCGACTCCGTCACGATCAACGGGGCCGTGCATGTGGAGGCCGACTGGTTCCCGCCGCAGAACGCCACCCAGAACTTCTGGCGCGGCGCCGAGAACCTGTCGGTCAACCCGACCGGCGGCACCGACCGGTGGGCGGTCTCCCAGGCCTCCGGATACCGCCGCATGCATGTCCGCGGGAACCTGGAGCTGAGCGACGGCGGCTGGTCGAGCGGCGGGTTCATGGCCGACAGCAAGATCGACGGCCAGGTGCGGTCCGGCACCCAGCAGCAGTGGCTGACCCGTAACTCCCAACTCGGCAGCTGGACCGGCTCCAACTGGAACATGGTCTTCGTCGGCAGCCAGGGCGTGCCCGGCAACAGCTTCCCCAACCCGCCCTACACCACGGTCAACCAGACCCCCACCGTGCGGGAGAAGCCCTTCCTGTACGTGGACGGCACCGGCGCCTACAAGGTGTTCGTGCCCTCCGTGCGGACCGGCTCCTCGGCCACCACCTGGGCGAGCGGGACCGCCGCGGGCAGCTCGCTCGGCATCGACCAGTTCTTCGTCGTGAAGCCGGGCGCCACCGCCGCACAGATCAACACCGCTCTCGCCGACGGCAAGAACCTGCTGGTCACCCCGGGTGTGTACCACCTGGACCAGACCCTGCGGGTGACCCGGCCGGACACCGTCGTGCTCGGTCTCGGCCTCGCCACCTTCGTCCCGGACAACGGCGTCACCGCCATGACCGTCGCCGACGTCGACGGGGTGAAGGTGGCCGGGGTCCTCTTCGACGCCGGAACCACCAACTCGCAGACGCTCATGGAGATCGGTCCTACCGGCGCCGCCGCGGACCACACGGCGAACCCCACCTCCCTCCACGACGTCTACTTCCGGGTCGGCGGAGCCGGCGTGGGCAAGGCGACCACCAGCCTCGTCGTCAACAGCGACGACGTCATCGGCGACCACATGTGGATCTGGCGCGCCGACCACGGCAGCGGCGTGGGCTGGACCACCAACACGGCCGATACCGGCCTCGTCGTCAACGGCGACGACGTCACCATGTACGGCCTGTTCGTCGAGCACTACCAGAAGCACCAGACCCTCTGGAACGGCAACGGCGGCCGGACGTACTTCTACCAGAACGAGATGCCCTACGACCCGCCCGACCAGGCCGCCTGGATGAACGGCTCGACGCAGGGTTACGCCGCCTACAAGGTCGCGAATTCGGTCACCAGCCACCAGGCCTACGGACTCGGCAGCTACTGCTACTTCAACGTGAACCCGAGCGTCACCGCCGAGCACGCCTTCGAGGTGCCGGCCAACCCGAACGTGCGCTTCCAGAACATGGTGACGGTCTCGCTCGGCGGCACGGGAACCATCCGGCACGTCATCAACGACCGTGGTGGGCCCTCCAGTTCGGCCACCAATGTGGCCAACCTGGTGAACTACCCGTGAGGTGGCCCGCCATGGGCCGTCAGTCGCGGCGTGCGGCCCACACCGTGCGTTCGGTGCGCACGCCCAGATCGGTACGGCGCAGGACGCTGTGCGGGCCGTCGGTGTCGAGCAGCCGGTCGAGAGCGGTCAGGTCCTCGGCCGTCAGCGCCGAGGCGACGCCGCCGCGGATGCGTCGCAGACTGCTCAGGGCGTAGCGGCCCACCGCGTCGGAGGGGGACGGGCCGATGTCGACGGTGACGGTGCGTTCGCCTTCGACGCGGAAGCCGGCCTTCGTCAGTTCGGTTCCCCAGTCGGCGCCGCGGTGGGGAAGCCGCTCGGCATGGTGGTGGTCGAGTGCGGCATGGCAGCGGTCCTCCAGACCGGGAGCGTCCTGCGGGGCGCTCCCGGGCAGGAACCGGGGGAAGCCGGCCAGTTCGACGACGGCGAACAGCCCGCCCGGTGCGAGCAGGTCGTGGACCTGGCGCAGGGCGTGGTCGGGGTCGGCCATGTGGTGCAGGGAGGCCGACGCCCAGACCAGTTCCGGCGTGCCGAGTCCGGGCCACGCCGTGGCGTCGAGGTCGGCCCGCACCGTGCGCACGCGGTCGGCCGCTCCGGCGGCGGCGGCCTTCTCCCGCAGGCGGTGCAGATGGGTTTCCGAGACGTCGACAGCCGTCACCTCGGCCTCCGGGAAGCGGGCGAGCAGCGCGAGGGTGCCGGCGCCGGTCCCGCAGCCCAGGTCCACGATGCGGGTGGGGCCGGTGCGTACGGGCAGCCAGGCGGTGATCGACGCGATGTGCTCGGCGAGCACCTCCGCGTCGAGGTCGAGGATCTCCGACAGGTCGTCGTGTCCGTGCTCGTGCGTGTGCTCGTGCTCGTGTTCCTGCTCGTGGAGTCGGTGCGCGGTGTGCTGTGTCGTGTGCGGGGAGGGCTGGTTCATGCGCCCAAGCTATGCGGGCCGACGGCGGGTGGCGGTGCCGGTTGCGGACCGCGCAAGACGATGGTTCGCGGGATTGCGTGACACGCAAAAAAGGCCGTCACGGTGACGTGCGGTCAGGCTTTCCGGCGTCCTCGCCGCGCTGGTGGCCGCGGCGGGCGTCGCGGTCGAAGATGCCCAGCAGTTCGCACGGTCCGCCCTCGGCACCGATGGCGTGCGGCAGCATCGTGGGGAACTCCGCCGCCTGGTTGGTCTCGATCCGCAAGCGCCGGTCGCCCAGCAGCAGGACCGCGGTGCCGGAGAGGACGACGAGCCATTCGCGACCCGGGTGGGCACGCATCCGCGTGGGATTGCCGGGTGGCGGGTCCGTCACGCGCTGGCGTACGACGGTCACACCGGGCTCCGCCTTGAGGGGCCAGCGCATCGATCCGCGGGCCGCGTCGACCACCGGGTTGGAGACGACGTCGTCCGTCGCGGTCTCGACCAGCTGGTCGAGGGAGGTCTCCAGTGCGCGGGCCAGGGTGACGAGCTGGTCCAGGGCCAGGCGGCGCCTGCCGTTCTCGATCCGGCTGAGGGTGGACTGGCTGACGTTGGCGCGGGTGGCCAGCTCCTCCAGGGACCAGCCCTGGGCCAGCCGCAGCGCGCGGATGCGTTGGCGAACCAGACTCTCGAGTTCACCGGGTTCTTGCGTCATGGGCAACATCGTATGCGTATCACGCAAGACGGGCCGGTTCGGATCCACGCCCGCACGACGGTCGGCGGCCCTTCGGCGCGGGGCGGTGCGCAGGTGTCGTCGCGCTGTGATCCCGCCCGGTCACGCTGTCACTCCGTGTCGAAGTCGGTCCCCCGGGAGACCTTCTCCCACGCGGTGAGTTCTGCCCGCACGGAGTCCAGGTGCCCGGTCAGGAAGTCGACCGCGTCGCCGCCGAGGGCCAGGCGGAGCGGGGGGTTCTCGGCGTCCAGAGCCAGCAGGATCGCCGCCGCGGCCTTCGCCGGGTCGCCGGGCTGGCCGCCGTCGCCGCCCCGCACCAGCTTCCGCGTCGCGCCGACCTTCTCAGCGTAGGCCGGGTTCTCCTCGGAGAAGTACGCCGCGCCCTTGCCGAACAGGTTGGTGCGGAACGCGCCGGGCTCCACGATCAGCACCTTGACGCCGAACGGGGTCACCTCGTCGGCCAGGCCCTCCGAGAGCTGTTCCAGCGCCGCCTTGGTCGCGCTGTATGCCGAGAACCCGGCGAAGGACAGCTGCCCGCCGAAGCTGCTGATGTTCACGACCGATCCGCTGCCCCGCTCCCTCATCCGCGGCAACAGCGCCCGGGTGAGCCGGGCCGGGCCGAACACGTGCAGTTCGAACAGGTCGCGCAGCTCCTGGTCGGTGGTCTCCTCGAACGCCCCGACCTGGGTACGCCCGGCGTTGTTCACCACGACGTCCACCCTGCCGTAACGGGACAGGATGTCGGCGGCCACCGCGTCGATCCGCTCGCCGTCGGTGACGTCCAGACTGATCGCCTCCACGCGGTCCGGGTACGCGGCGACCAGGTCGTCGAGCGCCTCGATCCGGCGGGCCGTGCCGATCACCGTGTCTCCTGCGGCGACCGCGGCCTCCGCGACGGCCCGCCCGAAACCGCTGCTCGCGCCGGTGATCAGCCAGACCCTGGCGTTCTCGCTCATCTTCGTCTCCCTCGTCGACCGCCGGTCGGGCTCCCCGCCCGACGGCTCCCATCCTTCGCCGGGTGTCCGGGCGGCGTCCAAGAACCGTTGTGATAGCCATGGGTTATGGACATCCACGGACGCGAGCTGCGCTATTTCGTCACGGTCGCCGAGGAGCTGCACTTCACCCGCGCCGCCGAGCGGCTGTTCGTCTCCCAGCCCGCGCTCAGCAAGCAGATCCGGATGCTGGAGAGGCAACTCGGCGTGGTCCTCTTCGAGCGGGACCGGCGAACGGTGCGGTTGACCGAGGTCGGGGAGACCCTGTTGCCACACGCCCGCGAGGTGCTGGCCGCCTGGCAGGGCGCGGAGGCCGCGGTGCGCGAGGCGAAGAACGCCGAGGGGCGCACGCTGGTGATCGGCATGTCCACCAGCCCGGGCCGCGGACTGCTGCCCGCCCTGCGCACCCGCCTGCTCTCCCGGCATCCGGACGCGCAGCCTGTCCTGCGCCAGGTCAACTGGGCCGATCCCAGCGCCGGGTTGGCGGACGGATCGAGTGATGTGGCCTTCGTCTGGCTGCCGCTGCCGGACGAGGACCGTTACCGGTGTGCGGTGGTGGCCCGCGAACCCCGCCTGGTCGCGCTGCCGGAGGGACACCCCCTCGCGGCGCGGGCCGCCTGCGACCCCGAGGGCCAGGTGGACTTCGCCGACCTGCGGGAGGAGCCCTTCCTCGCCCTTCCCGCGGAGGCCGGCCCGCTGCGGGACTACTGGCTCGCCCTGGACGCCCGCGACGGCCGTCCGCCGCGGGTCGGCGGGGTGGTGGCCAGCGCCGAGGAGACCCATGAAGCGGTGTCCGGCGGACAGGGGATCGCCTTGCTGGCCGCCGGCAACGCCCCGCTGGTCGTCCGGGACAAGGTGATCGCCGTACCGGTCCGGGGGATCTCGCCGTCCCGGCTGGCGGTGGCCGCCGCCCACGACGACAGACGGCCCCTGGTCCTCGCCTACCTGGCCGCCGCGCGTGAGGTGGGAGCCGTCACCGGCTGAGACGGCGGTCGCAGACGTGACCGCCGTCGCCCGCCCCGGAGAGCCTTTCGGGGCGGGCGACGGCGGTGGTCGGTGCTACCGCCGCTACTTGGTGAGCGGCGCCAGCTTGGGGTCGTTCGCGTACGCCTCGGCCGCGTTCTCCTTGGTCACGATGACCGGCGGCAGGAGGTAGGACGGGACGACCTTGACACCGTTGTCGTACGACTTGGTGTCGTTGATGGTGGGCTTGTCGCCCTTCTGGAGCGCCTCGACCATGTTGACGGTCTCCGCGACGAGCTTGCGGGTGTCCTTGTTGATGGTCGAGTACTGCTCACCCGCCATGATCGACTTGACCGACTCGACCTCGGAGTCCTGACCGGTGACGACCGGGACCGCCTTGCCGGCGCCCTTGACCGAGGTGAGGATCGCGCGGGCGAGGGTGTCGTTGGGCGACAGGACGCCGTCGAGTGTCTTCTTGCCGCCGTAGGCCGAGGTCAGCAGGGAGTCCATGCGCTGCTGGGCGTTCTCGGCCTTCCAGCCCTGGGTCGCGGTCTGCTTGATGTCGGTCTGCCCCGAGCCGACAACGATGTCGCCCTTGTCGATCAGGGGCTTCAGCACCTGCATCGCACCGTCGAAGAACACCTTGGAGTTGTTGTCGTCCGGCGAGCCGGAGAACAGCTCGATCGTGTAGGGACCCTTCGCCTTCTTCGCCTTCATGCCGTCGATCAGGGCCTGGCCCTGGAGCTGGCCGACCTTGAAGTTGTCGAAGGCGATGTAGTAGTCGACGTCGGGGGTGTTGGTGATCAGCCGGTCGTAGGCGATGACGGTGACGCCCTCGTCCTTGGCCTGCTTCACCTGGGTGGCGAGCTGCGAGGCGTCGGTTGCGCCGATGACGATGACCTTCGCGCCCTTGGTGACCATGGAGGAGATCTGCGCCTGCTGGTCGGCGACGGTGGTCGAGGCGCCCGCGTACTGGACGTCGGCCTTGAAGCCGGAGTCCTTCAGGCCGCTGGTGTACAGGTCGCCGGCGAGCACCCAGTTCTCCGAGGTCTTGGCGGGCAGGGCGACGCCGATCAGGGAGTCCTTCGCGAAGCCCTTGGCGTCGGCGCTGTCGCTGCCGGTGGAGCCCTCGCGTTCGTTGGAGCAGGCCGTGCCCAGGGTGAGCAGGGCGGCGGCGCCGACGGCGGCGATGCTTCTGATGACGAGATTGCGCATGGTGGAGTTGGCCCTTCGTGCGTGCGGTGCTGGTTGCCGGAGTGTGGTGTGCCGTCGAGCGCGGCGCGGGAGGTGCGGGTGTCGCGGTCAGCCCGCGACCTTCGCCTTGTCGGCGTCGGATTCCGGGGCCGCCGGTGGAGCCGGTGCCGCCGGGTCGTCCCGCCGGAACGGACGCGTCAGCGCGCCGATGACCGAGAAGCGTCCCTGGCTCTTGTTGTAGACGTCGAAGGCGACGGCGAGCAGCAGGACCAGGCCCTTGATGATCTGGACCATGTCCGATCCGACGCCCTCCAGTTGGAGGCCGTTGTTGAGCAGGGCCATGACGAGACCGCCGACGATCGAGCCGCTGACGGTGCCCAGGCCGCCGGAGACCGCCGCGCCGCCGATGAACACGGCCGCGATGGCGTCCAGTTCCCAGCTCAGGCCGTCCTGCGGACCGGAGGCCGAGGACCGCGCCACGAAGATCATGCCGGCCAGCGCGGCCAGCACCGACATGTTCATCATGACGAGGAAGTTGACGCGCTTGAGCTTCACCCCGGACAGCTCGGCCGCTCGCGCGTTGCCGCCGACGGCGTAGATGTGCCGGCCGCCGATGGTGTTGCGGGTGTAGTGCGAGTACGCGAGGACCAGGACGATCAGGATGATCCCGGAGATCGGCAGGCTGGTGCCGATCCGGCCGCCGGCGAAGCGGAGCGACGCGAAGACGATGACGCCGAACATCACGGCCAGCCGGATGCCCGTGACCCACAGGGGTGCCAGGTCGGCGTTCATCTCGCGGCGGGTCTGCCGCGCCTTCCACTCGCGCCACAGCACACCCGCGCAGGCGGCCACGCCGAGCAGCAGCGTCAGGTTGTTGTACCCGGTGTCCGGCCCGACCTCGGGCAGGAAGCCCGCGCCGATCTTGCGGAAGCCCTCGGGCACCGGAACCGTGTCGGCGTTGCCGATGTACTGGTTGCCGCCGCGGAACAGCAGCATCCCGGCGAGGGTCACGATGAAGGCCGGCACCCCGATGTAGGCGACCCAGAAGCCCTGCCAGGCACCGATCGCGGCGCCGACGAGCAGGCCGAGCGCGATGCCGAGGGGCCACGGCAGGTCGTACTCCTGCATCGCCTTGGCGACGACGATGCCGGTGAACGCGGCGACGGAGCCGACCGACAGGTCGATGTGCCCGGCGACGATCACCATCAGCATCCCGATGGCCAGGATCAGGATGTAGGAGTACTGGCTGACGACCGCGATGAGGTTGCCGGACGTGAGCGTCAGGCCGTCGGTCCAGATCTGGAACAGCAGGACGATCGCCACCAGGGTGGAGATCATGCCGAACTGGCGGGCGTTGGAGGTGGTGCCTCCGAAGAGGTTCTTCTGAAGGTCGGTTATTCGGCTCATGGAGTGGGGCTCTTCTTGGTAGCGGTCATCTGCTTCATCAGGAGTTCCGGGTCTGCGTCGGCACGCGCCACATCGCCCGTGATGGTGCCCTCGAACACCGTGTAGATGCGGTCGCACAGGCCGATCAGCTCGGGCAGCTCGGAGGAGATGACGACGACCCCCTTGCCCTGGGCCACGAGCCGCTGGATGATCCCGTAGATCTCGAACTTGGCGCCCACGTCGATGCCGCGGGTCGGCTCGTCGAGGATCAGCAGGTCCGGGTCGGTGAACATCCACTTCGCCAGGACGACCTTCTGCTGGTTGCCGCCCGAGAGCTTGACGACACCCTCGTCGACGCTCGGCGTCTTGATCCGCAGGCTCCGGCGGTACTCCTCGGCGATGCGGTGCTCGCGCACCGGGTCGATCACGCGGCGCCGGGCGATCTTCGACAGCTTGGCGGCCACCATCGAGGTCTTGATGTCGTCCAGCAGGTTCAGACCGATCGACTTGCGGTCCTCGCTGACGTACGCCAGTCCGTGCCCGATGGCGTCCGACACCGTCTTCAGCCGGACCTCCTCGCCGTCCTTGAAGACCCGCCCCGACAGCCAGGTGCCGTAGGAGCGGCCGAAGAGACTCATCGCGAGTTCGGTGCGGCCCGCGCCCATGAGCCCCGCGAAGCCGACGATCTCCCCGCGGCGGACATGGAACGACGAGCCCTTGCACACCATCCGCTCGTCCGAACTGGGGTGCCGCACCGTCCAGTCGCGGACCTCGAAGAAGACCTCGCCGATGTCGGGCGTGCGGTCGGGGAAGCGGCTGTCGAGTTCACGGCCGACCATCCCCCGCACGATGCGGTCCTCGTTGACGCCGTCGGCCCGCACGTCGAGGCTCTCGATCGTGCGGCCGTCGCGCAGGATCGTGATGGTGTCGGCGACCGCCTCGATCTCGTTCAGCTTGTGCGAGATGATGATCGAGGTGATGCCCCGCTCGCGGAAGCCGCGCAGCAGGTCGAGCAGGTGCTGCGAGTCGTCCTCGTTGAGGGCCGCCGTCGGCTCGTCGAGGATCAGCAGCTTCACGTCCTTCGCGAACGCCTTGGCGATCTCGACGAGTTGCTGCTTGCCGACACCGATGTCCTTGATCAGGGTGTCGGGGTCCTCCCGCAGCCCGACGCGCTCCATCAGCTCCAGGGCGCGGCGCTGGGCCGTCTTCCAGTCGATGGCTCCGCGGCGGCGCGGTTCGTTCCCGAGGAAGAGGTTCTCGGTGATCGACATACCGGGCACCAGGGCCAGCTCCTGGTGGATGATCGCGATGCCGGCCTGCTCGCTGGCCCGGATGTCGTGGAACCGGACCTGCTCGCCGCGGTACACGATGTCGCCGGTGTAGCTGCCGTACGGGTGCACCCCGCTGAGCACCTTCATGAGGGTG
The DNA here is from genome assembly GCF_045161545.1 of Streptomyces sp. NBC_00637. NCBI lineage: Bacteria > Bacillati > Actinomycetota > Actinomycetes > Kitasatosporales > Streptomycetaceae > Streptomyces > Streptomyces sp. NBC_00637. Next base: position 441,668 of record NZ_CP109046.1, on the reverse strand, counting down.
GACTTGCCGGCGCCGTTCTCGCCGCAGATCGCGTGGATCTCACCTTCCCGCACGACGAGGCTGACGTCGGCGAGCGCGGTGACGCCGGGGAAGGTCTTGGTGATCGACCGCATCTCCAGCAGGGTCGGGGCGATGGGCGTCATGAGCGGTGCTCCCCACCGCCGGGGACGCGCCGACGCGTACCCGAGCCTTCGGGCCTGCGGCATTGCATGGACATCAACTTGCCTCCGATGGCACTGCCCAGTGCCTTCGTGTCCGAGATTTCGTCTGCGGGACCGGACACTAAATCCATTTGTTTTACTAAGTCAATGGGCTGTGAGGGATAGGTTGTAGGGGGAAACGAGAGAGGACCGTGCGTGCGGCAGGCAGGAACGAACCTTCCCAAGGTCGGGCGATACAACCGGGCCGTCGTCCTGGACCAGATCCAGCTCGCCGACGGCGTCAGCCGGGTCGAGATCGCCCAGCACACGGGCCTCACCCCGCAGACGGTCTCGGGCATCGTGCGGAGGCTCCTCGACGAGGGCATCGTGCGCGAGGACGGCGCGAGCCGGGTGTCCAGCGGAGGCAAGCCCCGCACCACCCTGCGGATCAACGCCGAGGCGGGCAACGCGGTCGGCCTGCACTTCGACCCCGTGGAACTCAGCTGCACCGTCGTCGATCTGCTCGGCCGGCCGCTGGTCGTCAAGAAACGCCCCACGGACCCCGGCACCGACCCGGCCCAGGTCGTCAAGGACATGGCGGAGCTGGTCGCCGACGTGCTGGCCGAGACGGGCGTCGACCGCGACAAGGTTCTCGGGCTGGGCCTCGCCACTCCGGGACCGATCGACCTCGAGGCGGGCACGATCGTCGGAGCGCCTCAACTCGCCCGCTGGACGCGGGTGCCGGTGCAGCACATGCTGAGCGAGGCGACCGGCCTGCCGGTGACCCTCGACAACGACGCCACCGCCGCCGCGGTCGGCGAGCGCTGGTCGGGCAAGGGCAAGGGCGTGGCGGACTTCGCCTACTTCTTCTTCGGCACCGGCGTCGGCGGCGGCCTCATCCTCAACCACCAGGTGTACCGGGGCGGTTCACTCAACGCGGGAGAGTTCGGACACTCCTCGGTGCTGCCCGAAGGGCCCGAGTGCTACTGCGGCAACCGGGGCTGCCTGGAGCGGCTCGTGAACCCCACGGCGATCGTCGCCGAGGTGCACCGCAGGCTCGCCGCGGGACCGCATCCGGACAGCGCGCTGGCGCGGTTGTTCGCCGAGCGTCCCGAGGCCGTCGACCACTCCGCCATCGGGGTGGCCGCGGCGGCCGGCGACCCGGTCGCGGCCGCGGTCATCGACGAGACCGCGGAGCACGTCGCCTCCGTCGCGGTCGACATCGCGAACTTCATCGACGTGGACCTGATCGTCCTCGGCGGCCACGGTATCCAGCACGTCGAGTCGCGATACGTCGAGGTCGTCGCCGCCGCGCTGGCCAGCCGGCCGTTGTCACGCCACGTCAGGGTCGTCGAGGTCGAGGCGTCCTGGCTCGGCACCGACGCGGCGGTGGTGGGCAGCGCGGCCCTCGTCCTGCACGCCACCTACTCCCCGCAGCTGTCGGCCCTGCTGGGCACGGCCGCGGCCCCGGGCGAGATCCGCTAGCCGGGCCGCGCCTTGCCCGGCCTCGGGCGAAATACCGGGCCGCGCGCCTTGCCCGGCCCCGGGTGGGAGGCGTCGGCCGGGCCCTCGGCCGCCGGGCCTGCTCGGCTCCCCGGCGGCACGCGCCGGCCGCACCCGGGCCCTCGCGCCTTGCCCGGGCCGGGTGTCGGGGGCACGCTGTTCGTATGGGTGTGCGGGACGGCCCCACGCTCATCACCTCCGTACAGCGGGCCTTCCGCTTGCTGGAGGCGGTGAGCGCACACGAGAACGGCGCGCCGGCGAAACAGCTGGCGCGGGAGACGGGGCTGCCCCTGGCCACCGCCTACCACCTGCTGCGGACCCTGGTGAACGACGGTTACCTGCGCAAACTCCAGGACGGCGGCTTCATCCTGGGGGACCGGCTCCAGACGCTGCACACGGCGGGACGCGGGCAGGCGCTGCTCAGCCGGGTCCGGCCCGCCCTCGCCGCACTGCGGGACGAGTTCGCCACCGCCGCCTACCTGACGTTCTACGAGGAGGGCGAGATCCGGGTCGCCGAGATCGTCGACGGCCCCCGGGCACCCCGCGTGGACCTGTGGGTCGGGTTCGAGGACGCGGGACACGCCACCGCGCTCGGCAAGTCGGTGCTGCGGGAACTGGACGAGGAAGCCCGCAAGGAGTACCTCTCCCGCCATCACCTGGCCGATCTCACGCCGAGGACCATCACCAGCGCGCCCGAACTGCTCCGCCAGTTGGACGCCTCACCCGTCGCCCCGGCCGTGACGGACCTGGAGGAGTACGCCCTCGGCACGGTCTGCGTCGCCGTTCCCGTCTACAGCGGCGACATCCTGGGCTCGCTCGGCGTCTCGCTGCCGGCCGACCGGCTGCCCCGGCTCGACGAGGTGCGGGCGCGGCTGCTCCCGACCGCGGGTCGCGTGACCAGGGGCCTCTCGCTCACCATGTGATCGTTCACTATCTGAAAATCTGATCCTTGTAAGCGGTGGGGCCGAGCCCGTTTCCTAGAGGAAACGGACATTTCCGAAGTGCCCCGGCGCACGCACAGGTGAGGACTGCGGACGAAGCATGAGTCATGCGCGCAACCACAGCGACGATCACTGCCGGACACGGCTGTTGACATCGTTCAGGCACCGGGTGGCAGGGCCGCTGCTGCCGGTTCTGATCCTCCTGGTCATCATGCTCGTCGGCCTCTTCGGCGACGCGGGGATGATCTGGCTGCCCCTGCTGTCCGCGGGGCCCGCGCTGGCCGCCACGACCAACGGCCCGCGCGGTGTCCTCTGTGTCGGCCTTCTCGCGGCGGTGGTCGGTGCGACCCTCGGCGCCCGGGCCGGTGCTCCCGGCCGCGAGGTGGCGGCCGTACTGGCCTCCCTGGTCGCCGTCACGCTGGCGGGCGGCCTGGCCAGCGCGCTGCGCGGGCGCCGTGAGCGAGTGCTCGCGGACGTCCGGTCGGTCGCGGAGGCGGCCCAGCACGCGCTCCTCAGGCCGGTGCCGGCGACCGTCGGTCCCTTCGAGGTCGCCGTCCGCTACAGCGCCGCGGCCGCGGAGGCCCGCATCGGCGGCGATCTCTACGCGCTGGTCCCCACCCCCTACGGCGTACGGCTGATCGTCGGTGACGTACGGGGCAAGGGGCTGCCCGCCGTGGGGACCGCCGCCCTCGTCCTCGGTGTCTTCCGGGAGGCCGCCTACGACGAACCCGATCTCCTGGCCGTCGTCGACAGGATCGAGCGGAGCCTCGCGCGCAACCTCGGCAGCGACGACTTCGTGACCGCCGTGGTCGCCGGGTACCCGCGCTCCGGCCAGCTGGAACTGGTGAACTGCGGACACGCGCCACCGCTGCTCGTGGGCGCCTCCCGGAGCGTCGCGGCGGTGGAGCCCACGCAGCCCGCCCCGCCCCTCGGACTGCGTGCCCTCACCGACCAGACCCCCAGCCTCCAGGTCCTGCCCTTCGCCGACGGGGACCAGTTGCTGCTCTACACGGACGGGGTCATCGAGGCCCGGGACCGCGACCGGGAGTTCTACCCCCTCGTCCAAGGCCTCGAGCACCACCTCAGCGACGATCCGGAGCGCACGGTCGGCGCGATACACGACGAACTGCTGGCGCACGTCGGCGGACGGCTGCACGACGACGCGGCGCTGCTCCTGCTCCGCAAGCCGTCCGTCGCCGCCGCCGCGCCCCTCGCGGTTCGCCAGCCGGCCCTCCCCGGGCAGCTGTCGGGAGGCCGGCCCGTGTGAGTGCCCCCGGCGACCACGACATGACGCATCCCGGCCCGGCGCGTCCGCGAGAAGGGGCTTCCGGCGGGCTGGTAACGGCTGTTACCGTCGGGCGTATGGCGAAGACACAGTTGGGTGCGCGCGTGGACGACGAGATCGCGGAGCTGGCCAGGGCCCGGGCCAAGGACCGCGGCCTGCCGCTCGGCGAGTACATCGCCGCCCTGGTCCGCGAGGACGCCGACGGACTGCGTCAGCGTGGCCTGGACGCGGCCCGACGTTTCCTGGACGAGCACCAGGCCGCCTTCGACGAGGCCGAGGACGCCGACCTGCGCGTCCCGGGAGCGCACGCCGCCTGATGGAACTCCACATCGACGTCCCATGGATCCTCCAGGTCGCGGAGATCGCCGGCGCGGCCGACCCCACCCCCGAGGACTACGGGGTGCCGGTGGCGGCGGTCGCCTGCCACCGTGCCGAACTGCTCGAACAGCCCGTCTACGACGGTCCTTACGCCCGGGCGGCCGCCCTGGTGCACGTCCTCGGCCGCTGCCGCTGGCTCGAGCGCTCCAACATGGCCGTCGCCGCCGCGACGGGTGTGATGTACCTGGAGGCTTCCGGGATCCCGGTCAAGCCCACCCGCGAGGACGCGGTGGCCCTGCGTGACCTGCTGCGGGACCCCGCCTGCACCGCCGGAAGGATCGCCGCGCTGCTGCGCGCCTGGCCGCGCGCCACCTGAACCACGCCTGCGCGGCTTCACCGAACGTCCACACAACTGCACACGGCTCCACAGGAACTTAAAAGTTCAAGCGCTACGCTCGTCGCCAGTTCGAGCGGCCGAGGAAGCCCCCACGGCGTGCCGCTCGCTTCCCCCATGCTCAGGAGACGCGCGTGCGCGACGGCGACATAGTGGTGATCGGCGGCGGCTACGCGGGCGTCCGGCTGGCGAAACGACTGGACACCACGGCCCGGGTCACCCTGGTCGACCGCAAGGACGTGTTCTTCCACCGCATCGCCTCACTGCGGGCCGGCGTGCGCCCGGAGTGGTCGGTCACCCCCTTCATCCCGTACGACCGCCTGCTGCGCGAGGGCCGGGTGGTCGTCGGCAAGGCGGTCCGCATCGACACCGACGAACGGCAGGTCGTCCTGGCGACGGGCGAACGGCTCCCCTACGACGTCGTCGTGATCGCCACCGGCGCGGACTACCCCGAACCGGCCCGTTTCACCGGCACCACCACCGAGGAGACGATCAAGTCCTTCGCCGGCCATCAGCGCAAGGTCGCCGCCGCCGAGCACGTCCTCGTCGTCGGCGGCGGGCCCTCCGGTGTCGAGCTCAGCGCCGAGATACGCCTGGCCCGGCCGGACGCCCGGGTCACGCTCGCCCATGCGGGGCCGGCGCTGCTCGACGCCGCCGGCAGCGCGCGGGCCGGACGCCGGGCCCTGGCCTGGCTGGAGTCCCACGACGTGGAGGTGCGCCTCGACTCGTTCATGTCCCCGGGGAACGACTTCGGCACCTATCGCGACGCCCGGGGCGACGTCATCGACGCCGACCTCTCCTTCTGGGCGACGGGCACCACGCCCAACACGCTCTGGCTGCGGCTGGGCGGCCACGGCCACTGGCTGAACGCGGCCGGTCACATCAAGGTCGACCGGCGGCTCCGGGTCGAGGGGCGCCCCGACGTGTTCGCGGTCGGCGACGTGAACGACGCCACCGAACTCAAGATCACCCCCGCCGCGCTGGCCCAGGCCGATCTCGCCGCGCACAACATCCGCGTCCACCTGAGGAGTTCCGGCAGGCACCGCAAGGAGCCCCGTCTCTACCGGCCGGTCCGGCGCACCCCGCTCATCGTGCCCTTCGGTCCCGCCGACGGACTGACGGTGCTGCCCGTGCCGGGCGGCGAGAGCGCCGTGCTGGGCAGCCGCACCTCGGTGCTGGCGAAGGCCAAGACCCTCATGACCCCGTACATGAGGCGTCAGCTCGGCTACAGCGCGGGCTGACCCCCCGCCCCGGACCCCCGCCCCGGACGGCACGGCGTCGGCCACCGCAGGGAAACCGCTTACCGGGACCGACGCGCCGTACGGAGCTGCCGATATGGCCGAAACGGCATGGCTGTTGACGGTAAGCGCTCTCAACCTCCCTGTGCGGAAAGAAAGTTCACCTACGTTGGTGCCCTGATCATCTACGTAGCCGTGCAGGAGGCTTTGCCGTGTCGGACCCCAGCTCCCAGACCACCGCGACCGCCGGAACATCCGGCCGGATCGACACGTCCAAGCCGCACTCGGCCCGGTTCTGGAACTACTTCGTCGGCGGCAAGGACAACTACGAGGTCGACCGGGAGATCGGCGACCACATCAAGGAGATCTTCCCCGGCCTCGTGGACGTGGCGGTCACCAGCCGGCACTTCCTGGGACGCGCGGTGCGGTACCTCGCCGACGAGCAGGGTGTCCGCCAGTTCCTGGACGTGGGCACCGGTCTGCCCACCGCCGACAACACGCACCAGGTGGCACAGAGCGTGGCCCCGGACGCCAGGATCGTGTACGTCGACAACGACCCCGTCGTCCTGGCCCACGCGCACGCCCTGCTGACGAGCACGCCGGAGGGCCGGACCGCCTACCTGGACGCGGACCTGTACGACCCGGAAGCCGTGCTGGAAGCGGCCGCGGGAACGCTCGACCTCTCCCGTCCGGTCGCCCTGATGATCCTCAACACGCTCGGTCATGTCGGCGACTACGGGCAGGCGCGCGACCTGGTCCGGCGGCTCATGGCGGGTCTCCCCTCGGGCAGTCATCTGGTGATCAGCGACAGCACGGCCACCAGCGAGGGCATGATCGCCGCGTCGGCGGCGTACAACGCGAGCGGCGCCGTGCCCTACCACGTGCGCGCCATCGAGGAGATCGGCGGCTTCTTCGACGGGCTGGAGCTGGTGGAACCGGGGATCGTCCAGGTGACGAAGTGGCGTGCGCACCCCGGTGATTCGGCCAACTTCACCGCCGTCGACGCGTACTGCGGCGTGGGCCGCAAGCCGTAGCACCCGGCGGGCCCCGGATCACCCCCCTCTCTCCCGGCCCGGCGCGCAGCCTCCCGGCCGGGAGAGAGGGAGCCGCCAGGCCCGATCGTCCGATCGTCCGTGCCGGGCCCCCCACCCACCCGATGTGCCGGACCGACCGCTCCGGGAGACGTGGCTGGGGCCCCGTCGGGCCTTCGGTGGACCGGATCCGTCCGGGACCGCCGCACCAGGGCGGACCGCCTCTCGATGAGGCCAACGCGCGCGTACGGCGTAACGTCGTCCTTGTGGACCTGACAGCCGCCGGTCTCGTGTCCCGTGTCGTGCGCGAGCTCGGTTCGCGAGCGGACGAGCTGGTCGCCGAGGTGGAGCGCCGCCTGCGACAGGAGCTCCCCGAGCTGTGGGACGACCCCGACATCGCGCGGATCGCGGCGGACAACGTCGCCGACCACATCGCCGCGGGACTGTTCGGGCTCGAACACGCCATCGAACCGGGCCTGATCGAACCACCGCCGGCGGACGTGGAGCGCGCACGCCGGCTGGCCCGGCACGGCACCCCGCTCGGCTCGATGCTGCGGGCCTTCCGGGTGGCGCAGACCATCGTCCTCGACCGGCTGCTCGCGGAGATGCCCCGGTTCTCCGACGACGCCGAGTTGGTCAGCGCGGCCACCCGGCACGTCATCGCGACGTCGGCCGCGTACATCGACCGCACCTCGGAACAGGGCGTCGTCGCGTTCCAGGAGGAGCGGGACCGCCGGCTGCAACGGCGGCTGTCGATGGTGAACGAGGCGGGCGCACGCATCGGCACCACCCTGGACATCGTCCGCACCACGCAGGAGCTGGCCGACCACGCCGTCGAGCGCTTCGCCGACCTCGTCACCGTCGACCTGCTCGACGCGGCTCTGCACGGCCACGAGTCCCCGAGCGAGGGCCCCCTCGTACTGCGCCGGACCGCGCGGGCCTCGGCGACCGGCGGCGATCCGGTACCGGGCGCCGCACCGCAGCAGGTCCACATCTGCCCGGACGGATCGCCCGAGGCCCGCGCCCTGGTGACCGGACAGCCCGCCAAGCACCACGGCGACCCGGTCGACTCCGATGACATCCTCGGCGTCCACTCCACCCTGGTGGTGCCGCTGCGCGCCCGAGGCGCCACGCTGGGCGTCGCCCTGTTGTCCCGGCACCGCAACCCCGACCGCTACGACGACGAGGACCTCCTCCTCGCCCAGGAGATCGCCGCCCGGGCGGCCGTGGCCGTCGACAACGCCCGCCGCTACAGCTACGCCCGCTCCACCGCCCTCACGCTCCAGCGCAGCCTGCTGCCGCGCGGCGCGCCCCGGCAGTCGGCGGTCGAGGTCGCCTACCGCTACCTTCCCGCGGGCGACCGGGTCGGCGTGGGCGGCGACTGGTACGACGTCATCCCGCTGTCCGGCGCCCGGGTCGCCCTGGTGGTGGGCGACGTGGTCGGCCACGGCATCCACGCCGCCGCCACCATGGGCCGCCTGCGAACCGCCGTACGCACCCTGGCCGACATCGACCTGCCGCCCGACGAACTCCTCACGCACCTCGACGACATCGTCCTGCGCCCGTCGGGCGAAGCCGGCGACGACGAGGACGGCGAACCCGGTGACGACACGGACGGCGAAGCCGCCGGGGACATGGGCGCCACCTGTCTGTACGCCGTCTACGACCCCGTCTCACGGCGCTGCACCCTGGCCCGCGCGGGACATGTGCCGCCGGCCCTGGTGACCCCTGACGGAAGGGCCGAGATCCTCGACCCGCCGCCCGGCCCGCCACTCGGCCTGGGCGGCCTGCCGTTCGAGGCCACGGAACTCGAACTCCCGGAAGGCAGCATCCTCGCCCTGTACACCGACGGCCTCGTCGAGTCCCGCGACCACGACGTGGACGCCGGTCTCACCAGGCTGCGCCACGCCCTCGCCGAACCGGCCGCCTCCCTGGAGGCGATCTGCGACAACGTCATCGACGCCCTGCTGCCGGCCAGACCGGACGACGACGTCGCCCTGCTCCTGGCCCGCACCCACGCCCTGGGCGACTCCCAGGTCGCCACCTGGGACCTGGCCGCGGATCCCTCCGCCGTCGCCCAGGCCCGCGCGGACGTCGCCCGGCAGCTGAGCGACTGGGGTCTCGACGAACTCGGCTTCACCGCCGAACTGGTGGTCAGCGAACTGGTCACCAACGCCATCCGCTACGGCCAGCCCCCCATCCGGCTGCGCCTCATCCACGACCGCGCCCTCCTGTGCGAGGTCTCCGACGGCAGCAGCACCACCCCTCATCTGCGCCGGGCCCGCGTCTTCGACGAAGGCGGCCGAGGCCTGCTCCTCGTCGCCCGGCTCGCCGAACACTGGGGAACCCGGCACGCCCGCCGCGGCAAGACGGTCTGGGCCGAACTGGGCGACACGGCCCAACTCCCGCCGCTCGCCTTCGCCTAGAGGGGGCGTCAGCGGCGCGGATCCGGAACGGCGAGTGACCGCGCCGACCTTCAGGCGACAACTCCTCCTGCGATAGAACCCCCTCCACCTGGGCACACGCTCGATGATCTTTGTTGACGTATCCGGGAGGACGTACCGCCATGGCCGTACCGCAGCACGTTCCGCAGCCCGAGCGTGGTCCACGGCGGTTCGAACTCCGTTCCACAGCCGTCTATTTCGTGCTACTCGCCCTCCTGCTGACCCTCCTGGGCACGGTCGCCCGCACCGCCACGGCCGCGGCGGAGCGCCGCCCGGGCTGGGCCGTCTCGCTCGTTCTCATCGGTGCCGCCGGTGTCGTCGCGGGCTGTCGCGGGCGGCGCAGAATCTCGGCGAGGAGGGTCGCACGGCGTGCCGCGAAGTCCCTGGACGTGGCCACGGAGACGGTGGTCGAGGCGCTGGAGACCGCGCCGCCGGCTGTCGCCGCCGGGCCGGCCGAGCCTCGGACGGGCTGTGCCGGCGGGGGACTCGACGTGGCACCGACCATCCCGCTCGATCAGCACCTCGACGACCTGCCGGCCGCCACCGAGGAGATCGGCTACGAGGAGATCGCCTACGAGGAGGTGGACCCCTACGAGCTGGACCCCTACGAGTTCGAGGAGGCCATAGCCGAGTTGTGCCGGCGCGACGGCTGCACCGAGGTGGAGGTCGTCGGCGGGGCCGGGGACCTGGGCGCCGACGTGGTGGCGAGGACACCGGACGGGCGCGTGCTCGTGATCCAGTGCAAGCGGTACGGCGACACCCACCGCGTCGGCTCCCAGGACATGCAGCGCTTCGGCGGAACCTGCTTCCCCGTGCACGGCGCCGAGGTCGCGGCGGTCGTCACCACGAGCGACTTCACCGCGCCCGCCGTCGAGTACGCGCGGCAATGCGGCATCGTGTGCGTGGACGGCCAGGACCTCCGGCAATGGCAGGACGCGGCGGGCCCGGGGCCGTGGGAGCCGGAGTTCGCGGCGGTCTGAACCCGGTGACCGTCGACAGGGCCCCGGGTGTACGGCGAGAGAGGCGGCGACCAGTGCGCGCAGAAGCGAACGGCGAAGCGGGCGACGAGGGAGGCGGCGCAGCGCGAGGTGCCGCGGGCGGCACCTCCGCGTTGGTGGTGCGGCACCGGCCGGCCGGCACGCCGGGTGCCGCCGTCGTCGTCCTGCACGGCGGCCGGGAACACAGCCGGGAGGCCTCGCGGGGCCGGCACCTGGCCGCCCTGCGCATGCGTCCGGTCCTGCGGGCGGCCGCGGGCGCGACGGACCGTCAGGACGTGCTGGTCGGCGAGGTGCGCTACCGCTACCGGGGCTGGAACGCGACCGCCGACCCCGTCAGCGACACCGTACGAGCCCTCGACGAACTGCGCCGGACGGTCGGCGAGGTGCCCGTGACCCTGGTGGGCCACTCGATGGGCGGCCGCGCGGCGCTCCGGGCGGCGGCCGACCCCGCGGTGCGCGGTGTCCTCGCGCTGGCGCCGTGGTGCCCACCCGGCGAACCCGTCGGCCATCTCGGCGGGAAGCGGATCGTCGTGCTGCACGGGGACCGTGACCGGGTGACCGATCCGGGGGAGTCCGCCGACTACGTCCGGCGGGCCCGGCAAGCAGCGGCGCAGGCGGGCATCGTCCTCGTCCGCCGCGGTGACCACGCGATGCTCCGGCGCTGCGCCGACTGGCACCGTGCCACCGCCGCGATCGTCGCCCAACTCCTGTGCCCGGAAACGGTCGTCGAGGGCCTCGCCGGCGAGGCCTGCGCGGCGGACGGCCCCCTGTCGTGGTGACCGCGGACGCGGCGCACGCCCGAGCGAGGGTCACGCCGAGGGCGTCCGGGGCCGGGCCGGGACACCTCTGCGCGGCCCACCAGGACCGCTTTCGGGCCCCCCTGGTCACCCGCGCCCGGCCCATCGGGGACAATACGATGACGTCACCACGGGCGGTTGGGCTGTCGAACCGTCAGGAGACGTCACAAAAGCGCCGGTTCGCTCCTCGGATCGTCGGCGGTGTCCGAAGCAAGTCCTGCAGCGTCGGCCTGCCCGACCGTCCACGAAAGCAGAGCGCCCCGGTGATCCCCGTCTTCGAAGACACCCCGATCTACCACCGTCTCATCACCGAACGCGGCGATGTGCCCGCCCAGGTGAAGGGTGAGGCCGAACGCATCAAGAGAGACCTGGACCGCGTCATGAGCGCCCCGTCCTCCTTCACCCCCGGCCTGCCCGCCCAGCGGTCGTTCTTCTCGTGAGGTCCCGCGGGTTCTGAGGCTCCGAGGACGCTCCTCCGCGGTCCCGACCCGCCCTGGGTATCGTGGGGCCGTCCGGCCTCCGCGGGGCGCCGGCCAGGGACGATCCGAGGAGATCCGTGAACGAGGGCGAAGTCGTCACCGTGCCCCGACCGTTGACGCTGCCCGACGGGCGGCCCGCGCGGGACGCCTGGACGCTCGACCCGGCGATGCGTCATCTCAACCACGGCTCGTTCGGCGCCGTCCCACGGGTGGCGCAGGAGCGGCAGAGCGCCCTGCGGGCGGAGATGGAACGTGCCCCGGTCGCGTGGTTCACGGCGCTGCCCGGCCGGATCGCCGAGGCCCGCGCGGCCGTGGCCGGCCGGCTGCGGACCGACGTGCGGGACCTGGCGCTCGTGCCGAACGCCAGCGCGGGGGCGAGTGTCGTCTACGCCGCGCTGGCCGCCCGGCCCGGCGGCGACATCGTGGTCACCGACCACGGCTACGGCGCCGTCACGATGGGCGCGGAGCGGCTGGCCCGCCGTTGGGGGACCGGCGTACGCACGGCCCGCGTCCCGCTGGCGGCGGACGCCGAGCAGGCGTACCGGGCGGTGATGGCTCAGGTGGACGACGACGTGGCCCTGATCGTCCTGGACCAGATCACCTCCGCGACGGCCCGGCTGATGCCGGTCGGACGCGTCGGGGCCGAGGCCGCGCGGCGCGGGATCACCCTGCTCGTCGACGGCGCGCACGCGCCGGGCCTGCTGGCCGCGCCCCTGGACGGCCTGTGCTGCGACGTCTGGGTCGGCAACCTCCACAAGTGGGGGTGCGCCCCGCGCGGCACGGCGGCGCTCGTCGCGCACGGCCCGCTGCGGGCGGACCTCCACCCGCTCATCGACTCCTGGGGGGCGGCCGAACCCTTCCCCGACCGCTTCGACCACCAGGGCACACTCGACGCCACCGCCTTCCTGGCCGCGCCCGCCGCGCTGGACTTCATCGACGACACCTGGGGCTGGGACACCGCCCGCCGGTACCTGGACGAACTCGCGGACCACGGCGCCCGTGTCGTGACGGAGGCCTTCGCCCGGAGCGGGGCCCCGGCCGACCCCGTCGACGTCGGCGCGCCCGTCCCGGGGATGCGGCTGGTCCGCCTGCCCGCGGGTCTGGGCACGAGCCGGGTCGCGGCGGACGCCCTGCGCGACCGCGCGACCGCCGAACTCGGGGTGGAGGCCGCGTTCACCAGCTTCGGCGGACTCGGCTACCTCCGGCTGTCCGCCCACGTCTACAACACCCCCGACGACTACGCGTACTTCGCCGAGACCTGTGTGCCCGTCGTCGGGAAGTGGGCCCGCGAGGCACGGGAGGCGTAGGACCGTCCCGGTAGCTCACCGCCCGTCGGGCGGGTCGCCCCGGTGCGCCGTCGCCGCCGCCACGTCGGCCCGGCCGCCGGCGCCCAGCGGCCCGGTGGGACGCAACGGGTCCGCGGACTCCATGCGGGGCAGCACACGACGGGAGCGGCGTACGACCAGGGCCGGCAGCACGGCCCGCGTCACCTGGACGAGGCGCAGCGCGGCCGGGACGTAGACGGCGGTGCGCCGGCGTTCCACGGCCGAGGCGAGCCGCGTCGCCACGAACTCCGGAGAGTAGACGCGGCGGGCGGGCGGCGGCATGTTGGCGCGCAGTTCGCGCAGCACCGCGTGCCGGTCGGCGTCGCGGATCATGTCGGTGTCGGTCCAGTTCAGATAGGCGACACCGACGGCCACGCCGTGGTGGGCCGTCTCGGCGCGCAGCGCGTGCGCGAAGGCCTCCACGCCGGCCTTGGACGCGCAGTAGGCGCTCATCAGGGGAGCGGCCCCCATCGAGGCCAGTGAAGCGATCTGGAGGTAGTAGCCGGCCGTCTCCGTCAGGTCCGGCAGGAAGGCGCGTGCCGTCAGGGCGCTGCCCGTGACGTTGACGTCGATCACCCGCCGCCAGGAGGCCATGTCCGCCGAGGCGAACGGGCCGCCCTCCGCGATGCCCGCGTTCGCGACGACCACCGAGGGCGGCCCCAGCCGTGCGCGGACCACCTCGGCCGCGCGCTCCAGAGCCTCGCCGTCGGTGACATCGGCCTCCACGGCCAGCGAGGGGGTGGGCAGGGACGCGGCCACGGCCCGCAGCCCCGTCTCCTCGTGGCCGATCAGCGCCAGACGCGCACCGCGCCGTGCGAGCTCCCGGGCGAGCGCCGCGCCCACCCCGCGGGCGGCTCCCGTGACGACGACGATGCGGTCTTCGAGGGGACTGTCGTGCACGGTGTGCTCCGTTCCTCGGCCTGACTGCCCTCGGCTCCCCGGCTCCTCGGCCGGACTGGTGCCGCTCAGCCGGCAGGCGGCTTCTTCGCGCCGGTACGGTCGCGGCGGGCGAGCGCCCGCTGGACGAACGTCCCGCCGGGCGGGCGGTGCCTGCGCAGTGCGGCGCGGGCGGCGTTGGCGCCCGGCGCGCCGTGGACGCCACCGCCGGGATGAGCGCCGGCGGAGGCCAGGAACAGCCCGCGCACCGGGGTCTCCGGGCGCCCGCTGCCGGGCATGGGGCGGAAGAGGAGCTGCTGGTGCAGCGCCGTCGTACCGCCGTTGATCGCGCCGCCGTGCAGATTGGCGTCGAGGGACTGGAGCGTGGGCGGGGCGAGGATGCGACGGGCGCGGATCAGGGAGCGGAAGCCGGGGGCGAACCGCTCGACCTGGCGTTCGACCCGGTCGGCCATCAGCTCCTGCTCGCTCGCGTTCCAGGCGCCGGTGATCCCCTCGTCGCCGGCGTCGCCCTCGACCGCCTGGGGCACATGCGTGTAGGCCCAGGCCGACTCGGTGCCGGCGGGGGAGCGGCCGGAATCGGAGGTCGTCATCTGGCCGAACAACGCGAACGGCCGGTCGGGAACCTGCCGCATGGCGAGCTGGGCGGCGAACCGGGTGAGCTCGTTCACGCCGTCGGCCAGATGCACGGTGCCCGCCCGGCGCGCCGCCTCCGCCTGCCAGGGCACCGGCCCGTTCAGCGCCCAGTCGACCTTGAAGGTCCCGAAGTCCCACTGGAACCGCTCCAGGTCGGCCAGCAGCTGGGACGGCAGGTGTTCCGGCTCCAGCAGCGCGCCGTACAGCGCGGGGACGGACACGTCGGCCAGCACCGCGCGGTCCGCGGCGACCTGCTCCCCGTCGGTCGTGCGCACCCCCACGGCCCGGCCGTCGCGGACGACGATCCGGCTGACCCGCTGCCCGCAGCGCAGCGCGCCGCCCCGGGCGTGCAGCCGCCGGACCAGGGCCTCGGTGAGGGCGCCGGAACCGCCGGCCGGCACGGGGAAGCCGTAGGACTGGCCGAGCATGGCCATCAGCCAGCCGAAACCGCCGCTGCCGGCGGCCTCCGGAGCGAGATCGGCGTGCAGGGCGTTTCCGGCCAGGAGCAGCCGCCCGCCTTCGCCCCCGAACTCCTCCTCGCCCAGCCGCCGCACCGGCAGGGCCAGCGTCCTGGCCAGCCGCAGGCCGCCCGCGGCGCGCAGCCGGGCCGCCAGCCGGGCCGTGGCCCGCACCGGCGGGAACGGCGTGAACAGCGCGTCGAGGATGTCCGGGCGGAGCTGTTCCCACACCCCGTGCAGGCGGCGCCAGGCGGCTCCGTCCCCGGCGTGGAAGGCGTCGAGGGAGCGGGCGGTGACGTCGAGCCGGCGGTCGAGGACCGCGCACTCGCCGCTGGTGAGGGGATGGGCCACGACACTGGGCGCATGGCTCCAGCGCATACCGTGTTCGTGCAGGCGCAGCTTCGACAGCACCGGTGAGGCGGCGGCCAGCGGGTAGAAGGAGCTGAAGAGGTCGCTGACGAACGCGGGGTCCACCGAGCGGTCGTGCCGTACGGCGCCGCCGGGCTCGGGCTGCTCCTCGAGGACCTCGACGCTCCAGCCCGCGTCCGCCAGCAGGTTCGCCGCCACCAGGCCGTTGGGCCCGGCCCCGATCACCACCGCGTCAGGCATCGGCGCCCCCCTCCGCGTGCGAGCGCGCCGCGGCGGGTGCCGTCCGGGCGCTGTGGGTACTCCGTTCGCCGTGCGCGTCGGCCTCGCACACCTTCGCCAGCCGGCCGAGCAGGGCCCGGTGGCGGATCTGGGTCACCACCTCCGCGCCGGCGTTGTGCAGCAGCCCGCCGACGCCCTGCAGCGGGTGTTCGTCCAGGATCACCAGGCAGTGGCGGCCCCACGGCCGCAGCTCGAACGCGATCCGCGCCGTGCCGAGCACACCGGCCCGCGCCTCCAGCTCCAGTACGTCCGGCTCCTCGCAGCGCCGTACGACCGTCTCGTTGGTCAGGCTGAGGGGGCCCACCCGGATCTCGTAGGCGATCTTCGCGTCCACATGGGGCCACTCGCCCGTCATCTCCTGCGTCGACGACGTGCCCACCACCCACTCCGCGTAGCGGTCACCGTCGGCGAGGACGCCCCACACCGTCCGCGGACTCGCCTTGACAAGCCGATGCCGTACCGCCACCGCGCACCTCCGTAGTCGCTGACACGAGGTTCGCCGAGTGCCCGTATCGCCGAAGACCAACCGCGGGGAGCGGGGGTGCGGCGCCGAGGAACCCACCCGTTGTCAGTGCCGTCATGAAGGATGCCCCACATGAGATCAACTTCGGCTCAGCCGGGTAGTCGGTCTCATGTCCCTGCCGAGGAAAGGTACCGATCATGCCGCCCACCGCCGTCCAGCCGCAGATCCTCGACGTACGTTCCGACGCCTATCCCTGGCAGCGTCGGAACGAGGAGGTGCCGCGCCTGGCGGGCACGGTCGGCATGGCGGCGGGCGTGCCGCGGCAGCGCGGCCCGCTCCCGATCGACCGCGAGGAGAAGGCCCGTCCGGTGACGCGCCCGGCACCCCGCCCGGCACCCCGCCCGACGGCGCGCCCGGCGCCGACCGAGGCCCGCACGGACGACCGCGGCGCGGTCCGGGACAGGTCGTCGGCCCGGCCGCCCCTTCCCGGCGCGTCGTCGGGCCGCGCCGGCGCCGACGTGCTGCGCATCGTCGCCGACCCCCGCACGCCGGTCTTCGTCACCGAGCACGCCAGCGGCCGCCGGGTGTACGGCTACTGGCGGCCGCTGGACGCGGGCACCGGCCGGGGAGGCTGCTATGTCGCGCTGTCCGCCACCGAGTGCGACGAGCTGTACGCGGCCGGCCGGATCACGGTCGGCGAGCCCGTCACGGACCCCACGAAGACGACCTACCGGGTCCGCGCCGCCCGCACCCAGGCCACCCGTACCCAGGCCGCGGTCGCCCGCCCGGCGGCCGCGCCCGTGCGGACGGCGACGGCGACCAGGGGACGCGCGGCGTGAGCCGGCGACCGGGGGCGGGGCGGGGGCGCGGCCTCTCGGTCCGACCCGCATGACGCGTCCGGCTGATCCGAACGACCCGTCCACTGGCCTGATGGGCGTCTTCGGGGGTAGCCGGACGAGCGGAGAGCAGCACACCGACACCAGGGGAGGACGAAGATGAGCGTCATCCAGCGCATCAAGGAGTTCGCCAGGAGCCCGCAGGGGCGGCGCACGATGGAGCAGGCACGGCGTGCGGCGGCCGACCCGCGCCGTCGTGCCCAGGCCCGCGGTCTGCTGGCCCGCCTGCGTACGCGACGCTGACGGTAATGACGATGGTGACGGTGGTGGTGCCCCCAGGGGAGCATCACCTTCGATCGCGCGTCAATACCTCGTCACCACAGGACTTCTGAGGGGGACTCAGGGCTCACAGCGCACCTTCAGCCCATTCCTGCTTCTTTCATTGACAGCGGAAAATAAGGGCCCTAGGTTCCGGGCCATGCCCTCGTCCTACGCCGCGCACCCCGCCGAGACGTTCCCCGCCGGAACGCCGGCCGCTTCGCAGGTCTTCACCACCGTCCTGTCCCAGGGCCCGCTCACCCGCCTCGAACTCGCCCGGCGGGCCGGTCTGTCGGCCGCGGCCGTCACGAAGGCGGTCCGGCCGCTGATCGAGTCGGGATACCTCGTGGAGGACGCCGACACCGAGGTCCGCACGGCGCTCGGGCGGCCCGCGAACCTGGTCCGCGTCGACGGGGGCCGCGCCCTGTTCCTCGGGCTGAAGCTGACCGGAGACGCGATCTTCGGCGTGCTCACGGACCTGCGCTGCCGGATCCTGCTCGCCCGCCGTGTGCCGCTGACCGACTCTGCCGCCAAGGCGGTCCTCGTGTCGACCGCGGAGCTCGTACGGGAGCTGCTGACCGAGGCGGACGGCTACGGCGTACGCGTCGTGGGGCTGGGCATCGCCGTCTCGGGTGACGTCGACCGCGGGGAGGGCGTGGTGCGCTACTCGCCGTTCCTGGAGTGGCGCGACGTACCGCTCGCCGAACTCGCCTCCACCATCACCGGTCTGCCGGTCACCGTCGACAACGACGTCCGGGCCCTCACCGTCGCCGAGCAGTGGTTCGGCGCCGGTGTGGGCCTGTCGGACTTCGCCGTGGTGACCGTCGGCGCGGGCGTCGGCTGCGGCCTGGTGGTACACGGCCGGGTGGTGGCAGGGACGCACGGGGTGGCCGGCGAGATCGGCCATGTCACCGTCGACCCGGACGGGCCGCTCTGCCACTGCGGCAACCGCGGCTGCGTCGAGGCGATCGCCGCGGACCTCGCGATCCTCACCCGGATCCGCGAACGGGGCGGCGTCGACGTCACCAGTACCACCGAGGCCGTCGACCTCGCCCGCCGGGGCGACATCCACGCCCGCGACGCGTACGCACGGGCGGGGGAGGCGATCGGCCGCGGTATCGCCACCGTGGCCAATCTGCTGGGCCCGGAGCGCGTCGTCATCTCCGGCGAGGGCCTGGCCGCCTACGACCTGTTCGCCGATCAGATCCGCAGCGCCTTCGCGGCGGCCGCCTTCGGCTCGGCCGCGCGATGCGAGCTGGAGACCCGCCCGCTGCCCTTCGAGGAGTGGGCGCGCGGCGCCGCGGCCACCGCCATCCAGTCCTTCATCACCGAACCGAACTGACCGTACGAGCAGCGTCCCCGCACGCTCCGGCACGGTTCGTCGACGGCAAGTGCCCCGGCCCGGGCCGGAGCCGGGCCGCCCGGAGCCGTTCAGCCCAGAGCCGTTCAGTCCGGAGCCGTTCCGCCGCAACCCCACCTCTGGAGGTCAGACCCATGCGGTCACCCTCGCACTCCGTCCTGCCCGCACGCGCCCTGAGAGCCGCCGTCGTGCTCGCTCTCGCCGTGGGCACCGCCACCTTCGCCCCCGCCGCCCCCGCCGCTCAGGCCGCCCCCGCCGCTCGGCCGGGGACCACGGCCCCAGCCGGGGCCACCACGCCGGGGCCGGCCGCCAAGCCGTACATGGGCTGGTCGAGTTGGAGCATGCAGTCCTCCAAGTACCCCGGCCTCAACCCCGACGGCGACTACAGCTACCTCACCGAGACCAACGTCCTGAAGCAGGCCGACGCCCTCGCCTCGAAACTGAGGAAGTACGGCTACGAGTACGTCAACATCGACGCCGGCTGGTGGCGCGACCAGGCCTGGAAACCGCAGTTCGACCGGTACGCCCGTCAGAAGGCCGACCCCGGCCGGTTCCCCCGGGGCATGAAGGCCGTCGCCGACCACGTGCACGCCAAAGGCCTGAAGGCCGGGATCTACCTTCCCGTGGGCCTGGAGAAGGAGGCGTACGCCGACGGCAGGGCGCCGATCCGGAACGCCGAGGGCTGCACCACGGCCGACATCGTCTACGACGACCTGCGCACCACCAACGGCTGGGACAGCGCCTACAAGATCGACTTCTCCGACCCCTGCGCTCAGAAGTACGTCGACTCCCAGGCGCGGATGTTCGCCGACTGGGGCTACGACTTCCTCAAGCTCGACGGTGTCGGCCCCGGCTCCTTCAAGAGCGGCGACAACTACGACAACGTTGCCGACGTGGCCGCCTGGCAGCAGGCGATCGCCGCCACCGGACGCGCCATCCACCTGGAGGTGTCCTGGTCCCTCGACATCGGCCACGCCGCCGACTGGAAGAAGTACTCCGACGGCTGGCGCATCGACACCGACGTCGAGTGCTACTGCAACACCCTGGTCTCCTGGGAGAACTCCGTCGACGACCGCTTCGACGACACCCCGGCCTGGACCCGCCACGCCGGCCCCGGAGGCTGGAACGACCTCGACTCGCTCGACGTCGGCAACGGTGCGATGGACGGCCTGACCAAGGCCGAACGGCAGACCTACGCCACCCTGTGGGCCATCGCCAAGTCGCCGCTCTACACCGGCGACGACCTCACCCGCCTGGACTCCTACGGCCTGTCCCTGCTGACCAACCGCGAGGTCATCGCCGTCGACCAGGGGGCCGCGCCGCCCGCGCACCCCGTCACCGCGTCGGACCCCCAGCAGGTGTGGGCCGCGAAGAACCCCGACGGCACCTACACCGTCGCCCTGTTCAACCTGGCCGACGTGCCCGCCTCGGTCGGCGCCGACTGGACGACGCTCGGCTTCACCGGCAAAGCGGCCGTCCGTGACCTGTGGAACCACGAGAACCTCGGCACGTACAGGAACCGGATCACCCGGGCACTGCCCGCCCACGGCTCCCGCCTGTTCACCGTCACCCCGCGCGGCACCGCGGTCGAACGCACCGGCCACGAGGCCGAGGCTCCGGCCAACACCCTTGGCGGTAACGCCTCCGTCGCCGGCTGCGCCACCTGCTCCGGCGACCACAAGGTCGGCAACCTCTACCTCGGCGGCTCACTGACCTTCACCGACGTCGTCGTCGACCGGCCCGGCACCTACCAGATCGAGGTCGCCTACCTCAGCGGCGACGCACGCGCCGCCGACGTCTCCACCAACGGCGGCGGCGCCACCCGCCACACGTTCCCCGCCACCGGCGACTGGAGCACCGTCGCCCGCGTCCATGTGCCCGTGACGCTGAAGGCCGGTGCCAACACGATCACCTTCGACAGCGGCTCGGGCTACGCGCCGGACATCGACCGGATCGACGTGCCGAAGACCTTCTGACGCCACCCGGGGGCCCGGTACCGCGACCGGGCCCCCGGACCTGCGGAGCCGCCATGCACCCCCGCCCCACGAGCCCCGGCAAAGGCTGGTCGGAGTGGGACCCGGCCGCCGAGTCCGCGCGCCAGGACGTCAACATCTTCATCCGGAGCGGCGGGGCCTTCGACGCCGGCGCCGACTTCGACCGCGTCCTGCGCAGCCCCTACGACCCCGAGCGGATCCTGCCCTTCTTCGACGGCGGCGACCATCTGCACCCCAACGACAAGGGGATGCAGGCGATGGCCGACGCCCCGGACCTCACGGCACTCGACTGCGCCTGACGGGAAGCCGTACGGAAGGAGGAGCCTCACGCCTCGCGGGGCGCGGTCCGGTCGGACGCCGGCCAGACGTACGGCAGATCGTCGGGCACGCCGGGGAACAGCGCCCCGTAGAACTCGGGATCCTTGCGCACGAGCGCCGAGCGGTGACTGCGGTGGAACGCGGGATCGCCGAGCCACGGCGGCAATTCCCCCGCCTCGGCGAGCCGTTCCTGGGTGCGGATGCCGTCCGGCTCCCCGGCGAAGCCGGTCACCAGGGAGGCGGCGCAGGTGTCCGCGCGTCCGGTCGCCGTCCACACACCGCAGACCTCCAGGCCGTAACGCACCAGCGCCTCCTCGTACCCGGTCCACATGCGCACGGCCGGGTGGTGGCGCCATCCGTAGCCGGCGACCGTCAGGCCCCGCAGCACCTGGAGCGCCTCGACGCGCTGTTTGCCCAGCCGGCGGGAGTCCAGGGCGGCGGCCGACGCGGTGAAGTCCGGGTACGGCAGAAAGGTCTGCATGGTCCAACCCCCGTAAGGCGGCAGTGTTCTTGCCACGCGGCCGGGGCGGCACGCCGATCGACGGGTGCCGCCCCGGCCGGACCACTCAGGCCGCGGTGAACCTGTCCCACGCGCGGTGTCCGCCCAGCAGGGGGACGAGCTGCTCCAGCGCGGCCGTACCGGTGTCGCCGACCACCACGCCGGGTGCGCCGGTGGGGACTCCGGCCCCTTCGAGAACGGCTTCGCCGCCCGCCCAGGCGCCGACGGCCTTGCCGTGCCGGAAGGCCTCGGACACCAGCAGGGTGACCCGCGGATCGCCCGTCAGCTGCTGCGCGGCGGCGGGGAACGCCTTGGCGTCGCGTGCGCCGTACGCGTCGCTGCCCACGCCGGGCAGACCGGCCAGCAGCACCGCGTCGAACTCGACGGACCGTGCGGTGGCGTACGTGCGCTGCACGGTCACCGCGCCCTCACCGGAGCCGAGGACGCCACCCGCCTGGGCGACGACCAGCGGGACCATGCCGGCCTCGACGACCGCCTCCCGCACGGCGCGTACACCGTCCAGGTCGCCGTCCGGGCCGACGACGATACCGATCACGCGGCCGTCCGTCGGCCAGGTACGCCCGAGCTGCGACAGGGCCGGACTGGGCTCGACGTCGGCCAGGGGCACGGTGGGCGCGGGCGCCGGCAGCCCGAGGCCCGTCGCCACCTCGCCGCACAGTTCCGGGTCGATGTTGGCCAGGACCTGCAGGGCCCGCTCCCGGATGGCCTGTTCGTAGCACTTGCCGAGTTCGAAGGTGTACGCGCCGATGATGTGCTCGCGCTCCAGCGGGGACATGCTGAGCCAGAACCGGCGGGGCTGGCTGAAGTGGTCGGCGAACGACTCGGGCGCCTCGCGAACCCTGGTGCTCTCCGGCACGCGCACCGGCGTCTCGATGAACGCCCCGGTGTCCGCCCCCGCGAGGAACGGACAGCCGCCGTCGAGCGAGTTGGGCCGGTAGGGGGCGACGCCCCGGTGCACCGCCGTCTGGTGCATGCCGTCACGCTGCATGTCGTTGACGGGCGCGTGAGGACGGTTGATGGGCAGCTGCGGGAAGTTGGGGCCGCCCAGGCGGGTGATCTGGGTGTCGAGATAGGAGAACAGCCGGCCCGCGAGCAGCGGGTCGTCCGTGATGTCGACGCCCGGTACGAGATGGCCGACGTGGAAGGCGACCTGCTCGGTCTCGGCGAAGAAGTTCGACGGGTTGCGGTCGAGGGTCAGCAGCCCGACCGGCTGCACGGGCGCGAGCTCCTCGGGCACGAGGTTCGTCGGGTCCAGCAGGTCGATGCCCTCGAACATCTGGTCCGGGGTGTCGGGGAACGTCTGGATGCCCAGTTCCCACTGCGGGTAGGCGCCCGCCTCGATGGCGTCCGCGAGGTCGCGCCGGTGGAAGTCGGGGTCGACGCCGTTGATGATCTGCGCCTCCTCCCACACCAGCGAGTGCACACCCAGCTTGGGCTTCCAGTGGAACTTCACCAGCGTCGTCGAGCCCTCGGCGTCGACCAGCCGGAACGTGTGGACGCCGAAGCCCTCCATCGTCCGGTACGAGCGCGGGATGCCCCGGTCGGACATGTTCCACAGGGTGTGGTGGGTGGCCTCGGTGTGCAGGGTGACGAAGTCCCAGAACGTGTCGTGCGCGCTCTGCGCCTGCGGGATCTCCCGGTCCGGGTGCGGTTTGCCGGCGTGGATGATGTCGGGGAACTTGATCGCGTCCTGGATGAAGAAGACGGGCATGTTGTTCCCGACCAGGTCGAAGACGCCTTCGCTGGTGTAGAACTTCGTCGCGAATCCCCGGGTGTCCCGCACGGTGTCGGACGAGCCCCGCGACCCCAGCACCGTGGAGAAGCGCACGAACACGGGCGTCTCCTCGTCCTCGGCGAGGAACGCGGCCTTGGTCACCGAGGCGGCCGTGCCGTAGCTCTGGAACGTGCCGTGCGCCGCGGCGCCCCGGGCGTGGACGACGCGCTCCGGGATGCGCTCGTGGTCGAAGTGCATGACCTTCTCGCGCAGATGGTGGTCCTGGAGCAGCACAGGCCCGCGGGGCCCGGCCTTGAGCGAGTGGTCCGTGTCGTGCAGCCGGGTGCCCTGGGCGGTCGTGAGGTAGCTGCCGGACTGCGCCATGCGGGCCTGGTCGGCGCCCGTCGGCTGCCCGGTCGGCGACACCGTGTCGGGGCCGCTCTGGTCCGGCTTGGGCGGCAGCGGGTCGCGGGGCTCCGTCGGCTCGGCGACGGACGGGGACTCGGGCGCCGGCTTGCCGGGGATGCCCTCCTCCGGCGCCCCGCCGTCTCCCTGGAGGCTGTCGGTGATCTTCTGGGCAGCCCTCTTGATGGGGTTGGTCTCACTCATGGGATGACAGTCCTCCGATGTGAACCGAAAATGTATAAAAAGGACATTTGGTGTGCCACGCTCTCACGGCCCGGAGGGCCGCGCACCAGGCGCGCACCGATGGGGTGAACGCCGTGTCGCCGGGTCCGGTCGAACCATGGGGGTTTCCGTGCAGGGCCGGACCAAACGGCTTTTCCGGCAGGTCATCCGCGTTTGGGTCGGTCACCCGCACGGAACCCACCGAACGCGAACGACGCATTCCGAGGAGGCGCGGAACCGATGGACGGTGAAGAGGTCGAGGGCCGGTTGCTCGACGGACTGACGGTGGACGACCGCAGACCGGAACAGCCGGTGCTGCTGGACGGCGAACGTCAGCCGATCACGACGTGGCGGGAGAACTATCCCTACGACCGCAAGGTGAGCCGCAAGGAGTACGAGCGCACCAAACGCGTCCTGCAGATCGAACTGCTCAAACTCCAGCGCTGGGTCAACGACACCGGCGCCCGCCTGGTCGTGATCTGCGAGGGGCGGGACGCGGCGGGCAAGGGCGGCACCATCCAGCGGTTCACCGAACGCCTCAATCCCCGCGGCGCGCGGATCGTGGCCCTGGGCAAGCCCACGGACCAGGAGAAGGGCCAGTGGTACTTCCAGCGGTACGTCAACCATCTGCCCGGGCCGGGTGAGATCGTCTTCTTCGACCGCTCCTGGTACAACCGGGCAGGCGTCGAACGGGTCATGGGCTTCTGCACGCAGCACGCGTACGAACTGTTCCTCAAGCAGTGCCCGCTCTTCGAGGAGATGCTCGTCGAGGACGGCGTCATCCTGGTGAAGTTCTGGTTCTCGGTCTCCCGGGCCGAGCAGCGGACCCGGTTCGCGATCCGCCAGGTCGACCCGGTACGCCAGTGGAAGCTCTCACCCACCGACCTCGACTCCCTCGACCGCTGGGACGAGTACACCACCGCGAAGGTGGAGATGTTCCGCGTCACCGACACCGCGCACGCCCCCTGGACGGTCGTCAAGAGCAACGACAAGCGTCGTGGCCGCCTGGAGGCCATGCGCAGTCTGCTGCACCGCGTCGACTACGCGGCCAAGGACCCCGAAGCGGTCGGCAGCCCGGACCCCCTGGTCGTCGGTGCCGCCGCCACCCTCCTGGAGCCGGGCGAGGAGGACACCGTCCTGTCGCCGACTCCGCTGACCGAGGGCCCCGGGCGGCATCCCGGGGGCGAGGTCACCTGAAGCGTGGTGCGGGTCCGTCCGCCCGTGGTGCCCGCACCGCGCTTCCGGACGAGGCCCGGCCGGCGTCGATTCAGAGGCGGCGCCGGCGTCGCGTCACCCAGGCGGCGGCGGCCAGCAGGCCCGCCGCCGTCAGGCCGGCGCCGGCGCCGATGTCCCAGCCGGACGGTCCCGCGCTCACGGCGCCGCCGACGCCACCCCGCACCCCGAGGCTGGGCACCGCCGTGGGGCTGATCGCCACCGGGGCGACGCCGGTCGGCACCGGCGCGGGAATGCTCGTGGCGGGCACGAGGGTCGGCGGCGACCGGTGAGGGAGGACCTCGCAGGCGATGCCGTCGTCGGGTCCCTGGTCCTCGTCGAGGCGGTTGGGGTCGCTGATGTTCCGGTCGAACTCCGCCTGGGCGTCCTCCTGGTAGGTGAAGTCGCGGCAGTCGAGGTCCTGGGCGTGGGCGACTCCGGACAACGGAGCGAAGGTCATGATCGTCGCGGCTATGCCGGCGACGACGGTGCGATGGGGCATGGATGTCTCCTCCCGGCCGGGGGGCCGTCGCTCCGACGCTAGGCAAGGACCGGCGCCCTCGCGCGGGGCGGGCGGCCATCCGGGTGGAGGCGCCCGATTCGCCGGTCCGCCGCAGGTGGTGTGGCCGGCGTCGGCGCGGCAAGACGTCCTCCGACCGCCGCGACCACCGCGCGACCCGCCGCCCGACCGCCGAGGGAGGGGCGAGGGGCGGTTGGGGGAGGGGCGGGGAGCGGCGAAGGCGCGAGAACAGCCGGGCTGGGCCGAAAGGAGCGGAGTGCATCGTGAGGGATCTGCTGGGAGGGTTCCGCAGCTTCATACTGCGCGGAAACGTGGTCGACCTGGCCGTGGGCATCGTGATCGGCGCGGCTTTCACCGCACTCGTCAACGGCTTCGTGAAGGCGTTCCTGACCCCGATCGTGGGCTTCGCGACCGGGGCGACGGGCGACTACAGCCGCAGGACCTTCGCCGTCGGCGGAACGGTCTTCCCGTACGGGAGCTTCGTGAACGCCGTCATCAGCTTTCTGCTGATCGCCTGCGTCCTGTACTTCCTCGTCGTCCTGCCGATCAACAAGCTGCACGAACGTTTCGCCCCGCACCAGGACGTCCAGGCGGACAAGCGGGACTGTCCCGAGTGCCTCAATCCGGTGCCCGCCCGGGCGCGCCGCTGCGGGTTCTGCACGAGCGACCTGGAGCCCCTGCCCGACACGGCCGGCGCCGGGGAGACGCGGGCACAGGCCGGATAGCCACCGTTCCACGGCGGGGATGTCTTTCCCGCCGGTCACCGGGTACCCGGTCGGCACCGAGAGGAAGGGGTGAAGGCGATGGCTGAAGCAGGACGGTACGGCGGCAACGGCGAGCGTGGCGTGCGGACCGCCGACCACGGCGAGTCGGTCGGCGAACTGGTGCAACGCGCTTCGCAACAGCTGACCGAGCTGGTGCGCGGCGAAATGCAGCTCGCACGGGCGGAAATGGTCGAGAAGGGCAAGCGCTACGGCAAGGGCGGTGGACTGTTCGGCGGGGCCGGACTCTTCGGCTTCCTCACCCTTCAGGCGCTGGTCGCCACCGCGATCGCCGCGATCGCGGTACCGCTCCCGGTGTGGGCCGCGGCCCTGATCGTCACGGCCGTGCTGGCGGTGATCACCGCCGTGCTGGCCCTGATCGGCAAGAAGCAGGTCGGCGCGGCCGCCCCACCGGTGCCCGAGCGGACCGTCGACAGCGTGAAAGCCGATGTGTCGGAGATCAAGGAGAGTGCACGACGATGACCCAGCCACCCCACGACGAGCCCACCGCGACCGACCCCGAGGAACTGCGCCGGCAGGTCGAGCAGACCCGCCACGAACTCGGCGCGACGGTCGAGGCGCTGGCCGCGAAGACGGACGTCAAGGCCCGCGCCCAGGAGAAGGCGACCGCGTTGAAGGAGCAGGCCGGCACCACGGCGGCGCATCTCAAGGAGCAGGCCGGCAGCACGGCGGCGCACCTGAAGGATCAGGCCGGCAGCACGGCGGCGCATCTGTCCGAACAGGCCAGGACGAAGGCGACCGAGGCGGCCCATCTGCTGGAGGAGAAGGTTCCCGCCCCGGTCAAGGACACGGCCGCGGCGGCCGCCGCCCAGGTCAGGGCCAAGGCCGGACAGGCCGACCAGGTGTGGCAGGACAAGGCGCCCCGACAGGTGCGCGACCACCGTGGCGCCCTTCTCGGCGCCGCCGCGGCGGTGACCCTCGCCTACCTGCTGCTGCGCCGCGGCAGGAAGTAGCCTGCGCCGGTAAGCAGCCGAAGACACGACGGGCGCCGCCGGCCCACCGGGCGGGCGGCGCCCTTCGGTGGACCGGCGAGTCGGGCAGGACGGGCGAGGTGGAGTCTTGATGGTGCTCGCCGTGGTCTTCGCCGTCCTCGGCGCCGTCAGCAACGCGGTGGGCACGGCCTTCCAGCGCAAGGCCGCCTCCACGGTGGAGCAGGGTGGCGGAGTACGGCTGCTGCTCGCCCTCGCGCGGCGGCCCGCCTGGGCGATCGGTATCGCGGGTGTGGTGGGCGCCGCCGTGTTCCAGGCCCTGGCCCTCGTCAACGGCCCCATGGCGCTGGTCCAGCCCCTGTTCATCCTCGAACTCCCCTTCGCGCTGCTGCTGGCCGTGCCCCTCATGCACCGCCGGCTGTCGGCCGAAGGCTGGTGGGCGGTCGGGGCGGTGGTGTTCGGACTCGCCGTACTGCTGGCGTCGGCGGCTCCCTCCGGCAGCCGGGAGCAGGCCTCCATGGCGCGCTGGATCCCGGTCCTGGCGCTCACCCTGGGAGCGATGGCCGTGGCGTTCCTGCTCGCGCGCTCCGCCACCTCACCGTTGTTCCGCGCCGCAGCGCTGGCCTCGGCCGCGGCGATCGGCAACGCCCTGACCGCCGCCCTGCTGAAGTCGGCCACGGGACGCCTCGCCGACGAGGGCCTGCCCGCGTTCCTCACCACCTGGCAGACCTACGGCTTCGCGCTCACCGGCGTGCTGGCCCTCCTGCTGCTGGAGAACGCCCTGCAGGCCGGCCCCCTGGTCGCGTCACAGCCCGCGCTGACCATCGGTGACGCGGCGGTGAGCCTGCTGCTGGGCGTGGCGCTGTTCGACGAGAGCATCCGCACGGGCTGGTGGCTGCTGCCCGAGGCGATCGGCGCACTCCTCATCCTGTGGGCCGTGGTGCGGCTGACCCGGGTGGTGCCCCACCTCGTCGACGTCGTGCGCTGAACCCGGCGCGACCCGGCCGATCCGGCCCGTGAGCGGTTCGATCCCGTCCGATCGGGTCTGATCGGATCCGAACGGTCCGATCGGGTTCGACGGTCGCTCATCCGGACGGCACGGACGGTGCCGCCGCCCCTGCCGTGCTGTGCTGATCCGGACAGGTCCGCAGCCCCGGGCGCGAAGGAAGTGGCGAAGATGGACGAGCTCCACGGTCCGGACGACGAGCACCGGCGTCCCCCGGGTGTCGGCGACGAGACGGTGGAGGCGCTCGGCTCCCTGTCCAAGGCATTGGAGACGGTCGAGCGCGCCCGCGGGCACCTCTACTCGTTCCACCAGCTCACCGGAACGGCGGACCTGGAACTGGACCGCGCCGTCGCGCTGCTGCGCACGGCGGGCCACGACACCTGGGCCGACCGCGTCGAGACGGAGATCCTGGGCCGCAATGTCATCCCCGGCCACTGGACCTTCCAACTCGTCGAGGCCTACGACGGGACGTACTACCGAGCGTTCAGGCAACTGGAACACGAGGCGGTGCAACAGCTCGCCCAAGGGCGCGACCACCTCTACGAGGCGGAGATGAAGGAAGGCCGCCGCACCCGCGGCCACCCCGATCACACGGCGCGGCCCGAGACCCCCGGCACCCGCGACCCCTCCGCCCCTTTCGACTGATCCGATCCCCGGACGTCCTGTGTCAGAGGCCGGCCGACGCGGAGGCCCTGGCGTGGCGGGCTTCGATGCGGGCGACGACTCGTTGCCTGGCCAGTCGGCGCGCGGCACGGAGTCTGGCCTCGGCGGCCAGGACAGGGATGTACAGCAGCCATCCCCACAGGCTGAAGGCGACCACTCCACTGGCGGTCAGGGACCGGTTCACGGCAAAGGACGCGAGGAAGGTCGCCGCGTAGGCCGCGCCGCGGTGTGCCAGCAGCAGACGCAGGGGAGCGTTGCGTCGGCCCTGGAGGAGCTCCGTCGCCGCGGCCAGTTCGGCCGCGCGCAGGTCCTCGCCGTCCGGCGTCGTGGCCGAGCCCGTCGTGGTGCCCGAACCGCCGTCGGCGGGCGCGCTCGACGCCTTGCCGACCTGCCTGCCCAGGTCGTCGATCTCCGCCTGTGTGGTCTGCGCGGCCGTGAAGGAGGCGGCCACATCGTCCCAGTAGCCCCGGCCGGCCCATCCCAGCGCGGCGTCGACCCGCTGGCGGTGGGGTGAGCCCTCGGGGGCGAGCTCGTCGACGCGGGCGCGCAGGGTGACGGCCCGCCCGGCTCTGCCGGGATAGTCGAAGGCATCGGCTCGCAGACACAGTTCGAGGTAGCACACGAGCAGCCCGAGGTCGTCCGGGTCCAGTGTCAGGCCCTGCCGGTAGGCGTCCTCCGCCTCGGCGTCGTGGTCGTCGTCGTCCTCGGCCGCATGCGCCTGGCCGAGCCACCGGTACAGCGCGACGTCCGGACCCGTCTCCCGCAGGCCCTCCTGCGCGGTGCGCCGTACGGCCGCGTAGCCCCCAGCGGCGAACAACTCCGAGCACCGCTGTGCGTACTGCTGATCCACTTCCCACCCCCGTCATCGGCAGGATGCACCTTCGGTCATCACTGTGCCCGGCGTCAATTCGAGCCTCTCACCAGGGCGGACGCCTGTTCCGTGACGTCGGCCGGTCCGGGCCGTGGCGGGGCTCGGGGCCGGTCACAGGCGCAGGACGATCAGGGCCGCGTCGTCGGTGGTGCCGGTGGTGGGGAGGAGATCGGCGAGGAGGGCGTCGGCCAGGGGCTCGGGGGCCGAGTGCCTGTGGTGGGTGAGGGAAGCGGCGAGGCGTGCCAGGCCCGCGTCGATGTCCTCGTCGCGGCGCTCGATCAGGCCGTCGGTGTACAGGACGAGGGTGGCGCCCTCGGTGAAGCCGGTGCGGGCCTCGGGGCGGGGGAGGTGTTCCGGGCGGGCGGCGAGCGGGGGGTCGGTGGCCTGGTCGAGGAAGGTGACGGTGCCGTCGTGGTGCACGAGGGCGGGCGGCGGATGGCCGGCACAGCTGTACGTGATGGTGTGGCTGTCCCAGTCGATGAAGGTCGTCACGACGCTGGTGGCCTCGGCGCCTTCCACGAAGCGGGCGTAGAGACCGAGGGCCTCCACCGCCTGGGCCGGGCCGCCCGCCACCCGGCAGGCGGCGCTCAGGGCGCTGCGCAGCTGGCCCATCGTGCAGGCGGCCGCGAGGCCGTGCCCGACGACGTCGCCGACGGCGACCGCGAGGTTGTCGCCGGGCAGGTCGACCAGGTCGTACCAGTCGCCGCACACGTTCAGCGCGCCGACCGCTGGCCGGTAGCGCACGGCCGCGGCGTGCGGCCCGGTCGGGCCGGGCGCGGGCAGCATCGCCGCCTGGAGGGCCAGGGCGACCTCCCGCTCATGGGCGTGTGCCCGGCGGAGCCGTTCGTTGACCTCCTGCAGCTCTCGGGCCCTGGTGTACAGCTCGGCCTCCAGCACCCGGGCCCGTTCCCCGCCGTTCGGGCCGCCGCGGGCGTGGATGAGCTCGGTGACCTCCTCGACCCGGTGCACGACCAGCGCCACGTGCCCGTCGGGGCCCTGGACGGGCGCGTTCACCGGGCTCCAGTAGTGCTCGCGCCATACGCCGGGCAGCTGGGGATCCTCGATGTCGTAGCGCAGCAGTGCCATCGTGTCGCGCTCACCGGTGGCCACCACCCGCAGCATCGACTCCCGGGTCTCCCGCATGCCGGCCGCGGCCGGGTCGTTCGGGTTCTCCGGGAAGACGTCGAAGATGTAGCGGCCGAGCAGCTGCTCGCGGGTGCGTCCGGCCAGCCGCAGGAAGTCGTCGTTGGCGTCGGCGTAGATCAGGTCCGGCGTGAGGAGCGCCACCATGCCGGGCAGGGCTCGGAAGACCGCCACATAGTCGATCAGTGGTTTCCGCATGTCCTGCCGCCTGTCTCGGTGCCGAGCGTCACTGTGCCGTTCCACGATAGAAGGGAGATCGCCGCGGGGCCCGGAAACCGCGTCTCCCGAGCACGACGCGTTCCCCGATCACGGACGGCGCAACCGGCGGCGGTCGGCGGCCTCCCGGTCGGTGGGCAGGTGCCGCTGACGCGGGCTTGGCCGCTCGGTCGCGTCAGTCCGTGGGGGGCGGCTGCCCGCCCGGGCCGATGCCGGCGTTGCGGACGGCGAGGAGCGCCGCGCCGATGTCGGCCACCGCGCGCGGGTCGGAGAGGGACCGTCCCGTCAGCTGCTCGATACGGCGCAGCCGGTAACGGACGGTGTTGGGGTGGACGAAGAGGCCCCGGGCCGCGTCGCCGGCCGAGCCGGCGGCGCCGAACCACTGCTCCAGGGTCTCCAGCAGGCGGGCACGCTCCGCGGCCGGGAGCTCGACCAGGGGCCGGAGGACCACTCCCACGAGATGCGCCGCCTCCGCCGGAGCGGCGGCCACCACCATGGCGAGCGGGTTGTCGTCGAACCGTGCGACGCCGTGACCGGTGCCCCGCAGCCCCGCCAGGGCCAGACGCGCGAAGCGCAGCGCCTGTGGAGTGTCCCGCAGGGAGGAGAAGCACGGGCTGACGCCGACGCGGGCCCGGGCGTGCCGCAGCAGGCGCAGGCAGGTGCTCTCCGCCGCCGACGTGGGCAGGGCGATCACGCCGATCTGGTGGTCGGGCAACAACCGCCAGGCCGAGGGCAGTCGGTCCTGCCGCAACAGGGCTTCGATGCCCGCCAGCGGCTCCTGCCCGGGAGCGCCGGCCGCCGCCGCGGCCACCGCGTAGGGGCCGTGCTCGGGCAGGCCCAGCTCGCGGGCTGCCTCCCACAGCGTGGTCCGGTCCGCGATGACGCCGGTGAACAGCGCCTCCACCAGTGCCGAGCGCCGGGCGTGCCGCTGCGAGGTCAACTCGGCGGAGGTCTCCCGGTAGGCCGCCGCCACCGCCTCCGCGTACAGGCCGAACAAGGCCCAGATCTCCGCGGACTGGGAGACCAGCTGGTCGTCGGAGACCTCGGGGTGCGTCCGCGACTCCAGCAGGATCTCCGTCCACAGCAGTTCGAAGCCGACCCGGTACGCGTGCAGGGTGTCCGCCAGCGGCACGCCCTGTTCGGCGCGCACCCGGCCGGTCTCGCGGGCCGGGCTGGGGTCAGGTGCGTCCGCGTGACCGAGGTGGCTCAGGACGAGGTCCGCGTTGGCGGTGCACGAGCGGCGCAGCGAGTCGAAGGGGATCAGCGACTCCTCGTCGTAGGCGTCGACGTCCGAGCGGATACGCTGCGCGATCCGCTCACCCAGCTCCGGAAGTCTGGAGTGAAGCGCCGCGGCCACGCCGGAGATGTCCATTCGCGCAGCCTAACGCCTGGGTTTTGTTCCCCGGGACAATCCGGGAGGGGTGGCGCTGTCCTGCCGCCCATGGTCCGTCGCCGTGCGTGGCAGCACGATGTCGCGGAGGTGAACAGCGGATTTCGACGGTGACGTTCGTGGAGGCGGGTCATGGCCAATCTGGCGCAGTTCCTGGTGGAGACGGCACAGCGGCAGCCGGGGCGCCCCGCGCTGCGTCTGGGCGAGCAGATCATCAGCTACGCGGAGCTGGACGAGCGCAGTGCCCGCGCCGCCGCGCTGCTCCGGGCCGAGGGCGTGCGGCCGGGTGACCGCGTCGCGCTGATGCTGCCCAACGTCCCCGAGTTCGTCGTCCTGTACTACGGGGTGCTCCGCGCCGGGGGGATCGTCGTACCGATGAACCCGCTGCTGAAGACGCGGGAGACGGCGTACCACCTCGACGACTCCGGGGCGGCGCTGCTGTGCGAGTGGCACCAGGCGCCGGGAGAGGGCGCCCAGGGCGCGGCCGTCGCCGGAGTACGGCACCTGGCCGTCGAACCCGCCGCCTTCGCCGCGCTGCTGGCCGGGCACGAGCCGTTGCCCGAGACGGCCGAAGCCGGCGTCGACGACGTGGCCGTGCTCCTGTACACCTCCGGTACGACCGGCCGCCCCAAGGGTGCCACGCTCACCCACGGCGGGCTGCGGCACAACACCGAGGTCAACACGGTCCACGTCCAGCGCATGACGCCCGAGGACGTGGTGGTGGGCTGTCTGCCGCTGTTCCACATCTTCGGCCAGATCTGCACGATGAGCGTGGCCGTGCGCGCCGGCGCCTCTCTGACACTCATCCCGCGCTTCGAACCTCAGGCTGTGCTGGACGCCATCGCCCGCGACCGGGCCACCGTCTTCGAGGGCGTTCCCACGATGTACGCGGCGCTGCTTCAGCACCCCTCGCAGGCGGACGTGTCGACGCTGCGGATGTGCGTGTCCGGCGGGGCCTCGCTGCCGGTGGAGGTGCTGCACGGCTTCGAGCGGCGCTTCGGCTGTGCGGTGCTGGAGGGCTTCGGCATGTCCGAGACCAGCCCGGTGGTCACGTTCAACCACCCCGACCGGCCGCGCAAGGCCGGCTCCATCGGCACCCCGATCCGTGACGTGCGGGTGCGACTGCTCGACGAGAAGGGCCAGGACGTCGAACCGGGCCAGGTGGGCGAACTGGCCGTGCGCGGCCCGAACGTGATGAAGGGTTACTGGAACCGCCCCGAGGAGACGGCCGCCGCCATCCCGGACGGCTGGCTGCGCTCCGGCGACCTCGCACGGCAGGACGAGGACGGCTACCTGTACATCGTGGACCGCAAGAAGGACATGATCATCCGCGGCGGCTACAACGTCTACCCGCGCGAGATGGAGGAGGTCCTGCACGAGCATCCGGCCGTCGCCCTGGCCGCCGTGGTGGGCGTGCCGCACACCCACCTGGGCGAGGAGATCGCGGCCGCCGTCGTCCTGCGCCCGGGCGCCCACGCGACCCCGGACGAGCTGAGGCAGTTCGTCAAGAGCCGGGTGGCGGCGTACAAGTATCCCCGCGAGGTGTGGCTCGTGGACACCCTGCCCACCGGCCCCAGCGGCAAGATCCTCAAGCGCGAGATCACCGCGCCCGTCGGCCCGGAGCGCGGCTGAAGCGGATACCTGGCGGGGGAGCGGGTCGAGGCGCCCGCGCCGGGCCGACGTTTCCATAAACAATGAAGTGCGCGGATCGGGGTACCAGGGCCCACATGGCACAGAAAACTGATCACCTCGAATCCGTGCGTGCCGTGCGGCAGCTGCGGCGCATCCGCCCCGTCTACGCGGGCGGTGCGGCCCTGTGGGCGGCGTCGGCCGCCTGGACGGGCTGGGAGGACCCCGGGAGCCGGCAGATGTGGGTGTCGGTGCTCTTCCTGGTGGTCTTCGCCGGTCTGCTGGCCGTGACCTCGCTGTGGCTGTGGCGTCAGCAGACGGCCGGCGAGGGCAGGTCCGTGCACCACGCCGCCCCCCGAAGGACGGTCGCCCACCGCCACGCCAGCGCCTGAGGGCCCGACAACTCCTCGGCCACGCAGACGGGGCCCGCCGCACACGCGCCGGGCCCCGTCTGCGTGCCGGGCCCCGATCCTGCCGGGAGGGCCCCGTCCTGCGTCGCGGCGTGGCGTGGCGTCGACGATCCTCGGCTCAACGAACCGTGCGGGCAAGGTTCTTACGGGGATCTGACGTGAGCCCTCTACACCTTCAGTACTCCTGTCACTTCGGCAACTCTGGTCACGCAAGCCCCCGGACTCGAGGAGCCCCCACGTGAGCAGGCACCACAAGCGCAGGTCGAAGCTTCAGAGGAGGCCGACCGTCTTCGGCGGCGGCACGGTGGCCATCGCCGCCTTGGTGGCCCACGGTCGACGTCGCCTCCGCTCGTCCATGTGCGGAACGCCGCCTCGGGCACGGTGGACGGTTTCCGCGTAGGCCGCGACGGAGCCCTCACCAAGGTCACGACGGTCACCGGTCTGCCCGCCTTCGCCGAATCCGGCATGGAGGGCATCGCCGCGGTGTATCGAAGCTGCCTCCGCGGCAGAACGCCCCGGGCCCGCCCACCGCGTGCCCGGGGCTTTTCGTGGAACGCCCCGCCCGCATCGCACGGGCCTCCTGCCCCTGACCTCGGATCGCACCCCTGGCGATCTCGTCCGACGCCCGGGCGCCCTCCGTCCACGACTTCGCCGTGCACGCTCGCGGCGAATTGCCGATTGCCGGGCGGGGTGTTCGGTGGTCCTATGGGGTCGCGGCGCCGCCACGGCACGACGGGCGGCACGGCATGGCCTTCGCGCGCGTGCGACTCGACCGATGGGGAGTACTCATGTCAGGACAGTTCGAAGCGACGGTGGAGGTCGATCGGGCTGTCGAGGAGGTGTTCGCCTACCTCGCCGACGGACGTAACGACCCGCAGTTCAGTCCCCGGGTGCTCAGGATCGAGCGGA
This sequence comes from Streptomyces sp. NBC_00637, assembly GCF_045161545.1. Classification (NCBI taxonomy): domain Bacteria; kingdom Bacillati; phylum Actinomycetota; class Actinomycetes; order Kitasatosporales; family Streptomycetaceae; genus Streptomyces; species Streptomyces sp. NBC_00637. The sequence goes on along the minus strand of NZ_CP109046.1, from coordinate 406,309 downwards.
TCCCCGAGACCCCGACCACGGTCGGCACCGTCTTCCGCAGCACGGTCAAGGACGCCGGCATGAAGACGACCCGGGAATTCCGTATCACCACCCTGGAAGCCCCGGCGAAGATCCGGTGGACCGAGGTCTCGAAGAACACCGTGACGGTACGCGAAGGCGGTTACGACCTGGAGCCGCTGCCCGGTGGCGGAACCCGGGTCCGTATCTTCAACGTGCTCGAAGGCCACGGGCTGGGCAAGCTCCTCGTCGGCCTGGCGCTCGCCGCCGCCCGCAAGGACGCGCCCGGATTCGGCGCCCGCATCAAGGCGGCGGCCGAGGCCGCGATCGTGCCGCGCTGACGACCGAACGCCCCGCGCTGACGACCTACCGCCCCGACCGGACGCTTCGTCCGGCACCGACCGGATCAGCGGACGATACGGTGTTTGCGCCCGCCGCGGCGGAACCGCAGCGCGGCATAGCAGAGATCGGCGAGCAGGACGACGGCGCCGATGATCAGCAGATAGAACAACCCGTGGACCGCGAATCCGATGATGCCCAGGACGAGGGCCACGAGGATCAGGAACAGAAACAGGCTCATGGGGTCTCCCGGCGGCCTCGATGTGTCAACGACGGGCGAGGCGTCGCTCGCCGCCGACGCCCGGCGCGTAGTCCAGTTCGTAGTGCGCGAAGACCTTCGGCTCCTCAGGGGCGTGCAGTTCCCCGTCGAGGTCGATCGACGGGGCCTTCCTCACCGCGTTCTTGTCGTGCGCGACCTTCAGGTAACCCGGACCCACCGTCGCCCCGAGGAGCGGTACGAACACCAGACGGCGACGGGTGGGCAGACCGACCGTCACCGTGGCGAAGCACGGCATGTCGGTCCCGGTGTCCACGTAGACCGACTCCAGGACGCCGATCTTGTGCCCCTGCGGGTCGACCACGTCGTGACCGCGCCATTCACGGATATCGCTTGCCTCGAACATGAGCTACCTCCGCTGGTGCGGGTACCCGCGTTCGCGTCTCCGATGTGTTGCGCACACGCCATGCCACAGCCGTACACGCGGGAGGTCCACGGAACGTCACGGCCGGGATGGGGGAGGGGCGGGACGGAAGGCGCGAGGTGCCGCACCCGCCGTCCGACCCCACCCGCCGTCCGACCCCACCCGCCGTCCGACCGCACCCGCTGTCCCACCGCTCCGGCCGTCCGGCCGCCCCGGCCACCCCGCCGCCGTGGGTTCGCCGGCGCCTGCGTCCGCGCGCCGCGACGGGGTACCCGGGGGCGCAGGAAGATCCCGGAGCCGCCTCCGTCCGAAGGGGACATCGGAAGGGAACACCGGAAGGGGAGGAGGGTCGTGGACGTCGACCGCGAGGCGGGTGGGCGGGCGATGCTCGCCGGTCTGCTGGACGCGGGCCATCTGATGCCTCTCGACGAGTTGCCGAAGAGGGCCGGCGAGGCCGCCCTGTTCGCCGGCTTCACCGATGTGTGGATCTACGTGGCGGACCTCCAGCGCTACGCGCTGCACCTGCTGCCCGGGCCCGACGGGGCCCCGCCGGACGGCGAGAGCGAGATCCGGATCGAGGGCACCGCTCCCGGGCGGGCCTACCAGTACGGCCGGCTCACGTCCGCCGCGCCGCAGGAGGCGCCGGGAGCCGACTGGTGGGTGCCGTTGGTGGACGGCACCGAGCGGCTGGGGCTGCTGCGCGTGCGGTCCGTCGTCGACGATGTCCGCGCCCGGAAGGACGTGGACGCTCTCGCCGCGCTCGTGGCGCTCCTGATCACCGCCAAGCGGACCTCCAGCGACACGCTGGCCCGCCTGGTGCGGACCGAGCCGCTGAACATCGCGGCCGAGATGGCCTGGAACCTGATGCCGCCCAGCACGTACGCCGACGGGCGGGTCGTGATCTCCGCGTCGCTGGAACCCGCCCACCGGATCAGCGGTGACGTGTACGAGTACGCCCTCGACGGTCCGCTCGTCCATCTGAGGCTCTTCGACGCCATGGGGCACGACACGGCCGCAGGCTTGTGCGGGGCCTTGGCGCTGGGGGCCTGCCGGAACTCCCGGCGACAGGGTGCCGGGCTCGTCGCCGAGGGCGAGGCCGTGGAGGCCGCCTTGATCGACCAGTACGCGCAGCGCCGTTACGTCACCGGCATCCTGGCCACTCTCGACACCCGCACGGGCGTGCTGAGCTGGGTCAACCGCGGTCACCAACCCCCGATCATCATCCGTGGCAATCGCTGGAGCAGCCACCTGCGCTGTCCGCCGGCCCACCCCATGGGCACCGGGTTGGGGCTGGCCAGCACGGTCTGCCGCGAACAACTGCAGCCAGGTGACCGCGTCGTGCTCTGCACCGACGGCATCACCGAGGCCCGCCGCCCCGGCGAGGGCGAGTTCGGCCTCGAACGCTTCACCGACTTCCTCATCCGCCGTCACGCCGACGGTCTGCCCGTCCCCGAGACCCTGCGCCGCCTCATCCAGGCCGTCCTCGACTACCACGACGGGGAACTCCAGGACGACGCCACCGTGCTGATGTGCGAGTGGCTCGGCCCCGCCGTGGACGACACGGCACCCGCGGCGGCCCTGACCGGTCTGGCGGCCACCGCCGACCCGCCCACCGCACACACCGCCCAGCAGGGGAGCAACCGGTGATGAACTCCGCCCTGCGCGTCGATGTCACCGACACCCGCGGGCAGACGACCGCCCTCGCCGTGGCCGGTGAACTGGACCTGAACACCGCCGACGTCCTGTACGACGCCGTGGCGGAGGTCCTCGGCGGTCACCGCGCCGCCATCCTCGACCTGAGCGGTGTCACCTTCTGCGACTCCTCCGGCCTCAACACCCTCCTGCGCCTGCGCCGCCGCACCCAGGAGACCGGGGGCCGACTCGTGCTCGCCGCCCCGCCCGCGCAGATGCTGCGCCTGCTGACCATCACCGGCGCCCGCACCATCTTCACCATCCACGGCAGTCTGGCCGAGGCCTGGGAGACGCCGCCCCCGGCCGCCACCCCTCCCACGGCGTGAGCGGACCCGTCAGCCCGCCGATCCGCCCCCGTGCAAGCGAAACGCACTGTGAACAGCACGGACGCGGATCCAAGAAGGCCACGCGGACGCCTACCGGCCGTCACCTTGGGCCGACACGATCGCCCGTATGACGATCACCACGGGCGCGCCGCCCACGCAGCACACCCCCGCCGCCCTCGCGCGGGGGTTCCTGACGGGAGGCGTGGTCGGGGCCTCCCTGGCCGCACTCGTCGTCGGCGGCATCATCGAGAGCGTGCCGCTGTTCGTCACGGGGCTGGGACTGCCCGCGGTGTACGGGCTGCTCCTCTTCCTCGCCGGCAGGCCACGGCGCCTGCGGGAGGCGGCGGTCGTACCCCGTACGGCCCTCGCGAAGATCGAGAGCCTGCGAGCCGTCGGGGGCGAGTCGAGCGACGTACCGGTGCGCTTCGACCTCACCGTCGCACCGGACGAAGCGCCGGCGTACCGGGTCGAGATCAGGCAGGAGATCAACCTCGTCGATCTCCCCGACTACCGGCCGCACGGCGTCGTGGTGGTGCAGTACCCACCGGACCGGCCGGGACGGGCGAGGATCGTGAAGCGGCCGAACCCGGAGTGGGTGGACCGGGCGGCCGGGGCCCGCCTCGACTCGGCGCCGGGGCCGGCCGTGGACAGTGATCCGACCGAGGGCTGTGTCTCCGGCTTCGCCTCGCTCCTGGGCCTGCTGCTCGGCGCGGCCGTCGTGCTCGTGCTGTTCCGGGCCGAGCTGTTCGGCCAGGACGCCGTCGAGCAACCGCCGTCCGCGAAGCCGTCCGTCTCCTCCACGTCGTCCACCACGGTCGTGTCCTCGGCCTCCGGCACGGTCGCCCTCGGCCCGGACCGGTCGCTGCTCGACAAGGGCGAACTGCGCCGGGCCGTCGACTCGCTCACCCAGGGCAAGGGCACCCGCCGGGCCCTCACCGTCGTCGTGCAGGAACGCCTGCTGTCGGTCGTGTTCGCCCCCACCGGCACGGAGGCCCTCGGGTTCGACCCGCGCTCCCTGCCCTGCGAAAAGATCCCGGCCCTGGTCGAGGAGGCCACCGGCACCCTGGGTGTGGCGGCCCCACAGGCCTGGCAACTCACCGCCGAGGGACTCACCGGCTCGCTCACCCTCAGGATCACCGTGACCGGCCCCGACGGCACGGCGATCCTGGAGGCGGACGGAGCGGGCACGGTGGTGCGGCGTACCCCGGCACGCTGATCCGGTGCCCGCGCCGGACCAAGCGGGTCATCGGCGTTCCGCCGTGCCGTGTGCGGATGCGTGAACGGCCCGGCGGCGCGAGTCTGTGAGGTGGGGACGCCCGATCCACGCGTATGCCCCTGTCCGATCGCGCTGTCCGATCCCCCTGTCCCAGGAGAACGCCATGCCGAAGAAGGACGAGCCGAGCAAGGGCGACAAGGTCTCGTGGAAGAGCCACGGCCAGAACGTGACCGGGAAGGTGAAGAAGAAGATCACGGACCGCACCGAAGCGGCCGGCCGGACGGTCGACGCCTCGAAGGAGGAGCCGCAGTACGAGGTGGAGAGCGACAAGACCGGACGCTCCGCAGTGCACAAGCCCGGCGCCCTGCGCAAGAAGGGCGACCGGTCCTGATGGCGGCAGAGCGGCGCGGTGCCGACCGTGACGAGACCGTCGACGCGTTCCACGAAGCGGTCAACATGACCGCCGGTCGGCTGGAGAAGTGGCTGGACACCGACGAGTCGAAAAGCGTCGGGCAGAGCGACGGCGGCGAGAGCGTCGGCCATGCCTCCGGGCGGCGCATCGTCAAGCTTCTGCACACCAACAAGACGGATCTCACCGACGACGACCTCGCGCACATGCGCAAGGTCGTCGGCTACGTCCACCGCCACATCGAACAGCGCCCCGACGGCGACATCACCGGCACCCCCTGGCGCTACTCCCTCATGAACTGGGGCCACGACCCCGAGAAGTGACCGGTGTCGCCCGGACGGTCCCCGGTGGTTCGGCTACCGGCGGTTCGGGTCGTGGTCCCAGGTTCTCGGGCCGCCGCCTCGCCACTCGATCAGCGCGGACGTCTCGACGTAGGCCTCGTCGGCGTCGTCGAAGCCGGTCTCCCGGAGGAACTCGGCGACGTCCAGCAGGCCGTACGCCATGCCCAGGAAGTGGTCACCGGCGCGCACTCGCCGACCGCCGTCCGCGGCGGGCGGGTAGATCACGACGGGATGCGCAGGGCCCATGCCCACAGGGTGCGCCCTGCGCGGAACATGCGCATGCGGGCCCACCGTGCACAGGGCGAGCCCGATACGGACGCCCTCGGGGCGGCGCCCTGCGCGTGTGCTACGCCGAACGGGTGAATCACGGGTCGTGAGAATTCGGGCACCGCATGGCCGGGGCCGCCGTGGGGAGAAATCCGGCATGTGATGCCGTACCCGGCGACCGAGGGAGCCCGCGGTGAGCACCGTCGTCTTCACAGCCGATTTCTCCTCCGACCGTCAGTGGGTGGCGGGCCGTTCCTGGGCCTATCCCGACGGCGGTCCCACCAACCCCGGCGACAACAAACTGGACCACCTCACCGCCGACCCCTCGTACTCCCGTACCGGCACGTTCCGCGCCACGCGCAGATCCGACGGACTGTGGGACGCCGGTCTGTTGACCACGGAGGAGAGCCCCGAGGGCTTCATGCTCCGTACCGGGGACCGCCTCGACACCAGGGTGCGGCTGCCCGCCGGGCCGGGTGCCTGGCCGGCGATCTGGACCTGGCGGGACGGGGGCAACGAGGTCGACGTCTTCGAGTACCACCCGGACAACCCCGACCTGCTGGAGTTGAGCAACCACGTACGCGAGGGCCACAGTTACGTCCGCGACGAAGCCGTCCGCCCCGGTGGTGTCATCGATCTGAGCGTGACGTTCGGCAGGCGCAGCGTGGTCTGGTCGCTGAACGGGGAGCGGGTCTTCGCCGACGGACGGGGCGTCGGGTCCTCGTGGCAGGCCTACCTCATCGTCAACCTCTCGGTGTGCGCGGGGCGTTACCACCCGCCCCCCGACGACGCCACCACCGAGTTGTCGTACGAGGTGGAGAGTCTGGTGGTGCACCGTGCGACGGACCGTGGCTCCGGGCCATGACGACGCGACGTGTCAGTTGTTCCCGCGCCGCATCCGGTCCCGCCAACGCGCCCCCGCGTCACGGGTCTTGCCGTTGAGCTTGTCGCGTCCCTTGGCGAGCAGCAGGGCGAGCGGCGTCATCGCAAGGCCGATCAGCAGGGCGGGCTGCCAGTCCATCCCGTCCCGCCGATACCGCAGGAAGAGGACGCACACGGCGTAGAGCGCGACCAGCATCAGAGCCGTGCGTAAGGGTTTCGGCAGAGTCATGACATCCGGATACCCGGGCCACGCTCCCGCATGACGCGCTCACTCCCGAAGGTAATCCGGATGCGGTGGGGTAGAGGGACGTCGATCGGCCCCCGACCGAGGTGGCCGGATGTTCCGTTGTCTCCCGTCGAGAAGGAGCCGAGCATGACCGACGAGGCCTACCTGTTTCTGTTGGACGACGCCGCCGTGGAACTCGGCGTGGCCCCGGCCGCCGTCGGTGACCTCGCCTGCATGGAGACCACGGCGGTACGCGCGTGGCTGGACGCCCAGGGAAGCACGGCGACCTCCCCCCGCCTGCGACTCCTGCCGCCGGAGGAGAGGACGGCCGTTCCCGAGGGAGCGGAACGGCTGCCCGTCCCGCTGAGCGACGAGGAACTGAGCCGGGTGCGCCATCACCTGGCGCCCGCGGTGCACGCCCGGGTCGAGGAGGAACTGCTCGCCTACCGTGACAGCGCCGAGGGCAGGGACGAGTTGATCGGGCGGGCCCTGGCCGTCGGCGTGCCGCCGCACCGCATCACGGAACTGACCGGCGTGGACCCCGCCACCGTGACCGCGGCGGCCGGCGGCCGGTGACGCGTCGGCCGTACCGGCGATAGCGGGCGGCGAGGGGCGGCAGCCCGGGGCGGCCGACCATCGTCTCCGGAGAGTTCCTTCCCCGATCATGTCCCGGGTCTGGGGGACGTGGACGGTGGTTCCTATGACGTTGACGCTCCCTTGTCGCGCGATCGCTCCCTGTCCGGTTGCCCCGTGAACGTCGATCACGCACAGCCGTCCCGATCGGGATCGGTCGCCACGGTCCTCACGACCGGGAGGCCGGGCGGAGCCCGAGCCCCCGCATACCGTCGTCGACGGCCAGGGCAGTACGAGTCACGCCTGCGGTCACGCCACCGATCGCCCGGTGGGTCACACGGTCGGGAGACCCGGGAGGCCGGTCACGCACCCTTGTGTCCTTCGGCGAGGTCGGCGGCCCAGAAGACGCCGTCGGGGTAGCGGTACTCGGCGAGGGACCCGGGGAGCATCGCGGCGGAGAAGCCGGGGGACAGCGGCGCGGTGTAGTGGCCGTCGCGGATCACCACCGGCGCGACGAAGTGTTCGTGGAGGTGGTCGACGTACTCGATGACCCGGTTCTCGGTGGTGCCGGACAGGGCCAGGTAGTCGAACATCGACAGGTGCTGCACCAGCTCGCACAGCCCCACGCCGCCGGCGTGCGGGCACACCGGCACCCCGAACTTCGCGGCCAGCAGCAGGATCGCCAGGTTCTCGTTGACGCCGCCGACCCGGGCGGCGTCGATCTGGACGACGTCGACGGCGCCGGCCTGGAGCAGCTGTTTGAAGACGATGCGGTTCTGGACGTGCTCGCCGGTGGCGACCTTCACGGGCGCGACGCCTTCACGGATCGCCGCGTGGCCGAGGATGTCGTCCGGACTGGTGGGCTCCTCGATCCAGTACGGGTCGAACTCCCCGAGGGCCCGGACCCAGGTGATCCCCTCGCCGACGTTCCAGCGCTGATTGGCGTCGATGGCGATACGAACGCCGTCGCCGACGGCGGCGCGGGCGGTGCGCAGCCGCCGGACGTCGTCCGCCAGGTCGGCGCCGACCTTGAGCTTGATCTGGGTGAAGCCGTCGGCGACCGCTTCCTTGGCGAGGCGGGTCAGTTTCTCGTCCGAGTAGCCGAGCCAGCCCGGCGAGGTGGTGTACCCCGGGTAGCCGCGCTCCAGCAGCGTCGCCTCACGCTCGGCGAGTCCGTCCCGCCCGTCCCGCAGCAGGGTCAGGGCGTCCTCGGGGGTGAGGGCGTCGGCGATGTAGCGGAAGTCGACCTGCGAGACCAGCCACTCGGGGTCGGCGTGGGCGAGCAGCCGCCACAGGGGCTGACCGGCCCGCTTCGCGGTGAGGTCCCACACCGCGTTCACCACCGCCCCGATCGCCATATGCATGACGCCCTTCTCGGGACCGAGCCAGCGCAACTGGCTGTCGCCGATCAGATCGCGGCTGAGCGATCCCGGGTCGGCGCACAGCTCCTCGACGCGGCGGCCCAGGAGATGGGGGCGCAGCGCGCCGATCGCCGCGACCTGGACGTCGTTGCCGCGCCCGATCGTGAACGTGAAGCCGTGACCTTCGAGCCCGTCGCCGGCGTCGGTGCGCAGCACCAGATAGGCGGCGGAGTAGTCGGGGTCCGGGTTCATCGCGTCGGAGCCGTCCAGTTCCCGGGAGGTGGGGAAGCGGATGTCGTAGGTGTCGACCGAGATGATCCGGGCGGGAGTTGCAGACAAGGGGGTGCCTTTCACGCTTGGCCGAAGGTCGGCCGCCGGCCGCCGAGCCCGTCGATCTGGAGCTGGACGGTGTCGCCGGAACGGAGGGAGGGGGTGCCGGGCAGGTCGAGGGCCACACCCGCGGGCGGGCGCCGGGTCGGCCTCTTCGCGCAGGTCACCGGCCCGATCACCCGCACGGTCCGGACTCGACCCATATTCATCGGAGGAATGACGACTCCGTGACTGTAAAGGCTGGTCGGCGTCTGGGCAATGAAGTCCTCGGATGTATCCGTCGCGAGCCACCGGTTCTCGCCGAAGTCCGCTGGGACATGTCGGTATTCGTCGGGGTGGCGGTGCCGATCGATGTCGGCCCATCGGAGGAATGCGTGCCGAGCGGGCCACGCGACGGATCGACGCACCCGTTCAGGGCGGTGGCGAGAAGCGCTCGAGCGCGGACACGCCCGGCGCCTCCGGCGCGGCGGGCGTGGTGGACGTCGGACACCCCGGGGGTGTCGAGCGCGTCGGGTGTCGTTCCCGACAGCGGGACTATGCCGAATCGTGAACTCCGGAACCTGTCGGTCCCCGCGCGGATGGCGCAGGATAAGCGCAGCTCAGTGCCGCTCGGGCCGGTGCGGGCAAGGTCGTCCGTCAGGCTCGTGACCGAATACGGGGTGATGCCGTGGAAAACGTTGGGGACGGACTCTTGTCAACGTCGGCGACGCCGTCGTAACGTCCACGTCGTCCCGGATACATCGGAGGAATCGGCTTCGCTGTCTCCCTCGCTGTTCCGTTCCGCTTTCTCGGCCCTCCGCTTCACCCTCATCCCATCCCCGCCGGCACGGTCCGCGCACACCCTCGACAGCGGCCGACTCTCCGATTCGAGTCCGCGTCCCGCGCACCGGGCGCCGACACCCCTGCTGCCGCCGCCGCGCACCGCCCTGCCCTGGCTAAGGAGAAACACACGGCCATGAAGCTCGCTCGCACCCGCTCAGCCGCCGCAGCCGCCGGCACCGTCCTCGTGGCGCTCGCCCTCGTCACCGCATGCAACCGCGAGAGCACCAGCTCGGGTGCCGCGGGCGGCGCGGACAAGCCGGCCATCGGCATCGACCTGCCGCGCTCCGACTCGGACTTCTGGAACTCCTACGCCGACTACGTGAAGAAGGACGTCAAGGCCGACGGCGTCAACGCGCTGCCGCTGAGCAACTCGCAGAACGACGTCACCAAGCTGGTCGCCAATGTGCAGGTGTTCGAGAACACGGGCGCCAAGGCGGTCGTCATGGCGCCGCAGGACACCGGTGCCATCGCCTCCACCCTCGACACGCTCGCCTCGAAGAAGATCCCCGTGGTCAGCGTCGACACCCGCCCCGACAAGGGCGACGTCTACATGGTCGTACGCGCCGACAACAAGGCGTACGGCACCAAGGCCTGCGAGTTTCTCGGCAAGCAGCTCGGCGGTACCGGCAAGGTCGCCGAATTCCAGGGCGCCCTCGACTCCATCAACGGGCGCGACCGCTCCGAGGCCTTCGCCGCATGCATGAAGACGAAGTTCCCGAAGATCAAGGTCTTCGAGCTGCCCACCGACTGGAAGGGCGACGTGGCCTCCGCCAAACTCCAGAGCCTGCTCGCCCAGCACCCCGACCTGAACGGCATCTACATGCAGGCGGGCGGTGTCTTCCTCCAGCCGACCCTGGCTCTGCTGGAGCAGAAGGGTCTGCTCAAGCCGGCCGGTCAGAAGGGGCACATCTCGATCATCTCCAACGACGGCATCCCGCAGGAGTTCGACGCGATCCGCAAGGGCCAGATCGACGCGACGGTCTCCCAGCCCGCCGACCTGTACGCCAAGTACGCGCTGTACTACGCCCAGGCCGCGGCCGACGGCAAGACGTTCAAGGCCGGGAAGACCGACCACGACTCCACGATCATCGAGATCCCCAACGGTCTCGAGGACCAGCTGCCCGCCCCGCTGGTGACCAAGGACAACGTCGAGGACAAGACGCTCTGGGGCAACAACGTCGGCTGACGACCCCCCTGGGGGACAGGCACGCGGAGGCGGCGGCGCACCCCGCCCCTCCGCCCCGCACCCGCCCCGCCCGTACCCCCGTATCCGGACCGGAAGGACGGTATTCACCATGGCGGACTCCGCGACCGCCCCGGCGCCAGGCACCGTGAGCCGCGCCCCGGTGGCCGAGGCGACCGGAATCAGCAAGCGGTACGGCGCCACCGTCGCACTGCGCGACGCCCGCATCACCATCGCCGAGGGCGAGTCGCACGCCCTGGTCGGACGCAACGGCGCGGGCAAGTCGACGCTCGTGTCCATCCTGACCGGGCTCCAGCAGCCCGACACCGGCACCCTGCGCTTCTCCGGCGCGCCGGCGCCCGCCTTCGGTGACATCGACGCCTGGCGGTCCAGGGTGGCCTGCGTCTACCAGCGGTCCACGATCATCGGCGACCTCACCGTCGCCGAGAACCTCTTCCTCAACCGGCAGAGCGAGGCCGCGCTGCGACCCATCCGCTGGAAGGAGCTCCGGCAACGCGCCGAGCAGCTTCTCGGCGAGTACGGAGTGGACGTCGATCCCACGGTCCGGGCCAGGCATCTCACCGTGGAGCAGCGGCAGTTCGTCGAGATCGCGCGGGCCCTGTCCTTCGGCGCCCGGTTCATCATCCTGGACGAGCCGACCGCCAAGCTGGACGCCCGCGGAATCGACCGGCTCTTCGACAAGCTCCGCGACCTCCAGCGGCAGGGCGTCGCCTTCCTCTTCATCTCCCACCACCTGCAAGAGGTCTACGACCTGTGCACCACGGTCACCGTCTACCGGGACGCGGCCCACATCCGTACCGCGGCGGTGGCCGGACTCGGCAAGCACGAACTGGTCGAGGCCATGACCGGCGAGTCCGCCACGACGACGAGCGCCGACGGGACCGGCGCGGCCGCCTCCGCGGCCGGCTCCAGGGAGCTCCTGGCCGTCGAGGGACTGACCCTGTCCGGCACCTGCCGAGACCTGTCCCTCTCCGTGCGCGCCGGTGAGGTGGTCGGTCTCGCGGGCGCCACCGCCAGCGGCAACGTCCAGGTGGGGGAGGCCGTCGCCGGTCTGCACCGCGCCGAGGGAGGCAGGATCGCGGTCGATGGACGCACCGTCCGGCCCGGCAGCGTCCCGGCCTCCCTCGGCGCGGGTGTCGGCCTGGTGCCGGAGGACCGTCACGTCCAGGGTCTCGTCGGCAATCGCAGCGTGGCGGAGAACGCCACCCTCACCGTCACCGACCAGCTCGGCCCGTTCGGTACCGTCCTGCCGGCCCGCACCAGGACCTTCGCCCGGCGGATGATCCACGACCTCGACATCAAGACGCCGGGCGCGGGCACCCCGGTCTCGGCGCTCTCCGGCGGCAACCAGCAGAAGGTCGTCGTGGCCCGCGCCCTGGCGACCGACCCGCATGTGCTGGTCGCCATCCGGCCCACCAACGGAGTGGACGTCAGGTCCAAGGAGTTCCTGCTCGCCAGGATCCGCGGGGTCGCCGAAGCCGGCAAGGCCGCGCTGATCGTCTCCGACGAACTGGACGACCTCAGGGCGTGCGACCGGGTCCTCGTCATGTTCCACGGACGCGTGGTCGCGGAGTTCGACCGCGGCTGGAAGGACGAACAGATGGTCGCCGCCATGGAGGGCGTCGCCGGCACCCCCGCAGCAGCCGACACCGAAGAGCACGGAAGGTAGTCATGTCCGCCACCACCGATGTCACCGACCCCGCCGCGAGCGTGGCGCAGACGTCCGCCAAGAACACCCGGCGCGGACTCGATCTCGGCCGCTTCCGTGAACTGTCCCTCGTGCCGGCCATCCTCGTCCTGGGCCTGATCGGGTTCATCGTCTCCCCGGCCTTCCTCACCTCCGACAACCTCATCGGTGTGGCCCAGCAGTCCACCGAGCTGAGCCTGCTCGTCCTCGCCACGGCGCTGATCCTGATCGTCGGCCGGATGGACCTCTCCCTGGAGTCGACGATCGGGGTGGCGCCCGTCATCGCCGTCTGGCTCGTCCTGCCCACCAGCGGCGGCCGGTTCAACGGCCTGGGACTCTTCCCGCAGTGGACGGCGATCCCGCTCTGCCTCCTGGTCGGGGTGGCGATCGGCGCCTTCAACGGCTTCCTCATCCTCAAGCTGCGCCTCAACGGCTTCATCGTCACGCTCGGCGGACTGACCATGCTGCGCGGACTCCAGGTGGCCCTGTCCGAGGGGCAGTCCATCGTGGATCTGCCCCCCTCCTTCACCTATCTGGGCAAGGCCTCCTGGCTGGGGGTCCCGGCCGCCATCTGGATCTGCGCGGTGCTGTTCGCGGCGGGCAGCTGCGCGCTGGCGTGGCTGCGCCACGGCCGGGCGTTGTACGCGATCGGCGGCAACGCGGAGGCCGCCCGGACCGCCGGTATCCGGGTCGACCGGATCGTGTGGGTCGTGCTGATCATCGGCAGCCTGCTCGCGGCGTTCGCCGGCATCCTCTACAGCGGTCACTACGGTTCCATCTCCGCCACCCAGGGCAGCGGCTGGATCTTCCAGGTCTTCGCCGCGACGGTCATCGGCGGTGTCAGCCTCAACGGCGGCAAGGGCTCGGTGTTCGGCGCGCTCACCGGTGTGCTGACCCTCCAACTGGTCGTCAACGTGATGACGCTGGCGGGTGTCCCGCCGCTGTGGAACCAGTTCCTCAACGGCGCGATCATCATCGTCGCGCTGATCATCTCCCGCTTCGCGTCCGGCGAGAAGCAGGAGTAGACGCGCCACCCGGGGCATCGCGCGGGCTCGCTCCGGGGCCGCGCGGAGTCCCGTCGGGTTTCCCCGGGACAGAGAGGCACCCCTCGTGGCACTGACGGACGAGGCGATGGAGAAGATCAAGGCGATGATCGTCGCGGGTGAACTCGCGCCGGGGTCCCGGCTGCCCAAGGAGGACGCTCTCGCGGGTCAGCTCGGTCTGTCCCGGAACTCGCTGCGCGAGGCGGTCCGCGCGCTGACCGCCATGCGCATCCTGGTCACCCGGCAGGGCGACGGCACCTACGTGTCCAGCCTGGAGCCGCACCTCCTGCTCGAGACGATGTCCTTCGCGGCCGACGTGTCCCACGGGCGGACCGCCCTCCAACTGCTCCAGGTACGCAGGCTGCTGGAGCCGCCGGCGACCGGTCTTGCCGCCACCGTGCTGACCTCGGGGGACCTCGAGGAACTCGGCGCCATCCTGGAGCGGTCCCGGGCGGCCGCCACGGTGGACGAGTTCGTCGCCCACGACATCGCCTTCCACCTGCGCATCGTGGAAGCCGTCGGCAACCCCGTGCTGTCGATGCTGCTGCGCGTCCTGTCCACCCGTACCCAGCGGGTGCGCATCGTGCGGGGGAGCAGGGCGCGGCGCGCCGTGGAGCGCGCGCACACGGAACACGAGGAGATCCTGCGCGCCCTCGGAGCACGTGACGCGCTGCTCGCCGTGTCCGCCGCGACGGTTCATGTGGCCGCCGTCGAACACTGGCTCGCCGCGAGTTGGGTCGACGCGGACGGACCGTCAGCTGACGACAGATCGCACCCCTAGACATCCGATCTATTGTGCCGTGAAGATGGCCACAGACCACAACGCCCTCGATGAACGTCGAAGTGGCTGCAACTCCCTCCGTGAAAGAGCCGATGAATGGGCCGGGAGATCTTACTGTGAGCAATGAATCCCAACCGCTGAGACGAAGCGTCCTCAAGTTCGGCGGTGCTCTCGCCGCGGCGCCTCTGGCCACGCAGCTGACAGGCGCCATGCCCACCGGACAGGCCGCCGCCGCGCCCCGGGCCGCGGCGGGCATGCAGTGGCCGACCCTGTCGCGCAAGGCGCTGCAGTACTCCGTCCCCGCCGCGGACTGGCAGTCGCAGGCCCTGCCGATCGGCAACGGCCGGCTCGGCGCGATGCTCTTCGCCGATCCCTACGAGGAGCGCATCCAGTTCAACGAGCAGAGTCTGTGGGGCGGGGTCGACAACTACGACAACGCGCTCGCCGGCAAGCCGGACAGCGACTTCGACACCGGCATGACCGGCTTCGGTTCGTACCGCGCCTTCGGCGACCTCTTCGTCACCTTCGCCGCCCGTCCGAAGCCCGTGGTCACGGCTCCGGGGGGACCGTACGACTCCTCCGCGTCGGAGGGCGTCGACAAGACGTACGACGGCGAACCGGGCACCAAGTGGTGCATCGACGGGCCCGGCGCCAGGGTGCGGTGGCAGGTCGTGCTTCCCGACCCCGTCGAGGTCCCCTCCTACCGCCTGACGAGCGCCAACGACGTTCCCCAACGCGACCCGCAGGAATGGACGTTCTCCGGATCGGCCGACGGCGCCACCTGGACCACGCTGGACAGCCGCACCCTGGAGGCGCCCTTCGAGAGCCGCTTCCAGACCAGGGAATTCACCTGCGCCGACACCGCGGCCTACCGCTTCTACCGGTTCGACTTCGTCCCCAAGGCGGGCGTCAGCCACTTCCAGGTGAGCGAGATCGGCCTGACCGGCGTCGACCTGGGCGGGGACGGTTCGGTGTACCTGTCGTCGCCGAGCGGGCACTCCCAGGGGTCCGGCGCCCGTCCCGGAGCCGGGTCCTGGGACATCTCCTGTGCCGCGGACCGTGATCCGGGCACCGTCTGGCGGGTCGACGGCGCCGCGCCCACCGTCGTCTGGCAGGCAGACCTGCCCCGCGCCGCCGCCGTCACCTCGTACACGCTGACCTCGGCACCGGACCGCCCGAAGGACGATCCCCGGCAGTGGACGCTCGAGGCGTCGCACGACGGGACGGCCTGGACGACCCTCGACACGCAGAACCCGGGGGCGCCCTTCGCCGGCCGCGGCGAGACCCGGACCTTCGCCTTCAGCAACAGCACGGCGTACCGCGTCTACCGGCTCACCCTGACCGGCGGCGGGTCCGCCACCGGCTTCCAGATCGCGGAGATCGCGCTGGCGGGCAACGGCTTCGACACCCGCGCCCAGCGCGCGGTCGTCGACTACCGGCGCACCCTCGACTTCGTCGACGGTCTGCACGTCACCCGCTTCGGCGCGCCCGGACAGCGCATCCTGCGGGAGGCGTTCGCCGGCCGCTCCGCGGACGTCATGGTCTTCCGCTACACGTCGGACCGCGCCCGGGGACTCTCCGGCGCGATCTCGCTGACGTCCGCGCAGGAGCAGGCCCCGACCGCCGTGGACGCCGGCGCCGGGCGGATCGCCTTCAGCGGCGTCATGGGCAACGGACTGAAGCACGCCTGCACCGTCCAGGCCGTACACACCGACGGCGACCTCAGCGCCGACGGTTCCGTGCTCCGGTTCAGCGGCTGCACGACCCTGACCCTGTTTCTCGACGCCCGCACCGACTACCGGCTCGACGCCGCCGCCGGATGGCGCGGAGCCGCTCCGGAACCGATCGTCGACCGGGCTCTCGACGCAGCGGCCGCCCGGCCCTACGGCAGGCTGCGCGACCAGCACGTCGCCGAGACGCGCGCTCTCATGAAGCGTGTCTCGGTCACCTGGGGGACCACCTCGGCCGCCGTCACCGCTCTGCCCACCGACGCGCGACTGGCGCGTTACGCGGCGGGCGGCGAGGACCCGACCCTCGAACAGGCGATGTTCGACTACGGCCGGTACCTGCTGATCAGCTCCTCCCGCCCGAACGGCCTGCCCGCCAACCTTCAGGGGCTGTGGAACGACAGCAACCAGCCGGCCTGGGCCTCCGACTACCACACCAACATCAACGTCCAGATGAACTACTGGGGAGCCGAGACGACGAACCTGCCCGAGTGTCACGAGGCACTCGTCGAGTTCGTCAAGCAGGTGGCGGTGCCCAGCCGGGTGGCGACCCGCAACGCCTTCGGCGAGGACACGCGCGGCTGGACGGCCCGCACCAGCCAGAGCATCTTCGGTGGCAACGCGTGGGAGTGGAACACCGTCGCGAGCGCCTGGTACGCCCAACACCTCTACGAGCACTGGGCGTTCACCCAGGACCTGACCTATCTCCGCACCGTCGCCCATCCGATGATCAAGGAGATCTGCGAGTTCTGGGAGGACCATCTCGAGGAGCGCGAGGACGGGCTCCTCGTCTCGCCGGACGGCTGGTCCCCCGAGCACGGGCCGCGCGAGGACGGCGTCATGTACGACCAGCAGATCATCTGGGACCTGTTCCAGAACTACCTCGACTGCGAGGCGGTGCTCGACGCGGACCCGGCCTACCGGGCCAAGGTCGCGGACATGCAGGCACGCCTCGCGCCGAACAAGATCGGCAAGTGGGGTCAACTCCAGGAATGGCAGGAGGACATCGACAGCCCCACCGACATCCACCGCCACACCTCGCACCTCTTCGCGGTCTACCCGGGCCGCCAGATCACGCCCAGGACGCCCGACCTGGCCGCCGCGGCCCTCGTCTCCCTCAAAGCACGGTGCGGGGAGAAGGAAGGTGTCCCGTTCACGGCCGCGACGGTCTCCGGCGACAGCCGCCGCTCGTGGACCTGGCCCTGGCGGGCCGCCCTCTTCGCCCGCCTCCGGGACGGTCGGCGCGCCCAGATCATGCTGCGTGGACTGCTGACCTACAACACGCTGCCCAACCTGTTCTGCAACCACCCGCCCTTCCAGATGGACGGCAATTTCGGCATCTCGGGCGCCGTGGCGGAGATGCTGCTCCAGAGCCACGACGGAGTCATCGACCTGCTGCCCGCCCTTCCGGACGGCTGGAAGGCCGAGGGATCCTTCACCGGGCTCCGCGCCCGGGGCGGCTACGAGGTCGGCTGTACGTGGCGGAACGGCAAGGTGACGTCGTACGAGATCGTGGCCGACCGGGCACGGAACCGGAAGCCCGTCACCGTACGGGTGAACGGCGTCGACAGGAGGGTGAAGCCGGCCAAGCCCTGACGGCGGCCCCGGATCGCGGCGGCGCGGGCCGTCGGCGGGGCCACGTGAGGGATCCCTCACGGATTTCCCGCGCACAGGAGTGGACCCGCCGCCGCACCCGGGACGATCGTGGGCGCCATGGATGATCACCGTATGGAACCCGTCGACCCTGGTGGCACCGCCGAACCCGGCCCTGCGGGGGAGGAGGCCGCGCAGGTGCGCCGTTTCTGGGGCCGGCTCGGTCTTCCCGGGCTGGTCGACGTCCACACGCACTTCATGCCCGAGCGGGTCCTGCGCAAGGTCTGGGCCTACTTCGACGCGCTCGGCCCGCGGTCCGGCGGGCTCGAGTGGCCGATCACCTACCGGAACGAGGAGACGGAACGGACCGCCCTGCTCAGGGAGTTCGGCGTACGGGCCTTCACCGCGATGCTCTACCCGCACAAGCCGGGCATGGCCCGGTGGCTGAACGACTGGGCGGCCGACTTCGCCCGCCGCACGCCCGACTGCCTGCACACCGCGACCCTCTACCCCGAGCCCGGCGTCGAGACCTACGTCCGGGAGGCCGTCGAGGCGGGCGCGCGTGTCTTCAAGGCGCACGTGCAGGTGGGGGCGTACGACCCGGCCGACGAACTCCTGGACCGGACATGGGGGTTGCTGGCCGAGGCGGGGATCCCCACGGTGATCCACTGCGGCTCCGGCCCCGCACCCGGCAAGCACACCGGACCCGAGCCGATCGCGCGGGTACTGGCGCGCCACCCCCGGCTCCGGCTGGTCGTCGCGCACCTGGGCATGCCCGAGTACGAGGAGTTCCTCGGCCTCGCCGAGCGGTTCGGGGAGGTGCGGCTGGACACGACGATGGCGTTCACCGATTTCGCCGAGGCGATGATGCCGTTCCCCGGCCGAGCCCTGCCCCGGCTGGCCGGGCTCGGCGACCGCGTACTGCTCGGCTCCGACTTCCCCAACATCCCCTATCCGTATGTGCACCAGCTCCACGCCCTGGAGCGGCTGGGTCTCGGCGACGAGTGGCTGCGGGCGGTCTGCCACGACAACGCGGCGCGGCTGTTCGACCTGTGAGAGCCCCGCCGTGGTGCTCGCCACGCGAGCGGGGTCCCCGGTGCTGCCGTGGGCCGTCGCGCACCCGTCTCTCAGGGACCGATGGGCAGCCGGCGCTTGTGGTCCGTGAGCCGGTAGCGATCGACGATCGTCTGGAAGACGCCTTCGTCGACAGGCTTGCCTTCCAGGAAGTCGTCGATGTGGTCGTAGGCGACACCGAGCGCGTCCTCGTCGGTCTTACCGGGATCGAGGGTCTCCAAGTCGGCCGTCGGGACCTTGTGCACCAGCTCGGCCGGCGCACCGAGCGCGTCCGCCACGGCTCGCACCCGGCGTTTGGTGAGGCCGGACAGCGGGACCAGGTCCGCCGCGCCGTCACCGAACTTGGTGAAGAAACCGGAGACCGCCTCGGCCGCGTGGTCGGTGCCGACGACCATTCCGTGGTGCCCGCCGGCCACGGCGTACTGGGCGATCATGCGCTGTCGCGCCTTGATGTTGCCGAGCACGAAGTCCTGGTGGTGGGCGTCGCGGAAGATCATGTCGGCGCCCAGCAAGGCGTCGAGCGTGGCGTCGGCGGCAGGTTTGACGTCCACGGTCAGCACGTGATCGGGCCGGATGAAGGAGAGCGCGAGCTGGGCGTCGTGCTCGTCGGCCTGGACGCCGTAGGGCAGCCGCATCGCGTAGAACCGCGCCTCGTGCCCCGCTGCCCGGGCCCGCTCGACCGCGAGCTGGCACAGGCGGCCGGCGGTGGTGGAGTCGACGCCACCACTGATACCGAGCACGAGGGAGGAAAGGCCGGTGGAGATCAGCCGCTCCGCGAGAAAGGCCACCCGGCGCTCGATCTCCGCCTCGACCTCGAAGGTCTCCGCGACCTCGAGTTCCCGGGCGATCTCCTGCTGAAGGGTGAGGGAGTCCGGGTCGTTCACATCTGCTCCTTGGTCCGGTTCGCGTGGTGCCGGCGCCCCGCCACCCCCTCTACGGGACGGGGAGGGACGCCGGAAGATCAGTGTCGGACAGTCGCGACCTTCCGGCGCCGGGGCGCGCGCAGGACGGAGTGCCCCGGACCGCGGCGGAGTATGCGCCCTAGAGGCGGGGCGCTCCCGTCACCGACATCACCAGTGAGTACAGCGAGGTGGTGGCGGTGATGAACAGGCGGTTGTTCTTCGGGCCGCCGAAGGTGATGTTGGAGACCGGCTCCGGCACCCGGAGCCGTCCGATGAGGGTGCCGTCGGGGTCGTAGCAGTGGACGCCGTCGTCCAGGGCGGCGGCCCACAGGCGGCCCTGGTCGTCCAGGCGGATGTTGTCGAAGTGGACGCCCGCGCGCGCTTCGGCGAAGACCTCGCGTCCGGAGAGCGTGCCGTCGTCGTGGACGTCGAAGGCGTGGATGCGGGCGGCTCGCGAGTCGGAGACGTACAGCCGCTTCTCGTCCGGTGACAGGATGACGCCGTTGGGCCCCTCGAAGCCGTCGGCGGCGAGGAGCACGTGCCCCGTCGCCGGGTCGATCCGGTAGACGTTGCAGGAGCCGATCTCGGACTCGGCCCGATGGCCCTCGTAGTCGCTGGTGATGCCGAAGTCGGGGTCGGAGAACCAGAGAGTGCCGTCGGATCGCACGACGGCGTCGTTGGGGCTGTTGAGCCGCCTGCCCTGGAACCGCTCGGCCAGGACCGTCACCGTGCCGTCCGGTTCGGTGCGGGTGACCCGGCGGTTGCCCTGCTCACAGGTGACCAGGCGGCCCTGCCGGTCGAGGGTGTTGCCGTTGCTGTGTCCGGCCGGATCGCGGAAGACGCCGACCGCTCCGGTGGCCTCGTCCCAGCGCAGCATGCGGTCGTTCGGGATGTCGCTCCAGATCAACTGGCGCCAGGCGGGCAGATACAGCGGACCCTCCGCCCAACGGCAGTCCCGGTGCAGTACCTCCAGCCTGCCGTCGCCGTTCGTGCAGCGTCCGGTGCGGAAGCGGTCGTCCAGGATCTCGTACAGGCCATCGGCGGGCATAGCGTCCCCTCGCATACGCTGATCAGGATCTGATTCAACGTAACACGGAGATAACCGAACAGGATATGGTCGATAGATGAAGCCGATAGATGACATCGATCGTGGCTTGATCGCGCTGCTCCAGAAGGACGCGACCACGTCCTACGCCGAGTTGGGCAGGGGGGTAGGTCTGTCGGCGGGCGCCGCCCACGAGCGGGTGCGCAGGCTGCGGGAGCACGGGGTCATCAGGGCGACCACGATCGACGTGGACCCCGCGGCCCTCGACCGCGGGGTCCTCGCCTTCGTGCTGATCGACTCGACGGCCTGGATGGGCGATCGCGCCGAGGACTTCGCCGCCGTGCCGGAGATCCAGGAGGCCCACGTGATCGCGGGCAGCGCGTCGGTCCTGGTGAAGGTGCGCACGGCGAGCACGGAGCGACTCCAGGACGTACTGCGGCGTCTGTACGCGATCGAGGGGGTCAGCGGAACCCAGGCGACGGTGGTCCTGGAGACGTTCTTCGAACGGCCGCTGGACGCGGGGTAGGCGAGGGCAGGAACCGGGACGGGACTCCGGTCGCCGAACGCCCCGTCCCCGGCCGTCGTGATGCCGGGAACGGGGCTGCTCGCGCGAAGGGTCAGGAGGCGATGAAGTCGGCGATCTGACCGAGCACCACCGTGTCCGTGAGGTAGCCGATGTGGGTCTGGCAGAGCACGTTGTTGTTCGTCGCGCCGGTGAGCCGGGTGCTGGTGTACGGGATGATGACGCCGTCGCACGCCGAGTACCAGGTGGCGTACGCGGTACTGCCCGGCGTCTCGTCGCCCGCGGTGATCTGGGCGATGAACGAGGAGCCCGGGTACATCTGCTGACAGGTCGTGTAGGTGAGGCAGGCGGCGGCGTACGTGGTCCCGTGGTTCGCGCCGGCGATCGAGGCGAGGTGGCTGACGCTCGTGTTGCCGCCCAGGACCTTCAGGTAGTACTGGCTGACGAGGCCGCCCATCGAGTGGTTGACGATGGCGACCTTGCTCGCGCCGGTCCGCGCCTTCACGTTGTTGACGAAGGTCGCGAGCCCCTGGGCGTTGGTGATGTTGTTGCCGTAGGAGTTGTACTCGTAGGCGAACAGGTTGGAGCTGGACCAGCCGTTGAGCCGGAAGACGCTCATGGCGGTGGTCCA
Organism: Streptomyces sp. NBC_00637; assembly: GCF_045161545.1. Lineage (NCBI taxonomy): Bacteria > Bacillati > Actinomycetota > Actinomycetes > Kitasatosporales > Streptomycetaceae > Streptomyces > Streptomyces sp. NBC_00637. The sequence goes on along the minus strand of NZ_CP109046.1, from coordinate 384,677 downwards.
GTTGGACGCGCTGCCGGTGTATCCGTGGACGAAGACGACCGGTGTGCTCGTGGACAGCGGCTGGGCGGCCGCGTCGGCCGGCCGGGCGGCGGCGGACACGGACGCGGCCGTGCCGGCCGTGGCGACGGCGCCGGCCGTCGGCGCTGCGGAGAAGAGGGTGAACGCGAGGGTGGCGGTCGCGAGAACACCGAGGATCCGGCGCGGGGCATGACGACGCATGGAGCCCTCCTGACGAGGATGCGGGTGGCTGGACCTGACCAGCGTCGTGGCGCCGAACGGGGCAGCAATCGGCGAAATCACCGGCGTGGCGGTGACGCGGGGTGTCCCGGGCCGTCAAGCCCTTCCTGCGGGCCGGCAGCCGGCAAGGCGGTTCCCCACCCGAGGGCCCGGCGCCGTGCCCGCCGATCGCCGGCAAGCGGTATTCCCGTTGCCGGGACGTCGTGGCGCCCGCGATCCTGAGGCGATGAGGTACTCCGTATGCAGCTGAGGCTGCAACAGTTCAGACCCCGCACCGGGCCGCACGAGCACCGTGTCGTCCAGCCGAGGAAGCCCCTTCGCCACACGTCGCTGAGCGCCCCCGAGCCCATCGGCCTGTTGCTCGGCGATCACGACGGGCTGAACCGGCTCTCGGGTCTGTTCTCCTTCGCCGCCTACTCCCGGCACACGATCGTCCATGTGCCGTTGCGTGACGGCGTGCCGTCCGACGAGGGCTTCGGCACGCCGGTCGACCTCGTGCTGGTCCACGACACGTTCGGTCTGCGTCCCAGCAAGTGGCCCGGGCTGCGGCGCAAGCTGGTGAACGGCACCCCGCTGACCGTCGGCACCGACGAGGAACGCACGGCCAGGGATGCCGTCACCTGGCGTGAGCGCGGGAGGCGGGCCGACTCACCGGACGAGCTGCGACACGCCACCCACGCCCGCACGTTCTTCCTGTTCGGCAACCGGGAGCTCTTCGCCGAGACCGCCACCTGCCTTGCCCACGCGGCGGGTTGGGGTCCACGGCAGAAGGGAGTCACCCAGGGCCACTCGGCCTTGATGACGGCGCTTCCCACGCTGGTCCAGAAACCCGGCGGCGGACACCCGGTGGAGGTGCTCGTCTGCTTCAAGCCGTACCAGCCCTACGCCCACTTCCGCCGGCCGGGACGCTGAGCGGGTGACGACGGCCGCGAGTGCCGTGACGGCCCGGGGTGACGGCCCGGGCTCTCGCTCAGCCGCGGGCGAATTCGAGGAGATCCCTGTTGAACTTCTCGGCGAACTTCGGCACCAGCGCCAATCCGTGAGGGGCGCCGGAATACACCTTGTACACCGCGTCCTTGACCAGCTTCGAGCTCTTGTCGCCCGAAGCGACGATGGGCACGATCTGGTCGTCGTCCCCGTGCACGATCAGCGTCGGAACATCGATCTTCTTGAGATCCTCGGTGAGGTCCGTCTCGGAGAACGCCTTGATGCAGTCGTATGCGCCTTTGATGCCCACCGTCATTCCCCACAGCCAGAACTCGTCGCGTGTTCCCTGGGTGACGGTCGAATCGTCGCGGTTGGCACCGAAGAACGGCACGCTGAGATCCTGGTAGTACTGGGAACGGTCCGTTGCGACGCCCGCGCGGATCTCGTCGAATACCTCGATGGGCAGCCCCTCCGGATTCGCGTCCGTCTTCAGCATCAACGGCGGGATGGCACCGACCAGAACGGCTTTGGCGACCCGGCTCGAACCGTGCCGCCCGATGTAGCGCGTCACCTCACCGCCGCCGGTGGAGTGCCCGACCAGAATGACGTCCCGCAGGTCGAGTTCTTCGATGACCGCGGCGAGATCGTCGGCGTAGGTGTCGAGGTTGTTGCCGTCCCAGGTCTGGCCCGAGCGGCCGCCGCCTCTGCGGTCATGGGCCACGGCCCGGAATCCGTTGTCCGCCATCAGCTTCAGCTGCGGGTCCCAGGCGTCGGCGTTCAGCGGCCAGCCGTGGGAGAACACGACCGGTTGTCCGGAACCCCAGTCCTTGAAGAAGATGTGCGTGCCGTCCTTGGCGGAAGCGAAGGGCATGTCTTTCCCTCTCGTGCTGTTCCGGAACTCCGCATCAGGCGGGTTCGATGCTCGAATGGGGGTGGCGAAAACCGTGCCGCGTTCTGCGGGGGAACGCGCGCGGACCGACGGCCGGATCGCGGCGAAGGGCGACCCGTATGAGCACGTCTCGGGAAAAACTGTAGTCGACGGGCGGTTGCGCGGCGCGTCGGCTCATGAGGACTGATCACGCAGGAATCGGCAGGCGGGAATCAGCACGTCGGAATCAGCACGCGGCAATCGCGGATGCCCGCCGGTGACCGGCGATCTTCACCGCTGTGCGAATCACCCGCGGCTGTCGCAGCCGTAGACCGGTGACCTGTTCACGGACGACACTTCTCATGGTTGCCCGGGCGGCTCCGCATTGCCTGGTCCGGACCTTCGGGTGGCGGCGCGCCCGCGTGCCGCGACCGTCCGGCACCCGCCTTGTCAGTGTGCCGAGGACGCCTGTATAACGTTGTAAAAGTCAAGTATGGGGGCTCGGCGCTCGCCCACGGTGACGACCCCGTAGCCGCACCGGCCATCATCCCGTCGGAACGTCGCGAAAGGGAATGCCGTGCGGGTCAGCCTCAAGGACGTCGCCGCGCACGCGGGGGTCTCCATCAAGACCGTCTCCAACGTGGTGAACAACTACCAGCACATCACGCCTGCCATGCGCGAGCGCGTCCAGCGGTCCATCGACGTGCTCGGTTACCGGCCCAACCTGGCCGCCCGGCATCTGCGCAAAGGGCGTACCGGCATCATCGCCCTCGCCCTTCCCGAACTCGGCAACCCCTATTTCGCCGAGCTGGCGGCCGCCGTCATCGACGCCGCCGCCGCCCACGAGTACATCGTGCTGCTGGATCACACCGGGGGGCACCGCGAGCAGGAGATCCTGGTCAGCCAGGGGTTCCGGGCACGGGTCATCGACGGGCTGATCCTCAGCCCCATCGAGCTCGAGACCGAGGACCTGCGGGACCGGGCGGAGAACGTACCGCTGGTGCTGCTCGGCGAGCGCGACTACGACCTGCCGTACGACCACATCGCCATCGACAACGTCGCCGCCGCCCGTGCCGCCGTCCGGCATCTGAACGGGCTCGGCCGGCGGGAGGTGGCCTTCATCGGTGCCCGGCGCGGTCGCAGTGAGCCGGCGCAACTGCGTGTGCGCGGCTGGCGCGAGGAGCTCACGGCGGCCGGTCTCCCGGCCGACGACGGGCTCGTCGCCGCCACCGACGGGTGGGGGCACGCGGACGGGGCGGCGGCCATGAACCGCATCCTGGACTCCGGACGGCGTCCCGACGCGGTCTTCGCCTACAACGACCCGATGGCCATCGGCGCGATGCGCGTCCTGCACGAACGGGGACTGCGCGTCCCCGAGGACATCGCCGTCGTCGGCTTCGACGACGTGGTCGAGGGACGCTTCGGCGCGGTGACCCTCACCTCCGTGTCGCCGGACAAGGGGGCCATCGGCCGTCTCGCCGTCGAGTCGGTGCTGGCACGGCTCGGCGGCGACGAGATGCCCGAGCCGCGCCGGGTCAGGGCGGACCACCACCTCGTGGAACGGGAGAGCACCCTGGGGCGAGCCGCGGCGAACGGCGGCCGCCTCGGATGACCTCGCCGGTGCCGGGTCCTGTTCCGGTTCCGTTGCGGATGCGAATTGCTTCTCGACGGTGTGGCGGGCCGGTTCGGTCATGGTCTTGATCGCGGCACTTTGCCGAAGCGGGCATTGCTCTTCGTGCGCGCGATCGTGAGCGGCGCGGCTTCCGGCGGGGTCTTCCCGTGAGCGCGCCGGAGGTTCGGCGGCTGCCCGGGAGAACCCGCGTTCCCCGGCCGTGACCCTGGGTCCGCCGCCGCTGGTGAGGCCGCAGAGACGGGTGGTGTCACCCGACTTGCTCGCGGCGAGCCCCCGCACAGTCCGTGCGCAGGGGGTTTACAGCACTCTTCCAACGATGTAAAAACCTCTGTGCGGCGGGTCGAACGACCTTTCCCGCCAGGGGAGAAGCACCTGTCCGGCACGGCTACCGCACGCCTCTCGCACGCCCACCGCTCAGCTCCTGCTCGACACGGCTCGACCTTGTTCGACCACAACTCGACCTTGCTCGACCACGGCTCGACCTTGTTCGACCACGGCTCGACCTTGCTCGTTCGCCATCTCCCCAGTGTTCTTTCCGCGTCGCCCGGATCGGGGTCACCATGCAGCGCACCACTCACCGCCGTCGTCCTCTCGCCCGGCCCGTGGCCGTCTCCCTGGCCGCGGTCGTGGCGTTGACCGCCACCTCCTGTGCGAAGTCGGAGGACGACACGTCGAGCGACACCACGTCCTCGGCCGCCGACGCCGCGCAGAAGGTCGCCTCGCCCGCGCCCGGCGGCAAGACCTGCACCGTCGACGCGTACGGCGGTGCGAAGCTGGACCTCGCGAAGGCCACCGTCGGGTTCTCCCAGTCGGAGAAGGAGGCCAACCCGTTCCGTATCGCCGAGACGCAGTCCATCAAGGACGAGGCGAAGAAACGGGGCGTCAAGCTGCTGACGGCCAACGCCCAGTCGCAGTTCTCCAAGCAGATCAGCGACGTCCAGGACCTGTTGGCGAAGGGCGCGGACCTGCTGGTCATCGCCCCGCTCAACTCCGACGGCTGGGACCCGGTGCTCCAGGCCGCCGCGGCCAAGAAGGTCCCGATCGTCACCATCGACCGCAAGATCAACGCCACGGCCTGCAAGGACTACGTCTCGTTCATCGCCTCCGACTTCGTCGAGCAGGGCCGGCGCGCCGCCGACCAGATGATCGAGGCGACCGGAGGCAAGGGCGAGGTCGCGATCCTCCTCGGCTCGGCGGGCAACAACGTCACCACCGAGCGCACCAAGGGCTTCAAGGACCGGATCGCCGAGAAGGCGCCGGATCTGAAGGTGGTGTTCGAGCAGACCGGCGAGTTCGCCCGCGAGAAGGGCCAGCAGGTCACCGAGCAGCTCGTCCAGTCGAAGCCGGGCATCAAGGGGATCTACGCCGAGAACGACGAGATGGGCCTGGGCGCGGTGGCCGCGCTGAAGGGCGCCGGCAAGAAGGCGGGCGACGTCGAGATCGTCACCGTGGACGGCACCCGCAACGCCGTGCAGGGCATCGTAGACGGCTGGATCAGCGGCGTCGTCGAGTCCAATCCGCGCTTCGGACCGCTGGCCTTCCAGACGCTGGACACCTTCACCAAGGGCGGGAGCGTGGCACAGGACATCGTTATCGAGGACGGCGCCTACACCGAGGACAACGCCGAGGCCGGCATCGGCAAGGCCTACTGATCCTCCGTCAGGGGCCTGCCGACCGCGGGCCCCTGACGCGCACCGTCACTTCCTGCATCGCACCCTGGAGGCACAGGTGGCACCCCCCGCCGAAGTGCTCGCCGTCCGCGGACTGAGCAAGACCTTCCCCGGCGTCCGGGCCCTGGACGACGTGGACCTGACCCTGCGTGCCGGTGAGGTGCACGCCCTCATCGGCGAGAACGGCGCCGGCAAGTCGACCCTCATCAAACTCCTCACCGGCGTGTACCGGCCCGACGCCGGCGAGATCGCGTTCCAGGGCCGCACGGTCTCCTTCGCCACCCCGCTGGAGGCCCAGAAGGCCGGGATCTCGACCATCTACCAGGAGGTCAACCTGATCCCGCTGCTCAGCGTGGCCCGCAACCTGTTCCTCGGCCGCGAGCCGCGCAACCGGTTCGGCCTGCTGGACATGGGCCGCATGAACCGCGAGGCCGAACAGACCCTGAGCGCCTACGGGGTCCGGGTGGACGTCCGCAGGCCGCTGCGCACCCTCGGGGTCGGCGCCCAGCAGATGGTCGCGCTGGCCCGCGCGGTCGCCACCGATGCGCGCGTCGTCGTCATGGACGAGCCGACGTCCTCCCTCGAACCCCGTGAGGTCGAGACGCTGTTCTCGGTGATCCGCAGCCTGCGGGACGCGGGCATCGCGGTCGTCTACGTCAGCCACCGCCTGGACGAGCTGTACGCCGTGTGCGGCACCGTCACGGTGCTGCGCGACGGCCGCCGGGTGCACCACGGCCGGCTCGCGGACCTCGACCGGCTCTCCCTGGTGTCCACGATGCTCGGCCGGGACCTGGGGGAGGTCCGTGAGGAGGGCCTCACCAAGTTCACCGGGGACCACGGCCCGGCCGACGCCGAACCGGTGCTCACCGCCTCCGATCTGACGGTGCCGCACCAGTTGCACGGCGTCTCCCTGAGCATCCGCCCCGGCGAGGTCGTCGGCCTCGGCGGACTGCTCGGCTCCGGACGCACCGAAACCGCGAAGGCCATCGCCGGTGCCCTGCCCGCACGCTCGGGCAGGGTCACGGTGGCCGGCGTGCCGCTGCGCGCCGGCTCGACCCCGGCGGCCATCCGCGCGGGGATCAGCCTGCTGCCCGAGGACCGCAAGAGCGAGGGCATCGTCCCCGGGCTGTCGGTGCGCGAGAACATCGCGCTCGCCGTGCTGCCCCGCCTCTCGCGGTTCGGGCTGGTCTCCGAGGCCCGCGTCGACAGCGTCGTCGACACCTTCATCGAGCGGCTGCGCATCAAGGCGTCCTCACCGCACCAGAAGGTGGGCGAACTGTCCGGCGGGAACCAGCAGAAGGTGCTCCTCGCGCGGTGGCTCGCCATGAACCCCAAGGTGCTCCTGCTCGACGAGCCCACCCGCGGCATCGACGTCGGCGCCAAGGCCGAGGTGCAGAAACTCGTCGACGAACTGGCCGCCGACGGCCTGGGCGTGCTGCTCATCTCCTCCGACCTGGAGGAACTCATCGAAGGGTCCGACCGCGTGGTCGTACTGAAGGACGGCGCCGTCGTCGGAGAGCTGACCGGAGCCGACGTCACGGAGGACAAGCTGATGCGGACGATCGCCGGCGACGACCCCGTACGCGAGCCGGGCGAGAAGGCGGCCGTCGATGGCTGAAGCCACCCTGCGCGGCGTCCCGTGGGACAGGACCCGACTTCTGCGCTGGTTGCAGACCTACGGCGTCTACGTCGGCGTCGCGGCGCTGCTCGTCGTCAACACCGTCATCACCCCGCACTTCCTGACCGCGGAGAACTTCCGCACCCAGGCCGTCCAGGTCGCCCCCGTCGTCATCGTCGCCCTCGGCATGGCGCTGGTCATCGGCACCGAGGGCGTCGACCTGTCGGTGGGCGCCGTGATGGCCCTGGCGGCCTCCGTGACCGCCCTCTACCTCGGCTACGGTCTGCTGCCGGCGCTGCTGGTGGTCGCGCTGTTCGCCGCGGCGGTCGGGCTGGCCAACGGCGCGCTGGTCGCGGTCGTCGGCGTGCAGCCGATCGTCGCCACGCTGGCGCTCATGGTCGGCGGCCGCGGCGTCGCCCTGGTGCTGCTGCCCCAGCTGAAGGACCTGCGCAACCCCGCACTGGCCTCCCTGGGCTCCGGCGACGTCCTCGGTATCCCCTACCTGACCCTGATCGCCGCCGCCCTGGCCCTGCTGGTGGCCTTCGTGGTGCGCCGCACCACCTTCGGACGCCAACTCCTCGCCATCGGCGACAGCCGCCCCGCCGCCCAGCTCGCCGGCCTGCCCGTGCGACGTGTGCTGATCATCGTGTACGTCGTCTGCGCGCTCCTCGCCGCGGTCGCGGGCGTGCTGGCCACCGCCCGCCTCCAGGCCAGCGACCCCACCTCGCTGGGCAACCTGATGGAGCTGTCCGCGATCACCGCGGTCGTCGTCGGCGGCACCCCGTTGACCGGCGGCCGGGTCAACATCGGCGGCACCGTGGCCGGAGCCGTCCTCATCCAGCTCCTCACCGCCACCCTCATCAAGCACGATCTGCCACCCTCCTGGACGCAGATCGCCCAGGCCATCGTGATCGTCGCCGCGGTCTACGCGGCTCGGGGACGGGGGACGCGTTGACCACCGCGAACACGGAAGCACCCGTGACCACTGCCGGCATCGAACCCCCGCAGCACGCCCCCCGGGCCGGCTCGGCACGCTCCGAGCGGCTGAGCGCCCTGGTCCAGCAGCACGGCGCGTCGGCCGTCCTGCTGATCGTCTCCCTGGTGGCGTCGTTCTCCTTCGACTCCTTCGCGACCGGCGACAACATCACCAACATGGCGACCAGTTCGGCCTTCCTGGCGATCGTCGCCCTCGGCATGACCTTCGTCGTCATCACCGGTGGCATCGACCTGTCCGTCGGCTCCCTGTTCGCCCTCGGCGGCGTCCTGGCGGCCTGGGGGTCCCGCCACGGCACCCTGGTGGCGCTGCTGCTGCCGCTCACCGTCTGCGGGGCGATCGGCGTCGTCAACGGCCTGCTGGTGGCCCGTTCCCGCCTCGCACCCTTCATCGTCACCCTCGCGGCCATGCTGGGCGCGCGCGGACTCATGCTGGCGCTCACCGACGAGGGCGCCGAAACCTACCTGATCGGCAAGGGCTCCTTCCTCGCCGAGCTCGGCCAGGGCAGCACCCTCGGCCTCGCCCACCCGGTGTGGATCACCCTGGTCCTGTTCGTCGCCGGTGCCGTCGTCCTGCGCCGGACCCGCTTCGGGCAGCACGTCTACGCGGTCGGCGGCAACGAGGACGCCGCCGCCCTGATGGGTGCTCCGGTGGCCCGCACCAAGACCCTCGTCTACGCCCTGTCCGGACTGCTCGCGGGACTGGCGGGCGCCCTGAACGCCGCCTGGCTGGCCTCGGGCGTGACCATCCTCGGCAGCGGCATGGAACTGGAGGCCATCTCCGCCGTCGTCATCGGCGGCACCCTGCTGACCGGCGGGCTCGGTTACGTCAGCGGCTCGCTGGTCGGGGTCCTGCTCCTGAAGGTGATCCAGAACGTCATCAACCAGATCGGCTCGCTCGACTCCTCCTACCAGCAGGTGGTGAGCGGTGCCTTCCTGGCAGTGGTCGTCATCGCCCAGACCTGGCTGGGCCGCCGCCGCCAACTCATGTGACACGCCCGCACCGGCTCCGCACGAACCGGACGGCGGCCGGCCACGCCCGGCTCCCGCCGCCGCCCCCGTCTCCGGGCGGTCGGACCTCCCCCCGGCCGCCCTCCCGCACACGCACGTCTCCCCACCCCACGAGTCAAGGAGGCACGATGCGTCGAGTACCCGCAGGCCCGAGACCGTTCGCCCGGAGGGGACGACGAGCGCGGTGGGTCACCATCGTGCTCACCGCGCTCATCCTGATCGGCGGCACGGCACTGACGGCCACCGGCCCCGCGGCGGCCGCCGCGCAGGCGTGGACGCCCAAGCCGTCGCCGATGACCACCCCGTGGACCGGCCAGGTCCCCATCGACACCCCCCTGCCCGAATATCCGCGCCCGCAGCTGACCCGCCCGGACTGGGCCAACCTCAACGGCATCTGGGACTTCGCGGTCACCTCGGCGGACGCCGGTCAGCCCGCGTCGTTCGCCGAGCAGATCCGGGTCCCGTTCGTCGCCGAGTCCGCGCTCTCCGGCATTCAGCGCAAGATCACCCAGAACGACAAGCTCTGGTACAAACGCTCCTTCACCGTCCCGTCGAACAGGAACGGCCGTCGCGTCCAGCTCCACTTCGGTGCCGCCGACTGGCGCACCACCGTCTGGGTCAACGGCCGGCAGGCCGGAACCGCCCACAGCGGCGGTTACGACGCCTTCTCCTACGACATCACCGACCTGCTGAACGGCGGCACCAACACCCTGGTGGTCTCCGTCTGGGACCCCACCCAGACCGGCTCCCAGGCGGTCGGCAAGCAGCGCATCAACGACGTGGCCCCGCACGCCGGCGGCGGCATCTTCTACACCGCCGCGTCCGGCCTGTGGCAGACCGTGTGGCTGGAGCCGACCGCGCCCGCGTACGTCAGCCGCCTCGACCTGGTTCCCGACCCCGCGAACAGCCGCCTCAAGGTGACCGTCCGGGGCACCGGGACCAGCGGCCACCAGGTCCGCGTCACGGTGTCCACCGGCGGCGTCACCGTGGGCACGGCCACCGGCGCCGTCGGCACGACGTTCACCGTGCCCGTCCCGAACCCGCACCTGTGGAGCCCCGACGACCCGTTCCTCTACGACGTCAGGGCCGACCTGCTCTCCGGCACCACGACCGTCGACTCGGTCGGCAGCTACACCGGCCTGCGGACCGTCGGTCTGGCCAGTGTGGGCGGCATGCAACGCCCGGTCCTGAACGGGAAGTTCGTCTTCCAGACCGGCACCCTCGACCAGGGCTACTGGCCGGACGGCATCTACACCGCGCCCACCGACGCGGCCCTGCGCTTCGACCTCCAGAAACACAAGGACCTCGGCTTCAACATGGTCCGCAAGCACATCAAGGTGGAGCCGCAGCGCTGGTTCTACTGGGCCGACCGGCTCGGCCTGCTGGTCTGGCAGGACATGCCGGCCATGGACCTGCGCACCCCGGACAGCGCGGCCCGCACCCAGTGGGAGGCCGAGTACGACCGCGTCATCGACCAGCACCGCAGCTCCCCCTCCCTGGTGATGTGGGTCGACCAGAACGAGGGCTGGGGCCAGTACGACCAGGCCCGCATCGCCGACAAGGTCAAGGCGTACGACCCGACGCGCCTGGTGAACAACATGAGCGGCGTCAACTGCTGCGGCTCGGTCGACGGCGGCAACGGCGACGTGGTGGACCACCATGTCTACGTGGGCCCCGGCACCACCGTGCCCAGCGCCACCCGTGCCGCCGTGCTCGGCGAGTACGGCGGACTCGGATTCGAGGTCGCCGGACACGAGTGGTACCCCGGGGGCGGCTTCAGCTACGAGGACCAGCCCGACCTCGCGCACCTGAACAACCGGTTCGTCGGTCTCCTCGACGCGATCCGCGAGGTGCGCATGCCCCGGGGCCTGTCCGCGTCGGTCTACACCGAGATCACCGACGTCGAGAACGAGGCCAACGGCCTGCTCACCTACGACCGTCAGGTGGTCAAGGTCGACGAGGCCCGGGTCAGGGCCGCCAACCGCGCGCTCATCGACGCGTCCCAGGCCGCCGCCACCCCGGTCACCCTGCCCGTCGGCCAGTACCGGTCCCTGCGGGTGACGACACCCGGGTACACCGACCGGTATCTGCGTCACCGGGACGGCGCGGCCTTCACCGACGTCGTCACCGGTGGCAGCGACGCGCTGCTGAAGAACGACGCCACCTGGAAGATCGTCCCCGGCCTGGCCGACGGCGGCTGCTACAGCTTCGAGTCGCGCAACTACCCCGGCCAGTACCTCCGCCATCGCGAGTACCGCGTCTACAAGGAGTCCGGCAGCACCGATCTGTTCCGCGCCGACGCCACCTTCTGCCCGGTCCGGGGCGCGAACGGCGGCGTACGGCTGTCGGCGTACAACTTCCCCGAGCAGTATCTGCGCCACTACGACGCCGCGTTGTGGCTCGCCACCCCGGGCGGTACGCACACCTGGGACAGCCCCGCCCTCTTCACCGAGGACACGACATGGTCCGTGGACGCGCCCTGGGCGCCGTGACTCCGGCGTAACGGCCGACGACGGCAGCGGTCCCGGTGGTGGGAGACCTTCCTCCCGCCACCGGGACCGACCTCGTTCCTCGGTCGGCCGTCACCCGTCGGCCGTCAGAGGTCGAGGACGACCTCCGTCACCGGAGTGCCGCAGCACACCAGGGTCGTACCGGGCTCGGGCGGTTCCAGCGGCGGGGTGGTGTAGGTGATGTCACCCGACACGAGCGGTGTGACGCACGTGTGGCAGACGCCGGTGCGGCAGGACCAGCGGGTGGGGATGTCGCAGGCCTCGGCGAGTTCGAGCAGCGAGGCGTGCGCGGGGGACCAGGGGGTCGCGAGACCGCTGCGGGCGAAGGTGACCAGGGGGCCGGCCCCCGTGGGGCCGGGCGGCTGGTGCGGCCGGATCGCGGTGCCGCCGGTCATACCGGGACCGATGCCGGGGTTGATGGCGGCCAGTGCGCTGAACCGCTCCGTGTGGACGTGCTCGGCGGCCACTCCACGGGCGCGCAGGACGGCGCCGAGGTCGTCCATGAACAGGGTCGGGCCGCACAGGTAGACGTCGGCGTCGGCGGGAACGTCCAGGGCCGCGAGCGACTCGACGGTCGGCCGGCCCTGGACGACTCGGGGATCGGCGGGCCGAGGGGCGGGCCCGGCCGTGTAGTAGATGTGCTCGTGGGCGGAGGGGAGATGTGCCAGCAGCGTGTGGGCCTCGTCGGCGAAGGCGTGGTGGGCGCGGTCGTGGGCGGTGTGGATCCACCAGACGGGGCGTGGATCACCGGTCTCGGCGAGGTGGTGGAGCATGGCGAGTACGGGGGTGACGCCGATGCCCGCCGAGATCAGGACGACCGGTCGGTCGCCCTCTTCGAGTACGAACGTCCCGCGCGGACTCGCGACGTCCACGACATCCCCGGGGCGCAGCGTGGTGTGGAGGTATCCGCTGACCTGTCCGTGGGGCTCGTGCTTGACGCTGACCCGGTAGACGCCCGACCCGGGCGCGGACGACAGGGAGTAGCTGCGTACCGCGGGAACACCGTCGCCGACGGGGAGCCGCAGGGACAGATACTGACCGGGGCGGGGCCGGGGCAGGCGGGTGCCGTCGACGCTGTCGAGATGGATCGACGAGACGGCGGGGGTCTCCCGGACGACGCGTGTGACGCGCATGGCCCTGAAACCGGGCCATCCCGGCTCGCTCGGGGGCTGCCGGGCGGCGGCGAGCTCTCGGAAGGACCGCTGCCAACCAGGGCTCAGAGCAGGGATGTCGAGCGCCCTGCGCAGCTTGTCCGGATCGCGGTCGGGCAGGTAGAGAAGAGCGTCGGTGTCGGCGACGCTGAGTCGCTCCGGGCCCCTGCGGACCAGGGTGATGTCGTCACCGGCCTCGACGAGCCCTTCGGTGATAACTCTCAGGTAGAAGCCGGGACGGTGGTGCGCGACCAGCAGGGAGGCCATGGCCGGTTCGCCCAGCCGCATGCCGACGCGGTAGCAGGTGACGCGGGGCTGCGTGACCTCGAACTCGGCTTCGCCGATGCGGTACCGGTCGCCGATGCACACCTCGTCGTCGGGCAGACCGTCGACGGTGAAGTTCTCCCCGAACATCCCGAAGGTCAGGTCGTCGCGGCCGAGCTGTTTGCGCCAGTACCGGTAGGACTGGAGCTGGTAGACGAGGACGGCACGGATGTCGCCGCCGTGCCCGGCCAGATCGCCCTGTCCGTCTCCCTCGACGTTCAGCCGTCGCACCATCCGCGGGCCGTCCACCGGCGACTTCCAGGCCGAGGTGTGGACGGTCCTGCCCTGCCAGGAGACGTCCTGTGGCATTCCTACGTTGACGGACACCAGCGTCACCATCGCGGACCTCCTGGGGATGTCCGGCCGGGGCAGACCCCCCGCGGCGCTGTGCGGCGCGCCGATTCCGATACTAGTTCGCGAGCCGACGCCCCCGCGATTCCGCGACGGCGCCGTACGGAGCGGTCGTCACCCTGCTCCCCGTCGGTCCCGGCCGTTGCCTGCCGTTCGCCGCCCCGTACCGCCGCGGCGGTGAGTCCCCGGGGCCGTCCCGGGCCCGCCCGGGGCCACGATCATCAGGGAACGGCGGCGGCGGCCTCGTCTCGTGAGAGGACAAGGCCGCCACCTGGCACCGAACGCGACGCCGCGGGTCAGGACACCTTGGGCTTCTCCTCCGTGTGGAGGGCGCTCACCTCCTCGCTGGTCAGGGCCCGGTCGACGGCGTGGACCTCGTCGACCGCGCCGTTCCAGAAGTCGACGTTCGCTCCGTCCCAGTGCGCGCGCCCCACGGTCAGCGGACCGGTGCTCGGGAGCGCGGTACCGCCGGTGGCCGTCGCCGCGAGCTTTCCGTCGACGTACAGCCGGATCTGGTTGCTCGTCGCGTCGCGCACCCCGGCCAGGTGGTACCAGCGGCCCGTCTCGGCGGACACGGCGACCTGGGCGCGATGCTCGCCGGGCGTGCTGAAGGCGAACGTGCCGTGGCCGTACTGGAGATAGAAGGGGTTGGCCGTGGCGCGGGAGTCCTGGCTGACCGCGGTGGCGTAGTTGCCGGGGATCGCGTCGAGCCTGACCCAGGCGGACACCGTGTAGCTGGCGCTGGTGTCGAGTACCGGTCCGGCGGTCTCGGCGTACTGCCGGAGACCGTCGAGCTTCAGGGCGCCGCCGCTGACGCCAGGGGTCCAGGACGTTCCCTCGCGCAGGGTGAGAGGGACGGCGTTCGGGCCGTCGTCCTTCGCGGTGGCGCCGGTGCCCTCGTCGAGGCTCCAGTGCCCGCCGCCCTTCGGGTGTCCCGCACGGCCCGCGGCGGCGCCGGCGGCGATCACCTCGCGGTTGATCCTCCGCACCTGGTCGGGATCGACCTTGATCTCGCGGCGGTCGTACGTGTACAGGCCGTTCAGCTCGTTCTCCAGGTCGGTGATCTGCGTGTACACCGAGCCCGACAGTTCGGCGCCGGCCTGCTCGACATAGAACTGCCGGGTGTTCTCGACGTACTTGCGGGTCAGCTCCTCCTTGGTGGTGACACCGCTGTAGATCACCGTCGGGGCGCCCGGCCACATGTGGCCCGGGGTGCGCAGGACGAAGCCCCCGTGTTCGCCGTCCATCGCGGCCCGGCCGCCGTCGGGGAAGGCGGGGTCGGTGTTGTTGTAGTCGTGGTGGTCGATGATGTCACCCTTGCCCGAATCCCCTTTGGAATTACAGCAGTTGACGCCGCTGTGGGCATTGACGACGCGGGACGGGTCGGCGGCCCGGACCGATTCGGCGATGCGGCCGGTCTCCTCGCGGTCCCACTCGCCCCAGCCCTCGTTGAAGACGATCCAGCCGATGACGGACGGCGAGTTGTGGTGCAGGCGCACGATCTCCTTGCCCTGGTCCACGAAGGCCTTGCGGCCCGCCTCGTCGGTGAGGTTCCCGGAGACGAAGTCCTGCCAGACCAGCAGGCCGAGCCTGTCGGCGTGGTAGAACCACCGCTGCGGTTCGACCTTGATGTGCTTGCGGACGGCGTTGAAGCCGAGCTTCTTGTGCGCTTCGAGGTCGAAGGCGAGGGCTTCGTCGCTGGGCGCGGTGTAGAGACCGTCGGGCCAGAATCCCTGGTCGAGCGTGGCGAGGGAGAAGATCGGCTTGCCGTTGAGGACGAGCTTGTCGAAGCCGCCCACCTTCTCGATGCGGACCTCGCGCATACCGAAGTAGCTGCCGACCTTGTCGGTCGACCTGCCGTCGGCGAGCGTGACGTCGAGGTCGTAGAGGTAGGGGTCGTCGGGGCTCCACAGATGCTGTTTCGCCACCGGCAGCCGCAGTTCCCCGCCGACGGGCCCCGCGACCCTGCCGACGACCTTGCCGCGCGCGTCGCGGGCGACCGCCTCGACGCGTGCGGCGGGGGAGGCGTGCTCGGAGTTCACCGTGACCGCGAGGGTGCCGCTGTCGATGTCGGGCGTGGTGACGAGGTCGTCGATCGAGGCGGGTGCGACGGGTTCCATCCACACGGTCTGCCAGATGCCGGAGGTCTGGGTGTAGAAGATTCCCCCCGGGTTCGTGGACTGCTTGCCCGTGGGCTGGTCGGCGCCTCCGGTGTCGGTGACGGCGACGACGATCTCCTGGGGGCCGGTGCCCTCGAGCGCGTCGGTGATGTCGGCGCTGAAGGCGTTGTAGCCACCGGTGTGTGCGGCGACCTTCCGGCCGTTGACATAGACATCGGCCTGGTAGTCGACGGCGCCGAAGTGGAGCTTGAGCCGGTCGGCCCGGCCGCTCCCGCCGACCTTCCAGCTCTTCGGGACGTCGACGAGTCTGCGGTAGAACATGTGGTCCTCGTGCCGCTCCAGCCCGGACAGCTGGGACTCGACCGGGAACGGCACGATGATCTTCTCGTCGAGGTTCCTGCCGAAGACCGGCTGCTCTCCCGCCTCGGCCGCGGCGAACTGCCAAGGACCGTTGAGGTTGCGCCACTTGGAACGCACCTGTTGGGGACGCGGGTACTCCGGCAGCGGGTGTTTCTCGTCGAGTTCGTCGCCCCACTCGGTGGTGAGCCGGTGGGTGGAGGCGTTGTCGGCATAGCGGATGACCTTCGGCACGCTCTCGCCGCCGGCCGTCAGCGCGCCCGCGCCGTCGTAGGAGACCCTGACCAGTTGGTTCCGCTGAATCGGCTCCGTGAGGTCGATGGACAGGGAGGAGGGGTCGCCGGGGGCGGCCTTCACCGACCTGATCGGCATGGCGGTGGTGTCCGCCTCGACCTTCAGATGCTCCTTGAGCCCCTGGAGCCCGCCCACCCTGCCGTCGAACCGGGCGCGCAGCCGCCGCCCGTTCTCGGCGACTGACATCTCGGCCGGGTACACCTCGAAGTCGGCCGGCGGGGTGAACGCGGACATCGGCACGATCTGCCGCGACATCGTGGGCGTCGACCAGCGCAGGTACATGTTGGCGCCGCCGGTGTCCTGGAACAGTTCCAGGCGGAAGTCGTGCTGCTCACCGGCGGTCAGCCGGACGGCGGCACTGGTCTGCTCCCGGTCCCAGTCACCCACCCAGTGGTCGATGACGGGCTTGCCGTCGACGAAGAGCCGGAAGCCGTTGTCGCCGATGGCGTGGAAGGTGTAGTCACCGGTGGCCGGTGCCTCGATCCGGCCCGTCCAGCGCGCGGTGGTGTGCTCGGTCCTGCCGGTCAACTCCTGGAAAGTGTCGGTCAGTCCGGAGAAGTTGATCTGCGGGTCGAGCAGGGTGCCGCCGAGTCGGTCGAAGTCCCGGGCGCCGGGCGCCGACATGCTGAAGTACTCGCCCTTCAGACCGTGGGTCTCGACGGCCGCCCGCTCGACCGGCGCGTGTTCGGCGGCCGGCTGTTCGGCGGCTGGTGCTGCCGAGGTGCTCCTCGGTGCCTCCGCGGCCGCCGCGGCGGGCAGCAGTCCGCTCGGGGGCAGGATCAGGGCCGCCGCGGCGAGCAGGGCCCACACTCTGGCTCTGGGGCGGCTGTCGTGTCGTGTCATCGAACCCTTCCTCGTACGGAGGCCGTGACCACGTCCGGCGGGAGCGAGGGCTCCTGGCCGGGAGCCCGGGGGAGGCGACTGCACACCGGTGACGGGACGCTCGGTCGGGCGACCTTTTCAACGTTGGAAATTCTGTGACAGCGGTATGACAGCACGCTCACAGGGGAGTGTCCAGACCTCACGCAGCACTCTGTCCACCCACCGGCACGGGGAACCGCGTGCGTTTCGGTCCGGGTCAAGTCCGCTTCCGTAAGCGCTGGTTCGACTCGCGGCACCGCGACCAGCCCGGCCGGGGACCGACTGCGGTCGCGGCCGCCCACGAGGCCCGGGCTCGGATCGAAACCGGAGGGAAGACCGGCACGGTGGCCCCGCCCCGAGACCCTGCCCAAGGGGTCGAACCGTGAGACAGTCGTAGGAAGTGTCCGGCCCGGCGAGAGGCTCGGCACAGCGGTCCGGGGCGGTGGCCCCCGCCCGGAGCCGTACGCATACGGTGCCGCGGCGGAGGGACCCGTCATGTCCGAGGCCAGTGAGGCGGCCCAGGCCGACCAGGCTCTGAAAGTGAAGCATCGCGCCATGTGGGCGTTGGGCGACTACCCTCTCGTGGCCGCGGACGTCATCCCGGACCTGGGACCTGAACTCGTGCGGGAGTGCGGTGTCCGGCCCGGGACCCGGGTGCTCGACGTCGCGGCCGGGTCGGGGAACGCCGCCATCCCCGCCGCCCTCGTCGGGGCCGACGTGGTGGCTGTGGACCTGACGCCGGAACTGCTGGAAGCCGGACGTCGGTTGGCCACGGAGCATGGTGCCGAGCTGGAGTGGCGCCAGGGCGACGCCGAGGAACTGCCGTTCGCGGACGCGGACTTCGACACCGTGGTGTCCTGCGTCGGCGTCATGTTCGCCCCGCACCACCAGCGGGCCGCCGACGAACTGCTGCGCGTCTGCCGCCCCGGCGGGAAGATCGGCCTCGTCAACTGGACTCCGGAAGGGTTCATCGGGCAGATGTTCGCCACCATGCGCCCCTACGCACCCCCGCCGCCGCCCGGCGCCCAGCCGCCCCCGCTGTGGGGTGACGAGAGCCATGTGCGTTCCCTGCTCGGCGACGGCGTGAGCGGCATCGACGCCCGCCGCCGCACGTTGCGGGTCGACCGGTTCTCCCGTCCGGAGGAGTTCCGGGAGTTCTTCAAGTCCTGTTACGGCCCGACCGTCGCCGTCTACGGTGCCCTCGCCGACGACCCCGAGCGGGTCGCCGAGCTCGACGCCGCACTCGCGGATCTGGCCGCCCGGCACCTCGCGGACGGCGCCATGGAATGGGAGTACCTGCTGGTCACGGCCGACAAGGCCACCGCCTAGGACCGGTCCGGCCGGGCTCGCCTCGCCCTTCCCCGGCCGGCGCGGGCAGGAGCGCTCACGCCGACGGCCCGGCGGCTCGCGGCGTTGTGGGGCGGGTCGGGGCAAGGTCAGGCACCCGGATCCCCGGCCGCGGAGAGGCCGCAGACCGGCAGCGGAAGTGCACGGACGAGCGCCGGTGGGGGCCGGTCGTCGACGTCCGACGGCTGACATCGGAGTCCGACGGGCGGCATCGATGCACGGATCGATCAGGTGGCGATGTGGTCGCGTGGAGGTACGCGACCCCCCCGCACATTGAGCAAGCGCTTAGTAACATGGCCTCGAATGGACCGCGACGTGAGACACGGAGGGAAGGCCATGCCGGAATCGGAAGCCGAGGCTTTCTACGAGCGGGAGGCCCAGGACCGGTTCCTCCCCACCGAGTGCACCCGGGGGCCGTGGGACGCCGGCTCCCAGCACGCGGGTCCGCCGGCCGCCCTGCTCGGGCTGGCTGTCGAGCAACGTCCGGGAGCACGGCCGGACATGAGGGTCGCCCGGCTCAGCTACGAGATCATGCGCCCGGTCCCGCTGAGCCCCCTGACCGTGGCCACGCGGGTGCTGCGCGCCGGGCGCAGCACCGAACTCGTGGAGGCCGCCCTGACGCCCGACGGCGGCAGGGACGTCATGCGGGTGACGGCGCTGCGGATGAAGACGGCGCCGCACTCGGTGCCGGAGGTGTCGCCCGGTCCGCAGGTGCCGGGGCCGGCGGCCGCACCGCACCAGGCGTTCTTCCCGGTTCCGTGGGACCGCGGGTACCACACCGCCATGGAGGTGCGCTTCGCCGCCGGCTCCTTCCTCGCAACCGGTCCGGCGACAGCGTGGATGAGGATGAGGGTGCCCCTGGTCGCCGGTGAGGAGATCACGCCGCTCAGCAGGGTGCTGACCGCTGCCGACTCGGGAAACGGCATCAGTGCCGAACTCGACTTCCACCGCTACGTATTCGTCAACGCCGACCTCACCGTCGGGCTGCACCGTCATCCCGAGGGCGAGTGGGTCTGCCTCGACGCCCGGACGATGGTGGACGGCTCCGGCATCGGCCTCGCCGAGTCCGCACTGCACGACGAGAAGGGCCCGCTGGGCCGCAGCACCCAGAGCCTGTACGTGGCCGCGCGCGGATGAGCCGGTGGGAACCGGTGGGTTCCCCCGCCGCCGGGGGAACCCACCGCGGATCTCAGGGGACGTCGCGTCGTCCCGTCCCTCCGTTCGGGGTTCCGGCGATGGTGAACTGCGAGCCCGGTTCGATCAGTACGTCACCCTGGGCCGATCCGGTGATCGTCACATCGGACAGAGTGGCGCTGCCGCGCGCGCCGCTCATCGCGAGGATGCCGGAGCCGTTGGCCGAGCCGTCGATGCGCACGTTCGTGATCTTCACACCCGGCATCGCGCCGCCACCCGTCTTGAACTGGATGCCGTCGTACGTCGAGTCGTGGATCTCGGTGTCCCGGATGGTGACGCCCGGGATGTCCTGACCCTGGGCGAACAGGGTGATCGCGCCGAACTCCTGGTCCTCGTTCCAGAACGCGCCGCCCGTGCGGTACAGGGCGTTGCCCGCGATCAGGGTCTCGCCGCCGAAGGGCAGCGGGTCGTGGTCGGTGGCCAGCATGATGCCCGGATAGTTCATGGTGTCGGAGACCACGTTGTTCTCGATCGTGTTGCCGTAACCGCCGTACACCGCGATGCCGTTGGCCCGCCAGGGCAGCGCGATCGTGTTGTTGCGGAAGTGGTTGTCGTGGCCGATGTCCACCGAGGTGTCCTTCACGTACTTGCTGGACCACACGGCGAGGGCGTCGTCGCCGGTGTTGCGGAAGGACGAGTTGTAGACAGTGGAGTTGCGGGTGCCGTTGGCGAAGTTGATGCCGTCGGCGTAGGTGTCGCGGATCCGCACACCGGAGAACTCCAGCCCGTCGCCCGGGCCCCACAGCTCGGGGATGTTGGAGTAGTCGCGGCCCACCCAGACACCTACGTTGGCGTGCTCGATCCACACGTTGGTGATCTTCGTGCCCTTGCCGAAACGGCCGTTGAGACCGACACCGCCCTCGGCGTTGCCGTCGCCGCCGCGGATGGTGCCCGAGCCGAAGATGGCGATGTCGGAGATCCGGGTGTTGGAGTCGATGTCGAAGCCGAAGTTGCCCTCGTGCGGGTGGTTGATGCCGCCCGCCTCCTGCGGCGGGGTCAGCGTGTACAGCTGGGAGTGCCACATGCCCGCACCGCGCAGGGTGACGTCGCGGATGCCCACCTGGTTGAACTGCCCCCGGTTCAACGGGTCGTCGGTGAGGATCTTCTGCTCCTGACGCCACTGCCCGGCCGGGATCCACACACAGGAGATCTGACCGTTCTGGTCGGCGGTGACGGCTCGCTGGATGGCGTCCGTGTCGTCGATGCCGTCGTTGGGCACGGCGCCGTACTCGGTGATCGAGGTGCAGTCGGCCGGCTTGGATGCCGCCGGAGCCACCTGCTCCAGGTCGACCAGGTCGATCACCTGGTAGGCGGCCGAGTCGCCCGCGTCGCGCTGGAGCCGGAACACGGTGCCCGCCGGGTAGCTCTTCGACAGCAGCGCGTGGGACTCGTCGAACAGGCGCCGCGCGTCGCCGCCGGGCCGGTTGGTCAGACCCTCGGGATCGTCGGTGGTGCCGTACAGCCAGCTGTGTTTGGACGACAGGGTCAGCTTCTGCACGAAGACGCCGTCGGCGTACAGGCTGACGGTGGCGTCCGCACCGCCGCCCGAGGCCGAGTCGGGGACGGAGTTGCGCACCACGAGGGAGTTGGCCGCGTCGGTGGAGGTGAACTCCACGTACTGGCCGGTCGAGGTGAGCCGGACCGACCTGCGGCCGGAGGACTCGGTGGCGAAGTTGGTGTGTCCGAAGGTCCGTGTCGCGTCGGCGGTGAGGAGGGTGCCGGTGTACCGGCCGTCCTCCGCCTCGTACTCGGTGTAGGGCACGGCGGCGCCGCGTCCGACCACCAGGGACCTGGTGAGGACGTTGTTGTTCTCGTTCGTCTCCGCGACGACCCCGGTGGCGTCGGCGGTCGCGGTGAGGGTCGCCCCGCCCGCGGTGGCCGTCCAGGTTCCGGCGATGGTGACGTTCGCCGTGGCGTCGGGGGCCAACTGTCCGGTGGTGCCGTCGAGGGTGGTCGAGCCTGCCCGGAGCCGGGTCACCGAGCCGGCGGCCGCGCCGCCGATGCCGCTGTTGTGCACGGCGACGGTGAAGGAGACGGCCTGGCCGACGGCCGGGTTGGCCGGGCTGGTGGTGATCGAGCGCACCTCCAGGTCCGGGCCCGGCGCCCGGGTGACGACCAGTCGGTTCGCCGCCGTACGACTGTTGTTGCTGTCGTCCAGTTCCGGGACGGCGCCCCGGGGGTCGACGACCGCCGAGACGCCGTAGCTGCCCGCCGCACGGGTACCGGTGCCGATGTCGATGGTCGCCGAGGCGCCCGGGTCCAGCGCCGGGACGGCGCCGCTGCCCGCGACCGTGCCCTCCACGCTGACTTCGGCCGTGGTGGCGGCGGAGCGCGCGGTGCCCGCGTTGCGCACGGTGGTTTTGACGGTGACCGCGTCGCGCTCGCTGGGCGCGGCCGGCGTCCAGTCCAGGGTGGTGACCGTCAGGTCGGGGGCGGGCGCGGCGGTGCCCACGACCTGGAACTCGGCCACCTGCCCGCCGGGCGCACCGGAGTTGGCGGTGAAGTGCAGCCGCACGTCGGACCAGCGGCCGCTGACCGGAACGGTCACCGTGTTGCCGCTCGCCGGGCTGAAGGAGTACGACTTCGCGGCGGCCAGCGAGGT
Source organism: Streptomyces sp. NBC_00637 (assembly GCF_045161545.1). Taxonomy (NCBI): domain Bacteria; kingdom Bacillati; phylum Actinomycetota; class Actinomycetes; order Kitasatosporales; family Streptomycetaceae; genus Streptomyces; species Streptomyces sp. NBC_00637. The sequence continues at coordinate 362,609 of NZ_CP109046.1, read as the reverse complement.
GAAGGCGCTCGCGGACTGGGGGCGGCCGAGCACCTGGAGGGTCTGGGTGCGGGCCGCCCATACCGGGTCCGGGTCGAGCTTGACCACCACGCCGGTCACATCGGCGTCCGCGCCCAGCTTGACGGTGAGGTCCGAGGGGTGACCGGCCGCCTCCCAGTATGTGGAGACGGAGTCGTCGGTGGCGTTGGCGGCCACGTACGACTGCGCGGACGAGGTGGCCTCGACCGGCTTGTTGCGGGCCAGGTTGGTGCCGGCCGGTGGCGGGTCGCCCGGGTCCGTGCCGCCGTCCTCGCCGTAGACCTCGAGCTCGGAGAGCTGCGCGGCGTTCCATCCGGTGTTGCCGGAGACGTTGACACGGACATACCGCACGTCCGCCGGGGAGGCGAGGGCGACGGACACCGTGTTGGCCTGGGCCGGGTCGAACACCTTGACCGAGGAGGCCGCGAGCGTACTGAAGCCGCTGCCGTCGCCGCTGCCCTGCAACGACAGGGTCTCGTTACGGCTGCCCCACCCGGTCGGGAGCTTGAGCACCACGCGGTCCACCGCGCGGGCCGCGCCGAGGTCGACCTGTGCCCACTGCGGGAAGGACGCCGCCGGGCCCTCCCAGTAGGAGGCCTGGACACCGTCGGTGAGGTTGCGGGCCGGGTACTCGGCGTGCGCGCCACCCGCCGTGGCGGGGCGGCCGAGGGCGAGATTGACGTCGGCCGCGGCGGGGGCCGCCTGGGCGGGGGAGACGAAGGCCAGGGGAAGCAGGCCGCTCGCCAGAAGCCCGGCGACGACCGCGCCGGTCACGGGCCGACGGCCCGGTGGTCTCCAACTCATGAAGTCCTCTGTTCGGTCGGTGAACACGGGGGAAGGCACGGCAGTGCGCCCGGGAGGTGCGGGGAGGTGCGGGAGGGTGTGGGAGGAGAGCGCGGGAGGCCCCGAGGGGGCCGAACCGAGGTGGGGACGCCGGCCGTGCACGCAAAATTGAGTCGAACAGTCGATTCTTTGCGGAAAGTACGCCCACAGCGTTCTAGCGTGTCCTCGCTTTGTCAACGGTCCCCGTAGTAACAGGAGTTGACCACGCAAGCGGCTTGCGCTACTTGCGGATCTGCTTGCGTTCTCGTGAAAGCCCGCACGAAACTCGCTGATCCCGGCACTTACGCAGGCCGTTCCGGAGATGGCCGGATCGGATCCGGCCCGTCGTGACGGTGGACGAACGTCAGTCGGTCTGCAACTCTCTGATCGATTCACGCAAAAGTGACGCCCTGTCCCGCAGATTGAGGCGTGCCCGGTGCGTCGCCCACCCCACCCCATCCATCAACCGTGTCCTTTCCGCGCCACGGCACGGCGGACGGGACGGAAATCGGGGAGAGATGAGACCTGAGCGCAGGGGATGGCGGGCCATGGCCGCAGCCGTCCTCACCACCGGCCTGCTGGCGCTGGGGGTGTCGTCACCGACCACCGCCTCGGCGGCCGGCGGCCCCGACCTCGCCGCCGGACGGCCCACCGCGGCCAGCAGCTCGCATCCCGAGTACGCCGCCCGCAACATCACCGACGGCGACCAGGGCTCCTACTGGCAGAGTGCGGGCGGCGCCCTGCCGCAATGGGTCCAGGCCGACCTCGGCTCCACCGCCCGTGTCGACGAGGTCGTGCTGAAGCTGCCCGCGTCCTGGGAGAATCGCAGCCAGACCCTTTCCGTCCAGGGCAGCGCCGACGGCACCGGCTTCACCACCCTGAAGGCGTCCACCGCGTACACCTTCAGCCCTGGCTCGGCCAACACCGTCACGGTGACCTTCCCGGCCGGGCAGACCCGCTATGTACGCGTCGAGATCACCGCCAACACCGGCTGGCAGGCAGCCCAGCTCTCCGAACTGCAGGTGCACGCGGCGGGCGAGTCCTCCGCCGACCTCGCCCACGGCCGCACCCTCACCGCGAGCAGCCACATCGACCCGTACGCGCCGGCCAACGCGGCGGACGGGGACAAGGCCAGCTACTGGGAGAGCCGCAACAACGCACTCCCGCAGTGGATCCGCGCCGACCTGGGCTCCTCGCTCGGCGTCGACCGAGTGGTCCTCGGGCTGCCGAGCGGCTGGGGCGCCCGCACCCAGACCCTGAAGATCCAGGGCAGCGCCGACGGGACCGACTTCACCGACCTGACGGCCTCGCGGGACTACCGGTTCGCCCCCGCCGACGGGAACGAGGTGACGATCACCTTCGACACCGCCACCACCCGCTACGTCCGGGTCATGGTCACCGCCAACACCGGCCAACCGGCCGCCCAGTTGTCCGAGCTGGAGGTCTACGGCCCGGCGACCGGCGACACCCGGGCGCCCACCGCCCCGGCGGACCTGGCGTTCACCGAGCCTGCGGCCGGGCAGATCCGGCTGACCTGGAACGCCTCCACCGACGACACCCGCGTCACCGGCTACGACGTCTACGCCGACAACGAGCTGCTGACCTCGGTCGCCGGCGACGTCACCACCTACACCGACACCCGGCCCGCGAGCGTCACGGTCGCCTACTTCGTACGGGCCAGGGACGCCGCCGGGAACGTCTCCGGCGACAGCGGCACCGTCATCCGCCCCGGCGCGACCGGCGACACGCAGGCGCCCACCGCCCCGGCGGACCTGGCGTTCACCGAGCCTGCGGCCGGGCAGATCCGGCTGACCTGGAACGCCTCCTCCGACAACACCGGCGTCACCGGTTATGAGGTGTACGCGAACAACGGCCTGCTGACCACGGTCGCGGGCGACGTGACCACCTACACCGACAACCGCCCCGCCACCGCGACCGTGTCGTATGCCGTGCGGGCCAAGGACGCGGCCGGGAACGTCTCCGGCAACAGCAACACCGTCACGCGAACCGGCACCTCCGGCCCCGGTTCCAACCTGGCCGTCGGCAAGCCGATCACGGCCTCCTCGGCCGTGCACACCTTCGTGGCCGAGAACGCCAACGACAACTCCACCGCCACCTACTGGGAGGGGACCGGCCACCCCGCCACGCTGACCGTGAAGCTCGGCGCCGACGCCGACGTCACCTCGCTGGTCCTGCGCCTCGACCCGGCCGGCTCCTGGGGCCCGCGCACCCAGACCGTGCAGGTCCTCGGGCGTGAGCAGTCCGCGAGCGGCTACACCTCGCTGGTGGCCGCCAAGGAGTACGCCTTCAGTCCGGCGACCGGCAACACGGTGACCGTCCCGGTCACCGCACGCGTCGCCGACGTCCAGCTGCGATTCACCACCAACTCCGGTGCTCCCGCCGGGCAGATCGCCGAGTTCCAGGTGATCGGCACCGCCGCGCCCAACCCCGACCTGGAGGTCACCTCGCTCTCCGCCTCGCCGGTCGCGCCCGTCGAATCGGACCCCGTCACCCTGTCCGCCACGGTCCGCAACAGCGGCGAGACCGCCGCGCCCGCGAGCAGTCTCGCGCTGCGCCTGAACGGCACCAAGGTCGCCACCGCCGCCGTCGCGCCCCTGGCCGCCGGCGCGCAGACCACCGTCAGCGCCTCCATCGGCGCCCGCGACACGGGCACCTACCAGCTCAGCGCCGTCGCGGACGAGGGCGGTGCGGTGATCGAGCAGAACGAGACCAACAACACCTACACGGCGCCCAGCTCGCTCGTCGTGCGCCCGGTCGACAGCTCCGACCTGGTCCCCGTGGTCACCACCTCACCGTCCGGACCGGCCGCGGGCGACAGCGTCACCTTCCGGGTCGCCGTGCGCAACCAGGGCACCATCGCCTCGGCGGGCGGGGCCCATGCCCTCACTCTCGTCCTGGTCGACTCCAAGGGGGCGGCCGTCCGTACCCTGACCGGCTCCCATGACGGGGTGATCGCCGCCGGTGCCACCACCGCGCCGGTCGGCCTCGGCACCTGGACCGCCGTCGACGGCACCTACACGGTGCGCGCCACGGTCGCGGCGGACGGGGGCGAACCTCCCGTGAAACGGGAGAACAACACCGTCGAGCAGCCGCTGTTCGTCGGACGCGGCGCCGACATGCCGTACGAGACGTACGAGGCGGAGGACGGCGCCACGGGCGGCGGCGCCACCACCGTCGGACCCAACCGCACCGTCGGCGACCTCGCGGGCGAGGCTTCCGGCCGCAGAGCCGTCACCCTCGACAACAACGGCGCCTACGTGGAGTTCACGACCCGGTCGGCGACCAACACCCTGGTGACCCGCTTCTCCGTCCCCGACGCCCCGGGGGGCGGGGGCATCGACACCACCTTGAACGTCTACGTCGACGGCACCCTCCGCACGGCACTGCCGCTCACCTCGCGGTACGCCTGGCTGTACGGCGCCGAGGCCTCGCCCGGCAACGCGCCCTCCGCGGGCGCCCCGCGGCACATCTACGACGAGGCGCACCTGCTGCTGGGAGCGACCGTCCCGGCCGGTGCGAAGATCCGGCTCCAGAAGGACGCGGCGAACACCTCGCGGTACGCGATCGACTTCGTCAGCCTGGAGCAGGTCGCGCCCGTCGCCAACCCCGACCCGGCCAGGTACGCCGTCCCGGCCGGCCTCACCCACCAGGACGTGCAGAACGCCCTCGACCGGGTCCGCATGGACACCACCGGCACACTCACCGGCGTCTACCTGCCGCCGGGTGACTACCGGACGTCCTCCAAGTTCCAGGTGTACGGCAAGGCCGTGCAGGTCGTCGGCGCCGGACCCTGGTACACCCGATTCCGCGCGCCGGACGGACAGGAGAACACCGACGTCGGATTCCGGGCCGACGCGAGCGCCAAGGGCTCGGCGTTCCGCGGGTTCGCCTACTTCGGCAACTACACCTCGCGCATCGACGGACCGGGCAAGGTGTTCGACTTGGCCAACGTGTCGGACATCGTCGTCGACGACACCTGGACCGAGCACATGGTCTGCCTGTTCTGGGGCGCCGACACGGACCGGACGACCATAAGCAACTCCCGGATCCGCGACACGTTCGCCGACGGGATCAACATGACCAACGGGTCGACGGACAACCACGTCGTCAACAACGAGTCCCGCTCCACCGGCGACGACAGCTTCGCGCTGTTCTCGGCGATCGACGCGGGCGGCGCCGACATGAAGGGCAACCTCTACGAGAACCTGACCTCGCTGCTGACCTGGCGGGCCGCGGGCATCGCCGTGTACGGCGGCTACGACAACACCTTCCGCAACCTGTACATCGCCGACACCCTGGTCTACTCGGGGATCACCATCAGCTCGCTGGACTTCGGCTATCCGATGAACGGCTTCGGCACCGAACCGACGACGGTGGAGAACGTCTCCGTGGTCCGCTCCGGCGGGCACTTCTGGGGCGCCCAGACCTTCCCCGGCATCTGGCTCTTCTCCGCGTCCAAGGTGTTCCAGGGCATCCGCGTCGACGACGTGGACATCGTCGATCCGACCTACTCCGGAATCATGTTCCAGACGCAGTACGTCGGAGGGCAGCCGGTGAATCCGATCAAGGACACCGTCCTCACCGACATCTCGATCACCGGCGCCCGCAGGAGTGGTGACGCCTTCGACGCCAAATCCGGCTTCGGGGTGTGGGCGAACGAGCTGCCCGAGCCCGGCCAGGGGCCCGCGGTCGGCGAGGTCACCTTCCACGGGCTGCGCCTGAACGGCAACGCCGTGGACGTCCGGAACACCACCTCCACCTTCAAGATCAACATCAGCCCCTGACCGCCTGCCCGCAAGAGGACGATGGATCCTGACGGAAAATGAACATGGAGGTCTTGATTGGCGCAAGCCGCTTGCGCGGCTTGCGCTAGCCTTGCGCCCATGACGCGACGACTTGCTCAGGTTGCCAAGAAGGTAGGGGTCAGCGAGGCCACGGTCAGCCGGGTGCTCAACGGCAAGCCGGGAGTATCCGAGACCACCCGTCAGTCGGTGCTCACCGCGCTGGACGTGCTCGGCTACGAGCGTCCCACCCAACTGCGCGGCGAACGTGCCCGGCTGGTGGGACTCGTCCTGCCGGAGCTTCAGAACCCGATCTTCCCGCTGCTGGCCGAGGTCATCGGGGGCGCGCTCGCCCAGCAGGGGCTGACCCCGGTGCTGTGCACCCAGACCAAGGGCGGCGTCTCCGAGGCCGATTACGTCGATCTCCTCCTCCAGCAGCACGTCTCCGGCGTGGTCTTCGCCGGTGGGCTGTTCGCGCAGGCCGACGCCCCGCACGACCACTACCGGCAGCTCGCCGAACGGCGGATCCCGGTGGTCCTGATCAACGCGCCCGTCGAAGAGCTGGACTTCCCCTGCGTCTCCTGTGACGACGCCGTCGCCGTGGAGCAGGCCTGGCGTCATCTCTCCCTGCTGGGCCACGAGCGCATCGGGCTCGTCCTCGGGCCGCGCGACCACATGCCCTCGCGCCGCAAGCTCGCCGCCGCCACGGCCGCGGCCGAGGCGGCCGGTTCCTCGCTCCCCGACGAGCGGGTGGAGCGCTCGATGTTCTCCCTGGAGGGCGGCCAGGCGGCCACCTCGCGGCTGCTCGACCGCGGGGTCACCGGCATCATCTGCGCCAGCGACCCGCTGGCCCTCGGGGCGATCAGGGCCGCCCGGCGGCGCGGCCTCGCGGTGCCCGAGCAGGTGTCCGTCGTCGGTTTCGACGACTCCGCGTTCATGAACTGCACGGAGCCCCCGCTGTCCACCGTGCGTCAGCCGATCGAGGCCATGGGGCGTGCCGCCGTGGACCTGCTGTGCACCCAGATCCGGGGCGGCGAAGTGCCGCCCGGTGAGCTGCTGTTCGAGCCGGAGCTGGTCGTCCGCGGCTCCACGGCCCAGGCGCCGCGCGACTGACGGAACCCGTCCCGCTCGGCACCCCCCTCGCGCACACCGCGCCCGTCGCGTCATCGGCCGGCCCACGGACCCCGTGGGCCGGCCGCGTCATGTCGCCACCGGTCCGCGAGCGAGGGACGCCGTTCGCGAAGCGGTATCCGATGTTCCGCGCCCGACACCGACTTGCAGCCAATCACCGGGCGTCAGCCACTCCATCTACCGTGCTCTGTCGAGCAATTACGAAATCTGCGCGGGATATTGCGCAGTCTTGTCGGCGGTGATTGAGTGTGCGGCGCCCCACCTCGTCCTGGTGAGGGGGCACCTTCCACGTTCATGCCCGAAGGGGACCACCCATGAGAAGAGCTCGGTTCCGCCGCACCCGCCGCGCGGGCGCCGTCACCCTCGTCTCCGCTCTCACACTGACGGCGCTCGCCGCCTGCGGCACGAGCAGCAGCGACGACGGTGACAACGGCGACGGGAACAGCGCGAACGCCAACCCCGCCGCGCCGCTGGACCCCAAGACCAAGGTGACCATCACCATCGACTGCATGCCGCCGGCGGCCAAGAAGGCCGAGCTCGAGGAGTGGAACGAGGACGTCGAGGAGTTCAACAAGACGTACCCCAACGTCACCGTGCAGGGCCGCTCCACCCCCGGCCAGTGCCTGGAACCGCCCCGCTTCACCGCGATGCTCAAGGCGAAGTCCCAACCCGACGTGTTCTACACGTACTTCACCGACCTCGACCAGGTCCTCGACAACGACGGCGCCCAGGACATCAGCGCCTACGTCAACGACCGGACCGTGCCGCTGCTGAAGGACATCGACCCGGACGTCCTCGGCTCGCTCAAGAAGGACGGCAAGCTGTACGGCCTGCCCACCAGCAACTACCGGATGGGCCTGCTCATCAACCGCCCGCTCTTCGAGAGGGCCGGCCTCGACCCCGACACCCCGCCCGCCACCTGGGAGGACGTCCGTTCGGCGGCCAAGAAGATCGCCGCACTGGGCGACGGTGTGGCCGGTTTCGGCGAGTACAGCGCCGGCAACACCGGCGGCTGGCACTTCACCGCGCAGATGTACAGCCTCGGCGGTGAGGTCGTCGACGCTTCCGGTACGAAAGCCGCGTTCAACGACGCCACCGGCAAGCAGGTCGCCCACAACCTCCACGCGATGCGCTGGGAGGACGACGCCATGGGCAAGACCCAGCTGCTGAAGTGGGGCGACCTCCAGAAGCAGATCGCCACCGACAAGCTCGGCATGTTCCTCGCCGCACCCGACGACGTGACCTACATGGTCCAGCAACTGGGCGCCAAGTACGAGAACTTCGGCATGGGCCCGATCCCCGGCGGCAAGAACACTCTCGCCGGCGGCAACAACTACATGATCAAGAAGGGCATCTCGTCCGACAAGGTCAAGGCCGCGATCGCCTGGCTGAACTTCAAGTTCACCACCGTCGGCAAGGGCCAGTACGACTGGGAGCGCACCAAGGGCGACAGCCTTCCCGTCGGACTGCCGCAGCCCAACCTGTGGCTGAACGACAGCAAGACCAAGGACGACGCGGCCCGGCGGCAGTTCGCCACCATGCCGGTGCAGAACTTCAAGGCCTTCATGGACAACCCGGTCCCGGGCAAGGCCGAGCCGCCGAAGGCGCAGGAGATCTACAAGGTCCTGGACAACGTGATGTCCGGCATCCTCACCGACAAGGACGCCGACATCGACAAGCTCCTGTCGACGGCGGAGACCCAGGTGAACCAGGTCCTCGCCAACCGGTGACCCCCGCGGGGCCGGGCGGTCTCGCACCGCCCGGCTCGCGAGCGCACCCGCGGCTCCGCCCCGACCGGCGCGCCCGGCGCCTTTCCGCCCACGTCACACCACCGGACCGTCCCGTCCGACGGCACCGCAGTCCGACCGAGGAGCATCCATGTCGGCCCCCACCCTCACCAAGGACCCGGCGGCCGGGGCCCGCCGTCCCCGCCGACCGCGCGCCGGCGCCGCCCGGCCCCCGGCCGGAGGACTCGGCAAGGCCCTGCGCCGCAACGTCACCGCCCACGGGTTCCTCATCGGCGCGGTGCTCTGCTTCGCCTTCTTCTCCTGGTACCCGATCGTCCGCGAGTTCCTGCTGGCCTTCCAGAAGACCGAGGACGGCCAGGTCAGCTGGACCGGCTGGGACAACTTCGTCACCATCTGGAACGACCCCGCCTTCGGCCAGGCCTGGCGCAACACCCTCTGGTTCACGGTCCTCGCACTCGTCCTGGGCTTCGCCGTCCCCTTCGTCACGGCCCTCGTCATCAACGAGTTCCGGCACGGCCAGGGCTATCTGCGGCTCCTGGTCTACCTGCCCGTCATGCTGCCGCCCACCGCGTCGGTCCTGCTCTTCAAGTACCTCTACGACCCCGGGTACGGCATGTTCAACGAGGTGCTGGACGTCTTCGGCATACCCGCCCGGCAGTGGCTCCAGGACCCCGACACCGCGATGCTCTCCGTCGTCGTCGCCTCCACCTGGATGAACATGGGCGGCGCGACCCTTATCTACCTGGCCGCGCTCCAGAGCGTCCCGGGCGAACTGTACGAGGCCGCCGAACTCGACGGGGCCGGCCTGCTGCGCAAGGTGTGGCACGTGACGATCCCGCAGACCCGGCTGATCCTGGCCCTGATGCTGCTCATGCAGATCATCGCCACCATGCAGGTCTTCATCGAGCCGTTCCTGCTGACCGGCGGCGCCGGACCCGAGGGGTCCACCACGACCGTCGTCTACCTGATCTATCAGTACGCCTTCAACTTCAACAACTACGGTGCCGCCGCGGCGCTCGGCCTGATCCTGCTCGTACTGCTGGCCGCCTTCTCGGCCGTGTACACCAGGCTCAACCGCGCCACGGAAGCGTAGGACCGGGGGAGACACGGACATGTCCACACGCACGCTCATCTCGCCCGCAGCCCTCGCCCGCCCGCGCGGCCGGCTGCTGTACCGGCTGTGCTTCGCGCTCGTCGTCGTCCTGTTCACGCTGGCCTTCCTCGGCCCGCTGTACTGGATGGTGTCCGGCGGCCTCAAGACCACCCAGGAAGCCGTCCAGACGCCCCCGACCTGGGTGCCCGGCTCCGTCCACCCGGAGAACTACCAGCGGGCCTGGGAGGTGATGGATCTCGCCCGCCTGCTCCTCAACACCCTCTACTACGCGTTCGGCGCGCTCGCCTTCCAACTGGTGCTGGACGTCGCCGCCGCCTACTCCCTGTCCCGGCTGCGGCCCGTCCTCGGCAAGGCGATCCTCGGCCTGATGCTCGTCACGCTGATGATCCCGGCGACCGTCCTCGTTGTCCCGCAGTACCTCACCGTGCTGGACGTGCCGATCGTCGAGCGCAACCTGCTCAACTCGCCCTGGGCGATCTGGCTGCCCTCGGTGACCAACGCCTTCAACATCTTCCTGCTGAAGCGGTTCTTCGACTCCATCCCCAAGGAACTCCTGGACGCGGCCTCCATGGACGGCGCGGGCCCGCTGCGCGTCCTGTGGTCCGTCGTCCTGCCGATCTCCCGCCCCATCCTCGGCGTGGTGTCCATCTTCGCGGTCGTCGGCGTCTGGAAGGACTTCCTCTGGCCGATGCTGGTGCTGCCCGACCCCACCGGCCAGACCCTCGCCGTCGGCATCTACTCGCTCGCCACCAGCGTGCCCGAGAACGTGCTGATCGCCGCCCTCACCATCGCGTCCCTGCCGACGCTGCTGCTGTTCCTGCTCTTCCAGCGCAACATCATGAGCGGACTGACCGCGGGCGGCCTCAAGGGCTGAGCCCGGCACGGCCCTTCCGGTACCGGCGCCCCACAGTCCCGCCCGCCGGGCGAGGCCACGTGCCCGCACGCCCCGTCGGTACCCCTTCCGAACTCCGTCGCCGCCCCGTCCTCGACGCCCCGCTGTCAGGGGCGGCGGCGGAGAACCACCCCTGCCCCGAAAGGACCGTCACGTGGCAGCCCCGCACCCCGACAGGACCCCCGCCCCCTCGGACGACTGGTGGCGTGGCGCCGCCATCTACCAGGTGTATCCCCGCAGCTTCGCCGACGGCGACGGCGACGGCACCGGGGACCTGGCGGGCGTACGGGCGAGACTGCCCTACCTCGCCGAACTCGGCGTCGACGCCATCTGGTTCACCCCCTGGTACCTCTCGCCGCTCGCCGACGGCGGCTACGACGTCGCCGACTACCGCACCATCGACCCCGCCTTCGGCACCCTCGACGAGGCCGAGCGACTGATCGGCGAGGCGCGCGCCCTCGGCATCCGCACCATCGTCGACATCGTCCCCAACCACGTCTCCGACCAGCACCCCTGGTTCCGGGCCGCGCTCGCCGCGGGACCCGGCAGCCCCGAGCGCAAACTGTTCCACTTCCGGCCCGGACGCGGTGAGCACGGCGAACTGCCGCCCAACGACTGGCCGTCGCAGTTCGCCGGCGGGACCTGGACCCGGGTCGAGGACGGCGAGTGGTACCTGCACCTCTTCACCCCCCAGCAGCCCGACCTCAACTGGGCCCACCCGGCGGTCCGCGAGGAGCATGAGGACGTCCTGCGCTTCTGGTTCGAGCGGGGCGTGGCCGGCGTCCGCATCGACTCGGCCGCCCTGCCCGCCAAGGACCCCGACCTGCCCGACTTCGTCGAGGGCCGCGAGCCCCACCCGTACATCGACCGCGACGAGCTGCACGAGATCTACCGCTCCTGGCGCAGCGTCGCCGATGTCCACGGCGGGATCTTCGTCGGAGAGGTCTGGCTGCCGGACGCCGAACGCTTCGCCCGCTATCTGCGCCCCGATGAACTGCACACCGCGTTCAACTTCAACTTCCTGGCCTGCCCCTGGGACGCGGAGCGGCTGCACGGCGCCATCGACGACACCCTGGCCGAACACGCCCCGGTCGGCGCACCCGCCACCTGGGTGCTGTGCAACCACGACGTGACGCGCACGGTCACCCGCTACGGCCGGGCGGACACCGCATTCGACTTCGCGACCAAGGAGTACGACACCCCGACCGACCTGGCGCTCGGCACCCGCAGGGCCCGCGCCGCCGCCCTCCTCACCCTCGCGCTACCCGGCTCCGTCTACCTCTACCAGGGCGAGGAACTCGGCCTGCCCGAGGCGGACATCCCGCGTGAGCGCATTCAGGATCCGATGCATTTCCGCTCCGGGGGCGCCGACCCCGGCCGCGACGGCTGCCGGGTCCCGCTGCCCTGGACCGCCGACGCCCCGTACGCGGGCTTCGGCTCGCGCACCGAACCCTGGCTGCCGCAACCGGCGGGCTGGTCCGCGTACGCGGCCGACCTCCAGGCCGCCGACCCCGGCTCGATGCTGGTTCTCTACCGCACCGCGCTGCGGCTGCGCCGCACCGAGGCCGGCCTCGGCGACGGACCCCTGGAGTGGCTGCCCGCCCCCGCCGGGGCCCTCGCGTTCCGCCGGACGCCGGGCCTGCTCTGCGTGGTCAACCTGACCGCGGCCCCGGTCGCCCTCCCCGAACACGATCACGTCCTGCTCGCCAGCGGCCCCCTGGACGCCGACGGACGGCTGCCGGGCGACACCGCGATCTGGCTGCGCGAGTGAGCGCCGAGAGCGGCCCCTCGGCCGAGCCAGGTGCCCGCCAAACGCGCGCGTCGAGGACGGTCGCAGGGCGGCGCCCCTTCCCACGGCCCTCCGCCTGACGGCCCGCCGCGCTACGGCACCTCGACCCGCGGCGCCACGGCCCGCGGATCAGGACTGGCGGGAGTGCAACGGATCATGGGCGACCTCGTCCGGACACCGTTCATGCGGCCGGCGCGTCCGCCGGTCGCGCCGCCAGTCGACGGTCGCGAGGGCCAGCGACGCGCCCATGCCCGCCAGGGCTGCGACCAGTGCGGTGGCGAGGGCGCCGCGGTAGTCGTCACCTTCGCCGAGCGTCAGGTAGTACAGGCCGGGCAGCGCCGCCGTGCCCACGGCGGCGCCGAGACGCTGACCCGTCTGGAGGGCGCCGCCCGCCGCGCCCGCCATCCGCACGGGCACGTCCCGCAGGGTCATCGTGATGTTCGGGGAGACCACGAAGCCGCCGCCGAGGCCGCCGAGGAACAGCAGCGGCGTGGCCGCCCAGGGGGCGATGTCGAGAGGTGCGAAGCGAAGCAGCAGCGCGGCGCCGCCCAGGCCGGTGATCACGCCCGTCAGGCCGCACACGGTGAGCAGCCGGCCGAACCGGTCCACCAGCCGGCCGGCGACGACGGCCGCGCTCGCCGAGCCGACGGCGAAGGGCGTCACGGCGAGGCCGGACCGCAGCGGTGAGAAGCCCAGCCCGCGCTGGTAGAAGAGGGCGAACACGAGCCAGACGCCGCTGAAGCCGATGAAGTACAGGGTGCCGACCCCGGCGCCGACGGCGTAGCCCCGCACCGTGGTGAACAACCGAGGATCGAGCAGCGGCTCGGCGTCACGGGCGACGAGACGGCGCTGCCGGCGCACGAAGACGCCGAGCAGCGCCCCGCCGACGAGGAACAGCCACCACAGTCGGCCCAGTCCGCCGGAATCCGCCTGGACCAGCGGATACATGACCGCGAGGACGCCGAGGCCGAGGAGCAGGACGCCGGGCACGTCCACGTGCCCCCGGCCGGACGGCCTGCTGCGGGGCAGCAGACGGCGGCCGAGCAGGACCGCGAGCACACCGATGGGGACGTTGACGTAGAAGATCCAGCGCCACCCCTCGGAGCCGGAGGCCAGCGCGAGGATGACGCCGCCGGCGAGCGGTCCGACGGCGGACGAGATGCCGACGGTGGCGCCGAAGAACCCGAAGGCACGTCCGCGTTCGGCGCCGCGGAACATCTGCTGGATGAGCGCGGAGTTCTGCGGAGCCATGAAGCCGGCCGCCAGTCCCTGGGCGAGGCGGGCCACCACCAGCCAGGTGATGTCAGGGGCCGCGCCGCAGACCGCGCTGAAGATCACGAAGCTGCTCAGGGCCAGCAGGAAGATGCGGCGCCGGTCCAGGGCGTCCCCGAGGCGGCCGGCGGTGACCAGGGCGAGGGCGAAGGTGAGGGCGTACCCGGAGACCACCCATTGCACCTCGGCGGCGGAGGCGTGCAGCTCGCGCTGCACGGTGGGCAGGGCGACCGCGACGATCGTCACGTCCAGCAGGCTCATGAATCCGGCCACCAAGGTGACCCACAGCGCCCGCCACCGGTTCGGGTCCTGCCCGGACCCGCCCTTCCGAGCGCCCGGGTCTCGGTTCTCCGCAGCCGACGCCGTCACAGGATCTCCTCTCGCCGGGCCGCTTCCGAGAACGCCCGGGCCCGCAGTGGAAGCGCCCGGCAGTGTGCCGAGCCTCCCTGCTCGCCGCCCGGCATCCTGATCGTGCGGCACCCGGTTCGCCCGGCTGTTCGCCTGAGTGCATTCTGAGCCGCGTCGTCCCTCCGCCGCATACCGGAGCTATTGCCCCGGATCGCCCGTGGTGCACGAGGGGCGCGACTCGGCCGCGGGCCGGGCGCGTCACGTACGGCGGCACGCAGGCAGGTGACCGGGCAACCCGGCGCCGCCCAGGCGGTACGGCGCGACGGACGGGCTCGCCCGGACCGGAAAACGATCAAGGCCGGGCGAGTTTGGCGGCCACGGCGTCGAGGACCCAGTCCAGGCCGGTCGCGAAGGATGCCTCGGCGTCCACGTGCGTGCCGTCGTGCACGGCCTTGGCGAGTGCCGGGAAGCGGCCGGTGGCCAGCATGCTCGTCACATGCGGGCCGGAGGCGCGCTGCCAGTCGCGCTTGGACAGGCCCGTGGCGCGCTCTGCCCGCAGGTTCGCGACCTCGCGCCTGATCGCGCCGGTGAAGTAGGCGCTGACCGTCTCCACGGCGCGCATGACGGTGTCGATGTCGGCGAGGCCGTCGAGGGCGGCCAGCTTGGCCTCGGTCACGGCGAGGCCGTTCGGGCCCAGGGTCGGGCGGCCGCCGAGCAGGTCGGCCAGCCATTCGTGCCGGAGAGCGGCCAGCCTGGTGCGGTGGGCGAGGACGCGCAGCGCCTCCCGCCAGTCACCGGGCCGCTCCTCGGGGAGGAACTCGGCCTGGACCTCGTCCATCATGAGGTCGAGCAGCTCCTCCTTGGTGGAGATGTATCCGTACAGCCGCATCGGGCCGGCGTTCAGCCGGGCGGCGACCTTGCGCAACGACACCGCCTCCAGCCCGCCCTCGTCGGCCAGCGCGACGGCGGCGGCGACGATCCGCTCGCGGTCGAGCGGCACGGGGCGAGCCGGCGGCTCCGGCCGGTCCCACACAGTCATGATCACACCGTTCTGTTGCGATGTATCGTAATGGAGGGATACGGTGTATCGCCATGAGACAGCGTATCGCAGTCATCGGAGGTGGTCCTGCCGGCCTTGCCTTCGCCCGCGTCCTGCACCGCCACGACCACCCCGTCGCCGTGTTCGAACGCGATCCCGCCCCCGACGCCCGCCCCCCGGGCGGCACGCTGGACCTGCACGAAGGGCTGGGCCAGCTCGCCCTGTCCAAGGCGGGGCTGCTGACGGAATTCCAGGCGCTGTCCCGCCCCGAAGGCCAGGCCATGCGCATCCTGGACACGGACGGGACCGTCCTGCGCGACTGGCGACCCGGCCCGGACGACCGGGCCAATCCCGAGATCGACCGCGGACAACTCCGCGACCTGCTGCTCGGCCCGCTCGACGTCCAGTGGGGCCGGGGCGTGACGCAGGTGGTGCCGGGGACCCGGGACGGCGTACTGGTCCACTTCGAGGACGGACGACAGGAGACGTTCGACCTCGTGGTCGGCGCGGACGGCGCCTGGTCCCGAGTGCGCCCGGCGATCTCGTCCGCGACGCCGCACTACACCGGCGTCACCTCGGTCGAGACCTCCCTCGACGACGTCGACACCCGCCACCCCGACCTCGCCCGGCTGATCGGCGACGGTTCCGTGTCCGTGTACGGCGTGAACCGCTCTCTCGTCGCCCAGCGCAACAGCGGCGGCCACGTGAAGGTGTACGCCAAGTTCCGCGCGCCGCTGGACTGGCACACGGACGTGGACCCGGCCGACGTCGAGGCCGTGCGATCCAGCCTGCTGGCCGTGTTCGACGGCTGGGCCGCCCCCGTCCTCGAACTCCTCCGCCACGGCACCGCTTTCGTCCACCGCCCCTTCCACGTCCTGCCCGTGGCCCACACCTGGGCCCACACCCCCGGCGTGACGCTGCTGGGCGACGCCGCCCACCTGATGCCCCCCTTGGGCGCGGGCGCGAACCTCGCGATGCTGGAAGGCGCCGAACTCGCCGAGTCCCTCGCCACCGGCTCGGGAGATCCTGACGAGGCCGTCCGCGCCTTCGAGGAACAGATGTGGGAACGGGCCGGCAAGTGGGCGAAGATCACGACGGCCGGCCTGGAACGTCTCGTGAGCCCGGACCCCACCGAAGCCCTGGCCCTCTTCGACCAGGTCCAGCCATCCTGAGCCCGGTGCCGTTCGACGGCCCGGGACACCCGGACAGCCTCGGCGCTGCCATCGTCCGACCGACAGGGGTAGGGGTATGCAAGGGGAGAGCTGGATCGAACGTGCGGGGGATCTGTTCGAAGCGGCGATGTTCGGCGCTGACGCGTCCGCGCTCGACCGGTCCGACGACGTGCTGGACGCGGTCGAGGCGCCGCTCTGCATGGCGCGGGGCAAGGTACTGCACGTCCGCTTTCTGAACGACCGCGAAGAGAACGGTCACGAACTGGTCCTGTTCGAGCGCGCGGCCGAGTTGTACGAGCGCCTGGGCGACGCGTCGGGTGAGGCGGACGCCCTGTTCTGGATCGGCTGCTGGCACCAGGTGGTCAAGGGGGAAGGCGCCACCGGCAGGCCCTACTTCGAGCGGTCGTACGCGCTGGCGAAATCCGTCGACGACCGGATGACGATGTCCTACGCGATTCGCCACCTCGGCTTCGCCGACAAGGACGCGGGTCACTTCGAGCAGGCCCGGGAGCGGTTGGCCGAATCGGTGGCACTGCGCCGGGAGATCGGCTTCCGGCCCGGGGAAGCGGCCGGACTGGTGGCGCTCGCCTACCTCGCGGCCGAGACCGGCGACCCGACCACGGCGTTCCGCCATCTCGACGAGGCCCAGGCGGTCGCCGAGAGCTGTGGAGCCAAGGCCGTGTCGGGATGGATCGAGCAGGCCCGCACGTTCATCCGCGCCTAGCCGGGAGCTCTCCGGCCTCCTGGGCTCCTGGTGGTGTGGCCCCGTCCCGGCCCGTGGGCGGGGCGGGACGGGGCCACACGGTGACGGCATCAGCAGGTGATGGTGCCCTTGCGCAGGGCGTGGCCGCCGTCCTCGCTGTCGTCGGCCCAGTAGACGGGCTTGGAGCCGGCGACGCACTCGTCGGAGCCGGCCACCGCGAAGCCCTCGTTGTTGTAGTCGGGCATGCCGCCGGGCCGGTCGTAGACGGCGCTGGTGGTGAACGCGCCGGAGGCGTCGACCTTCAGGGTGCGGTGCCGGCCGTCACAGGTGTCGTCGCACACGGCCCACAGGCGAGCGGCCTGCGGCTCCCACTGGAGTTCCATCACCCCGGACATGCCGCTGCCGAGTGCGGCGACGCGGGTGTAGGTGCCGGAGTCGGCGAGGACGTAGCCGTAGATCATGCCGGTCCCCTCGACGGCGACGAAGAACACGCCGCCGCTGTGGGCGCCGTAGCGAGCCGGGTCGTAGGCCGTGCCGGTGGCGGCATCCTTGAAGCCGGCCCCCGTCAGGTAGGTGTCGGGGATCCAGGTGATCCCTTCGAGGCCGAGGTTGGAGCCGGTCGAGGGCAGGTCGGGGGTGAGGTTCCATTCCCTGCTGGAGGTCAGGGTGGAGCCGGTTGCGGCGACGTCGTACTTCAGCACCGACAGGCGGCTGGTGCCGGAGGCGTCGCTGTCGCGCTCGCTCGCGACGAAGGCCCCGCCCGCGGAACCGGAGCCGGTGAGGGTGACCCCCTCGCTGTCGGGGGTTCCCGAACCGCCGGGGAAGCGCAGGGCCTTGCCGGAGGACCAGCCGCCGCTCGTGTCCGGGGCCCAGCCGCCGGAGCCGTCACGGACCAGGCGCCACAGCTTGCCGCTGTTCTGCGCGCCCCACAGCACGCCGCCCTCCTGGTGGAGACCGCTGAGATCCTGGCCGAACACGTCGGCGGCGTCCGCGGTTCCGACGGTGCCGCTGCCGGGCCACGCCACCGGGGTCGTACCCCCGCCGCCGGTACCGCAGTCGTTGGGGGTTCCGAGGGTCAGGGCCGCCTTTCCGAAGGCGCCGGTGCCGTCGGGGCAGCGCGACCAGGAGGGGGCGGAGTGCTCGCTCCAGGAGAACCCGTCGACGAGGGTCGTGCCGTCGGCGAGGTACAGGCGGGCCTCGTCGTCGGAGCCGAGACCGAACTTGCCATGGACGTCGAACGCCCGGAACGCCCCCGGAGCCAGCGTCGTCCCGGAGACGATCTTGTACTTGGAGCTGTTGTCGTCGTCCTTGAGGATCCAGCCCGAGACGTCGATGGTGGCGGTGCCCTTGTTGTAGAGCTCGATCGAGTCGTCGACGCCGCCGGTGGTCACGACCTCGTTGATGCGGATGTCGTCGGCGGCAGTGGCGTGGGCGGCCGGGACGCCGGTCAGGGCGCCCACGGTCAGCAGCGGTCCGGCGACGAGGAAACGGGTAAGACCACGACGCCGGCGGAGAGCGATCGATGCAGTCACTGAGTTCCATCCCGAGGTTGTCATGGGCAAGCGGCATGACGGTCCCGGCACCGGTCGAACAGGACTCCTCCGGACGGTCGGACGGCCGGTGAACGACGGGCGAAGCTTGCGCGCCCGCCTCGGCGGGACAGTCGCGCCCTCCTCGTCACCGCCTTTCGAGGTCACGCAGGCCCCCCTGCTCTCAGGTGGTGTAGAGGTCGTAGGTGGGGGTGTGGTGGGGGTCGGCGATGACGTCGAGTCGGGGGTCCACGGTGAGGATGGCCTGGTGCATGCGCTGGAGTTGCGGTGAGGGTTCGACGCCGAGTTCGTCGATGAGGCGTTGGCGCAGGCGGCGGTAGGTGTCGAGGGCGGCGGCCTGTCTGCCGGAGCGGTAGAGGGCGAGCATGGCCTGCGAGTGGAGGCCTTCGTGGTGGGGGTGGCGGGCGGTGAGGTGGGTGAGTTCGGCGGTGAGTTCGCCGTGGTGGCCCAGACGGAGTTCGGCGTCGATGCGCCGTTCCTGGGTGACGAGTCTGCTCTGGTGCAGGCGCATCGTCTCGATGCGCAGCACGGGGCCGTGCGGGACATCGACGAGTGCTTGCTCCTGCCAGAGGCCGAGGGCATGCTCGAGGACACGGGCGGCGTCGGCGTCGCGCCCCTCCTCGAAGGCCCGGTGACCCTGGGCGGCGAGTTGTTCGTAGCGGTGGGCGTCGACGGCGTCGGGGGGAATCTGGAGGAGGTAGCCGCCGTACCGGGTGGCGAGGATGTCCTTGGCGCCCGGGGCGGTACTGCCGGTGCCGTCTCCGACGCCGTCCCCGATGGCAGTGGTGGTGGGGAGCGAGTGGGCGATCATGCGGCGCAGTTGGAGGATGTAGGTCTGGAGGGTGGTGAGGGAGCTGTGGGGGAGGGCGGTGTCCCAGATCTCTTCCATGAGGGTGGGGACGGGGACGACCTGGCCTGGGCGTAAGGCGAGGAGGGCGAGGATCTGGCGGGGTTTGCCCGCGGTGGGGACGATGTCTTTTCCGTTGATTTCGGCGTTCAGTGCACCCAGAAGTTTTATGTCCATTGTTCCTCCGGACCGTTGGCGTGTTGCGCGGCGGTCGGTTCGAAGCGGTGATGTGCCTTTCGATACTGCTTCGGAGGGGGGTTGTCGCGGGGTTCTCACGGCTTTCCCGCTAGGGGGCCTGAAGGTTTCGTGGACGGGGGCGCGAGGCGGTGCCGAGTGGTTCTCCAGCGGTATTCCAGAACCGGCCGGAATCGGAGGCCGGCCGCAGAGGTTCGGGCGCCGACCGGGGGCTTCACACCGTCCCTCGCGACGCGCCGGAATACGCGGTGATTTCCCGGCATGCCACGGAATGCAGGGCTCTCCCCGCTCGGCGCGGACCTGCGTGAGAGATTCCCTCAGCAGATCTCGAGGCCGCCCGGCTGATGCCCGGCAGCGGGCCTGCGGGCCGTACCGTCGCCGTCGTCGGAAGAAATCTGTTTCCCGATGACTGTCAGGGGTGCGGATCGTCTCCGGTCGCGGAGTCGAGGTACGCGTTCGCTGACGGCCCTGCGTCATGGTCTTCCTCGCCGCAGAGGCTGGGTCGGCCGGTCCGTGACAGGCATGAAGTCCGAGCATGACGTGCCGCGGTGGCCGGCTCCACGACTCCGCGATCGGCCCCATGCCCCCTCTCTCAGCCGAGCCGGTCGAAGTCGTCGATCTGGTCGCTCGTCGCCGGGCTGGTGGCCTGCCACTGTCCGGGGCTCAGCAGACGTGTCCGCGCGGCCAGACGGTGCAGGGCGGCGACGGCGCCTTGGTCGAGTTGAGCCCCGCTGTAGCCGATGTACGCCACGACGCCGGGCACCGGCTCCCACGCCAGCGCGCCGTTGCCACCGAACACGGACGTGATGACGGCAGGCTTGCCGTCCACGGTCCCGGCCGGCTGGACACCGGCGGCGTACATCTGGTCTTCGAGGCCGCCGCACCGGGCGACACCGGTGAAGGTCAGGCCGCCGGAGAGCTCGTCGGCCTCCCCGGTCGCGGCGGAGCTGTAGCGGGTCTCGTGTACGGAGAGCGCGCGTGATCTGCCGGTGGCCGTCACCGAGAGCCCGGGCGGCGCTGCGACATCGGGGCGGCCCGAGACGACGCGGGTGGCGGCGGCGACGGCGATCAGCTCGGCCTGGGGCAGATCTCCTCGGACCCGCGCGTACGAGCCCCCCACCGGCCAGGTGATCTCCCGATCCTGGGCCGTTGCCGAGGTGCGGCCGACCTGGACCGGGCGTCCCCCGGTCGGCGCCGGCACGGGGAACGTGACCACCGCGCCGTGTCGTCCCAGCGATCCGTCCGAGCGTCGTACCACCACCGTCGACGGGCCTGCGTTCGCTGTGCGGTCCCGTCTGACCAGCGTGGCGCCCCGAGGCAGTGCCAGTCCTGTGATCACCATGCCGGGGGTCTGTCCCGCCCCGACGGCCGCGTCCGGGCCGGCGGGAAACGCACTTCCGGTGGGTGAGGCCGACGGCGAGGCCGCAGGCGCTGCGGGGGTCCGCTCGTCGGATCCGTTCACGGCCACGATGGCGATCACGAGCGCCGCGGACAGGGCTACGGCTGTGGCCGCGGCGATCAGCCGACGCGGTGGTCTCCAGGGCGGTCGGTCCGGGCCGCTGCTGAGCACATCCCCCATGTCGTGCAGTGTGCCCCACGGGTTCCGGGCCGTACAGCCGCCCGGTGTCGGTCGCCGGTACGGAGAATATGCGGACGGGTCGGCTCCGCCACGCGGCACGGGCAAGCGCCGCCCGACGCTCTCGGGCGGCGCTCGCCGGTGTCGGGTTACTCGACCTTGGCCCAGTCGAGCGTGCGCTCCACGGCCTTCTTCCAGCCCGCGTAACCTTCCGCGCGCTGATCGTCGGACCACTGGGGCTCCCAGCGCTTGGACTCCTGCCAGTGGGTGCGCAGTTCGTCGGTGTCGCGCCAGAAACCGGTGGCCAGGCCCGCCGCGTAGGCGGCGCCGAGCGCGGTGGTCTCGGCGACGACCGGACGGCTGACCGGTACGCCGAGGACGTCCGCCTGGATCTGCATGCACAGGTCGTTGGCGGTGACGCCGCCGTCCACCTTGAGCACGTCGAGGTGGACGCCGGAGTCCTGCTCCATGGCCTCGACCACGTCGCGGCTCTGGTAGCAGATGGACTCCAGGGTCGCCCGGGCCAGGTGCCCGTTGTCGTTGTAGCGGGCCAGGCCGACGATCGCGCCGCGGGCGTCCGAGCGCCAGTACGGGGCGAACAGACCCGAGAACGCGGGCACGAAGTACATTCCGCCGTTGTCCTCGACGGTGCGCGCCAGCGACTCGCTCTCCGCGGCATCCTTGATGATCTTCATCTGGTCGCGCAGCCACTGCACCGCCGACCCGGTGACGGCGATGGAGCCCTCCAGGGCGTAGACCGCCGGGCTGTCGCCGAACTGGTACGCCACGGTGGTGAGCAGTCCGTGCTGCGAACGGACCAGCTCGGTACCGGTGTTGAGAACCAGGAAGTTGCCCGTGCCGTAGGTGTTCTTGGCCTCGCCCGGCGCGTAGCAGACCTGCCCCACCGTGGCGGCCTGCTGGTCGCCGAGCACCCCGCAGATGGGGATGGCGGCGCGCAGTGGCCGGGAGGTGCGGGTCACGCCGAACGCCTCGCGGTGGGAGGACGGGTTGATCGTGGGCAGCATCTGCCGGGGGATGTCGAAGAAGCCCAGCAGCTCGTCGTCCCAGTCGAGGGTCTCCAGGTCCATCAGCATGGTGCGGCTGGCGTTGGTCACGTCGGTGGCGTGGACGCCGCCGTCGGGACCTCCGGTCAGGTTCCACAGAACCCAGGCGTCCGTGTTGCCGAACAGGGCGTGGCCCTGTTCCGCCGCCTCGCGGACGCCGTCGACGTTCTCCAGAATCCACTGGATCTTGCCGCCGGAGAAGTAGGTCGCCGGCGGCAGCCCCGCCTTGCGTCGGATCACGTCGCCCTTGCCCGAGCGATCCAGGGCCGCGGCGATGGAGTCGGTGCGGGTGTCCTGCCAGACGATCGCGTTGTAGTAGGGGCGTCCGTTGCGCGGGTCCCACACCACGGTGGTCTCGCGCTGGTTGGTGATGCCGATCGCCGCCAGATCCTCGGGGGAGAGGTTGCCGTGTCGCAGCGCGTTCTGCATCACCGAGTTGGTGCGCTCCCAGATCTCCACCGGGTCGTGCTCGACCCACCCCGAGCGCGGAAGGATCTGGGCGTGCTCCAGCTGGTGCTTCGCCACCTCGTTGCCGGAGTGGTCGAAGATCATGAATCGGGTGCTGGTGGTGCCTTGGTCCACCGCGCCCACGAAGTCAGCCATGGGTTGCCGCCTCTGCTGTGGGTGTCATTCCTCGGGGGCCGGAACTCGGCCGGGAGGCTCCGGCTCCGCGGTCGGCAGGAACCGACCGATGAAGGCCTTGTACAGGCCCGCGCCGAGCAGGCCGCCGATCAGGGGACCGACGATCGGCACCCAGAAGTAGAGATTCCCGTACTGATCTCGCCATGCTGTGCCGTAGCCCGTGATGAAGCTGGCCAATCGGGGCCCGAAGTCACGCGCCGGGTTGATCGCGTAACCCGCGTTGGTGCCCCACGCCATACCGATGGCCACGACGATCAGACCGACGATGAACGGGGCCAGATTGGCACCCGGCGGCGTGTTCAGCAGGTCCGTGACGGCCAGGATCAGCAGCAGCAGGATGGCGGTGCCGATGATCTGGTCACGGAACGCGCCCCACTCGTGGACCGGCAGGTTCGGATTGCCGTTGGCGGGGAGCGTGGAGAACACGCCCTGTGTCTTGATGGTGTGTCCCGGGTCGGCCTTCGCCAGTGCCTCGGTGTAGTTCCACCGCACGATGAGAGCCGCCACGAAGGCTCCGGCGGTCTGGGCCAGCGCGTAGGGCGCCACCTTGCTCCACGGGAAGCCCTTGAACGTGGCCAGGGCGACCGTCACCGCCGGATTGAGATGGGCGCCGCTCAGTCGCGCCGCGACGTAGACACCCAGGGTGACGCCGAGGCCCCAGGCCCAGGCGATGCTGTCGTGATTTCCGAGTCCCCCCGGTGGTGTCGTGAGCGCGCCACCGGCGACCACCTGGGCCACCACACCACAGCCGAAGAGAATGAGAATCATGGTGCCGAGGAACTCGGCCGACACTTCGCCGACCAATCCCAACCTTTTGAATCGCTCAGCCATGGAAGCCCGCTTCCCGCCGGTGTTGAACCGGCATGTCCGACTGCTCGAGCTCTCCCGGACAACAGCATAGGGCGATCATGGACTAATCGCACAAATCGGGTGCATCTGGCTTCCTCGATCACCCCGGCCGGCCGGCGGCGCCGTCCGACGGCATCCGGAGCGATGTCGAGCACCTTTGGGCGCGAGGTGATCTCCGAAGCTCCGAATCCAGGCAGATCACGCGACGAAGGGATCAGGAACGTCCCATCCATCCCATCCGTGGCGGCCCGTGCCTAGCGTCGACCGGATGGTCAAAACCTTCCTGGTCAACGTCCTCCCGGTGATCATCGCGGTGATCGCCATCGCCGTGCCCACCTGGCTCGGCGTGCGGCAGACCCGCATCAGCCGGCACGCGAACAACATCCAGGCCATGATCAATCTGCTGGCCGAGTTCCGGTCGGCCGGATTCCACGATCAGCACGATTACGTGTGCGCCCGGCTCCAGCAGGAGCACGCTGCGGACGGCGGGGTGCGCGGGCTGCCCTACGACGCGAAAGCGGCCTTCTGCAACGTCGTGTACTACTACCAGTCCCTCGCCAACCTGACCGTCTTCAAGATCGTCGACGAGGAGATCTTCCTGCCCCTCCTGCGATACCGGATCGTCAGCGTCTGGCAGGCGGCCCGGCCCTACGTGGAACGCGAGCGCGAGCTGCGAGGAAGCGACGGCTCCTACCTGTCGGCGTTCGAAGAGCTCGCCCGGCGGACGGGCGATCTGCCGCACAATCTCCAGGACCGCATCGCGGACAGCCGGTCCGGCCGGCAGTGGTGGACGCGCCGCCGCTGGGGCCGCTCACGCCGGACCGCCTGAGGCCCGGGCGAGGAAAGACGGCGGCGAGCCCGCGCCGCGACCGTCGCGGACGCCGACCGGGCAGCGGATGCCTGCGGGGCACTAGCGTGGGCCCATGATCGTATGGCTCAACGGCACGCACGGCGCGGGCAAGACGACGACCAGCGCACTCGTGCAGCAACTGATCCCCGATTCACGGGTTTTCGACGCCGAGAAGGTCGGCGAGACCTTGATGGACATCACGCCGGGGCTGCCCGGGACGGACAACTTCCAGCACTGGCCGCCGTGGCGGCCGCTCGTCGTCGAGACCGCCTGCCGCGTACTCGACTACACCGGCGGCACCCTGGTGATGCCCATGACGGTCCTGGTCGAGCAGTACTGGCGTGAGATCAGCACGGGCCTCGCCCAATACGCCATTCCCGTACGGCACTTCGTCCTCCACGCGGACCAGGACACCCTCCGAGGGCGCATCGAGGGCGCGAGTGTCGGCCCTTCCCCGTTCCGCCTCGCCTACCTCGAGCCCTACGCAGAGGCAGCCCGTACCTGGCTGCACGCCGAGGCCGAGGTCGTCGACACCACCCACCTCACACCGGCCCAGGCCGCCCGCCGGATCGCGGACGCCGTCGGAACCTGAGACCCGCCGTGACACACGCGCTTCCGGCAGCCGTCGACGACGAGGACGAAGAGGGGCGGCGACCGTCGGACCGGCGACATGCTCAAGCCCTGTCGGCCGGAGCGGTGCCGATCCAGCGGCGGTGGGCCTCTGGGTCGACATTGCTGCCGCAGACGATGGTGACCACGTGTCGCCCGGCGAAGCGGTCGCGGTCTTCGAGGATCGCTGCGATGCCGAGCGCGGCCGACGGTTCGACGACGAGGCCCGCGTGGTCGAGGAGCATGCGCATACCGGCGATGATCGACGCCTCCCGGACCAGGACGGCGTCGTCGGCGACCAGGAGGAGGTCGTCCAGGACGGCCGGGACGGGATACCGGCCGGCGACGCCGTCGGCGATGGTGTCGGTCGAGTCGGTGGTGACGACATGTCGACTGTGCCACGAGTGTGTCAACGCCGGTGCGCCCAGCGGCTGGACGCAGATCACCTGGACACTCGGTGCCAGGGCCTTCATCACGTGCCCCACGCCGGTGGCCAGCGCCCCGCCGCCGAGCGCGATCAGGACGGTGTCGAACGACGCCGCGGTGTCCGCCAGTTCCAGGCCGATCGTCGCCGCGCCCTCGCACGTCTCGAGGTCCAGGCTGTCTTCGAGCAGCCGGATGCCGTCCTGGCGCGCGATGGCCGCCGCCCGCTCGCGAGCCGTCTCGTGGTCGCCGTCCACCAGCTCCAACCTGGCGCCCAGCGCGCGGATGCGGTCGAGTTTGGCGGCGGTCGCGAAGCGAGAGGCCACGACGGTCACGTCGAGCCCCCGGCCGCGACCGGACCAGGCGAGGGCCTGGCCGAGGTTGCCCGCGCTGGCGCACACCACGGCTCGCGGCCCTTCGTCGGCGAGCAGGCTCGCGACGACCTCGGTGCCCCGGGCCTTGAAGCTGCGGACCGGGTTCGCCGTCTCCAGCTTGACGCTCACCTCGCAGCCGAGGTGGGGCTCCAGCGCCTCGCAGCGGTACAGCGGAGTGTCGAGAAACATCGGGTCGATCACCCGACGAGCCGCCCGGATCCGAGCGGTGGAGAGGCGCGTCCCCTGCATGACTCAAAGCGTAGCCGCGTCGAGACGCTGCAGGAGCCGGCTCTCGAAGTGGTCCCCGAGGCGAGCGAGGCGATCAAGTGGGGCCGGCCCGCGTGGGTTCACGTACGGCAGGCCCGTGCCCGGCGGCCTGCTGCGCGAGATGATCGCGTTTAGCACGTGTGAGCACGAGGACGACGGCGTGCTGTGGAGGTGACGGCAGCGGAGGCGGGTCGAGGCCGACGATGAGCCGCGACCGTATGACGGCTTGGGGGAGAACGGGATGTTGACCGGGATCGTGATCGACGCGCTGGACGTCGCGCGCATGGACCGTTTCTGGTTGGACGCGACGCGGGGCCGGACGGGCGGTCTGCGCCTGCGGTGCGTGCCGGGCGCGGAGGCGAAGGCGGCGTACAAGAACCGGCTCCACCTCGACCTGGCCGGGGGACCGGACTGGGAGGCCGAGGTGGCGCGCCTGCTCACACTCGGCGCGACGCGGGTCGACATCGGGCAGGGGGACGTCCCGTGGGATGTGCTGGCCGATCCGGAGGGCAACGAGTTCTGCGTGCTCCGTCCCGGTCACCCCGGCGTTCTCGCGGACTCCGGCCTCGTCGCGATCTGCCTCGACGTCGCCGAGGAGGACCGCTACGCGCAGCGGGCCTTCTGGGAGTCCCAGGCCGACTGGCATGCCGTCGAGTCCCACGACTGGGGCGTCCGGCTGCGCCAAAGGCCCACCAGCACCGTCTCGCTGGTGATGGGTCCGCCCGCGGCGCCGAAGACCGCGCGGAACAGGTTGCGGCTGGAGGTCACGCATCGCGCTGGGGAATCCGGTGAGTTCCTCGACGCCGGGGGAAACGAGTTCCACGTCGTGGGCTGACTTCCGCATTCCGCGGCCGCACGCGTTCATCCACCTCGCGCTCGCCGCGACCCTCACCAGCCGGCCGGCACCAACGGACACGACGCCACCCGACTCCCGCCGCTGCCGGACGCTGTCCCCATGCCTCAAGTGGCGCCGGGGACCTGGGCGGTGTGCTGCGCGGCGAAGGGCAGGAGAAGGGCGGCGGTCCGTGATGGGGCCTCCAGGATGGGCGTGTGGCCGGCACCGGGCAGCAACGCGACGTCCGCGCCCGGAACGACGAGGTAGTCCGCTGCGGACGACGGCCGCCATCTGCGGTCCTGGTCGCCGAAGATCACCTGCAGTGGCTTGCCGAGGTCCCTCAACCGAGCCGGGAGCGGCCGCTCGCCGAGATAGGCGGTGGCCGCCAGCGTCGCCGCCGCGAGCGCGCCGTAGGTCATGCCGCGCAGTTCGTCGACGAGGACTTGTGGGATCTGATAGCCCGGGTGGAACGCGGTGCTCGCGAACCGGCGGATCTGCTCGTCGGTCGGTGGCCACTGCGCGGGGTCGATCGCGCCGGTCCCCGGACCGATGAAGGCCTCCATGTGAGGGCCCGTGTTGATGAGCGCGAACGCGGTCACCAGGTCGGGTCGCTGCTCGGCGAGAGCGGTGGCGGCATAGCCACCGCTGGAGTGGCCGACGACGACGGCGTGTTCGATACCGAGCCGGTCCAGTGCCACGCCGATCCGGCGTCCCTGCTCGGGCATCGCGTAATCGCCGCCGACCGGCTCGGCCGAGCGGCCGTGCCCCGGCAGGTCGACCCGGACGACGCGATGGAGCTCGGTCAGCAGCGGAACCAGCGCGTCCCACGAACGGCTCGACGCGGCGGATCCATGGATGAGCACGAGCACGGGGGCGTCGCGGGGGCCGTCCTGCCTGACGTGGAGGCCGCCGTGCTCCAGATGGAGGGTCGTCTCCTCGGTGGTGTCCGCGTTGCCGGTCTTCCGAGGGTGCCTGTCGGGAGGAGTCATGGATCCACTGTCGCCGCCCGCGCTCACCGGCGGCTTGGACGAATGTTCCCTCCGCTGTTCCCTCCTCTGCTACTTCCTCGATTCCCTCCTCCGCCCGCGTAGCATTTGGGGATGGGGTCCACGACGGGGAAACGGGACGGGCCCGCCGGGTGGGGCGTAGCGCGTCCGCGGCGGCCCGGCCGGATCGCCGGTGTCGACATGGCCGGGTTCCGGGTCCCCGGCCCGCTCGTCGGCGGTCTGCGGATGGTTCCGCACCCGGCCGTGATGCTGGTGCTGGAGTTCGGTGCAAGCCCTTCCACCGTGGAGGACGGTTCCGGCCGTCGGTATGGGGGGAGTCTCGTAGCCGGGCCGGGATTCGGCTCCGGAGGCGGCGTGCGGGCGTGGGGTGAACAGGTCGAGTGCGTGCAGGTGCGCCTGTCCCCTGTGGTCGCCGGGACGGTTCTGGGTGTTCGTCCGGCCGATCTGACCGGCTCGCTGGTGTCCCTCGACGACCTGTGGGGCCGGGCGGCGTCACGGATCCGCGAGCGGTTGGGCGAACTGCCCTCGTGGGAGGACCGCTTCGCCTTCACGGACGCGGTGCTCGCCCGTCGGCTCGACGAGCGGTCGCCGGTGTCTTCGGCGGTGGATCCGGCGGTGGCCTGGGCCTGGAACCGGATCGTCGTCGACGGGGGCCGCGTCCGGATCGACCACTTGGCGGCCGAACTCGGCTGGAGCCGCAAGCGTCTGTGGTCCCGGTTCCACTCCTACATCGGCCTTCCACCGAAAGCAGCCGCGAAACTGGTCCGCTTCGACCGTGCCGTGCACCGGCTGGTCGCGGGCGAGGGCGCCGCCCGCGTCGCGGCGGACGGCGGCTACTGCGACCAGTCCCACCTGCATCGGGACGTCATGGCGTTCACCGGCACCACCCCGGCGACCGTACTGGACGAGCCGTTCCTGACGGTGGACGACCGCGCATGGCCGACCACGGACACATCTCGGCTCGACGACGGTCACCGACAGCGGCTCACGAGGGTCGCCGCGGCAAGTCCGACATGAGGAGTGGAGCGGTTGTCGGGTGCCGTGCCATGGCGTGGCGTGGCGATGAGTTTCGTCGTGGTGGCCAGTCTGTATCCACAACACGCGACCGACGAGCTCACCGGAGGACGGCACCATGACCGCCACCTACACATTCGACGTCTTCTCCAGCCTCGACGGGTTCGGCGCCGCCGGCGGCGACTGGACCGGCTACTGGGGCAAGCAGGGCCCCGAGCTCCTGGACCACCGTCTCGCCCTGTACGGCGAGGAGCAGCGGATGGTCCTCGGGGCCAACACGTACCGGTTGTTCGCGCAGATGCTGGCGTCGAGCACCGAGGAGTCCGAGGTACGTGACCCATGGGTCACCCGCATGAGGAGCCTGCCGGCAACGGTGGTGTCGACCACGCTGGAAGGACCCCTCGACTGGCCCGACGCGCAGGTCGTGAGCGGCGACGCCGTCGACGTCGTCGCCCGGCTCAAGAAGGAGTCCGAGGTGCCGTTGCGCTCGCACGGCAGCCTGTCGATGAACAGGGCGCTGATGGCCGCCGGGCTCGTCGACCGCGTCCAGGTGACGCTCTTCCCCGTGATCACCGGTCGGACCGGTCTGGACCCGATCTTCCAGGGTGCGGCCGACTTCGACCTGGAGCTGATCGAGCACCACACGCTCGACGGGAACATCCAGGAACTCGTCTACCGACCCGACCTGCACGTCTGAGGCGCCCCCGCCCGCCCGGCCAGGCGGCTGGAACCTGACCGGTATGTGCGAGATGCGAACCCGGGCGACGGGGTGGCGGTGGTTCGACCGAGCGCGTTCCCCCCGTTCCGCGCACTCGTCGTCAGGGCAGGATCGAGTCCACGTACCCGCCGTCGACCCGCAGGGCTCCGCCCGTCGTGGCCGATGCCTGGTCGGAGCTGAGGTAGACGACCATGTGGGCGATCTCCTCCGGCTCGATCAGCCGTTGCAGGAGGGACTGCGGCCGGTGCTTCCGCATGAATTCGCGCTGGGCCTCCTCCCACGGCAGGTCGCGGTCGACGAGTTCGTAGACGAAGTCCTCGACGCCGCCGGTGTGGGTGGGACCGGCGATGACCGAGTTGACCGTCACCCCCGTGCCCGCCGCCTGCTTCGCGAAGCCGCGGCCGACGGCGAGGAGCGCGGTCTTGGACATGCCGTAGTGGATCATCTCGGCCGGGATGACGACAGCCGAGTCGCTGGCGATGTACTGGATCCGGCCCCAGCCGCGTTCGGTCATGCCGGGGAGGTACAGCCGGGTCAGCCGTACCGCGGCCAGCACGTTCACCTCGAAGTAGCGCCGCCATTCCTCGTCGCTGATCTCCAGCGGGTCGGCGGAGCCGAAGATGCCGAGGTTGTTGACGAGGATGTCCACCTGCGGCAGCGCCTCCACGACACGGTGTGCGCCGTCCTCGTTCGTCACGTCGGCGGTCACGGGCACGAAGGAAGCCCCCGGTACCTCCGCCGCCAGTCGCGCCACACTTTCCGCGACCCGCCGCTCGTCGCGGCCGTTGACCCCTACCCGGGCGCCGGAACGCGCGAGCCCGGCGGCGATCGCCGCGCCGATGCCCTGCGTCGAGCCCGTCACCAGGGCGGTGCGTCCCGCCAGGTCGATCTGCATGTGGAACCAGTCCCCTTGCGCGTCGGTCCGTCCCGTCCTACGTGCCGGTACGACCGCCGTCGGCAGCTGCCTCGCCGGCCGGCCGCCGGCCGCCTGGCGTCAGCCTGGCGGCAGAGTGATCGGCCCGCCACTCCGGCCCGGTCGAACGGCCTCGGCTGCGTATGCCCGCTCGGCGACGGAGGACACGCATGTCGGGCGCGCCTGGCGCCGGCCGGTGCTTCTGGCGTCAGAGTTCGCTGGTCCAGACGCCGACTGGGTGCTCACTCGGCGGCAGCCACAACCGAGGCTGTGACTCGCGGTGCCCTTGCCGAGCCTGCTCTTCCCAGTGGAAACGGGCGTCCGCGTCGGGCCACGCGACTTGCAGCACCGGGAAGGGGGGCCGCCGGTAGAACCCGATGGCCCGCCCGAAGAAGGTCCGGTACCAGCGGAGATCGACCTTCCTGAGGGCGACTTCGTGGCCGTCGACGACGTCAGGATGCTTCTGGCCGTCGGCGAGGGTGGAGCCCGCCGCCTTCTCTCCGAGCCGGTTGAGTACGCGGTGCATGGCATGGACGTCGAGCCCGAACATGGCGAGTTCGGGCGCGCCGTGGGTGTGCGACAGGCCGATCGTGTAGGCGAAGCCAGGCCCGATGTCGTCCTCGGGGACCATCACGACATGCCAGCCGTGCTTCCGTACGTTCTCGATGATCGTCAGGCCGAGCCGGTCCGCTTCGTCTAGATCGCCGTAGTCATGGCACAGAACGCAGCGGCACCGGAATGGATCATCAGTCATGTGCCGAGGCTACGAGGGGAGCACCCGGGCCGAGTGGCCGGGGCTCGTGATTCCCCCTGCGAACGAACAGCGTTGTCATGCGGTCCGCGGATGTCGTTGCGGAGCGTGTGCCTAGGATCGTCGGCATGACACTGCGACCGGTCCAGGTGAACATCAAGGCCCTTGACGACTCGGCGGTCGGGCGGTTCTGGGCCGAGGCGCTCGGCTGGCGTGTGCACAGCGGGGGATCCGGCGTGACCGCCGTCCACCCCGTCGGCTTCGACTGGCTCAACCCGGTCGTCGTCGGCATCGACGTCGTCACGGTCCCGGAGCCCAAGACGACGACGAAGAACCGCGTGCACCTCGATCTCGCCACCACCTCCGCGGCGCATCAGGCGGAGCTGGTCGCGCGCCTTCAGGCTCTCGGTGCGACACCCGTCCACGTGGGCCAGGGCACGGTGCCGTGGACGGTCCTCGCCGATCCCGAGGGCAACGAGTTCTGCGTGCTGGAGCCTCGGGAGACCTACCGGGACACCGGGCCGATCGCCGCGGTGGTGGTCGACTGCGTGGACCCGCGGGCGATGGCCCGGTTCTGGGACGCGGCGCTGGACTGGACCCTGCACGAGGTGAGCGACGATCATGCGACGTTGCGTTCCGCCGGCGGTGGCGGTCCGCACCTCGAGTTCCTCCGCACGCCCGACGTGAAGACCGTGCCGGACCGCGTCCATCTTGACCTGGTGCCGGGCCCCCGTGACGACAAAGCGGCGGAGGTGGCCAGGCTGCGAGCCCTCGGCGCCACCGACCTCGACCTCGGCCAGGGCGATGTTCCGTGGACGTGCCTGGCCGACCCGGAGGGGCACGAGTTCTGCGTCCTCGCCCGGTCCTGACGCGGAGCCTCGCGGGGCAGAAGGCGGGGGGACATCCCGAGGCTGAGGACACGCTCCCTCAGCCCCCGTAGTCCGCCGTCCTCACACCCGCCAAGCCACCGACCCTCAATCCGCACGCTGACGGGGTCACGAGTCAGCCGGTGGGCGCGACGTCACGAGTCAGCCGGCGGGGGCGACGTCCGGGCGGTCGGCGCCGCGGAGCCGGCCGCGTAGCGTCGCGGCGAATTCCTCGGCACGTTCCAGCTGGGTGCGCAGGTCGAGGACCCGCTGCTGGGCGGCCTCCTCGAAGCCCCGCAAACGCTCCAGGAGTTCCTCCCGCTCGTCGGCGGACAGTTCCTCGCCGGAGTCGAGGCGGTCGGTCGCCCCGAGCAACTCGCGCATCTGGTCCAGCGTGAAATCGAGCGGCTTCATGCGGCGGACGATCATCAGACGGGCGACGTCGCTGTCGGTGTAGAGGCGGAAGCCGCCCTGCGAACGAGCCGAGGGGACGACCAGGCCGGTGTCCTCGTAGTGCCGGATGGTGCGCAGCGACAGCTCGGTCCGCGCGGCGACCTCGCCGATCTGCATGTGCTTGCCGTCCATGTCCCCTGATCCGACCCTTCTCGTCACCGTCACCGTCACCGAGGCCGACGCCGTCACCGACGACTCCGTCGGCGTCGCTGCCCGTCTGGGCCGCCGATCTCTACTCTAACGTTAGGGTAGAGTTGCCCATCTGGTTGCTGAGTCCGTGAGCAGTCCTCAGTGTGCGGTGCGGGCGTCAGTGATCCAGGCCCGACTGCTGCCGTGTCGGGGCCGATGCCGCCCCCGGCGATGAATCCGAGTCCCGCGGGAGAGATGCGTGCGCGAGTCCATGGTGCCCGGCGCCGCGACCTGCGCCGTCGCCTGCCCGCCGTGACCCTCA
The DNA here is from genome assembly GCF_045161545.1 of Streptomyces sp. NBC_00637. NCBI lineage: Bacteria > Bacillati > Actinomycetota > Actinomycetes > Kitasatosporales > Streptomycetaceae > Streptomyces > Streptomyces sp. NBC_00637. The sequence goes on along the minus strand of NZ_CP109046.1, from coordinate 329,505 downwards.
CCCCGGCCGTTCAACGCCTTGCCCCTCACGCCTGACGCTTCACCCCTGGCCAGGGCCTTGACGCCTGCCCGAGCGCGTCACGGTGCTCTGTCCTCGCCTCCCGGTCCGTCAGGGGGCCGATCGCGGATGCCGCCTCGGCCTTCCGCGCCGTCTTCAGAACGCCTGTCCTCCTCCAGGGGCGGGCCCGAGCACGACAGGTAACCGCTTCGTTGTCTCCCTCCGCACTGTCTCCCGCCATGCGGCAACGTGGTCTCACACCCGACTGGCTGCGTGATCCGAGGGTCTGGCGCACCGAGATACTGGCCGGCCTGGTGGTCGCGATCGCCCTGATTCCCGAGGCGATCTCCTTCTCCATCATCGCCGGGGTCGACCCGGCCATCGGCCTGTTCGCCTCGTTCACCATGGCCGTCACCATCGCCGTCGTCGGCGGGCGCCGGGCGATGATCTCGGCGGCCACCGGCGCCGTCGCCCTGGTCATCGCGCCGCTGAACCGCGAGCACGGCTTCGGCTACCTGGTCGCCGCCGTGATCCTGGCCGGCGTCTTCCAGATCGTGCTCGGCGCGCTCGGGGTGGCGAAGCTGATGCGGTTCGTGCCCCGCTCGGTGATGGTCGGCTTCGTCAACTCCCTTGCCATCCTCATCTTCATGGCGCAGGTACCGGAGATGACGCACGTGCCCTGGCCGGTGTATCCGCTGATCGGGGTGGGGCTGGCGCTGATGGTGTTCTTCCCGAAGGTCACCACCGTCATCCCGGCGCCGCTGGTGTCGATCGTGGTCCTGACCGTCGTCACGGTCGCCGCCGGCATCGCGGTGCCGACGGTCGGGGGCAAGGGCGAACTGCCGTCCTCCCTGCCCGTGCCGGGTCTGCCGGACGTGCCGTTCACCCTCGACACCCTGACGACCGTCGCCCCGTACGCACTCGCCATGGCACTGGTCGGTCTCATGGAGTCGCTGATGACGGCGAAGCTGGTCGACGAGATCACCGACACCCACTCCTCCAAGACCCGCGAGTCGATCGGTCAGGGCATCGCCAACATCGTCACCGGCTTCTTCGGCGGTATGGGCGGCTGCGCCATGATCGGTCAGACGATGATCAACGTGCGGGTCTCCGGGGCCCGTACCCGGCTGTCGACGTTCCTGGCGGGCTCGTTCCTGATGGTGCTGTGCGTCGTCTTCGGGCCGGTCGTCTCCGACATCCCCATGGCGGCGCTGGTCGCGGTGATGGCCATGGTGTCGTTCGCGACCTTCGACTGGCACTCCATCGCCCCGAAGACGCTGAAGCGGATGCCGGCCGGTGAGATCACGGTCATGGTCGTCACCGTCGCGTGCGTGGTCGCCACCAGCAACCTGGCCGTCGGCGTCGTCGTCGGCTCGATCACCGCGATGGTCATCTTCGCCAAGCGCGTCGCCCACCTCGCCGAGGTCACGGCCTCCACCGACCCCGACGGCGGCACCGTGGTCTACCGGGTCACCGGAGAGATGTTCTTCGCCTCCTCCAACGACCTGGTCGGGCAGTTCGGCTACGCCACCGACCCGGACAAGGTCGTCATCGACCTGTCCGCCGCCCACATCTGGGACGCCTCCTCCGTGGCCGCCCTGGACGCCGTCGAGACCAAGTACGCCCAGCGCGGCAAGACGGTCGAAATCATCGGACTGAACGAGCCCAGCGCCCGGATCCACGAGACGCTCAGCGGCGAGCTCGCGGGCAGCCACTGACCAGTGCGGTGGAGGCGCACGGAGGGCTGGGGCGTGCCGCAGGCGGGACCCGCAAGACACGCCATCTCAGCCGCGGACGGTTGCCAGGAAGCCGCCCAGGGCGTCGGCAACCGCTGCGGGAGCCTCCAGAGGCAGCAGATGTCCGGCGCCGGGGACGATGGTCAGGGTCGCCTGCGGAACGTACGGCAGCAGGCACGCGCGCAGCACGTGGGGCGGCTCGACCTTGTCGTGCTCACCGGCCAGGACGCACACAGGGGCCGTGATGCGCTCGGCTTCCTCGGTGACGTCCTGCGCGATCCCGCGCAGCGGCCACTCCGTGCGGGCATCGGCCGAGGCGGCGAGGCCGTCCCGTACGACCGCCTCGCGTACCCGTTGCGGCAGGGCGGCGGCGGTCAGGACGTGATCAAGGGCGTTTCCCACGGTCTCGGGCGAGTCGTAGGCGTGGGAGAGGCCCTGTCGGTACTCGTCCGTGACGCCGGCCGGCGGCAGTGCGGGGGCGGGCGCGACCAGGACCAACCCGGCCAGCCCGCTAGGACGCCGGGCCGCGACCAGTTGGCCGACCTTGCCGCCCATCGAGTGTCCGACGAGGACGAAGGGGCCGGCGACGCACTCCTCGACCACCCGGAGGAGGTCGTCGGCGAGCTGGTCGAGGTGGTACGGCCCCGGCAGTTGCCGCGACAGGCCCCAGCCGCGCTGATCGAAGCGGACCGTCGCCTGCTCGGACGGCAGGCGACGGACGACCTCGTCCCAGGTGCCCGCCGAACCACCCCAGTAGTGCGTGAACACCAACGCCGGTCCGCCACCCCCGCCCCCGGTCCGCACCGCCAGGCCACCACCGGCCACGGCCACACTCTTTGCGTTATTCGGCACTTCCGCGCCTCTCTCCACTGTTGCGACAGGCGATCAACCCCGTGGGAAACTCTCCCGCACCGTGGCGTTCGACCTGCTCTCGTAAGGGTTACGACGGGATACGACGCTACGGGGACCGAGTCGTTCGCCCTGTCGAAAAGAGACTGACCTGTTGTGGAAAACGGACACTTCCGTGCGGCAGCTGCGGTACCTCCCCGCTGTCGGAGCCGCCTACGGAGTGGAGGTGCTCACCTTCGCTGGCCTGCGAACGACGGACACCGACGAACGCCGCACACGACTGCAGCGGCCCGACTTCCACGTCCTGGCCCTGATCACCGAAGGCAGCGGCGCCCACGAAGCAGACTTCCGGGACTACCCGCTGCACGAAGGCAGCGTCGTGTGGATCAGGCCCGGTGTCGTGCATCGATGGAGCGACGTCGATCGTCTCGACGGCTTCCTGATCCTGTTCCGGCCGGGCTTCCTGCCCCGTCCCGGCCTCGAGACCGTGGACGTCACCCCACCCGTCTGCTGGCGCGTACCGTCCGAGGTCCTGCCCCTGGCGGTATCGGCCGCCGAGCATCTCGACCGCGAGCACCGCGCGGCGGCGCGAGCACCGCATCTGGCATCCGCCGCACTGCTCTCGCACCTTCTGGCGGCGCTGGTCCTGCGCGTACTTCCCGCGACATCCGCACCGCGCCCGCACCACGCATCGGGCAACCGGGCGCTCGAGGTCTTTCACGCCTACCGCGCCGCGGTCGAGGACCATTTCACCCAGTGGCATCACGTCGCCGACTACGCAACGGCGCTCGGCTACGACACGCGCACTCTCACCCGGACGACCCGCGCCGCTACCGGAACCGGCGCCAAGGCCTTCCTCGACCAGCGCATCCTGCTCGAAGCGAAACGGCTCCTCGCCCACACCGACCTGCCGGTCGGCGCGTGCGCGCGTCGCCTCGGATTCCACGACGCCGGCAACTTCACCACCTTCTTCCGGCGGCAGACGGGCCACGCCCCCTCCACCTGGACCGCCGGCCTCCGATCCCGCCGGACCGACCGCCCGCACCCGACACCGAAACCCGGCACCTCGTGAGACACCTCGCGGTCTGGGTCTGGTGGGCGGGGTTAGTCAGGGGGAGTCGACGGCCGCGGGTTGCGACGCGCGCGCCACGACGAGGAGGAACAGTCCGCAGGCCGCGACGAGCAGCCAGCCGGGATGCGACGCGGCGGCGATGCCGGTGGGGCCGGCGCCCGCGACCAGAGCCCCGGCGAGGGCGATGCCGACCGCCGCACCGACCTGGCGCGCGGTGGAGGTGATCGCCCCCGCAACGCCGGCCCGGGAGAGTGGCAAGCCGCTGACCGCGGTGTTGGTGAGGGGGGCGTTGGCGAAGCCGAACCCGACGCCGATCAGCAGGTGGGCGAGGAGGATCAACGGCACGCTCGTGTCCTGGCCCAGGTTCACCAGGCACAGTCCGCCGGCCGTGGTGAAGAGGCCCGCGAGGATCAGCGGGCGCCGAGGTCCGACGCGCCCGACCAGAGCGCCGGACCAGGGCGCGCCCAAGGTGGCCCCGAGTGCCATGGGCAGGGTCGCGGCACCGCTCTCCAACGGTGTCCAGCCGCGGGACTGCTGAAGGTAGAGGGTGTTGAGCAGCAGGCTCACATTGAGCGCGACGAACACCGCCATGGCGCCGAGTACCGCCGTCGCGAACGGCGGTCGGCGGAAGAGCCCGAGGTCCATGAGCGGTTCGCCGCGGCGCAGTTCGACCAGGACGAACGCCACCGTCGCCGCCGCGATCAGGACATAGCAGGTGAGAGCGGCGGGCGAGGCCCAGCCGATGCCAGGGCCTTCGATGAGGACACCGACGAAGAGACCGAGGACCACACCGAGGAGTACCAGGCCCGGCAGATCGAGACGGCGCACGCGCTCGGCGCGGGACTCCGGCACGAACACGGCGACCAGGACGAGGGCGGTGACGACGACCGGCGCGTTGATCCAGAACACCGAACGCCAGCCGAACGCGGCGATGAGCGCCCCACCGGTCACCGGACCCGCCGCCATGCTGAGCCCGAAGACCGACGCCCACACGCCGATCGCCCGGGCCCTCTCCCGGCGGTCGGGCATCGCGTTCACCACGATCGCCAGGGCCACCGGGCTGAGCATGGAGGCACCGACGCCCTGGACGGCCCGGGCGGCAATCAGCACACCCGGTGACGGGGCGAGGGCGCACGCGAGGGAGGCCAGGCCGAAGACGAGCAGTCCGCACCGGAAGACGCGGCGGCGTCCGAGGCGGTCCGCGATCGCGCCGGAGACGATGAGGAGGCTCGCCAGGACCACGGTGTAGGCGTTCACCACCCACTCCAGATCACGGGTGCCCACATCGAGGCCCCTCCCGATCTCCGGCAGGCCCACGTTGACGATGGTGGTGTCGACGCCCACCAGGAACATGCTGAGCGCGCAGACGGCCAGTACCGTCCAGCGTCGGCGCGCGCTCAGCGGGGAGGGTGGAGCGGGCAGCGATGTCGTGAGCACGGGAGGCCCCTTCTACGGGATCGGGATCGGGTGCCGCCCAGGCTCGGGCCGGGGGAGGGGCCGGGCCCAGGAAATTTGCGAACACTGCAAAAATGACCGCATGGATGCCGAACTCGCGGAACTCCTCGACAGCATCGGGCCCCGGCTGCGCGCCCTGCGGCGGGACCGCGGACTCACCCTGGAAACCCTCTCGGAGGACACCGGAATCTCCGTCAGCACGCTGTCGCGCCTGGAGTCGGGCCGACGGCGCCCGACGCTCGACCTCCTGATCCCGCTCGCCCGCGCCCACCGCGTCGCGCTGGACCAGCTGGTGACGGCTCCGGCCACCGGGGATCCGCGGGTCCATCTGCAGCCTCGAAGCAGGGACCGCGGAAGTGTCCTCGTCCCGCTGACGCAGTATCCGGGCCGCGTCCAGGTCTTCAAACAGGTCCTCGCGCACCGCGAGCCGAGGCTGGTGACCCATTCCGGCTACGAATGGCTCTACGTGCTCGCCGGTCGGCTCCGCCTCATCCTGGGGGCGCGCGAGATGACTCTCCAGCCGGGCGAGGTGGCCGAGTTCGACACCGGTGAACCCCACTGGTTCGGCCCCGCCGACGCCGAAGCGGTGGAGATCCTGCACCTGTTCGGCCCCCATGGCGACCAAGCCGTCGTCCGCACCGGCCCGACGGCGAACGACCGAGGTGCGGGCGATCCGGCCGCGTCTCGGTGATCGGCCCGTCGGTTCACGCGGCGACCGTACGGCGCGCGACTTTGTGGGACCAGGGGTCCGTTCTGCCCCGCGAGCTGTGTCAGACCCGTGTGGAATGCTCCGCGCTATCGGTCCGAGAACGTGGATGGGGTGGTCGAGGTGTGGACCAAGGGGGAGGTCTGGCAGCTTCGCCGGGGAGCGGAAGTCGCCGGCGAGATCATCGTGGAGGAGGGCGACTTTCCCTGGCTGTACGGGCGCTTCGTGCCGGCCGCGGGCTTCGCCGAGGTGGGGCCGCTGTTCGAGCGGGAACTGGCGTCGACCGAGGCGGAGGAGTGGGAGGACTGGGACTCCGTGGTGGGCGAGATCAACGACAAGCTCCAGCTCGTCGCCCCAACGGGACCGGTCGCCGAGTTCCTGCTGCACATCGACGGCGCACGGGCCTGGTTCCGGTGGATCGACGAGCCGATCGACTGACCGGCGTCCTGCCGGCCACCTGATCCGCCGCAGGCCGGTCGATCAGTCCTCCACAGAGGGGACGACTTCTTCAGGGGCCGGGCCGCAAGAGAAGGCCGCTGACCGGACACGGTCCGAGCGGCCCCGGCGCCTGTATCTACGATGGGAACGCGCGATGGCACCGTCGTCCTCGCCCTGACCACGGAGAGGCACGCAAGCCATGAGCAGCCGACGCGACCGCTGGGCGGAACTGACAGGTGGGCAGGGCGGAGAGGAGTACGCGCTGCGGTTCGCGCGGCTCGCGGAGTCGGGTCACGACGTCCACGGTGAGGCCACCTTCTGCGACACCCTTCTGAATCCTGCCGCCCGTGTACTCGACGCCGGCTGCGGTACCGGGCGGATCGCGATCCGGCTCGCCGAGCTGGGGCACGTCTGCACGGGCGTGGACGTCGACCACTCCATGCTGGCCGTCGCGCGCCGGGTCGCCCCGGACCAGGAATGGCTCCACGGCGACCTCGCCCGCCTGGAGGACCTCGGTCTGGAACCGGGTTTCGATCTGGCGCTCGCCGCCGGGAACGTCATTCCCCTGCTGGCCCCCGGTACCGGACCGGACGTGGTCCGGCAGCTGGCCGCCGTGCTGACGCCGGGCGGACTGCTGGTCACCGGCATGGGACTCGACGCGGCACACCTGCCACTGCCGGAACCGACGGTGACGCTGACGGAGTTCGACCACTGGTGCACGCGGGCCGGACTGACGCTGAGGCAGCGCTTCGCCACCTGGGACGGCGACCCCTACCGTCCGGGCGGCGGCTATGCCGTGAGCGTGCACGCCCGCTCCACCGGCTGAACCGGTTTTCCCGGCGCGGGCGCAGCTCTCCGCTGATGGCGGGCAGTGGGGACACCTTCCGTTGCACCCCGCAGGTCGGTGATGACCCTCGGCGCGTGCCGCCATGCCGCCATGCCGCCGTGCCGCCTCGCCGCCGGGTCTCCCGGCGCCGAGGATCGAGAGCATCCGCGAGGGCGGCCGGTCGGTGCCGCACATTTGGGCTTAACCCACCCGCACCGCTCCGTTAACATGTTCGAACTCGCGATGAACGCCCCCCATTACCCGTTCTTCACCGGGAAAGCACGCCATCTGGTGTGATAAGTAACCTATTGAGTCAAATCGAGCACATTGGTCAAGTAATTGATATCTATAGCAGTGCAGGCGCTCTCGCGAATAAAAGACAGAACCGCGTACTCCGTGGGGCGTCACCAGCGGGTCATGCTGTGGGGCACGGCGGGTGTGGTCGCGCTTGGATTCCTCGTCGCGCTGGAAGTCGCGGCGCGACGCTGTGGTCTGCCGGGCCCGATCAGCAATCAGGTGGGAGAGCTGATATTCCCTCCCAAATCCGGTTTCCTGCTGTACGCCAGTTTGGCGTTGATGATGGTGGTTCTCACCTGGCGGCAACGATTCATCGCCATGGGAGCCGCGCTCGGTATCGACGTCGTTTTCCTGGTGGTCCGGTGGGCCGCTGACGTCAAGGTCACGGGTGGCCACCCCTTCGGCAACGGTGCGCTGTGGGTGATGGTGGGCTGTGCGGTCATCGCCGTCACGCGCCGCACCGGCGAGGAACGTGTCCTGCTGCTCAAGGGCGTCGGGCTGGGCCTGCTGCTGGTGGCCGGTCGCAAGGCCGGCGACATCTGGCTGATCATCACCTCGAAGACCCGGCCCATGGTGCTCGACCAGTACGTGGCGACCGCCGATCACGCGCTGGGCGAACCGTCCTGGCTGGCAGGCCGTGTCATCACCGCCACCGGTTCCATCGGCTTCAATTTCCTCGACATCGTGTACGGCCAGCTCGCCGTGGCCGCGGTCGTCGTGGCGCTGTACCAGCTGCGCAATGTGGCGGCCGAACGCCGCTTCCCCGGGCATCACCTGGTGCGCACCTTCCTGGTGATCGGCCTTCTCGGGCCGGCCATCTACATGATCTTCCCGGTGGTCGGGCCGGTCTTCGCCTACGGCACCGGCGCCGAGCACTGGGCATCGGTCAGTCTCTGGTCCCCGACGCCGCCCAGCGAGCAGTGGGCCGTGGGCGATCTGTGGCCGATCACGCCGTCGCCGATCAAAATCCCGCACCACATGCCGTTCGACGAGATCACCCCCCGCAACTGCATGCCGAGCCTGCATACGGCGTGGGCCACCGTGATCTTCATCCATTCCCGGAACAGCCCGCGGGTGCTGCGATTCGCCGGCACGTTCTGGCTGATCGCCACACTGACCGCGACCCTGGGATTCGGCTACCACTACGGGGTGGACCTCATCGCCGGGGTGGTGTTCGCCTGCACGATCGAGGCAGCTCTGCGCTCGCTCGACCGAGGCTGGGACCGATCGGGAATCCAACTGGTCGCCTACGGCACGACGGTCTTCGCCGCGCTCTTGCTGTCCTATCGCTACCTGCCGCTGCAGATGGCCGAGCATCCGTGGGTGTCCGGACCGCTTCTCGTGCTGGCGATGGCCTCCGTGGTCTACGGCTTCGCACGGAACGCCGCGCCGGGGGAGCCGAGGACCGCACCGGAGCGTGAACCGGAACCGCAGCCCGAACTCATCTGAGGGCGCCCGACGACGTTGACGCGCTCGCCTCTGTCCCGGATCTCGCGCAGCGCGCCGGCCGACAGGCCACCTAGGCGGCCGTTCCGGTATCGGTTCCTCGGTTCCGGTATCAGTCGAGCGTGAGTGGTGTGGCGGCGGCGATGTGGGTGAGCTTGGCGGGGTTGCGGACGAAGTAGATGCCGGTGACGAGGTCGTCCTCGACACGCAGCGCCATGACGCTGTCGATCTCGCCGTCGACGCGCAGGAGGAGCGCCGGCTCGCCGTTGGCGGTGGTGGGCTCGGCGGTCAGTCTGCCTTCCTTGTTGCCGAGGGCGGCGAGGAGCAGGCGGACCACCTTCGCGACGCCTGTGACGGGCCGCAGCGCGGCGCTCCTGACACCGCCGCCGTCGCTGATCAGGACGACGTCGGGGGAGAGCACGTCGAGCACGCCCTGCAGGTCACCGGTCTGCACGGCGTGCCGGAACGACGCGAGGGCGGCCTGGGCCTGGCGCGCGGAGACCACCTGGCGGGGGCGGCGGGCGTCGATGTGCTTGCGGGAGCGGTGGGCGATCTGGCGGACCGCGTCGGGGGTCTTGCCGACCGCCTCCGCGATCTCGTCGTAGCCGACGTCGAAGACCTCGCGCAGCACGAACACCGCCCGTTCGGTGGGGGAGAGGGTCTCCAGGACGAGCATCACGGCCATGGACAGGCTCTCGGCGAGCTCGACGTCCTCGGCGACGTCGGGCGAGGTGAGCAGTGGCTCGGGCAGCCAGGGGCCGACGTAGGCCTCCTTGCGGCGCCGCAGGGCCCGCAGCCGGTCGAGCGCCCGCCGCGTCGTGACGCGCACGAGGAACGCGCGCTGGTCGCGGACCTGTGCCAGATCGACCTCGGACCAGCGCAACCAGGTCTCCTGCAGGACGTCCTCGGCGTCGGCCGCCGAGCCGAGGATCTCGTAGGCGACGGTGAAGAGCAGGTTGCGATGGGCGACGAAGGCGTCGGTCGCCGGGTCCGCGGCGTGGTCTCGCATCCTCGGATCCTTCCATGGCGGCCCGCCCCAGGGGGCCGGGCCGGGGGAGCGGGCATCAGGGTGTGGGCGTCGGGCAGTGGGGAGCCCGGGCTCCCGCTCCGGAGGTCTACGGCACGTGGACGGGCCGGCTCGCGGCCTGGACGCGCTGCTGCCGGGAGTCGTCCTTGACCTTCAGGACCCGCGCTCCGGGCTTCTCCGCCTCGTCGGAGAGCTGCTTGACGGTGTGGGAGACGACGAACTCCTTCACGCGGGCGCCCGCGCGACCGCCGACGTAGAAGCGGACGGCGGTGTCGTCCCTGCGCGCGAACTGGAAGATGCCCGCGCCGCGGCCGAGGCTGACGCACAGCCCGGCGAAGGCGATGCTGACGGCTGCGGGCCGCCCGCCCCCGATCCGGCGGAGCACGGCGTCGGCGGCGTGCGGGCCGAGCTGGACGGCGGACTGGCAGCCCATCCGGTAGGCGAGGCCCGACGGCGAGGCCGCGTCCCCGGCGGCGACGATGCGGTCGTCGTCGATGCTGGTCAGGGTCTCGTCGGTGAGGAGGCGGCCCGACTCGTCGGTGCTGAGGCCGCTGCGGGCGGCCAGGTCGGGAACGCCGAAGCCGGCGGCCCAGATGGTCAGGTGGCCTGACACCTCGCGACCGTCGGCGAGACGTACGGCGTCGGCCGTCACGGAGGCCGCCTTGGTGCCGGGGCCTTCGAGGACGGTCACGCCGAGGGCCGCCAGGCGCTTGGCGACGAAGCGGCGGCCGTTGGGGTGGAGGTAGGGGCCGAGCCGTCCTCCGCAGACGAGGGTGACGGCGTGGCCCGCCTCGGCGAGCTCGGCCGCGGTCTCGATGCCGGTGGCGCCGCCGCCGACGACGGTGAGCGCCGCGGTGGCGGGTGCGGCGGCCACGGCCCGGCGCAGCCGCTCGGCCTCTTCCAAGGTCGCGATCGGATAGGCGAACCTGTCCGCGCCGGGCACCTCCGGCGCGCCGCTGCGGCTGCCCACCGCGTAGATCAGGTGGTCGTACCCGACCGTGCCGCCGCCGGCCAGCGAGACCGTGCGCGCCTCCCGGTCGATCCCGGTCGCGGTGTCGACCACGAGCGTGACGCGGTCGCTCAGGACGTCCTTGTAGTCGACGACCGCGTCGCCGGACCCTGCCACCAGCTGGTGCAGGCGCAGGCGCTCGACGAAGGTCGGCCGCGGGTTGACGAGGGTCACGGCCACGTCCTCGCGGCCGGTCAGGCGGTTGGCCGCGAGGACTCCGGCGTATCCGCCGCCGATCACGATGACTGCCGTCCGGCTGCCCGTGTGCTGCGTCATGGTCTGTGCTCCGTTCGCTCGGGTTCGCACACATGACGTCGGACGGAGGCGATGTGTGACATCGTGTGGCCCGGATCACAACCAGGGCGCGTCAAAGCCGCATGACGTGCCTCTCTTTCACTCGGAGCGTGCCGGATCCGAACCCGAACCCGGATCCCGTTCCGCTGCCTCGGCGACGCGTTTGATGTGGGCCAGACGCCGGTCCCAGTCGGCCGCGAGCGAGGCCATCCATCGCGCCGTCGTGTCCAATGCCGCGGGCCTCACCGCGTAGCGGACCTCTCGTCCGACCCGGCCGCCGGAGACGAGCCCGGCGGCGTCCAGGACGGCGAGGTGTTTGACCACCGCCTGCCGCGAGACGGGCAACCGTTCGGCGAGCGTCGTGGCAGTGGCCTCGCCCTGTGCGGCGAGCAGGTCGAGCAGCCGGCGTCGCGTCGGATCGGCCAGCGCGCCGAGGACGCTGTCGACGACCTCGGCGGCGCCGGGACGCTCTTCCGTCACGTGGAGGACTGTTCCGCGCGGGCCTTGAGCGCGTCGAGCTCCAGAGGCCAGCCCGCGCTGTGGTCCTTGAGGTTCTGACTGCGCAGCTCCTGGGACCCGGCCAGCGCCGCGAACCCGCTCTCGACGACGCGCAGGCGGGTCCGGTCGCCCTCCTGGGTCAGCGTGAACTCCACGAGGGTGCTGTTGTCCTCGCGCAGTTCCTCGCCGGGGAACGCGCTGGTCCAGCGGTACGCCAGGTAGGTCGGCGGCTCGACCTTCTCCACGCGTACCGGGAAATAGCCGTGCTCGGCGTTCTTCGCCACCATCGACTCGCCTTCCCTGGCCACGGTCCCGGGCAGGGTGGCCTTGTCGGCCACCCAGAACGCGGGTTGGGCCACCAGCGACCACACCCGCTCCAGCGGAGCTTCGATCAGGGTGTCGCGTTCGATCCGGTCCTCGCTCATCAGGTACTCCTTCGTCGTCACCATCGGATGCAACTTCAGAGTTGCACATCGCCGAGCGAGGTGCAACTCAAAGGTTGCGCTTCGAGGTGTCGCGTCGGCCGGCCCGGTCGGCGGGCTTGGGATTCTCTCGGGACGGATACCTTCACAGCCCGGCTGGACGGCGCCTGGGAATGGTGGTCGGCCGCCATCGAGGAGGCGCAGGAGGGGCGATGGGTCCGTGACACCGCGGAGCGGCAGGTGGTGGCGGACATCGTGGTTGCGACCAATACCCTGCACGGCGGTCGGCTCGCGCCGTACACCGAGGATTCTTCGAGAGGGCCGGGTGCCGGCGGAGAAGGAGATCGCCCTGGCCGAGGGCTTCCTGACCGGGCCGGGTCCATGGAGGATCTCGCGCTGTTCTTCTACGACGACCGACGACCGCCTTGGCCCGGTCGGTGCCGTGTGCGCAGGGAACGGATTCTCACGACGGACCCTGGTGGGGCATCGTGAACACGGGCGAGCGGCCCGGCTCGGGGCGGTGCACACCCCGCGGCCGGTACCCCAGACGGTCCGCCACCCCCACCAGATCGGCCAGCAGCCAGACGATGGCCAGCCACATCTCGGTGCCTTGCAGTCCCGGCTCGCGGCCGGGACCCGAGCCGCCCTCTCCCGCCGGACCGAAGCCGAAACCCACGCCGTCACGCCATCGCGCCGTCGCCGACACCAACTGCTCCTTCGCCCACGCCCGCACCTCATCCTCCCGATGACGGGTCTGCCGTCCCGTGAGCCACAGTGGATGCGCCACGTCCAGGACGTTGCAGGCGTTCTGGCGGCCCGACGCGAACCAGCGCGGATCACGCGCGTGGGCCAGCACGCTGTCCACCACCCGCTCCGGGTACGGCACGGGAAGCCCGAACTGGGCGAACGAGCCGCGGGTCAACCGGTAGTAGCCGTTGACCAGTTGCAGCCGGCCGTCGGCGGGGGACGGTGTCGAGCCCCACATTCCCGTCAACGGATCCACCCGCGTCCCCAGCCAGCCGAACAGCGCCTCCAGGGTGCCCGGTTCGCCGCGCGCCCCACCCGGCGACTCACGATCGCGATACGCCCCGGTCGCCCAGCAGTCCACCCACGCGCCCGCCGACCAGGCCCGGGTCCGCCAGGGCAACGCCTCCAGCCGGGCCACCAGTTGACCGGCCGTCATGCGGTCCACGACATGCACCGGGTGGGCGAACCGCGAACCCAGCAACTCCAGCGCGCTGCCCACCGAAAGGACGTGGTACTCGGCGGCGCCGTCCTCGATCCACCCGTCGCGGGCCGGCGCGGGCAGCACGCCGGGCCCGCCTTCAGGGGCGAGCTCGGGGACGAACCCGCTCACCGGATCCTGCAGCACACGCAGTCGCTCGGCATGCTCGGCCGCGGTCAGCTGCTCGGGCGGTGCGCCCAGCAGCAGATCGGCGATCTCCACGGCGTCACAGTGCGCGCGCACCGTCGCCGAAACGCCCGGCCGGTCGCTGTAGCGGCCGGTCTCGTCGCTCCAGCAACGGGCCAGCACCTCGGCGGCCTGCCCCCGGGCGCGCTCGGCGAACTCGGCCACGGCGTCACCCAGGCGCGTGTCCGGTGTGACCGCCGCCGCTCCGCCGTGTCCGCGACGATCGCGCAGCGGCCGGGCCGGGTTGCCGGCGGCGATCGTCCACGGCGCCAGGTCCTTGGTGACGACCGCCCCCGCCCCCACGACGCAGTGATCGCCGATCGTCACCCCGTCCAGGACGACGACGTTCGAGCCGATCCACACGTCGTCCCCTATGACGATGCCCTTGCTCGTCAGCGGCTGCCGGTGCACGAACCGGTCCGGCGCGAAACCGTGGTTGAAGCCGAGCAGGGAAGTATGCGCGCCGATACGCACCCCGTCCCCGAGCGTCACGTGCCCGCGCACCGTCGCGTACGGGTTGACGCAGCAGTCACGCCCGGCCCGCACCTCACCCGTGACGTACGCGTACCCCGCGATGTAGGAATCGGCGCCCAGACGCAGAACGTCGGCGAACACGGCAGCGGCCGAGGAGACGTAGCAGCGCGCCCCGAAACTCGCGCCGGCCTCGGCCAGCGTCTCCTGGTACGCGACCTGGGCCGCTCGTTGCGCGGAAGAGGCCCGGCGTACGAAGTCCCAGGGGCAGTAGTCGAAGTAGGAGTCCTCGGTGGCGCCTTCGTGATCCACGCACGTCAGCATAGATAGCGCTTACTGCACGGGCAATCTCTTCTCGACGGAGGGTGAAGCGCACGCCCGGCGGTTCCGTCCTGCGGGCGGTTTACGGCTGTGCGGACCCGGGCTCGGCCGAGCCGCCCGGAAACTGACCGGATGGCGGCGTGGGGCTGCCGGAAGGGGTCTCATGACGGACAGCAGGATCTTGGTCGCGGTACGGGAACGCCCGCAGGACGAGGGTGCGGGTGCCGAGCAGTTGGCGCGCATCGCCGATGCCGTCGAGAAGCGGGGATTCGACATTCGATGGGCGGCCGGTGTCGCGGACGCCGAGGCGGTGCTGCGGACGGAGGCGGGCCTGACCGCGGCACTCGTCGCCTGGGAACTACCGGGCCGGGCAAGCGCGGACGGCGAGCCCGGCGGCGCCACCGTCCTGCGCTCCATCGGACGGCGCTTCCAGGATCTCCCGGTCTTCCTGGTCATGACCGACGACGGCGTGCGGGACCTGCCGCTGTGGGTGTCGGAGTCGGTCGTCGGGTACGTGTGGCCGCTGGAGGACACCCCCGGGTTCATCGCGGGCCGGATCACCACGGCCGCGCGCACCTACCAGGACGCCGTCCTGCCGCCCTTCTTCCGGGCGCTGCGCCGCTTCGACGACGCTCACGAGTACTCCTGGCACACCCCGGCCCACTCCGGCGGTGTCGCCCTGCTGAAGTCGCCCGCCGGCCGGGCGTTCCACGACTACTTCGGGGAACGCCTGTTGCGCAGTGACCTGTCGATCTCCGTGGCGGAGCTCGGCTCGCTGTTCGAGCACACCGGCCCGATCGGGGAGGCGGAGCGCAACGCCGCCCGGGTCTTCGGCGCCGGCCTCACGTATTTCGTGCTGCACGGCGACTCCACCTGCAATCGCGTGGTCGGCCACTTCAGCGTCACCCGCGACGAGATCGCGCTCGTGGACCGCAACTGCCACAAGTCGGTGCTGCACGGGCTGGTCGTCTCCGGCGCCCGTCCCGTCTACCTGATCCCCACCCGTAACGGTTACGGCCTGGCGGGACCGCTGCCTCCCGCGGAGCTCGCGGCGGAGTCCGTCGCGGCCCGGATCGCCGCGAACCCCCTGACCCGGGACGCGGTCTCGCCGCACCCCCAGTACGCCGTCTTCACCAACTCCACGTACGACGGCCTCTGCTACGACGCCCCGGCGGCGGCACACGCGCTCGCCACGAGTACGCCCCGGCTGCACTTCGACGAGGCCTGGTTCGCGTACGCCCGCTTCCACCCGCTCTACGCGGGCAGGTACGGCATGTCGGTGGACGAGGCCACCTTCCCCGGTCCCGACCGGCCGACGGTCTTCGCGACCCAGTCCACGCACAAACTGCTGGCCGCGCTCTCGCAGAGCGCCATGATCCACGTCCAACCCTCCCCGAGGGCGCCCGTCGAGCACGACCGGCTCAACGAGGCGTTGATGATGCACGGCACCACCTCCCCGCTCTATCCGATGATCGCCTCGCTGGACGTGGCGACCGCGATGATGGACGGGCCGCAGGGCCGCTGGCTGATCGACGAGGCCGTGACCGAGGCGGTCCGTTTCCGCCAGGAGATGGTCCGCATCCGACGTCGCATCGAGACCGCCGGCGACCGGCCGCCCTGGTTCTTCGGCGTCTGGCAGCCCGAGACGGTCACCGACCCGGGCACCGGCGCCCCCCTGCCGTTCGACGAGGCCCCGGCCGACCTGCTGCGCACGGAGCCGGCCTGCTGGCACCTCGAACCCGGAGCCGCCTGGCACGGTTTCCCGGGGCTGACCGACGGCTACTGCATGCTCGACCCGATCAAGGTCACCCTGACCTGCCCGGGCATCGACGCGACCGGCACGACCGGCGAGTGGGGCATCCCGGCACGCGTGCTCACCGCGTACCTGGCCACCCGTCACATCGTCGTGGAGAAGACCGACAGCTACACGACGCTCGTCCTGTTCTCCATGGGCATCACCAAGGGCAAATGGGGCACCCTGCTCGACGCCCTGATGGACTTCAAGGCCCTCTACGACCAGGACGCACCCCTCGACCGGGCCCTGCCCGCACTGGTCGCCGAGCACCCCAGGCGCTACGCCGGCCGAACCCTGCGCGAGCTGTGCCAGGACATGCACGACCACCTGCGCTCCGTCCGCCTCGTCGAGCTGCTGGACACCGCCTTCCAGCAGCTGCCGGAACCGGTCGCTCCGCCACAGCTGTGCTATCAGCGCCTGATCCGCGGCGGCACCCACCGCGTGCGGTTGACGCAGGCGTCGGGCCAGGTGGCCGCCGCCATGGTCACCGTCACCCCGCCCGGCATTCCCGTCCTGATGCCCGGCGAGAACGTCGGCGCCCCCGACGGCCCGCTGCTGCGCTACCTCTCCGCCCTCGAATCCTTCGACCGGCGCTTTCCCGGATTCCGCAGCGAGACCCACGGCGTGACCCTCGACCCCGACACCGGCGACTACCTCGTCGAATGCCTGCGACCGGCAGCCGGCGAGGAAGAGGGCTCCGACGCGCGGGAACGCCGCGGGGCGACCCCGGCCCAGCGCGGCCGGCCGGAGGAGATCCACGCCGAGGGCCGGTAGGCGGGCAGGGGCCCGGCACAGCGCGTGTCATCACGGTTCGGCGGGCCCGGCGTCGGCCGGGATTGGCACCGGCCGGCAACGGGTAATGCAACCGGGCCGTCGTGAGGGTGTGAGGAACTGGGCCATGACAGAGACTCGGCAGATCTTGTTCATCCAGGGCGGCGGTGCGGGCACGCACGACGCATGGGACGACAAGCTGGTCGACAGCCTGAGGCGGGGGCTCGGGGCGGAGCACGAGGTCCGATACCCGCGCATGCCCGACGAGGACGACCCGAGTTACGCCGCGTGGAGCGCGGCGATCCGACATGCGGTGGCGGAGCTGGAGGACGGGGCGGTCGTCGCCGGCCATTCGGTCGGCGGGACGATACTCGTCCACGCGCTGGCCGAGCGACCGCCCGAACGCAGGCTCGCGGCGATCGTGTTGATCGCCGCCCCGTTCGTCGGCCGGGGCGGCTGGCCCGGCGACGAGTTCGAGCTGCCCGCCGACCTCGGCGCGAGGCTGCCGCACGGCACCCCGGTGCATGTGTTCCACGGACTCGAGGACGAGACCGCCCCACCCTCACACGCCGACCTCTACGCCCGGGCGATTCCGCAGGCGCGGGTACACCGGCTGCCCGGGCGAGACCACCAGTTGAACAACGATCTGAGCGAGGTGGCCGAGGCGATCGGCCCCGACCGACCCTGACGCCGCGTCCCCGACCGACCCCGACCCTGCATTGAGTACGCCTACTCATGCCGACCCGCACCGGGGCGGCCACGATGAGCCGTACGGAACTCACGGACAGGAGGCGGGGGCATGGGCAGGTTCCTGGCGGCGGTGGCGGCCGTGGTCGCGGCGGGCGCGGCGTTGGTCTTCGCATACGTGGCGGGCGCACCACCCGCCGTGGTGCTCGCCGTCGGCGCGGGCGTGCTGAGCCTGCTGTGGCTGATGCTCCTGCTCACGGTGCCCTGGAACCTGTACTTCCGTGCGCACGCGGTCCTCGCCGAGATCGCGGTGAGCCGCGAGAAGGGCATCGAGATCTCGTCGGCCCGGGATGCCGAGGCCGCGCGGATCGCCCGCACCATGCTCCGGGCGGCGGTCGCGGGTCACGTCGTGACCGGTGCGCTCACCCTCGCCGTGACCTGGGCGACGGGCGAGTTCACGGGCTACTGGTTCGCCGCGTTCTTCCTGCTGAGCACCTTCTTCCGGCCGGCGGGCGCCTACTTCGGCCAGCTCCGGCGCCGTCTGGGCACCCTCCTGAAAGATGTCACCTACCCGCGCGACGACGTCGTCGAGATGCGGGCCCGCGTGGACCGTGCCGAGGCCGGGACGCGGGTCCTGGAGGAGAAGGCGGAGGAGCAGTACAAGGCCCTCGCCGAACTGCGCCGCACGGTGGACGCGCTGGCCATGAGCACCATCGAGCAGGCCGACAAGGCTGACCGCAGGATCACCGCGCTCGGCCGGGAGTTCGAGTCGACGGTGAACCGGCTCACCGACAACCAGGACATCATCGCGGGCGTGAAGGCGTTCCTGCGCCTGCTGCGGACCCCCGACGCGGGCGACGGCGTCCCGACGTCCGGGTGACCGGGTGACCAGGTGACCAGGTGACCGGGTGACCGGGCGGCCGGCAGCCATGGCCCGAGGTGCGGCAGCGGAGCCGTAGAGGGGCTGATCGTGGCGCTTCCCGGCAGCCGGGCCGCGCCGCGAGGCAGGCGGACGCGTCGAGCGGTGAGCCCGGCGGGCGCGGCCGTGGATCCTGTGCGGCCCGAGAGCGGCCGGCCGCGCCGGGATGTCGCCCTGGCGCCCCACCGCTGGGCCCCACCGCTTGAGAACGTCTGCGGGCAGGCAGACAGTGGGAGGCATGAGCCGTCACCGCAGTCCACCCCGCAGGGCGCCGTGGATCATGGCCGGAGCAGCCGTCCTGGTGGCGGGGGGCCTGGGGATCTGGGGGCTGACGGCCGGGGACGGCGATGCCCCTGGGCCGGCGCCGTCGGCTTCGAGCGATCTGTCCCTGCCCACGCTGGACCCGCTGCCGTCCCTGACGGTCGGCCCGGAGGCTTCCAGTACGGCGCGTCCCCGGCCCACGGATACCCGGGTCGCCCCCTCCCCGAGGACGTCCGGGCCCTCGACGCACCCCGGGCACCGTGAGACGGCCCACCGCACCCCGTCCGTCCCGCCGTCCTCGGCCGTGCCGAAGGCGACCTCGAAGCCGGTCCGGTCCGAGCCGCCCGCGCCGTCGTCACCACGGCCCTCGCACACCACGAGGGCACCGTCGCGGCCGCCGTCGCCCTCGACGCCGTCCGCGACGCCGTCTTCCTCGCCGACCGTGTTCGCGGCGTCGTCGAACCCGGCCCTCGCACAGTCGCCGACGCCCGGAGACGGTTCTGCCGTCACCACGATCTGGTACACCTCGCCCGTGGCCCGGGCCGCCGCTCAGCGCATGGCCGTCTCGGGGACGGTGGGTGACCCGGTGTGCTCCATGTCGGCGGTGGGCGCCGTGGACCCCGCGCTGGTGCCTCAGGTCGGCCGTATCGGGGTCGGTATGTACGACCACTACTGGTGCCTGATCTGGTAGTGATCGCCAGCCTCTCCACGCATCGGCCGTCTCAGCACACGCGCCTCACGCGGCTCACGGGGCCGAGGGCCTCGCACCGGCTCGTCGGCGAGGGCCGGGTGCGCGGGCGTGTCATGGTCGGCGGAGCCCGGCGGCCGAGCGCCCGGGGAGCGGTGCCGCGACGACCGACGACCCGGCCGTCCACAACTCACCAGGAGCACTCATGATCTTCATCACCGCCCGGTTCCGTGTCCTCCCCCAGCACGCGGACGACTGGCCGGACATCACGCGGGACTTCACGCTGGCCACGCGCGACGAGCCCGGATGTCTGTGGTTCGACTGGTCGCGCAGCGTCGACGACCCCGCCGAGTACGTGCTGACCGAGGCGTTCCGCGACGACCAAGCCGGTTCGGCGCACGTCTCCTCCGCGCACTTCGTCGCGGCCTGCGCGGAGCTGCCGTCGTACCTCGCCGAGACACCCAGGATCGTGAACGTGACCGTCCCGCAGGACGACTGGTCCCTGCTCGGGGAAATGGCGGTCGACGGCAACCGCTGACACTGCCGGGCGACCCCGGGTCGCCCGGCCGGCCGGGCACCGTCAGGGGGCGCGGCCTCGAAGGGTTGCCTCCCTCTCGTCGAACGTGCAGGTCGCAGCCGGTTTCCCACCGCACCGTGGGGACGGGAAACAGGAAACCCGTCGACCTCTCGGAACCCGGCGGCCAGTCTGATGCCGAGAGACCGAGCACGACCTGCGACCAGGCAGGACGACCGCAAGGGGGAAACATGCGCAAGTTGTTCAGTGGGGCCGTCGCACTGGCCACCGCCGCGACCGCGATGGTGGCGCTGACCGGCACGGCCGAGGCCAAGCCGGCCGCCGACTGGGCCGGGTGCCCGTCCGGCGCCGTCTGTATCTACCCGCAGAACCAGGACCCCGCCCAGAGCCCGAGCAACGTGTACTGGAGCTACGGGCCCCACAACCTGAGCAACCAGGTGGGCTGGCACTGGGTCCTCAACAACCAGACCGGGGGCGCCTCGGCGGAACTGTGCCTGAACTACGGCGGCACGAACTGCAACTACACCATCGGGGCCCAGAACGGGGTGTGGGCCGACCTCACGCCGGTCAACTCGATCAAGCTGAACCGGCCGTAGGACTCTGCTCACGCGGCGACGCCGAGAAACGCTGAAGAACACGGGAGAGCACAGCAGAACACGGGGGAGCACAGAGGAACACGGGGGAAGGTCCGGAATCGCGTTCGCGGTTCCGGACGTCCGTGTTTCCGCCACCCTCGGGCCACGCCGGTGAAAGACTTGATCGACCGTCACATTGCCGCAGTACTCTGGATGTCGGCCGTTTCACGGCTCATGCGCGCGACACCCGGGGGATGCGGTGGGGGAGCAGCAGCACACCGGCGACCGGTGTGAACCGCGGCAACTCGACGGAGCCGTTCCGGACTTCCCCGCCCAGCTGAGACGGCTCCGCCGACAGCGCGGGCTCTCGCTGGCCGACATGGCCCGGCAGACGCATTACAGCAAGGGCTATCTCAGCAAGATCGAGACGGGTGCGAAGCGAGCAACCGTCGATGTCGCGCGGCGTTGCGACCAGATCCTCCAGGCCGAGGGCGGGCTGCTGCGGCTGCTGACGAAGAGCGCTGAGAACGCCGAAGAGGTGGGCGGGGACAAGGAAACGGCGAAACCCGGGGAGTCGACGGACCCGGAGCACGCGGACGACGCGCGGGCCGGGCGGGGCGACGGTGCCGGGTCCGGGCGGCCGGAGGTGGACGATGTCCGTCCCTACCGAGGGCTGTCGGCGTTCACCGCACAGGACGCGGCATGGTTCTTCGGTCGAGAACGGGCCACCGCAGCCCTCGTCGAGAGGGTCTTCGAGCGGGTCGGCAGCGGGCCCCTGATGGTCATCGCCCCTTCGGGTGCCGGCAAGTCCTCCCTGTTCCACGCCGGACTCGTACCGGCCTTCCGGAAACCCGGTGGCTTCCCCATGCCGGGCGCCGAGAGGTGGCCGGTGGTGGCGTTCACGCCCGGCGCGCATCCCTTGGAGGAGCTGCTGACCGGCTTCGCCAAGGCGCTGGACGGCGATCTCGGCGTCACCGCCCGGCAGTTACGGGACCGGCCCGAGGACCTGTGGGAAGCGGTGCGGCGCACGGTGGACGACGATGCCTGCGCCGACGGGGACAGACGGCCACCGCCGGTGCGTCCGGTGCTCCTCGTCGACCAGTTCGAGGAGCTGTTCACGCTCTGCTCCGACGAGGACGAACGACGTGCTTTCGTCCGGGTGCTGTGCGCCGTGTCGACGTCCCGCCGCCCGTCGGATCCGGCGGACGGACCCGGCGGCGATCCGGCCGTGGTGGTCCTGGGCGTACGGGCCGACCTGTCCGGCAGGTGTGTCGAACTCCCCGAGCTGGCAGCGGTGTTCACCGACGGGCTGTTCGTGCTGCCCCCGATGTCCGTCGCCGGGCTGCGGGAGGCGATCACCCGCCCCGCCGAACTCGCCGGACTCACCCTGGAGTCGGGTCTCGTCCCCCTGCTGCTGCGCGACGCCGGGCTGCTCGACCAACCGGCAGGACTGCCCGGCGACGCGTCGGACGTCGGAAGCGCGCTGCCGGACGTCACCCCCTCCGGTGCGCTGCCGCTGATCTCCCACGCGCTGCTGACCACCTGGCAGCGGCGCGAAGGCGCCACCCTGACCGTCGCCGGGTACGAGCGCACCGGCGGGATCCGGGGGGCGGTCGCGCGCACCGCCGAGGACGTGTTCGCGGGCCTGTACCCGGCCGAGCAGCAGACGATCCGCAGGATCCTGGTGCGTCTGGTCCACGTCGCCGACGGCACCGGACCGGCCCGCTGCCGGATGAGCCGGGCGGCGCTGTTGGAACGGCTGTCCGACACGGACGGCGCCACGGCCGCACTGGACGCCTTCGTGCGGGCCCGCCTGATCACCGCCGACCGCGACACCGTCGAGATCGCCCACGAGGCCCTGCTGCACGCCTGGCCCCGGCTGCGCGGCTGGATCGACGCGGACCGCAACGGACTGCTGATCCACCAGCAACTCGCGCACGCCGCCGAGGAGTGGGAGCGCGAGGGACGCGATCCGTCCGCCCTCTACCGTGGCACCCGGCTGGACTCCGTCCGGGCGTGGGCCGAGGAACTCGACGGCCGGAGCCGGCTCGGCGCGCAGGAGGAGGCGTTTCTGCGCGCGAGCCAGGCCGAGGAGGCCGAGCGGCAGCGGCAGGCCCGCCGGCAGGTCCGGCGCCGGCAGAGCACACTGGCGACGCTGGTCGTGCTGCTGGCCCTCGCCGTCGTCGCCGGAGTGCTGGCGTACCGGCAGCGCGCGGACGCGCTGCACCAGGAGCGGGTCGCCCGCTCCCGGGCACTCGCCGCGCAGTCCGCCTCCCTGGCCGCCGGCCAGCCCGAGGCGTCGATGCGGCTCGCCGAGGAGGCCTACCGCTCCCAGGCGACGCCCGAGGCGCGCGGAGCCCTGCTGAGCACCCAGGCGCAGCCCTTCTCGGCCCGGCTCGGCGGGCACCGCGGGCCGGTGAACTCGGTGGCGTTCGCGCCCGACGGGCGCACGCTGGCGACGGCCAGTTCGGACGGCACGGTGACGCTGCGAAGGCTCGCGGACCGCCGTACGACCGCCACGTTCAAGATGTCCGGCCGGGTGCGCTCGGTCGCCTTCAGCCCCGACGGCCGTACGGTCGCGGCGGGTGCCACGGACGCGCCGGTGCAGCTCTGGGGCGCGGCCGACCACCGTACGAAGATGGTGCTGCCGGCCGGCACCAGGGGCGCCCGGGCCGTGGCCTTCGACCCCCGCGGCCGCACGCTGGCCGTCGCGGCGGGTGACGGCACGGTCCAGGTGTGGGACACCGAGCACCGGCGCCGCGTCATGTCCTTCGCCGGTCATGTCGGGCAGGTCGACGCGCTCGCGTACGCCCCGGACGGCCGGACCCTCGCGTCGGCCGGCGCCGACCGCACCGTCCGGCTGTGGGACACGGTGCGCGAGCGGCCGTCGGGCGTGCTGGAAGGGCACAACGACGAGGTGTACGGCGTGGCGTTCGCGCCGGACGGACGCAGCCTGGCCAGCGGGGGAGCCGACCGGACCGTACGGCTGTGGGACCTGGCACGGCACCGGACGACCGCGGTCCTGACCGGGCACAGCGACGACGTCAACGCCGTCGCCTACACCCCCGACGGCGCCACGGTCGTCAGCGCGGGAGGGGACGGCACGACCCGGCTGTGGGACGTGCACAGCGGGATGCAGACGCTGACGCTCACCGGCCACACCGACTACACGATGGGCGTGGCCGTGAACGCCGACGGGAGCATGCTCGCCACCGCCGGGTTCGACCAGTCGGTGGTGCTGTGGGACCTCGGCGGGCCGGTGCTGACCGCCCGCCCGTACACCGAGATCTGGCAGTCCGCCTACAGCCCCGACGGAAGACTGCTGGCGACCGCCGACACCGATCACACGGTGCGGCTGTGGGACGTGGCGCGGCACCGGCCGGTCGCGACCCTGCGCGGGCATCGCTCGGCCGTGTTCTCGGTGGCGTTCGCACCCGACGGACGGACGCTGGCCTCGGCCGGCTCCGACGGCACGGTACGCCTGTGGGACGTCGTCACCCACCGCCTCCTCGACACGCTCGGCGGACATCACGGGGACGTGTTCTCGGTGGCGTTCGCCCCGGACGGCGCGCTGCTGGCGTCGGCGGGCGCCGACCGTACGGTGCGGCTGTGGGACGCGGCAACGCACCGCCCCCTGGCCACGCTCACCGGTCACACGGACTTCGTCAACGACGTCGCCTTCAGCCCCGACGGACGCACCCTCGCGAGCGCGGGTGACGATCTGACCGTCCGGCTGTGGGACGTGGCGGCCCGCAGACCGCTCGCCACGCTCACCGGGCATACCGGCGCGGTACGGGGAGTGGCGTTCGGCCCGGACGGCCGGGCGCTGGCCAGCAGCGGCAACGACGGGACCGTGCGCCTGTGGGATGTCCGCGGGCGACGCTCCGTGGCGGTGCTGCGGGGCCACACCGGATCGGTGCGCGGGATCGCGTTCTCCCCCGACGGCCGCCTGCTGGCCAGCAGCGGCAGTGACCGTACGGTGCGGCTGTGGGACGTGGCCGAGCGGCGGCCGTGGGCCACGCTGACCGGGCACACGAATGCGGTGTGGGCCACCGTCTTCGCCCCGGACGGGCGGACGGTGGCCAGCAGCAGCAACGACGGGACCGTGCGGCTGTGGCGCCTGGACGTCTCGGCCCGGTTCGCCGCGATCTGCCGGCTGCGGCTGTCCGCTGCGGGTGCTTCGGCGTGCCCGCACCTCTGACCGCGACCACGGCGATCGGCGCACCCGGCCACGTCCGGCGTGATCTCAGGAGACTCCGTCGGGCGCCGTGCGGAACTCGAATGCGGGACGGTCCCACAGCACGGCGGGCGGATTCGCGGACACGGTCCCGGTGCGCACCGCACCCGCGCTGCGGTAGAAACCCTCGGCGGGAGGATGCGACACCACCAGTACGCGGTCCAGCTCGGCGTCACGGGCCTCGGACATCATGTGGGCCACGAGCAGCCGACCGATGCCACGTCCCTGGGCCGCGTCGGCCACGAACAGCAGGTCGAGCTCCGGCGGGTCGAGGACGAGCGAGTAGAAACCGAGGACCGGGCCGGGGTGCTCGTCGGCGGCGACGGCCGCGAAGACACGGTGGGTCTCGATGTAGTCGGGACCCACCCGGTAGTCCGCGACCATGGCCGCGTACGGGCCTTCGTAGGCGCGGGAGCCCCGCACGAGCCGCGTGAGCCGTTTGGCGTCCCGCACGACGGCCCGGCGGATCGTGATCGACCCGCTCCCGGGCGTAACGCCTGAATTCATCAGATGAATATTACGCATAGGGGAGCGGCTTCAGGTCCCGGGTGCGACGCGCGAGACGGCGAAGCCCCGTCGACACGATCCGGCGAGGCTTCGGTGCGCAGGTGCGCGGCGAACGGCGACCTGACGCGCCGCAGCTCGCGGCCCCCACGACACTCCGCGCCGAGCGGATCCGCGCCGAATCCAGGGCTGCCGTCGGTCGTCCGCCGGGCGGTGACCGATGCACGGAAGGGAAAGACCGCCGATGGCGATGCGTGGGAGGAAGGGCGCACCGGGAGACGCGAGATGATCACGTGCGTCGTCCCGGAGTTCGGCCATAGCGGCCTGCGGACCGCGAGGAGCCCGGGCTCCGTTCGGCTCCTCGGCCCGGGCATACTCGGGCTCTGCACGCGCACCGGCGTTCGCGGGACGAGAAGAGGGAGGTGGGCGATGGTGTCGACACCGGCGGCCGAGCCCCGCAAGGTCACGATCAACGACGTCGCCAGGTCCGCCGGGGTGTCCCGGCAGACCGTGTCGCGGGCGCTCAACGACAAGGGCGAGATCGACGGCGACACGAAGCAGCGCGTACTCGACGCGGCGCGCGCGCTCGGCTACCGCCCGAGCCGATTCGCCCGAGGTCTGGTCCGCCAGGACACCATGACCATCGGGCTGGTCATCCCCGACCTGCTCAACCCGTTCTTCACCGAGGTCGCCGCCGCCGCCCTGGAGGCGGCCAGAACCCGCGGCTGGCATGTGGTCGTGTACGACACCACGGACCGGGCGGAGGAGGAGCGCGGCACGCTCCAGGTGATCACCTCGCAGGTCGACGCGGTCATCGGCTACTTCAGCTGCTCCGAGAGCGAGCTGGAGTCGTACACCCGGGGCATGCCGGTGGTGCTCATCGGCCGCGAGGGCCGCAGCGCGCGGTTCAGCTCGATCCGGATCGACGGCGAGCAGGGTGTCCACGCCGCGATCGCGCACCTGGCCGCGAAGGGGCACCGGCACATCGGCATGCTGGACCACCCCACCCGCGGCCGGCCGAGTATCCGGCACGACTGGTTCACGGCGGCCGCGCGGGCGCACGGGATCGACGCCGGTCTGGTGGTCGGCACCGAACAGACGGCCGACGGCGGGGGAGCGGCACTCAGGTCGCTGCTCGCCGCTCGTCCCGAGGTCACCGCCGTCTTCACCTTCAACGACATCATCGCGATCGGAGCGCTGCGAGAGGCACGTCGACTCGGCAGGACGGTGCCGCACGAACTGGCGGTGATCGGCTTCGACGGCCTCCAGCTCGGAACGCTGGTCGAACCACCGCTGTCCAGCGTCGCCCTCGACACGCGCGCGCTCGGGGCGCTCGCCATCGAACAGGTCGCGCGACTGCTGACGGGACGGGACCCGCTGGCGGCCGACGACCTGGTCGTCCGGGCCGAACTGCAGCTGAGCGGGTCGGCCTGACGCCGTGGAGGGGCGGTCCGCCTCGCTTGTCTTGACATGGGCTCGGGCCTGAGCGCAGACTTCCGAGCAATCCACCCCGCACCCGAGTTCCCCCTGGCAGACCACGTGCAGACTGTCCGTGAGCGCTCCCGTGAACGTTCACGGGAGCGCTCACGGAAGCTCACCCGGGCCGGCGACCGCCGTCGGCCTTCCGGTCCCCGCGTTCGTCACCAAGAAGGAGTCGTGACCTCTTGCTCCCCGAGTTCTCCCCCCATGTCTCGGACACCGCACCGGGGCGCGGCGCGCTCCGCCCGGCACGCTCGTGGCTGCACTCCGACGCGCCCACCCGCTCGCTGAACGGGGCGTGGCGATTCCGGCTGTCGCCCACTGCGGCCGTGGCGGAGGACTTCGCGTCAGAGGACTTCGACGACCGCGACTGGGACGACCTGACCGTCCCCTGCCACTGGGTGCTCGAAGGCGCCGGCGCCCACGGCCGTCCGATCTACACGAACGTCCAGTTCCCGTTCCCCATCGACCCGCCGCACGTCCCGGACGAGAACCCCACCGGCGACCACCGCCGCCACTTCGACATGCCCGCCGAGTGGACGGACGCCGAGCGTGTCCTGCTGCGGTTCGACGGCGTCGAGTCGCTCTTCCGGGTGTGGGTGAACGGGGTGGAGATCGGCAGCGCCGCCGGCAGCCGGCTCGCCCACGAGTTCGACGTGACGTCCGCGGTCCGTCCGGGCGACAACGTCGTCGCCGTCCGGGTGCACCAGTGGTCGGCCGCCAGTTACGTCGAGGACCAGGACCAGTGGTGGCTGCCGGGCATCTTCCGCGACGTCACCCTGATCGCCCGGCCGGCCGGCGGTCTGGAGGACGTGTGGCTGCGGACGGGGTTCGCCGACGGGCACGGCCGGGTCGACGTGGAGATCACCGCCGAGCCGACGGCCTACCCGGTCACCCTGCGCATCCCGGGACTCGATGTCGAGCGCACCTGGTCCGCCCCGGACGAGGTGGCCCCCTTCGACATCGCCGACGTGGAGCCCTGGTCGGCCGAGCGGCCGCACCTGTACGACGTGACCGTGTCGACGGCCGCGGAGACCGTCACCCTGCGGGCGGGCTTCCGCACGGTGGAGATCCGCGGCGACCGGTTCCTCGTCAACGGCCGCCGGGTCGTGTTCCATGGCGTGAACCGCCACGAGACCCACCCGCTGCGCGGCCGGGTCTTCGACGAGGAGCACGCCCGCGAGGACCTGGCCCGTATGAAGCGGTTCAACGTGAACGCGATCCGCACCAGCCACTACCCGCCGCACCCGCGCCTGCTCGACCTCGCCGACGAACTCGGATTCTGGGTCGTCCTCGAATGCGACCTGGAGACGCACGGCTTCGAGAAGCTGGACTGGGCCGGCAATCCGAGCGACGACCCGGCCTGGCGCGAGGCGTACCTCGACCGCATCGAGCGCACCGTCGAACGCGACAAGAACCATCCCGGCGTCGTGATCTGGTCCCTCGGCAACGAGGCGGGCACCGGCAGCAACCTCGCCGCCATGTCGGCGTGGGTGCACGCCCGTGACGCCGAACGCCCCGTGCACTACGAGGGCGACTACACCGGCGACTACACCGACGTCTACTCGCGGATGTACGCCTCGGTGGCGGAGACCGAGCAGATCGGCACCGACGGGTCGCGTACCCCGCTGCTGAACTGCACGCCCGCCCAGGGCGCCCGGCAGCGCACCAAGCCGTTCCTGCTGTGCGAGTACGCGCACGCGATGGGCAACGGGCCGGGGGCCTTCGACCAGTACGAGGCGCTGGTCCACCGGTACCCGCGGCTGCACGGCGGTTTCGTCTGGGAGTGGCGCGACCACGGCATCCGGACCACCACCTCGGACGGGACGCCCTACTACGCGTACGGCGGCGACTTCGGGGAGGTCGTGCACGACGGCAACTTCGTCATGGACGGCATGCTGTTGAGCGACGACGTCCCGACGCCGAGCCTTCACGAGTTCAAGGCCGTGGTCCAGCCGCTCCGCTTCACCTTCGACGGCGACCAGGTGGAGATCGCCAACCTGCGGCACACCGCCGACACGTCCGACCTGCGCCTGCGCTGGCGCGTCGAGCACGACGGGACACCGGCCGGCTCCGGCGACCTGGACGTCCCCGTCATCGCGGCGGACGGCTCGGCACGGGTGGCGCTGCCGAGGATCCCGGTCGCGCCGGACGCCGAGACCTGGCTCACCGTCGAGGCGGTCCTGGCGGACGGAACGGCGTGGGCACCCGAAGGGCATGTCGTCGCAACCGCCCAGCTGGACGCCTCACTTCACCGTCCCGTGCGCGCCGTGCGCACCCGGACCGGCTGGCGGCCCGGTGACGGAACGCTGACGCTGGGCCGCGCGGAGTTCGTCGACGGGTCCCTCGTGCGTCTCGGCGGCCGCGAGGTGACGGGTCCGCGGCTGGAGCTGTTCCGTGCGCCGACCGACAACGACGAAGGCGCGTGGGGTGACGTCGGGGAGAGCGACGCGAGCATCGCCGGGGTGTCCAACGCCGAGCTGTGGCGGCGCGACGGACTCGACCGGCTGACCACGCGCCGGGTGTCGCTGGAGCGCGCCACCGGGTCGCTGCGCACGGTCGACAAGGTCTCCGCGGCGAACTCCGGGTCGTGGGTGATGGTCGAGTCCATCTGGTCGCTGGAGGGCGACGAGGTGGAACTGCGGGTGGAGATCGAGCCGTCGCGCGGGTGGCACACGGTGTGGCCGAGGATCGGCATCCGTTTCGACCTGCCCGACGGTGACGCCCCCGTCGACGGTGCCGCATGGTTCGGCCTCGGCCCGCTCGAGTCCTACCCCGACAGCCTGCGCGCGGCACGTACGGGCCGCTTCTCCGCCACGGTCCGGGAGCTGGCGGTCGACTACGCGCGCCCCCAGGAGACCGGACACCGCTCCGCACTGCGCCGCTTGACGCTGACGAGCGGCGACGCCGAGGTGCTGCGCATCGAGGCGCTCCCCGACACCCGCGGACGCCGCCCCGGCTTCACCCTCAGCCGGCACACCCCCCAGGAGATCGCCCGCGCCGCCCACCCCCACGAACTGCCGGGTTCGACGACCAGTCACCTGATCGTCGACGCCGCCCAGCACGGGCTCGGCTCGCGCGCGTGCGGCCCGGACGTGTGGCCCGAGTTCGCCCTCCGCCCGGAGGCCCGCACGATCAGGCTGCGCCTCACCTGATCCGCCGCCCGCCGGAAACCGCCCCGGGACATGGGGCGCTCCCCGCCCGGTCCCGACCCTCTGAGGCTGCTCAAGTTCCTTGGCAGGTACGGAAGCCGACGGCCAGGATGAGGGACATGACGGGAATCGCGGGGCTGAACAAGAAGCACAACTTCGTGCTGACGATCCGGGACACGGACGTGGTCGCCTCGGCGCTGCGCCAGGCGCTCGCCGAGGCGACGCCCGAGGAGCGTCCGGGACTGGAGCGCGCGGCGGCGCTCGTGGAGTCGAGCGCCGCCGCCGACGAGGCACGGCTGCGCGCCCGCTGGGTCCGCTCGCGCCTCGCCGCCGTGGGTTTCGAGGGGGACATCGCCTCGGTGGCGGCGGTGAAGGCACTGCGCCGGGCGGAGCCGAAGCTGAGCCTGCTGGCCGCGGTGCAGCTCCAGCGGGAGGCGGTGGCCCAGCCGGAGTGAGCCGACCTGCCCCCCACCTCGGAGCTGTGGCCTCGCCTGGGCCGGCGCCCTCGATGCCGCCGCCCTCCTTCACGCACGCCGGACCGGCTTGAGCCGGTCCCTCGTACCGGGGCCATGTCGGTGCCCGGCGTAGAGACTTGAACGGACGGTGCGTCGCCCGTCGGCGGGTGGGGGAGGGTGGTGTGCCGCCGCCGCCGAGTGTCGAGGCCGTGCCGTCAACGTGTCAAGGGATGCGTCCGAGATAAGTCGGGAAAGATTTCAACTTTCGAAGGCTTGCCGAGAGTTGGAACTCATCAGTTAAATCAAGACGTGAACTAAGCGTCGCAGCAGTGACCTTGGCATGCCGCCGCATCTGCTGCCGACGTCCTCGTGTCCTTTCCCGACGCACCCGCAGGGACCTTCATGAGACTCAGATCCCTGGGTGTCGCGCTCGCCGCCACGGCAGCGCTGATCACCCTGCCCGCCATCCGTCCACCGGCGGCTTCGGCCGCCGACGCCAACCTGTCCCAGGGCAGAACGGCAACGGCGTCCTCGAACGAGAACGCCGGCACGCCCGCGGCCTACGCGGTCGACGGCGACACCGGCACCCGGTGGTCCTCGGCCGCCACCGACGACCAGTGGCTCAAGGTCGACCTCGGAACGAACGCCACGATCAGCCAGGTCGTCGTCAACTGGGAGGCGGCCTACGGCAAGGACTACAAGATCCAGTCCTCGTCCGACGGCAGCACCTGGGCCGACCTGCGCACGGTCACCGGCGGAGACGGCGGCACCGACACGCTCGCCGTCTCCGGCCAAGGCCGCTACGTACGCCTGCAAGGCGTCCACCGGGCGACACAATGGGGCTACTCCGTCTGGGAGTTCCAGGTGTTCGGCACCACCGGCGGAACGCCTCAGCCCGGTACCTGCTCGACCGCCGACTCCGCGCAGGGCAAGACCGCTTCGGCTTCCTCCACGGAGAACGCCGGCACCCCCGCGTCCGCCGCGTTCGACGGCAACGACTCCACCCGCTGGTCCAGCCAGACCTCTGACCCGCAGTGGCTGAGCGTCGACCTGGGCTCGTCCCAGGACATCTGCGGGGTCGACCTGAACTGGGAGGCCGCGTACGGCAAGGACTTCCAGATCCAGGCCTCGGCCGACGGCCAGAACTGGAACACCCTCAAGGCCGTCACCGGCGCGACCGGCGGCCGCGCGTCCTACGACGTCAGCGGCACGGGCCGTTACGTCCGCATCCTGGGGACGGCACGCGGGACGGTCTACGGCTACTCGCTCTGGGCGGTCGCCGTCCACACCACGTCCGGCGGCACCGGAGGCCCGGTCCAGGGCGGCGGCGACCTCGGCCCGAACGTGATCGTCGTCGACCCCTCCACACCCAACCTCCAGCAGAAGTTCGACCAGGTCTTCGCCCAGCAGGAGACCGCGCAGTTCGGCTCCGGGCGCTACCAGTTCCTGCTCAAGCCGGGAACCTACAACGGCATCAACGCCCAACTCGGCTTCTACACCTCCATCTCCGGCCTCGGACTGAACCCCGACGACACC
This sequence comes from Streptomyces sp. NBC_00637, assembly GCF_045161545.1. Classification (NCBI taxonomy): domain Bacteria; kingdom Bacillati; phylum Actinomycetota; class Actinomycetes; order Kitasatosporales; family Streptomycetaceae; genus Streptomyces; species Streptomyces sp. NBC_00637. The sequence continues at coordinate 297,636 of NZ_CP109046.1, read as the reverse complement.
CAGATCAACGGCGACATCACCGTGGACGCGGGCTGGTTCAACGGCAACGCCACACAGAACTTCTGGCGTTCGGCGGAGAACCTGGCGATCACGCCGGTCAACGGCACCGACCGGTGGGCCGTCGCCCAGGCCGCGCCGTTCCGCCGCATCCACGTCAAGGGCGGGCTCAACCTGGCCCCCAACGGCTACGGCTGGGCCTCCGGCGGCTACATCGCCGACTCCAAGATCGACGGTACGGTCGGCCCCTACTCCCAGCAGCAGTGGTACACCCGCGACAGCTCCGTGGGCGGCTGGACCAACGGCGTGTGGAACATGACGTTCACCGGCGTCCAGGGCGCCCCGGCGACCAACTTCGACACCGGTCCCTACACCACGCTGGACACCACCCCGGTCTCCCGCGAGAAGCCGTTCCTCTACCTCGACGGCAGCGACTACAAGGTCTTCGTCCCGGCCAAGCGCACCAACGCGCGCGGCGTGTCCTGGCCCGCCAACGCCGGGACCTCGCTCCCGCTCAGCCAGTTCTACGTCGTCAAGCCCGGCGCGACCGCGGCGACCATCAACACGGCACTTGCTCAGGGCCTGAACCTGCTGTTCACGCCCGGTGTCTACCACCTCGACCGGACGATCGACGTCACCCGCGCCGACACCGTGGTGCTCGGCCTCGGTCTGGCGACCCTCGTGCCCGACGGGGGCGTCGACGCGATGCACGTCGCGGACGTCGACGGCGTCCGGCTGGCCGGATTCCTCATCGACGCCGGCGCCACCCGGTCCGACACCCTGCTGCAGATCGGTCCCGCCGGAGCGGCGGCCGACCACTCCGCCGACCCGACCACCATGCAGGACGTGTTCGTACGCGTCGGCGGCGCGGGACCCGGCCTGGCGACGGACTCCGTCGTGGTCAACAGCGACGACGTCGTCATCGACCACACCTGGCTCTGGCGTGCCGACCACGGCGAAGGCGTCGGATGGGAGACCAACCGGGCCGACTACGGACTGCGGGTCAACGGCGACGACGTCCTGGCGACCGGCCTGTTCGTGGAGCACTTCAACAAGTACGACGTCGTATGGAACGGTGAGAGGGGGCGCACGATCTTCTTCCAGAACGAGAAGGCCTACGACGCCCCCAATGCCGCCGCCATCACACACGACGGCATCGTCGGGTGGGCGGCCTACAAGGTCGCCGACACGGTGGCGGTGCACGAGGCCTGGGGTCTGGGCAGCTACTGCAACTACACCTCCGATCCCTCGATCGTGCAGCGACACGGCTTCCAGGTCCCGGTCAAGGCGGGCGTCAAGATGCACAACCTCCAGGTGATCTCCCTGGGAGGCAAGGGCCAGTACGCCCACGTCATCAACGACACCGGCGCCCCGACCTCGGGGACGGACACCGTGCCGTCGAAGGTGACCGCTTTCCCGTGATCCGCCTTCTCGTGATCAGGATGCCCGTGCACCGCTCCTTCCTGATCCACGGGAGCATCGGCGCATCGCACAGGTGAACCCGCTGCCGGGGCCGCGAATCCGCGGCTCCGGCAGCGGTCCCGGCGGCGAGCTCGGGGCCCTGCGGCCGGGTGCGAGCCGTGCGGTGTGTCGCGGTCATGACCGTGCCGAGCCGGGGCACCCGGAGGGGCATGAAGGCGAAGCCGGCAAGGCGCGTGCTGCTTGCGACCGTTGTGCTGACGGTCCTCACCTCCGCCGTGTCATGCGGTGACCAGGAACACGACGGAACCGGTGGATCGGCCGCGGTGGGACCGCCCGTCCTGGCGCGATCGGGGATCCACCTCGTCATCACCACCGAGAACGGGCTGCTGCTGCGCCCCACCGACGGCCGTCGGGTCACCGTCGACGACCGGGCCGACGGCGACTGGTCGCACGACGGCGACACCTGGACCCTGGACCTGTCCTGCACGGACCGGGAGCGCGAGCGGGGCGAGGAAGCGTGCCCCCGGATGCCCTACGTGAAGGTCCCGGCCGGCCTGAGCGTCACGGTCAGCGCCCGCAACGCGGGCGTGGACGTGGCGGGACTCGCCGCCGCGCTGGACGTCACGACCGTCAACGGCGATGTGACGGTGACCCGTTCCGGGAAGGACGACGCACCGGTGCGACTCGCCACCCGCAACGGCTCGGTGCGCGCGACGGCACTGGACGTGGGCCGGCTGCACGCGGCGACCACCAACGGCGACGTGATCCTCGCGTGCGCCACCGCGCCGTCGGGCGTCACCGCCACCACCACCAACGGTTCGGTCGGCGTCACCGTGCCGCACGACGCCCCCGCGTACGCGGTCACCGCCGGTACGGACAACGGCCGGGCCACGGTCGGCGTCCCCACGCGCGACGACCGCCAGGGCCCGGCGATGACGCTGACGACGGTCAACGGTGACGTCGACGTCCGCCGCGACTGACCCGTCGCCCCGCGCCGACGCCGCGCCTCGCGAGGCCCCGCGCCCGTGTCCACGGCCCGTAGCCCGTCCGGTGGTGCGAACCCTCGTGAAGGGCGGGCCGCCGGGGCTCAGGCGGAGTGGCGCTGATGGATCGGCCGGTCCGAACCCGTCAACGGCAGGCCCGTCCCGCCCCGGCGTGAGGCGACGATCTCCGCCGTGATCGACAGGGCGGTCTCCTCCGGCGTACGCCCTCCGAGGTCCAGGCCGATGGGCGACCGCAGCCGCGCCAACTCGTGCTCCCGCAGGCCGATCTCGCGCAATCGCCGGTCCCGGTCGGCGTGGGTGCGGTGGGAACCCATCGCACCGACGAACGCCACCGGCAGCCGCAGCGCGACCTCCAGGAGCGGCACGTCGAACTTGGCGTCGTGGGTGAGCACGCACACCACCGTGCGCCCGTCCGTCCGGGTGCCCCGCAGGTAGCGGTGCGGCCAGTCCACGACCACCTCGTCGGCCTCGGGGAAACGTTCCGGGGTGGTGAAGACGGGCCGGGCGTCGCACACGGTGACGTGATAGCCGAGGAACTTGCCGGCCCGGACCAGGGCCGCCGCGAAGTCGACGGCACCGAACACGATCATCCGCGGCGCCGGCACGCTCGCCTCGACGAACAGGGTCAGGCCACCGGGGCAGTGCGACCCGTCGGGCGACAGCTCGACCGTGCCGCTGCGGCCCGTGTCGAGCGCGGCCAGCGCCTGCGCCGTGGCGGTGCGGTCGAGGTCCTCGTGCCCGCCGAGGCCGCCCTCACGGGAGCCGTCGGCGTGCACGAGCAGCGCGGCACCGAGCAGCGCGCCGGGACCGCGGACGACCCGGACGAGGGCGGCGGGCTCGCCCCGCGCCGATGCGTCCAGGGCGGAACGCAGCAGCGCGCCGACCGGACCGTCCGCCGTGACCGGGGTGACCAGGACGTCGAGGACCCCGCCGCAGGTGAGTCCGACGGCGAAGGCGTCCTCGTCGCTGTAGCCGAAGCGTTCGAGCGCGCTGTCGCCGGTCACCAGCGCCTGGGCGCACAGGTCGTACACCGACGCCTCGACGCAGCCGCCGGACACCGACCCGATGACCGTTCCCTCGCCGTCGACGGCGAGGGCGGCGCCCGGACCGCGTGGCGCGCTGCCGCCGACGGACACGACGGTGGCGACGGCGGCCTCGCGGCCCTCGGCCAGCCACTCGCCGAGCTGCGGCGCGAGGTCAAGCATCGAGGCCGGCCGTCAGGACACGGTCGGGGCGGATGGGCAGGCTGCGGTGCCGGACGCCGGTCGCGTGCCACACGGCGTTGGCGACGGCGGCGGCCGCGCCGACGATGCCGATCTCGCCGATGCCCTTGATGCCGACCGGGTCGTCGGGGTCTTCGTCCGCCACCCAGTGCGCCTCGACGCGCGGGACGTCGGCGTGCGTCGCCACGTGGTAGCCCGCGAGATCCGCTCCGACGGGCCCACCGGAGACCGCGTCGCGCCCGGCTTCCTCGTGCAGGGCCATCGAGATGCCCCAGATCATCCCGCCGGTGAACTGGCCACGGGCCGTGAGGGGATTGACGATGCGCCCGGCCGCGAACACGCCGAGCATGTGCCGCACCCGCACCTCGCCCGTGGCGGTGTCGACGGCCACCTCGGCGAACTGCGCACCGAAGGAGTGCCGTTCCTTCTGCGCGAGGGCGATGACCGCCTCGGTGGTGTCGGAGCGCACGGTGACGCCCTCGGGCGGGATCGCCGCGCCCGGCACGAGCCGGTCGCGCAGCTCGCCCGCGGCGGCCATGACGGCCCATGACCAAGACCGCGTGCCCATCGATCCGCCCGCGATCATCGCGGGACCGAACGAACTGTCGCCCAGGCGCACCCGTACGCGTTCCGTCGGGACGTCCAGGGCGTCCGCGGCGACCAGGGTGAGCGCGGTCCGCGCGCCGGTGCCGATGTCCGCCGCAGCGATCCGTACGGTGAAGCGGCCGTCCGCCTCGGCGGTGATCGAGGCCGTGGACGGGGCGGCGCCGGCGCCGAAGGACGCCGCCGCGGTGCCGGTGCCGAGCAGCCAGCGCCCCTCCCGCCGCACCCCGGGCCGCGGATCGCGGCGGTCCCAGCCGAACCGGCGGGAGCCCTCCTCGAAGCAGGCGCGCAGGTTACGGCTCGCGAAGGGGAGACCGGAGACCGGGCCCCGGTCCGGTTCGTTGCGCAGACGCAGCTCGATCGGGTCGATGCCGCACCGGTGGGCGAGTTCGTCGAGCGCGGCCTCCAGTGCGAAGGACCCCGGCGCCTCGCCCGGAGCACGCATCCAGGTGGGACTCGGGACGTCCAGTGATACGACCCGGTTCTCGGTGCGGTGCGCGTCGGCGTCGTACATCACCCGGGCCACACCGGCACTCGGCTCGACGAACTCGTGCACCGTGGAGGTGCGGCTGAGCGAGCGGTGTTCCAGGGCGCGCAGACGCCCGTCGGGGTCCGCGCCGAGCCTGACCCGCTGGACCGTGGGGCTGCGATGGCCGGCCAGCGTGAACATCTGACGCCGGGTCAAGACGACCCGCACGGGACGTCCGACGATCCTGGACGCCATCACTGCGGCGACCTGGTGGGCGCGTACACCCTTGCTGCCGAAGCCACCGCCGACGTGCTCCGAACGCACCCGCACCGACGCCGGATCGAGCGAGAACAGGTTCGCCAGTTCCCCCACGACCCAGGTGGGACCCTGGTTGGAGTCCACCACCTCGAGCCGGTCGCCCTCCCACCGGGCGGTGGCGGCATGGGGCTCCATGGGGTGATGGTGCTCCTCCGGCGTGGTGTACGTGGCGTCCACGACGACGGCGGACGCGGCGAGTTCGGCCTCCAGGTCACCCTTCTCCGTCACGGCGGGCATATGGCCGTCGGACGGATGGGCGTCGGGGTGGTCGCCGGTGAACCCCACGTCGTGCGGGAGCTGTTCGTAGTGGACGACCAACGCCTCGGCGGCCTCGCGCGCCTGCTCGGACGTCTCGGCGACGACCAAGGCCACCGGCCAGCCCAGGTGGGGCACCCGGTCGTTCTGGAAGACCGCGCACGTCGGGTCCGGAACCGTGCCCAGCAGGCTGACGTAGTCGGTCTTCAGCGCCGGGGCGTTGTGATGGTCCAGCACGGCGAGGACGCCGGGCATCGCGAGGACGGCGTCCGCCTCGACGTCGCGGATCCTGCCACGCGCCACGGTGGACAACACCAGCCAGCCGTAGGCGAGTTCGGCGAAGGGGATCTCGCCCGCGTACCGGGCCGCACCGGTGACCTTGTCCCGCCCCTCCACGCGGACGTGACCGGTGCCCACGGCGCGGACGGGGGCGAGGGGCGCCTCGGTCGTCGTCATCGGGCCTCCTCGGCCAGTTCGCTCAGCACCGCCACGGTCAGGTTGCGCATCAGGGTCACCTTGAATCCGTTGTGCGACAGGGGCCGGGCCGCCGCCAGTTCGGCGTCCGCGGCGGCCGCGAACGACGCGGCGTCGGCGGGTGCCCCGGTGAGGGTCCGTTCGGCGGCACGGGCCCGCCAGGGCCGGGAGGCCACCGCGCCGAACGCCAGGCGCACGTCGCGCACGACACCGTCGCGGACGTCGAGCGCGGCGGCGACCGAGCCGACGGCGAACGCGTAGGACGCGCGCTCGCGTACCTTCCGGTAGCGGGAACGGGCGGCGACGGGAGCGGGCGGCAGGGTGACGCCGGTGATCAGCGCGCCCGCCGGCAGGGCCGTCTCGCGGTGCGGGGTCTCGGCGACCGGGAGATAGAACCAGCCGAGGGGCAGTTCGCCCGGTCCCTGGGCGGTCTCGTAGTGCACCATGCCGTCGATGGCCGCCAGCGCGACGGCCATGTCCGACGGGTGCACGGCCACGCAGTGCGCCGAAGCGCCGAGGACGGCGTGATTGCGGTTCTCGCCCCTGACGGCAGCACAACCGCTGCCGGGCGCACGCTTGTTGCAGGGTGCGGTGGTGTCGGTGAAGTAGGCGCACCGGGTGCGCTGGAGCAGATTGCCGCCGACGGTGGCCATGTTGCGCAACTGGCCGGAGGCGCCGGCGAGCACCGCCTGCGCCAGGGCGGGGTAGCGCGTGCGGATCAGGGGATGGGCGGCGAGGTCGCTGTTGGTGACGGTCGCGCCGATCCGTACACCGCCGGCCGGAGTCGGCTCGATGCCGTCCAAGGGCAGGTCGCGTACGTCGACCAGGCGGTGCGGACGTTCGACGCCGCTCTTCATCAGGTCGACCAGATTGGTGCCGCCGGCGAGGTAGCGCGCGTCCGGGTCCGAGTCGAGCAGGGCGACGGCGCCCGGCACGTCGGAGGCTCTCCGGTAGTCGAACTCCCTCATGCCGCGGGCTCCTTCGTCTCGGGACCGGCACCGGCACGTGCCGCGGGCCCGGATTCCGCGGCCCTGGTGACGGCCTCCACGATCGAGGTGTAGGCGGCGCAGCGGCACAGGTTGCCGCTCATACGTTCACGGATCTCGTCCGCGGTCAGGGGCGGTGGTCCGGCCGTGGGCCGTACGTCGGCCGTGGCGGCGCTCGGCCATCCGGCGGCGTGCTCCGCGAGCACCCCGATCGCCGAACAGATTTGGCCCGGCGTGCAGTAGCCGCACTGGTAGCCGTCGAGATCGAGGAAGGCCTGTTGTACCGGGTGCAGCCGGTCGCCGTCCGCCACGCCCTCGATGGTGGTGACTTCACGCCCTTCGGTCGCGACCGCGAACTGGAGGCAGGCCACGGTCCTGCGGCCGTCGACGAGAACGGTGCAGGCTCCGCACTGTCCCTGGTCGCAGCCCTTCTTGGTGCCGGTGAGGTCGAGTCGCTCGCGCAGTGCGTCGAGCAAGGTGGTGCGGTGGTCGACGGGCAGCGTGTGCTGCTCGCCATTGATGTGCAAGGTGATGACGCTGGACGTCGGTAAAGGCATGAGAGCTTCTTTCGCGCTTCCGGAACCTGGGCGGCGGCCGTCGGTGCCTGACGGCTGCCGAGCTACGTAGTGCGGGGGCGTGGAGGGGTACCCGGGAGGGTGTACGCGGGTTCCCGGGTGGACTCGGCCGGGGCTATGGTGAACCCAACCGGACAATCGTCCACTACCGGCAAACGTAACGGACAGTTGTCCGCTTAGCAAGGGCGGGGTCGGCCACACACCCCCGAGGAGAGTCGAGTGCAGCACAAGAAGGACGCACCCTTGCGCTCGGACGCACAACGCAACCGCGAGCGCATCCTCGAAGTGGCCCTGACCGAGCTGACGCTGCGCCCCGACGCCCCGCTCAGCGCGATCGCCAAGCAGGCGGGTGTCGGACAGGGCACCTTCTACCGCAACTTCCCCAACCGCGAGTCCCTCGTCCTGGAGATCTACCGCCACGAGATGCACCAGGTCGCCGAGAGCGCGGCCCAGCTGCTCGAGCAGCTGCCGCCGGCGCAGGCCCTGCGCGCCTGGATGGACCGACTGGCCGAGTTCGCCATGACCAAGGCCGGCCTCGCCGACGCGATCCGCCTCGCCACCAGCACGCCCGGCAGCCCCGAGAAACCGAAGCCGACGCACACCCCCGTCACCGAAGCGGCCGAACTCCTCCTGCGCGCCAACGACGCGGTGGGCGCCATCCGGCCCGGCATGACCCCCGACGACCTGGTCCTCGCCATCGGCGGCCTGTGGCAGCTGGCACCCACGGACGACTGGCGCCCCCGCGCCACCCGCCTCCTCGACCTCGTCATGGACGGGCTGCGCGCCGGCGCGCCCGGCGCCGACGGCCGGCCGCGACCGTCCTGACCCGGCCGCCGGGCACCGACCCGGCTGCCCGGTGACGCCAGGTACGACGCGCCGTCCCCCCGCGGAGAGTTCGACCGCTGCCGCTGCCGCTGCCGTATGCGGATGTCGGTGGCCGCCCGACCGTGCGGCACCGTGGTCCCCGCGCCTGTCCTCCCTCGCTCACGCCGTCACCGTCCCCGTCCCGCCGAACCGCCCCCCGGGTCGGCATCCCCGCAGGTCAGAGCCGGGGACGTCCCGTCATGACGTCGTTTCCGCCGTACCGGTGGTGTCCCCGCCTCCCGCACCGCAGTCTCGTCTCGCCCCCTGCGCCACAGCCAGGGCAGGTGCGTTCGGCGACTCAAGGGGAACGACGCATGCGATCGAACGTCTCGGCCAGGGTGCCGGTCGATAACGCCGCGGTGACCGGACGCGCCGCCGACGGCCCGGTGACACCGGACCCCGGTGTCACACCCTCCCCGCTGTGACCTCGCCGCATCCGTTCGTCGCCGCCCCGCACGACCGCGTCCACAGCCCGACTCGTCCGGACAGTCCCCGTGGGCCACGCGCACCCGCCCAGGGTGCGAACGGGGCCGGACGACGACGATCGACCCATCGAAGGAGACAGCTCGCAGCCATGGGAAGACTCGCATTCTTTGCTTATGCCGAGAACCGGAACACACAGCACCGGGACACCGTCCGCACCACGAAGGGGTGGCGGATCCGGATCGGGACCGTCGCGGCCACCGCGGCGATGGTCTCGGTCGGCATCGTGCTCGGTGCCGAACCGGCCGTGGCGGCGCCGACCGCGATCACACTGACCTCCGCGTCCTGCCCCGACGAGATCGTGCAGGGCCAGTCCAGCGGCTGCGTCACGGAGTTGCAGAACCTGCTCAACGCGCACGGCGCCGGTCTCGTGGTGGACGGTCGGTTCGGGTCGAGTACGCTCTACGCGGTCCGTGAGTACCAGGCCGCCACCGCGATCGCCGTGGACGGGCGGGTGGGCCCCGCGACCAAGAGCAAGCTGTACGCGACCGGAGGCTCGGCGCCCGCCCCCATCAACCTGCAGTCCTCCTCGTGCCCCGCGAACGTCGTACAGGGCGACAAGGGCGGATGCGTCAGCGAACTCCAGCGGCTGCTGCGCCACCACGGCTACGCGATCACCGTGGACGGCGACTTCGGCGCCGGGACGGCGAGCGCCGTCCGCAGCTTCCAGACCTCCCGCGGTCTCACCGCCGACGGCCAGGTCGGTCCGAACACCAAGGCCGCGCTCTACTCGAACATCGGCGGGGGCGGCGGCAACGGCGCGCCCGCGCCGGTCAACCTGACCTCCGCCTCCTGCCCGAACGAGATCGTGCAGGGGCAGCGCAGCGGCTGTGTCACCGAGCTGCAGAGCCTGCTCAACCACCACGGCGCCGATCTCGCCGTCGACGGCGACTTCGGCTCGCTCACCGGCAGCGCCGTCAGGGACTTCCAGGCCGAGAAGGGCCTCTCGGTCGACGGCAAGGTGGGACCGAACACCAAGGCGGCACTGTACGGCGCGGTCACCCCGCCCACGTCACCCCCGCCCGGCGGCGGTTACGGCAAGATCCTCGACGTGGCCCAGGCCGAGGCCGGCACGGTCGAGGGCAGCGCCCGCGCGAACAGCTACGGGTCGTCCGTGGGTCTTTCGCTGTCCACCAGCAACTACGCCTGGTGTGCGACCTTCGTGAGCTGGGTCGCCCAGCAGACCGGGGCCACCTCCTACCGCAACTCCTATGTCTCGGGCTGGGTCAAGCAGGCACAGGCCGGCAACTACCACCTGTCGGTGACCACCGACCCGCAGCCCGGCGACATCGTGGCCTTCGACTGGGACGGTGGCAGCGACTTCACCGGCGGGAACGAGCACATAGGCATCGTGCGCACGGTCTCCGGGTCGTCGCTCACCACCGTCGAGGGCAACACGGGCAATCCCAACGGCGGCGGCGACGGTGTCTACGTGAAGTCCCGTGGCACGAACAGCGGTTACGACGTGGTGTTCATCAGGGTCCGTTGATCGTCTCGCCGTGCCGTACCCCGGCCCCGCCCGGTTGCGGAGCCGACCTGGTGGTGTGTGGGGGCAGGGCCGGGGAGGCAGGTGAACGGCCGGTCCGGCACGATCACGGTGTACGGAAGGCACCACCGCGTTCGCGCGGTGTCGTGAGGCTCGTCGCCGTCAGGCGGCGGGCCTCCTCCGTTTCGAGCGGGAGCCGGAGCGCGGTGGTTGTCCGAGGAAAGCTGACGAAATTGTTGACACTTTGCCGACGTCGTCTTACGTTCGCTGAGCCCGCGCCCGGCTCGAGCGTGCGCCGGACGGGCCGGGCGCGGACGCGGACACGGTCCCGCTCCGAGCGCTCCAGCCGGACCGACGTACGACGGAACAACAGCCGCTGCGTGTCGCGGCATCGAAGGGACAGCAATGAATCGCAGAGCCGTGGACCGCAGGACCGTGCTGAGGGGCGCCGCCGCCACGGCGGCTGCCGTGTCGGCGAGCGGTATCGCCGCCACCGGCGCCCAAGCGACCCAAGCGGCATCGGCGGTCCGGCCGGTCGGCGGGGGCCTGCCCCGGTCCCTCGTCTTCGACAAGGCCGACTACACGGTGCGCACGGCCACCCTGCCGTCCGCCGACGGCGGGACCAAGGAGGTCACCTACCACTTCTACGGCCCCGTCACCTACGTCACCGACCCGGTGGACGCGACGCACCAGAGCCTGGTCGTCAGCGTGCCCGTCGCGATCGACGGCGAGAAGGTGGACGCCGGACACACGCCGATCGTCTTCGCGAACTGGGTCGGCGGCTACTTCCCCGTCAGCGTCGCCAAGTCCACGGGCATCGGCGAGGGCATCATGGAGATGCCCGGCGGAAGGGTGCTGGAGAACAACGGGAACGACAGTAATCTGCCCAAGCTCGCCCTGGCGGCCGGTTACGTGGTGGTGGAGCCCGGAGCCCGCGGCCGCACCCTCGTCGACGCGGGCGGCGTCTACTACGGCACGGCACCCGCCGTCATCGTCGACCTCAAGGCCGCGGTCCGCTACCTGCGCGCCAACAAGGGGCGAGTGCCGGGCGACACCGAACGGATCGTGTCCACCGGCACCAGCGCGGGCGGTGCCATGTCCGCCCTCCTCGGCGCCTCCGGCGACAGCCACCTGTACGACGGCCACCTCCGGGAGCTGGGAGCCGCGGACGCCTCCGACGCCGTGTTCGCCACGGCCGCCTGGTGCCCGATCGCCGACCTCGAACACGCGGACATGTCCTACGAGTGGTGCTGGGGGAGCGCGAAGCTGAGCGGCACCGGGGCGCTCGTCGACCAGACGCTGTCCAAGGAGCTGAGCGCGGCGTTCGCCGACTACCAGGCCTCCCTGCGCATCGACGGCATCGGCCGCTACGGCCGTCTCACCGCCCGCAACTACGACGACTACCTGCTGACGACCTACCTCCGGCCGGCCGCCACCGCCTACCTCGACGGCCTCTCCGCCGAAGCCCGTTCGGCATACCTGGCAGCCAACCCCGCTATCGGCTGGGACGGCGGGCGGGCGTCCTTCACCTGGGACGCCTACCTCGCCCACATGGGCGGCCGCAACAAGAACGTCCCCTCCTTCGACGGCTTCGGCCTCACCACGGGCGAGAACAATCTGTTCGGCAAGGGGACCGTCGGCGCACGGCACTTCACCCGGTACGGCCTGGACCACGACACCACGGGCCTGACCACGAAGCGCCTCGACAAGGACATCCCCGAGACGCTCGCCCTGATGAACCCCATGCACTTCATCCGGCAGCGCCATGCCGGGCGCTCCCGGCACTGGTGGATCCGCCTGGGCACCAGCGACCCCCACACCTCGCTCACCGTCGCCGGCAACCTCGCCGCCTCCCTCGCCGGGCTCGGCGACGACGTGAACTCGGCGATGTACTGGGACGCCGGCCACGCCACCAACCGGGACCCCGCCGCGTTCCTGAACTGGGCCGCCCAGGTCACCGGCCACCGCCCCCCAGGCGCGTAGTACTTCCGGCTCCGCGTCGTACCTCGCGACGCGGAGCCGCCGTCGTCGTCACGGCGGTGGGCCCGTCGGGCATCCCAAAAGGCACTGCACGCACACCAGTCAGGGGAGCCGTCAAACATGTCCATGACCAGACGAGAAGTCGCCCGCGCTGTGGCCGCCACCCTCGGCACCGCCTCGCTCACCGCTACGGCACTCGGGGCGACACCCGCGTCCGCCACCGGGAACCGCGACGGCAGCGCGGACAGGAAGCCCGGCGCGAAGTACGGACCCCAGGTGCGGCACACCGGTGAGGGCCCCACGGGCTACGAGGTGACCTTCCGCTACCACGCTCCGACCGCCCGGCGCGTCCAGCTCAAGGGCGAGTGGTATTTCGAACGGCCGAGCGCCCTGGCCGAGCGGCTCACCGGCCCTGACCACCTCGCCGAGACGCAGGGCCTGCTTCCGCGCCAGTGGCAGGCGGGCGACGTTCCGGCGTCCCACCCCAACTCCACGAGCCCCCTCTGGCCGGTCGTCGACATGGCAAAGGGCCGTGACGGTGTGTGGACCTACACCACCCCGCTGCCGGGCGGGGTCTACACGTACGGCTTCTTCGTCGACGCGCAGGCCGACGACACCACGACGTCCGGACAGCTCCCCGACCCGGGCAACCCGGCCTGGAACGTGACGGACGGCGTCCTGCGGGGCAGGGCCGTCGACCGCAGCCAGATCTACGTCCCGGCCGACCCCGACTTCCCCGCCGCCGACCTCTCCTGGCAGGGGCCCGCGAAGGGAGCGCGCGGGAAACTGACTTACGCCACCTACAACTCACCCGGACACGTCACCCCCGTCGACGAGAACCACCTGGTCGTCTACACCCCGCCCGGCTACGACCCGAAGCGCGTCAAGCCGTACCCGACCCTCTACCTCAGCCATGGCGGCGGGGAGAACGAGATGGGCTGGAGCACCCAGGGCGACCTGGCCCGCATCATGGACAACCTGATCAACCAGGGCGAGATCCAGCCGACGGTCGTCGTCATGCCCAACGCGACCGGCTACGCGAGTTCGGCACGGGACCAAGAGCACCGCACCGACCTCGTCGAGCGGGTCTTCCCGTGGGTCGAGGAGCACTACCACGTCTCGACGTCGGCCTCCGACCGGGCGTACACCGGGCTGTCCGCGGGCGGTATGCGCACCGCCTACCTGCTGCTCGACAACACCGAACAGTTCGGCTACTACGGCATCATGAGCGCGGGCCTGCCCCCGGACACCGTCCTCACCGACGCGCGGACGGCCGCCATGCGCAAGGTGTCGGTGTTCGTCGGCTGCGGCTGGCAGGACCCCATCAACCCCGGGTTCGCGCTGAACGGCTCGTCCCTGCACCGGGGCCCCTTCCGCGCCGTACGGGATCTCACCGCCGCCGGATTCCACGTCCAGAGCGACTTCGTCGACGGCGGCCACAACTGGCACGTGTGGCGCATCCTGCTCAAGGACTTCCTGACCCGAGTGGCCTTCCTGCCCCCGACGACCGCCTCCGCCGCCTGGGGCGCCTGACCGCCGCGGCCGGGTCCCCGGCCCGCCCGACGGTCGTGCCCCGCCCGGGCCCGCCCGGTCCGCCAGCCGAAGACGCGAGGGTCGCGCACCGTGGCGTCGGCGACGCCGTCCGCGAAGATCACCTGGCCTGTCACGTGGCGGTCGGCGGGGCCGGTGAGCCAGGCGAGGAGATCGGCGATGTTCAGGTGCCGCCCGGCCCGCCGTACCGGTACGGCCTCCCGCGTGTCGGGCGTTGCCCGGCTGCCGTGGGACGGGAGCCGGACAACGCCTGGTGCGTCAGCGGGTGTAGGTGGACCGCTGTTCCTTGAGGGAGGCGCAGTTGGAGCCGATCACCTGCACGTACGTGTTGGCGATGCCGCCGCCCCAGTCGACGCAGTGGCCCTTGCCGATCACGTAGGCGGGTCCTGCGTAGGAGGTGTAGGGCCCGTAGTCGTCGTCACCTTCGTTGGTGTCGGGGACGTAGATCCAGGCGGACATGTCCACGGCGGTGCCGGGGTTTTTGCGGATCGTGACGACACAGTTGTTGCCGTTCGCGGCGTTGTACGCCAGGTAGACGGTGCCCAGCGAGCCGACGGCAGCGGAGTTCACGGTCTTGTAGCCGCTTCCGCAGACCTTCTGTGGAGTGGTGTTGGGTGCGGCGGAGGCGGGCGACGCGAGGGCGGTCGCGGCCCCCAACGACAGTGCCGCCAGCGTGGCGGCGCCCATCATGGAGTGAATGAAACGCATATTTCCCCCTTGTGGCTTTAGGAGTTGGTCGCTCCCGCCTTATGTGACCCACGGGGCATTCAGACGGTTGTGCTGCGGTTACCGGTGTTTTCAGCCATAACTGGCAGTGCGATTGGCCGAGTTGGGACGCAACCTGAAAGGCCGAAGCGACGCGTGCCGACGCGGAGTGAGCGGAGTGCGCGGACGGGCTCACGGCCGGCCCGACAGCGCGATCCGCCGTCAGCCTGACGAGAGGTGTAGCGGGCTACACCATGAGGACGGGTGACCGCTCCCTCGTGACGCACGCCGCCGGACGGGATCGTGGATACCGGATCGAAGAGATCCGGAAACCCCCGCCCCGCCGCCCCGCGTCTGCCCTGGAAGGCCGCTCCCGTGAAGCACGTGAAGCCCGTCCCCGCCCCCTTCGCCACCGTCAGGAAGTTCGTCGCCGACGTCCTCCTGTGGAGCGCCTTCGCCGCCGGTCTCGCCACGAGCGCGGGCGGCGCGGAGGCCGTCCTCGACGGCACCCAGAAGACCATCGCCACCATCGCCGGAGGGGTCGTCGCGCTCGTCGCCGGCGCGCGGATCACGAAGAAGCCGAAGATCAAAGCGTTTCTGGGACGTCCGGGCACGCTCTGGTTCCTGTTCCTCTTCAACGGCGCCACCGCCGTCGCCATGTACGTCGCCATGGACGGCGTGAAGGGCATCATCGGCGCCGCCTGCATGGGCCTGGTCTCCCTGGGCGCGGCGGGCGGTCTCGTCGCAAGCCGCCGTCATCGGGCAGAGCTGACCAAGCCCGCGCAGCCGTAGCCGGCCGCGCGGACACCCTGGGCCCGGAAAGGGCCCGACACAAGAGCCCGGCCGTACGACGGCCGGGCTCCTCGCCTGGTTCGTTCGGCCGGGCGGGCCACCTCGAGCCCGGTCACACGGGCGCGTGCGGAAGGGCGTCCATGCGGACCACCGCGGCCGCGGCTATGGCCGGGCGATCACCGTCGCCGGGGCGGCCGCACTGCGGGAGATGGGCTCGTCGAGCGTGCTCGTGTGCACGCCGAGTCGGGTTCGCGGCGAGGCGGGAGATCGCCGACCGGATCCGGAAGGTTTGACGTCGGGGTCGCCGGACCTCCTCACCATGCGGCAGCACCATGTACGGCGGCGGCCGTGCGCGGCAGGGTGTCGTGCGGCCGCCGTGCGACGCGAAAGGACCCGTTCACTTCACGGTGAACGGGCCCTTCACGCGCCGCACTTGCTCATGCGCGGGACGAGTGGTCACGCAGCACGCGCGTGGTCACAGGGCGGCCTTCTTCGCGCCGGAGAACGCGGCGAACGCGCCGATGGCGAGGAAGAGGAAGGTCATCGGGTCGGCCGTCTCGCTCCAGCCCTCGGTCAGCACGTCGAAGTGCTCGGTGAACAGCGTGGTCGCGGAGACGCCGACCTCGTCGGCGCCGATGATCGCGATGCCGATGAGCTGGCCGAGGTAGACCGCGCCCAGTGACAGCAGGGCGCTGACCACGGGGAGTACCGGGTTGCTGCCGCCGATCTTGCCCGCCGCGAAGCCGATGAGGAAGCCGACGCCGACGGCCGCGTAGCCGATCTCGTACTCGGTCGCGCCGACGATCCCGCCGTAGACACCAGCGGTGACCAGGGCCACGACCACGGCGACGACCAGACCCAGGGCGAGGTTGTTGCGGGCCGGCGCGGCAGCGGGCGCGAACGGGGCCGGGGGAGTCGGCGCGGCACCGGGCTGCTGGGCGTAGGGGTTGCCGTCGGTGGGCTGCGGGGCAGTGGCGGCGGGCTGCGGGGCGAACGGGTTGCCCTCGGACGGCGGTGGAGCTGACTGGGTCATGACAGGATCCCCCCATGGGACAGATGTGACGAGTGGTGTGAGTGTGCGCACGAGTGTGCGACAAGACGCCGAAGACTAGCAGGCGCGGTGACCCTGTTCACCAGGGATTACGCGGGGGGATCCTGGGCGGCGAGCCCGGACCGTGCACCTGTGGCGCGTCTGCGGTCGCCACGGTCTGAGGTGCGGCACGGCGGGAGGATGTCACGTGCCGGCGCTTCGGGGGAGTGGCGGCAGGAACGGCGCTGATGGCCGCCCGGTAAAAAGGGGAGGATCGGCCCCTCCGGCGAGGCCGGCCGTACGAGGTGTCGGGGTGCGGCTGGGGTCCGGTGATTGGAGGTGCAGGTTCCGCTGCTTCACCGGGCCCCAGCTATGAGGCCTGGTGCCCGGGAAGATGCAAGTTACACCGTTTGCCCGCGGGAATGTCCTGATGTGGGACATGCCTGTGGGCCCCGGCTGGTGAGTGCCCGGGGCCCACAGATCGGCTGCTGCGTGCTGGTCTACCAGCGGTACCAGCGGCCCTTGCGGCCGCCGGTGTCAGCGCTGCGCATGATGAAGCCGAGCAGCCAGACGACCAGCACGATGACAGCGATCCACCACAGTGCCTTGAGCGCGAAACCCGCGCCGAAGAGGATCAGGGCCAGCAGAAGAACGAGAAGCAGGGGAACCATAGTTATCAACCTCCGTCGCTTCTTGTGCCCGGCGAATCGAAGAACACGCAGCCGATTTACCTGGTTTCTTCACCGTTCTTGCGGGAACTGGAACCAGTTCCTCCACCATCCTTCGCCTCACTGCTTTTCCGCACCGTCGGCACCGGCGGCCGTACCGGGTATCGGGAAATCCAGACCAGGTCCGCACCGACAGCATGAGGCGGGGGCGCTGTGCGGGATCGGCCCGGTGGCATCACATGTGACGGCGGGCGTGAGACCTGCGGGGTTGTGCCGGATGGCGTAGTGGTGTGACGAGATGCGTTTGGGGGCGTTCGGGTGGTTCGTCGCCTGTCGTGCAACTGCCGGGCGGGCAGGGCGCCTCCTGGACACCAAGCGAACGCCGAATGCTGGAGGTTGTCATGCAGGAGTGGCAGTACTCGCCGACCGCCGTGACGGTGCCTGAGTTGATCCTGGACCCCTACCGCTGTGGTTTCGACGTGCAGACGACTTTGAACGAGGCGGACTCCGCAGAGCAGTGGGGCGACGAGGACTGGCGTGTACCGCCCCAGGGGCGGGCGGCCGAGGAGGAGGCCCTGTGGCCTGTTCCCGACCCGGGCCGGCGACTGCCTTCGGCGATGGCCCCGGCCGACCTGCGCCGCCTGGAATTGCACGCGGCACTCATTCGCGCAGGAGTCGCGCCCGCGCCGGGAGACCTGCACGCCGTGGAGGCGTTGAGCGCCCTCGACGACACCGTCAACGAGGCCGTCCGGCGCTGGATCGCCGCCGTCTGAGCCTGGGGAACGCCTTGCCGCGGTGCAGGCGTGCGAGATGTCGCCACCGGCCCGTCCTCGGATGACGGACCCCTGGTGGTGGGGGCGGTCTCGCCGGGACGCCTCCACCCTCCACGCCTGCACCCTGCCCGGCCGGGCGCTACCACCCGCGTCCGCGACACCCCTCCCCGTCCTGGACGGGCCTGGCAGGCCTCGCCGCCGAAACGACCGTGGGCGCGCAGCCGCTCCGGGCCGTGGCCCGCCTCGACGGCCGTGAGCCGGAAGCCCCTTCAGAGGCGGGCCGAGTAACTCGAAAGGTTCCTGAGGCGCCCGTCCTTCGATCGCTTGGATATGATCATGCGCATGTCGAACGAGTATCCGGCCCCGCAGAATTCCTACGGTCAGCCCGCTGGGCAACAGGGTGGTGGCCCCGGGGCCCAAGGCGGTCAGTTCGGACCGCCGACCGGCACTCCTCCCCAGGCCTATTCCGCGCAGCCCCCTCACGCAGCCCCGGGGGTTTACGGCGGCCCGGCCTCTCACGGCATGGCGGGCGGATTCGGGGCTCCTGGCCCGTATGGCGCCCCGTACGGCTACGCTCCCATGCCGCCGTCGACCATGCCGGGCAGTGTGCGAGCCGCACAGGTGGTCATCTGGGCCATGGCTGGGGTGACCATGCTGATCATCCTGGTGTTGGGCTTCGGTGCCGGCGCCGAGAGCGCGGGACGGCTCACCGCCACGAACCTGATGGGTTGGGTGCTGTTCTTCATGGCGTTCGCCTACCAGAAGTCGGGCAGCGGTGCCCGGACCACGTCGGTCGTGCTGGCGAGCCTGCAGATCGCGTTCTCGCTCGGCGGACTCGCCAACGGAACCGGAGGAGGAGGTCTGTCGCTCATCGGCGCGGTCGCCATCGTCGTCCTGCTGAACCAGGACAGTGCGAAAATTTGGTTCAACCGGCCACGCGGAAACGCCCTGCCCCACGGTCACTGACCGCCGGCTCACCGCCGCTTCCCGACAGGCTGGTCGATGCGGATCGCTTCGATTCTCGGCCGGGACCTGGAGATCGTCCGCAAAGCTCATGACTGGCGAGAACTCCAGATTCGGCCCCGGCACCGGGCGGTTGAGTGCATGTTCGCCTGGAGCACCGCGTCCCGGCAGCTTGCCCGACGACAGGATCCTGCGACGCGTCAGGAATTCTGAACGCTGCCGACGAACCGCTCGACGTGGCTTCGCAGGTCTCGCGAGAGGCCGGAGAGGCCACCGACGATGAACGTCAATTGGCTTGCGGTATCCGGATAATGGCTCCAGGCCGCCGAGGCCCGGGTCAGGACTGCACGCAGCAGGTCGCCCTCGCCCATGTGGCCTTCGGCCAGCGGGTTGTCACGCAGCACCTCCACCGCGAGCGGAAGAAGCACCGACAGCCCGATGTCCTGCCCGATCAGCTGGCGCAGGTCCTCGACGGTCAGAGTTCCGACCGGCCGCTTCCGCAGGGCATGCGCTGTCGCGATAAGACGGGTGGTGTCGGGCGGGGGCGCCTGCCAGCGAACACCTTCAAGCTCCTCGAGGGACCGACTACGGTCGATGGATACAGTCACCGGCCGATTCTCTCGCAATGGCGAGACCGGCGGGAGGACGGGTTCGACTGCTGGGCTGACGCCCGCTCACCGTCCCTAACGTCCCAGCCGCCCCCTGCCGGTCCGACGTGATCCCCCGGCGGGATTCACCCCTCCGGCATCCACCGCGGCGGAACTACTTCGCCGGGGGCTCCCCCGCCGGGTGCTCCCAGGAGGGGTCCACGGGGACGTTCCAGGCGCGCAGCATGGACAGGGTCGCCGCCCGGGTCCTCGGCCAGGCGAAGCGGAAGGCGCGGTCGAGCACCTCCCTGCTCTCCAGGAAGGACTCCAGGAAGGTGAAGTAGGCGGTGTCCGTCAGCCGGCCCGTGGGGTCCTCCTCGAGCGCCTCGATGAATTCGAAACACCGCTCGAGGAAATCCTCCGCTTCCGCGTCGATCTCCGGGGATTCCATCAGGGGCTGAAACAGGGGATAAGCGAGAACTTCGGACAGGAGCGTTCCCGGACTGGTGTTGAGCTGCTCCCAGTGCGTCACCTCGGAAACGCTGAGGTCGTGACGGGCGGCCGCCTGCTCGACATACGGTTTCACTTCCGGGAGCAGTCGCAGAAGCTGCGTGACCAGGTCGTCGGAGGATATTCCTTGCACGCCCACACTCCTTCATATTGCGCTGGACGATGATACGCCACCGGCCGGGAGGTCCTCCCGGCCGGTGGCTTTCTGTGGCAGGCGTCCGACGCGTCAGGCCATCGGCGTCACCACATAGCAGTCATTGAAGAACACGCATCCCGCGCCCTGGCCGTCGGGCACGACGTTCAGCGGGTCCGTGAGAGATTCGCTGAGCCGTTTCGCCGCCTCCCCGACGCCGTAGTTGTAGACGTCCACCGGGAACTGCGCGACGCTGGCGGCGCCGCCCACCACCCCGAAGGCCTTGGCGAATCCCCGGCCCTTGACCCTCTCGCCCGTGGGCACGGCCCGCTGCGGGGCCTTCGGGTGCAGGTTTTCGGGAATGGCGAACTTCTGCCCCGTGACCTCGCTCATCGACTCCGCCGAGAGGACGGACTTGACGAGCTTGGACACCGTCTTGTCGTACCCGGACGCCTTCACCCGCTTCGTCACCGCCCCGGCGACGTCGTCGGCGTTGAGGGCCGTCCAGAGTTCCTTCGACTCGTTGAGCGCGACCTTGCGGTCGGAGTCGGAGAGGATTCCCTTTCCGGTGTCCTCCTTGGCCTTTCGGTCGTCCTCCAGCAGGTCGCGAAGGCCGCCGAGTTTGTCGACCGTCTTCTCGATGTGCCACTTCGATCCGTCGCCGCCGAAGCCTTTGCCCTCGTTCATTTCCTCGATCAGGGCCGTGGCCGTCTTTCCGTCGCCCACCACATCCTTGTCCGCCACCTGCGGCCGGATGTAGAGCTCCTTGATGATTTTCTCCAGGCGCTCGTTCTGCACCGCCGGCATATGGGCGCGCTTCTTGTTCATCCCGGGGTTGGGGTTCTTCTTGGGCTTCGAGGGCTTGCTCGGGATGATCCGCCCGCCCTGGCACTTGCCGGGGTTGTCCTGGCACCACGCCATCATGTCCGGGTCGTAGTTGCCCGTCGGGTCGCTGCGCTTCAGCGGGTTGTTGTGCCCGTAGGCGTAGCCGTTGAGCTGCTGCGGGTCCGTCGGGTCGATCACCGCGTCGGCGCTGAGGAAGCGGCCCGTCGCCGGGTCGTACTCCCGGGCCCCGAGATGGGTGAACCCGGTCGCGTCCTGCGTGCCGCCGACGAAGCCCTTGGTGCCCGGCCAGCTTCCGGCCGGCGGCACCGTGCCGCGGACCTCGCCGAACGGCATGGTGCGGCGTTGCACCAGGGCCTGGGTGGCGGCGTCGACGGCGAGTTCACCGGTGCCGTGGGGGTCGGCGACGACGAAGGAGACCTTGCCGTCGTCCTGACGCACGGCGCTCGCGCCGCCGAGGTCGTAGTACCGCCGCGCGGTCGTCTTCCCGGTGGCCTTCGTCCAGGTGATCTCGGTGGCGCCCAGGTACAGCGTGGAGACACCGCCGGGACCGCGGCTGATCAGGCGCTTGCCGTCGGCGTCGTACAGGTACTGGGTGGTCGCGGAGCCTTCGGTGACCGAGGCGAGATTGCCCTCGGAGTCCCAGGCGAACGCCTGCTTGGCGCCGCCGCTCGGCGTGCGGGACTCCGTGCCGCCGCCGGGCTCGTAGGTGAACGTGTCCTTGCCGGTGACGGCTCCCGTCGAGGAGACCGACGTCAGGGTGTTCGGCTGCCCCTTGCCGTTCTCGTTGTAGCGGTAGGTGCGGTTGACGTCTCCCGCTGTCGTCCCCGTGGGGTCGTGCCGGGTGTCGGTGTCGCGGTTGCCGGCCGCCGTGTAGGTGTACGACTGCCAGTAGGGCGCGGGTCCGCCGAGGGAGGTGGCGGCGGGGGCCGACGCGCAGTCCCCGGCCGGGGTCCACGCCTCGGTCAGCCGCTGGAGATAGTCGTAGCGGAAGCACTGCCGGTCGGTGCCCTGACGGGAGGCGTCGGTGACCGAATCGACGTTGCCCGACTCGTCGTAGGCGTAGGTGACCGCCCGGTCGACGCCGGCCACGCCCTCGCGTTCGGCGCGGCTGGTGGACAGCAGCTGGGTGCCCGGCTCGTACGTGTTGTTGATCCAGACCCGCTTGCCCGCGTCGCCCAGCTCCAGCTCCTCCAGCTTCCCGGTGAGGCTGTAGCGCGCGTTGCCGACGTACGTGCTGAGGCCCTCGGCCTTCACCACGCGCTGGAGGCCGTCGTAGGTCGGTGCGACCACCTCGGCGGGCAGATTTCCCGCCGCCGGGTAGCTGGCGGACTTGACGGTCCCGTCGAGGTTGTAGGTGGTGTTGGTCTGGTAGCTGACGCCCGCGGTGCCGCCCAGTCCGGGTTCCGTGGACGGGATCGACACGGTCGTGCGCAGCGGACGGTACAGGTTGTCGTAGGCGTTGATCGTCTGCGTGTACCGGGCGCCGCCCGCGCCTCCGACGTAGCGGGTGGAGCTGCCCAGGTAGCCCTTGCGCACGGTGTCGAAGGTCCATGAGGCCAGCAGTGGGCCCGTGGTGGAGTTCTCCCGGGTCTCGGTGTGCCGGCCGAGCCGGTCGTAGACGAAGGCGAGCGTCTTCTGACGGGCGACGTCGGTGGCGGTGGTGACCCGGTCCGCGTCGTCGTAGGTCGTCCTGGTGGCGCCCGAGTCGGGGTCGGTGGAGGTGAGCTGACGTCCCAGCAGGTCGTAGGTGTAGGTGCGGACCGTCTTGTCGGGGGCGGTGACCTTCGTCAGGTGCCCGTCGGCGTCGTGCTCGTACAGGGTGCTGTCGTAGGCGCCGGTCGGCGCCCCTCCGTGGAACTCGCGCAGCTCGGTGGTGCGGCCCGCCGCGTCGAGCACCGTCGCGGTGGGTGTGGAGCCCTCCGGCGGGTCGACGGTGACGAGGTCGGCGCTGTAGGTGGTCGTGGTGCGGGACAGCTCCACGCCCACGCCGTTGCCGCGCAGCGTCCTGCTGACGGTCTGGCGGCCCAGGCCGTCGTACTCGCTGACCGTCTGGGTGTCCACGGAACCCTGCTCGGTCACGCCGAAGAGCTTGGGCTCCGGCGCCTTGGCGGTGTAGTACGGCGCGTACTTCCGCACGACCAGACCGCGGCTGTCGTAGAACGTGTCGTCGATCAGACGGCCGCCGTCGGGGCCGGCGGACTGCGACTGCCGTGGCCGAAGCCAGCCGTCGTAGAGGATGTAGGACGACTGCTGGCCGCCGTCGTTCGTCAGCTTCCGGGCGACGACCGCGGCGATGTCGCCCTCCGCGATCCGGTAGCCGTACTCCAGGCTCGGCGTGGGGCTGGAGGCCTTGGGCCGGTTGGCGAGCCAGGCCTTGGTGAGCCGGCCCAGCGCGTCGAACTCGGCGTCGCTGCGCCTGCCGTTGGCGTCGATCGAGGCCGTGGGCAGCGAGCGGACCCCGTCGAACTCGGTCACGACGGACTGCGCGCTGGAGGGCGTGCCCGCGACGAGTTCGGTGCCGGTCACGGTGAGCGTGGCGGGCTTGGTGGTGGTCGCCGCGGCGAAGACGGTCGTGCTGGTCGCCCCCGAGGAGTCGGCGGTGGACTTCACCCGCCCGTAGCCGTCATAAGCGCTGCTCTTCCAGCGGTAGTCGGGGGTCGTCCCCGTGTAGCCGACCAGTTCCTCCTGCTTGGTGAGCAGGCCGCGGGTCGGCGCCGCGCCGAAGGCGAGGGAGTCGTAGGTGTTGCGCTTGCGGGAGAGCAGATGGGCGGGGTAGGTGACGGCCGTGCCGCACGGCACGTCGAGGACCTCGACCTGCTTGGGCAGGGCACGCAGCCAGGTGGTGGCGTTGTCGGCGTACTGGGTGGTGGTGCACTGCTCGTCGCCGGACGCGGCCTCGCCGAGGTCGCTGTTCTCGATGACGCGTCCCAGGTCGTCGTACTTCGACGTGGTGGACGTCTCCTGCCAGCCGCCGTCGTGCGTGCGGTCCCAGGTGCGGGTCGCGGCCGTGCCGGTCAGGTTCGCGGTGACCGTGCCCCAGTCCCGCACCCGCTTGGCCGTCTCCTTGCGCCAGGGCGTGGTGACGGTCCTGCTCTCCACCGTGCCGCCCGGGCCGGTGTAGTCGATGGTCTTGAACTCGGTTCCCTGGAAGGCCTCGTGGTCGGTGAGGCTGCCGCCCTCGCCGTCGGCGACGGTCACCGCCTTGGTGCCGCCGGCGGCGTTCTTGCGGTCGCCGTCCATGCCCCGCAGGAACCGGTGCTCGCTCAGCGAGCGCATGCCGCTCCAGCCGCCCGACTGCACCTGGACCCGGCCGTAGCCGTTCCACTGCGACCAGGTCTTGTACTTCTCCTTGGTCAGGCCGTCGTCGTCGGCGTAGTGCCAGGCGGCGCCGTCCAGGTAGGCGTACTTGGTGACCATGTCGTCGGAGCCGCCGGTGCGGTCGGTGGCGACGACCTGGGTGACGACGTACTTGTTGAACCACTCCTGGACGGGGTCCGGGGCGCCGGCCGGTTGCCAGTACTGCGGGAAGCAGCGGGTGGTGTTGGTCTCGGGCGCGGGCAGTGCGGCGAAGTCGCACTCGGGCTCCGAGTAGGCGACGTCGATCGAGCCGCCCGACTCGTCGGAGACGTTGGCCAGGCGGTACTTGATGAAGGGCGCGATGCCGTCACCGAGCCGGTCGAGCCGGTTGGGACCCTGCTTGTAGCCGAAGGTCACCTTGGGCAGCGTGATCGACGGGGTGGCGGACAGGCCGGTGTGCTGGATCGACTCCAGGAGCAGGGAGCGGTCGATGTCCGCGTCGCCCCACTTCTGCGTGAACGCCCAGGCGTCGGCGTCGCCGTAGCCGCCCGAGGGTTGAAGGACCTGCGTGGTGACCTTGGTCAGCCGCTTGCGGGACCAGAAGGACGGCGAGAAGCGGCCCTTGTCGCAGTCGGTGGCCGCCTTGCAGTTGAGGTAGTAGGGCGTGTCCTCCCACCGGTCGGGGTTCTTCTCGATCTCCGTGGCGGCGC
This sequence comes from Streptomyces sp. NBC_00637, assembly GCF_045161545.1. Lineage (NCBI taxonomy): Bacteria > Bacillati > Actinomycetota > Actinomycetes > Kitasatosporales > Streptomycetaceae > Streptomyces > Streptomyces sp. NBC_00637. The sequence goes on along the minus strand of NZ_CP109046.1, from coordinate 272,932 downwards.
AGGCGGCGGCCGTCGCCTCGATGCACCGCTCGGTGTTGGTGAAGACGACCTTGCCGACCGCCTTGGCGGTGTACATCGTGTCGCTGCGCTGGCCGTACTCGATGCGGTCGACGACGCCGCCGCGCTCGTAGGAGGTGTCGTCGGCGGCCACGCGGTTGCGCCCGTAGGAGTTGGTCTCCGGGTCGTACCAGTAGGACATGGCGTTGCCCTGGAGGTCGATCACGTAGTCGAGGTTCCAGCGCCAAGCCTGCCGGCACCAGGACGCGGCGAAGGTGGCCTGGTGGCAGGGCTCGTCGGCGTTGTTGCCGAACACGGGCACGGTCCAGGTGGACTTCGTCTCGGGCTTGCCCGTGCTCCAGCCGGGGAGGCGGTTGTAGCCGAAGAAGTACTGGAGGCCGTCGGTGGTCGTCACCTTCCAGTACTCGCCGTCGTTGTCGCCGTTCGCGCGCCCGGCGGCGTCGCTGAGCTTCTCGACGCGGGTCCCGTCGTCGTTGCGGATCCGCCAGACGTCCTTGCCGGCCGGGATCAGTTCACCCGCGCGGCCGTTGAAGCTGATGGTGGCGTTGTCGTAGCCCCAGCACTGGTCGCCGGGGGCGTCGTCCCTGCTCCAGGAGCCGTCCTCGCCGCACGGCTTGTAGCGCCGTTCGATGAAGCCGGTGTTCATGTCGAAGCCCGAACCGACCCAGCTGGACTGGTTGTTGCTGGAGGTGGTCTGGCCGTCGACGGCGCCGGAGGAGTAGCCGACGGACAGCTTGGGCAGCAGCCCGCCGGGCACGGTCGGCGCGGTCAGCGGGTAGGACCAGGAGAAGTCGCCCGTCTGGAGACTGGTCTGCCACGCGGCGGACGACGACAGCGGGGTCGCGGTGTAGTCGCCCGCGCCCGCGGAGCCGCCGTCCGGGTCGGCCACGGCCGCGAGGAGGACGGCGGAGGCGGCGGGACGCAGCGCGACGGAGTCGGCGGAGACCGTGCGTTTCTCGCTGTCGTTGCGGCCGGCCACCGGCGTCGTCGTACGGCAGCGGGGCAGCTGGGGCGTGGTCAGCGCGCAGGAGGGCAGGGTGACCAGGCGCAGCCTCGCGCCGTAGTCACCGCCGTAGACCTCGCCGAACGCGGAGTAGTCGACGCTGACGCCGACGCTGCGGGAGCCGGTGGACGGCTTCGCGGGGCCGGCGGCGGCGACGGAGACCAGGACGCCGTCGAGGCCGAGGCCGCGGGCGATGTCCTTGGGCAGCAGCCGCACCTGGGCCTTGGCGGCGCCGCTCGCCGCCGGGGCGGCCGACAGCCGGACGGGCAGGCCGGGTACGGGCAGTTGTGCGACGGCGGGGCGTGCGCCCTTCGTGCCCGCCGTCTTCCGGCCCGCGTACGGGGCCCTGGCGGACGGGGCGGACGGAGTGGTGGGGGCGGTCGGGGTGGTCGTGGGCAGCTCGACCTGTGCGGAGCCGGCCGCCGGCCAGGTGGCGCGGGGCGCGCGGCGCGGGCCCGACCTCAGCCCGTCGCCCTTGCGCGGCTCGGTCTTGAGCGCCACACCGGGCACGGGATGGTCGGCCTCGACGGGCGGGGTGTGGCGGACACCGCCCGACGTCGGCGCGGCCAGCGCCGGCTCGGCCTGGAGCAGCGAGCCGGCCATGAGCGCGGCCACCGCCAGGGTGGTGTACCGGAGGAAGCGGCCCGCGCGAGGCGGCCGTATGGGTCTGGACAACCCGAATGGTCCTTACGTTGGTGGGGTGGGGCCGGTCCGGTCGCGTACGGAGCCCGTGGGCCCGCCGGATGCGGGCCCACGGGCCGGGAGAAGACGCGTCGCCGCGACCGTCCGGAAGGGTGCGGGCTACGGGTTACGGACTGCGGGTCACGGGCCTGGGACCGTGTCCAGGGACTCCCCGTTGCCGAGCTTGGCGATCTGGGCCTCGCTCGCCACGCCGGAGAAGATCCACACGTCGTCGATCACGCCCGGCCAGTACTCGCCGGTGGTCCCGTTCTCCTTGTTGCGTCCGAACTGCAGCTGCTTCGTCGCCTGGAAGGGCTGGACGTTGGCCCGCCACGACATGGCGTCCTCGACCTGCTCCAGATGACCGTTGACGTACAGCCGCGCCTCGTCGGCGAAGGCGTCGTACACGACGGCCAGGTGGTCCCACTCGAATTCGGACTGGAAGCCCGAGTGCCGTACCACCGGCCGGGCAGCGCCGGCCGTGTCCGTGCCGGGCAGCTCCAGTTCGTAGCCGCCGCGGTTCTCCGGGTCCGCGGGGTCCGGCGCGTAGCGCACGGTGAAGGCGCTGTTGACGGCTCCCTCCGCCGACAGGACGGTGACCTTCTTCTGCGGACGCGCCGCGGTGGTCACCCAGGCGGTGGCCGTGAAGCTCTCCTTGGTGTTCACCGGGACCGTCGGGACGGCCGCGTAGTCGTCCAGTCCGTCGAGGACGAGACCGCCCGCGCCGACCCATCCGGCGCCGGGCTGCACGGCCGCCTGGGAGGCCAGGACCGCGGACCGCTTGCCGGCGGTGTCGTCCGGACTGGAGGCCGGCGTGCCCGCCGTCGTGGCGTCGAACTTCCAGCGGCCCTTGACCTGCGGGTGCTGCTTGAACAGGTCACCGGCCTCGTCCTTGGAGACCACCCGGTCGTACAGGCGCACGTCGTCGATCTGACCCTTGAAGAACGAGTCGGGCCGTCCGCCGTACGATCCCGCGCCGACCTGCACCGGGCCGGTGGCGTCCCACGGAGCGGGCGTGAACGGCACCGTGGAGACGAGGCCGCCGTCCACGAAGAGCCGCAACTCCTTCAGCGTGGAGTCGTAGACGCCGAGGAGGTGGTGCCAGCTGTCGCCGGGGTAGACCTGGTCGGCGGAGGGCTTGCCGAGGTTGGCCATCGCCCGGGTCGGCTGGACCCCGGCCGCGTCGGAGTTGTACCGGTTGAAGACCCAGCGGCGGTAGGAGCCCGAGTAGTACAGCTCGAAGCCGCTCTGCTGCGCGCCCGCCTGGGTCGCGATGATCTGAGCCGTGTCCGACTCCGTCCGGGGCAGCTTCGCCCAGGCGGCCACCGAGAAGCTGCGCAGGGTGTCGACCTGCGGTCCGGCGGTGCTCGCGTAGCCGCCCGAGGCGGAGCTGAGGTCCAGGGCGCCGGCCACGTTCCCCGGGACGCCGAACGCGGCGCCGGTTCCCTTGAGGACCAGCGGGTTCACCTGGCTCGCGCCGTGCGCGAGCCCTGAGGAGGCCGGGTCGTCGAAGGTCCAAACAGCCTTGGCCGGACGGCCGGTGGTCACCGGCTCCTGGCGGGCCAGCCGGCCGACGTCCTCCGCGGCCAGCGGACGGTCGTAGACGGTGGTCTCGTCGATGGCGCCCTTCCACGGGTCCACGTAGGCCCCGTTGTACTTGGCCCGCCCGAACTGGAGGTCGGCGGCGGCGTGCCAGGGGGTGGACACGGCGGACGTGCCGGCCGCGACGCCGTCCACGTACAGGGTGTACTTTCCGGCCGTCGCGTCTCGCACGGCGGTGAGGTGGGTCCACTTGCCGATCTCCGGCGCGGCCGGTGACAGCACCTGCTGGACCGCGAAGCCGGCGCCCGCGGCGTCCTTCGTGGGCACGCGCAGCGCCCAGCGCTTGCTGCCTCCCTCGTACCCGAGGTAGAGGCCCGCGTGGTAGGTACCGTCGACGCTGACGGCCGTGGCGGTGCCGGCATCCGAGTCGAGGCGCAACCAGGTGGAGACGGTGTAGTCGCCGTCGGTGTCCAGCAGGTGCGGGCCGGCGGCCGCGTAACCGTCCGTGGCGGCCCCGCCGTTCAGGGCGAGGGCCGTGCCGCGCACACCCGGTTCGCCGAGGGCCGCGGTTCCGTCGAGCTGGGCGGTCCGGTCTCCGCCGTCGCCCGGATCCTGTGCCGAGCCGGCCGGGGCGTCGAGGGTCCAGGCGGCGCGTTCGGGCTGGCCGGTGGCCACCCGGAACTGATAGGAGCCGATCGTGCTGTCGTTGTTGTTGGCGTCCCAGGCCTGCACGTAGAGGGTGTTGAGTCCCGGCCTGGTCGGCATCACGTCGATGGAGACGGGTGCTCCGGGCGACGCGGGTTTGCGCTCGTTGGCCGAGGTCGGGTCCGCGTTCAGGCCGAACCAGTACTTGGTCACGTCCGCCGCGGTCGAGTCGATGGTGAAGCGGCCGTAGCGTCCGACGCCGTCCAGCCAGGGATCGAGCGGGTCGTCCGTGTGCGAGGCGGGGTACTGGGCGGAGTTCACGGTCGGCGCGGCCGGGTGCTTGGAGTCGTAGGTCAGGTAGCAGCCGGTCTGGGTGTCACCCGCGTAACTCCAGGGCCCCCACAGTTTGCCGTCCGAGGCGCGCACGCTCCACGCGGTCTTGGTGTTCTGCGGAATGGTCGACGGGAGCGTGATCGTGTACGCCTGTCCGGAGGCCTTGGGACCGATACGGCCAGAGTCCCAGTGCTGTTTCCAGCCGTCGCCCGCGTCCCACTCGACCTTGAACTCCGCGTACACCTGGTCCTTGTCGGGGTCTGACAGGACGGCTGTCGCCTTGGGAATGACGTTGACCGCCTTGGGGGCCAGCGTGCAGGTCCCTCCGGGAGACATGGTCAGCTGGGACTGCTTGGGCTGGTTCGGCGGGTTGTTGTACTCGACGCGCAGGAAGCCGTTGCCCGCGAAGCGCTTCCACTGGTTCTCGGCGCTCTCGTTGGGAGCCTTGAGACCGAAGGTGAGCGACGTCTGCTTGTTGGCGGCGGCCCAGACGACCGCGTCCTTCGCGTTGAACTCCAGGTCGCCGTCCGGGCAGGCGGAGGTCGCGCCCTTGGCCGCCGTCACGGTCGGCATCTGGTCGATCCAGTAGCCGGAGGCCTTCTGGTCGTTCCAGGACGTCGTCGAGGTGAGCGGCTTGGTGCGCCAGAACTCCACCGGCTGCTTGGTGCAGTTGTAGGCGAACGTCTCCCGCACGACGAACTCGGCGCTGGTGATGTTCTTGCCCGCGAAACTGGTGACGGGCAGCTTGTAGAAAAGCCGCTTGGCGTCGTTGGGCGCGCACTTGAGACCGGTGAAATTCGGCGGGCAGAAGCCCATGCCCGAGTCGGCGGCGCCGTCGAACTTGTAGAAGTCCGAGTCGGGGTAGGCGCGGGAGACCATCGCGTACGCGGACGCGCGCGGTGAGGACCAGGACGGGTCGATGAAGACCGGGTAGTGCGTGTCCTCGCCGGAGAGCAGCTCGGGGTCCGGGGTGAGGAGGAGGGCGTTCCCGGACACCGAGGCGTCCACGTCGGCCCGCGCCGAGGTTTCGCCGGGGCCCTCGTACAGCTCGGCGTCGACGGGCGCGGCGGCCGAAGCAGCCTTCCCGGCCACGGACTTGGCGGAGCCGCCTGGCGCGCCCGGCACGGCGGACCTGGCGGAGGGCGCGGACTTGCCGGAGGGCGCGGGCCCGGCGGACGGCGTCGTGCCTCCGGCCCCCTCGCCCGCTGCGGCTTCGCGGGAATCCCACATCACCGGCTGTGCGGCTTCGAAGGCCACACCGCCCGCCTGGGCGTCGACCGCCTGGAGCCCGCCGTCGGCGGTGGGGCGGACGGCGAGCCCCTTGCCCGTCATGGGCAGCCGCAGTTCGGCGAGTGCGGGGTTGGCGGCGGCCTCGGCGCTCTTGACGACGACGACCTGGGAGAAGCCGTCGGGCTCCGCGGTCATCCGGAGGTCCACGCCCGGCAGGACCTCCGGATAGGTCACGGACGATCCGGAGAGCACCGGAGCGGGCAGGGTCCCGGGCCACGACAAGGACAGCTCGCGGCCCGCCTTGACCATCCTGACCAGCGGGTCCTTGCTGCCGCCCGCCGAGAACACCACGTCGTTGGCGGCGGCCACGGGCGCGATGCCCACGCCGTCCAGCCGCCGCAGGCCGGTGTCGATGTCGACCCACCGGCCGGCCCGCCGGGTGCGCACCGGATCCAGGTGCGTGATCTCGGTAAGAGTGCCACCGGGATTGGCGAACAGCTCACGGCTCGCGCCGCGTTCGGAGACGACCTCGACCCGCTTGCCGGCTTTCCGGGCCTGCTCCCGCGCCCGGTCGACGGCGGGGGAAAGGCTGTCCGGTGCGGGATCGTCGGCGATCCGGGCCCCCGTCCCCGCCGTGTCCGAGGACTGCGCGACTGCGGTGGGCAGAGACGCCCCTGGTAGCTGGCCGGTGAGCAACGCCCCGACCAGCAGGGAGACAGCGCCGACGGCAGCTCTCCCCCGAGTTCTTTCAGCCACGCCAGACCTCTCATACAATCTTCATAATGTGAAGGCGACTATCCGGTTGGCCGGTTCACGCTGTCAATCGGCATTTCCCGGCGCCAACTCCCCTTTCCCCGCCGGGAATCCCGTCGGGCAAGGAGCGAAGACCGGACACGACACCCGAACCTCCCACCCCACACCGGCCGCACGAATCGAGCCGGAACCGACGAGCAGTCAGCGACCCCCGGGAGAACCGGCCCACGGCAGCCGACGGGCGAACAGGGAGCCCCGGACGGCAGTGCCGTCCTCACGCTGGGGCAGGTCTACCGCGCCCGGGACGCCGCGCTGGGCCTTCGCGGGGAAGTCGCCGCGCGGCTGGCGGAGGACGCAAGGCGATACCTGAGTAGCTCCCACATCGCGGCACGGTACTCACGTTGCGTGTTTCCGCCGTATCAGCCCCGTGCCCGAGCGAGCGGGCGAGGCTGGGCCGGTGATCAGCCACGACATGGCAGCCCCGGTGCGGGCTTTGATGGCGCCGGGGAAGGGCTCAAGGCCGACCCAGCAATCCCTCCAGGGTCGCGCGGGTCCCGGCTATCCGCTTCTTCCAGGCCGCGCCGCGCAGGATGGCGAAGCTCCATGCGACCTCGGGCTCGGTGCCACTCACGCAGTATCCGTAGACCGAGGAGGCGATGTCCTCGGTGAGGAGGTGGTCGTAGTGGAACGACCCCTCGAAGCCGGCCCAGGCTATGGCTCGGCCGTCCGCGCACAGGCGGCGCAGGACCTCGTGCGTGTAGACGTGCAGGTCGAGCGAGGTGTCGTGGAAGGTGAGGTCGTAGGACACGAGGCCGAAAGGCGCGATCGTCCGCGGCTGCTCACTCGGTATGAACGGGTGCACCTCGTCGGGCTCGAGTCCGGCGAGGCGGAACGCAGTCGGCCGGAGCGGTTCGTTGCCCGCGCCGATCACGAAGACGGTCACCGTGGCGGGACCCATGAGACAGAGCGCTTCCTGCACCCCGGTCACGGGCGTCCTTTCCTGCTGGTGGCGGCCTGGCTCCCCCATCCTTGCACGGGAGAACGGCATGCCCGCGCCCGTTCCTCGCCTCCACGAGAGCCACGGTGAACGGCGGCGTCGGCAAGCTGCGCCGACGCCTGTAGGACAAGTCCTACAGGGGGGTAAGATCCCCGAACCTTCTGCCCGTTCGGGCCGGCCGAGCCCTGTGGGGGATCTCCCGATGACGTTCCGTCTGCTCGCTGTGCGCGCGCTCGTACTGCTGGCCGGCTTCTATCTGATGGGCGTGGTGCTGCTGTCGGCCATGGCGGTGTTCGACTGGCTGCTGGTGACACGGCTCTTCACTGCCCAGGCGGCCTGGCTCGAAGGCATGGTCCTTACCGTCACCGTCCTCCTGGCCGTGACGATTCTGCGGGGCATGTTCGCCTTTCTACGAGCCGGGCGGCTGGGTCCGGTGCCACACGCGGTGGTGGTCACGCCGCAGGACCAGCCCGAGCTGTGGGATCAGGTGCGCGCCGCCGCCGAGGTCACGGGGGAGCGGCTGCCGGACGAGCTCTGCCTCGTCGCCGAGGTCAACGCCGGGGTCGCCGAACAGCACCGCCTGCTGGGGCTGCTGTCCGGACGACGCCGTATGTTCCTGGGCCTGCCGCTGCTCGCCGGACTGACCGTCCCGCAGCTACGCGCCGTCCTCGCCCACGAGTTCGGGCACTACAGCAACCTCGACACCCGTCTCGGCGGCGTCACGATGCGCGGCCGGGAAGCCGTACTGCACACGGTGGAGGTCTTTCGCGAGGGCAGCACTCGGATGCACTACGTGATCGGCAGCCTGTACGTCGGCTATGCCCGCATATTCCTGCGGACCTCGCAGTCCGTTGCGCGCCACCAGGAGCTCGCCGCCGACCAGATGGCCGCCCGGCACGCGGGCCGCGACGCGACGGCTGCCGCGCTCCGCGTCCTCCCGGTGCTCGACGCCGCGCACGCCCACTACCTGAAGACGTACGCCACGATGGGCGTGCCGCTGGGAGCGCTGCCGCCTGCGGGTGAGGTGCACGGCGGTTTCCAGCGGCTGCTCGCCGCCCGGACGGGGGAGAGGCTCGCCGAGCTCTCCGCCGGGCAGCGTCCGCCGCGGCCGCACCCGTACGACTCGCACCCGCCGACTTCCGAACGGATCGCCCTGATCGAGAAGCTGCCCGCCGACGGCCGTGCCGACGGGTCGGCCTATGCGACGGCGGATGCGCCGGCCGCGCTCACTTTGCTGCACGCCCCGGACCGGGTGTTCGCAGAGCTGGAGGCGCGCACGCTGTCGCAGGAGGCGGCGCACCTGCGGCGCATGAGGTGGGACGACCTCGTCATGGCCCGCGCGGTCGCCGATGCCGAGGGCTGGTCCCGGCCGCTGCGGCTCGCCGTGGCCAGAGCGCTTCGCTCATCCGCGCAAGGCGCGGACGGTACGGCGACCGTGGGCCGGGAGGCCACGGCCGAGGGGGTCGCGAACGACCAGTTGCCCGGCTTGGAGGAGATACTCGACGCGTTCGACCGCGGCCTGCTGTGGATGGCGGTCGCCGACCGCATGCCCAAGCCGCATCAGGCGGCGCGACTGATCGGGCCGTCCGCTCGCCACTTCATCCGGCCCAAGATCTTCGACGGGCTCGCGGGCATGGTCCATCTGCGCCTCGCCGAGGCCGGACACGCCGCCCCGGACATCGCGTGGTCGGGGCAGCCGGGACTGGCCCTGCCGGAGGCATGGGAGAAGGGTATGGACGACGCCCTCGACGCTGCCGTCGCCGACACGCCCGACACCGCGCCCCTGCGCGCCCTGCTCGCCGACTCCTGCCGGGTGTCCGCCTAATCGCGGGTCGACATGCGATCCCGACGATCCCGCCACCGCCCACGGGATCGGACTCAGGTTCTGCGCACCCTGGCCGGCGGCTCCGGGGGGACGCGGAACGACGCCCGTCGCATCCGGTGTCAGTTCACCTGCGGGCCGCCCAGATGGGGCGCCCGACGGCTGAGCCGTCCACACGGGTGCCGAAGACCGCGGGCCCAGTCTGCCTGCCGGTGTTCGACGGCCTGTGGCCACACCTGGTCCTCCCCGGTCCCACCCGGTCAAAGGGTCGACAACAGGGTGGCCACCGTCGTGAACACCGCGCAGACAGTCAGCGTCAGCCCCAGGCAGCGGCGTCGCAACTGCCGGTAGCGATGCTCGTACTCGGCCCGCAGGGACATACTGCGGGCCGCCAAGCGCTCGAGGTCTTGCCGAGAGCGGCGAAGAGTGTCGCTCACGTACTGGCATTCGATCTCCATGCGCTGCGACGTCGTCAGCCACTGCATCGGCTCGACGAAATCCTGCGCACGCTGCTCCGCTTCCGCGATCCGGGCCTGCCACAGCAGGTATCCCTCCACGGCGTTGCCGAGTTCGCCGGCGGCTCCCTGCTCCGACAGACCACTCAACGTGTGTCCCGGCCGGTCATGCGTGGACGCCGTTGGCCTCGGCTTCGGCCATCGCGATCTCGGGGTGGTGCAGGTCGAACGCCGGGGATTCGCTGCGGATCCGCGGCAGGGTGAGGAAGTTGTGGCGCGGCGGCGGGCAGGAGGTGGCCCACTCCAGAGAGCGGCCGTAGCCCCACGGGTCGTCGACGCCGACCGGCTTGCCGTACCTGGCGGTCTTCCACACGTTGTACAGGAAAGGCAGCATCGACAGACCGAGGACGAACGAGCTGATCGTCGAGATCGTGTTCAGGGCGGTGAAGCCGTCGACGGCCAGGTAGTCGGCGTAGCGGCGCGGCATGCCCTCGGCGCCCAGCCAGTGCTGGACCAGGAAGGTGCCGTGGAAGCCGACGAACAGCGTCCAGAAGGTGATCTTGCCGAGGCGCTCGTCGAGCATCTTGCCGGTGAACTTGGGCCACCAGAAGTGGAAGCCGGCGAACATCGCGAAGACGACGGTGCCGAAGACGACGTAGTGGAAGTGCGCCACCACGAAGTACGAGTCGGACACGTGGAAGTCCATCGGCGGCGACGCCAGGATGATCCCGGTCAGACCGCCGAACAGGAACGTGACGAGAAAGCCCGTCGCCCACAGCATCGGCGTCTCGAAGGAGAGCGACCCCTTCCACATCGTTCCGATCCAGTTGAAGAACTTCACGCCCGTCGGTACGGCGATGAGGAACGTCATGAAGGAGAAGAACGGCAGCAGCACACCGCCCGTGACGAACATGTGGTGCGCCCACACCGTCACGGACAGACCGGCGATCGAGATCGTCGCCGCGACCAGACCCATGTAGCCGAAGACCGGCTTGCGGGAGAAGACCGGGATGATCTCGGTGACGATCCCGAAGAACGGCAGCGCGATGATGTACACCTCTGGGTGGCCGAAGAACCAGAAGAGGTGTTGCCACAGCAAGGGGCCGCCGTTGGCGGCGTCGAAGACATGGGCGCCGAACTTGCGGTCCGCCTCCAGGGCGAACAGCGCGGCCGCGAGGACCGGGAAGGCCAGCAGGACCAGGACACCGGTCAGCAGGACGTTCCAGGTGAAGATCGGCAGGCGGAACATCGTCATGCCGGGCGCGCGCATGCAGATGATCGTGGTGATGAAGTTGACCGAGCCGAGGATGGTGCCGAAGCCGGAGAAGGCCAGACCCATGATCCACAGATCGGCGCCGAGGCCCGGGGTGCGGACGGCGTCCGACAGCGGCGTATAGGCGAACCAGCCGAAGTCGGCCGCACCCTGCGGGGTGAGGAATCCCCCCACGGCGATCGACGAGCCGAACAGGTAGAGCCAGTAGGCGAACATGTTCAGCCGGGGGAACGCGACGTCCGGCGCGCCGATCTGGAGCGGCATGATCCAGTTCGTGAAGCCGGCGAACAGCGGCGTCGCGAACATCAGCAGCATGACCGTGCCGTGCATCGTGAACGCCTGGTTGTACTGCTCGTTCGAGATCATCTGCAGGCCCGGGCGGGCGAGTTCGGCGCGCATGAGCAACGCCATCACACCACCGATCAGGAAGAACCCGAACGACGTGGTCAAGTACAGGGTGCCGATCGTTTTGTGGTCGGTGGTCGTCAGCCACGTCACGACCACATTGCCTGGCCGCCTGCCTCTGACCGGCAGTTCGTTCTGGTACGCGTCCTCGGTCGCCAAAGCGCCGTGGGGCTGGGGTTCGTCGACGATGCTCACAGGTCGTCCGTCTCTTGATGTTTCGCGGTCCGCTCACGCCATGACGTCAGTCACCCGCCCATCCTGGCCGCGCGAGGGCGGCACTCACGCCCGCAGCGGCCGTTGGACGGCCGATCGCGTGACCGATACACCCGGACGGAGCAGCCGTCCGGCCGGGTGGCCGGCGAGGCGCTTCGCGCGCGCCGCATGCGCACGGTCCGCCGTGACACCTCGCAAGGTCGACGGAGGGCCAAGCAGGTGTCACAAAGGGGAGGACGAGGGCGTGTCCGACAGCGTTCGGGGTACGCGGCCGCCACGATGGGACATCTCGTGTATCTGCCGGAAAGAGAAACCAGAGTGAGCGGACGAGGTCGGCGCATCACCCGGGGCCTTTCACTGTGCGCGCTCGTGCTGGCCCTGGCCGCCTGCGGCGGCACTTCAGAACGCGAGGTGGCCGCGTCCGCCGCGGCCACGGCCTTCGAGACGGCGCTGAGCGGAGGCGATCGCGCGGCACTGTGTGCGGCTCTCGCGCCGGGGACACGCTCAGAGGTGGAGGACGCGGCGAAGAAGCCGTGTGCCGACACCATCGGCGCGCAAGACCTTCCCGCTGGAGGCAAGGTCCGCAGCGTAGACGTTCACGGGCGTCAGGCGCGTGCCGTGCTCGCCTCGGACACGTTGTTCCTCTCGCAGTTCCGGGACGGCTGGAAAATCATCGCCGCCGGATGCCGGCCCCGCCCCGGCCTGCCGTACAAGTGCTCGGTCAAGGGAAGCTGACGCATGCGCACCATGTTCACGCTGTGTCTGGCCGTCGTCCTGGGCGGCCTGGCCTACTTCATCGCGGTGGGGCTGATGCAGCGATGACCGCCGACACGCCACCCCCGCCGGACACATCGCACCAGGGCAAGGGAGAGAGCGAGGACGGCTCCGTGGGAGAGCGCGGCATGCGCCGCTTCGTACGGGACAACGGCATAACTCTGGGTTTCGGGTTCGCCTTCCTGCTCGCTCTCACCGGGCAGGCGATCGCGGGCTGCGCGGAGTTCAACAACCAGCTCGCCACCGACGGGTTCGCGCAGATCGGTTTCCTCGACTACCTCACGACCTCGGATTTCGCGGTGGACGTGTCGGAGAACTGGCAATCGGAGTACCTCCAGTTCTTCCTCTACATCTTCGCGACCGTCTGGCTGCTCCAGCGCGGCTCGCCGGAATCGAAGGAGATGCAGAAGGCCGGCCCCGAATCGGACGAGGACCAGCGGGTGGGGGAGCACGCCGCCCCGGACTCCCCTCGCTGGGCAAGGGTGGGCGGAGTGCGTCAGGCGGTGTTCTCGCGCTCGCTCGGTCTGGTGATGGCGGCCCTGTTCCTTCTGTCGTGGCTGGCCCAGTCCATCGCGGGCGTCGCCGCCTACAACGAGCAGCAGCTGAGGCAACTGCAGGCTCCTGTCGGCTGGACGCAGTACATCGCCTCCGCTGACTTCTGGAGCCGCAGCCTGCAGAACTGGCAGTCCGAGCTCCTGGCCGTCGCGTCCATGGCCATCCTCTCCGTCTACCTGCGCCAGCGCGGTTCCCCGGAGTCCAAGCCCGTCGGCGCCCCCCACACGTCCACCGGCGTGGAGGGATGAGTCGGAGCGCAGCAACGCGGCGGACAAGGCGAAGAGCCGGGCCCGTTCTCGCCCGGCAGCCCGCGGCGGAGTGCGGCTGGTCAGGGCAGCGGGGTGCCGCCCGTGGCGTTGAGGATCTCCGCCGTGATGAAGCTCGCCCTCGACGAGGCCAGGAAGACATAGGCGGGAGCCATCTCGGCCGGCTGGGCCGGCCGGCCGAGCGGGGCCTGTTTGCCGAACTCGACGGTGTCCGGCATCGTCGCCGGGATCAGCGGCGTCCACACGGGTCCTGGAGCCACGGCGTTGACGCGGATACCGTCACCGGCCACCATCTGCGCCAGTCCCTGGGTGAAGGTGACGATGGCGCCCTTGGTCATCGCGTAGTCCAGCAGATGGGGACTGGGCTTGTACGCCTGCACGGACGTGGTGTTGATGATGGAGCCGCCCGCCGGGATGTGCGGCAGCGACATCTTGCACAGCCAGAACATCCCGTACAGATTCGTACGCACGACACGGTCGAACTGCTCCGTCGAGATGGCCTGGATGCCGTCCGGCTGTGACATCTGGTAGGCGGCGTTGTTGACGAGGATGTCGATGCGGCCGAACTCGTCGACGGTTCGCTCCACGAGCTGCCGACACTGGTCCTCTTCCCGGATGTCGCAGGGCACGGCAACGGCTGTACGGCCTGCCTCCTCGATCAGGGAGGTGGTCTCCTCCGCGTCCTTTTCCTCTTGTCCGCGAAGGTAGGTGAACAGCACGTCGGCGCCTTCGCGGGCGTAAGCCAGGGCCACGGCACGGCCGATGCCGGAGTCGCCTCCCGTCACGACCGCCTTGCGGTCCAGCAGGAGTCCACTGCCTTCGTAGGAGTCCTCCCCATGATCGGGAGGGGGGTCCATGGGGCCGGTCCAGCCCGGGTGCTGCTGTTCCTGGTCCGGGAAGTCGGGTCGCGGATGCTTTCGCGTGGGATCCTCGGTCACGGATATCCACCTCTCGCTGCTCTATCGGTGAAACAGACGGGCCACGGCCGATCCGCCGCGGTGACGGTGACGAGCACGGAGGCGAGGTCACCGCGGTGGCGACGGATCCGCTGACCTGCCGGCAGGGCATGGTCCGGACGTACGTTGATCCGTAGCTCGGCTCCACAGGGTGCCCACGAATCGCTGACCCACACGCACCCCGGTGAGTCTCAAGCGACGCCGTCACCAGCCTGGTGTCCCATGCGAACGACCGCGGACTCCGTTACCGGCCCCATCCGCGGATCGTGCGGTCGAGCGCCGCCGCACAGGCAAGGTGGTGTGACTGGTGACTGGTGGCCGAGGCAGACGGGCGTCTTGCAGAGAGGCGGTTCTACGCTCTCGATGCATGACGACTCCCGACTGCTACACGTGCAGCAAGGAAGCACAGTTCGACGACCTTCCACCCCGTGAGTGCGTGGCATACGACCAGCACTGGCGGGTCGCCCATGCCATCGACACCGCAGTGCCCGGCTGGCTGGTCCTCTTGCCTCGGCGCCACGTCACCGCGGTGCACGACCTCACCGACGCTGAGGCGTCTGCCCTGGGGGTGTGGCAGGTCAAGCTCTCCCGGGCTCTCCGCCGTACGACTGGTTGCGCCAAGACGTACGTCGTCCAATTCGCCGAAGCCGAAGGCTTCACGCACGTGCACTTCCACATCGTTCCGCGCATGGCGGGTCTGCAACCGGCACATCGGGGGCCGGGCGTCTTCGAGCTGCTTCGGCGGCCGGAGCACGAGCGAGTGAAGGACGAACAGGCCGACCGAGTGGCCCACTCTCTCCGTCTTCACCTCGATGGGCGCCCGGCGGTCATGGCGACGCCCCCGAGGGTCGGTCCCGTGGCCGAGGGCGGGGAGTGATCGCAAGAGAAGCAAGGAGCGGCGGCCCAGCCGCTGCACCCGGCACTCGCCCTCCCGTCCTCTGTCCCGTCCCTGCCCCGGTCGCGGGTGACTACCTCGTAGCCAAACGCGCGAAAATCTGTGGTGGCTGGAGTAGACATTGGGCAGCGAGGCCGTTATGGTTTCTCTCGTAGTCGAGATCGAGAAGGGCCCGCCAGAAATGAACTGCCGGGCAGCAGTACGAAGTTGTAGTACGTAGGACGGTGTGGCGGTGGAGTTCCGAAGCCAGGTTGTCGCAGGACGGCGACGGGACTGACGGCCGGACCGGGTGGCCCGCGGTGATCAGGGGCCGCCATGAGCAGTGCCGCAGTACCCGCAGCGTGTTTCGAGTGGTTCCCCGGTAAAGGCGTCTGGCTGCGGGCGCGCGTACCGGGAGGTTCGGCAGTGGGGTTCCAAGCCAGAGCAGACGCAGAACGGGCGACGGGGCCGGCTGCCGAGGAGTGGCGCTCTCCATGGCCACGGCAGTACGCAGTACCGGTAGTTGCAGTACCAGCAGTATCGGCAGGACCGGCACATCGCAGTGCAGTGCCGGTTTGGTAAGTGATCGGCCAGAGGGAAGAACGGAGGAGCCCGCGCCATCAGGATCGCCCGGACGAGCAGTGGGTCCGGGTACCGCAGGACATCGATAGTGAGGTGGTCTCCGGTCACGCATCCGCGATCCCCGCACCCTCGGCAGTGTTCGGGCCGGGCGCGCGGACTCAGAAGGCCGGCGCAGTACTGGGGCCGGCAGATGGTGTAGCAGTTCCTTCGGGGCCCTGGTGCCGTATGGCGCCAGGGCCCCTCCACGTGCTCCGTAGAGGTGCGTTGCAGAGACGTGGGATATCGGCATGTGGTGTCGCTCCGGCGTCTGGATGACGACGATCACCCCGCTTACGCCATGGGGCGGGCCACCGAGATGCGGGCGTGGTCGTCTGAATAATCGTGCCCTTTCGAGTCGTGAAGAGCGTGCGCTCTTCCTGCAACGCTGCACTCCGGGTGGGTCAATATCTATGGTCGTGACATGAGGGTTTGACGCGCCACGCGGGGAGTGTTTTTACCGCAATCAGCAGGGCGGAGTCATTTACCGTACATGGGCCGCTACCTCGTGCTACTGTCGATCTCAGTTGCAGTTGTGGTTCCCAAAAACTTCGAGCGCTCTCGCCGGTGTTTTCAGCCGTCGCAGGCGTTCTGTATTGCCGGTCATTCTCCGGACGGGGCATCATCGCGGCGACCCGGTACTCGTGCATCGCGGATTCCGGCGTACTGCCCAGAGGAGATATGACGTGGCGTCAGGCACTGTGAAGTGGTTCAACGCGGCCAAGGGTTTCGGTTTCATCGAGCAGGACGGTGGGGGCGCCGACGTGTTCGCCCACTTCTCCAACATCGCCGCCCAGGGCTTCCGCGAGCTGCTCGAGGGCCAGAAGGTCACCTTCGACATCGCGGCAGGCCAGAAAGGCCCGACGGCGGAGAACATCGTTCTCGCCTGACGCCGGCGCGCACTTCGTGGCGGGGGCCCGCATCCCTCGGGGTGCGGGCCCCCGCCACGGGGACTTTCCGCAGTGGTGTGACCTGCGGGAAAGCTGCTTGAAATCCTTCACTCGAGGATGCATGCCTCCTCGACGGCGCGACCGGTCGGCGTCCGGAACTTCACGTCCACACGGCGTCAGAAATTCCGTCGATGCCTCGCGCCAGATTCACTGCACTCCAGATTTTCTTTCGCATTCCATTCGGCCCGTTCCTGTGATTCCCCGCGCTGCTCTTTTGCTGCGGGAATTCCTTGGTACGTGCCGTACCAAGGAAGGTTCTCGATGAACTACGCACGCACGAATGACCGTACTTCCCGCGGCAGCCGTAACGACGGCTCCTTTGGATCCGGCTCCGGTTCGAGGCGGAGCGACCGATTCGGCTCGTCAGGCCCGAGCCGTTCCGGGGGTCCGAGCCGTTCCGGGGGTCCGAGCCGCTCGGGCGGTTACGGCCGGCGGCCCGCAGCGGTCCAGGGCGAGTTCGCCCTGCCGGAGACGATCACTCCCGCGCTTCCCGCGGTCGAGACGTTCGCCGACCTCGACATGCCCAGGCAGCTGCTGGCCGCGCTGACCGCGCAAGGCGTGAGCGTCCCGTTCCCGATCCAGGGCGCGACACTGCCCAACACCCTCGCGGGCCGCGACGCCCTGGGACGCGGGCGCACCGGCTCCGGCAAGACCCTCGCCTTCGGCCTGGCCCTGCTGGCCCGTACCGCCGGACAGCGCGCCGAGCCCCGCCAGCCGCTCGCCCTGGTCCTCGTGCCGACCCGTGAGCTGGCCCAGCAGGTGACCGACGCACTCACCCCCTACGCCCGCTCGGTGCAACTGCGTCTCGCCACCGTCGTCGGCGGAATGTCGATCGGCAGGCAGGCCAACGCGCTGCGCAGTGGTGCCGAGGTCGTCGTCGCCACTCCGGGCCGGCTCAAGGACCTCATCGACCGCGGCGAATGCCGGCTGAACCAGGTCGCGATCACCGTCCTGGACGAGGCGGACCAGATGGCCGACATGGGGTTCATGCCCCAGGTCACCGCGCTCCTGGACCAGGTGCGCCCCGAGGGCCAGCGGATGCTGTTCTCCGCCACCCTCGACCGCAACGTCGACCGCCTCGTCCGCCGCTACCTCACCGACCCGGTCGTCCACTCCGTCGACCCGTCCGCCGGTGCCGTCAGCACGATGGAGCATCACCTGCTCCACGTCCACGGCGCCGACAAGCACTGGACGACGACGCAGATCGCGGCGCGCGAGGGCCGGGTGATCATGTTCCTGGACACCAAGCACGCCGTCGACCGATTGACCCAGGACCTGCTGAACAGCGGTGTCCGGGCCGCCGCCCTGCACGGTGGCAAGTCGCAGCCGCAGCGCACCCGAACCCTGACCCAGTTCAAGACCGGGCACGTCACCGTGCTCGTGGCCACGAACGTCGCCGCCCGCGGCATCCACGTCGACAACCTCGACCTGGTCGTCAACGTCGACCCGCCGACCGACCACAAGGACTACCTGCACCGTGGCGGCCGCACCGCCCGCGCCGGCGAGTCCGGCCGGGTCGTCACCCTGGTCACCCCGAACCAGCGCCGCGACATGACCCGTCTCATGACCGCCGCCGGCATCGTGCCGCAGACCACCCAGGTCCGCACCGGCGAAGAGGCACTCAGCCAGATCACCGGCGCCCGTACGCCCTCCGGCATCCCCGTGACGATCACCGCGCCGGTCGTCGAGCGACGTCAGCGCAGCACCTCCTCACGCGGCCGACGCAGCCCCGCTTCGGCCGCCCGCCGCATGACCGGGCGGCAGTCCTCGTTCGACGCGGCGGCGTAACGACCTCGTTTCCAGGAATCCGGCCCACTTCTGCAGGAGGCACCTTTTGACGATGGTTCAGACGCAGCCCCGCTCGACCGGTGCCGTCACCGTACCCAGGACGGTGGCCGACACCATGGCCACCGCCGGACCGCAGGTCTGTGACGACATGACCGTCGAAGTAGCCCTGTCCGTCATGGCGAGCGCCCGCACCGGGCACCTGCTCGTCTGCGACAACGACGGCGTGTGCACCGGACTTCTCACCGAGGCCCAGCTCACCGCCGTCCGCGACAGCTCCGTGTACACGGACCGGGTCCAGCTACGGGACATCCTCGTCGTCGACTCAGGGCCCTTCGCCTCTCCCGTGACCGCGATGGCCGAAGCCGAGCACACGATGCGCCACCGCCGGCTCGATGCCCTGCCCGTGGTCGACGAACACGGCAACGCAGTGGGCGTCCTGGCCCTCGCCCACTGAACCGCCTCGACCGCCGAGACCGCCTCGAGCGCGGCAGAACCATCCCCTCGTTCTTCTCACTGTGAGGCACCATGCGCTGTGTCATCGCCCGCTTCCCCTTCGACCTCACCAAAAGCGGCGTCCTGGAATCGATGAAGGGCGTCAAGCCTGAGGAGATCTCGGGGGCGTCCGTGATCGTCGGCCGTCGCACCTACCCGGTCAAGCAGGTCGGGCAGGTCGTCACACGGCAGGACCGCCGCGACTTCAGCGCCGACGAAGTCCTGCGGGCCATGACCCAGCTCGGTTTCACCTGCCGCGACCTTTCCCGAGCCGCCGCACCCCCGCGCATCGTCAGCCCGCTCCAACACGCTTCCGCGATGCTCGGGACCCCCGCGGCCGTCTGACCGACGGGCTGCTGCGAGCAGTAGACGAAGCAGTGGAGAACATCGCCGCCTCCCGCGCACCACACCGCCCCACCTCTGACAACTGTCAGCTGCCGGCTGTTTGCCATATGACGTGATCCGCAGCCGGCGGCGGATGGTCGCGAACAGGAGCGGCGGGACGCCGGTGCGGATCGTCGCTCCGGTGATTCGTCGGGGGAGCGGAGCCAGGAAGCCTACAGCGCCGGGTAGACGGATCGCCTCGGAGACGTCTTCAGGGGCAAGCCGGTGCGCACCTGCTGGGAGCAGCGTTTCCCCGAGCTGGTGGCGGCCGCCGCCGCGGCATGAGACTTCCAGACCTGCACCGGGCGCCTGCTCAGTGATGCCCTGGACAGCGGTCATGCCTACCGGCTGGTGCTGGCCGGGGGCTACGCCATCCAGGCGCATGAGCCGGTCAGCCGCGCCGGCCAGGGCCTGGACCTGGCCACCGACGCTCCTGCGGGCATGAACGAGATCACCGGCGCCGTTGCTGCCGGCCTTGAGGACAAGGGCTGGGTGATCCGCATCGTCGAGGTTGCCTCGCGCATGGCCCGTCTGCTCGCCACCGACGCGGCAACCGACGCGTCCTGCGAGGGGACATCCTCAAAGAGATCTTCCACAGGCATCCCACGCAGACGGATGCCGGCCCACGCTGTCCCGGGACGACGCGGTGGGACTGAAGGTGCGTGCCCTGCACGACCGCGGCTTCCCCCGTGACGTCATCGACGTCCTGGGTCCGGCACTGGCTCGCGAAGCCGTATGCCGAGGACGAGGACGAGGACGGCGACTGAACCGGCCGTTACCGAGTGCTGTGCAGGCGGTGTCGGCGGGTGGTGACGAGGGCGCGCCAGCGGGCACGGACGGTGGGTTCGACGTGGGACGAGATCGATCCGGGAGAGGCGGAGGCACGCGGCATCCAGGGGTGCCGGTAAGAACCGTGTCCAGCCGCAAACGGCGGTGACCACAAACGTGGGCTGACCTGCTTGCTGGGTCATGGTGAGGACGACACCAGGCCCGCCCGGTGGGCGACGATCACGAGCTGGACACGGTCGCGGGCGTCGAGTTTGGTCAGCAGCCGCGCCACATGGGTCTTGGCGGTGGCGTGACCGATGAACAGCTCGGCCGCGATCTCGCTGTTGGACAGGCCGCGCCCGACGAGTGTCAGCACCTCGCGTTCCCGATCGGTGATGCCGTCGAGTCGCTGCGGTGGAGCAGTGGCCGTGGGACGGTTCGCGAATTCCGCGATCAGGCGGCGGGTGACGCTCGGTGCGATGAGGGCGTCGCCGGCGGCCACGACGCGGGTCGCGGTGAGGATGTCCTCCAGCGCCATGTCCTTGACCAGAAATCCGCTGGCCCCCGCCCGGAGCGCGGCGTAGACGTTGTTGTCTTCGTCGAAGGTGGTGAGCATGAGTACGCGCGGCGCCGGGGCGTTGGCGGTGATCATCCGGGTGGCCTCGATGCCGTCCATGCCGGGCATCCGGATGTCCATCACGACTACGTCGGGCCTGTCGGAGTTCCCGGACCATCCGGACTGCCTCCGTGCCGGTTCCGGCCTCGCCCACGATCTCCAGATCGGGGGCGTCGGCGATGACCATGCGAAGGCCGGCTCGTACGAGGGGCTGGTCGTCGGCGAGGACGATGCGTACGGTCATCCCGGCAGCCTGGCTGTCACCCGGAAGCCGCCCTCGGGGCGTGGCCCGGCGCTGAACTCGCCGCCCAGCAGGTCTGCTCGGTCGCGCATTCCGGTGATTCCGTAGCCGGTGCCGTCGGCCGCGGCATCGGGCGCCGCGCCGGTGCCGTCATCGATGACCTCGATGGCCAGCTCGCCGGTGCGGTAGTCGACGTTCACCTGGCAGTGGCGGGCGTTCGCGTGGCGGACCACATTGGTCAGTGACTCCTGGATGATCCGGAATGCCGATTGGTCCATGTCGGACGGCAGCGGACGTTTCGTGCCCTGCCAGCGCATCTCTACGCGGAGTCCGGCCGTAGCGGTGCTCTGCGTCAGCCGCTCCACGCCGGCCATGCCCGTCACCGGTTCGGGTTCGGTCCGGTGCAGCGTGCCGAGCATGCGGCGGAGCCCCACGAGGGTCTCCCGGCTGGTCAGTTCGATCGCGTCGAGCGCTCTGCGGGCTCCCTCGGGCTGGGTCTCGATGACCCGCTTGGCCGCGCCGGCCTGGATCGCGACCACTCCGATGCTGTGGGCGACCATGTCGTGCAGCTCCCGGGCGATCCGCAGGCGCTCCGCCTGCACCGCCTGGGCAGCGGCCTGGTCACGCAGCCGCTCGGCGTACTCGCGCCGCTGGCGGATCGAGTTGCCCAGCATCCAGGAGACCAGGGCGACCGAGGCGATCGGCACCGCAGCGTCGGTCACGCCGTGCGCCCAGCCTCCGTTCATGATCCGCCAGCCACTGATCTGCGCCATCAGGACCGCGACGGCCACCAGGGCAGAGGTGCGACGGCTGCGGTCGGTGGTGGCGGCGAGGTAGAGCAGCAGCACGTCCGCCGTCGGGAGCAGCAGGGCCCACGCCCAGGGAGCGAGCGCCGCAGCCGCCAGGGATTGGCGAGGACCAGGCCCAGGACCGGCAGTGGTCGGCGCCGGGCCGCTACGAGCGGCAGCGCCAGGCCGACGGCCAGGGCCAGGTCGGCCCAGGGGTCCCGCAGGCAGGGGGCGGCCTCAGGCCCGCCCTGTTGCTCGAGCAGCCATAGCGCCAGTGCGAACAGCAGGGCCGCGCACCAGGTGAGGGCCGGCCAGGCGCCTGGCGGGATGCGTCCGAGCAGGGGCGGCCGGGGTTTGACCTCTTCCACAGGCCGAGCGTAGGCAGGCACCCGGCTCTCCGCGTCGCCCTACAGGCGTACGCCTGCGGCATTACGGATCACCCCACGCGTCCGCTGAAGGCCGGACGCCTCCGGGACGCGGCTTGGGCGAGCGTGGACGGCGTTCCGAGTGCCACCGAGAGGACTTCCATGGTGATGGACACGAAGACCCCGGCCACGTACGCGGCGGCCGCCCGAGCCCGTGGACTGTGCAAGGTCTACGGAGAGGGGGAGACCCGGGTCCAGGCCCTTGACGACGTCAGCGTGGAGTTTCCGCGCGGGGAGTTCGCCGCGATCATGGGCCCCTCCGGATCCGGTAAGTCCACGCTGATGCACTGCCTGGCCGGCCTCGACAGCGTGACCTCCGGTTCCGCGACGATCGGCGACGTGGAGCTGGCCGGTCTGAAGGACAAACAGCTGACCCGGCTGCGACGGGACAGGATCGGGTTCATTTTCCAGGCCTTCAATCTGTTGACCACGCTCACGGCCCTGGAGAACATCACGCTGCCCGGAGACATCGCCGGGCGCGGGCCCGACAGGGACTGGCTGGCACGGGTCGTCGACGCGGTCGGCCTGGCCGACCGGCTGAAGCACCGCCCGGGCCAACTCTCCGGCGGACAGCAGCAACGCGTGGCCTGCGCCCGCGCCTTGGCAGGAAAGCCCGAGATCATCTTCGCCGACGAGCTCACCGGGAACCTCGACTCGCGTGCCGGCGCGGAAGTCATGGCGCTCCTTCGGTCCTGTGTGCGCGACTTCGGCCGATGCGTCGTCATGGTGACCCATGACCCGGTGGCCGCCTCCCACGCGGACCGGGTGGTCTTCCTCGCCGACGGCCGCATCGTCGGCGAACTGCGGGCACCCACCGCCGACAGCGTGCTGGACCGCATGGGCCGGCTCGACATCGCCGACCGCGTCGGCTGACGGGGGATCCACCGATGTTCCGTACCGCACTTCGCAATGTCCTGGCCCATCGAGGCCGGCTCCTGATGACCGCCCTCGCCGTGCTGCTCGGCACCGGCTTCATGACCGGCACCATGATCTTCTCCGACAGCGTCCACCAAGCCGCGAAGAACAGCCGCAGCAAGGACTTCACCGGCGTCTCCGTCCAGGTTGCCGACGACACCGCCGGAATCCTCACCAGCGCGAGGCAGAACAGCACCAAGAGCTCCGCCCGGCTCACCGACGCGACGGTCCGTCGGATTGCCGCGCTGCCAGGAGTTGCCCGGATCCGCGCCGTGGTGAGCGGCACCGCTGCCATAGCGGACAAGGACGGCAACACGATCGGCGACATCATGAGAAGCACGAGCGCCAACTTCGTGCCGGACTCCACCGGGCACGACGCGCGCTACCCGATGCTCCAGGGGCGAGGACCGAAGACCGCGACCGAGATCGCCTTGGACCGGGACACCGTCGAGAAAGCGGGCTACCGGCTCGGTGACACCGTACGCGTCGCCGCGGGCGGCCCTGCCCTGAGCGCCACCCTGACCGGCGTCTTCACCTCCGACGCCCCCGCGGTCCGCTCCGGCAACCCGCTGGCACTGCTCGACACCCAGGGCGCCCGGCGGGTGCTCTCGCTGGCGCCGGACCAGTACAGCAGCATCGACATCACCGCTGCCTCCGGAACCTCCGAGACCGCGCTGCTGCACACCGTCACCCCGCTGGTCCCCGACGGCAACCAATTCCGGGCCGCGACCGGCACGCAACTGGCCGCGCGGCAGGCCGCCATGCTGGCCCAGAGCGGCAGGAGCCTGGCCACGATGCTGACCACCGCTGCGGGAATCTCACTGTTCGTCGGCGTCTTCCTCATCGCCAACACCTTCACCATGCTGGTGACCCAGCGCACCCGGCAGCTGGCACTGCTGCGCGCCATCGGCGCCGGGCGCGCCCAGGTCACCCGCTCCGTGCTGATCGAGGCGTTCCTCGTCGGTCTCACCGGTTCCGCCGCCGGACTTCTCCTCGGTATCGGCATCGGTGCCGGTCTCGCGGCGGGGGTGCAGGCGCTGGACGCGGATCTCCCCAGAGCCGGCGTGGTCATCACCCCCACGACCGTGCTGATCACCCTGGTCGTCGGCACCCTGGTCACTGTCCTGTCCGCGGCCCTGCCCGCGCTGCGCGCCTGCCGGATCCCCCCGGTCGCCGCGCTGAGCAGCGGCGAGCAACCCGCCACCCAGCGAGGCCTGCTTGTTCGCAACGTCCTCGGCTCCTCGACCGCCGCCGGGGGCCTCGGCCTGGTCTGGCTTGGCAGCACCGATAAGGGTGCTGAGGCGCGCTTGCCGCTCATGGTGGGGGCGCTCCTCGCGGTCATCGGCATCGTGCAGCTGCTGCCGCTGCTGGCCCGCCCGGTGATCGCCCGTCTCTTCGGCACCCCCGGCTCGCTCGCCGTGCTCAACGCGCTCCGCAACCCGCGCCGCACCGCGAGTACGGCCGCCCCGCTGACCATCGGACTCACCCTGGTCACCGCGATGACCGTGCTCGGCGCCTCGGTCTCGGATGCGATCGACCGTGCCGTGACCCAAGAGATGGCGGCGGACTACGCCGTCACCCCGCTCACCGGCACCCTGGACCCGAGCATCGCGCCGTCGGTCGCCAAGGCTCCGGGGGTGGTCGCGTCCAGCCCGGTCATCGAGGTGGAATGGCGGATCGCCGGCGTGCGGACCGAGGCGAAGGGCCTGGACGCCGACAGCGCCGATCAGCTGGTCCGGCCGAGTATGAGTCAGGGGGCGGCCACGGCACTGAAACGGGGTCAGATCCTGGTGGACACCGACTTCGCGGGTCGGCACGGACTGGCCGTCGGCTCCGACGTCGCAGTGGTCGCCCCGCGCCGAAGCGGCGCCCGCCTCACCGTCGGCGGGGTATTCGAACCCAGCCGGATGCTCGCCCCCGTGCTCCTGCCGGGCACAGTGGTCACCGCTTACCAGCCGTACGCGCCGGCTCAGCAGATCCTGGTCAAGGGCGCGAACGGGGCAACCCCCGCGCTGAAACAGGCTCTCAAGGACGCCACCGGCAAGAGCCCTGTGATCGAGGTCGAGAACAAGCAGGACCTGAGGGACGGCTTTGACCGCACCATCACCTTCGCTCTCAACCTGCTCTACGCACTGCTCGGGATCTCGTTGCTGGTCGCGGCCCTCGGAGTGGTCAACACGCTGGCAATGGCCGTGTTCGAGCGCAGGCGCGAGCTCGGCCTGCTCCGGGCGATCGGCTTGGACCGCGGCGGCGTCAAGCGGATGGTACGGCTGGAATCGGTGCTGATCTCCGTCTTCGGCGCGGCGATCGGCATGGCCTTCGGTGTCTTCCTGGCGTGGGCGGCCGGCTCCACCATGACCGTGACCCTGCCGGAGATCCGCACCGTCCTGCCCTACCCCGAGCTGATGCTGCTGGTCGCCGTTCTGGTCGGCCTGGCCGCCGCCCACTGGCCGGCTCGCCGGGCCGCCCGTCTTGACGTGCTGGACAGCATCACCGATGACTGACGGCCGTGCCCGCCCGGCAGGTCACGGACCAGCAGCTCCATCCGGTATCCGGCCTGACGGTACAGGGACGCGCTGGTGATGAAGGCGGCGGCGTTTTCCGGGGTGATCTCGATGACCACGTCCCCGCGCCCCTCGCGCACGTACCGTTCGGCTTGAGCCTGCCAGGCCCGGTAGTCGGCGCGGATCCGCGCGGAGGCGGTGCGCGGCTCCTCACGCAAGAGCTGCAGGCAGTCCGGGTGGAAGAATACGAAGTCGTCACCCGTGATGTGGGCCGGGCCGTCGCGCAGGGTGCGTCGGACCATCTGAGCGGCGCGGGTCTTGCCGGCGCCGGGCCGGCCCATGGACTCGTCGTCGAGCGCGTAGAGGCAGGGCGGTCAGCCGAGGTCGGGGAGGGGGCGCCGGGCGACCTCGTGGGCCTCGTCCGGCGACAGGCCCAGCATGCGCAGGACCATCTCGGCGAGGTCGACCGCGGCCTCGTCGCCGTCCACCTCGGGGCGGCCGAATCGCAGCTCCACCAGGGACAGCAGCGTTCCGCCCAGTGCCGACAGAGCGACCAACGGGTCGAGGGTGGTGAAACGGCCGGAGGCGATGCCCACCTGGAGATCGCGCAGCGCCCGGCGGGCGAGTCCGTTGTCCGAGTGGATGTGCCCGAGGCCCCGGCGGCGCAGGACTTGCATCAGCTCGGGATGGGAATCGGCCATCCGGGCACTGAGCCGGAAGCCGGCCGCGACGAGTTCCGCCGGGTCGTCGATCCCGGCCAGGCGCTCGTCGAAGTTCTGGCCGAACTCCTCCAGGGCGTCCACCACCGCCGCCTCGAACAACTCCGCCTTGGAGTCGAAGTGGTTGTAGAAGGAGCCGAATCCCACGTCCGCGCGCTCGGCGATGGCCTGGATGCTGGCGCTGGTGTCACCGCTCTCGGCGAGTATCTGCCGGGCCGCGCGCACGAGAGCCCGGCGGGTTTCTGCGCGACGACGCTCGAACCGGTTGCTGGGCGGGGCTGACGTAGACATGCACAGAGTGTATCCGGATGGGCGATGGCGCTCGCAGTCCTGATGAATTCATCATTTCCTGTCGCGAACACCTTGACGACAGAACTGTCACAGTTGATGATTCCCTCATTACGGCAATGTTGCTCGGAGGGCACCATGTCTGAAATCCGCGTCAACGGGGCCGACGTCATCACGGCCCACCAAGACCTCCACAGCGAGCAGGGCGCCCTGCGCGGCGAACACCCCGGCCGCTCCCGGAATCCCGTGATCAAGGTCGCCGACCTGGCCTGGCTGGAGTTCGAGAAGCCCGACCTGGACCGCGCGGAGGTCTTCGCCCGCGACTTCGGGTTCGGGATCGCCGGGCGCACCGAGCGGGAGCTGTGGCTGCGCGGCACCTTCGCCGGCTCACCCTGCATGGTGATCCGCAAGGGACGTACGTCCCGCTTCATCGGCCCCGCGTTCCGGGCCGCCGAGCGAGCCGACCTCGACCGGCTGGCCCGCGCGACGGGCCGGGAGGTGCGGGACGCCGACGTTCCGGGCGGCGGCAAGGTGGTCGACCTGCTCGACCCCTCGGGCTTCCCGGTGCGGGTCGTGCACTGCGGCGAACGGCTTCCCGCGCTGCCGGAACAGCAGCCGCTGCTCCTCAACTTCGGCACGGATCACCGTCGTGCGAACGCCACGCAGCGTCCGCCGCGCGAGCCGTCCCGTATCCAGCGGCTGGGCCATGTGGTCCTGGAGACCCGCGTGTTCGGCCGGGCCCTGGACTGGTACCTGGACACCCTCGGGATGATCGTGTCGGACTTCCTGTTCCTGGACGGACAGCGAGGCCGCGGTCCGACGATGGCGTTCATCCGCTGCGACCTGGGCGGCGTGCCGACCGACCACCACACCCTGGCCATGCACCTGGGGCCGGGCACGGGATACGTCCACTCCGCCTACCAGGTCACCGACCTGGACTCGATCGCCGTCGGCGGCGAGTACCTCAAGGAGCGCGGCTACAAGCGCAGTTGGGGGATCGGGCGGCACATCCAGGGCAGCCAGCTCTTCGACTACTGGCGCGATCCCGACCACTTCATGCTGGAGCACTTCGCCGACGGCGACCTGTTCTCCTGCGACGTCGAGCCGGGCTGGGCGCCCATGTCGACCAGCGGACTCGCCCAGTGGGGCCCGCCCGCCACCCGCGACTTTCTCGGCGCGAGCCCCTCCCCGCAGCGGGTCCGCGATGTCATCGAGGCCCTGCGCGGCGACAACGAGATGGACCCGGCGCGACTCTTCGGCCTGCTCAAGGCCGCCAACTCCTGAACCTCGCACGCGAGTGAACCCCTGTACGCGAATCCCCTCACGAAGGCACTGACATGAGCACCAATGTCCTGCGCACCGCCGACGGCTGGTGGGTCGTCCGAGGCGGCCGGGCCGTCCCTGTCGAGACCAAGGCCGTCACCACCGCCGAGCTGCTGGCCGACCGCGCCGCCGTACGCGAGGCCGCCGCCTCCGGCGAAGCGGGCACGCCCGTCGCCGACCTCGTCGCGCTCTCGCCGGTCACCACGCCCTGCCGGATCGTCGCCCAGATGGTCAACTACCGCAGCCACGCCCGCGATTCGGGCTTCAAGGACGACGTTCCGCCCGCGTTCTTCCGCAAGGCGTCCGGCTCGGTCAGCGGCCCCGGGGAGGCCGTCGTGCGCCCCGCCCACGTGAGGTTCCTCGACTACGAGATCGAACTCGGGCTCGTCATGGGCGCGCCCCTGCCCGTCGGTACTGTCGTCGAGGAGCGGGACCTGCCGTCGTACGTCGCCGCACTGGTGATCACCAACGACATCAGCGCCCGCGAGGTACAGCTGACCAAGACGCAGTTCTACGAGAGCAAGTCGTACCCCACGTTCACGCCCACCGGCCCTCACCTCGCGCTCCTGGAGCCGGAGGACTTCGCTCATCTCCTCGACCTGCGGCTGAAGTTGAGCGTCAATGGCGAGCTGCGCCAGGATCGCACCGTCGCCGACATGATCGTCCGCCCGGCCCAGGCGCTCACCCTGCTGGCCCGCTTCCAGACCCTGGACGCCGGCGACCTGCTGCTCACCGGCACCCCCGGCGGCACAGCCCTGAAGGCCCCGCCGAAGGCCGTCGAGAAGATCGGCGCGCTGCTGCCGCCCGCCGTGAAATGGAAGGCGTTCTTCAAGAGCCAGGCGAAGAACCCGCACTACCTGAGCCCCGGCGACGTGATCACGGCGACCATCGCGACGCCGGACGGCCGCATCGACCTCGGCGAGCAGGGCACGCCCGTCGCTGACACGAACTGACACCCGAGGTGAGCCGCACATGAACGTCGACGAAGCCGCACGGGTGCCCGTCGTGATCGTCGGGGCCGGACCGGTGGGCGTGACCGCCGCCCTCCTCCTGGCCCGGCACGGCGTCCGCAGCGTCGTCCTCGAACGCCACCGGGACGTCTACCCGCTCCCGCGCGCCGTCGCCAACGACGACGAGATCCACCGGATCCTCCAGGCCGCCGGCGTCGGCGAGGAGTTCACCGCGATCTCCCGCCCCGCGGGCGGGCTGCGGCTCCTCGACGCCCGCCACCGCGTGATGGCCGAGTTCCGGCGCTCCCGGAAAGGCCATCACGGCTATCCGCAGTCCAGTATGTTCGACCAGCCCGAGCTGGAAGGCGTGCTGCGCGCCGAGCTGGCCCGGCACCCGGAGTGCGAACTGCGCGGGGGCGTGGAGGTCACCGGCATCGGCCCCGACACCACGGGCCCGGTGCGCGTGGCCTACCGCGACGACACCGGCGAGCACGAGCTGTGGGTCGAGGCGGTCCTCGGCTGCGACGGCGCGGGCAGCCTCACCCGCGAGGCGATCGGCGGCGCATGGGAGGACCTGCACTTCGAGGAACGCTGGACCGTCATCGACGCCGAGACGACGGGCCCCGTCCGCTGCTGGGAGGGCGTCGACCAGGTCTGCGACCCCAAGCGGCCGGCAACCTTCATGCGGGTGAACGCCACCCGCTACCGCTGGGAGTTCCGGCAGCGGGAAGGCCAGGAGGCGGTCCGCGAGCTGATCGCCCCATGGCTGCCGACCTCGTACGACGGGGACTTCGAGGTCGTCCGCGAGACGCAGTACACCTTCCGGGCGCGCATCGCCGACCGGTGGCGCAGCGGACGGGTCTTCCTGCTCGGGGACGCCGCGCACCTCACCCCGCCCTTCGTCGGGCAGGGGCTGTGCTCGGGGCTGCGGGACGCCTACAACCTCACCTGGAAACTCGCCCGCGTCCTCCAACAGGGCGCCGACGAAAGGCTGTTGGACACCTACGAAGGCGAACGCAGACCGCACGCCCGGCATGTGGTCCGCCTCGCGGTCGCCATGGGCTGGGCCATGACCGGCGGCCAGGACGTCGCCGCCGCGCTCCGCCGCAGGTCACTGGCCGCGGCCTGCCGCATACCCGGCCTGACCGAACTGGCCGGCCGCGACCTCAGCCCGCCCCTGACCGCCGGGCCGCTGGTCCGGCGCGGTGTCCGCCGCGGCCTGGCGGGCACGCACTGTCCCCAGCCATGGGTGAGCGTCGGCGGACGGCGCACCCGTCTCGACGAGATGCTCGGCGACTCCTTCGCCGTCCTGACGGCCACCGAACCCGGCCCCTCGCTGACCGCGCTCGCCCACGGTCTGGGCGTACCCGCGGTCCCGGTGACCGACCTCGGCGACGACGGCACACTGGCCGCCTGGCTGCGCGCCGGACGCGCGGACGCGGTTCTGCTGCGCCCCGACCGGATCGTGCTGGACGTCGTCCCCTCCGGCGGCCGGGACTTCACCTCAACCGCCGCCTGGGCGTCCCTGCTGCACACCACACGAAGCCCTGTTCCTTCGGAACGCAGGGCCCCGAAAAGCCTGTCGAGGAGTACGACGCGATGAGCACGCCCTTCTTCACCCCCGACCCGGAGACGGCGGCCGCCAGTCGCATCGTGGAGTTCGCCCGGCGGCAGGGCATCGGCCCCGACGACTACGCCGCCCTGCACCGCTGGTCGGTCACCGACCTGGAGGGTTTCTGGGGTGCGGTGTGGGATTACTTCGACATCGACTCCGACACCCCGTACGAGCAGGTACTGGCCGAGGAGATCATGCCCGGCGCCCGCTGGTTCCCCGGCGCCACCCTCAACTACGCCCACCACGCCCTGCGCAACGTCCGGGATGACGACGTCGCGATCATCGCCCTCGACGAGACCGGTTCCGGATGCGAGGTGACCGGCGGCCGGCTGCGTGCCCTGGTCGCCTCCGTCGCCGCGACCCTGCGCGACCTGGGCGTCGGCCGGGGCGACCGGGTGGTGGGCTACCTCCCCAACACCCCGCACGCGATCGTCGCGTTCCTCGCCGCCGCGAGCCTGGGCGCCGTCTGGTCGGTGTGCGGACAGGACTACGCGCCCAACGCCGCCGCGGACCGGTTCGCCCAGCTCGAACCCGCCGTCCTGGTCGCCGCCGACGGCTACCTCTTCAACGGGACCACCCACGACCGCCGCGACGCCGTACTCGACCTCGCCCGCGCACTGCCGACGCCGAAGGCCACCCTGCTCGTGGACCACGTCGGCCTGCCCTGGCCGTCGCAGCCGTACCCGTCGCTGGTAGTCCCCTGGGAGGACGCCTCGACCCGAACCGAGGAACTCGTCTGCACACCCGTGCCGTTCGACCACCCCCTGTGGGTCGTCTTCTCCTCCGGCACCACCGGCCTGCCCAAGGGCATCGTCCACGGCCACGGCGGCGTGTTGCTGGAGCACCTCAAAACCCTGGGCCTGCACTCCGACCTCGGCCCGGGTGACCGCCTGCTCTGGTACACCACCACCCACTGGATGATGTGGAACCTGGTCGCCTCCACCCTCCTGACCGGCGCCACGACATGTACGTACGACGGCAGCCCGGCGCCCTTCGCCAAGCTCGACACGCTGTGGGAGCTGGCCGCGCGCCATCGGGTCACCGTCTTCGGCACCAGCCCCCAGTACCTCCTGGGCATGGCCAAGTTCGGCATCGACCCCTCGGCGCACGATCTGTCCGCGATCCGTGTGGTCGGCTGCACGGGGTCCGCCCTGCCTGCGTCCGCCTACCCGTGGGTCCGCGACCACGTCGGTGAGCACGTCCTGCTGGCCTCCATCAGCGGCGGCACCGACATCGTCTCCGGCTTCGCGGGCAGCGCCCCCAACACACCGGTGTGGGCAGGCGAGTTGTCCGTACCACACTTGGGCGTGGCGCTGGCCGCGTACGACGCCGACGCCTCGCCGGTGGTGGACCAGGTGGGCGAACTGGTCGTCACCCGCCCGATGCCCTCCATGCCGCTGTACTTCTGGAACGACCCCGAGGGCGCCCGCTACCGGGACGCCTACTTCTCCTCCTACACGGATGCCTGGCGGCACGGCGACTGGATCACGGTCACGGGCCATGGCTCGGTGATCGTCCACGGTCGCTCCGACAGCACGTTGAACCGCAACGGGGTACGCCTGGGCAGCGCCGACATCCACGATGTCGTCGAGCGCCTCCCCGAGATCGCCGAGGCCCTGGTCATCGGCGCCGAGGAGCCGGACGGCGGCTACTGGATGCCGCTGTTCGTGGTCCCCGCCGCCGGGGTGACTCTGGATGACGCCCTGCGCGAGACGATCAAGGACGCCCTCCGCACCGGCGCCTCACCCCGTCACGTCCCCGACGAGGTCATCGAAGTGCCGGGCATCCCGCACACCCGTACCGGCAAGAAGCTGGAGGTCCCGGTCAAGCGGTTGCTCCAGGGCGCTCCGGTCGAGCAGGTCGTGAATCCGGCCGCGGTGGACGCCCCCGACCTCATCGACCACTTCGCCCGCCTGGGCGCCGAGCGCCGCAAGGGCAGGACCAGCGGGTGACCACCGTGCTCGCGCCGTCATGTCCCCGGGATTTAGGGCCCCGGAGTGGGGCCGGCGACGGTCACGACGTCGCGAGGCGCAGGAGGAGTACCGCGAGCGTAACCACGGCGAAGAGCACTGCGGGGGCGAGGGTCTTCGCGGCGTGCTTGGCGCGCAGGTGGGACAGGACGGCGCCGACGAGCAGCAGGAGCAGCGCGACGGCGGCCGTCACGCCGAGCGGCCAGAGCCACAGGCCGCTGACCAGTCCGACCGCACCGGCCAGCTCCAGCAGACCGATGACACGGAAGGCGCCCATCGAATAGTCCAGGTGGCGGCCTCGTTCTTCACAGACGGTCGGGCGAGGGCCTTGGGGAGACCCGCGGCGACGAAGCCGAGGGCGAGCAGGACGGACAGGACAACGGTGGCTATGAACATCGGTTACCTCAAAACGGGGGAGTTGCACGCGGACACCGGCGGCGGCTGAAAAGGGAGAGGAAGGGGGCAGCGGCCAAAAGAGCCGGACATCCGGGAGAAGTCAGGAGAGGCAGGCGATGGCTGGTCACTAGGCGGTCCTCGCGAGCGGAGGCGCGTGCCCCCTCACGGAGGGGCGCCCGGCGGAGCGCGCGGACCTGCGTCCGAATGCGCCGCCCGCCGGGCTCTGGGGTGTTCAGTCGTCGGCCTTCACCGGCGGCTCGGTCTCGCTGAGCATCTCCCGGATCTGCTCGTCGGTGGCGGTGGCCAGGAACTCGTAGATCTCGTCGGGGAAGGCCATGTGCGGCCTGGTGCGGTCCAGAGTCGGCTGGGGCACGGCCTCGGCGGGCCGGATGTAGTCGGCGGGCTCGCGGTAGCGGGCGAGGTCCCCGGCGTTGATTCCCGCCTTCTCGACGACCTCGGGGTCGAGCCAGGCCGACTCCGGGATCGCCTCGCCGGCGGTGAGTTCGAGGACCAGTCCTTCGGGCCCGGCGAAGTAGATCGAACGGCAGAAGCCGTGGTCGACGGGACCGATGACCATGATGCCGCGGCTGCGGATCCGGTCGCGCAGAGTCAGCAGCTCCTCGTCGTCGGCGACGTCGAGGGCGATGTGCTGCATGGCGCCGACGGCCACCGTTCCGGTCGGCGTGCCGGCGTGGGTGAGTCCGACCTCGATCTTGTCGGGATTGTCGGGGTGCTGGACGAAGGCGATGTAGCACGTGGGGTTGAGTTCGAGGAAGCCGTGCCAGGCGCCCTCGACACCGTGCATCCAGAACAGAGCCTTGAGCCTGCAGCCCAGGTGAAGAACTCGATCTGGGTCTTGATGTCCCGGGTGGCGAAGGCGATGTGGTTCAGCGCACGGGGGTGGACTGACATGTTCGAGCACTCCCTTGTGATCAGCGGCCGGAGACGGCCGGGATGCGATGGACGGACATGGTCGGGATCAGGCGGCCTCGGCTGCCGGACGGGTCAGACGCTTCCTGCACCACTCGCTGACCACGGCGGAGTAGTCGGAGGTGTGGAAGATCATCAGCTGGTGGACGCCGCCGGGGTGCACGTGCAACTGGACAGGTCCGCCGGTCGCGGCGACCACGCTGCGGGCGATGTCCGGGGTGAAGACCGGGTCCTTCTCGCCGACCGTGAAGAGGATCGGCTTGGTGTTCTCGGCCAGCGGCACGGTCGGCTCGTAGCGCATGAGGGAGCCCACCGAGGACAGTTCGTACGCCCAGGTGTTGAGCGGGTCCTCCCGCTTCTGCTGCCGGGCGCCCTTGTAGCCGTAGTCGAGATCGAGGTCGTAGAAGCGGTCGATGTCCAGGAGCAGTGCGTCGCCGAACTGGGCGATCAGCTGCTCGAAGGCGTTGGTGCGGAAGGAATTGTCCGCGGGGATCATCGGTGAGGACGGGATCGCGTATCCCATCAGGACGGCGCCGGTGAAGACGTCCGAGGCCGCGTAGGCGCCGTAGGCGGCGGCCGCGCCCAGTGAGGAACCCTTGATGAACACCGGCAGGCCGGTGGTCTCGTTGATGTGCTCGGCGACCTCGACGGCCGCCTCCACCCACTCCTCCAGCGTGAATCGTCCTGCCGGTCGTACCTGGGCGATCCGGGACATCCCGTGGCCGGGCGCGTCCATGCACCACACCTCGGCGCCCAGCCCGGCGTAGTGGGCGCCGAAGGGGTCGTAGACCCCGCCGTGGCCGCCGATGCCGTGCTGGACCAGCAGCACGTGATCGGGCTCGGGGTGGGCGTAGCGGTATACGAAGGTGTTGCCCACCACATGGTTCTCGCGCTGCATGACGGACCTCCTGCGGCTCGTACGGGAGCTGAAGCCGGGGGTCGATGAATTGTTGACACCCGTCAACTTCGCTAGATGTTGACAAGCATCAATCTGAAGTTGATGGGTGTCAACCTCTCGGAGGTACGCTTTGCCCATGACGACTCCGACTTCTCGGACCGCCCCGGCCCGGCGGACCGGTCGGCCCCCCGCCGACCTGGCCCCCGCAACCCTCGATGAGATCCTGACCGCGGCCCTGTGCATGTTCGCCGACAAGGGGTACGACGGCGCCTCTGTGGCCGCTCTCAACCGGCAGCTCGGCGTCAGCCACAACCTCATCCACCAGCGCTTCGGCTCCAAGGAGAAGCTCTGGTACGCCGCCGTCGACCACGCCTTCGGATTCGTTGCCACCGAGATGCGCCAGGAGTTCGACGACGCCGGGGGCGGCCCGATGGAGCAGCTCCGGCGGATCGTCGTGCGCTTCATCCACGTCAACGCACACCGGCCGGAGATCCTGCGGCTGACCACTGTCGAAGGCGTCGCCAGCTCACCGCGCCTGGACTACCTCTATGAGCAGCACATCGAACCGATCCTCACCGAGGCGACCGCGCCCCTGCGTCAGCTCGCCGACGAGGGTGTCATCGCCCCGGTGCCGATGCGCACCCTGTACTTCCTCGTCGCCCATGGTGGCACCGCGCTTTTCAGTCTGATCGGCCTGTCCCGCCTCATGGGGCCGGAAGACCCTCTCGATCCCGAGGCCGTCGCACACCATGCGGACTTCGTCGCGGATCTGCTCCTCGCCGGACTCCGGAATCGGAGCTGACGGAGAGGGGTCGGTGTCCGCGGCCCCCCGACGCCCCTATCGGTTATGGCGTTGCTGTCATCGAGCAGGTGGGACGTTCCGTGGCAGCAGCTGGTCCTACGCGAGCGGGCACGGCATCGGCTCGGCGTCCCCCCGGGACGTCCGCCTGTGCCACTGGAGCGCACGGGGTGATGAGGTCAGGCCGTTCGTCGGAGTGGGCGGCCACGTATTTCATGGCGGTGCTCTTGCCGATGCCGAACAGGCGCATGAGGTGGACAGGGTCGGCCGTGTGCCGGGCCTCGTCGTAGATGCGGTCCTGGCGCAGTTTGCGGGCGGGCATTCCGACGCGTTCGAACACGGTCCTGGTGACTTCGGTGCTGAGCATCGGACCGGTGTCGTCCGTGGCGGAGACCCGGCTCACCAGGAGATGCGGGTTCGTGGTGCGCGGCCAGCGACGGTACCTCTTACGCAGCCAGGCCGTGGCGAGAGCGGGGGTGACCTCGTCGAGATGGACGTGGTGATCGGGACGTCCGACGCGGCGCACGCGCAGGCGCCCGCGTGCCCGGTCGAGGGCGTCGAAGAGCAGGGACGGGAGGTCTTCGTGGGCCAGAGCGTGGATGGCGACGAGCGCGATGATCAGTTGGCTGCGGGCGTCATCGACGCGAGTCAGGATGACGTTGAGGGTGTCGCTGGGCAGAGGGACTGGCAGGCGTGGCGCGGTGGGCAGGGATACGCGTCGTGCTGGGTCGCGGAAGATCTGGCATACGCGTCGCAGGGTGCGGAAGAGCGACCGCAGCGGAGGATGGACCGTGTGCCGTCGGGTGGGCTGTGTGGCTTTCACGGCGGCCGCGGTGTGGTCGCTGGTGATCTCCCTCGGATCTGTGATGCCTTCGGCGGCCCAGCCCGCCAGGATCGGGACGACGTTCTACACGTAGCTGTGATTGGTTGCGGAGGCGCGGGCTGGACAGGGCCGGCTGCCCTGGCCGAGCAGGACGTCGGTCCAAAGGTCAACTGCGGTGTCGAACGACGCGGGCAGGGACGCGGCCGGCCGGCGGGCGCGGGCCAGCTCGGCGTCGTGGGCAGGGAGAGGGACAAGCCGGCCGATGTCACGGAGGAAGTGGATCACGCGTCGCCCCTTGTGATGGTCGCTGAGTGTCGCGATGGCCAGGACGTCCTGCTCGCGGATACAGCCTCGGCTCCGAGCTGCGCGAGCAATACGCGCACGGTTCGCAGGCTTGCCGTCCCGGCTTGGCGGGTGTTCACGTCGCGTGCGCGGAGCCAGTCGGTGAATTCGTGCATGGGGCTGCGCGCGGCCGCCGCCGTCCTCACCCTGGAGCGGCAACGCTGAAAGGGTGCAGCTTCATTCAACTGCTGCCGCTGCTCGACAAGATCCGAGCTGTGACGGGGAAGCACAGCGGCGTCCGTTCGCACGCGGCGCCATGTTCCGGGTTGCGTTGCGCTTCGCGGGCATCCGTCCGTGCATGCCCCATGGAGCAGGTGACGGCACAAATGCCCGAGAGGCTCAGAACTTCTCGGCGATGTGCTTGCCGAGATCGAGTTCGACTTCCCCAGGCGCAGCAAATCACGCCGCTGTGGGGGAGTGCCTCGTAGGAACTGCCTCACGCCTGGGCGAGAGGTGCGACCGGGACGGTGGCGCCGAGCGCGGTGCTCTGCAATGCGGTGACGCGCTCGATGACGAGCCCCAGCAGCACGGCCGCCGCGATCATGAGCGCCTCCGCCACCACGAGGGACGCCATCGACCCCGGGGCCAGCCGGGCAGCCACCACGAGCACCAGCGCGTGCGTGATCCAGGCGACCCACCATAGATTCACCAGTGTCGTGTCTCGCTTCTCCTCCCATGACGCAGAGCTCGCGCGCCCGATGTCCAGGACGAACCGGCGAGGGACAAAGAAGTGGACCACTGGTATGAACCACGCGCCGATCGTCCAGGCCCGACTCGGGAGCGAGGCCCGGGGGGACAACTCCTGGGCGTTGTGCCGGGACCGGGCGAGCCACACGAGGAACAGCACGATCGTGAGAGACATCAGATAAGCGAAGATCATGGAGATGAAGCCCGACTTGTGCAGGGACGCATCCGTGTGGCGCAGGTAGTGATCCCGGACCGCCGCCGCGCGGAACGCGTCCGCCACGGCGGCCACCGCTATCGCCACCTGCGCGGAGCGGGCAAGGATCCAGGGAGCTTTGGGGGCGGTGCTCGTCATCGGCTTCGGCCTGTCTCGGAGGCGTGTGCGGCCGCAGCGGACGCTGGGGCGGAGTGATCATAGAGTCTGCTCGCCACACACGCGTACGACTTTCGGGTCCTCGGTCGCGGCATGCACGTCCCCGACGGCAGATGGCAGTAAGCGAACGGGGACCGGCTGCGGGCAGCACGCCGATCAGGCGGGATGCCGCTGGAGCGGTGTTTCCTACTGGTCATGAAATCAGCGAAAAACCAGGGGCACCCCGCGGCTTCGACGATGCAGGACAGGGGGCACATGACGCGGCAGGCAATCGCACCAAAGCAGGCACGACGACGGCGACCTTCGACGCCCGCAACCGCCATCTGACCGGTTTGAGCCGGTTGAAGCACCGTTCCACGACGTTGCGCCGCTTGTAGAGCTGCTTGCCGAAGAGAGGCGGGCGCCCGCCGCGGTTGCCGCGCCGGAGCCGATTGCACGGACGCGGTGCAGCGGGGGCCCCAGGTGTTCGGGTGGCTTCGACGAGTCACACCCGGCCGCCCACGTGGTCAACGGCATCCTGGGCGATCCGCCGGGCGGTCGTCTTGAGTGAAACACCGGCCACGTCCGCGGCGACGGTGGCCTGCGACAGCAGCGGGCGACAGCCACTGTCAGACCCAGGTGGCAGCATCACCGAAGTGAACGCCCTGAGGCGTCCTCAACTCACCTCCGTCGAAGGAAGAGGAGTATTCCCCTTGCGACTGCATCGCGTAGCGCCCGGCATCGCCGCGGGCATCCTTGCCCCGGCCCTCCTGCTCGCCACCCCGTCCTTCGCCGCCACGGCGGCATCGACCGCGGTGACGGTGCCCGCGGTGTCCTCGTCCGCGGACGAGCCGGACGCCGACGACCTGAAGGTGGCCATAGCCCGGATCCTCGCCGACCCGGACAGCGGCCGGCGTGTGACACGAGAAGCCAACGCCCTCCTGGACGCCAACGACCCCGAGGCGATGCGCGCCTGGCTGGAGACGGGCTACCGCATCGCCCAGGCCGAGGACGACCGCGTCGCCATCGCCCGCATCCTCGCCGATTCGTCCATCAGCCCGGCCCTGCGCGCGGCAGCCAACGCCGCTTTGGACGACAACACACCCGAAGGACTGCGCCACTTCCTGGAAGTCGGCAGGTACCAGGTCGCCTGACCGGCACGGCGCCGCACCACAGCGCGGCGCCCGGGTGGCGGCCCCGCCGCACGCCCGGCCGTCGGAACGCCGAAAAATCCGGGCGGGGCCGCCCGCTCTTCTGTGTGCCGGCGGCCCCGCCCGGCAGGCCCTGTGTCGGCTCGGCGCCCTCCGCAGAGCTCTGTGGTCTCGCCGCCCGGCGCAACATGGGCCACTGACACCTCCGACAGCACAGGAAGCACATTCTTCGATGACCACACAACCCCTACGCACCGAGCGCAGCGGTCCGCAGACCGCTTCCGCCAT
This sequence comes from Streptomyces sp. NBC_00637, assembly GCF_045161545.1. Taxonomy (NCBI): domain Bacteria; kingdom Bacillati; phylum Actinomycetota; class Actinomycetes; order Kitasatosporales; family Streptomycetaceae; genus Streptomyces; species Streptomyces sp. NBC_00637. The sequence goes on along the minus strand of NZ_CP109046.1, from coordinate 234,120 downwards.
GACCGACCTGCCCTTCAAGCCTCCGCTCGTCAAAGCTGTGTTCAGGGACGTGACCTCGTTGCACGTCTCCCGGTCGGCCGCCTGGGCTGCCGCGTCGGTGACGCGGACCGTACTGACGGAGATCATCGAGGGCGCGAGAAGCGCGGCAGCCGAGGAGAACAGGAAGAGACTGATTCCCCAGGACCTCATCTCGGCGATCGACCGGAACATCGAGGCGGAGGTGGGATCGGCGTGGTACCTGCACAGCCCGACCTTCCACGGCCTGATGGGCGAGGTGCACAACGCCGATGGTGCGCTCGTGTCGCTTCGTGAGCGCCGCGGGGCGCGTACACCGAGTGGTGTGGCCGGCTCCCACCGGTTCGAGGCCGGGGTGAGGAGGCTGCTGGGGAGCCGGGGGGTGAGGGCGCTCCCGGCGATGGTCCGCGACCTGGACGGAATTGCGAGCGTGTTCCTGACGGCCCTCGCCCAGGATGCGGCCAAGGTCGTCCGCGAGGGCGGGGTCAAGCGGTTCGGGACGGTCAGTCTGGTGGTGCCGGGCGAGCCGGACCCGGCCCCGCTGCTCAAGGACCCCCTCCTCGCCCTGTCCACCCGTCGCGGGGACGGGCGCACCGTTGGCGGGGACGACGTCCTGGCCGCCGTCACGATGCAGTTGTTCGGCGATCTCAGACAACGCGCCATCACCGAGGCAGCCGAGATGATGCGGAACACGTCGGCCAACTGATCCGGCCCATGACTCAGGTGCTCGCTGACCTGCTCGATGCTGGTGACTTCACGCAGGTTCTTCAGCGGCTCGACGACGAGTGACCCGACTCACGTCCTTCACACACTCACATCGGCTCACTCATTTTGGATCAGTAGGCATAGGGCCCCGTTGGCGGTGACGCACTGGGCCACCGGAGCACCCCCATCGGCGGAGAGGACACCACCGCCACTGCCCGTCGATACAGAATGCGGCCGCTCACGCACTCCCCGGGGTCGGACCTAGCGGAAATGTCTCCCGAATCATTTCACCCAGCCTCCCCCGCGCCACATACATTGCATAATAGGTTTGACTCAAGCCGAAAGAAGCCTGCGAAATTTCCTCGGCCGAAGCGTCCGGATTCTCAACAAGGAGGATCAGTTCGGCGCGGTTCTCTTCCATCCATGCCGAACGGCCTTCTATCGCAGCTTCGAACGACTCCAGGACGTCCGGGCAGTAGATTCTCATGACATTACGCAATCCTCTCCGCGCAGCCTTGCGCCGACGAGAGAGGCTCCACCGCTTCGTCCAGTGCGCCCTTTCTGTCAATAGTCCGCAAATTTCCGACTGCATTCGGTCGACATATCCGGGAATCACATTGGTATCCCCCAAACGAATGGATGGAATTCTGACAAATGGGGGGAAGTAAAGAAACTTCCCATCGGGCTGATGCTCCTCAAGGACGCCCCTGATAATTCCCTCCAATGCCTCGGCCGCTTCGCACCACTCGTCCAAAATTGCATACAGCTCAAGGAGCGGCTCTCGAATTTCCGACCATTTCGGCGCATCGCCGGAGCGCCCTCGAAGGGCAGAAAGCATCTCGGAGCTAGCCCTCACGAGGGGACGGATTGGATCATCAGAGGACAGGAAGATGACCTGCTCAGCCCGGAAATAGTGCGTAGAGGAACCGATGACATCCCCGCCGGCGACGATGGAACCAGTTTCCCCTTCGAGCCAAAAGATGGATTCCTGCGGGGATGGATTTTCTTCAGGGTCGAGGTTCATGCTTGGTAGCTGGTGTTCGAGCCCTCAACATTCCCCTCGGCCACGATGGCGCCGGTGCTACCGCTCCTCCCCGAAGGAACCTGTGTCGGAGCAACAGACGGGGTGCCCGTGACCGAAGTCGAGGAGTTAGTCACACTCCCGCCCGTAACGATTGCGCCGCTGTCACCCCTCATCGGGCCAGCGAGTGAAGGTGCCACGGCAGAGGAAGCGGAGACACGCAGTTGCCATAGGGCGGCCACTACTGCCGCGACCCCAGCCAGCGCCCCCACCGCGCCCCACGCTTGCCCGGAACCTTCAGGATGAGTCGCGGTCACCCACACCGCCAGGCCCACCGATAGGGCGGTGCCCAGTCCGCCGAGTCCCCACCAACATGCTCGCTGCACGCCTGTCATGCCTTACATCATCTCCACGCAGACATGATCAAATCTACTCAACTGCCGTCTATGGCAGAGCTGTTGTGCTTTTCATCCGAGTCCGCCCAGCATCACGATCGAAGCTGGCAGTACCGGTACCACTTGGCGGATGTCCCGCAACCGCTGCCAGCACACCGTGAATCGTCGACGGCGAAGGTGCGACCGGCACCCCGCCGGTCGGTGTCCACCTGCAATCGCAGGAACTCCTCCCTTAGACCGTGTCCTACGTGGTGAGGCGGACGACGTTGAGCCGTACATGGGGCGGGGTACGTGGAGTTGGATTGCTCCGGACGGGCTGTGGGAGATCGCGAAGCCGCTGATCCCTCCGTCGAGGGTGCGGCCGCAGGGTGGCGGAACGCGGGACACGCCTGATGAGACGCTGTTCGCGGCGATCATCTACGTGCTGGTCAGCGGCTGCGCCTGGCGCCAACTGCCGCCCTGCTTCGGGATATCGAAGTCGACCGCCCACCGCCGGTTCCTGATCTGGTCGCGGGCCGGTGTCTGGGGCCGGCTGCACGAAGCAGTGCTGCACCTGCTCGACGACGCCGGCCTCGTCGACGTCACCCGCGTCGTCCTCGACACCGCCCACGTCCGCGCTAAAAGGGGGGCGAACACACAGGTCCGAGCCCCGTGGACCGGGGCAATCCGGGTTCCAAGATGCACGTCCTGCCGGACGCGAACGGACTGCCCCTCCTCGTCGGCGTCTCGGCCGGCGACACGCACGACAGCGAAGGCCTGAAGCCCATGGCCGAGGGTCACCAGACGAGACACGACCCCGATCGCGGCCGGCACTCAAAGCCCCAGCGCCTACACGCGGACAAGGCCTATGACCGTGCTGATCGGCGGAAATGGTTACGCGGCAAACGCATCGGAGTGCGAATCGCGCGCAAGGGAATCGAGTCCAGAGGGCGATTGGGTCGCCGCCGCTGGGTCATCGAGCGGACCATGTCCTGGCTGTCCGGCTACCGACGTCTGAACCCTCGCTACGAGCGCGATCCCCGCAATTACCCGGCCGTTCTCGGGCTCGCCGCCGCCCTGTGCTGCTAAAACGATTCGTCCGCCTCACCACGTAGGACACGGTCTAAGCGCTTGCTCAGCCTATGTCAGTCGAAGTTACTCATCGGTCACCCGGTCTGCCCAGAGTCCGAGTCCGTGATCCAGCGCCCTTCGGCGGAGTCGTGCACGTACGTCGGCCTCCCCCTGGTCCCGCTCGTGCGGAACGGCTTCCCGCCGTCCGTGATCCGCACCGTCCCCGTACGGCCCCCGGCGCTCCACTCCAGCTCCAGGTACCAGCGGCAGTCGCAGCCCGCCGTCCGCGCGGAGACCAGCAGCTCCTCGGGGTCGGAGGAGGTGACCTTGTACGGGAAGGAGACGGCCGGGATCTTCCGGACCTCGGCGCCGGAGGCGTCAAGACCGTCGACGGGCCTCGCGAGCGGGCGCGGCCGGTCGAGGTCCACGGCGAAGTGGCGCGGGGTGACGGCGCCGCCACAGCCGTTGTCCATCCGGTATGCGTTCCACGGCAGCGGCGCGGCGCGGTCGACCACGCGCACGTGCAGGGCATGGAGGACGACGGCGTCGGACGGCGACCGGCCCTGGACCGTGATCCGCACCAGCGCCTCCCCGCCGTGCACGGCATCGTGCGTCCCGGCCCACGCCCCGGAGTCGGCCGCGACCGGCGGCGGGGCGACCGCGTGGGGGGCCCGGTCCACGAGGTAGGTGTGCCCGCAGCCGCCCTCCCAGAGCTGGGAACCGATGCTCCAGGTGAAGGGGAGGGGGGCCGCGGTCCGCCCCGGAGCGGTGGAAGCGGGAGCGGGGGCGGAACCCGTACGGGTGGGGTGGCCGAGCAGGGCGGCGGCGAGGGCGAGCACGACGAGGGCGACGGCGGCGGCGACGAGGAGGGGAGCGGGGGCGCCACGACGGGGGCGGGCGCGGGGCGCCTCCGGCGCGGACGGATCCGGGGCGGACGGGTCCGGGGCGGGGCCGGGGCCCGGTTCCGGCGCGGACGGTTCCAGGTTCGATTCCGGCGCGGCCGACACGGCCGGCACAGGCGTGGGCGCGGGCGAGGCCGCTCGGCGGCGGGCGCGGTCCGCCTCCGTCCAGGCCGCCTCCAGGGCCCGCCTTTCCTCCTCGTCCGCCCCGCACAGCAGGGCGAGGCGGTCGACCACGGCGAACTCCTCCGGGACGGTCGCGCCCGAGCAGTAGCGGTGGAGGGTGGACGCGCTGACGCTCAGCCGCCGGCCCAGCGCCTCGTAACTCCTCCCGTCCCGCGCCTTCAGCGCGCGCACGAGCCCCGCGAACTCCTCGACGGCGGCGTCCTTCGGCATTCCATCCCCCTCGACCCTGCGTCCCATCCTTCACGTCCTTGCACGTCAGCGGGGGTGGAATGGTTCCGGGACGGCTGGTGGGCGCGTGATCGTTGCAGCCGGCGGGCGCCGGCCCCACGCTGATTGAGCACTGACCGAACGAACGACCCGACGGGGGATCCACCACCATGAACAAGCTCCGCACCGCACTCGCCACCGCAGCCGCTGCCGCACTGGGCCTCGCGGCCCTCGCCACAGCCCCGGCGCAGGCCGCTGCCCAGCCCGCCTTCCTCGCCGCCTCCCAGATGCCGCCGTCGTCGACGCCGTGGACCGCCACCCAGGTCTTCACCGGCGTCCCGGAGAACGGCGGCGTCCTCTGCGCCCCGTACAAGATCCCGGCGCAGAACACGCGCTACCGCGAGTTCAGCACCGAGCTCGACACCAACGGCGTCCAGGTCACCACCGTCGCCCGTACCGAGGCCGACGCCGTGAAGCTGGTCGACACCCTCCGCGGGGCCCTCGCCGGCTGCGGCCCCCTGCTGGAGCAGCAGAACCCGGGCCTGCAGGCCGTCAGCGCCTCCCACGGCAAGCTCGCCGTCGAGGAGGGCGCCTGGGTCTACAGCCTGGACACCGCCGACCCGCAGATCGGCATCTCCGACATCCACCTGTTCTCCGTCGGCCGCGACGGACGCACCGTCACCCTCGTCCGCTGGGGCCAGATGGGCGACCTTGAGGACGCCCCGCTGACCGCCTTCCGCACCACGACGAAGACCGCCGTCAACAAGCTCCACTGACCCGGGGGCTCCCCGAGGGCTGACCACAGCTCGACAGCGGCGCGGCCGGAACCCGGGCGCGCCGCTGTCGTGCCCACCTGCTCCGCCGGCGGCGACCACTTCCTGGCCTTCACCGGCATCGCCTGCACCCTCATCTGCTACCGCAGACTCGCCAAATGAGATGGCCTCTCAGTCGCCATGGACGAAGCCAGCGAGGTGGACCGCCCGGACGGCGCCCGTTCACACCGCTGGCCGGGCCGTGGTCATGACGTCCGTTGGTGCAGATCGCCCGGCCGTTTTCAGGCGGCGTCGGTCGGCGCAGGGTTCAGGGGGAGCCGCCAGTTGCCGCCGCGGTCCTCCTTCGACAGGCGCGCGGCGAGGTCAGGGACGTGCAGGAAGCAGGCCAGCGCGGTGGTGGCCTGGAAGACATCGATCGCACGCTGGGTCATGGGCATGCCCAGGCGCAACAGGCGTGGGTTGACGTCGCCCTGGATCTCGTTGACGAAGGGCCGCAGCACGCGGTCGTAGTTCGCCAGCGCGGTGGGCAGGTCGCCCGGGTGCCGGTTGATCTCGCCGGCCAGGACGTGGGCGCCGACCAGGGCGCCGGAGATGCCCATGCCGCTGTAGGGGGAGGCGCAGTGCGCGGCGTCGCCGGCCAGGACCACGAGGCCTTTGGACCAGGTGTCGGTGCGGACCTGGACGATCTCCTGGGAGTAGAAGAACGGGCTGGTCTTCATGCCCTCGATGAAGCGCCCGGTCTGCCATCCGGCGTCGCGGAATCTGCTCGCCCAGAACTCCTGCTGGCGATCGACGGGCGCGCGGTGGATCGCGGAGGCTTCCTCGGAGTCCTCCCGCATCACGAAGTACACCTGGGTCTCGGTTGCATTGTGGCTGCGGCGCATGATCTGACGGCCGCCCGGGACCATGTAGGTGTCCCGGATGGCGCTGTCGGACGCGATGTGCGGAACGAACCAGTAGGCCATATGAATGCCGACGCGCCAGTACGGGTCGGAGCTCTGCGGCAGAAGCGCTCGCCGGATGCGTGATCCCTGCCCGTCCGCGCCGATCAGAAGGTCGAATGCGCCGGACGAGCCGTCGGAGAAGTGCGCGACGACGTTGTGTGCGTCCTGCTCGAAGCTGTCCACGCTCTTGCCGAAAACGTACTCGGTGTCGTCCCTCGTCGCGTCGTGCAGGATGCGCACCAGGTCCCCACGCATGATCTCGTACTCGGACGTGAGGGTCTGCCGGCCCTGCCCCGAGGTGTTGGCCATGATCGTCGCCTTGGCCTTGCCGCGGGAGTCGACGAAGGCGACGCCCTTCTCGTCCACGAGTTTGCCCCGGACGGCGTCGAGAAGCCCCATGCGCTCGACGGCTTCGATGCCCTGCCCTCGCAGATCGACCTGAGCCCCGGCGGCCCGCAGCGCCGGAAAGCGTTCGGCGACGCTCACCCGGTGGCCGCCCCGCGTGAGCCAGAAGGCCAGAGCCTGCCCCGCGACCCCACCACCGGCGACGAGGACCCGCAGGGGCTGCGCTCCCGATCCCTTTGTCATGCCCATCCCATCCCTTCAGAATCTATCAGTGAAAGATTCCTTTCCAGATTCATCTATCAGCGATAGATTGTCAACGTGGCCAAGATGAACCGTGAGACCGTCATCGCTGAGGCGCTCGGCCTGCTCGACGAGGTCGGGTTGGACGCCGTCAGCACGAGACGGCTGGCGAAGCGACTGAACGTGGAACAGCCCTCGCTCTACTGGTACTTCCGCACCAAGAAGGACCTCCTCGCCGCCATGGCGGAGGCGGCGATGGAACCCCATGCGACCGCGCCCCTGCCGACGCCCGACGACGACTGGCGCGACTGGTTCGCGGACAACACGCGCAGCTTCAGGCGCACCCTGCTGATGCGCCGGGACGGCGCCCGGCTCCACGCCGGCAGCACCCCCACCGGCGACCTCGACCGGATCCGCCGCAAGATGGACTTCCTCGTCGCCTCCGGCCTCCCCGAGCGGGAAGCGCAGATGGCGATGCTGGCCGCCGGCCGCTTCACGGTCGGCAGCGTCCTGGAGGAGCAGGCAGACACCGGCCCCGGTGACAGCGCGGATCTACCGGCCGACGTGCCGGTGATCGATCACGAGTCGGCGTTCGAAGCGGGCCTCGCCCTCATTCTGAACGGCCTGGTGCACCGAACCGGGGTGTAGGGAGTCGACTGCGCACCGGGCCGTCGAAGATTCGCCAGCCACATCCCCAGCGGCCGGTCCAGCACCGTGGGCGTGCGCGGAGCACGGTGCCGTCGAGCGCGTGCACCGACCCACCCGCACGCCTCGCCGGAACCGCTCGCCCCCTGCGCTCGTCTTGTGCGCTGACTGTGTACGAAACGGGCAAGTGGGGGACGACGTGACGCGGAATGTGACGAAGGCCGGTCTCATCGCGGTGGCCATGGTGACGGTGTTCGGGGCCTCGGCCTGCGGCGGGGAAGCCGGCGCTGCGGCCTCCGGGGGCGGGGCGCCGTCAAACTCGGCGGCGGTGCCCGACGCCGACCTGGAGAAGCTGGCCGCGGCGGCGCGAGTCACCCGGAACGTGCCGTGGAACCTGGACATCCTGGACCAGCGGTCGCGTCCACTGAACGGGAAGCTCACCACCACCGCCACGGGCAAGGGCGTGCACGTCTATGTGATCGACACGGGGATGGACATCGCCCACAAGGAGTTCGGCGGACGCGCCCACCTCGGCGCCGACTTCGTGGGCCCGAAAGACTCCGGTGACTGCTTCAGCGAGGAGGGGACCGGCCACGGCACGTTCGTCGCCGGCGTCATCGGCGGGACGAAGTACGGGGTGGCGCCCAAGGCGGAGCTCGTACGGGTCCAGGGCGTCCTGTGCGAGAGCGGGGGCGGCGGTTCGTCGGCGGCGGCCGAGGCGGCGCTCGTGAAGTCGGTCAAGTGGGTCACCGCGCACGCGCAGAAGCCGGCGGTGGTGAACATGTCGCTCAACCTCGACCACCGGTCGGCGGCGCTGGAGTCCGCCGTGAAGAAGATGGTCGATGCGGGGATCCCGACGGTGGTGTCGGCCGGCAATTTCCATGACGACGCCTGCAAGCACTCCCCGGCCGGCGTCCCCGGCACGATCGTCGTGGCGGCCTCCACCTCGAACGATCGGGCGTGGAGCGACGGCGGCTCCTACGGCTCGGGTTACGGACGATGCGTGGACCTGTACGCCCCCGGCCAGAAGGTGACCTCGGCCCTCGCCGACGGCGGTACGGTCACGGAGACCGGCGGCGCGACGTCCTGGGCCGCACCGCACGCGACCGGTGTGATCGCGCTGTACTTGTCGGCACACCCGCACGCCACGGCCGACCAAGTCCACGTCTGGCTCGACCACACGGCCACCCGCGGTGTCCTACGCGGTGTCCGCTCCGACACCCCCAACCGGCTGCTCAACACCGGCGGCCTCTGACCTGCCCCAGCCGCCCCGGCCGCACGGTCACCCAAGCGGCTGGCGTGGCCAATTAGCGCGCTCAGTCACACGGAGTTCTGGCTGGTGAACGTCGGATGGGGACTGGGCTGTCGGTATCCACTGCCAGGATGGACCGCATGCCGATCAACGAAGTGACCCCTCACGCCGTGACAGAGCAGCGCCTCGAGCAGGCCCTGGACGACATGTCCGGCCGGGCCTTCAGCCGGTGGCACGACATGGTCTGGACCGAAATGCCGCTGCGGCGCGGGCTCAGGGAACTCGGTGAAGAACTGGCCGATCACCTTGGGGCACGCACCGTGTCGGATCCCGCTCTGGAGATGCCTGACTCGCGCACCGCCCTGCTCACCGCCGCCGAGTGCGCCATGGGCGTGCTGAGCCTGTCCTGCTTCCCCGACGGCGACTTCGAGATCCCCCTCCCGCTGGCTACGGAGACCCTCAGCAATCAGGACCTGCATTACGAGGAGAGGTACGAGCCCACCCACCCACTGACCACGGCGCGGACGTGGACGGACGCGTTCGAGTGGTGCGTCATCAGCGGACTGATAGGCCACAAAGGCAGGTTCATCGGCCCCACACTTCTCCGGGACTACGCACCAGCCATCCGGGACGGCGTTCCCTACTCGGAGCGCGAGTCGGTCTCCGAACCCGCCGACCTCGCCGAGATGGACGCACTGTGCGGCTACCTCGACGTCCTTGAGGACGCCTACCCCTACCCGGCGCCGCTGGCCAAGCCGGACGCAGCCCACCGCACTCGCACGGCACAGCAACTCGACGCGGCCGGCACGCTCACCCCCGACCAGCGACTCCTGCGCGTTCTGCTCGACGACGATCAGACCGCCTTCGAGCAAGCCCTCCACGATCGGCTCGTCGCGCACCGCGAAAACGTCGGCGCCGATCCGGCGGCCAGGACCCTGCTGCCGGTGGGAGCCGTCACGCTGGCCGCCCTCGCCCACACCGCACACTGCTGGCAGCTCAGCGTCCGCTCCGCCTACCTGCCCCAAGCGCTGATGAGCGCCCCAGCGCAGTGAACTGCGTCGAGCACGCCGGATGAGCCGCCGTGCTCAGCACGACCTGATCCCACGGTTGGTCCTGACCGCCTTCTTGGCGGCCTTTGCAGGTGCGGCGGCCCGCTGTGCGGGTCGCCGTGGCCGCTCCTAAGCTGGTGATGCTCGGGGCCGTCGCGGAGGTCATCCATGCCCCGAACCATCTGGTCAGGTTCGATCAGCTTCGGCCTGGTCACCGTCCCGATCCATGTGCAGTCCGCCACCGAGAACCACTCGATCCAGTTCCACCAGTACCACCTGGAGGACATGGGTTCTCTGGGGCCGTACCCGTAGCGCGAGGCAGACTCATTCGGTTTTGCGCAGCTCAGCGTCGGTTTGGTAGACGCTAGCAGGTGCAACATGTGTGGTGGTATCGCCGTTTCAGGTGAAGCCTCGAGCGCCGACGGTGGGCGGGCAGCAACTCCTGGACAGTCTGCCCCGTCGTCGCGGACGGTTTCTCTGCCAAGTCCAGCTCGTTGAACTGGCGTTCCACCGTCGGCGCCTGCGCACGCTGCGCAACCCGGGACGTGCCGGAACTGAACGAAGACGACGACGGTGGCCAGGAATGACCTGGGGCTGCTCCGGCGGAGCGGCGAACAAGATACAGATCACCGAGCGCGCAGGCCGGGCACCTCCTCCCGGCGCAGCAGCCGGGGTCGCGGCGGGTGATCGCGTCGGCCTCAGGGGTGTCGGCGGTGATGGCGGAGCACTGGGCATGGAGGAGGGCGTTGCCGCCGACGTGGTCGGAGTGCCAGTCGGTGTTGACGACCAGGTCGACGTTTCTGGCGTGTGTGCGGGCCCAGGCAGCGGTTTCGTCGGCATGGCCGCCGAAACCGGTGTCGACCAGGGCCGGTTGCCGGCCGGGCAGCAGGAGGGTGGGAGCGTCGGGGAGGGGGCGCTGCCACCATGCAGCGAGGCCGGCCGTGCCCTTCTCAGCGGTGGCGCGGGCGAGGCAGCAAGGCGAACGCGCTCTCCGCTATCGAGGTCAGGCGGTCGGGGCTGTGGCCGTACGCGCCTACGACATCGCTCCCGCGGATGACGGTCAGCAGAAGGTACGCAAGGTCGTCGGGATCCGCGTCGGGGTCGATGTCGCCATTGCGCTGCGCCGCTCGCACACACTCGGCCACCGCCGTCCGGACCACGGAGAAGCAGTCGTTGGCCAGGCGTTTCACCTCGGCGTCGGAGGCGCCGAGCTCCAGGGCCATCTTGGCGGCGAAGCAGGCCGCCGACGCCCGGTCAGAGGCGGCGGGTACGTCGTCGGCGAGTGGCACCCCGTGGACGGCGCGGAGCAAGTACGCGTGCAGTCGTTCCAGGGCGTCCTCGTCCGGTCCGGCGAGCATCGTCCGCGGACCCTGCGCCAGCCGGGCGTAGTAGCCGGTCATCGCCTGCAGCAGCACGCCGTGCTTGCCGTCGAACGCGGCATAGAGGCTGCCGCGGCCCAGGCCGGTGGCGGCGCTGATGTCGTCGACGCTCGTGCCGTTGTAGCCCGAGGCGCGGAACTGCCGCTCGGCGGCATGGAGGACGTGGTCGCGGTCAAAGCTTCGTGGTCTCGCCATACATAGAAGGTACGGCCGACCCGCCGTAATTGACAACTCAGTACAGAACCATCTAGGTTTCGGACTGTTCAGTAAAAAACCAGCCTGAGCTCGCCGGACAGGGTGCGTGTACGCCTGGTGCGATGGAGAGCAACCCATGCCTTTGCGCTCCTCCGCGCCGCCCAACGTTGCGACGCCTTCCAGGCCGGCAAAGCCCGGTCTGATCCTCGCAATCCTGGCGACGGCGAGTTTCGTCGCCGAACTGGATCTGTGCATCACGAACGTCGGGCTGTCCTCGGCGCGGGGCACTTCCTGCACCTCGAACAGCCCAAGACGGTCGCCGACCACATCCTCAGGCTTCCTGAACAGCTGACCCCCTCCAACCACCCAGAACTCGAAGGGCTGACCGAACCATGACTGATAGGGAAACGCAGGAGGCCATGGCTGTGGCGACTCCTCCGTACGCGAGCGACGCACTGGCCGAGGGGACCGTCGACGCGGTGGTGATCGGCGGAGGCGCCGCGGGGCTGAACGGTGCACTGCTCCTCGCCCGCTCCCGCCGCTCGGTCGTCGTGATCGACAGCGGCTCCCCGCGCAACGCGCCCGCGGAGGCCGTGCACGGCTTCATCGTCTTCGACGGCATCCCGCCGTCCGAGATCCTTCGACGGGGCCGGGAGCAGGTGCGCCAGTACGGCGGACGCGTCGTGTCCGGCGAGGTGGTCTCGGCCGAGTCCGCCGCCCCGTCGGCGGACGGGGACCTGCGGTTCACCGTCACCCTGGCCGACGGCCGCAGCATCACCGCCCGCCGCATCCTGGTGGCCACCGGCCTGAAGGATGTCCTCCCGGAGGTGCCCGGGCTCGCCGAGCACTGGGGGCACAGTGTGGTGCACTGCCCGTACTGCCACGGCTGGGAGGTGCGCGACGAGCCCATCGGCATCCTCGCCACCGGCCTGCCTTCCATCGGCCACGCGTATCTGTTCCGTCAGCTGACCGAGGACCTGACCTACTTCACCCACGGCACCGACCTGGACGAGGACAGCCGCGCCCGCTTTGCCGCCCGCGGCATCCGCGTCATCGACACCCCGGTCACCGAGGTCGTCAACGACGAGGACGGTGCCCTCGCCGGGGTTCGCCTGGCCGACGGCCAGGTCGTGGCCCGCCGCGTCCTCGCGGTCGCCGCGCCGATGCAGGCCCGCACCCAGGGCCTGGAAGGTCTGGGCCTACCGGTGCGGGACGTGCCGAACATGGGCCGCGCTTTCGCCTCCGGCACGGCCGGCGCCACCGAGGTGCCGGGTGTGTGGGTGGCCGGCAACGTCACCGATCTGGTCGCCCAGGTCGGGGCCTCCGCAGCGGCCGGCGCACTGGCCGGCGCCGACATCAACAAGATGCTGGCCATCGCGGACGCCGACGCGGCCCTTCAGGGGATCACCGAGGGAAGCCCGCAAGGGGCCACAGGGTGATCTTGAAGCCCGGAGATCTCAGCCCGTCACCCGCTCGCCACACGGGCAATCAAGTGATTCCGCTCGTCTGCCGCGTCCCCCTCAGGAGCTACTGATGTCCTTCCTTGCGAACACCCCCGTGGAGAAAATGGCCGGGCCTTACGCGCGGCGCTGGTGGGCGCTGCTCGTGCTGTGCCTGAGCTTGCTGATCACGGTGATGGCGAACACGTCGCTGATCGTCGCCGCCCCCGACATGACCACCGACTTGGGCCTGAGCAGCAGCGATCTGCAGTGGGTCGTCGACAGCTACACCGTTCCGTACGCGGCGCTGATGCTGGTGCTGGGCGCGATCGGCGACAAGTACAGCCGGCGCGGCGCGCTGGTGCTGGGTCTGCTGATCTTCGCCGGCGGTTCGGTGATGGGGAGCATGGTCGACGAGACCTCGCTGGTCATCGTGGCCCGCGCGATCATGGGTGTCGGTGCCGCGGTCGTGATGCCGGCCACGCTGTCCCTGGTGGTCGCGACCTTCCCCCGGAGCGAGCGGGCCAAGGCCATCACCGCCTGGGCCGCGACCTCCGGGGTGGCGGTAGCCGTCGGCCCGCTGGTCTCCGGCTGGCTGCTCGAGGACCACGCCTGGGGCTCGACCTTCCTGATCAACGTGCCGATCGCCCTCGTCGCCGTGTTCGGCGCGCTCACCCTGGTACCGCCGTCCAAGGCGGAGGGCATGGGCCGGATCGACTACGTCGGTGGTCTGCTGTCGATCGCCACCGTCGGCTCCCTGATCTACGCCGCCATCGAGGGCCCGCACTCCGGCTGGGGCGTCGGCCCCGTCACCGCCGCCGTGGTCGCCGGTGCCGGTCTGGTCGCCTTCGTCGCCTGGGAGCTGCGCCACCCGCACCCGATGCTGAACGTCCGGATGTTCGCGCTGCGGCCCTTCACCGGCTCGATGCTCGCGGTGATGTTCTTCTTCTTCGGTATGTTCGCCGTGATCTACTACTCGACGCAGTTCCTGCAGTTCGTCCTCGGCTACGGCGCCCTGGACACGGGTGTACGGCTGCTGCCGCTGGGCGGTGCGGTGTTCCTCGGGTCCGCGCTGACCGGGATGCTCGCCCCGAAGCTGGGGGTGAGGGTGATGGCCGTGACCGGCATGACCATCGGCACGGCGGGCATGTTCCTGCTCACCCAGATCGACAACGGGTCGACGTACGGGGACTTCCTGACGCCGCTGATGATGCTGGGCCTCGCGCTCGGACTGGCCATCTCCCCGGCGACCGACACGATCATGGGCTCCTTCCCCGAGTCCGAGCTGGGCGTCGGCGGCGGTGTCAACGACACCGCGCTCGAGCTGGGCGGGGCGCTGGGCATCGCGGTGCTGGGCTCGCTGCTGGGCACGGCCTACCGGGACGAGCTGACCGACCTGGTGGGCAACCGGCTCCCGGCACAGGCGATGGAGAACGCCAAGGACTCGGTCGGCGCCGGCCTGGCCGTCGCCCAGCGGGTCGCGCAGGATCCCTCCGCCGGGCCCCAGCAGGCCCAGGCCGCCGTGGACGCCGTCCACCAGGCGTTCGCCCACGGAGTCGCCCAGACCAGCCTCATCGGCGGGATCATCATGGCCGCCGGAACACTGATCGTCCTCGCGGTCCTGCCGGGCCGGCGCGGCTTCGCGAAGCACAACGCCGAGCCGGGAGCCGGCACGACGGCGAACGAGGCGGCGACCGTGCGGGAGCACACCGGGACCACCCGCTAGATCGCCAGCGGGGCGTCCAGCGGATCGCCGGGGACGCGCCCGCCAGGCGCGTCGGGCAGGAGCCCGGCGGCGCGAGACGCGCAGGGCGCGGGCGTGGTCCAGACGAGGGTCTGCCCCCGCCGCTGCCGCTCACCGTCGGTCCGTCCGGGACCTGCGGGGAAGTCTTCTGGCCGCCCCTTTGCCGGGGCCGCACCCCCGATCGCCTGCCGCCCTCCATCTCGGAAAAGATGGCGGTCGCCGCGCCCGATGAAACCGGACATTTCGACTTCCTCCCGCGGGCGTTGTAGGTCACTCGCGCTGGTTTAAGGCGCGGGTCAGTTCGCGGTTAGCCGCTCGGGCAGCCTCCAGTTCGTCGTCGCGTTCATCGAGCTGACCTTGGATGTCGGCGAGGTTCTGTTCCAGCATGGTGATGCGTTGCTGAAGTTGGTCGGTGTCGGCTGGCGCCCCCAAGCCCGACTCGGCCCAGGCAGCCTCGCCGAGAGCCTGGGAGAGGCGCTTCTCCAACTGCCGGACCCGCATGGCAAGGCGTTTGTTCCGCTCCAGCGCGTTGGCCAGGTCGGCCTGGAGGGAGGCCCGGCTGACGGCCGCGATCCTCCCCTCCTGGGGAGGGGCGGCCGCGGCCGCGTGGATCCGTTGGAGCAGGTCGCGGTGTCGGTAGAGGAAGGTGCGGTCCACCCGCGCCGTGCGGGCGAGAGCCGAAACGGTGATGTCGGTGTCGCTTCGCAGCATTGCGTCGAGGGCCTTGAGAACGCGCTCCCGGCGCCGGGCCGAGTCGGCCCGGCGCCCGTCGCCCATGTTGGTCATGCTGTTCTGCCAGGGTGGAAGTCGGGGATGGGCGGTCCGACGCGGGGCATCCCGAGGGCGACGGCTTGCCGTCGGCTGCGGCGGAGGACGGTGGTGGCTTCCTTGATCTGCGTGCGGTCCTCGTCGGTGAGGCTGTCGAGGTCTTCTCGGACGCGCCGGACTAGGCGACGGACTCGGGTGATCTCCTCGTCGGAGGGTGCGGCCTCCGCTTTTGCCCAGTTGTCGGCGGAGCTGAACGCGGCCAGGCGTTCCCGGTTTCGCAGCAGGTCGGCGAGGTATGCCTCCAGATCGGGGAGGTAGGAGGCGTCGGTGCGGAAGTGGTCACAGCCGACGCAGCGGAATCGGACAGGGCAGGCGTGGCCGCCGGCCGCGACATTAGACGGCTCAACGCAGACGCCGTAAGGTGCCTGGACTTCGCCGACGGCGCGGCGGGCGTACTCGTCGTCCAGCAGTTCCTTGGCTTGCCGCCAGATGCGGTTGCCCTGGCGGTCGAACTGCATCGCTGAGACGCGGTCGACGGCCTCGCGTTTGCGCTGCTCACTGACCCGGTAGTAACGCTGAGTAGTGTCCAGTTGGCGATGGTCCATCAGACCTTGGAGTACGTCCGGCTGGATGCCCTGGTCAGCGTGCCGCTGGCAGTAGGTGTGCCGGTAGGCGTAGGGGAAAATCTTGGATTTGTCGAAGGGCAGCATTTCGGTGATCTGCTGCCCGTTGATCTCGACGCGGGTGGGAACCAGGAACTCGGGCAGCGACTGGATCCATTCGCGGTGGCGGCCGGACAGCCAGCCCGCGCCGATCGGCTTGCGGCCGTGGGGGTTGCCTACCCGTGTCGGCAGGAGCATCAGCTCAGCGGTGGGAGTCCGAGGGAAGTCGGTACGGATCAGACCCTGCTGCCTGGTGATCACTCCCGCGGTGGCCTGGGAGATCGGCAGTCGCCGTCCTTTGCGGCCGGACTTGTAGTTGTCGTAGATCAGGACGTTCTGGCCAGTGGTGTCCTGCTGGAGGCAATCCCACCGCAGTTGGCAGATCTCCGTGGGCCGCCTACCGGTGTCGATCAGCAGCTCTGTGGCCACCAGATTCTCGTTGCCGTTCCGCTTCGTGCCGGCCAGAGAGGGCAGGTGCTCGCAGATTTGCCGCATGACCTCGGGCGGGAGGTCTTTGCCTGCTTCGGAGTCCTCGGGGTCGTCGGGGATGTCCTCGACCAGGAGGGCGAAGTCGTCCGGCAGGCCGTGCAGCGGCTCGCCGGGCCGAGTCAGCCCCAGAGACCGCATCCGGGCCAGATTGCTGCGTACATAGCGGCTGATGACCACTGTTCTGCGCGCCGAGATGACACCGGTTTGGCACAGGTATCTCAGCCGGTTAGCGAAGGCGGTGATGTCTCTGCGGCCCACGGCCCGGATGTCGTTGCCGCAGTCCTCGCGCTGCAGCTGCAGGCTCTCGGAGAGGAGTGCGAAAGCGCTGACGACTTCTTGGCAGGTGGCGATGGCCTTGCCGCGGCGCTGAGGCAGGGAGAAGAACGCCCATTCTTTTGCGGCATTGCGGAGCCATGGTTGGTGGATCGCGGTGAAACGCAGATTGCCAGCATGGCCGAAGACGGCACCGTTCCACACGTCCTTGACACGTTCGCCCTCCGGAGTGAGCCCGAAGCGGCCGACATGGGTGACCAGGCTGCTGCAGAAACCCCGTTCGCCGCGGGATACCTGCTCCAGGTCTACTGCTGCCAGCGAGGGCAGTTCGAGCTCGCGCAGCCGGTTGGTGAGCGTCCGCAGCACGGGCTGCGTCGTGTGCAGCCCCTCTCGGGTACGGGCGTGGACGCCGTAGAGGATTTCCGCGACCACCCGGTCGGCCAGTCCACGGAGGCTGACCTCGCTATTCGCCGAGACAGGCGCGGCAGTACGCCGCCACCGCGCTTCGTCGTGTGTGCTCAGTCTGCGCTTGAGGGCCCAAGACCAGCGGACACGATGGCCATGACAGTACGGACTTTTGCCGTCTCGCTTGCGGTGGCAGGCCAGGACCTCGCAGTGCCCGAAGGCCTGCAGAGGGACAACGTCATCACGTTCGAGGAACTCCTCCAACGTCACCTGAAGCCGGGTGAGCTGGCCGAAGTGGGTCGAACAGATTGGATTCCTCCATGACCGGAACGGCCGCGGGCACCCCCTCACCGAGCAGTCAGCCACTCCGGTCCGGCGCGTACCGGGGTGGGCATGCTTCACGTACTCGTCCACGTCGGGCCTGCCTGCCTGCCTCCATCGCAGCCGGCACCCCTCGCAAAGTTGACGGGCGACACTGGCCTGCGAGCAGCCCCTCACCCTGCACTTCGGCATGCCCAGGAGGTCATGGTCGTAAGGGAAGAACAGCATCCCGACCTCATCGGACCAGCCCAGCAGATCCAGAAGTTCCTGATCCACCGCGGCCCGCAATTCTGCGGTCCTGCCGTCGTCCTCGTCCTCCTCTTGGCGCCCTGTGGGCCGGAGCGGAGCAGCGGTAACCGTCATCGGGCGCCCTCCCCGCCCAGCTCTCGCGGCGAGGGAACGCGGTTGACTGCCTCACGCAGCCGTGTTGCCGCCGGATGCAAGTAGGGGCGTGCGGATTCGGGATGCTTGTGCCCCAGGAGAATCTGCACCTCGTCCAACTTGCCGCCGGCGTCGACAACGTTGCTGGCCATCGCGTGCCGACACATCCGCGGCCCCACCCTGCGGCCCAGCCCCGCCCGCCGAGACAACGACTCGCACAGCTCCCCGATTGCGTCCGCAGAGACCGGCGCACCCAGAGGGTGACGGAAGAGGTTGACGAGCAGAAAGTCGCCGCCGTCGGACCCCAGACGCTCATGCCGTTCCAGCGCGTACTGGTCGAATGCCTGCACGACCAGGAAGTCCACAGGCATCACCCACGACTTCTTCGACTTCGACCACGCGTTGTTCTCGTTCTGACGCCGGACGACATGCACATGAGCGCCTTCGACGTGGCAGCCCAGCGACCGCGAGTCCGCCAGCAGGTGAGGATCACGGCGACGAAGGCCAGCGACCTGCCCAGGGCGCAGTCCGACGCGGGAGAGCAGGAGCATGATCAGCCGGTCGCGCGCTGAGCGGCATGCGAGGAACATCGCAATGACCTCTTCATCGCTGGCTCGGTCGACCTCCGTCTCGGGTTCCTGAAGCCGATGGTGGGCTCGCAGGCGGTGGCGCATCACGCTGCTCTCACCGCGGGCCGCCAAGGGCAGGTCGTGGTCGTCACTCAGTTCGTAGATCTGCTCCAACACCGAGGTCGGCGCAGCCCTGTTGATGACCGCGTGGACCAGGAACATCCGCACGGCTGTGAGCACTTTGTTGATCCGCGTGTCCCCGCGGACCGGCTTGCTCCCGGGTCCGGGCACTACGACCTGACGCTGCCCCCCGTTGCCGGGCGTCCACCTCAGCCAGAGGATGAACAGCCCCATCTCGCGAGCCGCCGTCCGCCAGTCCCGCTCTGTCCTCACACACCAGCGCAAGAACAAGGCAAGGCCCTGGGCGTATGCCTTCGTCGTCAGCTCCGCCCGCCCGCGCGCCAGCCGAATCTCCCGCAGAAAGCGATCAGCGTCCTCGACGACCTCAAGATCGTCATCCACCACGGTCCAATAACGGAGGCCCGAAGGTATCCGTACAGGAAATGCGCGCACTTGTACCCCTAGTCCACGAGTCGATCGCAACGATCCACCGCAGAGCCACACCCCCGGAGAACTCGTCCTACGACCTCAACGAGGAGATGCCGTACGACGTCACACCACGGCCCCGGAACCCCCAGAGAACATGGGCCGGATCCGCACCCGCAAGATCTGCGAGCTCGAGGACTGCGAGGTGGCGAACACCGAGATCGGCAAGGGCTACGAGTACGCCAAGGACCAGGTCGTCGCCATCAGCGACGAGGAACTGCGCGACCTGCCGCTGCCGACGGCGAAGGCCATCGAGATCGACGCCTTCGTCGCCGCGGACGACATCGACCCGATCCGGCTCGGCGAGGGCTACTACCTCTCCCCGACGGGCAGGTCGCGGCCAAGCCCTACAAGCTGCTCCGCGAGGCACTGTCCCGCTCGTCGAAGGTGGCCATCGCCAAATACGCGTGGTCCGGGCGTGAGCGGCTCGGCATGCTGCGGGTCCGCGGCGAGCCCATCGTCCTGCACGCGATGCGATGGCCCGACGAAATCCGCGACCCCACCGAGCTCCATTGGTGCCCGGCTTGCTCCGCTGATGGACTGACGTCCTACCGTGAGTCTGCCGCGTGACTGAGGTAGTGGTTGTGACAGGCTATGACGTGCTTGCCGAGGTGTACGAATGGCTCATCTCGGATGCAAAGTTGCCTCCAGCCGAGTTCGCTGCGTCGTTCGACGACGCCCTCAATCTCCTGCCGTCGAACGCTCACGTCCTCGACTGTTCGTGCGGAACCGGACAGTTGGCGGTTGGCCTCGCCGGTCGTGGCATGCAGGTTGTCGCAACTGACGCCGGCGAGGCGATGGTTCGTCGGACTGCAGAATTGTCTGAGGAGTTCGGAGCATCCGTCCGGGCCGTACGGGCGAACTGGGAAGAGTTGCCCGACCATTTCCAGGACAACACGTTCGACATGGTGTTCTGCGTTGGCAACTCGCTTCACCATGCCGCGGGCGCGACAGGCAGGGGTGCTGCTCTGGAGTCGATGTCACGGCTTCTGCGCCCAGGCGGGCGCTTGGTACTCACATGCCGCACTTGGGAACTCGTGAGGGCCAGAGGTTCCCGGCTGGAGATCAGTGACCGACTCGTCCGCCGGAACGGTCGCGATGCCGTCGTGGTCTACCGGTGGGAGATTGCTCCGCATTGGGAGGAGGAGCACCACATCGAGATAGCGATCGCGCAAGTTGATGCGACCGGGTTGGTTCTTGTCCGCTCGGAACTGCTGTCCTGCTGGCCCTACCGGTACGAGGAACTCGAAGTCGAGCTGCACCGGGTCGGCCTCCAGACGGCATTGAGCACGTTCGATCTTGAGGCCGAGAACTACATGGTGGTCGCGAGCAAGGTATAGACGGGGTTGCGGTGTCAAGCTGGATGTGCTCGGTAAAGGAGCACCCCCGATGCCGCCTGGCCAGTCGAAGGTCGGGTTGTACGCCGCGCTGCGGCGCGACTCGCGCGACGGCATGTCGAACCGGGCGTTGCAGTGCAACTACGGCGTCACCTGGAGCACGGTCACCGGACTCTCAGGCCCTGGCCGGATCGCGCGGTTGCTCGCAGGACGCTTGCTCCCTCTCATCAGTGCGGGTTCAGGTGGTCAGCGCAACGCCTCGGACGAGGAGTGCTCGTCGATCAGACAAACAGCGCCACACCGTCACGCCGGATCTACCGCCGCTTCGCGCGGCTGTCGAAGCTGGATCCGTTCACGCTGTGGTGACGTCAGAATTGGGCCCTGGTCCACTTCGTGTGGTCGCGTACGGAGGGTGACTGTTGATCTTCGCTCGCCTAATGGTGGTTTTAGTGGTCGTAGGCGGTCAGTGCGCGCATGACTGGCTGGCCGCGCATGAACCTGACTCCCCTCATCAGGACCCAGTTGGAATCGCTCATCTAGGGAACCGGGAGGCGGTCTACCGGCGGGCCGCCGAGATCAGTCCGCCGGGGCGCTCCTCGCGCTGCGGCGGGGTGCTGATCGGGCGGCCATAGGCGGCAGCGCGCTCGCGCAGGGTGTGGCTGTCGGCCGCCCAGCCGTGCCCGGCCAGCCAGCCCACCGGGTCGTCGGGCATCTCCGAGACCCACATGGACGCCGCCGATGCCGGCATGGCGTCCGCGCCGAAGCGCTCGATCACGCCGCGCGAGCCCAACGTCAGCCCCATCCGACTGCCGGCCGCCGACTGCGCGCTGATCCGGGCCAGCAGCAGCTCCACCGCGTCCTCGGGCAGATAGATCAGCAGTCCTTCGGCGATCCACACGGTCGGCACGGTCGGGTCGTGCCCTGCGGCGGCCAGCGCGCCTGGCCAGTCCTCACGCAGATCCACCGCGACGGTGATCCGCTCGCAGCGTGCGACGGCCCGCTCCTGGCGCAGCACCGAAGCCTTGAAGTCCAGTGGCGCGGCGGTGTCGACCTCGAACAGCCGGGTGCCCTTGGGCCAGTCCATCCGGAAGGCCCGGCTGTCCATGCCGGCGCCGAGCAGCACGACCTGCCGGACCCCGGACGCGGAGGCCTGCTGCAAAAGGTCGTCGAGGAACTTCGTCCTGATGACGATGGAGAACGACACGGCCAGCCGGCGGCGGCGCGCGGCCTCGTCATCGGGCAGCGGCGGTGAGGAGGGCCACATGCCTCCGGCGGCGGCGAAGGCCTGTGCCAGTGGGTCGCGGAACAGCGCGTTCTCCCGCTCGGTCTCCAGCGCCCGCACCCTGGCCACCCCCACCGCCGTGGCCCACACCCCCGACGGCTGCACCCACTCCTGCTCATCAGTCACCGCGCCAGCCTAGAAGATCGATTCCAAGGGGCCTGATGAGGGAGCCAGCTTCATGCGCGGCCAGCCAGTCATGCGCGCACTGACCGCCTACGACCACTATTAGACCGTGTCCTACGTGGTGAGGCGGACGAGTCGTTTGTAGCAGCACAGGGCGGCGGCGAGCCCGAGAACGGCCGGGTAATTGCGGGGATCGCGCTCGTAGCGAGGGTTCAGACGTCGGTAGCCGGACAGCCAGGACATGGTCCGCTCGATGACCCAGCGGCGGCGACTCAATCGCTCGCTGGACTCGATTCCCTTGCGCGCGATTCGCACTCCGATGCGCTTGCCGCGTAACCATTTCCGCAGATCAGTACGGTCATAGGCCTTGTCCGCGTGTAGGCGCTCGGGCTTTGAGTGCCGGCCGCGATCGGGGTCGTGTCTCGTCTGGTGACCCTCGGCCATGGGCTTCAGGCCTTCGCTGTCGTGCGTGTCGCCGGCCGAGACGCCGACGAGGAGGGGCAGTCAGAGGGCGCGAATCGAGCCGTTACTCCCGGATCGGACACTGCGGCGAGGCCCTCCCGGCAGGGCAATCCCGCGCGGCAGAAGTGTCACCCGGCGCTACGAGGTCCACGGCACCGGTACGCGATGCGCTGCATATCCCCGAGGAGGCGGGCCGGCTCCGTCGCGGACGATCCGGCCGTCGGCCGTGTAGCAGAAGCTCATGGCCTGCACCGAGATCTTGCTGCCGAAGTGTCACCTGCTGACCACCGGCTGACCGCCACCTGTCGGGCGCTCTGCCGGATCCTGGGAAACGATGGGAGACGTCACGGCGAGCAACCAGCAGCCCAAGCACCGCGCGAACACCCGAACCGCGCTGGAAGGACGTGCCATGACCGCCTCCGCTCCCAAGGCCCCGACCGCACCGGGGGTGCGGTCCTGGTGGGGGATTCCGTACGCCACTGCCGAGCGATACCGCCGCCCCGTACTGGCGGACTTCGATCCAGACCTGCCCTACGACCGCAAGGGTGTCGTCTCGATCCAGCCCGACAGCGGTGACTGGCTGGAAGCGGACAGCGGGATGGGCGAGGACTGCCTGAACCTGAACGTGTGGGCCCCTGAGCGGCCGGCCGTCAAGGCGCTGCCGGTGACCGTGTACATCCACGGCGGCGGATTCGAGTACGGCGCGAACACGCAGATCACCTCGAACGCCGCCGGGCTCGCCGCGACGGGGCGCGTGGTGGGCGTGTCGATCAACTACCGGCTCGGCGCCATGGGCACGCTCTCGCTCTCGCAATACGGCGGGAAGCTCGCCGAGGCCAGCAACCTCTTCCTCCAGGACATCATCGCCGCGCTCACCTGGATCCAGCGGAACATCGCCCACTTCGGCGGAGACCCCGACAACGTCACCGTCTACGGCCACAGCGGCGGCGCCTATTCCACCTTCGGGCTGCTCGGCGCCTCCTCCGCCGACGGCCTCTACCGGCGCCTGGCCGGATTCTCCGGCGGGCCCGCCCGCTCCATCCCGGCCTGGTGGGCCGAGGAGCTCGCGCACCTGTTCGTCACCGAACTCAGCGTCGCGGACAACCCGGAGAAGCTGCTCGACCTCGACCCGCTCTCCCTGCGGGACGCCCTGCGCAAGGTCCTCCCGACGGACCTCGGAGTCCGCGGCGGGGTGGACAACAAGGCCACCGGCGTCGTCCTGGACATCGGGCAGCCCGGCGCGGTGGTGCACGCCCACCCCATGGACGTCCTCGCCTCGGGCGCCCACCGCGACGTCGACATCCTGCTGAGCATGGCCAGCGACGACATGGGCTGGTGGGTCGCGAATGACCTCGACCGCTTCGACCCCGGCACCATCGACCGCGTCGTCGACGAGGTCACGGGGTGGCGTATCTCCCGCTCCCGCGCGCAGAAGATCGTCGACGCCTACGACCAGGGCGGCCGCACCCCGGCCGAGGTCCGCGCCGCGGTCATGGCGGACTACCTCTTCGCGATCCCCGCCGCCCGTGGCCCCCTGGCCCACGCCGCCGCCGGCGGCAACGCCCACCTCCTCCTGATCGGCCCCGCCGAGGGCGCGCCTGCGGTGCATGGCACCGAGATGTACGCCCTGGTCGGCCAGGAACAGCCGGGCCGCAGCGCGGAGCAGGCCGAGCGTGACACGCGTATCCGCGACATCGTGCTCGACTTCGCCACCGGCGAGCACTCCCGCATGTGGCCCGCCGTCACGGACCATCCCACCGCGGAAACCGTCGGCAACTCTCCCTTCGAGGGCACCGCCCACTACCAGCAGGTCCTCGACCTGTGGGAAGGCATCGACCGCCCCTGACGGCCGGCGGGCGATACGAAACAGCGCGCCAAGGGGGCGAAACAGAGTGAGGTACTCGGCATGAACCAACCGACAGCAGCCGGCGACGCCGTAGCGGCGACGATGCGGGCCGTCGTCGTCACCCGGCCCGGCGGCCTGGAGGCACTGGAGATCAAGGACGTCCCGGTGCCTGTCCGCAAGCCCGGCTGGGTGCGGATCAAGGTCAAGGCGTTCGGCGTCAATGAATCCGAGGTCACCACCCGCAAGGGAGAGTCGGACGCGGAGGTCACCTACCCGCGTGTCCCCGGCATCGAGGGCGTCGGCGTGGTCGATGAGGCCGACGAGGACAGCGGTTTGCGGCCGGGACAGCAGGTTGCCACGATGATGGGCGGCATGGGCCGCTCGTACGACGGCGCGTACGCCCAGTACGTGACCGTACCCGCGGCACAGGTCATCCCGTTCGAGACCGGCCTGCCGTGGGATGTCGTCGGCGCGCTGCCGGAGATGTTCCAAACCGCTTACGGGTCCCTGACCCGCGGCCTGGACCTCAAGGCCGGGCAGACGCTGCTGATCCGCGGCGGCACCTCCACGGTCGGGCTGAGCGCGGCCACCATCGCGAAGGACCTCGGAGCCACCGTGCTGTCCACCACCCGCAGCCCGGAGAGGGCGGCAGAACTGCGGGCCGCGGGTGTCGACCACCCCCTCGTCGACCACGGCACCCTCGCCGACCAGGTGCGCGAGCTGATCCCGGACGGCGTCGACGCAGCCCTGGAACTGGTCGGCTGTTCGGTCCTCGCCGACACCCTCCGCACCGTCCGCCGCCACGGCACGGTCTGCTTCACCGGAGCCCTGGCGGGCCAGTGGACGATCCCCGACTTCAGCCCGTTCATGATCCCGGGCGGGGTGCGGCTGACGTCCTACGGCGGTGAGGCCGCCGACCTCCCGGCCGACGTCCTCGCCCACCAGCTCCAGGCCATCGCCGCAGGGCGTCTCAACGTCCCGGTCGCGAAGGCCTACCACGGCCTGGAACAGGTCCGCGACGCCCAGGCCGATCTCGAATCCGGCACCACGCCGGGCAAGCACGTCGTCGTCCTGGACGACTGAGACCTGATCGCGGGGCGCGACAAGGTCATCGCACACAGCGTGCGCAGTGGATGGCTCGGCCCGACCGTGAGCTTCGGCGTTTCCGAAAGAGAGAACAGATGACGGACCAGACAGCAGCAGACTTTTTCGGTGCCACGACCGTCCGGCCCCCGTTGGACCCGGAGCTCGCGCCCGTCGAGGAGGCGCGGGGCGCTGTCTTTCCAGCCCTGACGGACGAGATCCTGCAGGAGATCCGACGGCAGATCGCCGCGGGTTGCCCCGCGTTGGATTCGGATGCTCTGACGGCGGGCGGCAGGGTGCGGGTGGAGGAGCGCCAGGTGCCGGGGCCGGAAGGCGCGCCGGACATCACTCTGCTGATCCTCAGCCCCGTCGAGGACCGAGGCCCCAAGGGAGGCATCCTCAGCCTCCACGGTGGCGGGATGATCATGGGGGGACGCCGGGACCACGTGAGTCATCTCCTCCCCCATGTGATCGACGGGAATGCGGTCGTCGTGTCGGTCGAATACCGACTGGCGCCGGATCACCCCGATCCCGCGCCGGTCGAGGACTGCTACGCGGGGCTGGTATGGATGGCGAAGAACGCGGCCGAGCTCGGTATCGACCCCGAGCGGCTCCTGATCGCCGGAGTCAGTGGTGGCGGCGGCCTCGCGGCGGGGACCGCGCTGCTCGCCCGCGACCGCGCCTTTCCCTCGCTCAGCCACCAGATCCTGATCTGCCCCATGCTCGACGACCGCTTCGAGACGCACAGCAGTCGCATGGTGGACCGCGAAGGCGTATGGGACCGCCACAGCAACCTGTACGCGTGGACCTCCCTGCTGGGCGAGCGGCGCGGCGGCCCGGACGTGTCGCAGTACGCCGCGCCGGCCCGCGCCGAGGACCTCAGCCGGCTGCCGCGCACCTACATCGACACCGGCTCGGCGGAGGGGTTCCGCGACGAGATCCTGAGCTACGCCGGCCGCCTCTCCGAGGCGGGCGTGAGCGTCGACTTCCACATGTGGGGCGGGGGTTTCCACGGGTTCGACATGACGGTGGATCATGCGGCTGTGTCGCGCGCTTCCAGCGCGACCCGTGAGGAGTTCATCGGGCGGGCTCTCAACAAGTGAGCGGTGGCGGCTCCGTGGCGCGATCCCATCGTCAAGGTGGAAGTCGTCGACGACCTTGCGGCCAGTGCGCTTCGCGTCATCGCGGCAGGCGGCGCGCCGCGCGCGCCACTGCCCGGCACCACAAGCAGCCGCCCCTCGAACAAGGGTGGCGGCTGCAGCAGCAGTACCCCCCGATCACCGCCGGGCGCCATCTCGACAAGACGCACTGGATCTCGCTGGGCGGCGGCCGGGGTATCACCGCGGCCCTGGTCGAGGACCGGGTCACCGACTCCTACGACCTGGCACTCGACTCGACGCCCCGCAGCCGGCGGCCCGCCCGCCCCTGACCGCCCGCCCGCTCCGACCACAGGCACCTACGCGAAAGCTCAGCCCCATGGACCACAGCGAACCCGCGCTCGCCCTGTTCGACGACGATCCCGGCCCCGACAGCACCGGAGCGAGCGACGTCACCGTGCCGGCCGTCGAAGACCTCTCACGTCCTCTCGCCGACCGGCTGCGCCCGCGCACCCTCGGCCAGGTGGTCGGCCAGGAGCACCTGCTGGGCGATGAGTCGCCGATCGGGCGGATGGTCGAGCGGCAGCATCTGGTGTCGATGGTCCTGTGGGGGCCGCCCGGCTGCGGGAAGACCACCATCGCCCGGCTACTCGCCGATGCCGCCGGTCTGGTCTTCGCCCCGCTGTCGGCGACCTTCTCCGGGGTTGCCGACCTGCGCCGGGTGTTCCGCGACGCCGAGCGGCACCGAGCCCGGGGGCGGGGGACGCTCCTGTTCGTCGACGAGATCCACCGCTTCAACCGCGCCCAGCAGGACAGCTTCCTGCCCTACGTGGAGGACGGCACGGTCGTCCTGGTCGGCGCGACCACCGAGAACCCGAGCTTCGAACTGAACGGCGCGCTGCTCTCGCGCAGTCAGGTATTCGTTCTCAAACGCCTCGACGACCAGGCTCTGCAGACCCTCACGACCCGCACCGAGGAGCTGACCGGGCGCCGGCTGCCGCTGACCGGCGAGGCCCGCCAGGCCCTGCTCGCCCTGGCCGACGGGGACGGCCGCTACCTGCTCAACATGGCCGAGCAGCTCCAGGCCCTCCCCACCGGCACCGGCCCGCTGGACGTGGCCGGGCTGGCCCGGCAGGTGCAGCAGCGGGCCCCGCAGTACGACAAGGCCCAGGAGGGCCACTACAACCTGATCTCCGCGCTGCACAAGGCGATGCGCGGCTGTGACCCGGACGCCGCCCTGTACTGGCTGGCGCGGATGTTGGAAGGCGGCGAGGACCCGCAGTTCATCGCCCGCCGGCTGGTCCGCTTCGCAGGCGAGGACGTCGGCATGGCCGACCCGAGCGCCGTCCAGCAGGCTCTCGTCGCGTGGGACGTGTACGAGCGGCTCGGCTCGCCCGAGGGGGAACTCGCCCTCGCCCAGGCCGTCGTCTATCTGGCCACCGCCCCGAAGTCCGTCGCCGTCTACCGCGGTTTCGGAGCCGCGGGTGAAAGCGCCCGCCGTACCGGCTCCCTCATGCCGCCGCCGCACATCCTCAACGCGCCCACCCGGCTGATGAAGAACCTCGGCTACGGCAAGGGCTACCAGTACGACCCGGACGCCCCCGACGGCTTCTCCGGCGCCGAATACTTCCCCGAGGACATGGCCCGCGAGACCTACTACCGTCCCACCGAACACGGCCATGAGGCCGAGGTCGGCCGCCGCCTGAAGCGCTGGGCCCGGCTGCGTGCCCAGCGGCGCCACCCGGACTCCGGCTGAGCCAGGATCAGCCGCCCACGGCCCAGCTGCACGCCATCACCGAAGGCCGCCTCCAGCGAGGAAGCCGATCCCGAGCGGCGTCGACCTCGCCGGCTGACACCCCCACCACCCGCAAGGAGCGCCGAGAAGGACTGAGCGGCAAAGCAGCCGGGGAGTCGGTGGAAGAGATCCTCCCCGATCTGTTCATCGCCTGTGTCGGCGCGGTCAGTCTGTGGTGAAGCTGGACAGTACGGCGGCCGGGAGGCGGCTGCCTGCCGAGCCGTGGGGAAGGATCTCCGTGATGCGGGCCAGATCGGCTGCGGAGAGCTGGATGTCGGCGACGCCCGCGTTCTCCTCGAGGCGCTTGGTGCTGCGGGTGCCGGGAATGGGCGCGACGTCCTCGCCCTGGGCGAGCAGCCAGGCCAGCGCGAGTTGGGCGGTGGTGATGCCCCTGGTGCCGGCCAGATCCTTGAGCTGTTCGGTGGCGTGCAGGTTGTACGTGTAGTTCTCGCCCTGCCAGCGCTCGTCCCAGCTGCGCATGTCGTCCGCGGCGTACTCGCTCGCGGGCTTGACCTGGCCGGTGAGGAATCCGCGGCCGAGCGGGGAGTAGGGCACCAGGCCGATGCCGAGTTCCCGCAGGACGGGAAGGATCTTCTCCTCGACCTCCCGCTCGAAGAGCGAGTACTCGTACTGGAGCACGGAGACCGGGGTGACGGCGTGGGCGCGGCGGATGTATTGGGGGCCGACGTTGCTCAGACCGAAGTACTTCACCTTGCCTTCGCTGATGAGTTCGCCGACCACGCCGGCGACCTCCTCGACCGGAATGTCGGGGTCGGAGATGTGCTGGTAGAAGAGGTCGATGTGGTCGCTCTGCAGGTAGCGCAGGCTGTTCTCGGCGACCTTGCGGATGTTTTCCGGGTGGCTGTCGAAGGCAGGGCTGATCGCTGGGGCGGTCATGTCGAAGCCGAACTTGGTGGCAAGGACCACCTCGTCGCGGAAGTCTTTGACCGCCTTGCCCAGGAGGATCTCGTTGCTGCCGGTACCGGCGCCGTACAGCTCGGCGGTGTCGAAGAAGTCGATCCCGAGTTCGTGGGCGCGGCGGATGGTCGCGATGCCCTCGTCGTCGTTCGAGGCGCCATAGGCCATGGACATGCCCATGATCCCCAGGCCGAGCGCCGAGACGCGCAGACCCTGAGAGCCCAGATTGCGGTGCTGCATGAGTTCACTCCCTGAGTGGTTCGCCGGCTTCACCCCCAGAGGTCAAACCGAACTGTTCCGTTTGACTGTACGCCCGAGCACCCGCGATGCCAAACCAAACGGTTTGGTGCTCTATCCTGGGGCCATGCCCCAGTCCCGCGACTCCGGCCGGACCGCAGCGTCCGTAGCCGCCGGCGACACGCGCGAGCGCGTCCTTACCGCTGCCATGGAGGAGTTCGCCCGCCATGGCATCGCCGGCGCCCGCGTGGACCGCATCGCCAAGCTCGCCAGGACCAGCAAAGAACGCGTCTACGCCTACTTCCGCAGCAAAGACGCGCTCTATGCCGACGTCGCCGCACGGGAGTACGTCGTCATCGCCGAGGCCACCCAGATGGACCCGTCCGACCTCCCTGGCTACGCGGGCCGCCTGTTCGACTACTTCGTCGCCCGTCCGGACCACTACCGCCTGATCGCCTGGGGCCGCCTCGAACTGCCGGGCACCACAGCCGTTGCCGACGATCCCGCCCAGGCAGTGCTCGCCCGCAAAATCGACCAGCTCCGCCAGGTGCAACAGGCCGGACAGCTCGCCCCCGCCTGGGACCCGGCCGACGTCCTCGCCCTGGTCAACCAGATCGCCATGACCTGGGCTTCGCAACCCGAACTCAGCGAGGCCGCCGCCGCACACGCCGTGGACCCCACCACCGCCGCCCGCCGCGCCGCAGTAGTGACCGCTGTCGAGCAGCTTTTCCCACGGGCGCGCTGACGTCCCCGGAACCCGCGGCAGCCCTGCCCGAACATTCCCCGAACGACGCCCGCGTCTGCCCGTAAGCAGGCTCCAGGCTCCGTGGAGAGGGTGGGCTGTTCACTGGAGCAAGGTGGGCGCCGACTTGGCGCTGCCCTGGGGGCGAACACTGCAGCTCTCGAACACCGACACTCCACCAGTGCGCCCATCGGGCGTTCACGCGGACCGCGACGGGGGTCATCGCCTCCCACGGGCACGGGGCCTCCGCCTTGTTTCCGTCACGCGTCGGTCCTCGCTGCGCGGGCGGCGAAGGTGGCCGGGGTGAGGCCGGTGCGGTCGCGGAAGAAGCGGCCGAAGTTCGCGGGGTCGGTGAAGCCGAGATGGGCGGCCACCGCCTGGGCATCCCACCGGGCAGCTCCCAGCAGGCGCCGGGCTTCCAGGAGGCGCCGCTCGTCGATGAGTTCGCGTACCCCCTTGCCGGTGGCGTCCCGGGCGGCGCGGCTGAGGGTGCGGACCGAGCAGTCGAGCAACTCGGCGTAGTCCGCGGCCTGGTGCAGTTCGCGAAAGTGCATTTCCAAGGCGTCCAGGAAGCGTCCGTATCTGTCGGCGCGGCCGGTGCCGGCCGTGGTCGTGGCTGTGGCGGTGGGGGCGATGCCCGGGGAGTTGGCCAGGCGCAGCAGCAGCGATTCGAGCAGGCTGCGCCGCAGGGCGTGGTGGACGGGGAGGGGGCGGCGCCCGAGTGCGCGGTGTTCGTCCAGGAGCTGGAGTGCCGTCAGCCGGAGCCAGGCGGCGTCGTCGGCGTGCGGGCTGAGCACGGCAGGGGCCTCGTGCGTGGTGAGTGGGGCCAGGAGACGGGCGAGATCGGGCCGCAGCACCTCTGGTTCGAACAGGATGAACGGGCCGCGGGCGGCGTCGGGCGGATGCCAGCACTGCGCGTGCCCGGGACGCACCCACAGCCACTGGCCGGGAGCGACGGTCCGCGTGATGTGGTCGACGTCGTGCCGCAGTTCACCCTCGGTGACGGCGATGAGGTAGTGGAAGGTGGCACGGCCCGGCCGGGGCGGGTTCCACGGCCAGTCGTCGTGCTGGGCGAAGAAGTCCTCGACGGTACTCACCTCGAGGCCGTACGGGGTACCGACCGGGGGCTGGAAACCGTACAGCGGAACCGCAGCCGGGCCGGCCTGTCCGCCCGGCCCTGGGTGTCGCTTACCGACCATCACGTGTCCGCAGCCTACCGCCTTTCCCGTCGGTTTCGACGGAAGGATGGGACGTGCCGCGGCGACCGCGTGGCGTGCCCTCCGCGTCCTTCGATGCCGCACCCCGTCACCACCTGAGAAAGGCAACGCCCCGTGAACGGATCGGCCTTGCACAAGACCGCCGCCGACTGCGCGGAGGAACTTCCCGGAACAGCGCTGGAGCATCCCTTCGGCCCGGACTGGGAGGTCTTCAAGGTGCGCGGCAAGGTGTTCATGCTGATGACCGACGTCCCCGGGCGTCCCGTCGTGATCCTCAAGGCGGACCCCGGCGACGCCCACGCCCTGCGGGAGCAGTACAGCCACATCACCCCCGGCTACCACATGAACAAGAAGCACTGGATCACCCTGGAGAGCGGAGAAGGCGTCGACGAGGAGCTCGTCAGGGAGCTCGTCACGGACTCCTATCTGCTCGTCGTCGCCCACCTGCCCAGGGCCGGGCGGCCCGTCGACCCGCGCACCTACGGCACCGGAACGCGGGCGGCCCGGTGAGCGCGGCCGGTGACCGGCTCCAGGACACCGCCCGCCAGGCGGCCCTGGCCCTCCCCGGCGTCAGCCACGGATACCCCTTCACCCCGGGACTCGACGTGTACAAGGTCGCGGGCAAGGTGTTCCTGATCGTCACCGACGACCCGGACGAGCAGATCATCACGGTCAAGTGCGAACCCGAACACGCCCGCGCACAAGAACGCGGCCACGCCTCGATCACCCCGGGCCGCTACCTCGACAAACGGCACTGGATCTCCCTGGGGCCGGGACTCGGCATCACCAAGCGCCTGGTCACCGACGCGGTCGAGGATTCCTACGACCTGGTCGCCGGGCGACTGCCGCGACGCGACCGCCCCGGCGCACGATGAGCACCGCGAGCTTCCCCGCGGACGGCGAGCCCTTTGCTGGGTGCGCAGGGTCGCCGAACCGCTCCAGGCGAAATGGTAAGTGGAGCGACTTGCCTTACGGCTGCCGCGGGAGCTACCTTCCCAAGTTGAGTCCATCGACTTACCTAACGCCTCGGCAAGGAACAATGAACATGAATCGTCTTGCGGGCAAGCGCGCCCTCGTCACCGGCGGCACGAGTGGGATCGGTCTGGAGACCGCGCAGCGATTTGTCGCGGAGGGGGCCGATGTACTGGTCACGGGGGTCACCCCGGCCAGCATCGAGAAGGCGCGGCAGGTCCTCGGGGACAAGGTGCCGGTGGTGCAGGCCGATGCGCGCGATCTCGATGCGCAGCGCGGCCTGGCGGAGCGGGTGCGTGAGCACTTCGGGGAGCTGGACGTGGCGTTCCTGAACGCGGGCGTCTCGGACTGGCGGCCGTTCGAGGACCACACGGAGGACAGCTACGACCGGCTCTTCGACATCAACGTCAAGAGCGTCTTCTTTCTCACGCAGGCCCTGGTGCCCGTGCTGGCCAACCCGTCATCGGTCGTCCTCAACGCGTCCAACAGCGCGCACGGCGGTTACGGGCAGTCGAACGCCTACGCCGCGACGAAGGCGGCCGTCGGCTCCCTGATGCGGTCGTGGAACGCGGACCTGCTCACATCGCACGGTATCCGGTTCAACGCGGTCAGCCCCGGCCCGGTGAACACCCCGCTGTACGCCAAGCTCGGGATCGAGGACCCCGCGGTGCAGGCGGCGGTCCTGGAAGGGATCAGCGCCGGCATCCCGCTGGGCCGCATGGGCATGCCCGAGGAGGTCGCGGAAGCCGTCGTGTACCTGGCCTCCGACGTCTCCGCCTTCGCCGTGGGCCAGGACCTTATCCTGGACGGCGGCCAGACCGTTCTCTGACAGCGAGGGTGCGGCTGGGAGACGGGCGAGGGGCGTGGGTATGTCGGTGGCGGACCGAGCGGAGACCGGTGGCGATACGTGCCAGGCCGGGTATCACGCGCAGATCAAAGCGGAGAACCGCGCGCGCATCATCCGCGCCGCCCGCGACCTCTTCCTCGCCCGGGGATACGACAAGACCTCCCTGGCTCAGATCGCCAGGGAGGCCAGCGTCTCCACCGGCACCCTCTTCAAGCGGTACCCCTCCAAAGCCGCGTTGTTCGCGGCCGTCACCTCCGAGCAGTGGCAGCTGGATGTGCAGTACGCCGCACCGCCCCCGGCCGGTGATCCCCGGTACGGTCTGGACCACATCGGCCGCGACTACGCCTGTCTGGTCTCGCGGCCCGGCACGGCGGCGCTGTGCCGCCTGATCATCACCGAGCTTCCGCAGATGCCGGAACTCGCCGACATCGTCGGCACCGGCTTCGCCATCGACCGCGGCCCCTTCTTCGACCGGCTCCGCGACTACCTGGAGGCCGAAGCACACGCCGGCACACTCGACTTCCGTTCGGCCGACGGACAGCCACAGCCGGCGTCCGCCGTGGCCGAACAGTTCCTCGGCATGATCTGCGGCCAGCTCCTGTGGCCCCAGCTCGTACGCACCGACTTCGTTCCGCCCGACCCCACCGACACCACGATCGTGGACGAAGCCGTCGCCCTCATGCTCACCCGCTATCGCACCGGAGCCTGAACCCGGGTCTACGAGTTCAGGTTGCCAGGACCCCGATACGTCACCCCTGCCGGGACAGGTGCAGGTAGGGCCGAATCGACCGACAACGAATACGGGCGAGCGCAACCGTCATCCCGGTCAGCAACGGCGGCCGACGGCTCACTTCCTGCTTCTCAAGGTGCTGCCCGAACGCGCAGGTCGCAGGACCGATTGTGAGAAGTGTTCCGGTGCCGAGCCGGCGGTGACGTCAGGCGGGAGAGAGGTCGGGGCACGGTGCCAGCGTGCGGGATGCCGCCACCGGCCGGAGGCGTCGCGGGCGACGTCGACGCCGACTTCCACCACCCAGCTCGGGTTCCACCAGCGTGACGTTCAGCTCATCCTGGCTGCCCGACACGGCGGAGAGTCTCGCCGCGGTCTCTTCACTGAGGTCTTTCAGCGTGGTCACTGATCGGGTGACGAAGTAGGCGTCCGCAACGGACAAGGCTCCCGTGCCGGTGAGCGAGGTGTTCGGCGTCTCAGCTCGCCAGCGCGGGAGCCTTGTTCGTTGTCTATCCTGCCGCACTCGACCTGCCCCATGCCCTGGTCGAGTGGGTCACCATGCTCATCGTCACCCGCGAGGGTGACCGCCGCCGCAAACTCCCACCGCACCAGCGCGCTCTGATCGGTCTGGTGTACCTGCGCCGGCACGACACTCTCGCGCAGCTTGCCGCCGGCTTCGGTATCTCCGTCGGCACCGCCCACGCCTACACGTCCGCAGTGATCGGTCTGCTCGCCGACCGCGCGCCCGGCCTGCTGCGCGCACCGCGCGAAGCCGACCCGGACTACGTCCTGCTGGACGGCACCCTTGCCGAGTGCGACCGGGTCGGCGACAGCCGGGCCGACTACTCCCACAAGCACCGTCGGCATGGAGTGAACGTACAGGTGGTGACCGACCCGGCGAGGCGGCTGCTGTGGCTGTCGCCTGCACTGCCCGGCCGCGCCCACGACCTGACGTCGGCCCGCACCCATCGGATCATCCGTATCCGTGAGCGCCAGGGCGTCCCAATCCTCGCCGACCGGGCCTGCAGGGGAGCCGGATCGTGGGTGACGACTTCCCTCAGGCGCCCGCCGGGCGGCGAGCTCACGCCGACGCAGCAAACCGTCAACCGTGCGTTGTCCGCAGCACGGGCACCGGTCGAACGAGGCGTGGCACGACTGAAGTCCTGGCGCATCCTCCGTAGCTCCCGGTGCAGCCCGAATCGCATGACGTCAATCGCCGCGGCCGTCCTCACCCTGGAGCGGCAACGCTGAAAGAGCTCAGTGAACTTTGACCGTTTGTCACTCAAAGTGGACCGGCAGTCTTCGGTGTTGAGCAGGAAGATCAGGACGGGCACCGCGCTTGTAATCTAAGGTGCATGGCTGAAGCGAGTAGCGGGGGGCAGCCTGTGCCCGACGGCGGCGATCCCAGTTCTGCGACTGGTTCCGACGGTGATGCCCCTGCGGACCGGACACCTCAACATCAGGCAAGCTCCTCCAGCGGCGACGCCCATGCTGACCCCACAGTGCCCGCGCCCACATGGGTGGAGATCGGCAGGGGAGCGGGCGCGGTGATCACCGTCATTGCCGCACTCGCGGGGCTGATTCTGGGGGTCAGAGCGGAGCAGCGCGCCGACAGGGAGGAGAAGCGAGCCGCTGAACTGAGCCAGAAAGCCTTCGCTGAACAGGTCGACTTCTACCGAACTCCGTCCGCGGTAGTCGTGATGAACGGCAACCCGCGCCCAGCGAAAATGCGCCTCCTCCTGTCAGGAAGGCATCTTTGGTGGGATTTGCGTTCGCTGGAGCCGTGCAAGCAGATCAAGATCCCCACTGACTCCCTGCGTGCCAGCTTGCGCATTCAGTTGCCATCGGTGCAGATCACCGACGAAGAGCTGCCGTCGCTATGGTTGGAGTTCCAGGACCCAGAAGGCAGGAGTTGGGTGCGTACCGGTGGGGGAGCGCTGGCCCCCTCTACATGGAAACCTGCACCGCTCGGAGTGCACATGGTCGACCTTCGAGAGACCTGGAACAAGGCCCCGGAGAACTCACCTATTTGCGGTGCCCCTTGAGAGCCCGCTTGCAGGCTGACAGAGCTCGGTGGCAATCGGTCAAAGTTGAGATGTGCACGGTGTCGCCGGGCCGCGCGTAGGTGAGCAGTTCGCGGAACTTCGGGCGCTGGGGCGGGTGGAGGCGGCTGGTGCCGGCTGCCTCCTCGGACGGGAGGGGGTCTTCGATCCCGGCCTCGTCCAGGACGAGGTTCTGCCGGGCGGTCGACTGCTGGTCCGTCGAGACCCGCCTGTAGACCAGGTTCGCCATCGAGAGGCCCCTTCCGTACGGAGGATCGGACACTATCTGTCATCAAACGCTGTCAGCAATCACCATCGGATCTGATTGGATTCGGGCCGCCGCGAACCCCTGGAGTGCACGGGTTCATTGGATGCGTCGGCCGCCTGTCGTCGAACGATCGTTTGACGGCAGGCGGGAACCCGGGGAAGACGACCTGACGGCTCGGATCACGGTCTGTCACAACTTCCGACAGCAATACCGGATTCCTGGTCAGCTCCTACTCGGACCCCGACACCGCCGCGGGGTTGCGTGATGCTGAGGGTTGCTCGCCGGAGCCGCCGCGGAGTAGGTACTGGGCCCTCATTGAGGGCTCCGCACCCGCCCGAGTCGGCGTCACCTGCGCTCAGTTCGAGCGCCGTTGCTCTCCATGCTGCTGGGGACGACATTGGGGAGGAGGACGACCTTGCCCAGAGGGTGGTCGTGTTCCAGGTGGGTGAAGGCCGCCCGGACCTCTCCCAGCGGGTGGGTCCGGCTGATCGGCACCTCGATTCGGCCGGCCGCCGTCAGCTCGGCCAACTCGGTCAGCACCGCCCGGCTGGTGCCCTCGGCACTGCCCTGTGCCCGGGCGCCGAGCGCGGCGGCGACGCCGTGGTCGAGCGTGTTGACCTTGCGGGGCAGCACCCCCAGGGAGAGCGCGATCCGCGGGTAGTCGCCGCCGTGGAAGTCGAGGAAGGCGTGCGCCGTGCCGGCCCCGTCGCCCTCAATCGCCCGGCGGAGGCGTTCGGTGACTCCACTCCCGTAGTGGACGAGGGTGGCGCCCTGGGACTCCAGCCAGTCCCGGTGCCGCGGGGAGGCGATCGCGACCACGTGCGCCCTGCGCAGGCGCAGGAGTTGGACGGCGATGGTGCCGACTCCGCCGGTGGCCCCGCTGACCACGACCGTCTTGCCGGCCCCCGGGTCGACAGCGGTGACTCCTGCCCAGGCGGTACTGCCCGCGACGTAGAGGGCGCCTGCGGCGGTCCAGGGGAGCCCGTCGGGCTTGCGGACGAGCTGGTCGTGCGGGACGACGACGTACTCGGCGTGGCTGGACCGCTCCCAGGACCAGCCGAGGACCGGGTCCCCGGGCGCCCAGCCGGTCACTGCGGCCCCGGTCGCGGCGACGGTGCCGGCGAGGTCGCTGCCCTGTCCG
This sequence comes from Streptomyces sp. NBC_00637, assembly GCF_045161545.1. Taxonomy (NCBI): domain Bacteria; kingdom Bacillati; phylum Actinomycetota; class Actinomycetes; order Kitasatosporales; family Streptomycetaceae; genus Streptomyces; species Streptomyces sp. NBC_00637. The sequence continues at coordinate 197,027 of NZ_CP109046.1, read as the reverse complement.
GAGGGGAACGTCGCGGGGAACCTCTCGTGCAGGGCACCGGTACGGATCTTGGCCTCGCCCGGGTTGATCCCGGCGGCCCGCACCTGTACCAGCACGTCGCGTGGGCCCAGTGGACGCGGTTCGACGTCCTCGACGCCGAGCACGTCGATGTCTCCGTAGCGGTGGAAGCGTACGGCTTTCACGGACGTCCCTCCGGCTGGATATGGCCGTTGATGAAGGCGGCGACCTGGTCGAGGGCCTGCGCCGGCTCGTCGACGAGCGGGGCGAAGCCCTGGAAGACGTGCGGCGCTCCGGGGAAGGTCCGCAGGGTGACCGGGACGTCGGCGTGGGCGGCCCGCGCGGCCAGCCGCAGGGCGTCGTCGAGCAGGATCTCCCGGCCGCCGGCCTGGATCAGCAGCGGTGGCAGTCCGCGCAGATCGGCATGGAGCGGGCTGGCCAGCGGGGTGCGTGGATCCGCCCCGGCGAGGTAGTCGGCGGCCCTGGTCTGAAGGGCCCGGCGGGTGAGCGCCGGATCCGCGTCGGCCCGGGTGGTCATGGTGCCGCCGGACTGGGTGAGGTCCGTCCATGGGGACAGGACGGTCGCGGACGACGGCTGCGGCAGTCCCGCGTCCCGGATCGCCAGCAGCAGGGCGAGGGCGAGGCCGCCGCCGGCCGACTCGCCGGTGACCGCGGTCGAGCCGGCCGGGACGCCTCGGTCGAGCAGCGCCCGGTAGGCGGCCAGCGCGTCGTCCACCGCGGCCGGGAAGGGATGTTCGGGGGCGAGCCGGTAGTCGACGGACAGCGCGGTGGCCGCGGTCCGCCGGGCGATCTCGGAGACCAGGCCGACGCTGGCGGCGGCGGAGCCGATCGCATAGGCGCCGCCGTGGAAGTACAGCACGGTGGCGGCCGTCGGCGCGGCGGCGCCGGCGCGCACCTCGACGGCGGGCACCCCGCCCAGGTCGGTGATCCGGGTGCGGACGTCGCCGGGCAGCGGCGCGGCGCCGAGTATCTCGTCGAAGACGCGGCGCATCTTCGCCACGTCGCCGCCCAGGTCCAGCGGCGACTTCAGCAAGAGGTCGGAGACGGAGTCCAGCTGACTGCGGGTCATGTCGTCGTTTCCTTGCGAGGGGAGGTGATGCGATCGGTGACGGAACGGGTGCGGGGGCGGCCTACGCCCGGGTGACGTGCAGGACATCCTCGAAGCCCATGCGCCGCACGAAGTCCGTGCGAGCCTCTAGCACCGCGGAGTTGGCCTGCTCGACCAGGGAGTTGGTCAGGTCCACCACGCTGCGGAAAGGGCGCTCGCCGAAGGGCAGGGACAGGATCCTGGTGATCTCCTTGGCGACGACCGAGGGGTCTGCCTGCATGCCCGGGGCGAACAGGCCTTCCGTGGCCTGTTCGTTGCGAGCGACCAGCGGGTCCAGGGCCCGGTAGCCGGCGCTGACACCGGCGGCGTCCGCGGGCCGTCCTGCGTTGGGAAAGTGGTCGGTGCCGTGGGTGAAGGCTCCCGGCATGACGATCACCGTCTCGATGCCGAGCGGGGCCACCTCGTAGGAGGTCACCAGGGCCAGCGCGTCCATCGCCGCCTTCGACACCACGTACGGACCGAGGAACGGCGGTGTGGTCACCGGGATGGTGCTGCCCACGTAGAGGAGGGTGCCGCCCCCCTGCCCGCGCAGGTGCGGCAGCGCGGCGCGGTTGAGCCGTTGGACGCCGAGGGTGTTGACGTCGACCAGGTGGGCGATCTCCTCGGCGGTGAACGCCTCGACGTAGCCGGTGACCAGGTGCCCGGCGTTGTGGATGACGACGTCGAGCGCTCCCGCGTTCTCGAGCACGGCCGCCACCGCGCGGTCGGCGGACTCCTGCGAGGTGACGTCAAGTTCGACCACGTACAGGTCGAGGTGTTCGGCCGTGGCCAGGCGGTGCAGTTCCTCGGCGCGGGCGCCGTTGCGGCCGCCGGGGGCCCGCATCGAGGCGTAGACGCGGTGACCGGCCCGGGCCAGGGCTCGCGCCGTGAGGTTGCCGATACCGGTGGCGGCACCCGTGATGAGCACAGTCGACATGGTGGTCTCCTATCGGAGGGGCGAAGGGGAGGAACGGAGACGAAGAAGAGAGGCGGAAGTGGTGGAGAGGGTCAGGCGATGCCGCCGTTGCTGTACAGCACCTGGCCGTTGATCCAGCGGCCGGCGGACCCGGACAGGAAGGCGACGGCCTCGGCGATGTCCTCGGGTGCGCCGAGCCGCTCCAGGGGTACGGCGGCGGCGACCGGGCGATCAGCTCCTCGCTCTTGCCCTCGGCGAAAAGCGGTGTCGCGGTCGGCCCGGGGGCCACCGCGTTGACGGTGACGTCCCGGCCACGCAGTTCGCGTGCCAGGTTCAGGGTCATGGCCTCGACCGCGCCCTTGGTCGCCGCGTAGCCGCCGTAGCCGGGCTGCTGGAGCCGGGTCACCGAGGTGGAGAAGTTGATCAGCGCGCCGCCGGGGCGCAGCCTGCGGGCCGCGAGCCGGGAGACCACGAAGGTCCCGCGGACGTTGACCCGGTGCATCCGGTCGAAGGCTTCCAGCTCCATCTCGGCGAGCGGGGCCAGGAGCATGATCCCCGCGGTGTTGACGACCACGTCGACGCCGCCGAAACGTTCTTCCACGGCGTCGAAGAGCCCGGTCATCTCCGTCGGCTCGGCGACGTCGCCAGGCAGGGCCACCGCCGTGCCGCCGGCTGCTATGACCGACTCGACGACCGCCTCGGCCTTCGTCGCGCTGCCCGCGTAGTGGACGACGACTGCCATGCCGTCCGCGGCCAGCCGGCGCGCGACCGCGCCCCCGATTCCGCCCGAGCCGCCGGTCACCACAGCCGTCCTGGGCCGGTTGGATCCGTGCCGCGATACCGCGCCGTTCATCACTGCTCCTGATCCGGCGTCCGGACGGACGCCTGGCACTGTGCTGGTTCGCGGGCGGTCCGCCCGTCGACTGGATCAACCCTCCGCCGCCTGCAATTATTTGTCCAATGCATCATCGAGATATAGATTATTCAGATGGCGCATATCGAACGGGTCGACCTCAATCTGCTGGCCCCGCTGGCCGCGCTGCTGGAGGAGCGGCATGTCTCGCGCGCCGCCGAAGTCGCCGGAATGAGCCAGCCTGCGATGAGCCGGGCCCTGCAGCGGCTGCGGGACACCCTCGGCGACGAGCTGCTGGTGCGCACGCCGGGCGGGTACCGGCTCACCCCGCGGGCCGAGCGCGTCCAGCGTCAGCTGCGGGCAGTCCTGCCGCGGCTGGAAAGCCTGTTCGCTCCGGAGGGGTTCGACCCCGCCGAGGCCGCCGAGACCTTCCGGGTCGCGGGGACCGACTTCACCCAGGTGTTCGCGCCCGCGGTCTTCCAGCGTGTGCTCCGGGAGTCGCCGCGCTCCACACTGCACTTCCGCACCTGGCACGACGCCATCTACGAGGACCTCGACCGGGGGGTCGTCGACCTGGTGTTCTTCGCCAGATCAACACCACTCCCCGCCCTGCACACCGAACATCTCCTCGACGACCGGTTCGTCTGCGTACTCTCCGCCGACCACCCGCTCGCCGAGCGTCCGGCGATCGCCCTGGAGGAGTACCTGGGCTCCACCCATGTCATCGTCGGCACCATCGGCGAGCGTCAGACCGCGATCGAGCAACGCCTGGAAGACCTCGGAGAGCACCGCCGGGCCGGACTGACCGTCCCCTACCATTCGCTGGCCCTGCGCTCGGTCCCAGGCACCCGGCTGATCCTCACACTGCCCGCGCGGCTACTCGCGCAGCAACGCCCGGACCCCGGCATCCGAATCCTGCCCGCTCCCGAGGAAATCCGCCCACTGGGCTACCTGATGGCCTGGCACCCCCGGCTCGACGGCGACCTGGGGCAGCGCTGGTTCCGGAACGCCATCCGCGCCGTCACCTCCGAACTGCCGGAGCCGACCCAGCACTAGGGTCCGTCTTCAAAGATCATCGGATAGTGGATCATGTTCGAGTGATACGCCGCCATGAACCCACCGATCTGGACTGGGAGTTACTCGCTCCGCTCATACCGCGTGCCGCAACGGGTCGTCCGCGAGTGCCGGACCGGCAGGTCATCAACGGGATGGTCTACAAGATCCGGACCGGGGTCTCCTGGTGTGACCTGCCGGAACGCTACGGGCCGTGGCAGACCGTTTACACCCGCTTTCGCCGTTACGCGTTGAACGGCGTGTTCACCCGGGCACTCCAGCGGATCCAGGCCGGCGCGGACGAGGTCGGCGACATCGACTGGCTCGTCCAGATCGACTCCACCATCGTCCGCGCCCACCAGCACGCCGCCGCCACCGACCGGAAGAGGATCCACCGGCCGGACGAACCGGACGATCACGCCCTCGGCCGATCCCGAGGCGGACTGAGCACCGAAATCCATCTCGCCTGCGACGGCCGCGGCAGGCCCCTGGCGGTCCTGCCGACACCCGGCCAACGCCACGACAGCATCTGCGCGCGTCCCCTCCTGGAACGCATTCGCGTCCCGCGCGTCGGACGTGGCAGAGCCCGTTGCCGGCCCGACCAGGTCGTCGCCGACAAGGCCTACAGCTCACGCGCAAACGCGGAATTGCCTGCACCGTCCCGGAGAAGACCGACCGGAAGCGGCACCGCTGCAACCGCGGCCACCGAGGAGGTCGGCCACCCGCATTCGACCCGCAGATCTACCGCCGGCGCAACACCGTCGAGCGCTGCTTCAACCAACTCAAAGGCTTCCGCGGCATCGCCACCAGATACGACAAGACCGCCACCTCCTACGAAGCAGCGGTCAGTCTCGCGTCATTCCTACTCTGGGCAAGATCCGTTTGAAGACGGACCCTAGCGGCCCGCGTCGACCAGCCGGTCCTGTCCGACGAACCGGTCCTCCAGCATGACCTTCAGCTGCCGGACTCCTGGTGGGAGGACCTTGCCGGGACGGTGGAGAAGGTGGCGGCCGTCAACACAGACCGCGTCGCCTTACGGCAGCAGTACATGGACCGGGCGATCCCCGAGTTCCTGGGGATCCCGGCCCCGGCCGCGGCCCGCCGGACCGCCGCCCACTCCGACCTGCACTGGGCGAACCTCACCGCGGCGCCCCTGCGGCTTCTGGACCGGGAGGGCTGGGGCGAGCTCCGGAGAGCTTCGACGCCGCCACGCTCTACGCCTACACGCTGCTCCAGGAGAACGTCGCCGCCCGAGTCTGCGCCGCCTTCCCTATCCTGGACAGTCCGGCCGGCCTCGCCGCCGAAGCCACCGTGTGCGCCCAGCTGCCGCTTCGTCGCCTCGCTGACACGCCGGCTCATCGCCTCGCCGATTCCATGACGTACCGGGACGGGGGGCGTCACGCCGCAGAACTACCCGCCCCGCGCAACGTCCGGCGGACAGCCTCCCGCAACCAGTGATGTCCCCCATCGGCCGCATTACGGGGATGCCACGCCATGCCGATGGTCAGCGGCGGCAACGGCAGAGGGATGTCGAGGACGCGCAGTCCCAGCGCGGAGGCGGCATCCGTCAGTGGCGAGGCGGCGGCGCCCGGGAGCGCCGTCGGGATGAGGCACACGATGTCGCTGCGCGCGGCCAGGGACATCGCGGCCAGGTGACCGGGCAGGACGACAACTACTCGCCGACGCAGGCCGTGTGCGGCCAGCGCGGTGTCCAAAGGGCCGGTGAACCGGCCCCGGCGGCTCACCACCACGTGGTCGGCGGCCGCGAGCCGGTCCGGCGTCAAGTCCCCCTCGGTGAGCGGGTGCCCGGCCCGGACGGCCGCCGCCATCCGCAGGGTGACCAGTTCCTCGACACGGGTCTCGGGATCGACATGGTCGATGGCCCCGACCTCCAGATCGATCCGACCCTCACGGAGCGCCGGTCCGGCCTCCCACTCCTCGGCCCGGAACCGCAACGAGACCGCCGGTGCCTCCTGGCCGGCCAGCCGCAACATGCCCGGAGCCAGCGCCGCGCCGACCACGTCGGCCACCTGAAGGGTGAACGTGCTGCGCAGGTCGGCGGGCTCGACACCGGCTCCGGGAGCCAGTAGCGCGCCCAGCCGCCGCACTACCGCGGCCGTCTCCTCACGCAGGGCCCGCGCACGAGGGGTAGGGACCATGGCCTGCCCGGCGCGGACCAGGAGGGGATCCTGCAGGATTCGCCGCAACCGGGCGAGCGTGCGGCTCATCGCGGCGGGTGACGTGTGCAGACAGGCAGCGGCACGAGTGACGCTCTCCTCGGCCAGCAAAGCGTCCAATGCCACGGCGAGATTGGCATCCATGACCGGCTCCGCACCGCTGCTCATGCCGCCGCTGTTCGTGCTCTTACTGCTGCTCATGCGCGTTATTCCATTCCAGGCAATGATCCTGTGCCGAAGTTCCCATTGTGGCAACACGGCGGGCCTCCGCAGGATGGGGGTCGTCCCGATCCGCCACAATCACGAGGCTTCCATGATCGTCATCACCGCTCCCACCGGGAACATCGGCCGCCACCTGCTGCCGCTGCTCCTGGACTCCGCTCCCGCCCACGACGAACGACTGCGCGTGGTCGTACGGGACCCGGCCCGACTGCCCGACGCGGTCCGCGACCAGGTCGAGGTGGTCACCGGCTCGCACGGCGACGCCGAGGTCGTCGGCCGCGCCTTCGAAGGCGCCGACGCCGTGTTCTGGCTCGTCCCCCCGGACGCGTCCCGGACCCCCGAGGACGCCTACCGAGGCTTCACCCGTCCCGCCGCCGAGGCCCTCGTCGCCCATGGTGTCGGCCATGTCGTCGGCGTCTCCGCGCTCGGCCGCGGCACCCCGGCCGCCGACCGCGCCGGACTCGTCACCGCCACCTTCGCCATGGACGACCTCCTCACCGACACAGGCGTCGCCTATCGCGCCCTGGCCAACCCGTCCTTCTTCGAGAACCTCCTGGAGGACGCCGACACGATCCGCGAGACAGGCGTCTTCACCGACGCGGTCGACGCCGACCGCCAGGCGCCTCTCGTCGCCGTCGCCGACATCGCGGCCGTCGCCGCCGACCTGCTGCTGAACCGCTCATGGTCCGGCAGCGACAGCGTCCCGGTCCTCGGCCCCCAGGACCTCTCCCCGAACGACCTGGCCCGCATCATGACCGGACAACTCGGCCGCCCCGTCCGCTACGAACGCCAGTCGCTGGACGACCTGCTCACCAGCCTCCTCGGCTACGGCCTCGACAAGGCATTCGCCCAGGGCATCGTCGACATGAAGCGGGCCAAGAACGAAGGCCTCGACGCAGGCGTCACCCGCACCCCGGCCACCAGCACCCCCACCACCTTCCACGACTGGTGCGCCCAGACTCTCAAGCCCGCGATCCTCAAGTAAGGCAGCCGTCATGACCACTGTTACTGAGAAAACCGCGCCCCCGGTCACCGCGTTCATGCTCATCAAGACCACACCCGAGTGGCTCGCCATGACCCCGCAGGAGCGCGTGCGTGCCTTCACCACCCAGGTCATCCCCGCGATCAGGGCCAAGACCACCGGCGTCCGCTCGCGCTTCTACGACACGGAGTTCTACTCCACCCGCGTCACCGACGTCTGGGTCTGGGAAGCCGATGACCACGATGCCTACCAGCTCCTCATCGACGCCCTGCGCGAAACCCCCTTCTGGGACCGCTACTTCACCGTCGTCGACCTCCTCGTAGGCACCGAGAACGGCTACGCCCGCACTTACGGCCTGGACGCCGTTGCCACCATCACGACCTGATCCTCCACCACCAGTCATCTACCTGATCCACCACCCGTCACCAGCGCGGACTGGGCTGATCGAGGTCGGCACGCCGCTTCGCGATGAGCCTCTGGCATGGTGGCGGGTGTTGGCGATCCGCATCCCCAGGACAACTGGCACTCCGTCCCTGGCGGGCCGCGGCCCGCCAGGGACGGATCCGGTGTTCTTGAGCGCTACGGACCCGGCGTCCTCCAGCGATACGAACTCGGAGTGCTTCCGCGGCACGCGCACACGAACAGTATGGACGGCTTCGCGGCGGGTTCAGACACGGGCGGGCCCTTCCTCGGCGGCAGCCACAGGGGCTGACGGGGGCTGGGAACAGGGCGAGTAACGGCGGGCGGCGAGGGCGACATCGACCAGGCCGATCAGCACCGGGACCTCGATGAGTGGGCCCACGACACCGGCCAGGGCTTGCCCGGACGTCGCCCCGAACGTCGCGATGGCCACGACGAAGGCGAGTTCGAAGTTGTTGCCCGCGGCGGTGAACGCCAGCGTCGTCGCCCGCTGACAGTCCAGGCCGATGGCCCTGGCCTTCGCCCGCACTGTCGCCCCTGGTCGCTGCGGACGACGGGCAGCCCCCTCGGCGTCGTACGTCAGCTCCGCGGCCCGGTGGCCCATGAGGTAGCGCGGGGAGTACGGCTCCGCCTGCGCGACGAGACCGTCCACCAGGTCACGGCTGCGCACCCGATGCCGGGAGCGATCGGGTTCACGCCTCCTGCTTGGCGTCGATCTCGGCGATGAGGGCCTCGATGCGGGTCTTGATCTCGTCGCGGATCGGGCGGACGGCCTCGACGCCCTTGCCGGCCGGATCCTCAAGAGCCCAGTCGAGGTACTTCTTGCCGGGGAAGATCGGACAGGCGTCGCCGCAGCCCATGGTGATGACGTAGTCGGACGCCTGGACTGCCTCGGTGGTGAGGGCCTTCGGCTCGGCGTCGGCGATGTCGATGCCGGCTTCCCTCATTGCCTCGACGGCTGAGGGGTTGATCTGGTCGCCGGGGATGGATCCGGCGGAGCGGACCTCGATCCGGCCGCCCGCGAGGTGGTTGAGGTATCCGGCGGCCATCTGGGAGCGGCCGGCGTTGTGGACGCAGACGAACAGTACGGAGGCGAGAGGGGTGGAGGACATCGTTCTTCCTTCACGAAGTGGTGTAGGCGGTGCGGGGTTCAGATGCTCGGCAGACTGGCGAGCAGGTCGGTGATGCGGGCGTCGATGTCGTCACGGATCCGGCGGACGGCTGCGATCGGGGCGCCGTCGGGATCGGCCACGGGCCAGTCCAGGTGGCGGCGGCCAGGCATGACGGGGCAGGCGTCCCCGCATCCCAGGGTGATGACGATGTCGGCGGCCCGCTCGACTTCGTCGGTCAGCGACTTGGGGAACGCTCCGGCCGGATCGGCGTCGGCTTCGGCGAGGACCAGGGCGACGTGCGGCTCGATCTCAGGACCCGGGTGGGTGCCCGCGGAGGAGACGGTGACCTTGCCCGCCGCCCGTTGCTGCAGGAGCGCGGCGGCGAGCTGGGAGCGGTCGGCGTTGCGGCTGCAGACGAACAGCACGCGCGGCAGCCCGGAAACCGGCGCGCCCTGGACGTGGGCGAGGGCGTCGAGGCGCTCGGCAGTCAGTCGCTCGGCCGGCAGGACCAGGTGCGTGGTGACCGACGCGGTCTGGGCCGGACGCCGGTGGGAGTCGTTGAGCAGGCCCTGCACGGTCTCGGCCGCGAAGCGGCCGGCGTGCCGGACGGAGAGGCGGGCCGCGCCGGCGGCCAGGCGTTCCTCGGGCAGGGCGGGGGTGGAAGCGGGAGACATGAGAAGACCCTTTCGACGGGCCCATAGGTCAGCCCTGGCTGATATCAGCGGCGGGTGATGTGACAGTATCAGCCCATGATGACGTCAGTCGACACTGACCTGATCCGGGTGCTGGCCGACCCGCTCAGGCTCCAGATCGTGACCCTGCTCGCCCGCGAGACGCTGTGCACCACCCACCTCGTCGAGGAGACCGGTGCCAGGCAGACCAACCTCTCCAACCACCTGAGAGTCCTGCGCGAGGCCGGGGTCGTCGAGACCGAGCCGTGCGGGCGCTGGACCTACTACAAGCTCCGCCCCGACGTCATCGCCCAGCTCGCCGGGCAGTTCGCCGACCTGGCTGAACGTGCCCGTGCCGCCGCCGACAACAAGAGGGCCTGCCCGTGACCCGCACCGAAGCGCCCGCGACGACGGACGCGTCCGTCGTCGCCAAGCTCTCCACGCTCGACCGCTGTCTCGCCGTGTGGATCCTCCTCGCCATGGCCGTCGGCCTCGGGCTCGGGCGGGTGATCCCCGGACTCAACGACGCGCTGGCGAAGGTGGAGATCGGCGGCATCTCCCTGCCGATCGCGCTCGGCCTGCTGATCATGATGTATCCGGTCCTGGCCAAGGTCCGCTACGACAAGCTCGACGCCGTCACCGGCGACCGCAAACTGATGATCTCCTCGCTGGTCATCAACTGGGTCCTGGGACCTGCGGTGATGTTCGCGCTCGCGTGGATTTTCCTGCCGGACCTGCCGGAGTACCGCACCGGCCTGGTCATCGTCGGCCTGGCCCGCTGCATTGCCATGGTCATCATCTGGAACGACCTCGCCTGCGGCGACCGTGAGGCCGCCGCCGTCCTGGTGGCCCTCAACAGCGTCTTTCAGGTCCTGACGTTCGGTCTGCTGGGATGGTTCTACCTCGACCTGCTGCCCGGCTGGCTGGGCCTGGACGACGGCGAGCACCTGGACATCTCGATGTGGAAGATCGCCCTGAACGTGGTCATCTTCCTCGGGGTCCCGCTGCTGGCCGGGTTCCTGACCCGCCGTATCGGCGAGAGGAAGCTCGGCCGCGAGAGCTACGAGAGCGCATTCCTGCCGAAGATCGGCCCGTGGGCGCTGTACGGGCTGCTGTTCACGATCGTGATTCTGTTCGCCCTGCAGGGCAAGACCATCACCTCCCAGCCGCTGGACGTCGCCCGGATCGCGCTGCCGCTTCTGGTCTACTTCGCGGTGATGTTCTTCGGTACCTTCGCGCTCGGCAAGGGCCTCGGCCTGGCCTACGACCGCACTACGACGCTGGCCTTCACCGCGGCGGGCAACAACTTCGAGCTGGCCATCGCGGTCGCCATCGCCACCTTCGGCGTGACGTCGGGCCAGGCCCTGTCCGGGGTCGTCGGCCCGCTCATCGAAGTACCCGTCCTGATCGGCCTGGTCTACGTGGCCCTGGCCTGGCGCAGGAAGTTCACCGTGACCGCACTGACCATCACGGGGCAAGCCCGCTGATGCACTGCCTTGACGGCCGCATCCAGGGAACCAACCACACGGCCGTCGCCGTCTGCCACGACTGCGGGGCCGCCGCCTGCGCGGAACATGTCCGCGTGACTGTGAACGAGGTCCATGGCAGATCGATGCTCAGTGCTCCGTACCATCCCTCGGCCCGTACGGTGCGATGCGCCACGTGCGCGACGGCGCGGGCGCACTGCGCACTGCACGTTGCCGCCGCCCGCAGGCGTCAGCCACCGGGCAGACACACATATGTGGGGGTCCCGCTGGATCGCAGTCTCAGGTCGGATATCCGGAGCTGCTTGTTCCATCCGGGCATGTCTGTGAACTGTCTTCACTGACCCGGCGGCCTGTTTCACACAAGGGCAGGCCGGGGGAGGGGGCGCTGTGGAGGCAGTTGCCAGACCACCTCATCGGTCTCCTGGGTCCGGTGCCAGGCGGCCAGCGTGCCTTGAGCCACCAGCCGATCCAGGAGCCCTCCTGTCTGGTGAGGGAATGGCCGCAGGCGGGCTAGGACTGTCATGCCAGTGTCGGGACTGCCGCGGCTGGACAGGCGTGCCTGCGCCACCCCGTGCTGCGCCTGACTGCCCTGGTGCTGGCGATCACCGTGTGGCCTTCTGGCACGTCGAGCCGCATAAGCAAGTTGCTGGCGTACACTTTTTGGCCCGGGCCTTCTAGGCGACGGGTGCCCGCGTGGGAGCCGGGACCGGGGCTGTGGGGCGGGCCGGGCGGGTAACAAAGAGCCAGACGCACAGGCCGAGGGCTGCGAAGAATCCGCAGAGCAGGACAGCGACCACGGCACCGACCGGTACGGAGCAGCCCGTGCCGGCGAGGCTCATCGTCGTCACGACGCTCAGCAGGCACGCGGTCACGATCGACAGTCCACTCACCGCGATTGTCCGGGCGGCCCCGCCACCGGTCACCCGGATCCCGTCCAGGCCGGGGCGGCCGTACGCCGCATAGCCGACGACCGACACGGCGAGCACTGAGAACAGCAGCAGGACGATCAGGACGCCCAGCCAGAAGGGGGACCGCCCGCCGTAGTACGCCTTGCCGTAGGCGTACTACGGCGTCGCACAGGAGCGCGAACACCGGAAGAGGCACGCACTGGCCGAGCAGGCGCCGTGCGTAGTGGATGGGGTCGTAGGGCAGCACACCCTCGATGAGCAGGACGGCGGCGAAGATGAGCAGTGCTCCGGCGACGGAGAAACCGACGCCGGCCACGACGTGCTCGAACAGCGCCCGGCCGCGGTCTTCTCCGTCGGCCGCGACGACGCAGTAGGTGAGCGAGCTGAGGACAAGCCCGAGGAGGGCCGCGAGTAGCGTGGGAAGGGCTTGGCCGAGCGCTTCTTCCCGGCGACCGGTCGGCGCGGCCTCGCCGAGAAAGTGCGTCACGACGATGAACACGGCCGCGAGCGCGAAGCCGGCCAGCGCTCCGGAGAGTTGTGAGTAGAGCTCGGCAACCGATGTATATCGAGGGGCAGCGGACTGCACGACATCGGCGGCTCCGGAATAGGCGACGAGACGTATCGTGCTGCTGTATGGGCCCCGCACCGCGAGGTTTGCAGGTTTCCGGCGCAGGTGAGGGGGAGGTGCGGTAGGACGCCGACAGCCCCGCATGGCCGAAGCTGCTGGGCGCGCCGACGCGAACACGGCGGCCCTCTGATCAGTGAAAAGGCCCCCACACCCGCAAGAGTGCAGGGGCGTCGCGTTGCCGTAGGCAAGCTGAAGGACCGCGCGGAGGCATGGCGGCCCTACCTCGCTACTGGTCGTAGGGCGACGGTTCCAGGAGGGCAGACAGGGCTTTGCCGTTCTCGAAATGCCTCATGTCCGGGCCCGAGGCGCGACGGGAACGGCGGCACCGAACGCGGTGCTCTGCAGCACCGTGATGCGCTCGATGACGAGGCCCATCAGCAGGGCCGCAGCGATCATGAGCGCCTCCGCCACCACGAGGACGGCCATAGATCCCGGGGCTGTCCGGCCCGCCATCACGAGTACCAGCGCGTGCGTGATCCAGGCGACCCACCACAGATTCACCAATGTCGTGTCTCGCTTCTCCTGGGGAATCGTGCAGATGAGCCAGGGGTGACGGCCCCCGTTTAGCCGGTCAGGACCCTTCCATTCACGCCAGACTCCTGGAGAGGGACGCTCCGGTGGAGCGTATGGGCGATATGGGGTGGGCGTGACCGAGCGCGGCAGGGCCGACCGTGCCGCTGCGGGGGAGACGGGGCTGGGTGTGAAGGACCAGGGCATCCAGCGCGCAGGCGCGGCGACGGGGAACCGGCCAAGCGGGCGACAGGACAGCGACGAGCAGCGGCGAGTCGACGGGCCGGTGCGTGCGGTGCCGCGGCACGTGGCCTGCGTGATGGACGGCAACGGCCGTTGGGCTCAGCGGCGCTCGCTTCCCCGGACGGCGGGCCATCGGGCAGCGGAGACCACCGTCATCGACATCATCGAGGCCGCCCGGGCGGCCGGCGTCGAGTGGCTCAGCTTGTACGCCTTCTCCACCGAGAACTGGAAGCGTCCTGGTTCCGAGGTCGACTACCTGATGCGTCTGGTCCGCCGGGTTGTGCGCAAGCACGCGCCGCTGCTGCTCGCCCGCGGCATCCGCTGCCGCTTCCTCGGGGCTTCGGACCCGCGCATCCCCCGTGAGCTGGCTCAGGATTTCGAGGATCTGGCGACGCTGACCGCCGACAGCCGGGGGATGACGCTGACTGTCGCCTTCGACCACGGCGGACGCCGGGACATCGTGGACGCCGCCAGGTCGCTGATCCGAAGCGGGACGCCCGCCGAGGAGGTGACCGAGCGGCTCTTCGCGGACCACCTGCCGTTCCCCGACACCCCCGACGTGGACCTCGTCATCCGCACCTCCGGCGAACAGCGCATCTCGAACTTCATGCTCTGGCAGGTCGCCTACGCCGAGTGGGTCTTCCCCGAGGCGCTCTGGCCGGACTTCCGGGCCCCGGACTTCCTCGCCTGCCTGCACACCTACCGGCGCCGTGACCGCCGCTTCGGCGGCGTGCCGCCCCAGACGAACGGAGACCCGTCATGACGACTGGAACCACCACAACGGCCGACGAAGCACCTCTGTTCGGGCCGGAGTCGCAGTTCCGCGCCTTCTTCGACGACCCGCGCTGGGCGCTGGCCATCATCCGCGCCACCGTGCTGGAGGCCGCCCACCCGCAGATCGGTGCCGCCCTCGCCGACAACTCCACCTTCGTCGCCCACCCCTGGCGCCGGCTGCGCAACACCTTCCTCAGCATGCGGCGCATGTTCGACGCCGATCCGGCGGTACGCGAACGGGAGGCCGCCCGCCTCAACAGGCTGCACGCCCGCATGAGCGGCTCCGACGCCCGCGGCCGCACCTACGACGCCATGGACCGCGCGACCCGCGCCTGGGTGGTCGCCACCCTCTTCGAGAGCGCTGTCACGATGTGCCGACTGAGCGGCCAGCCGCTCGACCAGGACACCATGGAGCGCATGTACGCCGAGTACCGCGCGTACCTCGCCGCGCTCGACGGTGACGCCGGAGAACTCCCCGACGACCTGGCCGACTTCTGGCGGTACTTCGACAGGGTCGTCGAGGAGGAGCTGGAGAACACCGAGGCGGCCCGCGTCATCCTCTACCGGCTCTTCGACCACCTGCCCGCCCCCGCGCTGCTCGCCGGCGCGCCGACCCTGTGGGCGGCGGGCCGGGCCGTCGTCGGTCCGCTTCTCGGCGCGATCACCGTCGCCTCGCTCCCCGAGCCCTACCGGCGCAGGGCCGGCCTGCCCGAGATGCCTGGCACCCCGACCCTCATGCAGGGCGCCTACCTGGCCGCCGGGCTCACCCGATTCCTGCCCGAGGGCTGGATCGACGCCGAAACCATCATCGAGACCCTCTCCCTCTCACCCGACAGCGACGACCCCCGCGCCCGGACCGTCACCGCGCTGCGCGCTCGCATGAAGCGGGCCTCGGCCCTGCTCCGCCTCCTCACACCACTGAGCGATGAGACAGGCCCCGACCCGGTCCCGGCCGCCTCGCGGATCACGGGAGAGGGCCGGCGCTCGGCGGAGGAGTTCTTCCGTCAGGTGCTGGACCAGACCGGCGACGGCCACCTTGACTGGCCCGACCTCGCCGCCATGGCACGCGAACTGGCCACCCGCCTCGACCTGGACGAACCCGAGGAGACCCGCCTCTACGACGCCTTCGCCGCCTGGTGGCGCGAACTCCAGGCCACCCTCGACACGGACGGCGACGGCCGCGTCAGCGCCGACGAGTACGCCGCCGCCGTACCCTCCCTCGCCGGGCCCGCGCTCATCCGCGTCGCCGAGGTGCTCTTCGACGCCACCGACAAGGACGGCAGCGGGACCATCGACGCGGACGAGCACCGGGCGCTCTTCCGCACCGCCTTCCATCGCGACCTCACCATCACCGACGGCACCTACGGCCGCAGCGCCTTCGTTGGCCAGTTCCTTTCCTTCATGGCAGGCCGTCGCACGAACACCCCGTATGACCCCCTCCTCGCCGACGCCTAGCAAACCCGTGGGGCGTGCCGTCACCGGGTACCAGCACTGGCCGAACGCGCCTGGGGCGGCTGGTGGCCCGCTGTGCAGCGCGGGCCGAGTTCGGCGCGGATCCGGGGCAGGACTTTGGTGCCGAGGAGTTCGATGGCGGCCATCATGCGGTGTTCGTACTGCAGGTAGGTGGCGCGGGCCTGGTCGTCGGTGTCGGCGACGAACCCGTGGACGGCGACCGCGATGTCGGTCTGCTCAGCGGGGTGGCCTGCCTCCCACGCAGCGCGGTAGGCGTGGCCGTACTTGTGGGTCTTGCGCTGGCAGGTGGCGCGGGGGCCGACCTGGCTGCCCGGACAGACGAATACGGACGGGTCAGGGTCTGAGACCGCGACGGGCGAGGTGGGCTGCTCATCGTGCTGGTGTCCTTGCGGCAGGGGACGGTGGGGGAAAGCCGGGGTGGTGCCGCGAGTAAGGCGGGGATGTCGAGCCGGGTGTCGGGGCGGCGCTGGGTGCAGGGCCGCAGGGCATGCCGAGCCGCTCACGCCCGGACCACGCGTACTTGGCGATGGCCACCGTGGACTGGAAGGCCGCCGCCGTGACCACCGTCGCGCTGATGCGCGCCGAAGCCGGGCGCGAACCCCGTGACCGGGCCCTGCGCGACCTCATCGGCGAACCCTCCACGCTCAGCACCCAGTTCCGCCCCACCGGGCCGCCGCAGACCTGTTCCCGATGCTCGCCGCAGCGGCTCCCCGGCTGAGCAAGACGCTCGTCGAGGAGGAGAGCTTGCCGAACCCCATGGAGGCTCGTGTCCGAGGTGGACAATGGACAGCAGCAAACCCTGTCCATATCTTCGGCTCCGCAGCACAGCCAGGCCGCAGATCGGGCACGGACACAGGGGTGGTCAGCATCGGCTCCGGCAGTGCGACCGGTGAGTGATCGAAGATCACAAAGTGCTGATTGACCTGTTGCGGACCTGTGACCGGCAGCCTGCCGTACCGCGTCGTCGATCTTCGCGGCGACGTCAACGCGGGCGTGCTTGCGGGCGCCGCGCCGGTACCTGTTCACGGAGTCGGCGGTGTGCCCCCCCTGCGCGACGGCGCGGGCGCTGCCCGGCTGCCTGAGCAGGCAGCCGACCTTGCTTTGAGGGTCTTGGGCGGCTGGCGGGTGAAGCTTTCGCGGTTGGCCCGCTCGAACGCATCGTCGATCTCGCCCACCGGTTACTCCCCTTCGTCAAGGACGGCGTCACCGCCCTTGATGTGACGAGCCGGATTCAGACCCTGCTGCGTGGTGGAGGGGTGGGTGTGGGCGGCTTGGAGGAGTTTGGCTGCGCCGCGCACTGCGGCGGTGTGGGGAGAGGGGACGGGCTGGACGGGGGTGTGCAGCCGGCCGGTGAGGCCGTAGGTGATGTCGGGTCGCAGTGCGCCCCCGCCGGCAAGGAGTGCGCCCCGCTGGAGGGCGTCGAGCGTCTGGGAGGTGTGGTCCTGGTCCAGCATGGCGGTCAGCATGGCGACGACCGCGTCGGTGATCTGCGCGGGCGGGGTGAGGCTGTCCAGGTCGCTGGTGCCCAGGGCGGTGTGGCGGGCGTCTGTCACCGCGCCGTCGGTGAGGAGCGTGACCTCGGTGAGGTGGGCGCCGATGTCGACGACGAGCAGGGGATGGGTGAGGTCGGCGTCCGCGGCCATCGCCACAGCACGGGCGGTGGGGACGGTCAGTACGGTGCGCGGGCGCAGGACGTCCACTGCGGTGCGGGCTTCGGCACGGTAGGTGACTCCGCCCAGGACGGGCGTGGTCAGGATGAGCAGCGGGCGGCCGAAGCGGGGCAGGCGGTGGCTGAGCAGCCGGTCGAGCATCCGAGCCGTTCCGGGGGTGTCGACGATCGCCCCGCGCTGGATGGGATACATGGCACCGGTGCCCGGGAAGGTCACCGTGGGCACGTCGAGGATCACGCGCCGTCCGGACGTCCAGGCGCGGGTACGGGCGCTGCCGAGATCGAGGGCGATGCCCGTGCACTGCCGGCACCAGGGCCACGAGCGGTGCCGGGCGGCCACGGGACTATCGGGGCTGGGGGCGGTGGTCACCGGTCGGCCTCCCTGACCTGCTGGCATCGGGCGCAGTAGCGGGCCTGCGGCACGATCATCAGTCGCTCGCGAGCGATGGGGCTGTGGCACAGGTGGCAGGTGCCGTAGCGGCCCTGGTCCATCCGTTCGAGGGCGGCTTCGACGTCGGCCAGAACCATGCGGGCGGAGGCGGCGAGTTTGACGCGGACCTCGATCTGGGACGCGGCTTGCCGGTCGCGGCGCGCGTCGGCGCGGGTCGTGGCGGCGGTGGAGAGCTGGTGCAGCTGTTCCTGGCGGAACAGGCGCTGTTCGTGCAGGTTCTCGCGCAGTGCGGCGAAGTCCTCGATCGACAGGTTGGTGTTGCGGTCGTCGATGATCTGGTGGTTCACCAAGTCACCCCCTGGACAGGGCGGGAGAGGGAGGTCGGACGGGTGGCTGTCAGGCGGAATAGCGCTGGCAGGGGACGCAGAACGGGGTGTAGGGCAGGATCTCGAGGCGTTCGACCGGGATCGGCCTGGCGCAGCCCTGGCAGATGCCGTAGCTGCCGTCCTGGACGCGGGCGAAAGCGGCCTCGACCTCGGCGAGGACTCGCTGGATGGTGTCTTTCTGCGTGGACATCACCTGTTCCTCCGCGTCAGCCCGGAGCTCGTCGATGGCCCGCAGTTGGGTGAGGCGGGAGGCCCGTTCGTGTTCGAGGCGCTGGAGGGCCTCGTGCGCCGTCAGTCGTTCAGGGCGGGTTTCGGTCTGGGGCGTATCGAGTGACATGGCGATTCCTTCTTTCCACGTGAGGTGAGGTACGCCGGGCGGGGTAGGCGTTGGGGCGAGGGCCGGGGGAGAGTCACGGGGGCTGGTCCATGCCTCTACCGTGGCCGCGATGCCGCACCAAGCCCATCGGGCGCGATACCCATCTATGGCATGGCGCAAGGCCCATCGCGGGATGGGGAGGCCACGAGCGGGAAATGGGCATTGGAGCCCATCGACGCCGGAACCGGCAAGCGGGCAGCCTGGACAGCAGGCCGGTCAGGACCAGTGGACGCAGCTCATGCTCGGAGTGCTTGGTGACCGACAGAAGAGACAAAGCCGTGTCACACATAGAGAGGCGTCATTCCGGTGTCCCTGTTCTGGCGGATTTTCGTGCTCAATGCGGTGGTGCTGGGAAGCGCCACCGCGCTGCTGCTGTGGGCACCGGTGACCGTCTCCGTGCCGGTGGTGCTGACCGAGGCGGTCATCCTCGTCTCCGGCCTGGTGGTCATGCTGGTTGCCAACGCCGCTCTGCTGCGGATCGGGCTGGCCCCGCTGGAGCGGCTCACGCGGCTGATGGCCACCGTCGATCTGCTGCGTCCCGGGCAACGGCTGCCGGAAGGGGGCCGTGGTGAGACCGCCGAACTGATCCGCACCTTCAACGCCATGCTCGAGCGCCTCGAGCACGAACGGGCCTCCAGCAGCGCCCGCGCCCTGTTCGCGCAGGAAGCGGAGCGGCGCCGCATCGCCCAGGAACTGCACGACGAGGTGGGCCAGAGCATGACCGCGATCCTGCTGTCGCTGGAGCGGGCCGCCGACGACGCCGACGAGCCCCTGCGCGGTGACCTGCGGCAAGTACAGGAGATCACCCGGGGGAGCCTGGACGAGGTACGGCGTCTGGTGCGTCGGCTACGGCCGGGCGTACTGGAGGATCTCGGTCTGGTCAGCGCGCTGACCTCGCTGACCAGCGAGTTCGCCACCCACGTAGGGCTGCGGGTGGTACGTCGCTTCGAGACCGGTCTGCCCGCGCTGGACCATCAGACGGAGCTGGTGCTGTACCGCGTCGCCCAGGAAGCCCTGACCAACGCGGCCCGTCATGCCGAGGCCGGCCAGGTCGAGGTGAGCCTGCGCCACACCGGCGAGGCGGTGGTGCTGGCCGTCATCGACGACGGCCGCGGCACCGGGGCTGCCCGCGAAGGGGCAGGAATGCGCGGAATGCGCGAGCGGGCCCTGCTGATCGGGGCCACTCTGGATGTCATCTCCCAGCCGCAGGCCGGTACGACGGTCCGGCTCACCGTGCCCCTCAGGAAGCAGCCATGACCACGCCGCACACATCCGTGATCCGTATCCTCCTCGCCGACGATCATGCGTTGGTACGTCGTGGGGTGCGGCTCATCCTCGACCGGGAACCGGACCTGGAGGTCGTCGCCGAGGCCGGGGACGGGGCGGAGGCCATCGAGCTGGCCCGCGCCCATGAGGTCGACCTGGCCGTGATGGACATCGCCATGCCCCGGATGACCGGCCTGCAGGCCACCCGGGAACTTCTCGCGCTCAAGCCCGGCGTGCGGGTGCTGATGCTGACGATGCATGACAACGAGCAGTACTTCTTCCAGGCGCTGAAGGCCGGCGCCAGCGGATATGTGCTCAAGTCCGTGGCCGACCGCGACCTGGTGGCCGCATGCCGCGCCGCCATGCGCGACGAGCCCTTCCTGTATCCGGGTGCGGTCACCGCGCTCATCCGCAACTACCTCGACCGGGTCCGCCACGGCGAGGAGCCGCCCGATCAGGTGCTGACCGCACGCGAGGAGGAGGTCCTCAAGCTCGTGGCCGAGGGGCACTCGTCGAAGGAGATCGCCGAGATGCTCTTCATCAGCATCAAGACCGTCCACCGGCATCGGGAGAACCTGCTGCACAAGCTCGGCCTGCGTGACCGGCTGGAACTCACCCGCTACGCGATCCGCGCGGGTCTCATCCAAGCCTGAGCCTGCTGTCTTCCTCACGGCTCCGGCAGCCCACTCCCCAGCCGGGGCCCGGAGACTCCGCGCTCTGCCGACCGGCGCCACCAAGGGGAAGGGAGAGGGGATGGCCCGCTTCGAGCGCACCGCTCCGCGCACGCGTGGATCTGGCTCGCCAGCGGTGTGGGCCGTCCTGCTCGCTGTTCTGGCCTCCCTGCTCGGCTCGTCTGCCCTGGGCAGTGAGGACCCCCGTGTATCGAGTGGCACGGTGGCCGCTGCCGAGGCCGCGTCGGCGCACAGCGAGTCCTACGCGGACAGGGCGGACCCTGCGGTCTGCACCGTTTCCGTTCGAAGCCATCGGGACGGCGCCGGCGAGCGTCATGCTCCGCCGGTCTCCACCCCGAGTGCGTCGCCTGGCATGGGGGCCGACCCGTTCCGGCTCGCACAGCCCCCGTTCTCGGCGATAGGCCCGCCTGAATCGGAGCAACCGGCACACCGCCATGGGGTGAGGGCACCACCCGTGCTCTCCGGCATCTGAACCCTTCACCTCTTCTCCCTTCTTGGCCGCGGCCACTGTCCTGGCCGTGGTGTGCCTGCCGGAGGCCCCCTGTGAACCGATCCCCGCACATCAGAGGGCTGATCGCCCTCGCTGCCGTCGTCCTGTCCCTGTACGTCGCGCTCACCGTGCCCGTCCACCTCGGACTCGATCTGCGAGGCGGCACCCAGCTCGTGCTGGAAACCCGCCCCACCGCCGCCGACACCGACGGCGAGGCCACGGACCGCACCGTAGAGGTGCTGCGCGGCCGCATCGACGCGCTCGGCGTCGTCGAACCCACCATCACCCGCTCCGGCAGCGACCGGATCGTCGTCGAACTGCCCGGCCTGCAAGATCCCCGCAAGGCGGCCGACGTGCTCGGCCGCACCGCCCAGCTCACCTTCCACCAGGTACTCGGCACGGCCGCTGGCGCCGACCACCTGCCCGAACCGCTGCCCAAACGGCCTCGTCAGCAGGTGCTGGCCGACGAGTCCGGCCAACATCTGCGTCTTCAGGCGGCTTCACTGACCGGCAAGGACGTCGAGAAGGCAACCGCCCGCTTCGACCAGCAGAGCGGCGGCGGATGGCACGTCACCGTCGACTTCAGGGGATCGGGCGAACAGGGGTGGGCCCGCCTGACCGGCGAGGCCGCCTGCCACGCGGCCGGAGACCCGGCCCGCCGGGTCGCCATCGTCCTGGACGACAAGATCATTTCTTCGCCGCAGGTCGACCCGTCCGTCGCCTGCCGGTCCGGCATCAGCGGCGGCTCCACCCAGATCACCGGCACGTTCGACGACAGCGAAGCAAAAGAGCTGGCCCTGCTCATCAACGGCGGCGCCCTGCCGGTGCCGGTCGAGACCGTCGAGCAGCGCACCGTCGGCCCCACCCTGGGCGCGGAAGCCATCAGGGCCAGCGCCTGGGCCGCCGTCATCGGCACCGCCCTGACCTCGCTGTTCATCATCACCGTCTACCGCCTCATGGGCGCCCTGGCCACCGTCGCCCTGGCCTGCTACGGCCTCATCTCCTACGCCGCCCTCGCCGCCCTCGGCGCCACCCTCACCCTGCCCGGCCTCGCCGGCTTCGTGCTGGCCATCGGCATGGCAGTCGACGCCAACGTGCTCGTCTTCGAACGCGCCCGCGAGGAGTACGCCTCTCGCCACCGCCCCACCCCACGGTCGTCCCTGACCGCCGGATTCCGCAGGGCCTTCAGCGCGATCGCCGACTCCAACATCACCACCCTCATCGCCGCCGGCCTGCTGTTCTTCCTCGCTTCCGGCCCTGTGCGCGGGTTCGGCGTCACGCTGGGCATCGGCGTCCTCGCCTCCATGCTCAGCGCTCTCGTCATCACCCGTGCCCTGGCCGACTACGCCGTCGCCCGCCCCCGCCTGCGCCGCCGCCCCCACCTCACCGGCATCGCCCACACCGGCACCGTCCGCGATCGCCTCACCCGTACCCACCCGGACCTGATGCGCCACCCGCGCCGGTGGCTGGCCGCCTCCGCCGCCGCCCTCATCCTCGCTGCCTCCGGCATCGCTGTGCGCGGCCTCGACTTCGGCATCGAATTCACCGGTGGCCGCCTCATCGAATACAGCACGGCCGCCCCCGTCGACGCCGACCGGGCCCGCACCGCGCTCGCCGACGCGGGATTCCCCCGGGCCGTCGTCCAGACCTCCGGCGAGAACCAGCTCACCGTCCGTACCCACCACTTGAGCAACATCCAGGCAGCGACCATCACCGACACCATCACCGACCTGACACACCAGGCCGACAAGATCCGCGACGAAGCCATCGGGCCCAGCCTCGGCAAGGAACTGCGCCAAGGCGCCCTCATCGCCCTCGCTGTCACCCTCGCCTCCCAGCTGATCTATCTCGCGGCACGCTTCCGCTGGCTGCTGGGCACCTCGGCGGTCGCCGCCCTCGCCCACGACGTTGTGATCCTCATCGGCATTTTCGCCTGGCTCGGCAAGCCCGTCGACGGCGTCTTCCTGGCCGCGCTGCTGACCGTCATCGGCTACTCCGTCAACGACTCCGTCGTCGTCTTCGACCGGATCAGGGAACTCGGCCGCCATGACCGCAAGACGCCCTTCGCCCGCATCGCCAACCAGGCGCTTCTGCAGACCCTGCCCCGCACCGTCAACACCGGCATGGGCGCCGCGTTCATCCTCACCGCGCTCGCCGTTCTCGGCGGCTACACCCTGACCGACTTCGCTCTCGCCCTCCTCATCGGCCTCGTGGTGGGCACCTACTCCTCGATGTTCACCGCCACACCGCTGGCCATCGAACTGCACCAGAGCGGCGGGGCCGGTCGCATCCCCGTGGTCAGGGGCAGCGCGCGGCGCTGAGGTTGGGGAGGTCCGGTCCTGTCGTCTGTGATGATCAGGCGACAGGCTCCAACCGGACACAGCACCGGCCCGGGCTGGGTGAGAGACAGGCTCCGACGGGACCGCCTGCGCTTGCGGACGCGACCTGACCGAAGTTCTGTTCCGTGGCGTCGGCGTCGTAGGCGACCTGTGAGACAGCGAGCGGACTCCGAACCTGCCCCGACGGCCCCCGCGTAGCGGACGTGCGGCCGGAGCGGAGGCCGCCCGTACGAAACTCAGTTCGTCAGCTCGGGACGGCGCGCGACGCACGTCCGGGTGGTACTTCCCCGCGCGCGTGCATTCCGGCCGTTCGGGTCCGGGCGAGCGGCAAGAGTTGGGTCATGATCATGGATCCCGCTGCCAACTCCGATACCTCCGAAGCTCCCGGAACCCCCGGCGGGCCCGCACCGGCGCCCTCCCGCCGTACCGTCATCGCCGGCGCGGCCGCCATCGCCGGAGCCGGCGGGCTGACGATCGCCGCCACCTCCGCCGAGACCTCGCAGGCCGCCCCCGCCACCGCGGTCGCCGACTGGGGCGCCTGCCTGACGATCGCCCGGGCCATCCTCGTACG
Organism: Streptomyces sp. NBC_00637; assembly: GCF_045161545.1. Classification (NCBI taxonomy): domain Bacteria; kingdom Bacillati; phylum Actinomycetota; class Actinomycetes; order Kitasatosporales; family Streptomycetaceae; genus Streptomyces; species Streptomyces sp. NBC_00637. The sequence goes on along the minus strand of NZ_CP109046.1, from coordinate 173,313 downwards.
GGACGACGAGGACCAGCCGCTCGTACCGCGCTACGCCGACATCCTCCTGAAGAACGGCCTGCCCCGCTCGCGCCGCCCCGGCAAGAAGGTGCTGATCGTCGGCGCCGGGCCGGCCGGCCTCACCGCCGCACACCTCCTGCGCGAGGCCGGCCACCAGGTCACCGTCATCGAGGCCAACGCCAACCGGGTGGGCGGCCGGATCAAGACCTTCCGCACCGGCGGCCACGAGAACGCCGCCCAGCCCTTTGCCGACCCGAAGCAGTACGCCGAAGCCGGCGCGATGCGCATCCCCGACAGCCACCCCCTGGTCACGGGACTGATGGACAGCCTCGGCCTCAAGCGCCGTCGCTTCCACCTGGTCGACGTGGACGGGGCCGGCCGCCCCGCCTACCGGACGTGGATCTACGTCAACGGCATCCGCGTCCGCCGCGCCGACTACGCGCGCGCCCCGCAGGCACTCAATCGTTCCTTCGGAGTGCCGCAGGCGTACGAGTCCGTCCCCGCCTCGCAGATCGTCCGCGACGCCTTCGCCCCCGTCCGCAAGGAGATCGAGGGCAAGAAGGACAAGGAACTCGTCGAGGGCTGGGCACGCGTCATCCAGCGGTACGGCCACATGTCGATGTACCGCTTCCTGACGGAAGAGGCAAGGCTCGACGAGCGGACCATCGACCTGATCGGAACCGTCGAGAACCTCACCTCCCGCCTGCACCTCGCCTTCGTACACAGCTTCATCGGCGCCTCCCTGATCAGCCCCGACACCGCCTTCTACGAACTGCCCGACGGCACCGCCACCCTGGCCGACGCGCTGTACGCCCGCGTGAAGGACCTCGTGCGGCTCGACCGCCGTGCCACCCGCATCTCCCACAGCGAGGGCAAGGTCACTGTCGAAACCGTCTCCGAGGGCCGCGGCGGCAGCCCCGTACGGCGCGAGACCTTCACCGCCGACACCGCCATCATCACCGTCCCCTTCTCCGGCCTGCGCCACATCCCCATCACCCCGGCGCTCTCCTACGGCAAGCGGCGCGCGGTCACCGAACTGCACTACGACGCCGCCACCAAGGTGCTGCTCGAATTCAGCCGCCGCTGGTGGGAGTTCGACGAGGCCGACTGGAAGCGCGCGCTCGAGGCCGTGCAGCCCGGCCTGTACCGGAAGTACCAGACCGGGCAGAGCCCGGCGAACGGAACCCTGCTGGGCGCCCACCCCTCCGTACCCGAGGGCCACATCTCCGCAGGCCAGCGTGCCCACTACACGGCCAGCCGCATCGTCACGCGCGACCAGCCCGAGGCGGCAGGCGTCATCGGTGGCGGCTCGGCCACCGACAACCCCAACCGCTTCATGTTCCAGCCTTCCTACCCCGTCGAAGGCAGCGCCGGCGGCGTCATCCTCGCCTCCTACAGCTGGTCGGACGACGCCCTGAAGTGGGACTCCCTGGACGACGAGGAGCGCTACCCCCGCGCCCTTGCCGGGGTCCAGGAGGTGTTCGGGCAGCGCATCGAGGTGTTCTACACCGGCGTCGGCCGCACCCAGTCCTGGATGCGCGACCCGTACGCCTACGGTGAGGCGTCCGTGCTGCTCCCCGGCCAGCACACCGAGCTCTTCGCCCACGTCCGAAAGGCCGAGGGCAACCTGCACTTCGCCGGGTGCCACACCTCCATCAAGCCCGCGTGGATCGAGGGAGCCCTGGAATCCGCGGTGCGGACCGCTCTGGAAGTGCACACGGCGTAGCGGCCGCCCAGGCGGCGCGCCGTCAGCTCTCGGCGAGCACGATCAGCCAGTCCTCCTCCAAGAACCGGACCCGCTGCCGCTTGTCGGGGTTGATCCGCACCCCGTAGTCGGGGCCCGTGGCACTCCGCGCGCGCAGCCGGTAGCCGACCGCGCATTCCCGGCGCCGCCGCGCCGACTCGACGGCGGTGGCGAAGAAGACCTCATGGCCGGCCCGGACGTAGTCCGCGGCCGGCTTGAGGTGGAACTCGTGGCCCTCCGCCGTGAACAACTCCTCGAAGACCGCGGCGAGATACGGGCTCTGTGAGATCTGGGTCATCAGAAGGCTGATCAGCCGGCCGCTCACGATGAAGTCGGCGCCGTCACGGGCGGGCGCGAGGAGCCGGTTGCCGTCGTCGGACAGCTCGGTGGTGAGCGCGAGTTCCCGTTGCGCGGCGTCCCCGACAGCCCGCAGATGCAGCAGGGTGACCAGTGTCCTGTCGTCCGCCCGCGCCTCCGGATCCGTCACCGGAGCGAGAGAGGCGACGGGCGTGCCCGAGGCCGAGCCGCAGGCCGGGGCCGCGAGTTCCGTCTCACCGATCACGATCACGCTGTCGTACGAGGGCACGTTCAGCTTGGCCAGGGTGAGCGGGTCGGTGATGTCGCCCTCACGGAAGGAGACTTCGAGGCGGGACCGCGCCGCCGTGAGAGCTCGCGCGCCACGCGTGGCCGCGTACTCGCCGAGCGCCACGACGTCCAGGGTGGTTCCCGGGCTCACGTACTGGTCGAACTGCTCGATGACGAGCGGGGCGCGGCGGTTCCAGCCGAGCAGGAGGAGGCGTTCGGCCTGGACGGTCCTGGGCCCGGCCGTCACGATCGCATCCTCCTCGACATGGGAGGCCACGTCCGCCCGCACGGCCGTGTCGTCGTCCTGGGAGATGACGATGATCCGGTCGCCCGGGACGATCGCCACCCCGGGATCCGGATTGAGGGTGACGCTCCCGTCGGTGTGCAGCAGGCCGACCGCCGAGGAGGTGGCGAACGACAGCAGCGCCTCGCCGAACGTTCGCCCCACCAGGCCCCCGGCGGCGACCGGGTAGAACTCGTCGCCCTCGAAATCGAGCAACTCCGAGTAGACGAGCGAGAGGCCGGGCTGCCGGGCGGTCTGGACGAGGAGCCGGGCGACGATGTCGTCGACGCACAGCACGTGTCCCGTGGGCCCGGCAGCCAGCCTGGCGGTCATGTGGTTGTGGGAGTCACGGACGGCGGCGACCACCACCGCTTCCCCCTGACCGGACCCGGGGACGGCCGCGTCGAGGGCGAGCAGCGTCTTCACCACGTGGGCGTCACCGGTGTCCCCGGTGGGAGGCAGCACCAGTACCGCCTTCGCGGTGCGCGGACTCACCCGGCACAGCTCGGTGGGGTCGGTGGTGCTCCCGTTGCGGCAGATGATCCGCGTCCTGCCACTGTCGCTGACGCGGGTGGAGATCTCGTCCTCCATCCACACCTTGTCCTGCGGGGCAAGCACGGCGACGGCGGAGCGGCGCTGGTTCGCGTGGGCGGCCACCAGCTCCCCGAGCACGGGAAAGACCTGGTCCGACCACCCCAGGACGACGGTGTGCCGCGTCTCCAGCACGGTGGAGTGGCCGAGGCGCAGCGACATGATGCGCCGGTTGATGCCCGTGGTGATCAGACTGACCAGGGTCGACACGAAGAGCAGCGCCACCAGCGCGAGCGATACGGAAGCCAGCACGTAGAGCGGTGAGCCGACGGCGCCCCCGATCTTCAGCGTCTGGCCGACGCTGACCCACACGGCGGTGAGCCGGCCGGAGAGCGTGGCCGGAGCGGCCCGGTCGGACCAGACGAGGACCATGCTCGCCGGAACGACGACGGCGAGGCAGGCCAGGGCGAGCCAGCCGATGAGCGCGGTCGTTCCCCCCGAGACCAGACGGTCGAAGCGGTACCGGAGACGGTGCCGGAGTGACGTCGTGTGCTGCTGCGCCACACAAGCTCCCGTACATGAGTCGATGCGCCGATCGGAGCGGCTGCCCGCCACCCCAGAATCACCCTAGGCAGATCCCTGCTCCCGCCCCCCTGGATCCGACCGACCTCACTCAGAGGTATGAACGCACCATGGAAGCCGGGCCGGGCGGGGTGTCGAGCGCGACGTTGGCGATCGGGTGCAGCACCGTGCCGGGGGGAAGGTCCGCGTGTCGAGAACCTCCCCACCGTGGTGCATGTTCGCACCGCTCGTGTGGGGTGAAAGCATGCCCGGCAACCTGAACCCGCCTGCCCCGCCGTGTGTGCTGTGCGGGCGTCCGGCCAGACAGCGTGTGGCCGGGTTCGCTCAGCATCTGGACCCCTCCGGCTGTCAGGCAACCCCTGCACAAACCCCGAAGTTCTCGCCCACCGCGCCATCTGCCCGGGCTCGAGTGCCGCGCACGGCGCGTCCTCCCCGTCCGGCCCGCGAGACAGGTGCAGTTCCGCGCGGGCGGGCGTTCCAGGAGCCGTCCGGACCCGTCGACTTGATCCACGAAGCGGTGCACGCTGTGCTCGCCGAGCACCAGGGCGACGTCGAAGCCGCAAGCGCCGTACTGCTGAAGCGGGCCATCCCGGACGCGATGCGCCTGCTCGTCGTAGGGGCGCCCTTGCGGGTCTCGAGTCGTGCACCGTCGTGCAGCTGAGGCCCTCGCCGAAGGCGAACGGCGGATCCTGTGCCAGAGCGGCGCATCGGCAGCCGTGCTGCCCCAGGGCCTGGTTGGTAGTGGACCGGCAGCCACCCGCTCGGCTCGATGCGCCCGAGCAAGAGCTCGGTGACCGCCCGACCGCCTGCATCCCCGGGGTGAAGGCCTGGACGATGGCGTCCGTGCCGAGTGCCCGGGCGGGCAGGATCGAGGGCTTGCCCTGGAGCAGGACGACGAAGGGCCGGTCGAGCTTCCAAAGGGTGTCGAGAAGTGCGATCTGACGTCCCATGAGCTCCAGTGTCGCCGTGGAGCGGCCTTCCCCGGTCGTGCCGACGGTGTTGCCGACGAGCGCCGCGAGCGCTGCACCAGATCCGCTGTGGGTGCAGGTGGGAGGTGCGCCGTACCGGTGGCCGGGGGGGCGGGGCTGAGGCGGGCGTCGTCGTGGTCCGCGGTGCGCACTCCGGCCCAGCCTCCGTCCTGAAATCCGGGGCACAGCCAGGCGTCGTCCTCACGCCGGGCATCGAAGTCCTGAAACCGTCGTACAGATCGTCGGCTGTCCCCGGTCCGGGGCCGGACGGCCACGGCTCGCCGGTCACGACCAGCGTCTCGTGGCCGCCGGCGTAGGTGAGCCGCTCCTGCCCTGGTGGTTCGCTGTGCTGGTGCACCCCGACGCCCGGGGAACCCGTGATTCCGCCGCTGTGCATCTCGTTCGGCCAGCCCCCTTGCCCCCTGATGAAATTATGGTCATACGTCAATGGTCGACGGGTTGTTCAGGGACCTGATCCAAGGGGTTTCCCACTTCCTCGGCCTCCTCTGACCGCCGACCCCGGACTGCAGCCGCAGCCGGGAGACCCGGGAACCGCTCTGCGCCCACCTGCGAGGAAGCAGAGGTCGGCGCACAGTGGCGGTAATCCTCACATCGAAGGGCACGACCGTGAACGCACGCGACACACGAGGTGACGGTGTGACGTCGTACAAGAACGCGCAGACCCGCACCGTCACCGCCGACGGAGTGACCTTCGCCTACCGCGACCTCGGCCCCCGGACCGGCATGCCGGTCATCTTCATCACCCACCTTGCCGCCGTCCTGGACAACTGGGACCCCCGGGTCGTGGACGGCATCGCCGCCAAGCACCGGGTGATCACGTTCGATCTCAGGGGTGTGGGCGCGTCGAGTGGCGTGACGCCGAAGACCATCGAGGAGATGGCCAGGGACTCCGTCACCTTCATCCGGGCGCTGGGCTTCGAGCAGGTGGACGTCCTCAGCTTCTCGATGGGCGGCATGATCGCCCAGGTGATCGCCCAGACCGACCCGCAGCTCATCCGCAGGCTGATCCTCGCGGGCACAGGTCCGGCCGGAGGCGAGGGCATCAAGAACGTGACCCGGATCTCCCACTACGACACCCTCCGGGCACTGCTCACCCTTCAGGACGTGAAGATGTTCCTCTTCTTCACCCGCACCGCGAACGGTCGCCGGGCCGGCAAGGAGTTCCTGGCCCGTCTGAAGGAGCGCACCAAGGACCGGGACAAGGCGATCGCTCTCAAGTCCTACTTCTCCCAGCTCAAGGCCATCCACCGCTGGGGGCTGGCACGGCCGCAGGATCTCTCCCGCATCCAGCAGCCCGTGCTCGTCGCCAACGGCGACAACGACAGGATGGTTCCGACGCCGAACTCGCACGACATGGCCGGGCGACTGCCGAACGCCGAACTGGTGATCTACCCCGACGGCGGCCACGGCGGCATCTTCCAGTACCACGAGCAGTTCGTGCCGACCGCTCTCGAGTTCTTCGGCCGGCCGTAGGGCCGCGGTGCGGTCTGCGTACGGGCCGAGGACGTGGGTCAGAGCCGTGACGCCCGGTGGGCGGGCGGCTCTGCCACCTGTTCGACGTAACTGGCCTGCTCACTTCTCGGTCAAACGGCGCCGAGCCGGTTGTCGTGCAGGATGGCGACGCGGAGACCGGTGTGGTCGGCGTCCCGTCCGCGCGCCAGGCCCAGGAGCGCGCTGCCGCTACGGCGCATGCCGAACCCGCGCGACGCCAGCCGCCGTACGAGCGGAGGACCGCCGCGTCGGTCGCTCCCGAGATCGCAGTCGCCCCGGGACCACCCGCTCAGGCTGAGCGCGGAAACGCGGGTGCACGGCGCCGGCGCCCCGGCACTTGCCAGGTGCTCACCCAGCCGGTCCTGACCGTCATCGCGCGAAGGCGAGGGCGTTCTCGATCCCCTGCTCGAGGACCTCGTCGGAGAAAGTCCGGTCGGAGAGCGCGCGGGAGAGCTGCAGCGTTCCCACCGCCATGGTGTAGAGCCCGATGGCCTTGCCGCGGGCGGACTGCGGATCCTCGGGTGCCAGACGGGCGGCGAGCTCGTCCAGGATGGCTTTCGCGCCGTCGGTGTAGGCATCCTTGGCCGCGTCACCGCAGCGGCCGATCTCGTCGAGCAGGGCTGCGGACGGGCAGCCGTCGCCGGGGTTGTCCCGGTGCTCGGGTGACAGATACGCGCGGATGAGATCCTCGAGTCCCTCACGGCCGGGCCGCAGCGTGCCGTACTGCTTGACCTGCGCGCGCAGCTGCTCGGCGACGACGTGGGCGACGAGGTCGTCCTTGGACTCGAAGTGGGCGTAGAAGGCCCCGTTGGTGAGCCCGGCGTCGGACATCAGCGTGGAGACGCCGGAGCCGTCGATCCCGTCCTGCTTGAACCGGTGGCCGGCCCGCTCGATGATCCGCTGCCGCGTGACCTGCTTGTGCTCCTTGGTGTAGCGCGCCACAGGGTTCCTCCCTCAACTCCGCCAGGCCCTTGCCTCGCATTCCATCCTAATCCGTGATCTGACGCATGTAATATTATGATCGACAGGTGATTTTGCGGCCGATCTGCTGCCCATCGGACGGCAGGCCATGGGCCCACGTGGCTGCCTCGGCCGTTGCCCGGCTCGACCGCCCCCACCCGCAGACCAGGAGAGCAATGATGCTCAGCCCGAGCCGCAACGTGTCACGACTGCTGACGGACACCGCGTCCCGACACCCGCGCATCATCCAGTTCGTCGACGAACTGCCCCTGACCTCCACCGGCAAGATCCTCAAGCGCCACCTCTCCTGAGCAGGCTGTGTCGGTTTGTTGTACGAGGTGAGCCACCCTCGTCCCGGCGACGAGGTCTGCGGATGGCTGAGCGTGGCGAACACGTCTTCGCTGTCGGTGGGGGTCGGCGCCTCCTGGAGGACGTCCTCGTGCTCGGCGATCCTTCCGTCCTGGAAGTGCCAAGATGCCGAAGACGGTGAGGCTGCCGACCTGGCCGGCCTCGTCGAAGGGGCTCGGTTTCGAGGAGGCCGCGGTGGTGGGTCACGACCGAGGCGCCCGCGTGGCACACAGGCGCAGTACATCGAGCACCCGCTTCCCGGCGCCACTGCAGCCGGAACGGCCACCGCCCGCCAGCGGGCCCTGGAACACCTCCAGGAACCGATGACCCTGGCCGGCATCTCAGTAATCGCAGGATCCGCGTCGACGCCGTTTCTGATCATGTCCGTCTGGATCAGAGAGAAGTAGGCGGTGGTGGCGGAGACGCCGTGGGGGCGAGTTCCACGCGCAGTCCGCGAGATCGCCTCGATAGTCGCCCAGCGCCAGTCGGGCGCCTTCTACGACTACTCTCTCGCCCCGACCCCCATACCGGAGTCGAGCCGGGTCACACCGGCCCAACCCGTGCGGCATGTCTCCGTCTACCCCGACCCGCGAGGGCGGCGATGCCGGTGTCGGCTCACACGGCGAACTGGCCGGGCCGGGCTGGCGCCGGCGGCCAAGCCGCAGCCTCCACCTGCAAGCGGAAGGAAGCAGCACCAACGCGGCCTGCAAAGCCCCAAGACGCTGACCCCGCATGGCGGTCAGGGGCGGCGACATCGACTCCCTGCGAGAGCCCTGTGATTACTGCACGCTCCAACCCGCTGGACATCGAGTGCCTCGTGGAGGCCTATTGCCGTCTACGATCGGCGCCGGGCAGTGAGGGGCTGCTGCCGCAGCCTGAGGGCCCAGCTCATCAGGCAGGCGCCCGCGCCGTACAGCAGGGCACTGGTGACGGAGGTGGGCGCCGATCGGACCATGCCCGTCAGGAGCGCAGCGAGCACCAGGACCGCCACGCCGCGGGACCCAGCGATCCCGCTCGGGCATGATCGCCCAGGGGCCCGTGTACGGCTGCCACAAGCGCCGGGTCCCAGCGGCCGCCGCCAGCACCACCACCCAGACGACCACGGTGATCAGGACCCAGGAGGGCCCGACGCCGCCGAGGACGTGGCCAGTCGCGACCGATGCGCTCAGCAGCACCGCCGTGGTGGGTTCGAGGGCGGCGACCCCCGCGCATGGTCCTCCTGCTGCACCTCTGCCCTATGCTGCTGGCGGCCAACCGGATGAACACCATTCCCCGGGCCGCGGACACCGAGTGGATCATCTGGAGCGCCTGGTCGCGGCAGTCTTCCCGGACTACCTCAGCCGGGAGCAGTGACCAGAGGTGCCGGGGCGGTCCTGCCCCGGCCCCTCGCGGTACGTCCTGCGGATGGACGGCTGTCCAGACGCGCCCAGGCTCGACGACCTTCCCGTGGGGGAGGAGCCGGCGTCCGGCCGAAGCATCGTGCGACAGGGCGGGCCGACGACGTCACCATGGCCGGCCTGGCGACGTGCTGCACTGCTCCCGCGGCCGGAGCAGCCGAAGAAGTAGCAGTGCACCGCACACCGGGCCGCGGTGTCCGTCGTGCTGGCCGGGGACGTCAGTTGACGGTCAGGACCGTCGTGTTGTTCGTGAGGTCCGGGTCGAAGGTGTTCTCGTACTCGCCGAACTCGCCGAACGGGGGGTGGATGCTCACGGCGCCGGTCTCGCCGGGCACCACCGTGTCGACGCGCACGGAGAAGGTGAACGTGCGCTTGGTGTCCTCCAGCACCCAATACGGCAGGTAGCAGTCGTAGCGCGGGGCGCCTGCCGGCCTCGGGTAGTAGCCGCCGTCGAGTGTGTGCGGGTAGCAGCCGGACGGCATACCGGTGACCTTGGTGCCCGCGGGGACGATCAGCCGGAGCACGGCGACCGGATCGCCGGAGCCGAGGTGTCCGACCCAGGCCGGCCCGTTGTTCTTGAACGTCAGCTCGGCCGTGGCCGTCTCGCCCGCGGCGCCGGAGATGGTGGCACCGGTCACGGAGAAGTCCGCGGTGTTCTCCGCGCGGATCTGGAGGGCCGTGTAGTCGTTCCGGGAGTCGAGGTCCTTGGCGCCGAAGCCTGGTTCGACATCGATGTCGAGCCGCTCGGCCAGTGCGTGCGGGGAGAGCCGCACCGTCAGCGGCTCGGGGAGCTCGAAGCTGTCGCCCGGGGCCAGCACCTGGTCGAACGTGCAGAGCGCCGTGGCCGTCGGTGGATAGGCGTTGTTTTCTGCCTCGGTGTAGGTGCAGGCGTCGTACCGCGTCAGATCCGTCAGCCCGTACGAGGTGGACGCCTTGACGGTGAACCCGTTCGCGCTCTCGTTGCCGTTGTTGGTGATCTTGAACGGGATTGTCTGCTCGTCGCCGGGCTGAGCGTTCTTGATGTCGGCGAGGGGGGCGATGGCGAGGTCGGGCCCGGATCCGACGGTGAGCGTGGTGGTGTAGCTGTCGTGCGGCGCGGTGAGCGTGCCATCGGGACCGCCGGTGGCCGTCGCTTCGTAGGTGATCCGGCCCTGTGCGCCGATTTCGGCGCCGTCGGCCGCGCGCACTCCCAGGAGCACCTGGTGGGCTCCCGTCGTGGGAATGACGGGGATGTCGCACACGGCGGTCGTGCCGCTTGGCGTGCAGCTGTCGGGCCAGGTGACCTCGGCGACCCCGGAGAGGCCGGAGGCGTCGATGGTGAGCCTGCCGTTGGTCACCGTGAAGTTCTCGTTGTCGTGGTAGATGCCCACGCCGAGGACGACGGACTGCGCCGGACCGCCGTCCGTGCCGAGCGGCAGTGCCTGATCGGTCGGCGCGCCGACCGACAACTGGTCGGTCTGCGCCGGATCGTCAGCGCCGAACGCGGGCGCGGTGAGACCGGCAGTGAGCAAACCGGCCAGCACCACGGCGGCACCGGATCTGAGGTGTAACGGGCGTCCAGCAGAGAACAGTCTCATTGCTACCCCCAAGGGTGTGTTCACACGGCCGACGCGCCGGCAACCCCGGCACGCCGGAGGGGATCATCACATGGCAGGGCAGCCTGCCGCGCCTTAGTTTTCCGGCCCTGTCGGAGAACGCGGCTGCTGGCCAACCCAGTCGCTACTCAAGCACTCGCAGCATCGTGCGGGCAGTACTGCCCGCACGGGTCCGGCAGCCGGGGCGCCCACTGCCAGCCCGCTGTCTCCTACGGCGGCACTGTGGCCTGTCGCCGGGGGCCCACCGAGGCCAATGCAGTTGCCTTTGAGTTGCGGGGATCGTTGCCCCGCGTGTGACGGAGTGGGGCGCGGGCCAGCGGGTGCGGATCGGGATCCTGACGAAGGTGTTCACCGCTGAGCTGGTGGACGCGGCGATAGCGAAACACGACCGTGCCGAGCGGCGGCGCCGCCTCCTGCCGACGCGACTGGTCGTGTACTTCGTCCTGGCCCCGTGCCTGTTCGCCCGGGAGCCGTACGAGGAGGTGCTGCGGGTACTGACCAGCGGCATCCCAGGCGGCCGGGCCCTCACGCAGGTGCACCGGTCGTCGTTGTGCCGGGCCCGCACCCGCCTCGGCGAGGACGTGCTGGAGGCCGTGTTCCGCCAGGTGACCGGCTCGCTCGCCACCCCGACCACGCCCGGCGCATGGTGGCGAGGTCTGCGGCTCCTCGCCCTGGACGGCAACCAGTTCGATCTCCCGGATTCGACGAGCAACGGCGACACCTTCGACGGCCCCTCCACCACCGGCGGTGTTCCCTTCGGCTTCCCCCAGCTGCCCATGCATGACGGCCCGACAGACGAATGATCCGCCGCGTCATCGCCGCCCTCTACGAGTACTGCGCCACGTGCGGCTGGTGGACCAACGACTGTGGCCACTGATCCGCCCGGGGCCCCCGTCGCGAATCCCTCCCGCGACGGGGCCCACCTACGCCACCAGGGACCCGTGCCGACATCACTCCGGGCCACCGGTGAAGCCAAGGACATGACCCTCGACGAGCTCGCGGCCTTCATCGAAGACGCGAGCAAGGCCGGCATCCCCGGCGACCGGAACATCCGCGCCGAGCTGTCATATAGCGGCAAAATCAAGGAAGTCGAGATCGTCCTCAGCGAGGATGATGACTGACCGTCCAAGGAGGCGTAGATGTGGTCCACGATCGTGGCCGTCCTGGGCACCCTCGCCGGTGTCGCCCTGGCTGGGTACACCCAACGGTCTGGCGATCGGCAGGCTCGGCAACACACGCACCGCCAAGAGGTGACGAACGCCGTCGCGGAACTGCTGGAGGCGATCGTCCGCCACCGCGAAGCGCACTGGTTATCCGTCGAGTCCCGGCGCGCTGGCGTCGCTGAGACGGCGGAGGAACGCACGGCTCTGGCCACCACCCGCAGTTCGGCCACGGTCGCCCGCGACCGGATCGGGCTCCTCGTTACATCAGAGCCTGCACTTCTGGGTGCCATGGAGACCGCATGGCGGACGGCTGTGGATCTGCCCAACGTAGTCCTAGGCCCGGCGAACGACGGCCGGTTCTCGCTCGAGGCGGAGGCGGCTCTGGACGCTGCCCGGGAACGGTGTCGAGGCGCCCATACGGCGCTCCGAATTGCGGGCTCCGCCTACGTGCATAGCCGCTGAACGAGAGGCTCCGGCAGTCATGGCCTGGCTACCTGACAGCCGCTATGAGTGAGTACCGGCAGGCGCCTCCTCTAAGTTCCCGTACAAGTCGAGCGACCAAGGGACTCTGGCTGCGACGAGTCTGGCTTTGTAGACCTGGACGACGTCCTCGGCGCCCACCGGTGACCGGTCAGCCGCGGACGGTGCGCCTGTCCCCACAGGCAGCGAAGGTGCTCACCGAGCTTCCCGTGCCCACCAAGGAGATGGTCCGCGACGTCCTGGACATTGCCGCGCGTTCCCCGTGGGGCTGGCCCCAGTGGAATGCCGGCGATCCGGAAGGCGAGGACGTCCGTGCCGCCTCCATCGGACAGCTGTCCGTCGTCTATGTGATCAACCGGCTGACCTGGCGCCTGTCCGTCCTGGATGTCGTCTGGATCGGGTTGCCGCCCGTGAGCACGTCCCGACCACTCCTGGCGATGCTGTGGGCGGTCGGCCTGATGGAGCAGGGGCTCAACCCCGACCGCCGCTTGCCGGCGCGGCGGACGTGGACCGAGCATCGTTGACTCCGGGCTACTCAGGACGATCTAGGTATGCGTGCCCAAGCGGAGCATGGCGCCTGTTGCCTAGTGCTGTGACCGCGTAGGTTCGCTGGGTTGGGTTGGTGGTTGGAGCAGTTGGATGGGCGGTGACGTCCGTTCCGATCGCTGGAGGTGTGGTGGCCGAGCCTGTGCGGGTGCGCCGACTTACCGATCAGGAGGGGCAGAAGCTGCAGCAGATCGTGCGCCGGGGCAGTACCAACTCGGTGCGTTATCGGCGGACGATGATGCTGCTGGCGTCGGCCGGCGTGAACCGGGTCCCGGTGATCGCGCAACTGGTCCAGGCCCACGAGGACACCGTCCGGGACGTGGTCCACCGGTTCAACGAGATCGGCCTGGCTTGCCTGGACCCTCAGTGGGCGGGAGGCCGTCCCTCGCCTGCTCAAGCCTGACGCCGAAGACTTCGTCATCGAGACGGCCACCACCCGCCCCACTAAACTCGGCCAGCCCTTCACCCGCTGGTCCATCCGCAAACTCGCCGCCTACCTGCGGAAAGTACACGGACGCGTCATACGGATCGGCCGGGAAGCGTTACGGTGCCTGCTCCGGCGTCGCGGGATCACCTTCCAGCGCACGAAGACCTGGAAGGAGTCGCCCGATCCCCAACGCGACGCCAAGCTCGACCGCATTAAGCACGTGCTGGAGCACTTTCCGGACCGCGTCTTCGCCTTCGACGAGTTCGGACGCCTGGGCATCCGCCCCACTGCGGGTTCGGGCTGGGCCAGGCAGGGCAAGCCCGACCGCCTGCCGGCGACCTACCGTCGCACCCACGGCGTCATTTACTTCCACGGCTGCTACTCCGTCGGCGACGACCGGTTGTGGGGCGTCAACCTCCGCCGCAAGGGCACCGCCAACACCCTGGCCGCGCTGAAGTCGATCCGGGCCGCCCGGCCCGACGGTGCCCCCGATGTACATCATCCCGACAACCTCTCCGCGCATGTCGGTGCGGACATCCGCCGCTGGGCGAAGAAGAACAAGGTCGAGCTGTGCTTCACCCCGACCTACGCCTCCTGGGCAACCCGATCAAGGCCCACTTCGGCCCGCTGCGGCAGTTCACCCTGGCCAACTCGAACCACTCCAACCACACCGTGCAGACCCGGGCCCTGTACGGCTACCTCCGCTGGCGCAACACCAATGCCCGCCACCCCGACGTCCTTGCAGCCCAGCACAGAGAACGCGTCCGTATCCGCAGCGTGTAGGGCATCCGCTGGGGCGTGACGCCCCCTCGCACCCGCAGTCTGAACACCGCCTGGCGGCCAATGACTCAGAAGCCTCGGAAAACGCCGTCGTCGCCGACAGCGTCGGCGAACTCCTCGAAGTCCATATTCGCCTCCGAGAGGTTGTTCTCGATGCTCCACAGCTCGGCTGCCACAACGCGGACACACCGCCCACGCTCACCCCGCAGGTCTATTACGAGAAGCGGCAGTTCAGCCGAGGCAACAGCGACGGAGTCCGCAAGGACAAGAAGTGGATGCCGATAATCCGCAGAGACGAGGTCGAGGGCCAGTTCGGGCGTCAAGCCCTCGTATCTCCGGTCATCGACGAGTGCGACGTTGGCCAAGAAGCCGTCCCTGCTGGGCAGGCACAGCGCCGAGCGCAGAGCATTCCAAGCATCGTCTGCCGAGAAGTCAGTACGCACAACGAGGGCTTCCAAAGTGCACGGGAGCTGCTGCATGCGCGGACAGTACCGCCAACCCGGTGAACCAATCCGGTCACAGCACTAGACATCGAGAGCCAGGACATGGTGATGCTCGATGCGGACGCCTTTGGCTATGCCCTCGGCGTCGTCAAAGGCCCGCTCAACGAACAACGCCGCGCGGGCCTGACGCGGCTGATGACCGTGTTCGAGCGAGTCCTTCCCGCGATCGACGACGAGTACGCGACCAGGTACTACACGCACGTGCGCGATATGGCTGCTATGGCCGCCGAAATCGAGGTCCAGCGCGACATGTAGTCCTCTGACATGGAACGTTCGGCGCGGCGATGATCGGGACGGTTGGATGGGCGGTGACGTCCGTTCCGATCGCTGGGGGTGTGGTGGCCGAGCCTGTCCGTGTGCGCAGACTGACCGACCAGGAGGGGCAGAAGCTGCAGCAGATCGTGCGCCGGGGCGGCACCAGCACGGTGCGTTACCGGAGGGCGATGATGCTGCTGGTCTCGGCCGGCGGCAACCGGGTCCCGGTGATCGCGCAACTGGTCCAGGCCCACGAGGACACCGTCCGGGACGTGGTCCACCGGTTCAACGAGATCGGCCTGGCTTGCCTGGACCCTCAGTGGGCGGGAGGCCGTCCCTCGCCTGCTCAAGCCTGACGCCGAAGACTTCGTCATCAAGACGGCCACCACCCGCCCCACTAAACTCGGCCAGCCCTTCACCCGCTGGTCCATCCGCAAACTCGCCGCCTACCTGCGCAAAGTTCACGGCCGCGTCATCCGTATAGGCCGCGAGACGTTACGCAGCCTGCTCGCCCGCCGCGGCGTCGCCTTCCAGCGCACAAAGACCTGGAAGGGATCCCCCGACCCGGAGCGGGAGGCGAAGCTGGACCGGATCGAGGAGGTCCTTCACCGCTTCCCGGACCGCGTGTTCGCCTTCGATGAGTTCGGCCCGCTCGGGATCCGGCCCACGATGGGCTCGGGCTGGGCCGCCTCCGGCCACCCCGAGCGGCACCCCGCCACCTACCACCGCACCCACGGAGTCCGGTACTTCCACGGCTGCTACTCGCTCGACGACGACACCTTGTGGGGCGTGAACCGCCGCAGGAAGGGCGCCGGGAACACGCTGGCCGCACTGAAGTCGATCCGCGCCGCACGGCCTGACGGCGCCCCGATCTACGTGATCCTCGACAACCTGTCCGCCCACAAAGGCGCCGGCATCCGCCGCTGGGCGAAGAAGAACAAGGTCGAGCTGTGCTTCACCCCGACCTACGCCTCCTGGACGAACCCCATCGAAGCCCACTTCGGACCGCTGCGGCAGTTCACCATCGCCAACTCCAACCACCCCAACCACACCCTGCAGACCCGGGCCCAACACGCCTACCTGCGGTGGCGCAACGCCAAGTCGTCACCGCGACGTCCTGGCCGCCGAACGCAAAGAACGCGCCCGGATCCGCAGCGAGAAAGGCATGCGCTGGGGCGGACGTCCCGTCGCGGCCGCGGCCTGAAAAACTTGGCGAACCTATGCGCTCACAGCACTAGCCAGCCGAACCGACCAAAGTCTCGAAGCCTGAGCTATCGCAGTAAGACACTGCACGACCCTCGGCCCCGACGTCGCCGCCGACCGCGTTGACGGTGTCATCGAGGATGTGGGTGACACCGTGTTCAAGGCCTTCCCGGTCAAGCCTTTTCGAGGCGTCGATGACCGCCTGCCCTGCCGATTCGGCGTTGTCGAATTCGGGCGACTGGACATTCTGTCCGTCACTGGCATCGGCGTCCGCCACGCCGGTCGTCGTGGCGTGCTTGGCGTCCTGCCAGGACCCCAGCTTGGTGCAGTAATCCCGCTGCCACTCCTTGGCCTGCGCTGGATCGCCTGACGAACAACTGCTCATCAGGACAGCGACAACCACAACGGACACTGCTCGCCTGGCTGCTCGTGTACTCCCACCGCTGTGCTGCATGGACATGCCCTCCCCGAAGCTGCCGACACAGAGTATGGATCACGAAGGTGTCACCTTGCGCCGATCTACGCGCAGGTCAGCGGTTCTACTCGCGCATCACCCCGTGTACGACAAGGACGGCGAGATCCTCGCCAACGCCAACTACTGACCGCCACCACGTCTCGTAGCACACTGACCACCAGGCCCCGCCGCGCGATCCCCCATCGCGGCGGGGCCCTTCACTACGCCCCTGATCTCGGCGGGTGGTGGCGCCGACGGAGGTCATACGCCCCGCCGGGCCGGGTGACGCACGGCCGGTGATGCGCCCTTCGGTGTTCCAAGTCCGGGGGACTGCTGTTCCTCGCCGGGGCGCACGGTTCCTACGAGAACGGTCGTGTCTCGCAGCGCAACGAACCGACCGCCACCTCGTGAGAGGCGGCGGTCGGTTCGTATAGCCCGTACCCGGGGCATCCGGCCCCGGTTGTTCAGGCGTTGACCGTGTGGGCCAGCTTGATGAGGGCGTCGGCCGCCGGGCCGGAGGACGCCGGGTTCTGGCCGGTGATCAGAAGGTCGTCCTGGACGACGTAGGGCTGCCAGTCGCCGCCCTTGGTGTAGACGCCGCCGAGCCGCTTGAGTTCGTCCTCGACGAGGAAGGGGACGATGTCGGTGAGCGCGACGCCTTCCTCCTCGGTGTTCGTGAAGCCGGTGACCTTCCTGCCCCGCACCAGCGGCGTGCCGTCCTCGTTGACCGTGTGGCGCAGGACGCCAGGGGCATGGCAGACCAGGGCGAGCGGCTTGCCCGAGCGCAGGGTCGTCTCGATGAGGCGTGCGGAGTCGGTGTCCTCGGCGAGGTCCCAGAGGGGGCCGTGTCCGCCGGGGTAGAAGACGGTGTCGAAGTCCGCCGCCAGGACGGAGTCCAGGCGGACGGTGTTCGTGAGTGCCGCGGTGGCCTCCGGGTCGGCTTCGAAGCGGCGGGTCTCCTCGGTCTGGAAGTCGGTCTCGTTGCTCTTGGGGTCCAGCGGCGGGCGACCGCCCTTGGGCGAGGCGAGCGTGATGTCCCAGCCGGCCTGCTTGAACCGGTAGTAGGGAGCGGCGAGTTCCTCAAGCCAGAACCCGGTCTTGCGGCCGGTGTCGCCGAGGGTGTCGTGCGAGGTGAGAACGATCAGGACCTTCATGGTGCTCTCCTATGAGTAGACCAGTCGTATATTGACCGGCGAGAAAATGTCCCCCTTCCGGTGGTTCGCCGGAGGGGGAGGCGTGCGTGGTGGCTACAGGTGCAGGAGTCGGCGAGTCACCGTCGTGGTGGCTTCGAGCGGCTCGAGGCTCCGATGGATCTTGGCCATGACGCTGGCACCCAACCACATGTCGTAGAGGACCTGTGCCGTCTCGTGCGGTGTGTCGTCGACCGCGATCGATCCATCCGTGAGGCCACTGGTGATGGTCCCCTCCAGGCGGCCGATGATCGCGCCCGTTCCCTCCTTGAGCGCCAGCCGCATCGGCTCGGACAGGTCGGAGACCTCGGCCCCGAGCTTCACGGCGAGGCACTTGCCCTGGCATTCGTCGAAGCTCTGCGTCTCCCGCCACAGCTGCCAGTAGGCCATCAGGCGCTCCGCGGCGGACTGGTCGGGCTGCGCGAGTACGCGGTCCATGTCGTCCAGGTACTCGGCGAAGTAGCTCTTCAGCAGGGCTTCGCCGAAGGCGTCCTTGGAGGAGAAATAGTGGTAGAAGGAACCCTTCGGTACGCCGGCCTCCGCGAGCACCTCGTTGAGACCGACCGCGGAGTAGCCCTTGTGGGCCATGATCCGCTGGGCGGCGTCGAGGATGTTCCGACGGGTGTCGGTGCTGCGTGCTGTGGTGGCTGGCATGCGTCCACCGTACTCCATGAATAGACCAGTCGTCTAGCCGTGGAACAAGGCCGCCTGGTCACGCCGGAAGCGGCGCCGGCCGGTCGGATGCCGCCGGCCCTATCGGCCGCGCCGATCGTGGGTGCCGTCGCGCGATCGCACCCAGATCCATGGCGGCCGGTCGCCGCGGGCGGGCGAGGTGCCGCAGGCAGGCGTACGGCCGGTCGTCGCCGTCCAGCCGTCGGTGCACCGACTGTGACCGTCGGCGTGTGCGAATCGGCTACCGCTGTCATCGCTGGCTCGGTCGCTCATCCGCTTCCTCGGCCGTTCTGTCAACTCCTGCTCCGAGGCGAGGCGTTGACGCTTGAGTAGACCAGTCGTATAGTGATCGACGTCGGAACGGAAGCAGTACATATCCGGAGGGTTCGAGGGTCATGGGACGCATCAAGGTCGGTACCGAGAACAGTGCGGACATCGAGGTCCACTACGAGGACAAGGGAACGGGTCGGCCCGTGGTGCTCATTCACGGTTATCCGCTGGACGGGAACTCGTGGGAGGGGCAGACGTCGGCGCTGCTGGACGCCGGCTACCGGGTCGTCACCTACGACCGGCGGGGCTTCGGCAAGTCCAGCCAGCCCTCGACCGGTTACGACTACGACACCTTCGCGGCCGACCTGCACACGGTGATGGAGACTCTCGATCTGAGGGAGGCGGTCCTGGTCGGATTCTCGATGGGGACCGGCGAGGTGGCCCGCTATCTGTCCACCTACGGTTCGGCGCGGGTCGCGAAGGCGGTGTTCCTGGCGTCGCTGGAGCCGTTCCTGCTCGTCACGGACGACAATCCCGAGGGCGCGGCGCCGTTGTCCTTCTTCGAGGGTGTCTCGGCAGCGGCGAAGAAGGACCGGTACGCGTTCTTCTCCGGGTTCTACAACGACTTCTTCAACCTCGACGAGAACCTGGGCACCCGAGTCAGTGAAGAGGCCGTCCGCAACGCGTGGAATGTCGCCGCGGGGTCGGGGGCGATCGCTTCGGTGGCCGCTCCTCTCGCCTGGCCGACCGACTTCCGAGCCGACATCCCCAAGATCGACGTCCCTGCCCTGATCGTGCACGGGACCGCCGACCGCACCCTGCCGATCGACGCCACCGGACGGCGCTTCGCCAAGGCCCTGCCCGCCGCGCAGTACACCGAGATAGAGGGCGCGCCGCACGGTCTGCTGACCACCCACACCGCCGAGGTCAACGAAATCCTGCTGGACTTCCTCAGCCGGTGAACCGGCGCAGCTGACGGCTCACAGCCGCGAGCCCCTTCGGTGGGGCCGCGGCTGTCGGCCGTCCGCCGTCCGCCGTCCCACTGTGCCGTCGGCCAGGCCGGATGCGCTCCCTTCATGGACGTCGGTCCGCCTGCGCGTCCCCCGGCGTCGAAGGCGGACCCACGCCAGGCCTCACAGAGTGAACAGCCAATCGGGGAAACCTGCTTGCGCAATGGTCAAGAAACGTTGACCATTGGAGCCATGCCTACCGATGAGCTACCCGAGACGTTCCACGTCACCACTGCCGAGCAGCTCCGCGCCGTTTCCAGCCTCACGCGTCACCGGATCATGGCCGTGCTCCGCTTCGAGCCCTCGACGATCACGCAGATCGCCGAGCGAGTGGGCCTCGCGAAGGGGAGTTCCAGCTACCACGTACGGCTGCTGGAGCGGGCCGGCCTGGTGAAGGTGGTACGGACGCGGAAGGTCCGGGGGGTCACCGAGCGGTACTACGCGATGGCCGCGCGGGCGATCGTGCTGCCGGATCCGGGCGAGGGAGGGCCGGATGTGCTGATGCGGCATGCGGTGGCGGACCTGGAGGCGGCGCCGGCGGACGGCGAACGGCACGTACGCATGGCGCATCTGCGGCTCACCGAGGAGCAGTTCGCCGAGCTCGGGGCGCGGCTGCAGGCACTGGCGGACGAGTACCGGGAGCTGTCCGACCCGTCGCTGCCCGACGCGTCACTCGTCTTCGCACTGTTCCACCCGGCGCGCGAGCAGGCCGAAGGAGACGCCAAGTGACCTCGGACCTCAGAAAGTTGCCGACCGGCTTCGGACGGCTGTGGACCGCGCAGACGGTGTCCTCGCTCGGTGACGGCGTCTCGCATGCCGCACTGCCGCTGCTCGCGCTGACCTTGACGCGCAATCCGATGGCGCTCGCCGTCGTCACGGCCGTCGGAACGCTGCCGTGGCTGCTCTTCGGGGTGCTCGGCGGTGCGCTGGTGGACCGCTGGGACCGTCGGCGCACGATGTGGGTCACGGACGCGGCGCGCGCCGTACTGCTCGCGATACCCGCGGCGGCGGCCGCGCTCGACGTGCTGAGCATTCCACTGCTCGCGGCCGTCGCCTTCCTGCTCGGCCTCGGCGGGCTCTTCTTCGACACGGCCGCCTCGGCCTATCTGCCGGATCTGCTCGGCCGCGACCCCGCGCTCCTGGAGCGCGCCAACTCCCGCCTGCGCGGCGCCCAGACCGCCGCGTCCGGTTTCGCGGGGCCGCCTGCGGGCAGCGCCCTGCTCGCACTCGGTCGGGCGGTTCCGCTGCTCGCCGACGCGGTGTCGTTCGCGATCTCCGCACTTCTCGTACGATCGCTGCCCGCCGCGCCCCTGCCCGCACCCCAGGCCCGTGAGTCGCTGCTGAAGCAGGCGCGGGCCGGCGCCTCGTACGTGTTCAAGGACCGGTTGCTGCTCGGGCTCGCGCTGCGTCCGGCGGTCGGCAACATCGCCTTCCTCGCCGTCGAGACCGTGCTCGCCCTCTTCGCCCACGACCGTCTCGGCATCGACACCTTCGGCTTCGGCCTGCTGCTCACGGCGGAGGCCACCGGCGGTCTGCTCGGCGCGGGCATCGCCTCCTTCCTCGGCCGGCGACTCGGCACCGGCACCGCACTGACCTGCACGGCCGCGGTCGAGGGACTCGCCATCCTGGGCCTTGCCGCCGCCCCGAACCCGTACGTCGCCGGCCTCGCGCTCGCCGTCTGCGGAGCGGGCATGGGCGCCACGATGGTCCTCGGCCCGTCCCTCCGGCAGACGATCGTCCCCGCCCACCTGATGGGCCGGGTCGCCTCCACCTCCCGCATGCTCGCCATGTGCGCCGCCCCGTTCGGCGCCTTCCTCGGCGGCTGGCTGGCCACCACCTACGACGTGCGCACCCCGCTCTACACCGCAGCCGGTCTCCTCCTCACCATGACCGCCGTCACGTCGACCATGACCAGCAACCGCCGGGTCGAGGCGGCGCTGCGTGCCGCCGCCCCGGCCGATGATCCAGATCGCCGGGAGTCCCTGGCTCCCGTTCAGCAGGGCGCCAAGTGAGGACGGCATGTTCGGCGGCCTCCTGACACCACGGCGCAGGCATCGACGACGCCGACCAGTGGGCGCCATGCGACAGGCCCTCTCGGGCTGCACCGACGGCGGGGGAGAGGAGGGGTGGGCGGCCGACGGCTGAGGGGGACAGGCCGTGCCGGGTAAGGCCGCAGAGCCTCGATACGGCAGCTCCGATACGGCAGCAGGGCCCAGACCGGGCGTCGCGGGTCCGGGCCCTGCCCCGTGCCTTGCGGTTGTCGCGTATGTCCCGGCGGGGCGGCCCGGGTGTCCTACGGCACCAGCTCCCACATCACGGCCGGCGGCAGCGACGGGTTGGCGGCAGCCGCTTCCACGACTTGCCAGTCGTCGTCGGCGAGCAGCTCGACTATGACCGGCGGCGGGAGGGCCGTGTGCCCGGCTGCTATGGGCCGTGCCTTCGTGTCCGCCAAACAGGCGAGCAACGCCGGTCCCGTCGCGTTGCTGTGCCGGGCGATCTCGCGGAGTGCCTTGCGCGCCGGCGGGACGTGTCGGGTCATGTCCTCCAGCAGTGCCGGCGATGCGTCCGGGTTGGTCGCCACCTTGGAGACGACCCGAAGCCCGTGCCGTTCGACCATGCCGCGCAGCTGCGCCTCCGACAGTCCCGGGTGGGGCGCGATGGACTTGACCACCTTCACGTCAGGGTCGGCGGCCAGCGCGTCGCGGATCATGGCCGGCAGATCGCGTCGTTCGGCCAAGAGCATCCGCAGAGCCGGATTCGACGAGCTGGACAGCTCCTCGACCTCGGTGGGAGAGGCGGCCGCAATCCTCGGCAGCAGGGCCGGGCCGATCTTGACGGTGCCGGCCAGGCGGGAAAGTACGTCGAGGGGCACGCGAGGGTTGTGCGCGAGCCTGCGCTGCACGTCATGGCCGTGATCGGTGGCCAACACGCGGATCAGGGCGTCCTCGATCCCAGGGTTCCCGGCGAGGTCGGCTCGCACCCCGGGCACGGGGTCACCGGCGAGCCGCGCCCCCACCTCCGGCGGCAGGTCGGGACGGGCGGCGAGTCGGCAGCGCAGCAGCATCGAGGGGTGGTCGGCGAACCGGACGACGGCCTCGGTAGGCGTGGCAGGGTTCTGCAACGCCAGCGCCGCCATCTCGAGAGAGGTGGACTCGTGGGATCCCGCGCACGCGGCACCGGGCCGCAGATCACAGTCGAGCCGAGGGCACTCCGGGTCGTGTACGAACGGTGTCTCCTCGCGGTCACAGACCAGGCACCGCTCCGCGGGAAGCAGCCCGTCGCCGGTGACCAGCATCGCCAGTACATCCGATGGCGTCGCCTCGTTGGCCGCCACCGCGCGACGGACTTCGGCGTGCGGATGCCGCGCGAGTCGGGCGGCCATGTCCGCCGTCGTCCACAACGCGAACTGCGCGACGACGCGGACGTCCGGGTCCGCAGCCAGCATCTCCCGCACATCGGGCGGGAGTCCGGGGCAGGCGGCCAGCTTCTCCCGACGCTCCACCTTCGGATCCGCCGCGAAAAGCCGCGCCCACTCCGGGGCACCGGCCTCCTCGTCAAGCAGGGCGAGCGCGGCCTGCGGCCGTACGACGGGATCGACGTCGGCGGCACTCAGCAGGCCCTCGTACGCGAGCGGCACGGCGATGTCCGCGAACCGTGAAACCAGGGCGACCGCCTGCTCGCGGCTGAGGTCGGCGCGACCCGCGAGGCCTTCTGCGATGTCGGCCTCCGCGACCGAGATCAGCCGGTCGACCAGCTCGTGGGGCAGAGCCGTATTGGCGGCGAGCCCGCACAGTACATGGTTCACAGGAAGACATCCTGCCCGGACTGTGCTCGAAGGGCCGGGGAATTTTCACGCCTATCGGCTCTTGCAGGCGCGCTACCGAGGCGCCGGCTCCGACGGCGGCGGTCAACGCTTCTCGCGTCGGCTGCGGATGCTCAGGGCGATGACGGAGACGAGGAACCAGAAGGCGCCGAACGCCGAGTATCCGGCCACGGTGGACAGGCTGCTCGTCGCCGAGGCGGACGTGGCGGCGATCGTGGCACCGGCGAGGACGGACTGTCCGCCGCTGACGGCCATGGGCCACTGGGCGCCGACGGTGCGTCGGCGCCGGATCGCCACGACGAGCTGGACGGCTCCGGACAGGAGGGCCCAGACGCCGAACACGAGGAGGGCCGTCCCGATGGTGGAGAAGACGGCGGCGATCATCCCGGCGGTGGCGGCGAGGCCGAGACCTGTGTTGATGGTGCCGACGCCGTTCGTGGAGCCGGTGCCGGTCAGGCGGCCCTCGACGAGGGTGGCGATGGCGTCCCACAGGGGATAGACGACGAGCAGCACGGCCGCGATCACGGTGGGCTCGTCCGTCGACACGAGCGAGGCGGACGTCGTGAAGACGAGCGTCACCCAGATCAGGGAGAAGGCGACTCGGATCAGGTGGAGCGATCGGAGCCCGGAGGACGTCGTCGTAGCCGTGGGCGGGGTCGAAGCGGTCGAAGTGGTCGACGTCGCGGTGGTCTGAGTCATCGGGTGTCCCGTGGTGGTCGTGACGGTGTGAGACGGTCGCCTCGATGAGGAGTCTCAGCGGCCTCGGGAGGGGCCGCGTACTTCGAACGAAGTACTTCTGCCCTCCACCTTCGACGGAATCGGTCCTGCCGTCCCCGTCGACAGAAGCGCTCGGTCGTCTACTTCGTTCGAAGTACACGGCCACCGCACACGTGAACGAGAATCGGCTCATGGCCAAGGCGCAGAACAGTCAGGACGGGCCGGCCGCACCCCTGTGGGTCCGCCACCCCGAGGTGCTGCACCGCGTCGCCTATGCGATGGCAGGCCTGGTGTTCACCGGGCAGATCGTGGCGGCGACAGTGAGGGGATCGGACTGGCCGACGGCCCTGTCCGTGCTCCTCGCCGGCGGCGGCGTAGCCCTCTCGTGGTGGAAGCCGTGGGCAGGACTGGTCGTGACGAGTGCGGCGTCCTTCGCCGTCACAGCGGTGGGTGACGACCCCCTGTCGGTGTGGATGATGGCGGTGCTCGTGCTGTTCTCGGTCACTCTCAGGGGAAAGCGGCCGCTGGCCGGGACCGGCATCGTGGCGGCGTTCTTCCTGGGGGCATTCATGACGGTCGGAGGGTTCCGTGGTGGTGCGGTCGTGGGAGCCGCCGCCCTCTTCTCGGCCATGGCGGGAGGCGCGACGGGGGCCGCGCTCCGTATCCATCGGGAGCACTGGTGGACCCTGGAGGAACGGGCCGAGATCGCCATCGCCACCCGCGAGATCGAAGCCATCCGACGGGTGACCGAGGAACGTCTCCGTATCGCCCGGGACCTCCACGACGTCATCGGCCACCAGGTCGCGATGCTGAGCGTGCACCTCGGTGCGGCGGAGATCGGGCTGCCCGAGGACGCCGATTCCTCCCGGCAGGCCCTCGTCTCGGCCAGGTCCAGCGCCCGTACCGTCGTCGTCGAGACGCAACGCATCCTCGCACTCCTCCGCCTCGGGGACGACGTCTCCGGCGACGAGGCGCTCCGGCCGACCCCGGCTCTGAGCGGCCTGGAAGGACTCGTAGCCTCGTTCGAAAGCATCGGCCTGGACGTCCGGCCCTCCATCGACGTCCCGGCCGGCTTCGTCGAGCCGAGCGTCGGCGTAACGGTCTACCGGGTCGTTCAGGAAGCGCTCACGAATGCCTACCGGCATGGAGAGGGGACGGCAACGGTGGAGGTGTGCGAGCACGACGGCAGGATCCGCGTCACCGTGGAGAACCGAGTCGGTCACTCACCTCACGGCTCCGACCCGGGCAGCGGACTCGGCCTGGTGGGAATGCGCGAACGCGTCGAGTCCTCCAGCGGGCGGCTGACCATCGACCGTCACGACGGGCGATTCCGGGTCCACGCGGAGTTCAGCCCGCTGGGAGAAGTCGTCCGATGACACGGATTCTGATCGTCGACGACCAGGACGAGATCCGAGCCGGGATCCGGGCGATGCTTCGGCTCGACCCGAGTCTCGTCGTCGCGGGGGATCTCTCCGACGGACTCCAGGTCGTCCCCTTCCTCCGGGACCACCCCGTCGACCTGGTGCTGATGGACATCCGGATGCCCGGCATCGACGGTGTCGAAGCCACGCGCAGGATCCGCGCGGAGCATCCACCCGAGAAGACGCGGGTGATCGTGCTGACCACTTTCGACCAGGACGACATCGTCCTCGCCGCCCTGCGCGCCGGCGCCAACGGCTTCCTGAGCAAGACCGTGAGCCCTGCTGAACTCGTCGCCGGAATCACCGAGGTCGTGGGCGGTGGCGGTGCGCTGTCGGCCGCGGCGACGGCCGCGCTCATCGGTCACATGACCGACAGTCCGCCCCCGCTGATCGACAAGGAACTGCTGCGACGCTTCAGCGCCCTGACCCCCAGGGAGCGGGACGTGGTCGTTCTGGTCGCAAGCGGTCTCGGCAACGACGAGATCGCGGCCCGGATGTCCGTGTCACCGTTCACCGTGAAGACGCATGCGGTCCGCGCCATGACGAAAGTCGGCGCCCGCGACCGGGCCCAGCTGGTCTCCTTCACCTTCCGGGCAGGCCTCTACCCCTGAACCCGCCGAGCGGGCTCCCGAGACAGGCGGCCGCCGTGGCGATGCCGAGCGGTCCGGCGGGCGAGACGGCATGGGCGCTTCCCTGGAAGACCTCGTCATCGCGCTGCGCGAGCGGCCCACCTGAGCGTGTGCCTGCGGAGAGGCCTCCCGCCACGGCAGGCAGACGAGCTGGGAGTCGGTCGGTAGCGGCGGCCGTCCTTCCCCGGGGCCCTTTGCCGGCGGTTGCCCATCGGCCCCAGGAGCCGGCCGGGCGGCTCATGGACGGCCTCAGCGGACGCGTCGTACCGCCCGGTGCTAAAGCGAGGTGGGCAGCTGCGGGGAGCGCAGCACGAGCAGGGTGATCTCGCTGGGGGCGAAGACGCGGAACGGCGGGCCCCAGAAGCCGGTGCCGCGGCTGGTGTACAGCAGCGTGCGGGGGCCGTGGTGGCTGAGACCGGCGACGGCGGGCTGGTCGATGCGGACCAAGTGGTGGAAGGGCCAGATCTGGCCGCCGTGGGTGTGGCCGGAGAGCTGAAGGTCGATGCCGGCGGCAGCCGCCCGGTCGATGAACTTGGGCTGGTGGGCCAGGAGCAGGACGGGCAGGTCGGGATCGGCGCCGTTCAGAGCTCCGGCGAGGTGGGCGCGGTGGCCCGCCAGGCCGGAGGACTCGGCGGTGACGTCGTCCACGCCTGCGACCACGAGGGTGTCGCCTCCGCGTTCGAGCAGTAGATGGCGGTTGCGGAGCGGCTCCCAGCCCAGCTCGTCCATCAGGTCGACCCAGCCCTGGGCCTCGCTGTAGTACTCGTGGTTGCCGGTCACGTATACGCGGGCCCGGGTCGCCCGCACGGTACCGAGCGGGACGGCCTGGGCACGGCGGCGTTCGGCCGTGCCGTCCGCGATGTCGCCGGTGTGGCAGACCAGGTCGGCTTCCAGGGTGTTCACCGTCTCGCACACCCGTGCCGACCAGCGAGCGCGATCGAGTGGGCCGTAATGGGTGTCGGTGATGAGGACGACCCGGGTGCCTTCCAACCCGGCCCCCAGTCGCGGGAGTTGCACGTCGAGGCGGCGTACGCGTGGCACACGGCGGGCCTCGGCGTACCCCCAGGCGAGCAGCACGGCGGCTGTGCCGAGCACGGCCCAGGTAACGATGCGGGCCCGGTCCTGACTCTCGCCGACGTCGGCCACGGTCAGGGCGACCCGCAAGAGGACGCCGAGCAGCACGGACCAGGTGAACAGCACCCAGCCGGTGCCCAGCAGGGTGTCGCCGATGATCGCCGCCCGGTCCTGCTGGCGCCGGCCGTGGCCGCGCACCATCGCGAGCGGCATACCGATGAGACCGAGAGCGAACAGAGCGGTACCGGCCAGCGTGACGGGCAGCGGCCAGTGCTGGCCGCTGTGCAGAAGCACCACACAGGGCACGGCCCACAGCAGAACGGGGGCGATCAGGGGGAGATAGCGCATCAGGCTGAGCAGTCGGCTCTGCCGGGGAGCTCGCGCCTCACCCTCGGCGGGCCGGGTGTTGCTGGTGTCGGTCACGCTTGCCCTCCCTGACCAGGCTGCCGTCTCGCGCACTGTATCCGGTCGCCCTCGGGGCGGCCGGACGGGCCTGCGTGGGGGACCTTCAGGGGGAGGCACGACGGTCCTCACGGCATCCTGACGACGACCTTGCCGGCCTTCGCCCGTCCTGCTTCGACGTACTCCAGCGCTTCTGGGGCAGACTCGAACGGGAACACGGAGTCGACGACGGGGCGGATCTTTCCTGCGTCGATGAGCGGCGTGAGTTCGCGCAGCTGGTCGCCGCTGGCCTTCATGAACAGGAACGAGTACTCCACGTCGCGGCGCCGGGCGCGTCGCCGGATCGGGAAGCTCAGTGCGGACATCACCAGCCGGACGACCGGATTGGCTCCGAGCTCCCTGGCGAAATCGGCGTCGGGCGGGCCCGCGACGCTGATGACCTTGCCGCCGGGCTTGAGCACGTCCAGGGACTTCAGAAGCGTCTCACCGCCGAGCGAGTCCAGGACGACGTCGTAGTCGTGCAGCAGCGTCTCGAACGCCTGCTTCTTGTAGTCGACGACAACGTCCGCGCCCAGGCGCTTCACCAGGTCGACGTTGGCCGTGCTCGTGGTGGTCGCCACGTGTGCGCCCAGCTGTTTGGCCAGCTGGATGGCGATGGTGCCCAGGCCTCCGGAGCCGGCGTGGACGAGGACCTTCTGACCTGGCTGGATGTGCGCCCGCTCGACCAGCACCTGCCACGAGGTCAGGGCGACCAGAGGCAGGGAGGCCGCCTCTTCCATCGTCAGAGTGGCAGGCTTCATCGCCACGTCGTCCTGATGTACCGCGATGAGTTCGGCGAACGTGCCGATCCGGTTCTTGTCGGGTCGTGAGAAGACCTCGTCGCCCACCGCGAACCGTGTGACGGCCGTACCTACTTCGACCACCACTCCGGCCAGGTCGTTGCCCAGGACGAACGGGACCTTGTACGGGAGGATCGTCTTCATTTCCCCGTCGCGGATCATACGGTCGAGCGGGTTGATGCTCGCGGCCCGGATCCGGACCAGCACGTCGTTCGCGCCCACGTCCGGATCCGGCACTTCGCCGGCGCGCACCCCTGCCTTGTCACCGTAGCGCTCTAGCGTGATGGCCCTCATCGTGGTCTCCATATCTCGTCCGCAGGGGGCGAGGATGCTGTTCATCCCGGGCTTCCCGAGGGGCGGTCGAAAGTAATTGAATTATGATCGTAATGTTACGGGCTCGGTCGGTGGACCGCAAGTCGGCTCACTCCTCTCGGGGTACCCCGCCCCGCCCGTGGCGTACGCAGGGCTGATCGGCGAGCCCCGGTCGTTGTGCCGAGTTGCCGCCTGTGAAGTCCGGCGGAGATGTCCCGCTTCTCGCAAGGGTGGCGCGGTGGGCTCAGGCAGTGTGCTGCTCGGATGTGACGGGGGGCCTGTGGTGACGGAGCCGCGACGTTGCGCGGCGGGGCCAGGCCGGTGCATGTCGGGATGTGGTGAGGCGGCGGCGGAGCCTTCCGTCAGGATGGGCCGTTCTCCTCAGGTCATGAGGCTGAGTGCGTTTGCGATTCCCTGCTCGAGGACGTCGTCTGTGAACTTCCGGTCGGAGAGGGCGCGGGAGAGTTGCAGCGTTCCCACCAGCATGGTGTAGAGCCCGATGGCCTTGCCGCGAGCGGACTGCGGGTCCTCGGGGGACAGGCGGGCGGCGATCTCTTCCAGGATGTCCCGCGCGCCGTCGGTGTAGGCGCCCTTGGCCCCGTCCCCGCAGCGGCCGAGCTCGTCGAGCAGGGCGGCGGAGGGGCATCCGGTACCGGGATGGTCGCGGTGTTCGGACGACAGATATCCGCGAATGAGGTCCTCGAGTCCCGGGCGCCCGGGCGCCCGGGCCGCAGGATGTCGTACGTGGCGACCTGGGTGCGCAGTTGGTCGGCCACGACATGCGCGACAAGGTCGTCCTTGGACGCGAAGTGGGCGTAGAAGGCTCCGTTGGTGAGTCCGGCTTCCGACATCAGCGTGGAGATGCCCGAGCCGTCTATGCCGTCCTGCTTGAATCGCCGCCCTGCCGTTTCGATGATCCGTTGCCGGGTCACCTGCTTGTGCTCCTTGGCGTAGCGCACCACGAGCGTCCTCCACTGTTTCGATGGGGCCGTTGTCTCGCACCCAAGCCCGATCTATGGTCTGACATGCGTAATATAATCATCGGCGGACGGGCCGTTGCGATCGTCAACACCTCCCTGCTCCACGAGTACGACGTCCTCGGGAGGAAGACGGGGGAGTGGAGCGGGTCCAAGACCGACGCCGACAAGCTGACCGCCTGGGCGTACGACACCCTCTACAAGGGCCAGTTGGACTCCACGACCCGCTACGTGAGCGGCGTGGGCGGCTCGGCTCGTTCTTCGATCGACACGTCGTGCTCTCGTGCGTCGCGCATCCGACAGGCCGGGAGTGGGCGAAGTGTGGGGTGCGGCAGGACCGAGCGAGAGCCGGCGAAGGAGGAGATCATGGCCAGGTGGACTCTGCGTGCCGATGGTGGCCGGCCGGAGGGGCGCGCATGCGCACACCTCGAAACGCCTGAACCGGAGCACGCGTCGCAGAGCGGCGTATGCCGCCAGTGCGTAGCTCTCGGCCACGACTGGGTGGCCCTGCGGGTATGCCTCTCCTGCGGCCACGTGGGCTGTTGCGACAGCTCGCGCCACGCCCACGCCACCGCCCACTTCGAGTCCAGCGGGCACCCCCTGATGCGCTCCGCCGAAGCCGGCGACGAATGGGCCTGGTGCTTTGTCGATGAGGTGTACCTCCAGCCCCGCGACGACGGCTGATCGGCCGTGTGGGGCTGCCGCACACCCACACTCGTCGGTGCCGAGGCGCTGCGCCACCCCGGTGATCTGGACGCCGGAGCCGCAATCAGCCGGCGATCGCCGTCCGGGGCTGTCTAGGCTTTCCGGGCCAGTCCGGCGGCGATGAGGTGCTCCCAGACCGTGAGCTCCCGTGGTTCGCCGCCGTTCCACGGGTTGTCGGTCTCGTCGGGATGCCACAGGGAGGCGGGGACGATCCCGGGGTCGAGGATCTCCAGGCCGTCCAGCAGGGAGGCGATCTCCTCGTCGGTGCGCCACCGGCCGCGGCCGAACGTCTGCTGGAGGACCTTCTCGGCCTGTACCGTCTCCGGGTTGTGGCCGGAGCGGAAGTGGCTGATGAAGAAGTAGCTTCCGGAAGGGACTTGGTCGCGCCAGTAGCGGACGATGCCGGCGGGGTCCTCGTCGTCGTTGACGTGGTGGAGGATCGCGCTGAGGATGACGGCGACCGGACGAGTGAAGTCGATGATCTCCTGGGTGTCGGGGTGAGAGCGGATGCCTTCGGGATCGCGCACGTCGACCCCGACGACCCGGGTCCGGTCGTTGTTCTCCAGCAGAGCGCGGCCGTGGACCAATACCTGGAGGTCTGTGTCGACGTAGACGACCCGCGACTCGGGTGCGTGCCGTTGTGCGACCTGGTGGACGTTGTCCGCGGTCGGCAGGCCGCTGCCGAGGTCGATGAACTGCCGAACGCCGGTGGTCTTCGCGATCTCCCTGACCGCCCGGGTGAGGGCCGCGCGGTTGGCGAAGGCGATGGCCACCGAACCGGGCAGGTCGCGTTTGAACACGTCACCGATCTCGCGGTCCACGGCGTAGTTGTCCTTGCCGCCGAGCAGGTAGTCGTAGACGCGCGCGATGCTGGGCTTGGTCGGATCGATGGAGGAGCCTTCGTACGTCATGGCAGCCATTCTTCCCCGCAACATCGCCTGCGCACCCTCGTTTTGTCACCCTCCAGGCGGTCGGGGCGCCCAGCTGCCGCCCACCCCGGCATTCATCGGCGTGCCCGAGGGCAAGACCGCCAAGAACCGGCTTCACCTCGACGTCGGCCCGATCGACGGAAACACCCGGGACGAGGTGACCCGACCGCTCGGTCTGGGCGCCGTCAAGGTGGGCGTGGGCCAGGGCCCGGACGGGAATCGGGTCGTCATGGCCGGCCGACCCCGGGGCACCCGGCTGCCCGAGGCGGCCCAACCGTCCGGCCATGACGGCCATGTCCCCTGGGTAGGCAGCGACTTGAGGAGTCTGGCGGCTCAGGGGGTCGGTGACGCACCGCCGACCTGTGCGGTGAGGGCGAAGGCCAGGAGGGCGGTCGTGGTGAAGTCCAGTGCGGGCTCCACCGTCTGCCAGGCGCCCACGTCGTCGACATACCGTGCGCCCTTGCCGTCGAAGTCGGTCCAGGCTCCGGTCGGCGGGGAGGCCGTGCACTTCTTCATGCTCGGGAAGCCGTTCGACTCCTCCAGTTTCCCGGCGGCGTTGGGGCCGTTGACGACGGCGCCCCGCAGGATGGCGCCCTTGCCGTCATGGCTGCCCCCGAGGTTGGCGAGCTGGTGTTCCGGGCAGTGCGGGTAGACCTCACCCGCGCCGATGACGAAGCTGGTGCCCCAGGCGTTGGCGCCGAGGGCCCAGCCTCGCTGCCGACCGGCGAATGCCGCGTAACGGGTGTCTCCGGTGGCCTCGGCGTAGAGACGGGCGGTGGCCACGAGCCCGAAGGTGTGCGGTACGGCGTCGAAGTCGTCGTAGACGGCGCCCGCTCCGAACGGGTCGCGCCCGGCGCGGTCGACACCGTCGTCCAGCTGGCGGCGCAGGTCCGCGTACAGCTCTTCGGCCCCGATGCCGTTCGTCCGGGCGCCGTCCAGGACCGTGGCCAGGTCGACGTGGGCGAGAGCACTGACGTCCGCGACATTGAGGGTGCCCCGGACGTCGGAGGCGAGATAATCCCCGGCCCAGCCGGCCGCGGCGTCCGCCCAGTCGTGCTCCCGGTCGTCCCCGAGTTCCCGTGCGGCCAGGGCCAGTTCGGCGCCGCCGAACTCCATGTCGTCCTGCCACGAGTCCTCGGGGTAGAAGGCGCCCGGGAACGCGGTCACGAGCTGATCCTCGGGGTCGTGATCGGTGTCGGCCAGGTCGTAGACGGCGGCGGCCTTGTCCAGCCAGTCCTGGGCCTCCTCCGGATCGACGGCGGCCGCCCGCTGTGCCGCGAGGGCGAAGACCGCGGCCACGCGTCCCGCCAGATTGGGGCTGATCGCCTCACCCGGTGCGGCGGCGCGGAAGACCGGCCGGTGCTTGATCGTGTAGTCGGGGTCACCCGGTGACACGTCGAGTGGGTCGTCGGCCTCCGGCAGCCGCCACACGTCGTGATCCGTCCGTACGGCCTCGTTGCCCACGCCGATGCCGACCTGCGCGTAGAGGGTCTCGCTGTCCTCGTCCCACATCTTGTCCAGCCAGGCCAGTCCGTGCGAGGCCTCGGTCGACAGCTCCGCCAGCTCCGGCAGGCCGCGCTGGGCGAGCAGGAGTTCCGCGACCGAGTAGGAGGTGGTGCCGGTGAACTTGAGGAAGTCTCCCGCGTCGAACCAGCCGCCCGAGACGTCGACCCGGTCACCCGTCGGGGTCAGTCCCTCGTCGAGCAGCTCGTCGCCCTCCTCGTCGTAGACGGGGTCGTCGTAGACGGTCGCGTCCTGGTCGGTCAGATGTGAGGGCCCGCGCCGCAGAGCGCCGGGAAGCACGTCCGCTCCGTCGCGTTGTGCTTGCATGAACCGGACGTTGTCCTGGACGAGCGGGGTCATCAGCTCGCGGGCACCGGCGATCCGGAACGCCGGCGAGCGGCCGGCCGCGGTGCCGGTAAGGACGACGCGGTAGGTGCCAGGGGTGTCGAGCGCGGAGAGGTCGATGGCACGCACCGAGGGATACCCGGCGTTCCAGCGCCCGGTGACGGCGCCGACTCGCCCCGCCAGGACGACGTCGTTCTCCGCGTCGACGACCTCGAAGCGCGCTCCGGCGAGGACGCCCGTGGGCCCCATGACGTAGGCCTGCTTCGCCTCGCCGCGTACATAGCCGACCTGGTCGACCCGGATGGCCACCTCGGCCGGGTCGGACGTGCCGTCCCCAGCGAAGGGCAGGCCATGCAGGGCCAGGGCGAGCAGAAGGGTGCCGATTCCCGCGGCGCTGCCGACCAGCAGCCGGGGCCTGCGCAGAGCCTTCATGCGCCCACCGTGCCGGTGTCCCCATGAGAGGAGGTCACACTCCACCGCCGGCCGCCAGCTCTCCGGCGGACGGGCGGCGAGCCCGCCACCCGCTTCGGCCGGAGTCCGCGCGAGGCCCACCGCACACCCCTCGCAGGCAGCTGAGCAGCGACGACGGGCCCCGACTCGGGAGCGTCCTCGAAGACCGGTATACGCATGATCTCGACCTTAGACGGTGCGGTTGCCGGGACCTTTCGGCGCCCCGGGTCGAGGCGCGGCCACCGACCCACCGACTCACCGCCCCACCGAACCGGGCCACGGGACCCGCCGCACCTGGCGACGACGGAGGCCGGCGTACCCGGCCCGGCCTGCGATCAAGGGCACCTGGGCCTGTGGCTGACGACCGCTCGGGACCTGCGCGGCACGCGACGGCCCGGCAGGACGTGAACCTCCGGCAGGGGGCGGTTTTAATGACAAAACATGGGTAACCGGAAGGAACAGGAATATATGGCGAGCCCGTGAGGGGGTTCTGCCCATGTCGACAGGGACACTTCTGGCCATCATCATTCCCGTCGTGGTGGTGATCGGCCTGGTCACCGCGGCCATCGTGCTCCTCATGCGCCGTCGGAAGCTGCGTGAGCGCTTCGGCCCGGAGTACACGCGCACGGTGGAGGACGCCGACAGCCGTAAGGCCGGCGAGCGTGAGCTCCGAGCCCGCGAGAAGCGGCATGACTCACTCGACATCAAGCCGCTGGACAGCACTGTCAGGGATCGGTACACGCGGGACTGGACTCATGTGCAGGACGAGTTCGTGGACCGCCCGGAAGACGCCGTGCACGACGCCGACCGCCTGGTGACCTCGCTGATGCACGAGCGCGGTTACCCGACCCAGGACTTCGAGCAACGGCTCAAAGACCTCTCGGTCGAGCACGGCCGTACGCTCGAGCACTATCGGGCCGCCCACGACGTCGACGTGCTCAGCACCCGCCACGAGGCCACCACCGAACAGCTGCGGGGCGCCATGGTGCACTACCGCGCCCTGTTCGACGAGCTGCTTGCCGACGGCGGACAACCGCACCACGCCCGGGCCTGAACGGCGCGGCGATCAGCCCGCCACCCGAACCGTGACGCCGCCGAAGGCGTCCGGGAACGGAGGAGACATGCGACGCGAAGACACACCAGGCGCCGTCGGCGCGAGCGGTCTGTCCACCGACGACCTCGCCCAGCCTCGCGGTCGGCCCATCCAGGAAAGCCCGGCCGGCCCGCAGTCCGACGTACCGACCTTTCCCGGCGAGAGCACGGACACGCCGAGCAAGCCCGCTGAAGAGGAGTCCGTGAACGCCGACGCGGCCACTCCCGCCGACACGAACCGGGACGCCCGAGCCGAGGACGACACACCGCAGCTCCTCACCGCAGAGGACGAGGAAGGCTTCCGCACCCGCTGGCAGGAGGTGCAGAACAAGTTCGTGGACGACCCGCGCGACGCCGTGCACACAGCCGACGCCCTCGTCGCCGATGTGATGCAGAAGCTGGCCGCCACCTTCGCCGACCACAAACAGGAACTGGAAGGACAGTGGAACAGGGGCGAGCAGGCCGACACCGAAGACCTGCGCCAGGCACTTCGCCACTACCGTTCCTTCTTCAACCGCCTGCTGGTCACCTGACACAACGCGCCTGACAAAACACGGCGTAGCGAGGATGACGGGTCGTGAGGTCGTCGCGGTTGAAAGCCGTGCCGGTGACGTCGGCCCCCCACGAGGAGGGGGCCGACCCCGAATCCCCGAGTGAGCCAGCCGCCGCACCCCTCTGTCCCTTCGTCGCCTATGAAGATCCGCTGCTCGCCAGGGGCAGCCATCACTCCCCGAAGGGGAACGTCATGATCATCCTGGGTGTCATTCTGCTCGTCATCGGCCTCGTCGCCGGCATAGCTTTCCTCTGGACCATCGGGGTCATCCTGGTGGCCATC
Source organism: Streptomyces sp. NBC_00637 (assembly GCF_045161545.1). Lineage (NCBI taxonomy): Bacteria > Bacillati > Actinomycetota > Actinomycetes > Kitasatosporales > Streptomycetaceae > Streptomyces > Streptomyces sp. NBC_00637. The sequence goes on along the minus strand of NZ_CP109046.1, from coordinate 137,802 downwards.
GGAGTTGTCCTGTGGATCCTCGGCGCGATGGGGCACGCCGTCGCCGGACGACGCCACTACTGGTGACCGGTCCCGGGCCCCGTGACCGACCGGCGGCGGCCCGGGGCTTCGCCCGCTGTCTCGCGAGCACCGATGCGGACCCCGTCGGCCCGCTGAGCCGCGCCGATCACGGCGTCCACGACCCCGATCACCGGCTCGGACGCATCGATGATCGTCGCGCCATGCCTTCCGTAGATGGCTCGCATCCGAGGATTCCACCTCAGGGCCGCCGCGAGTTCTTCGGGGTGTTGACCGAAGTGTTCGTGGTGCGGGTCGCGAGCCGGCGGCGGAGGGTGCCCTCGTCGATCACCAGGCACACCACGACGTCGAAGAGATCGCGGACCTCTGCCTCGTTCTCCGCCGACTTGGGGCCACCTGGCGCTCGACGCCGACGACGGCTTCAGTCACTGGATTGACCGAGCTACGGGCGAGGTCGTGGTAGATCCGCCGTCTCCGGTCCTTTGAGGGCCGGCTCGACCGATAGGGGTGGGCGATCGTCCTACGTTGGGAAGCGCGACATTGGTGTGGGGGACGGGCAATTCGGGGGCTGGTAAGTCCACGGTCTGCGGGGAGTTGCGAGCGCGTGGAGGGAGAGCCTTCGCCGACGTCGCGACACCGGACAGGGACGGCGGGTCGGCTTCGTCCTGGGTGTCAGCCTGCGACGTGGATGCCGGGGCGGCGGGCGGGGTCGGGTTGATGTTGGCGGATGATCTCACGGGTGACGGGGGCGGTGTCGCCGCGGCCGAGGAGGAAGTAGCGGAACATGTGGGTCAGCGGACTGCCTTCGGCCCAGGCGAAGTAGCAGTGCGGCTGGACGCCCGTGGTGTCGTGCAGGGTGAGAAGGATCGCGGCGATGGCGTTGGGCGCGGCGGGGGCTTCGGCTCGCAGGATCCGGTAATCGTCGACCTCGACGCCGCGGACGGTGAGGGTGTCGCTGAAGTCGGAGGGGTCGACGACGTCGATCTCCAGGAAAAGGATGTCGGCAAGGCCGGGCACCGGGTTGGCGGCACGTTGCTCGCGCTCCTTGTCGGCGTACTCGGCGCCGTCGCCGGCCTGGCGGCGATTGGTGATGATGTTGATGGCGTTGTCGTGCGCGAGCGTGTCGGTGATGAACCGGCGGGCGGCTTCGTCGAACACGATTTTGTCGGCGCGCAGTTCGGTGGTGCGTGAGATGCGGGAGACCAGCGAGATGGTGATGATGCCGACGATGAACATCGCGGAGATGGTGATGCCGTCCGGCTTGTCGACGATGTTGGCCACCAGCGCGTAGAGCAGTACCGCGGTGAGCACGGCGAAACCCCCGCACAGGGTGCGCTGTCGGCGGCGCAGCGCGGAGACGGTGACGGCGAAGGCACCGGAGACCATCATGGCGAGGATGCCGGTGGCGTAGGCGCCCGCCTGGGCGTCGATGTCGGCGTCGAAGGCGATGGTGATGATGACGCACAGCGCTGTGTAGACCAGGACGACCGGGCGTACCGCGCGCCCCCATTCGGGGGCCATGCCGTAGCCGGGAAGGTAGCGCGGAACGATGTTGACCAGTCCGGCCATCGCGGAGGCGCCCGCGAACCAGAGGATCAGGATGGTGCTGATGTCGTACGCGGTGCCGAAGGCCTCTCCGACGTGTTCGTGGGCCAGCCAGGCCAGGGCCCGGCCGTTGGCCGCACCGCCCGCCTCGAACTCCTTGTGCGGTATGAGGACGGTGGTCACGAAACTGGCGGCCAGCAGGTAGACGCTCATGACGAGCGCTGCCGTCGTGAGCAGCCTGCGGGCGTTGCGGATGCGGGACTTCAGCCGCTGCTCGCCGGTCTCGCCCTTCGCGGAGATGAGCGGCATCATGCTCACCCCGGTCTCGAATCCGGACAGGCCCAGCACCAGCAGCGGGAAGGCCAGCAGAGCGGGCCCGGCCAGGTCACCGAATCCCCGGCCCTCGGTGAGCGCGCCGGTCCATGACGAGAAGGCGGTCGGGCTGGTGAACACATCCACCAGGCCGACGCCGATGGTCACGGCGTTGAGCACGAGGAAGACGGCGACCAACGGGATGGCCACGCTCACGGCTTCGCTGAACCCGAGCAGGAACACTCCGCCGAGGAGCACCAGGAGCGCCACGGTGATGACGACCTCATGCCCTTGCAGAGCATGCGGGGCGTAGGAGCTCTCCACCAGATGCACGGAGGCATCGGCCGCGGACAAGGTGATCGTGATGATCCACGAGGTCACCACGAAGCCGAGCAGGACCAGGACGAACAGTTTGCCCCGCCAGAACGGCAGCAGGTCCTCGAGCATCGCCACCGATCCCGCTCCGTGCGGACTCTCGCCGGCCACCCGCCGGTACATCGGCAGCATCCCCACAAGGGTCAGCACCACGAGCAGAAGCGTGGCCAGCGGCGAGACCGCACCGGCCGCGAGGGCCGCGATCGCCGGCACGTAGGCCAGGCTGGAGAAGTAGTCGACGCCGGTCAGACACATCACCTTCCACCAGGCGTGGGACTCGCCGGCGCTTGTCTCCGCCGCGGGATTGACCGCCTGCACCCGGTGTCGCAGCAACCACCGCCCCAGAGCACTACCGTGGCGCTCCGGTGCGGCAGGATGCTCCACCACGTCCACCGTGGCCGGATCGTTCACGTCGGTCATACCCCCACACCCTTCAACCTGCCCAGCGGGCAGGGCTGCACAGCCCCGCGACGATCATCGAGTATGCGGCCTCCCGGTGCCTCCGCCCTACCAGGACGACAACCTGCCGAGCTGCGCGCTTCCCCACCCTTCTGCCCCAGCCACTGCCAGGTGTGCGTGTTGGGCAAGGTGCAATACCCGAGGGCGTTGGAGGGCGTTGGAGGGCGCTGGAGGCCGGCGGTGGACGGTGAGGGACGGCGGTGGACGAAAGCCGGTGAGTGGCGCAGGAATTGAGTCACCGATGATCGACGGTGCGCGGGGAGGAGGGGCCGGTGTGATCCTCAAGCCTCGCGAGATGGTGGCCTACGCGGCAGCGTGAGCGTCCACAACGGGACTACTCCGTGCCGCGCGCCGGCAGGCGCTCCGGCAGCCCGAGCCGCGGGAACCGGTCGCCGTGGAACGTGACGATCTCGGAGATCGCCCCGCCGGTGACGCGCAGGACGTCGATCGTCAGCGGCAGGTAGGCGCCCTCCTGCTTCCGCCACAGGTAGAACGCGACGGCCGGCTGCCGATTCACGGAGGTGATGACGGCACGCAGGCCCTTCATGCCCTCGAAACCGCTCTCGACCCAGTCGTTCACCACAGTGTCGCGGCCGACGTACAGGCCCGGTGTGGGCGGCATCGAGCAGCGGACGTCGTCCCGCAGCAGTGTGGCGAGCCGACGGACGTCCGTGGCCACGCTGGCGTCCGTATAACGGCGCACCAACTCGCTTGTCCCGGCGTCCTGTTCGCCGCCGGTCCAGTCCTGCCGCTCGGACGGAAGGTGCTCGCGCATGCCGGCGTGGGCCCGCTGGAGCGCGCTGTTCACGGAATTGACGGAGTCCCCGAGGAGCTCCGCGACGTCCTTCGCCGGCCAGCCGACCACGTCCCTGAGGATCAGCACGGCCCGTGGTCGCGGCGCGAGGTGCTGCGCCGCGACCAGGTACGCCAGCTCGATCGTCTCCCGCGCGACGGCGGCGGTCTCCGGATCGTCCGCATCGCCCGCGGGCAGCTCGTCGAGCAGCTGGTCCGGGTAGGGCTGAAGCCACGGCACCTCGCCGCCGGTGGCGGGTTCCGGGCGGCACTTGGCGAGCAGGTCCAGACAGGCGTTGGTGGCGATCCGGTACAGCCAGGCGCGGAACGTCGACCGCCCCTCGAAGGTCTCCCGCCGCCGCCAGGCACGGAGGAACGTTTCCTGCACGGTGTCCTCGGCGTCCTCGAACGACCCGAGCATCCGGTAGCAGTGCACGTGCAGCTCCCGCCGGTGCCGCTCCGCCAGCCTCGAGAACTCCGGCTCGTCGACCTCGGCAGGCCCGCTCACGCCCATCTCCTCCAGCCGCGTGTCCACGCTCATCACGTCATCCTTCCGCCTCGTCGTGTCCCGTCATAGGTGTGACGGGTGTGGACGCGGAAACTCATCACCGGGGCTCCGATTCCCCGCTGTTCACGCCTGGCAGCCGGGTGAGGGCGCGCCCGGCACCGCCGCCGAGGCTGCGGAGAAATTGCCGGCCCAGGCGGTCGCGGGACGCACGGACACCACATCGTCGGAGGGCACCGATGAGTTTCGCTGCTCCCGGCTGTCTACCTCGTTGTAAGCATCAGAAGCGAAGCCCAGCGGCCACCCAGGAAGGGTGAGAAACATGAAGTACATGATCCAGATGAACGTGCCTGCCGCCGAGTGGGACACCATCATGTCGTCATACTCCAAGGACGACATGGAAGCCATGTTCGCTCACATGAACTCTCTCAACGCCGACCTCACGTCCGCCGGTGAATGGGTCGACGGGCAAGGCCTCGGAGGCCCTTCGCAGGTCAAGACGGTACGGGCCGGCAGCGACGGTCGCCCGCAGGTGACTGACGGGCCGGCCCAGGCGGGCCCCATCCTGGCCGGGTACTGGGTGGTTGACGTCAAGACCGAGGGCAGGGCCCTGGAGATCGCCGCACGAGCGTCGGCGTGTCCTGGACCGGGCGGAAAGCCCGGCAACGACCCGGTTGAGGTGCACGCGATCCCCGAAGGCCCGCCGGAGGCCTGACCGGCCGTCCGTGGCAGCGCCTGGACAGGGCGAGCCGAGAGCCGCCGTCACCGACTTGCAAGAGCATCTCGCCCAAAAGGCGCGACACCCCAGAGGCAGGTGACCTGGCCATCGACAGTGCCATCTACACCTACGAGGACGGCACCCCCGCGCTTGTGCCCGCACGTGCGCCGCTGTTGCGCGTGGGCACCCGCCTCGGGTGGCGTGAGCGGTACAGACTGGTCAGAGCGCTGGTTCCGGGAGCTGTCCAGGCTCGACGACGACAACTTCGACACGCGTACAGCCGACCGCTTCCAGAGCACGCCGTCGCTTCGTGGCGGAGCGTTTGTCGTACCGGCTGCCGGAAGCCTGTGGGGCACCATCCGGGTCGGTCCACGTCAGGCCGTAGCGGCGCTTGGCGGTAGTCATGCGGTCATCCTCTCTGGCGTCACCGTCCGTGCGGGCGACCCGTGGGCAGGGGACACTCCGTTCGGCCCAGTAGCTTCACATGCACTGGTCCATCGAAGAAAGACTGCAACGCGCAGTGAGTAGCCGCCAGGGAGCGGCGGAGGCCACAGCCTCGGGCCGCAGATCGGCTAGGTGTGGCACTGCGCCGGCTGAGGCGATGCGCTCCCGCGTCGCGGATGCAGTCCGTTATTCGCGATGGCACCGTCTTCTGAACGCATGCCTGGTGCCCGAGCGGGCGACAGCGGAGACCACCACACTCCGGTGCGCGTGGCGCATGACCGGAAGGTGACCGACTACAGCAGGCCGGTGGCGTGCTCTCGCAGGAATGCTCCGGCATGAGCGGCGGCCTCTTCCTTCGTCGCGTACCAGGTGTTGTCCCCGGCGGCGGCGCGCGTTTCGTCCGCGCCCTCGCCGGTCCAGGTCCACCGGCCGGATGACGGATCCTGGGTCAGTTCGGCGGTGCCGCCGAAGAGTCCGAGGGCCGTACCCGTATGCGCCGCCGCGGGCACGTTGCGGGGGACCGAGTTGGGCCACTTCTTGCGCGCGCCTTGGCGGGTGATGCCCCAGACGGTGCCCATCTGCTCATAGCTCGCACCGTAGGAGCCGGCGGTCGTCGCGGCGACCGCCGTCAGCCGCTTGACTTCGGTATCCACCACTTTCCACGCGGCGAGGACGGACAGGGCCACCTCAACCGGGTCCGCCTCCCACATGCGGGACTCCGGCAGCCCCGACGTGCGGGAGCGTATGGCGGCAGCAAGCGGGGTGAGGGCATCGGTAAGAGCCTTGCCCAGCTCGGCGTGTTCTTCGGGGGTGATCTCCATCGAAGTCATGCGACAACTGTAGTTACCCTTGAGCGCCCTTGACAACTTTTGTTTGCATCGTCGGGTTCGTGTTGCCGAAACTGCAGAGGTCGTCGCCGGCTTCAGTCGGCCGCGGTCCCGGTTCGAGTCACGCGACGACCGCTGTTGTTGAAGGCGGCGGCAGTGATCGGAAGGTGGCTTGTGGGACGAGCGCACGCGAAACGGCTGGTATTACTGGGGCATGCAGGAAGAGACCGCACGCTCCGCGATCGACACGTTCATCTCCGCGTTCAACGCCTCGGACGACAGCCATGTGACGGCCCTGCTCTCTCAGGCCCTGACCTCGGACGTGGTCTTCTGGGGACCGTTGGGTCGCAGCGAAGGAATCGCGGCCGTTGAGCGGTTCGTGCTGGACATCCGGCGCCACCCGGCAGGAACCGGCACGATGGTGCGCTGCTCAGCGGTGGACATGCCCGACGAATGGGCCCGGTACCAGTGGGTCTTCACCACGCCTGACGGAGGCCCCCGCCTGGCGGGAACGGACGTCGTCCATCTGCGACGGAGCCTCATCGATCAGGTCATCGTCTTCGCGGGGGAGATCGAGCCGTTCGCCTCCTGAGTCGCCCTTCTGTCGCTGTCCTTCTCCTGGACCTGCCCCTCCGGCGCTCGGGAGCTGCGGTTCGCGGTCGGTCAGGCTGCGGCGTTGAGGGGGCGTCCGCTCCAGCGGATGCCCTTTTCGCTGCGAGTGCGTGCGCGTTCCCTGCGTTGGGCGGCGGCTCGTTGAAGCCGAGGCAGACGCAAGTCGGCGATGCACTTCGGAAACAGACCGGCAGGGCTTCCTGGGCGTGGCCTGCTTGACCCGCCAGGCCGTCACCTGCACAGTCGGGATGCGGCACCGTGGCGGCGCCGCATCCCTCTGCCGGCCGGCCCCCAGTCGATGGGCGGCGGACGGCTCTGACGCCCAGGAGCGACTGGTCCGATGGTCCTCGACCTGGTGGTGATCGGAACGGCCATCACCCTGGGGCCCTTGCACAACAGCGCCTTCATCCTGCTGCTCTCCTCGCGGCGCGGCGCCCGGCAGGGGCTGGCATTCCTGTTGTCGTGGCTGGCCGACCTGATCGCCGTGATTGCCGTCGTGGTGCTGCTGACCGGTGGTCAGCCCCCGGCCCGCCACAGCGCGCCCTCGACCGCCGTGATCGCCGCGAAACTCGCCATCGGTCTGATGCTGGTGGTGTACGGCGCACACCGGCGACACCGGCCGCCCCGCCCGCACGGCCCACCGCGCTGGGCCGCCCGGGTCGACAATGCTTCCTGGGTTACGGCAGCCGGTCTGGCGTGGCTGCTGCAGCCCTGGGGACTGGTCGGCGCCGGTGCTGCGACGGCTCTCGAGGCGGACCTCTCCACCGCCGGCGACTGGTTCGCGTTGACCGGCTATTGCCTGCTGGCCACCCTCAGCCTCATCGTCATGGAGATGTACGCAGTCTGGGCCCCTGCGGCCGCGGAAGCCCGGCTGAATGCCCTGCGGAACTGGTTGGGCCGGAACCAGGAGCAGCTGATTGTCACGCTGTCCCTCGTCGTCGGCCTGTGGCTGACTGCCGTGAGCATCTACGAGCTGGTCGCCTGACGCAGGCTGCCCAGCCCCGCGATCACCACCCTCGTCGCACTCGACAGTGATCGACAAATCCTTCGGGGAGGTTCCAGGTCCTGCGTGTCCTGAGGGGTCAGCCGTCGAGCGGAGCCTCCAGCCCCCCAAGGCGCATCGGTGTTTGACCTCGACCATGGTCGAGGTTCTAGGTTCGTTCCAGAGCCGCAGGGGCAGACCGGCGGTGCCTTTGAAGGAGGTTCGTCATGGCTGAGAGCACAGCTGGCATCGAGATTCCCGACCGTTACCGCTACGCCGTGATCCCGCACATCATGGTCGATGACGCCGCCGCGGCGATCGACTTCTACCGGCGGGCGTTCGGTGCTCGTGAGGAGTTCAGGGTCGATGCTCCGGGCGGCGGGATTCTGCACGCCGAGATCACCATCGGACGGTCGGTGCTGATGCTGGGCGACGCCGGCGTGGAAGAGGCCGGGACCGGCTCCTTCGCCGCGCCCGCCTCGCTTGGTGGAGGCACGTCCGTCACGCTGCATGTCTTCGTGCCGGACGTCGACAGCTTGGCGAAGCGCGCAGAGGCTGCCGGTGCCGAGGTCCTCCAGCCGCCGACAGACATGTTCCATGGCGACCGCACCGTCATCCTCAAGGATCCTTCGGGTCACCTGTGGGTGTTTCTGACCCACGTGGAAGACGTCTCGGAGGAGGAGCTCCGACGTCGGCTGTCCGCCGCCGGGTGACCGCTCGCAGTTGCACACAGTGACCGCCACCTCGCGCGCCGACGGGGTGTGTCAGAAACTTCCTGTTCACGGCGGGCGGAGCCAAGTAGACAGAGGACGCTTCCTCGGCGAGCGGCGGTTGTCGACAGCTCCGAGAACACGGCCCGGCCGGGGCGATCTTCCGGCGCTTCCGCCGCCCGCGCGATCACACGTCCTACTCTCCGGCGAGCAGGTGTGCCGGTGAGGTGCGGTGCAGTGTGCGCACGCTGAGCGCGAGGACCCCGCAGACCAGGCCGACGCCCGCCAGCGTGGACAGCAGCGCTGCGCCGGTCATCGTCAGAAACCTTCCGTCCCACAGCCCTTGGCCCACCGCGAGGACGGTGGCCAGTCCCACGACAGATCCCGTAAGGCCGCCCAGCAGCGCCAGCCCTGCCCCTTCGTACAGTGCGAGGCGGCCGAGTTCCCGCCTCGACCAGCCGGAAGCGCTCAGCACGGCGAGATCGGCGGCTCGTTCGCGCAGGGAGAGGAGCAGGACGTCCACGGCGCCGGCGGCGCCGAGCAGCAAGGTCAGGGCGACGCTGAGGTAGTCGGCCGTACGGGCCTGCGCGACGACCGCGTTGCCCAGCAACGAGCCCGCGATCTCGCCCTGGAAAGCGAGCGTCAGGGTGAGCAGCACGGTGAACGCGGCGACGCCGAGCGCGAGTCCGGCCGCGCCCAGCACCGTCCGACCGGGAACGCGCAGCAGGTTGTTCAGCGCGAGGCCGGCGATGGAACGGGCGGTGGCTGCGCGGCGGGCGCCGGTGACCGGGGCGGTGACGGCGTCCAGCGGCTGGACGCGGGTGGCCCGCCAGGCAGGCGGCAGCCCGGCGCTCAGCGCGAGCAACAGGGCGACGGGCAGCACGGCAGCCGCCTTGGCCGCGGAGACGGACAGGTCGAGCGAGGCTCCCAGGCCGTAGGCGAGAAGGGCGCCCAACGTGCCCGCACCGAGTCCGATCACCGCGAGCTCGCCGAGGATGAGCCGGAGGATCTCCGGGGCACTCCAACCGACGCAGCGCAGAGTTCCGATCTCGGTGCGGCGCGACCGTACGGAGGCCAGGGCGGCCTGTCCGATGAACAGTGCGCAGACCACCAGGACCAGTGCGAACAGGACGGCGCTCTTGCCGTCCACGGCTTTGAGGATCCGCAGGGCGACGCCCTTGGCGACCCAGTACTCGGTGATCTTCACGCCGTGCGGCAGGGCGACCGTCTGCGGAGCAGGGGAGCTGCCGACGGTCACGTCGACCTGGAGTTCGGGGTAGGCGGCGCGGATCTGTCCTGCGACGGAGGCGACGCGGGCGCGGGAAGCGGCGTCCACGCCGCTGACTCCGGCCACCCTGATACGGACTGCACTGACCGGCGCCTTCTCCTGCGCGGTGGGTGTCCTGCGGCTGTGGGTGATGACGGAGAGGGAATCGAGGGTGGTGAGCAAGGTGGGCGGCGGGCTGAGGTAGCCGCCGAGGTTCCGGTCGGGACGCAGCGGCTGGTCGCCGAGCGCGGAGCGGGACGCCTTGTCCGCGCCGGTGACCTGAGGCGAACGGTAGGTCTCCAGAGGGACCTGGGAGAGCGTGGAGAACCCACGGAGCTGGTCGGTGTCGTAGCGGCCGACGATGTTCAGGATCGGGGTCGCGCCGCGCCCGGCGTTCTCATAGTCGCAGTTCCGGGTGTTCATGCAGGTGGTGGAGGTGTGAGCGGTGACCTCGCGGTACTGGGTTCCCTGGTTCTCCTCCGGGACGTTGGGTACCAGCTCGTCCTCCCAGTTGGTCTTCCACAGGTCGGACGACTGGGCGGGCCGGGTCCGTGCCGTGAGACCGTCCTTCGTGGCGGTGTAGTCGACGGGGCCGACGGTCCAGTACACGGGTAGCTCGAAGTCGTCGGCGGTGGTGACGGTGCGCAGACCTGTGCCGAGGTCGGCGCTCGCCCGGCCCACGTCCGTCCCCTTCAAGGAGTTCACGAAGTCGTGGGCCTGCGGGCTGCTCAGCTTCGCGGCGAGGGTCGTCGGGTCGCCGACGTCGAGTTGCTGCACGGTGGCCTTCAGCGTGCCGGCGGTCAGGGCCTGGCTGCTGAGCACCACCGGGACCTGCCAGTCGTGCTGGCGCTGCGACTCCACGGGGTTCAGGTCGAAGGCGTCCGGTCCCCAGAAGGGCCTGTCCTTCGTGGTGAGCATCCGGCCGGAGGTGACCGCCGAGCCCAGGCCCACCAGGGCGTCCTCCGCGCTCGGATCGACGGCCGACAGCAGTACCGGGTAGGCGACCGGTATCTGCGCGACGGCCTTGCCGTCGCCCGGTACACATGTCATGCGTGAGCGCGCGTCTGGGGTGTAGGCGGTCTTTGGCACGGGGTTCCACTCGAAGAGCGGCTGGGGCAGTGGCTCGCCCTGGGTGTCGTGGGTGTCGCCGTTCTTGTCCTCGTTGTAGAACCAGCACACCGCGTACCGGTCGGCGCCGTCGATCTCGTGCTGGAGACCGGGCCAGAGGGTCTCGTCCTTGTTCCACTTCTGGTGGGTGACGATGGGGTTACGGGTGAGGTAGACGTACTGGTCGGCGGCCGGATAGGTGCCGAGGCCCGCCGTCAACTGGGGTGTGAGGCGCAGGAGCTGGGCGGGCTTGCCGCTGTCGCGGAACGCGGACACGTCGACGGGGACGGTGCTCTGCACCATCAGGTAGCCGACATTGGCGACGGGCGCGGCCGTCTCGACACCGGCGAGATGCTTGATCCGCTCGTACTGGGCGAGGGTGATGCCGCCGAAGATGCCCGACAGGAAATTCGCCTCCACCAGGCCCTGTTCGCGTTCGACGGCGGTGCCGGTGCCCGGCGGCCGGACCAGGATGTCGTAGGCGGAGCGGGAGCTGTCCTCGACGAGGCCGGTGGTACGGGCCTGGCTGGTGGTGACGGTCGAGGTGAGCAGGGTGAAACCGGTGGCGGCGACCAGGATGCCCGAGGCGAGCGCCAGGGCGCGCGAGCGCCGGCGCCGCAGCTGGGAAAGGATCATGGCGATCACGGGCGCAGGCCTCCGAGCCGGTCGAGCACGTCAGCCGCAGGAGTCACCTGTTCGTCGGCGACGACACGGCCGTCGCGCAGCCGGACGATCCGGTCACAGCTGACGGCGACCTCGGGATCATGCGTGCTCAGCAGCAGGGTCATGCCGTAACGCTCGCGCAGGGAGAACAGCAGATCGACGATCTCCCGGCCGGTCGTACTGTCGAGGTTGCCGGTCGGCTCGTCCGCGAGCAGCAGCCCCGGCCGCCCGATCAGCGCACGGGAGATGGCCACCCGCTGCTGCTGGCCGCCCGAAAGCTCGGACGGCAGCGCGTCGGCGCGGGACGCCAGACCCACCGCCTCCAGCAGTTCCATCGCCCGGGCCCTGCGGTCGAAGTCCACCCGGCGCGGCAGGACCGGAGCGAGCACGTTGTCCAGCACCGTGAGGGCGGACAGCAGATGGAAGCGCTGGAACACAAACCCGGTACGGCGTCGGTGCGCGTCCAGCCGACGGGGTGTCAACTCCTGCCCGTCGACCTCGATCGTCCCCTCGTCAGGCCGGTCCATGCCGCCGATGAGGTGCAGCACAGTGGACTTCCCCGACCCCGACGGGCCAGTGATCGCGACCGCCTCGCCGTCCCCGATCTCCAGATCGACCCTGTCCAGGGCAACCAGCCCCGGATAGCGGCGGGTCACGCTCTTTAACCTCACACCCACGGTCCGCTCCTCCTACATTGCCACAATCCACCGGTACATTGTCACAATCCAGGAGGTGTGTACATTGCCGCTGCACCACGCCGTGCTCGCCCTGCTGACAGAAGGCGACAGCCACGGCTACGAAATCAAGGGACACTTCGAGAAGGCCATCGGCCCCCAGTGGGGCGGCCTCAACATCGGCCACCTCTACCAGATCCTCGACCGGCTGGTACGCGACGGATTCGTCACCCGCTCGCAGGTGACCCAGTCGGACCGGCCCGACAAAACCCTCTACCGCCTCACACCGGCCGGCCGGGAGGAAGTGCACGAGTGGGCCACGACCGCCTGGATGCGCACGGGCGGGTTCCGCGACGAACTCTTCCTCAAACTGTTCGGCGCCTCCACACTCGGCGCCGACACGCTGAACACCTTCGTCGAAGCGCAGCGCCGGACCTACCTCTCCGAACTCGCCGGACTGACCCGACAGCGCCGCACCCACACCGACGACCCGCTGATCTGTCTGCTGCTCGACGCGGCCATCGCCCACACCAAGGCCGACCTGGGCCTGATCGAAGGAGCCGTCGACAGGCTCTCACCGCCCGCCGGAACGAACGCCGGCGAACCGGGTCGGGAGATCCCCCACGAAAGCCATGACCAGCCGCAGGAACGAACACTGCGCGAAGCGGGCGGCTGACGACCCGCCCTGCCCACCCTCCTGCGGCCGACCAAGGCCGATCGCTGCTGCCGGCCGACGCGAAAAACACGCCCACCGGACCAAGCCGCCTCTCCGACGAGCTGTCCGCTCAACTCGCCACGCAGCAGCCGGCCTTGGGCCACTCTACGGCGACGCCAGGCACGCGTCGGCAACCGCATGACCGATGTGCACGTCGGGCGTGACCGACCGGTGGGCCGCAACCGGGCTGCCTGCCGTGGAATCCTCCAGGATGCAGGTCACGAGGTGATGGTGAGGGCTGTCAGTGCGGTACGGCCTTCGGCCGGGGCGGTGACTCGGAGTGCCACATAGCGGGCCGTGCTGTCGGTGCGCAACACTCCCCGGGCCGTCAGTCGTGCCGCTCCGGAGTATGTACGGCCGTCCTTGCTGAACTCGGCCTGGGCTGCCGGGATGCGCCCGCCCCGCCATTGGGTGCGGATCTCCGTGATGTGCCGCTCGGCGCCCAGGTCTACGACCATCCGACCGTCCGGGCCGGGGGTCCACGCCGTGCCTTCGTCTCCGTCGACCGCGGCATGCGGGTCCGTCATGCCGGGCGGCAACGGCGTGGTCGGGAACGTGGGACGGCCGAGTGCGAGATCGGCAAGAGGGTACGCCGTGGCGCGCGGCACGGTGACCGTGGTCGTTCGGCCCGCACGGACCGTGGCGCCGAGGCTCCTGCCCTGCGCGGACACAGTGACGTGGCAGGAGGGTCCGCCAAGTCGCAGCGTGCGGCCGTCGATCACCTCGGCGCGCAGACCCACGGGAACGCGATCTCCGGACAGGACGAAGCGCGCAGGCATCAGCACGGCGGAAGCGGCGGACAGTTCGGCTCGATAAGCCGTGCCCGATTCGGTGACGGTCTGGAGCCCCGCGTACAGGCGGATTCCGTCGGAGCGCGAGCCCGGGATCGCCACGGTGGTGGTCACGGGATCCGATGAGAGGTTGAACAGGCTCAGGTAGGCGTCGGTGAGAGCGGCCTTCACCTGGGGGGACTGCGCCGAGGGGCTCTTCCGGGCGGCCGCGGTGCGCAGTCGCTCGGGCGTCGCGCCCGGGAGGCCCTCGACCAGAAGGCCCTCGGCCGGTCCGTCGGAGAGGACGACCGTGTCGCCGTACACCGAGATCGGGTTGGCGGCGCCGCGCACGACGAGACCGGCACGGCCGTCGATGTCCAGCCAGCCGCCGCGGCTGGTGAGGTCCGCCCGCGGCCAGACGACCAGGTCGGTCCACTTCTGTCCGTCGACCGACCCCTGCATCCGGTACCCGCGGGCTGCCGCGGTCTCCCAGCGCAGCGTCACCCGGTCCACGTCCAGGGCCGTTCCCAGATCGACAGTGATCCAACTGTCCACGCGGGGACGGTCCGCACGGGACACCGCCCAACGGGTCGAGCCGTCGCCGTCGACCGCGAACGCGGGTGCCCTGCCCGGGTCGAAGGAGGACGCGGAGGCCGTCGCCGCGGCGCCGCGCGCCAGGTCGGCGCCCGTGGCTCCGTCGCGTATCTCGAAGGCGTACAGCGAGTACCCGTACGAGGGGTCGGGGCGTGTCCCGAGCATCCGCAGATGGCGGAACTTTCCGCGCGGGAAGGTGAGTTCGTCGACGCGGGGTCCGGCCTGGGTCGAGGTGTCGGCCTGTGCCGCGACCGTCGTGCTTCCCTCGGCCGTCCGGTACGTGCGGTTTCCGTCCAGCCCCGGCATTCCGGGCATGTTCAGGTTGTGCACCTCGATATGGCCTTCCCCGGCGGCGGTACCGGAGGTCGCGTACACGACGGCGCCGGACGGCAGAGTGGTGAACCCCGCGTACCCGGCGTCCAGCGTGAGCAGGCTCGCGCTGCCGTCGAAGCCGTCCCGCAGCCGGGAGTACGCGACGACCGACCGTCCGGTGACCTTGGCGCCGGTGGTCGGCAGGAACATCGGAGTCGTACCGCTGAGCGCGAACAGCCAGTCCTCATGCGCCGGTTGCCAGGCGAACTTCACGAAACCGGCCTTGCTGACCACGCCGGCCCACGCGTTCGGCGACTGGTGGGAGACGAGACCGGGAGCCGAGCCGTAGTCGGCGACGCCGCTCGCCTGCTCGAAGAGCTCACGCTGTGACACGGGACGCACGGGTGCTCGCCCCGACCGGGCCCGCCACTCGTGGAGCAGATAACTGATGGCCAGTTCGGCACGTGCCTCGGGTTCGTACTTGGCCTCGCCCGAGAACTTGGCCATGCGGTACTGCGGCGGGTAGGCCTGGTAGGCCTCCAGACGTTCGGCCAGGGCGAGTTCGCAGCGGGCGGCGGCGCGGTCTCCGGCCACCTGCGCGAGGAAGGCGAGCGGGATGACGTCGCGGCCGTAGAGGTGTTCGCGGTCGGCGACCATCGGCATCAGGGGCTCTCCCGCATCGCTCATCACCCCGAGCAGGGTGCGCCACAAAGCCGCGGCATTCGGCTGCGCTGTGAACACCTCGGGCAGGGGGCGGCCCGCGACGAGGAAGTGGGCGCTGTTGCGTCCCGAAGTCCGCCAGAGTTCTTCCTGGTAGTGCGGGCCGAACGAGCCATGGTTCTCGACGATGAACGTGTCGTAGAGGTTCTGCGCGGTGTTCGCGCTGACGGCGATCCCGTCCACACGGGCCGGGTTGGCGAGATCGGCGGCCGGCAGGCCCGCCTCGTTGCGGCTCCACCGGCCGAAGGCCGCGCGCCATGCCTCGTAGCGGGGGTCGTCGCCCGCCCAGGCCAGGCCAGGGGCCAGAGCCTGGGTGTAGACCCCCATCTCCTCCAACTTGGTGTCGCCTTCGAAGCCCCCATCCAATCCGTGCGGGGTCCAGCCGCCGGAGCCGGGGTCGTCGGCCGTGCCCAACTGGGTTGTGAACTGCGCCTGTTCGCGAGCGATGGTGTCGACGTTCCGGCGCGTCGCCTCATCGAGGTCGTCCCACAACAGACGGGCCGCGAGGACGAAGTACGACTGGAACGTGGTGTCCCAGAACAGCTTGCGTCCCCACTGGCTCCCGCCGGTCAGCCGGTTGGATGCCGCGAAGTGCTTCAAGGTGGCGAGAGTGTGGGCGCGCAGGGTGTCCTTGTCGACTCCGGCTCGCTCGGCGTCGTAGGGACCCCGGGTCAGCAGGACGGCATTGCCGAGCACGACCGCGAAGCCGAAGTCCTTCTCGGTGTAGTGGCCTTGAGCCGCATCCCACTGCTGTTCCGACCAGCGGGTGTGGCTGAGGAGGACGCGGTAGTACGTGTCGGAGACGGGGTCCGTTCCCGGAGTGGACGTGGTGGTCGCGGCGGAAGCCCGGGCCGAACCCAGGGCGAGCGGGAAGGCGGTCACGGTGCCGGTTGCGCCGATCAGTTGCAAGGCCTGACGGCGAGTGAACCCCACGAAGTGCTGCGGCATCGACGAACCCCTTAGACAACGTTGTCAGAGCGTGCGGTCATTCTGTGGCCACATCGTGTGCACGTCAAGGCTCGCGAAAGCCAACCGGACGAGGCGGCCCTGCGCAGGTAAGGCCGGTGCCGGTCCTCCTTGTGGCCCGGCACCGCACCCGTGGGCATCGGGGTGCCGCCGAACGACGCAGCTGAACGGCCGTGCGGGGCGTATCGCGAAAGAACTCGGGCGTCGCTGTCGATCCGGCCACGTCCCGTTCGACATCCTGATGTACGACGCCTCGTAACAGGAGGAGGCGACAGGATCTGATGAGGGAACACATGGATCAGCTGCTGCGAGTGCAGAACTTCACCATCTCGAGCGACGGCGTCGCCGCAGGGGAGGACCAGAGCCTGGAGCGGCCTTTCGGCCACGCCATCGATCCGGGAAGGCTCTTCGCCTGGGCAGGCGCCACGGCGAGCTGGCCCAACCGTACCGAGCCCGGGGGAAGCCGGGGCCTCGACGACTACTTCACCCGGGATTTCAGCCACAACATCGGCGCCGAGATCATGGGCCGTAACAAGTTCGGCCCCCAGCGCGGCCCGTGGCGCGACGACGAGTGGCGCGGCTGGTGGGGTGACGAGCCCCCCTTCCACACGCCGGTGTTCGTCCTGACCCACCACAAGCGTCCATCCTTCACGCTCGGCGACACCACCTTCCATTTCGTGGACGGCGACCCTGCCACCGTTCTCGCGCAGGCGCGGGAGGCCGCGCAGGGCAAGGACGTCCGGCTCGGCGGCGGCGTGACCACCGTCCGGGAGTTCCTCGACGCCGGTCTCGTCGACACCATGCACGTGGCCGTCGCACCGGTGAAGCTCGGGGCCGGTCTGCGCCTCTGGGACTCGCCCGACCAACTGCTGGACCGGTTCCACATGGACGTCGTGCCCAGCGCGAGCGGCGTGATTCACCACCTCTTCTGGCGGAAATGACCGCCGGCCAGGCATTCTGGTGGTCGCTGTGACCGGGCGCTTCACGGAGACGCCGGTAGCGCCTCGCGGGTGGGCGCCCGGCGTCCTGCGGGCGGGCCCGGAGGGCGCTTTCGGAAGCGGCACGGCGCCGCACGGACCGGCAGGCTCTCACCGGTCGGGGACCAAGAGTGAGAAATGCCAGGCCATCGGGTGCGGCGCCGGGCGGCCGGCGTGCAGCGGGGGCAACGGCGGCGTCAACTGACTCCGGTCACGGCTCGGGGTGGGCGTCGACGAGTTCGGGCTCCAGCCCGTCGCTCACCTCGGCATGGCCCCGGCCGGCCTCGGCGCGCCAGGCCTCGAAGGCCCAGGCGGTGAGGGCGACGACGGCCAGGCCCAGCAGCCAGCCGCCCACCACGTCGCTGAACCAGTGCACGCCGAGCGCGACCCGGGTGAATCCGACCCCGATCACCGACACCACCGCGACGCACCAGGACAGGGGCCGCCAGGCGCGCGGCACCAAGGGCAGCAGAACCAGCAGCAGTACGGCGAACGACGTGGTGGCCGTCATCGCGTGCCCCGAAGGGAAGGAGAATCCCGGAGCGTGTGCCACCGGATCCTCCAGGGACGGCCTGGCCCGCTCGACCACCGTCTTGACCAGGAGCCCGATCAGCCCGCCGGCCACGGCCGTCACGGCGGACCAGGCCGCCAGCCGCCACGCCCCGCGGTACAGCAGCCACACGGTCAGCAGCGCGACCGCGGTCCGCAGGACCGCCGGGTCCCAGACCCAGTCGGACAGGAAACGCAGCACACCGGTCCACGCCGGATGGGCCACGGCCGTCTGATGCAGTCGTTCGGCGGCGCCCGAGTCCAGGCGGCGCAGTGGCCGCCACCGGCCCTCGACGAGGACGAGCAGCAGGGCGAAGGGCACGGCGGCGACGGCGGCGACGACAGCCGCACCGAACAGCCGGGCGCCGAATCTGCGGTCGGCCGCACGGCGACGACGGTCTCGCAGATGCCGGACGGCGGCTCGCACAACCATTCAGACTCCCGGGTCGGGTTCGATCGGACTGGGCCGCAGAGCCCGCGCGGCCTCCAACTGCGCGGCGAACGCCAGCCCGAGGAAGAGGGCGATGGAGGTCAGATAGGCCCAGAGCAGCAGCGACATGAAGGCGCTGAGCGGGCCGTAAACCGTGTCGAACGAGCCGCTGATCCCGAGGTACAGGCTCAGCAGCCAGGTCAGGGCCGTCCACAGCACCAGGTACACGGCGGCACCGAACGCCAGCCAGGTGTATCCGGGTTGTCTGCGCCGGGGTGCCCGCCGGAAGATCACGCTGGCCGAGATGAGCGCGAGCAGCAGCCCGAAGGGCCAGCGCATTATCTCCCAGGCGGTCTGGGCGTCGCCGTCGAGCCGGTAGACGCTCACCGCCGCGGAGGCCAGATCGCCGCCGGCCACCATGACGATGAAACCGAGCCCGAGGGGCAGCCCGGCGCTGACGGACATCACCAGGCCACGCAGGTACTTGTGCCCGAAGGGGCGGTCGCGCTCGTTGCCGTAGATCCGGTTGGCGCCCCGCTCCACCTGGCACATCGCGGTGGTGGTGTTGACCAGCGAGAAGAGCAGACCGAACCAGAGCGCGACCTGCGCGCCGTCGCCCGCCTTCCGTCGGCTGCGCTCCAGCGCGTCGTCGACCACGTCGGCGCTGGGCCCCTCGGAGAGCCGGTGGATCGTCAGCTCGGCCAGCCGGCCGATGTTCTCGGTGTGCAGCGTGGTGGAGAGCCCCACGAACGCGATGGCCAGCGGGATCACCGCCAGGACCGTCTGCAGGGCGAGCGCGCGGGAATGGGTGAAGCCGTCGGCGTACCGGAAGCGGACGAAGGAGTCGCGCAGCAGGGCCCAGCGGCCGTAGCGGCGCAACGATGCCAGCGCCTCGTCGGCGGACAGCTCGTCGCCGGTCATGTCACGCGTCTCGGGGACTTTGGTCGCGGTACCCATGTCACTCACCTCCAGCGGGCAGCAGCACCGTCAGCGCCCCCGGTCTGACCTCGGCGGTGAACCGGCGGCCCGGCGCCACCGGATCGCCGTCGAGTTCCCGGGACTGCGTGGAGTCGAAGGTCAGTTCGGCCCGGCGGAACGTGAAGAACTCCACCGGAATGCCGCTGCGGTCGCCGTCCCGTGTCGTGAGGGTGTCCACGTCCGAGGGGCGGGGCCGCTTCGCACCACCGCGCAGCAGGGTCGCCAGCGCTCGTACCCAGCCGCCGACACCGCGCGGGTCGAGGATCAGCAGATCGAGCAGTCCGTCGTCGGGGCGGGCGGCCGGCAGGAGCGTCGTCCCGCCCTGCACGGTCCCGACATTGCCGACGAGCACCATCCGGGCTGTGCGGCGCAGGGCGGGCGCGTCGTCGAGCCGGACGCTCAGGCGCATCCTCGGTGTGCGCAGGGCGCCGACGCCGGCCAGCACATAGGCGGGCCAGCCCAGGACGGACTTGGCGCGGTCGTCGGTGTGCTCCATGATCTCGGCGTCCAGACCGGCCCCGGACATCGCGGCGAAGTGGGTGGCGGTGAGACCGTCCCCCTCGACGCGGCCGAGGTCGAGGCGGTGCGGGGCGCCCCGCAGGGCGGCGGCGAGCGCCTCGGTGGGGGACAAAGGCAGGCCGAGGTTGCGGGCCAGCAGATTACCGGTGCCACAGGGCACGACGGCCAGCGGTACGCCGCTGCCGGCCAGGGCGTCCGCCGCCGCCCGCAGGGTGCCGTCACCGCCGCAGACCACGACCAGCCGAGCCCTGTCCCGGACCGCGCCGGCCGTCTGACCCGTGCCCGGGTCCTCCGCCGTGGTCTCGACGAACACCGGTGCTGGGTGCCCGTGCCGTTCCAGGACCTCGCGCAGCGCCTCACAGTCGGCTTCGCCGGTCACCGTCGGGTTGAAGACGACCACGGTCCGGCCCGGGGCCGTCGCATGCCCGTCGGCCCCCGCGTCCGCGACGGACGTCATGGGGTTCGCTCCGACCGGGGCGGTCACGGCCCCGTCGGTGAACAGCGCCCGGCCGACGATCAGCAGGGACAGGCCGCCGTTGACCAGCCCGCCGATGACGTCTGTGGGGTGGTGCATGCCCCGGTAGAGGCGGGCGACGGCCACCATCACCGGTACCAGAAGCAGCAGACCGCCCACGATCCGGCGCCACGGCCCGCGGAGCCGGGACAGGGCGAGCACCGCCAGTCCGCCGTAGAGCGCGGCGGCCGCCCCGGTGTGGCCGGACGTGTAACTGGAGGTGGGCGGGGAGGCGTCCAGGCGGTGAACCTCGGGGCGGTGGCGGTCCACCGACTCGGTGATGACCAGGAACACCAGCGACTGGAGCGACACCGCGACGGCGAGGAAGGCCGTCTGACGCCACATCGGCAGCCGGGGGAGCAGGACGAGGCCCGTGGACGCCAGCACGGTGACGGCGATCACCGTGAGGGTGTTGCCGGCCTCCGAGCCGAGGAACGACAGGGTGTTCAGAGTGCCGGTCCGGGCGTGTTCGAAGCCCTCGTCGACCTCGTCCTCGACCGTCATCGGCCACAGCCCACGGGCGGGCCCGGTGATCAGCAGCCCGAGTCCCACCATCAGCGCGCCCTGACAGACCGTCAGGGACGCGATACGTGCGGCGGCGCGGCCGGTACCTCGAGGCAGGGCGAACGAACGGCCGCTCCGGGCGGCCCCGATCTGCCCGTCGGGCAGTTCGGCCGGTCTTTCCGCTGCGGCGGTCGGCATCAGGTCTCCTCCGGGTCGGCGCGATACGGCGATGTCGGCCAAAGGCGTTGGGGCCGTTGCACCGCCGACTGCCCGCGATGTGCCGGCGCAGACCTGCCACTGGTCGGGAGATCCACTCCGCCGAAGCCCTCATCCGCCTCCCGCGCACCTCCGCACTACCCCGGCCGCAGTGCGTGGGGCCGACGCCAACCTGCGCGTTTCGCCCCGTCGATCACCCGGTACTCCTCGCCGAACAGGGGAGCGGAAGGGCGGCCGCACGGGCAGTGCGTCGACCGGGAATCGTTCGCGCTGCGCCTCCAAGGACGTGATTCGACCAAGGACGTGTTTCGACAGCGTGTGCGGCGACCGAGGTGGCGTAGTACTTGTGGGGAGACATCACGTCCGCTTCGTTCTCGTGGGGAGTCAACGATGGCCGTTCGCCGTGTCATGCCGATCATCCGGTCGGAGGCCGCGCAGGAAAGCCGGGAGTTCTACGGACTGCTGGGCTTCGAGGAGGTCATGAACCACGGCTGGATCGTGACGCTCGCCTCCCCGTCCAGCCCGGCGGCACAGCTCAGCGTCATGACCGGCGACAAGACCGCGCCCGTCACCCCCGACATGAGTATCGAGGTGGACGACGTCGACGCGGCCTACGCGGTGATGAGGGAGAGCGGCGCCGAGATCGTTCACCCGTTGCAGGACGAGGAGTGGGGCGTACGGCGGTTCTTCGTCCGTGACCCCAGCGGACGGGTGGTCAACGTGCTGAGCCACCGCTGAGGGCCCGAAGAAGCAACGGGTCAGAAGGTCAGCGGGGCAGTTCGACCGTGTGCGGTCGATCGGCGGGGGCGGGGGCGGGGGTCCGCGGGATTCCGGCGGCCGCCGCCGACGTACCGTCGGGGCCGTCCGTGGAGGGGCCGGCGCGGCGGACCGCCGCGCCGCTTCGCCGGGGTGCTCGGCTCCGGTAGCCGGTCACACCGCCGCGATGCCCTCCATCCCGGACTCGCCGAAGGCGGGCAGGCCGTCGGCCGTGGTCACCTTGGTGAGCAGGCCGTCCTCGCCGACCCGGAAGCCGTCCACCGTGCCGGACGTTGCGTTCTGGACGTAGACGAACTCGGCGTCCCGCGTCACGGCTATGTCGATCACGCCCCGGGAGTTCTCCGAGGGCTCCGCGGCCAGACCGTTCTCGCTGGTGAGGACGAGTTCGCCGTGTTCGTCCCTGGTGTAGCCGGAGAGCGTCGAGCTGCCGGTGCTGCCGCCGAAGAAGAAGTCCCCCGCGCGTTCGAGCCAGCACAGCGTGTCCTGACCGTTGGCCAGAGGTGTCTGAACGGGTTCCACCGTGCCGTCCTCGGCCACCTCGTACACGCTGACCGTCGACTTCTCGGCCTCGGCGACGAGCATGCGCCCGTCCTCGTCGAAGGTGACCGCGAACGGCACGCCGCCGGCGGACTTGCTGACGACCGGTTCCTGGACGGCCGGGGTGCCGTCGTCGTTCATCGGGAACACTTCGAGGGTGTTCGCCGACTTCGTGGTGACGACCAGAGCGGCGCCGTCCGGGGTGAACTCCACCTCGCCCGGCGAACTGGAGAACAGCGGCACGTCCTCGTTCTCCAGGCCCAGGGAGCGGTGGGTGCCCTCCAGCGGCGTGAGTCCGGCGCCGGTGATCTCGAAGCCCTGGACACTGCCCTCCCCGCCCGCGTTCATCACGTACGCGATGTTCCCCGACACCGCGATGCTCGCGGGGAACTTCCCTCCACTGTGCGTGACATGGGGGTCCATCAGGGTCCGGCCCCGCACCTTGAACGACGTCACGGTGTCGCTTCCCGCGTTGACCGCGAGCAGCGTCCCCGACGCGTCGTCGTAGACGAGGGAACCCTGGGAGGCGAGCGAGTCGGTGGGCGCGTCGACCTGGTCGCCCCCCTTGCCTCCGGTCGGATAGGTCCCGGCCGCCGTCAGCGTGCCGTCGTCGGCACGCTCGAACGCGTGAATGGTGTTGCCGTCCAGTTCGTTGCCCTGCACGAAGACGGCGTGGTCGGCCCCCGTGGCGGAAGGATCCACGCCCTGCGCGTGGAAGGGCCTCGCCGACTGCGGAGGAGGACCCGCCGTCTGGCCCGCCGACGCCATGTTCGCGGCTGTCACCGTCACGGCGGTGACGAGAAGGCCGGCACCCACCAGGGTCAGTACCGTCCTGGGCTTCGCCTTGTGACCGCGAGCCGTGCTGCGCCTGCTCATATCCGCCTCCTTGTGGATCACCGTCCTCGTGAGGACGGTGGCTGTTGTCGCCAGGAGTACGAAGGAGCGGACACCATTTCCCGGGCCGGGTCCCTCATGTCAGCGTCTCGTAAGAATTCGCGGCGAACGGCTCGGCCCGGACCGGTTCCGCCAGCCACGGTCACCGTCCGACCGGCCGCGGGAGGGCAGGAGATGCGACGATGGAACGTGACGGCTCGCATCGACCAGAGCGCGCGGACAATCCCGCTCGACGCTGGTACTGGAGAGATAGCCATGGACAGACAACCGAGAGCACGAACCGGTCAGACCCCGCAGGCCGGGCCCGCTGTACAGCCACTGGTTCCTCCGACGGAGACCCCTCCGGCGGAGGGATCGGTCGCGGAGGCCCACCCTGAGCGACCTGACGGCGGCATGTGGGAGCACCCCCGCGTGTGGCTGACGCTCATCGTCATCGGAGCCGTCATCGTCGCGGGGTACTTCATCGCTCGCATCGTCGGTATGTGATCGTCGGTATGCGGCGGAGGGTGTCGTCGTCCGCGTGGCGGCGTGGGTGGCCGCGTGCGGCGTCAGATATCTGGCGTCTGATCACCACGGCATGACGGGCACCCCGATCACCCGGGGGCACGACGGGACGTCCCGCTGACGGAACGGACGCATGCGACGCACCGCGTCCGAGCGGTGCGTCGCATGCGTGCCCGTGTCGCGGAGGTCGGCCGCCGGGGCCGGAGAACCCCGGTTCCTAGTAGGCCGTACGCCCGCTGCGAGTGCCGCCGCCGTTCGTGGTCACGAAGTAGAACTTGGTGCCGTCCAGCACATCGGTGGCGACCACCTGGTAGCCGGCGTCCTCCGTGACCAGGGTCCAGTGGTCCTGGCAGTAGCCGTGAGCGGCCCAGCACACGGCCACCCACTGAGCGTTTTCAGCGTTGCTTCTCCAGGGTGAGGACGGCCTTGGTGATGACGCTCATGCGGTTGGGGCTGATGCGGGATCTGCGGAAGATCTGCCAGGACTTCAGCCGTGCCATGCCTCGTTCGACAGGTGCCCGGGCCACGGACAGGGCCCGGTTCTCGGTCCGCTCGGTGAGGGTGAGTTCACCGCCTGGCGGGCGGCGCTTGGCGGTGGTGACCCAGTCGCCTGCACCGGTGTAGGCCATGTCGGCGAGGATCGGGACGCCCTGGCGCGCACAGATCCGGAGGATCTTGTGGGTGCGGGCGGCCGTCAGATCGTGGGTCCGGCCCGGCAGTGCCGGCGACAGCCACAGAATCTCACCGGCCGGGTCAGTGACGACCTGCACGTTCACCCCGTGCCGCTTGTGTTTCGAGGAGTAGTCGGCCCTGCCGTCGCCGACGCGGTCGCACTCGGCGAGCGTGCCGTCCAGGAGGACGAAGTCCGGGTCGTGCACGCGCAGCGTCTTCAGCAGGCCGGGGGCCTGCTCGGCGAGCAGACCAGTGACCGCGGTGACATAGGCGTGTGCGGTGCCGACGGATATCCCGAAGGCTCTGGCGATACGGGCGAGGGTGTCATGGCGGCGCAGGTACACGAGTGCGACCAGCGCACGGCGGTGCGGCGGGAGTTTGCACCGCCGGTCACCCTCACGGGTGACGATGAGCATCGTGACCCACTCGACCAAGGCGTGGGGCAGGTCGAGTGCGGCAGGATAGGGAACCAACAGGGCTCCTGTGCTGCTGAGTTGAGACGTCGAACACCTCCCTCAACGGCACGGGAGCCCTGTCCGTTGCGCACCCCGACCTCGCACCGCCCCCGTCACCCGATCAGTGGCCACACTGAAAACGCTCACTGGCTGCCGCCGGAGTCGATCCGCAGGTTGATGTCGTTGCAGCGCGAACTCGTCGTGTACGTACCGCTGTAGCCGTTCGCCGGCAGACTGATCGCGACCGACCCGCCGTAACAGGTGACCGCTGCCTGGTCGGCCCCGTCGGTGGCGGCCGACGCGGTGGCCGGCACCAGGAACGAGAGGAACAGCACGCTCGCGGCCAGGATGCCCAGCCGGCGCGGGCGGAGCCCTCTCTCGCTTATGCGACCCATCATGTGTCCTTTCGGTTTGCGATATCGGACTTGATTTCCCGTCGCGGAGTTCCATTCTTTACAGAACCCGCCTCGGTGTTGTCTTTGTGTCTGGCTTGCAGGCATGTTCCCAACGCCCGGCGCGAACTGTCATGCTCATTCGATTCCAGTGAAGAGGCGCAGGTGTATCTAGGGGGAGACAGCGGATGCTCCGCTTCTATTTCACCGCCGAGGACTTGGCGCGCACACGGGTGGCGGCGACGCCTCACCCGTTGTGGGAGATCGCGGCCAGCCTGCACAGATTCCAGACCCGCAGCGGCAGAGGAAACTACTTGGATTGGTACGGCAGAACGTGCGTAAACCTCCAGGAAACGGGGCTCGCACATCCGGTGAGAACGATGTTGCTGCCGCTGTTCCCGCGCGCCCGCTATTTCGCCGACTTTCTCACGCCGTTCGAAGGCGTCGACGGACTCGAGCCCGCGCTGGAGGCCATACTCGCGACACCCGACGGGCAGGTGAACCATGAAATGGTCAGGGCGGCTCGGGCGAGCCGGGTGCCGTCCTGGACGTTACGCGTCGCCGACAAATCGCTGCGCCGCGACCTCGTGAACCTGCTGCGCGCCTATCACCGGACCGTCATCACTCCGCACGAGGAGAACATCCAGGAGACCTTCCAGGCGGAACGTGCCCGTCATGCCCGGACCCTGCTGGCCGAGGGGACCGCCGGGCTGCTGGCCGACCTCTCGCCGACGGTCCGCTGGCGGCACCCGGTGCTGGAGGTGCCGGACTACCCCGCCGAGAGCGATGTGCAGCTGGGCGGCCGCGGGCTGCTGCTCATCCCGTCCTACTTCTGCTGGAAGTCACCCATAGCCCTGGCGGACCCCGGGCTGCCGCCGGTGCTCGTCTACCCCGTCCACCGGGTACTGACGGCCGCCACGGCCCAGGACGAGGCCGCGCTGCACGTCCTCCTCGGCCGCACCCGCGCGGTCATCCTGCGCGCGGCTGCCACCGGGGTCACGACGAGCGAGGCGGCCCGCCGGGCCGGGGTCTCCACCGGAACCGCCACGCACCACACCAGGGCCCTGCGGGACTCCGGACTCATCACCACCCACCGGCGTGCCAACAACGTCCTGCACACCCTCACCACACTGGGCGCGGCCCTTCTGGGCGCCGAGCGGAGATGATGTCCCGCTCACCGAACTCGTAGGGTGGATCTGCTCGGTAGGAGAAGAGTCTTCACGCAGACGGGGTAACTCATGGGCAGAGCACGCACATTCCTCATATCGGCCGCCGCCGTAGCGGCGCTGATCACCGTGTCGGGATGTTCGGAGGACGAGCCGGCTGCCGAGGCCTCCCCGTCCGAGCTCGCCCACTACACGGCTGCTCCCGGCCCGGACACTCCGGCGCAGAGCCCGACGGCCACGCCCGAGTGCGTGAAGACCGCAGGCATGAGCGTCGCGCAGCTGACGGACTATCTGAAGAATCTGCGCAGCGCCGGCGGCGAATACCGGTCCAGCGGTCTGACCCTGGACTCCTCCGGCCTGAACTTCACTCCGGAAGCGATCCAGAGGCCGTGCACGGCGGTCACGGTGAAGCTCGCCCACTACTGGGTCGATGTCGAGCAGACGAGGGAAGCGACTGCCGTCAACGCGGCCCGCTACGAATACCAGTACACGCTGTTCGAGGCCTCGACCCGTAAGGCGGGCCCGCAGGACGGCAGGGTCCCCGACACCGCCCCGCCGGGGGGCAACGGCTGCCAGGGCACGGTTTCGGTGGTGTACCTCGGCAAGGACATCCCGCTGAGCTCCCTGCCCAACGACCTGGAGCTGACCGGTACGACAGCCCCCGTCCCGGTCGAGGTGGACGGAGACGGGGTGCTGTCCGCGATCTACGTCTCGCCCGTCGACGTGGAGTCCTGTTGACCGGGTGAAGCCGACCGCAACCGCGGTGGCCGAAATCGTGTCTCTCAACGCATGGCCCGGTCGCCCGGGAGCCGGGTGAGGCTGCGGGGGCACGGCGGCAGGGCAGGCTTGGGGGAGTGGAATGAACACGTGGGCAGTGCCCGGATACACCGAGTCACGCGAGCTCGGGTCGGGGGCCAGCGGCCGGGTCGTCCTGGGCGTGCACGAGGAGACCGGCGTTCCGGTCGCGGTGAAGTACCTCAGCGAGTCACTGCGCACCAGGCCAGGCTTCCTGCGGGACTTCCGGGCGGAGGCAAGGCTGCTCGGCGGGCTCCGGAGCCCGTATGTCACCGGGCTGTACGAGTACGTGGAGAGCCCGGACGGCGCCGCCATCGTGATGGAGCTGGTGGACGGCGTCTCGTTGCGGACCCTGCTGAGCAGCCAGGGTCCGCTCGGCCCCGAGGCCGCGCTCGTCATCCTCAAGGGGTCGTTGCTGGGACTGGCCGACGCGCACGGCATCGGCGTCGTCCACCGCGACTACAAGCCCGAGAACGTCCTGGTGGTGCCCGACGGCTCGTCCAAACTCGTCGACTTCGGGATCGCGGTGGACGCGGGCACCAGCGCCGGGGTGGCCGGCACCCCGTCCTACATGGCCCCGGAGCAGTGGACCGGCGCGCCCGCGTCCCCCGCCGCCGACGTGTACGCCGTCACGGCCACCTTCTTCGAGTGCCTGACGGGCCACAAGCCGTACGGGGGCCAGAACCTCGCCGAACTCGCCCTCCAGCACATCGACGCGCCCGTCCCCGCCGAGGAGGCACCGGCGGCGGTACGTGAGCTGGTGCGCCGAGGTCTGGCCAAGGACCCGGAGGAACGGCCCGCACAGGCCGAGGAGTTCGTCACGGAACTGGAGGCGGCCGCCGGCGCCGCCTACGGGCCGGACTGGGAGGAACGCGGTCGCGGCCGACTCGCCGCGCTGGTGGCACTGCTGCCGCTGCTCCTGCCCTCGTACCGCGGGGCTCCCCGGACGGCCACGGACACCGCACGCACGGTACTGCGTCCGGAGCCGGGCCTCGGCAGGGTGCGGTCGTGGCTGCCGGGCCGGGCCGGAATGCTGGTCTCGGGTGCCGCAGTGCTGATCGGCGTCCTCCTGACCTACGGAGTCCAGCACGGCCCGGGGTCGGACCCGCAGCAGGCGGCCCAGGCCCTGGCCACCACCAGTGCGCAGCCCGGCGCGGACCCCGCGTCGCCCACCGCGGCGACCGCCTCGGCCCCGGCCTCCTCATCGCCGACGCCCTCCGCGTCGGCCGACCCGCCGCCCCCGGATCCGGCGGTCACCGGCAGCGGTGACGCCTCGGCCTCCGCCACCGCGGCTCCCGCGCCCTCCACGGAGACGACCACACCCGGCGGGGCGACCGGCACGCCGACGCCGACGACCGTGTCCTCGCCGACACCCGCCGCCCTTACCACCGTCAAGGACGTCACGGTGTCGGCCTTCGCCCAGACGGGTTCCGCGACCGCCACGGCGACCATCGCCATCACCACGGACGGCACCGGGCCGTTCTCCCTCACCGTCTCGTGGTTCACGGGCGACTCCCCGCGCCGGCTCGACACCGCGGACGGAGGGTCCCAGACCTTCGAGCGCAGCGGTGCCACCCGGTACACGGTCACCGTCGACCACACCTTCCAGGGTGCCGGCTGCTACTGGGCGGTCCAGGCCGCGACCAGCCCGGCCGCCGACGGTGGCGGCGCCTCGCAGCAGCTTCTGACCAGGCAGTGTGACGTCCGATGACCGGACAGAACGACCGCGGTCCCCTGTCCGCGGAAGACGGCGAGCCCACCCAGGTGCTCTCGTCCGCCGACGAGGGCACAGCCACCGTCCACCTCGGCCCGGCCGCTCCCGAGGGCGGTATCCCGACATGCCGAGCGGCCTGCGCCGAGGACGAGTACAGCGCCACCGTGCTGGCCAGCCACTGGATCCAGAGACCCGTACCGGACGAGACCCTGGTGGCGGAAACCTCCACGACGATCAGGTCGGCGTCGCCGGATCGCGTCGAAGGCACCGTGCTGCGTTTCGGCCCGGGTGTGACCGGCGCCCCCGCCGTCTCGGACCGCACCCGCCGGACGTCCCCAGTCCTGCCGCCGCCTCCCGCAGCGTCTCGTCGGCGACCGCGCAGACACGCGCTGCCCGCGCTGGTGGTGCTCTGCGTCCTGGCGTTCCTCGCGTGGCAGCGATCCGGCCCGGCCCTCGCGGTGAGCACGGTCGCGGTCACGGCCCGGCCGGCCGTCCTGGGATGCGACGGCACCGCGGACCTCGTCGGCCTCGTCGCCACGAACGGCCGTCCCGGCACCCTGTCCTACCGCTGGATCCGAAGCGACGGCACCGCCTCGGGCATCCTGCGGGAAGAGCTGGTCAGTGGTCAGAGACACGCACGGCTTCACCTGCTGTGGACCTTCCAGGGCGAGGGCCACCGCTCGGCGCGGGCCGAACTGCGCATTCTCTCGCCGGACCAGCGACCGGTCACCGCCACTCTCACGTACGACTGCACCTGACGGGGTGGGCAAGGTGAGCGAGAGGTGTCCCCGCCCGCGCCGGTACTGACACCGGCCCCCGGGCGAACGATCCCGCTCGAAGCCCCAACCCCTGCCGCACGACGGTGAAAAGGCGCCGATCGCCTTCTCATCTTGATGAGAAAGGGCGAGGGCGAAGCAGATGGCGATGAAGCAGATGGCGATGAAGCAGATGACGATGAAGCAGATAACCCAACCCGCTGCCGGTAGGTAGTTGTGACGTCCGGAAGCCCGAGTCAATACTCCATTGCCCATCATCCCTTTACTTCCAAGAAGTCGACTTCATCCAGAATCACTGGCACGGGACGAGGGAGGCCCATTCAGCGGTGACGCGAGTTGTTTGCCCGCTCTATCGTTTCTTCCTGCGGTAGTAGAGACAGATCAACAACACGGCTATGAGAGTACCCAGAACCTCCAGCAGGAAGATGCTGGCGCCGGGCCACACATATCGAGCAGCCACCTGCGAGGCGAGCGGATCCATGCTTTAGCCCGCCTTTCGTTTTGCTGCAACCGTTGCACCTGCGGCGATCCCTACGCCGACTACCACAGGAACCGTGCCTCGCGTCCGACCAGCGGCTAAATCTACGAGACCTATGAAGAAAAGAAGTGCTGCACACACAAATGCAATAAGAACGAAAATTTTCTTCACTCTTGACTCCTATAAGGCGGGCCCCCTCCCAGGGGCCCGCCTCTGGAAAATAATTTACATGTTCTTGTACACGGTTTGCGTAGCAGTACCTGCTATGGCGCCGACTACGGCGCATTTGGGAATGGCGGCGAGGCTGACGCCGGCCGTGGCTTCGCTTCCTGCGACCGCTACGGCTCCACACAGCGCGGTGACACCTATGCCTGTGAGCATGCCGACTTTGTCAGCGAATGCAGCCGACTCGTCTCCAGACAGAGTGTCTCCCACCAGTCCTACCCAGTCGGCGGCATCGAAAATACCGCCCAGTCCGAGCAGTCCGCTGGGGTCGATGCGGTTGACGGGGTCGCCCTCGGCGTACAGGTACGGGTTCTCTTCCTGGCCGGAGGGGTCTGGCTGGGTGAAGCGGCCGATGTTGGCGTCGTAGTAGCGGGCCTTGAGGTGGTAGAGGCCGGTGGGGTCCTGGTAGTTGCCGGCGAAGCGGTAGGGCTGGGGGACCGGTTCGGTGGACTGGGCCAGGATGCGTACGCCGCGGGGGCTGTAGGCGTAGGCGTCGACCTTGGTGCCGCCCTCGTCCGCCAGTGCGACGATGCTGCCGATCGCGTCGGTGAGGTAGTAGTACGCCTTGCCTCCGGTCGTCATGGAGTTCAAGGTGCCCCCGGGTTCCCGGTTGAATCCCATGTCCACGCCCGCGGTGGTCTTGGCGGACAGGCCGAGGGGCCCGTTGTGGAAGAACGTGTCGCCGAGCTTGATCCGCTCGCTCTGGTCGGTGGAACCGTACTGGCCCGCGTACGCCTTGGAGTTGACGGTGATCGACGTCATCTGCGAGTGGTCCGACCACTTCTCGCCGGTGCGGATGTAGTCGTCCGTGGAGGCGGCCGCGGTCTCGTTGCCGATCGCGTCGTAGGACCAAGTCCCGGTCGTCGACGACTTGTTCGTCAGCTGCTGGGCGTCGTTGTAGGTGTAGGTGGTGCCGCGCGGGCAGCCCGGGTCGGTGCCCTGGCTGGTGAGGTTGCCGGCCAGGTCGTAGCAGTACTGCCAGGAGTCGGCGATGCTGCCGTTCTTCTCCTCCTTGGCGTGGGCGAAGCGGCCCGCGCCGTCGTAGCTGTACGTCCGCTTCAAACCGGAGACGGCGTCGGTGCTGGTGCGGATCTTGCTGCCGTCGGTGGCGGCGTCGGTGCCGTAGCCGTAGGTGTAGGCGAGGTTGACCAGGGTGCCCTGCGGTGAGGTGGCTCTGATGGACTCGGGCCGGCTGGACTTGTCCGGCTTGACCTCCTGCACCGTGCCACCGGGGTAGGTGGTCGTGGTGCGGAAGTCGTTGTTGTTGTAGCCGTACGTGGTGATGCGGCCCTGGGGGTCCTTCAGTTCCTTGAGCTTGTTGACGTCGTTCCAGGTGTAGTCGGTCGTGCCGGCGGGGTCCTTGTAGTAGTCGACGTTGCCGGCCGGGGTGTAGGCGAGCAGGGTCTGCGAGCCGTCCTGCAGGGTGCGGATCGTCTCGCGCTGCAACGGGTCGAACTTGTAGGTGATGGTGCCGGTGCCGTCGCTGCGCTGGGTGAGGTTGCCGTCGCCGTCGTACCAGTAGCTGACGGTGTCGTTGGTGGAGGACACCGTCTTGATCCGGTCACGGTTGTCGTAGACATAGACCGTTTTGATGCCGCGGGCGTCCGTCACCGTCTCGGTGCGGCCCAGCGCGTCGTAGGTGAAGGTGGTCTTCCCCAGCGGCGCGGGCGGGGT
Source organism: Streptomyces sp. NBC_00637 (assembly GCF_045161545.1). Classification (NCBI taxonomy): domain Bacteria; kingdom Bacillati; phylum Actinomycetota; class Actinomycetes; order Kitasatosporales; family Streptomycetaceae; genus Streptomyces; species Streptomyces sp. NBC_00637. The sequence continues at coordinate 105,969 of NZ_CP109046.1, read as the reverse complement.
GACGGTGTCCAGGTTGCCCTTGGCGTCGTAGTGGAAGTCGGTGGTGACCGTCTTCGTCGACGTCATCTTCGTCTTCTCGGTGCAGCGCTGGCCCTCGAAGCCGCCGCAGGTGGGGGAGGAGGGGTTGTAGGTGTAGGAGATGCTGCCGCCACCGGTCCCGGTCTGCGCCACCGACATCGTGTTGCCGGCCGTGTCGTACTTGAACTCCGTCTTCTCCCCGTCGGGATTGGTGGAGTCGGACGGCACGTCACCGGCACCGGCGATGGTCTGCCAGTGGTTGACCGTCGCCCCGCCGGTGGCCAGGGTGGCCGTCTCGAGGTTGTTCCGGGTGTTGAACCCGTACTCGGTGACGTTGCCCGGGGTGGTGCCCGAGCCCATCGCGTCCGTGGCGGAGTCGATGTTGTGGTTCGCGTCGAACTTCGTGGACCGCTTGTGCGTCAGGGCGTCGGTCACCTCGGTGACCTGGCCGTCGACGTCGTGCTTGTACGTCGTCGCGTGCGACTCGGGGTCGGTCACCGTGGTGGTGCCCGCGGCCGTCGGCGAGGTGGTGTCGTAGCTGTAGGTCCAGGTCGGGCCGGTGTGGCCGGAGCCGCCCAGCTCGGTGGCGCGCAGCATCGAGGTGACGCGGTTGGCGTCGTCGTAGGTGAAGACGGTGACGCGCCCCTCGGCGGTGGTGATCTTGTCGACGCGGCCCGAGCCGTCGTAGCGGAAGGTGACCGTCTTGCCCTCGGTGTCGGCGGTGGTGGCGAGGTTGCCCGCCGGGTCGAGGTTGAAGACGGCGGTGCGGCCGGTGTGGTCCTTGGCCTGCCACTGCGAGGCATCGGTCTTGAGCAGGTCGATCCAGCGCCCGGAGCGGGTCTCGGTGATCTTGAAGCCCTTGTGCTCGCTGCCCTCGTCGTGCTGGGTGACGGTGATGGTGACCTTGTTGCGGTCGGTGACCTTCGTCAGGGTTCCATTGGCGTCGTAGGTGTCCTTGGAATGGGACTTCCAGTTGGACAGGGCGTAGGTGCCGTCGCTGTTCTTCTTCAGCTCCTGCGAGTACCCCTTGGGCGTCGTGAACGTGCCGTCGGTGTTCTTCTTGAACCGGAGCGTCGCACCGCTGGCGTCGTAGAAGACGGCCTCGGTGCTCGAGGAGAGCGACAGATAGCGCTCGTACTGCTGCCACCACCGCTGGGAGACCTTGCCCCAGGGGGCGTCGAAGGAGTTGTAGGTCCGCGCCAGCATCAGCTTCTGGCCCGCGCCCGCGACCTCGAAGTCGGTCGCGGCAAGCATCAGGTTGCCGGTCGAGTAGTCGATCCGCGCGGTGAGCGCGTCCGTGATGGCGAACTCACTGACGCGGTGCCAGGGAACATCCCCCTGACCTTCCGGCACCAGGCTCAAAGCGCCGGTATCCCGCGCCGCGGAACGGGAGCCCTTCTGCGCAGGCGCGGCGGGCTTGGTGGCATGCTCCTTCTGCGCCGCGCGCCAGGCCTTGAGCTCCTCCGAAGGAGTCTCCTCCGCCTTCGAGGGGACCGGCTCGTTGGAACCGACCTTCACATCCGGCATGGTGAAACGGGGCGCGTCCTTGCCCCAGGCGGAGACCGGGTTCGGGTCGTCCGCCGCGGTTGCGGCAGCGGCCGGCAGCATCGACAGCGCGAGCGCGCCGGACACCACAACGGACGCTACCGATATGCGGGTTGCTCTCTTACGGGCACGCCGAACGGGCGCGCCGAAGGCACGTGAGTGCACGACTTCCCCCCACGGGAAAATGAGTCCCGGCAACCCCGATAGTCACCAGGAACACGCAACCTGTCACAGGAACCGCATGAAGGTTCGAGTCGTACCCGGAATTTTTTGACGCATGCGGTCCGGAATCAGCCCCGCCGGTTTCCTCAGGGAATCTCAGCAAAAGCCGAAATTCCACACCGTGGCGCCTCGCACCGACTGGTGTAGACGCGTGTGGCGATTCTCTGAAGCGTCTGAAACCTGTCGTACTTCCCGGCCGGACTTGCTTGCCTTCCTGGCGCGAGCAGTAGTCCATCCCGAGGTCGCCGCCGGTGCCGAGGAGGCGACGAAGCAGGGTGAGGAGCTGAACCGGCGCCTCTACTCGTGCGGGGGCTTTCGATGCCCTTGATCAGCGAGAACAGAACTTGATCACTGACGGGCACGGCACCCCGCTCGCGGTCCTGTTGGCCGGTGATAACCGCAACGACGGCACCCGGGGTGGGGGTGGGTTGTTTTTTGGCCGTGTGTTTTCGGTCTTTGGGTGGGTGTTTGTTTTGGCTGTTCTGTGGGGGGTGGGGGGTGGGGGTTGGTGTGGGGTTGGGGGTTTGTCCTGGCGGGGGTGGGGTGGGGTGGGGGGGTGGGGGCGGGCCGGGATTGACAGACCGACTGTGCTGTTTTTTTATCGGGGGGTTCGAGTGACAAACAGAGCACCGGGCGCCTGGGTGGTGGTAGTTGCCCGGGAGTTGCGGTCTGTGGCCTGGACTCATGGGGGAGTTTGTGGACATCGAAGTGCTGGGTGCGTTGTCGGTGTGGGTGGGTGGGGTGTCGGTGGTGCCGACGGCTCCGAAGCCGCGGCAGGTGTTGGCGTTGTTGGCGTTGAATGCCGGTCAGACGGTGCCGGTGGCGGCGTTGGTGGAGGAGTTGTGGGGGGTGGTGCCGCCGCGGAGTGCGCGTACGACGTTGCAGACGTATGTGCTGCAGTTGCGTGAGTTGATCGGGGCGGCGTTGGCGCGGGGCGGGCAGGAGCGGTACACGGCCGGTACGGCCGGTACGGCCGGTACGGCCGGTACGGCCGGCACGGCCGGTACGGCCGGTACGGCCGGTACGGCCGGTATGGCTGGTACGGCGAAGGATGTTCTGGTGACGGTTCCGGGGGGTTACCGGTTGGTGGTGGGGTCGGGGAGGGTGGATTTCCGGGAGTTCGGGCGGCGTGCGGGTGCGGGGTATCGGGCGGTGGACGCGGAGGATTTCGCGGGTGCGGCGCGGTTGCTGGCGGATGCGTTGTCGTTGTGGAAGGGGTCGGCGCTGGCGGATGTGCAGGCGGGTGCGCGTATCGAGATGGAGGTGCGGCGGCTGGAGGAGGCCCGGTTGTGCGCGCTGGACCAGCGGATCGAGGCGGATCTGCGGCTGGGGCGCCATCGTGAGTTGCTGCCGGAGCTGACGGTGATGGTCAACCGGTACCGGATGCATGAGAGTGTGCACGGTCAGTTCATGCTGGCGTTGCACCGCTCGGGGCGGCGCAGTGAGGCGCTGGAGGTGTACCGCAGGCTGCGGACGACGCTGGTGTCGGAGCTGGGTTTGGAGCCGTCGGCGGCGCTGAGCCGTCTTCAGCGTTCGATCCTGATGGCCCGCGCCGAAACACCCCTGCCCACGGCAGCGGCGCCGGCGGCAGCGGGCGCGGGCGCGGGCGCGGGCGCGGGCGCGGGGGTGGCGGGTGTATCCGTCGCGGGTGAGCGCCGGCTGGTCGCCCGCACCCACTGACCCGCCACCCGCCGCCCGCCACCCGCCCGCCGGCCGCCGCCCACTGACCCGCCGCCCGCCCGCCGCCCGCCGGCCGCTGACCCGCCACCCGCCGCCCGCTGACCCGCCGGCCGCTGACCCGCCACCCGCCGCCCGCTGACCCGCCGGCCGTTGGTCCGCCACCTGCCACCTGCCACCTGCCACCTGCCACCCGCCGCCCCGCCGCCCCGCCGCCCCGCCGCCCCGCCGCCCCGCCGCCCGCCGGCCGTTGGCCCGCCGCCCGCTGCCCCGCCGCCCACTGACCCACTGACCCACTGACCCACTGACCCGCCGCCCGCCACCCGCCGCCCGCTGGCCGCCCGCCCGCTGACCCGCCGCCCACCCGCCCGCCCGTCCGCCACCCGCCCGCCACCCGCCCGCCGGCCGCCCGCCCGCCGGCCGCCCGCCCGCCGGCCGCCGCCCGTCGGCCGCCGCCCACTGACCCGCCGCCCGCCACCCGCCCGCCGGCCGGCCGTCGGCCGGCGGCCGTTGGGATCGTGTCCGCGATGTCCCGCCTGGCTCGCGACGCCCGGCACGCGCTCCCCCAGGGGGGTAGCCCAGACCCGCGTTGTCGGGATCACTCGCGGACACCCGGTACGTGGGCGGCCCTGCGCCTTGCGGTCACACGCACCGGACGCCGCGGGCCCTGGCCTCGGGTGGCCGGCGCTGTTTTGCGGACACGCCGTGGTGCCGCGGGCCCTGGCCTCGGGGCGGTCGGCGCTGTTTTGCGGACAGGCCGTGGTGCCGTGAGCGTGGAGGTTCACCGGGGTGGTGGCTTCGGTTTGTTTGCTGAAGGCGGGGGAGTGAGGCGAGCGTGGTGGGTTGGACGGCGTCGGCTGTGGCCGGGCCGTGTAGCAGCACGGCGCCGGTTGCGGCCGGGCCGCGTAGCAGTTCGAGTCAGGTTGTGGGGCTGAGTTTGTCCGGTGGTGGGAGCCGCTGCTGTGATGTGGTCCAGCCGCAAGTCCCGGCCGGCCTGTCGGGTGCGGCACCAGGCGATGAGGTAGCGCTGGCCGTCGGTGTCGAGCGGTGGGGGGCGGTTGTGCCGCGCGGTCGCTTTCGCGTCCTGCCGCGTCGTGATGGGGCAGCCGTAGCACCGTGTGGGTGGTGAGGGTTTGTTCCACTGCGGCGCGGGCCGGGGTGGGGGCCGGCGGGGACAGTGTGACGGTCCGTGGGGCGGGTTTCTGCGCCGCCGCGGTGGCGGGGCCGGTCTTCGAGGCGGTGATCTTCTGGGCTGGCGTGCGGGCCGCGCCGGTGTACGGGGTGCAGGCGGCGGCGGGGGCGGCGGGGGCGGCCGGCGCCGGGGCTTCATCGGCGGTGAAGGTGGATGGGGACAGGGCCGTCTCCGGGTCGATCGAGCAGCCCCCGCTCCGCCCGGGTGGGGTGTGTACCGGGGCGGCGCCATCCTGGCGGTCCGGACCGGGCGGGGGCGCCGGTCTGCATCGGCACCTGGGGGTCGCGCTGCACCGTGCGCGTGCCGACCTCGAATCGCCCGGCCGGCGCCGCGACCGTCAGCCATCGTGGCGCCGGCCGGGCGCAACGTCGGCCAGCGCGTACAGCCGGGCCGTGCGGTTCACGCCGGCGACGCTGCCGTCGCGCGGTGAACGGGGAAGTCCCGCTCGCGCCGCTGTTCGCGCTCGGTGACGGTCGGCGCGGACAGCGTGAAGCCATGCACGGCCCCGGCGGCGACACCGAGCTGAACGGGCGCGTCTGCCGCCTGCCACCGCCCGGCCAGGAACAGGGCGTCGTCCCTCAGCGACACCGCGTGGTCCAGGATCTTGTGCTCCCAGCGGCCCTCGGCGGAAGGCGCGGGCGAAGGCTGCGGCACCGTCGGTGACGTCGATGGACCAGCCGTCGCGGAAGTCCACCGCCTACGGCACCTGGCGGATCCTCGCTCCCCACGACGATCCGGGCCGGCGGGAGACCGGCGAGGCCGGCGAACAGCGGTGAGACCTCACGATCACGGCGCTGCTCCGCCCCTGCCCGGTGTGAACGGCTCATAGGCGTGCCGCGACGAGTCGGTGTTGCTCAAACGAGTCGGTGTTGTTCAGCAGCCGCTTGGAGGCGAACGGTCGCCGGCTCGCCGTCATCGACAGGTCGTAGGGGCCGAAGAGATAGGTGGGCCGTCCGGAACGCGCCGGTTTTGCGGTGCCGGTCGCGCAGGCGCAGCTGCGTCACGGCCCCGAGGTGGGCGCCGGCCGATTCACCGCCGCTCAGCAGCCGTTCGGTGCCGAACCCGGCTGCGGCGTGCGGCACACGGTGCCGCTTCGCGGCACCCCGTGAATACCCTCGGGTGACCTGCGTCACTTCGGGGGGCTCTTGGCGTGGGGTCGCCGCCCGTGTCACTATTCCCGGGCGCTGCCCCTGCCCGAAAGCCGCTCGCGTGCGGCCGGCCGGGTACCGCGTCCGCCGCCTTCTCGCCGGCGAGACCCACTCCAGCACCCCACAGTGCCGCGTTTCCCAATGTTTTCCGCCGCGCCCGCATACCGCCCGGCGGGCACCCGGCCGGCAGACCGGCAGCCGACCTGCGGCGCCGGCCACGACGGGGCGCAACCGGGCCGTGTGGTCGCGGACTTCACGCACACCACCACAACGACGCCCCGCTCCGCCCCGGCACCCGCCCCCGGCCCGCACACCGGCCCGGCACTGTCCGGAGCGTCAACTCCTGTGCCCGGCACCCGCGTTCACCGCGCTTCCGCGCTGCGCACCCCTGCCAAACCCACCGCCCGGAACCCGGACCCCCGGACCCCCGGACCGGACCGGACCCGGACCCCCGGACCCCGGACCGGACCCGGACTCCAGATCCCCGGACCCGGACCGGACCCGGACCCGGACCGGACCCGGACCGGACCCGGACCCGGACCGGACCCGGACCGGACCCGGACCCGGACCGGACCCGGACCGGACCCGGACCCGGACCGGACCCGGACCCGGACCGGACCCGGACCCGGACCGGACCGGACCCGGACCCGGACCGGACCCGGACCCGGACCGGACCGGACCCGGACCCCAGACCCCCGGACCCCGGGCCGGACCCGGACTTCAGATCCCCGGACCCCGGACCGGACCCGGACCCGGACCTCCGGAACTGGACCCGGGCCCCGGACCCGGGCCCCGGACTCCCGGATCTGGACCCCAGGCCCCTGACCCCGGACGGTTGTGGCGCGCAGCCGCCGACCTGCCGCGGCCCGGGCGAGGGCGGCTGGCTGGCGAGGACGGGGCATCCTTCGCGCGGTAGGGCCTGCCCGGATACGAACCGCCGCCGGACCAGTACGAGTTGCACGATCCTGCAGCCCCAAGGCCCCAAGGCCCCAAGGCCCCAAGGCCCCAAGGCCCCAAGGCCCCACGCCCCCAAGGCCCCACGCCCCCAAGGCCCCAAGGCCCCAAGGCCCCAAGGCCCCAAGGCCCCAAGGCCCCAAGGCCCCAAGGCCCCACGCCCCCAAGGCCCCACGCCCCCAAGGCGCCGTGGCCCCGCGGCCTCACGTCTCCGCAGCCCCACGTCTCCGCAGCCCCACGTCTCCGCAGCCCCACGGCCCCGTGGCCTCTCGGCCCCGCAGCCCCATGGCCCCACGGCCTCGCGTCTCCGCAGCTCTGCGCTCCTACGGCCTCGCGGCCCATAGGCCCGCGTCCTCGCGGCCCCACGGTTCCGCGTCCTCGCGGCCTCACGGTTCCGCGGTCTCGCGGCCTCACGGTTCCGCGGTCTCGCGGCCTCACGGTTCCGCGGTCTTGCGGCCTCACGGTCTTGCGGCCTCACGGTCTTGCGGCCTCACGGTCTTGCGGCGTCGCGGTCTCGCGGCCTCGCGGCCCCACGGTTCCGCGTCCTCGCGGCCTCACGATCCCGCAGACCTGCGCCCCCGCAGACCTGCGCCCCCGCAGACCTGCGCCCCCGCGGGCCCGCGGCGTCACGGCCTCACGGCGTCACGGTCTCGCGGTCTTGCGGCGTCACGGCCGCGTGGGTCTGTGGGCTGGCATGCCTCGCTCTGTTGCTCGACCCCGGCAGAAACAGGAAACATGACAACGAGACATCGTTCTGTGTGCGTGATCGGCGCGGGCCCGCGCGGACTGTCGGTTCTCGAGCGGCTGTGCGCCAACGTCCGCTCGCAGCCCGAGGGCAGCACCGTCCATATCCATGTCGTCGACCCCTACCCGCCCGGCGCAGGGAAGGTGTGGCGTACCGACCAGTCCCGTCACCTGCTCATGAATACCGTGGCCGGACAGATATCGGTGTTCACCGACGCCAGCGTGGACCTGCGCGGTCCCCTGGAACCCGGACCGAGCCTGCATCAGTGGGCCCTCGCTCTCCTCGCGGGCGAGTACGGCGACGGTCACCCGGCCGCGACTCTCGCCGAAGCACGCCGGCTGGGCCCCGACACCTACCCCACCCGCGCCTTCTACGGCCACTACCTGCGCTGGGCCTACCGGCGCGTCACCGACGGCGCCCCCGCCGCGGTGACCGTCACCTTCCACCCCCACCTCGCCGTCGCCCTCGACGACGACCCCCACCACCCCACCCCCACCGCCACCCACGGCGCGGCCTCAACCCCCGCCCCCATCCAAGGTGCGGCCTCAACTCCCGCCCCCGGTGCGGCCTCAGGCCTCGCCTCTGCCTCTGGCGCAGGCTCAGATTCCGCCTCCGCGCGCGGTGTGGTGTCTGGTTCGGGTGCCGGCCCGGGCCCGGGGGTGGGCGCGGGGGTGGGGGTTTTGCAGCGGGTGACGCTTGCCGGCGGGGGTGTGCTGGCCGGGCTGGACGCGGTGATCCTGTGTCAGGGACACCTCCCGGTCCGTGGCGAGACCGCCGGAGGTGATGCCACCGCCCGGGCGGCCCGCCGGGGCGCGCCGCGCCATATCGCGCCGGCCAATCCCGCCGACGTCGATCTGGACGTCCTCGCCCCGGGCAGGCCGGTTCTGCTGCGCGGTCTGGGCCTGAACTTCTTCGACTACCTCGCCCAGCTCACCGCCGGCCGCGGCGGCACCTTCTCCCGGGCCGGCAACCGCCTCGTCTACCACCCCTGCGGCCGTGAACCGCGCATCCACGCCGCGTCCCGGCGCGGCGTGCCCTACCAGGCCCGCGGCGAGAACGAGAAAGGCCCCCACGGCCGCCACACCCCGCTGCTGCTCACCGCCGAGCGCGTCACCGGGCTGCGCCGCACCCACGAAAGCAGCGGTCTGGACTTCAAGGAGCAGCTGTGGCCGCTGATCTCCCGCGAGGTCGAGGCCGTCTACTACCGCACCCTGCTCAGCTCCCGCGGCTACGCCCTGCGGGCCCGCCGCTTCCAGGACGACTACCTCGCCGCCCCAGACCGGCCCCAGCACACCGACGCCGTCATCGCCGCCTACGGCATCGGTGAGAAGGACCGCTGGGACTGGGAACTGATCGCCCGCCCCTACCGTGACCGGGAGTTCACCGGCCCCCACGACTTCACCGGCTGGCTCCTGGACCACCTGCGCGAGGACGTCGCCGAAGCCCGCTGCGGCAATGTCAGCGGTCCCCGCAAGGCGGCCCTGGACGTCCTGCGCGACCTGCGCAACGAGATCCGCCTGGCCGTCGACCACGGCGGCCTGCACGGCGACTCCCACCGCACCGACCTGGACCACTGGTACACCCCCCTCAACGCCTACCTGTCCATCGGCCCGCCGGCCCGGCGCGTCGAGGAGATGATCGCGCTGATCGAGGCCGGCGTCCTGCACGTCGTCGGACCGGCCGTCCAGGTCGACGCCACCCCCACCGGATACACCGTCAGCTCACCTCTGGTACCCGGCTCGGCCGTCACCGTGGACGCCCTCGTCGAGGCCCGCCTGCCCGAGATCACCCTCACCCGCACCGCCGACCCGCTCCTGCGCCACCTGCTGGAAACCGGCCAGTGCACCACCTACCGCATCCCCACCCGCCCCACGGGCAGCCACGACACCGACGCACTGGCCGTCACCCCCCGCCCCTTCCACCTGATCGACGCCCTGGGCCGGCCGCACCCGCGCCGGTTCGCCTTCGGGGTGCCCACCGAATCGGTGCACTGGGTGACCGCCGCGGGCATCCGCCCCGGCGTCAACTCCGTCACCCTCACCGACTCCGACGCCATCGCCCGCGCCGCACTGCACACCACCACCCCCACCACCGCCACCGTCCCCGACCCAGACCCAGAGACCGGCGCCACCGTCCCGGGGCAGAGCACCGCCGCCGTCCCGGGGCAGAGCACCGGCGCCGCCGGCCCGGGCACACCCGGCGGCCCGGCCCCCACCCCGCGACAAGGACTCACGCCCGCCCACTGACCCACCCCACCACGCCCCCGCACACGGGCCTGCACACGCACACGGGCACGGGCCTGCACACGCACACGGGCACGGGCCTGCACACGCACACGGGCACGGGCCTGCACACGCACACGGGTACGAGTCCGTGCCCGTGCCGCAGGCACAGGTCCGGGCGGCTACGGACACGCAGGGGGAGGGGGCGCCGGTGGGGGACTGCGCTTGGCCCGCCCTGCTGCGGACCCTGGTCGGTGACGTCCGGGACGACCGCGTGCGCGTCGCGGCCGGCGGCACGCACCGCCGCAGCCGATTCCCCGCCGCGCCGCAGGTCTCTGGCGCCGATCAGGACCGCCCTGCCCAGCGCAGCGAGTTGCTCGGCAACCCCACGACCGGTCCCCTTGTCCGCCCCGGTGATCAGGGCGACCTTCTGATGTGCCGTCCGCTCGCCCGTGACCGGCTCCCTGTTGTCGAGGCGGGTTCTTCTCAGAACCTGTCCTCGCAACCTGAGACGAGACAGCCCAGCCGTCTCTGACATGCGGACACCGTCACCCCCTGCTACGAAGTACCCGGCCCCCGCCTGTTGCCCGGCGTGGAAAATGCCGACGAAGGCGGCGTTCGCGATGCCGGCGAAGTGTGACGGCAACGCCCCGCCGGTGGGTGTTCCGGCGGGGCGGCCGCCGGCAGGGTGTCGTTTTCGTCGGTGAGGCGCCGGTGGTGAGGGCGATCTCTGAGACGATCTCTGACAATCCCCACTCCTCCTCGCCGCTCCTCACGCAAAAGGTGCTGCGAAGTGCGCGTGCTGTGCGATGGCTCTGTGCGTCAGGGCCGAAGGTGCTTGAGGGTGAATTCGGGCTGTGCGTAAGGGCCGGCCTGGGGTGCGGTCGGATCGGCTGGGAGATCTGCCCCAAGAATGTGCGCGGCGTGGAGTTCGGCGTCGTCGACGGGGACGTAGGCCAGTTCCGCCGGGTCGGGGAGTTCCCAGAAGCGGCGGGTGTTGGCGGAGACGGCGTACGTCGTGGCGAAGCGGGTGGAGCGCGGTGCGGCCAGCGCGGCCCGGATGTAGCCGACGGCGTCGCGCGGGCTCAGCCAGGTCGCCAGATGCCGGGGTTCGGCAGGCACCTGCTCGAAACTGCCGATGCGCAGGCAGATCACGGACAGACCGAACTTGTCGGCATACAGCCGCCCGAGGGCCTCCACGGCCACTTTACTCACCCCGTAGAGGCCGTCAGGACGTACCGGATGGTGTGAACCGGTGAGATGTCCGGCGGGGTAGAAGCCCGTCACACGGTTGCTGCTCGCCATCACCACCCGCTCGATTCCCGTGCGCCGCGCCGCTTCCAGGACGTGGTGTGTGCCGAGCACGTTGGCTTCGAGCAGGTCCGGAAGAGGAGCCTCGTCCGGCACGCCACCCAGGTGAAGCACACGGTCGGCTCCCACGAGGGCCGATTCCACGGCGGCGGCGTCCCGCAGATCCACGGTGTGCACCTCCTCGTTCCCGGCCTCCGGGTGGAGCGGCACGCGGTCGAGCAAGATCAAGCGTGCCGCCTCGCGCCGCAGCGCCTTCCGCACCACAGAACCGATATTGCCCGCCGCCCCTGTTACCGCCACGGTTCCCAGACTCACTGCGCCTCCCCGTCGTTTCGACAACCCTCGCATCCTCGCGCCCGCTGTTCCGCTCATCAGGGCGGTGGGGAAATGAGTGAGCGGGACTGTCTTCCTGACGTCTCGTCACGGGCATGGACCCCGCCGAGGCTGTCGGCAACAACCCGCGGAAGACCGCGGAAGACCAGGCAGTTGGTGTGGATCGGCGATCACGGCCAGGCCGGTGACAGCCACCGTCCCTCCGCCCCCCTCCCGCCGTCCGCGTGTCGCCGGCGCGAGGCCGCGTCGTCCTCGACGCCGACGCGAACCCGCGGCCCCTCTCCCCACCCCACGCCCGGCCGCCGTCTGCCGTTGCGGCGTATCCGCGTCGGCCGGCCCCCGCCCGCCCGCTCCATCAGGGGTGCCGCCCGTCCGGATCCGGCCGGGCGTGCCGCTCCCGTGCCGCCCGTCCGCTCCCGTGCCGCCCGTCCGGTTCCGGCCGGGCGTGCCGCTCTCGTGCCGGCGGGCCGCCCCGGTGCGGGAGGGGGGCGGCGCCGGCGTGCTGCGGGGGCCCGCGAGGGCCGGAACGCGCCCTGCCCGTGGACGGCCGCACCCCGCATGATGCACACACAACCCATAAGGGGGGCGGCCGAGTTGAGTCCACACGCGCACCTCGACGCAAGCGGTCACGGCCATGCCGTCGTGATCGGGTCCGGCCTCGCCGGGCTCACCGCGGCACGGGCCCTGGCCAACTTCATGGACCGGGTCACCGTCATCGAACGCGACTGGCTGCCCCGCGGGCCCGGGCGGCGCCGGGGCCTGCCCCAGGCCCGCCACACCCACAGCCTCACCACCACCGCCCAGCAGGGCCTGGAGCAGCTCTTCCCCGGCATCGTCGGCGACCTCACCCGCGCCGGAGCGGTCCGCGTGCGCATCCCCCAGGACATGCTGGTGTACGGCCCCGGCGGCTGGCTGCCCCGCTTCGACTCGGGCCTGTCGATACTCAGCGCCGGCCGCGACCTGACCGACTCGGTCCTACGCGACCGGCTGCGCGCCGACCCCAAGATCGCCTTCCTGCCCGGACACGAGGCCGTCGCCCTGGCCCAGGGCCGCGACGACACCGTCACCGGCGTGTGGGCACGCACCCGGGACCGGCAGGCACCCGGCGGCTGGACAAAGCGGCGCCTGATGGCCGCCGACTTCGTCGTGGACGCCTCCGGACACCCCTCGCACGCCCTGCGCTGGCTGGCCGAACTCGGCTACCCGCCGCCCCCGCACACCCTCGCCGCCGCCCCCGCCTCCTACGCCACCGCCGTGTTCACGCCGCCCGTCGGCCACGTCGCCGACTGGAAGAGCCTGCTGATCATGGCCTCGCCCGGCAACCCCCGCCAAGGCAGCCTCGACCCCCTCGAAGGCGGCCGCTGGACGGTCTCGCTCCGCTGCGCCGACGCCGGCGCGCCGCCCGCCGACCACGCAAGCCTGCTGCACGCCGCGGCCGCCCTGCCCCACCCCCTGCTGCACGACCTCATCGAGGCCGCCACACCCCTCGGCCCGGTCTACGGCTGCGCCCGCACCGGCAACCGCTGGCACCACTACGAGAAACTGCGCCGCTGGCCCGACCAGTTCCTCGTCGTCGGCGACGCCCTCGCCGACCTCACCGCGGCCCGCGGCCACGGCATGACACTCGCCGTGCAGTGCGCCCTCGTCCTGGACCACCTGCTCACCGCCCACGGAACCGCCGTGGGCCTGGGCCACCGGCTGCGCCGGGCCCTCGCCCACCGCATCGCCCCGGCCTGGCAGGCCGGCACCCGCGGCCCGCACCCCACCCAGCCCGGCCCCGCCCGCCCGCCCGGCCTGCGCGCCCGGACCGGCACACGGTACGCGGCCCGGATCGCGGCCGCCGCGACCACCGACCCCCACGCGGCGACACTCCTGCTCCAGCAGCACCAAAACACCACCCCGCCCGCCGCCTGGCACCCCGGCGCCCTGCGCGCCGCCCTACGCACCCCGCGCGAACCCGCCTCGGCCCCGCCCAGCCTCACCCACGGCCCCCGCACGCGACAACGCCGCCCCACCACACCCAACCCACCCGCCACCACACCCGACCCACCGAACCCACCCGCCGCCGCACCCGACCCACCGAACCCACCGGCCGCCGCACCCGACCCACCGAACACACCCGCCACCGCACCCGACCCACCGGCCGCTGCACCGCAGGCACCCGCCGCCGCCCCCGACCCTCCGGCGACCGCTCCTCTCACCGCCGGCCAGGCCGCGGCGCCCACCGCCCGGCGCCGGCGGTGAACACCCCACGCCCGCCCACCCGTTCAGCCGCCCGACCGCCCGACCGCCCGACCGCCCGACTGCCTCGCACCCGGCGTCTGTCCGGCGTCTGTACGGCCCGGCGGTCATTCGATCCCGAGGGGGCCGATGCCCAGATCCTCACGCATACGGCGGCGCATCTCGGCCATGGCCGTGCGGCGCTGCCGGATGAACGCCCTGTCCTCGGCGGAGCCGACCGCGACCCCGCCGGCATAGGCGTCACGCATCCGGCGCAGGCTGTGGAACGCCTCGTTGCCGGCCGCGACGACGAGCGGCGGGCCCACCAGCCAGAGCTGCTCGCCGGCGGTGTGCAGTCCGGTTCCGCGGAAGGCTTCGCGCACCGCCGCATCACGCGCCGACCCCGACAGGTGATCCCCCAGGGCGACGGCCCGTATCTCTTCCCCCGCGTCCTTGAGGGCGCAGGCGTACGCGGTATACACGGCGCGCCGCACTTCCAGGGCGTGTCGCGCCTCCTCGCGCCGCCACCTGCTGCGATCGGCGATGAGGGTGGCAGCGATGCCGATGGCGGCACCTGTCAGCGTGGAGAGCAGAGGCATCCAGTCCATGCGCCGCATGCTGTCCCACCTCCCGCCGCGCCACCAGCGTCCCTCACGTTGCGCCCGCCGTGGTGTTCACGGACCTCTTGCCGAGTGCCACGCCAACAGGGCGCACCGGTGACCGCCGGACGCCCGGCCCACGACGGGCACGGCCGATGATCGTCGTCCTGCCTGTGCCCTGTCGGTGTCCTGTCTGTGCGTGGACACCGCTCGCCTACGGACACAACGCCGCCCGGCAGCACGCTCGTTGATGATCGCCATGCTCGCCCTGTTGTCCCCTGCGCCGGCGGCAGACACACCTCCACGACGGCGGCGCCCCGCGCAAGGTGACACCGGCGCGGACGCCCCCCGCCCCGCCCCGCCCTGCCCCGTTCCGGTCCGGTGGCCGTGCGTCGAGAGGCCCCCGAGCCTTTCTCGAGCCGGATGGCGGACGCTGAAGGGGAGGCCCGGGAGGCGTGGATGAGCGGTACCGAGGATGCGGCCGGCCTGTTCAGGATCGAGCGGGGGCACGCGAGCGCGGAGGAACTCGCCGCGGTGACCGTCACCCTGGTCGCCCTGGCCGCCGAACGCAGGGGCGAACACCCCTCGGACGGCAAGGAACACGACGGCGCGCACCCCGCGCGCCGCGAGCGCGGGCGCTGGGAACGCTGGGAGGCGACCCGCTCCTACCGGTCCCCGCGCAGCTGGAGATAGCGGGGGAGGACCCGCCCGCCCCCCTCTTCCCCTCACCCGCCCGCCCCCTCTTCCCCTCACCTCGAAGGGGCACTTGCCGAAGCGGTTCCGGCGACCGGGCGCCGCGGTGCCGCGGTGCCGTAGAGCATCCACCTGCGCGGCGCGCCCGGCAGCCGCGGCGACGCCCGCCGGCTGCCCGCCCGGCTGTCCGCGCAGAACGTCCGCGCCGATGTCCGCACACAACGTCCCCGCCCCGGAGGGGGCTGCTCCTGCCGACGGCCACGCGCTCGGGTGTTCTCGCAAAAGCCCGGCCGCCGGGCGCAGGCCGCCGGGCGCCGGGCGCAGCCCCGCCCGCTCACCCGCCCGCCTGCTCCGCGCCGGGCCCCGGACCCGGAGGGCTCGGCCCCTGCCCCCTCGCAGCCCCGTCTCACACAGCCCCGTCTCACAGCCCCGTCTCGCGGCTCCGCCGCCTCTCCCCGGCGCCCCCTTTTTTTGCCGCGGCCCGCGCGCCCGCGCCGGCCGCTCTCCCCGCATAGCCGACCACACGGTTTCTTTATCCTCGCTGTTCGGTGGCGGTTTTCCGCTCACCGGACCCCGGGATGTTGCGTGATAAACCTTCCCGGTCCGCCGCGAGCGCACAGGAAAATGCATTTTTGCTGCTCATAAGATTGCGTGTATTAATCAATCAGCGATGGGTACAGGTGTGTGCTTTAATAGCAACAGACCGGTCGCCCTGTTTTTTTGAGGTGTTCGTTTCCCGGGGGTGCCCGTCTGTCGATGCTCGCAAGAAATCCGGAGCACTTGGGCACGAGACTGGGGGAGATCACGTGAACATCCGGCTGATGGGCACCTTCGAGATCACACTGAACGGTGCCGCCGTGATGCCCACCGCACCGAAACCGAGGCAGCTGCTCGCCCTGCTCGCGCTCCACGCCGGGCGGGTGGTGTCCGTCGCGTCACTGACCGAGGAACTGTGGGGCGACCGCCCGCCGCGCACCGCCCGCACCATCCTCCAGACGTACGTACTCCAGCTGCGCGAACTCATCACCGCGGCCCTGGGCAGGGGGCAGGAGGGCGACGCGGCGGGCAGGACCGCCAAGGACGTCCTGGTCACCGCGCCCGGCGGCTATCTGCTCGACAACGCCGGCGCCACCCTCGACGTACAGGAGCTGGAGCGCCTGACCGGCGTCGGCTACCGGGCGATGCACGACGGCGACTTCCAGGGCGCGGCCCGCCACCTGGGCGAGGCGCTGGCCCTGTGGACCGGGCCCGCCTTCGCCGACGTGCAGGCCGGCCCGCAGCTCGAGATGGAGGCCAGGCGCCTGGAGGAGATGCGGCTGTGCGCCCTCGACCAGCGCATCGAGGCGGAACTGCGGCTGGGCCGCCACCGCGACCTGCTCGTCGAACTCACCGTCCTGGTCAACCGCTACCCCACCCACGAGAACCTGCACGGGCAGTACATGCTGGCCCTGCACCGCTCCGGGCGGCGCGGCGAGGCCCTGGAGGCCTACCGGCGCATCCGGGCCACCCTCGTGCGCGAACTGGGACTCGAACCGTCCGCCGGACTGCGCCGCGTACAGCAGATGATCCTCATGGCCGGCCCCGAGACCGGGCCCGCCCGCGCCGCGAACGGCCGCCGCACCCGCCTCGTGCGCAGCAGCTGAACCCGGCGTCCCGCCCCGGCGCGGCGATATGCGGCACCCCCGCATATCGCCGCGTCTCCTTTTGTTCCCGGAATGTTTTCCCGCGCACCGCGTATCGGCGGGACGCGAGCGCTGATCCAGCGCGGGTGAAGCCGTTCTCGAGCCGGGACGAAAAGATTCCGCATCCCCCGCCGGACACCTGCGGATCCACCCCCGCTTTTACTTCACCGCCGCTCTTCTCCACTCATGTCCGCCTCCCCGCTGAGCCCCGCTCGAATACCACTAAAGGAACCTGCACCTCCGCATAAGCGTGGCTAGCGTGCCACTGCCCTGACGATTTCCGCCAACGGGGGCGGCGATGATCGGAGGAAGTCATGGAGATCCAGGTTCTGGGGCCGCTGAGCGCCACAGTGGACGGGCAGACGATCGTCCCGACCGCGGGAAAACCCCGGCAGGTGTTCGCGCTCCTCGCGCTGTACCCCGGCCGCGTCACGCCGGTCTCGACGCTGATGGAAGAGGTGTGGAGGACCGAGCTGCCGCAGAGCGCGATGACCACCCTGCAGACCTACATCATGCAGCTGCGCCGCCGCATCGGCGCCGCGCTGGGCCCCGCCGCGCCGGGCGCGGAGAAGGACGTCCTGGCCACCGGACACGGCGGATACCTGCTCCAGGTCCCCCCGCAGTCCGTGGACGTCAACGTCTACGAGCGGCTCGTCGCCGAAGGACAGCAGGCGTTCGACCGGGGCGAGGACGAACGCGCCGCCCGCTGCTTCCGGCAGGCACTGGCCCTGTGGCGGGGGCCCGCCCTGGTGGACGTGCGACTCGGACCGGTCCTGCAGATAGAGGCCATGCGGCTGCAGGAGTCCCGCCTGGTGACCGTCGAACGGCGCATCGACGCCGATCTGCGGCTCGGCCGGCACACCGAACTCCTCGCCGAACTCACCGACCTGATCGCCCGTCACCCCCACCACGAGGGACTGCACGCACAGGCGATGCTCACCCTGTACCGCTCCGGGCGGCAGGCCTGCGCCCTGGACGTCTACCGCAGGGTGCGCACCCGCCTGGTCGAGGAACTCGGGGTGGAACCCTCGCCCCAACTGCAGCGCATGCACCAGGCGATGCTCGCCGTCGACCCGGCGCTCGACGTGGCGGCAGGCCCCCGCCGCGGCTCCACCTTCGACCGCTACGCCGCCTAGACCCGGCCCGGACCCACCCCAGGCACCGTCTCCGGCCGCACCGGAACGGCCCGGCCCGGCCCGGGACGCCCGCCCGCCGCCGCCGTACGCGGCCGGCGGACGGCGCGTACCGCGTACGGCGGACGGCCGACGGCCCACGCGGCGGCCGACGGCCCACGCGGCGGCCGACGGCCCACGGCGGCGGCGTACGGCCCACGGCGGCGGCGGGCGGCGGGCGGCGGGTGCGGCACCGGCGGGAACCGGGCCGGCGGCGCAACGCACCCCATCCGGCACCCCGCGCGGGCCCGCGGCCTCCTCCGGGCGCTCCAGGACGCGGCCCCCGGCTCCCCGGTCTCCCGTCGCCCCCGAGCCCCCGGTCTCCCGTCGCCCCCAGGCTTCCCGGTCTTCGTCGCGCCCCCGGGCCCCTGGCCTCCGGCGCCCCGGCCCCTGGCCTCCAGGCCCTGGACCCCCGCCGCTCCCGCTTCCGGCCTTCTCGGCCTCGGTCCTTCCGTGCCCGTTCCGGTGCGCTTCGAGCGCGGCTCGTTCGGCGCCGTGCAGGGTGGGGGCGCCCGAGCGACCGAAGGAGTTCCTGTGCGCATCGCGGTGACCGGCTCCACCACCACCGGCCCTTTACCGGTCCTGCCCCGGCGGTACGCCCGGCGCCTGCCGCCCGGCACGCCCGGCCACGTCCCGCCCGCCCTGCTCCCGCCTGCCCTGCTCCCGCCTGCCCTGCTCCCGCCTGCCCTGCTCCCGCCTGCCCTGCTCGCGCCCGGCCTGTTCCCGACCGGCCGGGACGGCTGCCGTGCCCCCGCGGTGGCGGCTGTGGCCGCTCGCCCCGCTCGTGCTGCTCGCGGTGGGGCCGGCGGCGGTGCCGGAGGCCGGCTGTGACGGCGCTGCGTGAGGCTCTCGCCCGGGAGGCCCCCACCTTCTCCTTCGAGTTCTTCCCGCCGAAGACGGACGCCGGGATGCGCAACCTGTGGCAGACGATCCGCCAGGTCGAGCGGCTGGCACCGGACTTCGTCTCGGTCACCTACGGCGCGGGCGGCTCCTCCAGGGAACGCACCGTCGAGGTGACCAAACGGATCGTGGCCGACACGACGCTGCGTCCCGTCGCCCATCTCACCGCGGTCGGCCACTCGGTGGCGCAGCTGCGCCGCATCATCGGCCAGTACGCCGACGCCGGCGTGCGCGACGTCCTCGTCCTGCGCGGCGACCCGCCCGGCGACCCGAACGCGCCGTGGAGCGCGCATCCCGACGGTTTCACCCACGCCCACGAACTGGTCCGCCTGGTGAGGGAGCTGGGCGATTTCAGCATCGGGGTCGCGGCGTTCCCCGAGCGTCATCCGCGCTCGCCGGACTGGGACAGCGACATCAGGCACTTCGTCGCCAAGTGCCGGGCCGGCGCCGACTACGCCATCACCCAGATGTTCTTCGACGCCGAGGACTATCTGCGGCTGCGTGACCGGGTGGCCGCCGCCGGCTGCGACATCCCGATCATCCCGGAGATCATGCCGGCCACCGACGCCCGCCAGATCGGCCGCTTCGCCGAACTCAGCGGCGCCGCCTTCCCCGAGGAACTGGCCCACCGCCTGCACGCCGCCCGCCACGACCCCGCCCAGGGACACCGCATCGGCGTCGAGTACGCCACCGCCATGGCCTGCCGCCTCCTCGGCGAAGGCGCCCCCGGACTGCACTACATCACCCTCAACCGGTCGGCGGCCGCGCCCGAGATCCACCGCGCCGTACGGGACGCGCAACGCCCCCGGCCCGCCCTCGCACCGCACCGCTACACGTCACCGACCCGCTGACAGGGGGAGGACCAGGTGGACGACATCACACAGGAAAACGGCAGACCCGCCCCGAAGCCGACGGACTTCGTCGCGGCCGCCGTCCCGCCGCTGCGCCTCGCCGGCGTCGACGAGGACGACCTCGCCGAGCCCCACGTCGTACGCGGCATCGACTGACACCACCACGGCCCCCACCACCGTGGCCACGGCCCCCACCACCACGGCCACGGCCCCCACCACCACGGCCACGGTCACCGTCCCTTGCGCCTCGCCGCTCCGGGCCGCTCCGGGCCGTCCCGCGGGATGCCGGGGGAGAGGGTGGCGGGATGCCGGGGGAGGGGGCGGCGGGCGAGGGTCAGTAGAGATGGAAGGGGCCGCCGTGCGGGAGGGCGCAGGTCCGGGCCGCCGGATCGCCGTGTGCGGCCGCGCCGGGATGGACGACCAGGTGCAGGCGGTGGATCTGCCCGTCGCGGACGTCGGGGGCCAGGGCATGCAGGATCGCGCCGCCGCGGTCCCGCAGGACCCAGCCGGGCCGGCCGGCGACCTGGCACCGCCCCACCGTGACGCCGACCCGCACCAGCGGCGGGACAATCGCCGCGATCAGCGCGGCGACGTTTCCGGCACCCGACACGCACGTGGGCCAGGGCAGCGGTTCGCGCCCGCCGTCACTGAGCACCGCCACGCCCGCGAGGAGCTGGCGGCACGCCGGCACCGAACAGCCCAGGGCCGCCGCGATCTGCGTGTCGCCGCACCCGAACGCCTCGCGCAGCACGAACGCGGCGCGCTCGAGCGGGGACAGCCGCTCCAGCACCATCAGGGCCGCCAGCGACAGCGCGTCCGCCAGGTCCGCCGGCCGGTCGGCCCCTGCCGGCCCGGTGGCGAGGAGCGGCCCCACACTCTGCCCGCGCGCGAGGCGCGCCGCGTGCAGGGCCCGCAGCGCGATCCGGGCGACCTCGCCCGCCAGATGCCCCTCGGCCGGCGCCGGCCGGGCCGGCGCGGCCATCCACCGCAGCCGGCAGGCCTGTACCGCGTACCGGGCGGCCCGCGTGTCGCCCACGATCCGGTAGGCGATCGCGAACAGCAGGGGCCGCAGCTTGGCGAACTCCTCGGCTCTGCTCACACCGGCTCCTCGGCAGGGGACAGCGAACGGCCGTCACCGGACCCCTCGCCGGCCGGGCGCCCGGCCGGCGAGGGGGATGACGGCGAGCGGCAGCGCCCCGGGGGGCGGCGCCGGCCCACGGCGCATCCTAGGAGCGGCCGGTACCCGACTTCCCGGCCCGCGGCGCGGCTTCGAGTGCCTCTACAGCGCCCCTGCAGCACCGGCGGGCGGCGCGGCCGGCGGGCCGGGGGACTCGACCGGACCTCGAGTCCCCTCGCCGATACTCGGACCCGTACCCGAAGGCCCCTGCACGGCCACCGGCCCTGGCGCAGGCACGGGCACGGACCTGCCGGCCCGGCGGTGGCGGCGTCCCTGCGGTGGCGCTGCCGCCCCTCGCCGGGCCCGGCGAAAGACCGGGAGACTCCCGGCGGACACCCCCCCCCGCGGGGGACGGGCGGGCCGGTCTCCCGCGAACGGCTGGTCCCGCGAACGGCAGGTGCCCTTCGCGGCGCCGGTCCGGCGCCGGCCGGTGAAACGCAGTACAGGCTCCCGTCCCACGGCGGACGGCCGTCCGGACCGCCCGTCAGGGCCGACCGCTCGGGCCGACCGCTCGGGCCGACCGTCCGGGCCGCTCGTTCGGGCCGAACGCCTGGGGCCGAGGGGGCGGATGCCGCTATGCCGCTAGCCGTTATGCCGCTGTCCGACGTCGATGACGACCAGGGAAGTTGACCTCATGACCAGCATCCGCACCCGTACCCGCATCAGTCCCGGGCAGGCCGTCGAGGAGGCGCTGCGCCGCTTCTTCGCCGAGCGCCGCACCGAGGCCGAGGGGATCGGCGCTGCCTGCGCCGACGTGGTCGACGACCTGGAGAACTACGTGCTGCGCGGCGGCAAACGCGTGCGGCCCACCTTCGCCTGGCTGGGCTGGCTCGGCGCCGGCGGCGACGAGGACAGTGCCGTCATGGAAGGGGTGGTGCGCGTCGGTGCCGCACTGGAGCTGTTCCATGCCTCGGCCCTGATCCATGACGATGTCGTCGACGCGTCTCCGACGCGTCGGGGGGCGCCGGCCGCGCATGTGCTGTTCGCCGACCGTCACCGTGAACGGGGCTGGAACGGCGAGCCCGAGCTGTTCGGCACCGGCACCGCGATCCTGGCCGGCGACCTCGCCCAGGGCTGGGCCGACGACCTCGTACGCCGCTGCGGCCTGCCCGCCGCGGCCCACGCCCGCATCACCCCCGTCTGGTCCGCACTGCGCACCGAAGTCCTGTGCGGACAACTCCTCGACATCACCGCCGAAGCCGCCGGCGCCGAAGACCTCGACACCCCCCGACGCGTCAACCGGTACAAGACCGCCTCCTACACCGTCGAGCGGCCCCTGCACCTCGGCGCCGCGATCGCCGGCGCCGACGACAACCTCATCACCGCCTACCGCGCCTTCGGACGCGACATCGGCATCGCCTTCCAACTGCGCGACGACCTCCTCGGCGTCTTCGGCACCCCCGAGGAAACCGGCAAACCCTCCGGCGGCGACCTCGTCCAGGGCAAACGCACCGTCCTGCTCGCCGCCGCCCTCACCCACGCCGACACACACGACCCCCACACCGCCACCCTCCTGCGCGCCGGCATCGGCCACCCCCTCGACGACGACGAACTCACCACCCTGCGCACCCTCATCACCAGCACCGGAGCCGTCGACCACGTCGAAGCCGACATCACCCGCCGCACCCGACGCGCCCTGGCCACCCTGCACGCCAGCACCGCCACCGACCACGCCAAACAACAACTCACCACCATGGCCGTCCACGCCACCCAACGAACCTCATGAACCATGCGGTGCGCCCAACTCCCGCCACACGCACGGCAGTTGGGGTGATGCAGGTCACCTCGGGGGCTGCTGGCCCGCGGGTTTGCCGCGTGTCACTATGGGGGCACGTGTCCCCTGCCCGAAACACGCGTCAGGCTGTGTGTGCGGCAGCGGGCCGACGCCGGGTCCGCCGGCCCGTAGGGGCCGGCCCGCGTCGCCGCCCGCGGGCATCGGCCCCCTCTTCCCTTGCGTCCTGTGTCCTGCGCCATCGCCATCGCCGTCACCGGTGAACCGGCGCGCGCGGCGGCCACGGTGAACCGGCCACCCGCACCCCACGCCCCGCATCCCGCACCCCACGCCCCGCATCCCGTACCCCACGCCCCGTACCCCGCGTCCCGCATTCCGGTCCCGGGTGCCGCCTCCCGTGTCCTGCGGCTTTCGCACCGTCGCGCCCGCGCCCGAGAGGGCCGGGCGAGCCCGCCGTTCCTCCCGTTTCCCGAGAACACCCAGGGGGTCATCGTGTCCGCATCCGTTGAAATTGGCGCATCCGCCGACGACGGGGAACAGCGCCGCGCCAACCGCGCCGTCGTCGAGCAGTACATGAACACCCGCGGCCCGGACCGGCTGCGCCGCCACGAACTGTTCACCGAGGACGGCGTCGGCGGCCTGTGGACCACCGACACCGGCTCCCCGGTCGCCACCCACGGCCGCGACCGGCTCGGCGAGCACGCCGTCTGGTCGCTGAAGTGCTTCCCGGACTGGGAGTGGTACAACGTGCGGATCTTCGCAACGGACGACCCCGACCACTTCTGGGTGGAGTGCGACGGCCGCGGAAAGATCCGCTTCGGGGACTATCCGGAGGGCTACTACGAAAACCACTTCCTGCACTCCTTCGAGTTCGAGAACGGGAAGATCAAACTCCAGCGCGAGTTCATGAATCCGTTCCAGCAGCTGCGGGCCCTGGGCATCGCGGTCCCCGAGATCAAACGCACGGGAATCCCCACCTGACCCGTCGCCGGACACGAGCGACGCCACCGCTGGATCGGAGTACGGCATGAAGGACGTCATCCGCGACATCCGGGTCCGCGGGGCACGGCAACAGCCCGACTGGAGCGATCTTCGCCAGCTGCGGCGGGTGGGCGAGACCCTCGCCGCGCGCCCCGCCCTCGTGCACAGCGACGACGTGGCCACCCTGCGGACCCTGCTGGGCACCGTGGCCGACGGCCGCGCCCTGGTGGTGCAGGCCGGGGACTGCGCCGAGCACCCCGGCCAATGCCGCGCCCACGACGTCGCCCGCAAGACGGCGGTGCTCGACCTGCTCGCCGGGACCCTCGGCCTGATCACCGGCAAGCCCGTCCTGCGCGCCGGACGTATCGCGGGACAGTTCGCCAAGCCCCGCTCCCGGCCCACCGAAATCGTCGGCGGCCTCGAACTGCCCGTCTTCCGCGGACACATGGTCAACGGCCCCGAACCCGACGCCGACAGCCGCCGGGCCGACCCGCTGCGCCTGCTGACCGCCTACATGGCCGCCGACGACGTCATCGGCCACCTGGGCTGGCGCGAACGCGCCGCCGGCCGCGACGTGGTGAACCCCCCGGTGTGGACCAGCCACGAGGCGCTGCTGCTGGACTACGAGGTGCCCATGCTGCGCACCGACGAACAGGGACGGCTGTATCTGGGCTCGGCCCACTGGCCGTGGATCGGCGAACGCACCCGCCACGTCGACGGCGCCCACGTCGCCCTGCTCGCCCAGGTGGCCAACCCGGTGGCGTGCAAGGTCGGACCCACCATGGAACCCGACGAGCTGCTGGCCCTGTGCGAACGCCTCGACCCGTGGCGCGACCCGGGCAAACTCACCCTCATCGCGCGGATGGGAGCCGACGCCGTCGCCGGCCGCCTGCCGCGCCTGGTCGAGGCCCTGCGCACCGCGGGCCACCCGGCGATCTGGCTCACCGACCCCCTGCACGGCAACACCGTCACCGCGCCGAGCGGCCACAAGAGCCGCCTCGTGCACAGCGCCGCGCTGGAGGTCGCCCGCTTCGTGCGCGCCGTCACCGACGCCGGCGGCGTCCCCGGCGGCCTGCACCTGGAGACCACACCCGACGACGTCACCGAGTGCGCCGACACCGAGGCCGACCTCGCCCGGGTCGGCGAGCGCTACACCTCCCTGTGCGACCCCCGCCTCACCCCGCGGCAGGCCATGTCCGTGATCTCGTCCTGGAGCGCCTGAGCGCCCCCGCATCGAGCAGGAACAGGAACCGAAGCCATGACCGGCATCCCCGCCATCTCCGCCTACCCGCTTCCCGCCGAGGGCGACCTGCCGCCGGCCGCCGTGTCCTGGACGGCCGACGCCGACCGCTCGGTCCTCCTCGTCCACGACATGCAGCGCTACTTCCTCGAGCCGCTCGCCGACACCCTGCGCCACGACCTGGTCCGCAACACCGCCCAGCTGCGCGAACGCTGCGCCCGCGCCGGCGTCCCCGTCGCCTACACCGCCCAGCCCGGCGGCATGGACGACCGCCGGCGCGGCCTGCTCAAGGACTTCTGGGGCCCCGGCATGCGCACCTCGCCCCAGGACCGCACCATCGTCGACGCCCTCGCACCGGCCGCCCACGACTGGCTGCTCACCAAATGGCGCTACAGCGCCTTCTTCCGCACCGACCTGCTCGAACGGATGCGGGCCGCGGGCCGCGACCAGCTCGTCCTGTGCGGCGTCTACGCCCACATCGGCGTCCTGGCCACCGCCGTCGACGCCTTCAGCCACGACATCCAGCCCTTCCTCGTCGCGGACGCCACCGCCGACTTCTCCCGCGCCTACCACTGCTCGGCCCTCACCTACGCCGCCGAGCGCTGCGCCCGCGTCGTCACGGCCAAGGAGGTCCTCGCATGACGCACACCCCGCCCCCCGGCGCCGGCGACCTCCTCGCACAGGCACTGAACGGCCCCGTGCACCAGCCCTACGCGCTGCTGCACCGGCCCTCCACGCCCGGCCCGCCCGGCGTGGAGGTGCTGACCGGCCAGGTCAGCCTGCCCGCCACCCTGGCCGGCATCGAACTGCCCGCCGGCCCCGCCCACCCCGGCGGCGCCCACCACGAGATGCTCGTCGTCGTGCCCTACCGGCAGCTGCGCGAACGGGGCTTCGCCTGCACCGACGACGCCACCGCGCTGGTGGCGATGACCGTCACCGGCCAGCAGCGGCTGCCGCTGCACGAGGCCCTGGCCCGCATCCCCGACGTGCCCACCCCGCTGACCGGCGCCGGCTTCGACGTCGACGACACGGCCTACGAGGACGTGGTGCGCCGCATCGTCAAGGAGATGATCGGCACCGGGGAGGGCGCGAACTTCGTCATCAGGCGCACCTTCGTCGCCGACATCACCGACTACGGGCCGCGCAGCGCCCCCGCCCTGTTCCGCCGGCTCGTGCAGAGCGAGTCCGGCGCCCACTGGACGTTCCTCATCCACACCGGCACCCGCACCCTGGTCGGCGCCTCACCCGAGCGGCACGTCAGCTACCAGGACGGCACGGCGGTCATGAACCCCATCAGCGGCACCTACCGCTACCCCGCCCGCGGCCCCGCCCTCGCCGGCGTCCTGGAGTTCCTCGACGACCGCAAGGAGACCGACGAGCTGTACATGGTCCTCGACGAGGAACTCAAGATGATGGCCCGCATCTGCCCCGACGGCGGCCGCGTCGTGGGCCCCTACCTGAAGGAAATGGCCAAGGTCGCCCACACCGAGTACTTCATCGAGGGACGCACCGACCGCGACGTACGCGACATCCTGCGCGAGACGATGTTCGCGCCCACGGTCACCGGCAGCCCGCTGGAAAGCGCCTGCCGCATCATCAGCCGGTACGAACACGGCGGACGCGGCTACTACAGCGGGGCGGCGGCACTGATCGGACGCGACGGCGACGGCGCGCGCGTCATGGACTCCGCGATCCTCATCCGCACCGCCGACATCAGCACGCGAGGACACCTGGGCATCGGCGTCGGCGCCACCATCGTGCGCCACTCCGACCCGGCGTCCGAGGCCGCGGAGACCCGCGCCAAGGCCGCCGCACTCGTGTCCGCCCTCGACGGCGGACAGCAGACACCGCGCTTCGCCGGCCACCCCGCCGTACGCCGCGCCCTCGAACAGCGCAACACCTCCCTCGCCGGCTTCTGGCTCGCCGACAGCGCACAACGCACCGCGCCCCGCCCCGAACTGGCCGGGCGCAGCGTCCTCGTCGTGGACGCCGAGGACACCTTCACCTCCCTGCTCGAGCAGCAACTGCGCGCCCTGGACCTGCAAGTGAGCGTGCGCCGCTTCGACGAACCGTATGCCTTCGACGAGCACGACCTGGTGGTGATGGGACCCGGGCCGGGCGACCCGCAGGAACGCGCTCACCCCCGCATGCGCCACCTGCACCAGGCACTCGACACCCTGCTGCGCACCCGGCGCCCCTTCCTCGCGGTGTGCCTGAGCCACCAGATCCTCGGCCTGCGCCTGGGCCTGCCGCTGCGCCGCAGACCCGAACCCAACCAGGGCGTGCAACAGCAGATCGACCTGTTCGGCGCCCCCGAACGCGTCGGCTTCTACAACACGTTCGCGCTCGTCGCCGGCGACGACGTCCTCACCGCCGACGGCGTGGGCGAGGTCCGCGTCGGCAGGGACCCCGCCACGGGGGAGGTGCACGCCCTGAGCGGCCCGCATTTCGCCTCCGTGCAGTTCCACCCGGAGTCCGTGCTGACCCGGCACGGGCCGCGCATCGTGGGCGACCGCCTGGCCGCGCTGCTCGCACCGGCCCCCGCCGGCCGCCCCTGACCCCCCCCGCCACCGGCCCTCACGGCGGCCCGCCGGGCCGCCCCCGGCCCGGCCGCTGCGCCCGTGCGGCGCGCGCCGCGCCTTCACACGAGTGGGAGAGAAAACGGATGCACCCCTACGTCGTCGTCGACGCGTTCGCGCAACGGCCCCTCACCGGCAACCCGGTGGCGGTCTTCTTCGAAGCCGACGACCTGAGCGCCGGGCAGATGCAGGCCATCGCACGGGAGATGAACCTGTCGGAGACCACGTTCGTGCTGCGCCCGCGCAGCGACGGCACCGACGCCCACGTACGGATCTTCACACCGGTCAACGAACTGCCCTTCGCCGGCCACCCCCTGCTCGGCACCGCCCTGGCCCTGGGCGCCCGCACCGGCGCCGGGCGGCTGCGCATCGAGACCGCCATGGGCGTCGTCCCCTTCGAACTGCACCGCGAACACGGCAGGCCCGTCTCGGCCAGCATGCGCCAGCCCATCCCCGTGTGGGAGCCCTTCGAACGCACCGGCGAACTCCTCGACGCACTCGGCGTCGACGCCTCGACGCTCCCGGTGGAGATCTACCGCAACGGCCCGCGCCACGTCCTGGTCGGCCTCGCCGACGTCGAGGCGCTGTCGAAGCTGGACCCCGACCACCGCGCCCTGGCCCGCTTCCCCGACATGGCGACCAACTGCTTCGCCGGACAGGGCACCCGCTGGCGCAACCGCATGTTCTCCCCGGCGTACGGGGTCGTCGAGGACGCCGCCACCGGCTCCGCCGCGGGCCCCCTGGCCATCCATCTCGCCCGGCACGGCCTGATCGGGCACGGGCAGCGCATCGAGATCACCCAGGGCGTCGAGATCGGCCGCCCCTCCGTCATGAGCGCCCGCGCGCAGGGCGAGGGCGAGAGCGTCACCCGCGTCGAGGTCGCGGGCCCCGGCGTGCTCACCATCGAAGGAGTCCTCCATGTCTGACCCCACCCCCACCCCCACCGCCACCTCCACCGCCACCGCGTCCGCGTCAGCCGCCGGGTCGGGGTTCGGGTCCGGTCCGGTCCGCGGCGCCGCGGTGACCGGCGCCGGCCGTTCCGAGACCCTGACCGCCACCGTCGACGTGGCCTTCCCCGAGTTCCGCACGCCGCCGGCCGAACCGATGGGCCTGCTGGCGGCCTGGCTCCAGGACGCCGAAACCCACCAGGTGCGCGAACCGCGCGCCCTGGCCCTGGCCACCGCCGACGCGCAAGGCCGCACCTCCTCGCGGATCGTGGCCCTCACCGCCGCGGGGGAGGACGGCATCGTGTTCATCACCCACGCCGACAGCCGCAAGGGCCGCGACCTCGCCGAGAACCCCTGGGCCTCCGGCGTCCTGTACTGGCGCGAGAGCAGCCGGCAGATCACGCTGGAGGGCCCGGTCACCCGGCTGTCCGACGCCGAGGCGCAGACCCTGTGGCAGGCGCGGCCCGTCTTCACCCACGCCATGACGACCGCCTCGCGCCAGAGCCGCCCGCTGGAGGACCTCGACCACGTCGCCCGGCTGCGGGCCCGCGCCCAGCACCTGGGCGAGCCGCAGCGGCCCCTGCCGCGGCCCGCCCGGTTCGCGGGCTACCGCCTGCAGCCGGCCGGCGTGGAGTTCTGGGCCAACGGCACCGACCGCCTGCACGAACGGCTGCGCTACGAGCGCACCGGCGCGACCTGGCGCCACAGCCGGCTCCAGCCCTGACCACGCGGCCCGCACCGCCGCGACCACCGTCCCCGCGCACCCCTTCGGGAGAGACCATCACCACGCCCCGCACCCCCCGGACCGCCACCGGCACACCGGTGTTCACCGACCACCACGACCTGCGCGCACGCAACCGGCAGGCCGTGGACCAGTATCTGCGCACCGGCGCCGAAGCCCGGCTGAGCCGCTACACCCTCTACACCGAGGACGGCACCGCCGCCCTCTTCTACACCGACATCGGCCGGCCCATCGTCGTCACGGGCCGCGAGAACCTCAAACGGCACGGCGAACTGTCGCTGCGGGTGCTGCCCGACTGGCAGTGGTACGCCCTGAACGTCTACGAGACCCAGGACCCGTGCGTCATCTGGGCCGAGTGCGAGGGCGAGGGCACCATCCGCTTCCCCGGCTATCCCCAGGGCCGCTACCGCAACCACTTCGTGCACGGCTTCACCCTGCGCGACGGGCAGATCGCCGCCAGCCGCGAATACACCAACCCCATCGAGCACATGAAGTCCCTCGGCATCCCCACCCCGCACATCCGCCGGGACTGGATCCCCTCCTCCTCTTCCTCCTCCTGACACCCGCCGCGGCCCGCCGGCCGGCCCCCCTTTTTCTTTCGGCGGGGGCGGCCGGCGGGCCGCGCCGGTGTGCTCACCACTCGATCAGGGCGAAGCCGGCGGCCATGCCGCCGCCGAAACCGGCCAGCAAGATCAGCTCGCCCGGCTGGAAGGCGCCCGCGCGGGCGGCCTGGTCCACGGTGATGGGGACGGAGGCGGCGCCGGTGTTGCCGTAGCGGTGCAGGGTGCGGTGCATGGTGGCGTGGGGCAGGGCCAGTTCGGTGAAGAGCGCGTCGAGCATGACGCCGTTGGCCTGGTGCGGGACGAAGTGGCCGATGTCGTCGGGGGCGACGCCCGCCTCGTGCAGGAACTGCTTGACCAGGCGCGGCAGATGGTCCGCGACGAAGCGGCGCACCGCGCGGCCGTCCATGGTGAAGTACTGCCGGCCGGCCCGCAGACCCTCCTGGTCCAGGGGCAGCCGGCTGCCGCCGCCGGGCACCTCGATCAGCTGGGAGAACTCGCCGAAGGTGTGCAGGTCCAGGTGGCGGATGCGCGGACCGCTCGCGGCCGGCCCCAAGACCATCGCGCCGGCGCCGTCCCCGAACAGCACGACCGTCCTGCGGTCGGCGCGGTCCAGGATGCGGGAGTAGACGTCGGCGCCGATGACGAGGGCGTGGCCGCCGCGCCGGGCGAGGATGCCCTCGACGGCGGTGAGGGCGAACACCTCGCCGGAGCAGACGGCGTTGACGTCGAAGGCGGCCGCTCCGCTCGCCGCGAGGTGGTGCTGGACGTAGGCGGCGGTGGGCGGCTGGGGCCGGTCCGGGGTGGACGTGGCGACCACGATCACCGACAGCTCGCCCGCGGTGATGCCGGCCGACTGAAGCGCGGCGCGTCCCGCGGCCGCGGCCAGGTCGGAGGTGGCCTGGCCGTCGGCGGCCCAGCGGCGCTCGCGGATCTGCGTCTTGGCGGTGATCCAGGCGTCGTCGACCCCGGCCGCCGCACCGGCCTCGTCGTTGCAGACAACGCGATCCGGCAGACAGGCGCCCGTACCGAGGATCCTGACGTCGGTCATGCGGCTGCCCTCCCCTCGTAGTGGGTCGTCATGGAACCTCATGGGTGAGATGGGACTGGCGGTGCCCGCGCCCGCCGCCCGCCCGGGACGGACGGGCGGCGGCCGCGGACGGCCCGCTAGCGGGTTTCGTAGGCGCGCTTGTGGCCGCTGATCCCGGCCAGCCGGTAGGGGCCGGTGCTCTGCGCGGGGGTGGCGTGGTCGCCGCCGTCGGCGGGCAGCGCCCGCTCGTGCAGCTCCCGGTAGCCGGCGTAGTCGAGCGGGGTGCGCCGCTCGATGGCGGCACGGTGCTCCTTGGTGCGCAGGTGGTCGCGGTAGCCGGCGACGACGCTCCCGGCGAAGAACTCCGCGACGCTGCCCGAGCCGTAGCTGAGGAAGGCGACGGGCCGGCCCTCCAGGTCGTCGGCCTGGTCCAGCAGGGCGGCCAGGCCCAGGTAGAGCGAGGCGGTGTAGCTGTTGCCGATCACCCGGTTGTAGGCGGTGGTCAGCTCCAGGTCGCGGGCGACCCTGGCCGGGTCGGTGTCGTGGCCGGTGGTGTTCAGCAGGTGACGGTGGGCCTTGTAGGCCATCTTCGTGAACGGCTGGTGGTAGCAGAACGCGGCGAACTCCTCCAGCGCGCGGCCGCCCTGCTCGCTGTAGTCCTTCCAGGTGCCCTCGACGGCCTGGAGGTAGGCGTTGACGGACTCCTGGCCGTCGACGAGGGCGGCGTCACGGTAGTTGGGCCGCCAGAAGTCCATCACGTCGGCGGTGAACACCCCCGACGGGTCCTCGATACGCACCAGGGCCGGGTCCACCCCCACCAGCATGGCCACCGCCGCCGCGCCCTGGGTGGCCTCGCCGGGACTGTCCAGCTCGTACTTGGAGACGTCGCTGGCGATCACGAGGACCTGCTGGGCGGGGTCGCGGCGCACCAGGCCGACGGCGAACTGGAGGGCGGCCGTGGCCCCGTAGCAGGCCTGCTTGAGCTCGACGACGCGGGTGGCCGAGGGCAGTCCGAGCAGCGAGTGCACATACACGCCGGCCGCTTTGGCCTGGTCGATCGACGACTCCGTCGCGAAGATCACGGTGCGGATCCGGCTCGCGCCGTGCCGGGCGACGACCGGGGCGGCGGCCGCCGCGCCCAGCGTCACGATGTCCTCGTCGGCGGCGGGCACGCTCATCGACTCCTGGCCGATGCCCAGGTGGTACTTGCCGATGTCGGTGCCGTTGTGCGCGGCGAGCTGTGTGTGGGCGAGAACGAACTCGCCCGTCGAGAACGACAGGTCGTGGATTCCTATGGAGAGGGACATGCCCTAGACACCAACCTTTGCGGTCTTGTTGTCGCGTTCCAGCTGGACGTGCGCGCGCATCAGCTCGCCGGGGTTGGTCTGGGCCGCCAGCAGCGAGAGTTCGCCGCACAGCACCGTCGCCGCCGCGATGACGGCCAGACGGCGCGCGTTGTCCCCGGTGGTGCGCTCGGCCCGGCAGCCGAGCCGGGTCAGGTTCGTCTCCACGAAGGCGAGGCCCTTGCCGTTGCCGACGGTGCCCACGATCAGGTTGGGCAGGGTGCAGGCGAAGTACAGGTCGCCGTCGCGGTCCTCGGCCATGACCACGCCCTGGGATCCCTCGACGATGTTCGCGGCGTCCTGGCCGGTGGCCAGGTAGAAGCCCAGGAGCATGTTCGCGAAGTGCGCGTTGGCCGAGCGGATCCCGCCGGCGAGGAGGGTGCCCAGGAGGTTCTTGCGCAGGTTGAGCTCGGCTATCTTCGCGGCCGTGGTGTGCAGCACGTCCTCGACCACCGCACGCGGCACGAGCAGTTCGGTGACGACGTTCTTGCCGCGGCCCAGGATCCCGTTGACCGCGGTGGCCTTCTTGTCGGTGCAGTAGTTCCCCGAGATCGACCCGTAGGAGATGCCGGGAACGGTCTCCAGCAGATGCCCCAGGAGCGCGTCGGAGGCGAGGGTGGCCATGTTGTGGCCGGAGGCGTCGCCGGTGGAGAACTCGAAACGCAGGAACAGCAGGTTGGCGTTGATCTCGTGGCGGATGCCGATCAGCTCGGCGAACCTGCTGCACCCGCGCACCACGGCGCGCAGTTCGTCGACGCGCGCCTCGATGGTCAGCGCGGCCGTGTACGCGGTCTGCGCGTCGGTGGCCTCCACGAGGACCGAGCGGGTCATCCGCTCGTCGACGAGGGTGGCGACGATGCCCTGCTCGGCGAGCATGGACACCTTCGCGCCGCGGCCCACCGAGGGCCACAGCGGCGACTCGTAGGTGGCCAGCGGCACCTGGGTCTCGGTGGTGGCGACGTTGCCCGAGATGCGCACGGGCCCCACCCACTGCATCGGTACGCCGGCGATCGCGTGTGTGTCGGTCATCGTGTGCTTCCCGTCATCTCGTGGAGGGCGTCGATGGAGGCGGTGGTGGCGGAGGCGGTGGTGGTCGCGGTGGTGGCGGAGCGCCGGGCGAGGCGGGCGGTGTCGATGCCCCGGTCGGCGCAGAAGTCACGCAGGGAGCCCTGGATCAGCACGTCGCAGCGGCCCAGGTCGGCCGGGGTGCGCGCGCCGAGCATGGTCTGCAGCGCCGCCAGCTGGTCCAGCCACGCCGTGATCTGCGTGACGAGCGCGGCCACGCCGCCGTCCAGGAGGGTGCGCAGGAACCCGCCCGACACACCGACGGCGCGGGCGCCGAGCGCGAGGCCGCGGGCGACGTCGAGGGGATGGCGCACCCCGCCGGAGGCGAGCACGGGCAGGCCGGCGCCGGCACTGTCCAGCAGGCAGGCGGCGGTGGACTGGCCCCAGCCGTGCAGGTAGGCGTAGTCGGCCAGCTCCCGGCGCCCGTTCTCGATGCGCGCGAAGTCGGTGCCGCCGCGCCCGGCGACATCGGCCGCGCTCACCCCCAGCTCCTTCAGCAGCAGGACGCTCTGCCGGCTCAGGCCGTTGCCGACCTCCTTGACGATCACGGGGACGCCGACGCCGGCCGCGATCGTCTCGATCTGCCCGGCCCACGCCGAGAACGAGCGGTCGCCCTCGGGCATGGGGGTTTCCTGCGCGGTGTTGACGTGGATCTGAAGGGCGTCGGCCTCCAGCAGGTCGACGGCGCGCCGGGCGCCGTCGAGCGAGGTCGTGGCGTTGATGTTGGCCATGACGAACCCGTCGGGGTTGTGCGTGCGCAGCACCCGGAAGGTGTCGGCGCAGGAAGAATCCTTGAGGTAGGCGTTCATGGAACCCGACGCGATGGCCACGCCGCTCTCGCGGGCGGCGGCGGCCAGATCCCGGTTGATGGCACCGGTTTTGGCGCTGCCGCCGGTCATGGCGTTGATGTAGAGCGGGGCCTGCCACCGGATGCCGCCGAAGGACGTGGCCGCCGAGACGTCCGGCCGGTCGATGCCCGCCAGGGCGTGGTGGACGAACGCCACCTCGTCGAACTGGTTGAGGCCACTGTGCGCACGGTGCTGCTCCATGGCCAGGCGGACATGGTCGTCCTTGCGTTGAGCGCTGCTCATTCCTCGTTCCTTTCCGGGGGGCGGGCGACGGACAGGGGCTGTACGCCCGCCGCGGCCCACCGCTGCCGTACCTGCGCGATGTCGTGCTCGGCCGCGGCGTCCAGCAGCGCGATGCCGCAGTCGCCGCCGCCCGCCCCCGACGGCTTGGCCGCACCGCCGACGGCCTCGGCCGCCGCGCACAGCGCCGTCAGCTCGGGGGTGAAGATGCCCAGGCGGGCCTCGCCGTCCAGGCGGGCCAACTCCTCGCGGGCGCACCGGATCTGGTGCAGCAGCTCCCCCTCGTCACCGCGTTCGAGCGCGTCGGTCGCGGCGTCGACGAAGCCGGTGCTGGTCCTGACGAACGCCTGGTGCGAGGCGCTGCCCCGCCAGGTGCGCCGGTGCAGGCCGGCGACGAGCGAGGCGGTGGACGCAGGCCGCCCGGTCCAGCCGACCTCCAGGCGCAGGGCGCGCGGCGGCGGCAGCGCACGCACCGCGAACCCCGGCCACGGCGCGCGCAGCGCGTGGCCGACGCCTTCGCGCCGCGCCAGATCGAGCACGAAGTCACGGTCGGGGGCCCGGTAGGCGACCCAGCCGCCCCAGGTGCTGGCGGCGAGGTCACCGCCGGAGGCACGCGGGTCGATCCGGGCGGTGGCGAGCAGCGCCAGCCGAAACCGGCTCGCCGCCTCCAGCTCCAGGCCGTGGTGGGCGGCCAGGGCCGCCACGCTCGCCACGGTCACCGCGCCGCTGGAACCCAGACCGAACTTCGTGCCCTTCTCGTGCAGTTCGCTGCGAACCGAGACACTCACCCGCGGTGCGGGCCGGCCCTGTTCGGCCAGCAGGCCGGCCACGGTCTCGATCGCCGACACCACGTGGGCCGCCGCGCGGCGCACCCGCGGCTCGTCCTGCCCGGGGCACACCTCGAGCCGGTCGCCCTGCCACCGCCAGCGCATCGGCCCCGCGGCGAGGTCGGAGGCGATCACGACCCCGGGCCCGTCCGCGGCCGCGACGGTGACCGTGACCGACCGGCCCACCGCCGTCACGATCGCCGGGACACCGGGCTCCACCACCGCGTACTCGCCCGCGACGAACAGCTTGCCCGGAGCGCGCCGTACGGCCGTGCGCCCGCCGCTCATCGCCCGTCCGCGTGCAGCAGACGCACACCCGGCCCCGGCCGGGCGATGTGCACCGCGCCGCCCGGGGCGGCGCCGCGCACGGTGGCGGCCACCCGCTCCGCGTCCGCGCGCCGGCACAGCACCTTGACGTTCGGCCCGGCGTCCATGGTCGCGTAGGCCGCCACCCCCTCGCGGCGCAGCTGGAGCACACCGTCCAGCACCGTCAGCGTGGCCGGCGCCAGGTAGCGCACCGCGGGGCGCGCCGCCAGCATCGTGGCGTGCATGCCGAGCGCGTTGCGCTCCGCGATCTCGCCGACCGTGTCGAGGTCGGCGCGCAGCAGCGCGGCCCGCATGGCGAGGAGGTCGTCCTTGCTGGAGGCCGCCCACGGACCGTACAGCGGCGAGGTGGCGACGGTACGGCGCATGGCCTCGCGGCTGGAGAGCGCCTTGGGCCCGGCGTCGACCACGGCGATGACCAGCGCGGGATCGAGCTGCCCGGCGGCCACCGGCTCGGCGTAGGAGCCGAGATCCGCGCCGGCGCCGGCGCCGGGGCCCGCGTGCCAGACGGCGAAGCCGGCGAAGACCGACCGCGACGCCGAGCCCGATCCGCGCCGGGCCAGCCTCGACAGGGCGGTGGCGTCCGGGCGCAGCCCGTAGGCGGCCGCCGCGGCCGCCGCCAGGGCGGCGAACCCGCTGGCGGAGGACGCCAGGCCGGCCCCGGTGGGGACGGTGTTCTCGGAGTCGACGACCGCCCGCACGGACAGCCCCGCCCGGTCACGGACCAGGTCGAGGAAGGCGACGATGCGGCGCAGCGCCTCTCCCGTCGCGGGCACGCCGCCCAGCCTCACCTCGTCGCGCCGCGCCGTGGCGTCGAGTCGGACCCGCGTGGTCGTGGGGAAGATGTCCAGGGTCATCGACAGGCTGTCGGTGCGCGGCAGGACGAGTTCCTCGTCGCGCTTGCCCCAGTACTTGACCAGCGCGATGTTCGGATGCGCGACGGCGGCGGCCTCCGCCGCGCCCTCGCGCCGGGACGGCCGCACCCGGAGGGTGTGCTGCTCAGACATGGTCGGCGAGCCTCCTCAGCGGGACGACCCACGTCTGCGCGGCGCCGGCCTCGTGCAGTCGCACGGTCACGTTCCTGGTGTGCTCGGGCCGGGTCAGCGCGATCATGCAGCCGCCCAGCCCGCCGCCGGTGATCTTCGCCCCGAGGCTGCCCGCGTCCAGCGCGGCCTCGACCATGGTGTCGATCAGGTCGGTGCTGAGCCCGGCGGTGCGCAGCAGCTGGTGATAGCCGCTCAGCTGCGCGCCGACGTCGCCCGCCCGGCCCTCGGCGAGGGCCGCGACGGCCGCCTCGACGAGCTCGTCCGCGCGGCGCAGGAAACGCTCCTTGGTGCCCTCGCGCCGAAACCCCTCGCGCAGCAGCTCGACCGCCTCCCTGGTGCTGCCCGAGGTGCCGCTGTCGGCGACGACGAGCAACGTGTCGCAGCCGACCTCCAGTTCGCCGGCCCGCCCGGCCTGGAAACGCAGCGGCGCCGTCGCGCCGACGGCGCAGGCGTCGATGCCGCTGGCCCGGCCGTGCGCCATGTTCTCGGCCGTCTGCACCAGGTCGAACGTGGCGGCCTCGCTCAGTTCACGGTCGAAGAGATTGGCCAGGGCCAGCACGATCGCCCGCGAGGTGGCGGCACTGGAGCCGAGCCCGCGGCCGGGCGGGACGGCGCCGTCGACGATCACGTCCAGACGCGGACCGTCGGGCACGCCCATCTGCGCCCGGAACGCGGCGGCCAGCTGCCGCAGCCCGTCGGAGGCCTGCGTCACCATCGCCCGCGACACCGAACCGGTCATGGCGAAGGACAAGTCGCCCTGCGCGCCGGCGTCCGCGCCGTCCGCGGTGTCGGCGGACCATCCCGCGCTCGCCGTGGCCGACAGCTGCGGGATCGGCACGGCGAGCGCCGCGGTTCCGTACACGACCGCGTGCTCCCCCAGCAAAATGGCCTTGGCGTGAGCGCGACCGATGCCGACGGAGCGAGCCCGGTGGTGTGCCGAAACCCCCGCCACAGAGGTCGGTAGAGTCAACGCACTCAGCTCCCCTTCTCGTTACCTGCAGTGAGATCGAACTATCCGTTTTCCGCCGGTTGTTCCTCGGCGCCCGTCACCGCACCGCAGCGCAGGGCGGCGCGGTACTGCGAAGGGGGCGGCGCGCAATCCCGGCCGGCCGGGACAGGGGGACGCCGGCGCGCCGGCCGCCGCCGCGGCGGCGGCCGGAGGGGAAGCCCCGCTCTCGGGCGGCGCCGGGCACGCGGGCACAGCCGCGCCGTGCACCGGCGGTTCGCACTGAGGGGGGACGAGCGGGGACGCGGCACCCGCCTGCCTGACCCGAAGAAGTTTTCGGGCAGGGAAAATGTGCATCGATAGTGACACGGGGGTGCCCTCACGCCAAGGACACCTCGAAGTGACCTGGCTCACTCGACACAGGGGTGGGGTGTCCATGCAACAGCCTCTCGCCCGCCGCGCGTTCGGCCCGCGGGCATGGTCGCCCGGCACCAGGACGCGCGGGCACACGCGCCCGGCGCCGCCGGTGCCGGTCAGCGGGGGAGCCCTGAAGGACGCGGAGAACGCCGCAGGGCGATCTGCGTGAGCTCGTCGATGTCGAACGCCGAGCGGCAGTTCGGCGCGCCGTAGCGGGTGATCTTCCCGCGGCTCACCCACTTGCGGATGGTCGCCTCGGACACCCCGACGGCCAGCGCCGCCACATTCGTGGGCACGAGCCGGTGACGTGGCGGCTTCGTCATGCGCCGGCCCCCGCCCGCCGCTGCTCCAGCAGATGCCGCAGAGCCAGCCACTCGCCCATGTCCCACCCATGGCCCAGGGAGCACTCCAGACGCCCGGCGCGCACCCGCTCCCCGCCGTTCAGCGAGGTGCTGATCGTCCCGGCACAGTGCTCCACCACACACGTGCGGATCGCCGTACGCAGCTCACCGGCCCCCGGGTCGATCGTGCCGCGCAACTCGGCGGCCAGACCCTCCACCTCGTCCGCGAACTCGGCGGCACACGGCTGCGCCACGAGCCAGGGCAGATGCCCGGCCAAAAACCGGGC
This sequence comes from Streptomyces sp. NBC_00637, assembly GCF_045161545.1. Lineage (NCBI taxonomy): Bacteria > Bacillati > Actinomycetota > Actinomycetes > Kitasatosporales > Streptomycetaceae > Streptomyces > Streptomyces sp. NBC_00637. Next base: position 67,813 of record NZ_CP109046.1, on the reverse strand, counting down.
CAACTGGACGACGGAGCGGCCCGGAACGGCGACCCGGTGATGCGCGGCGACATACTCCGACCAGGACTGCAAGGCGTTCAGCAGGCGGTAACGGGCGTCGAGCACCGAGAAGTTCAGATGATCCCGGGCACGACTGCCCGACACTTTCGTGGGGTTGCTGCGCCGGGGCGTCGGCGACGCGTGGTGCAGGCACTCCTGGTGAAGAGCGGGAAGCGCGCGCAGGTCGCGCTCGGCCTGAGCGACGCAGCCGGCACACAGGACGCAGCCGTCGGCCGCGCGGCATTCGCGGGCATGGACTCGGGGGCACGGCTGTGCCGTCATCGACATCCTCCTTCGTGAGGTGACTCGGCCCGTACCGCCGCACGGCTCGAGACAGTGGCTGTGAACAGTTCGAGTCAGGAATCCCCTGACGAAGGGTTCGGATCCGGCCTGCCGGCCGGCGGCCCCGTCTGTTCGGCGAAGGCGGCCGCCCTGGGGGCCTTTCGCACCCGTCGAACGTAGCGACGGGTGCTGGAGAGCCGATACAGCCGCGTTCGCGCCGTGCCGGGGCCCCGCGCGCGCACAGCCCTTCGAGCCGCGTTCCACCCGGATCCGAGCGCCTGGCGCGAACATGGCGCGGGAAGGACACCCCCCCCGGCACGGCACGCACTCCGGGCGCCGGGCGCGCAGCCGCTCTCCGCGGGCCCGCCCTCCCGCTGCATCACCCGGCATCCCACCCGGCGCCGGCCCGCTCACCGCGAGGACCGCGACGCCATGGCGGCGGCCGTCCCGGCCGGGCCCGGACCGCGCCCTGCGCCGGGCGAACCGGACACCGTTGCCACCCACCACGCGGCCGGCGGCCCGGCCCCGAGCCCGAAGGCAGGCGCATGACCTCCTTGCCCGCATCCCCGCCGGCGGCGGCCACCGCCGCCCATCTCGACGCCGGGCTGCTGTCACCGGTCCGTGCGGGCACCCCCGTCGAGGCCGCCGTGGGCGACCACGCCTGGCTCCAGGCGATGCTCGACGCGGAGGCGGCCCTGGCCCGCGCCCAGGCCCGCTGCGGCACCGTGCCCGCGTTCGCCGCCGACGCCATCACCGCCGCCGCCCGCGCCGACCTGCTCGACGTGCGCGAACTGGCGCTGGCCGCGCGGGAGACCGCGAACCCGGTCGTGGGCCTGGTCACGGCGCTGACCGCGGTCGTCGCACGGCAGTCGGCGCAGGCCGCCGAATACGTGCACCGCGGCTCGACCAGCCAGGACGTCCTGGACACCGGCGCGATGCTGGTGGCCGCGCGGGCGCTGCGCCTGATCGTCGCGGACCTGCGGACCGTGGCCGCCGCGCTGGCCGGCCTCGCGGCCGCGCACCGCGACACCGTGATGGCGGGCCGCACCCTCGCCCTGCACGCGGTGCCCACCACCTTCGGCCTCAAGGCGGCCGGCTGGCGCCAGCTCGTCCTGGACTGCGTCGACCGTCTCGAACGGGTCGCCCACGGCGGACTTCCGGTGGCGCTCGGCGGCGCGGCCGGCACCCTCGCCGGCTACCTCCAGTACGCGGGGCCGGACACCGACCCCGCCGCCCTGCTCGACGACCTGGGCGCCGCCTTCGCCGCCGAGACGGGCCTGGCCGCACCCCGGCTGCCCTGGCACGCCCTGCGCACCCCCGTCGCCGACCTGGGCGCCGCACTCGCCCACACGGCCGGCGCCCTCGGCAAGATCGCCGCGGACGTGCTGGTCCTCACCCGCACCGAGGTCGGCGAAGTCGCCGAGCCCGCGGCCGCCGGACGCGGCGCCTCCTCGGCCATGCCGCACAAACGCAACCCCGTACTCGCCACCCTGATCCGCTCCGCGGCCCTCCAGGTGCCCGCGCTGAGCACCGTGCTGACGCAGTGCCTGCCCGCCGAGGACGAACGCTCGGCAGGGGTGTGGCACGCCGAGTGGCAGCCCCTGCGCGAAGCCCTGCGGCTCACCGGCGGCGCCGCCCACACGGCCGTGGAACTCACCCGGGGACTCACCGTCCACCCCGAGCGGATGCGCGCCAACCTCCAGGCCACCGGCGGACAGCTCGTCTCCGAACGCGTCTCGGCCGTCCTGGCCCCGCGCCTGGGCAGGACGGCCGCCAAGGAACTCCTGACGCAGGCCTCGCTGCTCGCCTCCCGCACCGGCCGGCCGCTGGCCGACGTACTGGCCGAACTCCCGCGCCTGGCCGGCGTGCTGAGCCGCGAGGAGGCGCACGCGCTGCTCGACCCCGCCCACTACACCGGCGCCGCCGGCCCGCTGGTGGACCGGGCCCTCACCGCACCCGGCCCCCCGCCCACCCCCACCGACCACGCCTAGACACCCCACCCCCACCGACCGCGACTGGACACCCCCGCCCGCGCGGACCGCGACTGGACACCCCCGCCCCACCTGACCCGGCCGGGCCCGGCCCGCGCGGCGGGCCGGGGGAGCGGGGGAGCCGGGGGAGCGGGGTGAGCTGCGCCGGCACCGGCAACCGGCAACCGGTAACCGGCAACCGGTAACCGGCCGCCGGACCCCGCACGGGGCGGGCGGCAGGACCGGCATCACCCGGCCCTCCCCCCCGCCCCGTCACACTGCCGCCTCACCCGGCGCCCCACCCGGCGCCGCCCCCACCCGCGCCTCACCCGGTGCCGCCTCCGGCGCGGACGGCGGCACACCACCACCCGCATCCGGGCCGCAGCCGCGAAACACCGCCCGCCCGCCGGGTCCCGCCCGCCACCTGCCGTGGGCTGGGCGGGACTTCCCGGACTCGGCCTAGCGTCCTTCGGCGCTCTTGCCGTGCAGGATCCGGGACATCGCCTGCGCCAGCACGTCCGCCGGGTTCTCGGCCGCGCCCATGGACCGCCACGCCACGTGGTTGTCGGGGCGTACCAGGATGGCGCCGTCGTCCGCGATCTCGCGTACGGCCGCCCAGTCGCCGTCGGGGTCCGTGTAGGGCGCGCCGGCCCCGATCCGGGCCACGGTGAGGGGGACGGAGAACTTCTCGGCGACCTCCCGGGCCGCCGCGTCCCAGGCCGTGTCCGCGGGGCCGGTGATCAGGACGAAAGCACCCTGGGGTCCGGCCAGGTCGTGGGTGGACACGCGCCGCCCGTCGCGTGTCGTCCACGCGTGCGGCAGCCGGTGCCCGGGGCGGGTGGTGGGACGGTAGTCGCCGCCCATGGGCGAGCGGGGCGGCGCCTGGCTCCCGTCGGGCACGAGCGCGCCGTCCTCGTAGGCGAAGCCGATCTCCAGGTCGTGCGCCTGGCACTCGGCGCGGTGGGTGCCGAAGAACTCCGCCGCCCTGGCGCGGGTGACCGCGCCGACGGGGGAGGGGGCGAAGTAGGCGGTGAACGCGGACGCGCGGCGCTGCGGCGGGACGTGCGGGCCCAGGCCGAGCGCGGCCTCGGTCATGACCCGGTGGTGGAACCAGGTGGCCAGGCCCCACTCGACGTTGTGTCTGCCAAGCGCGCGCCGCTCCGTCTCGTAGGTGTCGAGCAGGCTGTCGTCGGCGCGGCCGCCGAGTACCGCGGCCAGTTTCCAGGCGAGGTTGTGCACGTCCTGGATGCCGCCGTTCAGACCGAGCCCGGTGGTGGGCGGCTGGCGGTGGGCGGCGTCGCCGACGATGAGGACGCGGCCGGCCCGGTAGCGGTCGGCGAGGACTCCCTCGACCGTCCAGTGCGACACCTTGTGCACCGTCAGATCGAGGCCGGGCAGGCCCAGGACCGCACGCATCCGGTCGGCGATCGCCGCCTCGTCGGCGCGGTCCACGTCGCCCAGGCTGAAGGTCAGCCCCCACTCCTCGCAGTGCCGGCCCCAGGTCGGCCCCATCTCCAGCAGGGCGCTGTTGAGGTCGGGGCGGTCGGGGTTGACGAACCAGGTGATGAGGGAACCCTCGTGCCACCACTGCGACAGGTCCGCCGAGAAGTAGGCGGTGGTGACGTCGGCCATGTCGAACACGCCCTGCATCCGCACGCCGAGCGCGGGGCCGAGCGTGCGGCCGCCGTCGGCGGCGATGACGTACCGCGCGCGGACCCGGGTGACCTCGCCGCTCTCCCGGTCGCGGATCTCGGCGACGACGTGCTCGCCCTCCTCGGTGAAACGGATCAGTTCGCGGGAGAAGAGCACACGGCCGGGATTGCGCTCCTCGGCCTGCCGGCGCAGGATCGGCTCCAGCCGCAGCTGGGGCAGCTTGACGGGCAGTACGGGGCCGTCCGCCGCGTAGCGCGCGGTCAGCTCCCCGCCGCCGAACGCGTCCATCTCGTGGATCACCCGCGCGTCCAAGGGCCCGTCGCCGGTGAGCGTGGTCTGCCAGCGCACCCGGCCGAACTGCCCGGTGGTCGAGGCGTGTTCGACGACGGCGTCGTAGACGCCGTGCTGGCGGAAGATCTCCATCGTGCGCTGGTTGACGTAATGCGCCTTCGGCAGAAGCGACGTGTCCGCGTGCCGTTCCACGAGCAGGTGCCCCACACCGTGGTCCGAGAGGAAGACGGAGGCGGACAGGCCGCAGCCACCGCCGCCCACGATCAGGACCGGAACCTCGGTCTCCTCCATATTCGGCCTTCCATCAGGTGAGGGCCCCGTGCGGGGCGTCGGACGATCACGAACGACCGCGGCCGGCGGCGGACGGAACGCGACATCGGCTCGGCCGGGAAGCCGTTCGGGCATGCGGCGGTGACCCCGCCGCGACGACATCCGATGCGTGCGGCGCCGCGGCCCCCATCGTCGGCCTGCCTGATTGGCCCGCACTATCTCCCGGCTTGGTGCCGGGTTGGCGCCGCCGCACCAACACCGACGCCCGCCCGCACGGCGCCACCGGCACACGACCCGCCACCCCCCCCGAAGCCCGTACCGCCACCCCCCGAAGCCCGTACCGCCGTATCCGTGAGCCAGCACGCCGTAGTGCCCCGCCCGGCGCGGGGCGACAGCCCTCTCCTCGGCCACCGGCCGCCCTGGTCGCCGCGCGCTCCTTCGTGGCCGGCTGGCGCCCGCACCGCACGGCCGCCCCCGGTTGCCAAGCAGGCGCCAAGTCGCAGAACAGCGCCAGCCAAGTCCCGTCACCGACTCTTGGCCGCAATCCGAAACGCGTCCTGCCGTGGCCCCGGCGGGGGAGCCGCAACGACATGTCAAAGGAGCACGGCATGAGACCACTGAATGCACCGCGTCCGGCCCCGTTGCCGTGGCCGGCCGGCGTCGATCCCGATCACGTGCACCAAGCCGTATCGCGACTGCGGGACCACGTCATCGACAGGGTCGACGCCGACGGCTCGATACGCGGCGAATGCCACAGCCGCGTCCTGGAATCGGCGCTCGCGCTCACCTTGATGGCACGCATCGGCGCGGCCCCGCCCGCCCGGGACCGCGTGCTCGCCTTCCTGCAGGCGCGCCTGGACTCCCCGCAGGAATTCGACCGTGTCCTGGCCACGCTCGCCGTCTCCACCGCGGTCCACCGGGCCCCCGACGGCGACACCGACCTCATCGCGAAACTGACCGACGCTGTGCTCGGCAGCGCACCGGAGTTCATCTCCGCCCGCCGCCGCAAAATGCTGTACGCCGTGCTGTCGGTCCTCGGATGCCCCCTGCCCTCCGATGTCGCGCCCGCGCCGGACGAGGCGGCGCCCACCGACCCCACGCACTCCTGGAACGTCGTCCAGCAGGCCGCCGTCACGCTGATCCTCGCCAACGCCGCCAAGGTGCACAACCCGGCGACCGCAGCCGCCCTGACCACGCTGACCGCCACGGACCCGGCGACCACGGTGTGGGAGGGCTACGTGCTGATGCACCTGCTGACCCTGCACGCGCTGGCCGGTGTCCCCGGGCAGGAGGCGACCGTGCGCGGCGGACTGGACAGCGTGCTGCGCCACCAGCGCGACGACGGCGGCTTCCCGTTCATCGCGGAGATGCACCACTGGTGCACCGCGACCGCCGGCATCGGCCTCGCCGCCACCGGCGCCCCGCCGGAGCTGCTGCGCCGGATGGCGGCCGCCCTCGTCCACCACCAGGGCGGCGCCCCGCTGCCCTCCCTGTCCCGCGGCGCCGCCCTCACCGGCGGCTGGTCGATGTCCCCCGGCGTGGCGCTGAACGACGTCGACTGCACCTCGTGCGCCCTGGAGTTCATCCAGGAGACCGCCCCGGTCCGCTTCCACGGCGCCGTGCGCAGCGGGGTGGACGCGCTGCTCGCCGTGCAGGGCGAGGACGGCGGCTTCCCCACCTACGTGGCCGGCGCCCGCGGCGAGCCGTGCATGACGGCCGCGGCGGTCAACGCGCTCGCCCCGCACACCGACACCGTGGCCGCACGGCAGCGGGCCCTGGACTTCCTCGCCGAGAACCAGCTGCCCGACGGCGGGTTCGAGCCCGGGTGGAGCCGCAGCCGCCTGCACACGATCTTCCGCGCGCGCCTCGCCGTGGGCACCGCGGACGCGGACGACCGCCGCATGGCCGAAGTGGCCCGCCGCATGGAGCAGTCGGTGCGGGCCACGCAGAACGCCGACGGCGGCTGGGGCATGCAGCCCGGCGACGCCAGCGACGCCATCAGCACCGCCTACGGGCTGATCACACTGTGCGGCGGCGACGAAGCCCGGCCCGTCGGACGCGCCCTGTCCTGGCTGCTCGACCACCAGGACGCGGACGGCGGATACAGCGGGCCGCCGGACATGGTCGGTCCCCGCCCCTTCCCGTACTACGTCTCCGTCCTGACCCAGGCTCCCGTGCTGCTCGCCTTCGGCCACGTCCGCTCCCGGGTCCCGGGCGCGGCGCCGCTTCCCCAGGAAGCGGCGTGAGCGGGCGTCCACGGCACGGCGAGCAGGCCGGGGACGGGACCGAGCGGCCGTGCCGGCCCGGCCGGGACGACCGGCAACTATGTAGGTGCAGCAGCGTCAGGAAGCGCTCGAGGCATGGAGGAAGCAATGTCCAAAGCCACTGAAGTCGACCGTGTGTATGCGGCTGTGGAGAAGGCGGCAGCCCTGGCCGGCACCGTATGCGCGGGTGACAAGGTGCGACCGGTCCTGACCGGGCATCAGGACCTGCTGGACGAGGCCGTGATCGTCTTCTCCATGACCGCCAGCGGCAGTCATTCCGGCGGTCTCGACCTCAGCATGACCGTCCCCGCCGATCACGTCGACCCGTACTCCTTCGCGCTGTCCGAAGGCCTGATCGAGCCCACGGACCACCCCGTCGGCTCCGTCATCTCCGACTTCCAGGAGCGCTTCCCCGTCGGCATGTACGGCATCGACGTCGATGTCGCCGGCGGCTTCAAGAAGGCCTACGCGGCCTTCCCCTCCAACGACGTGCATGACCTGGAGAAGCTCTTCGACCTGCCGTCCATGCCGCGTGCGGCGGCGGAGAACGCCGAGCTGTTCGCCCGCTACGGCCTGGACCGGGTCACGGGAGTCTCCGTCGACTACAAGCGCCACGAGCTGAACCTCTACTGCGACCGCGCCACCACGGCCCCTCTGGAGTCGGACTACATCCAGTCGATGCTGCGGGAGATGGGACTGAAGGAAGCCGGCGAGCAGGGGGTGGAGTTCGCGAAGAAGTCGTTCGCCATCTACCCGACCCTCAACTGGGACTCCTCGAAGATCGTGCGGATCTGCTTCGCCGTGATCACCACCGACCCCGAGACGACCCCCACCAAGTCGGAGCCCGAGCTCGGCCAGATGGCGCAGTACGCCAACACCGCCCCGTACGCCTACGTCGGCGAGCGGCGCGCGCTCGTCTACGGACTCGCCCTGTCGCCGGAGAAGGAGTACTACAAGCTCGGCGCCTACTACCAGATCAGCGACTACCAGCGAAAGCTGGTGAAGGCGTTCGACAACCTCCCGGAGTAGCTTCGCCCGCACCCTTCATGACGGCCCGTCAGCCATCGGTCGGCGGGCCTGCGGCGAGCCCGGATCCCCGCCGCCGGCGGGCCGCTCACGCGGGCCCTTCCGGCTGGGCGAGGCCGGCGAGGTGGGCGGTGCGGCCCCAGTGCGCGAGCCGCAGACGGCGCCCGTCGCCCCGCCAGTGCGTGACGGAGGCGTGGCGCACCGGCGGCAGAGCGTGCGGGACCGGCGCGCCGAGACCGGCCGGCACATGGCGCGGGGCGATGACGATCGCGTCGTGCGCGACGAGCAGCACGCGCCGGCCGGCTCGGAGGTGAAGTCCCGTACGCGCAGGGCGACGTCGGCGAGCGCCTCGCCGCCCGGCGGACGGTACGACCACTCGCCCAGCAGCGCCCGGCGCGCGGCCTCGCCCGGCGCGCGGCCTCGCCCGGCGCGCGGCCTCGCCCGGCGCGCGGCCTCGGCCGGCGCCCGGGCCGCCAGCGCGGCCGGCGGGTGCAGCTCGAAGACGCCCGTCTCACGGTCGCGCAGCCGCTCGTCGACCAGCACCGGCACGTCCGGCGCCGCCGCGGCCATCGCCTGCCAGGTCTGCCGGGCCCGCACGTAGGGGGAGCAGACCACCAGGTCCGGCCCGGCGCCGCGGGTGTGGCCGGCGAGCCAGCCGGCCAGCGTACGAGCCTGGGCCCGCCCCAGCGCGGACAGCGGGACGTCGCTGTCGCGTCCCGTGACCGGCAGAGCGGCCGAGCCGGTCCGCCCGGCCTCGGCGAAGGCGACGCTGGCGGTGCTCTGCCCGTGCCGCACCGCCCACAGCGCTGCCGGCGCGGACGCCGGCAGCAGGGCCTGCCCGGGCCCGTCGGCCCGGCCCGGCACGGCTGTCCCGGACTCGTCCGGCGCATCGCTGCGCGATGCGGACATGTGCGCTCCCGTCGTCGGCACCCACCCCTGATCACGACCCGGCCGCAGCCGTCGCGACGCACCGCCGCCGCAGCGACGGCTTCCGGCGGCGGACGATTCCCTCCGCGGCCCCTCGAGCGGTTCGGCCGCAGGCACCGGCGGCAGGCACCGGCGGCCGGGGGAGACCCGACCCCTTCTCCCCGGCCGGCGCGGCGTGTCGCACGCCGCGCCCACGGCGCACCGGCGCGGCGCCCAGGTCCGCCGCTCACCTGGGCGCCGCGGTCCGGCGCGCCGTCCGCCGCTCCCCTGCGGGCACATCCGCTCGCCGACGAAGCGCGGGGGAGAGGCAAGCGGCCGCCAGGGCCGGCGGGGACCGGCGGGCCGTGAGGCGCCTCCCGCAGGTGCGCGCGCACGCCTCGCCCTGTCCGGAGCGGGCCGGGGTGGCCGTCGCCACCGCGGCCGTGGCCTCGCCGGCAGCACCGGCCCGGCTCCGCCGACAGCGCCCGGCCCGGTCCCCGCAGGCGGGGCGTCACGGGGCCGGGCGCGGGGGCGGTGGCGTCACGGCGTCCCGTGGCGGCCGCCGGCGGCGGCCGGGGTCAGCGACGGCCGGGCGTTGAGCTCGGCCACCTCGCTGTCGGCCATCTTGCGGTAGAACTCCATGATCTGGGCGAGCATGCCGCGGTCCAGCATCGCGGGCCCGGCGGCGCGCTCCATCGCGCGGCCCGCGTGGACCACGTTCGCGGTCGCCTCCAGGCGGGCGCTCTCGTACGCGGCGAGCCCCGCCGGCACGTCGTCGCCCGCCCGCGCCAGTTCGTGGGCGAGGACCCGCGCGTCGAGGATGGCCTGGGAGGCGCCGTTGGCCCCGGCGGGATACATCGGGTGGGCGGCGTCGCCGAGCAGCGTCACCCGGCCGCGGCCCCAGGAGGTCAGCGGTTCGCGGTCGACCATGGGGTATTCGAGGATGTGCTCGCTGCGCTTGAGCAGTTCACGGACATCGAGCATGCCCAGCGACCAGCCCTCGTAGTGGGACAGCGCCTCCTCCAGCCGGCCCGCGCGGTGGTCGTCGACCGTGTTCACGGCACCGTCCTCGGGCAGGGGACCGGGCTCGGCGACCCGCACCAGGCACACCCAGTTGACCCGGTCGCGGCCGATCGGGTACGCGACCAGCGAGGCGGTGCCGTCGCTGGCGACCACCATGGACCGGCCGGTCAGGAAGGGCTCCTCCATCACCGTGACGCCCCGCCACATCCGCTGGCCCGACCAGGACAGCGGCCCCTCCTTCGGGTGGAGCCGGGTGCGCACCGTCGAGTGCAGTCCGTCCGCCCCGATCAGCGCGGCGCCCTCGAACGTCTCGTCGGTGTCCCTGGCCCGGTCCCGCACACGGACGCGGACGCCGTCGGGGTGCTCGGTGAAGTCCAGCAGCCGCAGGCCGGTGCGCACGGCGTCGGGGCCGAGCCGTTCGCGGACCCGCTCGAGCAGCAGCTGCTGCAACTCACCGCGGTGGATGGAGTACTGCGGCCAGTGGTAGCCCACGGACTTCCCCCGAGGCTCGGTGAAGAGCCGCTCGCCCGCGCTGTCGCAGAACACGTGCTCGGCCGTGGCCACGCCGAGGGCGGCGAGGTCGTCGCCGAGGCCGAGTTCGATCAGCTCGCGGACCCCGTGCGGCAGCAGGTTCATCCCGACGCCGAGCGGGCGGATGTCGCGGGAGCTCTCCAGCACGACCGCGTCGATGCCCGCGGCGTGCAGGCTCAGCGCCGCCGTCAGTCCGCCGATCCCGGCGCCGGCTATGAGAACAGGCGCCTTGGTCATGTCGTTCATTTCGCCCCCAGGGGTCGGGAATGGCTCAGGCCGGATCCGGCGACGGCACGGGCCTCCCGGGCACGCGGGGATTCTTCGGTGTCCCGCCATGCTCCGGGAGGCCCTGCTCGCAGCCCTGTTACGTGCGGATCACCGCACGCTCTGCGCGTGGCTGAACAGGTTGTGCGGGTCGTACTTGTCCTTGATCTGCATCAGTCGGGGATAGTTCTCGGCGTAGTAGGACCTCTCCCAGTTCGGGTCGCGCGGGTCGTAGAAGTTCAGATAGGTCTCGCCGTTGGAATAGGGGTCGATCACCTCGAAGCCGGTGTCGGCGAACCGTTCCGCGGAGGCCACGCTCTCCTCGGGAACGGGCCCCGTGTAGTTCGCGGCGAGGAAGGCGATCGAGAAGATGGTGTCGCGGTGCACGAACGCGGTGGCGTCGCGCGGCACGGTGTTGGCCTTGCCGCCCATGGTGACGAGCTGCAACTGGCGCATCTGCCCGGGATGCCGTTCGTTGTCGAAGACCGAGAGCACCTTCGACCATCCCTCGTGCGGCAGCGGCTCGCTGAACAGGCGGCTGCGCCAGATCCCGTACTCCATCCTGGGGACCAGGCCGCCGGGCACCGTGCCCGTGCGGTGGCACTCGTCGACCGTCTTGTCGTCGCACTGGTAGAAGCCCATCATGACCTGCTGATACGGCGCCTTGAGCGGCTTGCGCGACGCCGGGGGGCGGCCGACCAGGGAGATGAGCCGCTCGACCTCGCCGGCCAGGATGCCGCTGGTGTCCACGGAGCCCATGAAGACGGACACCACCGGCACCTTGCCGGGCGCTGCGTCCATGAGCGTGATGAGCAGCGCGCTGCCGATCGCCCACGGCGCGTCGGCCTGCCACTTCGACCAGCCGTCGAACAGCTCCAGCGCCTGGTCGTAGGGCCACAGCAGGGTGCAGGTGTCGAGGTCGGTGAGAGGTTCCGGAGTGATCGTGTACGAGGTCACGACACCGAAGTTGCCGCCGCCGCCACCGCGTACGGCCCAGTAGAGGTCGCTGTGCTCGTGCGGCGAGGCGGTGACGACCCTGCCGTCGGCGAGCACCACCTGTGCCTTGGTCACACTGTCCGTGGCCATGCCCATGGCCCGGGTGAACGGGCCCGCGCCGCCGCCCTGGAGGAATCCGCCGGCCGCGACGGTCGGACAGTAGCCGTCGGCGATCGTCAGCCCGGCCCGGCCGAGCCGGTCGGTGATGTCGACGAGTTGCGCCCCGGGGCCGAGCCTCGCGGACTCGGGGCCGAGGGAGATGCCGTTCATCTTGGACACGTCGATGACGAGAGCGTCCGGCTTCGTGGAGTAGCCGCCCGCGCAGTTGCCGCCGCTGCGCACGGCGATGGGCACGCCGTGATGCTCGGCGAAACCGAGGCACAGCGCCACGTCGGCGGGCGAGGTGCAGTAGGCGATCGCCTGGGGGTGGATGTCGTCGAACTGGGCGAGGTACAGCTGCTTGGCGGTCGGATAGGCCGCGTTCGACGGCAGTACCAGCCGCCCCCGCAGGTGGTGGCGCAGCCGGTGCCACTTGCTCCCGGGCGAGGAGCGGGCGAACGCGGGGCCGGAGACCCCGGCCACGGCCAGCGCCGCCCCGCCCGCGCCGACGAGGAAGGATCGCCGATTGACCATGCGCTGTTCCTTTCATGGGGGGATGTCTCGGGCCGGGGCACGCCGGCTTGGCGCATCGTGCCGGTGAACCGCCCGGCCGCCGCGGGGCCGCGTGCGGGCACATGACATACGCCCTGCGCGGACCCCGTTGATACCGTCGAGAGCGTAGGGGCACCGGCTTGGCGGCGACTTGGTCCAGGCCCGGACGCCGCCCGGACGGCCACGGGGACCCACGCCGCCCGGCCGACCCCGCATCGGACGCCCCCCCCCGAGCCCCCCGAGCGCGCGCCCCCGAGCGCACTACCAGGAGCGGGCCCCAGGACCAGGCCGGGACCAGGCCGGGAGCAGGCCCCCGGGAGCAGACCCCCCGAGCGTGGCCGCGCCCCGGCCCGGGCTCCCGCCACGCGTCGCACCGCGGGCAGCCCCCGCCCGCAGGACCCGCTCCTTGCGGGCACCGACGCGCAGACGCCGTCGTACGGGACGTACGCCCGCAGTGGCCGGGGAGGGCGCGGTCCGGGGGAGGCCGAGGCGGTTGGGGTGAGGGGGAGGGCACGGCCGGGGGAGGGGGCGGCGGGTACGGCTGCCGGGCTTCGCTCACGGCGGCCGGCGCCGCGGCGCGGGACGAAGACGACCGGGGCCCCGGTCGCGGGCGACGACCGGGGCGGGTCGCCGTCCGCGACCGGAGCCCCGGTCGGGTGTGTTGCCGCCTTCGCCGGCGGCCGGCCGGCAAAAGGCGGGTCAGAAGAGCCGGTAGGAGCCGACGGGGGTCAGCTGCTCCATGGTCAGCGGCTCGGCGATCCAGTCGTTGTCGCCGGTGCACGGGACGGGGACTGCTCGCCGGGCGGGCCGGCGGCGTAGGGGTCAGGCCCGGGCCGCCTCGGGCTCCGACGGTTTCCCGGCGGGCGCGGCGGCGGGCGCCTGCAGCGGGCCGCGGCGCATCAGCGTGCCGCAGACGACGGCGCCGACCGTGAAGATGCCGGCGCACCACCAGAACGCCGTGGTGTAGCCGTGGACCGTCGCGAGGTGGATCAGCGGCAGCGTCGGCCGGCCCTGGGCGTGGTCCTCGACGTAGTGGGTCGTGGAGCTGGTCGCCATCGTGTTGAGCAGCGCGAGACCGATCGCGCCGCCGATCTGCTGTCCGGTCTGGATGCTCGCCGAGGCGATCCCCGCGTCGTACGGCGCCACCCCGGAGGTGCCGGTGCGGAACGCCGAGGCGAAGATGAGGCCCATGCCGCCACCGGCGATCATGAGCGGGCCCAGCAGGGCGGACGCGTAACCGGAATCGACGTCGATCCCCGTCAGCCAGACCATGCCGGCCGCGCCGAGCAGCAGCCCGACGGTGACCAGCGGCTTGGGCCCGAACCGCGGCATCAGCTTGATGTTGCCCACGTTGGCCCCCACCGCGGTGACCGCCACCATCGGCAGCAGGGCGACACCCGAGCGGATCGCCGAATACCCCAGGGTGCTCTGCATGTAGTAGATGACGAACAGGAAGATGCCGTACATCGCGGCGCCGACGATCAGCATGGTCAGGTACGCGGCGCCCCGGTTGCGGTCCAGGACGATGCGCGGCGGCAGCAGCGGATGCGCGGCACGGGTCTGCCAGCCCGCGAAGACGGCCAGCAGCACGGCCCCGGCGATCAGGAAGCCCCACGTCGAGGGGGTGCCCCAGCGGTGCGTGGAGGCGTTGGAGAAGCCGTAGACCAGGCAGAACATTCCGCTCGACACCAAGACCACGCCGGGAACGTCCAGGCGGGCGCCCGGCGTCTTGGGCTGCTTCTCCATCAGCAGCGCGCTCCCGACCACCGCGATGACGACGAACACCAGGTTGATGTACATGCACCAGCGCCAGGACAGCGAGGAGGTCAGCGAACCGCCGAGGATGAGGCCGAGGCCGCCGCCGCTGGCCGCGACCGCGCTGAAGGCGCCGAACGCCTTGCCGCGTTCCTGCGGATCGGTGAACGTCGTGACCAGCAGCGCCAGGGCGGCCGGCGCCAGCAGCGCGGCGAAGAACCCCTGGCAGGCGCGCGACGCCGCCAGCATCCCGAAGTTGGTCGCGGCGCCGCCGACGGCGGAGGCGCCCGCGAAGCCGATCAGCCCGATGAGGAAGGTCTTCTTACGGCCGATCAGGTCGACCAGGCGCCCGCAGAACAGCAGCAGGCTCCCGAAGGCCAGCAGGTACGCGGTCACGACCCACTGCCGGTCGGCGTTCGTGAACCCCAGGTCCTCCTGCGCGGACGGCAGCGCGAGGTTCATCACCGTCCCGTCGAGGACGACCATGAGCTGCGCGACGCAGATGACGGCGAGGATGAGCCACCGCCGGGGATTCCTCCCCTCGGTTCCGGCCGCCTCGGTAGCGGAGGCTGCGCTCTGTGCTGCCACGGTCTTCTCCTTCTCATCTCGGACCGACGTGAGGTGTCCCTGGTAAGACAGACGGGGCGAGCGGAATGTGACACGGCCCCGGCGGGTGCGGCCCGACCGCGGCGGCCGGCCGGCCCGGAGACCGCCTCCCGGCAGCCACCCGCCCACGTCCGGGACCTCCCGCGCGGCCCTCGCGGCCTGCCGCGGACGCACCCCACCGCCCTCCCGGCCGACCCGGACCGGCCGGGAGGGCCGGGCGGGGCGGGCCCGGGGCGCGGCGCGGTACACGTCGGACACCGGCCCGCGCGGCGGCGGCAGAACACCGCCGGCCGCCGGCCGGAACAGCGCCCCTCGGGTCAGGGCGAGGTACGCGCCGCTCCACCGCCGGCCGGCAGCCCGTGTTCCGGCGGTGCCGCACACGGGTGCGGAGCCACAGCGTCACCCCTGCGCCTTGGCCGGGACTGTACGGCTGGTTGGCGCCGGCTTGACGGCCGACCGCTCGGGGTGATGTACGCCACACCGGGCGGGATCGGTGTCACATTTGCGGGTTCCGGACGGGTCTCCCTTCGCCACGCATCGGCAAAGGAGAGGCCCGCAGATGTCCCACCGCCCGTCACAGGCAAGGACGGCCCCGCCCCGGGGCAGCCCCCGAGAGGCGGCGTCGAATCCGCGGCAAGGGCTGCGACGACGACGTTCACCGGCCACCGCGACCTGCTCTCGTCCACCGTCCGCACCCTGCTCGCCGACGTCACCGACGCCCAGGACGAAGCGCGAGGAGACCTCGCTGTCGTCGACGGCCCGCAACCGGCCACCGCACGCGCAGCCGATCCACCTCACCTCGGACAGCCGTCAGGGGTGCGGGATCCGCAGCGTCGCCCGTCCCGACCGGCCATCCCCCATCGAGTGATCACTCAGGAGTGACACATGTTCCGCACCATGGCTTCCCTGCCCAGCGGCAGGGTGGCGAAATGGGTCGTCCTCGCCCTCTGGGTGGCCCTGCTGGTCCCGGCCCTGATGCTCGCCGGCAAGCTCGGCGACGTCCAGAAGAACGACAGCTCGGCCTGGCTGCCCGCGAACGCGGAGTCGACCAAGGTCGTCGAACGGTCCGAGAAGTTCCAGCGCTCCGACACCATGCCCGCGATCGTCATCTACGACCGGCCCGAAGGCATCACCCCCGCCGACATGGCCAAGGCCCGAGCGGACGCCGACGCCTTCGCGGACAGCGAGAACGTCGCGGGCCGGCCACAGGGCCCGGTGAAGTCCCAGGACGGCAAGGCCATCCAGACCGTGGTCCAGGTACAGAAGGACAAGACGGGCTGGAACGGCATCAGCGAGGTCGTCACCGCACTGACCGACATCGGCGAGAAGAACGCCGACGGCCTCGGATTCCACGTCACCGGCCCAGCCGGGCACGCCTCCGACTCGGTCGAGGCCTTCGGCGGCGGAGGCAGCCTGACGGCCATCACCGCGCTGGTCGTGGTCGTCATCCTGCTGCTCACCTACCGCAGCCCGACCCTGCCGCTGGTGCCCCTGCTGACCGCGGGCGTCGCCCTGTCCGCCTCGGAAGCGGTGATCTACCTCCTGGCGAAGAACGCCGGACTCACCGTCAACTCGCAGACCAGCTTCATCCTGACCGTCCTGGTGTTCGGCGCCGCCACCGACTACGCGCTCCTGCTCACCTCGCGCTACCGAGAAGAACTGCGGCTGCACGAGGACCGGCACGAGGCGATGGCGCAGGCGCTGCGCCGCTGCAGCCCGGCGATCATCGCCAGCGCCGCGACCGTCGCGGTCAGCCTGACCCTGCTGATGCTCGCCACCCTGCGCTCCACCCAGGGGCTCGGACCGGCCTGCGCCATCGGCATCGTCGTCGGACTGCTCGCCATGATCACCCTGATGCCCGCGCTCCTGGTCATCTTCGGCCGCTGGATCTTCTGGCCCGTCAAGCCGGCCTACGCGGCGCCCCAGGCGGCCACGGAAGGCATCTGGACCCGGGTCGGCACCGCCATCTCCGGCCGGCCGCGCACGGTGTGGATCGGGACCGCGGTCATTCTGGGTGCCATGGCCGTCGCCGTGGTCGGGCTCAAGGCCGACGGGCTCTCCAGCAAGGACCAGTTCACCGACAAACCGCAGATGGCCGTCGGCCAGGAAATCCAGGCCAGGCACTTCCCGGCCGGCTCGGGCGACCCCATCTACGTCGTCACCACCGCCGACGCGGCCCAGCGGGTGAGCGCGGCACTGGCCGACATTCCGGGGATCGCCGACGTCTCACCACCGGTGATCAAGGGCGGCGACGCCCTCCTGGCCGGAGAACTCGAGGACGCCCCCAGCAGCTCGGCCGCCCTGGACACCGTCGAGCAGGCCAGAACCGCCGTCCACGACATCGAGGCGGCACACGCCCAGGTCGGCGGCAACGCGGCGATCACTCTCGACACACGGGACGCGGCCACCCGCGACTCCAAGGTGATCATCCCCATCGTGCTCCTCGTGGTCTTCCTCATCCTCATGCTGCTGCTCCGGGCGGTCGTCGCCCCCCTGCTGCTGATGGCGACCGTGGTGCTGTCGTTCGCCGCGGCCCTCGGCGTGAGCAGCCTGGTGTTCAACCACGTGTTCCACTTCGCCGGGGCGGACGCCTCCTTCCCGCTGCTGTCGTTCGTGTTCCTCGTCGCCCTGGGCGTCGACTACAACATCTTCCTGGTCACCCGGGTACGCGAGATCACCGAACAGCACGGCACCCGGCGCGGCGCCCTGGAGGGCCTGTCCGCCACCGGCGGCGTGATCACCTCGGCGGGCCTGGTACTGGCCGGCACCTTCGCGGCGATGGCCTCGCTGCCGCTGCTGTTCGCGGCCGAACTCGGCTTCACGGTGGCCTTCGGCGTGCTGCTGGACACCCTGATCGTCCGCTCGGTGCTGGTCACCGCACTGACCCTGGACCTGGGCCGGTGGATGTGGTGGCCCGGCAAACTGTTCGCACGACACGACGACACCCCCACCACACCGGCCGCCGAACCCGACCTCGAACCCGCGCTCGACGGCAGGTGAGCACCCCGCACGCGGGCCCTGCGGCATCCGCCGACAGGCCCCCCGCCAAGGACGACACCACCCGGACCCCGCCCCGGCCTCAGCCCAACGCCGGGGCCTGGCGCAGGATCTCACCCTCGAGGTGCTGAAGCGCCGGACTCGGGTCGATGCCCAGCTCCTGCGCCATCCGCCGGTGATGAGTGCGCAGCACCGCCAGGGCATCGGCCTGCCGTCCGGCCCGGTACAACGCCAGACTCAGCAGCTCACAACCGTATTCGCGCAGCGGATGGGCGCGCGTGAAGGCCGCCAGCTCGGACACGGCGACCTCATGCGCGCCCACGGAGATCAGCGCCGCGCAGCGGCCCTCGGTGGCCGACAACCGCAACTCCTCCAGCCGGACCCGCTCCGGAGCCACCTGCGCGGTATCGGCCACCTCCGCGTAGGCCTGCCCGCGCCACAACGCCAGCCCCGCCTCGAACGCGCTCAGAGCCCGCCGCGGATCACCCCCGTCCAGTGCCTGCCACCCGGCGGTCGCCCGCTCACCGAAGCGGCGGGCGTCGACCTCCGCGACACGGCCGTCCAGCAGATACCCCCGGCCGTGCGTACGCAGCACCGTCGCCGGCTTGCGCGGTGCCCGCCCAGGCTCCAGCACCCTGCGCAGATTGGCCACGTACGCGTGCAACGACGTCACCGCCGACTGCGGCGGCCGCCCCTCCCACAGCTCTTCCAGCATCACATCGACCGACACCGGCCGGCCCACCTGGCTGACCAGCAGCGCCAGCGCGGCACGCTGCTTGGGCGCTCCCAGATCCACCGCCCGCCCGCCGACAGCCGCCTCCATCGGACCCAGCACCCGGAACTCCACCCCGGCCCCGGCCACCCCCGCGGCCTCCGGCGGCCGCCCCCCACCCCGTCCCGGGGCGTCGGGCGGCGCGCCCCGGGAAGCGGCATCGACCTGAGCACCCACACGGTGGCCCTGCGCCTCGCGGACCGCGCCGCAGACCGGCAGGTCGAGGTCGAGAGCCTTCGCGACATACCTCTTCAGCGTCTCGTTCACCCGCCGCAGTTCCCGCACTTCGCGCTCCAGCTCGGCGATACGGCGCGCCTGACCGGGACCGCCCGCCGGCCGCCGCCCGGGAATCACGTACACCCCCGGCCCGCCGCCCGCCGTGCGGCGGTCGGATTCCTCGTCCGTCAGCTCTGGGCCTTTCAGCATGTCACTCCTCTGATCACGAAGCCGGGGCCGACCCGACGCCAAGCCGGCGGCAAGCGGGACACGGGATATTGGGCCACCGGCACAGACCGCGCGGGCAGCAGCGGACTCCCCGCACGGAGGGGAAAGCCTCGAAGCACGCCGACACCGGGCACGACACCGGGCACGACACCGGGCACGACGTCGGCGAGCGGGCCGAACGGTGTCCAGAAGAGCCGGAGACTCTGGTGCGCGGCGCGGGCGCGTGCGCGGCTGATCGGCGTCACGGCGCGCCACGGCGGCCGATTCGGCATGCGGTGGTTTGCGCCCGAGCGGCACGGCGGGGCGTCGGCGCTCTCGCGGACGGCCGTGAACAGGCGGCGTACGGCGGCTCGTTCGGCGTAGGGCGGTGTTCCGCGCCGAGAGCGGCACGAGCGTCGGGGGCCGGAGCGCATCCCGCGCTCCTCGGGTGGACCGGCGGCCCCCGCACCTCCCGCCGGCGTACAGCCGATTGTGGGCAGGGGAGGCGTGCCCGCAGTGTGACACGGCCGTCATCACCGCGCCAAGGGTCCCCGCCAGGTGACCTGGCCCACGCCGGCCGGCGACGCGCCGGCGTCGGCGCCGGTCACCACGGCACGCCGGCACCCACCATCACCCGTCTCCTCACCGCGGCTCAACGGCCATGTCAGACAGCCGTGTTGGGCATGCGCCGGGGTGCCACGCGCTGACGCCTGGGTGCGGGCCACGACCCGTCGCGCCGAAACCCGGCGGCCGGGGGCGGGGGACAACCGCCGCAGGAGGGCGGCGGCCCCGACTCCACCGAGCCGGGGACCGGCGCCGGGCCGACCGCATGGTTCATGAGGTTCGTTGGGTGGCGTGGACGGCCATGGTGGTGAGTTGTTGTTTGGCGTGGTCGGTGGCGGTGCTGGCGTGCAGGGTGGCCAGGGCGCGTCGGGTGCGGCGGGTGATGTCGGCTTCGACGTGGTCGACGGCTCCGGTGCTGGTGATGAGGGTGCGCAGGGTGGTGAGTTCGTCGTCGTCGAGGGGGTGGCCGATGCCGGCGCGCAGGAGGGTGGCGGTGTGGGGGTCGTGTGTGTCGGCGTGGGTGAGGGCGGCGGCGAGCAGGACGGTGCGTTTGCCCTGGACGAGGTCGCCGCCGGAGGGTTTGCCGGTTTCCTCGGGGGTGCCGAAGACGCCGAGGAGGTCGTCGCGCAGTTGGAAGGCGATGCCGATGTCGCGTCCGAAGGCGCGGTAGGCGGTGATGAGGTTGTCGTCGGCGCCGGCGATCGCGGCGCCGAGGTGCAGGGGCCGCTCGACGGTGTAGGAGGCGGTCTTGTACCGGTTGACGCGTCGGGGGGTGTCGAGGTCTTCGGCGCCGGCGGCTTCGGCGGTGATGTCGAGGAGTTGTCCGCACAGGACTTCGGTGCGCAGTGCGGACCAGACGGGGGTGATGCGGGCGTGGGCCGCGGCGGGCAGGCCGCAGCGGCGTACGAGGTCGTCGGCCCAGCCCTGGGCGAGGTCGCCGGCCAGGATCGCGGTGCCGGTGCCGAACAGCTCGGGCTCGCCGTTCCAGCCCCGTTCACGGTGACGGTCGGCGAACAGCACATGCGCGGCCG
This sequence comes from Streptomyces sp. NBC_00637, assembly GCF_045161545.1. Lineage (NCBI taxonomy): Bacteria > Bacillati > Actinomycetota > Actinomycetes > Kitasatosporales > Streptomycetaceae > Streptomyces > Streptomyces sp. NBC_00637. The sequence continues at coordinate 47,499 of NZ_CP109046.1, read as the reverse complement.
GCGCCCCCCGGCGCGTCGGAGACGCGTCGATGACGTCGTCGTGGATGAGGCCGTACGCGTGGAACAGCTCCAGTGCGGCCCCGATGTGGACCACGGCTTCTGCGGTGGGGCCGTCCTCGTCGCCGCCGGCGCCGAGCCAGCCCAGCCAGGCGAAGGTGGGGCGTACGCGTTTGCCGCCGCGCAGCACGTAGTTCTCCAGGTCGTCGACCACGTCGGCGCAAGGAGCGCCGATCCCCTCGGCCTCGGTGCGGCGCTCGGCGAAGAAGCGGCGCAGCGCCTCCTCGACGGCCTGCCCGGGACTGATGCGGGTGCGGGTGCGGATGCTGGTCATGAGGTCAACTTCCCTGGTCGTCATCGACAGCGGCATAACGGCATAGCGGCATCCGCCCCACCAGCCCCAAGTGTTCGGGCCGCACGAGCGGCCCGGACGGTCGGCCCAAGTGGATGGCCCGGATTGACACTTCGGGGGAACGGCATGGGGATCGGTGTCTTCCGGGAGCGCAAAGCGCTGTTCGGCATCACCCGGGCAGTGGCCCCGCCACCCCGGCACGGAGCGGACCTCGCCCCGCGAGCAGGGAGTTTCCGCACAGCCCGGACGATCCTGCGAAGGCCGGGCGGCACTTTGCCGACTCGGCGTTTTTCGAGGTTCCGGCTTGCGTGGGCCCGCGCCGTCCCGGAGACCGAGTATCGGCCGACAGACTCGAGGTCCGGTCGAGCCCGGCCCCCGCGCCGTCACCCCGTGCACCGCCCGGCCGCGAACGCGCGGGCTCCGCCGACAAGGGACGGGCCGCCGCCCCCTGTTCGCCGACTCGGCTGACGTCAGGCGGACTTCGCGACCGTCCGGGGATGCGGCCGCCAGTCCAGTGACGGTGCCTGGTTGAGTATCCGGCGCTCCAGCAGTTGCAGCGCCGGCCGCGGATCGACCCCCAGCTCGTCCGCCAGCCGCTTCTTGTTCGTGCGCAGTACCGCCAGCGCGCCGGCCTGCCGGCCCGCCCGGTAGAGGGCCAGGCTCAGCAGCTCGCAGCCGTATTCGCGCAAGGGGTGGGCCTGGATGAACGCCTCGAGTTCGGCCACCGCGATCTCGTGGGCGCCGGCCGCGAGCAGGGCCGCGCAGCGCCCCTCGACCACGGACAGCCGCAGCTCCTCCAGCCGTGCCACGTCCGGCCGCACACAGCCGGTGTCGGCCACCTCGGCGTAGGCCTGCCCGCGCCACAGCGCCAGCGCCGCCTCGAACTCCTCGACCGCGCACTGCGGATCGCCCCAGTCCAGCGCCTGCCAGCCGGCGACCGCCCGCTCGCTGAAGCGGTGCACGTCGACCTCGACGACCCCGCTGTCCAGCAGATAGCCGCGTCCATAGGTGCGCAGCACCGCCGGCGGGGTCCGGGGGGCGCGGCCGGGCTCCAACACCCGCCGCAGGTTGGCGACATACGCCTGGAGCGAGGCGATCGCCGACGGCGGCGGCTTCCCGGCCCACAGCTCCTCGACGATCACGTCCACGGCCACCGGCTCGCCCACCCTGCTGACCAGCAGCGCCAGCAGGGCGCGCTGCTTGGGTGCTCCCAGGTCGACACGGCGGCCGCCGACGACGGCCTCGATCGGGCCCAGCGCGCGGAACCCGACCAGGGGACGGGCCGCTTCGGGGATCAGCGGTGACCGCTGCGGCGCCCACCGGGCGTCCTGCGCGTGCCCGGCCGGCGTGGCCGTGACGCGGCCGGCGCCGTGCGGGACGTCCTCGGTGACGCCGCGCGGGAGTTCGGGCTCTCTGGCCGCATATCCGCGCAGTGCCTCGTTGGTGCGGCGCAGGTCCCGCACCTCGCGCTCCAACTCCGCGATGCGCCACGCATCCGGATACCCGGGCTCGTTCGCCATCCGTGAACTCCCCATGTCATGGCCTGGTGTGGTCGCCCGGCCGCACCGGACGGGCGCCCGGCCGACTGCCGGGCTGCGGCCCTGCCGAGGCCTTGTTCAGGCCGTGTCCGGTCACCGAACGCCCCTGGTGAGACGACTCTTTCGAACCGCCCGCCGGTATCTCCTGCACGGCGTCGGGCAGACAGTGCCTCAGTCACTGAGCGCGACCCTACGAGCCGAAGGACCGCGGGCCAAGCGGCCACCATGCGGGACCGAGCCATCGCCCATCGATCCTCCAGCCACCCTCAGGGGCGCGGCGGCACCGGAGCGCGGCGACGCCGCCACCCAGGGCAGGACAGGAGCAGGAGCAGGAGCAGGGGAGGGGAGGGGAAAGAGGAAAGGGAGGGGGGGGTCCCGTGCGGGACCGCCCCCTACGCGCTGCCGGGTACCTGCCCCGGCGGTTCGGTGTGATCCACCTCCGAGCCCGGCCCTCCGAGCCCGGCCCTCCGAGCCCGGCCCTCCGAGTCCGGCCCTCCGAGCCCGGCCCTTCGGGGCCGGGCCAGGATGGCTACAGGACGATGACGTCCAGTCCGGTCAGGTCGGCCTGCAGGTCGATGCCGGTGATCAGGCCGCCGGCGACGTGGAAGCGGAACACTCCCTGCGGCACGCCGTCCAGGACGTAGGCCAGCCCGGCGGACCCGTTGATGAGGGCGGGCACCGGGGCCAGGGTGAAGCTGGTGAAGGCGCGGCTGACGGCGTCGGCGCCGCGGATCTCCGCGGGCACGGCCCTGCCCGTGGCCAGGCCCATCTGCACGGCCGCCCGGTCGGCGCGCACCACGATGTCCGGGGCGAGCACGGCCAGCAGCGCCTCGAAGTCGCCCTGGCGCGAGGCGGTGAGGAAGGCGCGGATGGAATCGGCCTTGTCGGCCTGGGCGGTGTCGGCGCCCTCGTCCTGGACCGGAACGTCCCGCGGGCCGGTGCCGGGAGAGTGCGGGGCGGTGTCCCGATCCTGCGGGGCGACGCCCTGCCGCTGGAAGCGCCGGCGGGCGCGGCTGGCCAGCTGCCGGGCCGCGGCCGGAGTGCGGTCCACGATCGGCGCGATCTCCTCGAAGGGCACCGCGAACATGTCGTGCAGGACGAACGCCAGCCGCTCGGCGGGCGTGAGCGTGTCGAGGATGAGGAACATCGCGGCCCCGACCGACTCGGCGAGCAACGCCTCCTGCTCCGGGTCGGCGGCCGTGCCCAGGCGGTGCGAGCCGTCGTCCTCGGGGGCGTCCACCAGGTCCTCGCGGCGCGACTTGCGCGACTGGAGCATGTTCAGCGACACGCGGGCCACGATGGTGGTGAGCCAGCCGCTCATGTTCTCCACCGCGTCGGCGTCGGAGCGGGTGACCCGCAGCCAGGCCTCCTGCACGGCGTCGTCCGCCTCGGTCAGCGAGCCGAGCACCCGGTATGCCACCGCCCGCAGACGGGGGCGGTCGGTCTCGAATCGAGCCGCCAGCCATTCGTTCTCGTTCATCGGGTCACACCCTCCCACCAGTGCCTCGCGTGTCTGACAGACCAAAGCCGGCGAATGTGACAGACGGGGGACCGGCAACGGGACGTGCCCGGGCGGGCCCGGCGTCCTTCCCGGGTGCCGCGCCCGGCAGGGCGGACCCGGGGCGGCCGGGTCCTGACCGGCTCCCCGTGAACGGCCGGCCGGCGCCTACCGTCACGGCGCCGAGACGGTAGGCCTCGCGGCACGCTACCAGGGCCGTGCCCGCCCCCGGCCGCCCGCCCGCCGGTGAAGAGGCCACCGGAGCAGGCCGGTTGGGGGCTTCGCACCACAGGTGGGCGTGCGGGGCGCCCGGCGGGGCCGTGCGTCCGGACCGGCCCCTGGCGGGCGGTCGCCCGGGCGGGGCGCCCCGGCCCGCGTGCGCCGGGTACTTCGCCGTGCCGGGCGGAAAACGGCCCACCAGGCCTGTGACTTGGGTCACTTGGGGAAGCGCTTGGCGGGGGTCCGCTGCCTGTGTCACGATTCCGGCATCTATCCCCTGCCCAAAAACAGCCGCGAGGCCATGGGTTGAGCGCTGTCCGCCGGTTCGCGCAGGCGAGACCGGGGCGCTCTGGGATCCGGTGAAGCCGGAGAAACCCCGGCGGGCCCCGTCAACTCCCGGCACATCCGGGCAGCTTCCGGCGGATCCCGTCGAACGGCCGCCTTCGGCCCGAAGGCCGTCGGCACGGTCCCGGCGTACGTCGGACCGGCCGGGCCGGGCAGGGTGACGGACCCGCCGCCGGCCACGTGGAGCGCGAACGCGCCGTGTGTGTGCGTCGCGTGGGGCGTGAGCGGTGCTGCCGAGGCCGGCCGTGAGACGCGGACAGCCCCGCCCTCGCCGGCCCGTGTGTGCGGGCGGCCCCACCACCCGCCGGTCCGACGGTTCACCGCGGGCCCCGCCCGGCCCCGCCCGGCCCCGCGTACCTCGCCGTCCCGGCAGTCCCGCAAGGGCGCCGCCGGGGGAGCCCGGTGGGAGCCGGGGGCCGGACCGTCCTCGGGCCCGGACCATTCACCGGGCCCGTCACGCCGTCCGCCGTCGCGGCCGCCTTCCGTGCCGATCCGCCAACCGGCAACCGGCCGACCCCGCAGCCCGCCAACCGGCCGCCCCGCCAGCCGGCCGTACCGCCGAGGAGGGCGGCGCGGCCCGGTGCCACCCGCCCCGGCCGCGCGTCAACGCGCCGACCGGCCAGCGATGGTGACCCTTCGTCAGCTCGACGTCCTACTGCCCTTGCTGTCGAGACTCCAAGAGAAGTGGATTCCGGATATGCCCAGGCTATGCAAACCGGCGATGAGCGCGCCGGAATATGTCATCACGGTGGAAGAGACTCTGGAATTTGCGGAAAAAGCGCATGCCGGCAAGCCGCAGCTTCCCTTGGCCCTCCGCCTGATCCGCAACACCGGCGTGAAGAAGCGGCACATCGTCCAGCCCATCGAGCAGACGCTCCGCCACCCGGGCTTCGAAGAGCGCAACCGCATCTACGAGATCGAGTCGAAGAAGCGCACCCCCCAGGTCATCGAGGAGGCCCTGGCCAACGCCGAGCTGACGGCCCCCTACATCGACGCGATCATCTACGTGTCGTGCACCGGCTTCCTGATGCCGTCGCTGACGGCCTGGCTGATCAACAAGATGGGCTTCCGCTCGGACACCCGGCAGATACCCATCTCCCAGCTGGGCTGCGCGGCGGGCGGAGCGGCGATCAACCGGGCCCACGACTTCTGCGTGGCCCACCCCGGCAGCAACGTCCTGATCGTCTCCTGCGAGCTGTGCTCCCTGTGCTACCAGCCCGAGGCCGACGACATCGGCTCGCTGCTGTCCGACGGCCTGTTCGGTGACGCGGTCGCCGCCGCCGTCGTACGCGGCGCCGGCGGCACCGGCATCGAGCTGGAGCGCAACGCCTCCTACCTCATCCCCGACACCGAGGACTGGATCTCCTACGCCGTCAAGGACACGGGCTTCCACTTCCAGCTGGACCGCCGCGTGCCCGGCACGATGGAGCCGCTCGCCCCGGTCCTGCGCGAGCTGGCCAAGGACCACAGCTGGGACGCCGGCAAGCTCGACTTCTACATCATCCACGCCGGCGGACCGCGCATCCTCGACGACCTCGCCAAGTTCCTCGACGTCGACCGCGACGTGTTCCGGCACAGCTGGTCGACCCTGAGCGAGTACGGGAACATCGCCAGCGCCGTCGTACTCGAAGCCGCCCGCCGGCTGTTCGAGGAGGACACCCCGACCCCCGGCGCCACCGGTCTGATCGCGGGTTTCGGCCCCGGCATCACCGCCGAGATGGCGCTCGGCACCTGGGCCGCCGACGTCCCCCAGACCGTGGCCTGAGCCCCGTGCACGGACGAAGGAAGCGAAGCCCATGACCGACCTCATCCTCCCGGCGGGTGCCGGGCGCAAGCTGATCACCCCGGCGCAGGAGGTGACGTTCAAGGCCACGAAGGAGATGGGATCCGCCCTGTCGGTGTTCGAGGTGGTCGTCCCGCCCGGCTTCGATGTCGGGGCCCATGTGCACGAACGAGGCCAGGAGTTCTTCTACGTCCTGGAAGGCGAGCTGGACCTGCTGTGCTTCGAGCCGACCGAGCGCACCAAGGACACCTGGCACCACTGGGAGTCCGCCACGGGCGACCGCGTCGTCCGCGCGGGGGAGGGCAGCTGCATGTTCGTGCCGCCCGGCACCCCGCACGCGTTCCGCAACGCCACGGACAAGCCGGTGAAGATGCTCTTCCAGAGCTTCCCCTCGCCCGATCACGAGGACTACTTCGAGGAGATCGCGCAGATCTGGTCGCGCGGCGGCGCGGTGGACCCCGCGGCCGTGGCGGAGATGCGCCGGCGCTACGACGTCAGCCAGCTCACCCCGCTGCGCTACGAACCACCCGCCACCGCCGTCCCCGCCGCCGGCCGGCACACACACGCGCAGCAGAGGGGGAGGTGACCTCGATGGAACCGATATCGCTGGTCCACGCGAGTCTGGGCGAACGCGAACTGGCCGCCGTCGCCGAGGTGTTCGCCTCCGGCTGGCCCGCCGGCCAGGGCCCCCAGGGCAAGGCGCTGGAGACCGAACTGGCCGAGAGGTACGGCGTCGGCGACGCCGTCGCGGTCAGCAACTGCGGCGCCGCGCTGCACCTGGCCATGCTCGCGCTCGGCGTCGGGCCGGGCGACGAGGTGATCGTCGCCGACTACGGGTTCCCCGCGCCCGCACAGGCCGCGCTCTACGTCGGCGCCACCCCCGTCTTCGCCGACGTACGCCCCGACACCTACACCATCGACCCGCAGGCGGTGGCCGACCTGGTCACCGCGCGCACCGTCGGGATCGTCGCGGTGGACACGGTCGGCATGCCCGCCGACTACACCGAACTGCAGGCGATCGCCGACCGCCACGGCCTGTTCCTCGTCGAGGACGCCGCCTGCGCGGTCGGCGCGACCTACCAGGGCCGCCAGGCCGGCGCGCTCGCCGAGGTGGGCTGTCTGTCCTTCCACGGACGCAAGGGCGCCTCCAGCGGGGAGGGCGGCGCGCTCCTCGCCCGCGACCCGCGCATCGGCAAGGACGCGCGGCTGCGCTCCTCCTTCGGCATCGGCAGCATCTTCGACATGGGCAACGTCGTCGGCCTGCCCATCCCGACGTTCACCGGCATCGGCTACAACTTCAAGCTCTCCGACATCGCCGCGGCGATCCTGCGCGTGCAGCTCGGCCGGATCGGTGAACTCCTCGAACGCCGCAGCGCCATCGCCGCGCAGTACGGCGAACTCCTGGCCGGCGAGGAGCTCCTGACGGTCCCGTCCGTCCCGCGGGACCGCACCCACGCCTGGCAGACCTACATGGTGACGCTGGACGCGGGCGTGGACCGCGCCGCGGTCGCCGCCGAACTGCGCGGCCAGGGCATCGGCTGCGGACACGGCACGTTCGCCGCCCACGTGCAGCCGGTGTTCGAGGCACAGCAGAAGTGCCCGGTCTCGGCGGACCTCTTCGCACGCCAGCTCGCCGTCCCCATGCACGCGGAACTCGCACCGCACCAGGTCGAACGGGTCGTGGACGCCCTGCGCGGCGCGGTACGCACCCACGCCACCACCCGGGTCCTCGGAGGAACAGCATGACGAACGACCGCCCCTCGCCCGTCGGCATCATGCGGCTGATCAACGGCTACTGGGCCACCGCGGTCCTCGCCGCGGCCGCCACCCACTCGCTCTTCACCCACCTCGACGACGGCGCCGGCTCGGCCGCCGAGATCGCCGGGCGCGCCGCCATCTCCGAGCGGGGCGCCCAGACCCTCCTCGACGGGCTCGTCAGCGTCGGCCTGGTCGAACTCGACGGGGGCCGCTACCGCAACACCCCCGAGACGTCCGCCTACCTGGTCGACGACACCCCCGTCTCCCTGGCCCCCTTCGCCCGGCTCAAGCTCACGCACATGAGCGCCCTGAGCGACCTGGCCGAAGTGGTCCGCGTCGGCGGACCGGTCAAGGACGTGGTGGTCGAGGTCGCCAACAACCCGCACTGGGAAGGCATCGTCACGGCCATCGCCGCGCAGTCGGTGCCCGCCGCCTCGATCGCCGCCGAGGTCCTCGGCCTCGCCGGCGCCGGCGAGATCTCCATCCTCGACGTGGGCGGCGGCTCGGGCATCTACTCGGGCATCTGGCTTCAGGCCAACCCCGCCGCCCGCGCCGTGCAGCTCGACTGGGCGCCCATCAACGAGATCGCCCGCCGGCTGCTGGACGAACGCGGCGTCGGAGACCGCTTCACCACCCTCGACGGCGACTTCCACACCACCGACTTCGGCACCGCGCGGTACGACGTCGCCGTCTACTCCCACATCGCCCACCAGGAGGGCCCGGAGAGCAACATCGAGGTCTTCACCAGACTGCGCCAGGCCCTCAAACCCGGCGGCACCCTGGTCGTCAACGACTACGTCGTCGACGACGACCGCGGCGGCCCGGCCTTCCCCCTCATCTTCGCCTCGGAGATGCTGCTCAAGACCCGGCAGGGCAGCACCTGGCGGCGCGGCGACTACCGCGACTGGCTCCTCAAGGCCGGCTTCGAGGACGTCTCGTTCCACACCGCCGAGCCCGCCACCCTGGTCGTCGCCCGGTAGCGAGGAAACCCCCATGGCATCCGTGAACGTCTGCGTCATCTACTACAGCGCCACCGGAAACCTGCACACCATGGCGCTGGCCGCGGCCGAGGGCGCGCACCGGGCCGGCGCGAGCGTACGCGTGCGCAAGGTCCGCGAGCTGGCCCCGCCGGAGGCGGTCGAATCCGTCCCGGCCTGGGCCCGCCACCTCCAGGACACCGCCGACATCGAGGAGGCCGCCCTGGACGACCTGAGCTGGGCGGACGCGCTGCTGTTCGGCACCCCCACCCGCTTCGGCAACGTGTGCAGCCAGCTCAAGGCCTTCATCGACACCACGGGCGGCCTGTGGCAGGCCGGCGCCCTGGCCGACAAGGTCGTCTCTGCGTTCACCGCCACCGGCACCGCCCACGGCGGCCAGGAGTCCACCATCCTGGCGCTGAGCAACACCTTCTACCACTGGGGCGCCATCATCGTCCCGCCGGGCTACACCGACCCGGTCCAGTTCCGCACGGGCAACCCGTACGGCACCTCGCACGTCACCGGCGTCGGCGGCAGCGCCGGCGGCCCCACCGAGACGGTGCTCCAGGCGGCCCGCCACCAGGCCCGCCGTGTCACCGAGACGGCGGCGGCGCTCAAAGCCGGCCGCGCGGCCTGACAACCCTCCAAAGCGAGCGCACCCCGCACGACACGAGCGCGGCGCCCGCGCACGATACGAGCGCGGTGCCCGCGCGCCACCGACGCGGTGCCCGCGCGCCACCGACACGCCGCGCGGCCCGCACCGTCCCCACCGGCCGGCCACCGCACCCGCCCGCGTGCGCAAACCCCTCGGCCCGCGACAGACGGACCTCGACCCGCCCCCCGGGCGGGGTCCGCCGTGCGCGTCCCGGCATCCCGCACCGAGCCGGCGAACAGCCCGAACACCCATCGCCCACCGTAAAGGAGACAGACCCGATGAAGGGCTCTGTGGCCTATCAATCGATACAGAAGCGCGGTCTTCACATCGGCCTGCTGCCGGCCATGGCCGCGGCCGTCAACGCGTCCACGCCGATCACCCTCGACCACGATCTGGACGTCCTGCCCGAAGCCGGCCGGCACCTGACGACGGCCCACCTCGCCGACCTCGTGGACGACCTCGCGGCCCGGCTGTGGGCGGCGGGTGTACGGCCCGACGAGCACATCGTGCTCCACAAGAGGGCCAACGCCGATGTGTGGATGCTGGCCTGCGCCGCTTCCCGGATCGGCGCGGTGCCGGTGATGCTCTCGCCCGGCCTGGACGCCAGGACGGTGGGCGCCCTGCTCGAACGCATCGACCGGCCCAACCTGCTCACCGACACACACAAGCTCGACGTGCTGGCCGAGGTACCGGTCGCGCGACTGACCCGGCGGGTGCTCATCGTCTGCGGCGAGCGGGCGGACGCGGTGTCGCTCGGCGCCCTCGCCGGCGCGCCGCGGGTGCGGCCGGTGGTGCGGCCCCTCGACGAGGCCGCCGTGATCACCCACACCTCCGGCACCACCGGACTGCCCAAGCTGGTCGTGCACACCCCCCGCACCCAGGGCATCCGCCTCAGGCCGCAGTGGCGCCTGCTGTCGCTCATGCGGAAGAAGGAGACCGCCGCGATCGCCATCCCCTTCGTGCACTCCCGCAACGTCGCGGCGATGGCCCTGGCCCTCCTCAAGGAGATGCCGGTGGTGCTCGTGAACGAGTCGGACCCGGACGCGGTCGCCGAGGTGTTCCTCGAGAACCGGCCCGGACTCGTCGAGGCGCTGCCCAACGCGCTGATGGCGTGGGAGACACTGGCCGACGACCCCCGCCGGCCCTTCGCCTCGGTGAAGTACTTCAGCAGCACCTTCGACGCGATCCACCCCGCGACGATGAGCCGGCTGCTGAAGTCCTCCCGGCGGCGCGGCGCGCTGTTCTTCCAGATCTACGGGCAGAGCGAGGTCGGACCCGCCGTCGGACGCGCCTACTTCCCCCGCACCGCCCACAAGGCCAACGGCCGCTGCGTCGGCTGGCAGATGCCCCTGGGATCGGCGAAGGTCCGCGTCGTCAGCCGCGACGGCAAGCGGCCCACCGCGCACCACCCCGGCCGCATCGAGGTCGCCTGGCCGGGCCTGGCCAAGACCTACTTCGCCGAGCAGGACCGCTACGACGACAACCGCGACGGCCCGTGGTGGGGTACCGGCGACGTCGGCTACTTCACCAGGTTCGGCTGCCTGCACATGCTCGACCGCGAGGTCGACATGATCCCCGGCGTGCGCAGCTCCCTCGAGGTCGAGGACACCGTCCTGGCCGAACTGCACGAACTGAGCGAGCTGGTCGTCGTCCAGGGCCCCCACGCCGAAGCGGTCCCGGTGGTCTGCACCCACGGCGACGAGCCGCTGGACCCCGCCCGCTGGCGCGCCGCCGTGGCCGGCTTCCCGCAGCTGGCCGACCCCATCCAGATCCCCGAGGCCGAACTGCCGCGCACCGCCACGCTGAAGGTGCAGCGCCTCGCGCTCGCCGCCCGGCTCAAGGACCGGCTGGCGAACCCCTAGGCCGTCTCCGCGAAGTCCCGCCTGGCTCGCGGCGGACACGACCTGGCGGACGCGGCCGGCCGGGCGCCGCCCCTCGGCCGGCCGCGAGGGGCGAGCCGGGCCGGCCCGCCGCCCGGCCGGCCGCGTCCGCGTTCGCCGCCCCTGTCCGCCCACCCACCGCCCCCTGGAGCGCCATGTCCCGCCGCCTGTTCACCTCGGAGTCCGTGACCGAGGGACATCCCGACAAGATCGCCGACCAGATCAGCGACACCGTCCTGGACGCCCTGCTGCGCCAGGACCCCGCCTCCCGCGTCGCGGTCGAAACCCTCATCACCACCGGTCAGGTGCACATCGCGGGCGAGGTGACCACCTCCGCCTACGCCGACATCGCCTCGCTGGTACGGGAGAAGATCCTCGAGATCGGCTACGACTCCTCGGCCAAGGGCTTCGACGGCGCCTCCTGCGGCGTCTCGGTGTCCATCGGCGCGCAGTCCCCCGACATCGCCCAGGGCGTCGACACCGCCTACGAGTCCCGCGTCCGGCCGGCCGCAGCCGCGGCAGCGGACGAACTGGACCGGCAGGGCGCGGGCGACCAGGGCCTGATGTTCGGCTACGCGAGCGACGAGACGCCCACCTTGATGCCGCTGCCGATCGAAGTGGCCCACCGCCTCGCGCGCCGCCTGACCGAGGTCCGCAAGGACGGCACGGTCGCCTACCTGCGCCCGGACGGCAAGACCCAGGTCACCATCGAGTACGACGGCGACAAGGCCGTCCGTCTCGACACGGTCGTCGTCTCCTCGCAGCACGCGAGCGACATCGACCTGGACTCCCTGCTCACCCCCGACATCCGCCGCCACGTCGTCGAACCCGTCCTCGACCGGCTCGCCGACGACGGCATCAAACTGGAGACCGGGGACCACCGCCTCCTGGTCAACCCGACCGGACGCTTCGAGATCGGCGGTCCGATGGGTGACGCCGGCCTGACCGGCCGCAAGATCATCATCGACACCTACGGCGGCATGGCCCGCCACGGCGGCGGCGCCTTCTCCGGCAAGGACCCCTCCAAGGTCGACCGCAGCGCGGCCTACGCGATGCGCTGGGTCGCCAAGAACGTCGTCGCCGCCGGCCTCGCCTCCCGCTGCGAGGTGCAGGTGGCGTACGCGATCGGCAAGGCCGAACCGGTCGGCCTGTTCGTGGAGACCTTCGCCACCCACACCGTCGCCGTCGAGCGGATCGAAGCCGCCATCACCGACGTCTTCGACCTGCGCCCGGCCGCGATCATCCGCGACCTCGACCTGCTGCGCCCGATCTACGCCCCGACCGCCGCCTACGGCCACTTCGGCCGGGAGCTGCCCGACTTCACCTGGGAGCGCACCGACCGCGTCGACGCCCTGCGCAGGGCGGCCGGCGCGAACTGACCGCCACCGGCCGAGAACCCCGACACGGCGGCGCCCCCTCTTCCCGCCACCCCGGCCCTTCCCCCGGCCGCCGCCCGGACCGCCCCGACCCCAGGCACAAGGAGCACTTCTCGTGCGTATCGCCGTGACCGGATCGATAGCCACCGACCATCTGATGGTGTTCCCCGGCCGCTTCGCCGAGCAGCTGATCGCCGGGCAGCTGGAGCGGATCTCCCTGTCCTTCCTCACCGACCGGCTCGAAGTGCGCCGCGGCGGCGTCGCCGCCAACATCGCCTTCGGCCTCGGCCTGCTGGGACTCGACCCGGTCCTGGTCGGCGCGGCGGGCGCGGACTTCGCCGACTACGGCGCCTGGCTGCGGGCGAACGGCGTCGACACGTCCGCGGTGCGGGTCAGCGACACCCTGCACACCGCGCGTTTCGTCTGCACCACCGACCAGGACCACCACCAGATCGCCACCTTCTACGCCGGCGCCATGGCCGAGGCCCCCCGCATCGACCTGGCCGAGATCGCCGGCCGCACCGGCGGCCTGCGCCTGGTCCTGGTCGGCGCCGACGACCCGGCGGCCATGCTGCGCCACACCGCCACCGCCCACCGCCTCGGCATCCCCGTGGCGGCCGACCCCTCCCAGCAACTCGCCCGCCTCGGCCGCGCACAGGCCCGCCGGCTGGTCGAGGGGGCGAGGTGGCTGTTCACCAACGCGTACGAGGCCGCCCTGCTGATGAAGCGCACCGGCTGGAGCGAGGACGAAGTCCTCGGCCGGGTCGGCACCTGGATCACCACGCGGGGCGCGGACGGAGTGGTGCTGACCCGCCGCGGCGCCGACCGGCTGACCGTCCCGGCCGTGCCCACCGACAAGATCGCCGACCCCACCGGCGCGGGCGACGCCTTCCGGTCCGGTTTCCTCGCCGGCCTCGCCCGGCAGTGGCCGCCGCAGCAGGCCGCCCGCCTGGGCTGCGCGCTGGCCGCCACCGCGCTGGAGACGGTCGGCACCCAGGAGTACCAGCTGCTCCCGGCGGACCTGACCGCCCGCATCGCCCGGACGTACGGCGCCGACGCGGCCCGCTGCATCGAGCTCCGCCCGGCAGACGCGTGACGAGCACACCACAGACCCCCGGACCCCGGACCCCGGCCCCCCGCACCTGCCCCGGCGCCCCCGGCGGCACGGCCACGACCCGCGCCACCCCCGCTACGGAAAAGAGGTCAGCTGCAATGACACCGGAAGCGACACTCCGCCGGTTTCGCGACTACATGGTCGGACCCTCCCGCTTCATGACCTTGCTGTCGTGCTTCGAGCTGGGCATCATCGACGCGCTGCGCGACAGGCCGGGCCTGACGGCGGCCGAGCTGGGCGAGAGGGCCGGCGTCAGGCCGGACGCCGTCGAACAGCTCCTGCTGCTGCCGGTCAAGGAGGGCTTCGTCGCCCACGACGAGGCCGGCGGCGGCTACCGCCTGGACGGCCTCGCGGGCGTCTCCGACACACTGCTCGAGCAGGCGCTCGCCGACCTGAACATGATCAAGGCGGTCACGCTGCGGCAGCTGTTCTACCTCACCGAGAGCGTGCGCACCGGCACGGTCGCCGGCCTGAAGGAACTGTACGGCTACGACGGTGACCTCTACGGCGCGCTGGGCGAGCTGCCCGAACTGCGCAAGCCGTGGGCCACGTTGATGAACACCGTCACCGCCCACGTCGACCCCTGGTTCTTCGCCAACGTCGACATCCCGGCCGGCGCCAACGTCCTCGACCTCGCCGGGAACACCGGCCTGGGAGCTGTCAACACCCTCCGGCTGAAGGGCTCGCCCGGCCTGCGGGTGACCAACTTCGACCTGCCCGAGAAGGAGAAGGAGAGCCTGGACAACTTCCGCGCCCACGGCGTCCAGGACCAGTGCGCGTTCATCGGCGGTGACGTCTTCGAGGAAGTCCCCAAGGGCTTCGACGTCGTACTGATCAAGCACTTCCTGCCCATGTTCGACAAGAGCGACGTGCTGCGGATCCTCCAAGGCGTCCACGACTCCCTCGAAGCCGGCGCACAGGTCCACGTGCTGGTTCCGGTGTTCCCCGAGGACCTCACCGACACCGACAACTACACCGTCGACTTCTACCCCAGCTTCTTCATCGGCTGCACCATGGGACAGGGCGGCCCGCAGAAGCTCTCGACGTGGCGGAAGTGGCTCGAGGAAGCCGGCTTCCAGGTCACCAAGGCGATCACCGACGACCCGGCCAATCTGCCCCCGCACGCCCTCACCGTGGAGGCGGTGCTGTCCGCGACGAAGACCGCCTGACCCACCGGTCCACCCCACCCACCGCCCGCCCCCGCACGACCGACGGCCCTGGTCCCCAGGGCCGTCCTTTCGCATGTGCGCCCCCTGCGCAAGAGGGCCGCGCCGCACGCCGAGTGCGCCGGCGGCGGCGGTCGCGCCGCTCAGAAGTAGCCGGTGTGACGGCGTCCCGTGCGCCCCCTGAAGGCCCACCAGCTCCATGCCTGGTAGGCGAGGATCGTGGGGACGACGAGGACGCCGAACACGCCGAGGATCCTCAGCGTGGCGTCGTCCGCGGCGGCGTGCTCGATGTCCAGGCCGCGGCCCGCCGAGCTGATCAGCAGGTAGGGGTAGTGGCCCGCGCCCACCAGCGCCACGGGCAGCGCGCTCGCCACACCGGTGGCCGCGAACGCCCGGGCGTGGTGCCCGGCGCGCAAGAACCACCAGGCGGCACCGAACGCGGCGGCCAGTACCACGGCGACGGCCGCCGCGGCCGCACGGTTGGTCATCGAGGCGCCCGCGCCGGACAGGGTGAGCACCAGCGCCACCGCGGCGGCCGCCCCGCTCGCGGCGATCAGCGTGGCGCCCGCCCGCCGCGCCCGCCCGGCCGGCCCGGGCGCGCTGCGCAGGGCGACGAAACCCGCGCCGTGCGCCGCGAACAGCAGCACCGTGGCGGCACCGCAGGCCAGGACGAACGGCGCGAACACCTCGCCGGCACCGATGTGGAAGCTTCCGTCGGCGCGGCGGGGTACCCCGTGCAGCAGCAGGCCCACCACGAGCCCCCAGCCCACGGCGGGCACCGCGCCACCGGTCACGATCAGCACGTCCCACACCGCCCGCCCGCGCCCGCCGCGGGCACGCCGGCGCAGCTGCACGGCGGCGTTGCCCAGGACCACAGCGGCGACGATCGCCACGATCAGCGGGTACAGGCCGGGCAGCAGGGTGCCCTCCAGATGCGGAAAGGCCCCGAACAGCACACCCGCGAAGGCGACCAGCCAGACCTCGTTGCCGAGGAAGAACGGCGCGATGGCCTCCAGCGCGGCGTCGCGGCCGCCGGGTTCGGCCTCCCGCTCCTCGCGGCCGCCGAGGAAGGGGTGCAGCATCTGCGCGCCGTAGTCGTAACCGCCGAGCACGAAGTACCCGGCGAGCAGCAGACCGAGCAGGGCCAGCCAGGCCGTCTCCAGACTCACGTCGATCAACTCCCGTCGTTCGAAAAGCGGTTCAGTAGGCCGGGGCGGACCGCCGGTCGCCGGCGCCGCCCGCGGGCTCCTCCGGCGGGCCGTCGGGCAGCGGCTCGCTCACGCCGAGCTGCGCGGCCCGCGGGCCGCGCACGGCGAAGCGCGCGATCAGGGTCCAGTTCGTCACCGCCAGGGCCAGCAGGATCGTCACGAACAGGGCGCACGAGACGGCCAGCGAGGTCCTGCCGACCCGTGAGACGGCGTCCTCGACCGTCAACTCGCCGTACACCAGCCAGGGCTGACGTCCCATCTCCCGCACCACCCAGCCGCCGACGGAGGCGACGAAGGTGAACGGGATCATCGCGGTCATCACATAGGCCGGCGCACGCCGGCGCACCAGCCGGTCCTTCCACAGCAGGACGACGGCGACCAGGGTGAGGGTGGAGACGGCGTTGCCGATGACCGTCATCGCGTTCATCGACAGATGGATCCACCCCTGGGGCGGCACGTAGTCGCCGGGCCCGTACTGCTCGGCCAGCCGGCGCCGCGCCTCGGCGACGCCGGAGCCCTCCAGCACGGCGTGCTTCATCGGCTGGGTCCGTTCGATGACCGGCCTTTGCATCTCGCCGACGACGATGACGAAGAACGAGGAGAGCATCGCCACCCACGCGCCCAGCCGCAGCGAACCGCGCAGCAGCGCGCTCTCCTCGGTGCCCCGGGCCAGGTGCCACGCGCTGACGCCGAGCAGGAAGACACCGCCGGTGGTGAGCGCGGCCAGCGTGAGGTGAGCGAAGGCCATCAGCGCGCCGGAATTGGTCAGCAGCGCCCCGAAGTCGGTCAAGTAGGCGACCCCGTCGCGGACTTCGTAGCCGACGGGATGCTGCATGAAGCCGTTGGCGACGAGGATCCAGTAACCCGAGGCGTAGGCGGTCAGCGCGACCAGCCAGATCAGCGTGACGTGCACACCGCGGCGCAGCCGGCCCCAGCCGAAGATCCACATGCCGAGAAAGGTGGACTCGGCGAAGAAGGCGACGAGGGTCTCCAGCGCCAGCGGGGCGCCGAAGACGTTGCCCGCGAACCTGCTCAGCCCGCTCCAGCTGAGCCCGAACTGGAACTCCATGACCAGACCCGTGACGATGCCGACCGCGTAGTTGATGACGTACAGCTGACCCCAGAAGCGGGTCACGCGCTCGCGCACCACCTTCTCGGCGGGGTCGCGGGTGTACGCGGCCCGGGTGTGCAGCAACGCCACGAGCGGCACGAGCCCCATGGTGAGGATCACGAACAGCCAGTGGATACCGGTGGTGGCCGCGAACTGGAGCCGGGCCAGATCCACAGCGCTCACGGCGGGACCTTCCTTGCAGGACGGATACGCGGAGCCCCGCTGCGCACGTACGGACACCGGGCACCACGGCCCGCCACCCGTGCGGTGACCCCCTGACCGAGACCGTAGAGACAAACACTCATGCAGTTCCAAGACCGGTTCTGCCATGTGATGATGACCCGCCGGGCATGAGTGAAGGTGGAGCGTGGATCTGCTGCAGTTGCGTTACTTCCAGACCGTCGCCCGTTTCGAGCACATCAGCCGCGCCGCGGAGGAACTGGGCATCGCCCAGCCCTCGCTCAGCCGCACCATCGCGCGCCTGGAGGCCGAACTCGGCTCCCCCCTGTTCGAGCGGCGCGGGCGCGGCATCAGACTCAACGAGTACGGGGCGAAGTTCCTGCGCCACGTCGACCGCACCCTCAGCGAGCTGGACGACGGCATCAGATCCGTACGCGAGGCGGGCGACCTGGGGCTCGGCCGGCTCGCCATCGCCTGCGAGACCCTGCTGACCATCACCACCGTCCTGGGCGGCTTCCGCACCGTCCAACCCCGCGCCGACGTACGGCTCTACCAGTCCAACGCCGAGGAGATGCACCGCCAACTGCGCGTCGGCGAAGTCGACTTCTGTGTCGCCTCACAGCCGCTGAGCGGCCCGCACCTGGAATCGGCCGAACTCGTCCGCGAAGAGGTGCTGCTCGCCGTACCGCGCGGCCACCGCCTGGACGGGCGCGAGAGCGTGACGATCCCCGAACTCGCCGACGAGCCCTTCGTCACCACCCGCAAGGGCCACTGGCAACGCGCCCTCCTGGACCGCCTGTTCGCGGCCGAGGGACTCACCCCCCTGCTGTCCTGCGAGGGCGACGAGCCGGGCGCGAGCCAGATCCTGATCAGCGCCGGCCTCGGCATCGGTCTGATCCCGGCGATGTCCCGCGAGGCCGGCACCGGGACACGTGTCCCGGTGGCCTGGGTGCACCTGGAGGCCCCGGCCTGCCACCGGATCCTCACCCTCGTCTGGCGCCGCGACGCCTACCTGTCCGAAGCCGCCCTGAAATTCCGGGAGTTCATCACCACCGGCCCCTTCATGGCCCACCGACTGCCCACCCCGCCCGGCCCGGGCACCCAGCACCCGCCCGACTCACCGCCCGACTCACCGCCCGACTCACCGCCCGACTCCTCGGCCGGCCCCGCTGCCGCAGCAGGCTGACCGAAGACGAGGAACACCCGACCCACCCCCGGCCCCGCCGAACGGCGCAGCTGATCCCCCCGTCCCACCCGGCCCGCGCCCGCCGCCCCGGCAGGCCGCCAAGTCGGCGCCAACTCGCCGTTCAGCCCCGGCCAAGCCCCCCGGCCCATGCTCTGCCCCACGAGCGGCGAGCAGACGTGCCATATCGACACCTGGGGGACCGATGTCCGGAAAAGCTGATACGGAACGCCTGTACGCGGCCGCCGCGAAAGCGGCCGGGCTGCTGGACATGGCCGGCTCCCGCGACCGGATGCGGCCGGTGCTGACCGCCTTCCAGGACGTGCTCACCGACCCCGTCGTCTTCAACATGGTGACCAAGGGCGGCCGGATCGCGGACCTCTCCTTCGACTTCACCCTGCCCGCGAGCGCCGGCGACCCCTACGAGATCGCCCTGGCACACGGCCTCGTCGAAGAAACCGACCACCCCGTGCGCACCCTCTTCTCCGACCTGCACGCGCGGCTGCCCGTCCAGGGCTACGGCGTCGACTACGGCCTCGGCGCCGGCTTCAACAAGACCTACGCCTTCTTCCCGCTCGGCGACCTGCGCTCTCTGGCCGAACTCGCCGCCCTGCCCTCCATGCCGCCCGGCCTGTCCGCACACCTGCACTCCTTCACCGACCACGGCCTGGACGGCAAGGTGTCGGCCATCGCGATCGACTACGCGCACCGGACGTGGAACGTGTACTTCAACGGACTGCCCGCCGAGTCCGTCCGGCGCGAGGCCGTCCTGCCGATGCTGCACGCCTTCGGGCTGCCGGAACCGAGCGGACACCTGCTCGACTTCATCGCTACCTCGTCGGCGCTGTACCCCACCTTCGGCTGGGACTCCTCGAAGATCGAGCGGATCAGCTTCTCCACGAGGACCACGGACCCCCAGGCCCTGCCCGCCCATATCGAGCCCAGGCTCGGGGAATTCGCCCGAAACGCGCCCTACGCCTACGAGGGCGAGCGGGTACTCGTCTACGCGGGCGCGCTGTCACCCGGCGAGGAGTACTACAAACTCGCCACCTACTACCGGATGACCTCCGCGGCACACGACCGGGTCCGCTCCGCGAGCTGACCCCCTGCCGCGGACACACCGACACGCCGGCCCGCCCTCGCCCCGCCCCCCGGAGGCGAAGGCGGGCCGGCGGACGGCGTGGGGACCGGCTCAGGAGGCGGTGCCCAAACGGTGGATGGTGATGGGGACCTTGGTGCGGTTGCCGGTGGTGTCGATGCCGAAACGGCCGGTGGCGGCGGGCACCGCGCCGTCGGTCAGCGCGTAGAGGTGGTTGAGGACGGCGTAACGGTTGGGACGCGTGAGGGAGGGCGTGGTGGCGTTGCGGATGGCGGTGGTGGCGGTGAGAACCGCGTCGTGGGCGAGGACGGGCCAGTAACCGCGCGTGGCGTGTGCGGCGGGGAACTTCCGCCCGTGATGGTCGCCCGCGAAGGCGTCCACGAACTTGCCGTACAGGGCGTGGTCGCTGTTGCCGGGACCCCGCAGCGCCGTGGCGTCGGGCAGGGACGCGTACCGGACGGCGATGGGCGCCTCGCCCTCCTGGTTCACGGCGGTGAGGGTCTTGGGGTCCAGGGCCGCCGTGTCGGATCCGGAGACGACGGTGATGGGCCGGCGGTGGCAGCTGCGCCGGCTGAGCGCGTCGAGGAAGTCGGGCAGGTACTTCTCCCGGGCCGCGAAGTACACGGTGTCGACGGGATGCCCGGTGCCGCCGCACAGGTTCTGGCCGATGGTGTCCAGGATCGACGCCGCCCCGCCGCGGGGGTCGAAGAAGAAGTCCGCCGCGGGGTCGAGATGCTTCTTCAGCCCGCTCACCGTGCGGAAGCCCTGGTAGAGGGAGTCGGTGTAGAAGTCGCGGGTTCCGTTCGGCGTCACGTCGGTGCGCACCAGCGCGGCGGTGCGGGTGTCGCCCTCGAGTTCCTCGCCGAGCGCCTCCAGCTGGGCCGCGTTGGTCAGGGTGACGCGGACCAGCCCGTTGATGCGCTGCGCTGACGCCTTCGGGCTGTCGATGGCGCCGGTGGTGTCGAAGCCGTCGGCGGTGATGAGGTCGGCGACCATGGGGATGTCCTTCTCGCTGAGCGCCCGGGCGGCCTCGACGGACTCCTGCTGGCTCAGCCCCATCCCGGTGACGGCGACCAGGTTCTCGACCCTGTCCAGCGCGCCGACGGCGTCCTTCCAGTGCAGTTCGCCGCTGCCCATGTTGGCCAGGACCAGGCGGATCTTCAGCGGGCCCTCGTCGGTGTTGGCCCGTTCGACGGCCGTGTAGGCGCCCTCGACCTCCCCGACGAACTGTTCGAGCGTCAGGTCCTTGGTCTTGCCGGCCTTGCCCACCGAGGTCAGCGGCGCCAGGAACGCGATGGTGACGTACTGGCCGTCGCGCGTGGCCCGGTGGTTCTCCGCGCCGATGGCCGTCAGCACGGGCTCCAGAGCGGAACCGAACACCGCGGAACCGTCGCCCCCGTCGGTCACCCCCGTGCACTCCCCGCCGGCCCGGGTCACCAGCGCCGGGTTCAGCGTCCCGCAGTGCGCCTCGCGGAACTCCGCCAGCCGCCGGCGTTCGTCGTCCACCGCCTTGGCGCGCCGCACGTTCTGATCGTGCTGGTCGACGGCGTACACGCCGGCCGCCGCCGCGACCGCGAGGGAGGCACAGACCGCCACGGCGGCACGGTGCCGTACCAGAGCGGCCCGCCATGCCCCCCGGCGGCCGCCGTCCGCGGGCGGGGTGACGGCCGGTGGCTCCTCCGGCGCCTTGCCGGGAGGCACCGGAGGCGGGGAGGGAGCCGGAGGCGGCCCGGCGGCCGGGGCAGGGGAGGGATCCGGGGGAGGGGGCGCGGCTGCCGCCCCGGCAGGAACGGGGGCGGGGGCCGGGGGCATCGCGGCCACCTCCTGCCAGGCCTGCCGCCAGGGCCCGCGCTGCGCCTCGCTCAGACCGCACGCGGCCAGGAAATCGGCGACGAACTCCCACTCCGGGAGCCGGTCGCGCGACAGCACATCGGACACGGTGGCCGGCGCAAGCCCCCTGCCCCGCCCCTGGCCGGCCCGCTCGAGCTGGGTGAGCGACACACCGAGCCCGGTGCGCAGCCGCGTCAGTTCCTCACGGAACTGCTGCCGGCTGCCGATCCGCGGCGGCACGGTGTCGTGCTCGGCCTGACGGCTGCCGGGCACCTGGTCCCACGTCATCCCACACCCCCCGCGACGGCGGCACCGGCGGCCGTCACGATGCCGGACACGCCGGCCGGGGACCGCCGCCCCGAGCGAAAGCTGTATCGATGCGGCATGAACGAATTCCCGTCTTCCTGGGCGCGGCGCCCATACGCCGCCCGGAGCACCCCGTGTCCGGCCACCGGCCGGAACACGAGACGTGGTGGAGTTTCCCGGTCCTTCGGGCGAGACGTTCCGCGGCAAGGCTGGTATGCGGGCGGAACTCGACGGGCAGCGGGGTAACTCCTGCCGCGTCAGGATTCCGCTTTTCCGTTTACCGGCTGACGGGTACTCCGATTTATTTCCGAAGTCTTCGCTCCGTGCCGCATCCTGAACGGCTTCTTACCGCCGCCGCCGGCACACCCGGCCGCAGCCCCGACCCCCAGCCCCGGCCTGCACCACGACGACCTGCATGAACGGCGTTCCGTAACGCCGCTCGCCCGTTCCGAAGGCGCCCGAAGAGGCCCTTCTGCGCGCGCGGAGACACGGTTCGCGGGCGGCCGTGTCACACGGTGCCGGGCTGTCTCGTCCCCAGAGGTACAGCCACCCGACACCGCATCGAGGAGCACACCATGGACGCGCGCCTGAACTACTTCGCCGACCCGACCGCCGCCAAAGCCCTCAAGCACCTCATGGCGGCGGGCAGGACGCTCAAGGAATCGCCGCTGCCCGCCGCGACACAAGAACTCGTGGCCCTGCGCGTGAGCCAGATCAACGGCTGCGCCGTCTGCGTCGACATGCACACCAAGGAGGCCGCCGCGGCCGGCGAGACCTCGGTACGGCTGCACCTGGTGGCGGCGTGGCGGGAGGCCACCGTCTTCACCGGCGCCGAGCGCGCCGCGCTGGAG
Organism: Streptomyces sp. NBC_00637; assembly: GCF_045161545.1. Taxonomy (NCBI): domain Bacteria; kingdom Bacillati; phylum Actinomycetota; class Actinomycetes; order Kitasatosporales; family Streptomycetaceae; genus Streptomyces; species Streptomyces sp. NBC_00637. The sequence continues at coordinate 25,073 of NZ_CP109046.1, read as the reverse complement.
CTGGCGGAGCAGGCGACCCGGGTCGCGGACGCGGCCGGCGGGGTCGACGACGAGGTCTGGGCACGCGCCGCACAGCACTACGACGAGGAGCAGCTCACCGCCCTGGCCCTTCTGATCTGCTTCATGAACACGGCGAACCGGATGAACATCATCGCCCGGCAGCCCGCCGGCGACTACGAGGCCGGCCAGTTCCACTGACCGGCCGTCAACCACCCCCCGGGGCCCTGCCGCAGGCCCCGGGCACGCAGACGCCGCCCGGCCCGGAGGCACCCGGAGCGGCGGGAGCGGCGGGGGAGCGGTCGGGGTGGCAGGAGAACGGCGACGCCGTTCCTCCCGCCGTTCCTCCCGCCGCGACGCCCGCCGCGAAAAGGAGGCCGACGACCCCGTGGGCCGGGTCCCGCGAGATTCCTCAGGTTCCCGCAGGAGGCCTCAGCGCCGCGCGTGGCGGATCTTCAACCGTCCGAACCCCATGGTCCCGCCGATCCGGATCGTCGGGGCGCCGGGGCGCACGCTGCGCGGTGCCTTGTAGCGCGTGTCCTTCCATCCGGTGTGCAGACCCTCGTAGTCGACGATCGCGTCCCGCGGCACGGTGATCCGGGCCCCGCCGGTGCCGAGTTGCAGCTCGACGTCGACCACCGGATGCTCGATGACCGCCCGGGACAGATCCAGACGCACCCTCGCGAACGCGGACTCGACCTTGAGGAACCGAGGCACCCGCCATGCGCCGCCCCGCCGAATCCGCCCGCCGGCGGCGGCGATCGTGGACGAGGTGGCGGCGTTCTCCGCCGGGAGCGAGGCCAGAGCCGACGCGAGCTCGCCGCGCGTCGTGACGGTGAGCACCCGGTGGAGGCGTTCGTCCAGTTCCCCGTGCGAGAGGTGACCTTCGGCGTACGCCTCCCGCAGACGCCGCACGGCCGCGTCGCGGTCGTCCTCGCCGATCGGCGGCGGCCGGTCCTCCGGCAGAGCGGTCACCTGTGCAGCCTACCGCCGTGCCGCCGGCACGCCCCCCAACGCCCGTACCGGGCAGGGCGTCCGCCGGGCAGGGGCCGGCAACGACGGACCCCTGCGGCGGACGCCCCGCCCGGCGTGACGCACGCGCGGGGGCTGGTTCAGCAGGTGGGGACGCCGGGCAACCAGGCCGGCCCTTTGAGGTAGATGTTGGTCAGCCAGGAGCCGTCGGTCAGCCGGGACCAGGCGTCGTTGGTGTAGCCCTCCGCGGTCACCTCCTGGGCGTGGGCCTGGCACACCACGTTGACCGTGGTCGGCTGCGCGAAGTAGCCGACCACCGCGGCGTTCACGCTCGGCTCGCCGTGCGTGCGCACACCGGTGCCCCACGTCTGGTGCGCCGTGCTGCCGGCGGCCGGCGGCGGGACGTCGGTGCCGCCGCAGTCCGCGACCCCGGGCAGCCAGGCCGGGCCCTTGACGTAGATGTTCGTCAGCCAGGAGCCGTCGGCCAGCCGGGACCAGACGTCGTTGGTGTAGCCCTCGGCGGACACCGATTCCGCGTGCTCCTGGCACTGGACCGACACCTGGGTCGGACCGGCGAAGGTGTCCACCACCGAAGCGCGCACACTCGGCGCCGAACGGGTCCGCACGCCGGTGCCCCAGGTCTCGAACGTCGCACCGCCGCCCGCGGGCGGGGGAGTCGGGGTGCCGGAGCCGTCGACCCGGATCGCTCCCGCGTAGTCGCCGCCGGTGCGCACCGGCGCCACCCGGATACGGGTACCCGACTCGTACGCCTCGACCATCTGCCCGTCGCCCAGGTACAGGGCGACATGGTGGATGTGCCCGCTGCCCCAGAACATCAGGTCGCCCGGCAGCAGCGGTCCGGTGCCCTGCGCGGCGGAGAACCGGGCGGAGGACTGCGAGCTGTGGAACTGGTCGTCGGACGTGCCGTTGAGCAGGTCCTTGCCGGTCGCCTGGTAGTACGCGTGACGCACCAGGCCGGAGCAGTCGAAGCCCATGCGCTCGTCGTCGTGCAGGCTGTCCGGGTCCGAGCCGTCGTAGTAGCCGTAGGTGGCGCCCGGGGTGGCCCCGTGGCCGCCGCCCCAGCTGTACCAGACGCCGATCTGGGCGCAGGCCGCGGACACGGCGGCCTGCGCGGTGGCCGAGGCGCCCGGCGCGAGTGCGGCGCAGGAGGCGTCCGGCGCGGCGTGGGCGGGCACGCCGCACCACGCGGACAGGGCCAGCACACCGGCGCCCAGGAGCGCGCCGCCCGTCCGGCGGCGCGTACGGATGTTCTTCAAGGGACTCTTCCTTCGTCGACGTGAGGTCACCGCAACACCGGTGACGTGACGGCCATGACGGCCATGACGGCCTGAACGCACGGACCCGGGTCGCACCCCACCCCCGTGGAGGTGCGACACCGTTCAGTGGGTGAACGCGGCCGGGTCACCGGCGCGGTGCGGGCGGCGGTCCGTCAGCGCCCGGCATCGTTCGCGCGGCCCGGGCCGGCCGGTCCCGAAGGACGTGTTGCCGATCTGCACTTCTTCCCCCTCGGTTCAGCGGTCAGGCCGTCGGGCGGGTCAGGCCGTCGGGCGGGGCGGCGGGGCCGTAGCGGGCGGCCGGAGCCTTGCGCAGCAGGGCCCAGTACCGGTCGCCGTACGACCAGTGCCACCACTCGGTCGGGTAGTTGACGAAACCGGCCGCCGTCAGAGCCCAGGCCATCAGCGCCCGGTTCGCCCGCGCCTCGGCGCCGATGTTGCCCGCCCCGGTACGGCAGGCACCCCTGCTCTCCTGCGGGGTCGCGTTGACCTCCGTGCCCAGCGGCAGCTCGCGGCCGTCCTGGTTGCACAGCGTCAGGTCGACCGCTCCGCCGCTCACGTGCGGGGCGACCTCCGGCGGGGAGATGTAGGCACTGGCCAGCTCCCGTATCCGCTCGGGTGTCGCGTCCGGATGCGCCCGCCGCATCGTCGCCGCGTACTGCTCGAAATAGCGCCGCTGCAGGCCCGGCGGCCGGTACCCCTCCACCACCAGGAACCGCACACCGGCCGGCAGCAGGCGCTGCGCCCGCACCAGCCGGCGCAGCGCGCCCGACCTCAGATGGGCGTAGCTGCCGTCGTCGTCGGCCTGCCGGTGGTCGAGCCACACGGAGCCGCACCCGCGCAGATCGGCCAGGGGCTCACCGCATTCGTCCTGCGCGACGGCGGCGACCCTGGGGTCCGAGAGCGTGATGATGTCGTCTGTCACGGCAACAGCGTCACCGGCCCCTCTGCAAATGCTCTGCAGGTTGCCTGCAAGCAGCCGCCCGCCCGCGCGCCCCGGTGCCCGGGCTTCCACGCGCGGCGGCCGCGTCGCGGACGGCGCACGCGCGAGGGCGCACGGCTGTCCACGAGGGCGGAACCGGCCCCGCCGAGCGCTCTCCAGGGCTACCTCGCACGCTCGCGCAGCCCGCCGTGCTCGCGCCCCCGCCACGCACGCGCACCCCGCCTCGGGCTATCACCCGTCCCCGTCCCCGTCCCCGTCTCCCTCCCCTTCCTGCGCCTCCCGGCAGCCCAACTCCGCGAAGACGGCGGCCGCTTCCTCCCGGGCCGCCCGCGCCCGGGCCCGGTCCCCGTCCGCCGCCCACACCTGGGCCAGGTCCCGGACCGTACGTGCCCGCCACAGCGGCAGCCGCAGCGCCTCCCAGCCCGCCAGCGCCGCCTCCAGCGGCTCGCGGGCCCCACCCGGCTCACCGGCCGCCAGATGCCACTCGCCCCAGGTGCGCAGGACCAGCGCTTCCCCGAACCGGTCCTGGCGCTCGCGGGCCACCTCCAGGCACCGGCGCAGCCGGCCGGCCGCCTCCTCCAGCCGGCCCTCCCGCAGCTCCACCTTGGCCAGCGACTGCTCGGTGTACATCACGCCGAACGTGTCGCCGAGACCGGCGAAGATCCGCAGCGCGTCGTGCAGCAGCCGCCCGGCCTGCGCCCGCGCGCCCTCCGCCCGGTGGCACAGGGCCAGCGACCGCAGCGTGAGCGCCTCGCCGTGCCGGTCGGCCTCCGCCCGGTACAGCTCGAGCGCCCGCCCCAGAGCCTCCGCTGCCTGCTCACCGCGCCCCTGCTCCCGGTGCACGTACCCGATGCCGTACAGCACGCGGGCCCGGGCGCCGCGGTCGGCGCGGGGCCCGAACCGCTCCAGCGCCGCGTCGAGCAGCCGGAGCGCCTCGGCGTAGCGGGCCTGCTCGCGCCGGGCCGTGCCCATCCCCGCCAGCGCCGTCGCCGCCCCCGCCGCGGGGCCCCCGCGCTCCTCGAACAGCCGCAGGGCGTCACCGAACCGGGCGTAGGACTCCTCGAACTCGTCCTGTTCGTAGCGCAGTTGGCCCAGACCGGCGAGCAGCCACGCCTCACCCTCACCGTCCCGGCCGCGCCGCACCGCCGCCATGGCCGCGGCATGCGAACGCGACCAGGCGTCGAACTGGTTGTACAGCGCGGCCGAACCGGCCATCAGCGCCCCGGCGAGATCCCGGGCGGGCCGTTCCATGCCGTGTCCGGCGCAGTACTCCACCGCCGCCAGCAGGCACCCCTGTTCGGCGGCGAACCAGGCCGCCGGGCGCTCCAGCAGCGCCTCCTCGGTCGGGACGCCGAGGGGGCGTACGCAGGCCGGCTCCGGGAAGTACCTGGCCGCACCGCCCGGACCCCGGGCGGCGGCCTTCTGGGCGAGCCCCAGCCAGCAGGCCACCAACCGCAGCACAGCCGCCTCGCGTTGCTCGATGCTCTCCTCCGACAGGCAGCGCTCACGGGCGTGTTCGCGGGCCAGGTCGTGGATGCGGTAGCGGTTGCGGCCGGTGTCGTCCACGCCGATCACGTCGACGAAGTGGCAGTCCGCCAGGCGTTCGACCGCCTCCTCGGCCTCCTCGCCGTCGATGTCCAGCAAGGGGGCGGCGATCCAGCCCGCGAAGTCGGGCAGGTCGAGCAGCGCCAGCCGGCGCAGCGCCCGGCGCTCCTGCGGATCGAGGTCGGCGTAGCCGAGCTCCAGACTGGTGCGCAACTCCAGGTCCCCGGCGCGCAGTTCGTTGAGCCGGCGGCGTTCGTCGCGCAGCCGGCGCGCGAGCTGCCCCGGCGCCCAGTGCGGGCGGGCCGCCAGCCGCGCCCCGGCGATCCGCACGGCCAGCGGCAGCCGTCCGCACAGCGCGACGATCTCGGCCGCCCGCTCCGGTTCCGCGCCCGTACGGTCCCCGCCCGCCACGCGCCGCAGCAGCTCCAGCGCCTCCTCCCCGCCCGGCACGGCCAGATCCAGATGGACGGCCCCCTCCAGTGCCACCAGCCGGCGGCGGCTGGTCACCAGCACCGCCGAGCCGGGACCGGGCGGCAGCAGCGGCCGTACGTGCGCCTCCCCGGCCGCGTTGTCGAGGATCAGCAGGACGCGCCGGTGCCCGATGTGCGTGCGGTACAGCCCCGTCAGCTCCTCGACGGAGCCGGGCAGCGTCTCGGGATCGGCCCCCATCGCGCGCAGCAGCCGGGCCAGCGCGTCGGCCGGCTGGAGCGGCGCGGTGTCGGCGGCCCGCAGATCCACGAACAGGCGGCCGTCGGGGAAGAGCGCGGCGCTGCGGTGACCGACATGCACGGCCAGCGCCGTCTTGCCGGTCCCCGAACGCCCGGAGATCACCCCGATCGGCGGCGCGGTACGGCCGGCCTCGCCGGCCCCGTGCAGCAGCGCGGTGGCCCAGCCGATCTGTTCCGCGCGGCCCACGAAGTCGGCGATGTCGGGCGGCACATGGGACGGCGCGGGGCCCGCCCGCACCCCCGCCCGCGGTCCGGCCTGCGCCCCTGTCCGCGCCGTCGTTCCCGTCCGGGTCCCCGGTCCGGTCCCGAAGGCCGGTGCGGCACCGCCGGCGGCCTCCCGCACCCCGCCGGCGGCGTCCGGTGCCGGGGGCGGCGGCGGGGGGTCCACGCCCAGCAGCGCGGTGTCGCCGGTCAGCACCGCCCGGTGCAGCGCCCGCAGTTCGGGGCCGGCGTCGATGCCCAGTTCGTCGCGCAGGGCCGTGCGCCCCTGCTGATACGTGCGCAGGGCGTCGGAGACCCTGCCCGTGCGGAACAGGGCGGTCATCAGCAGCCCGCACGGCCGTTCCCTGAGCGGATGGGCGGCCACGTGCGCGAGCAGCGGCGCGATCGTACGGTCCGCGCGACCGAGCTCCAGCTCGAGACCGAAGCGCTCCTCCTGGGTGATCAGCCGCAGCTCCGCCAGCCGCGCCGCCTCGATCCGGGCGAACGACTGGCCGAGCCCTTCGAGGGCCTGCTGGCCCCGCCACAGGCCCAGCGCCGTGGCCAGCAGGTCGGTGGCCTCCTGCGGGCGCCCGCGCCCGGCCGAGGCCCGGCCCGCCGCGAGCAGCTGCTCGAAGCGGCGGGCGTCGACCTGGCAGGGGTCGAGTTCGGCGAGGTAGCCGGGCGGCCGGGTCCGGATCGCCCCGGCCCCGCCGACGCGGGCCAGCGCCCGGCGTACGGCGGAGACATGGGTGGCGACCAGGGCGCCGGCGGTCGCGGGAACCTGTTCGTCCCAGACGAAGTCCACGAGACGCTCGGTGGAGAGCACCTGGCCGAGATGGACGACCAGCGCGGACAGCACGGCCAGGGGCCTGACCCCACCGAGCGGCGCCCGCCGGTCCCCTTCCCACACCTCGACCGGACCGAGCAGACGCACCTCGAGCATGAGTCCCCGATCGCTGTACCGTTCCCGCACCCCGGAGCGCGACAACGATATCGGCGGGCGCCGCCCGCGCGACGCCGCCGAGCGGCCCGCCTGGCCGGATCCCACCGGTGCCCCGGCCCGGACACACCCGCCCCCGCACGCCCGCCCCGGCCCCGCCTGCCGCCCGCACGGCCACGCCCTCCCGCGCACCTGGCCGGATCCCGGCGGCGGGACGGGGGACGGGCCCGCCCGAGAACCGCGCACGCGCGACACCCCCACGCGCGACACCCGCACGCGGTACCGGCCCTCGGTCAGCGCAGCCGGCGCACGCGCAGCACCAGGTCGTCGGTGTGGTGCGCGCCGGCGCCACCGTCCGGTGCCACGCGGGGCCGTTGCTCGTCCACCTCCACCTCCCAGCCGTCGTCGAGACGGTCGGCGACCATCGAGGGCCAGACGTAGTCGGCCGGGTCGAAGCCGCTGTCGTGCGCCTGCCGGGTGTCCATCCCCGCGTGGTGCACGAGCAGCAGCACACCGCCGGGCGCCACGGCCGCGAGCAGCGCTCGCTCGGCCGCGGCGTCGGGGGTGCGCAGCAGGGCCGGGTACTGCGCGGACACCAGGTCGAAGGAGGCCGGCGGGAGCGCCGCCTCGGTGAGTTCGGCGTGTACCCAGCGAACGGCGAGGCCGGCGTCGCGGGCGTGGGCGGCCGCGCGCTCCAGCGCCACGCCCGAGACCTCGAGCGCGGTCACGTCCCAGCCGCCGCCCGCGAGCCAGAGGGCGTCCGCGCCCTCGCCGCAGCCGACGTCGAGCACCCGGCCGGGCGTGAGCCCGGCGACCTCGGCCACGAGCGCGCCGTTGGGCCGGCCGCTCCACAACTGCTGCCGTTCGGCGTACCGGTTGTCCCACTGCGCCCGCACCGCGGGGTCGCCGGCGTATCCGCCGGCGGGCGAGGGGATGGCGGACGCGGGCGGTTGCGCTGCGATGTTGTCGGTCACCGGCCCACCGTCGCCCACCGCGTCCCGGCCTGCCACTTTTGTTGCCGGTCCGGCAAACGGCACCGTGCCGCCGCTCCCGCCCCTCCCACCCCGCCCGGCCGACCGGCGCACGAAGCGCCAGGATCCACCGTCCGGCGTGATCGGCGTGGCCCGACCTGATCAATCGCCGGATGCGGGCCGGCCGGTGGTGAAGCCCGCCGCCGGACCGCTCGAGAACCTGAATCGAGACTCGCGTCGTCTTCCTGAGCGTGAAAGGCAAGACAGACCTCGACGAGGCAGAACTCGTGCGCCGTGTCGCCGGCGGCGACCGGGCGGCGTTCGACGAGCTGTACCGGCGTACCTCGCCGTGGTTGGCGGTGCGCCTGCGCCGCCGCTGCGCTGACGACGACGTCGTCGCCGACGTGCTCCAGGACACCGACCTGGCCGTCTGGCGGGCAGCCGGCAGCTACGCCGGCTCCGCGACCGACGGCAGCGCGGTCGGCTGGCTCTGGACGATCGCCGCGAACCGTCTCGTCGACGCGTTCCGCCGGCGCGACCGCCAGGAGCGGGTGCCGGCCGCCGCCCCGCCGGAGACGACCGCGCCGGCCGCCGAGGACGAGGTGATGGCCCACCGCGTCGACCAGAACCTCGAACAGGCGCTGCTGGGCCTGCCACCGGAGTTGCGGCAGGTGCTGCAGGCGATGGTCCTCGACGACCTGTCGGTCCGTCAGACGGCGGTGCTGCTCAGCCTGCCGGAGGGCACGGTGAAGACCCGCGCACGGCGGGCCCGGATCGCGCTGCGGGAGGCACTGTCATGACGCACCCCACCACCACGCTCCTGGCCCGCTACGCGGACGGCGGACACGGGCTCGACGACGCCGCGCTCTGGTCGATCGAAGTCCACCTCGACACGTGCGCCGGCTGCCGCGGGCAACTCGCCGCACACGCCACCCCCGCCACGACGGACCTCCTCGACCGCGTCGCCGCCTCGCTCGACCGGGCGATCGGCACGAGCCCGCCACCGGCCCGGCACCGCACCCGGGCCGCGGCCGTGCACCGGCGCTGGCTCGCCTGGACGCTGCTGCCCTGGCTCGCGGTGACCGTCACGGTGCTGGGCTGCGGCGTGCTCCTCGACGTCGCCGAACCCAGCCTGCCCTCACTCGTGCTGCTGCTGGCCCCGGTGGCTCCGCTGCCCGGTGTGGCGGTGGCCTGGAGCCGGCGGATCGACCCGGCATGGGAACAGATCGCCACCACCCCCGCGGCCGGCCTGGCCATGGTGCTGCGGCGCACGCTCGCCGTACTCGCCGTCGTGCTTCCGGCGTTGCTGGTGGCGGGCGCGAGCACCGGAACCTCACTGGCCCTCACCCTGCTGCCGTGCCTGGTGTTCACCGCCGCCACCCTCGCGCTCGGCGCCCGCATCGGCGTACGGCGCGCGGCGATCGCCCTCGCCGTGGCCTGGTCCGCGGCCGTCCTGCTGCCGAGCGTGGCCACCCGGTCGCTGTCCCCGGTACTGCAGCCGGGCAGCACCGCAGTGTGGGCGGTCGCCGCCGTGGCCCTCGCCGCGCTCACCCCGCTCACCGCCCCCTCCTTGCGCCGCCTGACCAGCGGCAACTGACCCCCTATCCACAGGAGAGACCCCATGCGAGCGGTGCGTGCTGCCGAAACGGCCCCCACCCTTCATCCCTGGCTCGTCCACGCGGAGGAACTGCGTGTCCGGGCCGGCCGGCACCTGGCCGTCGACGGCCTCGACCTGGCCCTGAAAGCCGGCGTCCACGGCTTGCTCGGCCCCAACGGCGCCGGCAAGACCACGCTGATACGCGCACTTTCCACCGCCGTCACACCCGCCGGCGGCTCGCTGACACTGCTCGGCACCCAGGCCGACGGCCGCACCGACCTGCGCACGGTGCGCCGCAAACTGGGCTACCTGCCGCAGCAGTTCGGCTTCTATCCGCGGTTCACCGTCCGCGAGTTCGTCGCCTACATGGCCTGGCTCAGGGAAATGCCCGAAACCGCGGTACCCGACGCCGTCCAACGCGCGATCGACCGGGTGGGCCTGACCACCCAGGCCGACACCAGGATGAAGACGCTCTCCGGAGGCATGCTGCGCCGGGCCGGCATCGCGCAGGCCATCGTGAACGACCCCGAACTGCTGCTGCTCGACGAGCCCACCGTCGGCCTCGACCCCGAACAGCGCCTCGACTTCCGCGACCTGCTGCGTGACCTCGGCGCCGGCACCTGTGTGCTGGTCTGCACCCATCTCGTCGAGGACGTCGTGGCCGCCTGCACCGATGTCCTCGTCATCAACGAAGGCCGGCTCCTCTTCCAGGGCACCCCCGACGATCTCATCGCCCGCGGCGGACAGGGCGACGCGGGCGACAGCCCGGCCGAGCGCGGCTACTCCGCACTCCTGCGCCGGCACCGGAGCAACGCGTGAACCGCATCCTCGCCATCGAACTGCGGCGGTCGGCCGCTCTCGGCGCCGCGCTCGTGATCGCCGCCGCCGGCACCCTCGTGCTCCACGCCACCGCCGGACGATGGTCCGGCGGCTGGATGGCACTGGTCATGACCCAGCGCGAATACCTCGCGGTCCTCTCGCCCCTCGCGATGGCCGCCGGCGCCTGGCAGTCCTACCGCGAACACCGGGCGAACGTCGCCGAACTCTTCGCCGGCACGCCCCGCCCGCGACCGCAGCGCATCGTGCCGATCCTGGTCACGACCGGCCTGACCGTTCTCGCCGCCTACCTGCTCACACTCCTCGCGGCGGCGCCACGGATCGCCGACACGGCACGCTACCTGCCGCCGGCGGCGGGTGCCGTCGTGGCCGTCGGACTCATCGCGATGATCGCCTCGGTCTGGCTCGGCCTGGCCGTCGGACGCCTGATACCGGCACTCGCCACCGCCCCCGCACTGGCCGTGACCGGCTTCGTACTGCTCGTCCTGGCGCCGCACACCCTGCCGGACGGCGGAGTCACGGCGGCGTTCTCCCCGGCCATGGGGATGAGCATGTTCAGCGACTACGACACCGTCGACGGCGAAGTCAGCCTCGCCCAGGCGCTCTGGACGGCCGCCGTCGCGGCGGCCGGCGTCGTACTCCTGGCCGTCCGACACCGCAGGTCCGCGTTCGCCGCGCTGGTGCCGCTGGCCCTCGGGGCGACGGCCACCCTCCTGGTCGTGCCGACCGGCGACGCCTACGCCCGAGGGACGCTCGACCCGGCCGCCCAGGAACTGGTGTGCACCCACGACGCCCCACGGGTCTGCGTCAGCCGGGCGCACGAAGGGCTGCTGCCCGAGGTGACCCCCAAAGCCCGCCACGCACTGGAACTGCTGTCGAACACCTCGCTCGTCACGGCACACGAGGACACCACCACGTTCTCCCCTCCCACCGCACCGAGGCCGCGGGCCGACACCGCGCTGATGAGGATCACGGTCGACCGGCACGGCCGCCTCGCCCACCCGGGCCGCCTCGAACCGGCGATGCTCACCGCCGTGTTCACCGGCCCTCCCGGCTGCGCGGACACCTGGAACTTCCAGGTCGCCACCGCCGCCGCCTACTGGCTGCTCGACCGCGAGCCGGCCACCGGCCCCGAGGGCCTCGAATCCGACGACCCCGAGGCCGCCAAGCTCTGGAGGCAACTGAAGACATTGCCACCGGCCGAGGCCGGCGCCCGGGTGCGCGCCGTCTACCAGGCCGCCCGCACCTGCCAGGACACCACCGACCTCCTGACCAGGAGCGCCCGATGAGAGCACTGACGCTCTACGCCCGCTCGCGCCGGGTGCCGGCGGCGCTCGGCGCGGCGGCCGCGGCCACCGCCCTCGCGCGGCTGACGGCGCCGGCCCTCGGCGACAGCGGCGAGACGGGCGCCACCGTCCCCGTCCTGACGGTGCTCCTCCTCGTGACCGTCGTCTCCGCCACGCTCGGCGGCCCGGACGACACCCTGGACCGCACGGCGGCGAGGCCGTGGGGATGGCTGCGGATGTCCCACCTGGCCACGGCCCTGGCCTGCGTGCTGGTGCTCCTGCTGGCCACGTCGGCGACCGGCACGCGGTTGGGGCCGTTCGGCTGCGTCGTCCGCGACGCGGCCGGCCTCCTGGGCCTGACCGCCGCGGGAACGGCCGCGGCCGGCACGGCCCGTTCGTGGTTCCTGCCTCTGGGATGGACGCTCGGCGCGGTGACACTCCCCGCCACGGGCATGGCCGGGGAGGCGCTGACCTGGCAGGCCCAGACACCCGACAGCCGCCCCGCGGCCGTGGTCGCCGCCGTGCTCGCCGCCGCCGGGACCGCCGCCTACGTCAGCCGGGGCCCACGCCCGCGAACGTCGTCGGAGAACATCTGAGCCGCCTGCGCCGGCAGGGCAGGACACCACGATGGTCGCCCCGGGGGCACCTACCCCGACGTCCCCGCCTACGCGGGGGGTGCTTCGCCGGGGCTCGTCCTGGCGGGCCCGCCCACGACTGTCAGCAGGTCCACGACGAAGATCAGCGTCGAGCCCGCCGGGATCAGCGCGGAGGGCGACTGTCTGCCGTAGGCGAGACGCGGGGGAACGATGATCTCGCGCCGGCCGCCGACCCTCATCCCCCTCACTCCCCGGTCCCAGCCCTTGATGACCTTGCCCCCGCCCACGGCGAACTTGTACGGCCGGCCCTGTTCCCAGGACGAGTCGAACTCTCGTCCGGACGCGAAGGTGACGCCCACGTAGTGAACCTGGACGACCCTGCCCGGCCGTGCCTCGGGTCCGTCCCCGACCACGAGGTCCCGGATCGCCAGCTCGGTGGGCGCGGCACCCTCCGGAACCTCGATCCTGGGCTTGGCCAGTTCGCTCATCACGCTCCCCTTGCTCGCCGCCCGCAATCCCCTGCACGGGCCGGCCGGACACATGGACCTTCCACGCGGCAGGCGATCACGCTACCGGCAACGCCCACATCCGCTCGGCCACACACTGGAGCGGATCACGGCGTCGGCCACCTTCTGCCGTACGCACACACGCCACGCCGCCCCGCCGCGCTGCCGGAGGGACCGGGCAGCCCGCTCCCTTCCCGAGGCCGGACCCGGGCTCAGCCCCCGGACCTAGGTCGGTGACCCGATGCGCACCCGGCCCGGGACCTGCTTGGCTGCTTTCATGACCGAATTCAGCGCGGCCGAACGCGCGTACCTGGTGTCGCAGCGGCTGGGGCGCCTCGCGACGGTCGACCCGTCGGGGCAGCCGCAGGCCAATCCCGTGGGGTTCTTCCTCCAGGACGACGGCACGATCCTCATCGGCGGATTCGCGATGGGGCGGACGAAGAAGTGGCGCAATCTCCGCGAGAACCCGAAGGCCGCGCTCGTCGTGGACGACGTCGTGAGCCTTCGGCCCTGGACGGTGCGCGGCGTGGACATCCGAGGCGAGGCCGAACTCCTCACCGGACCGCACGAGTTGGGCCCGCACTTCAGCGAGGAGGTGATCCGCGTCCACCCGAGGCGGATCCACAGCTGGGGACTCCGGGAGCAGCCGGCCTCGGGCGCCGCCGGCTCGTGACCACGGGCTCCCTCCGGTCTGCGGCACAGACCGTGTGATGCTGGCGCGGTGACCGATCGACACGAGGTTGTCATCGTCCGCCGGCCGGGTCAGGGCCCCGCGACGGACCGGCTGGCCGCGTTGCTGACCGCCTACCACCTGCGGACGGAGGCCGAGAAGGGCGTCGCCGTCACCGATGCGGACGGGCTGGCGGACCGCTACCGGGCAGAGATCTCGGACCCGGGGACCGCGTTCGCCGGCGATGCCGTGCTGATGGCCCTGAGCGGTGACACAGCCGTGGGCTGCCTCGTGCTGACCGCTCCCGCCGACGGACGCTCGGAGATCAAAAGACTCTGGACCGACCCGGCCTTCCGGAACCGGGGCATCGCCTCCGGCCTCATCCGCGCCGCGCTCGCGCACGCCGCGGAAACCGGCGTCGCCACGGTACGGCTGTCGGTGTGGAAATGGCGGACAGACGCCATCGCCCTGTACGAGCGGCTCGGCTTCACCGCCGCCGACTCATGGGAGACACGGGACCAACTGCTCTGCATGGAACGCACCGTATGAAGCCACAGCCACAGCCACTCGCCGGCGGCTGCGCGGCTGCGTCGGCACGGCGACGGACGCGGCGCACACCGCCGGCTTCGACAGCTGCGGCGCACACCGTCGGCCGTGAGGCCGGCACGGCGGGTCCGCAGCCTCTCCAGCCACGGCCCGGTGACGCCTGGAGCCGGTGCGGTCCGGTCCGGTCCCGCCGAGCGCGGCACGTCTGACGCATCCGTACGGCCGCCTGGCAGGGAAGACGACGGTAGGGCTCCCGTCCCGTTCCCCCCGAGCCGGGACGGGAGCCCGCCCACCCGGGAGCCCGGCCGGTGGGCGGGGCGGGAATGCCGCCGTGGCCGGCCGTGTTGTCCGGGGCGTGGTCGTGAAGGGGACAGTGTCCCCGGGCCTCACCTATAGCCTGCGGGGACGATCGTCCGGCTGAAGCCCCGCAGAGCCTTTCGCCGCGTAGGCGACCGCCCCTTCACGACTGCTTCTTCACGACCGCTTCTTCACCGGCCCCTGCCCCGCCGGCGGCCGGCCCACGGCTCCCGGCGTGTGACGCAGGCCATGATTCCTGTCGGCCGATCTTGGAATGCGTGAGCCTGCGCCGCCGCTGCACTGCTTGTGGGCCTTCCCTGTCCCGGGGGGCGCACCGGGCGACGGTGGCCGGCGCGACTGGCCACAGGAGCGGCACGGACCCTGGTCCCGCCTGCTCCGTCGTTCGGACCGCCGCCCGTGAAAGGTACTTCCGCTCCATGCCACTGGCCCTGCTGGCCCTTGCCCTCGTCGCGTTCGGTATCGGTACGACCGAGTTCGCCACGATGGGGCTGCTGCCCCAGATCGCCGACGGGGTCGGCGTGTCCGTGCCGCACGCCGGCAACATCGTCTCGGCCTACGCGCTCGGCGTCGTCGTCGGCGCCCCTGTACTGACCGGCATCGGCGCGCGCATCAGCCACAAACGGCTCCTGCTCCTGCTGTCCGCCCTGTTCGTGACCGGCAATGTCGCCTCCGCCCTGGCTCCCGGTTTCGGACTGCTGTTCGCCGCGCGGTTCCTGGCGGGCCTGCCCCACGGAGCGCTGTTCGGGGTGGGCGCGGTCGTGGCCTCCCGGCTGGTGGCCCCCGAGCGGGCCGGGCGGGCCGTGTCGAGGATGTTCCTCGGTCTGACCATCGCCAACATCGTCGGGGTTCCGGCCGGTACGGCTCTGGGACAGCAGCTGGGCTGGCGGTACGCCTACTGCGCCGTCGCCGTCATCGGTCTCGTCGCGCTGGCGGCGCTGGCGGCCTTCGTCCCCGAGCAGCCCCGCGGCAGCCGGGCCGGCATCCGGCACGAGCTGCGGGCGATGGGCAACAGGCAGGTCGCCCTGGGCCTGGCCACGGCCGTCGTGGGGTTCGGCGGTTTCTTCGCCGTCTACAGCTACCTGGTGCCGATCCTGACCCATCTGACGGGCTTCTCCGACTCCTCCACCACCTGGGTCCTGGCCCTCTACGGCGCGGGGATGACGCTGGGCACGCTGATCGCGGGCCCGCTGACGGACCGTGCCCTGCGCCCGACGCTGTACGGGGGACTGGCCCTGCTGGGCGCGTCGCTCGTGACGTTCTACTTCACGGTCCACAGCCCCGTCGCCGCCCTGGTGACCCTCGCCGTCATGGGCGCGATGGGCGCCCTGGTCACCACGCCCGTGCAGATGCTGCTCATGGCCAAGGCGAAGAACGCCCCGACGATGGCGGCGGCCTCCAACCACTCCGCCTTCAACCTGGCCAACGCCGGCGGTGCCTGGCTCGGCGGTCTGGCCATCTCGGCCGGCTGGGGCTGGGCCTCGCCCGCCCTGGTCGGCGCGGCTCTCGCCGCCGCAGGCCTCGGCCTGGCCCTCCTCGCAGGCCTCACGGACCGCGGAGACGCGGGCGGCGGACCGCTCACCGCACCGCAGGCCGAAACCCCGGCGCAAGCCCGCCGGGTCCCGACGGCCTGACCCCGCTCACTCCGGAAAGCCCGGGCGCAGAGCCGCAGAGCCGCAGGGCCGAACGGCGCCGCACCCGGGCCCGGGTGGGGGCGGGGCTAGGCGTTCAGGGCCTGCTCGATGGTGGGGTGGCAGGTGATGATCTCGTCGATCCCGACCAGGTGCAGCAGATGCACGACGGACTCCTGCGCACCGGCGATGCGCAGCCACCCCTGGGCGTCGCTCACCCGCCGGTGGGCGTTGACGAAGACGTTGATGCCGCTGGAGTCCATGAAGGTCACGTTGCTGAGGTCCGCCACGATCCGGGGCGGCGTGGTGTCGTCCTCGGGCATCAGCGCCTGGCCGAGGACTGCCTTGACGTCGTGGTCGATCTCGCCGCGTACGGTCACGATGAGGACGCCGTCGACCACTTCGGGCCGGACGGAGAACCGGCCGGGCCGGTCTTCCTTGTGGATGTTGCTCATGTCTCCTCGGCTACGCCTAGGCTTGCCCGCACAGGGCGTGTCCGGACGATGGTGTTCCACCGCTGTGCCGTCAGGGGCCAGGACGGCTGCGGCGGACGGTGTCCCCGGTGGCATGCATGACGCCGTCGAGGGTAGTGGCGCGCGTGAACGGGCGGAGTGAGGGCGAACACGTGGGATCTCATGCCGACGGTGACGGCTGTACGGCGGCGGCGGACGACCACCTGCTGCGCGCCGGCTACGCCCTGGGCGGAGACGACGCCTGCATCGCCACCGCCCGCCACCACGCCGTGGCCTTCCTCGACCGGGCCCACACCGAGCATCACCTGCCGGTGACGGCCCGGGCGCGGGACCTCACCCAGCTGGTGGTCAGCGAGCTGGTCACCAACGCCCGCAAGTACGCTCCCGGCCCCGTCCTGCTGGAACTGCGCATCAACGCTCACGCCGTGGACGTCGTCGTGCGCGACAGCGCTCCCGCCGTGCCCGCCGTCCGGGCCGCGGATCCCGGCAGGATCGGCCAGCACGGCCTGGAGATCGTCAAGGCCGTCGCCGAGGAACTGCTCATCGAGCGGGAACCGGGCGGCAAGCGCATCACGGCCCGCATCACCCTGTCCGACGACGGCCCCGCAGGACACGTCACCGCCCGCCGTCCCCGGTAGCAGCAGGGGCAGGGCCGCGGCATCCGCGCCGCGCGTGCGCCAACCGGTGTCCATCGCCCCCTCCCAGTTCTTCCTCGGTCCCGGCCCGCAGGGCTTCGTCCGACGCCGCCCTCCAGCACATCGCCCGAGACCATACCTCACTACCCTGTATCCGAAAATCTATGGTGACGAGAGTAGACATTGGTTGTTGGCTTGGTTATGGTTTCTCTCGTAGCCCACAGAGGACGAAAGGCCCGGCAGACACGAACTGCCGGGCGGCACCACCGCGGTAGCCCTACCCGTAAGGGAAGTCCGCAAGACCCGGCGGCGACGTCGGGTGAGCAGTACGCGGTACCAGCAGTACGCAGTCCCCGTCAGGCAAGCAGTCGATCACCGAGGGAAGAACGGAGGAACCGAAACGCCATCAGGATCGCCCGGGCGAAAGCCTTCAACCCGGGTACCGCAGGACATCGACAGCACAGCGAGGTGGTCTCCGGTCACGCAACCGCGATCCCGGCATCCCCGGCAGCAGTCCACTCGGAGATGCGGAAACACAAGGCCGGCGCAGTAACAGGGCCGGCAGATGGTGGAACAGTTCCTTCGGGCCCTGGCGCCGCACGGCGCCAGGGCCCCTCTACGCGTTCACAGAGAGGTGCAAGTGACAGCAGACGACTCCTACGGCCGTCTCGACGACGACGACTACCCCGCCTACACCATGGGCCGGGCCGCCGAGATACTCGGCACCACACAGGGCTTCCTCCGAGCCATCGGCGAAGCCCGCCTCATCACCCCGCTGCGCTCCGCCGGCGGCCACCGCCGCTACTCCCGCTACCAACTACGCATCGCCGCCCGCGCCCGCGAACTCGTCGACCACGGCACCCCCATCGAGGCCGCCTGCCGCATCATCATCCTCGAAGACCAGCTCGAAGAAGCCCAGCGCCTCAACGCCGAACACCGCCGCGCCGCCGACCGCCCCACGGCAGGCATCTGACCCACGGTCCGTCCCCCGGCGACGCGCCGGGCCGCCACTCCAGCCGACCTCAGAATAAGAGCGCATGATCGCCGAAGACACCCAGCCGCCGGTCCACGGACGCGACCCCCAGCCCGAAACCCGGCCGGGCCCCAGCCCCGACCACGGCACCCCGCCCGACACCCCCCACCCCCCGGCGGCCGACCCAACCGCCGCAACCGGCCGGCCGGCCGCCGCACAGACGGCCACCGGCCCGGAAGGCGGGATGGAACGCGCGGCGGCCGCGCTGAAACCACGGATGCGCGGCTGGCTGCACGCCGGCGTGTTCCCCCTCGCCCTGGCCGGCGGCATCGTCCTGATCGCCGTCTCACGCTCGGCCGCGGCAGTGGCGGCCTGCTCGGTGTACGCACTGTCGGCCTGCCTGCTGTTCGGCACCAGCGCGGTCTACCACCGCGGCACATGGGGCCCACGCGGGGAAGCCGTCCTGCGCCGCCTCGACCACGCGAACATCTTCCTGATCATCGCCGGCACCTACACCCCCCTGGCGGTGCTGCTGCTCCCCGCCAACCGGCAACCGGTCCTGCTGGCCATGGTGTGGGCAGGCGCGCTGGCCGGCATCGCCTTCCGCATCCTGTGGATCGGAGCCCCGAGGTGGCTGTACACCCCCTGCTACCTCGCCCTGGGCTGGGTGGCCGTCTTCTACCTGCCCGACTTCGCGCACGCCGGCGGCACCGCGGTCCTCGTACTCGTCATCGCCGGCGGCCTGCTCTACACCGCGGGCGCCGTCGTCTACGGCCTCAAACGCCCCGACCCCTCACCGGCCTGGTTCGGCTTCCACGAGGTCTTCCACGCCCTGACCATCGCCGCCTTCACCGCCCACTACACAGCCATCCTCCTGGCAGCCACCTGACCACATCGACGGCCCGCCACAGTGGCAGCACCCACCTCGGCCCCGACCACCGCACGGGGCCCCGGTGGGGCCGCCCGGCTCCGCCGCCACGGACACGTCTCCCATCCGGCGACTCAGCGACGCCGCTCCTCGGGCCACGGCCGGAACCTGCGACGCCCCCATTCCTGCGCCTGCTCCCTCATGCGGCGGCGCAACCACACCATCCACAGCACCAGCGGCGTAGCCACCACAGCAGCCGCCAGCGGCCAGCCCCAGCCGATCCCACCGCCCGCGAACCGGATCATCAAAGCCAACAGCCCGTACAACACCAGTACAAGGCCCGCATTCCTCATCCACTTCGGCATACCGCCCCGGGTACCCCCGATGCCGTCGGACACGAGGCACACATGCGCACGCCGGTCACCCGGCGGGCCGAGCACGCAGGCACGAACGATGGTGGCGGCAGCGGGAGTTCACCGGTGAGCCCGGGGGAGAGCGCCGTTGTCGGTGCCGGGTGACAGCATCCGGCCATGAGTGGCGAATCTTTCGACTGGCACGAGTTCCTGGGACGTTGGCAGGCGGAGTGGCTCCCGCGCACGGACGCGGACGAGGAAGCGCACGCGGACCCGCACGCGGACGTGGACGACGGCGGGCAGGTGGCCGTCCGCCCCGGCCCGGGCCCGGCAAGGCCCGGAGCGAAGGAGCCGGCGATCGCCGCCGCCGAGGAACGGCTGGGCCGCCGACTGCCGCCCTCCTACCGGCAGTTCCTGGCCCTGAGCGACGGATGGCACGTCGACCAGACGGCCGGGGTCTACCGACTCGGCGGCGCCGCGGACATCGACTGGTTCAAGGACCCGTACGACATGAGCGCGCTCTACGAGCAGAATCTGGGCGACCACCCGCGCGAGGAGGACGTCGTACTGGCCGGCATGTGGCAGCGGGCGCTACGGCTGGAGACGGACTCCGACATGTCGCACGCCCTGCTCGACCCGGGCGACAGCGACACGGACGGCGAGTGGGCGCTCTACGTCTACAAAGGCTGGAGCGGCGAATTCCCCGACCGCTACCCCTCGTTCCGCGCGTACATGGAGGCCATGTACCGCGGCTTCCACCGCGACCGGGCGGACCGGGACGACTTCGTCAACGCGACCACGCGCGCTCAGGACGCCCATGTGGACGATGCCCGCCTGCTGGCCCTGCGCGGACGGCACGAAGAGGCCCTGCCCCTGCTCGAGGAGGCGCTGTCCTTCGGACGGCCACGCAGCGCCGTCCTGCTGAACCAGCTCCGCCAGCTGCCGGCCCCGCGCGACTACGGCCTCCTGGTGGCCGACCCGCGCTACCTGCCCGAAATCCTGCCCCTGCAGGCCATGTCGCCGGCACGCGGTGAAGGGCGGCTGGGCGACGACGACCACTGGCTGGCGATGATGAGCGCCCGCGGCGTCGCCCGTGAAAGCGCCGAAGCCGTCCTGGACGCGATGCGCGACGGCACCCACCGCTACGCCCCTCCCGGCGCGGTGGGGCCGGGCAGTCGCCGACGCACGTGAGGCGGCCCGATGGGGGGCGACCGACGCCGCCTGGCGGACACTGCGGGACGCGCTCGCGCTCTGGGAGGCACCCGGACCCCTGCTCATCGCCCCGGTCGGCCTGCTCGCCGACCCCGTCCTGGGCCCGCTGATCACCGCGGAACGCGGACGGGAAATCCTCGCGACGCCGCGAGCCGGGGAAAGAGGACCCACCCCCGAGCCGGTGCCCGACCTCGACCCGCCGGGCCTCGCCTGGCTGAGTGAGCCTGCACCAGACCGGCGCCCGCTCGACGGATACCGCTGTGTCTGGGTCGAGGGCATCGACCCCGCCCGCCTGCCCGCCCTGATCGGAGAGGAAGGCGCCGAACTGAGCGCGCCCACTGATCCGCGCGAGACATTCCGGCGCGCGCCCGGACCCCGCGAAGGCGCCCAACTATGGGAGGACCGGGCAGTGGTGGCCGCCGGCCGCACCGCCGAAGGATGGGCCTTCGCCTTCGGCGGCCACTCCCGTCACCTGAACGAGCTGTTCCTTTCCCCGGCCGCGGCCGCCTCCTCGTCCGGCAGCCCGGGCCGCGCGGTGGTGGTGTGGCGCGACCCGAACCACTCGTCGCCGGGCGGCCGCCCGGCCGCGTTCCACCTGTCGGTGGCCGAACAGGGCGAGGAGCTCTACGCGTTCACCGTGCGCGGTCCGCAGATCGAGCGCTCCGGCACGATCCCCGAGGCCCTGGACCCCGCACGGCTGTCGCGCCCGGACGACACCGAAGCGGACCGCGAACGACGTGTCCTGCAGGCCCTGCACACCGAACTCGGGCTTTCGCTGCCCCGCTTCGCGCTGACCCGGGGCAGGCTCCGCACTTTCACCACCGGGTCCTGGACCCGGGCACCGCGCGCGGGCGAGACGTTCGCCTACGCCTACCTCGGCGTCGGGCGGCCCCGGCCCTGAACCCGCCCGCCCCTACGGCGCAAGGCGGCCCCGCCGGCGACCTGCCGGCGCAGTGCCTTCGGAAGGCAGGCGGGCAGTCGGGTGGCCGGCCGGCTGGAGGACGCGTGACGACGTCGGCGCGGGCCTGCAGAGCGCGGGGGCCCGCAATCTCGCGGACCTCGCGGGTGAGGACGGCGCGGGCGCGGCGGGAGAAGCCGTCCTCGTTGCCGCGGGCGGAGTTGAAGGCGATGACGGTGACAAAGAAAGTCACACCGTCAACATTGCTTCAGCCGATTTGCGACGACCATCACCCCGGCCGATAATTCCCATATATATAACATCACCTCGGCGAGTAATAGCCAGGACGCCGACACTCCCTGCGCCGCATCCATCCGGCAGGGAAACCCCGGCTTCACCGGCCCCGGCCCAGCCCGTCCCCCTTCGGGAAGATCACCGCCCCGGGCTCCGTACCGCACTCGCCGCTTTTGCCGCCGCTGCCGCCAGAAAGCGCCAATTCGCTGTAACGTAACGGCATTTCGCCCGCTTCTGGCGTCAGAAGAAAGGGCACCGTCATGATGCACGAGCCCGCGGGCCCGTTCAGATCCCCCATCGTGGGCGACCTCAATCTGCCCTCGACCCCCGACGGCGACACGGCAACTGCCCCGGGCGACCCGCACCAGCGGGTCCCGATGCTGATCGAACTGAACGTGCTGTACCCCGGAGGCCTGCTCGCGGTCCGCGAAGCCTTCTACGGCCTGTGGGAAAGCTACGCGGAGACGGCCGGCGGCTGGTGGCCCGAGGAGATCACGTCGGCCAGCCCCGTCCAGCCACCCGTTCCCCACGGCCTCGCGCTCATCGCACCGAAGCTGTACCAGTGCGTCCTGTCCCGCGTAGTACTGCGTGACCTGGTGGAAAGAGACCGCAGCCTCGCCGAGCACGGCCACCGGCCCCCGGTCATCTTCCGGGTATGGCCCGACTACCCGCTCCACCCCCAGATCGACCGCTCCGCGCCCACGGTGAAAGCCAACGCCGCCTGGCACTCCTACGACGCACGCGGCCACGGCATCGTCTGGGCCGTCATCGACAGCGGAATCGACGCCGGCCACCCCCACTTCTCGCAACTGGAACTCGCCACCGCCGGCCGCGAGGAAAACCCGCAACAGGGACTGACCAGCCAACTGCACCGCGACTTCAGCTTCCTCGTGAACCCCGAAGACCCGAGGGAACCCGACCGACCGGACGACCCGAACCTGCCGCCGTCCCTGACGGACGAGAACGGACACGGCACCCACGTCGCCGGCATCATCTCCGGCTGCACCCCGGACGGCATGACACCACGGGTGGCGGAATCCGACGACCCCGGCAACGGCGGCTACGTCCAGCGGGCCCACGTCGGCACACTGTCCGGAATGGCGCCCGCCTGCGAACTGGTCAGCATCAAGGTCATGCGGCGCAGCCGCCAGGGCACCTGGGTCACCTCCTCCAGCGCCGTCATCCACGCGCTGACCTACCTGCGCAACGAGGTCAACGTCGACCCCGGCGTCCTGCGCGTACACGGCGTCAACATGAGCCTGGGCGCCGAATGGCAGCCCGATCAGTACGCCGCAGGCCAGTCCCCGCTGTGCCAGGCCGTCAACCAACTGGTCGCCACCGGCGTGGTGGTCGTCGTCTCCGCGGGCAATTACGGCGCCCGCACCGCCACCGCGGACCTGGCCAACACCTCCGCCGTCCTGGGCTCGATCACCGAACCGGCGCACGCCGAGGACTGCATCGCCGTCGGCTCCACCCACCGCGACGCGCCGCACACCTTCGGCGTCACCTGGACCTCCAGCAAAGGACCCACCCTCGACGGACGGATGAAACCGGACGTCGTGGCACCCGGCGAATGGATCGCCTCGGCCGCCAGCGGCAAGGTCCGAGCCACAGCCGGACTGAACCCCGCACCAGGAGACCCCCTCCCGCAAAGCCGGCTCACCTACGCCGAACAGTCCGGCACCTCCATGGCAGCGCCGCACGTCTCCGGCGTCATCGCGGCGTTCCTCTCCGCCCGCCCCGAGTTCATCGGCCGGCCCCGGCAGGTCAAACGCCTGCTCACCGACAGCGCCACCGACATCGGCCGGGAACGCTACGCGCAGGGAGCAGGCCTGGTCGACCTGATGCGCATGCTCGCGAACGTCTGACGAAAAGGGGCCAAGACCATGGCGCAGCCGACCACCGCCGCACCGGTGTGGAACCTCGCATTCGACGAAAAGGGCCGGCTCACGGCACCGGCCGAGGACGACTTCCTCGACCAGGTCATCGCCCAAGGCGTGGACGACCTCTTCTGCTTCAGCCACGGCTGGAGCACGTCACAGGAGGCGGCCGGCGAACTCTACGACGCCATGTTCCCCATGATCCAGCACGCCGCGACCGGCGCCGCGAACCTCGGAAAGGCGGGATTCGCCGGCCTCCTGTGGCCCTCCCTGTGGTTCCCACCGACACCGGCCACCCCACCGGCAACAGCCGGCGCCGCACAGGCAGGCAACGGCGCCACGGTAGACCTCGACGCCGGGACGGCAGCACTCACCGGGACACAGATCGCCACCTCCCTCCAACAAGGGTTCACCGACCCGGCGCAGCAGCAGACCGTACAAAAGATCGGCGAACTCATCGACCAGGCGGCGGCAGCCGCCATCGACTCGGACGAATCCGACGCGCAGAAGGAACAACGGCTACGGCAGATCCACCAGCACCTGACATCACTGGTACCGCCGCCACCACCCGATGACGAATTCGAGGACTCGGGCGAGACCGCGCTGCTCCTGACCGACGACCCGACGTCGGGATACCTGGCCGCCGCCGAAGCCTTCGGCACCGCACCGCCCGGTTCCGCTACCCAGGGCATCGGCGACTGGTTCGGCCACGCCGTCAACGGCGCGAAGGACGCCCTGCGCGTCCTCTCCTACACGATCATGAAAGCCCGCGCTGGCGACATCGGCCGCGCCGGACTGGGACCCCTGCTCCAGACCCTGCACACCCGCTCGCCCTCCCTGCGCGTCCACCTGATCGGCCACAGCTTCGGCGCCCGGCTGGTCTCCTTCGCCCTGTCCGGCATCAGCACCCCCCAGAACAGCCCGGTCGCCTCACTGCTGCTCCTGCAAGGGGCCTTCTCCCACTGGTCGTTCGCACACGAGCAGGACAACCCCTTCGGCAGCCCCGGCGCACTGCACACTTTCGCGGACCGGGTACACGGCCCGCTGGTCGCCACCTTCAGCACCTTCGACTGGGCGGTCGGCGTGTGGTACCCGAGAGCCTCCTTCCTGGCCCAGCAGGACACACAGGCCACCACCGCGGGACGCTGGGGCGGCATGGGCGCCGACGGATACCAGGCGGTGAACCCGTCACAGGACCGGACCATGCCGGCCAACGGCAGCACGGACTACGCCTTCACCCCAGGCACCTTCTACCGAGTCGACGCCGACGCCGTCATCAACGACGTAGAGGGCAAACCCTTCCCCGGCGCCCACTCCGACATCCGAAAGCCCCCGGTGGCCGCACTCGCCGCACAAGCCGCCGCAGCCCACGCCTGAGCCTTCCTGGCCCTACGCGCTTTGGTCCCTCACGCGGTTGCCCACGGGCGAAGGCTCTACACAGTTACGACTAGTGATGCATCCCCGTACCCAAACTCCACTCCCGAGAGTGGCACATGGCTCAACTCCACCCACGAACAGCCGGTTTCCCTGTATGCTGGCAGGTCAGTCGTGAACATGTTGGGACAGGTTAGACAGCGGGGGAGGGGTTCAGGGTGGAGCGCAGCGGAACCCGTCACTACAGCGAGGCCGCCCCCTCGTTACGCTGAGAGTCCGTCACATCCGTTGTGGGGTGATGGCTGAGAATCCCAAGCTCTACACAGACTCGCACACGATGCACCCGCCCCTTACTGCCAGCCTCGGGAACCTCGCTTGCGAGATTCCATCAATTCGCGCTTGCGCGAATTGATGCACACTCAGAATTCCGCTTGCGGAATTAGATTCCCCTGCTTGCGGGGGAATCTTGCGGAGCGTCAGCAGGGTAGCCCGAAGCGAAGCGGAGGGCGTCACTATGCAGCGCGCCAGCGCTGCATA